>NZ_MKIM01000001.1 GCF_001939045.1 Rhizobium oryziradicis
AATTGCAGGTGGCGGCGGACCGGGCCTTGCAAGCTTCGCCACCACGCTGGCCTCATCCGCACTCGGCTTTCTGGGTGCGGGCGGGCTAATGGCACGCGAAGGCGTGGTGGCAGGCGCAAGCCCAAGGGCGGATGCTGGCACAGCACTGGCAGGCTCCGGCACGGGCGTGGGCGAAGACGCCTCCGGCCTGTTTCCGCTTCCTGGGATTATGAACACCATCGTCAGCGCGTTCAAATCCGACACCGTGGGTGTGGCACGGGCTGAGCAGATTGGTGTCAGCAAGGTCACAAATATTGGACAGACCCAGATCACCAATGTTGGCAAGGAACAGCGGACAACCGTTGGCACAACAATCAATGTGGAGGTCGGCAAACTCTACAACATTGTTTCTGGTGAGAAGTATCATGGGGAAGCCAAAGTTTGGGAAATCTATTCGGACGAAAAAATCCTGCTTTTGACCCGAGGCGGCTATATTGAGCTCAACAACAGCGGCATCCGTATCCACGGC
>NZ_MKIM01000002.1 GCF_001939045.1 Rhizobium oryziradicis
GAGCTGGAGATGTTGCGCTCCGAGATCCTCAACATTTTGGAAATGCAGCTTAAAAGTCAAAAAAACGATGGCAATGACGACCAAAACGGCTGCCACATACAGAATTCAAACACCAACTTACCCAATGAATCTGAACCTCGCTTCGAACAGAAGCAGGGCGACGCCGAGGTGCTCAAACCGAAACCTGTTGCGGATCGAAAAACAGCGGATCCGATAAAGGCATTTCCGCTCAGCATGGTGCTGCGGGCCTGCCCGACAATGAGCGACTACGCCAAAGATGCGACCATTGCCAATTGGCGCGAACTGATGGCAACGGCGGTGTTGGTGCGATCCATGTTGGGCATCAGCCCTTCGGCATATGAGGATGCCTGCGAAATCATGGGGCCGGAAGGTGCTGCCGCGGCCATCGCCTGTATTTTGGAGCGCGGCGGACATATCAATTCGCCCGGTGGTTATTTGCGTGATCTGACGCGGCGTGCGCAAAGGGGCGAGTTCTCACTCGGGCCGGTGCTCATGGCGCTGATCCGCGCAAATGATGC
>NZ_MKIM01000003.1 GCF_001939045.1 Rhizobium oryziradicis
CTGGGAGAAATAAGTCCAGCACCCGAGAACCTGATCAATCGCGACTTCCATGCAAAAGCGCCGAATGTGAAGTGGCTGACAGACATCACCGAGTTCCAGATCCCAGCAGGCAAGGTGTACCTTTCGCCCATCATCGACTGCTTCGATGGCATGATCATCAGTTGGTCGATTGGAACGCAGCCGGACGCGGGGCTGGTCAATACTATGCTGGATGCAGCTATCGAGACCGTGACAGACAGCGCGGAACGACCAATCGTCCATTCCGATCGCGGAGCCCATTACCGTTGGCCAGGTTGGCTTACGCGGATCAGCGGCGCGAAACTCGTTCGTTCAATGTCCCGAAAGGGCTGCTCACAAGATAACGCCGCTTGCGAAGGGTTCTTCGGCCGATTGAAAACGGAACTCTTCTACCCACGCGACTGGAAGGCCATTACAATCGAACAGTTCATTGCCGAAGTAGACGCTTATATCCGCTGGTACAATGAGAAGCGGATCAAGATATCGCTGGGATCACTCAGCCCGATCGAGTATCGAAGAATCCTTGGCCTTAACCCATAAATCAGTCCAACTTTTTATCCGCATCCCC
>NZ_MKIM01000004.1 GCF_001939045.1 Rhizobium oryziradicis
CATGGGCCTCCAGCTTCGCAACAAGGTTCCGAAGAGACGTGTCAAGGCGAAGCTGCGGGCTGACCGCACCGCACCTGCACATCCCAACCATGTCTGAGCTATGGATTTCGTGCATGACCAGTTGGCCACAGGCCGCAAGATCAGGGTTCTCACCGTGATTGATACCTTCTCGCGTTTCTCACCGGCGGTCGATGCACGCTTCAGCGACAAGGGGGAAGACGTTGTCCTCACACTTGAGCGCGTGTGTCGGCAGGTCGGCTATCCGGCCACGATCTGTGTTGATAACGGCAGTGAATTCATCTCTCGCGACCTCGATCTGTGGGCTTAGCAAAAGGGCGTCACACTCGATTTCTCCCGGCAAGGCAAACCAACCGACAACAGTTATATCGAAAGCTTGAATGGGAAATTCCGGGCCGAATGCTTGAGTACCCACTGGTTCATGAGCCTTGACGACGGCCGCTCAAAGATGGAGGATTGGCGTAGAGACTATAACGAGTTCCGGCCACACAGCGCAATCGGCAACAAGGTGCCGACTTCGCTTATGAACGGCTCATCGGCAACCCCGCCGACATGAGCCTTAACCCCGGAAAATTCTAGTTCTCTCTGGACCAAAATTGGGGGGCA
>NZ_MKIM01000005.1 GCF_001939045.1 Rhizobium oryziradicis
ATGATCACACTTTTCCTGGCCAGGGATGCCTTTAGTCTGCGGTAACCGTAACAACGACGGTTCGCTTCAAAGATTTCCACAAGGCTGTGCCGGACGGCAGCATACTTATCTGCAAGACACATGCGCATACGATGGTAAAAGTATGAGCTTCGGGCAATTCGAAGCTGGACGAGTAGTTCTGGCAAGCGATAGGTATCTTTAAGGGCGTCAATCAGCTGTATTTTCTCCCGATTACTCAGGGTCAGCAGATCGACGCCCAGTCCTTTTTTTTAAAAGTTCATTGGCTTTCTTCAGGAGATCATGCTCAAGCTGTAACTGGCGGACATCACGCTGGAGGGCTTCAAGCTGTCGTTCGAGCTCCTCGCGTTCTGGTATCTTGGATTTGGTGTTGCGGCGTTTCATGGATGAAGTAGCCTCATGACCGAGTAGCTGATCTTTCCAGTTGTACAATGTCGGCCTGCATACGCCTAGTCGGTCCGCTACTCGTTGGGCACTTTCCTCTCCACTGCAAAGCTCGATGACACCGACCTGTTTCAAACTCTCAGGATAGGCCGGACGCCACGATCGACCGACGATGGATGTCTTCGTTTCCGGAAACGCTTCTCGAACCCATGCCGTCAAGGTTCCACGACCGGGATAACCCAAGGCTCGCATCGTCGCAGAGATACAGCGATCGTGAGTGCGATAGTACTCAAGCGCCTCCTGCTTCTGCTCATCGGAATATTTTGGCTTTCGAGCCGGATAGCGAACGCACAGATTACGACGCTGCTCGTACTCGCGGTACCAGCTTTTTAGAGCATTCTTGGTGGGATAACCCAACTGCCGAATGGTCGCCTTAACCCGCTTGCCAAGCCTGATGTA
>NZ_MKIM01000006.1 GCF_001939045.1 Rhizobium oryziradicis
CACTATTCGGTGCAATGGAACGAGACCGATCTGGATTACCTGCTGCGCAGGCTGGAAGAAGACGGCATTTTCTTCTGGTTTCTCCATGAAAAAGGCGTGCATCGCCTGCGGGTGACCGATCACCAGATTGCCTGGAGCGATCCATCGGAAAGCGCTGAGGGCGAGAAAAACGTGCGGCTGGCGCAAGGCTCCAGCGATCGCAACCACATCACCGAATGGGTTCGCCGCTTTCGCTACATTCCCGGCCAACGCGTGGATGCGGACTGGAATTTCGAGACGCCCAGTTTCATTCCAGAGCGCAAGACGCATTCAAATGTACAGATGCCAGGTTCTGTAAAGCGCGAACTGTATGAATACCCGGCCCGTGTTGCCGATGATCAGGAAGCGGAGCGGGTTGGCAAACTGCGGGCGCAGGCGAGCGAGACAGATCATGAGCGCGTCACCGGCCAATCCACGGTGCGGGTGCTGGAGCCGGGGCGGAAATTCAAGCCCTATGAGGAGCCAAACCCGGACCGCGTGTTTGAAGAACACGTGATCACCTACATCCGCCATGAAGCGGTGGACCGCTCCTATGAGACGACGGAAAACGAGCCGGAATACACCAATCGTTTCGAAGCCATTCCCGCCCGCATTCCGTTTACCCCACACCGCACGACGAAACGCCCACGCATAGAAGGCGCGCAGGTGGGCATTGTGGCAGGGCCTGAGGGCGAAGAAATCCACCCCGACAAATACGGCCGCATCAAAGTCTGGTTCCCCTGGGACCGCCGTGCCAAAAAGGACGGCACAGACACCTGCTGGATCCGCGTCTCCCAAAGCTGGGCCGGCGGCCTCTGGGGCAGCCAGGTCATCCCCCGCATCGGCATGGAGGTGATGGTGGCCTATATTGATGGCGACCCGGATCGACCCTTGGTGACGGGGGTTGTGCCCAATCCGCTAAACCCCGTGCCGTATGATTTGCCTGCGAATAAGACCAAGAGCGTGTTTCGGACCAATACGCATAAGGG
>NZ_MKIM01000007.1 GCF_001939045.1 Rhizobium oryziradicis
GAACGTGTCCTCGCCTCTGGGAGAGGATCAATTGCTACCAGAGCGGTTGATGGTGGATGAGGGCGTCAATCGCCTGTTCGAGATCACCTTGAATGTCCGTGCCAAGCGTGAGGCGGTGAAGCCGGAAGAGCTGATTGGCAAGCTGGTCGATGTGTCTTTGGAAATCCGTCAAGGTGAGTTTGGCGAAGACGGCGTGCGCCGCCCGTTCAACGGGCTGGTGACCAATCTGTCGGAAGGACCGCCGGTCACACGCGGGCTTCGCAGTTACACACTCACCATCCGCCCGCAGATGTGGTTGCTGTCGCGTAGATCCGATTGCCGCATCTGGCAAAACAAGACATCTTTACAGGTGATGGAAACGCTGTTGTCCGAACACGGCATTCCAGCCGCCGCTTCTGCTCCCATGCACAAAGCCCCTCTTTCGCGCGAATACAGCGTGCAGTGGAATGAGACAGATCTGGATTATCTGCTGCGCCGGTTCCAGGAAGATGGCTTGTTCTACTGGTTTGAGCATGAAAAGGGCATTCACCGCCTGAAAGTCAGTGATCACAAAGTGGCGTGGAGCGCACCATCCGCGTCGGCCGAGGGCGAAGATAAGGTGCGGCTGGCGCAAGGCTCATCGGACCGCAACCACATTACCGAATGGATGCGGGAGTTTTCCTTCATCCCCGGCCAAAGAGCAGGTGCAGACTGGAATTTTGAAACCCCAAGCTCAATCCCGCTCAAATCCACGCCGTCCCTGATCCAGATGCCGGGAGCCAAGCAACGGGAACTGTATGAATATCCGGCCCGGATTGCTGACGATCAGGAAGGGGATCGGGCAGAGACATTCCGGATGCAGGCAGAGGAAGCCGATCACGAGAAAGTCACGGGCCAATCCACTGTGCGGGTGCTGGAAGCAGGCCGTCGCTTTACCCCCTATGAAGAGCCACATCCCGAACATGTTTACGAAGAACACGTCATTACACGCATCAAGCACTGGGCGGTGGATCGGTCCTATGAGACCACCGAAAATGAGCCAGAGTACCGCAATGAGTTTGAGGCCATTCCGTCACGGGTGCCGCTGACACCACATCGCAACACCAAACGGCCGCGGATTGAGGGTGCGCAGGTGGCGATTGTGGCTGGTCCATCGGGTGAAGAGATCCACACCGACAAATACGGGCGGATTAAAGTCTGGTTTCCATGGGATCGCAAGGCGCAAAAGGATGGCTCTGACACCTGCTGGGTGCGGGTTAGCCAGGCATGGGGCGGCGGCACTTGGGGTGCGCAGGTCATCCCACGCATTGGCATGGAGGTGATGGTGGCGTTTGTGGATGGAGACCCGGATCGTCCACTGGTGATTGGCGTGGTGCCAAACCCTAAAAACCCGGTGCCTTATGATCTGCCCGATAACAAGACC
>NZ_MKIM01000008.1 GCF_001939045.1 Rhizobium oryziradicis
CTTCGGGTTCTGAAGCCGGGCGGTCGCCTGATCTCCATTTCCGGGCCACCGGACCCGCAGTTTGCGACAACGCTGGGGCTGAATTTCGTGTTCAAGCTTCTCTTCACCCTGCTCAGCAGAGGAGTACGTAAGGAAGCGAAAAAACGCGGACTTCGATACGACTTCCTGTTCATGCGTGCCGATGGGCAGCAATTGGGCGAGATCACCACTCTTATCGAGGTTGGCGTCATCAAGCCGGTGGTCGACAAGGTTTTTCCGTTTGAGAAAGCCGCTGAAGCGCTGGCCTATGTCGAGACGGGTCGTGCCAAGGGCAAAGTCGTCATCGAGGTGCAATAAGAACCCATGAGCCCTAACCCAGAGCCGGTATTCGGCATTGCAACGCTAGACCAGATTGCCGGGATGACCGGCAAGCAGCATCTGCAAGCAATCATCGATGGGGCTTTGCCAGCCCCGCCGATTGCCAGAACCATGTCGTTCAGGATGGTGGAAGTCGGCGATGGGGAGGTTTTATTCGAGGCCACTCCCGGCCCCGACCTGCTCAATCCGCTTGGCGGCGTGCATGGTGGCTGGGCGCTGACGCTGATTGATACCGTGACGGGATGCGCTGCGCATTCAACCCTGCCGGCGGGCGTGGGTTTTGCCAGCATCGAAACCAAGGCCAATTTCTCGCGTCCGATCAAGGCCGATACCGGGCTGGTTCGGGCCGAGGGTCGCGTCATCAGCAAAGGTCGCACGATCATTTCGGCGGAGGGCAAAATCATCGACGCTGATGGGCGAGTGCTTGCGCACGGAACATCGACGGTGATGGTTCTGGCGCGATAACCGGTCCGATTGTTGGAGCAATATCCCTCGGGTAGACCCTTGACATTAAATATGACGATCATCATCTATGTTTTCAGATTGTGATCATCATGATTACCATCCATACAAAAATGAAAGAAGCGACACATGTTTTCCAAATCCAAAGTTCTCATCACCGGTGCATCAACAGGGATCGGTGCGACCTATGCTCAACGGTTTGCCGAGCGCGGCCACGATCTGGTGCTCGTCGCACGCTCGGTCGACAAGCTTGAGGCCAATGCCGCTGAACTGAGGCAGAAAACTGGTGTGTCCGTTGATATCCTGCCCGCCGATCTGACGACCGAAGCAGGCTTACATGCCGTGGAAGCGAGATTGCGCGACGACGCTTCGATTGGCATTCTCGTCAACAATGCGGGTAGCAACGTTGGTGGCACTTTCGTCACGCAGAGCATCGATGACCTGACAAATCTGGTGACACTCAACGCAACCAGCGTTCTGCGTCTCTCGCACGCCGTTGCACCCCGGTTTGCCGAAAAGGGTGAAGGGTCGATCATCAACATCAGTTCCGCACTGGCTTTTGCCCCTGAATGGCAGACCTCGGTCTATACCGCCACGAAATCGTTCGTTCTGTTGCTCTCGCAGTCCTTGCAGGCGGAACTTGGTCCGAAGGGCGTTTATGTTCAGGCCGTTCTTCCTGCGGCGACCCGCACCGAAATCTGGAACTTCGTTGATGAAGACAAGCGTCCGCCATTGATGGAAGTGTCTGAGCTGGTTGATGCAGCATTGGTCGGATTTGACCGCCGCGAAGCCGTGACCATACCGCATCTGCATGACGAGCTGCGTTGGCAGACGCTGGAAACTGTGCGCCAGGCGCTTTTGCAGGACACCGGACATACCACTGCCGCAAGCCGTTATCTCGAAGCAAAGTAACA
>NZ_MKIM01000010.1 GCF_001939045.1 Rhizobium oryziradicis
ATGATGAGCATCGGCAATGAGAACGATTAAGTGTAATAAGGGCATTTGGTGGATGCCTTGGCATGCACAGGCGATGAAGGACGTGATACGCTGCGAAAAGCCGTGGGGAGCTGCGAATGAGCTTTGATCCATGGATATCCGAATGGGGAAACCCACCTTAAATGCTTAGAAAATCCAAACTGTCAGCGATGACGGCTTGGGTTTCTAAGCATTGTTAATAAGGTATCTACCCCTGAATAAAATAGGGGGTAAGAAGCGAACTCGGGGAACTGAAACATCTAAGTACCCGAAGGAAAGGACATCAACCGAGACTCCGCAAGTAGTGGCGAGCGAACGCGGACCAGGCCAGTGGCAATGAGGAATAAAGCGGAACGCTCTGGAAAGGGTGGCCATAGTGGGTGACAGCCCCGTACGCGTAGAACACTCATTGTCCTAGAGTAGGGCGGGACACGTGAAATCCTGTTCGAACATGGGGAGACCACTCTCCAAGCCTAAGTACTCGTGCATGACCGATAGCGAACAAGTACCGTGAGGGAAAGGTGAAAAGCACCCCGACAAGGGGAGTGAAATAGAACCTGAAACCGGATGCCTACAAGCAGTTGGAGGGCGCAAGCCTGACAGCGTACCTTTTGTATAATGGGTCAACGACTTAGTGTATCTAGCAAGCTTAAGCCGGTAGGTGTAGGCGCAGCGAAAGCGAGTCTGAATAGGGCGTTTAGTTAGATGCATTAGACCCGAAACCGAGTGATCTAACCATGAGCAGGTTGAAGGTTGGGTAACACCAACTGGAGGACCGAACCCGCATCTGTTGCAATAGATTGGGATGACTTGTGGTTAGGGGTGAAAGGCCAATCAAACTCGGAAATAGCTGGTTCTCCGCGAAAACTATTTAGGTAGTGCGTCGATCGAATACCTCAGGGGGTAGAGCACTGAATGGGCTATGGGGACTCACCGTCTTACTGATCCTAATCAAACTCCGAATACCTGAGAGTACTAATCGGCAGACACACGGCGGGTGCTAACGTCCGTCGTGAAGAGGGCAACAACCCTGACCTCCAGCTAAGGTCCCCAAGTCATGGCTAAGTGGGAAAGGATGTGAGGATCCCAAAACAACCAGGATGTTGGCTTAGAAGCAGCCATCATTTAAAGAAAGCGTAACAGCTCACTGGTCTAAATAAGGGTCTTTGCGCCGAAAATGTAACGGGGCTAAAGCCATGCACCGAAGCTGAGGATACATCGTAAGATGTGTGGTAGCGGAGCGTTCCGTAAGTCTGTGAAGGGATACCTGTGAGGGGTCCTGGAGATATCGGAAGTGCGAATGTTGACATGAGTAACGATAAAGGGGGTGAGAGACCCCCTCGCCGAAAGACCAAGGGTTCCTGCTTAAAGTTAATCTGAGCAGGGTTAGCCGGCCCCTAAGGCGAGGCAGAAATGCGTAGTCGATGGGAACCACGTTAATATTCGTGGGCCTGGTGGTAGTGACGGATCGCACAAATTGTAACACCTTATTGGATTGGTGTTGCAGTGGAGCGGTTCCAGGAAATAGCTCCACCGTATAGACCGTACCCGAAACCGACACAGGTGGTCAGGTAGAGTATACCAAGGCGCTTGAGAGAACTATGTTGAAGGAACTCGGCAAATTGCACGCGTAACTTCGGAAGAAGCGTGGCCCCAAATTAGGCAACTATTTTGGGGTGGCACAGACCAGGGGGTAGCGACTGTTTATCAAAAACACAGGGCTCTGCGAAGTCGCAAGACGACGTATAGGGTCTGACGCCTGCCCGGTGCTGGAAGGTTAAAAGGAGAGGTGCAAGCTTTGAATTGAAGCCCCAGTAAACGGCGGCCGTAACTATAACGGTCCTAAGGTAGCGAAATTCCTTGTCGGGTAAGTTCCGACCTGCACGAATGGCGTAACGACTTCCCCGCTGTCTCCAACATAGACTCAGTGAAATTGAATTCCCCGTGAAGATGCGGGGTTCCTGCGGTCAGACGGAAAGACCCCGTGCACCTTTACTATAGCTTTACACTGGCATTCGTGTCGGCATGTGTAGGATAGGTGGTAGGCTTTGAAGCTTGGACGCCAGTTTGAGTGGAGCCATCCTTGAAATACCACCCTTATCGTCATGGATGTCTAACCGCGACCCGTTATCCGGGCCCGGGACAGTGTATGGTGGGTAGTTTGACTGGGGCGGTCGCCTCCGAAAGAGTAACGGAGGCGCGCGATGGTGGGCTCAGACCGGTCGGAAATCGGTCGTCGAGTGCAATGGCATAAGCCCGCCTGACTGCGAGACTGACAAGTCGAGCAGAGACGAAAGTCGGTCATAGTGATCCGGTGGTCCCGCGTGGAAGGGCCATCGCTCAACGGATAAAAGGTACGCCGGGGATAACAGGCTGATGACCCCCAAGAGTCCATATCGACGGGGTTGTTTGGCACCTCGATGTCGGCTCATCGCATCCTGGGGCTGGAGCAGGTCCCAAGGGTTTGGCTGTTCGCCAATTAAAGCGGTACGTGAGCTGGGTTCAGAACGTCGTGAGACAGTTCGGTCCCTATCTGCCGTGGGTGTAGGAATATTGACAGGATCTGTCCCTAGTACGAGAGGACCGGGATGGACATATCTCTGGTGGACCTGTTGTCGTGCCAACGGCATAGCAGGGTAGCTATATATGGAATGGATAACCGCTGAAGGCATCTAAGCGGGAAACCAACCTGAAAACGAGTATTCCCTATCAGAGCCGTGGAAGACGACCACGTTGATAGGACGGGTGTGGAAGTGCAGCAATGCATGAAGCTTACCGTTACTAATAGCTCGATCGGCTTAATCGTTCTCATTGACAATGCTCATC
>NZ_MKIM01000011.1 GCF_001939045.1 Rhizobium oryziradicis
ATCTATTCGGACGAAAAAATCCTGCTTTTGACCCGAGGCGGCTATATTGAGCTCAACAACAGCGGCATCCGTATCCACGGCCTGAAGATCGATATTGAGGGTAACCAGATCAACTTCAAGAAGGGCGGACCTGGCGAAGGTGCCTCGTGCCTGCGCAATATGTCGAAGTCCACGACGCCGTTTGTGAGGATGTAAACGATGACCGAGACACCATCGCTTGACGTTTTGCCTCGGACTGAAGCCACAGAAACAATCAGAAATACGCTGAAAGAGACCCCAAAACCTATTTTTGCACTTCTGGACGGCGGCGGATTTGATGACTTGCCAGGAATGCTGTCAGCAGAGGCTATAAAGGGTCGCTCGCTTTTCCTGGATGGTGCAGCGGAAGATTACAGGCGTGCAGGTCCGTGGATGGTGCGCGTCGATGATATGCTTGTCCAAGGCTATATTGAACGCCTTGAAGCGACACAGCCCTGCGCTGTTTATTGGTCATGCAAGCAGGGCGAAGAGATTTTACACAAACACTTGCGGACGATCAATGAAGTGCTGATACCACTGGAAGAAGCGCAGCTTGATGGTAACGGATCAAAAACGACAACACATTATGAACGTGTTCTGTTCAGGCATTGGGACCCGAATGTGCTCGGTGCCGTCCTGCCTCTTCTAACGCGACCACAGTTCTCGCGGTTCCTTGGTCCTGCAACGTCGATTTTGTTCAATGCTCCAGATTATGGCGGCATTAAACGCGCCAAGGTGCCGGATAATATGCCAGCAGCACCGCCAGGACCGCTTCGCCTCGAGCCAGACCAAATGGAAAAGCTCAAAGCCGCCATGTTGCATTCGTCAAGACTGCGGATTGCCCGTTTTCTCAAAGGTAATATTCCCCCGCATTTCTCCGGGGTGAACGATGATTTCGTTTGGGGTGCCACGTTGGCCAGCGAGAAATCCGCAGATGAACTGGGCATAAAAACGGAGCGTGGTCGCGCCCGTTGGGCCTACGTCATGATGATGTCCGATGGAAAAGCAGCCGAGGGTGCGGAGGTTCGCAATTACATCCGCGATGGCGGTGATACACCGGACAACAGGGTCAAATCGCTCATTCAGCATATAGTCAATGCTTTACGGTCAGGTGCCTCCGTATCAGGAGGTGCCGCATGAGTGCGACGACAGAAGTCGCCGGTGCAGGTGGCGCAGTTGCGGGGCAATGGCTGGGCCGTGTTATCGGCGGCGCGGTTGGAACTTTGATTGGACCTGAGGGAACGGTCATAGGTGCCTGGATTGGCGGGAGAGCGGGTGGGGTTGCAGGACGCGCCGCAGCGTCCGCTATCGCGTCTTATATGGAAGGCGCGAATGAGGATGCCGAGACTAAAACTAAGGATGCGGAACAGGCCAAGCCATGCGTAGATTGCGGTGATATTGATTGTTTCAATCCGCCTGAGGGTGCTGATGAAGATTTAAAGCAGGAGTTTCGTCGGCAATTGAAGGAACAGCAGGACGAAATCAACCGGATGGAGCCAGATGATCTTATCCGAAATATGGATAATTATGCTAAAAATGGTCGCCCAAAAAATGATGCTGCTGATCGGAGGCTGACGAGAGAAAACTACCAGACACAAAGAACAAGGACGTTAGAAAAGCAATATCAGAAACAAGGATATAACGATTTCGAAGAGAGAGCTGCTTCAGAAGTCGCAAAGGAAATGAGCAAGCTTGCTGCTACGCATACACTGGATCTTATAGCCGGAGGTGACGGTTCTATTTCTGGTTTGGGCAATAAAACGATTAATAGTTCTCTTGGCGCTCAATGGAGAGGTCGTCGGGCAGATCAACTAAAAGCTCACGCGCAAAAGGCAAAGGAACAAGGAAAGAAGATGAACGCCAAGCTTGAAGAATGCCCTCCAAAAAGTAATACATCATCACCGGATGAACAAGGAGACGGTACAAATGCCGGCCTTGGCAGTGGAGAAGGAACAGGCGACGTTCCGACGTCTTGAGAAATAAGAAAATACATTTTGCGTGGAAGGCGGATCGAAAATGGCGGAATTGTTTATCAACTACAAACGGTGCTTGGAAAAATACGGAGAGCCTTCTGAGGGTGAGCTTATTCCTGATGAAGTCATTAATATTTATAATGGACGTATTCCAGAAACATATCTGAATTTTCTTAGATTACATGGGACAGGAAAATGGCTAAATGGATACTTTCAGCTATGTAATCCTGCAAAATATCAGTCGATTATCTCTTTGGTCCTCGAGAACGACAAAATAGATCACAGGAAAACAATCCCATTAGGATTTACATCATTCGGAGAAATTTTAGCTTGGAATATTCAGTATAAATTAGTAGAAATTAATATTTTGTACGGAAGAGTAAGTTGCCCGGAGTTATTCAACCCAGACAATGATCCAGACGACGACATTACACTTGGTGTCGCAATTGGCGGTATAAATACAACGTCTTACGACCTTCCCGATCACAACGGCAAGCCAATGTTCAAACGTGCTTTAAAAATGCATGGTGAGCTTGAGTTTGGGCAGATCTATGCGCCGAAACTCCATCCGGCGCTTGGCGGCGTGATAACAGTAGAAAATTTAAGGCCAGCCAATGCACTGGCTGCTATGACGATTGCCGCGCAGGCAGGTCCCTTTACGCTTTACGATACGACGAAGCCGAGCGTCCCTGCTGTTAGAACCATTGGAGAATGAGAGGTCGTCTTATATCATCCAATCCCGTTTCGCTCAAAGGCCACAGCATATTTACCTGGTGATTGATCCGAGACCTAAGCCGCATGTGGGTGGGCTTAGGTAATTTGCACGAAACTGAGGTTGGATCGTAAATAAAAATTTCCGAGGAGTTTCGAAATTGGACGACTACAAAGAAAATATTGAAGAGCTAATAAATGAGTTAAATTCTTGTAAAAGCTCTAGGAAGTGTGGACTCTTAGGATTCCCAAACGGCTTGTGATGTGATTCATGACTGTCTTTTGGAGGCAGTTATGGGCGTTCTTGACCGTTTGATTCTTCGTGACGACCAATGGGATCGAATTTCCCGACATATCATTGGTGATGCTCGTACGCGGGGCTCGTCAGGGCGAGACAATCGCCTGTTCGTGGAAGCTGTTCTTTGGATCGTCCGCATAGGTTCTCACTGGCGTGATCTGCCGGATGTGTTCGGCGATTGGAACAGCGTATTTCGGCGCTTCAGCCGCTGGAGCCCAAAAGGCGTCTGGTGGCGGGTTTTCGAAGCGGGGGGGATGCGGATAAAAAGTTGGACTGATTTATGGGTTAAGGCCAAGGATTCTTCGATACTCGATCGGGCTGAGTGATCCCA
>NZ_MKIM01000012.1 GCF_001939045.1 Rhizobium oryziradicis
AAACCAGAAGAAAATGCCGTCTTCTTCCAGCCTGCGCAGCAGGTAATCCAGATCGGTCTCGTTCCATTGCACCGAATAGTGCTGGGCTGGTGGTTTGTTTTGCAAAAAGCCAATATCCGGCTGTGGCAGACCATGCTCGGAAAACAGGGTTTCAAGCACTTGAATAGAGGTCATATCCTGCCAGATGCGGCAATCAGATCGGCGTGACAGCAGCCACATCTGCGGGCGAATGGTCAGTTGCCGTCATCCAGAAACACATTCCCCGACCCTTCCGCCGCCGCACCACCACAATCAATCGCATCGCCAATGCGCCCGGCAGGCTTGCCATTGATAAACACGGTGGGCGATCCCGCCGCTAAAGCCCGACCATGGCTGGGCTCCGGACAGGACGAGCAGGCATGCGCACCATAGGCATCTCCAACCCGCACGGCACCACGACCATTGATAAACACATCACCACTCGCTTCAACGGCGGTTGTGGGTGGAAAATGGCAGGCGTGGCCGGAGCCGATGTCTCCGAGACGGGTGATGGCGGGCATAGTAATTATCCTTATGCTTTAAACTTAGCAAATAGGGTCATTCGATCGTGTGACAATCCTGCTTATGCGCTTTTAATATCCAACCCTTGTAGGCAAGGAGTGAAAGCATATCAACGACAACAACGGCATCAGAAGCGCCTCTATCTTGCGGTGGAAATTTCACCGTACCTTCCTCTAAAAGCGACGTGGCATTGATCATAATTTCATCCACCCTGCCTGGAATTGCAGTCTTTCGGATACCTAGTTTATCAATATGGAGATCAACCATATGATCATGTGAAGTGTATAGTAAGCGTGTTTTTCGGCCTTTTTGGATCAACAAATGATTTATAGTCACAATACACTGATGTTTTTCGTTGGATATTTCAGAAATTTCATAACGGAACAGCCATTTACGTTCTTTATATATTGCGAATATGCCAGCCCCCCTACTCTGGGAACTTCCTTGAAGTAAAAGCTCCAATGTGGACTGACAAGTCGCATAGTCAGCGCCAACCCTACCGTCACAAATTGAATTATCTTTGTCCGCGGACAGGGCTTGCCCGCACACAAGCATAAAAATCACAAAGCCGATGATCGTTTTCATAAAAATCTCACAGTCGATACATTTATCGGTTCATGTTTTTGAAATAGGGCCAAAATCTTGAAAAATACGCGGAAAAAATAAATTGGATGCGTCGAGAGACAATCGATAAAAACAACAATTTAGTCCCAAAAATTTAATGTATCTTTTGTTTTTTCATATAATTTTTCAAGTTTATTTTCAGCATCATCACTCATCAACCTTTGCGGAAACATGTGATCCCACGGAGAATCGTTCTGAACCGCAACTCGAATTGCCACAGTGGTCCCTCCGTAACTCAATAGCTTCCGGCCACGTTTGATCAACTTTCCCATGTCCTTTGCGGACTCTTCCAGTATATCCTTGGCTTTATCGGAAAGTTCTTTTTTACCGGGAACTTCATCGGTCTTGAGAAATATGTAGTATATCACGCCCCATGCTTCTTTACCGTCGGGTAAAGCACCAACCGTAATGGACTTTTTTGTCGAAATAGACCCTCCTCCACCAACATTGAACTCTGTAACTTTCCGTTTAAAATTGGGCCCCGGGTACATGACATATAAATTCCCCCAGGGGAGTTCATAAACACCTCCTGGTGTTCTTATGTATATATCTACTTCAATCGGAGCCCCTTTCGTAAATACATTTTCACAACCGACAGCATAATATTTAAAATCGCGGCGTTGAATGCCGTCAGAATCTGCGCCCGAACCGCCATATTGCGCACGTTCATCTAAAAATTCTTCCCAGCCAGCAACCGTTGAAAAGTCAAAATCCTGCTTTTCGTAGAATTTCTCTACCTCCTTATCGAGTTCATCTATGTTTTGCTGAAAAATTTCTGTTTGATTATCAAGATTCAAGTCGCCCATATTGCAACCTCCAGATCATTGGTTATCGCTGATTCAAATTGACGGCTTCAACGTCTATTTTCGAGCAACGTCGCTGTACTAGGAGAAAAACCCCTTATCGTACGCAGGTTCTTTGCGAAGACAGCCGGAGCAATTTCGGGCAATTGCTTATTCAAATACAATCGCGCAAACTCGAGAACGTCCGTTGAGCCGACAGATGAAAGTGTCCCTATAGCCGCCAACTGCTTCCTGCAATTTGCAACCTGACTAAAACCTTTTTCCGCAATCTCATTGATTTGCATCGAGGATGAGCAAGAGGTATCCATCATGCCAAATTTGCGGAGAGATCGGATAAACGAAGCGTCGCGAACCGAGAATGCGCATTGATCGAAAGCGGATACCACCTTTTTCGGATCTGAAGCATACAACATTTTCAATTTTAAAAAGTCATCTGTTTTGCATATATTCGAGACAGGTTCGAGTTGAGGACAACCAGCATCTGCACATATTTTTTGAAATTCTACTCGTTCACCTTGATCACGCCATATCGGAAAATATTTTGCGAGCTGTTGCTTTCCAGATATCTGACTTCGGTCACTTCCCTCTTTGGAAGATAAAACAAAATCACGTATATTTTCTAGTGATTTTGAATCTAATTTCTCGTCTTTTTTTAGATCATCAATAAATAGAATTATATCCTCGTCTAATTTAAAATAGTGATGATCTCCATCTCTAACTCTATTCTCCAGATATTCTACTGCTCGCGCCGGGGGAACTACACCGTCCACAGCCGATGGAAATCCTGCATGCAACACAATCACAGGCCCTTCTTCCGGCATCTCCTTAATAAGAACATGCGCGCATTCTTGCGTTAAAAGAACACCAATATAGATAGGATCATACGTTCCATCAGGCTCTCTACTGTTGAGAACGTTCTGGCATTGAGGGTTACTAGAGTTTGACATCATACCCGGCAAATAAAATGCGCCTCCAATCAAAAACGCGAATAAAACAGATATTATGATTTTTCTCTTCATATTAATCTCTATCAATTTATATTTACGCGCTTGCCAGAAATGTTTACCACCACACCAGATATTTCTATCTTCCCATCTCGATGCATCACGAAACTCGACTTACCACACCGAATTTCAAAAGATTGCTTCACATGCAGCAGTTTATTTTCCCCAATACTTTCATATGAACTCTTATGCACTCTTTCGATTTTATTCGATCCCACATCAACATTATACCCCATGCCAATATTCAACCGGCTTGATCTCGTGACATTTGTTGTCATTTCACTTCGAACATATGTTGAAAAATTTCTGGCAACCGCGATCGTAAAATTACCTTTCGGGTTGGCGTCAGTGATGCTTTCGGTCAAATTATAGGCGAATTTGAGCGTGTTGTTATCAAACGGCTTGAATTTTATGGCGTTGTGTTTCCATATATCAAGCGACCCTACGGTTAACGCGAGACTTCCACCGACAACGGTGTCAGAATTTCGAGAAATTTCTGTGTACTTGGAGCGCCCAATGCTTTCCACATAGGAAGAATCAACTCGCTTTGCGGCATTGTTCTCTACATGCACCTCATGGTCTTTTTGTGCGTGAACATAGATTTTTTCGTTTCCGTTCTCATCCTCAAACGTCAACTCATTAAATCCCCTACCCTTATGCGTATTGGTCCGAAACACGCTCTTGGTCTTATTCGCAGGCAAATCATACGGCACGGGGTTTAGCGGATTGGGC
>NZ_MKIM01000013.1 GCF_001939045.1 Rhizobium oryziradicis
GAACGGCTCATCGGCAACCCCGCCGACATGAGCCTTAACCCCGGAAAATTCTAGTTCTCTCTGGACCAAAATTGGGGGGCACTTCACGATGAGCCAGAGCTTACTTCAAAATGGATTAGTTCAACGGGGCAAGGTCAACGCAAAAGGGTGCCTAGATCTCGCGGCGATCGTCAACCCTTTCAACTCCAGGAGTTTTGGTCGGCAGAAGCGGTGCAATCATGGCCCATTCTTCGTCGCATAATTCGTGACGGCGCATGGCAATCTCCTTTCACAGGAAATTGGATCACACTCCGGCTGAAAGATGAACTCCATTTATGGGGACACGGCCTAAAATAGCAGCTGCGGCTTTACTCTTTATCCAGGAACCAGCGTCGCACGGGAGCCAATTTTTCAGGTGGCAGGAATTGGGGTGTCGAAAACCTTCTGTCATAGCCGGGATTAGCTGCTGGGTCGAAAAAGTCTGCCGTGCCGTGCCTTGTTTTCAAGTTTTCTTTCTCCGCATTGAAGCGCCGTTTGCGTTCACCAAAAATATCCGAACCCCGGGAGACAGATTCATGATGATAGAGGCATGAAAAGGGCGTCCAAACTGTTCTGAAGCCAGTTTTGTAGGCGCGCAGGCAATAATCGACGTCATTATAAGCGACGGCAAAGTCTTCTTCGTTCCATAACCCAACGGTGCGCGCACAGGTTCCTGAGATCAGCATGACAGCGCCGGTCACGCATGTCATTGAGTTGCGCACATGAAGCCGGCTCATGGGGCCACCATAATCTTTGGCCTGGTTCAGGTACCAATGCCCCGCCAACCCACCGAAGCCTGCAACCACGCCTGCATGCTGTATTTTATTGTTGGGATACAGCAGCTTTGCCCCAACAATGCCAACACCTTCAAAACTGAGGCAGGAAACCATTTCCTTCAGCCAGAAAGGTTCCATGACCTCTACATCATTGTTTAAAAGGAGGAAATTCTCGCCTTTCGCTATTCGGATACCCCGGTTGATCGCACGTGAGAAATTGAAGGTCTCTTTTTCGATGACATAAGAGAAATTGGATTTGGCCTGCGTCAATTGCTGATAAAGCGAAAGCACCTGCTCATCTGACGTGCCATTGTCGATCACAATTACCTCAAAATTCGGATAATCCGTCCTCTCAAAGAGATCATTCAAGATGCGACTTATCAACTGATAGCTGTCTCTGCTCGGGATGATAATAGACACCATCGGCCAGCTATTTTCGCTGACGTTTTCGAACATTACGCGGTGCAGCGTGTCGGTGAGTGCAGGTTCGACATGGGTTTTTACGCCTTTGCGCGCAAAGGATTCGCTGATCGCTTTTCTGGCGGCTGTTGTTGCCTTTGCCATAAACTGGCGGGAATAAGTCTTGCCGTTCCTGCGCCACCAATAGGCGGGATAGGGTAAATGCAAAACATCCTCCGCAAGTAAGCCGTCGAGATAGCGCAGCAGCAGATCATAGTCTTGAGATCCGTCGAAGCCTGTCCGCAAATTTCCAATTTGAGAAAGGCGGTCGCGTCGATAGATCGAGAAGTGATTGATATAATTAACACCGGTCAAGAGGATCGGGTCGTAAGCCGGTTTGAGCGTAAGACCTATTGGTTTTAGGTTGTCATCGACCACGACCTCATCGGTATAAATAAATTTCGCAGACCGGTTTTCGACAATGGCTTTGCCGATCAACTTCAGAGCGTGCGGCGCAATCACATCGTCATGGTCCAGAAAGGCTACCCAAGTGCCTGATGCTTGGCCAAGACCGGTATTTGTTGCAGTTGCGATGCCGCCGTTTGTTGATGTGCGCAGAATTTTGACATTGTCGCGCCGAGCGTGGTTGTCGTACCAGTGTTGCGTTTCCTCTGATGTCGACGAGTCGTCGCTTAGAATCAATTCAGTCCCGGGCACACCCTGATCCAAGAAAGACTTTAAGAGATCGTCAAGATAGCGCTTTGGTGCGTTGTAGACCGGGACAATGATGCTGAGCCAAGGTGTCGCGCCATCTGCGATCTTAGGCGGAGCAATTTTCTTGCCAAGTGCATATTGTGCTTTGATGACTTTTTCAATTTGCTGCACAGGCGGGCCAAACGAGAGCGTTGGCATACGCAATCGAAACCGCGGCAAATTGCCGAGATTATGGATGGTCGCGCCATCCATGCCCTTTTGAAGCCGCACAGCAATGGCGTTGTCCGCCGCTTTGCGGTTGGGGAAAGCTTCAATTGAAATCTCGAAGCGACAGGGAAAACTGCAAGGGTCGACCCGTAGAGATCTTGTCCAGCCTGTAGCCCCTAGGTTCGCTATGAATATGAAGCGATTACTATAAGCAAAACCATGGCTCTCTTTCTCGCTATAATGGCCACCGACGTTGATATAGACTCTGGGGTCGATTTTTTCCTCATCACATTTGAGAGAAATCACAATGAATGGCATGCGAATATAATCGAAGCAGACTTCGAAATACGGATCGTCGCCAATGCTGTTCCAAGTGGTCTCTCCGACATGCTGCTGTGGTTCCAAGTCGGTATTCGGGATGATCCTTAAAGACATTATTGACGACTCAACCTTCCAACATTTTCCAGCGCAAAACACGCTCAAGCAACAATCCGAGAAACAATGCCGTGATGCCGTAGCCGATTAAATATGTCTTGTCTAAAATTCTATCGCTGTACGTTGGGTAATAGGCAGTACGCATCCACTCCACACATTGAAGAACAGGGTTCCATGATAGAGCGTAAGCAATCGGCGCGGGGAACGATGATGCAACGAACAAAACGCCAGAGAGAATATAGACTAGAATCATCGCCAGCGCGTATATCGTAACAAAAAAAGGGAAAAACATGACGATAACACCTGCCAACGTCCCGACACCAGCAGCCAATAAAAGTGTCGCGAGATAAGCGTAAACCGCCTGCTCTATATCATAGGGAATTGGATTTTCTCCAAGAGCAAACAATATTGCCACCAAAAATACCATCGTCAGAAATGCGGCCATTATTTCAAGGAACGCGCGAGCAAACATGATGTCTACCACTGTCACAGCCGGAAAAGCCATCATAGGCTTGTTCAAAATCAATGAAAGTGACATGAAACGGGAAATATACATAAACGCCAAGCTGGGTATGAGCCCGGTTGCAAAGAAAATTTGAGTGCTATCACCAAATGGTGCTGGCCGCCCAGAAAGGGTGTAAATTGCGAGAAGAACAATCATATGCACCAACGGCCATAACGCGACAATCAAAAAGCCTAGACCGTGATTGAAAAAGCGCGTGCGCATGTCGCGCAGAATAACCGCCTTCATCACGTTTCGTTTTTGCCGCAAGGCGTCAAGAAAACTTATGGTTCGAGCCTCAAACACCTCGGTCATTGGCAATTCCTCTTTGAACAAAAATCAGCTAGCCCAGGCAGCTGAGGTGATGCCTGCCTCACCATTTCAAGCACGGATGCGGAGGTGGCATTTTTGGCCTGTCGTCGCTTGTCAGAGTTCAAGACCAGACATGCGATTGAGTCAACCCAACTTGTAACATCGTTCTCGACCATTATTTCCCCTGGGATGAAACAGCGCTCGTACGTCTTGCATTTCGAAAATACCGTGGCGGCTGCCAATCGATATGCATCAATTCGTTTTGTGTCGGCCCGTGCGTTGTTAACACGTCCACTTAAAAGTGGAACCAAAAGAATGTCCGTCTGCAAATGGCTTGCGTTTTTGAGATAGTCCGGCCACGGCAAGGGCGAAATGGTCTGCGCCCGCCTGCCGAAGTCGCGCAATTCATGTCGCCAGATTTTTGCCAGTCTTTCCTCGGCAACAACCTTGAAATGAAGGTTTGGCAGCTTTTGCAATGCAGCTTTGACGATTGGGATCAAAAAGGCGTGCTCTGCGTCGTGAGCTCCGGTTGCATGAAACGCCATGCGACATGTGTCGTCCGAACGCCTGCACCCTTCTACATTTTGCAAATAGACATCTGGGGCCGGAAATGGTTGCAGAACAGCGTCTGCTTGTAAACTTTCGGCCAATACAGAGGTTGACGCCCACACACTGGTGAGCACACCGTTGAGATAAATCAATGGGATCAGTCCCAATCCGATCAAATAGATCTTGTATCCGAGGCCGCTCTGGCCCTCAACGATAGTTGCGGCAATGTCATCATCGATAAAGAGGGCAACACCTGGAAAATCCGCCCTGTGTCGCCAAAGCCAAAAAAATTTCCTTAGCCGGATATATCGACAGATAATCACAAAGGTCGTCGTAGGATCAATCCCCGTCATGCTCTCGGTATTTTCGATGACATCAAAAGGCACTTCCAGCGCTTTAAGCCGGGCTTCCAGATAATAGGTAAAGCTGGGATTAGGGCCTTCTCTTATCACCAGAACACGTTTCACCTGCGCTGACGTAACGCTATTTTTTCGCCGTGCATAGGGCTTGGGCAGGGCGTGATAGATCCAGTTTTTGATGGCGTTTCTCATCGCGGTACCTAATGAGCGAGGTGGGCGCGAGTGAGGTTTAGGATACCGAGGGCTGTTGCCCAGAGTGTGAGGCTTGCGAGGATTGTGAGGACGATCCAGAGGGTACGTTTTGGGTATTGGGCTTCGTCCGGGAGCTGTGGGGGGAGGAAGCTGTCGAGGTAGAGGAGTTGCTGTTTGCTGACGAACTGGATTTGTTCGAAGGATTTGACGGCGGCTGCGAATTGTTGTTGGGCGAGGCTTTGGGCCAGTTGC
>NZ_MKIM01000014.1 GCF_001939045.1 Rhizobium oryziradicis
TGTTTGCTGACGAACTGGATTTGTTCGAAGGATTTGACGGCGGCTGCGAATTGTTGTTGGGCGAGGCTTTGGGCCAGTTGCAACTGGGAGAGGTCTTGCGAGATCGAGGCGAGGTTTTTGGTTTCGCCCTGCTGACCAGCCAGGCGTTGTTTGAGGTCATCGAGCTGGCTTTGCTTGCTGTCGATTTCGCGTTGCAGCACGCGCATTTGCGGGGCGGTTTTTGACACCATGGAACTTTGCGTCTGATAGCGCTGCTGCAGTTTCAAAAGATCGCCTTCGACGGAGGAGATCAGATTGGTGATCACGTCGGAGCTGCCTTCCACGGTGAGAACGCCATTGTTGTTTTGGGCTTGGGCGAGCTTTTCACGCGCCGCTTGCAGCTCGACGCTGGCATGATCGAGATTGTGCTGGGCGGTTGCGGTGACATCTCTCCAGATGCGGTCATTGACATTGTTGACCACGGTTTCGGCGGCTTTCACAATGTCTTTGGCCAAGCTTTGCGCGTCCTCAGGACTAAAGGCGCGCACCTTGAGGGTGATGATGCCGCTGGAGGGGGTGACGGAGACGGAAACCATGCGGTTCCAGTGGCGCAGGAGGTCTTCTTCGGTTGCGTCACTTGGCAGGCGCGCGACCCAATCGACATGTGGTCCGCCAAGCAGGGTGTGGAAATCCAGGCGCTTTTTCAAGACATCAATGATCTCGCGGCTGCTGATGAAATTCATGACGATTTGCGTGTCTTGGAAAAGCTCAACCCCAGGCATGCCAGCCACGTTGCCGACCTGATCCGTGCCAAGGGCGGGCGAGGATGGCCGCACCGTGAAACGAGTCTCGGATTCGAACTGATCGGAGGCAATGAAGCCGAAATAAAGTGTGCTGATGATGATCGGCATGATCAGCAGAAAAATGGTGGCGATGATGAAGGCGGCTTTGAAGACGCGGTCCATCAGCCTTGGGCGCAGGCCCACGGCGGCATAGAGATCACTGCGCTTGGAGGTGGAAAAGCGCAGCTTTCTGGCGGCAACCGAGAGGCGGGCTGCGATTGCGCGACCATTTTTGACGCCGAGACCGTCGGAATCGGACATTTTTGAATTTTCGATGCTGTCCGTCAAGAAAACGCCACCCGCTGAAGTTTGATGCTAAAGGGACAAACCATGGCTTACCGGTTCAAGCGATAGTAGGCCTCGATGGCGTGTTCGACATCATTATAAACGATGATGCGCCCATCGACCAGCAGCATCCCTTTATCGCAATAGTCTTTAATTGTATCCATGGAATGGGAAACCATGATGATATCGGAATTGGCGCGTCTGTGTTCAAACGCCACTTTGCAGCGCTCCTGAAACCGGGCATCACCCACGGAGGTGATTTCATCGATCAGATAGCAGTCAAAATCAATGGCCATGGACAGGCCAAAGGCCAGGCGCGCCATCATGCCGGAGGAATAGGTGCGCACCGGGGCGTTGATATAATCGCCAAGCTCGGCGAACTCCTCAACAAAGCGGCCAACCCGGCGCACATCCTCGCCATAGACCCGCGCCACGAAGTTGAGATTTTCCTTGCCGGTCATCTCATGGTGAAAGCCATTGGCAAAGCCCAGCGGCCAGGAGACGCGCACATTTTTGGTAATGCGCCCAGAGTTGGGCAAAAGTGTTCCGGCAATCATGCTGAGGCTGGTTGATTTGCCAGCGCCGTTGACGCCAAGCAGGCCATAGGAATAGCCGGACTCGAACACGACATTGACCTGATCGAGAATGATTTTCTTGTGGTGCCTGGCTTTGAAGTGTTTTGAGACGTTGTTGAATTTTATCACATCGGACCTCACAACATGTGATCTTCAACGGAGGCCCAAATCAAACAGAGCGTTGCCCAAAAGACGAGCAGACCCAGCAAGATCAGGAAGGGCGAAACGATGCGCTTTGGATAGAGGGCATCTTGAGGCAGGGCTGGCGGCACAAAGACGGTGAGGTAGAGCGCCTTGCGCGAGACGGCGGCAAAGGCCAGATCATAGTTTCGCCTTGCTGCCTCATAGAGTTTTTCGCTGACCTGCCGGTTGGTTTCTAACTTTGAGAAACCGGCAATCACATTGACGAGCGAATTGTTGCCCGATCCGACCAATTGCGACTGCATGTCCTGAATCTGGCCATCGAGACTGTCCTTGGCGCGCTGCATTTGTTTGTAGCGTGGAGAATCGCTGCCATCTGACTCTTTGAGCACAAACAGGCGGGTTTCCAGCTCCAGCTTTTGCGCAACCAGCCCCGTCAGCAGCTTGCCCGCCTGCTTGGCCTGCACGTCTGGGCTCAACAGGCCTGATTTTTGCTGAAACCCGTTGAAATCGTTCAGGGCGTCCAGATAATTGGCCTTGGTGCGGGTGACTTCGTTGCGAAAACTGGCCAGCAGATCATCGCGGGCGCGTAGCGTGATTTCGTTTACGAGCTTTTCGCTTTGCTGCAAAATGGCATTGGCGAGCTTGACCGAATCTTCGGGGCGAAAGGTGCGCACCGTCAGCGTGACAATGCCGGAGGGCCCATCAATATAGGAGGTGACATGCTGATCCCAGTATTTCAGAAAATCCTCTTCTGAGCCCTTGGGATCAAAGCGCGACCAATAATCGGCATTCGGATCGGTAAAGATGGTGCGGTAATCGATCTCGCCTTTCAAGCGCCGCAGGATTTCGGCGGAGTGAATGAAGCTGGTGACCACATAGGCGTCTTGCGGGGCGGCTTGCATGTTCATCAGGCCGGTATCGACCCTTTCGCCCAAACCACTGTCGGACAGCGAGCGCACGGCAAAGCGGGCTTCAGCGGTGTATTGATCAGAGGCAATGCCGACGAAATAGAGGAAGCTGGCAAGGGCTGGCACCAAAACCATGAGCATGAAGCTGATCAGCAACCATGGTGGCTTGCCGCCAGCTTTGGTGTCTGCGCTAGCTTCGCTTCCCAGCTGGTCCAGCGCATCGTCTTGCTCGATCTTGGCAGGCACTCTCTTGAACAGCGCATAGGGCCGCAACCAGAAACCCCGCGATGGAGCCTCTTCGACATCCTGCGTGCCTGCCAGCTTACCAGCCAACTTACCAGATTGTTTTGTTCGGTCTTTGACGTGCAAGGTCACCATGGTTTTACCTAACCATCAAGCGCAATATAGGGTGCGACGGCTTGCCTGACGTAATAGTCCAAGATGATATCCTCTTCCAGCCACATTTCTGCGATGGGAATATCGCGCAAGATTGTGGCAAGTTCACTCAAGACCGATTGTTGGGGAAAGATCGGCACTTCATGCCCCGGCACACCCAGCATAGCACCAACCTCGTCTTGAAAGTGATTATTGTTATAGCCATAGCCAATCACGGCAAAGCGCGATAGCGCATCAATGGCGGGTGCCACTTCGCGGCGGGTCACGGTTTGCTCGGGGTGGGTGCACACCAGTTGCCGGGTGATCGGCGATCGAAAGATGTTGGCCACGCGATCATGGGCTTTTTTCAAGGCGCGGGCGATCTCTTTTTTGTCGCCAAGGTTGATGTCGGCAAAATATTCGACCGCAGGCGAAAGCAAAATCCGGTCACGCTCGCCTAAGAAAGAAAAGGTGTGTTTCGACAGACGCTTGATCATAAACAGCCGGGTGGCCATCTCGTAATAGGGGTCTGGAATATTGGCGACAACCTTGAAGCCTTTGTCGAGAAATTCTTCATAATTGCGAAACAGCACACGCCCGCTGATGTAGATTGAAGGCGTGTTGTTCAAATGAAAGGCCTGCAGCGTGGTTTCGTGGCCAAAGCGCTCGACGGTCGACACCGAGAATTGAAAGAACTCCGAGCAGAACATGTCAAACTTGACCATGGGCAGCAGGGTCAATTGCAATTGCAGCAGTTTGAGGTTCAAGGGATTGTCGGCACTTGGCCGCCGATAGATCAAAAGGCCGGATTTTGCATCCGAAATCAACAGCCGGGTTTGCAAGGCAAGATCCGGCATGATCTGCGCATCAAGGCGAAAGCCGACAAGACCTGTTGCGTGGCGGCCCGATTGCACCACCGCTGGCCGCTCCTGATCGCAAGCCAGCATAAGTTCGCTGCCGTCATCGCGCCTGACGATAATGGAGGGCTGATCTGAGAAGCCATCGGGAACCAGATAGCCTTCCAACGCATCTCCGTGGTCAAATTCGATGTTGAACAACACGCCGTCATCTCCATACCGCACCGCGCACTTTATAAAGTACGCAAAGGTTCGCTGCAGCGCCCATCATTGCTGTAATCAATATGATGTGCGTCTTGCAAACACGGAAAAACAGGGGCCGCCGGTGTGCAGAGGTTCTTCACTCTGCACCACAATATCCTGAAAGCCGAGATGGGTCAGAAGCTTCAAAATATCCTCCCGGTGCATCCAG
This sequence comes from Rhizobium oryziradicis, assembly GCF_001939045.1. Taxonomy (GTDB): domain Bacteria; phylum Pseudomonadota; class Alphaproteobacteria; order Rhizobiales; family Rhizobiaceae; genus Allorhizobium; species Allorhizobium oryziradicis. The sequence goes on from NZ_MKIM01000014.1 coordinate 4,378, forward strand.
TAGTGTCGATCTTTCATGCCGCCGCAAAAGGAGGCGCTCATATTGGCAAATTGATAGCTGCGCTCGAAATAGCGCACATCCAGACCGGCAATGTTGCGCACCTCCATATTGCCGCTAAAGGGCGTGTGACGCACATCGGCCTTGGGCATGACAGTTTCGTCGTAATAGTGCGTCCATAAAAACAGGCTTCGCGAGTGTTCGGCCAACAGCCTCAGAAACTCGCCCGGATCGGGCATGTGGTAGAGCACGCCTGACGCCAGCGTCAGATCATAAATGTGCTCCGATGCCTGCAGCCAGTTTTGAATATCGCCCAGATAAAAGACGGCGCGGTCGAGCTTGAGGATTTCCTTGGTGACCAGACAGCGCATGAAACATTGCTTGTTGGCCTCAATCGCGTCGATGTGCGCCGGACGACGCTGGTTGAGAATATAGGTGTGCATGCCTTCCAGCGGACCGACTTCCAGGACGGTCTTGCCTTCCAACGTGCCAACGGCCTCCAGCATTTTGAAGATCCGGTCATCGGCAAACAGCGGAATCGTGCCAGCCGTCAGATTGAACTCTTGCGGAAAGGACGAATTCCAGCCGGGCAAGGCATCGATGGCGTTTTGATGCTGCGGTAGGCGCAACTCATATTGCGAAAACCCCTCTGGCGCTTCGGACGGCGCAAACAGGCCCTTGAGCTTTGCGAGGAGACGCGCTTGCAAATATGAAATATTCATCAAAACTTCCTGCGAAAGACCCGGGCCCGGGCTTTCCGATTGAGGGTGTGCGAACCAAAGGGCGCGCTACAGCGAACCTTATTAGGCACACGAGGCGTCATCTTCAACGCCCTTCTTGTGCGCCAATGTGTTTCTTGTTGCGCCTCTCGTATGCTTTTTCAAGGATAGGGCGAATGATGGGCCCCAGTTTATCCAGCATCATCATGTCAAAGCCGAAAAAGATTTCTCCTTTGCCCGCATCCATGCCCTTCACAATATGTTTGGCAACGGTTTCGACCGGCCATGGTTTGGGCGGTCCCAAAAAGCGTTTGGTTTCGGGGCCACGTTGCGCAATTTCCTGTCGAAATTGCGGTGTGTCGGTATCGGGCGGAAAACAAATGCACACCGAAACGCCTTTGGGCTTTGCCTCCAGCCGCAGGGCGGTTGCCAAGCCGCGCAATCCATATTTGGAGGCACAATAGGCCGTATAGCCCGGTATGCCCAGCAAGGCCGCACCCGATGAAATAATCGTGATCGTGCCGCGCCCGGCCGCGATCATGGAAGGATAGACCGCCCGGATGGCATTGGCGACCCCGATCAGATTGGTATCGATCTGGCTGTTAAAATCGCCCGCCGTTTGATCGAGGAAGCTGCCGGGGACAATCATGCCTGCTGATGCGATCAATGTGTCGATGGCACCTTGGCTGGCAACACAGTCCATGACGGCCGCGTGCAGTGCTGCCCCATCGGTGACATCGACAGCTTGGATGTGAACCGGGCGGCTGTCCGGATATTGGCTTTGCAAGGCGTGTTTTGCCGCTTCGAGCTTGGCTGGGTCGCGTGCCAGCAAACTGACGCGTTCGCCACGCTGCACCAAAAGCCTTGCAATCTGCAGCCCAATGCCGCTGGAGCCTCCGGTGATCATGATATGCGCCATATCAACAAGCCTTGCGATGATCCGATCCGTCAGCGGGTCGGATGGGATGGATGAGGTTAGATTGGGTTACGATAGGTTACTGGACTGTCTCTTCACGCGGTTAAACTTTAATAGATCTGTAATAGATCTGTGCCAATCCTGAAAAAAATGTCGTCTGTAACGATGATGGGTTCTGGTGCGCAAGTGTGCCGTGTCGGGGCATGCGCGCCCCTCACAGGGCGTGTAAAACCCGGCATTGAGCAAGGTGGACCTTGCCGGTCCGGCAGAAATATGCTTTGACAATCGCGGAAACGACGGGGACTTTTATAATTGAAACAAGCGATTGTCATTTTGTCCTGCGTAGCGTTATCGGGCTGTCAAATGGTGCCCGCCGATGGACCTCTCGCCAGTGATATTGTTGGAGAAGCCGGACGCTCCGCTGCCCAGCAGAGCCGTGCCAGTGCAGAAGTGTTTGAGCTGATCGACGTTGATGCCAGAATGGCCAATGTCATTCACGCCTTCCAAGCCAGAAAGCTGCAAAGGCGCTTCAAGGTCAGCGGCTCCACCGGCGTGCCGGTGATTGGCGTTGGTGACGCTCTCAAGGTGACCATTTTTGAGGCCAGTGCCGATGGTTTGTTCTCGACCGAGAACTCCAAACAGGCAAGCCTCGACATCGTTGTTCAGCCCAATGGCATGGCCTCCATTCCCTATGTCGGAACCGTGCGGCTGGTGGGCAAAACCCTCGAACAGGTGCGCCAGACCATTGTGGCCGCCCTCAAGAACAAGGCCGTCGAGCCTGATGTTCTCGTCAATCTTGTGTCCTCGTCCTCGCGCGATGTCACGGTCTCGGGTGCCGTTGCCCGCTCCGCCGTCATTCCGCTGGGCCTCGGTCATGAAACCATTCTCGATATGCTCGCTCGCGTCGGCGGCGCCGTGGCACAGCCTTACGAGACCTATGTCAGCCTGACCCGCAACAATGTGCGCGGCTCGGTCCTGCTCAAGGATATCATTGAAAATCCGAAGGAAAACATTCTGGTTCAGCCCAAGGACCAGATCTATGTCTACCGCGATCCGCAGACCTTCACCATTCTGGGCTCCGTCAAGGCATCCAAGCGCGTCGAATTTGGCGCAAGCGACGTCAACCTGCTTGAAGCCATCGCGCTCGCCGGCGGCGCAGACAGCACATCCGTCAACATGAAGGGCTATTTTGTCTTCCGCTTCGAAGAGCCCGAAGTTCTCATGGATCTCGTCGGCCCCGCCCGCGTCAAGCAACTGCTCGCCAACGGCATGCAGCCCGACAAGGACGGAAAATACCCTGTCGTCTACCGCCTCAGCATGGAAAAAGCCGACAGCCTCCTCATCGGACAGACCTTCGAAGTCAAAAACCGCGACGTCATATACGCGTCCCGTCACCC
>NZ_MKIM01000015.1 GCF_001939045.1 Rhizobium oryziradicis
CATGGAAAAAGCCGACAGCCTCCTCATCGGACAGACCTTCGAAGTCAAAAACCGCGACGTCATATACGCGTCCCGTCACCCATCCGTCGACTTCTCAAAGTTCGTCAACATGGTCGCAAGCCCCGTCGGTATCGTCGCTGCAGCCACTACCGTCACAAACAATATTAAGTGATTGCTATTTTTTGATGGTGCAATATTGGTCGTGTTGCGACGCGTGTGGCATGGAAACGGGAGTTGCGTGACATTTCGGTTTGAACATCTTAAAATGCTGTTTTGCAACAATGAGGCATTGGGTTGGGGGAGCCAAGCTGTTCATTTGATTGCGGAGCGGCATATATAACGCTGTGCATCCTTTGGATTTGCGGCACCACAACAATCGAGTTCGAGTTAAAGGCGTTTAATGATGAAGGAATTGGGGAACAAGTCCGTTGTGGGTGAGGTTGCGGTCGTTGGCGCGGGCGCAAGATTACCCGGCGCATCGGACATTGCATCCTTCTGGAACGTCTTGAAGAGTGGCCGGAATACGGTCAGCGACACGCCCAAAGGTCGCTGGAGTGTCGGGCGCTTTCTCAGGCCTGGAGAGCCGCAGCCCGGATTTGCCTATACTTTTGCCGGTGGTTATCTTGCCGATCCTTTTGCATTCGATCCGGCCCTTTTTGGTATTTCCCACCGGGAAGCCCGCCAGATGGATCCTCAGCAGCGCATGCTGCTTGAAGTGACCTGGAGTGCACTGGAAGATGCCAATATTCCAGCGTCGTCGCTCAGCGGTCAAAATGTTGGTGTTTACATCGGTGCTTCGAATGTTGACTATCAAAGCAGCGCGACCCAAGACCCTTCCCTGATGGAAAGTCATTATATGACAGGGAATTCCCTGTCTATCCTGTCCAATCGCCTGTCGCATGCCTTCGATTTGCGTGGCCCCAGCTTTACGGTGGACTCGGCCTGTTCATCGTCTTTTGTTGCCTTGAATGAGGCGATGGCGGCGCTGAATGATGGACGGATTGATCTTGCCATTGTCGGCGGGGTGAATTTGTTGTTGTCGCCTGCCCCCTTTGTTGGCTTTTCTCAAGCGCATATGTTGTCGCCCACCGGGCGCTGTCGGCCGTTTTCGGAAGAGGCTGACGGCTATGTTCGCTCCGAAGGTGCGGTGGTCGTGGTTTTGCGCCGGCTGAAGGATGCACGATCGGAAGGAAACGCGGTTCGCGGCATCCTGCTCGGTTCCAGCGCCAATTCGGACGGCTACACGCCGGGAATTTCGCTGCCATCCATGGATGGCCAGAAGCATCTTTTGCAATCGCTTTATGCTGATCTTGGATTGCATCCGGACAAATTGGCCTTTGTTGAAGCTCATGGCACGGGCACAAAGGCCGGAGACCCGATAGAGGCGCGTGCGATTGGCGAATCGCTGGGCATGCATCGGAGTCGCCCTCTGCCTATTGGTTCTGCGAAATCGAATGTCGGGCATCTGGAATGTGTGTCCGGCCTGGTCGGGTTGTTGAAATCCTGCCTGTCTTTGCAAAACCATTTGCTGCCACGGTCCGTGTTCAGCGAGCGGCTCAATGATGCGATTCCCTTTGCCGATATGAATTTGGCGGTCGCCCAGCAAGACATCAAGCTCGAGCGGCAGCCGGGGCAAGACCGCCTGATTGCAGGGATTTGCAATTATGGCTTTGGCGGCACCAATGCGCATGTGGTGGTTGCCGAGGGTGATCCTGCTGTGAAGGTGGCATCCGTTGCTGATCAAGCCAAGACGGATCATTCCAAAACAGGTGCGCCGCAAGTGATTGCGATTTCGGCGGCGACCAAAGAAGCACTCAAAATCAGATCAGCCCAGATTGCGCAGGTTTTGGCCAATGGAGCAAGAGTCGAGGACGTGGCCAATGCCCTTGGTCACAGGCGCGATCTTCTGCCTCATCGTCTGGTGGTGCCGATTTCAACGCCTGCTGCGGTGTCAGCGAGCCTGCAGGCTGTGGCCGAGGATATGCCTGTTCAGCGCGGCATCGCAACAGCAGCGACCTGGGAAAAGTCGCCGGTTGCCTTCGTCTTTACCGGCAATGGCTGCCAGTTTCGCGACATGGGCCAGCTGGCCTATAAAAAATCCGCGATCTTTCGCGAGGAAATTCAGGACATCGACCAGCTCTTCAAACCTTTGTCTGGCTGGTCTATTGCAGACACCATCGAACATGGCGTCGAACCTGAACGGCTGGCACTGACGTCGATCAGCCAACCGCTGATTTACGCCATCCAGTCGGCGCTGGTGACAACATTTGCACGCTTTGGCATCAAGCCAGACGTGGTGTTTGGCCACAGCATGGGCGAAGTTGCCGCCGCCGAAGCCTGCGGCGCGCTGAGCCGCAAAGAGGCCGTCAAGGTCATCTACCTGCGCAGTCACCATCAGGAGTATGTGCGTGGCCACGGCACGATGCTGGTGGTTGCGACAACGGAGACAAGAATAGCTGAACTGCTGGAGCAATCGGGCATCAGCGGCGTCGAGATTGCTGCCATCAACGGTCCAAATTCGCTCACCGTTTCTGGACCAAGCGAGGCGCTTTTACGTCTTGCCAAGGAATGCAGCAAAAACAAAATCGCAACGGTAAAACTGGATATTCAGTATCCGTTCCATTCTTCCGCGCTTGACCCGTACCGCGATGATCTGGTCAAGGATCTCTCAGGTATTATGGCAGGTGCCTCCTCTATTCCCTTCCTGTCCACGGTTGTTGGTGCGGAAATCGACGGCGAACAGCTGACCGGGCATTATTGGTGGCAGAACATCCGCAATCCTGTGCAGTTCCGTCTGGCGACCGAAAAGGCTTTGGAGCGTCATATCCATTGCTTCGTGGAAATTGGACCCAAGCCTATTCTTTCCGGCCCGATCAAGGATACATTGCGCGCCCACGCCACCGACAGCCAGTTTATGAACACGCTGTCGGATAAGGATCAGCCGGATGCTGATCCGATCATGCAATTGATCTCCCGTTTCATTGCCATGGGCATGGGCTTTTCAACGGAAGCGGCCTTTGGCGCAAAGCGCCCAAGCCGGGTTTCGATCCCGCCTTATCCAATGCAGCGCAACGAATTCACGCTCGGCGGCACGTCGGAAGGCCTGCTTGCGTTTGGCAAAATGACCAAGGCACCCAAACGCCATGCCCTTTTGGGCGATCGCATGGCTTCGGGCTCGCCAGAATGGCGCAGTCTGCTTGATCCGGCAATTCTGCCGTTTCTTGAGGATCATCAGGTCGATGGTGCGGTGGTTGTTCCTGCCTCCGGCCTTGTTGAAATGGCCTTGCAGGTTGGGCGCGAGATCTATGGCGACAAGCCGTTTGAGGTAAGCGAGCTCGACGTTTTCAAGGCGCTGGCCATCATGCCGGGCGAAATCCGTGAAGTGTCGACCATCTGGGCCGACCAGTCTCATGGTGTCGAGATCTGGAGTCGCAAGCGGTTTTCCACGAACAGCGAAGACTGGATTTTGCACGCGCGCGGCACCATCGCAACGCTGTCGTCGCGCAAAGTCGAAGCGCTTTTGCCACCCGTGGCCGACCAGATTATTCGCAATTCCCATGCCGAGGTCTATGAAGAAGCCACCCGCGCCGGATTGGAATATGGACCCAAATTCCGCCGGGTTGAAAGCATTGAGCGCGATGACGTGACCACGGATTCACGGCTGTCGATGCCGGATGCTGTGCCGGAACATAGCCTTGATTATATGCTTCATCCGATTTCTTTTGATGCGGCCCTGCATGGCTTGTTCATTTCGCGTCCGCAAAAAGACGGAGAAACCAAGGCTTACATGCCGGTTCGCATTCGCAATGTTCGCGTTTGGGAACCAGGCGTTGCCATCTGCCGATCGATTACTCTTTTGACCAACGAGACTGAGCGCTTCAAGACGGTGGCGGTGTCCTTGTTCAGCGCCACCGGTGCGCTGGTCGCCTCTGTTGATGCGGTGGTGTTGCGCGCGGTCTACCTGTCGAGAGCGACAATTCCTGATCGCACATTCCGCACGGAAATAGTCGCTCTTCAGCGTCCGGATCTGTCGGCATCCTTTGCCGCAATCGCGGCCGATATGAAAGCGCGGCCCGTGACGGAGGCAGCACCCTGGCTTTTGACCCGCGCGTTTTGCGTGTCTCTGGCCCAAACCATTTTGCGCAATCTGGCTCAGGATGGTGCCGAAGGCTCTCCGGAAGATTTTGTAAAATCCGGCCATATCGTGCCGGAAGCCGTGCATTATCTGACCGCTCTCAATCAAGTCCTGTCAGAATTTGTCACCGCCTCGGATTCTGAGAACACCAAAGATATGGCGCTCGCAATGGCGCTGCCATCGCCGCATGCGTTGCTTGCCACTCTCATCAATCGCTTTCCATCTGCCAATATGGAAATCCGGCTTGCCGCCGACGCTCTTGAGCATGCCGAGCGATATCTCCGCACAGGTCAGCAGCCGGCAACCACATCATGGCTGCTCCAGCGCTTTGAATCTGAGACATGTCTGGCCGCACCGGCCGTGCGCGCATTGGCGGATGTTTTGACTCAGCTGACGCGCTCTGCAACCCAGCCATTGCGGGTGCTGGCACTGGAACCCTTTGGTCCGGGCCTTGTCAAGGCGCTGGCAGAACTTGCGGATGCTGGCCGGATCGAAGTGACATTCTGCAGCAAGACTGCTGCCGACATTGATGCGCAACGACAGGAATTTCGCGCCGATTCACTGATCAATCGTCTTGTTTTGAAAGATGAAATCGAAGAGCAGCCTGTGGCATTCGACGTTCTCGTCAGCTTTGCCGCTTCGCTGGTTGCCGGTAATGATCGCAGTCTGTTCACCCAAGCTCTCGGTCTCATGAAGACCGCAGCCCCCATCATCATCGCAGCACCGGGAACAGATTCCACCCTCGACATGCTTCGTGGACTGTGGAACCTGTGGCTTGAGCCAATGTCGAGCGGAGAGGTTGCTGGTCGCACACCGTCGGTGGAGGCGGTGAAACGCCAATTGCGCAAAATCGGCGTTGAAAATATCGATAGCTGCGCAACGGACAATGGTCAGGGCAATATCGTCTTTGGCCGCGCACCGGTTCGTGAATTTGACAAGGCCGTTCTTGAAAATCTCTCCGATGTCGGCAGAATAGCCCTGGTTGTTGATCAGGGTCAGGCCTCTCTTGCGGCCGACTTCCTGCAATTCATCGAAACCATCGCCACCGGCGCACAGCCGGAAGAAGCGCTGCTTGGCTGGCTGGACCAGGCTGGCACGGATGAAGCCTTGACCTTGATTCTTGCGCCGCACGCCACCGAGCATGATGCCCTTGATGAATTGGCGCATCGTATTGAGTACCTGCGCGCGATTTTGGAATGTATCGAAGCGTCTGGCAAAACCGTGCGGCTTTTTGTGCTGACCGAGGCAATGACCGCCGATACGCAGACAAAATCCGGGTTGGAACGCGCCATCCAAGGCTTCGTTCGTGTGGCCATCAATGAATATCCCAATATCGATTTGCGTCTCATCCACCTGTTGCCCGGTGCGGATATCGAAGTCATTGCCAAGGTGATCGCGGTGCCCGGCCCCGAGAAGGAGTGGCAGATTGATGGAAACGGTGCATCCGTCTTGCGCGTGCGCCGCGGGATCATGCCGCCCAAGCCGTTGGAGGCCAACAATCGCAGCGTTCTTCGCTTCGAATATCCCGGTCGCCTCGACAGTTTTGTCTGGACCGTTGCGGAACGGCGCGAACTGGCGGTTGGCGAAATCGAGGTTCAAGTTGCTGCCGTTGGTCTGAATTTCCGCGATGTTCTGGTTGGTCTGGGCATCCTTGATGATGATCTTCTTGGCGCAGGCCTCACGGCTGCTTCTTTGGGCTTTGAGTGCTCTGGCACTGTGGCTCGCATTGGCCCCGGCGTGTCGCGCTTCAAGATCGGCGACCGCGTCATGGGTTTTGCCAAGGATGCGTTCACCTCTCATGTTGTAACGCCAGCGTGGTATTTCCATCAGGCACCGACAGGCATTGATCTGGAGGCCGCCGCCACCATTCCGGTCGCCTTCGTGACGGCCTGGTACGCATTGGTCGAACGCGCGCATTTGAAAAAGGGCGAAGATGTTTTGATCCATGGCGGAGCTGGCGGTGTTGGTCAGGCTGCCATTCAGATTGCCCGCAACATTGGAGCCCGTATTTTCACAACCGCGTCCAGCCCGATGCGCCAGCGCATTGCGCGTGTGGCGGGTGCTGACCTGTTGTTTGATAGCCGTCAGGAACGCTTTGCCGATGCCATTCGCTCAGAATATGGTGGCGTGGATGTGGTTCTCAACTCTTTGGCCGGCAAGGGCATGCTTGAAAGCTTCAAGCTGATGAAGCCTTTTGGCCGCTTTATCGAATTGGGCAAGCGCGACTTCCTTGAAAATACCACGCTTGGGCTGCGGCCATTTGTGCGCAATCTGCAATACTCAGGCGTCGATCTGGATGAATTGCTCGGCCACGATCGCGGTCTGGTCGAATCCATGCTGGCGAAGATTTCTGAGGCCTTCAGCCGTCGTGAGCTGGTGCCCCTCACCTATCAGGTACTTGAAGGCTTTGAAGTTGGCCGCGCGTTCCGCGCCCTTCAAGGCTCAGAACATATCGGCAAAATTGTAGTAAAGCCGCCCGCGCTTGCACGCGAGGATGTTGACCAGCTGGTGTTTACCGCAAAGCCGGGAACCTATGTGGTCATCGGTGGTGCTGGCGGCTTTGGTTTCTCGACCGCCCGCTGGTTGGCCAAAAAGGGCGCAACCAAGTTGGTGCTGGCCTCGCGACGCGGGGTTGTCGAGCCTGAGTTGGTGGCGCAAGTGAATGATATGCGCGCCCAGGGCGTTGAGGTCATCACCATGGCGCTTGATGTTCGCGATGCGGATGCCGTCAAGGCATTTGTCGATACGGTACGCTCCCAGCACGGCGAAATCCGTGGTGTGATTCACACGGCTGTGGCTCTCGATGACGGCCTGATCTCGGGCCTGACATCCGAGCGGTTGCGTGGTGTGCTGGGCGCGAAAGTTGATGGCGTGCTTAATCTGGATGCCGCTCTTTCCGATGTCGATCTCGATTTCTTCGTGGTCTATTCTTCGGCGACCACCGTGATTGGCAGCCCCGGCCAAGGTGCCTATGTGGCCGCCAACGCTTTCCTTGAAGGGTTCATGGAAAAGCGCCGGGCACTTGGAAAGCCTGGCCTTGCCATTGGCTGGGGTGCAATTTCCGATGCGGGCATTATCGCACGCGACAAGAGCCTTGCCGATCGTCTCCGGCGGACAACCGGGGTTGTTGGCATTCGCGCCTCGGAAGCCTTAGCACAGCTTGGACGCCTTTTGGCTCTTGGCAACGCTGCGGCACCGATCCAGTTCTACAGCAATATTTCTCCAAGCGAGGCTGCCGGAAAGCTCGCCTTGATCAACAGCCCGACCTATGCGGGTCTTGGTCTGGTGAGGGCGCAAGAGGGAGTTGAATCGGGGGACGATATCGCAACGGCCATTGCCGGGGAGACGCCGGAAAAAGCGCTGGAGATCGTGATAAAGATCATGCGCCGCGAGGTCGCACAGATCCTGCGCATGCCGGAAAGCCAGATCGATAGTGATCGGCAGATGGGTGAATTGGGTCTGGATTCGCTTATGGCGCTTGAACTTCAACTCGGCATTGAACGGCTGGCTGGCGTGCAGGTTCCGCTTGTCGGCATTAACAATCGCCGCCTCAGTGATGTGGCGGCCATGGTCTTGCATCATATGGGGGTCGATCTTGGCAGTAGCGAAGATGAAGACCTTGAACTTGATGATGCCATGCGCATGACGGAAATGCATGTGACCGATAGCGCAAGCACCGAAGAGATTGCCAAGATCAAGGCCCATATCAAATCGACATCACGTCTGGGAGCAGCGGAATGACTTCAGAATACGATGCGCCGATCAGCGATCAGGCTTTTGACCAGATCATGAATTCCATGCGGACGCATAAGCCCGAAGCCAAAACCGGCGCGGTTGCAAAGAAGGCAGCAAAAGCCCGCAACAGTGGTTTTGAAACCCACCCTCTGTTTCAGCAGATGAAAATGCAGCGCGAATTTGCGGCATTGTTGCAGATCAAGGATCCCTATTACCACCAGCATCAGCAAAAGGCGGGTGCAACATCGACAATTGAAGGCAAAGATCTCGTCAATTTTGCCTCCTATGATTACCTCGGTCTCAATGGTCATCCCGAAATTCTGGAGGCTGTTGCGGATGCGAATAAGCGTCTCGGCACATCCGTTTCTGCCAGCAGAATTAGCGCTGGTGAGCGCGATGTTCACCGCGATCTGGAGCTTTCGCTGGCGCGCATTTATGAGACAGATGATTGCATCGCCTATGTGTCTGGCCATGCGACTGCTGTTTCCACCCTTGCGACGCTGATGGGGCCGAAAGACATCATCATTCATGATGCGCTCATTCACAATTGCATTGTGGTTGGTGCGCAGCTTTCTGGTGCGGTGCGGCGCTTTTTTCCGCACAACGATCTTGCAGCGCTTGAGCGCATTCTCGAAGATGAACGTGATAGTTTCGAGCGTGTGCTGATTGTCAGCGAGGGCCTGTTTTCCATGGATGGCGATGGCCCCGATCTTCAGCGGCTCATCGATATCAAGACCAAGTATGATGCGATTTTGATGATTGATGATGCCCATGGGCTGGGCGTGCTCGGCGCAACCGGCCGCGGGATTTTTGAACATCAGAATGTGTCGCCAAAAGGTGTCGATATGTGGCTTGGCACGCTGTCAAAAAGTCTGGTGAGCTGCGGCGGCTATGTTGCGGCAAACAGCCTGATCATTGACATTCTCAAGCACAACGCCCCCGGCTTCGTTTACAGTGTTGGCATGCCGGCAGGTGCCGCCGTTGCGTCAAAAGTCGCAATCGACATTATGCTGAGAGAACCGCAGCGCGTCCAACGCCTTGCAAGCCTGTCTCGTCGCTTTTTTGATCGCGCCGCAGCAAATGGCCTCGATCTGGGCAAAAGCTGGGGTATCGGTATTATCCCGGTTTTGATCGGTGATACCGTCAAAACATTGCGCTGCGCTGAGCGTCTGTTGCAAAACGGCTTCAACGCCTTCCCGGTCCTGCCGCCGGGTGTGCCTGAAAAATCGGCACGGCTTCGTTTCTTTATCAATCAGACCCACACGGAAGAGCATATCGATGCGGCTGTTGATGCCTGTGTGGATGCGATAAAGCGCGCCTGACACTTACAATTTCTGACACTCACTCAATCGGATCGATTGCGTCGTCCAGAAAATACCACCGCTCGATATTGGCTTTGATAACAGGCTCTATAAGCCCGTTCAGAAAGGCCACATCATCGAGCGGGGTCGATTTTTCTGCAGCCGGCATTTCATGCACGGGGCACCAATGCATCACAAAGCGGCATTTGTCTTTGCGTTCAATATAGGTGACCGAAATCGCGCAATTGTATTTGCGCGCCAGTTTGGCGGCGATGGCAAGATTTCCCTTGGTGTGAGGGGGGCGCCCAAACAGCGGTGCCATGGAGCGGCCGTGCCGTGCCTCATCCGGGAAAATGGCGACCGCCTTGTTGTCGTCCAACAGCCGCATGGCCTCTTGAAGCCCTTTGCGGTCGGGTGTCAGCAATTGAAAGCCCAGCGCTTCGCGCGTGTTGATGACGATTTCCCTTTGCACCGCACTGGCTGGCGGATCATAAAAGGTGGCAAATTTCAAGCCAACCGTTTGCAGACAGGCACCCGACGCCTCCCAATTGCTGATGTGCAGTGGCAGTGCAAGAAGTGGCCTTTTGCCAAAATAGGGCAAAATATGATCGACACCCTCGACAGAGGCGCGTCCCATGCGCTCTATCCGCGGAAGAGCTGCAAATTCCCCCATGAATCTGCCGACATTATCGAGAAAGGTTTGAACGCCAGCCTCAATCTGCTCAGGCGTCCAATCGGGCCGATGGATGGCGAGATTGCGACGGGCACCGGCAAGAATCTCTGGCCGATTGAAACGCACATTGGTGCGCACCAGAAAACTGCCAAGATCAGAACTCATATCGACCGGCAAGCGGCGCATGAGATTATAGGCACCCCGCTCCCACGCTTCGGTTGCTTTTTGTGCGAAACTCTTCATGAAATCTCTCTTTTTGGAGTTTGTCAGGGAAAAGTGGAATCCGGTTTTCCCGAAGAGACAAACGAAAACAAAGAATGTTAGACGCTGTCAGGTTCAGATTGAACCTGACAGCGTCTAACGCCGCACGACGGTGACAGGCAGGCCGCCCTCGGGCCGCAAGGTCAATCTGCACACCGGGTTGACCTTATAGCCCTTTCGGATACGCACTTTGAAATTTTGCGCCAGAATGGCCAGGCACAAAATGGCTTCTGCCAGCCCGAAATTCATGCCGGGGCAAATTCTGGGACCGGCGGAAAAGGGGATGTAAGAGTAAGGCTCCGGTTTGGCACCGTTCAAAAACCGCTCGGGCATGAAATGGGTCGGTCGATCCCAGAGATCTTTGGCCCGATGCAGCAACCAGGGCGCAATCATGATCAAAGCCCCCTTCTCAACGGCGATATCCTCGATCATGTCAGCCTCTTTTGCCTGCCGTGGCAGCAAGGGAACCGGCGGATAAAGCCGCATAGCTTCCATGACAATGGCCTGGCACCAGTCAAGCTGATCGAGATCGGCCAAGGTTGCGGGCCGATTGCCACACACGCGGTGCAATTCTTCATGCAACGCTTCTTCCACCCAAGGTGAATTGGCCAAAAGATACCAGATCCAGGTGAGCGTGGTTGCCGTTGTTTCATGACCGGCCATGAAAATGGTTGCCGCCTCATTGCGCAGCGCCGTCACGTCAAGCCCAAGTTCGGGGTTGCGCTTGTTGCGCTTCACCAACAGGTCAACCATCGAGCCTGCATCGCCGCTGCCCTCGAGATGGGCATTTACGACATCTTCAATCACCTTATGCACCTGATGAATGGCCGTGCGGCGGGCGGGAGTCAGCCGAAGTGCACTCCCCTCGTCCTTGCCGAGGAAATATCCCAGATTAAAGCTGTCGATTGTCTTTTGATACAGCGTAAAGCCATCAATCACCTGGCGCGCGGCGGCGGCACCTAGATTGCGGCCAAACACGGCGCGGCTGATGATTTCAGCCGTCAATTCTGCCATTTCGCCAACCATCTCAAACTCATGGTCATCGGGCAGCACCCGCCAGCGATCTCTCAGAGCAAGGGCAACGGCTTCCATGCTGGGCGCAAATTCGGGCAGGCGCTTTTTTGCGACAATATCGGCCACCAAAGGCCGTCGCCTTTGCCATGTTGTGCCATCGCTGATGAAAAGCCCATCGCCCAGCAGCAGTTCCAGCGCGCGCCGCATCTGCGGGCTCTTGCGCTCATAATTGTCGTGCTTTGTGGCAAAAACATATTTGACGCTCTCGGGCGTATTGGCAAAAACCACTTGCCGTCCGAGAATTTTGAACGTGTCGAGGCCTGATTGATAATATTCCTCAACCCAATTGCCAATCAGGCTATAGCGGGCACCCAGCACAATCTTCATGATGTTGGGGTCTTTTTTCAAGGGCAGCGGGTGTGCCGCCTCGAAAAAATCGTCCCCCTGATTTTCAATCACCGGAGCGGGATTGTATAAGCCAAAATACATTGAGACACCAAACACATGCTATGCCACGCTATTTGCGCAGAGGCGAAATTATGCCATCTATAATGCCATCAATGTCCATTGTCATTTCAGAACATCACTCTTGATACACTTTTACTCATAAACGGACTGAAAGCGCTATTGGGAAAAGGACACTTCTGGACAATGGTGCCTTGATGAAACTTGTCTCTGGAAATCCTTGTTCTTTTGGTGGAATATCAAACTCATATTCAAGCATGTTACCCGAGGATATGATCCGAAGGTAAGCGATAGGCAGGCGGTTTCATTTGCAGCAACACTCTCACGAAAATAGTGCAACCTGGGTTGCTGCCGCTGTTTCCAAGCAGGCGTTCGATCATGAGCAGGAGCAGATTTCAAAAGTCTGGAACCTGGTTGGGTATGTGTCCGACATTCCAAACAATGGCGATTGGTTCACAACCACGCTTGGGCAGTATTCAATCTTCGTCCAGCGCGACGAGGACCGTATTGTAGCGTTCGAGAACAAATGCGCCCATCGGTTTTATCCCTTGCGCAATGCCCAAAAGGGCAATGGCCCTATCGTCTGCGGTTTCCATCATTGGCGCTTTAATATGAGCGGCGAGGCCATCGGCATCCCCAAGAGTATTGCTTTGTTTGGCGGCAAACCCCGTGAGGTCTGCAAAAGGCTCAACACTCTGGATGTCGAAACCTGCGGCGAGTTGATTTTCGCGCGCTTTCCCAACTCCACGCATCAGGAGACGTTGGCGGAATTTCTAGGCGACGGCTATGGGCTGATCGCCGCCCTTGGCTCACCACGTATAAAGCCTTACCGGTTCGAGCAGGACGTGCCGACGCACTGGAAATTTTTGCATCACATCAGCCTCGACGATTACCACCCAGTTGCCGTCCATCCCGATACATTTGGTAAAAATGGTTATCTTAAACCTGAAACCGTGCAGTATTTTCGGTTTGGGCGTCATAGTGCGTTTTTTCACACCTCTGAAACGGTCTCGCTTTCTGACGTCTCAGCGGCCTGTGCTGCCAATACATATCAGCCAAGACACTATATGATCGTCAATATTTTCCCGAATTTTTTGATTTCCTGCTATGATGCCAAAGACATATTTGGCACCAACCATTGGTACGCGAGCGCGATACGCTATCGAGCGCTCTCACCCAGCAGAACCATGGTGGAAAGCTGGTTATACCCCACCATTTTTGATGAGCCAAAGACGCGCATGAGCGTTGCTTTGCGCCCCATGGTCGATCGTTTCATGCCACCGATTGTTGCCTATTTCGCCAAGAAGATCATGCGCGAAGACAATGTAATCTGTGCCGGCTTGCAGGCAACTGCGCATCAAATTCGAGACGAGCAACTTCTGGGCACGTTTGAGCGCAGAATTGGTTGGTTTGAGGAGGCCTATGCGGATCTGCTGGGCCATGGAGCGCAGGTCAATCACGATTAAAATCTGGACTGAGAACCGTGCCAAAACCTCATCGTGTCTTGTCGAACACGCCGATTTCGCGGGCTTTTTCCAGACGGGGCAAGATGGCAGTCTCAGCATTTGGCAGGGCCATCAGATCATCTTCCAGTCTTTGAATGATGGTTTGGATCGCCGCAGCCCTGCCCTCTTTGTTGTAGAAACTGCCTTTGATCTGGATTGTTGCGGCCAGAAGTTTGATGAAATCATCGCGAAGACTGGTATCAATCGCCTCCGGTGCTTGCCAGAACGTGTCGAGGCTTGCCTGATGGGTCATGCCGGGCACATCGTAAATTGCGATGCCCAGCACTTTCATTGGACAATCGACGCGAAGAGCATGGAGGCCAACGGTGGAATTCACCGTCACGCAGCCTTTGGCCACTCTCAGCATGGCATAAAGATCACCGCCATCGATGCACACAACACGATCACTGATCCCGCGCTTTTGGGCGGCTTGCGCAATCCTTACAGGCCAGTTTTCGCCCCCATTATCATGGGGGTGCTGCTTGAAAACCAGCTTTGCATCTGCGGCCGCATGGGCGGCAAAAGAGGCAACAACCTGATCAATCATTTCACCAAGATGGCGAAATGGAGAATTGTCTTTTATCTGCTTGTCGCCCTGAAGCTGCAGCGCCACCACAAAAAATTCGTGACCTCCACGGATCAGATCGTCTGTGACGGCATTTGCGTGCACATTGCGTTTGGCCTTGCCAAACAGGTGATAAAGTCCTGTAAAATTTTCTGCGAAAAGATCGTAATAGCGACCGGATTTGTAGAAAGGAAAAAGGGGCCGGTAGAGATAGTTGAAGCCATGATGCATGATTTCATTGAATATTTCCCATGCAAAACCATGCCGATAGCGGGTTTCCAGATCAACGGCTGGGCAGTTTTTGGCCGATGCACGGATATCGTCCGGCAGGGCTGGAAAGAAGGAGAAAACACCCATTCCCCACCGTTCAAACGTGATCCAGTCGGGTCGCAGATAGCCGTTTTCGATAGCAATGGCATTTGCGCCAAGCTCGCGACACACATCCTGAGCCACAACGTGATAAGGTTGGCGGTCCGCGTAATACAGAACGTCCGTAATCCCGTTCTTTTGCATGAAGTCTTTTAGAAACGCCGCCCAGCGGGAAAAACGCCCGCGATAACTGATGCCTCCTCTTCGAAACCACCAGAGTTGATCTCCAAGGGCGAGATGAATCTTGAACGTGCTGTGACCATTCTTCTCAAGTGCTTCGGCCAACTCGCGCCAGAACGCACTGGTTGGCCCTTGCAAAAATAGAACTCTGCGTGACGATGTCATCTCATTCGCTGTCATTACGATCGGCTGTTCGATCAATTGAAAAAGAGGTGCATACTGCATAATTCTTTAAATCGGATTCGATTTAAGGTGAAAATTATGCAGCAAATTAAAAATGCTACAGAGAACCAACCTGATACCCGAGTTTCAAAAAAAGCGAAGAGACATAACGCAACGCCAACAATTTTTGAGGAAATGCTTGGGCGAAATGAGCCTGTTTTTTGCTTGCATGACAGAATCGTGCCAGCACAGACACCTAGTCAGTGATTTTTTTGCGAAGGCTAAGTCGTGCTCAACGGCCTTCATGGCTGCCAAAAGGGCGCTTTAGCGGTGTTTTTAGCACCTCAATCCCGGTCATAATCTCATTTAGAATGGTCTGAGCCATGGAAATGGTGTCGCATGCGTTGATTGGTGGACGCTCTCGTTGTAAGTTGCCGTCGCGGGCGAACATGCCGCGGAATGTAAAAGGAACTAAAATGGCGACCGGTACGGTTAAGTTTTTCAATGATGACAAGGGCTTTGGCTTCATTACACCTGAAAATGGCGGCACAGATGTGTTCGTTCACGTTTCTGCTTTGCAGCAGGGCGGCTCGCTCAGAGATGGCGACAAGGTTAGCTTCGAAATCGGCCAAGACCGTAAAACCGGCAAGTCCAAGGCCGAGAACGTAAGCGTCCTCTGAACAGCGAACATGTGCTAGTTTGTTTGTGAATTCGGGCAGGTTAGTAATGTTCCGAGGCCGGCAGATTTTATCAATGAATCTGCCGCCTCAGCTTTAAAGTTTGCGGTGTCTTTAACCGCTGACAATATTTAAAACGCGCGTTACGACTCCACGCGAAAACTGTCGCTTTCGCCGGGCGCAAGCTCCAAAGGCCAGATACGGTTTCGAGCATGGTCTTGATAGGCGTCGATCTGGTTTGGCATCAAGGCCAGCAAGGTCTCCGCAAGCTCTTTGCCAAGATCGTTGAGCGAAAGCCGATAGCAGGTCAGTGCAGGTTGCAGGTATTTGGCGCGGGGTGACTCGCGAAAGCCAATCACGGCAATGTCTTTTCCCGGCAGAATGCCCGCTTGTGCCAAGCGTTGGTAAAGTCCGATGGCCATCATTTCATAGATCAGGATCACGGCTGTTGGGCGAGGCTCAATGGTCAGCAAGGCGCTGGCGGCTTGATAGCCGCCGCTTTCCGTTGAGGGTGCGCGAATGACCAAGGCCGGATCAAAGCTCAAGCCATTGCGCGCCAGCGCCGACGTGTAGGCTTCAATGAAAATGTGACCAAGGTTGACGTCACCACACGGTGCTGTGACGGCGATGCGGCGATGGCCATGGGCCACCAGCCTGTCAACGGCAGAGTTGGCAACGCCTTCAAAATCAAGGTCGATCCATCTGTGGCTACCGCCAGAGGTGCTGCGCCCCAAAGCAACAAAGGGAATTTTCGCTTTGATCAATAGATCAATGCGGGGATCAACGCGCTGAGTTGCCGAAATAATCATCGCATCCACCAGCCGCCGCGCGACCATGCGCTTGAGATATTCCAGCGGATCTTCTTCTGTGGGGCAAGGCAGCATGACAAGATCAAGGTTATGCTGTGTCAACACGGCTTGCATACCGCCGGTGAGGCCAGAGAAGAAGTTATCGCTGTTTTCAATGCTTTCAGGGCTGGATTCCACCATCAGACCAACGACATTGGTGGTGCCTTTGCGCAAGGAGCGTCCGGATTGATTGGCGACATAGCCAAATTTTTCTGCCGCTTCCAGCACACGCTTGCGCGTTTCGGGGTTTACATCCGGCTTGTCGTTCAGCGCTCTCGACACAGTACCAATCGAGATATCGAGGTGCTTTGCGAGCTGATGTATGCCCTTCATGAATAATTTTCTCCCACGCTTATGTCCACTTGACATAAAATAAAAACTGCGACTAGTATCGTAAACGTTTACGAAAGCCGTGTCATGAGGAGTTTTGCACGGTTTGGCGTCAAAGAGAGAAAGTTTTGAGTCGCTTTTCTTGATGATGCGCTTGGACAAACGACATGTCTGTATGAGAGCGATCGGTCTTGCGAAAGGCGCATGTCTTCGTGAGACATTGGGAGGAAAACTTGACATTCAAAGCCGTTTTATGCGGGTGCGGTGCTATGGCTAAAGGTTGGCTCAAAGCCATTGCCAGCCATCCGCCTCTCGCGGGAAAGATCACCATTGTTGGCCTCGTCGACGTCAATGTGCAGGCTGCAACGGCATTGGCGCAGGAGTTCGGTTTGAGCCATGCCTTGGTTGGCACCGATCTCACTGACATGCTGGCAAGAACAGATGCGGATATGGTGTTTGATGTTGTGGTGCCGAGCGCACGTTTCAACGTGGTGTCCACCGCCCTTAAAGCTGGCTGCCATGTGCTGAGCGAAAAGCCGATGGCCAATACGCTTCAAGAGGGCAAGGCGCTGATCCAGCTCGCAGCAGAGTCTGGCCGCACGCATGCGATTGTGCAAAATCGCCGCTTTATCAAAGGTGTTCGCAGAATGCGGCGCTTTGTTGAGAGTGGTGCCATTGGTGATCTCACCGCCATCCATTGTGACTTCTTTCTCGCGCCGCATTTCGGCGGCTTTCGCGATGAGATGGAGCATGTGCTGCTGCTGGATATGGCCATTCACACCTTTGATGCGGCCCGCTTTGTCGCATCGCGCGTTCCGCAATCGGCCTATTGTGTGGAGCGCAATCCGCGCGGTTCGTGGTATGCGCATGGGGCATCGGCCAATGCCATTTTTGAGTTTAGTGACGATGTGGTGTTTACCTATCGCGGCTCGTGGTGCGCAGAAGGCCGCAGCACAAGCTGGGAAAGCGAATGGAGGCTGGTGGGTTCCAAAGGGATGCTGCTTTGGGATGGCGGTGATGTGTTTGAAGCAACTGTCGCCGGCGATGAAACGGGCTTTATGCGTGGATATAAAACCGTAAACGTTTACGAAAACGAAGACCCTCAGGAAACAGATGGGCACGCCAGCGTGATTGGCGGTTTCATTGCGGCCATTGAGGGCAGATCAAAACCTGAAACCATCGCCTCCGATAACATCAACAGCCTCGCCATGGTGTTTGCCGCCATTGAAAGTGCTTTGACTGGCAAGCGCATTGCAATTTCAGCCTGACAAGAAGGACAATCATTGTGAGCAATCCCGCCAAATCCATTCGTATCGGCACCATGATCAGCGGTAACAATGGAGATGCCGCCACCCGCATCAGCCAGATTGCGGATATGGGTTTTGAAAGTTTTGAGCCGTTTTTCTGGCAGACCACCAAGGGTAAGGATCTGGCGGAGTTGGGTAAACGCTGCTTGGATGCCATTGGTGATCGCGATATTACGATTTCGACCCTGGGCATGTTTGGCAATCCGTTGGAAGAAACAGCGATTGATCTGGAAACCCTGCAAGGGTGGAAAGACTGCATTGATAATGCCCATCACTTTGGCGCCACTTGCGTTGCCGGTTTCACCGGGCGCCTGCGTGGCAAAGTCTTGACGGACAGCCTGCCGCGTTACCGCGAAATCTGGAGTGAACTGGCCCAGCGCGCGGCCGACAAGGGCATTCGAATCGCCTTTGAAAATTGTGCCATGGACGGCAATTGGCAATCCGGCGATTGGAACATTGCCCACAATCCCGATGCGTGGGAGCTGATGTTTAATGCGACCCCCGATGACAATATCGGGTTGGAGTGGGAGCCGTGCCATCAGATGGTCTATCTGATTGATCCCTTGCCGCAAATTCGCAAATGGGCATCGAAGATTTTCCACGTCCATGGCAAGGATGCCACCATTCGCTGGGATGTGATCCGCGAGCATGGCATATTTGGCAAGGAGCCTTTTGTGTTCATGCGCACGCCCGGCTTTGGCGATAGCAACTGGACCGATATCATCAGCGAGCTGCGTCTCGCGGGGTACCAAGGTGCCATCGATATCGAAGGCTGGCACGACCCGGTCTATCGCGATGCGCTGGAAATGACCGGGCAAGTTCATGCGCTGCGTCATTTGAAGCAGGCGCGTGGCGGCGACTTCATTGACGAAATGGCAGCTTACGGCGGCGGTGATCCCTCGCTGGGCTAGAGCATTTTGAGCAAAAGTGTATCGCGATTTTGCGTCTCAAAATGCGCAAAAACAAAAACTTAGAGCAATTTTTCGATTCGAGGAAATCGCAAAATGCTCAACTGCATAATTCCTTAAATCGGAATCGATTTAAGGCGAAAATTATGCAGCAGATTAAAAGTGTTACAGCGTCCTTTGTGCGCCATATTTGGCGCACGGCGCTGTAACGCGAGATGTCTCTTTTCATCCGGTATGGAGGTGCTTGATGAAAACAACACTGTGGAGGAGGAAATCATGACATTGAAAAGATTTGCGCATGTGACAGCATTGGCTTTGGCGGGTGCATCACTCTTTGGGGTGGCCGCGAAAGCTGAGGATGTCACCTTGCGGCTTTGGTCGCTGGATAAGAACACGCAGCCGTCGCCCAATCTGGTCAAACAGTTCAACGCGCTGAACAATGGCATCAAGATTGAATATCGCGAAATTCAGTTTGACGATGTTGTTACCGAATCCATGCGAGCGTTTGCCACAGGCCAGGCTCCTGACATTATTGCAATCGACAACCCCGATCACGCGCTCTTTGCCTCAAAGGGCGCCTTTCTCGACCTTACCAAGATGATTGAGACGTCCAAAGTGATCAAGCCGGAGAATTATTTCCCCGGTCCTCTGGCATCGGTGATGTGGAACGGCAAATATTATGGCGTGCCCAAAGCGACCAACACCATCGCACTTTACTACAACAAAGACATGTTCAAGGCCAAAGGGCTTGATCCCAACAAGCCGCCCCAGACATGGGACGAATTGCTGGCAGATGCGCGCAAGCTTACCGATCCCGCCAAGAATGTCTATGGTCTGGCTTTTTCCGCCAAAGCCAACGAAGAAGGCACATTCCAGTTTCTGCCATGGGCACAGATGGGCGGCGGCGGATACAAGGATATCAATGCTCCCGGCGCAGTAAAGGCGCTGGAGATCTGGAAGACATTGCTGACCGAAAAGCTCGCCTCGCCCGACACGCTGACGCGCGGACAATGGGATTCCACCGGCACCTTCAACTCGGGCAATGCCGCCATGGCCATTTCCGGGCCTTGGGAGTTGGATCGCATGGTCAAAGAGGCAAAGTTTGATTGGGCTGTGGCACTTTTGCCCGTGCCAAAGGAAGGTGCCGAGCGCTCTTCGGCCATGGGTGATTTCAACTGGGCCATTTTCTCCAACACCAAACATCCGACAGAGGCCTTCAAGGCGCTGGAATATTTCGCCTCGCAAGACAAGGATCTGTTCAAGAATTTCGGCCAATTGCCGGCGCGTTCCGACATCTCCATTCCCTCGACGGGTGAACCTTTGAAGGATGCCGCGCTGAAAGTCTTTGTCGAGCAATTGAAATATGCCAAGCCGCGCGGTCCATCTCCGGTTTGGGCCAAGGTTTCCAAGGCTATTCAGGATGCCATTCAATCTGCTCTGACCGGCCAAATGACACCGAAAGATGCTCTGGATCAGGCCGCCCAGAAGATCAAAGTCATTTTGGGTTAAGCGGCGAACGACAAACACGCAATTCCTCCCGGTTGGGGCCGCATATCGCCTGTATAGGGTGCGGCCCCACTCCGGACTGCATAATGCCTTGAGCCAGAATCCACTGATGCGGGAAATTATGTAGCGAATGCAGAGTGTTACAGCGTGTTTGATAAAGCACGGTGCTGTCATGGAGCAAAAGAGGTTTTCATGAAACGGATTGTTTCCAGCATGATCGACGGGAGAGGCTTCGATTTCGGCCTGGTCGGTGTGCCCATTGCCTTTCTGCTGCTGCTGTCTGGTCTGCCGCTGATCTACAATCTTGTGATGAGCTTTCAGCAGGTGGACATGTTCAGCCTCGATGCATTCAACAGACCCTTCGTTGGTCTTCAGAATTATATTGATTTGATCAAACAGCCAGAAACCTGGCCCATCCTTGGCCACACAGTCACGTTTGTCGTGGCGTCGATTACCGGTCAGTTTGTGTTGGGTTTTGGGCTGGCCTTGTTCTTCGGGGTGAACTTCCCCGGCGCAAGCTGGCTGCGCGGTCTGTTTCTGGTGTCGTGGATCATGCCCGGTCTGGTGGTGGGCGGCATCTGGAACTGGATCCTGTCGGGCGATTTTGGTGTCTTGAATTATGTTTTGCGCGAAAGCGGTTTGATAAGCGCCAATATTTTCTGGCGGTCCGATCCAAACTATTCGCTCTGGGCTGTGATTATTGCCAATATCTGGCTTGGCCTGTCGTTTAACATGATCTTGCTCTCGGTCGGCCTCTCCGGCATTCCAAAGGATCTGTATGAGGCGGCGGAGCTGGATGGTGCCAATGTCGTGCAGCGGTTTTTCACCATCACCCTGCCAATGATGCGTTCAACCATTGGCGCCGTGGTCTCGCTGGGCTTGATTTTCACGCTGCAACAATTTGATCTGTTTGCGGCAATTACATCGGGTGGCCCGGCCAATTCGTCCAATGTTGCGCAATATTGGGCTTGGGATCTGTCTTTCCGACAATATGATTTCGCAAAAGGTGCGACAGTGTCGGTGATCATGATTGTCTTCGTGGTGTTTGCGTCCTTGGTTTATGTGCGCTCCACCCGTCATGAGGTGCGCGGATGAGTGAGATTGCACGCAACCGTTTGATGCTGGTGATTGCCCTGATTTTGGCCGCCATCTATCTCTTTCCGCTGTACTGGATGTATGTCACGGCCCTAAAAACCGGCTCGGCCATGTTTGCCACGCCGCCCCATTTCTGGCCGGATGATCCGCAATGGGGCCTCTATGCCGAGGTGTGGAAAAGCCGCAATATGGCGGGCTATTTGTGGAATTCAACCGTCATTGCCTTGGGCTCTGTGTGTCTGATTTGCCTGCTGGGCATAGGCTGTGCCTATGTGCTGGCACGCTATCGCAATGCCTGGGTTGATGCGGGCCTGTTTTTGATCCTCATGCTGCAGGTTTTGCCGGCATCCTTGATGATAACGCCGATTTTTGTGGGCTTTTCTCAAGCAGGATTGCTCGATACACCCCGCTTTGCGGTTATCCTGGCTGTGACCGCCAAAAGCATGCCGTTTTTTGTGGTTCTGGTACGAGCCAGTTTCATGAGTGTGCCGATTGAGCTGGAAGAGGCCGCACTCGTCGATGGCAATTCGCGCGTCGGTGCTTTTTTCAACATCGTCTTGCCGCTTGCGAAAAATGGTATTCTTGTCAGCGCCATTCTTATCTTCATGCAGGCGTTTGGCGAGTTCGTTTACTCCAAGTCGCTCATTCAGGCGGCGGATTTGCAGCCTGCAAGCGTTGGCCTCTACGCGTTCATGGGGCCAAATACCAATGAATGGAACAGCATCATGGCCTATGCCACGATTTATGTGACACCCATTCTTGCCATCTTCGTTCTTTTGCAGCGCCGCATTGTCTCCGGCCTCACTTCGGGAGCCCTCAAATGACCCTTCAAATCGAATTGAACGGCGTGAACAAATATTACGGTGCCTTTCACGCTCTGAAAAACATTGATCTCGCAATCAAAAAAGGCAGCTTTGTTGCACTGGTTGGCCCATCAGGCTGTGGTAAATCAACCCTGTTGCGGTCCTTGGCGGGATTGGAAAAAATCTCCGCTGGCGAGCTGAAAATCGCGGGCGATTTGATGACCAATGTGCCGCCGCGCAAGCGCGATGTCGCTATGGTCTTTCAATCCTATGCGCTCTATCCGCATATGACGGTGGAAGAAAACCTCACCTATAGTCTGCGCATTCGCGGCATCAACAAATCGGAAGCCCGCAAAGCGGCTGAAGACGTGGCCACCACCACCGGCCTTATGCCGCTTTTGAAACGCTATCCGCGTGAATTGTCGGGCGGCCAACGCCAACGCGTTGCCATGAGCCGGGCGATCATTCGCAATCCCAAGGCCTTTTTGTTTGACGAACCGCTCTCCAATCTCGATGCATCCTTGCGTGTGCACATGCGCAAAGAGATCCGCTTGTTGCATGATCGGCTCAAAGCAACCTCCGTTTATGTGACCCATGACCAGATTGAAGCCATGACCATGGCGGATCATGTGGTGGTGATGCGCGATGGCGTGATTGAGCAGCAAGGGCATCCTTTGGCGCTCTATGATAAGCCTGCCAATCGCTTTGTGGCGGGCTTTATTGGCTCCCCCGCCATGAATTTTATTCCCGCCCAGGTGTCTGCGGATGGCGCGCAGCTTCATCTCGCCTTTGGTGAACGACGCGAAACATTTGGGCTCACTACACATCTTGAGCCATCTCGTAAGTTGCTGGTGGGGCTGAGGCCTGAGAATTTATCACTGGTCCCCGTGGGCGAAGGTGATTTTGATATCGTCATCGCGCTGGTGGAATCCACCGGATCTTCGACCTACGTGACGACAATCACCGAGCCGGAACTCACTATTGTGGTGTCGGGTGGGCGCGCGATGCGCAGCGGTGATCGCATGGGCTTAAAGATCGATCCGATGAGCGTGCATCTCTTCGATTTGGACAGCGGGCGGCGCCTTCCGTCGACTTTTTGATGCGCATTGGTCAAGCCTGCCAAGGATGTCTCAACCCTTTCAGTCGAACTGATAATTGTGCAAATCATTGCTCATTTCGCAATTATGCCGTCGTCAACAGTGCAAAATCGAAAAGGACTCGGCAAGCCCTGCGAATCATGTAATACCGTGATACGGTTTCTTGAGGAAATACGCTGCTATTTCGCATCAGGGATCAAATCGTTTTACGGGGAAAAAGCGCAGTGCTTGACAACATCGTTTCTTCAACAGATATGCGCATTGAGCGGCATGCTATGCAGTTATCGCGCCAGTTGAAGCTATTGTCCGAGCATCTTTTTCCTGCGCATTCCGCAAAAGCCTTGCGCACGTTTTCGTCTGGTGATGCCGCACACTTGATCGGCGTGTCTGATGGTTATCTTCGGCAGTTGTCTTTGGATGGGCGTGGCCCCTCCCCGCATATTTCAGAGACCGGGCGCCGTTCGTATACGTTGCAGCAGATCAATGAGCTTCGCGCCTTGATCGCCACGACAAAACCGAAAGACGCCATATCCTATTTACCGCATCGTCAGGCCGGTGAAAAGCTGCAAACCATTGCGGTGACCAATTTCAAAGGCGGCTCGGCCAAGACGACCACCACGCTTTATCTCGCCCAATATCTTGCCTTGCAGGGGTATCGGGTGTTGGCGATTGATCTTGATCCGCAAGCGTCGATGTCGGCCATGCTTGGCGTTCAGCCTGAGTTTGAGGTGGGGACAGGCGATACGCTCTACGGTGCCATCCGCTATGATGAGGAGCGAAAGCCCCTCAAAGATATTATTCGTAAAACCTATTTCGAAGGGCTGGATCTGGTTCCGGGAAATCTTGAACTCATGGAGTTTGAGCACGACACCCCGCGTGCGCTTGCGGAAAAGCGGGCAAGTCAGGGCGAGCCATTTTTCCGCCGGGTCGGCGTGGCCATTGCCGAGGTCGAAGACCGCTATGATATTGTGGTGATCGATTGCCCGCCGCAGCTTGGCTATCTGACGCTGGGTGCCGTGTGTGCTGCCACCTCCTTGCTGATCACCGTTCATCCTCAAATGGTGGATGTGGCCTCCATGAGCCAGTTTCTTTTGATGACATCTGATCTTCTTGCCGTTGTGCGAAAAGCCGGGGGCGATCTCTCTCATGATTTCATCAAATATGTCGTGACCCGCCATGAGCCTTTTGATGGTCCGCAATCGCAGATCGTTGCGCTGTTGCGCGGCCTGTTTGCGGATGACGTTTTAACCGCAACCATTTTGAAATCCACAGCCATTTCCGATGCTGGTCTGTCCAAACAGACCCTTTATGAGATGGAAAAGGGACAGGTTCGAAAATCGACCTTTGATCGGGCCATGGAATCGGTCAATGCTGCCAATGCTGAAGTTCTGGACAATCTGAAGAAGGTTTGGGGCCGGAAATGAGCAAACGCGGCAAAAATCTTAACACAATATTCCAGGCGGCAGCGCAGGAGTTGGCCGCGGCCAACTTTTCGGATGAGCATACCGAGACCCGTGCACTTGCGGGTCCCATCAAGTCCATGGCGCTCACCCTTGGCAAGATGGAGGATGAGGCGCGCGCGCTCAAGCAAGCCCTGGGATCGGGGCTATATGTGCAGATGCTGGAGCCCGATCTGATCGATCCATCATTCATGCGCGATCGCATCGATGACATCGCATTTGACGATGATGATCCGTTTTTGCGCTCGATTGCTGAAAATGGGCAGGAAGTTCCTATTCTGGTTCGCCCTCACCCGGAGTATGAAGGGCGCTATCAGGCGGCCTATGGACACCGGCGTTTAAGGGCCGCAGCCCAGCTTGGCATCAAGGTCAAAGCCATCGTCCGCGCCTTTGACGATACCGCCCTTGTGGTGGCGCAAGGACTTGAAAACAGTGGCCGGGAAAGTCTTTCGTTCATTGAGCGGGCTTTGTTTGCCTATCAATTGGAACAAAGAGGGTTTAAGCGCAGCGATATTATGAATGCGCTATCCACCGACAAAACCGAACTGTCGAAATTGATATCTGTGCCCACGACGCTTCCGCTCTCGGTTATTCAGGCCATTGGCAGCGCCAAAGGCATTGGGCGGCGGAAGTGGCTGGGGCTGGCCAATGCCTTCAGTCCTGATCGATTGCGGGACGTGGAGAGTGTTTTGCGCTCTGAAGAGCTGCGCAACGCTTCTTCCGACACGCGATTTGAAGCGGTCTCCGCGGTTCTGACCGAGGCACCTAAGGCCAATGTTCAGAGCTGGATGCCGCAGGCTGGTGGCAAACTGGCCGGAAGTATCAAAACCACGCCCAAAAAATTCTCGCTCACGCTCTCTGATCAGGAAGCGGGGCGCTTTGGGCAGTTTTTGTCCGAAAAACTCGATGAACTTTACGACGAATATTGTCGTAAAAAAGGAGATTGAACCGCAAAAGAAAAAGGCCCCCAAACGTTTCCGTCGTGGAAGCCCTTCTCGAACTGTAGCAAGCAGAGAATCGCATTTCCTCGAATCATAGTCAAGAGTTTTGGCACCGTTTTGGTGAGCGTTTTTCCTTTGCCTTTTGAAAGGTGAGAGAAAATGCAGATAGGAAATGTGACGACGCCCTTTGGGCGGCGCTCCATGACGCTTGCTTTGGTCAAAAATCAGCTGGACACAGCCGATGCCAAGCCGGTCAAAGCCGTGGACAAATGGAAAGCCTTTCGCAATGCCTGTGAGGCGCGGGAGTTGTTGGGTATTGCCCAGCCGGCGCTGTCAGTGCTCAATGCGCTTTTGTCCTTTTATCCCGAAACCGAGCTGTCGGAAGAGTTTGGATTGGTGGTTTTCCCCTCCAATGTTCAGCTTTCCGTGCGTGCCCATGGCATGAGCGGCACCACGCTTCGCCGTCATCTGGGTGCATTGGTGGATGCAGGCCTGATCATTCGCAAAGACAGCCCGAACGGCAAGCGCTATGCGCGAAAGGATCGCGCAGGGGCCATTGAGACGGCCTATGGTTTCAGCCTGGCACCGATGCTGGCGCGCGCGCAGGAACTGGCGCATCTCGCCCAGCAGGTGGAAATGGATAAGAAGGCTCTTCGCCAGATGAAGGAGCGCCTGACACTCTGCCGTAGGGATGTGCGAAAGCTGATCTCGGCGGCGATGGAAGAGGGTGCCGCTGGCGATTGGGGCATGATTGAAAGCCATTATATCGGCGTTGTTGGCCGCATTCCGCGCAATCCGGGCCAGGCGGATATTGCGTCCATTCTGGACGAGCTGGAGATGTTGCGCTCCGAGATCCTCAACATTTTGGAAATGCAGCTTAAAAGTCAAAAAAACGATGGCAATGACGAC
>NZ_MKIM01000016.1 GCF_001939045.1 Rhizobium oryziradicis
GCAACTGGCCCAAAGCCTCGCCCAACAACAATTCGCAGCCGCCGTCAAATCCTTCGAACAAATCCAGTTCGTCAGCAAACAACAACTCCTCTACCTCGACAGCTTCCTCCCCCCACAGCTCCCCGACGAAGCCCAATACCCAAAACGCCCCCTCTGGATCATCCTCACAATCCTCGCAAGCCTCACCCTCTGGGCAACAGCCCTCGGTATCCTGAACCTAACACGCGCCCACCTCGCTCATTAAAGATATGTCCTGAAAGTCTAAGGGACTCTCAGGACATAGCCGCGAATGGATGAATGCGTCGTGCTGATGATCCGTTTCCGCCGATCAATCCAAGCCGTGCATCATACGCCCTTAAACGTATAATCCTTGATGGATTGTTGCTTCATCTCAATCGAAAAACCGGGGAGGGAGGGTGGCATATAGGCGGCATCCTTGATGATGCATGGATCAAGGAAATGCTCGTGCAGGTGATCGACATATTCAATCACCCTGCCCTGCTTGGTGCCAGACACAGCGACAAAATCAATCATCGAAAGGTGCTGGACGTATTCGCATAGCCCGACGCCGCCTGCGTGCGGCCAAACGGGCAGATCGTATTTTGCCGCCATTAACAGAACCGCCAGAACTTCGTTCAACCCGCCCATGCGACAGCTGTCGATTTGGACGATGTCGATGGCACCACCAGCAATCATCTGCTTGAAAACAATGCGGTTCTGGCACATCTCGCCGGTTGCGACTTTCACGGGCACGATCGCTTCGCGGATTTTTTTGTGGCCGAAGATATCGTCAGGGCTGGTGGGTTCTTCAATGAAAAACGGCTTGTAGGGCTGTAATTCCTTGACCCAGTCAATCGCCTGATTGACCTCCCAGACCTGATTGGCATCAATCATCATGAAGCGCTCATCGCCAATCACTTCGCGCACAATGCGCAAACGGCGCTTGTCGTCTTCGAGATCGCGGCCGACCTTCATTTTGATATGGGTAAAGCCCTGATCAATGGCTTCGTGGCACAGGCGACGCAATTTCTCATCATCATAGCCCAGCCAGCCAGCCGATGTTGTGTAGCAAGGATAGCCTTCGCGCTCGAGGGTGGCGATACGGTCGCGCTTTCCGGGTTCGGCTTTCTTTAAAATGGCCAGCGCTTCTTCTGGTGTCAAAGCGTCGGTCAGATAGCGGAAATCGACAATCGAGACGATGTCTTCCGGGCTCATTTCGGCCACCAGTCGCCAGACCGGCTTGCCCGCCTGCTTTGCCAACAGATCCCAAGCCGCATTGACAACGGCACCCGTTGCCAAATGCATGGCCCCTTTGTCTGGTCCGATCCAGCGCAACTGGCTATCGGAGGTGATATGTCGCCAGAAGCGGCCGGGGTTTTCTGCGATCCAATCGAGATCGAGGCCGACAACGAGATGGGTGAGCGCATTGATCGCGGCGCAGCAAATTTCATTGCCGCGACCAATGGTAAAGGTAAGCCCATGACCCTCCAGTCCCTGTTTCTCTGTTTCCAAAATAACATAGGCCGCCGAATAATCCGGGTCTGGATTCATCGCGTCCGAGCCATCAAGGCTTAAAGAGGTGGGAAAGCGCAGATCAATTGAGCGCAAGCTGGTAATTTTGGTCATGGGAATGGCCTTGTTTGGAGAAGAGATCAGACGTCTGCGATGAAGGTCTGCTTTTGCGTGCCGAGACCTTCAATGCCCAGTTCCACAACGTCGCCGGCTTTCAGGAATCGCTGTGGCTTCATGCCAAGGCCAACGCCGGGAGGCGTGCCCGTCGAAATCACATCGCCGGGATGCAGGCTCATGAACTGGCTGAGGTAAGACACAACATTGGCGACGCCATAGACCATGGTGGTCGATGAGCCGTTCTGCATGGTTTCACCATTGACGGTGAGCCACATTTTCAGGTTTTGCGGATCAGCAATTTCGTCTTTTGTCACCAGCCATGGGCCAATCGGGCCAAAGGTGTCGCATGATTTACCCTTGGTCCATTGACCGGCCCGCTCCGTCTGGAAGGCGCGCTCCGACACATCATGCGAGACGCAATACCCCGCCACGTAATCCATGGCGTCAGCTTCAGACACGTATTTTGCCGTCTTGCCAATCACCACGCCAAGCTCGACTTCCCAATCGGTCTTTTCTGATCCGCGCGGGATCAACACGTCATCATTAGGACCGCAAATGGCCGAGGTGGCCTTCATGAAAATCACCGGCTCTGGCGGCACAGTTGCACCGGTTTCTGCCGCATGGTCGGAGAAATTCAGGCCGATGCAGATGAACTTTCCTGTGCCCGCCACGCAGGCACCGATGCGGCTATCAGCGGCAATTTCCGGCAGGCTGGAGTGATCAAGGGTTGCGAGCTTTGCAAGGCCCTCTGGCGAAATGGCATCCCCGGCAATATCGGCGACATGGCCAGACAAATCACGGATCTTGCCGTCCTTGTCTAGAAGAGCGGGTGTTTCATGGCCAATTGGACCAACGCGCATGAGTTTCATGATAATATTCCTTCTGAGTTTAAATTGTCCAGCCGCCATCAATGGCGTAGGCTTGGCCCGTGGTATAGGTTGCACCAGCCAGATAAACGGCGAGATCTGCGATTTCGTCTGGGGTGCCAAGGCGGCCAATCGGCTGGCGGGCGATGAAGGCCGCCCGCGCGGCTTCATAATCGCCCTGCGATTTCAATCGATCTTGCAGCGATGGGCTTTCAACCGTGCCGGGGCAAATGGCATTGCAGCGAATACCTTGCGCCACATATTCGGCAGCAACCGATTTGGTGAGGCCAATGACGGCTGCTTTGGTGACTGAATAGGCGCAGCGGTTGGGCACGCCCTTCATGCTGGAAGCCACCGATGACATGTTGATAATTGCGCCACCACCGCGCTCTATCATGCCCGGCAATACTGCACGAATGGTGCGCACCATGGCGTGAACATTCAGATCAAAGGCAAAGGCAAGGTCGCTGTCTTTCATATCTAGCACCGAGCCGGAATGCACAAAGCCTGCGCAATTGAACAAAATGTCAAAAGGGCCGGTCTCTGATACCACGGCCTTGACCTCGTCATCGCTCAACACATTGAGGCGGCGCGTGGTGATATTGTGCTCAGCAGATAAATCCGCAAGTGCTGCTTCATTGATGTCGGTCGCAACAACCTGTGCCCCAGTGCGGGCAAATGCAAGCGCACTGGCGCGGCCGATGCCCTGGGCGGCGGCCGTTACAAGCACGCGCTTGTTTTCTAATGATATGGACACTGAATTTCCTCCTCAGATCAATTTGGCCGTAATGCAGCATGACATTATGGCAATTGGAAAGCCCATTTTGCGGATTTCAACCCTCTGTCCAACGGCGTCTGGATGCGCCGAGATGTGTTTGCATTGCGGCTTGCGCCAGCAATGGCTCGCGCGCTTCAAGTGCGCTTAAAATGGCCTCATGCTCATCCAGCGCTTCTTTCCACGATTGCAGGCTTTCGGTGCGGTCCTGCAAACGCTCAGCCAAAGGGCTATAGCGTTCATCAAACAACGAGCCGACAATGCGCTCAAGAACGGAATTGCCCGATTGTGCAACGATTGTCAGATGAAATTGCCGATCAAGCTCCAAGGGGCGGCGTCCCTGAGCCATTTCGCTGCGCATGCCCTCGATAATGCTGCGCAATGTGGCGAGTGTTGCAGCCTCCATGCGGCTGGCGGCCAGAAGCGTGGTGGAGCCCTCAATTACAATACGAGCCTGCATCAATTCGGATGGGCTTTCGCCAAAGGACTGGGTGACTGCAACCGGATGCTCACGCTCCAGAGCGACGTAAACGCCCGACCCCATGCGGATTTCGACTGTGCCGTCGATTTCCAGTGCAATCAACGCCTCGCGCACCGAAGGCCTTGAAACACCAAGCTGTTGGGCGAGATCACGCTCACTGGGCAGGCGTATGCCGGGGCCAAAGCCATTGCCCGCAATGAATTGCCGGATCTGGTCTGCCACCTGCTGATAGAGCCTGCGTGTTTCGAATTTTTGCTCCATGATGATCCGTGCTCGTGCTGAACCGTTATTTGGTGCCGTTGCTTGGTCGCTTTAATTGGCCTTACCAAAATGCGGAGCGTCTGGCAATAAATTTCATTTTCAAGCGGTTTCATTAGAAAATCTATTGAAGTTACAAAACTGGCTTGACCAATTTATTCTTGGGGGCTAATTCTGCATCAACAGTCAGATCGGCCTTGTGGAGGGGCTGGCGCGGCTGATGAGGAGGAGAGGCTATGAGCGCGTCATCGAAGCAGGTGGAGAACCGTCGGTCTCAGACGTCAAATGCTGCTCTGCCTATCCTTGTTCTCAATGGCATTACCAAGCAATTTCCCGGTGTTCTTGCGCTGTCTGGCGTGCAATTTGATTTATTGCCCGGCGAAGTGCATGCCGTGTGTGGAGAAAATGGCGCTGGCAAATCGACCTTGATGAAGGTGATCAGTGGCGTCTATCAGCCAAGCGCTGGTGAGATTGTCTATAAAGGCCAGCCTGTGGAATTCTCATCGCCGCTGCAAGCCGAGCATGCGGGCATTGCCATCATCCATCAGGAGCTCAATCTGGTCCCCCATCTCACGGTGGCGGAGAACATTTTTCTAGCCCGTGAGCCGCGCCTGAATACGCTGGGTGCCCGCGTGTTGGTGGATCGCAAGCGCTTGCGCACGGACGCAAAAATACATCTGGATCGCTTGGGCGTGGATATCAGCCCCGATGAAAAAGTGCGCAATCTCTCAGTTGCCCAATGTCAGATGGTGGAAATTGCCAAGGCACTGTCGCTGAAAGCTGAAGTGCTGATTATGGATGAGCCGACCTCCTCGCTGACCGAGCAGGAAACGAGACTGCTGTTCAAGGTGATCCACGAGTTGAAAGCCTCCGGCGTTGGCATTGTCTATATTTCCCATCGCCTCGATGAAATGGCCGAGATTGTTGACCGTGTGACCGTGCTGCGCGATGGCAAATATGTTGGCACCAGCGATTTTGCGGCCACCACCGTCGATGAAATCGTCTCGCGCATGGTAGGCCGCGCCTTGGAAGAGAAGTTTCCGGAGCGGATCTCGACCCCAACAGAGGACGTCCTGCTGGAAGCCAAAGGGCTGAACCGCGCCGGTGTGTTTTCCGATATTCATTTCAGCTTGCGGCGCGGGGAAATCCTCGGTTTTGCAGGCCTGATGGGCGCTGGCAGAACCGAGGTTGCCCGCGCGATCTTCGGCGCTGATCCGTTGGATTCTGGCGAGATTTCCTATCAGGGGCGCACGCTGTCCATCAACAATCCACGCGATGCGATTGCGGAAGGCATTGCCTATCTGTCGGAAGATCGCAAAAGTCAGGGTCTGGCGCTGAAAATGCCGGTAGCAGCCAATATGACTTTGGCGAATATGGAGGCGGTGTCCAATCGCTATGGCCTGGTGGACAACAAACGTCACGATGCCGTTGCCCGCCATTATGTTGACAAGCTCAATATCCGCACGCCTTCGATTCACCAACCGGTCCGGCTATTGTCGGGTGGAAATCAGCAGAAAATCATCATTGGCAAATGGCTGTTTCGGCAGTCCAAAGTGCTGTTTTTTGATGAGCCAACCCGCGGCATCGACGTGGGTGCGAAGTTTGCCATTTACAAGATTATGGATGAGTTGGCAGCCGATGGCATTGGCGTGGTGCTGATCAGCTCGGAACTGCCGGAAATTCTCGGCATGACAGATCGTGTCGCGGTGTTTCATCATGGCCGGATCACGGCCATTCTGGAAACGCGCAAGACCAATCAGGAGGAGATTATGCGTTTTGCCTCGGGCTATCAGGGGAGCCGGTCATGAAGGACAGTGTCGTGGCACCCACAGCGGACCAAAAACAGAGGCGGCTGAGTGATCGCCAAAAGGATTTGATCCAGAAATTCGCAGCCCTCGGCAGCCTGATTGTGTTGATTGCGATTTTCGCAGCCACCAGCCCCGCCTTTTTCAGCATTGATAACGGTATGACGGTGGCGCTTCAGGTCACCTCCATCGCATTTTTGGGCATTGGCGCCACCTGCGTTATCATCACCGGCGGCATTGACCTCTCGGTTGGCTCGGTGCTGGCCTTGTCGGGTGTGGTTGCCGCCATTGCGGTGCGCGATTGGCAATGGCCGGCGGCATTGGCAATGTTTCTGGGCATTTTTACCGGCACGGTCTGCGGTGCCATCAATGGCTTTGTTGTCACCAAACTGCGGCTTCCGCCGTTTATTGCTACCCTTGGCATGATGTTGATTGCCCGTGGTGTCGCCCTCCAGATTACCGATGCACGCGCCGTTTCTGGCCTGGGTGAGGCTTTTGGCGAGTTGGGCAATGGCGCTTTCATGCGCATGGTCACGATTGGCGATGATGGTTTTCCCAATGTCACCTTTCCGGGCATTCCCTATCCGGTGATCTTGATGGTGGTTATTGCTTTGGCGGTGGCCTTTATGCTGAACCGCTCGGTGCTGGGGCGCCATATCTATGCGGTTGGTTCCAATTCCGATGCATCGCGCCTGTCCGGTGTCAATGTGGCTCGCATCACTGTCTTCACCTATGTGCTGTCTGGCACGCTTGCGGGGCTAACCGGCTGCGTGCTGATGTCGCGCCTTGTCACCGGCCAGCCGAATGAAGGGGTGATGTATGAACTGGATGCCATTGCCAGCGCCGTGATTGGCGGTACCTCGCTGATTGGTGGCGTGGGCACCATTTCAGGCACCGCTATTGGGGCCTTTGTGATCGGGATCTTGCGCAATGGTTTGAATATGAACGGCGTTTCGGCCTTCACCCAACAGATTATTATCGGCCTTGTCATTCTTGGCACGGTCTGGATCGACCAGCTGCGCAATCGCCGCTGACATGCCCAAGACAGGAGAAAGAACAGGGGAGTGTTCTTTCACACAACGGCCTTTGCGCCAGATAACCGGAGGAGAACCTTATGAAAACGTTTTTGATTGCAGCTTTGGCATCCGTTGCCGCTTTGGCCAGCGTGCCAGCTAGCGCCGCTGAAATCGCGGTGATTGTGAAAACCGTCAATTCGACCTATTGGCAGAATGTGCAAAAGGGTGCCGATGCTGCCATTAAAAAGGCGGGTGGCGATTACACTTTGACCTTCCAAGGCCCGGCATCAGAATCGGCCATTGCTGACGAAGTCAACATGGTTGAAAATGCGGTGAACCGCAAAGTGGCAGGCATTGTGCTGGCACCATCAGATCCTGATGCGCTGGTTCCTGCTGTAAAGAAGGCCTGGGAAGCCCATATCCCGGTGATCGTCATCGACAGCCAATTGGCCAAGGGCGCTGACAAATATTACCAGTCCTTCCTGTCGACCGACAATAAGAAGGCTGGTGAGCTGTGCGCCAAGGCGCTGATTGACAAGGTTGGCACCACCGGCAAAATCGCCGTGATGTCTTATGTCGCAGGTGCAGGCTCTGAAATTGGCCGTGTGGGTGGCTTTACCGATTACATCAAGGCGCATTCCAAGCTGGAAATTGTTGGCCCCTTCTATTCGCAGTCGCAAATGGCAACGGCCTTGAACCAGACCACCGATATGTTGGCCGCCAATCCTGACCTCAAGGGTATTTTCGGTGCCAACGAGCCAACCGCCATTGGCATGGGCCGTGCCCTTGTGCAATCCGGCCGCGCTGGCAAGGTTGTGGCCGTGGGCTTTGATGGCAACACCGATTTGCAGGGCTTTGTGAAGGATGGCACGTTGCAGGCCATTGCCGTGCAAGGCTCTTACCAGATGGGCGAAAAGGGCATTGAGACCCTGATGAAAGTGCTGAAAAAAGAAAAGGTCGAGAAGTTTGTCGACACTGGCGTTGTGCTGGTGACCAAGGACAATATCGACAAGCCAGAAGCCAAGAACGTTCTCTATTGATCTCTCATCGGGCTGCACGCAGTCGTGCTTGCAGCCCTTTTTCAAGGATTATGCGCTTATGAAGCCGTCTGACATCCGCCGCCTTCCGACGATTGATCTCACTATCACCACCATGGGCCTTGGTTGTGCGCAGATGGGCAATCTTTATCGGCTGACCAGCTATGACGAATGCAAAACCGCCTTTGATGCTGCGTGGGAGCGTGGCATTCGCTATTTTGACACGGCACCCCATTATGGCCATAGCCGCGCAGAGCTGCGGCTGGGCACCATGCTGACAGATAAGCCACGCAAGGATTATGTGGTCAGCACCAAGGTGGGACGACTGATGCAGCCAGATGCGAACATTGGCGATGAAGCCAACGGTTTTATCAATCCCCTGCCCTTTCAAGGCGTTTATGATTATAGCTTTGATGGCATTTTCCGCTCGTTTGAAGACAGCCAGAAGCGGCTTGGGGTGATTGATCCTGATATTCTCTACATCCACGATATTGGCACGGTCACCCATGGCGATAAAAACGCCCATTACTGGGCGCAGTTGACGACAGGTGGCGGGTTCAAGGCCTTGAACAGCTTGAAAGAGCAAGGGGCCGTGAAAGCCATTGGCCTTGGCGTCAATGAGTGGGAAGTGGTGCGCGATGCCATGACGCAAACCCACATTGATGTGGCCATGCTGGCCGGGCGCTATACGCTGTTGGAACAGCAAAGCCTTAGCTTTATGAATGACTGTGCAAAGGTTGGTACGGCCATTGTGATTGCGGGTGCCTTTAACTCCGGCATTTTGGCCGGCAATCGTAAATTCAACTATACCGATGCACCGGCAGAGTTATTGACCCGCGTGGAAGCGCTGCAAAAAGTCTGTGATGATATGGGCGTAACCCTGCAAGCCGCCGCCTTGCAGTTTCCGCTGGCCCATCCGGCTGCGGTGTCGGTGGTGTCGGGTGCGCGCAATGGCGGGCAGATCTCATCCAATGCCGATTGGCTGGAAGAAAGCATTGCGGATGAGTTTTGGCATGCACTGAAGGCGCAAGCACTGATTGATCCTGAAGCACCGCTGCCATTGGCTGGATGATAAACCATGCGAATTGATGCGCATCAGCATTTTTGGCACTTGAAAGATCGCAAGGGTGAGTGGCCACCCGCCGAGCTTGCAGCGATCTATCGTGATTTCACGCCCGACGATTTGTTGCCGTTGTTGAAGGAAGCAAACATGGATGGCACCATTTTGGTGCAAACCATGGAAAGGGCAGAAGACACGGCATTCATGCTGGCTCTGGCATCTGAGCACGATTTTATCAAAGGTGTCGTTGGCTGGGTCGATCTCAGCGCATCGGATGCGCGTGAGCAGATTGCTCGGTTGGCCGCCAATCCTATGATAAAAGGTCTGCGACCCATGCTCCAGAGCATGCCGGACGATGATTGGATTGCCAAGCCTTCCCTTGATCAGGCGATTGCCACGATGATTGCGCTTGATCTGGCCTTTGATGCTTTGGTGATGCCATGGCAGTTGCGAGGGCTTTTGCAGCGCGTTGAGCGCTCGCCCGATTTGCGCGTGGTGATTGATCACGGCGCGAAACCCGAAATCGCGCAAGGCCGGTTTATAAATTGGCAAAAGGATATGGCAAGGCTTGCCGCTTACCCACATGTTCACTGCAAGCTGTCTGGTCTTTTAACCGAAGCGGGTGCACAAAAGCCGGAGGCTCTGCGCCCCTATATCGAGACAATTCTTGAGCTTTTTGGCCCGGATCGTGTTCTCTGGGGCAGCGATTGGCCAGTGGTGCGCCTCGCTGGCGATTATATGCGCTGGCTTTCGCAGTGTGAAGAAATTGTTTTGAGAGAACACCATGAGCACGTGTTTGGTGGCAATGCAGCCCGATTTTACAGGATATGATGATGCAACGTATGGGAATGGTGATTGGCGTCAAGCCGGATATGGTGGACACTTATAAGCGGCTGCATGCTGCCGTGTGGCCGGAAATTCTGGCGCTTCTTGCAGACTGTAACATCGCCAATTATACGATTTTTCTGCGCGAGCCTGAAAATCTGCTGTTTGGCTATTATGAATATCACGGCAGTGACTATGAAGCCGATATGGCCAAGATGGCGGCCAACCCTAAAAATCAGGAGTGGTGGTCTTTTTGCATTCCGTGCCAGGCACCGCTGGACACCCGACAACAGGGTGAGTGGTGGGCGATGATGGAGCCGGTTTTCCATATGGATTGAGGCGCTGTCGCGGTTTATATCTGTTCGTTGCGTGTGGAAATTTACCCAACGGTGACGAAAGAAGACAGTATGCCAGTCTTTGCTGCCAATCTGACAATGATGTTCAACGAATGGTCGTTTCTGGATCGGTTTGATGCGGCGGCTGATGCAGGCTTTTCCGCCGTTGAGTATTTGTTTCCCTATGGGGAAAAGTCGGAAGCCATCGCCGATCGGCTGACGCGCAATGGATTGACGCAAGCGCTGTTCAACCTGCCGCCCGGCGATTGGCAGGCTGGCGAGCGCGGCATGGCAGCCCTTGCCTTGCGCTTTGATGATCTGGCAGCGTCGATTGCCAAGGGACTGGATTATGCGCAAGCCGTGGGTGCAAAGCGTTTGCATTTGATGGCGGGACTTGCAGACCCCAATGATCCGGTTGCACAAAAGGCCTATCACCGCTCTGTTGTTTACGCGGCAGAAAAGCTTTCCGAGTGCGGGATTGCGCTTTTGCTGGAGCCGATTAATCCGCGCAATATGCCGGGGTATTTCCTTAACAATGTCGATAGGGCAGCGGACTTTATCCAAGGCCTTGGTTTGAGCAATGTTAAATTACAATTTGACATTTACCACTGCCAAATCATCCACGGCGATGTCGCCACCCGCTTGCGCCAGCTTATCCCCATGACAGGCCATGTGCAGATTGCCAGCGTGCCATCACGCCATGAGCCCGATGGTGAAGAGTTGAACTATCCCTATCTGTTTAACCTGCTGGACGAGCTTGATTATCAGGGCTTTGTCGGCTGTGAATATATCCCGAGTGGCCATACGCTGGATGGTTTGGGCTGGTTTAAGCCATTTGCACGGCGTTGAGCCGCAAAGATCGGCCGTCAGCATCAAACAGATGGCAGTTGGCGGGATCAACCTGCAAGCCAATGGGTGTGCCCAAGGCAGTTTGGTCTGCACCGTCCGTTTGCACAACCAGGCTTGTATGAGGATCGAGATCGACGTGGAAAATTGTCAGACCACCCAGCCGTTCGGCCAGCACCGCCTGCCCTTTAAAAACACCGCTTTGGCCGATGCGCAAATGCTCTGGCCTTATGCCCAACGTGATGGTGGCACCCAACTCTAATCCTTCGGTCGCGCAGTCAATGGTCAGCGTATTGCCACCGGGCAGGATGACGCTCACATCCGTTGCACTGACCTTTGCAATCTCGACGGCAAGCATGTTCATTTTGGGTGAGCCGATAAAGCCCGCGACAAACATATTGGCGGGCTGATTGTAGAGATCAAGCGGTGAGCCGACCTGCTCAATGTGGCCGCCATTCAGCACCACGATTTTATCGGCCATGGTCATGGCTTCAATCTGATCATGGGTCACATAGATCATTGTGGCATCCAGCGCTTTGTGAAGGCGCATCAATTCCAAGCGCATGTGAACCCTAAGTGCGGCATCGAGATTGGACAAAGGCTCATCAAACAAAAACACTTTTGGATTGCGCACAATGGCGCGGCCAATCGCCACCCGCTGGCGCTGGCCGCCGGAGAGATCCTTGGGCCTGCGATCGAGAAGATGCGACAGTTCCAGCACTTTGGCCGCCTCCTCCACCTTTCGTGCACGCTCAGCGGGGGCGATTCTGGCGATCTTGAGAGCAAATCCCATATTTTCGGCAACGGTCATGTGCGGATAGAGCGCATAGGACTGAAACACCATGGCAAGGCCGCGCTCAGACGGGTCAATGTCATTGGCCCGCTCCCCATCAATTAGCAGATCACCGCCGGTGATTTTC
This sequence comes from Rhizobium oryziradicis, assembly GCF_001939045.1. Lineage (GTDB taxonomy): Bacteria > Pseudomonadota > Alphaproteobacteria > Rhizobiales > Rhizobiaceae > Allorhizobium > Allorhizobium oryziradicis. The sequence continues at coordinate 11,854 of NZ_MKIM01000016.1, forward strand.
TCAAGCCCCGCAATCATCCGCAACAAGGTGGATTTTCCGCAGCCAGAAGGGCCAACGAAGACCACAAATTCGCGGTCCTCGACCTCAAGATCAATGCCCTTGATGACGTTAACAGCGCCATAGGCCTTGTGAACCTTTTGTAGCGTAAGATTAGCCATGAGAGGCCTCCTCTGAATGGATGTGGTTTTGAAAGACCAGACTGGCGGCCCCCACCAGGCCAGCGTGATGGCCAAGTTGGGCGGTCACAACCGGCACATCGCGATATGCGGGCATGGCGCGCTCACGCATCGCGCTGGCAATTCCGGCTTGCAAAAGATCAAAGCCATGAGAAATGCCACCGCCCATGACAATCATATCTGGCGAATACAGATGGAGCAGATTGGTAAAGCCAATGCCCAGCCACCGCGCTTCATCATCCAGCAGTTGTTTGGCCAGCGCATCGCCCTGGCGGGCGGCATCCACCACATTGCGCCCGCTGACATCGGCATTGGCAGACAGCGCGCGCATGGCTGAGCCATCAAACGGCTTTGTGCGCGCACTTGCCCGCCGACCAAGCGCTGTTCCAGAGGCCACCGCTTCAAAACAGCCAATGGCACCGCAAAAGCACCGTTCGCCCTCATGGGTAATGGTCATATGGCCAATTTCTGCCGCCAAACCGCGCCGCCCGTGCAGGATGCGCCCATCGGCAATCACACCGCCGCCAATGCCGGTGGACACCGTGACAAACACCATGGAATCGACGCCGCGACCGGCACCAAAACGCCATTCGCCAAGCGCTGCGGCATTGGCATCGTTTTCCAGCCACACGGGTGCGGAAAACCGCTGGCCGATGATCTTGGCGAGCGGCACATTATGCCAACCGCGCAAGGTTGGCGGTGCAATCACCATGCCCGCTTTGGGATCAAGCGGACCGGGTGCGGCAATGCCGATGCCCACGGGCACCTGCCCTGGATTTTGTCGCACGATCTCTTCCAGCAGGGAAAATATCTGGGCGATAATTGCCTCTGGGCCGTCCAGAGCGCGGGTCGGCTCAACGGCAAACGACAGAATGCTGCCTGCGCTGCTGACCATTGCGGCCCGCAGCTGAGTTCCTCCAAGATCAATGGCGAGGGCGGCGGCTGTCACTGAACCTTGCTCTCCAAGCCATGCAGCCATTGGATGCGGCTGTTGAGGTCTTTATCACCAAAGGCCAGCGAGCCGAGCACGACGGTTTCAGCACCGGCTGCGCGCAACAGCGGCACCGTTTGCTCACGAATGCCGCCATCGGCTGCCAGGATAATGTCTGCTTCGCGCCCGGCCTGCCTCATCAGAGTGCGCGCTTCGATCAAGCGATCACAGGCTTTATCAGACAGGCTTTGCCCTTTTACACCAATCGATGTGCCAAGCAGCGTGACCATATCCACTTCGCTCAAAAACGGTTTAACCGCCTCCACCGGCGTTTCCAGCCGCAGCACAACGCCGGTCGCAGCCCCGAGCTGTTTGGCAAGCGCAATGGCGCGCAAACCCGCCTCACCATTTTCGGAGTGAACGCTGATCAAATCGGCCCCGGCCTCAATAAACTGGCGGGTTTGCTCTTCGACAATCTCAGCCTCGACCATGAGGTGAACGTGGATGGGCTTTTCGGTCAAAGCAGCAATGCGCGCGACAAAATCTGGAAAAAACAGAAATCCGGGGGTAAAGCGGGCATCGGCCACATCAATGTGATGGAGATCGACATACTGTTCAATCCGCTTCAAATCGCTTGCCATATTGGCAAGATCGGCAGACCAGAGCGAAAATTCGCACAACAGCCTGTGGCGCGGCAGAGCCTTTACAATTGCTTGGCTTGATAAGGTGTTTGTGGAGGTCATAACTGGCCCTTTTCGCTGCAATGCATGGTGAGAAATTGGGTGATGGATTCTTGCGTCTGCGCAAAATGCAGGGCCTTGTCGGCTGCTTTCGCAGCCACTTCGACAAACTGCGCATCAGGGAGGGTTGCGGCCAATTCAACCGCCGTGCTGAGTGGATGAATGGCATCCATCTGGTTGCCGACAATCAAAGTTGGAATGGAAAGGGTCTCCGCCTCCGCTTTTGAAACGCCGGGGCCGTCAGACGCAATATCGGTCAAAACCTCGGCAAATGCGGTGGCGTCGTCGCGTTCAAAATAGCCCAGCAGGGAGGCGAGGTTGTCGGGCGCGTTTTGCTGCAAAGCCAATGCAATGCTGGAGGACGAAAACCGCTGTTTGGCTTCCTCGATCGGATAGGATTGCAACAAATCGGCAATCATGCGGATCGGCTGCATATTGGCAGGCTTTGCTTCAAACGACCACGCTGGCCGCACCAGCAGCAAAGCGCTGACACGGTCTTTGTGAAAATGGGCCAGATGTAGCGCAATGGCCGCCCCCATGGAAATGCCACCCGCAACAAAGCGCTCAATGCCCAGTTGATCAACGGCAGCCAGCACATCGTTTGCAAACATCGCAATCGAAAAAGGCCGCACGTCACCCAGCGTTGAGCCGCCGTGCCCCCGGCATTCCAGCGTGATGCGGCGCATGTTGAGAGTGTTGGGAAATGTTTGTGCCACTTGCGCAAAATCGCCGCCAAGCCCGTGTTGAAACACCACCGGCAAGCCCTGACCGGTTTCAACAAGGTTGAGCTTGGCACCAAGGCGCGTGAGAATGCTTTGCGCCATCACGCCACCAATCCGTTTAAAAACCGGGCCACCTCTGGTGCTTCATCGGCGCTCAAGCCATGGGTTATCAAGGGGCCATCAAAGCCGGTGGCTTTCAGGCGCGCGATAAAGCACGGAAAATCAACCACGCCATGGCCCGCCGTTGCAAAGCGGCCATCTGCGTATCGATCCTTGGCATGGGCCATGGTGATATGGCCGGCTGCGCGCTCAACCGCTTTGGTGACGATGTCTCTCGCCTCATCCACGGTTGCCGCTTCAAACAGATTGGCGGGGTCCAAAACGATCCGCAGGTGGTTTGAGCCCATCTCACTAATCAGCCGCATGGCATCGTCTGCTGAGGTGACAATATTGGCCTGCTCCGGCTCGATGCCGAGCGTTACACCAAAGTGCTCCGCAAGATCCAAGGCTTTTGCCATCTCACGCGCCATATCCGCCCAGGCGGAAGGGTCGCTATTGTCAGGATGATGCGCCCATTGATCAGAAGCATGGCGCGTGCCGGTGCACAGCGTGACCAGCGGAATGGACAGGGCTGATGCGGTTTTGATAACCGTTTCCAATTGCTTGAGGCCGGTGTCACGCACCCGTTGATCCGGGTGCGCCATGTTGTAGGTGCCGGACAAGGCCACAAGCGCAACGCCGCTGGCTTTGCTTGCCGTAAGGATCGCGGCGATCGTGCTTTGCGCAACCTCATCGGGCATGGATGGCAAGCCGCAGCAGGCAAGATTGAACTGGGTTGCATCATACCCGCTGGCGCGAACAGCGGTCAGCACGGCTAGTGGATCGGTGCCTGCAAAGGTCTTGGCAAAAATACCAACCTGCATCATACCGCTCCCGTTACCGAGGCAAGCTCAACGCGATTGCCGGTTTCCACCGAGCGGGCAATGGCAACCATGGCTCGGATGGAGGCGATGCCATCCTCCACATTGGCTCCGCGCATCGGCGCGCCGTTCAAAACCGTGTCGGCCAGACCTTCCACTTGCCTGCGAAAGAAATGGCCATCGGCCCCCAACGGTCTGCGACTGGTGGCGTCTTTCTCAACGAAAATATCCACTTCGCTGGCGCGGAAATACCATGGGTTAAAGGTCTTGGCGGTGACGGAGCCATTTTCGCCATAGAGCTGAAAGCCCTCGTGCCAATCCATGCGCACGGCAACGGTGAGATCAAGATGGCCAAGCGCGCCATTGGCAAATTCGGTTTCTACAAACCAGCAGTAAGCCCCTGCCCGCTCCAGCAAACGTGCGCGCACGGCGACAATCTCGCCACAGAAAAAACGCGCTGTATCGACCAGATGCGAACCATGGGCCAGCATGAAATATTGCCGCAAATCGGCCTTGGGATTGCCGGATGGCTTTTTTGCAAGCTTGCTGGTAATCGGCAGCGGCTGCACAGCATCGGTATTGGTGTAACGATGGGTGGAATCGCAATACCACGCCTTCATTGCAAAAATCTGGCCGATGTCATCACGCACAAAATCGCGGGCGGCTTCCAACGCCGGATCAAAGCGCTTCATATGGCCAACTTGCAGCACCTTACCGGATCGCTTGACGGCGGCGGCCAGCATTTCGCCTTCTTCGACTGAGACGCCGATTGGCTTTTCACACAGCACATGCTTGCCCGCATCCAAGGCCTTGATCGACATGGGGACGTGATAGGCATCGGAAGTGGCAATAATCACCGCTTCCAGTTCGGGATCGGCCAGCATGGCATCATAATCGCCAAACATTTTTTGTGGCTCATAGGTGGCCCCCATGCGCGCCAACAGGTCGGGTGCGGCATCACAAATGGCGTAAAGATCGGCGTTGCGCGCTTTGGCGCAACTTTCCAGATGGGCAAATTGGGCAATGGGTCCGCAACCAAGCACGCCCATGCGCAAGCGGCGCTGTTCTTTCTCAATCATCAACTTGCTCCTCACAAACCGTAATGGCGCATGGTTTCGCGGTTGCGCTTGACGGCCAAAGCCGGATCTTTCGTCGCAGTGTCGGATTCTTCTTCCAGCACCAGCCAGCCGTTAAAACCGGGTGCCTTGGCAACGATGTCGATGACCGGCTGCACATCTAACGCGCCCTCGCCCAGCATCGCCCATTGGCCATGGGCATCGACATCTTTGAGGTGCAGATAGCGAATACGGCTTTGATAGGTGGTCAGCGTATCGAGAATGTCGCTATGGCCGCGCAGGATATGGCCGGTATCGGGAACCCAGCCGACGGTGTGATCGAGCAGCGCAAACATCTGGTCGTAGTCTTTGCGATCAAACAGCAGCGTGTTGTGATGCGAACTTGGGTGGATGGCAACATCAACGCCCGCGGCTTTTCCAAGTGCTGTGGCGCGATTGTAAAATTCAGCGGCAATGGCAAATTTTTCATCGCGCGGTCCATCCGAGACAATGGTTGCCGAGCCAATCGAGACCAGAGCGCCGGTAAAATGGGCGGCAAAATCAACCCATTTTTGCGCAAATTTCAGATCATTCTTACGCTGATCGGCCAGCGTGAAACCCGTTTTGGAGCCAAAAGCAAAAGAAACCAGATGCAGCCCGTGCTGTTTGAGCGCCCTGGCGAAATTGGTGGGCCTTTCCGCATAATCACCAACCATGGTGTCGGTGATTTCAATGCCCGCATACCCACCAGCCGAAATGGCCTTGAGCAGATCATCTGCCGATCCGCGCCAGGCATCGCCCAGCATTTCCCATGTAAACGTCTGGCAGCCGACCTTTAAATCCTTGGTCATGGTCTATTCCTTGATTCCGCCCTGTGTCAGGCCTTCGATGATGTGGCGCTGGAACACCAGCACAAGAATGATGAGGGGCACAGTGACCACCGCCGATGCGGCAGCAATGTCGCCCCAGGGCACGTAATATTGGTTGGTGAAATTGGCGATGCCGACCGGAATGGTTTGGCTTTCCTGATTGGAGGTAAAGGCCAGCGCAAACAAAAATTCGTTCCATGCGGTGATGAAGGCCAGCAAGCCGGTGGTGACCAGGCTTGGCAGCGACATGGGCAAGATGATGTGCCACAAAAGGCCAATCACGCCCACGCCATCCATCCGCGCTGCCTCATCAATTTCGCGCGGCAGGGTCTCGAAATAGCCAAACAAAATCCACGTCACCAGCGGCAGGCCAAGGGCCAGATAGGTGATGATCAAAACCGTATGTGTATCCAGCAACCCAAGCTCGGACGCCAGCAGATAGAGCGGCCCCACCAATGCAATTTGCGGAAACATCGACACCGACAGGATCACCATCAAAATGCCGAACCGGCCACGAATATCCAGACGCGACAGCGCAAAGGCGGCCAGCGCGCCGACAATCAGGCAGAGCGCCGTGGTTGAGAGCGACACAATCAGCGAGTTGAGTATGTAATGATGCAGGCCCTTTTCGACAAAAGCATTGTAATAATGCTCCAGCGTGAAAGGGCTGGGGATTAGTGACGGCACCGGATCGGTCAGCGCCTTATCGAGCTGGAGCGAAGTGGAAAACTGCCACAAAAATGGACCAGCCGACCACAGCAGAATGAACACAGCACCGAGGAAGATCACGGCATTTTGCAAAATTGATCGGGTTGCCATCATGTTGTTCTCCTGATCTGGCGAACAAGAAAGACGCAAAACACCACGGCAATCACGCCTTCTGTCACAAACATGGCGGTGGACATGGCCGAGCCATAGCCAAATTGCAGGGTTGAAAACAGCACCTTGTAGGACAGGGTTGAGAGCGTCTCAGTCGAATCCGCAGGCCCGCCGCCGGTCAACACGTAAACAAGATCAAAAATGCGGAAAGCATCAAGGGCGCGAAACAGCCCGGCAATCAAAAGCGTTGGCAGCAGCAACGGCAGGCGGATGTTCCAAAAAATCGCCCAGCTTTTGGCACCATCCATCCGCGCCGCTTCCATCAGCGATTTCGGCACGGTTTGAAGACCGGTCAGCAGCAGCAGCGCCATAAAAGGGGTGGTTTTCCACACATCGGCAATGATGATGGTGATCAGCGCCGTATCCGGCGATCCGTACCAGTTCACATTCTGGTCGATCAGCCCCATATGCAGCAAAATGAAATTGATAATGCCGTGCTGGCCATCAAACAACCAGCCGAACATTTTGGAGGTCACAACGGTGGGCATGGCCCATGGCACCAGCATGGCAGCCCGGATCATGCCGCGCCCGGCAAATGTCTCACACAAGATCAACGCCATAGCGAGGCCGATCAACGTTTCGAGCACAGTCGATGCAGTGGTGAACCAGATGGTATGCCACCATGCATTCCAGAAGGCCGGATCAGCGATCAATTGCGTGTAGTTGGCAAGGCCAATGAAATTGTCGCTCTGGGTAATCAGTGAACTATCAGTCAGCGACAGATAAAGACCGTTGAGAATTGGATAAAACGACACTGAGCCAAGCGAGATAAACGCGGGCAGCAACAAAAGCCAGGGCCAGAGGGCGCGGGTCAGCGCCCTCCTTGCTTTGCGTGTCCGCCCCGCAACTGAGGCTGTGACCGTGAACGCCATATCAGGCCACGATCTTGTTGACTTGGGCCGCTGCCGCTTCCAGCTCTGCCTTGACATTGCCGCTCACCAAGGCTTTGGAAATGCTGGATTGCAGCGCCAAACTGACCTTGGCATATTCTGGCGTAATCGGCCTTGGCGTTGCCCCGGTAAACACGCTTTGCAGGCTTGCCATAAACGGCTGTTCTGCCTTCAGTTTCGGATCATCGAAGATAGCGGGGCGCGATGGCGCAAGGCCAAGGTTAAGCGCGAGGCGGGTCTGGGTTTCCGGCGAGGACATCCACGTGAGAAACTCAATGGCGGCCTCACGCTTTTTGGTGTTGGCATTGACACCAAGCTGATAGCCACCAAGGCAAGCTGCACTTTTGCCACCAGCGAAATGCGGCAGCGGCGCAACCGCGACCTTATCCACCACCTGCGAGGCCTTCGGGTCCTGCGCAATGGGATAAACATAGGACCAATTGCGCATGAACATGCCATCGCCTGCAGTGAAGGGCTGGCGCGACGGCTCTTCATCCCAGGACAGAACGTTCTGCGGGCTAATTTTGGTCGTGTTAATGGTGTCATACAGGAATTGGATGGCTTCAATGGCTGGCTTTTCACCAATCATGGCCGATTTGCCATCGGGGGCCAAAATGGAGCCGCCATTGGATGTGATGATTTCCACCGCATCACAGATCAGCACTTCGGCCTGCTTGCCCTGCCAGAGATAGCCAAATTTGACATCGCCTGCCTTTTGGGCGCTAGCTGCCATGGTGGCCATATCCTGCCAGGTCTCTGGCACTTTGCCGCCATGCTTATCAACCAGATCCTTCCGGTAGTAGAACATACCGGAATCGACGAACCACGGCAGCGCCGTCAATTTTTCATTATAGGTGCAGGCCGCGACTGTGCCGGGGAAATAGTCTTTGCGCTTGTCTTTTGGGAAATACTCATCCAGCGGCAAGGCCCAGCCAGCGGCGGCAAAACCTGCAATCCACACCACGTCCTGCGTAAACACATCGGGCGTGCCATTTTTGCGCGCCAGCTGCTGCACAAGCCCCTGATACACTTCGGTTGATGAGCTTGGCGGCGGCAGCTCAATGAACTTTACCAGAATACGATCTTGCGATTCATTAAACGCTTTTACCAGATCGCCAAGACGCTCCTTGCCAAAGAAATTGGCACTGGCGAAGCTGATTTCGGTTCGATCTGCGGCTCTGGCGGAACGCATACCCAGCGTGCTGGCGACGCCAAGGGCCGCGACACCGGTGGCTGCACCCATCAAAAGCTGACGCCGATCAACCATCATTGCATGGCCGACAGCATTGGAGCCGTTGGGCTCCTTCTTAAAATCATTCATGGTTCCCTCCCAGGACAACTGACGATCTCCAACTCCGCCAGTATTTCCGTATGTTTCACAAAAAATTGTCGCGCGTCAAGAAATAAAATGCTTTAATTCTAGTTGAGGTGCCGGGAGGCATGTGGAGGAGCGAAGACGTGACGACGACAATCAAGAACAAGATCGGCCTTGGCGTGATCGGCTGTGGCAATATTTCGATGACCTATTTGCGCAATGCGGCGCTGTTTGCGGGCGTAGAATTGCGCGCCTGCGCCGACATTAACGCCGAGATGGCAGCCGTTCGCGCGCATGAATATAATATCCGCGCCCTCAGTGTTGATCAGTTGCTGGCCGATCCAGAGGTTGATCTCATCCTCAACCTCACTGTTCCGGCAGTGCATTTTGATGTCACCATGTCAGCGTTGGATGCGGGCAAGCATGTGTTTACCGAAAAGCCTTTGGCAACCTCTGCTGAGGCTGGCCGAAAACTGGTGCAGGCCGCCAAAGCCAAAGGCCTGTTGCTTGGCTCGGCACCCGACACATTCCTGGGCGCTGCCGGGCGCCGCGCGCGGCTGTTGATGGAGCAAGGAGCCATTGGTAAGCCGGTCAGCGGCACCGCTTTCATGATGGGGCGCGGCATGGAACATTGGCATCCCAATCCACAATTCTACTATCAGCCGGGTGGTGGCCCCGTGTTTGATATGGGGCCTTACTATCTGACAATGCTGGTCAATCTGCTTGGTCCTGTGGTGCGGGTCATGGCCATGGCCACCAAGGGGCAAGATCAGCGCCTGATCACGGCGGAAGGTCCGTTTCAAAACACAAGCTTCACCGTTGGCACCCCCACCAATGTTTTATCGCTGCTTGAGTTTCAATGCGGTGCCACCGTGAATTTCGGGGCATCCTGGGATGTGTTTCGCCATTCCAACCATCCGATTGAGTTGCATGGCACAGAAGGCTCGCTGCGTCTGCCCGACCCCGACACCTTTGGCGGCACCGTCTCGCTTTCCGCGCGGGGCGCAGACTGGCAGGATTTTGACAGTGATCAACAGCTGTTTGGTGTGCGCAATTGGCCGTTTGATGCACCTGATCGTGCCAATTACCGCATGGTTGGCGTGGCCGATCTGGTCCGCGCCCTTCATGAGGGCCGCGCACCGCGCGCCTCTGGCGATTTAGCCCTGCATGTGCTGGAAATCATGGAGGCGATTTTGCTGTCTGGCGAAAACCAGCAATCGGTGACAATCACTGGAAGCGTTGCGCAACCACCCTTGCTGGGGGAAGACGAAGCCCGCAGTCTTTTGGTATAAGCTCGGTGGCATAAGTCATGAACACGATCATTGATCGGCATGCCGCGCACGTTCTCTCCATTGGGCAGGCGGCCAATGCTCCACCCTTTGAGCTTGGCACGCCTGCTCAGGCACGAATTGATTACATTGCCGGGCTGCCCATATTGCAAGGTGTGCGAGACGCCGTGGCATCGGTTGAAGACCGTGTGTTGAAAACGGCGGATGGGGAGTTGACGGTGCGAATCTATCGCGGCACAGGCGCGCCTCCGCAAGATGCACCGTCCCTGCTTTACCTGCATGGCGGTGGCTGGGTGATTGGCAATCTTATATCGCATGATGAGATCTGCCGGTGGTTTGCCAATGAGGCTGGATGCGTGGTTGTGTGTCCAGACTATCGCCTTGCGCCAGAGCATAAATTTCCTGCAGGCCTGACGGATTGCTTGGATGTGCTGCATTTCATGGCCAATTCGGCCACGGATCTGGGCATTGATCCGCAGCGCATTGCCGTTTCGGGCGATAGCGCAGGCGGCAATCTTGCAAGTGTTGTAGCGCTGTTTTCGCGATCAGATCATGTTCCAGCTGTTGCCGCCCAATTGTTGTTTTACCCCAATACCGATGCGACCCAGACGGCAGACAGCTACCGCCACTACAGCGAAGGTTTTGGCCTGACCGCCGCGACAATGCGCTGGTTTCGCGAGCATTATATCCGCACCCCTGACGACATCACCGATTGGCGTGTTTCACCACTGCGGGCCGATAGCCTTGCCGATGCGCCACCCGCATTTATTGCCCTTGCCGGTCTGGATATTCTGAAAGATGAAGGAACGGCCTATGGCGTGCGCCTGCAACAGGAGGGCGTGCGCGTTATCTCACGCCTCTGGCCGGGACAGATTCATGGTTTTGTGTCGATGGGTCGTCACATTCCGGCAGCGCGCGAGGCCGTTGTTGAAGCGGTCGCCGCATGGCGCAGTTTAGAGGTGCTTAAGGTTTAAGCAGATTGCCGCATCACCAGCGTGCCATCCAACCGCACCTGACGAGTGAGGCTGGCAACATCCACGTCATCCAAAAGAGCCAGAAGCGTGCTGACACAATGGGCGGTCATGGCGGCAAAGTCCTGCGCCATGGTGGTCAGCGATGGGCAGGTGTAGCGGCTTAACGGATGGTCATCATGGGCGGCAATGCGCAGGTGCGCGCCCCTCCCGCGCCCCACCTTATGCTGGTTGGCATAGGCGGCAGCCATAGCGCCAAATGCCAGACGGTCGTTGGCACACAGAATGGTTTTGCTGGGCAGCATATGGCGGCGCAGCAAATCCTCCATCTGCTCGTAGCCAATACGCTCGAAATCCCAGGTGTAGTCTGCATTGGTTTCGATCACCCGTGGCTCAAACCCCGCCGCCTCCATGGTGGCGATGTAACTGGCCAGCCTCTCGGGAGAGTTCAGGTTGATATGGGGAATATCCAGATAGGCAGGTGCATCGCCAGACCGGCATAGATAATCGACGATCATCGCAACACTTTGGGTGTTATTATTGCCAATGAAGGGCCAGGGGCCTTCTAGATAAGTATCGAAATAGACAATCGGCAGGTTTTGCCCCAGTTTTTCAAAGACTTTCGGATCAGACTTGAACCCAAGCGGGGCAATCAGGGCACCGGCCACCTTCAACGACAACATGGTGTTGACGGCCTCGGCTTCCAGCTCCGGCAATCCGTGCGAGGAAATGACAATGGGCCAATAGCCTTCGGCCCGCAGGCTCAGCTCCAGCCGGTTGACCATTTCGGCATAAAAGGGGTCGGTCAGAGCAGGCACAAGAATACCAACATTGCGGGTGCGCTTGCGATTGAGATTGCGGGCATACAGATTGGGTTGGTAATCTGATGAGCGGAGTGCTGCCTCAATGGCGGCGCGGGTTGCCGGCTTCACGCTGGTGGGATCATCAAAATATTTAGACAAGGTGGGACGCGAGATGCCGCTGGACTTGGCAAAGTCCGCCATTGTTTTATCGCCGCTTTTTGTCATCAAGAATGGACCGTTCTGCTTGTGCTGTCACACACACTCTATGTCTTTATGTGTGCAAGAATACAACCAACGTGGATGTTGTGAAATATAAATTTATAGCGGGAGACTGCGAAAAAAATAGCGCATGTAAAATTTTAGTCGATCATTCGGCGAAAATGTCAAAAAACATTCTGGTCCGCGGATAATCAAGCTGATGGAGCGAAATTTCGTGCAAATGCGTGTAAACAGTTTTGCGCACCATGATTTTGGCTGCGGCAGATGGCAAGAAAGATGATGATCATGACAGATTTGGACACGGCACCCCAGAGTGAGCGCAAACGAGGCTCAGGCGTGAAAATGGTCTATGACATTTTGCGCGATGAAATCCTTGATCTCGTTCTGTCACCCGGCAGTTTTGTCGATGAAGTCCAACTGGCTGACCGATTTAAAATGTCGCGAACGCCCATTCGCGAAGCACTGGTGCGGCTGGCAGGAGAAGGCTTGATTGAGACATTGCCAAATCGCTCGACCATGGTGTCAAACATCGATTTTCTCAATATGCATACCTATTTCGATGCGCTGACGCTGATGTATCGGGTCACCACCAGGCTCGCCGCTCAATATCACCGTGCCGATGATCTGCTGCGCATTCGCGAAGATCAGGCCGCCTTTACGGCTGCCGTAAACGCGCAAAACGCGCTGTCCATGATTGCCACCAATGCCGCCTTTCATCTCTCCATCGCAGAAGCGGGACGCAATCCCTATTTTACCACACTGTTCAAGCGGCTCCTCGATGAGGGCAGACGCATTTTGCGGCTTTATTACCAGTCCTATGATGACCGCTTGCCCCAGCGTTTCGTGGTGGAGCACGATGAGATGATTGCCGCCATTGCTGATCGCAATCTGGACCTTTCCGAGCGTCTTGCCCGCGAACACGCCGAACAAATTGTTGAGCAGGTGAAGAAAATGCTGGTTGGCCATGAAAGGCTCGACATTGATCTTTGAGGGTGAATGATTTCTTGTCGACAAATAAAATACAAAAGAGTAATGCTGTCTCACAGGACGGATCTGAACCATAAAAATCGGCGCTCTCCGTCAAAGCCCCATCCTAGAGTCTGCAAGTTCAGATTGAACCAGACAGACTCTAGATTCTTTTGTTTTCGTTTGTCTTTTCGGGAAAACCGGGTTCCACTTTTCCCTGACAAACTCTAGGAGATAGACATGGCCAGCAATATTTTTTCAGGTGTCGTTCCGGCCTTGATGACGCCTTGCAAAGACGACAGAACCCCCGATTTCGATGGGCTGGTGCGCAAAGGCAAAGAACTGATCGATGCTGGCATGTCTGCCGTTGTCTATTGCGGATCAATGGGCGATTGGCCGCTTTTGACGGATGCCCAGCGCATGGAAGGCGTTGAGCGCCTTGCAAAAGCCGGGGTTCCGGTGATTGTCGGCACAGGTGCGGTCAACACCGCGACGGCGGTTGCCCATGCGGCGCACGCGCAAAAGGTTGGTGCCAAGGGCTTGATGGTCATTCCGCGCGTGTTGTCGCGGGGCTCGGTGATTTCTGCCCAAAAAGCCCATTTCAAGGCAATCCTGTCGGCCGCCCCTGAGCTTCCAGCCGTGATTTACAACAGCCCCTATTATGGCTTTGCCACACGCGCCGATCTGTTTTTTGCGCTGCGGGCAGAACATTCCAACCTTGTTGGCTTCAAGGAATTCGGCGGTTTGGACGATATGCGCTACGCCGCAGAAAACATCACCAGCCGGGATGACGAAGTGACCTTGATGATTGGCGTCGATACCGCCGTCTTCCACGGCTTTGTCAATTGTGGTGCTACCGGTGCCATCACCGGTATCGGCAATGTTCTGCCCAAGGAAGTGCTGCATTTGTGCAATCTTGCACAGGCCGCCGCAAAGGGTGATGCCGATGCACGCGTGCGTGCGCTTGAACTGGAGCAGGCGCTTGCCGTTCTCTCATCCTTCGATGAAGGCCCGGATCTGGTGCTTTACTTCAAACATATGATGGTTTTGAAGGGAGATGCGGAATACACCCTCCACTTCAATGAATCGGATGCCTTGACCGATAGCCAACGTGGCTATGTTGAAGCGCAGTTCAAGCTGTTCAATAACTGGTATGCCCAGTGGAGCCAATTGCCGGGTGCCGTGCAGACCTGCAAGGCTTGAAAATTCATGAAAAGCCGTTGCGAGGTAGTGCCTTGCAACGGCTCTTGGGAATTGTTCACACCGCCAGAAAGCCACCATCTACGTTCAACACAGCGCCCGTCACCATGGCCGTGTCGGGCGATAGCAGCATGGCAATGGCTGTGGCAACGTCCTCAACAGTTGCAAAGCGGCCCAATGGGTGGCGCACCATCATGGGTTCGGCCTTGGTCGGATCGCTCCAGGCCGCCATTGCCAGTTCTGTCAGTGTTATCGTTGGTGCAACGGCATTGACGCGGATGCCGTGGGGGCCAAACTCCTTGGCAAGAACGCGCGTTGCACCTTCAAGCCCTGCTTTGGAGGCGGCATAGCAGAGATGCTCGTGAAAGCCGCGATGCCCGGCAATGGAGGTGATGTTGACGATAGCGCCACCTCCGCCCGCTTGCAGGCGGGCGCGGCCAAATTCCTGACAGGTGATCAAGGCGGCGCGAAGGTTGATGCCCATCACGGTTTCATAGCCCGCATCTGTCATATCAAAACTGGATTCGAGCACATTGGTGCCGGCGCTGTTGATCAGAAAATCGGCGGTGCCCGCTTCACCCATGGCTTTGCGTGTGGCCGCAGGGTCTGCGAGATCCACAGCAATGGATCTGCCGCCAATCTCGTCCCTCAAGCTGTCAAGGTCCGATTGCGTGCGGCTGAGCGCAATCACCTCGGCACCGCGCTCTGCCATGAGTTTTGCGCAGGCGCGGCCAATGCCCTTGCCTGCACCCGTGATGATGATGGATTTTCCGGCAAACTGCATGTCTGTTTCCTCCTCGCGTCTTTTGGTGCATCCTCAATGGCTTGAACGTCATTCTGGCTTTGCCGCGCCACCCATGCGGATGTCGCGAGCCAGCGTTTGCAGCTGTAAAAAGGCGCGATAGCGCCGGTCATGCAGGTCGCGCAAAGCACCGCTTGCGGGTTGGCATTGTAAGGCAATGGCTGACATGGCTGGCATGGCCGTCTGCAAATCCCCATAGAGATTGGCCGCAACCGCGCCCAGCATGGCCGAGCCCAGCAGCACGGGTTCCGGGCAAGCGGTGATCTCAATTGGAATTCCGGTGGCGTCCGCCAATATTTGCCGCACAAGCGGGTGCAGACCAGCCCCGCCGGAGACTGAGATTGTCTGGATGTGCACGCCTTTCGCCGCTTGCGCATCAATGATCTGGCGAAGGCCATAACCAAGGCCGCAAATGCCAGCGATATAAAGCGCAACCAGGCCGTCAGCGCTGGTGTCCATGCCAAGACCCACCACCACGGCCCGTGCATCGGGATCGGCAAAGGGGGCGCGATTGCCCAAAAATTCCGGCACCACATGCAGCTGATTGGCAAGGCCGGCGGCGCTCGAGGCGTCTCCCGCCAATTCAAGCGCACGATCTGCCAGCCACAGCGGCAGGCTTTTCTTGGCTTGCAATGCTTCTTGCGTCACCTCCCCACTGGCCGGATGGTGCTGGACGAGGTGATCAATGGCCGCACCCGCCGCCGATTGCCCGCCTTCGTTCAACCACATGCCGGGCACCATGGCGGAATAATAAGGCCCCCACACGCCCGGCACAAATGTGGGCTCCAAGGTCGTGGTCATGGTGCAAGATGATGTGCCAAACACATAGGCAAGGCAGGTCGTGGGGTCTTGCGCGCCACCTTTTGCCGCAACGGTTGCAAGGCCACCGGCGTGGGCATCAATCAAGCCCGCCGCCACCGCAATGCCGGGACGAAGGTTCATTTCTCTCGCCGCTTCTGCGCTCAAGCCATCGCCAAGTGCCGTGCCGGGATGTACGACCTGGCGACCAATGCGGGAAAAGCCGTCATCAGCCAGATCGCCAAGGCCAATGGCGCGAAAATAGCTCTCATCCCAACGGTTTTCCTTCGCCAGATAGGTCCATTTGCAGGTGACCGTGCAGGAAGAGCGATCCAGCGCGCCGGTGGATTTCCATGTTAGAAAGTCGGTGAGATCGAAGAAATTTTCAGCCGTTGCGTATATCTCTGGCAAGTGCTCGCGCAGCCACAACAGCTTGGGCGTCTCCATCTCTGGCGAGATCTTGCCGCCAACGTAAGCCAGCACTGGATGGCCCATGCTGTTGATCCGCCTTGCCTGCTCAAGCGCGCGGTGATCCATCCACACAATGATGTCGCGCTCCGGGTGATCGGCATCACCCACACCACCTTTGGCACCTTGAACCACCAAAGAACAGGTTGCATCAAAGCCGATGCCGACAACATCGTCTGGTGAAATTTTCGCCAGGGCAACAGCCTCCGCAACTGCCTTGCACACCGCCTGCCACACTTGCGCGCTCGATTGCTCGACATTGCCGTGGTGACTTCTAAAAATCACAATATCCTGTTTGGCATGGGCTAAAAGCTGCCCATGCCGATCAAATACGCCTGCCCGCGCCGAGCCGGTGCCAACATCAACGCCAATTACAAATTCGGCCACAATATTCCTCCTGCTGAAACGCGGGCATGCTGATGGTTTAAACGCGATCAAAATTGGTAGGCAGAACCAGCATATCGCGGATTGTCACGGACCGCTTGCGGGTCAGCATATATTCCACGGCATCCGCCACTTCGCTCGGCTCCATCAAGCTGCCCGATTCCTTGGCCTTGCGCAGATTTTCCTCTGGCCAATCGTCCAGAAGAGCCGAAATAACCGGGCCGGGCGACACTTGCGCCACGCGCACACCATGGGGGATCATCTGGCGGCGCATGGTTTGCACGAAGCAATTGACCGCCCATTTGGAGGCGGCATAGACCGGCTCCCAATGGGTTGGAAAATGACCGGCAATGGAGCAGGTGACAATAATATCGCCGGTGCAGCGCTCGCTCATATGCGGCACCACGTCATAGACGTTTTTCATCACCGCATTGATGTTGAGGTTCAGCATCTTGTCGATGGCTTGCGGGTTGGTTTCCGTCAGGTCGCCACCGATATAGGTACCTGCGTTGCAGTAGAGAATGTCGATGTGATCGACCTTTTTCAAAATCTCCGGCACCATGGCCGCGCAGCTCTCAGTATCCAGCAGGTTGGTCACCTGCGGAATGGCTTTTTCGCCGAATTTAGTGGCCAGTTCCTTCAGACTGGTCTCATTCCAATCCACCATCACCACCGTTGCACCATTTTTCAAAAGCATTTCCGTGGTGGCCAGTCCGATACCGGATGCGGCGCCGGTGATAACGGCAATTTTGCCTTGCAATGATTCACCCATAGTGTTTCTCCCTTTTGCTTAAGTGATGAATGGTATCTGTTGATTTTGTTGGGGTTTACGCTGTCCGGCTATCGCCAGTCGCGGGCGATGTAGATGGCCAGCAGAATAATGAAGCCTTTGATGATGTCTTGCAGATAAGGGTTGATGCCCATCAGGTTCAGGCCATTGCTGAGGATGCCCAAGAGCACAGCCCCGATCAAAGTTCCCAAAATCAACCCACGCCCACCGGCAATGGCCGTGCCGCCAAGTACCACTGCGGCAATGGCGTCCAGCTCAAATCCGACTCCGGCATTGGGTTGGCCAGACATGAGCCGTCCCGTTAAAATCACGGCGGCCAGCGATGCGGTAAGACCTGAGATGGCATAGACAGCGAGTTTCACCCGGCCCGTCTTCACGCCAGAGAGGCGTGCGGCCAATTCGTTGCCGCCAATGGCATAGACATGGCGTCCAAACGGTGTCCTTTGCAACAAAACCCAGGCCAGCGCGTAAATAATCAGCATGATCACAACCGGCACCGGCACAATGCCAATGCGCCCCACGCCGAACCATGAAATCCACGATGGAAGACCGGAAATCGGATAACCACCAGAGTAGATCAGGCCGATGCCACGCGCAATACCCATGGTTGCAAGGGTGACGATAATGGCGGGCATGCGGCCCCATGCCACCAGCAACCCATTGAACATGCCAAGCCCGATGCCAATGCCGACACCGGCCAAAAGGCCGAGCCATCCCGGCAGGCCGAAATGCACCATCAATCCGGCACCAATGGTGCCAGCCAGGGCCATGACGGCACCGACGGAGAGGTCAATGCCGCCTGTGAGGATGACAAAGGTCATGCCGACGGCAAGAATGGCAACCACCGCGACCTGCCTGAGAACATTCAGGATATTGGAGACCGAAAAGAAGCTGTCGGAAGCGAATCCCACCAAGATTGATACGACAACCAGACCTACCAACGGCAGGGCCAAAGGTGATTGAGCAATGGATTTCAGCGCAGATGTCAGCGCGCTTTTATGTCCTTCGTCGCTCAGCGAGCTTGCATCATGCGACATTTTGAACCCTCCCGGTGGTAGCGTGTGTCATGATTTCCTCCGAATTGATGGCCGCACCTTCGACGGTTGCAACAATGCCGCCAGAGCGGAACACGCAGACCCGGTCCGACATGCCGACGACCTCCGGCAGCTCCGATGAAATCATGATGATGGAATAGCCACGCGCGGTGAATGCGCGCATCAGTTGATAAATCTCGGCCTTGGCGCCAACGTCGATGCCCCGTGTTGGTTCATCAAAAATCAGAACCTTCATGCTGTGGTTCAGCCAGCGGGCAATCACCACTTTTTGCTGGTTGCCACCGGAGAGGGTATCGACGCGCGCCTTTGGCCCTTGCGCTTTCACCTGCACCTGTTGCATCGCGGCAATGGTATCTGCGAGTTCTTTCTTCTCGTCGATAAAGAGGCACCCGCGCCGATATTTGCGATAATTGTTGAGCGACACATTGTGCAAAATGGGAAAGCTGGTGATCAGCCCCTGATCTTTTCGGCTTTCGGGCAAAAGCCCGATCCCGCTCATCAGTGCTTCCGCAGGATCGGAAAAGCGTGTCGTGATCCCGTCAATCGAAAGTTCGCAACGGGCTGCCCGATAGGCACCAATCATCGCCAAGGCCGTTTCGGTTCGGCCCGAACCGACCAGACCGGCAAAGCCCAGAATTTCTCCGGCCCGCAAATGGAACCGCGAGACAGGCCCTCCCCGCGCCAGTTGAACAGCCGACACCTCCAAAACCACAGGTGCCGTCTCAGAAATGGTTGGTTTGGGCGGAAAGCTGTTTTCAATTTTGCGGCCAACCATCATTTCCACCAGCCGCTGTTGATCGACATCGCTCACAGCACAGGAAGCCACAAATTCGCCATCGCGCAGCACGGTGATGCGATCACAGATCTCAAAAATTTCTTCGAGATGGTGCGAGATGAAAATGATCGCCACCCCTTGTTCGCGCAAAACCCGCATGACCTTGAACAGATGCTCGACTTCGCCGGGTGTCAGCGTTGCGGTTGGTTCATCCAGCACCAGTATTTTGGCGTTCAGGGCCAGCGCCTTGGCAATCTCAACAAATTGCTGTTCGGCCACAGACAAAGTTTGAACCGGCACATTCAAAGGGATGGTGATGCCCAGTTGCCCCAGAATGTCCTTGGCGCGCGTGCGCATGGCGGCCCGCTTGAGCAGGCCAAAGCCATTGCGCAATTCCCGCGCCAAAAACATATTGTCGACAGCGTTGAGATGGGGGATCAGCGAAAATTCCTGAAACACGACCCCAAGGCCGCTGTCGATCGCCTCATTATAATCCTTGAAATGGCGAAGTTTGCCCTCCAGCCAGATCTCGCCTTTGCTGGGTTGCAGGATGCCGCACAGAATTTTCGTCAGTGTCGATTTTCCAGCGCCATTCTCGCCCAGCAGAGCGTGAATTTCGCCACCGCGAACGCTCAGATCAACCCCGTGCAGAACCGCAATCTTGCCGAAGCTTTTTTTGATTCCTTTTAGGTGCAGCATTGCTTGCTCCCGCGTTGATATAGATGAGCGTCCCCGCATCAAACGGGGACGCCAGCAAGAGACTTACCAGCTGAAACCAGCGGCATTTTCTTTTGTGACTGGCTTCACATCGATGGGAACTTCCTTTGGCACCACGCGCGCGCCCCATTTTTGCGCAAGCGCCATGGCAAGGCCAACGCGCACCTGATCACGAGGGAATTGTGCTGTGGTTTCAATGAAAGGCGTGCCATCGGCAACGGCCTTGACGGCTTCCGGGGCGCCATCCACCGAGGTCAGCTTGATATCGCGGCCGGAGCCTTGAATGGCCGAAAGCGCGCCCATGGCACCGCCATCATTGACCGAGAAAATGCCCTTCAGATTGGGGTGAGCCTCAATCATATTCTCGACCACGCCAAGGGCGACAGAGCGGTCCTGGCGTCCATTTTGGGTATCCACCAGCTTGACGTCTTTGAACTCGGCCAAAGCCTGTTTGCAACCTTCAACGCGCTGCAAAATTGGCACCACGGCAATGCCGTCCAGAATGGCAACTTCGCCCTTGCCGCCCAAGGCCTTGGCCAGATACTGGCAGGATTGATAGCCAGCGTCCTTGTTTTTGGACCCCACAAACGTGTCAACCGGGCCGCTGGCGTTGGCATCAACCGCAACCACAATAACGTGCTTGTCTTTTGCCATTTTCACAGCCGATTCAACGCCTGCGGAATCGGTGGGGTTGAGCAGAAGAATGTCGATCTTTTGTTGCAGCATGTCTTCGACGTCTGAAATCTGCTTGGCAACATCATGGCCAGCATCGGTGACAATTACCTCTGCGCCGATGGATTTTGCCGCTTCTTTCAGTGCTTCCTGCATGGAGACAAAATAAGGATTGTTCAGCTCCTGAAAGGACATGCCGATCTTGAGCTTGGCTTCTTGCGCCATGGCGGGCACCGTCGTTAGTGCCAATGCTGCAAGTGATAATGCTATCAGCGTTTTCTTCATTTCCATTTCCTCCCTTTGGTAACAACAGGCAAAGCCTGTCCTCCTTCGGACAGCGCAACGCCATCCAAACCCGATGCCCCTATGTGTGGCAGTTTACTCTGCTGCTATTGCGCGGCTTCCAACGCGCTGTTGGCGGCGAATGTTGAGCGAAATTGCGATGGCGACATTCCTTTGAGTTTGAGGAAATGCCGGTTGAAATTCGACAGGTTTGCAAAGCCGATCTCGAAGCACACCTCGGCCACTTTTGTCTCCGCTTGGGTGAGCAGCATCAGGCAGGCGAGATCAACGCGAAGCTGGTTTTTATAGCGCACCAGCGTTGTGCCGGTGTGGCGCTTGAACGCCCGCGAGAACGCACTTGGGCTCATACCCACCAGATCGGCCAACTCGCGCTCATCAATGTCATCCGTCAGATGTTCGCGTAAGTGCGCGATGGCGCGGTTGATGCCAACCTCGTTGATATCGGACAGATCCAGCTCGTAACTGAGACTTGCCAGCACTTCGGGCTCTGGCGCATTGCCAAGCACATCGAGGATTTCCCAAAAAATGGCGAGGCGCATCGTCCCTTGCGCCTCAATCACACGCTCCATCAAGGGCCGAATCGTATCACTGGTTGCTGCATCAAACAAAAGCCCGCGGCGACTGCGCTCCATCAACGGGCTCAAGGCTCCGAGCTCCGGCATGGTGGCCATGCAATCTTGAATGAATTTCTCTGGAAACTGAATAACCAATGTTCGTGTCGGAACAATTTCGTCCGGGGCAATTTCAGAAATCCAGTTTTGCGGCAGGTTTGGCCCGGTCAGGATCAATTGCCCCGGCTCGAACCGGCCGATGTGATCCCCGATGTAAAACTGACCGGAGGTGGCAACAACCAGATGAAGCTCATATTCGGGATGATAATGCCAGCGAACCGTGCGGAAGGGATAACCGTGCTTCCAGGCAGCAAAAGACTCGCCTTTGCGGATATGGACAAGTTCCAGGTCAGGTTGCATCATCACTCCTCCCTTCTACGCCGTGCAAAAAGCCGATCCGTCCTGCAAACCTCCAATTTTGCAAAACCAGCGTATGTTCAAAAGGTATAGCGTATTTGCCGGGGCCTCTACCTCACCGCAAGAATTTTGCAGATACTTTTTTGACATTTCTGTGCTGCAATATGCACAGTTGTAGTGCTGCAATTTTACGCGCGTTTCACATCTCAGGGCATCGGCGAAACGCATTGTCGATGGTTCAAGGATTTGGGCTGTATGCGTCATCTGTCGGTCGATTTAAATATGAGTTTAAAAATCATATTTAAATCTTGACACAAAAAATCATGTTAAATAAACCTCTCGCGAACGGTGCGCGTCATCTGCGCGCACTTTCTTCAATAACGATGGGTGCGCGCAATCTGCTGTTTTCAGCGGAGGATTTTCTGCGTCCTTTTTTCTGGGGTTTGATGAGATGGGTTTACGGGGAACACGAGTTTTACTTTTGGCATGCACAGCGCTTGGCACGGTGGCCCTTGCGGCACCTCTATCGGCCCAACAGGCGTCGACAACGTCGGCGAGTGCTGCAAATGCAGGGGATCAGACCCAGCTTTCAACCATTACAGTGAAGGGCAAGAAGGTTGAAAAAGGCTCCGTTGCCGATAGCCCGCTTGCCACACGCACCACAGCAGACGAGATTGCCAAAAAGGACATTGCCGATGTGAAGGATCTTGGCAATACGGTTGATCCCAGCGTTACCTATGTCAAAAACTCCAAGTCGATCAATATTCGCGGTCTGGAAGCCGACCGGGTGCTGACCACGGTCGATGGCATTCCTGTTCCCTATTTCTTTGATAACATTTATGGTTTTGGCGGCGGCGCCGATACATTCGACTTTAATGCCCTCTCCAGCGTCGATGTCTTGCATGGGGCAGATTCCAGCCGCACCGGATCGGGTGCTCTTGGCGGCGCGCTGGTGATGCGCACTCTGGAACCTGAAGATCTGATCGGGGCTGGCAAGACGTTTGGGGGAATGGCCAAGCTGGGCTATGACAGTTCCGAGCGTTCTTTCATTGGCTCCGCAGCCGTGGCCAAGAAGATCGAAAACACCTCGATCATGTTCCAAAGCTCCTACAAATACGGCCATGAAACCAAGACCAAGGGCAATGTTGACAGTTTTGGCGTGACCCGCACCAAGGCTGACCCGCTGACCGAGATCCAGCGCAATTTCCTGTTCAAACTGCGCCAGCAGCTTGAGGGCGGCCACACAATCGGCATCACCGCCGAGCGTTATGATGCTGATTCAACGAAAGATTATCGCTCCAATGCCTCTTATGGCACCACCTATAAAGCGGGCAATCTCGATGCAACACAAGACAAGTCGAGAGATCGGCTCTCGCTCGATTACAAGTATGAATCGACAGACAAAGACAGCCTGATCGATAGCGGCATGGCCACGCTCTATTGGCAGCGCAGCAAACGGATTGAAGGCACATCCGCCATTCGCACCACAGCACCTGTCGGCTTTTATCAACGCCTCATGCAGAGCGATGAGAAGGCCGTCGGCTTTACGGGTTATCTCAATTCCGATTTCAACACCGGCCCCTTGAGCCATCGTGTGACGGTTGGCGGAGACCTGCGCTTTTCGCAGACGAGTTATTATCTTGCCGGTCAAGACAGTTGCAACATACTCTTTGCCCGGGCCTGCGCCAGCTATCACACCAATCAGGCCTATGCGCCCGACGTCAACGGCTACAAGCTCGGCGTTTACATAGAGGATAAGATTTCGCTGGGCGATGGCCCGGTCTCGCTCACCCCCGGCGTGCGGTTTGATTGGTACAAGTATGATCCGCAAAACAGCGCGGCGTGGATGGCAAACAGCGGTTACAGCGGCGTGCCAAACGCATCAAGCGATTCCCGCCTGTCGCCCAAGCTGCGTGCGGCCTGGGAGGTGACGCCCGATGTTGAGCTGTTTGCGCAATTTTCGACCGCCTTCAAGGCACCGAACGAATATCAAATGTATGTCAATTATGCCAATCCGGTTTTCAGCTATCGCACCATCGGCAATCCGGACCTGAAGCCGGAAAGCAGCTATGGTTTTGATGTCGGTGCCAACCTTGGCGACGATGATTTTGGCGGGCGGGTGACAGGCTTTAGCAATCGATACAAGAACTTCATCGATAGCGATGTGGTGTTTAACACCGGCTATTCCAACGGCGAGACCTCTTACTTCAATCGCGACAATGTGCGCATCTCCGGTGTGGAAGCGTCCATTCACAAAACCTTCCCGATTGGCGTGACATTGCACGGCTCCGTTGCCTATGCGCGCGGAACGGATCTCGATACCGATCAGATTCTTGCAACCGTTGCGCCCGTCAAGGCCATTGTCGGTGCCGCCTATAATGCTGAAAATTGGGGCACAGATGTCACGCTTGTGGCGGCAGGCGGTGTGGATAAAAATTCCACCGCCAAGAGCAAGCCTGGTGGTTATGGTGTTGTCAACCTGACCGGCTGGATTGAGCCGGACATGGCAAAAGGCATGCGCATTCAGGGCGGTGTCTACAATCTGTTCGACCGCCAGTATTATGACGCGCTGGAGGTGAAGGATGTCAACAATGCCAACGCGCTCTATTCCGAGGCCGGACGTTATTTCAAGATTTCCGTGACACAGCGGTTCTAATTGCACGCTGATGCCTGCGACAACGGGGCGGCTGTCGAGCCGCTTCGTACCGCTCCAATAAAAGATGAGTATATAAGTCATATATTTATTGACGAAGATAATATGACTGTAATACTCATATAAAATATCATCCGAACCAGTGCTCCCACGCAGCTTTGGCTGAGCACGGTTCTTTTCCAAAAGAGATGTTACAATGCAGCGTGCAACACTGACCAGCGCCGATATCCGGCAGATCAAGATTGACAATCCAAACATGCGTGAGCGCGATATTGCGGCGCAATGTGGTATTAGCGAAGCCGAATATGTTGCCGCCTGGCTCGGCCATTCGGCAACGCGGATCACCACGGATTTTGATCGGGTTTTTCCAAAGCTTGAGGCGCTTGGCACCGTCATGGCTCTGACGCGCAACGACCATGCGGTGCATGAAAAAATCGGCTGCTATGACCGTTTCTTTGCAGGCAAAAAAGCCGCCATGATGCTGGGCGAGCACATTGATACCCGCATGTTCCCTCACCATTGGGTCTATGGATTTGCCGTTGAGGCGATGGCCGGAGATGTCGTCAAGCGCAGCTTCCAATTCTTTGATGCCCAAGGCGAGGCTGTACACAAAATCCACCTGCGGCCGGAGAGCGATGTTGCAGCGTGGAAGGCGCTTGCTGTTGAGTTGGCGCTGGACGATCAATCGGCTGATCTCGACATCACGCCTTCCGTTGAAGACGTATTTGCCAATGACGACAATGTGCCTGTGGACGCTTTGCGCCAGCGCTGGAGCAACATGACTGACACCCACCAGTTTGTGGGCTTGCTCAATGCGCTTGAACTGTCGCGCCTGAAGGCGGTGTCCAGTGTTGGTGATGATTTCGCATGGAAGGTGTCCCGCCAAGCGGTATCGGTGATGTTTGAAGGGGCCGTCCGCACCCAGGTTCCCCTGATGTGCTTTGTCGGCAACCAGGGCTGCGTGCAGATCCACTCGGGGCCGGTGGCCAATATCAAATCGGTTGGGCCTTGGCTGAATGTGATGGATGAAACCTTCCATCTGCATCTGCGCGAAGACCACATTGCTGAAGCCTGGGTTGTGCGAAAGCCGACCGATAAAGGCCATGTGACCTCGCTGGAAGCCTATGACGCGAGCGGCAATTTGATCATCCAGTTTTTTGGCAAGCGCATTGAAGGTCAGGACGAGCGGTCAGAGTGGCGCGCAATCGTTGAAGCGCTGCCAACCCAAGACACATCGAGGGCCGCATGACACAGATCCGGTCTTCCTATCTGAAAGCATGGATGCTGGTGGGTGTGCTCTTCAGTTTTTGGGCCACCTCTGGGATCGCGCAGGATAGCCATCCTGCAAAAATTGTCGCCATTGGTGGCTCTGTGACGGAAATCGTCTATGCATTGGGCGAAGAGGCGCGTCTCATTGGTCGGGATTCCACCAGTGTTTACCCGCCGCAAGCGCTAAAACTGCCAGATGCCGGCTATATTCGCGCCCTTTCGCCAGAGGGCGTTCTGTCGCTCAACCCGGATCTGATTCTCATGCTGGATGGTGCCGGACCACCTGAAGCGCTGGAAACCATCAAAGCCGCAGGCGTGCCCATTGCAACCATTCCCGATGGCTATGACGCGGCATCGATTTCCAAAAAGGTCGAAGCGGTTGGTGCTGCCTTGGGCGTCGAGCCAAAAGCGCATGTGCTGGCTAACCGCCTCAATGGTGCACTTCAAGCGGCTATCGCCAAAAGTGCCGATCAAAAGCCCAAGGTCCGTGTTCTGTTCATCCTGTCTTTGCAAAATGGTCGGGTGATGGCGGCGGGCAACCACAATCACGCCGACGGCATTTTGAAACTCGCAGGCGCTGAGAATGTTATGGCCGACATCAATGGCTACAAACAGGTGAGCGATGAAGCCATCATCAAAGCGGCACCCGATGTCGTTGTGATGATGACGGGCACGGGTGGTCATGCAACTGATGATCAGACAGTTCTCAGCAATCCCGCCATCGCTGCGACACCGGCGGGCAAAGCCAGGCGGCTGGTGCGTATGGATGGCATGTATCTGCTCGGGTTCGGACCCAGAACGGCGGATGCGGTGACGGCGCTCAACGCAGCCCTTTTAGAACCCGGCAAAACGGAGTGATGGCTGATGGCAATGGCATGGCCACGGATTTCTGCACCTTCAGAGCCGCGTTTTGCTCTTTCATCGCGGGCGCTCCGGGCTAAAATCTGTCTTGTGTTGCTTGCGCTGTTTTTGGTGCTCTCTGCGGCGATCTCGCTCACCGCCGGAGCTTCGGATGCCTCCGTGAAGGCCGTGCTTGGCCATTATCTGGGGTTTAACACGGTCATCAGCGGGCGGGACTTGTTAATCATTGAGCAAATCCGCCTGCCGCGTGTCTTTCTGGGCATGTTGGTGGGTGCGGCCCTTGCTGTGTCGGGTGCCATTATGCAGGGTGTGTTTCGCAATCCGCTGGCCGATCCTGGTCTTGCGGGCGTTTCGGCCGGGGCCGGGCTTGGCGCCGCCTTCATTATTGTGCTGGGCGGAACATTTGCCCTGCCCTTTGTGACCTATACCGGATTTTTGGCTCTGCCCCTGCTTGCCTTTGTCGGCTCGCTGGCCACCACCGCATCTCTTTATGCTGTTTCCACCCGCCATGGTCGAACCTCGGTTCCGACCATGTTGCTGGCGGGCATAGCCTTTGGGGCCTTGGCCATGGCGGCAACCGGCTGCCTTGTTTATATCGCTGATGACCATCAAATTCGAGACCTCAGCTTTTGGCAGCTTGGGTCTTTGGCCGGGGCCACATGGCTCAAGGTTGCAACCCTCAGTGCCATCATGGTTTTGGCATCCACGGCGCTTCCGTTCATGGCGCGTGGGTTGAACGGCTTGTCCATGGGTGAGGCCGTGGCTGGCCATATGGGCATTCCGGTCGAAACATTGAAGCGCAGCAGCATTGTTGTTGTGTCGGCCATGACGGGCGGCGCTGTGGCGGTCAGCGGCGGCATCGGCTTTGTCGGCATTGTGGTGCCGCATGTGCTGCGGTTGGCGATTGGGCCGGATCATCGTTATCTGTTGCCTGCAACAGCGCTGCTGGGTGCCGCTCTTCTGGTGCTGGCCGATGCTGTGGCGCGGATCATTGTTGCGCCCGCCGAGCTGCCCATTGGCATTATCACTGCCTTGTTTGGCGCACCCTTTTTTCTCTGGTTGCTGCTGAAACGGCGCAATCTTTTGGACATGTGAATGGCAGACCTTACAGCGCACAATCTTGATGTTCGATATGGTGACCGCCGGATTTTGCATGGCGTCAATGTTTGCGCCAGGGCAGGTCAGGTGACGGTGATTGCCGGGCCAAATGGTTCTGGAAAATCAACCCTGATCAAGGCGATCAGCGGCGAAATTCCCTATCAAGGCAAGGTCTGCATCAACGGCACCGATCTTGTGACGTTGAAAGCGTGGCAAATGGCGGCGCTTCGCGCCGTCTTGCCTCAGGAAACCTCTATCGCCTTTTCTTATTCTGTTGCGGAAGTGGTGCGGTTTGGCCTGGAAGCCGGTGCAATGGGCCGCTCACAGCGCACCAGCGCGTTGATTGAGACAGCCTTGCAAAGGGTGGATCTTACGGGTTTTTCCAACCGTCTGGTCTCTCAACTCTCCGGTGGCGAGCGCCAGCGTGTGCAGCTTGCCCGCGTGCTGTGCCAGATCTGGGAGCCGATGGGCGATGACGGCCCGCGCTGGTTGGTGATGGATGAGCCGGTGGCCAATCTCGACATAAAACACCAGATCGCGTTGATGGATATTGCCAGCCATTATGCCCGACAAGGCGGCGGCGTGATCGCGGTGATGCATGATCTTAACCTGTCGGCAATCTATGCCGATCATCTCGTGTTGATGAAGGAAGGTGCTGTCGCCATTGAAGGTGCGCCATCATTGGTGTTGACGCGAAAGTCACTGCGCGATGTGTTTGACTGCCCGATTGCGCCAAATGTAATTGCGCCCAACATGCCTTTTATCTTGCCGCAGTCGATGTTTGCGTGCTGACGTCAAGCCGAGGTTTGCAGTGAGGCGAGCAATGTCGCTCGGGCCGTTCGCAAATGCAGGCGGCAGGCGGCTTTGGCATCGCTGATCTCGCCGCTTTGCAAGCCTTTGATATAGGCGAGATGTTCTGTCACGGCCACGTGGTTGCGTTCTTTCTCGTCCTTCTTGTTCCATTGATAGTGATAATGGAAAATCATCGACATAACCCCTTGGATGTTGCTGAAGAAGCGGTTGGGGGCAACACTGTTGATCAGGCGATGGAAACGGTCATCAAGGGCCTGAAAATAGCGATATCGGCTCTCTATATCTGCCAATAGAGCCTCATGCTGCTTTTCAATGGCGGCTAAGGCCCTCCATGCCCCGTGGTTGGCGGGCAAGGCGACAAAATGTTCAACAGCGCGCAGCTCCATCACCTCGCGCATGTCAAACAGCTCAGCGACAAATTCGACGCTCAATCCGGTCGCGGTCCAACGCCCGCTGCTTTGGCGCTGCAAAAGGCCAAATTGGCTGAAGGTGTTGAGGCAATCGCGAATAGCCGATGTGGATACCCCAAATTGGCGCGCCAGATCCAGGCCGTTGATGGGTTGGCCGGGGTGAAATTCCGGCCCGCTCATCCACTCCATGAATTTTCGCTCGACCATCTCTGACAGCGGTTCAAGATCGCTGCCGTCGAGATAATCATCCGCGAAAGGCTTGCGCAGCATGTGTTTCGAGCGACCATCAATGGCAATGATGCCACGCTCTCGCATATGCGCCAACACGGCGCGCAACGTGGTGCGGCTGACGCCTAAGGCTGCAGACAGCTTGGGTTCGGATGGCAGAACATCCCCGGCAGATGCAGTGGCCAATCGTCGGAGACATTGATTATAGGTTCTCTTATACAGAGCGTTGGTTTTCATGGCATCTCTTGACAGGATGTGAGCACGGCTGACGCAAAATATGATTTTTTTCGATAAAAGACAATTGAATGCCAGCGAGATTATGCCGCATTATCAGGCACAAAGGATCGCCCGGTTTTTCAATTTCTTTGACGGTGATGCATGTTCCGTTTCTGAGCGGGCTGATTGCAAATGGTTTGCGACTCACCGGTCGTTGAGCGTCACATCTTTGCGATTCTCTTGTGAGATGAAGCGCGATAGCGGCGTTTTTGACGCGTCTGTCTCTTCCCTTGCGATCTTTGCTCAACAATGATCGTAATTTCCGTTGGGCGCATCGAAGCCCTGTCTCTCACGACACTCGATCATAACCTCATGGAAACGTTGTATTTCTTGCTGTTTGATGGATGAGATGCGCTCTTGCCCTTGAAAATTGATGAGCCTGAATTCCCTTGTCAAATCACATCAAACATCGATAATAGCGACAGTTCTATGAAATGCTCCAAAATATCGCCAGAACGGTAGATTGAATGACCGCTTATTCGCCGATGCCAACGTTTGAATTCGATGAGAAAATCCTGCTCCAAGGGGCAGAGATTTCGCGTCGTCTCGATCAGTTGCGTTTGGAGAAATTTCCGCCGAATGCGCGCAAGACGCTACGGAAATTTTCCATGGCGGAAGTTGCCCATTACATGGGTGTCAGTCCCAACAATTTGAAGCGTTTGCATCTCGAAGGCAAGGGCCCCGTTCCCACCACCTCGTCCGGCGGGCGCCGCTTCTATACAGCTGAGCAGATGCAGGATCTGCGGGTGTTTCTCGACAAAACCGGCAAGTCCGATGCCAAGAAATATGTGCCTCAGCGCAAGGGTGATGATAAATTACAGATTATTGCTGTGGTCAATTTCAAAGGTGGATCTGGCAAGACCACGACAACGGCCCATCTCGCCCAGCATTTGGCGCTGACCGGCCATCGGGTGTTGGCGATTGATCTGGATCCGCAGGCATCCTTGTCTGCTCTGCACGGCTTTCAGCCGGAGCTGGACAAAAATCCATCACTCTACGATGCAATCCGCTATGATGATGGAAAGCGGCCGATCAGTGATGTGATTGCGCCGACCAATTTTCCAAACCTTGATATTATTCCGGCCAATCTTGAGCTGCAGGAATATGAATATGACACACCGCTTGCCATGCAGAGCGGCACAGAG
Organism: Rhizobium oryziradicis; assembly: GCF_001939045.1. Classification (GTDB taxonomy): domain Bacteria; phylum Pseudomonadota; class Alphaproteobacteria; order Rhizobiales; family Rhizobiaceae; genus Allorhizobium; species Allorhizobium oryziradicis. The sequence continues at coordinate 42,284 of NZ_MKIM01000016.1, forward strand.
GGCAAGCGCTTTTTCACCCGTCTTGGCAAGGCGCTGATGGATGTGGATGACCGTTATGATGTGGTTGTGGTCGATTGCCCACCGCAGCTGGGTTATCTGACGTTAACGGCGCTCACGGCCTCCACATCGGTGTTGATCACGGTGCATCCGCAGATGCTGGATTTGATGTCCATGAGCCAGTTTTTGTTGATGCTGGGCAATATCACCAGGACGATCAAGCGTGCGGGTGCCAATGTAAAAATGGACTGGCTGCGCTATCTGATCACACGCTATGAACCGACGGATGTGCCGCAGGCACAAATGCTGGGTTTTATGCAGTCGATGCTGGCGGAGGAAATTCTTAAAAATCCGATGTTGAAGTCAACGGCAATCTCGGATGCGGGGCTGACCAAGCAAACGCTGTATGAGGTCGAGCGCGCCAATTTCACCCGCGAGACCTATGATCGCGCCATTGAATCCATGGATGCCGTTAATTTTGAAATTCAAGGTCTGTTGCATCGGGCATGGGGGCGCTTGTGATGAGCATGACAGTTCGAAAAGCGCATTCGTTGTTTGAGCAGCGGTTGGACATCGGCATTCGACGGAGAAAACCGCATGGCGCGTAAGAACCCGTTTGCAAATGTGATGGGTGATACACCCGCGGCCGTCGTTGTTGCCTCGGATTATACCATCAAAGGGGCGTCACGCTCGATCATATCAACCATTGATGAGTTGAGTGCACAGGCCGACAAGCTTCTGGAGGGCGAAACCGTTGTTGAGCTTGAGCCGGATGTGATCGACAGCTCATTTGTTCAAGACCGTATTGAAGACAGTGCGGAAGAGTTTGAAAAGCTGGTGGCGGCCATCGCTGAACGCGGACAGGATTCACCCATTCTGGTGCGCCCTCATCCCTCCGTTTCGGGCCGCTATATGGTGGTTTTTGGCCATAGACGGCTGAAAGCGATGCGCAAGCTTGGGCTAAACGTGCGGGCGGTGGTCAAAGCGCTTGATGATCGTGATCATGTGATTGCGCAAGGCATGGAAAATTCAGCGCGTGCCAATCTCTCCTTCATCGAGAAGGCGACATTTGCGCAAAAGCTGATGGCGCGGAACTATGACACTCAGACCGTGATGTCGGCCTTGTCGATTGATCCGGCGACCTTGTCGAAAATGCTGTCGGTTGGCCAGATTCCGCAAGACATTCTTGACATCATTGGCGGAGCAAAGGCGCCAGGTCGCGATCGATGGTATGAGGTGCGCCAATTGCTGGAAGATCCCAAAAATCTGGACAGATTGCGGGCGCGCATCACGGAGATGGATTTCAGCGGCCTCGATGGCAATGCCCGGTTTGCTCTGGTCTATGATCTGTTGAAACGCAAGAAAATTGCAGGCGTTTTTCGAGAGCCCAGAAAAGTGCAATGGGGCGCTTCGGATCGCAAGGTTGCGGCCGATATCCGCAGTGATGGCAAGACATACACAATGGCGCTGAAGGCAAAAGATGCTGTCGAATTTGGCGATTATATTACCGCCCATCTCGACGCCTTGTATACAGCGTTTCGCAAGACAAAAGATAAATAGCAGGAGACAGAACCGCAAAAGAAAAAGGCCCCCAAACGTTTCCGTCGTGGAAGCCCTTCTCATAACCTTAAGCAAGTAGAGAATCGCATTTCCTCGAATCATAGTCAAGAGTTTTGGCACCGTTTTGGTGAGCGTTTTTCCTTTGCCTTTTGAAAGGTGAAAGAAAATGCAGATAGGAAATGTGACGACGCCCTTTGGGCGGCGCTCCATGACGCTTGCTTTGGTCAAAAATCAGCTGGACACAGCCGATGCCAAGCCTGTCAAAGCCGTGGACAAATGGAAAGCCTTTCGCAACGCCTGTGAGGCGCGCGAGTTGTTGGGCATTGCCCAGCCGGCGCTGTCCGTGCTCAATGCGCTTTTGTCCTTTTATCCCGAAACAGAGCTGTCGGAAGAGTTTGGACTGGTGGTTTTCCCCTCCAATGTTCAGCTTTCCGTGCGGGCCCATGGCATGAGCGGCACAACGCTTCGCCGCCATCTGGGTGCATTGGTGGATGCGGGTCTGATCATCCGCAAAGACAGCCCGAACGGCAAGCGCTATGCGCGAAAGGATCGCTCAGGCGCGATTGAGACGGCCTATGGTTTCAGCCTGGCCCCCATGCTGGCGCGCGCACACGAACTGGCGCACCTTGCCCAGCAGGTGGAAACGGATAAGAAGGCCCTTCGCCAAATGAAGGAGCGCCTGACACTCTGCCGGCGGGATGTGCGCAAGCTGATCTCGGCTGCGATGGAAGAGGGTGCCGCTGGCGATTGGGGTATGATTGAAAGCCATTATATTGGCGTTGTTGGCCGTATTCCGCGCAATCCAGGCCAGGCGGATATTGCGCCCATTCTGGAGGAGCTGGAGATGTTGCGCTCCGAGATCCTCAACATTTTGGAAATGCAGCTTAAAAGTCAAAAAAACGATGGCAATGACGAC
>NZ_MKIM01000017.1 GCF_001939045.1 Rhizobium oryziradicis
CGCCTCATCTGATGCCACGCTTTCGAACCTGACGCTCTCAAGCGGCACGTTGTCTCCAAGCTTTGCCTCTGGCACGTTGAGCTACACGGCAAGTGTTGCAAACGCGGTGTCGACGTTAACGGTCACGCCGACGGTTGCGGATGCAACGGCGTCTGTGACGGTCAATGGTACGCCTGTCACATCCGGTTCAGCGTCCGGCACGATTACGCTTGCTGTTGGAGCCAATGCGATCACGGTTGAAGTGACGGCGCAGGATGGTTCCACGAAGGTGAGCTATACGGTAAACGTGACGCGGGCCGCTGCTGCTTCTATCGTTTTTTCGCCAGCTTCCGGCCCTCTTAGCAAGGGAAGTGTCGGGGTAAATTATAGTCAGACCTTGACGCCTTCAGGGGGGAGCGCACCTTACACTTTTGCGGTCACCAGTAATGTTCTTCCGGCTGGCCTCACACTGGATTCATCCACGGGTGGGATCAGTGGAACACCAAGCGCTGCAGGTGAATATGCATTTACCGTGACGGTAACTGACGCCAATGCTCAAACAGCTTCTGTTAATTATCAACTTTCAATTGCTGCTGCGCCGACGAGTTTGGTCTTTTCACCAGCAGGCGGTGCTTTGAGCGAGGCGATGGCGGGCGAGGATTATCGTCAGGAGATTGTTGCAAAAGGCGGTACGGGCACTCTGATTTACAGCATTGGATCTGGCACGTTGCCGAAAGGCCTTGTCCTGAATGTGTCGACCGGAACGTTGACCGGTCCTCTGGAAGCCAAAACAGAGGGGGACTATTCCTTTAGTATTTCGGTCAGTGATACGGGTGGTGCCACCGCAGCGGCAAATTACACGCTCAAAGTCGCGCCGCGTGCTGTGACCGCGCCAAACAAGGAGATCAATGTTACTGCGGGTTCGACACCTCCCGATGTCTACCTTAATCGCGGGGCAACGGGTGGACCGTTCTTCTCGGCAGAAATTGTCGTGGTTGAGCCGCCAAATGCTGGCACGGCACGGATTGTTCAAGGGCAATTGGCCCAGGCCACGTCGTCTTTCATCCCCGTCGGCTGGTATTTACAGTTTACGCCAAATCCGAGCTATTCCGGCCAGGTCAAGGTTAATTATCGATTGAGCAGCACGTTGGGCCTCTCCAACACCGGCATTGTGACCTATAATCTCGGCTATGATGCTGCCGTGGTTGCGCAGGATATTGATGCGCTTGTCCATGGCTTTGTACGCTCACGGCAAAGTTTGATTGCCGCGTCGCTTCATATTCCAGGCCTTATGGAACGTCGGCGTCTGGATTCGGTGACAGATCCTGTAACGACGGTCGTGCTGCCCTCGTCTGAGGGGCTCTCCTTGGGCTTTTCAACCAGTCTGGCGCAAATGGAAGCTGCTCGCAATCATGCCGATGGCATTGAGGGCGGCTCGGATACCCGGTTTAATATCTGGGTTGACGGTATCATTGCCCTGCACAACCGAAAAGACAACGGCAGCCAGTGGGGCAGTTTCGGCATGCTCTCTCTCGGGGCCGATTATCTCTTGACCGACAAGGCGTTGCTGGGGGTGTCTCTTCATTATGACAGAATGACCGATCCCACAGACGATGATGCCAAGTTGACCGGAAATGGTTGGCTGGTTGGGCCTTATGCATCTTTCGAGTTGCAAAAAGGCATATTCTGGGACACCAGTGTTCTTTATGGTGCCTCCTCGAATACCATCGATACACGCTTCTGGGATGGCCGCTTTGATACGACCCGCTGGATTGTGGATACAAAGGTAAAGGGACAGTGGGTCATTGGTGACTCAACTGTGCTGACTCCGAAGTTCAGAACCATCTATCTCTCCGAGACGGTGAAAGACTATGGTGTCAGCAACAATCAGGGCGACTTCCTTGGTTTGAAAGGTTTCACTGAAGAGCAATTGCGCGTCAGTGCGGGTGCAGATCTTGCCCGTTCCTTTACCTTGGAAAACGGATCGGTCCTGACACCCAAAATTGGCGCAAACGTCGGCTTTTCGGGGTTGAATGGTGCTGGTGCCTTTGGCGCACTTTCAGGTGGGCTATCGCTTGTGACCGACAATCAATGGGGAATGGAGGCCAACATTCTGTTCAATATTGAAGGCGATGGTGACAAATCCACAGCAGCCAGAGTGCGTGTCAGCAGAAAGTTCTGATCGGTTCTGACTGGTATATGTGCCGTTGCGCAGAAAAATCAATCGCGGGGAGGGGGCTTCCCGCGCGCAGGCCTCTGATGACTGTGTAGGGCTTTTGCGCCTTAACGCGTGATACGAGATTAAAGTGCCAAAGTTGAGCAGACACCACGGGCCACATGAATGACCGCATGTTTTTTGCCGCTCGGCTTCATCCCTTTTTCCGAGTACAATATGTCACGGTAAATCGCAGGGCTGATATACCCCGCGACCGTGTCGGCGTCATATTGCCAATGCCAAATACTTCTTGTGGAACAGTTGCTTTTCAAAGCAGCAAGGCCTCGCTTTATCCTGGCGCGGCCATCATCCTGTCTGCGAATCGGTTGCGAATAGGTGTCTGTTCGTAGATGATCGACTTTCGAGCAGAAGGCCGGATGCGGTGCGCAACCATTCAGTGGAAATTCTGCAGCACAGCATCGGCCGAAAAGTGGGAAGCGGTTTTCGGATAAATCCGATGAGTAAACAAAACTTAGAGCATCGGCCGAAAAGTGGGAACCGGTTTTCGATCCGCTGCTCTAAGAGGGATAAGACTGGCCTTTAGGCCTCACATGTTTGGGAAAACCAATGGCCGTCAATAATGCACCCGCTATGGATCCAATGCAGCCTCTCGCTGTTATGGTTGAGCACGCACGCATGCGGCGATTGTCGGTGCAAGACCTGTTCAGTTTTGCAGAAAACCGCGCTGCGAGCGGTCAACGGCAGGAAGCAATCGAGCTTTATAAGGCGTGGATTGCGTTTAACGAGGTGCATCCCTTTTTGCATCTGGTTTATTTCAATTACGCTGTCACGCTGCGTCAGGCTGGCGATATCACCGGCTCAATCAACGCGCTGACAGCTTGCTTGAAGATTGACCCGAAGTTTGGTCAGGCCCATATCAACCTTGGTCGGGCGTTTGAAGATAGCGGCCTGGCAGCGCTTGCAATCGAGCAATGGCGCAAGCTTTTGGATGTCACGGCTGAGAGCACGGCTGAAAAAGTCTCGCATCGGCTTATGGCGCTTCAGCACGTTGGCCGCGTGATGGAAAATGCCAACCTGTTGGAAGATGCGGAGGCGGCGCTGTGGCAAGCGATGGAACTGCGCCCCGATAAAAGCGAGTCGGCCCAGCATTGGACTGCCATCCGCCAACGCGCTTGCAAATGGCCAATATTGACGCCGTCTGAGCATGTCTCTCTGCGTCATCTGGTCGACGGCCTGTCGCCATTGTCTTTGGCTTGCTTTGCGGATGATCCGCTTTTTCAACTGGCCAAAGCCTATCGCTATAACAAATCTCTGGTCGGCCGCCCTGATACCCAACATTTTCCGCGCAAATTGGTGGCCCGCAAATCGGGAACGGGCCAGCGTCTTCGCGTTGGCTATCTCTCATCTGATCTTCGCGATCACGCAGTTGGTTTTGCGCTGCGCGACGTGTTGGAATTGCATGATAAGACGAGTGTCGAGATCTTCGCGTACTATTGTGGCGATCCGGTTACCAATGATGCGACCCAAAACCGCATGAAAGCAGCCGTCGATTGCTGGCGTGATATTGCGACGCTGAGTGATGAAGAGGCCGCACGGCAAATTGCTGCCGACGACATTGATATTTTGATCGACGTCAATGGCTACACGAAACATGCGCGGACACGCATTTTTGCCTATCGCCCGGCTCCCGTGATCGTCAACTTTTGCGGTTATCCCGGCACAATGGGTAGCCAGTTTCATCAGTATATGATCGCGGATGAGCATATTGTGCCGCCTGAAAACGAAATCTACTTTACCGAAAAAGTGCTGCGGATTGCCTGCAACCAGCCCATTGATCGCAAGCGGGAGATTGCCAAAACACCGTATCGTGCGGAGGCCGGTCTGCCGGAAGGGGCATTCGTTTTCGCCTGTTTCAATGGCATGCAAAAAATCACCGAGGCCACCTTTGCCCAATGGATGAAAATTCTGAAGGCGACGCCAGGCAGCGTGCTCTGGCTGCTTGGTGCCAGTGATGATGTGGATCAGCGCTTGCGCACTTTGGCAGAAGCCGCAGGCGTTTTGCCCGATCGCCTTATTTTTGCGCCCAAGGCACCTAATGCGCAGCATCTGGCCCGTATTGCGGTGGCTGATTTGTTTCTGGATACGTTCCCTTATGGTGCCCATTCGACCGCAGGCGACGCGCTGACCATGGGCTTGCCGGTTCTGACGGTGCCCGGAAAAAGCTTTGCGTCAAGGTTTTGCGCCAGCATTGTGCATGCAGCGGGCGTGCCAGAACTGGTCTGCAAAGATCCTCAGCATTATGTTGAACAGGCAATTGCTTTCGCCAATGCCCCCAAGACCTTGTTGAAGATCAGAAAGGCGCTGCAAGACCAGCGCGAAACCTCTGTTCTGCGCGACATTCCTGGGCTTGCTCGCCGTCTCGAAACCTTGTTCTGGCACATGCAGGAAGAGGCCGAACGGGGCGAAACACCGGTGCCGGACTTGCGCAATCTCGACCTCTATTACGAACTCGGTGTGGAACTGGTGCAGAGCAATATTGCCTATTGCGATGAGCAGACCTATCGCCAGCGCTATAGGGAAAAGCTGGCGCGTTATCACGACTATGCGCCCATTCCCTACGACAGCCGCCTCTGGACCGAGGAAGCTGCAGGAAAGCGTTGATGATGACGGCGGTTGAGGGCAAAAAAATTGCGATTGTCGGGGCCGGTCTCTCCGGTGCTGTCATTGGTCGCGCGCTGGCCGAGGCTGGAAATCAAGTTGAGATTTTTGACCGCAGGCCCCATATTGCCGGCAATTGCCACACCGAGCGCGATGAGCAAACGGATGTGATGGTCCATGTCTATGGACCGCATATTTTCCACACAGATGATGCGGAGGTCTGGAACTACGTCAACAGGTTCCAGACGTTCATGCCCTATAAAAATCGTGTCAAAACCACGAGCAAGGGGCAGGTCTATTCGCTACCCATCAACCTGCACACCATCAATCAGTTTTTTGGCAAGAGCTTTCGGCCCGATGAGGCGCGCGCCTTTCTTGAGACGCTGGGGGATGCAAGCATTGAGCAGCCAAAGACCTTTGAGGAGCAGGCGCTGCGCTTTGTCGGAAAGGATCTCTATGAAGCCTTCTTCAAAGGCTATACCCAAAAGCAATGGGGATGCTCACCCACAGAATTGCCAGCCTCGATTTTGAAGAGGCTTCCCGTGCGTTTCAACTATGACGACAACTATTTTTTCCATCGGTATCAAGGCATGCCAGAGAATGGCTATACCGATATGGTCGGGCAGATCCTTGATCATCCGAATATCTCACTGCATCTGGAAACGGCGTTTCAACGGGACCAAGCCGTTGGTTTTGCTCATGTGTTTTATTCCGGCCCGCTCGACGGTTATTTTGACTATCAATATGGCCATCTCGGCTATCGCACGCTGGATTTTGAGCGCTTTACCTATGATGGTGACTATCAGGGCTGTGCGGTGATGAATTACGGTGACGTGTCAGTGCCTTTTACGAGGATCACTGAACACAAGCATTTCTCTCCCTGGGAGAGCCACCAAGGCTCGGTCTGCTACCGCGAATTCTCCAGAGCCTGCGGGCCGAAGGACACGCCCTATTATCCCATCCGGCTGGTTGAGGAAAAAGAGCAGCTTTCGCATTATGCAGCCCTCGCCACGCAAGAGGCTCACGTGACCTTCGTCGGGCGGTTGGGCACCTATCGTTATCTCGATATGGATGTGACAATCCGCGAGGCGCTCGACACCGCAAAGCTCTATCTGTCCACGCTGGAAACAAACGCGATGATGCCTTCATTTTTGCATCCGCCGACATAGGGGTGCCTTTTCAAGGGGCATCGGTGATAAAGCGATGGGCATTGTCTTTTACGCTGCCGCGCAGAAAATCCATGATCGAGCGAATGCGTGGCACTTGCAGCATATCGTGATGGCAGACGATCCAGTAATCGCGTTTGAGCACGGTGTCTGGCAACACCGGGCGAAGCTCTGGATATTGGTGCGCGATAAACAGGGGCAGCACACAAAGACCAAGACCATTGCGGGTTGCGGTCAATTGCGAAAAGATACTTGAGCTTTGAAAACCGGGCCGAATTTTAGGATGAATGTCGCCCAGATAATCCAGCCCCGGCGCAAAGATCATGTCCTGAATATAGCCAATGAAAGCGTGGGAGAGCAGATCATCTGGTGTTTGCGGTGCGCCATTGCGCACAAGATAGTCTTTTGATGCGTAGATTTGCAGCTGATAAAAAGTCAGATGTTCAAAATGATAGGGGCCTGCTTTGGGTGGGTCCAGCACCACGGCAAGATCGGCTTCTTTGCGCGATAGCGACATGATTTGCTGAATGGTCACCAACTCCAGCGTGATAGACGGATGATAGTGGGAAAGCTCTGCCAATCTTGGCGCGAAAAAGAAATTGGAAAAGCCTTCTGGCGCTGACATGCGCACAACACCGCGCTGAACAAGATCTCCGCCCGACAGCTCTTCTTGCAGGCGGGCCGCCTCTTGCTCGACTTTTTCTGCGGTTTCCACAAAGCGATGACCAACAGGCGTGAGCACATAGCCTCGCGGGTTGCGCTCAAACAGCTTCACTTTCAAGGAAAATTCCAGTCGATCGATCCGGCGCGATACGGTGGCGTGGCTGGTGCGCAAATTACGGGCCGCGGAGGACAGCTGGCCCGAGCGTGCCACGGCCAGAAAGAACTGGAGATCATCCCAGGTAAACTGCATCTTTGCCATGGTTTAAATCCATCTGTTCAAAAATGAACATGTGCTGTTTGGAATTAATCCGCCAATTGTGTTGCGTCAATGATCAATATAGCCGACTATCGCACATGTTCGGCTGTTTTGAGGAGAACGGCTGGCCAATTTTGAACAGGTTCATCTCTGTTTGAACATCTCTGGGAGGGGAATATCATGCGAAATATGCTTTTAGCATCGGTTGCAATTTTTGTTGCGGGCGCGTCAGCGGTTTTTGCTGCGTCGGCAGGCGGCGTCTCTGACGGCAAGGTCAAGATTGGTATTTTGAACGATCAATCGGGCGTTTATGCCGATTTTGGTGGTAAGTCTTCGGTCGAAGCGGCCAAGATGGCGGTGGAGGATTTTGGCGGCAAGGTGCTGGGTGCGCCGATTGAAATTGTGGATGCCGACCACCAGAACAAGCCCGATATTGCCTCCAACATTGCAAGGCAATGGTTCGATCGCGATCAGGTGGATGCGATTATGGAGCTGACCACCTCGTCGGTTGCGCTTGCTGTGCAGGCCATCGCCAAAGAGAAGAAAAAGATCGACATCGTGACCGGTGCGGCAACCACCGAGCTGACAGGCAAGCAATGCAGCCCCTATGGTTTCCATTGGGCCTATGACACCCACGCTCTTGCCGTTGGCACCGGCGGTGCTTTGGTGAAACAGGGCGGCGACAGCTGGTTTTTCCTCACAGCCGATTATGCTTTCGGCTATTCGCTGGAGCAGCAGACCAGTGAGTTTGTGAAAGCCAATGGCGGTAAGGTTTTAGGCTCGGTGCGGCATCCTTTGTCCACCAGCGATTACTCCTCCTTCCTGTTACAGGCCCAGTCTTCTGGCGCAAAAGTGATCGGCTTGGCCAATGCTGGTGCTGATACGCAAAATGCCATCAAGCAGGCAGCGGAATTTGGTATTACCCAAGGCGGTCAACGTCTCGCAGCTCTGTTGTTCACGCTGGCAGAGGTGCATGGTCTTGGTCTTCAGGCAGCACAAGGGCTGACACTGACAGAAGGCTTTTATTGGAACCGCGATGATGAAAGCCGCAAATTTGGCGAGCGCTTCATGAAACGCACCGGCAAGATGCCCAATATGATACATGCGGGCACCTATTCGGCGGTGATGCAATATCTGAAAGCGGTTCAGAAGGCTGGCACCGATGATACTGACGCCGTGGCCAAGGAATTGCATGAAATGCCGGTGGATGATGTGTTTGGCCGTGGTGGCACCGTGGGTGCCAATGGCCGCATGATCCACGACATGTATCTGCTGGAGGTGAAGAAGCCTTCCGAGAGCAAGATGCCGTGGGATTATTACAATGTGCTGGCCACCATTCCCGGCAAGGAAGCCTATATCGATCCGGCCAAGAGCGGTTGCGATCTCGTCAAGTAAACAGGCTGGAAACAATGATGAACGCATCCGTTGAACAGATGGAGCGCTCAGAGCCACGGGTGGTGTTATCCGCCCGTGGCCTGCGCCGGGACTTTGGCGGCTTCACCGCCGTGCGGGATGTTGATCTTGATGTGCATGACCGGCGGGTTCATGCGCTGATTGGGCCAAATGGGGCTGGCAAAACCACGGTTTTCAATCTTCTGACCAAGTTTTTACAGCCAACCGCTGGAAAAATTACCCTGCTGGGCGAGGATATTACGCGCACTGTACCGGATAAGGTGGCCCGCAAGGGGCTGGTGCGATCCTTTCAGATTTCGGCGGTGTTTCCGCAATTGAGCGTTCTCGACAATGTTCGGGTGGCCTTGCAGCGCAAGAGCGGGCTTGCCCATCAATTCTGGCGGCCGTTGTCAGCGCTGAACCAATTGAACAGCCATGCTGAAAATCTGATCGCCACTGTCGGCCTCACACGAGAGCGCGATGTGCTGGCGGCGGATCTGTCCTATGGTCGCAAGCGGGTGTTGGAGATGGCGACCACGCTGGCGCTTGATCCGAAAGTTCTGCTGCTGGATGAGCCTTTGGCGGGCATGGGGCAGGAAGACATTGGCACGATTGCCAACCTGATCCGCGAGGTGGCAGCGACGCGCGCCGTGTTGATGGTGGAGCATAATCTCTCCGTTGTGGCCGATCTTTGCCACCATGTCACGGTGCTTCAGCGTGGCGAAATTTTAGCTGAGGGCAATTACGACACTGTCAGCCGCGATCCTCGCGTTAGAACCGCCTATATGGGCACGGAGGAAGACTGAAATGGCGGCTCTTCTCGAGATTAACAATCTGAATGCCTGGTATGGCGAAAGCCATGTGCTGCATGGCGTGAATATGACCATTGGCGAAGGCGAAATGGTGACGATTTTGGGCCGAAACGGCGTGGGTAAAACCACGACCTTGCGCACCATTACCGGCATCCTGCGCAAACGCCGTGGTGAAATCCGCCTCAACGGGCACGATATGATGCAGGTGCCGCTGCACCGCACGGCCCATCACGGTTTGGGCTATGTGCCGGAAGAGCGCGGCATTTTTGCATCGCTCAACGTGATTGAAAATCTGATGTTGCCGCCAGCCGTGGGCGATGGTGGCATGTCGCTGGATGAGATTTTCGAACTTTTCCCCAACCTGCATGAGCGGCGCAACAGCCCCGGCACGCGGCTTTCCGGTGGCGAGCAACAGATGTTGGCCATGGCGCGCATTTTGCGCACGGGCGTCAAACTTCTGTTGCTGGATGAGCCAACCGAGGGGTTGGCCCCGGTGATTGTGCAGCGCATTGGCGATGTTTTGAAAAAGCTGAAAGAGCGCGGCATGACGGTGTTGCTGGTGGAGCAGAATTTCCGCTTTGCCGCCCGTGTCGCCGACCGCTTCTATGTGATGGATCATGGCATGGTGGTGTCGGAATTTCCAGTTGGCGAGCTGCCCGAGCGTATGGATACGCTGCACACGGTTCTGGGGGTTTAGGTCATGACAATGATATTCGGCATTCCCCTTCAGGCCTTGCTGGGCCAATTGCTGGTGGGGCTGATCAACGGCTCTTTCTATGCGCTGCTCTCGCTCGGCCTTGCGATCATCTTTGGTCTGTTGCGGATCATCAATTTCGCCCATGGGGCGCAATATATGCTTGGCGCTTTCACCGCTTACTTGCTGCTTCAATTTGCTGGCATTGGCTATTGGCCAGCGCTGGTGCTGGCACCTGTGATTGTCGGTCTGGGCGGGGCTGTGGTTGAGCGGCTGTTCTTGCGCAGGCTCTATGATCTCGATCCACTTTACGGGTTGTTGTTCACCTTCGGTCTGGCGCTGACATTGGAAGGCACGTTTCGCTACCTCTACGGCGCATCCGGCCAGCCTTATGCCACGCCTGCGGCGCTGACTGGCGGCACCAACCTCGGCTTTATGTTCTTGCCCATCTATCGCGGCTGGGTGGTGATTGCATCTTTAGCCGTCTGCCTTGCCACATGGTTTCTGATTGAGCGCACCAAGCTTGGCGCATACCTGCGCGCTGCCACGGAAAATGCGACGCTGGTGCAGGTGTTTGGCGTCAACGTGCCGGTTTTGCTCACCTTTACCTACGGCTTGAGTGTGGCCCTTGCAGCCTTTGCCGGGGTGCTGGCGGCACCCATCTATCAGGTATCGCCGTTGATGGGGTCTAACACCATTATTGTGGTTTTCGCGGTCGTCGTTGTCGGTGGCATGGGGTCGATCATGGGGGCAATTCTGACCGGCTATATGCTGGGCATTGCCGAAGGCCTGACCAAGGTGTTCTACCCGGAAGCCTCCAGTATCGTCATTTTCGTCATTATGGCCATTGTTTTGCTCATCAGGCCGGCTGGCCTTTTTGGTCGGGAGAGCTGATATGTCTTCAAAATCATCGACACTTGCCGCATCCCGCTCGTCCATCAAGCTTGCACTGGGTTTGCTGGCTCTGGCCTTTTTGCTGGCAGCCCCCTTTTTCGTCTACCCTATTTTCCTGATGAAGCTGTTGTGCTTTGCCCTATTTGCCTGCGCCTTCAATGTACTGTTGGGCTATACCGGCCTTTTGTCTTTCGGCCACGCGACGTTCTTTGGAGCTGCGGCCTATTTCACCGCCTATGTGGTGAAGGAATGGGGCTTTCCGCCAGAACTGGGTATCTTGACCGGCGTGGTCGGCGCGGCATTCCTTGGGCTTATCATGGGCCTGCTGGCCATTCGTCGTCAGGGCATTTATTTTGCCATGATCACGCTTGCGCTTTCGCAAATGTTCTTTTTCTTCTGCCTTCAGGCCGAATTCACCCAGGGTGAAGATGGCATCCAGTCGGTGCCGCGTGGGCATCTTCTGGGCATGATTGACCTCAATCAGCCGCTGGCGATGTATTACACGGTCGCCGGTATTTTCCTGCTGGGATTGCTGTTCATCTGGCGGTTTGTGCATTCACCCTTTGGCATGATTTTGAAATCCATCCGTGAAAACGAAACACGCGCGCTGTCCTTGGGCTATGCGGTGGCCCGCTACAAGCTGGGGGCTTTTGTGTTTTCGGCCGCCCTTGCCGGATTGGCCGGAGGCATGAAGGCGCTGGTGTTCCAATTTGCGACCTTGACGGATGTGTCCTGGCAGATGTCGGGTGAAGTGATCCTGATGACGCTGCTGGGCGGCATTGGCACCATGCTGGGGCCGGTTTTTGGCGCAGGCATTATTGTTGCGCTTGGCAATTATCTGGCCACAACCGGCTTTCCTGTCACCATCATCACCGGCGTTGTTTTCATGGTCTGCGTGTTGGTGTTTCGGCGCGGTATTGTTGGCGAAATCAATGCATCTTGGATCGGTCGCAAGCTGGGTTTCAACCAACATTCTTGATGCAGAATGGTTGAGGGAATGAGCCTCAACCCTGCGCAATGCATTGTTGCGGAGTAGAAAATGGACATATTTGATTATATTATTGTCGGCGCGGGTTCGGCAGGATGCGTCTTGGCCAATCGTTTGGCGGCAGACAGAAACACTCGCGTTCTGCTGCTGGAGGCCGGTGGTAATGACAATTACCACTGGATTCATATTCCAGTCGGCTATCTGTATTGCATCAACAATCCGCGCACGGACTGGTGTTTTTCAACGGAGAAAGAAGAGGGGCTAAACGGTCGTGCCCTCAATTATCCCCGTGGCAAGGTTTTGGGTGGCTGCTCCTCCATCAACGGCATGATCTATATGCGTGGGCAGGCACGCGATTATGACCAGTGGCGGCAGATGGGCTGTGATGGCTGGGGTTGGGATGATGTCTTGCCCCTGTTCAAGCAATCCGAGGATTTTTACAAGGGCGCGGATGCACTGCACGGAAGCGGCGGCGAATGGCGGGTTGAGCGTGCCCCTGTGCGCTGGGCGGTGTTGGAAGCCTTTCAGCAGGCGGCAAAAGAGGCGGGCATTCCCGAAACTGCGGATTTCAACCGTGGCAGCAATGAAGGCAGCGGCTATTTTGATGTCAATCAGCGCTCGGGTATTCGCTGGAACACCTCGAAAGCGTTTATGCGGCCAGCCGTTGCTCGTGGCAATCTGACGGTTTTGACCAAGGCGCACACCAAGCGGCTGATCCTTGAAGGAGACACCGTGAAAGGTGTCGAGGTCCATCATGATGGCATCACCAAGCAGTTTTTCGCTTCAAAAGAGACGGTTCTGTCGGCTGGTTCGATCGGCTCGCCGCATCTGTTGGAACTTTCGGGTATCGGCAATCCAGAGGTTTTGCGAAAAGCCGGCATTGATGTTGTCCATGCCGCTCCGTCTGTGGGTGAGAATTTGCAGGACCATTTGCAGCTGCGTGTGGTTTTCAAAGTCACCGGCGTGCCGACTTTGAACGAAAAAGCCTCCAGCCTGTTCGGCAAAATGGCGATTGGTATGGAATATGCGCTGCGCCGCTCTGGCCCCATGGCCATGGCCCCAAGCCAGCTCGGTATTTTTACCCGGTCAGGACCGGACAAAGAGACGCCGGATTTGCAATTTCACGTTCAGCCGGTGTCGCTGGATAAGTTCGGCGATCCGGTGCACCGCTTTCCGGCCATCACCGCGAGTGTGTGCAATCTAAGGCCGGAGAGCAGGGGATCGGTGCATGTTCGTTCTCCCGATTTTGCCCTGCAACCGGCCATCGCACCCCATTATCTCACCAGCGAGCGGGATAAGCAGGTCGCGGTGCAGTCTATTCGCATTGCCCGCAACATTTCCAAGCAACCGTCTTTTGCACGGTTTACCCCGCAGGAATATAAGCCGGGAAGCCAGTTTGAAACCGATGACGATCTGGCCAAAGTGGCGGGCGATATTGGCACTACGATTTTTCATCCGGTGGGCACCTGCCGCATGGGGTCCGATCCAGACAGCGTTGTCGATCCGCGCCTGCGGTTTCGCGGGTTGAAACGGCTGCGGGTGGCAGATGCCTCGATCATGCCGACCATCACCTCCGGCAACACCAATTCACCGACGATCATGATCGCCGAAAAGGCGGCACAGATGATCCTCGCAGACAACAGATAAGAAGGAATGTGAGCAATGGCAAAGATTGCGTTCATCGGCCTTGGCAATATGGGATTGCCCATGGCGGCCAATTTGGCAAAAGTAGGCCATCAGGTTTCGGGTTGTGATGTGTCGGAAGCCGCGTTAGAGGCGGCCAACAAGCTTGGGATAGAGCCTGCAAAGACCATTGAAGAGGCCGTCGCAAGTGCCGAGGTGGTCATCACCATGTTGCCCGCTGGTCGTCATGTTATCACTGTTTGGGGCACGATTACGGCTCACGCATCAGCGGGTGCTCTGTTGATTGATTGCTCGACCATTGATGTCGACAGTGCGCGCAAAGCCCATACTATGGCCGAAGCAGCGTCGTTTTTATCGCTTGATGCGCCGGTCTCAGGCGGAACAGGCGGAGCGAATGCAGGCACGCTGACCTTTATGGCGGGTGGCACGGTTGAGGCGTTTTCAAAGGCCAAGCCTTTGTTGGAGGTCATGGGTGCTAAGATTGTGCATTGCGGAGAGGCCGGTGCCGGGCAGGCAGCCAAGATCTGCAACAATATGATTCTTGGTATTTCCATGCTTGGCGTGTGCGAAGCCTTTGCGTTGGGCGAACGGCTTGGTCTTTCGCATGAAGCCCTGTTCGCGGTGGCTTCCACGTCATCGGGCCAGTGCTGGTCGCTGACCAGCTATTGCCCGGTGCCGGGGCCGGTGCCAAATTCGCCAGCAAACCGCGATTATGCTCCGGGTTTTGCCGCACAATTGATGCTGAAAGATTTGAAATTGGCGCAAGATGCCGCTCTTGCCACCGGTGCATCAACGCCAATGGGCGCACAGGCACAGCAACTCTATAGCCTATTTGAAAAGCAGGGCCACGGCGGGCGTGATTTTTCTGCCATTATCGAGCTTTTACGCGATCATCAGGCCTAACCAACAAGCCTTGTTGCAAAATGCGGGAAGATGGGTTGAGCTTATCGGCCTCAAAGGCTATTTGCTGCCATGCATATCAACAACAAGGTTTACTCAGGCATGGCTCCAGCTTTTCTCGTCACCCATTCCGGTGGCTTTCATGCCGATGAATTGCTGTCCAGCGTCATCCTGACCCGGCTTTTTCCAGACGCGAAGATTGTTCGAAGCCGCGCACCAGAGTGGATTGCGCCTGCTGAAGACCGCATTGTCTATGATGTCGGTGGTCTTTATGATGCTGACCAGCAGATTTTTGACCATCATCAGCGCGGCGCACCGTTGCGCGACGATGGCCAACCGTATAGCTCGTTCGGCCTGATCTGGAAACACTATGGCCGCGATTATCTCGCAGCATCAAGCCTGCCTGAGGCGCATATCGAGGCGGTTCACACCTCGTTTGATGGCAGTTTTGTGTTGCCGGTCGATCTGGTGGACAATGGCGCGCTCAGCCCGGCAACGGCTGGACAATTGGCTGGGTTGACCCTGCCGGCGCTTTTGGAAACCTTGAAGCCTGTTTTTGATGAAACAGACCCGCAGGCCGAAGATCGCACCTTTCACGAGGCTTTGGCCATTGCGCGCAGCTTTGTTGAAGCCAGAATATCCAAAAGTGCCGCGAAGCTGCGGGCTGAAGCGGTGGTAGAACAGGCGATTGAGCGGGCAGGGCAGGGGCGCATTCTGGAATTGCCGATGGGCATGCCGTTCCGCCCGGCTGTGGTGAAAGCCGGTGCCGATCATCTGCTGTTTGTGGTGCATCCACGTGGCAATGACTGGACCCTGATTGGCATTCGCCGCGCTGACGAGGGCTTTGATCTGCGTGCAGATTTGCCAGCAAGCTGGGCCGGACTGACCAATGCCGATCTTGAGGCCGCCTGCGGTGTTGAAGGGGCCACCTTCTGCCACAACGGTCGCTTTATTGCGGCTGCCAAAACCCGCGAAGCGGCTCTTGCCATGGCCGAATTGGCCGTGAAAGAGGCGTTGGCTGTGGGCTTACCTGCTTAACATCAAGGGCAGGGGCTCAGCACAGCGCTTTGCCCCGCCTGTTTTCCCAGCTCAATACAGGTGTCTGCATAGCAAAGATGCCAACCGCCGCCAGTTGTGCCGGAGGCGGCAAGAGAAAGCTGCTTGATCGGTGCCAGCTTTGGTGTCCATGTCCACCAACCATCTTTCAGTTTTGCATCGTCGCCCGGCTCCATGCCCGCGCCAGAGCCTTTGACCCTGGCTTCTACAAGATGAAGGCCAGCGGGTTCAATTTGCCACTGCTCACGCCAGTCGATTTTCTCAACCGAATGGGTCCATTGCAGGGTAAAGACCGTGGTTGCAATCACCATGGTCTTTGCGCCCACGGCAATGCAAAGGCTCACGCGCTGGCCTCCGCTTTTGCGCGCCGCCAGAGCCAGAAAGCAAAGAGGGCTGATAGCACAAAACCTGCTTCATCGGTCATCGGTAAAGCCGCTACCAGCAAGAAAGCGGCACTCATTGCAAAAACCCGCTCAAGCGGTTTGAGCATCACCGCGCAAAAACCGGTCACAGTTGCTCCCCACAAACCAATGGCAAGCAGGGCCTTGGTGACGATGTAGAGCACAGCTGGAATATAGCCGATTTCCAAGGCCAGCGGTCCACCATCCTGAAGCATCAACGCGGGCGAATAGACGGCCATAAATGGCACAACGAAGCCAGCGGCTGCGACCTTGATGGCCTCGAGCGAGATGCGCAAACCACTTTCTTTGGCAATGGGTGCCGCGGCAAAACAGGCAAGCGCAACCGGCGGCGTCAGATCGGCGAGAATGCCAAAGTAAAACACGAACATATGGCTGACGATCAACGGAATGCCCAAGGCAAGCAATGCGGGGCCTGCGATCGACGATGTAATGATATAATTGGGGATGGTGGGAATGCCCATGCCCAGAATGATGCAGGTGATCATGGTCAGCACCAGCGATAAAAACAGGCTGGTTTTGCCCACAGAAACCACGAATTCGCCAAAGGTTGTGGCAACACCCGTGAGGGTCATTGTGCCGACGATGATGCCGACAATGGCGCAGGCAATGCCAACCGGCAGGGCGGTTTTTGCACCTTCCGCCAAGCTGTCAACGCAATCCACCAATGTTTTGCGGCCGCCCTTGCTGATCGCGTTCCACGCCACCAAAACCACCAGCGCAGCCAGCACAATGTTGAAACCAAATTTCAGAAAAGCAGCCCCGATCACGCCGAGTGCGATCCAGAAGATCAGGCGGATTGCGCCTGCGGGCAGGCCTAGCGCTATGCTGCCACCAAGGATGAGCATCGTTGTCAATCCAAGGCCGACCGTGCCTGCAAACAGCGGCGTATAGCCCGAAAACAGCAGCCAGACGAGCGCTGCCAGCGGCAGAATGAGATACCAATGTTGCCGCAGCGCCCTTGTCGCAGATGGCAATTCCGAGACAGGCAGGCCCACCAGGCCACGCCGACCTGCCTCAAGATGCACCATCCAGAAGGCCGACATGAAATAGAGGATGGCGGGAATGAGCGCTGCCTTGACCACTTCGGAGTATTCCACACCAAGAGTTTCGGCCATGATGAAAGCGACCGCTCCCATCACCGGCGGCATAATCTGGCCGCCCATCGAGGCGGTTGCCTCTACGCCACCGGCGAAGGCGGCGCGATAGCCGAATTTTTTCATCAGCGGAATGGTGAACTGGCCGGTGGTGACAACATTTGCCACACCTGAGCCGGAGATTGTGCCCATCAAACCCGATGAGATCACGGCCACTTTGGCAGCTCCCCCGCGTTTGTGACCCACGAGCCCAAGGGCCACGTCGGTGAACAGTTGGATCATCCCCGCTTTTTCGAGGAAGGACCCAAACAGGATGAAGAGGAAAATATAGGAAGATGACACGTAAATCGGCGTGCCATAAATGCCTTCCGTGCCATAGGCCATATGGTCGATGACCTGTGAAAGGTCATAGCCGCGATGATCCAGCGGGGCGGGCAGATATTGCCCCAGCAGACAATAGGCCAGAAAGAGGCCGCTGATGATCGGCAGTGCTGGTCCCATGCTGACCCAGCAGGCGAGAAAAATGACCCCAAGGCTGAGAATGCCCATAGTCATGTCCATCGGAAGCGGATCACCCGCGCGGATCAAGAGATCGGAATATTCAATGGTTTGATAGGCTGCCACTGCGACGCCACAGGCCGCCAGTGCCCATGCGATACCTTTGAACCATAAGGGTCTATGGGTTGCTGCGGCCACCAGCGGAAATGTGAGGAGCAGCAAGAAACCGACATGGATGGCGCGCACGATCTGGCTTGGAAAATCAATCAGATGGGCTGCTGTGGCAATTTGAAACACCGAAAAGGCAACCGCGATCAAAAACAGCAATCTGCCTTCGATGGATGCTGGAAAGGCATCGCCAAACCTGTTGTGAAATTCGGCCGTTTCAGTCTGTGTTGCTGTTGCGTTTGAATGCACGCTGCTTGTCCCCCCTCGCAGTCAAAAACGTGTCGCCGGTTGCAAAACCGGCGACAGGCAGAGCCTTACAACAGGCCTTTTTCCTTATAATAGCGTGCGGCACCCGGATGCAGCGGAATTGGCATGCCCTTGATGGCATTTTCCAATGTAATCGCCGATGCGGCGTTGTGGGCTGCTTTCATGGTGTCCAGATGTTCAAACAGCAGCTTGGTCATCTGATAGGCGGTTTCATCGGAAACGCCTTCGCGCGTTACCAGAAAGTTGACAACGGCAACGGTTGGGACATCCTCGGTCTGCCCCTCATAGGTATTGGCGGGTATAACAGTCGAGAGATAAGGCGGTCCCAATTTATCGGCCACATCTTTGGGAACGGACACCACATTGATAGCAACCGAAGTTGCCAAGTCTTTCAGCGATGCAACGCCGAGGCCCGCCGATTGCAAAGTGGCATCCAGTTGGCGGTTCTTGATCAACTCAACGGATTCCGCAAAAGGCAGATATTCGGTCTTAGCCAGATCCTTGTAAGACATGCCATCGGCGGCCAGAATGGCGCGCGCATTCAATTCGGTACCGGATTTTGCGGCACCCACCGAGATGCTCTTGCCTTTGAAATCGGCCAGTGTCTTGATGCCGGAGTCTTTTGAGGCGACAATCTGGATATAGTTTGGATAGATCGCCGCAATGCCGCGCAGCTTGTTGAGCGGTGCCTTGAAGCCGGCCTCTGCATCGCCTTCAGCCGCCATTTTCACGCTATCGCCCAGCGCAAATCCAATCTCGCCTTTGCCTTGCTGCAAGAGATTGAGATTTTCAACAGAAGCCTTGGTGGCCTGCACCTGGGTGCGTGCTCCCGAAATGCCATCGCCATAAATTTTGGCCAGCGCCACACCCAGCGGATAATAGACCCCCGATGTGCCGCCAGTCAAAACATTGATGAATTCGCTGGCTTTGGCGTGCTCTGTTGCTGTGATGCCGCTCAGCACGAAAGCACCTGCGGCCACGCAATTTGCAATAGCTCGTTTCACGATTGTCCTCCCTTTCAATCATTCGACAGAATGATCATGAGCGGACAGACGGATTGCGTCAATAGCGGCTGAGTGCGAGGTCGGCGGTTTCAATCTCTGCTTTTCGTCCGCTGATCACATCGCTCAGCATCCGCGCCGAGCCACAGCTCATGGTCCAGCCCAGCGTTCCGTGACCGGAATTGATGTAGAGATTGGTAAGTCTGGTCGCACCAATCACGGGCGTGCCATCGGGGGTCATGGGGCGCAGGCCCGACCAGAAATTGGCCTTGGACAGATCACCACCCGGAAACAGGTCGGTGACAGAATGTTCCAGCGTGCGGCGGCGCGCCTGGCCCAGATCATTGGTGTAGCCGGAAATTTCTGCCATGCCACCCACCCGGATACGATCGCCCAGACGGGTGATGGCAATTTTATAGGTTTCGTCCATCACGGTCGATTCGGGCGATTTGGACGGGTCCACAATTGGAATTGTCAGAGAATAGCCTTTGACCGGATAGACGGGCAGTTTGATGCCAAGGGGTTTTAGCAGAATCGGTGAATAGCTGCCCAGGGCCACAACATAGGTGTCGGATTTTACCACGCCCTTATCGGTGGCAACGCCGGTGATTTTCGAGCCGTCGGATTGAATGGCAAGGATGGTGCGACCGTAATCGAACACCACGCCCAAGGCTGCGGCCTTTTCAGCCAGACTATTGGTAAATTTGAAGCAATCGCCGGTCTCATCCTTGGGTGTTAAAAGGCCGCCGACGATTTTGTCGCGTGCGGCAGCCAGCGCAGGCTCCATGCGGATACAGCCTTCCTTATCCAGCACTTCATAAGGAATGCCATCGGCGGCAAGCGCCTTTACATCCTTGGCGGAGGCGTCGAGCTGGGCCTGCGTTCGAAACAGTTGCAGCGTTCCCTGCATGCGCTCATCATATGCGATGCCGGTTTCCGAGCGCAGATCGGCAAGCGCGATGCGGCTGTAATCTGCCAGTCGCAGCATGCGGCTTTTGTTGATGGCATAGCGGCCGGATGTGCAGTTGGAGAGCATTTTCAACATCCAGCCCAACATGGCTGCGTCAATTTTGGGGCGCAAAATCAAAGGCGCATGTTCCATGAACAGCCATTTCAGTGCCTTTTGCGGAATGCCGGGTGCCGCCCATGGGGAGCAATAGCCAAAGGAGACTTCGCCGGCATTGGCAAAGCTGGTTTCAAGTGCCGGGGCGGGCTGGCGGTCGATCACCGTCACCTCATGGCCGGATTTCGCAAGATAGTAAGCTGTGGTAACGCCGATGACACCAGCGCCAAGAACTGTGATTTTCATGATAATCCCCGATGTATGCTGTGCGTGGCGCGGTTAAATATAGTGGCGATGATAGCGGTGGCGAAGGCTCGTCAGGATCTCCCACGAGATGGTGCCTGCGGCTTTGGCCACATCTTCAAGTGTTTGATGCGGCCCAATCACGTCGACCAGACTGCCCAGGGTCAAGGTGCCCTCGGGCAGAGCAGAGATGTCTATTGTCATGCTGTCCATCGAGACGCGCCCGACAATCGGCAGACGCACATTCCCAAAATAAGCTGCACCCTTGTCGCTCAGGCTGCGTGGCAAGCCATCGGCATAGCCTGCCGCAATTGTCGCAAGTCGCATGTCCCGCGCGGCAACATAGGTTCCACCATAGCCTATCCGCGTGCCGGCAGGAACGGTGCGGGTTTGAACAACACGCACGGAGAGGCTGATGACCGGCTTGATTGCATCCCCCGAGCGGGCTGAAGGCACACCGCCATAGAGCGCAATGCCCGGGCGTACCAAATCGCCATGAAAATGCGTATCGAGAAAAATGCCACCGGAATTGCCAAAGCAGAGCGGAATACCCGGAAATTGCGCAAGAATATCTTGCATCACGGCGTGTTGGCTGGCGTTTTGCGGGCTTTCGCTCTCATCCGCGCTGGCAAGATGGCTCATGAGATAATGAACATCCAGATCTGCGAGCAAGGCCGGATTTTGCACCAGAACATCACGCTCTTGCGGCGACAATCCAATGCGTGACATGCCCGTGTCGAATTGCAAAATCGCAGGCAGGGATTTTCCCAGCGATTGAACGGTTTCTTGCCAATTGGCAATTTGCTCCAGTGAGTTTAGCACTGGAATAAACCCATGGGCGGCGGCAAAGTTTTCGCCACCCGGCAACACTCCGTTTAAAATGAAAATGCTGGCGTCCTGGGAAAGGTAAGGCCTTAGTTTCGCAGCTTCCTGAAGGTGGGCCACAAAAAATTTGCGACAGCCTGCCGCAAACAAGGCTGGTGCAACATGAGAAACGCCAAGGCCGTAAGCATCCGCTTTGACCACGGCTGATGCCTCTGCGGGGCGAACGCGAGCCGCCAGCGTGCGGTAGTTTTCAGCCAATGCATGTAAATCAATGACAAGACGCCCCGACAGGGCGTCAGCACAGATGTTTTCACCAATCGACATGTCCATCGCAATTCCCCGTTTTTGGAAAAGACTAGGGCAATCTGGAAGCAATGTTCGCGCAATATATGCATCAACGTTGCCATTTTAAGCGAATGACGCAATAATCAATGAAAAATAGGAGATTTATTGCGTGAGCGGCATCGACGCCATAGACCGCAACATCATGCGGCAGTTGCAACTGGATGCGCGAGTGAGCAACACTCGGCTTGCGGCCATTGTTGGCCTGTCACCATCGGCCTGTTTGCGCCGGATCGCGGCCCTGGAAAAAGAGGGCTATATCCGCGGTTATACGGCGATACTGGGCCAGTCGGACGAGAAAGACGGCATTGCCGTGATCATCAATATTACGCTGGAACGACAGACCGAAGAACACCTCAACAAGTTTGAGGCAGCGATCCGCAAATTCCCCGAAATTCAGGAATGCTTCCTGATGACCGGCGGCTCGGATTATCTGCTCAAGCTGGAGGTGGAGAACGCCCATGCTTTTGAGCGCATCCATAAGGAAATTCTTGCCAAATTGCCGGGCGTTGCGCGGATTCACTCCAGCTTTTCCATCCGCAATGTCTTGAAGACACGACAAAGAAAAGGGACTTGAGCGCGATGGCGTGATCAAGCAGATGGCAGCATCAACCGCCATCTGTTGAACAAGGTTTCAATATTTCCGGATCACCGCACATAAGCGGAGATCACCGCAGCAATTTGATCCGGGTTCAGCGCGCCCATCTGCGTTGCCATCAACGTGCCCAACTGCTCGCTTGACAAGTTGGCGATGTCACTGGTTGACAGGCCAGCAATGCCAGTCGAGTTGAACGAGGCAATATCTTCCGTCGAGAATGTTGCCAATTCTTCCTTCGTCAGGGCTGCCACTTGTGCAGAGGTCAGGGCTGCCACCTGGCCTGAGGTCAACGCCTTGGCCTGATCTGTGGTCAAAGATGCAATGACCCGCGTGCTCAAACCAGAAACAGCGCTGGTGCTCAACAAGGCGATCTGGCTGGTAGACAGAAGCGCGATATCATCAGTGCCCAGTGCCGCCGCCTGAATGCCATTGAGGGTTCCAAGCTGGGCTGTGGACAGTGCAACAAACTGTGCCGTGGACAGCGCCGCCACCTGATTATAGGTCAGATTGCCAATCTGATAGGTGGTGAGAGCAGCGACTTCTGTGGTGGACAGAGACGCGATGACGGCCGTGGACAAACCCTTGATTGACGACGAACTGATCAGCTTAAGCTCATCAACGGTGAAGGTATCCATGTCTTCGACGGACATGCCTGCCAGGCCATCGGCGCTCAAGGCGGCAATTTGGGCAGTGGAGAAGGCGTCAACCTGCGCAGCCGTTAATGCGGCAATCTGATTGCTGGTCAGGCCCTTGACATTTTCGGGGCTGAGCGAGGCCAGCTCAGCCGTGGAGAGGGCCGCAATGAACGCCGTCGGCAAGCCGGAGATACCCTTTGAACTGAGGGCGGCAAGGTCTTCGGTGGAGAAGGCCTGCAGATCTTCGGCCGTGAGACCACCCACCGCGTCGGAGCTGAGGGCGGCAAGCTGGGTGCTGGACATGGCCGCGATCTGCGCCAGTTTCAGGGCAGCCACCTGGCTGCTCGTCAATCCCGAAATCCCGCTTGTGCTCATTGCTGCGATCTGGGCGGTCGAAAGGGCGGCAAGAACGTCCGTTTTGAGCGTTGTGACCTGTCTGGAAACCAGTCCGCTGACCTGCGCTGTCGTCAGTGCGTGCAGTTGGTCGGCACTCAAAACATTGAGCTGTGTTGAGGACAGGCCCGAAATGGCCTTCGAACTGAGGGCGGCGATCTGGTCTGTGGTAAATGCGGTCAGGGCCGATGTCGATAGCCCGACGCTGGCCTCCAGATTGATGGCAGCAATATCGGCCGTTGAAAAGGCGGCGAGATCTCGAGAATCCAGCACCGCAATCTGTTTCGAGTTCAGGGCGGCAATCTGGGCTGTGGTCAGAGCCTCGATCTGATCTGATGCCATGGCATTGATCTGATCGGTGGAAAGACCGGGGATGCCGGCAGCGCCGAGGGCTGCAATCTGCGCGGTTGTCAATGCTGCGATGGTGCTTGTCGATAGTCCGGCAATGGCAGAGGAGTTGATTGCCGCGAGGTCGGCGGATGAGAATGCGGCGAGATCGTCGGTGCCGAATGTGGCAATCTGTGCCGATTCGAACATCGCAATCTGGTTAGACGTCAAGGCTGCGGCCTGATAGACGCTCAGTGTAGCAATTTGAGCGGTCGAAAGACCCTTCACGCTGGTCGGGTTCAGGGCCGCGATCTGATTGGTTGAAAGGGCGACAATATCGTCTGTGCCCAGCACCGATAGCTGCTTCGACGTCAAGGCGGCAATCTGCTGGGTGGTCAAAACGGCCACGTCGTCTGTGGACAGCGCGGCGATTTGATCCGTGGAGAGTGCTGCGACGCTGGCGGTTTGCAATGCCGCGATCTGTTCCGTGGTAAGGGCGGCAATGATGGATGTGGACAGACCGGCAATCGCACTGGAATTGATGGCGGCAATGTCTGCGGTCGAAAATGCACCGAGATCGTCAGCACCCAGCATGGCGATTTGCGTTGACGATAGAACGGCGATTTGCGTTGGCGTCAGTGCTTGCACCTGGGCGGTGTTCAAGACAGCAATGTCATCGGTGGTGAGGCCAATCACACCGGCTGTGCTCAGAGCTGCGATCTGTTTTGTCGAGAGAATTGCGATGTCATCGGTGCCAAGCACGGCGATCTGTTTGGAAGTCAGGGCGCTGATTTGCGTGGTTTGTAGCGCGCCCACCTGTGCCATGCTCAAGGCCGCAATCTGGGTGGTGGTCAGTCCTGCAATCGCGGCTGTGCTGATGGCCGAAACCTGGTCTGTCGTCAGGCTGGCGATGACACCCGTCGTCAGACCGGTGATGGCACTCGAATTGATGGCCGCCAGATCGGAATTGGTGAAGGCAGTCATATCCATCGTGTCAAGCGCAGCAAGCTGGTTTGATGTGAGAGCGCTGATCTGCAGGGTGGAGAGTGCGCCAAGCTGGGCTGTGGTCAAAATGCCAACCTGCGCAGTCGACAGACCGATAATGCCGGCTGTGCTGACGGCTCCGATCTGGTCTTCGCTCAGAACGGCGATATCCGCTGTATCGAGCGCCGTGATCTGCGCGGAGCTGAGAGCTGCCATCTGGCTTGTGGAGAGTGCGCCCACCTGAGTGGCTTGCAAGGCAGTGATCTGCTTGGTGGAAAAGCCAGCAATTCCGCTTGTTGTCAATGCCTTGACTTGATCTTGCGAGAGTGCGGCAACCACATCCGTTGAAAGCCCAACGATGGCACCAGGATTGAGAGCGGCAATGTTGCGGGTCGAGAGAGCTGCAACATTGGCTGTTGTCAGCACAGCCAATTGCTTGGATGTCAGCGCATTGATCTGGTTTGTCGCCAGAGCGGCAATCTGTGTCGAGCTGAGGGCTGCAATTTGTGCGGTCGACAGGCTGCTCATACTGTCTGTCGTCAACATGGAGATCTGAACAGGTGTAAGGGCTGCGATCAGTGCCGTCGACAGGCCTGCAATCGTGCTCGAAGTGAGGGCTGCGATGTCTGCTGTGGTGAATGTTGCCAGATGTTCTGTGCGCAGCACCGAGATCTGGTTGGAGCTCAACGCAGCCACCTGGCTTGCGGTCAATGCCTCCATCTGGGTGGTGGTGAACATGGCAAGATCTGCGGTCGTCAGACCGGCGATACCATCAAAGCTGATGGCTGCAATCTGTGCCGTTGTCAGCGCCGCGACCTTGTCTGCGGAGAGGGCCTCGATTTGGTTGGAGGCAAGGGCACCCACCTGACTTGTGGACAATCCGGCAATCTGGCTCAAACTGAGGGCTGCAATTTGTCTCGTTGAAAGGGCACCAACGCTGCTTGCACTGAGGGCGGCAATCTGATCACTCGTGAAGGAAGCAAGGACACCGGTCGCCAGGCCGGATACGCCATCGGCGCTGAGGGCGGCAATGCTGCTGGAGGACAAGGCAATCAGATCATCGGTCTGAAGCACGGCAATCTGGCGCGATGTCAAAGCCGCAATCTGGGCTGTGGTAAACGCTGCCAATTGGGCTGTGCTCAGCGTATTGATCTGGCTGGTGGACATGGCCGAAATGCCGCCCGCATTGAGAGCGGCAATCTGCGTTGCCGAGAAGGCAGCAAGATCACCGGTTTCCAATGCATTGATCTGCATGGATGTCAGCGCCGCCACCTGGCTGGTGGCAAGCGCTGCGACCTGCGTTGAGGTCAGCGCGGAAACCTGCTTGGTGGTCATTCCACTGATAGCAGCCGCCGTGAGCGCGGTAATCTGATTGTTGGACAGGGTGGCAAGAGCGCTGGTTTCGATGGCCGAGACCGCGCTTGCGCTGAGGGCTGCGATGTTGGCAGTTGAAAAGGCAGCCAAGTCACCTGAATCAAGCACAGCTATCTGCTTTGAGGTGAGCGCTGCCGCCTGAGATGTGGTCAACGCCGCGAATTGTTGTGCGCTCAAGGCTGCGATCTGCGCTGTGGACAGGCCCGCAATGCTGTCGGCGCTGAGCGCCTGGATCTGGCCGTTTGTCAGTGCGGCAACATTGCTTGTGCGCAAGGCGGT
The DNA here is from genome assembly GCF_001939045.1 of Rhizobium oryziradicis. Lineage (GTDB taxonomy): Bacteria > Pseudomonadota > Alphaproteobacteria > Rhizobiales > Rhizobiaceae > Allorhizobium > Allorhizobium oryziradicis. The sequence continues at coordinate 25,792 of NZ_MKIM01000017.1, forward strand.
CAGCTGATCAGAGCTCAAGGCTGCAATCTGTTTGGTGGTCAAAGCGCTCGTTTGCGCGGCGCTCAAGGCATCCAGCTGCTTGGTGCTCAGGCCGCTGATGCCGGAGGTGCTTAAAGCGGCAATCTGACTGGTTGAGAGTGCTGCAATAACAGCGGTCGAGATTTGTCCAATCATGGACCCGCCAATGGCCGCAATGTCCTTGGTCGACAGGCCAGCGATACTGCTGGTGTCAAGGGCTGCCAGTTGGGCAGCGGTCAGCGCACTGACCTGTTTGGTCGACAGCGATGCCAATTGTGTGGCGCTCAGGGCATTGATCTGCTTTGTGCTCAATTGGGCAATGCTGTCACTGCTCAAGGCCGCAACCTGCGCGGTTGTGAGTGCTGCGATAAGGCCTGTGGTGAGACCCGCAATCGCGTTTGTGGTAATGGCTGCAATATCTGCTGTCGAGAATTGCTGTAAATCACTGGTGGTCAGCGCGGCGATCTGGGCGGAGCTGAGAGCCGCCACCTGGATTGGTGCCAATGCCTGGGCCTGCGCCGTGCTCAGAACATTGATATGTGTGCTCGACAAGCCGGAGATGCCGTTTGTGCTTAAAGCTGCAATCTGGCCCGTCGACAAGGCTGCCACATCGTTGGTGCCAAGCGTGGATATCTGCGCCGAGGTCAGTGCGGCAATCTGTTTTGTTGACAGGGCGGCAACCTGATTGGTGCTGAGGCTGTCAATCTGTTTGGTGGTCAGCATATTGACCGCAGATGTGCTGAGAGCGGCAATCTGGGCTGAGGAGAGCGTCGCAAGAACGTCTGTCGACAGGCCTGCAATGGCCGCTGCACTCAGTGCAGCCAGATCGCTGGTGGAGAACTGCGCGATATCGGCGGTGTCCAGAGCACCAATTTGGGCAGAGTTCAGAGTTGCGATCTGTTGCGTTGTCAACGCGTTGATCTGGCTGGTACTGAAGGCGTTGATTTGATTGGTTGACAGGCCGGAGATGCCGTTTGCGCTGAGTGTTGCCACCTGCGTTGTGGACAAAGCCGCAATGTTGTTTGTCGTGAGAGCGGCAATCTGCGTTGAACTCAGGGTGGCAATTTGTGCGGTATCGAGCGCGCCAACCTGGTTGCTGCTCAGGGTCGAAACCTGATCACTGCTCAAGCCGTTGATACCATTCAGGCTCAGCGCCCTGATTTGGGCCGTGCTCAGCGCCGCGACACTATAGGTGCTCAACGCCGCAATCTGCGTGGATGTCAGAGATGCCATTTGCGCTGTGGTCAAACTGCTGATCTGCAGCGTGCTGAGGGCGTTCATCTGATCGCTCGTCAAACGCGACACGGTCATTGTGCTCAAGGCGCTCAGCTGGTTTGTGCTCAGCGTGTTGATCTGATCGCTCGACAGTCCCACAACCGCATTGGCCCCCAGAGCCGCAAGCTGTTTGGTCGACAAGGTTGCGACGCTGCCAGTTGTCAGGGCGGCGACTTGTTCGGATTTGAGCGTGGCAATCTGTTTGGTTGTCAGAACGTTGATCTGGTCGGTGCTCAGAACCCGGACCTGATCAGAGGTCAATCCCCAAATGCCAGCGGTGCTCATGGCAGCCATTTGTGCGGTCGACATCGCGGCGATGTCGTCGTTTGTCAATGCGGGTACCTGAGCCCAAGAGAGCGCTGCGACCTGAAGCGTGCTCAACGCCTTGATCTGGCTGGTCGTGATGGACTGGATCTGATCTGTCGTCAACCATGCGACGCTGAGGGTGGTGAGTGCCGAAATCTGATCGGACGACAGGCTTGTGAGGACACCTGTCGACAATCCTGGAATCGAGCCCGCATAGATGGCAGCGATGTCAGCGGTTGAGAATGTTGCCAGATCGTCTGCTTTGAAAGCGCCGAGCTGCGTACTGGTCAGATAGCCAATCTGCTTTGTGGTGAACGCATCAATCTGCGTGGTGGACATGGCATCGATCTGGTCTGTCGTCAGAGCCGACACGCTGGACACATACAGTGCGCCGATCTGTGCGGTAGACAAAGCCGCTACCGCGCTGGTTTTAAAGCCAACAATGGCGGCAGCACCAATCATGGCGATGCTTTTGGTTGAGAAATTCGCGATGTCGTCAGGCTCAAACGCAGCCAATTGGCTGGAGCTGAACGTGCCCACCTGGTTTGGTGTCAACGCGCTTATTTGTGCCGAGGTCAGAGCGCCAATTTGAACAGAGGTCAAACCTGAAATGCCACTGGCACTCAATGAGGCAATTTGCGCCGTGCTCAAAGCTGCAATGTCGTCTGAAGACATGGCGGCGATGTCCAAGGAATCCAGCCAAGCGATCTGCCGTGTGGAAAGGCTGGCAAATTGATCCGGTGACAAGGCATCAAACTGATCGGTTGACATATTGCTCAGGGTGGACGCATCCAAGGCCGCGAGTTGGGCGGTGGTCAAAGATGCAACGGCATCAAGTGTCAGGCCCCGAATGGCACCGTATTGGATGGCAGCCATGTCTGCGGTGGAAAAGCGTGCAATATCATCGGTACCAAGCACAGCCAATTGCAGCGAACTGAGAACGGAAACCTGCGTCGGCGATAGGGCTTCCACCTGGGCGGGCGACAATGCCGCAAACTGCTCTGTTGTCAGGCGGAAGACCGAGTAGCTGCTCAAGGCCGCGACCTGATCGGTTGTCAGATTGGCGATAACCTCCTTTGACAGGCCGGTGATCGAGTTGAAGTTAATGGCAGCGATATCGGTGGTCGAGAATTTGGCAACAGCTTCCGGGCTGAGAACCGAGAGCTGTGCGGAACTCAAGGCGGAAACCTGAAGAGAGGACAGGGCCTCGACCTGAGTGATTGATAGTGCGGAAACCTGATCGGTTGTGAACCTTTGTATGGCATTATAGCTGAAGGCAGCCACTTGCGCTGTCGACAATTGGGCGAGATCATCGTTCCCCAAAGTATAAACCTGGGAGGCGTTGAGTGCTGCAATCTGACCGGTTGTGAACGCGGCAATCTGGCTTGTGCTGAAGGCGTCAATTTGTGAGGTTGTCAGGAGCGCGACGGCCAGGGTGTCAAAAGCAGCGACTTGTGCGGTGGTCAGATGTGCAATCACATCGGTTGTCAGGCCCGAGATTGCGCTGTTGGTAATCGCAGCCATGTCAGCGGTTGAGAAGGTTGCAATATCATCTGTGCCCATTGCCGAAAGCTGGGAGGAGCTGAGAGCGGCAACCTGAGGAGAGGTAAGTGCCGCAACCTGACTGGTGGACAGAGCTGTGATTTGCTGTGTGGTGAGGCGAGCGATAGCGCCTGTGCTCATGGCAGCAATCTGACTTGTCGACAGGGCTGAAATGTTGCTGGCGTCTACGGCTGCGGATTGGACCGCGCTGAGAGCTGCAATTTGCGCGGTTGAAAAGGCGGAAATCTGCGCAGCTTTGAGACTGGCAATCTGCGTGCTGGTCAGGTTGGCAATTGCATCGGTTGAAAATGAAGCAATTTGTGCGCTCGAAAGCGATGCGACAACGTCTGTCGACAAGCCTCGAACAGAGTAAGGCGAGATGGCTGCAATCTCGGCTGTCGTAAATGTCTGCAGATCGTCCGCACCGAGTGCAGACATCTGGGCTGCGTTGAGGGTAGAAATTTGAAGAGAAGACAGGGCCTGGATCTGGCTGGTGTTCAAGGCACCAATCTGGTTGGTGCTCAAGCGACTTACTGTGTCGACCGTCAGGGCAGCCATCTGCGCGGTTGACAGAGCAGCAAGTGTTGCTGTCGCCATGCCCGATATGGCTTGACCCGAGATGGCCGCGATGTCGCTGGTGCTGAATGTTGCAATGCCGCTTGGGTCAAATGCCGTCATCTGCACAGAGTTGAACATGGCGATCTGCGCCGATGTCAGCGCTCTCACCTGAGCCGTGTTCAAGGCGTGAATCTGGTCGCTGGTCATGCTGGAGACGGCATTGATGTCCAGCACTGCAATTTGATCGGTCGAAAGGGATGCAATAGTTGCCGTCGCCAAACCGGGCATACCATTTCGGCTGATGGCGGCAATACCAGCGGTCGACATGGCCGCGACGTCATCCGTTCCCAGAACAGCCAATTGCGTAGAGTTAAGCGATGCAATCTGGCTCGGCGTCAGCGCTGCGATCTGCTGTGTCGTGAACGTATTGATCTGAGTCGCGCTTAATCCGCTGACGGACCGTGAATCCAATGCCGAAACCTGATCGGTGCTCAGGACGCTGACCTGAGCCGTGGTCAATGTTGAGATTTGCGACCAACTCAGCACAGACATTTGTGCGGTTGTGAGGGCTGCAACCTGCTTTGTGCTCAGGGCATTGATTTGACTGCTGCTCAAATAGGCAAGCGCGCTGGTGCTGAAGGCGGCGATCTGATCGGTTGTCAGGGCAGCAAGGGCTGCTGTGGATAGGCCAGAGATGGCCCGGTTGGTAATGGCGGCAATGTCATCTGTCGAAAAAGTGGCAATGTCATCACTGCTGAGCGCTGCAAGCTGGGCCGAGCTTAACACCTGCACCTGGCTGTCGGTCAGGGCCTGTGCCTGGGCCGTGCTGAACGTTGCCATCACGTCCACCGACAAGGCCGACATGCCCCATGTGCTGAAGGCGGCAATCTGGCTGCTCGACAGCGCTGCAATGTCGTCGGTGCCGAAAGCGCCAATTTGCACGGGCGTGAGAGCCGCGATCTGCGCGGTCGTCAAAGCCGCAATCTGGCCGGTGGTGAGCTGATTGACCTGGGTCGACGACAGGTTGGAGATGGTGGAGGGGTCAAGCGCTGCGACCTGTGCGGTTGACAAAGCCCCAAGTTGCGCGGTTGTCAGGTTTGAAACAGCACGAATGCTCAAAGCCGCCATTTGCGCTGTGGAAAGGGATGCAAGAACAGCCGTGGAGAGGCCCAGAATGCCTGAGCTACTGATGGCTGCAATGTCGCTGGTTGAAAATGTCGCCAGATCCGCAGTGCTGAGTGCCGCCATCTGCAGAGAGCTCAGCGCACCGACCTGCGCCGAATTCAGGGCTTCGGCTTGATCGGTTGAAAACGCACCAATTTGCGTGGTTGTGAGCGAGCTGATCTGCCCCAATGTGAGGCTGTTGACATCTTGCTTATCCAAAACGGCAATTTGCGAGAGCGTCAGCCCGACAATGGCGTTGCGCGAAATGGCGCTGATTTGGTCGGCGCTGAGAACATTGACATCTTCATCGTCCAAAGCGGCAATCTGCTCAGAGGAAAGCGCATTGACTTGCTGGGTCGAGAGTGACTTTGCATCTTCGGTTGTCCAGGCTTTCACTTCCGCTGTCGAAAGTGATTTGATCTGGCTAATGCTCAGGGAAGGAACTATCGATGTCATGCGTCAAAACCCCAAGTATTATCGCGATACAAAAACCAACTTAAACTGCAACGACATGAGACGAACGGGATCGTTATGGATGCAATCCGGATCGTTCACAGCCTGTCTCCCGCAGCTTTTTCGCAGTTCAAAGTTCTGGATGTGCCTTTCTTGTGCGGCGCGCGTTTGCTCCAAATGGGCAACGCACTTCCACGCAAGACGGTTTTCCAGCTAGCGGTTTGATTATGGGGTCTCTGGCTTGTCCGAACCTTAAGTTGACACGCTCGCTGCGGGTGAGAACAAGCAGGCTGGCATCATGACAACACCTCGCATCCATAGGGGTGCAAGGCGCTGACGGGCGATAAGATCGCAGATATTGATGCAACTATGTGGAGAGGACGCCTCTCCAAAGCAAAAGGAATGGGTGGCTCTTTGGTGCCTCGAGAGTCTGTCAGGTTCAAATTGAACCAGACAGACTCATCGTTCCCTTGTTTTCGTTTGTCTGTTCGGGAAAACCGGATTCCACTTTTCCCTGACAAACTCTATTGTCAGGCCTGTGTTTCGAATATTTCGTCATGGGTGGCGACAAACATCCGCCCATTTGTGTCAATCCAGCCGCGAAACATGCCTGCGGTGTTGTAAGGCGCGGTGATTGAACCATCGGCACCAACGGCCACAAGACCGGCCCCAATGTCATGTGGGGCGAGATCGGTGAAGACGACGTGCTGGCAGGCATCGGTCAGGCTCTCACCCAGATAACGCATCCGACTGGCGATTTCATGGCCCACGGCATGGCGGATGAAGAATTCACCTTTGCCGGTGCCAGACAGTGCTACAACGCCATCACTGGCATAGGTTCCGGCACCAATAACGGCAGAATCGCCAATGCGGCCGGCGGGCTTGTTGTTGAAACCGCCGGTGGACGTGGCGGCGGCCAGATGGCCCTGAGCGTCGAGGGCTACAGCCCCTACGGTGCCATGCTTTTCAGCCTCGCTGGCTTTTGCGTCCGTGCCTGCTTTGGCGTGTTCTTTCAGAGAAGCCAATGCTTTTATGCGCCGTTCGGTGGTGAAATAGGCCTGCTCCACCATCGAAAGCCCGGCCTTTTTGGCAAAGGCATCGGCAGCAGCGCCGCCCAGCATCACGGTTTCACCGCTGTGCATCAGGGCGCGGGCGGCGGTGATGGGGTTGCGGATCGCGCGTGTCATCGCCACCGCTCCGGCCTCTCCGGTGCTGCCATCCATAATGGAGGCGTCCAACTCATGCACGCCATCGGTGTTGAGGGCGGCACCATGGCCCGCGTTGAAATGCTCGGAATTTTCCATGACCACCACAGCGGCTTCCACGGCATCAAGTGCCGAGCCACCCTGCATGAGTAAGGCCCAACCGGCCTTTAACGCCCGCGTCAGGTCGGCGCGGGCGGCTTCCCAGTCGCTTTCCGGCATGTCCGCCTTGTTCATCACGCCGCACCCGCCGTGAATGGCCAAGGCAATCGGATTTTGCTGAGCGTTTTTCATAGATGCCTCAAATGAGTTTGGATGTTATCGCAGCATTGTCGACATGGCCGAGAGAGAGTTGATCATGCGCACGGCATGTTCAACCTTTGGCGCTTCAAACGAAATGCGGTTGCCGCCAATGCGGGAAAGCGTTGGCCATTGGCAAAACAGATCGGCAAGTCTGGTGGATTGGGTTTCGATCTCTACAGAGATGGGACCAGTCAAGGTAAACACGGGCGTTTGGCGGGTTGCGCCAACGGCAATCCGTACCCCTTCGCGAATGGCTTGGCACGATTGCTCGGGCGACAGGCTGACGCCGCAGATCGCACCACCCGCTTTTTTGGTTTCGACAAAGGTGGTCTTGGGAAAGAGATCTTTGTTTTCGTCAATGAACACATCATCGCCGCTGGCCATGATCACCGGCACACCATATTCACCGGCAAGCGCGCCATAAATGCCCGCTTCACCCAGTTCCTGGCCATTGAGGAAGATGCGCGAAAAGGCAAAGCTGTTGATGGTATGGGCCAATATGCCATAGCCCTGACCGCGCGAATGATAGCCAATCAGGCAAACCCCATCGACACCCAGTTCAACGCCGGACATCATGCTGAGATAGCGCGGCTTGCCCTGAATGGCGCGGGCGCGTTTATCAAGGAGATCAGGCGGCATATTGCGAAACGAGCCGTGGGAATCGTTGACGAAAACCTCGGTTGCACCGGCGTCAAAGGCCCCGGCAATGGCGGCATTGGCTTCATGGGTCATCAAAAGGCGGGCACGTTCATATTCACCATTGCCAGCACGCACCTGATCAGTGTGATAGACGCCAGCCACGCCTTCAATGTCGACAGACAGAAGAATTTTCATGGATTTCTCCGAGATGTAAAAAGAACGAACGGCAATTATTTTCGGTCGATTTTCGGATCAATCGCATCGCGAAGACCATCGCCCAAAAGGTTAAAGGCCAAAACGGTGACAAAGATCGCAAGGCTTGGAAACAGTGCCACATGCGGTGCATTGACCATATCGGCGCGGGCATCATTGAGCATGGCACCCCACTCTGGCGTTGGCGGCTGCGCACCCAGACCCAGAAAGGAAAGGCTGGCGGCGGTGATGATGGAGGTGCCAAGCCGCATGGTGAAATAGACCACGATGGAGGAAAAGGCACCGGGCAGAATGTGGCGAAACAGAATGATGAAATCGGAAGCGCCCACACTTCTGGCGGCCTCGATATAGGTCATGTTCTTGAGCACAAGCGTGCTGCCGCGCACCAGACGCGCGAAAGCCGGAACCGAAAAGACGGCAACGGCAGCCACAACATTGACCATGGAACTACCCAGAATGGCAACGATGCCCAAAGCCAGCAAAATACCGGGAAAGGCAAACAGAACATCGCAAATGCGCATGACGATGCGATCCCACCAGCCTTCATAATAGCCAGCCAGAAGCCCGAAGATGGTGCCGACCAGCCCGCCCAAGGTGACAGAGAGAAGGCCGGTGGCCAGCGAGATGCGCGCTCCCATCAGAATGCGGCTGAAAATATCGCGGCCCAGTGGATCAACACCAAACCAATGGGTCAGCGAAGGGCCAGCGTTGATCATGTCATAGTCAAAGAAATTCTCGGCATCAAAGGGCACGATATAAGGAGCGGCGATGGCCAGAACCATCAACAGCACAATGAAGGCCAAGGCTGCGAGGGCGACGGGTTGGCGCTTGAACTTGCGCCAGAACTCGCTCCACGGCGTGCGGACGGCGTGATTTGCCTCGGGAATGACGGCAATGGGGGCAGATTGGATGTCGCTCATGGCCTGCTCATTTATAACGGATTGTAGGATTGATGACGCCGTAGAGCAGGTCCACGACAAGATTGATCAGGATGAATTCCAGCGAGAACATCAAAACCAGAGCCTGAATGACGGGGTAATCGCGCTGGGTAACAGCATCGACCAGTAGGCGGCCAACACCCGGCCAGTTGAACACCGCTTCGACCACAATGGAGCCACCAAGCAAAAAGCCAAATTGCAGACCCATCATGGTGACAATCGGGATCAATGCGTTGCGCAGGCAATGCTTGGCAATGACCACCTTTTCATTCAGCCCCTTGGCGCGGGCGGTGCGGACAAAATCTTCCTGAATGACATCAACGAAAGCAGCGCGGGTAAAGCGCGCCATAACGGCTGCGACCCCCGCACCCAGGGTCAGCGATGGCAAAATGTAATGCTTCCAGCTGTCAGCGCCCACGGTCGGCAGCCATCCGAGCCAGACAGAGAAAATCTGCATGAGCAACATGCCCAAAGCAAACGCCGGAAAAGAAATGCCGGAGACGGCCAGTGTCATGCCCAAGCGGTCTGGCCATTGATTGCGAAAAACAGCCGAGAGAATGCCGATGCCCATGCCAAATGTGACCGACCAGAGCATGCTGGTCAGGGTCAGCAGCATAGTGGGCATGAACCGCTCGCCGATTTCAACCGAGACGGGGCGATGCGTGCGCATGGAAACACCCAGATCACCGTGCAACATGCGGGTAAAATAGCTCACGAATTGCTCGGGCAGGGGCTTGTCGAGGCCCAGTTCGCTGCGCACCAGTGCCACAGTCTGCTCATCGGCATCCTGGCCTGCGGCAAGGCGAGCCGGATCGCCCGGCAGCATATGCACGAACAGGAAAACCAGCACGGCAACGATGAGAAGTGTTGGCAGGAGGCCAAAGACGCGCTTTAGAAAATAATTGAACATGGCAACAGCCGCAATAAGCCTTCAGGATGGTGATGAGGTGCCCCGGCGCAGGTCGCGCCGGGGCATATTTCAGAAACGATTATTGGCTGACCGCAATATCAGACGTATCGATATTGCCGTCTGGCATGACATAGACGCCGCTCAAGCGCTTGGCGGATGCCGAGACGTTCTTTTCGACCACCAGCGGTGCCCAAGGCAGATCCTTCATGATCTGCTCTTGTGCATCGGCATAGAGCGTCTTTTTCTCATCGTCCTTGGTGCTCTTCATCGCCTTGGCAATCAGATCATCCACGGTCTTGTTGCTGTAATAGGCCGTGTTGTTCAGCTTTGGCGGCCATGCCTCGGTGGCCAGCAGCGGGCGCAAGGCCCAGTCGGCTTCACCGGTCGAAGAAGACCAGCCTGCATAATACATGCGGACCTGTGCGGTCTTTGGATCAGGCGCTGTCTGCACCCACTCGGTGCGCTGGCCCGGCTCTAGCGCCTGAAGCTTCAGCTTGATACCAACCTGTTGCAACTGTTGCTGGACAAATTGGATGCTCTTTTGCGCCGTTGTGGTGGTGTAGGCGCTCCAAAGCGTTGATTCAAAACCGTTCGGATAACCGGCTTCCTTGAGCAATTCGCGCGCTTTGGCTGGATCATAGGGCCATGCTGGCAATTTATGGGCATAGAGCACGCCTTCCGGCACAATGCCTTCGGCAGGCTTGGCAAAGCCGCTGAAGGCCACCTTCGCCAGCGCTTCCTTGTTGATCGCGTAGTTGATGGCCTGGCGCACACGCAGATCATCATAGGGCTTTTGCAGCATGTTGAAGCTCAAATAGCGCTCGATGATCGATGGGGAGACGGTGACATTGAGCTTGTCGTTCTTCTCCAGCGTTGCAACCTGCTCATAGGGCATTGGGTAGGCAAAATCAGCTTCGCCGGTCTGCAACATGGCGGCACGGGTGTTGTTATCTGTCACGGGCTTCCAGGTGATGTCATCAACCTTGGGAAAGCCTTTACGCCAGTAGCCGTCAAACTTCTTGACCTTGACGAAATCGGTCTGCTTCCATTCGACAAATTCAAACGGGCCGGTGCCGACGGGATGGAAGGCGATTTCCTTGTTGCCCCATTTGGTCAGGGCGGCAGGCGAAATCATCGCAGCAGAGGCATGCGCCAGCGAATTGATGAAGGGGCCGAACGGCTGCTTCAGCGTGATGCGCACTTCTGACGGGGAAACAACCTCGACCTTGTCGATCTGGTTGAACTGGTTGAAGCGGGCAAGCTTGTTTTCGGGGTTGCGAACGCGATCAAGATTGACCTTCACGGCATCTGCATTGAAATCGGTACCGTCTTGAAATTTCACGCCTTCGCGCAGCTTGATGTCATAGACCAGACCATCATCAGACACGCTATAGCCGGTTGCCAGCACGGGCTGCACTTTCAAATCCTTGTCGAAGCCAAACAGGCCCTCGTAGAAAGACTTGGTCACAGCGGTGGTCAGCGTGGTGTTGGTGTTATAGGGGTCGAGCGTTTCTGCCTGTCCACCCAGAGCCAGAACCACATGGCTGGCCGCAAACGTCTGGCCTGCGCCCAATGATAGAAATCCCGCAAGCGCTGTGGCAAGGGCGAGCCTGGAAGAGAACCTGTGCGTCATCAATATCTCCTGTTCTGGTGGTCTGGATGGGTAAGTGTAGAATTACATTTTGAACACGCCAACGGCGTGCCTTGCCACGAAATGGCCGGGCGAAACTTCGTGCAGTGCCTCAACAACCGGCTCATCGCCTTTTTTGCGCACGGGGCTTGGCAGATCTTCCACGGCAAATTCACGCTTGAGATGGCGGCGGGCCGGATCGGCGATTGGCACAGCCGCCATCAGCTTTTTGGTGTAAGGATGCTGCGGATTTTCAAAGATGGCGCGGCGCGGACCAATTTCGACAATCTGGCCCAGATACATCACTGCGACGCGATGACTGACGCGCTCGACCACAGCCATGTCATGGCTGATGAAGAGGTAGGAAATGCCAAGATCGCGCTGCAATTCCAACAACAGATTGACGATCTGCGCCTGAATGGACACATCCAGCGCCGAGACCGATTCATCGGCCACCACCACTTTGGGATTGAGCGCAAGGGCCCGGGCAATGGCGACGCGCTGACGCTGACCGCCGGAAAATTCATGCGGATAACGCTCAGCGTGGGCGGCCGTCAGCCCCACCCGTTCCAGCAGCCATGCCACGCGCTTGCGTGCTTCTTCGCCCTTGGCAATGCCGTGGATCAGCAGTGGTTCCATAATGGAAAAACCAACCGTGAGGCGCGGATCGAGCGAGGCGAAAGGATCTTGAAACACCAGCTGAATATTGCGGCGCAGGCCGCGCAATTCGGTTGCGGGCAGGTCCAGCACATTGCGGCCATCAAATTCGACATTGCCGCTCTGGCTATCGACCAGACGCAGCAAGGAACGGCCGGTGGTGGATTTGCCACAACCCGATTCTCCCACCAGCGCCAATGTCTCGCCGGGATAAAGATCAAAACTGACCTTTTCGACGGCATGCACATAACGATCAATTCGATTGAGAAAGCCACGGCGAACCGGAAAACGGGTGACAAGATCCCGCACTTTCAAAATCGGCGGCAGATCAAAGCGGGCTGGCGGTTGCTCAGCGGTCACAGTTGTTGCATCTGCTCCGACCAGATCAAAGGCGCGTGGTCCTTCGGTGCCTGCCATGGCTCCAAGGCGCGGCACTGCGGCCAGAAGGGCTTTGGTGTAGGGGTGTTTCGGCTGTTCAAACACCTCTTTGGAAGCACCGTGCTCGACCTTTTCGCCCTGGCACATCACCAGAACCCGATCAGCAATTTCGGCCACCACGCCCATATCATGGGTGATAAACAGCACGCCCATGTTCATGTCATCTTGCAACTGACGGATCATTTGCAAAATTTGCGCCTGCACCGTCACATCAAGCGCGGTCGTTGGCTCATCAGCAATCAACAGCGAGGGGCGGCAGGCCAGCGCCATGGCAATCATCACCCGCTGGCGCATGCCGCCGGACAATTGATGCGGAAAGCGGCCAAACACATGGTTTGCCTCGGGAATACGCACCAGATCCAGCATGCGCAAGGCTTCGGCCTTGGCCGCCCCATCGCTCATGTTCTGGTGCAGGCGAAGGGATTCGGCAATCTGTTCGCCTGCGGTAAACACCGGGTTGAGCGATGTCATTGGCTCTTGAAAAATCATGGCAATATCAGCGCCGCGGATATTGCGCATGGTTGGCGCATTCGCCGTTGCCAGATCCAGCACCGGGCCTTTTGCCGGGCGAAACAGCATCGAGCCGCTGTCGATCCGCCCGCCACCATGCTCGATGAGGCGCATCAACGCGAGAGATGTCACGGACTTGCCGGAACCGGATTCACCGACAATCGCCAGAGTTTCACCACGACCCACGTCAAAACTGACATTGCGCACGGCGCGAACCCGCCCTTCGGATGTGGCAAAGGACACCGTCAAATCATCGACCGCCAAGACCTGATTGTCCAGCAGAGAGGGAGCGGCGTGAAGCAAAGAAGCGGGAGAGGTCATGGGCGATACGCTCAGTCAGAAATTGGCAGAGAAGAGATCAGCTAAGATCGGCGTCATCGTCTGGGATGTCATCGATCAAGGCGGGCTTGGCAGAGGCTCGAAAGGCGTTTGAATGCCCTCCATGCAAATAGGGAAGCACGGTATCGGCAAGCTCTGTTGCCGCTTGCATGGAGCGGCCTGATGCATGGGCAACGGCTGCCGTCAACGCCTCGATCAGTGCCAGAGCACTCGCCTCGCAATTGGCAAAATGCGCACTTTCCACATGGGCAAACAGCGTCATGGTGGCGTGGGCAACCAGCGGCGAGCTGGCATTGTCGGTGAGGGCCAGCACGTGCGCGCCCGCATCAGCCATGCGCTTTGACAGGGTGATTGTGTCGGCCATATAGCGCGGAAAGGCGATTGCCACGACCAGATCACCGGGCTTTATGCCACGCAGCGACCGGGCTGCGAAAGAGGCACCTTCAATATTGGCCAGCAGCCGCACATCATCACAAAACAGATCGAGCCGCCGTAGCAGCAGGCCGCCGTGCCATGCGCTGCTGCCAAGCCCGATAATATAGATGCGCCGTGCAGACAAAATGGCATCAACCGCCTGCGCCAAAACATCAAAGTCCAGTGCCTGGCGGGTGCGCTCCACATTGCGCGCCATGGTCGCCAGCGTGTCGGCAAACACGTCGGCGGGGCGAATGGATTGCTGCGGCTTTGCACGTAACTTTTCTACCGGTGCCAATGCCGACTCATAGCCGAGCACCAGATCGGCGCGAAATTGTGCATAGCCCGAAAAGCCAAGTGCGCGGGCAAACCGATTGACCGTCGGCACGGACACCCCAACAATTTCAGCAAGATCTTCAGCCGGCATGGCGGCGACCCGCAAAGGGTAATCCAGCACATAATCCGCGATCTGCCGATGGGCAGGCGACAGCGTGGCGTGAATTATCCGCTGGGAAATCGACATGCGGTCTTGGGATGACGTCATGGATGCGCCTCGGGCTGAAGGTGTGAGACTTGATTTAAAAATATCATGGCGAAACCAGTATAGATATTTTTAGATCAATCAAGGGGAATGTGCGCGCTTTCTGTGCATTCAAAGTGGTTGCGATTTTTTTGTGCGATGCGATAGGAAATGCTGCGGCAAAGCGAAGGAAAAGATTAAAAATAACGCATGTTGCAGTGCAGCACATATAATACTACTAATGCCCTTTACACGGTTTTCAAATCTGCTTATGAATACTGAAGATGCCATTGGAGGTGGTGTCTTTTTTGGGAGGGTTTCAATGAATATGATCTGCAAACTCGCGCTTGGCGTGAGCATGATGGCGCTTACCTGCTCGACAGCAATGGCGGCAAATCTGACGGTTGGTTTTTCGCAAATCGGTTCAGAGTCCGGTTGGCGCGCGGCTGAAACTTCGGTCACCAAAATGGAGGCTGAAAAGCGCGGTATCACTTTGAAGTTTGCCGACGCGCAGCAAAAGCAGGAAAACCAGATCAAGGCCATCCGTGGCTTTATCGCGCAAGGTGTTGACGCGATTTTGGTGGCTCCTGTTGTGGCCACCGGCTGGGAAGCGGTGTTGAATGAAGCCAAGGAAGCGAAAATTCCGGTCATTCTTCTCGACCGCGGCATCGATGCGCCGCAGGATCTTTACCTGACATCGGTTGCATCCGATCAGGTCAAGGAAGGCCGTGTTGCGGGTGACTGGCTGGTCAAGGCGGTTGGCGACAAGGCCTGCAAAGTGGTCGAGTTGCAGGGCACGGTTGGCTCAACGCCTGCCATTAACCGCAAGAAGGGCTTTGAAGAAGCCATTGCCAAACACCCCAACATCACCATTGTGCGCAGCCAGACAGGCGATTTCACCCGCGCCAAGGGCAAGGAAGTGATGGAAGGCTTCTTGAAGGCCGAAAATGGCGGCAAGGACATTTGCGCCATGTATGCCCACAACGACGATATGGCCGTGGGTGGCATTCAGGCGATCAAGGATGCTGGCCTGAAGCCAGGCAAGGACATCAAGGTGGTTTCCATTGATGGCGTGCCGGATATTTTCTCGGCCATGGCCGCAGGTGAAGCCAACGCGAGCGTTGAATTGACACCAAACATGGCAGGTCCAGCCTTTGACGCGCTTGCTGCCTATCTCAAGGACGGCAAAAAGCCTGAGAAGTTCATCATCACCGAGTCCAAGCTCTACACCCCTGCGGATGATCCAAAGGGCGAATATGAGCGCCGCAAGGGCCTCGGCTACTAAGTGTTTCGAAAAAGACCGCGCTGGAACACCAGCGCGGTTATTTTTTCAGGATGCTTCCTTAAGATGCAGGATGTCTCCTTAAGATTGAGTGGCGAGATGACGAAAAGCGAAACAGCCGTGCTTGCGGCAAAGGGCATCACCAAGACATTCGGAAGTCAGGTGGCGCTGAACAATGTCGATATCCAGTTTCAACCGGGCGAAGTTCATGCCCTTTTGGGTGAAAATGGTGCCGGCAAATCCACCTTGATCAAGATCCTCACCGGCGCTTATTCGCCTGATGGTGGTTTGGTGTTGGTCGATGGCGAGGCCATGAGCTTCTCAACACCGCAGCAGGCGCAAAGTGCCGGCATTGGCACGGTCTATCAAGAAGTCAATCTTCTGCCCAATATGACGGTGGCCGACAATCTCTTCATTGGACGGCAACCTCGCCGGTTTGGTCTCGTTGACACTCGCAGCATGGAGCGCCAGGCGCGCACCATTCTTGCCGGTTATGGCCTTGATATTGACGTGCGGGCAGAGCTTTCGACATTTTCTGTGGCCGTTCAACAAATCATCGCCATTGCACGCGCGGTGGAGTTGTCTGGCAAAGTGCTCATTCTGGACGAGCCAACCGCCAGTCTTGATCGCTCTGAAGTGCTGAAGCTGTTTGAAATTGTGCGCAGCCTCAAGGCCAGAGGTTTGGCTATTGTTTTTATCACTCATTTTCTGGATCAGGTTTTTGAACTGTGCGATCGCGTGACCGTGTTGCGCAATGGCTGCCTTGTGGGCAGCGAGGCAATCAATGGCCTCGATCGCACCAAGGTGGTTCGCATGATGCTGGGCAAGGATGTGTCCTTGCACTTCGATGCCGTGGCGGGTGTCGAGGCGGAGGCGGGCGAAAGCATGATGCAGTTCGAGCAGTACGGACTGGATGGCAAAGTCGCGCCTTTCGCGTTGAATATCCGCAAAGGCGAGGTGATTGGCGTGGCCGGTCTGCTTGGCTCGGGACGTACGGAAATGGCGCGGCTGATGTTTGGCATTGATGTTGCCAGCACCGGCGAATTGAAAGTCGATGGCAAGGCCTTGCGCGTGCGCTCTCCGCGGGATGCCATTGATCTCGGCTTTGGCTTTTGCCCGGAAGACCGTCGTGCCGACGGTATTTTTGGTGACCTGTCGGTGCGCGAAAATATTATCATCGCCATGCAGGCCAAGCTGGGCTGGTTCCGGGCGCTGAGCCGCGACGAACAGATGGAAATCGCCGGACAGTTTATCGAGGCGCTGGACATTCGCACGGCGTCTGCAGAATTGCCGATCAAACTGCTCTCCGGCGGTAATCAGCAAAAGGTTATTCTGGCGCGCTGGCTGGCAACCGATCCACGGTTTCTCATTCTGGACGAGCCCACGCGCGGTATCGATGTGGGAGCACACGCCGAAATCGTCCGCATGATCAGCCGTTTGCGCGAAGATGGTTTGGCCTTGATCGTCATCTCCTCAGAGCTGGACGAGGTGGTTGGCTATTCATCGCGCATTGTGGTGATGAGGGATCGCAAAATGGTGGCCGAGCTTCACGGGGCCGACATCACACCCGACGTCATCGTGCAAACCATTGCTGCCCAGCCAGACGGGGCCACCCAGCCAGAAGGGGCTGTTGCATGAAAATCTCATCACTTTCCGTTTTCATGAAACCGCAATTTGCAGCATTGGCGACCGTGCTTTTGCTCAATTGGCTGGTGTTTCCGGGCTTTTTTGACATTGCCTGGCGTGACGGCCGCCTGTTTGGCAGCCTGGTTGACGTGTTAAATCGCGGAGCACCCGTGGCCATTCTGGCCATTGGTATGACAGCGATTATTGCCACCCGTGGCATTGATTTGTCCGTGGGCGCGGTCATGGCCGTCGCCGGTGCCGTGGCCGCCACCTGTGCGGTGGCCGGTCAGCCGTTGGTGGTCACGCTTCTGGCATCCTTGTCTGTTGGCGTCTTGTGCGGGTTGTGGAATGGTGCCTTGGTGGCCTATCTCGGCATCCAGCCCTTTGTGGCAACGCTGGTATTGATGGTGGCGGGCCGAGGGCTTGCGCAGTTGATCACCTCTGGCTCGATTGTCACCTTCACCGATCCGGCGTTGGTTTTCGTCGGCACGGGGTCGGTGCTGGGCTTGCCCATGCCGGTGGTGATTGCCTTTGTGTTGATGCTGGCGACCCATATTTTTATGCGCCGCAGCGCTGTTGGCCTGTTTATCGAGGCGATTGGTACCAATCTTTCCGCCGCCAATTACACGGGCTTGCGCAGCCGCACCCTGATTGTTGCGGTTTATGCTTTTGGCGGGTTGTGTGCGGGCATTGCCGGAACTATTGCTGCGGCTGACATTCGCGGTGCCGATGCCAACAACGCAGGTTTGTGGTTGGAGCTGGACGCCATTCTGGCTGTGGTGATTGGCGGAACCTCGCTGCTGGGGGGGCGCTTTTCCATCCCCATGTCCGTGTTGGGGGCTGTGATTATTCAAGCCATGAACACCGGCATTCTTGTGTCTGGCCTGCGGCCAGAGTTTAACCTCATCGTCAAGGCCATGGTGATCATCGTCATTCTTGTGCTGCAATCGGATCGAGTGGCAACGCTGATGGGTTTTTGGGCCCAGCGAAAAATGCCTGTAGCATCTCATAAAGTTCAGACTTCGGAAAAAATTCAGACTTCGGAGAAGGCAGGATGAACCCGCGCTATCGGCCTTTGGCAGCCACCACACTTATTTTCATTGTCGCCTATACGCTGTGTGTCATGCGCTATCCGGCGATGTTTTCAACCCGTGTCTTTGGTAATTTCCTCACCGATAATGCGTTTCTGGGCATTGCGGCGGTGGGGGCAACCTTTGTCATTCTCTCCGGCGGTATTGATCTTTCCATCGGTGCCGTGATTGGCCTGACCGGCGTGGTCGCGGCCATGCTGATCAACAAGGGTATTGATCCGCTGATCGTGTTTGCCTTGGTGCTGGTGATGGCCGCCTGCTTTGGCGCGATCATGGGTGCGGTGATTTATTTTCTGAAAGTGCCGTCTTTCATTGTCACGCTGGCTGGCATGTTTTTGGCGCGGGGCATTGCCTCGGTGCTCACGCAGGATTCTCTGCCGATCAACAGCCCGCTCTATGAGACTATTTCCTCCATGTATATTCACCTGCCCGGCGGTGGTCGCTTGAGCGCGATCGGGCTTTTGATGCTGGCCGTGTTTGTTGTCTGCGGCTTCATTGCCCACCGTACGCGCTTTGGCTCCTATATCTATGCGCTGGGGGGCAATCCAACCTCTGCGGCATTGATGGGGGTGCCCACCGGGCCGGTCACGGTTGGTATCTATGCCCTTTCTGCCATGCTTTCCGGTTTGGCAGGCATTGTCTATTCGCTCTACACATCGGCGGGCTATCCACTTGCCGCCGTTGGCATCGAGCTTGACGCCATTGCGGCTGTGGTGATAGGCGGCACGCTGCTCACCGGCGGTTACGGGTTTATTTTTGGCACCCTGATCGGCGTGATGTTACAGGGGCTAGTGCAGACCTATATTGTGTTCGACGGAACACTTTCGAGCTGGTGGACAAAAATTGCAATCGGTGCCCTGTTGTTCATGTTCATCCTGCTGCAAAAACTGGTCTTTCACGCAGGTGGGCGCTCGCGGCAGAAAAAGGCTGCGGTATGATTGAGCCGGGGAGCCTTCTGCGCTCCCTGTCCGGACGGGTCACAGCGCGCAATTTTCACTCTCATGTCATCAATGAGCTGGGTGCCGGTGTCATCTCTGGCCGGTTTCCGGTTGGCTCCATCCTGCCCAATGATGCCGCCTTGATGGATGAATTCGCCGTTTCCCGCACGGTGTTGCGTGAAGCGCTCAAAACACTGGAGGCCAAAGGGCTGGTTGAAGCCCGCCCCAAAGTCGGCACCAAAGTTGTGAAGCAAAGCCGATGGAGCCTTTATGACGCGCAAGTCTTGGCATGGTGTCTCGAGGCCGGGCCTGACGAAGAGTTTCTTCGCGGGCTGCACAATGTGCGGCATGCGCTGGAACCTCAGGCGGCCAGCGATGCGGCGTCCCATCACTCAGGCGATCAGATTCGCTTGATGCATTATTGGCTGCGCCAGATGGAGCTTGCGCTCAACGAGCCCCAGAGTTTTTGTCTGGCGGATTTCGAATTGCATCGCATTATTGCCGAAGCGGCGCGCAATCCATTTATTCGCGCCCTGCAAGGCGTGATCGAACTGTCCCACGCTTTGGCGTATCG
Source organism: Rhizobium oryziradicis (assembly GCF_001939045.1). Taxonomy (GTDB): domain Bacteria; phylum Pseudomonadota; class Alphaproteobacteria; order Rhizobiales; family Rhizobiaceae; genus Allorhizobium; species Allorhizobium oryziradicis. The sequence goes on from NZ_MKIM01000017.1 coordinate 45,332, forward strand.
CACCATTGTGCATGAACAACATGTGGTGGACCTCACGCCCGTCTTCCAGAAGCATTATCAATTGGTGGGTGCAATTGAGCGGGGTCTCGCGTCTGAGGCAGGTTTGGCCATGACCGCGACGATAGAACAGGACGTTCAAATGGCGATTGATTTTCCTCCCAGCCGTTAAGCCCAGCCGTCAAGCATTGTCTCAGTAGACAATCCGAAGTGTGGTAATAGGGCCGCACTTCACGTTGGCAAAATCCGATACCACTTGAATTTCCTCTGAAGACGGGCCATTAAAGCCCGATATGCGGGTGGCTCCGTTGGAATCTGTTGCTCGCCAAGAGCAGGCATTGAATTTTGAAATGCGCAACTTGCTGATTGCTGCATTGAAGGACTGAAACTGTATGTTCGCAAAAATGATTTCAAACGCAAACAAGACTCTTCTTGTGAGGCTTCTTTCTGAGAACTTCAAGAGTCAGGCCCCGTGGTATGGTATTGCCATTGTTGCAATGATTGTTGTTGCAGCCATGACATCCGCCAGTGCGTGGATCATGCGCGATATCGTCAATAGCTCTGTGGTTTCCAAAGACATCAACAGAGTGTTTGAAGTCGCAATCATGGTTGCGCTCATCTTCTTTGTCAAAGGCATCGCAGGTTACGTCCAATCAGTCTTCCTGAGCCGGGCTGGCAACAACATCATTGCCAAAACCCAGAAAATGCTGTTTTCGCGCATTCTCAAGCAAGGTATTTCGTTCTATTCCAAATATCCGTCGTCAGAATTGTTGATGCGGATCACCACCAATGCGCAAGCCGCGCGCTCGGTTATCGATCTTATCGTCACGTCTTTTGTGCGCGATCTGTTTTCCTTGATCGGGCTTGCGGCCGTTATGGTCATTCAGCAGCCATCGTTGACGCTGTTTTCAGCCATTATTGTGCCGGGTGCCATCTATGGCGTGCGCCACCTCACCAAAAAGGTGAGAAAGATCATGGAGCAAGAACTGGCATCGCTGGGTATGATTATCCAGAATGTTCAGGAAACCGCCACAGGCATTCGGGTCATCAAGGCTTTTGGTCTTGAAAACTACATGAATGCTCGTATGGAAAAATACGTGAGCGAGGTTGAGCAGCGCTCAAACAGCATCGCAAAGCTGGAAGCGGCGTCCAGCCCGATTATGGAAACGCTGTCTGGCTTTGCCATCGCGGGTGTTGTGGCTCTAAGCGGCATTTGGGTGTTGCAGGAGGGCAATACGCCTGGCGAGTTGATGTCCTTCATCACGGCACTTCTTTTGGCCTATGAGCCCGCCAAGCGTCTGGCCAGAATGCGCATCAGCCTTGAAACAGGCCTTATTGGTGTGAGGATGATGTATGAGCTTGCCGATCATCCGATTGATCTCAGCCAAAAAGACAATGCGGTCGAGCTTGCGGCTGGTAAGGGCGAAATCAGCTTTCGCAATGTGAATTTCTCCTACAAGGAAAATCACCGTCTGTTTGATAACCTGAATCTGGATTTTCCAGCAGGCAAAACAACGGCGCTGGTTGGTCCTTCGGGCGGTGGCAAATCCTCTATCATCAATCTGGCCATGCGTCTTTACGATCCGGAGAGCGGTTCTGTGATGATTGACGGGCAGGATCTGCGCGATGTGACGTTTGAATCTCTTCGCAACCGCATCGCCTATGTTGGGCAGGACACATTCCTGTTTGCCGGAACCGTCAAGCACAACATCGGCCTTGGTCGCGAAGGTGCCTCCGATGAAGAGATCATTGCGGCCGCCAAAGCTGCCAATGCGCATGATTTCATCATGCGCATGCCGCACGGTTATGACAGCGATGTGGGTGAAAACGGCGGCAACATGTCGGGCGGCCAAAAGCAGCGGATTTCCATTGCGCGCGCCATGCTGCGTGACGCTGAAATTCTCATTCTGGATGAGGCCACAAGTGCTTTGGATTCCGAGTCGGAATATCTGATCCGTGAGGCGTTGACACGTCTGACCAGAAACCGCACCACCGTGATGATTGCGCACCGCCTTTCAACCATCACATTTGCGGATAATATCGTGGTGATGGAAAATGGTGCTGTGGCAGAGCAAGGTCGGCCAGCCGAGTTGCTCTCACGCGACGGACCTTACCGGCGTTTGTATGAATTGCAGCTTTTGCCAACGGCAGAGCAGGCAATGCTGCTATAGGCTGGCCAAGCGAAGGCGTGCCTGCAAACCACTGCATGATGGCTGAATCGGATCCGGTTTACAAAACTATCATGCAGCACATATGGAAAAGTGAAATGAGCCTTTGCGCATCCTTCGTGGTGCGCAAAGGCTCAATGTCGTAAACGCAGTAGTGGTTGCCGCTATCCTGTCGTCGTTGGTGGAAGAGAATGGTCGATATTTCCGTGCCAACTGCATCCTTCTCTCTGGACGAAGGCTTTTATCGCCTGACGTTGCGCGGGGGTACGCCTGCGGATGTCGTTCAGCTTATCGACCGCGATAATCCGTCGCGCGGCTGCGTGCTGTTTTCCAGGCAGAGTGGTCAGACCTATCTCTTGAAGCTGAAACGCCCGCTTTCCGCAGGCATGATCACTGTAAACTCTCCAGCCGGGGAGGGAGCCTCTGGCGCAACGCCCATTTCTTTGCACTGTTCTAAAATCTCAAAGGCCATGTATTATGGGGCTGGCTTGGCGGCTTTGACAAAGCCACGCCGACTGCAGAGGTTTGGTCCGGGTGAAAAGCTTGTGGTGCGGGGCGGTACAGCGCAGGATCTGGCATTGTTTGCCAGCCAGAATGTCGAGTTTCGTTACCTGCGTCTCTACGGTCTGGATAATCGCTCTGTTGATGCGCGCGGATGGCAATGGCTTTTGGATGCTGAGCGGCCCGTGTCAGGCCAAAAGCAGCCCGCTCATTCTGAGGTTTCTGGTCGGATCTGTGTCTATGTCCATATGCATTATTGGGAGACCTGGCCGGAGATAGAAGCAATCCTTAGCAATGACTGCGAGGGTGCTGATCTGATTGTGACGTCTAGTGTTGACGCCAGTCAGCATTTTTCCAAAATTGCCCAGCGCTTTCCCCATGCGCAATTGGTGGCAACGGAAAATCGCGGCCGAGATGTCGGCCCGTTTTTGGAAATGCTCTCCAAAGGCATGTTTGATCAATACACGGCCGTCTGCAAAATTCATGGAAAGCTGTCCAAAAAAGACGGTAGGGAAACCGCCATCGGTTTGCGGGTGCGCCGCTATATTTTGGCATCATTGCTGGCCAATGGTAATTTTCGCCAGGCGACAGAGGCTTTTGCAGCAAAGCCCGCGCTTGGTCTGTTGGGTCCGCAAAACCTGCTGTTGCCGCCACGCGGCGGCAATATCAAAGCCTATATCAAGAGCGAATGGTCCATCATGCAGCGCGTATTTGCGCGCGCGAATATCGAGATTGATCCCAAGGACATTCAGTTTTTTGTTGGCACGATGTTTTGGTTTCGCCCGAGGGCATTCTCAGGCTTGCAAAAACTGGGAATCGGTTTGGGCGATTTCGATGCGGAGAATGGCAAGAAACGCAGCACATTGCAGCATGCTTTTGAGCGCATGTTCTGTGCCTTTGTGCAGAATGCCGGATATACAGTGGATGTGATTTCACCGCCTTAAAGTCTTGCCAGTTTAATGGATACCTATGATGAATGATGAATTCCGGCTTGAGGATGTGACGGTGGTGTCGGTCTGCTATAACAGCAGCGAGATCATTGGCGGTCTCATTGATAGCCTGCCACCGGCTGTTTCCCTCGTGCTTGTCGATAATGGTGGCACCAACATATTTCCAGCGTTTGCACCAGACCGCCGTGTGAACATTGTCCGTATGGCGCAAAACGAAGGGTTTGGACGCGGTTGCAATGCCGGAGCGGCAGAGGCCTCAACGCCTTATCTGCTTTTTCTCAATCCCGACGTGCGGGTGGAGGAAGGGGCTATTGAGGCCCTGTTGCGCGCGGCCCAGGCCTATCCTGAGGCATCCGCCTTTAATCCACGGCTGATCAATTCGGACGGCGGCGCCTATTTCAAACGTCGCTCCTATCTTCTTCCGCGTTCGCAACATCTCAAAAGAGGTTGGCCCGATGCGGATTGCCAGGTGCCGGTGCTGAGCGGAGCTGCAATTTTCGTCAAGAAACAGCTGTTCGACAGGATTGGTGGGTTTGATCCGAAAATTTTCCTCTACCACGAGGATGATGATCTGTCTTTGCGGCTCAAAGCGCTCGGCCCGCTGATGTTTGTGCGTGATGCAGGCGTGGTTCACGCCAAAGGATATTCCTCGGGGCGGTCGCCGGCGGTTGCCTCTTTCAAGGCGTTTCATATGGCCCAATCCCGGATTTATACGGGCAAAAAGCACCATCGGCCTGTGCCGCTTTTGAGTGCTGCCTGGCACTGTTTTGTATCGAGTCTTCTGCCGTTCAATTGGTTCTCCAGCCGCCGCAGAGCAAAGCTTGGCGGATTTTGCCGCGGTGTGTGCAGCATGCGGAAGGGCAATGACCTGAACTGAATCAATCAGCATTGATTGAGATCCGCATTCCTGTCGACTTTCATTCTTCTGTCATGTATATCCAAAATATAGATACATAACAAGAATGTCTTTCGGGGGCTGAATGAGGCAGAATTTTCTTTTGATTGATGCCGAGAAGGATTTTGAAATTCTGAAAGCTGCGGCCTCACCGGTTCGCGTTCAGATTTTGAAAATTCTGCATGAGTCGGATGGTCTCAATGTCAATGAAATTGCCGAGAGGTTGGCGCTTCCGCAATCCTCCGTGTCATCCAATGTCGCCTCGCTGGAGGCGGCGGGGTTGCTGCGCACCGAGACCCGCAAGGCCCGCAAGGGCAGCCAGAAAATCTGTTTTGCGACCTTCGATGAATTGATTGTCACCTTTCATAAGACAGAGCAGGCGTCTGCTTCCAATATGATCGAGGTCTCCATGCCGCTTGGCCTCTATACCCATAGCTCGGTGACCGGCCCGTGTGGGATCTGTTCGCCCGAAGGCATTATCGGGCTTTTGGATGTGCCAGAGACGTTTATGGACCCAGAACGCATGAAAACTGCGCTTTTGTGGTTCACATCCGGCTATGTCGAATATCAGTTTCCCAACAACGCCCGCATTCAAGGCCGTCAAATTGAGGAAATCGAATTCTCGATGGAGGTCAGCTCAGAAGTGCCGGGCACCCATACCAATTGGCCATCGGATATCACCATTTCGGTCAACGGCATTGAGCTTGGCGATTGGACATCGCCCGGCGATTTTGGCGATAAACGCGGCGCTTATACGCCGGATTGGTGGAAATTGTCCGGCTCTCAATACGGCATGCTCAAGACTTGGCGCATCAATGATGCTGGTGCTTTTGTCGATGGTATCAAGATTTCAAATGTGAATTTACGCGATCTCGATGTGTCATCCCATCGCTCCATCCGGCTTCGCATTGAGGTGAAACAAGAGGCTCGCCATCCCGGTGGGCTGAATATTTTTGGCCGGGGCTTTGGCAATTACGCCCAGGATATTGTTCTGAGATTGCATACGAAAGCCTGAGCTTACTCTCCAAAGCCGCATAACGGCGTTGACAATCGGTCTTCGCTTTGCCATTAATATCCAATAAATAGATTTATATCGAAAATATGGTTATTAATGCAATGGGAGGAAGTTGCATGAAAGCGCGCGTCACGGTTCACCGGGATTTTCGCATCGGGCTGATTGATGATCGTCTCTATTCAGCATTTATCGAGCATATGGGCCGGGCCATTTATTCCGGCATTTTTGAGCCGGACCATCCCAGCGCTGATGCCAATGGCTTTCGCACGGACGTTTTGAAATTCGTTCAGGATTTGAAAATACCGGCGATCCGCTATCCAGGCGGCAATTTCGTATCTGCTTACCGCTGGGAAGACGGTATTGGCCCGAAAGATCAGCGGCCTGTTCGTCTTGATCTCGCTTGGCGCTCCAAGGAAACCAATCAGGTCGGCATCAACGAATTTGCGATCTGGGCCGAAAAGGCGGGCATTGATATGATGCTTGCCGTCAATCTAGGCTCGCGCGGGTTGGAGGATGCGCGCGATTTTCTGGAATACGTGAATTTTCCGGGCGGCACACATTTGAGCGATCTGCGCCGCAGCCATGGCACGGAAAAGCCCCATGATGTGAAAATGTGGTGCCTTGGCAATGAAATGGACGGTCCCTGGCAGGTTGGCCATAAAACCGCAGTGGAATATGGCAGGCTTGCCAATGAAACGGCCAAAGCTTTCAAGCTGTTTGATAAATCCATCGAAGCCGTGGTGTGTGGCAGCTCCAATGACAGAATGCCGACCTATCCCGAATGGGAGCGTCAGGTGTTGGAAGAATGCTATGAGAATGTCGATTACATTTCCCTGCACAAATATTTCGACAACAAAAGTGGCGACACCCTGAATTTCTTCGGCAAAATTGAAGAAACTGGCCGATATATCCAGGCCATTGGCGGCACGATTGATTATGTGAAGGCCAAGAAGCGCGCCAAGAATGATGTCTACATCTGCTTTGATGAGTGGAATGTCTGGTATCACAATATCGAAGAGGATGGCCGCCGCTGGAAATCCTGGGATTGGCCCGAAGCACCGGAACTGCTGGAAGAGACCTATAATTTCGAGGATGCGCTTTTTGTTGCCTGCCTGATGAACGAGTTTATTCGTCGCTCAGACCGGGTCAAAATTGCCTGCATTGCCCAGTTGGTAAATGTGATTGCACCGATCCGGGCAGAAAAGGGTGGGCCTGCATGGCGGCAAACCATCTATTACCCTTATCAATTTGCATCGCTCTATGGGCGCGGTGACGCCCTGAACATCGCAGTGGATTGCCTGACCTATGACTGCGACGCCGCCAATGATGTCAGCTATCTCGACGTTGCAGGCGTGCATGATCGCGAAGCCAACACGCTTACCCTGTTTATCGTCAATCGGCATTTGACGGAAAGTGTCGAGCTTGATGTGTCGCTGGGCGGTTTCCCCAAGGCCCGTTTGATCGAGCATTTGGTGATGCAAGGGCATGATTTGCGCGCTGTGAACTCGCCAGAGCGGCCTGAGCATATCGTGCCGACCCAAGGCAGCGGCGTTGGCATTGAAGACGGAGCCGTGAAGGGCACATTGGCGGCGGTTTCCTATCATGTTCTGCGTTTCAGCGTAGGGTGAGATCATGAGTGTCCGCCTCACCAATGTCGCCAAGTCCTTTGGTGCGTTTAACGTGATCAAGGACGTGTCCATGGATATTCCCGACGGAGGCTTTGCGGTCTTCGTCGGCCCTTCCGGTTGCGGAAAATCGACCCTGCTGCGGATGATTGCCGGTCTTGAGGAGACCAGTTCCGGCATGATTTCGATTGAGGGACAAGACGTTACGCAGATGGAGCCAGCCAAACGCGGTGTTGCCATGGTTTTTCAAAACTACGCGCTCTATCCGCATCTGAGCGTGTTTGAAAACATGGCCTTCAGCCTGCGGTTGGCGCGGGCACCCAAAGAAGATGTTCTTCGCCGGGTTGGCGAGGCCTCGCGTATTTTGCAGCTTGATGAGCAGTTGCAGAAAAAGCCCTCGCAGCTTTCCGGTGGCCAGCGCCAGCGGGTGGCAATTGGCAGAGCCATTGTGCGCCAGCCCAAGGTTTTCCTGTTTGACGAACCGCTTTCCAATCTTGATGCCGAATTGCGGGTGCAGATGCGTTTGGAGCTAACCCGTCTGCACCGCCAGCTCGGCGCGACAATGATCTATGTCACCCATGATCAGGTGGAAGCGATGACCTTGGCAGACAAGATTTTCGTGCTCAAGGGCGGAATCTTGCAGCAGGCGGGTGCACCGCTGGAACTGTATGACAATCCCGACAACCGCTTTGTTGCCGGCTTCATTGGCTCGCCGGCTATGAATTTTCTTCCCGCACGGGTCAGCGGGCAGAAGGATGGAATGGCCACGCTGACCCTTTCAGAGGGGGAGCATTCCCTTGAGGCTCCGATTTCTCAAGCCCTTGAGATCGGGCAAGCGGTGGAGATTGGTATTCGGCCAGAGCATTTTCGGCTCGGCGACAGCGGTATCAAAGTCAATGTCGAGGTGGCGGAAGAACTTGGCGACGTCTCGTATTTGTACGCCCGCACGGTTGGAGGCCGTGAGGTGATTGTACAACGCCAAGGCTCGCGCCAACGGCTGGATGGCACCACGGTGTGCCTCACGGCGGATGCCAACAAGATACTGGTTTTCGATAGCAAGGGCGAAAGACTGCGATAGGACCAAATAAAACTGGGAGGTCTGCCGAGCTGGATCAGTCGGGCAGAAAAAAGGAGGAAGAGATGAAATTTATCAAAGCTTTACTTTTAGGCTCCGCTGTCGCTTTGACAGCTGTTCCGGCATTTGCGCAGCAGGAGATTACCTGGTGGGATTTCTTCAGTGGCGGTGATGGTGTGCGGATGAAGGCGCTGATCAAGGCCTTTAATGACGAGCACCCGGACATCAAGATCAATGGCACAACATTGGAATGGGGCGTGCCATTTTACACCAAGGTGCGCACTGCGGCATCCGTCGGCGAAGCGCCTGATGTTATGACCTATCATCTCTCGCGTGTGCCTTTGGCCGTGTCGGAGAACATTCTAAGCCCGATTACCGATCAGGATCTGAAGGACGCGGGCTTACGCAAAAGCGACTTTTTTGAAGCCCCCATGGCGGCGGCAACCGAAAATGGCAAGCTCTATGCTGTGCCGCTCGATATCCACGCCATTGTCCTTTACTACAATGCAGATTTGCTGAAAGGCTCACCTTACATTGATAGCAATGGCAAGCTGACCGGTATCAGCACCATGAAGGATTTTGAGGCAGCGTTGGCCTGGGCAAAAGATCATGGCGTCAAGACACCTGTGACCTATGAGACTGGTGCGCCTGCTGGCATTTGGCGGGTTTTCTACACGCTTTTGTCCCAAGAAGGCGGCACTTTTATTGAAAATGGTCAGGTTTTGCCCGGCGATAACACCGCAAAGGCGGTGAAGGCTGTTCAGATCATGTCGGATTGGCGTGAAAAAGGCTGGGCACCGGAGCAGGCGGATTATGAATCCTCTGTCGCACTTTATACATCCGGCAAGGCGGCGTTCCAGCTCAATGGTGTGTGGGAAGTGCCGACCTATAAGGATCTGGTCAACAAGGACAAGCTTGGTTTTAAATGGGGTGCGATCGAGATCCCACCATGGATGGGAAAATCTGCCACCTGGGCTGACTCCCATGCCTTTGCCATCCCCAATCAGGGCGACAAAACCATCTCTGGCGAAAAGCGTGCTGCGGTGATGAAGGCCATTGGCTGGATCGAAAAACACGCAATTCAATGGGCCGATGCGGGCCATATTCCAGCCTATAAGCCAGTGACCGAAGGCGATGCTTACAAAAAGCTGGAGCCAAATGCGACCTATGCCCCCTTGGTCAAAACCGCAGCGTTTGATCCGAAATCGGTCATCACCGGTGTTGCATCGCCCACCTATGATGCCGCGCTCAATCTGCTGGCCCCTGCGGTTCAAGGCTATATGACGCCTGAAGATGCTGTCGAGCAGATGAAGAGCGAGCTTCAAGGCATGCTGAAGTAAGCGGATGTCTCCCGGTGGGCAGCCCTGCCGGGAGACATGCATATACTGTAAGCAATAGGGGAGATTGCCCGATGGCAATGCTGGAAAACCGGCGCAAAAAGGGCTTCGCAGCTCTGGTGATGGTTGCACCTTTTTTGACAATATTCACGCTGTTTTTTCTCTATCCCACCGTGGAAATGGTGCATCTGAGCTTCACCGATGCACCGCTGGTGGGCAAGGGCAACTGGGTTGGGATCGATAATTATATCCGGCTGCTGAGTGATAAGCTGTTTATGACATCTTTGAAAAACAACGGTTATTTTGTGCTTCTGACCGTTGTGCCAACAACGGTGATTGCGCTGTTGATAGCACTTTCGGTCAACCGGCTTTCCGGGTTCAAACAGGCCGTGGCGATGTCGCTGTTTTTTCTACCCTATGTGCTGCCGGTGTCGGTGGTCACGCAAATCTGGATGTGGATGACGGATCTTCAATTTGGCATCGCCGAGCCATTGATTTCGTTTTTTGCAGGCAAGCCCATTGCGGTTTTCAAGCACCCCTATTGGGTGATGCCAATGATTGCCGTTGTGACCATCTGGTGGACCAACGGCTTTAACGTGCTGTTGTTCATTGCGGGCCTTCGTAATGTGCCGCCTGAATTGTATGAGGCAGCCTCGCTGGATGGTGCCACAACGTTGCAAAAATTCTCACGGATAACATGGCCGCTGCTGTGGCCGGTAACGGCACTGATTTTGACGTTGCAGCTAATTCTGCAGCTCAAGATTTTTGATCAGGTCTATCTTCTAAGCAAAGGTGGGCCTTTCAATTCCTCCTATGTTTTGCTCATGCAGGTTTATCGCGACGCATTTCAGCTCAACAAAGGCGGCTATGCCTCTGCAGTATCCACAGTGCTGTTTTTGCTGATTGCCATTATCTCGGTCTTACAGTTTCAACTTCTGCGCATCAGGAGATCATCATGAGTATGATGAAGCGAATTGAAACGCTCGTTCTCACGGTGGCCACGCTGGGCGTCGGCCTTATTTGGATTTTTCCGCTGTACTGGGCCTTTTTGACATCCATCCGCTCCGAGCAAAATGTGGTTGGCAATGCCAGCCTCTGGCCAAACGAGATCGACCTTCACGCCTATGCCAGCGCCTTGTTTGATACCAAATTGATGCTTTGGTACGTCAATTCCATTGGCACGGCGGTGATTGCCACCGTGGTTGTTTTGCTGATTTCGGTGATGTGTGCCTACGCACTCTCGCAGATCAAATTTCCGGGGCGCGGTCTGCTGTATGGCGTTGTTCTGGCCAGCTTCATGGTGCCCACGCAGGCCTTGGTCGTCACCCAGTTTATCCTGATGAAAAATCTCGATTTGATCAACACCTGGGCCGGGATCATCCTGCCACAACTGGTCGTGCCGGTGGTGATTATTGTCTATAAGCAGTTTTTTGACGCTGTACCCAAAGAAATGCGCGAGGCCGTGGTGTTAGACGGCGGTGGTGAATTTACCATCCTGTTTAAAGTCTATTTGCCGCTGAACTGGGGCATCACCACGGCGCTTGCCATTGTCACCTTTATCGGTGTGTGGAACAGTTTCTTCTGGCCATTTCTGGTGATCACGTCTGAAGATATGATGACGGTGCCGGTCGGGATTACGCAAGTGCACGACACCTTCGGCTTGCACTTTGCCAAGCTTATGGCGGTGGCCATGCTAGCGGCCTTGCCGGTGATTGCGGCTTATCTGATTTTCCAGCGCCGTGTTACAGACGCGATCATGATTTCATCCGGCGTAAAGGGATGATGGGAACGCGCGCCTGATTGCATCAGGCGCGCGTCCTTTATTAGTTTAGGCCGCACTTCTGTAGTGTCTCGTCTGGCCAGGCCGATCAATGACGAACTTGGACACCAGCATGCGCAATTTGTCGGCTTCGGAGGCGAGGGCACCGGATGCTGCACTGGTTTCCTCCACCATCGCGGCGTTATGCTGGGTGTTTTGGTCCATGTGATTGACCGCTGTGTTGATTTCGCTCAGGCCTGAGGATTGTTCGCGCGTTGCTGTCGCAATAGATGCAATCCGCTGGTTCACCTGACCAATCAATCCGCCAATCTCGTTGAGAGCCGTGCCGGTGGTGGAGACCAGATCGACACCAATAGACACTTCGCGGGTTGAATTTTCGATCAATCCCTTGATTTCGCGTGCAGCATTGGCCGAGCGCTGGGCCAGTTCACGCACTTCCTGCGCCACCACGGCAAAGCCTTTGCCCGCTTCGCCAGCGCGCGCCGCTTCCACGCCAGCATTCAAAGCAAGCAGGTTGGTCTGGAAGGCAATTTCATCGATGACGCCAATGATATTGGCGATCTGCGCGGCGCTGGTTTCAATCCGGCTCATGGCAGCAACGGCATTTTCCATGACATCGCCAGATTTATCGGCACCACTGCTGGCTTCAATCGCCACGTGGCGGGCTTCTTCGGTGAGTTTCAAAGAGGACGAAATATTGGTGGTGATCTCGTTCAAAGCCGCTGCCGTTTCTTCCAGCGATGCAGCCTGCTGCTCGGTGCGGCGGGCGAGATCATTGGTGTTGCTGGCAATATCGCGGGTTCCTGCATCAATGTTGTTGGCGGTGATCACCACCATGGACAGCGTGTCACGCAATTGCGCCACGGCATCATTGAAATTCTGGCGCAAGCCTTCAAATTCTTCGGGCAGTTGCTCGGAGATGCTTGCGGTCAAATCGCCGTTTGCCAAAGTTTGTAAGCCCTTCGCCAGGCTGGTTGTGGCGCTGGACATGGCGGCGAGACGGGCTTGCTCGGCTTCTTCACGCAGACGGCGGCGTTCTTCCTGTGCTCTGCGGCTCTCGTCAGCTTCTCTTTGCAAGCTGGATGCAGAATAGACGCTCTCCTTGAAATATTCGACCGCACGCGACATCGCGCCAATTTCATCGCCACGGTCCTGATTGGGCACAATTGTTTCCAGCTTGCCGGAAGACAGCTTTTCCATGACCTCGGAGAGCGAGCCGATCGGGCCGGTGATGGTGCGCATCAGCGCATAGAGCGCAGCACCGACCAGCAGCAAAACGAAAAGGGCGATCATGGCAAGCGTTGCCAGCGAATGGTTGGCGTCTGCCGCAATCGCTGCTTTATCAAAGGCGATGACCATGGTGCCGATGGTCATTTCCTTGCCTTCTTCGGTGTGTTTGAGCGGGGCCGTCTCAAAACTGATTGCCTGGTCAGCGCTGTCATCGGGGTTGCGGTTGGCAGCAAGAGCGGCAGCGCTTACGATGTCTGCTTGACCGGTGGTGAAAAACGGCTTGCCCTGATCATCAAGGATCACGGCGGCTCTGAAATCGCGGTCTGTTGCGGCTGGCAAGAAGGTGTCTTTGGCCAGATCCTTGTCAAATTGCCACATGGCCGTTGCCGCACCGGATGATGCCATGGCGGAGGTCAGCTTGACCTTCTGCTGGAAGGACTCCGTCATGCTCATGGTCCGCGACCAGCCGGAATAGGCTGTTACAGCCCCAAGGCCGATGACAATCAGCGCCAGAGATGGCACCATGACTTGTGTTCGAATTGATCTGCTTTTCATCATCTTGCCACATCCCGAAAATTTGGAAAAACGTCCGAATAAAGCGTCGTGGCAGTCATCAAAATGAGCACGATGCTAAGGATTGTTGTTGGGTTGGGCCGCGTTCACAATGCGCTTGCGCGCCACGGCCCAATTCTGCACGTTTCAGTTTGCTGTTTTGGTCAGTTTACTGTTTTGGATCATACCAATAGCGGGCATCTGCCTTTGCGAGGTCCGTTGGGAAGTTTGGATTGTTGATTTTGATAAGGGTGCGATTTTTGAAATCACCCTTGCTGAGCGCTGTTTTGACATCGGCATCGTCAAAGAAAAGCGCGTTATAACTTCCATCTTTCCAGGCAATTTCCAGCCCGCGAAGAATGTCGTCACGCAGCTTGGTGTTATTTTTCTTCACGTAGAATGTATTGCTGGATTCGTATTGCAAAAGGATGGTCTTTTCGACAGCAAGACCGGGGACGTTGGCGACCTCACGGGACTGCTCGTTAAAGGCCTCGAAGGCACCGCGTGCAAAATGATCGCCACGTCCGCCGACCGTCATCTTGTAGAGGTTTTTTGGAGAGCCGGTTCTCACGGTCAGGCCTGATTTTCGCAAAACATCAACATCTGCCCAGCCAAGGCCCTGAAGCGCAACGAATTTCTTCAAGTCATCGAGGTTTTTAACCTGGCTGAATTCATTTTGACGCGCGCCGTCAATCAGCAGAATGCGCATGCCCAGCAGGCCACGGTCGATCGGAAAAGGAACCGCCAAAAGCTTTTCTGAGGCCTTGTTGGATGCCGACGCCCACAGAATATCCAGCTTGTCGCCGTTGGTGAGGGCTTCAATCATGGCATTGGTTGTGTTGAAGCCAATCGTCGACGGTTTCAGAACATAAGGATTACCGATTTTTTCAAATGCAAGTTGAAGAGCCTTGAAGCCCAAGGTCTTTTCTTTGTTGCCGCTGGAATTATAATAAATGGCTTTCGCCTCTTGCGCATGCGCAGCAGTGACGACGGTGAACGCCGTGGCAATGATGAAGAATAAGGCCCGCACAATCATAAAATACCCTCACGCATCTTGCCTGAAACGATTAAATCTCTTGCCTTAATTTTGTCTGAAAAAACGGTAATGCACGGAAATAAATAACGAAATAATCGAGAAATATCATTATATTAGGGTGTTCTGTTGTTGCATCTCTCGTGATGCCATAGATTTTTTGCGATGCAGCAAAAAGCACGGTCCGCTTATCACGGACCATGCTGGTAAATTCCACGAAGGCACATTTTTGACCGCTATCCATCGTCGGGTTTTTGGTTGTATCGCGGTGTGGATGGTGCTTTTTGCCAAAAGCACCATCTGACGGTATTGGTGTGTTACAGACCCGAAAGGCAGATGTATTTCAGCTCAACGAAGCCTTCGATGCCGTATTTTGAGCCCTCGCGGCCGAGGCCGGATTGTTTGACGCCGCCAAAGGGTGCCATCTCATTGGCGATCATGCCGGTGTTGACGCCCACCATGCCGGCTTGGAGTGCTTCGGAGACGCGGAAAATCCGAGCCATATCCTTGGCATAGAAATAAGAGGCGAGGCCGAATTCACTGTCATTGGCCATGGCGATCACCTCGGCCTCATCCTTGAAAGCGATGATGGGTGCGAGCGGTGCGAAGGTTTCTTCCTTGGCCACTTTCATGGCTTGGGTCACGCCACGCATCACGGTTGGTTCATAAAAATTGCCGCCAAGGGCGCTGCGCTTGCCGCCCGCCATCAATGTTGCACCGTGTTCCAATGCATCGCGCACATGCTCTTCCATTTTGGCAACGGCGCGGTCATCGATCAGCGGGCCTTGGGTGGTGCCTGATTCCGTGCCGCGACCCAATTGCAGGTTGGCGACTTTGGCCAGCAATTTCTCGGTAAAGGCATCAACCACGCTGTCTTGAACATAGATGCGGTTGGCGCACACGCAGGTCTGGCCTGCGTTGCGAAATTTCGAGATCATTGCGCCATCAACGGCGGCATCAAGATCGGCATCATCAAAGACGATAAAGGGTGCATTGCCGCCAAGCTCCAGCGACAAGCGTTTGATGTTGTCTGATGCCTCACGCATCAGCCAGCGGCCAACGCGGGTGGAGCCCGTAAAGGTGATTTTGGCAATCTTGGGATTGTGGCAAAACTCAAGGCCGATTGGCTCTGCATCCCCCGGCACGACAGAAAAGACCCCGGCAGGAATACCGGCGCGCTCGGCCAACACGGCCAAGGCGAGAGCTGAGAGCGGTGTTTGGGCGGCTGGCTTCAAAATCAGGCTGCATCCGGCGGCAAGGGCAGGGCCCGCCTTGCGGGTGATCATGCCATTGGGGAAATTCCATGGTGTGATGGCCGCACACACGCCCACCGGCTGTTTGATGACCATGATGCGCTGGCCAGGATTGGCACCGGGAATGATATCGCCATCAAGGCGCTTGGCTTCCTCGGCAAACCATTCAAGATAAGCGGCGTTGGAGACAATTTCGCCCTTGGCTTCAGACAGTGGCTTGCCTTGTTCGGTGGTCAGGATCAGTGCCAGATCATCGGCATTGGCGATGATCAGCTCAAACCAGGTTTTCAACGTTTTGGAGCGCTCCTTTGCGGTGCGCTTGGCCCAGTCTTTCTGGGCAATTTCGGCCTCGTCAATTGCCGCACGAACGTCGCTGCGCGAAAGCGAAGCCACGTTGGCAATAAGGGCTCCGTCAAATGGATCGGTCACGGCAAAGGTCTGACCGTCAGTGGCCTCTACCCATTGTCCGCCAACAAAGGCTTTTGTTGTCAGTAGGGACGGATCTTTCAATGCTGTCTTCAGCGGGTGGGTCATGCGATATCTCCAAACAGTGTGAACAATGCGGGCGCGGCAAGCGACACACCCGAAAGAAAGAGCAGCAGAAAGGCTAGGCGGCGCATGGTGGCGGGTGAAATTGGCGGAGGCCAGCGCTTGGCAAGAAAGGTGAAGCCGATAACCACCGGAATCGTGGTAAGGCTCCACCAGAAATGCGAGGATGGTATTGTGCCCGCGGCCGCAACCGTCACCAGCCGGATGAGCGCGTTGATGGCAAAGACGGCCACCAGTGTTTCGCGCACGCTTCTCGCATTCAGGGGCTGGCGATACAGATGATAGACCAGCGGCGGGCCAGCAGTTGAAAACAACCCGCCCATCAAGCCTGCAATGGCTCCAAAAAACACGAAAGAACCTGTGCTGGAGCGTTGCGTTAAAGGTGCAGGCTTAAGCAGCAATTGCAGGCTGGAAAGAACGATGATGGTGCCCAAAACAAGCTTTAGCCAGTCAAGCGATGCGGCAAGGAGAATGCCAAGCAGCCAATAGCCCACCAGCAAAAACACCAGACTGGAGAGAATGATGGGTATGAACTCGGCCATGGCAATGTCGCGCCAGCCATGGCGCAACACTTGCAGCGCATTGACGATGACCAGCACGCTGACAAGAATGGCTGCCTCGCGCAGAGGAATAACGCCTGTGAGGCCAACGCCACCCATCATGATCAGGCCAAATGCAAAACCCGTGAGGGTTTGCATGTAAGCGGCAATGGCGGTGAGGAGCAGCAATCCGCCCAGACCGATACCAAGACCGGCTATGTCCAGTGTCATAGCTGCCGCAATCCTTCAAACAGGCTCGTGAAATCCGTAGCCTGACGATAGAAAACAGCAGGTTGACCCAAGGGTGCAGAAACGCTGATTGTCTCACCGCCGTCAAATTCTTCCCCACTCCAGACGTGGACCCAGCGACCACCCTTTGGCAGATAGAGGCCGCGTGTCGTTTCGCCTGCTTTCCACACCGGGGCCACCAGCAGATCGGAACCATAGAGATAGGCATCCTGAATGGTGTAGGTGGCAACATCGGCCTCATAATGCAAAAACAGGGGCCGTTGAACCGGAAGGCCAGTCTCTGCGGCTTGCTGCGAGAGTGATTTCAGGTAAGGGGCGAGATGTACATAAATCTGCGTCATCTTCGCAAAATGTGCCAGAACCTGCGGGTCTTGATCAATCTGCAAATTGTCTTTCGGGCGGTTTCCCTCATGGCTGCGCATGACCGGCGTAAATGCCGCCATTTCGCTCCAACGCATGATCAGTTCTGCCGTGCGAACATTGCCAAACAGGCTGGTGTAGCCGCCAATATCGGAGTGGTGATAGGCATTGCCCAAAAGGCCCGACGACAGCGCCCCGGACATGACCGTGACCAACCCATCATGACGGGAGAAATCCACCGATTGGTCGCCACCCCACAACAACGGGCAATGGGCCTGCACCCCGGTAAAGCCCGCGCGCATGAAAAACAGCGTATCGCCCGTCAGGCCGCGGCTTTCTACCGCTTTGGCATTGACCTCGGCCCACAGCGTTGGCCAAGGATTGTGCATCAATTTGGCGTCAATGCCATTGGCCAGTTTGACGTCGATAGGTAGATACTCGCCAAAATCTGCCATCCAGCCGGAGAGGCCATAATCCAGCATGTTTTTGCCGATCACCTCTTCAGCAAACCAGTCTGCTGCTGCCGGATTGGTGAAATCCACCACGCCGCAATCAAACTCGCCAAAATCAACCAGTGCCGTTTTGCCCTGCTCATCGGTTGCAAAATAGCCAGCGGCTTCGGCAATCGGAAACAACGGGCCGTCGACGCACAGATAGGGGTTTACGTAGCCAAGGAAGCGAATGCCTTCGAAGCGTAATTCCTTGATCTTGTTGTGCAGGTCTGGATAGCGCTGCTCATTGGCCTGCCAGTCCCAAAACAGGCGTGCGCCGAAGGATGTGTGGCGAAGCCCCACCCAATCTTCGCACCAAAGGCCCGAGACTTTCACGCCAGCGGCGCGGAACGCTTCCAGACGTGTGAAGGAATTTTCCCCGTCCTTGAGGCCAATGATCGCCCCACCATAGACCCAGTCCGGCAACATGGGTTGGCGACCAAAACGGATGGAGAGTTGGCCGACCAGATCAACAAAAGTTGGTGCCGCAAACAGTTCAACGCGCTCGGGCACGGCCCAGATTTCGACCTCGTGGAAATCGGCATTGCGGAAATCAAACACCGAATAGGCGGTGGTTTCGACATGCACGGCAATGCGGCGCGAGGTGAGATAGGTCGGTTGCGGATAATTGGTGTTGTAATAATCACCACCCGATTTGCCGGTGACATCGGCCTTCCAGGTGATTTCGGTGGATTTATCCCGGCCCACGCCCGGCTCCGATGTCCAAAGCGGAAAGCGACGACCGCGCATGTCGAAATAAGACATTTGCTCGCCACCGCCCCAGACATGTTCCGGTTCTTCAGCAACAAGGCGTAGCCAGACGCGGTTGATACTCGCGTCTTTGGCAGCAAATTCAACGTGACTGCCCTTAATGGTCAAAACCAACCGCACGGCCTGGCCGGGTGCATTGGAAAAAGCAATCTCATCGCCGGAAATCTCGGCATGGGTCAGCGGGCTGCGCTCGACAACGTAATCGTCAATGTCGAAATTGCCGCGATACATATCCATGCGCTCCTGTCCCTTGCCAACAAACAGGCAAGGGTTTTCCGGGCGGTGCGTGAGAAGGGCGCGGCCTTCGATGGAAAGCATGAAGCCATTGTCTAAAATTTCCAGATTCATGGGGTGTGCTTTCAGTTTTGTGTGAGACCGGCATCGACAACGAAATTCGCGCCGGTGCAGCCTTCGCTCTCATCAGAGCCGAGAAACAGGGCGAGGCGGGCGACATGGCTGGCATCGAGACGGAATTTCAGGGCTTGCAGATCAATGAACTGCTGGTTTTGCTCGGGCGTGGTCCAGAGCGCCAATTGCCGCTCGGTGACGATGGCTCCGGGCACAATGCAATTGACCCGAATGCCGGAGGGGCCAAGCTCGCGGGCCAGGGTTTTGGTCATGCCATTGATGGCGGCTTTGGCAGTAGTATAGCCCACCATGCCGGGGCGCCCACGCATCCAGGAGATGGAGCCGAGCATGATTATCGAGCCTGAGCCTTTGGCTGCCATAGATTTGGCAACCGCTTGTGTTGCAAAAAACTGATGATCAAGGTTGAGCGCCAGTGCCCGGTGCCAATATTCCGGCTCCACAGTCTCCATCGTGTGGCGGTCGTCTTTACCAGCATTGTTGATCAGCACGTTGATGCTGCCGAGCTCGGTTTCAATGGTGGCAATGGTTGTGCGCAGACCGGCAATGTCAGTAACATCGCACAGATGAAACGTTGCTCCGGTCTCGTCCGCAATGGTTTTGCCCGCGGTCTCGTCAATATCGATAAAGGCAACATGTGCGCCTTGAGCGCGATAGGCGCGCACCATATCCGCGCCCAGACCCGAGGCCCCGCCGGTAATCAGCACATTGCGATTTTCAAGTGAGTGATAACGAACGGTGTCATAGGAAGCGAACATGGTAGGGCTCAGATTTCTGGATTGAACAGGGGTTTTGGCAGGCCGGGCACATCGGTTTGCAGCGCAAAGATGCCACCGGAGAGCGGATACTCCGTCAGCTCTTCCGTCGAGCGACCAATGCGGGCGCTGGTGCAATAGAGGGTTTTCAGATCAGGGCCGCCAAAGGACACCATGGTCGGGCATTTTGCTGGTACGGGATATTCTGCCAGCAATGTGCCGTCAGGTGCATAGCGCTGCACCCGGCCACCTTCAAACAGGGCAGTCCAATAGCAACCTTCGGCATCCACAGCACCGCCATCGGGGCGGCCCTTGTCGGTGTCGCTGCCGAAGCGGGCGAACACCTGTTGGTTGGAAGCAGCCCCCGTCGTCACATCATAATCATAGGTGTAGAGCGTGTAACGCAGCGTATCGGAATGATAGAGCCGCTTGCCATCGGGCGAAAAGGCAACGCCATTGGAGGTGAGAAGCCCACCCGCCAGTTTTTCCAAGCCTCGTGCATCGTAACGGTAAAGACTGGCAATGCCGCGTTCGCGGGTTTCATCGACCGTGCCCGCAACAAACCGGCCCATGGGGTCCACCATGCCATCGTTAAAGCGGCTGATGCTCTGATCTTCCGGGTTATCCGCCAGTTTGCGGATCAGCTCTCCTTTGGCAGAGAGCAGCCAAATGCCTGAGCGCAGACCGGCAACAAAGCCGCCACCCTTCACCAGACCGATACAGCCCACTTCTTCGGGCAAAAACAGCGCGGAGAGCCGATTGGTGGCTGGGTCCAGCCGATGAATGCGGCTTTGCTTGATGTCGACGAAATAGAGGACCTGCTCGTCCACCGACCACAGCGGGCATTCTCCAAGATCAGTCTGGGCCGCAATGACCAGCTCAAATGTGTTTCTCACAACCATATCCTCAATAGGCCGCTGTGGGCTGAGTGGCAGGCTTTGCCTCGCCCTTCATCTGACTCAGCCAGTCATGGGCACGGCCCGTCATCATGGCAATGTCGGAGGCGATGGCCGCATAATCATAGCCGTAACCAATGAAGCGTTTGACCATCTCCGTGTTGGGGCCAACAATGCCAATCGGCTTGCCTGCCGCATGGGCGTCTTTGGCGGCCTTTTCAATCAGCGCCTGCACTTCTGGATGGGCGATATTGCCAATATGCCCCATAGCAGCGGAAAGATCGCCGGGGCCAACAAACAGCGCGTCAATGCCGTCCACCGCTGCCATCTCCGGCAGGTGTTCAATGGCTTCCGGCGTTTCCAGCTGGATAATGGTGCAGATGTCGCGATTGGCGTTTTTTAAGTATTCCGGCACTGAGCCGAATTTGGAGCCACGATGCACGGCAGCGACGCCACGAATGCCCTCGGGCGGATAACGGGTGTAAGAGGCAGCCGCTTTTGCCTCGTCGGCATTTTGCACAAAGGGCAGCATCACGGTTCTAGCACCTGCATCAAGGCAGCGCTTGACCAGAACCTGATCGTTCCACGCCAGCCGCACCATAGCATCCGCAGGTGTGCAGCCAATGGCGCGTAAGATATGGGCGAGATCGGAGACCTCAATCGGTACATGCTCCATATCCACCACCAGAAAATCAAACCCGGCATAGCCAAGCGCTTCGGCGGTGGCGGGTGCTGCGGCCATCAACCATGTGCCAAGCGGGGTGGGGCGGGCTTTGTCGCACAGCCAAGACTTGAAGGGGTTTACAATGCTCATGGCAAATATCCTTAGAAAATAACCGGGTCCGGCACGGGATCTGTGCCGCTGAGAAAGTCGAAATCGCAGCCCTGATCCGCTTGACTGACGTGACGCTGGTAAAGGGCGGCAAAAGAGCGGTCGTAAAGCTTGGCCGTGGATTTCCACGCAGTGCGGCGGGCGGCAAGTTCGGCCTCATCCACCTGCATATTGATGGTGCCAGCTAACACATCCAGCGCAATCAGATCGCCAGTTTTGACCAATGCCAGCGGTCCGCCAATGGCGGCTTCGGGGGCCACATGCAGCACGCAGGTGCCATAATGGGTACCGCTCATGCGGGCGTCCGAAATGCGCACCATATCGCGCACGCCCTGTTTCAGAAGCTTTTTTGGAATTGGCAGATTGCCCCATTCCGGCATGCCCGGCGCACCCACAGGCCCGGCATTGCGCAGGATAATCACCGTGTCTTCGGTAATGTCGAGATCGGGATTGTCGAGCGTCTTGTTCATGGTGGCCGGATCATCAAACACAATGGCGGGGCCAATATGCTTGAGGAATTTCGGATTGGCTGCCGAGGATTTCATCACCGCACCATTGGGGGCGAGATTGCCGCGTAGCACTTCTAGCGTCTTGCCCTTGGAGAGCGGCACCACGGGGTTTTCCTCATCGCGGATCACATCATCATTCCAGCAAGGCGCGTCCTTGATGTTGTCGCCAAGGGTGCGGCCATTGACGGTGAGGCAATCGAGCGCCAGATGGCGGGACATTTTCTGAAGAAGGGCTGTGAGGCCGCCCGCAAAGTAAAAATCCTCCATCAGATATTCGCCGGATGGGAAGACATTGGTGACAACCGGCACTTTAGCGGCCATGGCTGACATATCATCCAGCGTCAGATCAACGCCTGCGCGCTTGGCCATGGCAATCATATGCACGGCCGCATTGGTGGAGCCACCCAGCGCCATATAGGCCACGAGACCGTTCATGAAGCTATCGCGTGTGAGGATTTTTGAGGGTTTCAAATCCTCCCACACCATCTCGACAATGCGCACGCCACAGCTGGAGGCCATGCGCGGATGGCCGGAATCGGTGGCCGGAATGGAGGATGCACCCTGTAATGTCATGCCCATGGCATCGGCAATCGAGGTCATGGTCGAGGCCGTGCCAATGGTGTTGCAGGTGCCAGCAGAACGGGTCATGCGGCTTTCCAGATCCACCCAGTCATCCTTGGTGATATTGCCTGCGCGCAATTCATCCCAATATTTCTTGGTATGGGTGCCTGCCCCGGTTTTCACACCGCGCCATTGGCCGTTGGACATCGGACCCGCCGGGCAAAAAATCACCGGAATATCCATGGAGATCGCGCCCATCAGCAGCGCAGGCGTGGATTTGTCACAGCCGCCCATCAGCACCGCGCCATCAATCGGGTGGCAGCGCAGCAGCTCCTCGCACTCCATCGCCAGAAAATTGCGATAGAGCATGGTGGTGGGCTTCACCATCACCTCACCCACCGACAGCGCTGGCAGCTCCACCGGATAGCCCCCGGCCTGCCACACACCGCGCTTGACCGCTTCGGCGCGGTCGCGCAAATGGGCGTGGCAGGGGCTCATTTCACTCCAGGTGTTGATGATGCCAATCACCGGGCGACCCATGAATTCCTCGCGCCGCATTCCCATCTGCTGGGTGCGCTGACGATGGGCAAAGCCGCGCATGTCATCGGAGGCAAACCAGCGCTGGCTGCGCAGATCATTAAGGTCGCGCTTAGGTGTTTTCTCACTCATCCCTTGATTCCTCCGGCCGTCAGGCCTGATACAACGCGCTCCTGAAAGATCACGATCAGCACCGCAACAGGCACAATGCCCACCACCAGCGCTGCCGAAATCACCGGCCACGGAAAGGCAAATTCGCCCTGATAAAGCTGGATGCCCACGGGCAGCGTGCGCAATGTCGGGCTGGAATTGAACGACAAGGCCAAAAGAAACTCATCCCAGGCATTCACAAACGCCAGAATGCCCGCCGTAAACACGCCCGGCGCACAGAGCGGCACCACCACCTTGAACAAGGCGCCAAGCCGGGTGCAGCCATCAATCATCGCGGCGTTTTCCAGATCGCGTGGAATGCTTTCAAAGAACGACACCAGCATCAGCGTGCAGACCGGCAGTGACAGCACGGTATAGGGCAAAACCAGCGCCACCCAGGTGTTGAGCAGGTTCAGTGCCCGCATGATTTCAAACAGCGGCACCAGCAGCGTGACCAGCGGAAAGGTGGAAACCGCAATGATCAGCGACAGGATCAGCCCGCGATATTTCAGATTGAGCCGCGCCAGCGCATAGGCCCCCAGCACCGAGACAAACAGTGTCAGGCAGGTGGACAGCAGTGCCACCATGAAGCTGTTGAACAAAAACAGATGCAAAGGCTGATCGGAAAAGGCCCGCATATAGTTGGCCAAAGTCGGATCATGCGGCAGCCATGTGATGGGCTTCACGGTCAGTTCGGCCTCGGTTTTCAGCGAGGTGAACAGAATCCACAGCGCCGGAAACATGCCGTTGATGATCAAAAGGGCGGCGGCTGCAAAGCGTAACGGTTTGCCGGAGAGCAGCGATGGAAAGCCACGGGTATGAACGGCGCTCATCAATCTTGCTCCTTGGTGCGGATAACGCGCAGGTAAACGGCGGTGACGCACATGGACAGGGCAAACATCACCACAGCCAGCGCCGAGCCATAACCGAGATCAAGGAAGGACACGGTGTTCTGATGGATATACATCGCCAGCGTTTGGGTGGAGGTGCCCGGCCCGCCGCCGGTCATCATGTAGGGAATATCAAAGGTTTGCAGCGAAGTGATGGTTCGGAAAATCAGACCCACAGCGATCGAAGGCTTCAAAAGAGGAAGCGTAATTTCCCAAAACTGGCGAATACGCCCTGCCCCATCCACATCGGCGGCTTCATAGAGTGAGCGGGGAATGGTTTGCAGACCGGCCAGAATGATCAGCGCCATGAAGGAGGATGTTTTCCAGATGATCGTCAGACAGATGGCGGCAAAGGCCCAGTTGGGGGAATTGAACCAGATCACGCCAGGCAGGCCAAAGCGATTGAGCACATCATTGACCACGCCATATTCCGAATGGAAAAACCACGCAAAAATCAACCCTGCGAAAGACAGCGGCAACGCCCACGGAATCAGCAGAGACAGACGGACCGGCCATTGGGTGCGAAACGGCAGATTGGCCAGCAGCGCCAAAGCAAGACCCACCACCAGCGCACCCGGAACTGTGATCAGGGTGATCAGTACGGTGTTCCAAGTGGTTTCCCAAAACACCGGATCGCTGATCATCAGCCGATAATTGTCCAGCCCGACAAATTCGGCGGGCAGGCCGGAGGTTAAGGACAGATTGAAAAAACTGGTATAGCCAAGCTTCAGCACAGGATAGACAATGATCAGCGCCAGCAGAAAAGCGGTGGGAGCCAACAGCAACACCGCGAGCGCTTTGTCGTTCAGATCCAGCCAGCGCATCCACAAGGGCGGCCGTTTTTCGATGTCATTGGTCATAGGCAGCGTCGAGGGTGTCACTGTTCCACTCCGGATAAAGGGAATGATTGGCCATGGGTTGGCCAATCAAAGAGCTCGATGTGATTGGTGTCAGCGCAAAATGCGCTTCAGCCGGGCCTCGATCTGGGCGGCACCATCCTTCGGCGTCATCACGCCTGCCAACACTCCATTGACCGTGGTGCGGATGACTTCGCTGACCTCGTTATAGCGCGGCGTCACCGGGCGCGGCTTTGCCGTTTGCACAACATCCAATGCATTGGCAAACCAAGGTGCGCTTTTCAGCACATCGGCATCCTTATAGAGATCCGGATAGGTCGGCAGCAGTGAGCCATTGGCGGCCATGAACTTGGAAACATCCTTGCTGGAGAGATATTCCACCAGCGCCTTGGCCTCATCCTGATGGGTGGAATAAGCCGAAACACCCCACTCCCAACCGCCAAGACAAGTTGCCTGTGTGCCGCCGGTCATGGCAGGCAGGCGGGCAACGCCAACCTTGCCCGCAACAGCGGAGTCTTTGCCCTGCGACTGCGCCCATGCATAGGACCAGTTGACAGCAAACACCACGTTGCCAGCCTGAAACTCCTTGCGGGTATCGTCGGTGGCCACTTCGGCAATGTTTTTCTTGGCGGTGCCATCATCGACAAAGCTTTTCCAAAGCTCCAGCGATTTGGTGGCCGCAGTCATGTCATAGGTCAGCTTGCCGTTTTCGACCAGATTTTTGCCTTGGCTCCAATAGGGCAGCAGGAAGGTGCAAACTGCGCCTTCAATAGCCTTGCCCTGAAAGGACAGGCCTTGCAGATCAGGGTTATGCTCGCCTTCGGTGATTTTCTTGGCGGCGGCCTTCAACTCATCCCAGGTTTTGGGTGGCTGGATGCCGTATTTATCGAGCAAGTCCTTGCGATAATAAAGAAACATCGAGTCGGCAAAGGCGGGCAGCGCCACAACCTTGCCGCCAACCGTATTGGCCTCGGCATAGGCGGGCAGATAGGCCGACATGTCTTTGGCCCCAAAGGATGAGGTCCAGCCCGCGGCGGCGAACTGTGCCGGGCGGATCACGTCCAAAATCAACACGTCAAGTGACGGGTCTTTGGCTGACATCACCGTGTTCAGATATTGCGCCTGTGCCTCCGATGTATTGCCCCCGGTTTCAATCGTGACTTTCACGCCCGGATGCTTGGCCTCATATTGATCCAGCGCCTTGCGCCACAATTGTGGCTGATGCTGGCTGGAAACATAGACCTTGAGATTGGTGTCGGCAAAGGCAGGCAGGGTGCCGCCAAGCATGGTCGAGGCGGCCATAGCCACCATGATAGCTGTGTATTTCATATCGTCCTCCCAGATTAAATGAAGTGCAAAGGGCGCGAAACGGATCAGTGAATAGCGCGCTCGGTCTTTGCGTCGAACAGGTGCAGCTTTGTGGGATCAATGCCGATTTTCAGGGTTTCGCCCGGCTGCGGGCGCATGTTGGGCGGCATGCGGGCTGTGAGTGTTTCGCCATCGATGGCAAAATGCACCAGCGTGTCAGACCCCAGCGGCTCGACCACCTGCACAACGGCGCTCAGCGCCATCGTGTGATCAGCAATGGTGGTGAAATGCTCGGGGCGAATGCCGACGATCAGCTGGGCACCTTCCTGAACAGTTGTATGGGCGGATTGAAGGGTCGAGAGGGGAAGGGTGTCGCCATTGGCAAAGGCAAGCCCACCGTTTTTCACCTGCGCCTTGACAAAATTCATTGCAGGCGAACCAACAAAGCCACCAACAAACACGCTGGCCGGCGAGTTGTAGACCTCATCGGGTGTGCCGACCTGCTCGATCTCGCCACCACGCAAAATGACGATGCGATCCGCAAGTGTCATGGCTTCCACCTGATCGTGGGTCACATAAACAATGGTGGTGCCGATTTTCTGGTGCAGCCGTTTGATTTCGGTGCGCACCTGCCCGCGCAGCTTGGCATCCAGATTGGATAGCGGTTCATCAAACAAAAACACCTGAGGGCGGCGCACAATAGCGCGCCCCATGGCAACACGCTGGCGCTGCCCGCCAGAAAGCTGGCCCGGCTTGCGATCCAGAAGGTGGGAAATGCCAAGCATGTCGGCGGCGTCCGCAATGCGCGTCTGTGACTCATTGGCTGCAATGCCGCGCACTTTCAGGCTGAAGCCCATGTTCTCGCGCACGGTCTTGTGCGGATAAAGCGCATAGTCCTGAAACACCATGGCAATGTCGCGCTCGCGCGGCGCAAGTGTGTTGACCACCCTCTCGCCGATCCGCAACTCGCCACCACTGATGCTCTCGAGTCCTGCCATCATGCGCAAGGTCGTGGACTTACCGCAGCCCGATGGGCCGACAAAAACAACAAATTCACCGTCGGCAATGTCAAGATCAATGCCTTTTACGATGCGCAAAGCACCATAGCTTTTTTCAAGGCCTCGAAGGCTGATCGATGCCATTCCCGTATCCTCCATAGCCGACGCGTGAATGCTGGCGTCTTCGCATAAATCATAGCGCTACGATTTTTGAACGCAAGGCCAAAAAAGACGAATTCCGCAAAAATCGCAGAGGCGATTATCCTTTGCTATCAGGCGGATTTAATTGCTACAGTGCTGGGCAATCCCGCGCAGACCCGCCAAATAGGCGTTCACCGCGCATGATTGAGAGATATGAAATCGGAGCGCTATGGAGCGAGATGCAATGATGCAGGAAAAGGCCCCACGTCGGCGTCGCAAAATGCAAAACGTGACGATGACAGATGTTGCGCAGCTGGCAGACGTGTCTCCTTCGACCGTTTCCTTATATCTGCGCAAGCCTGAGGCCGTCTCGCCTGCCGCCAGCCAATCGATCGCTTATGCCATTGAGAAGCTGAACTATGTTCCCAATTTTATGGCGGGTGGATTGGCGGCTGCCTCATCACGGGCGGTAAGCATTCTTGTGCCTTCGGTGCGCAACGCCTTTTTTGCGGAAACCGTGTCGGCAATGCAGGCCGCTTTGCGCAAAGAGCGCTTGCAGGTCATTCTCGGCCATACCGAATATGATGAGCGCGAAGAAGAGGATCTGGTGCGCATGGCGCTGTCATGGGCACCGGCGGCCATTGTGTTGACGGGTCTGTCTCACAGCGCTGTGACGCGCCGCCTGCTGGCCAAAACCTCGGTGCCGGTCATTGAAATATGGGAGCTTGGCGGCCCGCAAATTGACGCAGCGGTTGGCTTTCACCATGATCAGGTGGGCATTGCGGCGGCCGAGCACCTCTTGATGCAAGGTCGTCGCAATCTGGTTTTTCTGGGTGCGCGCATGCATGAGGACCGGCGCGCCAAGATGCGCTGCGATGGCTTTGTGGCATGCGCCCGTGCCGCAGGTGCCAACGTGGAGATTGTTGAGCACGCAGCGCCCGCCTCGGCCGAAGTGGGCTCAACACTTCTGCAGGAGACCTTGCGCCTACACCCGAACACAGACGGCATTTCCTGCTCCAACGATCATATCGCGCTGGGCGCTCTGTTTGCGTGCGAGCGGTTGAAGATTGCTGTGCCGCAGCAATTGGCAGTGATTGGATTTGGTGATCTGAGTTTTAGCGGTGCCTGTAATCCGCCATTGACCACCATTCGCCCCTCCGGCGATTTGATTGGTTGCGAAGCCGCGCGTTTGATCGTCGAAAATCTGGCGGGAAACCGATCACCGGACAAGCTGACGATTGACACACGTTTCACCGTTTTGCATCGCCGCAGCAGTTGAGCCATATGCGGGTGTTGCATCAGAGGTTGCAGTCCTGCTGCTTTATGTGTTGGTCGCAAACCAAAGCGTATGACGCGCGCCGCCGCGCTTGCCATTGGCCCGCACGCTGACATCTTCCGCTGAAAAGCCAATCTGGCGCAAGCGGCGGGTAAAGGCGGCATCCGGTGCCGAGGACCACACAGCCAGCACACCTTTGGGGCGAAGTGCTGCCTTTGCCGCATTCAGGCCCGCCATATCATAGAGGCTGTCGTTGGAGGCGCGGGTCAAGCCATCCGGGCCATTATCAACATCCAGCAGGATGGCGTCGTAATGGCGGGTGTGTGAGCGGATCAATGCGCCGACGTCACCAATGTGGATATCGACACGAGGATCGTCCAGACTGCCTTGATGAATATCGGCCATAGGGCCGCGCGCCCACTCAACCACCGCAGGCACCAGTTCCGCAACTGTGATACGGGCATCTTGAGGAAGAGAGCCAAGCGCTGCGCGCAAGGTAAAGCCCATGCCAAGCCCGCCAATGAGCATGGTGGGATTGCTTCGCCCTTTAATCCGCTCCCACGAGAGGGTGGCGAGGGCTTCTTCAGAGCCTTTCAGACGGCTGTTCATCAACTCGGTGGCACCGAGCATGATCGAGAATTCCGCTCCGCGCTGTTTCAGGCGCAAATCACCGCCATCGCCGGGAATGGCGGCACTGTCGAGCTGGATCCAGGGAAGCATGGCAGGGCCTCATCATATGATTTCAACGCCCCGTAACACGGGCGTAAGTCCTGCGTAAAGTTATTGGGCGTTGTTGGTGCGTTTTATCCAAACGCACGAACAACGTGAGGCGCAATGACGCCGTCTCAAATGTCATGATGGCCGTTTAAAATGGGGAATTCTGTCGGAACCACCGCAATGATTACCTGTGCCGAACCAACAGATTAGCGACGCGGGCAAGCTTGTTCTCGTCGCGCAGGCCGAGATTGTACAGTCGGACGATATGGCGAGCGATGTCTTCCTCGCCCACATTGGCCGCTTGTGAGCGGGCCAGTGAGACGGCTATGCGCATCCGGCGAACGTCCTGGACGTCAAACATGCCCAAATGACATGGCCGGGGGGTGATCTCCAAATCAATTCTCCCTCGTTTATTGCCCGAGAACTGTCAACTCTCCGCATTTATGTCAATCTATCCCATAAAGGCAATGTTTGCGAGAGCTAAAAAATAGCCTTCTGCATAATTGCTGAAATCGGAATCGGCACGAGGATGTCATTCGGTCGAAACGACGAAGAGCCAGTTTAACCTGGACATTGCCGGGGCTCGAAACCGGGCACTGGCCTTGTATTAATGCCGTGTCGCGG
The DNA here is from genome assembly GCF_001939045.1 of Rhizobium oryziradicis. GTDB lineage: Bacteria > Pseudomonadota > Alphaproteobacteria > Rhizobiales > Rhizobiaceae > Allorhizobium > Allorhizobium oryziradicis. The sequence continues at coordinate 75,119 of NZ_MKIM01000017.1, forward strand.
TGTCACACTGGCGCATGAGTGCGAGAAAGATCGTATCAATATCGTCTTTCTTAGCGCTCATCTCATAGGGTGAATAATCGCTGACGTGCTCTGCCTCTCGGGCAACAAACAAAAAGGGGATACACAGAGGTTCGAGATATTCCACCAGTTCCACCATATGTTCGGCGCTTTCGGTGACGTCGATCAGTACGCTGTCAATGGTGCCAAGCACTTTCAACGCCTCCATAGCCTGTGTGAAATCGGATGGGCCAAGGAGATCCAAACCTTCCTTCTCCCAGGCATCCTTGATGAAAGAGGTGAAAAGATTTTTTCGTCCAATGACAAGAAGGCGATAACGGCTCATTGCGCCGCTGCCATATCTCTAAAAATGGTCAAGCGTTGCGACATGGGAATAGATGCTCTTTTCTTTCACTCGTTTTATACACGAACTGGGAACTTTTTACGCAACGCTACAGCATATGGATCATACGTCAGCGTAAAAAATATCTGTTTTTTTATGAGGAATTTAATAGCCTCCATTCCAACAGGGTCATAGACCAAAGAGATCTGTGCGGGCGTATGCTGTCAAACGTGATGTTCGACAGTGGATTGGTCTTTGGTGGCTTGACGAAAGGCGGCCGGTGTCATGCCGGACCATTTCACAAAGGCACGGTAAAAAGCGCTCGGTTCGGCATAACCGAGATGTGCTGCGGTTTTGGCCACGCTCATGTTCTGCGCGCCCAGCAGGTCACGGGCCAAAGCGTGGCGGATTTCGTCACGAATGGTCAGAAAGCTCTGTCCCTCACTCTTCAACCGTCGGCGCAGCGTTGCGGGCGATAACCTCAATTCTCGGGCAAAGGCATCGAAATCTGGCCAGTCCACCGGCTGTGTGGCTTTAAACCGCTGCCGCAAGCGCACGGAGACGCCCTGATCATGCCGGTAGCGCAGCAGGATATTGGCAGGCGCACCCCGCAGAAAAGTCTGCAATGATTTTTCATCGCGGATCACCGGCAATGTCAGATAGCTTGCATTGACAATCAACCGGCTCTGCGCCTGCTCGAAATGCACGGGTGCGCCGAAAAACTGCAGATAATCGCGCCGGTTCGCCGGTGCCGGGCAGGCGAAATCCACCCGCCGCAACGGAATGCGCCGCCCGATCAGCCAGCAGAGAACCCCGAGCAGAATGAGCCAGTAGGTTCGATAGGCAAAGGCCGGGCGCGCTTCGGTATCGGTTAGAATAATTTCTGCCTGAGCATCCTGCTGGCGAAGCTCGCCGGTTGGGCTGCCCAGCACAACATTCAAAAACGTCAGCGCCCGGCGCAACGCATGGTCCAATGTTCTGGCATGCAGAACGGCATGACACAGAAGTTTGAAGCTGCCCTGGCGCATGGGAGATCCTCCGAGGCCAAAAAATTCATCGTCTGCGAGGGCGGCAATCTCCAGCCAGAGAGCGCCGTATTGCAGGTTTGAAACATAGTCCACGTTATCAAGCGGAATATTCGCCCGCGCCAAGGCTTGGGAGGGATCGATATTGCGGCGACGCAAGCATGAGAGGGCGTCTTCGACAAAGCCCGGCGAGATCATGCGGCGTTCAATCATGGGCCTTCCCATCTTGCATTTTCGATCAATTATGATGCTCATGGTTGTCATTGTTTGCAAGCAGCAATTTGCTAGAGTTCTTGCGAACCCGGAGGAGGCGCTTTCAGCGTGGGTTCATGAGGAGGAAATCATGCTGCAGCTTTATGATCGCAGGACGATACCAAGCTATGACGCCGAAACATCGGCATTTCGATTGAGTGACGCCATCGGGCTTCTCGATGGCGATCTGGAACGGGCCATCAACGCCTGCGTTGAATGTTGCGACAGACACGTAGGCGAGAACCGGATTGCTTTACGCTGCGTGTCCCTGGATGGCCAGGTGCGCGACTATACCTTTGAATATTTGCAGGACATGTCCGCGCGCGCTGCCAATTTTTTTGCATCACAAGGCATCGGTCCAGGCGATGTCGTCGCTGGCATGCTATCGCGCAACGTCGACCTTGTGGCGACAATTCTCGGTGTCTGGCGCATCGGGGCGGTTTATCAGCCGCTTTTTACGGCCTTTGGGCCAAAGGCAATCGAGCATCGCTTGGCGATGAGCAAGGCCGCTCTGGTGGTTACCAACATTGCCAATTGCGAAAAGCTCGATGGTATTGTGGACCGCTCCCATGTGGCCATCGTGCGCAATGACGATGAAACACTCCCACATGGTGCTCTTGATTTTCGCGCTTCTGTTGCTGCTTGCAGCCCGATTTTTGATCCCTGCTTTCGCACGGGCGATGATCTGTTCATGATGATGTCAACGTCCGGCACCACCGGGCTTCCCAAGGGCGTTCCTGTTCCGCTGCGCGCCCTCATCTCGTTTTCCGCCTATATGCGCTATGCGATTGATCTGCGCGAAGAGGATGTTTTCTGGAATATCGCCGATCCCGGCTGGGCCTACGGATTATATTATGCGGTGGCGGGTCCGTTGATGCTGGGGTGCTCAACAGTGTTTTACGAAGGCGGCTTCACCGCGCAAAGCACCTATCGCATTATCGATCAGCTGGGCGTGACCAGCCTTGCGGGATCACCGACGGCCTTTCGCCTTCTGATTGCCGCAGGCAATGAGGCCGCCGTTGCCATCAAGGGACGTCTGCGGGTGGTGAGCAGCGCGGGCGAGCCGCTCAACCCGGAAATCATGCGCTGGTTTGACACCCATCTCGCGGTGCCGATCCATGATCACTATGGCCAGACGGAAACCGGGATGGTGGTGAACAACCATCATGGGTTAACCCATCCGGTGCGGGCCGGATCAGCAGGCTTTGCCATGCCGGGCTATCGTGTGGTGGTGCTGGACGATGCAGGCCGGACCCTCGGTCCCCATCAGCCCGGTGTGCTGGCCGTGGACATCGCCAAGTCGCCGCTGATGTGGTTCAAAGGCTATTTCAATCAGGAGACCCCGGCCATCACTGATGGCTTTTATCGAACCGGTGATACGGTGGAAGCCGAGCCGGACGGCTCTATCAGCTTTATCGGTCGGGAGGATGATCTGATCACCTCCGCCGGTTATCGCATTGGTCCTTTTGACGTTGAAAGTGCTCTTATAGAGCACGCCGCTGTGATCGAGGCTGCGGTGATCGGCGTGCCGGATCCGGAGCGCACGGAGATCGTCAAGGCCTTCATTGTGCTGGCAAAGGACATCCGTGGCACGCCCGATCTGGCGGAGGAGCTGGCGCACTACGTCAAGACGCGTCTGTCGGCCCATGCCTACCCGCGTCTTGTGGATTTCGTCGAGGAATTGCCCAAGACACCGAGCGGCAAGATACAGCGGTTTTTGCTGCGCAAGGCAGAGATCGAAAAGATCAATGCTTTGCTAAAGCGGGATGACAGCGCATGAAGCTTGAAAACAGTGTTTTCCTCATCACCGGGGCTGGTTCTGGCCTCGGTGCAGCGGTGGCAAAAATGGCGGTGGCTGCGGGCGCGCATACCGTATTGCTCGACCTCAACCGGGAGGGTGGTACCGCATTGGCGCAAGAATTGGGCGAGGCATCGCGCTTTGTCCTCGCCGATGTCACCAGCACCGATGATGCTATGGCTGCCGTACAGAGCGCCATCCAAACCTTCGGCCGCATCGATGTGCTGGTCAATTGCGCAGGCATTGCACCGGGCGAAAAGATTGTCGGGCGCGAAGGGCCGCATGGTTTGGAAAGCTTTGCAAAGACGGTGACGATCAACCTTATCGGAACCTTCAACATGCTGCGCCTTGCCGCAAACGCCATGGCAAAACAGCAGCCGGGGGCCACCAATGAGCGCGGCGTCATCATCAATACGGCATCTGTTGCTGCATTTGAAGGACAGATCGGGCAAGCAGGCTATGCAGCCTCCAAAGGCGGTGTCGCATCTCTGACATTGCCGGCTGCGCGCGAACTGGCGCGCCACGCCATTCGGGTTATGGCCATTGCGCCCGGAATTTTTGAAACGCCGATGATGAGCGGCATGCCGCAGGAGGTTCAGGATGCGCTGGGTGCGTCTGTTCCATTCCCTCAGCGTTTGGGAAAGCCCGAAGAGTTTGCAGCGCTTGTGCGCCACATCGTCGAAAACCCGATGCTGAACGGCGAGGTCATCCGTCTTGATGGCGCACTCAGAATGTCGCCGCGTTGATGGCCAGAGATGCCGAGATGATAGGAAACACCAAGATGAATGAGCGAGATCCAATCGTCATTGTTGGCAAAGCCCGCACACCCATTGGCGGTTTTCAGGGCGACTTTTCCAATGTGCCAGCTGCCGCGCTTGGGGCAGCGGCAATTGAGGCGGCGGTGTCGCGCGCTGGCTTGCCAAAGGAGGCTGTCGACGAAATCCTGATGGGCTGTGTGCTCTCGGCAGGGCAGGGGCAGGCACCGGCGCGTCAGGCCGCAATTGCCGCCGGCTTGCCACTTGCGGCAGGGGCCACCACGCTCAACAAAATGTGCGGATCAGGCATGAAAGCGGTAATGCTGGCCCATGACCTGATTGCTGCAGGCTCCGCCAATGTGGTGGTTGCGGGCGGCATGGAAAGCATGTCCAGCGCGCCGTATCTTTTGCCAAAAGCGCGAACCGGTTATCGCATGGGGCACGGGCAAGTTATCGACCACATGTTTCTCGACGGACTGGAGGATGCCTATGACAAGGGCCGCCTGATGGGCACCTTTGCGGAGGATTGCGCCGAGGCCTACCAATTCAGTCGACACGCGCAGGACACCTATGCGCTGGCTTCGCTGGAACGCGCCAGGAGGGCGATTTCCGAAGGCAGATTTGCGGCAGAAATCGTGCCGGTCTCCACCACAAGCGGTAAAGTTCAGAGCGTCGTTTCCATCGATGAGCAACCGGGCAAGGCGCTGCCAGAAAAGATTCCGCACCTGCGCCCGGCGTTTCGAGAGGGCGGAACCGTCACCGCTGCCAACGCCTCCTCCATATCGGACGGGGCGGCGGCGCTGGTGGTAATGCGCGCCTCTGATGCCGAGCGGCGCGGGCTAAGACCGCGGGCGCGCATTGTGGGTCACGAAACCTATGCCGGAGAGCCATCGCTTTTTGCCACGGCCCCCATCAATGCGTTGCGCCGCTTGTCGCAGCGGACGGGTTGGGCCTTGAAGGATGTTCATCTGTTTGAAATCAATGAGGCCTTTGCCGTTGTTGTCATGGCCGCCATGCGTGATCTCGACCTGCCGCACGACAAGGTCAATCCGAATGGTGGGGCCTGTGCGCTCGGCCATCCCATCGGCGCGTCGGGCGCGCGGGTTATCGTCACATTGTTGGCGGCGCTGGAAGAGCGCGGCCTTGATCGCGGCATGGCTTCGGTCTGCATTGGCGGCGGTGAAGCCACGGCGATCGCGATCGAAAGGATCAATTGATGTTGCTTGACGACCTGCACGAACAGATCCGTGATGCCGCCCGCGATTTCGCCACCAATCGTCTTGCGCCGGGTGCAGCATTAAGGGATCGCGATAGCACCTTTCCCCGCGCTGAGCTGACAGAGCTGGGCGCGCTCGGCTTTCTCGGCATGCTGGTTTCGGAAGGCTATGGCGGCTCACAGACGGGAACAGTGGCCTATGCGTTGGCATTGGAAGAAATCGCGGCGGCCGACGGTGCCTGCTCGACCATCGTCTCTGTCCACTCCTCGGTTGGCTGCGTGCCAATCCTGCGTTTTGGTACGGAAGACCAGAAGGCCCGGTTCCTGCCCAAAATGGCCTCTGGTGAATGGATCGGCGGCTTTGCGCTGACAGAGGCGCATGCGGGATCTGACGCCTCCGCCCTCCGCACACGCGCCAAGCGGGACGGTGATCACTACGTGATCGACGGCTCAAAACAATTCATCACGTCTGGCAAAAACGGCCAGTTGATTATTGTTTTCGCGGTGACCGACCCCGAAGCTGGCAAGAAAGGCATTTCAGCCTTTATCGTGCCCACCGATACGCCGGGCTATAATGTCGTGTCGGTTGAGCACAAACTCGGTCTGCACAGTTCCGACACCTGCGCCATTGCCTTTGATGGCATGCGCATTCCGGCTGAAAATCGGCTGGGTGCCGAGGGCGAGGGGTATAAGATCGCGCTGGCAAATCTGGAAGGCGGTCGCATTGGCATCGCATCTCAGGCCGTTGGCATGGCGCGGGCGGCGTTTGAGGCGGCAACGGCTTATGCCAAGGACCGCAAAAGCTTTGGCAAGCCTATTATCGAGCATCAGGCCGTGGGCTTCAGTCTGGCCGACATGGCGACGCAAATCGAGGCCGCGCGTCAGCTGGTGCTGCATGCGGCAAGCCTGCGGGATGCTGGACGACCGTGCCTGACAGAGGCCTCCATGGCCAAGCTGTTTGCTTCGGAAATGGCCGAAAAAGTCTGCTCGGCCGCCATTCAGGTGCACGGTGGCTACGGCTATCTTTCTGATTATTCTGTCGAGCGCATTTACCGTGATGTCCGCATCTGCCAGATTTATGAAGGCACAAGCGAAGTCCAGCGCCTTGTCATTGCCCGTCAACTTTAGGAAACGATGATGACTGCATCCATTGAAATCAGCAGGGAAGGCCGGGTAGCCCTGATCAGGCTCAATCGTCCGGCCCAGCTCAACGCGTTGAATGCGCATCTGGCGGCAGAAATGGTTTCTGCAGTGGAGGCGCTTGAAGCCGATAAAAGCGTCGGGGCATTGGTGATCACGGGATCGGACCGCGCTTTTGCGGCCGGTGCTGATATTGCCGAGATGGCTGATAAAAGTGCCGACCAGATGATCGAAGCGAATGTCTTTGGCATATGGGACCGCTTCGCGGCCAGTCGCTTGCCGAAGATTGCTGCGGTGAATGGCTATGCTCTCGGCGGCGGCTGCGAGTTGATGATGATGTGTGATTTTGCGATTGCTGGCGAAAGCGCGAAATTCGGACAGCCCGAGATCAAGCTCGGTGTGATCGCGGGCATGGGCGGCACGCAGCGTATGACAAAGCAGATCGGACGCGCTTTATCCATGGACCTGCATTTGACCGGCAGGATGATGGCAGCCGAAGAAGCCCTGCGTGCTGGTCTGGTGGCACGCGTCGTGCCCGACGCTGAGGTGGTCGCCACGGCAATGCAGGCCGCAAAACAGATTGCGGATTATTCACGCCCGGCGGTTCGCCTGGCACGCGAGGCCGTGATGAAAGCCGAAGAATTATCGTTGCACGAGGGCATTCTGTATGAGCGTGCCTTGTTTTACCGTCTGTTTGGCACCCATGATCAGCGCGAAGGCATGACGGCCTTCATCGAGAAGCGCCAGCCTGATTTTCAAGGGGAACAATAAGATGTTGGATCGTTCGCCAAAAGACGGCGGCACCAATGATACCGTTCTGATCGGCGTTGACGGTGCATTGGGGCGCATTCATCTCAACCGCCCGGAGGCTTTGAACAGCCTCAATCTGGATATGGTTCGCGAGATCGCCCGCGGAATTGACGCGCTGGAAAGCAACCCCGACGTTCACGCGATTGCTTTGAGCGGTGAAGGTCGGGCGCTGTGCGCTGGCGGCGACATCAAAATGATCTGGCAAACCGGCAGATCAGCCCCAGACGAGGCGCTTGCTTTCTGGGCCGAGGAATATCGCCTCAACGTCCGGATCAATCATTTGAAAAAACCTTGGCTCGCTTTGATGGACGGTATTTGCATGGGCGGTGGCGTCGGCCTGTCTGTTCATGGCAGCCATCGCGTTGTGACCGAGCGAACAAGATTTGCAATGCCAGAAACCGGCATCGGCTATTTCCCCGATGTCGGAGGAACCTGGGCGCTCGCCCGTGCGCCAAACCATTTCGGCTTCTGGATTGGTCTGACGGGAGCAAGCATTGGTGCTGCAGACACACTTGCGGCTGGTCTGGCCGATGCTATGGTTCCATCCGAGGCTATTGCGGCAATGCTGTCGGATATCGCATCTGGCAGCACGGTGGATAATGCCATTGTTACGCATCAGATCGAACCCGGCGTATCGAACTTAAAAGAGAACGCCGCGCTTATCGATAGCGTATTCGCCTTGCCGGATATCGCTGCAATTCTGGCTGCTCTGCGTGCGGATGGATCTGAATTCGCTATAACAACGTTGGCCCATCTTGAGGGCAAATCTCCAACCAGCCTTGTTCTGACGCTCCATCTCTTGCAGGAAGCAAAAGGCTCTGCGTCGCTCGAAGCCTGCCTTGATCGTGAATACGCCGCCGACGCCGTGATCCTCCGCGGTCATGATTTTTATGAGGGCGTGAGAGCCGCGGTTATCGACAAGGACCGCAACCCCGCATGGCAGCCTGCTCGCGTCGAAGAGGTCGACCAGCAAGCGCTTTTCGCTGCCATCAAACCATTTCCTTCGCTTTTTTCATAGACCGTGTCATTTTCTCGAGTAAAACCGGTAAGTTATCTAAAATATGATAATTTTATAACGGTGAGCGTTGACTTGTTGTGTTGGTGGGC
>NZ_MKIM01000018.1 GCF_001939045.1 Rhizobium oryziradicis
CACGTTCAAAACACGACTGGCCTGAATGAAATCGGCGGGTGAGAGTTCGTCGTCCATACGAAAGGCCCCCAAAATGTCGTTTTCAAATATCATAGGTAATAATCACATCAGGCGCGGACCAATTTAACCGGGCCATTTCCAGCATAAAACTAAGGTGGCCTCCCAAAAGGTCAAGGTCTTTGGTTGTATTTTAGAAAAAGAACAAAAAATATGGTTGCACAAATGAATTGAGCGAACGCATCCTTTGGAGTGATCCATCTCGACATTTTGTTGCGAAAACCCTCTGCCTTGTCAGAGTGATGGTGACGGCCGCATCCTCGAACGTTGGCAATACGTTTCATCTCTTGTTCTTGCTCGCGGCGCAGCTCAAGCGGATCTTTCCCATCATCGATAACGCCGCTTGCCGCTTACGGGTGAAACGAAGCGCAAGATTCACTTTCCGGAGCCGGGCGTTCCAATCGGAACGAGATACAAGCCGGACACCGTTCCATCGGAAACGGGTTTGTCGTTTGGTTCAGCTTCCGGGCTTTCGCGTCGCTCAGCACGTTTCAAATCCATTTTCATGTCGATGCAAATCGCCTTAGCCCGCCACAATAGATGAGATTTTCTGTTACGACATGAAATGAACTGAGAAGGATATTTCGAATAAAATATAATAAAATCAATTTATTAAACTTACAAAATGATCCGACATGAGATTGATTGAGATACTAATTATGGCAGACTTCCTCGCCGCCATTGTTTTTCAAATCATTCCTTATCAATAAATGGTCTAAACGCTCCGGCCGTGACGCCACTCTTGTGAGTTAAAGGGTGGATATAACTCCACCCTTATGAGAGAAGCTGCTTAAGGTCGCTTTGGGCATCGCGCAGCACGGCTTTTTCCGGGGTTTTGCCCATTTCCAGCAATTTTTTGCCCGTAACGTAAGCGCGCGCATCATTGATGGCGTCGACGGCGATGAATGTTTCGTTCCGGTAGTACCAGATCGATATGCTTCCCTCGCGAACGCCGGGGCGCAGGATGGTTTCGTCATAACCGAGGTTTAGGCCGGCGATTTGCAGCTTGAGATCATATTGGTCGGACCAGAACCAGGGCTTGGGCTGATACGGTTGATTGCCACCCGCGAGGATTGCGGCTACCGCCTCTGCCTGATCGACCGCATTTTGAACTGATTCGAGTCGAATCTCTGCGCCTTGCCATGGCTGCAGCGCACAATCGCCAACAGCAAAAATATCAGGATCGGAGGTTCTTGCGAACGTATCAACCAGAATGCCATTGCGAACCGAAAGGCCAGCACGCGCTGCCAGTGCATCATTTGGCGACACGCCAATGCCCACAATCACCATATCGATATCCAAACGGCTGCCATCAGACAATTCGGCGGCAACAACACGGCCATTGGCACCGATCAAGCGCAACAATCCCATGCCTTCGCGAATCATCACACCATGGCCGGTGTGGACAGCGCGAATAAAATCTGCCGTTTCCTTGGCCGCAACACGCGCCAAAATGCGCTCTGCCATCTCGATCAATGTCACCTCAAGGCCGAGGTGGCGGGCAACAGCCGCCGCTTCAAGTCCGATGTATCCGCCACCGATGATCAAAAGGCGACGGCCGGGCTTCATTTCAGCACTCAAGCGGTCTGCATCATCCTTATTGCGAACCGTGAAAACACCGGAGAGATCGCCGCCAATATCTTGTGGCAAATGGCGCGGTGTTGCGCCGGTTGCCAGAACCAGTTGATCGTAGGCCAGCGTCGATCCATTTTGCAAAACAAGCTGTTTCGCTTGCCGGTCTATCTCTTCCACCCAGGTCGAGTGGCGCAGTTCGACATTATTGTCCTGGTACCATTGCTCCGGGCGCAGCAGCAGTCGGTCAAAACTCATCTCGCCCAGCAGATATTTCTTGGAAAGCGGCGGACGTTGGTAAGGGGCATGTGCTTCCAAACCGACAATGGTAATCGGACGATCATCTTTGAGACTGCGCAGCTTTGACGCTGTTGAGAAAGCGGCCTGTCCCGCACCCACGATCACCAAACCCTGCACCAAATCTGCCTCCAACGTTACCAAACAATCCGTGCTTTTGATTATCCCATAACCTACAAGAACCCAACTCCCTTGAAACCCGCAGGCCTGAAAATCTATTTCACGCTTCCCAAAACTGACAGAATGCAACCGATGTTTCAGGCAAGAGGCCGGGAATGACACCGCTGCGGGTGCTGTGTGAAGACAACGCAATTTTACGTCACAATGGAACAATCCATTAGGGAAAATGCGCTAAAATGCGTCCATTAAAGACATAGAGAGGACGGGTGTCATGCCGTTGCAGAACATTCCCGACACAAAAAAAGGCCTGCCAGAGGAAAAAATCTATCAGAAATTCACGATAGACCGCCCCGGCAAAATTATATTTGTTGGACATCATCTCAGCACCAAAACCACGGTGCGCTGTCTTGTGCGTAAAATTTCGCTCCATGGTGCCGAGTTGGAGGTCAGCCGTTACCTTCCCGTTCCCAAGAATTTCTTTCTGGAGATTCTGGGCATTCGTGATGAAATCGGCTGCACGCTGATCAGGCGTGAGCAGGAAACCGCAGTGGTTGGCTTTAACATGCTGATCGACCCGGAATTTTTACACCATGTTGTGAAGTTGTCCTTCGAATTTGGCCATTGAGGACCGGACTTTAAGTGTGCGACAGGTAAGGCACCGGCAGAAGATTGAAAACATCTCCATAACAGACTTCAATCATGTCGATTGCTATCGGAAAATACTACTTTAAATTTCAAATCCAGCCATAAAAAAACAGATTATTTACAACTTTAGCAGATATATTAAGCGACAAGAAAGTTGCCCGTAGCAAAGTCGCAAAGCGTGAACCGCGCCGGAGCACAAGGAGTTGCAATGGAGTCTGGAAATCATCTGAGTGGCGTCACATCGGAGATGTATGAACGCCGTTGGGATCGCTTTCAAGTCAAGCGTCCGGCGCGCATTATGGCCGTGCGTCCGGGCTTGAGCGGAACTGTGTCGCGCAGTGCAACGGTGCTGGATATTTCGCGTGGCGGTGCGGGTATAGAAATTGATGGCACGATGGGCCTTGGCTCTCATTACTATCTTGAAATTTTAGGCCTTGGTACACGCATTGGATGTGCTGAGGCATTTCGAAAAGGAAATCGCGCCGGCGTCAAATTCATTTTGCCCATCTCGGAGCCGCTGTTGCAGCGCGTGGTGCGTGCCGATTTCATGATGGGCAACAATCTCGACGATGTCAGCAAATCCGTGCAGCCGGGCATGGGTCGCCTTGCGCGTTAACGTGCGTTTTTTGGTAGCACACGCTTTCTGTTTGAAATAAATCACAATGTGCTGCCCGTGGCAGGGCAGGACTGAGCCTTGCTCTGCCGCCTCGGCTTACCCAAGTGTTGTTATCACACATGTTGCTATCACACTTGGAAAGCAAGTTGTGTTCATCAATCCGCTTTCGACAGTTGTTTTCGCGCCGAATCGCGTTCAAAAGCAGTGGGTGGTCTTGGCCACACACTGTCATTTGTTCTCTATCCGCAAATTCGGCTCAGAAAGTGTTTGAATGTCCATGTTTTCACGGTTCACGCCGCTCATCAGCCGCCTGCCATCCACTGTGCCTTTTGTTGGCCCTGAAGCGATTGAGCGCGGCCGTGGTGCGGTTGTGGCAGCCCGCATTGGTGCCAACGAAAGCGGATTTGGCCCTTCCCCACACGCGCTGCAGGCGCTGAGAGAAGCGGCAACAGACATTTGGAAATATGCGGATCCGGAAAATTTTGATCTCAAGGCAGCGCTTGCCGCCCATTATCATCTCAAAGCCGAGAATTTCGCCATTGGCGAAGGGGTCGACGATCTCTTGGGACTGGTGGTGAGAATGATTGTCGAGCAGGACACGCCAGTCGTGACCTCGTTTGGCGGATACCCGACCTTTAATTTCCATGTCACTGGTTTTGGCGGAAAGCTGATCACCACGCCCTATGTCGATGATCGCGAGGATCTGGACGGTTTGCTGGCCTGTGTTGTGCGCGAAAATGCACCCTTGGTGTATCTGGCCAATCCCGATAACCCCATGGGCAGTTGGCACGAGGCCGATGCCATTGTGGCTTTTGCCAAGGCTTTGCCGCCCACATGCCTGCTGGTGCTGGACGAAGCCTATAGTGAAACGGCACCGAAAAGCGCCATACCAGCCATCGACGCGTTGATTGATCTGCCAAATGTGTTGCGTATGCGCACATTTTCCAAAGCCTACGGGCTGGCGGGCGCGCGGATTGGCTATGCCATTGGCGCGCCTGAGAACACAGCCGTTTTTGATCGAATCCGCAACCATTTTGGCATGGTGCGCACCTCGATTGCCGCAGCATGTGCGGCGCTTGCCGATCAGGCTTATCTGCAAAATGTACTTGAACAGATTGCCGGTGCCAAGGCGCGGATTGCCCGAATTGCGCGAGACAATGGCTTGCAACCCCTGCCATCGGCCACCAATTTTGTTGCCATCGATTGCGGACGCGATGCGCTGTATGCCCGCGCCATTGTTGACGGGTTAATGGAGCACGGTGTGTTTATTCGCATGCCCGGCGTGGCACCCCTGAACCGGTGCATCCGCGTCAGTGCTGGCGTGACAGCAGATCTCGACCTGTTTGAAAAGGCGCTTCCTGCCGTACTAAAGGGCATCGAATAAAAGAAAACCGCGCCAGCCTTGTGTCTGCTGGTCGCGGTTTCAATCTTTTGGAGATGCTGTTTTTTGGAAATGGTCGTCTTTTGGATGATTGCGGTGGATCAGTGACAGGTCATCCATTCACGCGCATCTCTCAGCGCTTCAGCAAGCTGCGATTTTGACATGGTCGCGGCCAGATTGGCGCGCAGGCCCACAGACCGGTCACATCCCTTGATCGCTGCAATGTTGAGCCATTTGTGGGCGGCAACAATGTTTTGATCGCAGCCGCGCCCTGTGGCATACATCAAGCCGAGGATGCGAAAGACATCAGTCTGTTTTTCGCCACTCATTGCGGCCATATCTGCTTCATGCGCGTCAAAATGTGCCATCGGTCTGTCCTGTTTCAACGTTTTCGTTTTTCACCTTCGCTTTTGCGCAGCACGCGGCGTTTCAAGCACAAAGGTCGTCTTTTTATCATCTCATCGTCTCACCGGCGGCTTGGTTCGCAGCCAATGAGACCATGCTTAAGTCCCTGTTTTCATATCTGAAACCTAAAACCCTTGTGAGCATCTGCGGCTTCTTTTCGGGCTTTCGGTCCGGCCAGTTTTCCCGGCTCGTTTGATGTCCCCACTATGCCAAAGGGAATTCAAAATCACCTTAAAAGGCGTGCTTAACGACAGGCAAACGCATTGAAAACCCTTTGTAAACTTGTCTTTCTGTTAAGCATCACAGGGGCTGATTTCCCGGCAATTTCAGGTTAATTTTACAGGATGTTTACGGATCACTTTTTACCAATCATTCACCATGATCCGGAAAGGCGAAAAAACAATGCCTTGTTTGGTGATGAGCCAGGGCCAAAAAGTCACTGTCGAAAGCCTATTTACCTTTACGTGCGCGTCACTTATTTTGGCTGTCGGAGACGGTGAATTTCACCGCACTTTCGGGGAGCGATCAGGAGGAAAGAATGAAGCGAATTTTGATGGTGGCGGGGGCCGTGGTTTTGTGTGCATCAAGCGTGCTTGCTGCCGAACCAATCGAAGGCAAATGGAAAACAGAAAGCGGCGAAACGGCCGACATCAGCAGTTGCGGCACAAACTTCTGCATCAGCCTTAAAACCGGCAAATACGCAGGTAAGCAGATTGGCAAGCTCAACGGTGAGGCTGACGCCTACACCGGCGAGGTCACGGATCCTGCCGCAGACAAAACCTATTCCGGCTCTGCAAAAATCAGTGGCAATACGCTCAAGCTCAAGGGCTGCGTTTTATCGATCTTCTGCAAAAGCCAGACCTGGCGGCGCATGTAATGGCTACATGACAGCGCCTTGCAGGGATATTGCAAGATAAAACCCAAGGCGCTGTCATGCGGATCGCCAGTACCTCAGACGAAAACCTCAGACCATGCCAGCACCATTCAGTCTGGGTTCAGGCAAATGTGCCATATTAAGGCATTCGCTCAGGTCGGGAGATAGTCATGGTCGATATTGCAAAACGCCTCACTGCAATCAGTGTCATTATGACCCTTTTTGCCATGCTGTTTCTTGCCATGATCAATGACCATAATCCTGCGATGCGCATGCGCCAGCAGAGTCAGATCTCGGCGACCTACAACCTCATTCCATCGGCATAAAAGACAAACAAGACGGCTTTGTTGCATCTGTCGTTTGCTTGTTAAAAAGAGCGCTCTATAATGTCTCATGAGCAATCGAATCGTTAGTCCAATCCCTATGAATTGCATCAGCCCGCCTGCCTACGAGGCTCGGTATTTTACTGACGCGGCCAAGGCCGTTGATGCCATTACAGAAATTTATGAACGCAACACCAGCTTTCTGATTGATGCGTTCACCGCCTTGGGCAAGGGTGCCGCCATAGAGGGACGCTACCGCGCTTTCTATCCGCAAGTCAGCCTTGAAACCAGCAGCTTCGGCCATTTGGATACCCGCCTTTCCTATGGGCATGTGACCTCTCCGGGCGTTTACACCACCACGCTGACAAGACCCGCGCTGTTTCGCCATTATCTGAAGGAACAGCTGAGCCTCTTGATGCGCAATCATCAGGTGCCGGTGCGGGTGAGCGAATCCACCACACCCATTCCCTTGCATTTTGCCTTTGGTGAAGGTGCGCATGTGGAAGCCGCAGCCAGCGGGCTTTCCGATATCCCGCTGCGGGATCTGTTTGATACGCCCGATCTTTCGACCACAGATGATGAAATTGCCAATGGCGAATACGAGCCACCGGCAGGCGAGCCTTTTCCTCTGGCCCCGTTTACGGCGCAGCGGATTGATTATTCCCTTGCACGGCTTTCCCATTACACCGCAACAGGTGCCAATCACTTCCAGAATTTTGTGATTTTCACCAATTACCAGTTCTATGTCGATGAATTCTGCGCCTACGCTCGCGCTCTGATGGCAAAGGGTGGCGACGACTATAGCGCGTTTGTCGAGCCCGGCAATGTGGTGACACGGGCGGGAGAAACCGCACCATCCTCTGGCACACCGCTGGGTCGTCTGCCGCAAATGCCTGCCTATCACTTGAAAAAGAAGGGGCACGCGGGGATTACCATGGTCAATATTGGCGTTGGTCCGTCGAATGCCAAAACCATAACAGACCATATTGCCGTGCTTCGACCACATGCTTGGTTGATGCTGGGCCATTGTGCTGGCCTTCGCAACAGCCAGCGGCTGGGCGATTACGTCTTGGCCCATGCCTATATGCGTGAAGACCACGTGCTGGATGACGACTTACCGGTTTGGGTGCCCATTCCGGCTCTGGCCGAAGTGCAGTTGGCGCTGGAAGATGCGGTGGAAGAAGTGACCGGCTATGAGGGCTTTGAGCTGAAACGCATCATGCGCACCGGCACCGTGGCCACCATTGACAACCGAAACTGGGAATTGCGCGACCAGCGCGGCCCGGTGAAACGGCTCTCACAAGCGCGCGCCATTGCGCTCGATATGGAATCAGCCACCATCGCCGCCAATGGTTTTCGCTTCCGTGTGCCTTATGGCACGCTGCTCTGCGTGTCTGACAAACCCTTGCATGGCGAGTTGAAGCTGCCGGGCATGGCGACAAACTTTTACAAAACGCAAGTGAGCCAACATTTGCAAATTGGCATTTGCGCCATGCAAAAGCTGGCGGCAATGCCACAGGAAAAGCTGCATTCGCGCAAACTTAGAAGCTTTTTTGAGACGGCGTTTCAATAGACAGGAGCGCATCGCTCTTAAAGCAATGTTCCTTTTTCAAATCATGCCCGGCCTTGTGTCGGGCATTTTGTTTTCAGGCACGGCCAAAAAAATCATCACGGCCCTCTTGATTCGAGTGTTATAAGATATATCTTAGACCCATCAAGAAACGTTGGAGATAATCAATGAGACATTTTCACAAAGAGCATGGCGATGACCATCACGGCCGCGGACGTCATCACATTCTTCACAGCATGATGCATGCGATGCGCGGTGGTGCCTTTGGCCCCGGCGGACCAGATGGCAGACGCGGGCGCGGCCGTGATGGCGAACGCCGCCGCATGTTTGAATCGGGCGAGTTGCGGCTTGTGCTGCTCAAGCTGATTTCAGAACAGCCACGCCATGGCTATGACCTGATCCGGGAAATCGAGAGCCTTTCTGGCGGCGCTTATGCGCCCAGCCCCGGCGTGGTCTATCCCACCATGACCCTTTTGATCGATATGGGTCTGGCGGAAGAACAGCAGAGTGAGGGTGCACGCAAGCTGTTGGGAATCACACCCGATGGCGTCATTCACCTGCAAGACAACGCGCAGGCGCTGGACGTTGCCATGGCGCGGCTGACCGCTCTTGCCAAAGTGTCTGAGCGCACAGATTCAGGCCCGGTTCGCCGCGCCATTCACAATATGCGCGCAGTCATCCACGACAGGCTCTCCCAAGAGGGCGTTTCGCGCGAAACCCAGCTTGAGGTCGCACGCATTCTCGATGAAGCCGCCAGCAAGATTGAAAGGCTGTAAGCATGAGCAAAACCATGGCCGTCGTGCCCACAGACCATGCCTGGAAATATATTCAACAGCTGTGCAAACACTGGAGCCACAAGCTCACCGTCGATCTCTCGGACAACAAGGGCATCGTATCCTTTGACAATGCCACAGCGGTTATGACCTCCGATGAAAAAGCGCTGACAGTGATCATTGAAGCACCATCGGACGAGGTGCTGGAGCGGCTCAAAGGCGTCGTCTCCAGCCATCTCGACCGTTTTGCTTTCCGCGAAGCGCCCCTGCCCTTTGCATGGCAGGATGCCTGATCACGCGTGATAATGATCCTTGAGCCAATCCAGTGCCTTGCCAAGGGTCTCCACCGCCTGATCAACCTCGGACCGTGAAATGATCAAGGGCGGCGAAAACAACATGCGATCACCAGTGGCGCGAACAATGACGCCATTGGTAACGCATTGATTGCGCACGGCCGCACCCGCATCATCGGGTTTGGCAAAACGGCGACGGCTGGCCTTGTCGGTTGTCAGCTGAACGGCACCAATCAGGCCCACGCTCACCACCTCACCCACCCTGTCATGATCTTTCAGCGTACCCAGCGCTTGCGCCATATAGGGGCCGATGTCATCGCGCACGCGCTCAACCAACCCTTCCTCTTCAATGATACGAATGTTTTCGAGCGCTGCTGCAGAGCAGACCGGATGGCCGGAATAGGTGTAGCCGTGGTTAAAGTCGCCGACCTCGTTGATCAGCACTTCGGCCACCCGATCCGACACCAGCACCCCGCCAATCGGCAGATAGCCCGATGACAGACCCTTGGCGATCGGGGCCATATCCGGCTCAAAGCCAAAATGCTGATAGCCGAACCAGCTTCCCAGACGGCCAAATCCGCAGATCACCTCATCCGACACCAAGAGAATATTATGCTGCTTGCAGATGCGGACAATCTCGGGCCAATAGGTCTCTGGAGGCACGATCACCCCACCCGCCCCTTGAATAGGCTCAGCCACAAAAGCCGCAACATTATCGGCACCAAGCTCAAGGATTTTGGATTCCAGCTCCTGCGCAATCTTGAGGCCAAACGCAGCTGGTGAAAGATCACCACCATCACCAAACCAGTAAGGCTGGTTGATGTGATGAATGCCTTCGATGGGCAGATTGCCCTGCTCATGCATATATTTCATGCCGCCCAGCGAGGCACCCGCCACTGTGGAGCCGTGGTAGCCATTTTTGCGGGCAATGATCTGGGTTTTGGTCGAATGCCCCAGTGCCTTCCAATAGACGCGCGCGAGACGAAACCATGTATCGGTCGCCTCAGAGCCGGAATTGGTGAAAAACACATGATTCATATGGGGACCGGCTTTGCTGGTCACTTTCTGCGCCAGCAGCGTGGCGGGCGGCGTCGTGGTGCCAAAAAACGTGTTGTAATAGGGCAGTTCCTGCATTTGCTCAAAAGCAGCCTTGGCAATCGAGGTGCGGCCATAGCCAACATTGACGCACCAAAGTCCTGCAAAGGCATCCAGATATTTCTTGCCGGTCGAATCCCAAATGTGCACGCCTTCGGCTCTTTGCATCACGCGCACGCCGTTTTCATTCAGCTTTTTCATGTCGTTGAAGGGATGCAGATGATGGGCGGCATCAATGGCGGCAAGATTCGAAACTGGGCTGGAAATGTCTGACATAAAGATCAATCCTATCACGGCGGCTGCACATTGAACGGCAGCAACTAATCCGCTACGAACATGACCTGAGCAATCTCATTTGGCAAGAATGGCCAAATGCCAACAACATCGGAAAGTCGCTTTCATGACGGACACGCAGGATGCCACGGTTGACCCACAGGCTCGAATTGAAGTGCTGCTGGTTGGCATGAATGGCGATTTGCGTGGCAAAATGATTCCACTCAGCGCCGAAGAAAAGGTCTGGAAAAATACTGTTCGTCTGCCTGCCTCAACCCAATCTCTGGACATCTGGGGCGATGACAATGATGACCTGACCGGCATTTCGCTCACCTTAGGCGACCCGGATGGCATTTGCATGCCAGATAAGCGCACATTGGCCGCCATGCCGTGGGCTCCGAATGGCTCAAAGCAGGTGTTGGCCACCATGCACACGCTGGAGGGCGAGCCACATTTTGTCTGCCCGCGCGCCATTCTCGCCCGTGTGCTCAAGCGGTTCGATGCCCTTGGCCTGACACCCGTGGTGGCAACCGAGCTAGAATTTTATGTGATGGACGGCGATTGGCGCAATATGGATCGCCCTATGCCGCCAAAAGCCCTGACCTATCGCGGTGAACCCAATGGCTATCAGCTCTATGACATGCGGGCAACGGCGGCCATGGAGGACTACCTGACCACCTTGAGACAGTATGCCGACGCCATGGGCCTGCCCGCAGATGCCACCACAGCCGAGTTTGGTGCCGGCCAATTCGAGGTCAATCTGCTGCACCGGCCCGATGCGCTGGCCGCTGCCGATGATTGCATCTACCTCAAGCGCGCGGCTGAGTTTGCGGCCCAAAAGCATGGATTGAAATCCACCTGCATGGCCAAGCCATACAGCGATCAGGCAGGCTCGGGCCTGCATGTGCACATCAGCATTATCGATCAAAACGGCCATAATATTCTGGATGCCAAGGGCGGCGAACCAACCAGGCTGAAATCGGTCACCGCAGGCATGCTGCAAACCATGCAAGAGGCACAGTTGATCTTTGCGCCCTTTGCCAATTCCTACCGTCGTTTTCAGCCCGGCTCGTTTGCGCCCGACAAGATCGATTGGGGCTTTGGCCATCGCGGCACAGCCGTGCGTATTCCGGATAAAGATGGCCCGGCGGCGCGCGTGGAACACCGCGTCGCGGGTGCAGACGCCAACCCCTACCTGTTGCTCGCAGCCATTCTGGGCGGCATGCTGTTAGGATTGGAGCAGGATCTCGACCCGGGTACGCCAGCCTCGCCAAATGCTCCAAGCACAACTGCCAATATTTTGACCCATGATTTTCTGACTGCGGTCGATCGGTTTAGCGCATCCCCCTTCATCGCCGATGTGTTCGGGGCGCAATATGCAAAGATCTATGGCGACACCAAACGCAAGGAAGCCATGACCTATTTGCGCACCGTGTCGGATTTCGACTATCGGACCTATCTGCCACGCTTGTGATGTGAACAATCATCCTAAGATTGCGATGTTTATTGAAAAATAAACCTTCATTTCAATTGTTTTCCAGAAACTTGAAATGGATCGTCGTCGTGCTAGATGTTGATTTGCGCGGATAATTCTCGGTCATCTTGGTATATGGAGCATACCAGGATCTGTGGAAAACCAAGGAAAACAGCTGATCCGACGTTTTTGCCGCATGCGGGAAAACGGCCGAAAAACCTTTTATTGTCGCAGGATAGGGCTTGATTACTCAAATGCGACAATGTTTTTTTTGAGGCAGGGGTTGTTTTTTGAGCAGCTTTGCAATTTGGTCGGCAATCGAACAAACTTCAACTTGGTGCGGAGACCATAATGACCCTGATGAAAACCCGTTTTGTTGCGACCTTGCTCGCTGGCAGCATGCTGCTTGGCGCAAGCGGCGCACTCGCTGAAGTTGTATTGAACCGTGGCAACAGCGGCGAACCAAAGTCGCTCGATCCGGCCCATATTTCGATCAACATCGAAGGCTTCATCATCCGCGATATGTTTGAAGGCCTGACCATCAATGACGCCAGCGGCAAGATTGTACCCGGTGCAGCCGAAAGCTGGAAAGTGTCTGATGATGGCACGGTTTACACCTTCAAAATCCGCGATAACGCCAAATGGTCGGATGGCTCGCCAGTGACGGCTGAAGACTTCCAGTTTGCCATGCGTCGTTTGGAAAATCCAAAGACGGCTGCCGAATATGCCAACCTGCTCTACCCCATCAAGAACGCCGAAAAGGTCAACACCGGCAAGCTGCCTGTTGAAGAGCTTGGCGTGAAGGTGATTGATGCCAAGACGCTCGAAATCACTTTGGAGCGGGCCACACCTTATTTCTTGCAGCTTATGTCGCATTACACAGCGCTGCCAATCAGCAAGGCCAATTATGAAAAGTTTGGCGATGCCTTCGTCAAGCCCGGCAACATGGTCAACAATGGCGCATTCAAGCTGGAATCCCACGTTCCAAACGACAAGTTGGTCGAAGTGAAGAACGACCAGTATTGGGATGCCAAGAATGTCAAGCTTGACAAGGTCGTGTTCTACCCAATCGAAGATGACGCCGCTGCCGTGCGCCGCTATGAAGCTGGTGAGCTGGACGTTGTCTACAACTTCTCTGCCGATCAACTCAAGCGTTTGCGCTCTGCTTATAACAGCCAGGTTCACGTTTCGCCATCTTTGGCAACCTATTACTATGCATTCGACACCCGTCAGGAACCTATGAGTGACGTGAAAGTCCGTCGTGCGCTTTCCATGGCCATCGACCGCGACTTCCTCTCCAGCGAAATCTATTCCGGTGCCCAGTTGCCACTCTACTCCATGGTGCCTCCGGGCATGGAAGGCTATGAAAAGCCTGCCGTTCCAGACTTTGCCTCCATGTCGCAGATCGACCGTGAAGACAAGGCTGTGGAGCTCATGAAGGAAGCCGGTTACGGCGCAGGCGGCAAGCCGCTGAACCTTGATATCCGCTACAACACCAACAGCAACCATGAGCGTGTTGCCACCGCGATTGCCGATATGTGGAAAACCACATTTGGTGCCAAGGTCACATTGACCAACCTCGACGTTGCTTCGCACTATTCCTACCTCAAGGAAGGTGGCAAGTTCTCGGTTGCGCGTGCTGGCTGGGCTGCTGACTATGCCGACCCGGAAAACTTTCTGGCTCTGACCTTGGGTGACAACACCACCTTCAACTATGCGCACTGGAAGAACCCAGAATTCGACGCATTGATGAAAAAGTCATACGATGAGAAGGACCAGAAGCTTCGCATGGAAGAAATGC
The DNA here is from genome assembly GCF_001939045.1 of Rhizobium oryziradicis. Lineage (GTDB taxonomy): Bacteria > Pseudomonadota > Alphaproteobacteria > Rhizobiales > Rhizobiaceae > Allorhizobium > Allorhizobium oryziradicis. The sequence goes on from NZ_MKIM01000018.1 coordinate 13,570, forward strand.
ACAAGGCTGAGCAGATCCTGGTGGATGCGCAGCCTGTCGCACCATTGATGAACTCGGCTGACCTTTGGCTGGTGTCGGACAAGGTGTCTGGTTGGGCTGACAATGCCGTAAACGAGCATCTGTCCAAGTATCTCAGCGTTTCCAAGTAACGTCGAACGGAGAATGATGCGCGATAGGCCAGACGTGGTCTGTCGCGCTTCTGTTATTTGACCATGATCAATTTTGTCCTTCGCCGACTGATGAGCGCCATCCCCACGGTGTTTCTCGTCATCACCATATCCTTCTTCCTGATGCGCTTCGCACCGGGCGGACCGTTTGACGTTGAACGCCCGTTCCCGCCGGACATCATGGCCAACCTGATGAAGACCTATCATCTGGATCAACCGCTGTGGCTGCAATATCTGCATTACCTCGCCAATGCGGTGCGCGGTGATTTTGGCCCATCCTTTATTTACAAGGATAGCACGGTTGCGCAGTTGATTGCGCAGGCCCTGCCCTATTCCATTCAGCTGGGTGGCACAGCACTTTTGATCGCGCTGGTTGGCGGCGTCATCCTTGGCACCATTGCCGCCCTTCGTCAGAATGGCATCATTGATTTTGCGCTGATGTCAGTGTCCACCATTGGCATTACCGTGCCGAACTTCGTGATGGGTCCAGTGCTCACCCTGATTTTTGCGCTGATGCTGTCGTGGCTGCCCGCCGGTGGCTGGGGTGATGGCTCTGCCTATTATCTGGCCCTGCCCATTGCCGTGCTGGCCTTGCCGCAAGTGGCCGTCATTGCCCGCCTTACACGCGGATCCATGATTGAAGCGCTGCACACCGACCATATCCGCACCGCTCGTGCCTATGGCCTGCCATCGCGCACCGTGGTGATTACGCACGCATTGCGCGGAGCCATGCTGCCTGTCGTGTCCTATCTGGCACCTGCCGCTGCCGCCCTATTGACCGGTTCCGCCGTGGTCGAGAGCATTTTCACCATTCCGGGCGTTGGCCGATTCTTTGTCATCGGCGCATTGAACCGCGATTATCCTTTGGTCATGGCAACCGTTGTTCTCGTTGCGGTTTTCGTGATCGTCTTCAACCTGCTGGTCGATGTCGCCTATGGCCTGCTCGATCCGAGGGTCCGTCATGACTGATACCACCATCACCTCCCCCACCATTACAGGCCGCAGCCTCGCCCAATTGGCTCTTCTGCGGTTTCGGCGCAACAAGGCCGCCATGGGTGGCAGCATCATGCTGCTGCTGATTGCGCTGTTTTCCTTCGTTGGCCCGCTGTTTTCGCCTCATAACTACGATCAGGTTTTTCCGTCTTACGTCTCAGTTGCGCCAAGCCTGAAACCGTTTCCTGATCCCGACTCGCTGCAACAAGTGGCCAATGGTGCCGCTGAGCGTGCACGCTTGAAGCTGGAAAGCTTTGAAGTGGCCAAAGGCACGTTTACCGCCAAGATCACCTCGGACAAGCCGATTGATCCGCGCTCGATCCGCTATTTTGATCGTGTCAACGAGTTTAAGAATACCCGCATCACCGACACCACCGCCGATCGATTGTCCATGGTGCTGAGCGGCAATGTTGCCCAGGAATATTTCCCCTTCGGCACAGATAGCAACGGTCGTGACCTACTGGTGCGCGTCATGCTCGGCGGGCAAATCTCCATTGCCGTCGGCATTGCGGCCAGCCTTGTGTCTCTTGGCATTGGCGTCATCTATGGGGCCACCTCGGGCTATCTGGGCGGGCGTGTTGACAACATCATGATGCGCGTCGTTGAAATTCTTTATTCGCTTCCCTTCGTTTTCCTCGTTGTGGTCATGGTGGTGTTTTTCGGACGCTCCATCGTGCTGATCTTCGTGGTGATCGGCGCTGTGCAATGGCTGGAAATGGCCCGCATCGTGCGAGGACAAACCTTGTCGCTCAAACGGCGCGAATTTGTGGGTGCCGCCCAAGCCCTGGGTCTCACCGATTGGCAGATTATTCGCCGTCACATCATTCCCAACACCATTGGGCCTGTGATTGTGTTTGTCACTGTGGTTGTTCCGCATGTGATCCTGACAGAAAGCTTCCTTTCCTTCCTGGGATTGGGTGTTCAGGCACCGCTGGCCAGTTGGGGCACGTTGATTTCCGAAGGGGCAAAGAACATGCAAAATGCACCCTGGTTGCTGATTTTCCCGGCTATTTTCTTTGTGCTCACCCTGTTTTCACTGAACTTCGTGGGCGATGGCCTGCGTGATGCACTTGATCCCAAGGACCGATGAGCATGGACAAGACCAAAAACGAAACCGTGCTGACCGTCAAAAATCTCAAGGTTGATTTCACCACGCCGGATGGCGATGTGAATGCGGTCAAGGGCATTTCATTTGATGTGAAAAAGGGCGAAACGCTGGCTATCGTTGGCGAATCGGGCTCTGGCAAAAGCCAGACCATGATGGCGCTGATGGGCCTTCTGGCCTCCAATGGCAAAGTCACCGGCTCCGCCCGGTATGGCGAAACCGAAATGGTGGGTGCCAGTCTTGCCACGCTCAACAGCGTGCGCGGCTCCAAGATCACCATGATCTTTCAGGAACCGATGACCTCGCTGGACCCGCTGTATAAGGTCGGCAAGCAGATTGCCGAAGCGCTGATTCATCACCGCAAGATGAGCAAGGCCAAAGCGCGTGAACGCGTGCTGGAACTGCTCAATCTGGTCGGGATTCCTGACCCGAACCGCCGCATTGACAGCTATCCGCACGAACTGTCAGGCGGCCAGCGTCAGCGCATCATGATTGCCATGGCATTGGCCAACGAGCCTGACATGCTGATTGCAGATGAGCCAACGACCGCGCTCGACGTCACCATTCAGGCCCAGATTCTGGATCTGCTGGCCGATCTGCAAAAGCGTTTTGGCATGGCCATCGTCCTGATCACCCACGATCTTGGCGTGGTCAAGCACGTTGCAGACCGGGTGGTGGTAATGCGGCGCGGCGAAGTGGTGGAGCATGGCAGCCGCGACGATATTTTTGAGCGCGCAACACAAGACTACACCAAAATGCTGCTGGCCTCCGAGCCAACTGGCACCAAAGCTGCACCGGCAGCCGATGCGCCCGTGATCTTGGAAGGCCGCAATGTTGTGGTCGATTTCAACATCAGCTCGGGCATGTTGTTCAAGGGCACGCGCAAATTCCGCGCCGTGGACCACGTCAATGTGCGGCTGCATCAGGGACAAACCATCGGCATCGTCGGCGAATCCGGCTCTGGCAAGTCCACCCTTGGCCGGGCGCTGTTGAAGCTTTTGGAGGCGGAAGGTCGTTTCAGCTTTGAAACAACCGACATCTCAGCGCTGGACCGCACCGGCATGCGACCGTTTCGCAAAAGCATGCAGCTGGTGTTTCAAGACCCCTACGGCTCACTTTCGCCCCGCCAAACGGTGGGAGAAATCATCACGGAAGGGCTTTATGTGCACGAGCCAACGCTGACCAAAGCGCAGCGTGACGCCCGCGCCGTTGCAGCCTTGAAAGAAGTGGGGCTGGACCCTGCTTCGCGCAATCGCTATCCGCATGAGTTTTCAGGCGGCCAGCGCCAGCGTATTGCCATTGCCCGCTCGATGATTCTGAAGCCCAAAGTGGTTATTCTGGATGAGCCAACATCTGCGCTCGACCGCACAGTCCAGCGGCAGGTGATCGAGCTTTTGCGCGATCTGCAGGAAAAGCACAATCTGTCCTACGTATTCATCAGCCATGACCTATCCGTGATCAGAGCGATTGCAGATCATGTTGTGGTGATGAAAGATGGCAAGATCGTTGAAGAAGGTCCAACGCAGGAGATTTTTGACAATCCTGCTCAGGACTACACCAAGACCTTGATTGCTGCAGCATTTACGCATTAAAAAGACATGGTCGGCCTAAGGGCCGGCCACCCTTCCCAAGGTTGAAATATCCAAGCAAACACTTCATAAGCCCTCCATGAAAAGCAGGAGCGCGATGATGTTGAGGTCATTCTTTCGCAAGCGGAAAACGCTGTTTCTGCATGTCGGAACACATAAGACCGGCACAACCTCGATCCAGGCCTTTTTGGAAACACATGCAGGTGAGCTGGCGCAGCAAGGTATTTACGTGCCAAAGGCCGGGCGGCCCGAGGGCTGTAGCGGCCACCATAAATTCATGTGGCAGATGCTGGAAGATCCGCGAATTGCGCCGAACGACGATGCTGTCGGTGCGCTGATTACGGAGTTGCAGACTGTCGATATGTCGACGGTGATTATTTCCGCTGAGGGTTTGCAATTCCTGTCAGCCCGGCCTGAGATCATGAAGGTTTTTTGTTCGAAGCTGCGCGCACTTGGCTATCGCATCGAACTAATGCTCTTCCTGCGGGAGCGGGAGAGCTATATTACAAGCCTTCACAAGCAGCATAGCAATAGCGGTCAGGGCCAAGGTCTTGCCTGGTATCATCGTGAGGCCGCACGGGCCAATGCCATTCGCCTCTCGCCGATCAAATATTTCGATCTCGATTACAGGCGTCTGGTTCGCAATCTGCGCCGTGGTACGGGCGGACATATCCATGTGCTGGATTACGATGTCTGCAAAGAACGCGGCGGCGTGCTCCCGGATTTTCTAAAATGTCTTGGTGCGAATGAAGCGCTCATCGAAAAAAGCCGCGCTGCCAGCTGGCACAATGTCAGCCGAAGGCGTTCAAAGCTCTGGCCGGACCAATCGGGCCAGGTTGTTACGGTGCCAGAACCTTCAACTCGCCGGGGTGAATTTTAATCTCCACATCGCGCGGCATATGCAGCAATTCACCATCAACAACGCAGACCACGCCCTTTTTATGCTTGGGAAAATGCAGCCGAACACTCTTTGTTTCGGCCGCCATCACCGATTGGTTTTCTGACAGGCGCCCCCGAACAATATCAATCGCCAACCCGGCCACACCAACGGTGTCCAACGGTGCCGCCAGATACACGCCCAGTTGGCCGGTGGTAAGGTCATCGGCGAAAAACAGCGGATTGGTACCAACAGGATTATTGCACACGGAAATGGCTGATACTTCGCGCTTTTCAGAGCGGCCATCACCATTCATGTCAAAGGCCACCTCAAAATGGGGTGGTTTGAACATCACGCTGAGAGCGGCGCTGGCACTGGCGCGCATTTTTCCAAGGCGCGACGCAAAATTCATTCGATTGCGCAGCCGCACCATGCGCGCATGCATGCCCGCAGAAAACTGATGAACATAAGGCTGGCCATTGACAGTTGCGATGTCAACAGAGCGAACCTGTGCCGCAGCCAGCACCTCCAACACCTGCCAGATATCCAAAGGCAGCTTTAAAGAGCGCGCAAACAGGTTCATTGTGCCGGCAGGAACCACGCCCAACGGCAGGCCGGCGCGCCAGGCAATGCCAGCCGCCGTCGAGATGGTGCCATCGCCACCACCCGCCACCAAGGCGTCATAGCCCCCATCTGCGGCAGACTGCATGGCTTCAACAATCTCCCGCCCTGGGACTGCAACACAAGTCAAATCGTGTCCCGCAGATTGAAAGACCTGCATTGCCCGTTGGCAATAGGCGTCCATGTCCGTGGTGCGAAATGTGCCGCCATCCTTGTTAAAGACTGCCTTGATCTTCATCTCTGTTCCTTCAGCTCACAAACGAGCCCCTCACACCTGCGTAGCCCAAGACAATGCATGGAAGCGCAGAAGGTTTCACTTGCGCTTTGCAATTTCACTTGCACCATGCAAATCGCAATTGCGATGAACAAGTTCAAGAGGTCTACAAAATTCCCCTACCGCAGCGCACAATCATGATATAATCGTTTTTTCACGCGAAAGCGGCAGTATTGCAGCGACTCGCTGCAAAGTTATCCATCTGAAAACATCCCCATAAGCGCTATTGCGCCCGGCTAAAGGTAAAACCATGAACGACACCACCCGTTTTGCAAACGCTGGGGGCCATGACAGCATGGCAAGGACTCATTCCAGCCTTCCAGCAAAAACGGTCCTGCTGATCGAGATTGCGCTGGCGGTGGGCGGTTTTGGTATCGGCACCGGGGAGTTTGCCATCATGGGCTTGTTGCCCAATGTGGCGCAGGGGTTTGGTGTCAGCGTGCCAGATGCCGGGCGTGTCATCAGCGCCTATGCTTTGGGTGTGGTGGTGGGTGCCCCGATTATCGCGGTGCTTTCAGCGAAATTGCCGCGCAAAACCTTGCTGCTTTTGCTGATGGGGCTTTTTTCTGTTGGCAATATTGCCAGCGCTTTTGCACCGGGTTTTGCCAGTTTCACAGCACTTCGTTTCATCACCGGCCTGCCGCACGGTGCTTACTTCGGTGTCGCCGCCCTTGTGGCCGCTTCGATGGTGCCGCCCCATAAGCGGGCGCGGGCCGTTGGCCGGGTTATGCTCGGTCTTACCATTGCAACACTGCTTGGCACCCCGATCGCCACGTTCCTTGGGCAAATGATGAGCTGGCGGGCCGCATTTTTGATGGTGGGAGGCGTGGCGGCGCTGACGGTGGCGCTGATTGCTCTTTACCTGCATAAGGATAAGGTGAGCGAAGGGGCCAGCATCAAGCGCGAATTGGGTGCCTTTGCCCGTCTGCAAGTGTGGCTGGCCTTGGCCGTGGCCGCTGTTGGCTTTGGCGGCATGTTTGCCATTTTCAGCTATATCGCCAAAACCACCACGGATACCGCGGGTCTGCCTGCATCAATGGTTGCCGTGATTCTCGCGCTGTTTGGCGTCGGCATGAATGTTGGCAATGTGCTTGGTTCACGCTTGGCCGATTACTCACTCAATGGCACGATTGGCGGCATGCTGGCCTTTAACGTCGTGTTGATGGCGGTGTTTTCACTCACGGCGGCAAATCCTGTGATGCTGTGTATTTGCGTCTTCCTTACCGGCTGCGGTTTTGCCGCCTGCCCTGCCGTTCAGACCCGATTGATGGATGTGGCAGCAGATGCACAAACGCTGGCTGCCGCCTCCAACCACTCGGCGTTCAACATTGCCAACGCGCTTGGCGCGTGGCTGGGCGGCATGGTGATCAGCATGGGCTACGGCTATGGCGCAACCGGCTATGTGGGGTCAGCCCTGTCTTTGGCCGGGCTGATCATATTCCTGATTTCAGTGGCCCTGGAAAAGCGCACCACAGCCACGCATCGCCCTTAGAACACAACATCTGCTCAGGCCTGCAACACGACCACGCGATCACCCACTTTAACGCGATCATAGAGATCAATGACATCATGGTTCATCATGCGGACGCAGCCCGATGACATGGCTTGCCCAATCGACCACGGCTGGTTGGTGCCGTGCAGGCGAAACATGGTGTCATTGCCAGCCCGATAAAGATACATGGCGCGCGCACCCAGCGGATTGTTGGGTCCACCCGGCAAACCGCCAGCATATTTCATGTTCTTTTCGGGGTCTCTGCGCAGCATATTGGGCGTAGGCGTCCAGGTTGGCCATTCTGCTTTGCGGCCCACATAGGCATTCCCTGCCAGCGCATAGCCATTGCGACCCACACCAACGCCGTAGCGGATGGCGCGACCATTGCCCAACACGTAATAGAGCCTGCGGGCGGGCGTATCGACCACCACAGTGCCTGGCGCTTCATGGGTCTCATAGGCCACTTCCTGACGACGCAGTTCTGGCGCAATCTTATCCAGCGCCACGCGCGGCAATGGATGCCGCTCATCCAGCTTATCGCCGTAGAGCGCTTGCTGGGCCTCCTGATTGGTCTTGCAGCCGGCAAGAAACAAGGGCATGCCGAAGATCAAACCGCGCCGAGATAATGTCATGATCTTGCCTTTTTCGAGTCGTTTTCGTGGCAAGAAAATATTGAGTTTATGGTTAACAGACCGTTAAACGCTGTTTCTTTTTTCGGATATCCGAATGTTCACGCTTTTGTGTTTTTCGGCGGGCTGCTGCATTGCAACATCACCATCGGCGCGCCTTGACATTTTCGAAAAACAGGAGCAGCTATCAGAAACGCGCACGACGTCTCGTGGCGCGGATATCAACGGAGTCATCGTCAAGATGCCAAGCGACAGTACCAGTCGATTGTGTTTGCCGTACGCGGCCGCCTTGCTCTGACGTCGTCAGCTTGCCAGGTCGGTTGCGCTACGGCGGATCGACGGAAAGGCGAGCATATGAATATCCAACGCTTTCCCATGAATGCGGGCAATAAAGCTCGCCACCTTCTCAATGACAGCCTCAACGTTGTCAGCGTATCTGAGCGCATCGAGCAAATGAACCGGCTGGATGTGGAAGAGGCCGCACGCCTGCTTGATAGTCTGCCGCAGCCAAAGGCCCTGCGCATCATTGCTCGGCCTGAGCTCAATGACGCGGCAGATATTATTGCCGCTTTGCCATCCGAGCACGCCGTACGTCTCTTGAAAGCCACCGCCCACGACCGCGTGGCCGATATTTTTCAAGACATGAATGAGCGCTGCCGCGTGGCAATTTTTGCCCGCCTCGACCCCGCAACAGCGCATGCCGTTGAGCATTTGATGGCCTATCCGCAGCGCACGGCTGGCTCGATCATGACCACCGAATTTGTCAGCGTCACGGATAATTTCACGGTTGGCGAAACGCTGGCGCATGTGCGCAAGGTGGAAAATGCCAGTGAGACTGTTTACGCCATCTATGTGCTGGACCAGATCAGCAAGCGGTTGATTGGCGTGGTGTCGCTGCGCCGTCTGATCACCGTACCATCAGAAGCTTCGATTCTGTCGGTTGCCCAGCGCGATGGCGTGGTCACGGCAACCGGCCTCACGCCGCAGGAAGAAGTTGCCCGAATGATCCGCCGCAACAACCTTCTGGCTCTGCCCATTGTCGATGAAAATTTTATGATGCTGGGCATTGTCACGGTTGATGACGTGATCGACACCATGATTGCCGACACAACCGAAGACGCCCAGAAATTTGGCGGCATGGAAGCGCTGGGCAAGCCTTACATGCAGATCAGCTTTGCCGGCATGATCAAGAAACGCGCTGGCTGGCTGGCCGCTCTGTTTCTGGGCGAAATGCTCACGGCCAGCGCCATGCAGTATTTTGAAGGTGAGCTGGAAAAGGCAGTGGTGCTGACACTGTTTATTCCGCTGATCATGAGCTCCGGCGGCAATTCCGGCTCGCAGGCCACATCCCTGATCATCAGGGCCTTGGCGGTTGGTGAGTTGAAACTCTCTGACTGGTGGCGGGTGGCGCTGCGCGAATTGCCAACAGGTGTCACGCTTGGCGCTATTCTCGGCTTGGTCGGCTTTGTGCGCATTGCCGTATGGCAGCACATGGGGCTCTATAACTATGGTGACCACTGGTTGCTCGTCGGCTTCACCGTGTTTGCTGCCCTGATCGGCATTGTTACCTTCGGCTCCATGGCAGGCTCCATGTTGCCGTTTTTGCTGCAACGCCTGCGCCTCGACCCTGCCAGCGCCTCAGCCCCGGCTGTGGCAACCTTGGTAGACGTGAGTGGATTGGTGATTTACTTCACCGTGGCGCTGGTGATTTTGAGCGGAACCTTGCTGTAAGCACCGCCTATCCACCTTGAAAAACCGCCCGATCTAGAGTTTGGCAGAGAAAAGTGGAACCGGGTTTTCCCGAAAAGACAAACGAAAACAAAGAAGTTTAGAGACTGTCTGGTTCAATCTGAACCTGACAGTCTCTAAAGCCGGGCGGTCAGCTTTGATCGGCAAGATCAGTATCCCACCAGCGTATTCTTTCCCACATCCTCCTCAACACCTAAAAGAGGTGCCGCACGGGCGATAATGTCGTGGACCATGGGCGCTGCCGTCTCGGTTGCGAGGTTCAAATTGTGCAGGCCCGTCAGCGGCTGGTCAATAATGGCCAGCACCACGTATTTCGGATTGTTTATGGGAAAAGCACCCAAGAAGGAGTTGAAGCTGAGCTTGTGCGAATAGACGCCGTTGATAACCTTATTCGCGGTACCTGTCTTGCCACCCACGTGAAAGCCCATGACATCCGCCGTTCTGCCGGTGCCTTGCTCTCCATTCAATTTGAACAGATAGCGTATGGTGTCGCTGGTGGTTTTCCTGACAATGCTTGTCTCGGTCTTTTCTGCTTCTGCGGCGGTGCGTGGCAGAAATGTTGGCTCAATCAATTCGCCGCCATCCATCAGGGCCGCCCCAGCCACAGCAACTTGCAGGGGTGTGGTTGCCACACCATGGCCGAATGAAACGGTGATCGAGGTTAACTTGCTCCATACACGCGGCAGACTCGGCGTTTTCACCTCCGGCAACTCAGTCTTGAGGCGCGTGAGCAGCCCGAGGCGCGTCAGATACTCCTTCTGCGCATCAATCCCCACAACCTCAATGATCTTTGCCGTGCCAATATTGGAAGAATAGCGAAACACCTCTGGAACGGTCAGGAAACGCCGCGGCACATCGCGGTCATCATGGATGGTGAAACGGCCAATATGCAGCGGACTCGTTGCATCAAACGTATCCGTCAGTTTTACAGAATTGGTGTCAAAGGCCATCGCCATGGAAAAGGTCTTGAAGGTCGAGCCCATCTCAAACGTGCCGTTCGACATGCGATTCAGCCACCCTTGACCGCCCGTTCCTTGCGGATCATTCGGATCAAAGTCCGGCACAGATGCCATCGCCAGCACCTCTCCCGTATGAATATCGAGAACCACTGCCCCCGCAGCCTGTGCCTTATAGGTGGTCAGGGCGTTGCTAATGACATCGTGAACGATATTCTGGACGCGAAGATCAATGGATAGCCGAAACGGCTCAAGGGTGTTTGGTGTTGCAAGGCCCGTCGCAGCCAGATCGGACAATCCTTGAGAATCGATATATTTCTCCATGCCGGAGACGCCATGATTGTCGATATCCACATAACCCAAAACATGCGCAGCCGTTCTGCCACCCGGATAAAAGCGCTTCACCTCCGGGCGAAAGCCGATGGCCGGAAGCCCCAGTTTCATCACCTGATTTTGCTGTTCTGGCGTTAACTGGCGCTCCAGCCAGGCAAAGTGGGATTTTCGGTCAGACAGCTTCTTGTAGAGTGATTTTCGATCCAGGTCTGGAAACAACCCGCAGATTTTCTCCACCGCTTCATCAACATCCACAATGCGATGGGGGTCGGCGAACATCGAAACCGTGCGGATATCGGTGGCCAGGATCTGGCCATTGCGATCCACAATATCCGGCCGCCAGGCAATCTGCACAGGAGGTAGAATTTTTGATATATCGGGCAATGTCTCGGCCCCCATATATCCCAGCTTGGCAAACAGGGCCGCGTAAAACAGCAAGACACCAACCGAAATCACCGCGATCCGAGACTTGGCCTGCCGGTGACGTTTGCGCTCCTCCATGAATTGACGCTTGGTTGATCTCACACTGAACTTAAGTTCCCGGAGGCGACCCGCTTTTGAGCTAAAATGTTGAACAATCGACATCGGCCAGCGCTTCTTGAGAAAACTTAATGCAACGTTAAAATTATAGAGATCGACTTAATGAAGTGTTACTATTTGCCACCCGTGTAAAGCCAATCCCTGGGATGGCATCAACTTTACGTGAAAAGGCACCACATGGGATTGCACTGAAATTTCGCCTGAGCGGGCCGCGTCAAAGCCAAAAATGAAGGCTGAACGGTTTCATAAAAAAGGCCGGGATTTCTCCCGGCCTTCTTCATTCAAATTCCGTCAATCGTTCTGACCCAACCATGGGGATCATTGCTTTTGCCGCGCTGAATGCTGACAAGCTGCTCACGGATTTTGGTCGTCACGGGGCCGGTTTCGCCGGTGCCAATCTGGAAATTCCCTTGGGTGAATTTCACCTCGCCAATACCCGCCACCACAGCGGCGGTGCCGCAGGCGAAGGCTTCCTTGAGCTTGCCGCTCTTGGCGTCTGCCTGCCATTCCGCAAAGGAATAGGGCCGCTCGTTGACTGTCATGCCCTGATCACGCAGCAATGACAGCAGGGAGTTGCGGGTAATGCCGGGCAGGATGGTGCCGCCCAGCGGCGGGGTGACCAGCGAACCATCGTCCATGACGAAAAACACGTTCATGCCGCCCAGTTCTTCCACCCACTTATGCTCGGCAGCATCCAGAAACGCCACCTGATCACAACCGTGCTCGACCGCTTCCTGCTGGGCAATGAGGCTGGCCGCGTAATTGCCACCGCATTTGGCAGCACCGGTGCCACCGGGGGCTGCGCGGGTGTAGTTTTCCGACACCCAAATTTTCACCGCCTTGGCCCCGCCCTTGAAATAGGGACCAACAGGCGACGCGATCACGCAGAAGATATAATCGCGGGCCGGGCGAACGCCCAGGAAAGCTTCCGTGGCAAACATGAAGGGACGCAGATACAGACTGCCCTCGCCTTCTGGAATCCACTTGGCATCGGCTTTAACCAGATGATCAATCGCGCCCAGAAACAGCTCTTGCGGAATTTCCGGCATGGCCATGCGCTTGGCCGATTCGTTAAATCGACGAGCGTTTTCATCCGGACGAAACAACACAACTTTGCCTTCGCCAGTGCGATAGGCCTTCATGCCTTCAAAGATTTCCTGCGCGTAATGCAATACGGCAGCAGCGGGATCAATGGCAAAGGGGCCGCGTGCGGTCACCTCGGCAGAATGCCAGCCCTTCACCACATTCCAGTGAATGACCGCCATGTGGTCGGAAAACAGTGTACCAAAGCCCAGGCTCTGAAACGCTTGCAAGCGCTCATCTTCTGGCATGGGGTTTGGGTTGGGCTTAATGGTAAATTCTGATGGCACGACTTCGGCAGACATGACGGGTGACCTCTTGAAATCAATCGATAGGTCAGCAATGCTGACCTATCTCATTTTATCTATAGAGGAACATCACCTTTCACAAGCCATTTCAAGGCCAAACCGTGTATTTTCATCGAAACATTCTATATTTGGATAGACCGGCCCTTCGCCTCCTTTTTTGAACGGAGGTCCGTGCGGCCCAATTCATCCAAACATTACATATTTGGATAAACTGGTCCTTCGCCTCCTTGTGGCGGCACCCAGGTGATGTTCTGGTTCGGGTCTTTGATATCGCAGGTTTTACAATGAACGCAGTTCTGAGCGTTGATGACAAAGCTTTCCTCGCCATCCTTCTCCACCCACTCATAGACGCCTGCAGGACAATAACGACTGGATGGCCCACCATACACGCCAAGCTCAGACGATTTCTGCAAGGCCATATCCTTGACCTTCAAATGCACCGGCTGATCTTCTTCGTGGTTGGTGTTGGACAAAAACACCGACGACAGACGATCAAATGTCAGCACACCATCGGGCTTGGGGTAGTCGATCTTCTTGTGCTTGGCTGCTGGCTCCAGGCTTTGCGCATCGGTTTTTCCATGCTTGAGCGTGCCGAGGAATGAGAAGCCAAACAACTGGTTGGTCCACATATCCAACCCGCCCAAGCCGACGCCAATGGCTGTGCCAAACTTCGACCACAACGGCTTCACATTGCGCACCCGCTTCAGATCCTTGCCAATATCGCCATCGCGCCAGCTGTTTTCAATTTCAATCGGCTCGTCATTGGCACGGCCAGCGTTGATCGCCTCGGCAATCTTTTCAGCGGCCAGCATGCCCGACAAGACGGCGTTGTGGCTGCCCTTGATGCGGGGCACGTTGACCATGCCCGCCGAGCAGCCCAGCAGCGCGCCGCCGGGGAAGGACAGTTTCGGCACTGACTGATAGCCACCTTCGGTAATTGCGCGCGCGCCATAAGAAATGCGCTTCGCCCCTTCAAATGTGTCGCGAATAGCCGGATGCGTCTTAAAGCGCTGGAACTCCTCAAAAGGGAACAGATACGGATTTTTGTAATTCAGGTGCGTCACAAAGCCGACCGCCACCTGATTATCCTCCAGATGATAGAGGAAGGAACCACCGCCCGTTTTCATGTCCAGCGGCCAGCCAAAGGAATGCTGCACCAGACCCGGCTTATGATGCTCTGGCTTGACCTGCCAGAGCTCCTTGATGCCAAGACCAAACTTCTGCACATCGCTGTCACGCGAGAGATCGAACTTGGCAATAAGCTGCTTGGCCAGTGAGCCGCGCACGCCTTCGCCGATCAGCACATATTTGCCCAGCAGTTCCATGCCGCGGGTATAGTTGGGGCCGGGTTCGCCATTTTTCTCAATACCCATATCACCGGTGGCAACACCAATCACCGCACCGGCGTCATTATAGAGCACTTCGGTAGCGGCAAAGCCTGGATAAATATCCACGCCCAGAGCTTCCGCGTGGCCCGCCAGCCAGCGACAGACATTGCCCAGCGAGACAATGTAATTGCCGTGATTGTTCATCAACGGCGGCATCAGCACGTTGGGCAGACGAACAGACCCCGCTGGCCCCAGAAACAGGAAATGATCGGCAGTCACTTCGGTCTTGAAGGGATGATCAGCCTCGCTGCGCCAATCGGGCAAGAGCCTGTCAACACCAATCGGGTCCACCACGGCACCGGAGAGGATATGCGCGCCAACTTCCGCCCCCTTCTCCAACACCACGACGGACAGCTCAGGGTTCACCTGTTTCAGCCGAATGGCGGCAGAAAGACCCGCTGGCCCCGCCCCGACAATCACCACATCAAATTCCATGCTCTCGCGCTCTGGCAGCTCTTGTTCGTTCATTTTTTCTCTCCGCTCGGCGTGGTCCCAGTGTTGTACTCTTACTTGTCAAATCGTGCTTAGCTTGTCGAGCCACGACACCGACGACAGGTTCGCGAAATTTTCGCACGCTACTATGAGCTAAGAGAATAGCTAACTCTTACGTGCACGTAAACTATTTGATCGTAATCCCGCGTAATTGCCAAAATTGACACCTTTGTCCATTCCATGCAAATCGAGGCGAGCGGATCTTGGGGGCCAAAATGACGAAATACACGAGTGAAGATGTAGCAGAACTGGCGAATACCATTCAGCAAGCTGAAGGGCGTTTCATTTTCCTGACGGGTGCCGGGATGTCTGTTTCGGCTGGAATTCCAACGGCAAATGGCATCATTCAAGAGATCCATCAGAAATTTCCGCAGCGTTTTGATCGCATGGATGCCAAATCCAAATGGGATTATTATCTCTGCATGCAAAAGCTACCGCCGAGCGAGAGAAAGCGTCTGCTGAGTGCGCATCTCGCGGCCTCAAAAATCAATTGGGCGCATATTGCCTTGGCAGGGATGATCAAGGCCAATCTGGTCAAGCGGGTCGTGACCTTCAATTTTGACAATATTCTGGCCCGCGCCTGCGGCCTACTGGGCCAATATCTGGCAACCTATGACTATGGTGTTGCGCCAAACGAGCGCACGGATTTCATTGCCGACCCTTCCATTGTTCACCTTCACGGCCAGGGTGCAGCGCAGGTGATGAAGAATACGGTGGCTGAAGCAGAGGCGCACGCCCATAAAGTGGAGCCTCTGATCTCGGATCTGTTTTCCGACAACCACCTGATTGTGTTGGGCTATAGCGGCCGGACCGATCATATTTTCCCGCTGCTTGAAAAATACTACACCGGCGAGACGCACATCTATTGGATCGGCCACAGCGAAGAGCCAGATGCGCATCTGACATCGCTTCTCAAGCAGAATTATTGCCACTATCTCGGTGGCGCTGACGCTGACCGCTTCATGATTGATCTGGCACAGGAGCTTTATTGCTTCCCGCCTGAAGTCATTGCCGATCCTGCTGGCCACCTGATCTCCGAATTGAGCGATATTACCGCGTTTCCGCTGGAAAAGATCGACGCCGCCAAGGATATTCTCGGCAGCACAATTGAGCGCCTGCGCGAAAATCAAGGCGCTTTGCAGCTCAGCTTTGTGCAAAATGCCGTTTTGCAAGGCCGTCCAGAAGACATCATTACCCAGAATGAAAGTTCGCTGGAGTATGGAGACCGCAAACTCTTTGAATCAAAGAACGATAGCGACATCCATGCTTGGGCACATTTCTCCAAAGGCTATCGCCTGAGCAAAAGCTCCGAAAAGGCCGATGATCTCGAACTGCTGATCAATGCGACAGCCGAGTACAGCAAGGCTGTCAGCCTTAAGCCGGACTTTTCCGAAGCCTTGAACAATTGGGGCATTGTTTTGGCAAAACAGGCTTGGATTCAGCAAGATGCCAGCCTGTTTACCCAAGCCATCGACAAATTCCAGCGTGCCAACCAAATCAAGCAGGATGATCCGGGCACTCTTAACAATTGGGGCAACACCCTGTCTGATCTGGCAAAGATGAAGCAGGACGAGAACCTATTCGTGCAGGCCTGCGAGAAATACCAGCGCGCCAATCAATTGCGGCCCGATTCGGCTGGCACGTTCAACAACTGGGGCAATTCGCTGGCCAATCTCGCTTCGTTGCAGCAGGACGAAAGCCTGTTCATTCAGTCTATCGAGAAATACGAGCGTGCTAACCAGCGCCGGGAAAACCATCCTGGCACCTTTAACAACTGGGGTAACGCACTGACAAATCTCGCTAAACTGATGCAGGATGAAGAACTGTTCCGTCAGGCCATCGAGAAATTTGAACGCGCCAATGATCTCAGCCCGGAAGATCCAGATACATTCCAGAACTGGGGCAATGCGCTGACAAACCTCGCCAAGCTCAAACAAGATGAAGAGCTTTTCAAGCTGGCCATCGAGAAGTTTGAACATGCGAATCAGTTGACGCTCAATCGCAGCAGCGCGCTAGCGGCTTGAGTTTTCTGTTGCAATTTGGCACGATAGTATAATCAATGTAGAGGCCTTCGTTCATCATGAGCGGAGGTCTCAGTTTATAACCTCTGTTTTTGACTCACAAATTTTAAGCTAATTGCGCATTTTGCGGATGCCGTCTGTGAGCGAGATAGAGCAATTTTGCATAACTCGCGCATGGATGGCTCTCTTTTCCATCACACTGCGCCATAGACAAAGGACACGTCCCCATGGATCTTGGCATTTCCGGTAAACGCGCTCTGGTTCTCGCTGCATCACGCGGCTTGGGCCTTGGGATTGCCAAGGCATTGGCAGCCGAGGGCGCCCATGTGTTGATCTGTGGTCGGACGGAAGAAAAGCTCAAAGCCAATTGCGCAGAGATCACAGCGGCTGGCGGCACGGCGCATTATGTTGTGGCCGATCTTGCCGACGCCCATTTTGTCGACACCATGGTCACGGCGGTCTCCGACAAGCTCGGTGGCATTGATATTTTGGTCAACAACACCGGCGGTCCAACACCCGGCACAGCAGAAGACATGAATGCCGAGAAGCTCTACAGCTTCTTCCAATCCATGGTGGTCCGGGTCATCACACTCACCAATGCGCTGCTGCCGCAGATGAAAAGCCAAGGCTTTGGTCGCATCCTCACGGTTGCATCATCGGGCGTTATTGAGCCGATTGGCAATCTGGCGCTTTCCAATACGTTGCGTGGAGCCTTGGTGGGGTGGAACAAAACCCTGTCAACGGAGGTCGCAGGGTTCGGCATTACCGCCAATCTGTTGCTGCCCGGACGGATCCATACGGACCGCATCGATGAGCTGGATGGTGCCAATGCAAAACGGCAGGGCAAGTCCTTGGAAGAGGTGCGGACAGCCTCGGTCAAAACCATTCCGGCCGGGCGGCTTGGCACTGTGGATGAATTTGCGGCTGCCGGGGCATTCCTGTGTTCAACCCCTGCCAGCTACATAACGGGCACCATGCTGCGGGTTGATGGCGGCGCTGCCAAATCCCTTTAAAGTCGATTTAAACGGGTGATGAATTGTAAAATTCATCACCAAATCGGTTACATTACAATATTGTAAGGAAAAATCACCGCTTCTTGATGGAAAAGCGGGCATCCTGTTATTTTTGTATTGCACAATTTGATTGATGATAGAGCGTTGAACACTCACTCGCGTCATCAGGCTTTCAAAAATGAAAAAATTCTGGACTGCTTCCAGCATCATAGCAATCCTTGCCGTTGGCGGCTGGCTTTACCGCGATCATATTCCCTTCCTTGCAAAACTGGACTCCCACCAGGAACAGACCAAGGCGGCTTCCGGTCAAAAGCCAGAGTCGAGCCAGGGCACCAACCGCGGCGGCGGCAAACGCAACGGCGGCCCAACATCTGTAAAAACCGTTGCCGCTACACTGGGCGACTTACCAATGGACGCAACGGCAACAGGCTGGGCCGAAGCGGAAGACACAACCACCATTGCAGCCCTGCAAGCAGGCTTGATCGAAGATATCGTGGCGCAGGATGGCCAGGACGTTAAGGCGGGCGATTTGATTGCCCGTATGGACGACCGTGTCGCGCGCGCCACCGTCGATAAGGATCGCGCCAATATTGTCAGCGATCAGGCAAGTCTCGTTGAAGCTGAAACAGCACTTCAGCGGGCCGAGAGCCTGGTTAAGCAAAATGCGCAATCACAACAGACCTACGATCAGGCAAAGGCGGCGCGCGATTCTGCCGTGGGCAAGGTGGATGCCGACAAGGCAACACTTGCTTCCGATCTTGTGGCACTGGACCATATGAAAATCCGAGCCCCTTACGATGGCCGTCTCGGCAGCATCCAATTGAGCAATGGGGCCTATGTCAGCGCAGGCACGGCTATTGTTACCATCACACGTTACAACCCGATCTATATCAAGTTCCCTATGCCTCAACGCTATCTGCCGCAGCTTCATCAGGCGTTTTCATCCGGCAATCAGGTTGCTGTGGATGTGGACCCCGCTGCGACGGGTGGTGTGCCAGTGCGCGGAAAATTATCGTTCTTTGACAATAGTGTCGACAGCTCCTCGGGCACGATTACAGTCAAGGCCGAGTTTGAAAACAACAAGGGTATACTCTGGCCGGGCCAGAGCGCCAATGTGACTGTGCGCTTTGTCAGCAATGAAAAGAACATCATTGTACCAACAGTGGCCGTGCGCCCCGGTGCCGATGGATATTTCGTCTACACCGTCGATGACAAAAGCAAAGTGCATGCCACAAAGGTGGAAGTTGCCCGCACCAATGGCGACAGCACGGCAATTGCATCCGGCCTGAAAGAAGGCCAGCATGTGATCGTTGAAGGTCAGGTGCAATTGGCGGATGGGCAAACCGTGCTGGAGCAGTTTGGTGATCAAACGGCCAGCACCGGCAAGGCTGGCGGCAAACATCAACAGACAGCTGAAAACATGCAGAAGGAAGCGTCACAATGATACCTGCATTCTGCATCAACCGCCCGGTCGCGACAATCCTTCTTGCTATTGGCATTGTTCTCGCCGGGCTTGCGGGCTATCGGCTTTTGCCGGTTGCAGCGCTTCCAAAGGTTGACTTTCCCACCATCAACGTCACGGCTTCGCTCTCTGGTGCATCTCCGGAAACCATGGCAACATCGGTTGCAACGCCGCTGATAAAACAGTTTGAAACCATCCCCGGCATCAGCGAAATCAGCGCCAGCAACTCGTTGGGCAATAGCTCCATCGTCATTCAATTTGACCTGAACCGCGATATTGATGCGGCTGCTGCCGATGTGCAGGCGGCAATTTCGCGCTCCACGCGTCAGCTGCCCAGCAATATGACGACAGCGCCAAGCTATCGCAAAAGCAACCCTGCCGATGCGCCTGTGCTGCTTTTGGCCGTTAACAGCGATGAAATGCCACGAAGCCAAGTGGATTCCATTGCGGAAAACATCATTTCGCCGCTGCTCTCCACACTCAATGGTGTTGCTCAGGTCAGCATTTACGGCTCGCAAACCTATGCAGTGCGCATTGGTGTTGACCCGTCGAAGCTGCAGGCACGGGGCCTTGGCGTCGATACGCTGACAACAGCCATTGCCAACGCCAACAATCAGGTTCCCGTCGGGGCGCTCGCCAGCGATCAACAACAAATCACCATTGATGCCAATACCCAGCGCACCAATGCAGCCGAGTTCAAAACGCTGGTTGTTGCCAACAGCAATGGTGCCCCTATCCACCTGTCCGATGTTGCAACTGTCACCGACAGCGTCGCCAATCTTGATGCTGGCAGCTGGTTTGACGGAAAACAGGCTATTATTCTGGCAGTTCAGCGCCAACCCGATGCCAATACCGTTGATGTGGTGGATTCAATTCTGGCAAAGCTGCCTGCGTTGAAACAACAATTGCCGCCATCGCTGAAGATCAATGTCATGAACGACACATCAAAATCGATCCGCGAGTCGATCCATGATGTGCAGTTCACCCTGTTTCTCACCATCGGCCTGGTGATTCTGGTGATCTATCTGTTCACCGGCCATCTCACCGCAACACTCATTCCCGGTCTTGCCGTTCCATTGTCGCTGATTGCGACGTTTGGGGGCATGTATGTGCTTGGGTACAGTATCGACAACATCTCGCTCCTCGGCCTTACCCTTTCGGTCGGTCTGGTGGTGGATGACGCTATTGTTATGCTGGAAAATATTCTGCGCTACCGGGAACAGGGAATGCCCGCACGCGAGGCGGCCCTGAAAGGTGCTGCCGAAGTCAGCTACACCATTGTCTCCATGTCGATTTCTCTGGTGGCGGTGTTTATTCCCATTTTGCTGATGGGCGGCGTTGTGGGACGCCTGTTTAATGAGTTTGGCATGGTGGTCACACTGGCCATTATGGCATCCGTGCTGGTATCGCTGACTGTAACGCCCATGCTGGCGGCACGCCTGTCAGGCCATTCCAGCAACCCGCCATTTTTGGTGCGGTGGTTTGATATTGGCTTTGCCAAAACATTGTCTGGCTACGATGCCGCAGTCATTTGGTGCCTGAAGCATCGCTTTTCCGTGCTGATGGTGTTTTTGGCGTCGGTGGCCAGCTCGATCTTTTTGTTTGAAACCTTGCCTTCCAGCTTCTTTCCGCAGGAAGACACCGGGCGCCTGACGATTTCGACCCGGGCGCGCGAAGATATTTCCTATGGGGCCATGCGTGCCTTGCAAGATCAAGTGGCTGCTGTGGTCAAGGCTGATCCCGCTGTTGACCATGTGACGTCCATTGTCGGCGGCAGCAGCCGCAGCCCTCTCAACAATGGAACGCTTTTTGTTCAGCTCAAGGATAAGGACCAACGGCCGCTCTTGAACGACACGGTCAACAGTCTGCGCCAGAAGCTTTCCAAGATTGCCGGTATCAAGAGCTACATCTCGCCTCAGCAAAACCTGCGCTTCGGCGGGCGCAGCACGGCCAGCCAATATCAGTTGGTGATTCAAGCATTGAATGCGGCAACCACCAACGAGTGGTCCTCCAAAATTCAGACGGCCATGCGTCGTGATCCAGAGTTCACGGATGTGACCAGTGATGCGCAAAATAATGCCATTGCTGCCACCATCAACATTGATAACAGCAAGGCCGCCGCCTTTGGCATTACCAACGACCAATTGCGCAAAACGCTGGAAATGGCGTTTAGCGGTTATACGGCCGCCCAGATTCAATCGACCGGCGACAGCTATAACGTCATTGTGGAATTCGACCGTGCCAGACAATGGGACGATCAGTTCCTGCGTGACATCCGCGTGAGGTCGTCCTCCACAGGCACGCTGGTGCCATTGTCAAACTTCGCAACGGTTCAGCGCAAATCGGCACCGGTCACCATCAACCAAACCGGCCAGCTGGTTTCAACAACGGTCTCGTTCAATCTTCCTGATGGCGTATCACTCAGTGATGCGACCGCAAAAATTGACGCGATCAAACAGGAGCTTGGCGTTCCCAATGACGTTTTCACCTCCTATGGCGGCACGGCAGCTATCTTCAAACAATCGCAGGGCAATACCGGCCTGCTGATTTTGGCGGCCGTGATTACCATCTACGTCGTGCTGGGTGTCTTGTATGAAAGCTTCATTCATCCGCTCACCATTCTATCCGGTCTTCCAGCCGCGGCCCTTGGTGCGCTGCTGGCGTTGAAGGTGATGAATTTCGACATGTCGGTCATTGCCCTGATCGGCTTGCTGATGCTGATCGGTATCGTCAAGAAAAACGCGATCATGATGATCGACGTGGCGGTGGAGCTCATTCGAGAGCATGGCGAAACACCGGCAAAGGCCATTCACGAGGCTTGTGTTCGACGGTTCCGCCCGATCATGATGACCACATTCTGTGCACTTCTTGGCGCTTTGCCAATTGCCCTTGGCCAGGGCGCCAGCTCTGAATTGCGGCAACCTCTGGGTATTGCCGTCGTTGGCGGTCTGCTGGTGTCGCAGCTTTTGACGTTGTTCATCACGCCTGTGATCTTTGTGGAAATGGATCGTATGGGGAAATTCCTCACACGCCTGTTCTCTCGCAAAGATGATCACCATCCGGCCAACACCGAAGACGGACCGTCAAAACCCGCCATGGCCGCAGAATAACCAAACCGGAGAGAAGACCATGATTGCCTTGCGCCGTATATTGACAGTGGTTGGTGTTATTGCCGTCGCCATCGGCTTATTGTGGATGGCGCAAGGTGCTGGTCTTTTCCCCTACCCATCCTCCAGCTTCATGATCAACCAGACGCCCTGGATACTCTGGGGCGGCTTACTGGCCGTGTTCGGCCTTGCGTTGACATGGGGATCTGGTCGGCTCATCCGCTGAGTCCACTTATTCACAAGAATAAACAAAACAACGGCTTGTAAACCCGCTTGCCCATCTCGATGCATAGCGGGTTTCAAAATGCTTGCATCATGCGCTGCGTCATGTCATCACGCCGCTCCTGCACCGCAACCGGACCAATTGTCCCACCGCGCCACTCACATTCAAAACGCCGGCGTCATTGATACGCTTAACGGGCGTTCAAGACCAGATATATGAGGAGCAATAACCATGGCCAAAGCGCTAGGGCTTGATTTCGGCACGACAAACACGGTTCTTGCCCTTACAAATGATGGGATCACCAGCGATTCCGTGAGTTTCACATCGGCTGCGGGCACAGCAGACAGCATGCGCACAGCGCTTTCTTTCATGAAGGATGCCAAGCTGGGTGCGGGAGCTTTGAAGGTTGAAGCAGGCCACGCCGCCATCCGCCAATTTATCGACAATCCCGGCGATGCGCGGTTTTTGCAGTCCATCAAGACCTTTGCCGCTTCAGCCCTGTTTCAGGGCACTTTGGTGCATGCCCGCCGCTTTCAATTTGAAGACCTGATGGAAGTCTTCTTGAAACGGTTGGAGGTGTATGCAGGGGACGGATGGCCCACGCAAGCGCAGCGCATTGTCACAGGTCGCCCGGTCCATTTTGCCGGTGCCTCGCCCAATCCGGATCTGGCGATTGAGCGCTATAACACGGCGCTGACAAGGCTGGGTTTCCCAGAGATCCATTACGTCTACGAGCCGGTGGCGGCGGCCTTCTATTTTGCCCAACACCTCACGCAGGATGCCACTGTATTGGTGGCCGACTTTGGCGGCGGCACCACCGACTATTCAATCATTCGGTTTGAGAAAAATGCGGGCAAGCTGTCTGCCGTGCCGGTTGGCCATTCGGGCGTTGGTATTGCCGGCGATCAGTTCGATGCCCGCATCGTTGACCATCTTGTTGCGCCCGAAATCGGCAAGGGCAGCAAATTCAAAAGCTTTGACAAGATTCTGGATGTTCCGAGCAATTACTACACGAGCTTCTCGCGCTGGAACCAGCTCTCCGTTTTCAAATCATCAAAAGAGTTCGCCGATCTGAAACAGTTGGTACGTCAGAGCCTGGAGCCTGAAAAGCTGGAGCTGTTTATCGATCTCGTTGATCATGATGAGGGCTATCCGCTCTATCAGGCTGTGTCCGCCACCAAGATGGCACTGTCGTCACAGGACGAGGCTGAGTTCTCTTTCTCGCCTCTCGGCGCTGCGGGTCGGACAAGCGTCAAGCGCCGTGATTTTGAAAGCTGGATTGCCGCGGATCTCGCGAAAATTGAAGACGCGCTGGACGATGTCCTGACAAAAACCAATACCTCTGCCGATCAGGTCGACAAGGTGTTTCTCACCGGCGGCACATCCTTTGTGCCCGCTGTCAGGCGCATCTTCACGGAACGCTTCGCCACGGATCGCATCGAGTCCGGTGGTGAAATGGTGTCCATCGCCCACGGTCTTGCCTTGATCGGCGAGCGCGACGATATCGCAATGTGGACCGCGTAACCGGGGGACGGAGTGGATTCCAGTTTGCGCTGCGTGTTCGGCTTCGATAAGAAAAGGACATGATCTCCGTCCGCGACATGTCCGCTGCCGAACTCTCCGCCCTTCTGGCATTTCATGCCGATGCTGGTGTGGACTGGCTTGTGGAAGATCAGCCGGTTGACCGGATCGCACAATTTGCGTCCGAGCGTGCGGCAAAGGCGATACCAGCAGCAAGCCAAGCCACAACAAGCCAGACAGCAGGCGGCAGCTTGCAGGCAGGACCACAGACCACCACGCGTGAGCGGACAGCACCGCCTGCCCCACGGCCAGCCTCTTCCACTCCGGTGGTAATTCCCGACGAAACAGCCATTGCCGATGCGCGCTTGGCAGCGGCTGGTGCAAACTCGCTTGCGGAACTCAAGAACGCGCTCGCGAATTTTGCCAGCTGCAATCTAAAAACCAGTGCGCGCTCCACCATTTTCACGGAGGGATCTGGCGAGAGCGGCATCATGATTATCGGTCCCAACCCTTCAGCCGACGATGATCGGGAAGGCCTTGCATTTTCAGGGCGGGCGGGTGGATTGCTCGATCGCATGCTGAGTGCAATTGATCTGTCGCGGGAAACGCTGTTTCTGACCACAGCGATGCCTTGGCGGGCTCCGGGAGACCGCATGCCAACAAAAACCGAGGCAGAAATTTGCCGCCCTTTCATAGAGAGACAAATCGCGCTGGCCCAACCGCGCGCGGTTTTGCTGCTGGGCAATTTCACGGCGCGCTTCTTCTTTGGTGGTCAGGGAACCATTCATTCCATGCGGGGCGATTGGCGCAAAATAGCAGCAGGTGACCAAAGCGTCCCCGCTTTGGCCACGTTCCATCCGCAGGAACTGCTGTTGGCGCCCGCAACAAAAGCGATTGCCTGGCGTGATATGCTCACGTTCAAAGCGGCACTGCACGTTTGAAAGTGAGAATAACAGCCGACTATGCAAAAAATGCAGGTCAGGCAGGATTTTAAGTCCATTGAAATAAAAATGCTGCAATGCAATATGTATAATCAGTCTTGGGAGGATTGCAGCAGGAATCAAAACCATGACCCGCAACAAGCGTACCATTCATAGCAATTTCGAGACCTTGCGCTCAGCTATTCGCAGCGCTGCACGTCCGCATAGCTATTTTCGTTTTGGCTACGGCGCATTCGAGCAATTGGCAACGCGGCCTTGGCAGCAGCACGAAACACGCACGCGCTAGAGGGTCGGCCGAAAAGTGGAACCCGGTTTTTCTGATCAGACAAACGAAACCAAGGTCTGATCTATGATCTCTCGATCATGCTGGCGTCTTGATGCGCTCTTGAGCATGACTGCAAACGCCCGTGTTTTCCAGCGCAACCACGCTTTCAAAAACCTCATCCAAAACGGCGGATTTAACCGCCAGCCAAGCGCAATATTCTTGAAAGAACTGGGCGGACAGCAAAGTACGGCTTCCCCGTCGAGGGCCACTCCGGGCCATACACCCCTTTTCCTCGGCCTTTTTGAGGGTTCTCTGCAAATGTGTGCGCGACATTAAAAAACGTTCCGCCATGGCTGGTACACTCAAGACGCCAAGGTCATAAAATCCGTCTTTCAAAGGAGCCCGAACAGCCAGTTCCAAAAAATGATCCATCACCAACGCACCACACTCAGTCCATTGCAGCAAGCCAATGCGCTCAGATGGTTCGCGCCATACGGTATCGGCAATGCAGCGACGCGCAAACTCCGGTTGCACGCGAAAAAGCAAATCAGGCTTCACACGGTGACGCTCAGAACGATTGCCGCCATCGACATAATCGAGAACGGCAAGATTTGCCCCAAACCACATGTGCATCGCGGCAAGACTCTGATCACCAATATCATAGCGCACAGGGCGGCGTGGGCTGGCTGCATCAACATGGATGAAGTGATAGGCTCGCAGATTCTCGACAAAATGATGGGCCGTATTCCGGCTGGCGATACCCGCCGCAGCCACCCAATCACTCAAGCTGGTTGCCGTTAGCCCTGTTCCACTCCCGTCAAGCGCATAATCGGCGTAGAGAGCAAAGGAAGCCTGCGTTAGAAGCCAGCGTTGGTGACAAACAAGAGCGCGCGACAAGCGAGGATTAGACTGAAACTGCATCGCAAATCGACCAGCCATCGCGGCCATGGCTTCCACAAAACGTGGAGAAGATGCTAAAGAATTGACTGAGAGCGCCATGGAATACCTGAATTCAGTACCTACTTAAAATGCAACAAAAGTGCATTGAAAATAACGTAATATTTCGTCGCACAGATAAAACATGAATATACATAAAACAATTGATATTTACAAATTATATAAAATTATTCCGAAATGGACTTTTGATCAAAATAGAAATATACATTTAAAAACCAGACAAATATATTTCACATCAAACACATTCACCCGCCGAAATATAAAAAAATTAATTGGAACGCCCTTAGTGGGCAAAAAATGGCACATTATAAATACGCGCCTCACACATTTCTTTGTGCAAATTCTTATAGCACAAATGAAAATTCGCCTCAAGCGCACGCCTCATTGACGACAAATGAAGGCGCGAGGAGATGTCGCAGTCGACACTGGAAGCGTATTTCTATAGTGCCTGTCACGTATCGAGCCCTCCCGTATTGGACGACAGACATGTTTGGCAATCTCGCATCTGTAGCAACCTTGATGCTATCAACCCTGCTGATGATGGCAGGCTACGGCTTGATGAACTATATGCTGCCCATTCGCGGGATTGCCGAGGGCTGGTCGACTTTCACCATCTCGATCATTGCAACGGGCTACACGTTTGGATTCACCAGTTCCTGTGTGATCACGCCGACGCTGGTGCAACGCGTGGGGCATGTTCGGGTATTTTCCGCCTTGATCACGCTTCTGACCGTGTCAATCTTGTTGTGTGCACTGGTGCTTGATTGGCGAGCCTGGATTTTGTTTCGTGCAATAGCGGGCTTTGCCGTTGCCGGCTGCTATTTGATCATTGAAAGCTGGCTCAATGAGCGCAGCAACAATGAAAACAGAGGGGCTTTCTTCTCGGTCTATATGATCACGACACTCGCAGGCTCGATTGGCGGACAATTTATCGTTCCTCTGGGCGATACCCATAGTCAGACATTGTTCATTGTCTGCGCCCTTATTTTCTCTGCGGCCTTGCTTCCAACCGCGCTTTCGACAGCCCAGTCACCTGCGCCTTTGCAACAGGCGCGTTTCGATCTCAAGAAACTCTACCGCCGCTCGCCGGTGGCTTTCATCGGCTCGCTGTTGTCCGGCGCTTTATCCGGCACATGGAGCAGTCTTGGTGGCGTTTACAGCCAGCGCATTGGCCTTTCCACCGCCGAAGGTGCGACGCTTCTGGCCTGCGTTCTCGCCGGTGGTGCCTTGGCGCAATTGCCCATTGGCCGCCTTTCTGACCGAATGGATCGACGTAAAGTGATGGTGGGCGCTGGTCTGTTTGGCACCATCTGCTGTATCGCCATGATCACGCTAAGTGGTGTCTCACCGCTTGCCCTTTACATATGCAGCTTTTTGGTTGGCACCGTGCTCTATCCAGTCTATTCGCTCAATGTTGCGCATGCCAACGACCTTGCCGAGCCTGACGAATATGTCACGATTTCCAGCGGTATCATGATCTTGTACGGCTTGGGAACGGTGACAGGCCCGTTGATGACCGGTGCCATCATGGAGGAGGTTGGGCCGCCTGGCCTGCTCTGGAGCCTGGCCCTCAGCTTTCTCATTTATGCCGGCTACGCTGCCTGGCGTATGACCCAGCGCATCGCGCCAGATGACGACCAGGGCAAAACCGAGTTTCAGGCTTTGCCGCTTCCCCTGCGAGGAACCGATGTGGCGGCCGGTACGCGAACGGACACCCCGACACCATAGCCCGCAGCATTAGCCCGAAATAGGCGACGACGCTTTTCTCGCCGCTTTGCGCTCCAAACCCAATTGGTGTTCGCGAAAAATGATGAATATGCCCGCTCCGGCCACAATGATTGTACCAATCAAGGTGTGGATGCTCGGTAAATCATCAAACAAAACATAGCCTATCGCGGAGCCAAACAAAATTGAGCTGTACTCAAAGGGGGCGATGGTGGAAATATCGGCGTGGCGATAGCTTTCCGTCAATAAAATCTGCGCGGCACCACCGCACACGCCCGCAAGGGCCAAAAGAAAAAGCTGGCTTGTGGAAAGACCGCTCCATCCGAAGGGAAGAGACACAAGGGATATCAGCGTCGCAATAATGGAAAAATAGAGCACGATTGTTGCGGTCTTTTCCGTCTGCACCAATTGGCGCACCTGCAACATGGCAGCAGCCCCCAACGCCGCGGAGGCCAGCACCGCAAGGGCTCCAGTTCCTGCCACAGATGCCATCCCCCCGTCCCTGAGCAGGGTCAATTTAGGCCATGAAATGATAACAACGCCAAAAAGTCCCACTGCGACAGCCGACCAGCGATAAAGGCGCACGGTTTCGCCCATAAAAACGGCCGCGAACACAACGGCTATCAAAGGCATGGCATAACCAATGGCAATTGCATCGGGCATAGGCAGATGCACCAACCCATAGAAGCCACAGGCCATGGCGCAAATTCCAATGAGACCCCGCTTCACATGGCCAAAAACATTGGCTGTCTTGAAGGCCGTTTCAAGCTGGCGGATAACAATCAGATAGGCGAAAATTGGGATGAGCGCAAAAGCAGAACGATAGAAGGTGATCTGTCCGGCAGGGATGGTGTCGCCAGCAAGCTTGATCGCGGTCTGCATAACCACAAACACCGTGACAGACGCGATCTTGAACATGATACCCCTGAGTGGGTTTACCGATGTCTCACTATCCATGTGCGAAACTCATAAAATAACAAACAAACTCAAGAATCGCTCTACCGCGTCTCGTTTGGGCAACTCATATCCTCTCTATCATCCTGCCAAGAGATGCAAGCAATAAGCCTTTCTGGAAATAATCACGACCCTTGAGGTAAAAACAATCTCACCAGATCCCAAAACACCCGTTTAAATTAAAGGAATTGAGCAATGGAAGCATAAACATCCATAAGTTCCAATTGCGTTGTCTTTTCTAAAAAAAATCGCACAAAAAAATTTGATTTTAGCAATCGTTCAGAAATTGCTGCCATATTCTTCCCAGTTGCGCTCGCAAAACAGGTTGCGATGCTTGCATCTACTGGGTTTGCAATAGGACGATCGGGATAAATTTATGCGAACAGAAACAGGCCAGGTGACCAGCTTGGCAGACTATCGCCCTACAGACTTCGTTCTGGAGAGAGTAGACCTCACCTTCGAGCTCGATCCCACAGAAACAAAAGTCGAAGCCCGCCTGATCTTCCATCGACGCGAAGAAGCGAACCCAAACGCGCCGCTGGTGCTTGATGGTGACGAACTTGTTCTATCAAGCGTGCTGTTCGATCAGATCGAGATTGACAGCGAGCGCTACACAGCAACGCCTGATTCCTTGACGATCCGTGATCTTCCCGCTTCTGAGCCCTTCGAAATCACCATCACAACCCTGATTAATCCGGAAGCCAACACCCAGTTGATGGGACTTTATCGCTCCAACGGGATCTATTGCACCCAATGTGAAGCCGAAGGTTTTCGCCGCATCACCTATTTCCCCGATCGGCCTGACGTCCTTGCCGTCTACACGGTCAACATTATCGCCGACAAAGCCGCCAATCCGCTGCTTCTCTCCAATGGCAATTTTCTTGGTGGCGCTGGCTACGGCGAAGGCAAGCATTTCGCAGCGTGGTTCGATCCCCATCCCAAACCAAGCTATTTGTTTGCTTTGGTGGCTGGCGATCTCGGCTTGGTTGAAGACACATTCACCACCGTCTCCGGCCGTGAGGTCGCTCTTAAAATCTATGTCGAGCATGGCAAAGAACCACGAGCCACTTACGCCATGGATGCGCTGAAGCGCTCGATGACATGGGATGAAGAGACATTTGGTCGCGAATACGACCTCGACATTTTCATGATTGTCGCCGTATCCGACTTCAACATGGGGGCCATGGAAAACAAGGGCCTGAATATCTTCAACGATAAATACGTCCTTGCCGATCCCGAAACTGCAACCGATGCCGATTATGCCAATATCGAAGCCATCATTGCGCACGAATATTTTCACAATTGGACAGGCAATCGTATCACCTGCCGCGACTGGTTCCAGCTTTGCCTCAAGGAAGGCCTGACGGTCTACCGCGATCACGAATTTTCGGCCGACCAGCGTTCCCGTGCCGTCAAGCGCATTGGCGAAGTTCGCCACTTGCGCAGCGAACAGTTTGTTGAGGATTCCGGGCCGCTGGCGCATCCGGTTCGACCATCACAATACAAAGAAATCAACAACTTCTACACCACCACAGTCTACGAAAAAGGCTCGGAAGTCACCCGGATGATTGCCTCAATTCTGGGCAAGGATCTGTTCAAACAGGGCATGGACCTCTATTTTGAACGCCATGACGGTGATGCGGCAACGGTCGAAGATTTCGTGCAGTGCTTCGCCGATGTTTCGAACCGGAATCTGTCGCAATTCTCTTTGTGGTATCATCAGGCCGGCACGCCCCATGTCACTGTGTCGTGCGACTATGATACAAACGCGCAGACGTTTACCGTGAAGCTTGCACAAACCATTGCTGCAACGCCGGGTCAGCCTGATAAAAAGCCAATGCATATCCCGCTGTCCTTTGCTCTTCTGGCAAACGATGGTGCTATGATCGCACCGGCCTCGGCAAGCGGCGGCGAAGTGAGTGAAAATCTCTTGCATCTAACGGAGGCTGCACAGAGTTTTGTGTTTCATGGCGTTCCAGAGCGGCCCGTTCTTTCGCTCAACCGCAGCTTTTCTGCACCCGTTATTTTGAATTTCACCCAGTCCAGTGATGATCTGGCTCTGATTGCGCGCTATGAAAGCGATTTGTTCAGTCGTTGGCAGGCATTGACAGATCTTGCCCTCCCCGTGTTGTGTGAAGGCGTAAAGCAAGTGCGCGCAGCACAGCCCGTCCTTTTCAACGATGCGCTGAAACGGAGCCTTCTTGCGATCGTTGCCGACGATACCTTGGAGCCGGCCTTTCGTGCTCAGGCCCTCGCCCTGCCAAGCGAAGCCGACATAGCACGCGAACTCGGCGGTGATATTGACCCGGACGCCATCTATGCAGCACGCAAGGCCATCATCCACGACATCGCCGTCGCGGGCCTGGATATTTTCAAAGGCCTTCTTGCGCAAATGGCAACGGATGCCGCCTACACACCTGATGCCAAAGCGGCCGGGCAACGCGCATTGAAAAACGCAGCCCTCGCCTATGTCGTGCAAGCCGAGAATGATCCACTCAAAGCAGCCGAGGCTTATGCCAAGGCAAATAATATGACCGATCTGTCTCATAGCTTGTCAATTCTTGCCCATCATTTCCCGGGCACGACAGAGACCAAAGCCGCATTGAGTGATTTCGAAAGCCGTTTCGCTAACAATGCCTTGGTGCTGGACAAATGGTTCTCCATTCAGGCGACGATTCCGGGCGAAGACGGGTTGGTGCGCATTAAAACGCTGATGCAAAGTCCAAAATTCAATGCTGCCAACCCCAATCGGGTTCGTGCACTGATTGGCAGCTTCGCATTCGCCAATCCGACTGGCTTTCACCGGGCAGATGGTGCCTCGTACAGCGTTGTCACCGAGGAAATTCTCGCGATCGATAAGCGGAACCCGCAGTTGGCGGCGAGATTGCTGACCTCAATGCGCACATGGAAACTTTTAGAGCCGCAGCGCGCAGGAAAAGCCCGTGCAGCATTGACAACCATCGCCAATGCCAACGACCTGTCCAATGACGTGAGAGACATCATCGATCGCATCCTGACGGCGTAAAGCATCAAAATCTGATCAAAGGCGGCAGAGCAAAACTCTGTCGCCTTTTTTGCTGCGCGTGATTTTCACGAATCAATGTCAATTTTGTCTTGGTCTCACCTGTCAAACGGGATCTGACCTTCAAAAACACGATTCTTCGCAATGGGTTAACGATCTCTTAATTTTCGACTGGACAGGAAGAATCGCAAATGATTCATTAGGTTAGATTCGGGCGAGCGGCGCGTTGAATCAGACGATGGATCAAGGCGGGGAATATGGTGAACGTGCAGCGGGCAACCGCAGCCGATGATCGGTTGCGACTCAAATTATATGGATTTGCGTCTCTTCTGAAATCTGTCACGCAACGAAAAAACCCATTCTCCGGAACAACCAGTCTATCTGCGACCAATACGGATGCAGCACTCAGGCAAATCATTCCAGTGCTGGTTGTTGCTTTTCTCATCGTTGTTGCTTTGGCACGTGGCTTGGGTCTTGTCTCGGAATACGGTCGAATGGAAAGTGCCATTCGCCACTCCACCGCAATGATGGCTTCAACTGCTGCGGCAGCCCTCTCTTCAGGGCCAACCAGTCCGGCAACCATGGATCGGAAAAGTGCCGAGGCTTTGATCGCGCGCTTTCTCCCGGCTGATCTGATTGACGATGAGAGTTTTGTGTTGCTGCTCAATCCGAACGGATTGGTGGTTGCTGGCTCCCCAAAAGGGGCAGCGTTCGTCGGCTTGCATATGATGGATCTGTTTCCAGAAGTTGCCACGCTGAGGCGGTTTGCTGACAAAACCGGCGCGATTGAAACCAATATTGATGGCTCACGCCATATCGCGGTTTTGACGCCCACCGGCGAAGATGGTGCCTTGGTGCTGGCAGCCCATTCGCTCAAATCGGCGGCCGATTATTGGCAGGCCGAAATTGCGCTCAATGTGACGCTGTTTTCAGCCATTTCGCTCATTCTCATGGGTGTACTCTACGCTTATTTTTCGCAAGCCAAACGTGCGCGCGAGACCTCCGATGTGTTTGTTGAATCCAACCATCGGGTGGAAACCGCGCTTTCGCGCGGCCGTTGCGGCTTGTGGGATTTCGATCTCGCCACCCGCAAGTTGGTCTGGTCACAGTCGATGTTTGAAATCCTTGGACAAGAGCCGTCCAGCGAACCTTTCGCCTTCACGGATGCCGCAAAGATGATGCATCCGGACGATGGCAATCTCTATGCCTTGGCACGCACCATAGGCCGCAATGTCGATCGCCATATCGATCAGGTCTTTCGCATGCGCCATGCCAACGGTCATTATGTCTGGCTGCGCGCCCGCGCCCAGGTTATCCGCACCCATTCCGGTCGTCCACATGTGATTGGCATTGCCATGGACGTGACCGAACAGCACCGGCTTGCACAGCGCTACGCTGAAGCGGACCAGAGGCTGGCTGACGCGATTGAGAGCACATCTGAAGCCTTCGTTCTGTGGGACAAGAACGACCGTCTGGTCATGTGGAATGCTCACTTTCAAAAAGTCTACGGCCTGCCCGATAACATTCTGGTTCCCGGTGTTGAGCGCTCTAAAGTGGATGCCGCCGCCGCCAGACCGATTATTCAACGGCGCATTGCCGATCCGAGCGCCACGGGTAGCTCGCGAACAACAGAGTTGCAGTTGGCCGATGAGCGCTGGCTGCAGATCAACGAGCGCCGCACCCGCGATGGCGGCCTGGTTTCGGTCGGTACCGACATTACCTTGCTCAAACGCCATCAAGAGCGCCTGCGCGAGCAAGAACGCCGCCTGATGGCAACCATTGGCGATCTTTCCGCCTCTCAGAAAAAACTGGAACGCCAAAAATCCGAGTTGTCGGAAGCTAACGAGAAGTATCTCGCAGAAAAACAGCGCGCCGAGGCCGCCAACAAAGCAAAGTCAGAGTTTCTGGCCAATATGTCGCATGAGCTTCGCACGCCGCTCAACGCCATTCTGGGCTTTTCGGAGATCTTGTGCACCAACATGTTTGGGCCAATCGGCTCACCAAAATACGATGAATATGCAAGGGATATTCACGACAGTGGCCGTCACTTGTTGAATGTTATCAATGACATTTTGGATATGTCCAAGATTGAAGCGGGTCACATGATCCTGAAATGCGAAACCATTGATTTCGCCTCCCTGATTGATGAAACCCTGCGTCTCACCACCGTATCAGCCACGGGGAAAAATATTTCGGTTGAAAGACGTATTGCATCCGGGCTGACGCTCACCGCAGACCGGCGCGCCATGAAGCAAATCATGCTGAATATTCTCTCCAACTCGGTGAAATTCACCAATGCGGGCGGAAATATCTCGGTGCGCTCCTATAAAGTCGCAGGTGCGGTAAGACTGTTGATTGCCGATACCGGTATTGGCATTCCGAAAAAGGCGATTGGCAAGATCGGCCAACCGTTCGAGCAGGTTCAAAGCCAATATGCCAAGAGCAAAGGCGGCTCCGGTCTTGGTCTGGCCATTTCGCGATCCCTCACCATGCTGCACGGCGGCACTTTGACCGTGCGGTCTCGCGAGGGTGTTGGCACCGTCGTGGTCATTACGGTGCCAGATTCTGTGCCCTTAAAGGAAGATGCACCGGCAGTGGCTTATGCTTCATGACAAAGAATTAATCCAATGTCACTTGCTGTTGTATTGGATGTGAACGGACAAAGCGCGACAATAGCCTTGACCGGCTAACTATTTTTCATGCCGGTTTATTCGAGGAGGAGCGAATTATGTCTTACATGATCAAAGTCTCTGTAGCCGCCGTTCTCGCAACCGCCGCCATGACCGGCATGAGCCATGCTGCCATGTCTGCCGCTGACAAGGCGCTGGCCACCGATCACAATCCCCGCTTTGTCATCAGCTCGCCGGATGAGATCGAAAAGCACGACACATTCCAGGATTTTCTGGGATCGCTGTCACCCACCAGCCCGCAAGCACGCGCGGTTCAGGCAGCCATTCGGGAAAACCCGGTTCTGCGCAAACAATTCCTGTCGCAGAATATCGAAATCAAGAATGTGATTTTTGCCGATGAAGCCTCCGATGGCAGCTTCGTGCTGTATGTTCGCTGACATGTCGGTCAAGAAAAGGGCCGGACATGTCTGCCCGGCCTGAAATCTGATGAGCGACGCTCTGTGGCGTTGCAACTTATGCCCTAACGACAGCTTGAAAAATCCGGCGTACCGCTTTTGAAACTCGTTTCAGCTCCACCTCGAGGGATTTGACATCGGGACAATCTGTGACGCGCAGCAGCAGATCCATCAAACCCGCTGGCGCTTCGGCAGGGTGGAAATGACCATCAACACAGGTGCGGGTGACTTGCGCAATGTCGCTATAGAGCTTTAATGCGGCAAGGCATGTCTCCAGATCGTCCTTGGAGATCATAAGGGTTCCCAGAGCCTTCAAGCTTTCTGCGGTGGTAAGACCTCGCTGAACAGGAATGCCCTCACCCGGCGCAATCAGGGCCAAATACTGCGCCATGAATTCGAGATCAATCAGACCACCCGGAATAAGTTTGACGTCGAATGCGTCCTTTGGCGGTTTTTCTGCATCAATCAAGCTGCGCATCTCGGTCACGGCGGTCGCAACCTCGCTTTTATCACGGCGCGTTTGCAAAATCCCGGCAATGCTGGCCTCACCCTGTTTCATCAACCCGGCATCGCCGGTCACCAAGCGCGCCCGGGTTAGCGCCATATGCTCCCACGTCCATGCCTCTTGTGCCTGATAGCGCTCAAACGCCTTTAACCGTGTGGCCACAGGACCTTTGTTGCCGGACGGGCGAAGCCGCATATCGACTTCATACAGCACGCCTTCCGCCGTCGGCGCGGAAAGCGCTGCAATCAGTCGCTGGGTAAAGCGAGTGTAATAGCGCACCGGGTCCAAGGGCCTCTCACCATCACTATCGCCCGCATCCTCCGGATATTCATAGAGAACAATCAGATCAACGTCCGAACCTGCGGTGAGTTCATAGGAACCAAGTTTTCCCATCCCCACGAGTGCGGCTTCAGCACCGTCAATACGGCCATGGCTGGCTTCCATTTCCCGCTGCACCGCTTGAAATGCCTGATCGATCACCAGATCCGCCAAAT
This sequence comes from Rhizobium oryziradicis, assembly GCF_001939045.1. GTDB lineage: Bacteria > Pseudomonadota > Alphaproteobacteria > Rhizobiales > Rhizobiaceae > Allorhizobium > Allorhizobium oryziradicis. The sequence continues at coordinate 49,458 of NZ_MKIM01000018.1, forward strand.
CAGTAAAGGCGCGACCTGCGGTATCCGCCGTGATCGAGGCGGTCAGCAATCGAATGCCAATTAAAAACCGCTGCTCGGCTGCAAAGATGCGCAAGCGATCCAGCATGTCTTCATAATGGCCAACCCCCATCAAGAAGGCATCCAACCGCTTGGAAAGATAGCTTCGGGTTGGCAATTCCTCCAAAATGGCGGGGTCCAGCATGCCATCAAACACATGGGGTCGGCTGGCAATAATATTTGCAAGGCGTGGAGCTGCCGCCATGATGGTCACGAGAAGATCCAGCAGAGCCGCATTATTGGCCAGCAAGGAAAACAGTTGAATCCCCGCCGGCAACCCCGCCAAGAAGGCATCGAACCGCAAGAGCGCTTCATCTGCCCGGCTGCTTTCGCCAAAACTCTTGAGCAGGCGCGGGGTCAACTCTGTCAGTCTTTCGCGCGCTTCCACCGATTGCGTGGCGCGATAACGACCATAGTGCCAGGTGCGAATAACCCGCGATATGTCCTCTGGCCGCTTAAAGCCAAGTTTTTGCAAGGTTACCAGCGTGTCGGGATCATCCTTCTGGCCCGTGAAAACCAAATTGCCATCAATCGACAATTCGCCTTCCTGCTCAAACAACTGCGCATAGCGGCGCTCAACCGTCTTCAAGCGTTTTTGCAAGGCTTCCGAAAAACTCGGGACACTTGAAAAGCCCATCATAAAAGCAATGCGCTTGAGCTCCGCCTCGGTTGTCGGCAGCGTGTGAGTTTGCTCATCATGCACCATCTGGATACGGTGTTCGACATCGCGCAAAAACCAGTAAGCTTCGGTCAGTTCATCGCGGGTGTCAGCGTCAATCCAGCGGGCCTGCGCCAGTGCTGCCAGCGCTGCCTCGGTGGCTTTCGTGCGCAATTCCAACATGCGCCCGCCCGCGATCAATTGCTGCGTCTGGGCAAAAAATTCGATTTCACGAATGCCACCACGCCCAAGTTTGACGTTATGGCCTTTCACGGCAATGGTGCTATGGCCCTTGTGGCTATGGATCTGGCGTTTGATGGAATGAATATCGGCAATGGCCGCATAATCGAGATATTTGCGAAAGACAAAAGGCGAAAGCTCTTTCAGAAAAGCCTCTCCCGCCGCGACATCGCCCGCAACCGGCCGCGCCTTGATAAAGGCTGCCCGCTCCCAGTTTTGCCCGCGACCTTCATAATAGTTGAGGGCCGCCTCCACCGGCACCGCCAGCGGTGTCGCACCGGGGTCTGGCCGCAAGCGCAGATCGGTGCGAAACACATAGCCATCTGCCGTGCGTTCTTGCAGAATGCGGATCAACCGGCGCATCATCCGGCCATAGGTTTCCGTGCCGTCTTCAGGCTGGTTCAAAATGCCTGCTTCAGCATCGAAAAACACCACAAGATCAATGTCAGACGAATAGTTCAGCTCGAAAGCACCCAGCTTGCCCATGCCCAGCACAATCAAACCACTGCCTTTGGCGGGTGCCGTCACGTCCTTCAGATGCAATTTTCCCGTCTCGGACCCCACCAGCAAGAGATGGTCAATGGCGGCGGCGATTGCAGCATCAGCCATGCGGCTGAGCCAAAACGTTACCTCTCTTGCATCCAAAATCCGGCCAAGATCGGCCAGCGCCAGAAAAAAAGACAAGCCGCGTTTGGCTTGGCGCAGGCACGTCATCACTGCCGCTTCCGAGGGCGATGGGCTGTCTGCTTGCGGCTGCCACGCCTGTCGCGCTTGCTGCACAAGCCCTTCAAGGCTTTCATCAAGCGGCGTGCTAAGAGCCTGCGCGATCAAATTGGGTTGGCGGGCAACAATCTCGCGCAAATGGGGCGAAAGCGTCAGCGCCGCAATCAGAAAGTCTTTTACAGCGCTTTCACCGAGCAACAGATCCGCAACAACAGGCTCTTGTCGACCCAAGTCTTTCAATTGCGAGACAACCACCCGTGTTTCGGTCTTGTTGAGCGGCTTTATCACGTCAGCGGACACATCCACTAAACGCTTCGTTCGTTGATCTGCCATGTTTCCTCCCAGCCCGCTTTTGTTTGAGTGTTTCTGACAAACACTCACAAAGGGTTGCAAAGAGTTTATGCCGTTGCGCGCGGAAAAACCATGGTGACGGTGAGGCCCGGTGCCTGTCCGTCCCCATCGTTGGTATCACTCAACTCCATCCGTCCACCGTGCAGCGCCATCACGGCGGCCACCAGCGACAGCCCAAGGCCGGTGCCCGGCTTGCTGCGGCTTTCATCGAGCCTCACGAACCGTTTCACGGCATCATCACGCCGCTCCGCAGGAATGCCCGGTCCATGATCGGCAATGCTCAAGCGAACGTCTTGGTCACCGGCTTTGAGGCTGACGCGGATTTCACTGCCATCATCACCGGCATATTTGATAGCATTGTCGAGCAGATTGAAAATGGCCTGACCAATGAGTTCTCGGTTGCCGCGTACCCGACCTTCTTGCACAACATCACTGACCAGCACATAGCCCGCCTCCTCGGCCACCGGCTCGTAAAGCTCCGCCGTATCGGTGGCAATGACTGAGAGATCGAGATCAGACAGTTCCGCGGCAATATTGCCTGCCTCCACCCTAGAGATCATCAAAAGCGCGTTGAACGTGCGGATCAATTGATCCGATTCACCGATAATGCCTTCAAGGGCGGCCCTGCGCCTTTCCTCATTGCCATCATCCAGGGCATCCGAGGCCTTATTGCGCAAGCGCGTCAGCGGCGTTTTCAAATCATGGGCAATATTGTCCGACACCTGCCGCAGGCCTTCGTTCAGCTTTTCAATGCGCTCCAGCATCTGGTTCAGCGACACGGACAGCCGATCAAACTCATCTCCGGAGCCAGACACCGGCAAGCGCTGGGCCAGATCTCCGGCCATGATCTTTTTGCCAGCCTCCGACATGCGGTCAATTCGCTTCAGGGCATTGCGACCAATGGCAAACCAGATCAGCAAAGCCCCCGCACCCATAATAGCCAAAGCCACCATCAGCGCCTTGCGCACCAAAATCCGAAATTTTGTCGGCTCACCCAGATCGCGGCCCACCAGAATGCGCAAACCATTATCGAGGAAAAACACTTTGGCCAGAGCCAGATGTTGGCGGTCATTGCTGGTTTCGAGATAGCGGTTATAGCCGAAGGGAAAATCGGTCCAACCCTCGTGGTCCAGAACGCCCGGCTGCACCGAGCTGACATTGCCTGCCAAAAACTGACCATTCGGGCCAGCGATCACATAGAGATTGGCACCGGGCTGGCGCATGCGCCGTTCCATCAGCTTCAGCAGGCTGTTAACGCCACCACGATCATAAACCCGTTGAATTTCAGTAATTTCCTGCTGCAAACTGTCGCGGGTTTGCTGATCCAGCAGCCGTTCAGAAAGGGCTGTGACATAAAACACCAAAAATGCCGCACACAGGGCAAACAGTAAAATATAGAGCGCCGAAAGCCGCACAGCGGTTGACCGCATCAGTAAACCAAGGCGATTCATAAGGTCATACCATCCGTGTCAGTGTTACAAACCGCGGCCATTCGAGCAGCATTAATTAGCCTTCGTCCTTGATCATATAGCCCGCACCGCGCACGGTTTTTAAAAGCGGCTTATCAAAATCGCGCTCAATCTTGGAGCGCAGGCGAGAGACATGCACATCGATCACGTTGGTTTGGGGATCGAAGTGGTAGTCCCACACGTGCTCCAGCAGCATGGTGCGCGTGACCACCTGACCCGCATTTTTCATCAAATATTCCAGCAATCTAAACTCGCGCGGCTGGAGCAGGATTTCCTTGCCCTCGCGGCGCACTTCATGGGACAGCCGGTCCAGCTCCAGATCGCCAACCCGGTAGATCATATCCTGTTCTGGTGCGCCTTTGCGCCTGCCCAGAACCTCCACCCGCGCCAGCAATTCCGAAAAAGCATAGGGCTTTGGCAAATAATCATCACCGCCGGCACGCAGACCCGTCACCCGGTCATCTACCTGACCCAAGGCCGACAAAATGAGCACAGGCGTGTTGATGGCACGTTTGCGCAGCTCCGAAATCACCGACAAGCCATCGCGGCGCGGCAACATCCGATCGATGATCATCACGTCATAAGTATTTTCCGTGCCCATAAACAGGCCAGCTTCGCCATCGCTGGCGTGATCGGCCAAAATCCCGGCCTCTCGAAATGCCTTGGTCATGTAGGCCGCAGCTTCGAGATCATCTTCAATAACAAGTATTTTCATGTGCATGACATTACTGCCAGCCGCGCCCCGTGCAAAACCCGAATTGCCGCTTTCCACGCTTTGTCCCGTTTCAATTGTCATGATCCGCTCCTTCAAGCATTTCCTGAAGCAAAACCGCCATCGTGTTTAAGAAAACACGGCGGTTGGCAACATGCCAACCGCCGCATCAGCAATGAGAGTTTGTCAGGGAAAAGTGGCATCCGGTTTTCCCGAAAAGACAAACGTAATTCACACTCCAAAAGTGAGATCAGCCCTGACTGATTGGCAGAGCCACAAAGCGGCTGCCGTTATCGGTCTGGATCTGGAAGAGCGCCTTGGTGCGACCGCTCTTCTTGGCTTGGTCGATGATCTTGGTAATATCATCGGCCTTGGCAACCTCCTGATTGTTCACAGAGGTGATTGTCTGACCAACCTTCAGGCCCTTGTCGGCAGCATCCGAATTCTGATCGACATTGGTGATCGCCAGACCCTTGCCATCGTCAGAAGGCTTGACCGTGATACCCAGATTGGCAAGAGCCTTCTCGGTTGCAGGGCCTGCATTATCCGACTGACCCTGATCGCTGTCATTGCTGGCCACATCCTTGGCCGCAGGCAGGTTTCCAAGGTCAACCTTGACTGACTTCGAGGCACCATCCCGCCACAAGGACACATCAACCTTTGTTCCCGGTGCAAAGCCAGCAATGCGCTTGGCCAAATCGCGAGGATCCTTCACCGGATCACCATTGACGGCGGTGATCACATCGCCCTGCTTAATGCCAGCCTTTTCGCCTGGTGAGCCAGCCTGTGGCTCGGCCACAAGCGCGCCCTTGGCATCGGCCAGACCCAAAGATTCAGCAATGTCCTTGGTGACCGGCTGGATCTGCACGCCCAACCAGCCGCGCTTGACCTCACCATTCTTGATCAACTCATTCACCACCGACTTGGCCGTGGATGCAGGGATCGCAAAGGCAATACCGACGCTGCCACCCGATGGCGAGAAGATCGCCGTGTTGATACCAACCACCTGACCATTGAGATTGAAGTCAGGACCGCCAGAATTGCCACGGTTTACCGGCGCGTCAATCTGGATGTAATCGTCGTAAGGACCAGAGCCAATATCACGCCCAAAGGCCGAAACGATACCGGAGGTCACAGTGCCGCCAAGACCAAAGGGATTGCCGACTGCAACAACCCAATCCCCAACGCGCACCTTGCTGTCATCAGCCCAGTTCACATAGGTGAATTTCTTCTTCGGTGCATCGACCTTCAGCACGGCCAGATCGGTGCGCTGATCCTTGCCAACCAGTTTGGCATCATATTCGGTGCCATCATTCATCACGACCGTATAGGCCTGACCATCGGAAACAACGTGATTGTTGGTGACCAGATAGCCATCTTCCGAGATGAAGAAGCCCGAGCCTTGCGCAACGGGACGCAGTTTGCCGTGGCGCTCTGCGCGTGGGCCATGTTTGTCAGGACCGCCCTGTCCAGGCATGCCCCATTCCTTGAAAAAGCGCTTCAGCGGATCAGGAAGCTGGTCGAGATCGCGGCCGTTAAAGGAGAAGCCATTGCTGTCGTCGCTGGCCTGCTGCACATCCGACTTAACCCGGATCGACACAACGGCTGGTGACACAGCGCTCACCAGATCGGCAAAACTTGGCACCTGCGGAGCCTGCACATTCACGGCTTCTGCATAAGCAGGCGTGAGCATCGCTGGCAAAGAACCGGTCATCATCAGGGCAGCCAGGCCCGCAATTGTGCCGGTGCGCAGGATGGTCTTGGTTGTGTTAGACGTTGTGGTGTTAGACATGGGATCTATACCTTTATCTTCGTTGGGCATCTGAATTCTTGACGTCGTCTTCAAAACTTGACTGTCAGGCGGTGGATGACAAAGATATAGGTGCTCACACCTTACAAAGAACTGTCCGCAAGATGAAACTTTGGTAATGCAATTTTTCATGCAATGGACAGGTTACAGCGCGGTGCGCCATATATGACGCACCGCGCTGTAACACTTTTAATCTGTTGCATAATTTTCCCGAAAACCGGAGCCCACTTTTCGGTCCGAGGCTTTATTCGCCCAGAATCCGTTTCAGCCTGGCCTCTTCCTCAGGGCTCAATTTTGCAACGGCATTCTGCGATGCCCGGCGACGGCTGTAAGCAAAGGCAACACCTCCCCCCACCAGCAACAACAGGCCGGGTGCGGTCCAAAGCACAATCGTTTCCTTGGTCAATCTTGGCTTCAAAAGCACAAACTCGCCATAACGCGACACCAGATAGCGCAAGACATCCTCATCGCTGTCGCCTTTGACGATTCGCTCGCGCACCAGCACGCGCAGATCATGCGCAAGCTCTGCGTTGCTATCGTCAATCGACTGGTTTTGACAGACCATACAGCGCAGTTGCGAAGACAGATGGCGGGCGCGCGCCTCCAGCGCCGGGTCTTTCAACACTTCGTCGGGATTCACGGCAAAAGCGGCAGAAAATGACAGAAAAAACAGCACAACGCTTGTAAAAAGCCGACCCATCATTCTGCCGCCGCCACGTGTTTTGCCTGCACAGGTGCTGCTTTGCGCCGTGGCGCGCCAACCCGCAAGCGTCGGTCACTCAAGGAGACAAAGCCGCCCAGCATCATCACCAGCGCTCCACCCCAGATGCACAGAATATACGGCTTCCACCAGATGCGCACCACCATGCCGCCACCATCCATCGGATCGCCCAGCGACACATAAAGCTGGCTGAGACCAAAGGTGAGAATACCCGCCTCCGTGGTTGGCATACGCCGGGCGGTATAGAGGCGCTTGGATGACCACACATCGGCGATCTCAACCCCGCCCCGACGAACCGTGAAATGCCCGCGATCTTCTGTATAATTCGGCCCCTTACCGGAGCGCAGACCATCAAAGGTCAGCGAATAGCCACCCGCCTCGGTGGTCTTGCCGGGGGTCATTTCCACCACTTTTTCGCTCTGGAATGTGGTGACAGCAACAATACCGAGCACCGTTACGCCAAAGCCAAAATGCGCCAGCGCTGTGCCAAAGGCAGACCGCGGTAAACCAATCAATCGGCGAAAGGCAATGTTGAGCCTCTGCTTGCCAAAGGCTGCGCGATACCAAAGATCGGCAATCGCTCCAAGCATGATGAAAAAGCCTGCCGCAAGGCCGAGCACCGCCATCACCGGCCCGCCATTTTTGGCATAAAACAGTGCAAGACCCGCAAGAAATGCAACGCCAGCCACCAGATAAAGCCTTTGCAAAGCGCCCAGCAGATCACCACGCTTCCACGCCATCATTGGACCAAAGGGGATGGCCACAATCAGCGGAATCATCAACAGTCCGAAGGTGAGATTGAAAAAAGGTGGGCCGACCGAAATCTTGTCACCGGTCAATGTCTCCAGCAGCAAGGGATAGAGCGTGCCGATCAGCACCGTTGCAGTGGAGACGGTGAGGATCAGATTGTTCAGCACCAGCGCGCCTTCACGCGAAATCGGCTGAAACAAGCCGCCGGTTTTCAGCATGGGCGCGCGCAGCATGAACAGAAACAGCGCCCCACCGATGAAGAAAATCAAAATGCACAGAATGAAAATGCCGCGCGTCGGATCCGTGGCAAAAGCGTGAACCGAGGTCAACACGCCGGATCGCACCAGGAATGTGCCCAGCAGCGACAGTGAAAAGGTGAGAATGGCGAGCAATACCGTCCAGATTTTCAGCGCATCGCGCTTTTCCATCACCAAGGCAGAGTGCAACAGCGCTGTTCCGGCAAGCCATGGCATGAAGGATGCGTTTTCAACCGGATCCCAAAACCACCAGCCGCCCCAGCCCAGCTCATAATAGGCCCAATAAGACCCCATGGCGATGCCGGCCGTGAGAAAGGTCCAGGCCGCCAATGTCCATGGCCGCACCCACCGTGCCCATGCGGCGTCAATGCGGCCATCCATCAAAGCCGCAATGGCAAAGGAAAAACAGACCGAGAAACCAACATAGCCGAGGTAAAGCAGCGGTGGATGGATGGCGAGGCCCGGATCCTGCAACACCGGATTAAGGTCCTGCCCTTCGGCAGGAGCCGGAAAGAGGCGAATGAAGGGATTGGAGGTCAGGAGAATAAACAGCAAGAACGCCGTGGTGATCCAGGCCTGCACCGCCAGCACATTGGCCCGCAGGCGATCTGGCAGATTGCGCCCAAACAGGGCCACCATGGCGCTGAACAGCGTCAAAATCAGCAACCACAGCATCATGGAGCCTTCGTGGTTGCCCCACACGGCGGCAAACCGGTAGACGGTCGGCATCAACGAATGCGAATTCTGATAGACATTCAGCAACGAAAAATCCGACACCAGATAGGCGTGGGTGAGAACACCAAAGGCCAACAGCACAAGGCCAAACAGGGCAAACGTGCCATTCACAGCCGTTTGCATCAAGGCGGTATCACCGCGCCGCGCGCCAATCACCGGCAGGATGGAAACGATAAGGGCGGCAGCCAGTGCCAGAACCAAAGCGTAATGGCCAATCTCGATGATCATTTCGCTGGCTCCTCTTCTTTCCAGACTCCGTCTTTTTTCAAACGGTCAGCCACTTCCTTCGGCATGTATTTTTCATCATGCTTGGCCAACACCGTATCGGCATTAAATGGCCCATTCCCCTGACCAACCACCCCTTCAGTGACCACGCCCTGCCCTTCGCGAAACAGATCAGGCAGAATGCCCGTATAGGTCACCGGCACCGTCGCCTTGCCATCGGTCACCGCAAAACTCACAGTAGACCCATTGCCGCGCTGGACCGATCCTTCAGCCACGAGGCCGCCAAGGCGAATGCGGGTTCCCGGGCCAACAGGGCTTTTGGCCAGATCAGACGGCATATAAAAATAAGCAACAGATTGGCCAAAGGCGAAGAGGATCAGCAACACGGCAACCATGATGAAGCCGACACCACCGGCAATCACGGCAAGGCGTTTTTGTTTGCGCGTCATTTCATCACCTCGTCCACCGACAGACCAAGCGCCTTGGCGGCATCGATCAATTGTTTGCCTTCATTGCTATCAGCCGGGAAGGTTTTGAGAGCGGTTTTCAGCGCAGCCATAGCCTTGGCTTGATCTTTCAGCATGACATATGACCGCACCAGCCGCATCCAGCCTTCAAAATTATGAGGATCGGCTTGCAGCTTGGCATCAAGGCTCGCCACCATGCCCGCAATCATCTTTTGGCGGTCTGCATCCGACATGGATTGGGCAGCCGCGACCGCGGCGGCATCCGGATTGCCAGGCGGTGCAGGCCCGGAATTTCTGCTGGCATTTGGATTGACCGGAGCACCGCCATTTTGGGCGATATGGCGCGCGACAAGCGGTTGCCACGGCGCATCAGCCGGAGAGTCCGCCGCGATTTTCTTGAACGCGGCCAGAGCCTCTTCCCGCTTGCCGGATTGCTCCAATGCCAAGGCGAGATAATATTGTGCGCGGGGATTATTGGCTTGCAACACCTGCGAGCGTTGAAAAAGATCACGGGCGTCGTCGGTGATGACACCATCATTTTGCAACACCATTGCTTCCGCCAACCCGTTCAACCGCTCCGGCGTCTCGCCACTCAAGCGAATCGCGTTTTGATAGGCCAGTTGCGCATCGCCAATCCGGTTTTGGCGCAGATAAATCGGGGCAAGAACATCCCAACCCGGACCATCATCGGGGTTCTCCATCAAATGGCGTTCGGCCTTGGCAATCAACAGGTTGATGTCATTGCCGGGCTCGGCCAGTCTGGCCGTCAGCGGTTGAGACGGAAGACCGGGACTGCCGAGCAAGAGATACAGTCCAAGCCCCAGCACGGGCACCAGCAACACAACAAAACCTTGAGCCCAGATGTGTCGCGACGATTGTTGCGTTTGGGAAACTTCAAGACCGCTCTCCGCAGACAGCAGCCTGCGGGCAATTTCCGTGCGGGCGTAATCGGCTTCTTGCGCTGTGATCAAGGAGGCCGCCTTATCGCGCTCCAGCTCTTGCAATTGATCGCGATAGACCGCCATGGCCCCATCACGCGCCTGCACCTCGGCACGAAGACCGCTGCGAATAAGCGGCAGCAGAAAGCTTGCGGCCACAGCGAAGGTTAAGAGGGCAATCACAATCCAGAACAGCATAGGGTCCAATGACTTTATCGAGAGACGCACTTCACACGGCAGGAATAGCAGTATCCATGCCGCGCTCTTTGACATAGGGCAATTCACAATTGATCAGCGGCTAGTCTTTACACGAATTCACTAGGGAAGATACACGATAATTTCTATCTTAAATTGCATTAAGAGAAAAATTCACCCAAACTTAATTGAGCGGTGTCCAGGTGCCGTCATCATTGCGGCAGGCGGCCCCGCGCCCTTGATAGCTTTTGCCGTCCATTGTCACCGTGTGTCTATACTGACGACAGTTCTGATTGCCGACCTGATAAGGGGCTGCAGCCATCACTTCGCCGGCGGCATCATCATCGCGCCACGTCACTTTCAGGCCGGATGGTGAGGTTTCCAGCGCTCTATATTCCGCTTCAAGTGCGCGCTGCTTTTGCCCATTGGAGAGATCGGCACCGGACTTAGACACAACACCGCCTTGCAAGGCGCGGATATAAACCGACGCGCTCGCGGATGAGCCAAACACTCCTCTTTGCAGACCACCCGGCTGTGTCGTCTGGCAGGAGGCAAGGGCGAAGGTGCACACTAAAAGGGCAACGAGACCTGTGTTGGAGATCATCATGACGTGCGACTTACCCTTTCATGTTCATATCGTCTGACTGCATACATAAACTGTTACAGCACCCCTGAAGCGGATCGCAGTGAACAGGATATGCCACCCGCTTTATCTCTCATTGTCTAGCATGTCCGTTCTCGTTTCATTGAAAACACTGAAACGCGACATGCTTTATGCGCGCTTGATAAAACGCTGGGCGCTTTCAAGCATGACAACCCGTTTTGTGTGCTCACGCATCAGCAAAGCGGACTGTAATCCTCTCTATCTATTGCATAAATTTCCCCTCCCGTCGCGTCGGATATGAGGAATTGCGCAATAAAGTCTACCGCCATGTTAAGCCTGACCCATTCCTGTTTTGCAAGCCACGATTTCGAAGCGGCAATGTCTTTCTTCACAGCCGCTCATCCACTTTAGGCAATGTCACGCGACACGGCAGGCAACACAAGCCGCGCCAGCAAGCCGCCGCTCACGCCCCGCGACAATCCAAGCTTTCCCTGATATTCCGAAGTGATCTCTTTGACAATCGACAGGCCAAGCCCCGTGCCGGGCTTGCTTTCATCCAGCCTGCGCCCACGCTTCAGCGCCTCGCCAATCTGATCAGGCGCAAGACCCGGCCCGTCATCTTCAACGATGATTTCCAGCCACGCCTTGCGGCTGGGATCAACGCCGACCTCACCGGCGGGGGCCAATCTGGCTGTGACCGTCACCAGATGCTCGCTGTAGCGGGCAGCATTTTCCAGCAGATTACCGAGAGTTTCCTCGAAATCCTGACTTTCCATGGCCAGCGTCAGCCCGGTGCCTTCCATATGCAGCTCAAACTGCTTTTCCGGGTTCAGCTTGCGCATCACGCGCACCAGCCGCTCCAACACCGGCTCAACCTCGGTGCGCGACAAAATGGAATCGCGCTGGGCGGCAATGCGCGCACGATTGAGATAGGAGCTGACCTGGCTCTGCATGGCGCTGGCCTGCACCTTGATCACCTCATCATGGGGGGCATGCACGGCCCGTGCCTCATTCAACAGCACGGCAATGGGCGTTTTGAGCGAGTGGGCCAGATTGCCCACCTGCATGCGGGCGCGCTCGACAATGCGCCGGTTACTCTCAATCAAAGCGTTGATTTCATTGGCCAACGGCTCAATTTCGCGGGGGAATTCACCCTCGATCTTTTCTGCCTCGCCACCACGGATACGCTCCAGCGCCCGCCGCGCCCGATCCAGCGGTTTGAGGCCCAGCACAACGGTCACGGCATTGACCAGCAGGCCACCAAAGCCAAAGGCCACCAGAACGGCATAGAGCCTGCGCGAAAAAGCGGTGATTTCATCTTCCACCACTTTCAGATTGCCCGACACACGAAAACGCGCCGCCCGGCCGGATTCATCCAGAATAACCTCGGTTTCCGCAACCCGCAGCCGATTGCCGAAACTATCGGTCATTCCGTAAAAACGCTCATAATTCTGATCAAACGGGCTTTCTTCAAAGCTCGGCACCGGCAAATTGGTCAAGCCCAGCGAAGTCGATGCCAAGGGCGCGGCATTAAAACTGCCCAGTGGCTCCACCAGCCAATACCAGCCGGTTCCCGGCTGCGAAAAGCGCAAATCCCCCAGCGCCGGGCTGCCCACCAGGCTCTCACCATCGCCAACCGAGACGGAATTCACCACATTATAGAGCTGGGCGCGCAAAAGGTCATTGAAAGACCGTTCTGCGCCCGTCCGATAGAGTGCCGAAATGACCAAAGCCATGGTCACCAACGCAATAACATACCAAAGAGTGGCAAACAGCAAAACGCGTAAGGTGAGCGATTTGACCTTGAACACCTAAGCAGACTTTCGTTGGCAGGCCCAAGCAATGCCTGCTTCGTTTCTTGTTTTACCGCTGGTTTTCATCGAAAAACCGTGGCGCACGTTTGCAAGCCGGCTTACCCCTCAACGCGATCAGGCGCTTTGATGCGATAGCCAAGCCCGCGCACCGTCTCGATCATATCCAGCCCGATTTTCTTGCGAAGCCGCCCGACAAACACTTCAATCGTGTTGGAATCGCGGTCAAAATCCTGATCATACATATGTTCGACCAGCTCGGTGCGCGACACAACCTCACCCATGTGATGCATGAGATAAGACAGCAGACGAAACTCGTGCGAGGTCAGCTTCAGCGCCTTGCCATCCACCGTGACCTTGGAGCTTTTGGTATCCAGCCGCACCGGACCACAGCCGATTTCAGACGAGGCATGACCTGCAGCGCGGCGAATCAGGGCGCGAATGCGCGCCAGAACTTCTTCAACATGAAAGGGCTTGGTGACGTAATCATCAGCGCCTGCATCAATGCCGGAGACCTTATCGCTCCAGCGGTCGCGGGCAGTCAAAATCAGCACCGGCATGACCCGGCCTGCCGAGCGCCAGCGCTCCAGAACGGTAATGCCGTCCATGGACGGCAGGCCGATATCCAGAATCACGGCGTCATAGGGTTCGGTATCGCCCAGAAAATGACCTTCTTCACCGTCTTGCGCCTGATCAACGACATAGCCAGCTTCCTGAAGCGCCTCAACCAGTTGCCGGTTTAGGTTTACATCGTCCTCGACGACAAGAATTCGCATTCTCAAGCTCTCCGTTTCGATCCGTCCTGACAGACAGTCTTTTTGTGAAAACCGTCTTACAATGCTCAGCGCGAAATCTGAACGGTCTTTTTGCGTGGACGCGCATTATCACCCGATCCAGGCACAAGAATGGTCACAACGCATTGATCGCCCGATGTGCGCACCGACAAAAGCTGCCCGCCAGATTGATCCACAGCGCGCAAAGCCGCATTGCGGCAATCAACGCGCCCCGTTTGCGGGCTGTCACCGTTGCCGTTTTGCTCATTTTGCGCTTGCGCACCAACGGGGGATAACGCAACAACGAGCACGGATGCAGCCGAAATCAACAAGCATGAAAGCTTGGTTGATATGCCGCCTATGGTCCACTGTACTGCCATTATCTTCCACTCTGCCGCAATCGGATTCGATAGTCAATTTGTAGCGAAGAGCGGCTGAATGGCAAATGAATGCTCTTTAAAGCACTGCCGGAAGCGTGATTGCTTGCGGCAGCGCCTTCACGCAAAACTGAAGCCACCCACTCCCACTCACACTTCCATTGCCATCACATCTCGGTTGTCTGGCCTTTCGGTGCCCTCAATGCATGGCTTGCGACAATTCGGCCATAGAGCGCCACAAGCGCGCCAACAGAGCCAACCAGACTGACCACCCCATCAACCAATTGGCCTTGTTCCAAAAGGCCCAGTTCGTAGCCGCCGAGATGTAAAATGGAGGCCAGAATGGCAATGACTGCACCCCAAACTGCCTTTGATTCATACCACGCCTTGCTGTCTGTCATGCTCTTGTCCTTTCTTCGGGTTGAACACATCATCGCGAACGCCGGAAAACCGGCGTTTGGGGAGATCGACTAAAGGTGAAATTCCACGATCTTTGGAATGCCCATGGCAACACGCCCCACCTGCCGCAGCCTCACCATGAGGTTCCGGGTCGCCTTGCCAAAATCGGCTGCCTGCTGGGCGGCAGTGTAAAGATAGACTGACTCGGACAGGCGGAGCGTGCGCAGCACGGTAAGGGTCTGCCCGTTCAAGATCTCCAACTGATAGGTCTCGGCATCTTCATCCGGGGGAATATCGGCAAGCGCCCAGTTATCGGCATTGATGCGTCCGCGCCGCAGCCATGTCAGGGCAATATCGCCGCTCACCATCCTTTGCGCACGCATATGTACCGGCGATAGCGGCGTCTCTGCCCGCATGCCACCGGCAAAGGTGAAAGGCCCGCTGGGCGCGAACGCGGTGCCTGCGGCCTCTGCAATCCAATTCAACGTCAGGCCAATTTCGGAGCTGGCGATATCCAGCGCCGTCACCGCAGCGTTGAGCGCGACAATTTCCGCGCCAGCACTTGCGCCCGCCATCATCGCATCCTCCGTGCCAAACAGCCCGCGCAACAGGCCAGTCAAGGACCAGCGGCCCGATGACACTTCCTCTGCACGCTCAAAGCCAACCACCTCCCAAACGCCATTGCTGGCCTTGATGGCCAGGCGGTTATCGCCGTTCAAAACCGCAAGCTTTGAGGCTGACGAAAAACTGCCGCTGACAAGCGTCACATCCAGCCGGTTGGCCCGATCAAACCGGCCAGAAACACCCTCCGCAAGCGGGCTATTGAGTTGGCCCACCGTGGCTGGCCCCTGCACCACCGCACGGGTGGCGTAGTTTTCGCGCTCGGCAGAGGAGGACAGCACAATCTTGCGCCATGGCTTGGCATAGGCGGCGACGCGCGCAAAGGTGCCCACATCGCCATCACTATAGCGCGGCAAATCCATCAACTGGATCAGAGGTGCAAACCCATCGGATGCCCGGCTGGACTGGACTTTCGCAGGAACCGCCACCGATGTCTGCACCGACACAGGAGCCGCCATTTCGCGCAGCTCAACGGATCGCCGGTCACTGTCGTCGATCCGGGTAATCAAAAAGCGCCCCGAAGGCCCGTTTGGCACATGCATGACATCGCCGGGCTGAAGGAAGAGATGATTGGGGCTGAGGGCCAATGTCACGCTTCGGCGCGACATGCGATGATCCCGCAACCGGCTTTCCACCAGCGCCAGACCTTGCGCCTCTTCCATCACGGCGGGCAGGCTGGTGGAAAGAAGCCTCGCGGATGCGCCCAGCACATGGCGTGAGCGGGCGCTGACCTCCTGAAAATCATTGCCGGGATCATAAAAGGTCAGCACCGCCTGCCCGGCATAATCCGTGCGGTCGCCTCTGCTTTCCACCCACAATGGTTCTCCATCCGCATCGACCAGCACCTCCGCAGGCGTTGCCACAAGACTTGCTGCATTGCGCGAGCGAAATTTGAGCTGCCCGCCATCTTCGATCACGTCAATCAGATAGGTGTCTAGCAGCGGCTCAATCAGCTGTCGCGCTGACGAAATATCGCCTTGCACATAGCCAGACAAATCACCTGTCACCGCCGAGACATCGTAATCATCAAAGCCGCAATCGTCCAAAATGGCGGCAATCACTTCGGCAACAGTGCCTGCCCCCAACCTGCCGTTCAGCCAATGGCCGGTGCGCCAATTGCTGCCATCGGCAAACAGATTGGTATCATAAGGAAAAGCCGGAAAGGGCCTGCTATCCCATGTCCAGACAAAAATGTGATTGGCATCCACCATGCCAGCCGGTGCGTTGCCCCCTTGCCAATAGCCAAGATGCGCGCTCAAAAACCTGCGCTGCATGGCATCCGAGCGCATGCCGGAAGAGAAATAGGGCAAGGCATTTTCCGATGATTTCGGATCGGGAAACACATTGGGTTGGTTGCCGGCCCGCTCCACAGCGGCGCAGCCCAGCTCGGTAAACCAGATGGGCTTGGCGCGGGGCCGCCATGCGGTGGGTGTGGAAAGCTCAGCGCCATTGATGCGGTTATAATGGGTGTTTTCCCACCAGCCCTGAATATCCTTATAGCGAAACACCCATGGCTTGCCCGCCAGCCCATCCGAAATGGCGGAGCGCTTGCGCAGCTTTCGATCGGCGGCGCTGGCATAATACCAGTCATAGCCCTCGCCTGCGGTGATCTGACGTTGCATGCCGCTCAGATCATCGGCAATGGCAAAACCATCGGGATTGGTGGCGGTAAAATCCGCATCATTCCAATCGGAGAGCGGCATATAATTGTCGATCCCCACCGCATCAATGGCGCTGGAGGCCCACAGCGGATCAAGGTGAAAGAACACATCGCCCGAACCATCAGCGGGATGGTAGCCAAAATATTCGCTCCAGTCGGCTCCATAGGTCAGCTTGGTGGCTGGGCCTAAAATGGCACGCACATCGGCTGCCAATTGCACCAGTGCCTCCACAAAGGGAAAGCGGTTCCACGTTCCGCGCAATGTGGTCAGCCCCACCAGTTCCGAGCCAATGATGAAGCCATCCACCCCGCCCGCCGCTTTGACCAGCAGCGCATAATGCAGCACAAGGCGGCGATAGCCCGTATCTGTTCCATGATAGGTAACGTTTGTGCCAGACACGCTGAAATCACTGGCCTGCGCGCTG
The DNA here is from genome assembly GCF_001939045.1 of Rhizobium oryziradicis. Taxonomy (GTDB): domain Bacteria; phylum Pseudomonadota; class Alphaproteobacteria; order Rhizobiales; family Rhizobiaceae; genus Allorhizobium; species Allorhizobium oryziradicis. Next base: position 66,436 of record NZ_MKIM01000018.1, read on the forward strand.
CCCATGAAAGACGCAACAATGGCGTTCATATGTGCTGTTTTGTCGGGTGTTCCAGACTGGCCCGGTGCCGGAAAACAGGTGATGCGCCCCCGCCAGGGATAGGCCGCCTGCTGGCTTGCGCCATAAGGGTCCGGCAGGCCGTTGTTGGCCGCAATATCCATCATCAAAAACGGATAGAGACAGGTTTTGATGCCGCGTTTTTTTAGATCAACAATGGCCTCGACCACGCTTGCATCGTCCGGTGTACCGCCATAGGCCGGGCCACCTTGATTGCGGCTGACCAGCCGCGCCGCATCTCTAGCCATGCCCGACACGCTCCAGCTGCGGCTTTCGCCATCGCGCGCCACAACTTCCACCCCCGGCACCACCGCGCAATGATCGGCACGCAGGTCGGTGCCAAACCAGCTGACCACCAGCGCCACGGAAGACAGATTGGGACACAGCGCCTGCAATTCGTTCAGCGACGCTTCCCAATCGGTGGCAGCGACAAGCGTGTTGCGATTAAGCGAGCGGGCCGCTCCGGCACTGGTGCTTTCTGTTATCGCTGTTGTCGCATAGCCATGCTCGGTGGCACCCGGAATAATAGTGATAGCACGGATCTGGCTCTCAAGGGTTCCGCGCGGGCGCATGACCTCAAATTGCAACACCGGAATGCGATTGCCGTAAGTGTCGAGCGGCAGCCGCTCAAACACCACATAGGCCACGCCGCGATAGGCGGGCGCGTTGGCGCCACCTTGCTTGGCCGCAATCAGCGGATCAATGCCCTGACTTTCCGAGCCGGGGTAGAACCGCATGTCCACCGCGCTCAGATCCATCTCCTCGCCATCGGCCCACACCCGGCGAAGGCCCGCCACCGGCCCCTCGCACAGCGCCAGCGCAATATTGGCATAGTAATGATAGGTTTTGCTTTGGTTGCCGCTGGATTTGCTGCCCGAGCGCTCAGACGTCAGCGCTTCCTCAAAGCGAGTCGCCCAGATCAGTGAGCCGCCAATACGGGCGGTGCCATAGAGCCGGTTGAGGGCGGCCCCTTCGCTGGCCCCGCCAATCCGGGCAGTGGCAAGGCGCGCGCCCGTAACCGTTTTGCCGCCCAGCAACATGGTGTCCACCGCATTGCCCGCAAGCGCGCCAACAGCACGCCCCAGCATGGTGCCAACCGGGCCGAAAAGACTGCCAACGGCCGCACCTGCCGCCTGAAATACCACTGTGGCCATGTTTATCTCTCCGGAAAACGAAAACAGCCCGCGATGCGCCGCCGCCAGGCGGGCACCAGAGGTGAGCGGATCACCGCCGCCTGCTCATAGGCATGAATAAAATGCTGATCGGGGGCCAAAACCCCCAGATGCTTGGCGGCAAAATGAGGTTGAAAGCGAAACACCAGCAGATCACCTGGCTCTGCCACCTGCAGGTTTTCCAGCGGAATAAAATGCCGCTGTGCCGCCTCAAGCAAGCGCTCCTGCCCGGCGCGCTCGGCCCAATCGGGTGCATAGGCTGGCAGGTCTTCCGGTTCCTGGCCATACAATCCGCGCCATATACCGCGCACCAGACCAAGACAGTCGCAGCCAACCCCTTGCCTTGATGCCTGATGCCGATAGGGCGTGCCAATCCAGCCTTGCGCGAGGGCAAGGACGCGTGCGTTGATAGGGGTCATGGAACCTCAAGGACTGATCATCATGGGGGAAATGCTGGTGCGCAAACTACAGGTGCGCCTGTCATTTTGCGCAGGCCGCAGAGGAAAGCACTGAAATTAACCTTACACGTTAAATAGAAATCAATATTCTATTGATGTTCGCAAGTGTTACTTGACCCCACATTTGAATTGGTGGACAAACAATCGCGCAACGAAGAGCTGTGTTGCTATCATTTTGAGAACGCTGACATTCGGTGTGATCACGTCCAAGAAAAACAGGAGACAGTCGTGCTCAAAACGGCAATTCGGGCGATCCTGCCTGAACAGGTCTATGATACACTGCGGCGCGCCAAGCAGAATTTTATGACGCGCCGTTTTTCAAGCTATGTCAGCGAACACAATTACGGCGGCTATCGGCTGAAAGTGCTGATCGCCGATCCCATCGGTGCCGAATGGTATGACCATGACGAAAGCGCCATGCCCGAGATTGACGAGCTGAAACGCTTTGACCTGACGGGCAAGACCGTTTTTGATCTTGGCGCGCATCAATGCGTTATCGCCATGCTTTTGGCCCAACTGACGGGAAAAGCTGGCCGGGTGATTGCGGTGGAAGCAAACGCCCATAACCACAAAGTCTCCTTGCAAAACCTGGCCACCAACCAGTTTGACAATGTCACCTGCGTGCATGGTCTTGTCTCTTCTGGCAAGTTGGACATCGCCATTGACGGCGGTTTGAATGGCCGCGCGCGACGGGCCGATAGCACAACGCCGAAGCTGAAAGTGCTGACCATTGATGATATGACACAGCTCTATGGCGCGCCCGGCCTTGTGCTGCTCGACATTGAGGGCCACGAAATCGAGGCTCTGAGCGCCGCCACAGAAACCCTGAAAGATCCCCACTGCCATTGGCTGGTGGAGCTGCATGGCGATGCGGATCTGGCAGATTATGGCCACAAGAACAGCGACATTTTCAAATTCTTCCCCACCACGCTGTTCAAGCCGGTTATTCTCGACACCAAGGCGGGCCATTTTCTGCCATTGGCACCGCAAGACCTGCCGCACGAGCGCTGCCATATCGTTTTTGAACGCATCGCGTGAGCTTAGGAACAAGCAAAGTCTGATCACGGCATAGAGAAAGGTGTCGATGCCATTTACAAATTTCGCTTACCGTTCTTTGGTTCCCTGCACATTATACGGTCTGGATACCATCAGAGAAAGTTACCCTGATGACAAGAGCTGTTGAAATATTGCTTTATACTCTTCATCCAGGAACCAGCGACGCGTTCCATACGCTCATGACGAACGTGAGCGTTCCGTTGCACGAGAGCGCTGGTATTGATGTGGTCACTTACGGAAAGTCCGAGCACGACCCCGATGCTTATTATCTGATCCGGGCTTATGATAACTTGCATCACCTTGAAGCGACACAAGAGGCTTTCTACAAGAGCGATGCTTGGAGAAATGGACCACGCAGCGAGATTATAGCCCGCATTGCCACCAGTCTCAAATCGGTCATAGACATGCGTGCCGAGGCCGTTGACGCACTCCGCCGGAATAGAGATTTGAAGCTTATTTAAACAGCGGCGAGCCATCATGCGCCACTTGTCCGCTGACATAGGAATAGGCAAAGTCTGATCCCGGCATATGGGGAAAGCCGCGAAAATTGGCGGCGTTAGTGAAGGTGTCGCGACAGGTGGCAAAGCTTTTGTCGCAACCGATGCTGAGGGTCAGCCTGTCGCCCGCAGCAAGGGCAACATCCAGCGGCAGCCAAAGGCTCAAGATGGTGGTGCCAGCACTTGTGCGGCTGGTTTCGATATCGGCGACAACGCCCGTCTCGGCTCCGCTTGTCACCGTGAGCCCGCCATAGCGGAAATGATCGTCGCTATAACCCTCGATGCCGGATACCGTGATGCGGTCGCCACTCTCCATGGTCACAACGGTTGCGCTGACGCGCCGGCCCGCCACGCTCATATTCACGCCGCAGCGGGCATCGCCCAGGCTGGCATCGCAGCGGCGGCCAAAGGTGCGGCCCTGCTCCTGATTGAGCTTGGCGGTAAAGCTGCGCAATTCTGCGGTAAATTGGCCCGTCTGGCGTTTGACCTCGCCCATTTCCTGCACTTTCAGCAGCAGATATTGGCTGGGGTCTTGCCAGTTGACGCGGTAGACCTCAATGCGCGCGCCATCATAGCGCCCGGCCATCAAATCCACTTCCGTGATGACCTCAGAGGAAAATGCCCCCGCCACCTCGGAGGATGGGGCTGCAAGACCGGTTTCGGCTTCCGCATCGCTGGCCGAAAAGCCACTGGCGGCGTGACATTGCGTGCCCAGCAGGGTCAAATCCCGATCATGATCGGTAAAGCCTAACACCATTTGATCGGTGCGGATCACCCGCCAGCAGGTGCACAGCGTTGTGGCATCCCCTGCGAGATGGGCGGCCAAAGCATCGGGGATCACTCTCATGTAACAATCTCCAGCAGCGGAATGGAGGGAATGCGACCAGCGTTAAAGGCTTCCAGGTTGATCTCGATCCGGTCAGTGTCAAAGCGCACCGGTACGTCAAACTCAAAGCCCGCCCGGATCACAGAACCGGACGTAGGAATATTGTCCTGAGAAAACGTCACCACGCCGGTTGTCGCATCACAGGCGAAGGCAGCGCTTGGCACAGCAACGCCATTGACCGACAATGTCACCGTGCCTGCCACGGGCTTGGTGATGGTGCGGCTCCAACCGGCCGCCTCATCCCCATAGGTTTTGAGCAATTGGAACCGCGCGTTCACGCCATTGCCGATACCAAGGGCCTGATCAAACGCGGTGATGGCCCGGCCCGGTCGAGAGGAGGTAAAATCCAGCGGATCACGAAAGCGAAACCCTCTGAGTTGGCCGCTACGCGCTTCAAAAAACTCCAGCACCGTATAGAGATCGCTCAAGGATTTGACGCCGGAGCCTGCATCATAGCTGCGGCGTGAATTGGCCCAGCGCTGGTTTCGTGCCTCGCGGCCATTGGACAGGTTGACAATATCGGTGCGCCGCACCGGCCCGCCGCTGGTGGACAGCGACACACGCAGCGGAAAGCGCACCTCGTGAAAGGCTGCGGTCATAACATCTCCTCATAGATTGCGCTGGCCGCCTCTGACCGTGCGGGCCAGCATGGCCGAGATCTGGCCCTGGCTTTTCTTGAAGCTTGCGGCATCCTGCGCCGTGACATTGAAATTCACTTGTGTCGCACCACCGCCGCCTTGGGTGGCAACGCCCAGGGAGCCATCCGCCCCGCGTTTTAGCGGCAAAATCGCCTCGCTGCCCGCCTCGCCCATCAGCCCGGTGTTGCCGCCATTCATGCCAAAATAGGTCGGGCTGGAGACAATGCCGCCATTGGCAAAGGGCGTAACAGACCCCGGCACCCCGCCCTTCTCAAAGGCAAACAGCGAGCTGATGCCAGACGACAGGCCGGAGGTAGCGCTTGATGTCAGCGATGACAGCGCCGATTGCAAAGGCTGCAAACCAGATGAGAGCGAGATATTGGCAAGCTGGGTGCCAAGTGATTTCAGTGTGCTTTCCAGCCCGTCACCACCGGTTGTGGCACTTTTCAAGGCGCTGGTGAGGGCCGAGCCAAAGCTTTTCGAGCGCGTTTCCAGATCATCCAGCACCTTGGTGGCGCTGGTGGCATCCAGATTGAGAGACATAGACAGGCTTTCATCATCAGCCATCAGCTTCCTCTTTCTGATCAGGGTAAAGCGCCATCAAGGCGGCAAGGTCAGCGCGGCCAAGTCCTGCGGGTGCGGGTTTAAACGCTCCGCTCATGGCTGCGAATTCACGGGGGGTTAGCGCCCAAAACAATCTGGGGTCCAGCCGCAGCAGGCAAAGGCCCACGTGCATCACCATCTCCCACGGAAAGGGAGAGGGCTCTGACAGGCATTTGTGACCGGCTGCGGGTTTAGAAGCATCGGAGCGATGCTCTGGGGTTTGAGATGTGCATCGGATTGCTCCGAAAACCGGTTCCCACTTTTCGGTCCGATGCACTACGGGTTTGCGGGGGCCGCCTCCTGCGCCGCCCCAAAGGTCACCAACAGCAGCGAGCGGACAACATCAATGCTGGCCGCAAGCCCGCCTTCCATGCACATATCGCTCACATCATCATCGGAGCACTCATTGCCGCCACCGCGCAGGGCGGCCGCCAGAATGCGGATCAGGTCGCGGCTGGAAAGCTTGCCCCGTGAGAACCGATCGGCCAAATCCGCCAGACTGTCGGCGGCAAAGGCCGTTTCCAGCTCTGCCAAAGCGCCGAGCGTGAGGCATAAAATACGGCGTTCGCCGTCAATCACCGCTTCCACTTCGCCACGGCGGCGGTTGGCGCGGGCAATCGCGGCTCCGGTCATCACACGCCCCCTCATGCTGACACCTGAAAGCTGATTTCACCCGCCGATTCCAACGCGATGTCGAATTTCAACTCACCATCATGCTCGCCGGAATAATCCAGCGCCGTGACCTGAAACAGGCCGGAGACCAAACCAAACCCCGGAATCACCACCTGCCATGTCAAAATGGAGCCCGCAAAAAACGCCGCCCGCACCAGTTCATCAGACGCCTGATCCTTGAACAAACCCGCGCCCGACAAAGACGCCCGCTTGGTTCCAGAGCCAGCCAAAAGCTCGCGCCAGCGCCCGGCGCTCTCCGCATCGGTCACATCCACCGTCTGGGTGTTGAAAGCCAGCTTGCGTGAACGCAAACCCGCAACCGTTTGATAATTTGGGCCATTTTCGATCTTCAACAGAAGATCCTTACCCCGTTGGGCAACCATAATGATGCTCCTTTTGATTATTAATGTTTGAAAGTGCGCTGATGGCCTGCATGGGATAAAGCTTAACCCTGACCGTCACCCAATCTTCACAAAACAAGCCTTGGCAAACGATCGAATACAGTACAAAACATGAACTATTGCCGCAGGAATAGCTTCATGACACCAGCACGCGTGCGCCTGATTTTCATGCTGTCGATCAGCCAGATTTTTGGCTGGGGCACATCGTTTGACATGCTGGGCGTGCTTGGTCGCACCATCGCCGCAGACCTTGGCATGACCACCGAGATCGGCTTTCTCGGCATGACGGTGATGATGTTGATCATGGGCTTTGCCGGCCCTCTCAGCGGTCGTCTTTTGGAAAAATATGGAGCCGCCAGCGTTATGGCCGCAGGCTCCGTGGTGTTTGCCAGCGGCTTGGCGGTGTTGTCGCAAGCCCATGAACCCGTGGCGTATTTTGCCGCTTGGGTCACGCTCGGCATCGCTGGTACGCTATCCCTCAGCGTGCCCTGCTATACCGCTGTGGTGGAACGCGAAGGCGCATCAGCCAAAAGTACGATTGGCCTCTTGATGATTTTCACCGGCCTGTCTCCCACCATCTGCTGGCCCCTGGCCAGTTGGCTGAACGGCCTGTTTGGCTGGCGCGAAACGCTGCTGATGGCCGCCGGTTTTCATCTGCTGGTGCTGGCCCCTCTGCATCGGTTTGGGCTGCCTTTGATCGAGACAAGATCACACGCGGCACAGGCCGCTGCCGATCAGGAACCCCTGCAGCTCAGCGCCGGACAACAGCGGCTAGCCGTGCTTGCCCTTGCGGTGATTAGCGTTGGCTTCAGTGGCCTCACCTTTGGCATTTCCTCTTCCCTGATTGAAATGATGAAACAGGCCGGGGCAAGCCCGGCGCTGGCACTGCAATTGGGCTCTTTTCGGTCTGTACTGGGCATTTCTGCTCGCGCCGCCGATACGTTTGCGGGCAAGAGGACCTCGCCTATGGCCTCTGGCCTTGCCGCAACCGGGCTGATCATTCTTGGCTTTCTGGCACTGGCCCTTGGCAATGGCTCAACGGTGATGCTGGGTCTGTTCATTGGCGCTTATGGCCTTGGGTCCGGCCTGTCTGCCATTTCGCGCACCGTGCTGCCGCTCAGCTTTTTCTCGGCCAGCCGCTATGCAGGGATTTCCGCAAGGCTTGCGCTGCCCAGCAATATCAGCACCGCCCTTTCACCCGTGCTGGTGGCGGCTCTTCTCGATCGCGGTGGCCTGCCAATGGTTCTTGTCCTGACGTTGATGGTCGGGGCAACTGTGCTTGTGGCATTGATCACGCTGGTGATGATTGCCAAAAGCAGCAACCATGCGGTGGCATGTCGCGCTCAATTGGGCTCCGTTGAACGATAACGCGCATGCTTGAACTGAGAATAAAGCTTAGGTCCCGATAACCACCCGAAACTGCACCTCCGCCAGATAAAGCGCGGTCTTGACCTCGCGGCGGCTAACCGTTTTGACATGCACGATGGACACAAGACTGGCTTGAGCCAGCGCCAGATCCGCATCGTGCAGCAGATTGCGCAGCAGATCGGCCAAGACTTCCACCTCGCGGCGGCTGGTGGATGACCACGCCTGGAGTGTGACGAAACATTCCAGCAAACCATCGCCATCGGTGGAGAGATCCTTGCTCTCCACATCGCCCACCATCAGATAGGGCTGAGCGGTGCGGTGCAGGTGGCGATCCTTCATGCCGTCATTGCCGATGATGCCCAGCACAGTGGTATTTTGCAGCAACGTGCCGGTGATGGCGCGCAGCAGGCTATTGACCGGACTGGTCATCGGCACCCTCCTCATTTTGGTTTTCCTGCGCGCGTTTTGCCAAGGCGCGCTTGGCGGCCTCTTCAGCCATGCGCCGCAAGGTAGCCGCGAGATCGGCACCGGTGAGGGAAAACGTCATGCTCATGCCAGCTCCTCCGCGCATTCCAGCAGCATAAACCGCTGGCTTTCATCCGGGTCGCGCCAGCTTTGCAGGGTGAAAATCCGCGTGCCCTTCGCAAGCCGCCATCCCCGCGCCAAATCCGGGCGATAGCGGATGGTGATCGTGTGGGTGACGGTGGCAATCTCCGCAGGCCCCTGCTCATCACGGCGGGTGGTTTGCGGCTCGACATGTGCCCAGAGTGTCGCCACATTCTGCCAGCTGCGCTCAACACCGCCCTGCCCATCGCTGCCCTCCACCGGCTGTTGCAGGATAAGCCGCGCACGGAGTTTCCCCGGATCGGGCATGGTGAAAGCTGCCATCACAGTCTCCTTCGGCAGAAGGGGGCAATCAGCCGTTCATAGCCGAGCGGCAAAACGGCGGGCTGATCGGCAATTGAGACCACACCGCGATAGGCATACATGGCCGCCACATGCAGGCTTAATGCCCGGCGCAAGGTATCGGGTACCTCGGTTACGGTGCGGTAGCCTGCGGTAAAATCAATCTCGATGCCATTGATGGGACGCCCCGGCAGCGGTGGATTGCGCAGCCACAGCCGGGCTGGCCGCGCCTGCCCATCCAGCAGATGATCTTGAAGCGATGCCTGAACAGGCTGGCCGTTTTCATCGTAAACCGTGACAGTATCAATGGTTTGCACCGGAGTTTTCGCAAGCTGAATCACCTCGCTGTCTGGCCAGTCATCCAGGTAAAGCCGCAATGTCTGCGTCATCAGGCAAAGGCCGGTCTCGGCTTCCAGATGTTGGCGCGCAGTAGTGATCAGGCTGGCGAGAAGGTCGTCTTCGTCATTGGTATCGATTTTCAGCTGGGCTTTGACTTCAGTGAGCGTCAGCGGCTCCGCCGTTGGCGGCGTGAGGGTGGTCGTGGTCATGGTGGTCTCCGGGAACGTTGGAGCGCGTGATTCACCCCCTCTGCCTTGCCAGGCAGAGGGGGTACCCCAGCGAATGCCTTAAATTATTGAAACAAATTAATTGGCCGCAAACTTGATCAGCTTGATCGCTTCAAAATTCTGCACACCGCCGCCCACGCGTTTGGTGGTGTAAAACAGCACATAAGGCTTGGCCGAATAGGGGTCGCGCAGCACCCGCACGCCTGTGCGATCCACCACCAGATAACCCGCCTTGAAATCGCCAAAAGCAATGGAAAAGGCGTTCGCGGCAATATCGGGCATGTCCTCGGCTTCCGCGATGGGAAAGCCCATCAGCGATGCCTGCTGGCCGGGGCCTGCTGGGGGTAGCCAGAGATAATTGCCATCCGCATCCTTGAACTTGCGGATTTCGCCCTGGGTTTTGCGGTTCATCACAAAGGTGCCGTTCTGGCGGTGAGCAGCCTTGAGCGCATAGACGGTATCCAGCAACACATCGGATGGACCGGAGCTGGCAAAGGCACCCGCCGCACCCGAGGCCTTATAGCCAAGACTGCCCCAGGCCCAAGCATTATCGGCAACCGTGTTATAGGCCAAAAAGCCCTTGGGCTTGTTGGTGCCATCGCCCAACACAAAGGCTGTGCCTTCCTGCTCGGCAAAGGCAATGTCCACCTCGCCGGCAATCCACGCTTCCACATCCACCGCCGCATCATCCAGCAGTGATTGCGTGGCGGCGGGCATGGCGTAAAGTTCCATGGTGGGGAAGGACAGTTCGGTGAGTTGCGGCGTGTCGGTCTGTGGGCGGGCCGCCGTGTCCGCTACCCAGCCGGAGGCCATGCCTGCCGGGGCAAAGGGCTTTTTCAACACCGCCCCAGACACCTGCCGCACGGTGGCCAGGCCACGAATGGGCGAGATGGAGGCAAGGCGACGGCCAATTTCGCTATCGGTTTCATCCGGCACCAGATAGCCGCCATCGCTGGATGTGGCCATGGCCTTGGCTTCCAGATCCCGCAGTGCCGTCTCATCACCCCGGCGGATATAGGCGTCAAAGGCGGCCTTACGCTCTGCCGTTTCAAGGCTCACGGCCCCGCCCCGGCCCAGAGCGGGTCGCAGCTTTTTCAGCGCCAGTTGGTCAATCACGCGAGCCTGTTCATCCATGGCCTTGTTGATGCGCTCCACCTTGTCGCGGGTGATGACATCAGAGGTTAATTTCTGCTCGATTTCACCGAGACGTTGATCATTGGCCTGTTTGAACTCGCTGAACGCCTCCATGAACTCGTCAAAGGCGGCGGTCATGGTTTCCGGGATTGCTTTGATTTCTGGTGCTGGATTTTCATGTGTGCTCATAGACTTATCCTCTTTTGAAGTTTGCGGTTGCCATTGCCTTCGCTGCCCGGCGCATTGCACGGATCAGCTCGGTTTCCTTGTCGCGGTAAAACCGCTGGTTTTTGACGTTTGAGACCCGCGCCGAGGGGGCCATGGGAAAGGTGACCACCGAGATTTCCCAGAGATCCGCCTCCAGAATGCGGCGAATGCCGGTCTTGCCCTCTTGCCGGGCCTTGACCGTTTGAAAGCCGATGGACAGGCCATCGAGTGCGCCGCTTTTCATCAGCGCCCGCACCTCTTCGGCGCGTTTGACACCGGGCGACAGACGGCCCTCAACATAAAGACCGCGCGCATCTTCCTTCAGCGTGGTCCACACGCCAATCGGTTGGCTGGGGTCGTGCTGGTAGAGCATACGAATGCCCGCCGCCCCGCGTGTTGTCAGCGAATTGTGAAAGGCCCCCGGCTCGATCATGTCGCGGCCCAGATCGACCTCGCCGAACACGCTGGCATAGCCGCTGAACGTGCCATCACCGCCCATATCGGCCAGTGTCAGATCTGCAAATTTGCGCACAAGCCGTCCCGGCCCGCGGTAAGCGTGCATGACATTCTCCTTGATATTTGAGATAATTAGAGGCCGCTCTTGGAGCCGTATTTGCCCGCCAGCCGCGACAGCGCGCCCAGCACCCACCAAGCCATCAGGCTGGCCATGGTGGCTCCGGCCAAGATGATCTCAGCGCCAGACAAGCCCTCGACAACATCCAGCTGGCGCGCCAGCCATTGGCCGGTGGGGGCTGCAAAAATCAGCCCGAAGGCAAGGCCGGTGAAAAACCGGCTGGCCGCTTCGCGCCGACTGTGCGGCAAAAGATAAATCAGCGAGATGGCAGCCCCCGCCACGGCCCCGCAAACCCGCGCCCCCCACAAAGGTGCTTCGGGGGTGAAGTCACTCATTTTATTAACCTTTTCTCGCTATGATTGCTGAAGATGCAATTTGCAATTGTTCTGAAATGCACGGAATGTGAATCAAATGAATCCCTTGAGAGCGAATGCTCGCAGAGTGATTCAATAGGTTGATGTTTTGGGTGAAGGACTTGAGAAATTGAGTCAGGTGGTGGTGGATGTGTTTGGCATCGATGTGTGCCGCTCACCCCCTCGTAAAATGCCCCTACCCCACCCCATAGCCCACAGCCTGCCGCTTTTCCTCATCACTGAGAAAGCTCGCCGCCCCCACCCGCGCCCACAGCGCATCGCGCTCCGACGACAGGCCTTCCACCTGATCGAGATCCGGCCGCAATTCCAGCGCCTCGCCAAAAGCATCCGCCAAAAAGCCCGACAGGCTGGCAGCCGTGCGGCGCAACAGCGGCAGCACGGTGAGGCGATAGAGCGCCCGGTTGGCCTCCTGATAATTGGCATAGGTATTGTCGCCGGGAATGCCGAGCAGCATGGGCGGTACGCCGAGCGAGAGGGCAATGTCGCGCGCAGCCCCGTTTCTCGCATCGACAAAATCCATATCGCGCGGCGTCAGGCTCATGGCTTTCCAATCCAGCCCGCCTTCCAGCAACATCGGGCGGCCTGCTTGCATGGGACCGGAATAGCCCTGTTCCAGCTCTTCTTTCAGCCGCTCATATTGCTCGGGCGGCAGGTTGCCGCCCTCTTTGGGCTGGTAGACCAAGGCGCCGGAAGGACGGGCTGAATTGTCCAAAAGCGCCTTGTTCCAGCTGGCTGCTGCATTGTGCAGATCGAGTGCGGCATGGGCAGACGCCAGCGGCGCATAGCCAATATTATCATCGAGCGGATGGAACAGCCTGAAATGCAGGATCGGTAATGGTTCACCATCGGCTGGAATGCGCTGGCTGGTGCCATTGGCGCGATAATCATAGGCAACCGGCCAGCCATCCGGCCCTTCCACTACGCTCACCCGATCTGGCCGCAGCAGATGCAGTTCCATCAACCGCCCGCCCAGCCACAGGGGCCGAAGGTACGCATTGCCCGACAACAACAGATGCCCATAGAGCATTTCCAGAAAATCCACCCCGGTTGCGCGGGCATTGGGTTTAGTCAACAGGGCAAGCGCCGGATGGGTGCTCAGTTCCCGATCACCATCATAGGCCAGAAGCGGCACAGCCGCCGCCGCTTCAGTCACCAACCGCACGGCCCGGTGCGCCACCGGATTGCCCATAAACCCGCCGCGCGACAACGCCGCATAAGACCGGCCCATGCCGGACCCTGTGACACCCGACATCAGCATGGCCAAACCACCACGCGACGGCTTGGTGCCTTTGCTCTGCGGGAGCGCAGCATCGGCCCGCCTGAGGCCTGAAAAAGCACGCGGCAGACGAAAAGAAGACAGCATGATGTTCTCCTGAAAATGATAGTCTTGAAGCAATAATGGCAAGGCTTACGCCTGCAACGCCGCCAAAATTACCTTGGCATGTCCGGCCACTACGTCAGCGCGGTCCAGCCCATTGACGATGCGTCGGGCATTTTGCCAATCAGCGCGCTCGCCTTGAAAATAGTGGCCAAGCTTGCGGCCTGAAAACAGGCCATCGCGCATGCCCACCACCAGAATATCGGCAGAGATAGCAAGCTCCATGGCCTGCGCCGGATCGGTGATCAGGTCTATCCCCAGCGCATCGCTCATCACCTGATAATTGCGCTTGAAGGTCAGCTGCACAAAGCCGCGACCAAACCAGCTTTTGCCGTCTGCATCCTTGCGCCAATAGGGTTTGCTCACCTGCGGCAAACGTCCGGCCTGAAACGCATGGTCCAGCCGCGCAATGGCCTGATCATCGCTTGCCGCCAAGGTTTCGCGCACCGGCGTTAATCGCCCCGCCGTTTCATGGAAAGCCGTGGCCAGCACATAAGCCAATTGCTGTTTGTCGTCGGTGTTGCCCAGCTTGTTCCAGCTGGCCACAATGGCATTGATGCCATCCACCTGGGCTTGGCTGATCTTGCCGCCCAGAAGCGTGCGGCGAAGATGGTTGAAAAAGTCCTGCTGTATCGTTGCATTCATAAACACATCGCTCTTCATATATGAGGGGGAGTGAGGCGCGCTTGCTGTCGCAAAACTGAAATGAACCCGAAAAAAACTTGGAATTTAAATCGGTTAAACAAAATTCAATCGTTTAACGAAGCCAAGGTCGATATTTACAAAAGTTTAAGCCTGTGGAACTTATCGGCGCGACGCCAGTTATAGGCAGCGCAACAGATAACCTTGCCATGATGGCAATGATGACAGGAGACGTGAGATGGACGCCAAGAGCAGCACCCACATCAGCAATGTGATCGTAGAAGCCAAGAAGACCATTCCGAGCCATATCGTTGAGCGCCTTGAATCCGAATGGCGGCAGATGCGCCAACCGGCACCTCAGCCCGCTCAGGCTTCCAAATAATCAGGCTGGCAAGGATTTTAGGGCGTTTTCTGCAAATGCCCGGCCATCGCAAATACCCGGCCATCAAAGTGTGCGAATGCGCGGCTCACCAGTGCCTTCCAAAAGCAAGGCCGTGAGCGCCCAGACCAGGGCATCCAGCCGGTCGGGTGAGCGGCCACTGGACAGGCCATCCGGGCCAAAGTCGCACATTTGATCTTCGAGATCGCTCATGCGGGCCGCGTGTAAAACGCGGCCCTGCTCATACAAAGCCGCCACCGGTTCGGCCCGCAAAAACTTGCCGCGCGTGGCCCGCACCATGCGAATGGGCAGATTGGCATCCACGCTTTTCAACAGTGCCCCCACCATTTCGCCGCCCTGATTGACCTCGGCCACAATGCGATCTGCCTCAAACCGTCGATAGGCCCGCACCACCGCTGTCGCCCAGCCAGCAGGGCTTTCACCCGTCACCGAGCAATCGGCCAGCACCACGGCACGCCCCACGCGGTCTAGCCCCGCCACCACAATGCCGCAGACAGAATGCGCGCCCGCACCGGACGGCGGATCAACTCCGATGACAATGCGACCCAGCGGTTCTTTTTGCCGCACGGTCAGCGCCTCCAACTGATCGCGCCGCCAAAGCGCATCGTCGCGATCCTCGATCAGCTCGCCATCCAGCTCTTGCCGCCCTAGCCGCGTGCCGCCATAGCGCACTTGCAACGCCTCGATAAAACCGGGGGCCAGATTGCCGGCATTGCCAAAGGTGGAGAGCTTTGACAATCGCGTGCCGGGATCACTCAACAGGCGTTTCAAAATCGGCACCGGGCGCGGCGTGGTGGTGATCACCTGCCGGATATCGGTGCCCAATCGGAGCGCAAATTGCAACATGTCATAGGTTTCTTCAGCGTGTTTCCATTTGGCAATCTCATCGCACCAGGCATAGTGAAATTGTGGTCCGCGCAGGCTTTCCGGGTCTTCCGAGGAAAACATTTGCGCAACGGCACCATTGGGCCACACCAGCCTGCGCCGCGAAATCTCCACCTCTGGCCGCTTATGGCGGGCAATGCGGGCAATGCCCGAAAGCCCATCCACCATCACCTCACGGGCATCGCCCAGAGTTTCGGCCACCAGCGCAATGCGCAAATCCGATTTCTCACCGCGTGAGGCAATGGCGTGAATCCACTCTGCCCCGGCCCGCGTTTTGCCAGAGCCGCGCCCGCCCATCAGCAACCAATTACGCCACGCCCCGTCTGGCGGGGCCTGTAGCGGATGGCGCAGCAGCGCCCAGCTTTGCGCCAGCCGACGCAGGGCGGTCAGTTCCAGCGCATCGAAAACATCCATGGCCGCCGCCGGGGCATGAGATGCAACCTCTATCGCCTCTGGCCGCACGCCAATGTGCTGCACCAGATCGGCCCCGACATCGCGTATCGCCAGCACCGTCTGGCGCAAGTTTTCAATCTCGCTGCGCAGCCCCTGCAAACTTGCGCCGCCCTCTTGTACACGTGCCAAAAGGGCCGAGGGAGCCGTGCCCGAATTCAGGTTTTTTCGTTTTCCGCTCACACCATCCCCCTTCGCTTCATCGTGCAACGCAGATCACGAGGGCGGCGGATCGCAGCCCGCCGTCTGTGCCGCGCGCGTCCACTCCGCCAACAGCATTTGCGCTTTGGCATCTGCCTGCTGATCCACCAGCGCCAGCAGCCGGGACTGTGCCCGCTCCAGGGTTTCATGGTCGCCCTCTGCCCGCTCCTCCTCCGCTTCACGGTCGCGCATCAACTGGCGCTGCAGTGCATCGACTTTCTCAAGTGTGCGCACAATCACCGACATGGCGTCCGAGGCGGCCTTCAAATCGGCCCGTGCCAGCTTGACTGCTGCATCATCATCGCCGCGCATCAGGGCTTCTGCCCCCTCGCGCAACAATCGAAACTGCTCAAACTGGGCGCGCATTTCCTGCGTCAGATCGTTCAAGAGTGCTGCGAAATGGGCGTTCAGGCGGGCCAGATCAGCGGATTTGATTTCCAGTCCCTCAACAGCACCGTGCAAAGCGGGTGTCGGCCAAAAGCCAAACAGGGAAAGATCAACCGGGTTCATGCCCCAACCTCCTCAACGAAGACATAAAAAAAGGCCCACAAAGTGGACCTTTCAAAACTGTCATTGTGTCCGTCATCTGCTGCAAACTTGCCGTTTGCCGCAGTTTTCCGACTGTATAGAAACTCTATCAAACCACCGTGACGCCGTCAAGGACTTTTTTCCTAAAAAGGAATATTTCCTTATTAAGCCGCACCGCCGAATTGTTCCCACGCTCCCATGGCGTCGGCAGCATACATGGCAGAAGGCCCGCCGCCCATGTAAATCGCCGTTCCCAAAGTCTCGACAAATTCAGCCCGTGTGGCTCCCAGCTTGATCAGCGCTTCGGTGTGAAAGCCAATGCAGCCATCGCAACGGGTGGCAATGGCAATGCCGAGAGCCACCAACTCCTTGGTCTTTTTATCCAGCGCGCCCGGCTTGGACGCTCCTTGCGCCAAAGCAGAGAAACCCTGCATCACATCAGGAATATCTTTACGCAAGGTGCGCAAATGGCCGCTGATCCGGCGGGTGGTATCGGGATAGGACTTGCTCATGATTCAGGTCTCCACAGACAGGTTCGCGTGTAACACTGAAAACATATAGGAAACGCTATGAAACAGAATGCAAGCGAAACAACCGCCTTGCGACAAAATGGATCAGGCTGATTTGATGAGTGTCAAGAAGATAGCCAGATCAATGGCTTGCCGTTGTCTCCCTCGCCTCGGAAAGACCAAAGCAGATAAAGCTTTGGTCTGAAAACTGGGAACCGGTTTACGGAAAATTCGATGCGCAAACACCAATCTAAAGCTTCACGGCAGAATGTGCGCACGCCACAACCAAAAGGTGAACCTGCGGGCCGATGCCAAGATAAGGAAGCAGATTTATGAAGGATTATACGGCAACAGGGGTGTAGCCAGCCTCGCGAATGGCGGTTTGCGCCTTTTCAGCGTCACCTTCCACACGCACGTGGTGCCGGGGCAGATCAATCGTAACGGCTGCTCCGGGCAGGTTTTCAGCCAAGGCCTCGCGCACCGCGCGCTCGCAATGACCACAGGTCATATCTTCAACGTAAAATTCGCTGACATCAGCCATGGGACAACAAACTCCTTTTGCGCATTGTCGCCCTTTTGCGCAAGATCCGCCGCAGAAGGTCTGCTTGACAAGAACAAAGTCAAGCGTCCAACGGAAGCGGGCGGACCGCCATCACAAGGTTACAAACTGCGCACAACTTCCAAAACAGCCCCACCCTCATCGGTATTGGTGCCATGATCAGCCGTTCCCGACAGATTATCAAGAATTGGGCATTCTGGCCGATTGCCGGTCTGGCAATGATCCACAAGGTTTTTCAAGGTGTCGGCCATGGCGCGCATGGCTTCCATCTTTTCCTCAAGCTCCTTGAGATGGTCCAGCGCAACAGCGCGGACATCGTCATTCTTGCGCGAGGTATCGCTCCACAGTCCAAGGAGTCGTTCTGTTTCTTCCAACGAAAATCCAAGAGTACGCGCTCTGCGGACAAACCGTAGGCGGTGCACTTCGTTATCCCCATAAACCCGGTAGTTACTAGAGGTGCGTCGCTCAGGCATAACCAGCCCGATTTCCTCATAATAACGGATCATTTTCGCGGAAACGCCGGATGCCGCTGCGGCCTCTCCGATATTCATTGCACGTCCTTCCTGCACAGCAACCAAAGATAGTAAATGCCTTAAATCTGCACTTTTAATTCTTTGCCACAATTAGTGTTAACTATCAATATATCCGACCCGAATGAGCCTAAAAAACATTCATCAACTTCACAATATATTGAATAAAAATTAAGCTATATAAAACAGCTAGCCAGATTTTGCCCAAAAACGGGCAGTGCCCGCCTTATTTTGTGGATCAATAGCAACATTCCGCAAACAAACAGTTTATGTCTTCCAATTTGGCAGCACATTGCAACCTGAACAAAATCAGGATGTCGACGCGCATGGATCGCAATTGAGAAAACTGATTCTTTTCTCGCCTGCCCCGCTATCGACCTGTGTTCACGCCAGGCACAACCCTGCCTATGGTGTGTGTCCGGCACTGTCATCCAATACGGTCAGCGGCCAATCACAGAGATAGTCTTCAAACTCATCCACCGAGACATCATCTTCGCTGACGGTGCGGCCTTTGGCCGAAATTCCGGCCTGATGCACGGTATCGGGATCGCCTGACACCAAAGGGTGCCACCAATAGAGATCGTGCCCTTCATGCACCAGCCGATAGCCACAGCTTGGCGGCAACCAGGAGAGGGTTTCCACCTGATCGGGAGTCAACTGAATGCAATCGGGCACGGTTGCCTTGCGGTTGGGATAATCCTTGCACTGACAGGTTTCGCCATCCAGCAGCGTGCAGGCAACGGAAGTGAAAAACACCTCACCGCTTTCCCAATCCTCCAGCTTGTTGAGACAACAGAGACCACAGCCGTCACAGAGATTTTCCCACTCCACGGTGGTCATCTCGGCCAGACTCTTGGTTTTCCAATAAGGTTCGGTGCTCATCATTATCCTCAGCGGGCCGATCCCGCCTCTCTTCTCACTATAGCCCAAATTGGTTGCAATCTGGAATGTTTCACGACGTGGCCGTTGATCGCGCCTATGATGGACCCACGCCATGAGCGTTGAGAGATTTTAAGTCAAGCTTTGCAGTTTAAAGCATGGTGGGATAAAGACTGACTTCCGGCTTATGTCGGCAGCCTGCAACGGACAGCGCAGAAACGATGAAAAAGCGGCATATTTTCCTCAAGATCGATGCGTGGCTCGATTCGACCCTTTATAACACCCGCTTTCGGCTGGCCGAGTTCTGGGAAGAGCTGACGATTTTCTTTCGCCGTTTTCGCATGCGTGGCTGGAAGAAGATGCTGTTTGAAGTGCTTGGCGAATGCATGACATGGGGCACTGTCGGGGCCGTTTTGCTGCTGGCTCTGGCCATGCCCGCCTTTCAGGAAACGGTGAAAGACTGGCGCAATCGCGGTGATTTTGCCGTCACCTTTCTTGATCGTTACGGCAATGTCATTGGCCATCGCGGCATTATCCATGAAAATTCCGTGGCTTTTGCCGATCTGCCGGACAATCTGATCAAGGCGGTGCTGGCCACGGAAGATCGGCGGTTTTTCAGCCATTTCGGCATCGATTTCATTGGCCTTTTCAGAGCCTTGAGCGAAAATGCGCGTGCTGGCGGCGTGGTGCAAGGCGGCTCCACCCTCACCCAGCAATTGGCAAAGAACCTGTTTTTGACCAATGAGCGCTCCATTGAGCGCAAGATCAAGGAAGCTTTTCTCTCGCTGTGGCTTGAGGCAAACCTGTCCAAAAAGGAGATCCTGTCGCTCTATCTTGACCGCGCCTATATGGGCGGCGGCACGTTTGGCGCAGCCGCTGCCTCGCAATTTTACTTTGGCAAGAGTGTGCGCGACATCAATCTGGCCGAGGCCGCCATGCTGGCGGGTCTGTTCAAGGCACCAGCCAAATATGCACCCCACGTGAACTTGCCCGCCGCCCGTGGCCGCGCCAATGAAGTGCTGAGCAATCTGGTGCAAAGCGGCTTTATGAGCGAAGGACAGGTGATTGCCGCCAGACGCAACCCGGCCACCGTGGTGGACCGCGCCGAGCAGGAATCGCCGGATTTCTTTCTGGATTGGGCCTTTGATGAAGTGCAGCGGCTTGGTACCCGCTTTCCTGAGCGCTCGTTGATTGTGCGCACCACCATCGATCCCGGCCTGCAAAAAGTGGCTGAAACAGCAGTCAGCAACACGCTGCGCGACTATGGTGAGCAGTATAATGTCAAGCAAGGTGCCTTGGTGACCCTTGAAAACGGCGGTGCGGTGCGCGCCATGGTGGGCGGCAGCGATTATGGTGAAAGCCAGTTCAACCGTGCCACTCGCGCCCTGCGCCAACCCGGCTCGTCCTTCAAGATCTATACCTATGCGGTGGCCATGGAAGCCGGATTGACACCCGACAGCACCATTGTCGATGGCCCTCTCAGCTGGGGCAACTGGAGCCCGCACAATTACGGCAACAGCTATGCGGGCAAGGTGACACTGACCACAGCGCTGGCCAAATCGATCAACACGGTTCCGGTACGGCTAGTCAAAGACCGCCTCGGCATTGATTCCGTTATCCGCATGGCCAAGCTGATGGGGGTTGAAACCCCCATTCGCAAGGATGCCACCATTCCGCTGGGCACCTCCGAAGTCACTATCATGGATCAGGCCACCGCCTATGCCGTGCTGCCCGCAGGCGGCATGCAATCGCGCCGCCATGGCATTGATGAAATTCTCGATTATCGTGGCGATGTGCTCTACAATTTCGAGCGCGATGCCGAGCCTGCACGACGCGTGCTGACCCAGCAGGCTGATGATTACATGAACCAGATGCTGACCAAAGTGCCCTATATCGGCACGGGCAGAAAAGCTGCCCTAGACGGCATTCTCACAGCCGGAAAAAGCGGCACCACCCAAGCCTATCGCGATGCATGGTTTGTGGGTTTTACCGGCAATTTCACCACCGCCGTGTGGTTTGGCAATGATAATTACACCTCCACCAACAATATGACGGGCGGATCGCTTCCCGCCATGACCTTCAAAACCGTGATGGATTATGCCCACCAAGGCATTGCCATCCGCCCGATTCCCGGGGTGCTGGAGCCTGCTGTTACCGTGGTCAAGCCGGTCAAACCAACCAAGGATATGGAGCAAAACACCGAAACCACAGCCTTTGTGCGGCCTCGTAGCCTCTCGGTTCAAACAACGGCCTTGTTGCGCGATCTTGCCACCATGTTCACCGAAGCCAAGCCATTTTCAGCGCCAGAAAAGCAGCAGACGTTAAACTGATCGCATCTTTGCCCTATTGGGCCCACAAAGCCCTGTTGGAATGCAGCATGCAAGCCATTTCAATCAAGGTTTAGGGGTGCTATCGCATTCTGGTACAGGTGTTTACAACGGCGCAAGCGCCGTCACAGTGTCAAAAGGTCATAATTAGCGCGTGTTCAGGGTTCCCCTTCTTGTCCTCCTTGCTCTTGTCATCGCCTTTGGCCTTGGGATTCAATCCACATTGGTGGCGTTGAATGCCACCGTTGGCTTTGGCGAAATCTCGATTGATGGCTGGCGAGCCTTTCCCGAAGCGCAGACGGCCTCCGCCGATCCCTACGCTCGCTCACACCGCGCCCGCGCCGGGCGTCTGCTGCTGGGCAGCGCCGAAGGGCTGACCTTTATTGCCACCACCGACACCAGCGGCCAGCGGCTCACTGGCCTGTGCCGCTACAAACTCGCAGGCAGCGTGCCGACAACGCGGTTCTGGACGCTTTACGCCACCCGCCCCAATGGTGAGCCGCTCAACGTGTCGCAGGATTTGCCAACGGCCCTTAACTCGATCATCACGTTGAAAAACCCTGACGGCACCATGAACATCACCATCGGTGCCAAAGCCACGGCCAACAATTGGCTGGCCATTGCGCCCGATGGTGGGCCTATCATGCTCAATCTGACCCTTCTGGACACGCCTGCGGCAGGCAACTCCGGCCTGGTTGCCCTGACCATGCCACGCATCGAGCGCATTGGGTGCGGCAATGTTTAAACTGCTGTTTGCTGTTGCGATTGGCCTGATTGGTGCGGTTTTTCTGCACATCATCATCATTTTGGCCCTGCCGCATTTTACCGGCAAGGATGCATTCACACGCATTACCTTTGAGGGTCCGCTCAATCGTTTTTATAGTCTTGGCAATCAGATGGACAAAGCGGGCCTCACCATTGGCGATCCGTTTTTGAAAGTCGCAGCCTGCGCCTTTGATGTCAGCGAAAATCCCGTGCGCATCACTGCATCAGGCGCGGTCCCCTTCTGGTCGATTGGCGTGTTTGACCGCAATGCCAACGAGTCCTACAGCATGAATGACAGCACATCGGTGGAAGGCAAGCTGGATATTATTGCTGCCACCTCAGCCCAGATCGCGGTTTTGCGCGCCGAACAATCCGACGCCCTGACTCAGACGATCTTTGTCGAAATGCCCACGCACAAAGGTTATGCCGTGCTGCGCGCCATGGTGCCACAAGATAGCTTCAAGCCAGATGCCGAGGCCTTTTTGAAAGGCGCAAGCTGCAAACCGATTGCCAATCCGTGAAGGGATGCTGCGTTATTCTACCCTTCGTAGGGATGGGAATCGTGCACAGGACGCTTGCCGGTTAATGACGCGGCACCAATGAGCAAAGGCTCTGTGCGCGCATAACGAACGCCCGTAAACAGCAAAATGCGCGCCTGCACGCCCTCTGGCGGACGCTTTGCCGGTTTATGCTCAAAATGATCTTTCAGTCTTACGATGTCGGCCATGCTCGTCTCCAATTTTAACGTTTGAGACGGATGAAGAGATCGATTTCATCCTACCCCCGTGTGAGGGCCAACACATCCCAACCAAAGCGCATCGCGCTGTTTGACCGGGCATTCTGTGCCATTCTCCAGACTTTCCCAGCGGCATATCTCATGCGCTGTCACCATGTGATTGCATCATCAATCGAAACACGCCGTGATATTACGCCTATTCGATTGTTCTTATTAAACACCATTGATGGTTAACAGCTTGCTAACGATTACCCTGTATCTTGAGGGAATTAGTATCGCGTTGGGACGGGTAATGTCGTGAATGATCAATTTAGGGCGTTGGAAAACACACGGAACGATCGCAACAAGGACGTGGTTTTGATGGCCACCGTCTCGAGTTTTGAATCCATTGAACGCCCCGCCAAGGCAGACCTCAAGCAATTCGCGCTGTTGTTTCAACCGCTATTTCAATCCTCAACGCTGGAGGCAAGGCGCGCAGCTGTGGCTGCTCTTTCCCAATCACCAAATGTGCCGGAGCCAGTGGCGTTTTTTATTGCCTGCCAACCCATTTCGATCTCGGCACCCTTTCTCACCGCATCTCCCTGTCTGACGGACGAGCTGATGCTGACCATTGCCCGCACCCAGGGCAAAGCCCACACCCGCGCCATTGTGCGCCGCGAAGCGCTCTCCCCCGCCATGATTGACGCGCTCGTCGGCTTGCGATTTTCCCTGCAAGACAATGCCGCCCATTCGACCGACCAGGACGGTGTTGCTCATGACATGATGGAAGCACCACCGCGCGCTATTCCCGTGCGTGAAGACCCCGCCCCCATCAAGAAAATCGAGCTTGCAGAAATCCCCACTGAGACAGAGGCGGCCACCGTGGCAGAAGCCGCCAAGCGCAAACGCGAAGAAGCGCTGCGCCAGACCTTGATTGCGCTGGACCAGCACCTGCACCGCCCTCAACATGACCGGCAGGGTCTGCGCAGCATAAACCCCGTGCAAGAGGCATTGCTGGTGCGCTTTGCCCGCACGCGCGAGGCCAGCGCCTTTGCCACGGCCCTTTCCGATACGCTATCCTCCAGCCGCTGGCTGGCAGAGCGCATTTTGCTCGACCTGTCCGGACGCCAGCTTGCCACGGCCCTTCTGGGGCTTGCCATGACCCTTCCCGACATCACATTTGTGCTGAGCCGCTTCTATCCGCATTTGACCGAGCTGGAGCAAAACGAGCCACGCATCGCCCGCCTCATTGCCTCGCTGGATGGGCGCGAATGCCAACGGCAGATCGAAGCCTGGTTGCGCGCCGACCAGCAAACCTATCAAACCCACCGCGACGACCCCAAACCGGGCCAAGACGCACACCAGGAAGAAGGCAATGATATTATTGCCTATTTAAAGCAGCACCGCGGCTAGAGTTTGTCAGGGAAAAGTGGAATCCGGTTTTCCCGAATAGACAAACGAAAACAAGGGACTCTATATGACAGAGAAAATCGGCATCGAGCCGCGATGCTGTCCGATTTTCTGATACCCAGAGGCATTGCCAATTTCCCGTGGTGTAACACCAGATAGCGACGCCCAACGCATCATGGCTGCTCAACAACAAACAGCCCATCAATGGTATCGATCTCCAACTCGACCAGCCAGAGATCCGGATCCCATTTGGTTTCGCGCGCCATCAACGCCGCCACATCTTCGGGCTCAGCCAGGTCCAATCGCTGCTCAAAGCGCCGATCCATGGCCCCCTCGTCATCAACAAGGCTTTGCGGAGCCGGACCAAACAACGTCTCGAAACCATCACGAAAGCGCTGCCGAATAAAAATCGCCCCCGCCTGATCCATACCCTTGCGCTCCACAGCCGCATAACCACCGCGCGAAAACACGGTGCGGATCAGGGCGGACACAAACATATCGGAACGAAGACGCATGCGTATGGATTAGCGCAAGGTGCCGACGCTGTCAGGCAAAATCAACGCTCTCTCAACATATTCAAGCATTCTCATCCAAAAACACATTCCCCGACCCTTCCGCCGCCGCACCACCACAATCAATAGCATCACCAATGCGCCCCGCAGGCCTGCCATTGATAAACACGGTGGGCGACCCAGCCGCCAATGCGCGGCCATGGCTGGGCTCCGGGCAGGACGAGCAGGCATGCGCCCCATAGGCATCCCCAACCCGCACGGCACCACGCCCATTGATAAACACATCACCACTCGCTTCAACGGCGGTTGTGGGTGGAAAATGGCAGGCGTGGCCGGAACCTATATCGCCGAGGCGGGTGATGGCGGGCATGGTGACTCTCTTTTTATTGTCGGCGAAAACATTCTTTTAAAAGCGCAAATTCGACACATGGAATCAAATTCAGATCAAACACGATAACGCCCGGGCAACGCGATCAGTCCTCACCAGCCCACCATTCTCCATCGCCGTCGAACCAGCGACCAGCCGCCGCACGCGCCTTTCTGACATAGTCAACCATATCGGGATTATTATTGATCCTATCATCGACCCATTGACTCTGCGGTAACGGAATGTGTTCGCGCACGCGTTGACTGTAGGAACCGTACGGATTTCGCTTCGTATGCAGAGCATTCCACGCCTCCCGCGTTTTTGCGCCAATACCAAGATCATTGGCGGCACCTGCACCGGTGAAATCTACGACAACCCGCACGTTTACCGCTGCCCCAAAACTGTCATCAGGCTGCCAATCAACATCCAATGACGTGTTGCTCATCGGAATCTGGCGGTTACCCGGCAATTGAGCGACGGCAGTTCCCGTCCGAACATGGCTTGCCAAAAAAAGAACTTTGCTGGAACCATCGATGATAAAACTTTCGCAATTGGGAAAACCGTCTCCCGTAATAGCACAGGACACATCAACCCTTTTGAGGTCTCTGTTGATCCGCAACGACACATTGTTCATCACATCAAGGTCAGGAACCATTCCACTCCAGCGCTCATCGGTGTGCTTCACTGGAGACCTTACGCCAAAGCCGTCTTGTTTGTCATATGTCACTGGCGACTGGACTTCATAAGGAAGAATGCTGGTCGGTCCCGTGTAGTTGCTTTTGCCGTCGGAGACCTGTCCGCCAAGCACATCATGTGGCGTTTCACTCGACACCCAAGGCTTCATCCCGATAGCCTCTTGGGCATCTCCAATTTTTTGTGTAACGACACCGGCCTCGTCAGTCGGAAAAGCAAAATTCTTACCCGCATAGACGATACGGATATTGATGTTTTGATTTCCATCTGGACGATAAGGCGTGATGTTTTTTGGCGTCTCACTATGTCTCGGCTGCGTTTCTGGCCGAGTATAATCATTACTGAACTTCAAGCCTGTCGCATTGATTAATCTCGGGTTTGAACTCGGATCTGAGCGGCACACCGCTACTCCGAACTCCGCAGTTTTTAAATTAACTTGAATCCAATGGTAAATGCGGGAAGTCACACCAGTCGACGCACTGAATCCACGATTATCCCCGTGGAAGAACATTCCACCCGTTCTAAAATCCTCACGGGGATGGAATGATCGAGTATATATTTTCAGTATGCTCATGTTAATTCCCTCAGTGCGGAACCTTGACGATGACCTGTTCCAATTGCTCGTCCGTAGGTGCCGAGACCGTTACTCCTTCATATGTCGTTTTCTTGGGAGGCAAGTTCATGATTTCTGCTTCAGCCACGCTGGCGCTACGGCTGTCTCCTTCCGTGGCCTCAGGTCCAACCACATGAATCGTCGAAACGCTCTCCCAAATATACTCTTTGCCTGTCTTCCAGTCCTTATATCCGCCATCACCAACAAGAACGCGCTTCGTCATAAGTGCTGGGGCAGTTGCAGCGCGGCCACTCGCAGTCGGCAAGGGCACCAGATTAAAGCCGAACGTACCTCCCTCCGGATAAACGAACTCAATGATCGACACTTTTTTCGATACAACAGCACCGAACAGGCGATCCCCGGGTTGGAGATTTTTCTTTTTCTCATTGTGCGGATCGTCCCGGGCAGGGTTATCTCCTTGCGATAGATCACGCCATTCAGCGAGTGCCACCGGATTTGATACAACAATCACGGTTCCGCCTTTCTCAAGCAAAGGCGGTGCCACATAGATCGTTAATTGAGAACGCATATCGCCATTTTCCTTATTATCATCCGCAAAACCGGCGTCCGCGAGGACGCCTAAGTAAAAAAAAGAAATGAAAGCAGAAAATATTCTTCTTCTCATCAATTTAACTCTATCTTGGTAGCGGTCGCCTTCACGGTTTCTTCTTGCTCAATGATCATCCTTACACCCTTCACCGTGATTGTTCCGTCCGCGTCCAATCGTAATTCGGATTTCCCGCTGCGAAAGTATATGGCTTCATGAGCTTCAACCGTCTTTATCCCGTGGATCACCTCCTCGGAATTTTGCCCTGAAGCGAGGCGCACACTTCCACCGACGTTTTGAATATGATCCATACCGACCGTCACGAGGCTGGTTCCACCGGTTGTGTGAACGGAGTTTAAAGCCGCGTTTAACATAATGGTCGACGCGGCATTCACCGAGTAAGTGCCGCTTCCCGACATGGATGAAAACATGCTCTTGAGGAAATAGGCGGCTCCGCGAATACCGAAAATGTCCTGCGTCAACGCGCCCCGAACCATGTCGCCAGCTGGTCCTGTCCCTACGTTTATACTCATGCTCTGGCCGATATTTTGAATATCCATGCGCTCAATCTCACGCACCGAAGCTCCACCGACCGACTGGACATAATTGACGTCCACCCTCTCGGTCTTGTGATTCAAAACCTTGAGAGTGTAATCCTTCTGAGCGTGAATATAAATCTCTTCACGCCCAGCCTCGTCTTCGAACGTTAACTCATTAAACTTATAGGCTGATTGCCCCTTATGCGTATTGGTCCGAAACACGCTCTTGGTCTTATTCGCAGGCAAATCATACGGCACGGGGTTTAGCGGATTGGGC
>NZ_MKIM01000019.1 GCF_001939045.1 Rhizobium oryziradicis
CATGGAAAAAGCCGACAGCCTCCTCATCGGACAGACCTTCGAAGTCAAAAACCGCGACGTCATATACGCGTCCCGTCACCCCTCCGTCGACTTCTCAAAATTCGTCAACATGGTCGCAAGCCCCGTCGGTATCGTCGCTGCAGCCACTACCGTATCAAGCAATCTCAAGTAAATAATGACGCTGTGACAGGCTGGGCATTTACAGATGCAACGCCTGTCACAATGCCTATTATTCGATCAGGGCTTCAGGCTCGCATCAAGGGCTGCTGCAAAGCCGTTGAAGGACAGTGGCAAAGTCACAGGACGTCGATTGCCATCCTCAAATGTGAAACTTCCGGCTTGTGTGGCGGATTTTAGGGCCTGCAAGATTGTTGTATCCACTTCGATCTCTGCAAAACAGCCTTGTAAGCAACGCTTATATTCAAGATGCAGTGGATTTGCCTTCTCGTCTATCTTCAATGTCACACCAGCCGGCAGCCAGACGCCTGCGGGAACCTGCACAACCATCCGCATATTGTCCTTGGGGTTGATTTTTCCCAAAGCAACGATTGCCACAAGACCGCGCCCTTCCACTTGCAAATTCTGGGTGATCTCGCAGGTCTGCGCATTCTCAGCGGAGGTCACACACCGCACCAGCCAGTCCTGGTAGGTTGCCGTTGTGCCCTGAGGTTGCGAGGGCGCGTCAACCGGGGCAACCGGCTTGGCTTGTGTTCCCGCAGCCTTTGTCTGGGCCATCGCTGTGAGCGGTCCGCCTGAAAGGGCGACCAGGAGGCTCACCATTACCGCAGTTGCGCGCTTTGTCATGTCTGCTTTACCTTCACTGTCGTTCAAAAATAGATCCGCCGGAGGCACGGACCGAAAACAAGGCCCATTGAGCGATCGGCTCAACAGACATAGCAAACGGCCTGCTGCATGATGTCTTCAATCGGACTCGATTGAAGGAGAAAACAATGCAACACGTTTAAATGATGCCAAAACGCAGCGCCCAGTCATGTCAGAACTTCACAGAGAACTGAGCACTAAAGGCATTCTGAACCCCATGCGTCGCAATTTGCCCCGAATAGTTAAACTGGAATTTGGAAGTTTCGGAAATGTCGTAGGCCACGCCGATCCCGATCAACGCCGTATCCTTTGCTGTCGGCACACCAGAGACCCGGAACATTGATCCACCGGACTGGAACCGGGCGCTCGCCTCAGAGGAGGTATCGCCGTTGGCATGTTGCCAGCCAAGGGTCAGGCTTGGGGTCAACACGCTTTCACCCAAGGCTATCGTTGTTGCAGCCCGTGCACCCAAGGTGGAGTAAAGCGTATTTTGCGTGTCGGTATTGACCGCCAGTGCAGCGCCGTTCAAGCCACGTTCTGTGAAAGATCCACCCTTTGTGTTAACATAGGCCAAGCCAACGAAGGGCTCAAGATTATAACCGCC
The DNA here is from genome assembly GCF_001939045.1 of Rhizobium oryziradicis. Classification (GTDB taxonomy): domain Bacteria; phylum Pseudomonadota; class Alphaproteobacteria; order Rhizobiales; family Rhizobiaceae; genus Allorhizobium; species Allorhizobium oryziradicis. The sequence goes on from NZ_MKIM01000019.1 coordinate 1,427, forward strand.
GACATCCATGTCATAGGCCAGTTCGCCAAACACCTGGGTCGTGCCAAGCATGCGGTCTGCTTGTTCTGAATCCGAGAAGCCTGAGAAGGAGATGTTCCGCGATATTGTTACATCATGCCAGGAGTGTGAAACCCCAACCCGCAGAGCAACAGGTCCGAACTGCTTTCCGGCATAAAGGCCTAAATCGTAATTGCTCATCGAGCCAGACGAATTGCGACCATCGACATCGAAATGCGATTGGCTGAAGCCACCAATCAGACCCACGCGCAAGGTATCAGACAACTCGACATCAACACCGCCAAAAACACCGCCAATCGTGTTGGAGGTTGTTGCGGCATTGGTGTTGCCAAACCGCTCACCCCAGCCACCATAGCCCTGCACCCAGACAGTGGGCAAAAGATCCTTACCCACGTCGGCACTCACAGGTCCACCCGCCTTGGCCGCGGCATTCAAGGCGCTGGAAGGATCGCCGCTTGTCGCCTCGGACTGGCGAAGACGAGCGCCAACGGCATCACGCAGATAAATAGACTGCTGGTGTATGACTGGGTTGGTAGACGCATAGATCTCGCCCGAAAGCTGATCCAGAGCAGGTGCCACCGCCGTTTGCGGCAGGGCATAAAGTGCGTCAAACACCAATTTGCCGGTGCCCAAAGACTGCGCCGCGTCAGCCACATTGGTCTGGTTGGGGGTGCGGGCATAATCTCGGAAATTCACGCCGTTAGAGTTCAACGTCAGATAGACATTCTGGGCATCGTAGCTCAACTGCGGTGACAGGAAAGCATAATTTGACGTCACACCACCAAAGGTTCCAGTGACTGTGCCCGATGTGGTGATGATTGCCATCTTGCTGGTCGAGGGATAGCGCCCCGCCACAGCCGACACCTGCACACTGGCCCCCGACGACAGGGTAACCGCCCCGTTGGCGATGATGAGGTCATGGGCACCTTCAGGGGTTACATCCACAGCATAGATCGAGCCACTATTGAATGTTACCGGACCGTTCACCGTAAGGGTGCCAGGCGAATAACCCGGAGCAGCAGTGCCCCCCGAATTGATGGTCAGACCACCAATTGAGGCAGTACCTCCGAGAACACCACCCGCATTCACGGTGAACTGCGAGGCCGTCACCGTGCCCTGTTGTAGCTGGGTAAAGCTGTCTTCGACCGACACCGGACCATTGTAAGGGGAAGAGAACTCGACCTTGCCGCCGCCCTTGAAGGTCACGGAACCGGCACCCGTGACGGAGCCGTTAAAGACGTAATTGTCAGAACGGTTAAAGACGAGGTTGGCATTGTTCACCACATTGCCGGTAATGGAACCCGTCGTACCGCCATTGCCGATCTGAAGCGTGCCTGCCGCAATTGTGGTGCCGCCTGTATAGCTGCTGGCCCCCGTGAGCACCAAAATGCCAGAGCCGGTTTTGATCAGGCCACCCGATCCATCGATAACACCGGAATAAAGCGTACTGGTATTATTGCCGCCTGCGGTGAGATTGGCACCGGCAAGTGTAATGCCACCGGCCCCCGCAATCGATCCAATTGTCTCGTTGCTCTGCACGGTCAGGTGCGCACCATTTGCCACACTCACAGCACTTGTATCACCAATGGCCTGACCGCCACTCACGATCAGCGTGCCAGCGTTAACATTGGTATTGCCCGTGTATGTGTTTGTCCCAGCCAGTGTCAGCGTGCCCGAGCCGAGCTTGTTGAAAACACCGGTGCCAGAAAGCGATCCCGCGTAGGTGCCTGCATCACTGCGGTTGAAAGCAAGAATACCGTTGTTGACAACATCCCCCAGGATTGAACCCGAAGTGCCACCATTGCCAATCTGCAAGGATCCTTGCGTGATTGTCGTGCCCCCGGTGTAGTTGTTCATTCCCGTCAAAACCAGTGTGCCGAGGTCGGTCTTTTCAAGCCCTGTTGTGCCTGTAATGTCCGAATTGATCGTCGCTACAAAAGAAGCACCCGAGGATGTTCCATCACCGACGCGAATGGGGGTCTGGCCAGAAGATGCTGCTAGCGTCAACTGCCCGCCGGTGAGGGTGTAACCATCAACCATGAACTGGAGTCCCGATGCAGAGACGGCCCCAAATGTATTGTCAATCGTCACCGTTCCGGCTGTTCCGCCGAACACGGCGAATGTGTTGCTCCATCCGCGTGATTGATTGGCCAGTGGTGTGGTCCAATTGGTCACGCCCGCGTTGTTGGTCCAGGTGCCATTGCCGCCGTGAACCGTTCCATCTGGCGTGGTCTGGCTACCATTCCAGTACGACATCGTACTGGTCAGGACGGACAGATTGACCTGCCCGGAAACCTGCTGGATCTCATAGGAAAAATCAGTTGGCGTCGTGCCAAGCCGAAGACCCGCGTTGGACGCAAGCGTGGTATAATCAAGCAAGCGATAAACACCCTGCGTCATCGCTCCGGCATTGATGACATTCAGCATGCCATCCAGAGACAATGTGCCAACAGAGGCAAGCGCGGTGCCTGTCGGCGCGCCCAGGATCACGGACAGGGTGGCATTATGCGACAACGTCAAACCTGTCATGGAAAGGCCATAGCCCGAAACGGTGGGTGGCGCGAGAACCAATGTGCCGCTGTCTTGCACCGAGACCATGCCATTGATAGCGCCACCATTTGTGGCCAACAAGAAAGCGCCAGACCCGACAGTCACGTTGCTGGTCAGTGACGTGCCATCTGAAATTTGCAACTGACCGTGTTCAACGGTTGTGCCAGCAGCCGCACTGTTGGCACCGGTCAGTGTTAACTTACCAGCACCACGCTTGATCAGCCCGCCAGACCCGGTGATAGCCCCGCCTGCGACAACATCGTCTGTACGATTAAAGACAACCGTGCCGCTGTTGGCAATTGCACCCGCGAGTGAACCGGAATTGCCACCATTGCCCAGTTGTAATGTGCCTGCCGACACGGTTGTGCCGCCGGTATAGGTATTTGCGCCGGTGAGTGTCAAAACGCCCGCACCTGCTTTGGTGACAGATCCTGTGCCCGAGACGGTGTTGGCGTATTGCACATCATCGGAACGGTTGAAAACCAGGGACGCATTGTCCGTAATGTTGCCCGCAACCGAACCTGCGGTACCGCCATTGCCGATCGATAGTGTACCACCCGAAATTGTCGTGCCACCGGTATAGGTGTTGGTGCCGGTGAGAATACTTGTGCCGCTCAATTGGCTCAATTGGCCGGCACCAGTGATATTGGCGGAGAGGCCAAAGTTGCTCTCCGTATGGTTGAGCACAAGCTTGCTTGCGCCAGCACCCAGCACGATTTCAGCGGTGTTGATGGTGCCAGCCGCCGCTGCCGTTTGCCCGGAGGCAGCACCGACATTCAAAGTACCAATCGCGCCACTCAGATAACCAACCTTGATGGCAGCGGCAGAGATCTGCGCGCCATCGGACAAGGTAAGCGTACCTGTTCCTTCACTTCCCACATACAGATTGCTGTTCATCTGTATTAGAGAGCCGTTGCCGCTCAATGTTACTGTGCCTTGGGAGCCGACATCATTGCCGATGTAGAGCCGCTCGCCGCTCACAGTCCCGCCGTTGCTGATCGTCAAGCTGCCAGCACCAAGCCGACCAACATTCAAATAGCCGGAATAGGTGATGCTATTATCGACGAACGCCGACCATTTAGACCCACTGCCGGAGATGCTCATCGAACCTGATGATCCCGCCAGATCGCCAAGCGTTCCTTGCAGGCCGCTAATTTGACCGCCATTGCTGAGTGTCACGGTGGCATTGGTGCCTGCGCTATAACCAGCGATGAACACACCGGAGAGGTTCATGGCCGCCGATGCACCAGAAACCAAGAGAGTGGACGTCGAACCTGTCAGGGTGGAAACATAGCCATCCACCGCCGCGACCACAGCGCCATTTTGCACATTGAGTGTGCCATTGCCGCCGTTGCCCACGTAGATGTTTCCAGTGCTCGTCCATTTGCTGCCAGAACCGGAAACCGTGACAAGTCCGTTACCACCGGCATTGGTGCCAATCGTGGCATGGCTGCTGGTCAGCGTGCCCCCCGCGTTGACGTTAAGCGTCGCCTGCCCGGTATTGCCAATGGTCATGGTCGAGAGGCCAAGCGAGCCCGTGAGCGTCAGAGTTCCCGCGTCGATGGCACCCGCACCACCAAAACCAGTTGCTCCGTCGCCAGTCACGGTCCACTGACCTGTGCCCGATTTGGTCAGATTGGCAAAGCCCTGGAAATTACTCGCAGTGCCCGCAGCACCAAGAGCGAGGGTTCCGCTGGCTGAGCCGGTCAACTCCAGCATATTGCCTGTGCTGGCATTCACCACCTTGCCTGTCAGCGATGCCGTATCGGAAAGAACGAGACGATTGCTTCCCGATCCCATGCTGATCGCTGTGTCCGAGGCCGTGTGGGCGGCGATCACACCATTCGCCACCACCGTGCTGTTGCCATTGCCGGTCTGCACAGCTGTCGATCCGCTGGAGCGGATGGTGCCGTTGTTCTGAAGCAGGTTGGTGGTACCATTCAAGGATACCCCGAGGCCCGTGCCCGTGATGGTGCCGTTATTGGTGAGCGACACCGCGCCATTGCCGCTGGTGAGGGCGGCGCCATTGCCAGCAGTTGCTGTAATCGTGCCCGTGTTGGTCAATGACACATCGCCAATCGTGGCATTGGCGACAACACCATTGGTGCCCGTTACCCGCCCAGCGTTGTTCAGCAAAATCGTGCCGTTGTCCGCCTGCGCATAGATACCGCTGTCTGATCCCGCAATCACCCGTCCCGTTGCCGTGTTGGTGACCGTAACATTGTTGGTCGCGGACGCGGAAATGCCCTGATTGGTCGTCGAAACACCAAGCGACGTGTCGCGCTGGGCCTCAATATAACCACTGTTGGTGACAGTCACATTGCCCGCGTCGACAGAGGCCTGCACACCGATATAATTGCGCGCCAGAACACTCCCGGAGTTGTCGATATTGGCATCACCTGACTGTGACCAGGCAATCAGACCCTGTTTGGTTGTCGAGGTTACCGTTCCGGAATTTTCAATTTTCGCGTTACCAAGATAATCAATGGCGCGGATACCCGCGAGGTAGGCATTGACCAAACCGCTGTTATTCACCGTAACCGGCACGGCTGAACCTGCAACAGGGCTGCCGTCAGCGTAGATGCCCCAATTATCGGTGGAGGTAACGGTGCCTGTGTTGGTGATACTCACTGACCCGGCATTGCTGGTTGCTGTCAACGCCGGAGAGCCTGTGGACGTGATTGTTGCCCCACTGGTGACAACAATATTGCCGCCCTTCTCATCGCGCACCCAAAGACCGCCGGAACCGCCTGTATTTTCAAGGACAACATCTGAATCCAAATTCACCGTGATGTCGGCCGCATAATCGTGAGCAGATACATTCACAGCACCATTACCAGACGCAGTAACGCTGGTATTGGAAACAATGAGCGTTATTGCCAGCGGCTGGGTAACGACCTGTGTCCCTGCCGGCCTGACGGAATAATTGATCCATCCGCTCGGAATCGTCATGCCAACAACAGTCGTTACATCCGTCCCATATGGCTGAATGTTCACGCCGCCCGCGTCGCATTGAAAGCTAAGCACTGATCCGGTGCTGGTACAACCGGCTTCTGCAGGGCTTGCACCGGCAAGGCCAGCAGCAATCGCAATGCCCAGTGTTTGCAGCGAAACGCCTGCGCGAAGCAACCCACGCCGATGAGATATCTTGATCAATCCAGTCCGACTCATTGCTACCCCCTTACAACGCTATACGCCATACAAGGCGCACAGAGGACGCTGTAACTCTTTAAATCCGCTGCATAATTCCTTAAATCGATCCCGATTTAAGGAATTATGCAGTAGAGCATGGTGCAGAAAACCGGTTCCCACTTATCGCCCTATGCTATCGCATGCTGTCGCACTGAAGCTTTCCGTCCGCTCTTTCGCCAACGCTCCGAATCACACAGGTTTGTCACCACCCTGGCGCGATATTTCCTTACGCATATGACTGAGATGGCATAAATGGGCTTTCGACGTCAACTATTCATCAGGTCTAAATCAGTGCAAAATCATCAAATAAATTCAGTTGACCTAAAAAAGGTCACACTCACAATTTTACACCAAAAAGGTGCAGCTAATAAATTAAGCAACTAAAAATGTTAACTTGAATCCAATGATAATTCTGTAACGCGAATTGTCATTCCCAAACGACCAAGCAAGAGCTTGTATTCTTTTATTTATATACCAATCGCCATATTACTCTTGATCATGCAAGGAGCCAGAAAGGCTGGCACCGCGCATCGTCCTTAACGGGAAAATTTGGATACAAGCCATCCGATCAAAAACATCAATGCCTTCTTGCAAACAGGAACCTTCGGCCTTTGGTGTCTTGATACCGTTGCCAACACCGTTAGAAAACACGGACTGTGGGACGTGAGCTTTTTCGCATCAAGTTTGCTGCCGTCTTGCGAAATCGCGCGCCAGTTCCAAAAAAGCTTTCATGCCCGCAGAAAGATTCCGCCGGCCAGGGTAATAAAGACACAGCCCCGGAGAGGGCGGCGTCCAATCTTCCAGGAGTCGGATAAGGCGACCGGCCGTGATATGCGGCAGGATGTCTTGCTCTATGACATATCCTATGCCCAAACCTTCAACCACTGTGGCTTTCACCAGGCTGGCTTCATCAAGTGTGATCGGCCCTTGCACGTTGATGTGCACCGGTTCTCCGTCTTTTTCGAACCGCCATTGAAAAAGAGAGCCATCGGGAAGGCGCACGCGGATACATTGATGAGCAAGCAGATCGGTGGGAACCACCGGCCTGCCATGTCGTTCGAGATAGTCGGGCGAAGCGATAATCGCATGTCGATGGGGACGGCCAAGCGAGACCGCAATCATGTCGGTGGGAACAAGACTTGCGACCCGCGCCCCCAGATCGAAACCGTCTTTGACAATATCGACCATTTTGCCTTCCGTCACCAGATCGATATGCATGTCGGGGTAGCGTCGGAGGAACTCCAGAACAATTGGTGAAATGATGGCGCGGGCCGCAAACGGTGCAGCATTGATACGGATTGTTCCCGAAGGAGTTTCGCGCTGGGAGCGCACGGCGGTCAAGGTCTCACAGATGTCATGCAGCGAGGGCGTTACTTCGTCGACCAAAAGCCTGCCGGCGTCCGTCAGCGATACACTACGCGTCGTCCTATTGAACAAACGCACCCCAAGACCCGCCTCAAACTTCGCAATCATATGGCTGAGGGCCGTGGTGGACATTTCAAGTTCGACCGCTGCGGCACGAAATGTTCCGCGCCGGGCAATCGTAATCACTGCATTCAGTTCTTTAAGGCTTGCCTGTTCCATTATCCTGATTTTCTCATCATCGAATGCCACTTTATCCCACTTATCGAAATAAACAAAGACGCTTATGTCTCCAGACAGAGATAGAAAGCAGGGAGAACATGATGACTATGCCCAAAATTGTGGCCTCGTATTTCGAGGCTGATCACCGCAATGATGCGGATGCGCTCATGGATACATTCACAACGGATGCCGTTGTCGACGATGAACGGAGCCTGCATCAGGGGCAGGAGGCTATCCGCACATGGTGGACGGCGGCAAAGCAGGCATCGCAATTCGTGCTCCGGCCTTTGGACGTCAAAACCGACGGCAACGTATCCCATGTCCGCGCCAGCGTCAGTGGAGCATTTGCCGGAAGCCCGATCACGCTCACGCATACGTTCACCATCACGGATGAGAAAATCACAAAGCTGGAGATCAATTGATGGCAGATTTCATCGATCTGACAGGCAAGCGCGTCCTCGTGACAGCAGGAACCAAGGGGGCCGGGGCCGCCACCGTTCAATTGTTTCAACACCTTGGCGCACAAGTCCTGACAACTGCGCGTTCGCGCCCCCCTCATATACCGCAGGCGTCGTTTGTCGAGGCAGACCTGACAACAGAGGCAGGGTGCAAAGCCGTGGCAATGGCCGCCCGTAAGCATCTGGGTGGCATCGATATTCTGGTGCACATGCTTGGCGGCTCCACGGCACCTGCCGGAGGCTTCTCAGCGCTTTCGGACGATGTGTGGGATCAGGAATTTTCGCTCAACCTTTATCCGGCCGTTCGGCTTGATCGGCAATTGGTACCAGAGATGATTGCCCAAGGCGGTGGCGTTGTTATTCATGTCACGTCCATTCAGAACGTTCTTCCACTCCCGGAATCCACGACAGCCTATGCCGCGGCAAAAGCTGCACTTTCCACCTATAGCAAGTCTCTCTCCAAGGAGGTTTCGCCCAAAGGCGTTCGGGTTGTTCGGGTTTCTCCCGGTTGGATCGCCACAGAATCCTCTCTTCATTTAGCGGAACGACTGGCAAAGCAGGCAGGCACAGACCTTGAGGGCGGCAAAAAGATCATCATGGACTCATTGGGTGGGATCCCCATTGGCCGCCCGGCCAAACCAGAAGAGGTCGCCAATCTGATTGCATTTCTGGCGTCCGAGCGCGCCGCCTCCATAACCGGCGCAGAATACACCATCGACGGTGGGACCGTGCCAACCGTCTAGCCAGATGCCATGCTGGCGGCGGTTTCGATTTGAGCAGACAATCGCAATCCTCGAGCCCAAAATCTCAGTCATGATGTGGGAGTGCTGTCTTTGTGCCTTGAACAGCCAATAGACAGCAAAGGTATAGATCAGCGTGATCCAGACGGGCGACAAACTGGAGCCCAAAGTGAGTATGGCGCAAGCGACCCACGACCCCGCGCGCGCGGCAAAAACGAAGACCATCGCGCTGTTTGCAGGCTGCGCGATGGACTAAAATCTTGTTTTCGAAACAGATTTTTCAAAAACAGGCACCCACTTTTCGGAGCAAGGCTTTAACGCCAGAGGTTTGTTGCGGCGAGATCAACCAGTTCATCACCGCGGCCGTTGAACACCGCCTTCAACATGTAGAGGGTGAAGCCTTTGGCCATTTCGACATTGATGGCGGGAGGAACCGGAAGCTCGGTGCGGGCCACGACAGCATCAACAAGCACCGGGCCGTCATGGGCAAGTGCTTCACGTATGCCGGGTTCAACGTCATCCGGGTGTTCGAGGCGAATACCCTTGATGCCAATGGCCTCGGCCATTGCCGCAAAATTGGGGCTATCAAGATCGGTTCCATAGGGAAGAACACCGGTCGATTTCTGCTCGACCTCGACAAAGCCCAGGGACGAATTGTTGAAAACAACAATTTTAACCGGCAGTTTCAATTGCCTCAGCGAGAGAAAATCCCCCATCAGCATGGAAAAGCCGCCATCGCCCGACAGGGAAATAACCTGACGGTTGGGAAATGCGGCCTGCGCGCCAATGGCATGCGGCATGGCATTGGCCATTGAGCCATGGGAAAAAGAACCAATCAATCGCCGCTGGCCATTCATTTTCAAATAGCGTGCAGCCCATACCGTGGGCAAGCCAACATCACAGGTGAAAATGACATCCTCTGCGGCGCAATCGCTGACAACCTTGGCAATCTGCTGCGGATGAATGATGCCTTTTTTGCCTCGCCCCGCAGCAAGTGCGTCCAGATCGTTTCTGGTTTTTTTGTAGTGTGTCAGGGCCTGATCAAGATGGGAGCTGTCTGTTCGCTCTTTAAGCAGCGGCAGCAGGGCGTTGATTGTTGAGGTCACATCGCCAACCACACCGAGATCAACCGCAGCACGTCTGCCAATCTGGCCGGGTCTGATATCGACCTGCGCAATGGCAACACCAACGCCCTGCGGGTAGAACTGCCGATAGGGAAAATCCGTGCCCAGCATCAGTAACATATCGCAATCCTTCATGGCATAATAGCCGGACGAAAAGCCGATCAGCCCGGTCATGCCCACGTCGTAAGGATTATCGAATTCAACGTGTTCTTTGCCACGAAGCGCATGGACAATCGGGGCTTTAAGCTTTTCAGCCAAGGCGAGAATGTCGGCATGCGCCCCTTTGCAGCCGGCACCGCAAAACAAGGTCACCCGCGCCTTGCCATTCAACAGATCGGCGAGGGCGTGGATATCGGCCTGAGGTGGAACCACCGCTGGAGCGCGGGGAAGCGATGCGAGGGGGCGTTGTGCACCATGAGACGCTGCATCTTTCAACGCCACGTCACCCGGAATAACCACCACCGAAACGCCGTTGTTTCCCACTGCTTCTCTCATGGCAATTTCCAGAGTGCGCGGCATCTGGTTTGGATCAGAAATCAACTCGCAATAATGGCTGCATTCCTTGAAAAGCTCCTGAGGGCGAGTCTCTTGAAAGTAATTCGAACCAATTTCAGCCGACGGTATCTGAGCGGCAATGGCAAGCACAGGCACGCGTGAGCGATGGGCATCAAAAAGGCCATTGATAAGGTGAAGATTGCCAGGACCGCAGCTGCCCGCACACACAGCAAGGGAGCCGGTGAGATGGGCTTCAGCCGTGGCCGCAAAGGCTCCAGCCTCTTCATGGCGAACATGAATCCATTCGATCTTGCCCTGCTTTCGAATAGCGTCGGTTATCCCGTTCAGGCTGTCACCAACCACCCCGAATATTCTCTTGACACCAGCCGCTGCCAAGGTGTCGGCAAACTGATCTGCCACTGTATAGGCCATGGGTTTTCTCCCGATTTATGTGGAGGTTCAAGGTTGAAAGACCATAATCCGCCAAAGTCATCGGGGTCTTGTCGAAAACGACCGCCTATGTCAGATCAAACGCATATGTTGCGCTGCTCTTTCTTCTTGATGAGGCGGCATGCATTTTGGCCACGCGCAGAAGCCCCAAAGCACCACTATACATAGGTATAGTCACGCTACACTCATGTCTAGAAGACCTTTGATAACAGTAGGATAGCTTCCCGGCATCGACGTGCGCACAGTGGCACTCATCGGAAACAATCATCAAGAGGTGAGAAGATGTCAGCAGTTGCCGTGTGGAATGAATATGCGATCAAGGTCGACAGGCCTGATCATCATTCCAACACCCCGATTGAAGCATTAAAACACTTGCAGATTGCCCTCAAATGTATTGAGGGGCATGATACCGATGCAATCACCTATATTCGAAATGCAATGATGTTGATTGAGTTGCCATCGCAGCCTGGCACCGACACCAAGCCCCCCAGCCGGGCCGGTAAATTTCTGACGGGCGGATTGGCCCCATGGCAGGTAAAACGCATAACAGCCTATGTTGAGGATCATATTTCTAGACCCATTTCGCTGGGCGATCTGGCGCGCCTGGTCAATCTGAGCGCAAGTTACTTTCCGGTCGCGTTTAAATCGGTGTTCGGAGCATCGCCCCATAATTACATCTTGCAGCAGCGGATCGAGCACGCAAAAAAGCAGATGATGATCAGCGATGCCCCCCTTTCGGAAATCGCACTCGCCTGCGGCCTGTCAGATCAGGCACATCTATCGCGCACGTTTCGCCGCATAACCGGCACAACCCCAAGCGCATGGCGCAGGTTTATCTTGCGCGCGCGCGACGGGGATGAGCAGCGCGAGGCGATTTCGAAGAGAGACGCGGTGATCGAAAATGGTTTTCTTTCCAACGCGTCACCGGGCTTGATTTGACGCATGAGTGGGCTCACATCTAAGGGCCCAACAGGTTGAGGTGAAATTATGCAGGAGATATCAAGTGCTATTTTGCGCCATATAGGGCGGACAATGCTGTAGCCTGTGCCAACCAAACGTTTTTCTATTCAGGATCGGACTCCAAGATGACCACTGCTGCCCTTTTTCAGCCGCTGTCGATCGGCAATGTCAATTTGAAGAACCGGATTGTCATTGCGCCTATGTGCCAATATTCCGCCATTGATGGTCAAATGACCGACTGGCACACGATGCATCTTGGCACCTTGGCCGCATCAGGCGCTGGCATCCTCACGCTGGAAGCCACAGCTGTGTCGCCAGAAGGGAGAATTAGCTATGCCGACGTGGGCCTCTATTCCGACGCCTGCGAAGCGGCCATGAACAAGACGCTGGATGCGATCAGAACATGGTCTGACATGCCGATCGCCATTCAATTGGGGCATGCAGGGCGAAAAGCGTCATCGCAAGTGCCTTGGAAGGGTGGGGCGCAAATTCCGCCCGGCTCTGCGCAGAGTTGGCAAACAGTGGCACCCAGCGCTGTGCCGTTCAAATCTGATTATGACGCCCCGAAGGCGCTCGACATCGACGATATAACAAGGCTTCGTCTGGAATTTGCCGATGCGGCGGCGCGCGCTGCCCGCCTTGGTCTCGATGCCGTTCAAATCCATGGCGCACATGGCTATCTTTTGCACCAATTCCTCTCACCTTTGTCAAACAAACGTAACGACGAATACGGTGGATCGCTGGAAAATCGCATGAGGTTTCCGCTCGAAGTGTTTGATGCGGTTCGCAAAGCCTTTCCGGCAGATCGCCCCGTCACCATGCGGGTTTCAGCAACCGACTGGGTCGAAGGCGGCTGGGATCTGGAACAAACAATCGCCTTTGCGCAAGCCTTGGAGGAAAGAGGTTGCTCGGCCATTCATGTCTCCAGCGGCGGCCTCTCGCCCGATCAGAAAATCGCAGTCGGACCCAATTATCAGGTTCCCTTTGCACGGGCCGTGAAGGCGGCAACCAAAATGCCCGTGGTTGCCGTTGGTCTGATCACCGAATTCGAACAGGCGGAAGCAATTCTCAGCACCGGTGATGCCGATATGATCGCAATTGCCCGCGCCATTCTCTACAATCCGCGCTGGCCATGGCATGCAGCGGCCCATTTCGGTGCATCCGTAACAGCCCCCAATCAATATTTGCGATGCCAGCCACGTCGATTCCCATCACTGTTTCAAGGATAGGCGTATTGAATGCATCTCAGCTCTCATGCACTGATGATCATCAAACCACAGAAGCATGATGTGGCGGCGGTAAACCATCTTGCAAGGCTTGCACCTGCAAGATGGCTTTCCAAAAGGGGGAGCGGGCAAATCCAACATGAAAAACGATGATATGCAATGGGATGCATTGACCGACTACGTGCTGGACTATGGGATTGATTGCGCCAAAAAGGGCAATCGTTATGTCATCGTGACCTTGGTCCGAATTGATGGTTCCTCGCCGCGCTATCCTGGTGCTCAAATGGTGGTTTCAGAAGACGGGTCGTTCATTGGCTATCTATCTGGCGGGTGCATTGAGCGCGCCATTGTTGCCGAAGCGTTAGAGGCGCTGGCCCATGGCCAGAACCGTCTGGTCAGATATGGCGAGGGATCGGACTATTTCGACATCCAATTGCCCTGCGGCAGTGGAATTGACCTCTATTTTGATGTGAGCCAGCCCACAGAGAGCCTCGTTTCTATCGATAGCGGGCTGCAACAACGCCGTGCCCAGACAATGACCCTGCACTTGCCAGCATTTCGCAGGGATGATGCAAGGATGTTCACTGTGCAGTACAAGCCGCGACGCCGGCTCATCATTGCGGGCAGCGGACCATCTGCGGTTCAATTGGCCCGTCTGGCGGCAATCTCTGAGTTTGATGTTCAGCTGGTGTCTGCCGATGCCGTGACCCTGGAGCATGGAAGGTCTTTGGGCGCGCAGGTCGCGGCGCTTGTCAGCACCACCAAAACCTATGATCTTGCCGCCGACGCGCGCACGGCCATTGTTTTCATGTTTCATGATCATCTGTGGGAAGACGCGCTCATCGCATCGGCGCTTGCATCGCCTGCCTATTATATCGGTGCGATCGGAAATGAGGCGTCCCATGCCCGGCGACGTGAAACGCTTTTGAACCGCGGATTTTCAAAAGGACATATCGAACGCATTCACGGGCCTGCTGGCATTTTTCGCGGGTCAAAATCGGCGCAAGACATCGCCGTGTCGATTCTGGCCGATATTGTCAAAAACCAGCCTTCTGCGACCTGATCTTTCCATAGGTCTAACGCGTTCAGACGCTGTTGGCCCCGCTCTCCAGCCTTAACCGCCATTCACAGAATGTTGTACTGCTGAACAGCGGGTTTTGTCGCGACGGTTCCGATCTTCTTGTCTGTCAAGGTTGGAAGATAGAACGAGCGCTATACATCTGTATGGTACCGGGCCGCGGTCGTTGCCATTATTTTTTGCAAAAGCATCACAGTGTCAGGCCAACGGTGCGTGACTGCGTATCATTTTATAATCAGGATGGAGCCGACGATGAGCAAGAAGCGCCCTGAAGGTATCAAAAAATACAATGAACCTGCCGGAGGATGGGGTGCCTTGAGAGCGGTCGCGACGGCATTGAAAGAGCAGCAGGTGTTGGTGCAAGGCCCTCAAACTCTTCTCAAAGCAAACCAGCCTGATGGCTTTGACTGTCCGGGCTGCGCCTGGCCAGACCCCGACCATACGTCCACATTTGAATTTTGTGAAAACGGTGCCAAAGCGATTTCGTGGGAATCAACCTCAAAGCGCGCCAATCTGGAGTTCTTTGCCCAGCATAGCTTAAAAGACCTCTGGGCATGGAGCGATTTTGAGCTGGAGGATGCCGGGCGGCTGACCCATCCGATGATCTATGATGCGCAAACAGATCATTACGTCGAGATCAGCTGGGCCGACGCCTTCACCCGTATTGGTCAGGAACTGAACCGCCTTAACCCGGATCAGGTCGAATTTTACACTTCTGGCAGAGCGTCGAATGAAGCAGCCTTTCTGTATCAGCTGTTTGTGCGCAGCTTTGGCACCAACAATTTCCCCGATTGCTCCAACATGTGCCACGAGGCAACTTCGGTTGGTCTGCCACGCTCAATCGGCGTTGGCAAAGGCACCGTCACGCTTAAGGATTTTGATCATGCCGATATGATCCTCAGTGTTGGTCACAATCCCGGAACCAATCACCCCCGCATGATGACCACGCTGCATGAGGCCGCGCGCCGCGGTGTGCCGATCGTGGTTTTGAACCCGCTGAAAGAGCGCGCACTGGAGCGCTTTTCCGCGCCGCAAAATGCCGTGGAAATGGTGAGCCTTTCCTCTACCCCCATTGCATCCTCTTATCTACAGGTCAAAGCGGGTGGGGATTTGGCGGCCCTCAAAGGCATTATGAAACTGATCTTTGAGCGCGACGATGCCGATCTGGCCAACGGCGGTCCGGGTGTGTTGGACCGCGAATTTATTGCCGCCCACACATCCGGTCTTGACGCTCTGCGAGCAGATATAGACGCCACGGACTGGGCGCAAATCTATCGCAAATCGGGCCTTGACCGCGCCAGTCTGGAAACCACGGCAGAGACCTATCTCAAGGCAAAGAATGTCATTGCTTGCTATGGTATGGGCATTACCCAGCATTCCATTGGCACGGAAATCGTCCAGCAACTCGCCAATCTTCTGCTGCTTCGTGGCAATATCGGCCGCACAGGTGCCGGAATTTGCCCGCTTCGCGGCCATTCCAATGTTCAGGGCGATCGGACGGTGGGCATTACCGAAATTCCAAATGCTGCCTTGCTGGATGGCATGGAACGCGCCTTTGGCTTTCGTCCAACCGGTGAAAAAGGCCATAACGCAGTCGAGGCCATTCAAGCCATCATTGATGGACGCTCCAAGGCGCTTGTGTGTCTCGGCGGCAATCTTGCAGTGGCCATGTCCGATCCTGACGCCACCTTTGCAGGCGTGAGAGGACTGGATCTTGCTGTTCATCTGGCCACCAAACCAAACAGGTCGCATCTGCTCACGGCCCGCACCACCCTTTTGCTGCCCGTGCTGGGGCGTACCGATCAGGATATTCAAAAATCCGGTCCACAATCGGTCACCGTGGAAGATTCCATGTCCATGGTCCATGCCTCTCGCGGCTTTCTCAAGCCACCAAGCGATAGCCTGATGTCTGAACCCGCCATTATCGCCGGGATTGCAAAAGCAACACTGGGCGATAAATATGGCATCGACTGGGATGGAATGATTGAAAACTACGCCCGGATCAGAGACAAAATCGAGATCGTCTTCCCTGACTTTCATGATTTCAATGCCCGCATCAAAACGCGCGGCGGTTTTCGACTCAATGTGCCTGCCTCACGGCGAGAATGGCACACAGTAAGTGGCAAGGCCAATTTTCTGGTGGCGCGCGGGCTGGAAGAGGATCAGCGCCTCAATGATCCCGACACTCTGATTTTGACGACGCTTCGCAGCCATGGCCAATATAATACCACCATCTACAATCTGGATGATCGCTATCGCGGCGTGTTTGGCAGACGCGATGTGATCTTCATGAGCAAAGAGGATCTCGCCTCACGGGGCCTGAGCGACGGTGATCGCATCGATATCATCGGCATCGATATCACAAGCGACACCCAGCGTGTGGTGAAGGGCTTCACGGCTGTTGAGTATGATATTCCGACAGGAAGCATTGCCGGATATTATCCTGAAATGAATAAGGTTATTGCTCTCTCCGACTATGACGCGCTCTCGGGCACGCCCGCCTATAAAGGTGCACCGGTCCGGATCGCGCGATCCATCTAAACGCAGACAATAGCGGAACCTTGCCTCTCCTGCATCGTGCCTTAAATCGGGATCGATTTGAGGCACGATGCAGGAGATATGAACGCACAACTTGATCGGCGCGAAGCGATCGCGGTGATGCAAGGAGCCGTTGAGTGCATTGCGATCTGCCTTTTATTCCAAAGACAGGAATTTTCTACAATACAGAGGCGAGCTCACAGGGCCATTGTGGGCTACTGCATAATTCCTTAAATCGAAATCGACTTAAGGTGAAAAATTATGCAGCATATTTAAGGCGTTACAGCGTCCTTTGTGCGCCATATGTGGCGCACGGCGCTGTAGCGCGCGAACTTTTGCAGATTGTTTTTGCGTGCGTGACAATTGGAAGGTCGCCTCGTCGTTGTAAATTATAAAAAGACAATTTTACAATCTGATCGTTCAAACTGAAACTCTGTCGGCGTCTTCAATCAGAATGCCGGCAATGACAGTATCGCTGTGGCAGGTGCCCAAAGCACCAAGGGCGGCGACGCGTGGGGAACGGACGTTACAATGAATATGGATGTCGATACCAAATTCCCGTCCTTGTTAGAGTCGCAACTGGATGAGGCATGGCTTGCGCGCTTAATTCGGACAAAAACAAGTGTGCGCGACGGTATCGAGCATGTGGACGCTATTGATCCGGCCACCAACGAAGTTTGGCGCTTGCTGGTCAGTGGCGCAGAAACGCAGCGGACATTGCTGGCCCATGAATATGCGCTGATCCAGATTCTTGACGAATGCTGGGCCGAAAAGCCCATCGCCCTGATCACGCAAGGGGCACAAACAGTGCTTGTTTTTTCGCACCAGTTGGGACGATCGATTACCACAATCCCTCGTCAAGACATGGAGCCGATCGGCAGATTTCTCGAATTGGCCGCAGCCACTGCTTCGGCTTTGTCACAGATGCATGCAGCAGGCCTGGTGCATGCAAGGCTGCAATCGAGCAATATCATCGTGACATCCAATGGCAGGGTATGCTTCTCGTCCTTCGGTTTCAGTCGATTGTGGGGCAATGATGACATTGTACCGCCCCATAGTCCGACGCTGACCGATATGGCCTATGCGGCACCTGAGCTGGCGCGCAGAGATCGGCCCGATTGTGATCAAAGATCAGATCTCTATGCGCTCGGGGTTGTTTTATATGAGGCGTTAACTGGCCAATTGCCGTTGAAAGCGGCGACCATGGCCCAATGGCTGCACGCCCATGTTGCCGTAGAGGCAAGACCGCTGGGCGATCTTCGGCCCATACCCGCGGCTGTCGAACAGATCATCATGAAGTTGATCGAAAAAGACCCGGATCTTCGCTATCAAACTGCGCACGCCGCCCACGCCGATCTGCAACGCTGTCTCGACGAATGGACGAAGACACAATCCATCATGCCTTTTGCCCTGGGGCGGGCTGATTTGTTGCAATCCATCGTAAAGTCGGATCATCTTTTTGGACGATCGGCCGAACTTCGCGCGTTGGCCGAACTGGCCATGCAAACGGCGCGGTCTGGCAAGCCGGAAATCGTGCTGATTTCAGGCGCACCGGGTGCCGGAAAGTCGGTGCTGGTCGATAAACTGCCGAAACTGGTTGGCCGCACGCGCTTTGAGTTTGCAACAGGCAAAAGCGAACAGCTTCTCAAGGACGTTCCATTCGCACCTTTTGCACAAATCCTGACCTCGCTGATCGTCAACGTGCTGAGTGCAAATTCTACCGTTGTTCAGGACGTGGCCAACCGCCTGTCCGAGCAGATGGATGGCCACAGCGATCTTCTGCTCGAACTTGTGCCGGAAGCCGGGTTTCTTTTAAATCCGAAACAGAAATCCCTTGAGCTGCAGGCAAATGTGTCGCAAGGCCGCATGATCCGAACGATTGTTCAAGCGCTGACATCGTTCTCCACCCCGGATTGCCCGCTTGTCCTGTTTCTCGACGACATCCAATGGGCCGATGTTTCGACCGTTGCCGTCATCAAGGCCCTTATTGCGCAACCAATCCCTCATCTCATGCTGATTATTGCCTATCGGGACGAAGACATCAGCCAGACGCTTATCGATGTTCGGGATGCCGCCAGAGCAGGGCAAGTGCCGGTGACGCAAATCATTTTAAATCCCCTGACGGTGCACGACACGGCAGATCTCATCACAAGCTTGCTGGGCAACATCGCACTTGATGATGTGGAAGCATTGTCAGAGCTGGTTCACGCCGAAACGGGCGGAAATGCGTTTTACATCCACCATTTCCTGCGCAGACTTGCCGAAGAATTCATCGTCAAATTTGACATAAAACTCCAGCGGTGGACGTTCAACCGCAAGCAGGTTGCCCAGGGTAGCAACGTCATTGATTTCCTCAACCACCGCCTCAAGGCGCTTTCAGCCAAGCAACAAAATGTTATCAAAGCGCTGGCTATTCTGGGTGGCCAGGGCGAGCTGCCGCTGTTGTCAAAAATCTGCCTCCTCGACATGGCCGAGCTTGACCAGGTTATTCAATCACTGTCCAATTCCGGCCTTTTGGCGCGCCGTGGCGCAAGTCTGTCGCTCTCTCATGACCGCGTTCTGGAAGCGGCCTATCGGCTGACCAACAAACAAGACCGCGCCAAAGAACATAGCCGGATCGCCAAACTGCTACTGGAGGAGCACACCGACGGATCTGTCGACAAGACGTTTCGAATTGCCCATCAGATTGAAAGGGCAGCAACCGGCATCATCGCTTTTGAGGATGAAGATCAGCGCGCGTTCGTGAGCGTCATGGTGTCTGCCGCGCGCCGCGCGCGCAGCACCGGTGCCGTCAAGCAATCCATCGAATATCTGGAGATCGCGCAAAGACTGACAACGCAGACTTGGGAGCAAAACAATCGCGCGCTTCTGTTTGAGCTGGAATATCTTTATGGCGAATGCCTGATCAATGCCGCCCGCCTTGATGAGGCAACGCGCACAACCCATCGTCTTTTTACCTTGGCCGACCGACAGGTCGACAAAGCCAATGTCCTTCGATTGCAGGCCGTCATACACACGGTGAGGTCTGATTATGAGAGCGCCATTAATGCAGCACTCCAGGGCCTTGCCCTGCTGGATATCACGCTTGATCGCACACCCTCAGCCCGCGAATGCGATGCTGCCTATGATCTGGTGCGGCATATGCTGAAAGAGCGGACATTGTTGGCACTCACCCAGTCTGCAAATGCAACCTCTGCGGAGATCAAAGCGGCGATGGCGCTGCTTTCTGCCTTGAGCGCGTCGTATTTTGTCGAAGGTGGTCTCGCCTTCACCCATCTTGCAAAAATAGTTGAGCTGAGCTTGCTCCACGGTGCCACGCCTGAAACAGCTTATGGGCTGGGGTGGTTCGGCGTGCTCTCGGCCAGTCGCTATGGCAATTACGGCGACGCCTACGAATATGCCACCGCCGCCGCCGAGATGGTGTCGCGCAGCGGTTTTGAAGCGCAGCGAACCGGAACATTGCTCGCTGTGGAGCAACTCACGCCCTGGACGCGGCCATTGCAGGATGCTTTGGGTCTTGCACGCGAAGCAGCAAAGGCAGGGCATACGGCTGACGACCTTGGCATGGCCTGCTACGCCCGCAATCACATTGTCTCAGACCTGATCGCCATGGGAACGCATCTCACCATTTTGAAGGATGAGGTGGAACAAGGCATAGCGCTGATCCGGGAGGTTGATTATCAGGACATTGAAGTGATCCTGCAGGGACAATCCAATTTTGTCCAAATGCTGCTTCACGGCAATTACGGCAGCCATCAATCGGCTGCAGCAGCGCAGATAAAATCCATTCCAACCCAATTCTGGGCGAGTTTCTATGAAGGGATGGGAGCCTATTTCCTGCGCGAGGACGATACGGCCGTAGACCTTTTAAGCCACGCGATGAAATTTTCATGGTCTTTGCCCGCCCATATTGATGTGGCCTATGGACATATGTTCATGGCGCTCGCCCTGTCGCGTAAGGTTACGACATCCGGTGCCACAGATTTTGTGTTTTCCCAGCTCGAAAATCATCGCAGCATGTTTGCAAAATGGTCCGAACTGAACCCCACAACCTTTGCCAACAAGCTGGCCCTGATCGAGGCCGAGATTGCCTCCTTGAAAGGCGAGTTTCGTCTGGCGGCAATGCGCTATGAGCAATCGGTCAATCTGGCAGAAGCCGCGGGCTTTGTGCATGAGCAAGCACTAGGCCATGAACTGGCGGGTGCCTTCTATGAGCGAAGCGGTTTGCAAACCGCCGCACAGAGCCATATGCACACAGCCCACGCCTGCTATAGTCTTTGGGGTGCAGAGGGCAAAGCCCAGCAAATTCAAGCGCGTTTTCCAGAGTATTTTTCCAAGATGCTGGCTGCAACAGCAGCGCGTGGCGATAGTCAGGCCGATCTTGATCTGGATGTCGTTATTCGCTCATCGCAAGCGCTCTCGGAGGAAATTGTGCTTGAGCGCGTGATTGGCGCTCTGATGAAAGACATGATCATTCATGCGGGCGCGCAATATGCCGTGCTGCTGATGATGCATGATGACCAGCCCATGATTGAAGCCAGCGGCCGTGTTGTTCATCAGGATGTGGTGCTGGACGTCGCACAATCTCTGCCGCAACCTCAGGCGCTTCCCTTTTGGGTGTTGAATGCTGTGGTGCGCAAAAAGAAGTCCATGGTGTTGGCCGACGCGTTTGCCGAAGCACCGCAGATTCGCACCGATGGGCCAAGCGATCGTATTTTGCGCTCTGTGCTATGCCTGCCTTTGATCAAGCGCGGCACGCTGGTTGGCATTATGTATCTCGAAAACAATCTGGCTCCGGGTGTTTTCACCACAAACCGCGTGGCAATGCTGGAGATTTTGGCACCACAGGCGGCGATTTCGCTCGACGCAGCGCGCCTTTATCGCGAGTTGACCGAGGAAAATCTGCGCCGCGCGCAAGCCGAAGCAGATTTGATGCAAGCCAGAGCAGCATTGGCCAACACCTCCCGGTTCACGCTGATGGGCGGGCTTGCCGCCTCGATTGCCCATGAGATCAACCAACCCCTTGCCAGCATTGTATCCAATGCCGATGCCAGCACCCGTTGGCTCAAGCGTGAAAAACCAAATCTCGATGAGGCCATCGCCGGTCTGGAGAGCATCCGTGAGAGCGGCATCCGCGCTGCAGATATCATCAAGGCGTTGCGCTCACTGGCAAAACAAGCACCTGTCTCCCTGCGGGCCGTCGACCTGAACGCAATCATCAAGGAGGTGATCAGATTGACATCTCCCGAAATTGCCAAAAACACCATTCGGATTGAAACTGCCTTGCAAGCGGAGCCGCAGATTATTCTCGGTGACCCAATCCAGCTTCAGCAGGTCATTTTGAACCTCGTTACAAACGCCATTGATGGGATGTCTGATCTGCCCGACAACAAACGCGACTTGTTGATTGATGTCTCAAGGATCGACGACAAAATATTCGTTCGCGTTCAGGATAAGGGCACAGGCATAGAGAAGGACACATTGCGGCGGATTTTTGAGCCATTTTTCTCCACCAAGGCAACCGGAATGGGCATGGGTCTGGCAATTTGCCAGTCAATTCTGGAGGCGCACGGCGGCCGTCTGGAGGTTAATTCTGTTGTTGGCCAAGGTACAACCTTCTCCTTCAGCCTCACCGCCGTTGACGACGGCTGATACTAAAAATAGCTCTTGGTATTGCCTTTGCAAATATCTCAAGCGCTGGGCTGTGCCAGCAGCTTCTAACCTTGGTATGGGTTTGCTTCCTAAACTCGCCTTTTAGCCTCACCGCACAGCGTGAACTGCGCGACGGTATGCCATGTCAGCAGAGCACGCACCATCCTTGTGTATGGTAATCTCCGCGCCCCAAAACTGCTAAATAAGATCAAAGATGAATTGGCCCGCATGGCTGTGATTGCACAGTTGGGCGTTTTTTCAGGCATTAGCAACACCCACGCCTGCGGACATGAGCGATGAAAATGGATCGAGGCGCGCTGCTTCAAAATAACAACGTTTTAAAAATGGCGCTGTCAGCGGCGCTCGGTGCTGCAATTTTCTGCGTTGAAGTGTTCACCCATGCTCAGGCTGGTCTCGCCAGTCTCTATGTTTGCACGCTTTTAATTTTGCCGGAAGCCATGCCGACCAAAGACATTCTATTTATTTTTGCAACATGTGCTCTTCTGTCAGCCTGCTTATTTGCGTCGATTGATGACATCAATCAAATCTATGCAGTTATATTTTTTATCGTCAACATATTGATGTATTTATACATTTTATATTTCGTAATCTTCCGAAGAAAAGAAACCGAGTATCTCTCAAATTTAGCCACAGAGGCTGACGACGCTATTATTATATCAGACGCACAGGACCAGATTGTATATTGGAGCCACGGATCAGAGCTCTTGTATGGTTGGAGTTCGAGTGAAGCCAAGGGCCAGGTCTCGACCACGTTGTTGAAGACAATTTTCCCTGTGTCTCAGGAGGCTTGTCATGCCGCTTTGCTGCGGGATGGAAAATGGGAAGGGGAGCTTTCGCAGATCTCCAAGCATGGCAAGCGTGTCATGGTCCTCAGCCGCCGCTTGCTGCAACATGATGGCTCTGGAGCAGCCCACACAACAATCGAGACCACCATTGACATGACGCTGAACTGCGATCGGCAGGATCATATCCAAAAAGCTGCCTGGCAGTCTGATGATGTTTTCCGCAACATTCTGCTTGCTCAAATGACAAGCTCGGTGGCCCACGACCTCAGCCAACCCATCTCGGCACTGATGATTGGAAGCAAGGCATCGCTGCGCTGGTTGCAGCGCGATGTCTGCAATATTGACGAGGCAAAAAATGCCGTTGAAAACGTGATTGCCAACGCGCACAGGGCAGGTGAGGTCGTCGGGCGCGTTCGCCAGCTCGCCGGGCCTGACACGAACTTGTGTGAGACAATTGCGCTTCATTCTTTGATAAAGCAAGCACTTGAGACCCATCAGAGCGGGCTTCTGTATCATCGGGTGGCGCTTGAGATGGCTTTCGAAGACGAACTCCCCGAGCTGACGGGAAATCAGACATTGCTCAGCAAGGTCTTTGCGGACCTGCTGATATCCGTGGTGAATGCCCGACCATCCGGCTTGTCAGCCTATCGCCTTAAGATTGAAATAAAAAAGCACATCAACTATTTTGGCCTTCGCGAGATCATCGTGGAGATTGGCGCGCGATCCGCCTTCGATCATTTCGATCGTCTGGTACGCGACAAAGAGCCCTCCCAAGATCTCGTCAATGACACGATTGGCTCAAAGCTTGCGGTCTGTCGCTTTATCATTGAATCCCATTCCTGGCGATTGGATATCGCCTCAGATCCTTCCTACGGGGTCGCATTTCGCATAAAAATACCAATACAGAAGGATAATCACCTTGAGATTGGATAGCCCATCAAAAACCTCAGGTTCGCCAAATCATCAACCGACGGTGATTATTGTCGACGATGATGAAGCGTTGCGACATGCGCTGTCGAGTCTGTTTCGCTCGGTTGGTCTCAATGCCGTGCTTTTTGCATCTGCCACGGAGGTTCTCGCAGCCGTTCTGCCGCCAGCGCCGCGCTGCATGGTCCTTGACATTCGCCTGCCGGGCATCAGCGGTCTGGAATTTCAATCAAGCCTGAATAAATCTGAGAGCACAATGCCGATTATCTTCATGACCGGCTATGGGGATGTGCCGATGAGCGTGCAAGCAATGAAGGCAGGTGCTGCGGATTTTCTGATCAAACCGTTTCGGGAGCAAGACCTACTGGACGCCGTTTTTGCTGCAATAGAAACCGACCGCACCCAGCAGAGGGCGCAGGAGGTCGTTAACACCATGAAGGACCTGTACAACTCTCTGACTCCCCGCGAAAAAGAGACAATGACCTTTGTCACCTCTGGTCTCATGAACAAACAGGTGGCCGGTAAAATGGGCGTCAGCGAGATTACGGTGAAACTGCACCGACGGCAGGTTATGGAAAAAATGCGCGCCCGCACATTGGCAGATCTTGTTCGAATGGCCGAAGTGCTCCAACTCAAATAGGTTTTGAACGATGGGATCGGGGTTGGCTATTCGGCAGGTTCCGCCATCAATGAAGGAAATAACTGTGGAGTCTCACACGACTATTAGCATCATTGATGATGACGACGCGGTGCGCATGGCAACAGCAAGCCTTGTGCGTTCGCTCGGGTTTCAAACAACGATATTTGCATCTGCCGAGGAATTTCTTCAATCGCAGCAGGTCCAGACATCCGCCTGCATTATCACGGACATTCAGATGCCGGGGATGAACGGGGTTGAGATGCAATCTGCCCTGCGTGCCGCAGGCAACAATATCCCGATGATCTTCATGACCGCCTTTCCAGAAGACAACATTCGACGCCAAGCCTTTGAGGCAGGTGCCGCGGGCTTTCTGATCAAGCCGTTTGAGGGCGATCAAATTTTGGCCTGTCTCGATAAAGCGATTGGTGCTGGCAGTCGGGGTGCTGAAAACCACACCCTGCCAGGTTCGGATTAGAGTTTGTCAGGGAAAAGTGGAATCCAGTTTTACTGATCAGACAAACTCAAACACAGACACTAGGCCTGCAATTGAGCAGGGGATTCGGGCTCAGCGGTCACAGTGGGCAGTGCATAGTGCTGCTATGGGCCGATGGCGCAGAAAGGTCCGCATTACCTCTCTCTATCTGCGGCATAATTTTCGGTTTACGTCCGGCAAAAGACTGAACGGACCCTTGATTTTTTTCAGATTTTTCTCATCTCAATCAAAGATGCAGAGCGGTATGGAAATCGAACATATGATCCACAAGCCACGACGTGCCACGAAGATCACGGTGTTTTTGACGGCGGTCTCAGTGATGTGGATGTTTGCATTTTCTATCTCCTCAGCACAGGACGCGCCCGTCAACAGCAAGCTAAACGACACGATTTTGGCGTGTTTCATGCCACCACCTGGAGCGACCCATATAGCAGTGATTTCTGCGACATTCGCCGAAGACGGATCTTTCAAAGAAAAACCAAAGATCGTCGAAAGTGGAGAAGGTTCGATCGATGCCGCGTTTGCAGCTGCAGCGCTGAGAGCTGTGATGCGATGCGAGCCCCGAATTGCCGAATTTCATCTGAAAGGTGTCGTCAGCTTCAGATTTGATCCATCATCCATGTCCCTTGGAACGCAAACGACTGATATCCCCGATGTGCCGTCACCCGCGCGGCTTCAGGCGATGGCAACGGCTGCTGACCAACTGCGAGACATCGTGAAGAAACGCAGGCAATCAGGTCAATCGATCAGTCCCACGCAACCCGAAATCGCACCGCTTCTCTCCGTGCTTTGCGCTCCACAGGAGGCGGAGCGGCTGAAGAACGCATCCCTGAAGCAGTACGAACTGGTCAGCCAATATGCCCGTCACGTCAATACAGTCATGGCTGTTTACGAGGCCGAAACAGAGCGGGGTCCGCAGGCGTTAATCACCGAGCGCACACGGCAGCTCGGAGCCTGTTTTGATGCCACACTCTGGACCGGAACGGTGACGCTTTCGATGTTCGAGACGTTCTTTTCCGCAACCCCCGCTCTCTCCAACAGCCCGGAATGGATTGTCACGCGCAAAACATTTCACAAGAGCCTGTTCACGGCCACAGAAGGCGTGCTGGATGGCTATCGGCTTGACGGCATCGGCTCCGACTGGTGCCTCGCACGCATAAGACCTTTGGACGCGATGACGCGGGAGTTGATTCCAACCATGCCAGCCGAGCAGAAAAAAAGATTGCGCCAGTCGCTCCGTCTGGCGGCAAAGTGTGGCCCTAAGGTGCAAGAACAGTTGCAACCTATCGCCAAAACAATCGAACGCTGACCTACCAATCTGCCTGATAAGCATCGACGCCCCCAAAGAGTCGCGGGCGCTCTGTCTAAACAACACCCTTGCTGAAAATGAAACATCCATAGGGGCCGGGATCGGAGGTTCGAACAATAGCGAAAGACGACTTTGCCGCGGCATAAAAAGCGAAGCGCTCCAAGGCCTCGATTTGCACCTCGCGCCCTTCAGCGCGATCAACCACATTCTGAATGGTAGCAAATATTGGCACTTGTGCATCACGATCCCCAACCACCTCCATTCTTTTGACGGGTGCCTCGACAAACGTGTCGAGAGGAAAAAGCGTCAGGATGGCTTGCGTTGCGATCTCCAGATTGCAGCCGGACAGATTGATGAGTTTGCCATAGGATGAGTTTGCCATAGGTTGTGTGCTTGGCAATCGTTTCTGCCGGATGATTGATATCACACAGCACCAATTGGTCTCCGTGCCCCATCAGCATCAAAGCATGCAACAACTCCGCATTCAAAACTGGATCGATTCCCTTCAACATTGACTTTGCATCCCCTTTGAGATTGCCTTCTCTTCACATTTTCGCACTGTATTGTGATGTTTTCTTTCGAGAGTTTGACTCGATCCGTTTCAGCGCCTGGTTTGCGCCTTCATTTACAAAGCCACAGCCGTTCAAGTTGCACATAGCGATCGTAATCATGTGAATATCAAAAATATTTACTTGGAACGCAAGAACTGACTTTACCAAAATAAAACATTGTGTGAAGTTCGGTGCGCGTAGGGCACTTTTCGGAGCAAGGGCTGCGGCAGGGAGATGGAGGTCTCATCCGCTTGCGGTTTTCGAAATTTTGCCTCACGCCGTGTACAGTGCACGCCATTCTGGGAGGAGACCTGTTTTGGCTTCGATGAATATCGCCAATGTTGGCAAAGCCTATGGTAGTTTGACGGTCATTCACGGCGTTTCTGTCGAGATACCCGATGGCGAGTTCGTTGTTCTGGTCGGCCCATCGGGCTGCGGCAAATCGACATTGTTGAGGATGGTTGCCGGGCTGGAGCCAATCACGTTTGGCGATATCGTGATTGACGGCAAGGTCGTGAACGATCTGCCGCCGAAAGATCGTGATATTGCGATGGTCTTCCAGAGCTACGCGCTTTATCCGCACAAAACTGTGGCAGACAATATGGGTTTTGCTCTGAAAATGCGCGGCGAAAGCAAAGCGTCGATTGATGAGCGCGTTCGCAAGGCTGCCGACATTCTCGATCTTACTCCTTATCTGGCGCGTTATCCGCGTCAACTCTCGGGTGGCCAGCGGCAGCGGGTGGCCATGGGCCGGGCAATTGTTCGAGACCCCAAGGTTTTTCTGTTTGACGAGCCACTGTCCAATCTCGATGCGAAACTGCGCGTTCAGATGCGGGCCGAGATCAAGGAATTGCAACGTCGGCTGGCAACGACAATGATTTATGTCACCCACGATCAGGTCGAGGCCATGACCATGGCGGACCGCATCGTGGTGCTGCGTGATGGCCGCGTCGAGCAAATCGGCTCGCCGCTGACCCTTTACGACAAGCCTGCCAACATATTCGTGGCCGGTTTTATCGGATCACCGTCAATGAACCTGATCAAGGGACACATCCGGGCAGCAGCCACACCATGTTTTGAGACGGAAGACGGTATTAAGCTCCCTCTGGCTTCAGCCCCTGAGGGATCGGACGGACGATCGTCCTTTTACGGCATTCGTCCCGAGCATTTTGTGCTGGGTGGCAATGTAACCGCCAACATCACGGTGATGGAATCAACCGGCACGGAAACGCAAGTGTTCGCAAGGCTTGGCCAGCAGAAAGTCATCGGCGTCTTCCGTGAGCGGCTCACGGAGCCAGCAGGTGGAGCCATTGCCATGACGCCAAACCCGACGATGGTTCATCTTTTTGACGGCGAAACGGGGTTGCGCATGGCGTGATAGATGCAGCGGCTGCCAGGGGAGAGGCGGGCCGCATGCGAGGTTCGGAACAGTTAAAATAGGGAGGAAACAGGTATGAAAGTCAGCGAATTCGAGAGGATGATGGCAATCGGCCTTAGCCGTCGTGCCATTCTAAAGACCGGAGCCAGCCTTGGGGCCGTGGCGGCCACCAGCGGTTTGCTGGGTGCCGGCACGGCGGTTGCCGATGAGGCATCTTTGCGCAAGCAAATCCTGCAAATTCCGGGTGTTGGCAAGGGGTCTCCCACCGATGCCGATTGGCAGAAGGTCGGTGAAATGTGCCTCGAAGCCACAAAGAAGACCGTCAAAAAAGGAGAATTTGCCGGCGTCGAGCTGTCCTTTATGGGCCTCAACAATCAAAACCTGCACAATGTGCTGTTTCGTGGCTTTTTGAAGCCATGGGAGGATTATACCGGGGCGAAAATCACCTGGATCGATCTGGCGCAAGCCGATTATAATCCGCGTTTGCAGCAGGCCATTGCCACCGGCACCGTGGATTTTGATATTCTCGAAATGGGCGCGCCGTTTGAAGGCGATGTGTGCGGCAAGGGGCTGGCCTCGGAAATGCCGGACTGGGTCAAGGCGCAGATCGACATGGACGATTACGTCGACTACCTGAAAGCGCCGGTTGGCACATGGAATGGCAAAACCTATCGCATTTCAGTGGATGGCGACTGCCACAACTTCAACTACCGCAAAGACTATTTTACCGATGCCGATCTGGCCAAGGCGTGGAAGGCGGAAGGCCATTCAGGCGAATGGGGCGTGCCAAAAACTTGGCAGCAGGTGCAGGAAGTCACCAAATTCCTCAAGGGCAAGAAGATTTCCGGCATGGACGCGATCGGCTATCTTGATGCACCGAAGGCGTGGGGCGGCTTTGGCTTCTACTTCCTCGGCAGTCGGGCAACGGCTTATGCCAAGCATCCCGACGACAAGGCTTGGCTGTTTGACATTGATACGATGAAGCCACGCATCAACAATCCCGCTTGGGTTCGCGCCATTCAGGACGTGGTTGATGCCCTGCCGTCGGAAGCGGGCGACCAATTGAATGCAGACCCCGGCACCACGGCATTCCAGCAATTCCTCGCAGGAACCGGCTCGATGGTGTCATGGTGGGGCGATGTGGGGCAGAGCGCGCAAACCAGCGACAGCTCGGTGGTGGGCGATACGATTGCCTTTGACATCCTTCCCGGCTCCGATGACGTATATAATGCCAAGACTGGAAAGTGGGAAAAACTGGCGAGCGGGCCAAACCATGCACCCAACATGGCCTATCTCGGCTGGGGTGTTTACGTCATGGCCCGCGTTGATAAGGACGAGAAGAAAAAGAAGGCGGCCTGGAGTGCTGCGGCCCATCTCGGCGGTAAGGATCTCGCCTTGTGGACCGCGGCCTACCCTTCCGGCTTCCAGTGCTATCGCAAGAGCCAGTTCGACATCAAGGAATGGGTCGCTGCGGGCTATGACGAGGGCTATATCAGCAATTATCTCGCCTCTCAGTCCAATTCCTACAATCACCCTAATGCAGCGATTGAGCCGCGCATTCCGGGAATCTTCCAATATTACAGTGTCGCGGAAGATGAGCTGGCCAAGGTGTTTGCGGGACGGGTGAAGCCGCAAGAAGGTGCTGACGCGATTGCTGCCGCATGGGAGAAAATCACCGATCAGCTTGGCCGCGACAAGCAGATCTCTCTCTACAAGGCATCACTTGGCCTTTGAGACAGGTGGTTGATTGTCAAGACATCGCAGCAGGCAAGGTCTCGCCTGTGCCTGCTGCGCCATGAACAGCCCAAAACGATCCTGACGACTGGTTTCTGAAGGGTGTTTTGTCCAAGGGTTAGCTTATGTCCGATACGACCATGCCTGTTATTCGACCCAACGAGCAGCCATCACGGCGTCAGCCCCATGCTCGGCATGGTCGTCTGTTGCTGGCAATAGCATCGCTGCTTCTGCTTGGTATGCTTGTGCTGCAATTGCTCGATACGATGGAGATCACAGCGTTCGGCTTCTCCAACTGGCGTCCATTGCTCTATGCCTATGTCGCGTGGGCCGTTGCGTTGTGCGCAGCACAAGTGCTTATTCGTGGAGAAGACGGCCAAAAGGCTGCATTTGTGCTGCCAGCGGTGCTGTTCACTGTTGCCATGGTGGTGTTTCCCACGGTTTTTGGCCTCTATATTGCTTTCACCGACTGGAATCTCAGTGCCGCCGCTGGTCGGCATTTCAACGGCATCGATAATCTTCGCGCTTTGTTTGCCGATTTTTATTTCTGGAACGCGCTTTTAAACATGATCTATTATGTTCTGGCGGTTCTGGCGCAATATGCCATCGCCTTCGGGCTGGCCCTGCTGCTCAATGCCGAGATCAAAGCTCGAAAATTCTTCCGCGTCGCGTTTTTGCTGCCGCTGATGCTTAGCCCGGTGGCCGTCAGCTGGATGATTGGCAAATCCTTGATGGAATATCGTTTTGGCCCCTTAGCGACCCTTGCCCGCCATTTGGGATGGGACAATCCGGCGTTTTTCTCCACCCCGTGGCTTGCGCGCATCTCG
This sequence comes from Rhizobium oryziradicis, assembly GCF_001939045.1. Lineage (GTDB taxonomy): Bacteria > Pseudomonadota > Alphaproteobacteria > Rhizobiales > Rhizobiaceae > Allorhizobium > Allorhizobium oryziradicis. Next base: position 32,157 of record NZ_MKIM01000019.1, read on the forward strand.
CTGATGGCCATGGATGCCTGGGTTTCTATCCCGTTCATGATGATCCTGCTTCTGGCAGGCTTGCAGGCGCTGCCGATGGAAATCAAGGAAGCGGCCAAGGTGGATGGCGCATCCGGCTGGCAAAGTTTCAAGGAAATCACCTTTCCGCTGATGCTGCCCGTGAGCATCACCGTGATTATTCTGAGGGTGATTTTCCAGCTGAAGCTTGCCGATATCGTCATCAACGTGACCGCAGGCGGTCCGGGCGGTGCGACAGACACCGTCTCCAGTTTCATTTTTCGCGAATACCGGGACCGGTCAAATGTTGGCTACGGCACCATGCTGGCCGAGTTCTATCTTGTTATCATCATCATCTTCGTCTCGCTCATCCTCAAGATGACGAGCCGCTGGCTGCAACGTTCAAACTGAGGCGCTGACCATGGCACTTGATAGCATCCGCCATAACGGCGCTGAAAACTCCACTGGATCTCGGTTTCGCCGCCCTCAATTTCTTACAGGCAGTCTTCTGATTTATGCGGCGCTGGTGTTCTGGGCCTTTATCTCGCTATTTCCGATCTATTGGACCATGACCACATCCTTCAAGACTGCGGTCAATGTCACGCAGGGGCACCTTATACCCTTTGTGGATTTCACCCCGGACTGGAAGGGCTGGCGATCGCTTGGTCTTTCGCCCGACACGATCTTTTTGGCATCCACCGTGCGCGACGAATTCATGCGGCGGTTTGCCAACAGCGTCATTGCCTCAGCGGGAGCATCCTTTCTGGCGGTGGTGATCGGATCGCTGGCCGCCTATGGCCTCAGCCGGTTTTCCTATAAATTTCTCTGGCTGCGCAATAAGGATATTTCGTTCTTCTTCCTGTCCCAGCTGATCTTGCCGCCCGTTGTGCTCGCCATGCCGTTTCTGGTGCTTTACAAGCACCTGATGTTGCTGGACACCCTGACTGGCCTTATTCTGGTTTACACCCTGATGGTGTTGCCAATCGTGATCTGGATCATGCGTGACCAGTTCGACACGATCCCGGTTGAACTGGAGCAGGCAGCATTGGTGGATGGCTGCTCGATCTGGGGGGCCTTCATGCGGATTGTCTTGCCCATTGCTCTTCCGGGCATGGTGGCCGCCTTCATTTTATCGGTCATACTGTGCTGGAACGAGTATTTTTTCGCAGCCCTTTTAACCAGTTCAAATGCAAAGACATTGCCCGTCATGGTCGCCAGTCAGACAGGCTCCCAGGGCATCAACTGGTGGTCGATGGCGGCCATTGCCACCGCCGCCATCATGCCGCTTGTTTTGGTCGGGATTTTTCTCGAGCGATTTATCGTCAAGGGACTGACCGCCGGTGCCGTCAAATAGGCCCCAACCTTTATTCATATGCCCAATTCTTTATCGCAGGAAAGGAACACTCCATGCTGAAAAATCTTCACCCCGCCTTGAACGCCGATGTGCTCCACGCGCTGCGATCGATGGGGCATGGCGACACATTGGTGATTTCTGACACCAACTTCCCAAGCGACAGTGTCGCGCGCCAGACCGTGCTTGGCCGCCCGCTTTCCATGGCCAACCTGTCGGCCGCCGAAGCCGTGCGCGTGCTGCTGTCGGTTTTGCCGCTCGATACGCCGCTGCAAAACTCGGCCGGGCGCATGGAGGTGATGGGAGCACCGGATGATATCCAGCCGGTGCAACGTGAAGTTCAGGCGGAAATCGACCGTGCCGAGGGAAAGTCCTCACCCATGTATGGCATCGAGCGGTTCGCCTTCTATGATCTTGCAAAAAAGGCCTATTGCGTCATTTCCACGGGTGAAACCCGCTTTTATGGTTGCTTTCTGTTCACCAAAGGCGTGATTCCACCGACTGGGCACTGAGGAGACACCATGAACAAAAGCATTTCAATTCTCGGGATTTTTGTGGCCGACACCGCTTATCTCGCAGCACGTATGCCCGTTGTTGGCGAGACAATTACCGGCAGCGGCTTTGCGGTAGGACCGGGCGGCAAGGGCTCCAATCAAGCCGTTGCGGCAGCGAGAGCCAGCGCGGTTTCAGGGCAGGGCCCATGCGTTTCCTTCATTTCGAAAATTGGCCGTGACACATTCGGCGATCTCGCGTTAAAGACCTATGCCGAAGCTGGCGTGATACCGCGACTGACCGTGATGGATGATCAGCCAACCGGCGCTGCCTTCATTTACGTCAATGACAAGACCGGCGACAATGCCATCATTGTCTATCCGGGTGCGGCTGGAACCATCACCGTTGACGATGTCGAGGCGGCGCGCGCGGTGATTGAAGCAAGCGCGATTTTCGTGACCCAACTCGAGCAACCGGCAGAGGCCGCCCATCATGCCTTGAAGATTGCGCGTGCGGCAGGCGTCACCACAATTTTCAACCCGGCGCCGGCAGAGCCCTTTCCGGACGCAATCTACGGGCTGTGCGATTACATTATACCCAATGAAACCGAAGCCGCAGCCCTGGTTGGTTTTCCGCTCGATACCATTGAAGATGCCAAACGTGCAGGTGATGTGCTGTTGGGACGGGGTGTGGGCGCGGCCATCATCACGCTGGGCAGCCGAGGCGTGTTGTTTCACGCTCATAATGCGTCGGTTGCCATCCCAGCCGTGGCCGTTGGCCCTGTGCTCGACACAACAGGGGCCGGAGACGCCTTCGTTGGTGGTTTTGCCGCAGCCCTTGCCGATGGGAAAAGCCCGGTTGATGCTGTCCGCTTTGGTTGCGCAACGGCAGGGATCGCCGTGACAAGACGCGGAACCGCACCGGCCATGCCACGACGCGAAGAAATCGACGCTTTGCTGTCACGGTGAGGCGACGACTGGCCATTTTGCAGCGCTGATCTCATTTTTTACTTTACAAATCACGATTTTTTTGTGAAGTATGAAGTGAAGCGATAAAAGTGAGCCAGAGCCGTGACCCAGCTGAAATTTGCAACCCGTCTGAATTCTTTTGCCTCCTGCCCAAAAGCAGAATGGCCGGATCTTTCCGGTAAGCCAACCATGCTCCAGATGGCAAAGCGTGCCGCGAAAGTTGAGGGCCTCACGGATCTTGATTTGAATTATCCCGATCATGTTGGCGAAAATCCCGCTGAATTGGCCCGGCAGATTGGTGATATGGGCTTGGCAATCAATGGTTTTGCCATGCGCTATTATACCAATCCTGCCTTCAAGATCGGCGCGTTTACCAACCCCGATCCGGCAGTGCGGCGTGAAGCCATAGACCTGACCAAAGCAGGCATTGACGCCACCCGTGCGGCTGGTGCCAAATTGATGACGCTCTGGCTTGGCCAGGACGGCTTTGACTATGCCTTTCAGGCCGACTACCACACGCTGTGGCAACACGAAATTGACGGAATCCGTGAAGTTTGCGCCCATGACCCGGATTGTCAGATCAGCATCGAATACAAGCCCAATGAACCTCGCTCCTACAGCCTGATGCCGGATGCTGCGACGACGTTGCTGGCCATCAAGGATGTCGATATGCCCAATCTCGGCGTGACACTTGATTTCGCCCACGTGCTCTATGCTGATGAGCAGCCAGCGTTTGCCGCCGCCTTGATTGCCCGCCACAGCCGCGTGCTCGGTGTGCATCTAAATGATGGCTATGCCAAGCGCGATGACGGGCTGATGGTGGGTGCCGTTCATACTCAACAAACCATCGAGCTTTTGCGCCAAATCCGCAAGGACGGCTATGATGGTGCCATTTACTTCGACACGTTTCCGGACATGACCGGGCTCGACCCCGTGCATGAATGCGAAGTGAATATTCAGACAGTCAAGCGCATGCTGCGGATTGTCGATCGCCTTGATCAGGACAATCGACTGTCTGGGGCCATTGAGCGTCAGGATGCCGTATCTGCGCAGGCGATTGTGCAGGAACTCATGCTCGGCTGAAGCCAGCAACATCAAAATCAGCGAAATTTCAAACCTTTGAAAATAAGGCACGCCGAAGGCGTGCCGTGTGACACCACCCGGGAGGAACCGATGAAGTCCATGATGAAATTGACTCTTGCAACTGGCCTTGCCGCCAGCTTTTTGTTGAGCGCAGCCTTTGCGCAACAGCTTGCGCCGCTCAATTCCGACACCGAAAAGGACCGGATGGATTGGTCAGAACTGGAAGCGAAACTTGGTCCATTTCCAAAGCTTCCCGAGGGCACCAAGGCCGGAGCGGTTTCAAAGACCCTGACCAACGAATATTGGCGTTCCCTTGGCGAAGGCTACAAGGCATTTGGCAAAGAGAAGAACGTGCCGGTCGCCTATCAGGCTGCGCAAAGCGAAGGCGACCAACTGGGTCAGTTGACGATTGCCGAGGGCATGATCACGCAAGGCTATAATGTGCTGCTCGTTTCGCCACAAACGGATTCCAATCTTCAGCCCGTGATCGAGCAGGCAAAGGCCGCGAAGATTCCAGTTGTGGATGTCAATGACGCGGTGATTCCGCAAGCTGAGCATTATGTTGGCAACGTTCAGCGTGACAACGGTGTTCGCGTTGCCAAATGGTTCATTGCCAATCGCCCGCAGGGCGGCAAAGTGGCCATTATCGAAGGTCAAGCGGGCGTTTATGCGGCCGTGCAGCGCACAGAAGGCTTCAAATCCACAATCAGCGCCGACAACAAGTTCAAGGTTGTCGCCAGCGTTCCCGGCAATTGGGATCGCCAGACATCCTACGACGCTGCCACCAACATTCTCAATCAATATCCCGATTTGATCGGCTTTTACGCCAACAATGACGGCATGGCACTGGGCGTCGTTGAAGCCGTCAAGGCTGCAGGCCTTGCTGGCAAAGTGGCGGTTTTCGGCACAGACGGCATTTCAGATGCCTATGCTTCCATCAAGGCCGGTGAGTTGACCGGTACTGTCGATAGCTTTCCGGTTTTGACCGGTGAAGTGGCCATGGAAACCGCACTTCGGCTTGTGGCTGGCCAAAAGCTTCCGCGTGTGGTGGCCACGCCGCAGGCGCTGATCACCGCCGATAATCTCAGCCGCTATCAGGGGCAGGGTGTCAATGTTCGCACTGTGCTGATGGAAGATGCCAAGGCTGGCAAGTAACAGACGTGCAGAGATGCCGAACTTAGGTTCGGCGTCTCTGGGCCTTGCGGGAGGAGGCGGCTATGGTTCCGCGACTAGGTTTCGAGACGATCTCAAAGAGTTTTCCGGGCGTGAACGCGCTGACGGATGTGAGTTTCAAAGTGGCCCCTGGTGAAATTCACGGATTGCTGGGCGAAAATGGTGCCGGAAAGTCGACGCTTCTGCGCATTCTGTCCGGTGTTTTTCGGCCAACATCCGGCTCGGTTTTTGTGGATGGTGAGGCTGTTACCTTTCGTAAGCCGCAGGATGCCCGGGTTGCTGGCATTGCCATGATCCACCAGGAACTTCAGCAAGTGCCGCACTTAAGCGTTGCCCAGAACATGTTTCTTGGTCACGCGCCGACCCGATTGGGTGGGCTTTTCGTCTCTCGCAGCGAGCAGGAAAAGCGCGCAGCCGAAGCGCTGTCGATGATTGATCGCAGCATTGATGTTTCAGCACCAATCTCCAGCCTGAAAGTTGCTCAGCGCCAGATCGTCGAAATCGGGCGCGCCCTGCTCGACAAGGCGAAAGTCATCGCCATGGATGAGCCAACATCGAGCTTGACGCCGAGCGAGTTCGACCGCTTGGCGGAGGTGATTGCCAATCTCTCAGCCAGCGGCGTCTCGATCATCTATGTTTCGCACAAGATGGACGAGGTTTTCCGGATCTGCCAACGGGCCAGCGTCATGCGAGACGGCAAGCTTGTTGGTGTGGTGGATATGAAAACCGCATCGGAAAAGCAGGTCATTGCCATGATGGTTGGGCGTGAACTGATGCAGGAAACACACAATTCGTTTGCGACTGACCAAATTAAGCTTGAAGCGCGCAATCTTTCATCGTCCACCAAAATCAAAAATATTTCCTTCTCGCTGCATAAAGGTGAGGTTTTGGGCATCGCAGGCCTTGTGGGCTCTGGGCGCACCGAACTGCTGCGGCTGATTGCCGGCGTTGATCGCCTGAGCGCGGGATCGATCACAATCGACGGTAACGTTGTAAGCCCGAGAAACCCGCGCGATGCGATCGCCGCAGGCATTGGCCTTGTCCCCGAAGAGCGCAAGCGGGAAGGCATCATTCCGTTGCGCCCCGTGAGCCTCAATATGGCGCTTGCCTCGCTGCCCAGTTTTTCCGCTGCGGGCATCATCAGCAATCACCGGCTGCGTGCCAGCGCCAGTGATCTGTTGAAGCGGGTTAATCTGCGACCCTTTCAGCTTGATCGTCCCATCCGGCTGTTCAGTGGCGGGAACCAGCAAAAAGCGATCATTGCCAGATGGCTGGCGGCCAAATCGCAGATTTTGCTGTTTGATGAACCCACACGCGGCATTGATGTCGGCGCAAAATCCGAGATTTATCAGTTGATCGAGACCCTCGCCAGCGAAGGCTGCTCCATCATCGTTGTGTCTTCCGAGCTTCCCGATGTCATACGTTTATCTGACCGCGTCCTCGTGATGCGGGACGGACGGATTGCTGCTGAGCTGACAGGCGACCAACTGACCGAAAGCACGATCGTGGCGCACGCCATTCCGGGAGCGATTGCTGGTGCGAAACCCGGCTTGATCGCAAACCCCGCGTAAAATTTGAGGATTTTTGTCATGACCGCCACTTCAACTGCCGGTGCCAATGCATCTCCCGCCTTTCGCCGCTTCTCTTTCTCTTTGCGTGACGCGGGAACCCTGATCGGTCTCATTGTCATCATGGCGGTGTTTGCAGCCCTGGTTCCCGGCTTCCTTTCAGAGCGCAATCTCACCAATATCCTTCAGCAATCCAGTATCAATGCCTGCCTAGCATTGGGTATGACATTGGTGATCATTTCAGGTGGCATCGATCTTTCCGTTGGGCCAACCGCGGCTATTGCCGCCGTGATAACGGCAACGCTGATGCTGGGCGGCACACCTGTTCCGCTGGCCATTCTTGCAGGCCTTGGCGTGGGTGCCGCCTGTGGTTTCATCAATGGTTTGCTGGTCGCCTATGTCGGTTTGCAGCCTTTTATCGTCACACTTGGCACCCTCTCCACCTACAGGGCGATTGCGCTGATTTTCACCGGAGGCAACCCGGTCTTGGGTATTCCCGCCGGATTCAGGTCATTGTTCAACGGCACCCTGTTTGGCCTGCCAATCCCGGTATTGATCGTTGCAGCTGCTTCGGTTGCGGCCTGGGTGCTGTTGAAAAAAACACCGATTGGCGAATACCTCATGGCGGTTGGTGGCAACGAAGAGGCTGCCTATGTGGCCGGGGTGCCGATTGCGCGCACCAAAATCATCGCCTATGTCATTTCCGGTGTGCTGGCAGCCCTTGCCTCGTTGATCCTGATTGGACGTCTCGGCGCTGCTGAACCCATTCTTGGCAATCTGTGGGAGCTTGACGCGATTGCGGCGGCCGCCATTGGTGGCGCATCGCTGATGGGCGGCAAGGGGAGCATTGTCGGCACCATTCTCGGTGCCATTATTCTCGGCGCAATGCGCAATGGTTTGACGCTGATGAATGTTCAGGCCTTCTATCAACTGCTCGCCACTGGCCTTATAATCCTCGTCGCAATGATGATTGATCGCGCGACAAGGGGACGGGAATGAACACGGATAGCTTTGATATGAAGGCGGTAGGGCCGCGCATCCGAATGATGATGCCAACGCTGACGCCGCTCGAAGCAAAAGTCGTGGATACAGTGTTTGGCATGCGGGATTTCAGCGAGGAAACCTCGCTGAAACAGATTGCGGAAAATGCGGGCGTCTCAGAGGCCATGGTGGTGAAGATCACCAAAAAACTTGGTTTTTCGGGCTTTCGGGATTTCCGCTCGTCAGTCAGTCAATACAACCGCCAGCCAACGACCGAAATGCATCAGGAACTGTCTGTCGATGACACGTCCCTCGAAATTGTTCAAAAGGTTTTTCGCACCTCCATCCATGCCCTTGAAGAAACGCTTGCCATCTTAGACATGGCGGCGTTTGATACGGCTGCTGACATGATCCACAAGGCGCAACACCGGGACTTCTACGGCGTCGGCGGCTCCGCACAAATTGCGCGCGACGTCTCTCACAAGTTTTTGCGGATTGGCGTGCGGGCTAACGTTTTTGATGACGCGCACATGATGCTGATGTCTGCGTCCCTTCTCGCGGGGGGCGATATCGCCATTGGTTTCTCGCATTCCGGCAATACCATTGCCGTCATCGACGCGCTCCAGCTTGCCCGCAGAAACGGTGCGAGCACGATTGCCGTGACCAACTATGGCTCATCAGCGCTTGCCCAATCCGCCGACGTGGTGTTGTGCTCCACAGCCCAAGGCTCGCCTTTGATGGGCGAAAATGCTGCGGCCCGCATTGCCCAGCTCAATATTCTCGACGCTATTTTCGTCGCCGTCGCCCAGCGCGATTATCAGGCAGCCGAGCGCAATCTCGACCGCACCATGTCTGCCGTCACCTCAAAACGCAAAGATCGACTTCCATGACATCCTCTCCTATCGTCACCGTTTTTGGCAGCCTTCACTATGATATAGCGGTCTTCGGCCCAGACCGCCCACGCAAGGGCGAAACGGTAACGGGCACCTCCTGGCACCCAAAATTTGGCGGTAAGGGCGGCAATCAGGCAGTTTCGGCAGCAATGTCCGGGATATCCACATTCATGATCGGGGCCGTTGCCGAGGATGAATTCGGACGCTTTCTTCTGGAAACCCTCAGGCGCAGAGGCGTTGATGACCGCTTCGTTCGGCGGGATTCTTCTGGAAGCGGCACAATGTCAACCGGAATGAGCGTGGCAATTTTTGATGAGCAAGGCGATTATGGAGCCGTCATTGTCTCTGGCACCAATCTGACCCTGGGTGACCACGACGTGGCTGCAGCCGCAGATCTTTTGGCCCGCACCACGGTGCTGGTGTTGCAAAACGAAATACCAGATTCGGCCAATGCTGCAGCAGCAAAAATGGTCAAACAAGCAGGCGGTCGCGTTCTGATCAATGCAGCACCTGCGCGCCCTCTCTCAGCCGATCTTGCACCGTTGATTGACATCATCGTTGTCAACGCCATTGAAGCGGAAATGCTGGCGGGCGTGCCCGTTGTCGAGACCCTCGACGGTGCTTTGGAGGCAGCAAGGAAGCTGGTGGACAGGTTTCCTGAAGTCATCGTCACCGCAGGCGGGGCAGGCGTTGCTTATGCAAACAAGAACGGAGACGATATTGTGCTGCCGGCAGTGAAGGTGAAGGTGGAAAGCACCCATGGTGCTGGCGACATGTTCATCGGCGTGCTGGCTGCAGAAATTGCCTGCGCCAAACCCATCTCCGAGGCCCTTTCCAGAGCCAATGCCGAGGCCGCAAAACTGGTCGCAACACCAGAAAACATGCGGTTCAATGACATGGTTGCTTAAAGCAACAGGCTTTTAATCTGTGGTTATGTATTAAGAATGTTGCCTGTGGGCACCAGATACCCAGGCTGAAAGTCACGATTACAAATTGGCCGGACTCTACAGCGCCGTGCGCCGTATATGGCGAACGGCGCTGTAACCTTTAAATCTGCTGCATAATTTTCACCAACCCGATGAGAAAAGACGGCGGATCGTGGGTCAGCGGCCCGCCTGTTGACGATTGAACTGCCGCTGGCCGTTCCCGGTCATTGCCGCGGGTTTGCGTGTGGCGGTGGTGTCCAATGTCAGCATCGTCTCAGTTGCCACCCTGATCGGCACACCGCAGCTTGGCGCGCTCTTCACGCAAGGTCTGCAATTGCATTTTCTAACCCCCATCATCGCAGGCATTGCACTTTGCGTGGTTCTGGCGATAGCGCTGAACGGATTGGCGCTCGGCGGGCCACCAAAAGCCTCTTTCCGGCGCAAAATATCGTGCCGGTGACTGGCTGGCGCAACACAAGCTCAACTAACGTCTGTGCCGTGGCGCGCGCGGGAGACACGGCACCAGAGCATTGGGCCAAAAACCGATTTCCACGTTTCGGTCCGATGCAGTCTCTTCTATTTTTCCGCATATTTTTGATAGAGGAGGGCGGCGCACATCAATGCAAAAATTGCCACGAACGCGATAGCGAGATGCGCTTCCAGCGCAAATCTGCCCAGCAGATTTTCAATGCCATGGCCAAAGACAAATCCGATCCCGGCAATGACCGGTCCCCAAATTGCCGCAGCCATAGCGTTCAACGCCATGAATTTAACGATGGGAATGTGTGACATGCCAATGACAATCGGGCTGATGGTCCGCATGCCATAGATCCAGCGAAACGCGATGACAAACCCGGTTGGATAACGCTCCAGAAGGTTTGTGACACGGCTCAAGATCGGATGCGCGATCATCTTGCGCACCCAGCCATTGCCGCTGGCATAGCGACCGGCAAAAAACAACAATTGGTCCATCAAAAACGAGCCTGCGGAGGCAGCCAGAGCCACCTGCCAGTAGATCAGCAAGCCTCGGTGGGCGAGAACGCCTCCGAGAAAAACGACAGCTTCACCTTCTATCCCGGCACCGCCAAAGATCGCGAGCAAGCCATAATGTTCGACAAAATGTTCAATCGACAAAAGTGTGAACCCCTGACATCTGCTGGAGACACACGATAGCCGCATATCTTTGCACGAAAGCTTTCTTCACGGCATGATGAAACGGACTTCAGCGTCCGCTGTTTTCATTCATCAGCACTGAAGCAAGTCGCAGAAATGAGCAAGGGTTGATTTTGCGGCTCTCGCGAAAAGAATTAAAGCGCAACGCCGGCTTTCATCAGGCTCAACACGGTGTGAATTTGCGCGACGACAGCCGCACCTTCACCCACCGCAGCAGCAACGCGCTTTGTGGATCCGGCCCGAACATCGCCAATTGCAAACACATTCGGCAAGCTGGTTTCCAGCGGCAGCGGTTGGCGCGCAACAGCGTTGTTCGATGGAAAGGGCTGGCCGGTTAAGATGAAGCCTTTGTCGTCGGTGCGGATCTGATCACGCACCCAATCGGTGTTCGGGTCAGCGCCGATGAAGAGGAACATATGGCGAAGGGGAAGGTGCTGTTCGCTCCCGGTCAGCCGATTGCGGATTGTTGTCGAGGTCAGACCCGTGGCGGCTTCACCTGTGATGGCATTGATTTCACAATGCATATGCAATTCAACATTAGGCAGCGCCTTGATCCGATCAATCAGGTATTGCGACATAGTTTCTTCGAGCGCGCGCCGCACCACCAAATGCAGTTTTCGAACCTGAGGGGCCAAAAACGCAATGGCCTGGCCGGCGGAATTGCCACCCCCAACCAGCACCACATCTTCACCAGCGCAAAGCTTTGCCTCGATGGGGGAGGCCCAATAGGAAATCCCATTGCCTTCAAAATTTTGAATATTGGCAACATCCGGTCGCCGATAACGGGCACCGGCTGCAATCACTATGCTGCGGGCCGTAACCTCCTGGCCGCCTGCACATTCAAGCGTCCACATCGTGGCATGTGCTGCCAGCCTTTTCACTTCGATGGGCAAAACCACTTCCGCGCCAAATTTAAGCGCCTGATTATAGGCGCGCCCCGCCAGTGCTTGCCCGGAAATGCCGGTTGGAAAGCCCAGATAATTTTCAATTCGCGACGATGCACCGGCCTGCCCGCCGACGGAACGTTCGTCGATAATAATGACCTCCAGCCCTTCGGATGCGGCATAAACCGCAGCAGCAAGACCCGCAGGCCCGGCACCAACAATGGCAACATCATAAATCTTGTCGGGCTTAAGCTCGGGCGTCATGCCAAGGCACGCTGCCGCGTCAGCATCGGTTGGCTTTTTAAGCACGGTGCCATTGGGGCAGACCATCAGGGGCAGGTCTTCACTCACAATTCCCAATCGTTCAATCAAGGCACGGCCTTCGCCCTCGGCAGACGAATCCAGCACTGTGTAGGGAAAGGCATTGCGGGTTAGAAACCCTTGCAGGCGCGCGAGAGCGGCATCGCCCGCAGGTCCGATCAACACGGAGCCAGCACCTTCATCCAGCAAATGAACCCGGCGAAGAATGAATGCGCGCATGATGATTTCACCAACATCGGCCGAACCAATCACCAATGCGCGCAAATGCGCGGCATCGAATGAAATGGCCGTGCAACCCTTGCGGCCTGCGCGCCCGCCCGCCAGCGTTGGGCGGCCGGAAAGCTGGTTGATTTCGCCGGTGAGCTGACCGACGCCATGGGTGGTGATCGGCGCTTCGCCCGATAGGCCCTCGTGGCGAAAAACATCAATTTCCCCCTCCAGCACCAGCCAGGCCGGTGCCTGGTGATCGCCCAGCCGGTAAACAAAGTCACCGGGCAGAAAATGCTGAGGCGCACCATTGGCAAAGCGCTTGGCTATTTCGAGCTGCTGGGCGTTAAGCACCGGAAACATCTGATTCTGGCGGGCGCTGAGATCTGGCATCTGTCACTCCTGATCGAACATAGGCTTGAGGCATGATTGCCGCATTTCAACACTTGCTCAGTCGTATCGAGGGATTGGGCCGCGCTGGGGTGTCTGGTTGGGCAGATCCACAAAGGTCTCGTCGACATAGCACCAGCCCCAACCTTCTGGCGGATCGTAACCTTCCATGATCGGATGCCCCGTGGTGTGAAAATGAGCCGTTGCATGGCGGCCCGGCGATTGATCACAGCAGCCCACATGGCCACACGTGCGGCAGAGCCTCAGATGAAGCCATTCCTGTCCGGTTTGCAGGCATTCCTCACATCCAAGTGACATTGGCCGAACCGAACGGATTGTTGATCTGTGCGAGCAGCCTTGGGCGGGAAAATCATAGGACATGGCGGGTGTAACCTTCATGAATTCGGGTGGATTGACACGAAAGGCCGCTTTGACGGATGGCACAGGCCGGAATGTCAAAGGGTCATTTTCACAGGTGATGGAGCTTGGACACACAGTGTAACTGCGCCCGCGCACTTATCTCCACAGCAATGAATGCCCACGATTGATAAGCCCCATCGGGGGTTGTTGAAACTATACATAGGTGTGGGATCAACTACACAAGTATTGGATACAGCAGCCTGCCTCCATCGCATACAAGTTTGTCATCGAACAAGCGATGCTGGAGCAGCAAGCACAGTCTTCGACGTTCTCTGATCCGCTCAATGTCGACACCATCAAAATCCGACCATGCCAAAGGAGATTATAATGGACCGTGAACTTGCTGAAAAGCATCGTAAGGCACCCCTTGCAACGCCCACAAACCTCGCAGCAAATGCAACGGCTGATATTGCCGCAGCATTGACGACGCTGTTGGCCGATGTGTTCGTGCTCTATCTCAAGACCAAGAATTTTCACTGGCACATGAGCGGTCCACATTTTCGCGATTACCACCTGATGCTCGACGAGCAGGGCGCGCAAATTTTCGCCATGACAGATGACATTGCCGAGCGCGCCCGCAAAATCGGTGGCACAACCCTTCGCTCCATTGGTCACATTGCGGGTCTGCAGCGGCTTCTCGACAATGACGCACCCTTTGTAACGCCTGCCGATATGCTGGCAGAGCTTCGCGATGACAACCTGACGCTGGTTTCGCTGATGAAGGAAACCCACGAGCTTTGCGAGGAACATGGCGACATCGCAACGGCCAGCCTGCTCGAAAACTGGGTTGATGAAGCAGAACGTCGCGCCTGGTTCTTGTTTGAGAGCACGCGCGGCGCGCAGTGAACCCGGAGAGAGTGATGACCCCTGAATTCCCCCTTTCGCGGCGACATGTCCTGCTCACAGGTGCCGCAATTCCCCTGACGCTGGCAGTTCCTGCTTTGGCTTCAACCAAGAAAAAACCCCATACAACAAAAGGAGAATTTGAGATGACCCATAGTTTTGTCACCACAAAAGACGGCGTAGAGATCTTCTATAAGGATTGGGGTCCAAAGGACGCGCAGCCTATCGTCTTTCACCATGGCTGGCCTCTGTCGTCCGACGATTGGGATACGCAGATGCTGTATTTCGTCAGCAAGGGCTATCGCGTTGTCGCCCATGACCGTCGTGGCCACGGCCGTTCAAGCCAGGTGAGCGATGGCCATGATATTGATCATTACGCCGCCGACGCCTCTGCTGTGGCAGAACATCTCAATCTGCGCAATTCGGTGCATATCGGTCACTCGACCGGCGGCGGCGAAGTGGCACGCTATGTTGCAAAATTTGGTCAGCCACAGGGCCGGGTTGCCAAGGCCGTTCTGGTGGCCGCCATTCCGCCGATCATGGTCAAAACCGCCAACAATCCCGGTGGCACACCGATTGAGGTGTTCGATGGCTTTCGCGCAGCGCTGGCCGCCAATCGGAGCCAGTTTTTCCTCGATGTTGCCTCCGGTCCATTCTATGGCTTCAACCGTCCCGATGCCAAAGTGTCTCAAGGTGTCATCGAGAATTGGTGGCGTCAGGGCATGATGGGAGCCGCCAAGGCCCATTATGACGGCATCAAAGCCTTCTCGGAAACAGACCAGACCGAAGATTTGAAGGCCATCACCGTGCCAACTCTGGTGCTTCAGGGCGATGACGATCAGGTTGTGCCTTACAAGGATGCGGCAGAACTTCAGGCCAAGCTGCTCAAAAACAGCACGCTGAAAATCTACAAGGGCTTCCCGCACGGCATGTTGACCACCCATGCCGATGTGATCAATCCCGATCTTCTGGCCTTTATCAAGGGCTGATTTTCTCCCTTGTAAAAGCTCGGATGTGGCGGACCCGCCTGTTCGCCACATCTGTCTACGCTCTTTTGAAACCATGCCTCAAGCGAATGGGCTTCGACATGCGCATCGTTTTGCAAAAGCTTATGTCCTTCATCCGTCATCGATCGCGTTCGGGTATTGCCTTTTATGACGACCAGAATTGGGAATTTTCGGAGGCGGAAAGCGGCGTTATTCCGGGCGCGCCACCGTCGCCAGACCATCCGCTGGCGCGCCGTATTGTCTATGGCTTTACCGGCGTTCTGGTGGCGATCACCGGCGGTTTGGGCAATGCGCTTGTGGTGGCCAATCTGCCTTATCTTCAGGGCGCTCTCGGTCTCAACCTCTCCGAAATTGCCTGGTTGCCAACGGTCTATCTGATCACCAGTTCCATCACCGGCTTTATCTTGATCAAATACCGTCAGCAATTTGGGATACGCTCGTTTTGCATTGTCTTTCTGATGCTGTATGCGGCAACCGTCTTTGCCCATCTGTTTGTTGACAGCATGGCCAGCGCCATCGCCGTGCGGGCGGCAAGTGGCATTTCCGGTGCAGCTCTCACCGTGCTCGGGGTGTTTTACATCAATCAGTCTTTGCCGATCCAATATCGGCAGACAGCCGTGGCGCTGGGCATCGGCCTGCCGCAATTGGCCCTGCCGCTTGCGCGTCTCTTTCCCATATCAGGGCTGGCGCTGAGCAATTGGCACGGCATCTATCTGTTTGAATTGGGCCTGTCGTTGCTGTCGCTCGCCGCCGTCCTCTATGTGCGGCTGCCCCCCAATAAGCGCGTGAAAGTGTTTGAGACGCTGGATGCGCTCACCTTTGGCTTTTATGCCTGCGCAATTGCCTGTTTTGGCGCAGCCGTCGGCATGGGAAGCTATTTCTGGTGGACGGACACGCCTTGGATCGGTTGGCTTTTGGCCATTTCCGCCCCCTGCATGGCAATGGCCCTCGGCATTGAATATTGCCGCGCCAGACCTTTAATTGATGTGCGCTGGCTGGGCAAATTTGTGTTGCTGCGTTTTGCCATCGTCACCATCATCGCCCGCATCGTCTTTTCCGAGCAAACCACAGGTGCCATCGGATTATTGCGCGGCTTCGGCCTGACCAACGACGATATCCGCCCGCTTTCTCTGTGTATCTTGCTGGCGGCCATTCTGGGCGTTGTCGTCGGTGCCATTGCAGCCGGGCCAACACGGCTCACGCCTCTGGTGATGATGGCCGTGGGCTTGGTGGCGGTTGCATCCTTCATGGACACATCGATCAGCGATATGACGCGCGCGCCGCAGTTGATCGTGACGCAAAGCCTGATTGCCTTTGCCACAACCGTCTTTATCGGGCCGTCATTTTTGTTTGGCTTGAGCAAGGTATTGGCGGAGGGCGGATCAAAAATGACCAGTTTCATTGCACTTTTTGGCATTACCCAATCGCTTGGCTCGCTGATTGGCGTCGCATTTGTGCAAACCAGCGTGCTGTATCGCCAGCAGTTTCATCTACAGAGCTTTGACGCACAGCTGGCCAAGGACAATCCGCTGGTCACGAATGAAATCACACGCTTGAGCCATGGGCTTGCCAGCACTGTTCAAGACCCCACATTGCGTTTTGCCGAAAGTGTTGCAGCACTTGGCCAGCGCGCGCTGCTTGAGGCGCAGGTGGCCGCCTATGCCGATGTTTTTTACATCATTTTCATTCTGGCCTCGCTGGTTGCACTCTTTCTTCTGGGTGTGATCTTGCATGAGCGGCTGCTCAAAACCCCATCCGATAAGGCTGCACAATGACCAACACAGAACAGGATATTTCAATGGTCACATCCTTTGATCTTCCCAAGCCCTGGCGACCGCCCGTCCACAGTCTCGTAACGCTCGTGCTGATCACGGGGCTTGCGATGGCGGGGACATTGTCGGTTTTGGCCGCCTGGCATCTGCCGCCGTTTGAAACCGCGATTGAGAGCACGGAAAATGCCTCTGTTCGTGGCAAGACCACAATCATCAGTCCCCAAGTGAGTGGTTATATCCATCACATAACCGTGCAGGATTATGAACGCGTCACAGCCGGGCAGGTGCTTTTGAAGATTGATTCAAGCGCCTACAAACAGCAGCTTGCACAAGCGCAGGCAAATCTTGATATATCCGTGGCCAATCTGGCCAATAACACCCAACTCGTGGCCCAAAGGCAGGCAGATGTGGCAACAGCGGGTGCGAAAATCCTGAGCGGGAAGGCCGAGCTGGTAAAAGCAACGGCTGATCTTGTCCGCGCCAATGATCTGGTCACCAGAGGGTCATTTTCGGTGAGTGCATTGGATGCTGCCAAGGCCACGGAAGAGGCTGCAAAAGCCGCTGTGACCGAGGCGATTGCCGGCAATGAAAGCGCCGAGCAGGCACTGCGTTCTGCGCAAGTCAATGCACGGGTGCTTCAGGCCGAGGTGGAAAGTGCCAAAGCCCAGCTTGAACTCGCCAAAATCAATCTGGATTACACCACGGTGGCGGCACCCGAAAGCGGCAGGCTGAGCGACATCGGCGCACGATTGGGCCAGTACGTGACAAATGGCACACAGCTGATGTTTCTCGTGCCTGATGAACAATGGGTGATTGCCAATTACAAGGAAGCGCAGACGGATCGCATTCAGCCCGGCCAAAGGGCATGGTTTACGGTGGATGCGCTGGGTGGCGCAAAATTCACCGGCAAGGTCGAGCAGCTTTCTCCTGCAACAGGCTCCGAATTTTCCGTGCTTCGCACCGACAATGCCATTGGCAATTTCACCAAAATACCGCAGCGCATCTCCGTCAAAATTTCCATTGATCCGGGCCAGCCGCTTCAACAACGTTTGCTGCCCGGCATGTCTGTGGAGGCCAACGTCGACACCGCATCGACCTTGCCACAGCCGTGATAGGCAGGATCTTTATATTTTCCTTATGCCCGAACCTGCTCTTCGCAATCGAAACCTGAGCTGACTTCAGCCTAGATTGCCCCTGTAAACAACAGGAGTGCGGCAATGTCCGACATCATCTTTATTGCGCTGGGCGTGGGCATCTTCGGTGTGCTCGCGCTTTATGCGCATTCTCTCCAGCGTTTGTGAGGGTGCCATGCTTGAGCCCCTTATTGGTCTTTTTATTGCAGCAGCGCTCGCAGTCTATCTGGTCGCAACCCTGCTCAGACCCGAGAAATTCTAAACTCCTCAAGGACGTTTCCCATGACTTTGATCGGATGGATGCAAATCTGCATCGTCTTTCTGCTCGTCCTTGCCGCAATCAAACCGCTTGGGCTTTACATGAGCGCGGTTTTTTCCGGCAAACGAACATTTCTCACCCCCGTTCTCGCCCCGCTGGAGCACGGATTTTATAAACTGTCTGCGATCAAGGCAGACAAGGAACAGGGCTGGCTTGCCTATACGCTGGCCATGCTGACGTTTTCGCTGGCTGGCTTTGTTGTTCTTTACGCCATCATGCGTCTGCAAGCCTATCTGCCCATCAACCCGCAAGGCTTTGCCAATGTGCCTGCCGATCTGTCATTTAATACCGCAGTCAGCTTTGTGACCAATACCAATTGGCAAGCCTACAGCGGTGAAGCGGTGATGAGCAACTTCACCCAGATGGCCGGTTTGACAGTGCAGAACTTCCTGTCTGCTGCCACGGGCATTGCGCTGGCCATTGCCGTGACGCGTGCCTTTATGCGCTCGCAAAGCGCAACCCTTGGCAATTTCTGGGTCGATGTCACCCGCGCTACGCTATATGTGCTGTTGCCGCTGGCCATTATTCTGGCGCTGGTGTTTGTGGCGCTTGGCCTGCCGCAGACACTGGATGGCTCCGTGGCTGCCACCACGCTGGAAGGCGCAAAGCAGATTATTGCCGTTGGCCCTGTTGCCAGTCAGGAAGCCATCAAGCAGCTTGGCACCAATGGCGGTGGCTTTTTCAACGCCAATGCAGCCCATCCGTTTGAAAATCCCAATGTGATTTCCGGCTATCTCAACATCTTTGCAATGATGTCTATCTCCTCAGCTCTGGTGTTCACTTTTGGCGAAATGACCGGCAACCGCCGTCAGGGTTGGACCCTGATCTGCTCGATTGCCGCCTTGCTGTTTGCGGGCGTGGCCATCATCTACTGGGCAGAATCCCATGGCAATCCCATATTGACCTCGCTGGGCGTTGATGCCTTGCAAGGCAATATGGAAGGCAAGGAAGTGCGTTTTGGCCAAGCCATGACAGCGCTCTATGCCGCCGTAACCACGGGTGAATCCAATGGTGGCGTCAATGGTATGATCGGCTCGTTCACCGGCCTTGGTGGCCTGGTGCCGATGTTCCTCATCCAGCTTGGCGAAATTCTGCCCGGCGGGGTTGGCTCCGGTCTTTATGGCCTGATTGTCTTTGCCATCCTGGCGGTGTTTGTGGCGGGCCTAATGGTGGGGCGCACCCCGGAATTTCTGGGCAAAAAGATTGAATCGCGCGAAATGAAATTCGCCATGCTGGCAGTGTTGATCCTGCCCGTTGTTATCCTTGGTTTTTCGGCCGTGTCTGCCATGTTGTCCTTTGCTGTCGCCAGCATCGGCACGCCGGGTCCGCATGGTTTGTCGGAAATTCTCTATGCCTTCACCTCTGCTGCCGGCAACAATGGCTCGGCTATGGGCGGTCTGAATGCCAATACCGCTTGGTATAACACCACGCTGGGTATTTCCATGATGCTGGGTCGCTTTGGCTATATCGTCCCCGTGATGGCTATCGCCGGATCGCTGGCCGCCAAGCAGAAAATTCCGGCGTCTGCGGGCACATTCCCCACCGCCACACCGCTTTTTGCCGGTCTTCTCGTCGGGGTCATTCTGATCCTTGGTGGCCTGCAATTTTTCCCAGCACTCGCCCTTGGTCCGATTGTTGAGCATCTTGCCATGCTCGCTGGCCAAACATTTTGAGGGAGATTTTTATGTCTCGCACGTCCTCCAGCATGAGCATTCTTGATCCGTCCATTCTCGGACCAGCCGCCAAAGATGCTTTCATCAAGCTGGACCCCCGTAAGCTGGTGCGCAATCCGGTTATTTTTGTCACCGAGGTTGTGGCAGCGTTTGTCACCGCCCTTTGCCTGCGCGACCTGATAACCCATACAGGCGATCCGCTGTTTTCCGGACAAATTGCCGCTTGGCTGTGGTTTACCGTGTTGTTTGCCACCTTTGCCGAAGCCGTGGCCGAAGGCCGGGGCCGCGCCCAGGCCGAAACCCTGAAAAAGACCAAATCCGAGCTGGTGGCCCGCCGTCTCTCCGCCAATGGTCAGGAAGAAATGGTGCCCGCCACCACGTTGAAAGTGGGCGATGTCGTGCGCGTCGATGTGGGAGAGCTGATCCCCGGCGATGGCGAGGTGATCGAGGGCATTGCCTCGGTCAATGAAAGCGCCATTACCGGCGAATCCGCCCCTGTTATTCGTGAATCCGGCGGTGACCGTTCTGCTGTTACTGGCGGCACACAGGTGTTGTCGGACTGGATCAAGGTGCGCATCACCGTGCAGGCAGGCTCCAGCTTTGTGGACCGGATGATTGCCCTGATCGAAGGGGCCGAACGGCAGAAAACGCCAAACGAAATTGCCCTGTCCATTCTGCTGTCCGGCCTGACGCTGATCTTCCTGGTTGTCGTTGTCTCGGTCTGGGGTCTGGCAGGCTATTCCGGCACGGTTGTGTCCATCACGGTTCTGGCGGCCCTGCTGGTGACGCTGATCCCCACCACCATTGGCGGCTTGCTGTCGGCCATCGGCATTGCCGGTATGGATCGTCTCGTGCGGTTCAATGTCATTGCCACATCTGGCCGTGCCGTGGAAGCCGCAGGCGATGTGGATACGCTTCTGCTCGACAAAACAGGCACCATCACCTACGGCAACCGCATGGCAGCCGACTTTATCCCGGCACCGGGCGTTGGTGCCAACGAGCTGGCCGAGGCAGCCCTGCTGGCCAGTCTGGGTGATGAAACACCGGAAGGTCGCTCCATCATTGCCTTGGCCAACAGCAGCTATGGCGTTCAAACGCCGAATGTGACGGTAGATCTTCTGGTGCCATTTGCCGCCGAAACCCGT
Organism: Rhizobium oryziradicis; assembly: GCF_001939045.1. Taxonomy (GTDB): domain Bacteria; phylum Pseudomonadota; class Alphaproteobacteria; order Rhizobiales; family Rhizobiaceae; genus Allorhizobium; species Allorhizobium oryziradicis. Next base: position 52,876 of record NZ_MKIM01000019.1, read on the forward strand.
ATTTCGGGCTGTGATATTGGCGAGCGGCGCTTGCGCAAGGGTGCGGTGGACTCGGTGCTGCGCTTTGCAGGCGTCAAGGAAAACAGCGCCCCCGCTGCTTTCCGCCAAGCTGTGGAAAAGGTGGCCCGCACCGGCGGCACGCCGCTGGCAGTTGCCAATGGCAATCGTCTGCTGGGTGTGATTCATCTGAAGGACATGGTCAAGCCGGGCATCAAGGAGCGGTTTGCCGAGCTGCGCGCCATGGGCATTCGCACTGTGATGGTCACGGGCGATAATCCGGTGACCGCCGCCGCCATTGCCTCTGAAGCCGGGGTGGACGATTATCTGGCCGAGGCCAAGCCCGAAGACAAGCTGGCCTATATCCGCAAGCAGCAGGAGGGCGGCCGCCTTGTGGCCATGTGCGGAGACGGCACCAACGATGCCCCGGCGCTTGCCCAGGCCGATGTGGGTGTGGCCATGCAGACCGGCACGCAAGCCGCTCGCGAAGCCGCCAACATGGTGGATCTCGACTCCAGCCCCACCAAGCTGATTGAAATCGTTGGTATTGGCAAACAGCTCCTGATGACCCGTGGTGCGCTGACAACCTTCTCTATTGCCAATGATGTGGCCAAATATTTCGCCATTATCCCGGCCTTGTTCGTTGTCACCTATCCGCAGCTCAATGCCTTGAACGTCATGGGGCTGTCCTCGCCCAAGTCGGCCATTCTGTCGGCTGTGATTTTCAATGCACTGATCATCATTGCGCTCATTCCGCTGGCGCTGAAGGGCATTGAATATCGCCCGGCCAGTGCTGCCGTGCTGCTGCGCCGCAACCTGCTCATCTACGGGCTTGGTGGTCTGGTTCTGCCCTTTGCGGGCATCAAGATCATCGACCTTGTGGTTGGCTTCCTCAATCTGGTGTAAGATCATGATCAACCATCTTCGTCCCGCCTTTTCGCTTGTCGTCCTCATGACCCTGCTCACGGGCATCGGCTATCCCCTGACTATTACCGGGGTTGCCAAGTTTGCCATGCCCGCCCAGGCCAATGGCAGCCTGATCACCAAAGGCGATGTGGTGATTGGTTCGCAACTGATTGGCCAGAATTTCACAACCGAGCGTTATTTCTGGCCGCGGCCATCGGCCACAAGCCCCGATGCCTACAATCCCATGGCATCGGGTGGCTCCAACCTGGGGCCAACCGCTGCCAAGCTGCGTGATGCGGTTGCCGCCAACATCAAGCACCTGAAAGACAGCGGCATTAATGGCACGCTGCCCGCCGATGCTGTCATGGCCTCGGGTTCCGGGCTTGATCCTCACATCTCGCCAGAGTTTGCCAAGGCGCAGATTGCACGGGTGGCCAAAGCACGTGGCTTGCCAGAAACCAGCGTTGCTGCTTTGGTGCAGAGTGAAACAGTTCTGCCGTCCCTTGGCTTCATTGGCGAACCACAGGTCAATGTGCTGAAGCTGAACCTGGCACTGGATGCATTGAAAGGCTGATCAAGCGCATGGCTGCAAGCAGTCAAGACCCGGACAAGCGTCCCGACCCGGATGCTTTGCTGACCCTGGCGGAGAAAGACCGCCGGGGTAAACTCACTGTTTTCCTGGGGGCTGCCCCGGGTGTCGGCAAAACCTATGCCATGCTGTCGCGCGCGCGGCGCTTGCATGAGGATGGTGTCGATATTGTTGTGGGTCTGGTGGAAACCCATGGCCGCTCGGAGACCGCTGATCTTCTCAAGGGCCTTCCGATTTTGCCACGGCAACCGGTCAATTATCGTGGCCGCGTGCTGGAAGAATTTGATCTGGATGCAGCGCTGATCCGCAAGCCCCGCATTCTGATTGTCGATGAGTTGGCCCACAGCAATCCCGAGGATGCCCGCCATCCCAAGCGCTATCAGGACATTGAAGAACTGATCGAAGCGGGTATTGATGTCTGGACGGCGATCAATATCCAGCATCTCGAAAGCCTCTCGGATCTTGTCACCCAGATCACTGGTGTCACCATCCGTGAGCGGGTGCCCGATACGGTGTTGAACAAGGCCGATGAGGTGCTGCTGGTGGATCTGCCCCCGGCGGAACTGGTGGAGCGCCTGCGGGGTGGCAAAGTCTACCTGCCGGAAAGCGCCACCCGGGCGGTGGATCGCTTCTTTCGCATCGGTAATTTGACGGCCCTGCGCGAGCTGGCCCTGCGCCGCACCGCCGATCGTGTTGATGACCAGATGATCGATTATCTGCGCCAGAATGCCATCGAAGGGCCATGGGCCAGCGGTGAGCGTTTGATTGTCTGTGTCGGCCCGGACCCTTTGTCTGAAAAGGTGGTGCGCACGGCAAGCCGCCTTGCATCCGGCCTGAATGCGTCATGGATCGTTGTGCATGTCGAAATGGTCGATCGCGACGCCGGGCAAGGCGAAGACCAGCAACGGCTGGAACGTACGTTGCAACTGGCCCAACAATTGGGTGCCGATCTTCGCCGCGTGACCGGGAGTGATTTCACCGAGGAACTGATCAAACTCGTGCGGCGCGAACACGCCACCCAGATTGTCATTGGCACATCGCAAAAGCGCCCCTGGTATTCCCTCCGACGCCGCACGCTGCCCGATGCGCTGGCAAAGCGCTCGCCGGGCGTTGCCATCCATCTGGTGCCGCCCGATCAGGATGAGAAAAAGCGCCCATTCATTTTCAAGCCAATCGAATTGTCCAATGCACCGCGCTCATTGCTGGTGGCGGCGGGCTTTGTTGGTGGTGCCACCGCTCTTGGTGTTGCAATCGACAGCTTTGTTCATCTGCCCAATCTGTCGATTATCTTTCTGCTGGCCGTGTTATCGGCGGCAAGCTATGGCGGCCTGTTGTCAGCGCTGGTTGCGGCTGGCCTGTCCACATTGGCCTATAATTTCTTTTTCATTGTGCCGCGCTATACGTTCACGGTTGCCGAACCCTATGAAGTGTTTGCACTGTTTGCCTATCTTGGGGCCGCAGTCTTGGCGGGCAGCTTAGCGGCACGCATTCGTGAACAGGCTGCCACAGCCCGTGTGCGCACCATCGCCATGCAGGCGCTCTATGATTTTTCCCGTAAACTTTCCGGCACCGTCAAATCAGACGAGGTGCTCTGGGCCGCTGTGACCCAATTGCAGGCCAGTGTCAAAGGCAACGCCATTTTGCTTTTGCCGCAAGACGGTGATCTCAAAACGCAAGCGGCATGGCCGCCCGATACCGAGCCGGGAGTAACCGACATCACCGCCGCACGCTGGGCCTATGAAAAGCAGGAACCAGCGGGCAAAGGAACGGGCACCCTTCCCAACAGCCGCTTTCACTTCAGGCCCTTGATGACACCCCACGGCGCCGTTGGGGTTTGCGGCATAGAGCAAGGCGACACTGCGCTGGATGCGGCGGGAGAAAAGGCATTTTCGGCCATTCTGGATCAGACCGCCATTGCCATTGACCGGGCACGCCTGTCCAAAACCAGCATTGAGCAGGCCGCAAGACTGGAAGGGGAGCGCTACCGTGATGCGCTGCTGTCGTCGATCTCGCATGATTTGCGTACACCGCTTGCCACCATCACCGGGGCCGTGAGCAGCCTGCGCACCTTTGGCGACAAGATGGATGCGGAAAGCCGCGACGATCTGCTGCAATCGATCGAGCAAGAAAGTGAACGTCTTTCACGTTTTGTCGCCAATCTCCTCGACATGAGCCGCATTGAAGCGGGAATGTTGCGCCTTAAATGCGATTGGGTGGATGTGGCAGATGTTGTGCGAGCCTCCACGGATCGGGCGCGCAAATATTTTCCGGGACGGGTGATTGAGACGGGCATCGCCCCCGACCTGCCATTGATCGAGACGGACAGTGTTCTTTTGGGGCAGGTGTTGTTCAATCTTCTCGACAATGCAGTCAAATACGGCGGAACCGAGCCGATCAACGTCTATGCCCGGCGCGATGGCAATGAGGTGCTGATTTCTGTCACAGACCTTGGTAAAGGTATTCCTGTGGAAGAGCTTGAGCAGGTTTTTGAGAAATTCTACCGCCGTGGCAAAGCGGATGGCCGCGCACCGGGAACAGGGCTTGGCCTTTCGATTGCGCGGGGTTTTGTCACCGCCATGGGCGGGACAATCAAAGCGGAAAGCCCCGCTTTGAAAAAGAGAGGCACGAGAATTGTGATGCGGTTTCCGATCAAAGAGATGCCGGGCAGGGACATGCCCTGTAGAGAGGACGCACCATGAGCCTCGATCGGGTTTTGGTGGTGGATGACGAGCCGCAGATCCAGCGCTTTTTGCGCCCGGCGCTGACGGCCGCCGGCTACCATGTGATTGAGGCTGGCAACGGCGCTGAAGCCCTGAAAGCGGCCGCCACCACTGCTCCTGATGTGATGATCCTTGATCTGGGCCTGCCCGACATGGACGGCAAAGAGGTGATTGCCAGCGTGCGCGGCTGGTCGGAAATCCCGATCATCATCCTCTCGGCCCGCGACCGGGAAAGCGAAAAAATCGCAGCCCTCGACCTTGGCGCGGATGATTATATCGAAAAGCCCTTTGGAATTGGCGAATTGACAGCGCGCATTCGCACCGCCCTTCGCCGAAAAAACCGTGAAAGCGCCGTTGCGACACTTTTGAACGTCGATGGTCTGACCATCGACACTGTGCGCCGATTGGTGGCACGAGACGCAAAACCCATCAAACTGACACCGAAGGAATATGACCTTCTGGTGCTCTTGGCACGCTACTCAGGCCGGGTGGTCACCCACAAAACACTGCTCACCTCCGTTTGGGGCCCCGCCCACGGCGATGACCTTCATTATTTGCGGGTGTTTATTGGCCAGCTGCGCCAAAAGATCGAGAGAGACCCAACGCAGCCAACCATTATTTGCACAGAAGCCGGTGTCGGCTATCGCTTTATGGGCGACGACAAAGAGACTGTTTAGCAGATCTACAGTTTGTCAGGGAAAAGTGGATGGAATCCGGTTTTCCCGAATAGACAAACGAAAACAAGGAAAGCGACAGGCTTCAGTTCAATGTTGGGTCAAATTTATCGCGCAACCAATCGCCAATGAGCGAAATACTGAGCGTGGACACAACAATAATCGCCGCCGGTGCCAACATGATCCATGGAGCAGACTGGATATAATCACGCCCATAGCCCACCATGGCACCCAGACTGGTCTGCGGTGGCTGCACGCCCAGTCCCAAAAAGGAAAGGCCGGATTCCAGCAAGATCACTTCCGGAAAATTCAGCGTCATGGACACCAGCAGAGTCGAGGCGATGTTGGGCAATATGTGGCGGCCATAGACCCGTGCCGGTGATGCCCCCAGATCGCGCACGGCTGCCGCATAGCCTTGGTCTTGCGCCGAGATAGCCAGGCCACGGGCAATGCGGGCAATGCGCTCCCAGCCATAAAAGCCCAGCAGAATGGTAAACAGCGGCAGAGAATTGCCCAGAAAGGCCAGAACTGCCAGCGCAATGATCATAAAGGGCATGGCGGCTTGCGCATCGATCACCATCAAGATCATCTGCTCGGCGCGACCGCGCAGGTAGGCCGCCAGAAATCCAAGCGTCACCCCGACCGTTGCCGAGACCAGAGTTGCCAAAAACGCAATGGTGAGACTGATGCGAATGGAGGCAATCAACCGCGAGAGCACATCCCGGCCAAGCTCGTCGGTTCCCAAGGCATGCGCAAAGCTGCCTGCCATAAAGAATGGCTCACTCAAACGTGCGCGCAAATCCATCGCCATATAGCTCTGGGGGGCAACAAGATTGCCAAACGCGATCAAAAAAAGCATCAAGGCAATCCAGGCAAAGGCCAGCAGAATGGTGGGTGGCCATGCCTTGAAAAAGGCTTTGACTTTTGATTTCGCCGTAAAAACAGATGCAGAAGGCAGCGGTGCCTGTTTGTGATTTTGTACAATGGCCATCAGACTCTCCTTCAGGATTTAACACGGACTCGTTGGCTGACACGAAGGCGGGGGTCGAGAAGGCCATACATCAGATCCACCATCAGATTGGCGAAGACCATGGCAAAGCCAATCAGGATGAGAATGACCTGCACGACGGCGAGGTCACGACTGGCAACAGAGCCAACCAGAAGACGGCCAATACCGGGCCAAGAAAATATGCTCTCGACCACCACGGCACCGGCCACCAGAGAGCCGAGCATGAAACCGATAATGGTCAGCGTGGGAATGGCGGCATTGGGGAGAGCGTGGTTGATGACCACTTTGTGCCACGGCACACCCTTTGCCGACGCGGTGCGGATATAGGGCTGGCCGAGCACTTCCAGCATGGCGGAACGGGTAAAACGGGCAATCACGGCTGCACCAATCAAGCCGAGCGTCACAATCGGCAAAATCGCACTTTGCCAGCTGTCCGAGCCGCCGGATGGCAAAAGGCGCCATTTGACCGCAAAAATCAATGCCAGCACCAGCCCCATGACAAAGCTCGGCACTGTGAACCCGGCAACGGAAAGCGTCATGATGGCGCGATCAATCCAGCTGTTGTGGTTCAGGGCGGCAATAATGCCAGCAAGCAGACCGATGATCAGGTTGAAAAGCAAAGCCGGAACCGTCAAGGCCAGAGTGAGCGGCACAGCCTGCATCACCAGCTCAAGCGCCGGTCTGCCATCACGCATGGATCGGCCGAGATCGCCTTGCAAAATCGCATGAAAATAGCTGAGATATTGCAGGGGCAAAGGCTGATCGAGGCCCCAGCTATGGCGAAACACGGCATAGGCTTCAGGCGGCGCATCCGGCCCGAGGATGATCACGGCAGGATCGCCTGTGAGGCGTAAAATGATGAAAGCGAAGGTGATGATCAGCACAACTGTGATCAGCGCACGGCCAAGTCTTGAGGCAAGATAAAGCAACATCAGACGCTCTCCAGGGTGGTTTGCTTGCGCGCAAGGTTGGGGGCAGGGCGAAGTGCGCTGCCGCCTGCGGTGTGAACCAGATGGCAGGCCGCAGCGCGGCCAGCGTCTCGCACAAGCTGCGGCACCTCCTTGCGGCAATTGGCAACAGCCACTGGACAGCGCGGGTGAAAGGCGCAGCCTGTGGGAATATTCACCGGGTTTGGCGGATCGCCCGATAAAACAATACGCTCACGGCGCGTTGTGCCACGCGGACTGGGTGCTGCCGACACCAGAGCCTGGGTGTAAGGGTGCAGGGGATTGTGAAACACCTCTTCAGGAAGGCCTTCTTCCACAATCTTGCCGAGATACATCACCGCCACCCGGTCGGCCATTTGGCGCACCACTTTCAGATCATGGCTGATAAACAGAGCAGCAAAGCCTGTTTTTTGCCGCAGATCATCCAGCAGGTTGAGCACCTGTGCCTGAATGGACACATCCAGTGCCGACACAGGCTCATCGCAGACCAGCAGGCTGGGGTCGAGGGCCAGCGCACGGGCAATCACCACACGCTGGCGCTGTCCGCCGGAGAGTTCGTGCGGGAAGTTTGTGGCCTGATCGGCACGCAAGCCGACAGAGCGCATCAGTGCTGCCGCACGCTCCAGCCGCTCGGCTTTGGGCATATCCTTGCGATGAATATCGAAGGGTTCGGCAATCTGGTTAAGGATCGGCAAACGCCGATCAAGCGCGCCCAGCGGATCTTGGTAGATCATTTGCATGCGTGCCCGCAGACGCCGCCACTCAGGCCCACGATCCACCGGCACGGGCACACCCTCAAACCGCACTTCGCCCGAATTTGGCGCAAGCTGACCAAGCGCAAGCCGGGCGGTGGTGGATTTGCCACAGCCAGATTCACCCACCAGCGCCAGAACCTCGCCCCGGTTGAGGTGAAAGCTGACACCATTGACCGCCTTCAGCGTAGCGGACTGGCCCCAAAGCCCGCCGGGCAGGCGAAGGGCGTAATGCAGGGTGATGTTATCGGCAACAAGAAGAGGCTGATCGCTCATGCCTTGGCTCCTTCCGACGACATCGTGCTTGGCACTTTCATCTCGACATGGTGACGAAGAACGATACTCGCTGCGTGATCTGCTCGCGCTTCGCATTGCCGACAGGCGGCAAAATGCGCGCTTGAGCCTTGCAGTGCCAAAAGCTCTGGCGCGCCGTCGTGGCACATATCCTCCACATAACCGCATCGATCCGAGAATGAGCACCCCGCTGGCAGCGCTTGCGGGGAGGGCACAGCGCCCGGAATCGCCATCAAGCGGCGGCGCGGACCTTCCAACTCCGGCAGCGCGGCCAGCAGGCCCTGTGTATAAGGGTGGGCCGGATTTTCAAACAAGCTTGATGCCGGTGCCTCCTCGACCACGCGACCCGCATACATCACCGCCACACGATCGGCCATATCGGCAATCACGCCCAGATCATGAGAAATCAGCGCCAGCGCCATGCCCGTATCAGCCTGAAGATCGCGCAGCAGATCCAGAATCTGCGCTTGAATGGTGGCATCAAGGGCGGTGGTGGGCTCATCGGCAATCAACAGGTCTGGCTCACCTGCCAGCGCCATCGCAATCATCACACGCTGGTTCATACCGCCGGAGAGTTCATGGGGATATTCGTTCAAACGTTGCGCGGCATTGGACATGCCAACCCGATCCAGCAATCGTCTTGCCTCCTCGCGCGCGCTAGTGCCAGACAGACCGCGATGAAGCGCCAAAGCCTCGCAAATCTGCCGCCCGATGCGGTGAACCGGGTTGAGCGCGCTGGCAGGGTCTTGAAAAATAAGTGCTATGCGCCCGCCGCGAATGGCATTCAGGGGGGATGCGGCCATGCCGATCAGCTCTTGCCCGTCAAAGATGGCAGAACCTGATATTTTTGCGCGACGCCCCAAAAGTCCCAGAACGGCCAGCCAGGTGATGGACTTTCCACAGCCGGATTCGCCAACGACCCCGAGCGTTTCACCCCGCTGAATGGTTAAATCAACACTGTGCAAAGCGCGCACATAGCGTTTGCCAATATCGAAATCGACACTCAAGCCTTTGACACACATCAGCGGGGCGCTCACCGCCAAGGATGTCTGTTTCTGCGGCAATAGGGAAGCCATCGCACATCTCCGGTAAAGGTAAAAAAGCGCCGGGGCGCTGGTGTCCAGCGCCCCGGTCGGTGTGATGTCGGATCAGTTTGCAGGTTTGATGCTGAAGTTTTCAGCCCGGAAATCCATCGACTGGAGGGGCGACCACTTCCATGCAATGTCCTTGCGCTTGCCGTAAAAAATCGCATTCTGATAGAGCACGGTATAGGCCGGATCTTCTCTTTCGGCGATTTCAAGCATGCGTTTGAAGGCTGCCTTGCGATCATCATGGTTCATCGAGGTTTCCAGCACGGTGCAGAGCTTGTTGAACTCGGCATTTGTCCACTCGCCGGACTGCTGCTGGCCGCCATTTTGGCAATGCTGGCTGACAATCGACGCGACCGGATCAGGATAAGAGGCCGAGTTGGACCAATCGCGAATGGCGCGATTGTTGGTCGGGTCCATGATCTGCGCCCAGTTTTCCTTCATCTGGAAATCGATGTTCAGGCCGATCTGGCGAAAGCTTTCGGCATTGATCTGCGCCGTGGCCACCTGATTGGTATAGTAATTGTTGAGAACCCGCATGACGATCGGCTCGCCTTTATAGCCTGCTTCCTTCAGCAGCTTTTTGGCCAGATCGAGATCATAGGCAGGTGGTGTCCAGCCCTTGACGAACATGTCGCCATAGTAATCCCATTGCAAACCAGCAGGTACAACGGTGCGGCCACCCCAGAGCTGATCAACAATCATCTGGCGATCAATAGCATGGGTGATGGCCTGACGGATCAGCGGATTTTTCATCACACCATTGTTTTTATCAAACACCATCAGGCGGTGATTGGCGATTGGGCCGCCGGTGACTTCATAGCCCTTTTCTTTTTCAATCAAAGCAATCTGATCGGGTGGCACATCAGTGATAAAATCATACTGCCCAGACAAAAGGCCGTTCACACGACTTGCAACTTCCGGCACCACAACAAAGCGCAGCTTTTTGATGGGCGGACGGGTGCCCCAATAGTCATCAAAGGCTTCCAGTTCCAGAATATTGTGGTCCTGAAACTTTGTAACCTTATAGGGACCGGTGCCCACTGGCATTTGCGCAAGGGCCGTCCAGCTTTTGGCATCGCGATAGGCTTTTTGCGAATAGATTTCAGAACCATAGCTGGCAATGCGATAGAGGAAGGTTGGATCGGGTTGCTTGGCCACGAACCGCACAGTTGAATCATCAACCTTTTCCACATGATCCAGCAGAGGCCAGGATTGAATATAGGCCTTGGCAACTTCCGGCGGCGGCACTTTGCCCTCAACGCCAGTCTGCTTGTTGATAAAGGTGTCTTTGCCATTCTTGGCTGCTTCGATTTGCTCCGGCAGCAGACCAAAACGCTCGGGAGAAAAGGTGAAAACGACGTCATCTGCCGTCATTGTTTCGCCATTGTGAAACTTCACCCCCTGACGAAGCTTCAGCTCAATGGTTTTATCGTCAATCTGCTTCCAGGACGTGGCCAGAAACGGCTTGCGGGGAAGCTTTGGATCTTGCCGATCATAATCAATCAGGCTTTCAAAGATCGAGTAGAAAATGCGAGAGCCAACATTGGAGCGCTCCTTCATGACATCCAGCGCACCGGATGTCACAAGATCCTGCACGGCGATGGTGATTGTCGGCCTATTGTCTTGATCGGCTGCCATAGCAGGGCCGGATACAGCAAGGGTAACAGCTGTTAAAGCTGAAAGCACCCAGCGTCTGACTTGGCGTCTGACATGGAGCCCGAAACCGGGCCTCCCACAGGAATTGGTCATCATGAAACCCTCGGTCCATTATGTGAAAGAGATGGCGGATTTGCTGCAAATGCCACAGGTGCAGCATCACTGCGCGGAACCTGACTCTGATGTGTGACCAATGCATAAAGCTGCGATGACAGCTGCGTGAACCTTCGTTGAAACAATTATGACCCTATGATTTTAGGGGTTTTTGTTCATGCGTTTGTCATCAAGCAAATCTAGCTTCGCGGCTCACACCCCGCATCTATCCCCCACGTCTACTCAGAGAGATGAAACAATGACCGCAGAACTTCCTGTTATCGGTGCTTGCTTGCCTGTGTCCGCCATCGCCCAATACAGAGATTGGCTGTTTGACAGCCAGCGCGATATTGAGCTTCAAAGCTTCCACGAGGCTGAGGTTCTTGAAGGCGACTGGAAACCTGTTGCCGAAGAGGCAAAGCGTCTTTTGGATGGCCATCAGGGCCGCATCGGCATTCACGGCCCGTTTTGGGGCTTCACCATTGACTCGATCGATTTTGAAATTCGCCGCATCGTAGAAAAGCGCATGATGCAGGGTCTGGATGTCTGCGCCGCCGTTAACGCCACGCACATGGTCATCCATTCGCCCTACACCACATGGGGCGAAAACAATATGGACAATGTTGCTGGTACACGCGACAGAATCCTTGAGCTGACCCACGACACATTGGACGCCGTGGTGCGCCGCGCCGAAAACCAGGGCGTTGTGCTGGTGGTTGAAAACATCATGGATGTTGATCCAGCCGATCGCCGTGGCCTGGTGGATAGCTTCAACTCTTCATCGGTCAAGCTCTCTGTTGATACCGGCCATGCCCATTATGCCCATGGCTCAACCGGTGCACCACCAGTGGATTACTTCATTCAGGACGCAGGTGCCGCTCTCGAGCATGTTCACTTGCAGGATGCTGATGGCTACGCAGACCGCCATTGGTCGATCGGCGAGGGCAATATTTTGTGGCCATCGGTTTTCCGCGCCATCTCAAAGCTTGAACAAAAGCCGCGCCTTGTTCTCGAACTGCGCGACAAGAACGACATTCCGGCATCCATGAAATTCATCACAGAAAACGGTCTGGGCCGCTAAAGTATTTCAGGGTCAGATTGAACCAGAGCGATGACAGAGAGGGATGCCCCCTCTGTCATCACGCTCAATGCAATCCAAATTCTCGCAAAAGACCTTCCCGCAGATGAACAAAGCGCGGATCGCTGCGATCTCGGGGCCTTGGCAGATCAACCGGGACCAATCGGATCGCACCACCTTTTTCCTTGGGCAGAATGAGCACCCGATCGGCCAGATAAACGGCCTCCTCAAGGTCGTGCGTCACGGTGATCATGGTCACCTTTTCCTCAGTCCAGATCCGGGTCAATTCCTCCTGCATGGTGATTTTGGTCATGGCATCAAGCGCGCCCAAGGGTTCATCAAGCAGCAGGATTTCAGGCTGCACCGCCAATGCGCGCGCAATTCCGACACGCTGCGCCATGCCGCCCGAAAGCTGCGCGGGCAGCGCTTCGGCAAAATCCCGCAAGCCAACCAGGGTGAGATAGTGGAGCGCCCGTTTTTGAGCGGTGGCGGCATCCAGCCTGCGCATCTCAAGTGGAAAAGACACATTGTCGAGCACTGTTCGCCATGGCAGCAGCCGAGGCTCCTGAAAGATGACCGCCCGTTCATTGCCGATGCCTTGAATGGGCCGTCCGTCTATCAAGACTTCTCCGCCATCGGCATATTCGAGCCCCGCCAGCACCCGCAACAGGGTGGTTTTACCGGAGCCACTGGCACCGACAATGGCAAGGCTCTCACCGGCGTGAATGTCGAGATCGAAGGCCTTGAGCACATTCAAATCGCGGCCATTGATTGAAAAGGATTTGGAGAGATCACGGATTGTGACTGTTCCGCGCTCAAAACTGGTCATCGCGTTCATGTTCAACCTCCGTTGTTGGCGGCAGCGTCTTCGGCTGGCAGCAAGAGGATGTTGGCGGCCTTGAGCTGGCCTTTGGCAAGTTTGCCTTCGCGCTCAAACACATCAATCCAGAATTGCAAGTCATGCTCAACGGCACGGCCGCCGGGACGCACACCGTAGCCCGCGAAGTACTGGGCCGTATCCGGGTTTTCACCGCGCTGCTGTAGGGCGCGCGCAAGCACTTTTTTGGTTTCCTCTGGATGCTCACGGGCATAATCCAGCGCCTGAGCTGATTTTTCAACGAAAAGTCGGGCGGTGTCCGGATGTTTGTTGACCCAATCGCGGCGCAACACCACGAAGCCACCGGCGATATCGCCTAGCACATCGGTGTCATCAAAAACCTTGCGCAAACCACCCTTGGCACGGGCGGCCCCCTCAAATGTTGTCTGCCAATAGCCAAATGCGGAGACATCGACCTGGCCAGAGCGCAGCACCTGTTCGAGTTGCGGGCCCGGCACAACAACAAGCTTTGCCGCATTTTCGGGCAAGCCCACTGAATGGAGTGCCTCGCGAATGGTGTAATCCAGATGGGCGCCAAGCGTGTTCACCGCAATGGTTTTCCCCGCAATGTCCTTGATGGACCGGATTGGGCTGCCGTCGAGGGCATAAAAGATGCTTTGGACTTGGTCGTTAATGCCGTTGCTTGGATAGGCCGCGACAAAATCATTGCCGCCGGCGATGGAATTGAGCACGGCGGAGGTCGCAGCGCTGCCGATATCGACGCTGCCTGAAGCCAGTGCGAACAGAGATTCAGGCCCGCCCGACGCATAGCCGATATTTTTAATGGTGATGCCTGTTCCTTCAAAGAAGCCCAGTTCCTGCGCAAGTTCGTGGGCCGAAAGACCTCCGGCACTGGCCAGAAAGCGCAGCGTCACCGGTTCAGGCGATTGGGCAAACACCGCCTCAACGGGAGGAAGAAGATAGAGACCTGCCGCGAAGAGAGCGAGGTGATTGAGTGTTCTGCGTGTGATGGTCATGGTTCGTCTTTCTGGAAAATAGGGTGAGGTGCCAGCTGAATGGGCAAGGTCAATGGGCCGCTTCATTCCACCGGCACAGCCGCCGCTGAAGCCGCTCGAGCACGGCATTTGCCAAAAGCCCAAGAATGGCGAGCAGCAGGATTGATGCAAACATCAAGGGAACTTGAAAATTGTATTGAGCGCTCATGACGCGAAAGCCAATTCCGCTATTGGCACCAATCATTTCTGCGGCGATGAGCAGCAACAGAGATGTTGTGGCACTCAGGCGAAGCCCCACGAAAATGGCAGGAACAGCGCCCGGCAAAACAATGCGCCGGAAAATATCCAAACGGCTTGCGCCATAGACGCGCGCCATCTCGATCAGCTTCACGTCCGTTTGCTTCACAGCGCCAATGGTTGCCAGCAGGATGGGAAAGAGTGTCGCCCAGAAGATAACGAACACTTTGGATGTCTCGCCGAGACCAAATAGCAAGATAAAAACCGGATAAAGTGCTAGCGCTGACGTTTGGCGAAAAAGCTGAAGAATGGGATCAAGACTTCTCTCGACGGCTTTGATCTGGCCCATAAAAAGACCGAGAGGAATACCCACAAGCACGGCGCTGCCAAAGGCAAGACCCGCACGTTGCAGGCTCACTGCAACATCGCCAAGCAGCAGTCCGTTGGCAAGACCATTCCACAGCGCAATCAGAATGGTATCAAGCGGCGGGAAGACGGCAGGGTTGACCCACCCCTGCTTGCTGGCCAGTTGCCAAAGCACCAGAAAGGCGGCGAGCAAGCCGTAACGTGACAGCAGGTGCCTGGCTATCCCTTCCGCCCGGCGGGCGTGATCCACCGGCTGTTGAACGTTGCGTCTTGCGGTAAAGCTTACGCGGTCGTCGAGATTGAACAGCGTCATGACATCTCCTTTCCTCACGTGATTGATTATTCAGCGGCGGCAAGATGTGCGGCACGCGCGGCCCAGCGGTTCTGTGGAAAGGGCAAGCCCAGATTTTCCCGCAGCGTTCGGCCTTCATAAGCGGTGCGAAACAGGCCGCGCCGCTGAAGCTCAGGCACCACCAGATCAATGAAGTCATCAAGGCCGGTTGGCAGCCAGGGTGGTAGAATGTTGAAACCATCCGCACCCTCGTTTTCGAACCACTCCTGCAATGTGTCGGCCACCTGCACCGCGGAGCCGATGATGGTGAAATGCCCGCGCGCTGACGCGACCCATTGATAGAGCTGACGAATGGTAAAATTATTCTCGTCGGCAATCTGCCGGATCAACGCTTGCCTGCTCTTCATCCCCTCAGTCGGCGGGGCGGGCGGCAGCGGTCCGTCCAGATCGTAACCCGTCAGGTCCAGCGTGCCGCCCGTCAGGCCGTTGAGAAGAGAAACCCCGTCTTTTTCCAAAATCAGACTGGTGAGGCGCTCATATTTCTCGCGCGCTTCCTCCTCGGTTCGGCCAACAAATGGCGAAACGCCGGGCATGATGAGAATATGGTTCGGGTCTCTGCCATGGCCAACAGCGCGGGCTTTAATGTCGCGATAAAACTCCTGCGCGGTGTGCAGATGCTGATGGGCGGTGAAAACCACCTCGGCCGTCGCGGCCGCAAGGTTGCGCCCATCATCGGATTGTCCAGCCTGCACAACAATGGGATGCCCCTGCGGTGAGCGCGGCACATTGAGCGGGCCTTCGACCTTGAAATGCGCACCGTGATGGTTTGTCCTGTGGAGCTTCGTTCTATCAAAAAACTCACCGCTTTCCTTGTCGCGGATGAAGACATCGTCCTCGAAACTGTCCCAGAGCGCCTTTACCACCTCGATATGTTCCTGCGCTCGGGCATAGCGAAACGCATGAGGATGCTGGCGATCAAGGTTAAAGTTGCGCGCAGCCGCCTCGGTGGCAGTGGTGACGACATTCCAGCCAGCGCGTCCGCCCGAAATCAGATCGAGCGAGGCGAATTTCCGGGCGGTGTTGTAGGGCTCCTCATAGGTGGTTGAAGCCGTAGCAATAAAGCCCAGATGGCGCGTCAGCGGTGCCAGCGCCGCAAACAGCGTGACCGGCTCAAATCCGGCAATCCTTGCGCTGCCACCCTCGGAGGTGCCACCGAATGACGTTGCAAGACCATCGGCCAGAAAATAGGCGTCGAACAGGCCGCGCTCGGCGGTGAGCGCGAGTTGCTTGTGGAACTCGAAATTGGTTGCCCCATCCGCAGGCTGATCAGGGTGGCGCCACGAGGCGATGTGCTGGCCACCACCGGGAAGGAAAGCGCCGAGTCGGATCTTGCGTGTCATTGAAATGCTCCTCAGTTCAGAAAATGATGCGTCGTCAGATGCGCTGGCCGATGGCACTGTTGCCGGCGACGCTCACGGGCCTTGCCAGATTGACAACATTGTCAAATGCACGATGGCGCTGGGCAAGATGCGGCTCGAGCTGCTCAACGGCGCGATTGATCCTGTCTATCAGGCGGGGTGATACCGGCTGGCCATTCACGAAATCGACCTCGGAGGCGTAAATACCGATTGGCAGCGTCAACGCTTCAAAGAAGCCAAACAAGGGGCGGAGCTGGTGCTCAATGACCAGCGCGTGCTTTTCGCCACCGCCCGTGGCTACCAGAAGAATCGGCTTGCCAGCAAGTGCTGCAGGATCAATAAGGTCAAATAGATGTTTGAAGAGACCGGGATAGCTGCCCTTGTAAACGGGAGCGGCAATGATGAGCGTTCTCGCATTGAGAATATTGTCAACGATGTCACGAGATACGCCCGTAAGCCCATCGATCGAGCGGGCATTGCCGAGATCGGGTCCAAACTGGGAAAGATCAATCACCTTGGACGTAACATCGAAATGTTCAACGGCGCGCGCTACAATATCCTCAACCAGAGCGCGGGTTTTGGAAGGAACGCTGAAGCTGCCAGCAAGGCCGACGACATCGGGAAAAGTCATGGACGTGATCTCCTTTAATCCACAATATCCATAGACTAAATTCAAATGCGCCCTGCAGTCTATTCCATATTCCAGTGCCAAAAGAGACGATCTGTTCTGAAAGCCAGGGCCGAAAGAGGCAAATCTTTTTGCCCAAACCGTGGGCTCGGGCTGGCATATCCCAAAATCTGTGCGCCCTGCATGGCACACAGATTTTCGTTTTAACGCGTTGTCTTGTTTGGATAATGTTGACCTAAAGTGGTTTCCGGCTTCAGGAAATTTGCAATCGCCTTATCGCGCGTCCATGTCATTCGACATCAACGGGGAGGGTGGCCCCAGCGTTGGGGGCTTTCATCTAACGGGTCGTCGTATCGACAGGATAGGCCGTGGTGAACTTGATGCGTTCCATGGAAAAATGGGACGTCACGTTTTTGAGGCTGACTGTTTCTGTCAGGCGACGATACAACGTATCAAAAGCCGCCATGCCAGACACGGCGATCCTCAACATATAATCAACCTCACCCGCCATGCGGTAAACCTCCATGACTTCCGGCATGGATGAAATAGCGGCGGCAAACGAGTCGCGCCATGCGGGACTGTGATCCGCGGCTTCAATGGCCACGAAAACCGTCAATCCCAGCCCGATCCGCTCAGGCGCAACCAAAGCGACGCGCTGAAGGATGATCCCCTCCTGCTCAAGCTTCTGTATGCGCTTCCAGCAGGGTGTTGGCGAGAGGTTCACCCGCTCGGCGATCTGCGCGACAGACAAGGTGGCGTCTTGCTGGAGTTCGGCGACAATCTTCCGGTCGATCAAATCCATGGGCCTATCCGTTCATGATCGTTACGTTTGCAATGAAATTGCGTAAATCATGGACACAAAAGTCTACAAGGTAAATAGACTAATTAGCTTCATAAACCTTTTCAGAGAAAGGATTTTGCGCGACAACCCACATCCGCACAAAATTTTATGCCCATCAAGCCCGGTAAAGCACACGATCATTGTGCATGCCATTTACACCGAGATTTCAACCATCTTCACGAAAACATTGCATCAGCCGCACAGGTAGGTGCCAGCCGAATAGCCCATCTTTTCGCCTAGAGTCTGTCTCTTCGGGAAAACCGGATTTCACTTTTCCCTGACAAACGCTAGCTCCTCTCCAGCTTGAAAAACAACGCATCAAGCGGCAGCATGGCAGCCCCAGCCGCTGACGGATCGACATTCGCCTCAGACAGAATAAGCTTCGGCTGCGGGGGTGGAGTGTTGTAGCGGTGGTTGTTCCACAATGTGGTGCGCTCTATCAACATTCGGCCCAATTCCGGCGGAATCTGGCCGCCGTAAACAATGGCCTCTGGATCCAAAAGGCCGGTGAGCGTGTTGACGGCCCGATCAAGCTGGGGAATGGTGCGTTCTATCCATTCTTCAACCCCCGGCCAATTCGGGTCAAATCGGTCGCGAAGATCATTGACAGTATCAATGGCAATGCCGCGTTTGCGCAATTCTTCAATCAGATAGCGCAGCGCAGGGCGCTTTTCCGACTCCTCGCCCGGCGTATAAATCCGCACTTCGCCTGCATTTCCATGGGCACCAAAATAGGCTTTGCCATCAATGACAATGCCGGTGCCAAAGCCATAGTTGAACGAAATATACACGAATGTTTTCGCCCACAGTCCGGCACCGCGCATTTTCTCACCAATCGCGCCGGTGGTTGCGTTGTTCTCAATCCAGATCGGCTTTTCAAAAAACGCCTCCAGCTCCGGCTCGAGATTAACCAATGACCAATCCCGCATCGGCTCAGGCGCATTGATCCCGCCGCCAGAGACGAAAAAGCCTGATAGCGCAAATCCGATCCCGACAATCTTGTCCATGGGCACGGCGTTGCGCTTTACCATTCTTTGCAATGCATCGCGTATTTCCAGCAGCGCGGTTTTGCGATGCAGCGAGGGCTGGCCAAGAACCAATTGCTCAACCGTATGGCAGGCCAAATCGACAAGGCAGATGGTGATGGTATCCGTGTTGACGGAGATGCCTACCGAATAGGCCGCTTCGCGTTGCAGCTCCAGCGAGGCACTAGGTTGGCCCCGTCCACGCCGCACCGTCTCACCCGTGCGCACAAATCCGCGCTGAACCAGTCCTTCCACAAGCCGATGAACAGATTGCTGGGCCAGATCAACATGGGTTGTCACATCGGCCCGAACGACCGGCCCATGACGACGGATAACGTCCAACACCCAGCGCTCGCTGAAGCTCAAAAGGGGATGTTTCGAAGAGGGACTGCTGTTCACCAAGAGAATTCCATTATTACCATGAATGCGCAGAAACCCCGAGTGATGCGTGATTTATCGATTCTACTTATAGGGGCCTTGCCGACATATTCCAGAACATTTGTCGTATTTCAGCAAAATGGGCGAGATTATCACCGATTTTCCCGTTGCATCTTGTCATAAAAATATTACACATTATGAGTAATAAAAAGACCAGAAAATACATCTCATCGGGAGACATCCATGCAGCGCCTCAAAATTTTGGGTCTTTTGGCCTCGACTGTGCTTGCCTTTGCCACATCTGTTCATGCGCAAAGCGCCTTGAAAAACGAGACAGAGGCGCTGTCCAAGGTGACGCGTGACAATTTCTATGATGTGGTCGTTCCGCTTGCCAAAGCCGAGGGCAAGGTTGTGATGTACAACTTCGCTGGCAGTTTTGGTGAGCTGTGGAACGAAGGTCTGATCAAGCCCTTCGAGAAGAAATACGGCATCAAGGTTGAGTATTCGGATGTGAAGGGCGATCAGGCCGATCAGCAATTGATCGCCATTCAAAAAGCCGGACAAAATGCCCCTGTTGATGCCTATTTCGATGGCGGCGGCTCTTATCCGGTGCTGTCTGCCGCTGGCGCGGTTGCCAATATCAATCTGGGTGCCATTCTGCCAAACCTTGCAACAGTACCCAGCCAGTTCAAGGACATTGTGTTTGGCGTGAATGTGCATGGTAGCTATCCGATTGTTCATCGCAATCAGACAGCCATTGGCTATGACAGCGCTTTGATCTCGGAGAAGGACGTTCCGAAAGATTTTGATGAGCTGCTGGCGTGGGCTGAGAAAAATCCCAAGAAATTTGCCATGACACTCCCGACCAAGGGCGGCTCTGGCGGTGGTTTTCTGCAATCTGTCGCCTTGAATTACACCGCGGGCGCGTGCCGTGACCGTCTTCTGGATTACAGCAAGAGCCAAAGCGAAGATGATGACTGGGCAATGTCCGAGCCCTGCTTGCAACCAGTGTGGGATTATTTCACCAAGCTTCTCAAGGTCACGGAACTGACCAATGGCAATGCCGACACCCTGAACCTGATCAACAACAAGCAGGCAGCCATCGGCACGGTTTGGGAAGATCAGGTGATGACATTTGTGCGCACCAAACAATTGCCCGCCAGTTTCAAGCTGACATTGCTGAAAAATGGACAGGTTGGTAGTGGCGATGCGTTCTTCATCCCGTCCAATGCCGTCCATCCAGCCGCCGCCATGCTGCTGATCAATGAAGCTTTCAGCATGGATTTCCAAGCCTATAAGATGGAAACCAAAGCCTCTCGCTCCCCGCGCAGCGATTTTGATGCCACGAAAGTGTCCGCTGAAACCCGCAGCTATCTGCTGCCTGCCTCTGTCTATCCATCTCTGTCACTCCCAGCCAATTGGGTCATGGGCAATTCGCTGGCAAAGGCGCTGGATGAGAAAGTTCTATCCCGACTTTGATCAAAAAACGGGCCGTGGCCGAGCGAGATATCGGCCACTTATTCCCTCGACAAGACAACTGGATAGAACAATGGCCGAGCTTGATCTGCGCGCACTGACCAAATCATTTGGTGCCACCGTGGCATTGCACCCAACATCCCTTCAAGTGAAGAAGGGTGAATTTGTCACAGTCCTTGGCCCCTCTGGCTGCGGAAAATCCACGCTCCTGCGTCTTTTGATGGGCATCATGTCCGCAAGCGGCGGCGAAATCCATCTGGCTGGCCAGCGCATTGATGGACTTGCGCCCGAAAAACGCGACATTGCCATGGTGTTTCAGTCCTATGCGCTGTTTCCGCATATGTCAGTGCGGAAAAACCTCGCCTTTGGCCTGAAAATGCGAAAAGTCGCCAAGGATGAGCAGACCCGCCGCATTGAACATGCGTTGGAGATCTGCAATCTGAGGCCTTACGTGGATCGTATGCCACGGCAGCTTTCCGGCGGGCAGCAGCAGCGCGTGGCGCTGGCCCGTGCCATTGTCATGCAGCCCAGCTTGCTGTTGTTTGACGAGCCGCTTTCCAATCTTGATGCAAAACTACGCGACAGTCTGCGCCATGATTTGCTGGCCCTGCACCAAAAAACCGGCTCCACCAGCCTGTATGTCACCCATGATCAGACTGAAGCCATGGCCATGTCGGATCGCATCGTGGTGATGAATGCCGGGCGCGTGGTTGAAATTGGCACACCTGTGGAACTTTACCGCAACCCCGCCCATGCGTTTACCGCGAGTTTTCTGGGCCAAACCAATCTTCTATCTGTCAACGCATACGGTTCAACCTGTGGCTTGCCTTGGGGTGGGGTGGGGCATCTGGATATGCTCGCCCATGGCCTGGTGAGCATTTCGCTGCGGCCTGAAAACATTATGCTGCACGATGCACCCGATGGAGCAGGGGAGATTATCGCGGCCTCCTTCATGGGCGCACATGCCCATTACATCATTCGTATCGCGGGCATGGACCTCCAAGTAACACGTAGCGGCGCGGAAGCCGTGCTGGAAACAGGCACGCGCGTGAACCTTACCGCACTTGGCCCCTTGCGGATTTTGAAAACCGATGGGCTGGAGGGGAAAGCGGCATGATATCCCTTCATGAGCGTCCCGCCTTGCAAACCGTGCTGTTGTTGTTGCCGGGTGTTGGCTTTCTGATCGTGCTGTTTGGCTTTCCACTTCTCACAGCCCTGTGGGGAAGCTTTGGCTTGGCGGGCGGGTTGTCGGCCTTCACGTTGAAATATTACGGCAAATTCTTCACAAGCCATGTGATGTGGCGTGGTCTCACCACTTCGATCTATTATGGCGTTGCGCCGGTTTTGGTCACGCTGGTTCTGGCCATTGGTCTGGCCTTGTTGCTGCGGCACCATTTTATGGGCCGTAAGCTGTTCAACGGGCTTTATAAAATCCCGATGGCGGTTCCCTCCATCATTGCCTCGTTGATGGTGCTGACACTGTTTGAGCAGGGCGGATTTGTGGAGCGCCTGCTTCTGCCTTTGGGATTACACTTGCCAAAACTGGTGCGTGATCCCTGGGGTGTCGGCGTGATCATGGCCACCACATGGAAGCAATTGCCGTTCATGACGCTGGTGATTACCGGAGCGTTTACCTCCATCCCGGCAGATATGCGCCATGCGGCGCGGTCTCTGGGGGCCAATCCTGTTGCGACATTTTTCTATGTTGAGCTGCCTCTGGCTTTGCCCGGCATTACGGCTGCAATCCTTCTGACCTTCATTGGTTCCATGGGCTCTTTCGCCATTCCGGATCTGATCGGTGCACCCAGCCCGTCGGCGCTGTCCGTGTTGATGGTGCGCGCCTTTGCTCAAGGTGATGTAGGGCAGGTCTATGCCATAGGCATGGTGCTGTCTGGCTTCGCAATCGCCGTTCTCATTCTCTATTACGCGCTGACATCCAACGCCCATGCGCGCGCAGGACGACACCATGAGTGACCATCATTCGCAATCGCACCAGATCAACCCGCAGGAAAGGCTGTTTGTGGCAGGCGGCCTGTTTGCCGGGCTGTTTGTGGTCATCGCCCTTCCCATCCTGCTGATGGGGGTGTGGAGCCTATCCCATGGCTGGGCCTATCCTCGTCTGTTGCCGCAAGACTATTCGCTGGACAATTGGCGACAAATTCTCGGCGGTGCCGGCCTGATGCCTGCCCTGATCAACAGTCTGGTGATTGCCGTTTGCGTCACCATTCTGACGGCGCTCATCGCGCTTCCGACAGCCTGGGCAATGGCCAAATGCAAAATACCGGGCAAACGCGCGCTGGAAATCTTCATTCTCGCGCCGACAATCATTCCCGGCATTGTCGTGGGTGTCAGCGTTGGACAGGTGCTGTTGATCATGGGCATCGCCTATACCATTCCCGGCGTGGTGCTGGTGCAAACCATTGGCACATTGCCCTTGATGATCCGGCTGATGAGCGCGTCATTCGAGACCTTGCCGGATGAGTTGATCCATGCCGCGCGCTCCTTGGGGGCAGGGCCGGCAGGCATTGTGACCCATATCATCCTGCCGCTGTGCATTCCGGGGTTGATGGCAGGCGGATTGCTGTCTTTTGTCGGCTCCTTTGAAGAATTCGACAAGACCTTCATTGCCGGAGCGCCCGTTATTCAGACCCTGCCCATCAAGCTCTACACCTATCTCGATCCCTATTCGTTGCAATTTCCGTTGGCAGCCATTGTTTCGCTCATTCTGCTGGTGCCGGTGTTGGTCGTATTCATTCTGGCCGGACGCATCATGCGCGACGACGTGCTTGCCAGTGGTATGGGCAAAGTCTGATCTCCCACCCACCTTCTTCTCTCCAAACGAAAGTTCTTCCTCTGATGTCTTGCCAATCTCCCTATGTTGCAGATCACCTGATTGCGCACCGTGGTGCCAGCGCCTACGCGCCCGAAAACACGCTGGCCGCCATGTTTGAAGCCAAAAAGCGCGGTGCGCGCTGGGTTGAAATTGATGTGAAACTGACCCGCGACGGTTATCCCGTTATCATCCACGACCACCACGTCGACCGGACCACCAATGGCACAGGCCTCGTCGCTGGCATGACATTGCAGGACATTCGCGCTTTGGATGCCGGAAGCTGGTTTGATCCTGCCTTTGCCGGTGAGAAGGTGCCAACCTTTGAAGAACTGATTGAGACTGTCCTTGCGCTGGATCTCGGACTTCAGGTTGAGCTGAAACCTACCCCCGGCGATGATACAGAGACAGCTGAAATCGCCTGCGCCACGCTGTTGCGCTATTGGCCCCATGGGCGTGGACGCATGTTCATGACCAGCTTTTCGGAGCGTTCGCTTTCACGGGCAGCGCAGCTTATGCCCGATGTGCCGCGTGCTTTTGCAGTTGTCGTTCCACCCAAAGATCCACGCGCATTGCTGGCAGAGGTCAATTGCCAGATTCTGCATTGCACGTCTGATATGCTGGATGATGATGCACTGGCCCGCCTGAATGACAGCGGCGTAGAATTTGCCGTTGCCACCATCAACAGCCTTGAGGATGCAAAACGGCTGCTGGCCGGGGGTGCGCAAACCATTCTCTCCGACTATGCAGATCTTGCCCTGTGAGTGGCGTGATGTCTCCCAACCACGCCTCTGCGGTGCAACTCGTGTTGAATGCGGGTGCGCTGGCGCTCGACTTTTTTGCACGGCGCGCCACACTTGCCATGTCCACAAAAGGCTCGCTGGATTTTGTCTCGCAAGCCGACCGAGACATTGAACAGTCTATGGGCGCTGCCATTGCGGCGGCCTTTGATGGTGCCCACCTCTATGGCGAAGAAGGTGGCGGAAAGATCTCGGACGATTACTGGATTGTCGATCCCATTGATGGCACCGCCAACTTTTTGCGCGGCAGCCCACTCTGGGGTATTTCGCTCGCCCACATGCGCTTTGGCCAGCCGGACATTGGCGTCATTCACTATCCGGTGCTCGGTCTTACCCTCTCGGCTGAAACCGGCAGCGGCCTGTTTATCAACGGTAAACCCGGCAAGCGGGATGATGTTTTTGACGCAGCCCGCGTGGTGGCCGTGGGCGAAAACAACCGTTGGGCACCTGATGCCATTGGTCAGGTGGAGCACCACCTTCGGCTGAAGCGCTGGGGCGTCGCCCAATATCGCTGTGCTTCCATCTCCTTAGGCTTCGCCGCCCTTGGTCGCACGGATGGCTATGTGGAGCGCTTTCTTAGCCTCTGGGATCTCGCCGCCGGCGTGCTGATCTGCCGCGAAGCCGGGCTGGAAAGCAGCTTTGGCGGGGAGGCTGTTGCCCAAGGCATGTGGGTGATGGTGGGCACAGCCGCTCTTGCTGAAGACCTTCAGCCGATTTCTAACCTCGTGACAGGATAACAACACAGCCATGCTTATTTCGACAGTCAAACCCCTTGATATCGGCCGAAAATTCCACGCTGACGGGGCGGTTCGCCATTTTCCCGGCAACACCATTGTCTGCCATGTCGCATCCCAAACGGCATTGATTGCCGGATTGGATCGGCTTTATGATCGCTTGCGCCAAGCGTCTGCGGCCCATTCCTATACATTGCTTCCACCCTCAAGCTGGCACATGACGCTGTATGTTGGCATTTGCGATCAGGACCGCCGTGTTTCGCGCTGGCCAAATGGCCTGACGCTGGATGCTCCGATGAAAGAAGCCAACCGCTGCGTCGAAGAGAGATTGCGCTCCGCGAGATTTGAGGGTCCGGCGCGGTTTCGCATGAAGGTAAAGCACTTCTGGCCGTTGAAAGATGGCATTGTACTGGGCGTGGAGCCAGCCGATGAAAGCGAAAACCAAGCCATCAGAGCCTTGCGGGATCAAATATCTGCAAGCTTCGGCATGCGGCTCGAAGACCACGACGTTTACAACTTTCACATCACCATGGCCTATTTCGTCGGGCAGCCCACCGATGCGGAATTCACCGCACTGTCCACGCTGCTTGCCGAGGAATTGCAAACGCTGCTTGAGACCATTCCCGTCTTTGAGGTCGGTCCTGCAGAATATTGCCTGTTCAATGACATGTTCTGCTTCCAGCGCCAGTTCTATATCATGGATTGAGAAGTCGATTGTCCAACGGCATCCATGATGTCTTTGATAGCGTTTGTTTTAAATCCAGCGTGCGCAACAAAAATGGCCCTATCTTACCGGATTGTGCTGATGCAGAATGGACAGGTTGTGCAATGCGCAACGCGTGGCGAAATTTACGGCGCGCCGCAACATGTGTCCGTATACGACGTTTGGGTGCCATCCCTTGCAACGTTTGCAAGCGCTGGAGTGTTTGCCTCCGGATTGGAGCGGGATCTCCGCTGCGATGATGGCGGGTAGCGAAACATGTGAGAAGTTTGTGGCAAAGCCGATCTGACCGGCCTTGCCCGACGTTTTATTCAGTTTTAAGTTCGATCGAGCGGTTTGGGTTTCTGTCTTGTCGGTGTTAGCGAGGGGTTACGCGCAGAACCATTTAGGTCAGGGGTTGAGTGACTGATGACAGCGCGCGATGTAGAGCCCGAAGTTAAGAGCGTGGGGCGAAAGACGGCTAGAGTTTGTCAGAGAGAAATGGAACCCGGTTTTTATGCTCAGACAAACGAAAACAAACATTTGG
This sequence comes from Rhizobium oryziradicis, assembly GCF_001939045.1. Lineage (GTDB taxonomy): Bacteria > Pseudomonadota > Alphaproteobacteria > Rhizobiales > Rhizobiaceae > Allorhizobium > Allorhizobium oryziradicis. The sequence continues at coordinate 78,787 of NZ_MKIM01000019.1, forward strand.
TTGAGCGGATTTTGCTCGATGTCCGTCCTGTTACGGTGGTGAGGGCATCGGCCGGTTTTGGAAAGACATGGCTGTTAAAAGCGTTGATCGAGGCAATCCCTCCATCGGCAACAAAATGGATCCTCTGTGATGATCATGAAACGCCACCTGACCTCACTCGACTTGAACCGGGGCGACGATATGTGATTGCCACGCGCAATCATGAAACCCTTCCGGGCCTCGATCGGTTGCGCCTATACGGGCAAGTGTTGGACTTGAGCGGCAGCGACCTTGTTTTTCCCATCAATGCCTTATCCGTTGAGGATTGGGATCGCTGTGCAGGCTGGCCGGTTCTGCTCTCGAATGCTGCTGCGGCACCTGTGGGTGATCCTGACGATACCCGGCTCACCCATTTTCTCGCGGACTGTTGCCTCGCAGATCTCACGGAGGCGCAAGTGTGCGCGCTGGTTTTGGGCGAGCATGAGTGGCCATCGTGGCTTATGGAGCGCCTGCCGCCATTGGCGCATCCATCCACGCAAGCGTATCGGCGGGTTCTGGCAGCCTTGCCGGGTGCGGTTGAGAAACGGTTGCTGTCTTGTTTTGCCGATCCCGCGCAGCAAGGGCTGTTCTCGAGCACGTTGGCACAGGCGCTGACGCGCAAGCCTGTTCATCTGAAGGCCGTGATTTTGCAGCTTCTGGCGCGAGGGCAGGGGGGCCAAGCCGTTTCCTTGTTTTGCAAGGTTGGTGGTTGGTTTCTGTATTACCGCCTGGGGCATGCAGCTTTCCAGGAGTTGCTTTCCATGCTCGAAGCGGCTTGTGACGAACACTCCGAGGAGTTGATCATCAGCCGCGCCTTCGTGGTGATCAAGGCCGGAGATATTGGCTGGGCATTGCAGTTTCTGGCCCGGCATTTCGGTCCAGACATGCGTGACGTGCTGAAGGTGCTCTCCTCTGAGAGTGCGCTTTCCCTGCGTGTCAGGCTGTTTCGAATTACCGTGTTGATTTATGAGGACGTTGCCCCGACCGATAGATTGCTGAACGCGCTGTTCGACATTGGCCGCGATTTGCCATTGAATGCGCCGGAGCAACGCGGATCATTCTACAACGCCATGCTGGAGTTTTTCCTGCGGCTCAGGCGGTATGAGGAAGCTGATGGCATGGCTGAAAAGGCGATGGCAGCCTATAGGCAGGCAGACTATCCAATTTTATGCTTCTATATTGCTCTGCATCAGTCGGTTCTCAGTTTGCTGACCTCTGATTTCAACCGTATGGTGCAATTTCTGCGGCTGGCCGCCGACATGCTGCAAAACAGCGGTTTTGACAGTCCCGGAGATCGGCGCTTGATGGATCTGGTCAACGCCTGCATGGCCTATGAAAATGGCGCGCCGGAAGCCCTGCTTGCCTTTCTGGATCACGACCTTTCCGGGCTGATGGAGGGTGAGTTGTGGCCGAGTCTGGCCGATATCGCCATCTATTACGGCAGTCATGCACTCAGCGTGCACATGTCTACGCGCGCGGGCTTACGGTTTCTGGAGCGCTGGAGCGTTTACCAGCCCCTTAATCGGCAGTTTCGCCTCTCCTTGGAAGTGCGCAAGGCGCAGATTTTGCAAAACGGCAATGGTTGGGGCGATGCCGTACGGCTTTTGACACCGCTCAGCGCGGGATTTAACCGGGTCTGGATCGAAAGTGCCGAAGACGCCCTGGCACGTTTGAGCGCGCGCAATGAGATCACACTGGCGATGACCTGGTTGCGGCAGATTGCCTATGAGCGGCCATCCTTTCTGCACCTTGACCGCAAATTGGAGATGATCCTAAGCAACCCGCATCTGCTTGTGCGGCAGGAAATTGCCGCCACCATCTGGCTGGCCTTTGTGTGCCGCCATACACAGCAGAACTCGAAAGCGCGAAATTTGTTGCGGCAGGTGTTTGAGCTGTGCGCAAGCCACGGTGGCCTGACGGCTTTGGCCGAGGAATGGCTGTTCCTCGATCATCTGTTGCAAGACAAGCGTATGGCGGAGTTTGTGATGGCGGCGACCCCGGCTCGCGCTATTCTGCGCCGTTTGGACAAGGGGCGGCAGAGCAGCCTTGCTGCTGCCAGAACCCAACTGACACAGCAGGAGTTGAAAATTCTGATGATGCTGGCGGAAGGTGCCTCCAACAAACTGATCGCCAGAAACTGCGGCATTGCCGAGCCAACGGTGAAATTTCACCTGAAAAACGTCTATCGCAAACTCGGCTGCACCCGCCGCCATGAAGCGATTGCCACGGCAAGGGCGCTCGGCTGGGTGCGCTAAAACCTATCCTAATTTTATAAAAACCTATCCTTTCCTCGCATTGATCTCGTCTCCTCACGCGCTCACCATGGAGCAAGAAAAGGGGAATAACGGGATGGTGTTGCATGTTGTCGAACAGATCGTGAGGCGGGTGTTTTCCGTTGTCATGGTGCTGTTCGTGCTGTCTTTGATGATTTTCGCGCTGGCGCGTGTGGTGCCGGGTGATCCAGCCCGAATGGCGCTGGGGCCATCTGCATCGCAGGAACAGGTCACGGCGCTCGCCCGCGAAATGGGTCTCGATCAGCCGGTGATCGTGCAATATGGCCGCTATATCACCAACGCCCTGCAGGGTGATCTCGGCCAATCGCTTTCATCCCATCGGCAAGTCACTCAGGACATCCGCGATTTTCTTCCCGCCACGCTGGAGCTTGTGGCGGTCACGGTGCTTCTTGACCTGCTGATTGCCATTCCGCTGGGCGTCATCACCGCACGCCATCGCAACACCTGGATTGATAATCTCGGGCGGCTGTTTTCCATGGTGGGTGTGACGGTTCCGTCCTTTCTGTTTGCCATTGGCCTGCAATTGTTTGCCGCCAATTTTCTGCCGGGCTGGCCTTTGTTGGGGCAGGTGAATTTTGATCTTCACGCTCCCGCTGGCCCAACCGGCTTTCTGCTGGTTGATAGTCTGATCCATGGTCGGCTTGATGTGTTCACCGATGCCCTGCAACATCTGCTTTTTCCTGCACTAGCGCTGGCCATGGCGGGCATTGGCCAGATCACCCGCATCATGCGCTCGGCGATGATTGAAAATCAGCGCAAGGACCATGTGCTGACGCTGCTGAGTTTCGGCGTGCCTGATTATGTGGTGACGTTTCGCTATCTGCTCAAACTGTCATCGGTCGCGCCGCTGACCATCATGGGGCTGGAATTTGCCTCGCTGATTGGCAATGCCTTTGTGGTGGAAATGGTGTTTGGCTGGGGCGGTTTTGCCTCTTACGGTCTTAACGCCATCCTGCAAAAAGACCTCAATGCCTTGATGGCGGTGGTGTTGATCTCCGGCCTGTTTTTCATTCTCGCCAATCTGGTCATCGATCTCGTCATCAGCCTGATTGATCCGCGTCTGCGTTTTCGGGGAGGCCAATGATGAGCCCCAATTCGATGATGAACAAGCGCGACCTCTCAGCCGGTTACATGAGCTGGTATCGTTTTTCTCGCAATCCTGCCGCTTTGATCGGGGCGCTGATTGTGCTCTCAGTGGTGGTCATGGCGATCCTTGCACCGCTGATCACGCCCTTTCCCAGCCATATCGGCTCCATTGTCGATTTTCGCCATCGCCACAATCCGCCAAATCTCACCAACTGGTTCGGAACCGATAAAGTGGGGCGCGATCTGTTTACCCGCACCATTTTTGGCTTTCGGGTCTCGTTGCTGCTGGTGTTTGGCGTGCTGGGCATCTCTGTTCCCATCGGCGCGGTGATGGGCCTGTGCGCGGGTTATTTCGGTGGCTGGACCGAGAGGTTGATCACGGGATTTACCAATATCATGCTGGCCATTCCGCCGCTGGTGATGGCGCTGGCAATTGGCAATGTGCTGGAGCCTAACCTGATCAATGCCATGATTGCGATTACGCTTTTGTGGTGGACCTGGCATGCACGGCTTGTCTACCGGGTCACGGTGTCCATAGCCGGAGAAGATTTTATCGAGGCGGCGCGTTTGGCGGGCGCTGGCCCGATCCATATCCTGTTTCGGGAAATTCTGCCCAATTGCATTGCTGTTATTTCGGTCAAGACCACGCTGGATGCGGCCTTTGTCATCCTGTTTGGCGCAACGCTGTCTTTCCTCGGTTTTGGGGTAAAGCCGCCAACGCCGGACCTAGGCTCGATGGTGGCCGATGGCCGTCAGTTTCTGCCAGAAAAATGGTGGGAAGTGCTGGCTCCGGGTGGTGCGATTTTCTACGCCACCCTTGGCTTTAACCTGCTGGGCGATGGTCTGCGCGACATGTTCGATGTGGAGGCGTGACCATGGCTGACCCCTTGCTGAGCGTGCAGGATTTGACCGTTGCTTTCTCCGGCTATGGCCGGGTGAACCGGGTATTGCACGAGGTTTCCTTTTCGATTGAGGCCGGAGAGCGGGTCGCGCTGATTGGCGAGACGGGATCGGGCAAATCCGTCACCTCCAAGGCCATTCTTGGCACTTTGCCGAGCAATGCCAAGGTGGAGACCGGCGCAATTGCCTATCGCGGACGGCAATTGCTGACACTTCCAAAGGGTGAGCGCAACAAACTGAAAGGCACTGCCTTTTCCATCATCATGCAGGACCCGCTGTCCTCCTTCAATCCGGTGTTTCGCATTGGTCGGCATCTGGAAGACGTGATGCATTATGCCGATCGTAATCAGGGCATTTATGATACGCCAAAGGGCCGAAAACAGCGAATTTTCGAGGTTTTGCGCAAGGTGCAGCTTGGCGATGTTGAGCGGGTGTTCAACGCCTGGCCGTTCGAGCTGTCGGGTGGCATGCGCCAAAGGGTGTTGATTGCGCTGGCGCTTCTGCACCAGCCCGATCTGCTGATTGCCGATGAGCCGGGTACGGCGCTGGATGTGACAACGCAGGATGAAATTCTGCGGCTGATCAATCGATTGGTGATGGAAGAAGGTCTGTCATTGCTGATGATCACCCACAATCTTGGCGTGGTGCGCCAGACGGCGGACCGGGTGATTGTGATGCAGCACGGTCGCATTGTCGAGCAGGGGGCGTTGAAATCCGTGTTTCAAGCTCCGCAACAGGCCTATACGCGGGAACTCATGGCGGCAGTGCCGCCGCTCTATGGCGAAGGCGTGGTTGATCAGCCGGTCAGCGACAAGGCTCCGATCATCACCTTGAGCAATGTGCGCAAACTCTATGCCAAGCGGGCGCTGTTTGGGCAGAAACGAGGCCATCTGGCGGTCAACAACATAAATCTTCAGGTCAATGAAGGCGAGATTTTCGGCCTAGCTGGAGAAAGCGGCTCTGGCAAAACCACGCTGGCGCGAATGATGATGAACCTGTTGCAGCCGAGCGAGGGCGAGATTGTTGTGCGCGGTACGCCACGCGATGGCGCTTTGCGCCTCAGCCAGATTGTCTACCAAAATCCCGGCACATCGCTGAACCCCAAGCGCACGGTGGCGCAGATTTTGGCTGTTCCCTTGGCCCATGTGGGTCTTGATAAGGAGCAACGTAATTCACGAATGGTCGAACTTTTGGACCTCGTGCGCCTGCCCGCCAGTTTCGTCTCCAAATATCCGCATGAACTGTCCGGCGGCCAAAAGCAGCGCGTAGCGATTGCCCGCGCCTTGGCGGCCAATCCGCAGATTATCATTCTGGATGAGCCGACCTCGGCGCTGGATGTCTCGGTGCAGAAAACAGTGATTGATCTGCTGTTGGACCTGCGCGCAAAGCTCGGCCTGACCTATGTGATCATCTCGCATGATCTGTCGCTGATGCGCAATTTCTGCTCGCGCATTGTCATTATGTACAAGGGAGAGATTGTGGAGCAGGGCACACCCACCGAGGTGTTTGCAACGGCTCGCCATCCCTACACCCGCGCCCTGATTGCCGCCATTCCGGTTTTGACCGATGCGCAAGAGGCGTTGAAACCCACCATTAGCGAAGAGGAACGAGGCCGTTTTCTGGTGCAAAGCACCAGCCAGTGACCCGTTGTTGAAAGGAAAATACCCGTGTACCGATTGGGAATAGATGTGGGCGGCACCAATACGGATGCCGTGGTCATGCAGGGCGGCAAGGTTCTGTCCGGTATCAAGGCTCCAACCTCCGAGGATGTCACCACAGGCGTGGTCGAGGCCATGGAAGGGGCCATCAAGGCAGCAGGCATTGACCGCAGCCTAGTGACCAATGTGATGATCGGTACCACCCATTTCACCAATGCGGTGATTGAGCGCAAGCATATGACCCCGGTGGCCGCCATCCGCCTCGGCCTGCCCGCCACCGCATGCCTGCCGCCTGCCATCGATTGGCCGGAAGATTTGAAACCCGTGGTCGGCAAGCACGGCTATATGGTGCGCGGCGGCTATGAATTTGACGGACGCGAGCTTTCGCCGCTGGATGAAGATGAGATCAAGCGCATCGCCGGAGAAATCCGCGCCAACAACCTCAAGGCCGCAGCCGTCACCTGCGTGTTCGGCCCAATCAATGCCGCCATGGAACATCGCACCAAAGCGATTTTGCAGGAACATTGCCCCGGCCTGCCGGTGGTGATGTCCACTGACATCGGCCGCATCGGGTTGCTGGAGCGCGAGAGTGCGGCCATCATGAACGCCAGCCTGTTGGAGCTGGCCTATAAAACCGTGCGTGCATTTGGCGAAGCCCTGAAAAGCGCAGGCCTGACCTGCCCCTTCCACATCACCCAGAACGATGGCACGCTGATGGCGGCGGAAACGGTGAAGGATTTCCCGGTTCTGACCTTCGCCTCCGGCCCCACCAATTCCATGCGCGGTGCGGCTTTCCTCACCGGCGTGCAGGAAGCCATTGTTGTTGATATCGGCGGCACGACTTCGGATGTCGGGGCGCTGCATCTGGGCTTTCCGCGTCAGGCCGCAACGGTGGTGGATGTCGGCGGCGTGCGCACCAATTTCCGTATGCCGGATGTGTTTTCCATCGGTCTGGGCGGTGGCTCGCTGGTGCGTGGCGATGCTGAGAGTGTGACCGTTGGTCCGCAATCGGTGGGCTATCGCATTACGTCTGAGGCCAAGGTGTTTGGTGGTGCAACGCTGACTGCCACCGATATTGCGGTGGCCGCAGGCCACGCCGATGTGGGCGACAAGAGTAAGGTTACCGATGTTTCGCCCTCGCTTGCCAAGGCAGCGCTGACGCGTATCCACCAGATGCTGGAAAATGCCATTGAGCGCAGCCGTGTTTCGCCCGAACCAATCCCGGTGATTGCCGTTGGCGGCGGCTCCATTCTGATGCCGGATAAGCTGGGAGATTTTAAGATCATCCGGCCCGAAAACTTCTCGGTTGCCAATGCTGTGGGTGCGGCCATTGCCCAGATTTCCGGCGAAGTGGACCGGGTCTTTGCGCTTGAAAACGGCCTGACCCGCGAGCTATGCCTGAAACAGGCCGAAGAAGAAGCGACAAAAAACGCCGTTGCAGCAGGCGCTGATCCCACCACCATTCAGGTGATTGAACGTGAGGATGTGCCTTTGGCTTATTTGCCCGGCAATGCCACCCGCATCCACGTGAAAGTCGTGGGCGAAATGGGGGGCCAGGCATGAGCCCGATCATCTCCCCCAAAGATTATTTTGATCCGAAAGATCTCTGGATTTTTGACCATGACGATCTGCTTTCGCTGGAAATCGGCGCGGGCATTCTGGGCACAGGCGGCGGCGGCAATCCCTATATCGGCAAGCTGCGAGCGCGGCAATTGCTGGATGAGGGCTATACGCTGTCGGTTTTGCCGCACCAGAAAATCCATGATGATGCGCTCTGCGTTTCCGTCGGTGGCATTGGTGCGCCGGTGGTGGGCGTTGAGCGATTGCGCGAAGGGCGCGAGGGCCTGCGCTGCATCCGGGCTTTGGAAGCGCATCTCGATGTCACGGTTGATGCGATTGCCTGTGAAGAAATCGGTGGGTCCAATTCCATGGAGCCGTTGGTCGTGGCCGCTCTCACCGGCTTGCCGGTGATCGATTGCGATGGCATGGGCCGGGCCTTTCCGGAAATGCAGATGACGACGTTTTCCATCTACGGCCATAGCTCCACGCCATCGGCGATGTGTGATGTGCATGGCAATGTTGTGCTGTTTCAACATGCGGTCTCAGAGCTTTGGCACGAGCGCATGGCGCGGGCCTGCGTGGTGGCGCAAGGGGGGGCATCAACGCTCGCCTCGGCACCCATGACTGGGGCTTTCGTCAAGCAATTCGGCATTCCCAATTCCTACACCCAGGCCGTCAGCCTTGGACAGGCGGTGCGGCAAGCGCAGAAAAACCATGACGACCCGATTGAAGCGATCTGCAAAAAGGAGAACGGAAAAAAGCTGTTCACCGGGAAGATCAGCGATTTGAAGCGCCATTTGCGCGGCGGTTTTGTGCGCGGCGAAGTGCAGCTCGTCGGTATTGATGCCCACCATGGCGAAACGGGGTCGGTGCTGATCCAGAATGAAAATCTGGTGTTCTTCCATGATGGCGAGATGGAATGCTGCGTGCCGGATCTGATCCTGGTGCTGGATGTCGATAGCGGCGAGGCCATCACCACCGAAATGCTGCGCTACGGCCAGCGCGTCGCCATCGTGGCCCTACCGTGCCATGGGCTGCTGCGCTCACGCGAAGCGCTGGATGTGGTTGGCCCCAAAGCTTTCGGGTTGGATGGTGTTGTTTACACCCCGATGAAAGGATCGTGATCATGGCAACGATGGTTCAGGAACACGATCTGGAGGCCATTGCCTTGGGCGGTGCCTATCTTGGCACAGGCGGTGGTGGCGATCCCTATATCGGCAAACTGATGGCGCAAGCGGCCCTGCGTGAGCATGGGCCGGTGAAGGTTGTACGGGCCGACGAGGTGGATGACGATACGCTGTGCATTTCCGTTTTCATGATGGGCGCACCCACCGTGATGTTGGAAAAACTGCCATCCGGTGCCGAAGTGCTGAAAGCCCTGCATGAGTTGGAGCAGTTTTTGGGCCGCAAGGCCGGCGCTATTCTCTGCGTCGAGGCTGGCGGGCTGAACTCCACCATTCCCTATATGGTGGCTGCCGTCACGGGCCTGCCGCTGGTGGATGGCGATGGCATGGGCCGCGCTTTTCCGGAATTGCAGATGGTGAGTTTTACCCTGCATGGCATTGCCGCAAGCCCGCTGGTTTTGGCTGATGACAAGGGCAATTCCTCGCTGTTCTCAGCCGTTTCCAATCTCTGGACCGAGAAAATGGCCCGCGCTGTCACCATCCAGATGGGCGGTGCAGCCCTTGTGGCCGCCTATGCGATGAGCGGAAAACAGATGAAGCAGGCCCTGTTGCATGGCACGATGACGCAGATCCGCACCATCGGCGAGACCATCCTGTCCGAGCGCGCCCGCTCCCGCCATGCAGGGAACGCTTTGCGCGAAAAGCTTGGTGGCACCCATCTTTTTACCGGCCGGGTGGTGGATGTGGAGCGAAAGACGATCGGTGGCTTTGCCCGTGGCAAGCTCACCCTGCGGGGTGTGGATCGGTTTGCGGGTCAGCGTTTTGCCGTGCATTTTCAAAACGAGTTTCTGCTGGCCGAAGGCGAGAATGGTGAAACCGTCTGGGCGACGCCCGATCTGATCTGCGCCCTGGATGCCGATATGGGCTTGCCCGTGACCACCGAGCAGATGCGTTACGGCCTGATGGTGGAATTCACCGGCATACCCGCCGATCCGCAATGGCATACGCCTGAAGGTCTGGCGCTCGCAGGGCCTGGTTATTTTGGCTACGGCGACAACGCAAAGCCGCTCTCTGCATGATCTTTTAAAATACAGCGAACAGTCAAAAAAAGGGGAATGAGATGAACGCAACACAGACTTTAAAACACCTCGCCGTCGCTTTGGCGATGGGAACCGCCATTGTTGCACCACAGGTGGCAATGGCCAAAACATCAACCGTGATGAACGTAACGCAGGTGTTTGGCACCATCGATCCGGCCAAGATCACTGATTACACCCAATATCTTGCCGCCGTGAATCTCTACGATGGCCTGACCACGGTGGACAGCACCGGTAAGATCATCCCGGAACTGGCCGAGAGCTGGGATGTGTCCGGCGATAATCTCACCTACACCTTCCATCTGCGCAAGGACGCAACATTTCAGGATGGCTCGCCAGTTGAGGCCAAGGATGTGGTCTACACCGTCCAGCGCCTGCTGGCGATCAACAAAGGGCCTGCCTATTTGTTTGCCTCGTTGATCAACCCGGACAATGTGAAGGCCGTCGACACTCACACTGTCACCATCACCTTGAACAAGGTCTATGCGCCGTTTCTGACCACCACGCCGCTGTTGCTGGTGATCAATGAAGATGCGGTCAAGGCTGCATCCAAGCAGCCATGGGGTGAGGATGTTGTTGGCGAAAAGTCTATGGGGGCGGGGCCTTATGTGCTGTCCAGCTGGCAGCGCGGCTCGGAAATGGTCATCAGCCGTTATGAGAAATATTACGCGGGCTGGCCAACCAACCCGATTGATGAAGTACGCTTTGTGCAGACAAAAGACGAAGCAACCGTCAAGGCGCTGGCCACATCGGGCCAATTGGGCATTTCCTCGACCACACAAGCCAATGAGACCTATGATGCGCTGGCCAAAACCGACGGCTATGTGGTGCAAACCACGCCAACAGCCACCGGCTTTTACCTCAAACTCAACACCAAGGCCACACCCACGGATGATGTGCATGTGCGCCGCGCCTTGCAATATGCCACCGATTACAAGACCATCCAGACGCAGATCATGACCGGCGACACCTTGGCCGGACCATTGGCTCCGGTGTTCAAGGATGCCTATCTTGATACGCTGAAAGCCCCGGAATTTGATCTGGAAAAGGCCAAGGCCGAGCTTGCACTTTCCAAATACGCTGGCAAGCCGATCAAACTGACGCTGACCTATGTGGCGGGCTTGTCGTTTGAAGAGGATATTGCGCTTTTGATGCAATCCAATTTGCAGCAAATTGGCGTGGATGTGGACATCAAGCCCGAACCCTGGAACCGCATCACCGAACTGGCGGCCAAGCCGGAAACCACGCCTGCCGCTACGGAAGTGTTCTATGGCCCAACCTATCCATCACCGGATAGCGTTTTCTATGTGCAATATCACTCCAAATCTGCCGGAACATGGGCCTCAATGGAATGTTTGCAGGATGCGGCGGTGGACAAATTGATCGACGAGGCGCGCTCCACCACAGATGCAACCAAGCAAAACGCCATCTATAAGCAGATTCAGCAGGCCATTGCTGACAAGGCACCCGATGTGAATTTGCTGACGAAAGTGCAGAAGGTTGCCTTCAGCAAATGCATCTCTGGCTATAAATTTGTGCCTATGCAGAGCTGGGATTATAATTTCCACAATCTGACATGGACATGCCCGGCCAAGTGATCGGTCTTTGACCAAGAGGCCCGATAGGGTCGGGCCTCTCTTGTTGAACTTTTGAAAAACGTAAGCTCAACCAAACGAATTGGGTGACCAAGATCAAACATAATTATTTTTGTCATGATTTATTGCCAGTGGCTTTTCAAACAAGTTGGCACCAAAACCATCAGCGTTTCTTTCTAATGTATGCCGCAAAAGCCCCCCAAGGACACCCATGCTCGCTTTCAGATTATGGAAAGACCAGCATTTGGGGCTTGCTTCTCACGCGCGCTCTCGCTCTCAAGGGTGATTAGCGTAGAACATGGCAAAATTGACCGCCAACATGATTGCTAGCATCCCCACTGTCGCAAGAATGAAGACTCCAATCTTTTTGAGTGCGCTATAGGGCTGCGGTTTTCGACTGAATGCAACCACGCCTGCAACACCAAGTGAAATGCCGATAATGGCGGGGAGTGACATCATTTCATGCGCCTTTCTTAAAATATCAATAGTTTGTCCTGCATGGGCGAGGGGACAGGCAACCAACTTTCTTGATAGCTCAGGCGGCCTTTTAAACCCTCTCGGCGAATGCACGCAAGCCCCGAAAGCTTCTGGTTGCGCAACGCCGGGACACCTGCTTCGAAATCATTGCGTTTTGCACATGGCACCAGTTGTCTCCCACGCAGATTTTCATCTCGTCGCGCAAACCCAGATGGCCGCCGCAGCGGAGCGGCGTATTGCTCGATGTAAAGATAATCTGCTCGTCGCTATGCATGCGCAGCACTGGACTTGACATAAAAAAAGTAGAGAGCGAATGCGCCTTCAATCGGTCAGCTTGAGAGGGGAACTCTCGAACTGAATTGGCTTCGGAAACCAGTTCCTACCAGCGTTGAACTTGTCCAGCTAGAAGGGCGCAAACTATCGCATTCCTAAATGGAATCACCCGTTTGTCACGCCCAAAATGCATAATATACATTATGGAACATTTCGGCGTCCAAGGCGCGTTCGGCTGTGGCCAAACAAAAAACAGCATTCAGCCGAACAGAACCAACATTTGCAACAGGACGGTCCGAGATCAGTGTCCTTGTCGGGCAGCACATACTTCAGAGGTATTTATTGACCTTCACGAAGAGCAAATCTCAACAAGGACATCTCGCAGAAAACAGACCTCTGTCAACGGGTCTCAGCTGGGGCGTAAAACGTCGACGTTGCACCTGCCGGGCTCGACGCCCAGCTCGCTCAACCATGCAATCCCGGCGTGCTGCATATCAACCTCCAGCATATATTCGCCCTCCCTGTCTGGCGCACGCGCGAGTAGGACGATATCTATCATCTCTCCCGGCTGGAGAGGCCGATTGAGAGGCTGTTGGCCATCGAGCCATTGCAACATGCTGCCGTCTGGGCGGCGCCAATGATTTCCCACCGAAAGTCCACTTTGATAGGTCGGTGCCCACGTTACGTCCGAGGTGTTGCGCAGGGTGATCTGGATATCACAAATGCAGCCGGCAGTCATCGTGATCCGCGACGGTAGCGTGTACTCAGCGCGGAGTGACCAGATCGGAAAACTACCGGAATAGGCTGCGGATGCCTCATCCATGCGCCGCCGGACAAGATCGCTCAAAAGGCTGAGGATTCTGCCACTGAACAATTTGCCATGTTCGGAGGGAAGTATATCGAACGTACTATGCGGCAGGTTGACGCGCAGAAGCGTTTCGGCATCGTGAAGCCGGTGGAGAGGGTTGGTCGTATCGTATCGTCCGAAGATTAAAGCTGCCCGCCCAGCATAGGGTGTGAAAAAAAGCGGGTTTAACTCTATGAGCAATGAGACAGGCTGGCCGGATGCCATGAAGATTTCCGCTATTTTTTGCGCCAGGATGGCAGCTTGACAATTGCCGCCAATAAACAACGGGCCTGAGAGGCCCAGCGAATGGAGTTCCTCCGCAAACATTACCGCCATATTGATCTGGTTCTCCGGCGTGTTTTTTACCACCATATGTCCCGACCGCATGCCATAAAGAGGCTGATCTGGCCCTAAGGCAGCAGCAAGGGCGGAAAACTCACCGTAACCCTGAAAGCACCATATGAGAGGCGGTCTTGATCCGCCAAGATTGACCCCGTAGATCAGTCCGTTTTCACTGACCACGTCGCCCTGCCACCAAGGACGGGTAACGGAACCGACTGTCTCGCGAAGTTGCTCTATCAATGCCGCGTTAATCAAGCGCGGTCGTTGGGCCGCAGCGGGGGACGTGTCATGCTGGTTGGGTACATGGTGTTCGGTCATCGGCGCCGTAACCATCCATTGATATTGAAGGTGGCGTTGTAACCAAAGCGATCACAAAGCGCCTCATCGATCTCGTAATCGATGGACCGCCCGGCCAGAAAAGCGTCGATGGCCCGAGACGGTGGAGACAGGGTGGACAAGTTGGCCTTTATGTCGCCTTCACTGCGAAATGCGCCGTCTTCGACAATCAAATAATCGCCCTTTGCCAGAAGCGGATCGAAGTACTCAAGCACTGCCGTGCAGGTTTCCTCGTCGTGTGCCGAATCCTCGATGATCAGAAGCGGATGTCCGAGGGATTTTATGTCCTCGGGCGGCAACACTTTTGCGAGATGGCGCGCATCCCCGACACGCGCGTCGATTCCGAACCGACCGTGATGATCACGGGGCATGAGATCAATACTGATGACCCGCGCCTCAAGTCCCAACGCTGCCATGGTATCAGCCAGCCACTCGGTCCGGCCACCTTCCAGGCTGCCGATCTCGATCACCGCCGATGGTTTCATCTGCTCGATCAAGGTCAGATAATTGGCCATATCCAGTGGGTTGAGGAGCATGGAGCGCCCCTTGTAGCGATAACGGAGGCTGCCTTTCAGCAGCGAGACCAGAACTTCGTCGGGCAGGACACTGGAAAAGCTGCGAGCCGCCTGCCCTGGCCGTGGTCCCATACCAACAGGGAGCAATTGCTGCCTGTTGGCACGCACACGCTGTAGTTCCACCGTTTTACACAGATTGCGCAGCGGTCTGCTCAGCTCCAGGCTGTCGAGAACGGCCGTAAGCGCTGGTGCGTTCACCAGCCGCGCACGCGGTACGATCACCGCCAAACCGAATAGCATTGGCAACCAGACAACCCTGAAGTCTTGGGACCTTCTTGCTATAAAATCCTCGATAGCCGTCCTGACACCGTTGCGCGGACCACCCTCCTGGACAGCATGATAGAGATGCTGGTTCATCCCAGCGGGGGAAAGACCCCGGTCCTCAGGCACAAGACCGCCCATGCGGTATTCCTGCCGGTGTTGCGGGGGAATGCGTTCAGGGCTGTAATAGAGATCACGCCTGCCATAGGGCCATTCCACATCGTGGCAAAGGGTAATTGGTGCCTGAACATCCACCGAGCCATCGCCGCCATAGATAGCAATCAGCTCATGATAAACAGTATACCAGTTGTGGTCACCGTCGAGCAGAACGACGTCGGCAGGCACGAGCTCTTTCAATACGTCCAGACTTGGGCAGTCGTGAAACCCGACCACTTCCGGAAACCGGGTTCTCAAGATTTCTATATCAAAAGCTGGCTCGGGATCAACGATCTCAAGCTGCGCGCCATTGGCGTGTGCCCACGCCGCCAGATGGCGGGAGTGGAGGCCTTGGTCAGCGCCGATTTCGATGATGCGGCGTGCATTCATCGCATCGAGAATAGGTTTGACAATACTTGGCCAGAACTGGAACATAGATATGTTTTCCGATGTCTTTTTAGGACTTCCGCCAGAAAGCGGCGGTCCAATCGATCATAGTGATAGGTGTAGTGATACCGCGGGCCGCTCTAAATTCCTCCACCGCCTGAGCGCACTGCGCCAAGGCACCGTAGTCATCTATAATGATGAAACCGCCCGGAGAGACGCGGTCGTACAGGGCTTCCAGTGCCTGCATGGTGGAGCTGTAAAGGTCGCCATCCAGTCGCAGCACTGCGATGTGTTCGACGCAACAGCCGGCGAGTGTATCGACAAAGAATCCAGGCAGAAAGCGCACGCGGGCATCCAGCAGGCCGAAATCGGCAAACGCACGTTCCACCCTCGCGCGCGAAACTGCGAGCGAGGGGACGTTTTCACGCGAAATATCCATTCCCTGATCTTCGGGCAGCAAAGGTGGCGGCAGACCCGCGAAGGAATCAGCGAGCCAGACATTGCGAGTCTGGTCCCCGTTGAGGTCCAGAACAGCCTTCATCAGAAGGCAGGCACCGCCTCGCCAGACGCCACACTCCATGAGGTCGCCAGCGACACCATCATGGAGGGCCGTGGTCACACACCATTCCAGATGGTCAAGACGTTGCCTCCCGATCATCGTATAGCCAAGCGGCAGAAAGGAGCTTTCGCTCAGCGTCTCGAAACCAACCGCACGGGCACGTCGCTTTTTTTCAAGTGCAGGCCCAAGCTTGCCCGGCACATCATATAATGTGTCCGTCCAGAATGTCGCGGGAAGCTCCTTTGCTCCGCGGACCGAATCCAGAGCCACCTCAATTTCGAGCCCGGTTTCGTTGAGCAATACGGATTTCAACAAGTTGAGATAGCGGTTGCTTGCATCCGGAACAGGGCGAGCCACTGTTGCCGCCTCTGTGGGTGCCGTGTAGCCGGCCGAAAGCTGACGTTGATAGACCTCTGCCGCCGCGCGTGAGACTGGTCCGAAATAACTCCGTTCCGAATCCACGATGTGAAAGCGTCCGCGCAGGCGAAAATACTCGCGAACCGCATTCTTTAAGACGTTTGGGGCATTCTGTCCTGAATTGGTGTGGGTTCCGCCGTGGATCTGATGAAACACTCCCTCGCCCAAAACCGTTACCTGGTGTGAGCGAGGATGTTCCAGAGCCCGCCTCAGCAGATCGGCATTGGCAGAACCACCACCCGGACTTTCAAACGCCGGATCATAGCCTGCAAGATCGGTCCAAAGATCTTTGTCCATGAACAGAAGATTGCTCTCGTCCAGCGGGCCGAACCAGCCTTTCGTGGCATTTTCAGTGAATGGACTGATGTCGAACAGGCGGTAGCCGTTATTTTGCCAATCTATACCGTCCAGCAGCCGGTCTTCCCAAGCGGCATCGTAACCGTGCTGCATGGTCAGCCATTGCGGGCCTGGCCCAAGCTGGAAAGACAGGGTGGTGACGACCGCATCAGAATCGGTGCGCGCTGCCCGCCGGCAGGCGTTGAGCAATCCCGGGCTCGCCATTCGGGCACCATCGATATTGACCCCCACCAGCGGCGCTGCCGCCAATGTCAGGCCGTAATTGATTGCCCGCACCGGAGATGGCCTCGGATCAGAAAAGGAGTGGATCTGCAGATTCATGTCCAGATGGGCAAAATCCTCGATCCTCGGGGGATGGCGAGACCCGTTGTCGATAACGATCACTTCATAATCGTCAGCGGCAATGCCCTGCTGATAGCGTGGCGAAAGGGTGTAGAGGGTCCGCGGCAACTCCCTCTCCATGTCGTAACTCACGACAATTAAGCTCAGTTCGGGACGCTTCACATTCATCCGACGATACCGCTCGCCTGCAGATCGGCGATCAGGCTGTTGATCGTCGAGTTACGCAGAAACAATGCGGCATCAATCTCTATATCGAAGTGCTCTTCCATAGCGCCCGCCATGATCACGGCGTCGACGGAGCTCAGGCCCATAACATTGAAGTTCACATCACTTTTTATGCTCTCCGCTTCGCATTGCAGCATGGTGGCGAGAAACGTTACTGTCCAGGCCCTGACATCATCTTCTTTTAACATTCGACATCCGTTTTTAGAGAAAATCCATTGGAATTTATAGGCTTACCTGGAAGGTCTTCATTCTTCTCTGAACATAGTTCGGTAGCCAATCTGGTTTTTCAGGCATGGCCGTGGGGCGTGGCCCCTCGAGCACGACACTGAAGGCGATACGGGCTTCGAGACGGGCAAGCCAGCCTCCCAGGCAATGATGTGCGCCTGCACCAAACGAGATTACCGGCGGTTTTGTGCGATCCAGCATGAACTGATCCGGATCGGCATAGGCGTCTGGATCACGATTCGCAGCGGCGATCACCAGAATCATGTGATCCCCGGCCTTGATCACACGATCAGCAATCGTTTGCTCTTGATGAGCCCAGCGCCGAAGATGCTGGATCGGTGGCTCCAGACGCAACGTCTCCTCAACCGCATTCGATGCGAGATCAGGACGAGCGGCCAAATGATTCCACATGTCGGGATGTCGTGACAGCCACCATAGCCCATTCCCGATAGAAGCCGATGTTGTTTCGAATGCCGAAATGAAGACAAAGCTGGCTAGAGCAGCCAGCTTATGATCGTCCAAAGGGTGATCCGTTTCATGATTGAGCCGTACAAGCAGAGACAAGCCATCATCTGCTGGTTGGCACCGACGATTCCGAATGTGTTCGCGTAAGAGCGCGTGGGCTTGCTCCAGACTTCGGTTTGCAGAGCGATATTCGCGCATTGAACGACCACGGAGGAGCACACTCGGCACCCCGATCAGCATATCGGCAAGCCAAAGGGCGTCATGGTCACTCAACCCATACAGCCAGCCGACCACCAATGCCGGCAAGGGAAGCGCGTAATCATCCATGAGATCGATTGCGCCACTACGGGCAAGCGGGGCCAGCAAGCGTCTCGCAAGACGGTCAATCTCGGCAGCGTAACTGGCCTGCGAGCGGGCTGTGAGCAGGCGGGCCACCAGTGACCTCAGCGGCTGATGGGCCGGCGGATTGCGTAAAAACAAGGCCACGTCGAGCAGGTGAAGCAACTCAGCCGGTTCCTCATTCAGGGCCTGGGAAATTTCTCTGACGAATTGGCCCACATCAAGGGTTAGCAGGGACGGGTCCGTAAAAGCTTTGGTGACCTCCTGGTGGCGCAGCAAAATCCAGGCGTGTTCGGCCTCGCTCCAGAATACGGGTGTGTGGACGCGGAGCGCTGCATAAACACTATAGGGATCATCGCGCAGCATCGGACTTAGGGTGTTAAAAGACGCTGGATCAATCATTCTGCTTGGCCTCAAAGTGCTTAGGCTCGTACGGGAGGCTCACGTCAAGCGGTACGTCCCGTTCTGCCGACTGGTCTTGTGGCACCAAAGCTGGCCAGTCCAATCGCGAGGGTGTCAGTTCTCCGGACAGATAGGCCTTGCGGCAGGCTGCGCGACGAATCTTGTTGCTTGTTGTGCGCAGCAGGGTTCCGGGCTTGACCAGAACCACATCCGAAGGCGTTGTACCGAAAGTCTCGCAGATCGCGGCGGATACTGCTTTGGGCGCACTTTCAAGCGTTGGATCGTTCAAATGACCACGCTTGACTTCCTGAAGCACGATGAAGTCATCCACCCCGTCGCGCTCGATGGCGAACGCGGCAGCCGCCCCGCCCAGAGCGGGATGGGCGCGAGACGCGGCGATCTCGATATCTTCGGGATGATGCTTGACGCCTCGCACGATAATCACCTCTTTCAGACGGCCAACGACGACCAGATCTTGGCCCTGCATCAGGCCAAGATCACCCGTTCGCAGGAAGCCACCGGCATCCGCCTCACCGGAAATTTTTGCGCGAAACGTTGCCTCCGACATGTCTTCTTGCTGCCAATATCCCGCGCCCACGTGGGGACCGCCTACCCATATTTCTCCAACCTCGCCTTCGGGCAAACGGCAGCGGCTTTCTGGATCGACTATGGCGAGACGTTGACCGATGGCACCTTGGCCACAGATGACACGCTCCATTCCTGCCGGCTGTGATGGGGTGGCCGGGGTGTGGATAGAGCTAAGCCCACGTCCCGCTGGCCCGCCAGAGACGAACAGCGTTGTTTCAGCCATTCCATAGCAGGGGAAAAGCGCTTTCGGATCAAACCCGGCTGGTGTGAGCCCATCAGCAAAACGTCGAAGATCATCTGCTCGAACTGGTTCCGCACCGCAAAAGGCGACGCGCCAGGACCGCAAATCTAGTTCACGCAAGCGCTCTGGTCGGATGCGATCCGCACACAGGGAATAGGCAAAATTGGGGCCACCACTGCTGGTTGCGCGAAAATGCGAAATCGCCTGCAGCCACCGCAGAGGCCGCTGGATGAAATCCATTGGCGACATTAAAACCGAGAGAGCCCCGAGATAGAGAGGTTGCAGCAATCCACCCACCAGACCCATGTCATGGAACAGAGGTAGCCAGCTGACCATCCGCGTTTTTACATCGTGACCAAAGGCAATGCGGATCATCTCCATATTGGCCAAAAGATTGCCATGGGTGACGATCACGCCCTTGGGATTGGCGGTTGAGCCGGAGGTATATTGCAGAAAGGCGGGTGCCTCGCTGCTGAACGCCGGTGGCGTCTGGAGCAGGCCCTCCTCGACACTCTCCTCATCGGTTATGATCCAGGGAAGACCCGACAGCTCGGCCGGAAAGGCACCACGCAGTGTTTTGTCTGTTGCCAGTCTGGTGCATGTCAGCACCAGGCAGGGACTTGCATCCAAGGCAATGGCGGCAATCCGCGCTGCCGATCGCGACGGCGTGATGAAGGGCGTTGGTACAGCGATGGCTCCGGCATAGAGACAGGCGCAGAAGCTGATGATAAACGATAAACCCGCCGGATAAACCAACAGAACAGGTCGCCCTTCTGCGCCTTTGGCGACCAGTTGTCCGGCGAGTGTCCGGGCGTGCTGGTCCAATTCCGCGTATGTCAGGCATTTTCCCTCGCCCTCGCCTCTTTCGAGAAAGCGCAAGGCAATTTTGTCAGGCAGGTGACTGGCATGATGGCGCAACACCTCTGAGAAGTTCACCCATCCGGTTCCGGTCTCAGATGAGGACTGTGGCCGATTATCTGCGAACATTGCTTCCACCGTCAGTGCGCCTTTTGCTTAAAATGCGTCAATGCTGCGATGGATGGGCTGGCGGCAAGGCTAGCGCCCACATCGCATCGATTGCAAACAGGTATGCTGGCCCGCTGCGTTTTCAGCGCTTCCAGAAAATTTGCGCGCCGGGCGGATGCAAACAAGGCGCTGTAGCGGCTATCCGCGAGGTTTCCCAAAAATGCAGCCCCGGGATGGAAACAGCACGGCACTATGTTGCCGCGATGATCCACATAAAGGTAGTTCGGGTCAGAAGCGATTGCACAGCCACCCTCGCCCATGGGCACGGCGTCCTGTTCTCGGTCTCTCAGACTGTCCGGCAATTGCATCCAGCCCCGAAAATCCGGTCGCACACCGAAGGGTTTTAGCACGTCGCGCCACCGCTGCTTGTCCTCCAAATTCTCGATCACGCAACGCGCCTGCAGATGAAGCCCCGGATACCGGGCGGCCAGATCACGCGCAAAGGAAAGAAAGCTCATGAGTTTTGACCACTTGCCCGGCGGTCGCAGCGCTTCATATCGCTCGGAAGTGCCATCTCCATCGCAGCTGATGGTCACCAAATTGACGAGACCCATCGCCACCAATGCCTCCAGCCTTTCCTCGGCATTGCTTTGGGCATTGGTGGATATCTCGACCCACCGGATATGGATGGGAGAAGCAATCAAGATGCGCCCCAAGTCTTCAAGATTGGGATGAAGCAGCGGCTCACCATAATTGAAGAGACGAAACAGATTGATCTTCGTTACATCTATATTGGCAATGCAGCGCTCGAACAGATCGATTGCGATAAACTCGGGTCGCGGATTTAGTCCTGAATTGGGACAACCGACACATCGTAACTGGCAGCCGCCGACGATATCAAAATGGACAGTGGAAAGCACTTCTCGCGTATCAAGGGGTTTCCCTTTAAGCGACGATGAAACTACCATCAATTTCATACCTCATCAAAACGACGGTCACATTCAAACAATATGAAGCCGAGCCGGTCCGACAGCCTGTCGATCCGGCGCGCGTTATAGTCAAGATTTCACCGATGGCGGGATATTTACCCTTAGCCATACACGGCGTTTCGCAATTAAAGAGTGTTAAGGTGCAGCGTTGAAATCGGTCAATACTTGTACATCAGCACGAATACAACCACCCACAGCGGACTTTTCAAGTTTTTAAATCTTTCAAGTCGATAGAGGTGCCAACAAAATCGTTCTGGTCTTTGACAGTCCGGCTTCCGCAGCTATGAGCATAGCCATAGAACGCGCGACCATCGGCCTCGCCGGTTTGATCGCGGATGGAAGGTGTTGGCACCGTCGAGATCACGCTTCGTGGATAGTAGAAAATCAGCCGGGTTTGCTTGTTTATTGATGGCCCGGCACAGATTCCGCCATTGACGCCGCCTGGCTATCCAAAGAGCAGCCTAATTAAATGCAATCTATCTGCATCCTAAGATTACAAAAACGGCAGCGTTACGGATTTCAACTTCTGGATGCGACGTGGAGCTTCAATCCGGACCGATGATTTTGTATCGTGTTGGTTGAAGGGCTCTGTTGCAAAGATTTTAAATAGCAACGAAATCCCATCGCCTCCTTCGTCAAGCGGTCTGATTGTCGAGATTGTGGGCGAGCAATGCCACGGCTTCCATGAGAGCACCCGGCCCGATACCGAAGGCACGCTCAACGATCCGTGCTTCTCCACGAATGTCGCCATTAAAAACGCTCATCAAAATTCTCGCCCAAAATTGCCCGCATTTATTGTGAGCATCATCGGAGTTCTTGCAACCTCAACGCAAATCCCGCTTCAGCGTGAAGTCACACTGTCTTTTGAGAATGATGCCTGCTGTGCAACCTCCTGAGCGTGGGAGGCCATTCGCCGCGCCAACCATGCGCAGACCATCAGCTGGATTTGATGGAAGAGCATGAGGGGAAGTACGATTGCCCCTACCGATTGTCCCGCGAAGATCACGCCTGCCATGGGAACTCCGCTCGCCAAGCTCTTCTTGGACCCACAGAAAACCGCCGCGATCTTGTCTTCCCTGCTGAAACCGCAAAGCTTCGAACCGAAGATGGTGAGCATCAGGGCCGCGGCCAGGAGGAATATGTCGAGACCGATCACCAGCGCCAGATCTGCCGTCGAAAACTCCGCCCAGATGCCTTCGATCACCGCATTCGAAAAGGCAAGATAGACGACCATTATAATCGATCCGCGATCAACCGGCGCGAGCAGCGATTTACGAGCCCGGATCCAGTTGCCGATGAAGGGTTGCAGGACCTGGCCGAGCACGAAAGGAAGGAAAAGCTGGAGCAGGATCTTCCAGATCATGTCGAGTGATACGCCCACGTGCCCGCTGGCCGAGAAGAGAATGGTGACGAGTGCAGGCGTAAGGAACATGCCGAGAATGTTGGAGGCCGAGGCCGCACAGATGGCAGCGGGCACATTGCCCCCGGCGATCGAGGTGAAGGCGATTGAAGACTGCACGGTCGATGGCAAGACGCAGACATAGAGCAGACCGAGATAAAGCGCTGGCGGGATCAGCCAGGGCGACAAAAATCCAAGCAGCAGTCCGAGCAAGGGAAAGACAACGAACGTGATGGCCAAGATGAAACTTTGCAGCCGCCAGTGCAGGAAGCCAGCCAAGACGACATCCGTGGAAAGCCGTGCGCCATGCATGAAAAATAGCAAAGCGACAGCAAGATTGGTTGCGACGCTGAACCATGCGGCAGGCTCGCCGTGAATCGGGAGCACTGATGCGAACGCCACTGTGGCGACCAGCAGGATTGTGAAGGTGTCGGGCAGGAAGCGTTTCATCAGAGAGTCTCGAAAATGGCTGGACAGAGACGCAACAGTAGTTATCGTATTTCACAATGCAAGAAATAACAGTTATCGGATTTTGTGATGATAGATCTCGTCCATCTGCGCAGCTTCATCGCCATTGCCCAGGTCGGTAGCTTCACCTTGGCGAGCCAGAAGCTCGGGCTGCGGCAGTCCACCGTCAGTCAGCACCTGCAGCGGCTGGAAGCAACATTTGGCCATCGGTTACTTGATCGCGACACACATGGTGTGCAACTCACGGCCAATGGTGAGGCACTCCTGCCCTATGCCAAGCAAATGCTCTTGCTCGAACGGCAGACGTCTGCCCTGTTCGCAGATGAACAGCCGCGCGGAACATTGCGGCTCGGGATTTCGGAGGATCTGGTGTCGGGCCAACTCCCGGCGCTCTTGCAGGATTTCATCGCGGACTATCCCACAGTGGAGCTCAATCTTACGGTTTCCCTGTCCCGAGATCTTACGGATATGCAGGACAAGGGCGAACTGGATCTGGTTTTCGCCAAGCGAAGACTGGGTGATCGTCGAGGAGAGCCGATCCTCCGTGAGCCGCTCGTTTGGCTTGCTGCGGACCCCGAGGCTGTGATGGCACGGCCAATTCTTCCGCTGATCGTTTTTCCGCCACCAAGCCTGACGCGCACCCTGCTGATGGAGGCCCTTGAGCGGGCCGGACGCCCATGGCGCATTGTCTGCTCTTGCCAGAGCCTGAGCGGTTTGACCGCGGCGGCAAGAGCCGGCATGGGTGTCTTGGTCCAGCCGCGCAGCCTTGCGCCCTCGGGCTTGCGGGAATTTCCGCCCTCGGTGCTCCCAGCCATGGAGGATGTGGAGTTCATTCTTGTGGCATCTGCCAGCGCGGATCGAAACACGGTTGCAGCCTTCACAAGGCTCATTCGCGATCGGGTTGGAGTAGGCCTGTCTCGGCCCATGGAAGCCCTACGCCACGTTTGATCAAAATACGCTTGACGCCGCTTGATCTGGATGTTTGTATAAGTGGATACAAAAATCCAATGAGTCAAATATGCCCCTGTCACCCGCTTCAATCACACATCTCGCTTCCACAGCAGAAGAAGAAGCCTATCTGCACCTTCAGAAAGCTTTGCGTCTTGGGCGATACAAGCCGGGCGATCGTTTGATCCCCGAAGAGATCGCGGCAGAGATTGGCATGAGCCGCATGCCAGTGCGCGAATCCTTCCGTCGTCTTGCTGCAGACGGGCTGGTGACACTGCGCCCGAACCGCGGCTGTATCGTCACTGGGCTAACCTTCAACGAAATCCAGGAGACGTTCGAGATCAGATCAGTTCTGGAAGGTCTTGCTGTTCGCCTAGCCATGCCTCGTATGAACGCAGAGACATTTGAGGAGCTTGAGCGCCTGCTCGACCGTATGGAACGGGCCGGGCAATCGGGCAGCGGAGATTGGGTTTTACGCCATCAGGAGTTTCATGCCTTTATCTACGGCATGAGCGGACGTCCAAAGCTGATCCGCCAGATCATCGCTCTGCATGTGCTGATCGAACCCTATATGCGGATCTGGTTCGATTATGTCGATAAGCCGCTGTCGGCCCGCGAGGAGCATGGCACGCTAATCCAGGCCCTCCGATCCGGTGATGCGCGGCATGCCGAAGCCGTCATGCAGGCGCACATTGTCGAAACGGCATCAATACTTGCCGATTATGCCAGTCCCGCGCGGCACTGAACGCCGCCCGGTCATTTTGTCTGAAGCTGGGGAAAACATCCGGCAAGGACGGGGAACCGCCGTCACGAACGGCTTAAAACGAAGAGGAAGAGTCATGAAAATCCGATGCATTGCTTCGCTTGCGGCTGCCTTTATGACACTCGCGCTGAGCCAGCCTGTTCAGGCCGAAGACGCGCCGAAAGAAATCAAAATTGCAACAGAAGGCGCCTATGCGCCCTGGAATTTCACCAGGGCGGATGGCAAGCTGGACGGGCTTGAAATCGATCTTGCCAACGATCTGTGTGCTCGTATGAAGATTAAATGCACCATCGTTGCCCAGGATTGGGACGGCCTCATTCCATCGCTCACTGTCGGCAAGTTTGACGTGATCATGGCCAGCATGTTCATCACACCGAAACGCCTGGAGACGATTGACTTTACCAAGCCCTACGCCGTCGATCCGTCTGGTTTCGCTGTCAGCAAAGACAGCCCGCTTGGCAAGCTGGGCGTCTCAACCGAGAAGTTCAAGCTCGACGATCAGGCATCTGCTCTGGCGGCAATCGAGAAGCTGAAGCCCCTCCTCAAGGGCAAGGTCGTGGGTGTACAGGCTGCGACCACCAATCTCGACTTCCTCAAGAAGTACTTCGCCGACACAGTCGAGATCCGCGAATACAAGACAACCGAACAACACGATCTCGACCTCGCCGCCGGGCGCATTGATGCGCTCTTCGCACAGCAAACCTCTTTGGTCGCCACTCTGAAAAAACCCGAGTTTGCCGAATATACCGTCGCCGGTCCGGGTTTTGTCGGCGGCGTCTTCGGCCTTGGCACGGGTGCAGGGCTGCGCAAGCAAGACACCAAGCTCAAGGAAATGCTGAACGCCGCGATTGATTCTGCCATTGCAGATGGCACCATCAAGCGGATCTCTGAAAAATGGGTTGGCACTGACGTTACACCGCTCAAGTAACCGAGACGGAGCAATCGCGACCGGAGTTCTTCGAATTCTGGTCGCGTAAACTGTAACTTCCGCAACATTCCTGAAATAAAAATCGATTTATCGATTTAAAGCGGAATTATGCAGGAAATTCAAAATATTACAGTGTCCTTTGTGCGTTTTATAAAGCGCGCGGCACTGTAGAGTTTGTCAGGTTCACATTGAGCCGGGGTTTCACCCATATGTTTGAAAAACTGTATCTGCTCGGCTTCACCGAAGGCGGCTGGGGCCTGTCGCTTCTGGGGGCCGCAGCTATGACATTGCTGCTGTCCGTCCTGGGCTTTCTGCTGGGCATGGGGTTTGGCGGTCTTGCCGCTGCCGGTCCTCTGTCGAAAAAACGCCTGCCCCGTGTTATCGCCAATGCCTATGGTACGGTCTTTCGCGGCGTACCGGACCTGCTCACCATCTACCTTTTCTATTATGGTGGCAGTGTCGCGCTCACGGCAATTGCCCGCAGCCTGGGTTCCGATGGCTTCATAGGGCTGCCGTCGCTCGCAACCGGTGTCATCGCAATCGGCATCATTTCCGGTGCCTATCAGGCCGAGGTCTATCGCGGCAGTTATCTTGCTGTCGAGCGCGGCCAATTCGATGCGGCAAGGGCATTGGCACTCTCCAATAGCCAGATGCTTCGCCTGGTCATCATTCCACAGCTCTGGCGTCACGCCATTCCGGGCCTGAGCAATGTCTGGCAGCTGGTGTTGAAGGATTCGGCGCTGATTTCTGTCATCGGCCTCGTTGAACTGATGCGCCAAACCCAGATCGGGGCCGGTTCGACACGCGAGCCCTTCCTGTTCTATCTGGCCGCTGCAGGCATCTACTTCCTGATTGCCGGTGTTACCGGACAAGTGTTTCGCGTGGCCGAAACGCATTCCTCCCGCGGGATTCTGCGCCCATGATCGACATCAACTTCTTTCTTGAGATATTCCCCAAGCTTCTTTCTGGCGTGCCGCTGACCCTGCAACTTGCGGGAACCTCAATCCTGCTTGGCTTCGTTCTTGCCCTTACTCTGGCGCTTATGCAGCAGGGTGAGCATCGCTTGATCGTCTGGCCGATCCGCACCTTTGTCGCTGCTTTTCGTGGAACGCCGCTGCTCGTCCAGATCTTCCTGATCTATTATGGACTGGGCCAGTTTCGACCTTCTCTGCAAATGATGGGTCTCTGGTGGCTGTTTCGTGAGCCTTACTGGTGCGCGATTCTGGCTTTGACCCTGAACACCGCTGCCTATGGGAGTGAAATCCTGCGCGGTGCGATCCGCAATGTTCCGCGCGGGCTCGGCGAGGCAGCAGCAGCGCTTGGCATGTCCCGCGTGCTCAGCCTGCGTTTCGTGATCCTGCCGATTGCCTTGCGGCAGGCAATACCGGCCTACGGAAACGAGATCATCCTGATGGTGAAGGGCACATCCCTCGCCTCCATCATCACGCTGATGGAGGTCACAGGCATCGCGCAGGGGCTGATTTCCCAGAGTTATCGCGCAATTGAGGTCTTCGTCGCCGCAGGCACGATCTATCTGGTTATCAATTTTATCATCGTCCGGGCGCTCAGCGCACTCGAAGCCCGGCTGACACTCGACCGTACCCGCGCCTGAACGGGTGATCAATTATGAATATGAGGAGACCAACGAGGATGCGCAATTTCGAGAAGCCGACGCGATCAGTGGCTATATCGACCAAGGCCATGGCGGCCACGTCCCACCCTATTGCAACACTTACTGCCATCAACATCCTGCAGGCGGGCGGCAATGCCATGGACGCAGCCATTGCGGCTTGCGCCGTGCAATGCGTGGTCGAGCCCGGCTCCACAGGCATCGGCGGTGATTGCTTTGCCCTTTATGCGCCGAAAGGGGGGGCAGACGTTCTTGCTTACAATGGATCAGGGCGTACACCCAAGGCCCTGACAATCGAGTGGTTCGAAGAGCGTGGCCTCACCGAAGTGCCGCGCCAGTCACCGTCTGCCGTTACCATTCCAGGGGCCATTGATGCCTGGACACGACTGCATACCGATCATGGCCGCCTCCCCTTCCCTGATGTGCTGGCCCCGGCCATTCGCCTTGCCGAGGAAGGCTACGCAATTACCCCGCGTGTGCACAGGGACTGGGTCCGCGAGGAAGGGCTCTTATCAGCGGACAAAGCCGCATCTGACATTTTCCTTCCCCATGGACGGGCACCCCGCATTGGCGAAATTCACCGCCAGCCAAAACTGGCCGCAACACTGCGGCGGATTGCAACGGAGGGCCGCGACGGCTTTTACAAGGGGCCGGTTGCAGCCGACATGGTTGAACATCTGCGAGCCCACGGCGGATTGCACACACTTGAGGATTTCGCCTCGGCACAAGGGCAATACGTGACCCCCGTGACCACCGCCTTCCGGGGCTACACAATCCACGAATGCCCGCCGAATGGTCAGGGTATCATAGCCTTGCTGATCCTCAACATACTGTCTTGCTTCGACAATTCGCTTGCGCCCCAATCCGCTGATCGTCTGCATCTGGAAATAGAGGCAACCCGTCTGGCCTATGCGGCCCGCGACGCATGGCTCGCGGACTCAGACAAATCAGAGGTGCCTGTTGATGAACTCCTGTCCGAGGCCTTCGCAAAGCGCCTTGCGGACATGATTGATCTGAAGCAGGCGCTGACCGACCTGCCAGACTTCGAGATGCCGCTGCACCGCGATACTGTCTACATTTCCGTCGTCGATGATGAGCGCAATGCCGTAAGCTTCATCAACTCGATCTTCGACAGCTTCGGCACGGGCCTGGTTGCTCCTGAATCTGGCGTCATCTTGCACAATCGCGGCCAGAGCTTCTCACTCAAGCGAGATCATCCCAACATGATCGCGCCAGAAAAACGCCCCCTGCACACCATTATCCCCGGCATGGTCACACAAAACGGCCAAACGCAGATGTCCTTCGGGGTCATGGGAGGCTACTATCAGGCGATGGGGCACGCCCATCTTATTTCGAAAGTGGTCGATTACGGCATGGACATGCAGGATGCAATCGACCTGCCCCGTCTCATCCCCGTGGGCGGCAAAATTCCGCGGGTCGAGGCAGAGCACACTGTTTCGCCAGAGTCTGTGGCAGAGCTGACCCGCCGAGGTTTCGAGATCATTCCTGCCGAAGATCCGATCGGCGGTGCGCAGGTGATCCGGATCAATTGGGATAATGGCACGCTCACAGGTGCATCCGAATCCCGCAAAGACGGAATTGCACTTGGGTATTGAATCCTAGTGTCTGTCAGGTCCAGGTTGAACCTGACAGACACGAGCCTTACCCTTGGAAAATTCCAGCTCTCAGAACCAAAACCGGGGCGCACTTCAGGATCACGGGTAAATCTGATCATGCAGCCAGTGTCCGGATTTCTGCTCGAAAGGCACGATCGTTCTAGAGCCGTGGAGCTCGCGCAAGTGCTGTCAGACGATGGGACGCGTTTTCTACCGCTTTCAGAGTGTCTTGAAAAATTGCGTAGAGGTCGTCGTAGATGCGGCTTTCGGCCTGCCGCGGTTCGTAGCGCAGAAAGGGTGCTGAGATACCGTCTGCAGCGTCCGCGATGTTTGGTGCGAGTGCAAGCCCCAACCGAGCGACAGCAAGGCAACCTAAGAGCCCGACCTCCTCTGTGTCCGAGACTATGACCGGTCTTTTCAGGATATCCGCCCGGATCTGGTTCCAATATGCGTTTCTTGCCCCACCTCCCGCGAGGCGAATCTCTTGTGCCTTCGCTCCTGCGGCGGCCTCCGCTCGCTCGAGCACCATTCGGTTCACAAAACTCACGCCTTCCATGGTGCCACGCACCAGATCACCGGGCTTATGCGCTGCCATCAGTCCCATGAAGCATGCGCGGATATCTCTATCCCAGAGGGGCGTACGTTCGCCATGGAGATAGGGATGGAAAAGAAGAGGCAATTCGGACTGCCGCGATAGAAGGATCGCCAGCCGTTCATCGAACGGGCGTTCATCCGGCATAAGGTTGTTCACCATCCAGGTCAGGACGTTCGCGCCGTTCAGTCCGGGCCCTCCGAGTTGCCAGATGGCGTCTCCCCACGGTATTGTGATTAAACCCGATGCCTCGGCTTTTGTATCGGATATGATACCGAACACTTCCGACGAGCCGGAAATGCAGTATCCCCTTGAGCATTTCAGGGCACCAATGCCTGCAGCCGCCGTCCACGTGTCGTTGGAGCCGCAAAAAACCTTTGCGCCCGCAATCTTGCTGAGCGCTCCAGGAATGTTCGATAGAACAGCTCCGACAACTTCATGCGGCCTTAAGATATCCGGCAACACGGCCTTGTCGATACCAGCCAGAACCGCAAGCGCGCTATTGCCGCCCTCCATCGCACTGAGAAGCCAAAACTGCGAGATGGGATCGCAGGCGAGTGAACCGGTGAGTTTGAAGTTTAGATAATCCTTCGGCTCGACAACCGATTGGGTCTTGTTCCAGGCAACTTCGTCGTTATGCTTTAGCCACAACAGACGCGCCAGCGGATGGAAGGCATTGAGGTGGCGAGCAAGTGGATGGCTTTGGACCGCAGGACGCATCAACAGGTCTTCGATCGTGCCATGAGCTCGCGAGTCTCGGAAAGTGATTGCCGGACGTACCGGTTCACCTTCTCCATTCAAGAACACTTGAGTGCGTGTGAAACCGCAAATGGCGACTGCCTCGATGTCGGTCAATCCACCGGGAATTTGCTTGTCGAGCCCGTCTGCTGCAGTCTCAAGGGCTTTCCACCAGACCTCCGGATCCTGTTCCGCCTTATCGACCTCATCCTCCACAAAGGCATTCGGAACACGCTCGATCGCAAGTGGCTTGCCATTTAGCTCATACACCCCGGCCTTTAGCGAGGAACCTCCAAGATCCAACAACAGCGCTCGGCTCATCTCGCAGACTCCTCAGGTTGGCGTTTAAAGGTACAACAACAGCTATCTGAAGCCGTAACAATCATCATCATCAGTAACACGGCTGCCCAGACACGACCGCACCATGCGCCATATGTGGCGCACGAAGGTTCGCTATGGATTTTTATATCTGCTGCATAATCTCGCGTCTTCTGCTTCGATACCAATAGCAAGCAGCTCCCTTGGCTGCCGCGAAAAAGCAACAAAATAAAATAAAAACAATATGTTATATCAGACAATCCGAGATCGGAAATGTCGCTGCTTGTCCGTGCCTTAAACCATCTTGCCCTATCAATTGCCAGACACAGCCATCATCGATCCAAAAGCGTCGACCGGACTTTGCTATACGAGCGCCTCGGTATCCGGATATATGCCCGTCCCGTGTAACTTTCTCCAACAGCAGTTGCCGGTCGGCACGGTTGGGAGCTTCAGCGGAAAGACGTGATGGCAGAGATGTAAACTCTTCCCAATCATATTCAAAACAACGTTGGGCTGCCAAATTTGCGTATATGAAGATTGGATCGGGATCGGTGTTGTGGGCGACGACAGCGAATGGGGCGTGGTGGTAGAGCCAATATGCATCTCGGTCATCGGTCACAAGCGGCTTACCCACAATGCGTCGATAACTCTCGACGAGCAGATGAAAGAAGGCTTCATCGTGGCAAAGGTCAAGACCTGCTCGATCGGTCGTTGGCATCAAACTTCCTCATGTGTTCAGACAGGTTTCGCACTGAAGATAACGTTGAAGTGAAACGTATATGTGAACGCTCGGGAAGGCACCGGCAAATAGTATTCAAGAGTTTGTGTTGATCAATAAACGAGGGGATGGCGTCCTGATGTACACCAACATGATGCGTATATGCATCTGTGCAGGCAATTGGACGACATCCGCCTCGTGGATTGGCACGTTTTAGAAACCACAATTGGTCATATGAAGCGCGTAACGCTCCACATCAAGCCAATCACCACCGGTCGCTACGATAATAGCGTCGCTCATGCCATGCGCGGTGTTCGCGCCAATCACGACGTTCCCGCCATTCCCTTCTGGCTTCCCAGCGATCACGCCGATCCCACCTTCTATATTCAAGAGGAGGACCATTTGGTCTGCAATAGCCCCTTGGGGATAGGTGGAAGCCACGCCCACAGGCGTAGTCCACTTTTTCCACGTAGGATGCTGCTGGCCGGGGGGATTGAACGGACGGCATCGCATAAACTGTGTTGGCAACGAGACTGGCTAGAATTATTCCGGCACTTAAAATTATCTTGCGCATTTCACATGACTCCTGTGACATTGCTAACATTTAGCGATCCTGTTCGTGAACCATGCCTGAATGAACCTTGACGTTTTCGTGGCAAGAAAAAGCAAACACATGCCGCATGTGCCGGGTGAGCGATAAAGGCTGATGTGCGGCATCCAACCGATCAAGTCAGTCTTTCCTGCATATTGGGAAGTGAAGGGACAGGCGATGCGGAGATCTACCGATGTGAGCGCGTATCTCTTGGCCATAGCCAAGTTAACCTGACATCACCATTGAACGATAACGGACGTGCGGCAAACAAGGCGTAAAGCAGGTGGCCGTGAATCCTATTCACGGCCACCTGCTTTCGCTGGTTCGTGACGATAACCGCACCCAGACAGAAAGAAAGTGGCTGCTTCGCGTGCATGTTTCTCCATCATCCCTTTCACGAACGTCAGATCAGCATGGAACAGCGAAGACATCAGCATCGGTAAAAAGACCAAATCATTGAAGTACCGGGCTGTCGCCTCAAGATTGTCGGGCGCAAAGGCCGGAAGAGATTTGATTTCGTCGGCTTCCGCGAGTTCGGCGACCAGTTTTTTCACAGTCGCCGTGCCATGTGCTCGCATGGCATAATGAATGGTGGTCGCCAGCGACGGATGTCGCGTCGCTTCTCCGATCACGCTGCGTATAAGCCCTACGGTCTCATCATTGATGGCGCGCTGTAAGATCAGGATACCCGCCGTCTCAAAACGCTCCTGAATAGTGCCGGCTGTTGTGGACGTGGCCATTTCGTTTGACCTTTGCGCCCAGCGCAAAACGACTTCTTTGAACAGTATTTCCTTACTTGTGAAGCGGTTATAGATGCTCGGCTTTCCAGCGCGAGCAACTTCGGCGATCTCGTCAATGCTAGCCCCCTCATAGCCGCGGGCGATGAACACCTGAAGTGCAGCCTGCAGAATTCGGTCTTCGACTTCTCCGGCTTTTTCCAGTGGCGGGCGGCCGCGCCTTGCAGTGCCCAGCTTCAACTTTGTGATCTTGGGTTTCGTCATTTCTCTCGCCAAGGTTTGTCTCACCGAATTTTGATTGGCCTGGATTAGGGCATCCCGTTTGAGGCTCTTGACTAGCACTCCGATCGGATCTACGTCAATAAATAAATGAAACGTTTCATTTCTTTTATTGTGGCGACGAAGGAGATTCACAATGAGCACGCCTCAGGATGAGACTTTTGGAAAGTTGATTGTGCTACACACCAAGGTGGGCGGTACGGAGCCAAAAAATGAACAGGATGGTGCCGTGGCTCGTCAGGATCAGGGCGATGATTCTGCAGCAGGCGATCAGGCTCAAGCCACCGAGGGCGCAGAGGGTGCAACGCACGCTTCTGAAGCGGAGAAACCCACGGGCGGACCACGGCGGCGCAAGAAGATGCTTCTGATTGGCGGGAGCGCGCTGGCGCTGGCCATGGTTGCTGGATTTATATACTGGGATAATAGCGCACATTATGAAAACACGGACGATGCCTTTATCGCGGCCCGCCAGTATGCCGTAACCTCCAGGGTCGCCGGTTATATCGCTTCGGTTGCTGTGACTGATAACCAGCATGTGCATGCAGGCGAGGTGATCGCCCAGATTGACGACCGTGACTATAAGACGTCTCTGGAACAGGCGCAGGCACAAGTGGCGGCTGCACAAGCCAATCTTGAGAATACACAGGCACAAAAGCTGGTGCAGCAGGCAAATGTCGAACAGGCAAAAGCCCAGATCGAGCAAGCCAAGGCCAATCTTGTCTTTGCTCAGGAGCAGGATAGCCGTTATCAAACGATGATGAAGAGTGGCTCCGGCACCATTCAAGAGGCACAGCAATATGAAGCTCAACTGCGGCAGCAGGAGGCGACACTCAACACAGACGAGGCATCGCTCACTGCCGCTCAGCGCCAACTGGATGCCTATGGTCCTCAGATCGCGAGCGCCGAGGCCATTGTAAAGCAGGACCAGGCCCAACTTGATCAAGCCAAGCTCAATCTCTCATACACGACAATTGTGGCTGCCCAGCCTGGTCGCGTTGTGCAGCTTTCGGCCGGTGACGGTCAGTATGTCCAGACAGGTTCAAACCTTGCGATGTTTGTGCCGGACAAGCTTTGGGTGACAGCAAACTTCAAGGAAACCCAACTCGAACATATGCGCCCGGGACAGCCGGTGTCTCTCACCATCGATGCCTATGGTGGACGCACGATCTCCGGCCATGTCGCAAGTGTGCAGCCTGGGTCGGGAACGGCATTCTCCCTGCTTCCTGCAGAAAATGCCACCGGCAACTATGTCAAGATCGTGCAACGCGTCCCCGTGAAAATCGAACTGGATGATGTACCGAGTGATATCGCCCTTGGTCCGGGCATGTCGGTCGTGCCCACCGTGCGGACCGATCCTACCGCTTCGGTATGGGAAAGCTTGAGGGATTTGCTATGAGCACGAGCGCCGTTGCCAAACCCTTGCCAAATCCCTGGATCATTGCCGTTGTTGTTGCACTCGCCAGCTTCATGGAGGTGCTCGACACCACAATCGCCAATGTTGCCCTGAACTACATTTCCGGCGGTCTTGGCGTGAGTCAGGACGAAGCCTCCTGGGTCGTGACCACCTATCTCGTCTCCAATGCGGTGATTGTCACGGCCACAAGCTATCTCGTGCGTATTCTCGGGCGCAAGACCTTTTTTCTCGGCTGCCTGGCGTTGTTTACAATCAGTTCGATCATGTGCGGCTTTGCACCCAATCTGCAATTCCTGCTGCTTGCTCGTATATTGCAAGGCGTAGGCGGTGGCGGCATGGTGCCGGTCGCGCAGTCCATTCTGGCCGATAGTTTTCCGCCAGAAAAGCGCGGCCAAGGCTTTGCTCTGTTCGGGGTTGCGGTCGTCGTTGCTCCCGTCGTCGGACCGACATTGGGTGGCTACCTCTCCGATAACTTCTCTTGGCACTGGTGCTTCCTGATCAACGGTCCCGTCGGTGCCCTGACGCTTGCAGCTGTTGCCATTCTGATCAAAGAGCCAGAAGGCAGCGCGCAGGAACGTGCGCAATTGCGCAAGGAAAAGATCGGTTTCGACTGGATCGGCTTCGGCCTTGTGGCGACCTTTCTGGGTGCGCTGGAACTGACGCTGGATCGTGGTCTGGAGGAGGACTGGTTCGGATCAACCTTCATCATCATAGCGGCCTCGATCAGCGCCCTCGCCTTTGTTCTGATGATCCCGTGGGAATTGAAGCACAAGAACCCGGCCGTCGACTTGCGGATGGTGGCCAGCCGGCAATTTGGAACCTGCTTTTTGGTGATGATGGCGACAGGGGCACTGCTGCTGGCCACAACCCAGTATCTGCCGCAGCTGGTCCAGCAGAATCTCGGCTACACAGCAACCTGGGCTGGTCTGATGCTATCTCCAGGCGGTGTGGTGACCATGGCCATGATGTTTGTGGTCGGCATACTCTCATCAAAAGTGCAGCCCAAATATCTGATTGCGATCGGTGCTGGCTTTGTCGCCTTCTCCATGTATCAGGTAACCAGTGTCTATAGTGGTATCGGCTTTTGGTATCTTGCCGAAGCGCGCATGTTGCAGGGAATTGGTCTGCCCTTCATCTTTCTGCCGATCACCTCTGCCTCCTATGACGGCATCCCCTCCAGCAAGACAGATCAGGCCTCGGCTTTGCTGAATGCTGCACGCAATACGGGCGGGTCTATCGGCGTGTCACTGATCTCAAACATCATTACCCACCGAGAACAGTTTCATCAGAGCCGATTGGCGGAACATGTCATTCCGTCGAATGGAGCCTATCAGGATACGCTGAGCCAGATGACGAATTATTTCATGGGGCAAGGCAGTTCACTGGTGATTGCTCAAAAGCAGGCACTTTCCTGGATCAATCAGCAAATTCAGAGCCAAGCCTCGCTTCTATCTTATGTCGACGCTTTCTGGGTTCTGACGCTGATCTCTCTGGCCGCAATCCCCTTGGCCCTCACACTCCGCAATGTAACGCTCGGGAAGAAAGCGCCTATGGGGCATTAGAGTATCGGCCGAAAAGTGGGAACCGGTTTTCGGATAAATCTGATGCGAAAACAAAAACTGAGAGCATCGTTCCGATTTTTGGAACGACGCTTTAGGATGTGTGGAGTGGACAATCAATCAAACGACTTTCAATCGTAGCGGCATAGCTGGAAACCGTTGAGATTTGGTCTGTGAAGCAACACGGTTAGTACCGCAAGACTGGTAAGTCCAAGGCCTGGAGTATCATCGTGATGTAAACTCGCTATCTTTGTTATTCAGACGAAGCCGCTGAATAAATTGCCAGATTCCTGACATTGTGACCATCTTTGTTCGATAGGTCCCTTTGCACATGCGTTTTATCTAAAGTCGACATCCTCGGCATCCGGGCCCCCCATCGACATATCGAGCATCCAGCCCTTTACGCGCGCCTGTTGGCTTGCAACGGATTGGCCGGGCTTCGACACATGGTGCAGTGCTGTCGGTTTTGTCGAGATGTTGCTCTTGGACCAAGCCTTGGCCGACTGATTGCCTTGCACTTGCACTTTAGCCCCAGCACTGTCGACCTTAAAGAAGGCAATAGAGGCCTGAAGCTCTTCGGCTTGGGCTGCGAGTTCTTCAGAGGTTGCCGACATTTCTTCCGATGCTCCGGCATTCTGCTGTGTCACTTTGTCGAGTTGCTGGATTGCCTCGTTGATCTGCGAAGCACCGATATCCTGTTCCCGGCACGCAGCAGAAATTTCAGAGACCAACTCGGCCGTTTTGCGGATGTCGGGCACGAGACGCGCAAGCATTCCACCCGCTTCGGTGGCGACCTGCACAGTCTGTCCAGACAGCCCACTGATTTCGGCGGCGGCTGACTGGCTACGTTCGGCAAGTTTACGCACTTCAGAAGCAACTACCGCAAAGCCCTTGCCATGTTCTCCAGCACGGGCCGCTTCCACGGCAGCATTCAGAGCAAGAAGATCGGTCTGACGAGCGATTTCCTGCACTATGGATATTTTTTCGGCAATCGTGCGCATCGCAGCCACAGCCCGGTTGACGGCCTCGCCGGACGCTTCGGCATCCTTGGATGACTGACGGGCGATCTTTTCGGTCTGGGCAGCGTTGTCAGCGTTCTGCTTGATATTGGAGGCCATTTCTTCCATTGAAGCAGAGGCTTCTTCAGCCGATGCAGCCTGTTCGGTCGCGCCTTGCGACAGCTGCTCTGAACCGGACGAGAGCTGCTGCGAACCCGCTGAAACATTCTGACTTGCGGCTAATGCATCGGCAACAACCCCGCGAAGGCGCTCGACCATAGACACAAGCGCAATGCCCAGAGTGTCCTTGTCTGAGAGCGGCTTTGGCTCAACGGTCAAGTCACCACTGGCGATCTGGTCGGCTATTGTCGCTGTGTTGCGCAGGTTGTCGACCATATTGTTGATCGCATCCTTCATGCGTTCATGATCGCCTTCGCATTCGATTTCCACATGCTGCGTGAGATCACCGAAACTCACCTGACGAAGAACACGATTGCCTTCAGAGATCGGAAGGATGATAGCGTCCAACATGCCGTTGATTCCGGAGATCACCTTGGCGAAATCCCCGACGAAATGAGCGGGGATGCCACGCTCAGAGAGCTTGCCAGCTGTTGAGGCGGCAATCAACCGGTGAAGTTCAGTGGTAATAGCCTGTAAATTTCCGCGCAGCGTCTCGATAGTCTCATTGATGAACGCCTTTTTGCCAGGAAACTGCTCAAGCGGTGCATCGAAATTGCCCTCACCCAGCTCCTTGATGCAGGCCATGGCCTTCTTTTTGACTGCAATGTGGCCGCTGACCATATCGTTGACACCCTTGGCCATCACGGCAAAGTCGCCCTTGAATTTCTCGACCGGCACGAAGATATCAATGTCACCCTTATCGTGCTCAATCGACATTGTCTTCATGTCTGAAATCAGGCCCTTGAGATTGGCGCGCAAGGTCTCAATCGTCTCATTGATGAAGACCTTCTTGCCGGGAAACTGCTCGAGCGGTGCTTCAAAATTGCCTTCGCCCAATTCCTTGATGCAGGCCATAGCCTTTTTCTTGACTGCTATATGGCTCCCGACCATGTCGTTGACGCCCTTGGCCATCACGGCAAAGTCACCCTTGAATTTTTCGACCGGCACAATAACATCAATATCACCCTTATCGTGCTCAATCGACATTGTTTTCATGTCTGAAATCAGGCCTTGGAGATTGGCGCGCAAGGTCTCAATCGTCTCATTGATGAAAGCCTTCTTGCCGGGGAGCTGCTCGAGTGGCGCTTCAAAATTGCCTTCGCCCAATTCCTTGATGCAAGCCATAGCCTTTTTCTTGACTGCTATATGGCTCCCGACCATGTCGTTCACGCCTTTGGCCATCGCGGCAAAGGTACCCCTGAAGTCTTCTGTGGGTAACAGGATATCAATGTCGCCCTTATCATGCTCACCTGACATTCTTGCGATTGATGCCGCGAGCTTCTGTATCGGTTGTAGGGTGACATCAAGTAATTGGTTAACAGCAATCAGTATTTCTTTAGCGTCGCCTGTTGCTTCCAAGGTATTTGCACGCTCGGATATGTTTCCATCTGCAATGCCATGACAGATGCGTTGTATTTCTGCTACAGCTACCTGAGATTTGGAAGATTTCTTCATTTGTGTGTAGAAAGACATTGTATATCCTCTATCGGAAGCTGCTCTTATGGTTTGTATGATGTCATCACCTACGTGACGGTAATCTCAAGAACAGATTGTCAAAGAGCGTGCTAAAGTCCAAGCAGCTCATCTGGACAACTGAAGTGTGCACTGAATCCATACGACCAAACACGAGTGCCGTTGAGGACCCGCCTTAGAAGCGCGATAGGCAAGATACTGTTATCATGAACGAAAACGCGTATTTATCTCTCGCTGCTCGAGGCTCAAGGGGCGATTACTGCACTCGGTCTTGATACGTGATTTTTCCGCTTCATGCGAAGAAACAATCTCAATTAGCTCAATTATAAGGTGTATTTGTTAATCACACCCTAAGGAGTCCATCATTTTAAGCGATGTCTCACGTATAGTTCATGGGTTTGTTGCTATTTTTTGGGAAAGGTTTCGGAAATAACGGGTCAACCGCACCGGGTTTGCCGTTGACCTCAACTGGTGAGAGGTAACGAACGAAGGCTCTGGAACGGGAGAATTGCGAGCTTCATCAGGCCAACGAGATTTTACGAAAGGCATCTGCTTCTTTCGCGATGGCGGAGCTTGAGCGCCCACTGATGCGATGATGTCCTTCATCGACGCACACCGCTCGCTGCTCGGGGTCGAGCCGATTTGAAGATTGCTGCCGATTGCCCCGTGCACTTATTACGAAGTCATTGCCAAACGCACGGACGTGCACCGCCTTGCCGAGTTTGTCCACAGCCCGGCAGAGATAGGTTCATTCTCCGCAAACCTTTATATAGGTTTTGTCAACGCCAGCCGTATGAAACAAACCGTCACGCTTGCATCGGTTGTCTATCATCCTCACAAACGACGGCTTAATCTCCCCGACCCCATATTTCAATCTGAGTGAGGGCCGGATAAACCGAAGGATCGTCAGCCTTGATCAGGTTTTGCAGCGTGACCCACTCAACCCGCTTGGGCGCAAAAGCAAAGCGCTGGCCTGCATGGGTTTTCATCAGTGGCACGGTCAGCGTATCGCCAGTGTCGAACAGCAGCGTAGCCTGCTCCCACCATGCATCATGCGGAAAATCGGCGCGCAGATACAGCACCACCTCATCCACCAGCACTGGGCGGCCAAATTGCACGGTGAGTGCTGCCAATGGATCGCGATTAATGCCCCAGCTGGTGTAGGGCCAAAAGCCGTGGCCAGCATTGGCCTTTTCACCATCAATGGCATTGCGCGCCGCAAAGGCCGCCTCTCCGCGGGTGGAAACATTGGCCGATGCATGGGGAAATATCTGCGTATTGCCCGATGTATCGTAGGGATTGCAGGCGAGATTGCGCCGGCCAGGCACCTCGCCGGCCCGCATCAGGCGCGCAGAGAGCCGATGCGTGGTCCCGCCAAAGGCCTCAGGCGGATAGGCTTTTTGGTCTGCATGGTGTGGGATAGGAAACAGACAGGCTTTCTCAGCGACATAAACCAAGGCCGCTGGCATGGCATTGTCGAGACACAGGAGCACGGAGTGTTGCGGATGATCGGTCTCCAGCACCACGCAATCGCCTTCGTTATAGACGGATCGATGCACAAGAATAACCTCATCCTCACCCGAGGCCTCGGATAAAACCACTCCTCGATCATCGATCACCTTCAATGTCAGGCGCATGGCGGTCTCTCCTCAAACCACAGTCAATGTCAGACGATTGCTCTTGAACGGCAGCAGCACGCGATAGAGCCGATCAGGCCAGGCCATACGTAAACGCGGATCGGTGATGGGGATCTCTTCAACCACCGCCGATGCGTGGCCATGCACCGTGATATTTCCCAGCCCTGGCAGGTGAAGGCCATCCGCTGAAAGCTCTGGCCTTTGCGAAAACATCAGAGACAATTGCGCAGGTTTATCGCCGTCAAAAACATCGTCAATTTCCACGCCATGCCCCTTCAGCAACCGAACCCGCCGAAGGTACTGGCGAAGATGGGCCTGTTCGGGATAGGCTCCGGCGATATCCATTGATATGTATGATTGGAGCGCTCCAAGCTCGACCTGCACATCTCTTGCGGCAAAGGTCTCGCCATCCTGCTGCATCACACCTGCAAAACCCGGCAAATTGTGAAAAGCCGATTGCATGGTCCAGATCTCATAGCGGCTGGGTGAAAAGGTCTTGGCCGTATAGCTCTCCACGCCGACATCGATCAAAAAGGGCTTGCCGTTTTTGTAAAGCGTGAAGCTTCCGACATCGTTGTGATTGTGGCTATCAACATTGTCGCCCGCCTTGACGGCAAGGGCGTAAGTCTCATCTCTGGCAATCAACAAGCCGACACTGGGATAATAAATATCCGGCTTTTCAACTGCAGGCGGGCTGCGCGCCAGCATGGCTTTCGCTGCAAACGCCGTTTGAAGGCGGTAGAAGAGATTGATTTCCTGCGGCAATTCCGGATGCATATCCTGCGCCCAATCGGACGCGGCAAAATCTGCCAGACGGTTTGATCCCGTTGCCACGCCAAACAGATATTCGCGCGCGCTACAGCGATCTGCCACGGCAGAGCAATCGGCAAAATTGAAATAAGACTGCCCATCAATATGCACATCGACGATGTATTCGGCCATATTGCGCAATTTCGGCTGCTGCCAAAGCGGCGAAAATGCCGCAGGTGCCACAGAACTCAGCACGTTGAGCGCATTGAACAGACAGAGCCCCGCATGGCGATAATACATCGCCCCTTCTTCGCAGGCACCGTCATCGCCATAATCCTTGAGAAAGGCATCCAGACTTTTCGCCGATTTTTCGACAATGCGGCCCCTATCCTCTTGCGTATTGGGCCGCGTGAACGCGGTCAGCAAAACGTTTTGCGTACACCATGCTGTCCAGTTGTTCATGGGTTCATCGCCATTGCCCATCCACCAGAAATGGCTCGACAGATAGGGCGCGATGATCCTGTTCTGAAGCTCGCGATCAATGCGGCGCACGATTTCGGGGCTGATCGCATTAAGCGGCTGTTCCAGCAGGCTTGCCAGCACCGCCAGTTGCGCAGCCGTTTCAGCGGCAAACAGATCAATAATCGGCGCTGAATTGTCTGGCAGGGCCAGACGCGGTCCGCCGCGAACATAGGAATTGTGGGCCGGAAGCTGCCAGCCGCTTTCTTCACAGAGCAACATCACCCCATCGATGATCTGATCCAGAAAACGCCCCTGCCCTTCAACAGCCTCTGCCATCACAAGCGCATTCAGCATGCGTCGACGGGCAAAGAACAGGTCTTCAAACCGGGTGCGGTTGCCGTTGCGGTGATACTCCATGAAGGCACAGGCCGTGATCAACGGCCATTCCTGCTCAAGCGCCGCCTCGCCGCCTGCAACAAGTCTGGCGCGATAGGCCGCCGGGATTGCCTCCCATGCCTGACGATCCGCAACCACTGGAGCAAACGCGAAATCCGGTAAAAAATCCGGCAGTTGCCCAAGGCATTCAACAAACATGGACCGACTTCCCTCCAACCGAAACGCCCGGCAACCCGCAAAGATGTTATACAGGTTTAAGCATTTTGCATTCTTTTGGCAAAACATATTTCTTACTTGTGTTATTTTTTGAAGAAATGTATTACAGGCATGCCTTGGGAGGGCGAGCGCCGCTTTTGATGTCATCGAGTATCAAGCGTCGTCGCCAAAGTGGCAGGCAGGAGGAAAAATGGTCACACAGACCTTTCGTGAGCAGGCGGAGCGCACGCCCAAACGGGTGGCTTCGATGTCGAAGCGTCAGCGGAAATTGCGCGCCAATCTGGTTGCCTATTCCTTTATCGCGCCCAATTTTATCGGCTTTGCCACGTTTACGCTGGGGCCAATTCTGTTTGCCTTCGCTCTTGCCTTCATGCACTGGGATGGCTCCAACCCCATCACCTTTGCCGGGCTTGATAATTTCTGGCATCTGTTTGGCGACCGCGCTTTCAAGGATGCGCTGTTCAACACCATTATATACACGGTGTTTTCCGTTCCCTTGACGCTGGCTTGCGCGCTGGGGCTGGCGGTTTTGCTCAATCAGAAGATTTTCGGACGCGCGTTCTTTCGAACAGCCATGTTCTTCCCCTATGTCGCCTCGCTGGTGGCCGTGGCAGTGGTGTGGAACATGCTGTTCAACCCCGATATGGGGCCGGTCAATATGCTCCTCTACAGCATGGGTATTGACCCCGCCCATCTGCCCGGTTGGGCTGCGGATCGGCATTGGGCCATGGTCACCGTCATCCTGTTCGGCATATGGAAAAGCATGGGCTATTACATGGTGATCTATCTGGCCGGGCTGCAAGGCATCAATGCCGAGCTCTATGAAGCGGCCAATCTGGACGGTGCAACCTCTTGGCAGAAATTCTGGTATATCACCGTGCCGCAGCTGGCACCCACCACGTTCTTTGTCTCGGTCATGCTGACCATTCAATCCTTCAAGGTGTTCGACCAGATTTTCATGATCACCCAGGGCGGCCCCGGCACATCCACACTGGTGCTGGTCTATCATATCTACAACGAGGCCTTCATTTCCTGGGATCTGGGCTATTCCAGCATGGTGTCGTTGGTGCTGTTCTTCATGGTTTTGATCATTACCGTGGTGCAGTTTCGCGCCGCCCGCGACGCGTGAGAAGGAGCGGCGTGATGAAAATTCTGGGTGTTAAAATCAAGCTGAAAACCGTGATGGTCTACATCACCATCATCGCGATCACCGTGTTGATGCTGTTGCCATTTGCGTGGATGCTGTCGGCATCGCTCAAACTTAATCGCGATGTTTTCGCCTTCCCGATTGTGTGGATTCCACCCCATCCGCGCTGGCAGAATTATATTGATATCTGGACCAAGATTCCGCTGGCACTGTTTGTTTACAACACCTCAAAGCTGACCATCATTGTTACCATCTTGCAGCTGTTAACCTCCAGCTTTGCGGCCTATGCCTTTGCCAAACTGCATTTTCCCTACAAGAACCTGCTGTTTTTGGGCTATATCGCCACCATCGCCATGCCTTGGCAGGTCTATATGGTGCCGCAATTCCTGTTGATGCGCGAATTTGGCCTCAACAACACCCACTTGGCGCTAATTTGCCTTCAAGCGTTTAACGCCTTTGGCGTGTTTTTGATGCGGCAGTTTTATATGTCGATCCCGGATGAGCTGTGCGAAGCGGCC
This sequence comes from Rhizobium oryziradicis, assembly GCF_001939045.1. GTDB lineage: Bacteria > Pseudomonadota > Alphaproteobacteria > Rhizobiales > Rhizobiaceae > Allorhizobium > Allorhizobium oryziradicis. The sequence goes on from NZ_MKIM01000019.1 coordinate 122,364, forward strand.
CGCATTGATGGCATGAACGAGTATCAGATCTGGGCCAAGATCATGCTGCCGCTGTCCAAGCCAGCCCTGTCTACGCTGACGATCTTCACCTTCGTCAACACCTGGAACGATTTTCTCGGGCCGATGATCTATCTGACCCGCACCGAGTTGAAGACCATCCAGATCGGCCTTCGCATGTTTATTTCCCAATATTCGGCTGAATATGGGTTGATCATGGCCGCCTCCGTGGTCGCCATCATCCCTGTTCTTGTGGTGTTTCTGGCGCTGCAACGCTTCTTTGTTGAAGGCGTGGCCAATTCCGGTTTGAAAGGTTGAAACGATGAACGTATTCGCCCAGAATTTTATTGTTCCCGCCATTTCTGACGATGAGGTGAAGGCAGCACTGATTGAAGCTGTTGCGCAGGTGCGGCGCAATCTTCCATCCTTTACCTATCAGGCCCAGAACCACTCCAGCGTCAACAATATCTACCCCGCTGTTGCCAATGACCAATGGACGGCAGGCTTTTGGCCCGGCGAGATCTGGCTGGCCTTTGAGCATACGGGCGACAAGATCTTCCAATATGCCGCCCAAATTCAGGTGCAGAGCTTTCTCCATCGCATCGAGAACCGCATTGAAACCGACCATCACGATATGGGCTTTCTCTATTCGCCCAGCTGTGTTGCGGCATGGAAGCTGGTGGGTGATGAAGATGGTCGCAAGGCCGCTCTTCTGGCCGCCGACCAATTGATCGAGCGCTTCCATCCTGTCGGTGGATTTCTGCAAGCCTGGGGACCGATGGGACAGCCGGAAAACCACCGCTATATCATTGATTGCCTTCTTAATCTTCCGCTTCTCTATTGGGCAAGCCGGGAAACGGGCGATCCGAAATACCGCGATATTGCGCTGATTCACGCCCGCACGACGCTTGCCCATTCCGTCCGCGCTGATGATTCCACCTATCACACGTTTTACATGGACCCGGTAACCGGCGGTCCGGTGCGGGGTGCCACCAAACAAGGCTATCGCGATGATAGCGACTGGGCGCGTGGGCAGGCGTGGGGCATTTATGGCATGGCGCTCTCCTATCGCTATGAACCCCTTCCAGACTATCGCGACGCTTTTGACCGCTTGCTGGCCTTCTATTGCAAGCGCCTGCCAACTGACCTTGTGCCCTATTGGGATCTGATTTTTACCGAAGGTGACGAGCCGCGCGATTCCTCTTCCGCGTCCATTGTCGCCTGCGGCTTGTTGGAAATGGCCGATCTTGTCGGTGGCGAGGCGGCGGAAGACTATCGCCTTTTGGCACGGCGAATGATGAAAAGCCTTGTCGATCACTATGCGGTCAAAGACCCGGCCCGCTCAAACGGCTTGGTGCTGCACGGCACCTATTCGAAAAAGAGTCCCTACAACACCTGCCGTGGCGAAGGTGTCGATGAATGCGTCTCGTGGGGTGATTATTATTGCATGGAAGCCCTGACGCGGCTTTCACGCAACTGGTCCACCTATTGGTGAGTTACAAGTAAATACCCCTCACGTTTTCTGAAGGGGACCGGAGAAGCAGATGGCTGGCATTACCCTATCAAAACTCAACAAAAGCTTCGGCGCATTGACCGTGGTGCACGACATTGATCTGGAGATCGCGGACAAGGAATTCATCATTCTGGTCGGCCCATCCGGCTGTGGCAAATCCACAACCTTGCGGATGATTGCCGGTCTGGAAGAGGTCACCGGCGGTGAATTGGTGATTGGTGATCAACTGGTCAATGACGTACCCTCCAAGGATCGCGACATTGCCATGGTGTTTCAGAATTATGCGCTTTATCCGCATATGACTGTCTATAAAAACATGGCCTTTGGTCTGCAATTGCGCAAGGCACCGCAGGACGAGATTGACGTCAAGGTCAAGGAAGCCGCGAAAATCCTCGATATCGAGCATCTTTTGAACCGCAAGCCCAAGGCCCTTTCAGGTGGCCAGCGCCAGCGCGTGGCGCTTGGCCGCGCCATGGTGCGAAATCCTGCCGTTTTTTTGCTGGATGAGCCGCTTTCCAACCTCGATGCCAAGCTGCGTGGCACCATGCGGGCCGAGATTACCAAATTGCACAAGCGGCTGGATGCCACATTCATCTATGTCACCCATGATCAGGTAGAAGCCATGACCATGGCCGACCGGATTGTGGTGATGAAGGATGGCCGCATCCTGCAAGTCGATACACCGCAAAACCTCTATGACACACCGGTCAACATGTTTGTTGCGGGTTTTATCGGCGCGCCACAAATGAACATGCTCACCGTGACACTGGCAAAGCGCAGTGATGATTATGTGGCCGTGTTTGGCGGACAGGACATGCCTTTGCCCAAGAGTTTTGACGCAGAAAGGCTCAAAATCTATGAAGGGCGCGAGCTGGTTTTGGGCCTGCGGCCAGAGAATTTCTATGAATTTCAGCCCGTTGACGTTGCCGCAAACACGATTGCCTCATTGAGCACCACGGTGGAACTGGCCGAGCCAATGGGGTCTGAAGTTCACCTCAATGTCGTCTGCCACGGGCACACTCTGATTGCCAAGGTCTCGCCGCGCTGCCGGGCGCGCAGCGGCGATGCCATCACCTTGGTGGTGGATATGAGTTACGCCCATCTGTTCGACAAGGACACCGAGCTGGCCATTCCCCGCCAGCAGATAGGCACGGCATGAACTGGCTGCGCGCACGATTTCAGCGAGAGGGCCCCGGCATCCCCAAGGATGCGCCGAAAAAACGCGGCTTGGCCCTGTTTGCTCAGATTGTTGTGCGTGAAGCCTGGGACTTGTTTAAACTGAACCTGATGATTGTGGTTTTTTGCCTGCCCATCATCACCATCCCCGCCGCCCATGCAGCGGCAACACGCATCTGCATCTCCATGGTGCGCGATGAAAATACCTATCTCTGGCGCGATTTCTGGCAGGCCTTTTGCCGACATTTCAAGGCAGCAACGGCTTGGGGCCTGGTCAGCGCTACAGTACTGGGCCTCTCCGGGTATGCGGCGTTCATTTATGGGCAATTGGCTATCGTCAACTTTGCCTTTGCGGCAGCAGCCACCCTGTGCGTGATGATCTGGGTGTTTGTCTTGGCGCTCACGGCGCATGTGTTCGTGCTTTTGGTGGAAAAGCCCGATCTGGCCCCTTACGATCTGGCGCGGCGGGCCGCCCTTGCCATGCTGGGCCGCCCTTGGCCCATCCTTGCGGCCTTTGCTTTCATTGCCAGCCTGTGGCTGCTCCACATCGTGTTTTATCCGGTGTCGGTGTTCATGCCCGCCGCGTTTAATTTCTCGCTGGCCACGCTGTCCGTCACATTCAGTGCGCTCAAAGCAAGCGATAAAGATCATTCACAAGAAACGGGGAGGAGACCCATATGCGAAACCTTTTGAAAATGACGCTGCTGGCCGCAAGCATCGCGCTGCCGGGCCATGCTTTTGCGCAAGGTTCCATTACCTTGAACTGGGCGCTGTGGGATTGGGACAAGGTTGCGTTCTATCAGCCGCTGATCTCGGCCTATGAAAAACTGCACCCCGACATCAAGATCAACCATACCGATCTCGGCTCGCAGGATTACAACACCATGTTGATGACCCAGCTCACCGGTGGGGCCAATGATATCGACATCGTTACCGTCAAGGACATTCCGGGCTATGCGCAATTGGTCAGCACCAAAGCGCTGGTTGATCTTTCAAAAGAGGGCGCTAGCCCCAAAGACACCAAGGACTACGCGGGCCTGATTGAAGCTCTGACGGTGAACAATGGGCTCTATGCCCTGCCGTTTCGCACCGATTTCTGGGTTGTCTATTACAACAAGGATTTGTTCGATAAGGCGGGCGTACCCTACCCCACCAATGACATGACCTGGAAGCAGTTTGACGATACGGCGCGCAAGCTCACCAAAGGCTTTGGCTCCAACAAGGTCTATGGAACCCATCTGCACACATGGCGCTCAACCGTGCAACTGCCCGGCATTCAGGATGGCAAGCACACCCTGATTGATGGCAAATATGAGTTTCTGAAACCATGGTATGAGCGCGCTCTGTCCTTGCAGAAAGATGGCGTTGTGCAGTCCTACGGTTCGCTGAAGTCCACCAACACCCATTATTCCGGCCCCTTCTTCAATCAGCAGATCGCCATGCTGCCGATGGGCACATGGTTCATTGGCACCCAGATTGCCAAGGTGGCGTCTGGTGAATCGCTTGCCAAAAACTGGGGTGTCGTCAGCTTTCCTCATCCCGATGGCGTTGCAGCCGGCACCACGGCAGCCCAGGTCACCAGCCTTGGCGTGAATGCGCGGAGTGCCAACAAAGCCGCCGCCGAGGATTTCGTCAAATGGGTCTCAGGCCCGGAAGGTGCAGCGATTGTTGCCGCAACCGGCACGATCCCAGCCCTGCGCGATGACAAGGTGATTGACACGATTTCTGCCACCAAGGGCTTTCCATCGGATGCCAACAGCAAAGCGGCACTCAAGGCCACCAAGTCCTATCTTGAAATGCCCGTCAGCCTCGGCGCCGCCAAGATCGAACTGGTGCTGAACCGCGTGCATGATTCCATCATGACCGGAAATGTCCCGGTGGATGAAGGCTTGAAGGAGATGGATCAGGGCGTTCAAGAGGTTCTGAAGAAATAATAACAAATCAACGGCCTGAAGGAAAACCTTCAGGCCGTTTCTTTATTCGGTCTGTGATAAAATGATTTTATGACTCTGGCAAAAATTCAACAGAGTTTCCGGCAAATCCATTGGGCTTATCGCTGCCGATGCATCCGGCTTGGCAAAACAGGCCGTTGCCAACCAGCTTGTACCCGCAGGCACCTGCCCGACAAGGCGGGGAAAGAAGGTTCGCGGAAAGCGCAAATTTGTATTGGGTGCAGCCCGGATAATGCTGGCCTGACGATCGGAGAGCAGATCAACAATGCCTGACACCGCCGAGAGACTGCGCACGAACCCACGCCCCGGCCCGATCTCGAACCATGATGCAGGCGATTGATGGCCATCTCCTGTTCGGTCAATGGCAAAGCCGCCCTCACCGACATGCAAGGGCACATGGGTGGTGATGCGATGCAGGCGCACATGCCAGCCGGACCCTGCAAAATCCACCCAGCTCTCAATGGAAAGATCCGCATCCGGCTGCCACCGCCCCCAAGCCATGCCCTGATCCAGCCCGGCACCGGTGATCATGTTGCGCGACATCCACGCGATCCCGTCGCGCGAGACAATCAGGCCTGAATCCACAGCACTTCGTTCTGGCCGATCTGGCGCACCTGCATCACTGGCCACAGAAAAGGCAAAGGCCGAGGAATAGGCAAAACGGCCATATTTGGCATCAAAACAGCGATGTTCGCGGCCATCCTGCCCGCCCGTCAGCACGACGGCATCGCCGTGTTCGCGGCGCATCAGAAAGCCGCTTGCGGGTGAAGCAATCCGCCCGCCGGGCAATTGATCGGCAGGCTCCTCATCCGTTGTCCAGAACGGGTGGGATTGTGGCATAGACAGAACCAGAAAACTCTTCAAGGCCCAATAGGGCGAGCCCGGAGCATTATAGGCCTCTGACATCAGCAGATTGGGATAGCTATAGCCCACCGACAAAATACCATCCCGCCCGGTGATCGGCTGCGTGCCCCACCAGCGCAAATGCCGCAGCAACAGGCCTTTAATCCGCCCCCACGGCAAAACCTCTTCATCGGCAAAAGCGCAAGCCGCCCAGAAGGCTCCTTGCGCAAAGCGATAGGTCATGGAACGCCCGAACGGCACGGCGGCACCATCATCGGCAAACCAATGCTGAAAATCTTGAGCAAAGCGCCGTGCCCTCTCACGATAGCGCGCGGCATGGTCGGGGTAGAGATCACCTGCCAGTTTGGCAACCATCAGCCCATAGAAATGGAACCCCATGGGAATATAGTAATCAAGCTGATACCACTTGCCGTCGCGATAATAACCATCTGCCAAATGAAACTGGTCCAAGCGATCCAAAGCGGCGCGAATGGCATCATCAGACCATTCTTCCCCCACATTGCGCAGAGCAAGATTGGTCAGCACCCGGAAAAACAGCCAGTTATTGTCCGCTGTCGGGTAGTCATTGATTGTGCGCATCCAGCAAGACACGCGCTGTTTGGCGTCAATTGAAAGCGGCACCCAGAAGGCATCAGGTGCCAGAATGAAGGCCAGAGACAGGCCCGCCATTTCCACCATGCGCTGATCAAACGGCCCGACATCGCCCCAATATTCGGGATGGTCCGGGTCTGTGCCGTTTGTTATGCCCTCGATATAACGGCTGATATCCTCAAAGGGGAAGCCTCCGGCCAGGAGAGGAGCAAGCCCCCAGAGTGGACGGATCAGCGCCTCCATCTCGCTTGCTGCCCCGCCGTAATGGGCACCGGCTGTTCCAAGCCGCAAGCGAGCATTGCCTTTTGAAAAGCAATCCCGCAACGGCGCATAAAAGGCCTCGACCGCCCGCGCCAGATCATCCCGACTTGAGAGCGGATTGCCGTGAAGGGGATTGAACTGGAGGAAATGGCGCACGGTTTCGTCTTTTTCCCAGGCACTTGTTGCAGCGTGCATCCTCTTAACTCCCATCCAGCATCTGATCACCGCGCAGCGTTCCTCAGATTGGCTCATCTTAAACTTATCATACAGAGATACAGGCTGTATATTTCTCTGTAAACATAGATTTTTCTATGATTTTAATGCCGAGCGCATTTTGAATTTTCACAGCAAAGCGTAAATCTGTTGAAAAATTTGTGAAATTATCATACACCTTTGCAAAACAAGTCACCCGAAGACGCATCTGCCGGGTGAGATTTGACTGAGGAATAACCGTGGCCGCATATACAGGTGTAACCCGTGGCAGCAGAACATTGGCCTGGCAGGTCAGTGAAGCCCTGCGCAAAGCCATTCTGGACGGTGATTACACACCGGGCGACAAATTGCCGAGCGAGGCGCAACTGACCGAAATCCACGGCGTCAGCCGCACTGTTGTGCGCGAGGCAGTGGCCGCTTTGCGCTCAGACCATCTGGTGGAGGCGCGCAAAGGGGCTGGTGTGTTCGTTCTGCCCCGTCCCGATGATGCAAGGCCTGTTGCGCTGATCGACAAGGTCCGGCTGGCGTCTGATCTTGAAATTCTGGAAATCCGCACCCCCATTGAGGTTGAGGCTGCGGGGCTTGCTGCCCTGCGCCGCTCGCCCGCCCATGAAGAGGTTATTCTTGATCGTCATGCTGCAGTCATGACCTGTATCGAGGCGGGAACATCCATTCGGGCGGCAGATTTTGCGCTGCATCTGGCCATTGCCGATGCCACGCATAATCCACTGTTTCGTGAGTTTCTGGAACAGCGCGGCACCTCCGCCATTCCGCAATCCAAACCGGTTGCAGAGGATCAGCGCGAGGCAGATGCCTATCGCCGATTGATTTATCAGGAACATGAAGCCATCGTGCTGGCGATTTCCAATGGTGATCGGGATGCCGCCCGCAGCGCCATGCTGCACCATCTCGAAGGCAGTCAGGTGCGCTACCGCGCCCTGTTGCGCACCGAGCGCATGCGCCCAAGTCAGCTCTAGCAAGTCAGCTCTAGCATGAAAAAAGACCCTGACGCATTGGATGACAGCACAGCGCCAGCCACCAATGCGGCACTGAGCAAAGACCGGTTGAATTTTCTGACCTGGGAGCGAAAAGCAGCCGATATTAATGCACCGGAGCATCAGGCCCGGCTGAAGGCGCTGGAAGCCCATGCCGGAGCCAGCTTTGGCCCCGGCACCTATATTGCCGAACACGCTGCCATTCATACGCAACGCTTGATCATGGGCGCACAGTCATGGATCGCGGGTCACGCGCTGGTGCGGGGCGATGTGGAAATGGGCGATGATGTTTCCATCAATGCCTATGCCTGCCTGTCGGGAAAAGTGCGGCTCGGGCATGGCGTGCGCATTGCCTCGCATGTCAGCATTGTTGGCTTCAACCACGGTTTTGAAGATCTGCAAACGCCCATCTATCGCCAACCCTTGACCACGCTTGGCATTCACATAGACGATGATGTCTGGATTGGAGCCAATGCCGTGGTGCTGGATGGCGTCACCATCGGCAAGGGTGCCATTATCGCAGCCGGTGCTGTGGTGGCCAAGGATGTGCCAGCCTATGCCATTGCCGCCGGTGTTCCGGCCCGCGTGGTGCGCATGCGCCAGCAGGCATCGCCACTGCAAAGCCCTGAGACAAGGGCCGAAATTGCCTTGCGCAAACTGGACGCCATAGCACTGGCAGATTGGCGCGCGGTGCTTTCTCACCACCGCCATGCCGACGATTACCAATCTGCGGACGCCAGCGGCGCAGTCCGGCGCAGCATACGGCATCTGTGCGACGCCATTGAAATTGCCGCAGCCTTCGGCGGCGAGCGCGATGTCTTTGATGTTGAACCCACCATCCAGCGTCTGCAAGCGGTGCAGGAGCAAACCACGGGCCTGTTTCCCGATCCGTATCACCAGCCACAACATCCACTGCGCGATGATCCGCTGGCGCTCTACAATGTGCTGGCGGTAGGGTATGCGCTGGAATGTCTGGGCGCAAAACCGCTGTATCCCGTCACGCTTGTCGAGGATTTGACGGCACCGGCGCTGATCGAATGGCTTGAATCCCTGCCCTGGCGCACCCGTGCCTGGCACAGCGGCGCAACGGTGGATGCCATTGCCACGGCGCTCTATTTCAATGCGCGTTATTTCAACTCGGGCTCCAATCGCCATGTGCTGTTCGGCTGGCTGGCGTTGAACGCAAACCGCGTGACGGGTCTGTGGGGCAGCCCAACCGAAGCTGAAGGTTTTCTACAACCCGTCAATGGTTTTTATCGGCTCTCACGCGGGTCCTATGCGCAATTTGGCCTGCCCCTGCCCTATCCTGAAAGAACGATCGATTCCGTCCTTGGCCATTATCGTGCCTATAAGGGGTTTTCCGGCGTGCAGTTCAATGCCTGCAATCTGCTGGATACAATTCACCCTCTGCTTCTTTGCCTGAAACAGACAGACCATCGCCGCGAAGAGGCCCGCGCAATTGCCTTTTCGCTGATTGAGACGCTCTCAAACGGCTGGACACGCCAACACGGCTACGCCTTTGCAACGGGGCAAGACACCAGTTTGCAGGGAACAGAAATGTGGCTCTCAGTCCTGTGGCTTGCAGCGGAGCTGGTTGGCCTATCGCATCACCTTTCGTTCACACCAAAGGGTGTTCATCGCTTTTCGACACCGATCATAATCGGCTAATGCATGTCGCAGTGAATAGGATTCACTGCGACATGCTTTACAGAATCATCCAATCAGGATCGCCCGAATATCGTTAACATTGGTCAGCGTTGGACCGGTGACAACCAGATCGCCAATGGCCTTGAAAGCCGTGTAACTGTCATGGTTGGCCAGGGCCAAACGCGGCGCGATACCCGCCTGCTTCAGCCGCAAAAGCGTGTCTGGCCCGATGATTGCACCTGCGGCATCCTCGACGCCATCGATTCCGTCGGTATCACCTGCAATTGCCCAGACAGAATCGAGACCGTTCAGACCAAGGGCAAGGCTAAGCAGGAATTCAGAATTGCGTCCGCCCCGCCCAGGACAGCCCTTCGGCAGGGACACGGATGTTTCTCCGCCCGACAAGATGACGGCTGGAGCAGAGACGGGAAGCCCCTTGATCTTCACTGACTGGGTAATCCCGGCAAAGACAGTGCCAACCTCACGCGCTTCGCCCTGCAATGCATCGCCCAAAATCACGCTGTGCAATCCCTCTTGTCTGGCAATCTCCGCGGCCGCTGCCAAAGCCATGGAAGGCGAGGCAATCAACCGGACATCAACATTCATTGGTGGAGAGGGGAGCAGGTTTTGCTTTTGCGCAAGAACCTCCTGTGCCGCCAGCGGCAAATCAAGCTTGTAGCGTGCGACAATCTCGCGGGCATCCTCAAGCGTTGTCTGCGTTGGCACGGTCGGTCCCGAAGCAATCTCCGAAGGATCGTCACCCGGCACATCGGAAATAACCAGCGTGACAACCTTTGCAGGATAGGCCGCCTGCGCCAGGCGCCCGCCTTTGATGGTGGACAATTGCTTGCGCACCGTATTCATTTCCGCAATCGTCGCCCCACTGGCCAGCAGAGCAGCGTTTACGGCCTGCTTGTCTGCCAAGGTCATCCCACCCGCCGGGGACACGAGCAACGAGGAACCACCGCCGGAAATCAGCGCGATGACCAGATCGTCGGGACCAAGGCCTTGGACGCTTTCGAGAATACGCTTTGCGGCTTCCACGCTCATGGCATCAGGAACCGGGTGAGCGGCCTCAATAATCTCGATCCGCCCCGCGGGCACAGCGTGGCCATAACGTGTGACCACAATGCCGCTCAGGTCAACATCCTGCCAGGCCATGTCGAGCGCCGCTGCCATGGCAGCCGAGGCTTTGCCGGCCCCAATCACCACACATCGCCCGGAGGGGCGCTCGGGCAAATGCGCGGCAAGCACTTTGGCCGGATCGGCGCTGGCAACCGCAGCATTGAAAATACGACGCAGCGTGGCCCGTGCGGAGGCGTTGTTCCAGCTCATTCTGCAGCTGCCATTTTCAGGATATTGGACGCTGCGATTGCTCGGCAGACGGCATCCCTAACCTGTACGGCGGTGACAACCTCGGGGGCAATCTTGTCTTCACGCATCAGAATTCTCCGTATCTACGTTTTACTTTGGATAGAGGCCTTGCGAACCCCGGAACGCGCAGCACAGCGCGCCAGAATATACGTTACCACCGCCGACACCACCAAGATTACCGATTGAGTTGATGGTGGCAATACCAACCACATGCCAGATCCGCTCTCCATGCTGGTGCCAATGCCTGTGCACGATTTTCGCGCGATCAAACCGGAGATGCTGACCCGGTTGAACGCAAAACTGTTGACCGGAAGGCTTGCCGTCATTCTCACAAGGGTCCGGCTGCGCGACAGTATGCTGGACCTTTTGACCGACACGCAGCCTGCGCTGGCGAAAAAAATCGACCCCTACGGTCCTAACCCGAACCGCTCACACGTCTATTGATCAGAAACCGAACTGAGTTTAGGCAATAGGGCGAGGAGAGAGGGATGATGCATTTCACACGCGAAACCATGACCGTATTTGCAATCCTCACCACCTTTGCCTGCACACCGGACCGTAAGTTTGCCTTCCGGGAACTTGCCGAATTGTGCAATGGCCCTTCAGGGAAGATCATCAAAAGCATCTTGCTGTTGCTCCGGCATGGACTGCTGCAACGCGAGCCAGATGGTCGCGTGGCGCTTGCCATCAATCCGGCTGGCGTAACGCTCGGCACCATTCTGCGCCTCACCCAGACGGATCTTTTTCAAGGTGATAAACACCGCAGCCATGCGGATGAGAATGTGCTCACCCTCGCCGTCGAGGCCGCAGCCGAGAATTTCTTGCGAATGGCTGACCAGTTCACGCTCAAGGATCTAAGCGCGGATGACCCATCCAAGACATGCGACGCGGCATAGTGGATACGATTGCTGCCCGGCAACGTCAGCACAGATCAGGCGTCGGCATCGACGCTGTCGTCCACGGGAGACGAACGAGGGACAGGTAACTCGGGCACAGGCAACTGGGGCACAGGCAAGCGCATCAGACGCTCGCGCGCCGGTCGGGAGGTTACGAGACTGCATTCAAGACACGCAATAGCGGAGCTATCGGGCGAGGCCACAAGGTCCGCAACCGTGAAACGGTCGAGTAGTCGGACAAGGAAGGATGAAGCTGCTGCAACGATGCCATCAAGCAAGGGCTGCCCTTTGAGCGTACCCGGTTCCGGTTCTTCCGCGCTGCCGTCCAGTTCCGGCTGGGTGATGCGCAGCACGTCGGCGAGCCTGATGTCCTTAGGGTCGCGCGCAAGGCGCAGACCACCACCCGGCCCGCGATCGCTGTTGAGAAACCCGTTGCGCACCAGAAGCGCAACAACTTGATAGGCATGATCCCGCGTTGCGCCGACCTCTTGCGCCAGATGCTGGGCAGGGTACTTCGTCGATGGATTTTTCGCGCAAGCTGTCAATATACCGATCGCAATTTCGGATTGCCGTTTCAGGCGCATGGATGGCACTATCAGGTCAGTTAATCGTTAAGCCATAGTCGCATATTTGGCGGGTGGTGACCATGGGCAAATGTTTCAAGATCAATTGGACATCGTTGCACAAGACAAGGTCATGCGACGACATTGCGCAGCCATCCGCGCGCCTGCCAGCGCGCGAGCATGAAGCCAGCCTTCAATGTTTCTTCGATGATCAGCGCGTACCAGACACCTTCAACCCCGTAGCCTGCGTGCACGCAAAACAGCCATGCCAGCGGCAGGCCAAGCCCCCAGGTCAAGCCGATACTGACGATAACCGGGACCCGTGCATCACCGACAGCCCTGAGCGAATGCAGCAACACTGTATTGAAGGCAAAGCCCGGCTGGATGAAGATTGTCAGCAGCAACAGGTCTTTGGAGAGTTTCAAAACTTCGCCGGTCTGTCCGAACAATCCGAGATACTGAGCGGAGAAAAGCCAAAAAAGAAGCGCGATCGTTGTCGTTGCCAAGCTCGCAGCAAAGCTGGAGCGCAACGCCTGACGATAGGCGTCCTGCCGCCGCCCTTCGCCCCAGCGATAGCCGACGAGCACTTCGTTTCCCTGGCTCACAGCCATGATGACAAGGACGAGGAACGTCATGGCAAGCATGACATAGGTACGGCTCAAAACACTGGAGACGCCGTATCCCGCAACGAAGCCGAGCAGCACAAGCTGGTAAAAACCGTAGCCGATATAGTCGGAAACACTTGGAAAGGCGAGAACGAGCATTCGCCGCACACGCAAAAACTGCACCTTGAACGGCCCAGACACGAGACGAAGACCGAGCACGCAATAGACCGCAAGGCCGAACATCAGCGCCATTGCCATCCTGGAGCCGAGCGTCGCATAGGCCGCACCTGTCACCCCAAGAGGCGGAATTGGCCCCGCACCAAGCACAAGAACATAGGTTGCGCCGATGTAAATCACCGACAGGACGAGACCGGTCATCACGATCACGCGGCTGCTGCCAAAAGCCCTCAGGCAGGAGATTGCCGCGGAGGCAAGCGCATTGAAAGCCATGGCAGCGGCGGCCACGGACAGATAAAGGCTTGCATCGTCAACAATTGATGCCGGGACATCGAGAATCCGCAAGGTCACCGGTCCACAGAGAAACAGAAGACCGCCAATCAGAAGGCCGATGAGCGTGTTGGTCAAGACTGCAAGTGCCGCGATCTGGCGGGCACCCTCCTCGTCACCCCGGCCCAAACTGTGCGATATCAGAATGACCGCACCGATCCCGACCATGCTTGAGATCTCGAAGACCACCTGAAGCACTTGCCGCGCAATCGCCACCGCTGCTGCTGCGTCAGTGGAATAGGCGCTCACAATCAGCATTTCCGACAGCATGACCACGAAGGTCAGCAGCGAATGCACGAACATCGGCAGGCTGAGCCGAAAAAGCGTCTTTCTTGTCCGCGCGGATGGCGGGCGACGCAGGAGATCCGCATCGCCAAGGGTTTCAACTGTCTCCATGCGTCAGGCACCCGTGCGTTCTGCCCGCAGGCCACGACGACCCAAAAGGCGATCGCGACCCGTCTGGCGCAAGAGGCTCCTATCACGTCCAGACCACTCGCCTTCACGACCGGCTTGGAGTTGTGCAATATGAGCGGCCAGAGTTTCCAGCGTTGGAAACCGGAAGAAGGCGGTAATATCAATCGATATTCCAAAACGCTGGTCGATCACCCCCTGCAACGAGACAACGAGCAGCGAATGACCGCCGCATTCGAAGAAATTGTCACCGGGACCAACATGGTCGATTTTAAGCGCCTCTCGCCAGATCGCAGCGAGCGTTGCGGCAGGTTCGCCGGACACCGGCGGACGCGTTTGCAGCAGTGCCAGTTTTGGCCGGCAGGCCGGAAGGGCACGGCGATCAACCTTGCCGTTTGGCGTGAGCGGGAAGGCATGGAGCACGACATAGACCGATGGCAGCATGTAGAGCGGCAGGCTATCGGCCATATGGGGTCCAAGCTCCGCGCTCGCCTCCCCGACAAATGGCTCTCGCCAACGCAGATAGGCGACAAGCTGCTTGCCAGCACCACCATCCTCAACCAGCACTGCCGCTTCGGCAACGCGTGGATGGGCCGCGAGCCTCGCCTCGATTTCTCCGAGTTCGATTCGGTAGCCGCGCAGCTTCACCTGATTGTCGATCCGACCGAGAAAATCGAGGGTGCCATTCTCGGCCAAACGCACAAGGTCGCCAGTGCGGTAGAGATGGTAGCCGTCCTGAGGACCCCGCCGGAAAGGGTTGGGGATAAACCTGTCTGCCGTCAGGCCGGGTTTGCCCCAGTAGCCCGGACTCAAGCCCGCACCGCCAATGTGCAACTCACCCGGCGTGCCAGGAGGTACCGGTTCGCCACGCCGGTCAAGAACATAGAGTTGGGTATTCTGGATGGGGCCAGCAACTGCGACACTATTATCGCTGAGGTCTTCACGCCGAACCTCAGTGGCCGCTGACCAGATGGTTGTCTCGGTTGGACCGTAAAGATTCCAAAGGCAGTCGCCGCGATCGAGCAACTCGGCCGCAAGACGGCTGTCCAGCGCCTCACCGCCGCACAGCATGCGAAGCCCATGAGCGCCGTGCCACCCCGCCTCGATCAACATGCGCCACCCGGCAGGCGTTGCCTGCATGACGCTCGGCTGCACGCGATCCACGAGCGCGGCAAGACGCCGACCGTCGCGGGCAATAGCGCTCTCAGTAAGCAGCACTGTTGCGCCTTGCGACAGGGGGGCGAACAATTCCAGCCCGGCAATGTCGAAGCCAATCGTGGTCAGCGCCAGCAGGCGATCGTCCTCGCCCATCCCCGGCTTTTCGGCCATGGAATCGATGAAATTGGCAAGCGCACCATGGGTGATTGCCACACCCTTTGGCTGGCCGGTGCTGCCGCTGGTATAAAGTAAATAGGCGAGATCATCGGCCTGCACCGCAACAGGTTCGAAGGATGTTGACGCACCGCCGAATATCTGGGTCGGGTCCATCACCGGAACATCTTGCGGCATCATCGCCCGCTCGCGGTCCTCAAGATCTGTCAGCACCAGCGCCGCACCGGAATCGGCCAGCATGTAGGCAATGCGCTCTGCCGGATAGTCGGGATCAATTGGCAGATAAGCCGCACCCGACCGCATGACCGCCAGCAGCGAGGGCAACAGTGCCCTTCCCCGTCGCAGATAGACCGCAACGACCGCACCCCGACCGATGCCGCGCTGGTAAAGGCGAAGGGCAAGAGCATCCGCATAAGCAACGAGATCGCCATAGGTCATGGTGCTGTCGCGGCCCTCACCCACCTGAATGACAGCGGCTTTGCCCGGTTCACCTTTCGCCCGCGCAATGATCTGGTCGTGTACGGTCACACTTGGCCGCGTCTGCGGACCTTGGCCCATCTGGAGCAGAATTTCACGCTCATCGGCATTGAGCATATCGATGGTGCCGAGGCAGGCTTGCGGATCATCCGCGATGGACGCAAGCACAGTCTCGTAATGCCGCAGCAGACGATCGGCACCCGTGGATGACAGGCGGGATGGGTCTGCGGCAAGCGCAATCTCAATCTCGGCACCGGGGAAAATCCGGAGCGACAGCGAATAATGCGTGCGCTCATAGCTGCCGGGATCGGTGAGGTTAAGCGTATGCGTTCCTTCCGCAAAGGCCGCCTGCATCGAAAGTGGCAGATTTTCGATAATCAGCAACGTGTCGAACAGCGGTTGATCGGCGGTCTTGCCAGCCCAGCGCTGAATATCGGCAAGCGCTGCATGCCCATGCTTTTCCCGCTGGCGATGCGCCGTCTGAAGGCCCTGAAGCCATTCGGCGAGCGTGTCATCCGGTCGTGTCAGGGCGCGAAACGGCACCGTGTTCAAAAACAGGCCAATCATGCGGTCTGCATCTGGCAGGTCCGGCGGACGGCCCGATAGAACCGTTCCGAAAATCACATCATCTTCGGCCCCATAGCGCGATAGCAGCAGCGCCCAAGCGCCTTGCAGCACGGTGGCCAACGTCAACCGCTGCCGCCGCGCCATGGCGGCAAGCCGCGTTGCAAGCCCTGC
The DNA here is from genome assembly GCF_001939045.1 of Rhizobium oryziradicis. Taxonomy (GTDB): domain Bacteria; phylum Pseudomonadota; class Alphaproteobacteria; order Rhizobiales; family Rhizobiaceae; genus Allorhizobium; species Allorhizobium oryziradicis. The sequence goes on from NZ_MKIM01000019.1 coordinate 138,476, forward strand.
ATCAAGGCTGCGCCGGATCTCGACAATGGCCTCGGGCATCGTCTCGCTAATTTTCGTCTCCCCGAAAAGACCGCCTTGAGGCAGATCGGCAAGAGCGTGCGTCCAATAGGCTTGTGCCGCAGCACTATCCTGCCGGTCGCGCCACGCCACGTATTGGCGATAAGACGGCGGCGGCACCGGCAGGCTTTTGCCAGCATAGGCCTTGAGCATTTCACCGACAAGCAGCGAGCCGCACCAGCCGTCCATCAACAGGTGGTGGAAAGTCCAGACGAAGCGATGGCGATTGGGACCGAGCCGGATCAGCGCAAACCGCAAAAGCGGTGCAGCATCCAGCGTAAAGCCACGACGGCGATCCGCCTCCAGCCATGCCGCAAAGGCTTTTTCCTGTCCCGCCGCGTCGTTACCCGACCAATCCGCTTCGCGCCATTCGGGCACAACCTCCTCTGCAATGACCATGATGGGCCGCTCGACATCCACCCAACGGCAGGCACCGCGCAAGACCTCGTGGCGGACAATCACCCTCTCCCACGCTGCTTTGAAGGCATCCACATCCAGCGGGCCTTCCAGCACACACCAGCATTGCTCGATATAAGTGCCTGAGGCTGGGGCCATCAGACTGTGGAACAGCATGCCCGTCTGCACCGGCGTCATCTCGAAGCTGGACCCGCTTTCGGCAACCTCGACTGCCTGAACCTCGCTCTCGGCAGCGGAAGCGGCGGCAGCTTGAGCCGCGATTGTCTGCAACTCGAAAATCTGGGTCGGCTCAAGCTTCAGCCCCTTGGCCTGGGCCTTCGCGACGATCTGAACCCCGATAATAGAGTCCCCGCCGAGATCGAAGAAATTATCCTCGATGCCAAAATCCTCGCGCCGCAGCACGGTCTTCCATATCGCCAGCAGCGTCGCCTCGGTGGCATTGCGGGCTGGAACCGGCTCCGCCTGCGTTGTGGAAAGCTGTGGGATCGGAAGCTGTTTGCGATCCACCTTGCCATTCGGGTTGAGCGGAAATTCCTTCATCATCACAAAGGCGGTGGGCACCATGTAGCGCGGCAATTGCGCCGACAGCGACTGGCGCAGCTTGCGCTCAATCTCACCATCGTTGGTCGCGGGCAGATCGTGTGTCAGCACATAGGCAATCAGCCGTTCGCTTTCTGCGTCAAGCGTGACAATGGCCTGCTCAACGACGCTTTCGCGCAGCAATTTGTCCTCAATCTCGCCAATCTCGATGCGATAGCCGCGCAGCTTGACCTGAAAATCCGTGCGGCCGATAAATTCAATCTCGTCACCTGCCAGACGAACAACCGCATCACCTGTGCGATAGAGCCTAAGCGCAGAGCTGTTTTCATCGCAGAACGGGTTCGGCACAAAACGGGCGGCTGTCAGCGCCGGGCGGTTCCAGTAACCGGGGCTGAGGCACGGCCCGCCGATATAGAGTTCGCCGCCAATGCCGCGCGGCAAGGGCTGCATATAGGCGTCGAGAACATGGAGATGGGTATTGTCGAGAAGGCCACCAACCGGCACCTTGCCGCTTTCCGCATGGGCGCGGGTGACCCTGAGCGCGCTTGCCCAGATTGTCGCCTCCGTCGGCCCATAGACGTTCCACAGCTCTTTCGTGCGATCAATCAGCTTGCGGGCAAGCGGTGCATCCAGTGCCTCGCCGCCGCACAGCGCTATCAGATGCGGCAATCCCTCCCAACCGCTGTCGATCAACATGCGCCAATAGGCGGGCGTTGCCTGCAAATGCGAGATGCGATCCGTGACAAGCACATCGGCAAGCCGCTGTGGCGCAAGCAGCAGGTCCTGACCGTAGAGCACGGTGGTTGCACCAACGTTGAGCGGCAGAAGCATTTCCAGAATGGAAATGTCGAAGGTAGGCGTGGTGATTGCCAAAAGCCGATCACCGGGCGCAAGCCCCGGCGAGACGGCCATGGAGCGCAGGTGATTGAGAAGGCTTGCATGGCCAATCGGCACGCCGTTCGGTCGGCCCGTGCTGCCGCTGGTGTAGAGAAGATAAGCGATGCGCGCAGGGTCCGAAGGCGGCAGGACGGAAAGGTTTTCGCTGACCGGCAGCGGAAGAGTCGGGTCAAAAGAGCGCTGGGCCGGATAAAGGTCTGCCTTGTCCGTCAGCACGAGGCTGACACCGGAATCCTCAAGCACATAGGCAACCCGGTCAGCCGGATGGTCGGGATCGAGCGGAACATAGACCGCACCCGCCTTCAGAATGGCAAGGAAGGCGATGACGGATTGTCCCCTGCCCGGCAGCGAAACGGCAACCCGATCGCCGGGGCAAACCGAAAGGCTCACAAGCGTTTCGGCAAGCGCATCCACATCTTTCTGAAGTGTGCCATAGGTCCAACTGCGGCCCTGACTTTCCAGCGCAATCGCATCGGGTTGGCGGAAGGCAACTTGCGCAATCGCATCCTGCACGGTGATGTCAGGCACGGGCCGCACGGCAGGCGTTCCAAGGGCAACCACGGCGGCATGCTCTTCGTTTGTGAGATAGGCAAGCGTTGGCAGCAGAGCATTGGGAGCTTGCAGGATGGAGCCGAGCAAAACCTCGAAATGGGCGGCCATGCGCTCAATCCGCCAGGCATCGAAGATCGCTGCGCGATATTCGATGTTCAGCAGATAGCCGGATTCCCGCTCCATCACATACCAACTGAGATCGACCTTTGTTTCCCGCAGCCGTGCTGGCTGTTGGCGCACCTTGAGGCCGCCGATGCCGAAATCGATCTGCTCGGCATTCTGTGCGCGATAATTTTGCGACTGCAACTGGAACATGACCTGCGAAAGCGGGTTCTGCCGTTGGTCGCGGCTCATGCCAAGTGCTTCTGAAATCAGCGGAAAGGGAAATGCCTGATGGTCGAGCGCATCCGAGAAGCGCTCCTGCACAGCCCCGACCCACTGCGAAAATGTCATGCGCGGGTCGAGTTGCGCGCGCAGCACCAGCGTGTTGGTAAACAGGCCAATCAGCCCTGCCGCAATCGGATCGTCCCGCCCGGCAACGGGCACGCAGACGGACAGGTCCCGCTCGCCACTGTAGCGATGAAGCAGCAGCGTGAAGGCCGCAGCCATCACGACAAAAGGCGTCGTTCCAAGCTGGCTGGCGAGCAAGGCGACCTGCGACGACACCGAGACGGGAATGATCCGTGTCACGGTGGCCGCCGTCATGTCAACGCTGCTGCTGCGGGACCGATCGCTTGGCAATTCCAGCGGCTTGAGATCGGCCAGCGTTTGCTTCCAGTAGCCGCGGGCGCGTTCGCAATCCGGGCTTGTAAGCCATGCCTGTTGATCGAGAACCAGATCACCAAAATCCCGAGTGATATGCGAAAGATCGGGCGTTGCACCCACGGCATAGGCGCGGTAGCAGGCCGTCAGCTCGCGCATCAGCACACCGCGTGACCAGCCGTCCGCAACGATGTGATGGAGGGTGATCGCCAGCAGGTGATTGCCCTCATCCTGCCGGAAGAGATGTGCCCGGATCAGCGGTGCCTTTGAGAGATCGAAAGATTCCGTGGCAACAGCCAGCGCCAGCGCCTCACCATCCTCGCCTGTCACCTCCAGATCGGTAAAGCCCATGGCAAAATCATGGGCTGGATGAACCTGCTGCCAAGGCTCACCGGCCTCCACCGGAAAGGCGGTCCTGAGCGGTGCATGCCGGGAAACGATCATTGCAAGGCTGCGCTCAAGGGCTGCACGATCAAGCGGCCCCTCAAACCGCCAGCGATACGCAACGTGATACGCAGAACTTGCGGGATAGAGGCTCTGCTGGAGCCAGAAATGCTTCTGGCCGGGTGTCAGCGGCAGGCGCTCGGTGCGGGTTGGCACCCTTGGCGTCTCATGTGGCGTCTCTTGCGGTGCTACCCGTTCCCAGGCGATCCCACGGGCTTCGAGCTGGCGGCGGAAAGCCTCGCGTTCGGCAAGACCCAGCGCCGCAACGCGGGCGCGCAGCGCCAGAATCGGATCGGCAGAGTTCACGGGCAGTCTCCCTATACGGCTTCGGCGATTGCAGGCTTTGGCGCATGCTGGCGCGCAAGCCGCGCCAGATGCGGCAGACCGCCCATGACGAGATCGTAATCCTGCACGAAGTCGATCAGGCAGGCGATTTCATCGATGCCCGCCGCCGCCAGCGCTTCCACGGTCTCCGCCGTGCTTTCCGGCGTGCCGATGAGCGAGCGGCCCTTGATAAAGCCCTCAACCCCGAACTCGATCAGACTGTCGAGATCGTCCCGGCTGAAATTTTCGAGCGCAATATCAAGACCCATGCTGCGGGCCAGCCCCTCAAGCAGATGATAATGGGTTCTGAGATAATCGCTGAAAGGGCCTTTGACATTGGCCTTCACAGTCTCGACATCGCCGCCGAGGTAGGTGTGCACCATGATGGTGACGGTGCCCGCAGCCGGGTCAAAGCCGTTCTTTTCCAGCGACCGGCGGTAGGCGGCAATTTTGGGCGTCAGGCTTTCCAATGTCTCGCCGAGCAGCGCCGTCAGCACATTGATGCCGCGACGGCCCGCTTCCACAAAGGTCTCCATGGACTGGCAGGCCACCCAGAAGGGCACGCGCGGCTGAATTGGGCGCGGCAGCGTCTTTGCCTCAACGGCATTGCCTTCAGTATCTTCAAAGGTGAGCGTCTCGCCAGCAAGCAGCCTGGTGACCTGATCAAAGCTCCGCCACATCAGGCTGCGGCGGCTGCCGTGCGGCTCACGCGACAGCACGAATTCGTTGCGCGTCCAGCCCGACGCAATCGCCACACCCACACGGCCTTGTGAGAGATTGTCCACCACGGCAATTTCTTCGGCCACGCGCACGGGATGATGAAGCGGCAGAACAATGCTGCCGGAGCGCAACTGCACCTTCTTTGTCACCATGGCCAGTGCGGCATGGATCATCGACGGATTGGGATAGAGGCCACCGAAGGCATGAAAATGGCGCTCCGGCACCCAGAGCGCGCTCAGGCCATTGTCATCGGCAAATTTTGCGCTGTCCATCAGCAGTCGATAGCTGTCACCGCTGGCAGCAGAGCCATCGCCATCAAAATAGAAGAGGCTGAATTTCATCGTCGTCGTTCCTTTACGTATTGCGGATGGAAGGCAGGGGACCGTCAGGCCTCCTTGCGGAGCGTCTCTGCCTCAATGTCGTCCAAAAGGGCAGAAAGCTCCGCCTGTTCTTTCAATGCCGCCTCAAGCCGCTCCCGGATAACGGCAGCGATGCCCCCTACGGTCGGCGCATCAAACAGCAGGGCGCGCATGGGCAGCTCAATTGAGAATTGCTTGCGCAACCGCGTCACGACCTGCACGGCAAGCAGGGAATGTCCGCCAAGCTCGAAGAAATTGTCATCGATTCCGATACGCGAAATGCCAAGAAGTTCCCCGATAACAGCCGCCACATCGGTCTCGATGGGATCGCGCGGGGCAATGAACGCGGCCTGCACACGCTCGCGCCCGGCATTGTCCTTTTGATCCACGACCGCGCCGGCTCTTGCTTCTTGCCGTGTTGCCATCATGCGATGCCGCAGATCAAACGGCGTCACGGCAAGCCGGGAGACCTGTGGATGGGCGAGAACCGCCCGGGTTGCCTGCCAGACCTCGTCGGCGTCCATCGCGTCGGTAAGAAAGCCTGTTGCCTCCTCTCGCGTGGTGCCAAAAGGAAGGCATGCATCCCAGGCTATTGCCTGCCAGACCGGACGATGGGTGCCGCACTGTGCATCAACAAAGGCTTCGAGAAAGCTGTTGGCCCCCGCATAGGCGGCAAGACCCGCGCCACCGACCAGCGTCGAGAAGGACGACTGAACAAGCACAAAATCCGGGGCGTGACCGGCAAGCGCCGCTGAGAGAGCGCTCAGGCCATCAACCTTGGTTGCAAACAGGGCGGCAGTGCGCTCCGCTGCGGCCTCCGTGAGTGGGCAGTGATAAACCTCGCCCATGCCTGCTGTGTGGAAAACGCCACGGATCGGGCCAAACGGTGCGGCAAGCGCCTTGAAGCATGCGGCGAGCCAAGCGGCATCAGCGAGATCTCCGCTGAACAGCACGTAGTCCTCTCCCGGTGTGCCAATGCTGCGCAAAGCCCGGATAAAGGCACTGATCGGATGCTTCGGCCCGTGCGAGGCAAGCCATTGCTCCCAATCCGCAGCATTTGGAAGCCCGCCGGGTCCGACGATGACGACCTTCGCGCCCAGTGTTTGAACGAGCGCACGGGCATAGACGAGCGCCAGACCGTCGAGGAGATCGCCTGCGATAAGGTAAGTGGCCCCCGCCGTGAGAGCCGAAACATCGACTGGCTCCGGCAAGCGCGTTGGCACATGGCTCTCCACCCAGCAATAGCCGTTGCGCAGCGCCATCACAGTGCTATCGTCGCGCCAAGGGCGTGACATCTGCTCGGCAAGGCCGTGCACGATGGCACCTTCTGAAGGGGCAAGATCGATGCTTCGGCAGGAGATGCCCGGAATGTCCTGCGGCAGGACGCGGAGCATACCAAGCACCTTGGCCACCTGCGCATCAACGGTCTCTGCGCCGGTCACGGCATGCAGACCGCATGCCAACACAGTCTGAAGTGGCGGGCGGCTCTCACTGGCGATCAAGGCTTTGGCAAGTGCAAAACTGCCGGTGAAAGCGATGTCTGGGGCCGCATTGGTGTCAAGAGAGAAACCATTGACGATCTGGGTCGGTGTTGCATCGTTGGCCGCAAGATCGGCAAGCACTTTGCGATAGTGATCTGGGTCAGTGGGGTCGATGTGATACCTGCCCTCAGCAATCCCGTAGACTGTGTCAGGCTTCACCCGTGTGATCTTGATCTGATCAGGAACCGGACCGATTGCGGCAACAGTCTCCTCACCGCCAAAGATAAGCCAATGCTCGTTACCGCTCGTCGTGAAAGGCTCAAAGGGCGCGCGTTGCCAGACCGGCTGGTAAAACCAATCCTCAATTGATGTGTGCCGGGCGGCTTTGTCGGGGATGGATTCGGTGGGTGCAATCCGCGCAATCGCGTAGGAACTGCGCTGGAAAGGGTAGGTTGGAAGAGGCACGCGGCGACGCAGGCCTACCTCTTTTGCGGCCACAAGTTCGACATCAATACCCGCGATCCAGAGCTCCGCCAATGCCAGCAGCGCGTGGTCGCAGGCATCAAGTGGCACCTTCGCATCAGGCAGCGAGGTGGCAACGCGAAGCTGAGCCTTTCCCTGCTGGCGCGCAAGCCGGGTCAGTGTCGATCCGGGTCCAACTTCAAGAAGAAAAGGAGCTGGCAGTTCAAGCACCCGCGCAAGGCAGGGGCCAAACAGAACAGTCCGGCGCAGATGGGCCACCCAATAGGCCGGGTCAGTCGCCTCCTGTGCCGTCAGCCAATGGCCCGTCAGGTTCGAGACAATGTCAATCTGCGGCGCATTGAGTGTCACCGTGGCGAGCACCTGCGCAAACGCTTCAAGCGCAGGCTCCATCATGAAGCTATGAAAGGCATGGGAGGTTTTCAGCTCATGTCTGCCGATACCGCTGCGATCAAACCGCTCCGCGAGTTCGGCAATTGCCTCTGCCGTGCCCGCCAAAACTGTGCTGCGCGGACCGTTGACAGCGGCCAGTTCCACGTTGGGAGACAGTGATGCGCGCGCCTCCTGTTCCGAGAGCATCACGGAGAGCATGGCACCGGACGGGCAGGCCTGCATCAGCCGCCCGCGGGCAACAACCAGCTTCACCGCATCTTCCAGCGAAAAGACCCCGGCAAGGCAGGCCGCAACATATTCCCCGAGACTGTGACCGACCATGGCCCGTGGCTTGATGCCCTTGGCAAGCCACATCTGCGCCAGCGCGTATTCGACTGCAAAAAGTGCTGGCTGCGTTATCTCTGTGCGGGAAAGCAGCTCTGTCGTTGTGCCATCGCCAAAGATGATGGCCGCGAGGTCAAGTTCGGGCGGCATCAAGCGCAGGCAGGCATCGAAGGCGGTGCGGAATGCTGCATCCGTCTCATACAGCGCCCGCGCCATTCCCGGATATTGTGCACCCTGCCCCGGAAACAGCAGGATCAAACTTGCATCGCCCGCCAGCGGCTCACCCGAAACACAATGGGGGGCCTCACCGCTGCGAATGATATGCGCGGCATCGTCTCTGTTCCTTGCAAGGGCGACAAAGCGATGCTCCATCGCCCGACGGCCCTGCCGGAGCGTATAGGCAATATCGGCGAGCTGCGCGCCATCATCGGTGTCCAGATGATTGGCCAGCGCGTTTCGCATTGCTGCCAGCGCGTCCGGCGTTTTGGCCGAAAGTGGCAAGAGATAAGGCCCGGTGGTGTCCGCTTCGCGGTCGCGAACCGGCGGTTCCTCAACAATCACATGCGCATTCATCCCGCCCATGCCAAAGGCGCTTATGGCTGCGCGACGCTTGCGCAGCTTGGTCACCGGCCATGGCCGCTGCTCGGCAACGATGTCGAAAGGGGTTACGGCCAGATCAAGGGCCGGGTTCGGGCTGGTAAAATTGATGCTGGCAGGCAGGATCTGGTGCTTCAGCGCAAGAACGGTCTTGATCAGCCCTCCCATTCCGGCTGCCACATCCATATGTCCGAGATTGCCCTTCACAGAACCAAGACCGGAGCGGCGGCCCTGGCGTGTCAGCGCATCGCCATACACACTGGACAGCGCACGGATTTCGATGGGATCGCCGAGGGTCGTTGCGGTTCCATGCGCTTCGACGTAATCCACCTCTGAGGCTTCGAGGCGGGCGTCGGCAAGGGCTGCCTCAAGCACCGCCGTTTGCCCGGCAACGCTGGGCGCCGTTAACCCGACCTTTGCGGAGCCGTCGTTGCCGATGGCCGATCCGCTGAGAACAGCATGAATCGTATCTCCGTCAGCAATGGCGTCGCTCAGCCGTTTGAGAACGACAACACCGACGCCATTGGTGAAAACTGTGCCCTCGGCATTGGCATCAAACGGACGGCATGCGCCATCCGGCGAGGCGATGCCTTCGCTCTTGTAGAGATAGCCTTCCGGGCGCGGCTGGCCAATAGCGACAGCACCCGCCAGCGCCATATCCGCCTCACGCGCTAAAAGGCCGCGTGCCGCGAGGTGAAGCGCCACAAGCGCCGTGGCGCAGGTGGCCTGTACGCCAACGGTTGGCCCGGTGAGATCAAGATGATAGGCAACACGCGAGGCAATCATGCCAAGCACATTGCCAAGGCCCGCCTGGATCGGATCTGTTGCGTCCTTGAGCGCCGGATTGGCCTGTATCTGGCTGAAATGATAGTTCAGCGCACCACCGGCATAGACACCGATACGACCGGCATAGGTTGCGCTGTTGTATCCCGCATGGTCGAGAGCATTCGCTGCGCATTCGAGAAAGACGCGATGTTGGGGATCAAGCAATTCCGCATCGCGCGGCGAATATCCGAAGAAGCCGGCATCGAAGCCCGTCGGATCGTCGAAACCACCCCAGACGCGGACATAATCCGGTCGGGTCGCCATCGTGGGATCGACCCCGGCTTCTTGCAATTCTTGATCCGTCACAGAGCGAAGGCCGCTTCGACCTTGCTTTAGAATATCCCAGAATGTGTCGAGATCATCGGCTCCGGGAAAGCGCGCGGCCATGCCGACAATTGCCACACGCTCGTCCTTTTCCCTTTGCACCGCCTCCAGACGCCCACGCGCATCTTTTAAAATCGAGAGGATCTCATCCTGGTCAACCATGTCCGGGGTCGGGGTTTCAACATCAGTCATAGGGTTTCTCTCGTTCAAATTAAGGATGCTGCGTTCAACGAAGCAATGCCTTCAGGGCAGCAAGTTCCGAGGTGATAGCGGAGCGGGCGACAGGGGCAGACGAGGGTGGATTGTGAGCCACAGACCCATTGCTCTGGAGCTTTGCGTCCTGAAGAGGCGCTTTCCCCGCTTGATCGTCTTCGATGAGGCTATAGAGATGATCTGACAGGGCCTGGATGGTCGGATGTTCGAAAATCAGGGTTGGCGGAACCGGCACGCCCAGCTCTCGCTCAATCGTTGCGCCGATATTGACGAGCGCCACAGAATCGAGACCAAGATCAAAGAAGCCAGCGGAATTTGCGGGCAAGTCCCCCTCGCCCAACCGGGCAAGCAGAGCCACCTCCTGCCGCAACAGATGCCGCAGCCCTTCCTTGCGAAGCGCTCTCGGCGATTGCTGAAGCTGGTCACGCCAGCTTCGTTGCTCGGCAAGCGCGGGGGCGCTGAGCACACTCTCTGGCTTTGCATCCCAGCGGGCAACGATGCGCAGATCACCCGTTGCGATACCCTGTCGGCAAGCGAACCGGCGAACTTTGCCACTCGGCGTGCGTGGCAGACTGCTTGGCCGCAACAGCGCGATGACGGCGGCCCTGATGTTGTGATTGCGCGAGACGGCACCGCGCACGGCGCGGATCACATCATCGGCATCAAGATCGCGCAGGCCATCGCGGGTCAGTTCACAAACCACGCCCAATTGCTCCTCGCCATCAATCTCGATGGCAAACACCCCCGCCCGGCCTTGTGCAAGTGCCGGATGGCTGGAAAAGACGGATTGCTCAATATCTTCCGGGTGATGGTTCTGCCCGCGGATGATCACCAGATCTTTCAACCGACCGGTGATGTAGAGCTGCCCATTGCGGCGAAACCCCAGATCGCCGGTGCGGCGCCAACCGCGCAATCCGTCCAGCACCTGATCAAAGGTCTCCGCATTCAGTTGCGTGCGGCCCCAATAGCCAGGCGTCACATTCGGACCCCGGATCCAGATTTCACCGACCGTGCCATCATCCACGCGCCTGCCCGCTTCGGGATCGACAAGCGCAAGGTCAAGCCCCTCGGCAGGGCGGCCGCAGGCGGCAAGAGCGAGCCTATCATACTCGTCGCCATCATCCGTTTCGACGGCAGTCCCGGTTTCGACAAGCGCGTTGCGGCTGACAGACAGGATCAACGGTGGATCGTCGGGACTGTTACCCGATTGGAACAGCGTGGCTTCCGCCTGACCGTAGCAGCAATAAAATGCCTTGCCACGAAAACCATGGGGCGCAAAAGCGGCGGTAAAGCGCTCCAGCGTCTTCGGGCGGATCGGCTCTGCCCCATTATAGGCAATGCGGATTTTGGAGAGATCAAGTCCGGCACCAGCCTGCGGCGAATATTTATCAACGCAGTGCTCGTAGGAAAAATTGGGGCCGCCAATGACGGTGGCGCGCACATGGCTTGCCAGCTCCAGAAAGCGCAGGGGCCTGCGCAGAAACGACGCAGGTGCCATCAGCGCCACCGGAAAGCCGTTGAACAATGGCGACAAGATACCGTCGATCAGCCCCATATCGTGATAATGCGGCAGCCAGCAGGCAGATATGTCGGATGGACCATATTCGAACGCCAAGCTGATCTGCCGCAGGTTGGCGATCAGGTTGCCATGCGTGACCATCACCCCTTTTGGATCGCTCGTCGAACCCGATGTATATTGCAAGAAAGCGACATGCTTTGCCTCTGGCGCATGAAATGGCGTGCCATCATCTTCAAAGACGACTGGGGTTGCAGGATCGGCGGCCTTCGGGGCGAGCGCGAAGCCATGGCCGACGGCCTGTTGCAAGGGGCGAAGAACATCCAGCAGTTCAGCGGTTGAGAGAATTCCGCTTATCCCGGCATCGCGCGCGACATACAACCATCGATTGATTCCATCGTTCCGCCGCGGGGCCGGAACGGGGACGGGAACAGCACCTGCATAAAGACATCCAAAGAAGGCCGCGATGAAACCAAGGCCCGGCGGATAGACCACGAGAATGCGCGCGCCGGGAGCAATAGATCCCGTCTGGGCAATTTCGTCAGCCACAAGCCGCGCCCGGTCACGAAGCATGCGCCAGGTCCAGCAATCCGGCTTTGCCTGCGCTGTCGTAACCGCATCATCGTGGAAAAAACGCATGGCAACATCATCCGCCATATCCCGCGAACGATTCTCAAGCATATGAATTATAGACGTAAAATTCGCCTCACTTTGCGAGATTCGTTGCGTCCAGGACGTATCGTGCACTGCCATCCCCTCCTTGCTGAAGAGCGCCCGCGGAAAATCCGCCCATTGCCAAACATGCCCTTTTGCGTTCACAAAAGGGCATTCAGCCGCTTGAAATTTTGCTGATGGCAATCTGCGTTCGCCATCGAATTGGCACTTGCATATAATTCTTGAATATCTTAGTCAACAATATAAATACCCTTTTGACGACTGCTCAATCAAAATTCACAATCCAAGCTGAGGTTGTAATGATTCTCAAAATAGCTCCGGGTAAAGGCATCTCCGCCACGGCCGTTTCCGCACAAAAGGTGTGTGGACAACAGGTCCGACGTGCTCTGACGGAGGCATGCCGATGACGGCGCTCGAAACGGTAGACGCGCTGCTTTTGCGCCTGTCGGAAAAAGGCATCCGCATCACATGCGTCGATGGACGGCTGCGGCTTTCAGGCTCCGAGAGTGTGCTCACTGAGGACATCACCGATACGATCCGCGCCCGCAAGGCAGAGATCATTGCGACGCTTTCCCGTCCCCAAAACGATCATGACGCGGTAACGAGTGGAACAATCCCTGCCCGTCATGCCGACGCGCCACCGCTGTCCTTTGCCCAGCAGCGCTTGTGGTTTGTCGAGCAGATGATGCCCGATGCTGGCCTTCATCACATTTCGCTTGCCGTCGAGGCACGCGGCAACATCGATTTTTCCGCTTTAAAAGCAGCGCTTCAAAGCGTTGCAGAGCGCCATGCGATCCTGCGCACCCGCATCAATATGCGCGATGGTATTCCCTCTCAACGCATCATCGCCGACAGCGATATTCCGTTGCAATTGATCGACCGGCAGGCTGACAAGCCGGATGAGACGGAAATCGATCGGATACGGCAAGAGGAAGCGCGGCGGCCCTTCAATCTGGCCTTTGAGCCACCGCTGCGCCTGACGGCAATCCGCCTTGGCTCTGAGCAAACGCTGCTCCTTTTGACGCTGCACCACATTGCCGGGGACGGTTGGTCGATGGATGTGCTGCTTGGCGATCTCTCAGCGATCTACAAAGCCAAGGTGTCGGGCATGGATGCGAATCTTCCCATGCTTCCCATCCAGTACGGCGACTTCGCCGCATGGCAACGCGACCATCTGGCAGGCCCGGCGCTTGAGCAATCTTTAGCGTTTTGGACCAATCATCTAGAAGCGCCGCTTCCCGCCACGCAATTACCGGGGGATTTCATACGGCCACCTGTTCAGGCCAATGCCGGAGCCTTACATGCCATCGCCTTCGATGCCAACACGACGGCCCGGCTGAAAGCACTTGCGAAAGCAGAAGGTGCCACCCTCTTCGCCACACTGTTTACGGCCTTCAACACCCTTGTCTATCGCTATACCGGGCAAAGAGATCTGGTGATTGGCACGCCCGTGGCTAACCGTCGCCACCGGGAAACGGAAGGATTGATTGGCCTGTTTGTTAATCCGCTGCCGGTCCGCACACGACTTTCTCCTGCTGCGAGCTTCCGCGAGGCGCTGCGCCAGACGCAGGCGACCCTCTGGTCAGTGCTTGACCATCAAGACTTGCCTTTTGAGCAATTGGTGGAAGCAATGAAGCCAGAGCGCGACCCCAGCGTCCATCCGCTTTTCCAGCTGAAATTCCAGCTCGATGCTCAACCTTCACAGAGGGTGGGACTGTCGGGCCTTACGCTGACCCGCCTGCCACGGCACGACGGTGTTGCGAAACTCGATCTCAGCCTCAACCTGATCGATGCCGGAAGCACAATCCATGGCACTTTCGAATATGACGCAGCGCTTTTCCGCCCTGAGACAATCGCGTCTCTTGCCGCCCATTTCGGCGTGCTGATCGAGGAGATTGCCCGCGAGCCGGAGACGGGCCTTGCTGCTCTTCCCTTGCTTGGAGCAGAGGAGCGTGACTGCCAGATCGTTGGCTGGAATGCGACGGCAACACCTTTTGATGAGAAAGCCTTCTTCCACACCGTGTTTGAAGCTCATGCGGCCCGCACACCAGATGCAATCGCGCTTGTTCATGTCATTGATGGCGAGCGACATACGCTGACCTATGGCGCGCTGAACCAGCGCGCCAACCAGATCGCGCACCATCTGCGCGGTCTCGGTGCCGGTCCGGAAACCATCGTTGCCATCGCGCTTGAGCGCAGTTTCGACATGATTGCTGCCTGGCTCGGCGTGCTCAAGTCTGGTGCTGCCTATCTGCCGCTTGATTCGGCCTATCCGCCCGAGCGCCTCGCCATGATGCTCTCAGATTCCAAAGCCCGTTTGGTTTTGACCGAGAGCCGCCGGACATTGCCGGAGACAGTGACCCGCATCGATCTCGATACAGATTGGCCGCAGGATGAAATGACGGGCAATCCTGATCTCGTCAGCCGGCCCGATCACCTTGCCTATATCATCTACACCTCGGGATCGACCGGGCGTCCAAAAGGCGTGCTCGTCGAGCACAGGGGCCTCGTCAACCTGACAGAGCACAAGATTCGCATTGGCGGGGTGAAGCCGGGCGATTGTGTGCTCCAGTTTTTCTCCTTCTCGTTTGATGCCTCGATTCCAGAACTCGTCATGGCACTCGGCGCAGGCGCGTCACTGCTGCTGTTACCCGCCGGCGAGCTTCTGCCCGGACCAGCGCTTGCCGAACATTTGAAAACGGAAGCTGTAACGCATGTGACAATGACACCGTCTGCGCTTATCGCGCTGCCAGCGGACGATTATCCAGCGCTGCGCATGGTGCTGACCGGTGGCGAAGCGCCAACGCCCGAATTGATCGAGCGTTGGGGAACCGGGCGGCTGTTCATCAACGCCTATGGCCCGACGGAAACCACAGTCAATGCCAGCATGGTGCCTTGCGGCAATGGCCATCCTATGGAGGCGAGCTTGCTGCCAGCTGCCAACAAGCAACTCTATGTGCTGGATGACAATCTGGAGCCGGTTCCGATCAATCAACCGGGCGAACTGCATATTGGCGGGCTCGGCATTGCGCGCGGCTATCACGGTCGCCCGGCCCTGACCGCCGAGCGCTTCGTGCCCGATCCATTTTCCGCAACAGGCGGCGTGCTCTACCGCACAGGCGACCGTGCCTGCCAGCTGGCGGATGGCCGCATCCGGGTTCTTGGCCGCCTCGATGATCAGGTGAAAATCCGCGGCTATCGCATTGAGCCGGGTGAAATCGAGGCCATGGTGCTGACGCATCCCACAACCGCGGCAGCTGCAGTGGCGATCCACGAGATCGATGGTGAAAAGCGCATCATTGCCTATGGCGTTGCCAAGGATGCAACCACTGTCACAGCACTGGACATGAAGGCATTTCTTGCTGCACGTCTGCCCCGCTACCTCGTGCCGGACGCCTTCCTTTGGCTCGATCGCTTGCCACTCACGGTCAATGGAAAGATCGACACCAAGGCGTTACCGCTTCCCGATCTGGCGCAACAGGCTGGCCGTGCGCCGGAAGGAGAGATGGAAAAAGCAATTGCTGCGATCTTTGCGCAGATTCTTGGGTGCTCGCCTGTTTCGGCCACCGATGATTTCTTCGCAATCGGCGGTCACTCGCTGCTGGCCACACGGCTATCGGCGCTTGCCAAATCGGCGTTCGGCCTCGACATCGCCATCGTCGATCTCTTCGAAGCACCGACGGTCGAAGCGCTGGCGGCAAGAGTGAGCAACCGAAACAACAGCCTCATGCCGGAAGTGCAGATGTGCAGGGCCGATACCGAGCTTGATGCGGCCATCCGCATTCCAGCGCAGATTGTGTCTACTCATCCTTCGAGCCATGTATTTCTCACCGGAGCGACAGGCTTTCTGGGCGCATATCTGCTCAGCGAACTGCTCAAAGACAAGTCTCGCACGGTCTCCTGCCTCGTTCGAGGTGTGACCGGTGCGGATCGCCTGCGCCAATCGCTTCAATCCTACGGCCTGTGGCGGGATGACCTTTTAGCGCGCATCAGACCGCTGCCGGGCGATCTCTCACAACAAAAATTCGGGCTTTCTGATGCCACCTACACTGCGCTCGGTGAAAGTGTCGAGGCCGTCATCCACAATGGTGCGGAGGTTCATCATCTCCATCCCTATGAACGGCTTCGCGCGAGCAATGTTGGCGGCACGGTCGAGGCGATCCGGCTGGCGGCGGCAGGCCGAGGGCGGCCCCTGCATCTCGTCTCCTCGCTCAGTGCACTTACACGGCGAGGCTCTGGCGAAGCGATCACAGAAAGCGCTTCGATCCGGGACTTTCCCCTGCCAGTTGGCGGATATAACCAGACCAAATGGGTTGCAGAGCATCTTGTGGAGACTGCCAAGCAGCGCGGCCTTCCGGTGACAATCTATCGCCCTGGCGCGATTTCGGGCGATAGCCGCACTGGAACCTTCAACAAAGCCGACATTCTGTGCCGGCTCATGCAGGGCTATCTGCGCTCAGGGCTTGCACCAGAGGGTGACACCCCGCTGGAAATGCTGCCGGTGGACACTGTCGCCCAAGCGATCATTGCCCTTGCCGACAAGCCCTCATCGATCAGTCAGACCTTCCATCTGGTTCACTCCTCGCCGGTCTCGTCCTCGCTGCTTTTTGAGGCCGCCGCTGCAGAAGGGCTCCACCTGAAACGCATTCCCCGGCTGGAATGGCGTGCCGAGTTGGATCGCATTGCGCGGGAAGAGACCGATCATCCGCTTTACCCGCTGATGGGCCTTTTTGAGCAAACACCTGCCACTTCATCACAAGGCGCAACCCGCACCGTTGAGCGCAGTGAAACACATCGCGCGCTTGCGCTCGCATCCATTGTCGAGCCAGCGCTCGATCTTCGCCTTTTTCGCTCCTATCTGCGCGCTTTCATTCTCAATGGCGCGCTCAACCCTTCCACAGAAAATGAGCAGAGATATGCTTGAACAAGCAAGCAAATACGATCACTGGGCCTGGCTTTACAACCGCACTCTTGGCCCCCGATACGGTGCCTATAAGATCGGCCCGATCGAACGGGTGGTGCTGCCGCATGTGCCAACTGGCGGCGCTATTCTGGATCTGTGCTGCGGCACCGGCCAGCTCGCGGCCGCTCTCTCGGAGCGCGGCTTTGCAGTCACTGGCCTCGACGGCTCTGCCGATATGCTGCGCTATGCCCGCGAAAACGCCCCGTCCGTGACCTTCATTGAGGGCGATGCCTGCAATTTCGCCTTTGAGAAGCCCTTTGACGCGGTTCTCTGCACCAGCGCCTCGCTCAATCACATGCAAAGCCTCAAGGATCTGGTCGCCGTGTTTTCGAGCGTCAGCCGCGCGCTGAAGCCGGGTGGTATCTTCGTGTTCGACGTCAACCATCCGGCCCAGATGTCGCGCTATTGGCACGGCCATCCAACAGAGGGCGAGATCAACACCGACTTCGCCTGGCTGATTACCCCGCACTATGATTCCGCTGAGAGCCTGGGTGCCTTCACTGTCGATATCTACCGTCGTCCCGATGCCCATCCCGTTTCCATGCTGGATCGGCTGTTCACTCGATTAATGAGGTTCCGGCGTATCCGCCTAGCACTCCTCTCCCACTTCAGCCGCTTGCGACCTCAATGGGAGCATCACTCGGTCGTCAACCAAATCTGGGGGCACGATCTCGACACCATGTCACACGCGCTGCAGGAGAGCGGCTTTTCCACGGATTTGCGCAGCACGCAGGGCGGGCCGGTCGATGACAGCCATGCCGCCTATTTCTTCTGCCGGAAAGTCACCACGTCCGAAATACAGGCGGAGACCACAAAGGAGACCGCCCTATGAATGCGCTGACGAACAATCCAACACCCGTTCAGGCGGCAGCCACCATCATCGCCGCCTTCAACAGCAAAACGGAAAAGTCGAAGGCGGCGGGCGCGCAGAACCGGCGCGTGTTGGCTGATAAATCCGCAATCGGTGTGCCCTTCTCGCTGATGGCCAAGGAGGCGCTCTACCCGATTGTGGTCGAGCGGGCGGAGGGAACCGCACTGCACGATATCGACGGCAATCGCTATATTGATGTGCTGATGGGAATGGGCATCAACCTTTTTGGCCACAACCCGCTCTTCATCCGAGAAGCGATCGAAGCTCAGCTTGCCAAGGGTTTTGCGCTCGGGCCACAATCCGATCTGGCAGGCGAGTCTGCCGCGCTCTTTTGCGCGCTGACGGGCAAGGAAAGAGTAACCTTCACCAACACCGGCACCGAAGCCGTGATGACCGCGCTGCGGCTGGCACGCGCGGCGACCGGCAGACGGAAGGTTGCGATGTTCATCGGCTCCTATCATGGCCATTCGGATCAGGTTCTCAACCGCATTGCTGGCCCCGATGACGAGCGCACCGTGCCCGCCTTTCCCGGCATTTCGCCCGCAACGGCAGAAGATGTGGTGTTGCTGCCCTATAACGACCCGCGCGCATTGGAAATCCTTGAACGGGATGGCGAAACCTTTGCTGCCGTGCTGGTCGAGCCGGTGCAGAGCCGCAATATCGACATCCAGCCCCGCGCCTTTCTCCACGCACTGCGCGATGTCACGCAGCGGACGGGCACAATCCTGATCTTCGATGAGATGATCAGCGGCTTTCGCGTCGCCCCCGGCGGTGCGCAGCAACATTTCGAAGTCGAGGCGGATCTGGCGACCTATGGCAAGATTGCCGGGGGTGGCTTGCCGCTGGCGCTGATTGCGGGCAGCAACCGATTGATGAACCATATCGACGGCGGCCCCTGGTCTTTCGGGGACCAATCTGTACCTCCAGCCCAACCGACCTTTTTTGCCGGCACCTATTGCCGGCATCCCTTAGCGCTTGCAGCCGCGCGCGCCGCCGCGACATATATGCTCCAGCAGGGCCGGTCTTTGCAGGATGGCCTCAATGCTCGCACGCGCAGCCTTGTGGAGCGCCTCAATGCATCGCTTGCGGCAGCGCGGCTTCCCGTCGTCTTCACCCAGTTCGGCTCCTTCTTCTCGATTGCGGTCAACCGCAGCCGCATTCCACCGCTGGCGCTGGGATTGCTGTCACTCGAACTCCTCACCGCTGGCATTCATCTGCGCAGCGGCGACAGGGGCGGTTTTCTTTCCACTGCCCATTCAGATGGCGACATCACAGCCATCCACGATGCCTTCCTGAACGGGCTGCAATCGCTTGCAGGTTTCGGCCTCATCCCCCTCTCCGACGGAACAACACCATGAGCAACCAGGACCAAAATACCGATTTTCCACACCGCGTCGTCATCAGCGATGAGGAGCGATACTCGATCTGGCCGACCTACAAGGCCATCCCACTTGGCTGGCGCGATGGTGGCTTCGAGGGATCAAAACAAGCCTGCCTCGACCATATCGCGGCGGTCTGGACCGACATGCGCCCGCTTTCGCTCCGTCGCCAGATCGACGGCGACCCATCCGTCAACCGGTAAGGAGATGCAGCCTTGAACCAGTATCAACGCGCCCTCGACCCGGATGTCGCAAGCGAGGAAAGCCGCCCAGTCGAAACACCGGTTCGCGGCCAGATAACCCTGAAACAGGTCAAGGCATCCGCTCCGATGGAGGCACCGGCGGATGATAGCTGGCTTGATCTTCCGCTTCCTGACGGGCTGCCCGCAGAAGCGCAGCTCAGCGATGGCGAGAAACGCCGCATGCATGGCGTGCTTTCCGGTCTGCTTGAGGCGATTGCGCTCGATCATCGCGACAGTCCCGCCCGGTTGGATGCGCTGCTGACTGAACTGGGCAAGGCGGCAGACGAAAGGCCAAAAATCGACACAGAGGGGCTGCCGCTCACCCCCTTTCAGGCGACGGACTATGACCGCTATTTCCGCGTCAATCGTCAGTCTGCGGAAGAACCCGCTGTCGCCATGGTGCGTAGCCTTGTCCAGACAGTGCGCGCCGTCACGCAGCTTTTTGCCCGCAGCCCGGAACTTCCCGTGATCCACGTCCGCCACCAGATGGAAGGCTTTGAAAGCCACGCGCATCTGCTTGCCCGGACCTTCGGTCTGGAGCCGCTGCGATGATGGCCGTCAGCCCTCCGTCTCCCTATGCGATCTGGCGGGAGTTTCACTGGGCATTCTTTTTGAACGTTCAGGGGCTCATCGTTTCCCTTCGCCGGTTCCAGCTATCAATGGAGCGCGGCCAGCTGGCCGCTGCCGAGCAGGAGCTTGAGACCGCCTCGACACTGCTTATTTCCTCGGCTGCGTCCATGGAACTCGCCGCGAGTTTTCCGAAAGACGTCTACGAGACGACGGTGCGCGCCTCGATGACCCAGCCACATGTGCAATCGGACGATTTCAGCGGCCTGATGTCTTGGGACCATGCCGTTCTGATCAGCGTCTGGCGGGACCTTCGCCCGATTTTTGAAACGCTGCCGAATGAGCTCGCCGCCGCGCATTCCGGGTTTATTGCGGCCTATAAATATCTTGCCGAGAGCCATGCAGGCGTCTGCTCGCGCTTCGTGGACAGCGGAAGCCTGCGCTTCGAGGACCGCAATGCCGTCGATACGCTGCGCCGCTTTGAACGCGGACGGCTCGGCCTGATCGACCCCAAGGGCAAAGGTTGCCCGTTTCATTCCTGAGCGTACCACCAGAACAGATCAAGGAACCTTGTTATGAATGACCTGTCCGCAGCCCCTCTTTTTGATGACAACAGGCATCATATTGCCGTGATCGGCATGGCTGGCCGCTTTCCCGGTGCACCGGATGTTGAACGCTTCTGGCAAAACCTGATTGAGGGTGTGGAATCGATCGAGCGCCTCTCGCCGGAGACCCTGAAACAACGGGGTGTTTCTGCGGAAATGGCGGCCCTTGCGGATTTTGTGGCCGCCAGCACACCGCTTGTGGGTTCGGATCGCTTCGATGCGGCTTTTTTCGGCTATAGCCCCGCCGAGGCTGAAATTCTCGACCCGCAACAGCGCATCTTCCTCGAATGCGCCTGGCAGGCACTGGAAACTGCCGGTTATGTGGGGGACCGCTATCAAGGACCAATTGGCGTTTTCGCCGCCGCTGGCATCAACACCTATGTCTTCAACCTGCATGACAACAGCCGCATCCGCGAGACCGTCAGCCCCTATGAGCTGTTCGTCGGCAATGACAAGGATTTTCTGGCCACCCGCACCGCGTTCAAGCTGAACCTGCGCGGCCCGGCCATCACCGTGCAAACCGCCTGCTCCTCCTCGCTCGTTGCCGTCCACATGGCCGCCCAGAGCTTGCTGTCTGGCGATTGCGACATGGCGCTGGCCGGCGGCATTGCCCTCTCGCAATCCTTGGGCTATCGCGCTCGTGAAGGCGGCATCCTCTCGCCTGATGGCCATTGCCGCGCCTTTGATGCTGCCTCAAGCGGCACGGTTCCCGGCAGCGGGGTCGGCATCGTGGTGTTGAAACGGCTGGAAGATGCGCTTGCCGATGGCGATACGATCGATGCCGTCATCCTCGGCTCGGCGATCAACAATGACGGCGCACTCAAAGCAAGCTTCACCGCTCCGCAGGTGGACAGTCAGGCGGCGGTGATCGCCGATGCGCAGACCATGGCAGGCGTGCGGGCTGACACCATTGGCTATATCGAGGCCCATGGAACGGGCACCAGACTCGGCGACCCGATAGAAGTTGCAGCTCTGACCAAGGCGTTTCGTCGTGATACTGAGCGCCGGGGCTTTTGCGCGCTCGGCTCGGTCAAAACCAACATTGGCCATCTCGACACCGCCGCCGGTATTGCAGGCTTCATCAAGGCAGTGCTGGCCCTGAAAAACCGGCGGATTCCGGCAAGCCTCCATTATGAGAACCCGAATCCGCAGATTGATTTCGCAACCAGCCCCTTTTTCGTCAATCAACGTCTGCGCGATTGGGACAATCAGATCGGCACGCGCCGCGCGGGCGTGAGTTCCTTCGGCATTGGCGGAACCAAC
Source organism: Rhizobium oryziradicis (assembly GCF_001939045.1). GTDB lineage: Bacteria > Pseudomonadota > Alphaproteobacteria > Rhizobiales > Rhizobiaceae > Allorhizobium > Allorhizobium oryziradicis. The sequence goes on from NZ_MKIM01000019.1 coordinate 160,266, forward strand.
GCCCATATTGTACTGGAAGAGGCCCCACCTAGCTCTGCCTCAAAGGCAGGCAGCGGCCCGGAACTCTTGCTTCTGTCGGCACGAACCGAGGCGCAGCTTGCAGCCAGTAGCGAGGCGCTCGCAGCGCATCTTGCCGCAGGCTTGGACCATACACATGCCCCGACGCTTGCGGATGTTGCGCACACGTTGCGCCATGGTCGCCGCGATTTTGCCAAGCGTCGTTTCGTCGTGGCGTGCAACGCCAAAGAGGCTGTCAGAAGCCTGCGCAACTCTGTTCAAACCGGCACGGCAGAAGGCGAGACAGCGCAAGCCGTGTTCCTGTTTCCCGGTCAGGGCAGCCCTTATGCAGCAATGGGGAAGGCGCTTTACGCCGACCTGCCTGCCTTTCGTGAACCCTTTGACGCCTGCGCCTCCGACCTTGATCGGCTGATGGGGATCGATTTCAAAGCCTGCCTGTTTTCGAACACGGATGACCTTGACCGCACGGCCTTCGCCCAACCCGCGCTTTTTGCCGTTGAATACGCGCTCGCACACGCCTTGATGCGCCACGGCGTGAAACCCGCGGCCCTGCATGGCCACAGCATCGGTGAATATGTCGCCGCCTGCCTTGCTGGTGTCTTCGACCTCGAAACAGCGCTTCAGCTCGTTGTTGCGCGCGGGCGGTTGATGCAGGCGCAAGCACCCGGTGCCATGCTGGCGGTGATGCATGCGGATGAGCCGATCACGCCTTGGCTTGATGACGTGATTACGCTGGCCGCTGCCAATGCACCCGGTCTCAGTGTTCTCTCCGGCCCAATGCAGGCAATTGCAAATCTTCAGACACGCCTGAAAGACAAGGGTATTGCCGCACGCCTGCTGAAAACCTCCCACGCCTTCCATTCGCCGATGATGACGGAAGCGGCAGTACAGTTCCGCGATGTCGTTGCAGGCATTCACCTGTCAGCGCCGCAAATACCGCTGATTTCCAATGTCACGGGAACATGGATGACAGCGAAAGATGCGACCGACCCGGACTATTGGGCGCGTCATCTGTTGCAGCCCGTCCGCTTCGAAGATGGGACACGCACACTGCAATCCCTTACAGCACCTGTTTTCGTTGAGATCGGCCCCGGTCGCGCACTTGGCACATTGACCGCTGCGGCACGCGTCGATGCAAGCCGGATCATAGTGACGCTTGCAGAAGGCAAGGATGAACCGGGGCAGGTTTTGTCGGCTGTCGGTCGGTTCTGGCAATTGAACGGCACTCTGGATTCTGGCGAAGCGGCTGGTCGGCGGCGCGTACGGCTTCCGACCTATCCCTTCCAAAGCGAGCGCTACTGGGTCGATGCGGATAGCGAGCCTGCCACAACCAAAAGAACGGCAGCATCTGTTGAAGGCCCCGGCCTCTACCGCACCACCTGGCGGCGCGCGCACGTGAGCAACAGCTCTGCTCGATTGAAGGGCCGCGTGCTTGTTTTCGACGATGGTCACCTTGGCTCCGCTCTCGCCACCGAGCTTGAGCGCAGCGGTGCGGAACCCTATCGCGCCATGATCGGCACCGGTTTTAGCGAACCCGACTTCCGCTGCTTCAGCCTCCGCCCCACGATCAGCGACGACTACGCCAGCCTCTTTGAGAGCCTCGTTGAGCGGGGGGCAAGCCCCGACCATATTGTCTTCGGCTGGCCTCTTACGCCTCAGGCAAACGAAGCGCCGGAAACTGCTGCGCAAGCCCTTCTGGCGCTGGTGCGGGAACTGGTAAAGCACGATCGCCCCGTCACTCTGACACTTTTGACCCGGTCGGCAGCCGATGTAATCGGCCTGGAAGAGCTTGATATTGCGCAGGCTCTGACTGCGGGCGTTCTTCAGGTGATCGCTCAAGAATATCCGTCGCTCCATTGCCGCCATGTCGATATTGACGCTACCAGGCCCCCTGAAAGTGCAAGACGCATTCGCGATGCCTTGTCAGCGAAAGAGGATGTGCTCGCCTTGCGTGGTGCGCATCGCTGGCTGCCGGAAACGGAACGGTTTGAAGCGCCGCAAGGTGGCCAAGCCTTTAAGGCCAACGGTGTCTATGTGGTGGTCGGCAATATCGCGGATGGCGTTGGCGAGACCTGGGTTGATGCGCTGTCCGGTCTGGGCGCGACCGTCGCTCTGCTTCACGATTCATCCGCACCGGCTTTTAAGCATCCGGCTCGGTTTAAACGGCAGCTCGATTGCGGCGATGCCGCCGCCTTGAACGCTGCTCTGGATGATGTCACTGCGGAATTTGGTCGGATTGACGGCATCTTTCTCAGCCTGCCGCAGTCGAACCACCACTCCGCCGCGCTGATTGATGCGCTGGCGGATGCCCATTGGGCCTATAATATCGCCAGCAAACTGCGCCCGGTTCGTGCACTTGGTGAGGCTATTGCGAAGCGGAAAATCGGTTTTTGCTGCGTTCAGTCCTCGCTCTCAACCCTCGTTGGCGGGCTTGGCCTTGGTGCTTACGCCGCCACGCACCATGCTATTGACCGGATTGTCGCCGAAGAGAACAAGAATGGCACCACGCCATGGTTTGCAATCGGCTATCCGCTGATCGAGGCAAACCCCGGCACGACCTTGCAGGCGACGGGCCGTGCAAACGCTTTCGCGATCTCGACTGCGGCCGCATGGGATCTCACGCGACGCCTGATTGAAAATGGGGCCACCGGACAGACCATGCTTTCGGGTGCGGCCATTCCCCCGGTCGCTTCCGACCTTGATGCGCAGGAGGCAGCCGCCACTGACGGCGGGCGTGGACGCCCCGCACTCGGTGTCGCCTACCGCAAGCCCGGCAATGACACCGAAGCGACAATCGTTCACATTTTCGAAGACATCCTGGGCCTGTCGCCCATCGGGGCCGATGACGGCTTTTATGAACTCGGCGGCCATTCCCTGCTCGCCATCCGCGCCGTTGCCAAACTCCGGGAGGCCTTCCCCGTGGATATCGCCATGCGCGAGCTGCTTTTCGACAATCCGACCGCCGCAGCAATCGCCCAATCGATTTTGGAGCGCATGACGCAGAAGACCGACCTTTCCGCCATCGCCGATCTTCTCAATGAGGTCGATACCCTGTCCGACGCCGATGTGAGCAGGCTTCTCGCCGGAGGAAATGCACAATGAACGAACTTTTCGCAAAGATCGCCGGGCTTTCACCAGAGCGGCGGGCGCTGCTGGAACAGAAGCTGAAAGCACAGGGCATTACGGTTCCCGCCCCCTCCGGCATCCAGCCACGGGCAGACCGCGAGGCGGCGGTTCCGCTGTCATCGGCGCAAAAACGCCTCTGGTTCATGCAGCAGCTGGACCCCGGCACCGTTGCCTACAATATGAACCTGGCACTTCGACTGAAAGGCGCGCTCGACCGCGCAGCCCTTGCGCGCGCCTATGCCGCCCTCATTACTCGGCACGAACCCCTGCGGACACGCTTTAAGATGGGCGAGGATGGCCAGCCGCAGCAAGTGGTCGAGGCATCCGGCGCGGCTGATATTGGCTATCACGATTGCCGACAGCATCCCGAACCGGAAAAAGCGGCCCGTCTTCAGCTCAAAGCAATTGTCGAGACGCCCTATGATCTCACCCGCCCGCCGATCCGTGCGGCACTGGTTGCGGTAAGCGATTACGAGCATGTGCTGGCGCTCGGCATGCATCATATCATCAGCGACCGCTGGTCGATGGGCGTCTTTGCCCGGGATCTCTCGACGCTTTACCATGCGGAAGCGACAGGAACCACTGCAACACTCGCACCCCTTCCGGTGCAGTTTGCCGACTGGACGCTGTGGCAGCGCGACTTGCTGGACGGTCCCGCCCTTGCCGAGCAGTTGGACTACTGGACAGAGAGCCTTGCGGGCGAACTGCCTGTGCTGGAACTCCCCTTGGATCGTCCACACAGCCTGACCGCAAGCTTCAGCGGCGCGCACCTTCCCGTTTTGATCGACCGGGCATTGTCGCTCAGGCTGCGCGCACTTGCCGCCGAGCAGAATGTCAGTCTCTTCACATTGCTGCTTGCTGCCTTCAACGTGCTCTTGCATCTTTATACTGACAGCGACGACATTATCATTGGCAGCGAGGTTGCCAACCGCGACCGGCCCGAGACGCAGACCATGATGGGACCGCTCGTCAACACGCTCGTGTTCCGCAACGACTTATCCGGCGATCCGACCTTCACGGCTCTGCTCCAGAAGGTTGCCGATGCTGTGCGCCGTGGCCTTGCCCATCAGGATATCCCGTTTGAGCGCCTTGTCGAAGCGATCAATCCAGAGCGCTCGCTGTCGGACCTGAACCCGCTCTTCAACGTGAAATTCGACATTCAGCACAGCATTGCCCCGCCGCCAGGCCTGCATGGACTGACGATTGAACCCTATCCGCTGCGCGAAGTGGCGACAAAATATGACCTTCGCTTCAACCTCGAAGACGACCAGCCGGATATCAAGGGCAAGATCGAATATTCAAGCCAGATTTTCAATGAGAGCACCATCGCCTCCATGCTTGTCCGTTTCGAGCGCCTGCTGGAGCTTGTGGTGCGCGAACCCTCGCGGCGGCTCTCGACGCTTTCTCTTCTGACACCGGAGGAAGAAGCAGCCATCATCGCAGCCAGTTCTGGTCTCGTGCGGGATTATCCGGTTGAGGAATGCCTGCATGATCTCTTCCTGAAACAGGTCGAGCAAACACCGGACGCGGACGCGGTGACCGATGGCGATCTGACCTGGTCCTATCGCGACCTCGAAGCGCAGTCTTCGCGTGTGGCCGCAAGTCTGGTGGCCGACGGTGTCAAGCCCGGCGACCGGGTGGGCATTTGCATGCGCCGCTCACCCCGGATGATCGCCGGTATCCTTGGCATCATGCGCGCCGGTGCGGCCTATGTGCCGCTCGATGCCGATTATCCGGCAAACCGCCTCGCCTTCATTGCCGAGGACAGCGGGATCACCATCCTGCTCACCGATCACCGCCCGGCCTTCGCCACGCCAGCCCAGACACTCGTTGACATTAATACCCTGCCAGACCTCCGGCTGGAGGCGCAGCCTGCTGTCTCACCGAACCATCTCGCCTACATCATCTATACATCCGGCTCGACAGGCAGACCCAAGGGCGTCGCCATCGAGCATCGCTCCGTCGTCGCCTTCATGTATTGGGCGCGGGAGCGGTTCACCCGCGAAGAGGTGGCGCGCATGCTGGTGCCAACCTCGATCAGTTTTGATCTGTCGATCTTCGAACTTTACGCGCCCCTCGTGCTCGGCGGCACGCTTGTTGTCGCAGATCATTTTCTGGCGCTGCCGCAGCTTTCCGCCAAGGTTGATGTGACGTTCATCAATACGGTCCCAAGCCTCTTGCAAGAACTGCTACAGGAACAGCGATTGCCAAACAGTGTGCGCACCGCAACCTTCTGCGGAGAGCCACTGCCAGCAGCACTTGTCTCCATTCTGAAACGCGATTATCCGAACCTGCGTATCCTCAATCTCTACGGCCCTTCGGAGGATACCTGCTTTTCAACGGAAGTGCCCTTGCACGGCGATCATTATCACGGCGGCGTTGTGCCGATCGGCAAGCCCTTGCCGAACACGCAAGCCTATATTCTCGACCGTGCCGGTCGCTTGCGCCCACCTAGCCTTTCCGGCGAGCTTTATCTCGGCGGCACGGGCCTTGCGCGCGGCTATTTTGGCCGACCTGAGCAAACCACTGAGCGCTTCATTGCCAACGCGTTCTCGAGTGAGCCCGGCTCCCGTCTTTACCGGACCGGGGATCGCATCCGCCGCCGGGCCGATGGCAACCTCGAATTCTGCGGGCGGCTTGACCATCAGGTGAAAGTGCGTGGCTTGCGCATCGAAACAGGCGAAATCGAGCACAATCTCGAACAGATTAGCGGCGTCGAAAAGGCGGTTGTGGCTGTGACGCAAGGCACGGATCGGCAGCTTGCTGCCTTTATCGAACCCCAAGACGGCGTGAGACTGAATGAAACAGAGCTGCGCCGTGCGCTGGCCCAAACCCTCCCTGTCCATATGGTGCCGACGCTCTGGTGCTTTCTGCCCCGCCTGCCGCAGCAGCCGAACGGCAAGATTGATCGCGCAGCACTGCCATCGCTGGCCGCAACAGTCGCCACCGGGTTCAGCCCGCCTGAGACCGAAACGGAACAGCGTATCGCTGATGCCTGGGCCGATGTGCTGGCCATCGATTCGATCAGCCGGGACGACAATTTCTTCCGGCTTGGCGGCCACTCGTTGCTGGCCATGCGCATGATTGCCCGGCTGTCGTCATCGCTTCCGACAAATGCCGTGCTGCGAAAACTGTTTGAATTCCCCCGCCTCAAGGATTTTGCCGCCGCCCTTGCGCGTGACGAGACACCGGTGACAGCACCTGTAAACGCCATCGACGCCCTCCCGGACGGTACGAAAATACCTCTGTCCTTTGCCCAGCAGCGGCTTTGGACATTGGCCGAGCTGGAGCCGGACAGCGCCGCTTACACTGTGCCCGCCGCAATCCGCTTTCATGGCGCGCTTGATATTAATGTGCTGCAACACGCTTTCACAGCCCTTGTTGCACGCCATCCGGCATTGCGCACGCGGATCGTCAATCGCGATGGTCAGCCTGTGATCGAGATCGATGCCAGCAGCCATCCAGACATTGCAATTGTGGATGTGGACGAAGCCGCCTTGCCGGAGGCGCTTGCCTCTGCATGCACGCAGCCGTTTGACATGGCGACCGGCCCTCTATTCCGCGCCCAGATTTTCCGTCTCTCCACAGACGAGCACGTTGTTTTCGTAGCACTCCACCACATTGTCTCGGATGCGCAATCGCTTCAGCTGATGCTGCGGGATTTGACACGGTTCTATGATGCGGGCCGACAGGGCAAAGTGGCAGACCTTCCGCCGCTTATCCTGACCTATGGCGATTTCGCCGCTTGGCAGCGAAAGCAGCCGCTGGGCGAGCAGATCAACTATTGGTGCCGCCTGCTGAAACATGCACCCCCGCTTCTAGAACTGCCAACGGATTTTCCGCGTGGTGCGCGCCAAGAGTTCAAGGGCGGAAGCGTTCATTTCCATCTTGATCGTGCGCTCACGGCCCGTCTGGTCAATTTTGCCCATGAGCGGGACGCGACACCCTTCATGGTGCTTCTTTCTGCCTTTTCGACCCTGCTGTCGCGTTATTCCGGCGCGTCCGATGTCGTCATCGGAACGCCGGTATCCGAGCGGCCAAACCGCGCGCTGGAAGATGTCATCGGACTGTTCGTCAACACACTGGCGCTGAAACTGACGCATGATGCTGCAACAAGCTTTTCGCAGCAGGTTGCGGCCACGCGTTCGCTTGTCCTTGATGCCTTCCGCCATCAGGATGCGCCGTTCGAATGCGTTGTCGATGCCCTCTCGATCGAGCGAAGCTGGAGCCACAACCCCGTGTTTCAGGTGATGGTCACATGGCAAGCGGACGAGCCGCACAGCCCATGCCCTGGGGGCCTGACCGCGACGCCGGTGGTGCTTGCACAGGAAACGTCGAAGGTCGATTTGACGCTGGATCTGCGCCATCGCGGCGAACAGTTTTCCGCCACCTTGATTTATCGCAGCGATCTGTTCCGCCAAGAGACGATCCTTCATATGGCAGAGGCCTTCACCACCTTGGTCGAGGCTCTTTTATCGGCCCCTGAGCGAGCACAGGTCGAAATCGACGGACTGCCCGAGCGGCAGCGCCAGCAGATTGCTACCTGGAACGCGACGGCAAAGACCTATGATGCGACGCCAAAAAGCTTGCACGGTTTCTTTGCGCGCTCAACCGAGCGCACACCCGATGCCATTGCCGTCACCGATCGAAACAGCAGCCTGACCTACGCTGAGCTTGATCGGCAAGCGGAGGCGCTTGCCCGGCATCTCGCCTTTCTTGGCATCGGACGCGGCAGTGCTGTCGGTATTTGCCTTGAGCGTACCGTCAATCTCATTGCTTCCATGCTTGCCGTCTTAAAGACGGGGGCGGCCTATGTGCCGCTCGATCCGAAATATCCGAAGGAACGGATTGCCTTTGTCGCAAAAGACGCAAGCCTTTCCCTGCTTTTGACGCAGGAGGAGCGCGATGACTTTGCCGACATCAAAACCCTCGATCCGACCACCATCTGGAACGGAACGCAGGCCGTTTCCGGGGTCCCTCTCCCCCATACAACCGAAGGACGCGACCTCGCCTATCTCATCTACACCTCAGGCTCGACAGGGCTGCCGAAGGGTGTTGCAATCGAGCATCGCAATGCAATTGCCTTCACACACTGGGCGCTCGACACCTTCCCGGCGGAAAGCTTTGCCGGAATGCTGGCCTCAACATCGGTCTGCTTCGACCTGTCCATCTTCGAAATTTTTGTGACGCTGGCCGCCGGTGGGCGGATCTTCATCGTTGATGATCTTTTCGAACTGCCGGACGCAGAATTCGCCAACGAGATCACACTTATCAACACCGTGCCGACCCCGATGACCGAACTCATGCGGTTTGGCCCATTGCCCGCTAAAGCAAAAACAGTTTGCCTTGCGGGCGAACCGCTACCGCCAAGCCTTGCACGCGCAATTCTGGAAAGCGGACAGGTCGAGGCGCTTTACAATCTCTATGGCCCCTCCGAGGACACGACCTATTCCACCGGATGCCGGATCGACACCGCGGGGCTGCCCATCCATATCGGCAAGCCCATTACCAACACCACCGCCCATGTCCTTGACGCAGCGCTCAATGAAGTGCCAATCGGCATGCCGGGCGAGCTTTATCTGGCGGGCGAGGGTATCGCGCGCGGCTATCACAATCGCCCGGACCTGACGGCCGAGCGCTTCCTGCCAAACCCGTTTGACAGCACCGGCCAAGCACCCCTGCTCTACAGGACTGGCGACCGCGTTCGTCGGCTGGCCGACGGCAATCTCGACTATCTTGGACGCGCTGATCGCCAGATGAAAATCAGCGGTTTTCGGATCGAACCCGGCGAGGTCGAGGCTGTGCTGATGCGCTATCCCGGCGTGACAGGTGCCGCCGTCGATGCCTGGCGCGACAATACCGGCTATGCCCGTCTGGCTGCCTGGATCGAGGTGGCGGCACCAATTGAAAAGGCAGCACTCTCGGCTCACTTAAGCCGCGAATTGCCCCGCCATCTGGTGCCAACGTTTTTTGCGATGCTGGACAAGCTGCCGCGTCTGCCAAACGGCAAGCTTGACCGCAAGGCTCTGCCCGACCCATCCGATGAAGCCAAAATGGTCGCAGACGACCACGCACCACACGGTGGCTATGAAGAGAAGATCGCTGCGATCTGGGCGAAACTTCTGGGCCGCGAGGCAATTGGACGCAACGACAACTTCTTTGCGCTTGGCGGAGATTCAATCCTTGCTATTCAGGTCGTGGCTGCGGCGCGCCGCATTGGCATAGCCATCAAACCACGCGATATCTTCCAATATGCAACGCTTGCAGCCCTTGCCGCTTCTGTCTCAGATCTGGCACCAGAACCGCCTGAAACCGGACCGATGCGCGGAGACATTCCGCTTGGCCCGGCACAGCACTGGTTTTTTGAGCAGAATTACCCGGAGATTGCCCATTGGAATCAGGCACTGGTGCTGAAACCCGGCAGGATGCTGGATGACAAGATGCTCCAAAAGGCCATGGACCTTCTCCACCAGACCCATGATGCGCTGCGCAGTCGTTTCGTCCAGCAAGACGGACAGTGGCATCAGGTCGTGACGGAGGTTGAAGCCGCACCACCGCTGCGTTCCACTCGTTGCATGGCATCCGAGGCGGAAGTCGCGCTTTTGGGTGAGGCGAATGCGCTGCAACGCAGCTTCAATCTCACGGAGGGCCCGCTCTGGGGTGCCACGCTCGTGACCATCGACGGGCGCGAGCAACGTCTGCTGATCGCAGCGCATCATCTTGTGATCGACGGCGTCTCCTGGCGCATCCTGCTGGATGACCTTCAAACATGCCTGGCGGCGATTGAGGCCGGTCTTGAGATGCGCTTGCCACCCCGCACAACGGGGGTTGATGTCTGGGTGCGTGCGCTCAAAGACAGTGACGTGTTTGATGAGCAAGAGGACCATTGGCACACGATCGTGGAGGCCAAGACCGCAGCGATCCCGACAGACCACTCGGGCAGCAATTGTGCTGGCGACACAGCCATTGTTGATCTGACAATCGATCCGGACCTCACCGGACGCCTTCTGCGGGATGTTCCGTCCTGCTATCCAATCGATGCCGAAGAAGTCATGCTGGCTGCACTTTACAATGCGCTCCGCGACTGGAGCGGGCATGACAGGCACCGGCTGATCCTTGAGAGTCACGGCCGGCCCGACCTGTTCGATAGCGTCGATCTGAGCCGAACCGTCGGCTGGTTCACGGGCCTTTATCCCGTTCTCTTCGATGTCACCACGCGCGACACCCGAACCACATTGCTCTCGGTCAAGGAAAGTCTCCGCCGTGTTGCAAATGACGGTATCGGTTATGGCGTCCTGAAATATCTGAAGGGCGTTGCATTGCCCCGGCTGGAGGACATAGCCGAGATCCGGTTCAACTATCTTGGTCAGACGGACACGCTGTTTTCCCACGATGCGCTCTTGTCACGCGCAACGGAGCCAGCGGGTGATCCGCGTGGTGCGCGCAATCCGCGCGGGGTGTTGCTCGACATCAATGCAATCATCAGCGGCGGGCATTTGCGCATTCGCCTTGCCTATTCCCGGCAGATTCACGACCGGCAGACAATCGAGACGCTTGCAGCGGGGCTGCAAAACCATCTCGAAAGCCTTGTCGATTTCTGCCTGACATCAACAGACGCCGGCTATACGCCTGCGGACTTCAAGCACATGACACTTGACCAGGATGACCTCGAAGCCATCCTGCGCAATCTCTGAGGGCACCATGCAGAATGCGAGCCAGCGCCTAGAGCGCAACAATATCGCCGATATCTATCCGCTTGCCCCGATGCAGGAGGGCATTCTTTTTCATTCGGTGTCTTCCCCCGGCGACGGCCTTTATATGCCGCAAACGGCATTGCGCATCACCGGCCACGTCGATGCTGATGCTCTGAAGGCGGCATGGCAAGGCGCAATTGACCGCCATCCGATCCTGCGCTCGGGCTTCTTCTGGGAGGAGCGCGACGAGCCGTTTCAGATCGCCTTCCGCAGCCTTCCCGTGACATTCAAGAGGCTGGACTGGACCGATCTTGATGCTGCTTCCGAGCGCGAGCGGCTGCAAGCCATGTTTTCCGCCAACCGGGCCGAGCCGTTTGACCTGCGCCGGCCACCTCTCATCCGGGTCCAATGGATCAGAACCGGACAAGACCAGTCGATCATGGTTGTCTGCTACCATCATATCATCCTCGACGGCTGGTCGATCCGTCAATTGCTCGACGAGGTGCTGGCCCTCTACCGGCGCGCAATAGGCAAGGCCGAGCCTTCCCTTCCGCCCTCCCGCCCTTACGGCGATTACATCGGTTGGCTGAAGAAGCGCGAGCGGGCCGTGTCGCTTCGCTTCTGGCAAGATCGACTTAAGGGTTTTGCGGGCACAACCCGGCTTCTGGCAGGGGAAGCGACAGGCCAGTTCGAGCGGCAATGCCGGGAAATCCCAAAACCGCTGCATGACGCCGTGTTGGCCTATGGTGCCGCCCATGGACTGACACTCAACACGCTGCTGCAAGGGGCGCTGAGCTTGCTGATTGCACGCCAGACCTGCAGCCGTGATCTGATCTTCGGCACAACGACAGCCGGGCGCCCGGCGACACTGGAAGGGGCAACGACGATGATCGGCCTCTTCATCAACACGCTGCCTGTGCGTGTTCAAATCAAGCAGGGCCAATCTGTCTCTGACTGGCTCGCAACCCTCCAGCAAGCCCATGCCGAAACGGGTGAGCACGACCATGTGCCGCTCGCCACTCTCCAAGGTCCGGGCGTTTCGCTGTTCGACACGCTGCTCGTTGTTGAGAATTTTCCAGCAAAGGCGACACGGGAGAATTCGCCTTTGCTGCTCAAAACTGAAGGCATCGACTTTGATGAGCGAACGCATTTTCCGCTCACGCTCTGGGCGACACCGCATTCGGCGGGGCTGACACTGATGGCCGGTTTCAGCCGCGATATGCTGACATCTGAGAGCGCCACCGCCCTGCTCGAACGCTTAGGCGACATAATCTCCATCATCATCCGCTCATCTGCTGCAGATGTCTGCGCAATTCTTGATGACCTTCCTCCAGCGATGGCAGTTGCCGGTCTCTCCAAGACCGGATCTGAGGACACTGCCCATTTGATACCATTGAAAAAAGCAGCCGCGGGCACCGTGACATCCGCAGCGCCTTCGGCGACGGAAATTACAGTGGCGTACATCTGGACGGAGGTGCTCAAATGCGGTGCCCTTGACGGGCGGGCCCATTTCTTTGAGCTGGGCGGCCATTCACTCCTTGCCGTGCGTGTCGCCAGCCGCCTTCGTGACGCGTTCTCCGTTCCGGTGCCAATGCGCGCACTGTTTGAGCGCCCCGTCCTTGCGGAGCTTGCGGACTATATCGACAGTCTTCGTCCGCAGGCCACCCCCGCCACCGACCATATCGAGATTGACATATGACGATAACGCCATCACGCCCGATGCTTCTTTGCCTGCCCCCAGCAGGCACCGGAGCCGGGCTTTTTCGCAACTGGGTACGAACCGCGCCAAGCACGATGACGGTGCATGCCGTTGCGCTGCCCGGCCGCGAAGCGCGCTATAACGAACCGGCACCACGGTCAATTGACGCGCTTGCCGATCAGCTTGCCGTTGAGCTTGAGCCTTATATCGGCGGTCGCTATGCGATTTTCGGCTATTCGATGGGTGCTCTGCTCGGTTATGAGATCGCCCGTCGGCTCGAAGCGGCGGGTCTGCGGACGCCAGAAGTGTTTTTCGCGCTTGGCTGCAACGCCCCGGACCGTATGGTCTATGAGCGAGAGCCGTTCCACACAATGGAAGCCGCGGCCTTTCGCCAAGCGCTGATCGATCTCGGCGGAACAGACGCGGAAATCCTCAATAATCCTGATGCCATGGAGCTTTTTGAACCGGTTTTGCGCAATGATTTCAGGATCTGCGAGACCTATGTGCATGATGCAACGCGCGGCACACTCGATTGTCCTGCCCATATTTTTCTCTCCGATGGCGACGCCTTTGTAAACAGGCAGGCCGCTGCCGCCTGGTGTGAGTTCGTCACCGGCGGCACCAGCCTGCATTCCGTTGCCGGCGCACATATGCTGGAGCGCGCGGTACTTGACACGCTGCCCGCACGACTGGCACCTCTCTGGTTGGGAACAGGCGAAAATCAACCAAGGCGTGAGGGTTAAGCAATGAAGGCCGCGATCGACATACCAACATCGGAGAAGGCCATGGTCCGGCGCGCCCTTGATGCGCAGGCCGCCTATATGCCGGATGTCCGTGCGGATATTGGTCCGGCAGTCACCGGATGGGTGACGAGCGATGCATTTTTTTCTGACGATGCTGCCATTCGCGAATTTCTCGCCTTCGAGCAATCTCTGAACGACGGCACAGACATCAAGACGGCTGCGGCGCAGATGATGTCCGACTATGGCTATATTCTGGCCGGTGCTGCCGTTCCGATCTTCGTCGGTTTTGGCCTCATCCCGGATCTTTCACCGTCTGGCGTCGCCCTTTCGTTCTATACGGCACAAGAGCCGCATGACGGGGAAATGCACCGGGTGCGGCGCGCCCATGTACGTTTTCTCAAACGGCAATTCTGGCAGGGCCAACTGGGCGACACAGCTGCCGCCGAGCGCTTTCGGGCCGAAATCGAGCGACATTTCCGCCCCGTGATTGAGGCAATCCACGCGCGCACGCGCCTGTCGCGCTCAGCGCTCTGGCGGCTCGCCAGTGATTCAATTGCGGGTCGTTTTCTCGACGCTGGCCGTCGGTTCGGCTGCGTCGAGGTGGCAAAGACGGCTGCGATGCAGATCCTCAAAGTCCCCGGCTCACCTCTTGCCAACCGTCAGCTCCACTATTTTGATCTGACTGTGCTCGACAAGAACCAACAGGAGTTTTCATACACCTTTCGCCAACGCGGTGGCTGTTGCCGATTTTATCTCGTTGAGGGCGGAGAATACTGCCCGACCTGCGTTCTGAAAGCCGCTGCGGAACGGGACGAAGAGTTGCGCCTTGCCATGCGCCAACATCTCGGTGTCGCTGACGAGAGTGTATCAGGCTAACATTAATCCGGCCTAACTATGTTGTTTTCATTTTCCTTTTCAGAAAACTGATGACCATTCCCCCCTGACAAATTCTAAAAAACCAACATTTTTTAAGGAGCGGAGTCCCAAATCGGGATCATCAATCGTCTCCCTCCCGAGCACAATGTGGGTTGCTCCTTGCGGTGGGCTGCGAAGCCCCGAGTACCGAAGAGTTTGGGGGTTTTATGATAAAGACGTATTCCGCGACAGGCGAGGCACGGGCGCGCCTCAAGGCTATCCTTTTTGCAGGATCGGCGCTTGCGATGTTGACACCTGCCCTGCCGACAATGGTGCGCGAGGCGCAAGCTCAGGCATCACAGCAAGCGATTTCTGTGCCCGCTGGTCCGCTGACACCTGCGCTGAACAGCCTTGCCGCGCAGACCGGCCTTCAGATTCTGTTTGACGCGTCAATTGCGCAAGGCAAATCCACCCCCGGCGTCAAGGGGACGTTGACGCCTGAACAAGCGTTGAAGGCCGTGCTCGCCGGAACCGATGTCGATGTTCGCTTTGCTGGCCAAAACCGGGTGACCCTGCAGAAGGCACCGTCTGTCGCAGCAAACCCGGAACAGGACGGGACCGTGCTTGAGCCAATCGCGATCTATGGTGCGCGCGATGCGACGACGCTTGGTGCCACGACAAGCAGTGTTGCCGTTCTCAATTCCGAAACCTTGGTGAACAGCCAGATCCGCACCACACAGGAAACGTTTCGCCGCGTGGCAAACGCAATGGACAGTGCCACAGTCAATGCCGGTTTCGTGATCCGCGGCATGAGCTCCGAAGGTCTGGTCGCGTCCGGTGGACCTGCGGGTTCCGTCTATATCGATGGCATCCTTCAGACACGCTACAATGCCCGCTTTGGCGCGCGCAACCTCTGGGACGTTGAGCAGGTCGAGGTCTATCGCGGTCCGCAATCGACGCTGTCTGGGCGTGCGGCCATGACAGGGGCTGTCTACATCAAGTCAAAGGATCCGACCTTCGAGAAGGAAGTTGAGGTTTCCACGACCGTTGGTAGCGATAGGCTCGTTGGAACGGCCATCACGGTCAACACGCCGATCGTGGAGGATCAGGTCGCACTTCGCATTTCCGGGGCGTTTGAACGCTCCAAGGCCCAACCCAGCTATTCCGATTTCAAGGATTTCCGCAATTACGACGATCTGATCACCGACATCAGCGGTATTGTGCGCGGCAAGCTGCTTTTGACACCGTCAGAGATGCCGGATACCCGCGCAGTCCTGTCCTATTCCTACTCGAAAGACCGGCCGAACGACGCGCTCGTCGGGCTCCAGTCAGGACGCGGCGATTTCAACAACCAACCCGTCACCTACACCGAATACCGCTGGACCGAGGCGCATAATCTCGGACTTGAGTTTACCCATGATATTTCTGAAACCCTGCGCTTCACCTCGCAAACCGGTTTTCAATATGGCATCAACAATCGTCGCTCCATTGATTATGGCACCGCAAATGTCGTCAACGGTATCACTGGCGAGGATGACAACTCCATTTTCACCCAGGAATTCCGCCTGAACTATGAAGGTGATCGCTGGAAATGGGTGACCGGCGTCTATGGCAGCTATGAAAAGTGGGATGGTGCCACGGATATTGTCGCGTTCGACGCTTTCCAGCAAAGTGACACGCAGCACCGCAAAACGACCAATCTTGCCATCTTCGGTGAAGCGACCTACGAATTTGTACCAACCTGGTTTGCAACATTGGGCGGACGCCTGGATTACCTGAGAGACAAGGACCATCAGCAGAATTATTTCGGCGGGATCACCGCGTCCCCTGTGCTGACCGGCAACCCGACATCCCTCAACGAGTTCAATTTCGTGCCCAAGGTCGGCCTGGCCAAGGAATTCGGCAGCAACCAGAAGGTGGGCCTCACCTATACAGAAGGCTTCCGCTCTGGTGGGTCCTATTTCGACCGCGTGACAGGCAAGCTCGGCACCTATGATCCGGAATACTCGCAGAATATCGAGCTGTCGTACAAGGGAACACTGCTGGACGATCGCCTGACGTTGAATGCCAACCTGTTCTATACAAAGTATAATGATCAGCAGGTCGAGATCAGGCCAGACGCCAACATCCCCGGATATCGTATCATTTCGAACGCCGCCACATCGCGGGCCTGGGGTTTTGAAATCGAACCATCCATGCAGGTCACCGACGAGTTCAGCACGTTTGCATCGATCGGCTACCTCAACACCCGGTTCATCGATTTCAACCATGCAGCGCTTAACCAACCGCAGGACGGCAAGTCCTTCCCCGAGGCCCCGGAGTTCAGCCTGGGCTTTGGCGGTCGTTATGAGTTCAAAAACGGTATTTTCGTCGGCGCTGATGCTAAATACACAACGAGCTATAATTCGCGCTTTGGCACCAAGGGCATGTACAAGATTGATCCGCGTTTCATTGCCAACGCACAGGTTGGCTTCAAGAAAAACAACTGGGAAGTGACCTTGTTTGCAGAAAATCTGACGGATGAGAAATATTTCACGGTGGTTGATCCGGATTACTCGCTGCCCTTTGCCCAGGCTGGCAAGCGCCGATCGGTCGGATTAAACGTGCGGGCGAAATTTTAATCCTGTCGGCTGCGGGGGGGCATCCCCTCCGCAGCCATTTTCGATTTCGGCGACAAAATGGTGACCCTCTTGCGTTTCTGTCTGTTTCTCCTCGCTTTTCTTTTAACCGGTTCGCTGGCGCAAGCCGCCTGCCAGGGGACATCGTTGACCGAAGGTGTCTACAATCCGCCTCTGTGCATTCCGGCCAAGCCAAAACGCATTGTCACGCTTGATCCGTTGATCACGCTTGGAATGCTGATCGAACTCAAGGCACCTGTCATCGCAACCCCCTATATGGCGATTACGGAAAGCGACGTGCTCGATGTGGTCAAAGCCGAAAAAATGGTCGATCTTGGCAATCCCAAAGAGCCAAGTCTGGAGCGCGTCGCAGCGTTGAAGCCGGATCTGATTATCGGCTCGGCCGAGGTTCATTCCGGCATCTATGAACAAGCTGCCAAGATTGCACCAACGGTGCTGTTTAAACACATGGACTGGAAAGTCTATTTTCAGCGTCTTTCTGAGGTAACCGGCCGTGAAGACGCCGCGAAGACTGCTTTGACAGCCTATGATGACCGCGTCGCGGCCATTCGTGAACGCATGAAAGACAAGAAACTGACGGTGTCTGCCGTCCGTTTGGCACCGGATCGATTTGTGGTGTTTGTCGACGGACCAAACGCTTATGCCCCTTTTGCTGTGCTGCATGAAGCAGGCGTGAAGCGCACAGCCTATGAGACCGTGACCGATGGCACGATCGTCAAGCGGCCAGACTGGGAGGAGCTGGCAAATCTTGATGGCGACGTCCTGCTCTATGTTGCTGCCAGCGGTTTCGAAAGCGGGCCAGACGACGCACTGGCAAAGCAGGTGACGGCGAACCCTCTTTGGCAATTGCTGCCCGCTGTGCGCGCAGGTCGCGCCCATCGGGTCGACCGTGGCCCCTGGCAAAGTTTTTCCGGCATCAGTTCAGCGAACCGCATCCTTGATGATGTCGAACGCTTCGTTCTGGCAGCCCCATGACCAAACGCACGGCAGGCCTTCTGATTGAAACCGATACAGGACGGATGCTTGCGCTTGCGGCATTGCTCTGTCTGCTCATGCTTGCCACCGTGGTCGCCATCGCGCAAGGAGCGACGGCGATGCCGCCCGCCAAAGTCATCTCTGCGATCTTCGCATCCGATACGTCGCGAGATCACCTGATCGTCATGACCATTCGCCTGCCGCGAGCCCTTGCAGCGCTGCTGGCAGGCAGCGCTTTGGCTGTCTCCGGTGCCATCATGCAAGCAGTAACAAACAATCCGCTTGCCTCACCGGACCTGCTCGGCATCAACGCAGGTGCTGCCTTTGCAGTTGTCTCGGTTATGGCCGTTTTCGGTGCCGGTATCGGCGACATCTACGTTTGGTTTGCTTTTCTCGGCGCGGCCATCGCGGCAACCATTGTTTATGTGCTGGGCTCGCTGGGCATGGTGGGACAGTCCCCTCTCAGGCTGATGCTGGCGGGTGCCATTGTTGCGACGTTCCTGACCTCCGTGACCACTGTTGTGCTGATCTTCGACCAAAGCACTCTCGATGCCGTGCGTTTGTGGACCGCAGGCTCCGTGACAGGGCGAAACATTGAGCAGGTCAAGACCGTCGCGCCCTACATCCTTGTTGGGCTCATCGCCGCCCTGCCCTTTGGCCGCCATCTGACAATAATCAGCCTTGGTGCGGATACGTCGCGCGCGCTCGGCCAGAACCAAATCCTCTGGCGCGGTGCGGCAGTGGTTGTGGTCATTCTGCTTGCCGGTGGTGCCGTCGCACTGACTGGCCCCATCGGCTTCGTCGGACTCGTCGTGCCCCATGCTGTCAGGATGTGCATCGGCGTCGATTATCGCTGGCTCCTTCCCTTTTCAGCACTCGGCGGCGCGCTGCTGGTGATCGTGGCAGATACCGCCGGACGATTGGTGTTTGGAAGCCAAAGCTTTCCGGTTGGAGTCACCATTGCATTGATTGGCGCGCCGTTTTTTCTCTATCTCGCCCGCATGCGGCTAAGGGATGGGGCATGATCCGGCTTATCTCCGCCCTGATCCTTCTGCTCATAAGTCTCGTTGGGGCAAGTCTTGCCTTTGGCGACGTATCACTGAGTTGGCACGAACTCTTTGATGTGCTGATGGGCACGGGCCACGCCCAGTTGCAGAGCGACATCATTGTATGGGATCTGCGCCTCCCGCGTGTTCTTTTGGCGCTCCTCGTGGGCGTCGCACTTGCGATTGCCGGCACGATCAGCCTTGCCATCATGCGCAATCCACTTGCTGATCCGGGTGTTTTGGGCATCAACAGCGGTGCGGCTGCGGCGGCCACGGTTGTTATTGTGCTGATCAATGATCCGCCTGTGGCGCTTTTACAGGTGGCGGGCTTTCTGGGGGCAACGGTCATGGCGCTCGCGGTTTTTGCGCTGGCCTGGCGCAACGGCACCTCTTCGCTGCGTATCATTCTGATCGGCATCGGGCTTTCTGCCTTCGCCTCCGCCGGGACCACCTTCCTGTCTGCCTTCGGCGACATTGGCGACGTGCAACGCGCACTGGTATGGTTAGCTGGCAGCGTCTTTGATGCCAACATGGTCAAGGTCCGGTTGCTGGCGCTCTGGCTTATTGTGCCAATCGCGCTTACCTGCCTCGCCGCGCGGGAACTCGATCTCATCCGCTTCGGTGACAATAGTGCAAGGAGCCTTGGCCAACCCGTCGATCGCATACGGGGCCTGATGATCCTGCTGGTGACGGCACTCTCCGGTGCCGCGATTGCCGTGTCCGGTCTGATCGGCTTTGTCGGCCTTGTCGCACCGCATATCGCGCGGCGGCTGGCAGGAGCATCTCACGCGCGGATCCTTCCGGTGGCCGCCCTCGTCGGTGCCTGCCTGGTTGTCGCCGCCGATCTCATCGGTCGTATCATTCTCGCTCCGGCGCAGCTCCCGGCGGGAATCGTCACCGGGCTGGTTGGCGCTCCCTTCTTTGGCTATATTCTCTGGAGACGTCGCCATGACCATTGATCTGCAAGGCGCTGCCAGAATCACCAGCAAGGGCGTCGACATCAACTATGGCAACCGTCGTATCGTTGAAAATCTCGATCTCGCCATACCGGAGCAGCGCTTTACAGCGCTGCTTGGCCCCAATGGCAGCGGCAAATCGACCATCCTGCGCACATTCGCCGCGCTGATGAAACCATCAGTTGGCAGCATTGTCCTGGATGGCTTTGATCTATCACAGCTTTCCACCCGCGAGGTGGCGCGAAAAGTGGGCGTGTTGCTGCAGGGGCCTGTCGCGCCGGAAGGGCTGACCGTCGCCGATCTCATCCGTCAGGGACGTTATCCGCACCAGTCACTCTTCAGTCGCTGGTCTCTTGAGGATCAGCAGGCCTGCGACGAAGCCCTGATGCTGACCGGCACGACAGATCTTGCAAACCGCATGCTGGATACGCTTTCCGGCGGGCAAAGGCAGCGCGCCTGGATTGCCATGACGCTGGCTCAGCAGGGCGACACCATCTTTCTCGATGAGCCAACCACCTATCTCGACCTCGAACATCAAATTGAACTGATGAAGCTCATTACCATGCTGGTCGCAACGCGCGGCAAAACAGTGGTCGCGGTGCTGCATGATATCAATCAGGCGGCGCGCTATGCCGAGCACATCGCCTTGTTGAAGGGAGGCCGGATCAGGGCTGTCGGAACGCCCGACGAGGTTATCAGCGCAGAGACAATTGCCGATGTTTTCAACGTCAGGAGCATGGTGATCCGGGATCCCGTGGCTGGAACACCCCTATGCATTCCGCTCTGAGAGAACACGCCTTGGGACGGCAAGGAATGTCACCAAAATATCACACTCCCTGCTATTTTTGATAGGGGAAAACCTGCTCTGCCACCATCAGCCGAAATCGGTCAAACGGATTCAGGCAAGGAAATCAGACACAAAGATGACTTTTATAGTCTTGTTTTATTTTTGTGCTGCGAAATGAAGTCACATATTTCTAAGGTATTGCACTTGCACGTCTTTTCAGGATTGTCTAGCCATTCTCCATGACGGCTCAACCACGCCTATCCTGACCTACAGTTCGCTGGGAATCATGTGCAAATGTCGAGATCTTCCTCCTCGTCCCTTGTTTGGGACACCGTTGACAACAATGAGTTGCTCAATCGCGCTATGGAAGCACACTATGCTGATATTACCAATGCGGTGCGCCGCCGGGGACACCCAAGTTCAACGGCACGCGACGTGGTGCATGACCTCTATGTGAAGCTCGCCGCCAAACCGGAGGTTCTCCTGAACAAGCGGTCAATCAAGGCCTTTCTTTGCCGCGCTGCCATCAATCTCGGCATTGACCGCCAACGCCGGGAAACGAAGGAAGCCCGTCTTTTCTCAGGATCGGAGCGGGAGGCCCTCACGGCGGTCAGTCCCGGACATGCGCCCGACCATGCTCTGGACGTCGAAGCGCGGCTTGCAGCCCTTCGCGAAGCGATTGCCGAACTGCCGGAGCGGCGGCGTGTCGTTTTCATTCTCCATCGGCTTTATCATCTGACGCCAGACCAGATCAGCATCAGGCTCAACATATCCAGAAATATGGTCGACCGGCACCTGCGCCGTGCGTTTGCCCATTGCCTTGACCGGATACTTTAAAGTGCTGCGCATTTTCTCCTTCTTTTTGCGCATGCACTGTGTCTTCCAACGGATTCCAGTTGAACGCGACATGCTATAGATCAACACATAATCCTGTATCTCGAACGAAGAACGTTTATGTTGCTGCGCGCGTGTCTGTCAGTGTCCCAAACTGCGGGTGTCAAACGTCTACTGTGTGCTCCTTACATCAGAGTGGATTTAAGGACAAAATTATGCAGCAGATAGAGAGCGCTACAGCGACGTTTTGATGCCATATATGGGCCGCGACACTGTAGAGAGTGTAGGATGCGTCTGGAGTAAACCATGCCGGTCAAGGAATCGAGTGACAGTCGCAAAAGGCGCAACCGCGAGGCTGCCGACTGGCTTTTGCGCAACAGTGCCCCAGACCAATCGGAGGATGACCGGGTGCGCTTCGAGGCATGGCTTCAGCGCGATCCGGAAAACTGTCGAACCTACAGCGCGGCGGAGTTTTTGATGGGCGACGCCGGCCGCGCGATCCAGTCGGATCCTGCGCTGGCCCATATCGACATCCGCCCCCGGAACAGGACCAAGCCGGTCATCGCAACGCTGTTGCTGGCTGGGTTTGCAACCGGTGCCTTCTTTGCACTCGATGGGCCGATGCGCATTCAAGCGGACATGATCGCAGGCACCGATGAAACGCCCATTCGCACACTTGAGGATGGCTCCATCGTCCAGCTCAATGCCTCCTCGGCAATTTCCATCGATTTCACGAGGGATCAGCGCGTCATCCGTCTTTTGCGGGGCCAAGCCTTCTTTCAGGTCGCGCATGCACCGGAACGGCCTTTCATTGTGTTGGCCGGAGAAACAAAGGTCACAGCACTTGGCACAGCCTTTGATGTTCGCTACGGCAATGAGGATACCGAAGTGACGGTGACAGAGAATGCCGTTCAGATGGAACAGGATGGTGATCACGCCACCTCTCTGCGCGTGAATAAAGACGAGCAGGCGATCTACGATGACACCCGCAAAACAACCACCGTGACACCCGTTGATGGCCTCACCACGCTCGGATGGCGGCGCGGCCAAATCGCCGTCGACAACGCGCCTCTTTCC
Source organism: Rhizobium oryziradicis (assembly GCF_001939045.1). Lineage (GTDB taxonomy): Bacteria > Pseudomonadota > Alphaproteobacteria > Rhizobiales > Rhizobiaceae > Allorhizobium > Allorhizobium oryziradicis. Next base: position 182,715 of record NZ_MKIM01000019.1, read on the forward strand.
CACGTCGTCGAGGAAATGAACCGGCATTTCCGAGGCAGAATTGTCATTGCGGGTTCGGCGCTGGCCGATCGCCGCGTGAGCGGCACGATCAAGGTTGCAGATACCAAAGACGCGCTTGCCTTCATCAAAAAGGTGCTGGGTTTGGAGGCCACCCGTTTAGGCCCTTTGGTCGTTATCCATCGACCGTAATATTTGCACAAAAATCTCCTTCAGATTGATGTGTATGCTTTCTGGCAACTTCAAATAGAATACCAACTGAAATTTTCAATGACTCTTGGTATAAGACTATCGTGCAGTTAGAGAAGCGCGTGTCTTCGAGATAGCCATTGATTAAGATGCCAATCATCATATATAAACGTGACGCAACGAACTGAGATGAGTGCCATGAAAGTCACGAAGGAAAAGGCCGAGGAAAACCGCAGGCAGGTCATTGAGACCTCCAGTCGGCTGTTTCGCGAAAGGGGCTTTGACGGTGTTGGCGTGAACACGCTGATGCAGGCTGCGGGCCTGACCCATGGTGGCTTCTACAAGCAGTTCGAATCCAAAGACGACTTGATTGCCAAAGCGACGAAAGCGGCGCTGGATGACACTGCAAAGCGCATGTCCTCCGCCATCGGCAAAGACAAGCGCGCATCGCTGGAGAAGACCGTCGGCCTTTATCTGTCCGAGCAGCATCGCGATGGGGTTTCAGAGGGCTGCGCTTTTGCGGCACTCGGCCCTGATGTGGCGCGTCACGGGGTGGAGGTTCGCAAGGTCATGCAACGCGGCGTCGAGGACCAGCTTGCAGTGCTGGAGTCTCTTGTTGAGACCGACGGGGAGATCTCCAGTCGGGAGGAAGCGATTGCGACGATGGCAACGATGGTAGGCGCACTGGTTCTGGCGCGTTCGGTCGAGAACGCGGCACTTTCCCAGGAAATCCTCAACGCGGCTGCCAAATCTATCTTGATGAAATAAGCAAGACAGTCGTGTCAAACCGTTTGCGAAGACCGGTTCCCATTTTTCGGCCCATGCTCCAAAGGCCCTCGCAAGGATCATGGCCGCCCAAATGCCAATTGTGGAAGGCACCTGCGCTATCTGAGCGGACGCCGCGCGCCCGCCGATCATCCGGTCGATTAATTTCCTGGCACCGTCGGACATAATCGCACGTGCATCGTGCCACTGATGTTGAACATGGGACGCGAGAGCCGCAAAGGGACACCCATCGCTCGGGTTATCCCGATGCTCCGCATCACGTCGACAACCGTCACGTCATCCCGCGCTTCGTTTCGGCTGCGACATCAGGCTGAATTGGTGCCCCCGACCCTGCTAAAGCGCGCGGGGCTCAAGACCAGTTTGTCAACGGGCACCTATCAGCATGCAGCGTCATGTTGCCATCCTTCCATCAGGAAAATTCTGGCACCAATGCTGTTACTTTGCTTCGAGATAACGGCTTGCGGCAGTGGTATGTCCGGTGTCCTGCAAAAGCGCCTGGCGCACAGTTTCCAGC
>NZ_MKIM01000020.1 GCF_001939045.1 Rhizobium oryziradicis
TTTTGCGTTTTGGGGCAGTAAAGCTCGAAAACCACCAATCCTCACGTTCCGGGTCTGCTGGGCACAACCAAGCTGAAATTTAGGGGCCTTTATCGTTTTCACGTTCCAAATAAGTGGATCACTGTATCCCACGACTCAGTTTGTCGGCTTCTGTCTCGCAACAACGAAAGCGTTAGTAGAACATTTTTGGTCTAAATAAATCCGGATGGTGGCGCTTTTGATCGCAATATTTGGAAGATCGCCAAATGCAGTGCGCGTCTGCTATGAGAGTTGATGCAGACCTCTCGTCGAGACATTCCCGTGTCTTAGCTGGAAAATGGCATTGGGCCTTTCCTTTTACGGAAAGGCCTTTGGTTGTCGTACCAAAGTGTAGAATATGGAGAACCTTAGCCGTATCTTTTGTACGACGGCCTCGAATTATGCCGGGGTTGGGTTAACATGCCAGCGGTGGTTTCGAATTTGCCCACCAGCGCAAAGAGTGAATCGGCTTCTTTGGCAAGGGCGTGGCTTGCCGCGGTGGACTCTTCGACCATGGCAGCATTTTGCTGGGTGCCATGATCCATTTGCGATACGGCGTGATTGATTTCCTTAATGCCCGTGGCTTGTTCTCGGGATGCTTCCACAATGGAGAGGACGTTAATGCTGATTTCCTTAACCTGTGTCACGATTTGATTCAGCGCTTGACCTGTTTCACCAACGAGACTGACGCCATTTACGACGTGCTCGCCTGATTGTGCGATCAGAGCCTTGATATCCTTGGCGGCGCTGGCGGAGCGTTGTGCCAGTTCTCGGACCTCTTGGGCAACCACTGCAAATCCTTTGCCAGCTTCTCCCGCACGGGCGGCTTCGACGCCGGCATTGAGGGCCAGCAGGTTGGTCTGAAAGGCGATCTCGTCAATGACGCCAATAATGTTCGAAATTTCATCGGACGATGCCTTGATTTCGTTCATTGCGCCAATGGCTTTGGTGACAACGGCACCTGAGTGCTCGGCATTTTCACGGGTAGAGCTGACAAGGCGGCCTGCTTCTTCGGCTCGATTGGTGGTGTCGGCGACGGTGGTGGTAATCTGTTCGAGGGCTGCTGCGGTCTCTTCAACGGATGCCGCCTGTTGTTCCGTGCGCTTTGCCAAGTCGTCTGCGGACGCTCTGATCTGGCTTGAGCCAGCCGCAATCGCCTGGGCATTGCTGCTCACGTCCATGATAACCTCTTCAAGATGTTGGATCGCGCCATTAAAATCGATACGGATTTTATCAAGACGGGACGCGAACGGGGCGTTGAGACGATAGGTGAGCTGGCCGGCGGCCAATGCGCCGAGGCCGTCGGCCAGTGTGTCCACGGCAAACTGAACCTCTGCGGCATCCTGAGCCTGTTGACGCTCACGTTCCCGTTGTTCGCGTTCAGACAAGGAGCGATTGGCGTTTGCTTCCGCTTCCAGCCGTAGTCGTTCCTGAGCGTTTGTTCTGAACACAGCAACAGAGCGGACCATGTCACCGATCTCGCTTTGGTCAGGCGTTACATCCAGCTCCGTATCGGCTCGGCCAGAGGCAAGAGCACGCATCGTGCCGACAATCCGGCCAACGGGCCCGGTGATAGAGCGTGTAACAATCGCGGCCAGAAGAGCAACGAAAGCCAAAGCCGCGAGAGATGCCGCAATGGAGATCATCAGCCCTCTGCGCTCCGATGCTGCAGTGTTGGTGGCAAAGGCACTCAATTCCGACCCGGTCTGATCTTCGACAGCTTTTAAAGCATTGATCCGGTTGGTGGCCGCCTTGTACCAATCCTCGCCTTTAACGTCGCTGAGCGATCCACCAAAGGGGCTTTTCAATGCGACGCTACGCTGGTCTTCAACGCGTTTTCCAACATCTCCTGTCAATGCATTCTGAAGGGCGCGCCGCTCTTCTGGATTGGCATAGCTGTTGAAAGTGGAAAAATAGGTATTTTGCATCGCGGCGAATTTAACGAACTGTTGATAGCTTTCAGGACTGAAGCGTCCGCTGGTGAAAGCCGCCGTTCCGATGGTTCTTTCCTGCCCCGCTCTTTCCTTGCCCTGCAGCAAGGAGGAATAAGCAACGATCCGGTTGGAGATCCGGCTGTCTGTGGTCAGGGAACTCATCGATTCAATGATTTTGAGAAGACTTGCTATCGTATCGGCAAAATAGGCTGCCACTTCAGGCACGGTTGCCTTGAGAGAGGAAACATTCTCGCGCATCGCGTTGAGCTGTTCGAGTTTGATCCGGCTTTGGTTGGCGAGATCGTGCAGAGCCTGACCACCGACGGCGTCTGTCGCCGTCAAGTTCAAAGCGTCGTAAGTCTGCATTGCCCTGTTCGTCAGGGTTCTTTGCTTGTCGAGCAGCGAAGCGAATTCTCCTTGGCCGCCCGCGCCGATAAAGCCGGCTGACGCACCACGCTCTTTTTGGATTTCATGCACCAGGCCACCGATGACAGGTGCCATTGCCGAAATGGCTGCCACCGATTGTGCCTGCGAGGCTAGGTCAAGTCTTTTCAAATTGTCTTGGACCATTATTCCAAGCAAGGCAATTGACGGAATGGCGGCAACAATGACAACGCGTGTGCCGATTTTCATATTGCCTATGATAGTCATCGTAATGTCCTTATCCAGATAGGGGCAAGCGTGCGCACAGCAGGGCTTGATTTGATAAATGTCAATTTATTGCGCAGCGATAAGGTGCTGCGGTTTATATTTGATTAGCATTTGCGGATGTGGTGGATTTTTTGCATAAAAAATCAGCAATTTTAGCGAGAAATGGAATTTATTGGGCTTAAATACGTGTAATTTGTCTCATTCGATAAAATTTGCCTAAAAAATATGCGAAATTGTTACGGTTGGAGAGCGATAAGATATGGTTTTCAGGCTGATGGCTGTTCTGGCTGAATTCGGCACGATTCCGGCGCTGTAAAGATGACTTGAGAACTGTTTGTGAAAATATTTTTTAAATTCAAATGAGCGGCAAAAACGAAACGAGTCCTCGCTAAAGGCTTGTAACGCACTATTGCTGGTATATGATGACCTTTCAGGCTATTGACTTGGTGTGGTGAGGAGGAGGAAAGGCTGTGTGTGGAGTGAGACACAATTCATAGTCATGATTATTTCGATGTTCGTGAAAATATTTTTAAAAAGTATTTCGCGGTTTGATGGGTATTTGGATGGCTCTTTGCTGCTTGTTGCGTTCCAACCCAGCTTTTGCTGCCGGCCGCCTGCCCAGCAGAATGATCGCCGCCGTTTTTTGATGATGATACAGGTGGAAAACGCATGAACCGAATCCGTAAACTCGACCACCTTCTGTCTCGCCTTCGGGAGCGTCTGTTTTTATCGCTGGATTGCGATGTGCCGCTGGTTTTTCGTCAAGCCTCGTCCGGTGAGCGCGCAGCGGTGGCCTTGGAAAATCGCGAGGGCTGGACGCCGGTCTCGCGCGATCTGGTGTGGGGTGAGCCGGATGGCTATTACTGGTTCGGCGGTTCCGCGATTTTGCCGGCTGAGGCGGAAGGGCGTCGCATTGTCTGTCGTGTGGAGGCCGCGTTTGGCTCGGTGATGGGGCGGTGCGATCCGCAATGCCTGGTGCGCGTCAATGGGCGCATCCAGCAGGGTGTGGATGGCAATCACCGGGAGTTTTTGCTGACCAATTGTGGCTCAGAGGGTGAGCAGTTCGATATTCTGATTGAGGCGGGCACGATTGAAGATCGACGTCAGCTCGGGTTTGCGCTGCAAATGCAGGTGCATGATCTGGAAGTTGAGAATCTTTACTATGATCTTCGCGTGCCGCTGGATGTGGCGCGTTTGCTGAAAGAGGACGATCCTCGCCGTCATTTTATTTTGGGCCGCTTGAATGCAGCCATTGATGTGCTTGATTTGCGCCCCGGCAATGATGCGCGCTTCCAGGCTTCGGTGGCGGCGGCAAGAGAGGTAGCTGCTGCGATCTATCAAGCGGTCGATTTTGAGGAAAAGCCGGTGATTGTTGCCACCGGCCATACGCATATCGATGTGGCATGGCTTTGGCGTGTGCGTGAAACGCGCCAGAAAATGGCCCGCTCCATGGCCACAGCGTTGTCGCTGATGCAGGATTTTCCCGATTATCAGTTCATGTATAACCAATGCGTGCTTCTGGATTACCTGCGCGAGGATTATCCCGAGCTGTTCAGCCGTATTGACGCCGAGGTCAAAACGGGTCGCTTTGAGATTGAAGGCGCGCTCTGGCTGGAGCCGGATGTGAATATCACCGGCGGAGAAGCGCTGGTGCGCCATATTCTCTATGGTGTGCGCTATCATCAGAAGACGTTTGATGTCCGCCCTCGGATGATTTGGCTGCCAGACACCTTTGGCTATTCGGCCGCCCTGCCGCAGCTGATGGCAAAATCCGGGCTGGACAGTTTTGTTACGCATAAACTGTCATGGAATGACACCAACCGGATGCCGAACGAGACCATGTTCTGGCAGGGCATTGATGGCTCAAAGGTGGTGGCCTATTTCCTGACCACCCAGCCTTATGATGCACAGACCTATAACACCACCTATTGCCCCAATCTCAAGCCAACGCATGTGATGGGAACGTGGCGGCGTCATGGTCAGCAGGATGTGAATTCCGAATTGTTTCTGGTTTACGGTCATGGCGATGGCGGCGGCGGACCAACCCGCGAAATGCTGCACAATATTCGCCGGATGGAGCAAGGCATTCCGGGCTGCCCGACAGTAAAACACGCGCCAATGCGGCCGTTTTTTGAAGGCTTGATAGGGCGTATGCAGGCCAATCCAGAGCGCTATCCTGTGTGGGTGGGTGAACTCTATGCGGAATTTCATCGCGGCACGCTGACCTCTGTTGCCAAAAACAAGCGCCATAACCGCAAGGCCGAGATTGAGCTGCGCGAATTGGAAACCTTGGCGGTGATGGCACAGGTGGAGACGGGGGCGGCCTATCCCGCGGAGGCTCTCAGAGCGCTGTGGGATATTGTGATGCTCAATCAGTTTCATGATATTTTGCCCGGCTCCTCCATTGGTGCCGTTTATGACGATAGTGATGTTGATTACGCACGGTTTTTCCATGAGGCGGGCCTGCTGAAACAATCTTTGCTCTCAGGGTTGCCGTGCGCGTCCGATGTGGCTGTGTTTAATGCCACGGCGCGCGCGCGCAGTGGCTTGATTTGCGATGATCAAAGCTTTGCCGCGAAGGCTGAGCAGGTGCTTGTGGGCGCAGATGGAAAAACCCGTTTTGCGGCAATAGTCAAAGATGTTGCGCCGCTTGCTTTGGCAGAGCCAGCGATCGTGGTTGTTGCAGATGATCGGCTCTCGGTTTCGGTGCAGCACTTGAGCAATGGGCTGGTGTCGGTGCGGTTTGATGATGCCGGACGCATAACAGCGATGGTCGATGCAAAAACCGGACGTGATGTTTTGCCGCGTGGCGCTCTGGCCAACCGCTTGCAAGCTTTTCGCGATATGCCCGCCCAGTTTGATGCCTGGGATATTGACGATGATTTTGAAGATCAGATCTTTGAAATTGATCAGCTTGTCAGTGCCGAGGTGGTTGAAACAGGTCCATTGCGGGCCGCAATCCGGTTTGAGTGGGCTTATGAGAGCTCAAGACTGGTGCAGGTCGTGTCTCTGCTGGCCGGTGCGCGGCAGGTGGAGGTTGAGACATTCATTGACTGGCATGAGCATAATACGCTGGTGAAAGCGGCGTTTCCGCTGGCCATGAATGCTGCTTCGGTGGATGCCGAAATTCAGTTTGGCCATGTCAAGCGCGCCACCCATCGCAATACATCGTGGGATCGTGCCCGCTTTGAATGCTCCATGCAGCGTTGGGTGGATATGAGCGAGCCGGATTTTGGCGTCGCGCTGCTCAATGATTGCAAATATGGCTATGACGCCAAAGGCACAGAACTGCGCCTGACCTTGCTGCGCTCCCCCACCTATCCGTGGCCGGAGGCTGATCAGGGCGAGCATCATTTCCGCTATGCCTTGTTCATTCATGATGGCGATAAAAATGCCGTTCATCACGCTGCCGAGGACTTCAACATGCCGCTTCGGCTGTTGCGTGGTGCGGCCAGCCCTGTTGCGGCAGATGTGTCGGCTACGCCACTGATTGAGGTGAAGACAAAAAGCATCACGCTGGAAGCTGTGAAAAAGGCAGAAGACGATGATGGTGTGATCATTCGCCTGTGGGAGACAACGGGCGCGCGCCAATCCGCGCATCTTGTGCCGGATGCACGTTTCAAAACGGCGACAATTGTTGATCTGCTTGAAGAGGGCGGGGAGGCATTCGTCATTGGTGCGGATGGGCTGACGCTGACGTTCATGCCGTTTGAGGTCATCACGCTGAAGCTGTCGCGCTAACCTATTGCAAAGCAACAAAACAAAGCAATTTAATGCCTGTCGGGTTCCATGGGAATTTGACAGGCTTTCGTGTCGGAGGAGAGCGACGTGGATACCTATCAAGATTTTCATCACATCATCGATCAGTTTCCAGAGGGCGAAAAATCCTTCATTGAGATTCCGTTCGAAGTCGGGGCCGACATAGAGCGAATTGATGTCAGCTATCACTTTCCTTTTGGGGGCGGTGGCAGTGTTATTGATCTTGGGGTTGCCCAGCATGGTCGCATGCGCGGCTGGACGGGTGCCGAGCGCGGCCATATCACGCTGGAGGCAGATCGTGTCACGCCAGGTTATGACAAAGGGCCTTTGCCCGGCCATTGGCATGTGGTGCTGGGCATCGTCAAAATTGGCCCCGATTGCAAGGTGGATCTGCATATTCGGCTGACGCCCAAACGACAGCGTTGGCTGGTGGGAGATCTGCATAGTCACTCCGAACATTCCGATGGCGGCGTAACCGTGCTGGATGCGATTTATCGGGCGCGGGCATCCCGGCTCGATTTTGTGTCGATTACTGACCACAACACGGTGTCGCAAAACGCCATTTGCCCTGATGATCCGGGCATATTGGTCATTCCGGCTATGGAGCTGACGTCGTTTTACGGCCATACCAATTTCCATGGCTTGGCCCAGCCGCTCGAGGACTGGCGCTGTCGCTCGCCACAGGATGTGGCGGACAAAATGCAGGAGGCGCGTGCCAAGGGTGCCACCATTGTTATCAATCACCCGTTCCAGAATTCCGCTGGTGGTCGCTGGCAATCCGGTTTTGATGTGGCTTTTGATGCCTATGAAATCTGGAATGGCAATTGGTCGGTGATGAACGAGCAGGGCTTGGCCTTCTGGCAGGAATTGCTGGTGGCGGGCCGACGTATTCCAGCCACCGGCGGCAGCGACTTTCATCTGAAAAACCGCCGTCGTCATGGCTATCCCGCCAATAATCTTTACGCTGATAGCGGCTCGATTGCCGATATTCTCAAAGCCGTGCGCGATGGCCGCAATGTTGTCACCGCATCGCCGGATGCCGTGATGGTCACGCCGCTGGGCGATAGCAGCCCGGTGTTTGGCGATCAGGTGGCGGCAGGCACCGTGCTGACGCTGGGCTTTAGCGGCCTTGTCGTGGGCGATGAGGTTCGCGTTCTTACCGAGGAAGGCGTGGTCGGCCGTCATATCGCAGATCACAGCACGATAACCTTGGAGCGGGCTTTCTCTGGCCGCTTTTTGCGTTTCGAGGTCTGGCGCGATCAAGCGCCTCAGCTGTTCACCAACCCCTTCTATGCAGAATAAATATATTTTTTCGAGATAAAATGAAATGAAAATATTTTTGTTCTTGATTTTTCGAGAGCGATCTACGAGCGTGTCTTAAAGAGCGATTTTACCCAGCATTGGAGGTGTGGGGTAGAATTTGAAGGAGGAGGGAAGTATGAACATCAATAAAAATATTTTTACGATGTCTATCGCTGCACTGATGATTGGCATGGGTGCGCAAGCCGCATTTGCGTTTCAACAATCACCAATGCTGGATGCAGAGGTGAAGGCGGGCAAGCTGCCACCGGTTGATCAGCGTTTGCCAACCCATCCGCGTGTTCTGGATGTTGAAAGCATTGGTAAGTTTGGCGGCACCTGGCACCGCGCCTATAAAGGCCCGGGCGACCGTTGGGGTCCCACCAAGTTGATTGAAGAGCGGGCGCTCAAGTTTTTCCAAGGGGCGGATGGCAAGCTGAAGATGATTCCGACCTTCATCGATAGCTATAGCATGAGCCCGGATGGCAAGGAATTTACCTTCACGCTGCTCGATGGCCTGAAGTGGTCTGATGGCGTGCCCGTCACCACCGAAGACGTGAAGTTCTGGTATGAAGATGTCTTTATGAACAAGGACATTGTGGCGACGATTGATACGCTCTATGCGCCGGGCGGCAAGCCGCTTCAGGTGGAGATTGTCGATGGGCGCACCTTCAAGGTCAAGTTTGCCCAGCCCTATGTGTATTTCCTCACCATTTTGGCCAAGGATTCCACTGGCGAGCCAAGTCTGGACCGTCCATCCTTCATTATGCCGAAGCACTATTTGAAGAATTTCATGCCGAAATATGCCGATAAGGCCGCCCTTGATAAGGTGGTGGCTGAAAAGGGTGTGAAGAAATGGTCTGACCTGTGGAGCTCCAAGGGGCCGATTACGGCCTGGAACCAGAACCCTGATCTGCCGGTGATTACGCCATGGAAAATTGTCACGCCGCCGCCTGCCGATGTGATGGTGATGGAGCGCAATCCTTATTATTACATGGTCGATAAGGCAGGCAATCAGCTGCCCTATATCGACCGGATCGAACACAAGCTGTTTGATGGTCAGGAAAATTTCAACCTGATGGTCGTACAGGGCCAGATCGACATGCAGCAGCGCTACACCTTCAATGGTGATTTTACCTTCTATAAGGAAAATGAGAAGCGCGGCGATTATAAAGTGCTGAAATGGACCAATTCGGAAGCCTGGTCTCTGGTGCCTAATCTCACCGTGAAGGATCCGGGCCTGAATGCGTTGATCAACACTGTTGATTTCCGTCATGCCTTGAGCATTGCCATTGACCGCGACACCATCAACGAATTGTCGCAATCGGGCCTTGGCAAGGCGCGCTCTGCCTCTCCGGTTTCCAGCTCTCCCTATTATAATGAAGAGCTTGCCAAGCACTGGGCTGAGCATGATCCGGACAAGGCCAATGAACTGCTCGACAAGATGGGCCTCACCAAGCGCGATGGCGATGGCTTCCGCCTGAACAAGGATGGCAAGCGGATCTCTATTGTGGTGGAAACCTATCTGGATGCCTTTGCCAATACGCTGGAAATGATCCGCGACAATTGGCGCGACATTGGCGTCGAGCTTTTGCCGCGGGTGATTGACCGGACCCAGTACGATTCCAATCGCGACAACAATGATTTCCAGATGCAATATACCCCGTTTGACCGGCTCTCGATTGTGCCTTCCGATCCCCGCCTGATGCTGGGCGATGATGGCTATGCCGAGCAATATTACACCTGGTATCAAACCAAGGGTGCCTCTGGCATGGAGCCACCGAAGGATTCACCCATTCGCTCGCTGTGGGCCGACTGGGATAAGGCCGCCGGAGCCAGCACGATTGAAGAGGCTGACAAAGCCACCAATCACATGATTAAAACCTTTGTGGAACAGGGTTATGTCATTGGTTTGGTGGGCCAAACCCCGGCTCTGGTGATTGCCAAAAACACCATGAAGAATGTCCGCGACGGCCTTATCAATGATGATGTGACCCGTGGTGAAGGCATTGCCTATCCTGCGCAGTTTTACTTCGACAAATAAGCGGGCAGGGCACTGTTGTGCCGTGTGATCACCCCTCCCCCTTGTGGGGAGGGTCGGGGAGGGGCTTTTTTAGGTCCAGCTTTCAAATTCTTCACCACAAAAAATAGACGGCCAACCCCATCGTTAGGCTGGCCTGACTTTCGAAATTGGAACCGGCGGGTGAGCAACCCGGAGGAGGAGCCATGATCAATCTGATTATCAGACGGATCCTGTGGGCCATACCCACATTGATTTTCGTCTCCTTTATATCCTTCGTTATTATCCAGCTGCCGCCGGGAGATTATGTCACGGCCTATGTCGGGCAATTGCGCCACAATGGCGAATATATCACCGACGTGCAGGAAGCCTTGATGCGCCAGCAATACGGACTGAATGATCCGATTGTGCTGCAATATTGGCGTTGGATCAGCGCGATTATCTTTCATGGTGATTTTGGCCGCTCGCTGGAATGGAACATGGATGTCAAGGACATGATCTGGGATCGCCTCGGGCTCACGCTGGCCATCTCGTCCTTGTCCATGGTGTTCACCTGGATCATTGCCATTCCCATCGGCGTCTATTCGGCAACCCGGCAATATTCCTTTCTCGATTATGTGTTCACCATCTTTGGCTTTATCGGCAAAGGTGTGCCGGAGTTTCTTCTGGCGCTGATTTTGATGTGGCTCAGTTTCACCTATTTCAATCTCGATGTCGGCGGGTTGTTTTCGGCTGAATATGCCTCAGCGCCGTGGTCCTGGGCGCGGTTTGTCAATCTGCTCTCGCATCTGTGGGTGCCGGTGGTGGTGCTGGGGGTCAGCAGCACGGCGGGGCTGATTCGCGTGATGCGGGCCAATATGCTGGATGAAATCGGCAAGCCCTATGTGGAAACCGCCTATGCCCAAGGCATGACCGAGCGGCAGGTGGTGTGGCGCTATCCGGTGCGCATCGCGCTCAATCCATTTATCTCCACCGTCGGCTGGGCGCTGCCAGCGCTGTTTTCCGGCGATATTATTGCGGCCGTGGTGCTGAACCTGCCGACCACCGGTCCGCTTTTGCTCAAAGCGCTTCAGATGCAGGACATGTATCTGGCCGGCAGCTTTATCCTCATTCTCAGCGTGTTCACCGTGATCGGCACAATGTTATCCGACATTCTGCTGGCTTGGTCTGACCCGCGCATTCGTTTCTCGTGAGGTGCTCATGACTGACTTGACCCAAAGTTCTCAAGCTGTTGTGGAGCAAAAACAGCCGCCCTTGGCCGCACCTGTTACCAAGGATGAAGCGCTCTATACCGCCAAACCGTGGACGCTGATCTGGTGGCGGTTTAAAAAACACAAACTGGCGCTGGCCTCGCTGATTTTTCTGGGGTTCTGCATTGTCATCACGGTGTTTGCCGATTTCATCTCGCCTTACGACCCCGGCGACATCAACAAACTCAATACGTTTGTGCCGCCCACCCGTATTCATGTCCTTCATGAGGGCAGCCTGCAACGCCCGTTTATCTATGGGTTGAAGCGCAGCCGCGATCCGGAAACGGCGCGGGTGATCTATGTGGAAGACACAGCCAAGCCTTTGCCAATCTCCTATTTCACCAAGGGCGATGCTTATAATCTGCTGGGCCTGTTTCCCACCAAGATCCATCTGTTTGGCATTGAAGGTTCCAAACAGAAGATCAATGTGATTGGCACCGATTCCCTTGGCCGCGATCTGTTTTCACGCATTCTCTATGGGGCGCGGGTCACGCTCTCGGCGGGTCTGATCGGCGTTGCCTTTGCCTTTTTCATTGGCATCTTTATGGGGGCAGTCTCCGGTTATTATGGTGGCGCGATTGATGGGGCGATCCAGCGGTTGATGGAGTTTATCCGCTCTATCCCCACAATACCCCTCTGGATGGGGCTTGCGGCGGCCTTGCCGATCACCTGGGATCCGCTGCTGGTCTATGTGCTGATCACCATCATTTTGGCGCTGATTGGCTGGACCAGCCTGGCGCGGGTGGTACGCGGGCGGTTTTATTCGCTGAAAACCGAGGATTATATTTTGGCGGCGCGTCTCTCTGGTGCCACCGAATATCGCATTGTTACCAAACATATGCTGCCTGCCATGACCAGCCATATCATTGCGGCCACCACGCTTGCGGTGCCGGAGATGATTTTGGGCGAAACGGCTTTGAGCTTCTTAGGGTTGGGGCTTCGCCCGCCGGTGGTGTCTTGGGGCGTGCTGCTTCAGGATGCGCAAAACCTGCGCTCGATTGCGCTGGCACCATGGCTGTTGGCTCCGGGCATTGCGATTATTTTTGTTGTTCTCGCCTTCAACTTCTTGGGCGACGGTCTGCGCGATGCAGCCGATCCCTATGGCCATTGAGGAGGTAAGGAAACCATGACTCATTCTCCCATGCCACCAGAGCGTATTTTGCAATTGAACGACGTTGGTGTGCACTTTCCCACCCGTGACGGTCTGGTCAAAGCCGTCAATGGCGTGTCCTATCATGTCAACCGAGGCGAAGTGCTGGGCATTGTTGGCGAAAGCGGTTCTGGCAAGTCGGTGACGGCACGCTCCATCATGCGGCTTTTGCCCAAAAATGCGGTGGATGCAGGCGGCTCGGTGCAGTTTCGAAAGCGCGATGGTCAGGAAATCGTGCTGTCTGAGCAAGAGCGGCTTGGCAAAACCATGCGGAGTTTACGCGGCGGCGATATTGGCATGGTGTTTCAAGAACCCATGACAGCCCTTTCGCCGGTGCATACCATTGGCACGCAGATCATGCGCACGGTTATGTTGCATCAAAAAGTCTCAAAAGCGCAGGCGCGCCAACGCGCCATAGAGCTTTTGACCAAGGTGCAAATGCCGCGCCCCAATGAAATTGTCGATAATTACCCGCATCACCTGTCTGGCGGCATGCGGCAAAGGGCGATGATTGCGCTGGCGTTGGCCTGTGATCCCTGTCTGCTGATTGCCGATGAGCCAACCACGGCGCTGGACGTGACCACGGAAGCCCAAATTCTGGAATTGCTGAAATCTCTTCAGCAAGAAATGGATATGGCCATTGTGTTCATCACCCATAATTTTGGCGTGGTGGCCGATATCGCCGATCGCATTGCGGTGATGTATCTTGGCCGGGTTGTCGAAACCGGCACGGTGGATGAGATTTTCTACGAGCCGAAACATCCCTATACGCAAGCGCTTCTCGGCTCCATTCCACGGCTTGGCAAAAGCCATGGCAAACGGCTGCGTACTATCTCTGGCATGGTGCCAGACCCGTATAATGTGCCCTCCGGCTGTTCCTTCCATCCTCGGTGCGAACGGGCGGTGGCGGGCGTGTGCAATGTGCGCATCCCCGATGTGGTGCACTATGCGAGTGGTCAGATTGCCCGCTGCCATTTTCCCGGAACTGATTTGCCCGACCCTGATCGTATGGAGGCAGCCCAATGAGCAATGCACTTCTTTCTCCGACATCCCAGGCTCAGGCCCCGATGGCAGATGATACGCTGCTGTCCATCCGCGAGGCGCGCAAGCACTTTCCCATCTATAAAGGCTGGATGCGCAAGCAGATCGGCAGCATCAAAGCGGTGGATGACATCAGCTTTGATATCAAGAAAGGCGAAACCTTTGGTCTGGTGGGCGAAAGTGGTTCGGGCAAATCCTCCATCGCGCGCCTGATTTTGCGCGCCTATGATGTCAGCGGTGGCTCGATTCTGTTTCGCCGGGGTGATGGCTCTGTGGTCGATATCACCGCGCTCAATGATTTCGAGATGCGCGACATTCGCCGCGAAATGCAAATGATTTTTCAAGATCCCTATTCGTCGCTCAATCCACGTATGCGGCTTCTGGATCTGGTGGGGGAGCCTTTGGTCATCCATGGCTGGGGAACGCCTGCTGAAATTCGCGACCGGGTGGCTGAGCTTTTGGGGCTGGTGGGTCTTCGCCCGGAATATGTGATGCGCTATCCGCATGCGTTTTCGGGTGGCCAACGCCAGCGTATCGGCATTGCCCGCGCACTCGCGCTGAACCCCAGTTTTATTGCCGCCGACGAAGCGGTGTCCGCGCTGGATGTGTCGGTGGCGGCGCAAAACATCAATCTGATGCAGGATTTGCAGGAAAAATTTGGCCTGACCTATCTGTTTATCACCCACGATCTGGGCATGGTCGAGCATATCTCGGATCGGGTGGGCGTGATGTATCTGGGCCGTTTGATGGAGGTGGGGCCAACAGCCGAGATGTTTACAAAGCCGCTGCATCCTTACACAGAAGCGCTGCTGGCGGCGGTGCCGCAGCCTGATCCGCGTGGCAATCGCCTGCGCAAGCGTGTGCCGCTGAAAGGGGAAATCGCCGATGCGATGAATGTGCCAACCGGCTGTGCCTTCCATCCGCGTTGCCCTTATGCCGATCAGACCTGCCGCACCGAAGTGCCAGCGCTTCGCACGTTGGCGGGCGGGCGGCTGGCGCGGTGCCACTATGCTGAGAAGCTCGATTTGACTGGCGTTGCTGCCTCATAGACGGACTGACGCGCGCAAAGAGCATTGACTCTCAGTGGGATTAGATCAATCTGATCGCAGTGATGCGGTTTTTTTGGTCTGTTTTCCCATCACGTTGATGCGATTTTGCGGAATTTTGCTCGACTTTTGTGCATTGCACCTTTGCGTGTGCGTGGAGAGCGCTTATATTCCGAACCCTTGAACAGGCAGCTCTTGTGCTGCCTGACACTGCTTGTTGGGCCGCGTGAATATCTGACGATGGATAAAAGTCTTCTCCGTTACATTTGGCGGCACACGCGAAAACAGCAGATCTGGGTGCTGGCAATTGTCGTCATTTCCATGCTGCCCTATTTTCTCGCGTTCGATTTGCCCAAGCGCATCATCAACGGACCCATTCAAGGCTCCGGCTTTGAGCAGCCAGATTCCCGCCAAGCCTTCATGGCATTTGATTATCAGGTCCCATTGACCGATTGGTCCTTGAATTTTGACGGAATTTCTCTGGATCGTTTAACCAGTCTCATGGCGCTCAGCGGCGTATTTCTGCTGCTCGTTGTGATCAATGGTTTGTTCAAATTCTACATCAATACCTACAAGGGCCGTTTGGGCGAGCGATTGCTGCGGCGTATCCGCTATGAACTGGTGGACCGGATTTTGCGGTTTCCACCCAATTATGTGAAGCAGGTTCATTCGTCGGAGCTTTCAACCATCGTGCGAGACGAGGTGGAGCCGTTTGGCGGCTTCACTGGCGACGCCTTTGTGCAGCCCACATTGTTGGGTGGTCAGGCCATTGCGGCCCTGAGTTTTATCTTTTTGCAAAGCCTGTGGCTTGGTATGATTGCGGGCGTCATGGTCGGCTTGCAGGTTGGCATCATCCCCAAAATGCGCAGGCGCCTGATCGATCTTGGCCGCAGGCGTCAGATCACGGCGCGGCATTTTGCCGGGCGCGTTGGCGAAATTGTCGATGGTGTTGGCGCAATCCACGCTTATGATACATCCAATTATGAACGCGCTGATATTGCCCAGCGATTGGGTCTGATTTACAAAATTCGCTACGATCTCTATCGCTGGAAGTTTTTTGTTAAATTTTTCAATAACTTCCTCTCGCAGCTGACTCCCTTCCTGTTCTATTCGATCGGCGGTTATTTTGCGCTTCGCGGCAGTCTCGATGTTGGACAGCTGGTTGCCGTGATCAATGCCTATAAAGACTTGCCAGGGCCGTTGAAGGAGTTGATCGACTGGGATCAGTCACGCCAGGATGTGCAGGTCAAATACGAGCAGGTTCTGGAGCAGTTCGAGCCGCAACATATGCTTGATCCCGCCTTGCTGGCGGTGGCCTTGACCTCACCTCAAGGGCATGTGGGCCTGTTGCAGGCGCAAAATGTGACGCTGCTGGATGGCAGTGGCGCAAAAGTTGTCGAGAATGTCAGCCTGAAATTCACACCCGGTGAAACGGTGGCAGTGGTTGATAATCACGGCGGCGGTGGCGAGCTGCTGGCAGAAGCTTTTGGGCGTCAGAATTGGCCGGTGTCCGGAAAGGTAACATTGGGTGATGTCGATATTCTCGAGCTGCCGGATTCCGTGGTTGGCCGGGCGATGTCTTACGTGTCTGCCGATGGCTATTTCTTCCATGCCAGTTTGAAAGACAATCTGATCTACGGTTTGAAACATGCGCCGACAAATTCTGTCAATTACAGTGGACGTGAGGCGGCGCAGCGGCGCTGGGATGTGCGCGAAGCACAATTGGTCGATAACAGCGATTTGGATCTGAATGCCGATTGGCTGGATCGGCGCGCAACATCGGTGCTGAATGGCAAACCGGGCGATTTGCGCGATTCGATTATTGGTGCGCTGAATGCGGTACAGCTCACCAATGATGTGCTGGAACTGGCGTTGCATTCGATTGTGGATCCGTTCGAATATCCGGATCTGACGGAGCGGGTTGTCGAGCTGCGACTGGCGCTTCGCGAGGAATTGCGAACCCTTGGACTGTCCAATCTGGTGGTCCATTTTGATCCCAGCAGTTACAATAGCGAGGCGACGGTTGGCGAAAACCTGTTGTTCGGCACGCTACGGCCCGTGGCCGATATGCCGGTTTTCACCCATAAAAGCGATTATTTCTATGCCGTTTTAGAGCGGGCCGGGCTTCTCAGTCTGTTCTATGAAATGGGCTTCATGATTGCCGAAAACCTTGTCGAAATCTTTGCCGGCCTGCCGCCGGACCATCCATTTTTCCAGCAGCTCGATGTGTTGACCGCCGATGATGTGGTTTACTATCAGCAGATTCTCCAGCGCTTGCAGGGACGCAACAGGCCCGCGCCGACCGAAGAAGAGCAGCGCGCCATGATCCGTCTGAGCTTCAATTATGTCGAGCCGCGCTATCGTCTGGGTGTGCTGACGGATGAGGTGATGGACAAGATTGTCAGCTCACGCGATCAGTTCCACGATAATTTGTCGCCTGAATTGCGCAACAGCATTGAACGCTATGATCCGCATCGCTACATGGCGTCGGCCTCCTTGCGCGAAAACGTGATTTTCGGAAAACTTGCCCACCGCAACCCCGGAGCCCTTGCGAAGTTTCGCGAGATTGCCCAGCGCCTTTCGATTCAGAAAGGTCTTTCCGATCGCTTTTTGGCCCTTGGGCTGGAATTTGATGTGGGAAGTGGTGGGCGCCGCTTAACAATTGCCCAGCGCCACAAGCTCAATTTGGCGCGCGCTCTTGTGCGTCGCTGTGATTATTATATCTTTAATAAGCCATTGCCGGGCCTGGATCGGCGTGCGCAGGAGGATATTGTTCGAGATGTGCTTGCATTTTTGCAACAGCAGGACAATGATCCGACAATAATGTGGGTGTTGTCGAACACATCATTGTCAAAAAACTTTGATCGTGTTGTTGTATTCGACAACGGATCAGTGGTCGCGGACGGATCGTACGAGACTCTTGATAAAGAAAATGGTATCTTCAAAACGTTGGTGGCATAAAGTTTCATGCCACCTGCACAGAGGAGCTGGTGGCAAAGATGTTACTGAGAGACGAAGTGCAGTTATTGCGGAGCGTGCCCTACTTCAAGCATGTTGATCCATGCAAGTTGAAGCTGTTGGCTTTTGCCTCGCAACGGGTGACGTATAATGTCGGTGACGAGCTGTTTCATCAAGGTGACGGCGGGGATGCCGCCTACGTCATTTTGTGCGGACAGGTTGATCTTCTTAGCGAATTTCCCGGTGGCGAAACCAAATTGGGTGAAGCCAAGTGCCAATCTATCATCGGTGAAATGTCTTTGCTGTGCGATGGTCCGAGAACCGTCACTGCGCGTGCCACCACCCCGGTTGATGCGCTGCGCATTGGCAAGGAATGCCTTTCAAAAGTAATGTCTGATAGTCCCCGCATGGGTCTTGAAATTAGTCGTGCTTTGGCCGAACGGTTGAGAACGGCAACGTCTGAACTGGATAACAACCGCGTTCGCCACGCCGATCCCGTCTGACTTAAGCTGTTTGAACGTCGTTTTCGGCTTTTCTAAGGCGTTCCAGCCTGTGGTATTTTGTCGCAGCCTTATGTGCTGCGACGATAGAGAAAATAGCGATCTTTTTCGATCGTATCGAGCATCGGCAGCGCTTCAAGACTGTCATGTTCCAGTGGCAGCCCGCACAGAGCAATCCCCCCAACTCTCAGCATTCCTGCCACCATATCCGGTAGCCATGTCAGGGTCATCGCGTCCTTGTCAGGATAGCCGGTGCCAATATCGGCATGCACCATGGCGGCACCACAGCCGATAAAATCGCGCCCCTTTTCGGCGATTTCTCCCAAAATCAGATCACCCTCCGCTGGAATTGAGCTTTTGTGCGCACCAAGCTGGCGATCAAATGCGACAATGCGGTGGTTGGAAAAGTTTTCGCGCAGGTGGCTGTAGGTGCGGCCATTGCCTAGGCCCACTTCCAGAATGGGACCATCTGGCAGGGGATAGGTATCGCGAATGTGATTGAGCAGATCGCGCTGGGCGCTCATGCGGTTAATGAAGCTATCGAGACGGCTCATGGGGTTTCAAGCCTTTATAATGGTTTGGCCAGAAATCTGGCGACGGGCGAAGGTGTTGCGGGTATCGACAATCAGCGGGCACCAATCGGCCAGCGCCTGATAGTCCACCGTGTCGTGGTCGGTGGCAATCAGCACAGCATCAAATGATGAGAGATTGTCTTCGCTCCATTCCACACTGCGCCGACCCTTCAGGTGGCTGTATTCGCGGGTCTTTGGAATTTCCGCAATAAACGGGTCAAAGTAGGAGACCTCGGCACCGCGCTCCAGAATAAGCTCCATCAGCCGCAGCGATGGGCTTTCGCGAATGTCGGGGACGTTTTTCTTATAGGCCAATCCCATCACCAGCACGCGTGAGCGGCTCAGGGCCTTGCCTGCCTTGCGATCCAAGGCTTCGGCCAGCTTTTCCACCACATGATGGGGCATTGCGGTGTTGATTTCGCCAGCCAGTTCAATGAAGCGGGTGGGCTGGTCAAACTCGCGCGATTTCCAGGTCAGGTAAAAGGGATCAATGGGAATGCAATGGCCGCCAAGGCCGGGGCCGGGATAAAACGGCATATAACCAAAGGGCTTGGTTTTGGCCGCGTCAATCACTTCCCACACGTCGATGCCCATGGCGTCGTAAACCAGCTTCAACTCGTTCACCAGCGCAATATTGACGGCGCGAAAAATGTTTTCCGTCAGCTTTACGGCTTCTGCGGTGGCCGTGGAAGACACCGGCACAATGGTTTTGACAACCGCCCCATAAAATGCCGCCATCATGGCCGACGCTTCCGCTCCATCACCGGCAATCACTTTCGGGATGGTGGAGGTTTCAAATTCGCGATTGCCCGGATCTTCGCGCTCAGGCGAAAAGCCGAGGAAAAAATGCTCGCCTGCGCGCAATTCGGATGTTTCCAAAATAGGTTTGACCACTTCCTCCGTCGTGCCGGGGTAAGTGGTGGATTCCAGCACGATCAATTGGCCGGGGCGCAAGGAGCGCGAAATCTGCCGACAGGTGTTTTCAATGTAGGAAAGATCAGGATCGCGGTGACGGGTGAGGGGGGTGGGCACGCAAATGGCAATCACATCATAATCGGCCAGCTGCAAAAAATCTGTTGTGGCGGCAAAACGGCCAGCTTCACACTCTGCTTCGAGAATATGATCCGGGACGGCTTCGATATAGCTTTTCCTGGCGTCGATGGCGTCAATTTTGCTGGCGTCAATATCAAAGCCCATCACGGTGAAGCCGGCCCGCGCGATGCTCATCCCTAAGGGCAGGCCCACATAGCCAAGCCCGATAACGGCCGCTTTGGCGCTCTTGGACTGAATGCGGGCGAGCAAATCGGCGGCGATTGGGTGGTGAGACATGGCGGGATCAAACTCCGTGACACTTTTCGGATGTGCTCCAGTTGTCGTTGCCAAACCCATATGTCAAGGGTGCAGCATGGTGTTGACGGCGGATTGATCCTCTGTGATGCGTTTGAAAAATCATCTGCCCCCTTGCAACCGCCATCAGAGTGCGCACATTGCGCCCATGAAAATAGCTTTTTATGCGCCTTTGAAATCGCCAAACCATCCGGTGCCGTCAGGCGATCGATTGATGGCGCGGTTGTTGCTGCGGGCTTTGATATTGGCAGGGCACGAGGTGGAGATTGCCTCGGAGCTGCGCAGTTTTCACGCATCCCCGGATGTGGTTTTGCCAGATTTGCAGGTGTCAGCGACAGCCGAGGTGACGCGACTGGCGGCCTTGTATCAGGATCAGGGCAGACCCGATATCTGGTTTTGCTACCATCCCTATTACAAAGCCCCCGATCTGATTGGTCCCTTGCTGTGCCAGCAATTTGGCATGGCCTATGTGACGGCCGAGGCGTCCTATTCCCATCGTCGCAATCTGGGTGTCTGGACTGATTTTCAAGCGCAATTGCTGGATCACGTGAAAACGGCGGCTTTGAACCTGTGTTTCACCGCACGTGATTTTCTTGGTCTTGAAGCTGTGGCACCGAATGCGCATCTGGCGCGTCTTGCTCCCTTCATTGATGCGGCACCCTTTGTTTCTTGCGCGCCGCTGCCACAGCCAGGTGTACTTGCCACTGTTGCTATGATGCGCCCCGGCGATAAAATGAGCAGCTATACGGCGCTGGCGCAGGCACTGACCAAACTGGGCGATGGGCCATGGCGTTTGCGTGTGGTGGGCGATGGGCCGTGCAGAGATGAGGTGCAGGCGTTGTTTTCGCATTTTGCACCGGGGCAGATCGAATGGCTGGGTGAGCAGCCGCCTGAGAGGGTTGCCGAGATTTTATCCACCGCATCGCTTTATGTCTGGCCCGGTCATGGCGAAGCCTATGGTCTGGCCTATCTGGAAGCGCAGGCGGCCGGATTGCCGGTGGTGGCCGAAGCGGTGGCGGGCGTGCCCGAGGTGGTGGCTGCAGGCATCACGGGGCTACTCGCGCCGCCGGGCGATGCTGATGCGCTTGCCGCATCTGTTGCTGAGCTGCTGAACAATGGCGCTCTGCGCGGCACAATGGCGGTGGCTGCGCGGGCGCGGGTGAAGATGCATCATGGGTTGGAGGCGGCATCAGAGCGGCTCTCGATCTTGTTGCAGGAGGCATTGGAGAAACATCATGTCTGAAGAGAGATTGAAGCAACGGCTCGATGATCTGGCAAGCCAAGGTCAACAGGTAACATTCTGGCTGCGTGATGATGATGCGGTGGAGCCAACGCCAGCGCTTGAGACGCTGTTGCAATTGACCCGCCGCTATAACATCCCTTTGACGCTTGCGGTGATTCCGCAACACACCGGCGCGGCACTGGTGGACCGATTGGCGCAAGAGCCTGCGCTGTGCGTGACCGTGCATGGCTGGAGCCATGTGAACCACGCCACCCCGCCCGAGAAAAAGCAGGAGCTTGGCTTGCAGCGCCCGGCAGCGGTGGTCCTCGGCGAGCTCAAAGCCGGATTTGACAAGCTGCAAGACCTGTATGGGGCGCATTTCCTGCCTATGCTGGTTCCACCGTGGAACCGGATTGACAAGACATTGGTGCCAGCGCTGTCCGCTCTCGGCTTTTCGGCGCTCTCTGTATTTGGCCGCGAGAAGGTGCCAACGCCGATGCGACTTCTCAACACCCATGTGGATGTGATGGATTGGCGCGGCACCGGCGGCGGGCGCGATGCGGACGTGCTATTTGCCGAGGTTGCAGATTGGCTGGCACCCGATGCCGAACCGCTGAAAGCGCTGGGTCTGTTGACCCACCACCTTGTGCATGATGCTGCGGTGTGGCGTTTTCTGGAGCGCTTGTTTCAACTGACGCACGATCACCCTTCATGCCGCTGGATGTCAGCAGGGGATATTCTCTCGAACGACTGATTTACCAGGACTTCCACCCGATCAGCAGGCCGCCATCCTCTTGCTGTGCGGTGGCTCGTGCGGCGTCCACGGCTGAAAACGGTGCTTTTCGAGGCAGATTTGCTGCCACAAACTGTGCATCCGGCACGCTAAAACTGGTGCCACGAAACACCACGGTCAGCAACACGGGTCCGGTTGACCACCATGCCGGCGCATCCGGCAAAGCCGCCATGGCTTTTGGCATGGCCTCGATGATGCGGGTAAACACCGGCTGTCCGGGCGGGCTGGCCAGCAGCGAATTGGTCAAAAGCAGGCTGCCCAGACCCAATTGGCGCGGCGTGTCTTCTGCCAATGCGGTGAGGCCGGTCAAGGGCAGGCAATCGGCAAAGCTGATATCATCGCGGGCCGGATACCAATCGCAATCGAGATAGATGCCGCCAAAGCGTTCTAAAATCAGATAGCGGGCCACATCCACAGCGCCCGGATAATCGCCGCGCGCCAGCATATCTTGAAAACTCGGATGCTGGTCCAGCCCTTCTGCCTTTAAATCGGCCTCTCGCCAAAGGCGATAGGTCAAGCCATGGTGGGCGCAGTGGTCGGCCCAGGCCTGTGTTGCCGGTGGCAGAGCCAGATCGCCCAGCCAGATTTGATGCAACACACGCGGCACGGGCTGCCGGTTAAGGGCCGCCATGGCCCGGCGCTCAACACTGTCAAACCGGGAAAACGGCAGAAGAACCGACGGTGGCGGTACCAAGCTATATTGCAGAGCGATAACCTTACTGCGGTCTTTTTCAATCTTGGCAAGTTTTAGATAGGCTGCATGCAGCTTGCGCGGCAGACCCAGTGCCGTATGAGGGCCAAGCTCGGCATGAGCCAGCATGGTCTGGTCTGATGCCAGTTGATCAAGCAGCTCATGGGCCTCTTCAAAGGCCCCTTGCTGGGCAAGTGCAATGCTCTGCGCGATCAGCGCGCGGCTCGCTTGTCTTGGGTTGCCGTCTTCTTTTGCGTCACGCATGACCTTCGCCCTGATATTTTGCGCCCAAACCCCGTGCGGTCCTCTATGGCGCACAAAGCGCATTATCGCACGCTATATCTGCTGTATCATGCTTAAAACCGCCTCCGATTTCAGGAATTATACAGCCTGCATCAGCTTCGCTCATGTATTGGCCCTCTATAGGCTGATTCTCACCCTGTGGATTTTGAGGATGTGAAGGGAATTGATCTGAATGCACTTTGTTTTCATGCACCCGACTGGAAACGGCTACACTCCCGCTTCACCTTTGAACAAGCCCATGGGGGGAACGGAATCGGCCGTTGTCTATCTCAGCACGGCGCTTGCGCGTGCGGGTGCCAAGGTCACCTTGCTCAACAATCCGGAGGTTGAGGCCGTCATTGATGGTGTTCATCTGGTGCCGAACGATAAAATAAAGCCGGGCCTGATTGATCGCTGCGATGCGCTTGTGGTGGTGTCCACGGCCGTCGGCAGCCGCATCCGCGCCAGCTTTGGCAACAAGGTGCCACTCTTGCTCTGGTGCCATCTCGATGCGGACCAGCCCTTCATTGGCGGCTTGCGCGAGGAAAAAGAAAGGCAGGCATGGAATGCCTATGTCATGGTCAGCCAATGGCAGGCCTCCAAATTTGTCGGGCATTTTGGTCTGGATGCGGAGCGCACCCATGTGATTGGCAATGCGGTCTCGCCAGCGTTTCTGGATCTTGCCCCCACGCCGGCGTGGTTTGAAACCGGGCAGGCACCCTCGCTGTTTTACGCCAGCACCCCCTATCGCGGGCTGGATATGCTGTTGCAGTGTTTTCCCTCCATTCGCGCGCAGATTCCGGATGTGCGGTTGAAAATTCACTCCTCCATGGGAATTTACGGTGTAGGGCTGGCGGCAGATGGCTTTCGCTATCTTTACGAGTTGGCGCGTGGCCTTGATGGTGTCGATTATATCGGCCCGGTTTCCCAGCCGGAGCTTGCCTTGTCCCTGCAGTCGGCTGCAGCCTTGGCCTATCCAACCTCGTTTGAGGAGACATCCTGCATCACGGTTATGGAGGCGATGGCGGCGGGGGCCGATGTTTTAACCACCAACAAGGGGGCTTTGCCGGAAACCTTGAACGGTTTTGGATATATGCTGAATTCTGACGATCTGAAAAATGAGTTTGGCACCCAGAATATGCTAGCCAACACGTTTATCGAGATGGTCGTTCATTCGCTCACCGAGGCCCGCGAAAATCCCGTTGAGGCGGGCTTGAAGCGAAAAGCGCGGATGGAATTTGTGCGTGAAAACTATCTGTGGGACCGGCGCGCGCAACAGTGGATGGCTCTTGTTGAGCAATTGTCGCGCAAAAAACATGCTGCATCGTGTCGCTAATGCGAAGGCTGTGGCGGGCGTTGCACATCCTGTACAAAATGCAGCGTTTCCGTCATAGACTTCACTGATATGCTAGGTTACGGTGGCCCAAATTCATACGGTGGGGTGGGAAGATAGACGCATGGCAGAATGCGCGGATCTGCTTTATGTGGATAAAATAAATGTGTCGTTTCCTATGCCAGGCGGTCGTATTGAGGCGGTTAAATCCTTCAGTATGCGGGTTCGTCCCGGCAAGGTGACCGCTTTGGTGGGCGAATCCGGTTCGGGCAAGTCTGTGTTGGGGCGCTCGATCATGGGCATAGAAAGCCCGGTGGCAAACGTTAGTGGCCAGGTTTTCTTTCACGACCCCGAGATGGCCAAAACCGTTGATCTTCTGGCGCTGCCCCATGATGGACGACAAATCCGTCATATTCGCGGCAGCCGTATTGGCATGATTTTTCAAGAGCCAATGACCTCTTTTTCGCCGGTTCACACCGTTGGCAATCAGATCGAAGAGGTGCTTACCGTCCACGCGGTTTTATCGCCCAAGGAAAAACGGGCGCGGGTGGAAGAAATGCTCGGGCTGGTCGGGTTTGATAACCCGTCCCGCGTGTTTGACATGTATCCATTTGAGCTGTCGGGCGGCATGCGCCAAAGGGCCATGATTGCCATGGCGCTGATTTGTAAGCCTGCCCTGTTGATTGCCGATGAGCCTACGACCGCGCTGGATGTGACCATTCAAGCACAAATTCTCAAGCTGCTGATGGAGCTTCAGGAAAAGCTGGGCATGGCGATTTTGCTGATTACCCACGACCTTGGCGTGGTGGCAAGTCTGGCCGATGACGTGGTGGTGATCTATCGCGGCGAAGTGATGGAATCCGGGCCGGTTGAGGCGATTTTTCAAAATCCGCAGCATGCCTACACCAAGGGCCTGATGGCGGCCGTGCCGCATTTTGAAATGGACCGGGGCGAGCGGCTCAAGCCTTTGCGCGAAATCAAGGTGGACACAGCGGGCTTGATTGAGCGCTGTTCGACCAAGCAAGCCAAAGGCGACGTGCTGTTATCGGTGCGCAATGTCAGCAAGTCCTTTCAGGTCAAGCGCTCAAACGGTTTCTTCTCCAAGGCGACGGCGGCCACGCTGGCGGTCAATGATGTTTCGTTCGATATCATGCGCGGTGAAACGCTGGGGCTGGTGGGCGAAAGCGGCTGTGGCAAAACCACACTGAGTAAAATTTTGATGCGCGGCGTGACCGCCAATCATGGTGCCGTGACTTTTAATGATGGAGATGGTTCTATCGATGTGCTGAATGCGCAAGGGCAGGCCTTGCAGGCTTTGCGCACCAAGATCCAGATGGTGTTTCAAGACCCGGTCTCGTCTCTGTCTCCACGCATGACCGTGCGCGGCATTGTGGGCGAACCTCTGGAAATTCACGGACGGGGCAATCGTGCCTCGCGGCTGGATGTTGTGCGGCGGCTGATCCACTCGATTGGCCTGCCTGAATCGGCCATGGGCCGTTATCCGCATAGTTTTTCCGGTGGGCAGCGCCAGCGTATCGGCATTGCGCGCGCACTCGCGTTGGGGCCGGATCTGGTGATTTGTGATGAGCCGGTGTCGGCTTTGGATGTGTCGGTACAGGCGCAAATTCTCAATCTGATGAAGGATTTGAAATCGGAACTGGGCCTGACCTACCTGTTCATTTCGCACAATCTGGCTGTGATCAATTATATGGCCGACCGCGTGGCGGTGATGTATGCGGGTCGCATTGTTGAAATTGCGCCGTGCGAAACCATTATGCGAAATCCGGTGCATCCTTATACCAAGAAGCTGTTGGCGGCCGTGCCCATGCCCAATCTTGATCATCCGCTTGACTTCGATCTGATCGGCCAGCCGTCAAAGGCGGCCAAGAAGCTCTGGGCCAGACAGTTTCATGATGATGGCACGCCGGATAATTTGACCCATGTCGATCTGGGTGGTGGCCATCTGGTGCTGGCGCGGCGCAATGTGGATGCAAGGGAGTTACGCGCGTGATTACTCGGCGTCATGCCTTGGCATTGCTGTCAGCAACCTTGCTGGCGCGGCCCACTTTCAGCTTTGCAGCACAGGATGTGGCGCGAGAGCCTTTGAGCCTGAAAGAAGCGGTGGCGGCGGGCAAGCTTCCGCCGATGGCTGAGCGTTTGCCCAAAGTGCCAAGGGTCATTCCGCTGAACACACCCAATCTGGCACCGGGGCGTTATGGCGGCGATGTTCGCATGTTGATTGGTGGTCAGCGCGATATTCGCTACATGCCCATCATCAGCTATAGCCGCCTGATTGGCTATGATCTGCATTTCAATTTCCAGCCCGATCTTCTCGAGCGGTTTGAGGTTGTTGAAGAGCGCATCTTTACCTTCCACTTACGCGAAGGGCATCGCTGGTCGGATGGCAGTCCGTTTACGACGGAAGATTTTCGCTACACCTGGGAAGACATGTTCCATGACAAGGAACTCTATATCGGCGGCATTCCCACCGTGTTCCGGGTGAATGACAAAGAGCCAGTGTTTGAGGTTCTGGATGCGTTGACGGTGCGCTACACCTGGGAAGATCCCAATCCCGATTTTCTGGCAGAACTGGCATCCCCGGTGGCAACACGCCTGATGATGCCAGCAAGCTATCTCAAGACCTATCATCGCAAATATCAAAAGCCGGATAAACTGGCGAAATTGATTGAGAAAAAAGGCGTGCAGGACTGGGTGGCGCTGCACCAGAAAATGTCGCGCACCGTGCGGCCTGAAAATCCCGATCTGCCAACGCTGGATGCGTGGATGAACACCACCAAGCCACCCGCCGGGCAGTTTATTTTTGCACGCAATCCCTACTATCACCGGGTTGATGAAAACGGATTGCAATTGCCCTATCTGGACCGCATGGTTCTGGGCGTTGGTTCCGGTGATCTGGTGGCGGCCAAAACTGGCACGGGTGAGAGCGATCTGCAATTCACCAATCTGGATTTTACCGATTACACCTTTTTGAAAAATGCGGAAAAGCGCTTTCCAATCAAGGTTAATCTGTGGAAGCGCACGCAGGGATCACGCATTGCGCTGATGCCGAACCTGAACTGCAAGGATCCGGTCTGGAATGCGCTGCTGCGCGATGTGCGGGTGCGCCGCGCCATGTCTTTGGGCATCAACCGCGAAGAGATCAACAAGGCGGTGTTTTTTGGCCTGGCCCAGCCCAGTGCCAATACGGTCTTGCCGGAAAGCCCGTTGTTCAAGCCGGAATACCGCGATGCTTATGCAATCTATGACGTTGATCAGGCCAATGCGCTGTTGCAAGAGGCGGGTATGGTGCGCGAAGGCGCGCATGGCATTCGCACGCTCCCCGATGGCAGGCCTGCAACGCTGATCATTGAAACAACCGGCGACAGCGGATTTGATTCGGACGTGCTCGAACTGATCACCGATGAATGGTACAAGATTGGTATACGGGTGTTTGTCCATGTCGCCCATCGCGAGCTATTTCGCCGCCGCATCACCGGCGGTGAAACCGTGATGTCGGTGTGGATGGGCTTGGACAATGGCGTCCCGACGGCGGATATGTCCCCGCGCGAGCTGGCACCGACCAGCGACGAGCAGTTGCAATGGCCGCTTTGGGGCTTGCACACATTGTCGGGCGGTGGTGATGGCCGCCGCGCCGACCTGAAAGAAGCCAAGGCGCTGCTGGATCTGTTTTATGAATGGCGCCGCTCCGACACATTGGAAGAGCGCACCGCCATCTGGCATCAGATGCTGAGCCTCTATACCAGTCAGGTTTTCACCATTGGCATTGTCAATGGCGGTTTGCAGCCGATTGTGCGGGCAAAAAAGCTGCGCAATTTGCCAGACAAGGGGCTCTATGGTTTTGACCCCACTGCCTATCTCGGCATCTATATGCCAGATACCTTCTGGTATGATGAGGATGCATAGATGATACGCTATATTCTCTGGCGCATTGCCGTAATGATCCCCACCTTGTTCATGATCTCGGTTCTGGTCTTCACCATTATCGAACTGCCGCCCGGCGACTATTTTGAAAGCTATATTGAGGAAATGCGGGCGATTGGCGAAAAAGCCGATATGCAGCAGATCGATGAATTGCGGGCACGCTACGGCTTTAATGAATCAGAGCCTGTGCGCTATTTTCATTGGATCACCGGCTTTGTGCAGGGCGATTTCGGCTACTCGTTCGAATATCGCTTGCCAGTATCGGAAGTGGTGGGCGACCGCCTGTGGCTGACCATTCTGGTCTCGGTTGTCACGATTATCATGACATGGCTGATCGCCTTTCCCATCGGCATCTACTCGGCCACCCATCAATACAGCTGGGGCGATTACGGGCTGACCTTTCTGGGCCTGATTGGTATTGCCGTGCCGAATTTCATTCTGGCGCTGGTTTTGATGTATTTTGCCAATATCTGGTTTGGCACCTCCATTGGCCATTTGATGGATCAGCAGTTTTTGGGCCAGCCAATGAGCTGGGCAAAAGCCAAATCCATTCTGGAGCATTTGTGGATTCCGGTGGTGATCATTGGCACCGCTGGCACCGCCGGCATGGTGCGGCGTGTGCGCGCCAATCTGCTGGATGAGTTGAACAAGCAATATGTGATGACAGCCCGCGCCAAGGGCCTTCATCCGTTTAAAGTGCTGATCAAATATCCGCTGCGCCTGTCTTTGAACTTTTTCATCTCCGACATTGGCTCGGTGCTGCCGACCATTATTTCCGGCGCTGAAATTACCGCGGTGGTGTTGTCTTTGGAAACCACCGGCCCCATGCTGATCCGGGCTTTGCAAAATCAGGACATGTATCTGGCAGGTTCATTCCTGATGTTTTTGGCAGTGCTGACGGTGATTGGCGTGCTGGTATCCGATATTGCGCTGGCATTTCTGGATCCACGCATCCGGCTTCAGGGCGGGAGAACGAAATGAGCGAGAGCGGCATGTCATCTCCAGCAGCAAACCATTATGTCTCAACCGCGCCGTTTGATCCTTATGCCGCCGAGCAGGGCGGGGCGGCGGAAGGCTCATCCTTCAATCAGGCTTCGCAGCTGAAATTGACCTGGTGGCGGTTCAAGCGGCATAAGCCCGCGCTTTACGCCGGGGTTTTGCTGCTGCTTGCCTATCTGATGATTGTCATCGTTGAATTTCTGGCTCCTTATAATGTCCACACCCGTGACGTGGACCGCATTTATGCCCCGCCGCAATCGTTGCATCTGTTCCACGATGGTTCCTTTGTTGGTCCCTTCGTCTATGGGCGCATCATGACGCTGGACATGGACACGCTGCGGCGGGTTTATACCGACGACAAGAACAAGGTCGAGAAGCTACGGTTTTTCTGCTCCGGTGATCGCTATCGTTTCTGGGGTCTTGTGGATGCCAACTTCCATCTGGTGTGCCCGGCAGAAGGCGGCAGCCTGTTTGTGCTAGGCACGGACCGGCTCGGCCGCGATGTGTTGTCGCGCATTCTGTATGGTGCCCGCATTTCGCTGACCATCGGCCTGTTGGGGGTAATGACCAGCTTTGTTCTTGGCATTGTGATTGGTGGCCTTGCGGGCTATTGGGGCGGCTGGTTTGATATGATCGTCCAGCGCATTATTGAAGTGCTGCATTCTATCCCCAGCATTCCGCTGTGGCTGGCCATGGCGGCTATCATGCCGGCAGACTGGTCGCCGCTGGTGGTTTATCTCGGCATCACCTTCATTCTCGGTCTGCTGGACTGGACGGGCTTGGCGCGGGCCGTGCGCTCCAAGCTGCTGGCCCTGCGTGAGGAAGATTATGTGCTGGCGGCCCAGATGATGGGGGCTGGCAGCTCGCGCATCATTGGCCGCCATCTTATTCCCGGTTTCATGTCGCATCTGATTGCCAGCGCGACATTGACCATTCCCGGTATGATTCTTGGTGAAACAACCTTGAGTTTTCTGGGCTTGGGGCTGCGACCACCGATTACCAGCTGGGGTGTGCTGTTGACGGAGGCCCGCTCTGTCAACGTGATTGCCCTCTATCCGTGGCTGTTGTTTCCGGTCGTTCCAGTGATTGTGATCATCCTTGCCTTTAATTTTCTGGGGGATGGTCTAAGAGATGCCGCAGATCCATACAAATGATCCGCGTGGCAATCTGGTCGCATCGGGTACGGAACACGGGTTGCTGTACCATGTTTAATCGGCTGTATCGCTTGTCTTTGTCTGCGCTTTTGTCACAGACCCGATACAGTCATAAGGATATGTCGCATTGTCGGGTGCTCTAAACTCCGGTGCTCAGGAGATATTGTTTACATGCTGAAACGCCTTAGCAACGCGCGCATCTTGATGTACAGCCATGACACATTTGGTCTTGGCCATTTACGGCGCTGTCGCACCATTGCCCATTCGCTGGTCGAAGACTATCGCGGGGTACAGGTTCTGATTATTTCGGGAGCAACCATTGCGGGTGCCTTTGATTATCGTGCACGGGTTGATTTTGTCAAGATCCCGAGCGTGATCAAGCTGCACAACGGTGCCTATACCTCGATGGACCAGCATATTGATCTGCACGAAACGTTGAAAATGCGCCAGTCGATCATCCGCCACACAGCGGAGAGCTTTGAGCCGGATATGTTTATCATCGACAAGGAGCCGCTTGGGCTTCGCGGTGAGGTTGAGGACACTTTGGTTTATCTGAAAACCAAGGGCACACGTCTGGTGCTGGGCCTGCGCGATGTGATGGATGCGCCGCATCTGTTGGAAGCCGAGTGGAAGCGCAATGATGTGCTGACCAAGATTGCCAAGCTCTATGATGATGTCTGGGTCTATGGCCCGCCCGATTTTTATGATCCGCTCACCGGCATTGATGTGCCGCAGGCCTTGCGTGACAAGATGCAATTTGTTGGCTTTTTGCAGCGCAATGCGTTGGGCGGAACGCGTTCGGAACATGCGCCGCAAGGCGATTATCTGCTGGTGACCACCGGCGGCGGCGGCGATGGTGCCGAATTGGTGCGAGATGTGATTGCTGCCTATAAGGCTGACCCGACGCTGGATCACAATGCTCTGGTGGTGCTTGGTCCTTACATGCCGGTGGAGATGCGGCAGAAATTCATGGAAGAGGGGGCAAGCCATCCTAAACTCACGATCATTGAGTTTGATAACCGGATGGAAGACCTGATTGTCGGTGCCAAAGCCATTGTTGCGATGGGTGGTTACAACACCTATTGCGAAATTCTGTCCTTTGATAAGCCAGCCTTGATTGTGCCGCGCACCGAGCCTCGGCAGGAACAGTTGATCCGGGCAACACGGGCTTCACAGCTTGGGCTGGTCAGCATGGTTTCGGCGGATGATTCGTCTGACAGCATGGCGTTCGCGCAAGCCATCAAGGATGTGCTCAAGCGCGATCCGCCGTCGGTCAGCGCGCCGGGCATGCATCTTGAAGGCTTGCCAACGATTTCGCGTCTGGTGGCGGAAAATCTGGCAAGCAGCGAAAAAGGCCATCTCTCGGTGGTGCAAGGATAAGTGAACGTGCAGAATCCTGCGAAAATTACTGTCTTGCTCAAGGGTTATCCGCGCTTGTCCGAGACCTTTATTGCCCAAGAATTGCTGGGTTTGGAAAAGGCAGGCTTTGAGCTGGAACTGGTGGCCATGCGCCGCCCGACCGATAAAAAGCGCCACCCGGTGCATGATGAAATCAAAGCACCCGTGCATTATCTGCCCGAATATCTGCATGAAGAACCCCTCCGGGTGTTGAAAGCATTGGGCAAAGCCTGCCGCTTGCCGGGTTTCGGCAAGATGTTGCGCCAGTTTTTCAAGGATCTGCCGCGTGATTTTTCGCGCAATCGCTTTCGGCGTTTGGGGCAGGCCATGGTGCTGGTGGCGGAATGGCCGGGCAAGGCCGAGTGGCTGCACGCCCATTTCATTCACACGCCCGCCTCGGTGGCCTTCTATGCCAGCCTGCTGAGCGGTATGGGCTGGAGTGTTTCGGCCCACGCCAAGGACATCTGGACATCGAAGGATTGGGATCTGGCCGACAAATTGGCCCATGTGGATTGGGCTGTCACCTGCACGCGGGTGGGTTATGAGCAGTTGAGCGCGCTTGCCAAAGATCGGCGGGCTGAAGATCGCAAGGTGGTGCATTTGAGCTATCACGGGCTGGATTTGCAGCGCTTTCCGCATTTTGAGGGTGCGCGTTCCCGCCGCGACGGTTCAGATGTTCATGATCCCGTGCGGATTTTGTCTGTGGGACGCGCGGTAAAGAAAAAAGGCTATGATGTGCTGTTGCACGCCCTTGCCAAGCTTCCGAGTGAGCTGAACTGGGCTTTCACCCATATCGGCGGCGGTGATGAACTGGCAAAGCTGAAGGCCTTGGCCGATCAATTGCACATCGCCGATCGCATCACCTGGAAAGGGGCAATGGACCAGCGCGATGTGCTGACCCATTACCGCGAGAGCGATGTGTTCACGCTCGCCTGTCGCATCACCGCCGATGGCGATCGCGATGGCCTGCCCAATGTGTTGGTGGAGGCGGCAAGTCAGGGCCTGATGGCGGTATCCACCACGGTGTCTGGCATATCCGAGCTGTTTGTGAATGGGGAAAACGGCTTGCTGGTTGCCCCGGATGATCCTGTGGTGCTGGCAGACGCTTTGCAGAACGCCATCCGCAATCCAGATCTGCGCCATCAGTTGGGTGCCGCTGCCGAGCAAAAAGTGCGGCAGGATTTTGATTATCAAAACAGTATCCGCGATTTGACAGTGCTGTTTAACCGGAGCCTTGGCCAATGACGCAGCCTGCACCCAAACGGGTGATGTTCTATGTGCAGCATTTGCTGGGCATTGGCCATCTGGCCCGCGCCAGCCGCATTGCGGGTGCCATGGTGGAGGTCGGTTTTGCGGTAACGCTGGTGACCGGTGGCGCGCCCGTGAAGGGCTTTCCGGGGGAGGGGATTGCCCATGCGCAATTGCCCGCTGTTTTATCGGCCACCGGCTTTTCCGGCTTGGTGGACAGCGATGGTGCGGCCGTGGATGCTGCTTTTGAGCAAAACCGCACCGCCCTTTTGCTGGAAACGTTTGAGAGAATGAAGCCTGATGTCGTGATTGTCGAGGCCTTTCCTTTTGGCCGCAGGCAGGTGCGGTTTGAGCTTTTGCCGCTGCTGGCGGCGATTAAGGCAGCAGAGCACAAGCCTTTGCTGTTCAGCTCGGTGCGCGACATCTTGCAGGAAAACCGAAAGCCCGGACGCGATCAGGAAACCGTTGATCTGGTGCTGGAGCATTTTGATGGTGTTCTGGTGCATGGTGATCCGCATTTTGTGCGGCTGGAGGAAACCTTTCCGCTGGCTGAGACCATTGCCGACAAGATTTATTACACCGGCTTGGTGGCAGCACCTGAGCCCGCTCCCGCACAGGATCCGTTTGATATCGTCGTCTCCGCCGGTGGCGGTGCCGTGGGGGCGGCGCTGATTGAGGCGGCCATGTCGGCCCAGCAGATTTTGGGTGGAGATGACCGCTGGTGCCTGATCACCGGACCCAATCTGCCGCAGGCCGATTATGACCGCTTTGCAGACGTGGCTCCACAGAACGTGACGCTCTACCGCTTCCGGCCTGATTTTCCGGCTCTCTTGCCAAGGGCAAAACTCTCTATTTCGCAGGCGGGTTATAATACGGTTTGTGATCTGTTGCGCGCGCGTTGCCCCGCGCTGTTGGTGCCCTTTGCGGCGGGTGGAGAAACCGAGCAAACCGTGCGGGCGCAAAAACTGCAAGCACTTGGGCTTGCTCATGTCATCTTGGAAGAGGGGCTGAATGGTGCTGCCATGGCCGAGGCCGTGGCACGCGCAAAAGCCCTGCAATTTCCAGAGGATCTCACCGTGTCATTGAACGGGGCGGCAGAGACTGCAAGGCTTGTTGCTGAAAAACTGGATCAAAGAGCCAACGGCTGATAATGCTCGCGATACCATTCCACCGTGGCTTTCACGCCTTGCTCAAGGCTGGTCATCGGCTTTGATCCCGTCAGGGCCACCAGCAGATCAGGGCTTGCAAAGGTGCGCGGCACATCGCCTTGCTGCATGGGCAGCATCACCCGCTTCGTAGGCTGACCCATGATTGCTTCCAGCGTTTCAATGAAATCCATCAGCGCGATGGGCTGGCCGCCGCCGATGTTGATGACGCGAAACGGCGCGTTGTGTGAGAGCGTATCCAGCCCTTCCGGCATGGATACCCGATTGTCTTCCGAGGGCGCAATGGCTGACAGGCGAATGATGCTGTCGACCAGATCGTCAATATAGGTAAAATCCCGGCTCATCTTGCCTTCGCCATAAATCTCAATGGCTTCATCGGCCAGCATCGCCTTGATGAACTTGAACAAGGCCATATCCGGGCGACCCCAGGGACCATAAACGGTAAAGAAGCGAAAGGCAGTGGTCGGCACTTTATAGAGATGGGCGTAGCTGTGGGCCATCAGCTCCATGCCCTTTTTGCTTGCGGCATAAAACGTCATCGGCTCGTCGGCACGGTCCATTTCGCGAAACGGCACTTGTGGGTTGGCACCATAAATCGACGAGGTAGATGCCAGCATCAAA
This sequence comes from Rhizobium oryziradicis, assembly GCF_001939045.1. Classification (GTDB taxonomy): domain Bacteria; phylum Pseudomonadota; class Alphaproteobacteria; order Rhizobiales; family Rhizobiaceae; genus Allorhizobium; species Allorhizobium oryziradicis. The sequence goes on from NZ_MKIM01000020.1 coordinate 34,395, forward strand.
TGACCGATTTGCAATTGCCGGGCAATTTCAACAATATTCCACGAGCCAATCAGGTTGGAATCCAGATAGGCCTTGGGATTTTCAAGGCTGTAGCGCACGCCTGCTTGTGCGGCCAGATGGATGATGACATCGGGCTTGGCTGCATCGACCGCCTGTTCCAGTGCCGCCCGATCTTCGAGCATTGCTTGAACGCCGGTGAAATTGGGAAATTGCGCAAGTCCTGCATTGCGGGCTTCTTTCAGGCGCAGATTATAATAGGCGGTCATGCCATCATAGCCTGTCACCGTATGACCCTCCCGAAGAAGACGGCGGGCGAGATGAAAGCCAATGAAACCTGCAGTGCCAGTGATAAAATAGCGCACGATCAAAACCATATTGCTGGGGCGCAAAGCCCGAAATGACAGAATGCCGGGTGCTGCGTGATGCAGCGTGCGACCTGATTGTCTTGTGGCTGACGTTTAACAAAGGGTTGGGTCATCAAGTCAAGCGAATGGTGAAGAAAAGCGACGCGCTACCGATCAAAATAAAAACCGGCGCACCCTTGCGCGCCGGTTGCTCAAAGCCTGAGGCAAGTCCCTCACGCCGCGTGGGCGGTGGCGGAGCGCCTGTTCTGCTCATTGCCCAGATTGAACTGGTTGATCAAGGCCATCAACGAATCAGCCTCATCGGCCAATTGCCGGGTGGCGGCATTGGTTTCTTCCACCATGGCGGCGTTGCGCTGGGTCATCTGGTCCATGCCATTGACGGCGGAGTTGACTTCGCCAAGAGCCGTGGACTGGTCGCGGCTTGCCACTGCGATGGCTTCAACCCGCTCAGAAACCGTGACAATCTTGGTGGAAATCTCGGCCAATACCACGCCTGTTCGCTGCACCAGCTGAGCACCGGACGTCACTTCCGTGCTGGAGGTGGTGATCAATCCCTTGATCTGCTGGGCCGCACCGGCCGAGCGCTGAGCCAGTTCGCGCACTTCCTGCGCCACCACGGCAAAGCCACGGCCAGCCTCACCAGCGCGAGCCGCTTCAATTCCGGCATTCAAGGCTAAAAGATTGGTCTGGAAGGCAATTTCATCGATCACATCGATAATCTGCACAATCTGACCAGAGGCGGTTTCAATTCGCCCCATCGCGTCAATGGCGCTGGCAACAACATTGGAGGAGGTGTCGGCGGCACCCTTGGTTTCGGCCACAATGGCATTGGCTTCATGGGCCTGTTCAGCGGAAAGCTTCACCGTTGTGGTGATTTCTTCCACTGCCGCCGCCGTCTGCTCCAGCGATGCAGCCTGTTGTTCGGTCCGCTTTGCCAGCTCATCGGCAGCAGCGCTCATTTCACCGGCATTGCGCTGAATGGAATAGGTGTTGGAGCGGATCTGACGAATGGTGTTTTGGAGGTGCTCCAGAGAGGTGTTAAAATCGGTGCGCAATTGCTCCAGGCGGCCGGTAAATGGCGTGTCGATGGTCGATGAAATATCACCTTGAGCAAGACGGCCAAGGCCGGAGGCCAGTGCATTGACGGCAAATTCAATCTGGCGATCCATCTCCTGCTTTTCGAGATCGCGCAATTTGCGCTGTTCTTCCGCCTGGTCGCGTTCTGCTTCGCTGCGGTGTTCGATTTCAATTTTCGACAGCGCATTTTGCTTGAACACGCCCAGAGCGCGGGCCATTTCACCAATTTCGTCAATGCGGGTTTCGCCGCTGATTTTGGTTTCCAGCATACCATCGGCCAGACGGCGCATAGCCGCAGTGATCTGACCAATTGGTCCTTTGAAGGTGATCACAAGCCCAATGCCCGCGAAGATCGAGATGATGATCCCGAGCGTCATGGCTCCAATGGAGATGGAATTGACATCACGACGTTCTGCGTTAGCGCTGTTTTTCTGCAGCTGCGCAAAAGCTGTCAATTGCTGCCAGATCTTATCGAGATCGTCATTGGCTTTGCTAAAGCTCTGTAGGCGTTCGTCGCGGGCTTTGACCAGAGCCGGGCTGGCGTTTTCCATCAGGTCGATGGCGTTTCCGACCTGAGCCTGCAAGGCTTCGAAAAAGTCGAGAGAGCCAGCGCTTCCAGCCAGGGTTGAGATATTGCTGCGAACGCCGATAAACTCATCTTCAAGACGTCTGAGATTTTCTTCTTTGGGAGCCAGCATAAAGCTCGCTGCCATGATTTGCGTTGAATAGATGGAGTTGACCAGATGACGGCCATCTTCCTGTACAGACTGCGCCAGAGACAGGGGCTGGTCCAACTCGCCAAACCGCTTTGTCGCTTCTTTCATTTTCTGTTGGGCGGCAAGGCCCAGATAGGCTGAAAGCTGCACGAAATTGCGAAGCTTGGTGGCCATGGCATCGGTGGCTTCTGGCGATTTGTCTGCCGCTTTCACCATGTCGGCCAATTGATCCAGAATGGTGCCGATGGTTTTTGCCGCTGATTTGTTCTTTTCTGGCAATGCCATTTCCAGAAGATTGCGACGAAGGGTCATCTCTTTAAGATTTTTGGCAATGAGATCGAATTTTTCATCCGGGGTCGCAAGTTTGGTGAAACTACGATTGATGTCGCCCAAAAATGTGCTGGTTTGTTCAATGGTGTCGGCGTCGCGCAAGAGCTGCTTGGCGGCCTTGTCATCCCGTTGAATCGAGCTGGATATATCGCGCATGTGATCGCTCAGCGTTGTTTGCGCCTGCACGATCTCACCGATGCCCTTTTTCATGTCTTCGGTCAGGCCTTCTTCCTTCTGGTGCAAAGACCAAAGGGTGCCAATTTGCGCTGAAACGCCGTCGACCATGGTAATGGCCTGTTGCAGTTGATCGCGTCCTTCCGCGTCCTCTCCCACTTGTTGCTGTGTTGCTTTCAGCAGCTCCTGGGTTTTTTGCAAATTGCCTGAAACAGCATCACGGGTTTGCACGGAGGCGTTTCTCAGAAACTTTTCCATGGAGGCAGAGACATCACGAAAGCCGCTCAGCGATTGCAGCACGCTGTTGGAAATCTCCATGCGGCCTTGAAGCAGGCCGGATGCATAAAGACCCGTAAAGCCGACTGCGCTGATACTGAGAACAAAAGGCAGAATAAAGATCAGGACTTTGGTCTGGATACGGAAACGTGACAACAATCGATCAACAAACATTGTTTCTAGGCTCCTCCAAAAGCCATGGTACCAAAACCGAAATACTGCTCTGTCGGGTCATTCTTTGATCACGGCACAGTTTCGATCCGCATTTGTGGCATCGATGCATGCGCAAACGGTTTCATCGCATGCAAACTGAGACCTGTGACCGGTCTCCAACAGGTATTCTGGTTCATGCACAGCGCCGCGCGTTTGATAAAACGCAAAAGATGACACGGTAACACTTTAAATCTGCTGCAGAATTTTCTCCCTAAATCCAGTCTGATTTAAGATATTATGCAGTCATCAGTCCGTGGAACAATCATTGTGCCCGGCGCTGTTGCTCGGCCGACCTCATCGTCACCCCGGAATCTAGGGTGTTTATATTAAGATAGGTTTAAATCACCCGAAGTATCCCGCATCTCAAGGGATTCGAAGGTATTGCCGCGTTTGATCGGGTGAGAAAAACGATAAAGCACGGCTCTTTCGAATCCAATAAAATGCGCGGGGTTTCAGCGCACGAAAATGCCGACACTTGCGGTTCGCCCCAAGGCGTCAATCACCGTCAAGGTCGAGTAGCCAGCGCCCTTTGGCACCCAATTGGTGTTGCGGGTGCGCACCAGGTCTGGCAGCGGTTGGCCGTTGGCAAGCCAGCGGAAGGGCGCACGGCCCGCCTGCAATTTCAGCGCCAGTGGCAGGGCCTGCCCGTCTTGATCCTTGCCCAGTTCCACATGCGACCCCTCGGGCGGATAGACGATCACCGGGGCTTTTTCGCCAGCGCGCAGGCTGACCAGCCCGTTGCTTTCTCTGGAAAACCGCTTCAGCCCGGCTGGTAAATCAGCCTGTTTTGGGTGTTGGGTACCAGAAAGCGCTGTGGGCAAAGAGGTGGGTGCAATACCGGATCGAGCGAAAGCCTGAAACAAAATAGGGGCGGCGGTGCCATAGCCGCTGAGGCCTGGAATAGCGCTATTGTCGGGCCTTCCGACCCACACGCCAATCACGGTGCGGCCATCATAGCCTATCGACCAGCCATCACGATAGCCGTAGCTGGTGCCGGTTTTATAGGCGATGCGCTCTCTGGGGCTGCCAAGCGGCGGCGCGACGCCTGCGAGAATATCGGTGATGCTGGAGGCGGCAGCCTTATCAAGGAGCAGCTCTGGTTCGGGCGTGTTGACATTGGGGGTGACGCAGTTTTTCAGGCGTATGCTGCTGCCCTGGCGCGCCAGTGCTGTATAGAGCGCCATCAGGTCTTTCAGCGTCGTGCCAGCGCCGCCAAGGGCCAGCGCAAGCCCCGGCGTTTCCTGTGAGGGAAGCTGTATTTTAATATTGGCTTTGCGCAAACGCGACAGCATTTGCGAAGGACCGACCGCATTCAGCAAGCGCACAGCGGGAACATTGAGCGACAGTTGCAACGCCTGCCGCACCGTGACATCGCCTTGATAGGTCATGTCAAAGTTTTTCGGCCGGTAGCCGTAGAAATCAGCGGGCCGATCTTCGATCACGGTTTCCTGTGCGATCATGCCTTGTTCAAAAGCCAAGCCATAGATGAGCGGCTTGAGGGTGGAGCCGGGTGAACGCTCAAAACGCGTCATATCAAGCCAGCCGGACCGGCTGGCGTCGAGATAATTGGCGGAGCCAACATGGGCCAGAATGTTACCCGTTTGCGCATCTGCCACCATAATGGCCACCGACACTTTTGGCGGAAGCCGTTGGGCGGCCTCTCTCGCCACAGTTTCCATGGCCGCCTGCACGCTTTTGCGCAACGTGGTGGGATAGAGAGGGCTCTCTGGCCGTTTGCGCCGCTTTTCATCGGCCAGATTGGCGGCCAGAAGGGGCAGCTCCAAGCGGCGGCGCGGCAGGTGTGCAGCGCTTGCCTGTGCCACCTCAATCGCCGAGACAATACCCGCCGTTTGCATGCGTGCTAACACGCGCTCACGGGCATGAAGGGCGTTGTCTGGATAGCGATCAGGCCTGCGGCGTTCCGGCAACTGCGGCAAAGCCACCAAAAGGGCGGCTTCGGCAGGCGTCAGATGCTTGGGCTCCTTGTTGAAATAGGCAAGGCTTGCCGCCCGCACCCCTTCAAGATTGCCGCCGTAAGGCGCGTGGGTGAGGTAAAGATCAAGAATTTGTGCCTTGCTCATGCGGCGTTCAATTTGCACGGCACGAGCCATTTGCAGCAGTTTTTGCGAGAACGAGCGCGCTTTTCGCGGCTCGATCAGCCGTGCCACCTGCATGGACAGGGTAGACGCTCCCGACACGATCCGGCCATGGGTGATCAGTTGATAGGCCGCCCGCCCAAGAGCCAGCGCATCAAGGCCCGCGTGCTGATAGAAGCGATGATCCTCATAGGCGATCACCATGCGGATCAATAAGGGATCGACATCATCAGCGGTGGTTTTCAGCCGCCAACGACCTTCTGGCGTGGTGAAAGCGCGTAACAACTGTCCATCCTGATCCTGCATTTCTGCAGAAGTCGGACCAATCCTGTCCAGTGGCGGCGGAAAGGCCTCGTCAAGCCAGTTGAGAGCCAACCACCCAGCGCCAACCATCATCAGAACAACCAGTCCAATGACGCCTATGGTCCGACCACGTCGCCTCACGGGTTGGCTTTCACCTCCATGCGGCCAACAGCGGTGCGCGCATAACGCTGTGGGCGATACATATCTTCCACGGTTGCCGCCGGATGATCATAGATGCCGGGGGTAACAGCACGCACCACATAGGCCAGCACCATCTCGCCATTGTCCTGCCGGGTGCTGTCGAGGGCTGCCACAAAACGGTCGTTGCGGAACTCCAGATGCGCGGCTTGCGTATCGCCGATCCAGTCGAAATTGGCGAGGCTGGCACTGCCCACCAGCGCTGGATTATCAATCTCAAGGCCTGCTGGCAGAAGATCGGTGATCAGCAACTGGGTTGGCAAAGGCTTGTCCTGCGTCACCTTGAGCACCACCACATAACGCGTGTTTTGCGTGGCTTCACTGATATTCACCGGCTGTCCCGCAAGATCGTAATAGCTGCGCTCAATGGTAAAGCCAGCGCTGGCCGCAGGCAGCGGATAGCGCGGTGCTGCAACCGTGGTGACAGTGGCCATCAGCGGTTCCTGACTGGTGTTTTGCAACAGCACAGGCTGTTTCAACAGCTCATTGCCTTCAATCCGCGCCCGGTACGCGCCGGTGTTAACCGCACCATTGACGGTTACGCGCATGCCGTCATCGCCTTTATCAACGGCGCGAGCGGCCAGCAGCAACCAGGCCTCTTCCTGCGTGCTGGTGCTGTCCTTGGTTTTCCAATCCGCAATCACGGATTTGCTCAGAGCCGGAATAATCGAGGGAACGGGGTGCGATTCAGCAGCCAGTGCCAAAATGGCAGCACCATCGCGCAGTTGCGAACCATAGTCGGAGCGTTCCAGGCTGACCGGTTTTGTCGATCCTTGCTCGGACATGCTGGCGGCTTGCGCAAAAATGGTGGCGGCGCGGGTCGGATCACCATAGAGCGACAAGGCTGCGGCCAGATGGGCCTTGGCCAGCGGCGTGGGGAAGCGATCCAGCATCGTGTCGGCATAATAGCGCAAATCACTGATGGCGGCCTTGCGGTTTCTCGCCAAAACATAGAGCGCATAGGCAATGTCATTGCCCTTTGCACTCACATCGGTCTCATAAGACAGCTTGTTGGAGAGATTATCCAGTGCTTGCACCAGTGCATTGTCTGGTACATCAAAGCCTTTTTCGCGGGCACGGGTCAGAAAATCTGTCACATAGGCATCCAGCCACAGGTCTTCCGAGCCGGGTGCCCACAGGCCAAAGCTGCCTGCTGCTGCTTGATAGGACAGAACCCGGTAAATGGCATCCTGCACCCGATGCTTGATCTCGGCATCATCGGGCAGACCGGCAACCGAAGCCATATCACTGAAATAGAGCAGGGGCAGGGCGCGGCTGGTGGTCTGCTCGGCGCAGCCATAAGGATAGCGATCCAGACTGGTCAACAGGGCTGCGATGTCCAAACTGGCACCCCGCGACACAGACAGGCTGACAGACGCTCCCGTCATAATGCTGTCGGCCAACAGATCACTGTCAACTTTCAGGCTTGCGCCAGCCGCCAGAGGCAGTTCACGACGGGTGGTGACCGGCAGCGAGGCCGGGCGCACGGGCAGGTCCAAAGATTGGGTGAGCGACAGGCCGTCGGTATTGCTGAGTGCCACTGTAATGGCACCATCCCCGGTTTGAGTGGCGGTGATGGGCACAATCAGGCTCGTTTTGCCGCCTGCGGTCAAGGCAATCGTTTTTTGCGCATCTTTTGCGTCCACGCCAACAGCGGCATTGCCAGTGATAGCGAGGCTGTAATCACCGCTTGGTGCATCGGTGGCCGCCAGATCAAGGCGCAAGCTGGAGACATCGTTAGGTGCTAAAAAGCGCGGCAGAGAGGCCGTCACCACCACAGGATCGCGGATGATAACATCGCTCGTGGCATGGCCAACTCCGGTGCGTGACCAGGCAACAGCCATGATCCGCACGGTGCCGTTAAACTGCGGAATATCAAATTTCACCTCAGCCTTGCCATTGCGGTCGAGCTTGACCGGGCCAGAGAAGAAGGCCACCAGCTTTTCCTTGGGCGGGCTTGCCTGCAACGCCAGCATGCCGCCATCACCGCCGCTTCGCAATGCGCCGGTATCCCCCAGCGATCCATCAATGAGACGACCATAGAGGTCGCGCATCTCAAGGCCCAAGCGCCGTTGGCCAAAATACCAGCTTTCCGGATCAGGGGCCTGATAGCGGGTGAGATTGAGAATGCCAACATCCACGGCGGCCAGCATGACATAGGCGTCATTGCCACCGCCGGTGACGGATACCGGAATGCTCAAAGCCTGACGCGGTTGCATCTGCTGCGGCGGATTGAGCTTCACGCTAAGTTTGCGCGGGCCGGGATCAATGTTGAGCCATGCCACACCGATAGAGCGGCTTGGCATGCGGCTTTCCTGTGCATCGCCCGGCCGCCAGAGTGTGGCCGTGACATAGCTACCAGCCCCAAAATTTTCGGTCACTGGAATGGAAATTTCGCTGTCACCCTCTGGCACGGTGGCGGTCTGGGTGGAAATCAGCGATTCTGAGCCAATGGTCAGCAAGACCTCGCCCGCAAAATGGGCGGAGATTTTCAACTTGGCAGTCTCGCCAACTTTGTAAACCGGCTTATCGAGGGCAATGTCCAGCGCGTCTGGTGTCTCGGACGAACTTGCCTCGACAAACCATCCAGCGTTGAACTCTATGCTGCTGGCTGCCGCCGCAGGGCCTGCGCCATCGACTTCTAGCCGATAGCGGCCCCAGTTGACATTGACAGGAAGATCCACACCGTCGGCAGCAATATCAATCACGCCATTGGCCACCTGCTTGGTGGTGGTAATGGGTTCATAGCGCCAGGAATTGCCATCGCGATACCATTGGTAATTGCGCTCCAACTGCACCAGCTTCCAATGGGCACCCGTGCTGGTCGCAGGCTTGCCGCTGGCATCCAGCGCCATCACACGGAAATGGCCGGTGGCCCCTTCGCCCAGATCGCCAGAAAATTCGGGTTTGATGCCAATAGCGGGCTGCTCTGTCTGCACCGGCAATGTCAATTGCCGCTCCACAGCCCGACCACTGCCTTCTTTCAGCCGCACCGAGAGCGTGGCCTCCAACAAGCGCGTGGTGGATGGCAAATCGTTGAGTTGCACGTTGATGGTGCCATGGCCTTTGGCATCCAGCGGCTCAAGCCCATCCAGTGTGAGAGTGGTGTTGTCACCGGCCTCTTCGTCGGCAAGGCCAAACACGTAAGCGGGCCATGCCTTGCTGCTGCGCGTTGGCTTGATCACCACGTCGCCTTCAAGTGTCAGCCCTTCGGCTGGGGCACCATAAAGATAGCGGCCATCCACACCCACGCTCAGCGGCGTACCGGGTGTTATCGCAGGCTCTGTTGATTTCAGGTCAAACTCGATCCGATCAGGAAGAAAATCATCCACCAGGAAGGTTTTCTCGGCAATGGCGGCCTTTTTGGGATCGACGTGGATACCCAATGTCCATGTGCCGCGCATGACATTGCTGTCCAGCGCCAGATCAACATTGTGGCCACCAAGGCCAGCACCGGTGCTGACCACGCGGCGATATTCCACCCCGTCAGGCCGGGTGAAGATGAATGTCAGCGGCAGGCCATCGATGGCTTCAGCACCTATATCACGCGCCAGCGCGCCCACATGCACGGTTTCGCCGGGGCGATAGATGCCGCGCTCGGTCCAGGCATAAATATCAATCGCGCCGGGCGCGGGTCTGCCGGTGACACCACGATCCGACAGATCAAAACCAGCGCGGGTCATGTCCAGAAACACGTAGTCTTTGCCGGGCTGCTCGGCGGTCAGCACGGCAGGGGCAAGGGCCGCCCCCGCCCGCATCAGGCCCGGCGAGAAAATGGCCCTGCCATCCGCATCGGTGGTGGCGGTGCCGAGGATTTCGTTGTTTTTGGCCAGCAATTTCAGCTCAATCCCCGCCAGCGGCTTGGCAGAGGACAGGGCGCGGGCAAAGACATTCAACCCATCGGTTCCGGCAAAGGTGGACAGGCCAATATCGGACACCAGAAACCATTGGGTGGCGCGGTCGTCCCACTCGTCTGCCTTGCCGCTGTTGGCAACCGCCGTCAGCACATAAACACCGGGCTTTCGCTCTGGCAGCACATCGTCCACCGGAAAGCTGGTGGTGACTTCGCGGTTGAGACTGGTGGCGATATCAATGCTGCCCTGCCAGATCAACTCGCCATTGTCTTGCTCAATGCGGCTGGCGCTGTAGCCACTGAGCTGCGAGAGAAATTGCGAATTGGTCATCAGCGGCGCAATGGCGCGATCACCAATACGATAGAGCTTGAGATTGGCGCGATCGGTGTTGACCGATACCAGCGGAATGCCATGACGGGCCGAGGATGGCAGCACGAAATGATCGCCGGTGAAACGCACTGTTGGGCTGCGGTCACGCACATAGACCTGAATATCGGTCTTGGCAGCCAGTGGCTCGTCGACCGAAGATGGCAGACCTTCACGCAAGGCTATGGTGTAGCGCTTGCCATAGTCCAGCCCTTCGATACACAGCTGGCTGCCCTTGATTTCCATGGATTTGGGTGGCTGACCGTCCACGCTCACGTAAGGCGTATAATCCGTGCCCCGCGCAATCAGCGGATCGGAAAACTGAATGCAGGCACGCGGAGATGCTCCATCAGCATCAACGCTATTGCCGGTGATGCGAAAGCCCTTGGTGGATTTGAGCGCTAGATAGGCCGCACTGACCGATGGGCTGGCGCTGAGATCCAGACTAGCCTTGTAAGCGCTCAGCGCTGCACGGTAATTCTCGTTGCGTTCTAGTCCCTTGGCCATCACGGCGAGGGCGCTGGCGCGGGCTTTGGCATTGCGGCTCAGATCATAGCCGATGATGGCGGCATAAAGCCCTTGGGTTGCAAGTTCGCGATTGCTTTTCACGGCATTTCCGGCGCGGGCCGCATCAATCCAAAGTGTGGCATCATCAGGGGCAATCAGCAGGGCCGAGAGAAAATCGCCCAAGGCTTCCGGTGCTTTGCCCGCCGTGAGGTTGCCATAGGCTTGCCCCATCAAGGTGTTGAGGCCAAGCTCCGAGGCGGTTGCTGTCTGGGGCAGATTTTCGCGAAAATCTTTGGCTTGCTGGCGCAGATCATCGGAGAGAAAAGCAAGTTTTGGCGCGCGGCCCAAATCTGGCTGGGCATCCTTGATCACCACTTTGCCGGCAACGGCCCCTGCAAAACTGTTCAGCGTGTTGAAGTCTGACTTGAGGAAACACCAGCGCGCCTTGATATTATAGGTAAAAGCGCGGCAGGATTTGTCATCAACACAAGCGGTCTGGCATTGGGCCTGGGAGACATTTTGCAAGGTGCGAAGATCAAACCCCGCATAGTCGCTATCCACCGTGGTTTCCACGCTGCGGCTTTGATCTGCGGCCATAACAGGTTGGGTTTGCAGACCTGAGAGCAAGACCAATCCCGCAACGGCAAATTTCAGATATGTGAACACGCCCGGCTCTCCGTCCCTGCACGACAGCAAACCTTTGTGCGCCCTATAGGGCGCACAAAGGTTTGCTGTAGCATTTATATTTTCTGCATAATTTTTGCCTTAAAGCGATTCCGATTTAAGGAATTATGCAGTACCAATCATCGGCAAAATACTCTTGTTTTTTAACCGATTGGTGTCAATTGTCTTTTTCGGTTGTTGTCACATTCACATGCAGATTTCGACCCGCCCGCCAGCCATGCCAGCCAGCCCCCATGCCAAGCGCCAGAAACAACAGGGCAGAGGCGCTAAAACTGCCGGTGAAGGCACGGATCAACCCCACCAGAAGGGGTCCAATTGCCGCCAGACAATAGCCGACAAACTGGGCCATGCCCGATAGATGAGCGGCAATTTGCGGACTGCCGGAGCGCAACACAATCGTGGTCATGGCCAGCGCAATCAAACTGCCTTGGCCAATACCTTGCAAAATCGCCCAGAACCAGACGGTGGAGAGCGGCGCAAACAACAGCCCGAACAGGGCAATGACCGCAACACCGACAAAAGCGGCGTTGACCAGCCGCTGATCTTTGCCGCGCACCGCCAATTGGGGAGCGATAATACAGGCGGCGGCCTGCACCATGACGGAGACGGAAACAATGCCGCCCGCCGTGACGCCATCCAGCCCGCGCTCACGCAAAATGGGCACCAGCCAGCCAAACACGCAATAGGCCAAAGCCGATTGCAGGCCGGTGAACAGCGTGACATTCCATGCCAGCCGATCCTGCCACAGGCCTTGCACGCTGACGCGCAGTTTTGCCCGTTTGGCATGGGTGGAGAAGTTTTGCGGCAACCACAGCACAAAAACCAAAAATGCTGGCAGTGCCCAGATGGCAAGCCCGATGGAGAGGGATCCACTGGCTGTCTTGATTGGCAAGGTCAAACCGGCCGCTGCCGCAGCCCCGCCACACAAAGCCATGGTGTAAAAGCCGGTCATGAGTGCGGTGCGGTTGGGAAAATCGCGCTTCACCAGACCGGGTAGGAGCACATTGCCCACGGCAATGCAGCCACCCGCCAGGGCGGTTCCCAAAAACAGGGGCGTGGCCGCGTGCAAGCCGCGCAAAGCCGTGCCGATGGTGAGCAGCAACATCATGACGCCGAGTGTTTTTTCCGCGCCAAACCGATCAGCAAGGCGCGGAGCCAGAGGCGAGAACACCCCAAGGCAGACTACGGGCAATGTGGTGAGCAGGCTTGCGCCAAAGGCGGAAAGGCCAATCTGCTCGCGTATTTCGGGCAAAAGCGTGGAGGCGCTGGAAAACAAGGGCCGCAAATTGAAGGCGATCAGCACCAGACTGATGCCCAGAATGACGCGCGAAAGATTGGATCTCGACGGAGAAAGGTCGGGCTTTTCATCCGGCTCGGCATCGATCAGGAGTTCGTCGCCAAGGTCGAGCGCGGGTTTGATCTGGGACATTAATCACGGCTCTCCGAGGCTGCGTCTTGATGCTTTGGTTGTGGTGTGGGCCGTGTTAGCACGAAAGTGGCAGAGCCTGCCAGAATGATGGCGGTCATAATGCGCACCCACAGAGGGGCAGACGAGAAAAACCACATGACACAAAGGCTTGCCGCCATCATCGAGACGGCCAGAATTTTGGCGCGGGTGGAAATGGCCCCTTGTTTGCGCCAATCGGCCAGAGGCTGGCCGAAGCGGGGATGATCCAGCAACCAGCGCTCAAAGCGCGGCGATGAGCGGGCAAATAGTCCTGCGGCAAGGATCATGAAGGGGGTGGTGGGCAACAGCGGCAGGAAAATGCCAATCACGCCGAGGACGACAAAAAACCAGCCGAGTGCAAATAACACCAGTCGCATCGATCATGTCCCCAAAAGCAATTCGCCACCAGCCGTCAGCGGGCCGGTGGCGAAATATAGCACAGGTGCAGCGCTGCGGTTAGCCTTTGTGGGCTGCAACCGCTGCATCATAAGCGGCCACCAGCTTGGCAGCTCTAGCCTTGACCACATCGGCCTTGTCACCAGGCTTATAGAGGCTGGTGCCAATGCCAAAGGCGCGGGCTCCGGCCTTGAGATAGTCGCCAAAATTGTTTTCGCCAACGCCACCGACGGCACCCAGCGGGATATGGGGTGGCAAAATGGCCTTGATGGCATTGATGCCGCTTGGGCCGAGCACGCTGGCGGGGAAGAATTTAATGGCAGACGCGCCTGCCTTGATGGCAGCGAGCGCTTCGGTGGGTGTGAAGGCACCGGGCATGGAGACCATGCCAAGCCGTGCCGCCTGACCAATCACCGATGGATCGGTGTTGGGCGTGACCACAAGATTGCCGCCGACATTGTGCAGCTCTTCGACAGAGCCTGCATCCAGCACGGTGCCTGCACCGATCAGGATCTCGGATGGTGCCAGCTTGCGGGCTTTTTCGATCGACACAAACGGCTCTGGCGAGTTCAGCGGCACTTCAATGGCCTCAAAGCCTTCTTCCAGCAGGGCTTCCACCACGCTTTCAATATCGGCTGGGCCGATGCCGCGCAAAATGGCGACCAATTCGCGCTTCAGGGTGGGCCATGGAACGATGGGGGAGGTCATGGGGATTATCCTACTTCGCAGATGTCAAAAGATGTTGGGCCGCAGCAAACAGGCCGTCGCGCACCAGCGCGCTGCCATCAAGGCTTTGCGCCTTGGCTCCGGCCTGCGTCAAGGCGCGAATATAAAGCGCTGACAAGGATTTGGAAGCCACGATATGCACGGTTTTGCCGGAGGCGTAAAATTGTCGCATGCCGGCAATCTCTGCGCCAATCAACAGCCCAGACAGGCGGCTGGCCGCTTCATTGGGGGCGGGCGTGGAGAGCAATCCGCCAGCACGGATGGAAAACAGGCTGGTGGTCAGCGAAAAGCCTTCGCTCAACGCTTCCGCAACAGCGGTGTCAAAAGCCACGTCATGGGTCGAGTGGTCGCTATCCTGTGGGATGGACAGACGCAGGATCGATTGCTTGGACAAGAGATCAAACATCTCGCCGGTCATGGCGGTGCGGAAGCGTTTGACCACGCCCTCTTCCAGGTCCACCCATTTGCAATGGGTGCCGGGCATGCAGATGATGCCTGTGGAAATACCGCCTGCGACCACGCCTGCCAGTTGGGTTTCTTCCCCGCGCATCACATCAAACGGGCCAGTGTCTTTCTGGCAAAGGCCGGGAAGAATGGACACCGGGCGCGATGTTTTGGGCGACACAGTATGAAGGTGCAGTCCAGAAAGCGCTGTGGGTGTTTCCACGTATGGCGCTTCCAGCCATCCGGCCCGCGCACCGGCCATGCCCGCGATGACCACGGGCAGATCTTCAGGCGCATTCAGCGCCTGAAGATTGTCTTCGAGAACAGTGGCAAACCGATTGTCTGCCGCGCAGGCTGACATGCCGTCTGCGGATTGGCGCTCGCCGAGGATTGCGCCCTCAGCATCCACCAACCACAGACGAAAATTGCTGGTGCCCCAATCCACCAAAGCGGCAAAGGGGGCGTTATGTGTGCTCATGTCAGCCATGCGATGGAACCGTTATTGTTGCAGATCTTCTGGCAGCAGGGCCACCGGAATGTTCTGATAGCTGACTGGGCGCAAGAAACGGCGGATCGCCATGGTGCCAACCGAGGTTGCGCCAAAGTTGGTGGTGGCCGGATAAGGACCGCCATGCACCATGGCATCACAGACTTCAACACCGGTCGGGAAGCCATTGGCCAGCACGCGGCCAGATTTGCGCTCCAGAATCGGCAGAAGCTTTTTCGCAGTTGGCGCGTCAGCATCATCCATATGCAGGGTGGTGGTCAGCTGGCCAACAAAGCTTTCCGCCAGCTTCACCATCTCGGCCTCATCCTTGACGGTGACGAGAATGCCAAGCGGACCAAACACTTCTTCGCCCAACACATGGTTGGCCAACCAGTTTTCGCCGGTGGTGGCAAACAGGTAAGGCGTGGCGTTGCGCAGATCGCAGGTGGTGGTCAGAACGGCTTGAACGCCTTCGGTCGCTGCAATCTTGTCGGCACCGGCGCGGTAAGCGTTGGCAATGCCGTCGGTCAACATGGTCTGGGCGTTGACGCTTGCAAGGGCGGTCTTTGCGGTTTCGAGGAAAGCGTCCGCTTCCGCGCCTTCGGTGATGATGGCAATGCCGGGATTGGTGCAGAACTGGCCAGCGCCCATGGTGAGCGAACCAGCCCAACCCTTGGCAAGCGCTTCGCCGCGTGCCGAAATGGCGTTTGGCAGCAGGAACATCGGGTTGACCGAGCCAAGCTCACCAAAGAACGGAATAGGCTCTGGACGACGCACGCAGAGATCAAACAGCGCACGACCACCGGCCAGCGAGCCCGTGAAGCCAACAGCGCGGGTCAGCGGATGCAAGCAGATGGCCTCTCCGGTTTCGCGGTTGCCGCCTTGTACCAGCGAGAACACGCCGGGATGAACGCCTGTGCGCTTGATGGCGGCATCAATGGCTTGGGCGACGATTTCAGACGTGCCGGGATGAGCCTCGTGACCCTTGACCACAACCGGGCAGCCAGCGGCCAGTGCGGAAGCGGTATCACCGCCAGCGGTGGAGAAGGCCAATGGGAAATTGGACGCGCCAAATACGCCAACCGGGCCAATCGGCCGCTGCATCAGGCGAATGTCGGGGCGGGGCAGAGGCTGGCGGTCTGGCAGGGCGGCATCAAAGCGGCGGTCCAGATAGTCACCCTTGCGGATATGCTCGGCAAACAGCTTGAGCTGGCCAGTGGTGCGGCCGCGCTCGCCTTGCAGGCGGGCTTCCGGCAGGCCGGTTTCCTGAGAACCAATGGCGGTGATGGCTTCGCCACGGGCGTCAATTTCTTCCGCGATGGCTTCGAGAAACTTGGCGCGCTCTTCGCGTGTCGAGTAGCCATACGATACAAAAGCCTCTTCCGCAGCCTTGAAGGCGCGATCAACAAGCGCTGCCGAGCCGAGAGCATAGGTGCGGCTTTCGCCAGTTGCGGGATGGGAGACGAAAGTGCCTGCGCCATCCACCCATTCGCCTGCGATCAGGTGCTTTCCGGTCAGATTCAATGTCATCCTGAATTCCTTTTTTCTCAATAGAGTTTGTCAGGGAAAAGTGGAATCCGGTTTTCCCGAAAAGACAAACTCAAATAAGGGAATCTAGAGGCTGTCTGGTTCAATCTGAACCTAACAGGCTCTAGAAATGGGGGACACAAGCGCAAGATCAGCTTGGGAGGCGCGCCTGTATCCTGTCAGAAACTATGAAAGTTCCTGTTACTCGATAAAGGCTTCAACCTCATGACGCTCTCCGGTCAGGAAAGCATCGGCAACAAGGCGAAGCGGCTGATAATCGGCATCGCTCTTGCGAGTCCGCACCAGTTCCGCAAAGCGGGTGTAGATGCGGGCGTATTCGCGGTCTGGGCCTTCAACCGTCAGCTTGCCATCAATATAGAGTTCCGCACCGCCTTTTGCGAGGCGAAGCGTGCCTTTATCTGTCTCGACCACGATATCCCAAGTCTGCGGGCCTTCCTGACGCCAGTCAAATTCGGCGCTGATGGGAGCGCCTGCGGCACTGC
This sequence comes from Rhizobium oryziradicis, assembly GCF_001939045.1. Taxonomy (GTDB): domain Bacteria; phylum Pseudomonadota; class Alphaproteobacteria; order Rhizobiales; family Rhizobiaceae; genus Allorhizobium; species Allorhizobium oryziradicis. Next base: position 51,084 of record NZ_MKIM01000020.1, read on the forward strand.
GCATCTTGAGGCTTGCCGCTATCGGCTGCTGGCGATTGGCGGGGAAAGACAGCGATGCCTTTTCTACAATCGTCTGGCCGGGAATGATAGCGGTGAGGATGGAGAGCGCATTGATGCCCGGATCAAACACGCCAAAACCACCGGCTTCCCAGATCCATGCCTGACCGGGGTGCCAGCGGCGCACATCTTCTTTCCAGGTGATGGTGACGCTGGTGATTTTCTTGGTGGACAGCCATTCGCGGGCTGGTTCAACACCATTGGCAAAGCGCGAATGCCAGGTGGCAAACAGCACAACGCCTGCCATATCCGCCATTTCAGCCAGCGCCTGCGCTTCGCCCATGGTGGCAGCAGGGGGCTTTTCCATCAATACGTCGAGGCCTGCTGCAATGGCTTTTTTGGCCATGTCAAAGCGCACTTCTGGCGGCGTGCAAAGCGAAATGGCCTGAATGCCGTTGCGATTTTGCAAAAAGGCATCATAGCTTTCGAAATTCTCGGCACCTTCAATTTTGCCATTGCGGCTGATGGCAGCCTTGATGTCGAAATCGCGGCCTTCTTCGCAAGACGGAATGTGCTGGTCACGGGCAATTTTGCCAACGCCAGCCAAGGCCAGCGCGATCTTTTGGGAGGAGGTCATGAGCTTGCCCCAGTGTTCTAGTTCGTCAAAGAGAAATGCGCCGATCCGGCGCATTTCCTTGGTTGATAAGATTAATGCGAGTCTTTGCCAACGGCGGCACCACGACAACCCTTGAGGAAGTCGAAGTCGGCTCCGGTGTCGGCACCTTCCACGTGATCGTGGAACAGGCGGGCGTAACCGCTGGCAGGGGTTTCAACATTCGGGCGCCAATCGGCCAGACGGCGCTGCATTTCTTCATCGGAAATATCCAGATGAATCTTGCGGGCATCCACATCCAGCTCGATGAAATCGCCATCCTTGACAATTGCCAGCGGGCCACCACGGGCCGCTTCCGGCGATGTGTGCAGCAGCACGGTGCCGTAAGCGGTGCCGGACATGCGCGCATCCGAGATACGCACCATATCGGTAATGCCCTTGCGCAACACCTTGGGCGGCAGGCCCATGTTGCCCACTTCGGCCATGCCCGGATAGCCGCGCGGACCACAGTTTTTCAAAACCATCACGCAGGTTTCGTCAATGTCGAGCGCCTCGTCATTGATCTTGGCCTTGTAATCGTCGATGTCTTCAAACACCACGGCGCGGCCGCGATGCTTCATCAGATGCTCGGAAGCTGCCGATGGCTTCAGCACGCAGCCCTTGGGTGCCAGATTGCCGCGCAGAACAACGATGCCGCCGTGCTGGGTCAGGGCCTTCTCAACTGGCAGGATAACATCCTCGTTCCAGTTTTTCACATCCTTGACTTCGTCCCAGATGGTTTCGCCGGAAACCGTCAGGGCATCCTTGTTGAGCTTGCCCGCTTCGCCAAGACGCTTGATGACAACCGGCAGACCGCCTGCATAGAAGAATTCTTCCATCAGATATTTGCCCGATGGCATCAGATTGACGATTGTGGGGACGTCGCGGCCAAGGCGGTCCCAATCGTCCAGCGTCAAATCAATACCAGCGCGACCAGCCATAGCCAACAAATGCACAACGGCATTGGTGGAACCGCCGATGGCGCCGTTGACGCGGATGGCGTTTTCAAATGCTGCCTTGGTCATGATATCGGAAGGCTTCAAATCGTCCTTGACCATCTGCACAATGCGACGGCCAGACAGCTGCGCCATCACGCGGCGACGGCTGTCAACCGCTGGAATAGCGGCATTGCCAGACAGCGCCATGCCGAGCGCTTCGACCATGGATGCCATGGTGGATGCAGTACCCATGGTGTTACAGGTGCCGGAAGAGCGCGACATCGAGGCTTCGGCTTCCAGGAATTCTTCCTGCGTCATCTCGCCAGCCTTCACAGCTTCCGAGAACTTCCACAGATGCGTGCCAGAACCAACGCGCTCGCCACGGAAGTAACCGTTCAGCATCGGGCCGCCGGTGACAACGATGGACGGGATATCGGTGGAGGCCGCACCCATCACCAATGATGGCGTGGTCTTGTCACAGCCCACCAGCAGAACGGCACCGTCCATAGGCTGGCCACGCATGGCTTCTTCAACAGCCAGAGCCGCCAGATTGCGATACATCATCGCGGTCGGGCGGAAGGTGTTTTCGGAGGCCGAGAACACCGGCACTTCAACCGGGAAGCCACCAGCTTCCCACACGCCAGCCTTGACCTTCTCGGCCAGTTCCCGCAGGTGGCCGTTGCAAGGGGTCAGGTCCGACCAGGTGTTGAGAATGCCGATAACGGGGCGACCGTCGAACAGATCGTGCGGATGGCCCTGATTTTTCATCCAGCCGCGATGGTAGATGGTGTCGCGTGATGTGCCGCCGTACCACGATTGTGAGCGAAGCGTGCGGGGCCATTCCTTAGGTTTGAAGCCACTCATGGTGTTTCTTCCCGTGTTTGGTGTTAACGCGGCGGCTTGCTGCCGCCTCTTGTTGTTCAGATTTTCTTCACTGCAAATGGCGTTTCCGCGGCAACCACCAGCGGATTTTGCAAAGGCAGGCCAAATTCCGGCGCGCTCACTTCAAACACGTCGCCAGCGACAGTCTTGAAACCATCAGCGAAGGAAAGTGTCGCGGTGCCAAACATATGCACATGCAAATCGCCGGGCTGGCAGAACAGACCGTATTTGAAATGGTGATATTCCAGATTGGCAATTGTGTGAGACATGTTGTCCTCGCCCGATAGGAAAGGCTTTTCCCAAACCGTCTTGCCGTCGCGCAGGATTTTCGATGTGCCGTTGATGTTGGCAGGCAGATCACCCACGAGCAATTCCGGGCCAAAAGAAGCCGGGCGCAGCTTGGAATGGGCGAGGTAGAGATAGTTGATCTTCTCGGTCACGTGGTCCGAAAATTCGTTGGCCAGCGTGAAGCCAATGCGCACTGGCGTGCCATCGGTATCGATAACATAAAAGCCCGCAATTTCTGGCTCTTCGCCGCCGTCAAGCGCAAACGAGGGGGATTCTAGGCCGTCCAACGGTGCAACAGCATTGACGCCCGTGCCCTTGTAGAACCATTCCGGTTGCACGCCCCATGCGCCATCCTTGGGCTTGCCGCCTTCAAGACCCATGCGGAACATTTTCATGCTGTCGCTCATGCCAGCGGTATCCGCATGCATGCTGTCGCGGGCAGAAGCCGAACCGGTGTGGGTCAGGCCCGTTCCGGTCAGGAACATATGCGCCGCATCGGGATGGCGCACAGGACAATCCAGCTTGCCGCTGGCAGCTAAGCTTACCAGATCAACCACTTCGCCTTCGCCCTGCTTGGCGATCAGATCAGCGAGGCTAACCTTGGCAGCCAGCGCTGCCTTGGCGAGTTCAAATGTAGAGGAGAAGCCCGGTACAAGACGCGCGACTTCACCCTGCCGGCAGATCACCCCACCGGCTTTCAATTGCGAAAGATACATGACCCAGTTTCCTTAGGCTGCTTTGTTCTTGTTGTAGACGTCGAAGAAGACGGCGGCGAGAAGCACGAGACCCTTGACCATCTGCTGGAAATCAATCCCCAGACCAACGATGGACATGCCGTTGTTCATCACGCCCATGATAAAGGCACCAATCACGGCACCGGTAATTTTGCCAACGCCACCAGAGGCCGAAGCACCGCCGATAAAGCAGGCGGCAATCACGTCCAGCTCGAAACCACTACCGGCTTTTGGTGTGGCAGAGTTGAGGCGGGCGGCGATAATCATGCCAGCCAGACCAGCCAGAACACCCATGTTGACGAATGTCAGGAAGCTCAGACGCTCGGTGTTGATACCCGACAGTTTGGTAGCCTTCTCGTTGCCACCCATGGCGTAGATGCGACGGCCAATGGTGGTGCGGCGGGTGACGAAGGAATAGAGAACGATCAGCGCCAGCATCACGACCAAGACGTTTGGCAGACCGCGATAGGTCGACAGAAGATAGCCAAGTGCCATAACCGCGCCCGATACCAGCAGGTTCTGAACGAGGAAGAAGCTGAATGGCTCAACATCAATGCCGTGAGCGACATTGACCTGACGACGACGCCAAGCCAGCACAAACAATGCAACGGCACCAATCACAGTCAGAATGATCGATGTCGAGTGCAGGTCGCCCATATCCACCAGATCGGGCAGGAAGCCGGTGCTGATCAGCTGGAATTCCTTCGGGAAAGGACCGATATTACGGCCGCCGAGCACGAAAAGCGTAAGACCACGAAACACCAACATGCCGGCCAGCGTGACGATAAACGACGGGATACGGTGGTAGGCAACCCAATAACCCTGGGCCGCACCGATAATACCGCCGATCACCAAACAGATCAGCACGGTCGGGATAAACCCAAGACCCCATTGCACGGTGAGAATGGCAGCCACAGCACCAATGAAACCAACGATCGAGCCGACCGACAGGTCGATATGCCCCGCCACGATGACCAGCAACATGCCCAGCGCCATGATGACGATGAACGAGTTCTGCAGCACAAGGTTGGTCAGGTTGACGGGCTTGAACAAGATACCGCCGGTGTAGAACTGGAAGAACACCATGATGGCCACGAGGGCAATCAGCATGCCATATTCGCGGATATTGGCGCGAATGTAGGACGCGATCGACACCACGTTCTGCTCTTGCGAGGATGGATTGGCGGAACTCATTATTTATTCTCCCCTGAACGCATGATAGCGCGCATGATGCTTTCCTGGCTTGCCTCTTCCTTCGAAAGCTCTGCGACGATGCGTCCTTCGTTCATAACGTAGATGCGGTCACAGGTTCCAAGCAGTTCAGGCATTTCCGACGAGATCATCAGAACGCCCTTACCATCGGCCGCAAGCTGGTTGATAATGCTGTAGATTTCATATTTCGCGCCAACATCGATGCCGCGCGTTGGCTCATCCAGAATGAGCACTTCCGGGTCGGAAAACAGCCATTTGGACAAAACAACCTTCTGCTGGTTGCCGCCCGACAGGTTGACCGTTTCCTGATAGATGCCGTGCGAGCGAATACGCAGTTTTGAGCGATAATCGGTGGCAACCTTGATCTCTTTGATGTCATTGATGACACCGGCGCTGGACACACCCGGCAGATTGGCAAGCGTCGTGTTGTGCAAAATGGTATCAGCCAGCACCAGACCCAGATGTTTGCGGTCTTCGGTCACATAGGCAAGGCCCGCATCAATGGCTTTGCGCACGGTGGAGACATCCACAGGCTTGCCATCCATATAGGCCTCACCGCTGATGCGGTGGCCGTAGGACTTGCCAAACAGGCTCATGGCAAATTCGGTGCGACCTGCGCCCATAAGGCCAGCGATACCAACCACTTCGCCACGCTTCACATGCACATTGATGTCGTGCAAAACCTGGCGTTCGCGGTGCTGGTGATGGAAGGCATTCCAGTTCTTGACCTCAAGAACGGTTTCGCCAATCGGCACGGAGCGCGGAGGATAACGATCTTCCAGATCACGACCAACCATGTTGCGAATGATCACGTCTTCGCTGACTTCTTCCGCGTGACAGTCCAGTGTCTTCACGGTCATGCCGTCGCGCAACACCGTGATCTGGTCGGCCACTTTGCGCACTTCGTTCAGCTTGTGGGTGATGATGATCGAGGTAATGCCCTGTTTGCGGAACTCGATCAAAAGATTGAGAAGCGCATCCGAGTCAGTTTCATTCAGCGAGGCAGTTGGTTCGTCCAGAATGAGCAATTTAACGCTCTTGGACAGCGCCTTGGCAATTTCGGCCAATTGCTGTTTGCCAACACCAATATCCGTGACCAGCGTGCTCGGAGACTCCTTCAAGCCAACCATGGCGAGGAGTTTCTTGGTGCGGCTGAAGGTTTGTTCCCAGCTGATGACGCCCTTGGAGGCAATTTCATTGCCCAAGAAAATATTCTCGGCAATCGACAATTGCGGCACAAGCGCCAGTTCCTGGTGAATAATGATGATGCCGATTTCTTCACTGTCTTTGATGACTTTGAAGTTGCGCACTTCGCCGTCATAAACAATATCGCCATCGTAACTTCCGGCCGGGTAAACGCCGGAGAGAACTTTCATCAAGGTGGACTTGCCAGCCCCGTTCTCGCCCACCAATGCGTGGATCTCACCCTTGCGAACCTTGAGGTTCACATCCGCAAGCGCTTTCACGCCTGGGAACGTCTTGGTGATGTTCCGCATTTCGAGGATGGTATTTTCCATAATATTGTTCCAGAGCCACAGCCGCGAGATCATGCTGATGTCAGGCGTTGTCGCCTTCTCGTCCAATCATGATCTGCAACAAACAGTTAGAGCGCGATTTCATGCGAAAACCGCTCGCAGTTTTCGCCATCCCGCTTCAGGGGCGGATGCGCGAACAAAAAAGAAAGCCGGAATTTATCAGACATAAATTCCGGCCATTCCGTATTACTTCAGTTGGTCAGCCTTGTAGTAGCCGCCTTCAACCAGAACCTTTTCGTAGTTGGCCTTGGTCACAGCAACAGGCTTCAGCAGGTAAGCTGGAACAACCTTCACGCCGTTGTCATAGGTCTTGGTGTCGTTGACTTCAGGCGTCTTGCCTTCCATCAGGGCGTTGACCATGTTGACGGTAACCTTTGCGAGGTCGCGGGTGTCCTTGAAGATCGTCGAATACTGTTCGCCAGCAATGATCGACTTCACGGAAGGCACTTCAGCATCCTGACCCGAGATGTATGGCAATGGCAGATCCTTCGTGCCGTAGCCTACGCCCTTGAGCGAGGAGATGATGCCGATGGAAATACCATCGTAAGGCGACAGAACAGCGTTGACCTTGGCATCGGTGTAGTAAGCCGACAGCAGGTTATCCATACGGGCCTGTGCAACAGCACCGTCCCAACGCAGCGTACCAACCTTGTCCATGCCGGTCTGGCCAGACTTTACAACCAGAACGCCGCTGTCGATGTAAGGCTGAAGAACCGACATCGCGCCGTTGTAGAAGAAGAAGGCATTGTTATCGTCTGGCGAGCCGCCGAACAATTCAATGTTGAATGGGCCCTTCTTGCCGTCCTTCAGGCCGAGGCCGTCAACCAATGTGCCAGCCTGCAACACGCCAACCTGGAAGTTGTCGAATGTTGCATAGTAGTCAACATTTGGTGTGTCACGGATCAGACGGTCATAAGCGATAACCTTGACGCCTGCATCGTGAGCCTGCTTCAGAACGTCCGACAGCGTCGTGCCATCGATGGATGCAATCACCAGAACCTTGTCGCCCTTGGTGACCATGTTCTCGATCTGCGAGAGCTGGTTTGGAATGTCGTCGTCAGCATACTGCAGGTCTGTCTTGTAGCCAGCTGCTTCAAGCTGCTTGACGATGTTGTTGCCGTCATCGATCCAGCGAGCCGAGGACTTTGTTGGCATAGCAATACCAACTGTGCCCTTATCTGCTGCAAAAGCAGACGACGACAAAACAGCCGCGCCCAAAGCTACGGACGCAAAAAGCTTTACGATTTTATTCACGTGGAACCTCCCTTGGTTTCCAAATTTCAACTGCTGCATCCTTTCACCCTCGCTCCTTTGAAGGTGTTGGAAAATGCAGTAGCGGCCCCAGCTCCGTCTGTTCGCCGCGAAAGAATCCGGTAGGCTTTTTCAGCGCACATGATCCATACTGGACTCTTATAGCCGATTGTATGTCTTTCAAATGATTTATTTGACAATCCACATACCAAAGTTGATATATCATTCATGGCTACTCCACTTCTCACCCGCCTTCAACCCAAGCACTTCAATCTGGTTCGCGCCATTTTTGAGCTTGGACAGCTCAATCTCGCTGCCGTTCAACTCTCCATGACGCAGCCAGCGGCATCACGCCTTTTGGCAGAAACCGAGCGTATTGTCGGGGCCGAGATCTTTGTGCGCACCCCCAAAGGCATGGAGCCAACCGAGCTTGGGCAGGCTTTAGCGCGCCGGGCGGAAATTTTGCTGGAAGAAATGCGCGAAGCCATGCGCGAGGTGGACGCCATCAAGCGCGGTGCCACCGGCACCGTGCGCGTGGGGGCTGTCACCGGCGGGGCGCTGGGCTATCTGGTGCCAGCCATTCGCGCCTTGAAAATCGAGGCGCGCACGGCTGATATTCATGTGGATGTTGCGCCCAGTGGGGCGCTGATTTCCAATCTTGTGTCTGGTCAGTTTGATTTTGTGCTGGGGCGCATTCCGGTGGGTGTTGACGCGCGGCAGTTTGATATTCGCCACGCGCGCACCGAGGAAGTGGATCTGATTGTGCATCAGACCCATCCGCTGGCCAATGCCACCAGTCTTGGCATGGCAGATTTATTGCACTTTCCCTGGGTCATGCAGGGACCGGGCGCGCCGGTGCGGCAGGCGGTGGAAAATGCCTTCATTCAGGCGGGCACCAGCTTGCCGGTTGATGTGGTGAACACCACGTCGCTCCTGGTGATGATTGCGATGATTGCCACCTCCAATGCCATTGCGCCGCTGTCGCAGGAAGTGTCAGATCTGCTGTGTCGACAAACCACAGGTGCCGGGCTGAGCCGTCTTGCGATCAAAATGCCCATTATCGTTCTGCCTTATCACATGATCAGTCTGCGAAGCCGCAGCATGTCAACATTGGCATCACGGCTGCAAGATCTGGTGTTGCAGGAGTTTGTGGCCCGCTAGGACCGAGCGGGTTTTTCGCGCAACGCCTCTCTCATGATGAATGCGTCATTTGCTCTTTCGGAACGTACCGAAATCCTTAACAAAGGCTTGTGTTGGCAGTGTTAACTCTCTTTAATAACGTGACTGTGAGGTGATCAGGACATCATGTCACGGAGACGTGGGCGGCGAGAGACCATAGCGTTTCAGCGTACCCACATGGTGAGGGTCAGGAGGTGCGTTTTGAAATTAAAAATTGGGTCGCCTAAGGAATTATTTGTTGGCGAGGCGCGCGTCGCGATGACGCCAGACAGCGCGCAAGCTTTGCAGAAACTGGGATATGATTGCGTTGTCGAGACGGGCGCTGGCAAAGCCGCCGGATTTTCAGACGACGCTTATCGCGCGGCGGGCGTGACAGTGCTGGACACGGCAAACGAGCTTTATGCGAGTGCCGATGTGATCGCCAAGGTTCGCCCGCCTGAGACGTCGGAGGTGGAACAACTCACCCCTGGCAAAACCCTGATCTCCTTTTTCTATCCTGCCCAAAACGCAGCACTTTTGGAAGACGCCAAGGCCACGGGTGCCAATGTGATTGCCATGGACATGGTGCCGCGCATCTCGCGCGCCCAGAAAATGGATGCCCTGTCTTCCATGGCCAATATTGCCGGTTACCGTGCCGTCATTGAGGCGGGTAACAATTTTGGCCGCTTCTTCACCGGGCAGGTGACAGCGGCGGGCAAAGTGCCGCCTGCCAAAGTGCTGGTGATTGGTGCCGGTGTTGCGGGTCTGGCCGCCATTGGCACGGCCACCTCTCTGGGTGCGATTGTTTATGCTTTTGACGTTCGCCCCGAAGTGGCCGAACAGATCGAAAGCATGGGCGCGCAATTCGTTTATCTCGAATTTGAAGCCACGCAGGATGGCGCTGCCACGGGCGGTTATGCCGCGCCTTCTTCGCCCGAATTCCGTGAAAAGCAGCTCGCGAAATTCCGCGAGCTAGCGCCGGACATTGACATTGTCATCACCACGGCCCTTATTCCGGGCCGCGATGCGCCAAAGCTGTGGCTGGCCGATATGGTCTCGGCCATGAAGCCGGGCTCGGTGATTATTGACCTTGCCGCCGAGCGCGGCGGCAATTGCGATCTCACCGTCGCAGATCAGCGCGTGGTGTCGGATAATGGCGTGATTGTTGTTGGCTACACGGATTTTCCAAGCCGGATGGCGGCGCAATCCTCGACGCTCTATTCCACCAATATCCGCCATATGATGACCGATCTGACGCCTGCCAAGGATGGCAAGCTGGTCCACAATATGGAAGATGACGTTATTCGTGGTGCCACGGTGACGTTTGAGGGTGCGATCACCTTCCCGCCACCACCACCGAAGGTGCAAGCTATTGCAGCGGCCAAGCCCAAGGAAAAAGTCAAGGAACTGACCCACGATGAAAAACGGGCCAAGGAAGCAGCCGAGTTCAAGGCGCAGACCACCAATCAGGTGAAACTGCTGGCCATTGGCACGGCTGTCATGCTGCTGGTGGGCGCTTTTGCCCCGGCCAGCTTCATGAGTCACTTTATTGTGTTCGTGCTGGCCTGTTTCATTGGTTTCTCGGTGATCTGGAATGTCAGCCACTCGCTGCATACGCCTTTGATGGCGGTGACCAATGCCATTTCCGGCATCGTCATTCTGGGCGCATTGCTGCAAATCGGGTCCAGCAATTGGCTGGTGGTAACGCTTGCGGCACTGTCGGTGCTGATTGCGACGATCAATATCGTCGGCGGCTTCCTCGTGACACGGCGCATGCTCGCCATGTTCCAGAAGTCCTGAGGGAGAGGGGATTAACATGGCAATTGGTATTGTTTCTGCGGCCTATATTGCGGCTGCTGTGCTGTTTATTCTCTCGCTGGGTGGCTTGTCGGGCCAGGAAAGCGCCAAGCGCGCCGTCTGGTACGGCATTGTCGGCATGGGTCTGGCGGTGATTGCCACCGTGTTTGGCCCGGATGTTGGCCATTGGTTCATCATCGTGTTGATGATCGCTGGTGGCTCGGTGCTGGGTTATTACGTCGCCTCGCGCGTGCAGATGACCGAAATGCCGCAGCTTGTGGCGGCTCTGCATAGCTTTGTGGGGCTTGCCGCCGTTTTCATCGGTTATAACGCCCATATCGAAGAAGCGCATGTGGCGCGTCTGGATGAGGCAGCGCGTGCCTCGCTCACCGGCTTTGCGGCCATTTTGGCCCACAAATTGCCGGTCGAACTGGCGATCATGAAGGTCGAAGTGTTTCTCGGCGTGTTCATCGGTGCTGTCACCTTTACTGGCTCTGTGATTGCCTTTGGCAAACTGGCAGGCAAGGTGGATGGCAAGGCCAAAAAACTGCCCGGCGGCCATATGCTCAATGCGGGTGCGGCGGCTCTGTCGCTCATTCTGTTGATCGCCTATTTCAACGGTGCGGGCGCATGGTCGCTGGTGCTGATGACGCTTTTGGCCTTCTTCATTGGCTATCACCTGATCATGGGTATTGGCGGTGCTGATATGCCGGTGGTGGTGTCGATGCTCAACAGCTATTCCGGCTGGGCGGCAGCAGCCATTGGCTTCACACTCGGCAATGACCTGTTGATTGTCACGGGTGCGCTGGTTGGTTCTTCCGGTGCCATTCTCTCCTACATTATGTGTAAGGCGATGAACCGCTCGTTTGTCTCGGTTATCCTTGGCGGCTTTGGCACAACCACGGGTCCGGCGATGGAAATCACCGGCGAACAGATTGCCATTGATGCGGAAGGTGTTGCATCGGCGCTCAACGAAGCCGATAGCGTCATCATCGTCCCCGGTTATGGCATGGCGGTGGCGCAGGCCCAGCAGGCGGTGTCTGAACTCACCCGCAAGCTGCGCGATGCGGGCAAGAACGTGCGTTTTGCCATCCATCCGGTGGCAGGCCGTCTGCCGGGGCATATGAACGTGCTTTTGGCCGAAGCCAAGGTACCTTACGACATCGTGATGGAAATGGACGAGATCAACGACGATTTCCCCGAAACCGACGTTGTCATCGTTATCGGTTCCAATGATATCGTCAACCCGGCCGCCGAAGAAGATCCAAACAGCCCGATTGCTGGCATGCCTGTGTTGCAGGTGTGGAAGGCCAAGCAGGTGTTTGTGTCCAAGCGCGGCCAGGGCACCGGCTATTCCGGCATCGAAAATCCGTTGTTTTACAAGGAAAACACCCGGATGTTCTATGGTGATGCGAAGAAGTCGATCAACGAGCTGTTGCCAATGATCAAGTAAGAGCGGTCACGTTTGCAGAGTGAAAAAGCCGGGCGGAAACGCCCGGTTTTTTTGTCAATAAGGGTGCTTCTACAAGCAGTAAGGTCTCAGGCTTGTGTTTTAAGTGCCGTCCTATCTTGATGCTCCCAAGAATGGTGATCTCAAATTTGTGATATATCGTGACTTTGTCTATCGCTGCTCATAGAAATCTCTCACCAAAAAGCAAAGGTAGGGGTTAATCTATGAAAAAGCTCAATGTAATGCTGGTCGCTTCCGTTGCATTTTTTGCAGCGGGTACAATCGCTCATGCTGACGATCTCGTTTTCACGCTCAAAAACGGCACAAAATCAGTTTTGACCAATTTTTATACATCACCCGTTGGCGTCAATGATTGGGAAGATGATGTTTTTGGTAAAGATGTACTCGGGCCTGGTGAGAGCATTGAGATCACCATTGCCGATGGTCGCAGGACTTGCAAATACGACATGAAGTTCGAGTTCGAAGAAGGTTCCAATCTCGATACCACAACGGATACACAGGATCTTTGCAAAACAGGCTCCTACACGATCCACGAGTGAGGCATGCAAAAGGGGGGCTATGCTCCCCTTATTCCTTGGGTGACGAGAACACGAGAGATGGTGGCGCATGGGATTGTTCGATTGGCTTATGGGACGGCAGCGCCCCAAAGCGGGCGTCATGCGCCAGACCCCGGCTGATCTGCGCGCAGCGCTTCTCTCCATCAATCGCGATAGCGCGCCATTTGTCATTCGGGATGGTAAAGCAGAGGGTGTTGACCTCGTTGCCGAATGGAAAATCGCCGATGCCCGTTGGTACGAGATTTTCGCCAAAGCAGGACTGCAAAAAGCCTTCCGTGTGCTGCTGAAATTCGATGAAGCCAGCGGCGAAGTGCGGGCGCTGGATCAGGAATGGCAGGTCGAATGGCGCGCAGGTGAGCCGCAATTGACGTTAAACACAGAAGCCTTTCTCGGACGAAAATGGGAAATGAGCTTTGAAAGTGTTACCGCCTTTCGCGAGGATCTGTCCTACGGCAAGGTTTATGAATACGCTTTCAAAAGCAGTGAGATCAAAAAGCCGTTGCAAGCCGCTGTGTTCGCGGTTGGCTGGGGCTGGAGATCGGTTGCTTTTGGGGCGTTGTAAAGGCTGGATGCGCCATCACGATTCCGGCCATAGCAATGCGTGGTCGTTGACCATTGATTTTCTGCTGATGATTAAGGGAGATCAAACAGCCATTTCGAGTTTGCCATGTTGTCGCCGGTCTGGTTCGGTTTGATGTAAAAACACGGCAAACGTATCCCACGGCAATTGAGCTGAGGCCTGGGCCAGAATGTGACCGACTTCACCTCTGTGATAACAGCTATGGGTGACAACATGGGTCAGCATTTCTTCTCGTGTCATGGTGCCTTTGTCACCGTCTGTGAAGGTAAATGCGATTTTCTCACTGAGACGATCGGGTGCAACACTCTTTGCATAATCAAGATACCATTGGTCTGATGCAATGACTGCTTTGCGTAAGTCTTCCAACTCTGGCATCTCATCTGTGTTGTCTGACGTGTATCCATGGGGACGACCGATAAGGTGGCCAGCAAATATCTGGGCAACGACATAGGTGTGGTTCAACAGCCGTATCGCTTGATAATAGGCGTGTTCATGTCGCCCCCGGTCCATAATTGCGAGCTTGTCGAAAAACGCCTCGTTGGCCCATGCCTGATAGCTGAAAAAACGGCTGAGTTGCGCTGTCATCGTGCGTCTCCTTTGCATTTTGAAAAAATGCGAGTAATTTATTCACATTCTTGTCCGGAGAGGTAAGTTTGTCTACTCGCATCGAAAAATCGAAACCTATGATGCGCAAGCGGCCGACGCAGGCGCGTTCCAAGGTGACGGTGGATGCGATCATTGAGGCAGCTGCTCGTATTTTGAGCGATCACGGCTGGACTGGATTCACCACCAATAAAGTTGCTGAGGCCGCAGGTGTGAGCATAGGCTCATACTATCAATATTTCCCCGATAAGCATGCGTTGGTTGACGCGATCCGGGAGCGTCATCTGGAGGATTGTCGCACTGTATTGAAGCGTGTTCTGGAACGCACGCTACCACTTCAGGAGTTTATCGAGGAATTGGTGGATGGAATTATCGCTATTCATAGTATTCATCCGGGTCTGCACAGGGTTTTGCTCGACGAGGCACCAGTTGCTGAAGCATTCAGAAACCCTAACAGTGTTTTTGAGATAGAGTATCTTGACTGCTATCGTGCCATTGTTGCCAAGTATCGTTCAGGCAAAAATGGCATCGACAATCAGACAGCCGGGATCGTTTTGTCAGACGCGATTGACGGCATTGTGCATAATGCTGCACGTCGAGGAACATTGCAGACATTCGACGTCAGAAATGGGCTTGTGCGGATAGTCCAATCCTACCTATCCGCAGCTTGAACTTACATCGCCGCCCCAACCTGCCACGACACAAATTCATTATCACCCAAGCCCAAAAGCTCTGATCCGGTTCTTTGTCCCGTTGCCGCGGTCATCACCAGATCAACAATCTCTTGGTCCGCTCGCTTTATTCTTCTTGCGCCACCCTACGTGCTCTCGCTGTCGTCCAGGAGCAAACGAAGATCGGTACAGATCTCTTGCCATTCATTTTCGCTGATGTTCATCAGATCCAGTCCCCGGAGCCAAAATAGCCCTTCGGCGGCCAGGACCGTGAGGCGGGCGCGGCGTCCTTCTGGTGTCGTGCTATCAATTTTCGCCATTAGATCGCGGTAATAGTCTTGGATTGGGGCTTTGTAGTGCGGCTCGCGCACAAGGCTGCTCATAAGGGCGGCTGCGCGACCGCCCATTTTGGCATCGCTTTTGCGATAGGCCTCGATATGGGCCAGGGCCGCGATTTGGGGGTGGCCTTCGTTTTCGGCGATGGCGGTGGCGCACAGCGTGTCAAACTCCGAATTCACTCGGTCCACCATGGCCTCAATCAACGCATCCTTGGTGCCATAGGCATAGAGAACACCGCCCTTGCTGACCTCGGCCTCTTTCGCCACCGCGTCTATCGTGAGTTTTCCGATGCCCACGGTTTCAATAACGCGGGAGGCTGCATCCAGGATGCGGGTGCGGTCGATTGTTTGATGTCTGCCCATCTTTTCCTCTTTTAAAACCGTCTGGACGGATATATATAGCGTCTCGAAGTGGATGTAAACCATGTGAATTGGAGAGTGCAATGCCCGCGCTAAACAGGTGGCTCATTCTGACAGCTGTTATTCTGGCCTTCGTGCCGATTATCGTTGATATGACGATTTTGCATATTGCTGTGCCGTCATTGACGGAAGCCCTTGGAGCATCATCAACGGAAGTGCTCTGGATTATCGATATTTATCCGCTGATCATGGCTGGCTTGCTTGTGCCAATGGGCACTTTGGGTGATCGGATGGGCTATCGGCGTTTGATGTTGATTGGCCTGGTTGTCTTCACGATCGCGTCTGTATTGGCTGCTTTTTCCATCAGTGCGCCTATGCTGATTGCCGCGCGTGTGCTGCTGGCGATTGGGGCGGCAATGGTCATGCCCTGCGTTTTGGCTTTGATCCGCCAGACCTTTGAAGACCCGCAGGAGCGCGCATTTGCACTGGGTTTGTGGACCGTGGTTGGTTCCGCAGGAGCTGCCATCGGCCCGCTTGCGGGTGGCTTTTTGCTGGAGCATTTCTGGTGGGGTTCGGTCTTTTTGATCAACGTACCCATCATGGCAGTCGTCTTGCCAATGGCCTATTTTGTTTTGCCAAGGATTGTGCCGCAGTCGAAAGCGCCGTGGAAAATCAGTCAGGCTATTTTGCTGATTGCAGGTCTTCTGGCGACTGTTTACGCGATCAAGTCGGCCGTTAAGGTCGATTCATCGACGATGATGATGGTGCTGCTGTTTATTGTTGGTGTTGGCTTACTGACCTGGTTTGGTCGTCTACAAGTGATATCCAGTCAGCCGATGCTGGACCTAAGCCTGTTCACCAATCCGGCTGTTGCCGTTGGTTTGCTCATGGCGTTTGTGGCGTCAGGCGCGTTTTCCGGCTTTGAGCTGATTTTGGCGCAGGAATTGCAATATGTCGCCGGTTTCAGCCCCCTGAGTGCCGGTTTGTTCATGATGCCTCTGGTGATTGCGTCTGCTCTTTCCGGGCCAATCGCTGGCAAGCTGAGTGGTCGATTTGGCCTTCGTCCTTTGGCAGTGACAGGGCTTTTGGGCGCATCCATTTCGTTATTCGGAATCGCGATGCTGGATTTGCGTCAGGATGTTATCCTGATCGAAGTGCTGCTCGCCGTGTTCGGATTTTCGATGGGTGTCAGTCTTTTGGCGTCGTCGGTCGCCATTATGGGCGCGGTTGATGCCAGCAAAGGCGGCTCGGCGGGCGCGCTTGAATCGACTGGTTATGAGCTGGGCGCGGGATTGGGCATCACCTTTTTCGGTGTCTTGCTGACATCGCATTATCAATCATCGTTCGGCCTGTCTTTGAGTGGTGCCGAAGCGGTGGCCTCGCATTCAATCGGTGAAGCAATGCATATTGCCCGCCAGATTGGTGGGGAGCGTGGCGAAGCCATTGCAGAGACGGCGCGTGCTGCCTTTTCCAGTGCGCATGGAGTGGTGCTGACAACAACGTCAGCCCTGCTGTTTGTGCTGACCTTCGTCGTGTTTTTCTCTCTGCGCAACCACAAAGACCAGCCTTCGTCTGGCCATTGATCAACATAACATCCCCCCTGGATCAGCCATGATGCAGGGGGTGTTGCTTACATAACTGCCCCAACCTGCCATGGCACGAATTCATTGTCGCCCAAGCCCAAAATCTCTGACTTGGTCTTTTGGCCTGATGCTGAGGCCAACACGAGATCCAAAATCTCTCGTCCCTTTTGCTCAATAGAAACCCCGGCGCTGATGATATCACCGCAGTTGAGGTCCATGTCGTCGGGCATGTCTTCGAACAGTTTGCTGTTGGTGGCAAGCTTGATGGTGGGGGTGGGCTTGGAGCCAAAGGCTGAGCCGCGACCGGTGGTGAACACCAGCATTTGCGCGCCGCCCGCAATCTGGCCAGTGGCCGAGACGGGATCATAGCCGGGGGTGTCCATGAAGATAAAGCCTGGGATGTCGATGCGCTCGGCATAGTTCAGCACGCCGGTGAGGGGGGTGCTGCCCGCCTTGGCCGATGCACCCAGCGATTTTTCCAAAATCGTGGTCAGCCCGCCCAGTTTGTTGCCGGGGCTGGGGTTGTTGTCCATCGAGCCGCGGTTCATTTTTGTGTAGTCTTCCCACCAGCGGATACGCTCTATCAGCTTTTCGCCGATCTCACTTGATGCCGCACGGCGCAACAACAATTGTTCTGCGCCATAGATTTCCGGTGTTTCCGAGAGAATAACCGTGCCGCCCATGCCGACCAGCAGGTCAGAGGCCACGCCGAGTGCGGGATTGGCGGTGATGCCGGAAAAGCCATCGGAGCCGCCGCATTGCAACGCCAGTTTCAGCTCTGAGGCCGGGATGGGTTCTCTCTGCACGGCATTCACGGTGGGCAGAATGCTTTTGATATGATCCACAAGCTGGCGAATGGTGGCGGCTGTGCCGCCGCTGTCTTGAATGGTGAGGCCAAAGAAGCGGCTGTCATCGGCTCCGCCATAGAGCATTTTCATCCGCCCCAATTGCATCACTTCGCAGCCAAGGCCCACGAAAACGGCTGCCCCGACATTGGGGTGGGTGGCATAGCCCCACAGCACGCGCTGCAAAAGATCCGCCCCTTCGCCGCCGCCGTCCATGCCACAGCCGGTGCCGTGGGCAAAGGCGGCGACGCCGTCGATATTGGGATAATCGGCCAGAATACCAGAACGATTGATCTCGTCGGCAGCCCGACGGATCACCGTGGCGGAACAGTTCACCGTGGCACAGATGGCAATGAAATTGCGCGTGCCCGCCTGCCCATTGGCGCGGCGATAGCCCATGAAAGTTGGGGTTTCAACTTTGGGAATGGCGGCTAGCGCCTTTGGGTAATCCGCGCCGATCTCATAGTGTTGATCATGGGCTCCAAAGGCGCAATTGTCGGTATGGACATGCTCCCCCGCCTTGATCGGGCGACTGGCATAGCCAATCACCTGACCGAATTTGGTGATATTGCCGCCTTCAGCAATATCGGTTTTGGCAATCTTGTGGCCGCGCGCCACAGGATGATCAAGCGCTGCACCAAAGCCGAGCGGCTGCTCCCCCGCCTTCACCGGATTGGTGAGAATTGCAACATTATCATCGGGGTGCAGCAGCACGGTGCGGGCAATGTCAGCCATAGGTTACATTTCCATGTTCAAGGGCGCGGATCACGCCGCGCAATTCTGCCAAGCCGCGCAAACGGCCAATCAGCGGATAGCCGACAACTGTGCCACTGCCGATATCCGAGAGCAGTTCGTGCCCATGGTCTGGGCGGAAGGGAATTTCCCAATCTGCACGGCCTTCGGCCTTGCGGCGCGCTTCTTCCGCCACCAGTGCTGCAATCAGCGCCACCATATCGGTGTCGCCATCCAGATGGGCGGCTTCCTGGAAGGAGCCATCCGGCTCTTTGGCCACATTGCGCAAATGGGCAAAGTGGATGCGATCCGCAAACCGCCTTGCAATGGCAGGCACATCATTGACAGGGTTGGCCCCAAGTGAACCTGAGCAGAGCGTCAAGCCATTGGCGCGGCTGTCCTGTTGCGCCATGATCCATGCAATATCGTCTTCGCTGGACACGATGCGCGGCAGGCCCAGAATATCGCGTGGCGGATCATCCGGGTGTACGCAAAAGCGCATGCCAAGCTCTTCGGCGGTAGGAATAACCTCTGCCAGAAAACGCGCATAGTTTGCCCGAATCTCCGCGCGGCCAATACCTTTGTAGCGCTTCAGCGCTTCGCGCAAACCGTTGATATCATAGCGATCAAACGCACCCGGCAGTCCCGACATAATGCTGTTGAGCAAGGTCTGGCGGTCGTCTTCAGTCGATGCATCAAACCAGATTTTGGCTCGCGCGCGCACCTCTTCGCTGTAATCGGCCTCCGCCCCTTCGCGCTCCAGCATGTGGATTTCAAACGCCGCCATATGCGGCGATGAAAATCGCAAAGCCGTGCCGCCGCGATGGACGGGGGCATAAAGATGGGTGCGGGTCCAATCCAGCAGCGGCATGAAATTGTAGCAGATGGTGTGAATGCCATTGTCTGCCAGGTTCTTCATCGACTGGCGATAATTGGCAAACAACTGATCCAGATCGCCTTCGCCGCGCTTGATGTTTTCATGAATCGGCAGGCTTTCCACCACATTCCATGTCAGATCGAGATTGGTTCCTGCAATTTCATCCCGGCGGGCGGCAATGGCATCGCTCTGCCAGATTTCGCCATAGGGCACTTCATGCAGCGCGTTGACAATGCCGCTTGCGCCCGTCTGAGCAATTTCGCTCAGCGCGATCTTGTCGAACGGGCCATACCAGCGCCAGCTCTCTTTCATGCTTGCAATTCCTCTATCGTCTTTCTTGCGCCCTTGGTGGCAAGGCTTTCATAGCTTTCCATCAAAGCGGATGTAAATGTCGGGTTTTCCGCCAATGTTGCCGGGAAAATCTCACGAACCGAGAGCAGTGCCGTGACCTTTTCTTTCGAGCTTGCCGCTGCATCACTTAAAGTTTTCAGCCGCGCTGCCAGCGGATCGCGCACATCAATGGCCTCGCCCTTTTCATCAACACCGCCCACGTAGCGCATCCATGCAGCCACGGCCAAGGCAAGGCCCTTGATGGAACGGTTGGCAGCGAGGTTCTCAGTAATCGTGCCTAAAATACGCTGCGGCAGTTTTTGTGAGCCATCCATGGCAATCTGCCAAGTGCGATGGCGAATGGCCGGGTTGGAATAGCGCGCAAACAGGGCAGAGGTATAATCGGCAAGGCTCACGCCCTTTGGCGCATGCAGGCCGGGTGTGATTTCAGTGTTCCACAGCGCTTTGCAGAAGGTCGCAAAAACCGGGTCAGCCACAGTGTCCGAAATGGTTTCATGCCCAGCAAGATAGCCGAGATAGGCCAGCGATGAATGGGTGCCGTTGAGGCAGCGCAGCTTCATATGCTCAAACGGCGTGACATTCTCGACCAATTGCACGCCAACCGCGCCCAGATCGGGCCGCGCCCCATCGACGAACACATCTTCCACAACCCATTGGCGGAAAGGCTCGTGCATCACGGGGGATGCGTCATAGGTGCCGGTTTTTGCGGTGAGGGTTGTAATATCCTCTGGCTTGGTGGCGGGCACAATGCGATCCACCATGGTGGAGGGGAAAGCGCCTTCTGCGGCAATCCAGTCTCTCAACTCAGCAGAAATCAGGCCTGCAAATTCCAGCACCACGCCGCGCACCACCTTGCCGTTTTCCGGCAGGTTATCGCAGCACAGCACGGTGAAGGGGCGAAGCCCTGCGGTTCGGCGCTTTTCCAGCGCCTGCACCAGAAAGCCGATGGCGGATGTTGGCTTTTCCGGGTTTGCCAGATCATGAACAATATCCGGGTGACTCTGGTTGAGCTTGCCGCTGGAGGGTTCGTGGCAATAGCCCTTTTCGGTCACTGTCAGGCTGACGATTTTCACCGACTCAGCACTCATAGCGTCCAGAACGGCCGCCGGATTTTCACGCGCCACCAGCACGCCGTTCAGCACGCCAATCACGCGGGCGGTTTCACCCTCGGGGCCAAGTTCAACAGGGGTATAGGCAAAATCCTGCGGGGCCAGCGCATCGCGCTGATCGGGCCGCATCAGGCTGACGCCGATAATGCCCCAATCGCCACCGGATTTTTGCATGGCTTCTTCAATGTAGACAGCTCCATGGGCGCGGTAAAAGGCACCGAGACCCAGATGGATAATCCCGGTTTCGGGTCTTTTACTGTTGGGGCGGGTGAGGCGGGGGGAATTAGCGGGCAAGCCAGCCTCCATCAACATTCAAAATCGCACCATGGATATATTTGGCAGCAGGGGATGCAAGAAACACCGCAGCCCCGCCAATGTCTTCGGCATCACCCCAGCGACCGGCGGGAATGCGCTCCAGAATGGACTTGTTGCGGGCGGCATCATTGCGCAGCGCTTCTGTGTTGTTGGTCTCGATATAGCCGGGTGCAATGGCATTGACGTTGATGCCCTTGGCCGCCCATTCATTGGCCAGCAGCTTGGTCAGACCCGCAACACCGCTTTTGGATGCGGTGTAGGATGGCACGCGAATACCGCCCTGAAACGACAGCATGGAGGCGATATTGACCACCTTGCCGGTGCCATTGCGGGCAAACACCGCCTTGGCAAAAGCCTGGGTGAGGAAGAAAACCGCTTTCAGGTTCACATCCATCACTGCATCCCAGTCTTCCTCGGTAAAATCCACAGCATCATTGCGGCGGATAATGCCTGCATTGTTGACCAGAATATCAACCGGGCCGAGATGATCAAAGATACCCTTTCCGGCCATGGGGTCGGAGAGGTCAAGCGCAAGGCCGGTGGCCTTGCCGCCAGCCTTGGTGATCAAGGCAATGGTCTCGTCTACGGAGGAGCGGCCAGCGCAAATGACGCTGGCACCGGCCTTGGCAAGTGAAATGGCAATCGCCTGGCCAATGCCGGTGTTGGAACCGGTCACCAGCGCGGTTTTGCCATTTAATGAAAACAGATCGCTCACTTCAGCGTCTCCATCGACACCATTTCCACGTCCTTGTAATCGACATTGTCGCCAGCCATGGCCCAGATGAAGGTGTAATTGGCGGTGCCTGCACCCGAATGGATCGACCATGGCGGCGAAATCGCGCCTTCTTCGTTTTTCAGCACCAGATGGCGGGTCTCGTCCGGTTCACCCATCATGTGAAAGGCGCGCTGGCCTTCCGGCAGGTCGAAATAAAGATAGGCTTCCATGCGCCGGTCATGCACATGGGCGGGCATGGTGTTCCAGACTGATCCGGGGGCAAGCTTGGTCATGCCGACGACAAGCTGGCAGGCCTTCATCACATCCGGGTGGACAAACTGGTAGATGGTGCGCTCATTCGAGGTGGCCTGGGAGCCAAGGGTGACATTGGCCGCCTCTTCGATCTTGATCAGCCGCGACGGATAGGTGTGGTGGGCCGGAGCAGAGAGAATATAAAAACGGCCAGCGCCTGAGAAGGTGATTTTGCCGGCACCCATGCCCAGATAAAGCATGTCACCCTTGCCCATTGCGTAAGTCGCGTCTGCTTCCACGGTGCCTTCACCGCCAATATTGACCACCACCAGCTCGCGCCGATCCAGAATGGAGGCGGTACCGCATTCCTTCACGTGGTCCAAAACCAGCGTGTTGCCTGCGGGCACCGCACCACCCACAATCATGCGATCATAATGGGTGTAGATTAGCTTGATCTCGCCATCTTTGAAAATATCACCAACATGAAAGTGCTTGCGCAAATTGGTGGTGTCGAATGTCTTGGCCGTTTCCGGGTGAATGGCGTGGCGGGTTTCAACGCTGAGCATTGGAGCACTCCTTAAAAATTAGAGAAAGTCATCACGCCGAGGCGTGAAGGTATCAATCAAGACGCCGGGTTCCAGAACCCGGCAGCCGTGGAAAGCGAGAGAGGGAATGACAAAACTGTCACCAGGGCCGACCTCAAACGTGTCGTCACCGATGAAAAACTCAAACCGTCCCGATTGCACATAGGTAGACTGAATGTGGGGATGATTATGGCGAGAACCCACTCCACCTTCAGCAAAGGTGAAGCTGACCACCATCAACTCCGGACTATCGGACAACACCTGCCGGGTGACATGGTTGCCCGCATCCACGGCAGGAAATGTTTTGACGAACGGATTGGTCATTGTCACTCCTAATGAAACAGTTTTGGCAGCCACAAGGACAATGCAGGAATGTAGGTTACCAGCATCAAGGTGGCGAAAGCCGCACCATAAAACGGCCAGATGGTGCGCATGGCATGGGTAATCGGTATCTTACCAACGGCGCAGCCAACAAATAGCACGGCCCCCACCGGCGGTGTGCAAAGCCCAATGCCTAGGTTGAGAATAAGGATCACACCAAAATGCACCGGATCGACGCCGAAGGCTGTTGCCACAGGCAGGAAGATTGGCGTGGTGATCACGATCAGCGGCGACATATCCATGAATGTGCCAAGGATCAGCAAAACCACATTCAGCAACAGCAGAATGATGATTGGATTGTCGGAGACGCCTTTCAGCAAAGCCACCATGGAGGCCGGAACGCGGGTATAGGCCAAAAGCCAGCCAAAGGATGATGCGCAGCCAATCACCATCAGCACCATGGCTGTGGTGCGCACGGCACCTTTGGTGGCTTCCAGAAAATCGTGCCAGCTCAAAGTGCGATAGACGAAAAACGTGATGGCCAGAGCATAGACCACGGCGATGTTTGAGGACTCGGAGGCGGTGAAAACGCCAGAGCGAACGCCACCAAAAATAATCGCCACCAGGATCAGGCCGGGTACTGCGGAGACAAACAGATTGCCCAGCGCTTTCAGGCCGGGAAACGGCTCAGTGGGATACCCGCGACGCTTGGCCACAAACCAGGCAGCCACCATCAGCGACAGCGCCAGAACCAGACCGGGAATGATGCCTGCGGTAAACAGATCGGCAATGGAAATACGCCCACCCGCCGAGATCGAATAGATGATCATGTTGTGCGATGGCGGGATCATCAGGGCGATGATGGAGCCGACTACGGTGATGTTGACGGCATAATCCACATCATAGCCGCGCGCCTTCATCTGCGGCACCATCAACCCGCCAACGGCGGATGCATCTGCGGCCGCCGAGCCGGAAACGCCACCAAACATCACCGAGGCCAGCACATTGACCTGACCCAAGCCGCCGCGAAGATGGCCGACCAAAGCGCCTGCCAGCGCTACAAGCCTGCGGGCAATATCGCCGCGCACCATCAAATCGCCAGCGTAGATAAAGAAGGGAATGGCCATCAGCGCAAACACCGACACGCCGGAATTCAGCCGCTGAAACACCACAACGGGGGGCAGGCCGAGATAAAGCACGGTGGCAAAGCTGGAAATGCCAAGGCAGAAAGCAACGGGCGTGCCGATCAGCAACAGGAAGACAAAGCTTCCAAACAGAACCCAAAGTTCCATGATTATTCCTCCACCGCTTCACCGAAGCGGGCGGTTGGCAATCCTGCCAAGCGGCGCGCTATACGCTCAAAAGAAAACAAAACGACCAGTATGCCGCCCAAAATCACCGGCAAGAAATCAAAAAGGCCGGAAATGCCAAGGCTTGGAATGATATTATCTGCGACATTGGCCGCCAGCGACCAGCCATACCAGACCATGCCGCCACCAAAGGCGGCGACAGCCAGATCCGACAGGGAGTAAAGCAATAGCTTGCCGCGATCTGGAATCACGTAGAGCAAGACGTCAAACGACAGGTGATAGCCCTCCTTGATGCCAACGGCGGCACCGAGGAAAATGAACCAACCCATGATCATCACGGCAGAAGGCTCGCTCCATATAATGCTGCTGCCCAGCACGTAGCGCCAGAACACTTGCGCGGCGATGATGGTTGTCATCAGCACAAGGCCAAGACCTGCCACCCAGAGTGCGACCCGCGCCAACGCACCTGTCACGGGTTCAAGAGATTTCATAAGAGTTTGCAAGGCAGATACTCCGACACCATTGAAAATGGCCTACGGATAAAATCCGTAGGCCGGAGCGTTGCGTTACTTGGTGGCTTGAATACGCGAGACCATGTCCTTCAACTTTTCGGACTTGATATATTTTGCGTAAATCGGCTGCATTGCCTTGATGAAGGGTTCCTTGTCGATGGTATCAACCACTTGCACGCCAGCCGCACGGACCTTGGCTTCCGAGACTTTTTCCTGCTTGGTCCAAAGATCGCGCATGATCGAAACAGAGGCCTTGGCGGCCTCCTTGACGGTGGCCTGATCTTCCGGTGTCAGCTTGTCCCAGGACTTCTTGGACATCACCAACACTTCCGGCACGATCAAATGCTGATCAAGCGTGTAATATTTTGCCACTTCATAATGGCCGGAGCTGTCATAGGATGGCCAGTTGTTTTCAGCGCCGTCGATAACGCCGGTTTGCAATGCTGAATAGACTTCGCCATACGCCATTGGCGTTGCATTGGCACCGAGTGCCGAGACCATATCGACAAACATGTCGGACTGGATGACGCGAAACTTCATGCCCTTCAAATCCTCAATGGATTTGATTGGCTTTTTGGTGTTGTAGAAGCTGCGCGAGCCGCCATCGTAAAAGGCAAGACCGATCAGGTCATGGGCTTTGAAAGCATCCAGAATTTCCTGACCAATCGGTCCATCCATCACTGCGTGCATGTGATCGACAGAGCGGAAAATATAAGGCAGCGATGGCACTTGCGTTTCTTCAACAATATTGTTGAACGGCCCAAGTGATACGCGGTTGAGGTCGATGACGCCGTATTGCGTCTGTTCAATCGTGTCCTTTTCCTCGCCCAGCTGAGCGGATGCGAACACTTCAATGCTGATGCGTCCATTGGTCTTGTCGGACAAAATCTTGCCCATGGCCTTGACCGCCTCCACGGTCGGATAGCCATCCGGATGAGTGTCCGATGAGCGCAGCTTGATGTCAGCTGCATGGGCGGTTGCCAGCGTGGCGGCCAGCGCCACGGTGGTCATCATCAATCGTCCCCAGTTTGTCAGCACGTTCATTTCCATATCCTCCCGTTTGGAAATTAAGGCTCAATCAGAGCCGGTAGGCCTTCTTCGCCAGCCCGTAGGCCAGATCATTTGCCACCTCAGGTGCTTCGTCCTCATCCAGACGTCCCGTCACCACGAGGTTGGCAAGATAGGCGCAGTCCACCCGCCGGGCCACGTCATGGCGGGCCGGGATCGAGCAAAATGCGCGTGTGTCATCGTTGAAACCAACGGTGTTGTAAAAGCCCGCAGTTTCCGTTGTGTTTTCGCGGAACCGGCGCATGCCCTCCGGGCTGTCAAAGAACCACCAGGCCGGACCAAGCTTCAGCGCCGGATAGGCACCGGCCAGCGGGGCCAGTTCGCGCGAATAGCTGGTTTCATCCAGCGTAAACAGAATGATGGTGAGATCCGGGTTCATGCCAACGGCATCCAGCATCGGTTTCAGCGCGCGCACATAATCGGTGCGAGTTGGAATATCAAAGCCCTTGTCGCGGCCATGCTTGGCCATGATGCCCGCGGAATGATTGCGATAGGAGCCGGGATGAATTTGCAGCACCAAACCGTCGTCCAGGCTCATGCGGGCCATTTCGGTCAGCATATGGCCGCGGAAAGCATCGGCCTCTTCGGGGGTAATCTTGCCGCTCAAGGCCTTTTCAAACAGCGCCTTTGCCTGCTCTTGGGGCAGATCTTCTGTGCGGGCGGTTGGATGGCCATGGTCGGAGCTTGTGGCACCATAGGATTTGAAAAAGGCGCGACGATTGCGGTGGGCGTCAAGATAGCCCTCCCATGTCGTGGCATTGGTGCCAGCCAGCGCCCCAAATTTTTCGATATTCTCAGCAAAGCCTTCAAATTCGGGATCAACCACCGAATCGGGTCGGTAGGCGGTGACAACGCGGCCGCTCCAGCCGGAGGCGCGGATCATCTCATGCCATTTCAGCTCATCCAGCGGGCTTTCGGTGGTGGCAATCACCTCGATGTTGAAACGCTCAAACAGCGAGCGAGGCCGAAACTCCGGCTTTTGCAGGCATTCGGCAATGTGGTCATAGGTCTCATCGGCGGTTGCGGACGAGAGACGCTTGGTGATGCCAAACACATCGTGGAAAGCATGTTCCAGCCACATGCGGCTGGGGGTTGCCCGCAGCAGGTGAAAGTTTGAGGCAAACAGCTTCCAGATTTTGCGACCATCGGTTTCCGTCAGGCCGCCATCCATGCGAGGCACGCCAAGCTGAGTCAGATCAATGCCTTGCGAGCACAGCATGCGAAACACATAATGATCCGGCACCACAAAAAGCTGGGCGGGGTCAGGAAAAGCGGCATTTTCAGCAAACCAGCGCGGATCGGTGTGGCCATGAGGGCTGACGATTGGCAGAGATTTGACATGCTCATACAAGGTGCGAGCAATGCTGCGGGTTGTTTCATCAATGGGAAAAAGTCTGTCGGGATGCAGCAATGCCTTGGCCTCCTCGCCTTTGCATTTTCACAGAATGCGCAAAGGGCGCTATCAAGATGATCATCTGCCTTGCGAAACACGCCTTTTCTGGCATGTGTTGTCAGGCCGTCACGAAACGGCAATTGCATTTCGTCGCCAATCTAATATGTTAGTATGCAAAGTGAGTCAATGGAGCTTTCATGGTGGAACCTGTGAGTTTGCGAATTCTGGATACGCAGCGCGCCCCTTCGGTGACAGAGCAGGTTTTCGAGTTGCTGTATGCACAGGTGGTGGAGCTTCTGTTGCCGCCGGGCACAAAGCTCTCCGAGGTCGAAGTGGCCAAGCAGATGGGTGTGTCGCGCCAGCCGGTGCGCGATGCGTTCTATCGGCTCTCCCAGCAAGGTTTTTTGCAAATTCGCCCGCAGCGGGCCACCGTGGTCACCCATATTTCCGAGCAAGGGGTGCTGCAGGCGCGCTTTATTCGCACTGCCCTGGAAATGGAAACCGTGCGGGCGGCGGCTGAACGGCTGAATGATGACCACATTGCCGCCCTTGATGATTTGGTATCACGGCAGATCAGCGCCATCGACAGTGGCGATAAAATGTTGTTCCACGGGCTGGATGATGAGTTCCATCGCCAGATTTGCATCATGTCCGATCATGAGTTTGCCTGGGCTTTGATCCGCGATAGTAAGGCGCATATGGACCGCGTGCGCTATTTAAGCCTGTCTTTTGGCGCTCAAAGCGCAATCGATGAGCATAAGCACATCATGGCAGCCCTCAAGGCGCGCGATGGTGATGCGGCGGCGGCGCATATGCGCATTCACCTGTCCGGTATTTTGTCGATTATCAGTCGTATTCGTGAAACCCACGGCCAGTATTTTGCTCTTGAATAGATGTTTTGGAATTGGCTTTCGTGATCTTTTCGCCTTCAAACAATTGAGTATCTCATGCGCAAACATCAGATTTTGACCATCGGCGAATGCATGGTGGAAATGGCCCCGCGACAGGACGAGGCCTATAACCGTAATTTCGCTGGTGATAGCTTCAACACGGCCTGGTATTTGCGCCAATTGCTGCCAAGCGATGATCAGGTCGGCTATTGCTCTGCCGTTGGCACGGATGGCATTTCCAATGCGATGCTGGCGTTCATGCAGGCGGCTGGCATTGCCACGCAGGCCGTGCGCCGCATTCCAAGCCGCACTGTTGGCCTTTACATGATTGAGCTTGCCAATGGCGAGCGCAGCTTTAGTTATTGGCGCGGGGAGTCGGCAGCGAAGCTTTT
This sequence comes from Rhizobium oryziradicis, assembly GCF_001939045.1. Lineage (GTDB taxonomy): Bacteria > Pseudomonadota > Alphaproteobacteria > Rhizobiales > Rhizobiaceae > Allorhizobium > Allorhizobium oryziradicis. The sequence continues at coordinate 79,357 of NZ_MKIM01000020.1, forward strand.
GGCCGAAGATCGGGCATTTTTGAGCCAGGCCGTCGCGGGCCAGAATCTGGTGCTGTTTTCCGGCATCACACTTGCGATTTTGTCTGAGCCACATCGCCAGCAATTGCTTGACGTGTTGCGTGACGCGCGCGCGAGCGGCACCACAATCGCCTTTGATCCGAATATGCGGCTTCGGCTGTGGCCGGATCAGCAGACCATGTGCGATGCGGTGGCCAAGGCCGCCATGGTTGCTGATATCGTTTTGCCGTCTTTTGATGAAGATGGACCAAATTATCGTGATGAAACGCCACAAGCCACGATTGAGCGTTACAAAGCGAGCGGTGCCACCTGTGTTGTGGTCAAAAATGGACCCGGTCGCGTTCATGCTTTCTCAAAGGATGAAGGCTCGGTGGTGTTTGATCCGGTGCCGGTGGAGACTGTGGTGGATACCACAGCGGCGGGTGATAGCTTCAATGCCGGTTTTCTGGCGGCCCGCCTGTCTGGTGCATCCATGGTGGATGCCATGACGCGGGGTGCCTTTGTTTCAGCGCAGGTGATCAAAAGCCGGGGCGCTTTGGTGCCTCTTCAAATATAAGGCATGTCTATTTTGAGTTGTGAAAGGCGATTGAAACGCCCTATATGCAGAATAATTTTCTGCATATTTTGTGGCGAGGCAATTTCTTTTCACTTGAACCATCGCTTGGTTTGATTCTACCATGCCCGCTAATCGGTTTGAAAGCCGGTTTTTCTTTGTTTGTCAGCGATTTGTGATTGGTTTGATCCATTTGCTGACAAATGTCAGGTCTTCATAGGATTCGCCATGCAATTGGTTTTTGATGGGCATAATGATGTCCTTCTGCGGCTTTGGAGGGCGCATTCGGCGGGTGTTAACCCGATCGAGCAGTTCATCAACGGAACCACCGATGGGCATATTGATGCCCCGCGCGCCAAGGCCGGCGGGTTGGCGGGCGGACTTTGCGCGATTTACATTCCCTCCATGCATGATTTTGTCCTGACCGAGCCTGACGCGCGTGGCCACTACAACACGCCGATGGATACGCCGCTGCCGCGTGCCAGCTCATTGGATATTGCCTTGCAAATGGCGGGCATCGCCTTTCGGCTGGAGCGCGCGGGTGGCTGGCGGCTGTGTCGCTCAACCAGCGACATTCGCAAGGCTATGGATGACGGCGTTTTTGCGTCTGTGTTGCATATGGAAGGCTGCGAGGCGCTGGATGCCGATCTCGCCACGCTGGAAACATTGTATGCTGCGGGCTTGCGCTCGCTTGGGCCGGTGTGGAGCCGCCATAATATTTTCGGCCATGGCGTGCCCTTTGCCTATCCCATGTCGCCCGATACGGGGCCGGGGCTGACGCCTTTGGGGTTTGAGCTGATAAAGACCTGCAACAAACTTGGCATTGCCATTGATCTGGCCCATATCACCGAAAAAGGCTTTTGGGATGTGGCAAAAACCACCGACCAGCCTCTGATTGCCAGCCATTCCAATGTCCATGCGCTGACGCCTGTGGCCCGTAATCTCACCGATAAGCAGATGGATGCGATCAAGGAGAGCAAGGGTCTGGTGGGGCTGAACTATGCCGTCACCATGCTGCGCGATGATGCGCGTGATTTTGCCGAAACACCACTGTCTGATATGGTGCGCCACATTGATTATATGGTGGAGCGCATGGGGATTGATTGCGTGGCACTTGGCTCTGATTTCGATGGTGCGACGGTGCCAGCCGACATTGCCGATGCCAGTGGCAATCAAAACCTGATCAAGGCGCTTAAAGCGGCTGGCTACAGTGAAACGGATCTTGCCAAGATCGCCCGCGAAAACTGGCTGCGGGTGCTGGGCGGTGCCTGGCACGAATGATTTTTTCTTTAAAAAACGACAAGGTAAACGAGGGGACCGGCTTATGAAGATGACATTCGGCAATTCCATCCGCCTGCTGAGCACCAGTGCGGCGATGGCCCTGATGCTGGCAAGCGCACCCAATGTGTTTGCGGCCACACCCAAGGACACGGTGGTTGAGGCCTGGGCTTTTGACGACATTATCACGCTGGATCCGGGTGAGGCTTTTGAAATTTCGGCAGCCGAAGTGACCGGCAACACCTACGACAATCTGGTGAAGCTGAATATCAAGAACACGTCCGAAGTGGTGCCGGGCATTGCCGAAAGCTGGACGGTTTCGGAAGATGGCCTGACCTATACGTTCAAGATCAAGTCCGGCATCAAGTTTGCCTCTGGTAATCCGATCACGGCATCTGATGTTGCCTATTCGATTGAGCGTGCTGTCAAGCTCAACAAAAATCCAGCCTTCATTCTTCAGCAATTTGGCCTGACCGGCGACAATGTTGCTGATAATGCCAAGGCCGTGGATGCCTCAACCTTCCAGCTCAAAGTTGATAAGCCCTATGCCACCAGCTTTGTGCTCAACTGCCTCACCGCAACCGTGGGCGCTGTGGTGGACAAGAAACTGGTTGAAAGCCACGCCGCGGCTGTAACCCCATCGGCGGATTACAAATATGATACCGATTTTGGCAATGCCTGGCTAAAAACCCATTATGCCGGATCGGGCGCTTTCAAGCTGCGCGACTGGCGGGCCAATGAAATTATTGTGCTGGAGCGCAATGATAATTATTATGGTGAAAAGGCCAAGGTTGCCCGCGTTATCTATCGATTCATGAAGGAAAGCTCCGGTCAGCGGCTGGCGCTGGAAGCCGGTGATGTGGATGTTGCGCGCAATGTCTCGCCCAACGACATTACCGCCATGTCGACCTCCAAGACCATCAAGCTGGATTCGGCTCCCAAAGGCACGGTTTACTATCTGGGCCTGAACCAGAAAAACCCCAATCTTGCCAAGCCGGAAGTGCGCGAAGCGCTGAAATATCTGGTCAATTATGATGCGATTGGCGGAACGCTGATCAAGGGCATTGGCACCATTCATCAAAGCTTCCTGCCCAAAGGCATTCTTGGCGCGGTTGATGACAATCCCTACAAACTGGACGTGGCCAAGGCCAAGGAATTGCTGGCGAAAGCCGGTTTGAAAGACGGCTTCACCGTGACCATGGATGTGCGCTCCATTGAGCCGATCACCAGTCTGGCACAATCCATGCAGCAAACCTTTGCCCAGGCCGGTATCAAGCTGGAGCTTATCCCCGGTGATGGTAAGCAGGTACTGACCAAATACCGCGCCCGCAACCACGACATCTACATTGGTGATTGGGGCTCGGATTATTGGGATCCAAACTCCAATGCCGAAACCTTCACCAGCAATCCGGACAATTCCGACACGCCAAAGTCAAAAACGCTGGCCTGGCGCAATGCCTGGGATGCGCCTGAGCTGACCAAGGAAACGGCAGCGGCCCTTCTGGAGCGCGATACCGACAAGCGCAAAGCGATGTATGTTGATCTGCAAAAGAAGGTGCTGGCAGAAGGCCCATTCGTGGTGATCTATCAGAAGACCGAAGTTGCAGGCTATCGCAACAATTTGCAGGGCTTCAAGCTGGGTCCAACCTTCGATTCCAACTTCATGAATACGGTCTCGAAAGACTGATTGAAAGGGTGCCGGATTGGCTTCTGTGGACCTTACCGGTGGTGCCGGGCGCGCGCGCGCTCGGTCTCGCCGACGCATTCGCGCAGTGCTTGGCTTTGTCGTCACCGTTCTGACGACCTATCTCGGCCTGCTGGCGGTGACGTTTTTTATCGGTCGGGTCATCCCGATCGATCCCGCCCTGACGATTTTGGGCGATCGGGCACCGCAAGCCGCAGTCGAGCAATTGCGCCGCACCATGGGGCTGGATCAGCCGCTCTATTATCAGTTTTACCTCTACATCAAGAACATTCTGGAGGGTGATTTTGGCACATCCGTGCTGACATCCAATCCGGTGATGACGGATATTGCCCGGTTTTTTCCAGCCACCATTGAGCTTGCCACGGTCGGCACCATCATTGGCGCCGTGGTGGGTATTCCATTGGGCGTGTTGGCGGCGGTAAAGCGTGGCAGTCTCGCCGATCAGCTGGTGCGGGTGATTGGTCTTGTGGGGTATTCGGTTCCCATTTTCTGGCTCGGGCTTTTGGCACTGTTGGTGTTTTACGCCAAGCTGCAATGGGTTGCCTATCCGGGGCGGATGGATGTGGTTTATGAATATAGCTTCACGCCCATCACCGGCTTTTTCCTGCTGGATGCGCTGATCCAGCAGCAATGGGATGTGCTGTGGGATCTGTTTCGCCACATCATCTTGCCCGGCGGTCTGCTCGGCTATTTCTCTTTGGCTTACATCAGCCGCATGACGCGCTCGTTCATGATCGCTGAATTGTCGCAGGAATATATTGTGGCTGCCCGCGCCAAGGGCTTGTCGGAGATGCGGATCATCTGGTTTCACGCGCTTCGCAATGCCGCGGTGCCGCTGCTAACGGTGATTGCTTTGTCCTATGCTGGCCTGCTTGAAGGCTCTGTGCTGACGGAATCAATCTTCTCGTGGCCGGGCATTGGGCTTTACATCACCAACTCCTTGCAGAACGCCGATATGAATGCGGTGCTGGGTGGAACCATTATCATTGGTTCTGTCTTCATTGGCATTAATCTTCTGTCGGATGTTCTTTATAAAACCCTGGATCCGAGGACGCGCAGCCGATGACTTTAACGGCCTCAAAAATCCCTTTGCGTCAATGGCTGTTGTCTGATCGCCCGCAATCGCGCCGTCAGGCACGGCTTGGCCGCGCCTATGTGATCTGGCGGCAATTTTCGGCAAATCGGCTGGCTTTGCTGGGCCTGGGCTTGATCCTCTCGCTGGTGTTTGTCGCAATTTTTGCCAATCTTCTGGCCACCCATAATCCGGTGCAGGGTGATCTGGCCGGTGCACGACTTTTGCCGCCGGGATCAAATGGCTTTTGGCTTGGCACCGATGATCAAGGCCGCGACATTTATTCCCGCCTGATTTACGGCTCGCGTCTGACGCTGCTGGTGGTGGTGCTGGTGGCCATCATTGCGGCACCCATTGGGCTGATTGTTGGCACGGTCTCTGGCTATGCGGGTGGCTGGGTTGATGCCGTCCTGATGCGCATCACCGATATCTTTCTGGCCTTTCCAAAACTGGTTCTGGCCTTGGCGCTGGTGGCAGCGTTAGGTCCGGGCATTGAAAATGCCATTTTGGCCATCGCCGTCACGTCTTGGCCGCCTTACGCGCGCATTGCGCGGGCTGAAACCATGACCTTTCGCAATTCTGACTATATTTCTGCGGTCAAATTGATGGGGGCCTCGCCGTTTCGCATCGTGTTGCGCCATATCATGCCGCTCTGTCTGTCCTCGCTGATCGTGCGTGTCACGCTGGATATGGCAGGCATCATTCTCACGGCTGCGGGCCTTGGCTTTCTCGGCCTTGGTGCCCAGCCGCCCTTGCCGGAATGGGGTGCCATGATTGCTGATGGCCGCCGTTTCATTCTTGATCAATGGTGGGTTGCCGCCATGCCGGGCTTTGCCATTTTGCTGGTCAGCCTTGGCTTTAACCTGCTGGGCGATGGCCTGCGCGATGCGCTGGACCCCAAGGAGGCTGGCCAATGACGCCGCTGTTGACGGTTGAAAATCTTAAAGTCAGCTTTCCCACCCGCACCGGGCTGGTAGAGGCGGTGCGCGGCGTGTCCTTCACATTGGGCAAGGAGCGTCTTGGCATTGTGGGGGAGTCCGGTTCTGGCAAGTCCCAAACGGGCCGGGCCATCATGGACCTTACACCCTCGCATGCACGGATTACAGCAGATCGACTGACGTTTGGGGACACTGATCTTTTGAGCCTGTCGGCGTCCAAACGGCGCGCGTTACGTGGCAAACGCATGGCGATGATTTTGCAAGATCCGAAATATTCCCTCAATCCGGTGATGACCATTGGTCGCCAGATTGTCGAAACACTGTTGACCCATGAGCGCCTTTCCAAGCTTGATGCAAAAACACGCACGCTGGACATGCTGGAGGCGGTGCAAATCCATGATCCTGAGCGGGTGTTTACGCTCTATCCCCATGAGGTGTCGGGCGGCATGGGCCAGCGCGTGATGATCGCGATGATGCTGATATGCGGCCCGGAATTGTTGATTGCGGATGAGCCAACCTCTGCGCTGGATGTGACGGTGCAGCTGGAAGTGCTGGATATTCTCGATCGGCTGGTGCGCGAGCGCGGCATGGGGTTGATTTTTGTCTCCCATGATTTGCGCCTGGTGACCTCCTTTTGTGATCGCGTGTTGGTGATGTATGCAGGCCGGGTGGTGGAAGAGCTGGATGCCGCGAAATTATCCGAGGCCAAGCATCCTTACACGCAAGGCCTGCTCAGTTGTCTGCCGCGGCTTGAAGGCGATCAACACCCGCTGCCGACCTTGCAGCGCAAAGCGGAGTGGGCACTATGAGCACTGTGCTGTCTGTTCAAAACATGTCGGTGCGCTTTGATGAATTTCTGGCGCTGGATGATGTCAGTCTCGATGTGCAACAGGGCGAGAGCTTTGGTCTGGTGGGCGAGTCCGGCTCTGGAAAATCGACCCTGCTGCGGGCGGTGGCAGGTTTGAATGCGTTTGAATCCGGCCGCTTGGCGGTGGATGGCAAAGACTACACGGGCAAACGCCGCGATCAGGATTTTTACCGCACCGTGCAAATGGTGTTTCAAGACCCCTATGGCTCGCTTCATCCGCGCCAGACGGTGGATCGGCTGCTGTTGGAGCCCTTGGTTATCCATGGCTTTGGCGATGTTGACCAGCGCATTGCCCGTGCTCTGGATGAAGTGGGGCTTGGGTCTGGCTTTCGGTTTCGGTTTTCGCATCAATTGTCTGGCGGTCAACGCCAGCGCATTGCCATTGCGAGGGCTTTGATTGTCGAGCCTAAAATTCTGCTGCTGGATGAGCCAACCTCCGCGCTGGATGCATCCATTCAAGCCGAAGTGCTCAATCTGCTGGAGCAGGCCCGCAAGGATCGCGGCCTGACATTTATCATGGTCAGCCATGATCTGGCCGTCATCAGCCATATGTGTGACCGTCTCGCTGTGATGCGCATGGGCAAAATGGTGGAAACCATGCCGGTGGACGCCTTGCGCCGCCGCGAGGTGAAAGCAGATTATACCCGCGAACTCATGCTGGCCAGTGAGGGCTTTCGGCGGAAGTGAGCATCCTTAATCAGACGGACGGTTCCAGATATATAGCATGTCTGGCTCTTTCTCTTCATTGTCCGCACCATCTGTCTGCGTTTCGACGGTGAAGCCAAACCGTTCGTAGAAGCGCTGCGCACCGTGATTTTTCTGAAATGTCCAGAGGCGCAAAGATGCCGTATCTTCTAGCGCTTGTTGAAGCAGCCGGCTGCCGATCTGTCGGTCGGTGAAGGCAGGAGCGACATAGAGATGATCGATCCAGCCATCACCCCAGGCAATGAAACCAACAATTTCATTGTCGATGATGGCAACATGGACCGTTTTCTCAAGTAAAACACTATTTTTAATAAATGCCTTGTCTTCCGCTGCGGTGTGGAGTTCTGGCAGAAATGTGAGCAGTTTTCGAGATTGGGTGAAGATATTAGCAATGGCATCGCCGTGTTCGTGGCTCGCCAACTGGATTGATATCATGGTTTGGCTCATGCCACCCGCCGTCCTTCACGCCAGATTTGCTTGATGAAGGGGTGGTCATGCTGGTTGCCAACATGCAGCAAATCAGCGCGTTTACCTTCTGCAATTTCGCCGCGATCCATCAACCCTGCGGCTTCGGCCGGTGTTTTGCTCACCATGCGTACAGCGGCAGGCAGATCATAGCGAAGATCATGATCAGTGGCGATCATGAAAGGCGCGTCAAGCAGGGCGCGTGGCACATAATCGGATGCGAGAATATCGCACAGCCCTTCCAGCATCAGATCCCGCACCGCGATATTGCCCGATTGTGAGCCGCCGCGCACAATATTGGGTGCACCGCCGACAATTTGCATGCCGCGCCGTTGCGCTTCGCGGGCGGCTTCCAGTGTGCAGGGAAATTCTGAAATGCTGACGCCTTCATCGGCGGCCAGATCCACATGCTCAATGTCGGTATCGTCGTGGCTGAGCATCGGTTTGTTGTGGCGCTTGGCAATCTCCACCACCTGTGGTCGCACATCTGCACCAATGGCCTTCTTGCGCTCAATCAGATCGGCCAGATGGGCGCGAACCAGGGCTTCACTTTGCCCCCAGGCCTTTTGCAGTTTGATGATGTAATCATCCAGATTACGGGTTTGGCGGATGCCGGGCAGATGCTCCATCACCGAGATCACCCGCACCAGATCATGGCTGATATTGGCTTCCATCAAGGCTGGGGTGAGGGGATCAATCACCTCGCAGCGCAGATGAATGAGGTGTTCAGCCCGAAACATGCCCGCCGTCTGGCATTTTTCCAGCGCCTCGATCATCGGGGCCAGAATTTCCGCCCGCTCACTGTCGTCATGGGCTGCACCCACGCACAGGCTGTCAAACACGGTGGTGATGCCAGCACCAATGATCTGCGCATCATGGGCCAGAGCGGCCTGCGTGAAATTCCAGCGCACAGAGGTGCGCGGGTAGACGTGCTTTTCAAAATGGTCGGTGTGAATGTCCACAAGGCCGGGCAACAGCAGATCATCACCCAGATCAATCGCGTCGCTGGCCCGCGTAACGGGGCCGATGGAAACGATGTGTCCGTCTTCAATTTCCACTGTGCCGTTGATGATTTTGTCGGCCAGCACCAGACGGGCATTGGTGAGGATCAGGCGTTTTTCTATGTGTGCACGCATGTCCATGTCCATCGTCTCCATCTTTTGTTTCTGCGACTCAAAGCTTTGCCAAATCGTGCTTAGGCTTTAGCGCTCTGTGATGACTGTTCTATGTCAGATGAACTGATCTCGCCATGCTGGCTGTGCATTTTCACAAGGGAGGGCGGTGGCCTCATAGACGCCGCGTGCAATGGCGCGGGCCGTGACCAGTGTTGCCAGATGGCAAAGCTCCATAAAGTCGGATGGCTTTGTGAGTGGCATCTCTCCGGTGGATGCTGCAAAAATCGTATCGCCATCTGCGGGCAGATGGGCTGGCAGGACAGCCCGTGCCAAACCATCTTGCGCCATGATGGAAAGGCGATGGGCCTGCGCCTTGCTTAAATCAGCATTGGTGACAACCGCGCCAATGGTGGTGGCGGTCGGATCAAGCCCTTTGGCGCGCAATGCCACGTCATCACTGCTGAATTGGCTGGGCAGACCAAAATTGCCAAACTCGCCATTTTGCTCAAAGGGTGCTGCCCAGAAATGCTTTGATCTGCCAACCGTTGCCGTGCCCATGGCATTGACTGCAACAAGGGCTGCAACCGTATGGCCAGAGGCGCTTACAGCACTTGCCGAGCCGAGCCCGCCTTTGAAGGTTGCAGTCGTGGCCCCAGTGCCAGCACCGATCGTGCCGAGTTTGAAGGAACCTTTTTGGGCAGCGCTGAAGGCTTCATAGCCCATGTCGCGGTAGGGAGAGTGCAGGCCCCAATCCTTGTTGCCGCCATTGAGAAGGTCCATCAAAATTGCTTGCGGCACGATAGGAACAAAAGTCGGGCCAACGGGATAACCGCGGCCAAGTGCTCTCAAACCCGCTTGCACGCCGCCTGCCGCATCCAGTCCGAAGGCAGAGCCGCCCGATAGCACCAGTCCATCGACCTGGGTAACGCTCATGGCGGGGTCCAGCAAAGCGGTGTCACGCCCGCCGGGTGCGCCACCCAGCACCGTCCCGGAGGCAGTCGTGGGCTGATCAAAGACAATGACAGTGACGCCTGATCCAAGGACAAGGTCTGTTGCGTTACCAACAGACAGACCGGCAATGTCTGTCAGCAGATTAAGCGGGCCGGGTCTCATGGTGTCACTCCCGTGTCGGTCAAAAAAAAGCGCCCCGAAGGGCGCTTTGAGCTGTACTCTACCGCTTCAAAGAGCGCGGATCGAGTGCATCGCGAATGCCATCGCCAATATAATTGACGCTGAGCACGGTCAGCGAAATGGCAAGCCCCGGCCAGATGGCGCGAGCAGGGGTGATCTGCAAGAAGTTCACGCCATCATAGAGCAGGCGGCCCCAGGTGGGAAAGTCTGATGGAAAGCCAAGACCCAAGAAGCTGAGCGCAGACTCGGTGATGATCGCCGAGGCAATACCCAATGTGGCCGACACCATAACGGAGCTGAGCACGTTTGGCAGGATATGTTTGAGCAAGATGCGGTATTCGCGCATGCCGCTGGATTTGGCGGCCAGCACAAATTCCTGACTTTTGATGGTCAACACATCGCCGCGTACAATGCGGGCTGTGTGCATCCAGCTGGTGATGCCAATCACCACCACGATCAGCAGGAAAATACCGGTGTTGGGACCAAAGGCCGAGCGCAGCGTATCGCGAAACAGCATGGTGATGACCAAAAGCAAGGGCAGAATGGGCAGCGCCAGAAACAGATCGGTAATGCGCATCAAGATGCCATCAATGCCCTTGAAATAGCCTGCCAGCATGCCAACCACTGTGCCAACAACCAGCGCGATCAACATGGCGGTGATGCCAACGGCCAGCGAAATCTGCCCGCCAGCAAGCACTTGGGCAAACAGGTCATGGCCGAGATTGTCGGTGCCAAAGGGGTGAACCCAGGACGGTCCCTGGTTCTTGTCGCGGATATTCAGCTTGTTCGGATCAACCGTATGGATCAGCGGGCCGAGATAGACCGCAGCGACGATGAAAACAAACACAATCAGGCCGATAACACCGCCGGTGTGCCGCCGGAACTGACCCCAGAGCTGTGCAGCAAAAGACTGCGAGCGGGCAACAGGGGCGGCGGTTTCGAGTGTGGTTACATCAGTCATAGCGGATCCTCGGATCGAGAATGCCGTACAGCACGTCGGCAATAAGATTGAACAGCACGATCAACACGGCAAAGATAAAGGTCAGCGTTTGCACCAGCGGCAGGTCACCGCTCTGAATGGCGGTAATCAGCAATTGGCCGAGGCCGTTCACGCGGAAAATCTGCTCGGTGATGATGGCACCGGAGAAAATGGTGGGAACGCCCAGCGCAATCACGGTGATCACCGGAATCATGCTGTTGCGCAGCACATGCACCAAAAGCACGGTCTTTTCTTTCACGCCCTTGGCACGGGCCGTGCGCACATAGTCCTGATGCAGGTTATCCAGCATCGAGGCGCGTACAAACCTGCTGATTTGAGAGGTGTTATAGAGTGTCAGCACCAAGACAGGCAGGAACATCTGCTTGATTTGCAACACAAAAGAATTCCAGTCTGTCACGCGCAAACTGGTGTCATAAACAGAGGGAAACCAGTGCAGCGTGGAACTGAACACCACAATCAGCAACACCCCGGTGAAGAAGGTGGGCACCGAATAGCCGACCATCGAGATGAAGGTGCCGATCTGGTCAAAGAAGGAATATTGCTTGTAGGCCGAGATCACACCCAGCGGAATGGCCAGCATGACGCCAAACAGATAGGAAAGCCCGACAACCCAGAGCGTTTGCGGCATGCGCTGCACGATCAGGTCAACAACAGGACTGCGGGTGGTCCAAGACAACACGCGCAGGCGATTGCCATCGCCGATGGTCCAGCCGGTCATCTGTTGCAGAATGTTCAAAGGCTCATTGATGAAGAACTGATTGAGCCATTTAACAAACTGAATGTACATGGGCTGATCAAGGCCAAGTGCTGCCTTCATCTGCTCACGCACTTCCGGGGAAATGGTCAAGGGAAGTTCGCCAAGGGGATTGTTGGGTGCCATCGCCAAAAGGGCGAAAATGATGAAGCTGATGACCAGCAGGGTCGGGACTGCAAACATCAATCGCCGAAGTGTGTAGGTAAACATTTTTTTCCTGTCTCCGGTCGCGTCCCAAGCATCGGACCGAAAAGTGTTAAGCGGTTTTCGGTCTATCCGATGCGCCAAGCAAATCTATATCGGACCGAAAAGTGTTAAGCGGTTTGCGGCTGAACGAATGCGCCAAGCAAATCTGTATCAGACCGAAAAATGTTAAGCGGTTTTCGGCAGGGCGAATGCGTCAAGCAAATCTATCGGACCGCATGATTGGAGCAATCTTGAAGGCATTCACGATGGCGTGCGGCCCTCTTGATGTCCATGCAAGAAAAAGACTGGCCCTGCAACACTGCAGGGCCAGATCCGCCACTTATTTCTTGCGCGACCAGTCAGCGACGTTCCAAAGTTCGCTGTCCCAGCCGGTCATTTTGATGCCCTGAAGGGTGCTGGCGAAAGCCGAAGGCTGACCACGATAGACGATCGGGATTTGAACACCTTCGTCTGTCAGAATGTCGTTCAACTGCTTCACGATGGCGATGCGGTCTTCAAGCTTCGAGGTTGCAGACAGCTTCTGAGACAGCTTGTCGTAATCCGCATTGCAGAAACGTGGCATGTTTTCACCTTGCCAGCCATTCTGCGGTGTTGGGATCTTGTCGCAACGCCAGCCAGCCAGATAGGCTTCCGGATCGGTGCCGTCGAAGTTGTTGGTGTACATCTGCACGTCAGCATAGAACTTCTGGAATGTGTCCGGGCTGGCTGGATCGCCACCGAAGAACACCGAGGCTGCAATGTTGCGCAGCTCAACGCTCACACCAATCTGCGACCACATATCCTTCACCAGAGCCTGTGTGCCCTGACGAACAGAGTTGGTCGATGTCTGGTAAAGGAAGTTCAGCTTGACGCCATTCTTGGCGCGAATGCCGTCAGAGCCCTTTTTCCAGCCTGCTTCGTCGAGGAGCTTGTTGGCACCCTCGATGTCCTGCTTCAGGCACCAGCTGTCATTCTTGGTCGAAACATAGGCGTCCGGACCGGGAATGATATTGCATGTCGGCTTGCCTGCGAGGCCATAGCCAGCTTCAACAATCACATCGCGGTCGATTGCCATGGACAGCGCCTTGCGCACGGCTGGATCAGACAGGGCTGGATGCGGGCCAGCTTCCTTGGTGGAGCGCTTGTCGCCCAGCGATGGGTCTACGGCATAGTGGTTGAGGTCGATACGTTCAACCTGACTACCAAAGGCGGTGATGATCTTGCCCTTGCCGGCTGCTTCCATGGTGGCAAGCACTTCAGGTTCAACCTGCATATTCCAGGCGTAGTCATATTCGCCGGTTTCAAGAACCGCACGGGCTGCAGATAGCGCATCGCCGCCGCCCTTCAACGTGACAGACGCAAAGGCTGGCTTTGCTGCATCACGGTAGTTCTCATTGGCAACGAAGGTGACAACGTCGTTTGGCTTGAATTGCTTGACCTTGAACGGGCCTGTGCCGATCGGGCCAAAGTTGGCGGCCGTGCACTCAGGTGCCTTGGGGCCAAGGCAATCCTTGAACTGGGCTTTTTGAATGATCGGAGACTGCGAGCCAACGAAGGCTGTGTATGGGTAAGGCTTCGGCGCATCAAAGGTTACCTTGATGGTGTCTGCATCCACAGCTTCTACGTTTTTCACGCCTTCAAATTTTGATGCCTGGGCGCAACCGCCGCCGGGGGCTTTGCAATACTGCCAGGTGAAGATCACGTCTTCCGGGGTTACCGGTGTGCCGTCAGACCACTTGATGCCCTTTGAGAGCTTCCATGTGATGGTCGTGAGGTCAGCAGACACGCCACCGTTTTCAACGGTTGGAATAGTGTCAACCAGCTTGGGAATGATATTTCCCTTTTCGTCAAAGCCAGCCAGAGGCTCGATCACCATGGATGAGCTGTAGACTTCTTTGGTGCCGCCAGAAAGATAAGGATTAAGCGTCGAAACCGCCTGCCAGAACAGCATTTTCAATTCGCCATCGCTGCCGCGCTGGGCCATGGCAGGCGCGCTCGTCAACACGAGTGACGCGACAGACGCCGCCAAAATGAGCCTTACGTTACGCATATTATGGTATCCCCTTGTTTTGTATAACTGCTGAAGGGCGGGGTTTGCAGCTTTGCTGCTTCGCCATGGCCGCCCTGTTGTGCCCTGTCGTGTCTTGTGCCGGATCGGCGCAAAATTCAATTGTGTGTGATGCTCTCTCGCGCTCCCCCGGGCGCTCCGTGCGTGACATTTCCGTTGATATTTATTGGATTGCCCAAATTTTACGCTAACAAAGCACAAGGTTATTTTTTGTTCAAGAAGAAAATTTTTTGAGTGGTTAATGTTTGTCGCCGCTCTGCGCTCTGCGCATTTGCACGCGGCTTTCTCCTGGGTGTCAGTGCTCTGTCGTATACTGATAAATCATTGTTTTTGAATGAAAAAATAATGATTTATTTCTTCTTTTGTTTGAGGGTCGCAGCACACTCTTTGCTGCGACCTGTTTTAGCATGACGGCAGATGTTACTTGGCTCTGCTCCAGTCTGCAACATTCCACAACTGTGAATCCCATGGGTTGAGTTTGGCATCTTTCAACGTGTTGGAAATAGCCGAAGGTTCGCCGCGATTAACCAGCGGGATCACCAGTCCGTCATTGACAATCATGTCATTGAGCGTGCGGATGATGGCGGCCCGGTTATCAATGCCGGCGGTGGTGCGCAGTTTGTCCACCAAAGCGTCATAGTCCGGGTTGCAATAGCGCGCCGGGTTTTGACCCTGCCAGTTGTTTTGCGGGGTTGGGATTTTGTCGCATCTGAAGTCGGTCATGAATTTTTCAGGATCGGTGCTTTCAAAGCCGCTGGCGTACATTTCGGCGTCTGCGTAAAATTTCTGATAGGTGTCAGGGCTTGCCACATCGCCGCCGAAAAATACCGAGGCGCTCACATTGCGCAGTTCCACCTCGGCACCGATTTGCTGCCACATGTCCTTGACCAGCAATTGGGTGGTCTGGCGCACGGAATTGGTTGAGGTTTGGAACAGCAGCGAGAGTTTTACCCCGTTTTTAGCGCGAATACCATCTGCGCCGCGCTTCCAGCCAGCTTCATCCAACAAGGCATTGGCTTTGGGAATGTCCTGTTTCTCGCACCATGTCTTTGCGGTCGAGGCATAGATTTCGGGCGCTGGAATAATGTTGCAGGTGGGCGTGCCCGCCTTGCCGTAGCCAGCTTCAACAATCACATCGCGATCAATAGCCAGCGCCAGCGCGCGCCGAACATTGGGATCGGAGAGGGAGGGATGAGGCCCCGCCTCCTTGGTGGAGCGCTTGTCGCCCAGTGATGCGTCGACCGCATAAGGATTGAGCAGAATGCGCTCAACGGTCGAGCTGAAGGCGGAGGTCAGGGTGCCTTTGCCTTTTTGGGTCATGGCCTCCACAACTTCCGGCTCAATCACCGTGTTCCAGGCAAAGTCATATTCGCCGGTTTCCAGCACGGCCCTTGCAGCCGACAGCGCATCGCCGCCGCCCTTGAGAGTGACCGTGGCAAAGGCCGGCTTGGATGCATCACGATAATGGGGATTTGCCTTGAAATTGATGACATCGTTGGCCTTGAAATCGGTCACGACGAACGGCCCTGTGCCAATCGGGCCAAAATTGGCTGCCGTGCATTGCGCCGCCAAGGCTCCAAGGCAATCCTTAAATTGCGCGTGCTGCAAAACCGGGGCGAGGGCACCGACAAAGGCCGTGTAAGGATAAGGACGCGGCGTTGTAAAGGTGATTTTAACCGTGTGTGGATCGGGCGCGGTGATGGTGGAAATGCCATCAAACTTGGCGCGCTGTGCACAGCCACCGCCGGGTGCCATGCAATATTGCCAGGTGAAAATCACATCATCGGCCGTTACCGGGCTGCCATCCGACCATGTGACGTCCGGTTTCAGCTTCCATGTGATGGTGGTCATGTCTTTGGAAATGCCGCCATTGTCGATGGTGGGGATGTCGGTCACGAGCCGCGGTATCAGGTTGCCATTTTCATCAAAGCCCGCCAAAGGCTCGATCACCATGGATGCCGCATAGACTTCCTTGCTGCCGCCAGAAAGATAAGGGTTGAGGTTGGACACGGCCTGCCAGAACAGGATTTTCACATTGCCATCGGTGCCGCGAGCAGCCATGGTGGGCGTTGCGGCAAGAATGAGCGCTGTGGTGGAGGCTGCCGCAATGGCTTTCAGGTGTTTCATCGGTGTGGTCTTGCCCTGTTGTTGTTTGCCCTGGACCGGGTGGTGGTCCTGATTTTACGGAAATACTGCTATTGCGCGTGTCAAAATGTGCAGCTCAATCAACCCGTTGTGAGGACAGGTTGTCTCGTCATGGATGCCAATGCTTAAAAATTAAACCCCATGTGTTCAAGGCTATTTTTTGGTCAATTGATGAATTTCGAGCTTGCAAAACTCAATCGTTGATGAACAGTATGCCACCGAATATCGATGGGAACAGCATAAAAAGAGGTTATTCATGCCCATTTTGAACCGCGCCAGCGAATTGCAGGACGAAGTGACCGGTTGGCGTCGGCATTTGCACCAGAATCCTGAGCTTCTCTACGATGTGCATAACACCGCAGCATTTGTGACGGAAAAGCTGAAGGAATTCGGCTGCGACATCGTCGAAACCGGCATTGGCCGCACTGGCGTTGTCGGTATCATCAAAGGCAATCGCGGTGAGGGCAAAACCATTGGTATGCGCGCCGATATGGATGCGCTGCCGATCAATGAGATCACCGGCGCTGAATGGGCATCGAAAGTGCCGGGCAAAATGCATGCTTGCGGCCATGATGGCCATACGGCCATGCTGTTGGGCGCTGCCAAATATCTGGCTGAGACCCGCAATTTTGCCGGATCTGTTGCGGTGATTTTTCAGCCAGCGGAAGAAGGCGGTGGCGGCGGCCTTGCCATGGTGCAAGACGGCATGATGGACAAATTCGGCATTTCGCAAGTCTATGGCATGCACAATTCGCCGGGTATTCCGCTGGGCAATTTCTCCACCCGCAAGGGCTCGACCATGGCGGCCTCCGATACGTTCGAGATTGTCATCAAGGGCAAGGGCAGCCATGCGGCGGCTCCGCATTTGTCGGTCGATCCGGTTCTGGTGTCGGCGCATGTGATTCTGGCGCTGCAATCTATTGTGTCGCGCGGCACCGATCCACTGGAATCGCTGGTGATCTCGGTGACAACCACCCATGGCGGTGATGCTTACAATGTCATTCCAATGGATGTGACATTGACCGGCACCGTGCGCACGCTGCTGCCCGAAATTCGCGATTTTGCTGAAAAGCGCCTGAGCGAAGTGGCAACCGCAACGGCAAGCGCCCATGGAGCTGTGGCTGAAGTGTCTTACCACCGCGGCTATCCGGTGACCTTCAATCATGACAATGAGACGGATTTTGCCATCAATATTGCCAGGAAAATTTCGGGCGAAAATCGCGTTGAAACCAATGCAGCACCGAAAATGGGTGCGGAAGACTTTTCCTACATGTTGGAAAGCCGTCCCGGCGCTTTCATGTTCCTGGGCGTTGGCGATACGGCGGGGCTGCATCATCCGGCCTATGATTTTAATGATGAGGTCATTCCCTATGGTATCAGCTATTGGGTGACATTGGCTGAAACCGGCCTTGCGGCCTAGGGGCCGAAACCGGCCTTGCGGCCTGAGGGGTTAAAACAATCTTGCAGCAGGAGCATCCGGCTGCCACACTATAACGCTCCGGGACATGCCATGTGGTTGACCGGAGCGTCTCAATAAAGGGGAACACCAGCCGATGGCTGAAGACACAATGCAGGGGACGGCACCCGTTCTTTCGGTTCGCAATCTGACAACATCTTTTCGCATCGGCGATAGCTGGAAATCTGTTGTCCGGGACATGAGTTTTGATGTCGCGCCGCGCGAAACGGTGGCTATTGTGGGCGAGTCTGGCTCGGGCAAGAGTGTGACATCGCTGTCCATCATGCAATTGTTGCAGAAAAACTTCAGCCGCATTGAAGGCAGCATCAAGCTCAACGGCCGTGAGCTGCTGACGCTGGAGCCTGAGCAGATGCGGCAGGTGCGCGGCAATGAAGTGGCGATGATTTTTCAAGAGCCAATGACCAGCCTCAATCCGATCTTTCCGATTGGAAAGCAGATCTCTGAAGCCATTCTCTGCCATCAGAATGTTTCAAAAGCCGAGGCAAAGGCCGAGGTTTTGCGCCTGCTGGATAAAGTTCGCATCCCCAATGCCAAGGGCCGGTTTGACGAATTTCCGCACCAGTTTTCCGGCGGTATGCGCCAGCGTGTGATGATTGCCATGGCGCTGGCCGCCAAGCCGAAATTGCTGATTGCCGATGAGCCGACCACAGCGCTGGATGTGACTATTCAGGGCCAGATTCTTGATCTGATCAAGATGTTGCAGGATGAAGAGGGCATGTCGGTTCTGTTCATCACCCATGACATGGGTGTTGTGGCCGAGATTGCTGATCGCACATTGGTGATGCTGCGTGGCGAGATGGTGGAAAGCGGCACCACGGATGATATTTTCAACCGTGGCAAGCACCCTTATACCCGCGCACTTTTGTCGGCTGTGCCCAAGCTTGGCTCCATGAAGGGACATGATTGCCCGCTGCGTTTTCCGGTGATTGACATCAAGACCGGAGATACCATCACGGAAGAAGAGGAAGTGACCGATACGGTCGGCTCCAGCCGTCCTATTCTGGAGGTCAAGAACCTCACCACCCGGTTTGACATTCGCGCAGGCATTCTTGGCCGTAAAGCCGGTGCCGTTCATGCGGTGGAAAATGTCAGCTTCGATTTGCGCCCCGGCGAAACATTGTCGCTGGTTGGCGAATCCGGTTGCGGAAAATCCACCACGGGCCGCTCGATTACCCGCCTTGTGCAGCCCACCAGCGGCAGCATCGCGCTGGATGGCTACAATGTCATGGGGTTGGATAATGGTGATTTGCGCAGAATGCGCCGCACGATTCAGATGGTGTTTCAAGACCCGTTTGCCAGCCTTGACCCGCGCATGTCGGTGGGCGCTGCCGTGATGGAGCCTTACCTCGAACATAACCTCGGCACCAAGCAGCAGGCCCGCGAAAAAGCAGCCGATCTGCTGGATCGAGTTGGCTTGAGCGCGGATATGATGCGCCGCTATCCGCATGAGTTTTCCGGTGGTCAGCGCCAGCGTGTGGCCATCGCCCGCACCTTGATGCTGGACCCCAAGGTTATCGTGGCCGATGAAGCCGTCTCAGCGCTGGATGTGTCGATCAAGGCGCAGGTGTGTAATCTTTTGTTGGATTTGCAGCAGAGCTTCAATCTCGCCTATCTGTTTATCTCCCATGATATGGCCGTCGTCGAGCGGGTCAGCCATCGTGTGGCGGTGATGTATCTGGGCGAGATTGTTGAAATTGGTCCGCGTCAGGCCGTGTTTGAAAATCCGCAGCATCCTTATACCAAGAAGCTGATGGCAGCGGTGCCCGTGCCCGATCCGGCGCGTCGCCATATTGCCCGCAATATTTCCAGCGATGAGATCAAAAGTCCGGTGCGGCCCTTGGGTTTTGAGCCACCAAAGCGGGAGTATCGCGAAATTTCTGCCGGCCATCTGGTGCAGGTTTCCGAGTAAGAACCTATTGCAGTGCAACGTGTTATGAGCTGGCATCCTGATGAAGGCTGCCAGCTTTTCTTTTGTCAGACTTGTGAAAGTTTTGGCTTCATCATTGTAGTCTTGTGCTGGCCTTTCCATATCAGGGCCGGTGCAGTGCACTGCAACGATAAAGATTGGAGACGTGATGGTGGAGTCTGAAAGCAGCGCGGGTGAACAGCACGCAGGTCATAGCCATAAAGATCATGCCCATGCCGTTCACGCCAACCGGCTCTCGGAAATCCTCAATCACATTGCCAAGGATGACGCCCGTGAACGGGTCTCCGTTGCCGACCTGTTTACAGCCATGGGTGATCGCGCTTTTGGCGCGTTGATCCTGATTTTTGCCCTGCCCAATATTGTGCCCACGCCACCCGGCACCTCGGCCATCACCGGGGCACCTCTGGTGTTTTTGTGTTTTCAGCTGATGCTGGGAATGCAGCCGTGGTTGCCGAAATTTATCGCCAATCGCTCCATGAGCCATGGCGATTTCAAAGCGATTATCGCCCGGATCACACCCTGGCTGGCGCGTGGCGAACGCTTTTTGAAACCGCGATGGGAAGGTTTGGTGCGCCCCCCGGCTGAATATGGCCTGGGCTTGATGGCCTTTATTCTGGCAATCCTCTTGGCACTGCCCATCCCCTTGGGCAATATGTTGCCCGCTTTGGCGCTATCGCTGTTTGCATTTGCCTTGCTTGAGAAGGACGGCATCTATGCCCTTGCGGGCAGCGCTGTTTTTGTCATCTCTGTTGTCGTCGTTGGCGGCGTTGTACTCGCGCTTGCCAAAGCGGCGCTGTTGCTGCTTCACAGCTCCTTTTGAGGCTGAGATAACAGGCGGGTTTTGCGCTTTCAAATCGCAAACCCAAATCGCATCCCGATAAAAACGATTTTTTCTCCAGCATGGCGAAAGCTTGGGCTCCTAGGGTGGTTCCAAATGGAGCTGAGCGAGTGCGCGCGCTGGCTGCCATTTGGCATCGCCCTTGGTTTTTAGGCGATGAAGAACGCATTGTGTTTTTTGAATACTGGAGTTTGTCAGGGAGCGGTGGAAGCCGCTTTTGCCGCGCAGACAAACTGAAACATGAGAATAGAGAGGCCGTCTGGTGCGCGTTGAGCCTGCCAGAGTGTCGAGGCAGCAATGACGCCGACCGCATATTCCGCTTTTGCACCGTCCGCAGACCGGCAACGGCACGAGGACATTTCGAAACGATGAATCGGGTTTGGTGTTTGCGCCGGGAACGTCGAGGCCTCCTCCTTGCACCAGACCGCAATGGCCTGGCTTTTTGCAAGGAGAATTGTCGGTGATGAGGGAAGGAATGCGGTTATCATGACGTCATTGCTCAATTTTGTGCGGGGTTTTTCTGTCACGCGAGCCTATCATTTTGGCATGAAAAAGCTGGCCAATGGCCATATGCCCTTGGCGGCAGCCGCGCTGAAACGCGCTGCAAAGGGTGGCCATGTCGGTGCCTGCTATGAAATGGCGCGGCTGTATGAAATGGGCCGCGGGGTGATTTGCGATCTTGAGCAGGCCCGCCATCTGGCGCAATTTGCGGCCGACGCAGGCCATGTGCCCTCGATGTCGCTGGCCGCCAGACTGTTTTTGATCTCGCCGGAACGCCGCCATCCGACATCCCACAATGCCCCGATGGAATTGTTCTGCGAGCCGGAATTGGCCCGCCATTATGCCCTGCTGGCGCACCATCATGGCAATGTTGATGGCTCTGCTCTGGCGGGGTATCTGCTGGCCTCAGGCATTGGTGGTGATGTGGATGCCCAGACCGCTCTGACCTGCTATGAGCCAGCGGTAAAAGTTGGGCATGTGCGCGCCTTTCTGGGCATGGGCACGCTGTATGCTGGCGGCCATCTGGGCGTGGTGGATTATGCACGGGCGCTGCCGTATTTTAAATATGCGGCGGCGGCGAGCAACAATACGGCCCGTCACTATCTTGCTTTGCAGTTTCTCAAAGGCCTTGGCACGGATGTGGATGAGGAGCGGGCGCTGCGCTTGTTGAGTGCAGCGGCTGCCAAGGGCTACCGCGCCTCCATTGAAGAATTGGCGGCCTATTATCTGGACGAGGCCTATCCAGAGCGTGATCGCCTCCGTGGTATGCGCTGGCTTACAGCCTTGGGGCGCATGGGTGATCAAAAGGCATGCCGCGAGCTGGAGCGGCGCTACCGGAACGGCATTGATGTGCCGGTCAACGGCATTGAAGCCGTAACATGGCTTGAAAAAGCGGCATTGAAGGGTGATGTCGCAGCCCAGTTTCAAATGGCGGTGCTGGCAGCCACCGGCGGTGGTGAGGCAGAGCCGGACTATGCGCAGGCCAAACTGTGGTTTGAAATGGCCTCAGACAATGGCCACACCATTGCCATGGTCAATCTGGGACGCTTCCGCATGAAGGGCGTCGGCGGCCACATTGATCTGGAAGGCGCACGCGAGATCCTGGAGATTGCCGTGGAAGCTGGCGAAATGGCAGCCTATGCCGTTTTGGGCGAGTTCTATGCATTTTATGCCGAGCCAGCGGATATGATTGCTGCTCAGGACATTCTCATGCATGGCGTAGAGCGCGACGATCCCGTTTGCCGCAATCTTTTGTTGCAATTGCAAGACGAGCTGGCGACCAAAGTGGCCTGAACGGCCTTTGCCTGAAGATTTCCCCTTGCCGGTGGGCAAGGGCATTCCCACATCAGGTCCGATTTTATGGAGAGCCTGATGATACTTGATGCTGCGGCCTTGTCCTTTCGGAATTTGTTTGCGCCAGAAACGCGGTCGGTTTTCTGGAAAGTGTTAGGCCTGACCCTGGTGGTGCTGGCCGCCTTGTGGTTTGCCCTGCGCGAGGCATTTGTCTTCTATCTTTGGCCGTGGTTTGCGAGTTTCTTTCCAGCCATGCCCGATTGGGCCGGGTGGATGGTGTTTGTGATGGGGCTGTTTGCCAGCGTTGGGCTGGCCTTGGTGCTGGCGCTTTTGCTCGCACCAGTCACCGCCATTATTGCTGGTCTGTTTCTGGATGATGTGGCCGAGGTGGTGGAGCGGCGCGATTATCGCTCTGATCCGGCAGGCACGGCCATGCCAATCGGTGAAGCCCTTGTGCAATCGCTCCAGTTTTTTGGTATTGTCATTGTCGGCAATCTGATTGCCTTGATGCTTTTGTTTGTGCCGGGCATCAATATTGCCGCGTTTTTCTTGGTGAATGGCTATCTGCTGGGGCGGGAGTTTTTTGAATTCGCCGCCATGCGCTTCAGATCAAGGCGCGAAGCCATGGATTTTCGCCGTAAGCATTCAGGTACGGTGTTTCTTGCCGGGTTGGTGATTGCCGGTTTTCTGGCCATCCCGATATTAAACCTGCTCACACCTTTGTTTGCCGCAGGCTTCATGGTGCATATCCATAAAAAGCTATCGCAAAAAGATCCGCTGTTTTCAGCCGATGAGCTGCGGCGGTAACTCCACCAGCGGGGCGGGCACATCGCAGGTCTTTTCCGGCGATTTGCACAGATCAGCAAGCACGCAGTTTTCGCATTCGGGCCTGCGTGCCTTGCAACAGTAGCGCCCCAGCAAGATCAGCCAATGGTGGGCGTGAAAGAGATACTGCTTCGGGATAATCCGCATCAATATCTCTTCAATCTCATCCGGCGTTTTGCCCGGTGCAAGCTTGATGCGATTACCAATGCGCAAAATATGCGTGTCCACCGCCATGGTGGGAATGCCAAAGGCCATGGACATTACCACATTGGCGGTCTTGCGGCCCACGCCGGGCAGCGTCATCAGCTCTTCGCGGGTTTTGGGCACTTCACTGCCAAAATCATCAATCAGCCTCTGGCTGAGCAACATCACATTCTTGGCCTTGTTGCGATAAAGGCCAATGGTTTTGATGTAGTGCTGAATTTTCTCTTCGCCCAGCGCCACCATTTTTTCGGGCGTGTCGGCAATGGCAAACAGCGCGCGCGTGGCCTTGTTGACGCCTGCATCAGTGGCTTGTGCCGAAAGCGCCACGGCTACCACCAGCGTAAACGGATTGACGTGCTCCAGCTCGCCCTTCGGCTCCGGTCTTTGCACTGAAAGGCGACGAAACATCTCTTCCAGCTCGGCCTTGCTATAGGCGCTGCGGGTCGCCCGTTTGGTGGCGGGTTTTGAAATTGACTTTTTCAAACTTTGGCTGCTTGATTTCATGCTATCGTCACAAAAAGGTTTGTGGGAGGGGACGTTGATGAACGAGACTGCCGATCAACCGATTTTCGCTGCCGAACTCGTACCCTATCGCTCGCTTGGCCGAAAGGGCTTTCGCATCATGCTGATGCTTTCCGGCCTGATTTGCTTCGGCTACGGTGGTTTTTTCCTCGCCACCGGGGCGTGGCCGATTGGCTTTTTCTTCGGGCTGGATTTTCTGCTGCTCTATGGCGCGTTCCGCATGAATTACTATGCCGCCAAAGCGCGTGAGGAAGTCACGGTATCGCGCAGCGAAGTGATGGTTCGAAAATTCACCCCGGCTGGCAAAATGACAGAATTCCACTGGCATCCCTTCTGGGCGCGCTTCTTTGTGCGCCGCCATGAAGAATTCGGGATTCTATCCATGTCGGTCTACGGCCAAGGCCGCTCCACCGATATTGGCTCCTTTCTCAACCCCGATGATCGGGAAAGCTTTGCCAAAGCCTTTCGCGGCGCTTTGGCAACGGTCACGCGCCGCCTGTAAGGTATGGCAAGAAACGGGTGGCGCTTTTATCCAACCCATGGTCAAGCTGTTGCAAGAGAAGGGCATAACCATGACACTTGCAAACCATATTGATCTGACCACGGCACAGGATATTACGCCTGAGGGCAGCGATTACGAAACCGTGCGCCGGGTGATTGAAATGTTGACGCTGGATTACCGCGATCAGCCGCCGTTGGAGAGCATTGCGGAAAAGCTTGGCCAATCGCCCACCCAATTGCAAAAAACATTTACCCGCTGGGCGGGCCTCTCGCCCAAAGCCTTTTTGCAGGCGGTGACGCTGGACCACGCCAAACGCTTGCTGGGTCAGGAAGGTCTGCCGCTGCTGGAGGCATCGTTCGAGCTTGGTCTGTCGGGTCCGGGGCGGCTGCATGATTTGTTTGTCACCCACGAGGCCATGTCGCCGGGCGAATGGAAAGCAAAAGGCTGCGGCCTCACCATCCGCTACGGCTTTCACCCATCACCCTTTGGGCAGGCGCTGGTGATGGTCACAGATCGGGGACTGGCAGGCCTTGGCTTTTGCGATTTCGGCGAAGAACAGGCCTGTTATCAAGATATGGCAAGTCGCTGGCCCATGGCGCAATTTGTGGAAGATCACGCCGCCATCGCTCCCTATCTGCGCCGCATTTTCGATCCCGCCTGCTGGCAGGCGGAGCAGCCCTTGCGGGTGGTGCTGATTGGCACAGATTTTCAAGTGCGCGTGTGGCAAAACCTGCTGACCATCCCCATGGGCAAAGCCGTCACCTATTCCAATATTGCCCAAAAGATCGGCCAACCCACCGCCAGCCGCGCCGTGGGTGCCGCCGTGGGCCGCAACCCCATTTCCTTTGTGGTGCCGTGTCATCGCGCGTTGGGTAAGAGTGGGGCTTTGACGGGGTATCATTGGGGGCTGACGCGCAAGCGGGCGATGTTGGGCTGGGAAGCCGGGAAGGTGGGGTGATTGGTGGATGGGGTCGTGGTTAGTGGCTGGATGCTTTAGGCCCGATGCGGACTTTGCCGGTTCGAACGGAGCTTCTGGGGGCATCTGCATAATAGCAATTCGAAGTCGCAAAAGCATTATACGCTAAGCTTCATACTCAAACTTTATATGACTAAAACCCATCTACGGAACTCCGCTCTGTCCATGGGCAATGGGTAAGCTAAAATGCAACTAAGGCGTGACATCGAAATCAGAAGATAGTATTCACGATTCTCCACTACTAGGGGATGAGGCACGATGAAAGTTCGATTTCTTGACAAACGAGTGTTCAAGATTTTCCTTCAGATAACTTCTGTTATTAGCGCTGCGCTCTCAACTCTTCTTCTCTTTGTCGATATACATGATGATTTTAAAATATTGTCGCTAATTGTCTTTGCGGTTGTACTCTTA
The DNA here is from genome assembly GCF_001939045.1 of Rhizobium oryziradicis. Taxonomy (GTDB): domain Bacteria; phylum Pseudomonadota; class Alphaproteobacteria; order Rhizobiales; family Rhizobiaceae; genus Allorhizobium; species Allorhizobium oryziradicis. Next base: position 104,834 of record NZ_MKIM01000020.1, read on the forward strand.
GGAGTATACATTGTGGTTTGGATTGGTTCGAACCGGCTTAACCACGTTGAAATTAATATCGATGGTACTAACGTGACGATAAAGGTTGGTGATATATTCACGGAGCCAGGCCTAAAAGCTATAGCGTTTAACGAGTACTTCGACACTCAAGTTGATAATCAGATCATTAGTGAAGCCTCTCTAAATGGAATATTTCTCAAATCTTATCTTGATATTTCCGTCGCGGATTTAGATAGGAAAATCGACGACTTTCGTTTTGAGCCGGACGAAATCATTGGCACTGACGATAGGCGGTTGACTGGAAAGTTGCGGAAGCACAGAATTGGTACAATCTTTATTCACAAGGATTACCTTTTAACTGCAATGTCAAAATTTGATGATAGCAACCGTGCGGTCCTAACTATGCCGGAATACTTGGAGTTTCTTATTCGGTTTTGGGATAGAGTAAATAAGGTATACGCGCAAAAGAGTGTCGTCACACCTATCTTTGGTTCAGGGATTACCCGTATCAAGGGGCACAAAAACATCAGCGACGAAGATTTACTGAAAATAATGCTATGGACATTCAGAATAAGTGAAATGAGATTTAAGTACCCTGCAAATTTATCTATAGTAATACATAAAGACAAAATCGATAAAATCAATCTACTTGATATTAAGTTGCTCGGAAACGGCGTATAAAAATCGTAATTTATCTAACAAATACAATTCGGCGCTGTTCGACTGATTTATGTAGGGGCATAAGGTATGGCAAATAGAACTGGAACTTATTTTGCGTTCGATGGTCTTGGACAAACAGACCCTGCAAAATCGGATTTTAGATATTACGCGACGGTGCAAGGCTGGAACGCAGCTGAACACATCGACTTTAAGTTTGTAAACAGCCATGAAAAAGCAAGTTCTGTTCGAGATACGAGCAAGTTAAGCACGCTTCAAGCTAGTATCCGGCAGCGGCTGGCTGGCTCGAAAAATATGGTCGTTATCATTTCAAAAGATACCCGCAAGACAGGGAGCTTACTTTCTTGGGAAATTGAAATGGCTGTCGATCATTACGAATTGCCTTTGATTGTTGCTTATGCGGGATATCAGTCGATCCTCGATCCAGCGGCTCTTTCGAGCCGGTGGCCAACTCCTCTTGAAAAACGTATTAATAGTGGTGCCGCGCAGGCGATTCACATTCCCTTTAAGAAGGAGGCAATGTTCGATGCGATTAAAAGGTTCACAGTGAACGGCGAAGCGATCAGTATGTCTTTGCAGTTTTATAATCGTGAGACACATGTCCAGTGGGGTTACATAAGTTAGCTTCTTGGGTTCGATTGATCCAAGTCCAGCCGTCGTCAGTTTGCAATTGCCTGCAGACAGTTCGAGGCAATAGCCGTAGCCCAGAGTGATGACCGAAAAGCGGCGATGCCCACTCACCCAACCAACCCCAGCATCTCCCGCGCCGCTGCTTCGTCGGTGATCAACGTATTACAGCCAATGCGCTTAATAGTCGCGCGGATGGCGGGGGCGCGGTGGGCACCGCCGGAGGCGATGACAATGTGTTTGGCTTTTTTCAGTGTGTCGAGATCGACGGACATCACCGTTTCATTGATCGGGTGATTGATGGTGCGCCCGTCGGCGTCGAGAAAGTTGAACATGGTGTCGCAGACGCAGCCGGCTTCGATCAGCTCTTCCAGCGTTTGACGCGAGATAAAGCCCTCAGACAGCGAGGTGGATTGCGGGCGAATGTCGCCGCAGGAGACTACGGCGAGATCGAGGTTTTCAGCCAGATCATAGATGGTTTTCAACCCGCATTGTTCGATCAATGCCCGTTTGGTGGCAATGGAATCCACCAGAAGCGGTGCCAAAAACATATAGCATTCGGCTCCCAACTGGCTTGCCAGCCGCCACGTATAGTCCAGCGGGTTGGTTTGGTGCACAGCAACAACGCCGCCCAGCAGGGAAACCACCTTGCAGTTTTCGCGCCGTGGCGGGCGAAAGCCGGCCAGCGATGCCGTCATGGTTCGGCCCCAGCCGACGCCGATGGTGGCATTGTCGGTGATCACTTCGGTGAGAAATTGGCCCAGCGCCAGGCCTACCGCGCGGGCAATGGAGGCAGCTTCCTGATCGCGCGGGGTAGGCACCACCACGGCCTCATCCAGCCCGTAAGCTTTTTCCAGTTTCACCGCCAGCTCGACGCAATCATCAATGCCGTCGGCAATCCAGATTTGCACCTCTGAGCGCTTCAACGCCTCATCCAACATGCGAATAACGGTGGAGCGGCTGATGCCGAGCTTTTCGGCCACGTCCTTTTGCGTCAGGCCCTGATTGTAATAAAGCCAAGCGGCGCGAAGCCGCTGCGATGAGGCTTCAGATTGGGTGCTTTGGCTATCGCGTCGCAGTCTGGCCACGGTGTCACTTCATCCTCGTTCGTGATGGTTCACTATCGCAACATGTGAAACATTTGTCAAATCGACAAGACAAATGTCTTGACTTCGCGCTAATAACTGCGGATATTTGGAACAAAGAGGAGGCAGTTTCGTTTGTTTTGCGAAACCAAATGCCCGATCAGCATTCACGCGAATGACCTGAAGGAATGAACGGATGACTTCGAAACTTGAACAACTTCGCGCCATGACCACCGTTGTTGCCGACACCGGCGATATCGAAGCGGTGGCGCGCATCAAGCCGGTGGATTGCACCACCAACCCCTCGATTGTTCTGAAAGCGCTTGGCACCGAGATGTTTGCCGATGCGTTTGACGAAGCGGTCAAGTGGGGCAAGGCGAAAGGCGGCGCATCGGAGGCCGTGACAGAGGCGGTTGCCGACCGTTTGGCGATTTCTGTGGGTGCGGCGCTGGCCAAACTGGTGCCCGGCCGGGTTTCGACCGAAGTGGATGCTGACCTTTCTTTTGACACACATGCTTCTCTGACCAAGGCGCGCTCAATCATTGCTCAGTACAAGGAACGTGGCATTGAAAAGGATCGCATCCTGATCAAGCTGGCCTCCACATGGGAAGGCATTCGCGCCGCCGAAGTGTTGCAGAAGGAGGGCATTGATTGCAATCTGACCCTGCTGTTTTCCAAGGCTCAGGCCGTTGCCTGCGCCGATGCCAAGGCATTTCTGATTTCGCCCTTCGTGGGCCGTATTCTCGACTGGTATAAAAAATCGACCGGCGAAAACTACACATCCGAGACCGATCCGGGCGTGGTTTCGGTGCGCTCGATCTACAATTATTACAAGGTCAATGGCATTGAGACCATTGTTATGGGAGCCTCTTTCCGCAACGCTGGCGAGATTGAAGCTCTGGCCGGTTGCGACCGCCTGACCATCAGCCCCGCGCTTTTGGACGAGCTGGATGCTGCCAAGGGGGATCTGCCGCGTATTCTGTCGCCATCCAAGACGACGCCTGATCCGCGCGTGACGCTGGATGAAAAGGCCTTCCGCTGGGCGATGAACGAAGACGCCATGGCAACGGAAAAGCTTGCTGAAGGCATTCGCGCTTTTGCCAAGGATCTTGGTACATTGCGTGGTCTGGTGGCCAAGAAGCTGGCTGCGTAAAAAGCAGAATGAGCACATGAAAGGGCGTGGTGCAAACCGCGCCCTTGTTGTTTGTGCTTATTCGTTGCCGCTGTTTTTATCGGAGCCAAAGGCATTTGGAACCTGCCAATTGCCATATTTGTCGCGCTTTGGCCTGATCGGCATATCGAGATAGGGGCCGCCGGGCACGCCGCCAATGGTGTCATCGGGGCTATCATCCGGTTCGCCGCCGGTTTTCTTCAAAAACCGGCCATCCACCCAGCCGCTGATGCGCGGACGATCATAGGTGGCAATGCGGCACCAATAGCCGCCGCGGCTTTCCATGCAGTTTTGCCGGTCCACCGGGGTGCCTTCATTCAACGTGTTGATAATGCGAAAATTGGGCCCGGCACCAGACAGCACCGGCAAATCAGAGCCTTTCGGCAGGCCGGTGACGTGCCATAGATAAGGATCGGGCATGCCGGTGGTGGGCGTGCGGCTTTGGGTGTCACTGCCATCCATGGGCGGCGCTTCGATGACAGATTGGCTCATGGCAGGAGAGGTCATGAGCATCCATCCGAGACTTGTAACCATCAGCCCCGTTTTGATTATGATACGCATTGTCTTCTCCTCAAAATTCGCACGCTGCATGCATGATAGGGTCTATTGGTTAAATCCGGGTGGACTTTCTTTTTAGGCCAGCCTGCGTGTATTTTCACGTTCTGCCCCGCCGATCGGCAGTTCTTTTGCTGGAAAAAGCTGATATATCTGAAAACGAAGCAGGCGCTTCTTCTCCTTCTCGAAAAGATTTTCATCTCTCGAGGGCGAACTCCAGATCTTGATGGCGTGCATGAAATCGAACCCGCTTGGCTATCTCTTTGCGTTCATCGCTTTCACGGTATTTTCCATTCAGGATGGTATTTCAAAACATCTGGGTGATAGTTATTCGCCCATTGTGGTGGCCACGGTGCGCTATTGGGCGTTTGCCGCCTTTGCGCTTGTTATGGCCGCACGCTCCAAACATGGCTTTAAGGTTGCGCTGAAAAGCACACGTCCCGTTTTGCAGATTGTGCGCGGCTTGCTGCTGGGTGTGCAGATTATTGTGTCCATATTGGCCTTTTATTATGTCGGGCTTGGTCAGTCGCAGGCGATTTTTGCCTCAGGGCCGATTTTCATCGCTCTCTTGTCGGTTCCGATGCTGGGCGAAAAAGTGGGCTGGCGGCGCTGGACGGCGATTTGTGTGGGGCTGGTTGGCGTTCTGCTGATTTTGTCACCGCGATCGGGAAGCTTTAACCCGATGATGATTTTGCCCTTGATTTGTGCCGTATCTGGCGCGTTTTATGGCATATTGACACGGCTGGTCAGCCGGACTGACCCGCCTGTTACCAGCTTTTTCTACATGTGCATGGTGGGCTTTGTCGGGGCCAATTGCCTGGCACCGTTTTACTTCACGCCAGTTGCGCGCGCCGATTGGTTCTGGCTGGCGGCCCTGTGTTGCACGGGAATTGTTGGCCACCTTTGCCTGATCAAGGCCTATGAAAAGCTGGATGCCGTCGTGTTGCAACCCATAGGATATTTCCAGCTGGTGCTGGGATCCATAATCGCAGTGGTTGTTTTCCAAGAGACGCTAAAAGTCAATATGGTGTTTGGCTCCATCATCGTTGTGGGGGCTGGTCTCTTCACTGTTTGGCGCGAACATGTTGTGTCGCGCGCGGCGAAAAACGCTAAAACCTGAATTTTATTCAATTTTTAGATGTAACGGCGCGTTAACTACGCTGTTAAATTCCACCGCCTGTTGTGGCCGGTTACCGCCGAAATTAAGTGTTCTGCAATGCAATACCGCCAATTCTCTTCTCAATAGAAGTTGGAAAGGCGTGGGGCAATGCGCCTTTTTCGCGGGACATGGGTATCCTCATGAAGAAACTATTTGGCAAGATCCGCCTGACGCGGAAAATGTTATGGATATTTATCGGCGTATGCGTGGTGTGCAATGCCACGGGTGCGGCTGCCGTCTTTATTGGACGTGATAGACTGATCGGCCCTTCCTATGCCGATTTGAATGGTCTTTCATGCATGGAGGTTGGCTCGGTTGATATTCATCACAAAGATCAGGTCTGGGTGCGCAAATACGTCTCTGTTGATCATGCCGATGGTGTAAGCCGCATCAAAACCGCATTGCGGGTGGCAAAAGCCGTTGCCGATAGCCGCAAAGTAGATCTGGTGCAGGTGGTGGTGGTGGATAAAAACGGCCCAACCGACCGCTCAGGCATTCGTGGCCGTGCCATTGGCGCTGATGTTGTCTATATTCGCGACCCTGAAACGCTGCCTGCTGGTGTAACCCGCGCAAAGCTGACAGCGCGGTACGTGGATGCTAGAGCCAACAGCACCGGCGATTTCTATGGTACCACGGTTAACCTGCCAACCAACAATGCAGCTGCCATCATGGCCAAAATGACCGATAAGGTTGACTGCGATAAGCCTGTTCCCGTTCTGCCGGAAGGTGAATTGAAAGCAAAGGCCAAAGAAGGCGAACATGCAGCACCTGCCGAAAGCGCCCACGGTGGTGGTGAGGAGAAGGCCGTCGAGAAGCCAGCCGCTGAGCATGGCGGCGAAGCTGCCGCCCCGGCTGAAGAAAAGCCAGGGATGATTGCCTCCATCAAGAGCATGATCTTTGGCGCCCCAGAAAAGCCTGCGGCTGATGCCCATAGCGAAGCGCAACCTGTTGTTCCAAGCATTGAAGGTCCAAAAACCGAGGCCAAGCCCAGCGCGGATGCCCACGGTGGCGATAAGGCGGCTGCCCAAAAGCCGGAGGATCACGCAACGTCTGAGCCTGTGACAATGCCTGCCGTCGTGACAAAGCCAGCCGAGATTGTGGCCGCTGTGGAGCCCGTCGAAGATCAAAGCTTACTGACCTCGGTGAAATCGATGGTCTTCGGTGCCAAAGAGCCTGAAGACAGCAAGAAGCCAGTGGTGGTTGACGAAAAGTCGCATTGATTTCTGCCAGATCCGGATTGAACACGACAGCATGAAAAAGCCCGCCGCGAGAGGATCGCGGCGGGCTTTTTCATGCGTGTCTCAGGCTTCTCGCAGATAAGAAGAGGAAGCCTGTGTGTTCTGATCAATCCGCCTTGGCGCGCCGCGCCGGGAACAGAATGATGTCGCGGATCGATGGTGCGTTGGTCAGCAGCATGATCAAGCGGTCTACACCAATACCAAGGCCGCCAGCCGGTGGCATGCCCTGATCGATGGCATCGAGGAATTCATCGTCCAGCTGCTTGTCTTTTTCGCCACGGGCATGGGCCTGTTCCAGCTGCTCGACCATGCGCTTGCGCTGCTCTTCCGGGTCGTTCAACTCGGAAAACGCATTGCCGATTTCCCAGGCGTTGCAATAGGTCTCAAACCGCTCCACCAGACGCGGCTCGCCGGGCACTTCCTTGGCGAAAGGCGAAATGTCTTTGGGGAAGTGCGTCACATGGCTTGGTTGAATCAGCGTGCCTTCGACCTTTTCTTCAAAGATGAAGGACAGGCATTCGCCCCATGTCCAATCTTTCTCAACGGCAAAGCCAGCTGCCTCTGAGGCTGCGCGGGCTTCTTCGTCGGTCTTGATGGACAGGAAGTCTATCCCCGTGGCTTCCTTGACAGCATCTGGCATCGGCACGCGCTTGAACGGACCCTTGAAGGAGATTTCCTTGTCGCCAAAGGCAAATTCCGTGGAGCCATGAATGCGCATGGCCAGCTCGCCAAACAGGCGCTCCACCAGATCCATCATGTCTTCGTAATCGGCATAGGCCCAGTAGCACTCCATCATGGTGAATTCTGGATTGTGCCGGGTGGAGACGCCTTCGTTGCGGAAGTTGCGGTTGATTTCAAAGATCTTGTCGGACAGGCCAGACACCAGCGTGCGCTTGAGGAAGAGTTCCGGCGCAATGCGCAGATACATGTCCTGCTTCAGCGTGTTGTGATGGGTCTTGAACGGATCGGCAGACGCGCCGCCATAGATGGATTGCAGCATGGGGGTTTCGACCTCCATGAAGCCATCGTTTTCCATAAAGCGGCGAATGCCGGAGACGATCTTGGAGCGCTGCTGAAAGCGCAGCTTGGATTCGTCATTGGTCAGAATGTCGAGGTGGCGCTTGCGGTAGCGCACTTCAATGTCGGTCACGCCGTGGTATTTTTCCGGCATGGGCAGAAGCGTCTTGGTCAACATGGTGATGGTTTCGGCGTTGATGGTCAGCTCGCCGCGCTTGGTGCGGCGAACAGGACCGGTGACGCCAATAATATCGCCCAGATCAATCATCGGCAGAAGGCTGCGCGCCTCTTCAGGCGTCGTGTCCTTATGGGAAAAGATCTGGATTTTGCCAGATGCATCGCGCAGGTCCATGAACATGCCGGAATTGCGCGAAGAATAGATGCGGCCAGCAACCGTGACGGTCTCGCCCGCTTCTGTGTCCGGCTCCAGCTCGGCATATTTCTCAGCCAATTCCGCCGTGGTGGTGGTGCGGTGGAAATGGGCTGGATAAACATCGCCAATCTGCTCGCGCAGCAGCGCCAGTTTCTGGCGGCGCACTTCAGCGGCGTCGGAGGAGAGGGCGGTTTCGGTGTTTGCTTCGGTCATCTTGGTCGCCTATCGGGCACGAAATTTGAAATCAATGAAGGGAACCCCTCCCGCAATGGGGAGGGATCGGATTTGCCAATCAGACGGCACCTGCCATAGTCGTCAATACTTGAATGGCCACTTTAAGGCGCTGGCGCACCACAGAACGACCCAGAAGCGCCATGCTGTCGAACAGCGGCAGCGAGCGCTGGCTGCCAGACACGGCGACAAACAGCGGCGGTGTTACCACGCGCAGCTTCTTGCCCATGCGCTCGGAAATGGCGCGCAGCTCTTCTTCAATGGTCGCCACATTCCATTCCAGAATCTTTTCCAGATCGGCTTGAACGGTGGTGACGATTTCCAGCGTATCGGCAGGCGTGGTCTTAAGGCCCGCAAACGAGGCAGGTGTCAGGCCCACATCATTGGACAGCATGAAGCCTGCAAGGTTTGGCAATTCCCCCAGCTTGGTCACGCGGCTCTGCGCCAGTTTCAGCGCTTCGGTCAGGCGGTCGTTTTCCGATGCCCATTCAAACACGCGGGCCAGATACTCTTCCGGCGTCAGCTTTTCACGCAGCCAGCGACCGTTCAGCCAATCCAGCTTTTGAATATCGAAAATCGCACCTGCCTTTGAGAGATTGTCAGGATCGAAATTGGCAATCAACTGCTCCATGTCCAGCAGTTCCTCGCCTTCCGCGATCTGCATGAAGAACAGGCCGAGGAAGTTCATCAGCGCTTCCGGCAGATAGCCCAGCGCCGAATAATAGGAGATCGACGTTGGGTTCTTGCGCTTCGAAAGCTTCGATTTGTCGGCATTGCGCATCAGGCTGAGATGCATGAACACCGGCGGCTCAAGGCCGAGGTATTTGTAGATCAGGATGTGCTTTGGCACCGATGCCAACCACTCTTCGCCGCGCGCGACGTGGGTGATTTTCATCAGGTGGTCATCCACCACATTGGCCATATGGTAGGTTGGCATGCCGTCTGCCTTGAGCAGAACCTGCATGTCTACGCTTTCCCATGGAATCGACACGTCGCCATAGACGCCATCGTGGAAGTCACACGAGCCGGAGGTGGGGATTTTAAGGCGCACAACCGAAGGCTCGCCGGCTTCCATACGGGCGGTGACTTCTTCTGCTTTGAGGTGCAGGCACAGACCATCATAACCCGGAGGCTTGCCCGCAGCGCGCTGGCTTTCACGCATCTGCTCCAGCCGCTCCGGCGTGCAGAAACAGCGAAAGGCATTGCCTTCATTGACCATCTTATCGACAAACGGACGATAGGTATCCTTGCGCTCAGACTGGCGGTACGGACCATAAGGGCCGCCAACATCCGGGCCTTCAGCCCAGGTCAACCCGGTCCATTTCAGCGCGTCCAGCACTTTCTGCTCAAACTCTGCGGTGGAGCGAGTGGCATCGGTATCTTCGATGCGCAAGATGAACTCGCCGCCGTGTTTTTTGGCAAACAGATAGTTGAACAGCGCGATATAGGCTGTGCCAACATGGGGCTCGCCAGTGGGGGAAGGGGCAATGCGGACGCGGACGCCGGAAGTGGTCATGGTTTTTCTCGTATTCGCGTGCAGGCGGCCAAGCGAAGGTTCGCCTTGAGAATGATGATGTTAAAAAATGCAGAAATGCTCCTAGAATCTGTCTGGTTCAATGTGAACAAGACAGATTCTAGATTTTTGTTTGAGTTTGTCTGATCGGTAAAACCGGGTTCCACCTTTCCCTGACAAACTCTAGCAGGCGCATTTTTCAGCAAATTTCCTTGTGCTTGCCTTAGGCCATATTCAGCGCCAAGCGTCAAGGAAAACCCAATCTATGGGCCTGCGTTGGGAATGTCGCGGTCTCAAAACGTTAAAATAATAAAAAATGCACCCAGCGTGGAACCATTCTCTATCACCGACGTTATAGGCTCATAATAAAGATTGTGCCCTTTATATATGACGATACCAGCTGCGGCCGCCTTACCGCTTTTGACGTCATGTGTATCGGGCAACGGTTCCGCACTAACCGGTCAAGCTTTATTATTGTAAACCTCCCCCTTTGAAGCCCGCGTCTCTGACGCGGGCTTTTTTTTTGGCACAAATCCATGCCCCACGCTTTGGGGGCTATTTTATCGGCCAGAACAGAATGAGTGTGGGGATGGCAACCACAATAATCAAGAACGACAGAGGCAGGCCCAGACGGGGATAGTCGCTAAAGCGGTAACCGCCCGGTCCCATTACCAGCGTATTGCACTGGTGGCCAATGGGGGTGAGAAAGTCGCAGCCAGCACCAATGGCCACGGCCATCAAGAATGCGTCGGGCCGGTAGCCCAGATTATGTGCAAAGCTTGCCGCAATCGGTGCCATGACCAACACGGTGGCGGCATTGTTGAGAAAGGGTGTCACGGCCATGGCCGTCACCAAAATCAGCGTCAACGCTCCATAAGGCGGCAGATTATGGGCAACGTTGCCAAGCCAGCCCGCAATCACGTCGCTGGCTCCTGTGGTGCGCAAGGTATCACTGACCGGAATAAGGGCGGCCAGCATCACCAGAATAGGGCCGTCCACCGATTGATAGAGATCATTGAGCGGAATGACGCGGAAAATGACCATGGCAACCGCTGCGGCAAAAAAGGCAACCGCCACCGGCGCAATGCCGATTGCTGTCGAGCCCATGGCAGCAATCAGGATCAAGATGGGGATGAGCATGCTGCGGGTGGTGCCGAGCAGAATTTCGCGCTCGGCCAAGGGAAGACATCCCAATTCCTTGAGCACGGCAGGCAGAGCCTTGCGATGGCCTTGCAACACCACAACGTCACCGGTTTTCAGCATCACTTCGGCCAGGCGCTCCTTGATGCGCTTGCCTTTGCGGCTGACGGCAAGAAGGTTGATGCCATAGGTGTTGAACAGCGAAACATCCCGCGCAGACAGGCCTTTCAGCGGGGATGTCGGGCCGACCACAGCCTCAATGGCGGTCATTTCGCTGCTCGAGCCAGCCTTCTTGCCAGATAGCTTGAGGGCCGATTGACTGACCACCCTATCAAGTGCCTCGGATGGACCTTCCAACAGCAGAGTATCATTGGCTTGCAGCACAATATCGGGAAAGGGCGAGATGCGGCTGTGGCCACGCATGATGGCAGTGGCAATGACCTCGCCCGAGGCAGGGCTCAGCAAATCACGCAACGGCTTTCCCTTGAGGCTGGAACCTTCCGGCACGGCGGCCTCGGTGACAAAATTTGAAGTGCCCAAGGCTTCTTGCACGGTTGGATTCTGGTTTTGCCGCTGGGGCACCAGCCAATAGAAAAACATCAGGAACAACACACCGGCCACGGCAAGCGTGGCACCCACCGGGGTGAAATCAAACATGGTGAAGGGCGTGCCGGTCAACTCGCCCCGCAGCCTTGAGACGACGATATTGGGTGAGGTGCCAATTTGCGTCATCAACCCGCCCAGCAGGGCACCAAAGGCCATGGGCATCAAAAATGTGGAGGGCGCTCTGCTGGATTTGCGGGCAAACTGAAAGGCAACCGGCATCATGATTGCCAGAGCGCCAATGTTTTTGATGAAGGCTGAGAGCACCGTCACCGTCAGCACCAGAAGCAGCATCTGGGCGCGTAGCGAGACGAGATTGGGAAAGAATTTCTTGATAGCGGCATCAACAAGGCCGGAGCGGGCAACACCGGCGCTGACCACCAGTGCGCTGCCCACAATGATGACAATGTCATCCGAAAAGCCGGAAAAGGCCTTGTCTGATGGCACAAGGCCAAGAGCAACGGCTGCCAGCAGGGTCAAGCCCGCAACCACATCATAGCGTATCTTGTCCCACATGAATGCGACCATCATCACGCCGATAACGATAAAGGCCAATATCTGTTGATGTGTCATGAATGTCCTGATGGTGCGAGGTCTTGTGCAGAATGCATCACACAGTGCATTTGTTCCAGTGCCTTTTGCATGGTCGCTTATATAGCGACCATGCGGATGACGGCGTGCTGCGGATGCGCCTGTCAGGCGTCTTCAGGCTGACAGTTTTTAATGCAGCGTATGCTCGTCTGATTTGGGGCTTTTGCGCTTGTTTCTGCGGCGCGCCATCATGTTGAGCCCTTCGACCAGAGCCGAGAAAGCCATGGCTGCATAAATATAGCCCTTTGGCACATGGAAGCCCATGCCATCGGCAATCAGGGTCATGCCGATCATCATCAGAAAGCCCAAAGCCAGCATGACAACGGTGGGGTTTTTCTCGATGAACCGTCCAAGTGGATTGGCGGCCAGCAACATGGCGGTGACGGCAACAATGACCGCAATGACCATGATGATGACATGCTCTGTCATGCCAACGGCGGTGATGATACTATCCACCGAAAACACCAGATCAAGCAGCAAAATCTGACCAACCACAGCCCCCATTGTCGCCGTGGTTGAGGTTGTGAGAAAGTCGCTGTCCTTGTCAACCGGATCTACGGTATGGTGAATTTCCTTGGTGGCCTTCCAGACAAGAAACAGACCGCCTGCAATCAGGATCATGTCTTTCCATGAAAAGCCGTGGTCAAACAGTGTAAAGACAGGATTGGTGAGTTTGACGATCCAGGCCACCGTGCCCAGCAGGGCCAATCGCATGACAAGGGCAAGGCCAATGCCGATCCGTCTTGCTTTTTCCCGCTGTTGGGCAGGAAGCTTGTTGGAGAGAATGGAAATAAAAACCAGATTGTCGATGCCAAGCACAACCTCCATGGCGATGAGGCTGATAAGGGCGATCCACGCCGCTGGGCTGCTGGCTAAAGTGATAATGTCTTGCATTTATGTCCCCGGTCGCGACCCCGCCTGTTAAGGTGTGCGGGGTGTGAGGCCTATATAAGCAAGAACATGCACTTGAGTAGAGCCATAGCGAGGCTTTATTTTGGCCCATAGCCGAGCAGAAACAGGTGCAAAGCACTGTCGATCACCATGTCGACCTCTTTTTCGAGATCCTCTGCGTTGGGCTGGCCAAACAGCCTTTCTTTGAAAAACGTGCCCGTGGCCAGTTCAATGAACTGCCGTGCTGCCAGTTGCACATTGTCAATGTGCAGATTGCCCAGATTGACCTGTTTTTGCAAAAAGGCTTCCAGAACAGAACGGGCATTTTCTGGCCCAAATTGCATGAAACTGCGACAGAGGTTGGGCATGCGATCAATCACGCCCAGCAGGATGCGGATGGCTCCGGTCATCTCGCTTGTCAAAATATAGATGGCAAATGTCTTGCCATATTTTCGCAGAAGATCGCGGACATCGCCTTCTTCGGCCAAAATGTCGCGCAAAGTGGCTGCAAATTTCTGCTTGTTGGTTTCAATCAAAGCCGAGAACAGGTCTTCCTTATTCTCGAAATACACATAGAGCGTTCCTTTTGAAACGCCGGCCTCGCGGGTGATGTGGTTCATGCTGGTTGCATCAAAACCATAGGTCATGAATGCCCGTCTTGCGCCCTCAAGAATTTGCTCGCGCTTGGCCGGGTCTGCTCCCGCTGCGAAGCGACCTGCGCCGGGCTGACAGCGCTTTTCGGCGTCCTGCTCTTCCTGGTTGTCCGTAGCAATATTGGCTTCGTGTTCCAAAAATTAACCTCAAGATGTGTAATCGGCTCAATAAATCCTGATCGCGACTTGATATGTGGTAAAAAACGCTTTATGTCAAATCGAACCGAACGGTTCCGTTCGATTAAATTTTACTTCGTTCCATTGATGGTGATTTTGATGTCTGTCTCTCCAATAAAGGGCGCAGTTCGCGCTGCGGGTGTTTCTGATGATGCTGCACAGCACCCTGACAATGGACATGAAGAGGTCGTGAGCAAGCAGGCGGGCACGTCTGGCGAGGCTGTAGCACCAGCTGCCAAGGTTGTTGCAAAGCCTGCCAAAAAGCGTAGCCCCGTCTTGCCTGTGATCCTGCTTGGGATTCTGGCTGGGGGCGGATATTTCGGCTACAATTGGTGGACCGAAGGCCGGTTCATGGTGGAAACCGATGATGCCTACATTGCCGGAGACATCGCAACCATTTCGCCAAAGGTGACCGGCTACGTAAAAACTGTTTTGATTGCTAATAACCAGCGCGTGAAAGCGGGCGACGTGATGGTTACCCTCGATGATGGTGATTATCGCATTGCGCTCGAGCAGGCCCAGAGCCAGCTTGCCACGCAGAAACTGACCGTTGACCGCATGGCCGCACAAGTGATCGGTGGCGAAGCGGCTGTTCAGCAGGCGCAGGCGCAGCTTCTGGCGGCGCAGGCAACCCTGCATTCGGCAGAATTGACCTTCAAGCGTGTGACCGATCTTCGTGCTCAGTCTGTCATGTCGCAGGCCGAGCTGGACACAGCAACCTCCGCGCTTGAGACGGGCAAAGCCAATGTTGCTGCGGCCGTTGCGGCTGTTGCATCGGCCAACGCCAATATTTCAGTGCTGAAGGCGCAAAAGGCTGAGGCCGAAGCTGGCGTGAAAACGGAAGAGCTGGCGGTTGCGCAGGCCCAGCGCAATCTGGATTTCACGATTTTGCGCGCACCTTATGATGGCGTGATTGGTAATCTGGGTGTCCAAGAGGGCAATCTGGTGTCGAGCGGTGCGCGTTTGGCGTCGCTGGTGCCGGTGGATAAGCTCTATATTGACGCGAATTTCAAGGAAACGCAGATTTCCGATATTGTTCCAGGCTCAAAGGTCAAGCTTCACGTCGATGCCTATGGCAAGACGCCGATCGAAGGCACTGTTGTGTCTCTGGCTGCGGGATCTGGTTCCGTGTTTTCCATGCTGCCACCTGAAAACGCCACAGGCAATTTCACCAAGATCATTCAGCGCGTTCCTGTTCGGATCGCCATTCCGCAAGATGTGCTGGACAAGGGTTTTCTGAAAGCAGGTCTGAGCGTTGTGGTTGAAGTGGATACGCGCACGGCTCCTAAAGAAGATGGCGTGAAGTAAGACGCGGAGTGCGAGGCGAAGGCCATGGCAACGACAGTGACACCATCCGCGCATGCGGCTCCATCTGACACCATCGATCCGCGGGTCATGATTGGCTTTATTGCCATGGTGTTCGGCATGTTCATGGCGATCCTGGATATCCAGATCGTCTCGGCTTCTCTTTCCGAAATTCAGGCTGGCCTTGGGGCTGGCACGGAAGAGGTCGCGTGGGTGCAGACGGCTTATCTGATTGCCGAAGTGATCATGATTCCGCTGTCGGGCATTCTGGCGCGGATCTTGTCAACGCGGGTGTTGTTCACCTTGGCTGCGGCAGGCTTTACGCTGTCGAGCGCGCTGGCGGCCACGGCCACCGATATCAATCAGATGATCGCCTATCGCGCCATTCAGGGCTTTATCGGCGGTGGCATGATTCCCTCGGTGTTTGCCGCAGCGTTTACGATTTTCCCGCCTTCAAAACGCAGCTTTGTATCGCCATTGATTGGTCTTGTGGCAACCCTTGCCCCCACCATCGGCCCAACAGTTGGCGGCTATATCAGCCACGCCATGTCGTGGCACTGGCTGTTTCTGATCAATGTCATTCCCGGCATCATCGTGTCTTTGACCGTTTGGTCCTTTGTGGATTTTGACAAGCCAGACCGCTCGCTGTTGAAGAAATTCGATTGGTGGGGCCTGTTGGCAATGGCACTGTTTTTGGGTGCCATGGAATATGTGCTGGAAGAGGGCAACAGCAAAGACTGGTTCAGTGATCAGCGGATCATCTGGGGCACGATTGTCATGTCTGTTGGTGGTGTGGTGTTTTTCTACCGAGCCTTCACCCAGGAGTTGCCGATTGTTGACCTGAAGGCATTCACCAATCGCAATTTTGCCTTTGGTTCGTTGTTTTCATTCGTGATGGGCATTGGCCTTTACGGCTTGACCTATCTTTACCCGCTCTATCTTGCGCGTGTGCGTGGCTACGACAGTTTGGCCATCGGCGAGACCATGTTTGTATCCGGTCTTGCGATGTTTATGACGGCACCGATCGCCGGTAAACTGTCGGTCAAGATGGACCCGCGCATCATGATGGCCACTGGCTTTATCAGCTTTGGCGTCGGCACTTATATGGTCACCGGATTGACGGCTGATTGGGATTTTTATGAGCTGCTGATTCCACAGATTTTGCGCGGCTGTGGCCTGATGATTTGCATGGTGCCGATCAACAATATTGCGCTGGGCACCTTGCCGCCAGAGCGCATCAAGAATGCGTCCGGGCTCTATAACCTCACCCGTAATCTGGGTGGTGCTGTTGGCCTCGCCATCATCAACACCATGCTGACCCAGCGCACCGATGAGCATTACGCCCGATTGGTCGAACATGTGAACCCTAGCAATCCGGCTGCCATGAGCTGGCTTGCGCAAGTGTCCGGTCGGCTTGGCATGTTCGGTTTGGACGGCGATGCGGCAGCGTTGAAAAAGCTGGCAGGCATGGTCAATCAGCAGGCGTGGATCATGGCGTTTATTGATGTTTTTCTTGGGCTTACCGTGCTTTTTTGCATTCTGACCGTGATGACGAGCCTGATCAAAAAGCCTTCTGCGGTGGTGCCCGCAGACGCGGGCCACTGATTTTTCGAAATCCACCGCCGTGGAGAGACCGTCGCATTCCCCCCGATGCGGCGGTTTCTTTTTTTATGAATTTGAGGTACGTACATCAAAAAACCGTTTACGTGGTTTGCGTTCTCCTTTAAAGGAGGTGACGCGCTCAAGGAGGGGTGATGAAACCGACCGTTCACAGCATTGCCGCTCATGCCGGTGTCAGCCTCGCCACGGTGGATCGTGTGTTAAACGCGCGCCCCGGCGTTCGTGCTGCAACACGGGCGCGGGTGGAAGCGGCAGTCGAAGCCTTGGGCTTTGTGCGCGATGTGGCGGCGGCCAATCTGGCCAAGAGCCGCATTTATCCTTTCACCTTCATTTTGCCCGCCAACGACAATTCCTTCATGCGTGAATTGCGCCGACAGGTCTTGGATGCGGCCAGCCGGGCAGGGGTGGAGCGGACCCGTATTGATATTGTGGATGTGCCTGCCTTTGATGGGGCAGCGCTTGTGGCTGCACTCCAACAGGTTGCTGAAACCGGCCCCGCTGGTGTGGCGCTGGTAGCGGTGGACGCACCTGAAGTGGCGGAGGCGGTTGCACAGCTTCGCCAATCAGGCGTGCCGGTGGTGACACTGGTGTCTGATCTCTCCAGCACCGAGCGCGATCATTTTGCCGGCATTGATAATATTGCAGCGGGCCGCACGGCGGCAAGCTTGCTGGGGCGTTTTCTCAGCGGGCGCTCAGGCTCTGTTGCGATTTTGGCGGGCTCCATGCTGGTGCGCGACCATCGCGAGCGCTTTGAGGGTTTTTGCGCGGTGATGGCAACCGAGTTTCCCTCATTAACATTATTGCCCGTGCTGGAAGGGCTGGATGATCCACTCCGGGTGGAGGTGCTGTTGCGGGAGCAATTCGCAAGCCACGACATTCTTGGGCTTTACAGTCTGGGTGCCGGTAACCGCGGTCTGGTGCGGGCGCTGGAGACGTTGGAGGTAAGCAAGCGGCCTTCGGTGATTGCCCATGAGCTGACCCAGACGACGCGGGCAGCGCTGGAGGTGGGCTTGGTGGATGCGGTGCTCAATCAGGATGCAGGCCATGAGGTAAGAAGTACTATTCGGGTGTTGAAAGCCAAGGCCGATGGCGCAGCCGTGGTGGCAGCGCAAGAGCGTATTCGGCTCGACATATTTTTGAAGGATAACCTGCCTTAACGTTTGGCAGGTGATGGAGGAATAGATCATGTATCTCGGTTTGGATCTCGGCACGTCTGGTGTCAAAGCCATGTTAATGGACGGCGATCAAAAGGTGATCGGCTCTGGCCATGGCGCGCTTAACGTCTCACGGCCGCATTCTGGCTGGTCGGAGCAGGCACCTCAGGATTGGATTTCGGCCTGTGAAGAGGCAATCTCCGGTCTCAAAGCGCAGTTTCCCAAAGAGCTTGCTGCCGTGAAAGGCATTGGCCTATCGGGCCATATGCATGGCGCAACCTTGATCGATGCCGAAGACAAGGTGCTGCGACCCTGCATTTTGTGGAATGACACACGCTCCCATCAGGAAGCCGCAACGCTGGACGCCGATCCACGCTTTCGTGCGCTGACCGGCAATATCGTATTTCCGGGCTTTACCGCGCCCAAGCTGGTTTGGGTGAAAAACAATGAGCCTGAGGTGTTTGGCAAAGTGGCCAAGGTGCTGCTGCCCAAGGATTATCTGCGGCTATGGCTGACGGGAGAATATCTCTCTGACATGTCGGATTCGGCGGGTACATCCTGGCTGGATACGGGCAAACGGGCTTGGTCGTCTGACCTTCTGGACGCAACAGGCCTTTCCGAGCGGCAAATGCCGGGTCTTGTTGAAGGCACCGAACAGGCCGGGACGTTGCGTGCCGAGCTTGCGAGCAAATGGGGCCTTGGTGCCAATGTTGTGGTGGCCGGTGGCGCTGGCGACAACGCGGCGTCTGCTTGCGGCATGGGCACCGTGGCGGAAGGCCATGCCTTTGTGTCGCTGGGCACATCCGGCGTGCTGTTTGCCGCCAATGGCTCCTATCTGCCTAAGCCGGAAAGTGCCGTGCATGCCTTTTGCCATGCGCTGCCCAACACCTGGCACCAGATGGGCGTGATCTTGTCGGCAACGGATGCGCTGAACTGGTATTCTGGCATCAGCGGCCAATCGGCGGGCAATCTCACCGCAGAGCTGGGCAATGAGTTGCAAGCGCCAACTGGCGTGACCTTCCTGCCTTATCTCTCCGGTGAGCGCACACCTCATAATGATGCGGCAATCCGGGGTGCTTTCATTGGTCTTGGCCATGACTCCTCTCGTGCCGTGCTGACCCAAGCGGTGTTGGAAGGGGTCAGCTTTGCCATTCGCGATAGTCTTGAAGCGCTGAAATCCGCAGGCACGTCTTTGTCACGCGTTACCGCCATCGGTGGCGGCTCGCGCTCGCGCTATTGGCTGGCATCCATTGCCACAGCCCTTGGCATTCCGGTGGATGTGCCAGCCGACGGCGATTTTGGTGCAGCCTTTGGTGCGGCCCGTCTGGGGCTGATTGCAGCGACGGGGGCTGATCCTGTCTCCGTTTGCTCGGCACCCGCGACGGAAGCGGTGGTGGAGCCCGTATCCGCTTTGCAAGACGGTTATGAGGCGGCCTATCAGCGCTATCGCGCGCTTTATCCGGCCATCAAGTCAATCCAGCATTAAAACCATAACAGTCATCCTGCTTTTGACGGAATGCGCAAAAGCGGGATGAGAACATACGACACAGATCTTTAAATCAGGAGGAATACCCATGAGCACAGGCTTTTTCGGCGATATCACCAAAATTAAATATGAAGGTGAAGGCAGCACCAATCCGCTGGCTTTTCGCCATTATAACCCCGATGAAGTGGTGATGGGCAAGCGGATGGAAGACCATCTTCGCTTTGCCATTGCCTATTGGCACACATTTGTCTGGCCGGGCACGGACCCGTTTGGCGGCAACACCTTTGAGCGTCCATGGTTTGAAGACAGCATGCAGGCTGCGAAATTGAAGGCCGATGTGGCATTTGAATTCTTCCAGCTGCTTGGCACGCCTTACTATTGCTTCCACGATGCCGATGTGCGCCCCGAAGGCGCAAACTTTGCTGAGAACACCAAGAACCTCAACGAAATCGTCGATTACTTTGCCCAAAAGCAGGCCGACACAGGCGTCAAGCTGCTGTGGGGCACAGCCAACATGTTCTCGCACCGCCGCTATATGTCGGGTGCCGCCACCAATCCTGATCCCGATGTGTTTGCTTTTGCAGCCGCCACGGTGAAGACCTGCCTTGATGCGACCCAAAAACTCGGCGGCGAAAACTATGTGCTGTGGGGCGGTCGCGAAGGCTATGAAACCCTGCTCAACACCGATCTGAAACAGGAACTCGACCATATGGGTCGTTTCCTCAACATGGTCGTGGAATATAAGCACAAGATCGGCTTCAAGGGTGCCATCCTGATTGAGCCAAAGCCGCAAGAGCCCTCCAAGCATCAGTATGATTATGATGTTGCCACCGTTTACGGCTTCCTCAAGAATTACGGTCTTGAGAAAGAAGTGAAGGTCAATATCGAGCAGGGCCACGCCATTTTGGCCGGTCATACCTTTGAGCATGAGCTGGCTTTGGCCAATGCGCTTGGCATTTTCGGCTCGATTGATATGAACCGCAACGATTACCAGTCCGGTTGGGACACCGACCAGTTCCCCAACAATGTACCGGAAATGGCGCTGGCCTATTATCAAGTGCTGCAAGCCGGTGGCTTCACCACGGGCGGCACCAATTTCGACAGTAAGCTGCGCCGCCAGTCAATTGACCCGGCAGACCTGTTGATCGGCCATATCGGTGGTATGGATTGCTGCGCTCGTGGCCTGAAGGCTGCTGCGAAAATGGTGGAAGACAAGGCTCTCTTGGGTCCGCTAGAGAAGCGCTACAGCGGCTGGAACAGCGACAGCGCCAAGGCCATGCTGGCCAGCGGCACGCTGGAAAGCATCGCAGCCCGCGTAGAACAAGACAACATCAATCCAAAGCCTGTGTCCGGCCAGCAAGAGTGGCTGGAAAACGTGGTCAATCGCTACGTTTAATCAACTTGCAGTGGCTGGCGGGGAAAGGTGCTTTCCCCGCCAGCTTTGCGCGCCTGCCTGATTTTCAGGGGCGATTTTTTCTTTTTCACTGTTGCAAACACAAAAGCGCTTCACAGCGTCGAGAGAATTGAATACACCACCTGTAACGTTTCAGTATCATTTTGGAGGAGATGCATATGAAGACGATCAAGGGGCCTGCTCTGTTTTTGGGCCAGTTTGCGGGCGATACTGCTCCGTTTAATTCCTGGGATGCTATTACCAAATGGGCCGCTGAAAAGGGCTATCTAGGCGTGCAGGTGCCTACATGGGCTGGCCAGCTTATCGATTTGAAAAAAGCGGCTGAATCCAAAGATTATTGTGATGAACTGGCCGGTATTGCCCGCCAGAACGGTGTGGAAATCACCGAACTGTCCACCCATTTGCAAGGCCAACTGGTGGCCGTCAATCCCGTCTACGATGAAGCCTTTGATGGTTTCGCGGCCCCCGAAGTGCGCGGCAACCCGAAAGCGCGGCAAGCGTGGGCGGTGGAACAGGTCAAATATGCGCTGAAAGCCTCAAACCATCTGGGTATCAAGGCCCATGCCACGTTTTCAGGCGCACTCGCCTGGCCCTATATTTACCCATGGCCGCAGCGCCCAGCAGGGCTGGTGGAAACCGCTTTTGATGAACTGGCCAAACGCTGGTTGCCGATCCTCAACTATGCCGATGAGCAGGGCGTGGATGTGTGTTATGAAATTCACCCGGGTGAAGATCTTCATGATGGCGTGACGTTCGAGATGTTTCTGGAGCGCGTGGGCAACCATGCCCGCGCCAACATGCTCTACGATCCATCGCATTATGTGCTGCAATGCCTCGATTATCTCGACAACATCTATATCTACAAAGACCGCATCAAGATGTTCCACGTCAAGGATGCCGAGTTTAACCCCACCGGCCGTCAAGGCGTCTATGGCGGCTATCAGGGCTGGGTCAATCGCGCTGGCCGCTTCCGCTCACCGGGCGATGGCCAGGTGGATTTTGGCGCGATCTTTTCCAAAATGGCCGCTAATGATTTCGACGGCTGGGCTGTGGTGGAATGGGAATGCGCGCTGAAACATCCAGAAGACGGTGCCCGTGAAGGAGCAGAATTCGTCAAGGCGCATATTATCCGGGTGACAGAACACGCCTTTGATGATTTTGCATCGAGCGGCACCGATGATGCCGCCAACCGGCGGATGTTGGGGCTGTAACGAAACGTTCCATGCATGGCCTACCCCCCTCTACCCTGCCGGGCATCTCCCCCTCACGGGGGGGAGATAGAAAGCAGATAGGTTGGCGATTTATATTGAATGGTCTGAATAGCAAGGTTTGCGGTCAATCTCCCCCCTTGAGGGGGAGATGTCACGAGAGTGACAGAGGGGGGTGCCCCGCGTTCTCTGCATTTTAGGAGGAAATTCCAATGACAATTGAAGCAAGCAAATCCGAGCAACGCGCCCCTAAAATCCGCCTTGGCATGGTTGGTGGCGGGCAGGGGGCATTTATTGGCGCAGTGCATCGCATGGCTGCCCGGCTGGATGATCATTATGATCTGGAGGCAGGTGCGCTCTCGTCCACGCCAGAAAAATCTCAGGCCTCGGGCCGCGATCTGGGGCTGGACCCGGCCCGCTGCTATGGCTCATTTGAAGAAATGGCTGCAAGCGAAGCGGCCCGCCCGGATGGTATCGAGGCGGTTTCCATCGTCACGCCAAACCACGTGCATTTTGCCGCCGCTAAAGCCTTTCTGGAACGCGGTATTCACGTGATCTGCGACAAACCGCTTACCTCCAATCTGGAGGATGCCAAGGCGCTCAAAGCGGCGGCGGACAAAGCCAAGGCGCTGTTCATCCTCACCCACAATTACACGGGCTATCCCATGGTGCGCCATGCCCGCGAACTGGTACAAAGTGGTGCATTGGGTGAAATCCGTCTGGTGCAAATGGAATACCCACAAGATTGGCTGGCGGAACCGGTGGAGCAATCTGGTGCCAAGCAAGCCGTCTGGCGCACCGATCCGGCGCAATCGGGCGTTGGCGGCTCAACCGGCGACATCGGCACCCACGCCTATAACCTTGGCAGTTTCATTTCGGGTTTGACCCTGCATGAACTCTCAGCCGATGTGCATACCTTCGTGGAAGGCCGCAGGCTGGATGACAATGCCCATGTGATGCTCCGCTTTGAAGGTGGTGCCAAAGGTCTTTTGTGGTGCAGCCAGGTGGCAACCGGCAATGAAAACGGGTTGAAAGTGCGTATCTACGGCACCAAAGCCGGGATTGAATGGACGCAGGCTGATCCGAATTACCTGTGGTTCACCAAGCTGGGCGAGCCAAAACAGCTTATCACCCGTGGCGGTGCCGGAGCAGGCGCGGCGAGCGCCCGCGTCACCCGCATCCCCGGCGGTCATCCGGAAGGCTACCTCGAAGCCTTTGCCACCATCTACAGCGAGGCGGCGCAAGCCATTAACGCCGCCAAGGCTGGCGTGGCGGTTGACCCGGCGGTGGTGTATCCAACGGTTGACGATGGGGTGAAGGGTGTGGCGTTTGTCACGGCCTGTATTGAATCATCGAAGCAGAACGGGGCTTGGGTAAAAGTTTGAGGCCCAGACTTCGAGATCGCGAATGGGAATGGAAGTGGTTACGGTTTTTCCTTTCCCGTGCCACCACATTGGTCTAAACAGCTTTCAGTATAAATTTGCACCTGTTGATTGACCCTAAAGCCTGTCGCAGTGAATAGGATTAACTGCGACAGGCTTTAGGTCTTATTGTGTTGCATGTGCGTTGTTGTTTCATTGAGGACAATGAAACGCGACATGCTTTAACGGGAGTTCCAGATGACCGATCCCAAGCTTCTCGCTGCTCGTTTTCCCAAAGACTTCTTGTTTGGCGTCGCCACCGCCTCCTACCAGATCGAAGGAGCCACCAAAGCCGATGGCCGCAAAGCCTGCATCTGGGATGCGTTTTCCAATATGCCGGGCCGGGTGTATCAAGGGCATAATGGCGATGTGGCTTGTGATCATTACAATCGTTGGGAAGCGGATCTTGATCTGATCAAGGAGATGGGTGTTTCGGCCTATCGGTTCTCAATCGCATGGCCGCGCATTATCCCGGATGGCACAGGCCGGGTGAATGAAACGGGTCTGGATTTCTACGACAAGCTGGTGGACGGTCTTAAAGATCGCGGCATCAAGGCCTATGCCACGCTGTATCATTGGGATCTGCCGCTGGCGCTGATGGGCGATGGCGGCTGGGCGGCACGTTCCACGGCTTACGCGTTTCAGCGCTATGCGAAATTGGTGATGGCGCGACTGGGTGATCGGCTGGATGCGGTGGCGACCTTTAATGAGCCATGGTGTTCGGTGTGGCTGTCGCACCTCTATGGTGTTCATGCGCCGGGCGAGCGCAATATGGATGCAGCACTGCATGCGCTGCACTATACCAATCTGGCCCATGGTCTGGGCATTGATGCCATTCGCCAGGTGGCGCCGCAGGTGCCTGCCGGGCTGGTGCTGAATGCCCATTCTGTTATTCCCGGCTCTGAGAGTGCAGCCGATAAGGCGGCGGCAGAGCGCGCCCATCAATTTCACAATGGCGTTTTCTTTGATTCGGTGTTCAAGGGCGAATACCCGGCCGAATTTTTGACGGCGCTTGGTGAGCGTATGCCAAAAATCGAAGAGGGCGATATGGAGATCATCTCGCAGCCGCTCGATTGGTGGGGCCTGAATTATTACACGCCAATGCGGGTTGCGGATGATCCAACCAAGGGTGCCGAGTTTCCGGCAACCGTCGATGCACCGCCGGTGTCGGATGTGAAAACCGATATTGGCTGGGAGGTCTATGCGCCCGCGTTGAAATCTTTGGTGGAAAATCTCTACGATCGCTACACTTTGCCAGTCTGCTACATCACCGAAAATGGTGCCTGCTACAACATGGGCGTGGAAGATGGCGAAGTGGATGATCAGCCCCGGCTGGATTATTACAAAGACCATATCGGCATTATCGCAGATCTGATTGCCGATGGTTTTCCGATGAAGGGCTATTTTGCCTGGAGCCTGATGGATAATTTTGAATGGGCGGAGGGCTATCGCATGCGCTTTGGCCTCGTGCATGTGGATTATGAAACCCAAGTGCGCACGGTGAAGAAAAGCGGCCAATGGTATGGCGCTTTGGCGGCGCTTTT
The DNA here is from genome assembly GCF_001939045.1 of Rhizobium oryziradicis. Taxonomy (GTDB): domain Bacteria; phylum Pseudomonadota; class Alphaproteobacteria; order Rhizobiales; family Rhizobiaceae; genus Allorhizobium; species Allorhizobium oryziradicis. The sequence continues at coordinate 129,688 of NZ_MKIM01000020.1, forward strand.
TCCAATTGGCAACCAGGTCTGAGCGAAAATGCGAGTTTAAAAGATAGATTTTGCAGAAAAATGGGCCGAGGGGGAAAATTATCCCTCGGCTTTGGTTGAAAAATCCGGTTGTTTAGCGTTATCCCTCAAATGGCTGTTTGAGCCTGATTTGAAAAAAGCGAGATGAACAATGGTATTGCGGATTGGAAATCGTCGAATGTGTCGCTGACCATCGCCGAAAAGCCGCGCCTGTCTCATCCCTGAAAGCCACGTTCTGTGGCGCATTTATCCGAGAGAATGCCATGTCTTTGACTTTTGAGCCGCAACGCTCCCCAAGGGAGTCTGTTCGATGACGCTTGCTGTCGCATCAAATCCGCACACCTCAACTTCTCACAGCATGGTGGCCTTTGAAGGTGTCACCAAGCAATTTGGCGGGCGTGATGGCCAGTCCACCTTCACGGCGCTGGATGGCGTTGATCTCACCGTTCCCAAAGGGGCGATTACCGGCATTATTGGTCGCTCCGGTGCCGGGAAATCGACGCTGATCCGTCTGGTCAATGGCTTGGAATTGCCCTCCACCGGCAAAGTGCTGGTGGATGATGTCGATGTGGCAGGGTTGAGCGATGCCGGTCTTCGCACGCTGCGCCGCTCGATTGGCATGATTTTCCAGCATTTCAATCTGCTCGCCTCGCGCACCGTCTATGACAATATTGCCCTGCCCTTGGAAATTGCGGGCTTGGATAGGGCCGCGATCAAGGCGCGGGTGGCACCCTTGATGGACCTTGTTGGCCTTGGCGATAAGGCGGGCCGCTATCCGGCCGAATTGTCGGGCGGGCAAAAACAGCGCGTTGGCATTGCGCGGGCGCTGGCCACCGAGCCAAAACTGTTGCTCTCCGATGAGGCAACATCGGCACTGGACCCGGAAACCACCCAGTCGATTCTGGATCTGCTCAAAACCATCAATCGCGATCTGGATTTGACCGTGCTGCTGATCACCCATGAGATGGAGGTGGTGAAGGCCATTGCGTCGCATGTGGCGGTGATTGACAAGGGCCGGATTGTCGAAAATGGCCGCACCTTTGATGTGTTCACCCAACCGCAACACGCCACCACGCAGGCTATGCTGGCGGGCTTGACCGGCTCAAAACTGCCCATCTGGATTACCAGTCGCCTGCATGATAGCCAGCAGGGGGCCGAGCGGGTCTATGTTCGCCTGATTTTCTTTGGTGCAACATCGGAACAGCCTTTGGTGTCCGGGTTGATCAATGAGCTTGGCGTCGAGGTCAATATTCTCGCAGGTACGATTGATGAAATTGCCGGCGAGCCCTATGGCGCGCTGGTGGTGTCCTATCCGGCAACGGCTGATATTTTGGCGCGGGCCGAGCAATTTTTTGCGCGCACCGGTTTGAAAACGGAGGTGCTTGGCTATGGCGCTTGATATGTTGTTGTCGCTGCTGTCCAAGGCCCTGTGGCAGACGCTGCAAATGGTGGCGCTGGCCGGTGTTATTGGCACGGTGATTGGCCTGCCCATCGGCGTGTTTCTGGCCAACAGCGCCAAGGGCGAATTGTTTGCAGCCCCTGTGACCAATCGTGTGGTGGGCTTGATTGTCAACGCCACCCGCTCCACGCCGTTTATCATTCTGGTGGTGGCGATTATTCCATTTACCCGGCTGGTGGCAGGCACGTCGATTGGTACCAATGCTGCCATTGTGCCGCTGACCATTGCCACCATCCCGTTTGTGGCGCGGCTGATCGAGGCCGCCATCCGCGAGGTGGATCGCGGCCTGATTGAGGCGGCCCGCGCCATGGGGGCGACGCGCTGGCAGATTGTTACCAAGGTGCTGATCGCCGAAGCCTTGCCCGCCATCATCATGGCGCTGACCATGACGACGGTGAGCCTGATTGGCTATTCGGCCATGGTGGGCGCGGTTGGCGGCGGCGGCTTGGGGGATCTGGGCATTCGCTATGGTTATCAGCGCTTTATGCCAGAGGTCATGGCAGCGGTGGTGATCTTGCTGATCGTGCTGGTGCAGGTGGTGCAGAGTATTGGCGATGCGCTTGCCAGACGCTTTGACAAACGCCATCGCGAAGGCTGATGGCATTCAATGAGATACGTTTAAAGGAGAGAAGACCATGAAAACATTGCTGTTGGCAGCATCTATTGCTGCGCTTTTATCGGCCGGTGCCGCTTTTGCTGAAACTATTAAAGTGGGTGTCAGTGCCGGTCCACACGCTCAGATCATGGAAGAGGTCAAAAAGGTCGCCAAGACCAAGGGCCTTGATATCGAGATCCTCGAATTCACCGATTACGTCATTCCCAATCAGGCTCTGGCCGATGGCGATTTGCAGGCCAACTCCTTCCAGCACCAGCCCTATCTCGATAATCAGGTCAAGGATCGCGGCTTCAAGCTGGTCAGCATTGCCAAGACCGTGAACTTTCCCATGGGGATCTATTCCAAGAAGGTCAAAACACTGGATGCTTTGAAGGACGGCGCTTCGGTTGCCATTCCAAACGATCCGACCAATGGCGGTCGCGCCCTGCTGATCCTGGCCGATAAGGGTTTGATCAAGTTCAAGGATGGTGCCGGCTTGAAAGTAACACCCGCCGACGTGGTGGAAAATCCAAAGCACCTCTCCTTTGCCGAGCTGGATGCCGCCCAATTGCCGCGCTCGCTGGATGATGTGGATGCAGCGGTGATCAACACCAATTACGCGCTGGAAGCAGGGCTTGATCCTGCCAAGGACCCGATTGCCCGCGAAGGTGAAAAGGCCCCTTATATCAATGTCATCGCCGTGCGCGAACAGGATAAGGATCAGCCTTGGGCCAAGACCCTGGTGGAAGCCTACCACAGTGCCGATGTGAAGGCCTTTATCGTTGCTAAGTTCAAGGGTGCGGTTGTTCCGGCCTGGTAAAGCGCAATAATTGTCGCGAGAGATGAGACCGGCCACGTGCCGGTCTTTTTGTGTGGAGCATGCCTTGGGTTTCCGTATGTAAAGGCGTATTGCCTTCAATATTCGTAGCCTTTGAAATGATTTTTTCAGTATTTTCGCATAGGCTTTCTCTTGTTTCAGGCGGGACCGTTCTATGAGAGCATGCGCAGGTTGTCGGGATGGCGCAGGTTTTGCCACGCCCTTTTCTATGGCATTTCAGCCGATCGTTGATCTGCGCGATGGCGATGTTTTTGCCTATGAAGCCTTGGTTCGGGGCACAGATGGCGCAAGTGCGGCCGATATCCTCGCCACTGTGACGATGGAAAATCGCTATGCCTTTGATCAAGGCTGCCGGGTGAAAGCCTTGGAATTGGCGGCTTCTGGATTGCCGAAGCAATCAAAGGCCAAACTTTCGATCAATTTCATGCCCAATGCCGTCTATGAGCCGCGTGCCTGCATTCGCTCGACATTGGAAACCGCCGAGCGCGTCGGCTTTCCACTGGATCGTATTTTGTTTGAGTTTACCGAGAGTGAGCAGATTGATACGGACCATTTGCTCAAAATTCTAACCGCCTATCGCGCTATGGGTTTCAAGACAGCGATTGATGATTTTGGCGCAGGCTATGCGGGCTTAACGCTGCTTGCAAAATTTCAGCCAGACATTGTCAAGCTGGATATGGATCTGGTGCGCGGGATTGATCAAAGCCGCGACAAGCGAATTGTGCTGCGCCACACGCTGGCCATGCTGCGTGAATTTGAAATTTTACCGCTGTGTGAAGGGGTGGAGACCAGCGAAGAGCTGGCCGTGCTCAAAGACATGGGTGTGCATCATATTCAGGGCTATCTGCTGGCCCGCCCGGCCTTTGAGCGTTTTGAGCTGCCCAATATGGCAGCCGTGGCCTGAACGCCACGGCTTGGTCTTTGATATTAGCTGCCGATATGCTTTTCGCCACGCTCTTTTGCCAAGGCAATCTGCTTTTGGCGCTGGCGATAGCGATCACGGTCTGCTTGTGTGCGGGTCTCATAGCAATTGGGGCAGGAAACGCCGGGCTCATAATGGGGCGAGGCGAGGTCTTCCTGCGTAATCGGATGGCGGCAGGCGTGGCAGAGCAGATGGTTGCCTTCCTTCAAGCCGTGGGTGACCGAGACGCGCTCGTCAAACACAAAGCAGGCCCCATCCCATAGGCTTTCTTCTTCCGGCACGTTTTCCAGATATTTCAAAATGCCTCCCTTGAGGTGGTAAACATCCTCAAAGCCCTGCTGCTTCATAAACGCGGTTGCCTTTTCGCAGCGAATGCCGCCGGTGCAATACATGGCAATCTTCGGCTTGTTGTGCAGGCCGGGATTGTTTTTCACCCAATCGGGAAACTCGCGAAACGTTTTGGTGTTGGGGTCAACCGCACCGCGGAAAATGCCAATCGCCGTTTCATAATCGTTGCGGGTGTCGATCAGAATGGTATCCGGATCAGAAATCAGCTCGTTCCAATCCTTCGGGTCCACATAGGTGCCGACGATTTTGTTGGGGTCGATATCCTCGACACCCATGGTGACGATCTCTTTTTTCAGCTTCACTTTCATGCGCAGGAACGGCATTTTGGATGCCCGGCTTTCCTTGTGCTCAAGATTGGCAAATTCCGGCTGGGCGCGCAAGAATGCCAGCATGGCGGCAATGCCCGCATCGGTGCCCGCCACCGTGCCATTAATGCCCTCACGGGCAATCAGCAGCGTGCCCATGATGCCTTGCGCCTTGCACAGCGCAAGCAGAGGTTCACGGAAACTTTCGAACCGTGGGAAGGCGGCAAAATGATAGAGTGCGGCTACGCAAAAGGTGCCGCCCTCTTCATGGCGTGGGATTTGAAGATCATCTGTCATGATCTGCGAAATACTGCCTCTTTCGCTCAGAATCAATTGATTTTAGCGTGCCGACGTTGCTTTGAGTTTTGTCAAGTCGATCGTGATCAGGCAGGCGGGGTGAAAACCCGGATCCGGTGGCCGTCCAGATCGACGGCCAGAAAGGTGCGGCCAAACTCGGCATCGGTCGGGGACTGGAGAATGGAAACATCCAACGCTTTCCAACTTGCATGGAGGGCGTCCACTTCGGCTGCTGCTGGTGCACGAATGGCAATTTCACAGCCGCCGCCGGTCACTGTTGCCGCGGGCTCCACCGTGTGGCGCGACCACAGGCCAAACACCAGACCGCTTGGCAAAACAAACATCGCAAAAGTGGGTGAGAGTTCGACCGGCGCGAGATTGAAGAGCTTTTGATAAAATGCAGCGCTGGCTTCTGGGCTGTTGACGTAGAGAATGGTCATTGTCGGTGTCATGGTATCTCTCCTTGGTTGACGCCCAAGGTGTAACCCACACTCCTGCCAAAAACTGGCAGGAGTGTTTAGAAGAGCCGCTCTGGTATTGCATTCTCCAAACGCCATTGTTTCAAAAGTGCCGCCCGTCGCTTGGGGCTGCGGCTCTCCAGCATGTCACATTGCAGAATGCGGTCCGTGCGAAAATGGCGAAAGCTTTGTCGCAAGCAGCACCAAGCCATCAGCACCCGCGCGCCCTCAAAGAAACTGAGCGCAAAGGGCCAGATCTCTCGCAGAGTTTGCATGCCGCTGCCATCTTGATAGGAAATGCGCAAAACCCGCTCCAGACGGATGGCTTCGCGCAAATCGGCAAGCGGGACTGGTTGTTGTGTGGGTGCCGCATTTTTGCCAATAATACTGGGGCCAACAATCATCGCGGTGTCTTGCAAGGCTTGCCGCAAATCCTGTGGCAGAACGGCGGTGATTTTTGCCAGGGCATCGCGGGCCGCATGGGCCAATTGGTCGTCCGTGCGTTGGGCAACGAAGCGCGAGCCAAGCACCAGTGCCTCGATTTCATCCCGGCTGAACATCAAGGGCGGCAGCATATAGCCCGGGCGCAACACATAGCCGAGGCCCGGCTCACCTTCAATATCAGCGCCTTGCGCCTGCAAGCTGGCAATATCACGATACAGCGTGCGGATGGAAATGCCCAATTCATCGGCCAGCGTCTGGCCACGCACCGGCTGGCGGTAACGACGTAAGACCTGCAAAAGGGTGAGAAGACGTTCAGAGCGGCTCATCGGGCAGTCATTCCGTTACAGCGGCTTCATCCACTCTCAAGCGCCAAAGCTGAGCGATAATCACAGGTTCCAGCCCTATGTCATCGCCAAACAGGGCCTTGGCCGCAACCAGCGCCTCCTCGCGCAGGGCTTGCTGTCTGCGGATAATCAGGCCCAGCAGATGCGAAAGGGTTTCGGCGCTGTCAAAGCGTGCCGCCTGAGCATCAATGGCCGCGGACAGCATGGCAAGATCGTTTTCATGGCCGAGCACATCAGCCAGTTGTTTGGCACTTTGGCGTTTGAGCGCAAACGCGCTGGGCCACAGGTCGCGCAGCAACGACAGATACATCCAATAGGTCTGCGTGGCTTTTCGCAAGGTATGAAAGCTTTCCGGTTCAAAGCCCTCTTCGCAGGCCAAAATGGCATGGTGCGCTTTTGCCAGCAGCTTCTTCCATGCTTTTTGCACAATGCGGGCGGCTTTTGCGCGGCGAAGGGGAATGTCGGTGGAATTCAACAGATCGGCCGCGTCGCGGCATGCGGTGGCAGCATTCTGAAGTGTCTGATCGGCGCTGTCTGTGCTTTCACCTTTTTGGGTATCGAGCATCGATAAGGCCTGATGCAAAGCCTGCTGTTCATCCGCATTGTCCGCAAAGGATTGCAGATAATGCAGGGATTCGATCAGGGCGGATGCATCGCGCAAGGTTGCAAGGTGCCTGGCAATATCGCGCAGGCGGATGTTTTCACGTCTGCGCAGATCAGGTGACGCAGCGGCAATCAGGCGATAAAGCGCTCGGGCGCGTTTCAGCCGCCGCCTTGCCCGGTGCACGGCATCATCAACGCCATTGACGGGATTTTCCAAGTGAGAGGCTGCTGCCATCAACTGTTCGATCAGGATGGCTTTGGCGCTGATGATCAGCCCATCTTCAGGCCTTAGCTGATAGGTCATTGCGCCTTGCCGCCTTGGGAGCCGACATGGCCAACCATTGGTTGGAATAGCGCTTGTCGCCTGTCACTTCCTTGCCAATCCATGGCGGCAGGGCCGGGTCGTCGCTGGCATCTTCCAGCTCAACTTCAGCCACAATAAGACCTGCGTGGGCCCCTTCGAACACATCAACTTCCCAGAGATAGCCGCCGTATTCCACATTATAGCGGGTTTTCTCAATCACGCGGCCAAGCGCCTTTTCGATCATTTCCTGCGCATCTTGCATGGAAATGTCATATTCAAATTCATCACGGGTCAGGCCGACATGGCCGATTTTGATGGTGAGCGTGGCAGAGCGGTCGTTTTTGATGCGCACACGCACGGACCTGTCGGTTTCCGACAGGATATAGCCTTGAACAAGGCGTGAGGATTGGCTGACATGTTTGCGCCAGACATCGCTGCGAACCAGAAATTTGCGTTCAATTTCCTTGGCCATGACGACTTTCTTCTCGCTTCCCTAATCTTACTCTATAGAATTGCACTCTGTTGGCAATAGTTCCCTTCTGCCACGCCGGTTTGTTCAAGCGGGTGTGCGCATTTGCCTCGACACAAGAGGCCTATCGCGCTAATCAGGGGAGAATTCAATCGTTTGAAGGGTGAAATCCTATGGCTACGAAGACGGATAAACTGCTGGCTGTTCTCAAGCTTCAGCCGGTTGTGCCGGTGTTGATCATTGACGATGTGGTGCATGCGGTGCCGCTGGCCAAAGCGCTGGTGGCCGGTGGTCTCAAGGCTATTGAAATCACCATGCGCACATCTGCCGCTCTCGAAGCCGTCAAGCGTGTGGCTGGCGAAGTGGAAGGTGCGGTTGTGGGTGCGGGCACTATTCTCAATGCGGCCCATTATGAAGCCGCTGTTGCTGCCGGTTCGCAGTTTATCGTCAGCCCCGGCACCACGGCTGAAGTTTTGGCCGCAGCTGCCGCATCCGACATTCCGCTTTTGCCCGGTGCTGCGACCGCCAGCGAAGTGATGAACTTGCGCGAAAAAGGCTATGAAGTATTGAAATTCTTCCCGGCCGAACAGGCGGGTGGTGCGGCCTATCTGAAATCCCTGTCCTCGCCTTTGGCTGGCACGCTGTTTTGCCCAACGGGCGGTATTTCGCTCAAAAACGCCATGGATTACCTCAGCCTGCCCAACGTGGTCTGCGTTGGCGGCTCCTGGGTTGCGCCGAAGGATCTGGTGGCGGCTGGCGATTGGGCTGGTATCACCAAGCTCGCATCTGAGGCTTGCGCGCTGAAAGGTTAAAGCCGTATTTTGCTAAAAAGTGACGCCCGCACCTTGGGAGAGGCTGCGGGCGTTCCTATGTCTTGGGTCAAGTACAATGGCCGAGGAGACAATGATGTTGGACGCAAAAAAGCTGCTGGAGCAGTTCTTGGGATCAAAAGTTCCGGGGCTTGGTGGCTCAGTTGGCGGAAAAGGACGCGACGCCGTTAATATGGCCAAGGCCAATCCATGGAAGACCGGCGCATTGGCCTCGGTGCTGCTGGGCACCAAAACCGGACGCTCGCTGGCCGGTGGAGCCTTGAAGCTCGGCGGTTTGGCGCTGATTGCCGGTTTGGGCTATCAGGCCTATCGCAGCTATAAAAGCGGCCAGGCACCTGAGAATATTCCATCACTGCCCGAGCTGCCTGCACCGCCTGCAGGCTCGGCGTTCAACACAGATACCGGCTTGAGCAATGATTTTGCCCTGACCCTGATCAAAGCGATGATTGCCGCTGCCAAGGCTGATGGCCATATTGACGCTGATGAGCGCGCCAACATTATGCAAAAGCTGCATGTGGAGGAGCTTGGAGCCGAGGCAGAAGCCTTTATTGCGCAGGAGTTGGAAAACCCGACCGATCTTGACGCGCTGGTCAATGCGGCACGCAGCGAAGAGCAAAAGGTTGAGCTTTATACCGCTTCACGCCTGACGATTGAGCCTGACACACGGGCAGAGCGCGGTTATCTCGACCTTCTGGCCGGGCGGTTGGGTCTCGCTGATGGGCTGGTGGATCACATCGAGGCGACCGTTAAAGCGGCCAAAGTGGGCCAACTGGCTGAATAGAATTTCGCGGGTGCTGCGCGCGAATTTCCTTTGCCTTCGCGCCCGCGCTGTCCTACTCCTCTATCATTCTATCGAGAGGATGTGTTCATGCAGGATCTGCGCAATTACAAGGTTCCGGCCCCCGCTCCCGTGACGCTGGCCGGGCGTTTCGTGGTGATTGAGCCCTTTGCGCGAGATCAGCATGTGCAGGCCCTCTGGGACGGCTTGGGCGGCGATCAGGGCGTGAACGCTTTGATCCGCTATTTTCCCAATGAGGATTTCAAGGGTGTTGAAGACTTTGGCGATTGGCTGGAAGGTGCCAATGCCAGCGGCAGTCTGATCACTCATGTTTTTCGCGCCAAAGCCGATGACACGATTGTCGGCATGGCAAGCCTGATGCGGCCTGATCCGAAAAACGGCGTGGTGGAAGTGGGATCTGTGGCCCACGGCCCGGCCATGAAGCGCTCGCCTTTGTCAACAGAAGTGCATTATCTGTTGGCACGCCACGTGTTTGAAGATCTCGGCTATCGCCGCTATGAGTGGAAGTGCCACAATGACAATACCCCAAGCAAGATCACGGCTGCCCGCTATGGCTTTACCTTTGAAGGGGTTTTTCGCCAGCATATGATTTCCAAAGGCGTAAACCGCGATACAGCGTGGTTTTCGATGATTGATGGGGAGTGGCCGGTGCTGAAAGCCGCCTTTGAGGCCTGGCTTGATCCGCAGAATTTTGACGAGAATGGTGCGCAAAAACAGCGGCTGGAAGATCTTCGGGCAGCGCTCAGCGCAAAGGGTGCCCAATGACGCCCAAGGATAAAAAATCGGCTGTTGCTGCGGGCATTATTATTCTCGGCTTTGGCTTTGCGATGTATTTTTTGCCAAAACTGGTGCTGTGGATTGGCGCGTTTTCGCCGCTTTTGGCAACCGCAATTGGCTCGTTGATCCTGCTGTCCTTCTTCATGATCTTTTGGTTGCGCGCGCGCTACCAGCGGCGTCACAAGGACGACATGTGATAGCCTTGCAAGGATGCGGCCAAAAGCAGACTGCCAATCAGAATGACAAACAAGGCACCGCCAAGCTCAATGGCCACGCCAACCCGATGCCCTGCTTTGGAGCCGGGACCGGCAATGCGCACGGCAAGGCCCTTGGCGCTGACCGCAATGATGGCAAGCGCTGACACGGTGATGGCCGTGCCTGCCGACATGGCAAAAACCGAGAGAATGCCGCCGAGATAAAGGCTGTTGAGCATCGAAAAGGTCATCACCAGCAAGGCACCGGAGCAAGGGCGAAGGCCCACGGCCATAATCGCCGACCACGCTTCTTTCAAGTTGAAGTTCTCGGCGCTGACCATGCTGGGGTCTGGCAGATGGCTGCGGCCACAATCTGTGCAAATCTCGCCAGTGCGCAGCGATGTATGGTCATGATCTAATGCTTGCGCCTGAAAGCGCAAGCCGGTTTTTTCACTTCCAACGGTCGAAAATGCCGTGGCATCGCCAAACAGGCTGGCGGTTGCAGAACCAGATACTGAAACTGTTTCCATACGCGGCTTTTGCCATATCTCGCGCAGCTTTCGAAACAGCAACCAAAGGCCAAACAGCACCACCAGTGCGAAACTGGCGGTTTCCATGGTGTTGGTGGCTTGCGTGAGCGTAATGCCGCTGCCGCGCAGGCTGAGAAAAATAACGCCAACCGTGACGATGGCGACAGTGCCTTGCAGCAGCGATGAGATAATGGAGATGCTGATGCCGCGTTTCAGCTCCAGCTCATTGGCAATCATGTAAGATGAAATCACCGCCTTGCCATGGCCCGGACCTGCGGCATGAAACACACCATAGGCAAAGGATAGGCCAATCAGCGTCCACAGGGCATGGGTATCTTCACGCATATCGCGAAGGGCGGCTGTGAGCGTGCGGTAAAACTCTTCCTGATGAATGTTGATCCACAGCATGACGGGTGCCAAGGGGCCGTTCATCTGGAAGGATGGCTCGGATGTGCCAATGCCAAGCGGTGATCCGGCATGCGCGAAAGCGGGCATAAGGATGAGTGCCAGGCTCAGGAAGGGAAGATATTTTAATGGAGAAGTTTGTGGTTTACCCCCCTCGCTCCGTCGCCCAATCATATCAAACCCAAACCTCAGCATGCCAAATCAAGCCTTGTTGCGTATAATTTGCCCATATCGGTGCCGGTGGGATCGTTGAAAAAGGCTTCCGTCAGGCTGGCTTGATTTTGCTTGATCACATCATTGGGGTTTGGACGCACCACGGTGTGCTTGCATTTTTTAAAGCCGTCGCCGGTTGCCACCAGATCGCTGTCGTTTTTGAAATCAATGGCCGTGTAGAGGGTTGGGTCATGCACACCAAAGCTTAAGTTCCCCTTGATGGGAATGGGCTTTTCCGGCTTGGTGATGAAATAGACCAGCAAGCGGTTGTTTTTGTAATCGGCGTTGAACACCTGCGGCTTGGCCGCCTTGATGGTGGCACCGCTGGCCGTGATGAAGGTGAAATAGCCATAATCGCCCAAGGATGAGCGGATGGTGTTGGCGATATCGTGCAGCTCGCTGGCATCGAGCTTCAAATCGGCGTTCTTGTCAAAATCCATCAACACGCTTGAGGAGAACACTTCATCGAATCGCCAGGTGTTGCGCAGTTCCTTGACGGTATTGTCGGGGCCAGCCACCACCTCCAGCTTCGCATCGACAAACACATGCGGGTGGGCGAAAGCAGACGAGGCGCTGAAACACAGCAGGCCAGTGACGAGGAGTTTTTGAATGGTGTGCATCATCTCATTTTCAATGGCGCTGGTTTGCCTGTCTATGGTTCAGCAATCGGACGGAAATGGGGCACTTCGGATCACGAACCCGTGCCGCTGGCTCCGGGCGTGCAGGGGCCGTTGCGCTTGAACCAGTTGTGCATGAAATCCACCAGCGCGCGCACCTTGGCAGGCAAATAGCGCCGGTGGGGGTAAACGGCATAAATGCCACGGCCCGTGGGCATGTATTCTTCAAACAGGGAGATCAATGCGCCGCTTTCAATATGCGAGCGCGCCACAAAATCCGGCAGCATGGCAGCACCCAGGCCAGCCAGCGCACCGCGCAAGGTGGTTTGTGGGCTGTTGACCACCAGCGGGCCAGAGATATTGACCGTGAAGGCATCTCCCGTTGGCCCCTGCAGGCGAATGCTGTTGTGGCTGCGGCTGTTGGTGTCAATCAGCATGGGGATATTGGCAAGATCTTGCGGATGATTAAGCGGGCCATATTTTTCCAAAAGCTTTGGGCTTGCACAGGCATAGATTTTGAAATCGGCCAGCTTGCGGGCAATCATGCCCGAATCATCCAGCTTGGTCACGCGGATGCCAAGATCGAACCCTTCCTCGATCAAATCGACGAATCGGTCTTCGGCGGCGATTTCGATGGAAAGATCGGGATGCTCCAGTGCAAAATCAATCAAGGATTGGCCAACTTCGGCATCGGTGAAGCTGCGCGGCACGGTAATGCGAATCTTGCCGCGAATGTCGGCATTGTTCTCGCGCACCAGATCGGCGAGGTTATCGATCTCTTTCAAAATGTCGGCAGCAGAGCGAAAATAGGTGTGTCCGGCCTCTGTCATGGAAAATTGCCGGGTGGTGCGGTTGAGCAAAAGCGCGCCCAATTCATCTTCCAACTCGCGAACATATTTGGATAACAAGGCTTTAGAGCGCCCGGTCTTGCGGGCCGCCGCTGAAAACCCCTCGGCTTCAACAACATCAATAAACGCACGAATACGGGTGAGGGTGTCCAAAGGGCTATCTCCAAATCAATGCGCAACGGGTGAACAATAGCGCGTTATCGTTCAACTTTCACGCCCCAAAAAAACCGGCAATAAAAAAATCTGCGGGCTTGCAAAAAACGCTTGATTATGACGGCGTGTTTTCATACATCCCTCCTTGCCCAAAGTCGCACGTGCCTGTGGGTGTCCGCCGACCCTCGATGTGGTGAGGAATCGGTAAGGTACCTGGAACTAACCCCTCCAGTCGCTATCTCGGCCAACTGAGAAATGCGAGGACATCTTGAAGCAACGACGGTGCGGGCCTTTCTAGTCTCTTCCGGCTTTCCATCAGCCGGATTAACTGTAGAGGCACACCATCATTGCCGGAAGTGCGGTAGGGACCACCCTCCAATCCATGGCAGACAAAGCGGATAACATGCTCTCAGGCAAGAGGGCGTTTATCCACCGTTCCGCGTTCAATCGCTGACACGTCGCCAGTGTCTCCACCAACTGGCACCGTGAGAGCAGTTGTCGCACTTTGTCCATCTGGCGCTGTTATACAGCACCGGTAACCTTTGGAATATGGAAGGGATCAGCCGATGACCACCGCTCGCATCCGTGACTTCATCAACACCCACCGTCCAGAAGGCCCTTGCCTTGTTGTGGACCTTGATGTCGTGCGTGACAATTTCGGCGCATTCCGTCATGCGCTGCCCGATAGCGCCATTTATTATGCTGTGAAGGCCAATCCAGCCCCTGAAGTGCTGTCTTTGCTGGCATCGCTCGGCTCCAACTTCGATTGCGCCTCCGTGGCTGAAATCGAAATGGCGCTGGCCGCTGGCGCTACGCCTTCACGCATTTCTTTTGGCAACACCATCAAGAAAGAACGGGATGTGGCCCGTGCGCATGCGCTCGGCATCAACCTGTTTGCTGTCGATTGCCATGAAGAAGTGGAAAAGATTGCCCGCTCCGCTCCCGGTGCTCGCGTATTCTGCCGCGTTCTGACCGATGGTGAAGGCGCTGAATGGCCTTTGAGCCGCAAGTTTGGCTGTGTGCCGCAGATGGCTGTTGACGTTCTGGTCTATGCTCACCAGCAGGGTCTGGAATCTTTTGGGGTTTCCTTCCACGTTGGTTCGCAGATGACCAAGGTCGATGCCTGGGATGCCGCTCTTGGCGATGCCAAGCGCGTGTTCGCGCAGCTGGCCAAGCAGGGCATTACGCTCAAGATGGTCAACATGGGTGGCGGTTTCCCAACCAAGTACCTGCGCGACATTCCATCGGCAGAAGCCTATGGTCAGGCCATCAATGCATCTTTGAAGAAGCATTTCGGCAACAACATTCCGCAGACCATCATTGAACCCGGTCGTGGCATGGTGGGCAATGCTGGTGTGATCAAGGCTGAAGTGGTTCTGATCTCCAAGAAGTCCGACAACGATGCGCACCGCTGGGTGTTTCTCGACATCGGCAAGTTTGGTGGCCTGGCGGAAACCATGGATGAAGCCATCCGTTACCCCATCCGCACAGAGCGCGATGGCGACGAGATGGAGCCTTGCGTATTGGCAGGTCCAACATGCGACAGCGCAGATGTTCTGTACGAGAAGAACATGTATCCGCTGCCTTTGTCGCTGACCATTGGCGATGAAGTGTTGATTGAAGGCACGGGTGCTTACACCACGACCTATTCAGCGGTCGCATTTAACGGCTTTGATCCGTTGAAGGCCTATATTATCTGATCCAAACCGTGCCGGTCTGATCCCGGCACGGAAAAACAACAAAATATTGGAAACTCCCTTGGATAGGAGGTCACTATGGCCGCTGTTCTGAATGCCGTGCGCGCTTTTTTTGCGCAGCCAACCTTTAAAATCGACGCAGAGAACGCAGCCGATGTTGTGGCGCGCGAAACGCTGCTGGATCGCGTCATGGGCGCAGATCGCACCAAAAAGTCGTCGGAAAAAATCCGCCGTGGTCGCATTCCTGCGGAAGGTTTGGCGCTGGTGGCACGTGATCGCAAAGGCCACGTGATTGGCACTGTGCGTCTGTGGAATATTGAAGCGGGCGTCAATGCTGAAGGCCACATCGTGGATGCGCTGTTGCTTGGCCCCTTGGCAGTCGATTGCGCCCATGAAGGCAAAGGCATTGGCTCCGCCTTGATGCGGGCGGCGCTGATGGAAGCCAAAAACCGTGGCCATGGTGCGGTGCTTTTGGTGGGCGATGCGCCTTACTATGAGCGGTTTGGCTTTTTTGCCACCAAAACCGCGCATCTGGTGATGCCCGGTCCTTTTGCCCGTGATCGGTTTTTGGCGCTGGAGCTCGTTCCCGGCTGGCTGGATGGGGCGGCTGGCATGATCACAGCGTCTGGGCGCCGGTTGACACAGCCTTCGATGCGTAAGGCGGCATAAAGTTTGCGATAAAGCGGTCCGATGATAGGCGGATCATCGGCCCAAAAAAGCCCCTCCCGGCAACGGTGAGGGGCTTTTTGTTTTACGGCTTTTTCTCATCCCAGCCGTCGGTGAGCGTTTTCAAAAAGGCCACAATGTCGTTGATTTCAGCCTCGTTGAGGGCTGGCTCCTGGCCGGGTTTGCGATCCATGGGCGCATCAATCACGTCAATATTGGCTTTGTCGCTGTCGGGCATATCGTTGAACTTGTCGACGGTTCCATCCGGCTTTTTGGGATAAATGCGGCCCGGATTGGTGTCGCGGATGACGTAAAAGCGGGTGGCATCTTCCAGTGTGGTGTAGACGCCATTGTGGAAATAGACCTTGCGGGTTGCGACATTGCGCAAGGTGGGGGTTTTGAACAGGCCACAATTTTGTGGCTGTTTGGAAAATTCGTCCTTGCGAAAGGGTCCACAAATGCCACGATCGAAAAATGTCGGATCAGCATTGGCAGGAATGGCGGGGTTGCGCGGCACGCCGAGCGCTTCATATTCGTAATCGGTAAAATTGGGCATCTGGCCATCGCCGGTCATCTTGTCCAGATGACAGGAGGCGCAATTGCCTTTCTTGGGATCATCAAACAGTTCCAGCCCGCGGGCTTCTTGCGGGCTCAGTACCGCCTTGCCGCGTAAGTAAGCGTCGTATTTGCTGGAATAGGGATGGAAATCGACATCTTCCACCTGATAGCGCGCCAGAGCAAAGCCAACTTCTGAAAGGGCCATGGATGGATCGTCCAGCACCTGCTTGCCAAACAACGCTTCAAGGCGCGCACCATAGGTGGTTTTGATTTTGCGATAGAGATCGGCCTCATCGCGATTGGCCATCTCGAAAGGCGACAGCAGCGGGCCAAGGGCCTGTTCTTGCAGGCTATCGACCCGGCCATCCCAAAACATACCGCCCTGCGGCACGGCATTGTCGGCGCTGGCCACCGCCTTCACCACAGGTTGCCCAGCAACAGGACCACCAGCCGGTGCGCTCTGGTTGGCCAGTGCCACGCCAGAGGCTTCGGCCATGGGTGCGGCCTCGGCCGCTTCTTCGGCAGAGTTTTCCGGGCCAACGGAAAAAGAAGGCGTTGCCATTTTATAGGCAAGGCTTGGCGGCGGGCGAAAGCCCGGCTGATGGAGATGCGGGCCGCCAAACTGAACGGCCAGGGCATTGGCAGGGGAATAATGGTTGGCTGGATCATGACAGCTGGCACAGGACATGGTGCCGCTGCCGGAAAGGGATTGATCGTAAAAAATGGCCTTGCCAAGCTTTGCCAAAGCGCTCAGTGGCGCGGCTTGAGGGGCTGCTGCTTCATCGTTTTGTGCGGCAATGCCAAGGCCAACCCCCGCGAGGCAAAGCCCCGCGAGTGCCAACAGCGTCAGGCCGGACGTTTTATAAGTCTCTATCATGCACCCGGTCCCGTTTGAGAAAATCAACCTTTGAGGCCGGTTTTGGGGTCAAGGATCAAAGTGTCGGTGCGTGCCTTGGACCAATCGAACATATTGTTCAAAGAGCCTGCAACGGCATCAAATGAGCCACCGCCCAGACGTTGGCCGCCCATCCAGTTGTCTTCGATAAAGCGCATGACGGAGGTTTGATCGGTCACGGTATGATCGACAAAATTCTGCTTGGCATAAGGTGAAATCACCAGCAGTGGCTGGCGTGTGCCATAACCACAACGACCTTCCGCAGGCAGACCATCCACACCCGGCATGGGCGTGCCGGTGCCGCAGGCAGCACCGTTCAACACATCATAGCCTTTGACCGGAATGTTGGAAGGATTGATGACGTGGTGGGCGTGATCATACCAGCCATCCGAATCGTCATAGAGAATGATAACCGCCGTATTGTTCCAATCTTTCGACTGTTGCAGCTTGTTGATGACATTTGCCACAAATTCCTGCTCGTCCAGCGGGTCGGAATAGCCGGCATGGCCATCCTGATAGGCAGGCGCTTTAAGGAAGCTGACCGCTGGCATGGTACCGTTTTTCAGCACGGCATAGAAATCATTGATATCATACTGGTGGTTGGCTCCGCCATCATGGCTGGTGCCAATCATATCCACCGAACTGGGGCGAATATGCTGCGGATTGGCGGTCGAGGGATAGTATTGAAACGGCTGGTGGTGGGGGATGTAATCGACCTGATCGACCTTGGTAATGGCCGATGTGGTTGAGCGCTTGCAGGCGGTGGTGCCGTTGGGGTTCTTGACGGTGAGATCAAAACCGCCCTCGAAAAAGCCCCAGGTGATCCCCTTGTCATTGAGCAGATCGCCAATGTTGCGACCGGTCATCAGCGCGGTCTTGCCTTCGGAACAGATGTCGCCGGTGGGATCAAGATCGCTGATCAGCGTCCAGTTGCCATTGCCATCGGGCACAATACGGCCTTTGGAATAGGTGCCATCCTTTTCCAGCGTGTAGCCGGGCGGCAGGCTGATGCCGTTGGTCTGGCCGGAGACCAGATTGATGGCACCCGGTGTCGAGGGGCCAAAATTGGTCGAAAACGAATGGTCGTTGAGGGCAAAATGCTGGGCATAGTTCCAGAAGGCTGTGACAGTGTTGCCATCATAATAGCCCATCACTTGGCCCTTGGTGCCAAAAGCTCCCGCCGCACCCTTGGTGCCACGTCCGGTGTTGGCCGGGAAGAGATCCATGGCAAAATTGTTGTAGGCGGCCTGTTCAGCCGTGTAGCCGTGGTTTTGTGAATTGGTGGCGGCCTGTGTGCGATCAAGCCGGAAAGGGGCAGCCGCATCGGCCCCGTTGGCCGCATTGGTCTTGTTTGGGTTGCTATCCAAAAGGCCAGCATTGGCCAGCGTATCAATATCCTTTGGCGTGTCTTTGGCGGCCGCAAAGGCGGGCTCACCTTCGATATTGGACGCTTTGGGGTAGGTGGCAAAATAATGATCAAACGACACGTTCTCCTGGAAAATCACCACGAGATGTTTGATGGGCGTTGCCGTGTTGACCATTGGTTCGGCGGCAAAGCCAGGCGTGGCCAGAGAGAATGGGCCAAGACAGAGTGATGCCGACAGAAATGCTGTGGCCGCGCGCAGAGCCGTGCGGCGTGAGTGAGGTGCCATGGTGGTTTCCCTTTTTGAAACGTCCAGTTTGGTGGACAGGATGCGGCTGGATCTGGCGCTGACGCTAGGTCTGGTTTTTATCAGTTCCATGACAGTCTGATCGGGCGGAACGTTCCTGATGCCCTTTGCTCATCACAAGTGGTTGATCCTGTGCACGGCAGGCGACGGATTTGACGCTTGTCAAATGAACTGATGCAAAGCAGCAACAGGCGGGCGGCTGATGCTTGCCTTCCTTCGGAGAAGCGTAAAATATTGATTTATCTCAAGGGAAAGAGTGCTCCGGTTGTGAATAGTCCTGCCATGACGCGGCGGGGGACCCTGTCGCCTATTCGACAATCAGGAGAGACGATATGTCATTGAACCGGACTTTGAGCCTGACGGCAGTTGCCTTTGCAGCCTTGGCTTGCGCGGCCCCTATTGTGTCGGCGGCTGATCTTGCACCAGTGACAAAGGCCCCGGAAGCTGAATCGGCTTTGACACCCCATAGCCCTTGGCAAATCCGCGCCCGTGCGCTGGGTGTGGTCACCAGAAACAACGGCAAGGTTGACGGCATTGCTGGCTCTGGCTTGTCGTCCAGCGATAGTGTGACACCAGAATTGGACTTCAGCTATTACTTCACCGACAATATTGCCGCAGAACTGATTCTGGGCACAACCTCGTCGCGGATTGATGGCAAGGGTTCGATTGCAGGTCTTGGCAATATTGGCAAAACATGGCTTCTGCCGCCAACACTGACCTTGCAATATCATTTCACCGATCTTGGTGCATTCAAGCCCTACGTTGGTGCCGGCATCAACTACACTGTGTTCTACAATCAGTCTGCCCGTGGTGCTGCCACGGATCTCGACGTGAAAAACACCTTTGGTGCGGCCTTGCAGGTCGGTTTCGACTATATGATCGACCAGCATTGGGGTTTGAACTTCGACGTCAAGAAACTTTACTTGCGGCCCGATTTTGAAGCCACAGTGGGCGGTGCCCGCGTCAAGGGATCTGCCAAGCTCGATCCATGGCTGATCGGCACAGGTGTGACCTATCGCTTCTAATCAAACTATTCTGTTTATCCATACCAGCACCCTCGTCGTTTTCGGCGAGGGTTTTTTGCGTGATGAACGTGGTGTTTTCTTCAACACTCCGTGTTCAGCCGCAAATTTCTGCCCCGAATCCGCTTCAGTCACGAAAGGTTTATTGTGTGCGCCTTGAACCATTTCGGGCAAGCGCAATTATAAATCGGGTAAGCGCATTGTTGCGAATTCTGGTGCATGCCACCAGAAAACAGCGCAGCAATACAGTCAGACGCAGAGAACATTGGCCACACGGCTCGTTCGCTCGCGCCGCTAGGGAACGGTGTCGTGGCGCAGCCCCTCTTCGTTCCTTTCTTGATGGAGGAGGCCATATGTCTGTTCTTGCAGATCTTCGCGGATTAACACCCCAGCAACGCAACACCATCATCGCCAGCTATCTTGGCTGGACCCTTGATGCCTTTGATTTTTTCATTCTTGTTTTTGTTCTCAAGGACATTGCCAAGGAATTCAACACCGATGTCTCGGCGGTGTCCTTGGCGGTGTTTCTCACGCTCGCCATGCGACCGCTCGGGGCCTTGCTGTTTGGGCTTGCGGCGGAGAAATTTGGTCGGCGCAACACTTTGATGGTTGATGTTTTGCTCTACTCGCTGTTTGAGCTGCTATCCGGCTTTTCAACCGGGCTGACCATGCTGATTGTCTTGCGCATGCTCTATGGCATTGCCATGGGCGGCGAGTGGGGCGTGGGAGCCTCGCTGACCATGGAGACCATTCCTGAGCGTACACGCGGTATTGTCTCGGGCCTGTTGCAGGCGGGCTATCCCAGCGGCTATCTGCTGGCCTCGCTGGTCTTCTTCTTTCTCTATCCGCTGATTGGCTGGCGGGGCATGTTCTTCGTGGGCGTGGCACCTGCACTGTTGGTGCTCTATATTCGTCGCAATGTCGAGGAATCGCCTGCCTTTCTTGCCAGCCGAAACCGTGTGCGGCAGCCTTTCATGGCGGTGTTGAAAGGCAATATGAAGCTGTTCATCTGGGCAGTGGTGCTGATGACCGCCTTCAATTTTCTCAGCCACGGCACGCAGGATATCTATCCGACATTTCTAGAGGTTCAGCGCAATTACTCGGCCCATACTGTGGGTGCTATCGCCATGTTCTACAATGTCGGGGCCATCCTTGGCGGGCTGTTTTTTGGCGCACTTTCGCAAAAAATCGGGCGGCGCAAAGGCATTGTGATTGCGGCGCTGCTGGTTCTTCCCGTCGCCCCTTTGTGGGTCTATGCGTCAACGCCCATCCTGCTGGCGATCGGAGCCTTTCTTGTGCAGTTTTTTGTGCAAGGGGCTTGGGGTATCATTCCAGCTCATCTCAACGAGCTGTCGCCGGATGAAGTGCGCAGCACCTTTCCGGGCTTTATCTACCAGCTCGGCAATCTGCTGGCATCGGGCAATGCCACGCTGCAGGCAACGCTAGCCCAACACTGGAACGGCGATTACGCCCTTGCTCTTTTGGTTGTGGCCGTGATTGTTGCCGTGGCGGTGGCTGTTCTTGCCGGATTCGGCTATGAGCGCAAAGGCGTTGATTTTGAAGCGGGTGACAGTGGCGCAAGACCTGCCTGATCTGAACATGCACAAAGGCCAGAACATCTGTTCTGGCCTTTGTGCTGAAGACGATTGTCATGCCGCCCGGTGATGGCTTGGCGGCTGATGTTTTTCACTGCCTGGCAATTGAAACCGGTTGATCAGCACGGTCAGCGTCACCGCGCCATCGGCAATGGTCTGGCTTATCGCATTGGTTTCTTCGACCATGGCGGCATTTTGCTGGGTCATCTGGTCCAGACTGTGAACAGAGCTGCTGATTTGTTGAAGGCCACTGGCCTGTTCTTCAGCAACACTCGACATTCTGTCAACATTCTCATCAATCTGGGCCACAAACTGGCCAATTTGCTCAAGTGCGCTGCCCGTTGCCCCCACCAGCTGCACGCCGGTGGCAACTTCCTGGCCGGAGCGCTCAATCAGCCCCTTGATTTGCCGGGCGGCACCTGCCGAACGCTGCGCCAGTTCGCGCACTTCCTGCGCCACCACGGCAAAGCCTTTTCCGGCTTCCCCGGCGCGGGCCGCCTCAACACCGGCGTTGAGGGCCAAAAGATTGGTTTGAAAGGCAATCTCGTCAATCACGCTGATGATGGAGCCGATTTCCGAGGATGCCGCTTCGATCCGTTCCATGGCTGTGACAGCGTCTTTGACCACGCCGCTTGATGCTGTTGCCGACTGGCGGGCTTCCTTGACCAGATTGCGGGTCTCGCGGGTGCGGTTGACCGAGGTGGCGACGGTGGATGCCACCTGCTCCAAGGCTGCTGCGGTTTGTTCAAGGGCTGCCGCCTGTTGCTCGGTGCGCCGGGCGAGATTGTCAGAGGCATCGCGCATTTCACGGCTGTTGGTTTGCAAATGCACGGTTTCTGTCTGAACTTTCTCAAGCGTTGCTCGGAAAATAGCGATGGTCTTGTTAAAATCGGTGCGCAATCCCTCGAAACGCGGGTCAAATGGGTTGTCGATGGTCATGCGCATGTTGCAATCCGCAAGGCAATTCAGACCAGCGCCCAATTCCTCGACCACAGACCGCAACGTATCGGCCTCAACCATGCGCTCATGCTCGCGCACGCGGCGTTGTTCATTGGCGGCTGCCCGCGAGAGTTCTGCGTCCTCTTCCATCTGGCGTTTTTCCAGACCTGCATTGCGAAAAACGGCGAGGGCCTTGGCAATATCACCAATTTCGTCATGGCGGTTGAGATACGGCGGCTCTTTTTGCAAATCGCCCATGGCCATTGTTGTCATGGCCGTGGTGATGCTGCGCAATGGCCGAAGCGCACGGCGGCGAACAAACAACAGAGAGCCGAGAGACAGCAAAATGAGCGCGCCACCCAGCGCATAGCTCATGGTCTCCAGTCTTTTGGATACGTCTGCCGCTTCGCTTTCTTTTTGCTTGCCATAAGCATCGCCCATGGCAACCAGCTCGTTCACAGCCGTCTCATGAACGTGAAACGCTATTTTAAGCGGGGTTATGACCGTGGATACATCGCGACCGGCAAGAGTGTGCAGATCAATACCATCGAGGATAGCCCAAAAGGCATCGCCTTTCACCAGCACATCTGATTGCAGCTTTTGCTTTATACTGTCAGGCAGGGTCGATGTTTTCCAGTATTCACGACGTTCTTGATATTGGCCGCGCAATACACTCAGGCGTTCAACATTATGGGCCACTGTATCAGGATGCAGTGCTGCTTCGCTCACCAGAGAATAGGCCTCAACCACATAGAGCGGCGGCGGCAAAATATCGGCAATCAGGTCTTTGCTATCAACGATCTGATTGTAGACGGGACCATTGACCTTCAAATGCTGAAGAGTTCTCATATCCATTGTCAGAGCAAGAACAATACCGAGTGCCAAGAGAATGCCGCTGGCTGTGACTGCTGATGAAATACTGAACTTCAAGGTCGTGTCCCTTACCGATGGTCGAAAATCTGGCCACGTCATCGCGCTTCAGGCTCTTTGCATTGCGACGACTGTTTAATATAAGATGATTTGAATGCAAGTGGTTGTATCTTTTCTGGATATCTATACTTGCGTATACAACTCGCTTCGTTATTTTCCAGAACGCGACACAAAAACGTTATTATAACTCAGGTTTATTTTTTATTAAATTCGAAATAAGTTGTTATTTGCATAGAAAAAAACCAGAGCGAGAGCTCTGGTTTTTGTGTCACTTGCATCAAGTTTAACTGCTGATGTCTATCACACCGCAATCACCTGCCTCAGAGGCAAAGCAGAGCATTTTGCCGCTGGCGCTCCAGCCCATGCTGGTGATGGCACCCTTGCCGGGGCGGCGCAAAAGCGCTTCTTTGCCATCGGCGAGGCGCACAGCCAAAATCATGCCATCGATAAAGCCGATGGCCAGCACCTCTTCGGCCGGATGAAAGGCCACTTGCGTCACCATGATATTGGCACGCGTGCCCAGCTCTTGCGGTGCCTTGCCCATCGGGCCATCTTTACCGGCAAAGGGCCAGACAATGGCGGCAGGCGCGCCAGACGATGCAAGCCATTTGCCTTTGGCCGTCCAGGAGGTGGATTTGACCTTGGCGGGATAACCGGTCATGCGCATGTGGCGCGTATCGGTGCCAGCACCATCCAGTTTCCAGCCATGCAACGCATTTTCCTGCATGGAGGTGACGACAAAGCGGTTGTCGGGTGAAAAGCTGACGCCGGTGTGAGCGCCTTTCCATTCCAGATCCAGCGGCTTGCTCTCTGCTCCGACAAAGCGAAGGGTGACGCCATTGTAGCGCGAGATTGCAAGACGAAGACCCTTGGGCGCAAAGGCCAGACCTTCGACACTGCGCTCTTCCTGATATTCATGCACCACGCCACTGGCCAGGCGCACAAAGGCCGACTTGCCATGGGCATAAGCCACAGCACCTTGCGGACCTGCCGCCAGCACCGAAATCCACTTGCGCGGCACATGGGCCAGTTCTGTTGTGGTGCCATCATGGGCGATGCGCAACACCTTGCCGTCTTCACCGCCGGTGATCAGGGTCTGGTTATGGTCATCCTTGATGGCCACCAACAGGCCAGCATGAACGTCTGTGATCTTCTCACCACCATCGAGACGGTGAAGCGCGCCAGCAGCCGTGGCGAAAACGGGAATATCCCCAAGGAAGGCCGCGAATAAAACGTGGCCTTCCAGATCAAGCGGAGCAACTGTTGGCATCAGGCGGTTGCCTCACAAGCCTTAAAGCTGTTTTCCAGCTTTTCGCGATCAAGATCGCGACCAATGAACACAAGGCGGCTTTCGTGCTTTTCGCCGTCTTTCCAGGGACGCTGGTGATCACCTTCGATAATCATGTGCACACCCTGCACCACGTAGCGCTCAGCATCTCCCTTGAAGGCAATAATGCCTTTGAGGCGCAAAATTTTCGGACCATCGGTCTGTGTGACCTTCTGAATCCATGGGAAGAACCGCTCTGGATTCATTTCGCCACCGCGCAGGGAAACGGATGTCACTGTCACATCATGGATGGCAGATGGGGCGTGGCCATGCCCATGCCCGTGGTCATGGTGATGATGATCATGTCCATGGTCGTGATGATGGTGGTCATGATCATGGTGGTCGTGGCCGTGATCATGATCGCAATCTGGGCCACACACATGGTCCGGGTCATCGTGATCAAGGAAATGCGGATCATTTTCCAAAGCACGCTCAAGGTTGAACGCACCCTGGTTGAGCACTTTGGAAAGATCAACGCCGGAGCGGGTGGTGGTGTAGATCCGAGCCGATGGATTGATGGCGCGCACAATGTCTTCAATCTGGTGCAACTCGTCATGGGTGACGAGATCGGCCTTGTTGACGACAACCACATCGGCAAAGGCGATCTGGTCTTCGGCTTCGCGGCTGTCTTTCAGGCGCAAAGGCAGATGCTTGGCATCCACCAGGGCAATTACGGCATCCAGCTCGGTCTTGGTGCGCACATCATCATCCATGAAGAAGGTCTGTGCGACAGGAACCGGATCGGCAAGGCCGGTGGTCTCCACAATAATCCCGTCAAAACGGCCAGGGCGGCGCATCAGGCCTTCGACAACGCGGATCAAATCGCCGCGCACGGTGCAGCAGACGCAGCCATTGTTCATTTCATAGATTTCTTCGTCTGATTCGACGATCAGATCA
Organism: Rhizobium oryziradicis; assembly: GCF_001939045.1. GTDB lineage: Bacteria > Pseudomonadota > Alphaproteobacteria > Rhizobiales > Rhizobiaceae > Allorhizobium > Allorhizobium oryziradicis. Next base: position 154,654 of record NZ_MKIM01000020.1, read on the forward strand.
TTATCAATGCCGATTTCGCCAAATTCATTGACGATGACGGCATATTTCTTGCCATGGCTCTCGGTCAAAATCCGGTTCAACAGCGTGGTTTTGCCCGAGCCAAGATAGCCGGTCAGCACGGTGACGGGTGTGGGTTTTACGGCAGCTTCGCTCATTCGAACCTCGATAGATGATAGGGGCAGGGGTGCCCAATTGTTATGGTGTTACCTCATATAGGGGCTGTTTCATGTCAGTTCAAAGGCTTTCTCAATATTGAAGCTGTCGATATCGTGAAGCAGTTCCACAAGACCCTGAATGGCATGCGAAAGCAGCGCTTCGCCTTTTTCAGCGGTGGCAGCGCTTGCATTGCCCGCAACGCCGAGAGGATTGAGGTCTGACATTTTCCAGCCAAAGGCATGCGGACCATAGGCGCGCAGATGCTTGAAGCGCTCAGTAAAGGTGGATTGTTGTGAGGAAAAATTCTCTGCCTTGTTCATGGCAACCAGATCGGGCCGCAGTGCCAGCATCACGGAGGTTTCAATATCACCACCATGAATGTCGATGGCCTTGTCTTTGGGATCAATCCAGCCAGCGGGCTGACCAAAGCGGGTCCAGCTGGTGGCCACCGCCAGCATGTTGAAGCGCACACGGGCTTCGGTGGCAATAATGGTCATCAGCGGCGCATTGCCCCCATGGGCATTGAGCATGAGAAATTTGCGGATGCCCATGGCGTGCAGGCGCTCAGTAATGCCGAGCCAGCGGGTGATGGCCTGTTGATAGGTCAGGGTTTTGGTGCCCGCCACGTCCATATGTTCGATGGAATAGCCAATCGGTTCAACGGGCAGAAATGTCACGGGCAATGTGTCCGGTAATGCCTTGATCAGGCGTTCAACCACGCCTTGGGCGATAATCGTGTCGGTTTCAAACGGCAGGTGCGGCCCGTGTTGCTCATGGGCTCCGAGAGGCAAAACGGCGATCCAATGGGCGCGATCCGATGGCGTGAGATCAGGATCGTTCATTTCAAAGCGCGGGTTGGGGCTAAGCATCTGGTTTCCCGGTCGGTTTTTGGCTATGGATCAAGGTGATTGAGAGAACTGACAGTGATACCAGCACTCACGCTTGCGACTGTAGAGGAAAAATGGCCAAAAAGGACAAGTCCGAAAAGAAGAAAAAGTCTGGCAAGCTGAAAACAGCGGCCAAAGACGATATGCTTCTTGCCCATGGCGATCTGGGCATGGCGATGACACAGGCGGCACGCAGCTTTCGCACCGTGCAAACGCGTAAGCTGGCGCAATGTGGCCTTTATGCCGGGCAGGAAGGTGTTGTGCTGTTGCTGGCCAGCGAAAATGGTTTGACCACCGGCCATTTGGCGCAAAAGCTGGGCGTGAAAGCGCCAACCATGACCCGCACCATTGGCCGCATGGAGGCGCAAGGATTTCTCGAGCGTAAGGGATCGGATACCGATGCCCGGCTGACAAAAGTGTATTTGACTCCGATGGGGCAGGCGACGGTGGAGCGGATTTTTGCCGCCAATGAGGCTGTTGTAGGGCAAGCGACACACGGCATGAGCGGCAAAGATGTCAAGCAACTTTTAAAACTACTGGCCTTGATGGACCGCAATCTTCATGGCAGCGGGGCGGAGATTGAGGAAAATATTGAAGAACACATCGAGTGAGCCGGTTTTTACTTCTGAAAATTATTGCCTTCTGCTATTCAACACTTTAATTAAAAATTTTAATTGGGGTGTCGGAGAGGCTTCGCAACGCGGTCCGATGCCTATTGCATAATTCCTTAAATCGGAATCGATTTAAGGAATTATGCAGCAGATCAAAAGTGTTACAGCGTCCTTTGTGCGCCATATATGGCGCACAAAGGACGCTGTTGGGAGGGGAAACGTGGCGCAAAAAATTAAACTCTCGACCATTGCGGACAGTTTGGGTCTGTCGACAGCGACGGTATCTCTGGCCTTGCGCGATAGTCCGCTGGTGGCGGCTGAAACGCGCGAAAAGATCAAGGATCAGGCCCGCGCGCTGGGTTATATCTACAATCGCCGTGCGGCCAGCCTGCGCACGTCGCGCTCAGGCATTATCGGTGTTGTGGTGCATGACATCATGAACCCGTTTTACGGCGAAATTCTCAAAGCCATTGAGAGCGAGTTGGACCGCAGCCGCCAGACCTTTATTCTGTCCAACCATTATGACTCGGTGGAAAAGCAGCGCAACTTTATTGAAACGCTGCTGCAGCTGGGTGGGGATGGGGTGATCATGTCGCCTGCCATCGGCTCGCCGCCGGAAGATGTGATGCTGGCCGAAGACAATGGCATGCCCGCCATTTTGATCGCCCGCTCCATGGAAGGCCTCGCGCTGCCGACCTATCGCGGTGATGACACCTACGGCATTTCGCTGGCCACCAACCATTTGATTGGCCTTGGCCACCGGGTGATTGCCATGGTCGGCGGCACCGACCAGACATCCACCGGGCGCGACCGTTATCAGGGCTATGTCAATGCGCTGCGCAAGGCTGGCATTGAGGTGGACCCCGAATTGCGCATTCCCGGCCCGCGCACCAAGCAGGGCGGTTTTGAAGCGGCGGTGAATTTTCTTTCCTTGCCGCAAAAGCCGACAGCCGCCGTTTGTTGGAACGATCTGGTGGCGATTGGCCTGATGAATGGTGTGTCGCGTGCCGGTTTGGTGCCGGGGCGCGATATTTCGGTGACCGGCTATGATGATCTTGAGGAAGCCTCGATTGCAACGCCTTCGCTCACCACGGTGTGGAACGGCCAGGCGGAAGTGGGAAGGCTTGCAGCGCGCGCGCTTCTGGATAAGCTGGCGGGTAGCCACGAGCCGGATGGCATGCACCTGATCAAGCCGGAAATGCGCATTCGCCAATCCACCGGGCCGATTAAACACCGAGATTGATGCAGATTCATAGATTGATAGAGAGCGATATGATTGCTGGTAGACCTGTTATTTTGATTCCTGGGAAAATTCATCCACGGGTGCTGGAGCGTCTCACCCCTGTTTTTGACGTGTTGCAAACGCCCGTTGGTCAGCCGGTAGAGCTGAGCGAGGCCGATGCTGCCCGCGTGCGTGGCATTGCCATTGCCGGATCAGTGCCCGCTGCCTTGATGGAGAAATTGCCAAACCTGCAAGTGATCGCCAACTTCGGCGTCGGCTATGATGGTGTTGATGTGGCGGCTGCCGCCAAGCGCGGTGTGATTGTGACCAATACGCCTGACGTGCTGGATGATGAAGTGGCCGATACCACCATTGCCCTGCTGCTCAACACATTGCGCCAGTTTTATGCAGCAGAAAGCTATTTGCGCGCGGGCCGTTGGGAAAAGGAAGGTGCATTTGCGCTGACACCTTTGTCTCTGCGGGGCCGTCACGTGGGGCTCTACGGTCTTGGCCGAATTGGTGGTGAGATTGCCAGTCGCCTCGAGCCGTTCAAGGTCAAGATCAGCTATCACACGCGCAATCCAAAGCCGGGCGTGTCTTATGGCTATCAGCCATCGCTGAAAGCTTTGGCAGAAGCGGTGGATACGCTGATCTGTATTGTGCCGAAAACGGCTGAAACCCATAAGGCCATTGACGCTGATATTTTGAAAGCGCTCGGCGCCAATGGCGTGGTGATCAATGTAGGTCGCGGCTGGAGCATGGATGAAGAGGCGCTGATTGCCGCCCTGAAGGACGGCACGATTGCGGCAGCCGGTCTTGACGTGTTCTACGACGAGCCAAAAGTGCCATCTGAGCTTTTGGATCTGCCCAATGTCTCACTGCTGCCGCATGTGGCATCAGCCTCTGTGCACACGCGCAATGCTATGGCCGATCTGGTGGCGGATAACCTGATCGGCTGGTTTGAAAATGGCGTGGTGAAAACGCCAGTTCCAGAAACCCCTGTTAAGGCTTAACGGCTTTCGATGCCGCATACTCTCGCGCTGCCGCCCCAAAGGCTTCAAACAAGGCGCGGGAGGGGGCATCGCTCTCGGCCCAATATTCCGGATGCCATTGCACGCCGACAGCAAAGCCCTTTGCATCAATGACTGAGACGGCTTCAACGGTGCCATCTTCGGCCAGCGCTTCGGCCTGCAAACGCGGGGCAATGGTGGAAATGGCCTGCCGGTGCAGCGAATTGATCTGAATGCTACCCTCCGTGCCGAGATAGCGGGCAATGCAGGAGCCTTGCCTGATGTTCACAAGCTGGCGGATGGCATAGGCCGCATCCCGATCTTCCGTAGGTGGTTTGCGGTGATCCCAATTGCCCGGTTGGTCTTGAATTTCGGTGGCCAGCGTGCCGCCCAGCGCCACATTCAATTCCTGAATGCCGCGGCAAATGGCCAGAAGTGGCACCCCGCGTTCAATGGCGCGACGAATCAGTGGCAGTGATGTTGCATCACGGGCGGGATCAAACGGGCCGTGGCTCTCGGTGGCTTCTACGCCATAAAGCGAGGGATGCACATTGCTGGGTGAGCCGGAAATCACCACGCCATCAACGCGATCAAGAACGGCGTCGATATCGGCACCGGTTTCGAGGGCAGGGATGAGCACGGGCATAGCCCCTGCCACTTTCAGCGTGGCATTGACATATTGATCCAGCACGCAATGCCAGTTTGATCCGTTGATGTCTTTAAAATCGGCAGGAATCGCAACAAGAGGCTTGGACATGGGATGCTTTCGAAAATCGATGGAGTGATGCTGTTTTTGACCTGTTTGAAAATGAAGTCAACGATGATGAGAAATGGGCATCAACTTTAGTTGTAACAAGGGGGTGTGCTTGCTTGCGTTGCCCCTCGCAACATGATTACTTCCTTGCATGGTCTCTCGGAGGGGAGATGACGCGTGAGTTTAACCGCAATGGGGAGGGTCTGATGGATCGTCGTGGATTTTTGAAAAATGCTGGCGTTGGCACTGTGGGGACAGTGGCTGCAGCCACACTTGCAGCACCGGCAATTGCGCAATCATTGCCTAAAATCACCTGGCGTTTGACGTCTTCCTTCCCAAAATCGCTGGATACGATTTATGGCGGCGCGGAAGATATTGCCGCGCGCGTTTCTGCGGCAACCGATGGCAATTTCCAAATTCAGGTGTTTGCCGCAGGCGAAGTGGTGCCGGGTTTGCAGGCCGCTGATGCGGTGGGCGCTGGCACAGTCGAAATGTGCCACACCTGCTCCTATTATTACGTGGGCAAAGACCCAACCTTTGCCATTGGCTCGGCCATTCCTTTTGGCCTCAATGCGCGTTTGACCAATGCCTGGTTTTATCAGGGCAATGGCAATAAATTGATGAATGAATTCTGGGCCAAGCACAAGATTTACGGCATTGTGGCTGGCAACACCGGTGCGCAGATGGGGGGATGGTTCCGCCGCGAAATCAACACGGTGGATGACATCAAGGGCGTAAAAATGCGCATTGCCGGCCTGGCTGGCAAGGTGATCGAAAAGCTGGGCGGCGTGCCGCAGCAGATTGCCGGTGGCGATATTTATCCAGCGCTGGAAAAAGGCACGATTGATGCCGCCGAGTGGATTGGCCCTTATGACGACCACAAGCTGGGCTTCTATAAGGTGGCAAAATATTATTACTACCCAGCATTCTGGGAAGGTGGTCTTGCCATCCACGCCTTTGTCAATCTCGACAAATGGAACGATCTTCCCCCTGCCTACAAGACCGCTTTGGAAGATGCCTGCGCTTTTGCCAACACCAATATGATGGCAAAATACGACCTTAAAAACCCCGTGGCCATCAAACAGATCGTCTCGGAAGGGGCGGTGCTCAAACCCTTCAGCCAGGATATTCTTGACGCCTGCTTCAAGGCTTCCATGGAAGTCTATGCCGAGATCAATGCGAAAAACCCTGACTTCAAGAAGATCTATGATGACCAGAACGCTTTCAAGCGCGAGGCCTATCTGTGGATGCAGCTGTCAGAATATACCTATGATACGTTTATGATGATCCAACAGCGCGGCGGCAAGCTGTAATTCGATCTTGATGTTGTAAGGCTTTGCAGTCCGTCAGAAAAGGCGGACTGTTTTCTGTTTAACCGATTGGTTGCAGCTCAATCATCAGCAGATGAAGCATGTCATCGGCGATTATGCTGATGTGCTCACCCGCGTTCAGCATGACGCTTGAGAAGGCAGGGATGTCGATTGCTCTCTCGCTGGCTTCAACCACTGCTGCCGTTTCGAACACCAATATCATTTCTGTCTTGGCGCTGACATTGAGCGGTCCTGCACCATGATGGCGGCGCATGCTATGTTGATAGCGCCCGCGTCGGGTCATGATGTTGAGATCGATGGTCGGCCCGCCGAGATTGGTGGAGGAAATGGCCCATTCGCCCGCAAAGGCGAAGGGCTGCCCATAGGGTGCCAGCACCATGCTATCTCCGTCTGGCAGATCGAGGCGCAAGCCTTCGCCATCCAAAAGCGCAATGCTGCGATCCACGCCGGGAAAGAGGGAAAATGGTCCATCCTCTCCGACATGGGCGATGGAGAGGCGCCAGTCAAACGTCTCCATCGTGCTGCCAACGGGAAAGGCCATGATCTCTTCAGTCAGGCCCTTGCCGTTTTTCCATGGCATCCGCGTGTAGTCTTCGCGCTGGATGATGCGCATGTCAGTTGCCCAAAATGCCCGGAAGACGCAGGCCTTTTTCCTTGGCGCAATCGAGGGCAATGTCATAGCCCGCATCGGCATGGCGCATGACGCCTGTGGCCGGGTCATTCCACAACACCCGCTCCAAGCGCCGGGCGGCATCATCGGTGCCATCGGCGCAGATGACCATGCCCGAATGCTGGCTAAAGCCCATGCCAACCCCACCGCCATGGTGCAACGACACCCATGTGGCACCCGAGGCGCAATTGAGCAGCGCGTTCAGGAGCGGCCAATCAGACACGGCATCCGAGCCATCTTTCATCGCCTCAGTCTCGCGGTTGGGCGAGGCGACGGAGCCAGAATCCAGATGGTCACGACCAATCACCACCGGCGCTTTCAACTCGCCGCTGCGCACCATCTCGTTGAAGGCCAGACCGAGCTTGTGGCGATCGCCCAGACCCACCCAGCAGATGCGGGCGGGCAGGCCCTGAAAGGCAATACGTTCGCGGGCCATATCCAGCCAATTGTGCAGGTGTTTGTTGTCGGGCAGCAATTCCTTTACCTTGGCATCGGTCTTGTAAATATCCTCTGGATCGCCTGACAGAGCCGCCCAGCGGAACGGACCAATGCCCCGGCAAAACAGCGGGCGGATATAGGCAGGCACAAAGCCGGGGAAGGCAAAGGCATTTTCCAGCCCTTCTTCCTTGGCAACTTGGCGAATATTGTTGCCATAATCCAGCGTCGGCACGCCCATGTTCCAGAAATCCACCATGGCGGCGACATGCACTTTCATCGAGGCGCGGGCAGCAAGCTCCACCGCTTTCGGATCGCTCTCTTGCTTGGCGCGCCATTCGGCCACCGTCCAGCCAGACGGCAGATAGCCGTTGATCGGGTCATGGGCCGAGGTCTGGTCGGTGACAATATCGGGGCGGATACCGCGCTTCACCAGTTCCGGGAAAATATCGGCAGCATTGCCAATCAGGCCCACGGATTTGGCTTCGCCCGCCTTGGTCCATTGGTCAATCAGGGCCAGCGCCTCATCCAGCGTGTGGGCTTTGGCATCGACGTAGCGGGTGCGCAGACGGAAATCCACGCGGGTTTCATCGCATTCCACCGCAAGGCAGCAGGCCCCGGCCATCACGGCAGCCAGCGGCTGTGCGCCACCCATGCCGCCGAGACCGCCCGTAAGTATCCACTTACCTTTAAGATTACCGTTATAGTGCTGGCGACCGGCTTCCACGAAGGTTTCATAGGTGCCCTGCACAATGCCTTGCGTGCCAATGTAGATCCACGAGCCTGCGGTCATCTGGCCATACATGGCCAGACCCTTTTTATCCAGCTCGTTGAAGTGATCCCATGTGGCCCAATGGGGCACGAGGTTGGAATTGGCAATCAGCACTCGCGGCGCGTCTTTATGGGTTTTGAACACACCCACCGGCTTGCCCGATTGCACAATCAGCGTTTCTTCTTCCGTCAGGGTTTTCAGCGTGGCAACAATGCGGTCAAAATCCTCCCAGGTGCGGGCGGCACGGCCAATGCCGCCATAGACGACCAGCTCATGCGGGCGCTCGGCCACGTCGGGGTCGAGGTTGTTCATCAACATGCGCAAGGGGGCTTCGGTCATCCAGCTCTTGGCGGACAGTTCCGTGCCGGTTGCAGCCCGCACATCGCGGATATTGTGGCGTGGGTTGGTCATGATCATTCCCCCTTTTGTTTTAGCTGAAATGCGATTTGCTCGATCCGTTCCAGAATGGCTTTGAGATGCACCCGTAAGCGCTCTGCCTTTTCCTCGTCATAGGCAAAGGGCGGGGCCTCTGTGGCGAGATGTGAGCCTTGCGCCAGCTCCATCTGAATGGCGTGAATGCCGGTGTCTGGTTTGCCATAATGGCGCGTGGTCCAGCCGCCCTTGAAGCGGCCGTTGAGGATGGATGTGTAATCCGTGGCTGACGCTGCAATCTCCACCGTTGCGGCTTCAATGGCTGGATCGCAGGTGCGGCCCATATCGGTGCCAATGTTGAAATCCGGCAGGCGGCCTTCAAACAGGAATGGAATATCGCCCCGGATGGAGTGGCAGTCATACAGCACCGCTACGCCATGAATGGCTTTGACGCGCTCAATCTCCGCCAGAAGGGCTGCGTGATAGGGTGCGTGAAAGGCGCTCAAACGCTCAGCAATATCTGCCTCGGTCGGTTCCTGCCCATCAATCCAGATCGCTTGTCCGTCAAAATCCGTCTCTGGAATAAGCCCCGTGGTGTTCTGCCCCGGATAGAGGCTCACCCCCGCCGGATCACGATTGGCATCAATCACATAGCGATGGAACGTGGCACGCACCGTGGTGATGTTTGGCAGCAGGCCAGCATAGAGATTGTGGATATGCCAATCGGTATCGGCCAGCAGTTTGCCGTTATCGTTGAGGCGCTCCCAGATGGCAGGCGGCACATCGGTTCCCGTGTGCGGGAAGGCGAGAATGACGGGGGAGGTGCCTTGGGTTATTTCGAATAATGTGGTCATCACCTTACCCCTCCAACCCCGGCAAAATCCCGGCCGATACACTGCCCACCAAAGCCCCATCGGCCACCAGCGTGGAAGCCGCAGCCAAATCCGGGGCCATAAACCGATCGACTTCCAGCGTTGGCACCACGGTGCGCAGCGTATCGATGGCCTTTTGCAGCTCCGGGCTGGTGGTCAGGGGCGCGCGAAATTCCACGCCTTGCGCTGCCGTCAAAGCCTCAATGCCAATGATGGCAAACAGGTTTTCGGTCATTTGCAAAAGCCGCCGCGCGCCGTGGCAGGCCATGGACACATGGTCCTCCTGATTGGCCGATGTTGGTGTACTATCCACCGAGGCCGGATGGGCCATCTGCTTGTTTTCACTCATCAGGGCGGCAGAGGTGACTTCGGCAATCATAAGACCGGAATTCAGGCCCGGTTTCTTGGCCAAAAACGCTGGCAAACCATAGGACAAGGCCGGATCGACCAAAAGCGCAATGCGTCTTTGTGAAATGGCTCCGATTTCGCACACAGCAATGGCAATCTGATCGGCAGCAAACGCCACCGGCTCGGCATGGAAATTGCCGCCAGACACTACGCTGTCATCGGAGAGCACCAGCGGATTATCGGTCACCGCATTGGCCTCGATTTCCAAGGTGCGAGCGGTCATCCGCAGCAGATCGAGGCAAGCTCCATCCACCTGCGGCTGGCAGCGGATGCAATAGGGGTCTTGCACGCGCTCATCGCCATCCAGATGGCTTTGGCGGATGACGGAGCCATCCAGCAAGGCCCGCAAGCTGGCAGCCGTATCGATCTGGCCCTTATGGCCGCGAAGGGTGTGAATATCGGCGGTAAACGGTGCCGAGGAGCCCATGGCCGCATCGGTGGACATCGCCCCTGTAATAAGTGCGGCTTGAGCGGCGCGATGGGCGCGGAAAAGCCCGGCCAAGGCCAAGGCGGTGGAGGCCTGCGTGCCATTGATCAGCGCCAGCCCTTCTTTTGCAGCGAGCGTCACGGGCGTTAGGCCAGCCCGTTCCAGCGCAAGTTTGCCCGGCAGTTTTTCGCCTTGATAGAAGGCTTCTGCCTCGCCCATCATCACTGCCGCCATGTGGGCCAGCGGCGCGAGATCGCCCGACGCTCCCACAGACCCCTTTTCCGGGATCAGCGGAATAACGCCCTTTTCCAGCATGGCCTCAAGCAACCGCACCAGCTCCAGCCGCACGCCCGAAGCGCCACGGCCCAGCGAAATCAGCTTAAGCGACAGGATCAGTCGCACGATATTCTCAGCCAGCGGCGCACCGACGCCGCAGCAATGGGAGAGAATGAGATTACGCTGAAGCGTGGCGGTATCGGCGGCATCAATCTTGATGGAGGCCAGTTTGCCAAAGCCGGTGTTGACGCCGTACACTGGCTCATTGCCTGCCGCAATCGCGGCAATCCGGGCTGCTGCCCTCTCAATGCCCGCATCAAAGCTGCGATCCAGCACAGCTGGTTCGCCCTGCCAATAAATCTTAGCCAGATCAGCCAGCGGCACGGAGCCAGGGTGAAGGGTAATGGTCATAGTGCCCCCTTGTTGAAAGGTGTTGTCGTGTCCTCACCGCGCCATACCCGCGCGTAAAGCGGGTTAAAGCCCATGCGGTAGACAAGCTCAGACAGTTCAGAAATGTCCCATATGGCCAGATCAGCCGATTTTCCGGCCTCCAGCGTGCCAATCTCATCCAGCCGACCCAGTGCGCGGGCGGCCTCGCGGGTGACGCCTGCTATGCATTCTTCCACCGTCATGCCAAACAGGGTAGCACCCATGTTCATGGTCAGCAGCAGCGAGGTGAGCGGTGAGGTGCCGGGGTTGTTGTCGGTGGCCAGCGCCATTTTTGTGCCGTGCTGGCGAAAGAGATCAATCGGCGGCTTTTTCGTCTCGCGGATAAAGTAAAAGGCACCCGGCAGCAGCACTGCCACGGTTCCTGCTTCCGCCATGGCTTTCGCCCCTGCCGCATCGGTATATTCCAGATGATCGGCCGAGAGTGCGCCATAGTCAGCAGCAAGAGCAGCACCGGAAAGATTGGAAAGCTGATCGGCGTGAAGTTTCACCGGCAGGCCCAGTGCGTGTGCCGCATCAAAAACCACGCGCATTTCAGCGGGTGAGAAGGCAATGCCCTCGCAAAACCCATCCACGGCATCCACAAGCCGCTCAGTATGGGCCGCTTTCAGCCCGGGAAGTACCACCTCGCGGATAAAATCGCCATTGCGGCCCTTGTATTCGGCAGGCGTGGCATGGGCTCCGAGATAGGTGGTGGTGATGGACACAGGGCGGGTATCGCCAAGTTTGCGCGCCGCGCGCAACATTTTCAGCTCGTCTTCCACGGTCAAGCCATAGCCGGATTTGACCTCGATGGTGGTCACACCTTCTGCCATCAGCGCGTCTAGACGCGGCAGGGTTTCGCGCAGCAAATCCGCTTCGCTGGCCGTACGGATCTTGGATACGGATGAGACAATACCACCACCTGCCCGGGCAATCTCCTCGTAGCTGGCACCTGCCAACCGCATTTCAAATTCATGGGCGCGATTGCCGGCGTGCACCAGATGAGTGTGGCAATCCACGAGGCCGGGGGTGATCCAGCGGCCCTCGCAATCGGTTACATCAGCAGCATTCAGCAGGCTGATTGGCAGTTCGCCCATGGGTCCAGCGTAAACAATCTGCCCGCCGCGCACCATAAGCGCGGCATCCTCGATAATGCCGAGGCCTGAGAGATGCGGATTGAGCGTTGCCAACCGCGCATTGGTGAAAATGCGATCCCGATCTGTCATGCTGATCCCTTGTTTTTGCGGCTCAGGCTGCATTGCGCCTGATCGATTTTCCTATTATGTATATACTTAATGAGCCCATGCGCAAGACAGAAAAGGCGCAAGCCAGAAAATGAGAGGGGAAAGCCATGACGACACTCTACGCAAAACAGGCACTGTTGCCAGATGGTTGGGTCAAGGATGTACGGCTGACGCTGAAAGACCGCTCCATTTTTGCCATTGAGCAGGATGTTGAGGCGCAAGCGGGTGATGAGCGGCACGAGATTTTGCTGCCCGCCATTGCCAATTTGCACAGTCATGCCTTTCAGCGCGGCATGGCAGGCTTGGCAGAGCTGCGCGGGCCGGACAGTGATAGTTTCTGGAGCTGGCGCACGGTAATGTATCGCTTTGCCCTGACGATGAGCCCGGACCAGATGCAGGCCATTGCCGCGCAGTTGTATGTGGAAATGCTGGAAGCAGGCTTTGGCCGGGTGGGCGAGTTCCACTATCTGCATCATGACCGCGATGGCAGTGCTTTCGCCAACCGTGCCGAGATGGCCGAGCGCATTGTGGGGGCGGCGGAAGAGACCGGCATTGGCCTCACCTTATTGCCGGTGTTTTATGCCCATTCCGGCTTCGGGGGTCTGGCTCCCAACGAGGGCCAGCGGCGGTTTATCAATGATCTTGATGGCTTTGCGGATTTGCTGGAGGGGGCGAAAAAAGCGTCCTCCCGTTTACCCGGTAGCGTCACAGGCATTGCACCCCACAGCCTGCGGGCCGTGACCCCGGCAGAACTATCCGCCCTACAACAGCTTTCTTTCGATGGCCCCATCCATATTCACGTGGCCGAGCAGGTAAAGGAAGTGGAAGATTGCGTGGCGTGGTCTGGAAAGCGCCCGGTGCAATGGCTGCTGGACAATGCCGATCTCACCCAGCGCTGGTGCTTGATCCATGCCACCCATATGACAGAAGATGAGACTGTACGGATGGCAAAAAGCGGTGCGATTGCCGGTCTTTGCCCGATCACCGAGGCCAATTTGGGTGATGGCACGTTTAACGCGTCGGTGTTTTTGGAGCAGGGCGGACGTTTTGGGGTCGGCTCCGATTCCAACATCCTGATTGGCATTGCCGATGAGCTGCGTCAGCTGGAATATTCGCAGCGTCTGGCGCATCGCGCCCGTAACGTCATGGCTGTGCCCGGTGGATCGACCGGGCGGTATTTGTTTGACGGTGCCGTTGTGGGTGGGGCTGCGGCCTTGATGGCTGACGATGGCTTGGCGGTGGGCAAGTCGGCTGATGTTGTCAGTCTCAAGCCACGACCTGACCTTGGTTTGAGTGGGGATCAGATTTTGGATAGTTTCATCTTTGCCAATGGCGCTATGGTGGATTGCGTTTGGGTCGGTGGTGCTAAGCAGGTGGAAGCTGGGCGGCACATTGCGCGGGAGCGAATTGCGGCACGGTTTGCGGGCGTGATGCGGGATTTGATGACATCGTTTTGAGGCGGCAATGGTTGGCGTTGGCGCAAGTCACCCCCCTCTGGCTTGCCAGCCATCTCCCCCCTTGAGGGGGAGATGGTCGGCAGACCAGAGGGGGGCGATCTTGCTCAGGTCTCTTTGGCAATCCCACCATTCCGCGCCGCCGCATACCGATTGACCGGCATCGACAAGCCCAAATTTTCCCGCAAGGTCTTGCCCTCATACTCTTCCCGGAACAGCCCGCGCCTGCGCAGTTCCGGCAGCACCAGCTTTACGAAATCATTCAAGCTGGCGGGCAGAGTGGGTAGCATCAGAATAAAGCCATCGGCGGCTCCGGCCTGAAACCATTCTTCCATGAAATCGGCGATCTCGGTGGGGGTGCCGGTGATGCCGTTGCCGGTACTTTTTTCTGCGTAAAAGCGGATCAACTCGCCAACAGTGTGGCCTTCCATGATGAAATCGCGCAACCATTCAAACATGGCTTTTGAGCCTTTTGGCTCTGTGGGCAGGCGCTCCAGCGGGAAGGGCTGATCGAGCGCCACGCCGGAGAGATCGGCTTCCAGAAATTCCCCCAGCATCCAGCGGCCCACGTCGGGGTGTAGATTATCGATCAGGAAATCCACCTTGGCCTGGGCCTCGGCTTTGGTTTCACCGACATTGACCACCAAGCCCGGCATCAATTTCAAATCATTGGTAGAGCGGCCATATTTGGCCATGCGGCTCTTGATATTATCAGCGAAAGCCTTGTTGCGCTCCAAATTGGAGGCAAGGCTGAAGACAATTTCGGCGGTGCGGGCGGCCAGTTCCATGCCAGCTTCAGATCCGCCAGCCTGCGCAATCACCGGGCGGCCTTGCGGGCTTGCTGCAATGTTGAGCGGCCCCCGCACCTGAAAATGCTTGCCCTTGTGGTTCAGCGTGTGCAGCTTATCCTTGTCGTGGTAAAGCCCCTTTGCCTTGTCCAGCACCAATGCATCCGGCTCGAAACTATCCCATAGGCCAAACACCACATCGACGAATTCCGAGCCGCGCTCATAGCGCTCCGCATGGGGTGGCAGGCCTTCAAAACCGTAATTATAGCCGGTTTCATCATGGTCGGAGGTGACAACATTCCAGCAAGCGCGGCCACCGCTGAGATGATCAATCGAGGCGAACAGGCGAGCAATGTTGTAAGGCTCGTAATAGCTGGTGGAGGCGGTGGCGACAAAGCCGAGTTTTTCCGTCAGCACCGACAGCGCCGAAATCAGCGACAGCGGTTCAAACCGGTTCATCTTGGTGGGCGAGCGGGCCAGCGCATCGGCATCGCCAATGGCGGCGGCGGGGGAGTCGGCTAAAAACATAAAGTCGAATTTGGCCGCTTCCGAGATTTTTGCAACGTTGAGCAGGTGATCAATCTTGTTGGCCCCCTGCACATCGGCATCCGGGTGCCGCCACGCTGCCGGGTTGAAACCGAAGGTGTAGACAAAGGTTCCAAGCTTTAGTGTGTCGGTGCGGGCCATGGCGATCTCTTCTCTGTGCTCAGGCAGGGGTTAAAAGACGTTGCGAGGGGGTGAAGCGGGCGGTGACGGCGTGGCTGGCACCGGGGTAGGTGAGGCGCACTTGAGTGACGGTCTCATCCAGCCGCCAGGTCTGGCGCTCCACCACCAGAACCGGGCTGTTGGCGGCAATGTCTAAGGTTTTGGCCGCCGCATCATTGGCGGCTTCGGCGGCAATGCGGTGTTCGGCAGCGTTCCACGGAATGTGGTCCAAAAGCCACGGGCCGGGGGCCAGATCGGCAAAATCAGCATCAAGCGCCTGCGGTACGACGCCGAGATTGATAATGCGCTCTTCCAGACAAAAGGGTTTGTCATTGGCATAATGCAGGCAGGTGAGGGCCAGCAGCTTGCGGCGGGGTGCAAGAGACAGGTTGTCAGATTCAGCCTTGGTGGGAGCGCGGATGGTGCGTGCGAGAATGCCGTGATGATAGGTCTTGTCCAGTGCGATGACTTCATCGCGAATGTCGTAAATTTCCAGAATGGCGCTTTGCGAATTCTGCGGCATGACAATGCTACCGGTTTTGCGCTTGCGCAGCACCAGCCCTGCACGGGCAAGCTGGGTCAGCACCTTGTTCACCGTCATACGTGAGCAGGCATATTTCTCGGTTAGCACCTGTTCAGAGGGGATTTTATAGCCCGGCGGCCATGTCCCTGAGAGGATATTGCTCTCAATATCATCCAGAATGCGCTGGTGCAGCGATTTGCCGCGTGTGTCGATCTCGTCTGTCATCATGCCAGCATCGATGCACCGCGATCCAGATAGGTGTCAAGGAACTGCTCCAACCTTGGATGGCGCGGCTTGGCAAAAACATCCGATGGTGCGCCGGTGAACAACAGCTTGCCGTGATCGAGAAAGCTGATCTGCTGGCCCACTGTGGCGGCAAAGCCAATCTCGTGGCTGACCACCACCATGGTCATGCCCTCCGCTGCCAAGTCGCGCATCACGGTCAGGACTTCGCCGGTCAATTCGGGGTCGAGTGCCGAGGTGGGCTCATCAAACAGCATGATTTTGGGCTGCAAGGCGAGTGCGCGGGCAATGGCCACGCGTTGCTGCTGACCACCGGAGAGTTGGGAGGGATAGTGGCCTGCGCGGTTTTCCAGCCCCACCTTTTTCAGCTGCACCATGGCGCGGTCTTCGGCCTCGCGCTTTGGCACTTTGTGCACGGTCTTCAACGCTTCTGATACATTGCCAAGCGCCGTCATATGCGGCCAGAGATTGAACTGCTGAAACACCATGCCGATTTTGGAGCGCACAGTGCGGATCTGGGCGGCGGGCAGGCGTTCGCGCTGACCATCAGGGCGCTCAAAATAGCCAAGCGCCTCGCCGCTGATGGTGATCATGCCTTCGCTGGCCTCTTCCAGAAAGGCCATGCAGCGGAGCAGCGTGCTTTTGCCGGAGCCGGAAGGGCCGATCAGGCAGGAAACTTTACCTTCCGGGATCTCCAGATTGATGTCACTCAACACGGTGTTGGGGCCAAAACGCTTGACGAGCTTGGATATGGAAATGGCGGGAAGCGTCATGGCGCGGAAAACCTCAATCTGCTCAAACGGGCTTCAGTCTTGCGGGCCGCCCAGGCGGTGGCCTCCACAATGACCCAGTAAATCACCGCCAGCACAAAAATCGCCTCCAGAAAGGCATATTGGGCCGAGCCAATGGCGCTGACGGTGGCGGTGAGTTCGGGAACGGTGATGATCGACAACACGGCCGATTCTTTCAAAAGAATGATGGCGAGATTGACGCAAGGCGGTAGCACAATCAGCGCCATTTCCGGCAGCAGAATGCGGCGGATGGTTTGAAAGCGCGTCAAGCCGAGGCATTCCGCCGCTTCCACATGGCCATGGGGAACCGAGCCATAGCCTGCGCGGAAAATTTCCGAATAATAGGCGGCGGAATAGACGGTGAGGCCAATCAACCCGCAGGGGATCGGGTCCAGCGACACGCCCACATAGGGGCCGCCATAATAAACGAGGAAAATCTGGATCAGAAACGGAGTGCCGCGCAGCACTTCCACCACCAGCCCCAGCGGAATATCCAGAAATCTGCCGCCATAGCGACGCCCTGTTGCCACCAGAAAGCCAACAAAGATGCCCAGCACCATGCCGACAATCCAGATCCACAGCGTGGTGAGGGCACCACTGGCAATCTCCGGCAGGTGATCAAGAATGACTTTGGGATCAAACATCATTTGATGGCTCCCGGAAGCGCACGTTCAACTGTGCTGCTCAACAGCGCCACGCTCCAGCAGATGATCAGGTAAATCAGCCCGGCTGCTGAAAACAGTTCCAGCGGCAGATAGGTGGAGGCAGCCAGATCTTGTGCCATGCGGGTCAGCTCGACAATGCCCACCACCGACACCAGCGAGGAGGATTTGAGGATCATGATCGCTTCATTGACCAGAGCCGGAAACGTCAGCCGAAGTGCAATGGGCAGTTTGATGCGCAAGAATGTCTGCCTTTGCGAAAATCCGGCCATATCAGCGGCTTCAATCAAGCCGCGCGGCACGCTCTCAAATCCGCCCCGCAGGTTTTCGGCCTGATAGGCGGCTGTGCAGAGCGACAGGCCAATGATGGCGGCCACCACACTTGGCACGTTGATACCAATGAAGGGGAGGAGATTGTAGATCAGCAGCAATTGCACCAGCAGTGGCACGCCGCGAAAGAAGCTGATGAACAGCTTGGTCGGCATCGTATAGAGCGGCTTACCGGAAAGCATGGCAGCGGACAGGACAACGGCCAGCAGAAAACCAAAGACGATGGAAATCACGCTGATGCCCAGTGTCCACCCAGCAGCCTTGACCAGCAGGAAGAAGAGTTTGAAAGACATGGCTCTCCGGTCTTTGCGATTTTGTGGCCATCAATGAGCATGGATCGTTCAGTGTGGCAAAGAAAGAAGGGCGCTTTCACGCCCTCCCAATTGGCACATCTCAAAATGCCGGGTCTTTGACGCTGTCTGGCGTATCAAACTTGGTGCCGAACCATTTTTCCTGCAATTTTGCCATGCGGCCATCGCCCTTCATCTTGATCAGCGCGGCATCGACGGCATCAATCAGGCTGGCGTGGTCTGCATCCTTGGTGCCGATAAAGCCGAAATAGCTCTTCTTGCCAAAGGGAGGCAGAACCACTTCAAAGACACCATTGCGCTGCTTGGCCACGAAAGCAATGTTGGGCAGCGAATTGGCAACAGCCACAACGCGGCCAGCGGCCATATCGGCATAGGCATCGTTGAAGGACACGTATTCGTGGACATCAATTTTCTTGGGCAATGTAGCCGAGAATTCCTGAAGCTGGGCCAGCTGTGATGTGGCCTTGCCAACGCCGACGGCTTTGCCTGCCAGATCTTCGGGCTTGGTAATGGCCTTGTCGCTTGCCTTTTTCAGGATGGCAACCGTGGCTTCGGCGATCGGTGCCGTGAAGCGGTAACGCTCCATGCGGGCCTTGGTGATCGTGGCGGGGCCAGCGACCATATCAAACTTGCCGGCTTCCAAGGCTGGCAAAACGCCATCCCATGGCAGGGCAACCCACTCGATCTTCACGCCGAGTTCCTTGCCGATTTCGGCAAAGAGATCCACGTTGAGACCAACGTGATCGCCAGCGTCAATGAAATCGAAGGGGGCAAAAGCGGTTTCGGTGCCAACTTTCAAGGTGCCAGCGGCTTTGATCTTGGCGAGCGCATCTTCGGCATGGGCCGAAACGCTTGCGCCAAACAACAGGGCAGCACCCAGCGCCGCCTTGAGCAACAGTCTTTTCTGCATCATGATCTCTCCAGTTTTACCCGCGCCCGCAATGAGCTGTCAGGCTGCGCCATTCCCCGTTTGTTGCCAATTGTTTTGGCTTTTTGACTATACAAATAGAGCGGGGTTCAAGGCTGCTGTCAACAAAATTGTGCAAAAAAAAGCCGTGCTTATTTTGTAAGCACGGCTATGGATTTTGTCGAGAGGAGAATTCTCGTTATTTCAGATCAATCACATCCACGCTAATGTTCGCGGGGCGTGATTTTTCAATCACCAAGCGGCCATTGGGCAGGTCGTTGCCGTTGAGTTTCCAGGCGATTGCGGCCTCATCCAGCCCAAAATGCACCCAGCGCTCCCGAAGGCGCTGTTCCAGCACATCCAGCGGAGGGCCGACAAACAGGGTGAGATCAAAGCAAGGTGCAAGCCGGTTCCAGGGTGCCTGATCCAGCAAAAGGTAATTGCCTTCAACCAGAATAAAGCGGGTGTCGGGCGAAATAGCACGGGCAGATGCAATGGCCAGTTCGCGGGAGCGGTCAAACACCGGCACCAGCACCTCTTCATCGCCGCGCTTCACGGCGGTGACAATGTCGAGAAAGCCACGAACATCAAAGGTTTCTGGTGATCCCTTGCGGGGCAAGAGGCCGCGCTCCTCCAGAATGCCATTGTCCATGTGAAAGCCATCCATGGGCAGGATCTCAGCCGTCTCACCATGGGCAATCAGCGCATCGCGCAAAGCGTCCGACAGGGTAGATTTGCCAGCACCTGGTGGGCCGGCAATACCAATCATGAAACGGCTGGCATTTGTTGCCAGCCGTATGATTTCCTCAAGAAGGGAGGAAATGGATGTTGTCATGCGGCAATCGCTTCCACGGGCGGCTCTTTCGCTCCGGTCATGAAGGCCACGGCATCCGACATGGTGTAATCCTTCGGATTGATCACGCACAGACGCTTGCCCAGGCGGTGAATGTGGATGCGATCGGCAACCTCAAACACATGCGGCATATTGTGCGAAATCAACACAATCGGCATGCCGCGCGAGCGCACGTCCTGAATAAGCTCCAGCACGCGGCGGCTTTCCTTGACGCCGAGTGCGGCTGTTGGCTCATCGAGAATAACCACCTTTGAGCCAAAGGCAGCAGCGCGCGCCACGGCCACACCCTGACGCTGACCGCCCGAGAGGGTTTCCACGGCTTGATTGATGTTTTGAATGGTCATCAGGCCAAGCTCGGACAGCTTGTCACGGGAGAATTTGTCCATGGCAGCCTTGTCGAGCGAGCGAAACAGGCTGCCCATGATGCCGGGCTTGCGCAACTCGCGGCCCAGAAACATGTTGTCAGAGATGGACAACGCAGGCGACAGAGCAAGGTTTTGATACACCGTCTCAATACCTGCCTTGCGCGCATCGATAGGAGAGCGGAAATGGATCGTTTGACCTTCCAGCTTGATCTCGCCTTCATCCGGTGTCACAGCACCGGAAATAGCCTTGATCAGTGAGGATTTGCCAGCGCCGTTATCACCAATCACGGCTAGAATTTCGCCCGGATAGAGATCGAAATCGGCTTTGTCGAGGGCGGTAACACGGCCGTAGCGCTTGATGAGACCGCGAGCGGTGAGGATGGGTTCTTGTGCCATTAGCCTGCTACCTTTCTGATCCATTGGTCAATTGCGACGGCGGCAATGATCAGCACACCAATCAGCATATAGGTCCATTGTGGGTCGGTGCCTGCCATGCGCAAGCCAAGCTGGAACACGCCAACAATCAGCGCGCCAAACAGCATGCCGAGGATGGAGCCGCGACCGCCAAACAGCGACATGCCGCCAATCACCACAGCCGTGATGGATTCAATATTGGCAAACTGGCCAGCCGTTGGCGAGACCGAGCCGATACGACCAATCATCACCCAGCCACCCAGCGCGCAGATCAGGCCTGCCAAGGTGTAGACCGAAATCAACATACGCTTGACGTTGACACCAGACAGTTCAGCCGCATCGGGATCATCGCCCACGGCATAGAGATGGCGGCCCCAGGCGGTGTTGTTGAGCACGTACCAAAGCACGGCTACCAGCACAGCCAAGGCAATGACGCCATAGGTAAACACGGCACCGCCCAGTTTGACGCTCTGGCCGAAAATCTGCAACAGTGCAGCACTGTCGCCAAGATCCTGCGAGCGGATGGTTTCATTGGCAGAATAGAGGAAGTTGGTGGCCAGAACGATCTGCCACATGCCGAGTGTCACGATAAAGGGCGGCAGCTTGACGCGGGCAATGAGAAAGCCGTTGATAAAGCCGCATACGGCACCAACGACAAACCCACAGAGAACAGCCAGCGGCGCAGGAACACCATAGTGTACCGCAACCTGACCCATCACCACGGATGACAGAACCATGATGGCACCAACCGAAAGGTCGATGCCTGCGGTGAGAATAACCAGGGTCTGGGCGGCCCCGATAACGCCGGTAATGGCCACCTGCTGCAAAATCAGCGTCAATGCGAAGGGGGAGAAAAACTTGGACCCCAAAATGGATGCAAAGACGGCAAGCGACAGGATCAGAACGATCAAGGGCACGGCGGCCGGGCTTGAGTGCAGAAAATACTGAAACTTCTGCACGGGTGTTTTTTTATCTGAATCGAATTGCGCGACCTGTTTTGAACTGCCGGACAACACATTTTCATATTCAAGATGGGGTTTTGTGGCGGCTTTCGGCTCGCTCATCGGTTTTCCTCCCGTCGGCCTCTATTGAGGTATGAGGGCCGGGCCAGCCTGCTGCAACAATTTGCCTGCGGCGGCCTTCGGCTTTTAAGATAGTCTCTATTTAATCTTTGTCGCTGTTACGACCGCAGGTTGGGTCGCCGTGGTGTGAGAAAGGCGGCCTGAGCCGCCCTTCGATGCTTAAACTGAGCGGGTAGGCATTAGCCCCAGCACTTCTTCAGGCCGTCAGCAACGCTGATGGATGGAACGCCCTTGGCAGGCTTGTCTGTGACCAGCGACACGCCGGTGTCAAAGAAGTTCTTGCCTTCGGTTGGCTTTGGCTTTTCGCCAGTGTCAGCAAACTTCTTGATGGCCTCGATGCCGAGGGCCGCCATCATCAGCGGGTATTGCTGCGATGTTGCGCCGATCACGCCTTCCTGAACGTTTTTCACGCCTGGGCAGCCGCCGTCAACGGAAACGATCAACACGCCCTTTTCCTTGCCAACAGACTTCAGCGCTTCATAAGCGCCAGCAGCGGCAGGCTCGTTGATGGTGTGAACAACGTTGATGTTCGGGTTCTTCTGGAGAAGGTTTTCCATGGCTGTACGGCCACCTTCTTCATTGCCGTTGGTGATGTCGTGGCCCACGATGCGTGGATCGGTTTCATCGCCAATCTTGGTTGGGTCCTTCGGGTCAATGCCGAAGCCCATCATGAAGCCCTGGTCACGCATAACGTCAACCGATGGCTGTGCAGGGGTCAGGTCGAGGAAGGCAACCTTGGCATCCTTTGCCTTGTCACCCAGCGTTGCGGCAGCCCACTGGCCAATCAACTTGCCAGCCAGCAGGTTGTCGGTTGCAAAGGTTGCGTCAGCTGCATCAATCGGGTCAAGCGGGGTATCAAGTGCAATCACCAGAAGGCCAGCGTCGCGGGCTTCCTTGACAGCAGGCACGATGCCCTTGGTGTCGGATGCAGTGATGAGGATACCCTTTGCGCCGTCGGCAATGCAGGTCTCAATCGCTGCAACCTGGCTTTCGCTGTCGCCGTCGATCTTGCCGGCATAGGACTTCAGCGTTACGCCAAGTTCTTTGGCCTTGGCTTCAGCGCCTTCCTTCATCTTGACGAAAAATGGGTTTGTATCGGTCTTGGTGATCAAGCAGGCAGAAACGCCGGCAGCATGTGCGCCAGATGAAAAAACGACACCGAGAGCCAAGGCACCAAGCGTGGCACCGATCAAATTGGTCTTCATAAAGGATCCCTCCCAAGGATAAATAATGAACTGCCCTCCTCAGGGCCGTTCGGTTCACATGGCTCAACACGTCTTTTGAAGGTCGTCCATGCTTCCGACATGAAAAAACCACTAAAAGAAATCGCTGTCAATAAATAAATCGAATTGAATTATTAATTCCTTGTGCCATGCTAAGGAAAGTCTCAGGCGAAGCGGAGGAGCGCGTGCCAAGCTGGCACCGTTTGAGATTTGCGTTAAGAAAAAACCCCTATGAAGAGGGTGGGAGGAATGGAAATGGCAGAGAGGATGTATGCGAGCGAGGCTGTGCCTGCCGCGATCCTCGAGACAAGCGGTGGTGCCAACCAGGTTGGCGTGCGCGCTTACAACGAGCGGCTGGTGATGTCGCTGGTGCGCCGCCATGGCAGTTTGTCCAAGGCTGAAATTGCACGGCGCAGCGGTCTTTCTGCGCAAACCGTCACCGTGATCATGCGCGTGCTGGAACGCGAGGGCTTGCTGATCCGCGGCGAGCCCGTGCGCGGACGGGTGGGGCAGCCCTCCGTGCCGATGCGGCTCAATCCCGATGGGGCCTATTCGTTTGGTGTCAAGATTGGCCGTCGCAGTGCGAATCTGGTGTTGATGGATTTTGTTGGCAAAATCCGCCACGAAGTGCGCCGCACCTATGCTTATCCCATGCCCGATGTGCTTTTGGATTTTATCGTCGAGGGCATTGCCGAGATCGAGGCGCGTCTGGATCATGCAGAGCGTGCGCGCATTGCCGGGGTGGGCATTGCAGCACCGTTTGAATTGTGGAACTGGGCGGAAGAAACAGGTGCGCCCGCCAAGGACATGGACGCCTGGCGTAAAGCTGATCTTCATGCCGATGCGGCGGCGAGAGTGGCGTATCCGGTGTTTTTGCAAAATGACGCCACCTCGGCCTGTGCGGCCGAGTTGGTGTTTGGTGTTGGTCCGCAGTATCCTGATTTTATTTACTTTTTTGTTGGCTCATTTATTGGCGGCGGCATTGTGCTCAATGCCTCGCTGTTTTCTGGCCGCTCTGGCACGGCGGGTGCTCTAGGGCCTTTGCCGGTGCAAAGACGCGACGGCAAGACGGTGCAATTGTTGAAAATTGCCTCGATTTTTGTGCTTGAGAATCTGTTGCGCGAATATGGCCATGACCCGAAAGCATTGTGGTATTCGCCAAACGATTGGATTGATTACGGCGAACCGCTGGAGATCTGGATAAGGGATTCGGCAGCGGCCCTGGCGCAGGCCATTGTCGCATCCGCTTCGGTTATTGACTTTTCGGCAGCGGTGATTGATGGCGGTTTTCCCGATTGGGTGCGCCAGCGTCTGGTTGCGGCAACGCGCGACGCCGCGCGTGAACTGGATCTGCAGGGTGTGTTGATGCCCGAGATTGTGGAAGGGATTGTCGGGCATCAGGCCCGGTCGGTTGGCGGTGCCAGCCTGCCGCTGTTTTCCCGCTATCTTTTGGATCAGAATGTTTTGTTCAAGGAGCTTGTGTAATGCTGAAGGGTCTCAACCCCATTCTTAACCCCGACCTTTTGGCCACGTTGCGTGCCATGGGACACGGCGATGAAATTGCGATTGTCGACGGCAATTATCCCGGTCTTGAGCATGCGCGCCGCCTGGTGCGTCTGGATGGCTTGGGCCTCATTCCTGTTCTGGATGCCATTTTGTCGGTGCTGCCGATTGATGATTTTGTGCCCGAGGCCATCTTCCGCTCCACGGTTGGCAAGGATCGCGATGCGCTGGATCCGGTTCATCAGGAGATCATCGATTGCTGCAAAGCCCATGAGCCCAAGCAGTCGGTGGTACCATTGCTGGGGCCGGATTTCTATCCACGTGTCAAAGCCGCCCATACTGTGGTGCAGACGGGTGAGCCGCGCCTCTACGCCAATGTTATCTTGCGCAAAGGCGTGATTTATCCTTGACTTCTTTTTAAATTAGAATTAACTAAAAAACAAGATGCCAGAGCAAAGGCGGACTTGCAATGGTGTCGAAGAAACCCTTCCGGGTGGTGGCAATCGAGACTTGGCCGTGCGGAGCGATCCGCACGGCCTTTTTATCATATGGCGGTAAAGCCATTGTCAACAAACAGATGGGCACCATTGACGAACATGGACTCATCGCTGGCGAGATAAAGGGCGGCGCGCGCTACATCTTCCGGCTCGCCAATGCGGCCTTGGGCAGCGGCAATGGCGGCATCGGACACGTCAACGCCCAAGCGTTGCAACTCTTCCACCTCGCGCAAGCCATGTGGGGTGCGAATAAAGCCAGGGCAAACAGCGTTGCAGCGGATGTTGCGATCTCGGAATTCGACGCCAATAGCGCGGGCAAACATATGCACCGCACCCTTTGTCGTGTCATAGAGCACTTCCATCGGCGTTGCCGCCACAGCCGAAATCGACGATGTGCAGACGATAGAGCCGCCGCCGGCTGAAATCATGCCGGGCAGAACAGCCTTGGTCATCAAAAACATGGAACGCACGTTGACGGCATGCAGCCAGTCCCATTCCTCCAGCGTCGTTTCCAGAAAGGGTTTGATGACAATGGTACCGGCGTGATTGAACAGCACGGTTGCCGGGCCAAAGGTGTCTTCCACGCCCTTGACTGCTGCTTTCACGGCATCTTCCTGCGAGACATCGGCGGTCCAGAAGTCTGCGGTGCCGCCGTCTGCTCGGATGTCTGCAACGGTTTTTGCCGCTTCCGCTTCGTTGCGATCAATAATCGCGACTTTTGCGCCTTCGGCTGCAAACAGCTTTGAAGCTGCGCCGCCCATGCCTGTCGCGCCACCAGAGATGATGGCGATTTTTCCCTTCAATCGGTCTGTCATGTTGCCCCTTGTCGTGTTTGTTTTGATTTGATTGATCTTGATCTGATTGTGCGAGGATGCCGCATGCGATGCACTTTTCAAGTGCCGTGTGGCTGTGCAGCAAAAATGCTCACCTCTTTGTTGGCATTGTGATTTTATCTGGCATTTTAGATCAATCCGATGACGAAATGTCACATTTATTGGACATAATGCGCAAAATGCACGGTTCAAACTCGCGGTTCTCTGTGCTGTAATTGTGTCATCAGAGGGAGTTGGCGATGAAATGTACATTGATTGGTGCGCCTGTGCAGATTGGTGCAGGCCGTCTTGGATGCGAAATGGGACCAAGTGCTTTGCGCATTGCGGGTCTGGCTTCCATGCTGACTGAGCTTGGTCACGAGGTTGGCGATATTGGCAATATTGCCCCAACGCCGCTCAAGCCTCTGCTGCATCCCAATCCGGCCATTCACCATCTGCCGGAAACGGTGGGCTGGATTGAAGCGCTTGAGCAATGCGCCTACCGGGAAAGCGAATCAGTCATGCCGATTTTTTTGGGCGGGGACCATGCTTTGTCGGCGGGCACCGTGCCGGGTCTGGCGCGGCGCGCAAAAGAGCTTGGCCGTCCGCTGTTTGTGTTGTGGCTGGATGCGCACACCGATTTTCATACGCTGGACACCACCCAAAGCGGCAATCTGCATGGCACGCCGGTGGCTTATTTTACCGGCCGCTCGGGTTTTCAGGGCTATTACCCCAAGCTGACCCATGCGGTGGACCCAGCCAATGTCGCGATGATTGGCATCCGCAGCGTTGATCCGGCAGAAAGAGCGGCCTTGCGGGAAACCGGCATTACCGTGCATGACATGCGCATGATTGATGAGCATGGCGTGGGCGTGTTGCTGCGCCCATTCCTGGAAAAGGTCAAAGCGGCCAACGGGTTGTTGCACGTCAGCTTTGATGTCGATTTTCTGGACCCGTCAATTGCGCCAGCGGTTGGAACCACCGTGCCGGGCGGAGCCACCTTTCGTGAAGCGCATCTGGTGATGGAAATGCTGCATGATAGCGGTCTGGTGACCAGCCTGGATCTGGTGGAGCTGAATCCATTTTTAGATGAGCGCGGACGCACGGCAATGTTGATGGCCGATCTGACGGCAAGCCTAATGGGTCGGCAGGTGATGGACCGGCCGACGCCCGATTATGCGGGCGGCATCGCATAATCGCAGCGGCAATTAAAATCGCAGCAGTAAGTGAACTCTTGCGAGGTTTGCGCGTTGTCTGTTCAGTTGGTGTTGTTTGGAGGTCCCATGGACGTTGTTCGTATTCTTTTCGCTATTCTGTTGCCGCCAGTGGGCGTGTTTTTGCAAGTCGGCTTGGGCTTGCAATTCTGGCTCAATATTTTGTTGACGCTTTGCGGTTACGTGCCAGGCATTATTCATGCGATCTGGGTCATTCTGCGCAAGTGATCCTCTGTTGATCGTCGGTCAGGATGGGCGGCGTTGTAGTGGATAGATGACCTTGCCATCTTCTTCTCCGCGCGGAAACTGGCCATCCCGATGGCGGCGCTCGGCGGCTTTATAGCCTGCGGGGCTCACGCCAATATAATGCTTGAACATACGCGAGAAATAATAGGGATCGCTAAAGCCGCTGAGCTCTGAGGATTTTTTGACTGACAATCCCCCCGCCAACAGGCCCATGGCGCGTTCCATGCGCTTGAATTCCTGATATTTCAGCGGCGTAAATCCCACTTGACGTCGAAAAATACGGCGGAAATAATCGCGGTTATAGGGAATGTTCTCCAAAACCTGCTCGACAATGCTGTCATCGAGTGGATCGGCCGCAATGCGGCTGGAGGCAACCATGACGGCAAGCGAGAGCTGATCGGGATTGTCGAGGGCCGCCTCTTGTTGCGGTCGCCAGCCTTCAAAGGCCGCTTCCATAAACTGGATCAGCAACACCATGAACATATGATGCTGGATCAGCGTGGTCGATGACAAAGGCACGCTCTCGCGATAATAGCGCACCAGCGGTTCCAGCATCGTCCAGCGCGGCAGGGCGACACTGCGACGGACTTTCATTTGCGAAATCAGATCCATCTGGCCAAACACCTCAAGGGTGAAATGCTGGGCGAGGCCGGTATAGGGCTCTTGCGAGATGGACTGTCCGCGAAACGGCATATTGGCCTCAATCAGCATGGCGCAGCCGGGCTCCATGATAATCTCTTCCCCGTCAATAACATAGCGTGCGCGACCCGTCAGGCAGATGGCCAGATCATGCACCGTGTTGACCTTATCAACACTCCAGCGCGGCGTATGCTGCATCTTGATGGCCGAGCGCGTCAGGGTCAGGCTCACCGCATTGACGGGAATGCCTGCCAAAACTGTCTGTTCAGTTTTATCCATCTTTTTGTCCCATATTCTCTATTCTCGCAAACGGGTATGCTAGTATACTACTTCAATACGATGAAAATCTGCTGAGGTGTATTGATCCTGCCATTTTGGAGCTCTGGCAATAACATACATTAAATCAATACATTAAA
This sequence comes from Rhizobium oryziradicis, assembly GCF_001939045.1. Lineage (GTDB taxonomy): Bacteria > Pseudomonadota > Alphaproteobacteria > Rhizobiales > Rhizobiaceae > Allorhizobium > Allorhizobium oryziradicis. The sequence continues at coordinate 182,508 of NZ_MKIM01000020.1, forward strand.
TTGATTTCAAGCCTTGCAGATTGAAAAGAAGTGTGGAGTCTGGCCACTGGAAGGAGCGGGACAAGAGGACAAGGCCACCCGTATAGATCGTGCGGCTGATGTTTTCCCGGTTGAATGAATGCACAAAGTTGAAAACATGTTTTCTGCTGTCACAGGCGTGAGGGGCCGTATCTTGCGCAACTTTGCAGCGCAGATCGGCTCAGCCATCGCTGGTGAGCGTATAGCCGGGAGGTTTGCCGCATGAGTGGCGAGAACCGTTTCATGGGGCTGGTTTATCTGTCGCCCTATATTGTCGGCCTGTTGGTGTTCACCGCGCTTCCGTTTGTGGTGTCGTTTTATCTCAGCTTTACCGATTATAATTTGATGAGTGCACCGGTGTTCACGGGTCTTGCCAATTATATCAAGCTGTTCACGGCAGACCGCACCTTTCGCAAATCGCTTTCCGTCACCTTGTTTTATGTGCTGCTGACGGTACCGCTGAAGCTGATTTTTGCATTGTTTATCGCGGTTATTCTCAATTACCGGCTGAAATTCATCAATTTTTTCCGCACCGCTTTTTATGTGCCCTCGATTCTGGGTGGCTCTATCGCCATTGCGGTGATGTGGCGCTATATTTTTGCCGATACCGGCATCGTCAATATGGCGCTGACCTCAATGGGCTTTGAGGCGGTCAACTGGTTTGGCGATCCCACCAACGCGCTGTTTACCATTACTCTGCTTAGATTGTGGCAGTTTGGCTCGGCCATGGTGATCTTTCTGGCTGCCCTGCAAAGCGTTGATAAATCGCTCTATGAGGCCGCCGCCATTGATGGGGCCAATCGCTGGCGTGCTTTTGTGCACATCACCCTGCCTTTGATCACGCCGGTGATTTTCTTCAATCTGATCATGCAGATGGTGCAGGCATTTCAAGAGTTTAACGGCCCTTACATCATCACCCAGGGCGGGCCGTTGAAATCCACCTATCTGTTGCCGCTGTATATTTATGACGAGGCCTTCAAGCGCTTTGACATGGGCTATGCCTCGGCCATCGCCTGGGTGCTGTTTGCCATCATCATGGTGCTCACCGTTATTGCCTTCTGGTCGTCGCGCCACTGGGTCTATTACGCTGGCGACAAGAGGAGCTGATCTCATGACCGACCATGTTCTTCACAATTCAATGGCGAGCATTGAAGATGCCGACGTCATTCGCCGCAAACAGGCCCGCCGTCAGGTGATCGGTGCGGTTGTTCGCTATGGCATTCTCACAGCTGTTGGCCTTTTGATGCTCTATCCGCTGATCTGGCTGATTGGCGCATCGTTTAAAACCAATGCAGAAATGTTTGCCAATCCGGGCTTTTGGCCCAATTCGCCAACGCTGGATGGCTATATCAAGGGCTGGCAGACATCCACGGCTTACACCTTCGGCCATTTCTTTCTTAACACTGCCTATATCATTGTGCCCAAGGTGATTGGCACGGCCATTTCCTGCACAGCGGTGGCCTATGGCTTCGCAAGGTTTGACTTTCCGGGCAAGAAAATTCTGTTTGGCTCGCTGATTGCCACACTGCTTTTGCCCAATGTTGTCACCCGCATTCCGCAATATCTGCTGTTTCGTGACATGGGCTGGCTCGATAGTTTTCTGCCGCTCTGGGTGCCATCCGCCTTGGCCGGTGACGCTTTCTTCGTGTTCATGCTGGTGCAGTTCTTGCGCGCCATACCGCGCGATATGGAAGAGGCGGCCCGCGTTGATGGTGCCAACAGCTGGCAGGTGTTGATTTTCATTGTTGTGCCCATGCTGGCACCAGCCTTGATTTCGGTTTGCCTGTTTCAGTTCATGTGGAGCATGAACGACTTCCTCGGCCCGCTGATTTACATCTCGTCGGTCGATAAATTCCCCGTCTCGCTGGCGCTGAAACTTTCCATCGACACCACCGAAGCATTTGAGTGGAACCGCATTCTGGCGATGTCCGTCGTCACCATCATGCCAGCCCTGATCGTGTTTTTCATTTCGCAGAAATATTTCATCGAAGGCATCTCGTCGGGCGGGGTCAAAGGATAAAACAATGGCACGTTTGCAACTGAAAAATCTCGAAAAGACCTATGGTGGCTTCAAGGCGGTGCATGGCATCAATCTGGATGTCGCAGATGGCGAGTTCATGGTGCTGGTGGGGCCGTCTGGCTGCGCCAAATCCACGACGCTGCGCATGATTGCCGGGCTGGAGCAGGTGAGTGGCGGTGAAATCCGCATTGGTGACAGTCTTGTCAATGACAAAGCCCCCGGCGAGCGCGGCATTGCCATGGTGTTTCAAAATTATGCCCTCTATCCGCATATGAAAGTGCGCAAAAACCTGTCCTTTGGCCTGCGGCTCAAGCGCCGCCCCAAGGATGAGATCGAGGCCTCCACGCAGGAAGTAGCAGGCATTTTGGAAATTGGTGATTATCTGGAGCGCCTGCCCAAGCAGCTTTCCGGCGGTCAGGCCCAGCGCGTGGCGGTGGGCCGTGCCTTGATCAAAAAGCCGCAGGTGTTTTTGTTTGACGAGCCGCTTTCCAATCTGGATGCGAAATTGCGGGCCTCGATGCGGGTGCGCATCACCGATCTGCACAAGCAGTTGAAGGCCAATGGCCTGCAATCCACCGTGGTTTATGTCACCCACGACCAGACGGAAGCCATGACCATGGGCGACCGCATCTGCGTGATGAAGGAAGGCGTGATCATGCAGGTGGCCGATCCGGTGACGCTGTACAATCGTCCGGCCAATGCCTTTGTTGCAGGCTTTATCGGCAGCCCGGAAATGAACCTGATGGACTGTGAGCTGAGCGGAGACCGGGTCAAAATCGGTGAGCAGGTGTTGCAGCTTGCTCCGGAAATGATGAGCCGCCTGAAACCCAAAGCGGGTGGTCAGGTGACGCTGGGGGTACGCCCACAGCATTTTACCATGGTTGATCAGGCAACAGAAAACGGTTTGAACGGCCGGGTGTCGCATGTCGAATTCATGGGCCACGAGGTCTATCTGCACGTAAAGGTCGAAGGCCGCGCTTTGATCGCGGTGACCGAGGCCAGCCGTTATGAGCGCGGCAAAATCAGCGGCGATATGATCCGCCTTGTGCCGCAGCCGGGGGCGGCACACATTTTTGATCGCGCATCGGGCGAGAACGTCTCGCTGGCAAATATACAGTCATGACAATGGGTTCTGGGAGGAGCGACATGAGAAAGATCACAGCAGCATTTTTGGGCCTTGCTATGGCCGCCACCAGCCTGGGCGCGGCCCACGCCGCCACCTTGCGCATGTCGTGGTGGGGCAGCGACGACCGCCACAAAGCCACGCAGGAAGCGTTGAAAGTCTGTGGTGCAAAATTCGGCCACACCATCAATCCTGAATTCACCGGCTGGACCGGCCATCAGGAAAAAATCACCACCCAGATTGCCGGCGGCACTGAAGCCGATATCATGCAGATCAATTGGCCGTGGTTGCCGATTTTCAGCAAGAATGGCGATGGCTTTGCCGATCTCAACCAGTTCAAGGATATTATTGATCTCAGCCAGTGGAGTGCCGCCGATCTTGAGGGCGGGACTGTCAAAGGCAAGCTGAATGGCATTCCTGTCTCAACGACGGGCCGGGTTTTCTTCTTCAACAAGACCACGTTTGAAAAGGCTGGTCTGAAAGTGCCGACCACTTGGGACGAGTTGTTGGCAGACACGCCGATCATCAAGGAAAAAGTCGGTGCCGACGCCTATCCCTTTGAAGGGGCGGCACTGGATGCGCGCATGCAGCTAACATTGCGGGTGACGCAAAAAACCGGCAAATCCTTCATCGATCCAGACACCAACAAGGTGGCATGGACAGCGGCTGAGCTGGCGGAAGGCCTGAAATTCTACAAGACCATGGTGGATAAGGGCACCATCATGTCATGGAAGCAAGTGGCGGGTACGGGCAATATTCTGCTGCATGAAAACCCCAATTGGGCCGACGGCAAGATTGCAGGCACCTATCAATGGGATAGCGTTTACAGCAAAATCGCGACACCCCTGCAAAAGGGGCAGGAACTGGTGCCGGTGCCGCTTTTGACGGTGGCGGATGCCAAGACACAAGGTGTCTATCGCAAACCCTCCATGCTGTTTGCCATTTCCAAACACAGCAAAGAGCCAAAGGCGGCAGCACAGATTATCAATTGCCTGCTCAACGATCCTGAGGCAGTGACGATTCTGGGCGCTTCGCGCGGAATTCCGTCCAGCAAGGCAGCGCTTGCCGTGTTGGAAAAGGAAGGCAAAATCAAGCCGGAACAGATTTTGGCCCATAAGCTTGTGATGGATGCGACGGGTCCAAAGATCTCGCCACTCTATGAGCATCCGCGTGTCACCGAAGCCTTTGACTCGGTGTTTGAGGCTTATGCTTACGGCAATATCTCTGCCGATGATGCCGCCCAGGAGATTATTGATAGCGTCGATGACGCGCTTTCAGGTCTTTAAGGCGTAAAATGGATGCCAGATCATCGGTTTGGCATCCGTTCCAGAAAGGATAGGCCATGGCTGACTTACAGTGTTTGACGGTGACTGCGCGAACCGCGTGTTTTGCGTATTCAGCATCGGACAATCTATATGCGCTGAAGGATACGGTGAGCTGGTCGCTGTTTGATGGCGAGAGTGCGCTGGTGCAGCAGGGTGAGACAGACAATGTCGTCTTCATGCTCAGCAATCTTGAGCCAGACCGTGACTATAACTTGCGCGTTGGCGATGCGGAATGTGCGTTCGCAACCCCGGTTGAATCCGCTCTTTTTGATATTGCCGATTATGGCGCGCGCTGTGATGCAGAGGATAATGCCGCCGCCATCCAGACTGCCATCAACGCATTGCCTGACCATGGCACATTGCGCGTGCCTGCTGGCGACTGGCCTTGCGGCCCGCTCTTTTTAAAAAGCCGCATGACCTTGCTGCTGGAGAAAAATGCACGGTTGATGGGGATCGCCGATCGCAGCCGTTATGCCATTTTGCCAGCCCGTGATGACAAAGCCCGTGTGCTGGGCACGTGGGAAGGGGTGGCTGAGGCCTGTTTCGCCAGCCTGATCACCGCAGTGGATTGCACCGATCTTGCCATTACCGGCGAGGGGGTGATTGATGGCGGCGGCGACCGGGGCGATTGGTGGACATGGCCAAAAGAAACCCGTGATGGCGCAAGGCGGCCGCGCACCGTGTTTATCTCTCATTGTGAGCGGGTGACGTTGTCGGGCATTACCGTTTGCAATTCACCGTCGTGGACCATTCACCCGGTGTTATCGCGCGCGATCAGCGCCTTTGGAATTTTTGTGCGCAACGATCCGTTTTCGCCCAACACCGATGGCTTTGATCCCGAATGCTGCGTGGATGTCAGCCTCAAGGGCGTGTTCTTCTCGGTGGGCGATGATTGTATTGCAATCAAGGCGGGTAAGCGCGATCCGAAAGGCGGACTGGATCAGGTTTGTGAAAATATTTCGATTGAAAATTGCCGCATGGAGCGCGGCCATGGCGGGGTTGTGATTGGCAGCGAAATGAGTGGCTCGGTGCGCAATGTGACTGTGCGGCGCTGTAGCCTGAGCGAGACGGATCGAGGTTTGCGGATCAAGACCCGGCGGGGTCGCGGCGGTGTGGTGGAAAACATCGTGATGGAAGACTGTGTGATGGATGCGGTGCTGACGCCGCTGGCTATCAACGCCTTTTACTTCTGCGACGCGGACGGCAAATCGGATGCGGTGCAAACCCGCACCCCGCAGCCGGTCACAGAGACGACGCCGCATATTGCCAATATCACGGTGCGCAATCTGGTGGCTCATAATGTGGCGGTGGCGGCTGCCGCCTTTTTTGGCCTGCCGGAAGCGCCGATCACCGGTATCACGCTTGAGACTATTCATATCACTTATGATCCCGAGGCCGTTGCTGATGTGCCGGTGATGGCATGCAACATTGAGCCGGTGCGCCACGGCGGCATCATTGCCGAGTATGCGCAATTCGACAGCCAGAGCGGCCTCGTGTTTGGCCCCTCCAATCGATCTCTGCCTGAAAGTGTTGCCGTATGAGTGATCCGTTGATGGACTATTTCGATGCTTACGCCCGTGATTACGCCCCCTATAAGGGCGGCAGCTGGTGCTATGAAGATGGCTGCCTCTATCGCGGTTTGATTGCTCTGTTTGATGCTACTGGCGAGGCACGCTGGTATGACCATTTGAAACGCCTCGTCGATGCGCAGGTGGATGCCGAGGGGCAGTTGAGTGGTTATATTCTGACCGAATATAATATCGACAATATCTTGCCGGGCCGCGCCCTGATCACCCTGTTTCAGCACACGGGCGATGAGCGCTATCGCAAGGCGGCAGATCTTCTGGCGCGGCAGTTGCAAAGCCACCCGCGTATTGCCGCCGGACCTTATTGGCATAAATTGCGTTATCCCCATCAGGTCTGGCTGGACGGTCTCTATATGGGGCTGGCGTTCAAGGCCGAATATGGTGCGCTGGTCAATCAGCCCCTGATGATGTGGGATGCCTTGGACGAATTGCTGATTTCGCTGGATCTGACCGCCGATGAAGCCAGCGGCCTTTATCGCCACGGCTATGATGAACAACGCCTGCAAAGCTGGGCGGATGCAAAAACCGGGCTGTCCCCCGCCCATTGGGCGCGGGCGCTTGGCTGGCTTGCCATGGCGATGGTGGATCTGTTTGATCTCTTGCTAGACAGTGCCAACAAGGTTGTTTTGCAGCAACGGCTAACGGCTCTTTTTGACCGACTCCGCGCTCTTCGCACCAAAGACGGGCGCTGGTTGCAGGTGATTGATCAACCTGATCTCAACGGCAATTATGCCGAGAGCTCGGCAACGGCGATGTTTGCCTATGCCTTTCTCAAGGCGGCTCGCTTGGGGTTGGGGCAGGCCTATGCCGAGATTGGTCTTGGTGCTTTGCACAGTCTGGAGCACCATGCCCTGCGCACCAATGAGGCGGGCCGGATGGTGCTGCACAACATCTGCTGCGTTGCGGGTCTTGGTGGCTTTGGCGGGGTCTATCGCGATGGCACACCCGCTTATTATCTCTCTGAAGCGCTGAATGATGATGACATCAAGGGCGTTGGCCCTTTGATGATGGCGCAAGCCGAGAGCTACCGCCGCAAGGCCGAAAAACCGCTGATCACGGCGGCGTAAAAGCTGTAGGTTTTAACAAACACGACCTCCTGATGGAGGTCGTTTTCGTTTATCGCAGATTGAACTTGAAAGGCACGGTAATGGTTTTCCCGGCCTCAGGTGGGGGGGCCGGAACGGGCGATGCCTTACGGATCATCTCCAGAATGGCCTGATCCAGAGCGGCAAAACCCGAGGAGCGGGTGATGGAAACCGACAAGACGTTGCCGCTGTCATCGATCTGAAAACGGGCATAGACGGTGCCTTCTTCTCTGTTGCGCTGGGATTCACGCGGATAGCGTTTGCGCCGCTGAAGATAGGAACTTAACTGCGCCTGCCATTTTGCAGGCGTTACCGATGATGAAAACAGACCAGAACTGGTGGTTTTCGCAGCGGTTCTGTCCGATTGCTTCACTTCTGCCTTTGCCTCTTGCGTGGCGGCTTGGGCCTTTGGTGGTGGTGGCGCTTTTTTTCTGATGGCTGGCTTGGGTTTTTCTGCCAGCTTTTGCTCAATCTTCGGTTCAGGTGGCCGAACAAGAGGCAGCGGAACTGCGACATTGTCGAGCTCTTTCGTCGCCTGTTGTTCCACAGGTGGCGGCTCAGGCGCAGGTTCGGGCTTTTCCTCCACCGGCGGTGTGATCGGCGGTGGCGGTTCCTCGATTTTTTCCGGCACGGGCGGCGTGGGTTCCGGCTGCGGCTGCGGTTGAACCACTGGTTCCGGCGGTGGCTCCACCGGCGGCGTCACGCTTTCCGATTTTACCTCCTGTGCATCGTGCTGGTCAGGGGTAATCTGGTTTTCATCGACATTGGTGGCTTCCGGCTCGGCCGCCATTTCAATCATGATGGCGGCTGGTGGCTCGTTGACACCTGCTACCTCCACCGGCGCTTGCATCAAAAGCACGACAGCACCGGCATGGGCGGCAAATGCGAGAACGCCCGCAACTGTCCACAGCAGGATATCTGTTGCAGCAAGGTTGCTGCTTTTCGCGTCAATGCCGGTTTTCATGGAGTGCTCGGAGCTTGCGCCGGGGCGGTCGTCTCGCTGAATGTCGCTTGCGGCATTGTCTCGAGCCCCACCAGCGCAATTTTCAAATAACCGGCATCGCGCAGCAGGTTCATCACGGTCATGAAGTCGCCGTAGCCCACAGATTTATCGGCGCGCAGGAAAATCCGTGCATCCTTGTTGCCCTTTGCCAGCCGCTCCAGCGCGCCGGGCAAACCCTCGCGGCTGATCACGTCATTGCCCAGAGACAGGCTCAAATCCTGCTTTAATGTCAGATAGATCGGCTCGTCCGGCCGTTTGGCAGGTGCTGCACTCGAGGCTGGAAGATCAACATTGACATCAACCGTGGCCAAGGGAGCCGCAACCATGAAAATGATCATCAGCACCAGCATGACGTCAATAAAAGGGGTGACATTGATTTCGTGGTTTTCGACCAGATCGTCACCGGATTGTTCACGAATTCCGCCTGCCATGGTCTTACTCCGTCACCACCTTGAGACGGGCGGCGCGCACCTCGGCGGGCACCTTGCGAAAGTCGAGATCACGGCTGAGCAGGCGCTCAACGGCAGCACCTGCATCCACCAGCTGCTGGCGATAACCGGTCACGGCACGGGCAAACACATTGTAAATCACCACAGCCGGAATGGCGGCAACAAGCCCGATGGCCGTTGCCAGAAGCGCCTCGGCAATGCCCGGGGCAACAACGGCCAGATTGGTGGTTTGCGATTCGGAAATGCCGATGAAGGCATTCATAATGCCCCAAACCGTGCCGAACAGACCGACAAAAGGACCAATGGAGCCAATGGTGGCCAAGACGCCCGTGCCGGCTGTCATGCGGCGTCCGGCCCGCACCTCAATGCGGGACAGAGCGGAAGACAGTCGCTCCTTTACCCCGTCGTTGCCCGCATAATCGAGGGCCGGTTCTGAAAGTTTTAATTCATGGACGGCCGTGGTCAGCATGATCGATACGGTTCCGCGGTGTTTCTCAAGGCTCATTGCCGCCTGATGCAGCGACCGCGCCTGCTGAAGAGCCACAAGGCCGCGACGCACCTGCGCCTTGGCGGTGGTCAGTTGCAAGGCTTTGGCAATCAGGATGGTCCATGTCGCCACAGAGGCAAGGCCGAGCGAGATCATCACCCCTTTAACGATCCAGTCTGCGGCCATAAACATGCCGATGGGCGATAAATTGTGCGGAATGTCAGCGCGTGCCTGCGGTGTGGCGTCTGTCTCCATTCCCGTCGCTGCGGTCTGTGCGGGTGTGGTTTCGTTCGACGCAGGGGAGGATGATGTTTCTGCCGCTTGTGATGTGGCAGGCATTTGCTGGGCCGCAACAGTGAGCGGCGGCAACAGGGTGCCAGCCGCGATCAAAAGGGCAAGACCTGCATGAATGAGCCGAGATGAGCAGCGCGACGCCATGAGACATCCTTCCAGACGAAAATTGATTTCAGGCGTCGTCACCGGCATGGGGGTGGTCGAGGCCATTAACACAGTCTTCGATATTAAACTTGAATAAAAATTTCAAGTAATAATCTGCCGTGGCACAACCTAAAATCCAACCTGAAAATATGGCCCGGAAACATTGCCGGAAACATGGCCCGAAAATAATGCACATTTTTCTATGCTTGCTCTGGGCCGGATCTGGGCTTGATCTGGGCATGCAAGCTGCGAGCGTAGAGAAAATTTTTGGTTGTGGCCATTAGTGTTTTTTAACGATGTCAAATTATAGCTCTCGCCAGTGCATTGAGGGGAGCTCATGAAAAAAATTCGCATTGGTTGGCAACTCTTTTCGGTTGTTGGAATTCTCGTTTTCGGATTTTCCGTTGTTCTATTTTATCAAATCAGCACATCCAGCAAGAATATTTATGATCAAAAATATGACATGCAGCGGATCATGGCGGAAAGCGCCTTGTCTGTTTTGAAATTTTACCACGAAAAAGAGATCAAAGGCGAGCTGGATACACAGCAGGCCAAAGCGCTGGCTTTTCAAGCCATTTCGGCCATGCGCTATAATCCTGATGGCTATGTATTCGCTTATGATTACAGCGGGACACGTCTCGCTTATCCCGATCAGGCAGGCGTCGGCAAAAATTTTATCAACACCGCGGACAAATTTGGCACGCGGCTGATTGCTGATCTGATTGATGTCGGCCGCAAGGGTGGCGGCTGGACCAAATATTATTGGACGCGTCCAACGCAACCTCCTGAAATGGTGTTTCCGAAGGTCGGCTATGGACTGGCTTTCGAGCCGTGGGGTGTCATGGTTGGCACAGGTGCCTATCTGGATGATTTGCAGAATTATGTGCAATCGGGCACCAACAAGGTGCTTATTGCCGCCGCCATTGTCTTGATCTTTTCGCTGGCGATTGCCTTTTGGCTTATTCGGGGCATTACAGGTTCTCTCAATCGGTTGCGCAGCGCTCTTGATCAGGTTGCCAATGGAAATACCAGCTTTGAAGTCCCTCATGCTGACATGAGCAATGAAATTGGGATGATGGCAAAGGCCACGCAGGCTTTGCAGGAAAAAGTGCGCGAGCGCCACGCCATGGCACTGCGTGAGCATGAACAGCAACGCGAACTGGACAGCGAGCGCCAGCAAAATATCGATCGTCAGGCGCTGGAAGCCCGTGAGCAAGCCCATGCTGTGTCCACCATCGGCGTTTCGCTGGAACGGCTTGCAGATGGTGATCTTACCGTGCGTTGTGACGATCTTGGTCGCAAATACGAAGACCTGCGCCACAATTTCAATGATGCATTGACCAAGCTGGAGCAAGCGATGGGGCGTGTGAGCCTCAAAGGCAATGACATTGCCGTCAGCAAGGAAGAAATCCGCAGAGCGTCTGGCGAGTTGGCAACGCGCACCGAGCGGCAGGCTGCCAATCTGGAAGAAACGTCGGCTGCTTTGGATGAATTGACAGTCGCCATTCGCCAAACTGCCGATGGGGCCCGTGAAGCGGCAAACCGGGTGCAGTCGGTCAGCAAGGAAGCGCAGCAGAGCGATGGCATTGTGGCCCACGCCATTGAGGCCATGAGCGGCATTGAAAAATCCTCGGAAGAGATCACCAAGATCATTGGCGTGATTGACGAGATTGCCTTCCAGACCAACCTTCTGGCGCTCAATGCGGGTGTTGAAGCAGCGCGTGCTGGCGAAAGCGGCAAGGGCTTTGCGGTGGTGGCGCAAGAAGTGCGCGAACTGGCACAGCGCTCTGCGGCGGCAGCCAAGGAAATCAAGGATCAGATTGCCCGCTCTTCGGCACAGGTCAATGAGGGTGTGCAACTGGTGGGCAAAACCGGCGAAGCCTTAAAACGCATCTCTGGCCAGATTACCGAGGCCAATGACGTGGTGGCCCGCATTGCCGCCAGTGCGGCCGAGCAGAACACCACCATGCGCTCGATTTCTGCATCCCTGAACCAGCTGGATACGACTACCCAGCAAAATGCTGCCATGGCGGAAGAGACCACGGCCTCTGCCGAGGTGCTGGCCAATGACACTGGCGATCTGTTGCAGCTTATTCAGGGCTTTCGGATTTCGACCGCCAGCCATCAAGACCAATTGCGCGGCATGGCGCAATCCATGCGCCGGGCAAGCTGACCAGACCAAAGAAAACGGCCCGCGCAATTCAGCGGTACCGTAATGTAAGAACGATCACGACAGCACCGTGCCGAATTTCGAAATCGGCGCGGTGCGCTAGATTTTTGTTTTCGCATCGGATTTGTCCGAAAGCCGGGTCCCACTTTTCGGACCAAAGCTGTAAGATAATCTGTGAGCAACCCGCAAAAATTTCAGGGATGGGTCGACTATTAGTTTATAATTGATTAACATGCTAACACCGCAGTTTCGGTGACATGATGTCGCTACGCGGTAACGGCGCTGCTGACCATGATGGTTTCGGTGCCGTTTTTGTTGGCCGCGCGATTATTTGCATCGCATGTTGGCCGGGTCATCGGCTTCACTGCAGTCCGCTTTATCTTTTCTTGTGCAGCATGTACGCTACAGCGCCGTGTGCCATATATGGCGCGCAAAGGACGCTGTAACACTTTTAATCTGCTGCATAATTCCTTAAATCGATTCCGATTTAAGGAATTATGCAGTAGCGTGTCATTGAGAACAATGAAATGCGACATGCTTTAGGAATGATCTTATGAAACCGATTTTTGTTCAGCTGCAATGTGTTCCTGGCAAGACCTATGAGGTGGCCGACGCAATTTACAAGGCCGAGATTGTCTCTGAACTGTATTCAACCTCTGGTGAATATGATCTGATGATCAAGGTCTATATCGAAGAGGGGCAGGATATTGGTAAATTCGTCAACCAGTATATCTCGTCGGTGCCGGGTGTTGTGCGTTCGCTGACCACCATGACATTTACGGCTTTCTAGAGTTTGTCAGGGAAAAGTGGACTCCACTTTTCGGACCAAAGCTCCCGTTGGTGCCAATCCGTTCTGATTGGCACCGGCCTTCGTTGTCACCACCCTTCTGACAATACTTTGTCGAGCATGGCGACAAAAAAGTTGGCGCTTTCATAGTCCAGGCAAAGGGGCGGCTTGATTTTCAAGACATTCAAGTGGTCACCGGTTGGCTGCATGATAATGCCAAGATCCTGCAATCGTTCGCAAATGGCAGCAGTTTCGTGCGTGGCAGGCTCGCGGCTGTCGCGGTCACGCACGAATTCCAGTCCGAGATAAAGCCCCATGCCGTGAACAACCCCGACCAGGGGATGCTGGTTTGCAAGATCCTCAAGTTTTCCCTTCAGAAAATCGCCGACCTCGCGGGCATTCTCCATCAGATTTTCATCACGCATAATCTCCAGCACCGTCATGCCGATGACGCAGCTCACGGGGCTGCCGCCGGAAGACGAGAAGAAATAGCCATCCTGTTCAAAGGCTTCGGCCACGGCCCGGCTGGTGATGACGGCCCCCAGCGGCTGGCCATTGCCCATGCCCTTGGCAATGGTGATAATATCCGGCACCACGCCTTGTTCTTCAAAGCCCCAGAAATAATGGCCCAGGCGGCCATAGCCCACCTGCACCTCATCAGCGATGCAAATCCCGCCGCGCGCGCGGACCATGGCATAAACCGCTTGCAAGTATCCCGGCGGCAGCAAAATGCCACCGGCATTGCCAAACACACTCTCGGCAATGAACCCGGCGAGGCCTTCGCCGCGCTCATCCATTGCCACAAGGGCGCGCTCGACAGCCGCCACATAGGCGTCGGTGCTCTCCGGTCCTCGATATTCGCCGCGATAGGTGTTGGGCGCGGTCACGGGATGCACCCATGACGGCCGCGTTTCCAGTGCGCGGGGGTTATCGGCAATCGAGGTGGATACGGCATCGCTGGCCATGGTCCAGCCGTGATAGGCTTCCAGAAGGCTGACAATATTGCGCTTGCCGCTTGCTGCCCAGGCAAGCCGGATGGCCAGATCAACCGCCTCAGAGCCGCTGTTGACCAGAAAAACAGTGTCCAATCCTTCCGGGGCAAGACTTGCGAGTTGCTCGGAGAAATCGGCCACCGCTTGATAGTGGAAGCGCGAATTGGTGTTCAGCAGCGACCATTGCTTTTTGGCAGCCATGGCAAGCCTAGGGTGGCCGTGGCCTACGGTTGCGACATTATTGACCATGTCCAGATAGGCGCGGCCGGTTGTGTCAAACAAGTGCTCGCGATAGCCGCGCTCAATCTGCGGCGGGTTGGCATAATAGTGCTTTTGCGGGCTGGCAAAATGGCGTTGACGGCGCTTGAGGGCAATGTCTGTCTGCACAGGGGCGGCATCAAGATCAACGCCAAACAAGGCTGCCGGGGAGGGGCAGATCCGCTGCCAGGCAAAGGCATGATCGGGCCGCGCAAACAAAGGCGGCATCAGATCAAGATCACGGCAGAGCTGCAGGCGAAGGCCGCCGACAGAGCCTTCTGCGCCGGCAATACGGCCAAGCGCGTCGCCTGCCTTGAGCTCGGTACCATCATCCAGTTGGCACTCCAGCCCATGGATATGCAAGGCAAGATCGGCCCCGACCAGAATGAAGTGCTGGTTGGTGCGTTTCAACAGGCAGTCAAAGGGTACGACGGCCTGGGCGGCGGCTGGCAAGCAGGCATCAATATGCAGCGGAAAATTTGCTGGCGGGCGCGGCGACAGCAGGCGCGTATAGGAGAGGCGGTGCTCCCCATAGCGGGTCGAGGCCGAGCCGGTATCGCTTGCCGCCTTTGCCAGCAACTTCCAATCGATCTGTGGATCAGCCCAATTGTCTTCTTCCAGATCGGGGCTTGTCGTGGACAGGTCGGTGAGATTGATGGATTCGGGAGCGATATCCGGCAGAAGCCGTCCCAGAACAGGGTGTTCCTTTGGCCATTGATGGCCAAGAGCAGACAGAATGGCCACTTCCATGACGGAAAAAGGAACAGATGTTGCGAGGGTAAAAATTTCCCGCTCATGTTCCAGATTGTTGGAAACATAGTCATTGTCAGGATCGATTTGCAATTGCTGTTCGCTGCTGGCAACCAGCACACCGGCGCGGGCCACCACCAGCGGCCAGAGCGCTTTAATCTCGGCCTCGTTGAGCGGAAAAACGGCGTGGAAAGCCTGTATGGCAGGCAGGATCGCAAAGACATTGCCATCCGTATGATGCAGCAAGGATGAGCAGGTCACAGCCAGATCGCCAATCAGCCAGCCGGAAATAAGATCGCCGAAATCTATCACGCCATTGGGAACAAGGCGCCCCTCGGCGTCCAATTCCCCGACAATATTGTCGTCGGTCAGATCGTGATGAACGGCCTGAACGCGCAAATCGTCCATAAGAGGATTGATGTAGCGCATGGATAGAACCATGGCTTTGGCGACGTCGTCGCGGCGTTTCTGCTCGTTTACCGACGACAGAAGATGCAAGGCAACGGGGCCTGCGCGCCGCAAATCCCATTGCAGATCACGTTCCAGACCCGCATGTTCGAAATTGCTGAGCGCAAGTGCGACCTGTGCTGATAGCGTACCAATCGCATGCATGGTTGTCGGGGAGAAATAGTTCCGGCTGCTGAGCGGCAGCCCGTCCAGATAGGTCAGCACACGGGCGTTATACTGTTCATCACCCAAGGTGACTGGAAGCACCTCTTCACCGGTGAGCGCGCAGACCGGTTGCGGTGTTTTCCATGGATATTCGGATTTGGCGAGATGACGCATCGCGGCATTCTGTGCTTCCAGCTCAAGTGTCGCATATTCGACGCGCGCGATTTTCAGCACAAAGCGACCGGCTTCGGTTTCAATGCGGAAATTGCGATCCTGTTGGCTGCCGAGTTCCTTGATGGAGCCTTCAAGGCCATAATGCTGTTTGAGCAAAGCGGCGGCATCATTCAGTGATGCCAGAGGACGCGCAAGTTCGGTGCGTTGAAACAAAACGGTATTCGGCATCAGAGCGGCCTCCACACTGGCTTCTTTTGCTGTCGTTTGTCAGGCAAAGCCGGTGCCCGTTTTTCTGACAAACGCGAGATCAATTTCACGGGAGAGTATCAGAGTGATAGCAGGCGTCTACAGCGCCATGCACCTTATATGGTGCACACGCGCGCGCTGTAGCACTTTAAAACTTCAGCATTATTCTGTCTCGCACCGGTCTTGCCCCACCCCATCTTACAGCATGGTGGAGCTGGAAATACCAGCAGCAATAAGCGCCTGAATTGTGACTGCGGCTAAGATTATGCTTTATTAGCCCATTCTTTCAGATGCATAAGAGCCGGGGCTGGCCGGGAAAACCACTGTTCTATTGCCGTTGATAAAGGTGCGATGATGGATATGGGCGTGAATAGCCCGCGCCAGAACCTGACTTTCGACATCGCGACCGATGGAAACATAGTCTTCAGCGCTTTGTGCGTGGGTGATTCGGGCAACGTCCTGCTCGATGATCGGACCTTCATCAAGATCGGCTGTGACGTAATGGGCGGTTGCGCCGATCAGCTTTACGCCGCGCTCATAGGCCTGCTTGTAAGGGTTGGCCCCTTTGAAGCTTGGCAGAAAAGAGTGGTGGATGTTGATGATGCGGCCCGACATGTGCTTGCACAAATTGTCTGACAAAACCTGCATGTAACGTGCCAGCACGATCAACTCGGTGCCGCTCTGCTTGACCAGTTCCAGCAGCTTGGCCTCGGCTTCCGGCTTGTTTTCCTTGGTGACTTTGATGTGGTGAAACGGAATGTCATGATTGACCACCACTTTCTGGTAATCAAAATGGTTGGAAACAACACCAACAATATCGATGGGCAGAGCGCCGATTTTCCAGCGATAGAGCAAATCGTTCAGGCAGTGACCAAAGCGCGACACCATCAGCAACACTTTCATGCGCTGGGCATCATCGTAGAATTCTGTATGCATTTTGTAGCGCTCGGCAATCGGGGTTAAGCCCGCTTCCAGCTGCTCGCGGCGAACACCTTCTTCCGAGATGAAGCTGATGCGCATGAAGAATTTTCCGGTGCCAAGGTCATCGAACTGCGAACTATCGATGATATTGCAGCCATTTTCAGCCAGATAGCTGGAAAGGGCGGCAACAATGCCGCGAGATGATGTGCAGGATACGGTCAAAACATATGTCGACATCTGGTGTTTCCTCTCTCTAGCCGAGTTTTTCGGCCCGCTTCTTTCCTCAAGGAGTGAACCATGTATCTCATGACTTCTCCTGAAATGTATACATTTATATGTAAGCCTGATCGAACTGCAAAGCGCAATCGTGTCATTCAAAGCGGCCTGGGCTCTATGTGGCGCTCAAAGTTTCGCTCTCGCTCTATAAATGTTGCATCATTCTTTAAGCCGATTCCGGTTTGAAGAACTACGCAATAGCGCACCTATGCGCTCTGACACGCTTCGTAAAGCGGCGCGCCAAGCCGCAGATGAAATAATTTCGCGCTCGTTCTCCCGCACGCTATACGCCATGCGCCAGCGTGCATCGCTTCAAACGGAGGCTGAAGCCGCGTTTGGATCGATGCATGAACAAAAGACTGGCGTGCGAAAGTATAAAGGACGTGAATGCGTCAAAACACGCGTATCCTTGATCAATCCGCCGCCTTGTTCAGCAATTGTGAAGTCAATTTAGAGTTTTACAGTGCCGTGTGTGCGTTTTATAAGACGCTTGGCGCTGGAGCGTGCCGTGTCAATAAGAGGGCATGCCTATGGCGACAAGCAAAAAGCGACGGCTCAAGCATTTTCTTCGTCGGGTGATGGCGGGGGCTTGCATGGCGGCGCTGTCTGTTCTGCCCGCACACGCGGGGCAGGGGTGCTTTCGGGGCATTAATCTTTCCGGTGCCGAGTTTGGAAAATTGGGCGGCGTGGTCAATAAGGATTACACCTATCCCGGCGATGCAACCATCCAGTATTTTGCCGAAAAAGGGTTCACCTCGGTGCGCCTGCCTTTCAAGTGGGAACGTCTTCAGCTAAACGCCAAGAGCGCGTTGCGTTCTGATGAGCTTAAGCTTTTGGATGATGCGGTGTCGCGCATAAAAGCGGCTGGCATGAATGTGGTGCTCGATCCGCATAATTTTGGCCAATATAGAGGCAAGTTCGTCAACACGGCAGAGGTGCCTGTGGATGTTCTTGCCAATTTCTGGGGCCAGTTGGCCCACCACTATGCCAATGACCCGGCTATCGTTTTTGGTTTGATGAACGAGCCATTTGATATGCCCGCGACGCAATGGTTGCCGGTGGCCAATGCGGCCATTGCCGCGATCCGCAAGGCTGGTGCCAAAAATCTGGTGCTGGTGCCGGGTGTTTCGTGGACCGGTGCTCATAGCTGGCAAAAGGATATGCCCGGCGGTGCCAACAGTGTGGTCATGCTGGGTGTGGCCGATCCTGATAACAATTACGCTTATGAAGTTCATCAATATTTCGATGCGGATTTTTCCGGCACCAAAGCGGAATGCAGCGGTGCCGCTGCTGCGATTTCTGGTGTTGAAAATGTCACCAAATGGCTGAGAGCCAATGGCAAGCGCGGCTATCTCGGTGAGTTTGGCGCAAGCGGCGATCCCGCCTGCGTCAAGGCCATCAAAGAGATGACCGGTGTGGTGGAGGCCAATCGCGATCTCTGGGTTGGTTGGGCCTATTGGGTGGCGGGGGATTGGTGGTCGCCAAAAGAGCCGTTGAATATTCAGCCAGGCCCTGCGGGCGATCGTCCACAACTGGCGGGCTTGAAACCCTATCTCATGGATTTTTCGGCGTCTTCCTCGACGTGTCCGGCGCTGGAGAAATTCTAGAGTTTGTCAGTGTAGCCCACGCCGCAACATCGGATGTGCCGATTAAAAACCACATCAGAGCGGCTGTTTTGATGGAGTAGAAGGAGTTGCTGATCAGCATCAGCAGCACCAGATAGACAATCATCATGCCTCGAAACACCCAGGCTTTGGCATCGAACATCGGCGAGAGCACAAAGGCGGCCCACAGGCCGATAAAGCCAAAGAGGCCAAAATTGGTGAGGGTGTAGGAAATGCCCGAATCTGCGGTGAAAATATCGGTGGCCTTTGAGCCCAGCACCACCTGAAAATCGAGATGATTGAGAATGGCAGCAGTGACTTTAAGACGGCCTGAGGCGTCATTGGGGCCGCCTGCTGCACCAATCATCATGCCATAGGCGGCAATGCCGGCCAGCAGGATAAAGGGCAGCACTAGCCAGACCGTTTTGGGAATGAAACGATAGACGGGCAAAAGGGCTGTGATGACAATGCAGGTGAAAAAGCCAAAACGGGCATCGGCCAGCACAATGCCGATTGCAGCCAGCGCGATGACCAGAAAACGCCATCGCATGCCGGGCCGAAACAGCGCCCAGGCGTAAATGATAACGCCAAAATTGCCGGCAGAGACCGGCTCCAGAAACACCGAGGAAACGCGATGCGCGCCTAAAAAGGGCAGGAGTGTGCGGGGTTCGGGCCGAATGCCGGAAATGAACAGGCCACGGGTTTGGCCAAAGCTGTCTTGCAGGCTCACGGTGCCACGCGCAATGTAATAGCCAAGCACGTTGAAATAATCGAGGTAGCTGTCCAGTGCCAGGTATTCGTAAAGGCCAAAGAGCAGCACGATCAGAGCGGAGGCGACCACCAGTCGATCGGTGAGGCGCACATCGCCCAGCTTGCGACCCATGAAATAGAAGCCAATGGGAATGAACACATCGCGCAGTGCCTTGAGATCAAGCTCGCCGCGCAAGGAAAAAATCATCAGCATATAGGTGATGAAAACGGTGAGTGTGATGTAGACGCCGATGCGCCGATCGGCTGCCAGAAGAAAAGCCGAGCCCAGCATGGTCATTTCACCCAGAATCACATGGGTGTCGCTGACCGGCATGATGCGGGTGTTGACGAAGCACAAAAACAGATTGAGCACCAGACCGCCAATGATGGCAAAAGACGCAAGACCTGATTGAAACAGGCTGGTTTGCGCGACGTGCTCTGACGACGTCCCGGCCGTCATCAGGCGGCCTCAAGCAGAATGCGACCCAGGATTTTATGAGCATCATCGCCCAGTGTCTTCAGGTTTTGGTCGAACGCCGCCGCCACGTCTGCCGTGTGATCGGTGGTCAGCAGCAGGATGATGTCGGTTTCAGCAGCAATTGCCTGCTGGTGCAGGGCGGGCTCGGTGCCGCAGGCATTGATGATGATGAAATCGGTGAGTTGCTGCTGGTTTTTTTCCACAAAACGCGAATAGGTGGGGCGTGCATAAGGCGTGCTGGAAGCTGAGGTCGGGCGGGTTTGCACAGATTGCGTCCGCGGCAAAGACAGCCGCTCATACCGCAGGGTCTGCGGCAAAGGCGCATAGGGTGCGTCGTCGCCATCCACCTGATGCAATGCCGTGATCAGGCTTGGCCTGCCTTTGGCGGCTGATGAGGTGGCGCGCGCAGATGAGCGCAAAGATTGCAGCGCACCTGAGGCAAGCAGCACACCACGGTCGCGATCAATCAGCTTTTGCACGACGTCACCGATGAATGCGGATGCGGCCGGATGTCCGGCTGCGATGAAGGCAATGCTGATGCGGCCATGGCCTTCGCCACAATCGAGCAAAAAGCGCGTGGTGCTGGCGACAGCGTGGTCATAGGCCAGGCGATTGGGGGCCGGATGATCGGGGGTAAAATGGCCCGTAGGCTTGGTCCTCAACGTCCCATCTGTAGACGCAATCGGAGAGACAAACCGTTTGCCGATGGCTTTGATCCAGGTCATCGGCGAACTGCGTTCTGGTCGGATCTGCGCGCGCCCATCGGCAATAATGGGAATATCCGAAATTGCCAGAGCAGGAGGTGGCGGCGGTCCATCCGCTTTGATCGGCCTTTCATCGAAAGCGGGTGCGATGTCCGGTGCGGTGAAGGCCTTGGCTTGGGGCTGCGGCGTGTCCCTCGGCTGCGCTGGTTGCGCAAGCGCTTGCTGCGGTGTGCTGCGGTGTGAGGAGAGCATTTCGCGCAAGATGGCAAGGGCGCTGCCGAAGGCCAGGCCAAACAGGGTGGCGGCCACCAGGATCATGATTTTCAGCACCGTGACCGACTTTTTGACGGCGATGGCCGGGGTGATAATACGCGAATTGTTGATGGAGATCGTCTGCTCCTGGCTCAACTCTTCGGCGCGGTTGAGGAAGGCCTTGTAAATGGTGCGCACGGCATCGGCTTCGCTTTCCAGTTGCCGCAGCTTGATTTGTCGCGCGCCGCTATCAAAACTGCTCTGCGTCAAGCTTTTCAGGCGTTCTTCGAGGGATTGGCGATTGGCAACCGCACGCTCATAGCTGGCCTTCACGGATTGGCGTAAGCGATCCAGTTCTTGCTGAATGGCGCGCTGCATGGCTGCGACCTGTGAATTGATGGCTTTAAGCTGGGGATGGTTGGCACCAAGGCTGGTCTGCGCCTCGGCCTGACGGTCCAGCAATTGCACATAACGATCGCGCAACAGGCCCATGGTGCTCGATTGCACGGCCTCGGGAATGCCGCCTGCCTGAACGGCGCTGAGGGTGAGATTGCGGGTCTGGTCGTAAATCGATTGCTGCTGCTCTTCAACGCCGCGGGCCGCGATCAGCTGTTGGTTCAGGCCAGCCAATTGCTGATCAATCACCAGCCCTGTACTGCCGGTGTTGGCCAAACCATTGGCGGATCTGAAGGTCTCAACCGCTGTTTCAGCCTTGCGGACACGGTCGCGCAATTCGCTGGCCTGTGCCTGAAACGCGTTGCTGGCCCGTCGTGCGGCGTCGGCGCGGGCTTCATCAAGCTGTTTCAGATAAACGGTTGCCACCATATTGGCGATATCGGCGGCACTTTTGGCCACAGGATGGTCGACCGTGATCGACATGATCAGTGACTGGCCTTCACGCTCAACCTTGATGTGTTTGATCAGCGCCGCCATGGTGGCATCCAAAATGGTGTCCTTATCCACAAGCGCAGACGGCTGGGGAGCCTTGAAAAACGGATCCTGCGTCAAATCCAGCCGATTGATGACTTCTGTGAGCACGGCACTTGAAAGCACCACATAGATCTGGCTGTCCAGACTGGCGGGATCAACCTGCACAGATGTGCCCGACGGGCGGCTGTCGCTGGCGCTGGCGGACAGGCCACGCGGGTCCAGCAAAATCTGGGTGGAGGATATGTAAACCGGCTTCAGGCTGAGCGCGTAGACCAGGGCAAGTGCTGCAAACACCACGGCACCGATGGCCAGATACTGCCAGCGCCGTCGCAAGATCCCGGGGATTTGAAAAATGTCGATATCCATTTTCATGCTCAGGACCAAGGAGGTCCGCCAGTTCGTCTCTCAAAGCCAAGCGCTTTTGAAGACGTGTTATAACGTCATGCGGTGCCGGACATGCTTAGGCCAACAATCGTTTCCTTTTTGTATGCGCATCGGATGTGTCCAAAAACCGGTTCTCGCTTCTTGGTCCGATACGTTAAAATGGCATGTTGTGGTTAACGAGATGTGATTTTGGCAAGTGTTAATAACGTTTCTTTACGAGTTTGTGCATTATTAGAACGGTTTTTCAGAAGTTGCTTTACCATTCTCTCAAGGCACTCTAACCAAGTGGTGGGGACATAACCAGCGGAGGTGTTCGGATGATCATCGGCGCACGTAAATCGGTCCAGGTGCCAGCACCACCTGCGGCACCGCTGATCGTTCAGGTGGTGCGTCAATACCCGCCCGCGCAGGGCGGCTTGGAAGATGTTGTCTCCAATCTCAGCCGTGCTCTTTGCGCACGCGGGTTTCGCGTGCGTGTTGTTACGCTTGATCGGGTGTTTTCCAACCCGGTGAGACAGCTTGTGGCATTTGAAGTGATTGATGGCGTCGAAGTTGTGCGCATTCCCTATCACGGCAGCAGTCGCTACCCCCTTGCTTTGTCTGTGTTTCGCCATCTGACGGATGCCGATCTTGTGCATGTGCATGGGGTGGATTTCTTCTTTGATGCGCTGGCGCTTGGCCGTTTCATGCATGGTGCGCCCATGGTTGCCACCACCCATGGCGGCTTTTTTCACACCCGCAAATATGCCCGGATCAAGAAAATCTGGTTTCAAACGCTGACACGGCTGTCGGCCAGCGCCTATGCTGCCATTGCCTGTTGCAGCGCCTCTGATCTTGCCTTGTTTCGCACCATCCAGCCAAAGCATTCCGTGCTGGTGGAAAACGGTGTTGATACCGAAAAATTCGCCAATCTCTCGTCGCGCACCCCCGTCAAGCGGATGATCACCATAGGCCGTTTTTCCGAAAACAAACGGCTGGATCGCATGCTGGAGATGATGGCGGCGCTGGTGGCGCACGATCCAGAATGGCGGCTGGATATTGCCGGGTCGCCGTCTGATCTCTCCGTCTCCGATGTTAACGCTTTGATTGATAAAAACGGCTTGCGCCAACATGTCAGCCTGCATGTCTCGGCGGACAATGACACGCTCAAGCACTTGATTTCGCAATCCTCGCTCTTTGCCTCGGCATCCGCCTATGAAGGGTTCGGGCTGGTGGCTGTTGAGGCCATGAGTGCCGGTCTCTTGCCGGTCTTGAACCAAAATGATGCCTATGCGGCGCTGGCCGCCAAGCACAAGGACATTCATCTGGCCGATTTTGCCAATCCGCAGGCCAGCGCCGATGACATCCTGCGTGCCTATGACGCGCTCTCAAACAATGCCAATCTGCGGCTCGATGTGCAGACCGCCACCCAAAGCTATTCGTGGGAGCGGGTGGCACAGCGCTATATTGAGCTTTACCGCAAGGCCTCGGGCGAGCGTGTTGTCTCGCCCGTTTACCAGCCCCAATAACCACGCCAGATGCCCGATAACCACGCCCATTTATACCGGGCTTCCCGGATATTCAGCCGGGCCAGCGCCAGACAGGAGCCAATCAACGGACGTGCGATGCGCCAGCCGAGATAGGGCAGGGAAAAGTGATGCTTGCGCAAAAGGGCACCAAAGCCTGCGCCATATTTCGCGGCGCGCTCTATCCGTTTTGGGTTGTCATGGGCAACCACTTGATCATGATGAACAATGAGCTGCGGAAAATACATGAGTTTTGCCCCATATGCGATTGCCCGCAACAGGATATCGGCCTCTTCGCCGCTTTGGAAAGGTGTTTGCGCACCAACGCCAAGCCGTTCATCAAAGCCACCAATGGAGGTTAGAAGACTTGCCTTGATGAAAATGCCGTTGGAATTGCCACAACTCAGAAAATTGTCGCGGGTAACCGTGCATTGGCTTTCGCCGGTCGGGCTGACAGAGGGACTGTTTTGCGCATCAAGCGTGCGGCCAGTGGCAATGTCTAGTCGTTGGTCATCGGTGAAAAGCCGGTGCACGTTGGATAGCGTGTCAGGCTCATACCAGCAATCATCATCGGGAAAAGCAAGGAACTCGGTATGCGCAGCACCTATGCCAACATTGCGTGCTTTTGACAGGCCTCGCTCGGCGCGAAGATGGCGAATAGGGAAATGGGCGCGAAAGGGCTCGATCAGCGACACCAGCCGGTCGTCCACGTTCTGGTCCACCAAGATCACCTCGAATTGGCGAAAACTTTGCTGCTGTAAGGATGCAAACAAACGTTTGATGTGGTCGTTTCGATCTACGGTGCAAACAATCAGGCTGAACACGCGGGCCTCATCTGGTTTTGTGTCGAAGATCCGCAAAGATCCATCTTTGTCTTCGCGGCATTATGCAGAACACATCTGATCGCCGCAGTGAGAAATGCTTGTTTATACCTGTGATGTTAAACCTCCTATAATGTGTCTTCGTCACGTGCACTTTGTCTAAGGGACTTTGAATGAATAAGGGCATTGTTGCCAATTCTGCCTTCAATGCGGCAGCGGGATTAACCTTGCTGGCCACCGGCTTTCTGTGTTCTATTTTTATAGCGCGGATGCTTGGGCCGGAGGCGAACGGCATTATTGCCTTTTCGGTGTGGCTTGCCGCCACGGCCGCACTGGTGGCAGAGCTTGGCACCGGCATTCTCCTGCTGCGTCTTCTGCCGCGTTTGCGCGCAGAGGGCTATAGCGATCAGGATCGAAAAGGCTTTGCCGCCTATCTGCTGTGGCCGGTTGTGGGCTCGACATTTTTGCTGCTGGCGCTGTATTTTCTGTTTTTTTGGGTGGCAGAAAACGAGCACTGGGCGCAGGCCAGCCCCGTGGTGCTGGTGATCACCGGCATTTTGTTTGTCACCCAATCGATTGGCATGTTTACCAAGAACTATCTGGTTGGCGAGCAACGGGTGGATATATTCTTTCGCATGACGCTGACGGCTGGCCTTTTGCAATTGGTGGGCGTGGTGGCGGGCGGTTTGATCTGGGGCATGGCCGGTGCCCTTGCAGGCTATGTGCTGGCCTATGTGTCGCAATTTCTGTTTGCGATGGGGCTTTTGCGCTATCGGGTCAAAACCTGCGGTATCGGGCCGCGTTATCTTGCAGGATCGTCCTTTATTCTATCGCTGGAATTCATGGTGGATTCGATTTTTCTCAATCGGATTGAGCTGTTTTTCCTGCAGCGCTATCACGGTGTGGAAACGGTGGGCTATTATGCGGTGGCGTTTTCGCTGGCCAATCTGGCACTGCAATTGCCCATTCAGCTGTCAGGTAGTCTGGTGCCCTATTATTCCGAGCATTTGCAGCGTGAGCCGAGCGGGCGTTTGCCCGTTGCCATGTTTTCGTCGGTGGTGCGAAGCCTTGCCTATTTCACCTTGCCGATGAGCTTTGGTTTGGCGGCCATTTCTCACCGGCTGGTGACAATGGTGTTTGGCGATGCATTTGCGCCCAGCGCATCCGTGCTTTCCATTCTGGCCCTCAGCGTGCCGCTGGTGGTGGCCTGTCAGGTGGGCACGCAATATATGTTTGCCATCGACAAGATCCGCGAGCGCCTGTTCGTTGGTCTGGGATGTGCCGTGATCATGGTGGGCGGTGATGTGGTGTTGATCCCCGGCTTTGCTGGCGAAGGGGCGGCCTTTGTGCGCATTCTGGTGTTTCTGGTCATGAGCATTGTCATGCTGCGGTGGATAAATTTTGAAGGCTCTCTTGCGCCTTTGGGCATCAGCCTGATCAAGGTCACCATTGCATCCGGGCTTTGTGCCGCTGCGGCTTTTGCCGTGCTTCAAAGTGTATCGGGTTTGGCGGGCTTACTGCTTGCCATCATTGCGGCGGTGGTTGCCTATCTTCTGGCGCTCAAACTGTTGCGCGTGGTGCCAATGGGCGATGTGGCGGTGATGTCGCGTCTGTCCAGTCGCTTGCCGCGCCGATTGGTGGGGCCGTTCAATTTTGTGTTGATGCAGCTTTCCAACGGAAAAGAATAGACGCTTACTATTGGATGTTGCACAAGGAAATTGTGCTGAACGCGCGTATGGGCGGACAGAATCCTCTGTGAACTGCAAGAATTACTGACGCAAGAAGGACTTAATACTAATTTTATTGGACGGCGATAAAGTCGATCCGTTTGCGAGACGTGTCTGGCACGGGAAAAATGTCCGGCCAAGGGGCATAACAATCGAGCTTGGTGTTTGAGGGGTGTATCGATGGCAAGTATAGCCGATAAGGCTGGTCTGGTCTTTGGCGAGCGGCACGATCCGCACCAAAAAGCCGCGGCTGCTCCGGTGAGCTTTGCCGGAACGTTTGGCCTCTTTCAAGCCGCCGATGGCTTTTCCTCCGGTGCGTGGCGCAATGCAGCTGTGCTGTTTGTGCCGCCGTGGGGCTTTGAAGAAATGTGCACCCACAAACTCTTTCGCATCATGGCAGAGGAGTTTGCAGCGGATGGGATTGCCAGCCTGCGGTTTGATTATCCGGGTACGGGTGATGCACTGGATGCGCCAAAGGGCGCGATCACGCTTGAGATCTGGCAAGAAACCGTGACGGCGGCGCTCACACTGTTGCGCGAAAAAGCAGGTGGCGTGCCGGTGATGCTGGTGGGCCACGGACTGGGTGCGTCGCTGGCGCTTCAGATGGCGCAGGCGCTTGATGCCGGGCAAGAGAACAGGCTTTGCGGTTTGGTGGCCATGGCACCGGTCGCGTCTGGTCGCGCTTACTTGCGGGAATTGCAGTTTTGGGCGCAAGTGATTGATGATGGCCTTAGCCTTGACCCTGCTTTGCGGCTGCATGGTGTGACAGCCATTGGCGGCCACATCATGCCAGAAGCGGTTGCGACTGCCTTGAAGAAAAGCGATTTTGCCAACGCCGTGCCGCATCATTCTATTCCCTATCTGCTTGTCAATCGACCTCAGCGGCCCGGCGACAAACTGCTGGCGGAGGCCTTGGCAAATAAGGGCGCGCGCGTGGAGATGCGCGATTACACGGGCTTTGAAGCCATGGTCGCCAACCCGTCGGTTGCGCAAATGCCCACCGAAACATTGGAGGCTGTTGTCAGCTGGGTGGTGTGCCGTGCCGCCGCTTTGGGCAAGCCTGAGGCAGTGGCGGCAGACGATATGCGCGATAGCGCGTCTTTAGAGACCGATGAATATCGGGAGACATCGATGCGCTTTGGGCGCAACAAAAGGCTGTATGGCATTTTGTGCGAGCCAAAGGCAGAGCGGCGTGGTGCTAGCGTGTTGCTGGTCGGCACCGCCTATGATCGCCATGCCGGATGGGGACGTTCCAACGTTGCCATGGCGCGCAGGCTGGCAGAGGCAGGCATTGCATCTTTTCGGTTTGATCCTGCCAATGTTGGCGATAGCCCGCCGGTGCCCGGTCTGCCGGAGCAGGTGCTGTATACTGACACCCAGTATGACGATGTGGAATCGGCGCTCAATATGTTTGAAGCGCGCCATCTGCTGCCCGCTGTGGCGGCAGGCCGGTGCAGCGGTGGCTATCTGGCCTTTTCCAGCAGCACAAAGGATCACCGTCTGGCGGGATTATGCCTTGCTAACGCTTACGCATTTTACTGGGATCCCGCCTGCGATGTGGATGGGGCTTTGCGCATGGTGCCGCGCTCGCTGGATACCTACACAAAGTTGATCTTCATGGGCAGCACCTTCCGGCGCTTGCTTCGGGGCGAGGTTGATGTGAAGAACGCCGCTCGCAACTTTGGCAGCGTGATGACTGGCCGCATTTTGACCGGCCTGCAATGTGGAAACTGGCTCACGCCCCGCGCCCGCATGGCCCACGCCCAGGTGCGCTCGGCCTTTGCAAGGCTGGCAAAGCGCAAGGTGAAGCTGGTGCTGCTCTATAGCGAAAATGATATTGGCTTAGAGCATCTCTATCAACATTTTGGTGCCAAGGGCCGGCGGTTGGCGCGCTATAGCAATGTCAAAATGGCAATTTTGCCCGGCATGGATCACAATCTCTCGCCGGCTTCCGCCCAGCAGCGCTATTTTGAAGAGATCCGCGATTTGGCTTTCAGCATCACTTCGAACAGATCCGATGCGCAACCAAAATCTAAAACCTGAAACGCTGGTCGGACCCCGCCGTGATAATCTCGCCTTGGGGCTTTTGCCCTTCAGTGAAAAGACGGATACGGCGTGGTTGGCCGGGTGCAAGATGGAAAAAATCATCCTCCGGCCGGCCGGTTTCAAGCGCAATATGCACCGATTGCGCCAGTTGGTCGGTCTCTAACGTTAAAAACCAGCCCGTGTCGTCTTGCATCAGCGTGGTGGTCATGCCTGCCGCATACATGGCGGCCTTTCGCCCTTGCGGGAAGTGAAAGGCCTGACTGACCACCTCGCCCGTATCGGCGTCACTTAACGTTGCCACTGTCACCGAATGGGCAGCAGGGCCGAAGCGATAGGCATAGGTGGTGTCAAAAAACGCCCCAAACAGCGTGGTGGCGGCTAAGGTCACGCTTGCGTGCGGCTCCAAAGTCATCGTGCGTTGGGCGCTTGCCACGGCTGTCTTGCCATCCCTCAAACAGGCAAGATCCAGCATCAAGGCCTTGGGTTGTGCCCCATCGTTTTGCAGATGCAGATCAAGGCCATTGGTGCCTTCATCGGTCATGGACACGCGAACCGGGGAAAAGGCGCGGCGTGCCGCATACCACACCGGCTTGGGCAATCGGGTGGAATCAATCAGGCCCCAGCCTGCGCCGGGCATGAGATCTTGAAACGTCCAGATCAGAGCGCCATTGCAGCTTGAACCTTTGCTCCGCCATTCGCTAAAGCTTTCTTCCAGCACTTCGCCTGTGACTGCGCGTGACAAGTGCAGATAGCGGGCCGGATTGTCTCGCCTCAGCCGGGCGGGATCAAGGTCATAGAGCAGGCCGAGATAATGGTCGCGGGTATCTTCAAAATCCCATGAGGCATGACGATCACGCGGCACGCGGGCTTTCCAGCGGGGGTCATGAACCGGCGGCACGGGCAGATGGTGATCCAGTGTTTTTTGCTGGGGCACTTGCGCAAAGGCAAGGCACTCTGCGGCAAAGCGCAGGTTAGCGCGCCGGGCATCTTCCAGCGGACGCTCATAGGCCCCGACGCCATAATAATGGCTGACCCCTTCATTGGGGGCAAAGGGCATGGCTCCACCCATGGGCGTGTTGTCAATGTACGGCACGTCGGGGCGTAGTGCTGTGCTGATCTCTTTCAGAAGCGAGGTGAAAAGCGTGCTTTTCCAAACCTCTTCTTTCAAACCCAGCATGGCAGCCTGCTGAAAAACCTCACTGCCGCCGCACAAAACCGCCATGGAGGGAGAGCCCTGCGATGCGCTTAAAAGCTGTTCTGCCTCGCAGCGCACATGGGCTTTGAAATCATCGTCACTGATCGGGTAATCAAAATTGGCAAAGATAAAATCCTGCCAGACCATCACCCCCAATTGATCGCAGAGTTTGAAAAAATCCGCGCTCTCATAGGTCATGGTGCCACCAATGCGGATCATGTTCATGCCGGAATTTGCCGCCAGCGCCAGCCATGGGGCGTAATCTTCGGCGGTGCCGGGCAGACGGGTGATGTCGGCATTGGTCCACACGGCACCACGGCAGAAGATTTTGACGCCGTTGACCATCAGCGCAAAATCCTTGCCATCATGGCCGCGATCAAGGCGGATGCGGCGAAAGCCGGTGAGGCCAAGCGCATAGGTCGTGCCATCCAGCGCGAGCGTCACCCCGTGGAGTGTGGGCTTGCCGTGTGTTGCTGGCCACCATGGGGTAATGGCAGGAAGCTCTAATCGCGCATTATAGCGGCCATTGGCCTGCTGCATGAGAGGGGTGCTGTATCCCGCGCAAGAAAGGCTCGCATTGTCCACCGGTGTGCTGAGCGTGAAGGACACATCCAAAAGCCCGGTGCCGTCTTCATCGAGATCGGCATGGATGCGCAGGTCGCTCAGCGCATATTGTTGTGCGCGGATCAGGCTGATGGGGCGATAGGGGCCAAGGGCGTGAATGTCCGGGCACCAACCGGGCATAGACCCCAATGGGGTGGTGCGCACCAGCCGAAGGCCTTGGCTCGACATCATCTGTGGTCGCCATTTTGCCCGCGGCCCACGCTTTTCCAGGTGAGGGGTGAGCGCGCGAAAGCAGATGGCGAGTTCATCCTCGCCCGTCAATTCCACCGCCACATCATGGGCTTCGAACATGCTTTTGCATGTCAAAACCAAAGCGCCGTTGAGATAGACATCGGCAATGGTGGCCAAGCCTTCAAAGCGTAAGATGGCCGGGCCGGGCGCTTCGCCGAGAAGGGGGCGGAAATACCATGCTTCTTTGCCATGCAGCGGCGTTGGATGGGCCGGATCAAACAGGCCTGCGTCATGCAAGGCTTCCGCCACGGTGCCAGGAACCGGCGCGCTGAGGCGCGCCAAGGCACGGTTGATACGGTCTGGTCCGTCAAAGGTGCCGGGCTCACAGAGCAGCAATGTCCAGCCTTGTTCCAGCGGGCGAGTGTCAGCATCCAGATAGGTGATCACGGCAGGTCTTATCCTTCACGCTCAGCCCATATTGGATTGCAGGCCAGTCATCAACCGATCCCACGCTTCAACCGCCGGATCAAGAGAGGTTTTCAACGGCTCGAACTTTTTGCGGGTGACGGCGCGGGCCAGCTGGAATTGCGCGGATTTCGCCACTTCCGAGATTTTCAGCGCATCCGCTATGGCCTGTTCAAAGCGCCCGTCGCCGTGTAACCAGCCAAGATGGCTGGCCAGCAGCTCGAAATTGGCCCCAAATTGCCGCAGCGTGTTGAAGGCATATTTGTGGAAAAAACCAAAGTCGCGTTCTGCCAAACCCTCAACATGCTGCGGAAACACCGAGGCAAAGGCCTTGAGGGGATTATCTGCCGGGCGGCGGGCAAAATGTTGGGCCAGTAATCGTTGCGCCACCTGCCGCTGGTGGTTTTCATCGGGGATTGTCGCCGGGAATTTGGCAAATTCGGTATAGGGCAAAAATGGCAAGGCATTGCTCGGCAGATTGTGTTGAAACACGCCGTCAAAGTCATCGCCCGATACGGTGAAGAAGCCGCCATTGTGGAAATAATCCATGGAGCGCCCCGCCAGATCAAGCCGGTTGATGCCCACCGTGGTTTTGCCATGCTCTGCGCGATAGCCCACGCCCTGGGTGTCGGGCAGATAGAAGCTGTCCATTTCCACCAGACACAAGCGGCCCCGGCTGATCTGCTCAACCACATGCCCATCAACGTCGTCAAAAATGGCAAGCTCGGTAACGCGAATGCCGTAAAGCGCTTCGAGATCCTCCAGCGGCACTTTGAAAAAGGTGAATTGATCCCCCTCAAAATCCTGTGTCAGGGTAAAGCCCAGCATAGCCTCGGGGCTTGCGCCCATTGAAGCCAGCACTTCGATCCACAGATCCACATAGCAATTGGTTTCCGGCCACATCCGCTCCATGGAATGCAATGGATGGGGGGTGTAATGGGTCGGATCGACCTTTAGCACCGTCTTCATCATCAACCCCAGAGCGCCTTGCGTACCTGTTCTGGCCATGTCTTCACATCCAGACCGTGGTGGTGGAACAGCGCAAGTGCTATGCGCTCCAAACCAAAGCCGACGCAAGCCGTGTGGGCCACCGCGCCATCTTCAAGGTTGAGGCCCCATTTTGCGCCAAAGGCATCCTGATGGTAATTGAAGCTCATGCAGGCGGTGGGGTTGCTGGTGGAGGTGATGGGAATCAGCAGCTCGAATTTCAGGTTCTGGTCGCGCTGGTTATTGGCCAGCATCTTGCCTGCCCGACCAAAGAACGGGTCATTGGCAACGTCGATTTCAACGGTGAGGCCAACCTCTTCCATCATTTTCAAGCCGCGATCCATCCATGTCTGGCGAAAATCGGTGACATGATCCTGTGTGCCCATGCAGACATATTCACGCATGCGAAACAGCTGCTGGCGGGCCGGGTCTTTGGATGGTTCATGGCGGAAGCAATAGGATTGCAGATCAAACAGCGCGCCAGAAGCCGCAATCGCGCCGCGCTTGGCAATGGTGGGATAGAGCGGATAGCAGGCGGCAGGGGTCAGCACGATATCGGTGATCTTTTGCTCTTTCGACCAGTCTTCGTCGGCATCCATGCATTTGAGCAGGCTCATATGGTCCAGCTCATTGCCGCAAAAGCTGTGCACGGTGCCTGCCAGCTGCGGAAAGCTTTTCATATAGCCGCTGGTTTCAAAATAGGCGCGGTTCATGCCCGGCGGAAAGCGAATGGCCTCGGCCCCATCTGCGCCGCCAAAGCGGTCAATCAGGCGCTCAAACGCAATAATCACGTCTTCAAACTGGCCGCTTCGGCCATAAAGCCCGTCCACGCCGGTGTCGATCAACAGGCCTGCATCAAACAGCCGGTCGAGAAAATTGGTTTGATTGGTCATCAGATTATCCCAGCAAGCGTGTGTCGAGTTTATGGACGAGAAGCATGGTCGAGGTATTGCCAAGAATACGGTCATTGGAAATCATCAACCGGGCCGAATGGGCATCGCGCAGGTGGCGGCCCAGACTGTAGGGCGTGCCATTTTTATAGCCCATGATGCCGCAGATCAGCATGGCCTGATTGATGATGTCGATAATGGTCTCGGAGGAGGCAATCTTGACATTGTTCATGGTTACCGAAAAACCGAAGCTCGATAGCTTGTCGCCATCCAGTTTGGCCTCTTCATAGGCGCTCAAGGCTGCGACCACATTGGAGCGCACCAATTGCAGCAGATTGGCCACTTCCGCCAAGCGCAATGCGCCCGGTGGCATTTGCCCTGCAGATTTCCGGGCAGCAGCGCGAACAAAGCTTTGCGCGCGCACCACGGCATCCACGGCGATGCCATACCACACGCCGCTCCACAAAATATGCGAGGCGGCCAGCATGGAATGGGCGGCAATTTCGGCAAAAGGTTTGGGCAGGATCTGGCAGGCCGGAGCCTCGCCCTTGAAGATAAAGCCATCGGAGCGGGTGCCGCGCATGCCCAGCGTGTCCCAATCCTGGGTTTTCTCAAGCGTATATTGGCCTTTGACAAACACCGTCATCACCTGATCAGAAGGGGCGGCATCCTTGTGGGCGCGCGAGGTGATCAGGATGGCGTCGGCGTATTGCGCGTAGGAAATAACAGTGGCGTCTTTTTCAAGCCTGCAGTTTTCGCCATCCACCTCGATGGCGCAAATGGAATTGCGCAAATTGCCACCAATGCCGCCCTCTGTGGTGGCCGAGGCCAGCAGCAATTGTTCGCTTGCGACGCGCTTCATAAAGGCGGTTTGCCATGGATTGCCTTCGGCATGTTCCACAAGGCTGGAACATTTGATGTGGTGCATGGCAAAAATCATCGCAGAGGAGGCGCAGGCCTGACCCAGCGTGGTGCAGATTTCGGCAATTTGGGCAAAGCTTGCCGCTTCTCCGCCCAGATCGAGCGGAATCTGAATGCCCAGAAGCCTTTGCGCGCGCATGGTATCTATGGCTTCTTGCGGAAAACGGCCTTGGCGATCAACATCATCGGCAAATTGACCAGCAACCTTGGCGACCAAGCTGGCGCGCTCACTTAAAGTCAAGGCGAGGGGGGCGTTCATCACGCCACTTTCTGATCTTTAAGAATGTCGCTGACGGTGCGTTCAATCGCGTCAATGCTGGCAAAGGATTTGCGGTTCAGCAAATGATCGGGAAATTCAATGTCGAAAGCCTCTTCAATGGCCAGCATCAGCTGCACCGAGGCAAAGGACGTCAGACCCAGTGCGTAAAGGTCGGCATCCGTAGCGATCTCCGCAGGTGCCGTCCCCAAACCGCCCACCTTGCCAAGGATCGTCCGAATTGTTTCAATCATGTCTTATCCCTCATTTTGTTTCTGTCGCAAGGCGCAGAAGCCGTGCCTCCACCACCGCAGAAAATTCAATCAGAAACTGACTACACTCTGGTGAATAACAATTATAAGTCGATTTCCAAGAGTGTATCACGTATTCAAATTTTAGCACATGAGCGTTTATTCGAAAAAAGTGGCGACAGACTCAATCGTTCCTTTGTTTGAGTTTGCCTGATCAGAAAAACCGGGTTCCACTTTCCCTCACAAACTCGGAATGGCAAACTCGAAACGACAAACTCTCAATGTCAGCCAAGGCTGACATTGCGGACGAAAGACACACTCTCTCAGCCGTCATTTTCGACAGGATACCGTAAACAGCGGTATCGAATGGGCTTTTGTGCCAATCTGACCATCGTCACCAGTCATTTTAGACTATTATGGCGTGATTTATTAAAGGGATATGAAGAAAAGCGACCAAAACTGGGAGTATTGTTTCACAAATCTTTGTAGTGGTGATTTGCACCTCGAAAATCGGTAATCTGATAGCCGTCACTATCATCGCTGACGGTGCTTGCCCCAATGGGCACCTTGCCGTGGCCACCGGGAATGTCGAGCACATAGGTTGGCTGACACAGGCCCGAAACATGGCCGCGCAATGCCGAAACAATCTCCTGTCCACGCTTGAGGCTGAGGCGAAAATGGCCGGTGCCGGGGGCAAGATCCGGATGGTGGAGATAATAGGGCCGAATGCGCAGCTCGACAAATTTGCGCATCAATGCGGCCAGCACAGCCGCATCATCATTCACGCCCTTGAGCAGCACGGTCTGGCTGACAAGCACGATTCCATCCTTCAACAAACGATCAATCGCCACTTTTGCCGCATCTGTCAGCTCACGGGCATGGTTGGCGTGAATGGCGATATAGGTGGTTTTGCCGCTGGCTTTGAGGGCATCCAACAGAGCGTCATCAATGCGGGTCGGGTCCACCACCGGCACGCGGGTGTGAAAACGGATGATTTTAACATGGTCGATGAGGGCCAATTGGTCCAGAATAGCCTTCAGGCGGCGTGGCGACAAAACCAGCGGGTCGCCACCGGTGAAAATCACCTCCCAGATTTCATCATGGGTACGAATATAGTCGATGGCCTTTTCCAGCGCGTCACCACTCAAAAGGCCATCGCCGTCAGGCCCCACCATTTCGCGGCGAAAACAAAAGCGGCAATAAACCGGACAGCTGTGCACGGCTTTCAGCAACACCCGATCGGGATAGCGGTGGACAATGCCCTCAACCGGGCTGTGGGCGTGGTCGCCAATCGGGTCTGCCAACTCCTGCGGCACCTGGATCAGCTCATCCGCGTGGGGCACAAATTGTGCGGCAATGGGGTCTTGGAGGTCGTGGACATCCACCAAAGCCTGCATGGCGGGGGTGATGGCAATGGCATAGCGCGCGGCGACCTGGGTGAGCGTGTCAGCATCCTCACGTTTGATCAATCCGGCATCCAGCAATTCGCTCACGGTTTTCAACGTCATACGTGTGGCTCCGCCACCGGTGCCCATAGCACCTGTTCTATGCGCTGGGCGCCGGTTGCCAGCAGCACCAGCCGATCAAAACCAAGGGCAGCCCCGGAGGCTTGTGGCATGATGGCAAGGGCGCTCAGAAAATCCTCATCCAGCGGATAGGTCTCGCCATAAATACGGGCTTTTTCCGTCATTTCCATTTGAAACCGGCGACGCTGCTCGGTGGCGTCGGTCAATTCGCCAAAGGCGTTGGCCAGTTCCACCCCGCAGGCATAAAGCTCAAACCGCTCGGCCACACGCGGATCACGCGCGCAAGGTCTCGCAAGGGCCGCTTCTGGGACCGGGTATTCATCCAGAATGGTGGGACGGTCAAAACCCAGATTTGGCTCGACTTTTTCGACAATCACCCGGCTGAACAGATCGGCCCAGCCATCATCATCGGCTATGCGGATGCCCGCGCGGGTTAGCTCAGACGCCAGATGATCACGGTCTGTGTCGCCATTGGCGCTCACCGAGGCGAGAAGATCAATGCCCGCATAGCGCTGAAAAGCATCCGCAACGCTTACCCTTTCCGGGGCGGCAAATGGATCGCACACACCACCGCGATAAGAAAACTGCTGTGTTCCCGTCGTCTGTGCGGCAAGCTTTAGCATATCGGCGCAATCATTCATCAATTGCACATAGCTTTCGCCGGCGCGATACCATTCCAGCATGGTGAATTCGGGGTGATGCAGCGGGCCGCGTTCGCGATTGCGATAGACATGGGCAAAGCAGGCAATGCGCGGCTCGCCTGCCGCCAGCAGTTTCTTGCAGGCAAATTCTGGCGATGTATGCAGATAGAGCGGCTGCGGGCTGCCATCATTGCCAATGGCAAGCGTGGCAAAGGCATGCAGATGGGCTTCATTGCCCGGAGAGATCTGCAAGGTTGCGGTATCAACCTCGATAAAGTCACGGGCAGCAAAATAACCGCGTAGCGCTGCCTGAATGGCATTACGGCCAAGCAAAAACGGCCGCCGGTCGGCATGCACCGTCGGTGTCCACCAAGGCGAAGGGGTGCTGCGCTCTTGCGTCATTGCGGCATCTCCGGCTTTTGTTTCTGCCACCCTTGCACAATTGGCGTGCAACACGGGCTGGCTATTTTGACAAATTTAGGTTAGGTGCCCCCAAAAGAAAATTTGTGACACGTTTAATTCTGGGCGGCGGGCCGTCCTTTACGACGTGCGTTAGAGAGATACAAGGAATTCCGATGGTCAAGGTAATCGCCTCTTCGGTCCGCAAGGGCAATGTTCTCGAAGTTGACAACAAGCTATATGTCGTGCTGACAGCGCAGAACTTTCATCCAGGCAAGGGCACGCCCGTGACGCAAGTTGACATGCGCCGCATCGTGGATGGCGTGAAGGTGTCGGAACGTTGGCGCACGACAGAGCAGGTTGAGCGCGCCTTTGTGGAAGATGTGAACCACCAGTTCCTCTACGAAGATGGCGAAGGCTTCCACTTCATGAACCCCGAAAACTACGACCAGTTGGTGGTTGATGTGGACACCATGGGCGACCAGAAGGCCTATCTTCAGGAAGGCATGACCTGCGTGCTGTCGATTTTCGAAGGCAATGCTTTGGCAATCGAATTGCCACGCCATGTGACGCTGGAAATCACCGAAACCGAGCCGGTTGTGAAGGGTCAGACAGCGTCGTCTTCCTACAAGCCAGCCATTCTTTCCAACGGTCTGCGCACACTGGTTCCGCCGCATATCAATGCCGGCACCCGCGTGGTGATTGCCACGGAAGACAATTCTTACGTTGAGCGCGCCAAGGACTGATGGGTTCTTCAATGCGTAACGATCAACCCGGTGCCTCAGGCACCGGGTTTTTTTATGGATTTTTTCTGTGCGGGGCCGCTTTTCGCTTGTGATGCGACTGGACAGACGCAGAGTTGAAAGAATAAAGTTTTCGTGTGTTGGTTTCGCAGGCTCAACAAAAGCCCGCGGATGAAAAGGGAATACGGTGAGGACGACCCAATCGGGACCGAATCCGTGGCTGCCCCCGCAACTGTAAACGGAGAGCAAAGTCCAAAATGCCATTGGCTGATGCCGATAAGGCGGACGGCGCAAAGACCCGTGAGCCAGGAGACCTGCCAGCGCATAACACCGCCTAACGGGCGGCATTTTATGGATCTTTGCGCGGAGGGCGCAAAAGAAAGGACATATCTATGCATATCGAAGTCGGTATTATTGATCCGGCGCGGCTGGTGTTTGCCGATGCGGCAGCGCTAAGCGTGGTGGCGTCGCAACTTCCAGCCGTTGTGCGCAATCCGATGATTGTGGCCAAAACCCTGCTGTCTGCCATTGCCTTTTCCGCCATGATGCAAATGTGGCATCTGCCGGTCGGGCCATCGGAGCTGCATTTGATCGGCGCAACCACCGTCTATCTGCTGTTTGGCTTTGCCCCGGCCATGCTGGGCTTTGCGCTTGGGCTGGTGTTGCAGGCATTTCTGTTCGAGCCAGGCGACATTCCCCATCTTGGCGTTAACGCGCTCTCACTGATGATCCCGATGATCGCGGTGCATGTCACCTTTGGTCGCCGGTTGTTTGCAGCCGGGCTGAAAGATCGCTTCACGCTGGGCAAGGTGTTACGGCTGGATGCCACCTATTATGCCGGGGTGTCGTTGATGGTGGGCTTCTGGCTGTCGATCTCCAATGATGCCTTTGCGGTCGCCGATTGGGCGCAGTGGGCTGTGGCCTATGCCCCGGTGTTTTTGGTGGAAGCCTGCATTACATTTGCCGCCGTGCATCTGGTGCGACGCTTTCACAATCATCCCTTGGCGGTTCGGTTTACGGATGTTGATCGTTTGACCTTTGCGTAAATCCAGCGCAATTTGATGCGATAAATGAGCGCGCGTTGGCTTGCGCGCGCTTTTTCTTTGAAATTTTCGCAACGATGCGTTACAGCGCCCTGCACCCTGTAGGGCGCGAAAAGGTTCGGTGTAACACCGTAAATCCTCTGCATAATTGATTGAATCAATCGCTATTCAATCAACTATGCAGAGGCTGCGCGGTGGAGATGGCTTGCCGGTGTGGGCGAGCAACACAAAGGAAACTGGTGTGATGCGTATTCTGACAGAAGCTTTCTTTCCTGATCTGCCGAATTACTATGGTGGCAAGGTGCGGGAAAATTACGATCTGCCCGATGGTCGCCGCATCATTATTTCCACCGACCGTATCAGCGCCTTTGACCGCATTCTGGCCTGCATACCCTATAAGGGTCAGGTGCTGACGCAGACGGCCCGCTACTGGTTTGAAGAAACCGCAGACATTTGCCCGAATCATGTGATTGCCTATCCCGATCCAGCTGTGGTCGTGGGCAAGCGCCTTGATATTCTGCCGGTTGAAATTGTGGTTCGCGGCTATCTTGCTGGCACCACCGGCACGTCGATTTTGACACTCTACAAAAATGGCCAGCGCACCATGTATGGCATGACCCTGCCAGACGGCCTGCGTGACAATCAAAAGCTGCCACAGGCGATTATCACGCCCACCAGCAAAGAGTTTGATGGCGGCCATGATGAGCCTTTGACGCCTGCGGAAATTATCGAAAAAGGCTTGCTGACCCAAGCGCAGTGGGAGACGCTGTCTGCCTATGCTCTGGCGCTGTTTGCGCGTGGCCAGCAAAAAGCCGCCGAGCGCGGGTTGATTCTGGTGGATACCAAATATGAATTTGGCACGGACGAGCACGGCAATATCATTCTGGCCGATGAAATTCATACGCCAGACAGCAGCCGTTACTGGATTGCCAACAGCTATGAGGAAGCTTTTGCCAAGGGCAGCCGTCCTGCAAGCTTCGATAAGGATTTTGTCCGTTCATGGGTGGTCGAGCGTTGTGACCCCTACAAGGATGCCATTCCGGAAATTCCGCAGGATCTGATTGCGGCAACCTCCAAGGTGTATATTCAGGCCTATGAGGCGATTACCGGCCTGACGTTTCAACCAGATGACAGTGGCGAAACACCGCTCGCGCGGGTGAAAGCAAACCTTGCAGCTTATCTGGCAGGGCCCTGAACGCGATGCCAGACACAAAACGCGGCAAAAATGATATGGAAAGCGGCTGCGACCGCGGGTGCACACCCCGTCAACGCCGCTCGCGCAGGCCAGCTGCAGAAACGCGCAGGGAAATTCTCTCTGCGGCGGATACGCTGTTTCGCGAAAGGGGCTATCAGCAGGTTGCCATGGCCGATGTGGCCGCCGCTCTTGGAATGTCGCCCGCCAACGTGTTCAAGCATTTTCATGCGAAGACAGCGCTGGTTGATGCGATCGCGTGTACGCATGTTCAAGAGATGATGGAGCAGCTGAAGGGCCTTGAAATGCCCCGTGAGCCGCAGGCAAAGCTCTTGCGGGTTGCCGAAGCGCTGCTGACCAGTCTGCTGGCAGATGTGCGCGATAACCGCCATCTGTTCGAAATGATTGTTCTGACCGCAGATCTCGAACTGCGGGCGGGCGATATGTATCGGGCAACCATTTCCGCTATTTTTGAAATGATTATTCTTGAAGGCGTCGAAGCGGGCGAATTTTTTGTTCGTGATCCGCGCCACACCGCATCGGTGGTCACCACCGCTCTTGCAGGGGTAATCAACCCCTTGTCGGTCTCGAGCGAAAAGCCAGAGACGCTCTACACGCGGTGCCGCGATGTGATCGAACTGGTCAATACCGCGCTGCAAAATCCGCTTGCAAAGTGACGATTCTTGAACTACGTCACATAGCAGTCTTATTAAACTGCTGAAATGTGACTTTGCTGCCACGCACACGCGCCAGCTTGCCGCGCTTCACAGGAAAATTTGTTTATCATCTTGTGATCTTGCCTCCGTGCTGAAACTCTTATGCTCAGACCGGACGCAAAAAATTAGGACCAGCGCATGGCGAAGTACTTCACCCTGTCATCCATCTTGTTTGTTGCGGCGCTTGCTGTTGCGGGATGCAGTGATCAGGACAAGCAGCAAGCGGCAGGCGGGGCAGGGGCTGCGCGCCCGCCAAGCCCGGTTAGCGTCGTGATTATGAAGAAGTCGGTGCAGCCTTTGACAACCATTTTGTCAGGTCGCGCTGAGGCCGTGCAATCGGCCGATATTCGTCCGCGCATTGGCGGTGTGATCAAGGAAGTGTCGTTCAAGGAAGGTGGCTTCGTCAAGGCTGGCGATTTGCTCTACAAGATCGATGATGCAACCTATGTTGCGGCTGTCGAGGAAGCCAAGGCAGCCCTTGAAAAGGCAGAGGCAAGCGTGCCATCGGCAACAGCCAATATGCAACGCTATGAGCGCCTGGCCAATACGGGTGCCTCGCAAAAAGATTATGAAACCGCGCAGGCCACCTTGCTCGAAGCCAAGGCATCTGTTGCTCAGGCGCGCGCAAGTCTGCAGACGGCAGAAATCAATCTGGCCTTCACCGAGATTCATGCGCCGTTTGATGGTGTCACATCCGCCACCAATTATTCCATCGGCAATCTGGTCACCGCCGGTCAGACAGATGCCTTGATGACACTTCGCAAGATCAATCCGATTTACATCAAGCTGAATGAATCCAGCGTTAATCTGCTGCGCTTGCGTGCGGCGATTGCGGCAGGCAATCTCAAAAACAACGCAGGCGATGTGGATAAAGCCGATATTCGTCTGACGATGGAAGATGGCACCGAATACCCAAGCGTTGGCAAGATCGACATGTCTGAAATGGCGGTCAGCACCACAACAGGCACCGTTTCAATTCGTACCCTGTTCGACAATCCTCAAAACCTCATTCTGCCTGGCATGTATGTGCGTGCCACAATCACGGTTGGTGAAGAGGATGGCTTTGCCATTCCCCAGCGCGCTGGTTCGCGCAATGCAGACGGCTTTCTTACGGCCAAATTCGTCAATGCTGATAACAAGGTTGAGACGCGGACATTCGCCACCAGCAAGCTTTCCGGCAACAATTGGCTGGTGACAGACAATGTCAAGGATGGCGACAAGCTGATTGTTGACGGTTTCCAGTGGATTGGCGATGGCGCGACCGTCAAGCCTGTTCCTTCCGAGGTTAATGCCAAGGGTCTGGTCATCCAGGCCCCGGCGACCGAAGCACCAAAATCATGATGTCGCACGACATCTTCAGCAACATCGTGATTGGGAAGTAAACAATGGCCAAGTTTTTCATAAGGCGACCGATTTTCGCATGGGTGATCGCGATCGTGATCATGCTCGGCGGTATTCTCGCCATCAACACGCTCTCTGTTTCGCAATATCCGGATATTGCGCCAACCACTGTGCGCATCACCGCAACATACAGTGGTGCCAGCGCGGACACCGTGCGCAAATCGGTCACGCAGATCATTGAAGATGGCATGACCGGTCTTGATGGTCTGACCTATATGACGTCTTCGTCGTCCACCGGTCAGGCAACAGTGTCGCTGACGTTTGACAGCAATATCGACAAGGATATTGCGCAGGTGCAAGTGCAGAACAAGCTGCAGCTTGTGACATCGCAGCTGCCCAGCGTTGTGCAGGCTCTGGGGCTGAACGTATCGCGCTCCACCTCCAGTATCCTTCTGGTGGGCGCATTGGTCGGCTCGAATGAAAAATACTCCTCTGCCGATCTCGGTGATGTGTTTTCCACGCAGATTGAAGACCAGATCAAGCGGCTTGAGGGTGTTGGCAGTATCAATCTGTTCGGTTCTGCCTATGCCATGCGCATTTGGCTTGATCCCTTCAAACTCAACAAGTTTCAGCTGACGCCCGCTGATGTAACCTCGGCCATTCAGGCGCAAAACACGCAGGTGTCTGTCGGCTCCATGGGTGCCTTGCCCTCCGTTGAAGGCCAGCAGCTCAATGTGACCATGACAGCGCAGAGTCAGTTGAGCACGGTGCCTGATTTTGAGCGCATCATCTTGAAGGTGGATACAAGTGGTGCGGCCGTGCGCCTGAGTGATGTTGCCCGGGTGGAAATCGGCCAGGAGAGCTATGCTGCAAGCTCGCGCTCCAACCGCCACCCCGCTGCAGGCTTTGCCGTCAATCTGGCAACCGGTGCCAACGCCCTGGACACGGCAGCCCGCGTGAAGGCCAAGCTTGCATCCATTGCGCCATCCTTGCCGCAAGACATCAAGATTATCTATCCTTATGATACGACACCGTTCGTGTCGCTTTCCATTGAGAAGGTTGTTCATACGCTGATCGAAGCCATCGTACTGGTGTTCTTCGTTCTGTTGATCTTCCTGCAAAATTTCCGCGCCACGCTGATCCCGATGATTGCGGTGCCGGTTGTCTTGCTCGGTACATTCGGAATTTTGTCCGCAACCGGATATTCCATCAACACATTGACCATGTTCGCCATGGTTCTGGCCATCGGCCTTCTGGTGGATGACGCCATTGTTGTGGTTGAAAACGTCGAACGCATCATGTCCGAAGAGGGGCTTGACCCATTGGAGGCCACGGAGAAATCCATGGGCGAAATCACCGGTGCCATTGTTGGTATCGCGCTAGTCTTGACGGCTGTGTTTATCCCCATGGCGTTTTTCGGTGGTTCAACCGGTATTATCTACCGTCAGTTTTCGGTGACCATCGTTTCGGCCATGTTGCTTTCCGCGCTGGTTGCTCTGGTGCTGACACCTGCATTGTGCGCAACACTTTTGAAGCCGATTAACAAGGACCATAAGAAAACCACGGGACCTGCGGCCTGGTTCAATCGCAATTTTGATCGCACAACGTCGGGCTATGTCAGCTCGGTCGGCTATCTGCTTGGCCGTCCGTTGCGTGTTTTGCTGATGTTTGCGATTGTTGTTGTTGGGTGTGCCTGGTTCTTCATGCGCATGCCATCCTCCTTCCTGCCTCAGGAAGATCAGGGCGTGTTGATGACGATTATCCAGCTTCCCAATGGCGCGACGGCGACACAAACGGACGCTGTTATCAAGAAAGTCGAAGATTACTATCTTGATAAGGAAAAAGATGGCGTTCAGGATGTGTTTGCCGTCAATGGCTTCAGCTTCAGTGGGTCTGGCCAGAACAATGCGTTGGTTTTCGCTCGACTGAAAGATTTTGATGATCGCAAGGCAAAAAATCTTGCCGCTGCGGCCATTGTTCAGCGTGCAATGGGTTATTTCTTCACCATTCGTGAAGCGCAGGTGTTTCCGCTCATGCCTCCGGCCATTCAGGGCCTTGGCACTTCAAGCGGCTTCTCGATGTATCTGGTTGATACCGGAAATCATGGGGCAGAAGCACTGGTTGCTGCATCAAAACGTCTGATCAGCGAGGCCAACAGCGGCCACCTCATCAGTTCCATGCGTAGCAATGACCGCGACGAGGAAAACCAGATCAAGGTCATGCTTGATCAGGAAAAATTGAGCGCCATGGGTGTGGCTATCGCGTCGGCCAACTCCATGCTGACGACAATTTTCGCTGGCACGGACGTCAACGATTTCACACTGAACAACAAGATCAAAAAGGTCTATGTGCAGGCGGATGCACCGTACCGCATGCAGGCAGAGGATTTGAA
Organism: Rhizobium oryziradicis; assembly: GCF_001939045.1. Lineage (GTDB taxonomy): Bacteria > Pseudomonadota > Alphaproteobacteria > Rhizobiales > Rhizobiaceae > Allorhizobium > Allorhizobium oryziradicis. The sequence continues at coordinate 226,182 of NZ_MKIM01000020.1, forward strand.
GTATTGGAACGCACGCAACTCGAAAAACGAGATGGTGCCTTTCTCATCCTTCACCGAGACAAAATGGGTCTCCGGCTTGCCGTCGATCTCAGCCTATAATGCTGTGAATGCTTTCTCCATGGAAGGCGCATCGGCACCGGGCGTCAGTTCGGGCGATGCGATGAATGAAGTCGAGCGCATCGTTTCGCAAATGGGTGGCGGTTACACGGTTGCCTGGCAGGGCATTTCCTATCAGGAGCGCCTGTCCGGATCGCAGGCCCCCCTGCTGTATGCCCTGTCCATTCTGATCGTGTTTCTGTGCCTGTCGGCATTGTATGAGAGCTGGTCTATCCCGTTCTCGGTGATCATGGCCGTTCCGGTTGGCGTTTTGGGGGCCCTGGCCGCCGCGCACGTCTTCGGACAATCAAATGACGTTTACTTCAAGGTGGGCCTGCTGACGACAATCGGGCTTGCCGCGAAAAACGCGATTCTGATTGTGGAGTTTGCCAAAGAGCGGCAAGAGCATGGGCTTAGCCTGTTCGATGCGACGCTTGAGGCCGCAAAATTGCGCCTGCGCCCAATCATCATGACATCACTTGCGTTTATTCTCGGTGTTGTGCCGTTGGCGATTGCCACAGGTGCGGGATCGGCAGCTCAAAACGCCATTGGTGTTGGGGTTCTGGGCGGCATGTTGGCGGCAACAGTGCTCGGAATTTTCTTCGTTCCGTCATTTTTCGTGATTGTGCGGCGGTTTTCAAACCGTGCAAAACCAAAAAGAAACGCTGTTGCAAAGACGACGGACTCGATAAGTTAAGAAATAATGACCGCACCCTGCTTTGGGTGCGGTATCCATAAGAAACGGCGTTGTTACATGATGATGATGTGCAGCGCGACTCGGTGCTAAACAGGGATAGAAATGATGTTCTCCATTCGCGTGGCAACGCCCCTTGCATTGCTTTTACTATCGGGCTGCGTAATGGGCCCGGACCACACAGCGCCGCAGACCGCGCTACCTGCTCAATTCAACGAAGGTGGACAAAAGTCTGCTGGCGATCCAACAAGCGTTGCATGGTGGACAGCCTTTCACGATGCCCAGCTGAATAAACTGGTCAAACAGGGTATTGACCAGAACCTTGGCGTTCTGCAGTCGCTTGAGCGCATTGATCAGGCAAGGGCGGCCGTTACCAGCGCGCAAGCCAGCTTGTTCCCAAGTCTGACGGGCACTGCCAGCGAAAAAGGCTCCAAGACAAATGGCAGCATCAATTCTTCGCCGGAAAGCTGGGCCAGCAGCGGCGGTCTTTCCGTATCATGGCTTGTTGACTTGTGGGGGCAATATCGCAGTTCTGCTGCCAGTGCCAAAGCCTCGCTTGATGGTGCCTATGATAGTGTCGATACAGCACGCTTGACGTATCTCTCCGATCTCACAAAGTCCTACATCAATGCGCGCTATTATCAGAAGCGTGTGGCGATCGCGAGGGATGCGGTAAAGTCACGTCGCGAAACACTGTCGTTGACCAAGCTTCAGCTTGAAGCCGGTGCGGCATCGCGTTTGGACGTTGTGCAGTCGGAAGGTCTGGTAAACTCAACTTTGGCCGATATTCCAGGGCTGGAGGCGAGCTTCTACGCCAATGCTTATCATATTTCGACCCTTTTGGGCCTGCCTGCCTCGACACTCATCCACGATCTTGAGAAGGGTGGTGCTCAACCAACACCGCGTAGCGCCGTCGTGACGGGTGTTCCTGCCGATTTGATTCGCAACCGTCCAGATATCCGTCTGGCAGAGCGTACTCTTGCTTCCGCAGTTTATAGCATCAGCACGGCCAAGGCGCAGTTGTTCCCATCGATCACGCTCAGCGGTTCGATTTCTCCGTCTTACATCAGCAGCAGCGCCCGTGCGGGTACATCGAACACATGGTCATTTGGCCCCGCATTGAATCTGCCAATTTTTGATGGCGGAGCGCTGCGCGCCAACGTCAAGAGCAAGGAATCGGCTGCTCGTGGTGCATACCTTGCCTGGAAGCAAACCGTGCTGACCGGTGTTGAGGAAGTTCAAAGTGCCCTTGCTGCTTACAATCGCGATGCGCGATCGGTTGCAGCAAGCCGTGCCTATGTGAAGTCCTATAAGGAAGCGCTGGAGCTTTCGACCGCATCCTATAAGGATGGTGCGTCTTCGCTGCTCGACGTGCTTGACGCGCAGCGCCAGTTGACAACAGCGCAGGCAAGTCTTGCAACCGCAATCCAGCAATTGGCCAACGATTATGTGACGCTCAATATTGCTATCGGCGGCGGCTATGCTTTTAACGGCAAAGCCGAAGCCATTGCGGCAACTGTGCGGCCTGCCGAAATGCCAGCCACGCTCGCCAAGAAAAACTAAACAGCATTTTTTTGAACGTGCGCGCTCCCGGCAATCAGCTTTGATTGCCGGGCGCTTTTGTTTTGTGCTTGTCGCACAGATAAGAATCCTAATTTTCTCGAGTAAAACCGGTAAGTTATCTAAAATATGATAATTTTATAACGGTGAGCGTTGACTTGTTGTGTTGGTGGGC
>NZ_MKIM01000021.1 GCF_001939045.1 Rhizobium oryziradicis
GCTGGAAACTGTGCGCCAGGCGCTTTTGCAGGACACCGGACATACCACTGCCGCAAGCCGTTATCTCGAAGCAAAGTAACACTCTTTCCAACCAGAATTTTCCCGTTTCAAGGATTTACAACATGACTTTCAAAGCGCTGCTGGCGACAAAGGCCGGTGATGCGATTTCCGCCAATGTGGTGGATTTCGATGAGAATGACCTGATGCCGGGTGATGTGACCGTGGCCGTGGAATACTCCACGGTCAACTACAAGGATGGCATGGCCCTGACAGGCTTTGCGCCGATCATCCAGACTTTCCCCATCATCGCGGGCGTGGATTTTTCCGGCATCGTTGAGACCTCCACCTATCCTGGCCTGAATGCCGGTGATCGCGTCGTTGCCAATAGCTGGGGCCTCAGCCAGACCCATCACGGCGGTTATGCCCAGAAGGCGCGGGTGAGTGGCGATTGGCTGGTCAAGCTGCCAGACAACATCTCGACCAAGGATGCCATGGCGCTCGGCACGGCAGGCTACACTGCCATGCTTTGTGTTCTGGCGCTCGAACATGGCGGTGTGACGCCTGACAAGGGCGACATTCTCGTCACGGGAGCCAATGGCGGCGTCGGCTCTGTCGCGATTGCGCTCCTGTCTGGTCTCGGCTACCGCGTCGTCGCCTCAACCGGGCGGCCACAGGAAGCCGACTATCTGCGCGAATTGGGTGCGGCCGAAATCATCGATCGTAAAGTCCTCTCGGAACCAGCCAAGGGGCCTATCGGATCGGAGCGCTGGGCTGGGGTGGTCGATTCGGTTGGTAGCCACACATTGGTAAATGCGCTTGCCCAGACGAAATATCGCGGGGTCGTTGCAGCCTGTGGGCTGGCTCAGGGTTTGGATCTGCCGGGCACCGTTCTGCCGTTCATCCTCAGGAACGTAACACTTGCCGGGATTGACTCCGTCAATGCGCCGCAAGCCGTGCGCCTTGAAGCATGGAAGCGCCTGTCGACCGATCTCGATTTTGCCAAGCTCGCAAGGACGGTCAGCACAGTCGGACTTGCTGACGTTGCAGCGCTTGCACCGAAAATTCTGAAAGGCGAGATCCAGGGTCGCACCGTTGTCGATGTAAACGCATGACGTTGCTCACTGCATGAAGCGCTTTGCGCGAAGTGATTGAGTGGCCTAACCAGGGGGCACCACGTGCCCCCTGGCTTTCATAGAGGTCTGTTCTTCCGGCAAGGACGCGAAACCAGTCTTTGTCGCAGCCAAGGAACCGAGGAATGAGATGAAAGTCACGCGCGAACAGGTCACCGAAAACAGACGTCGTATTCTCGATGCGGCAAGCAGGCTATTCCGTGCCAAGGGCTTTGATACCGTTACGGTTGCCGAAGTGATGCAAAACGCCGGATTGACCCATGGTGGTTTCTACAGGCACTTCTCGTCGAAGGATGATCTGATTGGACAGACGCTCGCGCATTGCCTGACGATGGGAAGCGATGAGCCCTTCGATCTGCAGGCCTATGTGGCGCACTACCTTTCGCCCGAGCACCGTGACAATCCGGACAATGGCTGTCCGTTCGCCGCGTTTGCAGCTTATGTTCAAAGGCAGGGGCCTGATGCGCGGACGGTCATGTCAGATGGAGCCCGGACACTCGTCAGTCGGATGGCCGGCGATCAGGATAAACGGGTTGGGAAAGGACCTTCTATCATTGGTAGCTGGGTGGCCATGGTCGGAGCCATGATTCTTGCCCGAGCTGTCAATGACCCAGATCTCTCTGACCGAATTCTTGAGGAAACGCGCAGTCTCGTGGCCTCAACCCTGGCACCGCCGGAAACTGAAGAGACTACTCTAACGGGCATATAGATATCGCGTTCAAAGGTGTCCCGACGGTAGTGTCGTTTCACTTTTGAAGTATGGAATGGGCCGCTGCTTCAAGGATTTCGTTAGAGAGTGTTGTGTCCTCTACTGCACGCGCCAGGACCAATGCGCCCACCATCGTCGCCATGGTCGCAATTGCTTCCTCGCGACTTGATTCCTCGCCTTCAGGTTTAACAAGAGATTCTAGTAGTGTAAACTGGTCCTTGATGCCGCGTTGCATGACGCGGCGAGCCTCCGGGCCGTGGCGCGCAACATCTGGGCCGAGTGCTGCAAATGCGCATCCGTCCGCGACGCCAGTGCGGTGTTGGGCGGACAGATAAAGACCAACCGCCTTCTCCAGCGATGCGCGCCTGTCCTCACCGATCAAGGACGCCATTCGCTGCGAGGTCTGATCCAGCGCCGCTTTTGTGGCCTTTGCGATGAGGTCATCCTTGGATTCGAACTGCTTGTAGAACCCGCCATGGGTCAGGCCTGCAGCCTGCATGAGCGTGCTCACACCGACGCCGTCGAAACCCTTTTCGCGAAACAGCCGGCTGGAGGTCTCGATGACCTGCTGTCGATTTTCCTCAGCCTTTTCCTTGGTCACTTTCATGGCATTCGTCTCAGTTGGTTGCGTGAGAATTATATATGACGAATAGCATCTTACTCAATGACTGACTTGAAGAGACTTGGTTTGTTGTCCGGGCTGTTTCCTGCCAGTTCTGACCTGTCACGAGATATGGACATGCTGAAAATAAGGGTATATACCCACTATCATGACCAGATGTTATTCGATGATGCTGCGCGAGGCAGCCCGGAAGGTATCGGCTTCTTATGACGAAGCGCTCGCTCCTTTTGGAATTAATATCGCCCAGTTTTCGCTGCTTCGACGCATTGAGCGACTTCAGCCAGTCAGCATGACCGATCTCGCCCGCAACGCACAACTGGATCGATCGACAATCGGACGTAATGTTCGGGTTCTGGAGCGCATGGAGCTAGTGGGATTTGGTCGTGGCGATGTCGACCAACGCGAGGCGATGATCACGCTCTCCGATCGAGGTGTCGAAATGCTCAATAAGGCGGGTCCTATCTGGGATGAATGCCAAAGCGCGATGGAAGCCCGGCTTGGGCCAGTTAAGATCACGGCTTTGCAGGACATTCTTCGTTCTCTCTGATTCTTTTGGCCTTATGTGGGTATATACCCACATATTGGGAGATTTTTGATGCCAGAACTTCATATATCGCCAGACGCGAAATATCTCTCGCAAAAGGGTATCCATTACGGTTGGGTCGTCGTTGCGACAACGTTCCTCACCATGATGGTGGGAGCCAGTGCCGTTGGCGCACCCGGAGTTCTGATTGGTCCTCTGCAGAAGGAGTTCGGCTGGAGCGTGGCCGAGATCTCTGCGGCTTTTGCCATTCGCTTCCTTCTGTTCGGTGCTGTCGGTCCATTTGCGGCAGCATTTCTCGGTCGTTTTGGCGTCAAACGTGTCTGCCTGTTTGCACTCCTGCTGATTGCTGCCGGTGTGGTCGGTTCGTTTACGATGACGACTTTGACAGAGCTTTTTCTGCTCTGGGGTGTCGTCGTCGGTCTGGGAACCGGATTGACGGCGATGGTGCTCGGGGCAACGGTCGCGACACGATGGTTCGTTGCAAAACGCGGTCTGGTCATTGGCTTGCTGAGTGCAAGCGTCGCGACGGGACAGGTGCTCTTTCTACCGGCATTCGCCGCTCTTTCTGAGGCGTGGGGTTGGCGCATCGCTCTTGGCCTGCTGCTGGCGATGCTTGCCTTGAGTTCGATCATCGTTCTTCTGCTGATGCGTGACCGGCCAGCAGATGTCGGCCTTCTGCCTTACGGCGCAACCGAGGCACCGAAGCCAGAGCCGGACGCTACTTCATTGTTTGCCACGCTCTTTGCTCCGATCCGTGTACTTGGCATGGCTGTTCGATCCGGATCTTTCTGGATACTGTTCGGAACATTCTTTATTTGCGGGGCGACCACCACCGGGCTCGTCCAGACCCATCTGGTGGCGATCTGCGGCGATTTCGGTATTGCACCGGTCACCGCGGCCGGGATGCTCGCGGCAATTGGCGCCTTCAATTTCGTAGGCACCATTGGTTCAGGCTGGCTGTCTGATCGGTTTGACAGCCGCTGGCTGCTCTTCTGGTACTACGGTCTGCGCGGTCTTTCACTTCTCTACTTGCCCTACACGGATTTCGGGTTCTACGAGCTGAGTCTTTTCACCCTTTTCTATGGTCTTGACTGGCTGGCGACAGTTCCTCCGACGGTAAAGCTCACATCCGAAAAGTTCGGCCCCAATGCCACCATCGTCTTCGGCTGGGTGTTCCTTGGCCATCAGATCGGCGCTGCGATGGCAGCCTGGGGCGCGGGACTGACCCGTAGCGTCTACGCGACCTATCTGCCCGCCTTCTACATCGCCGGGGCAATTTGTCTGGCGGCCGCGGTCGCCGTGTTCGCGATCCAGAAATCTTCAACCGTCAATCAGCCGCAACTGGCTTGATCCTCTCTCAGGAAGGAAACACTATGAATTATACCCTGTTCGGAAATACCGGTCTTCGCGTCTCACAGATCGCGCTTGGAACCGCAAACTTTGGAATGCGCTGGGGGCATGGGGCCACGGTGGAGGAAAGCACCAGCATCTTCAATGCCTATGCTGAGGCCGGTGGCAACTTCATCGATACCGCCGAGATCTATCAGTTCGGACAGTCGGAAGAGTTCGTCGGGGAACTGTTGACCGGTCGGCGCGAACGCTTTTTGCTGGCGACCAAATACACCAGCGGAGCCGCCCCAGATGCGGATCGTCTGGTAACCGGCAATAGCCGCAAGGCGATGGTGGACTCGCTCGAAGCGAGCTTGAAGCGTCTGAAGACGGATCGCATCGATCTCTTCTGGGTCCACCATCCAGATGGCCTGACGCCGTCTGAAGAAATTGTCCGTGGACTGGACGATCTCGCGCGTGCAGGCAAGATTCTTTATGCTGGTCTGTCGAACTTTCCTGCGTGGCGACTTTCGCGCGCTGTAACGATTGCCGAGCTTACCCGTGCCGTTCCGATTGCGGCTGCCCAATTCGAGCACAGCCTCGTGCGTCGTGAACCTGAGGCCGATCTGTTCCCGGCCGCCAAAGCGCTTGGTCTCGGTGTCGTGACATGGTCCCCGCTCGGTGGCGGTGTTTTGACGGGCAAGTATCGCAAGGGCGAAACCGGTCGCGCCGAAAAGATGGGTGGACGCGTGTTCCAAGCGGAAAACAGCGAGCAGCGGACCCGCATTCTCGATACCGTTCTCGCTATTGCCGAGGAACATTCGACGAGCCCGGACCGTGTGGCAATCGCCTGGTCCATCAGCCATGGCAGTATTCCGTTGATCGGTCCGCGATCCATCGATCAACTGAAGGCCAATATTGGCGCAGTCTCCGTCAATCTTTCCGAAGATCAGATCCGCCGTCTCAATGAAGTCAGCAGTCTTGCAGGCTCTGCGGCGGCTGTGGCTGCAAGTTCGCAGGACTATGGCGTCGCAATCAGCAGGATCGTTGCCTGACCAGCGATCTCATTACCGAACGACCAAGCAAGGGAGAGATCCGATGGGAAGCAGAGAGATCATTGTGGCGAAACCGGTCCGCACAGCGATCGGTACATTCAACGGCGCTTTGAAAGCAGTGCCTGCAACCGAACTCGGCGCTATCGTCGTGAGGGAGACCTTACGACGCGCCGGCCTCGCTGGCGACGCTGTCGGTTCGGTCGTCATGGGCAATGTCATACAGGCCGGAAATCGCATGAACCCGGCCCGGCAGGCCGCTATCCGTGGCGGACTACCGGTATCCGTTCCGGCTCTGACGGTGAACCGGGTCTGCGGTTCCGGGGCGCAGGCGATCGTCAATGCCGCCCAGGAGATTGCCTGCGGTGACATCAATGCGGCCGTTGCTGGCGGCATGGAGAACATGGACCGTGCACCGTATCTGATGGATGGCGGGCGTTGGGGCTATCGCATGGGGCCGGCGCAGATCCTCGACAGCATGCTGACTGACGGGCTGCAGGATGCTTTCTCTGGCGAACATTCCGGATGGCATACGGAGGATCTCGTTACGCACCTCCAGATCACACGCGAGGCGCAGGACGCATTCGCTGCGCGCTCGCAGCAGCGTTTCGCCGCAGCACAGGCTGCCGGTCACTTCGACGCTGAAATTACGCCTGTCGAGATCAAAGGGCGTCATGGTGTCGCGACCTTCGCTCTTGATGAAGCCTTGCGACCGGACACGACAGCCGAGACGCTGTCGCGGCTCAAACCCGCCTTCCGCAAGGATGGAACCATCACGGCAGGCAATGCGCCGGGCCTCAACAGCGGCGCGGCGGCCATGGTCGTCGCAGAGCGGGGTTTTGCGGACAAGATGGGTGTCGAACCGATCGCGCGCCTGGCGGGTTATGGCGTCGGTGCCGTTGAGCCAGGCATGTTCGGACTTGGGCCGGTTCCGGCAGTACGCCTTGCTCTGCAACGCGCTGGCTGGTCGCTCGGCGATATCGAGCGCATCGAGATCAATGAGGCTTTTGCCGCCGTTCCACTTGCCGTCATTCGGGAACTCGGATTGCCGGAAGAGATCGTCAATGTCGATGGCGGTGCCATCGCCCATGGGCACGCGATCGGCGCCACAGGTGCCGTTCTGGTAACGCGCCTCATCCATTCGATGCAACGCGACGGGCTGAAAAAGGGTATGGTGCCCCTTTGTATCGGTGGCGGGCAGGGGATCGCTCTCGCTCTTGAGACGCTGTAAACCGCCAAACACAGGGAGAGCCACATGTTCGATGATTTCGAGGCGGGCCGCTTGACGGCCAATGGCATAGAAATTTCCTATGTCGCTGCCGGTGAAGGTGAACCCGTGCTTTTGCTGCACGGCTTTCCGCAGAACAAGGCGCTTTGGGCGAAAATCGCTCCGGCTCTGGTCAACCGCGGCTTTCGCGTCATTTGCCCTGATCTTCGCGGCTACGGGCAGTCGTCCAAGCCGCTTGCTGATACGGATCTGGCAAATTACAGCTTTCGTGCCATGGCGATGGATCAGATCGCGTTGATGACCAGCCTCGGTCATGACCGTTTCCATGTTGTCGGGCATGATCGGGGCGCTCGCGTTGCGCATCGCCTGTGCCTCGACCGTGGGACGTCCGTGATGAGTTTGACGATGATGGATATCGTGCCCACGTTCGAACTGCTGAGTGATCTGCGCAAAGAGGTCGCGCAAAGCTACTGGCACTGGTTTTTCCTTGCCCAACCCGCTCCGTTTCCGGAACAGGTAATACAAGCCAATCCGGACCTGTTCTACGAAGCTTGTCTGTTCGGCTGGGGTGGGGCAAAGGCGGAGGATTTTGCCCCGGAGCAACTGGCTGCCTACCGGGCGTCGTGGCACGATCCAGATTCCATCGCGGGCGGTTGCAACGATTACCGTGCAGCATTGAAAGTGGACTTTGCCAACGACAAGGCCGATCTCAGCCGCCTTGTCGAGACGCCAGCTATGATCCTTTACGGTGCTTCAGGTGCCATGGCGAGACTCTACGACATTCCATCCGTCTGGGCCTCATACTGCGCCAGCCTCGAAGCGTATGGCGTGCCCGGCGGGCATTTTTTCCCCGATATCGAGCCCGGCCTGGTTGTTGATCATTTAGCACGTTTTCTGCGACGGCATTTGATCGATACGAAGTCAGCCGATTGATCAGGTGTTATCGAAGGCAGCTCTTGTCTCTAGACAGAAGCCACGCTTCGTCGCAGCCTTGCTGGTCTTACGAAGGTCTAATCCTAACGAAAGACACTGATTCACGGCAACTGAATCGCTGCTACGCTGGCTCAGATCCCATCAAGGGGTCAGATAGTACCAAGAAAGTGCCACACGGGTAGTCAGGCTTGAGAACTCAGTATTTCCGCATCGCGCAGATGCGGACCGTTGAATCCCAGTCCTTGGAAATTGTCGGACGCTACTGCTGCGCGACCTACCGCGCAGCAGTAGCAACAAGGATCAGCCCCGGGGCTGCAGCAAGGACAGTATGACCGTGGATGCGGATAGGATCGCGGTAAGAGTTAAGGGTCCCGTAGCGCCATAAGTGTCCAAGACAAAGCCTCCAACAACCGCGCCGATAGTAATCGCCACCTGGAACGAGGTTACCATAAGACTGCCCGCCGCCTCTAGCGCGTCGGGCGCGGCGCGGGACAGATTGGTTGGCAGAACGACGGGTGCCATGCCGAAGGCGAAGCCCCACACCGCGGCGAAGCAGAAGGCAACACCGATGTGCACGCCCCAAAGTAACAACGCAAAGGCCGCAAACGCCATCAATGCGGCAGTGACCGCGAGGGCAATGCGGACATTGGCATCGGCCATCCGACCGCCGGCGATGTTACCGATCACAGCGGCGACACCAAATCCGAGCAGCGCCAGGGCAATCGGCCCGGTTGTCAGGAGCGTAACCTGTTCGAGGAAGGGGCGCACATAGACTGAACCAGCGAAATGCCCCGTCATTAGCAAGAGGATAGCAAGCATCCCAATCTGGATACCACGCCGCCGTGTCAGCCGGAAGACGTCGGCGAGGCTATTGCTTGTGGTTGCAGGCAGAGTCGGCAAGCTAAGCCACTGCATCAACATGGCAAATACGGCCAGCCCCGCAGTCATGGCCATGGCGATGCGCCAACCCAGCCAGTTGCTGATTAGTGCACCCATCGAAGGTGCTGCAATGGTGGCGAGCGAGACGCCAAGAGTGACGATCGCCATGCCCCGGCCTGTCGCATTCGCCCCAACTAGTCTTGCTACGACGGCAACTGAGAGCGCCCAGAAAGCGCTGAGTGCGACGCCCAGCCCGGCTCGACCTAACAACAATATCCAAAAATCGGTCGCATTTGCCGCAAGAATGTTGGAGCCGACAGCCAAGGCGCTCAGACCAACGAGCACCGTCTTGCGGTTCAGTCGACCAATCAGCACATTGCTCAATATTGCCGTCACGGCACCCACAGAGGCGGTGGCGGTCACGACCTGTCCGGCCACTCCCTCGCTGACGCCGAGATCACGCGCCATTGGTGTCAACAGGCCTGCAGGCATAAACTCGGCCGACACCAGAGCAAAGCTGGTGGCTGCCATTGAAAGGACCGCGAACCAGGTGGCCCGGCTCCACACGGCTGGCGTATCGGCATCGGGATCGATCACCCCGCTTTCAAGCTGGAATGTAGTGTCCGTCATTGAGATGTCTCCAAGAGTTGGAGCTCTTTATAGACGGGTTTTCTCGGATGCGATGTATCCTAAACTCCGAAATCCATGTCCGTTCGTCCGGAAATTGTGCGTCGCACAGCGCCGGGCGAGACACTGGTAATTCGCTTGAACGCACGAGCGAAGGATGCCTCGGACTCGTAGCCTAACCGGGTAGCGACGTCGGCAACCGACATGCCGCTTTGGCTCAACAATTCGCGGGCAACCTGCATACGCAACCGGGCGAGATAGTGTACAGCACCTTCCCCTAAAATAGCGCTGAAGCGCTCCGCGAAAATCGAGCGCGATTGACCTGCCACAGTAGCAAGTCTTTCCAGCGTCCAGTTATGGCCGGGATCTCGGTGCATGGCTGCCAGAGCGCGACCTATATTGGGGTCGCGGATGGCGGCGAGCCAACCGGTTGTCGGGGCGCCCGTGCAATTGACCCAGCAGCGGATGAGCCGCGCTGTAAGTAGGTCCGCCATTCGCGATAATATTGTGGCGCTGCCCATCTGTGGATGGGTCGCTTCTGCCGTCATAGCTGCCAACAAGGGACCAACAATTGGGTCATTGCTGGCCACGTCACAGCTCTTGATGATTGGCGGCATCAAAGAGATCAACGGATCGAGGGCACAAACGCCCAAGGCCATCGAACCGCAGAAAAGGGTGCTTGTTTCGCCTGTGCCTTCCCGCACAACTTCGCAAACGTTGCCTCCCAACTTGGTTACCTGACATTCGTTGAGAGAGTCGCCGACAACGTCCGGTGCGCTGGCAAGCCGATGGGGAATGCCTTGCGGCAGCAGCACCAGATCGCCATCGCCCAACTCCTGCCAGCCCTGCGCTTTCGTGTGGATCCAGCATGGACCTTGGCTTACAAAGTGAAAACGAAGCAGCTGTTGTTGCGGAAAGGCGATGCTCCATGGGTGCCGAAGCTCGCAACGGCTATAGCTAACGCCGCTCAAGCGAAAGTCTTGCAGGACTTCGCTTAACGCATCCACCGGAATATTTGGCGAAGAAGGCTGGGACGAACGGTCAAACATTTATGTATTATAAATGCCAATCGTCCGATAGGCAATTGGGAACAGAGCCTGTGCCCTGCCATTCTCATTTCCGCCACGGACTATCCTTTCCAGACAGGCCAAGTTTCTGGCCAGTCTACGGATACCGCGCCGGGAGAATTTTCTTGTGACAGGCTGCCGGTTCAAATCCCTTCAAGAGCAGAGCATTCTTGGTTATCCTTCGGCAAAGGGCATGGATACCAGCGAGGACTTCTATAAGCCCCTTTGAGCGTAAAGGCAGGACGATGCGGGATCGCATGACCTTGGGTAACAGGTTACGGGCAAGCAGCCGGTAAGGCTTGGATCCAGTTATCCCCTGTGAATTCAGCACAGACAAATCATAGGTGTTGACGACGATTTAAACTTGTCTACTATATCTAGTGTTCAAGGTTCCTTTAGATTCGTGTTTGAATGAAGGGCTAAGACGGGAATTCGGTAGCGGGCATGATGTCCGTGAAGCCGAGGCTGCCCCCGCAACTGTGAACGGCGAGTGCCTTATCCATCATGCCACTGGGTTTCCCGGGAAGGCGGAGAAGGTGCAGTGAACCGTGAGCCAGGAGACCTGCCTTGATCGATACGTCCACTGGCGGGGTGTCCGGAAGGGTGCGGCATTTTGCGTCCGGATGAAGCCGGTCGTGTGTCGTCCTCGCTGCCCCGCTATCTGTCTGCTTCGGGGTGAAGGCCATGAAACCAAAATTCCAGATCATCGCTGATCCGTAGTCGTTTCGACCGCGGCTAATCGTTCCGTCTATCTCCACCACTGTCTTTTCCACTCCGGTCTGATGTCAGGCTGGGCATATCTTTCTGCGTCCAGCATCACGAGGAAATCATGTCGATCACTGTCTATTCCAAGCCTGCCTGCGTTCAATGCACTGCTACCACCCGCGCCCTTGACCGACAGGGGATCGACTACACGCTCGTCGACGTCTCCGAAGACGCACAGGCTTTCGCGCTGGTGCAGGATCTCGGTTACCGTCAGGTTCCGGTGGTCATTGCCGGAGAGCAGCATTGGGCGGGCTTCCGTCCCGATATGATCAGCGCGCTCGCCTGAGGTCAGGCCCCGTGGGCGGTCTCGTCTATTTTTCCAGCACGTCGGAGAACACCCGTCGTTTTGTTGAGAAGCTCGGAGCAGACGGGCTGCGTCTGCCGATCGATGCGACGGACGAGCCGCCTCGGGTCAACGCGCCCTTCATCCTCGTCACGCCCACCTATGGCGGCGGCGGTGACAAGGGAGCGGTGCCAAAGCCGGTCATCCGCTTTCTCAACAATCCGGACAATCGAAGCCTGATCCGCGGCGTGATCGCCGCTGGCAACACAAATTTCGGCGAGGCCTACGGGCGCGCCGGCAAGATCATCGCCGACAAATGTGGTGTGCCGCTTCTCTACCGGTTCGAGCTTCTCGGAACGCAAGAGGACGTGATCGCCGTTAGACAGGGACTGGAACGATTTTGGAAACGCTAGAACTCGAACGACCAGCCAAGGCCACTGCACCTGCGCTGGATTACCACGCGCTCAACGCCATGTTGAACCTCTATGACGAGGACGGCCGTATCCAGCTCGACAAGGATCGGCAGGCGGCAAAACAGTATTTTCTGCAACACGTCAACCAGAACACGGTCTTCTTCCATAACCTGCGGGAGAAGCTCGACTACCTTGTGACTGAAGGCTATTACGAGCGCGAGGTTCTGGACCAGTATTCGTTCAACTTCGTGCGCGATCTGTTCGATGAAGCCTATGCGCGCAAGTTCCGCTTCCCGACCTTTCTCGGCGCGTTCAAATATTACACCTCCTATACGCTGAAGACCTTCGACGGAAAGCGCTATCTGGAGCGCTACGAAGACCGGGTCTGCATGGTGGCGCTGACGCTTGCCCGCGGCAATGAGCAACTTGCCCGTGATCTGATGGACGAGATCATTTCCGGCCGCTTCCAGCCAGCGACCCCGACCTTCCTGAACGCCGGAAAGCAACAGCGCGGTGAACTCGTCTCCTGCTTCCTGCTGCGGGTCGAGGACAATATGGAAAGCATCGGACGCTCGATCAATTCGGCGCTTCAGCTCTCCAAGCGCGGCGGCGGCGTTGCGCTGTCGCTCACCAATCTGCGTGAGATGGGCGCTCCCATCAAGCAGATCGAGAACCAGTCCTCTGGCGTCATCCCGGTGATGAAGCTGCTGGAAGACGCCTTCTCCTACGCTAACCAGCTTGGCGCGCGACAGGGAGCGGGTGCTGTCTATCTCCACGCCCATCACCCCGACATCATGCGTTTTCTCGATACCAAGCGCGAGAATGCGGACGAGAAGATCCGCATCAAGACGCTGTCGCTGGGTGTCGTCATCCCCGACATCACCTTCGAACTCGCGAAAAACAATGAGGACATGTATCTGTTCTCTCCGCATGACGTGGAGCGCGTCTATGGCGTGGCCTTCACCGAGATTTCGGTGACGGAGAAGTATCGCGAAATGGTCGAGGATCCCCGGATCCGCAAGAGGAAGATCAAGGCGCGCGACTTCTTCCAGGTGATCGCCGAAATCCAGTTCGAGAGTGGTTATCCCTACATCATGTTCGAGGATACGGTGAACCGCGCCAACCCGATCGCGGGCCGCATCTCGATGAGCAATCTCTGCTCCGAAATTCTGCAGGTGAGCGAGCCGAGCAAGTTCAACGATGATCTGTCCTATGCTCAGATGGGCAAGGACATTTCCTGCAATCTCGGCTCGCTGAACATTGCCGCCGCAATGGATAGCGCCGATTTCGGCAAGACGATCGAAACCTCGATCAGGGCGCTGACGGCCGTCTCCGAAATGAGCAACATCATGTCAGTGCCATCCGTTGCCAAGGGCAATGACGACAGCCACGCCATCGGTCTCGGCCAGATGAACCTGCATGGCTATCTCGCCCGGGAACGCATTTTCTACGGTTCTGAAGAAGGGATCGATTTTACCAACATCTACTTTTACACCGTCACCTATCATGCGTTGAAGGCCTCCAACCGTCTGGCAGTCGAGAAGGGCCGAAGCTTCAAGGGCTTTGAAAATTCGAAATACGTGACGGGTGAGTATTTCGACAAATACATCGAGCGCGAGTGGAAACCGGCGACAGAAAAGGTCGCTAAGCTTTTCCAGGACTCAGGGATTCATATCCCGACGCAGCGGGACTGGGCAGACCTGAAGACCGCTGTCATGGCGGGTGGGCTCTATAATCAGAATCTCCAGGCCGTGCCGCCGACAGGATCGATCTCCTATATCAACCACTCGACTTCCTCGATCCACCCTATCGTCTCAAAGATCGAGATCCGCAAGGAAGGCAAGATCGGCCGCGTCTATTACCCGGCGGCTTACCTGACAAACGATAATCTGGACTACTATCAGGATGCCTATGAGATCGGGCCGGAAAAGATCATCGACACCTACGCGGCGGCCACCCAGCATGTCGATCAAGGCCTGTCGCTGACGCTGTTCTTCCGCGATACGGCCACCACTCGTGACATCAATCGGGCGCAGATCTACGCCTGGAAGAAGGGTATCAAGACCATCTATTACATCCGCCTTCGCCAGATGGCGCTGACCGGCACGGAAGTGCAGGGCTGCGTTTCCTGCGCATTGTGACCGCAAGGACCGATCCCATGAACATTCAAGCGAATCCCCGACCCAGTCGCCCTGCGCGCGCTATCCGCGCCATTAACTGGAACCGCATCGAGGACGACAAGGACCTGGAGGTCTGGAACCGCCTGACCTCGAATTTCTGGCTGCCGGAAAAGGTGCCACTGTCGAACGACATTCCCTCCTGGGCCACCTTGCGACCCGAGGAACAGACGCTCACCATTCGCGTCTTCACCGGGCTGACACTGCTCGACACGATTCAGAACGGGGTCGGCGCGGTGCGCCTGATGGCCGATGTTCAAACGGCCCATGAAGAGGCGGTGCTCTCTAACATCTCCTTCATGGAGGCGGTGCATGCGCGCTCCTATTCCTCGATCTTCTCGACGCTGTGCCTGACGCCGGACGTGGACGATGCCTATCGCTGGTCAGAGGAGAACGAGTTCCTGCAGCGCAAGTCCGCGCTGATCATGGAACACTATGATGGCGGCGATCCCTTGAAGAAAAAGGTGGCCTCCGTCTTCCTGGAGAGCTTCCTCTTCTATTCCGGCTTCTATCTGCCGATGTACTGGTCGAGCCGGGCAAAGCTCACCAATACCGCCGATCTTATTCGCCTGATTATCCGCGACGAGGCGGTGCATGGCTATTATATCGGTTACAAGTTCCAGCGCGCACTCGAGCGCGCGTCGGAGGCGCGCAGACAGGAGATAAAGGACTTTGCCTTCGACCTGATGCTCGAACTCTACGACAACGAAGCACGCTATACGGAAGACCTCTATGATGGCGTCGGCCTCACCGAGGATGTGAAGAAATTCCTGCATTACAACGCCAACAAGGCGCTGATGAACCTCGGCTATGAGGCGCTCTTCCCGCCGGAGGCCTGCAAAGTCAACCCGGCGATCCTCTCGGCTCTTTCGCCCAATGCCGACGAGAACCACGATTTCTTCTCCGGCTCCGGCTCCTCTTATGTCATTGGCAAGGCCGTGGCGACCGAGGATGAGGACTGGGATTTCTGAAGCGCGTATGAAAGACAAGACGAAAACTATCCATAGGAGGAATACCCATGCCAACACCACCCTTTCGTGCCGACCACGTCGGCAGCCTTCTGCGCCCCCGCCGCATTGCCGAAGCCCGGCACGCCCATGCGTCCGCCGCCGAACTGCGGGCCGTCGAAGATGCCGAGATTCCGTCCCTTATCAAGATGCAGGAGGATGTCGGCCTCAAGGTTGTAACCGATGGCGAAGCACGCCGTGCCTTCTGGCATTTTGATTTCATGGGCATGCTGGATGGCATGGACATGGAGACCCGGGGCGAAGGCGTGCAATTTCATGGAACGCAGATTCCGCCCGTGCATCCCGTCATCAATAGCAAGCTCGGCTTTCCGGCCGATCACCCGATGCTGGAACATTTCACCTTCGTGAAAGACCACACCAGCGTATGCCCGAAAATCTCTATTCCGGGACCGTCATGCGTGCACTTTCGAACCGCCCCGGCCGATGTACGCCCAGCGGAATATAAGGATCCGGACCATCTCTTCGCCGATATTGCCCGGACCTACAAACAGGCGGTGGCCGCCTATTACGCTGCGGGTTGCCGCTATCTTCAGCTCGACGATATCTTTTTCGCTTATCTCGGCGATCCTAACCAGCGTGAACAGCGCAGGGCGATGGGGCAGGATCCGGACTGGTTGATCGACCGCTATGCCTGGATGCTGGAAGAAGCAATCAAGGATCGCCCGTCGGACATGGTGATCGGCATGCACATGTGCCGGGGCAATTTTCGCTCCACGCATGCCGCATCCGGGGGCTATGATGCCGCAGCCGATGCGATCTTCAACAAGACCAGCGTTGATGTCTACTTCATGGAATATGACACGGACCGCGCTGGAGGTCTGGAGCCCCTGAAGCTTTTGCCCAAGGGTAGGAAGAGGATCATGGCGGGTTTTATCACCACGAAGACGGGCGAACTGGAAAATCTGGATTCGCTCCGCCGCCATTTCGACGATGCGGCAAAGTTTGTCGACATCGATCAGCTGGGCATCGCTCCGCAATGCGGTTTTGCATCCACCGAACACGGCAACGCTATCAGCGAGGACGATCAGAAACGCAAGCTGGAACTGGTGGTGAAGACCGCCAAGGCGATTTGGGGAGAAGCATAAAGCGCACTGTCGCTTGCGTGCAGGCCTACAGCCATGTGCGTTGGCTGATTTCAAGGGCGATATAGCAATCGTTGACACTTGCAGCGCTCATAATCATCCTCCATAGAAAGCACAGGATCAATGACCATTGTTTGGCATTGATCCTGTGATTTTGTCGTTCACAGCACCTTGACCAATTGCTGCGCTTTGGAAAAATCCGGGGCGTGCCAGCCAAGCCTGGGGGCGATTTTGGTGACGAAATCATGCAGAATCTGGCTATATTCTTCCAGCTCGAACTCATAGGGTAATTCCAGACGCAGCTCTGAAACCTCATTGAGGATAGGATCGGCGTGAAGCCATTCTACAATGTCATCGCTGTGACCGACCAGATCCCGAGGATAGAGTGTTCGCCGTGGACCATTGGCATGAAGCGTGCGTTCCAACCGCGCGTTGGCAAAATCCAGATATTTCCGCCGTGTTGTCGCGCTGGCGCTATCAAGTGGGACAATCACCCGACCGAGCGCCACACGGCTGGCAGTACCGCCCGCGGCCCGATAGAGACTGAGCTGTCTTGCCTGTGCGACATAAAAATCATCGGTATCTTCGCCAGAGGTGACATTGCCAATCAACAGGTTGAGACCATTGCTGCCGGCCCATTTTGCCGAGGCAATCGAGCCGCCGCCATACCAGATGCGGTCAATCAGTCCTTTTGCTATAGGATGCAACCTTGGGCGTTGCGGACCAAAGGGCGTTGCCAATCTCGTGTCCTCGAGCCCGAGATAGCCACTGCGCAGGCTATCAATCAACCGTAGGGCACGGTTGTAGGAAAAGTCGTATGTTGTCCAATCCCCATCGAAAACCCGGCTGCCCATCAGCTCAATATGGGGCGGCAAGCCAACGCTGACGCCAATGTTGAGCCGTCCGCTGGACAGGACATCGGCCAGTGCCAGATCTTCCGCCAGCCGAAAGGGGCTTTCATAGCCAAGGGGAATGACGGCGGTGCCAATTTCGATATGACGGGTGCGTTGGCCTACCGCTGCCAGAAAGACAGCAGCTGAGGAAATGCCCGGCTCCAGATGTCGATGCCGCACCCAGGCCGAGTTAAAGCCAAGCTGTTCGCCATGCTCAAACAGCTGCAAACTCGCTTCCAATCCCGCCAGTGGATTGGAAGCAGAATAGTTTCCGGGGGTCAGAAATCCGATATGATCGATTGCAATGGTCATGGGTGGATCCTATTTCGAGCGATACGGATGTCTTCAATAAGCAGGCAACCCCGGAGGATTGACCTTCGATTCTGACAGACCTTCCGCAGACAAATTCCAGCGCGCCAGTGCCGCCTGATATTGGCCGCTGGCGATCAGATCATTGATGGCAATTCGGATGGGCTCAGCCAATCCACTGCCTTTTCGAGTTGTTACGCCAACCTCTGCGGTCAATGGCCAGCCGGCATTGACGGTTCCCACCAAGCGCTTGCGGCCAAGGGTTGCAGCCTGCCATGCCTGCACGGCGTTCGGGCCAAAATTGGCATCAGCCCGACCGGATTGCAGCGCCAGATCCGCCGCAGCATCATCATCGTAATATTGCAGTTCCAGCGGCTTTAGCCCGCTTGCCCTGTTCTGCTTGTCCCATTCCAGCAGAATACGCTCCTGAATGGTGCCCGAACTGACGATGATCTTGAGGCCAGCAACATCCTTTGGCTCCTTGATGGATGTGATCGGGCCATCTTTCTTGACGTAAAAGCCGTGCAGCCCTTGCCTGTAGGTCGAGAAGTCAAACTTTTGCTTGCGCTGTTCAGTCACGCCAACGTTGGAGATCACGGCATCATATTTGCCAGACGTAAGGCCTAGTGGCCAATCTGCCCAGGCCACAGAGACAAGATCCAGCTTCAGGCCAAGGCTCTCAGCCACCAGCACGGCAAGGTCCGGATCAAAACCAACGACTGTTTTCGCATCCGTCGCATAGGCGGTGATTGGTGGAGCGCCGACCGCAACAGCCACTGTCAACACGCCAGCATGGGCGAATTTGTAATCCGCCGAAAGCGCCGAAGCCGCTTTCGGATCTTTTTGCGTGTGAAGCCTGCCCGGTTGTTCAGGGCTGAGATCAAACTGTTGGGCGTGGAGAGGCGCTGAGACCAAAAGGGTCAAGGCAGCAGCGGCCAGCGTCCGGGTCGAGCCGAAGATTTTCATGAAGACAACCTCGATGTTAAAAAATGCTGTGGCTCCAATGACGTTATGATCCGCTCTTGGGCAGGCCCGGTGGGTTGGTGCGGCTTTCGGAAATGGCTTCTGCTTCCAGATTCCAGTGTTTCAGCGCCTCAGCATATTTTCCATTTTTAATCAGCGTGTTGGTGGCAAGGGTCAGTGCGTCGGCAAGGCCCGCGTCTTTTCGGGTCACGGTGGCAATATCTGCCGTCAGCGGCCAACCACCGTTGACAAGCCCCACAAGCTTTGTATTGCCCTTCACCTGCGACACATAGGCCTGCATCGAATTCGGGTTAAATTGAACATCCGCACGACCTGATTGCAGGGCTAGGTCACGGGCTGCGCTATCGTCATAATATTGCACGTCAATCGGCTTTAAGCCGGCGGCAACATTTTGACGGTCCCAATCCAGAATGATCTTTTCCTGATTGGTGCCAGCCCCGGTAATCACACGAAGACCCGCCACGTCTTTGGGTTCCTTGATGGATGTGATCGGACTATCCTTCTTGGCATAAAAGCCGATCACATCCTTACGGTAAGTGGAAAAATCATATTTTTCCTTTCGCTGCTCGGTCACGGTTACGTTGGTGATGACCGCATCATATTTACCGGACGCAATGCCCAAAGGCCAATCTGCCCATGCCACTGGCACCAGTTCTAGCTGAAGCCCAAGCGAATCCGCCAACAGCTGGGCGAGATCAGGGTCCGCCCCCACAATGGTTTTCGTATCAGACGCGTAGGTGGCAATTGGTGGATCACCCGGATTGACCGCAACGGTGAACTTGCCCGGCGTCACAAACTTGAAGCCAGGTTTGATGGCCGCAAGTGCTGCCTCATTTTTCTCGGCCCGGACCCGGTTCGAAATGTCCGGGCTGAGGTTGAATTTTTCGGCTGCCTGCGTGGTGGTCGCAGAAAGGGCTGTGACTGCGGCCAGCGCAAGGCCTGGCAAAATTGTTCGAATGGTCATGACGTCCTCCAGTGAAAGAATGAGAGATAGAATGTGAGGTCGATGGCGCGCGCCGCTCACAGCACTTTGGCCAGAAACTCGCAGGTGCGGGGATGAGCAGCGTTGGTGAAAATCCGATCTGGCGTATCGATTTCCAGAATGCGCCCGCCTTCCATGAAAACGACCGTATCGGCCACTTCGCGGGCAAAGCCGATCTCGTGGGTGACAATCACCAGCGTGGTGCCAGTGCTGGCCAGCTCCTTGATCACATCCAGCACTTCGCCCACCAGTTCGGGGTCGAGGGCGGATGTGGGTTCATCAAACAGCAGAACTTTTGGCTTGAGCGCCAAGGCGCGCGCAATCGCCACACGCTGTTGCTGGCCGCCGGACAATTGCCGGGGATAAGCATTGATTTTGTCGCTGAGGCCAACGCGGGCCAGCAGATCTTGCGCCACCAGAATGGCGTCGCTGCGAGACAGACCTGAAACGGTGATCGGCGCTTCGATCAGGTTTTCCAGCACGGTCAGATGCGGAAACAGGTTAAAACTCTGGAACACCATGCCGATGCCCGCACGGCGCTTGAGAATATCCTTTTCCTTCAACTCATACAGCGTCGTGCCGCGTTGGTCGTAGCCAACCAGTTCGCCATCCACCGAGATAAAGCCGCTGTCAACGCGCTCCAGATGGTTGATTGTGCGCAACAAGGTTGATTTTCCCGAGCCGGACGGTCCCAAAATGGCGGTCACGCTTCCGGCTTTCAGGGTCAAATCAATATTGTCGAGTACCTTCAAATGACCAAAGCTTTTCGACACTCCCTGAATGCGCACCACACCGCCCTTGCGCACGGCTTTCAGCTCATGAAGTGCTGCGCGATCCATTGTTTCAGGCACGGGGAAAGGCTGGTCTGCACGTTTAAAAAACGATTGGAATGGCAATGATCTGGGATTGCGAAGCGCGCCCTTGGAATAATAGCGCTCGATGTAATATTGCGCCACGGACAGCACGGTCATGATGACGAGATACCAAGCTGTCGCCACCATCAGCAGTGGAATGACTTCCAGATTGCGGCGATAAATCACCTGCACGGTATAGAACAACTCCGGCAGCGCCAGCACGTAGACAATCGAGGTGGCTTTTGCGAGGCCGATGATTTCATTAAACCCGGTGGGCAGAATGGAGCGCATGGCCTGCGGCAGCACGATTTTGAAAGCTTGGCGCTGGCGCGACAGGCCAAGGGCGGCTGCGGCTTCCAATTGTCCCTGATCAACGGAAAGAATGCCGCCGCGGACGATTTCGGCAAAAAATGCGGATTGGTTCAGTGTCAAGCCAATGAAGGCTGCGGCAAAGGGTGTCAGCAATTGCGCGGTTGGATAATCCACCAGCACCTGCCCGGTGAACGGCACGGCAATACGGATGGTTTCATAGAGATAACCAAGATTGTTCAGCACCAGCAGCAGAACAATCATCGGAATCGAGCGCAGCAGCCAGATATAGCCCCAAGACAGACCGGACAGCAGAGGCGAGCGCGACACACGCGCCAGCGCCAGTGCTGTGCCAAGCAGGGAGCCGCAAACCGTTGCCAGAAGCGTTAACAGCAGGGTGCGCCCAAGCCCGGCCAGCACAGGCTCGGCAAAGAACCATTCCGCAAACACGCTCCAGCCCCAACGCGGATTGGTAAAGGTAGAATAGAGGGCTGCAAAGATCACCACCGCCGCGAATACGGTGCCGATGGTGCGGGCCGGGTAGCGGGCTGGCACAATCTTTAGCCTTGCATAATCGTGGGAATGGTCCTCTGCCACGTCCACGCGATGGATGCCTGAGAAATCCGAGGTGAGAGCCATGCGGCCATCCTTTCTGGTGTGGTTGAAGGGCGTTATGCCGAAATGGCCTGCCGCGCCGCAACAGAGGCGTGATCGCGAACATTCAGGTGTGCGATGTCTTTCTCAAACGGCAACGTGCGGTGAATTTCCGGATCGACCGTCTGATCAAACAGCGCTGTGTAGCCATTGCGCAGATACAGTCCGACTGCTTCCGGTTGGCGAAACCCTGTGGTCAAATAGATGCGACGATAGCCTTGGCGGGCAGCCTGCGCTTCCAGCTCAATAAGAACGGTGCGCGCCAAGCCTTGACGGCGATGATCGGGATGGGTCCAGATGCGTTTGAACTCGGCTGTGTTTTCATCGTAAAACTTGAAGGCGCCACCGCTGATCGGCTGGCCATTGCGCAGCAACAGCAGAAAATTGCCAACGGGTGACTGGAAGGCTTCCACGGGATAGCGATTGATTTCTTCAATCGCACCTGCGGCACTGAAGTATGTTCCGTATCGGCCATCATACTCGCGGATCAGATCATCAATCAGCGGCTTGGCCAAAGGGTCCAAAGGTGATGTGTAAACGAACGTGTCAGTCATGACGGAGCACCTTTTCAACAGTCACAGAGGATGAGGGAGATGACAGATAGCTTTCCACCAGCCGCACCCAGTAGAGGGCGGCAGGCAGAATGATGTCGTCGTTGAAATTGTAATCGGCGCTGTGCAGCGGTGCGCTATCGCCATTACCCACAAACAGATAACTACCGGGCCGGGCTTGCAGCAAAAAGGCAAAATCTTCGCTGGCAGTGCGCGGTTGGAAATCGGCAATCACCCTCTCTTCACCGAAAGTTTGCAAGGCGACCTTCCGGGCAAAAGCGGTTTCCGCAACATGGTTGAGAACACTTGGAAAGCCAAAGCGGTACTCCACTTCAGCCCTTGCGCCAAAACTCTCCGCCTGCGCTTTTGCCAATGCCGGAATGCGCTGGCTGAGTTGCTGGCGCACCGCCTCGTTGAAGGTGCGTACTGTCAGCTTCAATTCCACGCTTTCGGGAATGACATTCGAGGCCGAGCCGCCATGAATTGAGCCAACCGTGATCACCGCCATGTCGCGCGGATCGACATTGCGCGACACAATGCTTTGCAAGGCGGTGATCAGCGAGGCAGAGGCCAGCACCGGATCAACGCCCCGGTGCGGCTCTGCCCCATGGCTGCCCTTACCCACCACCTTGATATAGGCCTGATCCACCGACGCCATGACCGGTCCAGAGACGAAACCAAACGAACCGGCAGGCACATCCGGCCAGTTGTGAAGGCCAAACACCGCATCCACCGGAAAACGCTCAAACAAGCCTTCTGCCAGCAGCTTTTTGGCCCCTGCGCCAATTTCTTCGGCAGGCTGGAAAATCAGCCGAACCGTTCCATCAAAACTGCTGAAGTCGGCCAGATAGCGAGCAGCGGCCAAGAGAATAGCCGTGTGCCCATCGTGACCGCAGGCGTGCATCACCCCCTTGTTGCGGCTGGCATAATCGAGGCCAGTGGCTTCCGTGATGGGTAGGGCATCCATATCGGCGCGAAGGCCGATGACGCGGTCTCCATCGCCCTTTTTTAGCGTGGCAACAATGCCGGTTCCGGCAATGCCATGCTCAATCTGATAGCCATAAGAGGCAAGATGCGAGACCACCAGATTGCTGGTGCGTTTTTCCTGAAAGGCCAGTTCCGGGTTCTGGTGCAGATCGCGCCGAAAGGCGATGATCTCACTCAAATAGGTACGGATCTTCCTTGCCACCCGGTCTTGTATCAGGTGGCTGTCGACGGCGATGTTCATGGTTGTTTTCAGCCCGTGCGCTTAGGCGCTGGCTGCCCTTGTTGTCTGGTCATCAGTTTTGGCCGTATAGCGGCTTTCGCGGAAGGGAAGGCCGAGGTGATCGCGCAGCGTGTCGCCCTGCTGAACGCGATCATAATAACCCCGCGCTTCCAGCACGGGCAGCACATGCGTCACGAAATCATCCAGCCCTTCGGTGATCACTGGAAAGCCCAGAATGAAGCCATCGGCGGCTCCGCCATCCACCCAGCGAATGATCTCGTCCGCGATCCGATCCGGCGTGCCGACAAAGGTGCTGCGGGGTGTTGCGGCTTCCAGTGCCACTTCACGCAGGCTCTGGCCCTTTTCCTTGGCGGTCTTCTTGATCTTGTCCGTGGTGGAGCGGAAGCTGTTTTTGCCAATATCGCCCAGTTCCGGAAAGGGGGCATCCAGCGGATATTGGCGGAAATCATGGTGATCGAAGAAGCGGCCCAGAAACAGTAACGCTTCTTCAATGGTGACCAGCTCCTTGATGGCCCGGTATTTCTCATCCGCCTCTTGCTGCGTCGCCCCCACAATTGGCCCGATGCCGGGGAAAATCAGCACATCGCTGGCGCTGCGACCCTGCGCGATCGCGCTTTGCTTGACCTGCTTGGCAAAAGCCTGAGCCTCTTCAAAACTGGCACTGTTGGTAAACACCGCATCAGCATGTTTGCCCGCCAGATGAATGCCGGAATCAGACGAGCCCGCCTGAAACACCACCGGCTGTCCCTGCTTGGAACGGCCAATATTGAGCGGCCCTTCCACCCGGAAGAAACGGCCTTTGTGATCCAGCCGATGCAGCTTTTCGCGATCAAAAAATGTGCCGGTGTCGCGGTTGCGCACAAATGCGTCATCATCCCAGCTGTCCCATAGGCCCTTGACCACATCCAGATATTCCTCGGCGATCTGATAGCGCAAGGAATGTTCGGGGTGTTCGCGGCTGTAATTGCGACCAGACCCTTCCAGCGGGGTTGTCACCGCATTCCATCCGGCACGGCCACCGCTGATCAGGTCAATGGAGGCAAATTGTCGGGCAACCGTGAAAGGGTCGGAATAGGAGGTGGAAATAGTGCCGACCAAGCCGATCTTCGAGGTGGATGCGGCAAGGGCCGAGAGAATGGCAATTGGCTCAAAGCGGTTGAGAAAATGTGGAATGGATTGCTCGTTGATGTAAAGCCCATCCGCCACGAAAGCAAAAGCGATACCGGCATCTTCTGCCTTGCGGGCTGTTTCCACATAGAAGGGGAAATTGACGCTGGCGTCAGCGGGAACGCTTGGGTGTTTCCATGCATTCATATGGCCGCCGGGGCCATGCAACATAATGCCGAAGTTGATGGATTTCTTGGTCATAGGAGGATCTTTCTTTGAAATCAGGCTGCGAGGGACAGGCGTGAGGTGGCAATCAGCTCAATGGCTTTGAGCCGAAGCGCTGCCTGCGGCACAGGTATGTCGATGATAAATTCGCTTACCCCAAGGTTGGCATGCAGCGTGTCGAGTTGCTCGCGCACCTGTTCGCCTGTGCCTGCCAAGACATGCGGGGTCTTTTCTTCAATCCGGTACTCTGTCACGCCCGATTGGCGGGCAAATTCAGCAGCCTGTTCCGGGCTGCCAACATTGACGCTCACACCATTGGAGAGGATGGTCTTGAAAATCCTGATGTCTGCCACCCGGCTTTTGGCGAGGTCTTCCTGCTCTGCTGCAAAAGCGGCCAAAGCGAGAATGGGGGTCTTGCCGCCGGTCTCGCGTCGGTAAACATCAAAGGTTTCTTGAAGAGTGTGCTGATCGCCGTTGAGGTGGCCCGCAAAAACAAGCGTCCAGCCCTTTGCTGCGGCAAGCTTTGCGCTGGCGGCACTTGCCCCGAGCAAAAACCGCTCTGCCGGAATGGTGGGCACCGGTGTCGCCAGCACGTCATTGGCCGCAGCGGCATCCGTCAGCAGGTAACGGTTTAAGTCATCGAGCTGCTTTTCAAAATCCTGTGGCGGCGCATCTGCCTGCGCGATGCGCAAGGCGCGGGTGGCATGGGGAAAGCCACCGGGGGCCTTGCCAACGCCAAGATCCACGCGCCCCGGTGCCAGGGATGCCAGAAGATTGAAGGTTTCGGCCACCTTATAGGAGCTGTAATGCTGGAGCATCACGCCGCCAGAGCCAATCCTGATGTGTGAGGTCTTGGCCAGAAGATAAGCAATCAATGTTTCCGGCGCGGAACTGGCCAGTGCCGGTATATTGTGATGTTCCGCCAGCCAGAAGCGCTTATAGCCAAGTGCTTCGGCGCGGGCGGCAAGGGCAACGGTTGCTTTCAACGCATCGGTGCCCGCGGCGTCTGGGGCGACAGGGCTTTTATCAAGAAGGCTGAGGGAATAGGTCATTGGAAGTCATCAACTCCAGTTATATCATATAGTCTATAAAATCGGTAGAATTAATATTTTAGAAGGAATGGTTTTCCATTTTCACGCCCAAAGAGAAAAAATTGCAGCGGAAAAATATTCACCTTCAAGGCGAGTCTGGACGGTAGAGGACGCATCCAACCCAAGGCGAATGCTCAGTCCTGAAACAACAGAGAGCAAAGTTTGGGTTTTGGGAGCCTTCGGTGACTGGGCGTATTTTTCGCGCGTCTAGCAGGCGGCAGAAAAACCTACCCGTATTTATACCACAAAAAACATAGAATAACTTTATTCAATGAAGCGATCTGCGATGCTGTGCATCGCGGATAATTGCCGAATGAGGAGCCATGCTGATGACCAGGACGATCCATTTCAATGCCTTCGACATGAACTGTGTGGGGCATCAATCGCCGGGTCTTTGGGCTCATCCGGATGATAAATCATACACTTACAAGGATCTGGATTATTGGCAGACGCTGGCACGAACTTTGGAGCGGGGCATTTTTGACGGCATTTTTATTGCTGACGTTATCGGTTATTACGACGTCTACAAAGGCTCGAACTTCCATGCCATTCAGCAAGCCGCACAAATTCCAGTCAATGATCCGCTGCAGCTGGCGGCTCCTATTGCGCTCGCCACCGAGCATCTGGGAATAGGCATCACGGCGTCTACCTCGTTCGAACACCCCTATACGTTTGCGCGTCGGCTTGCGACCGCCGATCACCACAGCAAGGGCCGGGTAGGTTGGAATATTGTCACCTCCTATCTGGAAAGCGGGGCCAAGAATGTGGGGCAGACGGGCCTGAAGCGCCACGACAACCGCTATGAAATTGCCAGCGAATATCTTGAGGTGATCTACAAACTGCTGGAGGGGAGCTGGGAAGAGGGCGCGGTGATCCGTGATAGCCAAGGACGGGTTTTCACTGATCCATCCAAGGTCCATGAAATCGGCCATAAGGGCGCGTATTTTGATGTTCCCGGCTATGGTTTGACGGAGCCTTCGCCACAGAGGACACCGGTGCTGTATCAGGCAGGGGCCTCTGGCCCGGGCAAGGCATTTGCCGCTGAACATGCCGAATGCGTGTTTGTGGCAGCACCCACCAAATCGGTGCTGAAAGCCCATGTTGCCGAAATCCGCCAAAAGGCGGCTGCAGCGGGGCGTGATCCCAATGCCGTGAAAATCTACACGCTGATCACCATCATCACTGACGAGACTGAAGCCAAAGCAAAGGCCAAATTCGAAGACTACAAGCAATATGTCTCTTATGATGGCTCACTGGTGTTCATGTCCGGCTGGAGCGGCATTGATTTTGGCCAATATGCGCCAACCGATGTGATCCAGAAGGTGGAAACCAATGCCATCCATTCGTTTGTCGAGCATATTGCTGGCGGCGACAAATCCTGGACCATTGAAGAATTGGCAAAATTCGGCGGTATTGGAGGGTTGGGGCCGGTGTTTGTGGGTGCTGCCGATCAGGTGGCCGATATTTTGCAAGAATGGGTGGCGGACACCGATGTGGATGGCTTCAACATTGCCTATGCGGTGACGCCCGGCAGTTTTGAGGATGTGGTCAACCACATCGTGCCGGAATTGCAAAAGCGCGGGGCCTACCCCACCGCCTACAAGCCCGGAACGCTGCGCGAAAAGTTGTTTGGCCAAGGGCCATATTTGCCGAAAAACCATCCCGCTGATCAATACCGCGATATTGAGGCGTTCAAATGCGCAAAGACCGCTCCGCTGGCCAATGTCAGCTAAATTCTCATCCCAATTTCAAGCAACGAGGCACAATTATGGGTACCGTTACTGACACCAAGATCGACTACACCGTTCACCCGCGCGTCAATTCCAATGATCCCGTTGCGCCGCGTCCGCGCCCGGCCACGCCTGCGCATATTGTGCAATCCGATGCTGAAGCCATTGAGATTGCGCAGCGTCTTGCCGAGCGTTTCAGGCAGGGCGCTGCCTTGCGCGACCGCGAAGGTCTGCTGCCGATCACCGAGCTGGATGAATATTCGCAAAGCGGGCTGTGGAGCATCAACGTGCCAAAGGCCTATGGCGGGCCAGACGTGTCCTATGCCACCCTTGCCAAGGTGATCTCCACCATTGCAAGCGCCGATCCGGCCATTGCGCAAGTGACGCAAAACCATCTGACCATTGTTGCAACCGTTGACCTTGATGGCACGGAAGAGCAGAAAAAACTGTTCTTCGGTTGGGCCTTGCAGGGATTGCGCTATGGCAATGCTTTTTCCGAGTTGAAAAGCAAAACCGTGGCCGATTTTGAAACCAGGGTTGTCCATGACGGCGATGACGTTATCGTCAATGGTGAGAAATTCTACACCACCGGAGCGCTTCTGTCGCATGTGGTGCCAATTGTTGGTGTTGACGAAACAGGTCAAGGCTATCTGGTCTTTGCCGACCGTGAGGCACCCGGCCTGACTGTGACCAACAATTGGTCCAGCTTTGGGCAGCGCACCACGGCGTCCGGCTCTGTAAAAATCGAAAATGTTCGGGTGCCTAAGGTGCGGGCTTTGAAAGTCACCTCGTTTGATCACCCTACGGTGGGCGGGCCGGTGTCGCAGATCATTCAATCGGCCATTGATGCGGGCATAGCCCGTGGGGCGATTGATGACACGATCACCTTTGTCAAAACCCTCAGCCGTCCATGGATTGATAGCGGCAAGCAAACCGCCAGCGAAGACCTGTTCACCATTGCAGCCGTTGGTGATTTGAAAATCAAGCTGCATGCAGCAGAAGCGCTGCTGGAGATTGCCGGGCGCAGCATTGATGTGGCGCGGGCCAATAGCACGCTGGACACCGTATCAGAAGCAACGATCAAAACGGCGGAATCCAAGGTGCTGACCACCGAGATTGCCATTCTGGCCACGAACAAGCTGTTTGAACTGGCGGGAACCCGCTCGACACTGGCAGAACATGGGCTTGATCGCCATTGGCGCAATGCGCGGGTGCATACATTGCATGATCCGGTGCGCTGGAAATTCTATCACGTTGGAAATTATTACCTGAATGGCGAGCATCCACCCCGCCACGCGTGGAACTGAGGCAGGCTGATGAGCACCACAGATCGTACACTGCACCGCCAAGCCGCTCTCACGCAAGGTCGGCCTGCTCCACATATTCCGCCACGCCGTGCCAAAGCGAATGTGATCAAGGATGATGCGGAGGCCCTTGTGATTGCGCGGGAATTGGCCCGTGATTTCGCTTCGGGCGCAACTGAGCGTGATCGTCAGCGGCGTTTGCCGGTGGCTGAGATTGAGCGATTTTCTCAAAGCGGGCTTTGGGCCATCACCGTGCCCAAAGCCTATGGCGGGGCCGGGGTGTCTGCTGTGACATTGGCCGAGGTAACAGCGATTATTTCAGCTGCAGATTCCTCCATCGGTCAGATTCCACAAAACCATTTCTATATGGTGGAGGCACTCAGATTATCCGGCTCAGACGCGCAAAAAGCCCATTATTTCCAGCGGGTTCTGGATGGTGATCGGCTTGGCAATGCCTTTACCGAAATTGGCACCAAAACCCCGGTGGATTACAAAACGCATTTTGCCGAGCGCAATGGCAAGCTGCAGCTGAACGGGCAGAAATTCTATGCCACCGGATCGCTGTTTGCCCACATCATTGTGGCCGTTGCCAAGGGGCCGAATGGCCGGGTGCATCTGGTGTTTATCGATCGCGCCACACCGGGCCTTGATCTGGTGGATGACTGGACCTCCTTTGGCCAGCGCTCCACCGGCAGCGGCACGGTGACCTTCGATGATGTGGAAATCACACCGTTTCAGGTGGTGGATCATGATGAGATTTTTGATCAACCAACGCCCATGGGGCCGTTTGCCCAGATCATCCATTCGGCAGTGCAAGTGGGCATTGCGCGGGGCGCTCTAGCAGAAACCATTTCCTATGTTCGCGCCCATGCACGGCCGTTTTTCGAGCTGACCATCGAGCATGGCTATGAAGACCCGCACACCATTCATGCGGTGGGTGATGTCTCCATCCGCGTGCATGCCGCCGATGCGCTCTTGGTGCGGGCCGGGCGCATTCTGGACATTGCAACGGCCAATCCCAATGCGCAAACCGTGGCGGAAGCCTCGATTGCCGTTGCCGAAGTGAAGGCATTGGGCACGGAAGTGGCGCAATTGGCATCCACCAAACTGATTGAGCTTGGCGGTGCGCGCTCCACTTTGGAGGCCTATGGGCTGGATCGTTACTGGCGCAATGCCCGCACCCATTCGCTGCATGATCCGGTGCGCTGGAAATATCACCACATCGGCAATTTCTACCTGAATGATCAGCTGCCCCCACGCCATGGTGCCATCTGACCTTCGATTTTTCGATCCGCCGGGTGCATACCTCTGCGCCCGGCTTTTTCTTGACCATAGGAAACCATAACATGACCTATCTGCCTGATCCCAAGCGCTATGATAACGCCCATTTTCGCCGCACAGGTCGAAGCGGGCTGAAGCTGCCCGCACTTTCCTTTGGCCTCTGGCATAATTTTGGCGATACCACACCGGTAGAAACCCAGCGTTCCATTCTGTTCAAGGCCTTTGATTTGGGCATTACCCATTTCGACCTCGCCAACAATTATGGCCCACCGGCAGGCAGCGCCGAAATCAATTTTGGCCGCATCCTGCGCGAGGATTTTGCAAGGTACCGCGATGAGCTGATCAGTTCCACCAAGGCGGGTTGGGATATGTGGCCGGGACCATATGGCCGCGGTGGTGGTTCGAAAAAGGCGCTGCTCTCCAGCCTTGACCAGAGCCTGACACGGCTTGGTGTCGATTATGTCGATATCTTCTATTCGCACCGTTATGATGCCGAAACACCTTTGGAAGAAACAGCCGATGCCTTGGCGCAGGCCGTGCGGCAGGGCAAGGCGCTGTATGTTGGCATCTCATCCTATTCCGGCACGAAGACCCGCGAGATTGCCGCATTGTTGAAGGAACGGCAGGTGCCGCTGCTGATCAATCAGCCCGCCTATAACCTGTTCAATCGCTGGATCGAAAAAGACCTGATTGACGCTGCCGATGAGGTTGGCGCGGGGATCATTGCCTTCACGCCGCTGGCACAGGGCCTGCTGACCAATAAATACCTCAATGGCATTCCCGAAGACGCCCGCGTCAACCGCCCCGGCGGTGATTTTCTGCGGCCAGAGCATTTGAAGGAAGACAATATTGTGCGCGCTCGTGCGCTGAATGAGATTGCTGCGCGCCGTGGTCAATCGCTGGCGCAATTGGCGATAGCATGGGTCTTGCGTGATCCGCGTGTGACGTCTGCGCTGATTGGAGCGAGCTCCGCCCGGCAGGTTACTGAAAATGTCGATGCCTTGAAAACCCTTGAGTTTACAGCCGAAGAACTGGCCGAAATTGACCGCTATGCCGTCGAAGGCGGCATTAATCTTTGGGAAAAGCCCTCGCACGATCAAGTCGTATAAAACAGGCCGGCCCGAACATCTCTGTTCGGGCCGGTTTGTTTTCTCAGACGGCGTAAAATTCACCCGCCATATTCAATGATTTCCAGCCCCGCATTGTAGTCTGTCGCATAAATCAGCCCGTTCGCATCGACAAACACATCGGCGGATTGGATCACCTTGGGGCGACCGGGCCGTCGATCCGTCATCGTGGTGGGCGCGGCAGGCACCAAAGCGCCTGTTTCAACCGGGTGGTAGGGATCGGAAATATCAAAGGCACGGATACCCGCATTTTGCCATGTAGCAAAAATCAGGGTGTCCGACACAAATGATCCGGGCCGATTTTCATGCAGGTTATGAGGGCCGAAGTGGCCGCCTTTGTTCGCGTAATCGATCTCATTGGGAATGGGAAAGGTTGAAATGCTGATTGGGTTTTCCGGCACGCGGATATCGAAAATCCATGTGTGTTTGCGGCCATCTTCCTCATTGTCCAGCACCGCCTCATCGGCCACCACCAGCAGATCACGCCCCGGCAAAGGAAGCGGAGAGTGCGTGCCACCGCCATAAGGTGGCGACCAGTTGTGATGCTTGATCAGTTTTGGGGCGGCATGGTCCTTGATGTCGAGAAGGGTCAAGCCACCATCGCGCCAGCAGGCATAGGCCGTGTCACCGTGTACCAATGCGTGGTGCAAGGCATAGCGTTTTCCATCGGCCCATGTGCGGCTTTCGCTAGCGGCCGTGTTCATGCCCGGCAGCCACCACCGGCCCACCAGTTCCGGCTTGGTGGGATCGGCCATATCGATGGTGACAAAGATATAGTCGGAAAAACCATCCAGCAGGGCGGATGCATAGGCATAGCGCCCGCCGACATACCAGAGCCGGTGAAAGCCGACACCATCCACGTCCAATTGCCCAATCTTACGCGGGTTGGCGGGTTTGGAAATGTCGTAGACGGTCATGCCAGCGGTCCATGCCTTCTCACGCTTGCTGGCACCCACCGTTTCGCCCACCGATTGGGTGTAATAGGCCTTTTCATCGGTGAAGCTTTCAACATCGGCAAACAGATCAAGCGCATTGATCACCAACAGCAAATCGCCGTGGGTTTGCAGGTGAATGTTCCATGTGTTGGCGGGTGCCTGCACATAGTTCACGGTTTTCGGATGTTTCGGATCACGCACATCAATGATGGAGAAGCCCTGCGACCACGGATGCGCCACATAGGCATGGCCGTGATGCACCATCAATTGCAGCCCATCACCACGTCCGCCAATATCGCTATGGCCGATCAGTTTCATATTGCGGGCAAAGTCTGGCTTCAGAAGGTCTGTCATGGTTCTCAGCTTTCCTTGGCCGTTGATTACTTGGCAACCGCTGGAATCCACGCAGCCGTGGCGGCATCGCTTTTCAAAAAGGCCGGGAATTTCTGCTGCAACTCTTCAATCGAGCCGATCTTGTTGTTCACAAGATCGTCGCGGGTGATCAGCGTTGGCTTCAGCAAGACGGAACGGCCGGGGCTTTGACCTGCAATCGCCAAAGACACAGCCCGCACCGACACTTCGCCCACCACGGCGGCGTTGGTCGCAGCGGTTGCCACCCAGGCGCTGTCTGGCTCGATCATCAACTGAATGTCGGCGGTGGATGTATCAACGCCATAGATTTTGACCTTGCTGGACAGGCCAAGCTCATCAATTGCCAGTTTTGCACCCTTGGCAAATTCATCCCACGGGGTGAAGATCACCGAAATATCCGGGTTGGCGCGCAGCACAGCTTTGGTCTGGTCGGCAACAGTGGCCGGAACCGTGTCATTGACCACACCCCACACGGCCTTTTCCTTCAGGTTGTGTTTGGCAACATAGTCCTTCCACACCGAATAGCGCCGATCCAGTGGGGCAAAACCAGCCACATAAATCGCTCCGCCTGTAAAGCCATCCCCCTTATCCTTCACGGCCTGATCCAGCACCAGCTTGGCCATATCGGCATCGCTCTGCTCGATTTGCGGAATGTCGGGGTTATCGAGGTTCACATCATAGGCCACCACCTTGATGCCCGCATCCAGCGCCTTTTGCGCCACATCCTGCAACACTTCCGGGCGGCCATTGTTGATGATGATGCCATCGACCTTCAAGTTGATGGCCTGCTCGATCAGAGCGCGTTCTGCGTCATTGTCATTGCGGGCCTGCGATACGGTGAGGTTGATGCCCAGCGCGTCGGCCTGGCGCTTGACGCCGGCTTCAAAGGCTTGCAGCCAATCACCACCACCGAGATAGCTGACAACAGCGATGTTGACGGTTTTCTTGTCAAACGGGGCGGGCGCGCCAGCGATGCCAGCGGCAGAAGCGGTGGTGGCAAAAATAGATCCGGCCAGAAGAACTGCGCCAAAGGTGCGAAGAGACTTGATCATATTGGTTCCATTCAGGTGAGAAAGTCGATGTTCAGGTGCGGGCGCGGCTGACGCCGTAAGTGAGGGCAAGGGCACCAACCAGCACGAAACCCTTGACGAAATCCTGGGTGTAATAGGGCGCGTTCAGCATAGTCAGGCCGTTTAGCAAAATGCCGACAAAGACTGCGCCAATGATAGTGCCCAGCACATTGGGACGGCGCAGGCCCAATACTGCAAAGCCGATCAGCGAGGCAGCAACAGAGTCCATCAGCAGCGATGCCCCGGAAGAGACATCGCCACGCCCAACCCGCGCCGCGACAATAATGCCACCAAAGGCCGCCAGTGTGCCGGAGAGGACATAGGCGAAGGTCTTGATCTTTGCCGTATTGGCCCCGGCCAGACGAGTTGCCACTTCATTGCCGCCGGTGGCAAACAGCAAGCGACCAAGACGGGTGCGTTCCGTGAGGATAAACAACGTTACAGCCACAATGGCCAACAAAATGACCGGGAAGGGGATCAGGCCAAACAGGCTGGAGCGTCCAATGGTGAGAAACAGCGGATCATATTTGCCCGTTGCCGTTGCTCCATTGGGCAGAATGAGGCCGACCGAAATGGAGCGCCCTGCGGTCGGGATCAATTGCAATCCAGACAGAAGAAACATCATGGCCAACGTGGCGAGAAGGTCTGGCACCTTGAGCTTGACGATCAAAAAGGCATTGGCAAAACCGATCAACGCGCCAAAGGCCAGCACCAGCGGCACGGTTTGATAGGCATTCAGGCCCAGCACAATCATGGCGTAGCTTGATGCCATGACGCTGGAGGCTGCCACCGCCCCCACCGAGAGATCAAACCCGCCAATTGCCAGCGTCACCGTGACTCCGGCTCCAATAATGGCCACCACGGCAACCGCTTGCAAAATGCTCATCAGATTGTTGATGTTGATGAAAGCAGGCTGGGCAAGGCTGAAGATCACAATCAGACCCGCCAGCAGAATGAAGACAGCGCCGCGCCGGATGGTTTCCCGCACAAGGCTTGCCAGGCTTTGGCCGTCATGCGTTTGCTTCAGCGTATCTTTGGGAATGTCATTCACCGTCGTCATCAGGCGATTTCCTTGTGGTGATGGGCGGAAGCTGCCGTTGGCGTCAGCTCAATCAGAGTATGTTGATCTATCAGCAAAATGCGGTCGGCCACTTCCTGTGCCTCCTCAAAATCCGAGGTGGCAATCAGGGTTGCGCGATCCGCGTGGCTGCGAATGGTGGTGATAATATCTTGTCGGGCACCGACATCGACGCCCTGAAACGGCTCGTCCAGCAACAGCAGACGGCTTTGCTCCACTTCCCAGCGGGCAATCACCGTCTTTTGCTGATTGCCACCAGACAAAGACCAGACGGAAGCCTCTGGACCCACCGCCTTGATGCTAAGCCGCGAAATGGCAGCCTTTGCCTTCACCCGTTCTGCATCGGACGCCAGAAAGCCCGAGGGATACCAGCGCTTGAGATGCGGCAGGCTGATGGTGGCTGCCACGCTTTCTCCCGGCCATTCGGCAGGCATCAAGGCTGAACGGTGGCGATCTTCCGCAACAAGCACCACACCGGCGGCAATGGCCTCTGCAGGGCTTTTGGGCGCATAGGGCTTGCCATCCACAACGCCTTCACCCGCGGCAAACTGGACTGATCCAAACAGTGCGGATAACAGCCTGCTTTTGCCGGCACCCAGCACGCCAGTAATGGCAACCACTTCACCCTCACGCACCGTAAGATCAAAGGGCTTACTGCTGTTCAGCAACTGAATGCCACGCAAGTCCAGCACGGTTTTGCCAAATTCCGTGCGCCGATCCGGGCGCGCGGTGTTCAATGCGCGGCCAATCATTGTCTCAAGCGCAGCACCGAAATCAATCGGACGGCTAAAGGCACCGACATTGCGGCCGCCTCGCAGAATAACCACACGGTCGGCAAGGGCGGACAGATCAGCCGTGCGATGCGAGATATAGAGAATGGCGATGCCACGGGCTTTCAAGCCCAAAAGAATGGCATAGAGGCGTTCTGCTTCCTGTGTTGAGAGGCTGGCGGTTGGCTCGTCCAAAATCAACAATTCGGCCTTGTTGGCAAGCGCACGGGCAATAGCCACCATTTGCCGATCAGCAGCACCCAGATCAGCAAAATCGCGATCGAGAGGCAGGTTAAAACCCGCATCACTCAAAATGCGCTTTGCCTCACGCCGCACGCTTTTGGTTGAGAGAAAAAACGGCTGGCGGCCATCGACATAATGATTCAGCAGCAGTGCATCGGCCACGCTCAAGCCGGGAATGCCCACCACATCCGTAGATTGGTGAACCGTTACCACGCCAAATTTGGCCGCCTCTGCCGGGCTTTGTGGCGCAAACGGTCGGCCTTTCAGCAAAATGGCGCCGGAATCAGCCGCTTGCACACCAGAGAGAATTTTGACTAGCGTCGATTTTCCTGCTCCGTTTGCGCCCATCAGGGCCACAATCTCACCGGGCTCAATCACCAGCGATGCATCAATCAAGGCTCTGGTGGAACCGAAGGAGCGCGAGATGGCTTGGACATCAAGAAGGGGCATGTGGGGTTCACCAATTATGTTAATGCGTTGATAAACCCTTTCAATTTGCCTGCAAGAATATGCGTTTTAAATTCCATATAATATGTGGAATAAAATTGCAGTGCATCTTGCAGCAGACAGCCTGGTCCTAGTGTATCACGCAATATACTGACGCTAAGCGCGAGACATGATTGGTTGTTTTCCCATCGGAGTGTATACCCTCTGTGGAATAATTCTGCCGAAGAAGCCGCGATCACAGGCAAAGAAATCTATCCTCACCATCAATTTCAAAAGTCATTATTCTATAAATACCGTAGATTTTATTGATAATGAATAAGTCTGGCCCGGTTGGTGGCTGTTTCATGTTGGGGAACCCGATGACCTCTCTTTTGCGCATCTTGGCTTTTACGGCTTTATCACCCCTTGTTTTGAGCCAATCCGCAGCTGCGGCTGGTATTGCAGGCGCGCCGACACCGTTTGACAAGGGTGGCGTCAAGCTGGCGCTGATCAGCTATATTTCCGCTGGCGATTTCTTTCAGGCCTATCAGGCGGGCGCGCAGGCGCAGGCCAAGGCGCTGGGTGTTGATCTGCGCATCTTCCCCGGTCGTCAGGATGCTGCCGAGCAGCGCGAGCAGATCTTGCAGGCGATTAATCTGGGGGTGCATGGCATTGTCATTGACCACGGCTTGCCGGAATCGCTGGGCGATGTGGTGCAACAAGCCCTCGACAAGGGCATCAAGATCGTGGCTTTCGATGTGAACCTGAACAATCCGAAAATCCCGCAGGTGGAGCAATCCGATCACAAACTGGCCGAACTTTCGCTGGATCAAGCCATCAAGGACAATGGCAAAAGCTTCAAAGCCGGATATGCCTATGTTGCTGGTTTTGCACCCTTGGATCGACGCAATGAAATCTGGGATAAGGTCAAAGCCGCCAACAGCGGCATTGTTGAAAAAGCCCGGTTTGGTGCGGTGAGCGATACCACGGCCACCGCCACCGCCGATCAGGCCAAAGCGGTGTTTCGTGCCAACCCGGATATTTCCGTGGTGTTTGCGCCTTATGATGAGTTCGCCCGTGGCGTCAAACTCGCTGCCGCCGATCTGGGCATCAGCACTCATCTGAAAATCTATTCGGCAGATATTTCCACTGCTGACATTCAGGAGATTGTCGAGGATGGCAGCCCGTGGGTTGCAACCGCTGCCACCAATCCGGCGGTGGTGGGTGCCGTATCCATTCGCGCTGCCGCGCTGCAAATTGCAGGCGAAACGGTGCCCCATCAGATTATCGTCGATCCGGTTCTGGTCACGCAAAAGCAATTGCGGGATGCCAACGTGAAGACCATCGAAGATCTGGCCAAGAACATTCCAAGCTTCTCGACAAGTTCTGCTGTTACGGCAAGCTGGATTCCGTCTGCTGCTTTTTGAGCGATCTCCTCCCAAGCGGGCTCTGTGCAGACAAGAACGGAAGCACCTCGGGGCGCTTCCGTTTTTCTTAATTAGGCAGCCTGACTCTTATGGACACCAGAAGACGCCGCTTCGAGACCGCGTTGGATATCAGCGATAATGTCATCGATATGCTCAATGCCGATGGAAAGGCGCACATAGCCCGGAGAGACGCCGCTTGCGGCCTGTTCTTCTGCCGTGAGTTGGGAATGGGTTGTCGAGGCCGGGTGAATGGCCAGACTGCGGGCATCGCCAATATTGGCAACGTGATAGAGCAGTTCCAGCCCGTCGATGAACTGGCGGCCAGCCTCCAGCCCATCTTTCAGCTCAAAGCCGACGAGGCCGCCGTAACCACCCTTGAGATACGTATCGGCCCGCTCACGCCATACGCCGCTCTGCTGCGATGGATAGATTACCTTGGCAATTTCTGGCCGCTTGGCCAGATAGTCTGCAACGGCTGCGGCGTTTTTAACGTGACGCTCAATGCGAAGCGGCAGGGTTTCAATGCCTTGTAAAAGCTGGAAAGCGTTAAACGGTGAGAGTGCAGCCCCAAGATCACGCAGCAGGGTCACACGAGCCTTGATGATATAGGCAACCGGTCCGAGCGGCTTGGTGGCTTCGGTCCAGACGGCACCGTGATAGCTTGGATCAGGGGTGTTCAGCGCGGGCTGGCGCTCCTTGTGGACTTCCCAATCAAAATTGCCGCCGTCAACAATTAAACCACCAATGGAGGTGCCGTGGCCGCCGAGATATTTGGTGGACGAGTAAACAACCACAGCCGCACCATGATCAAGAGGGCGTGCCAGTAAGGGGGCAGCCGTATTGTCCACAATCAGCGGAATGCCGAATTCCCGGCCAATGCTTGCCACTTCGGCAATGGGGAAGACGGTCAGTTTCGGGTTTGGCAGGGTCTCGGCATAGTAGGCGCGCGTGCGATCATCTGTGGCCCGGCGGAAGTTTTCCGGGTCTGCCGGATCAACAAAACGAACCTCAATACCCTGATCTTTCAACGTGTTGGCAAACAGATTCCAGGTCCCGCCATAAAGATCGGTGGAGCTGACAATATTGTCGCCAACCTTGGCAAGGTTCTGGATCGCAAAGGCAGACGCGGCCTGACCCGACGCAACGGCAAGCGCCGCAACGCCGCCTTCAATGGCGGCAACGCGCTGCTCCAGCACATCCACCGTGGGGTTGCCGATGCGACTGTAAATATTGCCAGGCTCCTTCAGGGCAAACAGATTGGCCGCATGTTCGGTATCGCGAAACTGGAAGGACGTGGTCTGGTAGATCGGAACCGCAACGGCACCCGTTGCCGGATCGGCGCGCCAGCCAGCGTGCAGGGCAAGGGTTTCTGGATGTAAGGTTTTTTCGCTCATGGGTCACTCCTCTTTGGTGGTGGCTTTTTGTGATGCCCAAATGCTGTCTTATTCTATCGACAATGTAGAGAAATATATTTTCCTTGTTTGATGTCCGCTTAGAAATTGCAACTTGAAGGAGCTCCGCTTGGCTTGATCTGTCCGAGCTATGGGCTGGCGGCTGGAATAATCGGCGCATAACAGAGCATCCTGCACACCCCTTTTTTCTTAAGGGTTTAGCATTACGCAAAAATCTTTCTGGGCGCGACCGTTTAATCTCTTAATCTATAGAAAAAATAGATAAATGGAGTAGGGACCATGACAGATCATATCATCAACAATGGAATTGGTCGGCGCGAGCTTATCAAGTTTTCCGCTCTGGCAGGGGCAACAGTCGTGGGGACAAGCCTGCTTGGCACCAGTGCTGCTAACGCCGCAGATGATGGCTTGAGCCTGAAGGGCAAGCGCATTGGTATCAGCACGGCAGGCACAGATCACTTTTTTGACTTGCACGCCTATAATGCCCAGATCGCCGAGGTCAAACGGCTGGGTGGCGAGCCCATTGCCGTGGATGCGGGCCGCAACGACGGTAAGCTGGTGGCACAACTGCAAACCCTGATTGCCCAAAAGCCGGATGCCATTGTGCAATTGCTGGGCACGTTGACAGTCATTGATCCATGGCTGAAGAGGGCTCGTGATGCCGGTATTCCGGTGCTCACCATTGATGTCGGCTCCAACAATTCGCTGAACAATTCCACCTCGGACAATTGGGGCATTGGCAAGGATCTGGCGCTGCAACTGGTGTCGGATATTGGCGGTGAGGGCAATATTGTGGTCTTCAACGGCTTCTATGGTGTGACGCCCTGCGCCATTCGCTATGACCAGCTCGTCAATGTCGTGAAATATTTTCCGAAGGTGAAGATTATCCAGCCGGAACTGCGGGATGTGATCCCCAACACGGTCCAGGATGCCTTTACGCAGATCACCGCAATCCTCAACAAATACCCGGAAAAGGGGCCGATCAAGGCCATCTGGTCTGCGTGGGATATTCCGCAGCTGGGAGCCACGCAGGCCCTGACGGCAGCTGGCCGCACCGAAATCAAGACCTATGGTGTCGATGGAAGCCCGGAAGTGTTGCAGCTGGTGGCTGATCCGGCATCGCCTGCCGCTGCCGATGTGGCGCAGCAGCCCGCAGAGCTTGGCCGTCAGGCTATTCGCAATGTTGCGCTTTTGCTGTCTGGCAAAACCTTGCCACGGGAAAGCTATGTGCCAGCGCTGCTTGCCAACAAGCAGAACGTCAGCGACGTCAGCAAGAAACTCGGAATTGGCTGATCAACGACCTTAAGAAGCGGCCGAGGCGTGAGGCCTCGGCACCCATTCTATTGCGTAACTGTGCGCTTTCCGAGGTGACGATCCATGACGAACAGCCACGATGCAGATAAAGCGGCAATTCGCTTTCACGCCATTACAAAACAGTTTGGCGGCGCAAAGGCGCTTGCCGATGTGTCATTTGCCGTGCGCGCTGGCTCTGTCCACGGCCTTGTTGGCCAAAATGGTGCGGGCAAATCCACGTTGATCAAGATCCTTGCGGGTTTGCAACATCAAGACAGCGGCACAATTGAGATCGATGACGTTGTGGCGGCGGATCTGACACCGCATCACGTTGAAAAACTCGGTCTGCATTTTATTCATCAGGATCGTTTGCTGGTGCCATCTTTCACCGTTGGTGAAGCCCTGTTTCTGGGCCGTGAACCCCGGATTACGGGCACGCCGTTTCTCGATCGTCGCGCCATGAAACGGCAGGCGGATTCCATATTGCAGGATTATTTCGGCCTGCGCTTGCCCACCAACGCGCTGATTTCGCAACTGACGACGGCGCAAAAGCAGATTGTGCAAATGACCCGCGCGCTCCTATCCAAGCCAAAGGTGTTGGTGTTTGATGAGCCGACTGCGGCTCTGGTGCGACGCGAAGCCGATATTCTGTTTTCGCTGATCCGCCGCCTACGCAATGACGGTGTGACCATCATCTACATTTCCCACTATCTTGGCGAAATTGAAGATCTTTGCGACGACATTACCGTGCTGCGCAATGGTAAGGTTGTGGTCAGCCGGTCGATGGGGGGCTTGTCGGCCAAGCAGATCGCGACGCTGATGGTCGAGCGTGACATTGCCGAGATGTTTCCT
The DNA here is from genome assembly GCF_001939045.1 of Rhizobium oryziradicis. Taxonomy (GTDB): domain Bacteria; phylum Pseudomonadota; class Alphaproteobacteria; order Rhizobiales; family Rhizobiaceae; genus Allorhizobium; species Allorhizobium oryziradicis. Next base: position 40,376 of record NZ_MKIM01000021.1, read on the forward strand.
AAACCCAACGTGGTCAAGGGTGAGCGCCTGCTGGATGTTCGCAATCTGACAGCTGCGGGAAAATACTGTGATGTGTCCTTAAGCCTGCACAAAGGCGAGGTTTTGGGCATTACGGGTCTGCTTGGCTCCGGTGCCAAGGATGTCTTGCGCACGCTTTTTGGCTTGGAAAAGGCAGACGCTGGCGAAATTCGAAGCCATGAGCAGGCGGTTTCCTTCTCGACGCCACATCAAGCCGTATCCCGCAATCTGGCGCTGGTGCCGGAAGATCGCAGGCGAAATGGGGTGGCGCTGGAGTTGACGGTTGCCGAAAATATCACATTGGCCAGTCTTGGGCGTTTTTCAAAGGCAGGTTTTCTCAACCGACGCCGCGAAAAATCAGCGGTGGATCAGCTGATTGCACAATTGCAGATCGAGACCGCCGGGGGCAATGCGCCCGTGCGCACCCTGTCTGGCGGCAACCAGCAAAAGGTGGCGCTTGCAAAATGGCTCAGCCGCCAATCCGAAATCTATCTGCTGGATGAACCAACCGTGGGGGTCGATATCGGTGCCAAGGTTGAGATTTATCAGTTGATCGGTGCCTTGGCAGAGCGCGGTGCGGGCATCATCATTCTGTCGTCCGACCTGCCGGAACTGGTGGGGATTACGGATCGCATCGCGGTGTTTTTCCGAGGCCAGATCGCCGCAGAACTGACATCGAGCGAGACAATGGCAGACGCTGTTTTTGCGGTCGCCACAGGTTCCCATGAAAGGCATCGGCATGTCGGCTGACATTACCTCTACATCGGTTGGTTTCGAAGCGGCCCATCCGCAGACGGATCGTCCCAACCATAAATCCCGCTCTCTCGGCCCATTGCTGTTGCGAACAGGGTCGCTGCTGGGCATTGCCAGTGTTTTCGTGTTTTTTGCGCTGACGGCACCCTTCTTTTTCAGCTTTGGCAATCTCGGCAACGTTCTTGGCCAGTCGGCCATTCTCGGTGTGCTGGCTTTTGGGCTGACGGTTGTCATCATCACCGGTGGCTCAAATGTTGTCACCGGCGGCATCGATCTGTCTCTGGCGGCCAATATGGGCCTGAGCGCTGCCGTCTATGCCAGCCTTATTCAAGGAGGCTGGGGAGACGATGCCGCTGTACTCGCTGCATTGGCAACCGGGCTGACAATCGGCCTTGTCAATGCTCTGGCTATTGTCGTGGTCGGCGTTGTTCCGCTGCTGGCAACCCTTGCGGTCATGAATGTTGTGGCTGGGCTTGAACTGGTGTTGACGCAAAATACGGTGGTGCCAGCCTCCACTGACTTTCTCTCTATTCTTTCGTCCACAGGCCCACTGGGTCTGCCGGTGTTGGCCTATGTGCTGCTGGGGCTGGCGGTGGTGACAACGGCGCTTGTGCAATACACGCCGCTCGGACTTCGGCTTTATGCCGTTGGCGAGTTTCCGGAAGCAGCAAGAGCCGCCGGATTGAAGGTCAAGCGGTTGACAGCAGGTGCCTTCGTTTTTGCAGGTCTTATGGGCGGCGTGGCCGGAATTCTCAATGTGTCCTATCTCAGCGGCAGCTCCACGGGTGCAGGCGACATGCTGCTGCCCGTTGTGGTGACAACTCTACTGGGGTCTGTTTTCTCAAGGCGGCTGCTGCCGACCATTCCCGGCACGCTGCTATCAGCGGTGTTTGTCGGTATTCTCATCAACGGGTTCCAGCTTCTCAATCTGTCGAGCACTTTGGTTGCAGGCGTTCAAGGGGTGCTCATCCTTTTGGTCGTGTCTGCCACCACATTGCTGCGCAAGGGATAACGTCATGACGCTTCCTGTAGAAACCAATGCTCCTAAATTGTCTGGCTTGCGCGTGCGAGATCTGGCCCGATATGCGCTTGTCTTCGCAATCTTTGGCGTGGTCGCGGTGTTTGCCAACCTGGCACCAAGCTTCCTCACGGGTGCTAACCTGCTGAGTGTTCTGGCCAACAATGTTGCTTTGCTCGCAATTGTCTCGATTGCCATGACCTTTGCCGTCGCATCCGGCGGCATTGATCTTTCCGTTGGCACGGCAGTGGATTTTAGCAGCTTTGCTTTTATCAGCCTGGTGCTCAGTGGCGTACCAGTCAGCGCTGCTGTGGTGTTTGCGCTCTTGGCGGGTGGTGGTGTTGGTGCGCTGAATGGTGTTTTGATCTCGGTGATCGGAATCTCACCCTTTCTGGCAACGCTTGGTACTCTGTTCATTGGTCGTAGCGTCCAGCAATTATTGACCAATGGCGGCAATCCTGTCTATTTGCCACAAACGGGTATTCCAGAAGCCTTTTCATTCATCGGTCACGGTCGGTTGGTTGGCGTTCCTGTGCCGCTGGTCATCACCCTTTTTCTGATCGTTGTCACAGCAACGATCTTGGCAAGAAGCCGTTTCGGTCGGGTTTTGATGGCAACCGGTATTCAGGCAAGCGTGGTCCGTTATTCAGGCCTGTCGGTATCGCGGACAGTCGCTGCCGCTTACATCATTGCAGGCCTCATCGCAGCGGTCGCCGGGATAATGCTGACAGCGACGGTGAATGTCTACATTCCGTCATCCGGCAATGCTTTTCTGCTGAATGCGATCGGAGCGACGTTTATCGGCACAACGATTCACCCTCTGCGCCGACCGAATGTGACGGGGACCGCGCTTGGTGTGCTTTTGCTAAGCCTCGTGTCCAATGGCCTGCTGCTGTCGGGCCTGAACTTCTTTTGGCAACAGGTTGCAACGGGCGTGCTGATTTTCTCTGTTCTTGCCTTCAGTTTCAAAACAAAAAGCCGATAATTATCTTGGTGCGCTAGGTGTGAGCTTTCAGGAGGTTGTCCATTCGGAGCGGATCTAAGAGACTGGAGTTACCACAACTCAGTTTTCCAGGAAGGCTCCGAATGAACATTCATAAGAATGCCCGACTAACGCCGCAACATCGAGAAGAAATGGCCATTGCCGTCCTCAGCAGACGGATCAGGTGCTGGCGCAGCGCATCATCACGCTTCGCCGCCAGCGCCTGACTGGCAAGCACATCGCTCTGGAAACGGGCCTTTCACCAGCCACCGTCAGTCGCATTCTCAAGCGCGCGGGTCTATCGCGCATGAAGGACATTGCCCCGGCGGAACCAGTCGTTCGCTATGAATATGCCGAGCCAGGCGGGTTGATCCATCTCGACATTAAGGGGGGAGTTTGCGGGAGGGGGCGGCAGTCGAACATGACGATTAAACGCTCCAGGTGCCCGACCTCTCTGAGTGCCAATGCCAGACTGTTTTAACGTGGATAGCTGCTGACGGTTTCTCGACGCCTGCGTTCCACAGCGTCAATAGAATGGCGCTTGCGAGATGCGCCGAGACCAGCACGGGGTTTGACAAATCGAACCGCTTTAAGGTCTGCGTGTAGACCTGACTATCATGCGGCTTGCCAGTAAAAGCCTGGTCAGCCGTAACTGCCCCGATAGCGATGTTCGATTGGTTTTCTCGACAGACGATTTGGAAGACGAGGCGCTCCCGCAACGTCTCGTCAGCAAGATTGAAGATCTCATATGCCTCGCGCACTGCGGAAATAAGGGTCGAGTTCGAAAGTGTCGGCTTAACTTGGTTGAGCCGGTACTGGTCCACCTCTGCGAGAAGAATGTCGCTGAGTTCTTCGACACTGATGGAGTGCGCCGATGTCGTCAGCAGATTCTCCTTGAGAAACTGGTTCAGGGCAACAAGCATCTGGAACGTAAAGCCGCTCAGCGCCCACCAGCCACCCCTCGCTCTCTTGGCTTGGAGTTACTTCAATGTCATTCGACGTAGGGATCATATGGTATTGCCTGTCTTCTGCTCCATGACACTGATTATTTCGGCAACGGTTGAAATCGCGATCGCTATCGGTGTCGACCTGCTAATCCGGATACCGACGGGCGATCTAAATCTTGCGATGTCGTTATCGGAAAAACCGCGCGCTCTGAGGAAATCCTCCTTAACGTCGCGATTGCGAGTTGCACCGAGCATCCCGACATAGCCTGCCTTTGAATTAAGCAGCCTGACGACAGAGTGCTTGTTGGCTTCGAAGTTATGGTCCGCGAATACGACGGCGGTCCGATTATCAAGCTCAATTCCTGAAAGCACGTGTTCCAGCGATCGTCGAGAATACCTGTCCACCCCTATGGGCGGTGGCTCGCTTGGGCCCGATTTGCGCACCAGGATCACTTCAAATTCGGCTTCCTTTGCAAGACGCGCGATCGCAAGCGTAGTCGGATCAGCCCCGATCAGTATTAACCTGACGAGTGGGCGGTGGCGGATCCAGTAGCCTTTGCCGCCGTATCGCCCTACGCTCTGTGTCGATGAAAGAGCAATTGCGGCAGCGTCCTGCTGTTGCTCTTCAAAGTCTGAAACATCAGAGCCAGCGTATCGCCGTTCGCCGTCGCTGATCCAGATAACCTGCTGGCGTGCCTCTCTTAATCGTGCATAGGTTATGATGGCAGGGTCTGACGGAGAAAGTTTTTCGATAGCAATGGTGATGGAAGCTCCACACTGAAGCCGGATATCCCGAAACTTGCTTTGCTCTCCATAGACCAAAACTCGCCGAAGCCCGTCGACCAGTGTTCGCCTCGCATGCAATGCAACATCGGCCTCGATGCAGCCTCCCGACAGGAAACCCGACATGCGATCTCGGCTGATGGCCATCTGGGTGCCTGGCGGGCGCGGTGATCCACCTGTTGCGTCGATCAGCGTTGCGAGAGCAACAGGTTGGTTCTTTTCGCACGCCTCCAGCACGAATTTCATCACATCCTCGTACAAGCCGAATTCGGGCCAGCTCGGGAAAGAGTGCTGGGATGCCAAGAAGTCAGCCATGCCACTGTCTCGCAAACGCTTGCTCAATCATGACACTCGCAAGTAAAACGCATTCACGCCGCAATTGGAAAATCCCCATACGCATTCATGTTGACCAGCGCCGTTTGCCTATTGGGAAGATAGCGTTTTCAAGTAGCTGATAAGGTCGGCTCGATCCTGATCTTTCGTCACGCTGACCGACATACGACTGCCCTGGATCATCTTGCCGGGGCCTGCGAGATAGTGGTCAAGCGTTTCATTGGTCCAAGTCACGTTCGAACCGACCATCGCAGGCGAGTATTTGAAGCCGGGCAGGCTGCCGGCTTTTCTGCCGACGACCCCATTCAGAGCAGGGCCTGATTTGTTCTGCCCGTCTATCGAGTGGCATGCAGAGCATCGATTGAACAACTGCTTGCCTTTGACGGCGTCGCCGTCTGCCAGAGCGGAGGTTGAGGCAAGGACAAATGGGACCATGATCGAGTAAAGGGCGTTCATATGCTTCTTCATGTCTCAGACTTTCTGAAGATCACGGGCATTCACCGGCAGTGTGCGGACACGATAGCCGGTTGCTGCAAATATTGCGTTCGTGACGGCTGGAAAAACCGCTGATGTCGACACTTCGCCAATTCCACCAGGCGGCTCGGCGCTCGGAATGATGTGCGTTTCGACATGCGGAGCTTCTTCAATCCGCAGGGCTTGGTAGTTGTCGAAATTGCTCTGCTCAACGCGTCCATCTTTGAACGTGATGGCACCGTAAAGGGCGGCTGTCAGGCCGTAAATCGCACCGCCTTCGATCTGGGCCGCGATGGTGTTGGGATTAACGGTCAGGCCGCAATCGACAGCTCCGACTATCCGTGTGACCCGCACCGCGCCGTCGGTCCCGACCGTCACATCGGCGATCATGGCGAAATAGCTTCCGAAAGCAAACTGAACGGCAACGCCGCGACCCTGCCTTGGACCAACTGGCTTGCCCCAGTCGGCTTTTTCGGCAGCAACCTCCAAAACCTTGAGGGCACGCGGATTTTCGGTTAGCAAACGCTTCCGATAGGCAACGGGATCGGCCTTTGCAGCCGCCGCAAGTTCATCGATAAAGCTTTCCACCATGAAAATGTTGTGCGTCGGTCCAACACCGCGCCACCAGCTGGTCAATACGCCTTGCGGCTCAACCTGCTTGAACTCGACATGCATTGCCGGGAATTTGTATGGTGGATGTACCGCACCCTCAACCCCATCAGGGTCGACGCCATTCGCCATCGCGGCAGGAGCGATACGAGCATAGATCGAAGATCCGGCAACTCTATGGGTCCATGCGATGGGATTGCCATCTGCATCAAGGCCTGCCGACATCCTGTCGTAATAATACGGTCTGTAGTAACCGTGCTGGATATCTTCTTCGCGGCTCCAAATGACCTTGACGGGGCCATCGACCTGCATGGCGACTTTGACGGCATGAATGATGCCATCGACTTCCAGACGCCGACCGAAACCACCGCCCACAATGTGGTTGTTGATGACGACCTTCTCTGGTGGAAGCCCCGTTGCCGTGACGACGCCAACTTTTGCTGCGGAAAGATTTTGCGTACCGACCCATAGTTCACATCCATCTTTGCGCACATGAACCGTACAGTTCATAGGCTCCATAGTGCTGTGGGCCAGGAAGGGGAGCTGATAAACGGCTTCGAGCCTCTGGGAAGCTCCGGCAAGCCCCTTATCTACGTCTCCTTCGCTTCTGGCAACGGCTCCGGGCTGGCGGGATTGCTCATCGAGATGGGTGATGATATCGGCACTGGAAACGCTTGCATTTTCTCCGTTATCCCAGACGATAGCTGCTGCTTCCAACCCCTTCTTGGCGGCTCCGGTGTGATCTGCCACCACAGCCACCGCGCTGTCGGTCAGGATAATCTTATGGACACCTTTGACGGCAAGCACGGCTTTTTCATCGACTGACCTGGGCTTTCCACCCAATACAGGAGACACTGCGATGGCGGCGATCTTGACGCCAGCGGGTGCGGCATCGATACCGTATTTGAGGGAGCCGTTGACTTTGCCTGGCGTATCCAGTCGCTTGGCAGGGGTGCCGAGCAGTCTGAATTTTTCGGGTGATTTGAGCGTTATGCCTTCGGGTGCGGGCGGTGTGAGCGTGGCGGCGGCATCGACAAGCTCACCGTAGGCCAGTTTCTTGCTATTTGTCTCGTTGAACACGAACCCATCTTCCGCTCGGCAGGTCTTCGGATCAACGCCCCATTGCTTGGCGGCAGCTTCGATGAGCATGATGCGAGCGGTTGCGCCAGCAATGCGAAGGGGTTTCCAGAACGCCCTGATCGACGTTGACCCCCCAGTCATCTGACGGCGCAACATGGGGTGGGCATACAGAGCCTCGTTAAGAGGTGCCGCTTCGAGCTTTACGTCTTCCAGTGCGACTTCCAGTTCCTCGGCGAGTAGCATCGCCTGGGCTGTGTAAATTCCTTGCCCCATTTCGACCTGCGGCATGACGAGCGTGACCAATCCTTTTCGATCAATCCTGATGAAAGCATTTGGTACGAAGTCACCCGATCCTGCCGCGATCGCATCCTTCCCAAGAGGAAGATTAACAACGAGGCCGCCGGTGAATGCGGCACTGATCTTGAGAAACTCGCGTCTGTTAAAATTACTGGTTGCCATCTCGTTTCTCCCCGTCAAGCACTGGCGCGCTGGATAGCAGCGCGAATGCGCTGATAGGTACCGCAACGACAGATATTTCCGGACATTGCACCGTCGATGTCTGCATTTGTGGGCTTCGGTGTTTCCGCAAGCAATGCAGCAGCCGACATCAACTGGCCGGATTGGCAGTAGCCGCATTGTGGAACCTCAAGCTCGACCCAGGCGTCCTGAAGACGCTTGCCATGCTCCATTGTGTGAAGCGCCTCGATGGTGGTTACTTCGCTTTCGCCGATGGTCTCGATAGTGGTGACGCAGGAACGCGTCGCTACGCCATCGATATGAACGGTGCAAGCGCCACAGAGCGCCTGCCCACATCCAAACTTGGTTCCTGTCATGCCGAGGATGTCTCGCAGAACCCACAAAAGGGGCGTGTCTTCATCGGCGTCAACAAGGTGCGTTTGTCCGTTGACCTTTATTGAGCTGGGCATCTTTCCTTCCTCCTCGTGCACGACGCGTTCCGGTAGGAAGATGCTTTCTTTGGAAAGCTAAATAAATCTGATTTTACTACACAGTGAATATAGCGCAGCTAAACAATATGCGAAGCGACATGGCGTGAGAGACTTAGGGCGACTGTAGGCGACGAAGACCTGAGCATGTGTCGATGAAGGCCCTGAGCTTGGGTTGGCCTTGAGCCGCCTTCGTGAAATACAGAAACAGGCCATCGCCGCCGGGAGAGTAATCCAGCAACACGGGCTCAAGTTCACCGCTGGCTATTTCCAGAGAGGAGTGGAATGTGGAAGAGTAGATTAGTCCTAGTCCTTGCGACGCCATTCTGCGCATTGCCTCAGCGTCGTTGACTGTAATCGGTCCTGTGGGGTCGATACGCACGGTCTGACCATCATCCAAAAACTCCCACCGATAAATGTCACCTTTTTCGGGGCGCTTGAATTTGATGCAAGTGTGGTTGTTGAGATCCGCCGGAGTCTGGGGACGTCCGTGTCTGGCGAAGTATGCAGGGGAGCCGAACACCGCCCATTTGAATGGTGGTGACAGCCGTATGGCAATCATCTCCTGCGGTATGTAGGAACCAAGGAGTATGCCGGCATCGTAGCCCTGTGAAATGAAGTCGCTGTGCTGATTGCTGACTGTGATGTCAAGATTGATAAGAGGCCATTGCTGCCTGAATGTCGGCAGGATCGGATCGATCACATGACGAAGCGCGAGACGCTCCACGACGAGCCGCAGTGTCCCTGAAGGCTGGCTTGCCGTCTGGGTCGTCTCTTCAATTGAGGATTCAATCAGTTGCGCAGCCGGGCCGACCTTGTTCAGGAAGGCATCCCCTGTCTCTGTCAGCGATATACGCCTCGTTGTTCGGTGAAAAAGAGGAGTACCCATCTTTCGCTCAAGTTTCTGCAATGCCTGACTGATTGCTCCAGGGGTCACACCCAACTCAAGAGCCGCCTTTCGGATGCTGCCGTGCTTGGCGATACTAAGAAATTCTGAGAGGCCATCAAAGGGATCGGAGCGTGTCATCGAAATTCGAGCTTCATCGTGTGGATTTTGATTGCTAGGACAAACCAGAATTTCTATCCGATGACAACGGAGGGGAGATGCTTGGCTCGTCGTTGATAAATAGATTGATAAAGTTTTATCCGCTCAGGCGTAAAAGACACGTCGTCGCAATTTTGCCAAATTCTGCGACAGGTATGCCTGCGCATATGGTTGTCGGGACGCCCACGATGAGAACATTTTATTCGATTGTCATTTGGCTTTTTTTGGTGTCGAGCTACAGTCAAGCGGCTGAGCGAGTGACAACAGAGAAGGTTGGCTTACCCGTGAAGCTTGACGGGATCGATACAACGCTTGAGACCGAGATCGTCAGCCCCTCGGAAAGGGGCAAGCATCCCCTCATACTGATTGTCAATGGTTCGACACTCTCTCCAAGGACTGCGAAGGCTGAATGGTTGGATCGCATCGCGCAAGATTTTGCACAGAAGGGCTATGTCGCGGCGTCCATACTCTGGCCCGGTTATGGGTCTTCAACTGGGATGTTTCGCGACGATGGAGGAAATTGCTCCAATCCTCGTGTTGCATCGTTCTTCAAGGAACGCGTTGAGGAACTCTCTGGCGCACTTGCAGATCTGCGAAAACGGGATGATGTGGATCCGAACAACACCCTGGGGTTGGGCTTCTCGATCGGCGGGGCGTCAATGTTGGCTTTAGCCGCGCAGCCGGATCATCCTCTCAAAGCTGTTATCAATATTTCCGGAGGTCTTTATCATTATAATCATTCGGGCGACGCCGTAAAAGATTGCCAGCTGTTTCGTCAAGATCTCATTCACACGGTTTCCAAGTATGGAAGCGACACCCGCGTGCCTACGCTTTGGATCTACGCTGCTAACGATCCTTTTTTCCCGCCCGAAATTGCCCGGCAGATGGTGGAATCCTATCGGAATGCTGGCGGTCTCGCACAGTTTATCGCACTTCCTCCGTTCGAGAAAAACGGCCACACACTCTTTAAGTATAGCGCTGCCCCGATTGTAAATCCTCAGATTGATAGTTTCCTTGCTAAAAATTCGCTTCTACCAATCAACCGTTGGAGCTCCCGTCAATCGAATTAAAGCTGTATTCTCCCAGCGGTCAGTTTCTTGGCTTTTTAGCGCAAAGAAAGCCTCTGTGAGGTCATTGGCCAAGATTGTCTGCGAATACGCTCGAAGATGATCAGGCATGTTGGCGAGACGCGTTTGCTCTGCTCGACGAAGCCGTCAAACATGGTAGGGAGCCCATCAATGCTGCCCGCTCATCAGCCCGAACATCTGCGATCGTGCCTGACAAGGTGCCGTGCGGTGTCTCTCGCCAAAGGTCTTGGCACTGCTGTTCCAGCTTACTGCCGCACGTAGCTGGGGAATTTTTCGCTGATCTGATCAATGATCGATAACGTGCCGGAAAGATGTTGTCGCAAGGCTGCTGCGGCCAGATCGCCATTGCCGGATTGTATGGCCTGCACAATGGCCTGATGATCATCCAGCACGGTTTGCATTTTGCCCGGCATGGGCAGATTGAGCCTGCGCAATCTGTCCAGATGCACGCTTTGACGTCGCACAGTGGCCCACAGCTCCACAATGTCGGTGCGTTCATAGAGCTTGCGATGAAACTCGCGGTCAATGGTATCAAACACATCAAATGTTTCGGGCGATGCAACGGCTTTTTGTCGCTCCAGAATGGCGGATAACTCGGTCGCAGTTTCCTTTGGTGTCTCGTTGGCCAGCCGCTTTACCGCTTCAAGCTCCAGCGACAGACGCAGAAACTGGGCCTGCCGGGCGTGCCTTATGTTGATCTTGGCAACCACCGTTGCATATTGCGGATAGACGTCGACAATGCCCTCTTCCTGCAAACGCATCAAGGCATCGCGCACCGGCGTCTGGCTCACGCCGAACTCCAGTTGAAGCGCATTGCGCGACAGAATGGTGCCCGGCACCAGCTCGACATTCAAGATTCGCTCTTTCAGAATCTCCTGGATTTGCAGGGCAATCTGCCGCGACCGATCAAGCTGACTTTCCTTGATTGTTCCATTCATCGCTGGTCCCGGTCTCCTGATTGTCATGCACTGTAGCGGCTTGCAGCCAGAAAGCGCGGATACATATCTTATAACACACTATATCTGCTGCATAATTTTATCTTCAAGCCCATCTTGGCAGAAATTAATTAACACGGGAGCGCAGAATTGCGCTTGATGCACTGATGTTTTAGTGCTTCAATGCATTATCGCTTTGGGAGAGGTGAGCGGTGACATGCGCCGCAAACGGGAGGAAAATATGAGACGCATTATCGGCGGGTTGACCGCAGCAATTGCCCTTGCCTTGAGTCTGGCATCAACAGGCCATGCCGAGGAAAAAACCACACTGTCCATCACCCGCCAGCCGGGCATTTTGTATCTCGCAAGCCATGTGATGGAAACGCAGAAGCTGATTGAAAAAGATGCCGCTGCTGAAGGCCTGAAGGATGTCAAAGTGGAATGGCGCACCTTCAATGGTGGCGGCGCACAAACCGACGCGCTGCTGGCGGGCAATGTCGATGTGGTGAATACGGGCACCGGCAATCTGCTGCTGCTTTGGGACCGCACCCGCGGCAAGGTCAAAGGCATCATTACCAGCTCAGCCCAGCCGGTGATCATGGTGTCCAATGATCCCAAGATCAAATCTTTGAAAGACATCGGCCCGACCGATAAAATCGCCGTTCCAACCGTTGGTGTTTCCACACAGGCCATTTTGCTGCAAATGGAAGCGGCCAAGATGTTTGGTGAAGGGCAGACGAAAAAATTTGACCCCAACACGGTGCAAATGGGCCATCCTGATGCCGTGGCGGCCCTTGCCAACGCCAACCACGAAGTCAAAACTCATTTTTCGGCTCCGCCTTTTCAGTATCTTGAGCTGAAAATGCCCGGTGTGCACAAGGTGATCGATTCCCGCGACATCGTTGGCGGTGCGCTGACTCAGGCGACGTTTTTTACCACCACAGGCTTTGCCGATGCCAACCCCAAACTGGTCAAGGCCTTGCGCACGGCCACCGAGCAGGCTGTGGCTTTCATCAAGAAAGATCCCAAAGCCGCCCTTGAAGCCTACAAGACTGTTTCTGGCGACAAGACCAGCCTTGATGATCTGATGGCGATGTTGAAAGAACCGCATATGGACGAGTGGCGAACGGACCCACAGGGCACGATGAAATTTGCCGAGCACCTCTACAAAATTGGCACGCTCAAGACCATGCCCAAGGCTTGGACAGACTATTACCTGCCCGATTCGGCCTATCTCAACGGCAACTGAGAGCGAAACCCCTACCGAGGTGGTGGTGTTCAACCGCCTCGCGTGTCCCTCATGGAGTGAACTCAATGTTGCAGGCAATGCAGGCGACTGCGGAATGTCCCAAGCCCGTGCCACAAAAAGCACCGCTGCTGACGGTTGATAATGTGACGCTGCGCTACAAGACATCCAATCTTCTCATCACCGCCACCGAAAAGGTCAGTTTTTCGGTGGGTGAATCGGATCGTTTCGTGCTGCTCGGACCATCTGGCTGTGGCAAATCCACCCTTCTCAAGGCCATTGGTGGCTATATGACACCTTCCAGCGGCACCATTCACATCAACGGTCGGCAGGTGAAACGCCCCGGCCCGGACCGAATGATGGTGTTTCAGGAATTTGACCAGTTGATGCCATGGAAAACAGTTTTGGAAAACGTGATGTTTCCTCTGTTGATGGCGCGCAAGCTGCCCAGACAGCAGGCGGAAGCACTTGCGAGGGAGTATATTGAAAAGGTCAAGCTGACCCGCGCGATTGATAACTATCCCCATACCTTGTCGGGTGGCATGAAGCAGCGCGTCGCCATTGCCCGCGGCATGGCGATGCAGCCCGATGTTTTGCTGATGGATGAGCCGTTTGCCGCCCTTGATGCGCTGACCCGCCGCCAGATGCAGGATGAATTGCTGCAATTGTGGGAAGATACCAAATTCACGGTGATTTTCGTCACCCACTCGATTGCCGAGGCCATCAAGATTTCCAACCGCATTCTGTTGCTGTCGCCTCATCCGGGCCGGGTGAAGGCCGAAGTGGTGGATGTCGACAAAATCCGCCACGACGCTGCCGCCAGCGCAGAGCTGGAACAGGAAATCCACAATCTGCTGTTTTCCAACGAACCCGGCCATAGGGAGTAAAGGCATGGTATCATCCCATATCGTCATGGCTGCCAATGTGGAAAACACGCAGCAATTCAGTACCGTCGAGCAAAAATTGACACCGCTGGAGCTGCTCTGGAGCATAGGTGCTGTGCGCAAGGCCGCCATCATTCTGGTTCTGGCCATTATCTGGCAGGTCTATGCCTCCTATCTCGACAATCCTTTGCTGTTTCCAACCCTGAGCGATACGCTGACCACGCTCGTTGACCGTGTGCTGGATGGCGTTTTGCCAAACAGGATATGGACCACATTGAAGGTTCTGTTCATGGGTTATGCGGCAGGCTCGGTGCTGGCGGCATGTCTGACTGTTCTGGCCATCAATACCCGCATCGGCACGGATTTTCTCGAAACCATGACGGCGATGTTCAACCCGCTGCCCGCCATTTCGCTGCTGCCGCTGGCCTTAATCTGGTTTGGCCTTGGTTCGTCCAGTCTGGTGTTTGTGCTGATTCATTCGGTTTTGTGGGCAGTTGCGCTCAACACCCATTCCGGTTTTCTGGGTGTGTCGCGCACCTTGCGCATGGTCGGTGCCAATTATGGCCTGACTGGCATGTCCTATGTGCTGCGCATTCTGGTGCCCGCCGCCTTTCCGTCTATCCTCACAGGCTTGAAAATCGGCTGGGCTTTTGCCTGGCGCACGCTGATTGCCGCCGAACTGGTGTTCGGCGTGTCGTCAGGGCAGGGCGGTCTTGGCTGGTTCATTTTCGAAAACCGTAATCTGCTGGATATTCCAGCCGTGTTTGCCGGTCTGCTCACCGTCATCATCATTGGTTTGATCGTCGAAAATCTGGTGTTCCAGACCATTGAACGTCACACCATTCAGAAGTGGGGCATGAAGGAATAGCGCCTTCTCCGTCCTCCGTTTCACAGAGACACAATCATGCCCCAGAGAAAAACTGCTGATACCCTTCGAAGCGCCAGATGGTTTGCGCCTGACGATTTGCGAAGCTCCGGCCATCGCTCCCGCACCATGCAAATGGGCTATGACCTGCAAGAGTTTATGGGCAAGCCAATCATTGCCATTCTCAACACCTGGTCAGATGCCAATCCTTGCCACGCGCATTTCAAACATCGGGTAGAAGATGTGAAGCGCGGCATTTTGCAGGCCGGTGGTTTCCCACTGGAGCTTCCGGCCCTGTCGCTCTCAGAGAGCTATGTGAAACCGACCACCATGCTCTATCGCAACATGCTGGCGATGGAAGCGGAAGAGCTGTTGCGCTCCCACCCGGTGGATGGCGCGGTGCTGATGGGCGGTTGCGACAAGACCACTCCCGGTCTGGTGATGGGGGCCATCAGCATGGGCTTGCCGATGATCTATCTGCCCGCAGGGCCAATGTTGCGCGGCAATTATCAGGGCCAGCAATTGGGTTCCGGCTCAGATGCATGGAAATATTGGGATGAGCGCCGCGCCGGTCTGTTGAGCGAGGCAGACTGGGTTGGTGTGGAGCAAGGCATTGCCCGCTCCTATGGCCATTGCATGACCATGGGCACCGCCAGCACCATGACAGCCATTGCTGAATCGCTGGGTTTGACACTGCCCGGTGCCAGCTCCATTCCGGCGGCAGATTCCAATCACATCCGCATGTCGTCTGCCGTTGGCCGCCGCATTGTCGAGATGGTCTGGGAAGATCTGGTGCCTAGCAAGATCGTCACCCAAGCCGCCGTTAACAATGCGGTCGCTGTGGCCATGGCCACCGGCTGTTCCACCAATGCTGTGGTGCATCTTCTGGCCATGGCGCGGCGTGCTGGCATCCCGCTGACGCTGGATGATCTGGATGCGGCGGGCCGCACCACGCCGGTGCTGGCCAACATTCGCCCAACCGGCAAAACCTATCTGATGGAGGATTTTTACTATGCCGGTGGTCTCCGTGCCCTGATGGCCAAGCTTGGAAATATTCTCGACACATCAGCGCTGACCGTGTCCGGCCTGACCGTTGGCGAAACCCTTGAGGGCGCAAAATGCTTCAATGATGATGTCATCCGCTCGCTCGACAACCCGGTTTATCATGAAGGCTCGCTTGCGGTGTTGAAGGGCAATCTTGCTCCGAATGGTGCCGTGATCAAGCCCGCCGCCTGCGATGCACGTTTTCACAAGCATCAAGGACCGGCGCTGGTATTTGACACCTATCCCGAGATGAAAGCCGCCGTGGATGACGAGAACCTCGACATCACCCCTGATCACGTCATGGTGCTGCGCGGTGCGGGGCCGCAAGGTGGTCCCGGCATGCCGGAATGGGGCATGTTGCCCATTCCCAAAGCGCTGCTGAAACAGGGCCACCGCGATATGTTGCGGCTGTCGGATGCGCGCATGAGCGGCACCAGCTATGGGGCCTGCATTCTGCACGTCTCGCCCGAATCCCATGTGGGCGGGCCGCTGGCGCTGTTGCAAAACGGCGACATCATCAAGCTCGATCTTGAGGCCCGCACCATCGATATGCTGGTGGATGACGCTGAACTTGAGCGCCGCAGAAAAGCTTGGATCAGGCCGGAAGACAAGATTGGCCGTGGTTACGGCTGGATGTTTGCCCGCCATGTCGGCCAGGCCGATACCGGTGCCGATTTTGATTTTCTGGAAACCGGTTTTGGCCCCGCTGTGGCGGAACCCGACATCTATTGACCCGACATCGCTTGATAAGAGGAATAACCATGACTGACTATGTCCTGAGCGAAGCCACCCGCAAGAAATTGATGGGCGTCGCCACCCCCACCATTGCGACTGCATTGTATAAGCGCGGTTTGCGCAATCAATTCATTCAGGATGTACGCCCATTGTCTGCCAAAAAGCAGAACATGGTGGGGCAGGCGTTTACGTTGCGCTACATCCCTGCGCGTGAGGATCTCAATCCGCTCACAGTTTTTCAAAATCCGCAGCATCCGCAACGCGCTGCTGTTGAGCAATGCCCACCCGGCTGCGTGCTGGTGATGGACAGCCGCAAGGATGCGCGTGCGGCTTCCGCTGGCTCCATTCTGATCTCGCGCCTGATGGTGCGGGGTGCAGCAGGCGTTGTCACGGATGGCGGCTTTCGGGACAGCCCGGAAATTGCCGAGCTGGATTTTCGCGCGTATCACAGCCGCCCATCTGCTCCCACCAATCTCACCCTGCATCAGGCCCTCGACATCAATGTTCCCATCGGCTGCGGCGATGTGGCTGTGTGGCCGGGCGATGTCATCGTGGGCGACAATGAAGGGGTTATCGTCATCCCGGCGCATATTGCCGATGAAATTGCCGACGAGACCGTTGAAATGACCGCCTATGAGGATTTCGTCACCGAGAAGGTTCTCAACGGTGCCACCATCATTGGCCTTTACCCGGCAACAAGTGACACGCCTCGGCAGGAATTTGCACAATGGCGGCAGGAAAAGGGGCGCTAGAGTTTGTCAGGGAAAAGTGCAATCCGGTTTTCCCAAAAAGACAAACGAAAACAAAAAAGTTTAACGTCTGTCTGGTTCAGACTGAACCAGACAGACTGTCGTGCATCTTACAAAAAACAGATAGATATAATCTTTCAGCTTCGATCGCGGTCTCTGATTTCTGTCGAAGAGCTTTGTCATCTACGGTGAATGATGATGCTTTTGAAACATCATTGACGCCATTTTGATCGACGTCCTGTTCATGTTGCAGGGCCGATACCACTGTTGTTGCCATCGCGCGCGTTCAAAATCTCACGTCGCAACGTCGCAATTCCGGCTGAAGGTTTTCCGGGTCAAAAAACCGCTTCAGCCGTTCGCCTCAAGAAGCGGTCGTATCAGCGAGTTGGGAAAGCGGCGCTTGATTGTCACTGCAAAGAAGGATTCGATCATGCCCGGCAGCGTATCGAATTCCACCAGAGTGCCTGCCTCCAATTCGCCCTTGACGACGATGGGCGGAAGAACGGCAAGGCCCACACCTTCGCGGGCAAGAAGACGCATCATGGCCATGTCATCCACCTCGGCGGCGATCTGGGGTGTCAACCCGAGCCTTTCCACCAGCGCATCAAACTGGGCGCGCACCCCGCTTTCCAAAGTGGGCAGAATAACCGGATGCACAGCCAAAAGGTCAGCAAGCATGGCCCCGCGCGCGCCATAAGAGGGTTTGCCGATCAGGCTGACACGCTGCTGATAGACATGCTGGGCGATAAAAGGGGTGAGTGAATCGGTCATCGGTGCCTGATTGAGCAACACAATATCGAGGTTCAGGGTTTCCAAGGCGGCCAGCAATTCGCCTGTGCTGCCGGATCGCAGAATCATGTCCACGTTGCTCATACCCAGAATGGGCCGCAAAAACTCCATCTGAAAGTTGCGCGACAGTGTTGCCAGCGCACCGATGCGAATGCTGCGGCGGCTACGGCCTGATTGCTTCAGCGTTTCCACCAGTTCTTCACCGGTTGAGAAAATTGTGTCGGCGTGATCCAGTGCGATGCGCCCGGCCTCTGTCAGGTAAAGCTGACGACCGCGCCGCTCAAACAGCGCATGGCCGAGCCTTTCCTCCAACTGCTTGATTTGAATGGACAAGGCAGATTGCGACAGGTTGAGCCGCTCCGCCGTGCGCGTGAGGTTGCCGTCGTGGGCGACGGCACGGAAATAGCGCAGATGATGATAGTTCAAATCAACCATAGTTCTATTTTATAGAACGAAATCTCAAAAACAATGAATTTTTATTGGAATGCTGCGGCTGCTAACAGGTGCCTCACAAGCCCGCTGCTCTGGTGTCGGCGGGCAAGATCGGAGAATGTCTGTGACCCACGCCTTGCCTCTTCTCGCGCCGCTCTTTCTGGTTGCGGCATCGCTTTTTTCCTGTTTTGCGCCTGCAAAGAGGCCACGCCTGGCCATCAAGGTGGCTGAACTGGCAGCCATCGGTGCCATGGTCATCGCTCTTGTCTCCACGATCGTCTTGATCCGAGATGGATCGGCGACGGGGCCGATGTTTGGCATCGGCCTCTTCACCTTCGGATCGCGGCTTGACCCGGTCAGCCTCGTCATGCTCAGTCTGGTTTCCTTTATTGGCTGGGTGGTGCTGCGGTATGCCGGAACCTTTCTGGATGGCGAGGCCCGGCAAGGGCCGTTCACCGGCTGGATGACCGCGACGCTCGCCGCCGTTCTCTTTCTCGTCCAGTCCGGCACGCTGTTGCAGTTTGTGATCGGCTGGATCGCTTCCAGCCTGCTGTTGCATCAACTGCTGCTGTTTTATCCGCAACGGGCGGCAGCACAGCGGGCGGCGCGCAAGAAGTTTATTGTCTCACGGATTGGCGATGCGAGCTTGATTGCTGCCGCTCTGGTGTTGGGGTTCACCTTCGGCACAGGTGAGATTTCTGCAATCCTGACCGCTGCCCGGGAGGGTGCGGGCGGCTCGTGGAGCGTGCTTGCTAGCGCCCTTTTGGCACTCGCGGCCATCCTGAAATCGGCGCAGTTTCCCACCCATGGCTGGCTGACCGAAGTGATGGAAACGCCCACCCCGGTTTCGGCTCTGCTGCATGCAGGCGTGGTCAATGCTGGCGGCTTTCTGCTCATTCGGTTTGCCGATGTGATGTTGCAGGCCCCGGTGGTGCTGGCGGTTCTGGTGATGATCGGCGGCTTTACGGCCCTGTTTGGCAGCCTTGTGATGCTCACGCAGCCAGCGGTCAAAACCTCGCTGGCCTGGTCAACGGTCGCGCAAATGGGCTTTATGATCTTGCAATGCGGGCTGGCGCTGTTTCCCATCGCGCTTTTGCACATCGTTGCCCACTCGCTTTACAAGGCCCATGCGTTTCTCTCGTCGGGCACGGCCATTGAAACGGTGGCCGCCATTCGCAGGCCCGGGCCGGTGGCCATTCCCGATGGTAAAGCGGTGACGCGGGCCTTTCTGCTGGCGCTGACCATCTACGGCATGATCGGCCTGCTCTTCGGCTTTTCGGAAAAACCACCGCAGGCCATTGCGCTGGGGGCCATTCTGATCTTCGGTGTGGCCTATCTGATTGCTCAGGGCCTTGCCGATGCCGCCCCTTGGGCGCTGACCCGGCGCACCCTGCTTGCCTCGCTCTTTGCGGCCACGGCTTACTTTGCCTTGCAGCACGGCGCGGACATGCTGATGCATGGCACCCTACCAGCCACGCCGCGCCCCGGCCCGCTGGAATGGACACTGATGATTTTAGGGGTGATCAGCTTCGGCACGGTGGCCGTAGCACAAGCACTCTTCCCGCTCTGGGCCTATCATCCGGCAGCGGCGGGCCTCCGGGTTCATCTCACCAACGGCCTTTACGTCAACGCCCTCTTTGATCGGCTGCTGGGCGGCTGGCAGCATAACAAAGCCGCGACCACCCAAGCCGCAACTCCAGTCAAGGATTGAACCGATGAATAAGATGATAAAAATCGATACCCTGCACGGTGATGCCTTGGCGCAAGCGGCTGATCAGGCGGTGCGGGCCATTCCTCCCGCCTGGCCGCTGACGGCCACTGTGGCTGTCAATCCCTTCTTCGGGCAGGCTCAGGCCAGTTTTGAAGAGACGGCGGCGCTTCTGGCGCGGATCGGCGGCGTGCGCCTCGCCCTGCCGCGGAAACATTATGCTGATCGGATCACCAAGGGCGAGATCATTGATGTCGATCTGGTCGCAGCGCTCAACAACAGCACGCTTGCCGGACAGCTTGATCTTGCCGACTTGAAGGCAGCAGCACAGCAAGAGCCGCCGGCCCCGCTGGTCCTGCCCACCATTGCCGATCTGGCAGCCCATGCCTCCGGCAAGGATTGGCCGGGATTGGTGGCGGAACGGATCGGCACGTTTGCCGCAGGCTTCTTCGATCAGGGGCAGGCGCTTTGGGCTGCATCCCGGCATAATGGTCTCTATGCCGCTTGGCGGGCCTTTGCCATTCATGACCTGACACCGGAAATTCTGGGACTGGAAGGGTTTGGCCTCTCGGTGGCCAGCACGCCGGAAACGGCGCAAGGATTGATTGAGCGGGCAGCAAAGCGGTTGGGCTTTGGCGCGGAGCCGGGCACTTATTTCCACCAATTGCTGCTGACGCTGGGCGGTTGGGCACACTATGCCCGGCATCTGCAATGGAAAGCCGAGCTGGATGGTGGATCGGATCAAACCGCGCTGGAGCTGTTGGCTATCCGGCTGGTGTTTGAAGAAGCGCTCTATGAGCGGTATCAGGCCGCGATGGCCGGGCAATGGCGGAGCGTTCGCAACGCTCATCTTGCTCCGATGATCGTTGATGAGCAGGTTCAGATCGATGCGGTGCTGCAATCCGCAGCGGAGCGGGCTGCCCAACGGGCGCTGGCCGAAAAACTCAGCACATCCTCGCCTGTGCAGCTCACAGATCAGCGCCCCCTGCTACATGCGGCCTTTTGCATTGATGTGCGCTCGGAAGTGTTTCGGCGGGCCTTGGAAAGCATTGATCCCGGCATCCAGACGGCGGGCTTTGCCGGTTTCTTCGGGCTGGGCACCAGCCACAAGGGCCTTGCCTCAGATGTCAGCGAAAACCGTTTGCCAGTGCTGCTGAAGCCCTCGGTCTTCACCTGTAGCGCTGTCGAGAGCGAGGATAAAAGCGATCAGCAGACACGGTTTGCCGCTCGCGCGGTGCGGGCCTGGGGCCGGTTCAAGCTGGCGGCGGTTTCCTCCTTTGCTTTTGTGGAGGCCATGGGGCCTGTCTATGCTGCAAAGCTGCTGAAAGATGGACTGGGACTTGCAAAAGGCCACAAGCCCGATGCCCCCGCCCCACGGTTTGGTGCGGAGATTGATCTTGAGCGGCGGATCACGATGGCCGAAACCGTGCTGCGGGCCATGTCGCTGACCGATAACTTTGCGCGTGTTGTGCTTCTCTGCGGCCATGGGGCAAATGTCGTGAACAACCCTTACGCCAGCGCGCTGCATTGTGGTGCCTGCGGCGGCTACGCCGGTGATGTGAATGCGCGGCTGCTAGCGGGCCTGCTGAATGAGGCTGCGGTGCGGACAGCGCTTGCCGAAAAAGGTATCGTCATTCCGGCGGATACGACGTTCATTGCGGCTCTACATGACACAACAACCGATGCGGTGACGCTGTTTGATGGCGATCTCTCATCGAAGGACGATCTTGCACCCATTCGCAATTGGCTGGAGCAGGCCGGGCGGCTTGCCCGGACCGAGCGGGCGCAGCGTTTGCCCCGCGCCACCGCAAGCTCCATCTTTGAGCGGAGCCGGGATTGGGCGGAAGTTCGGCCTGAATTTGGCCTTGCGGGCTGCCGGGCCTTCATTGCCGCGCCTCGGTCGCGGACCCGGGGACGCAATCTCGAAGGGCAGGCTTTTCTGCACGACTATGCATGGCAGCAGGATGAAGGCTTCAAAGTGCTCGAACTGATCCTGACCGCCCCCGTGGTTGTGGCCAGCTGGATCAGCCTGCAATATTTTGGCTCTGCTGTGGCACCTGACTTGTTTGGAGCGGGCAACAAGCTGTTGCACAATGTCGTGGGCGGTATCGGCGTCGTGGAAGGCAATGGCGGCACTCTGCGGACGGGCTTGCCATGGCAATCCGTGCATGATGGCGAGGCCTTTGTGCATGAACCCTTACGGTTAACGGTTGCGGTCGAAGCACCAAAAGAGGCTATCTCGGATATTCTGCAACGGCATGCGCATGTGCGGGCGCTGTTTGACAATGGCTGGCTGTCGCTCTTCACACTCGATCCGTTTGGGTGCATTGCCTGGCGCTATCAGCCGGGCCATGGGTGGCTCCAGTGCGCCCCCTCTGAATGATTGGCGGAAGATTTCCCTTCAGCATCAACCGCACGCCGGAGCGATTATTTTTGGCCCTCGATGCTGACCCGCTCTCATCGAGGTGCCATTTATCGGCAAAGCCGCCGTTTGAAGGCAGGTGAAGCGACACAGCAAACGTGGAGTCGAAAAGGACAGCCAAACGGCGGAAGAGATCCTCGACAGCTTTGGTCCGACAAGTGGGAGCCGGTTTTCCCTGACAAACTCTAGCGCGCTGATAATCAGCCGCCATTCCTATCGTTTTGAAACAATGGCGACTTTTGAACGCTCAAAAGCTGCGGCTTGGGGCGTGTGAAGGTTTTTCGACCATTTTTCCACCCCGCAATGGCGCTTGCGGATGATCTCACAACCTCGCATGGGTCCGTCGCATCCAGTGCGATAATGTCTGCTTTTTCTCCAACAGCCAGTTTGCGTTGCATGCCAAGGATTTCAGCCGGATGCATTCCAACCATATCGAAGACGATTTCAATGTCTGAATCGCGGGAGATTTGCATGACATTGGCGTAGAGATTGGACATTCGTGCAAGAGATGCATCGCCAAAGGGCGTGAACGGGTTGAGCACATTGTTGGTTGCTATTGCCGTTTTGACGCCAAGGGCAGCAAGACGATGTGCAGGCGCAATGCCTCGTGGAACATGGGCACCATAGTCCCTTCCCATCAGAAAGAGATCCGTGGCTGGCAACACAGTCAGCGCAATTCCTGCCTCTGCAATTTTCCGTCCGACCTCAAAAAGAGCGGCTGGATCAAGTGCAGACAGATTGGTGACGTGGCCGATAGTGACGCGACCTGCATACTTGTGTGCGTGAGTGGCTTCGATCACGGCTGGCAGATCGGTCTTTTGCGGATCAAGACTGAAGTCGAGATGAAAATCGACATCCACATCGTGTTTGCGGGCCAGAGCGAAGATTTTCTGAATGTGTTCCCGTGGATTGGTATCGGTATAGGGACAGCCTCCAATCAGATCCGCCCCTGAAAAAAGAGCCTCATCCAGCATCGCTTCCGTCTCAGGCTCCTGCGTCAGGCCTTCTTGTGCAAATGCGCAAATCTGAATGTCAATCGCGTCTGCATAGTGGTCGCGCACCCGCTTGATGGCCTCAAAAGATTGCATGCCAACACGCGGATCGATCTCCACGAAGGTTCGCATCCGATTGGTGCCATGCATGATGGCTTTTTCCACGAGCTTTGATGCGCGCTGGAACACATCTTCTTGTGTAAAGCCTGCCTTTGCCTTTGTTGTTTCGCGCACAGCTTCTTCCAGTGTGCCGGCACAAATCGAGCAGCGCTCCATGATGCAGGCTTTATCGAGATGAATATGGCTATCGACAAATCCGGCAAAGACAAAGGCTCCTTCGAGATCCTCCGTCTCCACAGCAACGCAATGAATGTGCGGCTCCATTTTGACGATCACGCCATCCGTGATGGCAATGTCGATGCAATCTGAACACTGCGCAATCCGGGTATTGCGAAGCAGAAGATCAACCTTCATCGCCTCTCTCCTCGTTTTTTCAATGTCCGCATTGCTTTAGATCCCGATTGCGTAGCCATCGCTGCGCGGATCATGAGCACCTTGCAGCCAGCCATTTTCACTGCGGCAAATAACCCCGGCCTGACCTGAAAGAGCGCTCAAAGCATCAATCGGCATCACATCATGCCCACGGGCGGCCAGAGCGGTGACGACATCGCCACCGACAGCATTCTCGATTTTCAGCGTGTCGCGGCTATCAGAAAAGGTTTTACCAAGCAAAAACCGTGGGGCTGAAAGAGCGGCGAGGGGATCAAGCCCGTGGTCTATCAAGCGACTGAGAATGACTGTCAGCGTTTGTGGCTGGCCATCAGCCCCTTGGGTTCCATAGAGCAGATGGGGGCTGCCATTTTTCAGGCCTATGCCCGGGTTGAGCGTGTAAAAAGGGCGCTTGCCGGGTGCCAGCACATTGGGACTGAGAGGATCGGTGCTGAAGGCCGCGCCGCGGTTCTGCCAAAGCAGACCTGTATCGGGCAACAACACACCGCTACCCCAATCATAATAGGTGCTTTGCAAGACGCTGGCGGATTGTCCCTGTGTATCAACAGCAGCGAGGTAGACCGTGTCCCCGGTTTGAAAATGATGAGGCCAGGGCATGGCACGCGCCGGGTTGATGGTGGAGGCTTTTGCCGAAAGAACATGGGCTTCGAGCCATTGGGTGCAATCTTGTTCTACGACATCAGGGTCAGCAATCTGCCCGCGATCGAGAAAAGCCTGTTTCACCGCCTCCACACACAGATGGTAGAAATCGACCGAGCCTGGGTTTATATCCTGCATCGGAAAATTGGATAAAATGCCCATAATGGTAAGGGTTGTCACACCTTGCGAAGGGGGTGGTGGTGCCAGAAGCTCGATGCCGCGATAGGAAAGGGAGATCGGCTCCACCAGGCTTGCCACCGTTTTTTCCAGATCTTGCATGCGCAGCGGACTACCGGCTTTTTCCAAGCCGTTTGCGA
This sequence comes from Rhizobium oryziradicis, assembly GCF_001939045.1. Taxonomy (GTDB): domain Bacteria; phylum Pseudomonadota; class Alphaproteobacteria; order Rhizobiales; family Rhizobiaceae; genus Allorhizobium; species Allorhizobium oryziradicis. Next base: position 64,717 of record NZ_MKIM01000021.1, read on the forward strand.
TGCGTTGCCCGGTTTCACCCTCGTAAAACGTGCGGTGGCCATGAAGAGCGATTGCTTCCAGAACCCGCGCCAATTCTGGCTGGCGTTGCTGCCCTTGTGGCACGAAGTGATGAGCAACGCCGGGCCAGTTTTCGATCTCGCTACGCCGAAAGCCATGCCAATGCTGTTGTGATCGGCTGGCCGGGAAACCGTCGGTCGCCAAGAGAATTGCATCGTTGAGCAGTGATCCTAGGTTTTCCGTGCCGCCCCAATGGTTCCGGGAAAAGTCCAGAGCCTTGCCCCAACTGTCAACAACGGCTGCCGTTGTCAGCGCTGATAGCGGGCCACGGGTCGGGATGGTGTCAAACTGCGGCAACTGGGTTGCTGCCTGACCAATCCCCATGATCGCCTTGCGCCGTCCCTCTCCATCGGCAATGATCCAGATGGCATCGCCACCCAGCCCGCAAAAGTGGGGGTAAACAACCGTGAGAGCCGCTCCGGCCGCAATGACGGCTTCGATGGCTGTGCCACCGCGGCGCAACACTTTGGCTCCCGCCTCGCTTGCCAATGGATGCGGGGTGGTTACCATGCCATGCTGAGATCGCGCAGGCGATGTGTCTGTCTGGTGCATGTCAGTCCGATGCGCTCATGTAGCGGTTGAGGATTTCAGTAATGTCAGGGCCGATGTCTTTGTCATCCGCTCTGGCCCGATCCTCAACGGCATGCAGATGATGATCCATGATATGGCCTGCGGCTTTGATATTCTGCTGTTTCAGCGCTTCAATCAATTGAATATGTTCATCAATACCGCATTCGGCGGAATGCGGGCGGCCAAAGCGGGCCAGAATAAGCGATGAGCGCGACACAACCTGGCTGATAAAATCAATGAGCAATTTTGAGCCGGTCAACTCGGCAAGCAGAATATGAAATTCGCCCGCAAGCCGGATGGAGCGGGGCGACGAGGCTTGAAGGGCGCGTTCTTCCTCCCGCACATGGCTGATCAGGGCATCAATGCCATCCCGGGGCATGCGTTTGCACAGTCTCTCGATCACTTCGCGTTCGAGGCAACGACGTAACGCGAAAACTTCCTCGGCCTCTTCCAATGTGGGCATGGCAACCGCTGCACCACGATTGGGCTTGATTTCGACAAGGCCATCTGCGGCAAGACGCAGCAAGGCGTTGCGCGCGCTGGTGCGGCTGACGCTAAATGTGTCGCCAATCGAATCCTCTGGCAGCTTTGTACCCGGCTTCAACGCCTGTTCCAGGATCGCTCGGCGAAGGGATGCATAGATCGCATCACTCCTGCTCAGATTTGTCGACATTGCTGTGGTCTTCCCTCCTGCATGCATTTTATCCTCATATTGCATAAAAAATGCACGGTATCTAGCCTCATAAATTGCATGCAATTTTTTATTGATTTTGCACGCGCTATGGATTAGCGTTTATATAAGCTGATGGAGAAAAGGCAAAATGCCTCCTGTGAGCTCACGGTTAAAACCGCATGTTATGCAAAACAAGGCAAGGTTTTGTCTACATTGCATGCAATCCGAGGGGAATTAAAAGTGCGATTATCAAAAATCCTGGCCACAGGGATTGCTCTGTTGGCCTTTACAATGCCTGCGATGTCGGCGACGTTGAAATGGGGTGCCTCGCGTGACATCAGCTCGCTCGATCCCTATTCCTATGGAGATAGCTTCGCCCTGGGGGTGCTGAACCATGCCTATGAGGGCCTTGTTCGCTATGATCGTCATTTGAAGATCGAACCGGCGCTGGCAACATCCTGGGAAATCGTGTCGCCAACAACCTGGCGCTTCAAGCTGCGTGACGGTGTCAAATTCCACAATGGCGCTGATTTCACTGCCGCTGATGTGCAGGCGTCATTGTTGCGCGCCTCCAATCCGAAATCGCCTCTGCGGGGCAACATTCCGGCCTACAGGGGCTCGCGTGTGATCGATGCCCACACCATCGAGATCGATGTTTCGGCCAATTATCCGTTGCTTCTCAACGATCTGACGACGATCTATATTTTTAATGCCCAATGGATGAAAGACAACAATGCCGAGGCTCCGACCGATGTTGGCTCGGGAACCGAAGGCTATGCCACTTACCATGAAAACGGCACTGGCCCGTTCAAGGTTGAAAGCCGCCAGCCGGACGCAAAGACGGTTTTTGTCAAATTTGATGGATGGTGGGATAAGCCTCAGCACAATATCGATCGGATCGAGCTGACCCCGATTGCTTCCAGCGCCACCCGTGTGGCGGCGCTGCTTGCCGGGGATATTGATTTTACCGATCAGGCACCCGTGCAAGACCTGCCACGGCTGACCGCCTCGCCGGAGGTCAAGGTTCTGGAAGGCACGGACCTTCGAACGGTTATGATTGGCTTTTCTCAGCGCGATCAATTGCTGTCCGGGGCACCCAACCCGATGAAAGATCTGCGGGTGCGTCAGGCGATGCAGCTTGCCATTGATCTTGATCTCATCAACAAGAAGGTCATGCGCGGAAAATCCCGCAATGCCGGTGCCCTCGTGGCACCGCAAATTCCGGGCTATGATGCAGCACTTGATATGCCCGTGAAGGCTGACCCGGAGAAGGCCAAAGCTCTTTTGAAAGAAGCGGGTGCAGAAGGGTTCGAATTCGATTTCAATTGCGCGGACACCCTCGTCAATGAAGAGCAGATTTGTCAGGCGGTTGCCTCCATGTGGTCGCGTATTGGCCTGAAGCCTAAGCTGGATCAAGGCACACGTGCGGTTCAAACCCCGAAGCGCTCCGCAGGCAAGGTGGATGTTTACACGCTCGGCTGGGCAACCCTGCCGATGCTGGACACCTACAGCCTCACGTCGCAGGTCTTGCACACCAAGGAAGGCAGTTTCGGCATCTTCAATTGGGGCGGATGGTCTGACAAGGCGTTTGATACGGTGACAGAAGCATCGGCTGTCGAGCTTGATCAGGGCAAGCGTCTCGCACTGGAAGCGCAATCGTTAAAGATCGCCAAGGACCATGCTCTGATGATCCCGCTGCATCAGCAGCCGCTTGCTTGGGCGACGCGGGCGAAAATCCACGATTTTCCGCTGTTTTCCGACAATCTTCCGCGCCTTTGGCTTGTGAAAATGTAAGCGCCGCGCGTCCTCCCGCTTCGGCGCGGGGGGCGTCCTTACAGCTCAAGCTCATCCGTCTTTTCTGGAAAAGGAGCATCCATGCTCGCCTTTCTTATCAAACGTATCGGTAACGCCCTTCTGGTGATGCTGACCGTCGCGTTCTTTGCCTTCGTGATCTTTCGTTTTCTGGGCGATCCCGTTGAGATGATGGTGAATGAAAGCGCTACGCAAGTGGAGCGCGATGAATTGCGCTCCCGTCTGGGGCTGAATGATGGTTTCATTGTTCAATACGTGCGTTTTGTGAAGAATGCGGCACAAGGCGAGTTCGGGCTGTCCTGGCGCAATCAGCAAAACGTTATCACCCTGATTGGCGAACGCTTTCCCGCAACATTCGAACTGGTGATCATCGCCACGCTTCTATCGCTGGCCATTGGTATTCCGCTGGGGGTGTTCACGGCCATTGGGCGGGGTCGATGGTGGGCTGAGAGTTTGCAGTTTTCCTCGATTGTTGGTGTGTCGCTGCCCAGCTTTTTCGTTGGCATCATCCTTATCCTGGTGTTCTCTGTCAGCCTTGGCTGGCTGCCGGGCTACGGTCGTGGCGACGTGGTGCATCTTGGCTGGTGGTCAACTGGCCTTCTGACGGCATCCGGTCGTGCTGCCATTGTTTTGCCAGCGTTATCGCTGTCCCTGTTTCAGATCACCCTCGTCATGCGCCTGGTGCGGGCCGAAATGCTGGAAATATTAAGGGCAGACTTCATTAAATTTGCCCGCGCCCGTGGCATTAAAAGGCGGGCTCTGTGGTTTCGTCATGCGCTTAAAAATTGCCTGATGCCTGTTGTTACGTTGACGGCCATGCAGGTTGGCAACCTGATTGCCTTTGCCCTGGTGACCGAAACGGTCTTTCAATGGCCAGGCATGGGGATGCTGTTCATGCAGGCTGTCACCTTCGTCGATATTCCGGTCATGGCCGCCTATCTCTGCATCGTATCCTTCATCTTTGTAACCTTGAACACGGTTGTCGATATTGCCTATGCGATGATTGATCCGCGTTTGCGCGCCATCTGAGGGGAGTTGCCTATGACGATTGTCAAACAGACTTCCAATCGCTCTGGCAAACCGGCCTCACTTTGGTTGGCACGTCTGCGGGATTCCGATGTGTGGTGGAGTTTTACGCGCCATCCCTCTGCTGTTGTGGCAGCGGTTCTGCTGCTGCTTCTCCTCGCATCTGCCTTTTTTGCGCCGTGGATCACCGTTCAAAACCCTTATAATCTCGCCTCACTCGATCTGTTGAACGCAGAAATTCCGCCTCTGTGGATGGAGGGTGGACAGTGGCCCTTTCTTCTCGGAACGGACACACAGGGGCGCGATTTGCTTTCTGCCATTCTCTACGGGTCGCGGGCTTCGATTATCATCGGGGCGGCTTCGGTTGCGGTGTCTCTGGTTGTTGGCTCTGCCCTTGGCTTGATTGCCGGATACTATGGCAAATGGGCAGATGGTCTGCTGATGCGGGCGGGTGACGTATTGCTGTCGATGCCGACCATGTTGATTGCCATTCTGGTGTCGGCCCTTGCGCGGCAGGCGCTTCCGTCCTCCTTGCGCGAGGTGGGGGCTTCGGGCGTGATTGTGCTGGCCATATCACTATCGGCCTGGGTGCAATATTCCCGCACCGTTCGGGCCTTAACGATGATTGAGCGCAACAAGGAATATGTGCAGGCGGCAAGGTTGATCCGCGTGCCCACCTGGCGCATCCTGCTCAAGCATATCTTGCCCAACACGACCACGCCGCTTTTGGTAACGGCAACTCTGAATTTTGGTCTTGGCATTCTCATCGAGGCAACGCTTTCTTTCCTTGGTGTCGGAATGCCGCCGGAACAGCCGTCCCTTGGAACACTGATCCGGATTGGCAATCAGTATCTCTTCTCCGGGCAATGGTGGATCGTGTTGTTCCCCGGTCTGCAACTGTGTCTGCTGGTGGTTTCCATCAATGTCCTGGGCGACTGGCTGCGTGACGCCCTCAATCCCAAGCTGAACTGAGGTTTTCTATGCGTGATCTTCTGCTTCAAAACACAAGACCTATGGGCGGCCCGTTGGCCGATATTCTCATCCGCGATGGCCGTATCGCCGCCATTGGGCCTACGCTTGCGGCCGAGGGTGTGGCCATTGAAGACGCCGACGGGCGCATTGCCATTCCGGGCCTTGTGGATGCCCACACCCATCTGGACAAATCGCTTCTGGGCTATCCCTGGTATGTCAATGAAGTCGGCCCCAAACTGATTGATAAAATCGACAACGAGCGAAAGGTGAAAAAAGACTATGGGCTTGATGCACATATCCAGTCGATGCGCCAATCTCTGCAATCGGTTGGCTATGGTACAACCCTGATCCGCACGCATGTGGATATTGATACGGATCAGGGCCTCATCGCGCTTGAAGGCGTGATGGAAACGCGCCGCCAACTGGCTGATGTGGTGGAAATTGAAATCGTTGCCTTTCCGCAATCGGGCTTGATGCGTCGTGCGGGAACCGCCGAACTGCTGGATCGGGCCATGGCCATGGGGGCCGATCTGGTGGGTGGGCTGGACCCTTGCGGCATGGATCGTGACCCCAAAGGGCATCTCGATACAATATTCGCTTTGGCCGAAAAACATGGAAAAGGCATCGACATCCATTTGCATGAGAGCGGTGAGCTTGGTGCCTTTTCCATGGAACTGATTTTTGAGCGCATCCGGTCGCTGGGTTTGCAGGGGAAGGTTGCTGTCAGCCACGCCTTCTGCCTGGGCCATGGCGATTGGACCATGACGCAGGCTTTGATCGACACCTGCGCAGAACTGGATGTTCCCATTCTGACCACTGCACCGCCATCGCGTGAAGTGCCCTCTTTGAAACGCCTGCGGGCGGCAGGTGTCAGGTTTGGAGCAGGCGTTGATGGCTTCCGCGACACGTGGGGGCCTTATGGCAACGGCGACATGCTGGAGCGTGCCATGCTGCTGGGTATGAAAAACAACCTGCGCCGCGATGATGAACTGCTGATGGCTCTTGATGTTTGCACAACCGGAGGCGCTGTTGCCATGGATCGCACGCAACATGCCCTGACCGTTGGCGGGCGAGGGGATGTTGTCATTGTCGAAGGTGAAACCGTGGGCGAGGCTATTGTTACCCATCAGCCCCGATCACTGGTGGTGACAGCCGGACATGTTGTTGCCCGTCATGGCGTCACTCTGCGGGAACGGCCATGATGACAGGCAGCCCATGGAAAGAGCTTGCCCTTGGCCAGCGCCCACCCGGGCGCTGGGCGCTGCGCGCCCGTTTCGTTGTTGTGGATCTGCCACAAGGTCGCCGCTTGCTTGAGAACGGCGAAGTGGTGATTGACCATGATCGTGTCCTCTGGGTCGGGCATGATTTCGATGGTGACCTTGCCGCGCGCTATGACATGGGTGAGGCCCTGATTGGTCCGGGCTTCGTCGATCTCGACGCCCTGTCTGATCTGGATACGACCGTGCTGGCCATGGACAATCAACCCGGCTGGAAAAAAGGGCGCGTTTGGCCCTCTGCCTATGCCGCACGGGCCTATGAGATGTATTCGCCGGAGGAGCTGGCGTTTCAAAAACGTTATGCTTTTGCGCAACTGCTGCTGAATGGCATCACGTCCGCGCTGCCAATCGCCTCGCTTTTTTACCGGGCTTGGGGTGAAACGGTTGCCGAATTTGAAGCTGCCGCCAGTGCCGCCGAAGATCTCGGTTTGCGCGTCTGGCTTGGTCCGGCCTATCGCAGTGGCGGCGTTGTGCTGGATGATGCGGGCGTTATGCAGCCGGTCTTTGATGAGCCAAGGGGCTTTGCCGAACTGGCGGCGGCAGTGGATTTTGCCAGACGGATTCATCGCAGCGCTGGAGGGCTGGTGTCCGGCATGTTGGCTCCCGATCGGGTAGAGACCTGCACAGAGGCTTTGCTGCGCAGAACATGTGCGCAGGCCGATGAGATGGATCTGCCGGTGCGCCTGCATATGGCGCAAGGAGACATGGAGCGCCAGATTGTCCAGCATCTCCATGGCACCACCGCGCCAGTCTGGCTGGATCAGCTTGGGTTGCTGTCTTCTCGCCTGATTGCGCCGCATGCCACGGTTGCGACCGATGAGGATCTCGTGCGTTACGCTGAAAACGGGGTAACGGTCGCCCATTGTCCGCTTGTTTCCGCCCGGCATGGATCGGTGCTGAAATCCTTCTCGCGCTTGAAGGCCATGGGGGTTCGCCTTGGCATGGGAACGGATACGGCTCCCCCGGATATGGTGCTCAACATGGCCGTGGGGCTGATGGCAAACCGCATTGCAGAAGGGCGCGGCGATGCCGCGTCAGCGGCTGAGTTTTATGATGCTGCGACCATCGGCGGTGCCGATGCCCTTAACCGAACGGATCTTGGACGGCTTTCTCCCGGCTCCAAGGCCGATTTGGCGGTTTTTGATATGGGTGATCGGATGATCGCTCCACGCATCGATCCCATTCAGACCCTCGTCTATGGTGCCACTGGCCGCGTCACCCGTGCCACCATTGTCGATGGGCGTTTATCGATGCGCGATGGTGAGGTGGCAAACCTTGATCTGAAGGCAGCACGAACACAGGCGCAAGCGCAGTTTGAGGGTCTGATTGCCCGTTATCCGGAACGAACCTTCGGCCATCCTGCCGTCGAAACAATCTTTCCTCCCAGCTACCCGTTGCATCCATCCAACAGCGAGATTTTGCCATGAGCACCAGCAGGCATTCCGCAGCTTCCGGTCCGCTTGCACTGGATGTAAGAGGTCTTTCGGTTGAGTTTCCGACACGAAAAGGCATGCTGACCGCTCTTTCCGATGTTTCGCTGACGATCAAGCCCGGTGAAATCCTCGGTGTTGTTGGCGAATCCGGTGCGGGAAAATCGATGACCGGCATGGCCGTTCTGGGCTTGCTCGAACCGCCCGGCCAGATCTGCGGCGGCGAAATCCGCATTGGCGGCAAGAGAACAGATAATTTGAGCGAAGCGGATATGGCATCCATCCGGGGTCGTCTGGTCGGGGCCATTTTTCAAGACCCGCTGACATCGCTCAATCCGCTGTTTTCAGTCGGTCAGCAGCTTATGGAAACGATCCAGCGTCATGCAGGTGCGGGCAAGGTGGATGCACGCACCAAAGCCATCGCATTGTTGAAACAGGTCGGTATTCCGGGAGCTGATGAGCGGATCAACCATTATCCGCATCAATTTTCTGGCGGCATGCGCCAGCGGGTGGTGATTGCGTTGGCCCTTGCTGGCAATCCGCAATTGATCATTGCGGATGAGCCAACGACTGCGCTGGATGTTTCGATTCAGGCACAGATCACGGCTTTGCTGCGCCGCCTGTGTCGGGAAAACGGCACAAGCGTGATGCTCGTGACCCATGATATGGGCGTGATTGCCGAGACAGCGGATCGTGTTGCTGTGATGTATGCCGGGCGCGTGATCGAGATGGGGCCGGTTGAGGATGTGCTCCGTCAGCCACGACATCCCTACACACGCGGGCTGATGGGGGCCATTCCAGCACTCAGAGCGCGGGTCGAGCGTCTTGCCCAGATCGATGGATCAATGCCGCGTTTGAATGCCATTCCGGTTGGATGTGCCTTCAACCCGCGCTGTGTGGATGCGGGCGCACGGTGCCGCATGATGCGCCCTGCGCTGGTTGAAGAAGCGCGAAGCAGCGTGGCCTGCTTTCTGCATGATGGAGGTGTGCAATGAGAAGCAGTCACAACGTTCTGGAAGTGGATCAACTGTCCCGCGTTTTTGATGTCTCCGCACCATGGTTGAGCCGCGTGGTCGAACGAAAGCCCAAGCGCTATCTGCAGGCCGTCAAGGACATTAGTTTTGTTGTCGAAAAGGGCAAATGTCTGGCACTGGTGGGGGAATCCGGCTGTGGCAAGTCCACGGTTGCGCGGCTTGTGACCGGACTTTACGAACCAAGCGAGGGTGCGATGATGTTTGCCCCGGCAAGCCGTGGCCGCAACCGTGGCAAGCCAATGGAAGCGCAAATGATTTTCCAAGACCCGCATGCCAGCCTCAACCCGCGTTGGCGGGTTGGTGACATCATTGCCGAGCCGATCCGCGAATTTGGTTTGCGAAAGGGGGCGCAGGCCATTGAGGCCCGCGTTGCCGAATTGTTGCAAACCGTTGGGCTCTCTGCGGATGATGCAAACCGTTATCCGCATGCTTTTTCCGGTGGCCAGCGGCAACGTATATCCATTGCACGTGCGCTTGCCAGCGAGCCGGAATTTCTTGTCTGTGATGAGCCAACTTCGGCACTGGATGTTTCGGTTCAGGCGCAGATTCTCAACCTGATGCGCAAGCTTCAGGATGAGCTTGGCCTGACCTATCTCTTCATCAGCCATAATCTTGCTGTTGTTCGGCATATGGCTGATCGCATCGCTGTGATGTATCTGGGGCGGATTGTCGAGGAGGCCGACACTGAGGCGCTGTTTAGCAATCCGCAACATCCCTACACGCAGCTCTTGCTTCAGACGATACCAGATGTGGCAGCCCCAAACCGCGACCGGGCGCTGATGGGTGGGGAGCCACCGAGCCCGCTTGATCCACCGCAAGGATGCGCCTTTCATCCGCGTTGTCCCATAGCCAATGCAGCATGCAGCCAAACAATGCCCGCTATACGGGCGCGTCTGGGGGGCGGCAAGGTTGCCTGTCATCTGGCGTCCGATGTTCACCCAAAGTGAAACCAGGCACACACTTGAGGAAAGACCTGACCATGAATGAAACGACCTTCACCAATGCCAGACTGACGGATGGGCTTTTACACGATCTTCATGTGCGCAATGGCCGGATCGTGACAATTCGGCCAGCGTCAGTGGAGCCGGTCTCCGGTCCTGTTGTTGATATTGCGGGGGATTTGCTGGTTTCGGGGTTTGTTGAAGGGCATATCCATCTCGATACAAGTTTCTACGGTGGCCAATGGGTGCCGCATCGTCCATGTACCAATGGTTTCGATGTGCATGAGCGCGTGGCTTTTCAGGCCGAAAATATGGCCAATGCTGAGCCGATGGCGGAGCGGGCCATCAAACAGCTTGAGCTTTGTCTTTCCCATGGCACGCTTCACATGCGCAGCCATGTGATGGTTGATAGCTCGGTTGGGCTTACCTCACTGGAGACAATTCTGGCGGTAAGGGAACAATATAAGGAAATGATTGATATTCAGATCGTCGCCTTTCCGCAGAGCGGCATTCTGAAAAGCCCAGGCACCAAAGACCTGCTGGATGAAGCGATTGGCTGTGGTGCGGATTTGATTGGTGGACTGGACCCGGCCAGCTTTGACCGTGATGTCACGGCGCATCTCGACGTTGTGTTTGGCATTGCCGAAAAACGTGGTGTGGATGTGGATATTCACCTGCACGAGGGCGGCAGCATGGGCGCTTTCACCGTCGAAGAAATCTGCGCTCGCACGGATGCGCTCGGCATGCAGGGACATGTATCGATCAGCCACGCTTACGGACTTGGAGATCTGGATCTTGATGCAGCCCGCAAGATCGCTGCAAAAATCGCAAGAAGCGGTATTTCCATCATGACCAATGCGCCCGGCCATCATAGCTTTCCACCGATTGCCTTGTTGTGCGCTGAAGGCGTCAATGTCTTCAGCGGCAGCGATAATATCCGCGATTCCTGGTGGCCCTATGGTGACGGCGATATGCTCCGCCGGGCAGAAATCATTGGCTATCGCTCCGGCTTTTTTACGGATGATGCGCTCAACGCCGCCTTCGAAATCGTAACTGAGGCCGGTGCAAAAGCACTGAGGCTCGAAGGGTATGGCCTTCAGGTTGGGGCTATGGCTGATTTTGTTGCAATTCCGGCCCGTCATATCCCACAGGCTGTGGTTGGTTTTCCTGCAAAGCGCAGGGTCTTCAAGCGAGGGCGTCTTGTGGCTCAAAACGGCGATGTCTGCGCCCCAAACAAGGGGCCTAGATGACACGATTTTGCATTTTATAGAGGCCTGTCGCAAAATGCTGATTCCGCAGCGAGGATGCATGTTTTCCGCCTGACAGCAGCAGATATAAAGAGCTACAGCGAACCTTTGTGCGCCATATAGGGTGAGAGGCGCTGTAGCGATTTGAGATCAGGGCTGTTTGTCACGGTCCAGATGCGATCTCCGGTCAGGATGAAGGCAATTCGGCGATGCAAATGGTCATGCAGAGCTTGTCTTGAAGGGGAGATGTACGGCACGAACATCATCACGTTCTCGTCTGAAGGCACTCCTGACACGTTCGACCATGCTTGCGGTTCGGTCAGGATCAGCCAAGCGCTGGCGCAAGGGCGGTTCGAAAAACAACACTTGTTGCTTACAATAAAGTAAAAGCCAAGCGATCATGATCGCGTCCGTAATTTCTGAGGGAGGCCTAATGGCCAATGCTAAACGAAAGACGCTACCGAAGGATTTCGATGAACTCCTGAAGTCCGGCGATTTGAACGCACTGAAAGCAATTTTCGACGTTGTCGACATCAATGCTCGCGGCGGAGTGTTGAAACAATCCGCACTGGCCTTCAATAACTGCCCTGACGATCTGTCCCGTTGGCTGGTCGAACAAGGAGCCGACCTGCATTTCGGTGATAGCTACGGCGACACTCCCCTCCATGCCCGAGCAGGCCATTGGCAGGGGAACATCACGGTCTTGCTGGAGTTGGGAGCGGATGTGAACCACGCTGCTGGAGGGCGCGGGACGCCTTTACATCAGGCTGCTGCTGTCGGCAATCTTAAAACGGCGCACCTGTTGCTTGAGTATGGCGCAGACCCCAACGCGCTCAATTCGAGGGGACAATCTCCGTTGGTCTTCGCCTTGGAGCGCTGCAACAACGCACATATTGAACGAATGGCCCCGATGGCCGAATTACTATTGAGCGTGATGTCTGCTCCGACCACGAAGAAATCATTCTTTGGCCGCCTCTTTGGTAGCCCAGCAGGTCCATCGTCGGCCGTCACTCCCGAAATGCGAGCGATGGTCGAGAATATCGGTAAAAATTTTGAGTTTCACAGGGCTGGCTTCAATCCTGAAAGCGTCGGTGCTGCCAGCAACGCTCTTGATCGTCTTTATGGTCTCTTCGACGTTCCACCGATTACCCGACGCGCGCTGCATGATGGCAAGTCAAACATCGTCACAAAAGCTTCGACCTGGCAGGACCAACACCAGGAACTTTGGGAACTTTTGGTTCCGTCTTGCGGTGCGGCCTCGACCGTGCAGGGGGAGGTGATCCGCATTTCAGGGCGCATCAGTGATGAAATCGAGCGGAATGGTGGTGTGAATTGGGATGCCGATTATCGGAAGATGGCAGATGCTTTCCTGGATCATTTGCGCACGGGAAACACATTGCCGCCTCCTGATATGGATTCGGCTATCAAAAACGTTTCGGAAATAAAAACCAAACAAGGCGATCCCGCTGAACTTTGCCGACTGGCGGTGAAGTGGGTTTTACGAAATCCCAAGCCAGCGAGATTGCAAACTCCTTCATATCGTCGATGACAACCGGCTTTCAGGGCCGCTGTCCGCCTGACCGCTATCCGTTTTGGGAGGGCAAGCTTCTCGGCAACCATCTCCAGCCATACGCCAGCGAGCGATCTTGCGACGTTCGTCCAAGTCGATGTGTGAATAGGTGCTTTTGATCACGCTTTCCTTGCAGAGGATAAACCGTTGTTATCTATTGCAAGTCGCACTTCATCCTTGAACCCACCCCTCATTGAGTCTCCAGGTTGGTAATCTGGATTATGGAACCTAATTTTAACCCAAGGCGTTAGATGGTCAATTTTATAGAAAAACTGCTATGTTTTTCCATCATAATCATCCACCCAGCTATGGGGTGACATAGACATCGCACATCGCACGCAGACTGTCGCGGTCGGCTTCGCCCTCTTCGCGCAGCAAATTGGGATGGGTGGCTCCGAGAACAATGTATTTCGCATCAGGCCCGACCTTCAAAATGGCCGGCATGGCATCAATCGCCACCTCAATGCCCGTGTTGGGCGACAGAAGGCCAAAAGTCAGCACGATCGGCACGGTCAGGAATGCCATGGGCAATAACGTCGATTTTGGCACGGCTCACGCCATAAACACTCTGCAATGGCGCGCACGCCATCTCGACCCAATATTCTAAAGTTTGGCTAAAGCTTTCCAACTACAGCTGTGACGATCCGACTTTGCCGATCGCCTCGTCTGACGTAGTCGACATCAATGATGCCGCAAACTGGCGGAGGCCATGCACCTGATCAACAAGATGAAGGATGACACCCACACCTTCATCATTGACCCCAAGCCGCTCTTTCAGATCCAAAATCAGCGCCGCCCTGGCAACATCAATGTCGGAAAACTCCATATCCGTTGAGGCAGCATTGGGCAGCAGCCACTCCTCTTGTAGCCAGACCTCAAGGGTCTGTGGATTGATATGGGTGCGATCGATAAATTCAAACCTGTTGATGATCATGACAGCATGTCCTTGCGCGGATCGTCATCGGGGCTGGGTGTCCAGTTGGTCAAAAAAGCTTCAAGCTCTGCATCTGCTTTGCTTGGCAGAACCACCCGCAATGTCACCAGTTGGTCGCCATGGCTCTGTCCATGGGCAATTCCCCTGCCCTTCAGCCGCAGAACAGAGCCGGTATTCGATCCCTTTGGAATCGTCACCATCACAGCACCTGTGGGGGTTGGCACTTTCAGCCGCGCACCCAGAACGGCTTCCCGGATTGTCACGGGCAAATCGAGATGGATATCATCGCCCTTGCGCGTGAAGAAGGCATGCGGATTGATTTTAATAGTTACAAGCGCATCACCCGCCTCGCCTTGAGAGCCGCCGGAGGCACCCTTGCCACGCAACCTCAGCACTTGCTTATCCTGAATGCCGGCGGGAATTGCCAAATCCAGCGACCCGCCGTCGGGCAAGGAAATGCGTTTTTTGGCACCGTTGATGGAATCGAGAAAATCAACGGTGAGGGTGTAGTTCAAATCCTCACCACGCACACGGCGCGATTGACGGGACTGGCGACCAAACATGTCTGCAAAAATATCCTCTGCACCACCAAAATCAGAAAAACCGGAGGTGTTCTGATAGCGATTGCCACCTGCACCGTTGGCGGCATAATCCTTGTAATAGTTCTGTCTTGGTCGCTCTGCGCCGGATGCATCAATCTCCCCCCTGTCGAAGCGCTTGCGCTTGTCTGGATCAGAGAGAATTTCATTGGCCGCCGACACGTCCTTGAAACGCTCTTCTGCTCTGGCATTGCCCGGATTGAGGTCAGGATGCAGCGTCTTGGCAAGCTTGCGATACGCCTTGCGGATCTCGTCGCTGGAGGCGGTTTTGGCGACACCCAAGGTTTCGTAAGGGTCTTTCATAGCGTCTCCAAATGGGCGTAAGCAAAAGGCTTCGCGCGCATGAAACCAATGTATACCCCTCTGCTCTCCACCGATAGCACCGGAAACGACGCAAGGCACAATAAGCTGAAAACAAACCACCAAGACCAGAGGTTCTATTTGATTTGAGCCTGAGACAAACAGAGCCTGAGCAATCTTCAACCCTGAACAAGCCCGTCAGACATCCTTTTCTATGTGCCTAACGGCGCAGGTGGTGGGGTCGAAACATTCAAATAGGATATCAAAGCCTGCATTGTCTTCGCCGCAGCGATGTGACGCGAACCATCGGATGATATCACCGTCACGTCGGCTAACGCGTAAGTTGGGTAGCGATCCTCAATCAATTTGCGCAATGCGCCTTCAGGATCGGGTGTTTGTAGCAGCGGCCGGTTGCCGCTCCGACGCACACGACGGATCAGGACATCAAGATCTGCCTTCAGCCATATCGACACCCCGCGCTCGGCAATTTGCGCACGGGTTTCAGCATTCATGAAGGCACCTCCGCCCGTCGCCAAGACCTTCGGTCCTTCTGCCAGGAGCCGCGTGATCACCCGCCGCTCGCCGTCGCGAAAATAGGACTCCCCGTACTTTTCAAAAATTTGCGGGATGGTCATGCGGTGCGCAGCTTCCATTTCAGCGTCTGCGTCCGCGAAATCAAGGCCAAGCCGCGCGGCCAGCGGCCGGCCAATCGACGTTTTGCCCGAGCCCATCATGCCGACGAGAACGATACAGCGCCCTCCAAGTGCAGACATCAGAGCCATTTCAGCCGGGAAATTTCGAGACATGTCCATGTCATCCATTGCGCAATCATTTTGTACATAAAATCTATTATTTCAGTTGCAAAGGATTTTATGTCCTTAAGCCGAAAGATCTTTCAACCGGCAGAGGTCAAATGGGGCAAGGTTCGTGGCGCTAATTTGAGGGAAAATCGTTGCTCTTGCGATACCGCACGCAACGGTTTCGACCATGAAAGCGGAGGTTTTCCTGCTTTTATCCGGAGCCGATCTCAGTTATCGGCCTGATTAGACACGCTCAAACACAACAAAAGAGAATGGGTCAGGTTCAATTTCAACCTGACCCATTCCGTTTATACTGGCATTAAATGCTCAGGCAGAGATATTTGATCTCAACATAGTCTTCGATGCCGTATTTAGAGCCCTCACGGCCCTGGCCGGATTGCTTGATGCCGCCAAACGGTGCGACTTCGGTGGAAATCAGGCCGGTATTGATGCCAACCATGCCATATTCCAGCGCCTCGGCAACACGGAAGATTTTGGACATATCCTTGGAGTAGAAATAGGAAGCGAGGCCAAACTCGGTATTGTTGGCCATTTCGATCACTTCCTCTTCCGTCTCGAACTTGAAGAGCGGTGCGACAGGCCCAAAAGTCTCCTCGCGGGCAATGATCATGTCTTTCGTCACGCCGGTCAAAACGGTTGGCTGGAAGAACAGACCGCCACGCTCATCCGGATTTCCGCCGAGCGCAATGGATGCGCCCTTGGAAACGGCATCTGAAATATGCTCCTGCACCTTTTCCAAGGCCTTTGCCGTAATCAGCGGCCCTGCGTTGACGCCCGCCTCAAAGCCATCGCCGACCTTCATGGCAGAGACTTTTTGCGACAGCTTTTCCGCAAAGGCATCATAGACACCGGACTGGATGTAAAGGCGATTGGCACAAACGCAAGTCTGTCCATTGTTGCGATATTTCGAAACCATCGCACCTTCGACGGCAGCATCGATATCTGCATCGTCAAACACGATGAAAGGCGCGTTGCCGCCCAGTTCCAGGCCGAGCTTCATGATCTGCGCGGCACCTTGCTGCATCAGGATCTTGCCAACATTGGTAGAACCCGTGAAGGTCAGCTTGCGCACCTTGTTGTTTTCAGTGAATTCCTTGCCGATGGAGGCCGAATCTTTTGAGAGAACAACACTGAACAATCCGGCTGGCAATCCGGCCCGTTCCGCCAGTGCTGCCAGCGCCAAGGCCGAAAGCGGTGTTTCGGCGGCCGGTTTGGAAACCATGGAACAACCGGCAGCAATCGCTGGCGCGAATTTGCGGGCCAGCATTGCATTTGGAAAATTCCAGGGCGTAATGGAGGCCACAACGCCGATTGGCTGCTTGATGACAATGATGCGCTTGTCTTGCTGGTGGCCGGGTATGGTATCCCCATAGACACGCTTTGCTTCTTCGCCGAACCACTCGACGTAGGAGGCACCGTAAAGGATTTCGCCTTTGGCTTCTGCCAGAGGCTTGCCCATTTCCATGGTCAGGATGGTGGCAAGGTCATCGGCATTGGCCACAAGAAGATCAAACAGCTTGCGCAAGACGTTGGCGCGTTCCTTGCCGGTTTTGGCCGCCCAGAGTTTCTGCGCTTTATAGGCCGCATCAATGGCACGCGCGGTCTCGCTGCGTCCCATATCTGGAAGCGTCGCAACGACATCACCTGTGGATGGATTGGTGACATCGAAGGTCTTGCCGCTCTCGCTGGCGTCTAGCCAGCTGCCCGCAATCAACGCCTTATCGATGGCGAGGGACGGATCCTTCAGCTGCGAGAGTAGTTTTTCCGAAATTGTCATTGATCAAGCCTCCGACGCGCATTCACGAAGTGTGGTTTCGAGAATGGAGAGCGCTTCGTTAAACACGCTATCCTCGATGGTAAGTGGAGCGAGGAAACGAATGACATTTCCATAGACGCCGCAGGTCAGCAAGATGAGACCTTTTTGCAGCGCGCGCTCACGCACCTTGTTTGTAAAGTCGGCATTGGGGGTTTTTGTTCCCGGAATGTTGAACTCCACGGCGTTCATAAAGCCTGGGCCGCGAATATCGGCAATCTGCGGAACGGCTTCGCGAAGGGATTGTAGCTTCTGCTTCAGGCGGTTGCCCAGCGAGGCTGCGCGCTCGTTGAGGTTTTCTTCCTCAATCACGTCAAGAACGGCATTGCCTGCCGCAACACCAATCGGGTTGCCACCATAGGTGCCACCCAGGCCGCCGGAGCCGGGAGCGTCCATGATATCTGCGCGGCCGGTGACAGCCGCAATCGGGAAACCGCCGCCCAAGCCTTTGGCCATCGTGGTCAGATCGGCCACAACGCCATAATGCTCCATGGCAAACAATTTGCCGGTGCGGGCAAAGCCGGTTTGAACCTCATCCGCAATCAGCAGAATGCCATGTTTGTCCGCAATTTCCCGCAGCTTCTGCATGAAGGCGCGCGGAACTTCGTAGAAACCGCCTTCGCCCTGCACAGGCTCAACGATAAAGGCCGCAACCCGGCTGGGATCGACATCAGCCTTGAACATCTTGTCCAGAACAGCAAGCGAATCCTCCATGCTCTGGCCATGCAACTCGACCGGGAAGGGTACATGGAAAACATCCGCCACCATAGGACCAAAGCCGGTCTTGTAGGGCACAACCTTGCCCGTCAGCGCCATGCCCATGAAGGTACGACCGTGGAACGCGCCCGTGAACGCGATGACGGCGGAACGATTGGTGGCTGCGCGGGCAATCTTGACGGCGTTTTCAACAGCTTCGGCACCTGTGGTGACAAAAATCGTCTTCTTCTTGAAATCGCCAGGAACCAGCGTGTTGAGGCGCTCGGCGAGGCGAACGTAGTTTTCATAAGGGACGACCTGATGGCAGGTGTGCGTGAAATGGTCGAGCTGATCCTTTACCGCGGCAATAACTTTGGGGTGGCGGTGGCCCGTGTTGACCACGGCAATACCGGCTGCAAAATCAATGTAGCGGTGACCTTCGACATCCCAGATTTCAGCATTCTGGGCCTTATCGGCATAAATCTGCGTGGTGACGCCGACACCGCGTGAAATGGCGTCAGAGCGGCGTGAGGCAATTTCCTGATTCTGCATGATGATGACATCCCCTGCGGTGTGTTGTTCCCAGCGTTTTCGCGCGTGAATATTCTCTACATTTTTTCTGTAGCTTTGCAACGGGGCTTTTTGTAATTATAAAGCGATCAGCACAGCATCCTCAAAAGCACCGGTTTATGGACCTCACCCACCTCAAAATTGCCGAAGCAGCCCGCATGGCTGGCGTTTCGCCGTCCACGCTCAGGCTGTGGGAACAGCAGGGGCTCGTGGACCCTCTTCGTACGCCGTCCGGTCAAAGGCTGTATGACGCGGCACTGGTTGAGCGGCTGAAGACGATCAGTTGGCTTCGAAGTGAAAAAGGCCTCAATCCGGCTGCGATCAAACAGGCCTTGATGCTGGATGACGCCGCCGACCGTGCAGATGAGGTCACGGAAGAGGGGCGCGAGGCTGGCGATTTATCGATCGGGATGAAGGTCAGGCATCTGCGCAAGGAAGCGGGGCTGACACTGGAGACCGTTGCGCGGGCAACGGGCACAACGGTGTCGATGTTGTCGACGTTTGAGCGCACCTCGCAGGGCATTTCTGTCACAACGCTGCACAATGTCGCCCGGCATCTGGGCACCACCATTGCAGCCTTGAGCGGACAGGGAAAATCGCGAAAGGGTGCCTCTCTGGTTCGAGACGGGCAATGGACAACATGGCCAACCACGGCATCGGGCGTAACCATCCATGTGCTTGCCGACGGCAACAATCAGATGGAGTGTCATCGCTTCGATCTTGCGCCGGGTGCCTCCAGTGAGGGGGCCTACCAGCACGAAGGCGAGGAATTTATCCACGTTCTGGCCGGCGGGCTGGACGTCATTCTCGATGGCGATCAGTTTCACACCCTGCGGGTGGGCGACAGCTTTTATTTCGAAAGCACCCGGCTGCATTCATGGCGTAACAATTTCGATGGGCCGACCACGCTCATCTGGATCAACACCCCCGCAACCTTCTAGAGTTTGTCAGGGAAAATTGGACTCGGCGCGGCGCTTTTATACCGGCTCGTTGTTTCATCAAAGTGTCTTATGATCATGTTACCCGGTCAAGATGTAGGGAGGGCCGTTGTTATCAACAGGCCCTGTCGTCACCGGGGGAGTGACCCGGAACAAAACCGGAGAGTGGAACATGTTCAATACGACAAATGCATCACGCCGTCAGGCACTTAAGTTTCTTGCCAGCGTGCCGATGCTGCCACTTGGCGCTTCCGCGGCCAGCTCGCTTCTGGCGCTTGGGGCAGCGCGGGATGCTGCGGCCGCGCCCGTGGGTTTCGCATCCGCAACCTTCAGCTCCATGGCGGCACCCTCGCTGAGCGATCCGGCTGCGATGGCCACCACCACGGTTGGTTCTGAACTGACGGTCAAGCTCGCCGACGGCAGCAGCCAGGCCTTCAAGCTGTCCTATGAGCCCTTCTTCATCACAGGCGATATGGTGCCGGATGGCAAGGGCGGACAGATTCTCGCCGGTGGTTATTACGACATTCACAACAAGCCCATCATCGATACCTCTGTGCCTGGCAAGGAACGTCAGTTCTTTTCTGACTGTCCCGACGGCACCTCCCTGCTGGCACCGATCGCCGGAGCCAAGGTTGATGGCGTGAAGGGCGATGCCGTATTCGCCGTGGTTCAATTTGAATATATGTCGCGCGATCAAAAAGGTGACGACACCTATGGCCGCATGCCCTCACCGATCGCGGTGCTGACGCTCGATCAGGATCCGGCCACGGGCAAGCTCACTTTGGTAAAATACCACAATGTTGATACCGCTCAGGCGCATGGCCTGTGGATCACCTGCGGTGCCAGCCTCTCACCTTGGAACACCCACCTGTCGAGCGAAGAATATGAGCCCGACGCATTCGCGGTCTCCTCGAACAAGCAGCTGCTGGGCTTTAGCAAAAACCTGTTTGGCGACGAAAAGGCGGCAAATCCTTACCATTACGGCCATCTGCCAGAAGTGAAGGTCAATGCCAACGGCACCGGCACCCTGACCAAGCATTATTGCATCGGCCGCATTTCGCACGAACTGGTGCAGGTCATGCCAGACCAGCGCACATTGCTGATGGGCGATGACGCCACCAATGGCGGCCTGTTCATGTTCGTTGCCGATAAAGAAGCCGACCTCTCGGCGGGTACTCTCTATGTTGCCAAATTTGCCGGCAAGCTTTCCACCAACACGGCCGCATCGCCCGACAAGATCAGTTGGGTGAAGCTCGGCCACGCCACCAGTGCCGAAATCGAGAAGCTCGCCGATACTGTGAAGCCCCAGGATATCATGGAGATCGCCAAGGAAGATCCCAAGGATGCGAGCTTTACCAAGATCGCCATGAGCGGAGGCTTTCATTGGGTGAAGTTGAAACCCGGCATGGAAAAGGCCGCAGCCTTCCTCGAAACCCATCGCTACGCGGCCTTGATGGGCGGCAGCCTGGCATTTACCAAAATGGAAGGCACGACCGTCAATGCGAAGGACAAGGTCGCCTATTCAGCCATCTCCTACATCAAGGACTCCATGGTCAAGGGTGGCAAGGGCTGGTACGAGACTTCGGGCATCGGCTTTGAAAAGCCGCTTGAAGCCGGTGGCATCCTTGCCCATGCAATGGCTGGCGGCCAGAAGGATAGCGGCGGTGCCGCAATCGCCAGCGATTGGGTGCCATTCGAGAGCCACTTTGTGCTTACCGGCGAAGATATTGCCTCCGATGCTCTCGGCAACACGGCCAATCCTGACAAGATTGGTAACCCGGACAATATCAAGTTCTCGGAGCGCCTGCGCACGCTGTTCATCGGCGAGGACAGCGGCATGCATGTGAACAACTTCCTGTGGGCCTATAATGTTGATACCAAAGAACTGTCGCGCATCATGTCGGTGCCGGCTGGCGCGGAATCAACCGGCCTGCATGCCATCGACGAACTCAATGGCTGGACCTATGTGATGAGCAACTTCCAGCATCCGGGCGATTGGGAAAAAATCCACTCCAAGGTGAAGGATACGCTCGATCCCCTGGTTCGGGCCAACTACAAGGACCGCTTTGGAGCGGCCGTCGGCTATTTGACGGCTGATGCGACGAGCATCAAGCTTGAGAAAGCCTGATCGTGATGTGATGAGCCCTTGATGGGACGCAGGCTCGCTCCACCGCGTTTCATCGCGGTGGAGAGACAACTCCGGAATAGAGAACCAGCCGAAAAGTGGGAACTGGCCGATCTTGGTGTTGATTTGACCCCTCATCGGCCAAAGCCCCACCTTTGCCTCAGGTTCGTATTCTCAGGGCTGTCTCCATCCTGTCGGCGATTTGGGTGACGATGTAGGCAATGACCATGTAGATCACCACGGCAATGATAAAGGCTTCCAGATAATAAAAATTCAGCGCGGCGGTGAGCTGCGCTTGGGCAAAAATATCAACGACCTCGATTGCGAAGCCGAGAGAAAGTGCCTTCATGATCACCATGATCGAATTGGCAAAATCGGGAATCGCTGCCACAATGATTTGCGGAAACATCACTCTTCGGAACAATTGGCTGTTTTTGTAACCAAGCGATAGAGCCGCATCGGATTGGCCTTTATCAAAAGAATTCAAGGCACCCTTGATAATTTCAGCCTGAAATGCGGCAACGCAAGCCGTCAACGCAACAACCAGGATGACCCAGTTGGGGGTGGTGTGTCCGTTGAAAGCGATGCCGACCAATGAAGCAAGAAACTGTAATGTCGGTGGAAGACCATAATAGGCGAGAAAAATGACCACCACCATGGGCACACCTTTGAAGATGACCTTGTAGGTGGTCACGATCTCTCGCAGCACCGGGATGCGTCGATATTCAATGAATGCAAACAGTCCGCCGATGAGCGTTGAGAGCACAAAGACAATAAACGCCATGGCGAGTGTGACGGGCACGGCGCCCAGAATTTCCCAAAGATCCGGGAGCAAGACTTCAGTATTAAACATAGGCTGATGCCCTTCTCTATCAAATTCTGGCTCTCTATCAAATGCTGGCGATCCGTGCGGCCCTGCCCGTCACGGTTGTCGGCACATACATGGGTGAGCGGCGCTCAAACATGCGCACAATGAGCCAGGCGATCAGGCACAGCAGCGAATAAATCACCGCCAGAACCAGATAGGTTTCGAACTGATATTGATTATAGTCGCGCTCCATGACCAGATGGGCCGTTGCCATCACGTCAGCAGCACCGATATACATCACCAGCGCGACATTGTGGATCAGATACATGATGGCGTTGCCATAACCGGGCAAGGCAATATGCACGGCCTGCGGCCCGACAATGCGGGTCACTTTTTGGCCAAATGTGTAACCAAGGCTGTCTGCGGCGTCATGCTGCCCCCGTTCCACGGCCAGATAGGCGGGCCGCATCACCTCTGACAGATACCCTCCGTGATAGAGGCTCAACCCCACCATTGCCGCCACGTTTGCGGATAGGAAATCCTTGATGCCGAACAGACTGAACAGCAAAGGCAGCCCATAGAAGGCAACGAAAAGCTGCAAAACCACGGGAACACTCCGGGCATAGGACACGTAGAGGTCGGCCAATTGGCTGATCACCAGCACCCTGCGCACCCGAAATGTTGTGGCGATAAGAGCGAGGACGAAACCGACGATCATGGCAACAAACATGATCGCGAGTGTCAGCGGCAATGCTGAGATCAGCTCGGGAATCATTGTAGAAAAATCCACTTTGAAACACTCCTTTTTGCAATTCAGCTTTGCCGCTGATGATAGAGTTACTTCATATAACTGGCGATGTTTTCGCCGAACCAGGTTTGCGACAGCTTGTCGATCGTGCCGTCGTCCTTGAGTTCCTTGAGCGCCTTGTTGACGTCATCAAGCAGCGCCTTGTTCTCGTCGGACTTATGGATCAGAATATAGGTGTTATTGATCGAGACCGGCTCGGATGCTTTGATGTCCAGCTTTTGATTGTCGATCACTGTTTGCTCACCCAGATTGGATGGCAGGATCAGAGCGTCATACTTGCCGTTCTCCACTTCTTTCAAGCGGTTGGGATAGGGAATGCCCGCGCTGGAGGTGGAAATGTCAACCTTGTGGTCCGGGTTGTCTTTCTGCCATTGGGTCACAAACTTGTAAACGCCGCCGCCAGCCGTAACAGGCACGATCCGCTTGCCAACAAGATCCTTCATGCCGTTGATATTGCTATCCTTGCGGCTATAGATCTTCATCATGCTGGCACCCATCGGGTTATCCGGAATGAGGAACTGTTTGGCGCGGGCTTCCGACTTATAGTAACCGCCAGTGATCATGTCATATTTGCCGGTGGCGAGGCCGGTTTCCTGAGCAATGTCGGCGGCACCTTCCATCTGGAACTTGTATTGCGGCAGCTTTGCATTGATGGCCTTGAGCAGGTCAGGCTCATAGCCTTGTGGCTCGACGCCAATTGCGCCCCAGGACAATGGTTTGGATTCGGCAGCCGTCGCGATCTTGATCGTCCGAACAGCAGTTTCAGCATAGCCTACCGTTGTTGTCACAAGGGCCATGACCACGCCGCCAACGGCGGCAAGACCGAAATGCCGGCGCGTGAAAGAGGCTTTATAAGACATATCTTTACGTTCTCCTGTGATCGGATCGTGTGCTGGAGTCTGTCAGGTTCAGATTGAACCAGACAGACTCCCGATTCTTTTGTTTGAGTTTGTCTGATCAGAAAAACCGGATTCCACTTTTCCCTGACAAACTCTATTGAAGTGAGTGTTCAGATTTCAAAAATTGAGCAAGGCGGGGTAGTGAGGGGGCTTCGAAAATCTCTTCCGGACTGCCATCGGCTGCAACAACGCCTTGATCCATAAAAACAATTCGGTTTGAGATATTCTTGGCAAACTGCATTTCATGGGTCACAAGCAAGGAGGTCAGCCCGGATGATGTGACATCCTTGATTACTTTCAGCACCTCGCCCACCAGTTCGGGATCAAGCGATGAGGTTGGTTCATCAAACAGCATCACATCAGGCCGAACGGCCAAAGCGCGGGCAATGCCGGTTCGCTGAAGCTGTCCGCCAGAAAGCTGGGATGGGTAATGATCCTGCCGCGACGACAGGCCCACACGCTCCAGCTCCTTGAGAGCAATTTCCCGGGCCTCTTCCTTGGATTTGCGCTGCACAACCACCAGCGGGTCCATGACATTCTGAATGACCGTCATGTTTTTGAAGACGTTGAATTGCTGAAAAACCATCGCGGTCCGCAGACGGATCGCCTGCACCGTGCTTTTGTCAGCATGCTGATAATCCATCTTGATCTGATCAAATGTGATGGTGCCAGAGCTTGGCTTGGCCAGATAGTTGATACATTTCAGCAGTGTCGTCTTGCCAGTGCCGCTGGGGCCAATGATCGACACCACATCACCGCGTTTGACAGACAGGTTAACGCCGTTCAGGATATTTGAGCTTCCGTAGGACAGCTTTAAATCTTTGATCTCAAGCATTTCTGATGGGTGTCCTTTCGGGTGTGAGACAATGGTTCATGGGCATTTCAAACCCTTTTTTCCCGTCATTTGCCGCTATCGGCATGGCCAAGAACATGCATCAGCCTGTTTGCCCAACCGAAGATCGAGATGGCGTGAATGAGATCAATGATCTCGACATCATCCATGCCAATGGCGCGCAGTGCCGCGATGTCCTCTTTGCTTGCCTCTGATGGTGCCGCGGACAGACGGCGGGCAAAGGCGTAAATTGCCGCATCGCGTGGCCCCAGCGCTTCAGGTCTGTTGAAATAGAGCGCTGTGACCACATCATCACTCTTGGTCAGCTCAGCATGGCGGCGGGCATGCACAACGGCGCAATAGGTGCAGCCATTGACCATGGAGGCTCCCAGCGCGCCCAGCTCCCGATCCGGCCGCGCAAGCCCGCCGTCCACATACATGATGGCGTTGAACAACACGGTGCGGGCAACGTAACTATCGGGATCATGCACCAGCGTGCGCACATAGTCCGATACTTTCTTAGCCGATGGCGTGACCTTCATCGCGTCCAACTGCTCAGGCGTGGCGTCAGCAAGCTCCACCGGGGCAATATGCGGATGCCATGTCAATGGCTTCAAACGAACAGAGCCGATCATAGTGACCTCATCAAGCGCAAGCCAGTCGCCACGCGGGTCTGGAAGTTGACGAAGGCGATCAGCTCGGAAAGAGCGACGATTTGCGGATTGTTCAGACCGGCTTGCACAAGCCGTTCAATGTCGCTGGCTTGCGCCGCGCGCGGCGTCAGCGTGACCAGATCAACATGGCGGGCAATGGCTGCCAGTGGCTCATCCAGTTTGGTCTCGCCTTGCGCCAGCGCCAAAAGCTGTTCTGACGGATCGAGCGCTAAAAGTTGCGCATCATAATCATCCATCAACACCTGATCTGCATTCAGCGCGGCCATCCGGCGGGCCAGCGCAAGGCGCAGATCAACCGCAAGCCCTTGATCCTGCGCTGGTTGCAACACAGACAGACGGCACTGCTCGCCGCCTTGCACGAATTCGGGACGGAACCGCCTTGCCTTGAAAACCGAATCCTCCGGCGAAAGACCGGCCACCTTGTCCATCGCGTCCATCACAACGCAGTCTCCTTTTTCAGTGTGGGTGTTGAATCCACCCACTCATCGCCCTGCAGTTCCGGGATGTTGTATGCCACCAGATTGGCAAAATGGGCTTCGACATCCTCCGCAAACAGCGATGCCGCAATGCCCCGTACCAGGCGGTCGGCACCGGCACTGACTGCCGGAATGTCACCGGAGACCTTACCGTGGGTGAGCATGGCGGCATCATTGAAACAGTGGATATGCGACAGCATCGGGCAAGAGCCAGCAACCCGCTCCTTGAATTCAAACGCCGGACCAAGATCGGGCGCTTCCGCCATGCTCTTTCGCGCATGCCCCATCTCAGGCGTGTAGCGGCCATCCGACCAGCTCCGAATATGGGGGGCAAGGGCTGCAAATTCCGGGCGACCGTTGAAATCGTTTGAAAAGCCGGTTGCGGCGATCAGAAAATCGTAGCGCATCGACCCTTGCGTGGTCTCAATCAACAGGCCATCGGCATCGTCCTTGACGGAAAGAATGCCGCAATCGAGAAAAAACCGGGCATTGTCATGGCGCGAAACGCGCAGCGTGGATGAGCGTGGCGGCGGCGTTTGGGTCTCAGCTGTGTAATCGACAAATTTCCACTTCCAGGCATCCGGCAATTGGTGCATGCCATGCACAACGCCCTGGCTGCCAATGCCCGTCATTTTGTTGATGCGGGGCATTTCCTTGCGGCGGATCAGCAGATCAACAGCGCCCGCGCCCGCTTCAAGCGCTGCGGCTGCATTATCCATGGACGAGGCACCGGCACCGATGACCGCGACGCGTTTGCCTCTGAGTTTGTCGAAGTCAATATCGTCGGCGGAATGCGCCCAACGGCTGCGGTCAACATTTTTGAGGAAATCTGGAACGGAAAACCCACCCAGCCCGGAGCGGCCTGTGGCCAAAACCAGACGGCGGGTCAAAACCCGGCCTGTCTCTGCCCCCTCAACGTCGATTGCGATGAGATCGCCCACTTCGGAGATACCCGTCATCCGCACGCCGTTTTGCACCGGCAGATCAAGCACCTTTCGGTACCACACCAGATAGTCCATCCACTGATCCTTGGGGATCTTGTCAAGCGATTGCCAGGCCTCATCGCCCCATTGCGCTGTGAACCACGCGCGGAAGGTCAATTGGGGCAGGCCCAATGACGGGCCAGTCAGGCCCTTGGGTGAGCGCAAGGTCTCCATGCGGGCAAAGGTCACCCATGGCCCTTCAAGCCCTGCGGGCGCTGCGTCATAGGCAATCACATTGGTAATGCCCGTCAGGATCAACTTGGCAGTTGCAGCAAGCCCGCACATGCCAGCACCAATGACAACCACATCCCGAACAGGCTGGCCATCATGGGAACGCGCAGGCACCCAAGGTTTGGCTGGTAGTTCAAGATATGCAAGATCCTGCGCAAGCCTTGCCTCCAGTGAAGCGAGGCCGGTTGCTATGGAGAGAGAAGGAGTGTGCTTCATGTTGGTGTTCCGCTGTGTTCGCCCAAGACCGGACCTGTCACCAATTGCCCGGACATGGCCGGATCGAGTTTCTTGAAACCGGCAATCGAGCGCTCTGCCACCACTTCCACGGACTCAATCAACGCCTGCGTGATCGGGCGAAGAGGCCGGTTTTCGGCAGCGATCACACCCCAGTAGAATGGAACTGTCACGTCGATCGGGCGGATCACCACACCGGGCAGGCTGAGGCCATAGGCGGTGACGGGGTCAATAATCGCCGCAACCCCTGTTTGGCGCACAATCTGAAGCGCCCCGTAGGAAATATTGGTGCGGATCACCGGGCCGGTCTCAATGCCGCGCGCCGCCAGCGCCCTTGCGATATGCAGCTGAAAACGCAAGGGATTGAGCATGGTCGCAAGGCGGCGACCAGCAAAGGCCGAGAGCGGCACAACATCAAGATCCGCCAACGCATCGTCCTCACGAAGGGCCACGACATCGGGTGCCGAGTAGAGCCTGAGAACATTGAGGCCGGGCGTGTCCAGCGGCAGGCTTGAAAAGCCGATTTCTGCCCGGCCACCACGCACTTCCTGGGCAACGACATTGGGCAGAAACTGCCCCAGATGGGTCTCGTGCGGCAGCTCTACCCCCTTGAGTTCCGCCATCGCGGTGGGGATCAGGCCGGTGCCAATCGCAGAGGTGGTGACAATCTGCAAAATACGCCCTTTGCCAGCCGCAATGGTTTTGGCGCGCGCGGCAAGCTCGGTGAAGGACATCAGCAGACGCCGCGCTTCTTCTTCAAAAGCCACGCCTTCTTCAGAGAGCTGCACCCTGCGCCCGACCCGATGGAACAGCTCAAAACCCAGCTCTTCTTCCAGATCCTGAATAGTGCGCGTCACGGAGGGCTGCGAACATCCGAGCATATCGGCAGCCTTCGTCATGCTGCCACTGGCCGCAACCGCAAGAAAGGTCTGAAGATCGCGCGTTTCCATGAAGCTCTACAATGCAATTTTTGAATGAATTCGAGCATCTCATACTGATTTAACATGTGTCAAGCGGAAACGACTACGCTTTAAGCACTGCCATTCCTGCCCATTTAATGGGCCAGTTTCTCGTCAAAATTGCTCACAGGCAGGCAACCCCGCATTCCACTGCATAATTCCTTAAATCGGATTTGATTTGAGGAATTATGCCGCAGATTTAAAGCGTTACAGCGTCCTTTACGCGCCATATAGCGGGCATCAACGTCCTCAATCGCGATTGAGAACGACTTGAAACAGGTTTCAGGTCTCGCACACCGTGCCGCCTGCCATCATCGGCGCATGAAAACACATCTCAATCTGGTCAGCGAGCAGGACCGAAAAATTGCCGATACGCTCAAGTCCCTGTCACTTGCAGCACCCCCGCACGACATCGTGCCGCCGAAACCACAACGTCGGCGGCCAGCTCTCTTCTTTCTGGCTGTTGCGACGTTAGCAACCGCCGCAGGTGTCATGGCCTATCCGTCAGGTGTTGCGGACGGCATCGGGGCCTTGCTCCACTTTATCCCTGATGGGGCGTATCCAAACGCGGGTGCCGCCCCTGCCCCAAGGCAGGTCGATCTATCTGCGGGCGCGCTCACAGAGGAGCCTGGCGGCATTCCGGCCCCTCTGCCACTGGCCCGCGAGATCACTGGATCTGGCTTTGTCGTTGCACCAAAGACGACGACAATTTTCTCCAAATATGAAGGGCGGATCACGCATATTTCAGTGGAGCCGGGCGAGCATGTCGAGAAAAATCAGGTTCTGATTGAGTTGGAGGATGCATCTGCCCGTTTTGCGCTGGAGCAAGCCTATGCTGCAAAGGCAGCGGCTGAGCTTGTGCTTGCGGCACGCACGATTGATCTGGTCCAGGCACGCGCCTCGTTTGAGCGCAGCAAAACCCTCACGGCCAGTAATGCCGCATCAAGGCAAGCATTTGAAGACGCGCAAACCGCGCTGGATCAGGCGGTGAACGCACGGGCGCAGGCGCAGCAATCCATTGCCAGCACAGAACTCTCCATTCGTATCGCGGACGAAAAGCTGGCAGCACTGACCATCCGCGCCCCCTTCTCAGGCACCGTCACCCGTCTCGATGCCCATGTTGGCGATATGGTGCTGGCACGCATCGATAGCGTCCGTGAAAGCCTCAGCCTGGTGACACTCACGGATACAGAGCACCTCGTGATTGACGCAGATGTTGCGGAAACCAGCATCGCCTCGCTCAAGCCGGGACTTCGCGGCGAAGCCGTGCTCGATGGTTTTCCCGAACACCCCTTTGCCGTTGAAATTTTGCGGCTTGCGCCAATTGCGTCGGCGGAAAAAGGCACAATCACACTGCGCCTGTCGGTGAATAATCCACCAGCCGGCATTCGGCCAAACATGGCCGCGCGCATTCGCATCTCCCTTCATGACGCAGGAGAAGCTGCCCGATGATCGACAACACACAACAAGCAGACGCCTATATTGCCCTCAACGGTGTGAAAAAATCCTACAGCATCGGCGGTGAGCTGATCTCGATTTTCTCGCACCTTGATCTCTCCATCCCGCGCGGCGATTTCGTGGCGGTCATGGGGCCATCAGGCTCGGGCAAATCGACCTTGCTCAACATGCTGGCCGGAATTGATCGGCCCGACGCCGGAGCCTTGCGCGTCGGCAGCAGCCGGTTAGACCAGATGGGCGAGGCCGCGCGCTCATCCTGGCGGGCGCATCACATGGGCATTGTTTTTCAGTTCTACAATCTTTTGCCGATGCTGACAGCCGCCGAAAATGTTGAGTTGCCGCTGCTGTTAAAACCCTTGTCGCGCAAGGAGCGGCGCATCCGGGTGGATAAGGTTCTTGATCTTGTTGGCCTTGCGGGGCGTGAAAAGCAATATCCGATGATGATGTCTGGTGGCCAACAGCAGCGAGTGGGCATCGCCCGCGCCATCGTCTCTGATCCGGGTCTGCTTTTGTGCGATGAACCAACCGGTGACCTCGACCGCAAATCCGCCGACGATATCCTTGCCGTGCTGCGCTTTCTCAACCACGAGCTCGAAAAAACGATTGTGATGGTGACACACGATCCACAGGCAGCACTTTTTGCCAAGCGCACGCTGCATCTCGACAAAGGCAATTTCATCGAAGAAGAGAGGGTTGCCTGATGAGTTTTTTCGATCTCGCCCGGAAAAATGCCTGGAGAAAGCCGCTGCGCACCATGCTTCTCATGGTCTGTATTGCCGTCGCCTTTCTGATTTATGGCCTGACGGCAAGTTTTCTCGATGGCACGCAGGGTGCATCTGCCGCCAGCGATGACATCCTGGGCGTGATGAGCACAAGTGGCCGCGCCCAACCCTTGCCGCTTGCATACATGTCACGACTTGCGGCAGAGGCCGATATTGCCGGATTGGCCTATATAACCCGGCTGCGCGGCTTTGTCGGTCCTGAGAAAAACACCGTCGCCATCAGCGCAGGAGATCCAAAACTGTTGATGGCCGCCAACGGTAAAAGCCTCGGCCTGACACCAGCTCTTCTTGACGCAATTGGTGTGGCCCGCAACAGGATTCTCGTTGGGCGCGCCCTTGCCGACGCGCAAGGGTGGGTAACGGGCCAAACGATCACCGTGACCGCTTTTGATACTGCCCGACAGGACGGCAGCCGCGACTGGCGTTTCGACATTGCGGGTATCTTCGATGGCGAGAACGCATCCACCGACACTTACTTCATCATTGCCCGCTACGATTATGTGAATGCGGCGCGGGCCAAGGGAAAAGATAGCGTCGATGCCTTCATTGTTCGCCCGCGCCCCGGTGTGCGTGCAGGCGATCTGGCCGCCCGGATCGATGCGCTGTTTGCCAATTCTTCCGCACCAACCCGCACGCAATCAGAAAAGCAGTTTCTCGAAGCGTTCCTGCGGCAATATGCCGATGTCGGCTTGATCGTTCATCTTGTGGTGGGTGCCGCCTTTGTCACTCTTCTGATGATCGTGGTCAACACCATGGTGTTTGCGGTGCGTGAGCGCACATTTGAAATCGGCCTGCTCAAAACACTTGGCTTTTCGCAACCTGTCATCGCTGGCCTCGTTCTTGGGGAAACCCTGTTTATCTTTATCACCGGTGGAATTGCCGGCCTGGTCCTGGCCAAAGCGGCAACCCTGTTTGCCGGTTCCGATCTCGGGCTGGTTTTCTCGCCACCCATAGTCGCCAAGGCTCTTGCCATCATGATCACACTTGGTCTCGCAACAGGCCTGTTGCCCGCCATGAATGCCATCCGAACCCCCATCATCAAAGCGTTCAGAACGAGGTAACCCCATGCCATTTCCGATCAAACAAACACAGGTGATGATCCGGGCCACTCTCTCTAGCCTGCCACGCCGTGTCGCAATTTCGCTGTCCATGGCGCTGTCCGTTGCTCTTGTGGTCTGCGTGCTTGCCGGGTTTCTGTCCTTGGCAAAAGGGTTTGAAAAGGCACTGGCCGGGGCGGGATCACCCATGGTGGCGGTGGTGCTCGGCGGCGGCACCCATCAGGAAGCGGCATCGGATATACCGGCCGCATTTATCCGCACCCTTGAGGCCATGAGCGGGGACATCGGTGTCACCCGCGATGCGAAGGGCCAAATCATCCTGTCGCGAGAAATTGTCGTGCCGGTCGACATCAAGAATCCGGCCGATGGAACCGCACAAACCTTGGCCCTGCGCGGGATGGATAGCGCAGGCACAACAATCCGCGACGGTATCAACCTCTCCGGTGGCCGGTTCTTCACACCCGGCACGCGCGAAATTGTCGTTGGCAACCGCTTTGCCCATGAGTTTGGTCTCGGCCTTGGTGATACTGTTCGGCTCGGCGCATTGGAGTGGACGGTCACAGGCCATTTTTCGGCCCATGGCAGTGCCTTTGAATCAGAAATATGGGGCAGTATCGATGCCGTTCGCTCTGCCTTCGACCGACAGGGAGAGGTTCAAAGCCTCAGGCTGCACTTGGAGGACGCGAGGTCTCTCGCGCTCTTGCAGGAAAAGCTTGCAACAATTGCCACCGCACCGACTTTCGCCCTGTCCGAGGCCGATCTCTACGCCGGCCAATCCCAGCGCACAGCACAGCTGATCCGCCTGTTTGGCTGGCCACTTGCGCTTCTCATGGCTATTGGGGCAACGGCTGGCGCGCTGAACACCATGATGAGTTCCGTTTCTGATCGAACTGTGGAGATTGCCACGGTGCGCGCACTTGGCTTCAGCCGCCTCTCCGCCTTCATGGCAACATGGGTTGAAGCGATACTGCTTGCAAGCGCTGGCGTGATGCTGGGTCTGGCCGCCTCATGGCTCGCCTTCAATGGCTGGCAGGCAAGCACCCTCGGTGCGAACAACACCCGCATGGCCTTTCAACTTGCTGTCACTCCGGATGTTATGGTGACCGCAGGTCTTCTCGGCCTGGCCATTGGCATTTTGGGCGGTGCCCTTCCGGCTTATGCCGCAACAAGGCTTCCGCTCGCAGCAGCGCTGCGCGCACGAGGGGCGTGAGCCACCTCCGGTGTCTGCCACGTCCAGATTGAACCGGTTTGGTTTGCCTTGCCTTGCCTGAGCCCTCAGGCGGGTGCGTCCCCAATGGCGAAAAGCCAAATTCTTGCCCCGGAAGCAACCCCGGATTTGCGGCTCGATCGTCTTGTCTTCGTCTTTGGTGTTGTCGTCAGCAAGCGCCTCGCAGGTTCAGTCTGAACCCTACAGAATCTTGTTGACGTATTTAATGAACGCGTTTATTGAACGCGTATACAAAAGGAGACACCATGCCACGCCACTCATTGACCGAGCAGGAGATTGCCGATTTTCGGGCGGTCATTCAGCGCCACGCGATTGTTATTGCCAGTGAGGTCGGGCTTGTCGGCCTGTCGATGCGCAAGCTTGCCGACAGCCTTCATCTGACGGCGGGCGCTCTTTATCGTTACTACCCCAGCAAACGGGAGTTGATCCTGGATTGCTGCTCGACGGCACTCCTTGCCCTGAAGGAGCGCTTTGCTCACAAACAAGAGGCCACTGAAAGTCCCATCGGCATCATCCGGCATATGTTGCATGCCTATGCCGATTTTGCGCTGGAGGACAAAGACCGCTTCCGGTTGATCTTCCTCGAAAATGACCAGGGTGCTACGGCCTCTCTGGAGGCGGATGCTGAGGCGATGGCCCCTTATTACATGCTGAAATCCGAAGTTTTGAAAGCTCAGTCTCAGGGTCTTATCCATGCTTCAGATCCTGATCTTGTAACCAATATTCTGTGGGGCAACGTTCACGGCATTATCACCCTCGCATGCACGCTGAACACATTTGAGCTGGGAGACATCAGCCAGCTGCTGGATGAAAGCATCAGCTACCTGTTTCGCGGCATGAGCCCGCAAGGAGTTTAGCAATGACATTCTTCTTCAAGACATCACTTCTTCTCGGCGGGGCGATGCTGCTTCTGTCCGGGTGTTCCGAGGAGCAACCGGAGGCCAAGGCACCACGTCCCATAAAGTCTGTGGTGGCCCAGGTGCGCCCGCTCGGCGAAACCGTGACACAGATTGGCGAGGTCAAGCCACGCTATGAAACGCCCTTGTCCTTCCGCATCAACGGTCAACTGTTGACGCGGGTCGAAAACGGCACCGCGGTCAAGTCCGGCGACATTCTCGCCAGCATCGACAAAACACCGTCGCGCAACAATCTGCTCACCGCGCAGGCAGATCTCGCCACAGCACAATCCGGTTACGATCTTGCGCAGACGACAGCGGATCGCAACCGCGAGCTCTTCGCCAAGAACATTATTCCCCGCGCCCAGATGCAGGAGGCAGATGCCAATCTTCAGAGCGCCCGCGCCCGTGTCGATTCTGCCCGCGCAGCCCTCGCCAATGCTCAGGAAACGCTCTCCTATACCGATCTCAAGGCACCACGCGATGGCATTATCTCCGCTGTCGGTGCCAATGAAGGGCAGGTGGTGGCAGCTGGTCAGATGGTGGTCACTCTGATTTCCGACCGCGAGCGCGATGCCGTGTTCGACATTCCCGAGAAATTGATGAACGCCCGGCTTGAAGCGCCTCCGGTCGAGGTGCGGCTGATCTCTGATCCCGCCGTCATCGCAAGCGGCAAGGTAAGAGAAGTCACACCCTCCGCCGATCCGGTCACGCGCACCTTCCGGGTCAAGGTTGCGCTTGATGACCAGGGCAACAACATGCAGTTCGGTGCGGCTGTGGTGGGCACCATAACGCTTTCGCCCAAGCCGCTTGTGCAGTTGCCAGCGTCTGCGCTCACCAGCAACAAGGGCAATCCGGCGGTTCTGGTCTATGACTCCGCAACCCACAAGCTTGCTTACAAGGCCGTTACCGTCGAGCGTTTCGATGAGCGGGATCTGTTTATCTCCAACGGCCTTGCCAATGGCGATATTGTGGCCACCGCTGGCGTCAGCAAGCTGCGCGATGGTGTGGAAGTGCGGCTGGAAAGTGAGGGCAAGTGATGAGTGTTTCCAATACCCCTCCCCGCAAGGCGTTCAACCTGTCGGCCTGGGCGCTGAAGCACCAGTCCTTCGTTGTCTTCCTGATGATTCTCACCGTCCTTGGCGGCATCTGGAGCTATGACCGCCTCTCGCGCAACGAAGATCCGCCGTTTACCATCAAAACCATGGTGGTCTCGGCCGTCTGGCCGGGTGCCAGCACCACGGATACTGTCAACCTTCTGACCGACAAGCTGGAAAAGAAGCTTTCGGAAACGCCGTATCTCGATTTTACCCAGAGCTATTCACGCCCCGGCCAGTCGGTCATCTTCGTCAACCTGCGTGACAGTGCACCGCCGGAAAAGGTTGCGGGCATCTGGTATCAGGTGCGCAAGAAGATGCAGGACATTGTGCCCACGCTGCCGCAGGGCGTGCAAGGCCCCCTCTTCGATGATGAATTCGGCGACACGTTTGGCAGCATCTATGCCTTCCATGCCGACGGTTTTTCCAAGCGCGAACTGCGCGACCGGGTGGATGCGGTGCGTGCCGAAATCCTGTCGGTCAAGGACATTGGCAAGGTCAATGTGCTGGGCGTTCAGGAAGAGGAGATCGTCATCGAATTTTCCTCCAGCAAGCTTTCAAGCCTCGGCATTGATCCGGCTGCCGCAGTTGCCGCCATTCAGGCGCAGAATGCAGTGACGCCGACAGGTATCGTGCGCACGCCGCAGGATAATATCTCGCTGCGCGTCAGCGGAGCCTTCGTGTCGGAAAAGAGCCTGCATGATCTGGTCTTCAAGGTCGATAACCGCTTTATCCGTCTGGAGGACGTGGCAACGATTTCACGCACGCTGGTTGATCCCCCAGCGCCTGCGGTGCGCGTCAATGGTCAGCCTGTTCTTGCCCTTGCCATTTCCATGGCGGCCAATGGCAATCTTCTGGAATTCGGTTCAGCCGTGAAGGCGAAAATGCAAGAGATTGCGGCGCAATTGCCGCATGGCATCGAGATGACGCAGGTCGCCGATCAGACAACCGTGGTCAAGGAAGCCGTCGGCGGCTTCGTCAAGGTGTTGATCGAAGCCATCGTTATCGTGCTGGCCGTGTCCTTCGTGTCGCTCGGCACCCGTGCCGGGCTCGTTATCACCGCCTCCATTCCGCTGGTGCTGGCCATGACCTTCTTTGGCATGGACCTTGCGGGCATTGGCCTGCAACGCATCTCGCTCGGTGCCCTCATCATCGCGCTTGGCCTTCTGGTGGATGATGCGATGATTACGGTGGAAACCATGGTGTCGTGCCTTGAAAACGGGCAGGACAAATCGGTCGCTGCAAGCCATGCATACGAGACGACAGCCTTTCCCATGTTGACGGGCACCCTCGTGATGATTGCAGGCTTCATTCCGGTTGGTTTTGCGGCCTCCAGCGCTGGCGAATACACGTTCTCGCTGTTCATGGTGGTCTTCATCGCCCTTGTGGCATCCTGGATTGTCGCGGTGCTGTTTTCGCCCATTCTCGGCACCTGGATTTTGCCGAACACAATGAAGCACGCCGACCACGAAGGTGGCCGCGTCATGAAGGCTTACCGCAAGAGCCTTGACTGGTCGCTCAGCCATCGCTGGCTGACGCTGGGCATTGCCCTTGCGCTTCTTGTTCTGTCCGGCTTTGGTGCCACACGGCTGGAACAGCAGTTCTTCCCGGCCTCCGACCGTCCGGAACTTCTGGTCAGCCTGACATTGCCGCAGAACGCCTCGCGCGCTGCCACCGATGCACGGGCAAAGCAGTTGGAAGACCTTCTCAAGGCGGATACGGATGTTGACCACTTCACCACCTATGTCGGCTCCGGCTCGGTGCGCTTCTACCTGCCGATGGATCTCCTTTTGGAAAACGACAATGTTTCCGAGACGGTAATTGTCACCAAGGGTGTGAAGGAGCGCGACGCGGTGCGCGCGCGCCTCGAACAGGCGATGACACGCGACTTTGCGGATGTCATCACGCGCGTTTCGCCGCTGGAGCTTGGTCCTCCGGTTGGCTGGCCACTGAAATTCCGCGTAACCGGTCCTGATTATGCCAAGGTCCGCGAACTGGCGCTGCAGACGGCGTCTGTTGTTGATAGCCATTCCCTGACACGCGATGTCAACATGACAGCCGGCGAGCCGCAGCGGCGAGTCACCGTGGTGGTCAATCAGGTCGAGGCACGTGCGCTCGGCATGAGTTCACAGTCGGTGGCAAGCGAAATTGCCGCGATCTTCGCTGGCTCGACCGTGACAACGGTGCGCGACGACGACCGGCTGGTCAATGTGGTGGTCAAGGGTATCCAGGCCGATCGCACCTCGGTTGACACCATCGGAAACCTGCAACTGCGCACCGGCGATGGCCGAAGCGTTCCGCTGCGCCAGGTGGCCAATGTCGATTACGGCTTCGAAGAGCCGGTGATCTGGCATCGTCAGGGCAAGCCGATGATCATTGTGCAGGCCGATGTACCAAAGGGTGTTCAGGCTGCAACAGTTGCGGGAGAGCTGGACGCCAAACTGAGCAGTCTGCGTGCAAGCCTGCCGATCGGTTATGCCATCACCGCCGGTGGGATTACGGAAGAGGCCGCCAAGGGCAATTCCTCGGTGTTTGCCGTGGTGCCGGTCATGCTCATCGTCATCATCTTCCTGCTGATGGTGCAGTTGCAAAGCTTCTCGCGCATGGCGCTTGCCATGGCCATGGCACCCTTCGGCCTCATTGGGGTGGTGGCGGCCATGCTGCCCACAGCAACCCCCATGGGCTTTGTGGCACAGCTCGGCGTTATCGCGCTGTCCGGCATGATCATCCGCAATGCCGTCATCCTCATTCAGGAGGTTGATCAGAACGTGGCACTTGGCCAGCCAATCCGTCAGGCCATCGTTGCGGCAGCCGTGCATCGCGCGCGCCCCATCGTGCTGACCGCACTTGCCGCTATTCTGGGCATGGTGCCGATTGCGATGCAGATCTTCTGGGGGCCGATGGCCTTTGCCATCATCGGTGGTCTGGCCGGTGCCACGGTGCTGACATTGACCCTTCTGCCCTGCCTGTTGTTGTGGTTGTTGACGGCGCAGGCGGACAGGAAGAACGACCCGCACAAAACCTACGTTGGGAATGACAAAGCTGAGATGCATGCGCATTGACAGCCACGTCAGCACATCAGCCGCGCCGCGCATGGTGCGCGGCCCGCTATCCTTCAGACCAGAATACGCAACACAAAATACCCCTCGCCACACAGGACGTGCCGAGGAAAACAAAGCTGATTGGCATCAAGCAGGTCCGCAAAAACGTCAGGCGGGTTCAGCCTTCAAATAGTCCTCAGATGAAACAACATTGGCATAACCGAAGGCCAGAGCCGCCATGAACGCCGCGTGGACCGCTTTGGCAGGAACTGTGGTTTCGCCAAATTCCATATCACGCGTTGCCACAGCATCATGCACAACCGTTGTGGTAAAGCCCAAATCCGACGCCGCGCGAACGGCAGCGTCAACACACATATGGCTCATGGCACCGATGATGGTGACATTGCTGATTGCATTTTGCTTCAGCACATCCTGCAGATTGGTTCCGAGAAACGCATTGATCTGTTGTTTTGTCACCACAATCTCGTCAGCGAGAGGCTTGACCTGATCATGAATTTCGGCGCCCTGCGTGCCAGCCAAAAAGAACGGAGCATCTTCACCGGGTGCCGATTCATGGCGAATGTGGATGACAAGATCACCTGCCGTGCGCGCTGCCGAAAGAATATGAGCGGCGGTCTGTGTTGCTTCATCAATCCCAACCAGCGGAAATTTTCCGTCGGCGAAGTAATCATTCTGGAGATCAATGATGATCAGCGCAGTTTTGGTCATGTCTCAACGTCCTTATTTATGGCGTCGCCCGCACGGGTGATCATAAAATCCATTTAGTATCTTTTTCGCTTGCGTCAACGCAAGCACGGTGTTCCGGCGCACATGGCATGCGCCGGAACATGCACTCCACCACGTGTCAGGCCTCAAATGTAACCTGCCCATCGCAGATGGTAACCACGGGTCGAACCTGTGACAGAGCGTTGGATGGGACGGCTTCAACGTCGCCGTTAAGCACAACAATATCGGCCAGATAGCCCTTCTTCAAAATGCCCTTGCGGTCTTCCATGCTTTCCACATAGGCACCGTTAATCGTATAGGCTTGCAGCGTTTCTTGCAGCGTCAACCGTTGATCCTGAAGATCATCCGCCCATTTCTGGCGGGTCATGGCCTGCTCAATCGACACCATTGGATCCAGAGGGCATACGGGCCAGTCGGTTGCAAACACCATTTTAGCACCAGCATCCACCAATGTTCTCCATGCGTAAGAATAAGGCCAGCGTTCACGGCCAATATAATCGATACAAGGATGCAGCGGCAAGGAGCCTGTGCCTGGTGGGTGTGGAGGCTGCATGGAAGCGACAACGCCCAGCTCTTTGAAGCGCGGAATATCCGTCGGCAACACCACTTCAATATGCTCTATCCGGTGACGGATGGCCACATTTCCTGTGGTTTTGATGCCCGCCTCATACCCGTTCAAGACCATATTGACGGCACCATCACCAATGGCGTGGACGGCAATCGGAAGACCTTCCCTGGTTGCCGCGATGGCGATGGCATCAAACGCCTCTTGCGAAAACAGTGGATCGCCTTTTAGGCCCGGCTTATGGGCATAATCATCATGCATGACGGCGGTTTCACCTTCGATGACGCCATCCATGAACATTTTGATAAAGTCAGACCGCAAATGATCGTCGTTAAAGCGCGCCCGCCACGCCACAGCTTTGTCCTGAATATCGCTGAGCGGCATGAAATTCTTCATGTGAAATGGCATGCGAACGCGGCAGGGCAAGCCATCGGTGTTCTTGATTTCCTCGAGAAGTTCGAGCTGGTAGAGGCTGCCGTCCATATTCTGGATGGAGGTGATGCCGAGCGAAGCGCAATAGGCCAGCCCCTGCTTGATCACCGCGATATCGCTGTTGCGCTCCTCATCCGTGATGTTTTCCGGATCACCGCCCGTTGAGATGCCCAGCATGTCCCGGCCACCACTTTCAGAGAGATCAACAACCGGGCCAAATGCGTTTGCTTCGCGCAATTCGCCCGTGGCTAGCCCATCCGGCCCCATCACCACTTCATTGCCCACACCAACATCACGGCCATGCAATAGACCAGCCTGTTCCAGTGCCAGCGTGTTGGCCCAGGCGATGTGATGGTCGAAGGCGAACAGGATAAAGGGGCGATCAGCTATGATGGCATCCAGATCATGTCTGCTAAGGCGTTTTGGTTCGATAATGCCGTAGTCAGCACCATTGCCGATCAACAGGTTCAAATCGGGATTGGCATTCGCATAGTCCAGAACAGCGTCCTTCAGTACCTCAAATCCTTTGAGGCCATACACATTGAGCTGCACCAGCGAGACCGACCCGCTGAAAATATGCATATGTCCTTCGTTGAAGCCCGGCAAAACGGTGCCCTCGCCCGCATCAATGATGCGGGTTGTATCACCAACATAGCCAGAAACATCATCCCAGTTTCCCACCGCAACAATACGGTTATCCCGTATTGCCAGAGCGCTGGCCGTTGGTGTGTCCACATCCATCGTCAAAACGCGGCCATTTTTAATTACAATCGAAGCTGCTTCGGTCATCACGAACATCCTGGAAATTACATGGAGAAACACAAGGTTTGTGTACAGCGCCGGGGGGCACTGACATGTCTTGCATGACAGTCTGGATATCTGGCTGACATCAACAGGGTGTCAGCCAGATAGGATGATTACCGCATCACTTCGGTCCAGATCTTGTTGTAGATAGCTTGCACCTCAGGCGAGCACGGAATGGTGAAAATGCCGTGCGACAACAATTCGGCTGATGGGAATAATTCCGGTGCGTTTTTCAGGCTTGGGTCCATATATTGCTCAGACCCCATAATCCCATTGTTATAGCGGTTGAAGTTGGAGATCAGGGCCGCATTTTCCGGGGCCATAATGAAGTTTTGAAACAACTTGGCGTTCTCGACGTTTTTCGCATCTTTCAGGACGGCCACGCTGTCCGTCCAGAGCGGAAAGCCTTCTTTCGGATAGCCAAACTTGATGGCATCATCAAGCATGCGCGAGCGATAGGACGCGCCAGACCAGTTCACGCCAGCCAGAAACTCACCGCCGGCATATTGGTTTTCATTGCTGTAGGTGATGGACACCCATTTCTTTTTTGCAGCACTCAATGTGTCACGCAGCTTGCGCAAAACGGCTTTGTCATCGGTGCACTGCTTGCCGCCAACATAGTAAGTCGCCAGCGCCAAGACATCAGACATTTCCGGCACAACATTGACCTTGCCAGCCAGTTCCTTTGGCGGATCCATGAAGAGTGCCGAGGTATTGATGTCGCCCTTATAAGCCTTGGTGTTGACGGTTACCCCTGTGGCACCCCAAACCCAAGGAACGCTGTAATGCCGCCCCTTGTCAAAATCGACATTCACCCATCTCGGGTCAACATTCTTGAAGTTTTCCATCTGGTCTGGTCGGGTTTCAAGCAGCAAGCCCTCCTTGATCCAGACTGGCATGACGGGAGAACTGGGGACCACGATATCGAAGCCTGTTCCGCCTTGACGAACTTTTGCCAAAGCAGCGTCATTCGAATCGTATTCCGTGATGGATACTTTCACTTTGTAGGTGTCTGAGAATTTCTTGATCAGTTCGGGGCTCGTGTAATTGCCCCAGGTGAAAATATTGAGGGCACCTTCAGCCGAAGCTGTGCCCATGGACGCGGTCATCAACCCTATGACCGCTGTCGATACCAATGCAAATTTACAGGCCATAATCGTTCTCCTCTATTTTTTTTACTACTTGTTGTTGGCCAGGGTGTGGGTTTGTCGTTTCGGGAAAGCAGCTGACCATGGCTCCCGGACAAGTTCTACTCCTGATTGTCGGTGCGGTTGACGAAGTAAAACACCGTCACAATCGCAATGGAGATCGCTAAAAAGGCGGTTGCGATCGCGTTAATTTGGGGTGTTACGCCACGCCTGATCTGGCCCAGCATGTAGGTGGGGATGGTTTCCTGCCCGCCGCTTTTGATGAATTCGGTAATGACAACGTCATCGAGGGAAATCACGAAAGAGAGCATGCCGCCGGCAATGATGGCGGGCCAAATCATCGGCAAGGTGACGAATCTGAAGGTTTGCCAGCTGGAGGCATACAGGTCCGAAGCGGCGTTTTCCAATGAGCGGTTCATGTCCGACAAGCGCGCCCGCAGCGGCATATACGCAAAGGGAACGCAGAATGCGGCGTGGGCAAGGACGATATATCCGATACCTGTGTAGCCGGTCCAAACCTTGAGACGCGAAAACACAATCAACAGGCCCACAGCGGTTACGATTTCTGGCACCAGCAGTGGCAAATTGATGATCGATGTTTTCAAGCCCTTGCCACGGTACTCGGCAACTCGTGTGGTTGCCAGTGCCGCGGGTGTTGCGACGGCCGTGGCAATAACAGAGGCACAAGCGGCAATG
This sequence comes from Rhizobium oryziradicis, assembly GCF_001939045.1. Taxonomy (GTDB): domain Bacteria; phylum Pseudomonadota; class Alphaproteobacteria; order Rhizobiales; family Rhizobiaceae; genus Allorhizobium; species Allorhizobium oryziradicis. Next base: position 106,979 of record NZ_MKIM01000021.1, read on the forward strand.
AAGAGCGAGCGGCTGGCTGCATCAAACACATGCGGATCGTTCCATGCAGCAGCAAACCAGCGCAGAGAGAAGCCTTCCCAACCCGTCACCGATGTGCCCGCGTTGAAGGCATATAAGACGAGCACGCCGATTGGCGCGTACAGGAAGAAGAAAACCAGCGCCGCCACAGGGGCAACCCCTGGCAGATAGGAGGTACTTTTCATTTTAGCCATGGGAGACCTCCGCGCCCTTTGCCCGTCGCATGACAACCACCAGAACCACGGAGACGATGGCAACTAGGCTCACCGCAAGCGCAGAACCCAAAGGCCAATTTCGCCCCTGGCCAAATTGAAGGTCGATCAGATTGCCGATCATCATGTTTTTGCCGCCCCCCAGAAGCTGTGGAACGATGTAGTTGGAAACTGCCGGGATAAACACCAGCACAGACCCCGCAATCAAACCGGGTGCCGCAAGCGGCATGATCACTTTGGTCAACATCGCCCAGCGCGACGCATAGAGATCATAAGCCGCTTCAACGAGCCGGAAATCAAACTTCTCCAGACTGGAATAGAGCGGCAGAACCATCAGCGGCAGAAAGACATAGAGCATGCCCAAAAGCACAGCCGTATCCGTGTACAAAAACTGAATAGGCTGATCGATGATGCCAAAACGTAAGAGTTGGAAATTGACGATCCCCTCTGTGCGCAACAAATCCTGAATCGCAAAAGTGCGGATCAGCATATTTGTCCAGAACGGGATGGTGATCAGAAACAGCCAGACGGATCGCACCTGCCGCTTGCGGGTTGCGATAAAAAAGGCAGTTGGAAAGCCGACAATGGCGCAGATCAGTGTCGTCAGCAATGCGAGTTTGATGCTTCGAACCAGAACATCCAGATTGGTCTGGGCAAACGAGACGGTGCCGTCCAGAAAATCCACCTCGAACAGAACGCCGAACCAGCCCTGCCCCGAAAGTTCAAATTTCACATCCCCATAATCACCGGGGCTTAAAAACGAATAGATAAAGACCACGAGCAGAGGGGCCGCCGCACCCAACGTCACAAGAACCAGCGCCGGTGCCGATCTCAGCCAACGTCCCCGGATGTCAGCCTTTTTGCGGGCGCTTTCCTGCAAAGACAAAGTGCTCATGGCCTAATCCTTCAAAAGCTGAAGCGTGCCTTCGGCAAAGCCGATGGCAACCGTTTGACCGGCCTCGACACCGCACGTGCCTGCCGTCAGGTTTTGCTGACGCACAATGAAATGACCGCCATCAGACAAGGTAACGTGAAGATGCGTATCTGTTCCCAGATAAATGACATCTCGGATCGTCCCCCTCAGCAGTGCATCGGCGTCATTCGTAACAAGTTGGGCATGCTCCGGGCGCACGACGGCCGTTGCTTTTCCAGCGGCAAGCCCTTGGGGGCATTTGGCACCCACCACAGCGCCAGACGCCAATGTGACGCGCCCTGCTCCTGCCGAAATATCGCTCACATCGACGGTCAGGAAATTTGTTTCGCCAATGAAATCCGCCACAAACCGGTCAGCAGGGCGGTCATATAGCTCACTGGGCGCTCCCAGCTGTCGCACCGACCCTTCACTCAACACCGCGATGCGGTCTGACATGGACAGCGCTTCTTCCTGATCATGGGTCACGAAGATAAAGGTAATGCCGGTATCGGCCTGCAAGCGTTTCAATTCAATCTGCATGGCCTTGCGCAGCTTCAGATCCAGCGCCGAAAGCGGCTCATCCAGCAGGAGAACTTTGGGGCGCGGTGCCAGCGCCCGCGCAAGGGCAACACGCTGTTGCTGCCCGCCGGATAGGCGCGTCACAGACTGATCACCGCGACCGCTCAAATGGATGAGATCCAGCATTTTATTAACGGTGGCTGTGACTTCTTCGCGTGGACGCTTCAGCATGCGAAGTCCAAAGCCAATATTTTCGGCAACAGTCATATGCGGAAACAGCGCATAACTTTGGAAAACGGTGTTAATGGGTCTGCGGTTGGGCGGCAAATGCGTCATTTCATCGCCTGCCACAAAAATGCGGCCGCTGGTTGGCCAATCAAAACCAGCAATCATGCGCAAGAGAGTCGTCTTTCCGCACCCTGAAGGGCCGAGCAGCGTAAAAAATTCATTGTTGGCAATCGAAAGCGAGATTTCATTGACGGCACGATAGATGCCAAAATCTCTCGTCACAGCATCTAAAGCCACAGCATCGCCGTGCCCTGCTTCAGCATTAAGCGTCATCCATTCATTCCCCATTTATGTGATCTGCGATCGCATTGTTTTGATCATATCAAACTCAATTTGATCAAATTGCAAGAATTAAATGCGCTTTTTAAAAAAACATTGCCGTTACTCTTCGCAGATTGCGCGCATATGATAGGGAGAGGGCATGGTCCGTGTTGCAACAAAGCAGAGTGAGCAATGATCAAGGAAAAAAAAAGAGCCTCAGAATCGGCCAAGCAGTGGGTCTATAGAACCCTGCGCGATCAAGTGATGTGTGGAGCAGTCGAACCCGGCTTGCCCATTACCATTAATGGCGTTGCCGAAAGTCTGAAGGTGAGCGCCATGCCTGTGCGCGAGGCACTGCACCGTCTGGTTGCCGATGGCGCGCTGGAATATATGGACAACAGGCGTGTTCGCGTTCCAGATATGACGCCTGTGAAATTTGATGAAATCATTGCAACCAGAATTGCGCTGGAGACATTGGCGGCAGAGCGGGCGCTGCCGCACATCGAGACCGCACGCATTGACATGCTGCAGGCCATCGATAAACAACTTGAAGAAGCTTATGACGCAGGCGATTTTCAGGGGGCAACACGGCTCAACATCGCGTTTCACCGCTGCATTTTTGAGGTGAACTCCGGTTTTGTGCTGCTGAGCCTGCTGGATTCCATCTGGGTTCGGCTTGGGCCGTTTATGCGTGCAGCAACCGCCAATCTCGCCGAAAGTTACCGCGTTGACCGCCATGCCGAGGCTATAGCCGCCATCCGCGATAAAGACATTGAAGCACTCAAAATCGCAATCACGGCGGATATTCAAGACGGTATTGGTCATCTCGGGCGGCATTTCTTTTTAGACAAAGCAAAAGCCCAATCGATTGAGAAACAATGACCCTCGGTGACGTCCTTGCGGTGAGAGCTGCTGCAACAGCGCCCAACTTTGCTTCTTCAACGCTCGCGCGCCAGAAATTCACCAATCTCCTGGACCACAGGCTGCGTTGATAAAGGCTGCGTGACATCGCGCACCTGTTCAACAAGGGCTAGTGGCAGAACGGACGAGCGGGTATCGAGCAGTCCCTTGTAAAATGCAGGGCTAAACTCGGGATGCGGCTGAAAGGAGAGGCCCCAGTCGCCATAGCGCAGCACTGCGTTTTGGCAGAAATCGTTGGAGCCAACAACCTGTGCGATGGCTGGTGCCTTGATGACCTGATCCTGATGCCAGGCCAACAACACCTGCTCTTCGTTCAGCTCAGGCCTCTGGTAGGTTGTTGTTCCGACAGCCCAACCTCCATTGAATTTTTCAACCTCGCCGCCCAGCGCCTTGGCCATGGCTTGGTGTCCAAAGCAAATGCCCACCATCGGCACATTTGCGGCATGAACCGAGCGGATGAAATCTTCAAGCTGCCGGATCCAGGCGTAATCTTCGTAGACGCCAAACTTCGACCCGCTGACCAACCAGCCCTCGGCATCGTGTGGTCCGTCAGGAAACTCACCATCAACAACAAAATAGCGCTTAAACGTGAAGTTGAAATCCCCGAGCATAGACACGAACATATCGGCATAGGTGCCGAAATCCTCCTTCAGTTCCTCGGGCGTGTGCCCGGTGACCAGAATGCCTATTGTCTTGTGCTTCGGCGTCATTTTACTGCTCCGGCTAGAGTCTGTTTCGCAAAGGATTGCAGCGGCTTTGCGGTATCGAAAAAACAAATACTTAAAGCATTTTTCCTGAGGCGGATAAGCCGCAATACGCTTTAAGTCACTTTGTAGACAGAAATGGTCACATCTGTGGTCTTGAACGCGCAGGAGGCAATAAACAGCGCATCGGACAGCCAGCAATGGGGACCGATGGGTGCATCAAAGATCGGCGCGGACCGAAAATAGTATTGGTCCGGCGAGACAAAATCGCCCGCTTCAACCCGCACAACCGTCTCGCGCGGGGCGATAAACAGGCCCTGATTGCGAATATAAATCGGGGTACCATCATCGGCTTCAAGGGTGTAATGCGCGGTCACCACGGAGCAGCCGTCGCTGCGGATCAACTCGTAATCTGCCCCGCCCATCAAAACACGACCGTTGAGCCGTGGTCCACGCACCACGCCGCCCAGAATGGGGATAATCCGTCGATGGCCATTGCGACCTACACCACCATCCAGCGGCTGCCCGATCTCTGCATTTATATCGAAAACAAATTCAAGACCGGGAGAAATAGGCGTGCAGCTTTCATCTGTCATCACACAACAAACCCATAAAGATCCCATTCGGCTTGAGACACCTCAAGCGCAAGGCGTTGATATTCCGCATGCTTTACGGCGGTGAAAGCCTGATGCAGACTTGCGCCCAAAACATCCTTCACAAAGCTGGATTGCTCCGTTCTATGAATGGCCTCAAGCCAGCTTTTGGGCAGGCTGTTGGCGCGCTGCTCGGCATAGCTATTGCCTTCGACAGCGGGGCCTGGATCCAGCTTTTCGGCAATCCCGCGCAAAGCGCCAGCGAGTGTCACTGTGGCAACCATGTAAGGGTTGGCATCCACACCGGCAACGCGGTGTTCGAAATGGCGGGTTTTGCCCGGCGTGCCCGGTATGCGCAGTGCCACCGTGCGGTTTTCAACGCCCCAATCATCCGATGCTGGCGAATAGGATGCCGACGCAAACCTGCGCCATGAATTGAGAAAGGGCGCCAGAACCAGCATCGTATCACCGACCGTGTTGCGGATGCCGGCGATGGATTGCAGCATCAAAGGGCTGAGTGATCCATCTGCCTGGTCGGCATAGAGATTGTTGCCGGCCCTATCAGCCAGCGACAGATGCAGATGCATGCCAGAGCCAGCTTCAAGACCAAAGGGCTTTGCCATAAAGCAAGCCTCCACGCCAAACCGTCTCGCGCACGACCGGATCAATCGCTTGGCAATGATCACATCATCAGCGGCCCGCAGCAGGTCGCGGTAACGAATGGTCAACTCATATTGCCCAACCGCATATTCTGAAATCAACGATTCCAGCGTCAAACCGAGATGGGCCGCCCCTTCATAAATGGCATCGAACAGAGGCGACATTTCATCCAGTTCGTCCACGGCCATCGTATTTCGATTGAGCGAGCGTCGGCCCGTCATCACGTAACCCGCTGGCTGATACCGACCAGTTTGGTCAGGCTTGCGGTCCACCAGATAGAATTCCAGCTCAAACGCACCCATCGGGGTGAAACCGCTCGCTACGGACTTTTCGATCTGGCGAACCAGTGCATGCCGTGGCTCGGCCGGATAGGCCTCCCCACTTGCATCATACATGCTCACCAGAACCTGGCCACGCTTGGTGTGCGGCATCATGCCCAGTGTGCCGGGCAATGGCCAGCACCGCTTGTCTCCACCGCCATCCAGCACCTGCCCCGACGTATCCACATCGTCACCGGCCACATCCTGCCCAAACAGGGAACTCGGCATGGCACGGCCCGAAGTGTAGAGCGAAGCCAGTTCATGACGGCGAATAATCTTGCCACGGCCAATGCCGTGGCAATCCGTCATGACAATATCGATACCCTCGACCTCAGGGTATTTTGCGAGAAATTCACTGGCTTCATCGAGGTTAGAGCCGGTTGGTGATATTGTTGTCATGCTTACTACCAGTTCAACATCTGTGTGGATTTCAACTTAGCCAATGAGCCCATTTTTTCGAACATGGGCATAGGTGAGATCAATAACCTTGATGGTCTTTTCCATCAGGTCATCCACTTCGGCATGGGTAATCGTCAATGGCGGTGCAATGACCATGCGATCACCAACAGCGCGCATGACCAAACCATTTTCAAACGAGAAATCACGGGCGGTCAAACCAATTTTGGCTTCATCGGCAAAGTTGGAACGGGCGTTCTTATCTGGCGTAAACTGGAAAGCGCCAATAAGACCTTCCATCACCGCTTCACCAACCATTGGATGGTCAGCAAGGGCTTTCCATTTGCTTTGAAGATACGGGCCAATATCGTCACGAACGCGATCCACCAGCTTTTCCGAGCGGATAATTTCCAGATTGGCAATGGCCGCAGCACATGCTGCCGGATGGCCGGAATAGGTGTAGCCGTGCGCAAACTCGCCGCCTTTTTCCAACAAAACATTGGCAATGCGGTCTGACACGCCGACGCAGCCCATGGGCACATATCCGGATGTAATACCCTTGGCCATGGTCATGAAGTCAGGCTCGGTGCCCATCAGTTCGCAGCCGAACCATTCCCCGGTGCGGCCAAAGCCGCAGATCACTTCGTCGGAGATGAACAGAATGTCGCGCTCTTTCAGCCCCTTGGCCACGGCGGGCCAATAGGTCTTGGGTGGAATGATGACGCCGCCAGCACCCATAATCGGCTCGCCGATCATCGCTGCAATCTTGTGCGCACCAATGGAGTCAATCAGTTCCAGTGTTTGATTGGCAACCTTCAAACCAAACTCGTCCGGGGTCAAATCGCCGCCATTGGCCCACCATGATGGCGGTGGAGCGTGGAAAATGCCTGGAATTGGCAGGCCACCCTGCTCGTGCATCGACCCAAAGCCGCCCAGTGATGCCGAGGCAACGGTGGAGCCATGATAGCCGCCTCTGCGGGAGATGAAGATCGTCTTCTCCGGCTTGTCCATCAACTGCCAATAATAACGTGCCAGCCGGAAGATTGTGTCATTGGATTCCGAGCCGGAGCCGGTAAAATGGAAATAGTTGAATTGCTTGGGCGTCACTTCCGAGAGCAGCTTTGACAGCGCAACAACGGGCGGATGGGTGGTGTTGAAAAACGTATTGTAGAACGTCAGTTCTTCCAGCTGTTTGGCCACGGCATCGACGATATCCTTGCGACCATGACCGACATTCACGCACCAAAGACCGCTCATCCCGTCGAGGATCTTGTTGCCCTCGGAATCATGCAGATAAACACCCTTGCCTGTTGTGATGACGCGGACGCCACGCGCGTTGAGCTCTCGCGTATTGGTGAAAGGGTGCAGGTGATGCGCGGCATCAGTGATTTGCAATTCCCGGGTGCTGTTTAAAATCGTCATGGAACCCTCTCTCGGATGCGCTCGGCTCGACCGGCGCTGTTTTTTTAATAGGATGCAGACACGTAGGCCGTCTTGACCGTTGTGTAGAATTCGGCGGCGTAGCGCCCCTGTTCGCGGGGGCCAAAGCTGCTGGCTTTGCGGCCACCAAAGGGCACGTGATAATCAACACCTGCGGTCGGCAGATTGACCATGACCATGCCCGATTGGCTGTTGCGCCGAAACTCACGCGAATAGCGCAGGCTTTGCGTGCAAATGCCGGATGAAAGGCCAAACTGCGTATCATTGGCGATGCTCAACGCATGATCAAAATCGGAGACCTTGATGACGCTGGCGCAGGGGCCAAAAATTTCTTCCCGGCTCACGCGCATGTCATTGCTGGCACCGATAAACAGTGCGGGGCGTTGGAAATATCCGTTGGTTGGGCCGTCAAGCCGCTCACCACCGATAACGTCACACCCCTCCTCTTTTGCCAAAGCGACATAGCCAAGATTGCCGTTCAACTGGCTCTCAGAAGCAACAGGGCCGATTTGGCTTGTGGCATCCAGAGCTGGCCCGACCTTGAGGTCGCGCATGTGCGCAGACAATTTTTCGACAAAGGCGTCGTGAATTTTTTCATGCACAATCAGGCGAGACGAGGCTGTGCATCTTTGACCGGTCGAGAAAAACGCACCGTTGAGACAAACGGATACAGCCACCTCAAGATCGGCATCCTCCATCACGACCATGGGGTTTTTGCCACCCATTTCGAGCTGAACCTTTTTCATCGTCTCTGCTGCCGTCCGCGCAATGCCGCGACCGGTCGGAACCGAACCCGTAAACGAGATTGCCTGAATATGGGCATCCGAGAGCATCGCCGGGCCAATGCGCGAGCCTGCACCCATGACGAGATTGAACAGGCCCGCCGGGCATCCCGCCTCAACAATGATTTGCGCCAGAAGATGGGCTGTGCCGGGCGTCAGCTCGGCTGGCTTGAACACCACAGCGTTGCCATAGGCCAAAACCGGCGCGATCTTCCAGGCCGGAATGGCGATCGGGAAATTCCACGGCGTAATCAGTCCGACAACGCCAACCGGCTCACGCATGATCTCGACATCGACACCGGGGCGAACAGAGGCAAGCGCCTCCCCTTGCAGCCGCAAGGCTTCGCCAGCAAAAAAGCGAAACACCTGGGCCGCGCGCCGCGTTTCGGCCAGCGCTTCAGAGATAATTTTGCCCTCTTCACGGGCCAGCATGGTGCTGAGCTCACCTTCACGTTTTTCGATCGTCTGTGCGATCTTTTCCAAAAGGTCGGCCCGCACTTGCGGGCCCTTTTTTGCAAAATCCACCTGCGCCTGCGCCGCAGCGACACTTGCGGCACCGACATCGTCTGCCGTGCCGCTGGCATAGAGGCCAATAAGGTCGGAAACATCAGACGGATTGCGGTTTTCTGTTACGCTTGCGCCATCACGCCAAATGCCAGCGATCAGGTTTTGTTGAATGCTCAGCACCCCGGATACTCCACTGTTGCGGCGCATTTCGGCACCTGAATTAACGTTTCTGTTCACGGCGATGGCCATCGCCACGGCACGGCATTTTTTGCCAAGAGCTGCAGCTATTGCGCGGATGTGCCTCCATCAATCGGCACCAGTGCGCCAGTCATGAAGCTGGCGTTGTCCGAGGCCAAAAACACCGCAACCTTGGCAATTTCCTCAACCCGTCCCACACGGCCCATGGGGATTGTGTCCGCAAGCGCTTGCACTTTCGCTGCGCGATCGTCTCCAGGAAAGGCAAGATCCAGCATCGGGGTGTCGGTGTCGCTTGGGCATATTGCATTCACGCGCACTCCGTCGGTGGCGTGATCGAGGGCCATGCAGCGGGTCAATTGCGTGAGCGCCGCCTTTGAGACGCAATAGGCAACCGCACCCCTTGCCCCCATCAATGCCCAGTCCGATGCCACATTGACAATGGAGCCATAGCGCTGCTTGAGCATGGACGGCAAAACCGCACGCGACATTCTGAACGCTGCAGAAACATTGACGTCCAACACCCGGTCCCAATCCTCATCGGAACACTCCAGCGCAGAGCCATTGATCAACAGACCCGCATTGTTCACAAGAATGTCGATACGTCCAAAGCGCGCAAGCGTGGCTGAGCAGATCCGCTCAGGTGCCGCACGATCGCCGAGGTCGGCGGCCACAAACAAGGGTTTCCGGTCTTGGCGGGAAAGCTCGGCCGCGATTGCATTGCCTTTTGCGACATTGCGGCCAACGAGCACAAGATGCGCACCTTCCAACGACAATTCCCTTGCGATCGCAAGCCCGATGCCGGACGTGGCACCCGTCACAATACAAACCTTATTCGCGAGTGACATGGGCAAATCTCCAGATCGTAGAAATAATTTGATCAAATTATTTCTACGATCTGCGATCGCAAAAATCAAGAGCGATAAAAGGCATTTTAAAGAAAAGCATATGAGAAAAGGAGGTGCGTTGCGAAGCAGGCCCAGGGGCGCGGGCGTGCTGTCCTATCGCTGTTGTTGACATGCAAAAGGCGGCTTTCTGATTGAAAGCCGCCTGACCTAGATCGAAAGCAATAGTGACATGCGCGCTTTGGCGAGCATGGGTTCACCTATGCGCGTTTTGCCAAAATGATGTTTTGCTTGCGCGCGTTATGCCGCGGTCCAACCACTGATGGCTTTCACCTCAAGATATTCCTCAATACCCCAGACGCCACCTTCACGGCCAATGCCGGATTGGCCAAAGCCACCGAACGGCGCACCAAACGGAAGGTCGGAACCATTGAGGCGGATCATGCCACTGCGCAACTTGCGTGACACTCTGCGCGCGCGTTCGGAATCGCCGGTCCAGATATAGGCCGCAAGCCCATAGACGCTGTCGTTGGCAATTGTCACCGCCTCAGCCTCGTCATCGAAGGGGATAATGGTCAGAACGGGTCCAAAAATCTCTTCCCGCGCAATCGTCATCTGATTGGTGGCACCTGAAAAGACCGTTGGCTTGACATAGAACCCATCATTCAGACCCTCTGGATTGTCCGGGCCTCCCGCGGCAACCACCGCACCTTCGCTAATGCCTGTACGGATCAGCGATTGAATGCGCTGATGCTGTGCCGCACTGACCACAGGCCCCATCTGGGTATCATCGGCCTCTGGACGCCCAACCTTGACCTGACCGGCAACAGCCGCGGCTGCCGCGACCGCGCGATCGTAAACCGATCGCTCAACCAGCATCCGCGACGGCGCATTGCAAGACTGCCCGCTGTTGCGAAACATATGCTGTGCCGTCTGGGTTGCCGCTGCTTCCACATCCGCATCAGCAAATATGATATTGGCACCCTTGCCGCCCAACTCAAGACCGACGCGCTTGATGGTATCGGCCCCGGTCTTGGTCACGGCAATGCCAGCACGGGTCGATCCGGTCAGCGAAATCACGGCAACGTCCGGGTGTCCGGCAAGCCTTTCACCAACAACGGGCCCTGTACCATGCACCAGATTGAACACACCGGCGGGCACTCCGGCTTCATCTAGAATTTCAGCAAAAACGGCAGCAGAGATCGGCGACAGTTCTGATGGTTTCAACACCATGGTGCAGCCTGCGGCAAGTGCTGCGCCCACCTTCAATGTCACCTGATTCATCGGCCAGTTCCAAGGCGTGATCAGGGCAGCCACCCCTTTTGCCTCCATGACAATATGATTTTCGGTATCCCCTTGAAACAAGGGGCGTTCCCAATGAATTTGATCCATGGCCCGCACGAAATCCTTGAGATGGCCAAGACCCGCGCCAGCTTGAGCCCCGCGGGCAAGCGTCTTAGGCGCGCCCATTTCCAGCATCATGGCATCGGCAATGTCATTGCTCCGACGGGCATAAACCTTAACGACCCGCTCCAGAACAGCGCGGCGTTCGGCAGGCGTGGTCTGGCTCCAGCTTACAAACGCCCGCTTCGCGGCAGACACAGCAAGATCGACATCTGCGGCAGATCCCAATGCCACGCGACCACAGACAGCATCGTTTCCCGGCGAGACAATATCCATTCCATCACTTGAAAGCGGAGCGACCCAGCGCCCATCGATATAGAACTGCTCAGTTGTCATTATGCACCTCGTTAATGCTTCGAAGGTAAGGCGCCAACACGGGCGCGGGTCGCGATGTCAGAAGATTGAAAGGTTATAATATGCGATCTGCGATCGCGCAATAGAAGCACGGTTTAATTTCTGTCGCTTCATGAAGCCCAGTCTCAGGGCCTGACGCATTGGCTGTTTGCGCAAAATAAATGGGCGCACATCACATTTTGCCGACCTCCACCAAAGCAATGCGCGCCCAATCATGGCATCAGGCGTCGACGGTCAGGATCTGGCCAGTGATAAAGCCATCCACGGATCTCTGAAAGGCTTTGCCAACGAGACTGCCGGGTACAGGCTGGAAGCCTGGCATCATCTCGCCATAAACATCCCAGGATTCTTCCAGAACGGTCGGATTAATAACATTAACCCGGATTGCGCGGGGCAATTCATGGGCAACGCATTTCGCAAAGGTTTCGATTGCGCCACTGGTTGTTGCATCGGCGATCGCCATTGGAATGGGCTTGAGCGAGAGTATGCCGGAGATCAGCGTGAACGAACCGCCTTCAGAAATATATCTGGATCCAATTTTGACAATGTTCATTTGCCCCAGCAGCTTACTGTTGATTGTCGTGTGCCATTGCTCATCGGTCATTTCGACAAAGGGAGCGTATTCGCAATAGCCAACGGCATTCACAACCGCATCGAAAGTGCCCACGGCTTTAAACAGGGCGTGGAGCGACGATGGGTCCGTAATGTCAACCTTGTGGTCGCAGCCGTTGCCAGACTGGCTGGCCGTCACGATGCGGTGATGTCCAAGCCCTGTCATGGCAGCCTGGCCCATTTTGCCACTTGCGCCAATTACAATCACGGTTTTCATAGCTGTCTGTCTCCGATTCTTGATGTTATTCGATGTTCGACACCGTCGAAACCGAGGGAATTCTATCAATCCGCATGATTTTGCGGGTCACTCATGGTATGGTTTGATAACCTACAAATAGTAACTTACTATTGGTAAGTTTCTTCGTCAACGCACTAAGAGGGCTTTTACAATGCGAATGACCGCAGAGGCGCGGCGAGATCACCTGCTGGATTGTGCGTGGGACATGATTGCCGCTGATGGCGTTGAGCACATGACACTGGCACGGTTGGCCCAACGGGGCGGCGTTTCGAAGCCGCTTGCCTATGAGCATTTCATCAGCCGCTCGGGTCTGCTGGCAGCCCTGTATCTGCGCTATTGTCAACGATATCTCGACAAAATGCGAACCGAGATCACCCAGGCTGGCAGCCCGCAAGAGGCTGCCGATCTGCTTGCACACTCTTATGTAGGCTGTATTCTTGGGGCAGGGCCTGCTGCGGTCGCATTGGAGGGCGCGTTGTGTGGCTCGGCTGAGACGGAAGCCGTTCGGCGGTCCTGTGACGAGGCCTTTTTGCAGGCCTGTCGTGAGATTTTCGCTCAATTTGGCACGGATGCTCCATCGTTGATCACGCTTGTTGCGTTTTCAGGTGCAGCAAAAGAGCTCACATCGAAAGCTGAATCGGGGGCCTTTGCGGCCGAAGAAATTGTCACATTTCTGAGTGGTCTGTTGTATCCGCGCTAAGAAAAGCGGCATCCGTGATGGAATGCAATCTTTTAAAGTGAAAATAAGTGTGCCATTAGAATCGTCTCATCCCGGTCGCGTTGCGGCTATGATCGACTATTTCGCATCACAGTCAGACGGCTGAGGCCCTTTTTTGATCAGACCAACACTGCGTGTGCTTTATCCGCGCAGCGTTTCGGAATGCAGCCCGCTGTTTTATGCGGTGATCAAGGTATCGAATGAAAAGCGATAAAGTAAGTCCCTCTGTTCTTTCCATGCAGCCGATTGACCACCAATCTGTGCAGGAGAAGGTTTATGAGCGAATTACCGAAGTTTTGATGCGGGGCGGCTTTCAGCCGGGGCAAAAGGTGAGCTCGCGTAAATTGGCAGCAGCACTGGGCACCAGTGATATGCCGGTCAGGGCAGCTTTGGGGCGTCTGGTGGCGGAAGGGGCCGTAACCCAGAATGCCAACGGCACCTTCACCATCCCGCTGATTAGCCGCAAGAAATTTCAGGATGTCATGGAGCTTCGTGCCTTACTGGAGGGGCGTGCGACCACGGCAGCCTGCGGCAGGATGAGCCAGAAAAGCCTGCACGAGTTGAAAACCTTTGGCATGGGTCTGGAAGAGGCGATCGCAAAAAATGATATCGATCTCTATCTGGACTATAATCAAAGGCTCAAATTCTCGATTTACAAGCATTGCAATTCAGACATCCTGTTTCTTCACATTCGATTGCTGTGGCTGTTGGCAGCACCATTCCTCCGGCACCTCAACAAAGATCTCAGCCAGATGACCGATGCGAATTTCCACGATGCAGCAATTGCGGCCTTGATTGACAATCGCGCGGAGGATGCCGGTGCGGAAATCACCCGCGATGTTCAGGCTGGCATGGCGTTTTTGCTGAAGCATGGCAAATTTGCGGAAGATGTCTGAGGCGTCACGCTTTATCTGTTTTGCTTCAAAGAGATATTGATCACACCCTACGATCGGGTGATAGCATCGTGCTGGCATTGCCAAAGCTTTTCCCAATAGCTCCGATAAAATACCTCCAGGTCCAGACCGCTCTCGGACAAGATCGCTCCGGTCATCCTCTGCCCTTGCGCGGTGCCGTCTGAGGTGAAGCCTGCATTCGATCAAAGGGCTTGAAAGGCGTTCAATAAGCGTCTATCAAAGTGCGATCGCAGATCGCGATTTTAATATCCTGCCAAGAGGTAAGCGCACAGTGAGCCCAAAGAATGACAGCATCGCCATTGTTGGCTGCGGATTGATTGGTGAAAGCTGGGCCGCCTTGTTTCTCGCGCATGGCTATAACGTGCGGGCATTTGATCCGAACCAAGAGACCGCAGAAGGCTTTGGGGCGCGGGTCAATCGCCCCCTCGCTCAGTTGCGTGAGCTTGGTGCAACGGGTGCAGGTTGCCTGACGGTGACGGAAACGCTTGCCGAAGCGGTGGCCGGTGTGGTTCTCATTCAGGAAAATGCGCCGGAAAATATTCCCCTCAAGCGCGCAGTGTTGCGCGAAATTGAGGAGAATGCGCCGCAGTCAGCCATCATCGCATCCAGCACATCGGCCCTGACCTGGTCTGATATTTCACCCGATTTGCAATGGCCTCACAGGTTGGTCACAGCGCATCCCTTCAATCCACCCCATCTTGTGCCACTGGTGGAGCTCTATGGCATAGATAATGCTATTGTCGTGCAGGCAGAAGCCATTTATCGCAACCTTGGTCGCCATCCGGTGCGCCTGAAAAAAGATGCGGTGGGCCACATTGCCAACCGTCTGGCGTCTGCACTTTGGCGCGAGGCCGTTCATATTGTTGCAGAAGGCATTGCCGATGTTGAAGCCGTCGATGCAGCCCTGGTGCATGGCCCCGGTCTTCGCTGGTCTGTCGTTGGCGCCCATATGGTGTATCACCTCGGCGGCGGCACTGGCGGCATATCCCACTATCTGCAACATCTGGGGCCAAGTCAGGTTCGTCGCTGGCAATCGCTGGGAAGTCCGGACCTGACGCCCGAAGTCTGCGCTGCGCTCATTGACGGGATTGCCCAGGAGGCGGCAGGCCGCTCGATTGAAGAGCTGGAAGCTGATCGTGATTTTAAGCTGATCAATGCGCTGAAGGCGCGGGAGATCGCCCGTGGTTGAGCCAACACCCCGCATTGCTCTTATTCACGCATTGGAAGAATCGGTCTATCCGGCGCGCAATGCTTTTGCGCACATGTGGCCAGAGGCTTTTTGTTTCGACCTGCTAGACACGTCGCTTGCCATCGACCTTGCCGATCTTGGACATCTGGATCAACCAATGATGCAGAGGTTTCAAACGCTTGCTGATTATGCAACGGCCACGACGGGCAAGGCGGGGCAAACCCAAGCCATCCTCTTTACTTGCTCTGCTTTCGGTCCAGCCATTGATGCCGTGAAGGAAAAACTCCCCATTCCCGTGCTGCGGCCCAATGAAGCCGCCTTTGAAGACGCGCTGGCGATCGGATCAAACATCGGCCTGCTCGTGACCTTTGGCCCATCCAGTGCTGCCCTCGAAGAAGAGTTGCACGCGATGGCAAAGCAGCGGGGAAAAGACATTCGCGTTACCACC
Source organism: Rhizobium oryziradicis (assembly GCF_001939045.1). GTDB lineage: Bacteria > Pseudomonadota > Alphaproteobacteria > Rhizobiales > Rhizobiaceae > Allorhizobium > Allorhizobium oryziradicis. The sequence continues at coordinate 122,430 of NZ_MKIM01000021.1, forward strand.
ATCGTCGCAGACAGTGCGTTGGCAGCATTAAAAGCAGGTGATGGTGACCGCCACGATCAATTGGCGGTCGAGGCCAGCCGGGCCCTCGAACATCTCGATGTGCTCGTTCTGGGGCAATTCTCACTGGCGCGGGCAGCAGATCCTATTCGCGGGGTTATATCAGCCCCTGTTTTGACAACACCAGGAAGCGCTGTGGCAGCCCTCAAGGCTCGTCTTGCGCCTCCATCCTTCTAAAAGGCTATTTACACGATGGACCAAGCGTCGAACTACAACCTTGAAGATATGGACCGCAACAGCCTTTTCCATGCGGTCTCGTCGCTTTCCGATGTCATGAAGAATGGACCAGCAATTTATTCGCAGGCAGAGGGTGTGCATCTTCGCAACCACGCGGGTAAAGACTTTATCGATATGGGTGCCGGGCTGTGGTGTGTCAACGTGGGTTATGGCCGCGACGAGTTGGCGGATGCCGCAGCCCAATCCATGAAGAAACTCAGTTTCCAGCATTTGTTTGGCGGTGCGGCCTCCGTTTCTGCCATTGAACTGGCGGACCGGCTTTTGACCCTCTTCCGAGAAAAAGCAGCAGCGCCGCACATGGCGCGGGTATTTTTCGGCACCTCAGGTTCAGACGCCAATGACACGGCTTATAAGCTGGTGCGCTACTTCAACAATATGCGCGGCCTACCAAAAAAGAAGAAATTCATTGCGCGATTGGGTGCCTACCATGGCCTGACGCATGCCAGCAGCAGCCTCACCGGCATTTCGGCCTATCACAAGGATTTCGATCAGCCGATCGAGGGTGTGCTGCACACGTCCTGCCCTCATTATTTTGGCTTTTCCAACGCCGGTGAGACCGAGGTTGAATTTACCGACCGCATGGTTGCCGACCTTGAAGCGTTGATCGCCAAGGAAGGGCCAGAGACAATTGCCGCTTTCATCGCAGAGCCCGTGATGGGCACCGGCGGCGTGTTTCTTCCACCAGAGGGCTATTTCGAAAAAATCCAGGCCGTTCTTGACCGCCATGATATTTTGCTGATCGCCGATGAGGTCATCACCGGCTTCGGACGCACAGGGCAGTGGTTTGGCACCGGCACCTACAAGCTGCGACCCGATATTGTCTCGCTGGCCAAGGGGCTTACCAGCGCTTACTTCCCCATGTCGGCTTCTATCGTCTCAAACAGGATCTGGTCGGTTCTCGAAGCCGTATCGGAAAAGAATGGCACCTTCATGCATGGCTTTACCTATTCCGGCCATCCGGTGGGTTGCGCCGTTGCCATGGCCAATCTTGATGTGATCGAGCGCGAGGATCTTGTGGGCAACTCTGCCCGCCTTGGGCCGCATCTTCTGGGCGCGCTCAAAAACCGTCTTGCCGGTCATCCTTATGTCGCAGATGTGAGAGGGGTCGGCCTGATGGTTGGGGTCGAGTTTATGGCCGATCGCGCCACACGGAAAAGCTTTCCCGAAGGAAGCGCGCCTCACAAGATTGTAGCACGCCACGCCGCTCAGAAGGGCGTGCTGACACGCGCGCTGCCCTTCGTGCCCGTGAATTCGTTTTCTCCACCGCTGTCTATTACGGCAGCAGACATTGACGAAGCCGCAGATCGCTATGCATCGGCTCTGACGGCTGCAACCCCGGAACTCACAGCACTCTTGGGTTAGAGTTTGTCCGGGAAAATCGGCGCTGTCGCATGTTATATCCGCGGCATAACGAGCGCAGCATCCTCGCTGCAAGGCGCGTCATTTATCGTCCTGTGAAGGTGGCCCGCATTGCGTTGAGGATCAACACCGCTGATGCGGCACCCGGATCGATATGGCCGAGGGAGCGTTCACCCAGGCGCGCTGCGCGCCCGCGCACCGCCACCATTGCGCCGGTGGACTGGGCACCCGCGTCTGCGTCCGTGATAATTCTCTCCCACATCGCATCAAGGTCGAGATCGTGTTGTGCGGCCTGAAGGGCTGCCTCCATGGCCGGTATCCAGGCATCAAGCATGGTCTTGTCGCCACGCTGCCCCTTGCCCCGCTCTTTGATGCCAAGGGTTATGGCCTCAATCAAGGCGATTTGGCCGCGCCGATCGAGGCTTTCCTCCGGCTGCAGGGCACGGGCGGCCTTGCGCAAACCGCTGGCATAGAGCGGCCCCGTGGATGCACCCACGGCATCAAGAAAAGCCGTGGCCGCCGTATCAAGAATTTGCGATGGCAAGGTCAGCTGAACATCAAGCCTTGCAATGGCGCTGTTGACGGCAGAAAAGCCCAGCGCCATCGTGATGCCGTGGTCAGCATCGCCAATCGCGCCATCCAGTTCGGACAAATGATCCTTGTGCTCGCGCATGACCGCGCAGATCAGTTGAAACATCCGGCTAAGATCGTGTGCGGCCTGCGCCATGGGTCATGTCCTCATATCGGCGGCGCGCACCGCCAGTTCGGTTGTCAGGGAATACGCAATGATGCGGTGTCGCATGGGTGGCGGAGCAATTGCGACAATTCCGCATCAAGATGCAGGATTGAAATGGACGCGCCAACCATGTCCAGCGATGTGCAGTAATGGCCGATCCAGTTGACTTCGATTGTGATGTTTTTGGCGCTCAGCCGCTGCTCAACGCGGCGAAACAGGATATAGAGTTCCATCAAAGGCGTTGCGCCAAAGGAGTTGACCAGCACCGCCACAGAGGAACCTGCAGGCGCTTTCATCTCGCTGAAGATCCGGTCCATCACCCGGTCGGTTATTTCATCGGCGCGCATCATGCGGTCACGCATCACGCCGCGCTCGCCGTGAATGCCCATGCCGATTTCAATATCATCCGGTCCGATTTCAAAATTGTGACGCTGTGTTTGCGGCATGGAACAGGGCTCGAGCGCCACCCCGATGGTAAATGTGCGATCATTGGCTTTTCGGGCCAGCGCTTCGCATTGGTCGAGAGAAAGCCCCTGATCGCAGGCGGCACCGGCGATCTTGAAGATGAAGACATTGCCAGCCACGCCACGGCGACCCTCCTTGTCTTCAATCGGAGACGAGGCAATGTCATCGGTCGTCAGGATGCTTCGCACCGGAATGCTTTGCTCCTGAGCCATTTCGGCCGCCATTTCGAAATTCATCACGTCTCCGGCGTAATTGCCGTAGACAAACAATACACCCGCGCCGCCTGATGCCGCTTTGGCGCATTCCAGTATAGGTCCGGGAGGGGGTGCGGAAAACACGTTGCCAATAGCAACAGCATCGGCCAAACCGCGACCAACATAGCCCATAAAGCAAGGCTCATGCCCCGTGCCACCGCCAATCACCAGCCCTACCTTGCCCGGCCGGGGACCATGGCAAGCCACAAGCGCCCGGTTGGATGTCTTGATGGGCGCAAGATAGGCGGCATGGGCTTTGGTTGCCCCCTCCAGCATTTCATCCACCACATCATCGGGGTCGTTGAGGAATTTTTTGACGTGGCTGCGAATGGTGTGTGCAACAGCAGGACTGGTGTCACCGCGGATACGCTGTGATAGTTTCTGGTCTATCTCCGCAACGCCGTCAGCGTTGAGAATACCGCGCCCCGTTGCGGCATCGGTGATCAAGACGCTGATGAAACCACCGCGAAGGGCTGCTAGAATGGCCGGAACCTTATCGAAGCCGCCTGCAACAGCGATGCGACTTGGCATGGCTTTGAGAACATCCAGAGACAAGCCGATGGTGCGCTCATCCAGAGGACCACTGACGGCTTGGCCATAGGAGTCAATGAAGCGGCCCGCCACCACGCCCACCGCGTTTTTGGCCAGATAGGCCTGAATGGAGATATCCTCAAAGAAGCCGCTGGTGTGAATGGTGGAATTGGGCCGCAGGGACGAGATGCCAAACAACGCCTTGTTGGCACGAGACAGCGCCCCGAACTGCTCCTGAATCAGGCTCTCGTTTAAAAAAGCGGATTGCACGGCAGCATTGGCCACAAGGGCTGGGGCCGTCAGGCTGATCAGTCGCGCACCGGTGGCTCTGGCCATGGCGCTGGCGCAAAGTTCGGGTGTGTAGGAAAAGCTGGCTCTTGTGCCGCCGGTTGCCTGAACAATGGTCACATCCTGAAGGCCACTCGCAGGCGTCCGCTCCGCAACCGCCAAGACAGTTCTGCCCCAAGCAACGGCAAGCGTATCGCCCGATTTCAGCAGTCTTCCCATGGCCTGCCCACCGGCGCTGCCCAGCCTGTCAATCAAGGCGCGCGAGCCATCATCGCTTGGCACCACCAGACAATCATGAAGACCAAAATGCCGCTTCAGCTCTTGCGCGATCGCCAGCGAACTGAGACGCGATGGCTCCAGTGCAATATTGACAATGCCACGATTGCGGGCCTCGGCAAGGTAGCTGTTGACCGTGGCGCGCGATATGCCCATGATTTCAGCAATATCATGCTGGGTACGGTTCTCTTCATAATATAACCAGCACGCCCAGACATAGGGATCATCGCCATATCGCAGCGGAATCGGACCCGCAATATCCACGCCCGTGTCTTTGCTTGCGGTTGTTTTTGGTAGCTTGCTCGCCATCAATGCCTGGGGACTCCGGTTTCTGGTGAGATAAAGTAATCATGGTCATAGACAAGAGTCACCCGCTGGTGATGATATCAACATTACAATTCTCACGAGAACTGCGCCGCAGTGACGTGGCGCAGGATAAACAGGTTATCTCAGCCGATCTTTCGCTCCGAAACACAAGGCTTTGAGAAGAATAGCGCAGGAGGTCGCACCGGCATCCAGCACGCCCAGCGAGCGCTCTCCCAAGCGGCTGGCGCGGCCGATTTTGGCCACCAGATTGATGGTGGAATCCCGCCCCTCCTCTGCGGCCACAACCAGCGCATCCAGCGCATCTGCAAAGGATGCGCCGGCCGCAATCGCCCGATCGAAAGCGTCAACGGCTGGCGCAAAGCTGTCAATCAGCGTTTTGTCGCCAACTTTGGCAGAACCAATCGACTGAATACCCTCAAGCCCGGCATGGAGCATCTTGCTAAACAGGGCACTGTCGATATCCTCAACGTCCGCCAGTGTTTCGGCAAACTCCAGAAACATCACCCCGTAGAGGGGCCCCATGGAGCCGCCAATTTCACTCATCAGAATGGTGCCAAGCGTTTCAAAGGATGCGGCAAGCGAGCTGTTTTCGCCCTTCAGCCTGTCTGCCGCCATGGCAAAGCCTTTTGCCATGTTGACACCATGGTCTCCATCACCAATCTTGCCATCGATTTCGCTGAGATAGGCGCGGTTTTCCACAATCCGCTCGGCCATGGACAGGACGATGGCACTTGCGTTGGCATTGTTCAATGTCGGCATTCTTTACGTCCTCTTAGAGCATCGGCTGAAAAGTGGGAACCGGTTTTCAGATAAATCCGATGCGTAAACAAAAACTTAGAGCATCGGTCCGATGCTCTATAGAAGAGTGGTGCACTGGACCTCAATGTCGAGAAGCGCTTTCAGCTCCGCATCAAGGGCCATAACGGTCAGTGTGGCCCCAACCATGTCCAGCGAGGTGAAGTAATTGCCGACATAGGTTTTGTAGATCACCAGCCCGCGGGCTGTTATCTCTGTCTCGATTGTGTCGTTGAGAATGTAAAGCTCGTTGACAGGTGTTGCCCCAAGCCCGGAAACAAGCACCGCAACTTCGCTTCCGGCTGGCAGATTATGGTCCTCCAACACGATGTCGCACATGTCTTTGGCAACGTCGCGTGCGGATTTTAACGGTTCAACCCGCACACCCGGCTCCCCATGGTGACCAATGCCAACTTCCATTGTGCCCGCTTCAATCTGGAAATTCGGATGGCCAACGGCTGGCAAGGTGCAAGGTCCTAGGCCAACGCCAATGGATCGGCATTGATCGATGGCCCGTTGTGCCACGGCCCGCACCTCTTCCAGCGAGGCACCTGTTGCGGCTTTGGCACCGCCGATCTTCCACATAAAAATTTCGCCCGCCACGCCCCGGCGTTTTTCGCGCTCAGTTAAAGGCGCAGAGCACACATCATCATTGGCAACCACGGTTGCCACCTCGATGCCATCCTTTGCGGCCAGTTTGATGGCCATTTTGACGTTCATATTGTCACCGGCATAGTTGCCATAGAGCACGACAACGCCCCGCCCCCCATTGGCCTCGACAATGGCATGATGAAAGCTTTTTGCCGTGGGCGATGAAAACAGCTCTCCAACCGCAACCGCATCCAGCATGTTCTTGCCGACATAGCCCATAAACGCAGGTTCATGGCCGGAACCACCGCCTGTCACCACGCCGACCTTGCCTGCGCGCGGCCCGTGTTTTGCAATAACCACGCGCGGGTTTTCAGCCAGTCGGACATGATCAGAATGGGCTTTAATGAAGCCCTTCACTGTATCTTCGACAACTTCATCGGGATTGTTGACAAAACGTTGCATTGTCTCTCCTGTTTGCTGGTCCATGCAGGCGGCTGATCTGCTCGCTTCCGAGCTGTCAGCCCCAGCCTTTGGTGGTGTCACATCTGTTTTTGTGAAAAGCTCATAGAATGGTGTAGCCGCCATCAATCAGCAGATCCGCACCATTGATCATGTTGGCTCCGCTGGAGGCCAGAAACACAGCGGCGGCGGCGATTTCTTCAGGAAAGGCAAACCGACCATTGGGAATGCGCCTTTTGGCCGCCTCGCCCTTTTCGCCAGTCCAGGCATTCTTGCCCAGTTCCGTCAGCACAATGGTGGGCGAAATCGTATTGACACAAATGCCATGGCGTCCCCATTCGGCGGCAAAGGTCTTGGACATGCCGATAACGCCGAATTTTGACGCGCAATAGGCAACATGATCTTCAATGGCAACGGTGCCCGCCTGCGACGCAAGATTGATGATCTTGCCGCCCTTGCCCGCCGCAATCATCACCTTGCCAACGGCCTGCGTCACCAGAAAACTGCCCTTGAGGTTGATGTTAATGGTTTTATCCCAATCCTCCTCCGAGAGCTGATCGGCTGGTGCCAACACCGCAACACCCGCGCTATTGACCGCAATATCAACGCCGCCAAAGGCAGAGACAACATCGCGGACAGCGGCTTGAACAGAGGCTGGATTGGCGACATTGCATTCAAACGCGCGCGCTTGATCACCCAGTGCCAGCGCCTTGGCCTTGGCAACCTCGGCGTTGATATCCAGCACCGCAACGTGCGCGCCCTTGGCAACAAAGGCCTCGGAAATGGCAGCACCAATGCCGGAGGCTCCCCCCGTGACGAGGGCAACCTTGCCCGTGAGCGGGAAATTCAAATCGATATCTGGGGCCTGTGCCGTCATGATGCGACATCCTTGTTTTGTTCTGGCTTGTTTTGTCGAGATTTTGGTTTGGAAAGCGTTTTGGAAAAACCTGTTGGCTGGTGCTGGGCAATCGCCTGCACCAGCCATGTCATCGGCGCATCAATTGCGCTCAGCGAGCAGCTTATCGACGTTGTCTTTGGTCACCGGCGTCCAGGGCACATTGTAATTCTTGTCCTTTCCGTCATTGAAAGGCATGGCTGGATATTGTGCCCAGATGTTTGATTGCGGTTTGTAATTGCCCTTTTTTGCCTTGAAGATGGCAAGGTCGAGGGCTCCTTGCGCCTGAGCGCGGGCATCTTGCAAAATCGAGGTCATGGTGCCGTTTTTCACCGCATGCAGGGCATCGGTGATGCCGTCAATGCCAGCGATGGCAAAATCACCAACCTTCAGCTTTGCAGATTTGATCGCTTCAATCGCACCCAGCGCCATTTCATCATTTTGGCCAATCACGCCATTGATCTGGCCCGGATAGGCGGTGAGCCAGTTTTCCATCAGTGTCTGGGCTTCCGCGCGTGACCAATTGGCGGTCTGATCGGCCAGAACCTTAACGTTGGGGCACTCGGCAAGCGCCTTCTTGTTGCCCTGTAAGCGCGAAATCTGCGCCGACTGTCCAATCGGGCCTTCAAGGATCACCACATTTCCCTTGCAGCCAATTTTATCAAGCACCGTCTTGGCTTCCATATAGCCCGAAATCGTATCATCGGAGCCGACATAGGCCGAGAGAAGATCTGAATTGACCCGCGTGTTGGAACCAATCACCGGAATTCCGGCATCATGAGCGGCCTGAACTGCGGTGGCACCGGCCTCAATATCAATCGGGGCAAAGATGATCGCATCGTATTTTTGCGTGATCATCGTGTTGAACTGTTCCTGCTGGACCAGTGCATCATAGCGGCCATCAAAGATTGTCAGTTCCACCTCGCCGCTTTTGACAGCAGGATGCTGCTTCAGGGCCGCTGACCAGATCTGCATGAACTCGGCATTAAGCCCATAAGGGGCGGCACCGATCTTGAGCTTTTTGTCCTGCGCCAAGGATGGGGATACCATCAGGGCGGTTGCTGCTGCCAACGCTATCAGTAATTTTTTCACGCTCATTCTCCTCCGTTGAACGACGGCGTCCTCCCCGGCTCACCGTTTACCCCACGCGCGCCGCAGTGCGCGTATTGCTGCGCAACCAGCGATCAGTGACCCTGATTGCGCTTTTGATCCAGCATCACAGCGCCCACGATCAGCACGCCTTTCAGCACCTGCTGGTAGTAGGATTGGATGCCCATCAGATCCAAACCGTTGTTCATCACGCCAATGATCAGGGCACCAATCAGCGTGCCCGTGATGCGGCCAACGCCACCCGACAGGCTGGTGCCACCAATGACAACGGCGGCAATGGCATCAAGCTCATAGGCAATGCCCGCCTGTGGCAGTGCCGAGCCGGTGCGCGCCGACAGCAACATGCCCGCAAGCCCGGCCAGCCCGCCCGAAATGACATAGACCGCAAAACGCAGACGGCTGACGGGAATGCCCGAAGTGTTGGCCGCATGCGGGTTGCCGCCAACCGCGTAAATGTAGCGGCCAAAACGCGTTCTGTTTAAGACCCACCACGAGATGGCAAACACCACGCCCAGCAGAATGACAGGCATGGGAATGCCATAGACGCTGCCTGTGCCAATCCATCGAAACTCTGTGGTCAGGGCCGGAACAGGCCGCCCGCCGCCATAGATCAGCGTCATTCCGCGTGCAGCCGAGAGCATGCCCAGCGTGGCGACAAAGGCAGGCACCGCAAAGCGAGAGACGATCACGCCGACAATGGTGCCGCAACAAATGCCGACCAGAATGCCCACCGGCAAGGCGATGAACGCTGAGTATGGCGCGCCCACCACGCCCGCCGTTGCGGATGTGGTGGCAAAGCTTGCGCTGACAATGCCTGCCAGCGCCACGACAGAGCCAACGGACAGATCAATCCCTCGGGTCAAAATCACAAACGTCATGCCAATGGCCAGCACGCCATTAATCGATGTTTGCAGCAGAACATTCGAGATATTTCCCGCCGTCAGAAAATACTCGTTGGAGAAAGCAAGAATGGTGGCCAGCAAAAGAAAGGCGATGAAAATGCCATAGTTCTGAATGATCAAACGACGTTGATCATTGCCAAACCATGGGGACGATAGACGGGTCTCGTTGGTTGACACTGGAATGCCCTCTCAATAGCCTCAGGTTTGCAAATAGCGTGCGGTGTGGCGTCAGGCTGACAGATGAACAAGCGATTGCGCGGTCGTTTCTGCTCTGGGATAAATGCCGGTGCATCGCCCTTGCCGCATCACCAGAATGCGATCCGACATGCCCAACACTTCGTCGATCTCAGATGAAATCATCACCACGGTCCCACCGGCCTCAGCAAAATCGCAAATAATACGGTAGATTTCGCGCTTTGCGCCCACATCGACACCCCGCGTCGGCTCATCGAGCAGAAGCACTTTGGGATTGCGCAAAAACCACTTGCCCAGCACAACCTTCTGCTGGTTGCCACCCGAGAGACCAGACACCGCCATGGTGTCTTGCGCCGCCTTGATATTAAAGCGCGCCATCATGTCGCTGCCGGCTTTGCGCTCCAGACCATTGTTCATGGCAAACCGCGGGCTCATCTCAGGCAGGCTTGCCAGGCAGATATTGTTGCGCACGCTGTCACTGAGATTAAGTCCGGTGCGTTTGCGGTCTTCTGTCACCAGGGCCAGCCCTTTGGCCATCGCATCCGCAGGCTTGCGAATTGTCAGCGTTTCGCCATCAAGCCGGATGGTGCCACTGGCAGGCGTATCAAGGCCAAACAAGCAATCGAATATCTCCGTGCGGCCCGATCCCATCAGGCCGTAGATACCCAGAATTTCACCCTTGTTGGCGACAAAGGAAATATTTTCGATTTTCCCAGGTGCCGTCAAACCCTCGACCTCAAGAGTCACCGCCTGTGTTGGCCGGTTGGTTTTAATATATTCCTCTCCCAATGCGCGCCCGACAATCAGGCGGATCAACTCTGGCCGGTCGATGCTGGCAAGATCACCGCTGCCCACGTGGCATCCATCGCGAAAGACCGTAAAGGCATCGGCAATCTGAAAAATTTCAGACAGCCGGTGCGACACATAGACAATGCCTTTGCCAGCCGCTTTCAGGCGGTGGATGGCCGCAAAAAGCTGTTGGGCTTCCTTCTCGCCGATGGCAGAGGTTGGCTCATCCATAAAAATCACCTCGGCGTCATGGCTCAACGCCTTGGCGATTTCCACCAACTGCACTTGCGCGACAGACAGGTTTGCCATCAACTGGGTTGCGCCTATGCCGAACTCGAGTTGATCGAGCAAAGTCTGCGCATTGCGGTTCATGGTCTTGAAATCTATGCCGCGCCACCGACTGGCGGGTTCGCGGCCGAGATAGATATTCTCAGCCACCGTCATGTAGGGAATGGGGCTGAGTTCTTGCTCGATAATGGCAATTCCGGCGGCAAGCGCCTCTGCGGGGGTAAAATAGGACACGTCCTTGCCACGGCGGCGGATCACGCCGCCATCGCGGGCGTGTATGCCCATCAGGATCTTCAGAAAGGTCGATTTTCCAGCACCATTGCCGCCACACAAGGCATGAACAGAGCCAGAGGCCAGCGTCAGGCGACCATCGCGCAGGGCCGCAACGCCGCCAAAGGACTTCTGCAGTCCTTCGACTTCGAGCAAATAATCCACTTGGGTCTCCTCCCCAATCGGTCCGCCTTGCAGCGGCAAAAGCCTTCAATCTCTGCTCATCCCAATTTTTTGCCCGGCTTTTTAGCCAGCTTTGTGAGGATGCGCATCAACACGGCTCTCTTCCATCACAAGCTCCACCTCGTGATGTTGTTTGACATTTGTCTATCTTGTTCCGACAATTGTCAAGTCAGTTGTCGCAGACTTGAGATCGTTTTTAACGAACCCGCGCCAAAGCCCACAAAACCGCGCTTTATCGCAGGATTTTAGGATGTTATGCGGCCTCCACGATCATGCCCTCAGCGCAGACCGAGCAAGAAAATCCGCTTTGATTGCACCGGTTAACCACGAAGCCTCCAAACATCGTCGTTTTACAGCATCGGGCCGATGCCGATTATCTGCACGATGCTCCGGTGGGTCTTATGGAAAAGGCTGGCACCACGGACCTAACCTTGCGATCCGGCAACTACTCCCAAAATAAACCAGAAGGAGAAATTCTGAAATTTAAAATCTACCTTGAAGGGTGTTTTGTTTCATGCAACTCTACAATTGCGAGCATAAATATAAATAATATCGCTTAAGATGCATTTCTTATGCGTGTGGAGGCTAAAATGGGCAGGCATCTTTGGCAAATGGCGCAGCGGATGGCGCGCGGTTTTCGGGATAGAAAGAGAAAACCTCCGGGGCCGTGGTGGCAAGGGGTGTTGGCAGGCTTGATGATGGCCTGTCTTGGATGGGGTGGTGTTGCGAATGCCTCTGACCATGCGGACCCGAGCAACCTGATGGGGCCGGAAAGCAATATTACCGATCTTTTCTTCTTTCCCGATGGCGACCGATTGGTCCTGATCTTCAATGTCCGCCGGGCCTTGAGCACAAAGCCGCCCTATGATCTTGCGCCCTACACCTATGACGTGAATCTTGATCTCACCACGCCAGTCTCCTTTGACAATCCCGGCGATGTTGCCCGCTATGGCGGCACGGTGAGTGCTCCGGCAAAGCTTCATGCCGATGCCAGGGTGCGCATCCGCCTGAACAATGACGCCGGGCTTGATCGCATCGAATATGAAGGGTTGCAGAACACGGCCGATATTCGCACCAGCTTTGGCGTGCGTGACGATCCGTTCAATTTTCCGCGCTTTTACGGTGTCAATGCCATCAGCATGGTCATGAGCATCCCCCGCAATGCCTTCCCAGCGGGGCAAAAGACGTTTATTTTGTGGGGTACAACCGCAAAGGACGGCATGCAGATCGACCATGTCGGTCGCTCCATCCGCACGCAATTGCCGCGCTTTGGCTTTCTCAACACGGTCGCCCCCAGCCAGCAACTGCCTGCGCTGATGGAGCAATCGATGCGTACGAATGATCTCTACAATTTTCTGCGGGGAAATACCCAGTGGTGGTCCAATGCGCTGGCCGAACTGATGGAAACGACGTTTCTTTTGCGCAAATATGACAACCAGCCGGACGTGATGATCTACACGGATCAATTTAAGGCTGGCTACCCAAATGGCAGGCTCATTACCGATGACGTTGTTGCCCAGACCTGCGCAACAGGTGATTGTTTGCTGATGGATTTATCCTTCATCGAAGGCGGTTTCCCCCGGTCGACGAAAAACGACAAACCGTTCCTGTCGGAGTTTCCTTATCTGGCCGAACCTTGGCCCGAAAAGCCACCGGCACCGCCGCCAACCCGCTCGCTAACGCCCTATCTTGTTGCGGCAATCATTGTGCTGCTGCTGGTCTCCTGGGCCGTGGTGCAAGGCTTGCGCGTGATCTTGCGTCATCTGTGGCAGGTGGTTCGGAATATCTATGCGCTTGCGACAACGTAAGACTGGGTGCTGGCCTGCGGGGTGGTCAGCGCCAGCTTATGCACTGGCGCTGCTGCTCGCGGGACCGGTCTTTGCGCATGATTTCTGGATAGAGCCATCACGCTTTACCCCCGGCGCGGGTATAGCCGTCGCCATTGACTTGAAGGTTGGCGAGGAATTTGTCGGCGATTCCGTGCCACGGCGCACACGAACAACAGACCGCTTTGAACTCTACGCGGGAGATGACGCGCCGCAGCCGATCTCTGGTGCCGATGGCCTATCCCCGGCGGGCACGATTGTGGCGGATGGCGGGCGCACGATGCTGATCGCCTATAGCGGGGCTGGCGGAACAGTCACCCTGCCTGCCGATCGATTTTCCAGCTATCTTGAAAGCCACGGATTGGAATGGGTGATCCGTGAGCGTGCCACACGCTCCGAGGCTAAGGAGCCGGGGCGGGAAAATTTCTACCGTCATGCAAAAATACTACTTGGCGGGGCGGTGGCAGATCCGTCTTTGGGCAGCAAGGCGCTGGGGCAGACACTGGAAATCCTCGTTGATGGCGACCCGACCCAAGACCGCGCACCTTTGGTGACCGGGCGTGTGCTTTGGCACGGACACCCACTTGTCGGCGGTCTTTTGATTGCAAGGGCAAGTGCCGACCCACGCCACCCGCAAAATGTGCGCACAGACACACAAGGCCGATTTTCTCTGACCGTTGACCATGGCGGCATCTGGTTGCTGCAAATCGTCTGGATGGAACGCGCAGGCTGGTTCAGCAGCGAAGATTGGCAAAGCCATTGGTCCTCCCTCACATTCGAAAAGCCACAAAATTGATGAAAAGCTACCTTCTCCTCTTTTTGCGCTCAATTGCGCTCCTTGTGGCGTTGCTGCTGTCTCAGGTGTCTGCCGCCCACGAAATCGGCGAAAGCCGCGTTGTCGTCCAGCTTAACGCCGCATCTTGGACCGCGCTTGTCACCACCGCGCCGACCGCGCTCATCAACCGGCTGGAGTTGGCAGCAGGCATGGCCCCAAGCCGCGACCTTGATGAAGCCCGCGCGCTTGCCATTCTCAAGCAGTTTCAGGGCGCGCTCCCCTCCCATTTCCAGGTCGCCCTTGATGACGTCGCAGTGCCTATCACGGTAGATGTTGAGACGCTTGAAATCCCGGCGGATATCAAACGCCCGGCGCTTGTTGTGTTGAAGGTGGAAGGCGCAATGCCAGACCATGCCAAATCCATGATCTGGCAGTTTGATCTTTTGAAAAGTCGCTATGCCCTGCAACTTGCTGAACGCACCCACTGGCTCGACGGTGACCAGCCAAGCGCGCCGATGCCGCTTTCTCCGGAGCAGGCACAGACCATGGTGCAGCTGGTCAGCGAATATCTCCAGCTGGGCTTTACCCATATCATCCCCGGCGGGCCGGATCATGTGTTGTTCGTGCTGGGGCTTGTTCTTCTGACAACGCGGCTGCGCCCTTTGCTCACGCAGATCACCGCATTCACCGTGGCGCATTGCCTGACGCTACTGCTGGCGCTGGAGGGTGTTATTGCCCTGCCTGCCTCGATTGTTGAGCCGCTGATTGCGCTTTCGATCAGCTATGTTGCCATCGAGAATATTCTGGTGCGGCAGATGACACCTTGGCGGCCCGTGCTGGTCTTCGGCTTCGGGCTGATGCACGGCCTTGGCTTTGCCGGTGTGCTGACCGAGTTGGGGCTCCCAGTGCAAGACCGCCTTGCTGCTATCCTCGCGTTCAATATCGGCGTCGAAGCTGGCCAGCTCACGATTGTTGGTCTTGTGTGTGGCCTTGCGCTTTTCTGGTGGAAAGACAAGCCTTGGTACCGCACCCGCATCGTCTATCCGGCATCGCTTGCCATCGCCCTCATCGGCCTTTACTGGACAGCGGAGCGGATCATCGGGTTTTGATGACGCGGAATTCCTGGAGATATTAGAGCATTTTGCGATTTCTTCGAATCGAAAAATTGCTCTAAGTTTTTGTTTTTGCGCATTTTGAGACGCAAAACCGCGATACACTTTTGCTCAAAATGCTCTAACTGCTTTGGTCCGAAGCTCGGTTTCCGGTTTTCGGACCAAAGCAGTGTTGGAAGCACTTATTCTGCCGCAGTTGCGTCACTCGATGCGGCGTGCATAGGCACCACATTGTCAGCAGGTTTGAGTTGCTGAGAAAGCGCATTCAGAATGGCTTCCAGATCACCACCTTGCACCGTCTTCGGTATGCCTGAGAGCAGTTCGTCGACAATTTCGAAGCCCAGAGAACGGTAGCTTTCAAACTGTGACTCGTCAAACCACTGATCGGCGGTCGGATCGTGCGGGAAGCGTTCGTCCTCATTGGCATAGGCCCGAATACCGGCCTCTTCCGTGCCATGATAACTTGGCTTGATGTAGAGGATATAGCCATCCTCACCTCCCCCGTCCGCATCGGCGTAATGGATGCGGCCGATGGTGCAATATGGGGCGTTGCTTGGCTTGTCGCCGGTGCGGATGCGCGGCTGCAATTGATCCAAATCAGGAAAGGTGAGCGAGACGCCGAGATCGATCTGGATCTTGCGCACAGCATTGCCCAGATCAGCAAAGGTGAAATCGGGATCGCAGCCCGCATCGGAAAGCACGATCAGTCGAACGCGCCGCCTGACCATCTCGTAAAGACCGAGATTTTCGAAATGGCCGCCGTCGGAGAGATTGATATAGGCCCGATCAGACGTGGTAAGGCCAAACGCCTCCTCAATCCATGGAAGAATTGCCTGACGTGGACCGCTCAGACGCCAGGTGTGGTTGCCTTGCTGCCCGGGGTTGCCAAGCCACCAGCCAAGCCGGATGTTGAACAGCGCGAACAGAAGCGTTATCGACGGTGACGAATTGTAGCCCATGTTGGGGTTGGCCGCAGCACCAGAAACCGCCATGGCCGTGCCAAGCGAAATACCGTGTTTGCCACCGTAGAGCGCGGATGGCCGATAGGCACCTTTATAGCGCCCGGAATGGCCGCGCCAGGTGTTGCGTGGATTGAGATCGGCTGCACCGGCGTGGCGTGGCGTGATGACAAACGAGATTGCCTTGCGCTGTTGCCATGCCTTGTTGCGGGTGGAGACGACATTGAGCGTGCAATTGACCACATGGAAGAGGCGAGACACACGAGGCGCATCCCGCTCCGTGGCTTGCGGCCAGATGGTGTTCATCAACGGATTATCTTCAAGGTCGAAGCCGGTAAAGGGATTGGGTTTTCGGTTGCGATGCGTGGCACCGAGATAGGCGCGCACCAACCGGTTGCGATAAAGGTCGTGTAGGGAAAAGCGGTTGATGTTGACGCTGCGCGAGACGAGATAGGCCAGTGTGGCGGCAATCATAAACCCGCCCAAAAGGTGCAGAAGCAATTCCATTTCGGAGACCGGCGGATCTATTTTTTGGCCAAATATCAGCGTATCGAGTTCCGTATTGGCGGCGCTGATCGTGACAGGTGCATTGATCGCATTTGCCAAGAGCAGATCCAGTAGCGATCCGCCCAAAAGCAGGTAGTCGAGAACGCCCGATAACACAATCAGCAACAGGGCCAGAAACACCTGCCCACCAGCGATCTGAAGAATTTTGCGCACCCGCGCAAAGGAGCTGACCACAACGCCACGCTCTGCGCCATCGCCACCACCACTGCCGAGAAGGGCAATTCCGGCGGTGGCTGCAAGACCGCCACCGGTCAGGGACTGGTAAAGATAAGTCGTATCTTCAAGCAAGGCATCCATCAGGCGCGAGCCGAGCAAACCCAGCACGATGGTCGCGGTGCAGCCGATACCAGCCGCAACGAAAAGGCCCGCAGCGCGTGCAAGCCATTCCCGCTGCGCATCCGAGCGGGTTTCGCTGCTGGTGGCGGCAACATAAATGGTTTCGGCGGTGATCTGCGCCATCAGCAACCAGGGCGGGCCGAACACGACAAGCACCAAAAGCCGCGCCGGTGCATAGAGGATATTCACCAACACCATCAGGCCTGCGCAAACAACCCCTCCCCAGACAAGGCCCGCCACCATCCAGCGGACAAGCCTTAGCCAAGGATTGTGAGGTTGAAGACGATGCGTGCGAAACGACAAGAGGAAGCTTGTGAAAAACAAACCGACGCCGATGGCCAGCACAAGCGGTATCGAGGGTGGTTGCGCATCCCACCCGATCGGCAGAATGGCCCAGGTGGTGAGGAAAATACTGCCGATACCCGCCAGAGCAAGATCAAATTTCACGAACCGCTTCTGATTGCCCCCTTCGCCATTGCCAAGGGAATAATTGGTCAGCGTATAGCGCTGGCCAAACAGCAAAAGCAGCCCTCCAGAACCCAACAGCGCCCACCGTGCGGCGGATGTATCAATCATGGGGCCGGTTGCCCCAACCCACGAAATAAAGACCAGCGCGCTTTTGAGCAGCAAAAGGGCGGTGGCAAGGGCTGAAATCACCAAAAGCCAAATCAACACCAGATTGCGCACCACGATGGCCGCAGCCGTCCAGGTGTCAACAGATGTCAACCCCACCTGCGGTGTCAGGTAGTTGCTGTCGCGGCGCAGATCCCGGATCGGCGGCGGTTCCACGTCCGGCCCTTCCGGTCGCTGCGTCAACTGTTGTTGCACCTCGCCAAAGCTTTCGCGGCTCAGCCAGGCAGAGAGCCAACTGCCGATATAGCCACCGCCCGAGACGGTGGAGAGATAACGAAAACGCCCGAGAAGGGCGTCCTCTGGTTTTGCCGCCTGATTTGCGGACCGCCTCGGATGCGTGGCCAGCGCCTGCAGAACGCCAAGCGCAAAGGTTGCGCTGCGGATGCCGCCGCCGGAGATGCAGAGTGCCGAGCGGTTCAACCGGTTGAGCCTTCGGTTCAGCGCCACGCCTTCAACATCATGAGATATCACCTCGCCCTCGATCTCGAAGGCCTCCTGCCGCAGCAGGGTTTCGGTGTCGATCGGTGTTCCGACGAAGTCCTCATCCATTACATCTTCCTCACGGTTTGTGGTTGCCCTCAGGCACGGCCGGATTGTCGCAAGATGACATCAGCGGCTTTTTCGCCGATCATGTAGACGGCGCTGACGATGAAGAAGCCGGGGATGCGCGGAAAGACACTGGCATCCACCACCCGCAACCCACGTACGCCATGCACGGTAAAATCGCTGGCCAGCACGCCAAATTGGTCGCGCGGTCCGATCGGGCATGTGCAGGAGGCATGGTGGCCCCAGGCATTGTCACGCACGAATTGGCGAAGCGCTTCGTCGCTTTGCATCTGCTCGCCGGGCAGATGTTCTTTGACGATCAGGCCGAGCCTTTTCAAAGGTGCCGTCATGGTGCGGACAAACTTGATGCCGGCGACGACAGAATCAAGATCGGCACCGTTGTCATCATTGCCTTCTTCGAAATAGCGAAACTCGATCTGGGGTCTGTCGCGCGGATCAGCAGAGCGCAATGTGACAGAGCCCGCCGTGTTGACCGTATGGGCCTTGAGAATGGCCCAGGTGAGATAGTCCAGATGGGCCGGAAAAAGCGCTGAATAGCCGGGGAAATAGCCGCGAAACAGACCAAGCAGGCCGAAACAGAACAGATCTGGCAGCGGGCGCTCCGGCAAGGAGCGTTTGATAACCGCAAGCACAGCACCATTGGTGGTATAAACACCACCTCGCCGTTTTTTCCACTCGTTATATTGGGGATCGCCCGCGGCAAATTTTGCCCCCTTCAGCACTTCCCAATCGGTGTTCATCTGATTGACGACACCCACCTCATAGCGATCCTGCATATTGCGGCCAACGCCCGGCAGATCGACCCGCACAGGAATGCCGTGTTCCTCCAGATGCTCTTTCGGCCCAATGCCGGACAACATCAGAAGTTGTGGTGTATTGAAGGCACCTCCCGATAGGATCACTTCGCGCGAGCACAGGAATTGCCGGCGCGGAGGCTCACTCTCGACCGGGTTATAGGCTGCGCGGTACAGACGCTCACCCTGCATAACCTCGACGCCAATGGCTTGATTGTGCTCATCAAACAACACGCGCGTCACCAGCGTATCGAGAAGGATCGTCAAGCGGTCCGGATAGCGCGCCTGCACCTCCAGCACGCGCTCGCGCGTGCCTATCCGCTGGTGGTTCCGATTGGAAAGGGGCGGATAGCGGACACCTGTGGCATTTTTGCGCACCAGGCGCCAATCATTAGGATCGCCTTGCCCTTCAATCGTCCAGTCAAGCCCTTCCTCTCTGTTGGGCTGGGCCTTGATGGCCTTGACGGCACTGTCGAAGATGGTGGAGACGAGCCCCTTATCGCCAAGGGCCTCAAGCGGGATGGCCTTTTCTGTTCGCAGCCAGCCTTTCCATCCATGTCGTGTGGGGTTCCAGCCAAGCTTTGCCAACCAGCGATAGAGAAAGAAGCGATGGTGGCAATTTTCCATGCGCTCAAAGATCTTGCGCATGTTGTCGTGGTTCCAGCTATCGTCGCCGGTCAACTCCGCAATGCCATCCCAATCGGCATTGTGCGGGTAGACAAAGATCTGCGCGTTATGTGCGGTGCAACCGCCGAGCGTTCCAGCGCGCGGATAAAGCACGCCATCCTCTTCGGGAACGAATTTTGGATCGCGTTCTTGCAGTTTGCGACTGGAGTAGTGGCGCACGAAAAAGTCCCAGCGCATGCCGGTATTTTCAGAGGCGAAGGGATGCATGACCGGCACGTCATAATCATCCGGCAGGCGGTTTTCGCCCGGATAGGCGGGATCGCCGCCTTTCAACGTGCGTGGATCACCCCCCGCTTCGATCAGAAGAACCGTCGCTCCCGCCTCGGCCAGACGGGCAGCCAATGTGCCGCCCCCGGCACCCGATCCCACGATGATATATTCGAATTTTTTGTCCAGCGCAGTGCTGGTATCTGTCCCGACCATGGACCAACCCCCGATGTTTTGGAAAATGAAAAAGCGGGGTGTTGCCACCCCGCTTGCGCTCAGAAGGTTTTCAGGAAAGCGATCAGCGCTTCCTTGTCGGCATTGTCCAAGCCTTGCGGAGCTGGCACGCCGCCAATGCTCGGCACGCGATCACTGCCGAAATAATGGCCGCGATTCACCTCGAAATCTGCGCATTTGCTGAGCGACAAAAGTGGGGTCTTGAGGTTTGCAAACACCTTGATGGCATCTGCATCGCTGGCATTGGCACCAAGCGCTTTCAGGTCCGCCTTGATCTTGAGAAGAAGCGAAATAAGCTTCGTATCTTGATTGAGGTTCTCGATCTTGTTGGCCTCGTCGAGCCTCAGTTCGAGGTTTGAGAGGATGTTGACTGGCGTGCCCTTCGGGATTGGTCCGATCTTCACGCCGCCATCGCCAAACAACCATGGCAGGAAGCGCTCCAGCGGGCCAATGAGCTTGGCAAGACCATCGGGCAGATAGCCGGCCGGCACTTCCAGATAAGAGATTGCATCTGTGCGATAAATCTCACCAACACCCTTATTGCCCAGGATGTCGTCTTTCTTGCGGGTCTCAGGCCATAGCATCTGGCGTATGCCCGCCTCAAAAGCGTTGACGCGATATTCGACCGTCGGGTTCGGGCTATAGGCCCCCATATCATTGCCAACGCTGTTGTTGAGCAGGTAAGGCGCTGTCGACCAGAGACTGGCGAGGTTTGCAGGGCGTGTATAGCCGCGGCCGCCTGCCGGCATGGCATAGTCTGTCGGCTCGCCGGTGAAGGGATCCTTGACCTTGATCGTGCCGACCGAGGGCAGATCCTTGTAAGACTGCGAGGTGAAATTATCCCAGATATTGCCCGCGATACCATTGGTGGCGAGAGGCGAGCAGGCATTGGTTTCCAGAAGCGTTACCGGCACACGCATCTCGGTTGAAAGATAATTGCCGTCGAGGAAGTCGGGACGCAGCGCAATGTCCGTCATCGCCTTCTTGTAAGCCGGGGTCTGGACATAGCCCCAATAGGCATTCCAGCGCTTGATATAGTCCGGCCCGATGCTGTCGCGCGGATCGACATTAGCTGGGAAATCCGGCTGCTTGGAAGAGTGGCAGGCGGCGCAGTTTTCCGCAAAGACGGTTTTGCCGCGGGCAAGTATCGCCTCATCGGTTGAAAGGAACTGCTGTCCAGCCGGCGTATCCTTCAGCTTGTGCGGCGTACCGATGGATTTATTGAGGAAGAATTGGGCAACAAACGGGGTCTGTTGTTCGGTCGCCTGCCAGTAGACGGAGTTTTTGCGACCATCCTCAATGCGGATTGGGCTGACGGATTTACCGCCCACCAGCGGGTTGAAGTGCAGCAACCATTCCTCACTGAACAGGCCGATGTTGATATAGACGCGATTAAGCGCACCCAGCACACCAACCGAATCCGCGCCATCCTTCAACACATGCGGCGTCCAGACGGTGTCAGGTGCCTTGAAGGTGGAATCAAACGCTTCATAGCCCGGAAAATCCTTGAACTGCTTGTTATCAAGCCCGCCGCCCGCAAGCTTTTCCTTGCCCAGCCTCAGCCCAAGTTCCACTCGCTCCTTGGTCTGGTAGACCGCGTTCATGGTGCGTGGATTGTTGATGTAATCGGTTGAGACCAACGAGGTATCCAGCGTGCCAGGCTTTGCCGTATGCACCAGCTGGAAGATGAAGTTTTTCTGGTTGGCATCCCACGAGAAGATACGGTCGATCCAGAAAAACTGCGCACCGACCACCGAAGACAGATTTTCCCACTTGGGATTGTTCGGATCGGCTGGCGAATTGGTCGGATCAGGACCGACATGACAGAAGCCGCAACCCATGCCCACCCGGTAAGGGCGCACCAGATCCTTGCGGTTGTAATAGCTCGGATCATTGTAATAGCGTTCAGCATCCCAGTCCTTGGCCGCCTTCTCATCAAAGGCTGGATTGGGAAACAGGCGCAAGCCCACAATGCCTGTCGGCTCGCCGTAAAATGAGCCAACCGGCAGAGTTTTGCCGGTTTTCGGGTCCACCGTCTTGCCACGCCCACCAATGGCAACACCCTTGTATTTATCGGCATTGGCAAAGGGATCGGCTGCGCATTTTGAATCGCGCACATCAAGCCACAGGCCAAAATGTTCGGGATCGGGCGCTGTTGGCTTGCTGAAGCAAGGCTCGTTGACCAGCCCGAGATAACCCCAGCGGTTGTCGCGCGTAGCTTTGAGGCCGGGATAGCTGGAAATCGTCTTCAGGAGATCAAAACTACCAAAGGAAGAATTGGTGAGGCCATCCCACAACCGATCATTGCCGCCGGTCCAGACAATCCAGTTGTTGCGGCCCTTCACCTCGTCGGCGGAGAGCTTCACGCCCTTGTAGCCGCCGTCCATATCGGCAAAGTAATCTTCATCGGCGGCAGGGAATGACTTGAGGTCGCGACCGGCCAACATTGGCTCGTCCTTAACCTGCCCCGGCTTCGGGCCTCCGCCTCCGCCCGTCAAAAGTGCTGCCACGACGGCTACTCCCGCCACAACAACGACCGCACCAGCGGTCCACCACAAGAACCTGCGTTTCGCCATTTCCGCCCCCTTGAAACACTTTAAAAGTGCACAATAGAATAAAACCCTAATAGGTAGCGGTATCACTCGCTAAGGTAGATTTGCAATCGACCACTCTCCTAAAAGTGATATTTTTTGCAATACACCCAAAAAGAGTACATCGCAAAACCATAGATCAATGTTCAACTCTTGGTGGAAGCGGTGAGCGCAGTCTGTTGCACGCGCGCAAACGATGACCGAGTGCCAATACGATTTGAGGATGCCGTTACGATGATCCGTTGGGGGGCAATGCCGGGCCTTGTGTCCATGCAATGGCGCTGCTCAGCATGGTTGCAGCGAAGCATTTTAATTTATAAAAATGCTCAATTGTAAAAATTGAATATACATCACTTTATTCATATAATTGAATTTAAAAAATATAATATTAGTCAGAACCATTCGATCGATTCAACACACTTGAATACATTCCTGTTGTTCTAAATTCAGTTGGGCTCGCGCCGAAATGACGCCTGAACACTTTCGAAAAATAGTTTTGCTCTTCAAATCCGCACATCATCGATATTTCTTTTATGGAGAGATTCGGTCCCTTTGTGAGGAGTTTTACCGCTCTTTTGAGGCGGGAGTGCAAGACATATTCCGCAGGAGGCATGCCTTCGCTGGCGGCAAAAACGCGTGAAAAATGCGCGCGGCTGAGGCCTGAGATGGTTGCCAATTGCGCAACAGACAGGGGCTGATCGAGATTGTTGGCGATGTAATCAATCACCTTCTGCATTGTTCTAAATTCAGTGCTCCACACAGGGTGGGAGCCAAACACGTCATCGTAGAGCGCCATGGCCGCTTCATAAGCGATGGACGATGCATGGCCGGGCATATCTGCGCCGCCGGACATCAATCTTCGGCTGCAATCGGCAAGGTGCTCTATCGTGTCTTCCTGCAAGGTCAGCACTGGTCCAGTCGCCGCCAGGATCGCCTTATGGATTCGAAGCGCCTCCTCGCCATTCATCGATATCCAGAAGAATTCCCAATGCCCGCCCGCCTCCAGCCAATACCGATGATTGTGTGGTACCATAACCAGCAAGGTTTGACCTGGCATGACCCTGTGGTTGGTGTTCTCATACCGCAGGTTTCCAGCACCGGAAATGGTGTGCTGCAACACCGTGAACGGCGTTTGGCCGCGTTTACGTCCATCCCAGTCATAGGTTGCATCACTGCGAACCTCATAGCCTGTGCTGGTCGGCATGGTGTGCAGGCTATGACGCCCCCGTGGCAGCGAGACGGTGCGCATGGCGGGGCCAGCATCAATCATCGACTTTAGCACAGAATTACCCATGAAAGCATAATACCTCTCTGGTGGAGTGGGAAATTTTACCGATAATGGCCCCCAAGAGGACAATATACGTTGGTGAGCAGGACATTCGCAAGAATTGTTATAGCCTACAGAATGGGCGCAGCATTCAGGCGTGGGTGAACCGATTTTACCCAATCATTCAGCCCGATCATTCAGAATGCCACCTGATACCTATGGAGGAGGATTGCATGAGCAGCTTCAAGATCGCCATTATTGGTGCCGGCAGTGTCGGATTTACCAAAAAACTTTTCACTGACATTTTAAGCGTGCCGGAGTTTCACGATGTGGAATTTGCGCTCACCGATATCAGCCAGCACAATCTTGATATGATCAAGACAATCCTCGACCGGATTGTCGAGGCCAACAAGCTGCCTGCCAAGGTCACAGCCTCAACAGATCGCCGCGATGCTATCTCGGGTGCACGCTACATTATCAGCTGTGTGCGCGTTGGTGGTCTTGGGGCCTATGCCGATGATATTCGCATTCCGCTGAAATACGGCGTTGATCAATGTGTGGGCGATACGATTTGCGCAGGTGGCATTCTCTATGGCCAACGCAATATTCCGGTCATTCTGGATTTCTGCAAAGACATCCGCGAGCTGGCCGAGCCGGACGCGAAATTCCTCAACTATGCCAACCCCATGGCCATGAACACCTGGGCCGCGATTGAATATGGCAAGGTGGAGACCATTGGCCTTTGCCATGGTGTGCAGCATGGTGCCGAGCAGATTGCCGAGATTTTGGGCGCAGGTCCGGGCGAGTTGGACTATGTTTGCTCCGGTATCAATCACCAGACATGGTTTGTCGATGTGCGCGTCAAAGGCCGCAAGATTGGCAAGCAGGAATTGGTCGATGCGTTTGAAGCCCATCCGGTGTTCTCAAAGCAGGAGAAGTTGCGCATTGATGTGCTCAAGCGCTTTGGCGTTTATTCCACCGAGAGCAACGGCCATCTGTCGGAATATCTGCCATGGTATCGCAAGCGGCCGGAAGAGATTACCCGCTGGATTGATATGTCCGACTGGATTCACGGCGAAACCGGCGGCTATCTGCGCTATTCGACCGAGACCCGCAATTGGTTTGAAACCGAGTTTCCGCAGTTTCTGGAAAGTGCGGGCAAGCCGCTGGACCCGGCCAAACGCTCCAATGAACACGCCAGCCATATTCTGGAAGCACTCGAAACCGGGCGGATCTATCGCGGCCATTTCAATGTGAAAAACAATGGCATCATCACCAATCTGCCGTCAGATGCGATTATTGAATCGCCCGGATTTGTGGATCGTTTCGGCATCAACATGGTGGCGGGCATCACCTTGCCAGAGGCCTGTGCGGCCACCTGCATTTCCTCCATCAATGTGCAGCGCATGTCTGTTCATGCGGCAATTGCCGGGGATATTGATCTGTTGAAGCTGGCGGTGCTGCATGATCCGCTGGTGGGGGCCATTTGCACGCCGGAAGAGGTCTGGCAAATGGTGGATGAGATGGTGATGGCGCAAAGCCAATGGCTGCCACAATATGCCCATGCCGTCCCTGAGGCCAAGGAGCGTCTGAGCAAGGCAACCGTCAAGACCCGCGACTGGAAGGGTGTTGCCAGGCGCGATGTGCGCTCCATTGATGAATTGCGCGCCGAAAAAGAAGCGACAAAGCTGAAGGCCGCAAGCTGATCCAGACAAAAGCATAACATCCGGTTTCTGAGGAGGGGCCGGATGTTGCGCAGCGTGGGAGCGTTGCGGTTTGCGGACAATTTTGAAGTTGAGGAGGGAACAATCACCATGAAAAGCGTCATCCACACCGGAAAGACCGCAGCCCTGTTTTTGGGTGTGTCGGTCTTTGCTGTTGCAGCCTTTGCATCCGAGCCGACCGTTGTGCCAGAGGCCCCGCCCTTTCCGGGGCAAGGCAAGATTACCTTTGTGCCGCGTGACTCGATTGAGGAGTTCAAGGCCCTGCCGAGTTACAGCGAGCCTGATTGGGTGACGGAGAAATTTGTTAAAACCGGAAAATTGCCACCGGTGACAGAGCGCTTGCCGAAGGAGCCGCTGGTGTTCAAAACCGGCAATATGCCCGATGGCATCGGTGTCTATGGTGACACATTGCGCCACGTCATTGGCGGCAGGCCCGAGGGCTGGAATTATACGGCAGGCCAGACCCAGGGCTGGGGCGGCATCGACATTGCCATGTCAGAGTGCCTCACGCGCACGGCACCGCTTTATCAGGTGAAGGCCGATGATGTGGAGCCTCTGCCCAACCTGGCCAAGAGCTGGGAATGGTCTTCCGATGGACACAAGCTCACCATGCACCTGATTGAAGGCGCAAAATGGTCGGATGGCGTGCCGTTTACCTCCGACGATGTGATGTTTTACTGGAACGACAATGTGTTGGACAGAAATGTTACCCCGTTGAACGGGGCGACGCCTGAAACCTTTGGCGTCGGCACAACGCTGAAAGCCATTGATGATTACACCGTGGAATGGACCTTCAAGGAGGCGTTCCCGCGGCAATATTTGTTCGCCATGGCTTACGGAACATTCTGCCCGGGCCCTTCCCATATCCTCAAAACCAAACACCCGAAATATGCCAAGGGCTTCACCTATGATCAGTATAAAAACGGCTGGCCGCCGGAATATATGAACATTCCGGTGATGGGTGCCTGGGTGCCAGTGTCTTACCGTCCTGACGACATGATCGTGCTGCGCCGCAATCCCTATTACTGGAAGGTGGACGAGCAGGGACATCAACTGCCCTATATCAATGAGCTGCATTACAAGCTCTCGACCTGGGCCGACCGCGATGTGCAGGCGATTGCAGGCTCTGGCGATCTGTCCAATCTTGAGCAGCCGGAAAATTTTGTTGAAAGCCTCAAGCGGGCAGCCCAGCCATCGGCTCCCTCGCGCCTTGCCTTTGGCGCGCGCCTGATTGGCTATAATCTGCGGCTCAATTATTCGGCCAATGGCTGGGGTGATCCTGATGCGCGCGCTCAAGCCGTGCGTGAGCTGAACCGCAATCCCGATTTCCGCAAAGCCGTTACCATGGCGCTGGATCGCCAGAAGATCGGGGAATCGCTTGTGAAAGGGCCGTTCACGGCCATTTATCCGGGTGGATTGTCGTCTGGCACCAGCTTTTATGACCGTCAATCGACGGTCTATTATCCCTTTGATCTGGCTGGGGCAAAGGCGCTTTTGGCCAAGGCCGGCCTGAAAGACACGGATGGCGACGGTTTCGTCAATTTTCCGGCCGGTGTGGCGGGTGGTCAGGATGTGCAAATCGTGCTTTTGGCCAGCTCTGACTATGGCACCGACCGCAACCTTGCTGAAGGCGTGATTGGCCAGATGGAAAAGCTGGGCCTCAAAGTGGTGCTGAACTCGCTGGACGGCGTCAAGCGCGATCAGGCCAATTATGGCGGCCGATTTGACTGGATGATCCGCCGCAATGATCCCGACATGACATCTGTGGTGCAAAACACCGCACAGCTGGCACCCACCGGACCACGCACAAGCGCGCATCACCGGGCCGGGAAAGATGGCACTGTGGATCTGATGCCCTATGAGGCGCAGCTGGTTGCCATCGTCAACAAATTCATCTCATCTCAGGACAATGCTGAGCGCCGGGACTTGATGAAACAGTATCAGAAGATCGCCACCGAAAATGTCGATACCATTGGGCTGACGGAATATCCCGGGGCACTGATCATCAACAAGCGGTTTTCCAACGTTCCGGTGGGCGCTCCCATCTTCATGTTCAACTGGGCCGAAGACACCATTATCCGCGAACGCATGTTTGTGGCTGCCGACAAGCAGGGTGATTATGAGCTGTTCAAGCAGCAGCTTCCAGGCAAACCCGGCGAAAACAAACCTCTCAACTGATCAGCAGCGCTTCAGCCTGTGACAATTTCACGGGCTGAAGGCCATTCCTGAAACACTGGCCTGAAACACAAGAGAGTATATTTCCATGTTCCGATTTCTACTTGTGCGCATTGCCTCTGCCATACCTTTGCTGTTTGTTCTCAGCGTTGTCACCTTCGCCATCATCAAGGCCCCGCCGGGAGATTATAGCGATTACATCCGCTCCCAGATGATCAATCAGGGCGGAGCATCGTTTGAAGCGGCTGACGCGCAAGCGAAGGCTTATAAAATTGCCAATGGGTTGGATAAGCCGATTCCGGTTCAGTATATCAATTGGATCACGGGCATTGTCACCCGTGGCGATTTTGGCCACAGCCTGTTTTACAACAAACCCGTATCTGAAGTGGTGGGCGAGCGCTTGCCCCGCACATTGGCGCTGGCGCTTGTGTGCCATATCCTCGCCTCTGTCATTGGCATCAGCTTTGGCATTCTGGCCGCAACCCGGCAATATACCTGGGTGGATAGCCTCCTGTCTGGCATTTCCTTTCTGGGCATGACCGTGCCGCGCTTTTTGATGGCGCTGATCATAGTCTACATTCTGGTGTTCCATTTCAACGTCACGGAAATCAACAGCTTCAATTCTGCGAGGTACAGTGGTGCGACGTGGTCGTTTGGCAAATTTGTGGACCTGTTGCAGCATGTGTGGCCGGTGATTGCCATCGCCACTTTTGGTGGGCTGGCCTATAATATGCGGGTCATGCGCGGCAATTTGCTGGATACGCTAAACGCGCAATATGTGGAAACCGCCCGCGCCAAAGGCCTCAGCGAACGGCAGGTGATTTTGCGTCACGCGGTGCCAAATGCGCTGCATCCGCTGATCATGTATCAGGGCGTGGTGCTGCCCTATATGCTGACCGGCGAAATCGAAACGGCGATCATCTTTGCCCTGCCCACCGTTGGCCCCGCCATTGTCGGCTCCATGTGGGTTGGCGATGTCTATGTCACCGCAACCTTCATGCTGGTTTTGTCAGCAACCCTGATTGTCGGCAATATCATTGCCGACATGCTGTTGGCGCTTCTTGATCCACGGGTAAGATTGGGCGGAGGGGCGCACGCATGAAAGCCGATGTTCAAACCATAGCGATGTCTTCTTCCACCCACGAACACCACAACGAAACCTATATGGCACTGGTCTGGCGACGTCTTCGGCGCTCATGGACCGGGATGATGGGCCTTGTGCTTGTCTGCCTGCTGATGTTGATGGTGGTGTTTGCCGAGTTTTTTGCACCTGTTGATCCAAAGCTGACAGGCACAGCTTTCGCGCCACCACAGACAATCAGCATCACCGATCAGCAAGGCCATCTTGTCTGGCCACGCACTTATCCGCTGAGTGAAGGAACGACACTTGATCCCATCACCTTCCAGCCACTGTCAGGGCCGGATTATGAACATCCGGTCACTCTTGGCTTTTTCGTCAAGGGGTTCAGCTACAATCTGCTGGGTGTTCTGCCCACCGACCGCCATTTCTTCGGGGCCACAGATGGCACGCCGATCAACTTTCTCGGCACGGATAAATTTGGCCGCGATGTTCTATCACGTATCTTTTACGGCTCTCGTGTATCTCTGATGATCGCGCTCACGGTGGTGTTTATCGTCACTGTGGTCGGCACAACGGTTGGCATGGTCTCGGGCTATTATGGTGGCCGGTTTGATACATGGATGCAGCGTTTTGTGGAGCTGGTTTTGGCCTTTCCGCAATTGCCGCTCTATCTGGCGCTGACATCGCTGATCCCGGTCACCGCCCCCACCAATGTGTTTTTGGGCTTTGTTATCGTGGTTATGTCGGCGCTGGGTTGGGCGCAAATGTCGCGTGAGGTGCGGGGCAAAACATTGGCCTTGGCACGTATTGATTATGTGCGGGCTGCCATGGCCATTGGGGCCACAGACCGGCGCATCATCTTGCAGCATATTTTTCCCAATGTGATGAGCCATGTGATTGTCTCTGTCACGCTGGCTATTCCGAGCGTAGTGCTTTTGGAATCCTTCCTTGGCTTTCTGGGCTTTGCGGTCAAACCGCCGCTGATTTCCTGGGGCCTGATGTTGCAAGATACCTCCACCTATTCCGTCATTGGCTCCTATCCATGGATCCTGTCTCCCGTGGCTTTCGTGCTGATCACCGTCTTTGCGTTCAATGCGCTCGGCGATGGCTTGCGCGACGCCGTTGACCCCTATTGAGGAGGCCCCATCATGGCACAAACCGTCCAAACCTTGGCACCTGACCAACGGCACGATCACACAAGCCATAGCGACAGCCCCATTATTGATGCCCGCCAACTGGCCGTGTCTTTCAAGGTGGAAGGCGGCGTGGTTGAGGCAGTCAGGAATGTCTCCTTTCAGCTCTATCGCGGTGAAACCATTGCTGTTGTTGGCGAATCCGGTTCTGGAAAATCGGTTACGGCCCGCAGCATCATGGGGCTGTTGACCAAGCGCGCCACCTTGTCAGCCCATTCCAGCATTGCCTATGATGAGCAAAACATCCTGAAATTCTCGGATCGTCAGCGCCGGGGCTTACGTGGCAACCGGATTTCGATGATTTTTCAAGAGCCGATGAGCTCGCTCAATCCGGTTTACACCATCGGCGCACAGATCGCGGAAGCCATCCGCGTGCACCAGAAAATGAGCAACAAGCAGGCGATGGCGCGCGCACTGGAGCTGTTGCGGCAGGTGCAAATCCCGGAGCCGGAGGCCCGGATCAACCAATATCCGCATCAATTGTCCGGCGGGCAGCGTCAGCGCATCATGATTGCCATGGCGCTGGCCAACAACCCGGATGTGCTGATTGCCGATGAACCTACCACGGCACTGGATGTGACGGTGCAGGCGCAAGTTCTCAACCTGATCCGCGATCTGCAAAAAAGCCTCGGCATGGCCGTGATCCTGATCACTCACGATCTCACCGTTGTTCGGCAATTTTCAGACTATGTCTATGTGATGCAAAACGGCGAGGTGAAGGAACACAACACCACAACGGCGTTGTTTGAAAACCCGCAGCATGCCTACACGCGCCATCTGCTGGCATCAGAACCAAAGGGCATGGCCAATCCCATGCCGGTGGGTTCCGCCACGATTCTCGAAGGGCGCGATGTGCGCGTGTCTTTCATGCTCAAACACGGCGGCTTTTTCAAACCGCAGTTGAAAGAACTTGTGGCCGTCAACGGCTTGTCCATCACCCTGCATCGCCATGAAACCCTGGGGCTGGTGGGCGAGAGCGGCTCTGGCAAAACCACCTTTGGTCAGGCGCTGGTAAAGCTGATGAATGCGGAAAGCGGCACCATCCTGTTTGATGGCCAAGCCATCGAGAACAACAGCCGCGAACAGATGCGGCCTTTGCGCTCCCGTATGCAGGTGGTGTTTCAAGACCCGTTTTCCTCGCTCAACCCACGCATGTCGGTGGGCCAGATCATCGAGGAAGGCTTGATTGTCAACACTATTGGCGCAAGCCGCAGTGAGCGGCTGGACAGGGTGCGCGAGGCGCTGATCAGCGCAGGCATGCCCGGCAACATCCTGTCACGTTTTCCGCATGAGTTTTCCGGTGGTCAGCGCCAGCGCATTGCCATTGCGCGGGCGGTGGCGCTGGAGCCGGAATTCATCCTTCTGGATGAGCCGACATCGGCGCTGGATCTCTCCGTTCAGGCCCAGATCATCGACCTGTTGCGCAAGCTGCAGGACGAAAAGGGCTTGAGCTATCTCTTCATCTCCCACGATCTCAAGGTTGTTCGCGCCCTTTGCCACCGGGTTGCGGTGATGCAGTCTGGGCAGATCGTTGAGCAAGGCCCCGTGGAAGATATTCTGAACAACCCGCAAACCGCCTACACGCAACGGCTCGTCAGAGCAGCCTTTGATGTGGCCACCTGATCCTAAGACAGCGAGACAAATATCATGACAAAACAGCCCAAAATCACCTTTATCGGTGCCGGTTCCACCGTGTTTATGAAAAACATTATTGGCGATGTGTTGCAGCGCCCGGCGCTGTCGGATGCAAAAATTGCGCTGATGGATATCAACCCGCAGCGTCTGGAGGAAAGCGAGGTTGTTGCCAGAAAGCTGATTTCCACCCTCGGTGCAACAGCAACCGTTGAGACCTTTGCCGATCAGCGCAAAGCACTGGATGGGGCCAATTTCGTGGTCGTCGCTTTTCAGATCGGCGGTTATGAGCCTTGCACGGTGACCGATTTCGAAGTGCCGAAAAAATACGGATTGCGCCAGACCATTGCCGATACATTGGGCGTGGGCGGCATCATGCGCGGTTTGCGCACCGTGCCGCATCTGTGGAGCATTTGCGAAGATATGATGCAGGTCTGCCCACAGGCCATCATGCTGCAATATGTCAACCCGATGGCCATCAACACTTGGGCAATATCTGAGAAATATCCGGCGATCAAACAGGTTGGCCTGTGCCATTCGGTGCAGGGAACGGCGATGGAACTGGCAGAAGACCTCTCCATTCCCTATGAGGAAATCCGCTATCGCTCGGCTGGCATCAACCACATGGCGTTTTACCTCAATTTTGAGCACCGCCAGCCCGATGGCTCTTATCGTGATCTCTATCCCGATCTGCTGCGCGGCTATCGTGAAGGCCGGGCACCCAAGCCGACCTGGAACCCGCGCTGCCCCAACAAGGTACGCTATGAAATGCTGACGCGGTTGGGTTATTTCGTCACCGAAAGCTCGGAGCATTTCGCCGAATACACGCCCTATTTCATCAAGGAAGGCCGTGAGGATCTGATTGAAAAATTCGGCATTCCGCTGGATGAATATCCCAAGCGCTGCATTGAGCAGGTCGAGCGCTGGAAAGATCAGGCCGCGGCCTATCGCTCGGCCGATAGCATCGAGGTCAAGCAATCCAAGGAATATGCCTCATCGATCATCAACTCCGTCTGGACGGGCGAACCCTCGGTGATTTATGGCAACCTGCGCAACAATGGCTGCATCACCTCGCTGCCGAACAATTGCGCGGTGGAAGTGCCCTGCCTTGTGGATGATAACGGCATTCAGCCCACCCATGTCGGTGCCCTGCCACCGCAACTCACGGCGCTGATGCGCACCAATATCAATGTGCAGGAACTCACAGTGGCCGCCTTGATGAGCGAAAACCCCGAACACCTTTATCATGCCGCGATGATGGACCCGCACACAGCCGCCGAGCTTGATCTTGACCAGATCTGGTCGCTGACGACAGATCTGTTGCGCGCGCATGATCAGTGGATTCCCGAATGGGCGCGTGTTGCAGCGGCCCAGTGATGGTGTTTTCGTCAATGTGGTGCAACACGTTTAATCTGCTGTATAATTTTCACCTGAAATCGATGCCGATGTAAGGAATTATGCCGAAGCTCCGCATTGAGAATAGAAGGTTTCTGGGCGTTTGAGGATGAAAAGCCAGGGGGCTGAGCGACCTCGTCCAGAAACCTTTCCGGGTGTCCGTCGCCAATCCATGGCGTTCGGCTCCATGGCGTTTGGCGGGGATTAAGCGCATCTCTCAACTCCAGCGTGGCGGCGCGCCGATGTAATTTTTGAGCGCCTCTGTAAAGGTCCTGACTTTGGCAGAGGGCACTTGCAGCGCCCGAAGAAGGTAAATCGCGGACGGCCTTTCATTCCACCACGGGCCCGATAGCGAAATTGACACAAGATCCCCGGTGCGGACCGAAGGTCCTGAGACCCAACTCGGCAGAAACGCGATCCCCATACCGGCAATCGCCGATCCATTGAGTGCTTCAAAATCGTCGGATCGAAAGATAACCCGTTCGCCCGCCTCTCCTGCGGGTGTACCGAGAATATCTGCCCAACCAAGAAGATCATGGCCGTGGAGCTTATCGAGAAGACGATGCTGGCGAAGTGCCTCCGCCGTTTCCGGCACACCATGCTGTTCAAGATAGGCAGGACTCGCGACGATCATGCGATCAAGAGGTGCCAGCCTGGTGGCAATGAGAGAGCTGTCCTTCAACTCTCCCATTCTCACCACCACATCAAGGCGCTCTGCAACCGGATCGGCCAGCCGCTCGGTCAAATCCAGCTCGACATCCAAGCTCGGGTGCTGCTGCGCGAGCGCTGCAACAACGGGGATGACGTAGCGTTTTCCAAAGGTCGGGAAGCAGGCAATCCTGAGCGTGCCGCTGACGACACTGTCAAATGCGGCGACCTCGGCATGCGTGTCGGCGAGATCATCAAGCAGGCGCTGTGATCTCTCAAAAAGATGACGTCCCGCATCCGTCAAAGCCAGCGCCCGTGTTGATCGCACGAGGAGAGACACGCCGAGATCCTGTTCAAGGGCGTCGATCTGCCGAACAACCGCCGAAGGCGTAACAGCACGCCTGCGAGACGCCGCAGAAAAGCTTCCAGCACGGACGACATCGACGTAAACCGCCAGATATTCTGCAAAGCGCGGATCTTTCATCTTTGCCTACAACGCAAAACCGTTTCGACCATTTCGTTCGTTATCATCTGCAATCATTCGGTGCACTGTCCTTCTCGTCAACGGGCGGTCAGCCCATCAAACAGAAGGAACACTGCCATGGTCAAGGTCCTTGATACCATTCTCTCCCAATCGGCCTATTCTGCGGAGATCGACGTTCCGTTGGAAAAAATCGATATTGCCGATTGGCTTTTCACGCTGCCTGAAGCCGAATATCTCCGCTGCTGCGCTCCAGATCACATTGCAGCAGGCTTAACCTGGACGGACGACGGCCGCCGCATGTCCATCAATGTCGAGCAGATCGGCTCAGGCCTCGTCGTTCAGCATTATGTGGCCGAGGTTGCCGAGCCAGCCTATTGTCGGATGAACTCTATTTCGGATGTTTTCACCGCCCATGGTCGCACGCAGGTCAATGTTGTTTGGGAGCTTATTGCCGAGAGGATTGATGATCGCACGACACGCTACACAAACAAGGTCACGGCTCACCCTACGGATGTCTTCATGCGTTTTATCGAAGACCAGGGTGTGCGTTTTGAAGATGCGGCCGCGGCCCGTCAGGCCGCGGGCGGCGATCATAACCGCAGAGAGACCCCTCTTTTTGCAGCGAGTATCGGCAGGCGTGCCCGCTCGTCCAAGGGTTGATCGTCAAACGCTCTCGCGCCAAATTGATCACGCCATTGCGTGGCGCGGGTATCGACGTCAGCCTCAGAGCGCTGAGACCATAAAATAAACATATCCGTTTGAGACGCGCATAAACGCTGAAAAGCAGCCACAATGCCCCATCATGGTCATTGTGGCTGCGCTGACGGGCACGTTGCTATCTGCGGGATACATTGGCGGATTGGCGACGTGCTTTCCTTTTGTTGCCAAAAACCATATTTGTTTTGCCAACGTCCTGCAGATAACCCGACACGATGAATTGGATCTAAGTGGAATGCGTAAATGTTATGGCTTGCTTGGTGTGTTTTTGGCAATCACATCCTCGACATATGCAATGGCTGCGGCAGCGCCACAGCCATTGATGCCGCTGAAGGAACAAGCGCAAGCCGCTGAGCTGAGCGCGCAATTTCTTGGGCGATTTAGCTATAGACCCATTCCGCTCGACGATGCCCTGTCTGCCAAAATTCTGGACCGATTTATCAAATCCCTGGATCCGGACCGCATGATATTTCTTCAAGCGGACATTGATGGTTTTATGGCCAACAGCACCAAGATTGATGACGCCATCAAGCAGGGAGACCTGCATATCCCGTTTTCGATTTTTAACGTCTACGACCAGCGCATCATCGAGCGAATGAATTATGCGCGCAGCCTTCTCAAGCAGAATTTTGATTTCAGCGTGAAGGAAGATTATTCCTTCCTGCGCGATAAAAGCCCCTGGTTCCAATCTGAAGCCGAGAGAGATGATTTTTGGCGCAAGCGCGTCAAAGGCGATTGGTTGCGCCTGAAGCTGACGGGCAAGACTGACGCTGCCATTCGCGACATACTCGACAAACGCTATCAGAGCTCGCTTGAGCGTGTTTCCAAATACAAGAGCGATGACGTTTTTCAGTCATTCATGGATGCTTTCACAAATTCTGTTGATCCGCATACAGATTATTTTGGTGCGCGCGCATCAGCAGAATTCGACATTTCCATGAAGCTTTCCCTGGTCGGTATCGGTGCGGTGTTGCAGGAACGCAATGACTATACGACGATCCGTGAGCTGATCGCCGGTGGCCCGGCACAATTATCGGGCAAGCTCGCGGTGGGAGATCGGATTGTCGGCGTTGGTCAAGGCGAAGACGGTCCCATCAAGGAAGTGGTCGGCATGCGTCTTGACGAGATCGTGCAGATGATCAGAGGCACCAAGGATTCCGTCGTGCGGCTGGATATCTTGCCCGCAGAGGCCGGACCGGAAGGCATTCATCGGGTCATCAGTCTGACGCGCGACAAAATCAGCCTCGATAAGCAGGCCGCCAAGAAAACCATTCTGTCTGTTAAAGATGGAGATGCCACACGCAAAATTGGCGTGATCACGCTTCCAGCCTTTTATGAGGATTTCGAAGCGCGGATGAACGGCGACAAGGATTACAAAAGCGCAAGTCGCGATGTTGCCAAGCTGCTTGGCGAACTGAAGCAGGAAAACGCCGATGGCGTGGTGATTGACCTGCGCAATAATGGTGGCGGCTCGCTGACCGAAGCGGTTGATTTGACGGGCCTATTCATTGGCAAGGGTCCGGTGGTTCAGCAACGCGGTGCCGACGGCGCGGTCAAGGTAGAACGCGACGATCTTCCCGCCCCCGCCTGGACTGGTCCCGTTGACGTTTTGATTAATCGTGGCTCGGCTTCCGCTTCCGAGATCTTTGCAGCAGCGATTCAGGACTATGGGCGCGGCCTGATTATCGGCGAACCCAGCTTCGGCAAAGGCACGGTGCAAACCGTGGTCAATCTTGATCAGGTGGCCAACAACAACAAACCGAAATTCGGCGAGCTGAAATTGACAATTGCTCAGTTTTTCCGCGTCAACGGCGGTACAACGCAGTTGCGGGGCGTGACGCCGGATATCACTTTGCCGGGCCTGTATGATCCGAAAACCTTCGGTGAAACAAGCTATGAAAATGCGCTGCCATGGACACAGATCAAGCCTGTGACCTATACGCCTGTTGGCACGATAGCGGCGCGACTGCCGCAACTGCAACGCCTCCACGAGGAGCGTGTGCGCAGCGATCCGGATTTTCAGCGGTTTATTGACGATATCGCAGAACTGCAGGCGCTTCGCGAAAAAGGCGTTGTCTCGCTCAACGAAACCGAGCGCAAAAATGAGTTGGCGGCTCAGGCAAGCCGCCTCAAGGCGCGACAGAAAATAGATGACGGTGTTGATCTCGGCAATGACGATGGCATGCAATCTGATGAGCGCAGCCTGAGCGCTGACATTGCCCTTGAAACGGCCCGCAAGAATGCAAAGGACGTGTTGCTGAACGAAGCCGCTGCAATCCTTGCCGATGATATAGGCTTGCAAAAGCAGTAGAACAGACCGGTGCGAACGGGGGTGGAATACCAGAAGCCATTGGAAATGGCCTTGGTATTCCCCACCAGTCCGCACATGCCATATGCCTTTGAGCGCCCCCCTCCAGCAACCACACACCCGCCAGTAACTCCACAACAACGCGACCCTGTCCAATAGCGCGCGGGGTGATTTCCGCCGCCAGTTCGGCGGTGACGAAGAAGATGCCGTTGGGCATTTCCTGTCAGGGTACCTTGTCCAGCGATGCCAAGGACAGCGCCATGAAAGGTGCATTCTCCTTCAAGTTCTGATGTTCCATACGCTTGATGGCATATGACTGCTATGGATACCGCCGCAGCTTTTGAAAAATAATTGTTCAAAGAGCCAGCCGCTTTGAGATTTATAGGTCAGATATGAAATATTGAAGCGCCGTGCGCGGCCGATAGTCAAACTTGCAAGGTATGCACGCATGAACGGAGTTTTTCCCAGTCTTTGCGCTTGTGGCAGCAGGCTTCGGTCTGCGCGCTGCTGTCAGCTGGAACTTGCAGCACTTGGCCCGTCCGTTGCAAACCGCCATCTTTTGCCATTGGTGGATCAGGCCATTGCATGCCATGCACGGGGTGAGTTCGCGGAGGCGGAACGCTTGTGCCTTGAAGTTCTGGATTTGGTGCCGGGACAAGGAGGGGCGCTGGCCATCCTTTACCAGATCCGCAAGGCCGAAGGTGTGTTGCCGGCGGCCGAAGCACTTCTGCGCAGACTGGTTGCCCTTGATCCAAACAATGTATGGGCAACACAGGAATTGGCCTTGCTGCTGTTTGGCAAGGGTGATTATGGTGAGGCTGAAATCCACGCCAAGAATGCTGTGCGCAGCGCACCAACAGACGCTCAGTCACACAATCTGATGGGCATGATCATGACGGAGGCGAACCGACCGCAGATCGGCGAGTTTCACTACCGTCAGGCATTGCAGCTTCTTGGACATCGGCAACCCATTCTTCTTGCCAATCTGGCCTGGAATTTAAAAAATCAGGGTAAAATGAGCGAGTCGCGGGCGCTTTACGAAGAGTCGACAAAACTGGCACCTGATATGCTGCA
The DNA here is from genome assembly GCF_001939045.1 of Rhizobium oryziradicis. Classification (GTDB taxonomy): domain Bacteria; phylum Pseudomonadota; class Alphaproteobacteria; order Rhizobiales; family Rhizobiaceae; genus Allorhizobium; species Allorhizobium oryziradicis. The sequence continues at coordinate 160,423 of NZ_MKIM01000021.1, forward strand.
AACCTTGCTGGGCTGGGCGCGCATGGAAGAGACCGACCGTGATTTTGCCCGTGCCTACGCCATTCTGGATCAGGCAGAAGCGCTTTTCCCCGGCCATCACAGCATCCTTTTGCACCGCGCCGTTATCCGCGGTCGCGTCAAGGATTATGATACGGCACTGTCGCTTCTCGATCAGTTGGCGCAGCGCAATCAGGGCATGGGTCTGGGCGCCCATGAGCTTTTGGAAAAGGGGCGACTGCTCGACAAGATTGGCCGTTATGACGAGGCATTTTCTGCCTTTACGCAAGGCAAGCGCAAAAATCTCGACATCAGCGGCACCGTTTATATGGCTGATCATGCAGCGCAGCTCGCGCAACGATTAAAAGCGTATTTCACCGCAAACCGATTGAGGATTGTGCCTCGGGCAAAGCCAATCGCGAGCGGGCCACGCCCGATTTTCATTCTCGGGTTTCCACGCTCCGGCACCACGATGGTGGAGCAGACACTCTCAGCGCATCCGAAAATTTCAGCGGGTGACCGACTGACATTCATTCACGATATTACCAATCTGATACCAGGCATGCTCAACAGCCCCCTCACCTATCCAGAGGCCTTGGCGGATCTGTGGATGGGCGATCAATATGATGGTCTCGATAACCTGAGGGATCACTATCTTCAGCGTGTAAAACAGTCAGGCATCATTAAACCCGGATCTACCCGCTTTACCGATAGGATGCCGCTCAACGAGACGCATATGGGGCTGATTGCCCTGATGTTCCCTCAAGCGCCGCTTGTGCACGTGTTGCGCCATCCGCTGGATATTGTCTTATCGGTTTATTCCAACCATCTCACCCACGGCTTCTCCTGCACCAATCAATTAGAGACCATTGCCCAGCATTACGTTCTGGTGATGGACCTTGTTGATCATTACCGACGAGAGATGGCCCTGAAATATATGACGATCCGGTATGAGGATATTATCGACGATCAAGAGACCCATGTTCGCCGCATGCTGTCGTTTGTCGATATGCCCTTTGACGCGCGCTATACCAAAACAGCAAGCTCTGCGCAGGTCACTGAAAAGCTCTGCGATCATTCGCGCTATCGTTATCGGCATTACCTGAAGCACTTGCAGCCGGTCATTCCAATCCTTGAGCCGATCATCCACCGACTGGGTTATTCCATCAATGACTGACGTTCAACCGCTTATAACAGGCTCAGGCCAGCCCGCCGTGACACGCAGTGTGGAAGAATGGATCGCAGAAGCGATGTCTCTGGAACAGGCCGGCCGCCCGGATGACGCGGAACAGATTATCGCTTTTGTTTTGCGTGAAAAGCCCGATGACGTTCAGGCACTGTTTCAGGCCTCACTCCTGTCCTGCAAAAGAAAGCAGATGCCGCAAGCCATCGAGCGTTTGCAACGAGCGCTGACACTTGCGCCCGACGAACCACGCTTGCACCGCAATATGTGTGAGCTTTGCCGCAGCCAATTGCAGCTTGATAAGGCCCTTTTTCATGGCCAACGCGCTGTGGAACTGGCACCGGATGACGCAAATACCCATTACAATCTGGGCGTTGTGCATTACGACCGTATGGAGATTGAAGCGGCGATTGTCTGCGCAAGGCGCGCGCTCGCTCTTGATCCAACCATGGCATCCGCACATTTCGAACTGGCGGAAGCACTGCTGCTGAACGGCGCGTTTGCAGAGGGCTGGGAGGAATATGAATGGCGGTTTGACATGCCGAATTCGCCACAGCTTTTGCCACCAACACACCGGCCGTTATGGGACGGCACACCGATGCCGAATGGCACCTTGCTGCTGATTGGCGATCAGGGCTTTGGCGATACAATTCAATTTTGCCGCTACATACCAGAAGCAGCAGCGCGCTGCCCGAATATCATCATGGCCTGCAGTGCCGAGATGAAGCCAATCGTGATGCAGCAAAAGAGCGGAATGCAGTATGTTGACCGCTGGGATCAGGTGCCGACATTTGATGCCTATTGCCCGCTTTCGGGGCTGCCGCGTCTTTTCAAGACTGATCTCAACGCGATTCCCACACCGATCCCTTATCTCAGGCCCGAGGCGGCCAAGTTAGCCTATTGGCGCGCCCGCCTGGAGCAACTGATCCCGCGCGGCTATCAATCCGTCGGTATCGCTTGGGCGGGCAGGCCAACCCATGGAAATGATTATAACCGTTCCATGGCCTTGCGCGATCTTGCACCTTTAAGCCAATTGAACAACACGGTATTGGTGTCATTGCAGATGGGACCAGCCATCGCCCAGATTTCAGATTATTATGGCGCTGCTCCGCTGATCAATCTCGGCACTGAGATTGCAGATTTTACAGATACGATGGCAATCCTTGCGGTTATTGATCACATGGTGGCCGTGGACACGTCCATTGTGCATCTGGCCGGAGCCATGGGACGCCCAGTCTCTGTCCTGTTGCCTTTTGCGCCGGATTGGCGGTGGCTGCGGGACCGCAACGATAGCCCCTGGTATCCGAGCGTGCAGCTGTTTCGCCAGCGCAAAAGTGGGGTCTGGAGCGAGCCAGTCCATGCAATTGCGCACAGCTTGCAAGCCAGCACGAGATCTTGAAGCATCACGTTCAGCACCAAAGCTTTAAAGACGACCGGCAAACCATCAAGAGTTTAAAACAAAATGTCCTTGCGCAACTTCCGTGTAGGTGCGTGGCGGCATCATGTGGTTGATCGAACGGATCGGACTTTTCAGCTCGTCATTGTCCACAGAGGCCCTGATGCGGCGTCTGTCTGGGTCTGGAACCGGAACAGCCGCCATCAATTTTCGGGTATAGGGATGGGCGGGATTTCCAAAGACAGAGGCGCGCGGCCCAATCTCGACAATTTCACCGAGATACATCACCGCCACCCGATGGCTGACCCGCTCAACCACGGCCATGTCGTGGCTGATAAACAAAAACGCAAGGCCGAGGCTTTGTTGCAGGTCCAGCATCAGGTTGACCACCTGCGCTTTCACCGACACATCCAGCGCCGATACGCTTTCATCGGCAACAATCACCTTTGGCGCAAGCGCCAAAGCGCGGGCAATGCAGATGCGTTGCCGTTGGCCGCCGGAAAATTCATGCGGGTAGCGCTTTGCCATATCGGCGGTTAGACCAACCTTGGTTAGCAAATCAGCGACCACCTCCTTGGCCTGGGCGGCGGTGCCCATTTTATGTTCAAGATAAGGCTCGGCAATGGCCGCTCCCACTGTCATGCGCGGGTTGAGGCTGGCAAATGGGTCTTGAAAAATCATCTGCACGGATTTTCGCAAAATCCGCATGTCATGCTTTGGCAGTGAGAGAATATCTCGGCCTTCCACCATCACTGAGCCGCTATCGGGCTCAATCAGGCGCAGAAGTGCCCGGCCGGTGGTGGATTTACCGCAACCGGACTCGCCCACCAGTGACAGGGTTTCTCCGGCCATGAGATCAAAAGACACGTTTTCGACCGCATGAACACGTCCGGTCAAGCGGCCAAACAGGCCCGTGTGAATATCAAAGCGCTTCACCAGATCCTTGACTTGTAACACCGGCACAGCATGACTTTGCACCGTATCGCCGACCTCGGTGGTTTCCCCGGCAACTCCTGTCACCGGGTCAACAAAAGGAAAACGGACGGGCCGCTCAAAGGCTCTCAGTGATCCCAGCACCGGCACCGCCCCCAGCAGGGCGCGCGTATAGGGATGCTGACCATGGCGGAAAATGTCTTTGGTTGTGCCCATTTCCACCTGCTCACCGCGATACATGACAACGGTGCGATCAGCAATTTCGGCCACCACGCCCATATCATGGGTGATGAACAAAACCGACGTGCCTTCCTCTTCCTGCAACAGCTTGATCAGATCCAGAATCTGACCCTGAATGGTGACATCCAGCGCTGTGGTCGGCTCATCGGCAATCAACAGCTTGGGCTTCAGCGCAAGCGCCATGGCAATCATCACCCGCTGGCGCATACCGCCAGACAGTTGATGCGGATAATCATCAAAACGGCTTGCGGCTGACGGAATCCGTACCTTATCCAGAAGCCGGATGGTCTCTAAGCGAGCCTCTGCCACACTCATATGTGTGTGGCAGAGGAGCGCCTCCGAAATCTGATCGCCAATCGTGAACAGCGGGTTGAGGCTGGTCATTGGTTCTTGAAAGATCATCGCCACATCCGCGCCGCGTACCTTTCGCATCTCGTTTTCCGGCAAGGCCAGAAGATCGCGCCCGTCCAGCAGCACACGCCCTGTCACGCGGCTCATGGCTGGTGGCAGAAGCCGCATGATGGAAAGTGAGGTGACGCTTTTGCCAGAACCGCTTTCCCCGACAATTGCCACGGTTTCGGCAGGCTTGACCGAAAAAGACATGTCCCGAACCACGGATTTCCATTGTCCATCCACCAGAAACGAGGTGGTCAGGTTTTCGACAGCAAGAACAGGAGCCGTGGTTGTGGGCGATACGGTCTGGGGAAGGGTCATGGAATACCTCTTTCGGTGAGATCAATCAGGCCAGCGCAACAGGGCATCAAAGCGATGGCGGCCCCATTCCTCATGCGGTGTATCAAGCACCTCGTTGGATGCCCGCGCCTTGTCGAGTTCTTCAATCAGGCGCTGGCGCACAATGACCTCTTGCCCCGGATGCAAATTGCAGGGATCGAGATAGAAATAATGATGCTCGGCCTCGTGATCACGAACGATGATCGGGGGCGTGCCGCGTGCAAGTGCTCCGGCCAGATCATAGGCGCTGATATGCGCCTCTTGCGCAGACAAGATCACCCGCAAGCGATCCAGCGGATTTTGGGTCGGGTCTGGCTCAATCAGCGCCGTCACGCCGGGGCGACCATCCAGCGCCTCTTTCCACAGATGCAGGTAGCCGGTTTCACGCGCCCGCACGGCAGCATGGTCGCGCTTTTCCCAAGCTTCCAGTGCCGCCATGACGCCAAAGATGCTTTCCTTGCCCACCTTCATGCCACGGCCAATGCCCTTGTTTTGCAAATAGGCATGACGCACCAGATCTTTTCGCCCGGCCACAATGCCCGATGTGGGCCCGCCTAGGAATTTATGGCCGGAGTATAGAACAATATCTGCGCCCTGATCCAGAAACGTCCGCAGGTCATATTCGGATGCGGCATCGACGATCACCGGCACACCGCGTGCATGGGCAATCTCGACAAATTCCTTCAAATGCAACAGGCCGTAATGCACCACATGGTGAGAGACAACGTAAACGGCGGCAGCGGTGTTTTCGGTCATGGCGTTTTCCATGTGATAGCGATGGGCAGATGTGGCCTGCCCCACCACCACGACTTTGCCGCCAGCAATGCGAATTGATTGCTCAACCGGTGCACCGTAATCGACCAGATGGCCCATCTGCACCAGAACTTCGTTCTTGGGTGTGGTCACATCGGGTAGTTTTTCAACCGCCAGAAGATCGGGCCCAGTGATGGTGCCGGCCACAGCAAGGCTGAGGCCTGCCGCACAGGATGCGGTGACAAAGCCAGCCTCGGCACCGGTCAGCCGCGCAATAATCGCACTGGCCTTGCGCTGAAGATCGTTCATCTCGACAAATTGCGGCAAAATGGCTGTCATGGCGGCAATGGCCTCTGGCACCACAATGGATGCTCCAAGGCTGGTCATAGTGCCAGAGACGTTGATCACGGGGCGTAGGCCAATCTCAGTTCTAATATCATGTGTCATGTGCGTTTCCATTGTCTTAGGCGAATGTCTTGGGCGAAGGTGTGGGGAACTCCCCCTCATTTCTACAATCGACAGCTATGCCGTTATAATGTAATAGGCAGTCATTCGGTGAAGGATTTTTCGATGAAGACCAAGGCACGTGCGGCACAAATGCCCAATGACGACCAGCCCGTTGAGCAAAGCGCTGTGCCTGAACGGCGCTCGCGGGTGAGCGGCATGGACCGCGCCTTGCAGGTGCTGGATCATCTTTACACCACCGGCGCTCCCGTGGGGCCTTATGCTATTGCCAAGGCCGTTGGTGCGCCGCTCTCCACCATTTACACCATTATTGATGATATGGTGGACAAGAACATGCTGACCCGCGATGGCGATGGTGCCATCTGGCTTGGGCCACGGCTCTATCATTACGGCCTTGCCTATTCGCGCTCGCTGGATTTCATCGGCATTGCCACGCAGGAAATGCATGATCTGTGCCGCGAAGCGGGTGAAACCGTGCAGGTGTGCGGGCGCGATGACGACCATATGCTGGTGCTGGCCATGGCTGAGGGTCCGAGCCATTTTCAGGTGGCCTCGCGTGTCGGCACCCGTGTTCCACTCAATTGGACCGCCTCTGGCCGTCTGCTGGTCGGGCATCTGACTGAGAAAGACCGTCTGGAGCTTTTCCGCCATTGCGCACGCTCCTCGCCAACCGGCCGTGCTGAGATTGATGCGCAAACGCTCTCCAATGCCGCAGCCCAGGCGTTTGAAAACCGCCTTTCCATTCAGGCGGGCGAGTCCGATTATGCGGTCGCCTGCATTGCCTCGCCGATCTGCGATCGCGATGGGGCTTGTGTGGCCACCATCTCGATTGTTCTGCCAGAGCAAAAAGCCTTTTCGGAAGGCAACCCCTATACGGCCTATGTGCAGGCCTCGGCAGAGCGGATTGAAAAGCGTATGGGCTGGCGCAGCCATTGAAGAGAGTGTCATCATTCGTGCAGCGCCACGATGGCTTCAATCTCAACGGTGATATTGCCCGGCAGGGAGCCAAAGCCAACAGCCGAGCGGGCATGCTCACCGGCAGGCCCAAACACCTGCATAAACAGGTCCGAACAGCCATTGATGACCTGCGGATGATCGCGAAACTCTGGCGTGGCATTGACCATGCCGAGCAGTTTGACAATCTTGCGCACCCGCGCAAGATCGCCCAGCGCGTCATGCATCACGGCAATCAGGTTGATGCCGGTCAAGCGCGCGTGGCGATAGGCATCTTCTATCCCCACATCATTGCCCACCTTGCCAGAATATAGATGGCCATCGGCTTCCCGCGGCCCCTGACCGGATAAAAACAGCAGATTGCCCTCGCGCACATGGGTGACGAAATTGGCAATCGGCGGCGGTGACGGCGGCAGAGCAATACCCAAAGCCGCCAGCCGCTCATAGGGTGATTGTGAAAGGTCATGGGTTAAAATCGAAGTCTTGCTCACGCGGTTTCCAATTCTGATCTCGTGAAATGTATTTTTGGTATTCGGTTCAACGCCAGGAATAGCCGTGGCTGTGGCGCACCAATTTTCGCGCACGCGGAATGTAACGGCTGGCCACAATTGCTTCTCGGCCAATCACCGCATGGCGTGGCTCAAACAGCTTGGTCAGGCGCGAGACATCCCCATTGGAATCGGTTGCTTCCAGATCAGAATCGACCAGATCGAAAATGGTGAAATCGGCACGCGCTCCCACCACCAGCCGGTCCTGCATCGAAAGCCGAATGACAGAGGCTGGCGCATGGGTCACCGCCTCAACCACCTTGTCAAACGGCATGCCCACCGAGAGCAGCTTGGACATGGTGGTGGCGAGATCCCAGACCGGGAAATTCATCGAATGCCCGTGCAGGTCGGTGGAGATGGAATAGGGCAACAGGCCGCGCTTGATGGCCGCTTCCGCCACCTTGAACGAGAAGGAGGCTCCACCATGGCCAATATCCAGCCGGATGCCTTCGCCTGCGCAGCGCTCGGCCAGATTATAAAGGTCTTCATCCTCCATAATGCTGGAACCGGCCTTGCCATTGAAACAATGGGTGACAACATCGCCCGGTCCCAGAATTTCCAGCACTTCATCGTAGAGAGCGGGCGGCTCGCCCACATGCACCATCATCGGCACTTTCAGGATTTTGGCGATTTTCTTGCCAAGCTTGACCGGGGTCACCCCCCAAGAGCCGGTGATCACATGGCTTGCCCGCACCTTGAGGCCGACAATATGCTCGCTGTTGTCGGCGTAACATTCCAGAATGCGATCAAGATCAATGTCCTTGATGTCGCGCAGTTCCGGCACCCGGTTGCAGGCCACAAGGCCAATGGAGCCAAGGTTCAGGAAGGCCTTGATCCGCTCGCGTGATGGCTCAATGATATATTCGCGAAAGCCATGGAAATTGGCTTCGCCTGCAGATCCTGCGTCCACCAGCGTGGTCACGCCGCGCTCGGCCCCGCATTCGGATGGGCGGATGGAAATATCCGTGCCGCCATGCCAGATATGGACATGCAGATCGACCCAGCCGGGTGAAATCCACGCCCCTTTGCCGTCGATCACCTCGACATCTTCAGCAATGGCAAGCTCAGGGCCAAGCTTTATGATTTTGCCGTCTGTGCCAATCAGAATGTCGATGGCAGTGGCAGAGGTATCCGCGCCAAAAGCCATGGGGCGAATGTTTTTCAAAAGCAGCGGTGTCAGGCCATTTGGCATGATCAAATATCCTTTTGCAGTCTGGGATCGAGCATATCGCGCAGGCCGTCACCGACGATCTGCAAAGACATGACGGAAAGAATGATGGCAAAGCCGGGAAACAGCGTCATCCAGTCGGCCTGATCGACATATTGCCGACCGCTGGAAATCATCGTGCCCCAGGTGGGAATTTCTGGGCTGACACCCACGCCGAGGAAGGACAGACCGGCCTCGGCCAGCATGGCTGAAGCAAACAGGAAGGTGGCCTGCACCAGAATGGGCGAGATGAGATTGAGAAGCACATGCCGCATCATGATGTGGAAGGTGGAAATGCCCAGCGCTCGCGCCGCTTCAACATAGGGCAGCTCACGAATGACAAGGGTTGAAGCGCGCACAATGCGGGCAAGTCTGGGCGCGTAGACGACCGACAAGGCGACAATAACCGTGGTCAAAGATGGTCCAAGGGCCGCCACCAGCGCAATGGCCAGAAGAATATCGGGAAAGGCCATCATTGCATCAATCAGGCGGGCAATGGGCGCATCCAGCTTTTGGAAAAAACCCGCCAGCAGACCAAGCGTCACGCCAATCAACGTGGACAGCGCGACCACAGACGCCCCCACCAGCAAAGACAGACGGCCTGCATAGATGGTGCGTGAAAACACATCACGCCCGAATTCATCGGTACCAAACCAATGGATATCGCTTGGTGGCTTCAGCCGATTGATGATCGAGAGCTTATAGGGCGAATAAGGCGCAATCCAAGGTGCCAGTACGGCCAAAAGCACGAAGATGGTGAGAATGCAAAGCCCGATTGCGACGGTCTTACGGCGTAAAAAGCGGCGCAAGAAACGTCTTGTCTCGGTCTCACTGCGGGGTGCAACGGTCTCGGAGGATAGGGGCTGGGTCATCAGTAACGCACCCTCGGATCAATCAGCAGATAGAGCATATCGATTGCGAAATTCACCAGCACATAGAGACCGGCAATCACCAAAAGCGCGCCTTGAATGACGGGATAATCGCGGCGCAAAACCGCCGACACCACCAGACTGCCAATGCCCGGCAGACCAAACACCGTCTCAGTGACAACAGCACCGGAAATCAGCACCGCTGCTGTGAGGCCAATCACGGTCAAAATTGGAATCAGCGCATTTTTCAGCGCATGGCGCAGCACCACGCGCCGCTCTATCAGGCCTTTGGCTCTCGCGGTGCGCACAAAATCATCGCCCAGCACATCGAGCATGGAGGCGCGGGTAAAGCGCAAAATCAGCGACGACGACACCAGCCCCAGTGCGAAAGCGGGCAAGGTCAGGTGATACATACGATCCGTGAAACTGGCACCCGGACCGCCATAGCCTGAGACCGGAAACAGATGCATTTTGACGGCCAAAAACTGCATGAGGATCAACCCAAGCCAGAAGCTGGGCACGCTTGCCGCCAGCATGGCAATGGTGGTTGCTGCCTGATCGATCAGCGATCCGCGCCGATAGGCGGCATAAATACCAATCGGCAGGGCGAGCACACAGGCAATCAGCAGCGAAAACACGGTGAGGAAAAAGGTAGGTTCGGCCCGTTGCATCAAGGCTGCGCCGACCGGCATATCGAGGAAGATCGATTGGCCAAGATTGCCTTGCAACAACGCACCGATATAGAGGACATATTGGCTGATCAGGGATTGATCGAGGCCAAGCCGTGATCGCAGATCGGCAATGTCTTGCGCGGAGGCGTCTGGCCCCAGCATGACGGCTGCCGGATCACCCGGCGTGACGCGCACAATGATGAAAACAATCGTCACCACCAGAAACATCACCACGATCATGCCGAGGATACGCTTTAGGATATAGCTGATCATAATTGGCCCTCTTGCGGTTGGCGGGCACCGAGCGACTTAAGATCAAACGGCATTGGCTTTGATCACCTTGCTCAGCCAATGGTAGGACTGTTTGGGAATGCGCTGAAGGGTGGGATAATCGACATAAACCAGCCCGAAACGCTTGGAATATCCCCTGCCCCATTCAAAATTATCCATCAGCGACCAGGCAAAATAGCCGCGAATATCATGGCCTTCGTCCAGCGCATCCAGAAGGGCATTCAGATAGCCGTTGAAATAGGCTATGCGGTCATTGTCGATGACGCGCCGATCTGGTGTGAGCGCATCAGGATAGGAAGCCCCGTTTTCGGTGATATAAATCGTCGGCTTGCCATAGCGCGCGCTGGTATCGCGAATTTGTTCCAGAAAAGCCGCCGGATCCACCATCCAGTTCACGTCTGTGAGCGGCCCCATGCCGGTTGGCGGGGCGGTTTCTGCCACACCAAATGTGGTGTTTTTATTGGGGCCGACAAACACCGGATTATAGTGATTGAGGCCGAAGAAATCCATTTTCTGGGCAATGTCGGCCATATCATCTCGCTGAATATACGGCTCCATGTCCTTTGCAATCGGCTCTGGGTAGGTGCCAAGCCACAACGGATCCACCGTCACTCTGCGCCAGAGGCAATCGCCGAGAATGCGGGCCTCTTCGTGGGCAGCATCATCATAATGGGGACGCACTGGCCCCAGTGAGACGATATTGCCGACCTCGGCGTGCGGTGCTTCGGCGCGCACCGCCTTGACGCTGTAACCATGGGCAAGGTTGAGCGTATGAATGGCCTGAAGGCTGGAGGGATAATCCTGCTTGCCGGGGGCGTGGCGGCCGACATTATAGGCAACCCACGGGATCACATTCGGCTCGTTGATCGGCGCAAAGCGCTTGACCCGATCGCCAAAATGGCGGGCGATAACAGCGGCGTAATCGGCAAAGATTTTGGCCGTATCGCGATTGCGCCAACCGCCATTGTCTTCAACCGCGACCGGCATGTCCCAATGATGCAGGCAAATCCACGGCTCTATGCCCTCGTGCAGGCAAAGATCGATAACGCGATCGTAGAAATCCAATCCCCGCTGATTGATCTGGCCACTGCCGGTGGGGAAAATCCGTGGCCAAGCGGTGGAAAGCCGGTAGGCCTTCACGCCAAGCCCACGCATCAAAGCGATATCCTCCGGGTAGCGGTGATAATGGTCGCAGGCAATATCCGCCGTATCGCCATTGGTGGTGCGGCCGGGTGTGTGGCTATAGACATCCCAAACACTTTTGCCACGGCCATCGGCATCAACAGCGCCTTCTGTTTGAAAGGCAGAGGCTGCCACGCCCCAGAGAAAATCAGAGGGAAAAGATCTCGACATGATGTTCAACTTCGCTCAGGCGCAAATACAATGATGAAGAGCATCGGACCGAACAGGGTCTGGTCCGATGCGCTATAAAGCGACGGCTATTTCTTGGAGGTGCTGACGTTCCAGAAATAAGGCCATGGCGAGGGATGGAAACCTTCCAGTGTCTTGGCCTTGGCCGACAGCGCGTTGAAATCGCCGACCTTGAACACCGGTGCATCCTCGTAGAACACCTTCTGGATCTCGCCGAAAAGCTTCTGGCGCTTGGCCGGATCAAATTCGGCAATGAAGGGCTCGACGGCTTTGGTTTTCTCCGGTGTTGACCACCAGCCGGGATAGCTGTCCGACATCCAGCCATTCAGCACCGGCTCTGGTGGGAACGGGCCATGGGTGATGAAAATATCCCAAAGAGCGGGATCAGCGCGACGGGTGGTCAGGGTTGCCCAGTCATAGATTTGCAGATCAACCTTAAAGCCTGCGGCTTTCAGATATTCAGCGGCCACCTGCGCCATTTTGTAGTGAAATTCATATTGGCGGCTGGTCAGAATGCGAACCGGCTTGCCATCATAGCCCGCTTCTTTCATCAGCTTGGCAGCGGCTTCCGGGTCGCCACTGCCGTAGCGCTGAATGCCGTCCTTGGTGTGCCAGACGTAGCCTTCAGGATAGAGCGCGCCATCGACGGCAAAGAATTTTGGATTGCCAAAGGCGGCCAGCAACATGTCTTCCGGGTTCAAGGCCACCTGAATGGCATGACGCAAGGTCTTGCTGGTCATCATGCCCTGCTTGGTGTTCATCACAAACACCGGCGCACCATAGGGCTTCAAAACCACAGGCTCGGAGGCCTTTGATCCCTCAAGGCGATCATAGCCTTCAGGGGCCAGTGAATCGACATAATCGAACTGGCCCGAAACGGCACCCTCCAACCGGGTGTTTGCATCCGGCACGGGAATAAAGCGGATCTCATCCAGAATGGCTTTGCGCGCACCACCAAAACCATTGGGTGCTTCTTTGCGCGGCGTATAGCCATCGAACCGCACAAGCTGAATATATTGATCGGGCTTGCGTTCCTTCAACATATAAGGGCCGGTGCCAATGAATTTGGTCAGCGGATCGGCGATGGTCGATTTTGGAATGATAACGGCGGCTGAATTGTTAAATGCCAGCAGCGACATCAGCGGCGCATAGGGCTTTTTCAGCGTGATGCGAATGGCATTGTCGCCTTCAGCACTCACTTTATCGATGTACGGTGCCACCTGCTTGCCGCGCGAGGCAATTGCCATCCAGCGCTCAATCGAGGCCACCACGTCCGCCGATGTCATCACGGTGCCATCGTGAAATTTCACACCGTTGCGCAAAGCAATGTCATAGGTTTTGCCATCATCGCTGATTTTCGGCATGGTCTCAGCCAACAGCGGAATGACATTCCATTTGTCGTCAAAGGTAAACAGGGTTTCGAAAATATGCTGGGTGGTCATGCCAACCAGATCGGCGGTGGAGGCCATGGGGTCCAGCGTCGGAGGCTCACCAATGGTGGCCACGTTGATGACGCCACCCTTATCCTGTGCCAGACTATGCCCCGGTATCAGTGCAAGCCCCGGCAATAATGCAAAAGCCAGCGTTGCCAGCAATCCCAATCGGCGTCTCATGACGTCCCCCTTTTTATTGTTCCGTAGTTATGAAATAGCATACGCAACTAAAGAGTATCGAAACTTAACGATCTGTCAATGGGCTGTTTTGCCGGAGGGTAGGACGGCAAAAAGCCTGTCAGCTCCGATGATCTGACAGGCTTTTGCCAATGTTCAACGATTTGGAAGCGACGCTTTATTCCGCCGCGCTGCGATGGGCTTCCACCAGATCTTCACCGGGGAAGTCCTGATTATGATGCACCAGAGGTCGATTGCCGGTGACCCGCCGCAAAAGCACATAAAACACCGGCGTCATGAAGATGCCAAAGAAGGTCACGCCAATCATGCCGCAGAACACTGCAAGCCCCATGGCAGAGCGCATTTCGGCACCGGCCCCCGTGGACACAACCAGCGGCACCACACCCATGATGAAGGCCATGGAGGTCATCAGAATGGGGCGAAGGCGAAGGCGGCTTGCCTCGATTGCGGCGCGCACCGGCGTTCTGCCTTCAAACTCCAGCTCGCGGGCAAATTCGACAATCAGGATCGCATTCTTTGCCGACAACCCAACCAGCACCATCAGGCCGATCTGCGTGAAGATGTTGTTGTCGCCGCCGGTGTACCAGACACCGGCCAGTGCTGCGAGCACACCCATGGGCACAATCATGATGATGGCAATCGGCAGGGTCAGGCTTTCATATTGGGCCGCCAAAACCAGATAGACCAGCAGCAGCGCAAGCGGAAAGACGATAAGGCTCGAATTGCCTGCCAAAATCTGCTGATAGGTCAGGTCGGTCCACTCAAACACAATGCCATTGGGCAGCGTTTCCTTGGCAATGCGCTCAATGGCTGCCTGTGCCTGACCGGAGGAAAAGCCGGGGGCCGGGCCACCATTGATGTCCGCTGCGAGAAAACCGTTATAGCGCGTGGTCCGTTCTGGCCCCGTGGTGCTATCCACCTTGAGCAAGGCCGCAAGCGGGATCATCTGCCCGGTTTTGGAACGAACCTGCAGCTGGCCAATATCCTCCGGCTTTGCGCGGAAAGCAGCATCGGCCTGGACCCGCACGCTGTAGGTGCGGCCAAAGGCGTTGAAGTCATTGACATAGAGCGAACCCAGATAAATTTGCAGGGTTTCGAACACATCCGTCACCGACACACCCAATTGTTCGGCCTTTGAGCGATCCAGATCGGCATAGAGCTGCGGCACATTGATCTGGAAGCTAGAGAAAAGCCCCGCAAGCTCAGGTGTCTGATAGGCCTTCGCAAGGAATGCCTTGGTGGCAGCATCCAACGATTTATAGCCAAGGCCGGCACGATCTTCGATTTGCAATTTGAAACCGCCGGTGGAGCCAAGACCATTGACGGGCGGCGGCGGGAACATGGCAATAAACGCATCCTGAATGCCAGCAAATTTCTGATTCAATTGCATGGCGATAGCGCCACCGGAAAGCTCAGGCGTTGTGCGCTTGTCGAAATCATCGAGAACCGCAAACACGATGCCGGAGTTCGAGCCAATGGTGAAACCATTGATCGACAGGCCCGGAAAGGCGATGGCATGAGCAACACCGGGCTGCTTCATGGCAATATCGCTCATGCGCTTGATCACGTCTTCGGTGCGATCAAGGGTGGCACCATCGGGCAATTGCGCAAAGCCAATGAGATATTGCTTGTCCTGCGCCGGAACGAAGCCGCCGGGCACCGCATTGAACACCGAGTAAGTGGCTGCAATCAGCGCAAGATAAACCACCATCACCAGAGATTTGCGTGAAAGCAAACCACCAACGCCACGGCCATAGCTGTTTGACGCCGCACCAAAGGCGCGGTTGAACCCCCGGAAGAACCAGCCAAAAACCCGGTCCATACCGCGCGTCAGCCAATCCTTGGGCGCGTGATGGTCTTTGAGCAACAGGGCGGCCAATGCTGGCGAAAGCGTCAGCGAGTTGATGGCGGAAATGACCGTTGAGATCGCGATGGTCAACGCGAACTGGCGATAGAACTGTCCAGACAGACCGCTGATGAAAGCAAGCGGCACAAACACCGCCACCAGCACCAGCGCAATGGCAATAATGGGACCGGAAACCTCACGCATGGCCCGATAGGTTGCCTCACGCGGCTTTAACCCGCTCTCAATATTGCGCTCAACATTTTCAACCACCACAATCGCATCATCGACCACAATGCCGATGGCCAGCACCAGACCGAAAAGTGTCAACGCATTGATGGAAAAGCCGAAGGCATACATCACCGCAAATGTGCCGATGATGGAAACCGGCACCGCAATCAGCGGAATGATCGATGCCCGCCAGGTTTGCAAAAACAGGATGACGACAAGAACCACCAGAGCCACGGCTTCCAGCAGCGTGTCGATCACCTTCTCGATAGAAGCACGCACAAACTTGGTGGTGTCGTAGACGATTTCAAATTTCACGCCCTCAGGCATGGCAAGCTGCAACTCTGCCATCGTGGCGTGAACATTATCGGCAATCTCGATAGCATTGGACCCCGGAGCCTGAAGGACGGCAATCGCGACCGCAGGCTTGCCATCAAGCAGGGAGCGCAGGGTATAATCGGCAGCACCCAGCTCAATCCGCGCCACATCTTTCAGGCGGGTGATCTGTCCCTGATCGCCGGTTTTGATGATGATTTCGCCAAATTCTTCCGGTGTGCGAAGACGTCCTTGGGCATTGACGTTCAACTGTAACTCGACCCCTTTGGGGCTTGGCGAGGCGCCAATAATACCGGCGGCGGCCTGCACATTTTGCTCACGGATAGCGTTGGTGATGTCGCTGGCCGCAAGCCCGTGTTCGGCGGCCTTTTGTGGATCGATCCACACCCGCATGGCATAATCGCCAGCGCCAAACACTTGCACCTGTCCAACACCCTGCAAGCGCGCAAGCCGATCCTTGATGTTCAAGGTGGCATAATTGCGCAAATACGTGACATCGTAACGATCAGATGTCGAGACGAGATTGACCACCATGATAAAGTCGGGCGAGCTTTTAACGGTGGTAACACCCAGTGCGCGCACCTCTGCTGGCAAGCGCGGCTCGGCCTGCGAGACACGGTTTTGCACCAGTTGCTGGGCCTTGTCCGGATCGGTACCCAGCTTGAAGGTCACCGTCAGCGTCAACACGCCATCAGACGTTGCCTGACTGTTCATGTAGAGCATGTCTTCAACGCCGTTGATCTGCTCTTCCAGCGGCGTTGCCACCGTTTCGGCAATGACCACCGGGTTTGCACCGGGATAGACCGCGCGCACGACGATGGATGGCGGCACCACTTCGGGATATTCCGAAATAGGCAGCGAGCGCATGCCAATCAGACCGGCAACCACAATGAGAATCGACAGAACACCGGCGAAGACCGGTCGGTCGATAAAGAAGCGGGAAATATTCATAGTGATACCCTCTCCAGGGTGAAATTGAAACGCAAACAACCATCACCGGGAGAACCATCTCCCGGCGGGTAAACTGCACTTTTGATAGAAGAGCGGAGTGCTAGAGTCCCTTGTTGTCGTTTGTCTATTCGGGAAAACCGGATTCCACTTTTCCCTGACAAACTCTAGCGCCCCGCGACCATATGAGCCCTGACGTCGCCAAATGCTCACTTCATGGCGGCAACCGTGTCCTGTGTCTGCGGTTCCACCAGTGCGCCGGGACGCACACGCTGCAATCCGTTGACAACAATCCGATCGCCGTCATTAAGCCCACCCAGAACAATTCGCTCGTTGCCTGCGCTGCCCCCAAGCTCCACCGGACGATAGACAATCTTGTTATCGGCACCGACCACAAAGACAAATTTCTTGTCCTGATCCGTTCCAATCGCCTTTTCGCTCACCAGAATTCGCTTGTCCGGCTGGGGTTCACCCATGCGGATGCGCACAAACTGGCCCGGAATCAGACGCCCTTGCGGATTGTCGATCACCGCACGCACCGGGATCGTTCCACTTGCAGCATCCACCTGATTGCCAATCATCTGCAATTTGCCGGCTATGGGGGTGCCATTGTCTGCAAGCGTTCCGATTTCAACCGGGATCTGATAGATGGGTGGCAAAGAACTATCGGTCGATTCCAGCTTTGAAAGAGAGCGGGTCACAATTTCTTCGCTGGCATTGAAGCTGGCATAGATCGGATCGACCGAAACCAATGTTGTCAGCACAGCAGAGGCAGAGCCCGCCGCCACAAGATTGCCCGCCGTGATTGCTACCCGGCCAACCCGGCCAGATACCGGCGCACGCACCTGGGTATAATCAAGTTCAAGCTGTGCCGAGCGCAGCACAGCTTGCGCGGTTTTCAGCCCCGCTTCGGCCTCGGTCACGGCATTCTGGCGCTGGTCCAGATCACTTTGCGAGATGGTGCGATTGTCAGACAGCCTGCGGCCACGCTCCAGCTCGGTTTTCGCGAGCGCTACCTTGGCCTGTGCCGATGCCACCTGCCCTGCCGCTTGCGCCACACTTGCCTCATAAGGGGCTGGATCAATGGTAAACAGCAAGTCGCCAGCCTTGACCAAGGCTCCTTCACGAAAAGCCACAGACAGGATGGCACCACCCACACGCGGGCGAATATCAACCCGGTCAACAGCTTCAAGCCGCCCCGAAAACTCCTGCCAGAGGGTGACATCACGGCTTTTAACCGCATCCACCGTGACCGGAATTGCCGCAGGAGCGGCCGCTTCAACGGCCTGCGCCTTGGGATTGGAGAGGTTCAAAAGCAATGTTGCACCAGCAATGGACGCAACAAGGCCTAGGCCAGTGCCCGTGAGGGCCCAGCGTTTTACACGCAATATCATGGTCAAACTCCTTGCGGCCTTGGGATGCCGCTTAAGATCACGTTGATTTCAGAGCATTTCTCTGAACGCCAAGATCGCGGATAAAATTCGCGAACTGGCTCTTTACATTGTCATCCCAGCTTGGAACCTGCTGGGTTTTTCCACCATAGACGGATGGCCATCCTGTCCCGGCGGGAAGAACATGCGGGCGCACATCAACGCCTGCACTTTTCAAACGTTCAGCATAGACCATTGTCTCATCCAGCAGCGGATCATCCTCGGACGAGAACAACAGGGCCGGTGCTATGCCCGACAACCTTGAACACACAGAGGGCGCGGCATAGGGATGGCAAATGCCACCGCTGAGATAGTGGCTCCAGCCATCGGCCCAACAGCTCCGCATGCCCGTTTCATCGGCTTTGCGAAACGACTGCGTGCCCATGAGCGGATCAAGCAAGGGTGAAACCAACACCTGACCATCCAGTTCATTGGCAAGCTGGTCGCGTGCTTTGAGACTGACGGCTGCGGCAATGTTACCACCCGCCTCTTCGCCTCCAACCAGCAGCAGGGATTTGCGATCCCCAAAACCGGCACGCTTTTTTGCCATATAAGAAAATATCGAAAACCCCACTTCAAGCGGCTTTGGAAAAACCGAACCGAGAACATTATAATCCGGCACAACGACAATCGCCCCTGTCTCTGCCAGACATTGCGCCATGGCGCACTCGCCAGGCCCAGTCTGACGAAACGCACCGCCGCGAAAATAGATCACAACCGGCGGCCCCTTGCCGTACTCCTCACCCGCATAAACCCGCACCGAAACAGAGCCAACACTTGGCTTGTCCAGCGTCATATCCTTGATCTCAACGCCCACGAATGTTCACTCCGCAGACTGTGCAATCAGGACACAGCTCGAAAGGAGCATGACCGATGCTGGCAAATAACGGGCGGTACGCATTTCAAAAGCCTTTTCATCTGTGGCGGCGGCACATATTTCGATGTGCCATTTCGTAAAAACCGGATTCTGTGGCAAACACGAGAACCTCAAGCCCTTTCATGTAAGCCCTTTGGAGCCGACAACAACCGGCTGCACGGATTTTGCACAGGTGACCATGAATGACCTCTGCGCCCGTCAGCAGTGCCACCACATGTCGTCTTCCTTGAAAAGGAATTTACTTTATTCGCAATTTGGAACAAGTATAGCAAATGTGAGTACACTGTTCGAAATATCGAATAATAATGCATTGCAAAATGGAAGAGCGGTGAATGGATCAATTGTCTGCCATGCGTGCCTTTGTCCGGGTTGTGGATATGGGCAATTTCACACGCGCGTCAGAGGCTCTGAGCCTGCCCAAGGCCACAGTCACCAATCTCATTCAGGGGCTGGAGGCGCATTTGCGCACCAAACTGCTAAACCGCACGACGCGGCGCGTTATGGTGACCACCGATGGCGCGCTTTATTACGAAAGAGCAAAGCAGATTATCATGGAACTGGATGAGCTGGACATCAGCCTGTCCAACTCACACTCGCAGCCAAGTGGGCGCTTGCGCGTTGAAATGGCAGGAGCCTTTGCCGATTGGCTGGTGATACCGGCATTGCACAATTTTTATCAGACATTCCCCGACATCCGCGTTGATCTCGGTGTCGGCGACCGCACAGTCGATTATCTTGCGGAAAATGTCGATTGTGCTTTGCGCGGTGGCGTTCCGAACGATCAGTCATTGATTGCGCGGCGGGTTGCAGAAGTGCCCATGATTGCCTGCGCATCACCACGCTATCTGGAACAAAACGGCATGCCACAGCATCCGAGCGATCTGGAAAAAGACCACCATTGTGTGGGCTATTTCCTGGCCCAAACCAATCGCGCCATGATGTTGAATTTCACGAAGAACGATGAGCATCTGGAAATCAACGGGCGCTACCACGTGGCCGTTAATGATGCCAGAAGCTATCTCAATGCTGCATTATGTGGTCATGGGATAGCCACCGTGCCTCACTTCATGATTAGAGAAGCGCTTGAAAAGGGTGAGCTTCTCCAGGTCTTGACGGATTGGCAGGTCGAGTCCCTTCCGCTTTACGTTGTTTACCCACCAAACCGACATTTGAGCAACAAAGTCAGAGTGTTCGTCGATTGGCTGGTGCGATTGCTGAGCGATGAAAACCTCAATTAAAGCTTTGGTGCGATGCGTGGGAACCGGTTTTCGGAAAATCCGATGCGAAAACAACAATCGAGAGCATCGCGCCGATTCCGATTTTCGGCACGATGCTCGAGAAAACAGGGTCTTATCGCAAAAATCAGAGGCCCAAAGCGCCCGCCAGACCAGAAATATCGGCGATTTCCTTGTATCCGTAGTAGGGGTTTGCCGGCTCGTGGCCGCGATTGACCCAGATTTTGTTTTTGATACCAAGGCCATAGGCCGACATCAGGTCATAACGGAATGAAGACGAGCAGTGAACGATGTCTTCAGGACCGCAACCCAGCATGTCGAACATATATTCAAACGCCTTGAAGCGCGGCTTATACGCCTGCGCCTGTTCAGCGGTATAAACGGCGTGAAAAGGTGCACCCAGCTTTTCGACATTCGACATGATCTGCGAGTCCATCGCATTGGACAGGATCACCAACGGAATTTCCTTGGCAACTTTGGCAAGCCCCGCTGGCACATCCGGATGCGGTCCCCAGGTGGGAATGCGTTCATAGACCATGACGGCGTCTTCTGGCTTGAACGCCACGCCATTTCTCTTGCAGGTGCGCTCCAGCGAATTATGGACGAGATCGGCAAAAGGTTGCCACGGACCAAGGCATTCATCAATACGATAAGCGGTCCAATCCTTGATAAACTGCTGCATTACCGGTTCCGAAAGCACGTCACCAAAGAGGTCGCGTGCCGCTTGCGCCATGTTGAAATTGATCAGCGTGCCGTGGCAGTCGAACGTTACGTATTTGGGGCGGAACGTGGTCATTCATCTGTCCTTATCGTCGATGTTGAACTTTTAAGCCTGCACACAGTCTAGAGCGCCTTGGCAGACCGCTTTCACCGTATTGCCCATGAGCGAAAGCAGAAAATTCCAATTCAACGGGAGAAACCGGCACACCGTGTCATGGCGCACAGTGGCTGACGGCGGGCCGTAAAATGCCGTTCTCAACTGTCAGCAGAAGATGCGGTGGCGCAGGCGCGCAACAACGAAAAATTCCGTTTGTTCGGCCCGATTCGGAGGCTTCCCCGGCAGGAGATGGGGAACACTCTTGAGGTCCGCATAATGGCTCAAACGGAGTCGGCTTAAGCCATTTATGCAGTCGATTTAAAGTGTTACAGCGCCCTTTGAACATTAGATCAAAGGCCATTCCGCTGTAGCCGCCCATGCTGGATTGGAAAAGCAGATGTTAAGCAACTCCTTGATCGAACTCGACCGCCGCCACCTTATTCACCCTGTGTCTTCCTATCGCGGCCATGAAGAACTGGGTGCTCGTGTTTTGAAATCGGCGCGCGGTGCCATTGTCACGGACATGAACGGCCATGAGCTGGTTGATGGCTTCGCGGGTCTCTGGTGCGTTAACGCCGGATATGGTCAAGACAGTATTGCCGAGGCCGCCGCCCGCCAAATGCGTGAGCTGCCCTATGCGACCGGCTATTTTGATATGGGCTCGGAACCCGCTATCCGCCTTGCCGCCGAGCTGGCCGAGCGCGCGCCGGGCGATCTCAATCATATCTTCTTCACGCTCGGCGGCTCAGATGCAGTTGATAGCACCGTGCGCTTCATCCGCTATTATTGGCATTGCAAAGGCCAACCGCAGCGTGACCAATTTATTTCAATCGAGCAGGGCTACCACGGCTCGTCCACGGTTGGCGCTGGCTTGACGGCGCTGCCCGCCTTCCACGCCGGTTTTGGCCTGCCCTTTTCGTGGCAACACAAGATTCCCTCCCATTACAGCTATCGCAATCCGGCAGGCGACACACCAGAGGCCATTATTGCCGCCTCGCTGCAAGCCCTTCATGCCAAGGTCGAAGAGCTGGGCGGACCAGAGCGCGTTGCCGCATTTTATGCCGAGCCAATCCAGGGGTCCGGCGGGGTGATTGTTCCGCCGAAGGGCTGGATAAAAGCCATGTATGACGCGTGTGCTGCCATGGACATTCTCTTTATCGCCGACGAGGTCATCACCGGCTTTGGCCGCACCGGACCGTTGTTTGCCTGCTCCGATGAAGGCATCGTGCCCGATTTCATGACAACGGCCAAGGGATTAACCTCTGGCTATGTGCCAATGGGTGCCGTCTTCATGTCCGACCGGGTTTATGACGTTATGGCCGATGGTGCCGGTGCTGCGGCCATTGGCCATGGTTACACCTATTCGGCCCATCCGGTGAGCGCTGCCGTGGGTCTGGAGGTTCTTCGCCTCTATGAAAATGGCTTGCTGGCCAATGGTCGCCGCGCCGGTGAGAGGCTGATGGCAGGGTTGGAAAAGCTTCGCGATCACCCGCTTGTGGGCGATGTACGGGGTCGTGGCATGCTGGCTGCCATCGAGCTGGTGGTGGACAAAGCCAAGAAGACCCCGCTGCCGACCGATGCCGCACCGGCGCGGCGTATTTTTGATCGCGCCTGGCAACAGGGACTTGTTATCCGCGCGTTTGCCAATGGTGTTCTGGGCTATGCACCGCCGCTGTGCTGCACAGATGACGAGATCGACATGATCCTTGAGCGCACACGCCTTGTGCTGGACGCCACTTTGGAAGATGCGGACGTCCGTAGGGCTATGGTCGGATAAACCTTGGAAGATGCTGCCCGCTACGAAATAGCGTAGCGGGCGGCAAATTCGGTATTTTGTATCGCGCATAGCATGGTCTTCAGACCACACAATCTCCACAGAATGCGAAACTGATGGCACGAAAAGAGGCCGGAAACGGTCCATGTCTCATGGGAGTCACAACACGGGAGAACGTCACCGCAGGCCTAAACACCTGCACAGCAGCATCCGAAACGGCAAGAAACAGCAACTTCCGTTCGGCGTTCGGTTAAACAAAAGAACAGAGGGAACGACATGCACAACACTCCAAACAATTGGTCAAAATCCGATGACGATTTTGTAGAGCAGGCTATCCGACGCGGTGCCAGCCGCCGTGAGCTGCTGCAGATGATGCTGGCAGGCGGGGCGGCCATGACGGCTGCAAGCTTCGCCTTTGGCCGTGCAGAGCAGGCGATTGCCGCAACGCCGGTGTCTGGCGGCGCGCTGAAGGCCGCGGGCTGGTCCTCATCGATTTCCGATACGCTTGATCCGGCCAAAGCCTCGGCCACCACCGATTATGTTCGCCTCTGTACCTTTTACAACCGTCTCTCGATTCTTGACCCTTCTGGCAATGTGAAGATGGAGCTGGCAGAGGCAATCGAGAGCAAGGACGCCCAGACCTGGACCATCAAGCTGCGAAAAGGCGTGACATTCCATAGCGGCAAGACGCTCACCTCCGCTGACGTTATCTTCACCTTGAAGCGCCACAAGGATCCGGCCATTGGCTCCAAGGTTGCCAAGCTGGCCGCGCAGATGAAGGAATTCAAGGCTGTCGATGATCTGACGCTTGAGATTGTCCTCGATTCTCCCAATGCCGACCTGCCAAGCATTCTGGCCCTCAACCATTTCATGATTGTCGCCGATGGCACGACGGATTTCAGCGCAGGCAACGGCACAGGACCATTCGTCAAAGAAGTGTTTGAACCCGGCGTGCGCTCCATCGGCACCAAGAACAAAAACTACTGGAAAGCATCGCTTCCTCACCTCGACTCGGTCGAGTTCTTTGCCATTGTCGATGATAATGCCCGTGCCAATGCGCTGATGTCGGGTGATATTCAACTTGCCGGTCAAATCAGCCCGCGCTCCAAGCGATTGATCGAAAGCAACGACGCACTTGTGCTGGTGCAGGCCTCGGCTGGCAACTATACCAACCTCAATCTCCGACTGGACATGTCGCCCGGCGACAAGAAAGACTTTGTTGACGGTATGAAATATATCGTCGATCGTGAGCAGATCGTGAAGTCTGTCTTGCGGGGTTATGGTCAGGTGGCAAACGACCAGCCCATTTCGCCAGCGAACCGCTTCCATGACGCGGCACTCAAGCCCAAAGCCTTTGACCCGGACAAGGCAAAATTCCTGTTCAACAAGTCCGGCATGCTCAACCAGACCATTCCCGTCATTGCCTCAGACGCGGCATCCTTCTCCATCGAGATGGCAGGGATGATCCAGGCCTCGGCCTCCAAGATCGGCCTGAAGCTTGATGTGCAGCGTGTTGCATCGGATGGCTATTGGAACAATTACTGGCTCAAGGCACCGATCCACTTCGGCAAT
The DNA here is from genome assembly GCF_001939045.1 of Rhizobium oryziradicis. Lineage (GTDB taxonomy): Bacteria > Pseudomonadota > Alphaproteobacteria > Rhizobiales > Rhizobiaceae > Allorhizobium > Allorhizobium oryziradicis. Next base: position 184,724 of record NZ_MKIM01000021.1, read on the forward strand.
ATCGATCCGCGCCCAACGCCCGATATCATGTTCTCGCTGTTCTATTCTTCCAATGCCGCGTGGAATGAAAGCCGCTATAAGTCGCCGAAGTTTGACAGTCTCCTGCTGGAGGCGCGTGGCTTGCTGGATGAGGCGAAGCGCCGAGAGATCTACAATCAGCTTCAGGGCATGGTGTCCGAAGAGGCTGGCACCATCATTCCGGCCTATCTCTCAAGCGTGGATGCCATGAGCTCGAAGATCAAGGGCTATACCTCCAGTCCGTTTGGCGGTTTGATGGGTGGCTCGTTTGCGGAATACATCTGGTTTGCTGCCTGATGCGATGATTGACCGGCGGTCTCAGCCGCCGGTCAAACGTCATCTGCTTTCGCAGGCATCTCTACAGGAGCAGAGCCGTGAACACACATATCCTATCTCTCATTCTGAGCCGATTGTTCATCACGATCTTAACGTTGATGATCATTTCAGTGATCGTCTTTGTGGCAACAACTTTGCTGCCCGGCGATACCGCGACAATCCTGCTTGGACAATCGGCAACGCCCGAAGCCATTGCGGGCTTGCGCAAGGCCATGCATCTGGATGAACCCGCTTTCTTCCGGTTTCTGGCCTGGATCCTCGCTTTTTTGCATGGCGACCTTGGGATTTCCTACGCAAACAATATGCCCATTGCCCAGTTGATTGGCGCACGCCTGCTGAACTCGTTGAAACTGGCCGCTGTGACGACAGGTTTTGCCCTGCCGATTTCGCTGTTTCTGGGCATTACGACCGCGATGTTTCGCAGTTCCTGGTATGACAGGACCGTCACCGTTTTTACGATTGGTGTGATTTCCATTCCGGAATTCATGGTGGCAACCACGGCTGTGCTGATCTTTGCGGTCTATTTGAAATGGCTCCCCGCCTTGTCGCTCACCGGTGATGTGCACAGCCTGTGGGGTTTGATGCGAGCCTATGCGATGCCAGTGATCACGCTTACCTGCGTGGTGTCCGCACAAATGATCCGCATGACCCGAGCGGCGGTGATTGATGCCCTCGACAGCCCCTATGTGGAAATGGCCTTGCTGAAAGGTGCCTCGCGAAAAAGGCTGGTGCTTTCGCACGCGCTTCCCAATTGCCTTGGCCCCATTGCCAATGCGGTGGCATTGTCGCTCTCTTACCTGCTGGGCGGTGTGATCATCATTGAAACCATCTTCAATTATCCGGGCATTGCAAAACTGATGGTCGATGCCGTGACAACCCGTGATCTGCCGCTCATTCAGAGCTGCGCGATGATTTTCTGTCTCGCCTATCTTGTGCTTGTCACCATCGCCGATCTGATTGCCATTCTGTCGAATCCGAGGTTGCGATGACCGCCAAGACCACAAGCACTACCCAACAAAGGCCGCGCTACCGTATCAAGGCGACGGGCATGTTGGGCCTGTTCATTATCCTGTTCTGGCTGGTTATTGCCCTCTTTGGACCGCATATCGCGCCCTATGGCATTGGCGATATCGTCGATCAGGACTATTTTGGCCCGATATCGCGTGCCTTTTGGCTCGGCTCTGATTATCTGGGCCGCGACATGTTCTCGCGCATTGTCTATGGCGCACGCTATACGCTTGGGATCTCTCTGGCCGCCGCGACCATTGCCTGTGCCTGCGGCGTCGTGCTGGGCATGAGTGCCGCCGTTACGGGCGGGTGGTTTGACAGTGTTTTAAGCCGGTTTTTCGATGCAATGAGCTCGATTCCCAGCAAGCTTTTTGCGCTGGTGGTCGTGTCTGCCGTTGGCTCATCCATTCCCGTTCTGATCGGCATGCTAGCCGTGATCTATATTCCCGGCTCCTATCGCTTTGCCCGTGCACTGGCCGTCAACATCGCAGCCATGGACTACATCACCATCGCACGCTTGCGCGGTGAAAAAATGCTCCATATCATCACGGCGGAAGTGTTTCCCAACATTCTTGGCCCGGTGCTGACCGACTTCGGATTGCGGTTTGTTTTCATTGTGCTTTTGCTGTCCGGCATGTCCTTTCTCGGCCTTGGTGTTCAGCCGCCTGACGCCGATTGGGGCGGACTGGTGCGCGAAAACATCGACGGTCTGCCATTCGCAGCGCCAGCCGTGATTGTGCCCTGTCTTGCCATTGCCAGCCTCACCATCGCCATCAATCTTTTCATCGACAATCTTCCTGTCAAAATACGGGATCGGAGCGCGTAAATGGCCAATCCTGTTGAAATTCGCGGCCTGAAAGTCGAGGCAAAAACCGATGCCAACCGCCGGATCGAAATCGTCAAGGGCATTGATCTCGACATTGCCCCCGGCGAAATCCTCGCCCTGATTGGAGAGAGCGGATCGGGCAAGACCACCATTGCCCTCACCCTTATGGGCCACACCCGCACCGGCTGCACCATTTCCGCAGGCTCCGTGATGGTCGATGGGCAAGATGTAGTATCCATGACGGAGCGTGAGCGCGCCAAGCTGCGCGGAGCCGTGGTGAGCTACGTGCCGCAATCGGCTGCCTTGGCCTTCAATCCCTCAAAAACCATCATGGATCAGGTGATTGAGGTGACACAGATCCACGCGATCATGCCCGCTCAGGACGCGCGGCAAAAGGCAATTGAGCTGTTTCGCGCCCTGTCCCTGCCCAATCCGGACACGATCGGCGAGCGATATCCCCACCAGGTCTCCGGCGGGCAGTTGCAGCGGCTTGCGGCGGCCATGGCTTTGATTGCCAATCCGAAAGTGGTTATTTTTGACGAGCCCACCACCGCACTGGATGTGACAACCCAGATCGAAGTGCTTCGCGCCTTCAAGGATGTGATGCGGCGCGCTGGTGCCGCCGCAATCTATGTGTCGCACGATCTTGCCGTGGTTGCGCAACTGGCTGATCGGATTGCCGTGCTGCGCAATGGGGCGGTTCAGGAAATTGGCGACACGGTGCAGATTCTGGAACGGGCGCAGCATCCCTATACCCGCGAACTGATTGCCGCCTTTGAGCCGCATCGCGCTCCTATGGTGTTGGGCAACATAGACCAGCAGAGGCCGTTGCTGGAAGTTGAAAATGTGGTGGCGGGCTACGGTCGATCAGCAATTGGCAATTCCTTGCTGGTGAAAGCTGTCGATCATGTCAGCCTCAAGCTTTATCGGGGCCGCAATCTCGGCATTGTTGGCGAGTCCGGCTGCGGAAAATCAACGCTTGCCCGGACCATTTCCGGAATTTTACCGGCAGCCGAGGGCAATATCATTTTCGATGGCCGCGAGCTTGGCGCGGGCTACAAGGAACGGACCGCGCAGCAAAAGCGGGAAATGCAGATTGTGTTTCAATATGCGGATGCGGCCCTCAACCCCTCCAAGACCATTGATGACATTCTGGGACGACCTCTGGCCTTTTACCATGGCCTGAAGGGCGAGGCGCAATCCAAAAGAATCAACGGCCTTCTTGATATGGTTCAACTGCCCACCAGCGTGCGCGGTCGCAGACCAAGTGAATTGTCCGGCGGACAAAAACAGCGCGTCAACTTTGCCCGTGCGCTGGCCGCCGAGCCCAAATTGATCATCTGCGACGAGGTCACCTCGGCGCTTGATACCGTGGTTGTCGCCGCTGTGATTGATCTCTTGCGCGAACTCCAGCAGGAACTGGGCTTGTCCTACATTTTCATCAGCCATGATTTGTCTGTGGTGCAGGCCATATGCGACAAGGTTATCGTGATGTATCGTGGCAAGGCCGTCGAAGAACTGGCCGTGGAAACCATGACTGAGCCTTCGCACCCCTACTCGCAGCTGTTGTTCTCATCGGTTCCAAAGCTGGATCCGCATTGGCTGGATAGCCTTCCAGCAGAGCGGCCCGCATTCCACGGCCAATAACCGAGCACCGGCTCCAACACGTTACCGTGCTGCTGCCGGCTCGGCCCAAGTGCCAATCAGCATGCTCATAAACCGTTCCGCCGCCGGAGACAGTGTTCCTCCGCGACGCCGCACGATACCGATGGTGCGCGAAATCTCGGGATTGCGAATAGGTCGCGTGACAAGGAACGGATGATCCTCCTGCGGCGTGGCAAGTTTTGGCAAAACGGAAATCCCCAATCCTGCCTCCACTAAGCCTAAGGATGTCGAGAGATGCGTCACTTCAAAGGACCATCGCAACTTGAGATTGGATTTGGCAAGAGCCGCGTCGAGCAGGGTTCGATTGCCGCTTGAGCGGTGCACTGTGATCAGCTGATAGGGTGCAAGATCACCCCACTGAATTTCACTCTTGGCGGCCAGAGGGTGATCCTTGCGTGCCGCCAAAACAAACGGATCTTCGATCAGCCGTTCAAACATCAGATCCGGATCTGAAAACCCCATGATATTGATGCCGAATTCAACTTCGCCACGGGCAACGGCCTGAAGGCCGTCAGTGGCGGGCAAATCCAGAATACGGAACCGGATATTGGGATATTCGAGGCTGAACTGCTTGATAACCTTCGGTAAAAAATAAAAGGCGGCGGTGGGCAAGCAGGCGATGGTCACCAGGCCGCTGCGCTGCGATCCAACATCACGAACCGAAAACAGCGACGTGTCGAACTCCTCCAGCATGCGCCGAACCAGAGGGATCAACTCGGCCCCAAGAGCCGTTGTTGAAACATGACGCGTGGTGCGTTCCAGCAGCGGCGCACCAATGGCCAGTTCCAGCTTTTGAATACGCCTGCTGAGCGCCGGTTGCGACAGATTCAGCGCATCAGCCGCCCGGTGAAAATTTTCCAACTCAACCACTGAGAGAAAAGCACGAAGGTCAAGGATTTCGCAATTAATGCTCATAACGCATCATTCCATCTGAAATTTGCATTTTACATATCAATCATTTTGCCGCTAATTGCAACAAATAACCGAATTGATATCAAAATCACATCAGTATTTGGCAGGCACTCATGAACGATCTGATCTCCATACCTTGTGTTCTGATGCGCGGCGGCACGTCTAAGGGACCATTTTTTCTCGCATCCGACCTGCCTGCCTCTCCACAAGAGCGTGACCATATCCTGCTATCGGTGATGGGCTCTGGCCATCCTTTGCAAATCGACGGCATTGGCGGTGGCAACCCTGTCACCAGCAAGGTTGCCATTGTCGGCCCCGCAACTGTGGAAGGCGCTGATGTTGACTATCTCTTTGCCCAGGTCCGTGTCGATCAACAGATGGTTGATACCTCGCCCAATTGCGGCAACATGCTGGCCGCCGTTGGCCCATTTGCCATTGAGGCCGGTCTTGTGGCGTCATGCGGTGCCATGACGCGGGTGCGCATTCACAACGTCAACACCGGCAAGCTGATTGAGGCCCAAGTGCCAACGCCGCACGGTGATGTCGCCTACCTGGGGGACGCGTCCATTGACGGTGTTCCCGGCCATGCGGCACCGATTGCGCTGGCATTTCTGGATGCCGCTGGTGCGCGAACGGGAAAGCTGTTTCCAACCGGCAACCCACGGGACACGATCGACGGAATTGACGTGACCTGCATCGATTGCGCCATGCCGATGATGGTTCTCGAGGCGAGCGCCATGGGCGTTAGCGGCTATGAAAGTGCCAGCGAACTCAATGCCAACGCAGACCTGCTCGCGCGCATTGAAGCCCTTCGGCTGGAAGCCGGACGGCGGATGGGCATGGGCGACGTCAGCAATCAGGTGACGCCCAAGCCCGTGCTGATTGCCAAGCCCAAAGCTGGCGGCGATCTCAACGTTCGCTATTTCATGCCGCATCAATGCCATCCATCGCTGGCGACAACCGGAGCCGTTGGCATTGCCACAGCCTGCGTAACACCGGATACGGTCGCTTTTCAATTGATTGGCGGTCGTGAACCACCGGCCCTTCTCGCGCTTGAGCATCCCAGTGGTCGCCTCAATGTGAAGCTTGAAACCCGCGACGGCAAGATGATTGCCGGCATTTTGCGCACTGCGCGCCGCCTGTTTGAAGGCAGAGTTTTTGCCAAACCTTTTGCGCAGGTGGATCGCGCAGCTTAATTTGAAGTGGTTGCCGGGAGGGCACCACATAATATGGAGGAATACATGCGTAAATTGATGCTCGCCCTAGCAGCCACAGTGGCTTTTGCAGCAGCAGCCCATGCCGAGCCGGTCCGCATCAGTGTCGGGTCTTACAATCTCAACAACCTGCCTTTTCCTGTGGCGGCGGGTCTTGGCCTCTATAAAAAACAAGGCTTGGATGTCACGGTTGAGAATTTTGCCTCAGGCGGCTCAAAAACCCTTCAGGCTCTCGTTGCCGGTTCAACCGACATCGCCGTTGGCTTCTATGACCACACCATCCAGATGCAATCGCAGAACAAGTCTGTGGTCGGCTTTGTCGAACTTGCCCGCAACTCCGGCCTTGTGCTGGCAGGGGGCAAGAATGCAACCTTCGATCCGGCAAAGCCTGAAACCATCAAGGGTGCGAAGATCGGCATCACTGCGCCAGGTTCGTCATCCGATTTCTTTGTGCGCTATTACCTGCAGCGCCATAAGATTCCAGCCGACTCTGTCTCGCTGATTGGCGTTGGCTCTGGCTCGGCAGCCGTTGCCGCTCTTGAACAAGGCAAGGTTGATCTCCTCGTGAATTACGATCCGGCGGCGACCTTCATTGTCGCCAAGGGCGTCGGCAAGATCCTCATTGATGCCCGCAGCGATGAAGGTGCCAAGGAAATCTACGGCGGCATTTATCCGACCTCGGTGCTCTATGCCACCCAGAGCTACATCGATGCCAACCCGGAAACCATCCAAAAAGTCACCAACGCCACCGTTGAGGCGCTGAAATGGATGAACACCCATACGGCCGAGGAAATTGTCGCAACCCTGCCCGCCGAGTTCATCTCCGGCGACAAGGAAACCTACACACAGGCTGTCACCAACGCCAAGGCGATTTTCTCCACTGATGGCAAGTTCAACACCACCGACATCGAAACCCCATTGGCTGTGCTGAAGAGCTTCAATGAAAAAGTCGCCGCCAAGACTATTGATTTGAGCAAGACATACACGAACACGTTCGTCGATAAGGCACAGGCCCTAGCGAACTGATAAAAAGGGAGGAGGCCATGGCTTTGGCTGCCGTAAAATCATCAACGCTGAGCGTTGAGCCGAATAAACCGAAAGCGATGGTGTCCATCGATGCGGTCACCATGTCCTTCGGTGCCTATGTGGCCGTGCAGGATGTCAATCTCACCGTTGCGGATGGCGAATTTCTCGCCATCGTCGGCCCAACGGGCTGCGGCAAGAGCACCATCCTGAATGCCATTGCCGGGCTTCTCAAGCCGGCCAAGGGTGCAGTGACCATCGACGGCACGCAAGTGTCGGGTGTTCAAAACGACATCGGCTACCTGTTTCAGCAGGATGCGCTGTTGCCTTGGAAAACCGCTATCGAAAATGTCGAGCTTGGCTTGATGTTTCGCGGCGTCGGCACCGAAGAGCGGCGTGAAAAATCCATGACCTGGCTTGCCAAGGTCGGGCTTCGCGGGTTTGAGCAACGCTATCCGCACCAGCTCTCCGGCGGCCAACGCAAGCGCGTGCAGATGGCACAAGCGCTGATCACCGGCCCTAAGGTCATTCTGATGGACGAGCCGTTCTCGGCCCTCGACATCCACACCCGCCACCTAATGCAGAACGAACTTCTGCGTCTGTGGCAGGAAGAACGCCGCGCCGTGGTGATGATTACTCATGACCTCGAAGAGGCCATCGCATTGGGCGACCGCGTCGCCATTTTGGCAGCCGGTCCACGCTCACGGGTCATCGAGAGCTTCCCGGTTGATCTGGAGCGGCCGCGCGATGTGGCTGAAATCAAACTCGATCCACGCTTCATGGATCTCTATCGCAACATCTGGGCGTCGCTGCGCGGCGAAGTGGAGAAAAGCTATGAACACCGCGACTGAACGCTCAATCCAGCTGGCTTTGCTGGTTTTCATTCTCGGCGGATGGCAATTGGGTGTCAGCGCCGGTGTCATTGACGTGTTTTTCTTTCCGGCACCGGTCGACATCTTCAAACAGATCATCACCTGGGTCACGGACGTCAATTTCTACCGTCACGTTTCGATCACCCTGACAGAAACCGTTCTGGGTTATGTCATCGGTACTGGCCTTGGTGTTGCAGCCGGTGTCTGGTTGGGTCTCAGCCGCAGCACGGCGCGTATTCTTGACCCGTTCATCAAGGGCCTCAACGCCATTCCGCGTGTGGTTTTGGCTCCCATCTTCGTGCTTTGGCTCGGTCTTGGCCTGTGGTCCAAGGTGGCGCTTGCGGTCACGCTGGTGTTCTTCATCACCTTCTTCAACGCCATGCAGGGCGTGCGCGAAGTCAATCCGGTGGTGCTTGCCAATGCCAAGATTCTGGGTGCAAAACGCTCGGACCTTCTGCGGCACGTCTACTTCCCGGCGGCAGCCAGCTGGATCCTGTCATCGCTGCGCACATCTGTCGGCTTTGCCGTGGTTGGTGCCATCATTGGCGAATATCTCGGCTCTTCTGCAGGCCTTGGCTACCTGATCGCTCAGGCCGAAGGCAATTTCGATGCGGTTGGCGTTTTCGCGGGCATTATCATTCTGGCCATCTTCGTTCTGATCATCGACCTCATCCTCGATGTTGTCGAAAACCGTTTGATCAAGTGGCGGCCAAACGCTGCTGACGGTCGGGCAACCTGATCCATTCAGGCAGCACACGCATAAAAATGGCACCTTCGAGGTGCCATTTTTTTTTGATCCCTCTGCACTTTTGATGGGTCCGATTGCGCGTCCTTTGTTCCAAGTCCAGGCCATTTATTGTTTCGTAACTTTAAAATTCTGGACTGCCTACGAGAATCATGCTTTAGCTTTTGTCGGGCGACAGTCGGCAAACCGGCATTTGGCCGCCAAGAGGGAAATATGGCGATAGAACAGCAGTTGGAATCGAGAATTGGCTCCAAAGAGGACGCCGGAAGCAAGATTGCGCGCCATGCGACCCTGCTCTCCGGTCAATTGCAGCAGCTTCGCACGCGGATGTATCCGCCGAAATCGGAGAAAATGCTGCGGCAGTTTCTGACCAATGAAGTGTCCAAGCTGACATCCATTCCCGATTCCACCTTGAAGCTGATGTCCAGCGAAGGTCGCGGCCCTATTCCAAGCAGGCTTGAGAACAATCACCGCGTCTATACGCTCAAGCAGATCAATGAGTTGCGTGAGCTCTTTGCCAAGCAGAAGCCAAGCGAAGCCCTGCGGTTTCTTCCGCGTCGGCGTGAAGGCGAGCATTTGCAGGTTCTCGCCATTGCCAACTTCAAAGGCGGCAGCGCCAAGACCACGACCTGCGTTCATTTGGCCCATTATCTGGCGTTGCAAGGCTACCGCGTTCTGGCTCTCGATCTCGACCCGCAGGCGTCTCTGTCTGCCCTGTTTGGCGCGCAGCCAGAGGTGGATGTTGGCGCCAATGAGACCGTCTATGCCGCCTTGCGGTATGATGAAGCCGAGCGGCGGCCTTTGCGTGATATTATCCGCAAGACCTATTTCGACGGTGTTGATCTCATTCCCGGCAATCTGGAAGTGATGGAATATGAGCACGAGACACCACGGGTGCTCGCCAATAAATCCAGCTCCGGTGCCATCTTTTTTGAACGCCTCAAGCTGGCCTTGACCGAGGTTGAAGACGACTACGACATCGTTATCCTCGATACGCCGCCATCGCTCGGCTTTTTGACGCTCAGCGCCATCTACGCTGCGACCAGCATGATCATCACGGTGCATCCGGCCATGCTGGATGTGGCCTCCATGAGCCAGTTTCTGTTGATGATGGGCGATTTGATCAATGTTCTCAATGAGAGCGGTGCCCAGCTTGATCAGGATTTTATTCGCTATCTCGTCACCCGGCACAATCCGAATGACGCCCCTCAGTCACAGGTGGTGGCGATGATGCGTCACCTGTTTGGCACCGATGTGCTGCTGCCCACTGCGATTGAAAGCACTGCCGTGGAAGCGGCGGGGCTGGCCAAGCGCTCCATTTATGAATTGGAAATGGGGCAGTTGGGACGCGATACGCACAAGCGCGCCCGCGAAGCGGTTGATGCCGTGAATGAGGCGATTGCCAGTTTGATTACCAAAAGTTGGGGCCGCGAATGAGCAAATCACCGCGCAAATCGATTGTTGCAAGTTTTGGGCTACTCTCGGCCGAGCTGGAGAGCAAACTGGCGGCTGAGAAAGAGCAGAATCCCTCCCCTCCGCCCGCCCCGCCTGTGGTCAACCGGGTTGGTGCCGGTGTCATTGGTGCCGCCCATAGAGCCATAGATGACATCAGGACAGAACGTGACCGGCTGAAAGCGCTGGTGGAATCGGGCGGCGCTGTGGTGCGCCAAATCGATCCATCGCTGATCGATCCCTCGCCTTATCCGGACAGGCTTCCTGACGACGATGATTCCGATTTCGAGATATTCAAGCGCTCGATTGATACCGATGGCCAAAAGGTGCCCATCCAGATCCGCAAGCATCCTAGCACTGCGGGCCGCTATCAGATTGTTTATGGACATCGCCGCTGGCTTGCTGCCAAGCAACTCGGGCGTCCGGTTGGTGCCATCGAGGTCGAGATTTCCGATCTTGATCTCGTGGTTGCGCAAGGTATTGAGAATGCCAGCCGACAAGACCTGACCTGGATCGAGCGCGCCTTGTTTGCCTCGCGCATGGATGACGCAGGCATTAAGCCTCGTGATATTTATGCGGCACTGTCTATCGAGGATGCCGAATTGGCGCGGATGCGCAGTGTGTATCGGGCGCTTCCCTCTGATGTGATCGAAGCAATCGGTCGTGCACCCAAGATCGGGCGCCCGCGCTGGCTGGAGTTGGCCAAGTCGGTTGTGCAAGAACCCGCCGTGCTGGACATGCTGAGATCTGTCTTGTCGACCCGAATGGATGTGGCCGAGAGTTCAGACCAAAAATTTCAGCGTGCTTTGAATGCTGTGAGGCCAAAAGCGGATTCGAAGCGCGGCACCAACGTGCTCTCTGATGGCAACGGCAAAAAACTGGGTGAATTCAGCACATCAGCCAAAGAATTTCGCCTATCCGCAGAGGGTGCGCTGGGCAGTGAATTCCTGAAATTTCTGGAAGGTGAATTGCCAGACCTGGCTGCCCGCTTTTCGCAACACCGCAATGACCTGAAATCCTGACAGGTGGCAGGGTTTTTATCTTTTCGGAAAGGACACGTATCAAAAGAAAAAGGCCCCCAAACGTTTCCGTCGTGGAAGCCCTTCTCGAACTGTAGCAAGCAGAGAATCGCACTTCCTCGAATCATAGTCAAGGGTTTTAGCACCGCTTTGGTGAGCGTCTTTTTGTGTCTTATGAGGAGGCGAACGTTAAATTTTCTTGAATTATGATTTAAAAACAAAAACTTAAACCCCGTTCAACACCAGTTGAACGGGATATCTATGCCTTAAAGAAGGCCGTAGCGATGCAAGATCACTTTGATTTGCGCGTCCTGCTCATCATTTGGCAAAAGTGCAGGCTGGCGGCTGGCCCCAACCGACGCATCTTGCAGATACAATGCGCGTTTCACCATGGCGGGTGCGAAACCAAGCGCGTATAGATCGGTGCGAAATGCGGTGTAGATGTCCTGTTGTCGCTCGGCATCAACAAGATCTCCGCTGTTGAAGCCCTTTAAAATACCCGCCAATACATCTGGCATGGCGTTGCCCAGACCGGAAATGCAGCCCGCCGCGCCATTTTGCAAAGCCCAAAGCACAAGATGATCCGGGCCAGAATAGACCTCAAAGCCCGGCACCTCCTTGGCCACCGCCAAATAGGCTTCCAGCGTCTTCTGCGCCCCGCCGGAATCCTTGATACCGGCAATATTACCATGGCCTGCGAGAATTTTCGCCGTTTCCGGCTCGATGTGGTTTTGGGTGCGTGCCGGAATATCATAGAGATAGATCGGCGTTTTCACCGCATCGGCAACAGTCGAGAAATGGCGGATCAAGCCGTCTTGCGTGCAGGCGATGAAAAAGGGCGTAATCACCGCAATGGCATCCACACCGATGCGGTCAAATTCACGCACCAGCTTTAATGTTTCAAAGGTTGCGGGCATGCCGGCGTTGACAATCACCTTGACCCGGCCGGCCACCTCATCCACCACGGTCTCCGTCAGCTTGACCTTTTCCTCAAAGGTCAGAGCACTGAAATCACCATTGGTGCCTGCGCACATAATGTTATTGCCTGCGGCCACCTGACGCCGCACCTGTGCGCGCGTGGCGTCATAATTGATGGTTTCGTCCTCATGGAAGCAGGTGACGAGTGCGACAAAGGCTTGTTTGGGCATTTCTTTGGTCATGGAAAACTCCGCTAAAATCATAATGAGACGGCGCTTGCCTGCCGTGCTGCGCGATGGGCCGCCTGTATATCGGGATCTGGATCAAGGCTGGCGGCCAGCAAAGCGCGCGTGTAAGCCTGTTTTGGTGCCTCGAAAATTTGCTGCACTGTGCCAAGCTCCACGGCTGCTCCATGCTGCATAACCATCACGTGATCGGCAAAATCGCGCACCACCGGCAAATCATGGGCGATGAAAATGAAGGCAATGCCCATATCGCGACGCAAGCCATCCAGCAAAGCAATGACCTGCGCCTGAACCGAGACATCAAGGGCGGATACGGCCTCGTCACAGACAATCAGTTTGGGCTGTAAGGCCAGTGCACGGGCAATGGCAATGCGCTGACGTTGACCGCCCGAAAACTGGTGCGGATAACGGGCCATATGCTCCGGGCTGAGCTGGACCTGCTCCAGCAACTCCGCCACGCGCGCCCGCCATTTTGCTTTTGGCAGAAGATCCGGGTGGATTGCCCACGCCTCGGAAATCAGCTGAAACACCGTCATGCGCGGATTGAGCGATTGCGTTGGATCTTGAAACACCATTTGCAGATCACGGCGCAGTTTATAAAGCTCTGCAGGCGAGAGCTGAAACAGGTCGCGGCCCTTCCAAAGGGCCGAGCCGGAATCCGGCTCATCAAGGCGCAACAACAGGCGAGCCAAGGTGGATTTTCCAGAGCCGCTTTCGCCCACAATGGCCAGCGTTTCGCCTGCACGCAAATCAAAAGAGATGCCTTTTAGCGCTTCAAAAGCCCCATAATGCTTGCGCACATCGCGCACGGACAGCAAAATCTCCCCCTGCCGCTCTTGCGCGTGCAAAGCCCCCTGCCCCGGTACGGCGGCAATCAGCTTTTTTGTATAAGGATGTGTCGGGTTTTTATAGACATCACGAACACTGCCGGTTTCCACCAGCACGCCCTTTTCCATCACCACAACCCGGTCGGCAATGTCGGCCACGACGCCCAGATCGTGAGTGATGATCAAAACAGCCATGCCCGTTTCGCGCTGCAACTCTTTGAGCAGCGCCAACACCTCGGCCTGCACGGTTACATCCAATGCCGTTGTCGGCTCGTCGGCAATCAGAATATCGGGGCGCAACGCCAGCGCCATGGCAATCATCACACGCTGACGCTGCCCGCCGGAAAATTGGTGCGGGTATTTTGCCAAAGCACCAGCCGGATCGGGAATACCAACCCGACCCAAAAGCCGCAAAGCTTCGGCGGCTGCCTTGTCTGCAGCCATGCCGTGGGTGGTCATGGCCTCGCGGATCTGCCAGCCCACAGGATAGACGGGGTTCAAATGGCTGAGCGGATCTTGAAAGATCATGGCAATACGCCGACCATTCACCTCGCGCCGCGCTTGCACATCCATCGTTAAAAGGTCTTCACCATCCAACAAAATTTGCCCGGACGTGATCTTCCCCGGTGGCATATCGATCAGGTTCATGATGGCAGAGGACGATACCGATTTTCCCGAGCCGCTTTCGCCCAAGATTGCCAGTGTTTCGCCGCGGTCGAGGTGATAGGACATATCGCGCACCGCCTTCACCACGCCTGCCATGGTGTGGAATTCGACGGAAAGATTGCGCACTTCCAGCAAATGATCAGCCATTTTTGCCACCTTTCATTTCAAGCCGCCAGCGCTGCACCGGATCCAGCGCAATGCGCAACCAGTTCGACAAAAGATTGAGCGACATGGTGGTGGTGATGATTGCAAGCCCCGGCCAGAACGACAGCCACCAGGCGTTGGTCAGATATTGCCGACCTTGCGAGATCATCAGCCCCCAGGTGATGTCCGGCGGCTGAATGCCGATGCCCAGAAAAGACAAAGCACTTTCTGCCAGCATCACATAGGCAAAATCCAGCGTCGCAAGGGTGGTCAATGTCGGAAACACCACCGGCAGAATATGGCGAAACAGGATGCGATTGGAGGACGCCCCCATGGCTTTGGCCGCTTGCACGAACATGCGTTCGCGAATTTCCAGCACTTCAGCCCGTGTGGTGCGCAAATAAACCGGAATGCGGGTGATCGACAGCACCAGAACCAGATTGAGAATAGAAGAGCCAAGCAGATAAAGAACAATCACCGCAATCAGCAGCGACGGGAACGACATGATCACATCGGCAAGCCGCATGACAATCTGGCCAACGCGCGGCGATGAATAGCCCGCCACCAAGCCAAGAACGGTGCCCATCACCGACGAAAACAGCACAGCGCCTGCCGCCACCATCAAGGTGCTTTGGGCCGCCACAATGATGCGGGCCAGCAAGGGGCGGCCGAGAGAATCGGCTCCGATCCACCACACCCATTCGCGTTGCCAATCAAAGGGCGCCAGATTGCGACCGCGCAGATTTTGCTTGATCGCCACATCACCAAGCCATGCCGGGCCAATGATAGCAAGCACAACCATGATCACTAAAAACACGGCAGCGCACAGGGCAAACTTATCAGCCCAGAGCATGCGCGCCATGCGCTTTGCCCACGACGGCTCATCGGCGGTGACCGGATCGATGGAGGAAAGGCTCATAATAATGGCTCCTCAGTGACGGATGCGCGGATCAAGCAATGCATAGGCAAGGTCGATCAGCAGGTTCATGAGGAAAATCGCCAGTGCGGTCACAAGAATAGCGGCCAGCACAACATTGAAATCCCGTTGCAAAATGGAATCAATCATCAGTTTGCCAACGCCCGGAAATCCGAAAATGGTCTCGACCACCACAGCACCATTCAGCAGGCTGGCGGCCTGATCGCCAATCACGGTGATGACTGGCAGCATAGCATTGCGCAGGGCGTGAATGAAAATAATCGGTCCAGATTTGACCCCCTTGGCGCGCGCCGTTTTGACATAGGCTGAAGAGAGCGCGCTGATCATCGAGCCGCGCACCACCTGCACAATAATGCCAAAGGGGCGCACAAACAGCACGGCAATGGGCATGATCCAGTGCAGCAGCGACCCCGTTCCCGACGTTGGAAACCAGCCTAGATACACCGAAAAAAGCACGATACCGACGATTGCCAGCCAAAAATCAGGCACAGATGCGCCAATCAGCGAGACCACGGACGAGAAACGATCAAAGATGCCACCAACCCGAAAGGCGGCAAGCGAGCCGACAACAATGGCCGATGTGGTCACCAGTGTCATGGTAATCAGGGCCAGTTGCAAGGTCCAGGTGAAGGCTTCGGTTACCACGCCCAGCGCAGGCCGGGCTTTGCGCAAGGATTCCCCAAGATTTCCGGTCAGCACATCGCCAACATAATGCATGAATTGCACGAGGATGGGATCATTCAGCCCATGCAATTGACGAAACTGCTGCTTCATCTCTTCCGAGGCTTCCACCGGCAAAAACAGCGATGCTGGATCACCCGTCAATCGGGAGAGAAAAAACACCATCACCATCAGACCAACCAAAGAGATCAAACTGGCGATGGAGCGCTTGCGGATAAATCTGAGCATATCGCCCTCATGTTTAAAACAGGCGGCGGGGTGATGCCCGCCGCCAATGACATAATCCGACCTATTTGAACTTGATGTCCGACAGTTGCAGCATCGAATTCGTGGCAATGGTGGGCTTGAAATCAAGCTTCTCGGACACGCGAGAGACGCCAACCATGTGGAACAGAAGCACATCGGCCACCACATCATCATGGAGATAGGCAATCAGCTGCGACCAGAGCTTGGCACGCTCATCACCAACAGCCGCCGATGCCCGCTTGATCAGATCATCCACCTTGGGATCGGAAAAGCCAGACTGGGTTCCCTTCGAGTCATATTTGAAGAACATCGAAAAGGAAGGGTCGCCCTTGGAATTATCATGCATGGCAGCAACCAGCTGCGGGCCACGGCCTTCCTTGAACGGCTTGGAGTAATAGGTCTCATGCTCTGCCACTTCAACGAACTTGAGATCAACCTTGAAGCCAACCTCCTGAAGCTGCGCCTGAATGGCCTCCATAATCTCTGTCACATTGGGGAAATTGGCCGTGCGGGCGATGATGGTGATCGGTGTGTCCACCTTCACGCCATCAGCTTTTGCCTCTGCGATCAGCTTTTTCGCACCCTCTGGATCAAAGGGAAAAACCTTCACGTCCGGGTTCCAGCCAAGCGTTGTTGGTGGCACCATGGCTGTGGCCAATTCCGCCCCTGCGGGCACCAATGTGCCAATGAAAGCTTGCCGGTCGATGGCAAGATTAAGCGCACGCCGGATCCGCACATCATTCAAAGGCGGGATGTTCTGATCAATCCGGAGATAGACAGTTTCACTGTCCAAATAGGAAAAATCTGTTGCCGGATTGGTGGCATCCAGCTGCGAAATAGAGGGCGAAATATCGGCCTCGCCGGTCTGCACCATGGCAGCCCGCACCGATGGATCAGAGCGGAAAACATAGGTCGCCTGTTTGACCTCAGGCTTTTGGCCCCAATAATCATCCCGCTCGGTGAGAACAATTTTCTGCCCCGGCGTCCAGTTTGTCAGCTTGTAAGGACCAGTGCCAATCGGTTCGCGAATAAACTCCATCGGCGTTTCTTCGGGAACAATCGTCACCAGGGACATCAGCAAAGGCATGATCGGCTGAACAGGATCAGCTTTGAAATCAATGGTATAGTCGTCGACAATTTCGGGCTTCACGGTGATGCCGCCAAAATAACGGCGCGATTCACAGGCGTTTTTGTCGCTGTTGATGCGCTCAAAGCTATGCTTGACGTCCTTGGCATCAAAGCTTGTGCCATCGGAAAACTTAACCCCATGGCGCAGATGAAACCGCCAGCTGCCATCCGGGTTCTGCTCCCATTTTTCAGCAAGCCGGGGCATGACGCCCTTCTTGCCGCGCACATCCAGCTCTGTCAGTGTTTCGCTGACATTTTCCATGATAACGCGGCCGATGTTTGAGCGCGTTGCCATGCACGGCTCCAGCAGATCCGCCTCTTCCGGCAAGACAATCTTGATGTCGCCCGATTTCGCCAATGCCGGAGACATAGTCGCCGCCAGACTGGCCATGATGAGCGAGCCCATCACCACTATTGATTTCATATCGCTTCCTCCTCCCAGCTGATAAATTTTTTGGACCTCCGACGTCCTCTGCACCCTCACCTTACGCCCCGCCAACAGCGAGGCCATCTTGCCATAGGGTGTTGACAGCACAAACTGGCCGCACACAAAGACAGATCGACAAATCTCAAGACAATGACCAAGCAAGCCTTGCCTTCCTCCTGACCAAGCATCACCCGTTCGATTAAATTTGTCAAATTATTTCAGGATGTAATTTTTACAAAAAATTTGTCTTCAAAAAATATATATTAAAAACATATAGTTAAAAACAAAGATCGCACAATTTCATCATCTTTTTAATTTCATAAAACTTGACAACTTTTGAAAATCAGCAATGCTCCAGCCTTGAGAGGAGTGCAGTATGACGCCTGACGACATTGCCCGCGCCATGACGGGAACCATCACATCTGTGAGCGCCCATCGCGACGAAGCCATTTTGCCATCACCGATGGTGCAAAACCATGCCAGTTTTCTTCATTGGCTCAAGGATGGATCCCTGGTCTGCGCCTGGTTTGGCGGCACTCTGGAGGGCAAATCGGATATTTCGATTTTTGCAGCCGTTCTCACACCCGGTGCAGATGTTTGGGGGCCGCCGCAGCGTTTGAGCTTTGACAATGCGCATTCCGAGCAAAACCCGGTGCTGTTTAACGCCCCCGATGGCAGGCTCTGGCTGTTTCATACCTCGCAGCCGTCTGGCAATCAGGATGAATGCCGGATTCGCATGGCGGAAATTCATCGCTCAAGCGACGATCCAACAGCTCTGACGACAGACAGCGGCCATTACCTCGATCTGCCGCGCGGCTGCTTTATCCGCGCCCCTTTGGTGTTGCGTGAGGATGGTGCGTGGATGCTGCCCATCTTCCGGTGCGTGCAATTGCCCGGCCAAAAATGGAACGGCAGTCACGATCATGCAGCAATCGGCATTTCAAGCGATGGGGGGCGCACTTGGCAATTGGAGGAGGTTGCCCACTCGACGGGCTGCGTTCACATGAGCCCGGTGATGTTGGATGATAATCAACAGATTGCCCTTTTTCGCCGCAGGCAAGCCGATTTTGTGTATAGAACGCACAGCATGAACGGCGGGCGACAGTGGTCAGAGCCGCAAGCCACCGATGTTCCCAACAACAATTCCTCCATCGCCGCCACTCGCTTGAGCGATGGGCGCGTTGCCATGATCTGCAATCCCGTCAATGCGGCGCAATCCTCGGATCGCCGTGCCTCGCTCTATGACGAATTGGGAATAGAGGATGGCAGGCCTGACGCCGACCCGACTGGTGGCTGCGTGCCCATCTGGGGCGTGCCGCGTGCACCTGTCAGCCTTTGCCTCTCCGAAGATGGCGGATTGACATTTCCGCACCGGATTGTCGTGGAAGATGGCCCCGGCACCTGCCTGTCCAACGATTCCACCGATGGCCGCAATCAGGAAATGTCCTATCCGTGGCTGTTGGAAGGCCCCGATGGCAGCCTGCATATCAGCTACACGTATCATCGCCGCGCAATCAAATATGTCCGTTTGGCTCCAGGCTGGGCCGAGACGACAAGCAGGAGAAACGGATGAGCACCACAATTGGCATCACCATTGGCGATATTTGCGGCGTTGGACCTGAAATCACGGTTCGAGCGCTCAATGAGATGTCGGAGACCGATCGCGCCAACACCAAAATCTACGGCAATCTGCCAACGCTTGAGGCGGCGCGGGATGCTTTGGGCATCAGCCTTGATCTTACCCCTTTTGTGGTGGATTTGCCCGTCGAGGGCGCTCCCCTGCCTTGGGGGCATTTGTCTCCCGTGGCGGGGGATGCGGCCTTTCGCTTCATCGAGCGCGCCGTGCGCGATGCGGAGGCGGGCAAAATCGGCTGCATTGTCACGGCTCCCATCAATAAAGAAGCACTCAATCTCGCAGGCCATCATTATGACGGCCATACCGGCATGTTGCGTACCCTCACCGGCTCGGCGGCTGCCTATATGTTGCTGGCCTCGGAGCGGCTGAAAGTCATCCACGTCTCCACCCATGTGTCCCTGCAAGAGGCCATTCGGCGCGCCACCACGGAGCGGGTTTTGGCAACAATTCGTGCTGGCAATGCCCATCTCAAACGCATCGGCTATGACGCACCGCGCATTGCTGTTGCGGGCATTAATCCCCATTGCGGCGAAAACGGCCTGTTTGGCACAGAAGATGACGATCAGATTGGCCCCGCCGTTGTCGCTGCCCGCAGCGAGGGCATTGATGTGCACGGCCCGATTTCGGCGGATACCGTCTTTCACCGCGCCTATACCGGAAGTTTTGATCTGGTCGTTGCCCAATATCACGATCAGGGCCACATCCCGATCAAGCTGGTGGCCTTTGATACGGCGGTCAATGTGTCTGTGGATCTGCCGATTGATCGCACCTCTGTGGACCACGGCACCGCCTTTGACATTGCAGGCAAGGGCATCGCCAACCACGGCAATATGAATTCGGCCATTGCCTACGCGCGCAAGCTCGTCAGCGGCCGCCCCGGTAAAGGATAGGCCCATGGCTATTTTGGCGATAACACTTCACCAGCCGAAACGGCTTATCGTTGGTGCCAAGACCATTGGCGAAGTTGGTCCCTGGGCTGGCGCGGTTGGCTCGACGCTGATCATTGCAACCCCCATGACGGCCGGCTTTGCTGATCGCCTTCAGCTCAAGGGCAAAGTGTCGATCTTTGATGCCATTCCCGGAGAGCCCGATATTGCCACGCTGGATGCGGCCCTTTTGCAAGCCCGCAAGGTCAAACCCGATCTGGTGATTGGCCTTGGCGGCGGCTCCGTCATGGATGTGGCCAAGCTGGTTGCCGCCCTTTGGGATACAGACCAGACACTTGCCGATGTTGCTGGACCCAACAAGGTTGCCGGACGCAACACACGGCTTGCCCAGGTGGCCACCACAGCAGGGACTGGCTCAGAAGCCGGTATCCGCTCTTTGATTTCTGATCCGGAAAAAGGTAGCAAAATTGCCGTTGAAAGCCCGCATCTGATTGCAGACCTTGCCGTATTAGACCCTGAATTGACCTATTCTGTGCCTGCGGCGGTGACGGCGGCAACCGGCATTGATGCCATGGCCCATTGTGTGGAAGCCTTCACCAATCGCCGCGCCCATCAGATGATTGACGGCTTTGCCCGCATGGGCTTCCATCTGGTTGGAAAATTTCTGGCCCGCGCCGTGCGCAATGGCGACGACACCGAAGCACGCGAAGGTCTGATGCTGGCGTCTTACTATGGTGGGATTTGTCTGGGGCCGGTGAACACGGCGGCAGGTCATGCCATTGCCTATCCGCTGGGCAGCCGGTTGCATCTGCCGCACGGACTGGCCAATGCCATTATCTTTCCGCATGTTCTGGCCTTCAACCAGCCGGTTACGCCGCAAAAAACGGCAGAGGTTGCGGATGCTCTCGGGCTCGGCCAGAATCTCGATCAGGCTCAACTCCGCCAGGCCGCCTTTGGCTTTTGCGAAAATTTGGGCGTCGAGATGTCTCTTGCAGCCCATGGTGCCAAAGAAGAGGACTTGCCAGACTTTGCCGCCGATGCGCACGCCATTCGTCGGCTGATGGATAACAATCCCGTCGATATGAGCATTGAGGATGTGCTGTCGATTTATAAAAGCGCTTTTTAGAGTCTGTCGTGATGCTTAGGCGCACGCCGGAGCATCATTCGCGCGCCGAGGATAAAAACAACCGCTCGCGAGAGCCCGCCAGATGCGCATGCATCAACTGACGGGCAGCTTTGCCGTCCCGCGCAGAAATGGCTTTGGCAATGGCTTCATGCTCGTCAAAAACCCGAATAAGCCCGGAGGCTTCTTTCTTGATTGAGGCACCGTGAAACTTCATGCCAACAGCAATATGCTCTTTCAACGCCTCCATGGCAGTTGAGAAATAATTGTTTTGAGCCGCCCGTGAAATGGCCAGATGAAACTGGTAATCGGCATCTTCGCGGTGCGATTGGCGGTTTGTGGCATCGCGCATCAATTCGAGTGCCTGAAAAATCCCGGTCATCGCCGCCTCGTCATGGCGCACAGCCGCAGCCTCGGCGGCCGCTGGCTCCAAGGTTAGGCGAAATTCGTAACAATTCAGCAGATCAGCGATATTTTCCAGCTGGCCGAACCCCAGCGGCTCACGCAGGCCAAGAGCGCGCACAAAACTTCCGGCCCCTCTGCGCGAATAGACCAGCCCCTGATCGCGCAACCGCTTGAGCGCCTCGCGAATAACCGGGCGCGACACCTCAAACTCCGAGGCCAGATCATGCTCGGTCGGCAAGCGCTCATCCGGCTTATACGCTCCCGATTTGATGGCGCGGTGCATTCGCTCAAACACAATATCGGGAAGGCCTTTTCGCGGCGTTCCATTCACCATTGCCATTTATCGCCCCATCTCATCGCCGGTTGCTGCTGCAATTTTCACCAGCGTATCAGGTTGGCCAAAGCCGCCGGATTTGGCAATAATGCACTGCCCATCCACATAGGCCAACCCCAAACCCGGCAGGCATTCGCCAAGCAACCGAAATCTCGAAATGCCCATGCGCGAAAGCACGGCTTCCGCCGTTGAGCCACCCGATAGCAGCAATGTTGATGCAGCATGCGTCATGGCCGGAACAACCGACGCGGCAAGACAGGCCGCAGCCTCCTGCCCGGAGCACACGCCCTGCCCCTGCACGGCGCGCACAAGGGTAAGCGATTGCGCATTTGGCTCAGCATCCGTCAATTGTCCGTTGGGTGCCAGACGATCATCAACCTCGCACAGCCGTTTCAGGGCATCAATTTGCGCCACCGTGATCGGATCACGCGAGCCAATCACAAACAGCGCCCTGCCCTTGGGAATGGATGCCAGCTTTGGCGCAGCATCGCCCGTCATTCGCCTTGCAAGTGCGTCTGCAAGCCCGCGTGCGCCCACAAGCAAATCAACCCCAGCAGTAAATGCCCGCTCCAGGGCATC
Source organism: Rhizobium oryziradicis (assembly GCF_001939045.1). Classification (GTDB taxonomy): domain Bacteria; phylum Pseudomonadota; class Alphaproteobacteria; order Rhizobiales; family Rhizobiaceae; genus Allorhizobium; species Allorhizobium oryziradicis. Next base: position 206,997 of record NZ_MKIM01000021.1, read on the forward strand.
CCGCATCTCGGCCTCAGTGGCAATGTCCGGAATGGTGCAATCCTTGGCCCGCGCGCTCAACTTCTCGGCAATCGCAATGGGTGTGTCGACACCAAAGCCGGTGACAGTGCCGGATGCAACAATGCGCCCAAATTCGGGGATCGCCGGTGCCACCAATGCGTGATGAAAGGGTATTGCGGCAAGCTCAATGGCGATATGGCCTTTCAATCGGGAGTCGATTTTTTTTAACACTTGTGTGCCCGCTGGCAGCTGCGACAAAGCGCTGCGCGTGGCATCAGCAGCCGCCTCTGGCTTGCCATCGCGAGACCCGAGATTAATGGAGACGACGGCGGGTTGCAGTGCAAGCGCCAGACCAATGCCGTCTGCATCCAGTGCGACTTCGGTATGCAGGCCTCGTGCCGCAAAAGGAGCAGCAGAGTCCAGCGCACCCGTCAGATCGTCGGCAAAGATTGCGAGCATACATTCATCCACGTTGGCAAGTTGTTATCTTTATTTTTTCAAAATTTCCTTAAAAGTCAATTTATTAATCCACTTATATTTACATATTTTACAGATCCTCCTTTGGTAAGTGCGGCGCATGCATGCGTTGATGAACGGTTGCGTGAAATGGCAATTGATCAGCATGCCCAAGGGTTCCGCGCGCAACAGCGCCCATGAGCGGAAGGCGTTTTGCGTAACGGCTAAGTCAGGTTTGATCGATGTAGACATTTGTCAATTCATAATGTATCGGTTCCAATTGAATTGGAACCGATACATTATGAATAACACTGATCATTCGACCTCTGAGGCGCAAGCCATCATGGATTCCCTTCGCCGTATTGTCCAGGCACTCCGAAGGGCCGCGACGCAGTACGAAGGCTTCACCAGCGCGCAGATATTTGTTTTGAGAACGCTTGAGACAAGCGAAGGCGCATCAATCAATGATCTCGCCGCTTTGACCCACACACACCAAAGCACGGCCTCGGAAATGGTCGCACGGCTCGAGGCCAATGGCTTGATTGAGCGACGAACTGCGAAGGACGACCGGCGCAGGGTTGAGCTCTATCTGTCTGCATCGGGGCGCAATGTTGTGCGCGATCAAGGACGCACACCGCAGGAAGAGATCGTGGACGCCATCGCCACGCTTACCAGCGAAAACCGCACGGCTCTGGCGCAAGGACTGAAAGCGCTGACCGAGGCTGCCGGTCTGAGCGAGACGGTGCCACAGCTTTTCTTTGAAGGGAGCGACCAATGAGTTTCCATGATGTTGACAAAGCCTCGACGACCGCAGGCCTGCCGCTGTCCGCGGGCCTTGCACCGTTGATCGAAAATGCGGCCGTGGAGAAACATCCACGCGCCCTAGACGCACGTAGCTTGCTGATTTGCGCGCTATGCATGACAGTTGCGGTTGTGGTGACTGTTGTTGCCCGCCTTCTCGTCTATCTGATTGGGTTTGCAACCAATCTCGCTTTTTATGGTCGCATTTCAGGCGATCTGGTGTCACCGGCCAACAATCATCTTGGGGCCTGGGTTGTGCTTGTGCCGATTGTGGGCTCGGTCATCGTCGGTTTCATGGCAAAATATGGGGCCAAGGCCATTCGCGGACATGGCATTCCAGAAGCCATGGAACAAATCCTCACCAATGAAAGCCGCATTCCTGTTCGCATGACATTTCTAAAACCCTTGTCAGCGGCAATTTCCATCGGCACGGGCGGACCGTTCGGCGCGGAAGGCCCCATCATCGCCACAGGGGGCGCGCTTGGCTCGGTGTTTGGTCAGTTTATTCATGTCTCGGCACACGAGCGAAAAGTGCTGCTGGCCGCAGGTGCCGCTGCAGGCATGACAGCCATTTTTGCCACCCCCTTTGCCGCCGTGCTGCTGGCCATCGAATTGCTGGTTTTTGAATTTCGTCCCCGCTCCTTCGTGCCGCTTATTCTGTCCGTTCTGGTCGCGATGGCAATGCGCCCGTTGCTTTTTGGCGTGGCTCCCGTTTTCAATGTGCCTATTTTGCCACCGGCCACGCAGGATATGCTCGTAACCTATGCGCTGGAGGGGCTTGCGCTCGGGGCCTTCTCCATTCTCATCACAAAATCCGTCTATCACATCGAGGATCTGTTTGAGAAACTCCCCCTTCACTGGATGTGGTGGCCAGCCATTGGCGGGCTCGTGGTGGGCATCATCGGGTTTGTGGCTCCCAATACCATGGGCGTGGGTTATGACAATATTGATCGCATCCTCAGCGGCCAGTTCGTCGGCGCGGCCCTCGGTGTTTTCTGCCTTTTGAAATTTGTGTCGTGGTCTGTCGCACTTGGCAGTGGCACATCTGGCGGCACGCTTGCGCCCATCTTTACAATTGGTGGCGCGCTCGGCGTTCTTCTTGGCCAAGGGCTTGGCATGATGGGGCTGGCTGTGGATTTGCGTATGGCAGCGCTTGTTGGCATGGCCGCAAGCTTTGCCGGGGCTTCGCGTGCCCTCTTTGCGTCCATTCTGTTTGCCATGGAGATCACCGGACAGTTCAACACCCTGCTGCCGCTGATCACCGGCTGCGTCGCGGCCTTTCTGGTCTCTGCTTTCGGCATGAAAACCACGATCATGACCGAAAAATTATCGCGGCGCGGAACCCATGTTCCGGGAGAATATGTCCCAGCCTCTGCTCCTCATCCCTGAAAATCCCCCTCCCCTGCCATGACAATGGCCGGAGAGGGGACGGGCCATCATCATCGCCTTTGAAACCCGGCGATTGCCAAATATCATAACCATGAGACGTGTCTGAATTTTGCTGACATTTTGGAGAAGGAACAGCTCTTGCAAATTATCCGCTCATTTGGCCCCGTCGTGGCCCGCACCTCCTCTGTGGAAGCCATTCGGGCGGGCTTCGGCGCACTCGTTGGTTTGGGCCTGGTCGGGCTGCTTTTGCTATCTCCCAGCGTTGATTTAAAGCTTGGCCTTTATCTTGTTGCACCCTTTGGTGCCACTTCGGTTCTGTTGTTCGCGGTCCCCAATAGCCCTCTTGCCCAGCCTTGGTCTGCCATTGTGGGAAATACCACTGCGGCCTTGGTTGGCGTGGCGGTTTCCATGATGGTGGGCGATCCTGCTTTACGGATTGCGCTTGCGGTCGGGCTTGCCATCACCGCCATGATGACGCTTCGCGCGGTTCATCCGCCAGCCGGTGCGGTGGCCATGACGGCGGCAATGAGCCCTGCTGCCGTTCACGATCTCGGTTTCTGGTTCGCGCTGACACCCGTTGCTGTTGGAACAACCGCCCTTGTTCTGGTCGCAATCGCCTATGCCAAGTTAACCGGTCGGCACTATCCCTTCCGGCAATTCGATGCTCCAAACCAGCATGGAACACAAGATGCCGAGCCGTTGACCAGGCTGGGTCTTTCCGAACAGGAATTGACAACCATTCTCGATCGCTACCGGCAAACGTTCAATCTGGGTGTCGAAGACCTTGCGCGTCTGATTGGTGCCGCAGAAATGCAGGCCGCAACCCACCACGCCAGCCCGACAACAGCCGCCGATATCATGTCTCGAAACCTGATTACGGTGAAGACAGACACCCCGCTCAGTGAGGTGGCGGACCTGTTCAGGCGGCATAAATTTACCTCCTTGCCCGTGGTCGGAGAAAACTCGAAATTTCTGGGCGTTATCTTCCAGATCCACCTCATCAGCCGTGCGCGTGAAGACGCACTGCGGCTCGACCGTGGTTTTTTGCCAGCCCTGAAGCGACTGGTGGACCGCAAAAGGGAAAAACCGGTTTTGGCCGCCGATATCATGAGCGTTACGATTCCTCGGGCCATCACCTCAACGCCGATGAGCGTGCTGATGCCCATGATGAGCGAAGGGGATGTGGATGCCGTTCCCGTGCTGGAATATGACAAGATCGTCGGAATCGTCACAAGAACCGACCTCATTGCGGCCATGGCGCGCCGAATTTCGCGCGGTGACGCTGAGGTCTCAGCGGGGAATATTGATAGCCCCCAACAGGGGCAGACGCTCTGACAACAAGGCAAGCCCCTGCACAGCACACCTTCGAGAGACAGTCACGTTTTCGAGAGGGTCAAAATATAGGCACAAAAAATTATTGACTAAAAACTAATCCAAATGTAGCGTTGCTATCAACATGGCATTGGTGCCAATGGCAAAAAAGCCCCGACTTCCGTCTGCCGACGGATCGGGGCTTTTTGTTTGCAAAAATCAGCATCCATCTGCGGTTCATCTGCACACGGGTGAGAGCAAAGAGACAGGTGATTGCATGACGCGGTTTGCTGTGAACTGGAATGATCGGGAACCGGCGCGATGAGCAGGACCATTGTTCCCGTCTCTCTTCTTTACTCCACCACCGGTGCTTATGGTGCGCTGGGGCGGGAGGCCGTGGATGGTGCCATGACCGCCATTGCCCAGATCAATTCCAATGCTGACAATGCATTTCAGATCGAGCCGGTGATTGCTGATCCCGGCGGCAACGCCGAACGCTACGCAAATTTTGCCGAGACGGCCGTGCGCCAGCAAGGCTGTCGTCATATCATTGGCTCTATCACGTCATGGAGCCGTAAAGAAATCTTGCCCGTGGTTGAGCGCCATGGGGCATTGCTATGGTATGCTTTTCCCTATGAGGGCTACGAGGCCAGCGACAGTGTGATCTATCTGGGTGCCTGCCCCAATCAGCACCTCCTGCCCCTGTTTGCGCATGTTCTAAACCGGTTTGGCCGTCGTCCCTTCATCGTCGGCTCCAATTATATCTGGGGCTGGGAGATCAGCCGGATTGCGCGCGAAATCACCGAGGTGGCTGGCGGCGAGGTGGTATCTGAGCGTTTTGTGCCGCTTGGCGCAACCGATCTCGACCATTTGATTGATGAAATCCGCCACAAGAAACCCGATTTCATTTTGAGCAATCTGGTCGGGCAATCGGCCATGGCCTTTTTGCAGGCCTATGATGGCCTTCGCCGCGAAGATCCTGATTTTGCGCCTGAGGTACGCCCCGTTGTCGCCTGTAATCTGTGCGAAACCGATCTCATCGATCTGAGTGAAACGGCAAAGGCTGGCCATATTGCCACATCGGTTTATTTCGATGGGCTGGAAACCCAGGAAAATGCCGCCTTCAAAGCCCAGATCGCAAAACGCTATGGCGCTGAGCGCTGTCTCACCACCCCGTTTGTGTCGGCCTATACGGCGGTGTGCGTGCTGGCAGATTGCCTCGCGGATGCTGGCACCGATGCGCCGGAGGCCATCCGCACCATGGTGACAACCCGCGCCTTTGAGACACCCATCGGCAGTTTGCGGATTGATCCGAAGACTCACCATGCGGCTTTAAGGCCGCATATCGGGGTTTCCACTGCAAGCGGGGCATACCACGTCTTCCAGCAGGCCCGCGATGCGGTGGATGCAGACCCCTATCTGCTGCGTTCCCACCACCGGGAAACGCTTTTCCCGTCCTCAACTCCGTCCTCCATATTATCGCGCCCGCCCCGCAGCTTCACGGTGATCAAATGACTGGCCCGAACCGTCCTGATCTGAATTGCTGGCATGCGGTGATATTGCACCGCGATCACCCTTCCGTTGATGCGCTGAAGCGTCAGCTGGAGGCCTTGCATATTCGGGTCACTGTGGTCTGGCCGCAACTGAATGAATCCCACACTGACGCCAATGTGGTGTTTTTTGATGCCGACATGGGCCATGACGGCCAATTTCCGTGGCCCGCCGGGTTTGCTCCCATGCCGATGATTGCGCTGATTGGCTCGGAAACGCCGGGGCGTATTGCCTGGGCGCTGTCCCAAGGCTCCAACGCCCATGTGTTGAAGCCGGTGGGATCAACAGGGGCCTACAGCGCCTTGTTGATTGCCGCCCATGCCTATGACGGCGCGAGAGCACAGGCGGAAGATATTCGCGTGCTGGAAACCAGATTGCGGCAACGGCCAATCGTGGTGCATGCCATTTTAGAGCTGTTGCGGCGTGGAAGCGAGAGCGAGGCTGACGCCTGGCAGCAATTGCGCCGGGTGGCGATGGACTGGGGCATGACCCTTGAAGATGCGGCTGAGGCCATCTGTCGGCAGGACAGGGCATTTTCGAAAAAAGCATAAACCTTTGCCGAACATTATAAAAATGGGAGACTGAAAGACGTGTCTATTGTTGAAGGCTTTGCACCCTATGGCGACTATCAAACCTGGTATCGCATCACCGGTGATCTGACATCGGGCAAGGTGCCGATGATTGTTGCCCATGGCGGCCCCGGCTGCACCCATGATTATGTCGATAGTTTCAAGGATATTGCCGCTACCGGTCGCGCGGTCATTCACTATGATCAGGTTGGCAATGGCAAATCCACCCACCTGCCCGAAAAGGGCGGTGATTTCTGGACTGTCGATTTCTTCAAGGCAGAGCTGCACAATCTGATTGACCATCTGGGTATTCGCGGCGGCTATTGCCTGCTGGGCCAATCCTGGGGCGGCATGCTGGGTGCGGAATTCTCCGTTGATCAGCCCGAAGGCTTGAAAGCGCTGGTGATTGCCAATTCGCCCGCCTCGCTGAAAACCTGGGTGGCAGAAGCAAATCGCCTGCGTGAGGCCTTGCCGGCAGAGGTGCAGGCCACACTGTTGAAACACGAAGAGGCAGGCACCACCGATAGCGCCGAATATGTCGAAGCCAGCGATGTTTTCAACCAGCGCCATGTGTGCCGCATTGTGCCTATGCCGCCGGAAGTGCAGCGCACCTTTGATGCGATTGCAGCGGACCCGACCGTTTATCACACCATGAATGGTCCCAACGAATTCCACGTGATCGGTACGATGAAGGATTGGACCATTGAGGGTCGTCTTTCCACCATCAATGTACCAACCCTTTTGATTTCAGGGCGGTTTGATGAGGCCACCGAGGCCTGCGTGCAGCCCTATGCCGATGAAATTCCGGATGTGCGCTGGCACATTTTCGAACACTCCAGCCACATGCCGCATGTTGAAGAAAGAGAAGCCTGCATGGCTGTTGTGCAGGCATTTCTAGACACCAAAGCGGCCTGAAAACTCCGTGAAGAACACTGAACTGCCCAACAATAACAACGGGAACAACACGATCATGACACTGGGTTTGACGACTTTCTCAAAAAAGAAGGCATCATGGCTTGCGGGCTGCCTGCTGGCCTATACGGCGCTGGGCGGCATGGCGCATGCTGATGAGCGCGCGGATCTGATGGCCAAACATCGCGGCGGCACCATGGTGCTCTCCGCGGTTGCCGCCGCAGGCACGCTGGACACGGCCATCAATTACACCGGCCAGTTCTGGCAGATTTTCCAGATGACCAATGACGGCCTCGTCAAGTTCAAACAGGCCGCAGGCACCGAAGGTTTCAAGATCGTTCCAGATATTGCCGAGGCTATTCCAGAGCCACAGGATGGCGGCAAAACCTATGTGTTCAAAATCCGCAAAGGCATCATGTTTTCCAATGGCAAGGAGCTGAAGCCATCGGATGTGCTGGCCTCGTTTCAGCGCATTTTCAAGGTCAATGGCCCCACCACTGGCAGCTTCTACAATGGTTTTGTTGGCTCGGATAAATGCATTGCCAATGGCGCAACCTGCACGCTGGATGGCGGCGTGATTGCCGATGACGCGGCAAGCACGGTCACTTTTCATCTGGTCGCACCAGATTCGGAGTTTTTTGACAAGCTGGCTGTTCCCCATGCCAGTATTTTGCCAGCCGATGCGCCCCTCAAGGATGCAGGCACCACGCCGCTTCCCGCAACCGGCCCTTATATGATTGTCAGCTACAATCCCAATGAACAGATGGTGCTGAAGCGCAATCCGCATTTCAAGGAATGGAGCGTGGACGCCCAGCCCGATGGCTATGTCGATGAGATCGACTACAAATTCGGCATGACGGAAGAAGCCACCATCAACGCCATCCAGAATGGTCAGGTGGACTGGATGTTTGACCCACCACCCACGGACCGCCTGCCGGAATTGGGCTCGAAATATGCCAAGCAGATGCATATCGATCCACTGGCGGCCTTCTGGTATCTGCCAATGAACACCAATCTGCCGCCGTTCAACAATGTCAAAGTGCGTCAGGCCGTCAATTACGCGCTGGATCGTGATGCAATTGTGGGCCTCTACGGCGGTGACGTTCTGGGCACACCCACCTGCCAAATCCTGCCGCCAGACTTCCCCGGCTTTGCACCCAGCTGCCTTTACACCAAAAACCCCGGCGAAAGCTGGAGCGAGCCGGATATGGACAAGGCCAAGGCCCTAATCAAGGAAAGCGGCACGGCTGGACAGAAGGTGACGGTGATTGCCGAAGACACGGCCGTTGGCCGCGGCATTGGCACCTATGTGCAGAGCCTGCTGACCGAGCTGGGCTTTGATGCCTCCATGAAGGCCATCTCCACCAATATCCAGTTCACCTATATCCAGAACACCAACAACAATGTGCAGATCAGCGTCTCGCAATGGTTCATGGATTATCCGGCAGCCTCGGACTTTATCAACGTGCTGCTCTCGTGCGACAGCATCCATCCCGGCAGCGACTCCTCGATCAACATCTCAGGCTATTGCAACAAGGATCTGGACAAGCAGATGCAGGAAACAATGGCGCTGGCCGTGACCAACCCGGATGCAGCCAATGCCAATTGGGCCAAGATTGACAAGGCCTATATGGAACAGGCCCCTCTGGCCCCGCTGTTTACGCCAAAAAGCGTCAACTTCACCTCGGCGCGGTTGGGCAATTACCTGTTCAACAAGCAGAACCGCTGGGTGATGTCGCAATCTTGGGTGAAGTGATTTCCTAAACGACACAGCAGTGGGGATGCAACCCCCTTCTGCCTTGCCAGGCATCTCCCCCTCACGGGGGGAGATCAGTCAGATGTAACCTGTCATTCCGTCTCATTCGCTGCACATCCCGACAAAGGGGTAGGAAATAGGATCGAGATGTCTGTTCATGGCCGATCTCCCCCCGTGAGGGGGAGATGTCCGGCAGGACAGAGGGGGGGTGCCTCTTGCACTGCCGCAAAACGACAGATTCCAAAACACATCTGACGCAGCTCAAAGAATGACGCGCCCATTGAAGGATATGACATGACTGACCTGTCCAACGGCATCGTCGCATCGACGCTGCCTGCAGAGGCACCAAAACTGAGGGCCGGCTCCAGCCCGTGGCAACGGGCCTGGCGGATCTTGCGCCGCGATCGCTCGGCAATTGCCGCCACGATCGTGCTGTTGTTAATCATCTGTTCCAGCTTGGCGGCTCCGCTTTACGCCAGTTATGTCTCGCAGACCGATCCGTTTCGCTCCAATTTGAGCGGCAAAATCACGGTCGATGGCAAACGCATCAAGGTCATGCAGCCATCCACCGAAGGCTTGGGCTTGGGGGTTACGCCCATTGGCCCTACCTGGGAGCGGCAATATGTGCTGGGGGCCGATAGCCAGGGGCGCGATGTGGCGGCGCGGCTGTTGTATGGTGGGCGAAACTCGTTGGTCATCTCGGCCTCCGCTACCGTCATCTGTTTAGGCTTGGCAGCATTGATCGGCATCTGTGCGGGCTTCTTTGGCGGGGCGACGGATATGATCCTGTCGCGCATTCTCGATATCCTCTGGGCGTTTCCGGTCTATCTGCTCGCCATTTCGCTTTCCATTGTGCTGATCTCGCAGGGCCTCACCCTTGGGCCGATTGAGATCAACGCCAACAGCCTGCTGCTGCCCATTGGCATTATCGGCATCATCTATGTGCCTTACGTGGCCCGCCCTGTGCGCGGCAAAGTGCTGGCCTTGAAAAACAGCGAGTTTGTGTTGGCGGCCATTGGCCTTGGCATTCCGCGTTGGCGCATTTTGCTAAAAGATATTCTGCCCAATATTTCCACGCTGCTGATTGTGTTTGTGCCGCTGATGATGGCGCTCAACATCATCACCGAATCCTCGCTGTCCTTTCTCTCCATCGGGGTTCAGGCCCCCGATGCCAGCTGGGGAACAATCATTCAGGACGGGCAAGGTCTGCTTTACAGCCGCCCGATCGTGGCACTGGCACCGGGCATTGCCATTGTGCTGACCGTGTTGGCCCTTAATGTGCTGGGAGACAGCGTGCGTGATGCGCTTGATCCGCGCACAAAAGTCATTTGAGGAGCGTATCATGAGTGTTGCCATTGTTCAGCGTTTTGCCCAGATGATTTTCGTTCTGTTTGGCATTTCGGCGCTGGTGTTTCTGATTTTCTTTGCAACGCCAGGGGCCGATCCTGCCGCCCGCATTGCCGGACGCAATGCATCGCCCGAAACCATTGAAACCATCCGCAAGGAATTCGGTTTTGATCGTGCTTTGCCGGTGCAATACGTGCTGATGATGAAGCGGTTGTTTGTCACGCAAGACCTCTCCTCCTACGTCAATCGCGGCATGCGGGTCGTGCCTCGGGTGATGGAGGCAGCACCCGTCACCCTGTCGCTGGTCACCGGGGCTGCGGTGCTGTGGGTGCTGGGCGCGGTGTTTGTTGGCGTGATGGCCGCCATGACCCGCGACACGGTGATTGACCGGGGGCTGATGGTGCTGGCACTGATTGGTGTCTCGATGCCGGTCTATTGGCTGGGCGAGGTCATGAACCTGATATCGCAAAGCCGGTTTCACGATACCTGGCTGTTTTCATGGGTGCCGTCGCTGGGCTATAAGCCGCTGCTGTCGGACCCGATTGGCTGGTTCAAAACCCTGATCATCCCATGGATCACGCTGGCAGCACTTTACATTGGCATTTATGGCCGGGTGCTGCGCGCCAATCTGGTGGAAGCCTATCAGGAGGATTTCATCCGCACCGCCCGTGCCAAGGGGCTCAGTCCTGCTCGTGTGATGCTGCGCCATGCGCTGCGCACCTCGCTGATTGCCTTTGTTACCATGTTTGGCCTCGATTTTGGAGCACTTGTCGGCGGCTCGGCGCTGCTGACGGAAGTGGTGTTTGGCCTCAACGGTGTGGGCCGCCTGACCTATCAGGCGCTTTTAAACCTCGACCTTCCCGTCATCCTCGGCACGGTGATCTATGCCTCGTTCTTCGTGGTGTTGGCCAATGCCGTGGTGGATGTCGTCTATGTGCTGATCGATCCGCGCGTGAGAGGGAACTGAGCGATGAGTGCTGTTGAAAAACCTGTCCTGCTCGATGTCAACGGATTGTCAGTCTCGTTTGCCACGGACCGTGGCATGGTTAAATCGGTCCGCGATGTGTCGTTTACGGTGCGCGAGGGCGAAATCCTGTCCATCGTCGGTGAATCCGGCTCTGGAAAATCGGTCACATTGCTATCGCTGTTGGGTCTGCATGATCCAAAAACCACCAAGGTGGATGGTGCCGTTGCCTTTCGCGGCAAGCGCATCATGGAAATGTCGGCCCAGCAGATGCGCCGCATTCGCGGCAAAGACATTGGCTTGATCTCGCAGGACCCAATGACGGCGCTCACACCCGTCTACACCATCGGCTGGCAGATTGCCGAGCAAATCCGGGCACATGAGACTATCTCGGCCCGCGCTGCGCGCCTGCGGGCCATCGAGCTGTTGGGCGAGGTTGGCCTTTCAAACCCCGGTGAAGCAGTTGATCGCTATCCGCATCAACTCTCCGGCGGCATGCGCCAGCGGGCGTTGATTGCCATGGCGCTGTCGTGCAATCCGGCTCTGCTGGTGGCGGATGAGCCAACAACCGCTTTGGATGTCACGGTGCAGGCGCAGGTGCTGGATCTGCTGTTGCGGTTGCGCAAGGATTTTGGCTCGGCCATCATTCTCATCACCCACGATATGGGCGTGGTTGCCGAAGTGGCCGATCAGGTGGCGGTGATGTATGCAGGCCGCATTGTCGAGCGTGGCCCGACCGATCAGATTTTCACCAATCCCATGCATCCCTACACCTGGGGCTTGATGGGCTCCATTCCGCCTCTGACCGGTCCGCGGCTCTCTCGGCTGAAATCCATCCCCGGCATGCCGCCCACGCCCGATATGATCTCTGAGGCTTGCGGCTTTGCACCCCGCTGCGACTTCGCAAGTGCCGCTTGTGGCACCCATCCGCCGCTACGCCGCCATCAGGACCAAGCCTGCCTCTGCGTTCTCGATACGCCAGAACGAGACCTGCTGCGCTCAACCGTTTTGCCTCTGGAGGAACTTGCATGAGCACGCCTGCACCACAAAAGCCTCTTCTGGCCGCCCGTGAGCTGACCAAGAATTTCACCGTTGGCAAAACCATCCGTCCCGGCTCAGGCCGCACGCTTCATGCGGTGGACAAGATCAGCCTTGAGGTTTTCGCAGGCGAAACCTTGGGACTGGTGGGAGAATCCGGCTCCGGAAAATCCACCCTCGGCCGTTGCCTCACAAGGCTTTACGATATCACCGATGGCGGGTTGGATTTTGATGGCGACACCATCACCAAGGCCGAAGGGGCTGATCTTTTGCGGGTTCGCCGGAAAATGCAGATGATTTTTCAAGACCCTTCCGCCTCGCTCAACCCACGCCGCAAAATCCGCGATGTGCTGGGTGAAGTGCTGAAAGTTCATAAAATCCGCGAGGGTTCGGCCATCGAAGACCGTCTGGTGGAATTGATGGATCTTGTTGGCTTGCGCCGCGAATACCTCGACCGTTATCCGCATGAGTTCTCTGGCGGCCAGCGGCAGCGCATTGGCATTGCCCGCGCCTTGGCAATCGAGCCAAAGGTGATTGTCGCCGATGAGCCGGTGTCTGCGCTCGATGTGTCGGTTCAGGCACAGATCGTCAATCTGTTCAGCGATTTGCGCGAAAAGCTCAACTTAACGTACGTGTTTATCGCCCATGATCTGGCCGTGGTACGTCAAGTCTCCACCCGTGTGGCGGTGATGTATCTCGGCTCCATTGTCGAGGTTGGCGAGACGGATGAACTCTATGCCAATCCCAGCCACCCCTATACGCAAGCGCTTCTATCTGCCATTCCACAGCCGCATAGACGAGGACGGCCGGAGCGCATTCTGCTGAAAGGCGAAATTCCAAGCCCGCTCAATCCGCCCAAAGGCTGCAAATTTTCCACCCGTTGTCCCATCGCGCGCGACATTTGTGGTCAGGTGCGGCCACCCCTCGCCCCAGTCTCCCAAGGGCGCAGCGTCGCCTGTCACTTTCCAGGGGTAGAGCCCTAACCACCTACGGGATAGAAGATTACCGCTTTGAAATGGCCTGTGCTGCGGCAACTTCATCCTTGTTGTCGCGGATGCGCTGCCCGTCTGCATCGAAAAATCGCGCATGTGCAGGATCGAATGTCACACGTATCGACTGACCAAGGCGGGGGGCGAGGCCTGACGCGCCTTGCACCACCACGGGCAATCCTGATGCGAGATGCCCATAGAGATAGGTTACGCCGCCCAGAAATTCGGTGAAATCCACATCAAGATGAAGCCCCTGCCCGCCTTCATCGCAAAGCCGCAAATGTTCCGGGCGAATGCCAAGCTGCACTGTCGCATGGGTTGCCAAGGCAATCGGCGCTTCAAACGGCAAGCGCTGGCCGTCAATCACAAGCGCATGCGGCTCAACACCAACCGGCAGGATATTCATTTTAGGACTGCCAATAAAACCGGCAACAAACAGATTGTCGGGATCATTATAGAGCTCAAACGGTGAGCCGATCTGCTCGATACGCCCAGCCCTGAGAACCACAATCTTGTCGGCCAGCGTCATGGCTTCCGTCTGGTCGTGGGTCACGTAGATCATCGTATTGCCAAGCTGTTTGTGCAGCTTGGCAATTTCAATGCGCATATCGACGCGCAGCTCCGCATCGAGATTGGAAAGCGGCTCGTCGAACAGAAAAACCTTGGGGTTGCGGACGATGGCCCGACCAATGGCCACACGCTGGCGCTGGCCTCCGGATAGCTGGCCCGGCCGCCGATCCAGCAAGGGCGTAAGATGCAGAATTTCGGCGGCGTGCTGCACCATCTCGGCCACCTGCTCTTTAGGACGATGGGCCATGCGCAACCCAAAACCCATGTTTTGAGCAACCGTCATATGCGGATACAACGCATAGGACTGAAACACCATGGCAATGCCGCGATCAGACGGGTCAGCATCGGTCACGTCACGCCCACCGATAAGGATTTCGCCGCGGCTGGTTTCTTCCAATCCGGCAATCAGCCGCAGAAGCGTTGATTTTCCGCAGCCAGAAGGGCCAACAAACACAACGAATTCGCCAGATGCAATAGTGAGGTCAATGTCGTGAATGACGTCGACCGCGCCAAAGCTTTTGGACACACCATTCAACGCAACACCGCTTGTCATGGTGTCGGATTTGGGACTGTTCACGGGCTTCATTGATCAGCCTCCGCACGAATCCACACCAGCATTTCGCCGTCATCGCGGTTGTCCCAGACGTGATACGGCACGGCGCGGATCTCAGTTGGCACCCGCTGCGGTGCGCTGAGCGTGTAGAGATGGTCGCTTTCGCTCTTCTCCCGCCATCCTGTTGTGACAAGGGCGGGCAGCCCGCCAATCCCGTCGACGACTTCACAACGGAAACCACTTTGCGGCTGCAACACTAGCGCATTGAGATCTTCGCCATTATCAACACCTTCAAGGCAGTACACCAGCGGCCCACGCTGCAAGGCGACACGCCCTTGATCGACACCCACTTTCGCATTTGCATAGAGGCGCTGCACCGGCATGGCAAATTCCAGCTCAATGTGGTCGCCAGCCTGCCACAGCCGCGTGAGCTTGGCATAGCCTTTCTCTTCAACACCTGCTGGATCCAAAACCTCTCCGTTGACACGGATCGTCACCTGAGGCGACCAACCGGGCAAGCGCAAGGAAAGCGTGAATTCGGCAGCATGCTCCGGCTCCAGCGTCAGCCGCACGCTGCCTTCGACGGGATACGCCGTCTCTTGCCGAATGCGAACCGCAACCCCTGCGGTTTTGAGCTCGGCCACGCTGTCGCAATAGAGGTGGACGGCAATTTCGTCTTGCGCCTCGCCATAAAGATAGGTGCCAATTGACGCCACCAAGCGCGCAATATTGGGCGGGCAGCATGGGCAGCGATGCCAGGTCCAACGATGGTGCTTGCCGCGGCTTTCCAATGGGTTGTCATAGAAAAACTGCGTTCCGTCGAGCGAAAGTCCGACAAGGGCTCCGTTGTAAAGCGCCCGTTCCATCACATCCGCATAAGCGCGGTCGGGACCAAGCCCCAGCATACGACTGGCCCAAAACACCAGCGCCACGGCAGCGCAGGTTTCCGCATAGGCGGTCTCATTGGGCAAATCATAATCGAACGTCAAACCCTCGTTATGGGCGGAAGGGCCAAACCCGCCGGTCACATAGAGGTTCTTGTCTGTCAAATGCCCCCATATGGTTTCCAGAGCGGGCTTCAAACTGCCATCACCAAATTCGGTCGAAACATCGGCCATGCCCGAATAGAGATAGGCGGCGCGAACAGCGTGGCCCACCACATGGCGCTGATCGCGCACCGGGATGTGGCTCTGCGAATACTCATAGGTGGCGAAATGATAGTCCGATGGGTCCCTCCCCCGCTCCCGTGCTTCGCGATCATAATAATGTTGACCGTTCGGGCGCTGACCGCGCTCATCAACAAAGAACCGGGCAAGATCGAGATAGCGCCGCTCTCCCGTCGCACGACCAAGTTTAACCAGTGCCAACTCGATTTCCGGATGGCCGCAATATCCCCTCTTCTGGCCGTCGCCCGGCCCAAAAATGCTGGCGATATGGTCGGCATAGCGGGCCATGATATCGAGAAACCTGCGCTTGCCGGTGGCATGGTAATAGGCAACGGCACCTTCCATGAGGTGGCCCGCGTTATACAGTTCATGGCAATCGCGCAGATTGGTCCAGCGCTTGCCGGGCTCGATGCGCTGATACCAGGAGTTCAGATAGCCGTTTTCATCCTGCAGCCGTCCATAGGCGTCAACAATCTCGTCAATACGCGCTTCAAGGGCGGCATCCGGCTTGTGCAAAAGCCCGTAGGCGGCGGCCTCAATGCTTTTGCCAAAATCCGAATCCCAGAACATCTGGGTGCTGACAGTATCATTGCCGTTTTGAAAGGGAATGCGCAGCCCCGGATTGGGCCTGTCCGGGTCTACCTGATCCAGCATGCCCGCAGCGATACAGCGATCCAGCAACGTATGGGCGGTGGTTGTGGCAATGGTTTCGATACGCGGGCCAAAAAAGCCACCGACGCGCACCTGATCAACAGACGGTGGGCGGAATTTTGCAGCGAGATGAGCGGAGTTTGCAGAAGAAAAGTTCGTCATACTATGGGTTCCTTCACAAAAGAGATGGCTTATTTCACCGCACCAGCCGTGAGGCCGCGGATGTAAAAGCGCTGGAGAGTGACAAAGAGAATGAGGCAAGGGATCATCATGACGGTGACGCCAGCTTGCACAGCGCCCCAGTCGATGGAGCCGTAATGGCCAGAGCGAACCGCCGTCACCAGCACTGGAAGCGTGTAGCGGTCCTGATCCGTCAGCAACACCAGAGCCGCGAGAAACTCGTTCCACGCATTGAGAAAGGCAAACAGGCCAACCGAGACAATGCCCGGAAACACCAGAGGCCCCATGACATAGATCAGCGACCGCAGCCCCTTCACGCCATCAATACGGGCCGCTTCTTCGATCTCTTTGGGCACCGCATCAAAAGCATTGCGCATCATGAAGACCGAAAACGGCAATTGCAGTGTCACGTAAATGAACACCAGCCCGCTCAAGGTGTTTTGCAATCCGAGCTTGACGAGAATGAGAAAAAGCGGCGTCAAGATCGACTGAAACGGCACCATGATTGTGGACAGGATCAGCACGAAAGCGAGCGACTTGAGGGGAAAGCGAAAGCGCGAAAACCCGTAGCCCGCAAACACGGAAACGAAAATGGTCAGAATGGCTGTCGCGAAGGCAACAAACAGGCTGTTGCCAGAATAATGCAAAATGCCAGCCCCAAAATTTTCAAGCCGCCCATAATTGCTGAGATCCAGCCCCTGCAGCGACAGGAAGCCGTTGCCAACCATGGCAGGCGGGCGGAAAGACGCCAGCAACACAAGAAGGATGGGAGCCAGAAACAGCAGCGCCACCAAAATGCAGGTGATGTGAAACAGCACCGTGTACCAACCAAAGCGGCTACGCCGACGGCTGTGTGATGGCTTGGATGCTGTGAGCGATGCGGGCAAAGACGATGCTGCATGGGTCATTGTGTTGGCTCCTTGTCACTCAGCAGGCGCAATTGGATCACGCTCAGCACCACCAGAATGGCAAGCAGCACCATGGAAAGAGCTGCCCCATAGCCCAA
Organism: Rhizobium oryziradicis; assembly: GCF_001939045.1. Classification (GTDB taxonomy): domain Bacteria; phylum Pseudomonadota; class Alphaproteobacteria; order Rhizobiales; family Rhizobiaceae; genus Allorhizobium; species Allorhizobium oryziradicis. The sequence goes on from NZ_MKIM01000021.1 coordinate 224,206, forward strand.
CCGGAAGGAAACGAAAGACTGACTGAAAATCCAGTACACGGCTGTAATCGTCTTGTTTTGCGGCCCACCAGCCAGGATGATGTAAAACTGATCAAAAGCGAGCATGGAGCCTGACACGCAAAGAATCAGCGCCAGTGCGAAAGAGCGCCGCACCAGTGGCAAGGTGATGAAGCGAAAGCGCTGAAACGCATTTGCCCCGTCGATCCGCGCAGCTTCGATGAAGTCGGCGGGAATGGCCTGTAAGCCACTCATCAAAATGACCATGTAAAAGCCGGCCATTTTCCAGATCACCATGGCGGTAACCGACCAGAAGGCGGGCGCAAATGTTGCCAGCAGATTGACGCGACCGTGTGTGAGCCCAAGCGTTTCGGCCAGCGGTGAAAACACGCCGCTATCGACATTGGAAAGCCAGCTCCACAGCAAACTGGCCGAGGCAAAGCCGATAACCACCGGCAGGAAAAAGGCGGTGCGGTAAAGACCGGCAAAGGGCCGTGGCCGCTCGATCAGCAGCGCAAGCCCGAAGCCCGCCAGCATCAGTCCAAAGGTTGCCGCAAGCGTATAACGGATGGTGAAAGACAGCGCATTCCAGAAATTAATGTCGTTCCAGAGCGCTTTGTAATTGGCGAGTCCGATCCAGCGCGGCAGACCAATCAGCGGCCAATTGTGCAGCGACATCCACGCTGTCATACCCAGCGGCACAAGGAAGAACACGAGAACAAGCGCCAGTGCCGGAGCAACGTATAGAAGGCCCGCCCAATCGCGATGGGGCTTGCGCATAGGGCCACGAGCGGCATTGCGCGCAAGGCGCGGGGAGGCATTAGGCGCACCACGGGCGGGCACCTGGCTTTGGACCGACATCAGGTTGTTCCTCCAATGAGATGGATGAGGCGGAGCGGGATAGCTCCGCACCCGGAGTTTTCGAGGGAAACCTGCTTTCCCGAAAGACAAACGGATTGTGCGCCCTCAGGGAGCCGTATCGATGATCGATTGCATGGCGCTTTGCGCCGTTTGAATTGCCGGCTCGATGCTATCAGGACCACCGAAAAACGCGGTGTTCAACATAGTGATCCACGGACCATTGGCCGAATTGATCAGATCGTTGAACACTGTGGAATAGGGCGTGCGGCCTTTCGCCATGGCCTCCGCTGCAATCATATATCGCGAATCCAGCCCTGCCAGCGCTTCCTTGGCGAGGTCGCCTCGGACCGGAAGCGAACCATTGCGGGCAAGCAGTTTCTGCCCTTCCAGCGAATAGGAGAAGGTCAGGAAGGCCTTGACCGCGTCCAGCTTCTTCGTGCCCTTGGTCACAACGAAATTATCACCACCGGCAAAAGACGACGACCCGCCATCCTCGCCCGGCAAGGGCGTCACGCCATATTCCAGATCCGGGCTTTGAGCTGCCAATGCACCAATGGCGAAAGAGCCTGAAGGCGTGATGCCGATTTTTCCAGTGGCAAAAGCGGCAAAGAAATTCGCGCCGGTATCGGTCTGCGATCCGGCCGGAACGAGCTTGTCTTTGACCATGCCCTGATAAAAAGCAATCGCATCGCGCATTTGCGGTGTGTCCAGCGTTGCCTTGCGGCCATCTGCCGAGAAGATATCGCCGCCTGACGCCCAGATCAGCGGCGTGAAGGTGAAGATGTTGCAGCCACCACAATTGCCCGAGAAATAGAAACCCTTGATGTCGCCGCCAAGCGCATTGACTTTTTCAGCATCGCTGCGGATTTCAGCCCAGGTTTTGGGTCCTTTTTCCGGATCGAGCCCAGCTTGTTTGAACAATTTCTTGTTCCAGATCAGCACGGAACCATCGGCAGAAAATGGCAGGCCGAAAATGTGATCCTTATACGTACCAACAGAAATGTGGGCTTTTGACAGCGCGTTGAAATACGGCAGAGCTTTGGCGTAATCGGTCAAGTCCTCCAACTGACCGGCTGCGGCAAATGCCGGGGTATAAATCAAATCCAGAGACAGTGCATCGGGAGCCGTGCCGCCGGCTGTGGCAATTGCATATTTCTGCACCAGCTCATTGACCGGAACGATCTGCAAATCTGCATGATGCTCCTTCTGGCTGGCGTTGAAGGCATCGACAAGCTTCGGCATGAAGGTCGAGCTATCGGACCGTGTCCAAAGGCTAAAAGTGTCCGCGTTGGCGGATAGAGGCATGGCGAGCACTGTCGCGGCAAGGCCGCTGAGCCCTAGCATCCAGTTTTTCATTCTAGTCTCCTCCCAGATCGCACCGATCCCGGTGCTGTTAAACTCTCATTCCGCCCACGGCGCTGGCGAACCGCAGGATTCGCGCACTTTCAAGCGACAGGGCAATCGACGTTGGCCAGCCTCCACTGGCTTTCCGTCAATCATATCGAGCAGCGTTAACCCCGCCTGACGCCCAAGCTCTTTCAACGCCATATCCACGGTCGTCAGCGGCGGACGCGTCGCTGTTGCAAAAATTTCCCAATTGTCGAAGCCAACAACGGCAATGTCCTGCGGTACCCGGATGCCGGACAGCGTCAATGCATCAATCAGGCCGCGGGCGATCTGATCATTGCCGCAGAACACCGCATCTGGCCGCTCAGACACCGGATAGCTCACGAAGCGCTGTCCGGCCGCATATCCGAATGCTTCGGACCATTCGCCAGACAGCGCTTCGCCGAAGCAGAGGAGCGCCGCTTCGGAAAGTGCTCGTTGCCAGCCCTGCTCGCGCAAACCAACGGCGCTAAAACTGCGAGGACCGGTCACATGCGCAATCCGCTTTCGACCAAGGCTGATAAGATGCGAAACCGCCGCATGGGCGCCCCCTTCATCGTCCGGAACAAAACCAATCGCGCCGGGAGGACAAGCCGCGTTCACATAGACCACGGGCATATGAACCGCAGGAAGATCAACCGGCAGAACGCGATCAACGCGCTTGCCGGACACCACCAGACCATCGACCCGCTTATCTTCCATCGCATTCACATTCAGCCGCACGCGCTCGGGCTCATCATCGATGGCACAGAGAAAGACCGAAACCCCACGATCGGCCATGGCCGCAGACAGCCCGGCTGCAATAGGCAAGGTAAAACGGCCATAGGTGTCATTGGTCAACAGCCCAAGCGTGAACGAGCGCTGCCCGACCAGGGCACGCGCCATCGCATTTGGTCGAAATCCGAGCTGCTGGGCAACCGCCTGAATTCGCTCACGCGTCTCGGATGCCATGCGGCCCCGTTCATTCAAGGCTTTGGATGCCGTTGAAACAGAGACCCCGGCCGCGGCCGCGACATCCTTGATGGTCGCCCGGGCGATTGTTCCCGTCGCATCCAACAGGCTCGCGTCAGCATTTTTCATTGGCACCCCACCTGCGATCTTGCACGACCTTACCGGTAAAACAAACATGAGAAATCGTTTTCTCAAAATAGAGAAATCGTTTTTTCTGTCAAGAGCGTTTTACAAACAGACGCGTTTTGCGGCATCCTCGAAAAGCAAGCCCCCTGCCCTACCAGACTGATAAACGGTCGAGCCGAACACGCACCCCAAAGCGATGCGACCAAAACCCTGACAGCTGTCAGGGTTTTGGTAGGCCACTCGCAGCCATTGGTTTGCTGAAATATGTCCTCGAGTTTGTCAGGGAAAAGTGAAGCCAGCCCTTGCCGAACCCTATTGTGTGGAGAACAGCCGCACCAGAAGAGGACGCAGCTTACCCATTCTCACCTCGGGCGCATCGGCCTGCGGCGTCATGCCCATACTGAACCCTTCTGCTCCAAAGCGCTCTATCAACTTTTGATCCCGGCTGATGATGTGAACAGGAACCGAGCGTGAGGCGTTTGACCCGGTGATCAGCGCGGCGGGCTGATGGTCTCCCAAAATGATAAAGACCGCATCATCGCCGAACCGAGTGATGTAATCACTGACGGTCTGCAGCGTATAGTCAATGGTCTGGATATACTGGTGCCGAACGCGGTCTTGATCTGCCCAGACCACCGCCGGGCTGTCCCCCTCTTCCGCTTGCGCATTGAAGATAGTCCCGTCACCGATCTGGTCCCAGTCAACCAGCTTTGGTATCGGTGTCCATGGCGCATGACTGGAAATCAGCGCAATCTCAGCCATAACCGGCTTTGCCGCGCGCCTTGCCGGTTGGCGAACCAGTTGATCAAGAGCATGTAGCGTATATTGATCGGGCATTGTCACCCAATTGAAGGGCTTGCCTTTATAGCCCAGATCCTTGGACGCCAAAACCTGATCATAACCGAAATAGCTGGCCTCAGGCCAATCCATGGTAATGGCGGGCATAACAGCAGCTGTGCGCCAGCCTGCCTGTTGAAACTGGCGATTAAGGCTCGGCCAATCACTCATCATCAAGCGATCATAGCGGGCCTGACTATCGATCCACAGCCCGGACAACAACGTGCCATGGGCCAGCCAGCTGATACCACCCACCGTGGGAGAGACGCTCCAACCACTTGCTGATCCGTAACCGGCAGCTTTAAGCGCATGCTCCATGCTTGCCTGCCGGGCGCGAACAAGAGGACGGTAGCGTGGATCGTCAACGGCGCTTCGCCCATAGGACTCGATGAAAATCAACACGACATCACGACCGCGCACCGCTTGAAACAAGCCGGGGTGAAATGCCTGGGATGGGTAGGCGGCAAGCTCCCGTTCAAAGCGGCGCATATCTGCCACCGATTCCGCCACCAACGTGAGGCGAGCACTGAGATAGGGCAGGGCACGCGCATCCATAACAGGCTGGAAGCCAAACATTGGTCCTATTGCCGAGATTGCCGCTCCGAAAAGCAAAATGCCAGCGTAAACCTTTGCGATTTTCTGCACGCGATTTGCCGCCCCTCTTCTTTCGCTGGCTCGTTCCCTCAAAGCGAGCGTTGTCGCCGACCAGTGAAAGAGGTAGATCACTGCAGAAAATGCGCTGATGAGCGCTCCAATCGTCAGCACAGCAGCAGGCGTTCCGATGGTGCCGCGCATCAACCGCCAACCATCCACCAGCATCTTGGTATCGAGATAAGGATTGAATGGCCTCTGAAAGGCGGATTGAACGCCAATATCAGCTATTTTCAAAAAAAGCATAATGCCGATTGCACTGACAAAGATCGGTTTGAGCAAAACCGTGAGCCGTTGCGGCAACAACAGCAGGGTCAAGCCAAGCAAAGGAACTTCCACGGGAAGCCGTAGAAATGCACGTGCAGAGAAAGCATCCGGATGATCGGGCAGTGTCAGGACAACAAAAGCGATCAGGAAAAAAACAACGGCCGCGAGAATGCGCTTGTCAAATCTGTATCGTCGCATCATGACTTCTCTCTGCTCACCCAAAGGCTGCCAGCACGGATGGGGCTTTGGAAGGATTGATCTTGCCCGCACTCGGAATTTTGACAATCACCTTTTGCCTCGCGCTGGTCACAGGCCTCGTTCTTGCTGTAGATCCAGCAAAGATTGCCACGGCCTTTGCCAATGTTCCACCCGGTCACATCGTGACGGGGCTGTTGATCGTGCAGCTTCAGGTGATTTTGTCGGCTTTGCGTTGGCGCTTTACGGCCCATCGGCTGGGCCATGACATATCCCTTGGCCTTGCCGTGCGTGAATATTACCTCGGTAGTTTTTTGAACCAGATCCTTCCCGGAGGCATGGCGGGAGACGCGCTGCGCGCCTATCGCGCCACCGAAGACGGCGAGGGGGGATGGAAACGGCCCGCCGCTGCCGTATTTTTGGAAAGGCTCTCTGGCCAGATCGCCTTTTTTACGCTGACGGGAATCGGTCTTGTGGTTTGGCCGTTTGTTGCGGGTGATGACCTGCCCAAGGAATTCGCAACACTGGTATGGGTTTGCCTGGGCATTGCAATCGTTATTGCAGCGCTTGCTGTCGGATTTGGCAAGGCGCGCCTGCCCGCGCGGCTGAACGGTTTGAAACCCGATTTGATGGCGGCCTTTTGGGAGGACCGGGCATTTGCCGTTCAGACAAGTTTGAGCATAACCATCGTGGTGAGCTACGTTGCCACATTTTTCATTGCGGCCAGTGCCGTGGGAACGCCGCTGCCCGCCATTGCGGCGGTTACCGTCATTCCCCTGTGTCTGCTGACCATGCTGATACCCGTGGGTGTCGGGGGCTGGGGCACGCGGGAAGCGGCAGCGGCCAGCCTTTGGCCCTTGCTGGGCTTTACCAGTGCGCAGGGCTTTTCGGCCAGTGTGCTGTATGGTCTGTTTTCGGTGATCGGCGTGGCTCCGGTAGGCATCGTGCTTGTTTTGAAAGGGGTTTTGGCGCGCAGCCGAAAGCGGTCGTGACGACATTTCAAAGCCAATCAATGATGCCCGCTGGAAAAGATGGGGTAAGCCGCTCATCTTGCCTCACCGGCGTGACGCAGCAAATGCAGCACATCCACAGTGAAGGAGTAGAAAAGCAGCAGCAAGGCCACTGCGGCAATAGCAGTCGAGACCGGCGGAGTGATAAACGGCAGCATGATAATGCACAGCGCTCCAACCTGAACCACGCAGATCAATTTCCGGCGAAAACAGTCGTCAAGCGGTGCCCGTAGCCACGGAAAAGGGTATTGGGCGAGCACAAAGCCATAGCGCATCAAGCCAATCAGCAGCACCCAGCCCCCTGCTTTCTCCAGCAACAGCACGGTGATGGAGAGCACAAGGATCAACAAGGCATCAACCTCCATATCAAAGCGGGCACCAAGCGCTGAGACAAGGCGAAAACGCCGCGCGAGATAGCCATCCACGCAGTCAAGCGCCAAGGCAGACATGGCAAGCGCGATCAAGGCGGGCAAAGCCGGCTCAAGAACCAGACGTTCACCTGCAAACAACACGGTTGCCCCAACAAGACTGACAATGGCTGCCCGGATGGCCGTCACGACATTGGCCGCGCCAAAACGCCGATGGTTGTGGCTTGGTAAAGCGTAAATCACCAATGCAAAAATGAACAAAAGCAGCGTGGCTGCCGAGGCAATGGTGCCAATGCCGATCAGCAGATGGGAGCGCAACACCAGATAGCTGAATACAGAGGCCATGAACACGACACAAAGCGCGATCAGCGTGTTGTGCAGAAGCGGTTTTGAAATCGTATCGATTGACATTTTTATCTCATAGCCCTCTGATTTCAATTATAAAACGACTTATTCAACCATAGAACGGCGCAGGTTCTATGCTTTCATCTGTTTTAACCGATACACCGTATCATTACGCTGAAATCTGCAAATGGTTTACTTTTCTGTGCCGCGTGCCATGAAGAGTTGCCGTATGTTACTGATAAACATAGGGTGTGATTGGAAAATGCCATGGAACATAAAATGCCTGATTGCGTTGTCGCTAATTGATGCAAATGATGAGACGATTTGAGTGAGACCATTTTGCCCGCCAGACAATCACCCATGACCAGCGCCCGCGCGCTGTGGTTTCCTTCTCAAGGGCAATGCGAGATCCGGCGCGAGGCGCTTCCACCTCTTGAAGCAGGGCAGGCGCGTGTCCGCATGCTTTTTAGCGGCATCAGTCGCGGCACGGAATCGCTGATATTCCAAGGCAGGGTTCCCGAAAGTGAGTTTGCGCGGATGCGCGGTCCCAACATGGCCGGTGATTTCCCATTCCCGGTCAAATACGGCTATGCAGCGGTGGGCAGGGTAGAGGAGGGGCCAGAACCATGGCTCGGCAAAACAGTGTTTTGCCTCCATCCGCACCAAGACATCTTCACAGTGCCGACAGACATGCTCACTCTGTTACCATCCGCTTTGCCTGCACAGCGGGCCGTGCTTGCTGCCAATATGGAAACAGCCCTCAACATTGTGTGGGATGCCGGCATTTTGCCAGGCGACAAGGTGGCTGTGTTTGGCGCAGGCGTGGTGGGTGTTTTGGTCTCGTTTCTTGCGTCACAAATTGCTGGAACCGATATAGATTTACTCGATCCAAACCCGTCGCGCGCGCTGTTGGCCGCGCATTTTGGCTTGAATTTTTACGATAGCGATCCACCATCCAATGCCTATGATGTGATGATCAATGCCAGCGGTTCGCCAGAGGCGCTGGCATTGGCGCTAAACCATGCCGGACAAGAAGCCCGCATTGTTGAAGCAAGCTGGTATGGTGATACCATTCTAAAGCTTGCGCTCGGTGGCCCTTTTCACGCCCGTCGCCTCTCCATCATCAGTTCACAGGTGGGCACCATACCGCCCGCGCAACGCGCCCGCTGGACCTTTGCCAGACGCTTGAAAAAGGCGCTTGATCTGCTGCTGGATGATCGCCTTGATGCGCTGATTTCGGCGCAAACCGCCTTTGACGATATTGCCGCAGCCTATTCCGAGATCATCTCGGACCCGCAAACCCTTTGCCATCGCATTTGCTACTGAAGAGAGAGACCTATGTTCGCAGTTGAAGTTCGTGATCACATCATGATCGCCCACAGTCTTCCTCGTCCGGTTTTTGGCCCGGCGCAAGGCATGCATGGGGCCACTTTTGTGGTCGATGCCGCCTTTTTCACACGCGATCTCGATGAGGATGGCTTGGGCGTGGATATTGGTGCCGCAACCACTGTTCTGGCTGATGTGCTCAAACCCCTTAATTATCAAAACCTTGATGATCTGGCCGTCTTCAAGGACACGGTGACCACAACAGAAGTGATTGCAAAATATATTTTCGATCAACTGGCTGATGCGGTTGCTGCCAAACGGCTTGGCCCGGGCAGCCATCGCATTACCCGGCTAAAAATCACCTTGCACGAGTCCCATGCGGCGAGGGCATGGTACGAGGCCGATCTGTGAGCCGAGATCTTACGTTTGCCTTTCCCGGCAGGTTGGAGCTGAACACTGGCGGCTATATCTATGATCGCCGCGTTATTGCCGGACTATCAAAACAAGGTTGGGCTGTTCAGCCCATGGCCTTGGGCGAGGGCTTTCCTTTTCCAACGCCTGATGCAAAAGCCAATGCCGAGCAGACGCTATCAGCCTTGCCAGATGGCTCAATCGTGCTTGTAGACGGCTTGGCGTTTGGCATATTGGATGACTGGGCCAGACGAGAAGGCGCGCGGCTTAACATCGTCGCACTGGTGCACCATCCTCTCGCCTTGGAAACCGGCCTGACCGATGAAGAAAAAGCAGCATTTCACCACTCAGAAATGCAGGCACTGCAATGGGCCAGACATATCATCGTTACATCGCCGGTCACCGCCCGTGAGTTGACGGCGCATTTTAAGGTCAATGCCGAGAGAATAACGGTAGCAATTCCCGGTATTGATGCTGTTTCTGTTGAAACGTCTTCGTCCAATACTGTGCCTCAAATCTTGTCCGTCGGCAATTTAACGCCGCGCAAAGGCCATGACATTTTGCTGGCAGCCCTCAAACAGATTGAAGATCTACCCTGGCAAGCCACCATTATTGGCAGTCGTGATCTCCATCCACAAACGGCGGCACAATTGCAGGCACAGCAACGCGCCCTCGGCCTTGGTGGCCGTGTGGTTTTCAAAGGTGAAGTTGAATCTGTCGCGCCTGCCTTTGAAAAAGCTGATATTTTCGCGCTCGCCAGCCGCTATGAAGGCTATGGCATGGTGTTTGCCGAGGCGTTGGCCCATGGCCTGCCCATTGTTGCCTGCCATGCGCGTGCCATTCCGCAGGTGGTGCCTGAGGAAGCTGGCATTCTTGTACCGGTGGATGATGTTGCTGCCTTCGCAAATGCTCTTCGCAGCCTGCTTCAAGATGTGAAACTTCGACAGGAAAAAGCCGAGGGAGCGAGACGGGCAGGGGCACGCTTGCCAGGTTGGGACCGGACAAGCCAAATTTTGTCGGATGCGTTGGAGACTGTGATGTGAGCGGATTTGATAGCACTTGGCTAGCGCTTCGTGAACCTGCGGATCGGGCAGCCCGTGCTCCCGTTCTGGTGGCACAGCTTTCTCGCCACCTCGCAACTGTCAATGCTCCGCGTGTATTGGATATTGGCTGCGGCACAGGCTCAACCTGGCGCAGCCTTGCCAATGCGCTGCCCGACAGCGTGGGTTGGACCTTGCTGGATCACGACCCTGCCTTGCTGGATGAAGCCAAGAAACGAATGGGTGAGCGGGAAAATATTCAATTTTATCAGCATGATCTGACAGATGTTGACGGACTGCCGCTGAAGGATGTCACTCTTGTCACCGCCTCTGCGCTGTTTGATCTTTGTTCCGATGCGTTTTGCGCAGCGCTGAGCGCCAGATTGGCCATGCAATCCTGCGGGCTTTATGCGGCTTTGAATTACAATGGTGTGATGACGTGGACATTGTCCCTTCCGCTGGATGCGCAGGTTCTGGCAGACTTCAACCACCATCAGCGCACAGACAAGGGTTTTGGGGCAGCCCTCGGCCCGGATGCGACAGACTGTCTGCACCATCACCTTGCTGCCCACGGGTTTCAACTGAGTTGTCAATCCAGCCCTTGGCGCATGGATGCCGGGATGAAGGAGCTTCAAATCGCCTTCCTCAAAGGTCTTCGCCATCCCTTGATAGAAATCGGCAATCTTTCGCCAGCACAGATCGATCAATGGATTTTAGAGCGCATCTCTTTGATAGACGCTCGCGATAGCTTATGCGAGGTCGGCCACACGGACCTGATCGCTTTGCCGGATTGATAAAGGCCTGCGCTGAAAGGAACAATCAAAAAGAATGTCACTCCCAAGGCTATAAACGGTGGTGGCCGGGCGCTTAGCTTCGCAAAGCCGTTGAATCGGCGATAGATTGATGCCGCTTGGCCCCGATCCGATAATGATCGGCGAAATGGACACATGAAGGCGATCCACATGACCCACTTCAATGAAGCGCGCAATTGTTCGGGCACCACCCTCGACAAGAATGCGATGAAGCCCTCTTTCCGCAAGCGCTTGCAACATCATGCCGGTATCCAACCCACAGGCCTCTGACGGCAGGCGGACAACAGTGGCATTTGCCAGTGTTTTTCGAGGCGCATCGATGCTTTGAAAGACAAGAACCGGCGCACCATGATCGTGAAACAGGCTTTCATTGCCGTCCAACTGACCATGGCAATCCACAATGACCCGAACGGGATCATCGCCTTTCACCAGACGCACGGACAAACGCGGATCATCGGCTGTCACGGTGTTCACGCCCACGATTACGGCATCGACCAGCGCCCGACAGCGATGCAGATGAATGAGCCCATCGGGGCCGGAAACATCACGGGCGTCGCCAGCAACGGTGGCAATTCTGCCATCCAGCGATTGGCCCACTTGCGCAATCACAAAGGAGCCCTTGGCAGCAGCAATGGGCGCGTAAATTGCGCCCATGGTGGCAAAATCCGTCACAAGGTTTTTGCCACCATGGGCAACCGCCAGCAGCCTGTCCCATGTTTCCTCGGTGACCTCAGTCGTCTGCATTGCCAATCTAGAGCATCCTGTAGAGTGTATGATCGCGCTTTATAATATGATGAAGTAAGATTGCACTAATATGCAACGCAAAAAGCGCCAATAAGATCCATGCGCTCCAAAAATGAATAGCAGACAATAGACCAGCAAGAGCCGGTGCCTTGGCAATAGGGCTCCAGATCGGCAAAATTCCAAACCAGACCAATGGAAAACCATGGGCATTGGTTGCCAGAAAACCGCTCACAGGCATGATAATCAAAAACACGTAAAGCAAGCCGTGCACACAGGCGGCAGCCGTACGCTCCAACGTCGATCCCTCAGCGTGGGGATGGCCCGCAATCAACCGATTGCCGACCCGCACCAGCATCAACCACAGCACTAAAAAGCCAAGGCTCTCATGAAGCAGATAGAAATTGAGAGAGACTTCGCCTTTCACAAACTGAATGACAATGCCCAGCGGCCATGTTGCAAGAACCAGAACAGCGATAAGCCAATGCAAGAGGCGCGAAGTGGCCGCAAATCGGTGCACTTTGATGTCCACGAGCGATGGCGTGATCGCCTTTGTGAAGGCCGAAGGTTTGGTTCTATCAGGCACGGTCACCTCCCATGGTTTTGCTCAATTCTTGTTTTCGCATCGGATGTTCCGAAAACCGGCTCCCACTTTTCGGACAAAAGCTGTATCCTCTCAAAAGACTGTTACCTTCGAGGTTGAGGCCCTTGCCGCTCCCTTACAATGCGTTTCTCGTCTGGATTGTGCTGCCTGAGAGGCCGCGATCTACATAAAAGCCATTGGGGATGGCCTCTTGCACTTCGCGCACATGGGAAATCAAACCCACCGCCCGTCGGTTGCTGACCAATGTGTTGAGAACATCCAGCACTTGATCCAGCGTTCCTGTGCCGCTTTCGGCGTCAAGGCTGCCGAAACCCTCATCGATAAAGATGGTATCAAGCTGCACTTTGCCGCTTGAGCTTTCAACAACATCGGCCAAACCCAGCGCAAGCGCAAGGGCCGCGATAAAGCTCTCGCCGCCTGAAAGGGTCGACGTTGGGCGAGATTTCCCCGTATAAACATCGCTCACCCGGATGCCCAACCCGCGACGGCCGCGTCCGCTCAATTCGATCTCACGTTCAAGATGATAGCGATGACCCGTCATTGGCCCCAGGCGCAGGTTGGCAGCATTGAGAACCTGGTCAAACATTGCACCAATCGCAAATGTTTCAAGATCCAGATTTTGACTGTTCTTGCCGTCAAACAGGGCGGCGAGGCGCCGAAGAGGGCCAGAACTTTGCTCAAGACGCTCAAGACGCTCCAGTGTTGTTTCGATTTTCTCCCGCAATCGGCGCAGTTGATTCCATAGCGCTTCTGCTTTCAGACGCCTTTCCTGCGCGGCTTCGTGCTCTTTGGCTGCAATGGCGCAGTGTTCTTCAAGCGGTGCCAAGTCCCGCCGCGTCAGGCCAAGGGTTTTGGATTGACAATTGGCAACAGCCTGTTGCGCCGCCATCCATTGCTGCCGATGTTGTTCGACCCGGTCCCGATCGCGCTGAATGTCAACGATCCCGGGCTTCAGTGCCTGAAAATCCTCCTCGGTCAGTTGCACCGCGCTCAAGCGCGCTGCAAATGTCTGCTGCGATTTATCCAGTCGCGTACGCTGGAGCGTAACGGCGTCCGTTGCGGCTTGCATGTCGCGCTCTGCCACAATGAGGGCCTCGCGCGCCGCAGTCGCCTGTTCTTTGGCCTTGTCAAATGCCGTCTGGCGCGCAAGCAATGCCTTTTGCTTCAATGCCACACTGGCATTCAATGCGGTCAGGGTTCTGAGGTTCTCGGGTATATCCGCCAGCATCTCAATATAGCGCGACTGCGCCACTGCCATGGCCGTCTTTGCATCCTGGGCAGCGCGATGAAGCTGGGTTAACGCCTGTTGTTCCGCATCCAGCTGTTGGCCAAGCTGCTGCAGCAGCCGATCAAGATTTGCAACATCCACACCCTCACCAAGGGCTTTGATTGCCTCCTTGCATGTCTCAATTTGCGCGCCGATCTCAGCCGATGATTGCTCAGGCGGTTCTACATTTATCCACTGGCTCCGCCGCTCGCTCAAAATCTCCCGCGCCGAGGTGCTTTTGCGATCCCACTCACGCTCCGCAAGCTGTGCTTGCTCATAATGCTGTCGAGCCCGCCGAAACGCCGCATCCAGACCGCTATTCTCAAGATGCCCGGTCGCGGGGGAGGGGTGGTGGGTCGCACCGCAGACAGGGCAGGGGGCTCCATCAACCAGCTTTTGCGCAAGATGCAGCGCCTGCGCCTCTGCCAATTGGTGTTCCGCCGCTTGTAAGGCTGCTTGCACCGCCTGCAACAGGTCTTTGGCTTCATCGTGGCGGGTTTGCGCATCAACGGCTTGTCTGGCTGCCGCATCAATCCCGGCCATGCCTTTTTCATAGGCAATGGCCGTATGACACGCCGCCGTCAACTGCGCGACGTGCTGCGAAACCACTTGCCGCTGCTCTTCATTTGCGCGCGCAGTCTGCAATTCCAAGGCCAGTCGATCACGCTCCGCAGCCCGTTTGGCAAGATCGCGCTCCGCTTCGGCAACGGCTGCTTCCTGTGTTTTAAAGGCCAAGCTGCTTTTCTGCGCTTCCGCCTCTGCCAACGCAGATTTTTCAAGAATCACCCGCAACCGGGATAGGGCTTCAAGCGCATTGTGCAGCTGGCCGATTTCACCGCTCAATGCGGTCTCACTCGCCAGTGTTTCTGTTGCCTGCCGAGATTTGTTTCGCGCATCGATCACGATGGCCTCGCACTTGGCATTTTTTGCCAGCGCCTCTTTCAAACCCGCTTGCGCCTCCCGAACATGGGCTTCAACATCCAGAAGGCTGCGGGCGCGTTCCAGGGCTGCAACACGCTGTGCGAGCTGCTCAATCTCGGGTGCCGCGGCCGCAAACCCAGCCACATCCGCCTGGGCGGCTTCAATGGCAACAAACAGTTTTTCCACATCGCGCGCCTGGTCCAAGGTTGTGCGCGCTTGAGCAAGCGCATTTGACGCGGAACTTTCCTCGTTCACGGCATCATTGCGGGTTTCTCCTGCCCGCTCAATGCCAGCAGTCAGCGTCTCAGCGCTTTCAAACCCCTCAGTGAAGAGCAAACGACTACAAATTTCGCGCTCAGAGCGCACCTCGCGCTCTGCATCTTCCGCTGTCGCTTTCATTTTGGCCGTGAGCCGGCGATACAGCGAAACATCGAAAAGGCTGCGCAAAATGGCCAATCGATCCTTGGTATTTGCAGCAAGAAATGCTTCAAAGCGTCCTTGCGGCAAAAGAACAATCTGGCGAAATTGCTCAACCCCATAGCCGAGCAGATTTTTAATCTCGGCCTCGACCACACCCGTCTTTCGTTCCGCAATGATTTTTCCGCAGTTTCCGCCAGAAATCTCCTCCAGCGTCAGCCCGGTGGCATCAAACAGCCAGGCCTCATGTGGGCTTCGCGTTTCGCCCGTTCCGCGCTGTTTTGGGCGGCTTTGCTCTGGGCGTCTACGAACAACATAGCGGCGCTCGCCAATATCAAAGACAAACTCCACCTCAGTCAGCATCTCGACATTGGCATGATCTGATCGCAAAGAGCCAGGATCTTGCTCGGGCCTTGCTGGCTCACCGAACAAGGCAAATGTCATGCCGCTGAAAATGCTGGATTTTCCAGCACCTGTCTTGCCATAAATGCCAAAAAGGCCAACCTCGATGGCATCGCGAAAATCGACAATCTCGGTGGCTGCGAAAGGACCAAAAGCCTGAAGCGTTAACCTGACAGGTCTCATATCGCATTCTCCTCGCACTGCATGTCATGAAGTGCGCCGAGCAAAAGCGCGTGCTCGGCCTCTGTCATGCTTTCACCGCTGATCAGCTCAAGGAAGGCGTTGACCAGTTCGTCGGGCGTCACCACATGCGCCGTTGTGGGCATCACATCTTTTTGGTTCACAACGCGCTCATCACGGGCGTAACTGAGATGGCAAACATGGGGAAATACCTCACGCAGGCGTTTCATGGGCTCAATCAAGGGCATGTCGTCGGTCAAGATCACCTTGATAAAATCCGTAGAAGGCGCGCCCGCGATAATCTCGCTGTATTTGCCGCGCAGCACCCGCATGCCCCGCAAGGGCTTGAACGGAATTGTCTCGATCTGGATTTTACCATCACCATCCATGTCGACCACGCTCATCGATTTTTCGTGATCCACCTCATCGAAACCAAAGGCCAAGGGCGATCCGGAATAACGGATATGGTCTGCCCCAACCTGCTGAGGGCGGTGCAGGTGACCAAGAGCAACGTAATGCGCACCCGCGAACACCTCGCAAGATACGGTTTCAACCCCACCAACCCGTGCCAGTGGGCGCTCCACATCGCCAGCCGTGGCCCCCGCCACAAAGGCATGCGCAACAACCACCCATCTTGCATCATCGGGCACGCTGGACCGCGCGCTTGCCACCTGGGCACGCAGCACATGTTCGGGCGTGGCAATCGTCTCATCGGCAAAAGTGGCGCGTGCGGCATATTCATAAGAGAAGGGAAGGGCGGAAAAAGCAATCAGCCCATGCTCATCTCTCAGCAGCAGCGGAGGTTCATCGGCTGAAATAACCCCTCGGACGAGCGCTCGCTTTTTTTCATTAAAAACCGACATGGCATCAATTTTGTCACCAGAATCATGATTGCCAGCGATGACAACAACGGCGGCATTCGTCTCCTGAACAATGCGTGTCACAAAACGATTGAACTGACGAATTGCGGAAGAGGGCGGGGCGGCCCGATCAAAAACATCCCCGGCAATGATCAGAACATCCACGCCTTTATCGCGAACGGTGCGGAAAATCTGATCCAGAACAACTTCCTGATCCTCTTCAAGAGCAATGCCATTAAACTGACGACCAAGATGCAGGTCGGCTGTGTGGAGGATGCGCATAAAATCATACCTGTCTGGATTTGCTGCCTCATTGCCTGAACCGGCTTTGATGACGCAGGGATGCAAAAGCCTGTATATAGATAAAAGCTGGCGGCTCACAACTGCGCAAAGCCTCTCACTACGCAATCCTGACCGCACCATTTCATCTTTAGCCGGAATGGGCTTAAGGCAGAAATTATGCAGCAGGTGTAGAGTGTTGCAGCGTCCTTTGTGCGCCGTATAGGGCAAGCAGTGCGCTCATCAATCCCCCAACGTGTTCAACCCGTTGCTGCAATTGATCACCCGGTTTTTTGGCCGTGTGCATCATTTGCGCGGATCAGCGCCATGAGCACCGGCCCGAGTGAGAACTCGCCCCTTTGCGCACGCCGCGTCAGATCACGC
>NZ_MKIM01000022.1 GCF_001939045.1 Rhizobium oryziradicis
CAACAAAGCCGCTCGCCGCTCTCGCGCCGCCGCCCCGTCTGCTGTGAGGCGGTTTCTAAGCCCACAAAACCAACAAGTCAAATGGATTTTTTCAATTTTATGACGTTTTTTGTAAGATATTGAAAAAAGACAAACTTAGATTGATTTTGACCCTTTGATTTCCCCGTTTAAGCGGACGTCCCTACCCCCGCCACTGGGCGGTCTTTGCCAGCCATTCCTGCACTCGTGCTTCAGGATTGCTGTTAAGGGTAATATCCGTGACAACGGCCGCACTGTCGGCGTGGTGAGCAAAAACATCGTCCAATCGCTCGACCGTTATTCCGCCAATGGCCACAAGAGGGATGCCTCCGGCTTTGGCCTTCCAGGTTTGCAGCTTTGCCACACCTTGCTGTTGCCACTTCATCTGCTTCAAGATGGTGGGCCAGATTGGACCGAGCGCCACGTAATCCGGCTTTACTGCTAGGGCAATGTCTAGCTCCGTATCATCATGGGTGGAAAGGCCAAGGCGTGCACCGGCACTGCGGATGGCCGATAGGTCGGCGTCCATCAAATCTTCCTGCCCGAGATGGATAAAGTCGCACCCTTCATCCAGTGCGATGCGCCAATAATCATTGATGATCAATTGGCACTGGTGCGCCGTGCACACGGCTTTGGCGCGTCTGATATGGTTGCGCAAGGAGGGCTCTTGCGCATCTTTCATGCGCAATTGCACCAACTTGACACCAAGCGGAATCAAGCGCTCAATCCAATCGGCACTGTCCACGATGAGGTAAAAGGGATCGAGTTTCATGCAAACACACCTTTGCCAATGACGGGAGTGGATGGAACAGCCATATCTCGAGGCTCAAGCATTCCGGCGAGATACGCCTCCCGCCCCGCTTCAATTCCTTTTGCGAAAGCACCCGCCATCAGGATTGGGTCCTGAGCACTTGCGACCGCCGTGTTGAGCAAAACCGCATCAAAGCCGAGTTCCATCACCGTGGTCGCATGGGATGGTCTGCCAATTCCGGCATCCACGATCAGCGGGATTTCGGTGAATTCAGCGCGCATGGCCCGCAAGCCGGGAATATTTTGCGGCCCCATGGCACTGCCGATCGGCGCACACCACGGCATCAGCACTTTGCAGCCCGCTTCCAGCAATCGCTCACCAACCACCAGATCCTCTGTGGTGTAGGGGAAAACCTCAAATCCATCGTCGCTCAGAATACGGGCGGCTTCGACGAGCTGAAAAACATCGGGCTGCAAGGTATCCTGATGGCCAATTAGCTCCAGCTTGATCCAGTTGGTTTTGAAAACCTCTCGGGCCATTTTGGCCGTCAGCACGGCCTCGGATACGCTGTGGCAGCCAGCGGTGTTGGGTAGCACGCGCACGCCGAGTTCTTTGATCAACTCGAAAAATGCGCCGCCGGATTTGCCACCTGCCGTTTCGCGCCGAAGTGAAACCGTAACGATCTCGGTTTTCGAATGGCGCACCGTATCGACGAGTACCGCAGGCGATGGATAACGGGCAGTGCCAAGCAGCAGGCGAGACGACAATTTCACATCATAAAGTGTCAACATATCAGCCCCCTTGCATGGGTGAAAGAATTTCGATGCGGTCACCATCTTGCAAAACATGGGTTGGGCGGTCTTCGGCATGAACAAGTTCGCCATTGACCGCCGTTGCCAGCCACTCTCCTTCATAGTCTAACTCAGACAACAGTAAGGAGAGAGTGTGTTCTGCGGTTTCCAATGCCTCGCCATTGACGACAAGCTTCATGATACCAACCTCGGTTTTTGATGATTAGCCACAGTTTGCTCAATGCGCTCTGCAGCCTGCCGGGCCATGGCGGGCGAAAGCAGAAAGCCGTGGCGATGCATGCCTGCAATGGCCAGGCCATCAGCGGTTTCGATCACGCGTGGAATATTATCGGCAAAAGCCGGGCGAGTGCCGACGCCGGTTTCAATCAGCCGCGCTTCGCCGAAGGCCGGATGCAACGTATACGCCGCATTGAGGAATTCCATCAGGGAGCGGGCACTGATGGGGCCGTCGTCTTCTGCCTCAATCATGGTGGCACCCACCATGAAACGGTGGTTGGCGCGCGGCACGATATAAATCGGATGGCGGGGATGCAGCAGCCGAATGGGACGGCTGAGGGCAACCTCTGGCGTGCGCAGATAGATCATTTCGCCGCGCACACCGCGCAAACCGGGCTGCTGCTCGATGGCGGCGGCCCCTGTGCAATCCACGACCAGGTCGAAAGCCGAGAAATCGGGTTTGGGCACATCGCCCAGATAAAAGCAAACGCCCCGCTGAAGCAGCGTACGCCAAAGCCCATCCAGGGCTTGTCGGGGGTCGAGATGCGCTTCCTGCGCAAAAAACAGTCCACGGCGAAAGCGCCCTGCAAGGGCGGGTTCCAATGCTGCAATCTGGGTTTCATTCACCCATTCAAATCCAGATGTACGGCTGGCGAAGCGATTGAGATCGCCTGCGTCGCGGCTGGGAGCCAACACCAATGTACCATTGCGGGTGACAGAGCCGGGAAGCGCCGCCTCCCACCAATCTGCCGCACCACGACCGAGGGTGAGAACGATTTCGTCCGCGGCCTCGCGCTCGCAATAGGGTGCCAGCATGCCGCCCGCATAATGCGATGCGCCCTGCCCGACCATTGATGCCGTATCAACCAGCGCAACCTTGATGCCGCGCCGGGTTAATTCTGTGGCCAAGGTGAGACCGGCAACGCCGGTCCCTTTGATCAACACGCTCATCTTACTCACCTGCGGGCTGGTTGGCCCCATCTGCAAGCGGCATGTAGAGATCGCCACCGTCGCGGTATTTTGCCGCCATGGCTTCCAAACCCTCTTTCTGCGCTTCTGCACGAATGTCGTGCGAAATTTTCATCGAGCAGAATTTCGGGCCGCACATGGAGCAGAAATGCGCGACTTTGTGGGCGTCTTTTGGCAGGGTTTCGTCATGGAAAGAGCGCGCTGTGTCCGGGTCCAGTGACAGGTTGAACTGATCTTCCCAACGGAACTCGAAGCGAGCGCGGCTCAGCGCATCATCGCGCACCTGAGCTGCTGGATGACCTTTGGCGAGGTCTGCTGCGTGGGCGGCGATCTTGTAGGTGATGACGCCCACCTTCACATCGTTGCGATCCGGCAGGCCAAGATGTTCCTTCGGCGTGACGTAACACAGCATCGCCGTGCCAAACCAGCCGATCATGGCAGCGCCGATGCCGGAGGTGATGTGATCATAGCCGGGGGCGATGTCGGTTGTGAGTGGTCCGAGCGTGTAGAATGGTGCTTCGCCACAAACGGCCAATTGTTTGTCCATATTGGCCTTGATTTTGTGCATCGGCACGTGGCCGGGGCCTTCAATCATCACCTGACAATCTTTCGCCCAGGCGATTTTGGTCAACTCGCCCAGCGTTTCCAACTCGGCAAATTGGGCGGCATCATTGGCATCGGCGATAGAGCCGGGGCGGAGGCCATCGCCGAGCGAAAACGACACATCATAGGCGCGGCAGATGTCGCAGATTTCGTCAAAATGCTCGTAGAGGAAGCTTTCCTTGTGGTGATGCAGACACCACTTGGCCATGATGGAGCCGCCGCGAGACACAATACCTGTCACGCGGTTGACGGTGAGATGGATATAGGAGAGGCGCACACCGGCATGGATGGTGAAATAATCCACGCCCTGCTCGGCTTGCTCAATCAGCGTATCGCGGAACACTTCCCAGGTGAGGTTTTCGGCAATGCCGTGGACTTTTTCCAGCGCCTGATAGAGCGGCACCGTGCCAATCGGCACCGGCGAATTGCGGATGATCCAATCGCGGATATTGTGGATGTTGCGGCCGGTGGAGAGATCCATCACGGTATCACCACCCCAGCGGATGGCCCAGACCATTTTTTCCACTTCTTCCGCCATCGAGGAGGTGACGGCGGAATTACCGATATTGGCGTTGATCTTCACCAGAAAATTCCGGCCAATGATCATCGGCTCGGCTTCGGGGTGATTGATATTGGCCGGGATGATGGCGCGGCCCATGGCCACTTCCTGACGGACAAATTCCGGCGTGACATAGTCTGGAATGGCTGCACCGAAGCTTTCACCATCGCGAATCAACGCTTCTTTGGCAGCTTTGCGGCCAATGTTTTCGCGGATAGCGATGAATTCCATCTCGGGTGTGATGATTCCCGCTCTTGCATAGGCAAGCTGGGTTACGGCCTTGCCGTCTTTAGCCTTCAAAGGCTGGTGGCGCACCGGAAATTCCGGCGTCAGTTTTTCGCCCGTGGCAAAGCCGTTGTCCTCAGGCTTTACATGGCGGCCATCATAGGCTTCCACATCACCGCGCGCAGTGATCCATTGGCTACGAATGCGCGGCAGGCCCTTATCAATGGCAATGGTGGCCTTGGGGTCGGTGTAAGGGCCGGACGAATCATAGACATTCACCGGCGGCTCGCCGGATGTTGGGTGCAGCGCGATCTGGCGCATGGGCACGCGGATGTCAGGGTGCAGCTCACCAGCAATGTGGATTTTGGTGGAGGCAGGAAGCGGACCCGTGGTGACTTCGGGTGTTGGGAATTGCGGGGCAATATTCATCTTGAGGCTCCAAGTGTTAAGGTTGGAGACCCAGTCATGACAGCCGGAATGATGATAAGACGCGTTAGCCCCAATGCGGGGCATCCAACCCAATAAGAGTCAGAGTTTTGCAGCGCTTGCACCGTCCCTACGCCAGTATGAACTGGATCAGGTTCAACGGGTCACCGCGCTGCATATCTGCCTAGCGGAATCTCAGCCCCTTGCGGGACACCCCTGGTGAATGAATCTAGATTAAAGCCGGGTAGCCCCCGGCGTCAATGATTCATTTGGATCAAACGCCCCAAGTGCGTTCCAGCACCGAAATCCAGTTGCCGTGGCAGATTTTGGCGACTGAGGCCGCGTCATAGCCACGTTTTTCCAGCTCTTTGACCAGAAGAGGCAGGCCGGTGGCATCTTTCAGACTTGCCGGAACCGTGGTGCCGTCGAAATCTGAACCGAAGGCAACGTGATCAATGCCGATGCGCTCGACAACATAATCAACGTGGCGCAACAGCACCTCCAGATCGGTATCGGGGTTTTTCACGCCGTCCTCGCGCAAAAACAGCACGCCGAAATTAATGCCCACGAGACCACCGGTCTCACGAATCGCGTCCAATTGTTTGTCGGTGAGATTGCGGCTGTGCGGTGTGAGCGCGTGAACGTTGGAGTGTGATGCCACCAAAGGTGCGTCGGACAGCTTGGCAATATCCCAAAAGCCCTGCTCGTTCATATGGGAAAGGTCGATCATCACCTTCAGTTCGTTGCAGGCGCGGATCAAATCTTTGCCAGCATCGGTCAGGCCGGGGCCAATATCGGGCGAGGATGGAAAACGGAAGGGCACGCCATGGGCAAAAATATTCGGCCTGCTCCACACCGGACCCAGCGAGCGCAACCCTGCCTGATGCAGCACATAGAGCGCATCCAGATCGGCTGCCACGGCCTCGATGCCTTCAATATGGAAAACAGCAGCAAAGGCACCCGTGTCGATGGATGCGCGAATATCCTGCGCCGTGCGGCACACCTTCACCTGACCTTGGGAATTGGCTTCGATGTCGAACAAAATACGGGCCATGGCCACGGTTTCATTCAAGGCATCGGGTTGTGATGGCGCAACGAAATCGCCATTGGCATCGGGTTTCATGGTAGGCGGCGGCACAAAAATTGCGCAAAGCCCGCCTGCCAACCCGCCTTGTTTTGCCTTTGGCAAGTCAATATGCCCCTCCACTTCCCCTTCGAGAAAGGCTTTATAGGCAGGCATTTTGCCAGATCGGCGCAGCCGCAGCAAAACATCATTGTGACCATCAAAAACCGGCATGAGGGATGAAGTGGACATGGTATTTCCTTGAAATGATTACAAAGCCATCAGAGCAGCGGGTGGCCTCACCCTTTCTAGAAGAAATAACCGCCGAGGCCAATGCATGGTTTGCATGGAAGCCCCTTAAAATAATAGGGGCATGCGATCCTTGTTTCGTGTTAGGCGCACTTTGAAATGTGCATGAAGGATTTTGCTATGACTGCCCCTCTCCACTGGACCGCTGCTGAAACAGCGGCAAAGACCTTTACCAACCAATGGGCATCAGACACCCCCGGTGGTGCGATTTTGGGTTTTGATCAGGATGGTATTCGCTTTGCCCTATGTGGCGGGGCGGAAAGCCTGAGCACGGGGAAGGCGTTTACCTCGAAAAGCGTGGTGCGCTACGCATCCGTCACCAAACATGCCTTTTGCACGTTTGTGTTGACCCACCCGGATCTGATCAGCCTGGATGATACGTTGGGCAGTCACCTGCCGGAATTGCAGGAACCTTTGGCCCGCGTCACCGTGGGGCGGGCGCTGGATATGAGCGGTGGCTTACCCGATACCCGCGAGGCATTAAGCCTGCTGGGTCTTTCGGTTTACACGGAAACGCAGGCTCCTGCTCTGCTGGAATTTCTGGCACGAATGACACGGCTGAATTTCGAGGCGGGCACAGAAGTGTCCTATTCCAACACCGGCTACCGGCTGGTGGAAGCAGCACTGGAGCGCAAAGGCGTATTCTTCCGCGATTACATCACCAAAGCGGGTGCGGATTGCGGCGCAGTGCTGGATGCGCCGGATGTGTGGAATGACACCGTTGCCAACCTGGTGCCGGGTTATTGGCACAATGGGCAAAAATGGCAGCTCTCGGCAGCGGGTCTGCATATTTCCGCCTCTGGCAGCATGACCGGCAGTGCAGAATCGCTCTCATTTTGGCTTCAAGACTTGCTGAAGAACCAAGACATGCTCGATGCCATGGCCGCACCGCGCGCGCTGAAAGATGGGCGGTTGAGCGGCTATGGTCTGGGGCTGGCCAAAACCACCATTGGTGATCGCGATTTCATCGGCCATGGTGGATCGCACCCGGGCTATAAAACCTATTTTCTGCTGGATCGGCAAAATTCTTGCGGTTTTGTGATTGTGTCCAACCGCGAAGACACAAATGGCGGCAAGATTGCCCAAAGTGCCATGGCAGCTTTGCATGATTTGGCACTGCCAGTGCCTTCCATCGCTTTGATCGATGGTCTCTATGTGACGGAAACCGGGGCCAATTGGCTTGAGGTCAAGGGCAGCACTGTGGTCTCGCTGGATGCCGATGATACCGCTTATGATGACGGACAAGGCTGGATTTCGTCTCGCTCCGCCACCTCGCCCATGCGGCTGAAAATGGAAGGCCATGATATTGTTGGAGAGGTCGGCCATGCTGCCCACCACTATCACCCGGCAAACTCTGAGCCAATTGCCGAAAGCGTGAGTGGTCGCTGGCTGTCTTCTGAAGGCGCACGTTTTGAGATCGATGGATCAGAGCTGATCATGGGCATCGGCCCCACCCGCCGCCGCATGCCGCTTCAAGCCTTGGGTGGTGGGCGGTTTTTGTTCACCCTGCATGATGGTCCATGGACCAAGCGGGTCTGCCTGAATGTGTTGGATGATAGCACTGTGGAACTGGTGCTGAACCGCGCGCGGATGATGGAATATCGGCGCGATCGGTAAAAAGTCCCCTCCCCCTTGTGGGGAGGGGTTCTCATTCGCGCAGTTAAACCGCCGTCTTCCGGGCATTATCCATGTAGAATTCCCGCAGCTTCGCAATCATCGGGCCGGGTTTGCCGCCACCAATGGCTTTGCCATCAATCTCGGTGATCGGCACGATGAAATTCGATGCGCTGGTCAGCGCCGCTTCGCGGGCGTTCAATGCTTCTTCCACCGTGAAGGGGCGCTCTTCAATGATCAGGCCATGGGCGCGGGCCAGATCCAGCACGGCGAGCCGTGTGCAGCCCGGCAGGGTGGCATTGCTGTTGGCGCGGGTGATGATCTTGTCGTCAGCGGTGATGATATAGGCGGTCGAAGATGCGCCTTCTGTCACAAAGCCATCTTCCACCATCCACGCTTCATCGCAGCCTGCTTCCTTGGCAATCCGCTTGGCCAGAACCTGCGGCAACAGGCACACACTCTTGATATCACGGCGTTCCCAACGCTGATCCGGCACGGTTTTCACCTTCAACCCGGTTTCCATCACGCTTGCCACATCCAGCTTTTTCGACTGGGTAAACATCAACAGGGTTGGCCGCAAATCCTTGGAATAGAAGAAGTTCCGGTCTTCTGCGCCACGGGTATATTGCAGATAGATCATACCTTCAACAAGGCCGTTTTCCGCAATCAGGCGACGTTCGATCTCAACAATCTCGTCGGTGGAAATTGGCAAAAAGCCGCCGATTTCACCAATGCTGCGCTCCAGCCGCGCCATATGCAGGGGGCTATCGACCAGCTTACCTTCCAGCACGGCGGTGACTTCATAAATGCCGTCGCCAAACAGGAAGCCACGGTCGAAAATCGAAATATGCGCCTCGTTCTCAGGCAGGAAGGCACCGTTAAGATAAACGGTACGAATGGCGGGATTGGACATGGGAACTCCTGATGCTTGCAAGAATTAAAGGCTGCGGATCGCATCCAGCGAAATAGCCTCAAAGGTAGAAGGCTTGCCGGTGCCAGCATTATAGCCGGTGACGGTATGGGCCATGGTGAGGGAATTGAGAATGGCTTCTTCGGTTGCCTCGATCACAGCTTCAAAAAGCGGCGAAACAACGTCATTGGAAAGCGCAACCGCATCGGAAATGTCCTTGCGGCGTTCCGGCGTACGCCGCACCGATTCCGCCGTGGAAAACGCCAAGGCATAATCGCCCGATCCATTGCTGAGTGCCGCCCCCGTGCGGGCGAGGCCGCCAAAGCAACGCTCGGCCAGACGCTTGAGATTGCGCGAACATAAAGGTGCATCAGTGGCCACAATCATCACAATCGAGCCGTCTTTGTCATGACTTGCCTTGGTCTGATAGGGTCTGCCAGCCACCATCAAATGGCCACCATAGTTGGATTGGACCAGAACACCCACAGTATAATAGGCTTTGCCCACCTTGACCTTGCGCGAACTGGTGCCAATGCCCCCCTTGAGGCCAAAAGCCACCGTGCCGCAGCCCGCGCCAACAGCACCTTCCGGTACAGGACCAGACTGGGCATTACGGATAGCTTGTTCAATCTCTTCCACGCTGGGGCGGCAGGCGCGAATATCATTGAGGCGGCTGTCATTGGTTTCGCCGACAACGGCGTTGATGGAGGTGACTTTTTCATTGCCGCTTTGCGATAGCGTATAGCGGTTCAGCGCTTCAATCGCACGGCCCACCGCGAGTGTGTTGGTCAGCACAATCGGCGTTTCCAGCTCGCCCAACTCAACAATCTGCGTGCTGCCGGCAAATTTGCCAAAGCCGTTCAGCACAGCAAATCCGGCGGGCACCTTATCTTGAAACAGATTGCCACCATGGGGCAGAACGGCCGTGGCACCCGTGTGGGTGCTCTCGCCCTCGTGCAGGCTCACATGGCCAATGGCCACACCGGCCACATCTGTTATCGCATTGAGCGGGCCTGTTGGGATATGTCCTACCGTCAGGCCCAGCTCTCTCAACCGCTGTCGCGGGGTTTCCGTCACGTTATGCTCCGCCAAATGCTGAATTCCGCGGCACACTACGCACATGCGTCGAGGATATCACGGCAAAAATGCAGATATCCCCTTGATCTTTACGGTTTTAATGCCGAATCCCAATGCTCGTCAGCCTTGCCATCCTTAAAGCGCCAGCTGTCAAACCATGTGGTGCTATAGGTCTTGGTTGGGTCTTTGGGATCTTTCATCTCTCGCGGGTAGGCCACCGTGACAATATCACCCTCGGCGACAACCGAGACGATTTGGGTTTTCGTCTTTGAGGGAATCGGTGTCGGCTTTACCTTCAACACCTTGGTGAAATAATCCACCACCCCTTGACGGCCAGAGGCAGCATTGGGGTTGTGCTGAATATAGCGCGCAGTCAGGTACTGATCCGCCTGATCCCAATGATTGGCCTCCAGCAACACCGTGATGATTTTATAGGTCACCTGCTTGTTGTGGTTTAATGCCGGGTCTTTGCTGGTAAACAGCTGATCGGCATTCTTCACCCCCACCACTGCTTCTTGCGCAAATGCCGCGCCACCGAACCCTAAAGAAGCCACCAGAGCTACGACTGCAAATTTCATGTCTGCCATCCTACCGTATCCGTATTGTCGCACTGGAAAATAGATGGGTGGGCATTTCTTGCAAGAAGGCATTTATTTGGCCCATAGGCAGGAAAAGCAAACCATCTAATCCTTCTGATCACCTGCCGAAAGCTCTGCCAAAATCTCATCTCGGTGTTCATTCAATCGTGGTGAACGGCGCGCGGTGTTCAAATCCGCATCGGAAAACATGATGGGCGTGCGAATGCCCGGCACGCCATCGGGCATGATTTTCATCTCACGAAAGGCAAATTGCGGATCAGCAAACAAATCGGCAACGCTATTGATTGGGCCAGCGGGCACCGTTGCACGCTCCAAAGCAGCCAGCAAATCATCACGCGAAAACCTGCGGGTTGCCGCTTCCATTATCTCGGTCAGTGCTGCCCTGTTGGCGACGCGCGCAGCATTGGTGGCAAACTCAGGTTTGATCGCCACACCATCCAGGCCAAGAACGCCGCACAGCCGCGCAAACTGACCATCATTGCCGCAGGCAATGATGATATGTCCATCTGCCACGGGAAATGTCTGATAAGGGGCAATATTGGGATGTGCATTGCCCATACGCTTCGGTGCCACGCCAGAAGCTGCAAAATTCATCGCCTGATTGGCCAGCACCGCTGACATGCAATCCAGCAAGGCCATGTCAATGGCTTGCCCCAAGCCGGTCTTTTCGCGCTGCGCCAGGGCGGCCTGAATAGCGATCACCCCATAAAGACCGGTGAAAATATCGGCAAATGCCACACCGATTTTCTGCGGCGGGCCATCCGGCTCACCGGTGAGATCCATAATGCCGCCCATGCCTTGAATCATGAAGTCATAGCCAGCGCGGTGGGCGTAAGGCCCCGCTTGTCCAAAGCCGGTGACAGAGCAATAAATCAGCCTTGGATTGTCCG
This sequence comes from Rhizobium oryziradicis, assembly GCF_001939045.1. Lineage (GTDB taxonomy): Bacteria > Pseudomonadota > Alphaproteobacteria > Rhizobiales > Rhizobiaceae > Allorhizobium > Allorhizobium oryziradicis. The sequence continues at coordinate 11,042 of NZ_MKIM01000022.1, forward strand.
CCTTGAGGCTTTGATAATCCAGCCCGTATTTTTGCAAGCCACCAACTTTGAAATTTTCAATCACCACATCGGCAGAGGCAATCAGCTGCCGCACCATTTGCTGATCATCTAGCTTTGAAAAATCTGCGGCAATCGAGCGCTTGCCGCGGTTGCAGGCGTGGAAATAGGCGGCAGACTTTTCGGCCCCGTCATCAATGAAGGGAGGCCCCCATTTACGGGTGTCATCGCCCTCCGGGCTTTCCACCTTGATCACATCTGCACCCAGATCAGACAGGGTTTGTCCAATCCACGGCCCCGCCAGAATACGGGCAAGCTCGATGACTTTCAATCCGGCAAGCGGGGCCTCGGACATGGTGAATTCCCTATCGGTTTTTAAAAGAACGCCTGAATGCCGGTCTGCGCACGACCCAAAATCAGGGCGTGAACATCATGCGTGCCTTCATAGGTGTTGACCGTTTCCAGGTTCTGGGCGTGGCGCATGACGTGATATTCAATCTGAATACCATTGCCGCCGTGCATGTCGCGGGCCATGCGGGCAATGTCGAGCGCTTTGCCGCAATTGTTGCGCTTGATCAGCGAGATCATTTCCGGGGCCATTTTATGCTCATCCATCAAGCGGCCAACCCGCAAGGATGCCTGAAGGCCAAGGGTGATTTCGGTTTGCATATCGGCCAGCTTCTTTTGATAGAGCTGCATGCCCGCCAGCGGCTTGCCAAACTGATGACGATCCAGACCATATTGGCGTGAACGCGCCCAGCAATCTTCTGCGGCACCCATAACACCCCAGGAAATGCCGTAACGGGCGCGGTTGAGGCAGCCAAACGGACCTTTCAGGCCGGAAACACCGGGAAGCAGCGCATCTTCACCGACTTCCACGCCATCCATGACGATTTCGCCGGTGATTGATGCACGCAGCGACAGCTTGCCGCCGATTTTTGGCGCAGACAGGCCCTTCATGCCTTTTTCCAGCACAAAACCACGGATCGCACCATCATGCGCCTCAGACTTGGCCCAGACGACAAACACATCGGCAATCGGCGCGTTGGAAATCCACATTTTCGAGCCGCGCAGACGATAGCCACCCTCGATTTTCTCAGCGCGGGTTTTCATGCCGCCAGGATCAGAGCCGGCATCCGGCTCAGTCAGACCAAAACAGCCAATCAACTCACCGGACACCAGGCCCGGCAAATATTTGTCTTTCTGCTCTTCCGAGCCATAGGCAAAAATCGGGTAGATCACCAGTGAGGATTGCACGCTCATCATCGAGCGAAAGCCGGAATCAACTCGCTCCACTTCGCGGGCCACCAGGCCGTAAGCCACATACCCTGCGTCCGCCGCACCATATTTTTCCGGCAAGGTCACGCCCAATAGGCCAGCCTTACCCATCAGCGGAAACAGCTCGCGATCGGTGGTTTCATTGAGATACATGTCAGCAACGCGCGGCGCGAGTTCGGCCTTGGCAAAGGCGCTGGCCGCATCGCGGACCATCCGCTCTTCTTCCGTTAACTGATCTTCCAGCAAAAAGGGATCGTCCCACACAAAGCTCATAGCCAACCTCGATAACCGTGTTTCTGGCAATAATTGTACAGATTGTGGCTGGAAAGCAAAACGATGTTTACGAAACGAGGTATGAGAGATATTCATAGCTGATGAAATCCTTGCAGCGCCGTCTCTTACCCTCGACCACCGCCCTCGTGACCATGGATTCCGTGGCGAGGCTCGGCAGCTTTTCGGCAGCAGCAGCAGAGCTTAACCTGACACAAGGGGCCATCAGCCGCCAAATTCTGGCGCTGGAACAGCAGCTTGGCACACCTCTGTTTGTGCGCAACGGTCGCGGGGTTGATCTCACTGCCCGCGGCGAGGCTTTTCACAAAACCATCCAGACCGCCCTTTCTCTTATTCAAGATGCATCGCTGGAAGCCATGACCGGCTCCGAAGACAGCCGTTTGAACATTGCCATCCTGCCAACCTTCGGCACACGCTGGCTCTTGCCCCGCATTTCGAGCTTTGTCGCTCTTTATCCCCATATCAATTTGAATTTCGCGACCAGAATCGGCCAGTTCGATTTTCAAGCCGAGCAATTGGATGCCGCCATTCATATCGGCAAGCCAAATTGGCCGCGAGCAACTTGCCGATTTTTGATGGATGAAACGGTGGCTCCGGTCTGTAGTCCATCTTTTTTAAAAGCGCACACTATCACAGGGCAAGACGCGCTCGCAACATTGCCGCTTATCGAAATGAAATCCCGCCCTTTGGCCTGGGATAACTGGTTCGCAAGCCTTGGCATAAAAGCCAATCCATCCGCCACCATGGGATTTGAGCAATTCATGAATGTGGCACAGGCCTGCATCGCCGGTCTCGGTGTCGCCCTTATGCCGCTGTTTCTGATCAAGCCGGAACTGGAAAGTGGTCAATTGGTGCTGGCCTCAGCCCATAGCGTCAAAAGCCAGAGCAGTTACTATCTCGTATCCCCGGACGACAAGCGGGCCTCAAAGCCATTGATTGCCTTCACACAATGGCTTTTGCAAGAGGTTGAGACATTTCGCGCCAGCACCTGCGACTGATCACGGACATAGTAGGGATGGAGCGTTACAGCGCCATCTCGCGGCGCTTCAAGCTTTCAAACATCTGGCACATTGCATGCCTCAAGCCCATCTCCAGTTCCTGACGCTTTTTGGCTTGAGACCGCTTGTTGGGCTTATACTCGGATAAATCGCGCGGCGGGCGATCGCAAGGGATCTGATACAAATACTGATTGATCTTTTCCCCGCCGCACTCCTCCCAGAAACCATCATAATCGGCATGAACGCGCTGCTTGAAGCGTCGGCTGGATGCGACCGCCTGCCCGATATAAGATGGTGCGAAAATCTCGGAAATTCCAAGCGCGCGGGCCAGGGACTGGACAAACATCACATGCAGATATTTGGGGCGCAGCCCTTCAAAAGCCTTGGTGAAATGGCGAAAGCTCTCTCGCCCCGGCTCTCCCGGAATACTGGATTTAACGATGCCGATCCAAAGAGCATCTCCAGAAGCGCCCAGGCCAAGCGTCTGCCGATTCACAAATGACATGCCCATCTGGACAATGGTGACATTGTTGAAGGTTAGCTTGACGCGAAGCTCCGCCTCGCGCGAGAACCCGTCCTGTTTGCATAAATACAGTGCGAGTTTCTGATCTTTATAGAGCATCTCCGCAATCAAAATCTCTTGGGTATGAGCGGCCAGAAACACGTTGTCATCGAAATACTTTGAAAACAAAGTATAGTGATCAACAATGGCACGAAATCGCCCACGCGCATTTGTGCAGCGTGAAAAATACCGGCCAACAGCTTTTGTCTGTAGATCGACCGATATATCTCTCACCTTACTAAAGGGAGGTTGTGACAAAAAGAAATTCAAGTCTTTCAATTCACGTCTATAAATCGATTCTAATACAAAGCGTCGTATTGAACAAATTATGAAACGCTTAAAGCTCTTTTTTTCGACTGAATACTCAGAAGCCGGCAAAAATTCTAATGTATTATTGACATCCGCCACGTCGCGCACCGTTTTAAAAACATCCCCATTTGCGCCCTAGCACAATAATTTTCACTATTTCAACGAAATAATGTTAAAACTATAAAAAAAATTTCACACCCAAATAAAGTAACATTCTGGCAAATTTGAAAATTAATTTTCTTTTGTATCTTTTTTTAGAAAAAAATATAGCGAATTAATTCTAATTGCCTATAAAAACTCAATCAAAACTAATAAAATTAGATTTTATTTTCAAAACCCGCCCGCTAGGAGAACGATTGTGTGGTATAACTTTCTGAAATTCTATTCATAAATGTGGAGAAATATACATAGTATTTCTACAACAAGACATTGATGTGAAGGTCGGACATACATACAGTCAATTCGGCTAATTTAAATATTACATTATAAAATTTAAATAATTTAGAAATATACGCTAAAAATTCAATAAATTCATTGCTATCAAAGCCTAACAGGATTAGAAGGTTTGTGTCGAAAGACACTCATGCATGGCTTGAATACCATCCAAATCGATTGCTGACATGGCGGTCACAAGGAGAATGCCGAGATGCAAAAACTTGATGTCCAATCCAAAGACCTTGAATCAATTGCGCGCAGCGGCAGCAAACTGCGTCGAATGGCCGTGCGGCTGCCAACCTATATTGCTGACATTCGCGAAAATCCCGCCTGGCTTCCAATGTTTATGTTTGCAAGAACCCTGCCTGGGCGAAACCTGCATTGGCTGACAGCCCGAAAGCCAAAAACAGAGCAATCGAGCGGCAAAAGCATGTTTCATGCTGATTACCGCTCTGCGGTATCCGCCTTAAAACAAGATGGCATATTCACCGGCTTACATCTTCCACAGGCCATCCATGAAGAAATTCATGCCTATGCTCTTAACACGCCATGCTTTGGCAACTTCGATCGCCGGCTGGAGTTCAAAGCGAGCGATCATGCAAACGCTGAAAAGCAATATGGACGCTCCCTGTTGAGCGGCCACCTGTTTGACCGGATTATGGACTGTGATGCAGCCCTTGCCGTGCAAAAAGATCCGCTTTTGATCGACATCGCCAAAAACTATCTTGGTGCCGACGCGCAATTGATTACAACGCGAGTTTGGTGGAGTTTTCCAACGCTCGCGTCCGAAAAAGACCGCAGCATGGCCTCGCTCGACAAATTTCACTTTGACCTTGATGACTGGCGGATGTTGAAATTTTTCTTCAATATCAACGCAGTCGATGAAGGCACCGGCCCGCACGTGTTTGTGCGTGGCAGTCATCGTCGTCGCCGCCTCAAACATCAGTTGACCTTGCTGGTCGGCCATCCCGCCGACGATGTGTTGGGATATTATGGCCCAGACAGCGCAATCACTCTCACAGGGCCAGCCGGTTCGGGTTTTGTCGAAGATCCCTTTGGCTTCCATATGGGAACAGTGCCAACATCAAAGCCTCGCTTGATGATGGAGGTTGGCTTTGGCGTTTCAAAACCCTCCAAGCGCCGCTTTCACGGCGAACCAATCATCCGATAGGCTGACACAAAAGCAGAAAGCACCGTGCGGATTTGAATGTTCTGCACGCTGCTATTCTGCATAATATTAAACATCGGATTTTTGAAAGGCTGGTGAGCGCGCAATCCTGTTCGCTCAATCCGGCTGGCAGGGCCAATCACTGGGGGCCGTCAAACCGAGAGGCAAGCGGGTTTGGCTATCACCACAGGCCAGATCAACCTGATCTTGCTTCAACCCTTTGGCCGTCGACAAATCAACGCCCTCAATGCGGGTGCGAAACATGAAGGCTTCACCAAAATCAACGCCCCCATCCAGGCGGGCGTTGTTCAAACTCACACGCGACATGTTGGCCAGGTTAAATTTGGCACCGGTGAGAATCGCTTTTTCAAAGTTCACCCGGCCAAGCTCGGCCTTGGTGAAATCGGCTCCGGCCAAATTGGCCGCCTTGAGGTTTACGCGCTGCATTTCAGCGTTCACGAAGCTCGCATCCACCGCCGAGATGCGCGACATTTCAGCCCGATAGGCTTCGATGCGCTCAAACTTTGCCCCATCCGCTTTGGCGCCTGCAAGCAAGGTACGGATCAGTGTGGCTTTTTCCAAATCTGCCGATTGCAGATTGGCGTTGCTTAAATCTGTAAAACTCAGGTCCGCATCATAAAGGTTTGCATCGCGCAAGTTGCTTCCGCCCAACATAAGCTGGCGTTTGTAACAGCCAGACCAGTCAACCTTGGTGTCGGGACTGCTACGGCAATCAGCGGCACCCGCAACTGTCGCTGAAACAATGAAAGCGACCACCAGAGACAACAGCACGCTGGCCCAACGACTGGCGATTTTGATCCCATACAACACTGTGGGTGTCATTTTCAAAACTAACCTCTCCTGCGGATGCTCTGCACGCACAAACCTGACGTCGCTATCGAGCTCGGATTTTCGCTCTAATTGACCCCAAAAATCAAATTTGATTTCCCGGACAAACTTAAACGACAGAATTCGAGCTATATTGGACTCATTGGCGTAAAAACAACCTATCGTTTTAGACTTTCTCGACTGGATGAAACCAGCAACCACTTACCCCATCATGCCGCGGCCATATTCCATACCATCGGCATAATCCTCGTCTTTATTCGGGTCCGATTTAAGGAATTATGCAGTAGCACGGATATGCACCGATGAATTTTACAATTCATCTTACATCCGCCTTTTTTATTGTGTCGCGCAAAGCCTACATCATCATAAGTGCCAAACCCAGCCAAGGCCGCAAAAATGTGAACGACTGTGATCATTGCTGCACAAGGGCTGCGCGGCGCTGTGGTTGATGGCTTTTCCACCAAGGCGATTGTCAAGCTTTTCGCAGTGCAGTATGCCTAATGCGTGGACCACAGCGACCTGACCATTCTTGTGATTGATGAAAACACCATCCGCGCTTCCATTATCGAGGAAGGCCTGCGGGAGGCAGGGCACTTGCGTGTCACCGTTATCCACGACGTGAATGGCATTGCCCGCAGCATAGAGCAACTGACGCCAGACGTTATTATCATCGATCTCGAAAATCCAAACCGCGACATGCTGGAACACCTGTTTCAACTGACACGCAGCGTCAGCCGCCCGATTGCCATGTTTGTCGATCGCGCCGATACCGAATCCATTGCTGCCGCAGTCGATGCGGGCGTGTCGGCCTATATCGTTGATGGCCTCAAAAAAGAGCGGGTCAAGCCTATTCTTGATATGGCCGTCATGCGATTTCGTGCGTTTGATCGCTTGCGGCGCGAATTGACCGACGCCAAAACTGCACTCACGGAACGCAAGGTCATTGAGCGCGCCAAAGGCATATTGATGAAAATGCGCGGGCTTTCCGAAGAAGAAGCCTTCGCACTTTTGCGGCAAACCGCAATGAATGAAAAAAAGAAAATGGTAGACATTGCCCAAAGCGTCGTCACCGCCGCCAGTCTTTTGATGTGAGGAACCCCGAGATGACCAAGGCGGACACGCACAAAAGCAAACCATCCACACCTTCAGCCCCCGCCGTGGGCCGCAAGGAAAACCGCTATCTGCGCGCAGGCTTTATTCCGCTGGTCGATGCATCGCTGCTGATTGCAGCTGTGGAATTTGGCTTTGCGGCGAAAGAAGGCCTGACGCTTGATCTGGTCAAAGATGTCTCCTGGGCCAATGTTCGCGATCGCCTCGCCTTTCAGCAATTCGATATTGCCCATATGCTGTCGCCCATGCCGGTGGCCTCCATGCTGGGGTTGGGCTCCAACCCCTCGCCCACAATCACCGCGTTTTCGCTGGGTCAGGGTGGCAATGCGATTACCTTGTCCACCCGCCTGTTTCAACGAATGCTTGATACCGGCACAATAACCGAGACATCAAGCGCACTCGACAACGCCAGGGCCTTGGCTCTTGTGCTGGACAGCATGCGTCGTGGGGGAGAACCATCCCCCACCCTCGGCGTGACCTATCCGTTCTCGTCCCACAATTATGAATTCCGCTATTGGCTGGCGGCTGGCGGCATCAATCCAGATACAGACGTCAAGCTGGTGGTTGTGCCGCCACCGCTAACCTCCGATGCGCTGGCGGCAGGCGCGATTGATGGCTTTTGCGTTGGCGCGCCGTGGAATATGGTGGCATCAAAGCGCGCCACCGGCCGCATTGTGGCAACCAAGCAAGATATTTGGCCCTCGGCACCGGAAAAAGTTCTGGGCATGCGACCAGAATGGGCGAAAGACCATCAAGACACAATTGCACGTTTGATTGTAGCACTGGATGCGAGCGGGCGATGGTGTGATCAGCCCGAAAATCGGGCTATTCTGGCTGACGCTCTTTCCAGTGAGCGCTATATTGGTGTTGCCGCAGAGATCATTCAGCCGGTGCTGGCGGGCGAATTCAATGTTGATGCCAAGGGCAACCGGCGCATCGTTGATAACTACTTCCGCTTTCACGGCAATCAGGCCAATTACCCTCGCCCCAGTCACGCCTTGTGGATTTACAGCCAGATGATCCGCTGGGGGCAGACAGAATATTGCGCAGAACAGGTCGCAAATGCAGCATCCGCCTATCGCCCCGACATTTACAGGCAGGCGCTTGGCCTGCCCGAGAGCCTCAATGCGCAAGACATGCGCGTGGAAGGACGTGATTCGGCCGATGCATTCATCGATGGCTTTTCGTTTGATCCTCACCAGATCGCTGGCTATGTCGAGGCATTTCCGGTGAAGGCACCCCATGTCCAGCCGACTGGAGATGAGGCAACCTCACCTCGTCTTTGAGCAAGATTGCCACTTATTAGGCAGGCTGCACAAGAAAGAAACAGCGAATTGCGTGCAGCCGCTTAGATTTTGAGCAGAAAATAAAATAAATAAACATTTGTTATCAAGAAGATAGATTCCATCTAGCCAGACTGGCACAAGATATGCTTATCTATCTTTGCGCGATCAACGGCGATCAGCGCAAAATTATCGCTTCGATGCGAACTCCATGACACAACGGCGTCTCACGGTTGCAATTCGACTTTTTCAAAAAGTCTGAGTGGCAAATCTTGAGGCGTTTTTTTGTTTTTATTTCCGTCAAAAAAGGGGAACCGCCACATGGTGCACAATGCCACCACAGGAAGGCTAAAGACGAGAAATCTGGTTCAATGTCTGTCCGTGTTGACCGCTGTTTTGCTTGGCAGCAGTGCTATACCGGTTGATGCCAAGATGCTGAAGGTCGAAAAGGATGAGCTGAAACTTGGCTTCATCAAGCTGACGGATATGGCGCCCTTGGCGATTGCCAAGGAAAAGGGCTTTTTTGAAGATGAGGGGCTTTATGTCACCCTTGAGCCGCAGGCCAATTGGAAAGTGCTGCTGGACCGGGTGATTGATGGCGAGTTGGACGGCGCACATATGTTGGCGGGCCAGCCGCTGGCCGCCACCATTGGCTATGGCACCAAAGCCCATATTGTGACCCCCTTTTCCATGGACCTGAATGGCAATGGCATCACCGTTTCCAATCCGGTGTGGGAGGCGATGAAGACGAATATTCCAGCCGGTCCTGATGGCAAGCCGCAACACCCGATCAAGGCTGACGCGTTGAAACCTGTGGTCGATGCTTTCAAGGCCCAGGGAAAATCCTTCAAAATGGGTATGGTTTTTCCGGTTTCGACCCATAATTACGAGTTGCGCTATTGGTTGGCCTCTGGCGGCATCAACCCCGGTTATTACAGCACCAATGACACATCGGGCCAGATCAAGGCGGATGCGCTGCTCTCTGTAACACCACCGCCGCAAATGCCGGCAACATTGGAAGCTGGCACCATTGATGGCTATTGCGTGGGCGAGCCATGGAATCAGGCGGCTGTGTTCAAGGGCATCGGCGTGCCGGTGATTTCCTCCAGTGAAATCTGGAAAAACAAGCCGGAAAAAGTGTTTGGCCTGACAGACGAATTCGTCAAGAAATATCCCAACACCACGCTGGCCTTGACCAAAGCGCTGATCCGCGCCGCCGAATGGCTGGATGAAAACAACAATGCCAACCGCATGGAAGCGGTCAAAATTCTTTCCAAACCGGAATATGTCGGTGCGGATGCCGCTGTTATCGCCAATTCCATGACCGGCACGTTTGAATATGAAAAGGGCGACAAGCGTCCCGTTCCCGATTTCAACGTGTTCTTTCGTTACAATGCCACCTATCCGTTTTACTCGGATGCGGTCTGGTATCTCAGCCAAATGCGCCGCTGGGGCCAGATTGCCGATCAAAAGCCCGACACGTGGTATGACGAGACGGCGAAATCGGTCTATCGCCCCGATATTTACATGAAAGCCGCAGAGCTTCTGATTGAAGACGGCGAAGCCAAAAAGGAAGATTTCCCTTTTGGCACAGATGGATACAAGGCCCCGACCGCCGAGTTCATCGATGGCATCACTTATGATGGCAAAAAGCCCAACGCCTATATCGACAGCCTGAAGATCGGTCTGAAAGCCGGCCAAAAGCTCGAAGGCACAACTGTTGTTGGCAATTGATTGAGCCTTGTGATTGAGCCTGGTGCCCGCATCCCATGCGCCAGGCGGCCCCTCATTTCTCTATTCAAGACTACGTTTGCGAAGGACCGGACCTATGACCAACGCGACAGAGACCTTCAATGTCACTTTGACTGACAAGGCCAAACGCAAGGAGCGCACCCTCCAGCGAATCAACAGTGCGGCCCGCTGGCTGGATGTGCTGGGCCTGGTCTGGCTGACGCCCATCCTGAAAATGGCGGCTGGCGAAGATCCCCGTGAGCAATTGGGCGTGCTCAAGCGCGTTTTGCTCTATCCTCTTGTCGGCATTCTCAGTTTTCTGGTGTTGTGGGGTGTGCTGGCCCCGCAAGTTCACACTTCGCTGGGTGCCATTCCCGGCCCGTTTGAAGTGGCAAAACAAGCCGAAGTGCTCTGGGCGGATTATCGGGCAGAACGGGCCAAAGCGGCTGAGTTTTATGCGCGTCAGGACAAGCGCAACGCAAAACTGGTGGCCGACGGCCAAGCCGATATGGTGAAAAACCGCAGCTACACCGGCAGCCCCACCTATATCGACCAGATCGGCACATCCCTGCTCACGGTGGGTCTCGGCTTTTTGATTGGCACCGTGATTGCCGTGCCGCTTGGCATTGCCTCCGGCCTGTCAAAAGCCTTCAACAGCGCCATCAATCCGCTGATCCAGATTTTCAAACCGGTCTCGCCCTTGGCCTGGCTGCCGATTGTCACCATGGTGGTGTCAGCGTTGTATGTTGACACTTCGGATTATTTTCCAAAATCCATGGTGGTCTCTGCCGTCACGGTGACGCTCTGCTCTCTTTGGCCAACCCTGATCAATACCGCGATGGGTGTTGCCTCGATTGACAAAGACCTCGTCAATGTTGGCAAGGTTTTGCAGCTCTCCACCGGCACCACCATTCGCAAACTGGTGCTGCCATCGGCGTTGCCGCTGATTTTCACCGGGATGCGCCTCTCGCTCGGCGTGGGCTGGATGGTGCTGATTGCCGCAGAAATGCTGGCGCAAAACCCCGGACTTGGCAAATTTGTCTGGGATGAGTTTCAGAACGGCTCGTCTGCGTCGCTTGCCCGCATTCTGGTGGCGGTTCTCACCATTGGCATCATCGGCTTCATTCTCGATCGCATCATGTATGCGCTGCAATCGGCCTTCACCTTCACCACCAACCGCTGAGGAGAGTTTGATGAGCATTTTGCAACTCTGCAATGTTTCCAAAAGCTTCGGCGACGGTAAAAGCCGCAATGACGTGCTGGACACGGTCAACCTCACCGTTGAGCAAGGCGAGTTTATTGCCATCGTCGGCTTTTCTGGCTCTGGCAAATCCACGCTGATCTCGCTGCTATGCGGCTTGACGCAGCCTGATAACGGCCAGGTGTTTTTCAAGGGTAAAGAGATCACCAAGCCAGACCCTGCCCTTGGCGTTGTCTTTCAAAACTATTCGCTGATGCCATGGCTGTCGGTGCGCGATAATGTGGCGCTGGCGGTGGACAGCATCCACAAGGACAAATCCGCATCCGAGCGGTCCGGGATTGTCGAGCACTATATCACCATGGTGGGCCTCGCCCATGCAACAGACCGCAAACCGGCCGAGCTTTCGGGCGGCATGCGCCAGCGGGTCTCTGTTGCACGGGCACTGGCCATGCAGCCGGACGTGCTGCTGCTGGATGAGCCCTTATCGGCCCTTGACGCCCTCACCCGCGCCAAGCTGCAGGATGAATTGGCCGCCATTTGCGAGCAGGAAAAGAAAACCATTATCCTGATCACCAATGATGTGGATGAGGCGATTTTGCTGGCAGACCGGATCATTCCGCTGACACCGGGGCCAAAGGCGACGCTAGGCAAAAGCTTTGATGTGAAACTGGCCCGTCCGCGCGAACGCACCGAGATGAATGCTGATGACGCGTTTATCGCTCTTCGCGCCCGTGTAACCGAATATCTGATGGATCTGGGTGCAGCCCGCAACAGTGATGCAGACCCCGGCATTGTTTTGCCAAATGTGGTGCCAATCACGCGAAAACCGCAAGCCGAAAACCTGCCCGCCGCCTATGCCCGCAAGGCGCAATCAGCCATCGAAAAGGGCTATGTCGAGTTTTTCGAAGTCAAGAAGATCTACCCCACCCCCAAAGGCCCGCTGACCGTTGTGGACGGGTTCGACCTGAAAATGAAACAGGGCGAGTTTATCTCCATCATCGGCCATTCTGGTTGCGGCAAATCCACGGTTTTGTCGATGGTGGCGGGACTGAACCCGATTTCATCGGGCGGTATTATTCTGGACGGTCGCGAAATTTCAGGCGCAGGACCAGACCGCGCCGTGGTGTTTCAAGCCCCGTCCTTGATGCCATGGCTGACGGCGCGCGAAAATGTCGCTCTGGGTGTGGATCGGGTTTATCCGGACGCAAGCCCTTCTGAGCGCAAGGATATTGTCGAGTATTACCTGCACCGGGTTGGCCTTGGCGATGCTATGCATCGGCTGGCCAATGACCTGTCCAACGGCATGAAGCAGCGGGTGGGTATTGCGCGTGCCTTTGCGCTCTCGCCCAAACTGCTGCTGCTGGATGAACCTTTTGGCATGCTGGACAGCCTGACCCGCTGGGAATTGCAAGAAGTGCTGATGGATGTGTGGAAACGCACAAAAGTCACCGCCATCTGCGTAACCCATGATGTGGATGAAGCCATTTTGCTGGCCGACCGCGTGGTGATGATGTCGAACGGGCCGAATGCCAAGATCGGCAATATCATGGAGGTGGACTTACCCCGTCCACGCTCGCGCAAAAGCCTCCTCTCTCACCCTGATTACTACGCCTATCGCTCGGAATTGCTGGAATTTCTTGAAGCCTATGAAGGCGGCGCAAACCCAAGCGCAGAACAGCTCACATCCATTCAGGAAAAACGCTCTGAACGGATCAATCGGCAAACATCATCCCGTATCGCGGCTGCGGAATAGGAGGCTCCCATGAGCGAAAAACTCGTTATTATCGGCAATGGCATGGCACCGGGGCGCATGCTGGAAGAATTGTTTGAAAAGGCCCCCGGCCTTTATGATGTCACAATTTTCAACGCCGAGCCGCGCGTCAACTACGACCGCATCATGCTCTCGCCGGTGTTGTCGGGCGAAAAAGCCTATGACGACATCATCATTCATGATGATGCCTGGTATGGTGCCCACAATGTGACGCTGCACAAGGGCGCAAAAGTCACGCAGATTGACCGCCACGCCAAAACTGTCACCTCTGCCAATGGCATCACGGTGGCTTACGACAAACTGGTGATCGCTACCGGCTCGCTTCCCTTCATCATTCCGGTTCCCGGCCATCAATTGCCGGGTGTTTTGGCCTATCGCGATCTCGATGATGTCGAGAAGATGCTGGACATCTCCAAAGGTAAAGGTCGAGCCATTGTCATTGGTGCGGGTCTTCTGGGGCTTGAGGCTGCCTATGGCCTGAAGCGTCAAGGCATGGAGGTCACCGTCATTCACCTGATGCCAACCATTATGGAGCGTCAGCTCGACCCTGCCGCAGCTTACCTTTTGGAAAAAGCGCTGACTGAGCGCGGCATCGAAATCATCACCAAAGCCAACACCAAGCAGATTCTTGGCACAGACAAGGTCGAAGGCATTGAGCTGGAAGATGGCCGCACCATAGAGGGCGACATGGTGGTGATGGCGGTTGGCATTCGCCCAGCCTCAGCCTTGGCGAAAGATGCAGGCATTGCCGTCAATCGCGGCATTGTGGTCGATGATGGCATGCAGACATCGGATGCCTCGGTGTTTGCGCTTGGCGAATGCGCCGAGCATCGCGGCCAATGCTATGGGCTTGTTGCCCCGCTCTATGAAAGCGCGCGGGTGCTGGCGGATCGATTGATTGGTGGTAGCGCTGAATATCACGGCTCGGTGGTCAACACCAAGTTGAAGGTCACGGGCATCAATCTGTTTTCGGCTGGGGATTTTGCCGAAGGGCCAGACCGGGAAGAAATCGTTTTGCGCGATGCCTCGTCGGGCATCTACAAGCGGCTGATCCTCAAGGAAAACAAGATTATCGGGGCGGTGCTTTACGGCGAAACCGGCGATGGCTCATGGTTTTTCGACCTGATGAAACGCGGCACTGATATTTCGCAAATGCGCGATACGTTGATCTTCGGCCAGTCCTATCAGGGGGGTGCCCCGCTGGACCCTATGGCGGCCGTTGCAGCCTTGCCAGATGATGCGGAAATCTGCGGCTGTAACGGCGTTTGCAAGAGCAAAATCGTCACCACCATCACCTCCAAGGGCCTGACCTCGCTGGACGAGGTCCGCGCCCACACCAAGGCCTCGGCCTCCTGCGGCTCCTGCACAGGGCTGGTCGAGCAACTCATGGGCCTCACTTTGGGCGATGCCTATAACCCATCAGCCGTGACGCCGATGTGTACCTGTACCGAGCTGGGCCATGACGATGTGCGCCGTCTGATCAAGGCGAAATCGCTCAAAACCATCCCCGCCGTGATGCAGGAGCTGGAGTGGAAAACCTCCTGCGGCTGCGCCAAATGTCGGCCTGCGCTGAACTATTACCTCGTCTGCGATTGGCCGGATGAATATGCCGATGATTACCAATCGCGCTTCATCAACGAGCGGGTTCACGCCAACATCCAGAAGGATGGCACCTATTCGGTGGTTCCACGCATGTGGGGCGGCATGACCTCCTCCAAGGAATTACGCGCCATTGCCGATGTGGTGGATAAGTTCAACATCCCCGCAGTAAAATGCACCGGCGGCCAGCGCATTGATATGCTTGGCATCAAGAAAGAAGACCTGCCCGCCGTCTGGGCTGATCTCGGCAAAGCTGGCTTCGTTTCCGGCCAAGCCTATGCCAAGGGGCTTCGCACCGTTAAAACTTGCGTGGGTTCCGACTGGTGCCGGTTTGGCACGCAGGATTCCACAGGCCTTGGCATTCGGCTGGAAAAATTCATGTGGGGCTCATGGACACCGGCCAAGCTGAAACTGGCAGTTTCCGGCTGTCCGCGCAATTGCGCCGAAGCGACCTGCAAGGACATTGGCGTGATCTGCGTCGATTCCGGTTTTGAAATCCATTTTGCCGGGGCTGCCGGTCTCGACATCAAGGGAACCGACGTGCTCGGCCTCGTTAAAACCGAGGATGAGGCGCTGGAGCATA
This sequence comes from Rhizobium oryziradicis, assembly GCF_001939045.1. Lineage (GTDB taxonomy): Bacteria > Pseudomonadota > Alphaproteobacteria > Rhizobiales > Rhizobiaceae > Allorhizobium > Allorhizobium oryziradicis. The sequence continues at coordinate 26,207 of NZ_MKIM01000022.1, forward strand.
TTGTGGCGCTCACCCAGATGTATCGCGAACAGGGCCGCTATCTGGAGCGCATTTACAAATGGGCCAAACGCATCGGCCACGACGAAATCCGCCGCCAGATCATGGAGGATGCCGATAAGCGCAAAGCCTATTTCGACCGCTTCGTGTTTTCGCAAAAATTCGCACAAGTAGACCCATGGTCAGAGCGCGTTTCCGGCAAGGACAAGCATGAGTTCAAGCCCATGGCAATCATGCGCAAGGAGGCTGCGGAATGAATTTGATAGCTCAAAACTGGGTGGCAATTGGCTCGCTCCACGACATCCCGCCGCAAGGTGCCCGCTGCGTCGAAAATGGCGACACCACCATTGCGGTGTTTCGCACCCATGACGACCGGGTCTTTGCCATGGAAGACAAATGCCCCCACAAAAACGGACCCTTGAGCCAAGGCATTGTGCACGACAATTGCGTCACCTGCCCGCTGCACAATTGGGTGATCAATCTGGAAACCGGATTGGCGCAAGGGGCCGATGAAGGCGCCACAGTCACGTTTCCGGTGAAACTGGAAGGCGAGACCATCTACATCGCAGTGTCATTTTAAGCAAAACCACCAACAAAAAAGGGGAACGCATATGTCATATCTCTCTCCCAAAGAGTTCGTGACCAAAATGATCGATGCAGGCGAATCCAAAGTGTTTATGTCTACCCGTGACACCTTGATCCGTGCCTATATGGCCGGTGCCATTCTGGCGCTGGCAGCGGCTTTTGCCGTGACCATCAATGTTCAAACCGGCCAGCCTCTGGCCGGAGCCGTGCTGTTTCCCGTTGGCTTCTGCCTGCTCTATTTGATGGGCTTTGATTTGCTGACCGGCGTGTTCACACTGACCCCGCTGGCCTTGATTGACAAACGCCCCGGCGTGACCATCCAAGGCGTGTTGCGCAATTGGGGTCTGGTGTTTATCGGCAATTTTGCCGGTGCGCTCACTGTCGCCGTCATGATGGCGATTGTGTTTACCTATGGCTTTACCACAGCCCCCAACCCGGTTGGTGTCGCCATTGGTCACATCGGCGAAGGCCGCACTGTCGGTTATGCCGCCCATGGCGCTGGCGGCATGCTGACCCTGTTTATTCGCGGCGTGCTGTGCAACTGGATGGTCTCAACCGGCGTGGTGGCCGCCATGATGTCCACCAGTGTACCGGGCAAGGTCATTGCCATCTGGATGCCGATCATGTTGTTTTTCTACATGGGTTTTGAGCATTCCATCGTCAACATGTTCCTGTTTCCGTCGGGCCTGATGCTGGAAGGCAATTTCTCGATCATGGATTACATGATCTGGAATGAGATCCCAACGGTGGCCGGCAATCTCGTGGGCGGCATCGCCTTCGTTGGCCTCACACTGTACAGCACCCATGCCCGCACCGCTGCCAAGCGCAACGCCCATGTTGCAATGGTTCCTGCTGAGTAAAACGGCGTTGGCCCCCGCGCGCCGGGGGCTATTTTTCTCATATTTACAGGAGCTAATCCATGCTGAGCAAACGCGATGTTACTGATCTGATCCATGAAAAGAAACGTGCTGCCGGACTATCCTGGGCCTCCATTTCAGAAGGCATCGGCATGAGCGAGGTGTTTGTCACCTCTGCCTGTCTGGGGATGAACTCGCTGCCACGCGACAAAGCCGACCAACTGGTGCTGAACCTTGGCCTGCCGCAGGAAGCCGCAGTGGTGCTGGCCGAATATCCCAACAAGGTTTTTGATCAGGCCATTCCCACCGACCCCTGCATCTATCGCTTTTATGAAATCATTGGCGTCTACGGCCAAACCCTAAAGGAGCTTATTCAGGAAAAGGGCGGTGACGGCATTATGAGCGCGATTGATTTTGATATGAGCGTCGAAAAAATCCCCTACCCCAAGGGCGACCGCATCGAGATCCGCATGAGCGGTAAATTCCTCTCCTACAACAATTGGTAACGGCACCAAGCTTAACCTATTCGGAGACCCATCATGAACATTTCCGTCGACAACACCCCCGTTGAGACCAAAACCACCTGCCCCTATTGTGGGGTTGGTTGCGGCGTGATTGCGCGGGTGGAAGAAGACGGCAAGGTCAGCATCAAGGGCGATCCAGACCACCCGGCCAATTTCGGCAGGCTTTGCTCCAAAGGCTCAGCGCTTGGTGAAACGCTGGATCTGGATGGGCGGGCCTTGGAGCCTCAGGTTTTTGGCGCGCCCGCCAGTTGGGATGAGGCGCTTGATCTTGTCGCGGCACGCTTCAAAGACACGATTGCAGAGTTCGGCCCGGAATCGGTGGCTTTTTACCTCTCCGGCCAATTGCTGACTGAAGATTATTATGTCGCCAACAAGCTGATGAAAGGCTTTATCGGCTCTGCCAATATCGACACCAATTCACGACTGTGCATGGCGTCTTCTGTGGCTGGTCACAAACGCGCTTTTGGCTCCGACACCGTGCCGGGCTGCTATGAAGATCTGGAATTGGCGGATTTGATCGTGCTGGTTGGCTCCAACATGGGCTGGTGCCATCCGGTGCTGTATCAGCGTATCGCCGCTGAAAAGGCACGGCGGCCCTCGCTGAAAGTGGTGGTGATAGATCCGCGCCGCACCGCGACCTCCGACATCGCCGATTTGCATTTATCCATCAAACCGGATGGTGATGTAGCGCTGTTTAATGGGCTTTTGGCGCATCTGATTGAAACAGGCGTAATTGATCAAACCTATATTGCCGCCCACACCCATGGATTTTCCGAGGTGTTTGAACAGATCATGGGCCAGTCACTGGCCGATCTGATGATGCAAACAGGCTTGCCTGCCATGCAATTGCGCCAGTTTTTCAAATTGTTTGCTGCAAGCGAAAAAGTGGTGACCTGCTACAGCCAGGGCGTCAACCAATCCTCAAGCGGCACCGACAAGGTCAATGCGATTATCAATTGCCACCTCGCCACCGGGCGCATTGGCAAGCCCGGCATGGGGCCGTTTTCGCTGACCGGCCAGCCCAATGCCATGGGCGGGCGCGAGGTGGGCGGGCTTGCCAATATGCTGGCCGCTCATATGGATCTTGAAAATCCGCGTCACCGAGAAAGCGCACAAAACTTCTGGGCCGCACCAACAATGGCTGAAAAGCCCGGCCTGAAAGCGGTTGATATGTTCAAGGCTGTGGCAGACGGCCGCATCAAGGCTTTGTGGATCATGTCCACCAACCCCGTGGTATCAATGCCCGATGCCAATGCGGTGAAGGCAGCGATTGAGGCCTGCCCCTTTGTGGTTGTATCCGACATGCAAGCCGACACGGACACGGCACGGCTCGCCCATGTGCTGTTGCCCGCCAGCGGCTGGGGCGAAAAATCCGGCACAGTCACCAATTCCGAGCGACGCATTTCGCGCCAGCGCCCGTTTAAAGCCGCTCCCGGCAGTGCACAGCCCGATTGGTGGCAGTTGGCAGAGGTAGCCCGCCGCATGGGGTTTGCGCAAGCCTTTGCCTACACATCGCCAGCTGAGATTTTTGCTGAACATGCGGCTCTATCGGGCTTGAACAACAACGGCAGCCGCGATTTTGACATCAGTGCCTATCGCACCATTGATGCTCAGCACTATGACGCGCTCTCTCCATTTCAATGGCCGCAACCTCTTGGCACCGCGCCGAAAGACAGCCGCTTTTTTAGCAACGGGAAATTTTATCATTCCGACGGCAAAGCCCGTTTTAGCGCCACGGCACCGGCTCAATCCGACAGGGTGAACGATGCCTTCCCCCTCACCCTAAACACCGGTCGCGTGCGCGACCATTGGCATACCATGACCCGGACTGGCAAAAGCGCGCGCCTTTCCGCTCATTTGGCCGAACCCTTTGCTGAAATTCATCCCCTGGATGGCCGGGATTTCGGCATAGAAGATGCAGCGCTTGTCGAGATAACAAGTGTCACTGGGCAAAGGGTGATTGTTCGCGCCCTCTTGAGCGAGCGCCAAAGCCGGGGTGCCATTTTCGTGCCCATGCATTGGACTGGCGAGGTCGCGCCCACCGGACGGGTGGATACACTCATACCATCGAACACCGATCCCATCTCCGGCCAACCGGCCCTGAAAAGCTGCGGTGTTGCTATCAAACCCTGCGTGATGGAGGCCTATGGCTTTGCCATATCCGCAACCAAGCCAACCGCCATTGATGCGACCTATTGGGCTTTGGCAAAAGCCGAAAGCGGCTGGCGGCTGGAACTGGGGTTTGAACGCACGATGGATTGGACAGCCTGGGCAAGAGCCACCTTGAACGTACCCTCGGATGCCGACATGGTGGGTTATCAGGATCAGGCCAGCGGCGATGTGCGCTTGGCATTTTTTGATGGAGATCGGCTCTGTGCGGCCCTTTTCATGGCGCACGAGCCCGTCAGCGTTTCGCGCAACTGGGCCGCATCGCAGCTATCGCAGTGCTTTGCCCATCGGAACAATCGGGTAAGCCTAATCGCCGGTCGCCCCAGCGCCAACCAGATCGATCCGGGCGCTATCGTTTGCTCGTGCTTTTCCGTTGGCATCAACCAGATCACCGATGCCATCGCCAAGGGCTGCACAACAGTCAAGGCAATTGGTGAGACGCTTTCGGCTGGCACCAATTGTGGGTCTTGCCGGGCCGAAATTGGCGCGATTTTAGCGGCCACACGGCCGATTGCAGCAGAATGAGAAATTGGGAGATAACAAGGCTCTAAATACGAAAAACCTGCCGCGGGAGGAGGTGCGGCAGGTTTTCCGAAAAGAACCGAATGACAGCTGGGAGGAGGAGTGCTGTCATTCCAACGGGCCGTTCTGGGAGGAGGAGTGAACTGGCCCGTAACACGAAGCTTTGCGGGAGGAGGATGCATCGCTTCGTTGAAATGATTTATACGCTATTTTCGCCCAATTAACAGGCAGGTTTTCGCACACCAGCCATGCGCCATGCGCGTAGCGAATTACTCACTTCACCTGATTAATGCCCGGCTGGCGCGGCCACTGCAGTCTCATCCTTATGGACGGCAAACCGGTCAATCATATGGCTGGTGGCCTCACTGACACCATTCACCTGCACCACAGCGCCCTTGGAGCGGAATTTCAGCACCACTTTGTCCAATGCACTGATGGAAGTAATATCCCAAAAATGCGCGCGGGTGACATCAATGGTGATGGCTTTCACCTCATCATCAAAGTCAAAGGCGGCAATGAACGCCTCGCTGGAGGCAAAGAAGATCTGCCCATCGACGCGATAAAGCCGGGAGCCATCGGCGTGATCCTCTGCCTTCACATGCACCATGCGCGCCACCTTGCCGGCAAAAAACACGCCCGACAAAAGCACGCCCACCAGCACACCCTTGGAAAGATCGTGAGTTGCAACCACCGTGACCACGGTTGCCAGCATGACCAAGGAGGAGGATGGCGGGTTCTTGCGCAAATCCAGAATTGAGCGCCAGGAGAAGGTGCCAATGGACACCATGATCATGATCGCCACCAAAGCTGCCATGGGCACAACACGCAAGATGTCATCAAGCACCAGCAACAGCACCAGCAAAAACGCACCGGCCACAAAGGTTGAGAGCCGACCGCGCCCGCCCGAGCTGACGTTGATGACCGATTGGCCAATCATGGCGCAACCGCCCATGCCACCAAACAGGCCCGACGCAATATTGCTGGCTCCTTGCCCGATGCACTCCTGGCTTTTGTTGCTCTGCGTATCCGTCATGTCATCGACAATCTGGGCCGTCAGCAGGGATTCCAGCAGGCCAACGGCCGCAAGAGCAACAGAATAAGGGAAGATAATCTGTAGCGTCTCAAAATTCAGCGGCACCTGCGGCCATGCAAAAATGGGCAGGCTGGTGGGCATTTCACCCAAATCGCTGACGCTGCGCACATCAAAGCCGAACCACCATGTCGCCGCCGTCAAAGCGGCAATTGCCACCAATGGCGAAGGGATGGCTTTGGTGATGCGTGGGAAAAGATAGATGATGGCCAAAGCGATGGCGATCATGATGTAGGTGGAATTGGGACGCCCCACCAATTCGGGCAATTGTGCCATAAAAATCAAAATCGCCAGCGAATTGACAAAGCCGGTCATGACCGAGCGCGACACGAAACGCATGACGCGGCCCAATTTCAAAAAGCCAGCCAGGATTTGCAGCACGCCCATCAACAGCGTGGCGGCAAACAGATATTGAATGCCGTGATCACGCACCAAGCCGCCAATCAAGACGGCAGTGGCAGCGGTGGCTGCCGAAATCATGCCGGGGCGGCCACCACAAAAAGCAGAGACACAGGCAATGATGACAGAAGCGAATAATCCGACTTTCGGATCAACCCCGGCAATCACAGAAAAGCCAATGGCTTCCGGGATGAGGGCAAGTGCCACGACAAGGCCCGCAAGGACATCGCCACGGATATTGGAAAACCAGTCACGCTGGTAACGTTTTACAATGTTCATGAGTTTTTCACATAGGTTCAGCGCTGACCGCAAAGCGGTCCAACATATTCAGGAATGTTGTGCGTTGTCTGGCGGATCGGCGGCCAGAATAGCCACCCGGAATTTCACCGGGTCCGGGGTGATTGGCCTTTTCTAAATGCAGTGCGGCGAAAAATCAAGGGCACAAGACACATGTATCGCGGCATCAAAATGCTGCGACTTTACCGCGGGCTGATTTTTCGAGCCGAACAGGATCATAATCGGCGGGATCGACCAAGGGCGTTTGCCCGGTGATCAGATCTGCAATCAAATGACCGGCCCCCGGACCAATGCCAAAACCATGGCCGCTAAAGCCCGCCGCCAGAATAAAACCGGGAAGCTGCGGCAAGGTGCCAATCGCTGGCACGCCATCCGGTGTGCTGTCGATATAGCCCGCCCAGCTGGCGGCAATTTTGACGGAAGAGAGTGCAGGGATCAGCTCAACAGCGCGGCGATAGGTCTCCGCAACCAGGGCAGCATCAGGCGTGGGGTCCAGCACACGCTGGCGCTCCATCGGGGTCACGCTGTCCAGCGCCCATTTCGACAGGGTTTCATGGCCGCTGCGAAACGCCTCAAAGCCGCCTACTTTCAAGCTCTTCCAGCGACGCTGAAACATCGGCAAAAATGCCGTGCTAAACCGCAACTGCTGAAGGGTTGGATCCACACTGGCGCGCCCGCTGATCGCCAGCGTATAGCCACCGTGACCCCGCTGGGTCAAAGACACCCGCGCCGTATGCAAAGCGCTGGGAAGATCGGTCACACCCGGTTCCACCGACAGAATGGACGAGCGAACACTGGACTGCGGAAAGCGAATGCCCAATTGATTGCAAAAGGACGACGCCCACGCCCCGCCAGACATGACCACCGTTCTGGTGCGAATGGTGCCTCTTTCCGTCACAACCCCGCTCACGCGCCCGCCGGAGGTTTCCAAACCGCGAGCAGCACATTGCTGCAAAACAGTGCCGCCGAATTTCATCACACCCCGCGCGATGACGGGGGCGGCTTTTTGCGGATCGGCAATGCCGTCCGATGGTGAAAACACGCCGCCGAGCCATGGTTTTCCGGTCGCGCGCCCGCGTTCAGTCGCCTCTTGCGAAGACAGCATGTGGGTGGTCACGCCAACCGTTTTTGCAAAATCACGCCATTTGGCCCAGCCGGCAATTTCGGCCTCGTCATTGCTCAAATACAAAAGACCTGAGCGTTTGAAACCAACATCCTCGCCGATCTCTTCGGCAAAGCGGCCCCATAAATCGAGGCTTTTGGTGGCCATTGGCAATTCGCGGGCATCGCGGTTTTGCTGGCGGCACCAACCCCAATTGCGGCTGGATTGCTCGGCCCCGATCAGGCCTTTTTCCAAAAGCACGACATTCACGCCGCGCTTTGCCAGATAATAGGCCGCACACGTCCCAACGATGCCGCCACCGATGACAACAACATCTGCCTCTGTCGGCATCACTGGGCTGGATTCAATCCGCAAAAGGGGGACACGCATGGAAAACTCCTTTTTTCTTGCAGCATTTTACCGCGTTCCTGCAGAAAAAAGTGTTGCATATGAAAAAAAATCAGCATTTCATTCTGTTTGGCACATGTCAAAAAACACCGGCTAGGCTGCTGAATTTTCGCGGTTTTCTCTGCTATCGCATTCCATTGCAGCCTTGCCCTTTCATAAATTAGGCATAATATGCTGTGAGATTTTTTCCGGTAGCCGGACTGAAAAAGGAACAAGGCCCGTGAAGCTTGACCGGATCGACATCAAAATTCTCTACGAATTGCAAAAGAATGGCCGCATCACCAATGTGGAACTGGCCGAGTTGGTCAACCTGTCACCCAGCCCCTGCCTGATGCGGGTAAAAAAGCTACAGGCTGAGGGTTATGTCAGCGGTTATTCCGCCCAGATCAATGTCAGCAAACTTGGGCAAACCCTGACGGTGTTTACCGAAGTGACCTTGAAAAACCACAGGCAAATCGATTTTGCGCGGTTTTTGGCCGCCGTGGAAAAGGTAGAGCAAGTGATCGAATGCCATCTGGTGTCAGGTGGATACGATTATATGCTGAAGTTTGTCACCTCCGGCATTGCGGAATACCAGATCATTATGGAACGGCTGACCGATATGGACATCGGCATCGACAAATATTTCAGCTTCGTGGTGCTGAAATCGCCTATCGTCAAATCCCACATGCCGCTGACCAGCCTGTTTCCCATGTGAGCGCGTTGGTGGGGCGCTTTAAATGCGCCCCTCACGTTCTGATCAGAGCAAACTCGCTCAGGCAAGCCCGCCCATATGGAAGGTCTTCAGTTCCAGATATTCCTCAATCCCGACTTGCGCACCTTCGCGGCCAAGGCCAGATTGCTTGACGCCGCCAAACGGTGCCACTTCGGTGGAGATCGCACCGGTGTTGAGGCCTATCATGCCCGCTTCAAGTGCTTCACCTACCCGCCATGCGCGTTTCAGGCTCTCGGTGTAGAAATAAGCGGCGAGACCAAAAGGTGTCGCATTGGCAAGCTTGATGGCTTCTTCTTCGGTCTCAAACTTGAAAAGCGGTGCCACCGGACCAAAGGTTTCTTCATCCGCCAGCAGCATATCTGTCGTCGCCCCGGTCAACACTACCGGCGCGGCATATTGCTTGCCTTCAGGCATGGCGGGTGCGGTGGTAACGATCTTTGCGCCCTTGGAAAGGGCATCAGCAATATGTTGATTGATCTTTTTAATGGCATTTTCGTTGATCATCGGGCCAATTTGCACGCCTGCCTGCGTTCCGGGGCCGACTTTCATGGCGTTCACACGTGCAATCAGCTTGTCTGCAAACCGCTCATAAACGCTCGACTGCACCAGAATGCGGTTGGCGCAGACGCAGGTTTGGCCACCATTGCGGAATTTCGAGACAATCGCGCCTTCAACCGCCAAATCCAGATCGGCATCGTCAAACACGATGAAAGGCGCGTTGCCGCCCAGTTCCAGACTGAGTTTCTTGATGGTGTCGGCAGAACCGCGCATCAAAAGCGCCCCCACCCGCGTTGAACCGGTGAAGGAAATTTTCCGCACAATTTCGCTTGCCATCAGCTCATTGCCGATCTCGGTTGGCATGCCGGTGACAATGTTGATAACGCCGGCCGGAATGCCAGCACGCTCGGCCAACACACCCAGCGCCAAGGCCGAATAAGGGGTGAAATCAGACGGTTTGATCACCACGGTGCAGCCAGCCGCCAGCGCCGGAGCAACTTTGCGGGTAATCATGGCATTCGGAAAATTCCATGGGGTGATGATACCGCAGACGCCAACCGGCTGCTTCAGCACAACAATGCGCCGATCCCTGGTGGGCGATGGAATGGTATGCCCACCGACCCGGCGCGCTTCCTCGGCAAACCATTTAACAAAGGAGGCACCATAGCGAATTTCACCGCGCGCTTCCTCTAGCGGCTTGCCCTGCTCCAGCGTGAGGATCAAGGCGAGGTCTTCAAGGTTTTCCATCATCAGCGCATACCACGCTTCCAGCAGGCTGGCGCGCTCGGCATTGGTGGTGTTTTTCCATGTTTCAAATGCTGTTTCGGCGGCTTCGATGGCCGCAGCAGTATCCGCCCTACTCATGTCCGGCACGCTGCCAAGCACGGCTTGCGTGGCCGGATCAATGACATCAATGGCCTTGCTGGAGGCCGCATCCAGCCATTTGCCACCAATCAAACCCTGTTGGCGAAAAAGGCCTGCGTCTTTGAGATTATGCATGTCACGTCCTTTCGAAGTCAAAACCGCTCTCTTGCGCGTAAGTCTCTAAGCTTGTTGATGTTTATCGCTCACATGCTACAGCGTTCCATGGGCATTCGGCAGGTCTGCTAATAGCCACGGCTGCGATCAACAAGACCCACGGGATCAAGCCCGCTTTCCACCCGGCGAATATTGTCAATCACCGCCAGCGCCGCGGTCTCTGGCTGAGTTGCGCTGGCAATATGCGGCGTGATCATCACCCGCGGGTGTCGCCATAAAGGATGTTCTGTCGGCAAAGGCTCAGGCTCGGTGACATCCAGAACGGCACCCGACAACGCTCCAGTGTTCAGAGCATCCAGCAATGCCGACTGGTCCAGATGCCCACCGCGCCCTACATGCACAAGCGACGCCCCTTTTGGCAGCACGGAAAACAGCTTGGCGTTCAAAAAACCACGGGTCTCATCTGTCAGCGGCAGGAGACAAATCAGAATATCGGTTTGCGACAACAGCATTTGCAAGGCATCATCGCCCGCCACACAATGCACGCCTTCGATCTCGCGCTTTGAGCGGCTCCAACCCGAAAGTTGAAAGCCGAAGGGTTTCAGCCGTTCCAACACCGCCTGGCCCAACATGCCAAGCCCCAGCACGCTCACGCGCTGCTGATGGGCCTGGCGCACCGGCCTTGCCTCCCACACACCTTGCCGCTGCTGCTCCAGATAGCCGGGCAGATCGCGGTGCAGGGACAAGACAGCCATCGTGACATATTCCTGCATCATGCGGATAATGCCCGTTTCCACCATGCGGACAATTTTCACATGGGCTGGCACAAGCTTGTCGTCAAACTGATCAACGCCCGCCCCGATTGAAAACAGGATTTCCAGATTTTCATAGCGCGCGAGATCTGAAGGCACCGTCCACGTTATCAGATAGCGCACCGAGCGAGGATCAAACGTGCTGGAGGGCTGTAAAAACGGCATGTGAGGCATTTCACGGGCAAAGGCCGAAGCAAAAACCGCCCCCCGCACAGGATCAGAATTAAAAAGGAATGCCATGATTGCCTCTGCATAAATGATGGTGACGCCCGACAGAGCCAAGCAATCGGCAATGCTTGAAACGCACGTCATACCAAGCGTCAATTTCAATATCTCTTGGTATGAAGGAGACAATAACGCCGAAACTGCATTTTCACTGCCGTATCTGTGATGGTTTCGATAAATTCTGCTGACAGAGAGAGGCTTTTCAGCAAAATCTACTGATACAATCAGAGTTAAGTGAAACGCGGTCGCTTTGATGCCGCCGGTGCCTTTCCTTTTCGGCATCATCCAAACATACATATAATGGCAATGGCGTGAGGGGCAAAAGATGACGGCACAACCTTCCAGTCTGCTGGCATCCATTCAGCTGGAATCTTTTGAATTCACACTCAAGGACATCCACTCCATCGATTTGGAACAGTTGCACAGCCTGTCTGTCAGCGTCGGCTGGCCCCATCGCCTCGACGACCTTCGGTTTTTGCTGGCACATGGATCGGGATTCGCTGCGGTGGATTCCATTGGCCGCGTTCTTGGCTCCGCGATGTCCTTTCCCATGGGCGGGGATTTTTCAACCATCGGCATGGTGATCACCTCGCCGCGCCTGCAAACCCAAGGCACGGGACGTTGGCTGATGGACCACGTGCTTGAAAATGTGAAAGGGCGGCGGCTGGGCCTCAACTCCACCCGTGCCGCAAAGCGGCTTTACAGCACAATGGGCTTCACCGCAGAAGCCACTGTGTTTCAATGTCAGGGGCAAGCGACATTGCCCGCCGCGCAAAAGGGCCAGCCAGAGGCTCTGCCACCATCAACGCAGCTGCGCGCCATCACCCCCGATGATCTGGAAGAGATCATTGCCCTTGATCACCTCGCTTATCGTGCACCGCGCGCGGTATTGCTGTCGCAGCTTCTTCCTCTTTCCAAAGGGGGCGCGCTGATCCGCGACAATAAAATTATTGCTTTTTCTCTGATCCGTCCTTTTGGTCGCGGATATGTGATTGGGCCGATTGTGGCCTCCTCCGATGAGGAGGCAATTGCGGTGACACGGCCCCATATTGCCTCTCATGAGGGGCGGTTTTTACGCATCGATACGCGGGAAAAGTCCGTGCCTTTTGCCGAGTTTATAAGGCAATCCGGGCTGGAATTGTTTGATACCGTCACCACCATGTCGATGTATGGCCGGCTGCTCAACCCGGATCAAGAAAATGGTAAGGATGTGAAAATTTTCGGCCTTGTAAGTCAAACACTGGGTTGACTATCAAGGGCAGACAATCGTAAAGCCCCACTCCCTTTGAAACGCTTCGTTAAGATCAATAGCTTAGCAGCGCCCATCCCGGCACCTCCCTTGTCGGGCTATTCATGAGTTGCGAGTAATATGCCCCGATTGTCACCTTCCGCTCCGATATTCCTTCGGAAAATAGAGAGTTTTTGCGATGTGCGGCTTGCACCCGTCCTTGCAAAAGAAGATTACGAAAACCTGCGCAGCTATATGCTGGATCTGGTTGTGCGTCAGGCTTTGCCCCCTTTGCATGGCGGCCGTCCAAACTGGAAAGAAATTGGCTCGACCTGTCTTTTGACCGGCGACGGCCTGAAGGTCGCACGTCGTGAAGGTCGCCACGCTTTTGAAGCCATCATGCGCTGGGTTGCTCTGGCCGCAAAGGCCAAGGAAGCACCCGTTGCAGCACCTGCGCCCGCCCCTGTGGCAACCAAAACCATCATTCGCCCCGTTGGCATGCGCACCCTGTCAGCCAACACCAATCGCCGCGCCCCTGAAGCACAAGTGTCGCGGATGCAAAAGCCCATGATGGCAGGCGTCAAGCCCGCGCAAACCATGGTGCAGAAAAAAGCAGCCAGCCGCTAAGCTTACCCAAGTCGCTAGGCTTATTGTGATAACCGGCCCACCACGGGCCGGTTGCGTCACCCCATAAAGTTACCGCGCAGGCTCAACAGCGCGTGCAAATGCGGCAAGAACGGTGCGCTCGGACAACATCAGATAAGCCTCCAGTGCAGATGCGGCTTCCGCCGGTTTTCCTTCCAACAAAAGCGCCAAAATCGCTGCATTTTGATCCACATAGGGCACATGCAGCAATTCCGGATCATCCAGAAGCCCAAAACTCAGCCGCAATTCAGCAGCAATGCGGGCATAAAATTCACTGAGGCGCACACTGTCGGCCAGATCAACAATGGCGGCATGAAACAGCATATTGGCGCTGCCCATACCCATCCAGTCCTGATGTCTGCGGCACTCTTTCGCCACATCCACCGCTTCCCCCATGCGCGCGACCGCCGGGTGGTTGGGATAGGATTGGGCGAGCGCCTTGCACTCGACCAATCGACGCACACGATAAATATCGATAATCGAGGCCATGCTGGGTGTGGCGACAAACACCCCTCGGTTAGGCTCATGGCGCAACAAACCATCCTTGGTCAGCAGGCGAAAAGCTTCGCGCAACGAATTTCGTGACACATCAAGCCGGGTGCTGAGTGCTTCTTCAGACAGCCTTTGGCCGGGTCGCAGCTCCCCCGCAATCAGCTTGTTGCGAATGCGCTGCGCCAATCTCTCGGCGAGCGTGAGGCTTGCTATATCCTGCGTCATGCATGTCCCTTCTGCCAAAATCTCTCTCAAGAGTCCGGCTGATCTCCCATAGGCCGACTATTACCAGACCGGTCAACGCTGGCAAGCAACAGCCGTTTCAAGGCTCGATATTGCACCAATAGCGGGCAGTTTTCGCTTAAAATTTGGGCAAATCGCTTGCATAATATACAGAATGCGGCAGAATTGCGGAAATATTGTTGAACAATATTGACCATTTTGTAAAACATGGCAGATTAATTTCATGAATCATTCGCAGAGGGGCGAATGAACAAGACTGCTCACCGGAGATATTCCATGGAACAGAGCTCATTGCCTGCAAGCGGCCCACAGAAGGCAGCAAGCGGCGGACTGATACACACCGCAAAATCGCGCCGCGCATCGCTGGTTGCCGCTATCTTTCTCATGGCCACATCGGCCATTGGTCCGGGCTTTATTACCCAGACGGCCACATTCACCTCCAAAATGGGAGCCGCTTTTGCCTTTGGCATTCTGGCCTCGATCCTGATTGATTTTGTGGTGCAGCTGAATATCTGGCGCATCGTCACCTTGACCCGCATGCGCGCCTCCGACATTGCCAATGCCGCCATTCCTGGCTCTGGCTATGTTCTGGCGGTACTCGTCATCATCGGCGGGCTGTTTTTCAACATCGGCAATATTGGCGGCACAGGTCTTGGCCTGAATGCGCTGTTTGGCCTTGATGTCAAATGGGGCGGTGCCATCAGCGCGCTGATTTCCATCGGCATTTTCCTGTCAAAGCGCGCAGGTGTTGCGGTGGACCGCTTCATTGTCGGCGCTGGCATCATGATGATCGCGCTGACGGTTTATGTTGCCTACGCCTCCAATCCACCGCTGGGTGAGGCGCTGCGCCAAACAATTTTGCCAGACACCATCAGTTTTGCCACCATTACCACCATTGTTGGCGGCACCGTGGGTGGTTACATCACCTATTCGGGCGCGCACCGCCTGCTTGATCGCGACATGGTCGGCATTGAAAACCTGCCAGCCGTCAATCGCGCCGCCCTCACCGGCATCGCTGCCACGGGCATTATGCGCTATGTGCTGTTTCTTGCCATTCTCGGCGTTGTTGCCAGCGGCGTTGTCATCGACGTATCCGGCAAGTCTGCCAATCCCGCAGCGCAGGCTTTTCAGGCGGCCGCGGGTTCGGTGGGCCTTCGCCTGTTTGGTCTGATTTTCTGGGCAGCCGCCGTCACCAGCGTGATTGGTGCGGCTTATACGTCTGTGTCCTTCCTAACAGTCTTCAAACAAGACATGAGCGAGCGCGCCCGCAATATTGCAACAGTGATCTTCATTGCCTTTTCGCTGCTTTGCTTCGTGTTGATGACCACCACGCCCGCCGCCATGCTGGTGTTTGTCGGTGGCCTGAACGGCTTGATCCTGCCGATTGGCCTGAGCATTTTCATCTATGCCGGGTGGGCACGCTCTGATCTCATGGGTGGTTATCGCTATCCGCGCTGGTTGCTGATTTTGGGCGCGCTGACCTGCGCATTGACATGGTATATGGCCGCCAATTCTGTTGGCCCTATCTTTGCGCTTTTGAGCAAATAAGGAGGAAATCTCATGGCATCGATTGATCTGAACAGTGACCTCGGCGAAAGTTTTGGCGCGTGGAGCATGGGCGATGATAGCGCCATGCTGTTCATCGTCTCCAGCGCCAATATTGCCTGCGGCTTTCATGCGGGCGATCCGTCCGGTATTTTCAAAACCGTGAAGGCAGCAGCCGACAACAATGTGTCCATCGGTGCCCATGTTTCCTACCCTGATCGCGTCGGCTTTGGCCGACGCGACATGGACGTGACCTATGATGAGTTGGTGGCCGATGTGATCTACCAGATCGGTGCCCTCAAGGGCATTGCGGCAGCTGCTGGAACTTTGGTGCGCTACGTCAAACCGCATGGCGCGCTCTATAACCGCATTGCCAATGACGCCAAGCAGGGTCAAGCCGTGATTGATGCCATCAAGGCCATTGACGGCTCGCTGGTCCTGATGGGCCTTGCCAATGCCCCCATTCTGGAACTGGCACAAAAATCCGGCCTTGCCACCGTGGCAGAAGCCTTTGCCGATCGCGCCTATACACCGCAAGGTCAGCTTGTGTCCCGGCGTGAGGCTGGGGCCGTGCTGCATGATGCCGATGAAATTGCCCGCCGCATGGTGCAACTCGCCACGCAAGGCACGCTGCAAGCCATTGATGGCAGCGTGATCAAAATCGAGGCGCAATCGATCTGCGTCCATGGCGATAGCCCCGGCGCGGTCGCCATTGCCCGCGAGATTGCAGCTCAGTTCAAGGCGAGCGGCATCACTGTTGAACCCTTTGCAAAGGCTTGACCGATGATAGCTCTGGACCATCTCCGCCACGTGAACGTGGAACCCGCCCGCCTTGCCCGCGAAAGCTATCGGGCAGGCAAGGTTGTGCCCACCTCCGGCATCGCCCCCGGCTTTACCCAGGCCAATATGATTGTGCTGCCGCGTGATTGGGCCTTTGATTTTCTGCTCTATGCCCAACGCAATCCCAAAGCCTGCCCGGTGCTGGATGTGTCTGATCCCGGCTCACACAGCACGGTGCTGGCTGCGGGTGCGGATCTGCGCAAAGATATTCCACTTTACCGCATCTGGCGCGATGGCAAGCTGGCCGAAGAAACGGCCGATGCTTCAGCTGCATGGGCCGAACATACTGATCTGGTTAGCTTTTTGATTGGCTGTAGCTTCACGTTTGAAACGCCCATGGTTGAGGCTGGCATTGAAATCCGCCACATGACCGACAAGTGCAATGTGCCGATGTATCTCACCAACCAGCCTTGCCGCCCTGCGGGTCGGCTGCACGGCAATATGGTGGTGTCCATGCGACCGATTCCGGCCAATCGCGTTGCCGATGCCGCGATGATTTCCGGACGTTTTCCCTCTGTGCACGGATCACCCGTGCATATAGGCGCACCGGAGCTGATTGGCGTTACAGACATCTCGAAACCCGATTTTGGCGATGCGGTGCGGATTAAACCCGGCGAAGTGCCAGTGTTCTGGGCCTGCGGTGTCACCCCACAAGCGGCAGTGATGGCCTCCGGTGTGCCTTTCGCCATCACCCATGCGCCGGGCCATATGTTCATCACGGATATTCCCGATTCCGCCTATCACGCCTGAGGTGTTCATGCGCTTTCTCCCTGTCAGCCTCACGACCATTCTGGTTGAGCTTGTCGATCTTGATGAAACCTTGGCGCTGTTTGCCTCGCTGCAAGCCAATCCCGTGGCGGGCATTCAAGACATGGTGCCCGCTGCCCGCACTTTGATGATCCGCTATCAGCGGGAAATCATCAGCACGGAGACCTTGGCAAGCGAGATCAGTACCCGCGATCTCTCTGCCAAGCTGAAGCCATCGGACCATTTGGTCGACATCCCTGTGACCTATGACGGCGAAGATTTGGCCGATGTCGCAGAGCTGACGGGTTTAAGTATCGAAGAGGTCATCCGTCGCCATACCGAAAGCACGTTTACCGTTGCCTTCTGCGGATTTGCCCCCGGCTTTGGCTATCTGGTGGGTGGCGATCCGGCTTTGCATGTGCCACGCCGCAAAAGCCCACGCACCCGCATTCCCGCCGGAGCCGTTGCTCTGGCAGGCAATTTCAGCGGTGTTTATCCGCAAGCCAGCCCCGGCGGATGGCAAATCATTGGTGTTACCCCGCTTAAAATGTGGGACCTGAGCCGTGATCCGCCAGCGCTGTTTCAACCGGGCCATCAAGTGCGCTTTAGCGATATGGCGAAGTCCGCGAAGGTCTATGATCTTCCGGCTGAGATCAGCACCATAAGTGCCGAATCTCTTGAAGATACGGCACATTTCAAGGTGTTGGCAGCGCCCATGCCAGCAGTGTTTCAGGATTTGGGTCGATTTGGCCAAACTGGGCAAGGTGTCTCCGCCTCTGGTGCGCTGGATCAATCGGCCTTGAAATCTGCCAACCGGGTGGTTGGTAATCCGGTGGGCACAGGCTGTCTTGAGATCACCCTTGGCGGCTTTTCGTTTGAGAGTACGGCGCGGGCGGTGATTGCCTTCACGGGCGCACCCTGCCCTATCTCTATTTGCGATACCAAAGGCCGCGTTCAGGACGCATCACCCTATCAACCAATCGCGTTGGAAGCGGGCGACGTTGTCACGCTTGGTCAGCCAACGGCTGGAATGCGCAGCTATCTGGCGGTGCGCAGTGGTTTTAAAGTGAAACCCGTGCTGGGCAGTGCTGCCACCGATACGCTGGCTGTGGTGGGGCCTGATCCTGTCACCACTGGAACCATTCTGGCTTTGGCAGAAGACACCACAGCCCTCACCAGCGTCTCGCTCACAGAAGCGCCCACCTTTGCCTTGCCTACAGCAGGCGATATCGTGACGCTGGACGTGGTTCTTGGGCCCCGCACCGACTGGTTTACCGAAAAGGGCCTGAGCACCCTCACCGACCAGCTCTGGCAGGTAACGCCGCAATCCAGCCGCGTTGGCATTCGTCTTGCGGGCGATGTGGCGCTGGAGCGCTTTGATAGCAAGGAACTGCCCAGCGAGGGCACCGCCACCGGAGCCATTCAGGTGCCCCATAGCGGCCAGCCGGTGCTGTTTTTGGCCGATCACCCGCTTACGGGCGGGTATCCGGTGATTGGCGCGGTTGCCGAATACCATCTCGATCTGGCCGGACAAATCCCGATCAATGCCAAAATTCGTTTTCGGCCCATCGCGCCCTTTGGCGAGATCGCCCCGAACAAGCCATAAAAAGACAGAGAGGAACACGCTATGAAGAAAGTTCTGATTGCCAACCGGGGCGAAATTGCCGTTCGCATCATCCGCGCCTGCCGCGATTATGGCCTGCAATCGATTGCCGTCTATGCTGACCCCGATATGGATGCACTGTTTGTGACGCTGGCCGATGAGGCCTATGGGCTGGATGGCGTGCGGCCTGCGGAAACCTATCTGGATATTGATAAGCTGATTGCCATTGCCAAGCGCTCTGGTGCCGATGCCGTCCACCCCGGCTATGGCTTTCTCTCTGAGCGGGCCGAATTTGCCCGCGCCGTGATCGATGCCGGTCTCATCTGGATTGGCCCCGACCCAGAGGTGATTGAGGTGCTGGGCGATAAAGTCGCCGCCCGACGTTTGGCGCTTAAAGTTGGCGCGCCTTTGGCCGCTGGCAGCGATGGCCCGGTTGACTCTGCTGCCGAGGTAATCGAATTTGCCAAGCAACACGGCCTTCCCGTGGCCATCAAGGCGGCCCACGGCGGTGGCGGGCGCGGCATCAAGGTCGTGCGCAATATGGAAGAAATTTCCGAGTCGTACGATTCGGCAGTGCGCGAAGCGGTTGCCGCCTTTGGCCGTGGCGAGTGTTTTCTGGAGCGCTTCCTCGACCGCCCCCGCCATATCGAAGCGCAGATTTTGGCCGACAAGCATGGCACTGTGCTGGTTCTCGGCACCCGCGATTGCTCGCTACAGAGGCGAAACCAGAAGCTGGTGGAAGAAGCCCCGGCCCCGTTTTTGAGCGACGCACAGCGCCAATCCATCCACGATTCCGCCAAAGCGATTTGCGCAGCCGCTGGCTATAGTGGTGCTGGCACGGTGGAATTCCTGTTGGGCGTGGATGGCACCATTTCCTTCCTCGAAGTCAACACCCGCCTTCAGGTGGAACACCCGGTGACGGAAGAAACCACGGGGATTGATCTGGTCATCGAGCAATTCCGCATTGCCGAGGGACGAAAGCTTCGCATCAGTGAGACGCCCGTTCCGCGCGGCCATTCCATCGAATTTCGCATCAATGCGGAAGATCCCGGTCGTGGCTTTCTGCCAACCCCCGGCACCATCACCCGGTTTGAGGCACCCTCAGGCCCCGGCGTGCGGCTGGATAGCGGTGTGGTCAGTGGCTCGACAATTCCAGGCGTGTACGATTCGCTGATGGCAAAATTGATTGTCACCGGCCCCACCCGCGAAGATGCCTTGAAGCGGGCGCGACGGGCCTTGAAGGAATTCAAGATCGAGGGCGTGGCAACCGTTCTGCCCTTCCACCGCGCCGCCATGGAGGCCGTTGATTTCATTGGTGATCAGGGTTTCAACGTCCACACCCGCTGGATCGAAACTGATTTCACGGAACGACTGCCGGCCGAGCAACGGCCTGAGCCCTTGCAGAGCAGTTCCATCATCCGCACCCCCATCGAGATCGACGGGAAATTGCATATGCTTGGCCTTCCAGCCCAATTTCTGGCTGGGCGCGGCAGCCTCGGCACCAACAATGATGATGCATTCGCCCCGAAGCCGTCATCTGCAGAGGACAAGGGTGCTGTCACGGCTCCGATTTCGGGCACACTCCAGAGCCTCAAAGTCAGCGATGGTGCGGCAGTATCAGCAGGCGACCTATTGGCCGTGATGGAAGCCATGAAAATGGAGACACCCATCACCGCACCCGTCAATGGTGTGGTGACGATTGTCGCCGCAGAAGGTGAGTATCTTAACGCAGGCGCGGTGCTTCTGCGCATTACCGCTTAATAGCGTTACAGCACCGCGCGTTTTGAGACGCGCGGTGCTGTAATATTTTAAATTTTTTGCAAAATTTTAGAAACTCATCGCAACATTGACGGCAATATTATAACCTTCGGCGCGGTTTCTGACACCAAATTCCTTATAGGCATGTAAGGACACCAAAGGCTTTCCAGGCTCAAAATAGGAAAGTGCAGGCCCCAATGCAAAGGCTCTGCCGCGGTTGCCGTTCACCACACCCGCGCCTTTATCGTCGGAGATCTGTTGATGATAATAACCACCCACACCTGCCGTCCACGGCCCAAAATGCTGGCCGACAGCAAATTCATGCTTATACTCGACACCGCTCTTATATTTCGTATCGGGATTTTCAGTGTTGAAATTCAGCTGAAAATTTGAGGACACCTCAAATCCGCTTTTTGTCATATAGGTCACACCGCCATAAGGCGTGAATGTCCAAACATTATTGCCAACGTTGAACGGTTTGGAAGCATCATAGGCACCGGTTGGGGCTTGCACTGCAAAACCACCATTCACGGAGAGACTGTCATCAACGGTCCAACCAAGCAGGATTGGCAGGAACTGGACGTCACCGAGGTTGAAATCGTCACCTTTGAGCAGTGTGGGGCCAGCGCCCGTGACCACACCGATTTTACCTTTCATATTCAGCACGGGCACCACAACACCGAAACCGAAATTGCCGCCAAGAATTTTCTCTTCCGTCATGCGCAGATAGGTCAGGCTGACACTCTCGACATTAATTTTAAAATCGGTGCCCAGCTTATTACCATTGCCATCACGCAAATGGCTGGCCGTGTAATAGGCGGTACGAATACCGAAATTGCCGACAGGCGATGGTGGCGGCAGAAGACCTGCGCCAAAATCAAAGACCCCAAACGGGGTGAAGGTTGTGCCACCTTCAGCAGCCCCAGCTTGACCTGCATGACAGCACAAAGCCAATGCCAATGGTGCTACGACCTTAAAACCAGACGTGAGAATGTTACCCATTTTAGAAATCGATCCCTCTATTTCATTTTTTTTGCTTGTAAAAAATATAAAAAATTGCGCGCACCAAGCGTTAGCCATTTTGTGCACGAAAATATATTTTGATCATATTTTTGCCATAAATCGGCATCGCACACCCAGGATGTGCCAACAAAGGATCAGACAAGTTGCCGATAGCACAGGTTATGGGGCCGTCTTGCCATTCAACGTTTGTGAGGGAAGCTCATAAAATATCTGCACATAATCTGCAGCGAATCGGCTTTGGTGCCAAAAGCCCCATTCTGATGCGACATCTCCAATCGACACACGGCGATTGTTTTTCCGAGACATCAACAATTCAAACCTGACCTTATTCAAGCGCATCGCCTGCAAAAGCTGATAGCCACTGACACCAAAAGAAGACATGAAGCAATTGTGAAGGTGACGTCGGCTGATACCAAGCTGGCGCGCGATGTCACCAAAACCAAGCGGCTCGCAAAGATTTTGCAAAAAAATCTGTCTTGCAGCATCAGCTATCCGTTTTCGCTCAGTGTCCTTGATATGCGCAACCCGATAAGCATCAGATAACGCGTGCAAAAGCTGCGCCGCCACCAAGTTTTCTATCGCAGCAAAGTTGAACTGCGGCGCTTCTTTTAAATCGTTGCGACAAATGTCGCTCAAAAAGCGCTCAAAAAATGCCGATAAACAGGCCTGCTGTGTGAGCTGCAAGGAAAAGGAATGTGTAAATTGCAGTGCATGCGCAACCTGTGTAAAGCCACGCTCAAGCGCTTGAGCCATAAACCAATTTCGGTCTAAAGCGATAAAAACCACGTCAAGGTGACTTGGCGTGACCATTTCATTCAGCAGCGTGCCGTCTTCAAGCAGGCTAACCTTGTCTTTCAGCTCGGCACCACACATCCAGCCAGAGCCTGCTGCGTGTATTGGCAGACTGAAAATCACAGATCCTGCCCAACTGTTGCCGGTCTTCAAGAGTGTCAGATTGCTGTATTCTCGAAAAATCTGCATGTGAGGACAATCAATTCTGAACAGACGCCCCGTGAAGCGGCCCGCAGATAACTGCACGATCTCCATGTCCCAGCGGTCATAGAAGCGTGCATGCTCGTGAAGATCCGTTGTTTGTCGGTTGATTAACCACCCCTTGTCCTCCCAAGGCAATTCGGAAAAGTCTTCCTCCACTTGCGCGCCCCCTCATGCAACTCGCGTTTCCGCTCTCCCAGGCGTAGTCAGACTGTTGTTTTGAGGAAAGTCAATTGGTAAGTTTTACATACAAGCAGCCCGGCTCGATATGGGACAGACGCCTTTCAAGCTCGAATGATACCAAGAGGTATTGAAAATGACGTTTGATGTTCCTTTTGAAAACATCTCAAGCACCTGATGCATTTGAAATATTTTCAATGCCTTCAAAGCGAGGAAACGTCATCGCCAAAGCTCCATCACCCCATGGAAAAGCCCAGACGCTTGCGCATCCGGGCTATATCAATCTCAAACGCAACGGCGTGCCGCTGCTTTATCAACACTGTTCGAGCGATTTGTGCCAGATCAGGAGAAATCCAGAGCGCGATCGCCGTCCTCGTCTTTGATCCGTGTTGGCAGGCCGATATGGTTGAGAATGTTGAGGAACGGCCGTGGGGGCAGTTCTTCCACATTCGCCATCTTCTTCACATCCCACGCGCCCGTTGCCACCAGCATGGCAGCAGCCACAGGCGGCACGCCTGCGGTGTAAGAAATACCCTGCGAGCCCACTTCGTTATAGGCTTCCTTGTGGTCAGCCACGTTGTAGATGAAAACGGTCTTTTCCTTGCCGTCCTTCAGGCCCTTCACGTAGTCACCAATGCAGGTCTTGCCTTCATAGTCTGGTGCCAGCGACGATGGATCAGGCAAGCAGGCCTTGACCACCTTGAGCGGCACAACTTCAGAGCCATCGGCCAGCTTCACGGGCTGTTCCGACAGAAGACCAATGCTTTTCAGCACGGTGAAAACGTTGATGTAGTGATCGCCAAAGCCCATCCAGAAGCGCACATCGGCACCGTCCATGTTCTTGGCCAGCGAATGCACTTCATCATGGCCGCAGAGATAAGCGCGGCGTGTGCCAACCACCGGCAGGTCATAATCCTTGCCGATTTCGAACATCTTGTTGACCTGCCATTCGCCCTTCTGCCACGAATACACAACGCCGGTGAATTCGCGGAAGTTGATTTCGGGGTCGAAATTGGTGGCGAAATACTTCCCATGGCTGCCAGCGTTGATGTCAACGATGTCAACATCCGTGACCTTATCGAGGTATTCGTCCTTGGCCAGCTTGGCATAGGCGTTGACAACGCCCGGATCGAAGCCAGCGCCGAGAATGGCGGTAATGCCCTTCTCTTCGCATTCTGCGGCCCGCTTCCACTCATAGTTACCATACCATGGCGGGGTTTCGCAGATCTTGTTGGGCTCTTCATGGATGGCTGTGTCGATGTAAGCAACGCCGGTATCCATGCAGGCGCGCAACACGGACATGTTGAGGAAGGCCGTACCAACATTGATGACGATCTGCGACCCGGTCTTTTCAATCAAAGCCTTGGTAGCTTCGATATCAAGAGCGTCCAGCGCGTGTGCTTCCAGCACACCTGGCTGTTTCATCGCCTTCTTTTCATGCACGCTGGCAATGATGGTGTCACACTTGGCCTTGGTGCGCGACGCAATATTGATGTCGCCGAGGACATCATTATTCTGTGCGCATTTATGGGCAACAACCTGGGCGACGCCGCCCGCGCCAATGATGAGAACATTCTTCTTCATAATGCCTGCTGATCTCCTAGAGTTATGTCTGAGCCAACCTCAGGACAGGTTAGCTTCAAAATCGGAATAGTCGAATTCACGAACGGTGCGGATGCTGCCATCCAGTTCCTTGATGGCGATGCTGGGCATTTTCACGCCATTGAACCAGTTTTTCTTCACCATCGTATAGCCCGCAGCATCCTGAACGGAAATGCGATCGCCAATCTTCAACGGCTGAGGAAACTGAAACTCACCAAACACATCGCCTGCCAGGCATGACTTACCACAAATCATATAGGAATGCGGCCCCTCATTCGGCGCAATCTTGGCCTTTTCGCGATAGATCAACAGATCCAGCATATGGGCTTCAATCGAGCTATCGACAATGGCCAGATCCTTGCCATTATAAAGCGTATCCAACACCGTCACTTCCAGCGTCGTGCTCTTGGTGATGGATGCCTCACCCGGCTCCAGATAGACCTGCACGCCATACTCGCCAGAGAATCGTTTCAGCCGCTCGGCAAAACGCTCAAGCGGGTAATTCTCGCCGGTAAAGTGGATACCGCCACCAAGGCTGACCCATTCGGCTCGCTTCAAAAGCGGCCCAAAGCGGCTTTCAATTTCGCCCAGCATTTTATCAAACAGATCAAAATCGCTGTTTTCGCAATTGTTGTGGATCATGAAACCGCTGATGCGGTCCATGACTGGCTCGACTTTGCGCAGATCCCACTCGCCCAAACGGCTGAACGGACGGGCCGGATCGGCAAGATCGAAGCTGGATGAACTAACTTGCGGATTCAGCCGCAAACCACGGGTGATGTTGGATGCCTTATCGGCATAACGCTCCAGCTGGCCAATAGAATTGAAAATGATTTTGTCAGCGTGAGAGACAACCTCGTCAATCTCGTTATCGCCATAGGCCACGCTGTAGGCATGGGTTTCCTTGCCGAATTTTTCACGGCCTAGACGCACTTCATAGAGCGAGGAGGATGTGGTGCCATCCATATACTCGCGCATCAGATCAAAAACCGACCAGGTCGCAAAGCACTTGAGTGCCAACAACGCCTTTGCTCCTGACGTTTCACGCAAAAGCGCAATCTTCTCCATATTCTGGAGCAGCTTGCTTTTATCGATCAGGTAGAAAGGGGTCTGGATCACGTATGCCACGCCTTTTCATTGAGAACACCGGGGCTGCGTGCTTAAGAAATTTAACCTCTCAACGCAAGCCACACCGTTCTTTTCAAACAAAATTGCTACAAGCGTATGATACCTTGCGTGCATCGAAGCTAAAAATAGAGCAATGACGCCCATATACAAGTGGAGCGGAGGCACAAAAAAGCCCCTCGCGCGTTTCCACGCAAGGGGCAAAGCATGCCAAAAACTTAGAGTTTGTCAGGGAAAGGTGGAATCCGGCTTTCCCGAAAAGACAAACGAAAACAAAAGAACCTAGAGTCTGTCAGGTTCAATCTGAACCTGACAGACTCTAGAGCGCGCGCTTGGTGCGCCAGCTTTCAGCGTAGTTCTCGCGCGCTTCGGCGGCATAGGGTGTTGCTGCCACGCGCACGCGAATCTGAGCCTGCTTGTGGGGCTCAACCGAGGTCTTGGCGGAACCACCGTTTGGCTCGCCCCATACCAGCGTCAAGATATCACCTTCCTGCACGTCCACATCCACAACACCAAGCGACAAGATGCAACGTTCATTGAAGCTATAGCCCGTAAACATCGACATCCCCACCTGCTTGCCATCACGCAAAATCAGGTCTGCGCCGGAAGAGGCATAATTGGCGACCGGGAAATCGATCCATTTGTAGTTTTCACCGCCGGGCTCGAAGGCCGACGCGATGACACGCACCACATCCTCTGCGTTCCACTCAAAGGTGACTTTCTTGCGCTTCACATTGTCTTTGATCTTCTCAAGGGCTTCGCGACCCACAAAATCATGATCAAACTTGACGTATACACCATAGCCCAACTCATAAGGATTCACGTAGTAATCCTCGATATTGCTGGAGACGAGGCTGCCACCAATTGAACCGACGGCTTCATACGCATCGGCCGGCAACCAATCGCGATAGGCCTGCAACTCATCTCCGGTGTAAATCCCCGGAAGCGGTGACGGAATCCAGCCTGATTCCAACGTATTAGTCGAATAAGCACGGCTGCCAACCGGGTGAAGATCAACGCCAACATCAACAGCCGCCTGCATGATGGTTTCGCGGATATAATCCTTATCTTCGTATGGACCCCAGATTTCCAGACCCGGCGCACCGGCCATGCCATGGCGCAAAGCCTGCACTTTTTTGTTGCCGACATTGATCCAGTCGACATGGAAGAACTTGATATCCGGCACAGGGCCGCCGTTGATTTTTTCGAAAATCTTCGGCGCATCCGGCCCCTGAATTTGGAAACGATAGTGCACGCGCGTCACCAGCTTGCCTTCCGGGCGCGACGGCGAGCGCGGATCATGGGTCAGCTTGACATTATACTTGCCCAAAGAGCCGTTATATTTCAGCCAATTGGCGGTTGGTGCGCGGCCGACCAGCACAAATTTGTCTTCGCGCTCGCGAAAGATGATCATATCGCCAATCACATTGCCAGCAGGCGTCACCGGCACATAGTGCTTGGCGCGGTTAGTGCCAAAATTGGCAAAGCTGTTGATGGAAAGGCTTTGCAAGAAAGCCTCGGCATCTGGCCCTTCCACGATCAGCTCATCCATATGGTGCGACTGATCGAACAATACCGCAGAATGCCGCCATGCCGCCTGCTCGGAGCGCCAATTGGTGAATTCGGACGCGACAACCGGGTAAACATAAATGCCGGTTTTAGAGTTTCGCAACATATCAACGGCGTTGCCAGCCTTGGCAATGGCGCTGGTGAGGTTAGCCTTGGTCATTGAATTTCCTCCCTGAAAATCCTGAGGGCTGCATCAAAACGAACAGCAATCCGGGTATCTCCTACGCTCAAATACCCACTGCATGTATACATGAAATGCCCATTCACTTGGAATTTGCAAGTCAAAATTTCGAATGCGCTCTCTTTTTAGCGTGAGCAAAATCAAAAAAAGCGGCCAAAGCCGCTTTAAATCTCGAAAAAATGGCGCAATTTAAGCACTAACCCTGAATCAGCGCCAAAGCCTTCACTTGTTCCAAAAGACTTGGATCCTCATTCAAGATGTATTCAAGATTATGCCGTGCAGTGCGCGCATGCTCTCGTGCAATGGCCTCGGCACGCGCGCCTTCTCGAAGCTCAACAGCGCTCACCATGGCTTTGTGCTGCTCCTGCCCCGTCCACAGGGAGCGGCGAAAAACCGTGAGATTCATACGCCCAGGCAAAAAGGCAGACGGTGATGCAAATGGCAGAGCGCTGACGCGCTCAACCTCACGGCGCACAATTTCGCTGCCCGAAAGCGCCGCCATTTGCTGATGAAACAGCTGATTGAGATCAGAATAGGCATCGAAGTCCACCTCATCAAACTGCGACCCAAAACAGGCATCCAGCTGTGCAAGCGTGCGCTTGATGGCGGCCATCGCTTCTGGCCGGGCACCACGCTCTGCCGCAAGACGCGCTGACATCCCTTCAACAACGCCGCGCAGCTCAATCGAGTCCACGACATCACTGACGTGAAAACGCCGCACGATAAAGCCACCATTCGGCAAGCGATCCAGCAACCCCTCTTCTACCAGGCGCGACATGGCTTCGCGCACAGGCGTGCGCGAAATCTGCAAAAGCTCCGCCAGCGGCACCTCGAACAGCCGCATTCCACCCTGCAATTCGCCACTTAAAATCTTCTCCCGCAACTCGATCACGGCCCGACGACCATGCGTTGCGGCTTCCGTTTGTTTCATCAACCATTCTCCAAACAGACAGAGGGTGCACCGAAGACAAAAACTGTTACAGACGCGAATTCAGGAAAACAAGCATACATTTTAGCATCCTCTCACGCCAGAGATGGCGAAAATTCGCACCCTTGGCAATGAATGCGTACACAATAAACATTGGAAGCCGCACCCGCATCCCGCTCTGCACGGATGCGAGATACGACATATTGCAGAGCAACAATTGACGCTTTAAGACGCGCAAACCATGCCAATCCTGCTAGACTTGAGCGATTACCTTCGCCGACACAGCTAGAATCCGCACAAACAACGCGCGACCCAAAACATCGAGTATGCCCTTCAGGTTATTTATGAATACATCTCCGGCGCAATCCTGGTCAAAAATTCTTGAAAACACCGTAAATATGCCAATTTCAAATTTGATCGTTGTCTGCACACTAAAAAATGTATACATTCCTCGTCAAGAGGACGGGAGGATATGATGGAACAGCCAATTTTCTCGCGAAGAGCAGACCCTGAGAGCACTGCTGAAGGGCAGGACAGCCTGATCTCCGGCTGGTCGATTGAGGTGATGCCACGAACCGCTGCCAAGATTGACAGTTTCCGCGACATTTTACCCGCGAATACGCGGATCTACATTGCGCATCTGGATGGCACGCCGCTGGAGGACGTGGTGGCGACAGCCAAGCGGCTGAACAGCGAAGGATTCGCCGTGATGCCGCATATTCCCGCCCGCAGCCTTGAAAGCCGCGAGGTGTTGGAAGATCTGCTCAACCGTTACAGAAGTGAAGCAGATGTGCGTCAGGCCTTGTTGCTGGCGGGTGGCAACACCAAGCCGCGCGGCAGCTTAACCAGCTCCATTGATCTGATTGAAACCGGCCTGTTTGATAAAATGGGGTTTAGCAATTTGCATGTCGCCGGTCACCCGGAGGGCAGCAAGGATATCGACCCTGACAGCTCGACCACCGAGGTGGATAAGGCCCTGCTGTGGAAGTGTGATTTTGCCAATCGGACCGATGCAAAAATGGCGATTACCACCCAGTTTGCCTTCGATGCCACATGCATTATCGACTGGGCAGAGCGTATTGAAGGTCTTGGCGTGAATCTGCCCATTCACGTTGGCATTGCTGGCCCTGCCAAGCTGCAAACATTGATCAAATATGCCATTGCCTGCGGCGTTGGCCCCTCGCTGAAAGTGCTGCAAAAGCGCGCGCTTGATTTTCGAAAATTGCTCACACCCTATGAGCCAACGGAGATTGTCAGCCAGCTTGTGGCTTATAAGGCCAAGACCCCTCACAGCATTATCAACAAGATCCACATGTTTCCGCTGGGCGGTATTGAGCCCGCCAGCCGCTGGGCAGGCCAATATGCCGGTTAACACTCTATGCTGCCCGCTTTTTGCCAGACACCGCGACAATAATCGCCACAAGAAAAACCGACACGATGAATATGCTGCCGGACATGGCATAGATAACCGGTGATGCGCCGCCATTCATTTTGCCAAACAGCACAACAGGGAGCGTATTTTGCCGCCCGGCGAGATAAAATGCGCGGGTAAACTCGTTGAGCGACAGCAGAAATGAAAAGATGAAGGCGCTGATTAAGCCCGGACGGATCAAGGGCAAGGTCACATCGCGAAACTGCCGCCACTTGCTGGCCCCCAGATCTGCCGCCGCCATCAAATAAGCCGGGCGCACCGCAGAAAAGCTGGTCAGAATAACAATGAATGCAAAGGGCATGGCCCATAGCAAATGCCCCGCCACGATTGTGTTGGCCGAAGGCTTGATCCCCATATGGCTGAACACGGTAGACAGGGCCAGACCCTGAATAACGCCGGGCACAAACATCGGCAGAATCACGCTCATGAACCACGTTGCGCGCGTTTTGTGCAGCTCAAAATAGGCAAGCGCCGCCAGTAGAGATAGCCCCGTTGCCAGCGATGCCGTGACGATGGCAACCAGAAGCGATTCCTGCAAGGCCGAAATCAAGGCACGGTCAGCCGGCAAAGCGGCATACCATTTCAACGTCATGTCACCCAGCTGCGGCAAACCCGGCTGAAGTGCCGGATTGAAGGATGCGCCGAGCAGATAGAGCGGCGGGGCATAAATAACGATCAGCCCCAGAACCGTCAGC
Source organism: Rhizobium oryziradicis (assembly GCF_001939045.1). Lineage (GTDB taxonomy): Bacteria > Pseudomonadota > Alphaproteobacteria > Rhizobiales > Rhizobiaceae > Allorhizobium > Allorhizobium oryziradicis. The sequence goes on from NZ_MKIM01000022.1 coordinate 56,214, forward strand.
GACCAGATCAAGACGCGGTTTGCATTTCCCTCCAAACTGCTCATGCTGAACGATCCTCAAAAAGTGACGCAAGACTAAACAGCTTGTTGCCAACCAGCACCAAGCCGAAAATAACCGTCAGCATCACCGCTGAAATCGCAAAGGCCAGCGGATAATTGGCCACACGCATCACATCATTGATCATGATGGTCACCACAGACACGCCAGCCCCGCCGAGCATTTGCACTTCGGTGGATGAGCCCGCAACCATGACAAAAACGAACAGAAACCCGGCAAACAGGCCAGAGCGCGTCAACGGCAAGAGGATGGTGATCAAAATGTGCCAAAAGCCCGCACCAAGATCCTGCGCTGCCGCCAGAAGGGTGCGATCCACCCGCCGCATGGCCAGCAGCAGCGGAAACGTGGCAAATGGCAGATAGGAGGCCACCAGGCCGACAATGACCGCAAAATTGCTGAACAAAAACCAGTCCACCGGGGCATCTGTGATGCCCATGGTTTGCAGCCAGGTGTTGATCACCCCAGTTCGGCCCAAAACCAGCCGCCAGGAAAAGGCGCGGATCAAATAGGAGGTGAAAAAGGGAATGGTCATCAGCGCCAGCAAAATAATGCCGCCCCGGCGTCCCGCCAGAAACTGCACGGCATAGGCCGCTGGATAGGCCAGCAGCAAACATATGCCTGCCGTCAGCAACGCTTTGGCCAGGGTAGAGACAATCACCGTCCAGCGCCCGTCTTTCAGAATTCCAGCATAACCGGCAAGGCTGAAATCAGGCTTGATCCAATAGGTTGACGGGTCCCAAGACCAGAAGCTCCATACCAAAATCACCATCAGCGGCAAAATGCCAAGTAGAGTGATGATCGAAAGTGGCGGCAGCAGAAGCTTTATTCCAGCCCCACGAAATTCGCGCTTCATAGCAATTTCCTTTTGCAGCGCCGATGTTCCCTTTTAAAGGCGTTGCACAGCGGAGAGCCGCGCAACGCTTGAAACAGGTGCCTATCAGGCGTTACGCAGCTTCTGCCACCATTCTTCATAGAGCTGGAAATTATCGGGCCGGGCATTTTGCCAAAAGACTTTGCCGGCAAATTTGGCCTTCACATGGTCGGCAAGAGCGGCAACGGCATCCGGCTTATATTCATCGGGATGGGCTTTGGCATAAGCGAGGTTATTGTCTGTGGGAACCAGATAACCGCGCGCCTGACCCAGTTCGCAGCCATAAAAGCCGCCCAGAAGCCCGTTGACAAATTGGTGGGCAATGTCTGTCACACCGCGCTCACCAGCACCTTTGAGCAGAACAGTGTTGTTGGCCCAGCCTTCATATCCCTCGACCGGCGCGGCATAATCAACCTTCAGCCCGCGCTTGCGACCTTCATAAACAATCGGTTCCCAGCCGGTCATGGCGTCAACTTCTTCGTTGGCCACCAATTGCACACCCTGCTCCCAGCCATTCCAGAAGGTTCTGAACTGGCCATCCTTTTTGTGCTTGATCAGGAATTCCATCACCAGACCAAGCTCGGATTCACTCAGATTGCCTGGATCTTTGATTGGCTTGTTTTCGCTTTCTTTCAGATAGATCGCCGCAAAAATCGCGCTATTGATCCAGGCATCTTCCATGGCCACGCGGCCTTTGAGCTTGGGGTCAAAAATCACGCCATAGCTATCCACCTTGCCCAGCTTGTCGGGGCGGTAAATGATCGAATCGGCATTCACAACCGTTGGAATGCCATATTGCTTGCCATCCTGCTTCAGGTAAGGAATGTCGCGCGCCCATTGCCAAAGGCTATCATAATTGGCGATCTTGCTGACATCCCAAGGAATAATCACCCCCTGGCGGGCCAATTCCTTTTCGGCACCGCCTTGAAAGCCACCAATGTCGAAAAGATCATTGGCATTCCCAGCGGCAAGACGTGCAATAACCGGCCCAAGATCATTGCCATTGTCGGTGAACTCGGGTGAAACACCTGTCTGCTGGGCAAACTCAGCCCACTTGGCAACAATATCCAGCGTGCCCGTTCCCCAAAAAGCAATGGTCTTTGGATCGGCAGCAGATGCACCCTTCAAAAAGCCGAGGCTGCCCGCAGCAGCGGCCAAAGTGCCAACGCCTGCCATTTTCAAAAGTCCGCGCCGCTGAAGATTGCTCCAGCCTGCCGAAGATCCGTTCTGTATGCGTCCTGTCATTATCTTCCCCTTTTTTATAGTACAACTCATTTGCAGCTTTATGCCGCCGTCAGCAAAGCGGCTTTCGGCTTCAATGTCACAACCACATCCTCGCCCACACTCAGCAATGGCCCTCCCGCATCCAGCGCCATCACCAAAGTTTGCCCGTCAGCAAAGGCCAGTTTCACATCCCGATAGAGGCCTCGAAACATGGTCTCCACAACTTTCAGCCGCAGCTGATCGCCATCCGTGTTATTTTCGCCTAACACCACTCTGTCAGATCGAATTACCACAAGGCTTGTTGCGGGATCATGACGCGCCCCTTGCACAACGGGCACATGCTGACCACAAATAACGGCAACCACACCATTGCCGACCTCTTCCAACCGCTCCGGCTTCAACTGATTTTCCATGCCGACAAACCGCGCCACAAACGCATTGGCAGGCGATTGAAAAAACTGCTCCGGCCGGTCCAATTGTTCGATTTTGCCTTTGTGCATAATCGCCATACGGTCAGACAGGCTTAAAGCTTCATCCTGATTATGGGTGACGAGAACAAAGGTCGCGCCGGTGCGCTTGTGCAAGCGGCCAAACTCATCCCGCATCTGCTGGCGCAGGCGTTCATCCAGCCCGGTGAGCGGCTCATCCAACAGAAGAATGCCGGGCTCCATCACCAGCGCCCGGGCCAAGGCGACCCTCTGCCGCTGACCGCCCGACAATAAATTCACGTTGCGCTCCTCAAACCCGCTTAATTCCACCAGTTCGAGAATATTCTCGACCTTCCTGGCGCGCTCCCCACCCGACAGGCCGCGCAATCTTAAGCCGTATTCGATATTTTGCGCAACCGTCATATGAGGAAACAGCCCCAAGGACTGGAAGACTGTATTAACGGGACGTTTATTGGCCGGAACGTCCACCACATCGCGCCCGTCAAACAGGATTTCACCGGCACTTGGACGCTCAAAGCCGCCAATCATTTTCAAAAGCGTGCTTTTACCGCTGCCCGACGAGCCAAGGAGGGTGAAAAACTCTCCGGCCTTGATGTCAAGCGAGAGTGTGTCCACGGCCCGAACAGGCCCATAAGCGCGCGTGACATTGTTGATCCCGATTGATATGGCCATGTCAGATTGCCAGAGCCTCCTGCTCGCGAATAACAAGTATGCCTGTGTCCGTCATGGTCACGGTCTGCCCGGAAAGAACCAATGTTGTCGCGGTTGTTTCTTCAATCAACAAAGGCCCAGCCATGATTTCATTGATCGGCAAGCTCAATCGATCATACACAGAACACGGCCGCCATCCACCTTGATGGCCAAAATAAACAGATCTCTCACCAGTTCTCGCGGTGGCCGCGCTCAAACCTTCCACTTTTATTTTGGAAAGAGAAATTGTTTTGCCCTTCAGCACGGCCTCAACATGCAGGGTGGTCAATTCGATTTCAGCGTCAGCCAAGCGGAAGGAATAGGCCCGCTCGTGCACCTCGTGAAAATTCTGGCGGAAATCATCAATGGTAAAGCCATCGGCAAAATTTGCGAAAACCCCATGTTCCTGGCCTTTATAGCGCGCTTCGATCTGGTAATTGAAGCGAATATCGGCGTTTGAACCTGCCGCGAAATAGGCAATGGCCTCTTCTTCCATCTGCGCAAAGCGGTCCTTGGCTTTCAAAAGCGCATCACCCTGCAATTGTGCAAACCATGTTTCCCGAAAATCGGCGCGAGGCTCTGCCGCCAACATGCCCCAGGCCGAAAAAATTCCAGGATGGGGAGGAACAATCGTTGATTTGGCCTGAAGCTCGCGGCCCAGATTGCTGGCCATGGCGGGGCCTGCGCCACCGCTGATCAGCAGGGACACATCACGCGGATCATGACCGCGCTGCACCGTCACCAGCTTCAATGCATTGATCATTGTGGCGTGCGCTATATCAACAATGGCCTGTGCTGCATCTTCAATGGACAGGTTCAAAGGCTTGGCGATCGTTGCAATTGCGGCGGCGGCCTTATCCTTGTGCAGCACCATCGTGCCGCCCGCAAAGGTTGCGGGGTCGAAAATGCCAAGCGTGAGCAAAGCATCCGACAATGTCGGCTTGTCGCCGCCGCGACCATAACAGGCAGGCCCCGGATTGGACCCTGCACTTTCCGGCCCCACCCGCAATGCGCCGCGCTCATCCAGCCAGGCAATGGAGCCGCCGCCTGCGCCAATTTCGACAATATCGACCACCGGCACCTGCACGGCATAGCCGGGTTCGATCCGCGTATGTTCCAGCTTGTATTCCGCATTCAATGTGGGTCTGTTGCCGTGGATGAGCGAACACTTGGCCGTGGTGCCGCCGACATCGAGAGAAAGAATTTCACTTTCCCCCAACTCCGCACCAATTCGGGCAGCGCCCGCAACACCACCAGCGGGTCCGGATTCAACCATGGTCAGCGGGCTTTGCGTCACATGATCAAAGGATGAAATGCCACCATTCGACTGCATGGCATAATAGGGGCAGGTCAGATTGCGCTGGGTCAGCGATGCTTCCAACCGCTCGAAATAGTGCTGGATAATGGGTTGCACATAGGCATTCAGAACGGTGGTATTGGTCCGCTCATATTCGCGCCATTGACGGGACACCTGATGGCTGGCGCAGATGGTGGCAAATGGCAGCGCATCGGCCAGGATATCGGCGCAAGTGGCCTCATGCTCCGGGTTGGCATAGCTGTGCAGGAACAGAATGGCGACTGCATCGACATCTTCTGCCTCAAGGGCGCGAATGATCGGGCGCAGATCACACAATTCCAGCGGCTGCACCACACGCCCGGATGCATCCACCCGCTCACGCACCTCAAAACGCAAATGGCGCGGCACAAACGGCTCGGGGCTGTGAAATTGAAGGTTATAGAGATCCGGGCGATTGCCGCGACCAATCTCCAGCACATCACGAAAACCGGCTGTGGTGATCAGCGCCGTTTTTGCACCCTTGCGCTCGGTGATGGCATTGATAACGGTGGTGCCGCCATGGGCAAAGAACGTGACGTCGCGCACCCGCAACCCGTCCTTCTTTTCGCTCATGTCGATGGCAGAGAGAACACCCTCGGACTGATCATCAACTGTGGTCAGGCTTTTGGCCGTGAACACCTCTCCGGTGCGCTCGTCATAGCCCACGAGGTCTGTAAATGTACCGCCGACATCGGTCGCCAAACGAATCATTGCGCATTCCTCCCTTGAAAACCGTAGAGCGCGCAAGCGATGTCCTCGCTCACAAAGCCGTTTTTAATGTCATCTGCAACCATGGATGGCTCGCGCTCGAAAGGATCGCCCCAGCCACCGCCACCGCCGGTGATGATCCGCACCACATCACCTTCGCTGAGCGGGATATGCGCAGAGCGCCCGTGATGGTGGGTTGTGCCATCAAGCGCCTCAATCTGAAGGCCATTGGCCGAACCATTCTGCCCGCCCTGCATGCCCCAAGGCATGGTTTTGGTGCGACCAAAGCTGCAATAGGCCGAGGTTTTGCCAGACAATATCTGATATTCACGCACGATGCCGTAGCCACCACGGCGGCGGCCGGCACCGGCACCGCCTTCTGTGTTGAAGCCATAGCGCTTGACGAGCAGCGGAAAGCGCGCCTCCATCACTTCCACCGAATAATTGTAGGTGTCACCATCGGTGAGCGCGATCAGCGCGTTGGCACCATCGCGATCGCGACTGGCACCCCAACCGCCATGTTGCGGCTCGATATGAATAAATGGCGTACCGCTCTGGTCTTCACCGGCAATGTAGACGACGCAAAGGCTGGAATAGGAGCCCGCTGAAAAACGCTCCGGCACCAAGGGCGCAAGCGCTTTCCACACCAGTTCAGAGGCATGCACCGAACCTTCGTAATACCAACCGGTTGGTGCTGGCTTTTCGGCCGTAAACACCGTTCCCGCAGGCGCAACAACGGTCAGCGGGCGAAACCAGCCCTCGTTGGAGGGGGTTTGCGGCCCAACCAGTGCTTTCAAAATGGTCCGAACAGCGGATTCCAATGCACCACGGGCGCAATTGATCGGCCCGGCAACTGAAGGCGGACATCCGGTAAAATCGGCCGTGATGGCGTCTCCGGCAATGGTCACGGCAACCTGCACGGAAATCGGCGCTTCTGACACCCCATCGCCGTCAATTGTGTCGGTGGCGTGGTAGGTACCATCCGGCAAAGCCGCAATGGCAGCGCGGCTCATGCGTTCGCTAACGTTCAAAAGATGCTCGAAACTGGCAGAGACGTTGGAAAAACCGTATTTCTGCGCCATTTCGCCGACGCGGCGGGCCGCCACCCGCACGGTGGCAATTTGCGCTGTCAAATCGCCCATTGCCACATCCGGCATACGCACATTTTCCAGAATGACGTGCAGAATGTCATCGGCCAACACATCATTGCGCACGATCTTCACGCCCGGCAGCCGCAATCCCTCTTGAAACACCGAGGTTGCATTGGGGGCGAGACTGCCCGGCACAGAACCGCCCACATCAATGTAGTGAGCAACGTTGATGGCATAGGCCAAAATTTGCCCTTGCACAAAAATCGGTTTGACAATGGCAAAGTCACAGGCGTGGGTGCCGCCTGCGTAAGGGTCGTTGGTCAAAAGCACATCGCCATCGGAAAGATCACCAGCAAAACGAGCAATCAGAGATTTCACCTGACGGCCAAATGTGCCGGTAAACAGGGTGATGCCATTCATCTGGGCCACAAGTTCGCCCTCGGCCGTCAGAAGGCCACAAGCAAAATCGAGAACCTCATAAATGACCGGGCTCATGCTGGTGCGGGCCATGACGATGCCCATCTCGTCGACGATTGCGATCAGCTTTCCCTCGATGATTTCCTGTGTCACCGGGTCAAAATGGCATCCACCCATTTGCATGATATTCTCATCCCAATTCAATCATTGGGAGTAGAGTACCTTCAAACCAACCGCGCACAAGCCTGCCATATGGGTAGGCTCACACACCCCACCCTACCCATATGGGTAGCTATAAGCATGACCGAGCAACTACATCCTCTGGTTTATGCCAGAATACCAAGGCTACGCGCGGCTGTCACGGCGGCGGTGCGTGTGGTGACGTGAAGCTTGGTGAAAATATTCCGGAGGTGAAATTTGATGGTATTGTCGCTCAACGACAATTTCCGGCCAATTTCCTTGTTGCTGAACCCTTCACTCAAGAGCTGCATCACCGCCAGCTCGCGTTCGGTCAAGGCATCCAGCGCGTTGGCCGAAGCCGGCTGCGGTGCAACATCTGGCAGAGCCTGCCCCATCTCAGAACAGCTCAGCATGGCTTGAAGACGAGATCGCAGCACGGGCGAAAACCCGCTTGAGTTGGCACAATCCAGCAACAGCCTGATCAGGGGTCCCCCTTCAATCAAAACGAGTGAACGATAATCCTCCAGCGGGAAATTCAGCAAAAGATCCGCCAGACGAACACCGAGCAAAGACATATTGCCTTCAGCGGCCAGCAAGAGAATATCGATCAAGGCTAGCTCAATCGCCCTGACCACATGAGGCTTTCTGCCCTGCTGCGCCAAAAGCCACTCGAAGGTCTCTCTCGCCAGCCCGACATCACCGGATGCAAGATAGATCCTTGTCCAGAGCAAAGCCGGTGTTGTTCCGCGCAAATGCGTGGCAAGGTCATTGTCAACCGCAGACCGGATTGTCACCTTGCCAAACCCATTGGCCTCCGCATAGCGAATGGCCTGATCAACATCTCCGCCTTGCACTAAGAGCAAGGCACGCTCCCCATCGATCAAACGCATCAGCCGGCTAAAGCCCCGGCGTTTGGCCACGGGCCGGGCGCGGTCCATCAGCCCATGGCTGGCCATCGCACTTCCAGTCAGTCTCGACAGAATCTGCTGGCCAATAAAGCCCGCAGCCAGCACATCAAACCACGCATCGTGGCGCTCCAGATGCGGCAATGCCCAGCTTAAAATATCGTTGGCACCCACAAAATCGCCGCGCATCACCAATAATTCGGCCTTCAGCACTTGCCCCAGAGCATCCAGGTCACTGCCTTTGCCAATATTGGTTTGCACCTCATCAATAATAGTATCGTAATATTCCAGCGCGCTGGCACAATCGCCCCCCAGATAGGCGGCCTGTCCAATGTGCGCGTAGAGGTGAACGGCACCAAAATCAGCCCCGGCATCTCGAAAAACACGAATGGCAACATGGCCATAATGCAGCGCGCGATCAAGCTCACTGCGCTGCAAATAATTGTAGCACAGCATATTCAAGCCCAAAGCACGATAGACCAATTCGCTATTGGCAGCATTGGCCAGATCGCTCTCAAGCCCGGCCAAATCCTCGGATGACACTTGCTCGTCAAAATAAAGCGCCATCAGTGCCCGCACGACCCGCAAGTCACATAGATAACGTGGCAAGGATGCGCTGGCTGCGCACTCGGCAATCTCCATATAGTGATTGGCGGCATCAAGCTGCCCCGCCTTTGCACTCACCACCGCCAAACCAAGGGTGGTCAAGGGAAAGCGCGCCAAATCAATCAGCGCAACATTGCTCAAAATCGCGTTGAACAGATTGGTCTCGCCGCGGCTGCTGACATACACACGCCGCCAACCGCCAGACATTTCAACGATATCGGCGGCAAGATTGGCATTGCCACTCATCAAGGCATGGCGCACTGCCGCATCCAGATCGCCATGGGTCTGAAACCAGTGCGCCGCTTTTTCCAACAGGGGCGATGTCAGCACACCGCGCCTTGATGCCTCATCCTTTAGAAAAGCGTTAAAGACCGGGTGATAGCGCACCCAGCCAAACTCTCCGCCTAAAATCGCAATCGGCAGGGCATATTCATTCAAACGGCCAATGAGATTGGCAAAATCGGAACTTTGAAACACAGTCTCCAGCAGGCTTCGGCACACGGCGGGAAAGGGCGAGGTCTTGATCAGAAAATCCTGAATATCCGCAGGCAGATTGCTAAAAACCTGCTCTGACAGATAGGTTCCCATCTCGGCACTGCTACCGCCAAAGGACGATAGCAGCGCGTTACTGTCTTTGTTTTCGGCAATCAACAACCGCACCATTTGCAGCGCCACCACCCAGCCTTCTGTGCGCTTGTTTAACTCAGCCAACTGCTCTCGGGTCAGGTCTGCGGATTGCCCGGCAAACAATTCGGCGGTTTCACAGTCGGAAAAACCGAGATCGGCAATGTTGATCTGCTTCAACTCGCCCCGCAAGCGCAGTGCCGAGACGGGAAAGCGCGGAGGCGTGCGCGAAATCAGCACCAGCTTTACGTGGTCCAGCGTGCGATCGACCACAAGGCGGGCGACAATGGCCTCCGTCTCATCGGTTTGGGCAAAATGATAATCATCCAGAAAAAGAACGACGGGTGAGGATGCTTTTCGCAGCCGCGTGGCCAGCATGGCCAGAAGAGATGCCGCCGCCATGCCACCATCGGCGCTCGGTGCATCCTCCGACAAGGTTGAGCTGACGGCATCCAGCAACAGGCGCAAAAACACGACGGCATCACCATGTTCCTGATCAAGCGCCAACCAGGCGACACGAAAACCCTCATCCCGCAACGACGCAAACCATTGCGACGCAAGCGAGGTTTTGCCATAGCCTGCGGGCGCGATAACAGTTGTGACACGCTTCACACCCGCACTCTGCAACTGCGCCAAAATTGCATGGCGCATCACGGCATGCTGCGTACTCACAGGTGGTAAAAATCGGGTCTCGATGGTCATGGCGGGAAAGTGCGCTGTCGTTTTGACTTTAGCAAGCTAGAACCCTGTTTCATTAAGATTTTTGAGAGAAAATAGCACCAATTTATCTCAATAAAAACGGAAACCCCTAGTATAGCAGGGGCAAATATTGGCATCAAACCCTCTACAATCATCCGATGACTGGAAGACTGATTCCCGTATGCACCAAACAGGAGCCGACGCGAAAATGGCCGGTCAATTTTACAGAGCGGCAAAACTCTTGCGTCAAATCTGTCATCAACTCAGCTTGAAAGATACCTGCGGCGTGATCCACAATCTCTATGCGGGCATCCTCAAACCAGAACATCTTGCCGACCAAGGCATGTAAACATTTAAACAGGCTTTCCTTGGCCGAAAATATCATGGTGGTATAAACCTGCTCGGTCATCGACCCTTGCGGCCCATACGCCTCATCTGGACGGCAGATGCGCGCCTTGACATTCTCCATCACCTTTTGCGTCATGATTTCTTCGCTATCAATACCCAGACCGCGCATAATTTTTTCATCCGCAAGCGCTGCCGCCGCAAAGCCGTGGGTATGGGTGATCGATCCAACCAGTCCCTCTGGCCAGACCGGCGCACCGCTGGCACCTGTGGCAATGCTGACCCCAGCCTGCCCCGTTTGCGCCTCAATGGCGCGCATGGCGCACAAACGTCCGGCCACATATTCTGCCTTGCGCTTGGCAACGGCTCTCCCCATGGTTTCCGGCAGCGTAATTCCCAGCTCTTGCGCCAACTCCGATGTGTAACCTTCGATTTGAAAGCGAACCGCCCGATGCGCAACACTTTCATCGAACAGGCTTGGCGCATCCAATTCTTGATACATAGTGATCTATAACTTTCATGAACATCAAAGCCGACACGGACATTCCGGCATTTGCCTTCTTTTGCCTGCAGATCACAGCGGAGGCAAGAGAAGATCCTCGGCCTCTTGCTGGTCCATTTCCACTACGCGCTGCGCCAGCGCAAAGCCAAAACCATTGCGTGCCAACGAAGACAGCTCGCGCGTTAACTGGCGTTGATCGGCCTCTTTGCGGCGAAACGGGCCGTAACCGCGTTTGCGTGCAAAGCGCACCGCCGCAAGCACATCGTCGACCTCTTCCAATGCCGCTGTGACCAGCTCTTTCTCAATGCCTTTTCGGGCAAGGGTCTGCGCAATCGCCCGCCGCGACTTGCCATTGCGGGCTGCCGATTGTGATTTAACGTCGGCATAGGCCTGATCATCAATTGCGCCCATGGTCTGGCCAAAGCGCACGGCTTCATTGGCCAGGATTTCAACCACTTCAGGCGCGATATCCTCATATTTTTGCCGAGCCTTGCGGCTCACCGCCTGCATCAACTCCTGACGGCTCATCATGCGCCGCGCCAACCTGTAGGCTGCGGAATTGCGTGCCCAGGCCAGCATACGGGGTGTTGGTTGGGTACGCTCGCCGTTTTCGGACATGTTCGGGGTGCCCATTGCGTCATCAATCATCATAAAACAGCTCAGACCTGCCACATCTTTTGGCCTCACGTAGCCAACCGCGCACCGGAGGTCAATGAAGCATAGCAAAAGGTGATCTACGAGATAATTTGCCTTTTTGATCGAAACTTTCGCCGAATGCCCCATATAGAGGTCACAATTGCAACGAGAAAAAGGATGCCCCATGACTGATATTCAAAACCGGAAGGTTCTTCTGGCCTCACGTCCTGTTGGCAAACCAACTGTCAATGACTTCAAAATCACCACAGACACAGTTGAAGTGCCCGATGATGGCGAGGTACTGCTTGAAATCCTCTATCTCTCGCTTGATCCTTACATGCGCGGGCGCATGAGTGATGCGAAATCCTATGCCAAGCCCATCGAGATCGGCAGCGTGATGGAGGGCGGCACGGTTGCGCGCGTCAAGACCTCCAAACACCCGAAGTTCAAGGAGGGCGATATCGTGCTCTCTCATTCCGGCTGGCAAAGCTATGCCATCGCCAAAGGCGACACTGTGCGCAAACTGGATCCCTCTGTTGCTCCGATCAGCACGGCCCTCGGCGTCTTGGGCATGACCGGCTTTACCGCTTACGCTGGTCTTTTGACCCTCGGCAAACCCAAGCCGGGAGAAACCGTGGTGGTGGCAGCAGCCAGCGGCGCGGTCGGCTCCGTGGTGGGCCAGATTGCGCGGATCAAGGGGGCGCGTGCCGTGGGCATTGCCGGCGGGGCGGAGAAATGCGCCTTTGTGAAAAAGGAATTGGGGTTTGACGCCGTTGTCGATCATCACTCCGCCAATTTTGCAGCGGAGCTGGCAGAGGCCTGCCCGCAAGGCATTGATGTTTATTTTGAAAATGTTGGCGGCAAAGTTTGGGATGCCGTTTTTCCCCTGCTCAACACCTTTGCCCGTGTGCCGGTCTGCGGCCTGATTGCGCAATATAATCAAAAGCCCGGCGAATTGGCTGGCCCCGACCGCTTCCCGGCCACCATGCGCGATATTCTCACCAAAAGCCTGACCATTCGCGGCTTTATCCAGAATGAATTTGTGGCCCAGTTCCCGGAATTTTATCAGCAGGCGGCAGGCTGGATCAAGGACGGCGCGTTGCGCTACCGCGAGGATGTTGTTGATGGGTTGGACGCCGCGCCAGAGGCCTTCATGGGCCTGCTGGAGGGCAAAAACTTTGGCAAACTGCTGGTGAAAGTCAAAGACGCATGATCATCTGATTACCCCTCTTCGGCGGCAAAGCGTTTCAGCGCGTCGCCGGAGAGGCGATATTTGATCCACTCGGTTTGTGGCTCGCCGCCGATCTGGTTGTAAACCCGAATGGCTGGCTCGTTCCAGTCCAGAACACTCCATTCAAATCGGCCGCAACCCTTTTCCACAGCAAGCTTTGCGAGAAAACGCATCAGCATTTTTCCACCACCGCCACCGCGATGGGCCGGGTCCACATAGAGATCTTCAAGGTATAGCCCATTACGAGCAAGCCATGTGGAGTAAGAGTAAAACCACACGGCAAAGCCAATCGCCTCACCGTCTTTTTCCAAAATCGCCGCATCTGTTACCGAGCCAGGCCCAAACAGGGTGGCGTGAAGGCTGTCCAGAGTGGCCAACACCTCATGCTCGGCTTTTTCAAAAATCGCCAGATCGGTAATAAAGCGCAAGATCACAGGAACATCCTGCTCGTTTGCGGGGCGAATGGAAAATGTCATACGATTCCTCCAAAAAGAAAAGCAGGCCATTTCTGACCTGCTTTTTTAAAAATGACTGAGCAATCCGTCTTATTGGAACGGCTGCCACCACGATTTATTCGAGTTAGACACTTTCGCTTCTTTTTCGCGGCGCTTTTCTTTTTTCAGCTCAGGCTCGCCCAAATCATTGATCTTTGCTTCGTCAATGGCGCGATAGGATGCCGGTGGATCAGACAACAGACGACGCTGGTCGATATAGGCCCCTTTTTGCTCGGCGCGCGCCTTGCGGAACGCTTCCCACTTCTGCGTCTCGGTCATGGTGCCGTTGGTGCCATAACCGTTCAGCAACGGAGAACGATAACCGGGGGTGTTTTTGTTTTCATCTGCCTCGGCCACCAGACGTGCACGAACATCTTCAGGCGATTCAACCCACTCCGGATTGTCCTTGGAAGCCAGCGACTGCTGCGGCTGAACCAGATCTGCAGTCGCGCCCTTCGGCGGCAAAACCAGATCAGGACGCGGATTGTAACTGGTGCCCGCGTTTTTCGGCTTGCTTGCGCCCAGGGAAACAGCAGAACCCACATCGTCTCCCAGCTGCTCAAGAGCCGTCTTGTCTGTGCCGTAAGTTGGGCTGCTCATGCAGCCACTCAAGGCTGAGCAAGCGGCAAACACGCCCAAAACAGTGGCGCCAACGCGAAACATACCTGCCTTAACCATAAACACCTTCCAGCCCTTGGGACCGCCTCCAACAATTCTTTCAGGCGGGAACATTCCGCCTGAAAGAAAAATCCGGCCAATTTCAGGCCGCTTGTACCGGAATTGCGCTAAAAGCGCAAATCATCCGGTAAATATTCATCACACCGTAACACCAAGCTCACGAAGAGCGGCCGCATCGCGCGCCGATACATCGGGATATTGCGGGTCTGAGCCAACATCATCGGTAATCCGCCACGAGCGGGCACATTTTGTGCCTGTTGCCAGCGTTGGCTCAACCGATACCTGCGCAACCTCACTCAAACGGAAGGCATCAGCCGGTCCTTCATCGCCCACCATCGTGATGGCAGAGGTGATGCAGATTTCAGCCAGATCCAGACCGTTCAGCGCGGCCAAAAGCTCAGCGTCGCCAATATGCACAACCGGTGCGGCTTCCAAAGACGAGCCAATCCGCTTGTCCTTGCGCTCCACTTCAAGCGCACCCGTTACAACAGAGCGAACCTTGCGCACCTTGGCCCATTTGGCCTCAATGGCGTCATTGCGCCACGCGGCAGGCACAATCGGAAACTGCTCCAGATGCACCGATTCGGCTGCCGGATTGCGCGACAACCATGCTTCTTCGGTGGTGAAGGGCATCATTGGCGCAAACCACAACACCAGCGAATCGAACAGTTTGCGAATCACAAACAGGGCCGCACGACGGCGCGGTGACGATGGCGCATCGCAATAAAGCGCGTCTTTGCGGATATCGAAATAGAAGGCCGAGAGCTCGACATTGGCAAAATCGGTCAATGCGCGGGTGATCTTCTTGAACTCGAACGCATCATAGGCGTCGCGCACAAGCTGATCCAACTCCGACAGCCGATGCAGCATCAGCTTTTCCAGCTCTGGCAATGTGTCATAGGCGATCTCTTCGCCATGGTCGTGCGCCAGCGTGCCGAGCATCCAGCGGATGGTGTTGCGGATCTTGCGATAGGCATCCACATTGGTCTGGATGATGGTTTTGCCCAGACGCTGGTCTTCCCAGTAATCGGTGTTCATCACCCAAAGACGCAGGATATCAGCACCAGACTGCGCCATAACATCCTGTGGCGCAATGGTATTGCCGATGGATTTCGACATCTTGCGACCATCTTCCGCCATGGTGAACCCATGCGTGATCACCGCATTATACGGTGCCCGGCCACGGGTAGCGCAAGATTCCAGCAGCGATGAGTGGAACCAGCCGCGATGCTGGTCTGAGCCTTCGAGATACACATCGGCAGGCCATTTCAGATCGGGGCGATCTTCCAGCGTAAACGTGTGGGTGCAGCCCGAATCGAACCACACATCCAGAATGTCGCGCACCTGCGTCCAACGGTCTTGATCGGCCACACCTTCGAGGAAACGCTCCTTGGCACCGTCGGCAAACCATGCATCCGCACCTTCAACCTCAAAGGCTTCCAGAATGCGGGCATTAACGGTGTCGTCTTGCAAGACTTCGCCAGCCTCATCGGCAAATACGCAGATCGGCACACCCCATGCGCGCTGACGCGACAGCACCCAATCCGGGCGGCCTTCGATCATGGCGCGCAGGCGGTTCTGGCCAGCGGCAGGTACAAAACGGGTGTCGTCAATGGCTCCGAGGGCGCGCGAGCGCAACGTGGTGCCATCGCCCAATTCCTTGTCCATATAGACAAACCATTGCGGCGTATTGCGGAAGATCACCGGCTTCTTGGAGCGCCATGAATGCGGATAGTCATGCTTGATCCGGCCACGGGCAAACAGGTTGTTGGCGGCGATCAAGGCCTTGATGACCCGCTCGTTGGCATCGCCCTTCTTGCCGTTGTCGTCCATCACGCGGGCAGCGCCACCCTCAGCCGATGGGCCAAAACCGGGCGCATCTTCGGTGTAGAAGCCAGCGTCATCGACGGTGAAGGGGATTTTCGTGTGGAATGGCTTTCCCGTAAACACGAAACATTCGAGATCTGCATCAAAATGAAAGTCTCTGGAACGCTCAATTTCTTTGTTACTGAACTGCTTCAGCAGTTTTCCAACGAAATCCATCCAAGCATCAAAGTCTTCACGACCATGGCCGGGGGCGGTGTGGACAAAGCCAGTACCTGCATCATCGGTAACGTGGTCACCGTCAATGAGTGGAACGGCAAATTCATAACCGCCAGCAAGTCCCTTCAGAGGGTGATCGCACGTCATTATGCTAAGGAGTTCTGGAGGAATTCCTGTGATCTTTTTGTATTCCAATTTGGCTTTTGCAAACGCACCGGAAGCCAGCTGGTCTGCAAACACCAGCTTTTCTCCGGGTTGCGGACCGAAGTCATTCGCCGCTGCCGTAACCTCATAAAGGCCATATTCAATTTTAGAGGAAAAAGAGATAGCCCGATTTCCGGGGATGGTCCAAGGGGTGGTGGTCCAGATAACGACGCTTGCGCCAACAAGATCGGCTTCCAACTTTTTCGCAGCAGCGAAGGCGGCAGCCATTGAGGGGTAGCTACCTTCGGGACTCTGCCCCCAACCTTCTGCAACCACCGGAAACTTCACCCAGATCGCATCACTTTCAACTTCGTGATACTCCACCTCGGCTTCAGCCAAGGCGGTGCGTTCCACCACCGACCACATGATCGGCTTGGAGCCACGGTAAAGCTGACCGCTTTTGGCGATTTTCAGCAGTTCGCCAGCGATGCGGGCTTCGGCGTGGAAATTCATGGTGGTGTAGGGATTGTCAAAATCGCCTTCGATGCCGAGGCGTTTGAACTCTTCTGACTGCACCTTGATCCAGCCAGAGGCAAACTCACGGCATTCCTTGCGGAATTCGTTGATCGGAACTTCGTTCTTGTCCTTGCCCTTTTCGCGGTATTTTTCCTCGATCTTCCACTCGATGGGAAGGCCATGGCAATCCCAGCCGGGCACGTAATTGCTATCAAAACCGCGCATCTGGAACGAGCGGGTGATGACGTCTTTGAGGATCTTGTTCAGCGCGTGGCCGATGTGGATATTGCCGTTGGCATATGGAGGGCCATCGTGCAGCACGAATTTTTCGCGGCCAGCGGCAGAGGCGCGGAGCTTCTTGTAAAGGCCCATCTGCTGCCAGCGGGCCACGATTTCCGGCTCTTTTTGCGGCAGTCCTGCGCGCATGGGAAATTCCGTCTGCGGCAGCGCCAGCGTTGCGGAATAGTCTTTTTTGTCAACAGTATCGGTCATGATCTAGCCATAGATGAGAGGCGGCATGCTTTGCGCCTGAATTGAATAAAGTCGGTGACGGGGCGCATGATGGATCAAACGCCGAAAACCCGGACCCTCCGGCGGCTCCTAGAGCGCGCGGAAGGCCGGGCTAATAATTCGCAGAGATATGGTCAGCCAGACTTTTCTCATGATGGCGATTGTTTAAGCGGTTTCCCTTTGAAAGAAAAGGGGCAAAACAACAAGGCGGTTTTGCCGCCCTATCGGGTTTTAAAAATGCCGGGGCAAACGACGCGCACACGTGTAGGCCAACAGAAAAGCGATGTGAACCGCCACTGTGGAAAGCGCAATTGGGGATGAAGACGGATCAGGCCGCGGACGAAAAAGCTGCCTCGCCGGTTATGAGCTCAACCGTCATTGATGCGGGAGCACGGCGAATATCCTCGAAATAATTCGTGCATTCCTTCGATACAAATTTCAGCGCTGCTTCCTCGCTGGCGAAAAGACCGCCCAGTTTGTCAGTCGCATCCTGAAGGACCCAGCAGCCGTTTTGATTGCGGCCAATGGTAAAACGGGGAGCGGACTGAAACAGCGAACGCTGATTGACGACCTCATTCATGACACGTACTCCTTATGCTGAAGGTTTCCTATGAACCCGCGTGAAAGATAGAAGACGCCTCTTAAAGCTTTTTTGTCAAAACACCCGCAGATTTCACGCAATTCTGTCATGCATTCAGCGCATTGCCTGAAAATGGTATCCGCTAAAACGCTATTGTCTCATCCAGAACGCTCAGCGGACGCACACCCGCCAAAAGCGCCCTTGCCTCTTCCTCATCGCGCTTGATCTGCGCCACCAACGGTTCCAGCCCATCAAACTTCCATTCATCGCGCAAATGCCCGAAGAAGGACACGGCACAGACCTCGCCATAAAGATCGCCGGAAAAATCAAACACGAAGGTTTCCAAAAGGGCGGCACCATCTTCGGTCACGGTCGGGCGATAGCCAAAACTTGCTACCCCATCACGGATCACGCCATCTGGCCTGCGCAAACGCACGGCATAAATGCCGGGGCGCAAATTGGCCTGCGGTGCCAGCGCCATATTGGCCGTGGGAAAGCCAAGCGTGCGACCAAGCTGCTGGCCTTTGATCACTTCCGCCTCAACGGTATAGCGATAGCCAAGCAAGCCGGCCATTTCGCTCACAGCCCCTTCTGGCAGCAGGCCTCGAATGCGGGTGGAGGACACCACCTCGGCGTTTTCATCGCGAAAGGCATCCAGCAAGGTCACGCCAAAACCGTGGCGAGCGCCCGCTTCCATCAAAAAGGCCGGACCACCTTCGCGGCCCTTGCCAAAGTGAAAGTCAAAGCCGGTGACCACTTCGCTCGCCCCCAGCCAATCCACCAAAACAGAGCGGATAAACGCATCGGCAGAGCGCTGGGAAAATTCGAGATCAAACGGATATTCAATCACCGCATGAAAGCCGATGGCTTCCAGCAAACGCGCTTTCAAAGGGGCAGGTGTCAGCCGAAAAACCGGGGCGTCCGGCTTGAACACGGTGCGCGGATGCGGCTCGAATGTCAGCACCAATGCTGGCACATTGCGCTGTTGTGCCAATTCCAGCGCCCGGCGCAACACGGTTTGATGGCCGCGATGCACGCCATCAAAATTGCCAATGGCCACCACGCCGCCTTTGAGGCCATCCGGCAGCGGGGTCTTTTTTTCATTGCGATGAAAAACGGTCATTGGCTTATATCCACTAAAGGCTTCAGGCGAGTCTTGGCATCCAGAAGGCAGGTGTTACACCCTCCCCGGTCAGATAGGCTTTCAAGATCGCCTCATCAATCTGGCCATTCACGGTGTATTCGGCCGCATGAATGCCACCTGCGATGTAGAGCAGATCAAGACCGGCATCGACAGCCCCCTTCACATCGGTGGGCATGCCATCGCCAATGGCGATCACCCGCGCCTTGTCAATCTCTGTGCCGCGCGCATCACGGGCGGCCGCAAAAGCTGCTTCGTAAATAGGCTTATGGGGCTTGCCCGCCACGCGGGTTTCGCCGCCCAATTGCTGATAATAGGCGGCAACAGCACCAGCACAGGGAATCATCTTATGGCCGCGCTCAACAATCAGATCAGGGTTGGCGCAAATCAATGGCACTGAGCGCTGTTGGAAGGCCACCAACATGTCATGGTAATCTTCCGGCATTTCCACTTCGTCATCAAACAGGCCGGTGCAGACAATACATTCAGCCTCATCAGCCCCCACAACTGTGACATCCAGCCCATCCATCAGCGGCAGGTCGCGCTCTGGTCCCAGCAAGAAAACCTTCTTTGGGCCTTGCGCAATCAGCGTGCGGGTCACATCGCCGGAGGTGACAATCCGGTCAAAAGCGCCATCAAGCACGCCCATGGCCTTCAATTGGCTGATCACGCCCGGCGATGGCCGTGGTGAATTGGTGATCAGCACCACGGTCAGGCCTTTTTCGCGGGCCGCGCTCAGCACTTCGCCTGCCCCTGCAAACACATCCACACCATTGTGGAGCACGCCCCAAACATCGCAAAGCACGACATCATAAGCGTCGGTTGCATCGAGAAATGTTGAGAGGCGCTGGGTCATTGATCTGCCTTATGCGATGAACAGGTGTCGGTGACATGGCAAAGGATAGCGTCGATAGCAAGAGTTTTTGCGGCAATTGGTCATTGAGCATGGAGAATTTATGCCATGAACCGGATTGCCACCCCCAGAGCCGCAGCCGTTGCCAGCACCGTGGCAATGCCAAGCCGAAACCGAAACAACAGCAGGGCAGTCAAAAGCGCAATCACCAGAGAAGCTCCGTTAAGCGTCGTCCATTCGGGCACCGGCAATGAAAAACCAATTGCGGCCACCATGTCGCGCTGCACCACCTGCGCAAACAGCACATGCAAGCCAAACCAGACAGAGAGATTGAGAATCACCCCCACCACAGCCGCCGTAATGGCTGAAAGCGCTGCATCCACCAGCGCATGGCCGCGCAAGCGCTCAATCAAGGGTGCTCCGGCAAAAATAAACAGAAAACTGGGGGCAAAGGTGGCCCAAGCGGTAAGCAAGCCACCCATAAGCCCGGCAACAACCGGCATCACGCCGCCGGGATCTCGAAAGGCTGCGAGAAACCCTGTGAAGGACAAAACCAGCACCAGAGGACCGGGCGTGGTTTCGGCCAAAGCCAAGCCATCCAGCATTTCGCCCGGTTTCAGCCAGTGATAATGCTCCACCGCGACCTGTGCCACATAGGCCAAAACGGCATAGGCACCTCCGAAGGTCACCAGCGCCATGCGGGCAAAAAAGGTAAAAATATCCAGCAGCCGCTCATGCCCGGACAAGAGCGATAAAAGCGCCAGCGGTGCCAACCAGAGACAAAGCCACACGATCAGCGACAAAAGCACCGACTTCAACGACAGAGGCGAAGAGGCCGCAGCCTGCGGGCTTACATCCACCATCGCAAAGCGCGCACTTATCAGGCCTGCCACTGCAGCACCCACAACAACCAGCGGAAACGGCAAAGACAAACAAAACAATGCCACAAAGGCGAAAAGCGCAATCACTCTATGAAAGGAGGATGTCAGCGCCCTTTTGCCAATACGCAGCAAGGCTTGCAGCACAATGGCCAGCACCGCCGCTTTCAAGCCGAAAAACAATCCAGCAATCCAGCCGACATTGTGGTAGAGCGCATACAGTGTGGACAGACCCAGCATAACGGCCAATCCGGGCAGCACAAACAACAGCCCGGCGGCCACGCCACCGCGCAATCCCCCATTCAACCAGCCGATATAGGTGGCCAATTGCTGTGCCTCCGGGCCGGGCAGCAGCATGCAATAATTCAGCGCGTGCAGAAAACGGGCTTCCGACAGCCAACGCTTTTCATCCACCACAATCCGGTGCATCAAACCGATCTGAGCGGCGGGACCGCCAAAGCTCAGACAGCCGATTTTTGCAAAAGTCTTACAGATTTCGCCAAATGTCACGGTTTTGGCATCATCCTGTCGCATTCCCGGGTCTAGAATGGTCGTCATGCCTCTGTTTTCTTTTTTGGGGCTTTCAATTTTTGAGCGTGATTTTTTTAATCCTCTGTCCTTGACTCCCGCCCACCTCATCCTTATCTCAGGCTCGCTAGCACTCAAATAGACTGAGTGCTAACATTATCCATGCGGGGCCGTTTCGGTCCGCGAATGTCATTTGATCGAGGGATTAGACAATGGCAAGCACCAATTTTCGCCCACTTCACGACCGCGTTGTTGTAAAGCGCGTAGAATCTGAAGAAAAGACAAAGGGCGGCATTATCATTCCTGATACCGCCAAGGAAAAGCCAGCTGAAGGCGAAATCATCGCTGTTGGCCCAGGCACACGCGACGACAAGGGCGCACTGGTTGCTCTGGACGTTAAAGTTGGCGACCGCGTTTTGTTCGGCAAGTGGTCTGGCACTGAAGTCAAGCTCGACGGCGTTGACCTGCTGATCATGAAGGAAGCCGACATCATGGGCGTGATCGGCTGATTTTAGCCTGATACCCCTTCTTCCTTTTAACCAATTCACCAATGGGCGAGATGCCCGGGAGTTTTGAAAATGGCTGCTAAAGAAATCAAGTTTGGCCGCACTGCGCGCGAAAAGATGCTGCACGGCGTTGATATCCTTGCTGACGCTGTGAAGGTAACACTCGGCCCTAAGGGTCGTAACGTTATCATCGACAAGTCGTTCGGCGCTCCACGCATCACCAAGGACGGCGTTTCTGTTGCCAAGGAAATCGA
The DNA here is from genome assembly GCF_001939045.1 of Rhizobium oryziradicis. Classification (GTDB taxonomy): domain Bacteria; phylum Pseudomonadota; class Alphaproteobacteria; order Rhizobiales; family Rhizobiaceae; genus Allorhizobium; species Allorhizobium oryziradicis. The sequence continues at coordinate 77,910 of NZ_MKIM01000022.1, forward strand.
ACTGGAAGACAAGTTCGAAAACATGGGCGCACAGATGGTTCGGGAAGTTGCTTCCAAGACCAACGACATCGCAGGCGACGGCACCACGACCGCGACCGTTCTGGCCCAGGCTATCGTGCGCGAAGGCAACAAGGCTGTTGCTGCCGGCATGAACCCAATGGACCTGAAGCGCGGTATCGATCTGGCTGTTGCTGAAGTTGTGAAGGACCTTCAGGCCAAGGCCAAGAAGATCTCCACATCTGAAGAAGTTGCTCAGGTTGGTACAATCTCTGCAAACGGCGACACGCAGGTCGGCAAGGACATTGCTGAAGCCATGCAGAAGGTTGGCAACGAAGGTGTTATCACCGTCGAAGAAGCCAAGACCGCTGAAACCGAACTGGAAGTCGTTGAAGGCATGCAGTTCGACCGCGGCTACCTGTCGCCTTACTTCGTTACCAACCCTGAAAAGATGGTTGCTGACCTGGAAGACGCATACATCCTGCTGCACGAAAAGAAGCTTTCCAACCTGCAGGCTATGCTGCCAGTTCTGGAAGCTGTTGTGCAGACCGGCAAGCCACTCGTCATCATCGCTGAAGACGTTGAAGGCGAAGCTCTTGCAACGCTGGTTGTCAACAAGCTGCGTGGCGGCCTGAAGATTGCTGCTGTCAAGGCTCCTGGCTTCGGCGATCGCCGCAAGGCTATGCTGGAAGACATCGCGATCCTGTCTGGCGGTACCGTGATTTCTGAAGACCTCGGCATCAAGCTCGAAACTGTCACGCTCGACATGCTCGGCCGCGCCAAGAAGGTTTCCATCACCAAGGAAAACACCACCATCGTTGATGGTGCAGGTCAGAAGTCCGACATCGAAGGCCGCGTTGCCCAGATCAAGGCTCAGATCGAAGAAACCTCTTCCGATTACGACCGCGAAAAGCTTCAGGAACGTCTGGCCAAGTTGGCTGGCGGCGTTGCCGTGATCCGCGTTGGCGGCTCGACGGAAATCGAAGTGAAGGAACGCAAGGACCGCATCGACGACGCTCTGAACGCAACACGCGCTGCTGTTCAGGAAGGCATCGTTCCTGGCGGCGGTACAGCTCTGCTGCGCTCGTCCACCAAGATCACCGTTAAGGGTGTGAACGACGATCAGGAAGCTGGCATCAACATCGTTCGCCGCGCTCTGCAGTCTCTGGTTCGCCAGATTGCAACAAACGCAGGTGACGAAGCTTCGATCATCGTTGGCAAGATCCTCGACAAGGACAACGACAACTTCGGCTACAATGCCCAGACCGGCGAGTTTGGTGACATGATTGCCATGGGTATCGTTGACCCTGTTAAGGTTGTTCGCACAGCCCTGCAGAATGCAGCCTCGGTTGCTTCCCTGCTGATCACCACCGAAGCCATGATTGCTGAACTTCCTAAGAAGGAAACCGCTGGCGGCATGCCTGACATGGGTGGCATGGGCGGCATGGGTGGTATGATGTAATAAGGCCTTGGCCTTATACATCTGACCCCATACGGTTCAGAGTTTGAGAGAGCGGTCTTCGGACCGCTCTTTTTTTGTTCAAGCCTCAACCTTGATTTTAATAGTGAAAAGACCTGCCAAAAAAATTTCGGGTGAACGATATCTGAATGGTGCCTTCAGCATCCGTTCCAACACAGCAGCATAGAAAGAGAGCGTTCAACAACGGCACCATCCCTCAGAGGAGAGGCTCTCATGATCGCCAAATTTTTTATCGCAACTGCCCTTGTCGGCTTTACCATCATCGCACCGGCCATGGCCAACGATGTGCGGATTGAGCAATATGGCTGGTCCAATTCGTCAGGCGGTGCCCAGAATGGTTACAGAAACCGCATTCGTGTTTATCAGGACGGCGGCTACAATAGGATGAACAGCCGGCAATATGGCAGCGATAATCTCTCCGCTGTCGGCCAGCAAGGCCATGGCAACTACGGTGAGACCTATCAGTCCGGCAATCGCAACGTCGCCGGTATTGGCCAGTTTGGCTCCAACCACACAACAGTCATCACGCAGGACGGCAATGGCAATATTACCGCTGGCGTTCAGGTCGGCCATGGCTGCGCCGCCAACGTCAATCAGGGTGGTAGCGGCAATGTGGCCGCTTTTGTCCAAGCCTGCCCATAACCTTCCCAAATAGACGCATCGGCCCGGCAGACCCGCACCAGAGCGTGCGGATCGCCTTTCACCCCCAGGAGATGAAGTCATGCATAGCATTGTCAAAAATCATCGCCATCTCGCAATCGCCACGGGTGTGATTTTGCTGCCCATTGCCGCTTTTGCAACCATGGGCACCACCGCCGCGCAATCCACAGGTCCGGTGAGTTGTGATATTCGCACCAGCCAGTCTGGTGGGCAGATCACCCTCAACGCCATCGCCTCAACCGATCGCAGCGTCAATGGCAATTATACATTCCACATCAGCAGCACCGGCACGTTGAATGGCACGAACATTGACCAAAGCGGCGCATTCAACGCCACACCAAGCAAGCCTGCCACCCTTGGTTCCGTCATGCTGGATGGCAAAGGCGGCTACAAGGCAACGCTTGAGGTGACTGTCGACAAGCAAACCGTCAGCTGCACCAAGCGCATTGGCGACAGCGCTTAAACCAGCCCCAATACCGACAAAAAAACGATCACGATGGAGATCCCTATGAACCACTTGTCTTTCAAGAGCCTGGCCACTGCCATTCTCATCAGTGGTCTTGGCACAATGGCAATTACTGCCCCTGCCCATGCTGGCGGTTCGATTTCAATGAATTTCTCGCCAGCAAACGGCGGTGATGGTGATATGATCTCCAGCGGCTTGCAGCTCTACTCGCTCTATCGCAATTTCAAAGATGGCAATATCGAGCAATTGGGTCGCAACAATTCTGCGGGCCTTGCCCAAAATGGCAGGCGCAATCTGGGTATCATTCGCCAGCAAGGCAGCGAGCATAATGCGACGCTGGAGCAGGATGGCAATGACAACGCCTATGGCATTTTCCAGTTTGGCCGCCGCAGCAATGTGAATGTGCGCCAATACGGCAACAATCAGAGCGGCGCGACAGTCAGCTATGGCTGGTAAGAGCTCCCGCTGCTGCCCTCGCATTTTGCGCGACCTCAGTGAAAGTCGCGCGAGCGCACCCGTATCTGGTCCAGATGCTCATAGGGGTCAGCCACAGTGCGCGGCGGTGGTATTTCTGACTTAGAGGCCGCAAACGGGGGTGTGTACGGCAAGGGCGATTTCGCCACCGTGCGTGGGTCAACAGGCGGAATGCCGTGATGAAACTCATCACCCCGTCCATGAGGCAACGGAAACGGCCTATCGCGCGCGCCGACACTGCCCAGTTGTCGACTGAGATCCTCAATATGTTGCACCACCAGATGCACCACCTCGCCTTCCCGCTGGATATAGCCCCGCGCACCAACCATGGCGGCCCCCATCACCACAGGGCGATATTTTTCAAACATTTTTTTCCACACCACCAGATTGGCCACGCCTGTTTCATCTTCAATGGTCATGAAAATCACGCCTCTGGCCGAGCCGGGACGCTGGCGCACCAGCACCATGCCCGCAACTGTCGCGCGGGTCCTGTCCGGTTTGGAAAACGCATCGCGACAGGTTAACATACCTTTGCGGTTCAAATCCTCGCGCAGAAAAGACAGCGGATGCTCGCGCAATGTTAGCCCAACATGGCCGTAGTCCTGTACCACCTCACTGCCCGCCGTCATCGGTCGCAGCGACACCTCCGGCTCTACCTGCTCAACAAGCGAACCTGTCTTTGCGGCCGCTGCAAACAGCGGCAAAGGTGCATCACTGAAAGCCTTGATGGTCCACAGCGCATCGCGACGGGCAAGCTTCAGCGACGGGCGCATCGCATCGGCCTCTGCGAGAGACACCAGCGTCTGCGCTGAAACGCCTGCCCGCTGCCATACATCATCCACCGAGATAAATTGCTCCTCGCCACGATTGGCCACCAAGAGCGCCGCTTCGGCATTGCTCAAACCTCTGACCATGCGCAAACCAAGGCGCACCGCCAAAAATCCCCGGCCTCCATCCCCCTCATCCCCTGCCTCTCTCTCCAATGTGCAATCCCATCGCGACGCATTGATGCAGACGGGCAGCACAGTCACCCCATGGGCCTCGGCATCGCGCACAATCTGGGCGGCAGCATAAAAGCCCATGGGCTGCGAATTGAGCAAGCTTGCGCAAAACACATCCGGGTGGTGGCATTTGACCCATGACGAGGCATAGGCGATCAGCGCGAAAGATGCGGCGTGGCTTTCCGGAAAACCATAGGAGCCAAAGCCTTCGAGCTGGCGAAAGGTCCGCTCGGCAAATTCTCGCTCATAGCCATTCTTGACCATGCCGGAAATCAGCTTTTCACCAAACTTGCTAATACCACCCGTATGTTTGAACGTTGCCATGGAGCGGCGCAATTGATCGGCCTCACCGGGGGTAAATCCACCGCATTCAATGGCCACCCGCATGGCCTGCTCCTGAAACAGCGGCACACCCAATGTTTTATGCAGGACATTATAGAGCTCTGGTTTGGGATATTCGACCTTTTCCTTGCCCTCACGCCTGCGCAGGTAAGGATGCACCATATCACCCTGAATAGGGCCGGGCCGCACAATGGCCACCTCGATCACCAGATCATAGAATGTTTGAGGCTTCATCCGCGGCAGCATGGACATCTGTGCCCGGCTCTCAATCTGAAACACACCAATGGTGTCCGCTTTGGAGATCATCGCATAAGTCTGCGGATCCTCCTGTGGGATTGTCGCCAGATCATGCGGTTCGCCTTTATATTTTTCGATCATCTCAAAACAGCGCCGCATGCACGACAACATGCCAAGCCCCAACACATCAACCTTCATGAATTTAAGAATGTCGATATCGTCCTTGTCCCATTCAATCACCTGCCGATCCTCCATGGCGGCAGGCTCAATCGGCACCAATTCATCCAGCCGATCGCGGGTCAGCACGAAGCCGCCCGGATGCTGCGACAAATGGCGGGGCGCGCCAATCAATTGCTGCGCCAGTTCCAAAGTCAGGCGCAAACGGCGGTCCTGAAGATTGAGGTTCAAATCCTTGACATGCTTTTCAGAAACCGTGTCGGACCATCCCCAGACCCGCGATGACAGGGTCTTGGTCAAATCTTCCGGCAGGCCCAAAGCCTTGCCCACATCACGCAAGGCCCCCTTGCTGCGATAGCGTGTCACCACCGCGCAAAGCGCCGAACGGGTGCGGCCGTACCGACCATAAATCCATTGAATAACCTCTTCGCGGCGCTGATGCTCAAAATCCACGTCAATATCCGGCGGCTCGCGGCGCTCGACCGATATGAAGCGCTCAAACAGCAAATCGCTATGAACCGGATCAATCGAGGTAATGCCCAGCACGTAGCAGACTGTCGAATTGGCCGCAGAGCCGCGCCCCTGACAGAGAATGTTTTGCGAGCGGGCAAATTGCACGATGGAATTGACCGTCAGGAAGTAGGGCGCATAATCCAATTGCGCAATCAGTCGCAATTCATGCTCAAGCGTTCTGCGCACAGTGTCTGAGATACCATTGGGATAGCGATTTTTGGCACCTTCCCATGTCAGCTTTTCCAGTGCCTGTTGCGGCGTCAAATCCGGGAATTGTCGCTCCTCGGGATATTGATAGATCAATTCATCCAGCGAAAATCTGCACCGCGCCGCAAATTCTTGTGTGCGCGCCACCGCATCAGTGTTGCGCGAAAACAAGCGATACATTTCCGCTGGTGGTTTCAGATATCGGTCCGCATGGCGCTCGCGCCGGAAACCGGCATTGTCAATCGTCACGTTATGGCGAATACAAGTGACAACATCTTGCAAAATGCGCCGCTCTGGTGCGTGAAACAGCACATCATTGGTCACAAGGGTTAGCACGCGCGCCGCCTCGGCCAAAGCTGTCAGCTCAAACAACCGCAATTGGTCATTGGGCCTGCGCCGCAGCGTCAGGGCCAGATAGGCGCGATCCGCAAAAACTTCTTTGAGGCGGCGCAGCCGAAAGGCGCAAGCGTCATCGGCCAAATCGGGCACCAAAACTGCCAGCAGACCTTCTGCATAGGCCGCAAGATCAGCCCACTCCAGCTGGCACTTGCCCTTGCCTCCTTTTGTTTTTCCAAGGGAAAGAAGCCTGCAAAGCCGCCCGTAAGCGGCCCGATCTGTGGGATAGAGCAACACCGCCATGCCACAGGTGAGATCAACCCGACAGCCAATAATCAGCCGCACACCGGTGTCCTTGGCCGCCTGATAGGCCCGTACGATGCCCGCCAGAGAATGCCGATCTACAATGGCCAGCGCCTCAATACCAAGGGTTTTGGCCTGCTCGAACAGCTCTTCGCAAGACGACGCCCCCCGCAAAAAGGAAAAATGCGAAGTGACCTGCAACTCGACATAGCGGGACATCATGCGAATATCCCATGCAAAAACCAGCGATGCGAGCCGGTTTCAGCGTGCTCGCCATCGCCTGCGCGGAAAATCCAATAGCGCTCGCCCGCCTCGTCTTCGACGCGAAAATAATCGCGCACAGCCTCCAGCTCGGCATCGCGCGTCCACCACTCACCAAACACACGCTCCGGCCCATCCGCACGGCTGACCCGCCGCCGTTGGCCCTTCCAGGAAAACCACACCGGCGGATGGTCTGGCAAAAGTGCCATGGTTTCGATCGGCTCCGGATAGGGCAACAGACGCGATGGCCGTGGCCATTCATGGTTCCAGCCCTGCCCAACATCCGGCGAAAGCGGCGCGATACGCCGCAAAGACCGCTCTGGCACGTCGCTTGCCACAGGCGCAATCCGATAGAGCCTGTTATGCCCCACACGATTGGCAAGAATATCGATCAGACCAGAAATATCGGCTGCTGGCTCCTCATCCAGCAGAGAGATTGCTTGACAAGCCTGCAAGGGTTGGATCAGCGTTGCCGTCAACGACATGATTTCAATGCCAAAACCGGGATTAATGCTCTCAATCCGGTCGCATAGCAGGCGGGTCAAGCGCTTTGCATCCCGCACTGGCTGGGCCATGCCCACGCGCACCACTTCGCGCTGATTGTCCACCCGATGGCAGATCAAATCGAGCCGTCGCGCACCAATGCCCTTTTGCTCCAGCTCCTGACAGAGCGCCACAACCAGCTTTTGGATATAACGGGCAATGGTTTCAGCAGCGGCGATGGGCTCGGCAAACATCCTCTCCACTGAGGGCAGCTCTGGCACCCGCACCGGATCGACCGGCTCTGCCACGATCCCCAGCGCCTGATCCAGCCTGCGGCCCAGTTGCGGACCAAACCGCTGAATGAGCGGTGCACGCGGCTGGCCAAGAAGATCGCCAATCCGCTCAAACCCCAGCACTGCCAAACCATCCACCGTGTTGCGATCCAGCCTTAAGGCTGCGATGGGCAAGGGGCGAAGCGCCTCTTCTTCGTGCCCCGGCTCAATGATCGCGATGCGCCGCTTTGAAAAGCGTGCAACAGCATGGGCAACGCCCCATGTCGGGGCAATGGCCGCCTTTGCCTCCACCCCCATGCCGTCAAACCGCTCTAGCAGCCCTTGCAGCATGGCAGCTTCCCCGCCATGCAAATGCTCAGCGCCTGTGGTGTCCAGCATCAGGCCATCTGGCGCATCGGCTGCCACCACGGGCGAGACCTGCTGCAAAACCGACAAGGCCAGACGATGAAGCCCTTGCAGATCGGCGGCAGAATCCATATCGCGAATGGTCAGCCCGGCAACCAATGCCTGCGCCTTGGCAAGCGGCATCGCCACCCGCAAACCTGCGGCTTGCGCCTTTGCATCCACAGCCGCCACAACCCGGCGACTGCCCATGCGGGCAACCAGCACAAGTGGCCGGTCATGAAGGGGCAAATCGTCTGGCGATTTTCGTCGCAGCCGGTCGATCGACCAGTTTGGAAGGAAAAGCGATATGACCCTGGGCATCACAAGCCTCCACTTCAAATTCAGCCGCTTCACCACCGCGACACCGCACCAATTCCAATCGCCACCGCGCTCGGCCAATTCCCGCCACCGGCAAGGGTGCGGATGGCACAAAATAGGTTCGCCAGCGGGTAACAGCCGCTGTAGGCTGGCCAAAATCTGCCTGGCCTGCGGGATGTCGCCAGCGCCTGAGCGCAATGCCAATGGTGCCGGAGCGCTCTGCCGCCAATTGCAGGCGGCGCGAAATTGTCATGGGCAAGCGGGCAATCTCGGCCACCACGGCACCAAGACTGCCATGGCGCAGGCCTTCTTCAAAACACGATAACAGGCTTTTTTCGTCGCCTGTTTCAATGAAAATGACTCGATCCGGCACAAGCCCGGCCTGTTCCAGCGCAGGCGCAAACAAATCGCGCTGCGTGACACACCACAGCACTTTGCCGCTCACACGCGCTGCAATGCCGGCAGCAAACAAGGCGGCCACCGACGCATGCACGGCATCGGCACCGCCGCCCGCCACTTCATGCAAGGCCCCCAGAGCAAGACCGCCGCCGGGCAATTGCCGGTCAATGCCAGCCACGCCAAAGGGCAAAACATCACGCACTCGCCCACTTTGCCCTTCCAGCGTCTGAACCTTGGCGCGAAGCGCGGCTAGAACCGGATTAGAGACAATATTCGCCATCCTCAAAGGTCCCTTCTACACTTTCACGATCACCAGAACCCTAATGTTCTTTATTTGTTCCAATCGAGGATATGAGTCAATACTGAAAATCGAAATCGATTTAACAGTCTGTCCAAGCGCCACTGCTGGCTTGGCGAAAATGATGGTGCCGATATAGTGAACCCTGGTGCCACAACAGCATCGTGCCGCTTCCGATTTTCTGCACGATACAAACGTCGAGCGATCAGGAAATGATAAAAATCAAAATACAAGCAAAAATGTAAAAAATGAAAACAACACGGGATATTATTGACGAGATTATAAAATGAAAACGTTAAAAATAAACCTAAGGTTGTTTTTATCATTGCTCCTTTCAATTCGAGTCTCGCAATTTAGTGCTTTTTTTTTGACGAAAATTTAGATAAGTGAATTTCATTCATTTTTTGTACGTGTACCATGCCGAGAAAACCGCACGGGGAAATAGCCGATACCGACAAAATCAGATGGCTCTCAATGTACGACATTCATCCGTTCAGAGTTATGAGGCGTAGCGCTCTTTATAAAAGAATGCATACGGCACCGAGCTTTGGCGATTTCAACCTTAAATTCATCTCGATGTAAGGGGTCTATTTAAGAATTGATGCAATAAATATAAAATCTCAGCGATCTCTTGGCACGTGATAAGCCGCTGCATCAGCCTTGCTCCGGAAAATGGAAACCGGTTTTCGGCACGACGCTCTAAGACACCGATGGTCGGGCAACCCTGCTTTGGCCAATTCTACAAAATGACCGTGATTGTAACTTTACAAAGAAAAACCTGGCATGGAGCGTGGTGGGAAGCTCTATGCAAAGCATTTCCAGCGCGATTTTGCCTATCGGAAATGCAGAACGAAAGACATGGAGTATTTCATGGGGTCTATAAATAATGAAATACTCTGATCAAAAAAGCCTGTATTAAAGAAAAGTGGGAAATTTCATGTTTAAAATTGCGGGTTTGACAGATACAGAGAGATTTAATGGTATCGACCTCACGGGAGGCATGAGCAACTGGCTTATGCCTTATGGTCTTGTGGAAGAATGGTCGGGCAATCTTGGCAGCGGCGTTTTAAAACTCAGCGCCTCGGCAGCCTCTTTGCATGGCCTGTCCTGCAGCGAATGCGGATTGTTAACAGTCACCCGCCGCTATGATCAGCGCGATCGGAGTTCCGTTCTGGAGCTGTTTGAAAAAGCAGCCACCAAGGCATCGTCTTTTTGCTTTTCCACAACCATCATCTGTGAAACACAGCCCCAGATCAGCAGGCCGGTTTTCTGCATGGGACGCTCGATCGATTCTGGCAAAACCTGCCCTGATTCCATCGTCGGCATCTTTATTTTCCCCAATGTCCATTAAAAGCGGTTGCGTTTGCTTACAGCGCCGTTCGCCATATATGACGAACGGCGCTGTAACACTTTAAATCTACTGCATAATTCCTTAAATCGATTCCCACTTTCGGCCAATGCTGTCATGCAGCCGCATGCAACACATATAAAGTGCTACAGCGCCTCAGCCGCCAAAAATGGTGCGCAGAATATCAACGCCCCGGTCATCAAAACTGACATCGCCCTGCTTGTTTCCGGGGCCAATCACCACCACTTTGCTGCCAATATCAGCGCGCTCGTAAAGGTCCTGCACATCCTTGTTGTTCATGCGAATGCAGCCAGAGGAGAGGTTCAGCCCAATCGACCAAGGCTGATTGGTGCCATGGATGCGGAAAATCGTATCGCGATTGCCCTTATAAAGATACATGGCCCGCGCGCCCAAAGGATTATCCGGTCCACCCTTTTGCACTTCTGGCAAAAAGTGACCACGACGGGCTTCACGGCTGCGCATTTCAGCGGGCGGACGCCAGCTTGGCCATTCTTCCTTGCGACCGATCTTGACAACCCCTGACCAGCCAAAGCCTTCACGGCCAACGCCGACACCATAGCGGATTGCCTTGTTATTGCCTTCAACAAGGTAGAGAAACTTATTGTTGGTATCGATGATAATCGTACCCGGAGCCTCATTGGTGCTCAAACGCACCAGACGGCGCTTGAACTTGTCAGGAACCGGACGTTTCATCATCTCGCGCGTGACAACGCTGCTGGCCGTTGAATTGGCCGCATCATCCACCCGTGGAGCCGCAGAGGTGGTCACGGGCAAAGCAAGAAAGGCTGACATGGCAAAGGCCATGGCAGCAAAACATGCTGTTCTCTTCATGCACAAATTCCCCCTTGTTTTATAAGATGTTTACCAAAGTCACGCTCAAGCGCAAGCCATCACAGGGCATTGGGTTTTATCAAATAGATAAACACGTTGTAACAGTTTCAATCACGCAACAGACCCGAGATCAGATGACAATCACCTTGGTGCCAACCGGCACGCGCCCATAGAGATCCGTCACATCCTCGTTGCGCATACGGATGCAGCCAGATGACACGCCATAGCCAATCGTCCATGGCGCATTGGTGCCATGGATGCGATAAAGTGTCGAGCCAAGGTACAAGGCGCGCGCACCCAGCGGATTTTCTGGCCCACCTTCCATCTTTGCTGGCAAATAATGGCCTTTGGCCGCTTCACGCGCAATCATTTCCTGGGGCGGAATCCACTCTGGCCATTCGGCCTTACGCGTCACTCTATGCTCGCCCGCCCATTCAAAACCGGGCTTGCCCACGCCCACGCCATAGCGGCGGGCCATACCATTGTCCATCACCAGATAGAGAAAGCGATTGTTGGTATCAATCACCAGGGTTCCCGGCTTTTCCTTGGTGTCATAGCGCACCACTTGCGGCAAAAATTGCGGCGCAATCGCGGTGGGTCTGCGGGCCGGCATCGCCGCTGCCTGCTCGATGGCGGGCCGAAGCGGTGCTGCCTCACGCGGGCGATATGCACGGGGCGCTGCCGGATAGCTTTCACGCATCTGCATCGGTGCCTGATAGACCGCAGGCCGCTGATACACCACCGGTTGGCTCTGACGCACAGGCCGCGACACCTCCGGGGCTGGCTGCGACCTCACACCCAATTGCAGCAACCACGGCGCGGCCAGATCCGGGCTGACAATAACAGGCGGCCTTGCCTGATAACGATCATTCGCCATCACCGCTCCGGGCAAAACCGAAACAACAAGGCAGGCACTCAACAAAAACCGGGTCCGGGCCATCGACATACACTCACAACAAAACCGACAGGAATGAGATTTCACCCACGCTCAAACCTTGCCACCCACGCATTTCTGAAATGGTAAACAAGCGTTCATTAAACTTGCATCAATGCTGTAAACTGCGCAGCAAGGTTAGCAAGGGGTTGCGTGAAATGGTGAACAAAGAGTAAACATATCTCAACCACGGAGATTCGGGCGGATGGACAAGACAGGCTTGATTGCAGACGAGACGGGCACGCTGCGCTGTTTTTGGCATGGCGGTTTGGCGGATTACCTTCGCTATCATGATGAGGAATGGGGCCGCCCCGTCACTGACGATCACCGCCTGTTTGAGAAAATATGCCTTGAAGGATTTCAATCCGGCCTGTCCTGGCTGACAATCTTGCGAAAACGCGAGAATTTTCGCGCAGCGTTCGCGGGTTTTGACTTTGAAAAAGTCGCCCAATTTGACGACAATGACATTGCCCGCTGCCTTGCCGACACCGGCATTGTGCGCCATCGCGGTAAAATCACCTCGACCATTAACAATGCGCGCCGCGCCTTGGAGATAAAGGCCGAGTTTGGCTCGCTGGCGCGGTATTTCTGGAGTTTCGAGCCGGGACCGCAAGAGCGCCCGGCCACAATGGATTACGCCACTTTGCGCGCCAACCCCACCTCGCCCACCTCCATTCGGCTTTCCAAAGAGCTGAAAAAGCGCGGCTGGAGCTTTGTTGGCCCCACCACCGTCTATGCATTCATGCAGGCCATGGGGTTGGTGAATGATCATATTGAAGGCTGCGTCTGCCGCGCCAAGGTGGAAGCCTTGCGCGGCAGCTTTGTGCGTCCGACTTAATCCGCAGATGCAATGAGCGCGGTTACTTGCCGTGCGCTTTGAGCCAAGCCTGCATCATGGCAATTTCGCCTTCCTGTGCCTTGATGATCTCTTTGGCAAGGGCGCGGATTTTATCATCCTTGCCATATTGCAGCTCAACCTTGGCCATGTCGATGGCCCCTTGATGGTGGCCAATCATGCCACGAACAAAGTCAACATCCGCATTTCCCGTCATCGGGATAGACATGGCCTTGTGCATCTTGGCATTGGCTTGCATGAAAGCAGCACTGGACGGGCTGTCCGATTTGGCTCCTGCTGTCATCGGCATATCATGCTGCATTCCCGGCATTTTATCTTCGGCCTGGGCTTGGGTGAAGGCGAGCAGCATTGATGCCGCAAAAATCAGCTTCTTCATTATCGTCGTACCTTTCGAGAAAGAGAATAGAAATCAGAGAGATCGAGGATCTCATGCGTTTTCTATTGCTCAAGCCCGAGGGGGCGGCAGCAAAGGCTGGCTGTTTTGTGAGAAAAGCTGATGACCAAGCGCTGGCAGAGGTGCGCCATGCAAAAACGCTCTGGATGTCAATCCGCTGTAAAATGCTGGCAAAGTCAAACAGGCCGCGCAATGACCACAGCCAAACATGTTATGTTTGTCGCCACAATCGCGATCATGAGATGACAGGATATTGAGAGATGATGCGCCATCATCGGCGTGCTTATGCATCATCGGGCTTTGATCCTGCGCTACCGGATTTATGTGCTGCATGGCCATGCCATTCAGCGGCATTGCCCCATAGGCCAAAGCAGCAAAGATCAACATCAAACGCAAAAAAGCTCGCATGAGCACAATCTACAGCAAAGCGTTATCGACACAAGTGCTGCCACCCTACTCAATCGAAGCAATTAACTCTGGCAGATCTTTTATCTCTGCAAGCTCCCGAAATCTCGGCGCTTCTATAGGCTTTTCAACGTGTTCCAGCACCCATGTCAGCTCGTGGGGAACGAACACGCCCCAAGCCCCCACCGCCAAGGCCGGAACAATATCAGATTTCAGCGAATTGCCGACCATCATGGCGCGTTCCGGTTCATCGCCGTGCTTACAAAAAATCCGGCGATAGGTGGTGGCGTTTTTATCAGAGACAATCTCAACAGCATCAAAAAAATCGCCAAGACCAGATTGCGCCAGCTTACGCTCCTGATCAAACAAATCACCTTTGGTGATCAGGGCCAGAAAATAGCGTCCTGCCAAGGCTTCCAGCACATCGCCAACGCCCGGAAGCGTCTCCACCGGATGGCTTAAAAGATCACGGCCAATGGCGAGAATGTCGCCAATCACCTTACCGGAGGCGCGTCCTTCGGTAATATCCAGCGCCGTCTCGATCATCGAGAGGGTGAAGCCTTTGATGCCAAAACCGTAATAGGCGAGATTGCGCTTTTCCGCCTCCAGCAAACGATCCGAAATCATCGCAGGCTCGGCATAATCGATCAGCAGTGCACGAAAATGCTCTTCGGTCAGCCGATAGTAATGTTCGTTTTGCCAAAGCGTGTCATCGGCATCAAGACCGATGGTGGTAAGCGCACGGGTCATTGTTTCATCCTGTATTCTGAGCGTGCCAGTCTATCGCGCAATCACCTTATGGACAATTCGGTAATCCTTGCTCTCTTCGCCCAAAGGCACCACCGGCCAATCCCATTGCGCGAAAGAGGCTGGCGGGGCAAGACCGGCCAGCAGATCAGTGCGCTCATGCACATTTCCGGTGCGATCAATCACCTCAAACGCGACATCGGTCACAAGACAGGTTTTGGCAGGCACATGGGCCAAGCCATCCAGATGCGCCCCGATCAATTGTGCTATGCAGCTTTCCGCCATTGTGCCTGATCGCTCCTCAGCCAGCCGCTTTTTTACACCCATGCCGATTTGCGACAGAAGGTTGGCCGAGACCACCAGATCAAGATAGGGCACAGTGCGCAAAAAACCGAGCGGCTCCGGCGGTTTACCGGCCTTCAAATCATCATAGCCGGAAAGATCACGCTCAACGAATGTCACGTTGTTCAAGCGTTTCGCCCTGACCCAGAGGCGCACGCTAGCCACATGCACCAGATCAACCAAGACGACGGTGTCAAAGGCGCGCGACAACTCGACAATCGGCACATCGCGCAGCAGGCCGGAGCCAAGCACCACAGCGGTGCGCCGAGGCGAAATCGACGCCGCCGCTTGCAAGATAGCACCCTTGGTTTTGGCCTCATGCTCGGCCCAGTCTTTCGCACAGCGGCCCGCGCGCGACCATAAGTTCACCGAATAGCGGATGGAAGGTCGGTTTTCCGCCGTCGTGACCCACCATGTGGCAGCATATTGCAGGGCTTCCAGGATCATTTTATCGCCGTACCATGTGTTGCCCGCCGGAACCAGTCTACGGTCTTGCCGCTGATGCTGTGATCCACTATGACAACCGGAAAATAGTCATCAGATACTCCTATCAGACATGCGGTGCCGATTATGAGCGAAAAAACCAAGAAGCCACAGAAACTGAAAGCCCGCCTGCCCCGCGGTTTTGTGGATCGTGAGGCTCATGACATTCGCGCCGTCAACGAGATGACTTCGAAAATCCGCGAAGTCTATGAGCGCTACGGCTTTGATCCGGTGGAAACACCGCTGTTTGAATATACCGATGCGCTGGGCAAATTCCTGCCCGACAGCGACCGCCCCAATGAAGGCGTGTTTTCGCTGCAGGACGATGACGACCAGTGGATGAGCCTGCGCTACGACCTCACCGCCCCGCTTGCCCGCCATGTGGCCGAGAATTTCAACGAGATCCAGCTGCCTTACCGCACCTATCGAGCGGGCTATGTGTTTCGCAATGAAAAGCCAGGCCCAGGCCGTTTTCGCCAGTTCATGCAGTTTGACGCCGATAGCGTTGGCGCACCCGGCGTGCAGGCCGATGGCGAAATGTGCATGATGATGGCGGATACGCTGGAAGCACTTGGCATCAAGCGTGGCGATTACGTGATCCGGGTGAACAACCGCAAGGTTCTGGATGGCGTGATGGAAGCCATCGGGCTGGGTGGCGATGAAAACAATGGTCGCCGCCTCAATGTTTTGCGCGCCATTGATAAGCTGGATAAGTTTGGCGTCGAGGGCGTTAAGCTTCTGCTGGGTGAAGGCCGTAAGGATGAGAGCGGTGACTTCACCAAGGGTGCAGGTTTAAATGCAGAGCAGATTGAGAAGCTGACGCGTTACATCTCGATTACCGCAAGCGGAACCACGCATGGCCTGCCGGTAAAGGATTCTGGTCGCGATGTGTCTGACATGCAGACGTATAAGATCGGAGACGTGGAGTACTATACGGATAATTCAGAAACGACCAACGGGCTTAGGGCAATCGCAGGTGATAATTCAACTGCGATCCAAGGAATTTCAGAGTTGCAAACAATTGCCGCGCTTATTGATGCCGCAGGATACGGATCTAAGCGCATCAAAATCGACCCTTCCGTTGTCCGTGGCCTCGAATACTACACCGGCCCCGTCTACGAAGCCGAATTGACCTTCGACGTCACCAATGAAAAGGGCGAAAAGGTCGTGTTTGGCTCGGTTGGCGGTGGTGGTCGTTATGATGGCCTCGTGTCGCGTTTCATGGGCCAGCCTGTTCCTGCCACCGGCTTTTCCATCGGCGTATCGCGCCTCATGACGGCGTTGAAAAACCTTGGCAAACTGGGTGCGGACGAGGTGATTGCGCCGGTTCTGGTCACGGTGATGGATGGCGATGTGGAGAGCATGGGCCGCTATCAGCGCTTTACCCAAGCGCTTCGCAATGAGGGCATTCGCGCTGAAATGTATCAGGGCAATTGGAAGAAATTCGGCAATCAGCTGAAATATGCCGATCGGCGCGGATCACCGATTGCCATCATTCAAGGCGGCGATGAGCGTGAACAGGGCGTGGTTCAGATCAAGGATCTGATTGAGGGCAAGCGTCTGTCGGGCGAAATCACCGATAATACCGAGTGGCGCGAAGCCCGCGTGGCGCAAATTATGGTTCCTGAAGCAGAGCTTGTGGCCAAGGTGAAAGAGATTTTGGCAGCACAGGCAGAAGACCGGGCACGGCTGAAACTTTAAGGAGGCTTGTGTGGAAGACAGTGCTCCCATTTCCACCACCCAGTGGAATGAGATGAAAAAGCTGGAAGCCAGTTGGTTTGACCGGCTTTCCACTGTCTGCATCACAGTTGGGGTGGCGGCACCCATTGCCGCCAGCACATTTGCGGCCCAAAATGATCACAACGTGCCAGTTGTTGGCCTGCTGTTCTGGATTTTTTCATCCGTTGTGTTACATATATTGGCAAGGTTCTCTATTTTGGAGATGAAGCAGCCATGACTTTTGAACAGATATATACAGTTATGCCTATTGGCTTGTTTGTTCTGGCAAGCGGACTGCTCGCCTATAAAAAATGGCAGCATAGCCAGACCCATCATTGACATAGCCGTCAAAGGGTGGTGTTCGGATTATCCCGAATACTTACGTAAACCAACCGGGATAATTCATGCCACTGATCAATATGCCGGAGTTTACCGGTTCTCTTCTTGCCGATTTCACTGCCCGTGGTGCGCCGCGCGTGGATACCCCGGTTATACAGCCAGCCGAGCCGTTCCTGGATATGGCGGGCGAAGACCTGCGCAGACGGATTTTCCTGACCGAGAGTGAGACCGGCGAAAGCCTGTGCCTGCGGCCGGAATTTACCATTCCCGTCTGCCTCAGCCATATTGAAACCGCAACCGGCACGCCAAAGCGCTATAGTTACTTGGGCGAGGTGTTTCGCCAGCGCCGCGATGGCAGCAATGAGTTTTATCAGGCAGGCATTGAAGACTTAGGCGAAACCGCAACCGCGAGCGCCGATGCCCGCGCCATCAATGATGCCGTTGGCATTTTGGCCACGCTTTTGCCCGGCCGCACCCTATCCGTCATGGTTGGCGATCAGGCGGTGTTTGAAGCGGTGGTGAAAACGCTGGGCCTGCCGTCTGGTTGGCAAAAGCGGTTGATTCAGGCCTTTGGCGATAGCCAGCATCTCGATCAACTCTTGCACAAACTGGCAAGCCCGCAGATTGCGTCGGGTCTGGATGCGACCTCGCAAGCGCTGATCACGGCGGGCGATGAGGCCGGGTTGATTGCCTATATCGACCAGACCATGCAGGACACGGGCTATTCCACCAACGCCAGCCGCAGCCCGCGCGAAATTGCCGCCCGGCTGAAGGAAAAGCTTTCGCTTTCTGAAACCCGGCTGGATGAAAAAGCCCTCACCGTTTTGCGCGATTTTCTGGCGCTGGAATTGCCATTGAGTGATGCCGCAAAGGCTTTGACCGATTTTGCCTCCGCTGCCGGGCTCAACCTTGGCAGCGCGCTTGGCCAATTTGAAGAGCGCATTGCGGCCATGGCGCAGCTTGGTCTGGATATATCGCGCATCACCTATCGCGCTGCCTTTGGCCGCCCGCTGGATTATTATACCGGCCTGGTGTTTGAGGTGTCGCAGCTTGACCAAACGGCTGTTCTGGCCGGTGGTGGACGGTTTGACCGGCTGCTCACACTGTTGGGCGCAAAAGATACCATTCCCGCCGTTGGCTTTTCGCTGTGGCTGGATCGCATTGAACTGGCGAGGTCACGCTGATGACAATTACCATCGGATTGCCCTCCAAGGGCCGCATGAAAGAAGATTCCTCGGCAATTTTCGAGCGTGCCGGTTTGAAAATCACCGCTGTCGGCAATGATCGCTCCTATCGCGGACGAGTTGAGGGCGAGGATATTGAAATCGCCTTTTTATCGGCCTCTGAAATTTCGCGCGAAATTGGCAATGGCACCGTCGACTTTGGTGTGACCGGCGAAGACCTTATTCGTGAAGGCTTGGCCGACGCCGATGCTAAGGTGGAAATTGCCGCCCGTCTTGGCTTTGGCCATGCCGATGTGGTGGTGGCCGTGCCGCAAATCTGGCTGGATGTGGACAGCATGGCCGATCTTGGCGATGTGGCGGCTGATTTTCGTGCCCGCCATGGCCGCCGTCTGGCCATTGCAACCAAATATTGGCGCATGACCCAGCAGTTTTTCTCGCGCCAGCATGGCATTCAGCTCTACCGCATTGTCGAAAGCTTGGGCGCAACGGAAGGCGCACCAGCGGCGGGCCAGGCAGATATTATTGTCGATATTACCTCGACAGGCTCGACCTTGACTGCCAATCATTTGAAAGTGCTCAATGATGGGGTGATCCTGCGCTCTGAAGCGTGTTTGGTGCGGGCGCGAAAGGTAGAGCATCAGGGCAACCCGCTGGTGGCCAAAATCATCGGTGCCGTGCGCGAGATTTTGTAAGCAAAGCAACAGAAATAAAAAGCCCGCTGAACCGGTGTTCAGCGGGCTTTTTTTGATCTTCAGCTTGTCAATTATGCAGCTGCATAGGCTTTGGTGGTGCGCGCATCCACCGAATAGGCACCGGCACCCGTTGCTGCGAGCAGGATATAGGCACCAGCCAGTGTGAAATTCTTCATCATCATAATGCCGTTCAGCGTGTTGATCCAGCCAAGCGCTGCATCAGGCCAGCCGGGAACAACAACTGTGCCGCTGTGAAAAACAGCGCCGGTGAAGACACAAAACAGCGCCAGCGCTACACCAACAATCTTGACTTGAAAGCCAACGAGAACGCAAAGGCCTGTGACCAGCTCAAACAAACCAGCAAGGTAAGCAAGGGCTGTAGCGGCAGGAAGGCCAGCGCCGGTGATCATTCCCGCCGTGCCGGCTGGGTCGGTCAGCTTGCCAAAGCCGGAGAGAATGAAAATGAAGGAGAGAAGAATTCTGGCAACCAGAAGAACCGTACTGTTAACATTCGACATGTGAAGCTCCTGAAAGGTGAATGCCGTATGAAGCGGCGTTGACGCTTTTCTCTCACACTTCAATTGTCTCCGATAGATAGACTAAAATAGACGTATTGTTCAATATATGTGAACGTCGCTGATCATCACAATCTGGCGCAGCTTACTTTTCCGACGCGAGTCACTGAAGATGATGGATCATTCTCTCCCAACGGCCGCACCACAATTTTATAATTTCCAAGGAAATGATTGATGTCTCCTTTTTCCTGCTTGGTATCCAGCGTCAACTCCACATGTGTCGCTGTGGTGTTCACGCCGGATTCCGATGATGTTTCAATCATCATGCTTGTGTCATCACGCCGAGATTGAACAACGTCATCCTCACCAATTTTGAGGATACCTTCCAGCGTTTTACCCTGGCCTGGTTTGAAAACGACAATGCCGCGCAATGTCTTGAGAGGCCAGTCTGGACCTTCCTCAAACCCGCCCTCGACCGAGAGCTTCAATTGAGCATCGTCAACAGCACAGTAATATCGATCCATTGCATAAGATGTCTCAGCCGACGCCATCAACATGATGAACGGCAGCACTCTGTATTTCACCACGACCTGTCCTTTCGCGCCACACCAACACCAAGGCACGAATTATAAATACACGCGCTTAGGAAAGCCTTAACTTTGACGGTTGCTCACCGCCAAAAGCCCAATCGAGCAGCTCAACACTGTGCACCACGGGGATCTCCGTGCCAGAGCCAATCTGCGTCATGCAGCCGATATTGCCTGCTGCAATCACATCCGGCCGCACAGCTTCAATATTGCGCAATTTGCGGGCCTTTAGCTGGTCAGCAATATCCGATTGGAGAATATTATAAGTGCCTGCCGAGCCACAACATAAATGCCCTTCTACTGGCTCGCGCACGGTGAAGCCTGCCTTTTTCAACAGCATTTTCGGAGCCATGGTGACCTTTTGTCCATGCTGCAAAGAACAGGCCGAATGATAAGCCACGGTCATGCCTCTGTCCGGCTGCTGGGGCAAATCCAGCGTGGCCAGATATTCGGTGACATCCTTGGCTAGCCTTGAGATTTTGGCGGCTTTTTCGCCGTAAGCTGCATCAAGCCGCAGCATGTGACCATAGTCTTTAATGGTGGTGCCGCAGCCGGATGTGGTGATGATAATCGCATCCAGACCGTGCTGCTCAACCTCACGCATCCACACATCAACATTGTTGCGGGCAGAGGCTTTCGCCTCCTGCTCACGGCCCATGTGGTGCACCAGCGAGCCGCAACAGCCCTCGCCTTTTGGCACCACCACCTCAACCCCCAGCCGTGTCAACAGCCGGATGGTGGCCGCGTTGATGCCGGGATCCAGCACCGATTGCGCGCAGCCGGTCAACAAAGCAACGCGCCCGCGTTTTTCATTTCTGGCCGCATGCGTGCCGGGATTGGAGAGCGTGGATGGATAAGGCACCTGTTTTGGGGCCAGTTTCAACATGGCCGCCAAGGGCTTGAGCGCCGCTATTTTCTCCATCATCGGCACAAAAGGCGCACCAAACCGGGCAAGCGTGAGCGCCACCCGCATCCGTCCGGGATAGGGCAAAACCCTCGCCAGCATCGCCCGTGTTATCCGCGTCATCAGCGGCCTTTGATAGGTTTTCTCAATATGGTTGCGGGCATGGTCCACCAGATGCATGTAATCCACCCCAGAGGGGCAAGTGGTGGTGCAGGCAAGGCAAGACAGACAGCGATCGACATGGGTGACGATTTCCTCATCCGCCGCCCGACCATTTTCCAGCATGTCCTTGATCAGATAAATCCGCCCGCGCGGACTATCCAGCTCGTTGCCGAGCGTCACATAGGTGGGACAGGTGGCCGTGCAAAAACCACAGTGCACGCATTTGCGCACAATGCTTTCGGCCTCCGCAACATTGGCATCCGCAAGCTGGGTGGGGGTGAAATTGGTTTGCATGGATCAAACTCTCCCGGCTCGGTGCGCATCAACGCCTGTCATAAAACCCGGATTGAAAATGGCGTGAGGATCAAATTGTACAGCAATGCGTTGCGAAAGGGCCGCAACCGCAGCGGGTTGCGGCTCAAAGGCCTGCACTTTGTAGCCGCCTGCGCGTATCAAGGTGGCATGGCCACCGCCCAGCGCTTTGATGCCGGCACGGATCATCTCGGCCTCTGGCTCGCCTTCCATCTGCATCCACACAAGACCACCCTGCCAATCATAGAAAGCATCAATGCCCGCCTGAAGGCGCAAGCCTGCCACGAGTTGATGCCCAGCGGTGGGTGCCACCGACACCCGCCACAGCGGCTTATGCAGCGATTCCGTATAGGGCTGAACGTTGCGGATCTCTTGCCAGAGCGTGGCGCTCGCGTTCCCATCCAGCACCGAGATAGGGCCAAGCCTTGCCATGACGGCTTGTAATTTTCGTGAGCGCTCTACAACCGAAGCTGCCAATCCTTCGAGCCTGAGCACCGTTGCAGAGCCCGCTGGCAAAGCGCCCGCCAACATGCGTGGCGCAACCAGATCCGGCAGGTGGGCCGCCCCCGTCACCTCCACCGGCATGGCCATGGCCACCGCCATGGCGCGGGCGGCAGTTGCGTCATCCAGACCAGAAAGCACGATGGTTTCTGTCACACGGGGACGCGGAAGAACCTTGAAAGTCACTTCGGTGATAAAGCCAAGTGTGCCATAGGAGCCTGCCAAAAGCTTGACCAGATCAAGCCCCGTGACATTTTTCATCACCCGGCCGCCCGCCTTGATCGCCTCGCCTTTGCCATTGATAAAGCGAATACCCAGCAAATGATCGCGCGCCGCACCCGCCACAAACCGGCGCGACCCAGAAGCGTTGACGGCAAAAGCACCGCCGATGGTTGGCTCGCCCTGTGTGCCCATCATGAGACGGTGGTCCGTGGGCTCAAACGCCATAGACTGCCCATGGGCTGCAATGGACGCCTCGATTTCAGCAACCGGCGTGCCAGCTTTGGCGCTCAGCACCATTTCCGCAGCATTATAGGCCGTGATGCCCGAGAGCAGCCTTGACGATAGCACTGCCTCAGAGAGAACGGCATTGCCAAAGCCTGCGCGTGTTCCATTTCCCTTAATAGTCAGGCGCGTGCCATTGTTTGCCGCATTGGCAACAATCTCAGCCGCCTCGGCTTCAGACTGGGGCGTGAGCATGATCCGATTGGTCATGAGCGGCCCTCCAGCGGAAAGACCTTGGACGGGTTGAGCAACCAATCTGCATCAAATGCGGCGCGTGCTGCCATCTGCTGGGCCAGATCGGCCTTTGAAAACTGGTGGCACATCAAATCCCGCTTTTCGATGCCCACGCCATGCTCGCCGGTCAGGCAGCCGCCAGCGTCCACGCAGAGTTTCAAGATCTCCATGCCAGCCGCCTCGGCACGCGCGGCATCTTCCGGGTCGTTGATATTATAGAGGATCAGTGGATGCATATTGCCGTCGCCTGCGTGAAACACATTGGCAACCCGCAAGCCATAACTGTCTGTGATTTCCGATGTTTTCTTCAGCACATAGGCCAATTGGCTCAGCGGCACCGTGCCATCCATACAGATATAATCGGCAATGCGGCCCGTGGCTCCGAAGGCCGATTTGCGGCCTTTCCAGATCAAGGCCGCCTCGGTGGCCGATTGGCTTTCCCGCACGGTTTTCACACCATGAGCGCGGGCGATTTCGCAGATGTCGGCCAGCATGGCGTCCATTTCCGCTTCCGACCCCTCGACCTCGACAATCAGCAAAGCCTCGGCATCCATGGGATAGCCCGCTTTGGCAAAAGCCTCGCAAATGGCAATGGCCTCGCGGTCCATAAACTCGATCGCCACCGGCACAATACCCGCACCAATGATATCCGCCACGCAATTGCCAGCCGATTCGGCACTGTCAAAGCCAAACAGCACCGGCCTTGCCCCTTCGGGCTTGGCCAGCAGGCGCACTGTCGCCTCCGTGACAATGCCGAGCTGCCCTTCAGAGCCGCAAATCAGACCCAACAGATCATAGCCTGCGCTATCCAGCGCCTTGCCGCCCAGTTCAATCACGGTGCCATCCACCAGCACCATTTTCACACCCAGCAGATTGTTGGTGGTCACACCATATTTCAGGCAATGCGCGCCGCCGGAATTCATGCCGATGTTGCCGCCAATGGTGCAGGCCAATTGCGAACTGGGATCGGGGGCATAGAAAAAGCCCTCATGGCTCACCGCATCCGAGATGGAAAGATTGGTGACGCCCGCCTGCACGGTGGCGGTACGGTTCATGAAATCGATGTCGAGTATTGTGCTCATGGCAGAAAGGCCGAGAATGACCGCATCCTCCTGGCCAATCGCCCCCCCCGAAAGCGAGGTGCCCGCCCCGCGCGGCACCACCGGAATTTGATAGCGATGGCAATATTTCATCACGGCGGCCACTTGCGCGGTGGTTTCCGGCAGGGCAACACAGAGCGGCATGCGGCGATAGGCCACAAACCCATCGGTTTCAAAGGGCACCAATTGAGTCTTGCGATGAATCAGCCGCTCTTTTGGCAAGAGATCGGCCAAATCAGCAACAATTTGATCTCGCCGATCCAAGATCTTCTGATCGGGTGCCAGAAATGAAATGGCCTCCATCCTATCGCTCCTCCCTCTGCATTGGCTAAGAGTCTTTCGCCAATACCAACTGGTATCAGCGCAAGACAGGTGCCCGCAAGCGCTGTTTTGTGCTAGTCATTTATGACAAAATGAGCAAAAGTGGACATGATTGATGACAAACCTTGGTGATCTTGATGTTTTCAGCCGGGTGATTGCGCTGGGCAGCATGTCGCTGGCAGCCAGAGACATGGGGCTTTCTCCAGCCGTGGTCTCCAAACGGATCAAGCGGCTGGAAGAGCGCCTCGGCACAAGGCTGTTGCAGCGCACGACCCGCCAGATCTCGCTGACAGAAGCAGGCCAAGGCTATTATGAGCGGGTGATCGGTGTTCTGGCCGGGCTGGAAGAGGCGGAAGCCTTTGCCGCTGGCCGCGCTTCGCACGTGTCGGGCAGTTTGAAAATATCGGCCCCAACATCCTTTGGCCGCATGCATATTGCCCCGCATCTCAAAGCCTTCATGCAGGCGCATCCGCAGCTGTCATTGCAATTGATGCTCAGCGACGAATTCACCGATATCGTCGGTGGTGGCTATGACATGGCCATCCGCATCAATGATCCCACGGATTCGTCGCTGGTGGCCAAAAAGCTGGCAACGGTGCGCCGGTTGCTCTGCGCCAGTCCCGATTATCTCACGGAGCATGGCACACCGCAAAGCCTCGACGATCTCAAACACCACCAGTGCATCCCCGCGCACAACAATGAGAGCTGGCGCTTGGTTGGCCCCCAAGGCCCTATCAATTACCGGCCGGATGGCATGCTGATTACCAATTCATCCGAAGTCATTCGCGAAGCCGTTCTGGCAGGGCTGGGCATTGCCCTTCGCTCCACCTGGGATGTGGGTGCCGAATTGAAAAGCGGGCGTTTGATACAGGTTCTGCCCGCCTACGAAGGCTCACGCCATCTGTCTTTGTCTGCTGTCTATCCCAGTCGTCAGTTTTTACCGGCCAAGATCCGCCTATTTATTGATTATCTCGCAGCCCTCTATGGGCCGGTGCCCTATTGGGAGCGGTGAAAAACTCTAGCGAAGCTCATGCGGCACCAGCATCCAGAACGAATATTTTCGTGCATGTTTGCTGCGCAACCCTTGCATGAATTGCACATGGCTTGGCAGCGAGGTCTCAGCCGAAATCCGAGACGACATCTCTTCCAACCCCGCTAGACACCGAGCCGCAAATTCATAGGCGGGCGACAGATTGCGGTTGAGAATATCGTTTAGCAATGCGCGATCAAGCACGGTTGCCGCAATCGGATAATCGTCACGCAAAGCCAAAGACACATCCGAGAGCATTTCATAATAACGACCATCCCATTCTTTTGCGTGGTCGATAATATATTGCGCGGCCAGATCAAGCTTTGGCCATTGCACCAAAAACAGCAAAGCTTTGTTGATGTTCTTATCTGCCAGCACCAGCGCGATCGCCTTGTCCATCTCATCGAACTCGGCAAAATCATCGAGTTTTGAGAGATATTGACGCAGCATATCAACATCGAAACTCTCACAAAAAATATCCCAGCGCAGCTTTTGCGCTTCATCGCGCCGCTTGAGCCGGTCGAGAATCTCGGTCTCCAGCAGTTTTCGCTCACGCGCACCATATTCGGGCCCGGCAGCGGCACGAATACCGCCGACATATACCATATGCATGCCCTTGGGCTTGCGCCTCGCCCAAATCAAAGCGTCTTCAAACTGCCCGGCATCAAACAAAAGTTGCGCCATTTGCAGAGAGTTTTGAAACATCTCTGGCTTGAGGTCTTCCAGAGCGCTCATTCTTTTGAAATCACCCTGCTTTTGCGCCAGAAGCTGCAAAAGCCCAAGGGCCGATGGATAGGTTCGGTTTTTCGCAGGCACTTTTTGCAAAAATGCCTTCCAGTCCTCTGCGGCCTCAACGCTCAGCCCGGTCATCAGCCGGGTAAAAAAGTCATCCTGCTCACTTGAGAGATCAGCACTGCGCATTTTTTCAATCGTCGGCACAAGGGCAATCTGCTGTGCGGGGTCCAAGTCCGAGACCAGCGACACCGCAGCCTCATTGGCCTGATCAAAGAACTTTTCCAGCTTCACACTGCGATCATAGAGCCGATGGAGCAATAAGAGTTGCATTGCCACCAGCCGCAACATTCGCTCAGAGGCTGCCAAGCGGTCTACACTGCCCAGTTCGGCATGGATGGTGCGCACCATACCGCTCAACTCCACAGCCATGTCCCGGGATTTGGCAGCCGTAATGCGGGATGTCGATTTTTCGATCTGGTCCAGGCGCTTGTCGAGCATGGCGCAGATTTTTGCAGAGCCGCCTTCGCCAGCAATGGCTGCCTGCAACCGTATCTTCAATGGCTTGTTGGCAGCGGCTTCTTCCAGCAAAATCTCTGCCAATTTCTCAGCGCCGAGACTGGACAGCCCTTTCTTGTCAAATTTGACAACCGCCTTCTTTGCCATCCCATTCTCCCTCAAATGCCCGTGAAGCCTGTCAGCATGCCTGTTTCGGGCCTTTTAAAGCGAAATTCCCACAAAGCCCAAAGAAAACAGAGAGGATGCACCGGAAAACTGAGATAACGATCACGAAACCTTGATAGATGAAACGTCTAAATTCGTGTGTGAGCCAATTTTTAACGTGAATTTTTTGCAAATTAGTATATCGGATCAAAATGTGCCACACCCTCGGCGCACTGCTTGCAGCATGTGACGCCCGGTGTTCGCACAGAGGCTGCCAACATTACAGCGCCGTGCGCCATATATGGTGCACAAAGGACGCTGTAACACTTTTAATCTACTGCATAATTTTCGCCTTAAATCGATGCCGATTTAAGGCGAAAATTATGCAGTAAAATCCAGGCCAAACCATCGGTTGACATCATAAGATTCAGCCTGGCTGGCTCTTCAACAAACGTCAAACATTGGCGTCAACAACCAAGAATCCGCGCGCTATTTGTGCAAGGATTGGTTATATTATGATTCTTGAAAGTAGGAGATTTGTTTTTTGGCCGTGCTGAACCGTATCTTGTCCGAATTGGAATTAATGTTCCGGCGACCGCCGAAGCAGCAATTCGGCGCGATATGCTATCGGCCAGTCTCTGACGGCAACAGCTCTGATATTGAGGTATTGCTGATCACCAGCCGCGACACGGGCCGTTGGGTCATTCCAAAAGGCTGGCCCATGGGCTCAAAAAAATCCCACGCGGTGGCAGAACGCGAGGCTTACGAGGAAGCTGGCGTCAAAGGCAGAGCTGAAAAGGACTGTTTCGGCTCCTTCAGCTATGACAAAGCCATGCCCGGGGGCTTGAAAGTGCCTTGCGAGGTCAAGGTCTATCTGCTGCGCGTCAACGAGTTGCTGGAGAATTATCCGGAAAAAGGCACCCGTACCTTGGAATGGGTCAGCTGCGAAGAGGCCGCCGATCGGGTCCGAGAGCCACAATTGAAACGTTTGTTCCATTTGCTGTCGCTTTCGCGTAAACGAAATGCAGCCAAAGCTGGTCAAGCCACTCTCTGAATCGCGCCTTTTTGTTATCATCAGCCGCGCGGCACAAAGTGTTACCAGCCACGGCGACAGCGCTTTGCGGTTTTAATCGTCGAAGGCGGTGTTGCATCCCACCTGCTGTATAATTCGTCTCTGGATCGCACAGGGTTCAGGATATTATGCGGCACACTTCCTGCATTATTTCAACGAGCCATTTTCTCCAGCATGAACAATCCGACCCCAAAACGCGCCCAAAAGACGCTCGATAAAGACCTGGACCGCCTGACCTTTCTGGAGCAGGCAGGCCAACAGGTGAGCCGAAAGATTGCGCCTCTTGGCGTCGCTCTTATCTTTCTGATTGTCGCGGGCATCCTCGGTCTCGGCTTTACTCAGAACCATGCGCAGGCGGGCATTGTCGTCGCAGCCTCGGCGCTGGCCGCCTATATGGCCATGAACATTGGTGCCAATGACGTGACCAACAATGTTGGTGCCGCCGTGGGTGCGAGAGCCATATCCATGCGCTGGGCCTTGGTAATGGCGGCAGCCTTTGAAGTCGCAGGTGCCTTTATTGCTGGCGGGCGTGTTACCACCACCATTGCCACCGGCATTGTCTCGCCGGCTTATCTACCAGAGCCGCAGATTTTCATCGGAATCATGATGGCAGCACTGCTGGCCGCAGCCCTTTGGATCAATGTTGCGACGTGGCTGAATGCGCCCATTTCGACAACCCACTCGATTGTCGGAGGGGTGCTTGGGGCAGCAGCAGCCGCCGTTGGCTCCTCGGCCATCAATTGGCAGGTGATCATCAATATAACCTTGGGCTGGATGATCTCTCCCATCCTTGGCGCATTGATTGCTGCAGGGATTCTCTATCTGATCTACGAATTTATCGTGTATCGTCCCAATAAGATTGAGGCTGCAAAGCGCTGGGTGCCGGTGCTGAATGGCCTGATGATGGGCTGTTTCACCTGTTATTTGAGCGTGAAAGCCGTCGGTCAAGGATTTAGCGCCGTCTCCCATTCTGCAATTTTGCTGGGACTCGCAACGGGCTGTGCAGCCTGGCTTGGCAGCATGCCGCTGTTGTCGCGCCAGGCGGAAGGGCTGGAAAATCGCAATCAATCATTGCGCAAATTGTTTCGTTTGCCGTTGATCGGTTCTGCCGCTTTGCTGTCCTTTGCCCATGGTGCCAATGACGTCTCCAATGCCATTGGACCGCTCACCGGCATTATTCACACCATTCGCCAGACCGATGTGCAAAATGTGGCCTCTGTTCCCTTCTGGGTATTGGTCATTGGTGCATTTGGCATTTCCATTGGTCTCTTGTTGTTTGGCCCGCGCCTGATCAAGCTTGTGGGCAGCAAGATCACCAAGCTGAATCCGATGCGTGCCTATTGTGTTTCCATGTCGTCGGCCGTCACGGTGATTACCGCATCATCGCTGGGCCTGCCGGTCAGCTCCACCCATATTGCCATTGGCGCAGTGTTTGGCGTTGGATTTTTTCGTGAGTGGTATAACAACAATTCGCGCCGTCGGATGGAGTATCTGCACATGAAATCCTCCGAATGGCAGGTGAAAAAGCCCAAAGCCGTCAATGTTGATGAGCAAAAGCGCCGCCGTCTGGTGCGCCGCTCCCATATTTTGACCATCATGGGCGCATGGGCCGTAACGCTGCCGGTTTCAGCCGGGCTTGCAGCCATGGTGTATCGCGCTATGTTCGCGCTGATTGGCTGAACGCAAGACGACAAGAGAATGAGGCATTGCCATGCGGGCAAATTATCGGATGCAGAGATTGCACGTACACGCAGACCTGAGCCAAAACACTGCCATTGAAACCACACCGGAGCAGTTTAACTATCTTGCCAATGTGTTGCGCATGGCAGATGGCACAAGCGTGCTGTTGTTTAACGGCCGCGATGGCGAGTGGCAGGCAAGCCTAACCTTTCCGACCCGCAAGCGCATTCTACTCACTCCCCTTGAGCAAGCCCGCCCACAACCAGAACCAAGCGACCTTGTGTTTCTGTTTGCTCCGCTCAAGGTCGGGCGCATGGATTATCTGGTGCAAAAAGCGGTGGAAATGGGTGCAGGCACCTTGCAGCCGGTGATGACCCAGCATGTTCAAGGCAAGATTGGCAGTTTGGAACGCCTGCAAGCCAATGCGCTGGAAGCGGCAGAGCAATGCGGCATTCTGGCCCTGCCGGAGGTCCGCGCACCTGTGAAACTCAAAGATCTGCTGGAGCGCTGGTCGCCAGAACGGAGAATTATTTTTTGTGATGAAGACAGCGCGACCAACAATCCGATGATGATCTTGCAAGCAATTGCAGAAAAGCAATTGGCACTGCTGGTCGGCCCCGAGGGTGGGTTTTCCGATGAAGAGCGTGCCCTGCTGCGCTCGCTTGCTTTTGTCACCGCCATTCCGCTTGGACCCCGCATTTTGCGCGCCGATACGGCAGCCGTGGCCGCGCTTGCCGTTGTGCAGGCATCTGCGGGTGACTGGAAATAAGGGTGATACAACGCCTAGACCTTTGTTCAATAAAACTGAACGCCAAAATCGCAAAATTTGCTTGCGCAACAGCCGGATTCCGCCCTATCACCCAGACCGGATTGCCGTATCTAGAGTTTGTCAGGGAAAAGTGGAACCCGGTTTTCCCGATGAGACAAATTCAAACAAAGACGTTTAGAGACTGTCTGGTTCAATCTGAACCTGACAGACTCTAATGCGTTGCAAAACACAAAACCCGCTGCACGCGCCACTGTGAGACGCACAGATCGCCGCAATTGCGCAGTGAACCGAAATAGACAAAATAAGGTCGTCTCCATGGCCCGTGATACCACTGATGACACACCTTTGACCTCTGTTGAGGAACTGGCCGATTATATGGCACAGGGTGCAAAGCCAAAATCGGCCTTTCGCCTGGGCACCGAGCATGAAAAATTCGGGTTTTTCATGGCCGATCACACTCCGGTTCCCTATTTCGGTGAGGCCAGCATCCATGCGCTTTTGACCGGCATGCAGGAAAAGCTGGGCTGGGAGCCGATCATGGATGGCCCCAACATCATCGGGCTTGCAGGCGGCAGCGGTGAAGGCGCGATTTCAATCGAGCCGGGTGGGCAGTTCGAGCTTTCGGGGGCGGCCCTTGAAACCCTGCACGAAACCGAGGCTGAGACTGCGCATCATCTCAACGTCTTGCAACAGATTGCCGAACCCATGGGCATTCGTTTTCTGGGCATGGGCGGCAGCCCGCTGTGGAGCCTTGCGCAGACACCCAAAATGCCCAAATCCCGCTATGAGATCATGACCCGCTACATGCCAAGAGTTGGCAAAAACGGGCTCGACATGATGTATCGCAGCTCGACCATTCAGGTTAATCTCGACTTCTCCTCTGAAGCCGACATGCGCGTAAAAATGCGCGTCTCCACCAAGCTGCAATCCATCGCCACCGCGCTGTTTGCCGCATCGCCCTTCACCGAGGGCAAGCCAAACGGCATGCAATCCTGGCGTGGCGAGATCTGGCGCGATACCGACAATGGCCGTGCCGGGCTTTTGCCGTTTGTGTTCCAGCCTGATTTTACATTTGTCGATTACGCCACATGGGCTTTGGATGTGCCGATGTATTTCGTGGTGCGCGATGGCCGTTATCACGACTGTACCCACGTCACCTTCCGACAGTTCATGAATGGCGCACTCAAGGGTGAGATTGCCCAATGGCAGCCCACACTGGGCGACTGGACCAACCATCTCGGCACTCTTTTCCCCGATGTGCGTCTCAAGCGCTTTCTGGAAATGCGCGGTGCGGACTGCGGCCCGAAAAGCCATATCAGCGCATTGTCAGCCTTCTGGGTTGGTTTGCTCTATGATGAGCAGGCCCTGGCGGCCACAGACGCACTGACCGCAGACTGGGATCTGCAATCCGTTACAGCCTTGCGTGATGCCGTTCCAACCGAAGGGTTGAACGCAAAAATCAAGGGTCATACTGCCTTGGATATCGTGCGGGAGGCGTTGAAAATTTCAAGGGCTGGCCTGAAAGCGCGGGCGCGCCTGAATGCTGCAGGGCAGGACGAATCGCTCTATCTCGATCCGCTCGATACCATTGCGCAAACCGGCTGCACCGTTGCGCAAGCCATGCTGGAAAGCTACGAGCATCAATGGAACAAATCGGTCGATCCGGTGTTTTCCGCCTACCAATATTGATCACACGCTCCGGTTTTGTCAGGTATATGACCCATATTTATGAGAAACCCCTGCTATAACGGGAAAAAGCCATTTGCAGGCGCATTTTTCCCGTTATACTGTTCGATGGCGACACTATGCGCCTGATAGAATGGGCACTGGTCGGTGCAACATAACCGCTTTATGCATCACCCACCTCAGGCTTCTATCGCTTTCAGGTGTTTTGTAAAAAGCCTGTGCGCGAGGGGAATGAACGCTGATGATGACACTGTTTGAAATGATGCTGAGAGCACAAAACGGGGCGGCCATGGACTCGATGGCCAAACAATTTGGCCTGGCGCAAGAGCAGGTCGCGCAGGCGTTGGCCGCGTTGACCCCGGCTTTTTCTTCCGGATTAAAGCGCACCGCCACAAACCCCTACGATTTATCAGGGCTGTTTTCAGCCATATCGTCCGGCAATTACGGACAATATTTTGAAGACCTCAGCAAAGCCTTCACGCCACAGGGCGTGGCTGACGGCAATGAGGTGTTGCAACAATTGTTTGGCTCGAAAGAGGTTTCAAAGGCCATTGCCGCGCAGGCAGCACAAGTTACAGGCATTGGTCAGGACATTCTCAAAAGCATGCTGCCCACCATGGCCGACACCATCATGGGCGGATTGATGAAGCAGGGCCTGGGCCAAATGGGGGCAAACACCAATCCATTTACGGTCACGCCCATTGCGCCGATGGTTCAGCAATGGCTGGAGGCAACAGGCTTTGCGCCGAAGCCTGCGCCAAAACCATCCGCCGATCCCTTTGACAATCCATTCATCAATGCCTGGAAAGACATGATGGGATTAGCACAGGCAAAGCCTGCGCCAAAGCCACAAGCCAGCGCAAATCCGTTTTTAGACAATCCTTACACCAAAGCCTGGCAGGATATGCTCAACACCTCTTTTGGCACCACACCTGAGGCACAAGCCGCAGCGGAGCCTGAGCCAGAGGCAAAAAAAACCGTATCCGATATGATCAACACCATGTTTGATAGCGGCTTGGAAGTTCAAAAGAACTACCAAAAGAGCATGGAAAAAATCTTCGATACCTACACAATCGATAGCAAAACGGAATCAACAGTCGAGAAAGCCGATAAGAGCGAAGCCTGATATAAAAAGGCCCGGCAACAGGCGGCTGTTACCGGGCAAAAGCAGGGATTATTGGCATAACTCCCTGCGGGGATTTGAAACATTCCAGCGTCGGCCCGAGGCGGGGAACCGGTTTTCGGAAATAACCGATGCGAAAACAAAAGACGTCGCAATGCGACATTATCCGAGAGAAAGCTCCGAGCCAGACCGTCTCGCCTTCGCATGGCGCGCCAGCGTGATGGATGGGTCTGCCATATAGGCACCGCTGCCCAAGGCATGTTTGACATCTGAGCGGGTCAGGCCAAGGTCATTCAGCAGATAATCATCCATCTCTGCAAGCCGCATGGCCGCTTGGCGATTGCTCCAGATACGAACGACCGCCTTGACCTGCTGTGCATACTTGCGAAGGATGGCTCCAAAAGCCATGCCAACATCGGCAAATGTACGGTGGGTCATTTCAAAGGTCGTGCGCATGGTCATCATCCTTTTGCGTTTGGCACGAGAAAAGCCGCCAGCCTGAACAATCAGACGTACAGCGATGGGGAAAGCGTTGAGGGGAAGGCCATGAGCGGCCAGACCGATTGATCGTTTACAAGGGGAGAAATGCCAAATTTTTATTGATCAGTCCAACGAATGTTTCTAA
This sequence comes from Rhizobium oryziradicis, assembly GCF_001939045.1. Classification (GTDB taxonomy): domain Bacteria; phylum Pseudomonadota; class Alphaproteobacteria; order Rhizobiales; family Rhizobiaceae; genus Allorhizobium; species Allorhizobium oryziradicis. Next base: position 111,354 of record NZ_MKIM01000022.1, read on the forward strand.
TGATAATCATCAATCCTTCTGATGGAATGTGAACCATGTCCGCGCCCCTTGATATTGACCAGCTCCAGACATTCGTCGCCATTATTGACACCGGCAGCTTTACCAAAGCCGCAGCGCGGGTCTTTAAGACACAATCTGCCGTATCCATGCAGATGCGCAGGCTGGAAGAGCGCATTGGCAAACAATTGTTCATCAAGGACGGGCGGGGAAACCGGCTTTCTGCGGAAGGCGACAAGCTGCTGAATTATGCGCGACGCATTATTCGTCTCAATAGCGAAGCCATGGCGGCCTTTGACGACAACCGGCTGGAAGGCACATTGCGCATTGGCACGCCAGACGATTACGCCGACAGGTATATGCCGGAAATCATTGGCCGCTTTGCCAAGACCCATCCCAATGTCGAGCTTTATATTGTTTGCGAACCCTCTGTCAGCCTTGCTGAAAAAATGGGGCGCGGCGAGTTGGATATTGCCCTTGTCACCCACAATCCCGTGGCGCGGCACTCCGATGTGGTGCGCACCGAGCCCCTTTGCTGGGTTGGCTCTGCCAATCACGCTCTCAAGGAAGGCGCGCCCGTGCCGCTTGCTGTGGGCAGGCGGGATTGCAACTGGCGCCAGCTTGCCTGCTCGGCGCTGGATGCGGATGGACGGGACTATCAAGTGCTGTTCACCAGTTGGTCTTCCACCGTGGTTGCCGCCGCTGTTCTGGCAGGACTTGCAGTTTCGATCATGCCCGAGTCGGCGCTTCGCGGCGGCATGAAAGTGCTGACGCAGGCCGATGGCTTCCCGCCCCTGCCGCCGGTGCAAATCGGCATCATGAAACGCCCCGGCCTCTCGCCATCCCTGATGAACGCCATCAGCGATCACATCGCTGCATGCCTGGACAACATGACGCCCACCCCCCACGAAGATGATCTGGATACGGATGCAAAAAGCTTCGGCCGTCAGTTTCCGCGCTTACGACCAGGACATATGATTCCTGGGTGGTAAGATCGGCAACAATTGGCACAAATGCTGATGTAGCCGAGACCATGCTAGCCTCGGTCGTCGCTTCATTCTTTGGAGGCTGACTTGGCTGGCGACAGAACGATGTCGCAGACCAGCTTTTTCCATTCATCCAGCAGTGCCCCTGCCCGCTCATTGCCATCGGCCAGACACCGGAGCACAGAGCCGGTGAGCAGCGAGGCGAGCACAAAACGGTCGCGCTCACAGGCACTTTCGCGTTCACCAACAAATGGTCCCAGCACATTGAAGGCAAACGCGCCCAAATCCTCATGGGCTTGGTATTGCAACTGTGCCAAATCGGGATCAACAGAGGTTGCCATCCATAATTCTCGGCATAGCGGATTATGAAGGTGAATCTGTGCTCCATCCTCGATCAAATCAATGACTCTGGCGCGCGCGTCGGCTTCGCTGCGTACATCCTTTAATCTGGCTTTAATACCTTGCATGACCGCCTTGAGACGGAGGTCCAAAATGGCCTTGAGAATGGCGGCTTTTTCCGGGAAGAATTGATAGACAGAACCAACGGGCACGCCAGCATGGGCAGCAATGTCCGTCATCTTCATCTGTGCAACACCATGCGCAACGATAAGTGTTTCAGCTGACTCCAATATCGTTTCAAAGCGCTTGATACTACGCTTCTGCTTTGGTTGTTTGCGCGGGTTAATTCGCGACTCTTCGTTGGGCAGCTTCATAGCCGTCATTGTCCCGTCATAGACTTGCAGGATTCGCTCCACATCATGTGGAACACAACAAACGGCTCTAACGGAAGGGCGTTCAGTTTTGATTAATGCGAAGTAGTAAACTCATTGAAAAAGCCATGGGGTAACACGTCCCACTTTGGCTCAAACCGTTTCAATTCAAAACAAAACCATGCAATTTTAAGAGAAAGCGCTGCAAAAGTTATACACAGCCTGACCATCGATTTCGTTGAGACGTATGATCATGATCAGCACATCCGCCACTTGCGGAGCAAACGCGCAAGCGGTGTTGCGATTTTTGCGATCTTGCACAACTGTTTCTTTTGCTATTCCCTTCTTGTCATGAACGTGTTACCAGCCCTCGCCAACTTCCAAGCATTTCATGCAGAAGCAAACCGGTGGATCAATCGTCTCCCGGTGGACTCTGTCTATTCACACGAAGGAAATTGGCATGGCACGCATCGTAATATCGGCAACCGGCGCAGAAGCGCTTACTTTTGACGATGTCCTCTTGCAGCCCGGGCATTCTGAAGTGATGCCAGGACAGACAAATATCTCCACCCGCATCGCCAAGGATATCGAGCTGTCTCTGCCGATTCTGTCTTCTGCGATGGATACGGTAACGGAAAGCCGTTTGGCGATCGCCATGGCACAGTCCGGCGGTCTTGGCGTTATCCACCGCAACCTGACCCCGATCGAACAGGCCGAGGAGGTTCGTCAGGTCAAGAAGTTCGAAAGCGGCATGGTGATCAACCCCGTGACCATCAATCCTGAAGCCACACTGGCTGAAGCGCTGTCACTGATGAAAACGCACCGCATCTCCGGCATTCCTGTGGTGGAAAATGGCAGCCGTCCGGGCCGTCTGGTTGGCATTTTGACCAATCGTGATGTGCGCTTCGCCTCCGACCATTCCCAGAAAATCAGCGACTTGATGACCAAAGACAATCTCATCACGGTCAAAGACGGTGTTGATCAGCAAGAGGCCAAGCGCCTGTTGCACACCAATCGCATTGAAAAGCTGCTGGTGGTCGACAATGACGGTCGTTGCGTTGGTCTGATCACCGTCAAGGACATTGAAAAGACCCAGCTGAACCCGCATGCTGCCAAGGATGCACAAGGCCGCCTTCGCGCCGCGGCCGCCATTTCGACTGGTGAAGATGGCATTGAGCGCGCAGAACGTCTGATTGATGCAGGCGTGGACGTGATTGTGGTAGACACCGCCCATGGCCATTCCCAGCGCGTTCTGGATGCCGTGACAGCCGTTAAAAAGCTTTCCGGTAATGTGCGCGTCATTGCGGGCAATGTCGCGACGGGTGCAGGCACCCTCGCCCTGATTGATGCAGGCGCAGACGGCATCAAGGTCGGTATTGGCCCTGGCTCCATTTGCACCACCCGCATTGTTGCCGGCGTGGGCGTGCCACAGCTGGCCGCCATCATGGCAGCGGTGGAAGAAGCCAACAAGCACGGCATCCCGGTGATTGCCGATGGCGGCGTGAAATTCTCCGGCGATTTGGCCAAGGCCATTGCCGCAGGTGCCTCTGCCGTCATGGTTGGCTCGCTTTTGGCTGGCACAGATGAAAGCCCAGGCGAAGTGTTCCTCTATCAGGGACGCTCCTTCAAGGCCTATCGCGGCATGGGGTCTGTCGGTGCCATGGCGCGCGGCTCTGCGGATCGCTACTTCCAGGCCGAAGTGCGCGACACCTTGAAATTGGTGCCAGAAGGCATTGAAGGTCAGGTGCCGTATAAAGGTCCGGTGTCTGCCGTGCTGCATCAATTGGCTGGCGGCCTCAAAGCGGCCATGGGCTATGTTGGCGGCAAGGACATTCTCGACTTTCAGGAAAAGGCCACCTTTGTGCGCATTTCCGGTGCAGGTCTTCGTGAAAGCCATCCGCATGGTGTGACCATTACCCGCGAAAGCCCGAACTACCCCGGCGCGGCATAATATCCATCTGTCACAGCACCGTGAAAAATAAAAACCCGGATCGACATTGTCTGCCGATCCGGGTTTTCTATGTCTTCTTCAAACAACGAGGAGGAAGACCATGGATAAGCAGAACATCACGCAGGCCATGATTGATGCCTATGATGAGTATACGCATCTTACCCTCGACCGCAGAGGGTTCATGGAAAAACTCAGCAAGCTGGCAGGCTCCGGTGCTGCTGCTGCCGCCATTATGCCCATGCTGGCCGCCAGCAAGGCGAGTGCTGCGCTGACCGCCGACAATGATGAGCGCCTGAAAATCAAAATGGTGACCTATCCTGGCGCGGGCGGCACCATGAAGGGCTATCTGGTGATACCGAAAGCGGCCAGCAATCCCTTGCCGGGGGTGATTGTCATCCATGAAAACCGTGGCCTGAACCCGCATATCGAGGATGTCGCAAGGCGTCTGGCATTGGAGGGTTTTGTGGCCCTTGCCCCCGATTTTCTCTCACCGCTGGGCGGCACGCCTGAGAATGAAGATGCGGCCCGCGAGATGTTTCCCAAACTGGATATGGCGACGACGATCAAAAATGCTGAAGCCAGCCGGGCATACTTAAGCGCGCTGAAATACACCAATGGCAAGATCGGGGCCGTTGGCTTCTGCTGGGGTGGCGGCCTGGTCAATCAATTGGCCGTGGCCTCGCCCAAACTGGGGGCTGGCGTTGCCTATTATGGTATGCAGCCCAAGGCCGAACAGGTGGCCAGCATCAAGTCACCGCTGATGTTGCATTATGCCGGACTGGATGAGCGCATCAATGCTGGCATTGATGCCTATAAGGCTGCTTTGGAAGCCAATAGTCAAAAGCCTGAAATTTTCATCTATGCGGGCGTCAATCACGCTTTCAACAATGATACATCGGCTGCGCGCTATAACAAAGAAGCGGCGGATCTTGCCTGGTCCCGCACACTGGGCTTTCTCAAAAAACATCTGGATTGAGCAATTGTCGAACAGTTGACTTCAATCAAAAGGGAACGCCGCATCATCCGTTAGATTCACTCCAAGGCCCCTGCGAGGATCACCACGCAGGGTAGAGCATCGGCTGAAAAGTGAGAACCGGTTTTCAGATCAATCCGATGCCTACACAAAAACTGAGAGCATCGGGTTGACCTCGCTTTTCGGTCCGATGTTCTATTGTGACGAAATAGATTTCTTTGGAGGAAATCATGGCATCAATGATGAAAGCCGCCGTTTTGCGGGAATTTGGCAAACCTTTGAACATCGAAGAAATGCCCATCCCCGAGCCCGGCCCCGGCCAGATTTTGGTCAAATATGAAGCAACGGGTGTTTGCCACACCGATCTTCACGCCATTGAAGGCGATTGGCCGGTCAAGCCCACGCCGCCTTTCATTCCCGGCCATGAGGGCGTTGGCTTTGTGGCAAAGCTTGGCGCGGGCGTCACCCGCATTAAAGAAGGTGATCGCATTGGCGTGCCATGGCTGCACACCGCCTGTGGCTGCTGCACGCCCTGCCGCACAGGCTGGGAGACCCTGTGCGGATCGCAGCAAAACACCGGATATTCTGTCAATGGCACCTTTGCCGAATACGGTCTTGCCGATCCCGATTATGTCGGTCGTTTGCCAGACAATCTGGCGTTTGGCCCGGCCGCTCCGGTTTTGTGCGCCGGAGTGACCGTCTATAAAGGCTTGAAAGAAACCGAAGTGCGGCCCGGTGAATGGGTTGTGATTTCGGGCATCGGCGGCCTTGGCCATATGGCCGTGCAATATGCAAAAGCCATGGGCATGCATGTGGTTGCCGCCGATATTTTTGACGACAAACTGGCTTTGGCAAAAAAGCTCGGCGCGGATGTAATTGTCAATGGCCGCGATTCCGATGCCATTGCGCAGGTGCAAAAAGCCACCGGCGGCGTGCATGGCGCGTTGGTCACGGCTGTTTCGCCAAAAGCGATGGAACAGGCCTATGGCTTCTTGCGCTCGAAGGGCACCATGGCGCTGGTGGGCCTGCCGCCCGGCTTCATTTCGCTTCCGGTGTTTGACACCGTTCTCAAGCGCATCACCGTGCGTGGATCGATTGTCGGCACGCGGCAAGACCTTGAGGAATCGCTGGTTTTTGCCGGAGAAGGCAAGGTCGCGGCCCATTTCTCCTGGGACAAGATCGAAAACATCAACGCCATCTTTGATCGCATGAAAGAAGGCAAGATTGATGGACGTATCGTTCTGGATCTCGCAAGCTAAAGCGAAGCCGCTCAATCATCACATCACAATAGCATCGCGCGTTGATAAAACGCGCGGTGTTTGTTGAATTACACATTGTCACGCCTTCGTGCACCACCCTGCCGTTTAAACGGTAGCGCCCCTGACCACATCTGGCTATTGTTGTCGCATTGCAATAAACGGCACGGATGTTGAGGCTTATGTCAGACATGACCACGAATTCTGCAACAGATCGTATTTTTGTGTTTCAAGGTGGCGGAGCGCTGGGCGCTTATCAGGCAGGTGCCTATGAGGCGCTGCACAACCATGATGTTGCGCCCGACTGGTTGGCTGGCATATCCATCGGCTCCATCAATTCTGCAATTATTGCTGGCAGCCCGCATGAAAAGCGCGTGGAAAATCTCAAAACCTTTTGGGATATGGTGTCCTCCAGCCTGACATTCGATTTCGGCCAGCAAGAAACACCAATCCGCCGGGCCACCAACGACATGTCGGCAACGATCGGGGCAATGTTCGGCATTCCCGGATTTTTCTCGCCGCGTCTACACACGCCTTATCAATGGCTGTTCAACCCGTCAGCACAGATCAGCTATTACGACACCGAACCGTTGATGAAATCGCTCAATGAATTGATCGATTTCAAGCTGATCAATGATGGCTCAACCCGCCTCAGCCTTGGCGCGGTGGAGGTCCAGACAGGCAATTTCGCCTATTTCGACAGCCGCCATACCCGGATCGATGTTCGTCATATCGCGGCTTCCGGGGCCTTGCCTCCGGGCTTTCCGCCGGTGGAAATTGGTGGTCGCTTCTATTGGGATGGTGGACTGGTGTCCAACACACCTTTGCAATATGTGCTGGACAATAACGGCAGCGAGCGAGATCTGGATATTTTTCAGGTCGACCTGTTCAGCGCGCGCGGTGATATGCCCAAAGACCAGTTCGAAGTCGAAAGCCGCACCAAGGAAATTCGTTTTTCCAGCCGAACCCGCATGAACACCGATGAATTTGCCAAAAGGCAGATTGTTCGGCGTGCCGCAAAACGGCTTTTGGACAAACTGCCAGCAGAATTCAAAGATGACGAAGACGCCAAAATTCTGCGCTCCATTGGCCATGAATATGATGTCACCATTGTGCATCTCATCCATCGCCGTGCCGCCCATGCCACCCATTCCATGGACGCCGAGTTCTCCCGCAAATCCGTGACCGAACATTGGCAGGCGGGTTATGATGATGTGTCCTACACGCTTAAGCATCCGAAGTGGCGCAATCGCAGCCAGCCCAAAGATGGCGTTCAGATCTTCGACTTGACGCGCGAACGCAGATTAAATGTAAAATCCTGATCAAACAGCAAGCGCATAGCCAATAGAAATGGTGATCTCCTCATGACGTTTTAAAATCTTCACAGTGTTTTGTATGGATTAATAACAGTTTATGACAAACTATGCTGTGAAGATAAAACATCGGCCGACGCTTGAGAGCCAATTTTCGGATCATTCGATGCGGCAATAAGGATTTATAGCACAAAGCGCCGTGCGTTTTCACAAGCGCACAAAAGACGCCGAAAGAGCTTAAATCTCATATGCGCCTTGCATCGCTTTCGATTTTTAGCATGATGTTGCGGCATCGGAGCGAAAAACGGCAATCGATTTCCGATCCGATACTATAGCGTGCGAGGAGAATGCGTGAAGACAAAAATTGGTTTGCGCGAGGTTGCTCAGGAAGCTGGCGTCTCTTTGAGCACCGCTTCCCACGCCTTGAATGGCACAGCCCCCTTGACCAACGAAGTGCGAGACCGGGTGCTTTCCTGCGCGCAGCGTCTTGGCTACCTTGAAAAGCGGCGCAACAAGGCCTCGATTGCCAGCTTACGGGCCATTGTGCTGGCCGTAACCGGCGATGCTGCTCCGCAGAGCGATCTGAATATGGTCAGTTGGACCATATTGAACGGTTTGCGGCAGGAATGCGAGCGCCGGGCCATTCGCATTGTTCCGTCTATCAGCCCCGGAAACCGCATTGACGCAAACGAGATCAAGCGTTTGTCGCAGACCGAAAAAGTGGATGGCATTGTTATCTTGAACGATGATCGCCCGGAACTGATCAAAAGCCTTGCGCATTTGCCCATACCCACCGTGATTATCAACGGTGAAGACCCTGCCATGTTGCTGGACACGGTCACGGCAGGCAACCGCTTTGGGGCGCGGCAGGCGACTGAGCATCTCCTATCGCTGGGGCACCGCCGCATTCTGCATTTGACCTGGCCGGGCCGCACCACCATTCGCCGCCGTCAGGATGGGTATATGGATGCGTTTTTGGCCGCCAATCTGCCAGCGCCCACCGATATGGTGGTTGAGGCGGCAAGCTTTGAGCCGGAGGAAGGCGAAAAAGCGATAAAGGCTCTGCTGGAAAAAGATCACACCTTGAAGGGTGCAACCGCCATTTTCTGCGCCGCCGACAATCTGGCCCTTGGCTGCCTGAAAGCGCTCAGTGACGCAGGCATCCGTGTTCCTGACGATATATCGGTGCTCGGCTGCGATGATATTATGCCGGCAGAATTCAGCGTGCCGCCGCTATCCACCGTGCAACTGCCAAGCGCACGCCTGGGCGCCGCGGCCATCGGCCTGATGGAGCAGCGGGTGATTGCCAATGACATTTTGCGTCCGGCGCATCGGCTGGAATTGGGTTGTAAACTGGTTTTGCGGGGCAGCGTTGCGCCACCCCGCGCTTGATCATGGATAAAAGCTAAGCGGCAGCAGCCTCAACAAGCTCCTGGCTGTTCCATCCTTGTGGCAAAGGCTGTGGCCGATCAAACGCCACGTCCTCGACGTTCAAGCCCTTCACGCCTTGCACAAATGCGCCGGGCATGCCGCCGGGGTAATCCAGCAGGCCAACGATGCGGCCGTCAGAGCCACGGGTCCATGCGTTGGCGCGGCCTTCTGCGTTAGGATCGGGCGTCAAATCGGCATTGGTGGGGCGCAAATCGTAGCGCAGACCGGTTCCCAGCTTGCCAACCTGCTGCTCCAGCCGAATGCGCGAAAGCTGCACATTGTGGATGCCAGCCGGCGCAACAGACACCAGGGTCACAGCACCTTCCATCTTGCCGGTAATATCTTCGACGATCAGGTTTTCAACAGCACCCGCAGGGCGTTCAGACACGCGATCCACCACCGTCACAGTCAAGGCCTCTCCAGAGCCCCAAAAACCATCGGGTGTTTCAAAGCAATCAAGATCAATGCGTGAAAAGCGAACATTGGACACCCGGCCGCCATCGCGCGAGAAAATGCCAAGGCCACGGTTGGACTGCTCCACCTTGCAATCTTCAAACACCACATTGGTAAAATCGCCAAAAGATTCCGTGCCGATTTTCAAAGCACAACTGACGCTGGAGACCGTGCAGCGACGCACGACAATATCCTCGCATGTGCCAATGGCGGTGCCATTTGGACCCGCGCTGGTTTTGAGGCAAACACCATCATCGGCGGTCGAAATCTGGCAATCTTCAATCTGCGCCCGGCGGCAGGCATCCAGCACAATACCGTCGGTATTGGGCAGGCGGCGATTGTTGGTGACGCGCACATTGCTGATCGTCAGATCTTCACAATTGACAAAATGCAGGGTCCACATCGGAGAATTGGCGACATCCAGGCCTTGCAGGCGCACATCCTTGCAATGTTCCACCACCAGCACACGGGGGCGGAACTCGGCGGGCGTAAATGTGCCAACGCTCTCATCATCACCGATGATGAAATGATCGCCGCCCGCATCAATCCGGCCGGGGCCGGTGATGGCAATATGCTCCACCCGACTGGCCACCAGCATGGCGCGGTTGGATTTTTCAGCAATCACATCGACGATATTGTCGCAATAAGCCTCATAATCCGGCACAGGCTGCAACACAGCACCCTCTGTGAGATGCAGTTCCACACCCGTCTTCAGCTTCAGGCCGCCAACACTGTGGACACCCGCCTGCAAGGCAACGGTGCCGCCACCGGCTGCGGATACGCTATCAATAGCGGCCTGAATGCCTGTGGTATTATTGGCGTCCAAAGCGGTGATGGATACATAGGTCTCGGATGTCATGCAGTGTCTCCTTGGGCAACCAGCACGTCTGTCAGCAACAGCAGCACCAGCGCCTGACCATAAGGGGTCGGTAGGTTGGGAATTTTACGATAAAAATCAAGGTCATGGCCCATCGGCGTGCCATCGGACACGCCATGCACCACGCCCTCATCATCAATCTCACTGAGAACGGCGGCAAGAGCGCGATCGGCATGGACCTTATCAGCAGCATCGAGAATGCCTGCCTCGATGCCGCGCAAAATGCCATAGGCGATGCCAGCGGCGGCAGACGTTTCGGTGGGCGATGTCGGATCATTCAAAAGCGTGTGGAAAGCACCATCGGGCCGCTGAAACGCTTTGAGCGACGCCACCTGACTTTGCAAAACATGGCTTAAAAAGCGCTTGTCTTTGGCCTCCAGCCCCGGCACCAGAAAAAACAGCTCTGGAATGGCAACCGTGATCCACGCATTGCCGCGCGCCCAAAAGGCTTTGGCAAAATTATGCCGTCCTTTAAACGTCCAGCCATGATACCAAAGCCCGCTGACAGGATCAGACAAATAGCGGGCATGGATCATGAATTGATGGACCGCTTCATCAACCCAGTCTTTGCGATCAAAAAACACCCCGGCGCGGGCCAAAAACAAGGCGGCCATAAACAGGGTATCGTCCCAAAGTTCGCCCTCGTTCAGGCGCTCCTTGACCACATGCTGAAAGCCGCCGCCTTCTGTTTTGGGCAGGCTTTTCACCAGCCAATCAGCCCAATCCTGCACCAGGGCTTCAAAATCAGGCCGATCCACATGCTCGATCAAAATGGCCAGCGGCAGCATCGGTGCTGTGCTGTTGATCTGGCGGGGCGGCAAGCCGCGCCCGATCTGCATGGCATACCAATCCACCAGATCATCAAGCGCCACCTTGTCGTTTGCCGCCAAAGCTCGGCGCAAAAAGCCATAAAGGCCAACGCCCACTTCCCAGTCCCACTCGTCAAACTGAATACCACGGCCTGCGTCCTCGCCCACAAGCCCTTCTTCAATGCCTTTCAGGCGGCTAAAGGCCGCGGCCACACGGTCAATGGTCTGTTGCAATGCGTGAGTGTTCATGTTCTTCCCATCCATAACATCCCCCGATTATTGTATTTGCGCGCGTTGAAAAATCGGGCCAACTCCATCCCCATGCGCTGTCGCACTGTCAAAGGTCAGCATGGGAACCGGTTGCTCATGCACAAATGCTTGCTCCTGTTGGCCGATGAAAAACCGGCCATCATAGTGCAGTTGCAAATCAGCGCCGTGCGGCGGGGACACGTGCAGCGAGAGGTTTTGGGCATCAAACCGGATGGGCGTTGCCCGCAATCGATCCATGAATGCGGCAAAATCAGCTTGATCACCGGTGCCAACCACAGCCACCCAGCCAGAGATCGGCGCATTGCTGCGCACCTCGCGGCCTGTCATGGCCCCTGTCTCCATCATCTCAAGACCATGGCTGTTATAAAGACCAGCAAACCCGCCCGCTGAGCGGGCAAAAAGCCAGTTTTCCTCCAACACAATTTCGTCCAGCCCATCGCGACCAAGATAAGCATGGGTCAGCGGCGAACGGCTTTTGCTGCTATCAAAAATCATCAAGGCAACATCGCAATGCTGGGCAACACGCGGCAAAATGCCATTTCCGGCCCAATAGGATGGGCGTTGATGGCCCCACGGATCATCCTCGCCGGGATTGTTGATCCACAACCGCGCCATGGGATGGCCAGCCAGGCGAATATCCAGCACATGCTGCTGGTGCCCACGGGTGCCGGTTTTATGGTCAACCACGGTGGAAAGCTGCGAGGCCTCGGTTTTGAACACCACCAGTTTGCCGCTTTCCAGCCCTTGCGCATAGCGCGCCTCGATACAGCGACCGGGGACGATATGTGCCAATGCCTCAAGATCGGCGGGCGGCGTATAGGATGATGCACACAACATCGGCAAGGATGCCACGCCACCATTCAACCAGCCTTTGCCAAACGCCACCCATGCAAAGGGTGCAAGCTCAGTCAGCGGACCCGCCCGCAGCTCCTTATCATAGGCACGGCCTTGGGAACCGGCAGGCACGCCCGCAAGCGTGTGCAGCGCGATCATGCGGAAGATCAGATCGAGTTGATAGCGGGCACGCTTGGCAAGCGCTTCAGGCGCAAATTGCTCAACCGCTAACAGACCAATGAAATCAATCGGGTAATAGGCGGCCGAATTCCACTCGGCCAGACCGTGCGCTTCCACACTGTCAAACCATTTGTTCAGGCGCTCAACGGCCAGCGCCGCCTGCTGCCGACCTGTGCGCTTTGATGCCGAAAAGATCGAATCCGGCAGCAATTGCCCGGCGAGAAGTTGGCTTGTGTGAAAGCACAGCACATGGTTTTCGCTCCAAAACCACATGGTGTCATTGCCCGGCTCATCCACCCAATAGCGGTAGGAGAGCACCGATTGCTGCACCCGCAGCCTAAGATCGTCGGGCAGAATCTCTGCGAAATCGGCCAGCAGCCAGAGCAGTGGCACTATGATGAAATCAGAGCAATCTTTTCGCCAATCAATCGAATCCAGCGTGTCATCCACCAATTGGCGGAGGATGGTTTGGTCGATCTCACCGCTGGCCGCCATGGCCAAAACCCGACCAATGCGCGGCGCGCCAAAGCGGGCGGAATAGATCAGGGCCTCCCGCTTTCTCTGTTGCAGCGTGGCAGCCCCTGGCGGCAAGGCCAGATCCGACATAAATGCCGCATCAATCGTACGGCTCACGGTGCCAGCCCCTTCACCAAGGCGCAATCGCACCCCATGATAGCCGTCGGGCAGCTCCTGCGTTTCGGGGATCACCAGCCGTGTTGCGCCCGCCTTGAGTACCACGGTTTGCGATAGCAAAATTGCGCGATCATGCCCGTGGCTGAAAACCTCAACCGCAACGGCAAGATCAATTTCAGGTGCGGCGTCAAACAGCAGCTCCAGCGGTTGGCGCACAAACACATCGCGAGACGGGCGCACGCCGCGCACCAGCGCTTCCAGCCGCGCCAACTCCGCACCATCCAGGGCCACCGGCAAGACAACGGTAATCGGCTGTGGATCGGTAACTTCCAGCTCAACAAACCAAAACGTATCGCGTTCAGCCAAATCTTCCGTGTGGATCAAAATGTCATTGTCGCCGGCAACAAGCTGAAGAGACACATCTGTCACTGATTCGACGTTGCGGCGAAATGGCTCGAATCGCACCTGCTCGACACCGTTGACAAAGATGCGCACGCCGCCACAGGTCTTGACCCTCAAACTCAAGCAGCGATCAGCATCAACCCGAAAACCACCTCGAAGCCAGCGACGAACATGGGTAGGCACATGCCAGAAATTGGTGAACTCAACCCGGCGATTGGCCCCCGGCAGGTTGAGATGAGACGGCTCCCATGTCACATCCGGTGCGATCTCGCGCCCTACCATGGTTGCCCAGAAAGCCTTGCGGCACGGCAAATCACCCACATCAACAAAGCCATTGATGAAACGGTAATTGGCGCGATCCTGCGCAACCGCAGCCTCGCCCGGAAAATATGTGGCAAACAAATGCGACACAACCCAGGACGTGATTGTCTCACCATGGTGAACTGCATACACGGGATCGTTATCGCCTTTTGCCAGCGGGGTGGGTTGAGCCATGAATCGCCTCCCTTCGATCATGAAATTATTTTATTGAATTTGGCGACATGGCTTTCACAACATCAAACAATTTCAATTTTTTTGACGAAACTACGGGACGAATTCTTTGTCAAGCTGGAATTCAAGTTGGACACGGCAGAAAATCTGCGATCATTGACAATGAAAATATATTCATTAAACTTTTGCCATAGTCGATAAAATCCGACACGGGCTTTCAGATGTCCCTGTGTGTTGAGAAATTTCCAAACCGGTGCTGATGTCTAAAGTGATGCCTGCGGCAAAATCCCTCTTGGCGGCACGGGGGTGGAAGCGCTACGACTGAGCATGGTCGCGGAACATGGCACAGGCAAGCCCGGTCCGCTCCAGCCTTCGTGCATGCCGTTTTTTAGAGGAACTCCGTCCCATGCTCAACGCGCTTACCATTGATGATCTGAAGCGACAGGCCCGCCGCCGCGTGCCGAAAATGTTCTTTGATTATGCGGATAGCGGAGCGTGGACAGAATCCACATACCAAGCCAATGAAAGCGATTTTTCCAAGATCAAGCTGCGCCAGCGTGTGCTGGTGGATATGACCAACCGCTCGCTGGCCAGCACCATGATTGGCCAGCCGGTGACCATGCCGGTCGCCATTGCGCCAACCGGCTTGACCGGGATGCAGCATGCCGATGGTGAAATTCTGGCAGCCGAAGCCGCCGAAGCCTTTGGCGTGCCCTTCACATTGTCGACCATGAGCATCTGCTCCATCGAGGATGTGGCTTTGCACACGCGCAAGCCTTTCTGGTTTCAACTCTATGTGATGAAAGACCGCGATTTCATCAACAATCTCATTGATCGCGCCAAAGCAGCAAAATGCTCGGCTCTGGTGCTGACGCTGGATTTGCAGATTTTGGGGCAACGCCACAAAGACATCCGCAATGGCCTGTCTGCACCGCCAAAATTCACGCTCAAGCACATCTTGCAAATGGCAACCCGCCCGCAATGGTGCATGGGCATGGCAAACACCCAGCGCCGCAGCTTTGGCAACATCGTGGGCCACGCCAAAAATGTCTCGGACCTCTCCTCGCTCTCATCGTGGACTGCCGAGCAATTTGACCCCAAGCTGTCGTGGAAAGACGTGGCATGGATCAAGGAACGCTGGGGCGGCAAGCTGATTTTGAAAGGCATTCTGGACGAGGATGATGCGAGAGCCGCGGCCGACAGCGGCGCGGATGCCATTATTGTTTCCAATCACGGTGGCCGCCAGCTTGATGGGGCACCATCCTCGATTTCCATGCTGCCGCGCATTGTGGCCGCTGTTGGTGATCGCATTGAAGTGCATATGGATGGCGGCATCCGCTCTGGTCAGGATGTTTTGAAGGCTGTTGCCCTTGGTGCCAAGGGCACCTATATCGGCCGGCCCTTCCTCTATGGTCTGGGGGCTGGTGGTCGAGAAGGTGTGACGCGCGCGCTGGACATTATTTACAAAGAGATGGATGTCACCATGGCGCTCTGCGGCAAGCGATTGCTGAGCGACGTTGATCAGAGCATTTTGCTGGACAATCCCTATGCTGCAAAGGCTCTGTAAAGCAACTTAACCATCAGGCCCTGCACGTTACCGCGCAGGGCCTGATTTTAGACGATTATTTCCACACCGCCACATCTTGCGGTTTGAGCACCTGATCACCCAGCACGAAGTCACCGGAAACCGGAATAGTCCAATCTTCCGAGCCATAGTTGAACGCAAAGGTAAATTTGCCACGGCGACGGATGCGGATATGGGAGGGCACGTCCAGCGTTTGCAAACCAGCCTTATTGGCGAGAAGCGTCAAGGTGGATGATAGCAGAGCCTCATCGGGCCAGCAGGCCAGATAATGATGACGATCATTGCCGGTGAGCGCCGGATCACCGTTTTCAAACTTGCCAAGCACCTCGGCTGTGGTTTGCAGATATTCGCGCCAGCGAATGGCCGCACCCGACACCAAGCCGCTAACGGTGTCACGAATTCCGGGGCGAAGCGACGCAACCTGCGTTTGGCGCGTGCCGGTCAAGGGAGCCAACGGCCCCGGTGGCAGATTTTCAGGAATGCGGAAATGGCGATCGCGCGAGCCGGAGCGCGGGCCATAGAGCACAACGGCATCGGTGTTTTTCAACACAGTCAGAGCCGCCTCATCCACTTGCATCAGGCAAGGCACTACCACCAGCTTATAGCCAGACAGATCGGCGCCGGGACGCACGAAATCCACATCAAGGCCTAGCCTGCGTAAGCTCTCATACCAGCGGAAGGCCAGCTCTTCGTAGCGGAAATCCTTGCCCTGCGGCTGGATCATGCTGGCCCAATAGCTGGCGTAATCATGCACCAGCGCAACGGAGGCTTTCTCACCTTGTGGAAGCGGGCCAAGCGCTGCCAATTCCTTGGCAACCTGCATGGCTTCCAACCCGCCAACGGACCATTCATCCAGACCGGGTAGATTGAGACCCGCGTGCATCTGCTCTTGCGCAAACGGGGCCTGCCGCCAGCGGAAATAGCTGACAACCTCGGCCCCATGGGCAAGCGCTTCCCATGTCCACAGCCGCACCATGCCGGGCTTTGGCACAGGATTCCACGGTGCCCAGTTGACCGGGCCGGGCTGCTGCTCCATCACCCAAAAACGGCCTTTGCCGACACCGCGATACAGATCATGATGGAAAGGCGCGATATCGGGATGCGAGGTCTCAGCCCAGCGATTGCGCTCCTCTTCGGTAAAAGGAAATTTCTCCACAAAGCCAATCGGATAGCTATCCCACGATGCCAGATCGAGGTTATCACCCACCTTGAAGTGATCGAAATCCGACACGAAGCCCATGAAATTATGGGTCACCCAGCTGCCGGGGGCGTGTTTGCGGATAATCTCCACTTGCATTTTGTCATAGGCGGCAACCTGATCGGACGAAAACCGCCAGAAATCCAGCCGCTGGGCCGGGTTGGGTTCTGTCACCGTCAAAGTCGGCAGCTCAACCTCATCAAAGCTGTTGAACTCCATGGACCAGAATACGCCCGCCCAGGCTTCATTGAGCTGATCTGTGGTTTGATAGCGCAGCCTCAGCCAGCGGCGGAAAGCTTTCAGATCTTCCTTGCCCCACGACACTGTGGTGTCGTGGCAGCCATATTCATTATCCGTTTGCCAGCCGACAATGCCGGGATGCTCACCATAGCGTTTGGCTACAATCTCAACAATGCGTGCGCTTTCCTTCCACCATACATCAGAAGAAAAGCTGTAATGGCGGCGAGAGCCAAAACCGCGCACCTTGCCGTCGGCATCATAGGGCGCGATTTCTGGAAATTCATCCATCAGCCATTTTGGCGGGGTGGCGGTGGGCGTGCCCATCACCACTTTCAACCCCGCCGCATGCAATACGTCAACGGCGCGATCCAGCCACTCGAACGAGAACTCACCCCGGCGCTTTTCCAGCCGCGACCAGGCAAATTCACCCACGCGGACAAAGGATATGCCAAGCTCAACCATGCGCTTGGCATCGAGCTCCCATTGGCTTTCCGGCCAATGCTCTGGATAATAACAAACGCCCAGCATTATCGTGTCAAATCCCCATTGATAACCGCTTGTCCTGCCTCGTCAAACAAATGGCAGGCGCGTGCATTCAGGCCGATGGACAGCGCCTCGCCCGGTTTGGTGGAAGCCAGTCCACCGGCCTTGACGGCCAATTCGTTGTCGGCATCGAGTGTGACGAAAAACAGCGTTTCAGACCCCAGATATTCCGCCAGCCGCACCGGCGTTTGCAACACCAGATCGCCTTGGCCGGTGGCATCGATATGTTCTGGACGAATGCCCAGTGTCATTTTGCCTGCTTTGATGGATTTGCCTTGCCCATCAAGATTGATCACGGAGCCGCCGGGCAGAGTGACGGCAATCTTGCCACCATCGCTCGGGGCCGCTGTCACAGGCACAAAATTCATCTTGGGCGAGCCGATAAAGCCTGCCACAAAGAGATTGTTGGGGCGATGATACAGCTCCAGCGGCGAGCCAACCTGCTCGATCTTACCCGCCGAGAGCACCACAATCTTGGTGGCCATGGTCATGGCTTCCACCTGATCGTGAGTGACGTAAATCATCGTTGCCTGCAAATCCTGATGCAGCTTGGAAAGCTCGGTGCGCATTTGCACGCGCAAGGCCGCATCCAGGTTGGACAATGGCTCATCAAACAAAAACACATCGGGCTTGCGCACAATCGCACGGCCAATGGCCACACGCTGGCGCTGACCACCAGACAACTGCCCCGGCTTGCGATCCATCAGCGCATCGAGCTGCAACAGCTTGGCTGCCACATTGGTGCGCTCTGCAATCAGCTCTTTGGAATGACCGGTCATTTTCAGGCCAAAGCCGATATTGTCGCGTACGCTCATATGCGGATACAGCGCATAGGACTGGAACACCATGGCCACACCACGCTCAGACGGACCAATCTTGGTCATGTCCTTGCCGCCAATTTCCAGCGCGCCTGAGGAAATCTCCTCCAGCCCGGCAATGGCCCGCAGCAGCGTGGATTTGCCGCAACCCGACGGGCCGACAAACACGCAGAACTCGCCGTCCTTCACCTCAAGATCAACGCCCTTGATCACACTCAACGCGCCAAAATTCTTCGTGACACCCTTCAGACGCACGTCAGCCATGGTGATTTCCTCCCTCAATCAATTCAATTTCGAGCAGCATGGCGCTTTCCGGGCGCAGCATCGGCAGCGGCAGACCGCCCTTTGCCAGATCCTTGCCGTCAAAGCTCACCTCACCGGCCAGCAAACGCTTTTGCCCCTCGGAGATGCGAATAAAGCTCGGCTCCGCCGGATGCACCGCGGCAATCCGCCAGCGCCCACCGGCTGCGGCCACATGCTCCGGCAATGTCAATGGCTCCGGCTGTTCAGCCACCATTTGCGGGCCTTGGGCAACAAACACCGCAAGCTTCTCGGCGCTGGCGGCACCCCACACATAGCGGCCATCCTTTGGCTCAATGCGGAAATTGGCACCCTTTGCGTGCAGCAAATCACGCAAGCGCTTGTGGGTGGCGATATAGCCTTTCAGCTCCTCGCGCTCTTCGCCTTCCAGCTCCAACGGGTTAAGCTCCACGCCCAGATGATAGGCCATGGCCACCAGCGCCCTAAACGCCAGCGTATGACGCCGCTCGGTCTGATGATTTGGTGAAGCCGAAATGTGACTGCCCAGAATTTCCGGCGGCACAAAGCTTGACGCGCCGCGCTGAATTTCCAACCGCTCCAGCGCATCGGTGCAATCGGAGGTCCACACACGATGGGTGCGGGCCAGTGCGCCATAATCAATTCGCCCGCCACCAGAAGCGCAGCTTTCAATCTCAACACTCGGATGGGCGGCCCGAATACGGTCCATCAACGCATAGACGGCGCGGGTTTGGGCTGCAATTTTCGCCTTGCCATCGCGCCCGCCTGCATGGGTGAGATCGCGGTTCATATCCCATTTCACGTAGGCAGTGGCATGATTTGCCAAAACGGCATCTATCTTTTCAAACAGGTAGTCGCTCACGTCTTGCCGCGTCAGGTCCAGCACCAGCTGGTTGCGCGAGAGCAGCAAAGGTCGCCCCTCCACCTGCAAAACCCAATCAGGATGGGCCTTGTAAAGATCCGATACCGGATTGATCATCTCCGGCTCGAACCAGATGCCAAATTGCATGCCAAGACCGGTAACGTGATCGACCAGCGGCTTCAACCCATCTGGATATTTGCGGGCATCAATATCCCAATCGCCAAGGCTGGTGGTGTCGTCATCGCGTTTGCCAAACCAGCCATCATCAAGCACGAAGCGCTCAATGCCCAACTCGGCAGCCGATGTGGCTTGCGCTTTCAGCGACTCCATCTGATGGTCGAAATAATTGCCTTCCCAGGTGTTCAGCGTCACCGGGCGCGGGCTCATCTTGCCACCCTGCCAGTTCAAAAGATCGTTGCGGACAAAGGCATGGAAGGCAGCGCTGTCTGGCCCGGCATAGGCTGTTGGGCTTTGATAGCGTTCACTTGGGGCCAAAATCATTTCGCCGGGTTCAAACAACTCACCCAGATGCACAAGGCGGCGGCCATCATCCAGCCGGTCAATCACGCATTGATGGTTGCCGCCCCAGCCAAGCGTGACACCAAAGCTTTGGCCTTCACCCTCAAGGCGCAGCATGGGAAAGCGATCATGCGACGTGCGACCACGGCGGCTTTCCTGGCTCCACACACCATTGCCCAAGGCCTCGCGGCGGGTTTGAAACTCGCGCCCCCACATGCCGGAAAAGCTGACCACCTCAACCTTGCCCGCTGGCACCAGAAAGCTTGCCGCCATGCAGCGATCAAGCACGTAATCCGAGCTGCCACTATTGTGCAGCTCCGTCGCAATCGACAAAACACCGCTGTCAAAAGCCTCAAGACGGATGGCGATGCCGATGGCGGCAACCGCGTCACGCGCACTCAAAACCGTAACCGAGCCGCTGGTCTTCACCTCCCAGTTGGAAAACTGCAAAATGAAATCACGGCCCATGCGGTGGCCGGAAATGGCAGGCCAGCCGAAATATCCCATGCCACCCGTGGGCAGCAAAACAGCCGATGGCACCGCATCATCCATGCCATTCACCCGGCTGGAACGTTCAACCTCATAGAGCGGGGATGCCTTGACAGTTGCACCAAAGGCCAGAATTTCGGGCATGCCAGCGTGCGGCAGACGAAGGCTCAGCGCAGATGCGCCAGCCCCGATCGAAACAATTTCACTCATCCCTTGGTCGCTCCAAGCGTTAGCCCGGCAATGAAATGCCGCTGCATCAGGAAAAACATCGCAACCGGCGGAAGGGCCGCCACAATCGAGCCAGCCGACACCAGATGCCAGGCCGCAACCCATTGACCGTTCAGGGTAAACAGACCCGCCGTGACCGGCATGGCGCTTTGGCTCTGCACCAGCACAGTTGCCCAGAAATAGTCATTCCAAACGAAGGTGAAGACCAGAACGGAGAGCGCTGCAATGGCAGGCCGCATCAACGGCAGCACGATATGGACAAAAATCCGCCACTCGGACACGCCCTCAACCCGCGCCGATTCAATCAGCGCAAACGGCAGGCCCTTGATGAAATTGCGCATGAACAGGGTGCAAAAACCGGTTTGAAAGGCCACATGAAACAGCACAAGGCCGGTGACCGTATCATACAGCCCCATTTTCAAGGTCATATCCCGCACCGGCACCATGAGGATCTGGAAGGGAATGAAGTTACCGGCCACAAACAGGAAGAATAGAACCAGATTGCCCTTGAACTTATAGGTCGCCAGCGCAAAACCGGTGAGGCACGACAGTGCCACCGCCCCAATGACGGTGGGAATGGTGATCTTGAACGAATTGAGAATATACCAGCCAATTGGCGAGTTTTCAAAAACGGCAGTGTAATTTTCAACACCGGCAAAGCCGGAAGGGATACCGAAATAATTGCCGGCCGCGAGATCGCTCGCAGGGCGGATTGAGGTCAGTGCCACTCCCAGCAAGGGCAACAGCCACAAAACCAGCGCCACCGGCAAGAACAGTTTATAGCCAATCCGCACAAGGGGGCTGGCTTTTTCAATCGGTGTCGGAAACATCAGGAATTCCTTTCCTGAGACAGCATGCGAACAATGAATAGCGTGATGAACACCATCATGATCAGGAACAGCACCACGGCAATGGCCGCGCCATAGCCCATGCGGAAGCCATATTCCGAGAGCGCCTCTTCATACATGTAATAGGACAGCACCCGGCTGGAGCCATAAGGACCGCCTGCTGTCATGATCGAAACAAGGTCGAACGAGCGCAGTGCGCCAATCACCGTCACCACCATGGCAATGAAGGTTGCCGGAGCCAGCTGCGGCAGAATGATGTTTTTCAAAAGCGACCAGCCCTTGGCCCCATCCATTCTAGCTGCTTCCACCTGCTCCGGGTTGATGTTGTTGAGGCCCGTTAGATACAAGATCATGCAATAGGCCGTCTGCGGCCAAAGGCCTGCGACAATGATGCCATAGGTCACAAAGCGCTCATCGGCCAGCACGGCAAAATCCATGCCGGTGAGATCCTTGATCAGCACTGAAAACAGCCCGAAATTCGGCGCATAGAACCACGTGAAGATCAGGCCGACGACGACCTGACTGATGACGAATGGAAAGAAAAACAGCGATTTATAAACGCGGATTCCCGTCACCGTCTGGTTGAGAAACAGGGCAACGGTGAGACCCGCCGGAATAGCCAGCAGATAGAGAACCAGCCAGATCACATTGTTTTTCAAGGACGTGTAAAACGCATCATCCGTGAGCAATTCTTTGTAATTGCCCAGGCCAATCCACACCTTTGGGCCAAGACCATCCCAATCGAAAAAGCTGATCCAGACGGACTGAAAAATCGGCAGGATGACGTAGATGATGAACATCACAATGCCCGGTGCCAAAAACAGCATGGGGGCAATGCGCTGCTGGTTGCGCTTCCAGAAGCTTGAAGACGGTGTGGCGGTGTTGCTCATGACGAGCACCTCCAGAATAAGACAGACATGAGACCGGATGCCGCGCGATGCGGCACCCGGTCCTTGGGAGGATGAGGTTATTTATAGACCCGCTGGCGGACCTTATCGAGGCGTGCCAGAATCTGGTCGATCTTATCAGGCTTGACCATGAATTCCTGGAAGCCTTCCATGCCGGCCTTGGCCATATCGGCCTGCGCATCGCGGTCATAGAATTGCGAGAGCGCCTTGGCGTTGGACAGCATGGTAAAGCCCTGCTCCAGAATCGGATCAGACGGCTTGGTCGCCTTGTTGTTCACCGGCAACTGACCAAGAATATTATTGATCTTGGTCTGGGCTTCAGGCGTTGCCAGATAGGCCAGAAACACCTTGGCGTCAGCCTTGTTCTTGGCTTTAGCCGGAATGTGGAATGTATCGGTCGGAGCCTCTTCTGCCACAGGAATGCCGGGGGTGATTTCCGGGAATTGCAAGAAGCCGATCTGCTCATCCTTCAGGCCACCGATCTTCATGGTGGCGACCGCGAAATTGCCCATCAGATACATGGCAGCCTTGCCCTGCACGAATTGCGGCATGGCATCTTGCCAATCAATCGCGGCGTGGTTCTTGATGAAATAGCCGGGCTTGACCAGCTCGCCCCATTTTTCAAACACAGCCTTCACGCGCGGATCGGTATATGGCACCTTGCCGGAGGTCAGCTGCATATGGAAATCATAACCGTTGACGCGCAGGTCAAGATAATCGAACCAGCCAGCCGTTGGCCAAAGGGCTTTGGTGCCAATGGTGAACGGTGTGATCCCGGCAGATTTCAGCTTTTCGCAAGCGGCCAGCAGCTCTGCCCAGGTCTTGGGCGGCGTAATGCCTTGAGCTGCAAAAATGTCTTTGCGGTAGTAAATGCCCCACTGGTAATAGGTGTAAGGCACGCCCCACTTCTTGCCGTCAATGGTCATGGACGGTGCGGCAGACTTCAGCTGCTCATCCAGACCATTGGCCGCCCAGATGTCGCTGACATCTTCAAACATGCCCGCCTTGACAAAAGGCTCCATGCGGTTGCCCGCATACCAGGCCATCACGTCCGGCGCATCGGCGGTCAAAAAGTTGCGCACCGCAGCCTTATAGCCTTCGTGGTCGAAATTGTTCCATTTGACGGTAATGTCAGGATGCTTCTTCTGAAAATCTGCAATCATCTCTTCCATGGCCTTTTTCGGCACCGGATCTGATTGGTCAGAATTCAAGGTAATCTGCCCGGCATAGGCATTGGTGGAGATCAAAGCTGCCGAGATCACAAGCCCGCTGAGGCTTTTGTAAAAATTCATGTCTTCCTCCCTGTGGTTCAGACCGGATGGAAACGGTTCCTTCCATCGTTGTCTGTATCATCCATTCTTACGTTTCTTCGCAAAACCCGGTCCCTCCGAGCACGTTTTGCGAAACTGGCTTGATCATTCCCACATGAGCCGTAATAATCTACCAGATTTTCCAGAAATATTTCCGGTATCCTAAGGTATCCATGACCAACGCCCCTATCATTAACAGGTATGAGTCGATTCCCGTCCACCCGGAGTTGAATCCAGCCCATCCTCTGGTGGTCTTCGGTGATCACCGCTTTTGCGCCGGTGAAATGCTGGAGGTTCATAAAATGACCGGCCCGCACATGCACAGCCAGATCGAGCTGAATTTTGTGCTGCAAGGCGAGATGACCTATTGGTTTGACGGGCGCGAACTGACAGTCTCGGAAGGGCGACTTTGCCTGTTTTGGGGCATGATTCCTCATCAGGTGATTGATCGACGCGAAGGCACCCTGTTCATTTGCCTCTATGTGCCAATGTCGGTGTTTTTGGGATTGGCCAGCCTCAGCCGGTTTCGCGACGCGGTGTTTCGCGGGGCTGTTATTGAGGCCTTGGAAATTCGGCCATGGGATCGCGAAGTGTTTTCGCGCTGGCGCGATGAGCTTTTGTCCGGCGATGAAGGGGCAATCGAGATTGTGCGCTCGGAACTGACAGCCCGGGTGATGCGCATTGAACGCGAGGGGTGGCAAGACCTGCGCGAACAGGGCTCGGCGCTGGCAAGTCTTGGCCAGCGCAGCGACGATTGGGTGCCGCATGTGGAAAAAATGCTGCGCTTTATTGGTGAGCACGCACCGGGCAATATCTCTGCCGACGATGTTGGGCGTGCTGCCGGGCTGCATCCCAATTATGCCATGGGACTGTTCAAGCGTGGTATCGGCATGACCATCAATCAGGCCATTGTCCGCCATCGGCTGGACACCGCCCAATCGCTGCTGATTGCCACTGATCTGCCCATTACCGAAGTGGCGTTCGAATCCGGCTTTGGTTCGCTTTCCACTTTTTACGATGCGTTTCAGCGGCGATTTCTGGAAAAACCAGTGCAATATCGCCGCCGCATGCGCCTGAAAGGCGGCAAGCAGGTTGCATAAATGCCCCCGGCTTGGAAGCCGGGAGCTTTTGTCCGTTATTCCACGTCGAATTTCACGCCCTGCGCCAAAGGCAGGGAGCGACCGAAATTGACGGTGTTGGTGGCGCGGCGCATATAGGCCTTCCACGCATCCGAGCCAGATTCGCGACCGCCGCCCGTTTCCTTTTCTCCGCCGAATGCGCCACCGATTTCGGCACCGGATGGGCCAATATTGACATTGGCAATGCCGCAATCCGAGCCGCGATCCGAAACGAAGGCTTCGGCCTCGCGCAGATCATTGGTGAAGATCGATGACGACAGGCCCTGTGGCACATCATTGTTCAGCGCCAGCGCGTCGTTGAAGTCGCTATAGCGGATCACGTAGAGAATGGGCGCAAAGGTCTCTTCCTTCACCGGCCCACTTTGCGAGGGCATTTCAACAATGGCGGGGCGAACGTAATAAGCATCGCCGCCATCACTTTCATTCATCCGCGCGCCACCATGCACGGTGCCGCCCGCAGCCTTGGCTGCTGCCAGCGCCTTTTGCATGCCATCAAAGGCACCCTTATCGATCAAGGGACCAACCAGTGTGCCGGTTTCCAGCGGGTTGCCAACCGTGACCGAGCCATAGGCCTTGATCAAGCGTGGCACCAACGCATCATAAACGCTGTCATGCACAAACAGGCGGCGCAGCGACGTGCAGCGCTGGCCCGCCGTGCCCATGGCAGCAAAGGCAACGCCGCGCAGAGTCAAATCCAGATCTGCCGTTGGCGCGACAATAGCCGCATTATTGCCACCCAGCTCCAGAATGGCGCGGGCAAAGCGACCCGCCAGACGCGGGCCAACAGCCCGGCCCATGGCGGTCGAGCCGGTGGCCGACACCAAGGGTACCTTGGGGTGATCGACCAGCACTTCGCCAATAGCGCGATCGCCAATCAACAGGGTCGAGAGATTGGCAGGTGCCGCGCCGCCCGCCTCGTTGTAGCGCTTCAGTGCCTTGTCAAAAATCGCCTGCGTCGCAATCGCCGTCATCGGCGTCTTTTCCGATGGTTTCCAGACGGTGGAATTGCCACACACAATGGCCAGCGCCGCATTCCAACACCAGACGGCCACCGGGAAGTTGAAGGCGGAGATAATGCCGGTGACACCCAGCGGATGCCAGGTTTCCATCATTCGATGCTCGGAGCGCTCGGTAGCAATGGTCAGGCCATAAAGCTGGCGGGACAGACCGACTGCAAAATCGCAGATGTCGATCATTTCCTGCACTTCGCCAAGGCCTTCTGAGGTGATCTTGCCAGCCTCAATCGACACCAAGCGGCCCAGCGCATCCTTATGGGTGCGCAGTTCTTCGCCCAGCAAGCGGATCAATTCGCCACGCTTGGGGGCTGGCACCAGCCGCCATTCCAAAAAGGCTGCATGGGCTTTGTCGATCGCAACCGTGGTTTCAATGGGGGAGATGGTCTTGAGCATGCCAATCACGCTGCCATCGATGGGCGATCTGGCTTTCAGCGTACCGCCGCTTAAACAAGCTGTCGGCACACCAAGGCTTGCCAGAATACCGGCGACATCTTTGGACAGGTCAGTTTTTGCCATTGATTTCTCTTCCTTCAAAACGCGATGTCTTCATCGATCATGCCAATCGAAAATGACTGGTTAAAAACGATTTTCCGTCAAATGGGCAATTTGCGCACCCATCTCATAATAGGCCTCTTTGACGGCTCTGAATGAAACGGCCTCCGGCTCACTCAGCGGCAGAGGCAATTGCTCTTCGCTTATCTTGCCCAGCACCAGATCGGCCAGTGTTTTACCAAATGTTGTTCCGGGCGCGATACCACGTCCGTTATAGCCAGAAAAGCCAACAACCTGGCTGTCAAACCGGTGAAAGCGCGGAACCGCATCATTGGTCATGCCGATATGGCCATACCACTCGGCCTCAAACTCAAGCGTGCCAAGCTGCGGAAACAGCCGTTTGAGGCTGCGCTTGGCCCAGGCCCGATGCACCGCCGCACCGCTGTTGCGCAAAGCGCCAACGCTGCCAAACACCAGTCGACCGGCCTGATCCATACGGAAGGACGATAAAACCTCCTTGGTATCCCAACAGCCTTCACGATGGGGCAAAACAGAGCGGCGCAGGTTGTCGCTCAATGGTTTTGTGGCAAAGTTGAAATAGGGCAAATGCACCTGCTCTTGCCGAACCCGCTTCCAGGGGCCGGTGGAATAGGCATCGGTGGCAACAATAACCCACTGGCAGGAGACGCTGCCGCGCGCGGTTTCCACCAGCCAATCCTCGCCCTGCTTGCGCGCATCAATGACAGCGCTGGATGTAAACAGCTTTGCTCCGGCATGAAGGGCGGCATGGGCCAAGCCACGGGCATAGGCCAAGGGCTGCAAGGTTCCGGCGCGCGGATCAAACAAAGCCCCGGCATAGGCAGAACTTCCCACCCGTCTTGCGGTTTCCTCGGCATCCAACAGCTGAACCGGTGCACCGCGTGCTGCCCATTGCCGATGGCGATCGCGCAGCTCTTGCAAACCTTGCGCCCCCACCGCCAAATGCAAAGTGCCATTGGTTTCCAGCTCACATTCGATCCGGTGTTTTTCGATCACCTCCCGCACCAGAAGCGGTGCCTGCCCCAATTGCTGAAGCGCACGCTCACCATGCTCTGCCCCCAGCACTTTGGGCACATCATCCGGCATCACCCACATGCCGCCGTTGATGAGGCCGACATTGCGGCCAGCGCCACCAAAGCCTGCTTCCACCGCTTCCAAAATGATCACCGAAAGGCCGGTTTCGGCAAGATGCAGCGCCGCCGACATGCCAGTGTAGCCCGCACCGACAACCACAACATCTGCCAGCAATTGCTCATCCAGAATGGATGTGGCCGGGGCGACGGGAGCTGTTTTTTCCCAAAGTCCATGAGAACGCGGATTGCCGAGCATTGCCTACCCTCTTGTGGTCATTGTTGATGCTGAATATGGACCTGAATGATTGTTTTATCGAGAGGTCTATTCATGGATCCGCGATGAATATATCGATGTTTACGCAAGAGTTTATTCCGCATCGGAATGACCTTGGCTGAATGTCGCTTATTTTGGAACAATCATGCAAAGCCCACGCCGTTTTTTGCCATCGTTGCATCTTCTCGCGGCCTTTGAGGCCGCCGCTCGCACTGGCAGCGTCACCGCAGCCGCCCGCGAATTGAGCCTGACCCAAAGCGCCGTCAGCCGCCAGATCAAGGCGCTGGAAGAGCAAATCGGGGTTGAGCTGTTTCACCGCGAGCGCCAGACCATTCGCTTGACCGCAGGCGGCAATATTTATGCGCGGGAAATTCGCGATGCCCTGCGCATTATCAGCACCGCCTCGCTCACGCTGAAAGCCAATCCCTTTGGCGGCACTCTCAACCTTGCCATTCTACCCACTTTTGGCACTCGCTGGCTGGCCCCGCGCCTGCCTGCCTTTTTGAAGGCGCATCCCGGCATCACCATCAATCTTGTCACCAAAATCTCTTATTTTGATTTTCGCCTCGAGCCGGTCGATGCCGCCATTCATTTTGGCAGGCCCGAATGGCAAGGGGCCGAGATGTCGCTTTTGCGCTCGGAAACGGTGGTGCCAGCCTGTAGCCCGGATTTGCGTGAGCAATACAGCTTTCAATCTGCGCATGACCTTCGACAAGCGCCTTTGCTGCATCTCACCACACGGCCCGATGCGTGGGAGCGATGGCTCTCAAAAAACGGTGTTGATGCTGATCACGTACGCGGCATGCTGTTTGATCAATTTGCCACGGCCTCACAAGCGGCCATGGCAGGGCTTGGCGTGGCCCTTTTGCCGGAATTTTTAATCGAAGAAGAACTGGCATCGGGCCGATTGGTGAAGGCCATTGATCTGCCGATGAGAAGTGCCGAATCCTATTTTCTGGTGTGGCCCAATGAACGTGCGGCCCATCCGCCACTGCAAGCGTTTCGCGACTGGATTTTGAAAGAAACCGAAACCCACCGGCAGTAAAGAGAAGAGGCGTGCTTTTGTAGACGCTGTGTTTAGCAAAAACCATGCGGCAATACGGCAAAAAACAGCATGACATCGTCTTGCTTGATCGAAAGCGCCACCTTAATATCAAAACGTTCTCAGGGCGGGGCGAAATTCCCCACCGGCGGTATCGGGTGTAAAATCCCGGAGCCCGCGAGCGCTTCTTGGCACATGTTGAGAAGGTCAGCAGATCCGGTGAGAAGCCGGAGCCGACGGTATAGTCCGGATGGAAGAGAGCAAGCGAGAGATGCCATTCTACTGCATAATTCTTTAAACCGGAATCAGTTTGAAGAGAAAATTATGCAGCAGATATAAAGGGCTACAGAGAACCTTTGTGCGCCATATGTTGCGCACGGCTCTGTAGATGAATGGTGGATTTCGCCTGTTCGCCCAAGGGCATTTTTGGTCACTCCACAGGTGACTTAACCCTTGAAAGGCAGAAAAATGACAATTGCACCACGACTTGAAACCAACAAAATCGCCGTCATCCGTGCACGCTGGCACGCAGACATCGTTGACAATTGCGTCAACGCCTTTGTGGATGAGTGGCAGGCGCTGGGCGGCTCCGCCTCTGATGTCGAGATTATCGATGTGCCCGGCGCGCTGGAAATTCCGCTGCACGCCCAGACATTGGCCAGAACCGGCCGCTATCGCGCCATTATCGGCACCGCCTTTGTGGTGGATGGCGGCATCTACCGCCACGATTTCGTGGCCAGCACCGTGCTGGATGGCATGATGCGCGTGCAGCTGGATACCGACACGCCCATTCTGTCCACCGTGCTCACACCCCATAATTTTCAAGAAAGCGAAGCCCATATCGCCTTCTTCAAGCAGCATTTCGTGCTGAAGGGCAAGGAAGCTGCCTCGGCCTGCAAAGCCATTTTGCAAGCCCGTGCTCAGGTGTTGGTGCCTGCAATTTGACGATAGAGCCGGGTCTGCACCGCCAGACCCGGTCTTCCTTACCAGTCCGGGAAAAATCCGGGCATGGTGGCGATTGGTTTGGCCTTGGCCAAAAGCGCAAGATCAACCTGCGGCACACCAAACACCACATCATCAGCAAGAATGGCCTGAATTTCGGCAGCCACCTTTAAAACACCCAGATCATCATGGCGCTTGCCAACAATCTGCAAGCCAAACGGCATGCCCAGACTGTCACGTCCCACAGGAATGGTAATGGCTGGATGGCCCGCAAGGGTTGAGGCATAGGCCAGTGCCAGCCAATGGTAATAGCTCTTGGTCGCCTGGCCATCAATATGGGTCGGGTAAAGCTCGTGCCAATCGCGCGGGCTGATGGTGACAGCCGGGCTCAAGACAAAATCATGGATCTCGAAAAAGCTCTGCCAATCGCGATAATAGCCGCTTTGGCGGGTGATGGCGTCCGAGAAATCCTCCGGGCCATAGGTCATGGCTTCCGCGACGTTGACGGTTACATTCGGGCCGACCAGTTTGGGATGTTCCCGCACATATTGGCCATGCGGCACAAACAGCAAAGCCCGCAGCACGGAAAAAATACGATCCGCATCCTGTGATGGCGGATGGGTTTCCTCGACTTGTCCCATATGGGGCAACAGCCGCTTCACGACCGCTTGGAAAGCATCACGCACCACGGATTCCACCGGCGCGAAACCGTAATCTTCGGTCACCGCCATGCGCAAACCGCTGAGGTTAACCGGGGTAAGCCGCGCAAAATCGGCCGGGTTCCAGGCGGTTTTGCCATCCACCACCACTGTGTAAGGGTCAAGCCTGTCTGGCCGCGCCATAACGGACAGCATCAGGCCAAGGTCCTCCACTGTGCGGGCCATGGGTCCGCTGGTGGACAGCGGCAGCAGCGCCGCGCCCCGTGTATCGCCCGGCACCACACCAGGCGAAGGTCGAAATCCAACCACGCCGCAAAACGCTGCCGGATTGCGCAGGCTTCCCCCCATATCCGATCCGGTCGCAAGTGGGGCCATGCGGCTGGCCAGGAGCGCTGCCGACCCGCCCGATGAGCCAGCGGACGACTTGCTCGGATCGTGCGGATTGCCAGTGGCACCATAGACTTTGTTAATGGTATTGCCGCCCGCGCTCCAGTCGGGATTGTTGGTCTTGCCAAGCGGTATGGCTCCTGCCCGGCGCATAGCCGCAACAATCGCATCATCTTTGGTGGCAATATTATCGCGGAAAATTTCAGAGCCAAAGGTGGTTGGCAGGCCTTTGACGTCATTCATGTCCTTGACGCCAAAGGGCAGACCATGAAGGCAGCCGAGCGGCTCATTGCCCATCACCTGCTGCTCTGCCGCGCGTGCGTCAGCAATAACCTGATCAAAATTCTGCGCCACCACCGCATTGATGGCCGGGTTGATCTGCTCGACGCGTTCAATACAGGCCTTCGCCAGCTCAACCGGAGACAGGCTTTTGCGTGCAATGAGACGAGAGGCCTCTACAGCCGACAAATCAGCAGGATTGGTTTTCACAGTCATAACCTTCGCCTTTTTGAGAAAAAAATCAGGAAATCTGCTTCAGCCTTTCAGCGTTTTCGCCAATATCGAGGAAAAGACTGGTCATAATCCGCATCCCCTCTTCCGCAATCGACAACAGCGCGTGTTCATTGGGGCCATGCTGGCCGCATTCCGCATGAGAGTGAGGAACCCAAATGGTAGGCAGGCCCAAAATATCGGTAAAGGCATCATTGGGCAGTGATCCGGCCAGATTGGGCAGCACGTGAGGAGGCTTGCCGCAGGTTTTGCTTACCGATTGCTCGACAAATTTCACCCATGGGTGATCCTGCGAAAACCGGGTGGCCTTGAAGGATTCACCACGTGCCATTTCCACCTGCACCATGCCAAAACCATGGGCATCCAGATGCCGGCGCAGGGCTGGCAAAATGCCGTCCATATCTGTGCCCACCACAAAGCGCAGTTGGCACGTGGCCTTGGCACTGCCGGAAATAGCATTTTGTGGCGCATTGATGTTGCCCGCCGAAATCGCCAGAACTGCCATGGAATTCCAGCCAAACACCCGCTCCGACGGCGTCAAATCCGCCTGTCCCCAATCGGCATCATGCTTGCGCGGCGGCAGGTCTTTCAACGCGGCGCGAATATCGGGCGTGAGGCTGGTGGGCAGCCATTCCGGAATCTGGATCTGGCCTCTTTGATCGACTATTGAGGCGATGGCGTGGGAGAGGATAATCACCGGATCGGCCAAAAGCCCGCCAAAATTGCCCGAATGGTGGTCGTTTTCACGCAAATTGACGAGGAGATTGAAGGCAAGGCCGCCACGCGAGCCCATAAACATCGTGGGTGTATCGGCGGCAAGCCGCGGGCCATCCGAGGCAATCAACACATCGGCGCTCAGCGCCTCTTTGTGGGCATGGAAAAACTCACGCAGGCCATAAGAGCCGGTTTCCTCGGCCATTTCCAAAATGATTTTGGCGTTAAAGCCAAGCTTGCCCTTGGCCTTGATGATCTGCTCCATCGATTTGATGTTGATCAGATGCTGGATCTTGTTATCGGCCGTGCCGCGCCCATAAAGCTTGTCGCCCTCCTGCTTTAGAAGGAATGGATCAAGCCCTTCGCGCCAACGATGCGCCTCACCATTGCAAACATCACCATGACCATAGACCAACACGGTCGGCAAATCGGCACTCTCAAAGCGCGATGCCAAGAGCAGCGGCGCGCCACCCGCGCGCGGATTGGCAAAAATCTCGGTCTCGAACCCCAGGCTCGCCAACCAGGGCTGCATATTCTGTTGCAAATAGGCTTGCAGTTCTTCCGGCACCCCTTCCGACTGGCTTACGGATTTGCGCGCCACCAGATGCGCCAGATCATTGGCCAACTGGCCGCTCAAGGCATAATCTGATGCCTGTTTAACAACTGTGTCCCGTTCCATGTCGTATGCCTTATCGTTTATGCGTCAATTGTTTGTGCGGCTGCGCTTCAAATTGCCAAACACCTCATCCACTGCGCCATATTCCAACATCTGGCGCTTTTGCATCATCAGAATATGGTCGGAAATCTCAGCTGCAACCCGCAAATCATGCATGATGAACACAATCGTGAGACCAACGGCTGGTTTTAATGTCGCTGAGCAGTTTCATTCGAAAACGCAAACGATTGCAACGCTGCGGGCAGCGTGATTGACGGGTTACTTCCAGCTGATGTCGTAAAAACGCACCAGCTCATCCGGCGTTGGCGTGAACGACACATCCTTGGCGAGAATATAATTGGTGGAGTAGAGCCAAAGTGGGACAAAATACGCTTTATCGGCAATGATCGAGAGGGCCTTGCTGTAGAGCATTTTTCGGTCCGCAGTGTCCGTGGTCTTATCTGCCGTGTTCAAAAGATCCGCCACCTCATGATCACGCGCATCGTCTTCCCCCGACAGCGTAAAGAAATAGCTGGTGCTGGCCGAGGCATCCGCCAGGGAATTGGAGCCCCATGTCAGAAAAGACATGGCCCCGCCTTCCTTCAACCGCTTCTCGCGAAGCGCGGCATAGGGCATATAATGCAGATGGGCCTGAATGCCGACCTCCGCCAGCATGCCAATCATTGCCTCGGCCAGCGACCGATCCCGATAGGCGTAAAAATCTACGTCAAATCCCTTGGGGTAACCCGCATCTGTCAGAAGAGCTTTGGCTTTTGCCGGATCATACGCATAGCGGGTGACGTCGCCATCACAACCAAATTGCATGGGGGCACAGGCGCTGTTGATCACCTGGGTTGTGCCTTTTATCATCCCCTCGACAATGCCCTTGCGGTTGATGGCATGGTTGACCGCTTGACGCACCTTCAGCTTGGTCAGCGGGTTGTCCGCACCAGAGCGGCCGGCGGCATCCATTGAGATATAACCGATGCGCATGGTGGGCGCATTGATCACCTGAAATCTGTTGAAACGCTCCATCGTCTGGGCTTGATCGGATGGCACCTGCCACACCATGTCGATACCGCCATTCAGCAACTCTGCCATCTGAGTACTGGTGTCGGAAATGACGCGAATATCGATGTTTTCAATCTTTGCTTTCGGCTTGGCGGCGGCAAAATAATCATCATTGCGCTTGAGCACAAAATGCTTGCCCGGATCAACACTGACCACTTTGTAAGGCCCAGTGCCGATGGGATGTGTTGCAACACCCGCAGGACCAACCTTGGCATAATAGTCGCTGGGTTGAATGATCACCGGACCGGCGAGATATTCCAAAGCGGCGGGAAACGGGTCTTTGGTGTGGATGCGCACCCTGAATTGATCGATTTTCTCCACAGATTCGATCCAATCCACCGCAAATGTGTTTTGGGCTTGGTGTTTAGGGTCAATTTCATAATTGAGCGTGTAGACCACATCATCGGCATCAAACGGCTGGCCGTTGTGAAAGGTCACGCCCTGACGCAAGATAAGCTCGAGCGTGGTCGGGTTTTCCCAAGACCAGCCGGTTGCAAGATTGCCAAGATAGTGATTGGTTTTAGGATCTCGATAGAGCAGGCCATCCCAAACCGCCGCCGCCATCAACGCACCTTCACGCGCGGTGTTGAAATAGGGATCGAGATGCTCAAGTTCCTTTGAAAATGCAATGTGAAGCGTGTCATCTGCCTTGCCGGCAAAAGACGGCGAAGAAACAAGGCATGCAGGCAGAAGCACTGCCAAGGCAGTCAATGCAAATCTCATATCATTCCCCTCTCGCCCCTTTTCGAGCTGTAAGCGGAAACTAACGGCATTGACAAATTTGTACACAAAAAAAATTAGACAATACAACCTTAAGAGGAAAGCTCATATACCTGCGAAGCTTTGATGCTGCTCCGCAAGCACAGAGGCTTTTCCTCAATCAGTTGCCATCGGGCTGGATATCAACCGTTGCCGTGAGACCCGAGATCAGCTTTGTGCCTTCCGGTATCTTGTCCAGATGGATACGTACCGGCACGCGCTGGGCCAGACGCACCCAGCTGAAGGTGGGGTTGATATTGGCCAAAAGCCCTGAGCTGGACGTGCGCTCGCGGTCCTCGATGCCTGTTGCAATACTATCAACATGGCCTTCCAGATTGCCCTTCTGGCCCAGAATACGCACCAGAGCACGGTCGCCCTTTTGAATACGTGGCAGCTTGTTTTCTTCGAAATAAGCTTCGATGCGCAAGGAATCGCTATCCACCACGGCCACTTTTGCCGCACCACGGGTAACAAAATCTCCCGGCTGCAAATTCAGGTTGGTGACACTGCCATTGACCGTGGTTTTCACATCGGTGCGCTCCAGATCCAGCTTTGCCAGATCGCGGGCCGCCATGGCCTTCATGTAGGCGGCCTCGGCCTGCTGCTCTGTCGCAACCGATTTCTCCTTGGTTTGGGCAGAGGCCGAATCCCCAAGGCGTTCATTGCGTTCGCGCTCGGATTTTGCCAGATCCAAGGTTGACTTTGCCTCAGTGAGCGCTGCCTCGGCCTGCAACAATGCCAGCTCAAAGCGTGAGCGATCAACCCGAAACAGCACATCACCCTTGTGCACGATCTGATTGTCCTTGACGAACACATCACTCACCAGCCCGGTCACATCCGGGGCGATATCGACCACATCTGCGCGCACCCGGCCATCCCGTGTCCAGGGCTCTTCCATATAATAATGCCACAGATGACGCCCCACAAAGACGGCAGCCACAACAACAATCAGGGTAAGGCAGATTCTGCCCATCAACTTTAACGTATTCATGCGAAAAACCAGCGTGTTATGGAGAAAATTCCTCCAAGCAGAAGAACATAAAGTGCAACATCAAACAGACCACGGTGCCAAACGAGGGCGTAAAACCCTATGCGGCCAAGCACTTTACGAATGAGTATGCTGACCACAAAGGTGATGAGCATGAGAAGTAGAAGGCGTGGAAAATAGACGCCATAAAGGTCGAGTTCAGCAGGCATTGGTTTACTCAGCAGCGATCGAGAGTGTTTGGGGCTGCGGCAAGGGTTGCGAAAAGGATTGAAGGTCGGGTGCCGCCGCTTGCGGAAAGAACACGCGGCGCAAACCAACAAGGGCATCAATCACCCGCCGGGCGGCATCCCCTTCCTTGCGCACCACGGTTTGTAATCCGTTGTCGATCAGCACCATCAGCGTCGCATCGCAAGCCAACGCGCGCCCGGCCTTGAGCTGCCTTCGATAATGCGCGGCAACAGCAATCAACACCTGAGAGACGATTGCCGCACTCTCAACAGACAAATTGCGGCGCTCCTCTTGCAGCGACACGACATTGATGGCGAGACGCACATCGGCAAAACCATCAACATTGGCCAATTCGCGCTCATTCAGCGCAGCCAGGCGTGGC
Source organism: Rhizobium oryziradicis (assembly GCF_001939045.1). Taxonomy (GTDB): domain Bacteria; phylum Pseudomonadota; class Alphaproteobacteria; order Rhizobiales; family Rhizobiaceae; genus Allorhizobium; species Allorhizobium oryziradicis. Next base: position 147,118 of record NZ_MKIM01000022.1, read on the forward strand.
ACGAGCTGGCCAAGCCGGTCGAGAATGCGGCCCGCAAGCCGCTCAGGATCTGCGGATCTCAAGCCGGCAGCCGTATCGGCCAGATCACGCCATCCGGCTTTGAGCAAACGCTTTGCGGCCAATCTCGCCCCGAAAGGATGCGCCACGCTGATCCAGACATAGGCAAAAGCGATACCAAGCACGGTGGCCACACCGCCATTGGCAAAGGACGCAAAATCTGCGGTGTAGCGATCCTGAATACCGACCAAGGTCGCCACATTCACCGCCACCAACATGCCAAGCACGGCCGTTTGCGGATTTGTCATCTTCAAGCCCAACAACAGCAGGAAGGGAGCAAGAGCCAGCACCATCATTTCAAAATTGGTGGCAAAGGGCAAAATGCCGAAAAGATAAACAAAGGAGGCGATCACCGATACGACTGTCCAAACCAGCATGAAACGGATCATCGGAGCAGGCCGATCTTGCGCCGCAAAGAAGGAGCAGGCAACGGCCGTCATGGCAACAAAGCCAGCCCCTTGCGCCCATTCCAGCGCAATCCAGATGGCGCTGGCAATCAAAATACCAACAACCACAATACCGGCCTTGAGGGCCAGAAATGCATGGTCGAAATGGCGCGATGCAACCGAGAAACGCCGATCTGAAAGATCGTCCATCACCGTGTGACGTCCTTTGGCAATACGGTCCAGCAGCACCAGACAATCACGCCAGAGCTCAACCGCTGCCTTCAAGCGCATCAAAAGACCGGAAAAGACCAGATCATTCCAGCCATGAAGTTGATGGGTCTTTTGTTGCCGGGCAATGGCCTCCAGCAACACTTGCGCCTTTTGCGTGGCACCTGGCTTGCCGCCCATTTTGAACCAATCCGCAACATCATTCAGCAGTTGCGTCAAATCTTCGGGCAAATGCTCACATCCCTGCCGCACGGCGTGAAGCCGGTCAGCCAGAGACGAAAACACGGGCAGAAGCATCAACAGGCGTCCACGCAGCTCGCGCGCATGGCGCACCACATCGCGGGTTTCCAGATCATAGGATAACTGACTGATGATCAGATCAAGCCCGGCAACATCGGCGGCCAATTGCTGACGCTTCACAGGCGTGGCGGGGCTTGCCCCTTCCCCACGCAGAATATCATTGGCCCAGGAGCCCGCATCGCTTAGCCAGCCCTCTATGCGACTGCCAAATTGTGCGTTCAGGCTGACGGGGAAAATGACGGTATTCACAACGCTTGCGCAGATAATGCCAAGCGCGATCTCCTCGGAACGCGCAAGCGCCGTTGCGAAAATCGTATCCGGCACATCCAGTGATGGCAGGGCAATCAAGGGCAAAGTATATCCGGCCAGCATGAAAACATAGCTGCGCGCGGTGCGATCCAGCATGGAGATCAGCAGCAGGGTTCCCGTCCACAGCGCCACCACCAAAGACAAAAGCTCAGGGGCATTAATGAAGAGTGGAACAAGCAAAACGGCAGCGGCCGCACCCAGCAGCGTGCCCAAAATGCGATAAAGCGCCTTGGATTTGGTGGCACCGGAAAAGGGACTCGAGACGATATAGACGGCCGACAACGCCCAATAGGGCCGGGAAAGATCCAGCGCCAAAGCGATATAGAGCGCAAGCATGCCAGCAAGGAACGCCTTGCCGGAAAAGGCCCAATCCCTCCATGAATGTGCTATCATTGCCCGCCTTCCTTTTTGCCCCCGCCTTGAAGCGCGTCACCGCAGCGCTGCTGGAATACATCCAAAACGCGAAATGCCATTTCGAGTTCCGTCTCGGAGATATCCCCCAGAACGCGTGCGCGCTCACGGTCCAGCACGGCCTCAATGCGGGCCGCCAGCTCCACCCCTGCGGGCGTCAGCCAAAGCCCTTTGGCGCGGCGATCCAAAGGGTCGTCCTTGCGCACCACCATGTCCAGCGCTTCGAGCTGATCAAGCAGCCGCACCAACGATGGGCTTTCGATGCCAATGTGTTCGGCCAGCGCCGTTTGCCGCACGCCATCGCCGAGCCTGCTGATCCACAACAGCGGTGCCGCGCAAGCCTCGGAGATTCCATGCTCAATCAGCGCCTGATCCACCAGCTTGCGCCACAGGCGGGCGGCGGTGAAAAGCTGACTGGTCAAGGCACGTTGAAAATCTGATTTTGGTTCCATGCCTGACATATATCATCAATATAGTTAGGATACAAATTATTTTAATGCGAAATTCAGTATCCCTCAACAGCGGCAGAATTTGCTCTTCAACGCCGGTGCCACACAACAATCCCCCAAATCCGGTGTGCATTCAGCATCCACCGCCCCTGAAGGCGCGCTAACCTTGCATCGTCCAGCGAAAAATCCCCGGATTGGTTTTGCACAGGTGAACCGATTTGCCACACGCCATCCTGCACCATGAAAGACAATGCCTATGCAGGTCATCAATATTCTAGAAAAGCTGATTTCCTATCCATCGGTGGTGGGCAGCGCCAATGATGAGATTGTCGGCTGGATCAAGACCTATCTACAAAGCCATGGCGCGGCCGTCACGGTTCTTCCCGGCCCGGAGGGTGATCGCGCCAATGTGTTTGCGACATTCGGCCCGAGGGACGTTCCCGGCTACATCCTCTCTGGCCATATGGATGTGGTGCCCGCCGGTGAAGCGGGCTGGAACAGCGATCCTTTTCAGTTGCACCGTGATCATGACGCGCTGTTTGGGCGCGGCACCAGCGACATGAAAGGTTTTCTGGCCTGCGCCTTGGCAACTGCTGCCAAGATATCGGCGATGCCGCTGGTGCGCCCCATCCATTTGGCGTTTTCCTATGATGAAGAGGCCGGTTGCCGGGGTGTTCCGCATATGCTGGCCCATTTGCCGCAGCTTTGCGCGCCGCCGCTGGGGGCGATTATTGGCGAGCCAAGCGGCATGCGCGCCATTCTAGCCCATAAGGGCAAGGCTGCGGCACGGGTGACAATTCGCGGGCGTTCCGGCCATTCCTCCCGGCCCGATCTGGGCCTGAACGCCATTCATGGCGCAACCGATGTTTTAATCGCCGCTCGCGATGCCGCAGCCGAGTTGGCCAAAGGCCCCTTTGAGGCCACCTTTGAGCCGCCCTATTCTTCTTTGCAGGTTGGCACGGTGCGCGGCGGTCAGGCCGTGAATATCATTCCCGATCTTTGCGAGGTTGAATTTGAGGCACGCGCCATCTCCGGCATTGATCCATCAAACCTGCTTTTGCCCGTGCGCCAGGCCGCAGATGCGCTGAAAAGCCAAGGCTTTTCTGTCGATTGGACAGACATGAGCGCCTACCCGGCGCTTTCTTTGCCCGAAAACGCGGCCCTTGCCGCCCTTCTTGCCCGCCTCACCAACAACGAGCCGCTGGCCGCCGTCAGCTATGGCACCGAGGCGGGGCTATTTCAGCAAGCTGGGGTCGATGCCATCATCTGCGGCCCCGGCGACATCAGCCGCGCCCATAAAGCCAATGAATTCATTCTCGTCAGTGAACTGGCCGCCTGCCAGAGCATGATTGAATCCCTGGCAGATCACTGCCTTACTCTTTGACACAAAGGTTTACCCGCATGTCTCTTTTGCAAACTGTTGATACCAATCCCACCTTTGCGCCCAAGGAATCCAAACCGCTGCTTGAGCGGTTGATCTCAGGCGATCCATCCTTCAAAACCTGGCCGCAGGACGTCTGCCGAGGCGAGATGATCCACACAGGCGTGTGGGAGGCAACACCCGGCGTGACCAAATCAATCAAGGGCGAGACCTTTGAATATTGCTATATTCTGTCTGGCGTTGTCGAAATCACGCCTGATGGCGGTGAACCGGTGATCTACAAGGCTGGCGATCAATTTATCATGAAACCCGGCTTTGTCGGTGTTTGGAAGACCATTGAAACCGTCAAGAAGGTTTACGTCACCGTTCAGGCCTAAACTCGTTGCGTTCAACGGGTCTCAGTTGAACGATAACACGCCGCATTTTTGCGTCTGTTGCATCCATCCACGGGAAGGATGCAACAGATAGAGGGTGCATTGTCGCCCAGCGAGCGTGGCGGAACAATGATAATGTCCGATCGTTGTTTACTCCAGGGGTTCAATGCGTCACAACAGCATAATCGCCCTGCCAATGCCCGAGCATCTGCCAATCGCGTACCCCATGACACATGCGCTCTCAAAGCGGCATCATGTGAACAGGAACGTCGTATTTCGGCTGATCAAAAGCGCCACCTATATAAGGACAAGACCATGATCCGTTATACCATTGATCCAGACGCCAAGGTTGCAAAACCCAATGAGAGCGCGGCTCAGGCCAAAGCCGGCCCTATCAGCGAAGAAAACCGCAAAACAGAGGCCAAGGTCGACAAACCTGTCGATGGAACACCCGCCAAAAAGGCTGGCCCCATTGCTGCGGAAAACAAAAAAGCCGCACCAAAGAGCCGCAAAGCCCCTGCCAAACGCGCGACCAGCAATGAGGATGACGAGCGCTTGCTCTGAATTTCTTTCAGTCGCATTTTGGCGAGGCCCATTCCGACGGGCCTCCCCCCTCTCTTGATCTTAGGCTGTCAGCAGCCATTTTAACGTTAAACCCTGACCTATTACGATCCCTATCCCATTTCGGTTTTTATCCAGCATGACAATGCTGTGACGAAAATGGAAGCGGCGTGTCACGCGCTGTTATGGAGATGACATGCACGGGCTCTATGGAGAGCGGCAGAAGATGCCGCTTGATCCAATGCCCGGAGCCCTCCATGAAAATCATTCAGATCACCGATACCCACCTCAGCCCGGTTAAATCACACTTCACCGAGAACTGGGAACGGCTGGCCGCGTGGATTGTTGAGACCGGTGCCGACCTTGTGGTGCACACCGGCGATTTGACCATTGATGGCGCGGACCTTGATGACGACATGGTCTATTCCATCGAGAAAATGCGCAAGCTTCCCATTCCCATGCTGATCGTGCCGGGCAATCACGATGTTGGCCATCTGCCGGGATCAGATCAACCGGTTAATCAGGAGCGCCTTGCCCGCTGGCAAACGCTGGTCGGACCCGATCGCTGGGTATCCGATCATCCCGGCTGGCGTTTGATTGGTCTTAACAGTCTCATCATTGGCTCCGAGAGCGATGAAGACGAAGCGCAGTTTCAATGGCTGGAAGCCCAGCTTACCAGCCGTGATGGTCGGCAAGTGGCCATTTTTGCCCATAAGCCGCTGTTTGTGGATGCCGCCGATGAAGGTGACAGTGGCTATTGGGGCATTGCGCCCAAACAACGGCAGCGGCTGTTGGATCTGTTTAAAGACCATCCGGTCAAGCTGCATGCCAGCGGCCATTTGCATTGGGCATGGCAAGGCGAACATGCAGGCATAACACTGGTGTGGGGTCCGCCCTCTTCTTTCATCATTCAGGATTTTGAGCGCGAAATGCCGGGCGAACGGCTGGTGGGTGCCGTCATCCACACCTTGGATGAACAGGGTGTGTCCAGCGAGATTGTGACGCTGCCACAGCTGACCCCTTTTGTGTTCGATGATCTTGCCGCCGAGCTTTACCCCAAGGCAATCCGCCATCAGCCTGAGGAGGCCGCCCAATGACCGTGCTTTCGCTCAATGGCATTACGAAATCTTTCGGTGGCAATCCGATCCTCAAAGGTGTGAGTCTCGAGGCCAAGGACGGCGAGTTTATCGCGCTGGTTGGCCCATCCGGCTGCGGCAAGAGCACGCTTTTGCGCATTGTGGCCGGTCTTGATCACGCCGACGGCGGCGACATCATCATTGGCGGGCGCAATGTCTCAACCATCAATGCCGCTGATCGCAATGTGGCGATGGTGTTTCAGTCCTATGCGCTCTATCCGCATTTAACGGCTGGGCAAAACATTGCAGTGCCATTGGCGATGCGCCGTTTGAGTGCAGCCCAACGCCTGCCGATCCTTGGCAATCTCATGCCGGGGCAAAAGGCCATTCGCACTGGCATTCAAAACCACGTACAGGACATGGCGTCTGCTCTGAAAATCGACCATCTGCTGGATCGTAAACCCGGTCAGATGTCGGGTGGTCAGCGCCAGCGCGTGGCCTTGGCCCGCGCCATGGTGCGCCAGCCCAACGTGTTTTTGATGGATGAGCCGCTGTCCAATCTTGATGCCAATTTGCGTGTGCATGCGCGTGGCGAAATCGTCGATCTTCATCGCCGCGCTGGAGTGCCCACGCTCTATGTCACCCATGACCAGTCCGAGGCGCTTTCCATGGCGGACCGCGTGGCGGTGATGATCGGCGGTAACCTGTTGCAATTGGCAACACCGCAAGAGATCTACGACAATCCGGCCCATGTCGAAGTTGCCCGCTTTTTGGGCCAACCGCGCATCAATGTGCTGGATGCGCAAATGGATAAGGCAGGCCTTGTGCGCTTTGGCGCAACTACGCTGGCTGCCCGCGTGCCAAACGCTGCCGGCAAGGTTATGCTGGCTATTCGCCCCGAATTTGTCGGGGTTGGCGTTGAGACGAGTGACGCTCTGCCCGCACGGGTCGAGAGGCTGGAGTTTCTAGGCTCCGAAGTAGTGGTCTATGCCAGGCTTGCCGCCATTGCTGAACTGGTGGTGGCAAAAATATCCCCCCAACAGTCTGCCAGCATCCGCATCGGCAGCACCATTGGCCTCACACTGCCGAGCGAGAAAATCTTTCTGTTCGGCGAAGATGGCGCGCGGCTCAAAATCGAAGCCGTTTCCCATGCGGGCAAGTTGGAGGCAGTGCGGTGAGCGTTGCAGCCATAAACTCCTCCATCAGCGTTCCACAGCGAATACATCAGGACCGGCAGGCCCGCATCGGCTGGCTTTTGGTGGCCCCGGCACTGACCTTGATCATGCTGTTCATCATCCTGCCAACCATTGCAGTGATTGTGCTTGGCTTTACCGATTTTGAGCTGGGCTATCAAAGCTTTCACTTTGTTGGTTTGAAAAACTATATCCATTTGTTTTCAGACCGGACATTCCGGATTTCACTGTGGAACACCACGCTTTACACCCTGATGGTGGCCCCCGCCTCCATCATCCTCGGTCTCGGCATTGCCTTGATGATCGAGGCCGAGCCTTGGGCGAAATCCTTCTTTCGCACCGTGTTTTTCTTACCCGTCGCATCCCTCATCGTCGCCATGGCAACCGTGTGGCAATATATGCTGCACCCGACCATGGGGCCAATCAACATCATTCTATCAATGATCGGTGTTCAAGGGCCAAACTGGCTGGGGGCATCAAACTCGGTGCTCTACAGCCTCTCGATTATTGGTGTGTGGCAATCCGTGGGCTTCAACATGGTGTTGTTTCTCGCAGGCCTTACCGCCATCCCGCGTGATCTTTATGCGGCGGCCGAAATTGATGGCGCAAAACATTGGCTGGATCGCTTTCGCCTGGTGACCTGGCCAATGCTGGGACCAACCACCCTGTTTGTCACCACCATCAGCATTATCAACGCCGTGAAAGTGTTTGAGACCGTCAAAACCCTCACCGAGGGCGGCCCCAACAAGGCCTCCGAAGTGCTGCTCTACACCATCTACCGCGAGGGCTTTGTGTATTTGCGGGTCGGTTATGCCTCGGCCATGACGGTGGTGTTTCTGGCCATCCTGATTGTGCTGATGCTCATTCAATATCGGGTTCTGGACAAGAAGGTGCATTACTGATGGCAACTTTACGCACCCACAATATCACGTTTGGCCGTATGATCCGCCTTAGCGTGCTCTGCCTGATCGCGCTGATCTTCTTCTCACCCTATATTTTTCTGATCTCGACAGCTGGCAAGGCGCAGGCCGATATTTTCACCTCATCGCTCTCGATCATTCCGCAGCATTGGTATTTTGTCGAGAATTTCACTAAGGCCTTTGACCGGGTGAATATGCCGCAACTTTTGTGGAACGGGGTTCTGGTCTGCGGCATGATCCTGATCTTGCAGGTGATTGTGGCCGTGCCTTGCGCCTATGCCATGGCCAAGCTGAAGTTTCGGGCCGCCCAAACCATGATGATGATGGTGATGCTGGGCCTGCTGATCCCCATCCACGCCACCGCCCTTCCGCTCTATGTCGCCTTCAATAATCTGTCCCTGCTCAACAGCTACACCGCTTTGGTGGCTCCTTTTTCGATCTCGGTGTTTGGCATCTTCCTGTTTTTGCAATTCTTCCGCGCCCTGCCGGATGATCTGATCCATGCCGCCCGTCTGGATGGCATGTCGGAGATGGACATTGTCACCCGCGTGATTGTGCCCAATGCCTGGCCCGCCATCACTGCCTTTTCGATCTTTTCGGTGGTCGCCCATTGGAATGATCTATTCTGGCCGCTGATTGTGATTTCCAAACAAGGCTTTGCCACACCGCCGCTTGGGCTGCTGTTTTTCCGCGCCGCCGAAGCTGGCGACGATTACGGCGCGCTGATGGCCGCCACCCTCATCATCACCCTTCCGCTCGTCCTTGCCTTTTTGCTTGCCCAAAAACGCTTTGTCGAGGGGATCACCATGACCGGCCTCAAAGGCTAACCAGTCAATAAAACCAGGAGAGCGCTATGATCCACTTCAAAAAGCTTGTTGCCATTGCGGCAATTGGTATGGGCTTCACCGTGCAGGCCCATGCAGAGACAGTGCTGACCGTGCATTATCCTATGCCCGGTTTCTTCAAAGACGTGATGGACACGATCTCGAAGAAGTTCATGGAAGAAAATCCCGGCATCAAGATCCAGTTTGCCAGCCCATCGCCAACCTATGAAGATGGCATCCAGACCATTATGCGTCAGGCTGGCACCTCGGAAATGCCCGATGTGACGTTTACGGGCCTCAACCGTCTTCGCATGTTGGAAGAGCGTAAAATTCCGGTCGATCTGACCCTTCTGGTCACCAAGGAAGGTGCACAGATGGCCGAGCAAGGATTTTCCGATACCATCCTGAAGCTCGCTCAGGTCAAGGGCGTGCAAGTTGGTCTGGCTTTCGCCACCTCCACCCCGATCATGTATTACAACGCCGATCTGATCCGCAAAGTTGGCGGCAACCCCGATGTTCCACCAAAGACCTGGGATGAAGTGATTGCCCTTGGCGACAAGATCAAGAAACTCGGTGATGGCATTGAGGGCATCGATTTCCGTTGGCAGGGTGATGACTGGATGTTCTCCGCCCTTCTGTTCGGCGCTGGCGGCACCATGCTGTCTGCTGATGAAACCAAAGTGACCTTCAACGGCCCTGAGGGCCTCAAGGGGGCTGAAATCCTCTCGCGCATGGTCAAAGAAGGCGGTCTGCCAGTCTTTACCAAATCGGCAGGCGAGCAGGCTTTTGCGGCTGGTAAAGTTGGTTTTGAATTCCAGACCACGGGTGCACTGCGCAACACCATCAAAAATGTTGGTGGCAAGTTTGACCTTCGCACCGCCGAAATTCCGTTGATTGATCCGGTTAATGGCAAGCTGCCCACCGGCGGCAACGCCGTGGTCATCCTGACCCATGACAAGGACAAGCTGGACGCTGCCTGGAAATTTGCCAAATTTGCCGCTGGCCCCTATGGCGCATCTGTGGTTGTTCCCGGCACTGGCTATGTGCCCAACAATGAGCTGGCCGCAAAATCTCCAAAATATCTGGGCGATTTCTACAAGGAAAACCCGCTGTTTCAAGCAGGCCTCAAGCAGATGCCCCGCATGATCCCATGGTATGCATTTCCCGGCAGCAATGGCGTGAAGGTGACCCAGACCATTGTTGAAAACCTGTCGCGGATTGTTGAGCAGAGCGCGACGCCAAAGGAAGCGCTTGATGATGCCGCAGCCGACGTGGCCGATCTTCTGCCGCGCAGCTAAAGTTTGTCAGGGAAAAGTGGAATCCGGCTTTCCCAAAAAGACAAACTCTAAAAACCAGATTAATTGGGGGATGCCGCTTTTTCAAAAAAGAGCGGCGTTCCTCATTTCATACCCCATTCAAGACGTTTGCGTATTGAATGGGGTGATTTGTATGCGTTTTGGACACATCCTCGACATCGATCTTGCAAAAACCGATTTCACCGATCCACTGCCACTTTAACCACTACGGCCCAAAGTACGATCAAACATCTGGACATCGTTCTTCAGGCGAAAAAGACGGGCCGGGCGTTTGCTCAACTCGCTGCTATTGCTTCCCGTTTTTTCCAGAAATTCGAAATCTCCCACCTTTCGGCGAAAAGCACTTGTATCGAGCTTTTCACCCAACACAACCTCGTAAGCGAGCTGCAACTCTGACAATGTAAACTCCTTTTTGAGAAGCATGGCAGGCAGCGTGGAATAGGCCCCTTTTCCTCGAAGTCTCGCGAGAGCATCTTTCAAAATCAGGGCGTGATCGAAAGCGAGTTCAGGCAGGCTTTTCGTATCAAGCAGCGCAACATCTGGACTATCCACGATCTGAAGATCACTTTTTGGCAAAAGTGCAATATAGGCAACCGAAAGCGACCATCCGCGAGGATCGCGCATCTCACCGCTATAGGTGGCAAGTTGCTCCACATAAATATTGGTGGCCCCCACTTTGCTCCGCAAAACACGCTGGATTGCAGCCAATGTGTCGCTGTCTTCTCCCACGCGCACAAAGCCGCCGGGCAAAGCCCATGCGCCGGCAAAAGGCGCGTTCGGCCGACGATGGAGCAGCACCTGAAGCTGGCCATTATCAAGGGTCAGAACCACCACATCAACCGTGAGAATTGGAAGACTTTCCTTTCTCAAAGCGGAACCTATCTCTTTCATCGGCATCGACTGTTCCTGATGCGGTCAGACGTTTGTATGCTGTCTTTTTTAACGTGTTTCATTGCGCATTTCAGGCCCATCTTGAGGCTTTCGGAGTTTCCATAATGCTATCAGCAGAAACCATTCTTTCAACACCCGTTACAGCCGCAAGCTCAGTGTTTCCCGGTGATCAAGACCAGATCAAGCATGAGTTTCGTCGATTGGCCGCGCTGTGGCATCCCGACCATTGCTCAGATGCGAAAGCATCCGATGTCCTGTCTCATCTTGTGTCTCTTAAAAATCACCTTTTGCACCGCAGCCCAATGAAGGCAAGCGTTGAAAAGATCATCACCACCGAAAAGCGTGTTTTGCGAATCCGTCCTCTCTCCGTGCGACAAACAGATCAAGCCGAGATCATTCTGGGCCAGACAACCTTTGCCCAGCTTTTTTCTGGCCAGCAAAGAGATCTGGCCGATTGGGAAGCCGGAGCCATTGGTCGTTTTCGATATGCGGATTCGGACATGCAGGCGCAAATGCAGCGCTTTTTGCCCCGGATACAGATGGATGAGCGCACAGAAGACGGCGGACGTCTCCTTGTCTGCAACCGTGGTGGCGACGATATTTTACTCTCAGATCTTTTGGCAAAATTTGGGCCTCTGCCGGCGGTTCACGCGGCGTGGCTGGGATCTGGCCTTTTGAATATTGCCGCATGGCTCGAATGGTCGGGAATTTGTCACGGCGATATTGGACCCGATGCCATTGTGATTGATCCGACAACCCATAGCGTGCGCCTCATGAGCGGGTGGTGCTTTTCATGCCCGTTTGGAAAGCGGCCGGAGGTTCTGCCCTACCGCACCCTGAACATTTTGCCTCGCCTGGCATCCAGCGGAGAGGTTGTCGACGCCTATGTTGATTTGCACCTCATCCGCCAGACATTGCGCGAGGCGTTAGGGGATCCGGCGGGCAGTCGGCTGCAATCCGGCCTCGTGCCGGAGCCAATCGCCCATTGGATCAACCTGCCACCCGAGGGGCCTGCAATTGCTGACTACACGATATGGCAGCGCCAGCTCAGGCGCGCCTGGGGACCGTCCAAATTCATCACCTTGGACATCGATGCCAATCACATTTACGGGGTCGGTTGATTTTTTATTTGCAATTTACATTTTGCATATTAATATAAAGACAGACCAAACAAAGGAGTATTAATCATGGGAAACGGACGTTGGAGCGCCCAGAGCTGGGCTCAATATGCCCATAACAATGTGCACAATCAGACACGCAGCCAGATTTTCTCGACACAGACTTTGTTGGACACTTACAACCCGGCAAAGATCAAAATGCGCGAAAGCCGGGCCAGCGCTGACAATCCACATCCAACCCCGATCATCCTTGCATCGGATGTCACCGGCTCCATGGGCATGATTGCGGAACAGTTGATGCGCGACGGGCTGAACACGCTTGCTCAGGAAATTTACGGTCGCAAGCCAATCAGTGATCCGCACATCATGATCATGGCGGTTGGCGATGCAAAAACGGATTCAGCCCCGCTTCAGGTGACACAGTTCGAGGCAGATATCCGCGTAGCGGAGCAAGCCAGAGAGCTATGGCTTGAAGGCGGCGGCGGCGGCAATGGTGGTGAAAGCTACTGTGCAGCGCATCTCTTTGCCGCAATGAAAACGGCAACAGATGCTGCCGAAAAGGAAAATCGCAAAGGTTTTCTGTTCACCATTGGTGATGAACCTGTCCATGATGGCATGACCCGTCAAGAAATTGAGAGGGTGATGGGCATTAAAACCGAGAAAGATCTCTCGGGTAAAGAATGCGTCGCTCTGGCGCAGCGAAATTGGGAAGTCTTCCATATCGTGCTCACCAATGAAGGTTTTTGCCAATCCAATCCTGCGCCCGTTCTATCCAGCTGGCAAAAAATCTTGCCCGAGCGCACCATTAAACTGTCCGACGTCAATCGACTTGCAGAAACCATTATTTCGCTCATCCAGGTCAACCGGGGTGCTGATCCTGATGCGGTTGCCAGCAGCTGGTCAGATTCGACCGCAATTGTGGTGTCGGATGCCCTGAAAAGTTATGGCGCATCGGCAACTGCCCCCCAAACAAAGGGGATTCGCAGGCTTTTGGGCTTCTAGAGCATCGTGCAGAAAATCGGAACGATGCTCTACGTTTTGTTTTTGCATCGAATTCATCCGAAAACCGGCCCCCACTTTTCGGACCAAAGCTGTAGCCTTTGTCAAGGAATGGACACGTCATGAAAACTGCCTTTGCTGTGATTGGTGCCAATTGGGGAGACGAAGGAAAAGGACTGGCTGTTGATGCGCGCGCCAGCGCATTGATCCAAAACGGTCATGCTGTCACCGTTGTTCGAAGCAATGGTGGCGCGCAGGCAGGGCATAGTGTGGTGTGTCCAAACCATGGAAGACATGTTTTTCATCACATTGGGGCTGGAACACTGGCGGGCGCTGCGACACACCTTTCCCAGTTCTTTGTCGCACATCCAATGATGTTGGCCGATGAGCTTTCGCGGATCCAATCCCTTGGTGCGCCGCGTCCGCCTATGACCATTGATCCCCGTGCGCCGATAACCTCTCCTTGGGATATGGCCATAAATCAGGCTCTCGAGATTGCGCGCGGCGACAAGAAACATGGATCCACCGGTCTTGGTTTTGGCGAAACAATCGAGCGGATGGAAAAAGGTCCTGCGCTTGTGGCGCAAGACCTTTACACTCGTGGCCTTGCTGAAAAGCTGGATACAATCCGCCGCGATTGGCTTCCCTTGCGTAAAGCACAACTGGGATTGATTGCAGATGACTCGCCTCTGGGCGCGGTCCTCTCGGGTACCGAGGACGCGCAAGCCGTCTTCCTGCGCGATTGCGAGGCTTTTGTCAGCGCAGTAGAGTTGTTCGCCGATGGCGATCTTGCAGGCGATGAAACCATCGTTTTTGAAGGGGCGCAAGGACTACAGCTTGATATGAATTTTGGCCGGATGCCCCATGTCACCCGATCCAGAACCGGCCTTGCCAACATGATACGCATTGCCAAAGAGTGTGGCATCACCAGCATTCACACAAGCTATATGACGCGCGCTTATGCGACGCGTCATGGTGCCGGGCCATTGCCGCACGAGGCTGACACGCCAAATGCGCTTCCGTGGCTGACAATGGAAGATAGAACCAATGCGCCCAATCCATGGCAAGGCACCTTGCGCTTGGCACCACTTGATTTGGACGCGCTGAACCGCGCAATCAACGCAGATTTACAAGAGCAGACGTGGTCCGACATTTCAATTGATCCTCACATAGGCATAACATGCCTTGATCAAATCAATGAGGCCGCCCCCCTGATTGCCGGTGGCCAAACGCTGCATTTTACGGCCAAAGACATCCCACTTGCCATAGGCAAACATGTGGGCCTGAAAGTCGCGATGCAATCCTGGGGAGATTGCCGTAACAAGGTGATCATGTCGGAAAATTAGATCGCTTTGACAACCGGTTCCCACTTTTCGGACCAAAGCTTTCGTTGCCGATATCGCGCACCGTGCCGCCGATGCGCAAACTGTGCGGCACATTCAAATGGCGTGGCGTGCTGCCATTTTCGGTCATATCGATCAGCAGCGAGGCGGCAGCGGCCCCCATGCTGGCATCGGCCATTTCAATGGTGGTCAGCGGGGGATCAATCAAGCGCCCAAGCGAAATGCCATCAAAACCGGCAACAGAGATATCGGCTGGAACAGTCAATCCCTCGCGGCGCAAAGCGCCGATCACGCCAAAAGCCAGCAAATCATTGGAGGCAATAATGGCGGTTGGTTTGAACAGTTTGAGAGATTGACCCAGATCCAGCTCATCATAACCATTGAGAAAACCGACTTCCAACGCCGGATTCGGCACCAGACCACGTTGTTTCATCGCCGCACAATAGCCGTCATAGCGCAACTTGGCGCGATCAGACGCGGCAAAAGCCCCCGACACAAAGAGAATGCGGGTGTGATGGTGATCCAGCATATGCGTGCATAGCTCTCGCCCCGCCAAAAAATTATCCGCCGCCACTGACGCCGGAAACCGCGCGGTTGGCAGATTATGCAGAAGGACTGTCGGCGGCAAGGCTTTCGGCAGGTTGGCACCATTGGCTTGCGGATCGCAAAGCGTCATGATCAAGCCCACCGGGCGTTCGGACACCAGATCCACAATGGCCTCTGCCTCGCGCACCAGATCGTAATCCGATTGGGCAATGATAACCCCATGACCCGACACGCGGGCACGTTTTTGGATATTGGACAGGGAGGCTGCAAAAACAGGGTTGGTAATGCTGGGAATCAGCACGCCAATCATCGGTTTATGGCGCATCCGCTGCACGGCTGCGGGGTTGGCATCAGGCCGATAGCCCAGCTCCAAAGCTGCTTTTTCCACCCGCCGCGCCATGCGCTCGCTCACCGGTCCGCTTTTGTTGAGCGCCCGCGAGACCGTGGCGGCCGAGCAGCCAGCCTTCAACGCGATTTGTTGCAGCATTTGTCATCACCGTTTCAGAAAAGTGAAAGCGGCCACCCACCAGCCAGCTTGAACGGTAGAAATAGGGGCAAGCTGTGACAGTTTTTTAACGCATGCTTACTCACACACTGCTGAGCAGCAGGCTGGTTTCGCTATTGGCCACGCCATCAATCATCCGCACCTCGCGCAGCACCCGATCAAAGTCTGGCAGGCTGGCAACGCGGATATTGGCCACCAGATCCCAATTGCCATTGGTGGTGTGCAGCGCGTAAATTTCGGGTAAGCCTTTGAGCTTGCGAATGACCTGGGTTGTCGATTTTCCCGTCACCTCAATCATCATCACCGCCTGCACGGTATCATGTTCATAATCCTGGCGAACCCGCACGGTAAAGCCCATCACCGTGCCAGTTTCCAGCAAGCGCTCCAGTCGCTTTTGCACCGTGCCACGCGCCACGCCAAGCGTATCCGACAGGGTGGAGAGCGAGGCACGCCCATCGGTGCGCAAGTGGGCAATGATGCGCCGATCAAGACTGTCTGGAGTATAATCCGCTGCCGCCATCTCTCATCCTACCTTATCATTTTGATATATTGACTGATCATTCTGCGCAATTTAGCGGGTATTTTGCTTTGAAAACAGCCTTTCGGGTGGATATTTCTGTCTGCTAATCTGTTTGTCACAGCATTGGCAAGAGGAGATGACCATGCCCACCACCGCCCCCTCGCAAAAAGCCTTCATTCCCTTTGTCAGTGTCGAAAACATGATGCGGCTTGTGCATCATATCGGTATTGAGCCAATGCTGGAGCAGCTCACCGATGCCATTGAAGCGGATTTTCGCCGCTGGCCCTCATTTGATAAAGTGCCGCGCGTTCCCTCCCATTCGCTGGAAGGGGTAATTGAGCTGATGCCGACATCAGACGGTGAGATTTACGGCTTCAAATATGTCAACGGCCACCCTCAGAACACCGCCCAAGGCCTGCAAACCGTGACGGCTTTTGGCCTTTTGGCGCAGGTTTCCAATGGCTATCCGGTGCTTTTATCAGAAATGACCATGTTGACCGCCCTGCGCACTGCGGCAACCTCGGCCCTTGCGGCCCGCTATCTCGCCCCCCAAAATGCAAAAACCATGGCTTTGATTGGCAATGGTGCGCAAGCCGAATTTCAGGCGCTGGCCATGCGCGCTGTTATCGGCATTGAGCATGTCAAACTCTTTGACATCGACCCGAAAGCCACTGAAAAGGTCCGCCGCAACCTTGAGCCGATGGGCCTGGCCATCACCGCCTGCTCATCGGCCCAAGCCGCCATTGAGGGGGCCGACATCATCACCACCTGCACGGCCGACAAGCAATATGCCACGATTTTGACCGATAACATGGTGGGGGCCGGTGTGCATATCAATGCCATTGGTGGCGACTGCCCCGGCAAGACCGAATTGCACCCTGACATTCTGAAGAGGGCCGACACGTTTGTGGAATATCCGCCGCAAACCCGCATTGAGGGCGAGATCCAGCAGATGGAGCCGAATTATCCGGTGACCGAACTGTGGCAGGTGATCAATGGAGAGGCCAAGGGCCGGAAAGATGCCAGCCAGATCACATTGTTTGACAGCGTGGGCTTTGCCATCGAAGATTTCTCGGCGCTGCGCTATATCCGCGCCAAAATCAAAGGCACGGATTTCTATCAGGAACTGGACATGATTGCCGACCCCGATGATCCGCGCGATCTGTTTGGCATGCTGCAACGCTCAAAATAAGCCCGGCTTTTCAGCAAGCTCAGCAAGATGCCGGGCAAAATGGCATACATCTGTTTGTGGCAAAAAGCCAAGGGCAGCATGGCGCGCTGCATGCGCGCTGGCGCGGTAGAACTGCGGATCGCTTAGCAAACGAGACAGCGCAGCCCGCCAAGGTGCTGTATCTTGCGCAAGCACACGCACCTGCCCGCCGCTCTGCTCGATCGGGCAAACAGGAAGAATGAAATCCACACCCAGCATGGCTTCTGTTTGCCCACCCAATCCGCCAGCCAGCACCGGAATACCCCGCAACATGGCATCAACCGCGACATAGCCAAATGTTTCTGGCACCAGCGATGGGGCCAGAACAATGCGGGCATCTTGCAAAACCGTGTCAATCTCATCGGCCGCTTCCAGCAGCGTCACGTTGGCGCGCGCCCGTAATACCTCGATAACAGCATCATCCGCGCCCCAGGTTGGCACGGCTGCAAAGGCCGTATCGGCAAAATGATCGACCAGATCCAGAAAGATCGGCAGGCCTTTCAAAACACAAGGGTTGATCATGGTGACATAGCCACCGTCCGGCCTGCCGCGCACCGCAAAGGGCGCGGCCCCAAACACTGGAAAACGGAGCAATGTTGCCTCCAGCCCGCCAAATTGGCGCACGTATTGGCGGCTATAATCGCTCACCACCACAATATCACGCGCTTTTCGCATGCGCGCATGTTGCTCCGGGTTGAGTGCACGCGACTCAGGCCCGAACGGCAAATGAAAATGGGTGTGAACCACCACAATGGTCCGTTCAGCGGCAAAGCTCAGGGCAGCTTGCAAAAAGATGGCGCGGTGGTCATCCGACACCAAAATCCAATCGGGGCGCTTACGCTGAATAAATGCCTCCAGCTCTGCTGCCGCATTGGGCGCTGCGGTGTCCATCGCCAGTACCTGCACACCCTCATGGCCGTAATGCTGCTGTCCACGTTCATCTTCGCGCACAATGGCACCGCGCGCCGCCAAGGCTTCGGGCAAAAACACCGCCGGGTTATGCTGGGCTGGCCCCGGCAAGCGCGCAACAACCCGGCAATCAAACCCAAGCTTGGCAAGTTCCCGCATCAACAGACGATTGGCTTTATTGCCGCCGCCAAAAGAGGGCAGGTAAACGGCATCTTGCAAGAGAAGTACTTTGGTTTTCATGCCCGCCATTAAGCGGCGCAGATAGGGTTTTGTCAAAATCTATTTCTCGTATAAAGAGTAAAAATTACAAATTAGCGTTTAAATTTAAAGCCCAATGGAGAGCCCTGTGGATGATATTGCGTGTGGCCTGATCATTCCCCACGTCTTGCATGATAACAGCGACCGCGCCCGCGCGTTGACTGTATCATGGCTGCGGTGGAATTATTTTGGCGATATTTTTGAAGACAGCAGCTTGGACAATCTGCTTTTGCGGGCTCTCTCTACCGGCTGCCGCTATTGTCTCATTCAAGGCTACGGCCATATTTTGACCGAGCACGCAGGCCCCAATGGCGGCAAAGCCATCAGCGCTTTTGATGCCTTGCGGCTATGGGCCAAAGAACGCAGGTTTATCTTTGCCGGTGTGGCAGACCGCTGCGTTTTTGTGGATCTTGAAGCTTGGCAGCACCATGGCCAGCCCAAGCTGGAGCCCGCCAACCTTGTGCCGTTCGGACCGGAGCTTGCCGGCCATATGCTGGATCTTCAGCCGGACCTCAGCAGGGCTTCAGATTTCTTTGCCTTCCTCAAGGACATGAGCGAAAAGGCAGGACGCGGCGTTTTTGTGCTCAACTACGAATCCTACGACGATATCGAGGTGCCAGCAGAGACCTTCCAGCGTCCGCTTTCCACCCTTTATTGCGTGGCAGCAGGGCTCAAGCCCAACCGGATTTTTCACACCCATGGCATCACCGAAAACAGTACTGTGGTGTTCTTTGATTATAGCCAGCACGCGCTGGATTTTCGCCGCCGCCTGGATGAGGAATGGGATGGCGAAGATTATCCGGCCTATCTGCGAGGCGCGTTCACGCACACGCACAACACCCATTACTATCTTTGGCCCGGTGCCAAGCTGGATGCGATGGATTGGCAAGAACTGGAACGTCTGTGGGAATTGGAGCTGACCCGCTGGGGTGGCGCGGATGCCTTCAAAACCCATTGGCGGAGCTATCAAAACATCAAGAAAGACTATCTGCTCTGCAACATTCTGAAGCCTCAGCCGTTGCTGGAGCGCATTCAGCCTGAAGAAGGCTCTGCGATTTGGTGGAGCAATGCCTTTTGCACCATTTACAGCGCCACCCACCACAGCCTTGAAGAAAAGCGGAGCTTTTACGAAAGCTGGATCAATGCCTTGGCCGACAAGGCACCAATGCTGTTTCACTATGGATCAGACCACAGCAATTGCAGCGTCAATGGCATGAATGCCAGCGCCTATCGCGAGGCCTATTTTGCCCGTGGCGGCGATCCACTGATGTCACGAAAGCTGCATCGCCTAGCACTTCGGTTTTAAAAATGCGCTTCGGTTTTAAAATGCCAAAGGGGCAGTGCCGGTCACTGCCCCTTCAAAATTCACATCATTTCAAGGCGATACACTTACTTATCCGGAAAGATGTGGCTGACGCTGGTTCCATTCGGATAGTTGGTGCCGCTGCCATAGAGACCATGGCAGGTGAAGCAATTGGTGGTTGGCTGGCTGGCGCTGGCCTGCGTCAAACTGCCAAGGCTGTATTGCTCAAACGTTTCCATGGTGCTGTTGGCCAAAAACTGTGTGCCCTTTTCGACATATCCGGGTTTGAAGGGAATAGGCCCCTTGGCCCAGATCGAGCCACCCTGGAAATAATTGGCATAAACCGGACCACCCGCACTGACCAATTGCGGCGCAAGCGATGCCTGTACCGACATCAGCAGCGTGTTGTTGACCACAGCGAAATCGCTGACCTTTGGCGTTGTTGATTGGAGGTTGCCCCAAGGGTTGAGCCGAACAACACTGGTGGGCGTCAACTGTGGCGGCGACCCTGCGGCAGGAACAGACGTGCTGGAGGTGAAGGTGATCACCATATTGCCCTTGGCATCGGAGCCAGAGGTTGCTGTCTGGGTGATCGCAGACGGTGCGACCGCAGCGCCCTTTTCACCGTTGTAAAAAATATAGTTGCTTTGGGTGCTCGTGCTCAGTGGAACCGTGGAGATGCAATCCGTTCCGCTTTTGCAGGCACTTGTGGTGATATCGTAATTGGTGTTGAGGTAATTGAAATCGGCGTCTGGCGCGTTGAATTTGGATTCAAACGTGGCCCAGACCATTTCAGGATGCCCCTGAACTGTGCCGACAACATGCATGCCCACCAGTGCCAGCGTCCTTGTCGCAGTCACCGTGCCGTCACTGGTCAATGTCACCAAACCGTTTGTGGAGCCACTTTTGAAAGCCGGAACCTCCGCTTCAATGGTTTGCAGACCCGCCTTTTGGTCTGCGGTCAGATAGGTCACGTCAACCCAGGAGCTTTTCACCTCCATGGCCAATTGCTCAGCGTCACCATAGGTCACGCCAGAGGCCGTCTCGATGTCTTTCACCTGATCCAGCGTGATTGGAAAATTCCCCGCATTGGGGTTGGTTTTGTCGTTGTAATATTTGACCTTTGCCTGATTTTGGGCAAGGCCTGCAAAAACGTCGTTCACCTGAATGGTATAATAGACAATCGGATAGGTGGCATAACCTGCCTTATTCGGCACCGGCACCGGAGCGCCATTCAGAACCAGAACGCCACTTCCGCCCGCTTGCGCGGTTGAATCTGCTGCAGGCGTTGTCAATGTTGCGCCCTTGAGCTTGGCCTTCACCTTTGCAACCACCTCTTCAGGCGCTTCCTTGGGCTTGTTGACACGCACCTTGAACAGTGAGTGTTTTTTGACCTTGTTGGCAGAAGCGCTGACGCCTTCGGCATTTTTGGTAAATGCAAATGTACCGTCCGGCTTTTCGGAGGCGGTGTAGAAGGTGGGCGAGAAAATCACGAGGTTGCCGGCTTTATCGTGGCTTGTCAGCCACAGAAACATCTGGGCACCCCATTGGTAAAAGTCACAATTGGTATCATCTTTAAAAGACGCACTGTTTGCCGGTTTGAAATTCAAACCGCCACTGTAGGATGTATCCTGCCATGCCTTGAACATATTCGGTGTAACAGCACATGTTGCGGCCGGTGCCGGCGGGGTCTGGGCCTGCGCCTGCTGGCCAAAAGCGGCTCCTGCCAACAGCAGGGCCAGACGACAGAGCCTGATCGGTAATTTTTGTCCCATGTCTCTCTCCAATTGTGACGATAATGCTGAAATTTCTGCTGGCACCCCACGTGTCCAGCGCCTCCTGCTAGAGTCTTGAAACGGTGCTGCTCAAGCCACGCGCGCGGCAACCTCCAGAGCTTTCACCTCCAGCGCGGGCGGCGCAATCTGTTGCACCATGGCCCGATAGACATTGGTGACAGACAAATCATCGACCTTGATCAGATAAACGCCTCCGTCATAGGAGGAGGCCAAAAGCCCGCCGGAGCCGCGCGAGAGCGAGCTGATGCCATTGGCGGCAATGGTCTGGCGCTGTACCGTGCCGGATGCCAGATCAACCTTGAGAAGTGCGCCCCAATAATCGCCCACAATCACCGTGTTGGCATCCCAAAAGCACAGGCATTTGGGCGAGCGCCAGCCAAGCTCGATCGCATGGGTCAGCCGTGCCTCCGCGACATTGTAAACATTGAGGGTAAAATCACGCGAGGCGCTGGCGATCTGGTCGCCCTCGGGTGAAAAATCCACATCGTCAACAATGGCCGTATGGCCTGCGAATTCGTTGACCAACTCACCATCCAACGTCCAGGTGGCAAGGCTGCCATCGGCCCCGCAACTGACACCAAGATCCGCCGTTGGATGCAAGCGTAGCGCCTTGACCGCGCCATCATGTAAAGGATAGGCCTTCACGCTCTCGCCATTTTTTGATATCCGCGCAATGGCCCCGCTGTAGCAGGCGGCAAAGATTGCGCCCACGTGCCCCGGCTGATGGGCAACCCGCAGGGAATTGATCGGCCCCTGCCCCAGTTCCACGCTTGCAACGGGAGCAAGGCCGTCTGATGTGCGCTCAAGCACATGGAGCTTATGGTCGTGTGCTCCGGTAATGACACGATCAGACCATGGATCAAGCGTCACCGCATTCATCAAACGGCGGCCGCCTTGTGGCTCCACGCGCGAAAGCAGGCTGGCGTCCTTATCCGTCAGCTGCAACAAACGCACGAAACCATCATCGGCAACCGTTGCAACGGTGCCATCAGGCGCGCCCGAGATCTCGTTGAAACAGGCATTGCCATCGTCGCCGGGTCCACCGCCCAGCTCGCTGATGCGCTCGCCTGTGGCCGCATCCCATTGCACAACCGTGCCATCAAATGTGCCCGCCAGCACCGAGCGGCCATCCGGTGCCCAGCTGAACGAGCGCTCCCATTTGGTGGCGTGCGGCTGAAGCTCCACCTTGGCGGTAAATGTGTGCGCATCCCAGATACGGATTCGCTGATCATAGGCGCAAGATAGAATATCGCCATTGACCGGAGAAATCGCCACTTTCTTGATGGCCGAGCTGTGCGCTTCAATCACGGCAATGCTGTCGCCGCTGCGCACATCAAAAAGGCGGATTACACCATCATCGCAGCCCAGCACGGCACGACCATACAGCAGATCAATGGCGCAGGTGTCGGTTTCCGTTTCAAACGGCCCCCAGGTGCGCAACAATTGGCCGGTTTCCAGATTCCATTGCCGCAGGGTCATGTCATCGCCGGAGGAATAGATCAGGCCATCATGATAGCTGACCGACAAAACATCCTTTTCATGCCCCTCGATCACGCGGCGAATGGCACCGGTTTTCAAATTCCACACGATGATGCGACGATCACGCGAAGCCGACACGCCCGTCTCAGCATCCACAAACACGAAGCACTCGACATCGTCATTATGGCCGCGCAACACCCGTTGCAGGCTGCGTTTTGTCAGATCCCAGATGTAAATATCGTAATCCGACGAGGATGACGCCGCACGCTTGCCCTCATTGTCCACAGTGATGTGATTGACGAGGTGGCGGTGGTAGCCCAGAAGCTCCACGGTTTGCGTCTTCAAATCAAACAGCGCAACCGCCCCGTCATAGGCGGCGCTGACCACGGCTGTTTTGCCAGCAATGGCGGCAACCGAGGTTACCGGCCCTCTATGGCGCGTGAAGATCTCACCCGGCTGCACCCTTGCGCTCATATTTGCATAGGCCATTGCAATATCCTCATCTTACAGGTTGATGACTATGAATGTCAGGCACATCCCGACCGTGAATGTCTTGAAACAGAGGCGTGTCGCGCAGGGCCTCCGACAGCTCGGGCAAATTGGCAATCACCTTGCCCAGATCATCCACCCCACGCTTGCGGCAGGTGGGAGTGAGAGGAGCAACGGCTTCGATACCAAGATAGGCCAGAATGCGCGTGACCTCGGCCCAGTCCCCCAGCAATTCGTATTGGGTCTCAAGCCAATCCTGCCCGGTCGCCGTCAGCACCGATTCCATCTGCGCATAATAGAGGGCGTTGTTATGGGCATGTCTTTGCAAAGCCCGCGCATCAACCTCAAGGCTTGGTGGGTCCGCCACTTCGCGCGGATCATAGCTTTCCCAAACACCGGTGATCTGGGCCAGTTTTTCGGACACATAGGCGCGCACCCGGTTGCGGCGCTTGAGCATGATCTTGCGCACCGAGGGATCGCGCAGCAGCACATCGCTGGCAAAGAGATCTTCACCACGATTGATCTTGAAGCCAACCGCCGCTTCACGACCCGCCGACTGCCAGATCTTTTCCAGAAAGCTCAAGGGATCAGCGTCGCGCTCAACAACGGTGCCCAATGCCGCAGCCAGATCGCTGCGATCACGGGCGTGGTGGATACCACCGGGGTTAAACACGCCATGATGGCAGAGGATGTGCGGATGCGCATTCAGCAAGCTGCACAGCAGATTGCTGCCGGTGCGGGGCGCTGCAAAAATAACAAATCGGACTGCACAAGACCCGCTCTTCATGACGCCTGCTCCAATCCCTGGGCAAGACCGCAGGCGTGAGCGTGGCCTGCCTCAAGCAGAAACCCTTCACCGAAGGGGCTTACGCGTAGATCCTCCAGCGTGAAGCCCAATTCCTCACGCGCCAAATGAACAGCCCGCTCAACCGAGGAAGTGCGGACAAAAACGGTCACCACATCGGCAAAGCCCTGCCGAAAAAATGAGTGCAGCAGTGTGCGCCCGCCTTCCACCAGCAGGCTGCGGATGCCATGCCCGTAAAGCGCCTGCAGGGGCTGGCGCAAATCATGTCCCTGCATGGGCAACGATACCAGATCAGACGCGTGACCACAGCCTTGGAAAGGCGCTCCATTGCCAATCACAAATGTTTGCACCGCAGCAGGCTGGATGGCGCAGGGCTGCGAGCCGGCAAAGATAACCCGAACTGGTTGGCGCTTCGGCTCCCGTCCCAACCGCTCAGCCCGCGCTGTTAAGCGAGGATGATCAATGTTCCATGTTCTCCCCCCCACCGCGATCGCATCATACTGCTCACGCAAGTGATGAACACGCTGCCAATCAGCGCAACAAGAGACGTTGCCATCGATGCTAGATGACGTCTGCAACACTGTTGCATCCTGCATCGCAAAGTTGATGTGTATAAAGGGACAGAGCATTGCCGTGACCAATATTGAGCAACAGGTAATGCAAGCATAAGACATTATAACATTTGATTGCAACTTATTTGTGTGCGATATTCTCGTCATAATCGTAAATTTATGTCGGTGCTCTTATGAACGTCCAAGGCAATATCAAAGATGCCGTGCAACCTCTCTCAGAAGCCATGATCCCGACGCAAGACGGGCAATATCGCATGATCGTGTTTCAAGACGAGCAAACGGCGCAGGAGCACGTCGCCATGGTGATGGGTGAGATCGACTCCGCCAAGCCCACACTTGTGCGTCTTCATTCAGAATGCATGACGGGCGATCTGTTTGGCTCCTATCGCTGCGATTGTGGCGAGCAACTGGCGGGCGCACGCCAACGCATTGCCGAGGAAGGTGCCGGAATCATCCTGTATTTTCGTCAGGAAGGGCGTGGCATTGGTCTTGCCAACAAATTGCGCGCCTATGCCCTGCAAGATCAGGGACACGATACGGTGGATGCCAATCTGCTGCTGGGCTTTGCCGCCGATCAGCGCAGCTTTGATAGTGCAGCAGCCATGCTGATGCACCTTGGCGTGCGCATGGTGACGCTGATGACCAATAATCCGCGCAAGATAGAGGCCCTGCAGGCGCTTGGCATTGCCGTTGTCGAGCGCTTGCCGCTGCACCCCGCACCACGCCCGGAAAATCACCATTACCTTGCCACCAAGGCATTGAAGCTAGGCCATCGCCTTGAAGGGATGGACAGCCTGTAATGGCGGACCTATCGACCAAAGCCGCCCACGGCTTTCGATCAGCAAATGCGTCCCTTGGCACCGTTGCAATTGTTGATCCCTATGATGCCGGTGCAAATCTGGCTGAGGCCTTTGCCAAAGAGGGCGTTTCAGCCATTATGGTGGGCAGCACGCCCGATATTGCCCCGCAGGAAGGCACGGTTTTCGATCCCGACACTTTTCGTCGCCTGCTGTTTTGGCAAGACGATTTGGCGCAACTGATCGAGACCTTGCGCCTTGAAGGCGTCAGTCATGTTCTTGCCGGATCGGAACGCGGCACCATCCTCACCGATCATTTGGCAGAAGCGCTTGGCTTGCCCGGCAATGGCACCGCTTTAAGCCAGACCCGGCGCGATAAATTCGTCATGATCGAGCAGGCGCGCCGGGCAGGCATCCGCACCCCGCCCCAGATACAATCCGACCGGCTGGATGATATTTTTGACTGGATCGACCAGCATTGTGTGCTGCCCGTGGTGCTGAAACCGCCGCAGTCCAAGGGGGCTGATGGTGTGCGCCTGTGTCGATCACGCGATGCGGTGGCAAAAGCCTTCGGTGATATTTACGGCCAGATCGACACAATGGGCCACATCAATCATGCGGTGCTTGCCCAAGGTTACTCTCGCGGTGCCGAATATGTGGTGGATACCGTGAGCTTAAATGGACACCACCGCCTTGCCGGCATCTGGGCCTATGGCAAACCTGAGGCCGATTACGACACCATCGGCCTGATCAGCACCAAAGAATTGCTCAGCGCCGACAGCCCACTGGCAGAGCGTTTGTTTGCTTTTGCCGCTCAGGTGCTGGATGCCTTGGGCATTATGCATGGGGCGGGCCATTGCGAAATCATTATCGATCAGCACGGGCCGGTTCTGGTTGAAGCCGCATCCCGGCTGCACGGTGGCCCGGCCGCGCACCGCATGAGCCTTGAAGCCATGGGTTTCAGCCAGATGGATCTTCTTGTGCAATCCTGTTTACAGCCCGATCAATTTTTGGCCGATCTTCATCACCGCTATCATCTGCCGGGTGGAGCCGTGATGGCCTTGCTGCGTGATAAATCCCTCCAAGGCATGATCGAGACTTTGCCATCCGCCCGCACGGTCGGCTGGAATGATGAGGCCGACACCACACCCCACGCGGTTTTGGGGCTTGCCACCTTGATCCACCCGGAGCGCGCGGTGGTGGTAGCTGACCTCAACATCATCACCTGCGGTTACGACATTCTCAAAACCCGTGCCGCGGTTGAAACCCTTGCGCCTGAATGGCATGCACTTCTGCGCCGCTCCAATTGTAACCGCGCCTTTGGCAGTCCCGCCTGGTATCTTGCCGCACTCGACGCCCAGCCGCACATATCGCCGTTGGTGATAACGGCCTATCGCAACAATGCCCTTGTTGGGGTGCTTGCTCTTGTCGAGGACAGGCAGCTCTGCCGCTTTGCCACAAACCTCAGCGATTATAATGATGCTGTGGTCTCGGCTGGCGACCATGCCACCGTTCAGGGCCTGTTGCTCTATGCCAAACGGAATCTACCCCGGCTTGAGCTTGAGTTTGATTGCGTGAGAGCGGATGCCGCTCTTGCCGGGACTGCATCCTTGATTGACCCCACAACAGTCTGCCCGTTTGCGGATATCTCCAAGGGCTATCAAGTCTGGCTAGAAACGCGCAGCAGAGGTTTTCGCTCAACGCTGAAGGCTGCGGAAAAGCGGGCAGCAGCCAACGGCTTGTTTGTCGAAAGGCTTGACCCCTCCCGCCATGGTCATCTGGACTTGCCAGACCTGTTTATCGAATTTCACCGTGAGCGCTTTGGCGTAGCCAGCCTGTTTACCCACACGCCCTCGGCGGCGGCTTTTGTTAAAAATGCCCTGCCACGCCTCTTTCAAGCCGGGGATGCCATGGTTTTTGGCCTTTGGGCACAGGATCAACTGATCGGCCTTAACCTCTGCATGGTCGGCGCAACCAGTCTCGGCTATTGGAATGCCGGGTTCAAATCGGCCTTTGCACAATTTTCGCCGGGCACGCTGATGATCCATGCGGCTCTTCGCGAAGCTGCGGCCTGTGGCTTTGCGGAATTTGACTTCTTGCGCGGCCCGGAGGCCTATAAGATGAAATGGACAACGGACACCCGCACAATCGGGCGGTTATCATGACCAAAGTGGACTTGCCCAAAGATCCGTGGTCAATCAGTATCTATACGGGAGAAAGCCCCCTGTCACTCTCGCCGCACCCGGATATTGCCCATCCCGCTCTGGGTCGCGCACAGGTCAATGACGTTCCCGCCAGTTTCATTGCCGATCCCTTTTTTCTTCATCACGGCAATGCGTGGCATCTATTTTTCGAAATCTTGAACCATGATCGTGGGCTGGGTGAAATTGGCTATGCGTCAAGCCCGGATGTCTTGCACTGGACCTATCAGGGCGTGGTGCTGCGCGAGGCCTTTCATCTGTCCTACCCTTTGGTTTTTGAACACGCAGGCGAGATCTATATGGTGCCCGAAACACTGGGAGCCGGTGCCGTGCGTCTTTATCGCGCCGAGCCTTTCCCCATGCATTGGGTGCATGTTGCGGATCTTTTGAGCGGCACACTTGCCGACCCGACACCCTTTCACTTTAGTGGTCGCTGGTGGATGTTCGGCTGTGACACGCCACACACCCACGATCATTTGAGCCTGTTTCATGCCGATCACCTCTTCGGACCATGGCATCCGCACCCGGCAAATCCCATTGTTGCGCGCGACAACCGCCGTGCCCGTCCGGCTGGCCGAGTGGTGAGCATAAATGGGGTGCTTCATCGCTTTGCGCAGGACTGTGGGCAGCGTTACGGCGGTGCGGTGCGCGCCTTTGCCATCAGCCAACTGACGGCCGATACCTATCGTGAGCAGGAATGCCCAAACAATCCCGTTCTCAGTGCTGCGGGCGCTGGATGGAATGGCAAGGGCATGCACCATGTGGATGCGCAGCAACAATCCTCAAGCCGCTGGATTGCCGTGGTCGACGGCATATGCCACGCATAAGTCTGGTAGCAATGGTCTTGCGCAAACCTCGCAGTTTCAATAGTAAATTTTTACCAATTTATTCCTGACTATGGCGTGATGCTGTAGAATGTCAAAGGGGCAGCCCATGGTCACACTGCGCGAAATCGCCAAAGCCGTTGGTGTTTCCTCCGGCACCGTGTCGCGTGTGTTGAATTACGATCAGACTTTGTCGATCTCGGAAAGCAAACGGCAGGCGATCATCGAGACCGCAGAAGCCCTGAACTATGAAACGCCGCGCAATCGCAACCGCCGAAACAGCGCTTATGCATCACCCATTGCCGGTCCTGCTCTCAACGCTTCCATTGCTATTTTGCATTTTCTGGGACCGGACGAAGAGCTGAGCGACCCCTATTATGTTGGCGTTCGATTGGGCATTGAGGGGCGCTGCCGTGAGCAAAAACTGGAAATTTCCAAAATTCTCAACGCTTACGAGGTCAAGGATTCGCCTAATTTACAGGCGGCGTCCGGTATTATTGTGATTGGCAAACACCCGCCCGCCATTTTGAGCGACTTAACCCAGATGGCAAAACCCGTGGTTTTTGCCGATTTCAACCCAAAACTGGATGATTTTGACTGCGTTCTGGCCGATCTTGGCAATGCCACGAGGCGTATTCTCGATGGCCTCTCATCCTCTGGCTATCAACGCATCGGCTTTGTAGGCGGCTATGAACTAATGGACGACCAGGCCGTGATGTACGGCGAACAGCGCTGCAAGGCCTATGTCGAGTGGCACCAGAGTCGCAACCTGTTTGATCCGACCTTGATTGCTTTGGGACAAGGAGAAACCTGCGCCCGCAACTTGCGGCTGGAAACCGGTTATGAACAGGCCAAACAACTGCTTCTGATGCCAAACCGGCCCGATGCCATTCTCTGCGCCAATGACAATATGGCCATTGGGGCCTATCGCGCCATTCAGGAAGCGGGGCTTTCCATTCCAGCCGACATTGCCGTTGCCTCTTTCAACGATATTCCCGTGACGCAATTTCTCAATCCGCCGCTTTCCACCATGCAGATCCCCGGCGAACAGATTGGCGAGACCGCCGTTGACCTTCTGGTCGAGCGCTTGATTGGCCGCGATTATGCCAAGCACATCATTATCCCCACCAAAATGCGCT
This sequence comes from Rhizobium oryziradicis, assembly GCF_001939045.1. Classification (GTDB taxonomy): domain Bacteria; phylum Pseudomonadota; class Alphaproteobacteria; order Rhizobiales; family Rhizobiaceae; genus Allorhizobium; species Allorhizobium oryziradicis. The sequence goes on from NZ_MKIM01000022.1 coordinate 176,607, forward strand.
GGCGGGGCAGCTGCCGCGCGCCGCACACTGCGTAAGCACTATCCCTTTTTCGCACTCGCACAAAATATTTAGTAAAATTTTTCTTGCGCTTTTTCATTCCCTCAGGAATAGTCACAACACGGCAGCAGAGGACTGCCTCGGCGTTCATTTGGGAGGATGGAATGCAAAAAACTTTGCGCTGGAAAGCGGCAACATCTTTGGCGTTGGTGGGCGGGAGCCTGTTTGCCGCAAGCGCTGCCATGGCTGGCGAAATCATCGTCTGGTGCTGGGATCCCAATTTCAACGTCGCCATCATGAAGGAAGCGGGTGCGCTTTACACCGCAAAGCACCCCGGCACCACCATCAATGTGGTGGATTTTGCCAAGACCGACGTTGAGCAAAAGCTGCAAACCGGCCTTGCCTCGGGCGCATCAGATACGCTGCCAGACGTTGTGCTGATTGAAGATTATGGCGCGCAGAAATATTTGCAATCCTTTCCCGGCGCTTTCGCGCCCATGTCCGGCAAAGTCGATTATTCTGGTTTTGCGCCTTACAAAGTCAGCTTGATGACCGTGGATGGCAAGGTCTACGGCATGCCCTTTGACGCAGGCGTCACCGGATTTTACTATCGCAAGGATTACATTGAACAGGCAGGCTTCAAGCCTGAAGACATGCAAAACATCAGCTGGGACCGGTTCATCGAAATCGGCAAGCAGGTGCTGGCCAAGACCGGCAAGCGGATGTTGGCGCTGGACGCCAATGACGGCGGCATGACCCGCATTATCATGCAATCCGGCGGCACATGGTATTTCAACAAGGATGGCACCCTCAACATTGAAAACAACGCCCCCCTGAAAGCCGCTTTGGAAATTCAGGCCAAGCTCCTCAAGGAAGGCATTGCCAAGCCCACCAGCGGCTGGACTGACGGCGTCAATGCTTTCACCTCTGGCGATGTGGCCTCTGTTGTCACCGGTGTATGGATTACCGGCACCATCAAGGCGCAAAAAGATCAGGCTGGAAAATGGGGTGTTGCCCCCATTCCAAAGCTCGACCTGAAGGGGGCGGTGGCCAGCTCCAACCTTGGAGGTTCCAGCTGGTATGTGCTGGAAAATTCCAAGGAAAAAGACGAGGCCATTGATTTCCTCAATGAAATCTACGCCAAGAACATCGATTTCTACCAGAAAATTCTCACTGAGCGCGGTGCTGTTGGCACGCTGATGGCAGCCCGCACGGGTGCCGCCTATAATGCACTTGATGCCTATTTCGGTGGTGAAAAAGTCTGGCAGAGCTTTTCCGACTGGCTGGCCAAGGTGCCAGCGGTCAATTACGGCGTTTTCACCAATGAAGTTGACACCGCCGTCACCGCCAATCTGCCTGCTCTGATCAATGGGGCACCAGCGGATGATGTGTTGAAAGCCATCGCCGAGCAGGCCAAGGGCCAGATACAATAAGCCTTCCTCCCGGGCGGTCGTGCGCCACACTGGTGCGCGGCCGCTTTACCGTTATTGACCTCATCCCACTCCTTATACGAAGTGATTGCATTGATGGCAGCTGAAAAACGTGGCGGAATTGGCCGATATTACGATGTCAACGGCTGGCTGTTTGTGGCCCCGGCGTTGGGGCTGATTTCGCTGTTCATGCTTTATCCGATTGCCCGCTCCCTGTTCCTGTCGCTATATTCAGGCCGCGGGATGATGATGAATTTTGTCGGCCTCGGGAATATTGCCCGGCTGGTGAATGATCCGGTGTTTCTCACGGCCCTCACCAATACAATGACATTTTTCATCATTCAGGTGCCGATCATGCTCACATTGGCGCTGCTGCTGGCGGTGTCTCTCAACAATCCGAAATTGCGCTATTCAGGCCTGTTTCGCACGCTGATCTTCTTGCCCTGTATTTCGTCGCTGGTCGCCTATTCCATTCTGTTCAAAAGCATGTTTGCGGTCGATGGCGTGGTCAACAACACGCTGATCATGATCGGCGTCATGGAAGCACCAATCAATTGGCTGACAGATCCTTTCTGGGCCAAGGTGTTGATCATCATCGCCATCACCTGGCGCTGGACCGGTTACAACATGATCTTTTATCTGGCGGCGCTGCAAAATATTGACCGCTCGGTTTATGAAGCGGCCCGCATTGATGGCGTGCCGCCTTGGCGGCAGTTTATTCACCTCACCGTGCCCATGCTGAAACCCGTGATCCTGTTTACCACCATCACCTCCACCATTGGTACGCTACAACTGTTTGATGAGGTCTATAGTTTGACGGCAGGCACGGGCGGGCCGGCCAATGCCACGCTGACGCTCTCGCTTTATATTTACAACCTCACCTTCCGCTTCATGCCCAATTTTGGCTATGCCGCAACCGTGTCCTACGTAATTGTGCTGATGGTGGCGCTGCTCTCTTTCGTGCAATTCTATGCTGCAAAGGAGCGCCCATGAGCCGCCGCTTTGGAATGCTTTTGCAATATGGCTTTCTATCGCTAGCCGCCTTTCTCTCGGTTTTCCCGTTCATCTGGATGGTGATCGGGGCCACAAACACCACATCCGATATTATTCGCGGCAAGCTGTCGCTCGGTGCGGAATTCAGCGCCAACCTGACCAGCTTTTTCACCAAGGTCGATGTGCCGCTGATCATGTGGAACTCCGTCAAAATCGCGGTGTTCGGAACGCTGATCACACTGCTGATCTCCTCGCTTGCCGGTTATGGTTTTGAAATGTTTCGATCACGCTTGCGCGACCGCATTTACACGGTGGTTTTGCTAACGCTGATGGTGCCGTTTGCCGCCTTGATGATCCCGTTGTTCTTGCTGATGTCGAAAATGGGGTTGATCAACACCCATATTGCCATTGTACTGCCAAGCCTCGCCTCCGCCTTTATCATTTTCTACTTCCGCCAGGCCTCAAAAGCCTTTCCATCAGCGCTGCGCGATGCAGCAAAAGTCGATGGCTTGAAGGAATGGCAAATCTTTTTCTACATCTACTTACCCGTGATGCGCTCAACCTTTGCAGCCGCCTTTGTCATCGTGTTCATGCTGAACTGGAACAACTATCTCTGGCCGCTGATTGTGCTGCAATCCAACGACACCAAGACGATCACCCTCGTCGTGTCATCCTTTGCCTCGGCCTATTATCCTGAATATGGCACCGTGATGATCGGTACCATCCTTGCCACTCTTCCCACATTGCTTGTGTTTTTCGCCATGCAGCGCCAATTTGTGCAAGGCATGCTTGGCTCAGTCAAATAGGGTTTTACCATGCGTCGTTATGAAAATTTCAATGCCAACTGGACCTTTGTGGAAGGGTTTGAACCCGCTTGGGTCAACACCCTCCAGAGCGGAGAAACCGTGCGCCTGCCGCACACCGCAGTTGAGCTGCCCTATAATTACTTTGATGAAAAGCTCTATCAAAAAGCCTTCACCTATCAGAAGGTCATTGCCTGGGAACCGGGCTTTGAGGGGCGCGAAGTTTCCATCGTGTTTGATGCCGCCATGGCGGATTCGGTGGTCACGCTGAACAGCCATGAGATTATTGCCCACAAGGATGGCTACACACCGTTTGAAGCCCGCCTCACGCCGCATTTGAAGCAAGGCGATAATCTTCTGACCGTGAAAATCGATGGCTCGGAAAACCCGGAAATCCCGCCCTTTGGCGGGCAAATTGATTATCTCACCTATGCCGGGATTTACCGCGATGTCTGGCTGAAAGTGACCGATAAGGTCTCAATCAAGAACATCAAAATTGAAACGCCAAATGCCTTGGCGGACAGCAAGGTTGTCACCGCCAAAATCATCCTCGCAAACCCCGAAACGCTGGATGCCTCCGGCTCGGTGCACGTCACCATCACCGACAAAGACGGCGCAACCATTGCGCAGGTTGAGACCCCTCTCACCGGCGCGGAAACACTGGTGACACTCACAGGCATCAAGGCAGCAATCTGGGATCTCGACAATCCGGTGCTTTACACGCTGACCGCCGAGATCAGTACCGCCAATGGCAAGGACAGTCTCTCCAGCCGCTTTGGCTTCCGCACCGCCGAATATCGCGCCGATGGTTTTTTCCTCAACGGCAAAAACATCAAGCTCCGCGGACTGAACCGCCATCAGGCATGGCCGCATCTGGGCTATGCCGTGGGGCGGCGGAGTCAGGAAAAGGACGCTGATCTTTTGAAATTCGATCTGCGCTGCAATATTGTCCGCACCTCTCACTATCCGCAATCCAAGTGGTTTCTGGATCGCTGCGATGAAATTGGCCTGCTGGTGTTTGAGGAAATTCCCGGCTGGCAGCATATTGGCGGGCTGGAATGGCAGCAGGAATCCATCAAAAACGTTCGGCGGATGATTGAGCGCGACTGGAACCACCCCTCGATCATCATCTGGGGCGTGCGCATCAATGAATCGCAGGATAGCCATGATTTTTATGCGGAAACCAACCGGCTGGCACGAGAGTTGGACAGCACCCGCCAGACCGGTGGCGTGCGCTACATCACCAACAGCGAAATGCTGGAAGACGTTTACACCATGAACGACTTCATTCTCGGCATGGAGGAAATGCCGGGCAACAATCGTGGCCGCGTGGTGATCCGCGAGCAGGCCGAAACGACCGGGCTTCAAGCCAAAGTGCCTTATATGATCACCGAATATAACGGCCATATGTATCCCACTAAGCGCTGGGATCAGGAACAGCGGCAGGCCGAACACGTCACACGCCACCTTTTAATGTTGAATGCGGTGGCAGGCGAACCCTCCATTTCTGGCTGCACCGGCTGGTGCATGTTTGATTATAACACCCATAAGGATTTCGGCTCCGGCGACCGCATCTGCTATCATGGCGTCATGGACATGTATCGCGAGCCCAAGCTTGCAGCCTCGGTTTATGCCTCGCAAGGCGATGCGGACGGCGGCGTGGTGTTACAGCCTGTGACCTTCTGGGCGCGTGGTGAGCGCAACATTGGCGGCGTACTACCACTGATCATTCTGACCAATTGCGATTATATCGAGCTGACACTGGGTGAAGCCGAAGACAAACCATTGACGAAGCGCGTTTATCCCGACCGGGATACCTATCCGCATCTGCCGCATCCGCCTGTCATTATCGATCAGCGCAGCATGACCAAGGAGGAATTTGGCAGCTGGGGCCTGACCTGGATGGGCGGCACCATCACCGGCTATCTTGATGGCAAAGCGGTCAAGACCGTTGAAATGCCAGCCGATCCGCTGCCGACAACCTTTGAGATTGCGCCGGACTCGACCGCGCTGCGCTCTGGCGAGAAAGACACCGTGCGTGTCATCATCCGCGCACTCGATCAAGGCGGCAACGTCCTGCCGTTCTTTGATGATCCGGTTTCTCTCACGCTCAGTGGCCCCGGCCGACTGATCGGGCCGGAACTCTCCAGCTTCAAGGGCGGCGTCACCGGCCTGTGGATCGAGGCGGGCGACACAGCAGGCACCATCACCCTGACCGCGACCTGCCGCCCGTTTGGCAGCCAGTCTGTCACCTTTACCGTGGAGTGAAGCAAGCCTCTGGCGCATGTCTTCCTTGCTGCGATCCGCAAAATCTGTGGTGCCCTTGACGTGATCAAGGGCATCAATTTCGAGGTCAAATCCGGTGAGTTCGTGGGTCTTGTAAACTGACCGCCTTGAACGCAACATCTGCGCGTGAAGCTGCGCGATTTGGTGCCATGCTTGCATGGCAGCTGTTCGAAGATCTCAATGGTGATTGCTTGGAATATCGTGGTGGAGAATGTGAAAAAGGTTGGTGGTCGGGTCATGGATGGAAACGAAACGCTGAAGATGTCGTGTTGACTTGAAGCGCTTCATAATCCTCTCCCGTCGTCGGACGGGCTGATGAGAGTTTTCCGCCTGATTGTTCAATCCCTTGTGAGAACGATACTCAACGCCGCACCAAAGCCGGTGTTTCCTTCCACCGATGGCGATGACAACCTCATCAAAATGCCATTTCGGCGGGAAATCGGCGGCGACGATAAAAGGGATCACGGCTAGATCTGGTCATGAAGCCAGATCCTACATTTTGATCGATGTCTGGTTAACGTTACGATGCCCTGTGCCCCTTTCATGTTCAGGGGCCGTTGACTGGCAAATTTGCCGCAGCAAGCGCATCACTTTCACTCTCGAACAACTGTCGTGTCCGTGTGCTGAAGATCGTTCTCTATAATAACGGCGGTGCGCTCATAATGTTGTTGAAGCAAGTCAACTGCTTCAGCCACATCGCGATCCAGCACAGCTTTCAGGATGCGCGTGTGCTCATCGTTGACCTTGCGTTCGCGAAAGGCCTTGCGAATGGACAGGGCGCGGTAGCGGTAAAGACGATCCGCAAGCTGTTCACAAAAGCTGATCAGTGGGCGCGAACCGCAACCGCCGATCAGCAGCGCATGAAACGCCCGGTGAAGCCGTTCCCATTGCGGGTTATCCTCGAAGTGATCGGGATGGAGCGAACGCGGCATGCGTTCCAGCCGGTGATGGGCAATGACCAAAGACTCTTCCCATTGCGGTGAGCTATTCGCCATGGATTCACGCAGTGCCAGCCCTTCCACCCAACAGCGGGTCTTGGTCAGTTCGCGCAATTCTTCCAGACTGATCGGTTTCACGAAGAAACCACGTTGTTCCTTGCCGATCACAAGATCTTCGGTGGAGAGCCGATTGAGCGCCTCCCGCAAAGGGGTTTGCCCAGCCTCATAGTGCTGCATCAGAAAGCGCAATTGCAACTTGCGCCCAGGCTCAAGTGCGGTGGAAAGAATATCCGCCTTCAGCCGCTCGTAAACATTGGTGGCAAGCGTTGCCGGGCTTTCTGCCCCTTTGTTGATAAAATCGACGTTCATGAAAATCCCGATGATCGCAGTCGCTTATTTATATACACACTCACACAACAAATAAAATTTATAAATTTCGTCTTTACGAGGCGAATTTTGTATATTACGACTCTGCTCCAGTGATGGAGGATGTGATGGCTGAAACAGGGAGAATGCCGCGCCTTTACCGGCGAGGCTGCGGATGCACGGGCATAGACGTTCACTGCCATGTGGTACCGTCCAGCTTTCCGGCCGCACCCGGTGGCAAAACATTGAAGGGCTGGCCATCAATGACAGCCGTGGTCGATTGCCATGCCACCGTGGTGATCGATGACAAGCCTTACCGCACCATCAATGATGCCTGCTGGGTGGCAGAACGCCGCATTGAAGACATGGACAAGGCTGGCATCCAGATTCAGGCGCTTTCGCCCATGCCAGAGCTGTTCGGTTATTGGATCGACGCTGATGCCGCCGATCACCTGACCCGCCATGTCAATGACGTGATTGCAGCTTTGATGAGTGAGGGTAAAGGACGTTTTGTGGGTCTCGGCGGCGTTCCACTTCAGGATATTGACCGCTCGATTGTTGAACTGCATCGCATCATGGAACTTGGCTTCCAAGGTGTTGAAATCGGCAGCAATATCAATGGCATTCCGATTGGCGATCCGCGTTTTCATCCATTTTTCGCCGAAGCCGAAAAGCTGGGTGCGGCCATTTTTGTCCACGCCGTTCGGCCTGCGGGCATGGACCGTCTGGTTGGCCCCGCTCCTTTGCAGCAGGTGCTTGCCTATCCCACCGATGTGGGTCTGGCGGCAGCATCGGTGATTACCGGCAATCTTTTGTCGCTGTTTCCGCACCTGCGCATCGCTTTCAGCCACGGCGGTGGTACGCTGGCATCGCTTCTTCCCCGGCTGGAGCAGGGATATTCCACCTTTCCGGCCCTCAAGGAGGCGCTGGTTGAACCGCCTTCCGTGCAGGCGCGCCGTCTCTATGCCGATACGCTGGTGTTTGATGCAGACACGTTGCGCCGGGTTGTCTCGGTGTTCGGCGAGGACAAGGTGATGCTGGGCACTGATTATCCCTTTAATTTTCGAGATAAAACACCCTTGGCAAGCGTTGAAGCCGCCTTTGCCGATGACGCGACACGGGAGCGTCTGACATTCGCCAATGCCCTGACGTTCATGGCTGTTGAGGAGACGACAAATGCATAATTTTCCTGTCAGCGCCCTGCGCAGCGTTGAGCTGTCCACACCTGATCTGAGCGGATCGGTTGATTTTTACACCCGGGTCTGGGGCCTGAGCGTCGCCGCTGAAACCGGCGGCAAAGTGTATCTCGCGGCCTCCGGCGATGATTTTCATGTGCTGGAATTGAAGGCGGGTGACAAGGCCGAGCTTCGCAAGGTCACGTTTCGGGCTACATCTCCAGACCATCTCACGGCGCTTTTTAAAAAATGTGAAGCCGCTGGCTGCACTGTCATGCGCCCACTTGGTCCGGCCGACGCCCCCTCTGGGGGGCAGAGGTTTGTGGTGCGTGAGCCACAAGGGTCTGTGATTGAATTCGTGCATGGTGATCTGCGCAAAGAGGGCAAAGCCATTGCCAATCAGGTGCAGCGCCTGGCGCATGTGAACATCAACAGCAGCCAGATCGAAGCGCTCTCATCCTTCTATCAGAATGTTCTGGGTTTCCAGCTCACAGATCGCTCGAAAATGATGGCTTTCCTGCGCTGCAATGATGATCACCATGCCGTGGTGCTGGCCGAAGCGCCTGTGAATGGCCTCAACCACATTGCCTTTTTGATGCCAGACCTTGAATCCGTCATGCGTGCCTCGGGTCGGGTGGTGGATCACGGCCATTCGATTGGCTGGGGCGTTGGGCGGCACGGTCCCGGCGATAATGTCTTTGCCTATTTTGTCGATCCGACCGGCGTGGTGGTGGAATACACCGCCGAGGTTTTGCAGGTGGATGACAATTACCGCTTCAAAGGCCCGGATGAATGGGTCTGGCCACCAGGCCGTACCGATCACTGGGGCATTGCTCCGCCCAAGAGCGAGGCCTGCAAAAAAGCCCAGCTTTCCATCGGCTTTACTGGTGCGTGATCCTTATCCATTGCAGAGGCATTTTTCCGTGAACACCAAACACGAAATCACAAACCGTTATGATGTGCTGATTGTCGGCTTTGGTCCGGCTGGCGCGGTTGCGGCCAGCATGTTTGGCCAGCGCGGCCATTCCACGCTGGTGATTGACCGCATGACCGGCATTTATGAAAAACCCCGCGCCATTGCCGTGGACCACGAAATTCTGCGGCATTTCGACAATATGGGCATTGCCGATGATGTTTTGCCCTTCGTGGCACCCTTCACCGCCTCTCAGCATTATGGCGCGCAAGGCCAGTTGATCCGCCGCATTGATATGGTGCCGGAACCTTACCCGCTCGGCTATACGCCCAGCATGGTCTTTACCCAGCCGCCGGTGGAACAGGTATTGCGCCGCCATGCTGCCAGCCTGGACACTGTGACCATTGAGCTTGGCACCGAATTAATAGACCTCACCGACACCGGCGATGAGGTTGTTGCCACCTTGCGCAGCAGTGATGGTACCGTGCGCAATGTGGCCGCCAAATATGCCATTGGCTGTGATGGTGCCTCCAGCACCGTGCGCCAGCTTGCCGGCATCGTGCTGGAAGATCTGGTGTTTGACGAGCCGTGGCTGGTGGTGGATGTGCAGGTCCATGACGAAGCCCTTGCAAAACTGCCGCAAACCTCAGTGCAATTTTGCAATCCAGCCCGTCCGACCAGCTTTATCATTGGCCCGAACAATCATCGCCGCTGGGAAATCATGCTGCTACCGGGCGAAGAGGGGCGCGAGATGGAAAAGCCGGAGAATGTCTGGCGGCTTCTCTCGCCATGGCTTTCACCGGACGATGGCGATTTGTGGCGCGCTGCCTCCTACCGTTTCCATGCCTTGGTGGCCGATGACTGGCGACGCGGGCGGGTGATCATTGCAGGCGATGCCGCCCATCAGCAACCACCCTTCATCGGTCAAGGCATGTGTCAGGGGCTTCGGGATGTGTCCAACCTTGTCTGGAAGCTGGACCGGGTTCTGAAAGGGCAATCTTCGGACACGCTTCTGGAAAGCTACACCGTTGAGCGCAAACGCCATGTTCGCACCTTGACCGGCAAGATCAAGGCCATCGGCCAGGTGATCTGCGAGCGCGACCCAACCGCCGCCGCCGAGCGTGATGCTCGCATTATTGCCGAGGGTGGCGGCCAGCCGCTGACGATCACCCGTCAGGAAATTGTACCGCCGATTGAGGAAGGCTTGATTGGCGCAGACGGCACACCGGGGCGTGGCCTTTTGTTTCCGCAACCAGCCATCGTCACCAATGGCGAAACGGTTCTAATGGACCGCCTGATTGGCAATGACTGGCGGTTGTTGCTCGATGGCCGGAAAATCTCCATTGAAGAGGTTCGCACGCTGGCGCAGGAAGCACACGGCATCACGGTTTGCGCCATTGTGCCTGCTGGCTCCCCCTTGGTGATTAACGGTGCTCTGGAGGAAAAGGATGGCATTCTGGCCCACTGGTTCGATCGCCATGGCGTGATCGCCGCCCTTGTTCGGCCCGACCACTACGTCTTTGCGGGAGCCGCCGACATTGCCGCCCTTCGCCAACAGTTAGACGACCTGCAAACGCGCCTCGCCTGACCGGCGCGCTCCATTCCACAATTTTCATTTCATCGGTTCTGGGAGGAAATCATGACCGAAACAACACCGGGCACTTTGAGACCTTATATGGTCCTGCTGATGCTTTTTCTGTTCCAGACGTTGAATTTTTTCGACAAATTGGTCTTTGGTCTCTCCGCCGTGCCGATGATGACAGAATTGGGAATTAGCCCCCAGCAATTCGGCCTGATTGGCAGCAGCTTCTTTCTGCTGTTTTCCATTTCCGGTGTGCTTGTCGGGCTGTTTGTGATTGGCCGCATTCCGGTGAAATGGATTTTGGTGATTCTTGCGCTCATCTGGTCGGTTTCGCAGATTCCGATTTTCTTCAGCAGTTCCATCACGGTTTTGATCGGCTGCCGCATTCTGCTGGGTCTCGGCGAAGGCCCCGGCCTGCCAACCGCGCTGCACGCCTGCCAAAACTGGTTTCATCCGCAAAGGCGCAGCGTGCCAAGCGCCATTGTGGTGCAGGGCATCAGCGTCGGCCTTTTGGCGGGCGGACCGATCCTCACCTATATCATCGTCAATCATGGCTGGCGGTCTGGCTTCCTGTTTTGCGGCGTGATTGGTCTGGTGTGGATTGCCTGCTGGTTGATGGTGGGTGGCGAAGGCCCGTATGCCAAAGAAGATCACAAGGCCGATCACAAGGCTGATCACAAGGGGGCCGTTGTCAGTGATCAAGCGCCTGTGCCCGCCCGTAATCTGTGGCTTGATCCCACCGTCATCGGCGTGATCATCATGTCCACCATGTCCTATTGGATTGTCGGCATGTCAGCCACATGGCTGCCGCCCTTCCTGCAACAGGGGCTTGGTTATTCCCAAGGCCAAACCGGCTCAATCATCTCTGCCGTCTATGTTTTCCAGTCACCGCTTCTGCTGCTTGGTTCATGGGTTGCGCAGCGCATGTTGCAAAAAGGCGTCAGCAAGCGCACCACCCTTGGCAGTGCCTCCGGCTATGCCCTTCTGATCGCGGGGTTGGCGCTGGTTGGTTCCGTCTATACCAGCGGTGCTTTGCAGCTGGCGCTGGTGGCCATTGCCTTCGCAGCCCCGAGCCTGACAACGATTTACGGGCCAATCACGCTTGGCGCTATTGCCCCCGCCGTTCAGCGTGGCCGGTTGATTGTCGTAATCTACTCCGCCAACGCCATTTCCGGCCTCGCCTCCAATGCCGTAACCGGCATGATTGTGCAGGCCGCAGGTCCCGATCATCTCACCCAAGGCTATGATAACGCCATGCTGTTTACCGCAGGCATTCTGCTGATCGGTGCTGTCTCGGCCTTTGCCCTTATTTTCCCCGAGCGCACCATCGCGCGCTTTGGCCAGATCACCCGCTTTTCCACACGAACACAGGAAGCCTAGAGTCCTTTGTTTGAGTTTGTCTTTTCGGGAAAACCGAATTCCACTTTTCCCTGACAAACTCTAAGGGCTTCCACCCCTCTCATGACAGGAGACGCATTATGAGATTATCCACAGTGTCCATTGCCGGAAAGACGACGTGGGGCGTCGTCAAGGGCGATGAATTTCTGGATGTCGGCACGGTTCTCAAAGCCCGCTATGCTGACCTCAAGGCCGCCGTAAGCGCAAATTTTGACGGCGTGACCGACGCCATTGCCTCTGCGGTGGCAACGCCATTGAGCGCCGTGACATGGTTGCCGGTCATTGGCAATCCGGACAAAATCCTCTGCGTCGGGCTGAACTATGAAACCCACCGCAAGGAAACCGGACGCACGGAAGTGGAAAATCCCACCATTTTCGCCCGCTACGCCAACAGCCAGACGGGCCATCTCCAGCCGATCATCCGGCCAAAAGTGTCCACGGACCTTGATTATGAAGGCGAGTTGGCCGTGATTATCGGCAAACCCGGACGCTATATTTCAAGGGAAGACGCGATGAGCCATGTGGCCGGCTATGCCTGCTACAATGACGGCAGTATTCGTGACTTTCAGCGCCATACCCACCAGTTCACACCGGGCAAGAATTTCCCCGACACGGGTGCCTTCGGGCCTTGGATGATGACACCGGACGAAATCGGACCGCTGGATGATCTGCGCCTGCAAACGCGCCTGAACGGCACTGTGGTGCAGGACGCTACTTTTGGCCAGATGATTTTCGACATCGCCCGCCAGATCGAATATTGCTCCAGCTTCACTCGGCTCGAAGCCGGAGACGTTATCGTCAGCGGCACTCCCGGCGGCGTTGGTGCCAAGCGCACTCCACCCCTATGGATGAAGCCCGGCGATGTTGTTGAAGTAGAAATCGACAAGCTCGGAATCCTGCGCAATCCGATTGTGGATGAGGCCGCTTAACGCTGGCCCTGCGCTTTCCGTCCGTTACGAGTTCGGGTTTCAGTCTTTGACTGAAACCCGATGAAACCCAAGAATACAGTGCAGAAAGGTTCGCTATAATATGACCACGCCGTGGTTTTTTCAAACACACGGCGCGGCCAAAACGAACCTGATCGAGAGTCTGTCTGGTTTAATATGAGCCTGACAGACTCTAGACAAACATGTTTCGAGCCATCGCGCCATTGCAGGCCAAGATGAAATGTCGATACCGGCGATTGGAATGAGATGCATGACTGCGGCGACATTGAGATCAGCCACGGTAAAACGCTCGCCAAGCATAAACTGCCTGTCCTGAAGATGCCCGTCTTGAAGATGTTTGTCCTAAAGATGCTTGTCCAGCTCGCTCAATGGGCGCGAAAATTTACGAAGAGCGATGTCCAATTCTTCAGAGCTTTCAACGCGGGGCTGGAAAAGATGGAGAATGGCCGACGTATAATGAGAACCTGAGACGGTGCAGTGATATGACGGTCTGGGTGAGCGATGCGCCTCTTTCTGAGTGGTCGGCGTCGCTGAGGGCGTCGCGTGGTGGTCAGCCGAAATATTCAAGCATGGCAATTGCCATGTGTCTCGACGTGCGTACTGTTTACGATCTGCCTTTGCGCCAAACCCAGGGCCTGATGCGCAGTATCGCGGCGCTGATGGGCGTTGAAATAGCCGTTCCAGCTTTCTCGGCCCTGTCGCGCCGGGATAGAGGTTGGTATTGCCCTCAATGAGGCCAGGAACCAGAGCATCGGGGCCGGTTCATCTGGTGGAGGACAGCACCGGCTTGAGAGTCTTTGGTGCGGGTGCGTGGCTGCAAAACAAACGCAAAATCAAGGTGTGACGATGCCACAGAGCTATCAGCTTCGCGGCTTAACAAGCTGGCATACTGCAAACCTTTTATTGAAGACCCCAACTTGCGAAAAGTTGGGATCGTTCGTTGTCACGGTCTATCGGTAGCGCGCATCTTTTCGGACCGGCTTCATGCTGCCATTACCAGCTATATTTGAGCGAAGCCTTTGCGCCGATGGCTGTCGAGGCCGAGGAGAAGGAACCCTTTAGTTCGCCCGAAAGTGACAGGCCACTCTTCGAGGCAAAGGTCAAGCCAAGGCGCAGGTCTGCGCTGTCCTCAGCGGCGCGAGGTCCGGACATTGTAAAAGCATTCGCCGGGATAGCGGCAAGAGATGCTGTCATGTCACGGGCTGGTTTGAACTCGTGCACATAGGCGGCGGAGGCCGTAGGTGCAACAGTCCAAGAATCGTCAAGGCTGAAACTTCCCGATGTGCGCAATCCGACCGAGACTGGCAGAGAAATTGTTGTCCTGTCGGCAAAGCTCAGAACAAAGGCGCTGGAGGGCGCAGAGCTGCGCTCCGAATAGCCGTTCGTCCGATAGGACGCATATTCGACTGCGGCAAACGGCGTCAAGGTGAGGTTGCGTTCCACGTCGAAAGAATGTCCACCTTCGACACGCGTGCGCCATTCGCTGGAGGCAAAGGATGCCGAGAGATGTTCCGAGCCCAAAAGCCCGAAGCCTTCGACGCCACGTGACGTGTCGTTGTCGAAGTGGCTGAAGGTCTCAGACAAGGTGATATAGGATCGATCAAACCGCAGCGACGAATAAGCAGCGATATGCAGACCCGTTGCATCACCCGAGGCACCGACTCCATCCGCATGGGAACGAGACGACGTTTCGCCCACAGCCGCACCGATCAGCACATTGGGAGAAACCTGATAATCGATGCCGCCAAGCCCTCCACCGAAAGAGCCGTTCGCATGGGGTGCTCCCGAGGTATCGTCGGCGTAACGATTGACGCCGCCCCCGAGGGCCGAGATCCAGGCGCGACCGGTCGGCGCAAGGGTGGATTGGCCCTGTGAAGCTTTCACAATCGAGGGAAATGGATCGGTTTTCTTTGTCTCCTCGGCATAGCCGAGCACGGGGGTGACCGGTGCTGCATCGCGATCCTCATCGGTTGCGACCCAATTTGCTGAATTGTCGCTGGCAAGCGCGGAGATGGTTGAAGTCGTATTGATATTGCTGGTAACCTCTGCGCCAGAACCTGCCCCGGATATCATCGCCAGTGCCGCTTGGGATTGTTGCGCCGTCAATTGGTTGAAGGCTGACAGCAGCAGTGCCCCATTTGGGCTGGTTGCGCCACGGGATGCCGCATCAAGTGCAAGGCCGACAGCACGCTGATTTCCGTTTGTGCCAAAGGTTGAATAGGACACGTCATTGCGATTGAGGTTCAGATAGGCATTTTTGGCGTCATAGCTCAGGTAGGGCGTCAAAAAGGCCAGATTGGTCAAAGCCTGGTCAAAGCGCCCTGACAGGCTGTTGCCGGTCACAATGGTATAGCGGGTCGCGCGATCGAACACGCCGTTGCCAGCGGCCACGGAGACCGTGCCACCCCCGAGTGTGACCGCCCCCGTTGCCACCACGCGGTCGTTGGCTGCAGACATGGCGCGAATGGACAGAGTTGAACCTGAGGCCATCGAAAGCGTACCATTGACCGTCATGGTTCCAACAGCGGTGGTTGCTCCCGGTGCAAGCGTACCGCCGGAGGCGACCGTCACAGTTCCGACCTTGCCTGTACCGGCCAGCATTCCGCCGGCGTTGACGGTTGTCGCAGAGGTCATGGAGCCCGCAATTTCCAATTTGCCACCATTGATGGTCGTTGGGCCGGCATAGGTGTCGTTGCCGGTCAGCGTCAGATGACCAGTGCCGTTCAGCGTTAGGCCACCTGCACCGGAAATGTCGTTTTTCCAGCTGTCCGCGGCATTATACCCCCCCTTGGACGCATTCATCGTAATGGAAACGTCATGTGTAAAGGCCCCATAACCATCGGCGGCGGCATAGAGGTTCAAACGATCATAACCGGCAAATTGCGGATCCGTTACACCATCCATCGGCCCTCCGGAGGCAATTTCGGTCGAAGCCAGCACGTCACGCCGCTGGGTGGCATTCAGATATGGAAACCGTGTTGCCAGAAGGACTTCGGCACCCGTTGGGACGACCGGCGCGAGATGTGTTGAACCAACGGCGGGAAGGCCGTAGGTGAGGCGAAAGGTGAAATCCGCCTTGTTTTGCGCCGCATTGCCGAAGCGATAGGTTGGGTCGGCATTATCCGCCTCAATGCAGTTGCTGATTGCTCCTCCGCATTCGCTGGCAAGGGCAGCGCGCAGTTGCCCAGTTGCCGACGTTGCAAGGCCAGCAAAATCCGAAACCGGCGCACCACTCGATACTCCCGATAAACCGAGGACTTCCGGGTTGTTATTGAGCAGCGTGACGAGTTCATAAAGTCCGCTGATACGCCCGGCGATAACATCGATCGGTGAGTGCAGACCCAGAACGATACGGGCATTGGCGAGTTCCGAGCCGCGGGTAATCATTTCCTGGAAGCGCTCAGGCACCATGATTCCCATCAAGGTCGATGTTGCGACAGCGTAGCGTGTGTGGCCACTTGGGAAGGATGGGCTCTTGTAGGCATCAGCCCACAGTTTCTGGCTTGTCATCGGATTGCCATAATAATCGACGCCGCTGAATGCCTTGTAGCTGTTGGGAGCGTCAATAAAAGGCCTTGAATTACCATTGGGACTTGGATTGGCAGGATTGTAGAACTTGTCATAGAGATCGAAAACGCCGCCATACGGCAAAGAAACGTCTGTGATAGGCTTGCCACCACGGGTTCCTGTTGCGAAGAAGCTCTTGGTATCGGCCACCAGACCATAATTATACTCAAACAGATTCCTCATATCTGTTGAGAAATACCCCGAACTGCCGTCTCTATTGTCCGGGTTCAGCTTTTTGTAGGCAGCGCCAAGCCGCGTTCCGAGCCCATCGGCAAGATTTGTGCCGTTGGAATAGGGTGTCGCGTCATAAATCGCCTGCTGTGCTTGCGCCTGGCTCACAGCATTGTTGATGGCGATGCCAGTTTGCAAATTTGCCGTTAGCGCTGCCCTCCCTTCGGCTGTGTTGCCCAGCACCGAAAATTGCTCAAGGACCCGAAGTTGATTGCTATACCATAGCGGCGTCGGCGCTGACTGTGCGTGAGCCTTAGGCGAAACAAGCATTGTTGTCGCCAAAAGCGAAAAATGAAGTATAGATTTAAATGAAAATTCATATTTCATTTAAAAAACTCCATTTTCTAAATCGCATTTCATTATTATTAATAATATTTCATTTTTATAATTTATATTTCCACTCATTGCAATCAGCTCCTTTGGTAATGATTCAAGTTTGCTGATTGCATTTCGATATAAAGGATTTGTGACGTGATTTTTTTAAAATTTATGAAGAATAACTATCTATGTATATTTATGCGTGTAAAAAATTTATTTTTTTACTTGTAAATCGGCGCGGTAGACATCTTCTGGATGAGCGCGTTCGACTGCTCCAGCCCCCTCGCTTTCGGGGTAACCTCAATCAGGCTATGGAAAATCAGCCAATTGGGTGCTTTTCAGTCAATGGCATGATGCCTCATTCCGCTCCGAGATGTGATGCATAAATATCACGTGTCGTTTTTTGTTGATATCGATGACATTTTTTTGCCAGCAGGAACAAAAGGCGTTGGTGCCAATTTTCGTTCTGGTTGAATTGATACGCATGAGCACATCAATTATCATGCAGAATGGCGCTCTGTGAGGTTCTCATCGGCAGGGTTTGGCGGCACCAGAGCCTTTAATTGCCGCTTGTCTGCCTCAAGATTTGAAATCATGAAATATCATAATTACTTTCTTAGTTGACATCGATATCATTTTAATTCTTACTAAAGATGGAGTAAGAGGAGGCAATGCGGTGGGAGAATTCGTTCGCCTTCACGGCGTGAGTAAACGTTTCGGGAATATTCACACAGCGGTCAATTCCGTTGACCTCTGTGTCAAAAAAGGTGAGTTTATTGCTCTGCTGGGCCCGTCCGGCTGCGGCAAGACCACGCTCTTGCGTATGATCGCAGGCCTGGAGCCAATTTCAGCTGGAAGCCTCGTCATAGATGGCGAAGCAATGCAGGATAAGCATCCGCGTGATCGTGACATTGCCATGGTCTTTCAAAATTATGCGCTCTATCCGCACATGACTGTTCGGGCCAATCTTGAATATCCACTGAAGCTGCGCGGTATTGGGCGCGAGGCAAGGGCCAAACGGGCCGACGAGATCGCCGCGCTTCTTGAACTTGGCACCCTTCTGGAGCGAAAGCCTGCCGCCTTGTCGGGTGGTCAGCGCCAGCGCGTTGCCATGGGACGCGCATTGATGCGCAATCCGAAAATCTTTCTGATGGACGAGCCTTTGTCCAATCTCGATGCCCGGCTGCGCATGCATATGCGCGTTGAAATCGCCGGTCTACAGCGGCGACTGGGAATCACCACTCTCTATGTCACCCACGACCAGATCGAGGCGATGACAATGGCCGACCGGGTGGTGATCATGAACGCCGGGCGGGTTCAACAGATCGGGCCGCCGCAGGAGGTCTATGATCGACCGGCCAATCTCTTCGTTGCCACATTCATCGGCGCACCGCCGATGAATGTGTTCAGGGCCGTTGATCTGCCTGCCTCAGTCTGCTCGTTACGGCCGGATGTTGTCCATGTTGGCGTGCGGCCAGAAGATATTGTTTTCGATGCCGAAGGCGATAGGCCAGGGTTCCAGTTCGATTGCACAGTTTCGCTCGTCGAAACCCTTGGCGCAGATTCCATCCTTCACCTGAGAGCTTCGACAGGACATGGTGAGCCAGAATTGTCGATCATCGCGAGAAAGCGCGACAACGCGCGCGCGCTTGAAGGGCAACGCCTTGGGATCTGGCTACCGTTGTCTCGCATACACCTGTTTGATCAATCGGGATCGCGTATAGAGCCCGCGCTGCAAGAACCATAAGAGGTTCCATAGGCGCCATGCACTTTTGGGGAGGAAACATCGTGCATATCAGAAAACTTGCAGCCTTCACGCTTTCACTCGCCGCCTCATGCGCCTCTTGGGCGGTTGCGGCAGATAAGACGGTGATCAACGTATGGACATGGGCACCGCCTGCGCCGGTTGTTGACAAGATGGTTTCAGCCTTCGAGAAGGCGAACCCGAATATAGACGTCAAGCTGACGTTCCTGGAATCGACTGCCTATCAGAAGCGCCTGCCGCTGGCACTATCCTCGGGTGATCCGGTAGATGTTGCGGCAGTACAGACGAGCAGCATGGTCGCGCAGGTCAAGGATTATCTCGAGCCGCTGCCTGAGCTTTACAACCAATATGGCTCGGCTCCGATCGATAGGCAATTGACGGCCAAGACGATTGATCAGGCAAAGCGTCTGTCTGGAGATGGAAAGTTGTACATCGCGCCGATGGGTACGCTTGGATCGGTCGTCGCCTACTACAACCTCGATCTGATGAAGGAACTTGGCTTGACGGTTCCCAAGGACCGGGCCGAGCTGGCGGCCTTCGTCAAGACAGTCAAGGAAAAGCGGCCCGATCTCGTCCCGGTGGCCTTCACCGGCGCGAACTGGTTCCTTGACGAGATCTGCGACACCATCATCGAGCAAGGCTCGCAAGGTTGGTTCAATAAGCTGCGCTACAACAAAGGCGGCAGATTCGACTCGACTGAAGCCAAAGCCGGTTTTGATGCGACAGTGAGCCTTTTCAAGGATGGCATTTTCGGCAAAGACATGCTCGATCTGGATTACGGTCGGTCCGTGGAACTCTTCCAGCAAGGCAAGGCAGTGATGTTCCTTCAGGGCACGTGGGAAATGGGCACTCTATCCGCCCCCTTCCGCAAGGCAAACGGCGTAAAACTCGACAATGTCACCGTATCGCCGCTGCCGGTCATGCTGGAAGGTGGCAAACCTGCCATTCGCAGCTTCATCGAAGTCGGACTCGCCGTGCCGAAGAATTCCAAGCACAAGGCCGAGGCGATAAAGTTCCTTCAGTTCATGACATCAGGCGAAGGCGTATCACAGTGGGACGACACCTTGTTCGTGGTGCCATCCAAGCAGGCTTATGTGCTGCCGAAGAGCATTTTCTCGAATGATCAGACCGCCAAGGATTATAGTGTCGTGGCCGATCTGCTGCTCAATGCTTCGAGCGACCGGAACAATGTCTCGGATTTCTCGAATGTCGTCGGAGATGCGCTGATCAAGTCAATCACATCAGGCACACCGTCTCAAGAACAGCTGAAATATTTACAGGGTGAATGGGAAAGCGGACGCTATTCAAACGCCATGTGATGCCAGATGCCCCGACGCCGCCACTGGCAAGGGGCAATTTTTCCGAGGACCATCATGTCTAAGCAGAAGTCGATCATACACAGGCTTCGACCTCTTGAAGCTGTGTTGTTTTTTGGCCCGCTCGCACTTGTCTTTGCGGTCTACTACGTGTTCTCTACAGGTTTTCTGCTTTATACCAGCTTGCAGCGGATCTCGTTGGCGCTTGTCAATGGCAAGTGGGTCGGTATGCAGAACTTCGAGCTTCTGTTGAGCGATCCGCGCTTTCTGAAGGCCTTTCTCAACAATATCATCTTTGCCTGCGTCAGCGTGGGCGCGGCCTTGACCATCGGCTTTTTCATCGCCGTAACGCTTTCAGCGACTTGGCGGGCGAGAACCCTGCTGTATACGATCTTCCTGTTACCGGCGCTGATGCCCCTGTCTCTGGTTGCCTCGGTCTTCCGCACCATCCTGGAAACCCGTTTCGGCTTGGTCAACGTGCTCCTGTCCGATATCGGACTGGGCTGGATGGCGCAGAACTGGCTGATCGACCCGACACTCGCCTATGGTGTTGTCATCATCCTTTTCGTTTACATTATTGGCCTGCCGGTGCTCTACTACACGGCAAATCTCAGCACGATCAACACGTCGCTGATTGAATCAGCTGTCATTGATGGTGCGGGTACGTGGCGTCTCTTCGTGGAAATCCTGTTTCCCATCATGAAGGGAACCCACAGGACGATCATCGTCTCAACCATGCTCACCAGCTTTCGCGCCTTCGATATCGTGTTTTTCTCCACGGGTGGTGGGCCAGCCGGAGCGACTGAGATCACCGGCACCTATGTCTACACCTTCTCCACGTCCGGCGCGAACGTCGGATATGGCTCGGCAGCGGCGGTCGCCACGCTTTTGATCACGCTGATCCTGTCTGGCCTGCATTCGCAGTTTTCACGCAAGGATCAGCACCAATGAACGCAAGCCATGACATGCTCTATCGCCGCCGCCATGAAAAGTTTGCAATGACAGCCTTTCTTGTCGTGTTGGCAATACTCTGGGCACTGCCCCTCATCGCTGCGGTTTCACGCGGCTTCGCGTTCAATGGTTTGCAAAACTTCATCGACGTGCTGACACAGGATATCGGTGGCGTGTCGCTGTTGCGCACATACATGAACTCCTTTGCCATAGCCTTGATGCATGCTCTTGTGGTCGTCACCATTTCGGCACTGGCCGGCTACGGGTTTACCTTCTTTGAGTTCCGCGGTCGTGAATTTCTATACCAATGCGTTCTCATCTTCATGGCTGTGCCGCTGACCTCCATTCTGATCCCGTTGTTTTTCATTACGAGGGAAGCCAACCTGCGCGATACGCTGATTGGCGTGGCGCTGCCGGAAGCAGCCATGACCTTGCCGTTTGGCGTGCTGCTGGTGCGAAACTACGCCGAAAGTCTTCCGCGCACGCTGATCGAAGCGGCGCTGATGGACGGAGCTTCACATTTCCGCGTCTTCGTGGACATCTTCGTGCCGCTCAGCAAGCCCGCATTGGTCAATCTGGGTGCCTTGTCGATCATGTGGTCGTTGCAAGATTTTTTGCTACCCTCGCTCTTCCTCTCCGATGTCCACCAAACCACAGCAGCCCAGGCCGTACTGCGGTTCAAGGAGGTTCTTGGGGCAACCCCAACCGGCATCGGGCGCTACAATGCAAGCCTGGTGATGCTTGCTGTTCCTGCCCTTCTGGTCGTGCTGTTCGGTCTGCGTTTCATCACGCAAGGGTTGACCACGGGCGGCGTCAAGGAGTGAATGGATGCAGAGCGAAATCAAGCTTTCCAACCATCGGCGATCCCTCGACGATGAGTTTCACATATTGCGGTATAATGCGCCGGGGCGCAATTTCAACGAGGCTCTGCCCCTGGGCAACGGTCGGCTCGGCGCGATGATCAGCGGCGGTACGGGTGAGGATGTCATTTGCCTTAACGATGACAGGTTCTGGGCAGGGCGCGAAGCCCCAGCTCCAGCGGTCATGGGTCCTGTCGTCCTGGCCGAGGTGCGTCGCCGCCTGTTTGACAACGATGTTGCGGGTGCCGAAGCGCTGGTGGAGCAGAAGCTCCTGACCGACTTCAACCAGCCCTATCTTCCTGCCGCAGATCTCACAATCGATTGGAAACATCAGACGGTCTGCGATTATGCCCGCCGGCTTGATCTGCGCACCGCCGTGGCTGAGGTCGAGTATCGTGCGGCGCATCTCGGCCAGGTCCACCGTCGCGCGTTTTCCTCGTTCGCGGATCAGGTTTTCGTGCTGCGGGCCGAATTCGAGGCTCCCGATATGGCGGCGACCGCTCTTTCGCTATCGTCCAAGACGCGCCATACGCAACAGCAGATCGGTCGTGACCTCATCGTCGTCGCCGATGCGCCTTCGATGGTCGACTGGCCCGGGGTCGACGACCGTGTCCGCTGCAGTGAAAACATCTTCTATGAAGAGGAGCCGCCTTTGCGGTGTCTTACCGCCGTGCGCGTGGTTCAAGGAGACCTGCGTACGGACGATTACGGTTTGGCTGTGACTGGCGATTTCTCACTGCTGGTTGCGACCGCCGTCGGCAACGACGTCGAGGCCCTCGTGCTGGATTGCCAAAAAAGGCTTGAAAGTGCAGAACAAAAGGGCTTCCCGGCGCTTTTGGAACGGCATATCGATGCCCATAGGGCACTGTATGATCGGGCATCTCTCAAGCTTGAAAGCGATCCGGAGCGCGCCAGACTGCCAACCGACGAGCGATTGCGCCGCAAGACCGATGGAGACCACGATCCGGGGTTGGAAGCCCTGCTCTTCAACTATGGGCGCTACCTGATGATTTCCGCCAGCCGGCCCGGTGCGCGCGCGATCAACCTGCAAGGCATTTGGAACGACCGCGTGCAGCCGCCCTGGTGGTCGAACTACACGATCAATATCAATCTTCAGATGAATTACTGGCCGGCTGAACCTTGCAATCTGGCGGAATGTCACTTGCCGCTTTTTGATTTCATTACAAATCTCAGCATTGCCGGACAGCGCACCGCTACCATACACTATGGCATGCACGGCTGGGTGGCGCATCACCAGGTGGATGGGCGCTACCAGACCACGCCAATCGGCGCATTGAACGGGCGGGCCTATGACTTTCCCATCCGCTACGGGATGTGGAACATGGGCGGGGCATGGCTATGCCAGCATTTCTGGCAGCATTATCTGTATGGTGCCGACGAGCAGTTTCTACGCGATACCGCCTGGCCAGTCCTGCGTAGCGCTGCAGAATTCTACCTCGACTGGGTCATCGCATTGCCCGACGGCAGCTTGACAACAGCGCCATCGACATCGCCCGAAAACAGCTATTTCCTGGCCGACGGACGGCGACATGCGCTGAGCATTGGTGCAACAATGGATATCGCGATCCTGAGAGAATTTTTCTCAACGATCGTACAAGCGGCAGCTGTGCTGGGTCTGTCACAAGACCCGGTTACGGTGGCAGCCGCAGCCGCCCTACCGAGATTGCCAGCCTACGGCATCGCCAAAGACGGGCAGCTTCTCGAATGGCGCGAAGACTTGCCACAGGCAGAACATCCACATCGCCATGTATCGCATCTTTACGGTGTCTTTCCCGGCAGCGAGATTTCTCCTGAGAAAACGCCACAGTTGGCCGATGCCGCCGCAAGAGTGCTTGAGGAGCGAGGCGATACCGGCACAGGCTGGTCGTTTGCGTGGAAAATTGCTCTCTGGGCGCGGTTGGGCCGGGCCGATATGGCGTACAGAAATATTGGCCACCTCTTCAACTCCGTCGATCCTGCGATCGAGTTGCAGGCCGATATGGGCGGTGGCCTTTATCCAAACCTTCTCACCGCGTGCCCACCATTCAACATCGACGCAAACTTTGGTTATACCGGGGCTGTCGTTGAAATGCTGGTGCAAAGCCAATCTGACGAAATCGTTCTGTTGCCCGCCCTGCCACCAGCTTGGAAAGCTGGTGAGATTCGTGGTTTAAGATGCCGTGGGCAGATTGAGATCGACATGCAATGGCATAACGGCGTGCTTGAAGAGTTGCGCATTAGAAGTGAAATCGGGCAAACTCGTCAGTTCAGGCTGCAAGGTGAATTGCTCCTGTTGAGCCTTAAGGCTAACGAAGAGACGCATATTGTCAGGGCTTCAGACGGCCGCGTGAAGGAGAAAGATACTGATGCCAAAGGCTGAGTCCGGTCTAAAGCCGGAGCGGCAACGTAAGCCGACGATCCACGATGTGGCGCATACGGCAGATGTCGCGGTTGGAACGGTCTCACGTTTCCTCAACGGCAGGCCAATCCGCATGTCTAGCCAGACCCGCATCGAAACTGCCATTGAAGAGTTGGGATTTGTCAAGAATGTTGCGGCGGCGACCATCCGCAAAGAGGCAAGCCGCATGATTGGCTTTTTAGTGTCCTCATATGATGAGTTGCAGATCACCATTCTGGCGGGGTTAACGGCTCGGATGCAATCGCGTGGGCGTACCGTCTTGCCACTCACCCATGATGGTAGTTCTGAAACCATGGTCCAAGCACTCAAATTTTTTGAGGAGCACCGCATTGAGGCACTGGTCGCCTCAGGCGATTTTACCGCCATGCAGGGGTCTCCGCTTCTAAAGGGCCTCGATACGCATATCATTCTCTTCAACAACGACATACCGGAACTCGCCTGTGACAGAGTCCTGTTCAATGATGCCATTGGCATGCAAAAGGCAGTCGATCACTTGCTAGGCCTTGGTCATACCCGAATTGGTTTAATCGCTGGTCGGCCAGACCATAGCTCCGGCGAAGGCCGACTTGAGGGCTATATGCGCGCCATGCGCGACGGACCCGGCGTCGATGAAACACTTGTCGTTGGCCATGAATGGTCCCGCCAGACCGGCTATTTCGCTGGCATGGAGTTGCTGGATGGAGAGGATCCTCCAACGGCAATCGTCTGCGCCTCCTATCTCAGTGCCCTCGGTCTGCTCGATCTGGTGCGCGAACGCGGTATTGTTGTACCTCGTGAGCTCTCGATAATCAGTTTCGGAGATTGCGATACGTTTGGGCTGGTTGGCCCTGGTATCGATGCGCTCAGCATGCCAGCGAAGCGGATCGTCGATCACATCGACCACCTTTATGTGAATCGCGCAAAGCTCCGCAGCCCAACGCGCGCCTTCGTTGACGTGGAACTGATCATCCGTGGTTCATCTGCACCACCAATCCAGCGATCCGGTTGAACATTTTGATAGGTTGGAAAGCCCGTTCGTGCAGTAGGCCTCGGTAAAGCGCATCAGGATAGCGGGATTGACATAGGTGCCGGCGGACAGAATGATTTCACCAGCGACCCTTTCATGACCGGTTTCCAGCCGAATACCTGTCGCATCTAGCCCGTGACCAGTTCAGTCAGGAGCCATGTCTCGAAATCCTTTGCGATGGGTTGCGTTTGCTTGGTGTCAGGCCGCACGATATAATAAGCGTTCTCAGTGGAAATCGGCAGATCAGCGACGAGCGCCAGTGTGCCGGATGCAAGTTCCTCTTCGATCAGGTAGGTCGGCAGCAGCGCCACTCCAAGTCCCGCTATTGCTGCAGATGTCAGCATTGAGAACTGGTCGAAACGCAAACCTTCAAAAGCGTGCGGCAGAACAATTTTATGGTGTAGCGACCAATCGGACCACAGTTTCGGGCGGGTGTTGAGGTGCAAAAGCGGAGCGCGCTCAAACACATCCAGTGCTGGTTGCGTTGCGTAATTTTTCAAGTGTCCAGGGCTTGCTACTGGCACCACGGTTTCATTGCAAAGGAAACTGCATGTTGCATTAGCCCAAGCGGGTTGTCCGAAATGGATTGCGAGGTCGAAATTTTCCTCAGCGAAGCTAAAAGGGCTCGAACGCGATTCAATCGACAGCGCGACATCGGCGTGGCTGTGCAAAAAACGGCCAAGCCTTGGCACCAGCCATTTTGCGCCAAAGGTTGGAAGGGTGGCAATACGCAGGTTTGCGTTCATGCGCCCCGTCGCGACAGCGCCAATCATCAGTCGTTCCGACTGTATGAGCAGCTGCTTCACCTCAGGCAAAAGCCGCTGGCCTGCTTCTGATAGGACCACCCGCTGGCGTATCCGCTCAAACAGCTTGAGGCCCGTCTGAGTTTCCAACTCAGCGACTTGTCGGCTTATTGCACTTTGCGTCAGATGCAGCTCTTCAGCGGCTCTTGAAAAATTTTGGTGGCGTGCGGCGCATTCAAACGCTTGCAGATTGACGAAATCGGGGATCAGGCTTCGGCGCATAGTTATTCCGTTTCCGCATCAACTTAGCTAAATTCTTCACAACATAAGCCAGTTGATCTCGACTATAGTGCGTGTTTAGAATGATATTGCATGATTTCGAGAAAGTAACCACCATGTCGAACAAGATTTCTCCCGATGACATTCGCGCCCGGTTTTCCAGCGCTATGTCTGCAATGTATCGTGATGAAGTGCCTGCCTATGGCACGCTCATGGAGCTCGTGGCGAGGATCAATGATGAAACACTGGCCGAACAGCCGCAGCTGAAGGCAAGACTCGATGCCACCGACACGCTGGAGCGTATCTCCGAAGAGCGCCACGGGGCTATCCGTTTGGGAACGGCCGAAGAACTGGCCATGATGCGCCGCATCTTTGCTGTCATGGGCATGTATCCGGTTGGCTATTATGATCTGTCCGAGGCGGGCGTGCCTGTGCATTCCACTGCCTTTCGCCCCGTTGGCGAGGCGGCGTTGAAGCGCAATCCCTTCCGGGTCTTTACCTCGCTGCTGCGTCTTGATCTCATTGCAGATGAAGCACTTCGGACTGAAGCTGCCGCTATTCTTGCTCACCGCCAGATCTTTACAGACGGCGCGATTGCGCTGGCCGAAAAGGCAGAGGCAGACGATGGATTGCAAGAACAGGACGCCGCCCGCTTCGTTTCGGAAGTGTTGGAAACCTTCCGTTGGCACGACAAGGCGAATGTTGAGCTTTCGATGTATCATCGCCTGCATGACGCGCATCGGCTGATTGCCGATGTGGTGTCGTTCAAGGGTCCGCATATCAACCATTTGACACCCCGCACGCTCGACATCGATAAAGTGCAGGCGAAGATGCCCGATTACGGCATTGCGCCAAAGGCCGTGGTTGAAGGCCCGCCGACGCGCAAATGTCCGATCCTGTTGCGCCAGACCTCGTTCAAGGCGCTGGAGGAGCGGGTCTCCTTCAAGGATGGCCAGGGCGGCTGGCAAACGGGCACCCACACGGCCCGTTTCGGCGAGATCGAGCAGCGCGGTGTGGCGCTGACGCCGAAGGGCCGAGCGCTTTATGACACGCTGCTGAATGATACGCGCAAGATCGTGCGGCCTGCCGCCGATGGCTCCAATGCGGATGCCTATGAAGCGGCGCTTTTGGATGTGTTCCAGGCCTTCCCGGATGATTGGGCCGCAATCCGCGCAGAAGGGCTTGGCTATTTCAGCTACTACCTGACAGACAAGGCATCAAAAGACTTACCAGCCTCGCTTGATGCGGAACAGCTTATTGCAGACGGCTATATCGGCTTTGATCCAATTGTTTACGAAGACTTTCTGCCAGTCAGTGCGGCTGGTATCTTCCAATCCAATCTGGGTGATGGCGCACAGCAGGATTTTGTCGCAAGCCCCAATCAACAGCGCTTCGAGACCGATCTCGGCGCGAAGGTGCTAAACGAATTTGATCACTATGCTGGCATTGAACAGGCATCGCTGGATGCCTGCCTTGCCGCCTTTTCCCGGCAGACCGCCGCCGAATAACGGACACTTTTTGGAGACCATTTTATGACCATCGCAGCAAAGCCCGCATCCATCACCGCTGAAGCGGTTGCCATTCTGGACCGTCTCGGTGTGGACAAGGCTGCCTATACCGGCGGCGATCTCAAGTCGTTTTCCCCCATCACCGGCGAGCAAGTTGCAAGTCTGAAAAGCGTTTCGGCATCGGAGGCAACAGCAATCATTGACCGCGCCGATGTGGCCTTTCGTGAATGGCGGCTGACGCCTGCGCCAAAGCGCGGCGAGTTGGTACGCCTGTTTGGCGAGGAACTGCGCGCCGCCAAGGCGGATCTTGGCCGTCTTGTGTCCATCGAAGCGGGCAAGATTCCGTCCGAAGGCTTGGGCGAAGTGCAGGAAATGATCGACATTTGCGATTTCGCAGTTGGCCTTTCCCGCCAGCTTTACGGCCTGACCATAGCTACTGAGCGCCCCGGACACCGCATGATGGAAACCTGGCATCCGCTGGGCGTGATTGGCGTCATCTCTGCCTTCAACTTTCCCGTGGCCGTTTGGGCGTGGAATACGGCGCTGGCATTGGTGTGCGGCAATAGCGTTGTGTGGAAACCGTCTGAAAAGACGCCCCTGACGGCGCTGGCGGCTCAGGCCGTGATGAACCGCGCCATCAAGCGTTTTGGTGATGCGCCAGAAGCGCTGACACAGGTGTTGATTGGCGACCGCATGATTGGCGAAGTGCTGGTGGACCATGCCAAGGTGGCATTGGTTTCTGCCACAGGTTCCACCCGCATGGGCCGCGAGGTTGGACCACGTCTTGCCAAGCGTTTTGCCCGCGCGATTCTGGAACTGGGCGGCAACAATGGCGGCATCGTTTGCCCCTCTGCCGATCTTGATATGGCACTGCGCGCCATTGCCTTTGGTGCCATGGGCACAGCTGGTCAGCGCTGCACCACGCTGCGCCGTCTTTTTGTGCATGACAGCGTTTATGATCAGCTCTTGCCGCGTTTGAAAAAGGCCTATGCCAGCGTTTCCGTTGGCAATCCTTTGGAAGGCAAAGCGCTGGTTGGTCCGCTGATCGACAAAATAGCGTTTGATGCCATGCAAAAGGCGCTGAGTGAAGCCAAGACCCATGGTGGCACCGTGCATGGTGGTGAGCGGGTGGATACAGGCAGCGCTGACGCCTATTACGTCAAACCGGCGCTGGTCGAAATGCCTGACCACACAGGCCCGGTTTTGGAAGAAACCTTTGCGCCCATTCTGTACGTGTTGAAATACAGCGATTTCGACGCTGTTCTGGCTGATCACAATGCGGTTGGGGCTGGTCTCTCCTCCTCCATCTTCACGCTGAATATGCGTGAGGCTGAGCGCTTCCTCTCAGCAGATGGCTCGGATTGCGGTATCGCCAATGTTAACATCGGCACATCCGGTGCGGAAATTGGCGGTGCCTTTGGCGGCGAAAAGGAAACCGGTGGCGGTCGTGAATCCGGCTCCGATGCCTGGAAGGCCTATATGCGTCGCGCCACCAACACGGTGAACTATTCCACCTCCCTGCCGCTGGCGCAGGGCGTGTCCTTTGATATCGAATAAGGCAAAAGAGCCATGACCATCACGGTAAAAGTGGAAGAGGCGGGTTTTCGGCCCGCCTCACGGATCGCCTCTGTTGGTGTGTCCAAGATCCTGCAAATTGGGGCCAAGGCCGCTTTGATGAAGCGCGAAGGCCTGCCGGTGATTATCCTCGGCGCTGGCGAGCCCGATTTCGACACGCCAGACCACATCAAACAGGCGGCGAAAGCCGCTATCGATGCCGGTGAAACCAAATATACCGCGCTGGATGGCTCGCCTGCGTTGAAACAGGCAATCTCTGCCAAATTTGCCCGCGAAAACGGCGTGGATTACGCTGTGGATGAAATCACCGTTGGCACGGGCGCAAAGCAGATCCTGTTCAACGCCTTCATGGCCACCATTGATGCAGGCGATGAGGTGATCATCCCCACGCCCTATTGGACCTCCTATTCCGATATTGTCGAAGTGTGCGGCGGCACATCGGTTCTGGTGCCCTGCTCTGCCGAGGCTGGCTTTCGTCTTCAGGCCGAACAGCTCGAAAAAGCGATCACGTCGAAAACTCGCTGGGTGCTGCTGAATTCTCCCTCCAATCCATCGGGTGCCGCCTATAGCGCCGCCGATTATCAGCCGTTGATTGAGGTGTTGTTGCGCCATCCGCATGTCTGGCTGATGGTGGATGATATGTATGAGCATATCATCTATGACGGCTTTGATTTCGTCACCCCGGCAGCATTGGAACCACGCCTGAAAAGCCGCACACTCACCATCAATGGTGTGTCGAAAGCCTATGCCATGACCGGCTGGCGCATTGGTTATGCCGGTGGCCCGAAGGCACTCATCAAAGCCATGGCGGTTATTCAAAGTCAGGCAACGTCCTGCCCCTGTTCTGTCAGCCAAGCGGCAGCGATTACGGCTTTGAACGGCCCTCAGGACTTTTTGAAGGACAGGCAAGAGAGCTTCAAGCGCCGCCGTGATCTGGTGGTAAGCCGCCTGAATGCCATTACCGGCCTCGATTGCCGCACGCCAGAAGGAGCGTTCTACACTTTTTCCGGCTGTGCAGGTGTGTTGAACAAGGTGACGCCCAAGGGCAAAACCTTGCTGAGCGATGCAGATTTTACCGATTATCTGCTGGAAGAGGCGCATGTTGCCGTGGTTCCCGGCTCGGCATTTGGTCTTTCGCCCTTCTTTCGCATTTCCTATGCCACTTCCGAGGCGGAACTGATACAGGCATTGGACCGCATTGAAAAAGCCTGTGCGGACCTGAAATAACAGACTGTTGCACCATGATCCCACGCCTTGAACGCCGTCAATCCTTGGTAGAGCCCTCGATCCGGTTCTTTGATCGCCTGATCGAGGCAGGTTTTCAGGGCGATCTTGAGCGCAAGACATCAACGCGCACCGTCTATGCCACCGATAATTCCATCTATCAGGTGGAGCCGCAGGCCGTGGTTTTTCCGCGTCATGCGGGCGACATGCAAATTCTGGCCCGAATTTTATCCGAGCCGGAATTTCAAAACATTGTCATTGCGCCGCGCGGCGGCGGCACAGGCACCAATGGCCAATCACTGACCGATGGCGTGGTGGTCGATTGCTCGCGCCATATGAACCGTATTCTGGACATAGATCCGGTGCGGCGGGTGGCAAAGGTTGAAGCGGGTGTGGTCAAGGATCAGCTCAATCGCGCCTTAAAGCCGCACGGGCTGTTTTTTGCGCCTGAACTTTCCACCTCCAACCGCGCCACAATTGGCGGCATGGTCTCCACTGACGCTTGCGGGCAAGGCTCTTGCCTCTATGGCAAGACCTCCAATCATGTGCTGGGGCTGCGTGTGGTGCTGATGGATGGCAGTGATTTTTGGTCACGCCCCTTAAGCCCTGCCGCCCTCGAAGAGACCATGCAGCGCAAGGACCGGATCGGCGATATTCACCGCGTGGTGGACCGGATTACCCGGGAAAAGCAAGAGCGTATCGGGCAGGTTTTTCCCAATCTCAATCGCTATATGACCGGCTATGATCTGGCCCATGTGCAGCGCGACAATGACATGTTTGATCTCAACGCCATTTTGTGCGGATCCGAAGGCACACTGGCGCTGATTGCCGAGGCGGAATTGAACCTGCTGCCGCTGCCTGCCGAAGTCGCACTGATCAACATCCGCTACAATGACTTCAATGCAGCACTTGAAGATGCCCGCAATCTCACCACCCTCAAAGTCGCCTCCGTTGAGACGGTGGATGAGAAAGTGCTTGGCCTTGCCAAAGGCGATATCGTCTGGACGGCGATCAATGCGTTTTTTCCCGATGATGCCGGCAAAGCCGCCAATGGCATCAACATTGTTGAGGTGCTGGCTGAGACAAAGGCGGATCTGGAGCAAAAGCTGGACGCGGTGATTGCCGCCCTTGATACCGTTGCAAATCCAAACCGCCTTGGTCTGACGGTGGCGCGCGGCCATAAGGATGCGGAAGCCATCTGGACCATGCGCAAACGCGCCGTTGGCCTTCTGGGCAATGTCGACGGCCCGGTCAGGCCCGTGGCCTTTGTGGAAGATACGGCCGTGCCACCGGAAAATCTGGCCGCCTATATCCGCGAATTTCGTGCTCTTCTCGATAAGGCTGGCGTGGCCTATGGCATGTTCGGCCACGTCGATGCAGGTGTTTTGCATGTGCGTCCAGCGCTTGATCTGGCAAGGCCAGACCATGTGCCGCTGGTGCGAGAGATCAGCGATGCGGTGGTGGCACTGACGCGCAAATATGGCGGTGTGCTGTGGGGCGAGCACGGCAAGGGTGTGCGCTCGGAATATGTGCCCGAATTTTTCGGTGATCTCTACCCTTGCCTGCAAGAGATCAAGCACGCTTTTGATCCGAACAATCGCCTCAACCCCGGCAAGATTGCCAGTCCAAGTGACAAGCCGCTGCTCAAGATCGATGCCGTTCCTCTCAGAGGTGACGCGGATCGGGTGATTGGCAACGACATCCGCGCTGCCTTTGACAACGCGCCCTATTGCAACGGCAATGGTGCCTGTTTCGACTTTGATGAAACAAGCCCCATGTGTCCTTCTTATAAGGCAAGCCGTGACCGTCGCCTCTCGCCCAAGGGCCGGGCATCCTTGATGCGCGAATGGCTGAGGCTCCTAGCCGAGAGAGGAGTGGACCCGCGCCGTGAGAGACGAAAGCAAAGCGGCTTTACAGTGGTGCGCCGCGTCCTGAACACCTTGAACCCGAGAAACCGCACGGATTTTTCCCACGAGGTCAAGGTAGCCATGGATAGCTGTCTGTCTTGCAAGGCCTGTGCGGGGCAATGTCCGGTCAAGGTCAGCGTTCCGGCCTTTCGCTCGAAATTTCTCGATGTCTATCATGGGCGCTATCTGCGCCCGTTGAAAGATCCGCTGGTGGCTTCGATTGAAAGCCTTTTACCGTTAATGGCAAAATTCAGCCCGCTTTATAATCTGACGGTAGAGACAACAGCAGGCAAGGCAATGATGCGGCTGGTGGGGCTGACGGCCCTGCCCCGTCTTGCCGATCATTCGCTTGAAAACCACGCTCGGCGTCTCAATGTTCCGATTGCCGATGTGGCGTCTTTGGCAAGGCTGACACCGGAGCAAAGAAAGGCCATCGTTGTCTTTGTGGTCGATGCCTTTACCGCCTATTTTGATCCTGCGGTTGCGGTTGCCGCCATCAGCCTTGCTTGCAAGATTGGTTTGAAGCCAATGCTGGCCCCCCATATCAATGGCAAGGCACTGCATGTCCATGGCTATTCTGCACGCTTTGAAAAAGCAGCCCGAAAAACCGGAGCCTATCTGCAAAGCCTTGCCGATCTTGGTATTCCGCTGGTTGGGCTTGATCCGTCCATGACAATCACGTTTCGCAGCGAATACAAGGCGCTGAGTGGAAATCCGCTCAAAACCACAATTGCCTTGCCGCAGGAATGGCTGGTGAGCGCCGCATTGCCGAACATTGCCGATGCACCCGAGGGCGGTAAGCTAACCCTGATGGTTCACTGCACGGAACGCTCCAATGCGGCAGCTTCCCTTGGTCAGTGGAAGGTGGTGTTCAAGGCATTTGGGCTGACGCTGGACATTGCCGATACCGGCTGCTGCGGCATGGCGGGCACATTTGGCCATGAGACCCGCAATCGGCCTATGGCGGAGCAGCTTTACGCCATGAGCTGGGCGGATATTGTCAAGCGTCAAGGGCTTACGGACATTTTGATGGTCACCGGCTATTCCTGCCGTTCGCAGGTCAAAATCATGAATGGTCGTCGCCTGCCGCATCCGCTTCAGGTTCTAGACCAGCTTTTGACAGCTACTCATCAAAAAGAGCAGAACATCTCCTCTAGTCATCCTCGGGTTTGACCCGAGGATGACGCAGAAGTGCGAGGATAGGTTTGTCAGTCGTCTGAGGGCAGCGTATGACGCTGCCCTCATCTCGTTTGATCGGTTTGCCGCTCAGACGGCTTCTTTCAGCCGTAGCGCTTCGGGATTATAGGCGCGGCCAAAGCGGTTGTTCAGCACATCATCAAGGGTAATTTCTTCCTGTCGCACGAAGCCCTTTTGCGGAAGCTTGCCGTCTGCCAGAAGATCGAGAACCGTCGCGATGCCTGCTGCTGTGGTAATCTGGATGGCGCTCATCTTCTTGCCTGCCACAACACCAGCATAGACTTTGTTGGCATAGGTTTCCTGCAAGTAACGCCCGTCTTTCCAACCACAGACGGTGACAAAAATCACCACCACATCCTGCATGGTGGCAGGAAGCGCATTTTCAAACAGATCTTTCAGCACATCGCGGCGGTTCTTGAGGTTGAGATCATTCAACAGCGCCTTGATGATGGCTTGATGGCCGGGATAGCGGATGGTGCGGTAATTCATGGTTCGCACCTTACCGTCCAGTGTCTTGGCCAGTGTGCCAAGCCCGCCTGAGGTGTTGAAAGCCTCATAGGTCACGCCATCCAGCGAGAATTCTTCACGCTCTTCCATGGCCGGAACGGTGATCAACTTGCCTTCGACAATGGCTTCGCAAGGCTCGATATATTCATTGATCAGACCGTCTGTGCTCCAGGTGAGGTTATAGTTCAGCGCGTTAGACGGATATTGCGGCAGAGCGCCGACGCGCATACGGACGCTGTCCAGGCTGTCGAAATGCTTTGCCAGATCATTGGCAACAATTGAAATGAAGCCCGGTGCCAAGCCGCATTGCGGAATGAAGGCGACATCCGCACCTTTTGCCAATTGCTCAACCTTTTTGGTCGTCGCGACATCTTCGGTCAGATCAAGATAATGCACGCCTGCGGACTTTGCGGCTTCGGCGATCAGACCTGTCAGGTTGAAGGGAGCGGCAGAGAGAACAGCAAATTTGCCCGAGAGCGTTTTGACCAGTTGAGCCTGATCGGCAATGTCGAGCTGGGAGGTGGAAATTGCTGGATGCTTGTCGACCTTGGCAAGCTGCTCGGCACTGCGATCTGTCACCGTGACCTTGTAATCGCCAGTATCGGCCAGCATAAGCGCAATAGCACCGCCAATCTTGCCTGCGCCAATAACGATAATGTCCTTCATGATATTCCCCTTTAAATGCTTTTCTGACCACCATTTTGCGCCGTCTGACTGTTGATTCACAGTGTTGAAGTGAGCATAATAAAGGGCAATTTTCGACAATATGCCGATCAAAATAGACAAAGTGACACACCATGCTGAATGACAAGGACCGTGAACTGCTGGCCCTTCTGAGCGAAAACAGCCGGATGCCGGTGGCAACGCTCGCCAAGAAGCTTGGCCTGTCGCGCACCACTGTGCAGGCACGGATTGAGCGGCTGGAGGCGCAAGGCGTGATTGCCGGTTATGGCGTGCGGCTGTCAGATCGCTATGCCTCGTCACTAATCCGCGCTCATATTCTAATCACCATCGCGCCAAAGGCGCTTTCACAAGTGGTGGGTGCGCTTGAGCGGCTGAAACCCGTCACCGCGCTGCACTCGGTCAGCGGCAATTTTGATCTGATTGCCCTTCTCGCGGCCCCATCAATTACCGAGCTAGATCAAACCATTGACGAAATCGGCACCATTGATGGGGTGGAGAGAACCTTGTCATCGATTATCCTGTCGACACGGATTTCCAGATAAAAAAGCGCCAGCATTGCTGCCAGCGCTTCAGTTTTTGTCGGTTGCAAAAGAGATCAGAAGTACCGTACTTCCTCGGCTTCCACGCTAAGCGGGTCTTTGCCACGCTTGGTCAGCCAAGAATAGACCGGCGGAACGCGGTCAGCAATCGATTCCACATGGATATCAATCAGGCATGGCCCGTCTTTATAGGCAAAAGCTTCTGCCAGAGCCGCATCCAGTTCTTTGGCATTCTTGGCTGTCCATGCTTTGACATCAAAGGCTTCGGCGATTGCCTGACCTTTTGGCGGCATAAAATCCACGCCAAAGCACTGGTTATGACCTTTCAGCCGGTGCAAACCTTTGATCCAGCCAAACGTGCCGTTGTTGAACAGCAGCAGAATGGCTGGAACCTGAAGCCGCACCAGCGTTTCCAGCTCACCAACGCTCATGCCAAATGAGCCATCGCCAAACATGCCAATAGGGCGGCGTTGCTTGTCGGCAAACCATGCACCAACCGTCGCAGGCAAGGCGGAACCAAGACCACCAAAAGCACGCGGAATGGCAAAGCGCGTGCTCCGGTCTTTAAGCTTCAAAAAGCGCGTCATATGCGGTGTCGGCGTTCCCGCATCAGAATAGATATGGGCGGGCTTGCCATAGGCTTCCAAGGCTTCGTTAAAGCAACGCACCGCACGCTCTGGACGCAGCGGCGTGGCATCAGAATTAAGCAGCGCTTCCGCATTTTCCCAAAAACGGCCACGCAAGTCATTGAGTTCATCGACCCAGGATTGCGTGCGGCTGGCATCATTATTGGCTGGAGCCATAGCGATCAATTGCTCCAGCACCAGTCGTGCATCGCCTTGAACCGACACCACATTCTCGTAATTGTTGGCCATGATTTCGGGATCGATATCAATTTGCGCCACGCGCTTGTTCAGCGTGATTTTTGGGAATGTCCAGCCGATGGTGACGACACTTCCCATGCGCGAGCCAACAAAGAGAACGAAATCGGCGTGTTCCAGTGCCCAATTGGCGTGGGGGTGGAAGCCGTTATCGCCAATCACCCCCACCGCAAGACGGTGGTCATCTGGCATGGTGCCCTGTCCGGTCATGGTGGTGCAAACCGGAATGTTGAGCTTTTCCGCAAGGGCTGTAACCTCCGGACCTGCGCAGGAGCGATTTACGCCGCCGCCAGACACGATCAATGGCTTCTTGGACGAGGTCAGCAGCGCAAGGACATTTTCCAGCTTTCCGGGTGCCGGAAGGGTTGGATAGGCCGGGAATTGTTGGCATTCGGTTTCGACATGCAGCGAAACACGGGCGGGATCGACCTCGGCCAGCAGCATGTCTTCCGGGATTTGCAAATGTACAGCACCCGGCTTGCCGGAGCAGGCGACGCGGAAGGCGCGGCGGATGATTTCGGGCAGCTTTTCCGGGCTCTTTACCTGCACGGACATTTTGGTAATCGGCTCGAACAGGCGGGCGCAATCGAGTTCTGTTAACACACCACGGCCTTCTCCCGGCAGCGGAATGTCAATTGTCAGCAAGATCACCGGAACCGAAGAGGAGTTTGATTCCGCCACTGGCGGCAGGGAATACATGGCACCTGCACCCGACGGGCACTCGAACACGCCCGGCTTGCTGGTGAAACGGCCATAGGCATCGGCCATATAGCCAGCGGATCGCTCATCGCGGGCCATGACATGCCGGATTTTTCCCTCACGCTCCTGCAATGCTTCGTAAAAGGGAACATTGGTATCGCCTGGAACGCCGAAAATGACTTCGACGCCATAGCCTATAAGCATTTCGACAAGTATGTCTGCACCGCGCACGGCAATCTCCTGAGTTAAATGATACGGGTATGTCACATGCAGTGACGATGAGTTCGGCAGCACTTCTGATGTTCGGACAGGGTGAAACCTCTCACCCGGGTCCGCCATCCAAAACGATCAGAAGCGCTGCGGTGAAAAGGGTTTGAGATCACGCTCTGGCGGTTTGCCGCTGACAAGATCGGCGGCCAGCCGCCCGCTGATAGGACCGCTGGCAAAGCCCACATGCCCGTGACCGAAGGCATAGATCACCTGCTCACAGCGCGATGCCTTGCCGATGACGGGCAGACCATCAGGCGTCGAGGGGCGGTGCCCCATCCATCGATCAACGGCAATCTCACCAGCCTGTGGCAGACCGGAGTAGGTTTTGCGCGCGTGATCGAGTAGAATATCGACCCGCTTCCAGTTGGGCGGCGTATCCACGGTGGCCAGTTCCACCTGTCCGGATAGGCGAAGGCCTTGTACCGTGGGCGTGTTGGCCATTTTACCATCGCTTGGCATAACAGGATGCGCAGGTCCGCTCACCGGTGCGCTGATCACACCGTGATAGCCGCGCTCAGACTCCAAAGGAATCCGATCTCCGACCATCCGCGCAAGCGCCTTCGACCAGACACCGGCTGTGATGACTGTCCGATCACAGGCAATATCACCCCTGTCTGTTTTCACGGCCTGAAGATTGCCGCCTTGCATGGAAAAACCTGTTGCCTTGGCTTTGATGACCCGGGCACCCCGCGCCACCGCTTCTGCAACAAGGCTGGCCACATAATGGCTGGGATCAATGCAATGCGCGCCAGCTTCCGCGAGAATGCCGAAACGATAATGGCTGGAAAGCGCTGGTTCACGATTTTTGATGCCGAGTTCATCCAGCTCCTGCCAGCGAAGGCCGGTTAGCTGACGTAAATGCCAGGCAAGCTTTTCCCTCTCAAAAGCGGAACGGTCCGGGTAAGCGTAAAGAAGGCCTTCGCGCCGAATAAGCTCTGGTTGCTCAATGCTCTGAGCGAGCGCAATATGTCGCTCCGGGCTGTCTTTCAGCAAAGTGGACAGAGCTTTTGCTGTTCGCTCAACCTTTGCCAAAGTGGAGCCAGCCATTAAAAAGCGGGTCAGCCATGGCAAAAGCTTGAAAATATGCTGCCAGCGGATCACCAGCGGGCCGTCAGGATTGAGCAAATAGCCCGGGACCTGTTTCCAGAGACCGGGTGTTGACATGGGCACCACGGAGGCCGGGCTGATCCAGCATCCATGCCCATAGCTTGCGGCCTGTCTTCCGCCCGGCTCGCCCGCCTCGATAATTGTGACCTCATGGCCGTCACGCAGCAATTCCAGAGCGGTGCAGGCTCCAACAATTCCAGCGCCAATGACAATAACTTTCATTTTCGGCCCCTTATAAAGTGCCATTTCATTCTTGAAGCAAGGCAAGCCTTCACCTTCGCGCTTTCCAAAGAAAGAACGGAGCAGAGAGCAAACCGGGGTTCGTATCACTGGGAGACGGACGAGATCGTCGCGCCCCTGAGCGCATCGGACCGAAAATCGGAATCGTCACGATGCTCTCAGTTTTTTTCCGCATCGGATTTAACTGAAAACCGGTTCCCACGTTTCAGCCGATGCTTTCGTTTGTCGTGTCAGGTCAAAGCACCATGAAAATGAGCAAGAAAGGCCTGCGTGGCTGGCTCTTTCGGGCTGCCAATCACTTGCCGCGCCTCGCCCTCCTCCACCACGCTTCCGTCACGCATGAAGATAACCCGGTCGGCCACATCTCGGGCAAAGGCCATTTCATGCGTGACCAAAAGCATGGTCATGCCTTCTGCGGCCAGTGAGCGGATTACCGAGAGAACCTCTCCAACCAGTTCCGGGTCGAGCGCGGATGTTGCCTCATCAAACAGCATGACTTCAGGCTTCATGGCCAGGGCTCGCGCAATGGCAACACGCTGCTTCTGTCCCCCAGAAAGGCTTTCAGGATGCGCGGTTGCCTTGTCGGCAAGGCCCACTTTGGCCAGTAAATCATGCGCCAGCGCTTTTGCCTCCGCCTTTGGCATCTTGAGAACAGTCACCGGCCCTTCCATCACATTTTGCTCAACACTCATGTGGGGGAACAGGTTGAAGCTCTGGAAAACCATGCCGGTGCGAGCGCGAAAGGCTGCCAGCGCCTTATCGCCGGGCAGACTTTTTGCAGTGGAAAAGTCAATGGTCTGGCTTCCAACCCGGATCACACCCTTTTCCGGCGTGGTCAGCAGGTTCACGCTGCGCAACAGGGTTGACTTGCCCGAGCCGCTGGGGCCAATCAGCGCGACGACATCGCCTCTTTTCACGTTCAGCGTAATATCCTTCAGCACCATCAAGTTCCCGAAGGACTTTTGGACACCAATCAGTTCAATCATGACATCAGTGGTCATATCCATACCTTTCACCTGCCTCAGTGGCTTTTGCGCGCTTCAAGCCGATGAGCGAAGCGCGTGAGGGGGAAGAGAAGAATAAAATAGATCACCGCGATCATCGTGTAGGTTTCCAGCGGCCGATAGCTTGCCGAAGTGATCAACTGCCCCTGGTAAAGCAGATCAGGAACCGCCAGAACTGATAGCAAAGAGGTGTTCTTCAATTGCAAAACGGTCTGGTTCATCAGCGGGGGAATCATTCTGCGAAAAGCCTGTGGCAAGATGATCCGTGCCATCAACTGGTGACGTTGCATTCCCAGCGCGCGGCCCGCATCCCACTGTCCGAGATCAACGGATATGATGCCGCCACGAATGATTTCGCCAAAAAAGGAGCCGCCATAGAGCGTCAGGGTGACAAATGCCGCCGTTCCTGCTGACATTTCGATCCCTGTCAACATCGGGAGCGCGTAATAACACCAGACCAATTGCACCAGAACAGGCGTACAACGGAAGATTTCCGTAAAGCCGATAATGACAGAACCGAGGAAGCGGATGGTGGACAGCCGCGCCAGCGCAATCACGCACCCAAGCACAAGACCCGAAAGGGCCGTGCCGATCGTAAAGCCAATGGTGTAAAGAACGCCCGTCCAGATCAGGCTTTTATATTGGATAAGGAACCCGAAGTCCCATTGATACTGCATCTTTGAACCCCTTTTATAATTTGGTGTCTGACATCAAGCGGCTGTCTGGCTGGAATACAGCCACTTGCCGAGCGTCAGAATATCGAAGACAGGAAGCCCGAAGCGTTGCGAAATGAGCGATGAGAATGGCGGCAGGTTGGTGCATTCAAAAACCAGCGCCCCGACATCAGGATGCTGCTGAATCAGCGTTTTGACGGTCAGCACCATTTCATCGGCCATCGCAGATGCATCGTAGGGCGTTCCTCCTTCGATCAGTCCATGAAAGGCACCACCTTTTGGCAGCCCCTCAATGGGTGGAATGTCGCAGACACCGACCTCTTCGAAATGCCGATGGGTGAGAGAGGCGCGATCATAGGTGATAACGCCCACTCTTTTGCCCTTTGGCAACATCGCGGAAACAGACGGAATCTGCAAAAGGCTGGATGTGGCGACAGGCACGGGCAGCCTTACTGAGAGCTGTGATTGACGCTGGGCCAGAAAGCCGCAGGATGTTGTCAGCGCACAAGCACCTTCCGTCACCAGCTCAAGTCCTGCCGCAACAAAAGCCTCCAGCAAATCCTCATCCTGCCCTGAGACCACCTTATGCGCTGACGCACCCGCTACCCGCTTGAAAAGCACGGGAAACGGCCAGCTTCCAGCATTGCCGACGTCTCCGACCGGACGCTCGAAAGCCGTATCAAGCATCATGATGCCGAGAGGTCTTTTCATGTTTTCACCATTTATACCAAGGCTCGACGATGCGAACGCAACCGGGCTTCTGCCCGGATACGGTGCGGCGGCCTACGGAAAAAAGCCGGCAACGATCAGAACTGGATATCGGCTGGAATATCCTGCTTCTGCACGCCCACAAGCGCTAGGCTGTTCGTGATCCATTCGGTGACCACACCGGATGAGCGGTTATACTCCAGCCAGTTATCAACAAATGTGCGAAAACGCGGGCTGTCTTCGGCACGCACGCCGGCACAGGTTGGCTGACGAACGATCGGACCGGGAACCACAATCTTTCCGACCCGCGGGTTTTTCTTGACCGTCACCAAAGACAGCATGGCAACCTGAATAACCGCATCGGCGCGGCCCGCCTGCACGGCAAGCGTTGCATCATCCGGAGTTTTCAGGGCAACCAGTGTCGCCTTGGGCAGGACGCGGCGGGCAAACAGATCATGCGTGGAGCCAATATCAACCGCAATGCGCACTTCGGGCTTGTTGAGCTCTTCCCAGGTTTTGGGTTCAAGGCCCGGCTTGGCAATAATTGTGAAGGTATTTTGCATGATCGGGCGTGTAAACTCGACCACCAGCGCACGCGACGGCGTCGGGCTGAGGCCAAACATGATGTCGATCTTGTTGGATTGCAGATCAAGCACCGCATTTCCCCAAGTCGTTTCGCTAATTTCCACTTCGGCTTCCAGCGACTTGGCGAGATCGCGAGCCATGCTCATGCAAAAGCCGGTCCATTCACCCGTTGCAATATCCTTGTGATAGTATGGTTCGGTACCAACAATACCTGCCACACGCAATTTTTTGCTGCTGCGAATCTTGTCGAAGGTTGAACCTGTTGCCTGCTGCGCAATCGCTGGCGTCGCGAGAGCCGTTGCGGCAATTCCTGCTCCTGCAAGACCAAACAGGCCTGCGAATTCACGTCTATTCATGTTGAACCCCTTTTTATCTTTATTGGTGCCGTTCATTGACCAAAGTCGCCCTCAAGCATGAACCACTCCCATGACTGCCAGGTGCATTCGATACTCAAAAGCCGGACGGTGATTAATTTTTGCGACATATTGCCGCCAATAGGAAATTGCGAATACTACATCTTGCATGAGTTTTAGTCATGATGGATGGGTTCCTGGATGAGACGCTACCTCCCTTCGCTTTCAGCCCTGCATGCGTTTGAAGCGGCCGCACGTTATATGAATTTCACCAAAGCGGCAGAAGATCTCGGCCTGACGCAAAGCGGGATCAGCCGTCAAATCCGCAATCTCGAAGATTTTCTGGGCACACAACTTTTCCATCGCTCGGGTCCGCGTCTTGTTTTGACAGAGACAGGCGCAAATTATTACCGTGACCTTGCCCTGACACTCGACCGATTGGAGGAAATTTCGATTGATGCCGTGCGTGGTCGAAGCGTTGACACGTCCCTGATGATCGGCACACATCCTACTTTTGCATCGCGCTGGCTGCCGCAGAGATTGGGCTCGTTTGTTTCAAGCTATCCTGACATTCCTGTCGAAGTCACTCTGGCAACACCATCGACAGATTTTGAAACAACACGGTTTGATATTGCAATTTTGCGCGGCGCGGGTACGTGGCTTCATGCCCGCTCTATCGAACTCTTTCCCGAAACTTTGGCTGTTGTTGCATCGCCAAATCTCGTTCCGCTGGATGCAAAGCTGGATCCACTGCAATTTTCGGAGTATCCCTTGATTCAGAATGCGGGCCGCCCCAGCCTTTGGCTTCACTGGCTAAGGCTCGCAAAACTTTCTTATAGTGGTCGCATCCAGGGCACCCGCTTTGCTCATCATGAAATGATCATAAACGCGGCCGTCCACGGACTTGGTCTTGCTGTGGTGCCAGTGCTCTATGTGAGGGAAGAACTAAAAAGCGGTCAGCTTCACATGCCCTTTGGCTCACCGCTCCGCTCGGACGACTCCTATTTTCTCGTTTATCCCGAACGAAAATCCCACAATCCCAACATCATTGTCTTTCGGGACTGGATGCTCCGCGGCATTCGCAGAGATTCGATGGAGCCATTGAAAGCCAATTTTTAGTCGCCAACACGCTGATAACCAAGGCCCGCAATCAGCGAATTTGCGGAGTTTGGTCTTTGATGGGCTTGCTTATGGGTTGCTCCCGCCGATGTTCAGCATAGATCCGATTTCAACCATCCACAGGTTCCGCGCAATTGAGCCAAATGGCATGGGCAATCGCCTCGGCTGGAAATCGGTAACGGCAACAGAGTGGCTCACGATCTGTCATGGACCTTCAGCCCGCATCGAATTCTAAATTCCGTTTCGTTGGCGATGCATTCGATTACATTTTGTGCGGAATTTTCCACCGATTAAAAATTAGCCCTAAGGTTGCTTGACAAAAAATGGATCTTCATATGTATTTTGTAAAGCGATTTACTAAAGCGCTTTACAGGATGGCAATGGCCAAGATGCGGGTAACAGGATTGAAGGATGTTGCGGCAGCAGCTGGCGTTTCGGTGACAACCGTTTCACGCATGCTGAACGGCTCACTCGAGCTTCCATCCGAGACCCGCAAGCGGATAGAGGACGCTATTGTCGCCCTCAATTATCAGCCCAATCCGCATGCACGCCGCCTTAGTCGTGGGCGATCAGATGCCATCGGCCTGGTGGTGCCCGATATCGCCAATCCATTTTTTGCAACTCTCGTCGCCGCCGTTGAAGAAGAGGCGGATGCTCGGGGACTGGCGCTATCGCTCTATGCCACGCTCAACCGGCCAGGTCGTGAAATGGTGTACTTGAGTTTGCTCGAGCGCAATCACGTCGATGGCCTAATCTTTGTCACCAATCACCCTGATGACGGCGAGTTGGCAGCAATTATCAACCGCACCGGAAAGGTGGTTGTTGTCGATGAAGATGTGCCGGATGCGACGGTGCCAAAACTGTTTTGTGACAACCGGCAAGGGGGCGAATTGGCTGGGCAGCATTTGGCTGGTTTTGGCCATAGGCATGTTCTCTACATCGGTGGCCCGGATGTCATGATCAGCACCGAACGCCGCTTTATTGGCTTTGAAGCTGCCATGCGTGCCAAGCATGGTGAGAATGCTGTCATCGAGCGTTACTGCGGTGATTACACCATCGAATTCGGACGGCAAGCGGCCCTGCGCTATCTGTCGGGTCGGCGCGAGGCGACCGCAATTTTTGCCAGTTCCGACGAAATCGCCATCGGCGTCATCGAAGTGCTGCGGGCGCAAGGAATCTCCATTCCTGAGCAGATTTCCGTCATCGGCTTTGACGATGTTGGACCCTTGCATCTTTTTGCTCCGCCGCTGACGGCCATTCGTCAGCCAGTGCGGGGAATGGGAAGTCGCGCCCTGTCGCTGCTTCTCGACACCGATTGGCAGCAGCCCGCGAAAGCATCGGAAGAACTGTTGCCAGTGGAAATCGTTGTGCGGAACTCCGTTGCACCGCCAGCGAAATAACAAAAAGCAACGGGCAAACCTATAACCAGAGGATGGAATGATGACCCGGACTTTTACACGTAGAACCCTCAATGCAGCTTTGGCGGTCACGGCCCTCACCGGCCTTTGCTTCACAGCAGGCATGGCCAATGCCGCACAAAAAACTTTTGCGCTGGTGCAGATCAACCAACAGGCGCTGTTTTTCAATCAGATCAATCAGGGTGCTCAGAAGGCTGCGGATGCGGCTGGTGCAAAACTGGTGATCTTCAATGCCAACAATGATCCTGCGGCGCAAAACAGCGCGATTGAGACCTATATTCAGCAGAAGGTGGACGGCATTGCCGTTGTCGCCATCGACGTCAACGGCATCATGCCTGCCGTCAAGGAAGCCGCCGATGCTGGTATTCCTGTTGTGGCCATTGATAGCATCTTGCCTGCAGGTCCTCAGAAGGCTCAGATTGGTGTCGATAACGCGAAAGCAGGGGC
Organism: Rhizobium oryziradicis; assembly: GCF_001939045.1. Classification (GTDB taxonomy): domain Bacteria; phylum Pseudomonadota; class Alphaproteobacteria; order Rhizobiales; family Rhizobiaceae; genus Allorhizobium; species Allorhizobium oryziradicis. Next base: position 221,536 of record NZ_MKIM01000022.1, read on the forward strand.
TGATATTGGCAAATTCTTCGTCGATTATGTCAAGAAGGATATGGGCGGCAAGGCCAAGCTGGGCGTTGTTGGCGCGCTGAACTCCTTCATCCAGAATATCCGCCAGAAGGGCTTTGAAGACACCATCAAGGGCGTTTCCGGCATTTCCACTGTTGGCGTTGTCGATGGGCAAAATGTACAGGACAATGCTTTGGCTGCCGCCGAAAACCTGATCACCGGCAACCCGGACATGACCGCCATTTATGCCACCGGCGAGCCTGCGCTGCTGGGCGCGGTTGCCGCCGTGCAAAGTCAGGGCAAGCAGGACAGCATCAAGGTATTCGGCTGGGATCTGACGGCCCAAGCCATTGCTGGCATTGATGCCGGTTACGTTGCCGCCGTGATCCAGCAGGACCCTGCTGCCATGGGTGAAACAGCAGTGAAGGCGCTGAAGACCATTGCGGACGGTGGCAAGGTCGAAAAGACCATTGCCGTGCCTGTGACCATTGTCACCAAGGCCAATGTTGCGCCTTACCGGGCTGTGTTCAAATGATTTCCGGTGGACAGCTCCCAACCGCTGTCCCTGGAGCCGGGGGAGTTGATCTCCCCCGGCAACCCGGAGAAAGCGGCGCGCGTGAACCCCGAATTTCGCTTCGTGGTATCCGCAAAACCTTTGGTTCCCATCAGGCACTGCGTGGTGTTGATCTCGATCTCTTTCCCGGCGAGTGCTTAGGGCTGGTTGGTGATAATGCAGCGGGCAAATCAACGCTGACCAAAGTGATCTCCGGCACCTACCTCCCGGATGATGGCACCATCACGCTGGATGGCGAGGCGGTGCGTTTTTCCGGACCCGCTGATGCACGGTCGCGCAACATCGAAATGGTGTTTCAGGATTTGAGCTTGTGCGACCATATTGATGTGGTTGGCAATCTGTTTCTGGGCCGGGAATTGACCAAAGGTCCATTTCTGGATCGCGCCCGAATGCTGGTGGAAGCTCGCAAGATGCTGGATGCGCTGGAAATTCGGATTCCACGCCTCACCGCCAAGGTCGAGAAATTGTCGGGCGGCCAGCGGCAGGCGATTGCCATTGCCAGAGCTGCATCTTTCAATCCCAAAGTGCTGATCATGGACGAGCCAACCTCGGCGCTGGCCGTGGCCGAAGTGGAAGCGGTGCTGGCGCTGATCAATCGCGTCAAAGCCAGAGGCGTTTCCGTGGTGCTTATCACCCACCGCCTGCAAGACCTGTTTCGCGTCTGCGACCGGATTGCGGTGATGTATGAGGGCACGAAAGTCGCCGAGCGGCAGATTGGCAGCACCAACCTTGAAGATCTGGTGAAATTGATCGTCGGAGGGGAAAGACATTGACCGCCTATACTGAACGCGCCAAAGGCTCACCCTTCGCCGACTTTATCACCGAGAATGCGCAAGTTCTGTCGATTGCGATTTTCTTCTTTGCCTGCATGGTGTTTTTCTCGATCACCACAGAAACGTTTTTAACACTGGGCAATATTCTCAACGTGGTGCGACAAGCCGCTCCCATTTTGATTGTTGCCGTTGCCATGACACTGGTGATTGTCACCGGCGGCATCGATCTTTCCGTTGGCTCGCTGGTAGCGCTGATCAATGCAACCGTTGCCATTGTGCTGGCAACCGGAATGTCGTGGCCGCTCGCAGTGCTGCTCATGCTTGTTCTGGGCGGCGTGATTGGCCTGATACAGGGCTGGTTTATTGCCTATCAGGGCATCCCGGCCTTCATTGTCACGCTGGCAGGCCTGTCGATCTTGCGCGGCGTGGCGCTCTACATCACCCAAGGCTATTCGATTCCTATCAATGACGTGCCGGGCTTTTTCACGCTGGGGCGCGGCGAGTTCCTGAGCCTTCCGGTTCCGGCTTTGATTGCCATTGCTGTGACAGTCTTAGGCTTCGTGCTGGTGTCATCGACCAAATACGGGCGGCAAGTGGTGGCCGTTGGCTCCAATCTGGAAGCAGCCCGCCGCGTGGGCATGCCCGCCAAATGGATTGTTGCTTCTGTCTATCTGGTCTCGGGTGTGGCTTGCGCCCTTGCCGGATTGCTGATTGCAGCGCGACTTGGCTCTGGCTCATCCAACGCTGCCGTGGGCTTTGAATTGCAGGTGATTGCCGCTGTGGTTCTCGGTGGCACATCGCTGACAGGCGGGCGCGGAACCATGCTGGGAACGCTGCTGGGCACCATGACCATTGCGGTGATCGGCAACGGTCTCATTCTCATGCATATCTCGCCGTTTTTCACCCAGATTGTCACGGGCGCGATTATTCTGGTGGCAATCTGGCTGAACACCCGGATCTTTTCCGCAAACTTCCGCTTTGGCGCAGCAAAGAAGAGGTGAGATATGACCAGTGAACTCTCAGAAGGCCATATTCGCTCGGGCAAGGTGATGACTGTTGCAGGTCCGATCACTGTTGACGAGATGGGCGTGACCTTGATGCACGAACATATTCTCAACGATTGCCGTTGCTGGTGGCATGCGCCCAAAACGCTTGATCGGCAATATCTGGCGGAAGGCTTTGTCTGCATGGAGATCCTTGGCGAATTGCGTCAGGACCCCTTTGTCAACAAGCACAATATCACACTGGATGACGAGCCTTTGGCCATTCTTGAGCTGATGGATTTTGCCAGGGCGGGTGGCAAGACGGTGGTCGAGCCTACCTGTCAGGGCATTGGCCGCAACCCTCAAGCGCTCCGCCGCATTGCCAAAGCCTCCGGGTTGAATATCGTTATGGGCGCTGGCTATTATCTGGCCTCATCCCACCCGGCCAAGGTGGCCGAGATGACGGTGGAGGCCATAGCCGATGAAATTGTGCAGGAAGCGCTGGTTGGCGTTGATGGCACCGATGTCAAAATCGGCTTGATTGGTGAAATTGGCGTCTCTTCCGATTTCACACCTGATGAAGAAAAGTCGCTGCGGGCAGCCGCCCAAGCGCACCTACGCACCGGCCTGCCACTCATGGTGCATTTGCCGGGCTGGTATCGGTTGGGCCACAACGTGCTGGATATTGCCGAAGAAGAAGGGGCAGATCTGCGCCACACGGTGCTGTGCCACATGAACCCGTCCCATGACGATCTCAGCTATCAAGGCGAACTCGCCAGCCGGGGTGCCTTTCTTGAGTATGACATGATCGGCATGGATTTTTTCTACGCTGATCAACAGGTGCAATGCCCCAGCGATGACGATGCCGCCCGCGCTATCGTCAAGCTGGTGGAGATGGGCCACCTTGATCGCATCCTGCTATCGCATGATGTGTTTTTGAAAATGATGCTCAGCCGTTATGGCGGCAATGGCTATGCCTACATTTTGAGGCATTTTTTGCCGCGTCTTCAGCGTCATGGCCTCAATGCTGACGCTCTTACCACCCTCATGCGGGGCAATCCCCGTTCGGTCTTTCAGGCTGCCGCCTGAGATCTGATATATTCGATAAGGAACACATATGATGACAAAGAAAATTCTTCTCGTGGGTGAAAGTTGGGTCAGCTCCGCCACCCATTACAAAGGTTTTGACCAGTTCGGCAGCGTGACCTTTCATCTTGGCGCAGAACCATTGGTGAAAGTGCTGGAAGGCAGCGAATTTGAGCTGACCTATATGCCCGCCCATGAAGCGGTGGAAAAATTCCCCTTTGAGATGGCGGGACTGGATGCCTATGATGCCATCATCCTCTCTGACATCGGGGCCAATTCGCTGCTGCTGCCGCCTGCTGTGTGGCTGCATTCCAAAACCGTTCCCAACCGCCTGAAGCTGATCAAGGCCTGGGTGGAAAAGGGTGGAAACCTGCTGATGGTTGGCGGCTATTTTTCGTTTCAGGGCATTGACGGCAAGGCCCGCTGGCGTCGAACGGCAGTGGAAGATGTTCTGCCCGTCACCTGCCTGCCCTATGATGATCGGGTGGAAATTCCCGAAGGCTCGACCGCCGATGTCATCAAGCCTGACCATCCAACTGTGGCCGGTTTGAGCGGCGAATGGCCGCTGCTGCTGGGCGTCAACGAGGTTGAGGTGCGCGAAGGTGCGGAGGTCATCGTGCGCCTGCCAAAAGATCAGGGCAGCCATCCGCTGTTGGTTACCGGATCGTTTGGCAAGGGCCGCACTGTGGCCTGGACCTCGGATATTGGCCCCCATTGGCTGTCGCCTGCGTTTTGTGAATGGGAAGGCTATGGCAAGCTGTGGAAGAACATCCTGGGCTGGATGACGCAAGCGCGCTGATTCATTCACTTGGCGAGGATAGCGGCCAACTCGGCCTGTGATGGAAAGGCAGACCGGGTTCCACGGCGACTGACGGTGAGGCTGGCGGCCTTTGCGGCATGATGCAGCGCAAGGCCATCAGGCATGCCATGGCGTAAACGGCTGGATGCCAGCACAACCGCCATGAATGTGTCGCCAGCCCCCGTGGTATCAACAACGGCAGACGAAACAGCAGGGATTGTCGCAATACCGTTGTGATCGACCAGCAGGGCACCATGGCCGCCAAGGGTGACGATGACAGAGCCAACACCGGCATCGCGCAAGGAGCGGGCAGCGGTTTCGCCGCTCTGCCCGGTCAGTTTTTCGGCCTCGCCCTGGTTCAAAAAGGCGATGTCGATCAGCGGCCAAAGAGAAGCAAAACCGGGCCTAAGCGGCGATGGGTTAAAAACGGTGATCATGCCAAGGCGTTTGGCCTGGTGGAGAATGGCGGCTGTGGCGTCATCGCTAAGATTGCCTTGCAGAACGGCAAGATCACCGGGTTTTGCTGTCTGCAAGGAGATCAGAACATGCTCTGGCCGGATGCTTGCGGCACAGTCTGTTGTGGTAACAATGGCATTTTCACCATCCGGTGTGGTGAAGATCATGGAGACATCACTGGCTTTATCGGCACATTCGATCAGGCAGGTGTTGATCGGCTCAAGAGACAGGCTTTGCCGGATCATGGCAGCACGAAGGTCACTGCCAACAGCGGCAATCAGCGTGGTGTTTAAACCGGCGCGGCTCAGCACAATCGCCTGGTTGGCACCTTTGCCACCCAGATCCGTACTCTGCTGGCGGCCAAAAATCGATGCACCCGCCTCTGGCATGGCCGGAACAGACATGATTTCATCGATTGCCACATTGCCGATAACGAAGGCACGCATGGTAAACTTTCAAAAAGACCGGACTTTCAAAAGGGAAGAGAAATGGTGACCATATCCGACAAGACCTCAAGCACTATGCGAGAAATTTTTAGCCGCGACAAGGCGTTGATCGGCATGATCCATTGCCCGGCCTTTCCCGGCGCCCCGCGCTATCAAAGTGCCAGCATGAGCGAGATTTACGATGCCTGCATGCGAGATGCCGAGGCGCTGATTGAGGGCGGCCTGCATGGGCTGATCATTGAAAACCACGGCGACATTCCCTTTTCCAAGCCGGATGACATCGGGCCGGAAACCTCCGCCTTCATGAGCGTGGTCACGGACCGCATCTGCCGCGCCGTTGGCGTGCCGCTCGGCATCAATGTGCTGGCCAATGCGCCCATTCCGGCCTTTGCCATTGCCATGGCGGGCGGGGCCAAATTTGTGCGGGTCAATCAATGGGCCAATGCCTATGTGGCCAATGAGGGATTCATGGAAGGACGCGCGGCAGAAGCCATGCGCTACCGTTCCATGCTGCGAGCCGAGCATATCAAGGTGTTTGCGGACAGCCACGTCAAGCACGGCGCGCATGCGATTACTGCTGACCGGACCATTCAGGAATTGACCCGCGATCTCGCCTTTTTCGATGCCGATGCGGTGATTGCCACCGGCCAACGCACGGGCAATACGGCGACGATGGAGGAGATCGAAGAGATTGGAGCCGCCACCCATTTGCCGTTGCTGGTTGGTTCCGGGGTTTCAAAAGACAATATCGTTGACATTCTCAAACGCACCAATGGCGTGATCGTTGCCTCATCACTCAAGCATGGTGATGTCTGGTGGAACCCGGTGGATATTGAGCGCGTCAAGGCCTTTGTGGCAGCAGCGCAACCGGGTTTAGAGGCGTGAACACAATGGCAGATGCTGGAAACGGACGGTTAGAGGTCAATGGCGAGCGTCTTTTGGCCCGATTGGATCAATTCGCCGCGATTGGCGCAACGCCCAAAGGCGGTGTTAATCGGCAGGCCCTGACGGTGCTTGATCGTCAGGCGCGGCAATTGCTGGCCAATCTTGGTCGGGCGCGCGGATTTTCGATCTATCAAGACCCGATCGCCAATCTGTTCGTTCGACGCGAGGGGCTGGATCCGAATTTACCGCCGCTTTTGATCGGCAGCCATCTCGACAGCCAACCCTCTGGCGGGCGGTTTGATGGTGCGCTTGGCACGCTCTGCGCTTTTGAAGTGCTCGAAACATTGCAAGATCATGGCATAGAGACCGAGCGCACAGTAGAAGTCGTCGCCTTTACCAATGAGGAAGGCTGCCGTTTTGCGCCGGGATGCATGGGCTCCATGGCTTTTTCGCAAAAATCCATTCCACAAGCCTGGCAGAGCGCAAAGGCGACAGATGGCGCGCTGTTTGCTGATGAATTGGCGCAAACCCTCGCTGATTTGCAAGGTGCCGCCATGAGGCCGCTTGGGTTTCCGATCTCGGCCTATCTCGAGGTGCATATCGAGCAAGGGCCGTCTTTGGAAAAAGAGGGCCTCCCCATCGGCATCGTCACCGGCATACAGGGGACCCGCTGGCTGCAAGTCACCATCTCGGGCCAAACTGCCCATGCGGGCACGACGGCGCTCTCCTATCGCAAAGACCCCATGCGGGCGGCCGTTTCTAGCTTGAATGTGCTTTACGATGACATCATGCCGAAAGATCCCCAATCTCGCCTGACCGTGGGTCGGTTTTCGCTGGAGCCGGGAGCCATTAATGCCATTCCGGCATCTGTTACGTTTTCGCTGGATATCCGCCACCCGAATTCCGAGCAACTGGAGCTGATTGAAGCGAGGATACGCAAAGTCTTGCAGGACCATGCAGCTGAGAATGGATGTGATCTTGCCGTCAACCAGCTCTTTGATATGGCTCCTGCCCGTTTCCCGGACGCGCTGGTGAGCGTACTAAAGAACGCCGCCACGACTGCCAATTTTGCCTATAAATCCATGGTATCCGGGGCATTTCACGATGCGCTGTTCATCAATCGTGTCGCACCCTCTGCCATGATTTTCACACCATGCCGTGACGGACTAAGCCACAATGAGGCGGAATATGTGAAACCTGTCCATTGTATTGCAGGCGCGCAAATGCTGTTGGCATCCAGCTTGATACTCGTAGGGGGCTAATGCCCAAGCACATTGCGCCCAAACGCCTTTATTTGGATCGCTGTTGGCCGACGTGCTGCCGATCGATTGCCGTGCCAATGCAACGACAGTTCGGCAGCATAGGTTGCGCGCGGCACGTCGTATCGAGGGGATCTACATCCGAAACCGCGACAATCGCAAAAAAAATGTCGAAATGAGTTTCTCGGTAGCGCAATTTCCGGCACGACGTTTATCGTGATGACCCCAACGGTGCACGCCTGCCGCAATCTTGTTGCCGATTTTCTTGCAGGCAGGACGTGGCATTGCCATGTGGCTCAAAAAGTTAAATAGTCAATGCGGCATAAGTCCCCAAAATGAGTATGGACACTTCAATCAATCAAAGCAGCAGAATGACGCCACTTAACTCGTGCAATACATGCGAAAAGCTATCGATATCTGGCGATGTCGGGGCGGCATCTTTTTTGCCATGGATACAAAAACACGCCCAAAAACTTGGGCTAACGCAGAGGATTTCCCAGATGGGCAATGGCAGCATTGACCTGATCCTGGAGGGGCCGCCGGAGCTGATTGACGCAATGGAAATTGGCTGCTGGCTCGGTCCGATCGATGTGTGGGTGGAAACGATTGTACGCGCACCGACCGAAATGCAGCGCGAGGACGCACCTCTTTAACTCCTTACAACCAAAAGTAAAATCAGCGCAAAATTGTTCTTTGCACATATTATGGTCATTGTTGCAATTGCGGAGTTTTTGTGCAAACGTCGCAGATATATCAGTGTATTTAGCCCATTCAAGCTGGCTCTTTGCCTGACGTGACACCAGAGATTTCGGGTTGATGTGACCATGCTGCGGTATAAAAACGATCAATGGGTGCCGGTAGCATTGTCCGCCGACGTGCCGAAAGCAACCGTGGTTCCGGCCTGGATACCAGACAGCAGAATTGCGCTATGGCGAAGTCAATCTGGTGTGCTGGCGGCCAGTGCGGAACGCTGTCCGCATCGTGGCATGAGACTTTCCTATGGCTTCGTGCGTGGAGAAACGCTCTCCTGCATCTACCATGGTTGGAGCTTTGCGAGCGATGGACGCTGTCAGCGTATTCCCGCACATCCCGGCCTTGTTCCGCCTGAAACCATTCATCTGCACAATAGCGTGGTCAATGAGCGTGATGGCATCATTTGGGTTGCACGCGAACAACCCAGCCTGGAACCTCCGACGTTCCCGTCAAGGATTCCGTTGAAGACCATCATGGTTGAAGCCGGGATCACGGCTTTGGAAACAGCCGCCGGGGCGAAAGCCGACGACAATGGCGTGATCTCCTGCACCCTTGCCGGAGAAAACATCTGTCTTCTGCTGGTGGCGCAAAGTGCGTGTGAGACGCTGACGCATATTCTTGTTGATCAGGACACACCGGTCAGCACCCGCATCACACTCTCGCGTCATATTGAAGCCTTGCGCAGAACAGCTGAAGCGATCGATTTGAGGAAAGATGCATGTTGAGTGGGCCAATGGTGGATGAGTGGTATCCAGTCGGCATGATCAGTCAGCTTGATACGGCAGGCCGCAACACCGTTTTGATGGGTCATCCGATCCGTGTTGCAAAAGGCATTGACGGCAAAGCTGAAGCTGTCACCGGCGAGGGACGCGCCCTGCCCGTCATCGAGCGTTACGGACATGTTTGGACCTCGCTTGGCACGCCCAACAAGCCATTGTTTGACATTCCAGAAGCCGAGCAAGCCGGTCGTCGTCTGGTTGATGTGGGCGTTGTTAGGGTGCGGTGTTCGCCTTTGAGGGCGGTTGAGAATTTTCTCGATATTGCACATTTTCCGTTTGTGCATACCGATATTCTGGGGGCGGAACCCCATACAGAAGTTGAGAATTACAAGGTTGAAATCCGCGAGGATGCGGACGAGGTCTGGGCAACACAGATCAAGTTTTTCCAACCGCAAGCTGCAAAATCTGCGGAAAATGGCATCACGACAGATTATATGTATCGTGTGCCTGCACCAACATGTTCGGTTCTTTATAAAACCTCCCCACCACGGCCCGGCGAATGGGATGTGATCACGCTGTTTGTACAGCCGTTGGCGGAAGATCTGTGCGATGTCTGGCCATGGATGGCATTGTTTGATGACACCACGCCCATGACGGACCTGATCCACTTTCAGCAGATGATCTTTCTGCAAGACCGCTCAATCCTCGAAAACCAGATCCCGCGTCTTTTGCCGCTGGACCCCGGCATGGAAATTCCCACGCGGGCCGATCTCACCTCTGTTGCCTATCGGCGCTGGCTGAAGCGGCATCATTATACCTATGGCGCACAGCTGGTGGCCCAATGAAACTCTACGATTATATTCTCTCCCCAAGCTGCTATAAGGTTCGCCTGCTGGCCGCATTGACAAAGACTGAGCTGAGCTTGCATGCGGTCGATTTTCATCCCGGCCGTGAACATTTAAGCCCAGATCTTCTCGCGCTGAACCCGGCTGGCTCCATTCCCATTCTTGAAGATGGCGATCTTTTGCTAACGGAATCGTCGGCCATGTTGGCTTACATTGCCGCTCAAAAGGCTCCCGAATGGCTCGGCAATGCAACCCCGCAGCAAACAGCGCGTGTGCATCAATGGCTGTGTTTTTCCCAGCGCCTGACGGCATCTCTGGGCGCTGCCCGCCTGATCGAAATGTTGCAACGCCCCGGTGATCTTGCGGCCGCTCAGACGGCAGGCAAAGCAGCGCTTCGCGAACTGGAAGCGGCTCTGGTTGAGCAGCGCCTGCGCGGCGAGGCCTTTCTCACATCAGATCGCCCCACGATTGCAGACATTGCCTGCTTTCCCTATGTGGCGCTGGCACCGGATGGCAGTGTTTCGCTGGACCATTATCCATCCATTCGCCTTTGGCTTCGTGCCATTCGCGCGCTCGACGGCTTTATTGAAATGCCGGGCATACACAGGCTTCACGAATTGAAACCGGAACCGGTTTGACATGGTGCGCTATCTTTTCAAAAACTGTGCAGCCGTGGTGGTAGAGGATGGGCTTGGCCCATCTGTTTTGCGCAATGTCGATATTTTAACCGATGGTCCCGCCATTCACACCATTGGCGCCGACATCCATGTTGATCACCAGGCCAACGACACCATCCTCAAGGATGCATCAGGCTGGTTTGTGTATCCGGGCCTTGTCAACACGCATCACCATTTCTTCCAGACGTTCGTGCGCAATCGTGCGGAGCTGGACTGGACGAAACTGTCGGTGATCGAATGGCTCGATCGCATCTATCCGATCTTCTCAAGGCTTACGGAAGATTGCTTCTATCACTCATCTGTCACGGCCATGGCCGAATTGATCAAGCATGGCTGCACCACGGCCTTTGACCATCAATATTGCTTTCCCCGCCATGCGGGAAAACGCTTGATTGACCGACAGTTTGAGGCAGCAGAGCTGTTGGGAATGCGCTTTCACGCAGGGCGTGGCGGCAATACGCTGCCAAAATCCGAAGGCTCGACCATTCCAGATGCCATGCTGGAAACCACCGATGAATTCATTGCTGATTGTGCACGATTGATTGATAGCTATCACGATGCCTCCCCTTTTAGCATGCGCCAAGTCGTCGTGGCTCCGTGCCAACCAGTCAACGCCTATCGCGAGACATTTGTGGAATCGGTTGCGCTGGCGCGAGACCGTGGCGTGCTGCTGCATACCCATGTCGGCGAAGGTGAAAGCCCCGTCATCGAAGCACGGCATGGCATGCGCACGGTGGATTATCTGGAAGAGATCGGCTTTGCCGGACCCGATACATTCTATGCCCATTGCTGGGAGCTGCACCACAGTGAGCTGCAAAAGATGGCGTTGAGCAAAACCGGCGTCTCCCATTGCCCGGAGCCGGTGTATCTGGTGGGTGCCGAGGTCACCGACATTCCGGCCATGGCGGCTTTCGGGGTGCGCCTTGGTCTGGGATGTGACGGCGCAGCATCGAATGACAACTCCAACCTGATGCACTGTGTCCATTCTGCCTATATGCTGCAATGCCTTGTGGCATCAAAGCGCAATCATGCCGTGCCGCCACCTGCCGATTTCCTCGATTACGCCACCAAGGGCGGGGCCGACCTGCTTGGCCGCACGCACATCGGGCGGTTGGCACCGGGCATGGCGGCTGATTTGTTCGCCATTGATACCCGGCGGATGGACTATGTGGGCACACGCCATGATCCGCTAAGCCTGATTGCCAAGGTTGGCATTGGCACGACCACCGATTTGACCATGATCAACGGCCGGATTGCCTGGGAAAAGGGAGAGTTCCCAGGCCTGGATGAGGCCAAACTTGCGGCTGACGCGGAAGCCACACTTTCAACCATCGAAATATAGAAAAAAGGGAACTGGAATGCGCGATCGATTGACCCGTAGAACTTTGATGAAAAGCGTTGCCTTGGGCGGTGTCGCCGCCACGCTTGGCGTGCGCAGCGCGGCAGCCGCTGCTCCGCTTGGCATTGCGCTTGTTGTGCCGTCGCCGATTGGTGATGTGGGTTGGGGGCGTGCCCTTGCCGATGGTTTGGAGCCGATCAAGGCTGCCTATGGCGACAAGGTGAAGGTCACCATCATCGAGAACATCGCTGAAGGGCCTGATGCAGACCGCATCATGAACAAGACAATCACCGACGGCAACAAGTTCCTGATTGCAGGATCTTTTGGCTATCAAAACGGCGCTTTGCAGCTGGCCAAACGCCATCCCGATGTGTCTGTGCTGCATGCGTCCGGCTTTAAGGTTGCGCCGAACTTCTCGCCTTTCGCTGCAAAATATTTCCAGGGCACCTATCTCATGGGCATGGCGGCAGCGGCCCTTTCAAAAACCGGCAAGCTTGGCTCTGTTTCGGCTTTTGCCATTCCAGAACTGATCACGTCCATCAACGCCTTTGTCCTCGGTGCGCAAGCCGTAAACCCAAAAATCGAAGTATCGGTTGTCTGGGTAAACTCATGGTTTGACCCAGCCAAGGAACAGGAAGCCGCCAAATCGCTGATCGCGCAAAAATGTGACGTGATTTTCTCCAATGCCCAGGATACACCGTCGGTGATTGCGGCATGCGAAGAGGCAGGTGTTTACGCCTTCAACCTCAACTCATCCATGAAGAAATATGCCCCGAAATCCTATCTCGGTTGCGTGCTCACCGATTGGTCGCCCTTCTTCAAGGCATCGGTGGACGCTCATCTGGCGGGCAAATTCAAGGGGGCAAATGCCTTCCTCGGCGTCGCAGATAAAGTTGTTGAGGTTGTGGATTGGAACCCGGCCATCCCGGCCGATGTCATGAGCAAAATCAAATCTGTTGAAGCAAAAATTGCTGATGGCAGTTTCTCGCCCTTCACAGGCCCAATTAGCAAACAAGATGGCAGTGAGGGTGTTGCTGCGGGCAAAACCATGACCGATGGCGAGATTGTCGCGATGAACTGGCACGTCAAGGGCGTCACGTCGCCACTGCCGAAATAACCATGGCAACACCTCTTCTGGCCTTAAAGGGCATTTCGAAAAGCTACGACCAGATCCATGCCAATCGTGGCATTGATCTGGAAGTAGCCCCCCAATCCATACACGCAATTTTGGGCGAAAACGGCGCGGGCAAATCCACGCTGATGAAGCTGATCTATGGCGTGGAAACCCCGGATGCTGGCGAGATGATCTGGCAGGGAAAGCCCATTTCCCTACCCTCCCCTTCGGATGCCAGGCAGCAGGGCATTGGCATGGTGTTTCAGCATTTTTCGCTGTTTGAAACGCTGACCGTGGTAGAAAACGTATCGCTGGTCGTGCCCGGCCGGCGAGCCGTTCTGATAGAGCGCATACAAGCCCTGGGTCGAGATTTCGGTCTCACGGTTGATCCGCTTGCACATGTCCATATGCTGTCAGTGGGGGAGAGGCAGCGGGTTGAGATTATTCGATGCCTGATGACCAATCCCAAGCTTCTCATCCTGGACGAGCCGACCTCGGTATTGCCGCCGCAGGCGGTGGAAAAACTGTTTGACACGCTGCGACGGCTACGCGACGGCGGCGTGTCCATTCTCTTCATCTCGCACAAACTGGAGGAAATCCGCGCCCTGTGCGACCGCGCCACCATCTTGCGTGCAGGACAGGTGACTGGAAATATCGACCCACGCGATCACGACGCCAAAGACCTCGCGCGCATGATGATTGGCCGCGATATGCCGCAGCCCATCGCAGCCCAGCCAATGCCAGTGGGCGAGAAACGGCTGGAATTGATCGGACTTGATTATCAACCCGACGATCCCTTTGCCGTCGCGCTCTCCAAAGTCACGCTGGAAGTCAGAGCCGGAGAAATTCTGGGCATTGCTGGCATATCCGGCAATGGGCAAGGTGAGCTGGCGGCGTTGATTTCCGGCGAGAGCGTTTTATCGGAGCAAAAAAGCGACCAAATACAGATGATGGGACAGCCGGTTGGCACATTCAATGCCGCCGAGCGCAGAAAGTTGGGCTTCGCGTTTGTGCCCGAAGATCGACTTGGCCGTGGTGCCGTGCCGGAGCTGTCTCTTATCAAAAACGGGCTTTTGACCGCCCATGGTACGGGCCTTCTCCACTACGGTCTCATCAACAACACTCAAGCGACAGCCTTTGCAGAAACCTGCATTCGTGATTTCGACGTTCGCACCTCGGGGCCAACATCCGAGGCTGGTTCACTGTCTGGTGGCAACCTGCAAAAATTCATTGTCGGGAGAGAAATCATGCTCGCTCCGAAGCTTTTGTTTGTCGTACAGCCGACTTGGGGCGTTGATATTGGGGCGACCATCGCCATTCGTCAGCGGCTAATGACCCTGCGCAATCAGGGCGTTGCCATTCTGTTGATCTCCGAAGAGATAGAAGAGCTTTTCGAACTCTCTGACTTTATTCAGGTTCTGAATGGCGGCACGCTCAGCCCTCGGCTTGAGACGGCACACATCCAAGTGGAAGACATTGGCCGTTACATGATCGGCGCAGACAATGGTGCGGAGAGCCTTCAGCCATGATCACAGCAGTTCTGGATCGTTTGCCGCACCTCGTTCGTCGTGATCAGGCCTCTCTTGCGGTGGCATTTACAGCTCCACTCATCGCGCTTTTGGTGGCAACGGTTTTAAACCTTGCGCTCTACCTGATCATCGGCAAAGACCCGCTCGCCGTGTTTCACGCCATGCTGGTGGAGCCGTTTTTGTCATGGGCGACGTTTTCTGAAGTTCTGCTCAAAACAAGCCCGCTGTTGCTGATCGCACAAGGGCTCGCCATAGGCTTTCGCGCAAAAGTCATTAACATCGGTGCCGAAGGCCAATTTATCATTGGCGCGATTTTCGCATCCTCCATCCCGGTCTGGTTCAATGATATTGAGGGCGGCTGGATCTGGCCCGCAATGCTGCTTTTGGGCGCACTCGGCGGGGCATTATGGGCCGCGATAACCGCATTCTGGCGTGTCAGGCTCAATGCCAGCGAGATTCTCGTGTCCCTGATGCTCAGCCTCGTTGCTGAACAGCTTTTGAATTACCTGCTGCTCGGCCCCTGGAAAGACCCAGATGGCTTTAACTTCCCGCAATCGGTGATGTTTCAAGCGGATGCGATGATTCCCATCCTGTTTGCCAATACACGGGTTAACCTTTCTTTGTTGATTGCCTTGGCCTTGTCGCTGCTGGCTTGGTTGTTCATGCAGCGCAGCTTTCAGGGCTATAAATTGCAGGTTGGCGGCCTTGCCCCAAGAGCCGCAAGCTATGCGGGCTTTTCAGGCGGTCGGGCAATCTGGATTTCTCTCCTCATCGGCGGTTTTGCCGCAGGGCTTGCGGGTGCCGCGGAAGTGGCAGGCCCGATTGGCCAATTGCAACGCTCAATCTCCACAGGCTATGGCTATGCGGCAATCATCGTCGCCTATCTGGGCGGATTGCATCCGCTGGGCATCCTTGTGTCTTCACTGGTGATGGCCGTGCTTTATATCGGCGGCGACAATGCCATGGTGTCGGCAGATTTGCCAATTGCGGCTGTCCGGGTGTTTCAGGGCAGTCTTCTGCTGTGTTATCTCATCGCGGCAGCTTTTGTGCGCTATCGACTGGAATGGCACAATGCTTCAACGAGGATGCCGTCATGAATGCAATTGAGTATATTCTGGCAGGCATGCTCGCGGCTGCCACGCCGTTTCTGCTGGCAGCATTGGGAGAAATGGTGGCTGAGCGCGCAGGCGTCATCAATCTCGGGGTTGAGGGCATGATGGCGCTGGGCGCATCATTGGCCTTTATCATCGTTCACAATGGTGGCGGGCACGTCTTGGCATTTCTGGCCGCCGCTGTGGCAAGCGTGGCGCTGTCCCTGGTCTTTGCGTTCGTAGCGCTCGGCTTCCGGGCAAATCAGGTTGCGACGGGGCTTGCGATTGGTATTTTCGGACAGGGGCTCTCGGCATTGTTTGGCAAAGCCTATGAAAGCATGACCGTTAAAGCCTTGCCGAAACTTGAAATTCCGTGGATTTCTGATCTGGCCGTCATTGGCGGATTGTTTCGGCAGGATATCATCGTTTGGCTCACCCTCGCCGCCACATTGGCCATCGGCATTGCGTTTTCCAGCTCTAAAGTGGGTCTGATCCTGCGGGCGGTGGGTGAAAACCCCAAAGCGGCCCGCGCCATTGGATATCCCGTCATTGCCATTCGCGTTGCGGCCATCGCCTTTGGTGGTGCCATGGCGGGCTTCGCAGGGGCCTATGCGTCAACAGTCTATACGCCACTTTGGGCAGATGGCATGATCGCCGGGCGCGGCTGGATTGCCATTGCATTGGTGGTGTTCGGAACCTGGCTTACGGGTCGAATTTTCCTGGGCGCTTGTCTCTTTGGTGCCGTGTCTCTCATGGGCCTAGCAGCGCAGACAACCGGGATCGCCATCCCCTCCCAGCTTCTTTCAAGCCTGCCCTATCTGGTCACGATCCTTGCTCTCGGTGTTATTTCCTCCAACCGCCGCCTTCTCAAGCTCAACAGCATCGCTTCGCTTGGCGAAACATTTGAACGTTAGTTGTTGAATCGGCATCGTCATGTCTGAATAGTGCCGGTTTGGCATTTGTGGACAGTCCCTGATTTGGGCTCTGTTGCAGGGACCGAATTTGGAACGAGTGCCCCCTACCCTGTAAATTTTTCATGCTGCGCGCTTGAAATCTCGCTGTAGCCTGCTGCCAGGTTTCCTGGACACGGAATTAGAGCATCGGATTTATTCGAAAATGGGCGGAGTTGCATCGCGATCTCAACTGAATTCTGCGGCCCATGGTGACCGCAAAGCCAACCCCACACCCGGAAGCTCAGTCTCGACGACCTAACGCTTAACGCGCGGGCCGCGATGAGACCACTTCAATAGGTGCGTCGACAGATTTCCGCTCAATCAATTCGGTGGGCAGCACAATACGCCGGGCCTGAAGCTCGGCACCATTGATCCTCTCGATCAACAGAGAGGCCACAGTCTCACCCAGTAGATACACAGGTTGACCAATAACCGTAATCGGCGGCGATGTCACCGCTGTCCAATCAGCATCATGGAAAGCAATCAGTGAAACATCCTTCGGGATGGATAGGCCGAGTTGTTGCACAGCTTTAAAGACTTCCAAGGCAATCAGACTGTCTGATGCGATAATCGCGCTGGGTTTTTGTGGAGATTGCAGCAGTTCAAGGGCGATTTTTGCGCA
The DNA here is from genome assembly GCF_001939045.1 of Rhizobium oryziradicis. Taxonomy (GTDB): domain Bacteria; phylum Pseudomonadota; class Alphaproteobacteria; order Rhizobiales; family Rhizobiaceae; genus Allorhizobium; species Allorhizobium oryziradicis. Next base: position 238,436 of record NZ_MKIM01000022.1, read on the forward strand.
TTTCTCCCGACCATTGGCTCCGAGATGGACCATCTCAAGCGGAGCTGCGATGCCAGCATCCGCACAAACCGCAACAAAACCTTCGACACGCTGCCGAACAGAGCCCGTTTGCAGATCATTGAGCGTATGAAGGCGGTGATCCGGTGTATCACAAGCCGTGATGTAAGCCATGGTACGATGGCCTTTACGAATGAGAATATCTGTCGCCTGTTCCGCTGCGGCGCGGTCGTCCGTTGTCACCGTATCGACTTCGATGCCGGAAATAGCACGATCCAGCAAGACAAGCGGACAGCCAGAGTCCGGAATCTCCAACAGATGTTCGAAATCGCTTGTGCTGGCCGCCGAGACGATCAACCCATCGACACGCTTGGCCAACAGTGTTCGGATGGCTGCCTTTTCCGCCGCGATATCCTCGCCAGAATTGGTCAGAATCACGGTAAACCCAGCCAGTCTCGCCACATCGGCAATGCCGCGCACCGCAGAGCTGAAAAACGGATTCTCAATATCACCCACCACGACACCGATGGTGCCAGAGCGCCCTGTTGTCATGCTGCGGGCCAATTCATTGGGTCGGTAACCCAACGCGGCCGCCGCTTCCGAGACCTTGGCGCGAACAGCATCGCTCACGGTACCGTAGCTGCCCAGCACGCGTGCAGCCGTGGCTTTGGAAACACCTGCGGCTCTGGCCACATCGGCAACGGTGACGGATGATTTTTTGATCGGCGACTGTTCCATGATAATAGCTCTATAAGGGATATTGACGGCGGGTCAATGCGAATATAACAATTATCAAATCGGAAAGAGACCGGTCTCAATCTTAAAAGAGACCGGTCTCTATTTAAAAAATAAGAAACCGGCATGCAACACGCATTGGCCGGATGGGTGGTCGCAGCCATTCATCCGGGTGGGAAGCCTGCGCCTGATCCACGCATGTATCCAGGCTATAAAAACAATCACCAGAGCGGAGAACAATGACAATGAGCATCATCAGAAGCGAAATTTCACGAAGGGCACGCGGCACGGTTATGGCGGTTGCTCTTGCCCTCACAGGATTGATGGGACAGCAGGCGGCTGCCGCTGACAATCCCTATGGATTGATTGATCCCAAGGTGATCAGTGTTGGCACCATGGGCGATGCCAAGCCCTATACATTCATCACGTCGGATGGAAAATTCACCGGCTTTGACATCGAGCTTTTTCTCAATGTTGCCGAGCGCATGGGGTTTAAGAAAGACCAGGTTGTTTTCACCGGGCAGGAATTTTCGGCCTTGATGCCATCTGTGGCCAATGGCCGTTTTGATGTGGCAGTTGCAGCGATTGGCACCACTGAAGCACGCAAGAAAACCGTCGATTTCTCCGATGGGTATCTGGCAGGCTATCTCTCGGTGCTGACGCCCGACGCAAAAATCACGGACGCTGCCAGCCTGAAGGGCAAGCGCTTGGGCGTGGTGCAAGGCACGTTGCAGGAAATTTATGCCACCAAGAATTTCAAGGACACAGACCTTGTGAAATTCCCGGATAACAATTCTGCGGTCTCTGCCTTGAACAATGGCACAATCGATGCCCATTTCCTCGACTACGAGGCCGCCAAGGACTACACGGCGCGTTTCAAGGCGCTGAAAATTGCCATCAACATTCCAAGCTTCGATGCACCTGCGGGCTTTGTGGTGCGTAAAGGCAATGACGCGCTGCGCGAGGGCCTCAACAAGGGTCTGCACGCCGCCATGCAGGATGGCACCTGGAAAAAGCTTTACGAAAAATGGTTCCCCGGCTCGCCGATGCCTGCCGAATACCTTCCCAAGCCTTGATGGAGCAACGCCCGGTTGGCTGCGAGTGCCAACCGGGGGCTTTCAGGCACATCATTATCATCGGGAAGGACGTTTGAATGGAATGGCTTGAAACACTGCGTCGCAGTTTTCTCGATTGGGATGCGATGGCAGAAGTGCTGCCTGCCATGATTACGGTTGGCTTGAAAAATACCCTGATTTTGGCCTTCGCCTCGACGGTGATTGGCGTGGTGATTGGCATGATCCTCGCCATTATGGGCATTTCGCGCTCGCCGTACTTACGCATTCCAGCGCGGATTTATACGGATATTTTTCGCGGCCTGCCCGCTATTGTTACCATTTTGCTGATTGGACAGGGCTTTGCCCGCATCGCACGTGACCTGTGGGGGCCTTCGCCTTATCCGCTTGGCATTCTGGCTCTGAGCCTGATTGCCGGGGCCTATATTGGCGAAATCTTCCGCTCCGGCATTCAAAGCGTTGATCGAGGCCAGTTGGAAGCCTGCAGGGCACTGAGCATGAGCTATGGTCAGGGCATGCGGCTGATCATTGTGCCGCAAGGCGTGCGCCGGGTGTTGCCAGCCTTGGTCAACCAGTTCATCGGCAATGTGAAAGATTCAAGCCTCGTTTATTTTCTGGGTCTTTTGGCATCCGAGCGTGAGATTTTTCGCGTCGGGCAAGATCAGGCCGTGGTCACAGGCAATCTCTCGCCGCTGCTGCTGGCAGGCGTGTTTTATCTGATCATCACCGTACCCCTCACCCATCTGGTCAACACCATTGATACGCGTCTGCGGCTCGGTAAAAAGCCCGCCAGCGAAGCTGTCAGCGGTCTTGCAGAAGTCAGCGAACTGGCAGAAGCCGTTGATCATACAAAGGTTGCGGCCAAGGAGATCACCTTTACCGGCGGCAGCCTGGATGTGCGTGGGTTGACGATGGCCTATGGCACACTGGACGTGCTGAAAGGTGTTGATCTCACGGTCAAGCCCGGCACGGTCACCTGCATCATTGGCCCTTCAGGCTCTGGAAAATCCACGCTTTTGCGCTGCCTTAACCGATTGGTCGAGCCAAAGGGCGGCGATATTTTGCTGGATGGCAGCAGCATTCTGACCATGAAGCCCGAAAAGTTGCGCCGCAAGGTCGGCATGGTGTTTCAGCATTTCAACCTGTTTCCCGATCATTCCGCGCTCGACAATGTCATGTTGTCGCTCACCAAGATCAAAGGTCTGTCGCGCTCGGAAGCCGAGCGGATTGCCTTGGCCAGATTGCGCGATGTCGGGCTGGAAAGCCGCAAAGATCATCGTCCCGGTGGGCTCTCGGGCGGGCAACAGCAGCGGGTGGCCATTGCCCGCGCATTGGCGATGGAACCGGAGGTGATCCTGTTTGATGAAGTCACCTCGGCGCTTGATCCAGAACTGGTCAAAGGTGTTTTGAACCTGATGGCCGATCTGGGTGAGCGGGGCATGACCATGGTGGTGGTCACCCACGAAATGGGCTTTGCCCGCCGGGTGGCCGATCAGGTGATTTTCATGGACGAGGGCAAAGTGGTGGAAGCGGGTTCACCGGAAGCCATTTTTGACAATCCTCAAAGTGCGCGATTGAAGCACTTTTTGGCAGAGGTTTTGTAAGTCATTGAAAGAAGGCAGATAACGTTATGAGAAAACTTCGATGGGGCGTGTTGGGCGCTGCCAATATCGCCATCAAAGCGGTTATTCCGGCCATTCAAGCCGGAGAAACAGGCATTGTTGCCGCCATTGCCTCGCGCTCACTGGCCAAAGCGCAAAGCGTGGCAGCCGAGCTTGGCATTGCGAAAGCCTATGGCAGCTATGAAGACTTGCTGTGTGATCCCGATATTGATGCCATTTATAACCCGCTGCCCAACCACCTGCATATGCCGATGACGCTGGACGCGATCCGCAATGACAAACCGGTGCTGTGCGAAAAGCCGATTGCACTGACAGCGGAGGAAGCGATGCAAATCGCTTCAGCCTCCCGCACATCGGGTGTGCTGGTGGCTGAGGCCTTCATGGTGCGCCATCATCCCCAATGGCAAATGGTGCGGGAATTGGTGCAGGCGGGGCGCATTGGCACGGCCCTTGCCATTCAAACCATCTTTTCCTACTATCTTGATGATCCAGCCAACGTTCGAAACCAGAAAGCCATTGGCGGAGGCGGGCTTTATGATGTGGGCTGTTACGCCATCAACACCGCACGCTTCGTGTTTGATGGAGAGCCGGAGCGGGTTATTGGTCTATTTGATCAGGATGAGACATTCCAGACCGATAGAATGATGAGCGGCTTGGCAGAATTTTCCGCCCACCGCCACCTCACTTTTACATGCGCAACGCAGCTTTCCCTATGCCAGAAAGTGACCGTGCTTGGCACGCAAGGGCGCGTTGACATCGCCATTCCCTTCAATGCGCCAACGGATACACCCACCACCATCACCATTGATGATGGCCGCGACCTGACCGGCGGCGGGCGCGAGATCGTCGAGATCAACGCTGCCAATCAATATGGCCTGCAATGTGATGCTTTTGCGCGGGCCGTGCTGGCGGGCACTCCTTTGCCGACAGGGCTAGACGATGCCGTGGCCAATATGAAGGTGATTGATGCGTTTTTCCGCTCCAACCGCAGCAACAGCTGGGAAAAACCCTGAGCCGATTTGAGATCCAGAGAATGAAAGACTGAGAGAAAACCTATGTTTGAAAACAGAATATCCAGCGTTGTCGTGATCGGCGGCGGTATTTTCGGAACCTCCACGGCGGTGCAATTGGCGCGGCGCGGTATCAAGGTGACATTGATCAACGATGGGCCGATTGCCAATGGGGCATCGGGGCGCTCCTTGTCCTGGCTGAACTCATCACGGATGCGTTCCGAGCCTTATCATCGCTTGCGCATGGCAGGCATTGATCGATACCGCACACTGGCTGAGCGCTTTCCGGGAGCGGATTGGCTCTCTTTCAAAGGCGGCCTGACCTGGGATGCCGATGATAGCAGCAATGAGATTGTGGCCGCTTTTGAGCATGAAATCACGCTGGCCTATGATGCGCTTCATCTAGCAGCAGATGAGGTTAAAACCGTCACGCCCGGCGTCAATGCCAATGCCATCACGCCACAGGGGGCGATTTTTAATGCGGCGGAGGGCTGGGTGGATTTGCCATCCCTGATCAAGCTGCTGGTCGGTGAATTTTCGGAGCGCGGCGGCAAAGTGATTACCGATGCCGGGGCGGCCAGTGTGGTGATTGAAAACGGGCGCGCTGTTGGTGCCCGCACCACAAATGGCGCGGTTTTTCTTGCCGATGCCGTGCTGGTTGCTACCGGCCCATCGGTGCCCAAAATGACGGCAGATGTCGGGCAGAAAATTGATGATGGCACGCCCATTTCCCTGCTGGTCACCACCAAACCAGTCGATCTTGCGCTGAAAGCGGTGCTGAACACACCGCGCATTGCCATTCGGCCCGGCCCGAACAACACATTTGCGCTGGATTCTGCCTGGTCCGAGGAAGAGGTCGGCACTCTGGAAGATGGCAGCTATCGGGTGAGGCAGGAAACGCTGGATGGCCTTCTGGCTGAAGCCTCGAAAGTGTTGGAAGGCAATCCGAAGCTTGAGCTTGAAAGCTATGGCGTTGGCCGCAAACCCATTCCAGGTGATGGTGAGCCGGTGCTGGGCGAACTTCAAGCCATTCCGGGTTATTTCGTTGCCTTCAGCCACAGCGGCGCAACGCTTGGTCTGATTGTCGGTGAGCTTCTGGCCTATGAAATTGCCACGGGAGAGCGTCACTCAATGTTGGCCACCTTCCGGCCTGAACGCTTTGCCTGACATTCGAGCGCGCTGCCGATTTAGAGCGCCGATCTGATTCACTCAGATCGAATAGCGCTCTAAATCGGCGGCTCACATCCCGATAAAAATAGTTGTAAGTGTCCACTATTTGATTTAGGCTTTTGAGTAACAAGGGCGCAAAGAACGCTCCGTTTGGGTGGGAAACACAGACCGAGGGCATCAATTCAGCGTCTTGTCAGGAGCCGAAATGGTCCGCTCTCCAGCCTCGCACACAATGCCATCTGCAAATGTTCTTGCCGTTCGCAATCTCACCGTCAGCCTGCCCAAGGGCATGGAACGAAGCTATGCTGTGCAGGATATTTCCTTCTCGCTTCTGGCGGGGGAAATCCTGTGCATCATCGGTGAATCCGGCTCGGGCAAGTCGGTGACGGCCAGTGCCGTCATGGGTTTGCTGTCGCCGGTGATCAAAGTGACGAGCGGCAGCATTGAGCTGAACGGCATGGATATTTTGCAAGCCAAGCCGGATGTGGTGCGGGGTCTGCGGGGGCGCGTGGTGTCGATTATCTTTCAAGACCCGCTCTCGGCGCTCAACCCATTGATGACCATTGGCGATCAGATCATTGAGGTGATGCAAGCCCATAACATCGGCACGCCAGAAACCCGATCTGTGAAACTGCTGGAATTGCTCGTTGAAGTCGGCCTACCAGAGCCAAAGACGCTTCAGCATCAACATCCGTTCCAGCTCTCTGGTGGTCAGCGCCAAAGAGTGATGATTGCCATGGCCTTGGCGCTGGACCCGGATGTGCTGATTGCCGATGAGCCAACCACCGCGCTGGATGTGACCACGCAAGCCCAGATTTTGGAGTTGATCCGCAAAATCCAGCGCCGCAAAGGCATGAGCATGATGTTCATCACCCATGACTTTGGCGTTGTGGCCGAAATTGCTGATCGGGTGATTGTGATGGAAAAAGGCAAAATCGTTGAACAGGGCGTGGCTGCCGATGTGCTGGAACGCCCAACACATCCCTATACGCAAAGGTTGATGGCCGCCGTGCCCCGCATGCGCAGCGTTGATGAGATGCGCGAGGGGCAGACCCCGATTGTGCTACAGGTGGAAAATCTGGAAAAGACCTACCGCCCATCCGGCAGCTTTTTTGCCAAAGCCCGAGCCGTGAAAGCCGTTGATGGCGTGAGCCTGACAATCCGCGAAGGTGAAACTCTTGGTATTGTGGGAGAATCCGGCTCCGGTAAATCATCGCTTGGGCGTATTTTGATGAAGTTGATGGAGGCTGATAGTGGCCGCATCCTGTTTGATGGGCGCGACATTCGCCCCATGACTGAGCAGGCCTTTCGCCCGCTTCGACCCTATATCCAGATGGTGTTTCAAGATCCGTTTGCATCCCTCAATCCGCGTCACACCATTGAAACTGTGCTGACAGCGGGGCCGATTGCCCACGCAATGTCGAAACAGGAAGCCAAAGCGAAAGCACTGCGGTTGCTCTCACTCGTCGGGTTGGATTCTGGTGCCTATGACCGTTACCCCCATGAATTTTCCGGCGGTCAACGCCAACGGATTGGCATTGCGCGGGCCTTGATGTTCGATCCGGTGCTGTTGATTGCCGATGAAGCGGTCTCGGCGCTGGATGTCTCGATTCAGGCGCAGGTGTTGACGCTGCTCAAAGAGATTCAGAACAAAACCAAAATTGCCATGATGTTCATCACCCATGATCTGCGCGTCGCAAGCCAGATTTGTGATGACGTGGCCGTGCTCTACAAGGGCAAAATTGTCGAGCAAGGCCCGCCTGCCCGCATCTTTCGACACCCCGAAAATGACTATACCAAACGGCTGGTAGCGGCCATTCCCGGCTCGGATTGGGAGATTGCCGCAGAGCCTGCATGAACATGTTTGCTCGTTTTGCAGGCAGAAATTTTCCTGCGTATTTTTCTGGCACGAGAGCGAAATAATAGTTGTAATCATCCACTAATTTTGTATGCTCTCACTATCGAGAAAGTGAATAAAAACAAGGTCTGAAGGTTTCAAGGCATCGTGCCATATGCTATTGGCGGCGAATGGATTTTTGCGCGTCTGAGGAGGCAATGGCATGGGGATGGAGACAAAAAATGCACCGCCGGTGACGGTGGATGAGGTTGAGCTTGGCGTTCTGGATGAGATGCTGAGCTTCTTTATCCGCAGCCTCAGCATTGTGGTGTCGCGTGATCTGGATGAGAAACTGGGCGATCTGGAAGTGGCCAAAGGCACCGGCAAGGTCAGCACCTTGTTGCTGGTCGATCGGCATCCCGGCATCCGGCCCTCGGTGATTGCGCAGATTATTATGCGCGATCGTTCGGCCATGGGCCGTCTCGTTGACCTGATGGAAAGTCAGGGGCTGCTCCGGCGGGAAGTCTCCGCCGAAGATAGTCGTGCGCAGGAACTGTATATTACGCCAAAGGGTGCCGAGGTCGCGCAGCAAGTGCGCGCGATTGTTGGGCCACAGTCTGAGGCGTTTTTCTCGGACCTGACCTTGAAAGAGCAGCGCGTCGTTATCGACGCCTTGCGAAAAGTCTACCGGCGAAAGGTCGGGTTTACGTCTTAAAAGCATCGGACCGAAAAGTGGTCGCCGGTTTTTTTTGAAAATCCGATGCTAAAGATTGCGCGGGGGCGCGTATTGTATGAACAAAAACCGCGTCGCAATGATTTCCGGTGCCAATCGCGGGATTGGCGCTGCTATTGCCCAAAAATTGAGTGACGAAGGCTGGCGTTTATCGCTTGGCATGCGCCAGCCGGTGATGCCGGAGTGGGCTGATCCTGCCAAAACGCACCTGTTTGCCTATGATGCCACCGATGCCTCGGCGGAGGGCGCTTGGGTGGCGCAAACCCTTGAAAGATTTGGCGCTATTGACGCAATTGTCGCCAATGCCGGGATTATCATTGCCAAGACGGTGATTGAAGCAGACGACGACGATATTGATGCGTTGCTGGACGTGAATGTCAAAGCCCCGCGCCGTCTTGCCAAGGCTGCCTGGGATGCGCTGTCTGCCAGCGGATGCGGGCGGGTGATTATCATTGGTTCGCTCTCAGGCAAGCGGGTTAAATCCGCAAGTTCCGGCCTTTACTCCGTGTCGAAATTTGCCGCCGTGGCGCTGGCCCACGCCATCCGCCATGCGGGGTTTGATCTTGGCATTCGCGCCACCGCCGTTTGCCCCGGCTTTGTCGCCACCGATATGGCCCGAGGCCTGACCAACCGAGCGGATGAGCACATGACCGACCCGCGCGATCTGGCTCGCATTGTCACCATGCTGATCGACCTGCCGAACGAGGCAAGCATTGCCGAATTTAACATCAACTGCCAGCTGGAAGAGTCCTACTGATGCCCGGTCCTTATGTTGTACCTGTTCACGGTGATGCCGAATTGCCGAAGGAAGTCGATGTTGTCGTGATTGGCGGCGGTATCATTGGCACGTCAACGGCGTTGGAACTGGCCGAAGCCGGATTGCGCGTTGCCCTTTGCGAAAAAGGTGGCATTGGTCAGGAACAATCGAGCCGCAATTGGGGCTGGGTGCGGATTTCAAGGCGCGATCCGCGCGAAGTGCCGTTGATGGCCGAAGCCTTGCGCATCTGGAGCAATCTCGACAAGCGCATTGAGGGCGATACTGGCTATAAGCGGGCCGGAATTATCTTCACCTGCGCCAATGCGAAAGAATATGCCGACCACGCGCGCTGGAACCGCAATCTGGAAGGCTATCAGCTGGATTCACGCATGTTGAGCAAGGCGGAATTCAACGCCATGTTCCCCGGCTCCAATCTGCCTTTGGAAGGCGCGCTCTACACCTCAAACGATGGCCGCGCCGAGCCGCAAAAGGCCGCCCCCGCCATCGCCGAGGCTGCCCGCCGCAAGGGTGCCAGCATTCTCACCGAATGCGCGGTGCGCGGCATTGAAACCTCTGGCGGCAAAGTCTCCGGTGTGATCACCGAGCGCGGAGCCATCGCCTGCACATCTGTGGTGTTGGCCGGCGGCGCGTGGTCCAGCCTGTTTGCGGGCATGTTTGGCCTGCGGCTACCGCAGCTGAAGGTGATGAATAGTGTGCTGCGCACCAAGCCCCTGGAAGGAGGGCCGGAACAGGCGATCTGGTCCAATGGCTTTGCGCTGCGCAAGCGGCAGGATGGCGGCTACACCATTGCATCTGGCCACGAAAACGTGGTGGATATTGTGCCCAAATCTTTCCAGTTCGCGCTCGATTTTCTGCCAGCCCTGAGCAAGGAATGGCGGTCGTTGAAATTCCGATTGGGCGGCCGGTTTTATGATGAAGCCCGCCTCTCAACCCGCTGGCGCATGGATGAGCCAAGCCCGTTTGAATATTGCCGCGTGCTGGACCCTGTGCCCTCGAAAAAGCTGTCTGATCTGGCGCTCGCCAATCTCACCAAGGCCTTTCCGGTCTTTGCGCAGGCCCAGATTGCCCAGCGCTGGGCGGGCTATATTGATGTGACGCCAGACGCTGTGCCGGTGATTTCGGCCATTGATGCCATTCCGGGCTTCCATATGGCCACGGGTTTCTCCGGCCATGGTTTTGGCATCGGGCCTGCGGCGGGGCGGCTGATGGCCGATATTGTGCTTGGTCGCGCGCCGATTGTTGATGCCCATAACTTCAGATTCTCCCGCTTTTCCGATGGATCGAAGATCGAGATCATCAGCGGTTTTTAACCCAGACATCAAACACGCATACGGGAGACTACAACTCGCCTCACAAGAAGGCAGACCAAAAAGACGCAAAATGGATCAGCTCAAAAATAAAATAGGGAACAGCTCCATGTCTAAAGAAATGTCCGAAATTCAAAACATCTCCATCCTGCAACCCACTCGCCGTCAAGCCTTGTCGATGATGGCGATGATGACAGCCGCTGGTGTGGTGACGCCGGGCCTGTTGGGCCGGGGACAGGCCTTTGCCGCACCACCGGCAAAGCCAACCGGCCAACTTGTCATCGCCTTTTCGCAGGAGCCAACCAAGTTCAATCCACACCTTCTGCATATCGAAGTGGATGAGGGCATTCACTTCAGTGTGTTTGATCCGTTGTTTTTTATCGACGAAAAGGGCGTGTTCAAACCATCGTTGGCTGTTGAAGTGCCCACGGTTGCCAATGGCGGCATTTCCGCAGATGGCCTGCATTGGAAAATCAAACTGCGCGATGGTGTGAAATGGCATGATGGCAAGCCATTTACCGCCGAGGACGTGAAATTCACACTGGAGCTTCTGGTCGATCCGAACTTCCTGAGCTGGCGGCGCACCGGCCACGAGCTGGTTCGTGACATCACCGTGGTCTCGCCCACCGAAATCACCTGGCGGATGGATAAGCCCTTTGCCCCTTATGCCTCGATTCTCGCGTCCACCTTCATTGTGCCCAAGCATATTCTGGGGCCAGAAGCGGATAAAAATAACGCCCCCTTTAACAACGCACCGGTGGGCACAGGCCCCTTTAAATGGCTGGAGCGCGTGGCGGGTGACCATATTACCCTTGCCGCCAACACGGATTATTTCGGCGATGGCCCCTATCTGGAACGGATCATCTATAAATATATTCCAGACCTCACCGTGATGTACACGCAGTTTGCCGCAGGCGAAATTGATGTGGTTGGCCTGCAATGGATCACCGCCGATCATTATGAGGATGCCAAGAAGCTGCCCGGTAAGGTGATTGAGGTGATGGAGAGGTCGACGGTCGAGACCGTGACCTTCAATCTGGGCAAGCCGCAGTTTCAGGATCTGGCTGTCCGGCAAGCACTTTACCATGCCATCGACAAACAGACGATCATGGATGCGCTCTATTACGGCCTGCCGAAGTCGACCGAAACCTACATGCCAACGCAATCCTTCTACTTTAACCCGGATTTGCCAAAGCATGAGTATAGTCTTGAAAAGGCAAAGAAACTGCTGGACGATGCGGGCTGGGTGCCGGGCGGCGATGGTATCCGGGTGAAAAATGGCGTGCGCCTATCCTTTGCCAATTCCACCACATCGGGCAATCATCTGCGCGAACAGATGCAGCAATTCATGCAGCAATCTTTCAAGGATATTGGCGTCGAGATGTCCATCTCCAACCTGCCACCCGCCGTGATGTGGGGTGATTTCTGGATGAAGTCACAGTTTGACTCGGCCATCGCCGGGATTGACTTCCTCACCGGGGCCGACCCGGATACATCCGATTATTTCCGCTCAACCTCCACAGTCGCCAAGGGTGGTGCAGGTCAAAACGTCTGGCAATATGCCAACCCGGAGGTGGATAAACTTCTCAGTGAAGGTGGTACGTCCTTTGTGCCGGAAGAGCGCAAGAAGGTTTACCTGAAAATTCAGGAGATTGTCCGTCACGATCTGCCCTTCCTGCCGATGTTCCCGTTCACGGTGGTGCGTGGCCATAAAGCCGGGGTTGAGAATGTCATTGCCAATAGCAATGTGCGCATCGACAGCTGGAATGTGGGGAGCTGGTACAGGGCATAAGCTGCGGCGAAAGATAGCCCCCTCTTGCTGGCAAGGCTGAGGGGGAAGCGCCATAGGCAAATTGCCTCTACGCAACACCTCTCAGCTGGAGAGCCTCCTATGACTCATTATCTCCTCGGAAGATTGTGGCAGAGCCTTGTTCTGCTGCTTCTGGTCTCGATTATCGGTTTTGCGGCACTCACGCTCGCACCCGGCGGGCCTTTGTCGCAATATGTGCTGACACCCGGCATGACACAGGCCACGCTGGATCGCGTGGCCGAACAAATGGGCCTTAATCGACCTCTGCCAATCCAGTATCTTGATTGGCTCTGGCATCTGGTGCGTGGTGATTGGGGCAAATCCTATCGCGATGGACAGCCCGTGCTGAACATCATTTTCAGCCATCTGGGCGCAACTTTGCTGCTGATGGGAACGTCGACCGTGCTCTCTATTATCATCGGCACCTGGGTGGGTATCAAAGGTGCTGTCAGCCGTTATTCGTTGTTTGATTACGTGGCCACCATCGGGGCCATGATTGCGCTGTCCATCCCGACCTTCTGGTTCGGGCTGGTGGCAATCTATCTGTTCTCTCTGAAGCTGAAATGGTTGCCCTCCGGTAGCATGTACACAGCGGGCGACGGGTCGTTTGCGGATTTCGCGATCCATCTGATTATGCCTTCGGTCGTGTTGGCGCTGGTCAATGTTGCCATCTGGAGCCGCTATATGCGCACGGCCACACTGGATGTGATCCATCAAGACTTTGTCCGCACCGCAAAAGCCAAAGGGCTCACTCCGCGCCGAGTGCTAATGAGACATGTTGTTGGCAATGCTCTTTTGCCGATGATCACGCTGGCGGGCATGCAATTGCCGACCATTCTCGGCGGCGCGCTGGTGACTGAGACCGTGTTTACATGGCCCGGCATGGGGCGGCTGTTTCTCGATAGTCTGGGTTATAGCGACTACCCTGTGGTGATGGGGCTTTTGATGTTTTCCGCCATTTTTGTGCTGGCGGGCAATCTGATTGCCGATCTGCTGGTTGCCTTTATCGACCCACGCATTCGCCTCGGTTAAGGAGAACAACAATGTCCCAAGCCGCCACCATTCCCGCCGCTGCCTCCCACCATTGGTGGCAAAACAGAACTTTGCGGCGCTTTGCCCGCCACAAGCTGGCCATGGTTGGACTGGTGATGATCACCGTTTTGACGCTGGCCTGTGTTGTTGGTCCATGGCTTTTGCCGTTCAATGATCTTTATATCGACCTTCGCGCCCGCTTTGCCCCACCGTTGACCGGCTATCATATCTTCGGCACTGACCCTTTGGGACGCGATCTGGCGGCGCGCTTGTTTATGGCCGGACGAATTTCGCTGCTGATCGGCTTTTTTGCCATGGTGCTCTGCACCGTGTTTGGCACCATCATCGGTGTGGCGGCGGGCTATTATGGTGGGCGGATTGGTGCCTTTCTGATGCGTTTTGTGGATGCCTTTCTGGCCTTTCCCAGCATTTTTCTGCTGCTGGCGCTGGCAGCTTTCATCAAGCCAAGCCCGTTCATGATTACCGTGATCATTGCCGTCACCAGTTGGATGGAAGTGGCTCGTATTGTTGAGGCCGAGGTACGCTCCCTGCGGGAGCGTGATTTCATTCTGGCGGCGCGGATGCTGGGCCTTCCCAACCGCTGGATCATGTTTCGGGAGTTGCTGCCCAATGTCATGGGTCCCATCATTGTGGCCGCAACGCTGACTGTTGCCCGCGCCATTCTGCTGGAAGCCTATGTCAGCTTTCTGGGTTACGGCATTCAGCCACCGCTGCCTAGCTGGGGTAATATGCTCAATGGCGCACAGCAATATCTGGCCTCAGCGCCTTGGCTGGCGATTGTGCCGGGCATTGCCATTACCCTTGCTGTGACCAGTTTCAACTTTATCGGCGACGGATTGCGTGATGCGCTGGACGCGCGCGGCGATCTGCATTGAGGATGATAACGATGAGCAAATTCTCTCCCTTTGAAGACAGCCTGTGGTTTGCAACCGCCGCCCCTGCCCCGCAGACCCTTATGCTGGAGGAGCGCGTGCAGGCCGATGTCTGCATTGTTGGTGCAGGCTATACCGGCATGACCACGGCGCTGGAATTGGCAAAGAAAGGCGTCAAAGTGGTGCTGTTAGAGGCACAACAGGCTGGTTTTGGCGGCTCCGGCCGCAATGCTGGCCACTGCACCCCAACATTTACCCATTACAGCCTGCCGCAATTGCGCAAATTGCTGGGCGAGCCTTGGGCGGAACGGCTGATTGCCCGCCAGACACAAGCCAATGCCAAAGTGTCCAGCATGATCCAGCATTATCAAATCCAGTGCGAATGGCAGCAGAATGGCTATATTCAGGCGGCATCGCGGCCTAGCGCCATTCCACTCATTCAGGAAAAGGTTGGTCAATATAACGCCGTTGGTGCGAAAACGCGCTTTGTGAATAAAGCCGAAGTGGAAGACATCACCGGCAGCCCCCGCTTTTTCGGTGGCTGGTTTCACACCGAAGGGGGCCATGTTAATCCCCTGGGCTATGCCCGTGGTCTCGCCCGTGCTGTGATGCAGGAGGGCGCAGCCCTCTACACTGGATCACGCGTGGATGACATCAAACCCGAAGGCGGGCGCTGGTTGGTGAAAACCGAGAAAGGCTCTGTTGTTGCCGATAAGGTGATTTTTTCCACCGGAGCCTACACCGTGGGTGGCTGGCCGAAGCTGGATCAAAGCTTCAAGATCATGAAAGTGTTTGTGGCCGCAACCCAGCCCCTGTCCGATGATGAACGCCAATCCGTGCTGCCACAAAACACCACCATCCACGATGGTCGGGGCGACATCTATGTTTACAAATACAATGCCGAGGGCCGCATCGTGGCCTCCATGTTTCCCATGGGTCGCCGTGGCCGCGACATGGCCTATACGCGGCAGGTGATGAGTGATCGGCTGAAATGGCTGCACCCGCAAATCAAACAGGATATCCGTTGGGATTACTTCTGGTTCGGTGAACTGGATATGCAATACCGGACAGTCCCTCGCCTTTACGGCCTCGCCCCCGGTGTTGTAGCACTCACGGGTCTTTCAGGACGCGGAGTGCCCACCGGCAGCATGTTGGGTGGCATTTTGTCAGAGTGGGCGCTGGACGTGCCGGAGAAAGACCTGTCACTCAAAATCGAGCCGTTGCACAAGGCACCGTTTTACATGAGTTATGGCCCGCAATTGACCTTACGCTATTATCGGGCGGTGGATTGGCTTAAAAGTCGTATGGATGGAGCCACACTACCACCGCACCCCTGATCACGCCCAATAGGGTTCTGTTGCAAAAATTCCGATGATGCTCAAAAGGCAGCGTAACGTTAATCGGACTCGATCAAAATGTAGGATCTGGCCGCATGACCAGCTCCAGCCGTCACGGCCAGTCGTGATAATCCACATTGACGCGGGTGGCGGCTGGCGCGGATGTCTGGCGCACGGCTTTACGATAACGGGCGGGTGACAGGCCGGTTTTACCTTTGAAAAAATGACTGAAATGCGCCGGGTCTTTAAAGCCCAGCCCGTCGGAGATGTCGCGCACACTGCGGTCTGAACGTTCAAGCCGGATGCGGGCCTCCTGCGCCAAGCGCTCATGCAACAGCTCCAGCGGAGCGCGGCTGAGACTGCGGCTGCAAATCGCGTGCAGGCGATCCATGGAAATGCCAAGCTGCTGTGCATAATAGGATATAGGCCGGTGCTGGCGAAACTCGGTTTCGACCAATTGTCGAAATTGTTGCAACAGCGTGCCACCACCCACTGAGAGCACGGCGGCAGGCTCATCCGGCGTGTTGTAGCGCCACGCCCAGAGCAAAAGAAGTTGCAGATGCGCGGAAACCGCCATCTGCGACGGCTGGCTCTGGGCTTGAACCTCAGCAATCAGCGCCTGAAATTGCGTCTCCAAAGAGCGGCACGCGCCAGCATCCATTCTCTTAAACAGACTGAAATGGCCTATAAACTGGCGAATGGCAGGTGATTCAGGATAATCACCCACGGCTTGCGCCATAACGTCCATCGCGGCACCCGCCACATAGGCGCGCGAACCCGCAGCCAGGCGCAAACGCCTGCTATCGGAGGGCGGTACAACTGCCAGACTTGGCCCCTCCAGCACCTCCTGTTGCTCGGCACGCTCTATTGTCATGCGGCCATGGCTGAGAAAAACCAGATGGACAAACCAACGGTGGGGTGCGGCACCGGTGCGAAAACTGCGCTCGGACAGCGCGGGTTCCCACACTTCCGCCCGCAGATGCCGCATCAAGGCGAAATCATCGGTCATCCCATCCCCCTTGGTTTTACAAGGATACCCATTTTTCTATAATTACAACCCAGATATAAACATTCTTATAGAATCGCAATGCTGTAAGTTCACATTGAGCCTTTGGGAGGAGGCAATGAGCATGGGGTCAGGGCGGGGTTTTCCTTCAGATGTGAACATCGCGAGTGCGCCCGCGCAGGGGCATGCCAATGCCGAGCCTTTTCGCGCCGATCTCTTGGTGAGCGGCAAAGCTGTTGGCTCTGTCTCACACGCCACATTCACGCGCATCAACCCGCTCTCTGGTGATGTTGTCACCATTGCCAGCGCGGCCACCGTTGCGGATGTGGACAACGCTGCCTTGAGTGCGGCCTCCGCCTTTCCCGACTGGTCAGCAACCGGCCCGTCAGCGCGCAAAACCCTTCTGGAAAAGGCGGCAGAGCTGCTGATCCAACAGAAAGAGGCTTTTATCCCGGTGATGATGGCCGAGACGGGCGCGACCCGGCAATGGTGCGAATTCAATGTTGAGTATGGTGCCAAAATCCTGATCGATGCCGCCAGCATGACCCGCTACATGGCGGAAAGCCCCCTGCCCGATCCGCTGCCAGAACCCTATTCCGTTTCCATTCGCCAACCCGCTGGTGTCTGTCTGGCAATAGCACCATGGAATGCTCCCATCTTGCTGGCTGTGCGCTCTTTTGCGCTGGCGCTGGCCTGCGGCAACACGGTCATTTTGAAGACCTCCGAGCTTTGCCCCGCAACCCAGAGACTTTTGGGCGATGTGTTGCAGCAAGCGGGCCTGCCGGATGGCGTGTTGAACATCATCTCCAATGCGCCCGCGGATGCGTCTTTGATTGTCGAAGCACTGATTGCCCATCCCGTCGTGCGCCGGGTGAATTTTACCGGATCCACCCGCGTTGGCCGCATCATTGCCCAGATGGCCGCCCGCCATCTCAAACGCTGTCTGCTGGAATTGGGCGGCAAGGCACCGTTGATCGTGTTGGACGATGCCGATCTGGAAGAGGCAACAAAGGCTGCCGCCTTTGGTGCGTTTTTCAATCAGGGTCAGGTGTGTATGTCCACAGAGCGTATCATCGTGCTTGATGCGGTGGCAGATGCCTTCGTGGGTCTGTTTGTCGAAAAAGCCAGAGCGCTGACTGCCGCCGATCCCATGGCCGTGGCCCACCCGCTTGGTACGCTGATTTCAGTCGATTCCGGCCGTCGCATTGCCGCAATGATTGATGACGCCGTGGCCAAAGGGGCGAAAGTGGTGGTTGGTGGGCAGGTTCATGACGCGCTGATGGATGCGACCGTGATTGATCATGTCGCACCAACCATGCGGCTTTATCGCGAGGAAAGTTTTGGGCCCCTCGTTTCCATCATTCGCGTAGGCGACGATGAAGAGGCGATCACCATTGCCAATGACTGCGAATATGGCCTGTCTGGTGCCGTGTTCAGCCGCAACGTGGCAAAGGCCATGGCGTTGGCGCGGCGGGTTGAAACTGGCATTTTGCACATCAATTCCGCAACCGTCGAAGATCATCCGCATATGCCCTTTGGCGGGGTCAAGGCATCAGGCTATGGCCGCTTTGGAGGAGAAGCGGCGCTGGATGAATTCACGGAATTGCGCTGGGTAACCGTCTCATCTGGTGAAAAACACTACCCGATTTAAACACAAAACATAACATGCAGGAGGAAAACCATGTTTGAAATCAAACAAATAATCAACGGCAAAAAGGTCGACGCCATTTCGGGCAAGACATTTGACCGCATTGATCCCTTTACGGGCAAAGTGGCCAGCCGCGCCCCGGCTTCAAGCATCGAGGATGTGAAGGCAGCGGTTGCCGCAGCGCAAGCCGCTTTCCCGGCCTGGTCTAAAACCGGACCCAATGCGCGCCGCGCACTGCTGTTGAAGGCTGCCGACATTATGGAATCCAAGGCTGGCGAATTTGCCAAGCTGATGATCGAGGAAACAGGCGGCACAGCGCCTTGGGCAGGCTTTAACGCCATGCTGGGTGCGGGCATCTTGCGCGAAGTGGCCAGCATGACCACCCAGATTCAGGGCGAGGTCATTCCCTCTGAAAAGCCCGGCACGCTGGCGATGGCAACCCGGCAGGCTGCCGGTGTGTGCCTTGGCATTGCACCATGGAATGCGCCGATTATTCTGGGCACCCGTGCGGTTGCCATGGCCATTGCCTGCGGCAACACCGCCATTTTGAAAGCCTCCGAGGCCTGCCCTGCCATTCATGTGTTGATCGGCGACGTGCTGGTGGAAGCCGGTCTTCCCGACGGCGTTATCAATGTCATCACCAATGCGCCGGAAGATGCAGCCCAAGTGGTGGAAGCGCTGGTGTCGGCACCGGAAGTGCGCCGGGTCAACTTCACCGGCTCCACCAAGGTTGGCCGGATCATTGGCGAGCTTTGCGGCCGTCATCTCAAGCCAGCGCTGTTGGAACTTGGCGGCAAGGCTCCGCTGATTGTGTTGGAAGATGCCGATATTGACGGTGCGGTCAATGCTGCCGTGTTTGGATGCTACGCCAACAACGGCCAGATCTGCATGTCCACCGAGCGCCTGATTGTGGTGGATTCGGTTGCCGATGAATTTGTGCAAAAGCTCGCCGCCCGCGTCGCCTCGCTGCCCGCCGGTGATCCGCGCGGCCATGTGGTGCTGGGCTCGCTGGTGAACCCAGAAGCAGCCGTGAAAATGCAGGCCTTTATTGATGATGCAACGTCAAAGGGTGCAACCCTTGTAGCAGGGGGCCAGATCACCGGCAGCGTTGTTGCCGCGACCTTGCTGGATCATGTCAAGGAAGGCATGCGCAGCTTTGATGAAGAAAGCTTCGGCCCCGTCAAGCCGGTTATTCGCGTCAAAGACGAGGAAGAGGCCATTCGCATCGCCAATGATACCGAATACGGCCTGTCAGCCGCCGTGTTCAGCCGCGATATTCAGCGCGCTCTGGCTGTGGCCGCCCGCATCGAATCCGGCATTTGCCACATCAACGGCCCAACCGTTGGCGATGAAGGCCAAATGCCGTTTGGCGGCGTGAAGGGTTCTGGCTACGGCCGCTTTGGTGGCAAGGCTGGCATTGCCGAGTTTACCGATCTGCGCTGGATTACCATTGAAGATCCAAACCAGCATTATCCGTTCTGATAAATGAGTAAATCCGGGAGAGGCTTTTCGCCTCTCCCGGATGTTTATCGCATAATCTGCGAGCTTGACTTATTTTTTGGCTTTGGATGCAGGCTGCTTCATGGTGCGCGCATCTTCCTGCATTTCCAGCCACATGGCGTTCAAAACGGCAAACATGGCGGCAAAGGGCAATCCGAGAAGCCAGGCGAAGTACCACATGATATTTCCTTTCTCGGTCAATAAACCGATTCTGAATTGGCTTTGACGTCGGCTTCCGTGACCTTGCCCCACAGAACCTTGTAGACCCATGAGGTATAGGCAAGGATAATCGGTACAAAAATCACCGCAGCCACCAGCATCACAAACAAGGTCTGTTGCGAGGATGAGGAATCCCACACTGTCAGCGATGAGCGTGGATCAATGGTGGATGGCAGAATGAAGGGGAACATGGTCAATCCCACCGATGAGACCACGCCAATAATCGACAGCTTCGAGAACAACAGCGTCGACACTTCCCGACCAGCACGAAGACCAAGGAATGTCAGCAGACCACCCAGAATGCCCACAATGGGTGCAACCGCAATCCAGGGACGGATGGCATAGGCAGACAACCACGATCCGGCCTGAATAGCCTCCTTATACAGCGGGTTGGATGGACCATCTGCCACGGCTGGAAGGGTGACCTGATAGCCCACAATCCCCTTTGCCAGCCAGACACCAGCGAGAATATAGGCCACAACAGTGATCAGCGATGTGACCGAGCCAATTTTACGGGCGCGATCGCGCACGGCACCTTCTGTTTTGAGGTTGAGCCACGCCGCACCATGGGTCACCAGCATCATCAGCGACACCACGCCCGCGAGTAAGGCAAAGGGGTTCAGAAGACCAAAGAATGTGCCGTCATAGAAAATCCGAAGGTCTTCATCAAAGCGGAACGGCACACCCTGCAAGACATTGCCCATGGCAACACCAAAGATCAGCGCTGGCACAGCACCACCCACAAACAGCGCCCAATCCCAGCAGTTCCGCCATAAAGCGCTGTCACGCTTGGAGCGATATTTGAAACCAACCGGACGTAAGATGAAGGATGCCAGAATGGCAAACATCGCCAGATAAAAGCCCGAAAAGCTGGCTGCATAAAGCGGAGGCCAAGCGGCAAAGATGGCACCACCGCCCAGAATGAACCAGACCTGGTTGCCTTCCCAAACAGGGCCGATGGTGTTGATGGTCACGCGACGCTCCAGATCGTTGCGACCAACAAAGGGCAGCAGCGCGCCAACGCCCATATCAAAGCCATCGGTGAGGGCAAAGCCCGTGAGCAGAACGCCCAGCAGCACCCACCAGATCACGCGCAAGACGTCAAAGTCGATGAGTAGATTGAGGATCATGATGATTACTCCGCAGCAGGAAGGGTGGCGGGAGCAAGGCGAGCGCTGTGCTGCTTCTGCCAGTTTTCAGTTTCATGCACGTCGATATGCGGGCCTTTGCGGATATATTTGAGCATCAAGCCCATCTCGACCACGAACAGCGCCGTGTACAGCAGCACAAAGCCTGCCAAGGTGAGCAAGAGATCTGTCACGCTAAGGCTGGAGGCCGAAAGCGCCGTTGGCAACACGCCATCCACGGTCCAGGGTTGACGACCAAACTCGGCAACAATCCATCCCAGTTCAGCAGCAATCCAGGGGGCAGGAATGATGAGAACGGCAATCCACAGGGCGTAACGCGGAAACTGCATCTTGCGAAACGACACCATGTAGAAGAACCAGATCATCACGCCGATGAAGGCAAAGCCGAGGACAACCATCAGGCGGAAGGCCCAAAACAGCGGCCAAACCGTTGGCACGGTATCATTGGCGGCCTTGACAATTTGCTCTGGCGTGGCTGTGCGTGGATCATCGGTGTAACGCTTCAGCAGCAAGGCAAATCCCAAATCCGCACTGTGATTTTCGAAGGCGGCCTTATCGGCATCGGTCATTTTGCCCCTGTTGGCGCGCACATTCATCAGCGCGTCATAGGCAATCAGGCCAGAGCGAATACGCACCTCTGCCTGGGCAACCAGTTGGTCGATGCCCGGAATTTCCGTGGTGAGCGAGCGTGTGCCAATCAAGCCCATGACATAGGGAATATGAATGGCGTAATGGGTTTCGCGCGCTTGCTGATCGGGAAAACCAAACAGGGTGAAGCTGGCGGGTGCGGGTTGGGTTTCCCACATGCCTTCAATGGCTGCCATTTTCATCTTCTGCGAGTGGCTGACACCGTAACCCGACTCATCACCCAGCACCACAACCGAGAGCGATGCGGCAAGGCCAAAGCTGGCGGCAATGGCAATCGAGCGTTTGGCAAGGTCCACATGACGATTCTTAAGCAAATACCAGGCAGAAACACCGAGCACGAAGACCGCTGCCGTGACATAACCCGCCGACACCGTATGCACAAATTTGGCTTGTGCTGTCTCGTTGAAAACAACGTCGTAGAAGCTGGTCATTTCCATGCGCATGGTCTGCGGATTAAAGACAGCGCCAACCGGATTTTGCATCCAGCCATTGGCAATCAAAATCCACAGCGCCGACATGTTGGAGCCGATCGCCACCAGCCAGGTAACAATCAGATGCGCCCGCGCCGAGAGCTTGTCCCAGCCGAAAAAGAACAGGCCAACAAATGTGGCCTCCAGAAAGAAGGCCATCAAGCCTTCAATGGCCAAGGGCGCGCCGAAAATATCGCCGACATATTGGCTATAGTAGCTCCAGTTCATGCCGAACTGGAATTCCATGGTGAGACCGGTGGCCACGCCAAGGACGAAGTTGATCCCGAACAATGTACCCCAGAATTTCGTCATTTGCCGCCAGATAGGCCGTCCCGTCATGACATAGACGGTCTCCATAATGGCGACGATAACGGAAAGTCCGAGTGTCAGGGGAACGAAAAGGAAGTGGTAAAGCGCCGTTGCAGCAAACTGCAAGCGCGATAGCTCAATGATATTGAGTTCCATTGTCTTTGCTCTTTCTGACCCGAAAAAATGCATTTTGCAATGCACATGCGCTGTGTTTACGCTTGGCACCCCATGCTGGAGTTGATCGAAATCAAAAAGCGATTATACAATATACAAATGCGCCAATGCGCCGCACCCTGCCGCACTATGGTTGTTTCCAGGTAAGCGACACAATCCGATCGGCTGCGGATTTTTCCACGGCCTGGTGCGAGGCCATCAAAATTGCAGCGTCTGGCAACATGGCGCGAATGCCCAGCAAAACGGCCTGCGCCGTGGCGTGATCGAGGCCTTCAGTCGGCTCATCCAGCAAAAGCAGACGGGGATTGCGCAGCAACACGCGGGCAAGCACCAAGCGCCGCTGCTCTCCTCCTGACAGACCAGAACCGCCTTCGCCCAGCGTGCTATCAAGTCCGCCGCGATCGATAATAACATTGGCAAGCTGCACCGCCGTGAGCACCTTCCACGCTTGCGCTTCATCAAGATTTGGCTGCGAAAGGCGCAAGGCATCCATCACCGTGCCGCTCATCAGCGCACTTCGCTGTGGCAACAGTGTTGCAACAGAAAACAGCTGCGCCTCAGACAGGGCAAAAACATCTTGACCGGCGATATGGATATGGCCTGCCTGCGGCGTGAGCTGTCCGAGAGCCAGCAGCAGCACCGTGCTCTTTCCAACGCCACTTGGTCCCGTGAGAGCCACCGTTTCGCCGGCATGAAGGGTGAGAGAAAAATCGTTTAAAATCGAGCGGCCAAACTGATCGTAACGCACGCCCGAAAACGCCAAAACCGGTTGATCTGCATTGCCCGCAAATGCCGGTTTGGCTGCTTGCTCGGCCAGCGTTTCGCCTTGATGCATCTGCGCATCAACCCGCCGTGCGGCATCTTTCATACGGCCAAGCTCAGTAAGACCGCGATGAACCGGCGCAATGACTTCAGTGAGAGCAAGGGCTGTGAAAAAGCCGAACGCCGCCATGGGCGCATCTATCAAACCCCGCTGGGCAAGGGTGATGCCGAAATAAAGACTGGCAGACGCCGCCACCGTGCCGGCACCGCTTAAGCAAAGACCCGCAAGCCGCTCAAACCGGTCAATCTTGCCTTGCGCGTGCTGCAATCGGTCTTGCGCATCCAAAACCTTGCGGCTGTGGCTTGCCAGCGCGCCCGCCACCATCAATTCGGGCCGCGCACGCAGCACTTCAATATAGCGCTCACGCAGCGCCTGAAGCGCTTTTTGCGCCAGGCGCGACGGTTGGCTGGTGTTTTTCAGCACCAGCGTGGCGGCAAGTGTTAGCCCCAACAGATAGCTAACAGCCTGAATAGAAGCAACCAAACCACTCTCAAGCCACCACACCAACACAATAAAGCCTGAGAGCACCACAACCATTGACGTCAGCGGAATGATCAGCCGCAAGGCCAGCCCATCCAGCGCATCAACATCCAGTGTCAGATGGTTCAGCCGTTCCGATCCGCGCAAAGCTGCCAGCGCCCGAAGCGGAGCCTTGGTCATGGCCGCCAGCAACTGGCCGCGCAAGGCCGCAAGCCCTTTCAGCGTCGCATCATGGCTCAGCACTCGTTCGCCATAGCGCGTCACGGCTCGGCCCAACGCCAAGGCACGAATGCCAGCGCTTGGCCCAAACACGTTAAAGGCAATGCCAATACCCATCAGCCCGGCCATGCCTGTTGCGGTGATAAACCAGCCAGACAGGCCCAACAGGGCCGTGCCTGCGAACAGCACCAGCACAGACAAGAAAGTGCCGAGCAACAAAGACCCAAGATGCGCACGCCAAATGCGCAAAAACAGACGGAAAAGACGGATCATGCCACCTGCTCCAAGGGCTGAACCGCACAAAGCTTGATCTCGCGCCCCAATTGCGCCACCAGCCGCGCATCATGGGTGGCAACAATCAATGTTTTGCCGCGCCGCGCCAAGGCCAGTAGGCTTTCTGTCACGCGCTTGGCATTCTCACTGTCCAGATCGGCCGTTGGTTCGTCGGCCAACACCACATCGGCATCAGTATAAAGGGCACGGGCCAACATCACGCGGCGCGCTTCACCACCAGAAAGCCCACTGCCGGTTTCACCAAGGCGGGTGAGTTCGCCACGCGGCAGCGTGACTACGAGGCCATCCAGCCCAACTGCCGCCATCGCGGCAGCCCAGCGCTTCTGATCAAACGCTTGCCCTTCTGTGACATTGGCGCGCAGGCTTGCATTGTGAAAATGCGGATTTTGCGAGACCCATGCAAGGCGCGTTCTCCAAGCATCAGCCGTTTCATCATCGAGCGCAACTCCGGCAACGCTGATGACACCAGCACTTGGCTGCACCAACCCGGCAAGCAGTGCCAGCAATGTGCTTTTGCCCACCCCACTGGGGCCGGTAATGGCTACCGTTTCGCCAGCACGAATATGGCAATTGGCATAGGCAATCACCCCACCATCAGGCCGCTGATGGCAAAGGCCGTGGGTTTTGATAGAAATGGCATTGCTGAGAGCAAGGGCTGCGTCACCCGATCCTAGCATGAAGCTTTTGGGTTTTGCCTCCAGCTCCGCCAACTCTTCTGCCACCCCAAGAGCGCTGGCGCGGTCATGCCATGCGGATGCCAGATCGCGCAGCGGAGCAAAAAAATCAGGAGCCAAAAGAAGCAGAAAAATGCCGCCGCCAATGGAAAGCGGCGTGCCATAAGTGCCAAAATTCAGCTCACCCAAAAGGGTAAAACCAACGTAGACCGCGACCATGGCAATGCCAATGGCGGAAAACAGCTCCAGCACGGTGGAGGACAAAAAAGCAATGCGCAGCACGGCCATGGTGCGCTGGCGCAAAGCATCGGCTGTGTCAAAAAACTGGTTGACCATGACCTCACGACCATCCAGCAATTTGATATCAACCAAGGCATTCAGGCGCTCAAGCAACAAAGCGTTCAGCGAGCCGGTTTCCTTGAGATGTTTCAGGCTGGCATCACGTGCCGCATAACCAATCAAGGCCATGAACACGGGAATCAAAGGCCCGGCAATGATAAAAATCAGCACCGCCACCCAGGAATACCATGCTGCAATCGCCAAAATAACAAATGGAACTGTGCGGGTTTTGAACGACGCAATATGGTAGCGCGACAGATAGGGCAAAAGCATATCGAGCTTATTGGCGATCAGCTGCGCACCCAATGCCGATGAAAACCCGTAACCGGACCAGGGCGAAATCCGGCTTTCGCGCTCAAGCAAGATCTTGCGCTCCTCGGCAATGACCTTTTGGGCCGCAACAAAAGCAACGCGCCCGCCCAAAGAATCAAGACCATGACGCAAAAAGCCAAGCCCGAGATAGATCAAAGCCGCAAGCCCGGTTGCAAGAAAAGAGGCTGATTGACTTGCAAGCGCGCCAAGACTGACACCGACAATCATGCTTTGCGCAACTGCAAGCACACTTGCGCAAAAAGCCAGCAGACCAGCGTGCCGAAGCTGCTTAGCGACACGTTTCTCGATCGATTTCAATCTCTCGGAACCGGGGTCAAGGATGTTTTTCTTGCTCAAAGTCACGGCCAAACCTGAAAATACGTGGATTTACAGTGCCTTTTTAACGGCTGCGGCCTTTCGGAACATGACATAGATCAATTTTGGCAGAGCAAAGCCACATTAGGCCGATTGTGAGCGCATACGTGAAAACCCTCATGGCCGGGTTGCGGCCATGAGGGTTGGCGTTTTGGCGTTAAGCCACGCGCTTCAGCGCGTCGCCGAGGATGGAGACGATATCGCTGATCTGAGACTTTTCGATAATCAGCGGTGGCGAAAGAGCGATGATGTCGCCGGTCACGCGGATCAGCAGGCCTTTTTCAAAGCAATCGACAAAAACGTCATAGGCGCGCTTGCCCACTTCGCCGTTGCGGGTGCTGAGTTCAATACCGGCAATCAGGCCAATGGTGCGAATATCGATGATGTGGGGAACGCCCTTCAGCGAATGGATCGCATCATGCCAGGCATCCTGCACGTCAGCTGCGCGGGTCAGCAAGGATTCGTCGCGGTAAATATCCAGCGTGGCAATACCGGCCGCACAGGCTGTCGGATGGCCGGAATAGGTATAGCCGTGGAACAGCTCGATCTGCCCGTCAGGACCATGCATCAAGGCATCATGCACTTTACGCGCCGCAAACACCGCACCCATGGGGATGGAGCCATTGGTGATGCCCTTGGCCGTGGTGATCAGGTCTGGGGTAATGTTGAAATAATTGGCGGCAAATGGGCTGCCGAGACGGCCAAAGCCGGTGATGACTTCATCGAAAATCAACAGGATGCCGTGCTTGCTGCAAATGGCGAGCAGGCGCTCCAGATAGCCTTTTGGTGGAGGCAAAACACCGGTGGAGCCTGCCACAGGCTCAACAATGCAGGCCGCAATGGTTTCAGCACCATGCAGCGCTACCATGCGTTCCAGATCATCCGCCAATTCCATACCATATTCCGGCTGGCCCTTGACGTAGGCATTGCGCTCCAGATCAAACGTATGGCGCAAATGATCCGCCGGGATCTGCGGGAACACGCGACGATTGTTGACCAGACCGCCAACCGAAATGCCGCCGAAACCCACGCCGTGATAGCCGCGTTCGCGACCAATCAGACGGGTGCGGGTGCCCTGACCAATCGAGCGCTGGTAAGCAATGGCAATCTTCAGCGCCGTATCGACCGATTCAGAGCCAGAGCCCGTGAAGAAAATGCGATCGAGCTTGTTCTCGCCGTCACCGGGGGCAATCTCGGCCAAACGCTCAGCAAATTCAAAGGCAATCGGATGGCCCATCTGGAAGGTTGGGGCAAAATCCAGCGTCATCAGCTGCTTTTCAACGGCAGACGAAATCTGGCGGCGACCGTGGCCCGCGTTGACACACCAAAGACCTGCGGTGCCATCGAGCACGGTGCGACCGTCAACAGACGTGTAATGCATGCCCTCGGCACTGGCGAGCATGCGCGGTGCGGCTTTGAACTGGCGATTGGCGGTAAATGGCATCCAGAAGCTGTCGAGGCCCGGCGCATTCGGTTTGGCATGATCGGTCATGGGAATCTCCTTGTCTGCGGCTATCACCGCCATGATTTTATTTTCTGAACAAGTCCTTTTCTTGATATTCTTAATCCATTGAAATTTAAGAACTGGTGTGTCTATGTTTGCGATATTTCGAACAACAGAAACGGATGCGCCATGACAGTCGATATTGGCAACAGGTTGCGTTACTTACGCATACGCAACAACCTGTCCCAAAGGCAGTTGGCAAAGCGGGTTGGCGTGACCAATTCGACCATTTCGCTGATCGAGTCCAATGCATCCAATCCGTCCGTGGGGGCCTTGAAGCGCATTCTCGATGGCATCCCGATTGGCCTTGCCGAGTTTTTCGCCTTTGAGCCAGACAAGCCCAACAAAGCCTTCTATCGGGCTGACGAGCTGACCGAAATCGGCAAGGGTGGCCTGTCCTATCGGCAGATCGGCGACAATCTGTTTGGCCGCAGCCTGCAAATCTTGAAGGAATGCTATCAGCCGGGGGCCGATACCGGCAAGGTTCTTCTCACCCACGAAGGTGAGGAAGGCGGCATTGTGCTATCCGGTCGGCTGGAAGTGACGGTGGATGACGAGCGCCGCATCCTCGGCCCCGGCGACGCCTATTATTTTGAAAGCCGACGGCCCCACCGTTTTCGCTGTGTGGGCCCCGTGCCCTGTGAAGTGATCAGCGCCTGCACGCCACCGAGTTTTTAAAATCAAACACCCGTCATTTTTCGCGAGGCTCGTGCGTTGACATCAGCGCCGACTCTGCCGTATTCAAGTGTGATTAATCGTTTAATCAAAGCGCCCTGCCATGTCCGCCACGCCAAACCCGAAGCAGACGCCCAATCTTGGCGATATTGCCCGCGCCCTTGGCGTGTCTGTGGCCACGGTGTCCAATGCGCTTTCCGGCAAGGGTCGGGTCTCGGCAAGCCTTGTGCCGCGCATTCGCGAAATGGCCGAGACCATGGGCTATGTGCCCAGCCAGGCGGCGCGGGCTTTGCGCACCGGCAAAAGCGGCGTGCTTGGTCTGGTGCTGCCCGATATTGCCAGTCCGCTGTTTCCGCAAATTGCCCAAGCCATTGAGCGGGCCGCAAGTGCGAGCGGTTACGGCATCTTGATTGCCGACTCCCGTGGCGATGTCAGTTTGCAAACGGAAGCCATCAACCGGTTGATTGAACGCGGCGTTGATGGGTTGATCATCGTACCAAGGCGCGGAACCCGCATTGCGTCGATGGATATTCCCTTTGCGGTGATTGATAGTCCTTCAACGCCGGGCAATACCGTATCAGCCGATCACTGGCAGGGTGGTGGGCTTGTGGGTGCGCATCTTGCAGCACTTGGCCATCGAAAAATCCTGCTGATTGGCAATAACCCCGCATCCAACGTACAGAATGACCGCATTGGCGGCATTCGTGCATCACTTGCAGGAGCTGCCTCGATTGAGGTTCTCTGGATCGAGCAACACGAGGCCCAGCATGGCATAGGTGCCCTTTTGGGACTTGCCGAGGCATTTACGCGGGGCACCACCGCTTTTGCCGCCGTGTCCGATCTCCACGCACTGCGGGCCATGACAGAACTGCATCGGGCCAATATTCGTGTGCCCGAAGAGGCCACCATCATTGGCTTTGACGATCTGTTTTGGGCGTCCGCCATTACGCCTGCCATGACCACAGTGCGCATGGACATGCCCCGCATTGCCGATATTGCCATCGCCTCGCTTATCCGCACCATTGATGGCAAATCCGGTGACGACATTGGCGAAAATGCCCGCATTCCCATGTCGCTGATTGTCCGCCAGACCTGCGGCCCCGCACCATCCATCATCAGCCCATCACCATAAAAGAGGAACAGGAACATGCTGAAAACAGCTTTGAGTGCATCCGTCTTGGCTCTGCTAGCAAGCACGGCGCAAGCCGAGGAAAAGACCCTGACAATTTCGGTCTATGCCTTTGCCCAAGACGAGTTCAAGGACATTGTTTACACCCCGTTTGAGCAAAAATGCGGCTGCAAGCTGGTGGTGGAAACCGGCAACAGCGTTGAGCGCCTGGCAAAGATGGAAACCAACAAGGCAAGCCCGGTGGTGGATATGGCCGTTGTTTCCATGGCCGATGCCTTGCAGGCCAGCCGCGCTGGCTTGATTGACAAGATCGACACCTCGAAGCTGTCAAACTTCAACAAGCTTTATGACATTGCCAAAGACCCCAATGGTGATGGCATGAGTGTTGGCTATACCTTTTACGCCACCTCCATTGTCTATCGTACGGACAAGATGAAGATCAATTCCTGGGCCGATCTGCTCAAGCCGGAATATGCATCGCATGTGGCCTTTCCAAACATCACCACCAATCAGGGACCGCCAGCGCTCTACATGCTGGGCAAGGCCTTGGGCAAGGATAGCCCGGACCTGAAGGCTGCCATTGCCGCCCTTGGTGAAAAGAAAGACGACATCGTCACTTTCTACGTCAAATCCTCGCAGCTGGTGCAATTGATGCAGCAAGAAGAAATTTGGGCCGCCCCGATTGGCCGTTTCTCCTGGGCTCCCTTTACCAAGCTGGATTTGCCGCTGGGCTGGGCCACGCCCAAGGAAGGCCAGACCGGCGGCATGAATGTGATGGTGCTGACCAAAGGCTCAAAACATCAGGATCTCGCCCTGCAATTCATGGATTTCTGGCTCTCCACCGAGGTGCAGACCAAACTGGCCGAAAAGCTGGTGGATAGCCCCGCCAACAAGGAGGTGAAGGTCTCTGATGCGGTGGCCAACAACATCACCTATGGCGAAGACACCGCCAAAAGCCTGAAGCTCATTCCATCAAGCGTCGCTCTCGACAACAGAGATGCCTGGTTGAAGGAATGGAACGCCAAGGTTGGGCAATAAGAGCTTAAACGCTGCGCGTTTTTTGATGTGTCATGACACTCGAAAAGACCCCCTCCCCATTGTGGGGAGGGGCTTCACAACGCCTCAAAAGCCCGTGCCCTGTATGATGATCAGAAGGACCACCCATGTTTCAAAACCGCACTGAAGCTCTGATGCTGGCCCTGCCCGCCGCCCTTTTTGCAGGTCTTGTTTTTCTGGTTCCGGTCATTCTTCTTTTGTCGGAAAGCTTCCAAACTGGCACCGGCTGGAGTCTCGCGGCCTACACCAGCTTCTTTTCCGAAACCCTGAACCGCACGGTTTTCTGGCGCACACTGAAGCTGGGATTGGAGGTAACCGCCGTTGCTGCCATTCTTGGCTATGCCGCAGCTTACGCCATTGTATCGATGCCGGCGGGCTCCAAAGGCCGAATGATTGGTCTGGTGATGCTGCCGATGATGATCTCGCCGGTGGCGCGCACCTATGCATGGATTGTGATTTTGGGCCGTACTGGCATTATTAATCAAGCCCTTCAAGGGCTTGGCATTCTCGACAGTCCAGCCCGCATTCTATTCACGGAAACCGCTGTGTTCATTGGCCTGTTGCAGCTGTTTTTGCCGCTGATGATTATTTCGCTGATCAGTGCTTTGGAAAACCTGCCAAAGGATGTTGTGCCTGCCGCTCGCGTGCTGGGGGCCAATTGGTTTCAAATCTTCTGGAAGGTGATTTTGCCGCTGACCAAGGAAGGTTTGGTGATTGGCGGCACACTAGTGTTCACCGGCTCACTCACCGCCTATATCACCCCTGCCATTTTGGGTGGCTCAAAAGTGCTGATGCTGGAAACCCTGCTCTATCAGCGCGTCACCGTTGCCAATGATTTCGTCTCGGCCAGTGTCATCGCCCTTGTGCTGGTGGCCATGAGCTTTGCCGCCAACCTGCTGCTCAAACGCATCGCAACAGCAAAGGCCCACGCATGAGACAGTTGCGCTTTTCGCTCACCCCATCGAGCCTGATTTTATGGCTGGTGATTGCCTTTTTGATCGGCCCTTTTCTGATCATTGTTGCCGCCTCGTTCTCGGCGGGTGATACGCTGGCCTTTCCGCCACAAGGCCTGTCACTCAAGTGGATATTCAAGGTCTTCACCGTGGAAAGCTTTCGCCAAAGCTTTGTCACCTCAATGATCCTGGCGATTGGCGGCACGCTGGTGGCGCTGATGCTGGGTGTTCCCGCCTCTTACGCCATGTCGCGTTACCGCCTGCCATTTGCGGAAACCGTACGCACCATTGTCTCGGCACCGGTGATTGTGCCGGGCATCATCGTCGGTCTTGCGCTGTTGCGCTATTTTGTCGTGCCGATTGGCATGCCAATCACGCTGGCGCTGTTTTTGGCCCACACGGCTTTGGTCTTGCCCTATGCGGTGCGGGTGGTGTCGGCAAGCCTTGGCAATCTGCGCTCTGATATGGAAGAAGCGGCG
Organism: Rhizobium oryziradicis; assembly: GCF_001939045.1. GTDB lineage: Bacteria > Pseudomonadota > Alphaproteobacteria > Rhizobiales > Rhizobiaceae > Allorhizobium > Allorhizobium oryziradicis. The sequence continues at coordinate 270,204 of NZ_MKIM01000022.1, forward strand.
GTGCTTTTGGGCTGCTCCCGCCTTGGTGCCTTCTTTCGTGTGGTGCTGCCCAATATTCGCGGCGGCATTCTCTCGGCCTTCATTCTCGGTTTTGTCACCAGTTTCAATCAGGTGCCGGTGTCACTGTTTTTGTCTGGTCCAGGGGTGAGAACCCTTCCCGTTGATATGCTGGGCTATATGGAAATCGTGTTTGATCCTTCCATTGCCGCCTTGTCCTCCCTGCTTGCCTTTCTCTCCATGGGCATAGTCCTTCTTGCCGAACGCTTCCTTGGATTTTCCCGCTATGTCTGATGCAACCGCCCTTTCTCTCGAAAAACTGACGCTGCGCTACGGCAACACCACAGCCGTTGAAAGCCTTGACCTCACCATTGGCAAGGGCGAGCTGGTGGCCCTGCTTGGCCCATCCGGCTGCGGCAAAACCACAACCATGCGGGCAATCGCCGGCCTTTTGGCTCCAAGCGGAGGCACCATCCGCCTCGATGGCGTTGATATTACCCGCGTTGCTACCAACAAGCGGCACATTGGCCTGATGTTCCAATCCTATGCGCTGTTTCCGCATCTGACCGTGTTCGACAATGTTGCCTTTGGCCTCAAGCTCAAGGGCATCAAGGGTGCAGATCTGCGCAATCGGGTGGAGAGCGGGCTTAAATCTGTGGGTCTGATGGATTATGCGGCGCGCAAACCGCCAGAGCTGTCCGGCGGCCAACAACAGCGGGTGGCGCTGGCCCGCTCCATGGTGATGGAGCCAAAAGTGCTGTTGCTGGATGAGCCTTTGTCCAACCTTGATGCCCGCCTGCGGCTTGATATGCGCACCGAACTCCAGCGTGTGCAAAAAGAAACCGGCGTCACCATGATTTTCGTCACCCATGACCAAGCCGAAGCCTTGGCGCTTGCCGACCGCATCGTGGTGATGCGCAAAGGTGCCATTGAGCAGATTGGCACACCGGAAGAGATTTACAACGCACCTGTTTCACATTTCGTTGCCGATTTCGTCGGTTTTGAAAACATCTATTCCATTCGCGATGGAAGGTTGCATTCAGACACTGCAACGCTGCCGATTGATGGCCCCTTGCCCGATGCGGCAGGGCTTGCCTTTCGCCCCCGCGCCGTTGTGCTCGGTCAGGGCAATTTGCGCGGCACGGTGCGCGGCGTCTCCTTTGCGGGCGGCACCCGCGAATATGTGTTGGAAACCGCATTTGGCACGGTGAAGGCTGAGGCCGATGCGGCTTTGCCCGCCTATCGTCTGGGCGAGGAGCTGGTGTTTGATCTGCCAATCCAAAATGCCGCTATCTTATCGCGCCAATAGAGGGGCAGACCATGGGTGTTTGGATTGATACTGACATGGGCTTTGATGACATTGCCGCCATTTTGGCGGTGATGCATCACGGCACAACAATTGATGGTATCTCGCTGTGCTTTGGCAATGCGCCCCTAGCACAGGTGCGTCGCAATGCTGCGGGAGCTGCAAAAGCATTTGGCTGGACATGCCCCATCCATACGGGCCGCGAAAAGCCGGTGCTGGCAAAGCTTGAGACAGCAACCGCAATTTTGGGTGAAACCGGCATTCCAACCATGGGGCTGAGCCTGCCAGAGGCTGCTGACTTGCCACAAAGCAATGCTTTTAACGCCCTATGTGATTGGCTGAGCCGAGATGATGAGACAAAGCGTATTTTGGCGCTCGGACCTTTAAGCAATATTGCCGCCCTTGCGCTGGCGCGGCCCGATCTGGCCGCAAAAATTGATGAGCTGGTCTGGATGGGCGGTGGGCTGACCCGTGGCAATCACACCGCATCGGCGGAGTTTAACGCGCTGGCCGATGCGGAAGCATTGGCAATTGCGCTTGCCCATAATCTTCCTTTTAAAATGGTCGATCTCGATTTTTGTCGCAAAATCACCGCCAGCATGGAGGATGCTGCCCCCATCCGCGCAGCAATGGGCAAAAATGCAGCCCTTTTGGCTGATCTCACCGCAGGTTTTATCAACATCGCCGTCTCGCGTGGCCGCGACCAAATGGCGCTTTATGATCCGGCAGCCGCTGTTGCGTTTCTCCGTCCCGATCTTGTCACTTTTGAACCCGCGTTTATCGGGGTCGAACTTTCCGGCACCCTGACACGTGGGCGAACCGTGGTGGAAACACGTGCGAGCCACGCCGCATTCAACGCCGCTTATGCTGCGGACTGCAATGCAAACGCCATCCGTTGCATCATTTTGGATGCCCTGAAAACCGAGGCGGCAAAGCCATGACCCATCCTGAGCCCTTCGATCTTGCCGATCCCGCCTTGCGGCTTCGCGCTACAGCGGCAGCCAGAGGTGCTGCTGCCTTTGATCAATTGATCGTCAATGGCATAGTGGTGGATATGGTCACCGGCGAGCAGCGCGCCGCCGATATTGGCCTTGTTGGGCCACTGATTGCCTCCGTGCATCAGCCGGGGTCACGTACCGATGCCATAGACATCCTTGACGCGAAGGGCGGTTTTATCAGCCCCGGCCTTATCGACACGCATATGCATGTGGAAAGCTCGATGATAACGCCTGCCACCTATGCGGGAGCCGTGGTGGCGCGCGGCGTGACCACCGTGGTCTGGGACCCGCATGAGTTTGGCAATGTGCATGGTGTGCCAGGTGTCGATTGGGCCATTGCTGCCACCCGCGATCTTCCTTTACGCTTCATTGTGCTGGCCCCATCTTGTGTGCCATCGGCACCGGGCTTGGAGCAAGCGGGGGCGGATTTTGATGCCACCATTATCCGTGATCTTCTCAAGCGGCCAGAGATGGGCGGCATTGCCGAGGTGATGAACATGCGTGGCGTGATTGAAGGTGATGTGCGCATGAGCGCCATTGTCCACGCTGGTCTTGCATCCGGCAAGCCGGTCTGCGGCCATGCCCGCAGCCTCACCGGCTCTGACCTTATGGCCTTTATGACCGCCGGTGTCAGCTCAGACCATGAGCTGGTATCTAGCGATGACCTGATGGAAAAACTGCGGGCTGGCCTCTCCATCGAGCTTCGCGGCTCCCACGACCATCTTTTGCCGGAGTTTGTAGCCGCCCTCAACCACTTGGGCCATTTGCCGCAAACCGTCATACTCTGCACAGACGATGTCTTTCCCGATGATCTCAACAACGCGGGCGGGTTGGATGATGTGGTGCGGCGCTTAACCCGATACGGCCTGAAAGCCGAATGGGCCTTGCAGGCAGCAACCCTCAATGCCGCGCGGCGTCTTGGCCGCGATGATCTTGGCCTGATTGCCGCAGGCCGCCGCGCCGATCTGGTGATTTTTGACAATCTGGTGGATTTTCAAGCGCAATATGTGTTGGTCAGTGGAGCAACAGTGGCGAAATATGGAAAACTTGACCAAAGCTCCAGACAGATTTCTGCAGGTTCCTTTACCGATTCAATGAAAATTACCTCCCTCGCGCCAGAGGATTTTCGTGTTCGCTCCGAAGGCGAGCGTGTGCGGGTGGCAACCATTGACCGTCCCCGTTTTACCCGCTGGGGCGAGGCAGAGACGGACGTGATCAACGGCTTCGTTATCCCCCCGGAGGGGGCCACTTTGATCGCGGTTGCCCACCGGCATGGGCTTTCCAGCAGCGCGCCCAAAGTGGGATATTTGCGCGAATGGGGCACCTGGAATGGCGCATTTGCCACCACCGTTTCCCATGACAGCCATAACCTCACTGTTTTTGGCGGTAATGAAGAGGATATGGCGGTGGCTGCCAATGCCGTGATTGCGGCGGGTGGCGGCATGGCATCTGCCTCTGGCGGTGTGGTGCAGGTGCTTTTGCCCTTGCCGATTTCCGGTCTGGTGTCTGAAGCGCCGTTGGCCGAGGTGGCCGATGGCTTTGCCGCCCTTCGCGCCAGCATGGATAACATTGTTGATTGGCAGCCGCCCTATCTGATTTTCAAGGCCTGCTTTGGCGCAACGCTTGCCTGCAATGCGGGACCGCACCAAACCGATCTTGGCATTGCCGATGTGCTCACTGGGACGGTGCTGGCATCGCCAGTTCTTGACATCATAGAATAGGATCGCCCGATGACAGATGACATCGCCTTTCTCACCGCCCTTCGCCAAGATCTGCACGCCCACCCCGAACTGGGGTTTGAAGAGGAGCGCACGGCGGGCATTGTCGCAAAGCTGCTCGAAGAGGCTAGCCTTTCCGTACATCGCGGCTTGGGCGGCACAGGCGTGGTCGGCACCCTGAAAGTGGGCACCGGGACACGCACAATTGGCCTTCGCGCCGATATGGACGCGCTGGCGATGCCGGAAATGGCCGATCGCCCCTATAAATCAAAATATGAGGGCAAAATGCATGCCTGTGGCCATGATGGCCACACGACCTTGCTGATCGGGGCAGCTCGCAAGCTTGCCAAAGCACGCAATTTTTCCGGCACGGTGCATTTCATCTTTCAGCCCGCCGAAGAAGGGCGTGGTGGCGCAAAGCGCATGGTGGAGGATGGCCTGTTTCGGCTTTTTCCCTGCGATGCCGTCTATGGGCTGCACAATATGCCCGGCCTTGATACCGATGAAATGGCGGTGGTGGAAGGCCCGCAACTGGCCTCGTCCGATAGCTGGCGCGTCACCTTTCGCGGCACCGGCACCCATGGCGCAAAACCGCATCTGGGCCGCGATCCCATCACTGCCATGGGCACGTTTCTCTCTGCTCTGCAAACCATTGTTGGCCGGGTGGTTGATCCGCTTCAGCCCGCCGTGGTCAGCGCCTGCTCGGTGCAGGCAGGTGATCCCAAGGCATTGAATGTCATTCCCGATATGGTCGAGATTGGCGGCACGGCGCGCGCCTATAGCGCGGAGGTTCGCAACCAGCTGGAAGAAGAAGTTGGCCGCCTTGCCCATGGCACGGCCAGCATGTTTGGCATAGCGGCAGATTATCACTTCATTCGCCGCATTCCGCCGGTGATCAACCATCAAGGCACCACCGCCCGCGCACTCAAGGCGGCAAAAGACGTGTTTGGCGATAAAGTCCTAACCACATTTCCGCCCTCAACGGCTGGGGATGATTTTGCGTTTTTCGCAGGTGAAGTCCCCGGCTGTTATGTCTGGCTGGGCAATGGCCCGGCGGTCGATGGCGCGCTGCATCACAACACCGCCTATGATTTCAACGATGATGCGATTAAATCCGGCGTTCGTTTCTGGACACGATTGGTCGAGCGCGAATTGCCAACAGGATCAGAGGATCACAATGCAACCCCATGATTTTTGGCAGATCTTGCACCCACCCGGCAGTTTTGCATGTGACGTTGCCCATGAGCGCTTTTTCCCCGCGACATTGACGGATGGGCGGCAAGTGCAACTGCCAATCCGCCCGCTGTCCGATGGCCGCCACGCTCTGGCCTCGCTGATTATCAATCAGGCCAGTTTTGCGGTTGTTGATGCCTTGGCGGAGGGTTTGGCAACACGACTGCGCGCTTACGCGCCAGATGTGGTGATTGGCCTGCCAACGCTGGGCCTCACACTGGCCTCAGAAGTGGCCAAAAAGCTCGGCCATGGCCGCTATGTGCCGCTCGGCACTTCGCGCAAGTTCTGGTATGAGGACGCCCTCTCCGTGCCTCTGTCATCGATCACCACCCCGGATCAGATCAAACGGCTCTATATCGATCCGCGCATGCTGCCCATGATTGAAAGCGCGCGCGTCGCCTTGATTGACGATGTTATCTCCAGCGGCACCTCCATCAAGGCCGCTCTCACACTGCTGCAATCGCGCGGCATAACCCCCGTGGTGATTGGAGCCGCCATGCTGCAATCAGATCGCTGGAAACCTTCGCTTGAAGCCTTCGCGCCGGGCCTGCCAGAGATTGTTGAAGGCTGCTTTGCAACCCCTATGCTGGAGCGACACCCGGATGGATTTAAGCCGGTGAGCATAGCGGAATAGCTACGCCCACCAGATAGTTGTTATTGGCAGGTAAAGCTATCGGCCGACTTTGGATCGGAACCCGTATAGCGCGCCACCTGTGGATAGGGGCAAAGCTTGCGCTTCACATCGCCAAGGGTTTCCTGACCGTCCTTGTTACCTGCCGTGACGCCTGCAACAATGGCTTCCGGTGCCTGACCCTTTTCAACCCAATCGACCAGAGCCGCAAACATATCAAAATCATCGGTCGATGGACCCCCTGCACCATGCGGCATACCGGGCACTTCATAGAAGCGGGCGAAGTTTTTGGCCTTGCCGCCGTTGTTGGCATCCAGCTTTTTGTACCAGGCAATCGTATCCACCACTGAGAACACGGGGTCGCTGTTGCCGTGGAACACAATCATCTTCCCACCCGCATCGCGAAAAGCGGAGAGATCAGGATTGTCTGCGCCGGGCGGCACCATGAAGTCATAGGAGGATTCGGGATAGTCCGCTGTTTTATCAAAGATTTTCGGTGCGTCCGTATCGAAGTTGAAATGCAGCAGGAAATTCTCAACCTCATCTACGCTGCCACCGATTTTCACCGGCGGTGTCATGAATACATAGGCCAGAGACGGCCCGCCCAACGCCACAATGCGAGGCATGGCGAGGGTGCCATCGGCTGCTTTTCCGCCGTCCAGCTTCCATGCGCGCCAATTGCTGGATGCCATGCCAGTGTCCCATATCCAAGAACTATAGAGCTGCTCGCCTTTGCTGTTGTGCGGCCCCTTTTCCATGGTGGAGAGCGCCTTGATCTGGGCTGCACTCAGGCAATCATCCGCTTGTCCGGACTTGCATTCCAATTTAGCAATATCAAATTTTTGCTGGCAGGCCACACTGTCGGCCACAAAGCCATCTTTCAGCCCATCCAGCGCGTCGCAGCTGGCCAGAATTCCTTTTTTCAAGACATTCATGGCGGCTGGCGTAAAAGCGGTGCGAATATCGCCGGTGATCGGCTTCATCGCCTGCACATCCCATGCATGTTGAATGGCCGCCTTTGGCAGATGATAACCGGGATAACCAACCAAAAGCCCATTAAACGCACCGGGCATGCGCGAAGCCTCAACAAGTGCATGGCGACCGCCGTTTGAGCTGCCAATACCATAGCGAAACCGCACAGGCTTGCCATAATAGGTCTCAACAATTTTCAAAGCCGCAGGATTCAAGGTCTCAATGGCGCTGTAACCATAATCACGCCGTGCTTGCGGGTCCAATCCAAAGAGCGTTCCCGTGGCAAGCCCCGCATCCTTATCGGCCATTGCATCATGACCGGAATCGCTGGAGACAACAGCAAAACCGCGTCCAAGCGCCGTTTGCGTGCGATCACCCCCCATAACCTGCCCCAGAGCCGGCACGACAAAACCGTCGCTGCCACCATTGAACTGATGCACAAAATCACCGTTCCATTCATCGGGCAAACGCACCTCGAAGGAAATGGCGTATGGTTTTCCATCGACACCCGTATGAGCCCCAATCTGGCCGCGCAGAACACAATGATTGATGGGCGATTTGTCTCTTTTGTCGATTATATCACCAAGAGAGACGGTTTTGGTTGATTCAATTTTGAGGCCCGGAATATCAAATGCGGTGCGGCCCAACTCAACACAGGCCATTTTGCCCGCCGCCATGGCAGTTGTGCCGGAACCCATGATGGCAGCGGCGACAATGAGATTGCCGAGATGAAATGCAGTCAGTGGTTTCATACTCCGGGTCCTCCTCACCCAAATCCCTCACGTTCATCGTGAATGTCGATTGCTCGTTCTCCCGACGAGCAATCTTCAATTTCACACTAAAGAACGATTTGGATTAGTATGCAACACTTATTAACTGCACCCTTCAAAGACCAAAGGCATCCTTGAACTGGTACCACCACGACCCAATCGTAGAATATTGTGCCCTGAACATGCGACCACCGGGGAAGGGAATCCACGGCAATTTGGCAAATTGATCGAACCGGCTGGAATCCGCACCGCTGATCACTTCACTCAGGATCTTGCCAAACAGATGCGATCCGGTTACGCCATGGCCGCTATAACCATGAGCAAAATAGGTGTTTTTGCCAATGCGGCCCATCTGCGGCACTCGCGAGAAGGACAGGGCAAAATTGCCGTTCCAGGCATAGTCAATCTTCACGCCCTTCATTTGCGGAAACACTTTTTCCAGATTGGGTCGCAATTTGGCCCGCACATCGGCCGCATCTGTGCCGCCATAGACTGTGCCGCCGCCAAAAATCAGGCGATTGTCAGCAGACAGGCGGAAATAATCCAGAATATAGCGCACATCTTCAACGCACATATCGCTTGGAATTAGCGCTCTGGCCCGCTCCTCGCCCAAAGGCTCGGTGGCCATCATCTGGGTGGAAACCGGCATGACGCGCGACACCAGTTTGGGCACCACATGGCCTAGATAGGCATTGCCGCACAGCACAACGGTATTGGCAATCACCCGGCCCTTGGCCGTGATGATAGACGGCTTTTCCGCCTCATGATTGACCCTGACCGCCGGTGATTGCTCATAAATCACGCCGCCCAGACTTTCAAATGCAGCCGCCTCGCCAAGAGCAAGATTGAGCGGATGCAGATGTCCACCTGTGGTGTCCAGCATGCCGCCAACATAGGCGTCGGTGTTGACCAGTTTTCGGATCATCTCTTTGTCGAGCAGTTGATGATCGTCCATGCCGTGGGATTTCCACAGCGCTTTTTTATGCTCCAGTTCTTTCATATGCGCAGCCGTGTAGGCGGCATAGACATTGCCGGGCTTCAAGTCGCACTGAATATCATACTGGCTGACAAGGCGGCGGATGGTCTTGCCGCCTTCCTGAATGAGGCTGCCCACAAACGCCCCGGCCTCCTTGCCGTAGCGTCGCGTGATGGTATCGAGGCTGGCGTTCAGACCGTTGACCACTTGCCCGCCGTTGCGGCCCGATGCGCCCCAACCAATGTTGGCTCCTTCAACGATGACGACCTTATAGCCCTTTTCAGCCAGGTGAATGGCCGTGGAAAGGCCGGAATAGCCAGCGCCAAGCACCGCCACGTCCGCAACAACCTCGCCTTCCAACACCTTCGGGTTTCGCACGATATTGCGCGAGGCCGCATAATAACTGTCGGGATAGGTGCCGTTTCCAGCATAGGATGTTTTTTGTGCGCTCATCATACAATTTCCAGATAGGCACCGAATTCAAAATCGGTCACTTGTTCAGCAAAACCAGCAATTTCCTGACGTTTGCAGGCAATCAACATGGCGCGAAGCTCCGCGTCGAAAATTTCCGGCACAATCGAGCCATTTTCAAAGGCGGTCACCGCAGCACCCCATTCACTTGGAATGCTCGCGCCCTTGCCCTGATAGGCGCGGCCCGAGGTTGGCTCGGCGGGCATCCATTTGTTGCGAATGCCCACCAGCGCCGCACCCAAAATTGCGGCCATCACCAGATAAGGATTAGCATCCGCGCCCGCCACGCGATGTTCAATACGCCGGGCCGAGCTTTTGCCGCCGGGAATACGGATGGCAGCGGTGCGGTTTTCATAGCCCCAGGAAATTCTGGTCGGCGCATGGGTATCGGGTCGCAGACGGCGGTACGAGTTGAAATGCGGCGCAAACAGCAGCGTGGTTTCTTCCATGCCGCGCAAAAGACCTGCAACAGCATGCTTCATCACGTCAGAGCCTTCAGCGGTGCCATCGTCAAAGATATTGTTGCCATCGGCATCAATAATGCTGAAATGCATATGCATGCCGCTGCCAGAGCGCCCGCCATAAGGCTTGGCCATAAAGGTGGCTGCCAGCCTGTGCTTGCGGGCAACGCCCTTGACGATGCGCTTCAAAAACAGGGCATCATCGGCTGCTTTCAGCGGATCGCTGGAATGGATCAGATTGATTTCAAACTGGCCGATGCCGTTTTCGGCAACCGCGGAATCAGCAGGCACGTTCTGGCGTTTGCATTCGGCATAAACGTCTGAGAAAAACTCACCAAAATCATCAAGCTCATCGATAGAAAGGATCGCGTCCGAGTCCAATCGCTTGCCGGTATAGGGCGAAATCGGCGGCTCGGCATGGTCTGGCTCAGGATCGACGAGATAAAACTCCATCTCGGAAGCCACCACCGGCTTCAAGCCCAGCTCATGATATTGCCGCACAATCGAGGCCAGCGCCTGCCGGGGATCGGCCAGAAAGGGCGTGCCATCTTCCTTCACCAACCACAGCGGCACAACGGCGCTGGGCTTCAGCGTCCAGCCCACCGGCAAGGCACCGCGCCCGGTGGATGCACAGATGCCGTCAATATCACCATTGGCAAACACATGGGAGCTACCGACAATATCCTCGCCCCAGATATCAACGCCCACGATGGACAGCGGCATGCGAATGCCCCCGCTGAGAACCTTCTCGATCTGATTAACCGGCACGCGCTTACCGCGCAAAATACCGTTCAAATCACAGACAACGGCCTGCACACTATCAATTGCAGACACATCAATGGCACTGCCGATCGCCTCGATATTCGAAGGCATGGGAAACTCCTGTCAAATGAATATCACAAAAGAAAATTTGTGATCACATTGATCGACTATGGCTTCTATTCATGAAGCCGTCAAGTTGCTAGAGTGCGCTTGGGAAAAGTGGTACCCGACTTTTCCGCATAGACACACAAACAAAATGCGAGACTTTACCAAGGGCACTCGGCACCTGATAAAGCCTGCAAACCATACAACCCGCATCGAGACTGCCATGAGCAAGCCATTTATGATGACCCTTGAGCAAACAGCAGGCATGACCACGCGCGAATTTGCTTACCGGCGGCTGCGCAAGACCATCATGGTCGGCGATATTCGTCCGGGCGAAGCGCTGACCATCCGCGGCATAGCCGATGCCATGGACATCAGCCCCACGCCGGTGCGCGAGGCCCTGCGACAACTGAGCTCTGAAGGAGCCTTGAAGGTTCTCGATAACAGACGCATCGTAGTGCCACATATGACGCCTGAGCGCCTCGGCGAATTGATTGCGCTGCGCTCAACCCTTGAGCAACATGCCGCGCGGCGGGCGGTGGCCCATATCACCGAGAGGCAGATCGACGAGCTTGTTGCCCTTGATAAAGCGCAGGACGAGGCCATCTTGAACAATGACAATGTCGGCGCTCTGGTTCTCAACCATGCTTTTCACCGTACGATCTATCAGGCCCACCCCGAGCAGATGATCATGCCCATGGTGGAGAGCGTTTGGCTGCAACTGGGACCGTTTCTGCGCATCGCAATGGAGCATGTCGCCGAGCTTTATCGGGTCGACCGGCACCAGGAGGCTATTGCAGCCCTGCGAAAACGCGACGAAGTGGCCGTTGCGCAAGCGATCCATGCCGACATTCGCGAAGGCATTGGCGGCTTTGACCGCGAGGCGATCGTCAATCTGCTGCGGATGTCCGCTTAAATTATCGCTTCAAAATTCAATCGCGCATAACACCTTCAATCGGCACCGATTTAAGAGATTATGTAGCAAAGAATGGAGCTTCAGCTTTTATGGAAAGCACTCGCATGCGGCAAACGGACAACAGCCTCGATTCCCTGTTTGAAAACGGGACATTGACCAATCCGCTCGAAGTTTTGCAAAAGATCTATGGTTATCCGTCCTTTCGCGGCAAACAGGCCGATGTCATTGGACACGTGGTGTCCGGTGGTGATGCGGTGGTGCTGTTTCCAACGGGAGCAGGCAAATCGCTCTGCTTTCAAATTCCGGCCCTGTGCCGGGAGGGTGTTGGCATTGTCGTGTCGCCGTTGATTGCCTTGATGCGCGATCAGGTGCAGGCGCTGAAGCAATTGGGAGTGCGAGCGGCGGCCCTGAATTCCTCCCTCACCCGCGAAGAGTTTGTCGAGGTGCGCCGCGCCATTGCCGATGGGGCGCTTGATCTTTTGTATGTCACGCCAGAACGTATTGTCACCCCCGCCTTCAAGGAGGTGATGGGCAATGCCAGAATTGCGCTGTTTGCTATTGATGAAGCCCATTGCGTTTCGCAATGGGGCCATGATTTTCGCCCGGAATATCGCGAGCTTGGGCAGCTTGCCGATCACTATCCCGGCGTGCCGCGCATAGCGCTCACCGCCACCGCCGATCCGCACACCCGTGATGATATTATCGACAAGCTCGCCCTTCACAATGCGGAGGTCTTCACCACCTCGTTTGACCGGCCCAACATTGCCTATGAGATTGTGGAGCGCGACCAGCCGCGCCAGCAGCTTTTGCGCTTCTTGTCGCGCCACAAAGGTTCCAGCGGCATTGTCTATTGCCTGTCGCGGGCGAAAGTGGAAGACACTGCCGAATGGCTGAACGCACAAGGCATCTATGCCCTGCCCTATCATGCGGGCATGGAGCGCGCGCTGCGCGATCGCAATCAGGATGCCTTTTTGCGCGAAGAGAACCTCTGCCTTGTGGCAACCGTTGCCTTTGGCATGGGCATTGACAAGCCCAATGTGCGCTATGTGGCGCATTTGGATTTGCCAGGCTCCGTTGAGGCCTATTATCAGGAAACCGGCCGTGCTGGCCGCGACGGGCTGCCATCAGAAGTGTGGATGGCCTATGGTATGGCCGACGTGATCCAGCGCGGGCGCATGATTGACGAGGGCAATTCCAGCAATGATGTCAAGCGTGTGGAACGCGCCAAGCTGAATGCGCTTTTGGCGATTTGCGAAACCCCCGGCTGCCGCAGGCAATCCATTCTGGCCCATTTCGGCGAAGCCCATGCCGGAGCCTGTGGCAATTGCGATACCTGCCTGAAGCCCGTTGAAACATGGGATGGCACGGAGGCTGCCATCAAGGCGCTTGCCGCCATTTATCGCACCGGTCAGCGCTTTGGTGCGGGGCATTTGATCGACGTGTTGATGGGCAATGAAAATGAGCGCACCATCCGCTTTGGCCATAGCGATATGCCGGTGTTTGGCGCTGGCAAGGATTTGCCGGTGAAAACCTGGCAATCCGTCTATCGGCAATTGCTGGCCGCAGGCCTCATCACGGTCAATCACGAGGCCTATGGTGCCCTGACGCTGTCCGAAGAGGCCCGCACTGTGTTCAAGCGCGAGCGCGAGGTGCGCTTTCGCAAAGACCGCCCCACCAAGGGCAAGGCGTCGCGCGGCGCATCACCCAGCTCTGCCAATGCCAAATCCGCACTTTCCGAGACCGATATGGCCTTGTTTGAGGCGCTGCGCGCAAAGCGCATGAGCATTGCCAAAGAGCTGGCCATTCCGCCCTATGTGGTTTTTCCCGACACCACGCTCGTGGCCTTTGCCACTGAGCGGCCAATGAACAGCAAAGACTTGCTCGGCATTTCCGGTGTCGGGCAATCCAAACTGGAACGCTATGGCGATGCATTTTTAGAGGTTATCCATGACCATCAAGATGCATCGTGACGGAATGATCAGACCTCCAGAATAGCCTTGATCACGCCGGCTTCCGGCTTTGACCATTCCGGCAGCAAGGTAACAGCATCGTCCAAACGGCCCCGATGGGTGTTGAGCGCCCGCGTTGGCACTTTGCCTGCCTCCATTTGCCGCACAACTTCGGCGAAATCATCCGGCTGGGCGTTGCGGCTGGCATAGAGGGTGATTTCACGCTTGTGGAAATCTGGGTCAGAAAAGGTAATATCCTGCCGCACGACGCTGAGCAGCACATAGCGCGCACCATGGGCTAGGAAGTTAAAGCCGCGCTGCATCGGGGTAGCATTGCCAGTGGCATCCACCACCACGTCAAAGCCATTGCCTTCGGTCAGGTGCTGCGCCTCTTCCTCGGCATGCTCGTCAGCCATCAAAATGGCATCGGCACCAAGCTGATCAACGGCAAAACGCAACCGGTCCTGCCGCGTATCCATCACCGTCACATGCGCGCCACGGGCTTTTGCAAAGATAATTGCCGACATGCCAATCGGGCCGGAACCGGTGATCAGCACCCGATCTGACGCCGTGACATTGCCGCGCTTGATGCCATGGGCACCAATGGCCAAAAACTCGATCATCGCCGCATCTTCCAGCGGGATATTACCGGTGGGCACCACATTGGCTTGCGGCACTGACACATATTCCGCCATGCCGCCATCGCAATGCACACCCAAAACCTGAATGTTGTAGCAGGCGTTGGTGAGGCCCTTGTTGCAGGCGTGGCAATGACCGCAAGACAGGTATGGCACGATATAGACGGGATCCCCGGCTTTCAGCGCGCTATCGGCAGGAGCCTCTTCCACAATGCCCGAAAGCTCATGGCCCATCACCCGCGGATATTCCAAAAACGGATGCTTGCCCGCGAAAATATGAAAATCCGTGCCGCAAATACCAACGTAGCGAATGCGCACCAGCACCTCGCCCTCACCCCGCACAGGCGCGGAACGCGAAACAAGTTTCAACTGGCCAGGTTCTTCGCACAGAAGTGCTTTCATGATGCTTTCTCCGCTCTGACGTCCAGCCGTCCATGCCACCAGACGATATTGGTTCGATGTAAAAACAACAATCCAGTGCCTCACCGCAGACAATCCTCGCGGTCTGCAGTGAGGCAACGGTCGATTTGGTTTATTTCAACATGTCCGCAGGCAGATCTATGTTGTTGTATTTCTTGTAGATGGCATTGAGTTTGCCATCTTTCAGATCGGCGTGAACCCATTCATTGATGGCCGCCTTCAACCCATCCTCACCCTTGCGCAGACCAACGGCATAGGGGTTCACTTTGAGTACCATTTTGGTTTCCAGGGGATCAGCCTTGCGACGTTCATTCACCGCATTCATGATCTGGGGAGCAGAGATCATGATATTGTTCTGGCCTGACACCAGCGCCGTCACCAGCGTGGCGTCGTCGTCATAACGCACAATGGTGGCACCCTTGGCCTGCGTTGTCGCTTCCTTGTCGTTGGTGGAGCCGCGCGTGGTGGCAATATCCTTGCCCACGAGGTCTTCAAGGCTGGAAATTTTCACCGCCTTGGGGGCTGCAACAATGATCTGGATAACCCCGTGCGGATCGGCAAAATCGATCACCTTCTGACGATCCGGGGTGATCGACAAGGATGCAATGACAATATCCGCCTTATTGGTCAGCAAAAACGGAATGCGGTTCGGGCTGGTAACTTCGACAATCTCCAGCTTGACGCCAAGATGGGCTGCCAGCAGACGCGCACTCTCCACTTCCGAGCCAGATGGCTGCATATTGGCATCTGCCATGCCAAATGGCGGCGAGCCGAGATCAATGGCCGCGCGCAACGTGCCACGGGATTTGATGTCTGCCAGCGCATCGGCACAGGCAATGCCGGGGATGGCCGACAACAAGGCCAGAACCACGGCACTCTTCATCAAGTTTCTACGTTTCATGCTTTTCCTCCTCCATAAATTTCGTGTCTGCCAGCTCACAAGCCGTTGCTGAGAAATGCCTTTAGCTCTGGTGTTTGGGGATCATCCAGCATCGCGCCCGGTCCAACCTCCCAGACTTTGCCGTGATGCATGAACACCACTTTATTGGCCACCTTGCGGGCAAAGGCCATTTCGTGGGTCACAAGGATCATGCTCATGCCGCCACGGGCGAGATCTTCCATCACCCGCAGCACTTCGCCGGTCAAATGCGGATCAAGCGCCGAGGTCACCTCATCAAACAGCATCAGCTTGGGCTGCATGGCCAGTGAGCGGGCAATGGCAACGCGCTGCTGCTGGCCGCCTGAAAGCTGCTCGGGATAATCATCGGCCTTTTCAGCCAGCCCCACTTGGGCCAAGACCATTTCGGCCAATGTTCTCGCCTGCGCTTTGCGAAGCCCCTTCACACAGGTGGGAGCCAGCATGATGTTTTGCGCAACAGTGAGATGCGGAAACAGATTGTAGCTTTGAAACACAATGCCGACATCTTGGCGCAGCATGCGCCGCTCCAGCTTCTCATCATGAATCTTGTGGCCACAGACGATGATTTCGCCACTGTTGATCTTTTCCAGCGCATTGATACAGCGCAGCGCCGTCGATTTTCCGGAGCCGGATGCGCCAATCACCGCCGTGACTTCGCCGGGCATCACCTCAAAGGACACGCCCTTCAACACTTCAATAGCGCCAAAGCTCTTGTGGACGTTGGTCAGACTAACGACGGCCGACATTGAGTTTCCTTTCCAGGCTTCGGCTCCAGGCCGAGAGTGGGTAGCAAATGGCGAAATAGAAGCAGGCAACGATGATAAACACCTTGAAGGGCTCGAAAATCGAGTTGTTGACCAGCTTTCCAGCCTGCGCCAACTCGACAAAACCCACCACGGAAGCAAGCGAGGTGTTTTTGACAATCTGCACCAGAAACCCAACGGTGGGGGCTGTGGCAATCCGCATGGCCTGCGGCAAGATCACCCGTGTCATGCGCTGCCAACGGGTGAGCGCCAGACATTCGGCGGCCTCCCACTGGGTCTTCGGCACCGATTGCAAGCACCCGCGCCAGATCTCGGCCAAAAAGGCGGAGGCATAAATCACCAATCCGGTGCCTGCGGCAAACAAGGCAGGAAGTCGATCAAGCCCAATGATGGCAAGGCCGAAATAGATCAAAAACAACGTCACCAGCAGCGGCGTGCCTTGCACGATCTGAATGTAACCACTGGCAAGGGTGCGAAGAAATACGCTGGGACTGATGCGCGCCAGCGCCAGCAAGAAACCGAGAATAGAGCCGCCAACAAATGCGATTGCTGAAAGACCAATGGTCCACAAGGCACCAAACGCAATAAATTCGAGATGGGTCAGACTGAATGACATCGCCGCACCTCTAAATTGCTGTTGCAAGTTTGCGGCGACGCGGAAACAGCACCAGACCAAACAGATAAAGAGCAAACCGCACCACAAAGGACAGCACGATATAAAGCAGGCCGGTGACGATATAGGTTTCAAACGAACGGAAGGTGTCGGACTGGATACGGTTGGCAACCGCCGTCAATTCTTCAGCCGAGATTTGCGATGTGATAGAGGATGCCAGCATGAGCAGCACATATTGGCTGGTCAGGGCCGGATAGACCCGTTCAATCGCAGGCCGCACAATGACGTGCCAATAGATCTGCGTCTTTGTCAGACCCAGACATTCGGCCGCCTCCACCTGGGATGCGTGAATGGATTCAAGACCCGCCCGCACGATCTCGCAGGTATAGGCACCGACATTGACCACCAATGCCGCAACCGCCGCCGTATTGGCTGACACTTTCACGCCAAGCGAGGCAAAGCCGAAATAGACGAGAAAAATCTGCACCAGAAGCGGGGTGTTGCGGATAATCTCAACATAGAGAGCAACCAGTTTTTTCAACCAGGGTGCACCATCCGCACGGGCGATGGCGCAAAACATGCCAAGCAGAAAGCCAAACATGGTGGCCAGAACCGAAAGCTTCAACGTGAGCCAGGCCCCTTGCAAAAACTCTGGCCAATAGGGTAAAAGTGACGCAAAATCAAACGTATAGCTCATAGGCTGCTAGCCAGCGCGGCTTTTGCACCCATGCTCATCGCGCCATTTGCGCATATGTGCGTAAAACATCCCGTTCCTGCTCGCATGATCTCCTCCTTCAAACAAGCTGGTTTTGTTCTTTTTGGATAAAAGACATCCAAAGTGAAAGCAATTTGTTTTTTATCGAAAAAAATCAAAGAGAAAAAACAGCCCGATGCAACTCTCTGACCATCAGACTCAGAGGGCGCAACGAAATACGGGCGTTATCGGACAAGGCCCGCTCCGTCGTCCTGAAATCAGGATGTGGCCTTCATGGTGGCGCGCAGAGCATCATTGATACGCTCTTGCCAGCCCGCTCCGTCTTCTTGAAAATGCGCGAGCACATCGCTATCGATCCGAATGGAGACTGTTTCCTTGGCATTGGGAATAGCAGGCCTTTCCACCGCTGGCGCGGCTGCCTTTTTGGCAGGCTTAAACAAGGCTTCTGCCGCATCCATTGGGTTGACGGGTCGCCGAGGTGTCTGTGCCATATTCCGATCCTTCATCGTGTGAGAGCAGATGTGACAGAGCGCTGCGTTTATCAGACGCAAAGGACTCTGTACCATCTCAAACCTGCTGCGTAACTTAAACCGAGGCCGATTTAAAACCAAGGCTCAACGATGCCAACGCATCACCTCGCAAACAGTGCGCTGAATTTTGAACGGTAGAAAAACAAACGCATTATGCACATAAGTGCAAGCCAGTCATCGCACTGTCATCGAAAGCCATTATCTCACGCGTCAGGTTGCTGACAGGAGATGGCGCAGAATGGCAGTGGGTGTTGACAGCGTGGCACAAAAAGCGGCGACAGGACGCCTACGCCGCCTGTTGCACAGCGGCGCGGTCGCCCGTCACGAACCCGCTATTTTCATCGGCCTGCTGCTGGTTGGCTTTTTTGCCTATGTGATTTTGGCACCGGTATTTTCCATCCTGTTCGATGCCATACGTGTGCATCCCGGCGATGGCACGCGCATTCATCAAAGCGATGGTGCGCTCACCCTCTATTATCTCGCCCGTGTGTTCATATCGCGCATGTCTGCCGTTCTGATCTGGAGTCCGCTTGTCCACACACTCGCCATTGCCTTGGGCACGGTCACGCTTGCCATCAGCCTTGGCGTGGTGCTGGCCTGGCTGGTCAATCGCACCGACATGGTGGGGCGTGCATGGTTTGCAACGGCGTTGATTGTGCCCTTCATGTTGCCAACCTGGACGTTTGCGCTGGCCTGGACCACCATTTTCAAAAACCGCACAATCGGCGGCCAGCCCGGCTGGATGGAAGCCATGGGCGTGCACACGCCCAATTGGCTGGCCTATGGCTATCTGCCCATCGTGTTCATTCTGGTGTTGCATTACACCCCGCTGGTCATTCTCATCGTTGGCAATGCCTTGCGCCGTCTTGATGTGCAGATGGAAGAATGCGCCCGCATTCTGGGCGCATCCCGGCGCGCAATCGCCTTTTCCATCGTTTTGCCGCTGGTGAGGCCCGCGCTGCTTTCTGCGGCTCTGCTGATTTTTGCCGATTGCATTGGCGAATTTGCGGTTCCCTATATTCTTGGCCTGCCGATCAATTACGACACGCTCTCCACCGGGCTTTACCGCTCGCTGTCGTCGCGCCAAAATGGTGTGGCTGCGGTGCTGGCCGGCACAATCATGCTGATTGGCGTGGTGACCCTATTGATTGACGTGCGGATGATGCGCGAAGCGCGGCGGTTTGTGACCGTGGGCGGCAAGGGCACGATGGATCGCCGCAGCCGCCTTGGCCGCTTTCGCCTTCCCGCTGCAGGCTTTGCCGGTCTGTTCGTGCTGGTGGGCGTTGCTCTGCCGCTGCTCACACTGTTTCTCTCCACCGTGATGATTTTGCCCGGACGGTTCACGCCTGATAATTTCACGCTGAACTTCTGGATTGGCACCCATCTGGATACGATTGCCCTGCGCAATGGCATTTTGCTGACACCTGAGTTTTGGCAAGCGGCGTGGAATACGGTTCGCATTGTCGGCATGGCATCGCTGATATCTGGCACACTTGGTTTGCTGGTGGGCTATGCCGTGTTGCGCAGTCCGTTCCGTAGTCTTGCCAATTTTCTGCGTCAGATCACGTTTTTGCCTTATCTAGTACCTGGCATTGCCTTTGCCGCGGCATTTCTATCACTGTTTGCTGTGGCGCGCGGCCCCATTCCAGCGCTTTATGGCACGCCTATCATTCTCATTCTTGCCCTGATTGCCGAGCAAATGCCCTTTGCCAGCCGCTCCGGCATTTCGGCCATGACCCAATTGGGCCGTGAGCCAGAGGAAGCCGCCCGGATTATTGGCGCAAGCTGGTGGTGCCGGATGGGCAAAATCATCATTCCCATACAGGCCGCCCCCTTGGCGACAGCCATTCTGTTGCCGTTCATTTCCGGCATCAAAGGGGTCAGCCTGTTTATCATTCTGGCGGTGCCCGCCACCGATGTGCTGACCACCTATTCCCTGCGCCTGCTGGATTACAACTATGATCAGGCCGCCAATGCCGTGGTGCTGATGATTGCCCTGATTGCCTGGCTTGGAACCGTGCTGATCCAAAGGATTGCAGGTAACAGCCTCGCCCGTGGTCTGGAGAGCTGACATGCCCAAGATTACCCTGACCGGCCTCACCAAATTCTATGATCGCAGCGCCACGCCCGCCGTGGATGGCGTGGACCTCACCGTCAATAACGGTGAGTTTCTATGCCTGCTCGGTCCATCCGGCTGCGGCAAAACCACCATTTTGCGCATGGTGGCCGGGCTGGAACATGCCTCCGAGGGCGAGATTGCCATTGATGACAGGATCGTTGATTCCGTCAAACAAGCGCGGTTTGTGCCACCAGAAAAACGCGGCATTGGGCTGGTGTTTCAAAACTACGCCCTGTGGCCCCATATGACAGTGGAAAAAAACGTCGATTTTGGTCTGCGTCTGAAAAAAGTGCCAGCCGCTGAGCGCAAAGCGCGCTGCCTTGATGTGATGACCAAGCTGAGAATTGCCGATTACGCCGATCGTTACCCCTCGCAATTGTCTGGCGGGCAGCAGCAGCGGGTGGCGCTGGCGCGCATGTTGGCCATCAATCCCGGCGTGTTGTTGCTGGATGAGCCATTGTCCAATCTCGATGCCGCGCTGCGGCTGGAAATGCGCACGGAGCTGCGCCGCCTGCATGAAGAATTTGGCACCACGATTATCTTCGTCAGCCACGACCAATGGGAAGCCGTGACACTGGCGAGCACCATTGCGGTGATGAACAAAGGCACATTGCAGCAGGTTGGCACCCCCGACGAGATTTATGCCCGGCCGGAAAATCGTTTTGTTGCCGAGTTTATAGGCAACCCGAACATCAACATGATCAAGCTGCGCGGCGAAGGCCAAACCCCGCTTGGCGGCTTTGCCAGCGCTGTTTTCAAGCATCTGCCAAGCGGCAACGACGCCCAAATCTGCGGCATTCGGCCTGAAGAGATCCGATTGTGCGAAGCAAGCGATGGTGACGCCATCCCCGTCACAGTCGAGACCATCATGCCGACGGGCGGCAGCTGGATCATCGAGCTGTCCCATGGTGCACAACGCATTTTCCATTCCACCCAGTCGAGACCGCATTGGCGGATCAAAGACAAGATCGCGTGCCACCTGCCCACAGACTCTCTGCATTTTTTCGATTCCGCTGGCCAACGCATAGACGCACCCCTGCTTAAAACCGCGGCTGCTGAACGCTCCCGGCCAGATTTTCTTCATGCTCTCAACACCAGGACACTGTCATGACCTTATCTCGGAAGATTAGCCTCGTCGTGCTGGCAACCTCGGTTGCTGCCCTGTCGTCAGCCTCGGCTGCCGAGAGTTTCAATCTCGATGCCTTGGTTAAAGCTGCTCAAAAGGAAGCCCCGATCAATGTCTATGATTCCACCGGGAAAATTGTCGAGCAAGCCAAGGCATTCAGCGAAAAATACGGTGTCAAAGCCACCGGCATCAAGGCGAAAGCACCCGATATTCTGGAAATTGTCAGCCGCGAGGCGCAAGCGGGCAATGTCAAGGCCGATGTCGTCATTCTGTCTGATGCGCCCGCCGCCAATGAGCAATTGCTGTCCAAAGGCTATGCCATCAGCTGGCTGCCAGACGATCTGGCGGCAGATATTCCAAAGACCTTCCAAAAGCCACTCACCGTGGTGCTGGCACCCAATGTCTGGACCTATAACACCAGCCTCTATCAAACCTGCCCGGTCAAAAATATCTGGGAGCTGACTGAGCCGAAGTGGAAGGACAAGGTGTCCATGCAAGACCCCTTGGGCAAGCCGAACTACACCGACTGGTTCAACCAGATGGCCACCCATTACGACAAGGCGATGGCCGACGCCTATCAGGCTGAATTCGGCAAGCCGTTTGACACCAAGGAAAGTTCGGCCACCGCCGCCTTCGTCAAAGCACTGGCCCAAAACGGCCCACTGTTGACAGATTCGGATGGCGCTGCTGCCGAAGCCGTTGGCGCGCCGGATGTCAAAGACAGCTTCATTGGCCTTGTCAGCACCGCCAAATATCGCGACAATAAAAAGGGCATGAAGCTTGGCATTTGCGCAGGTCTCGCCCCCTTTGCCGGATGGAATTACCCGTCGCTTGGCCTGATTGCCGCTGGCAGCAAAAGCCCGAATACCGCAAAGCTGTTCATTCATTATATGATGACAGAGGAAGGCATTGCCCCGCAGGCGGTTGACGGAAAAATATCCACCAACAGCAAGATCGCGCTTCCTGCCGACGAGCCATCGGGCATTGCCAAAATCAGCAACCAGATCATGGGCTATGACGCCGCAACGGCAAGCGCCGACTGGCAAGCCCGTCAGGATTGGCAGGATCTTTGGAGCCTGAACTACAAGAAATAACCGGATAACAAAAACAGCGGTGCCCGCTTGCGGCATTCTGCAGGCGCGGACACCGCTGTCGCATGCGTGCAAAGGTGAAGAGAATGCAGTTAGACGCGACAGGGCCTATGGACAAAACAAGGCACTACCCCCGCCCGGCCATGAGCCTGATTGAAAGCAAGCTTCCCGGTTGGGGAATTGATCTTTATATTGGCGGCTCCGATGGTGCCGCCGATCCTGATCTGTTGGAGCAAAACCAGATCAAGATTGTGCTCAATTGCGCCGTCAATCTTGATCTCGATATTGTCAGCGAGGCGAAAGCCGGGGTTGCCCCCCATCTGATGCCCCATGGAGCGGGCCTGGTGCGCTATTACAAGCTCGGTCTGGTGGATGGTGCGGGCAATCCGGACATGATGATGCTGGCGGGCTATCATCTTTTGCGCTCCGTGCTGGATCAGCAATTTCCGCAAAAGCCCTCTTATCCGCGCCGAGAAAAGGGCAATATTCTCGTCAATTGTCGGGGTGGTCGCAGCCGGTCAGTCGCGCTCGTCTCGCTGTTTTTGCATCTGGAATTTGCCGATCGTTTCCCCACATTGGAAAGCGCCATTCACCATGTAAGGCTGAAAAGAGCCCTTCATCCCGATGAATGGGACAGCGCACCAAAAGCTGTGTTGGTGCAGGCGGCCCAAAGAGCGGCAGAGATGGCCCATGTGCTGAAGGCAGCCGGTTTCGGCTTTGAAAGCCCATGACAGAGCAAAAGCCCGGCAAACACCCGCGAAAAACATCGGCAAGAACCATTGCCAGTGCCGCCGAGGTTGCCAAACTCGCGGGCGTGTCGCGCTCTGCTGTATCGAGAACATTCACGCCCGGTGCCTCCGTCTCCCAACAGACCCGCGCCCGTGTTTTGGCAGCAGCGGAAGCCTTGAGCTATCACGTCAATCATCTGGCGCGCGGCCTAAGCCAGGAAAAGAGCCGACCGGTCTGCATTTTAGGGGCTGATCTCAAAGCACCCTATCAGGCAAGCCTGCTGGATGCTTTGACGCAAAGGTTGCAGCTGGTAGGGCGCGCCGTGATGGTGATCAACACCGCAGGCGGCGAGGCCAATGCCGATGCCGCCCTTCGGCAAACGCTGAATTACCGGGCCTCTGCCACCATTGTCCTCTCTGGCACGCCGCCCTCATCTTTGGTGGACACCTGCGTCAAAAGCGGCCAACACGTCATTCTGATCAACCGGGCCGAACAATTGGAAGGTGCAGACCACATCACAATCGATTATACGGCGGCCATGAATGATGCGCACCACATGCTCAGTCGCGCCGGGTGCACGCGCATGGCCATCGTATCCTCCACCATTGCATCCCCCAGCCTGATTGCCCGCGAGCAATTGTTCATGGCTGCCACCGAGAAGGCAGGTCATGTCTGCACGCTTTTGCGCATCGGGCCAACCAACTATCTCACAGGGGCAGAAGCCGCCCGGCAATTGCTGGCGGTGCGGGACCGGCCAGAGGGCATATTTTGCGTCACAGACCTGATAGCCTGCGGCTTCATGGATGCGGCGCGCCAGGAATTCGGCTTGAGGATTCCGCAAGACATCTGCGTGGTCGGCTTTGACGATATTGAGCTGGCCAGCTGGCTTGGCTATCGCCTAACTACCTTTGCCCAGCCCATCACGCGCATGGCCGATGCCATTGCGGATCTTCTTGATCAGGCCAGTGAAGACGTGCGCGAAGCCAAAAGCCTCATTTTCAATGCTCCACCGGTGTGGCGAAACAGCGTGCGTCCTGCCTGAAAGGTTTCAGACGAAGAGGGCATAATCCTTCTATTGCGCTCAACAGAACACTTAGGCAGACGCCAGATCGAAAGCAAGGCGAACAAGACCACCGCGAGCAAGCCCCGAAATCGCCTTATGACGGAAAGGCGGGCGCATAGCCAAGGGTTCCCTCGAGGAGGTGTGGGCCGCGACATGCACGTTGCCGACCAAAGAAGGTAATGTTGCTGCCGGTGGGCCTATCTAAGAACCGCTTTGAGTGAACGCAAAACCCCCGCCAGATTTTCTGACGGGGTTTTGTTGTAATGACAAGATTGGTTGCGGGGGCAGGATTTGAACCTGC
>NZ_MKIM01000023.1 GCF_001939045.1 Rhizobium oryziradicis
TGTGCAGGTGCGGTGCGGTCAGCCCGCAGCTTCGCCTTGACACGTCTCTTCGGAACCTTGTTGCGAAGCTGGAGGCCCATGCCCTTGTAAAGGCGGTAGATTCGCTTTGGGTACACGGGCCACCCGTCACGCCTGATCAGGACATGCACACGACGATAGCCATAGCGCACTCGCGTCTGACAGAGATCCTTGATCTTCAGCTTCAGTTCGGCCTGATCGCCGCGTTTGGACTTGTAGACGTAAAGGGACCGGTCGATCTTTAAGACGGCGCATGCACGCCGGATTGAGACCTTCCAATCCGCTTTGATTGTGTCGAGAAGCTGACGTTTGCGAGCAGGCCTCAGAGCTTTTTTGACAAAACGTCCTGAAGCATAGCTTTGTTTAGCGAAAGGTCGGCAACGATCCGCTTTAGCTTGGCGTTCTCCTCTTCGAGTTGGCGCAGGCGCTTCATCTCCGAGGGCATCAGTCCTGCATATTTCTTACGCCAGTTATAGAATGTCGCATCAGATATTCCAGCCTTGCGGCAAACATCGCCAACCGATGTTCCATCCGCCGCCTGCTTCAACACAAATGCAATCTGCACTTCCGTAAACTTCGAGGCTTTCATCGAATTCTCCTCTTCTGCCCTGCAGGCATCATAAGTGGAAAATTCCAGGTCTAAATGGCATAATTTATGGGGGGCACGTCATAACGACAAAGATCCCCAAACCCAATCCGCCGAGTAGTGAGGTGCCAAAACCATCAAGCCGCAGGTTCCGGTCTTTCAAGCACAACCAAGCTGAAATTTAGGGGCTTTTATCGTTTTCACGTTCCAAATAAACTGATGGCTTGTGCCACCTAGAGATATGCAGCGTCTAGAGGCAATCATGAATAGGCGGGGTGTCGCAAAGCGGAGGTGTCGAGCGCGAGCGGTTTCGCTCGAACGTTGCTGCGAGAGATTGGCTTTATCTCTTCGTGTGAGCGCCACCTCTTCACCGCTCGGCACAGAACTGGGAGCGAAAATAGCGGCTTGAGTTGGGTCTTTGAACTGTGCGGTTCTGAAAGCGAAAAAGCCTGCCGCGGGAGGAGGTGCGGCAGGCTTTTCGAAAAGAACCGAACAGCAGCTGGGAGGAGGAGTGCTGTTGTTCCATCAGACGTCCCTAGGGAGGAGGAGAGGAGCGTCTGAAACCGAAGCTTTGCGGGAGGAGGTACATTGCTTCGTTGGGATTGAAGATAGCTTATTTTTTCGCTTAGAAAATAGACTTTGTTGCAGTGCAGATATGCAAAAAAAGTCCATCTCTCTATCTTGTCAAACTGCAGGCATGGAAAACGCAAAAACGCCCGCGTTGTTGGCGGGCATTGCTATCAAGCACTCAATTTATGGCGCTAGCGTTTAACGAGCGGCGGATGCGCGAGCAACGCTGCGAATATCGGCACGGTTGATGCCGAGATCCTGAAGCTCACGCGAGCTCATACGGTCCAGTTCGGTGACGGTTTGACGATATTTGCGCCATGTATTGAAAGAGCGAGCTACGTTCATAATGATCCCCTTTTCAAGGTCCTCTGTGACGCCAGCAACTTTGCTTCAGTTCCAACGTCGTTTCGATGATTTGAATATAGGCTTTCACGCCCTTGTTGATAAGGCACAAGACCTCACGCCCGCTATGCAATATATGCATAGCGATGCCTGCGCGGTAATCTTATTCAAGCTTCATCGCACAAGATTTGTCACTCAGGGGATCATCTTGTGCGGGCACCTTGGGATGATTGCTGGCATATCATCTAAAAATCCTTGCAACCCAAAAATCACGCCGTTAAGATCGCTGTGCAACCAATTGAGAGAAAGGAGGGTCACGTGTATAATTTTTATTGCCGGTTCTACCAGCAACGTGGCCCCGTCAATGCCCTGCAGATGCGTTTGCAGGGCTGACCACATCTCGTTTAAGACGTTTCTGGTCTGCCCTTTGTGGCGCTGGCGCTTAAGCTGCTATGCTTGAGCTGCTGGCAATGGGTTTTCACCGCATTTGATTGGTGTCGCGCTGTGGCTTTGCCATGTGCAGCGCAACCATGCGGACATGAGCAGAGACCAAAATGTCGCTTATCACTATTCGCAATCTTGGCGTTGTGCGCGCCCAACCGCTGTTTTCCAACCTCCACTTTACGATCAATGCGGGAGACCGTATTGGGCTCGTTGCCGCCAATGGCGGTGGAAAGTCTACGCTTTTGCAATGTATCGCTGGTACAGTTGAGCCAAGCGAGGGTGAGATTACAAGGACCCGTGGGCTTATTGTCGGTTACGTTGAGCAAAATGTGCCTTTAGCCCTGCATTCCCTTTCTTTTTATGATGCGGTTCTCTCTGCTCTTAGCCCAGAGCAGATGGAGACGGAAAGCTGGCGGGTGGACATTGTGCTGGACATGCTGGATGTGCCAGAGGCGCTTCGATGCCAGCAGGTGAAGGCGCTCAGTGGTGGTTGGCAAAGAATGATGATGTTGGCCCATGTCTGGGTTGCAGAGCCAGATGTCTTGATGATGGATGAGCCAACAAACCACCTTGATCTTGGCAAGATCGCGGCGCTGGAAAGCTGGCTCAATGCATTACAAAGAGATGTGCCTGTGATTATTGCCAGTCATGACCGGGGCTTTTTGGATTCAGTGACCAACAAAACGCTTTTCCTGCGTCAGCAGCAAAGCCCGCTCTTTTCTCTGCCCTATTCCCGCGCGCGGACCGAGTTAGCGCGCGTGGATGCCACCGATGCAAGGCAGTTTGAGCGCGATATGAGAACCGCCGACCAATTGCGCCGACAGGCAGCAAAGCTGAAAAATATTGGCATGAACTCTGGCAGCGATTTGCTGGTGATTAAAACCAAACAACTGAAGGAGCGGGCTGATAAGCTGGAAGGGGCGGCAAAACCGGCTTATCAGGAGCGTTCTGCCGGTGCGATCAGGCTCACGAACAGCGGAACCCATGCGAAAGTTCTCGTGACTTTGGACAATGTGGAGGTATGCACACCTGACGGACGATTGCTTTTTAAAACCGGCCAGCAATTTATCCGCCAAGGCGACCGCATTGTTTTGCTGGGTGGCAATGGTGCCGGAAAATCGAGCTTCATCAGTCTGTTGCGCGGCGCGATTGAGCGGCCGGACCACCAGGGTGCCGGCATCAAAGCAACGCCGTCTCTTGTCCTTGGCACAATTGATCAGGGTTTGAGCAATCTGCGAGGCAGCGACACGCCGATGGGAGCGATTGTCAACCGCTATGATATTGGAGACCAAAAGGCGCGAACATTGCTTGCCGGTGCTGGCATCAACCTCGATATGCAATCTCGAGCGATTGATCGCTTGTCGGGAGGGCAGAAAGCGCGGCTGGCCATGCTGATCTTGCGCTTGGCCGACCCCAATTTTTTCGTACTGGATGAGCCGACCAACCATCTTGATATTGAGGGACAAGAGGCTCTGGAACAGGAATTATGCACCAAAGGGGCAAGCTGCTTGCTTGTTTCCCATGATCGATATTTTGTCCATGCCGTTGCCAACCGGTTTTGGATGATAGATCGCAAACGGCTGATCGAAGTGGACAGCCCGGATGCGTTTTTTCTTCAATTGACCTAGGCCGGTTCGCGCAATGGCGGGCTTTTGCCTGCCATTGTGCTTTTGGCATATTTTTACATTCCTCTCTCATGGACCCTAGATTTCTTCGTTTTCGTTTGTTCTCCGGAGTCCGCTTTATCGCTGATAACTCTAAAGAGCGAGATAGGCCGTGCGAATGTCATCGCGCTCGGTGAGCTGCTTGATTGTGCCTGAAAATTGCACTGTGCCGTTTTCCAGCACATAGGCACGATCAGAGATCAGGCGGGCGAAAGGCAGGTTCTGTTCAGACAAAAGAACGGAAATGCCGGATTGCTTCATGATCGTGATGGCCTGCGCCATTTGCTCGACAATTTTTGGTGAAATGCCTTCCGATGGTTCGTCGAGAAGCACCAGATACGGATTGCCCATCAAGGTACGGGCAATGGTTAGCATTTGCTGTTCACCGCCGCTCATGGCACCGCCGGGGCGTTTGCGCATTTCAGCGAGGTTGGGAAAAATCTCGTAAACCCGCTCAGGCGTCCAAATTGCATTTTTGCCACGGGCTGGCTGGCGGCCCACTTCCAGATTTTCCTCAACGGTGAGTTCGGTGAAAATCCGGCGCTCTTCCGGCACGTAGCCAAGCCCTTTGCGAGCAATCTCAAAGGGTTGCAGGGCGGTGATGTCATCGTTTTGAAAGCGGATTGTGCCGGTTTTGCGGGCCAAAAGGCCAATGATGGATTTAAAGGTGGTGGATTTGCCAGCGCCATTGCGGCCAAGCAGAGCCACAACTTCGCCAGCGCTCACCTCAAGATCTACGCCAAAGAGAATATGGGCCGGACCATACCAGCTGTTTAACCCGGAAATACTGAGCATCAATGCGCCTCTCCATGGGAATATAAGGCTCCAGAGCCGAGATAAACCGCCTGCACCTGCGGATCGGCCCGCACGGCATTGGGGGTGCCGGTGGCGATAATTTCGCCACGGTTGAGCACGATCACGCGGGTGGCGTGTTCAAACACAATATCCATATCGTGTTCGGTAAAGAGCACGCCAATGTGCCGCTCACGCACAACCTTTGCCGTCAGCTCCATCAATGCCACACGCTCTTTGGCGGCCATACCTGCGGCTGGCTCATCCATCAGCAGCAATTTTGGCTCGCCAGCCAGCGCAATAGCCAGCTCCAGCCGCTTCACATCGCCATAAGGCAATTCGCGACAGAGCCGTTCAGCCTGATGATCAAGGCCAATCAGGGCCAAAAGCGCCATGGCATCGTCGCGGTAGAGTGCGCCAAGCCGACCGAAAAAGGCTGAGAGGCTTAAGCCACCCTTTCGATGGGATTGCAGCACCATTTGCACATTTTCACGCACCGTCATCGACAGATATGTCTCGGCAATCTGGAATGTGCGGCCAACGCCAAGGCGAAAGATTTTCTGCGGGGAATAGTGCGTGGTATCGACACCCTCAATCATCACCCGTCCTGCACTGGGACGGATCTGGCCGTTCATCATGTTGAAACAGCTGCTTTTTCCGGCTCCGTTGGGGCCAATCATGGCCAGCAATTCACCGCGCTGCACCTGAAACGATACGCCGCGCACGGCATGCACACCTTGATAGCTCTTGCTCAAGCTTTCGACAGACAGAAGGGGTAACTGTGCGCTCATGCCACATCTCCCTGACGTTGGCCTTGGGGCTGGCGAATGGTTTTGGCCATCGTCATTCTCGATTGCCACCAGCGCATCAGCCGTGCGCCCGTGCCGACAATACCCTCTGGGAAGGCAATGACCAGCGTGATGATCAGTACGCCCAGGATCAGACGCGGATAATCGGTATTGCTCATCAGCCAGATGGATGCGGTTTTGTAAACCACCGCGCCGACCACGCTGCCCGATACTGTTCCAAAACCGCCCAGCAGGACCATGACCAGGGCGTCAATTGAGGTGGAAATGCCAAGGCTGTCGGGAAAAACGCTGCCTTTTTGAAAGGCCAGCAGAGCGCCAGCCAAGCCAGCAAACAAAGCGCTGATGGTGAAGGCCAGATGCTGCACCTTTTGCTGGGAAAGACCCACGGATGCCGACCGCATGGGTGAATCTTTCAGCGCCCGCAACGCATAACCAAACGGCGAAAAGGTGAGGTGGCGAAAGACGCCAATGGTGAGCACGGCGGCGGCCAACGTCAACCAATAAAAGGCTTGCGCGCTGCTGGCCCAGGCGGATGGCCACACGCCGATGATGCCATTATCGCCGCCGGTGACATCCACCCATTGGAAAGCAACCGACCAGACAATCTGCGCAAACGCCAATGTCAGCATGGCGAAATAGATATTGGAAAGCCGAACACAAAACCAACCTGCAATGGCTGAGACGGCAACGGCGAGAAGCGGACCAACGAACAGCGCCAATTCCATTGGTAAAGCAAAATACCGCACCGACAAAGCCGCGCCATAGGCACCAAGCCCCAGACCGGCGGCATGGCCAAAGGAATCCAGCCCGCCCACCGACATCAAAAATTGCAAGCTGATGGCAAAGGTCACGGCGATCATCACTTCGGCTGCCACGCCGATGCCATAGCTGCCCAGCACCAGCGGCAAGCAGACCATGGCAATGGCCAAGACCGCCGCCGCAAGGCGCGCGCTTGTGCCAAGGGGCTTCCAGACCGCGGACGTCACCAGATTGGTGCGTGATTTGGGCATGGGCTTGCCCAACAGGCCGAAGGGGCGCACCACCAGCACCACCGCCATGACAATGAAAATCAACACCAGCGAAATGCCCGGCATAACCAAAATACCAAAGGCGTTCAGCTCAGATACAATCACTGCTGCCAAAAACGCGCCGGGAATGCTGCCAAGCCCGCCAATGACAACAACCACGAAAACCTCGGTAATCACTGAGAGATCCATAAAGTGGCTGACCGCATCGCGCGGGATTTGCAGGCCTCCACCAAAGGCGGCCAGAAAAACGCCCAGCGCAAACACACTGGTAAACAACCATTTTTGATTAACGCCCAACGCATTGACCATATCGCGGTCCTGGGTTGCGGCCCGCACCAGCGTGCCCCAGCGGGTGCGGTTGAGCAGCAACCATAACCCACCAAGCACGGCTGGCCCCAGGCCAATCAGCACAAAATCATAGACCGGTAGCTGATGACCAAACACGTTGAATGCGCCTTCAAGGCCAGGTGCCCGTGGCCCCACCAGATCTTCCGGCCCCCAGATAAGCCGAACCAGATCTTCGATGATCAGCGTCACACCAAAGGTTGCCAAAAGCTGCAATAATTCCGGTGCATGGTAGATGCGCCGGAGCAATAACATTTCAATCACCGTTCCAACTGCGGCCACAATGGCGGCGGCAACCAGCAGCGCGGCCCAAAAGCCCAGAGCGCTCTCCCAGCGGGTTGTCAGGCTATAGGCCAGATAGGCACCCAGCATGTAGAAGGCGGCATGGGCAAAATTGACAATGCGGGTCACGCCAAAAATCAGCGATAGGCCGCTGGCCACCAGAAACAGCGAGGCGGCATTCGCAAGTCCGGTCAGGAATTGTGCGAAATAGAGATCCAAGAGAGGTTCCTTCCCCGGATATGTTGGCGCGAAAGTGGATGGTTGCTCTGCCGCATGAGAGCGTGGTCTCAAACGCTGCGGCAGAAAAGCCAGATTGAGAGGCGTGCCGCGCCCACGATCCCATCAGGGGCGCGGCAGCTTTCCATCAAGGGCGCATTTTTGCGGCATCCGCTTCGCTTGGCAGGAAGTCTGCACCACTTTCATATTTGAAATCCACCATGGTGCCTTTGCCATCGACCAGAGCAGTTTTGCCAACAAAGGCCCCAAGCGTTGATTGATGGTCGGCAGCACGGTAGGTGATGGGTCCAAAGGGCGTATCGACTGCAATACCCTTGGCGGCGGCAATCAAAGCATCGGTGTCTGTGGAGTTGGCTTTGGTGAGGATGGCTGCGGCTGATTTGATCAGCGTGTAGCCCACCACGGAGCCGAGACGTGGATAGTCATTATAGCGCTTCTGATAGGCATCCAGAAATGCCTTGTGCTCGGCAATTGTGACCTTGTCCCAAGGATAGCCGGTGACAATCCAGCCGGTTGGCGTGTCGCCCTTCAGCGGATCAAGATATTCCGGCTCGCCGGTCAAAAACGAGACAACCGAGCGATCCTTGAACAAGCCGCGCGTTGTGCCCTCACGCACCAGTTTGACCAGATCTGCACCAAAGGTAACATTGAGAATGGCGTCCGGCTTTGCCGCTTCAATGGCTTGCGCCACCGATCCCGCATCAATCTTGCCCTGTGGTGGCCATTGCTCGGCCACGAATTCCACATCAGGCCGGGCTTTTTTCAAAAGCTCTTTGAAAACGGCAACAGCACTTTGACCATATTCATAATTGGGGGCAATGGTGGCCCAGCGCTTGGCGGGCAGCTTTGCGGCTTCCGTTGCCAGCATGGCGGCCTGCACATAATTGGATGGACGCAAGCGGAAGGTATAATCATTGCCCTTCGACCAGGTCATCGCATCGGTCAGCGGTTCGCCCGCCAGATAGAAGATTTTCTTTTGCTGGGCAAAAGACGAGACCGCCAGGCCGATGTTGGAGAAGAATGATCCGGAAATCATCACAACGCCGTCTTTGGAAACCAGTTCATTGGCGGCGGTGATGGCATCGCCCGGCTTGCCGCCATCATCCTTGGAGATCACCACAAGCTTGTTGCCGTGGATGCCGCCTGCGGCATTGATTTCATCAACCGCCATTTCCCAACCCTTTTTATAGGGCTCGGTGAAGGCAGGAAGTCCAGAATAGCTATTGATTTCGCCAATTTTAATATCGGCAGCAGATGCATTTGCTCCGGCGCAAAGGCTCAGAGCCGTTCCCATGACGGCCAAAATGCGCTTCATCACTGTTCTCTCTCTGGCTTAGAGCTGTCGGGTTCAGCGAGAACCAAACGGGCTCACGGTTCCTTTTATGAGTTTGTCTTCGGAGATAAACGACAATTCCTTTTCCCCGACAACTCCAGACCTTATAACAGCCTTTATTTTTATAGGGCGGTGCGGCGCTTCTTTTTGTTTTTGTGCGACCCGCTAAAGGCATATTCGAGTGTACCCACTCTAAAAGCAAGATATTTTTTGCACATTTTTTGACGCAATGATCGAAATGCCCGATTTCGCATCACATAAATTCGCGCTATTTAGGGTGTGTACTCTATTTTATGCGCCGATTTATGGGCGAAGAGGGCAAAGGCATGAACGCAGCGTACAACGTGACAGAACAGGTTGGCCATCTCCTGCGGCGGGTTTATCAGCGGCATCTGGCCATTTTTCAAGAGAATGCCTTTGATCCGAGCATGACCTCGGTGCAATTTATGACGCTGTGCGTGCTGCGCGACAGGGGCCCAAGCTCACAAAGCGAGCTGGTGCGGGCAACCGCCATCGATCAAGGCACCATTCGCGGCATTATCGAGCGCCTGACCGCGCGGGGATTGATTTCACTGGCACGCGATGAGCAGGATGGCCGCAAGGTTATCATGGCCTTGACCCCGGAGGCTGACGCCTTGCTCGATAATATGGTTCCCAGTGCGCAAACCATTTCCGAACTGACCATGGGATCGCTAAACCCGGCCGAGCGTGTCGCCCTGATTTATCTGCTCAAGCGGCTGCTGGACGAGCCGGATGAGCAAAAAAGTGATGCAAAGGAATTGGAAGACGATTGACAAAATTTATGATTTTCATTCGTATACAAATGAAAATCATAAGGGGACCATGATGACCAATCCAAACATTGCTCCGCCAAATATTGCTCCGAATGCAGCGCCCGCCTTTGCCATCCCTGACAATGTGTTTGCTGAGACTGTGCTGGATGTGCAGCATTACACCGACAGGCTGTTTCGCTTTCGCATCAGCCGTCCCGCAAGCTTTCGGTTTCGCTCTGGCGAGTTTGTGATGATTGGCCTGCCAAACGCTGATAAGCCGGTGTTTCGGGCCTATTCCATTGCCAGCCCATCCTGGGATGACGAGATCGAGTTTTTCTCGATCAAGGTCGAAAATGGCCCACTGACCGAGCATTTGCAGCGGATCAAGCCCGGTGATACCGTTTTGATGCGCAAAAAGCCGACGGGCACGCTGGTGCTGGATGCGCTGACACCCGGAAAGCGGCTTTACATGCTGTCCACCGGCACGGGCGTTGCCCCTTTTGCCAGTCTGGTGCGCGACCCGGAAACCTATGAGAAGTTTGAGGACGTGATTGTCGTGCAAACCTGCCGCGACATTGCCGAGCTGACCTATATAACGGAGCTGGTTGCCAATCTCATGGAAGATCCTCTGGTTGGAGAAATGGCAGCTGGTCGCTTGCGGCTCCATACCACCACAACCCGGCAGGTGTTTGAGCGCATGGGGCGGGTGACGGACCTGATGCGCAGCGGCAAGCTGTTTGCTGATCTTGGTGTGCCATCGATGAACCCGGAGGTGGATCGCGCCATGATTTGCGGCTCTATGGCGATGATCAATGAGACAAAATCAATTTTGGAAGGATTTGGCCTGGTCGAGGGGGCCAACAATGCGCCCGCGAGTTTTGTGGTTGAGCGCGCCTTTGTGGGTTGAGAGGCCAGGCCCTCTCAACAGATCTTCTTCAAAAGCTCAATCAGCATCATCTGTTCGCCGGAGGTCAGGGGGGCCAGGGTTGCGTCGGTCACTGCCAGCGCACTGGCAAGGTTGCGTTGAATGACGTCCTCGCCATCCTTGGTCACGCTGAGCAGCAGACGACGGCCGTCGTTGGGGTCTGGGCTTGAGCAGACATAGCCGCGCGCCACCAGTCGATCCACCACACCTTTGATGGTGGCCACATCCATGGCCGTATCGCGGCCCAGCTGATTTTGCGAGGTCGGGCCGATGTCTCTGAGCTTGGTCAGTGCCGCCCATTGGGTAGTTGTGAGGCGCTCGCTCATGTGTTCGCCAAACAGGGCCACATGGCGCTGGTTGGCCTGGCGAAGATAAAAGCCGATTTGCCGGTCGACACGATAGGTCTCAAGCCGGTCTGTCAGCGTAACGCTGCCCGGTTGCTGATCCGTATCCGTGCTGCTGTGGTTGTTGGACATGTCTCCTCACTGTGTTGGGCGTCGTTTATCGGCTTGGTCTGAATTGTCAATCAAATGGTCGGCGCGATTGGATGGACTCTCTCTTGACATTCCTTTTCGTCCGTGGATAGTCATTCGTATACAAACAATATCATCGAAAACGATGAACGGGAACACGGCGGACGATCCGATATCGTCATAATCGGGAGCAGGTTATGGTTACGCAGCCAGTCGCCAATGCAATAAACGGCAAAATCCGATGCGATGCCTGTCCGGTAATGTGCTACATCGCCGATGGCAGGTCTGGCGCGTGTGATCGCTATGCCAATCATGGCGGTGATCTGGTGCGGGTTGATCCGTTTACTGTGATCGAGAAAACCGCATCTGAGGGTGGCAAAATTGTCCCCTTCCTGCCCGACGACAGTGCTGATTGGGATGGCGATCTTGTGCACGCCGGATCAACCTTTATCACGGCGGTTGGTGCAGGGACCACCTATCCTGATTATAAGCCAGCGCCCTTCATTGTTTCGCAAAAGCAAAATGGCGTTGATATGGTCACGGTTGTGACCGAGGGCATTTTTTCCTATTGCGGTGCGAAGGTTAAAATCGACACGGATCGTTTCATCGGGCCGGAGACGGCGCTGGTGCGGGTCGATGGCGAGGCCGTGGGCCATGTCACCACCGGTGAATATGGCTCGCAAATGCTCTCGCTGGGCGGTGTGCATCATCTTACGGGCGGCTCGAAAAAAGAGGGCCGTGTGACCTGTGACACGCTGATGCGCCTTTGCAATGGTGAACAACTGGAAATGGTAGTGGATGGCGGCGCGACGCTGCTGCTGAAAGCTGGGGCCGCCCCCATCATCAATGGCACGCCGGAAGAGCGCATGCGGGTTGGCTGCGGCTCGGCCACCATTGGCATTTTTGCGCGCCAATGGAAAGATATGGTCGATGAGGTGGTGGTGGTGGATGACCATATTACCGGCGTCCTCTCCGAGCATCAGGCGGGCAAGCTGCTCGATGTTGCACCCACAGGCATTAAAATTAAAGGCCGACGCTCCACGCCGGGGCGCTATTTTCAGGTGGCAGAGCCGGGCACCGGCTGGGGCGGCACCAATATTTCCGATCCGCTGGATATTCTGGGCGATTTTGACCCCAAAATTGCCTATCCGGGCCTGCGCTTGTTGATGGTTTCGACCACGGGCGAGCAATATGGCTATTACGTGCTGGATGATGCTCTTTGTCCGATCAAACAGGATGTTTTGCCAAGTGCCGTGGAAGAAACAGTGGCCATTGTTGCCGAGAACTGCGAACCGGCCATGGTGTCGGTGTTATTTATGGGCGGCGCTGGCGGCAGCCTGCGGGCAGGCGTGACCACCAATCCGGTGCGGTTGACCAATTCGGTGCGGCAAGCGCTGACCAATGTCACCTGCGGCGGTGCGCCTGCCTATCTGTGGCCCGGCGGCGGTATCACCGTGATGGCTGACGTGAGCAAAATGCCATCGAACAGCTTTGGCTATGTGCCAACCCCTGCCATTGTTGCCCCGATTGAATTTACCATGCGGCTTGAGGATTACCGAGCGCTTGGCGGCCATATGGAGGCAATTGTGCCGCTGGAAGAGGCGTTAATGCAGGCAGAGCGGCGCATTTTCCGGCAAAGTGATGCGCCCTGGCCGATGGATGAGACGAATTTTCGGTGGGGTGCGTGAGCAAGCGAAAGATCAGCGGATGAATGGCAGCATAGCAGCATCTTATCTGGATGGAGACCGCAATGGACGGCTGCATTTGCAGCACGGCCCGATTGATCTGGTGATTGGCGTTGGCGATCGCGACCACGTCGGCAATGCCGCCGTGCAGCGCCAGCGTGCCCTCTCTT
Organism: Rhizobium oryziradicis; assembly: GCF_001939045.1. Taxonomy (GTDB): domain Bacteria; phylum Pseudomonadota; class Alphaproteobacteria; order Rhizobiales; family Rhizobiaceae; genus Allorhizobium; species Allorhizobium oryziradicis. The sequence goes on from NZ_MKIM01000023.1 coordinate 12,477, forward strand.
TTCAGGCGGCCTATGCTCGGTTTGCAACGGTGCTTGATGAGCTTGTGGGTGAACTGAGCTTGCTGAAAATGCCCCATCTTGCGGCAAATCCGCGCCCAAGCTCGCCGGTTGCGCAGCGCATGGTCGATGCTGTGGCGCATTTTTCAAATCACCATTTCATCACACCCATGGCGGCTGTGGCGGGTTCTGTTGCCGATGAAATTGTCAGTGCCATTCTGTCCGCTTGCCAAGGTGATGATCGGCCATCCCGGCTTTATGTCAACAATGGTGGCGATATTGCGCTGCATCTGGCGGGCGAGGAAGCATTCGAGATTGGCATTGCTGATGAATCCGGCTCGGCCCTGGGGCGTTTTCGGGTGAGTGGTCAGGAACCAAACCGGGGCATTGCCACATCCGGGCGCGGTGGCCGCAGCCTATCCATGGGCATTGCCGATAGCGTCACGGTCATTGCCCGCTCAGCGGCGATGGCCGATGCGGCGGCGACCTTGATTGGCAATGCCGTGGATCTACCCGGCCACGCCGCAATTGTGCGGGCTGCGGCCAATAGCATCAAGGACGATAGCGATCTGGGCGAGCGGCTGGTGGTGACCGCCTGCGGCGCGCTTGATGACGACGATATCGCGCAAGCGCTTAACGCTGGTGAAGCGCTCGCCCGCCATTTCATGGCGCAAGGGCTGATGGCGCGGTGCGCGCTTTTTCTCAAAGGGCGGTCGCGTATTGTTACGCCCAAACCCATTCCCATGCTTAGCTCGAAGGCGGCAGCTTTTATCCTGGAGGAAAGACACTATGCCTGAACCCAAAATCCGCAAAGTCCTGACCATTGTTGAAGACATTTTCCACGAAGGCGGTCCCGTGTCGGAGGTGCCTTTGAAGCGCGGCGCGGTGATTGCCGTGATCGAAAATCCTTTTGCTGGCAGCTACCACGAAGACATAGCCGATTTCATGAAAGATCTTGAGCCCTTGGGTCTTGAAATGGCAACCCGCCTTTTGAACGCTCTCGGCGGCGATGCCAAGGCCATTCAGGGCTATGGCAAGGGCTCTATTATTGGTCAGGCAGGGGAACTGGAACACGGCGCACTGTGGCATGCGCCGGGCGGCTATGCCATGCGCGATGTGTTGGGCAATGCGAAAGCCATTGTACCATCCACCAAGAAGGTTGGCGGCCCCGGCACCCGTCTGGATGTGCCAATCACCCACATCAACGCATCCTATGTGCGCAGCCACTTTGACGCCATGGAAGTGGGTGTGCCCGATGGTCCACGCGCCAATGAACTGGCGTTTATCCTGGTCATGACCACCGGCAGCCGCATCCATGCCCGCGTCGGCGGCCTCAATGCGGCGGACATCAAGGGCGAGGACGGATTGCGATGAAAGCGCAGATCCGCAAGCTTGTGACCTTTGTGGATGAAACCCGGCGCGAGATGGGCAAGGACATTGCCCCGGCCACCCGCAAAGCCTGTGCGGTGGCGATTATTCGCAATCCTTACGCCGGGCGTTATCAAGAGGACTTGTCGGAGCTGATCGAGATCGGGGCCGAGCTTGGCGGATTGCTGGGCAAGCGTTGCGTAGACGCCTTGGGCATTTCACCCGCAAAAGCCGAGAGTTATGGCAAGGCCGCGATGGTGGGCGAACATGGCGAGCTGGAGCATGCTGCTGCCATTTTGCACCCAGCCTTGGGCAAGCCTTTGCGCGATGCGGTGGAAAAAGGCGCGGCCCTTGTGCCATCTTCCAAGGCGATGGGCGGTCCGGGGCAGGTGCTGGATGTGCCGCTGGGCCACAAAGACGCTGCCTATGTGCGCAGCCATTTCGATGCCATGCGCATCTCTATCAACGACAGCCCCCGCGCCGACGAAATCATGGTGGCGGTGGCCTTGACTGATAGCGGCAGGCCTTTGCCGCGTATTGGCGGGCTGCAAGTGTCCGAAATTGAGGGCCGGGACGGGTTGCGGTGAAAATCTGCCGGGACAGATGAGGTTATTGGGATGACCCCGCGCAGAACGGGGCGTCTTTTGCAAAAAAAACAAGAAGGGAACAAGCGTGGATCAATCAGCCAAATCAGCGGATGGCAAGGGCACACAATCGGTGGTGGCCGGCATTGATGTGGGTGGCACCTTTACCGATCTTGTGTTGTTTGATGCCACCCATGGCACCGTGCGGCTGGCGAAAACCCCGACCACGCTGGACAATCAAGCCTTTGGCGTCATCAACGCGCTGGATGCGGCAGGGGCCGATATTGCCGCACTGGATCTGATTGTGCATGGCACCACCACCACCACCAATGCGGTGCTGGAGCGCCAATTGTGCAAAACCGGCTTTATCACCACCATGGGGTTTCGCGATGTGCTGGAACTTGGCAGACGGACCCGCCCGCAAGCCTATGGCATGAAAGGTGAGTTCAAGCCGATTATTCCGCGCGATCTGCGGCTTGAAGTGCCAGAGCGCATGGATGCGCAAGGGCATGTTGTTACGCCCTTGGATGAGCAAAGCCTGCGCAGCTCGCTTCGACGCCTGATCGATATGGGCTGTGAGGCGCTGGTCATTCACTTTTTGCACGCCTATGCCAACCCGGCCCATGAGCTTCGGGCTGGCGAAATCGCAGCTGAGCTTTGGCCCAATGACAACATCACCCTTGGCCACGCGCTGTTGTCGGAAAGCCGCGAATATGAGCGCGGCGTGACCGCTGCCGTCAATGCCTCTGTGCAGCCTTTGCTGCGGCGCTATGTTGAGCGTTTGGCCGACACCTTGGCAGCCCGCGGCTATAAGCATGATGTGCTGGTGATGAACGGCAATGGCGGCATGGTGTCTGCACGCCACGTGGCGCGTGAAGCCGCCAAAACCGTGATGTCTGGCCCCGCATCCGGTGTGATGGCCGCAGCCTATACCGGACGCAGAGCCGCCATGCCCAACTTGATCACCTATGACATGGGCGGCACCTCCACCGATGTGGCGCTGATCCGCAATGCAGAACCCACTGTCTCGAATGAGATCGAGATTGAATATGCCATGCCGATCCATGTGCCGATGGTGGATGTGCGCACGGTGGGTGCGGGTGGCGGCTCGATCGCGCGCATCACGGCTGCTGGCCTGTTGCAGGTTGGGCCAGAGAGTGCGGGGGCTTTGCCCGGACCAATCTGCTATGGCCGTGGCGGCACCAAGCCGACCATTTCAGATGCCAATTTGCTGCTCGGCAGGCTCGACCCGTCGCGGCTGAACAAAGTGCCCGGCGGTATGACGCTGGATGACGTGAAGGCGATTTTTGAAACGGAGCTGGGCAAGCCTTTGGGCCTTGATGCCATTGCCAGCGCCTCGGCCGTGCTGCGCATTGCCAATGCCCGCATGGCCGATGCGGTGCGGATGGTGTCTGTCAGCCTTGGTGAAGACCCGCGCGATTTTGCGCTGTTTGCCTTTGGCGGGGCAGGGCCGCTGCATGCCTCGGCCATTGCCCGCGAGCTGGGTATTCCAAAGGTGCTGGTGCCATCACGCCCCGGCATCACCAATGCATTGGGCTGTGTGGTGGCCGATCTGCGTCATGATTTTGTCAATACCATCAACCGGCCTCTGGCCATTGTCGATATGGATGCGGTGCATGAGCGGTTCAAAACCCAAAGAGACGAGGGGCATCGTCTGATTGGTAAGGAAGCAGTCTTCATTCGCGAGATCCGCGAGATCTACTCGGTGGATATGCAGTTTATTGGTCAGACGCATCTTTTGCGGGTTCCTTTGCCCAATGCGACACCCACCCGCGAAGAATTGCAACAGCGCTTTGAGGAAGCCTATTTCGCCCGATTCCACGTGGCTTTGCCGGAAATTCGCGCCAATCTCGTCAATGTCAACACTTCGGTGATTGGCCGTCGTGAGGAGATTGATCTTTCAGCGCTGATTGACAGCAAGGGCCGTAAGCAAAGCCTTACTGATGCCCAGACAGGCACTCGCGCTGTGTGGTTTGATGGTTTTGTTGATACGCCGATTTATTGGCGCGACCACCTGCCTGCCGATGCTACGTTAATTGGCCCCGCCATCGTCGAGCAGATGGACACCACCGTTATCATCGAGCCGGGCGATCATGTCCATCAGGATGCGGATGGCAATCTTATCATCACCTTGAAAAACGGCATTGGAGGCTGATATGAGCGTTGATCCCATCACCCTCTCCGTCATCCAGTCGGGCCTGCAACAGGTGTGCGACGAGATGGATCTTTCCTTTTCACGCGCTGCTTTTTCGCCGGTGATTGCCGAGGCCAATGACCGCTCGGACGGGATTTATTCGGCCATTGATGGTGCGCTGATTGCCCAAGGCTCCAGCGGCTTGCCGGTGTTTGTTGGCACCATGCAATATTCCACCCGCGTGCTGATTGAGATGATTGCCAATGGCAAGGCCGCAGCACCCCAGCCCGGTGACATCTATATCGTCAATGATCCTTACCTTGGCGGCACCCATTTGATGGATGTGCGCTTTGCCATGCCGGTCTATCGGGATGGAGAAATTTTTTGCTGGCTGTCCAACACCGGCCATTGGCCGGATACGGGTGGGGCGGTGCCGGGTGGCTTTTCGGCTTCTGCCACCTCGGTGGAGCAAGAGGGATTGCGCCTGCCGCCGGTGCGCTTGTTCAAGCAAGGCGTGCTGGATCAAGAGATTTACGCCATCATCTGCTCCAATATCCGGGTGTCCGAGCAGCGGATTGGCGATGTAAAGGCGCAAGCCGCCGCCCTTCTGGTTGGCGAAAAACGCCTCACGCGGCTGCTGGACCGCTATGGTGATGCGACGGTCAACGAGGCGATTGCCGAGTTGCGCCGCCGATCAGAGGAGCAGATGCGGGCTTGCATCAAGCTGATCCCGGATGGTGCCTACACCTCCACCGCCTATGTCGATAGCGATGGCGTGGTGGATGAACCACTGGAAATTCGCTTGAGCATCACCGCCAAATCTGGCGAATTGACCTTCGATTTTACCGGCTCGTCCAAGCCGTGTATTGGCCCGATGAACTCGGTTTTGGCCACGACGCTGTCTTCGGTCTATCTGGCCATGCGCCATATCTTCCCGGATGTGCCTATTTCGGCAGGCGCATTTGAGCCACTGAACGTGATCCGACCCGTCGGCACCTTTTTAGACGCGCACTATCCAAGACCGGTGTCTGGTTGTGCGGCAGAAGTCAGCCAGCGCATTGCCGAAGCGGTGTTTGCCGCCCTTGTTGAGGCCTTGCCCGATCGCGTTACCGCATCGCCTGCCGGTAGCTCCGGCAATTTTGCGCTGGGCGGTTTCGATCAAGAGCGCAATCAGGGTTATGTGATGTATCAAATTTCCGGCGGCGGTTATGGCGGAAATTCTGATCATGATGGGCTGGCCAATGGCTGCTCCACCATTGGCATTTCCAAGGCTCCGCCTGTGGAAATCATGGAGCAGCAATATCCGGTGCTCTATCACCGCTATGCGCTGCGCGAAGGCTCCGGCGGCGCGGGCTACCATCGCGGCGGCTTTGGCCTTGATTATGAGATCGAGCTGCGGCGCGGGCAGGCAACCGCAAGCTTTGTCATGGATCACGGCCGCTTTGGCCCACCCGGTGCGCTGGGTGGCAAGGATGGTGCGCCCAACTGCGTGCAGGTGTTCAAGGATGGCGAGGTGATCGTACCGGTGCATTTGTCCAAGGCCCAGGATATTCCGCTCACCCCCGGTGATCGTGTGCGGGTCATGACGCCGGGCGGCGGCGGTTATGGCGATCCGCTGCGCCGCGATTGCGAAAGTGTTGCGCGAGATGTGCGCATGGGCCGCTATACACCCGATCAAGCCGAACATTTGTTTGGCGTCCTGCTGATGTCAAATTATGAGGTTGATGAGCAAGCGACCAAGGCTTGCCGCGCCGCCAGAGGGTGACGGGGCCTCAAACCACATGCAGTCATGGCAAAACGCGCGTGTGGTTTGTTTTTCAGGCAATAAAAGACCGGCTTCGTTGCGATAGGAGGCGGATTCATCCAGCAGCGCATCGGGGATGATCCTTTCACCATCCTTGGCAATTTTGAGACGCACGCGGTGCCCATCCGCCGAAAAAAGTACAATTGATTTTGTCATTCTGTCCATGGTTGACGCGAATGGCACGGGCTACGGTTTGATCATCTCAAGGGAGGAACTGAGATGAAAGCCGAAGATTTCCGCAGCGAAACCACACGTCCATTGACAGGGGCCGAATATATCGTGTCGCTGCGCGATGGCCGCGAAGTCTATATCAATGGTGAGCGCGTTGACGATGTCACCACCCATCCATCCATGCGCAATTCGGTGCGCTCTCTGGCACGGCTTTATGACGCGTTGCACGATCCGGCCACCAAGGATGTGTTGACCGCACCCACCGATACCGGCAACGGCGGCTATACCCATAAATTTTTCAAGCATGCCAGTTCGGTCGATGATCTGGTTGGTCAGCAGGGTGCCATCACGGAATGGGCGCGCATGACCTATGGCTGGATGGGCCGCACGGCCGATTATAAAGCCTCGCTGATGAACACATTGAGCGTCAATGCCGAATGGTATGGCGATTATGCCGATAATGCCCGCGCATGGCACAAGCGCACCCAGGAATCGGCGCTGTTTCTCAACCATGCCATCGTCAATCCGCCCATTGACCGGCATAAACCCGCCGAGCATGTGAAGGACGTTTTCGTGCACGTCACGAAAGAGACTGATGCGGGCGTTTATGTCTCTGGTGCCAAGGTGGTGGCCACCTCATCGGCACTGACCCATTACAATCTTCTGGCCCAGGCATCGGCCACCGTGACAGAAGACCCATCCTTGTCGCTCACCTTCATCGCGCCCATGAATGCGCCGGGCATCAAGATGTTCTGCCGCACATCCTATGAGGAAGCGTCAAACCGGCTGGGTCAGCCGTTTGACTACCCACTGTCGTCGCGCTTTGACGAGAATGATGCCATTCTGGTGCTTGATAACGTGTTTGTGCCTTGGGAGGACATTCTGATTTACAAGGATGCCAAGCGTATCCTGTCGTTTACGGTCATGTCCGGGTTTATGCAGGGCTTCTGCTTTCAGGGCTGCGGTCGCTTTATCGTCAAGCTGGAGTTTTTGGCGGGTCTGCTGGCCAAGGCGCTGCGCGCCACTGGCGGCGATGCGTTTCGCGGCAATCAGGCCATGCTGGGCGAGGTGATTGCCCTGCGCCACAAGTTCAAGGCGTTTTATGATGCCATGGCACGCAATCCGCAAGACTGGGTGGGCGGTGCGAAGCTGCCCAACCTCGAAGCGGCCCTATGCTACCGTGCTTTCATGTCGGATGCCTATCCGCGCATTATCGACCTGATCCGCCGCTCCGTGGCGTCGGGCCTGATTTATCTGCCGTCATCGGCCAAGGATTTCGCCAACCCGCAGATTGATCGCTATTTGGCGCAATATGTGCGCGGCTCCAATGATATGGGCCACAAGGAGCGCATCAAGATCATGAAATTGCTGTGGGATGCGACCGGCACGGAATTTGGTGGCCGTCACGCGCTCTACGAGTTGAACTATGCGGGCACGCCGGAAGATGTGCGCCTTCAGGTGCTGAAGGGTGCCGAGAAAGGCAGGGTTCTGCGCGATATGGAAGCGCTGGTGGACACCTGCATGAGCGATTATGACGAGCACGGCTGGACGGGTAACACCTGGCTCCAACCTCTTGATGGCCGTGCAGATCCCATACGTGATGCTGCGGAATAAGGAGAGGGTATGATGCTCCATGCTCCTGTTTCTCAAGCGGCGTTTCGTAATGCGATGGCGCGGGTCTGCGCGCCGGTGAATATCATCACCACCAATGGACCTGCCGGGCGCGGCGGGTTTACCGCCACCGCCATGTGCCCGGTCACAGATGAGCCGCCAACCTTGCTGGTGTGCATGAACAGCCGCTCGGCCCAGACGGCATTGTTTATGGAAAACCGTCGCTTTTGCGTGAATGTCCTCACAGGTGATCACAAGGATCTGGCGGGCTTTTTTGCCGGACGCGAGCCGGATATGGCGTCCCGCTTTGCAGCCGGTGACTGGGTGGACTTTGCCTCCGGCAATCAGGCTTTGGCCGATGCGATTGTGTCGTTTGATTGCCTTTTGAAGGAAGCCCGTCTGGTCGGGACACACAATATCCTGATCGGCGAGGTCGTTGAAATCCGTGCCCGTCGTGATGGCCATGCGCTGCTTTATGTCGACCGCAGTTTTGTCAATGGTCCATCCCTTGCCATGGCTTTGGAGCAATAATGATGGCTGAATGAACTGTGGTGGCTTGACACCGTCGCCAATATACTTAACATGATAAATATATTGGCGAAAGCGCCAAGCGATCAGCGGTGGAGGAGTTATGCCGCATTTTAACATCGAATATTCGGCCAACCTCGTTGACCGCGTCGATTTCAATGCGCTCTGTGTGCGTATTCTGGATGAGCTTTTGGCAACCGGCCTGTTTGAAACCGGTGCCGTGCGGGTTCGCGCCTTTGGCGCGCAAGCCTATGCCATTGCCGACCGGTTGCCCGAAAATGCTTTTATCGACATGTCGTTGCGGGTTGGTGTCGGGCGCAGTGCCGAGGATAAAAAGCGGGTGGGCGAGCGTATTTTTGCCGCGGTGACCGAAGAACTCGCCACCTTGTTTGAGACGCCGCATTTCGCGCTGACGCTGGAGATCCGTGAGATCGATCCGGACCTGAGCTGGAAAAAGAACACCATCCATCCGAGGTTGCGACAAAAGACCGGCTGACCACCCCATTTTGTCCCCCTTTCAACAAAGATTGATGCGCAACAGGGCGACAGTAGGCTGGCTTGTCTGTTGCTGGAGCAAGAATACGGAGAGACCATGTCCAAGCTTGACGACAATATTCAAAAGGCGAAGAATTACCTTGGCCGTTTTGCGCAAGATGGTGTTTTGAACCACATCAATGGTGAGGCGATTGCGGCCCTTGATGGCACGACATTTGAAACGATCTCGCCGGTTGATCTTAAACCCTTAGGCAAAGTCGCCCACGGCAAGGCCGCCGATATAGATCTGGCGGCCAAGGCGGCCAAGGCGGCATTTCCGGCCTGGGCGGCCATGGCAGGTGATGTGCGCAAAAAGCTGCTGCACAAAATTGCCGATGCCATTGAGACGCGCGCCGAAGAAATCGCCTTTGTCGAGGCGATGGACACCGGACAATCGCTGAAATTCATGGCGAAAGCCGCTTTGCGCGGGGCAGAAAACTTTCGCTTTTTCGCCGATCGCGCCCCGGAAGCGCGGGATGGCAAGAGCATTCGCGCACCCGGTCAGGTCAATGTCACCACCCGCGCGCCCATTGGTCCGGTGGGCATTATCACGCCGTGGAACACGCCGTTCATGCTGTCCACGTGGAAAATTGCGCCAGCATTGGCCGCCGGCTGCACCATTGTTCATAAGCCGGCAGAGTTTTCGCCGCTCACCGCCCGCCTTCTGGTGGAGATTGCTGAAGAGGCAGGTCTGCCAAAGGGTGTGTGGAACCTGGTCAATGGTTTGGGAGAGGATGCAGGCAAGGCGCTGACCGAGCATCCTCTGATCAAGGCGATTGGTTTTGTTGGCGAAAGCCGCACCGGATCGATGATCATGAAACAGGGTGCGGATACGCTCAAGCGCGTGCATTTTGAGCTGGGGGGCAAAAATCCGGTGATCGTCTTTGCCGACGCCGATCTGGAGCGGGCAGCGGACGCTGCCGTGTTCATGATTTACTCGCTGAACGGCGAGCGCTGCACCTCGTCGTCACGCTTGCTGGTCGAGGCCAGTATCTACGACACATTCACCGCGCTGGTGGCGGAAAAAGCCAAGCGCATCAAGGTTGGTCATCCGCTGGACCCGGAAACGGTGATTGGGCCGCTGGTGCATCCTGTGCATGAGAAGAAGGTGCTCGAATATATCGCCATTGGCAAGTCGGAAGGGGCGACAGTTGCGGCCGGTGGCACGAAGTTCGACGGTCCCGGCGGCGGTTGTTATGTCTCGCCAACCCTGTTTACCGGTGCCAACAACCAGATGCGCATAGCCCAGGAGGAAATTTTTGGCCCGGTGCTGACAGCCATTCCGTTCACCGATGAGGCCGAAGCGCTTGCGATTGCCAATGATGTTCAATACGGCCTGACCGGCTATCTGTGGACATCCGATGTCACCCGCGCCTTCCGCTTCACCGATCATCTTGAGGCCGGGATGATCTGGGTGAATTCCGAGAATGTACGCCATCTGCCAACGCCGTTCGGTGGTGTTAAAAATTCCGGCATTGGCCGTGATGGCGGCGACTGGTCGTTCGATTTCTACATGGAAACCAAGAACATCGCCTTTGCGACCACGGCTCATGCCATTCCCAGACTCGGCGGCTGATCAACAATCAAGAACACATATGAGTGTCTGTTTTGAACAACAGATGGACGGAGGAACTGACCATGGCACTACCCACACCCAATCTTTATCCACCCTTCAATATCGTGCGTCTGAGCCATGTTGAATTTGGCGTGAAGGATCTGGCCAAATCGCGGGCGTTTTATGTGGATACGCTCGGTTTGCAGGTGACGGATGAAACATCCGAGGTGATCTATCTGCGCGCCATGGAAGAGCGCGGCCATCATTGCATCGTGCTGCGCAAATCGGCGTTTTCCGAAGCGCGTGACCTTGGCTTCAAGGTTTTTGATGAGGAGGAACTGGATAAGGCCGCGCATTTCTTCAAGGCCAAGGGCCTGCCAGTGGAATGGGTTGAGCGGCCCTATCAGGCGCGCACGTTCCGCACGCGTGATCCCCATGGTATTCCGCTGGAGTTCTATGCCCGGATGGATCGTTTGCCGCCCATTCACCAGCAATATGCCCTTTACCGGGGCGTCAAGCCGCTGCGCATCGACCACTTCAACTGCTTCTCCTCCAACGTGGATGAATCCGTTGCCTTCTACAACGAAATTGGTTTTCGCGTTACAGAATATACCGCTGATGAAGAAACCGGCCGCCTGTGGGCCGCGTGGACCCACCGAAAGGGCGGCGTACACGACATCGCCTTCACCAATGGCACCGGCCCGCGCCTGCACCATACCGCGTTCTGGGTGCCAACGCCGCTCAATATCATTGATCTGCTCGACTTGATGGCGACCACCGGTTGGGTTGCCAATATCGAGCGCGGCCCGGGCCGCCACGGCATTTCCAATGCCTTCTTCCTCTACATTCTCGATCCGGATGGCCACCGCATCGAGATCTATTGCTCGGATTATCAGACGGTTGATCCTGACCTTGAGCCGATCAAATGGGATCTGAAAGACCCGCAGCGCCAGACCCTTTGGGGTGCCGCTGCACCACGCTCGTGGTTTGAACATGGCAGCACATTTGCCGGGACGGATGTGCGCCACTCCGACCTCAAGGCGCAGCCGATCATCGCGCCTTAAGCGCTGTTTGGCGGTGTCAAATCCTCTGGCCTTGGTCGCGAAGGGGCCAAACATGGAATCGGCGACTTCATTGAAATCAAGGATGTCTGCCTCGGCGGCATTGTGTAAAGGCAATTTACCCATGAAAAACCACCCCAAATTTGCCAGCTTTACCACCGGGCAAAGACAGGCCTATGGCCTCATCATCGATGGCGGTGTGATTGATCTCGCGGCCCGCTTTGCCACGCGCTATCCGACGCTCATGGATGTGGTGGTGGCCAATGCATTCAACGAAGTGCTGGAGACTTCTGCTGATCTGAAGCCGGATTTTCCACTCAGTGCCATCACCTTTGATATTCCGCTTGCCAACCCGGAAAAACTGATCTGTGTTGGCGTCAATTTTCCCGATCGCAATGAGGAATATAAGGACGGGCAGGCGGCTCCGACAAATCCATCGTTGTTCATCCGCTTTCCCCGTTCTTTCACCGGTCATGACCGGCCGTTGATCCGCCCGCCGGAAAGTCACCAACTGGATTATGAAGGTGAAATCACCATTGTCATCGGCAAAGCCGGACGCCGTATTGCCGAAGCCGAGGCCTTGTCACACATTGCAGCATTGACGCTGTGCAATGAAGGCACGCTGCGCGATTGGGTGCGTCATGCCAAGTTTAACGTCACACAGGGCAAAAATTTCGATGCTTCAGGCTCTATCGGTCCTTGGTTGGTGCCATTTACCGATGAAAGCCAATTGGCCGACATCAGGCTTGAAACCCGTGTGAATGGAGAGGTGCGCCAAAGCGATCGTACCAGCCGGATGATTTTCTCGTTCCGCAAGATTATCAATTACATCTCGACCTTTACCACATTGGTTCCGGGCGATGTCATTGTCTGTGGCACGCCAACCGGCGCGGGCGCACGCTTCGATCCACCGATTTGGCTCAAGCCCGGCGATGTGGTTGAGGTTGAGGCCGAAGGCATTGGCTTGTTGCGCAACACAATTGCAGATGAGGTGCTCTAGGATGCTGACACGCGATCAAATTGAAGCCGCAGCCATGAGCCTCGATGAGGCCGAAAAAAGCCGTGTCCAGACAGGGCTTTTGTCCTTGAAACACCCTGACATGGTGATGGATGACGCCTATGCCATTCAAGGCGCATGGGTGAAGCAGAAAATCGCCCGTGGGCGAAAGGTGATTGGCTGGAAGATTGGCCTCACCTCGAAGGCGATGCAATATGCGCTGAACATCAACATTCCCGATTCCGGGGTTTTATTTGATGATATGGTGTTTGAAGATGGTGCCACCGTGCCAAAAGATCGTTTCATTCAGCCACGCATCGAGGTCGAAATTGCCTTTGTGATGAAGGCTCCCCTGAAAGGCCCCGGTGTAACGGTGTTTGATGTGCTCAATGCAACGGATTACGTGACGCCTGCATTGGAAATTCTCGATACCCGTATTCTGCGTGTTGACCCGAAGACGAAGAAAACCCGCAGCGTATTCGACACCATCGCCGACAATGCTGCCAATGCCGGAGTTGTCACCGGCGGGCGGGCAGTGCGACCCGATCAGATCGACATGCGCTGGATGGGGGCAATTGTCTCGCGCAATGCCGAGGTTGAGGAAACCGGCCTTGGGGCAGGGGTATTAAATCAACCCGCACGCGGCATTGCCTGGCTTGCCAATCGATTGGCGCAGTATGGTGATGGGATTGAGGCCGGACAGATCGTTTTGGCAGGTTCGTTCATTCGCCCCATTGAAGCCAGGCATGGCGACACTATTGTTGGCGATTTCGGGCCTTACGGATCCGTCAGTCTTTATTTCGAATAAAGAGAGATGCCCATTCAGCCCTTATACGGTTGATCTGGGCGCAATTTTTGTGGCGATTGGTAACGATGTAACCTTGTTTGCCAATGCCACGAGCCAGTTGCGCGCAGATTTCAATGCGGTTTAACCTTCCAAAGGATTGCAAGACGCCAAAGCGGTTACCACCCTTGTAACGCACGTCTCACATCATGGGTGCCTTCCTTTTGTGCGTGCTTTGAGGAGGCCAATAGGCTGCCACACGGCATGGTGGGCAAGGACTATGGTGCTGAGTTTTCCGCATCATCCGGTGCAAGAATGGGTGCGGTGTCAAGAATGGCCGCGACGCTGTCTTTGTCGTCATCCAGCATATAGGCCACCCGTTCCAGGGCGGCGACCAGCATGGTTTGCTCCCAATCTTCGAGTTTTGAAAATCGTGCATGAAACCGTGCATGGATACCGTCCGGGGCGATGCTGAGCACCTGACGGCCTTTTTCCGTCAGGGATAGCCAAACCTGACGTTTGTCTTGCTCGCCCTTGCGACGGTTGATGACGCCCATGGTCTCCAGCTTTTGTATCAGCGCCGTGGTTGTTGCCTGGGTAATGCCCATGCGGCTGGCAATCAAACCGGCGGTCTGTTCCTGTTCGCCTTCCAGCATCTGCAGGAAGATTAATTGCGAGGATGTCAGCCCGGTTTGCTGCATGACAGCTTTGCTATTGTGCTCTGCGGTGCGCAAAATTCTGCGCATGGCCGTCAAGGCAAGCTTGGTTCGATTTTCCACCTGAAGAATCCATGTTCCAATGAACCCACACCATAACTTTCGAAGGCGTCAAAGCCAAGCGGCGTCCCGCGAGGGCGTGTGGAAATAATATTTTGTTAATTAAAATAATATTCTGATTTTTTGATTGAATAACGACGGAGAGTGAAATTATATAACAAGATATTTCTTCGTAAAATCAATATTTTAATGATGTTTTTTATCAAAAATGTGAAAAAATCCCAAAAAAACACGGTTGACAGTTAGTTCGTAAAAACTAACTATATGGCCATGATAAGGAGGGATTATACGTGCAAGCGACCGAAGGACGATCAACGGATTCCAGCAAAAGTCCGATCTCGATCCGGGCTCCAGAATCTGCAGATGGTGCAGATGTCTGGCAATTGGTGGGTGACATCGCCGCCCTGGATAACAACTCATTATATTGCAATCTGCTACAATGCAGTCATTTTGCCCCCACCTGCGCCATTGCCCATCTCGACGGCGAGGTTGTTGGCTGGATGTCTGGCTATATACCGCCGCAACAGCCCGATGCTCTGTTTGTCTGGCAGGTATGTGTCAGCCCCAAAGCGCGCAACCGCGGCTTGGCACAGGGGCTGATTGAGGATGTTTTAAGCCGCGGAGATTGCGCCGCTGTGCGGCATGTGCGCTGCACCATTACCAAGGACAATGCAGCTTCCTGGAAATTGTTTGAATCTGTTGCTCGCCAGCTGAAGGCATCCATCACAAGCCATGAGCATTTCTCTAGCACTGAGCATTTTCGCGGCCTGCATGACACCGAATTTGAAGTGGTGATCGGACCGTTTGAACAGCCAAATACGCATTTCTCGAAGGCGGCATGACCTCTTCCCTTTTTCGGGGCCTTCCATTCATACTATTGGGATAATCTTCAATGACAATATCTAAGACAAACCGCCCAGCTTCGATCGCCACATTCGAGCGTGTTGAAAGCCAGGTGCGTTCCTATTCGCGCAGCTTTCCAAAGATGTTTGACAAGGCGGTCGGGGCAACAATCTACGACATTGAGGGCCGAGCCTATACCGATTTTCTGGCGGGCTGCTCCACCCTCAATTATGGCCACAATGATCCAGACCTGAAGGCTGCGCTGGTTGATTACATCTCGGCAGATGGCATTGCCCATGGGCTGGATATGTTCACGGATGCCAAGGAAGGCTTTCTCTCCACCTTTGATCGATTGATTCTCAAGCCACGGAAGATGGATTATCGGGTGCAGATGACAGGCCCAACCGGCGCGAATGCCGTTGAAGCCGCGATGAAGCTGGCACGTAAAGTCACGGGCCGCAACACCATTATCGCCTTCACCAATGGCTTTCACGGTGTGACCCTCGGGGCGCTGGCTGCCACGGGCAATGGCAAACATCGCGGCGGTGCTGGCACCCCCCTTTCTGGTGTGACGCGGGCGGCTTTTGATGGCTATTATGGCCCGGACATTGATACGGCACAGCTTTTGGACCGGCAGCTATCGGACCCCTCTGGCGGCATTGATGCGCCTGCGGCAATTCTTGTGGAAACAGTGCAGGGCGAAGGCGGATTGAATGCAGCATCGGCCCCATGGCTGCGCAAGATCGAGGCAATTGCGCGCAAGCACGGCGCGCTGTTCATAATCGATGATATTCAGGCGGGGTGCGGTCGAACAGGCGGGTTCTTCTCCTTTGAGGGCATGGGGCTTTCGCCCGATATTATTACGCTGGCCAAATCCCTGTCCGGTATGGGATTGCCGATGGCTGTCACCTTGATGCGCCCGCAATACGATGTTTGGAAACCAGCCGAGCACAACGGCACGTTCCGCGGCAACAATCATGCCTTTGTGACGGCGCAGGCGGCGCTGGAAAAATTCTGGGCGGACGATGCCTTTGAGCGGGAGGTCGCCGCCAAAGCCGATGATCTGGGCAGTCGTTTGCAGGCTATTGCCGATCGCTATGACTTGACCGTGATGGGCCGCGGCATGATGCGCGGTTTGAAAGTCGGCACCGGCCAACTTGCCGCCAGCATTTGCCGCACCTGCTTTGCCAATGGCCTGATTATCGAAACATCCGGCAGCCACGATGAAGTTGTGAAGATTCTGGCTCCGCTGACCATTTCAAACAAGCAACTCAATGATGGATTGGACATTCTGGAGGATGCGTTTGATGCAGCCCTCGGTGCCCATCGCATTGCTGCTGAATAAATCAAGGAGATCAAGATGATTGTTAGAGATTTGAACGAAGCCCGCGAGACAGAACGCCTGGTCAATGCCGAAGGGTGGGATAGCACCCGTCTGTTGTTGGCTGATGACAACATGGGTTTCAGCTTTCACATCACCCGGATTCATGAAAACACCAGCCATGTTTTTCACTACAAACACCATTTTGAAAGCGTGTATTGCGTATCCGGCGAGGGCACGATCGAGGAACTGGACACCGGCAAGGTGCATCAGATCCGCCCCGGCGTGATGTATGCGCTGGATCAGAATGATCGCCACCGCCTCACGACGAAATCAGAAATGGTTATGGCCTGCTGCTTCAATCCGCCGGTCACCGGTCAGGAAGTGCATCGCGAAGATGGCTCTTATGCGCCAGCAAGTGCAGCCGCTTGAAGTCCGACCCTCCAATAACAAACGAAAGGCGTAGACATGTTACAAACTGCCAAAAACTCCGCCAATCACGATGATTATCCGACAAGACTTGCCACGGAAATCTGGTCGGAGCGTAAAGATCCCGTCGTTTGGGGTCAATGGACGCCGCAGGCCCCGCTGACCCGTCAGGAAACCGAGTTTTTCGAAGCCAACGGTTATCTGATTTTGCGCGATGTGTTCCAAGCCGACGAAATCGCAGCCCTTCAGCGCGATTCTCTTCGTATGCGCTCAGGCGAGATGTCCATTCCGGCTGAAGACGTGATCACGGAGCCGGATTCGGATGAGGTGCGTACGGTGTTTCGTCTGGATGAGCACAACCACCTGTTTGAACGTCTCGCCAGCGATGAGCGCATCGCGGGACGGGTGCGCTATCTGCTGGATGATGAGGTTTATCTCCACCAGTCGCGCCTCAATTATAAACCCGGCTTCAACGGCAAGGAATTCTACTGGCATTCCGATTTCGAGACCTGGCATGCAGAAGACGGGATGCCGCGCATGCGGGCCATTTCGGCTTCCGTCTTGCTCACCGACAATGACGCGCTGAACGGTCCTTTGATGTTGATCCCCGGCTCTCATAAGACATTTGTGTCTTGTGCCGGTGAAACACCCGAGAACAACCATGCGCGTTCTTTGAAGAAGCAGGAAATCGGTGTTCCATCCCCTGAAAGCCTTGGGAAAATGGCTGACAAATACGGGATTGATTATGCGGCAGGCAATGCTGGCACCGTCATTCTGTTTGATTGCAACACGCTGCACGGCTCCAATGGCAATATCACGCCGTTTCCGCGCTCAAACGCATTCTTCGTCTACAATGCCTGGTCGAACCGTTTGCAGCAGCCCTATGCGGCCAAGGCTCCTCGGCCCGCGTTTTTGAGCGCTCGCGATCCGCAAAAGCCGATCAAAATCGAAAGCGGCAGGCTACAGCGTCGGGCACCATATATGGCGCACGAAGGTTCGCTGTAATACTCTATATCTGCGGCATAAAGACGTCCGCCCTTCACCGTTTCAACCGAAAAGAAAAACACGCCGTCTTCGCTACACGCAAAGACGTCTGGAGAAACCATGACTTTTGAACTGCCCAACGGCGCTGAAGATCCCAGCCATGAAGATCAAGGCCATACGGTTGAGAAAATCGGCGGCACATCCATGTCACGCTGGCGCGAATTGCTGGACACGGTTTTGATAGGAGATCGGCAAGGTCAGGCCCTTTATAATCGGATTTTCGTGGTGTCGGCCTATTCCGGTATCACGGATGCCCTTTTGGAGCATAAAAAGAGTGGTGAGCCGGGTGTCTACGCCCTGTTTTGCCGCGGTATGGGCAGTGGCGCATGGAGCGATGCGCTGCGCGATCTGACCGATCGGTTTTTGGCGTTGAACAGTGAAATCTTTGCCGATGAAGGGTCGCGTCAATCGGCCAACAGATTTATTCGCGAGCGTGTCGAAGGCGTTCGCTCATGCCTGTTTGATTTGTCGCGTCTGTGTTCTTTTGGTCATTTTCAGCTCGAGCAGCATTTGATGTCGGTTCGGGAAATGCTGTCGTCTTTGGGAGAGGCTCATTCCGCTTTCAACACGGCACTTTTGTTGCGCCAGCACGGTATTCGAGCGCGCTTCGTTGATCTGACCGGCTGGCGCGAGGATAAGCAATACAGTCTGGATGACTGCATTGCCCGCGCATTCGCGGATATTGAACTGAGCGAGGAATTGCCGATTGTCACCGGCTATGCCCAGTGCCAGGAGGTGCTGATGCGCACCTATGATCGCGGCTACAGTGAAGTGACGCTGTCGCGCATCGCGGTTGTCACCAAGGCCAGCGAGGCGATTATCCATAAGGAATTCCATCTGTCGTCGGCGGATCCCAATGTTGTCGGCGTCGATGCGGTGCGGGTGATTGGCGAAACCAATTATGATGTGGCGGATCAGCTCTCCAATATGGGCATGGAGGCTATTCATCCCAGGGCCGCCAAAAGTCTGCGTCAGGCCAATATTCCACTTCGGGTCAAAAATGCGTTTGAGCCCGAGCATCAAGGCACGCTCATCCGCTCTGATCTGACATCGGCAAAGGCACAGGTGGAAATCATCACCGGATTGAAATCGGTCTATGCCTTCGAGTTTTTCGATCAGGATATGGTCGGCGTGAAAGGGTATGATTCTGCCATTCTGGAGGCCTTGCAGCGCCACAAAGTCTGGATTGTCTCCAAAAGCTCCAATGCCAATACCATCACCCATTTTCTCAAAGGCTCCATGAATGCCATCAAGCGGGTGGAGGCCGATTTGTCCGTGACCTTCCCCGACGCCAGCATGTCGCTGCACAAGGTGTCGCTGGTGTCGGTGATTGGCCGAAACCTGCGTGATCCTTTGGTTCTGGCCCGCACGATTGCCGTTTTGAATGAGGCCGGCATCGGTGTGCTGGGCATTCATGACCTGTTGCGCAAGGTGGATTTGCAGGTGGTGGTCGAAGAGCGTGATTTTGATGCCGCTGTGGTCGCCTTGCATCGGGGGTTGGTCGAAACCGGCCTGAATGAAACCGGCCTGAGTGAAACCGGAATGAGTGAAACCGGAATGAGTGAAACCGGAGTGAGCGAAACCGCACCCAACGCAAACCTGCTGCATGTTGCAGCCTGAACATCTCAAAATTTGAGAGACATTGAATGAGAGGCCGCCTGCCTCAAGATCAGGACGAGATCTTTTAATCGTTGAAATCAGGAGAGATTTTATGAAGACTTTAACAAAAGCAATGATTTGTACTGTCGCGATGGCAGGTTTTGCAAGCGCATCCGCCCATGCCGCAACGCTTGAGCAAATCAAGAAAAGCGGCACAATCCGCATCGCTGTTGCCAATGAAATTCCATACGGTTACATGACGCCGGCGGGCAAGGCAAAAGGGGCGGGGCCTGATGTTGCCAAGGCGATCATGAAAGAGCTTGGCATCAAGAACATCAAATGGGTGACCACCAATTTCTCCTCGCTCATTCCTGGCCTGCAAGCTGACCGTTTTGATATGGTTGCTGCTGAAATGGCAATCCGGCCTGACCGCTGCAAGCAGGTTCTATTTTCGGAGCCCAATAGTTCCTACGGGGAAGGGCTGTTGGTGGCCAAGGGCAACCCCAAGGGCATTCATGCTTTTTCCGATTTTGCCAAGAAGCCTGATTTGAAGGTAGCGATTATGGCGGGTGCCGATCAGCTGGAGATGATGCAGAAGCTGGGCGTGAAAGACGGAAATATGGTGACGATTGCCTCCAACGCCGATGCAATTTCAACTGTTGCCACAGGTCGCGCTGATGCCTATGCCGCGACCAGTTTGACGGTGGGCGGCCTTGCCAAGAAGGGCAAGAAAGTTGAAACGGCCAGCGACTTCAAAGACCCGATGATTGATGGCAAGGCTGTGCGCAGCTGGGGTGGCTTTACCTTTGCCAGCGGCAATGAAAGCCTGCAAAAGGCCGTCAATACGGCATTGGCCAAATATAAGAAGACGCCGGAATGGACCAAGAGTCTGACCGGCTACGGCTTTACCGAAGCGGACCTGAAAGGCTCAATGGAGCGCACCAC
Source organism: Rhizobium oryziradicis (assembly GCF_001939045.1). GTDB lineage: Bacteria > Pseudomonadota > Alphaproteobacteria > Rhizobiales > Rhizobiaceae > Allorhizobium > Allorhizobium oryziradicis. The sequence continues at coordinate 32,583 of NZ_MKIM01000023.1, forward strand.
AGCACAATTGTGCAAAAGTGAATAGCGCGTGTGAGAGGCTGTCAGGCTCAGCCTGAACCTCTTCCATCATTGTCTCGCAAGGGAGTGCGCCTGCGCTCCCTTGTTTCGGTTTGAACCCCTTTGATTTTCGGACAGGCCTATGGATTGGACTGAATATCTAGACCCCCTGATGCAGGGCGCATGGGTGACGATACAGCTGACCGTGTATTCGATGCTGCTCGGTGGCATTCTTGCCTTTGTTTCCGGCATCGGCAAACTCTCCAGCAGTTTCGTCATTCGTGGCCTATCCATCACCTATATTGAAATTTTTCGCGGCACATCCCTGTTGGTGCAGCTGTTTTGGCTCTATTTCGCATTGCCGCTGGTCGGCCAGGCGATTGGTATGGATTTGCGCCTGCCGCCGATTGCGGCGGGTGTTCTTGCCCTCGGCCTGAACATTGGTGCCTATGGTGCTGAAGTGGTGCGCGGTGCCATTCAATCGGTGGAAAGCGGCCAGCATGAAGCGGCAACCGCGCTGAATTTTAGCCCGCGTCAGACATTGTTTCACATCACCATCCCTCAGGCCATTCCAGAAATGATGCCGCCCTTTGGTAATCTGGCGGTGCAAAACCTGAAAGACACCGCCCTTGTCTCACTGGTGAGCCTTGGGGATCTGAGCTTTCGCGCCGAACAGATCCGCAATTTCACCCAGGACAGCACAACCGTCTACACGATCCTGCTGGTGATGTATTTCGGCATGGCGCTGGTGCTGACCGCAATCATGCGCTTGACAGAACATGCCGTCAGTCGCTGGCGCACAGTGAGGAGCTGAGCCATGTTGTTTGGATATTCCTGGGATACATCCGGCCCACTTGCCTTTGCCGTGTCCATTCTGCCGATCTTGCTGACCGGCATGTTGGTGACCTTGCATGCCACCATTGTCGGCTTCGGCGTGGCCTTGGTGCTGGGTCTAGTTTTTGCCGTTTTAAAGGCGGCTCCTTTAAAGATCATCTCATGGCCGGCGCGCCTGATCAGCGAATTTATTCGGGACACGCCGCTGCTGGTGCAGCTGTTTTTCCTCTACTATGTTCTGCCGGATTACGGCATCGTGCTGCCAGCTTTCATGACCGGGGCTTTGGCGCTGGGCATTCAATACAGTGCCTATATGTCTGAGGTCTACCGCGCCGGGATCGAAGCCGTGGCGGCAGACCAGCGCGAAGCGGCGAGGGCGTTGAACCTGTCATCGGCACGCACCTTCACCCATATCATTGTGCCGCAGGCCATTCCGCGCATTGTGCCGGCTATGGGCAATTATCTGGTGTCAATCATGAAGGACGTTCCGGTGCTGTCTGTCGTGACTGTGCTGGAAATGCTCAACGTTGCGAAAATCGTTGGTGATCGCACCTTCAACTATCTCATTCCGCTCTCCATTGTGGGCGGGCTTTACCTCATCATGACAATGGTGGCCTCGGCTGGCGTTCGTGCCTTGGATGCCGCTATTCCCAAACAGGGGCTTGCTCTCAAATGACAGAACCGATCATCAAATTTGACAAGGTCATCAAGCGATTTGGTGACCTGACTGTGCTCAACGAGCTGGATTTCGAAGTCAATCCCGGCGAAAAAGTGTCTATCATCGGTCCATCCGGCTCGGGCAAATCCACCGTGCTGCGCATTCTGATGACGCTGGTGAATATTGACGGCGGCATGGTGAGCGTGGATGGTGAACCGCTGTGGCACGAGAAAGGCCAGGACGGCAGTTTGAAACCGGCCAGCGAGGCGCATTTGCGCGCCATGCGTATGAAGCTGGGCATGGTGTTTCAAAGCTTCAATCTGTTTCCCCACATGACGGTGTTGCGCAATATCACCGAAGCGCCCGTGCGGGTTTTGGGCCTTGGCAAAAAGGAGGCGTCCATGCGGGCGCGCGAGCTGCTGGATCTCGTTGGTCTGGCCGATCAGGCCGATAAATATCCGCATCAACTCTCCGGTGGTCAGCAACAACGCGTCGGTATCGCCCGCGCCTTGGCCATGCGGCCCAAGATCTTGTTGTTTGATGAACCGACATCGGCGCTAGACCCCGAATTGGTGGGAGAGGTGTTGAACGTGATTGGCGGACTTGCCGAAGAGCATGACCTGACGATGCTGCTGGTGACACATGAGATGCGGTTTGCTCGAGAAATCTCGGACCGTGTCTGCTTTTTCGATCAAGGCCAGATCCGCGAGGAGGGCACGCCGGAAGAGCTGTTTACAGATCCCACTGAGGAACGCACCCGCGAATTCCTTAAGGCGGTGATTGATTAGAGCTTTGGCCGAAACGTGGGAACCGGTTTTGGGTCCGATGCGAAAACAACAATCGAGAGCGTCTGCAGGCAACGTCGCGAGGTCGATAAGGCGCTCGCGGCGCTGCCAAGCCAAAAGTCATCAAAAACGTTCAGCCAGCAGCCTGAACAAGCACTGCTGCGAAATGGGCCACAGAATTGGCTTCACGTAATTTACTCAAAAGGCTCTTGCCTCGACTATGGCCTGATCCATGCCGATCTCGTACGGAAAAACGTTCTGGTGGATGGCAACCGGATCGAACTGATTGATTTTGATGATGGCGGCCTTGGCTATCGCATGTTCGATATCGCCACCGCCCTGTTCAAAAGCCGTGCGGAACCTGACTATCTTGTGATCAAAGCCGCATTGATTGAAGGGTATCGCCGCGTGAGGGTGTTGCCAGATAGCGCGTTGCTGACCCTGCCGCTGTTCATGGTGTTGCGCAGCGTCACTTATATAGGCTGGATTGGAGAACGGCACGACATGCCAGACGCAATGGAGCGATTGCAGCGCTATAAAGCGGATACATTGGCCTTGGTCGACGATTCTGCCATGATTGAGGATCTGTGGAGTTCACTGCGACCCTGACAGATCCTCAGACATGCTACCGTTTTAATGACATCGGCCTAACTGAAACGGCATGCTCTGCCTTTCATCAACCCCACTTCATTTCGCCTTTTGCTACCTTGGCACCCAGCTCAAGCGTTGATGTGTCTGCCAGGTTCGGATACCGCTTGGTCATGGTTGCGATCAGCTCGGCGCTGTCCTTGGTGCGCCCCATTTCTTCTTCGAAAGCAACCAGATAGTCGCGGGTAAATTTGACAGCTTCGAGACCTTGCAGCGCACCTTCAACCTGATGTCCGGGCACGACGATTTTGGGTGCGCGGGCAATGATGCCGTCAAGCGCCTTGATCCAGGCCGCACGCAATGCAACGGTTGCCGTATCAGCGACCCAGACGTGGTTGCCGGAATCGACCAGAACGCCGCCGAACACGGCCTCAAGCGATGGCACATAAAGATAGCGACGATCATGCATGTCTGGCACTTCGATGATGTCGATTGCATTGCCCTCTAAATCGAGCGAGGTGGCGTCGGAGGCTTGCGGGATCACCACATCGGCCAGCGTTTGTGGGCCATTCTCCTTGAGTTGCGGTCCCCAAACCTTCAATTTTTCTTCGACATTGGTCTTGATGGCCTCAACGGTGACTGGTTTGGCAATGACTTTCGCCTCGGGAAAGGCCTCAACAATCGGACGCAGGCTGAAATAATAATCCGGATCATTGCAGCTGATGTAGATTGTGGTCAGACGCTTGCCGGTTGCCTTGATAGCATCCGCAACTGTTTTGCCATCGGCAAAGGTAAAGCCACCATCAATCAGGACTGCATCTTTCTTGCCCGTGAGCAGCACAGGTGTGCGGCGAAAGCCTGCTTCATTGGCCTGAAAAAATGTCCATGCCAGCGGGCTTCCAGCCGCACGGGCGATGGTCAGGGGCAGGGCGGCTGCAAGGCCGGCTGCGGCGGTAAGCTTGAAGGTTTCGCGGCGTGTAATCATGGGAAGTCCCTCGATGGTGAATTGGCGTGCATCACTATCTCAGGTCTTGAATCGTCAATAAATATCATTCAATCATACAGACTGTATGATTGAATGAGACAATGATGAGCGACCTGCTGAATCTTAATCGGCTGATCTTCTTTACGGCTGTTGTCGAAGCGGGGTCTTTTACTGCGGCAGCCGATCGCATGGGCGTAGCCAAGGCCGTTGTCAGCCACCAGATCGCAAGGCTGGAAGAAGAACTGGGCGTGACGCTGCTGATGCGCACGACCCGCAGATTGCACACGACAGAGGATGGCAAGCTGTTCTATCAGCGCTGCGTGCTGATTTTGCGCGAGGCCGAAGCCGCCTATGGAGAAATGTCGCTGCGCAGTGCCGAGCCATCCGGAACGCTGACACTGACCGCGCCGCTCGATTATGGGGCCGCCGTTGTGGCCCCGACAATTGCGGAGTATCGAAAAGCCAATCCCCAAATGCATGTCGATGTCATCTTTGATGATAGCGTCAGTGACTTGATTGCCGAAAAAATCGATCTGTCCATCCGGGTCGGCTGGTTGCTGGATTCCAGCCATCAGGCACGACGGCTTGGCACATTCGAACAAATTCTTGTTGCAACACCGGCAGTTGCCAGCAGTCTCACGGCGGATCTTACCCCGGCTGGTGCCGCACATCTCCCCTGGATTGCCAACAGAGCGTTGAAAAACGCATCTCGCTGGACCTTCTCCCGTGGCAAGGCGGAGACGGTCACCATCGAAGCCCAACCTATCGTGACCACAGACAAAACACCAGCTGCCTACGCCTGCGTGGCGGCAGGTGTCGGCATTGCCGTGTTTCCCGATTACATGGTGGAGGCTGATGTGCGGGCAGGGAAACTGGTGCACTTGCTGCCGGAATGGACGCTGCCACAGGGCGGCATTTACGCGGTGCTTCCACCGGCCAGATTTCGACCCGCCAAGGTGCGATCCTTCATTGATATGCTGATGGTGGTCGAACGCAAGCGCATGCGCAAAACGGCGATGCTTCCACCTGCCACCCCCGGTTGACGATCATTCGTCTTGCAGAGATCCACCGGCCTCGTTGCGATAGGAGGCGAGTTCATCCAGCAGTTCCAGCAAAATATCCATCCGCTCGCGGCTGAAGCGATTTTCGAGATCCTGATAAATCTTGCGGCTGTCTGGCAGCACCTCGCGGATGATCTTTTCGCCCGCCGGGGCAATTTTGAGAAGCACGCGCCGCCCGTCGGCGCTGTCCTTGTGCTTGGAAATAAAGCCGCGTTCTTCCAGCGAGCGGATCATCCGTGTCAGGCTGGGGGCCAGAATAAAAGCGCGTTCGGCCACCTCTGACGCATCCAGCATGCCCGCCTCATGCAGCACGCGAATAACCCGCCACTGCTGTTCGGTCACATCATGCTGCGCCAGCATGGGTCGAAAGTGGCTCATCACCGCCTCACGGGCGCGCAACAGCGTGATGGGCAGCGAACGGCGCGTGGCGCGTGGCGCTGTCTCACCTTCCAGCGTGTCTGCGTTTTCATGCGGTTTCAGGGGCGCGTCAGCCATTTTCATCGAACTCTTATGATCTTAACACGTTCATTGTGCCATTCCGGCCAGGATCGCAAGACTTGGCAGTCTCAGGCCGGTCGGTTTTTTTGCCCATTGCGCCATTCTCCGGGTGGCAGGCCGGTGCGTGTGTTGAAAAAGCGCGAGAAATATGCGGGATCGTGAAAGCCGATTTCATAGGCAATATCCTCAACCGAGCGCACGGTGAATAACAACAGCCGTTTTGCTTCCAGAAGGCGCCGCTGATCAATGAAGATTTTCACCGAGACGCCATAGGCCTGACGGCAGGCTTTTCCAAGCAAATGCGGTGTGGTGCCAAGGGCCGAGATATAGTGTTCAACGGGCCAGTTTTTACGAAAATGGCTATCTACCAAGCGCCGAAATGCTTGTGCCAGATCATTGCCGCCCTGCGTTGATGCATGATCAAGGCTGGCAAGAGTGGCCATATCATTGGTGGCAACGGCGATGAGGGCGGCAAGGGATGTTGCAGCACCTTGTCGATAATCCTCATGCACGCGGGTCATGATCGTCAGCAGATTTTGCCAGTTTCGATGATCACGCTGGCCCCGCACCATCACCGGTTGATCAAAATTCAACATCGAAAGAGCGGCGATGGGGGGCAGCGCACTATCTGCAATCGAGGCCACGATGGCATCAGAGCAATCTGCATCGACAGTAAAACCATGCACCACTCCGCTGGGCATAAAGGAGGCGGCGGGCGCAATAAAATCCAATTTCTGATCTTCGATGAAATAACTGCCCTGGCCGCAGGTCCACAGTGTTATTTGCGCCATTTTGTCGTGTTTATGGGCATCGACACGGCCATAATGCATATGTCTGCGCTCCATGACGGTCTCGACATGCATAAAGCCGATGTCCAATTGCTTGTCGGGTTCGCCGTAAATGAAAAAGCTCGGAACAGTCATGGAAGGATATCCGCCGAAAAAGTACAATTTATTTTGTCATTCTGTCCATGGTTGACTGGAATGACAAGGGCTACGGTTTGATCAGCGTCAAGGGAGGAGCTGAGATGAAAGTGGAGGGCTGGCGATGCGTCGAGACCAAATTGACATGTGTCGGATGGGTGCTATCGTCTCGGGCAATGCCGAGGTGGAGGAAATCGGGCTGGGTGCTTCTGTTTTGATCCAGCCTGTACGCGCGATCGCCTGGGGTGCCAATTGCTTGGCGCAGTATGGTGCCTGCGGGTTCCTTTATCGGCCCGAGTGAAGCCCGTCATGGGGATGCCATTGTTGCTGATTTCGGTCCTTATGGTTCGGTCAGTCTGTATTTTGAATAACGAGAGAAGATATGATGCCAGCTCCCAAAAACAGCTTCAAACAGGCGCTCATAGACAAGCGTCTCCAGATCGGTTTCTGGCAGGCGCTTGCCAGTCCCTATGCTGTGGAAATTTGTGCAGACGCGGGCTACGATTGGCTGTTGCTGGATGGAGAGCACGCGCCCAATGACGTGCCGATGTTGATGGCGCAGTTGCAGGCGATGAAGGGCTCACGCAGCCATGCCATCATTCGCCCACCGATTGGTGAGACCTATATCATCAAGCAAATGCTCGATATTGGCGCACAGACCCTGCTTATTCCCATGGTGGATAGCAAAGAACTGGCGCAAGCGATGGTCAAAGCGGTGCGCTATCCGCCGCATGGCGTGCGTGGGGTGGGGGCTGCTCTTGCCCGAGCCTCAAATTTCAATCGCATTCCAGATTATCTTCAAACTGCCAATGACGAAATTTGCCTGCTGCTTCAAATCGAAAGCAAAGCGGGGCTTGCAGCTCTTGATGACATCGCCTCCGTTGATGGTGTCGATGGCATTTTCATCGGCCCCGCCGATCTCGCAGCCGATATGGGCTATCTTGGCAATCCTTCCGCACCTGAGGTGCAGGCTGCAATTGAAAAGGCATTTGTGCAAATCCAGTCCCATGGCAAGGCCGCCGGCATTTTGAGCGGCGATCTGGCTTTGGCCAAACGCTATGCCAATCTCGGTGCGACCTTTGTTGCCATTGGCAATGATGTTACCCTGTTTGCCACGGCAACCAGCAGGCTGCTTGCCGATTTCAAAACGGTGGAGCCCGCAAAGGGCGGTGCGGGGGCCAATGTCTATTGATGGTTCGTTGTCCTACATCATGCGCGGCAACACATCGGTTTTTCCGCCCTTGTCTTGAAACCGGTGCTTGAGCGCGCCTGCGACGTGAAGAACAACGCATGCCAGCAGAAGATAGGCGCTGTATTTGTGCAGGGCCTGGAAGACCACGAATGCGGCATCATTTTTTGGCAGAAAATCAGGAAGTCGCGCAATGAAAAAGAATGGGATGCCATCGCTTTGGGTGAATGTGCTCGACAGAAGGTAGCCCATCATCGGAACCAGCAGTGTCAACGCAATGATGAGCCGATGCATGGTGTGGGAGAGCAATTTTTCCCATGCGGCCAACGCCTGTGGAGCGGTGGGGAGAACGGACTTGTACTGCCAGCGCAGGCCAAGGTGAAGCACGGCGATCAGCCACACCAGAATGCCGAATTTTTTGTGATTGATATATAAAAAAGATGATAAATCGCCTTCGGGAAGGCCGGACATATACCAGCCGCAGGCCAGCAATCCCAGCACCAGACAGGCCCGCACCCAATGAACGACCCGAATAGGCAGAGGATATTTTGCCGCCCTATCTCGTGTTTCTTTATCCATCATGGTGACCTGTTTGAGTGGCGCGAAGCACGATCAAAATAGCTTCTCCTGTGAACCTTCAATCCTTCCCATATCAGTCAATCTTCGTCGTTGTGTGGATGTTACGTGGAGGTTTTGTGGATCTCGGTGATCAACGCGCTGCGCTTTTTTGCCCGTTGTCCTGCTTGGTTTCATGCCTTTGGGCGGCGGGCAGCACCAGACTTGCCCTAAGGCCCGTGGGCGCGCGTTGCGCGAGTTCAAACGATCCGCCGTAAAGAGCGGCCATTTCCATGACGATATTCAAACCAAAGCCATCGCCCGGAATGCGCTCATCCTCGCGCACGCCCGGCAGTAGAACGGCCTGAAGGCGCTCGAGCGGAATGCCGGGGCCGTCGTCGTCAATGGTGATCCGCATCGTTGGCCCCTCATGCACCGCCGTGATGCACACCTGCGTTGCCGCCCATTTGAACGCATTGTCGATCAGGTTGCCAAGCATTTCCTCGACATCTTTTTCATCGCAGGCAAGATAGGCGCCTTTGGCAATGTCGGTTTGCAGGCTGATCTGTCTCTCCGCATGGATCAGGCTGACAGCGCCACTCACGTCTTGCATGCAACGGGCCAGATCGGTGCGGGCAGGCGTGCCAGCCGACACCATGACCTTGCGGGCCGCACTGAGATGATGTTTGATTCTGGTGTCGATGCGGATAACGAGGTTGCGCAAGGTGCTGTCTGGATCGTTGGTGCCATTGAGCGCCAGCAGCAGGCTGGCGACGGGGGTTTTCAATCCGTGCGCAAGGTTGGCAAACTGGATGCGGGTTGCGGCAAGCCTCTCTTCATTGCTTTCAATCAACGCATTTGTCTTGGAGACCAAGGGCGCAAGCTCACGGATCGGCATGTCCGCCAAACGCGATTTTTCGCCACGATTGATGGCGTCAATATCGCCAGCCATGGATGTGAGGGGACGCAGGCCGAAACGGATTTGCCACAAGGTACCAGCGATGAGCACAGCGCCCAGCAGCAAAATGCTGGGGATCAGCCATAGCAACGCGCGGATGGCGGGATCTGCCAAAGCGGCTTGTGGCGCTGACACGGTGATGGTCATGATGATGCCACCCACATCGCGGGTGGTTTGGCGCACATAAAGTTTTCGCCCGTGATCGTCTCCCTCGCCGGGAGAGGGGGTTGCGGTCATCATCTGCAGAAAGCTTTGGCGCAAAGGAGGAGCATTGATGCTTTCGCCCAACAGCGAGCGCGAGGTCAATCGCTGTCCCGCACTATCGATCTGCCAATACCAGCCGGAACCTGGCCGATCAAACGGTGGTGTATCCATGCGCGTGGACAGGTGAAGCTTGCCGCCAGCGTCTTTGATCACGGCACCTGCCAGCGCGCTGATCTGGGTATCAAGGCGCTGATCAATCTGCTCGCGGATCACGGTTTTCAGCGCCAGCCACAGCACAACAGAGGCGACCACAAGCGCAAGCGTGACAAAAATGCCGGAAAAAATCAGCAGCCGTCCGGCAATCGACCTTGGTCCGGTGAAGAGAGCAGGTTTCATGACGATACCGCTGCGCTTAGCATATAGCCCCGGCCACGGACAGTTTCGATCGCATCCGCGCCCAGCTTCTTGCGCAATCGTGCGATGATCACTTCGAGAGAGTTGGAATCCACCTCCGCGTCGCCATCATAGACACGCTCGTTCAGCTCGCGGCGATCCACCACCGTTTCTTTTCGCAACATCAGGCATGACAGCACCCGCCATTCCAGCGCGGTCAGCTTGACGGGAAGTCCGTTGAGCTCAAAGGTGCCCAGCTGCGCATCAAACACCAGCGCACCGCAGCTGACACGCGACGAGGCATGGCCCGTTGATCTGCGCACCAGGGCGCGCAGCCGCAAAACAAGTTCTTCGATCTTGAAGGGCTTTGCCAGAAAGTCATCGGCACCCGCCTTGAAGCTGGAGACTTTATCGGGCCATCCGTCGCGCGCCGTCAAAACCAGCACCGGGAGATTGCGCTCGCTGTCGCGCCAGCCCTTCAAAACTGTCACGCCATCTATTTTTGGCAAGCCAAGATCAAGAACGGCAACATCAAACAGCTCGGTCAGTCCTGCGTGCAGCGCATCTTCTCCATTGCGGGCAATGTCAACGACGAAATTTTCTGCTCTGAGCGCCGTTGCGATCCGGCTGCTGAGATCGTCATCATCTTCAACGAGAAGTATGCGCATGGAACAATGGCTTTCATTTGCAAGAGGAGATGAGGTGCAAGAGGAGAAGCAGAATTATCGGAAACGGCTGAACTGAATCTGAACCAAAAGGTTCAGCGAGGTGATAGCTGGCAGGGCGTAGGTTCGGATTGTCAATCACCACGGAGACTGAATGATGACAAACGATGATGATACCCACACACATATTCACCCGCACAAGGGCGAAAAGCCAACACCACCGCATGAGCGCCGCCGTCGCCGTTGGATGGTTCTTCCAGCAATCGCCGTTGCATTGACCATTGGTGCCGTGGGCGGTGCCGGAGCCATGAAGCTGATGCGCCCGGCGCCCGAAATGGCTCCCCTGTCTCCGGTGGCCATTGCCGCGATGCCTGCCTCCAGCCTGGTCACCATCAAGGGAAAGGTTGCAGAGATTTACGGCAACAAATTCATTTTGCAAGACGATAGCGGCAAGACGCTGGTTGAGACGGGCCGGGCCGGAGACGGTGGCAAGCTTGTCACCAAGGATGACGTTGTGACCATTCAGGGCCGGTTTGATGATGGCTTCGTGCATGCCAGCTATCTGGTGGATAAAGACGGCAAAACGGAAGCTCTTCGCCCGGCTGGCCCTCCTCCGCCACCGCCACCACACGGCGAGGTTGGCGATTTTATGCGCAGACCTGCCCCTGAATAGCCTTTTCAACGGTCTTCCTCGACGGTCTCCTTCGGCTGTCTTGGGACCAGGTTGAACCAAAAGCGGTTTGTCACGTTATGTGATGCCCGCTCCATGTCCTTAAAGGAGAAACACCATGAAACGATATCTGATTTCTGCCCTGGCGCTTGCCGCTCTGACCGGATCCGCCTTTGCCCAGCAGCCACCCGCACCACCCGCACCTGCTGCTGCTCCTCCGGCTGCGGACGCGGTTATGCCTCCACCTCCGCCCGGTGGCCCAGCCGATCCGCAGGATCGCGCAGCCCCACCACCACCGCCGCCAAGAGGCCCTGAAGGCCCAATGGGGCCTCATGGTCATCGCCCCCCACCACCACCGCCACCATCGAAGGCCGCCCACTTCCGGGTTGAGGATGGCGAGACCAGAATAGACATTAAATGCGCTGACGATGAACCAATGAAGGCATGCGCTGATATCTTGCTTCAGGTGATCGATCGTCTGAACGGTCCTGTCCATAACTGAGCTATCGCGCCGTGCGCCTGATGTGGTGCACGGCGCTCTGACGTTTTTAATCGGTGCATCATTCCGCACATCGGAAACGATCGAAGGAATGATGCAGCGCGCCAATATTATCGCAACTCGCGCTTGATGATTTCGCAAAACAAATGCCCGACGCCAATATGCATCTCCTGCACGCGCGCCGCCTCTTCGGCCGGAACGTGAATTGCATGGTCGCAAACAAGAGCGCTGTCGGTGGGCTTTGCTCCGAACAGACCGATGGTCAACAGGCCCATAGCGCGTGCGCAATTCAAGGCGCGAATAACATTTGTGCTGCGGCCGCTTGTCGTCAGTCCGATGAGAACATCGTCCGCTCGTCCAAGCGCTTTGACCTGCCGCTCAAAAATCTCGGCAAAGCCGTAATCATTGCTGATCGAGGTCAGAATGGAGGAATCGGTGGTGAGCGCGAGGGCAGGCAGCGGGCGGCGCTCAAGGATAAAACGTCCAACAAGCTCTGCGGCCAGATGCTGACAATCAGCGGCTGAGCCGCCATTGCCGCAAAAGATGATTTTACCACCCTTTCGCAATCGATCGCAGCAGGCCAAAGCGGCAGCCACGATCAAAGGGGATTGCTCGGCCAACAGCGTGTAATTGCGAGCCGTCGTCAAAAAACGCTCTCTGGCTAAATCTTCCCAACCCTTCATGCAACCTCTCAGACATCGGATTGGGCAAGCCTTTCGATGGTGGTGGTGGAATTCTTGCCCGCAACAAGAGGTGCCAGAAACACTTTGCCGCCCCTGGCCATCACGAGGTCTGCACCAACAACGGTTTCAAGCGTGTAATCTGCGCCTTTTATCAGCACATCTGGCTGGATCGCCCTGATAAGCTCTTGTGGTGTATCCTCTTCAAAGATCACCACGGCATCGACCATGCCCAAGGCCGAAAGAACAATGGAGCGGTCTGTGACAGTGTTGATCGGGCGGGTGGGACCCTTCAGCCGGGTCACAGAGGCGTCACTGTTCAGCCCAACAATCAGCCAGTCACACCGATCACGGGCGAATTTCAAAAGCGAGATATGACCCGGGTGGAGAATGTCGAAGCATCCATTCGTAAAGCCCACCACCTTGCCTTGCATCCGATGGTGCTGAGCATGATGCGAGGCTTCCTGCTGTGTCAATATAAGCGGCTGCCCCTTGCGGGCTCCGTGATCGGTTTGCTGTTCCAGAGCCGCAACAAGCTCTTGTGGTGATACTGTTGCGGTGCCGCGTTTGCCAACAACAAGACCTGCTGCCACATTGGCGCAATGCGCGGCCTCAGTGATGGCCATGCCATCCGCAAGTGCGATCCCAAGCGTTGCAATCACGGTATCGCCGGCCCCAACCACATCAAAAACCTCACTCACGTCGCTGCGAATATGGCTGATTGACCCGTCCCGCAGCATCAGCGTCATCCCTTGCGAGCCGCGTGTGATCAGCACGGCGTCGGCATGACTGGCATTCAGACATAACGCGGCAGCGTCTTCCGCTTTTTCGTCCGTGTCCGGATAAATGCCGCAAGCTTGTCTGGTCTCATGGGCATTGGGGGTTATGAGGTTTGCGCCCGCATATTTACCAAGGTCAGGCGATTTGGGATCGACGATGACGGGCTTGTTCCGTGACCGCGCAATTTTGATGGCTTCGGCAAGCAATCTCTCCGTGACGACACCCTTGGCATAATCTGAAACAATCAGAATGTCATGGGCTTGCATGTGCTCACGGATGGCGTCAAGGCAGGCATTTTCGCTGGCAACATCAATGGGTGACGTTATTTCGCGGTCAACGCGCAGCAAGTGATGGCCACGCACTTCGAAGCGCGTTTTGACCGTCGTGGGCCGGTCATCACTGACCAGCAAGACTGTTGTGATATCCGTGTTACTGGCCATGCTGCCCACCAGGCGCGTGGCGGCATCGTCATCGCCGACCACGCCAATCAGCGTGCATTGACCGCCCAACGCGCTGATATTGCGCGCCACATTGGCAGCTCCGCCCGGAAACACACGCTCGGCGCGATATTCAAAAACGGGAGCGGCACTTTCGGGCGATATGCGCGATACCTGACCGTCGACAAAGCAATCCATCATCACATCGCCAATGCAAAGGACTTTGGCCTGGCTGAAAGCAGCAACATGAGTGGCGAGGGCGGTCGCGGGAGACATGGGGCTTCCTTACACGAGTGCATCTGCATCGGGTTTACGCAATTTTGCGGCAGTGGCAAGCCTTTGTTCACGCACGTATGATGGAGCAATCCCGTGCCACAGAGCCTCATGGCCTTATGCTAGAGTCTGTCAGGTTCAAATTGAACCAGACAGACTCTAGCTTCCTTTGTTTGAGTTTGTCTGATCAGAAAAACCGGATTCCACTTTTCCCTGACAAACTCTAAAGAACACTCTCGTGGAACGTGGTGTTGCTCATTCTAAGCGGTACCGGGAAAATGGCAGGCGACCGAATGTCTCGCCGCTTGCAAGACCGGAACCTCCTGAGCACAGCGCGCTTGCGCGCGGGGACAGCGCGTGCGGAAGACGCAGCCGGAAGGGGGAGCCATCGGGCTTGGCAATTCTCCCTCCAGCGGAATGACGATTTTTTCGCGCTCCAGCTTGGGGTCTGGAATGGGAATCGCCGAGAGCAGCGCCTGCGTATAGGGATGTTGCGGGTTGGCATAGAGCGCATCCCGATCAGCAATCTCGACCGTGCGGCCCAGATACATCACCATCACCCGCGTAGAGATATGTTTGACCACGCTGAGGTCATGGGCAATGAAAACCAGCGCGAGGCCCAAGTTTTTCTGCAAATCCATCAACAGGTTGATCACCTGCGCCTGAATGGACACATCCAGCGCCGAGACCGGCTCATCGCAGATGATCAGCTTTGGCTCGACAATCAGCGCGCGGGCAATGCCGATGCGCTGGCACTGGCCGCCGGAGAACTCGTGCGGATAACGGTTGATCAGGCTGGGCAGCAGGCCGACCTGATCCATCGCCGCCTGCACCCGCGCCTTGATCTCCTTGGAGGACAGGCCGTGGTGATGGGTGATCAGCGTCTCAGAGATGATCTGGCCAACCGTCATGCGCGGGTTGAGGCTGGCCAGAGGGTCTTGAAAGATCATCTGGATGTCGGCGCGATGTTTTAACATTTCGCGTGGTGAGAGGCGCAGAAGATCTGTGTTGCCCTGCCAGATCACGCTGCCGGTGGCATCCAGCATGCGGATAATGGCGCGGGCGAGAGTGGATTTTCCACTGCCGGATTCGCCGACAATGCCCAGCGTTTCGCCAGCGCGCAGCTCGAAATTGACGCCATTGACGGCATGAAGTGTGCGCGGCTTTTGCCACGGCAAACCGCCACCCTTGAGTGCAAAGGACACATGCAGATTCTCAGCCTTGAGAAGAGGGGCGGTCATACGAGTTCCTCCACAGGACGAGTGCAAGCCCGTGCGCGGTCTGGCGCGAAACTTTCCAACGGGCGCGGTGCCTCATTGCAGGTGGCAATGGCATAATCACAGCGCGGCGAAAACGGGCAGCCACGCGGCATGTTCATCATATTGGGTGGCACGCCGGGAATGGTGCGCAGCCGCTGATCTTCACGGTCTACCCGAGGAATGGCGCGCAGCAGGCCTTGGGTATAGGGATGGGATGGGGATGCAAACAGCGCCTCCGCTGGCCCCGTCTCCATGACGCGCCCGCCATACAGCACCAGAACCCGCTCGCACGAGCCTGCTACCACGCCGAGATCGTGGGTGACCAAAATCATCGCCATGCCAAATTCGGCCTGCAAATCGCGCAACAGCCGCATGATCTGGGCTTGCACGGTCACATCGAGGGCGGTCGTTGGCTCATCGGCAATCAACAGATCGGGGCGACAGAGCAGCGCCATGGCAATCATCACCCGCTGGCGCATGCCACCGGAAAACTCATGCGGATAAAGCCGGATGCGAGATTTGGCATCAGGGATTTTCACCGCGTCCAGCATGCGGGTGCATTCCACTATAGCGTCGCGTTTGGACATGCCCTTTTGATAGATCAGCACCTCCGCCATCTGATCGGAGATGCGCATATAAGGGTTGAGCGACGTCATCGGGTCTTGAAACACCATGGCAATGCGCGCCCCGCGAATAGGGTTGAGCATTGAAGACGGCGCATTGAGAATTTCCTGACCGTCAAACAGAACCGAACCGCTGGCCCGGCCATTGCGGGCCAGAAGGCCCATGATGGCGAAAGACGCCTGGCTTTTGCCAGAGCCGCTTTCGCCCACGATTCCGAGTGTTTCGCCCCTGTTCAGTGTGAGATTCAAACCGTGTACGGCTTGCACCTGACCGTCTGACGTGTCGAAACTGACGGAGAGATCGGTAATGTTCAAAAGCGTCATATCAACGATCCTTCGGGTCCAGCGCGTCGCGCAAGCCGTCTCCAACGAAATAGAAGGAGAACAGCGTGATAACGAAGAAAAACAGCGGTGCCGCCAGCTGCCACAAAGTGCCATGGGTCATGCTGCCCGCCCCTTCGGAAATCATGGCACCCCAGCTTGTCAGCGGCTCCTGAATACCAAGGCCGAGAAAGCTGATAAAGCTTTCGGTCATGATCATGATCGGCACCAGCAGGGTGGCATAGACGGTCACAACCCCCATCAGATTGGGCAGGATATGCCGCAAAATGATCTTGATGGAGGATACGCCCGTGGCTTGTGCCGCCTCGATATATTCCTTGGATTTGATGCTCAGCGTTTGGCCGCGCACAATGCGGCTCATATCCAACCAGGACATCAGCCCAATGCCGACAAACAAAATGGTGGTGGAACGACCAAACATCACCAGAAGCAGGATCAGCACAAACATGTAAGGAATGGCCATCAGAATATCGACCATGCGCATCATGATGCTATCGACAATGCCGCCTGCATAGCCCGAGATCGCGCCATAGAGCGTGCCAACCACCACTGCGATGAAGCTGCCGATCAAGGCGACCGACATGGACACCTGGGTTGCCTGTACCGTGCGGGCAAACAGATCGCGTCCCAGATCGTCGGTGCCAAAATAATGGCCATTTTCAAAGGATGGCCCGCCCAGATCCGCGACCTGACCCATCACCGAAAAATCCAGTTCGTCATTGGACCAATGGGCGAGATAGGAGCCGAAAACGGCAAAGAGGACGACAAGACAGAGGCCGATCAGGCCTGCAACGGCGGCCTTGTTGCGCATGAAGCGCCGTCTTGCATCGGCCCAGGGCGAGCGACCTTTGACGGCTTGTTCCGTCATGTGTTCTGCCAGCTTTTGCAGCTGTGCTCTTTCAACCATCATCGCATCAATACCGGATTTTCGGATCAATCCACGCATAGAGAAGATCGACCACAAGGTTGAACAGAATTGTCAGGCCGCCGACGAGAATGGTGATCCCCATCATCACGGCATAGTCGCGGTTCAATGCCGCATCGACGAAAAATTTGCCAATGCCGCCGGTGGAAAAATACATATCAATCACCACCGAGCCGGTGATCATGCTGACAAAGGCGGGGCCTAGATAGGAAATCACCGGAAGCAGCGCCGGAATGAGCGCATGGCGGAAAATCACCACTCTTGCCGGAATGCCTTTGGCCCGCGCCGTGCGGATGTGATTGGTGTTCAGCACTTCCAGCATGGACGAGCGGGTGAGCCTTGAGATGGAGGCAATGAACAACACGGAAAGCGAAATCACCGGCATGATCACATAAGGCCATTGCCCGCCCTCCCAGCCACCGCCCGGCAGCCAGCCGAGCCAAAGGGTGAAGACCAGAACCAGAATGGGGGCCAGCACAAAGCTCGGCAACACATGGGTGCCGATGGCCACGCCGACCGCCAGATAATCCAGCCAGCTATTGTGCCACACGGCTGCGCAAATGCCGAGTGCGCCGCCAACCAGCACGGCCACCACAAAGGCAATGGCACCATAGGTCAAGGTGACGGGAAACCCTTGGGCGATGATTTCGTTAACGGTGCGATCCTTGTAAACAAAGGATGGGCCGAAATCGAAATGGGCAATGACGCCCCAGACGTAATTGACCAACTGCTGCCAAAGGGGCGCATCAAGCCCATATTTGGCATTGAGATTGGCCAGAACCTCCGGTGGAACCGCCCGTTCCATGGTGAAGGGACCGCCCGGTGCCGCTTTCATCAGCAGGAAAGAGGCAACAATCAGGATAAGAAGCGTCGGTACGGCAATGGCCAGCCGCCTTATGATGTATAAAAACATTCTGGATCGCCTTGGCATGAGGGGCAGCACACAGCGTCCTTTGTGCGCCATATATGGCGCACGGCGCTGTAAAGCATCGGATCGCGTCGGAAAAGCCGGTTGTCGGAAAGATCCGACGCGACGACGTCACATTACCGCATCACTTTGCAACGCGGTACATGTCCTTGGCGTACCAATTGCCCATCACGCTCTTTTCTGGATAGCCGTGAATATCCGGCTTCAGCATCATCACCGCAGAATACTGATAGATCGGCGCTTGCGGTGCATCTTTTGCCAGAATTTCCTCTGCCTGGGTGTAAAGCGGT
Source organism: Rhizobium oryziradicis (assembly GCF_001939045.1). GTDB lineage: Bacteria > Pseudomonadota > Alphaproteobacteria > Rhizobiales > Rhizobiaceae > Allorhizobium > Allorhizobium oryziradicis. The sequence continues at coordinate 50,582 of NZ_MKIM01000023.1, forward strand.
TGAGGATCGGCGGCGCTCTTGGCTTCGCTCATCAGTTTGTCATAGGCAGGGTTGGAATATTTGACATAATTGTTGCTGGAGGTGGTGGTAAAGACGTCCAGATAGGTCGACGCTTCGTTGTAATCACCGCACCATGCGTAGCGGGCGACGTCAAAATCCTGATGGTTCAACTTATCGGTCAGAACCTTCCATTCCATATTGGTGAGGGTCAAGTTGACGCCGACTTTTTTCCAAAACTGCGCAACAGCAATGGCAATCTTCTTGTGGCCTTCATCCGTATTGTAGCTCAAGGTCAGATTGAGCGGATGTGAGGGGCTGTAGCCCGCTTCTTTCAGCAACTCGACGGCTTTTTCGTCGCGCTCCTTTTGGCTCATATGCGCGGCTGGGATGTCTGGCATTTTGAAGCCAGCGGTGGCCCAATGCACCCAGTTATAGGCTGGCTTTTGGCCACCTTGCAGGACATTGTTCACAATCACATCGCGATTGATGGCGTAGGACAAAGCCTGACGCACGCGCACGTCTTTCAACGCTGCCGGGCCTTTTTCAGACACGTTGAACAAATAGGTATAAGTGCAGGATTTTGGAGTGGAAATCGCCTGATCCGGATATTCCTTTTTCAGGCGCGGATACTGACCAGCCGGAATGTCGGTTTTGTCCACCTCACCCGCAAGATAGCGGGTCATGGCCTGATTGCTATCATTGATAATCAGGGCGGTGACGATATCCAGTCCGGTATTGGCATTGTGCCAATAGTTCGGGTTGCGCTTCATCACCAGCTTTTCACCGGGCACATGCTCACTCAACACATAGGCACCATTGCCGACCAGATTGCCGGGCTTGGTCCAGTCATCACCAAACTTGTCGATGACCGATTTCTTGACCGGGGCCATGGACGCATTCACGGTCATTTTCACAAAATATGGGATGGGCGCTATGAGCTTGACCTGAAATGTATGGTCGTCCACCGCCTTCACACCCAAGTCCTGCGGCGGCTTTTTACCGGCAATAATATCCTTGGTGTTCTCCACCTGCATCATTTCAAGATAGGATGCATATTCGGACGCCGTCTTGGGATCGGCCAGCCGTTGCCATGCGTAAACAAAATCGTTTGCGGTAACAGGCGTGCCGTCAGACCATTTCGCCTCGGGACGAAGGTGAAACGTGTACGTCAATTTATCGCTGGAGACATCAAAGCTCGATGCTGCGCCGGGCACCAGATTGCCTTGCGAATCCTCATTCATCAAGGTTTCAAACAGGTTGCGAATGACATCTGAGCCGCTGGTGTCGGCGTTGAGTTGCGGATCCAGCGTCTTGAAGGAATCCAGCTCGCGATAGGTATAATTTTGATTTTCAGCAAGTTTTTCGCCATTTTTCATGCCCGTATCTGCAAAAGCAAGACCGTTCAATGAAAAGGCGAGGCATGTTGTGAGCAGAAGGATTTTTTTCAATTTTATTCCCCTTTTTTTATTTTAGTGGTCGCAAAGTAACGAAGGTTCAGATGCATGGATGATGTATGCATTCATTTCCAATTAATTTGGCTGTATTTTGCCAGGATACGCAGCATCACGCTTTTTTGAAAAAATGTTTGGATCTCCAGCACAAAACCTCGTTGATATAATCCGAATGATTATCCGGTTTTTTCATTTGCGCAAGGCGGATATTTATCCGATGTTTTTCAGCAAAAGTGATGATGACGGAGGAGGGGATGGTGACGAATGCAGACATCAAACGCAGGCCGGTTCAGGCAAGATCGCAAAAAACCAGAACGGCGATTAAAGAAGCGACCCATGCTGTGATGCGCGAGCAAGGGGTGCGGGCGGTGACAACCAATGCCGTGGCTGCGCATTCGGGCATCAAAGTCGGATCGATCTATGATTACTTTCCCAACAAGGAAGCGATCATTGCCGAAATCTACGAGGAAAAGCTGGCGCAGGTGCGCAGTTTTTTTGAATCCGGCTTTGAAGAAATCGAGGCCGATGATTGGCAAATGCAGTTGGCAACCGTCATTCGCAAGACATGGGCGTATCAATTATCCATCGGCCTGGACCGCACCATTGTGGATGCCGCCTATTACTACGAGGCATTGTTTCCAATTGCCCAGCAACATGCGAGGCTGATTGCCTCAAACTATGTCAGATTGTTGCGCAGGCTGGGGTCTTGCTGGGCGCAGGAGCAACTCTTTGATCTCGGAATCAGCCTCTACACGCTGGTGAATGCCAATTGGAGCTATTGGCGACTGACCGGCACCGATGATGAGATTGCAATTGAGCGGCAGATTGTGTTGACGATCATGCTGATCACGCCTGCGCTTTCGGCTGCGGAATGTCGTGAATCGGAGTTGACGGTGTAAATTACCCATTTCATTCAAGGCGTTATGCCATGATTTTATCTTTGATAAAACGCATGGCTCTGTTGCCCGATAGGCTTTAAACCAGCGCCATGCGCAAGCTGATGAAATCCGTAGCGGGCCATTGAGGGCAAAAGGCCCGCGCCATTTTTAAAAACACTTTCAAAAACTCCGGCCGGTTTTATGATCATTCTCGAGCCGGACCACGCAACCTGCAACTTTTGCCAGTAGCACGTCAAAATCAATAGGCTTGGTGAGGTAATCGGCGGCACCGCCTTTCAGACCTGCGATCATGTTGTCGCGATCTGCCAACGCTGTCAAAAGGATGAAGGGAATATTGCTGAGTTCCGGGTAGTTGATCTGAATTTCGGCCAAAAGTGCGTGGCCATCCATTTCCGGCATGGTGATGTCACAGATGACAATGTCCGGCCATTTCGTGGTGATGATCTCCAGCCCTTCGCGACCGTTGGCGGCTTCCAGCGTGTTGAAACCGGCATCCACCAGTTCTTCAACAATTAGCTTGCGGATGTCGACTTCATCGTCGATGCACAGAATGGTAACCATTTATAATACCCTCATTTTAGGCTGCATCGATATGCGAAGACACCGACGCTGATGGGCCTCCTGCTTTGACAGGAAGTGTGATTGTGAATGTGGTGCCAGAGCCGCGGGTGCTTGAAACCGCAATGGAACCTTGGTGCAATTCGATAATGTGTTTCACCAGATGGAGACCGAGGCCCGTACCTGCGATGCCTACCGATGTTCTTGCCCTGAAATAGCGCTGAAACAATTGGGGAATGTCGTCTTCATCGATTCCAAGGCCCTGATCGCTGATTGCGATTTTGACAGTTTCCCCCTCCTGCCAGCCAGCAATGCGGATATCAGGTGCGCCGGGCGCATATTTCACGGCATTTGACAAAAGATTGGTAACCACCTGTTCCAGCGCCTGGCGATCGGCCTCGATAAAGTCCGGCAAGTGCTTGATGTCCAAAAGGAATTTATGGGTGTTTTTGATTGTTGCCTGACGGTCGCAACATTTTTTTATCAGGGGTGCCAAGGCGCAAGCGTCGTGACGTATGGTGATCTTGCCGCTGTCCAAACGGCCTTCTGCCAGAATGCTTTCCATCAGATCAACAAGGCGAGACACCGATGTGCGGATTTGCTCGATCTTCTGGCTGGCGAATTCAGGCGTCAGGTCTTTCTTTTTGCGATCCAGTCTCTGTGCTGCGGCGTCTATGATTGCCAGCGGCGTTCTAAACTCGTGCGACGCCATGGCTACAAATTGTCGCTGCAACTCGTTGATGCTGCGCTCATGATCCAGCATTCGTTCCAACTCTTGCGCCTGTCGCTCTATTTCGGCTGTCCGGGCGCGAACGGTTGCTTCGAGTTCGCTGCGATGCTCCATCAATTTTTCCGACATGCGCACAGTTTCGGTCACATTCTCATGGGTTGCGACGTAGCCGCCGCTTTGCATGGGCGTATGCGAAATTTTGATCACCCGTCCATCTTCCAACACCGTGTTCTGGCTGGCGGACATGCCTTTCAAGGCGGCTTCGGCAACAACATCAAAATAGCGCGCACTATTGGCCGGGCCGTTGCCAATCTGATGGCGGTGGGCCAGAATGTCGGCCAATGCTGTGCCGGGCCGCGTCAACCTTTTTGGCAAGCGATACATTCGTGCGTAAGAGGCATTGCACAGGATGAGTTTTGTGTCCGCATCAAACATGCACAATCCATGCGGCATGTTGTTTAACGCAGCATCGAACCTGCTGTTTTGCCGGGCCAAATTGGATTGACTGCGGGTGAGTGTCGAGACGTCATCATAGGTTAAAAGCCATCCTCCGTCCTGCAGAGGAACGCAGGCTAAGGAAATGGTTCGCCCGTCTGGAAGAGAAAACTGAAACGAGCGCGATATCTGTTTCTCCAGATAGGCGGCGTAGGACATTGAAGTGTCACTATCCTGCGTTTTTTTATGCGAATCTTCGAATTTTTTTAGAACTATTCCGTATTTTTCTTTCAATTTTTCAAGAAAACCGATGTGCCCATCGCGCATTTCAATTCTTGGAGATTGGTAACTCTCCGCATTTAGCAAGACCTCCCCCATCATTCCCGTACGGAGGGTGGCTTTCAATGGCTGGATCATCTCTAAAACGGTCGAATTGAAAAATGTAACAACGTTACGAGAGTCGAGCAAAACAATACCTTGACCAAGATTTTCCAAAATATGCTCAAGATAATTGCGCATTGGTCCCCCTCGTATGGCTCGTTAAATGCACACGCATGTGGAGTATCGAATATAAACAATAACGTTTTTCTAATTTTGTCGAAAGGCATTATCGCCGCATCCCGTCGGGGCGATCGGACGCCGAAACGGCGCGCAATGAGGGCTGATGTCCGGAAATGACATCGCGCCGTGCTTTTGTTCACGTTCGCAATCGAAACCTCGCCAAAAGCGGAAGATGGTCCGATGCGACGCGCGCTCGTGGCGTTGATAAAACGGCGATGTCCAGCAGCTCCACGCCATTGTCGCAAAACAGGTGATCAAGCCGTAAAAGAGGAAAGCGCGACGGAAAGGTCGGGCGTAAGCCGTTCGGCTTGTCCCCCGTGTGCAGCACTTTTCTCACGGTTTTGAAAGCGGCGGAAGATGGCACGGCATTCAGATCGCCGCCAAAAATCCTCGGCTTGCCGCGTTGCGTGGAATGCCCCAGCCAATCATCGCCCAGCAGGTGATTGACTTGCATCATCCGTTCCTTGCGGCTCAGCCCAAGATGCGTGTTGATCACTTGAACAGGCTGTCCACACACCTCCACCTCTACCCAAATGGCCCCGCGTTGTTCGCCCAGAGAGGGCAAGGCTGCGGCGCGAACCCTGCGTGACGGCAAAGCCGTCAGAATGGCGTCGCCATATTGCTCTTCCTCGACATGCAGGGCGGCATGAAAATGCGGGCTCATACTCACGAAGGCGGCGATTTCGGCGGCCTGGTCCATCCGCCCGGTGCGGATGCGTCCCACATCCAGTTCCTGAAGCAACACAATATCGGCCCGGCTTTCAAGAATGACATCGGCAACACGCCGGATGTCCAGTCGCCGATCCGTGCCAATGCAACTGTGCACATTATAGGTCAGCACTGAGAAGGTCGCAGCATCGGATGGATCGCAAGATATTTGGCTCATGGAAGGGGAACTATTCCTTCGCCTTTTCGTTCCCACCAGGAACAAACAAATGGCAGCACGATGTTTTTAAACATGATTTTCAAAGCGGTTATTGTGATCAGCATCGGGGTTGCGGCCTATCTGCTGTTTCAAACCGTACAGCACTATAGCGTCGCACAGATCATCAATGCGCTTTTTGCACTGCCTCTTGGCAGTCTGGGGCTGGCATTTCTGTTTGCGGGCCTTTCCTATGCGTCGCTTTCGCTGTTTGATGGGCTGGCAACTCGCTATATCGGCAAGCCTCTGCCGCTTTGGAAAACCGGCCTCACCTCATTTATCAGCCTTTCCATTGGCCATAATGTTGGCATGGCGGCCTTGAGCAGTGCTGCCATCCGCTATCGGTTCTATTCCCGCTGGGGATTTTCATCCGGTGATGTGGGGTTGGTTGTCATCTTTTGCGGCACCACGGTGGTGTTGGGCCTCTCCACGCTCGGTGCAGCGGCACTGGTGCTGCGTCCGCAGGATGCAGAAGCCCTGACAGGGCTGGGCGGGGGCGCAATTGCCACCATTGCCATTGTCGCAGCAAGTTTTCCTGTGTTGTATCTCGTTCTCGCAGCATTCTTGCGCCGTCCGCTGACCATTCGCGGACATAGCCTTTATCTGCCAAACATTCGCATTGCGGTTTTGCAGGTGATCATTGGTACGGTGAACTTTGCCTTTGTTTCCGCAAGTCTGCATCAGGTGCTTTCTGCCATTTCACAGGCAAGCTATCTCAAGGTCGCTGCAATCTCTGTCATCGCCAATGTTGCCGCCATCATCAGCCATGTGCCCGGCGGCTTTGGCGTTCTTGAGGCCACGGTGTCCTATATTCTGCCGGGTGCAAAAGCCTTGGCTGCAGTCATTGCTTTTCGCGTCATTTATTATTTTGTGCCGCTCTTGCTGGGGCTGCTTCTTTTCGGGGTTTATGAAGTTGCCACCACCGTGCCCACACCGGCTGAGCAACGTCGATCCAGAATCCCAGAATAAATTCAGATGCGCGCGGGATGGAACACAAGCCACGTTGGCGGGTTAGTTAGGATATCATCGAAGGGAGAAAAGAATGTCCATTGAAAACGATAGAATTCGTGCGCGTGCCTATGAACTTTGGCAGAACGACGGCTGCAAGCAAGATCGCAGTGTCGATTACTGGCTTCAAGCCGAGCAGGAGCTGCAAAATGCAGGGGAAACTGAGGCGCGTGAAGGCAATAGTGCCCCTGTCGTGTCCTATCTGAATGAAAAGAAGCGAGCTTCGCAGAAACCTGACTCGCTGGAATCCGCAATTGAAGAAACCTTTCCTGCCAGCGATCCCATGGCAATCTCCTCTCCAGCCGTGGCAGGCAGCCCAAAAAAGAAATCGTCCACTCGATAGGGGAAGCTCAATCAGGCGATAAAACGCAGCAACCCTGCGACCAGGGTTGTTCTTGCGTGTTTCTTTCAGATTAACGAAGGAACAATAACGCGTGTGCGGGGTTAATCGGGGATTGTAACAAGCCGGGCTATAGATCTTGAATACAGTTATCGTTCATTCTCAGGATAGCGTGTGGAGCATGGATCGCGCCAGAAGGCTCGCCTTTCTCGTGGATTCCGCCGATTATTTCAATGAACTTGCACAGGCGCTCCGCCAGGCAGAACACGAAATATGGATTGTCGGTTGGGATTTTAACCCGGATATCCCGTTGCGCCCGGGACAGGACGATGTCTGCCGTCTCTCGGATTTATTTCAACAGGCGCTGGATGCGAAACCCAATCTGGTTATTCGCATTCTGGTTTGGGCTATGGGGCCGATGTATTCTGGAAAGTCGCTGCGTATGTTTCGAGCGCAAGGCATTCTCAGTCACGAAAGAGTGTGTTTGAAATTTGCCATGCGTCAGCCCGTGTGGAGCTCTCACCATCAGAAAATCGTGGTGATTGACGATTCCATTGCCTTCATCGGCGGAATTGATCTGACGGCGCGCCGTTGGGATGATAGCAATCACCTGCCCACCAATCCGCTCCGTGTCAGTCCGAATGGCAAGCCTTACGAAGCCGTTCATGATGTGCAGGTGATGACCGATGGCTCTGCCGCGAGAAGCATCAGTGACATTGTGCGCCACCGCTGGGCACAGGCGAGCAAAGAAATACCCCGGCACCGGCCGGTTCAAACCGAGCGCTGGCCCGCGCATCGCGTGCCGGATCTGGAAAATTGTCGCATTGCTCTGGCTCTGACCCAGCCAGATGCAAAATCACCGATGCGCAGAGGCCAATCCAACCGGCTCGCTTTGAATGCAATTCACGCTGCCGAAAACCATATTTACGTTGAGGCTCAGTATCTGACGTCTTCTTCGATTGCCGATGCGATGGCCAAACGGCTGGCTGAAGAAAACGGACCGGAAATTGTGGTGGTTACCACCCGCCTTTGTCATGGCCTGATGGAAAAGCTGGTCTTGGGCGTCAATCGTCGGCGTCTCATTCGCCGTTTGAAGAGAGTTGATACGCAAAACCGTCTGCGGGTGATGTATGCTGTTGTTCCCGATCAATCCGGTGCGCTTCATGATGTTTACATTCATTCCAAGCTGCTGATTGTAGATGACCGCTTCGTTCGCGTTGGTTCTTCCAATCTCAACAATCGCTCCGAAGGGCTAGATACGGAGGCAGATCTGGCGATTGAGGCCCACACCCCAGAGGAGCGCACCGCAATTGCGGGCTTGCGCCATCGCTTGCTGGCCGAGCATCTCGCCAGCACCCCGCAACAGGTGTGTAACACCTTTGAAGAGTGCGGCACGTTGCGTCAGACTATTGATAGACACAATGTTCAGGCTCGTGGTCTGCGCGATTTCAAGGTCGATGTGCACAAGGGAAAAACGGAACCGGTGATGGGAACAGTGATTGTTGATCCATCGAAGCCATTTCACCCGATCGCGGTGCTCCGACAAAGGATGCAGTATATCGGAATGCGCCTGATATCCTTGCTCTTTTAATCCGTTGCACGATTTTTGCGCCTGCGTTCGTCAGAAAAGATTGGTTCCAGCTTTTTTGTCCGATGCTCCAGAGTCTGTCAGGTTCAAATTGAACCAAACAGACCCTGGATATCAAGGTACAGACGGCTGGTTTATCTTGTGCCTTTCACCCGGTATATTTTGCATCCACCGCATCAATGGCCTTGACGTTATCGGCAGAGCGGCCTTGCGGATCGAAAGTGTTGGACAAGAAAGTGTCAGCCACCACTTTGGCCACTTCGGGGCCGATAACCCGTGAGCCCATGGTGATGATCTGGGCATTGTTGGACAAGGCCGCCCGCTCGGCCGAATAGGTATCATGGGTCAGGGCCGCCCGAATGCCAGACACTTTGTTGGCGGCAATGCATACGCCAATGCCGGTGCCGCAAACCAGAATGGCCCGATCATAGGTGCCTTTGATCACGGCAGACGCCACCCGATCGGCAAGATCGGCATAAAAGGCGTCTGGCCCAGTATCGGTGCGTGAAATCTCATGCACCTCAAAACGGTCTTTCAGATAGGTTGCCAGCACGCTTGCCAGGCCTTCGCCTGCGCTGTCTCCGGCGATTGCAATTTTCATGATGTTCTCCTCACAATGTCCGCGCAACCCGCGCTAAAATGTCCAGATAGCCGTCAACGCTCCAGGCGGAACGGCCAATGAAAAGCCCGCCGATATGGGGGCTGGAAACCAGCTCTTCACAATTGCCCGGATTGACCGAGCCGCCGTAGAGGCAAGGCACAGCGCGCCCCAGAACGGATTTTGCCACCGCAATAATCTCGGCATGGCGGGCATCGGCATAATCGACGGTTGCAGGTATGCCGCCTTCGCCAATGGCCCAGACCGGCTCATAGGCCAGCAGAATCTCGGCGTTGCATTGCTCTGGTGACAGGCGCGACAGCGCCGCCCGGACCTGCTTTTCCAGAACTTTTTGGGCGTCGCCCGCTTCGCGCTCAGTCAGCGTTTCGCCAATGCAGATCAGCGGAATAAGGCCGTGGCGCACGGCGGCTTCCACCTTTAATCCCACCGTTTCATCGGTTTCACCAAAGTGGCTACGCCGTTCAGAATGGCCAAGCTCGACCAGATCGGCTCCACAATCCTTGAGCATCAGGGGCGAGATTTCGCCGGTCCATGCACCGTGCTCGGCCCAGTGCATGTTCTGTGCACCCACCTTGGTGGCGGTGGCGGCCAAGGTCTGCTTCACCTCGCGAACGGCGGTGAAGGGCGGAATGACAAAACGCTGAATCCCCGGTGTCTCAGCGGCACCCGCCAAACCGTGGGCAAAGGCCAAGGCTTCGCTCAAGGTCTTGTTCATCTTCCAACTGGTGCCAATCCAGCAAGCTGTGGTGTCTGTCATGATCTATCGGTTCTCTTGATGGGGTTTGGTTTCGCTCAGCAAATGCCGCGCTGTTGTCTCATCGGTAATCAGGCCATGCAGGCGGTGGCTTTTCAGCACGGCGCGGATGGCCGCAAGTTTGGAAACGCCACCCGCCAGCGCCACCAGCTTGTCACCTCGCCGGGTGGGGACATTGGCAGATAGCGTGCGATTGCTCAGTCCGGTTTCGAGGATTCGGCCTTTGTCATCAAAAAAATGGCCCAGCAATTCGCCAACACCGCCTTGGCTGGCAATGGCAACAATCTCGCGCATTTCCACCATGCCCGATTGCACCAATTGCGCATGGCTATCGACGGTGCCAATGCCAACCAGCTTCAGATCGGCCTGATTGGCCATATCAAACACTTCGCGCACGCCGCGCTGGGCCAAAAGCACATCGCGATCCTCGGCGGTATTGGCAAAAAACGGCACCGGCATCACATAGGCCAGTGTGCCGGTTTTTTCGGCCAGCCGATGCATGACATCATAGGGATTGGCAGCATAATGGCGCGTCAGCCCACCCAGCAGCGACACAAACCGCACCGCACTACCATTCAGCCGTGGCATGTGCTGAACAGCCGCTGACAGGGTGCGACCGTGGCCAAGACCAATGACTTTATTGTCACCCCGCTCAATTTCACGCCGCAAAAAGCCGGCACCAGCTGCACCGAGTGTTCGCAGCGCCAGTCCGTCTTCACCGAGGTCGGGTGCAACCTCGCAATAGGCGAGGCCGAAATGCTTCGAGAGACGCATCTCCAGCTCAACGCATTCAACAATGTCACCGTCAATGGTGACTTTGACCACCCCTTCCGCCACGGCCTTGGCAATCAATCGATGGGTCTTGACAGAGGGCAAGCCGAGCCGTTTGGCAACTGCCGATTGGGTCAGCCCGCCAACATAATGCAGCCAGGCGGCGCGGATGGCGAGAGACTCGTCTGCGTCGCTGGTGGTCACATTTGTTTTTATGGGCTTGTCCATCTCGAACGGCTCCAATCTCTAAATATTCAAATCGTTAACACCGGTCTCAATAAACGGTGCCCAGAAGGCAACGCTCTCGGTAATGTGGTCGATCACCTGCCGGTCATTGGGCTCACGCTCTTTGAAGGACAGTTCCAGACAAATTTCATTGTCGATGGCTCCGCCAGCGGCCAAAGCCTCCAGCAGAGGCGCGGGCTGAATGCGGCCTTTGGCGTTGAACTCGGCAGTGAAGGGGCGATGCCCCCCCTTATCCATCAAGCTCTGCTTGATGTGGATGATCGGAGACACTTTCGGCACAGCACGCGCCCAGGCGTAAGGGTCATAATCATCGGGGTTGGGGGAGGTGACATCGCCATGGTCAATATCCGCCATCATCCACATGGGAATGGCCATGGGCGTGTTGGTCAGGCGGGTTTGCAGGGCCAGACAGGCATCAATTGTTTCGCCAAATTCCCGGCCAATGCTCATCGGCTCCCAGAACAAAAAGGACAGGCCTGCCGCTTTGGCATGTTCCGCCACCTCCTGCCAGCACTCAATAGTAATGCGGATCAGCTCTTCCCGGCGCGTTTCATCATCATAATCCTTATAGGTGAAGATCGCGAATTGCGTTCCAAGCGATTGGCCGCCCAGATCAGCGGTAATATCTGCAAAGGTCTTGAACCACTCTACATAATAGCGCCGCACCTCGGCATCGGGATGGCCAAAATGATTCAAGCGGCCATAAGGCCCCGTCATGCCGGAGGTGACGCGCACACCGGTTCTTTGTAGCGCAGCGTTCATGTCCCGTGTCAGGCGGCGAAGGGTGGATGCTGGCCAACTCGGATTGATAAACTCATGGGTCAATTGCAGATCGCGGATTTTTAAGTCGCGCGCCACAGCGTTGATCAGATCATCAGGCTCGGCAAAGCGGTTGACCAGTGGATTGGTGTTTAAAGACAAAGTCAGGGGCATGGTGTGTCCTGTTGTTTACGCAGCTTTTGCCAGCTCAGCCTCAAACCAGGCGGTGAACTCGGCCTTTTGCAGCTCGGTCATGTGCAGCCCTTCTTTGGTGCGGCGTTTGAGCACATCATCGGCTGTCTCTGCCCATTCCGTGGCGATCAGATAGCGCACTTCCGCCTCATAAAGCTGCGCGCCAAAATGGCGTCCCAGCCCCGACAATGCCGTTGCGTCCTTGACGATGCGCTGGGTGCGCGCGCCATACAAATGCCCGTAATGATTCAGCAAAGCCCGAGGCATCCACGGATAAAGGCTGCGCAATTGCTCAGTGAACGCCACATAATCGGCATTGGCAATCTCGCCGCCCGGCAAGGTGGCGTGGGCGGTCCAGTCCGGTCCCATTGTCGGGAAAAAGCCTGCGAGTTTTTGCAGGGCGTGTTCGGATAATTTGCGAAAGGTGGTGATCTTGCCGCCAAACACGTTGAGCAGCGGTGCGCCGCCCGTTTCATCGAGATCAAACACATAATCACGGGTGACGGCGGATGGATTGCCTTTGCCATCATCAAACAAGGGTCTGACACCGGAAAAGCTCTCGATCACATCGCTGCGCCGCAGCTTTTCCTTGAAATAGCGATTGACGGCTGCCAGCAGATATTCAATTTCGCTCTCGTCTGCTGCAACATGTTCAGGCGCGCCGTCATAGGGAATATCCGTGGTGCCAATCAGCGTTTTGTCACCCTCATAGGGGTTGATGAAAATCACCCGCTTGTCATGGTTTTGCACCAGATAGGCCTGATTGCCGTTCCAGAATTTTGGCACAATAATATGACTGCCCTTGACCAGACGCACGTTGCGGCGGCTGTTGGTGCCAGCAACCCGACCGATAATGTCATTGACCCAAGGCCCTGCGGCATTGACCACGGCGCGCGCTTTATAGGTTTGCATCAAGCCGGTTCGGGTATTGCGCAATTGCACGGTCCAAAGCCCGTTTTCGCGCCGCGCACTGATGCAGGCAGTGCGGGTCAGCACAGTTGCCCCTTTCTCAACGGCGTCCAGCGCGTTCAAAACCACAAGGCGGGCGTCATCGACCCAGCAATCAGAATATTCAAAGCCTTTGGTGTATTGGTCTTGCAAGGGAGCACCTTCAGGCGCACGGCGCAGGTCCAGACTGCGGGTGCCGGGAAGCTTTTTGCGGCCCCCCAGATGGTCGTAGAGAAACAGGCCCAGACGCACCAGCCAGGCCGGCCGATCATTGGGGCTATGAGGCAGCACAAAACGCATCGGCCAAATGATGTGGCTGGCGGAATTGAGCAAGACCTCACGCTCGATCAGTGCTTCGCGCACCAGCCGAAATTCGTAATATTCCAGATAGCGCAAACCGCCATGCACCAATTTGCCGGAGCGCGACGAGGTTCCTTGCGCCAGATCATCTTTTTCACACAACACAACAGACAGGCCGCGGCCTGCGGCATCCCGCGCAATGCCAGCCCCGTTGATGCCGCCACCGATCACCATAAGATCTATGATGGTGTTATCATCCCGCTCCGTCATAGGGGGCTCCTCTGCATTGTGGTCATGGTGTCTTGTGGAGGCGATGTAAGAGCTGCGGCATGCGGCCAGCCGTCGCCCTGGGCCATGTGGTTCCACACCGGCTCCAGCGCATGGCGGATTTCGCAATAAGATGCTGCCAGCAGATCAAAGCGGCGGGCTTCAGCCCGATCAACCGCTTCGGCAATGCCAAGGTAGGGCGTGACCCAATCTTGAATGCAATCGTCCATGGTGTCGTAAGCGCCAATCGCAACAGCGGCCATCATCGCGGCTCCTGCTGCGCCCGTTTCGTCGCGGCGGCTGACGCGAATGGGAGCACCGACGGCGGCGGCCAGTGTCTGGCGCAAGGCCTTTGAGCGCGCCGCACCGCCGCTCAAGCGCAGCTCTTGTGGAAAGGCACCCATGGCGGCATAGCAATCGCGCGTGGCAAGGGCCAGCCCCTCAACCACGGAGCGCACCATATCGGGAAAGCGATGGCGGCTGTTGAGCCCGGTAAAGCCAGCGCGCGCATGGGCATTGACAAAAGGCCCCCGCTCTCCGGCCTCGGAGATATAGGGGTGATAAATCAACGTGCCCGGCTGGCTTTTGGCAAACCACGCATCAATGCGCGGGATCAGTGCCGTATAATCAACAGCATCGCCATTTTCGCCCATTAGATCAGCGGCCAGTTGCAACAACCAGTCCAGATTGATGGTCGAGCCCATATTGGTCTGAACCTGTGTGAACAGATCGGGCAGGGGCAAGGCAATGACATAGCCGGTGCGGGCCGCATTCAGCTGCACATCCGCCACCGCTTTTGCCTGCATGTGCACGCCGGTGGAGCCAATGGTCGAGCAGGCGGCATTGTGGCCGCCGCTGCGCACGCCCGCACCCAATGCGGTCATGACCATATCGACATAACCCAGACACACGGGTGTTCCGGGCATCAACCCACACGCTTTGGCGCTGGCCTCTGTGAGCGGATGGGTCACTTGTGTGCCCTCCAGAATATCCGGCAGCAAATGCTGGCGATGGCTAAGCCCCAAGGCATTCAGAACGACGCTGTCGTAACGGCGGGTACGGAAATTGCCAAATGTAAAGCTGGCCTCCGAGGGGTCCGTTGCGCGAACACCCGTCAAATTGAGATAAAGCCAATCCTTACAATGCAGGGCGACTTCTGCTTGATCCAGCAAATGCGGTGCTGTGGCATCCATATGGGCCATCTGGCTGCCCTGCTGGCAGGTGTTCAGCCCTGTTCCAGTGGCTTCAAAGCGGGCGCGATCACTGTCTTGATGGCTGAGACGCTCAACAGTTGGTGCCGCTCTCGCGTCAAGCCACAGCCATGCATCACCCACCGGCTGATTGTTCTTGCCAACCAGCCAGGTGCCATCGCCTTGTCCGGTCACAGCAATTGCGGCCGTCCGCTCCGCCAGCTGCGGGACCCTATCACCCAGCACGCGTAAGGCGCTTTGGCAGTCGGCCCATGTGTTGCCAAGGGATTGAGTGGCGGAACCGTCATGGCCCATGGCATAGTGATTGCGAATGGATGATACGGCCAATTGCTCACCCTTGAGCGTAAAGGCAACGGCTTTCATCACCGATGTTCCGGCATCAATGCCAATGATGATATCGCCCCGACGATCAGTTTGAGCGCTCATTGCGCTGCTCCACACCATTTTAGGCTATTCAAACAATCCTGCCTGATCACCATGGTTTCCTCCCGCTCATGCAGCGCTCTCTCCCGGAGCGCGTCGAACCGCTGTTGATTTTGCGACGGTCCGTTGCTGTGAGAACAATCACTCAGCTGGTGTTATCAAATACCATAGAATTAACATATGTCTCGTAAAATTTTTCAAAATCAGAAAAAATATACAGACGCGTGTAACTCCCTATTGCGTGTCATCCTGCTTGGCAATCACGCAGGCCGCCCCGAGGTTGTTGCTGCTTTGCACGCAAAAGACAAGGTTGCCTTCCTGTCGATTTTTGAGGGATGGCAGGTGTGAAACTCAAAAATATCACATATAAACAGTTACTTAAAATTGAAAAACTTTGCCTTGGATCTGTGTGTGGCAAGTGAATGGAAAAGCGGAAGATTGTTGCTTGAAATCTTTACTGCTGTAGGTTGATCGGTGGAGTGATCCAGTCTCACATCTTCGAGATTGTTGGAAAATGTTGAATCCACCGATTGACAGCCTTTCGTATTTATAACATCTTCCGAGGTGAATATAACACAGCAATACCGTTAAATTGCTGCCGTGCCGACCACAATGCCCGGAGGAGGTGGCGGTTGAGCGTCGAGCAGTCAATGTCGGGAGGAGATCCGCGTGGTTACATTACCCTTTGGAAGGTGCGCAAACCGGCCGTTGGCGGTGGTAAAGCCGGGCTGATGTGGTGCTGCGGCCTTTGCCCGCTTGCTTTTGCACACCGTGCAAGCGTGTAACGCAAAGCCGCAAAATTTTTCTCACCGATTTTCGAGCATGAATGACTGCATCCATTCGACCCCGCCGGGGTCGGAAGAGGGAAGGCGTGTCGAAAATTGAATGTCTACGATTTGGGACGATCGCGCCACGCCGCCGTTTTGGCGGGCTGGATTGCGAGGATGAATTGAAGCGGAGGTCTTCGACCATGAGCACAGTCAGCACAGGGCAACCCTTGAGATCGGCAAAATCGCGCCCCTATGGCGTGATAACAGTGGTTGGTGTGCTCGCCGTTCTTGTTGCAATCGCGCTCGACACCACGGTTGTTCACATCGGCTCGGAGCAAGATATGCGCCAAAAGGCGTTTTCTGCCGAAGCCTATGGCGTCGCGGAATTTCCCAAGATCAGAGACAATGTGGAAAAGCGCGCGGTGGATGCTGCTCTGCTGTCGCAAGCCATTGAGGCCGACAAAAAGGCAGCCGGTGAGAAATATGGTGTAGCGGGCGGCGTTGGCCCGGTCATTCCGGTCAAATTCACCGGCGTGGTGAGTGAGCGCAAGGCCAATTACAACGTGGTCAAGGTTGATGGGCTGGCCGGTGACGTAACGGTGCGGGTGCAAACGGGACCGGCCTTGAACGGCACCGATTTGCGCGATGCCACCGGCACCATTTCATTTGGTCAGTTTACCAACCAGATTGAATATCAAAACGCCGGTTCCGCCATCAACAATGAGGTCAAGAAACAGGTTCTCGCCAATCTTGATCCGGCAAACCTCAGCGGAAAGACAGTTTCCGTCGTGGGTGTGTTTCAGCTGATCAATCCTAAAAACTGGCTGGTAACGCCGGTCAGTTTCGAGGTGAAATAGTCATGGCTGATCTCGCATCCGCATCTTCTGCGCAGGTTGTTTTGGCCGCACGCAATGTGGCGAAATCCTATGGCAATATTCATGCGCTCAAAGGTGTGAATTTCAACGTCTATCGCGGTCAGGTCACCGCCCTGTTTGGCGAAAACGGGGCCGGAAAATCGACCCTGATGAAAATCCTCTCCGGTGTTGTGCGGCCAACCTCGGGCGAGATTGTGCTGGATGGGCAATCTGTGACCTTGGCCTCATCCTCCCATGCGCGTGATCTTGGCATCTCGATCATTCATCAAGAGCTCAGTCTTGCTCCCAACATGAATGTACGTGACAATATCTTCATGGGGCGCGAAATCCTCAGCGCCACAGGCGTGAATTACGCCGAGGAAGAACGCCAGGCGCGCGCGCTGCTGCAAGAGCTGGAAGAAGACATTGATCCGTTGACGCCGGTGGAGGAATTGCGCCTTGGCCAGCAGCAGATTGTTGAAATTGCCCGTGCCTTGTCGGTCAATTCCCGCATTCTGATCATGGATGAGCCAACATCGGCGCTCAGCGCCTCCGAAGTCGAGGTGCTGTTCAAGCTGATTTCGGATCTCAAAAGCCGTGGCGTTTCCATTGTTTACATCTCGCACCATCTGGAAGAGGCCTTACAGATTACCGACCACGCCGTGGTTTTGCGCGACGGGACCATGACCGCCTATGCCGAGCGTAAAGACATTGATCTGGAGTGGATTGTTCGCAACATGGTTGGCGAGAATTTCGATCTCGGCTCGCCACCCACGGGCCACACCATGGGCGATGTTGCACTGTCGATTGAAAATGTCACGGTGCAAGGCGGCCCCGGCCAAGGCTATGCCGTGGTCGATGACCTGTCGCTCAATGTGCGCGCTGGTGAAATTGTCTGCATCTATGGCTTGATGGGCGCTGGCCGCACCGAGCTTTTGGAATGTGTTGCCGGGCGGATGCCCGCCGCAAGCGGCCGTATCCTGCTGCAAGGTCAGGATATATCGCATTTTCGCATTGCCGATTGCATTGCTGCGGGCCTTGTTCTGGTGCCGGAAGACCGGCAGCGCGACGGACTGGTGCAAACCATGACGGTCGGCAGCAATCTGTCCCTGGCCAGCATCAGCAATTTCGCCCGAGGTTTCTTCACCTCCCGTCAAAAAGAGCAGGCGATTGTCAATCGCTCCATTCAGCGCGTGCACATCAAGACCAGCGGTGGCAATTCTGCCATTGGCGCGCTGTCGGGCGGCAATCAGCAAAAGGTGGTGATTGGCAAAATGCTGGCCACCAATCCGAGGGTGATTTTGCTGGATGAACCCAGCCGCGGCATCGATATCGGCGCAAAAGCGGAAGTGTTCAAGCTGTTGGCCGAGGGCGCACGCGAGGGCTTGGCCGTGATTTACTCCACCTCCGAGGTGGGAGAGTGCCTGAGCATCGCCCACCGCATCATCGTGATGCACCGTGGTCGCATCTCGGCAGAATTTGGACCTGATGCAAGCAAAGAGCAGATCATGGCCGCCTCTGGTCAGGCTGTTGTTGCGCATTCGCCAGAACGCATGGAGCATTGATGATGTCGGTAACAAGCACGATAGACAAAAAGAGCCTGACCCATCCGCCAAAGCGGCAGATCAATATCATCCAGCTTTTGTTCGAAGGACGGGCGTTCTTTGCGCTGATTGCGATTATTGCCGTGTTTTCATCGCTGTCACCCTATTACTTCACCTTGAACAATTTCCTCATCATGGCCTCGCATGTTGCCATTTTCGGCCTGCTGGCTTTGGGAATGCTGCTGGTGATCCTCAATGGCGGCATTGATCTCTCCGTTGGCTCCACACTTGGCCTCTCAGGCGTGGTGGCAGGCTATTTGATGCAGGGCGTGGTGCTGAAAGACTATGGTGTCATTCTCTACCCCCCGGTCTGGGCGGTGGTGGTGATGACCTGCGCGCTGGGTGCCTTTGTTGGCGCCATAAACGGCGTGTTGATTGCCTTTTTGCGCGTGCCTGCCTTCGTGGCAACTCTAGGTGTGCTGTATGTGGCGCGCGGTGCAGCCCTGCTGATGACCAATGGTCTGACGTTTAACAATCTGGGTGGCACGCCAGAGCACGGCAATATGGGCTTTGACTGGCTGGGGTTTAATCGCCTGTTTGGCGTACCAATCGGCGTGCTGGTGTTGGCCTGCGTTGCCATTCTCTGCGCAATCTTGCTGATGCGCACCGCCTTTGGCCGCTGGCTTTATGCATCGGGTGGCAATGAAAATGCAGCCGAACTGTCGGGCGTGCCGGTCAAGCGGGTGAAGATCATTGCCTATGTGCTGTCCGGTGTGTGCGCCGCCATTGCAGGCCTGGTGCTGTCATCGCAGCTGACTTCGGCCGGGCCAACAGCCGGCACCTCTTATGAACTCACCGCCATTGCGGCTGTGGTGATTGGCGGAGCGGCGCTGACCGGCGGGCGTGGCACGGTGCTGGGCACCATGCTTGGGGCCTTCGTGATTGGTTTTCTGTCGGATGGCTTGGTCATCATCGGCGTGTCGTCCTACTGGCAAACCGTGTTTACCGGCGCGGTGATTGTCATGGCCGTGTTGCTCAACAGCATTCGTTACGGACGCCGCTAACAAATACGAAAATTTTCCGTATCGGGGTG
The DNA here is from genome assembly GCF_001939045.1 of Rhizobium oryziradicis. GTDB lineage: Bacteria > Pseudomonadota > Alphaproteobacteria > Rhizobiales > Rhizobiaceae > Allorhizobium > Allorhizobium oryziradicis. Next base: position 69,825 of record NZ_MKIM01000023.1, read on the forward strand.
GGGTCGCTCACAGTCCGCGTCGGGAGGAGTGCCGGATCCTCGGCAAAATACGTGAACTGGATCAAAGGGAGAGAGTGAATGTTCAAGAAAAGCATGAAAATTATGTTTGCGGCCGTGGCAGCCTTGCCGCTTCTGGCCAGCGTATCCTGGGCCGATGGGTTGATGACGATTATCGTCAATGATCCGTCCAACCCCTATTGGTACACCGAGGGTCAGGTGGCAAAAGCGGCGGCTGAAAAGCTGGGCTATACCGCGACCGTCAGCGCCCACAAAGGTGACACCAACACCGAAAGCAAGTTGATTGACACGGCCATCACCAACAAATCCAAGGCCATCATTCTGGATCCGGCCAATGCCGATGGCTCCATCGGTGCTGTGAAAAAGGCCGTTGCGGCTGGCATTCCGGTGTTTTTGGTCAATGCCGAGATCAATCAGGAAGGTTTGGCCAAGGCGCAATTGGTGTCCAACAATGCGCAAGGGGCGGCCCTTGGCGCGACCCAATGGGTGGCAGATGTTGGCGACAAGGGCAATTACGCCGAATTGTTCGGTGCCCCTTCCGATAACAATGCCGCAACCCGCTCCAATGGCTATGAAACGGTTCTGAGCCAATATCCTGATCTGGTCAAAGTTGCCAAGGAAGTGGCCAATTGGGACCGCACGCAAGGTCATGACAAGATGCAGTCGATGTTGCAGGCCCACCCAGACATCATCGGCGTCATCAGCGGCAATGATGAAATGGCGCTGGGTGCGATTGCCGCTTTGAAGGAAGCGGGCAAGCTGTCCAAGGTCAAGGTTGGTGGTTTTGACGGATCACCGGATGCTGTGGCTGCCATCAAGGCCGGTGAGCTGCAATATACCGTGTTGCAACCTGTCGCGGTGTTTTCTGAGGAGGCCGTGAAACAGGCCGACAGCTTCATCAAGACCGGCAAAACCGGGGCCAGCTCTGAAAAGCAGCTGTTTGATTGCTTGCTGATCACCAAGGACAATGTGGCGAAATACACAGCACCGTTTGTGCTGTCAAAATAAGCCACCCATGCAAAATCGGGGCGTGGCTCTGCCACGCCTTGTTTGTTTTTCGCCGCAAGCGGTGTGCTGGCTGGTTGATCTGCGTGTTGCAATGGATGATACCAACGTGTGAGTGCCATCAACATCGGACGTGATCGTGAGCAAAAAAGCCAATTTAGACACTCTTCTTTCCACGGAACTGCCCAGCGACAGCCGCCATGCGCGCCAGCTGGTGCGCCGTCAGTTGATTGCCGAGGCCATTTTGGCGGAAGGATCGCTGAGGATTGAAGATCTCACTGAGCGTTTTGGCATCAGCCTCATGACAGCCCATCGCGATGTGGATGAGTTGGTCAGCCGGGGCCTGTTTCGCAAAACCCGCGGCATTGTCTCGGCCTCGCCCACCAGTTTGATCGAGGCTAGCGATGTCTATCGCGCCACCCGTCAGGCCGATGAAAAGCAGCAGATTGCTGATCTGGCTCTCACCTTCGTGGAGCCGGGACAGGCTATTTTCCTCGATGATTCCACCACCGTGCAGCATATGGTGCAGCAGCTTCCCGGCAAGGTGCCTTTGACGGCGATTACCAATTCGCTGACATTGATCAACGCTTTGAAGGATGTGCGTGACCTGACATTGCTCAGTCTGGGCGGGCATTATTACAATTGGTGCAATGCCTTTATGGGGCGGGTGACAACCCATGAAATCCGCCAGCTTCGCGCTGATATTGCCTTCATGTCTATGTCGGCCATCATTGATGACATCGCCTTTCACCAATCACCGGAAATGGTGGAAACCAAACGGGCGATGTTTGAGTGCGCTGCCAAGCGCATTCTTCTGGCCGACCACACCAAGTTTGAACGCCGTGCCCTGCATAGTTTTGCAGCATTGAAAGAATTTGACGTGGTGATTGTCGATGATGGCATGCCCAACATCGACCAGGACCGCATGCGTGACAAAGGCGTCAATGTGCTGGTGGCACAGGGCGCAAGACACAAGACGTAACAGGCGCGCCGCGCAGACCTGCGCAAGCCGCGACCTGTTGGAAAGAGGAGACGGCATGCCAAGCCTGCTTGGAATTGATAGTGGCCTGACGGTAACCAAAGCCGTTCTATTTGACGTGGATGGCAAGCAGATTGCCGTTGCGCGCCGTCGCATTGCCCAAGTGATGCCCAAGCCGCATCATGTTGAGCGTGATATGCAATCGTTCTGGATGGGAACCGCAGAGGCCATCAAAGAGGTGATTGCTTTATCGGGACGGCCAGCGTCTGACATTCAAGCGGTGGGCGCAACAGCTCATGGTGATGGCATCTACCTTCTTGATCAGCACCACCATCCCTTGGGCGCTGGTATTTTATCGCTCGATAGCCGGGCTGGCACTTTGGCGCAACAATGGATCGATGGCCCGGACTCGAATGCAATGTTGGCGCTGACCGGCCAATTGCCCCATGCATCCGCGCCTTCCGCTTTGCTGGCATGGATTAAACGCCACGAGCCTGAGCGCTTTGCCAGCATTCGTCATGTGCTGAGCTGCAAGGATTGGCTGCGCTTTTGCCTCACTGGTGAGGTGGGAACCGATTATACCGAGGCCAGCACCTCTTTTACCGATGTGCGCAGCCAGACCTACAGCCGCGATGCGCTCTCGCTGTTTGGCCTTGAAGAGGTCTGGTCGTGGCTTCCACCCATCTCCCGCTCCGATTGCGTGGTGGCTGGCGTGAGTTTGAAAGCAGCCGAGGAAACCGGCCTGATGGCTGGCACACCCGTGGTGGCGGGGCTGCATGATGTGACGGCGTCAGCGCTGGGCATTGGCGGCTATGGTGCCGGAGTTGCGTCCGTTATTGCCGGAACCTATTCTATCAATGAGACAATGTCTTCTCAGCCCAATGTCAGCCGCAACTGGTTTTGCCGCAACGGCATTGCAGCCGGTGAATGGAACAATATGGCGATTTCGCCTGCCTCCACCACCAATTATGACTGGTTTGTTGATCGGCTGTGTGATGCCGAGGCGCAGGCTGCCGAAGCCAGTGGCCAATCCATTCACACCCTGCTGGCTGGTGAAATTGATGCGGCCTTTGCAAGGCCTTCCACCGTGATGTTCCATCCCTATCTGTTTGGCTCGCCTTATGGCGCGCAGGCCAGTGCCAGCTTTTTCGGGCTAAACGGTTGGCATGATCGAGGCGATTTGTTGCGCGCCGTGCTGGAAGGCATTGCTTTCAACCATCGTCTGCACGTGGATGATCTGGCCGCTGGCTTTGCCTTTGACAGCGTGCGCCTCACCGGCGGCGTGTCGCGCAACCCATCAGTCGCGCAGCTGTTTTGCGATGTGCTGAACAAGCCGGTGACCGTGACCACAACGGCTGAGGCCGCTGCCTGGGGTGCGGCTTTGTGCGCAGGCTCCGGTGTCGGTGTCTATGAAACACCCAGGCATGACCCACGCCCGCTGGATCAGTTGGAGCAGCATTATGTGCCAGATGCGGGCAGGGTGCGTTTTTATCAGCAACGGTTTGAACTGTTTCAGGATTTGGCCACTGCCATGGCACCCCTGTGGTCGCGCATGGCAGTCTTGAATGACACGCAGCAGGTAGCCCTATGAACGACCGTAATGAGAGCCTTTTTGATGTTGTTATTCTTGGTGCTGGCATCAATGGTGCCGGGCTGTTTCGGGATCTATGCGAGCAGGGCATCACGTGCTTGTTGGTGGAAAAAACCGATTTTGGCGCGGGCACCAGTGCCGCCCCCTCACGGCTCATTCACGGCGGGCTGAAATATCTGGAAACGGGCGAGTTTTCGCTGGTGGCGCAATCGACACTGGAGCGCAATCTGCTTTTGAAAAATGCGCCCCATTGCGTCACACCGCTGCCAACCTTCATTCCGGCTTTCTCATGGACGCGTGGCATCTACGCTGCCTTGCGCACCCTTGCCGGATCGACAACGGCACCCCGCAGCCGGGGTGCATTGCTGATCAAGATCGGCTTAGCGCTTTATGATTTTTATGGTGCGCGCCACCGGGTCATGCCGCGTCACCGCTTTTTGTCCAAAGCCGCGTCGCGTAAACACATTCCGCCGTTGACCAACAGCATTGTGGCGGGCGGCATTTATTATGATGCAAAGATCAGCCGTCCTGAAAGGCTTGTCTATGAACTGGTGCGCGATGGGCTGAACGCCAATCCCCACTCCAGAGCCGTCACCTATACCGATCTGGTGGCAAGCGAGGCCGGTGTGCTGACGTTTCAAAGGCAGGACAGCCAGACATTTTCAGTCAAGCCTTCGCTTGTGGTCAATGCCAGTGGTCCGTGGATTGATCGAGTGAATGCAGCGCTTGGCACCCCCACCAAGATGATTGGTGGCACCAAAGGTTCGCATATCCTGCTGGATCACCCGCAACTGCTGCAAAGCCTGAAAGGCCACATGATCTATTTTGAGGCTGATGACGGGCGCATATGTCTGGTCTATGACTATCTCGGCTTTGCCTTGGTGGGCTCCACGGATATTCCCAGCGACAACCCCGATGCGGTCCACTGCGAGGAGCCTGAGCTGGATTATTTCCTCGACAGTTTGCGCAGCTTGCTACCGGGCCTGTCCTTTGACCGTGAGCAGGTGGTTTATAGCTATAGTGGCATTCGTCCGCTCCCGGCCTCGGATGCCACAAACCCCGGCCTGATCAGCCGCGACCATTCTGCACCCGTGCTGGAGGCAAACGGTGAGCGGCCCTTTGCCATCATCTCTCTGGTTGGCGGCAAATGGACAACCTTTCGCGGCTTCGCCGAAGAGGTCACGGATACTGTTCTTGCAAGACTTGGTCGCAAACGGATTTGCAGCACACAAAACCTGCCAATCGGCGGTGGCCGTGATTTTCCGGCCAATGAGGGAGCGCGCACGCAATGGGTGGCTGATCTGGCAAAGCAATATGGGTTGAGCACTGCGAGGGCCGCAGAGTTGCTAACGCGCTATGGCACGACCATGCAGTCGATGTTGGCGGCTTCCTCGACCTATCGAGATGACCAGCGCCTGAGCACAGTGCCGTCCTACAGCGCCTTGGAAATTGACTGGCTTGTGAAGCACGAACTGGTTGTCAGCCTCGCAGACATCGTGTTTCGCCGCACCAGCATGGCCATTGAAAATGCTTTAAGCGTGCAAACCTTGCAAGAAATCGCAGCCATTGCGGCCCCAAGCCTTGGATGGAATGCGGCCCGACAGGCTGAAGAGACACAAGCCGTGACCCGGCAATTACGCGAACGTCATGGGGTGAACCTTCGACCATAGGCCATTGTTGGTCTTTCGAAACGGATGGCTTTGCGATTGCGTGATGGGAAAAGTTTCAAATAAGAGATTTAGCACAGACGCTTATATGAGAAGGCTTGCCCTCAAGGAGCAATAGCGCCTATATACAGGGCTTGATTGAATATAGATGGCAAGCAGCGGGATATGTTGACAAAAAAGGGGAAGTACGGGCTCAAGGCGCTGGTGTATCTGGCGCAACTGTCCCCGAGTGAGACTGCGTTCGTCGCAGACATTGCATCCAAAAACAATATTTCCAAAAAATTCCTCGACACTATTTTGCTGGAGTTGAGGAATGGCGGCATTCTGCGCTCCAAGAAGGGGCCGGGTGGCGGATACGCGCTCTCAAAGCCTGCGTCAGAGATTTTCGTTGGACAGGCGGTTCGTATTCTGGATGGTCCTTTGGCACCGATCCGTTGCGCCAGCAAAACCGCGTTTGAAGCATGTGACGATTGCGATCACCCGGAAGACTGTCAAATTCGATCTGCCATGACAGAAGTGCGTGATGCCATCGCCAGCATTCTCGATGGGATGACCTTGGAGGAGCTGGTAAGCAAGACCTCTTCGACGTCGAACACATTGGATGTGCTGACGCACTCGGCGTAACGACCGCCGTATCTCGATTTTGTTGCCTTGATAATCCCTCTGTTTAATCCATCAACGTTAGCCGAAGGGCCATGCTGACGGCTGTTTTTCATCGATGTGGAAGCTGCCGAGTTCAACGCTGTTCAGCAGGTTTATCTCGCGTTTTAATGGGGATGCTTCGGCTTGTGTCGGGGTGTTATCACCAACGGTGGTTTTGACGATATCCGTGAGAGTGGTTTTTGCGGCAATAGCTGCGTCATTTGCCAAAACAACCGCAGCATTGGCGGATAAGGACGCTTGAAGAACCGAGTCGGCTGATGCACTGACCTGGGCAATGTCGAGCTTCTGGCCAGCCCTTTCCATCATTGCAGAGGCTCCGTCTATCTGCGCGGCCAGCCGGCCAATGATGGCGCGGGCCGACACGTCTTCATCCGTGGCTCTGCGATAGTGCTCACAAAGATCAGCAAATGCGGCTTTGGCATGTCCCAAATCAATGGCACCGTTGAGAAGATGCGAGAGCGAACCCAGCATGGATAGCCCATGTGATCCGATCGTTAACGTAATCAGGTTATCGGCCGGGACATGAATGTCAGAGACGTCTACCCAAATTTCGGACGGCAAAACTTCGGCTGGCCAAACCTCTGTCGGTTGATTCGCTTGGGAGGGAGGGAGAGCAGGTCTGAATGCCAGGTCGTCGGTGTCACGTGCCAGAAGTGCAAGGACGTGTTGCCCTTTGGGATCAATCGCAGGCACGGCGATCCAGTCACAAAAGCCACCCGTGATCGAGACAGTTGATGCTGGCAAACGAAAGCCCGTGCGATCTGCCACCAGATGGGGCCATGTTGACGGTTCATGACGATCACATGCCACGCAGGACGCGAGCGCAAATTGTTCGCCAGCCAGCGCATGAGCGAAGTAAACACTGTGCTGCCCGTGGGATGCGAACAGGCGAATAGCCTCAATGACCTGAAAGTGGCCTTTCAAACACGCGCCCAGTTCGGCTGCGCTTTCTGCCACCAGCGCCACCACCTCCGCCAGAATGGCATTGGCGATATCTGCGCCGCAATGGTCCGATGGCACCGAAATACCCAACAACCCCGCCCTTGATACCCAGGCAAGCGCCTTAAACAGCGGTTTCTTGTCTTGAGCTGCATCACTCAGACTTGCCTTGATCCGGTCCACAATGTCACGTGCAGCATCCAGAGCTTCGACCTCAGTCGAGAGGTGCGCTACGGATTGCTGCCTTTGATCAGACAATCGGAATACGTTGTGCATAAGCCACCTCCAGATCCGATGGCGGATGCTGCCATGCATTTTGCCTGACGCAAAGGGCAAAAATATCTGCTTACGCTCTTCGTGAGAATATATTTTTTCAAAATTTGGTGGGCCAGCTTGGGCGACCGCAGGGTTTGAACTGGCTTTGGCATCATGGATTATGCCCCTCCTCAAGGGTTGCCGCGCAGTATTTTTCGCCGCCCTTGCGAACGGAGGACAAGTGTTCCTGTGAGGATCGAAATAATAGAATACTAATTCTGTAGACTATGTTGACGTCTGACGTCATTGCGGCGACACTAAGGCAATGGAAGTGTCGGGCTATGGACGGTAAACGAGTTTACGCCTTTGCCTTTCAAGGCCGTCAATGCCGCAACAGAGTGAGTTTTTTTCGTCAAGTTGCCCATGTCACCCGCAATGTTACCTAAGGAGATCATGCTATGCCTTTGAGCTTTCACGGATTTTCTTTCGACCTGTTTGGTTTTTCGTGGCGTCAGACGATTGCCAACGATTGTGCCTTTGCTGAAGCGAAGAGCGTGCCCGAAGCGAAGAGCCCCGCAGCGAAGAGCAAGATTGCCGACAGTGCCTCCGTGCGGGAGCGCGAGGCGGAAGATGCGGATGAAGTGTCCTTCCGGGCGCTGTGCATCTTTCCCATTCTTTAACGAGGCCGATTCTTTAACGAGGGGAGCAAGCCATGGCATATCTATCGACACAGAATGCACGTCGCAGATTATCGACATCCCGTTTTGCTGTGAGCGTTGATGGCATCCTTGGCCACGCGGCTCTTGTGCTGTCCCTGCTGTTTATCACCGTGTTGATTGTGGCGCTATGACGTCGTCCAAGCCTGTTGTCGCCATTGTGGGTGGGGGCTTTACCGGTGCGGTTCTGGCTATCCATCTGGCAAAGCGGTATGGTGGCAGCAAGGCTGTGCGGATTGTTGTGTTTGAGCCAAGGGATCGGCTGGGGGCCGGATTGGCTTACAGCACCGTCGAGCCAACGCATCGCATTAATGTCCCGGCCGGGAGAATGACGGTCTATCCGGACGATCCCGAGAGCTTTCTTCGTTTTGCAACGGATGCAGGGGTTTTCGAGCAGGATCGTGACGTTTTTGCTAAAAGCGGTCTTCCTTATCCGCGCCGTTCCGTGTTTGGTGATTATGTCACAGCACAGATCACACCTTATCTTCATTCAGGTGTGATTGAGCATCGCAGAACCAGCGTCTCAGCCATAGAAAAAGCCACCCATGGCTGGCTACTGCGTGGAGTCGATGGCAGCACGGTGTCGGCGGATGTTGCTGTTATTGCCACCAGTCATCCCGCGCCCATGCTTCCGAGCGCGTTTGCCAAGGTCAAGGATCACCCGAAATTCATTGCCGATGCAACGCGCGACAACGCCCTCGACACCATAGAGGCGAACGACCGTATTCTGCTGGTGGGCAATGGGTTAACCTCGGCGGATGTGATTGCCACCCTGAATGCAAACGGGCATCGCGGTGGCATTCTGGCGATCTCCAGACGCGGTCTTCGATCGCGTGGGCATGCCGCGTCCGATCAGGAGCCTTTCGGAGATTTCCTCTCACCGCCGAGTGTTCGCGCCTCAGACCTGTTGCATCGTGTTCGCATAGCATTGCGACAAGCGCAAAATGCGGGCTTGAGCTGGCACGCCGTGCTTGATGCTTTGCGCACACAAGGCCAACAGATATGGCAGGCGTTGCCCGTTGCAGAGCGCAGGCGGCTGGCGCGGTTTGTGCGCCCTTTCTGGGATGTTCATCGGTTTCGCATCGCGCCACAGGTAGAGCATGTGCTGGATGAGGCAATCAAGACAGGACAGCTCTCCATTCGCGCAGGGTCTGTTCAAACGGCTGCTTTGGCGGGGCAGGGCTTTGACGTGCGCTTGCGGGATAAGGGAAACCGCGAGCCTTCACCTCTGCATGTGGATGCCATTATTGTCACAACCGGTCCGGCCCATGGCGGAATTCTCAGATCGCAACCGTTTCTGGATGGCTTGCACGATGCGGGCGTGCTGAGCACCTGCGAAACGGGGCTTGGAATTGCCTGTAACTTGAACGCGGTTGCCCGCGATCAGCGCGGCATGGCAGTGCCGGGAATGTTCATTGCCGGGCCTCTTGCGCGTGGCACGTTTGGTGAGCTGATGGGATTGCCTCAGGTGACGGAGCACGCCATTTTTGTCGCCGATCAGGTGGCGGACTATATCGGTCTGGGCACCACGCCGGATTGGCATAAACAGGCAAGCTAGAGTTTGTCAGGGAAAAGTGGTCACCGGTTTTTCTGATCAGATAAACTCAAACAAAGACGTTTAGAGATCGGTTCAATCTGAACCTCACAGACTCTAAAGCGTCTTGCGGAAATCTGGCGGGGCTTTGCCACACAAAGATCAATGTGCGCATAAACTTCCTATCGGGGCGAATTTTTGGAATTTTATTCCTTATAAATTCTATGGATATTATGCATATATCAATGCAGCAACCCGTCCTCGGCATTTAACGATGCCAGTAATGGAGGGCGCTGCGGAGAGGTCGATCCGACCTCTCTCATGGACCAAAGTGAAGCACGGATTTGACCGCATGGTGATGGTCAAATTTACAAAACAGGATTTGCATGATGGCCAAGACCGATCAGCCTCTCGACTTTCTCTGGTTTATCCCAACGTCTGGTGATGGTGCCTACCTGGGGTCCGATGATTTGAGTCGGCCATCAGATCCGGGCTATTTTCGCGAGATTGCGCAGGCCGTGGATCGCCTCGGCTACTCGGGTGTGCTGATCCCAACAGGGGTTGCCTGCGAAGAATCCTTCATTCTGGCCGCTGATCTTGCCGCACACACTCAACAGCTCAAGTTTTTGGTCGCCATTCGTCCGGGCACGGCATCGCCAGCTTACTATGCCCGCCTTGCATCAACACTGGATCGCGTTTCCAACGGCAGGCTCTTGCTCAACATTGTTGTTGGCGGCAGTGCGCAGGAACTGGCAGGCGACGGCGTTTTCCTGCCCCATGACGAGCGCTATGACCACGCTGATGAGTTCTTTCAGGTGTTCAACAGCTTGATCGAAACGGGTCATGCCCATCTGGATGGCAAATATATTCAGGCCCATCATGCGCGTCTGGGATTGCCACCGGTGCAAACCCCACGCCCGCCAATTTACTTTGGCGGATCATCTGATGCGGCAATTGATTTCTCCGGCGGAATTATCGACAAATACCTGACATGGGGTGAGCCGCCGCATCTGGTGGCCGAAAAAATCGCCAATGTGCACAAGGCGGCTGCCAAACATGGCCGCGAGGTCACATTCGGCATTCGTCTGCATTTCATTGTGCGCGAAACCGACGAAGAGGCTTGGGAAGCCGCAGACAAGCTGATTTCCAAGCTGTCCGATGAGACCATTGCCGCAGCGCAGGAGGTTTTTGCCAAGAATTCTGATTCTGTGGGCCAGGCCCGTATGGTGGCTCTCCACAATGGTCGCCGTGACAAACTGGAGGTTTCTCCCAATCTGTGGGCGGGAATTGGTCTGGTGCGCTCAGGGGCCGGAACGGCTCTGGTGGGATCGCCCAAGACAATTGCTGCGCGCCTTAAGGAATATCAGGATATTGGCATCGATACCGTGATTGCATCTGGCTATCCGCATCTGGAAGAAGCCTATCGCGTGTCCGAGCTGCTCTTCCCGGAAATTGGCATTGCTGGGCCACGCAATCAGATCCGCTCGTCGTTTGGCACAAAGCAGGTGTTTGGCGGCGGCGGCCATGGCGGCAACGTCAAGGTCGCATCGGGATCGTAATCTCGCAATTTGACATAAGTATACGGTGGGTTTTCGATGACACAACAATTTAAAGCACAAAATTTTAACGTGGAGAGCAGCCCCTCTGTTGTCCAGCATCCCATTGCAGATGCGGATAACCTCAAGCTTGCCCTCAGAACCCTTGGCGGCGGCGTCAGCATCATCACCACCGGAGACGGTGATAACCGCACCGGTGCAACAGTCACAAGTGCGACGGCGCTGTCTGTCGATCCACCGCGCATGCTGGTGTCGCTGAACCGGTCGTCGTCCACCTGGCCGGTGCTGGAAAAATCGGGTTCATTCGCCATCAATATTGTTGGAGCTGCGCATGAAGCACTGGCCAATCAATTTGCCGGTGTGGGGGGCCTGAAAGGGCCAGAGCGTTACAAGGGTGCAGACTGGATCAAGCTTGCCAGCGGCGCATGTGTGCTCAAGGATGCGGTTGCCGCCATCGACTGCGTGATTGAAGAAGCCATCGAGCGCCATAGCCATGTGATTGTCATTGGCAAAGTGGTTGCAATCCGGCTCGGTGAAGGCAATTCGCTGCTTTATCAAAGCGGCCGCTATCACAATCTGTAAACATTCCTCTTGTTCGAACTCGTAGGGCAGACACAAATCATCACCTCGCAATTCGCACTGTCGGTCGCTATCAATATTTTCGAACTGGGTGGCGGCTCGGCAACCTCGCGCCAGTGGCGGGCGATTATTATCTGAACTTCACCACCACCCATCCGAAAGAAGGCCAGATGTTCTCAATGTCGCGCCTGTCTGGTGGAGAGCCACCAGATAGGCGCTATCAACGCTCTATTTCAGGGCAAAACCAAAGCGCCGCAAAATGGCGGTCAACTCTACCCGGCCTTTGAGAGCGCTCGCACTGCCGATGCGCTTGGCAATCACGCTGGTCCACCCGGCTTCTGGCATGTTCTGACCCTTCTGGAAGGTCTTCAACCGCTCATCATAGCGGGCCAAATCCTGTTCGCTCACCGTGCCATATTGCTCGCGAAACAGCACTGCCGATTGCGGCAGGCGTGGCTTTACATCGGTTTTCACCGCGGGGTCAGGATAGCCCACCGTGAGGCCGAAGACGGCAATGGTTTCTGGCGGCAGGTTCAGCTCGCGTGCCACATCCTCAGGCCGGTTGCGGATGCCGCCGATATAGCACGAGCCGAGGCCAAGCGAGTCAATCGCTGCCACCGCATTTTGCGCGGCAAGGGCGGCATCAATTGCGCCAATCACAAAGCTTTCCAGATAATCCAGCCCTGCACCCTCGGTATCGTTGCTGCGGGCAATGGTTCTGAGCCGCGAGAGATCGACCAGCCAGACCAGAAACAGCGGTGCGGCATTGATTTGCGGATTGGGTGCGGCAAATTCTTCCAGCCGAGCCTTGCGCGCCGGGTCTTCCACGGCCACCACGCTCCATGCTTGCAGATTGGAAGAGGTGGGTGCCGATTGTGCTGCCGCCACCAGCAGTTCCACCGTGCCTTGCGGCAGAGCTTTTGGCAGGTAGGCGCGTGAAGAACGGTGGTTGAGCAGCACATCCAGCGTCTCGCTCCAAAGAGCGGGCTGAACGCCCTGGTGCTCTCCATAGCGGGCCTTGAGAAGCGCCTCGGCGTTTGTGTTCGTAAAGGCAGTGTGCACCGTCATGCCTGTTCCTTTCTATCATTCATGCGCTTTGAGAAAAACCGGTTTTCCGGGCGGGGCAGGCCAAGATGGTCTCGCAGGGTCTTGCCTTGATAATCCTTGCGGAAAAGTCCTCGCTGTTGCAGCTCTGGCACCAATCTGTTCACCACGTCATCCAGCCCTTGCGGCAAATAAGGGAAGACAACGTTGAAGCCATCCGAGCCCTTCTCGTGCAACCATTCCGCCATTTGGTCTGCAACACTTTCAGCGGTGCCGACAAAGGCAAGGCCTGAATAGCCACCATAGCGCTGGGCAAGCTGGCGCACGCTCAAACTCTCTTCGCGGGCCAGTTTCAGGACCTGTTCGCGGCTGGATTTGCTGGCATTGGTATCTGGAATGTCTGGCAGTGGCTGATCAGGATCGAGGCCTGAAACATCATGCCCAAGCGCAATCGACAATGAGGCAATGGCGCTATCGTCATGCACAAGGCTGTCCAGCTTCAGCCGCTTTGCGCGGGCCTCTTGAACACTATCCCCGATGACAACGAAGGCGGCAGGCAGGATTTTCAGATGGTCCGGACTGCGGCCTATCTTGCCCATCCGGCCTTTGATATCGGCGTAGAGCGCTTGACCCGCCGTCAGATCACGCGGTGCGCAAAATACCACTTCGGCGGTTTCTGCCGCGAGCTGACGCCCCGGCTCTGATTGGCCGGCCTGCACAATCACCGGCCAGCCCTGTGGCGGGCGGGCAATGTTCAGCGGCCCGCGCACCGAGAGGTCTGCGCCCTTGTGATCGAGCACATGCATTTTCTCAGGGTCAAAAAACTGACCGCTTTCAACGTCCCGCGTGAACGCATCGTCAGCAAAACTGTCCCACAGGCCAGTGACAACATCATAAAATTCCCGCGCCCGCTCATAGCGCTCGCCGTGCTCAACATGGGCATCACGGCCAAAATTCAACGCCGCATCGGGGTTGGACGTGGTGACAATGTTCCAGCCTGCGCGCCCACCGCTGATATGATCCAGCGAGGCAAAGCGGCGGGCAAGGTGGTATGGCTCGTCAAAAGTGGTGGAAGCGGTGGCCACCAGGCCAATACGGCTGGTGAGGGCTGCCAAAGCAGACAACAGCGTGAAAGGCTCAAACGAGGTCACAGTGTGGCTGCGTTTGAGCGCTTCCATTGGCATGTTGAGTACGGCCAGATGATCGGCCATGAAAAACGCATCAAATTTCGCCGCTTCAAGCTTTTGGGCAAAAGAAACGATATGGCCGAAATTGAAATTGGCATCGGGATAAGCGCCGGGATAGCGCCAGGCACCCGTGTGAAGGCTGACCGGGCGCATAAAAGCACCCAGATGCAATTGTTTTTGTGTCGTCATATCAGCCAGTCTCCAGAAGGTGCCGTTCGCCGGATCATGGTGTCAGTTCACCCGCAAGGCAACAGATGCATTTCTTGATCATTGATCCGCAGCGTCAAGTTTATCGCGCGTATGCTTCAAAAACCGATCAACTCAGTTTTGAAGCCATCGGCAGATCATACCCTTTGGCAGCCCAGGAGAGAGGGTGGTTTTGACTGCGCTTGGCGCTCTCGGCACGCGATTTCAGGCGCTCAAGAAGTGTGTAACCCAGGGGCCACCGTCCATGGCCGCTTTGAATATTGACGTGGCCTTGAGCTCCGATGTCGATAAGGTCGCTGCCCCAAAGGTTGGCATAACGTCGTGTCGTTTCAAATTCCATATAGGGATCGTTACGACTGGCGACCACTGTCGAGGGAAAGGGCAGGCGCTGCACGGGCATTGAGCCGAAGTTCACAATGCATGGATGCAGATTTTCAACGTTCACAAGATCACAAGGAGCCACCAGAAGAGCGCCCCGTATACGACTGGCCATTGGGCTCAATGCCAGATTGGCCGTCAAAATACACCCCAGACTGTGAGCAACCAGCCAAATCCCCGAGTGCTTCTCAAGCTCGCTTTCCAGTTTTCGATACCAGCTTGCCAGGTCTGGGCATGTCCAGTTGTCCTGTTCAACAATCTTGGCATCCGGTTTTTCCTTAAGCCAGAAAGACTGCCAGTGCCCATCGCCGGAGCCATTCAGACCCGGAAGTACAAGGGTGTCAATCCATTGATGTGGGTTACTCTCCGGCATGCCATAGCCCTCTGCTGCTTTGTCTCCATTATGTTTCAGCCCGCCTAAAAGACGAGCAACGCCTATCTATTTTCTACAAAATAAGTAGATAAATATTTTCTTAGCCGCTTCTTGTCTGTCCGACCCCATACGAACGGTGTTGTTGTTTTTGAGGGATTGGCAAGGCTCTGAAAGCTGCAACCTCACGCGAGATCGCGATAGTACCCGAGATATCACCCGCTTGAGGTGGCCTTCGTCAAACTGGCCGGTTTGTAGAATTGTCGATGCGAAAATCGACGAAAATGAAATAATATACTCTTATGTGTGGATGTAAATTAGAATTTGGAACTTATTTTCCATTATGGTGCTTGTTTGGATTGATTAATTTTGAGGAGTAATCCATAAAATAAGTAGAAAAAGGAGGTTGCCATGACCAAGCAAATGCAAGCCAACCAAATCGCTGTGTCATCCCTGATGGCTTCTCCTTGTTGTTGTCTACGCCAGACCCGTGGAGAGCGAAGTTCTGAGTAAACAACCATCGGCCCCAAGGGCACCGTGAGGCACATCATGAGCAAACAAGTGATTGAATATCAGGGCATTCCAGTTGGAATCGCCGTTCCGCACAGCAGCAATCTTCTGCGCTTTATTGCGGTTAAATTCCATGTGATTGATCTGGATGATCGGATCTATCCCTCGGTGAGCGATTTGCAGGCGGCAATCCGCATGCATGTGAACGGTTCCCAAGCTCTGGCAGCATAATGTCTTGCGCGTCATGACCGACAACGGCTCATGCTACAAAGCCAATGGCAAGGCCGAACGGTAGCCTGAAATCAAAAACACCTGTCAGTCGGCTCAGTCTAAACCGGGACAACCTCTTGAGGCTCCATACCTAAATCGAAATTTATCAGGCGCTCGGCCGTGAATTTGTCTGTTACCAGCATATCGATCACGCCCGAGCGGAGAGCGCCGGCAATTGCGGGCACTTTCTTCTTTCCTCCTGCAAGCGCAATGACACGCTCTATTTTGGTCAGCTCTTCAAGAGAAATGCCGATGACCCGGTCATCCAGCGGGGTTTTGACGGTCTTTCCGTCCTTATCGAAAAAGCGCAGGGAAACATCGCCCACGGCACCAGCATCCGCCAGATCAGCCAGTTCGCGCGCCGAGAAAATATTGCCAGAACGCGCCAGCAGTTCGGAGGGCTCAACTGCACCGATGCCGACAATGGCAAGGGTAATGTTGCCAAACAGATCCATGGTGTCGCGCACAAATGGCTCACCCAGCATCAGTAATTTCGCTTCGCGGGATGTGGTAACACCCTGAACGGGAAGCAGTTTTGGCTCGGCCCCGGTCAATTTTGCCAGCCGGGTGGTGAGCTGCGTGGCGTGGGTTTGCACGGAGGGATCACCCATGCCGCCAAGTGTTTGCACCACATGTTTGGCGCGTGCGCTTTTTTGCGGATGAATATTTTCAACCATTTTGAAAATGGTCTGGCTCCAGCTGGAAACGCCAATGATTTCGCCGGGGGCGAGTGTGACTTCCAAAAGGTGCGCCGCTGCCTCGCCAATGCGGGCCATGATGGCCCCGTCCCGATCTTCTGAACAATCCACCACCACGGCTTCCGGCAGATTGAAGCGCTCGCGCAAAGCACTTTCCAGATCGCTATAGGTGCCAACCGGGGGGATGACGGTGGTGCGGACAATATCCTCAGCTTCCGCCCGTTTCAGCATGCGCGAGACAGTGGCTTGCGACAGGCGCAAGTGCTGCGCAATATCTGCCTGCCGTTTGCCTTCGATATGATACATCTGCGCCACGCGAGAAATCAGGCGGAGTTCGTTCAGCCGTCCCATGGTTGCTCCGAGTGTGAATTATTATTCACCTTTATCGGGAGAATAAACAAACGTCGAGCGGGCAATTGCATCTTGCCATGTGGTGAGGCGTTGTTGAACGCCCTCAGTTTGCGGATCAATGCTCTGGTTGGCCTTCGGTAGCGCCGAAATAGCGGCGAGATCGGGCCAAATGCCGAGCGATAACCCGGCCAGATAGGCTGCACCAAGCGCAGACGCCTCTGGCGCTTCGCATTGAATAACCGGATGGCCAAGAAGATCCGCAACGCATTGCATCAGGAAACGGTTCTGGCTGGGGCCGCCATCCACGTAGAGCGCGCCGAATTCGCCGCGGGTCTGGCTTTTCATGGCGGCAAACACATCATGCACCTGACAGGCGATGGAATCGGTGACGGCGCGGGCCATCTGGGCGCGGGTGGTGTTGAAGTCGATTTTTGAAAACAGCGCCCTTGCTGTTGAGTCCCAATAGGGCGCGCCGAGGCCAACAAAGGCGGGCACAAAGCCGGGGCCACCCGGCGTGGCGGTGGCTGCGAGATCAACCAGGCTTGCGACATCGGGCAGACCCAAAATCTCGGTCATCCATGGCAGGCTTGCGGCTGATACCAGAATATTGCCCTCAAAAGCATAGGTGGGCTTGCCGTTCAGCCGCCATGCGACGGTGGTGGTAATACCGCGCTCAGGTGCTATAAAATCGGGCAGGGTGGTCATCACCGATGAGCCGGTGCCAAAGGTGACTTTGCCATCGCCGGGGTTAAACGCACCATGACCAAACAGGGCGGCGTGGCTATCGCCAATGGCGGCACGAATGGGAGTGCCATCTGCAATGCCCGGCACATTTAGCGTCGCTCCGAAATCATCGGAGCTATTGAGAACCTGAGGCAACACGGCTTTGTCGACGCCGAAAATGCTGCACAGCTCATCGCTCCAGCTTTGGGTTTTGAGGTCCAGCAATTGGCTGCGCGCGGCATTGGAAGCATCGCAGGCATGGATTTTGCCAGCCGTGAGGCAATGGATCAACCAGCTATCAATGGTGCCGACGCGTAGTTTTCGGCCATTCGGAGCGCGATCCAGCAGCCAGCGGATTTTGGGGCCGGGAAACATCGGGTCCAGCGGCAGGCCGGTGATGGCTTGCACGCGGGGCAGGTGGCCTGCGTTCGTGAGCGTGGCACATTCCGGCGCCGTGCGGCGGCACTGCCAGCTCACCACCGGGCCAAGTGATTCTCCGGTGTCTGCATCCCAAATGGTGACGGATTCGCGCTGGTTGGAAATGGCAATGGCTTCGACCTTAGCATCGGGCGCGTTGGCAAGGCAGGCGGTTATGGCTTCGATGACCGATTGCCACAGGCGATTCGGGTCTTGCTCCACCCAGCCGGATTGTGGGTAAGAAATGCCGACCGGCGAGGAGCCGCGGGCCACTAACTCGCCGGATTCGGAGACCAGAATGGCCTTGGAATTGGTGGTGCCTTGGTCGATGGCCAGGATGGCGCGCATGGGGGTCTCCCGAGATTTTGTTCTATATGTCATAGACCGGATTATCGTTTTTCTATGCCGCTCACCCCCTCTGCCCTGCCGGGCATTTCCCCCACAGGTGGGAGACGAGATGAGGCTCCGGTTCATTCTCTAGAAAGCTTGCCCTAGAAAGCTTGATGTTTTCCGATGGCTTCGAAAAATGCGTTTTGATGCTACGCAGCCCACGAGTGTTCTCCCCCTTTTAGAGGAGATGGTCGGCAGATCAGAGGGGGATAACTCTTGCTCTGCCGCTCAAAGCACGTTCATTTCCGCCGGATCAACGCTTGTGCCGCTTCCGCAATTGCCGCAGGGCTCATGCCAAACTCATCTAACAGAAACTCTGCAGACCCCGTGGGTGCAAAAATGCCCGGAACGCCAAGGCGTTTCATTGGCACAGGCGCATGATCCACCACCACTTCGGCAACAGCAGAGCCAAGCCCGCCAAACACCGAATGCTCTTCTGCCGTGACAATCGCGCCGGTTTCCTTGGCAGCAGTAATGATTGCCTCCTCATCAATGGGGCGAACCGTTGCCATATTCAACACCCGTGCGGAAATGCCAAGCCCTCCCAGAATGTCGGCAGCCTTCATCATCCGATGAGTGAGGGTGCCATTGGCAATCAGCGTGACATCCGCGCCGTCGCGCAACATATTGGCTTTGCCCAGCACATATTGATGGCCTTCCGGCAAAAGATCAGGAACGCCAACCCGTGACAGCCGCAAGAAGCATGGGCCGGCATAGTGTGCGGCCCATTCCACGGCGGCGGCCGTTTCAATCCGGTCGCAAGGGGCTATCACGGGCAGGTTTGGCAGCACTCGCATCCAGGCAAAATCCTCGATGGAGTGGTGGGTTGGCCCCAGTTCTCCGTAAGCCATGCCTGACGAGATGCCGACCAGTTTCACATTGGCGTTGGAATAGGAAATATCCGCCTTGATCTGCTCCAGCGCACGGCCGGTGAGAAAGGGTGCGGCCCCACAGACGAAGGGTAGGCGGCCACCATTGGCAAGGCCAGCACCTACGCCGACCATATTTTGCTCGGCAATGCCGACATTGATCAGCCGTTCAGGAAATTTCGTTTTGAAATTGCCAAGCTTGGACGAGCCAACGCTGTCATTGCAGACGGCAACGACAGTATCATTTTCTGACGCCAAACGCTCAAGGGTCTCTGCAAACGCATCGCGGCAATCGTATAATTTTGGAGATAAAACAGGCGCGTTCATTATAGAGCCTCCGACAGTTCTTTCACGGCAATTTCATATTGTTGCTTGTTTGGCACTTTGTGGTGCCAGTCCACGGTGTCCTGCATGAAGGAAATGCCGTGGCCCTTGTTGGTGTGGGCAACAATGCAATGGGGTTTGCTGCCGCGATGCTCCAGCGCAGGCACCACTTCCGCCATGGCATTGCCGTTGATTTCGCTCACGTCCCAGCCAAACGCCTCAAGCTTGGGGCGAAGCGGCGCAATGTTGTTGGTATCTGAAAGTGCTGCCCCCTGCTGGAAGCGGTTGTGATCGATAATCAGCGTCAGATTATCCAACCCGAATTGCGCCGCCGCCATAATGGCTTCCCAGTTGGAGCCTTCCTGCATTTCGCCGTCGCCGGTAATCACATAGGTGTGGTAGCTGGCACCCGACAGTTTCGCCGCCTTGGCCATACCAACCGCAACAGGCAAACCGTGGCCCAGCGGCCCGGTGTTGGTTTCCACACCCGGCACCTTGTTGCAATTGGGGTGGCCGTTCAGGCGCGAATGGGGCTTGAGGAAGGTTGCCACCTCCTCTTCCGGGAAAAAGCCGCGCTTGGCCAGCACCACATAGAGCGCACAGGCCGTATGCCCTTTGGACAGCACAAAGCGATCCCGATCCGGGTGTTTTGGTTGATCTGGCCAGACCCGCAAGGTGCGAAAATACAGAGCGGTGAGCAAATCGATCACCGACATTTCACCACCAATATGACCCGCACCGGCCTCATACACCGCTTGCAGGTCGCGCAGACGGACTTGCCGCGCAATAAGCTCGAGCTCTTTCGGCTGCATTTAATCCTCACTGAATAAATATGCACATAACGATATTTTTGCACAAAGCGCGTGTTAGTCAAGAGTGTTTGCTGAAATTCGCCAATCTATCACATTTAGTGGAGATCAAACTTCATCGTTGACAGAGGATTTTCCTCTTGCTAATGAATTTTGCAGCAAGCATGCATATTTATTCTTGCTTGGAGGAAATTGCTCGTAAAGGTTTGGCTCGAAAAGCTCGACCCATGAGAGTTGAGTGTGAGGGAGGAATGATGGTTGCGCTTGACGTTAAAGAACAGGGCAGCACTTCAATGGGTTTGTTGTCTCGCCTGAGTGGCGCAACAGGCCCCCTGATTGGATTGATTGCGCTCTGCATCTTCCTCAGCATTGGCACGGATACGTTTCTGTCTGTTCGCAACGGCCTGAATATTCTCGATCAAATCACCGTTCTGGGCATCATGGCCGTGGGCATGACCTTCGTCATCCTCATCGGCGGCATTGATCTTTCAGTTGGTTCGGTGCTGGCGCTCTCGATGATGGTGATGGGCTGGACGGCCAATGTGGCGGGTCTGCCGATGGGCGCTGCCATCGTGCTGGCGCTGATTGTCTCCGGCTTTAGCGGGCTTTTGGTGGGCATTATGGTCACGGCCTTTCGGGTTCCGGCCTTTATTGCCACGCTGGCGATGATGTCGGCGGCGCGTGGCGTGGCCAATATGATCACAGATGGCCAGCAGATTGTCGGTTTTCCCGATTGGTTCATGATGCTGGCGATTGATCGGCATTTTGGCGTGCTCACAGCCACCGTGTTTCTGATGCTGGTTGTGGTGGCGATTGCCTGGGTGTTTCTGCAGTTTCGCTCAGAAGGGCGGATGCTCTACGCCGTGGGTGGAAATCCCGAAGTGGCGCGTCTGGCCGGTATCAAGGTGCATGTTGTTACCATCGGTGTTTATGTGGCCTGCGCGGTTCTGGCGGGGCTTGCAGGCATTGTGCTGGCAGCACGGTTGGACTCGGTGCAGCCCTCCAGCGGCTTTGGCTATGAGTTGGATACCATTGCCGCCGTGGTGATTGGTGGCACATCGCTGTCGGGCGGCTCTGGCAGCATCGGCGGCACGCTGATTGGCGTGTTGATCATCGGTGTGCTGCGCAATGGTCTTAATCTTCTCAATGTCTCGCCCTTCTTGCAGCAGGTGATCATTGGTGTGGTCATTGTGCTGGCGGTTGGTGCGGAAACGCTTCGTCGTCGTAGAGCGTAACGACGACAACAGGGCTGCGGAGGCGGTCTTGATACTCCAGACGCCCCAAAAGTGGATCCCGGTTTTGGGATAAGCGTCTGGAGCAACAAAGAATATGAAAAATTCCTCTCCACATGGTTGGAGCGGTTTTGGGGGCCTGAGGGCGGAGGACGTACCGATGGTCAGGTTTAATCTATGGAGGAACGCATGAAAATTTCCCGATTGTTGCTGACATCGGCCGCCGTGCTCGCCCTGTCCTTGAGTGCGGCTCAGGCCAAGGACGTGAAGAAAATTGGTTTGGCGGTTGCCAATTTGCAGGCCAATTTCTTCAACCAGATCAAGCAATCTGTTGAGGCTGAAGCCAAGAAGCGCGGCATTGAAGTGGTCACCGTGGATGCCAAGGGAGATGGCCCAACACAGGTCAATCAGGTACAGGATCTTCTGACCCAGAACATTGATGCGCTGATCTACATTCCAGCCGGTGCTGCTGCTGCAACTGTTCCGGTCAAGCTCGCTCACACTGCCAAGGTGCCAGTGATCAACATTGACCGCAATGCCGTTGGTGCACCGGGTGATACCTTCATTGCCACCAACTCCGTTTCTTCTGCCAAAGGTGTGTGCGATTACATCATCAAACAGGCTGGCGGTAAGGGCAATATGGTCATCATCCACGGCCAGAAGGGTACCACGCCAGAAGTGGACCGTACCAAGGGCTGCATGGAGGCCGTCAAGGCCAATCCCGGTGTGAAGATCGTTGCCGAGCAATGGTCCAACCTGTGGAGCCAGGACGAAGGCTTCCAGATCATGCAAAACATGCTGCAAGCGCATCCCGATGTGAACATTGTGTTCGCCCAGGCTGACGGTTTGGCACTCGGTGCGGCGCAGGCCATCAAGGTTGCCAATCCATCACAGAAGATCGCCGTTGGTGGTTTTGATGGTGATACCGCAGCGCTTGAAGCTCTGAAAAACGGCGTGTTTGACGTGACCGCCACCCAGCAGACCCAGAAAATGGGCCGTATGGCGGTGGAAATGGCCGTGAAGATTGTCGGCGGCGAAAAAGTCCCTGCCGAGCAGCTTCTGGATGCGACCTTGACCACCAAGGACAATGTCGCTGGCTTTATCGCCAACCATCCGTAAGCATGAAGAAAGTGGGTGCGCGATGACAGATCCGGTTCTTTCCCTAAAGGGCATCTCCAAACGTTACGGCAAGCTTGAGGTGCTGAAAAATGTCAGCCTTGATGTGCATGCGGGCGAGGTTGTTGCTCTGCTGGGCGAAAATGGTGCGGGCAAGTCCACCTTGTCCGGGATTATTGCCGGGTCGCGCGCACCCTCTGAAGGGTCCATGGCATGGCTGGGGCAGGATTATGCCCCGGCTTCTCCTAGAGAGGCTATTGATAAAGGCGTGGTGCTGATCCATCAGGAACTCAAGCTGCTGCCGGAATTGTCGATTGCCGAAAATGTCTTTATTGGCCGTTGGCCGATGAAAAACGGCGTGGTCGATCGCGCCCAGATGGTGCGCCGGGCGCAGGAACAGCTCTCGCGGCTCAATCTGCATATTCCTGCCACCCGCAAAGTCGGTGGCCTTTCCACCGCGAACCAACAATTGATCGAAATTGCCAAAGCCTTGGCGCTGAACGCCAAATTGCTCATTCTGGATGAGCCCACGGCAGCCCTTGGCGGGGTCGAAACCGAAGCGCTGTTCGAGCAGGTGCGTAAATTACGCTCGGAAGGCGTTGGGATTATTTACATTTCTCACCGTATGGATGAGATCAAGCGCATCACCGACCGCATTGTAGTGTTGCGCGATGGCGAGCGGGTGCAGGATTTCGCCGATAGCGCAACGCCCGTGCGCACTATTGTGGAAAGCATGGTGGGCCGCTCGCTGGATCGGCTGTTTCCGCCTGTGCCGGACCCCACCAGCAAAACCGTGTTGAAGGTGGATGGCCTGACCTCTGTGGATGGCGCATTCAATGATGTCAGCTTTGAGGTAAAGGCTGGCGAGATTTTCGGCATTGCCGGATTGATCGGTGCTGGCCGCACCGAGTTGGTGCGGGCCATTGCCGGGGCCGATCCGGTGCGCTCTGGCACTGTTACTCTCGATGGTGAGCAACTCGCACTGAAAAGCCCCAATGATGCGATTGCCAAGGGCATTGTCATGGTGCCGGAAGATCGCAAAGATCAGGGCTTGGTGGTCAGCCACCGCATTGGCGAAAATATCGTCTACGCCAATCTGGATAAAATGGGCAGTCGTTGGCTCATGCCAGCCATGAAGCGCCGGTTTGCCGATGCCGCCATCAAAGCCTTTGGTGTCAAGGGTCGCTCGGATCAACTGGCCTCGGACCTCTCCGGTGGTAATCAGCAAAAGGTGGTGATTGCCAAATGGCTGACCCGCAATCCGCGTGTGGTGGTTTTAGATGAGCCAACCCGCGGCATTGATGTGGGAGCGCGGGCCGGGATTTACGACATCATCGTTGGCCTTGCCAAAAGCGGCGTGGCGGTGATTGTTGTGAGCTCCGACCTTGAGGAAATCCTTGGCGTTTCCAACCGGATCATGGTGCTGGCGCAAGGCAGGCAGACCGGCATTCTCAATCGCAGCGAAGCCAATGATGTATCTGTCATGGAACTCGCAACCCAATAAACTTAAGCAAGAAAGGAAGAGCGATGACTGACATCACTCTCAACGCGCCCAAGCTTTTCGATCTTTCTGGTCAGGTTGCCTTTGTCACGGGCGCTGGCAGCGGCATTGGTCAGCGCATTGCCATGGGCCTTGCCCAATGCGGGGCCGATGTGGCGCTGATGGATCGCCGTCAGGATGATGGTTTGGCCAATACGGCTGATTTCATTGCAAAGGCGGGCCGTAAATCCATCCAGATTGCTGCCGATGTGACGAATAAGGCATCGCTGGCAGACGCCATTGCCCGCACGGAAGCCGAGCTTGGCCCGCTGTCTCTGGCGGTGAATGCTGCTGGCATTGCCAATGCCAATCCGGCGGAAGAGATGGAAGAAGATCAGTATCAGACCCTGATGGACATCAACCTCAAGGGTATTTTTCTCTCATGTCAGGCCGAGGCCAATGCCATGCTCAAGCATGGGCGCGGGGCGATTGTGAATATCGCCTCCATGTCGGGCGTGATCGTAAACCGGGGTCTTAGCCAATGCCATTATAATGCCTCCAAGGCTGGCGTGATCCACATGTCCAAATCCATGGCGATGGAATGGGTGGGGCGCGGCATTCGCGTCAACACGATTTCGCCGGGCTATACCGCAACGCCGATGAACACGCGTGCGGAAATGGTGCATCAAACCAAGCTGTTTGAAGAGCAGACACCCATGCAGCGCATGGCCAACGTGGATGAAATGGTCGGGCCTGCGGTGTTCCTGCTGTCCGATGCGGCCAGCTTTGTCACCGGCGTTGATCTCTTGGTCGATGGTGGTTTCTGCTGCTGGTAAGTGATATTATTTGGGGAGGAGAGACCATGAACCGCTTTGACAACAAGACTGTGGTGATCACCGGCGGCAGTCGCGGCATTGGAGCGGCCATTGCCCGGCGCTTTGCCCGTGAGGGAGCCAATCTGGTTCTCTCTTCCAATGAAGAGCAGGTGCATGCGGTGGCCGATCAGATCAAGTCAGAGGGCGGTAAAGCCATTGGCTTTGTCGGCGATGTTACCGATAAGGCCAGTGTGATTGCCCTGTTTGATGCGGCAGAAGCCGCCTTTGGCACCATTGATGTCTCCATCCAGAATGCGGGCGTCATCACCATTGCCCGCATTGAGGATATGACCGAAGCCGAGTGGGACAAGGTCATGGCCGTCAACACCAAGGGCGTTTTCCTCTGTGCCCAAGAAGCCATAAAGCGTATGCGCAAACATGGACGCGGTGGGCGGATTATCAACACCGCCTCCGGCCAAGCGCGCGATGGCTTTATCTATACCCCCCATTATGCCGCCTCGAAAATGGGCGTGGTGGGCATCACCCAAAGCCTTGCCAAAGAGGTTGCCAAGGAAAACATCACCGTCAACGCCTTTTGCCCCGGCATTATCGAGACGGATATGTGGGCCTATAATGATCAGGCCTGGGGCAAGCTGTTGGGCAATTATGCACCCGGCGCGTTGATGAAGGAATGGGTTGAGGGCATCCCGATGCAGCGGGCAGGCAGCGGTGAGGATGTTGCGGGCCTCGTCACCTTCCTTGCCAGCGATGACGCCGCTTATATCACCGGCCAAACCATCAATGTGGATGGCGGTCTGATCATGTCTTAGAGTTTGTCAGGGAAAAGTGGAGTCCGGCCTTTCTGATCAGACAAACGAATTACAGGAATTTAGGGTCTGTCAGGTTCAATCTGGACCTGGCTGGCTCTGGAGCATCGTGCAGAAAATCGGAGTCGGCACGATGCTCTCGGTTGTTGTTTTCAGATAGGTCCGAAAAGCGTTTCCGATTTTTCGGACCTAAACTTTAGGCCATGTCGCATGCTGTGTCGCGAACTGCGATGGACGTCCTACTCTCTATAAATTCAGCGCGCACTCTCCGAATTTTGCAATTGAGAAACTATCGCGCTGATTGCCGCTAACGCCCCGAAATATGCCTCTTGACGAATGATGATGAACGTCATATTTAATGATGATGAACATAATCAAAAAAATCTGGTCAGTTGAGGCCAGTCAGCGTTGAGCAAGAGGTTCGTTAGGTGAGTAAGCAACAGAAGACAGCGTTTTTGACGGGCGCTTCAAGCGGCATCGGCAAGGCGACAGCAATTGCTCTTGCCAAGGCAGGATATCGCGTCATTGGAACAAGCCGGACGGCCGAGCCCGGCGAGATGCGCGACGGTATTCGATTGATAGCATGCGACGTGACGTCGGATGC
This sequence comes from Rhizobium oryziradicis, assembly GCF_001939045.1. GTDB lineage: Bacteria > Pseudomonadota > Alphaproteobacteria > Rhizobiales > Rhizobiaceae > Allorhizobium > Allorhizobium oryziradicis. Next base: position 95,948 of record NZ_MKIM01000023.1, read on the forward strand.
TTCGGTGAGCGCCGCTATCGCGCAAGCACATGCGGAGCTTGGTCACATTGATCTTCTGATCAATAACGCCGGCTTCGGGATTGTCGGTGCTGCCGAGGAAAGTTCGATCGAACAGGTTCGGGCACTTTATGATACCAATGTGCTTGGTGTTGTACGCGTCACCAACGCCGTTCTGCCGATCATGCGTGCTCAAGGGAGCGGTCGAATTCTGAATGTGGGTTCGGGGCTCGGGTTTATCCCCGCACCGTTCAATGCTCACTATTCCGCCACCAAACATGCGCTTGAAGGTTATTCGGAATCTCTCGATCACGAGGTTCGGGGATTTGGCGTCCGTGTTGTGGTGATCGAGCCCGGAACAACGGCCACCGCGTTCGAGGCAAGCTCTGTGCCTGCCGATGCGCCGCTGAGCCAGTATGATGCACTTCGCGCCGGTTACAACGTCGCTTACGCCAAGGCGATGAAAGCCGCTGATACGGCCCAAAGCGTTGCTGATACCATTGTGCGGGCCGCCACGGACACGGCACCAAAGCTTCGCTATCCCTCAGGTAAAGTCGCACAACAGGGTGCCTTTGCCCGCCGTTTTCTGCCACGCGGACTGTTCGACAAGGTACTGCACAAGCAGTTCGGTCTCGGCTAGGCGATGCCTCAAGGCTACCAAGCTCCTGTGTAAGATGTCGTAGAATTGGAGAACAAGCCCTATGAAGGCTTTCATCGTTGAGAAATACAAAAAGAATGGCCCGCTACGGATGGTTGACGTGGCCGAACCGGTTGTCGGGGCCAATGATGTTTTGGTCGAGATCAAGGCGACGGCTGTCAACCTGCTGGATTCCAAGATCCGCGATGGCGAATTCAAGCCGCTTCTGGCCTACAAGCCGCCGTTCATCCTTGGTCACGATCTCGCAGGCACAGTCATTGCTGTCGGCTCGAGCGTGCGCCACTTTCATATCGGCGACGAGGTTTATGCGCGCCCCCGAGATCACCGTATTGGAACGTTCGCGCAGCGTCTTTCTGTTCACGAAAACGATGTTGCACTGAAGCCCAAGAACCTGACTTGGGGCGAAGCAGCGTCTATTCCACTGGTCGGCCTGACGGCCTGGCAGGCGCTGGTCGAACTCGCCAAACTCCGCAAGGGGCAGAAGGTGTTCATTCAGGCAGGATCTGGCGGCGTTGGTACATTTGCCATTCAGCTTGCCAAGCATTTTGGTGCGTTTGTTGCCACCACCACCAGCACGAAAAACATCGAACTGGTCAAGAGCCTCGGCGCGGATGTGGTCATCGACTATAAAACGCAGGATTTCGAGACGGTTCTGAGCGGTTATGATCTGGTGCTGAACAGTCAGGATTCGAAAACCCTGATGAAATCACTTCGGGTTCTGAAGCCGGGCGGTCGCCTGATCTCCATTTCCGGGCCACCGGACCCGCAGTTTGCGACAACGCTGGGGCTG
>NZ_MKIM01000024.1 GCF_001939045.1 Rhizobium oryziradicis
AAACCAGAAGAAAATGCCGTCTTCTTCCAGCCTGCGCAGCAGGTAATCCAGATCGGTCTCGTTCCATTGCACCGAATAGTGTTGGGCCGGTGGTTTGTTTTGCAAAAAGCCAATATCGGGCTGCGGCAGGCCATGCTCGGAAAACAGAGTTTCCAGCACTTGAATAGAGGTCATATCCTGCCAGATGCGGCAATCAGAGCGGCGCGACAGCAGCCACATCTGGGGGCGAATGGTGAGCGTGTAAGCGCGCAAACCTCGGGTGACCGGCGGCCCCTCCTCCAGATCGGTCACCAGACCGTTGAACGGACGCCGCACGCCTTCTTCGTCAAACTCGCCCTGGCGAATTTCCAGAGAGACATCAACGAGGTGGCCAATCAATTCCTCCGGCTTCACCTCTTCGCGCTTGGCGCGCACATGAAGGGTGATTTCAAACAGCCGGTTGACGCCTTCCTCAATCACCATGCGTTCCGGCAGCAATTTATCGTCACCCAGCGGTGAGGATAATTTTAAAACACGGCTGGCCTGAACAAAATCGATCTCTAAAATATCGTCCATAAATCCCCCAAATGCCAGGGATGAACCACCCACTGCATAAATTCTGAAATCGGAGTGGATTTCAGAATTTATGCAGCACATTAAACGTGTTACAGCGTCCTCTATGCGCCAAACAGGGCGCACGGATCTGTAAGAGTGAAACACCGTCGCGCATGCGTATAGACTGCAATTAGGGCGGGTATTTGCAATTTCAAGAGAAAATTTTAGAGCGCACCGATGGATTTCAATGTTTTCAGCACAGCCATATCCGGCTCGCCGGTTTCTGGCAGGCGATAATGGCGCTGGAAATGGCGGATGGCAGCTTTGGTTTTTTCGCCGACAACCCCGTCAACCGTAATGCCGGTATAGGCAACGTTGATCAGACCGCGCTGGATATCCATGACCAGACTTGGCCCCGCAATGGTGCCCACACTGGCTGCCACAGGCTCCGGCGGAATGGAATGGCTGGCTTGATCGCGATTGGCTGGCGCACCCACCGCCACTCTTGGCACGGGCACTGCGGCCGTGCGTATGGAGGCCTTGGTGGCAGGCGGCGTCACGCCATTTTTTTCGGCGCTGCGAATGGCAGCGGCCACCGGATCAATGCCTTCGTCACCGGACAATTTCACCACCGTGGGCCGCTCCAGCGGATGCACGGTTGCAGCCGTTGGTGTGTCGGTTGGGCCTTTGTCTGCAGCCAGCACGTTCAACAGGTCGTCGCTTGGCTGGGCTGATGCAGTCAGGCCGACCTGCTGTTGATAGGCCTGAATGGCCGCATCCGTTTGGGCATCACGCCGCCCGTTGAGCGGGCCATGGTAAAAGCCGAGACGCGCAAGCTGGGTCTGGATCGACAGGATGGTCTGGGAATCATCGGAGGCCGCAGGTGCTGCAAATTGCTGGACTTGTGGCTTCGCCTGCTGCGGCGCTGGCGCGGTGGCAGGCTGCACGCTGGTGTCTTGCCGCTGGATCAAAAAGGTTGTCACATCATCAGGATGCGGCTTGATGGCGGGAGATGTATTGAAACCCAGCATGGCTGAAAAATCATGCGGATCGCGCGTGCGCAAAAACGGTGATGGATGACGCCCCGGCTGATACCAGAAGGCATTGGCGGTGACACAGCCCAACACCACCAGAAAGCCCAGCGTGCAGGTCACAGCTGCAGGATTGCGCGCAACAAGGCGCATGGACGCTTTAGCGGCCAAGACAGCAAAGCCCGGCTCTTTTTGAGCGGACTTTCTTTTATCCGGCAATTTTCGCTTTCGCGTCGCCATTCAATCCTTCCTGAGGGCCTTTCCGAGGGCCTTCCTGAGCGCCTAACGCCGAGTCATTCCCTGTCGTTTGACCTGTGTTGACCATGCTTGCCTGCAAGCGTGGCGGAAATTCGATATGCTGGCTCTCACCCGTCGCTTCGATCCGTGAAACGCCTGATCCATCCATTGGCAGGCTGATTTCAACCACGGTGCCTTCACCGTGGCGGCTCGAAATTTTAAACTCACCACCATGCAGCGCCACCAAGCCCTTGACCAAGGACAGGCCCAACCCAACGCCATCATATTGGCGATTATAATCGCTCTGCACCTGCACAAAGGGCTCGCCCAATGTGCGGATCTTATCTTGCTCGATACCGATGCCGGTGTCGCTGACCGAGATCAACAAATTCTGATCTGATCGTGCCGCATCCACCGTGATAACGCCACCCGCTTCCGTGAATTTGATCGCATTACCAACAAGATTGATCAGAATCTGGCGCACGGCGCGCGGATCGGCATGCAATTCGCCCACATTGCGGCCAATGCGGCTGGTCAGTCGCACACCCTTTTCACGGGCTTGCAGCGCCAGCATTTTTTCGCAATCGTAAATGGTTTCTGACAGCGTAAAGGGTTCCACCAGCAGCTCATAGCGCCCCGCTTCAATGCGGCACATATCCAGCATGCTGTTGACCACCGAGAGCAAATGCCCGCCGGATTGACGGATCAGGCGCACATATTCGCGATGGCGCTCATCTTCCATGCGGCCAAAATAATCGCCCATCAAAATATCCGAAAAGCCGAGAATGGCGTTCAGCGGCGTGCGCAGCTCATGGCTGGCAGCGGCCAGAAACCGGCTTTTCATTTCATGGGCATTTTGCAAATCGGCTTCAAGGCGCACCAGCTGTTCGGCCATATCCTGCTCGTGGGTGCAATCCAGCACCTGCACAAACACGCTAGCAAGACGACCATCCGCATCGCGGCCGACCGCCATGTCCAGCGACACTGCCATCAACGTGCCCACCACATCATCAGAATGCGGACGCCCAAGGCGCAAGGAAAGGCGCATGCGGTCTTCCCCCTGACGTAAGGAATCAAAGGCGCGCACAAAGGCAATACGATCGGTGACATGCACTTGATCAATAAAGGTGCGGCCAAGCGGATCGCGCAGCGCGGGCAAGAAGCTGTCAACATCGCGACCCCCCATCTGCAACACGCAGCCCTGGCCATCCAGCACCAGTGCAAGGCCCGGAAACAACCCAAGATCAATCTTGGTCGGTGCAGGCGCAAAAGGGTCTTCGTCCTGATTGTTCAAGGGAGATGGGCGCACCATGCGCAAGCTGGCCAGCACGGCCACGAGGAAAGTCGCAACGACAATGGCAAAACCAAGCGGCAGGGCCACAGCCGCGCCTTGCAGAAAAGACAGGCCGAGCGGCAAAAGCACCAGAGCAGGCAGGCACGTCATGATGACGCGGCGCGCTGCTGCAACCTCCGCATGTGACGGCTCTGCACTCACGACAATGCGGGCCACTTTGCGTGTGACCGCTTCATCGACAAATGCCTGTGCCCAATCGGTGATTTTGCTCAATACCTGCACTCGAAATTTCCGCAACATGCGGTCCTCAATGTTCAGGCAACAATAGAGGTCGCCGCCTTAAGGAAAAGATAAAGCACAAAGCCAAAAGCCGCCCAAAAGGGATGGTTTCGGCCTGTTCTGATACAGGTTCGGCAAGCTTTCGAAAACATGGTTAACGGCGCGTAAGCGATGGATTTTGCGTGTTTTTCTCTATTTTGTTAACATTTATGGCATGGATGCGCCTGCAAAGCCTGTGGAAGACAAGGGGTCTGCCACAATTATGCTTAATCCGAGTCGTTAAACTTTGAATAGAATGTGTCTCAAATGCAGATAGATTGCATTTTATACAAATGCGCAGAAAATCTGAGTGAATTTTGCAAAGCCATATTTGGATGCGAATCATATCCTGTGTCCCAACAGCCGGTTACTGTCACCGGGAATGCGGAACAGGTTCCGTGAATAAGCGAAACGGATAGTTGTGATGTGGTTTTTAATCAAAGGCACGTTCTGGTTTACTCTGGTGCTGGTGGCGCTGTCGTTTATCGGCGGCACGCAAAGTGCATCGTCGACCGCCACATCGCAATTTCAGCTGAGCAACGCGATCTCGGCAGCCACCGGTGCCTATGACTATGTCAGCGGGCTGTGCACCACCAAGCCTGATGTCTGCGTCAAGGGCGCGCAAACCTTCAGCGCCATTGGTGAGCGGGCGCGTGAGGGGGCGTTGGTGGCCTTTCAATTGCTCAACCGCCATTTTGGCGATGGCAGCACAACGCCGTCGGATGTAACCCCTGTGGCTGACAAAGAGGCCACCAGTGCCGCCGACCACGTCGTGACCGGAACGGTGTCGCAGTCCAGTGCTTCACAGGCTGGCGCATCGCATCCTCTGGTGATCAACATTCCCAAGCCAAGGGTAAAGCCTGCCGATTGATCAAGAGCCGCCATTCCCTTTCTGCTTTGTCAATTTTCACCATCGTTTCCAGCCTGGGTTTACACCTTCACTGTAACCTCTGTCCTCAAGCGACACCGCGAAGAGCTTGCTCTTTGCGGTTTTTTTTGCGCCTTGCGGTGTTCAACTGCCCTGTTGCTCGCCTATATGAGACTGCATAAAACCATAAAGCGGACCCAAGCCATGACGCCTATCGACCAGATTATCGACGATTTCGCCTTTCTTGAAGAATGGGAAGATCGCTATCGCTATGTGATCGAGCTGGGCAAGGCGCTGCCAGAACTCTCTGAAAGCAAACGCACCGATGAAAACAAGGTTCGCGGTTGTGCAAGTCAGGTGTGGCTGGCCATGAGTGCAAGCGAAGGAGCCGATCCGGTTTTGACCTTCGAGGGCGATTCGGATGCCCATATTGTGCGCGGGCTGGTGGCCATTGTGCTCTCGGCCTATTCCGGCAAGCGCGCTTCCGAAGTGGCAAAGCTGAACGCGCTGGATCTGTTTGGCAAGCTTGGTCTGATTGAGCACCTGTCTGCCCAGCGCGCCAATGGTTTGCGCTCCATGGTTGATCGCATTCGCTCTGAAGCGGCAGGCAAGCTGGCCGCCAACGCATAAGGTTTTGGCCCTCGCGGGCTCAAGACAACGCTATGCTGTTCATTCAAAATATTACAGCGTCATCTGTTCGTTTGCACAGCGAGCCGTGCTGTATAAGGAAGGTCTATCGTGAAGCGGCGTACTCTTGCAATCGTCATTGTCGGCGCACTCCTTTTGGGAGCTGGTGGCATTTACTGGGCCACGCGGCCCAACAATGCATCCGCCACCAATCTTTTGACCGCCACTGTCAAGCGCGGCAACATTGAGCAAACGGTGCTGGCCACCGGCATTTTCAAACCCTCGCGGCTGGTGGCGGTGGGCGCTCAGGTGTCGGGCCGCATTACGGCCGTGCATGTCAAGATTGGCGATACGATCAAGAAAAACGATCTGGTGGCCGAAATTGACTCGGTGACCCAGCAAAACAATCTGCGCACATCCAAGGCGGCCCTTGCCAATGTCAAGGCGCAGAAGGCCGAGGCGCAAGCCACACTGGTCAACGCCCGGCTGACGCTGGAGCGCCAGCAAAGCCTTCTTGCCAACAATTCCGGCAAGCAATCGGACCTCGATAGCGCACAAGCAGCACTGGACCAGACAAAGGCGCAGATTGATGCGCTGGATGCGCAGATTATCGAGGCCGAGGTGGCCGTGGAAACAGCCCAGGCCAATCTGGGCTACACCCGCATCACCGCCCCGATGGATGGCACTGTGCTGGCCATTGTCAATCAGCAAGGCCAGACCGTGAATGCCACGCAATCGGCCCCCACCATTGTTATCCTTGGCCAATTGGACAAGATGATTGTGCGCGCCGAAATCTCGGAAGCCGATGTGGTGCGGGTCAAACCCGGACAGCCGGTGTATTTCAACATTCTCGGCGATCCTTCCAAACGCTTCGATGCCGTGCTGCAATCGATTGAGCCAGCGCCCGCCTCCATTACCAGCGACAGCAGCGTCACCTCGTCTTCGTCCACCACCTCATCAGCCTCTACTTCTGCGATTTATTACAATGGTGTGTTTCCCGTTGATAATGCCGACGGGCATTTTCGCACCTATATGACGGCAGAAGTTCATATCGTGCTGGGACAGGCCAAGGATGTGCTGGTTGTTTCCTCTTCGGCGCTGCCAAACGCCACAAAAACCGGCAAGGTCACGCTGCGGGTGGCCAATGCGGCGGATGAAATCTCCACCAAAACCGTGGAGATTGGCCTCAATGATGGCACCAATGCCGAGATCAAATCGGGATTGAGCGAGGGTGACCGGGTGGTGCTTGGCGATTCCTCTACCGCCACTGAGGGCAGCGGCAGACGTGGCGGTCGACCGCCCATGAGGCTGTAGCATGGCGACGCTGATTAAGCTTGCGGGCATTTCCCGCGTTTATCGCGCCGGAGAGCAAGATCTGGCGGTTTTGAAAAACATCAACCTCACCATTGAGCGCGGCGAGATGGTGTCGATTATCGGGCCATCCGGGTCTGGCAAATCGACCTTGATGAATATTCTAGGCCTGCTGGATCGTCCCAATGCTGGCATCTATGAAATCGATGGCAAGCGCACCGACCAGTTGGACAGCGATGCGCTTTCCGGGCTCAGACGTGAGCATTTCGGCTTTATTTTTCAACGCTATCATCTTTTGTCGGATCTTTCGGCGCTGGGCAATGTCGAGGTTCCGGCCATTTACGCGGGCCTTGCATCCGATCAGCGGCGCGACCGCGCCAAACAATTGCTGGAGCGGCTGGGCATGGGCGAGCGCCTGCGCAACCGCCCCGGCCAGCTCTCGGGCGGGCAGCAGCAGCGCGTGTCCATTGCCCGCGCCCTGATCAATGGCGGCGAGGTGATTTTGGCCGATGAGCCAACCGGCGCATTGGACAAGCAAAGCGGCGAGGAAGTGCTGCGCATTCTCGATGAATTGCACGCCGAAGGCCGCACCATCATCATTGTTACCCATGATCCCAATGTGGCAGCGCGGGCCGAGCGGGTGATTGAAATTGCCGATGGCGAGATCATTGATGATCGCCGCCAGGACAAGCCAAAGCTGATCCGCGAAGCACCCGAACAGCCCCCTGCCCGCATTCAGCGTTTTCCATGGTTTGATCGCTTTGGTGAAGCCTTCATGATGGCACTGCGGGCCTTGGCGTCTCATCGCCTGCGCACATTCTTGACCATGCTCGGCATTGTCATCGGCATTGCCTCGGTGGTCTGTGTGGTGGCGCTGGGCGCTGGCACCCAGCAAAAGGTGCTGGCCGACATCAACAGTCTGGGCACCAACACGCTAGAGATTTTTCCCGGCAAGGGCTTTGGCGATGTGCGCTCTGGCAAGATCACCACGCTAAAAGTGGCGGATGCCAATGCCCTTGGCAATCTGCCCTATGTGTCAGCCGTCACCCCCACCGTGTCCACCTCTGGCACGGTGCGCTTTGGCGCAACGGTTGCCAATGCGCTGATCAATGGTGTCGGCGCGCAATATTTCGATGTCAAAGGCTCGAAATTGCTGGCAGGACGGTTTTTTGATAGTGAAGCCGTGGCCACCATGAGCCAGGATGCGGTGATTGACCAAAGTGCTTCAGAGGCGCTGTTTGGCACCACCTACTCGGATGCGCTGGGCAAAACCGTGTTTCTGGGCAAGGTGCCAGTGCGCATCATTGGCGTGATTGCCAAGCAGCAGGGCGGCTTCGGCTCCAGCTCGAATTTGCAGGTCTATCTGCCCTATAGCAGCGTGCAGGCACGGTTTTTGGGCGATTTGTCTTTGCGCTCAGTCACGGTGCGGCTGGCCGATAATGTTGACTCGTCGGTTGCCAACACCGCCGTCACCAGCTTTCTCACCAACCGCCACGGCGAGCAGGATTTCTTCATTCTCAACACCGATGACATTCGCAAAACCATCACCAGCACCACCAACACGCTGACCATGCTGGTGGCCGCCATTGCGGTGATTTCGCTGATTGTTGGCGGCATTGGGGTGATGAATATCATGCTGGTGTCGGTGTCGGAACGGGTGGGCGAAATTGGCGTGCGCATGGCGGTGGGAGCCAGACGGCAGGATATTTTGCAGCAATTCCTGATCGAGGCCGTGCTGGTCTGCCTGATTGGCGGTGGCCTTGGCATTGGGCTGGCGCTGTCCTTCGGTTTTCTGTTCTCGCTGCTCACCCAGGATTTTGCCCTGGTCTATTCCACCACGTCCATGGTGGCCGCCTTTACCTGCTCCTGCCTGATCGGCCTTGTGTTCGGCTTTATGCCCGCACGCAATGCATCAAGGCTTGATCCGGTGGTGGCGCTGTCGAAAGACTGAGGTAGGCGATGACTTGGGCGGCATAGCCGCTCTACCCCGCGGTCAGGTCACGGATAGACCTCTCCGCACACTCTGCGTCATCCTCGGGCTTGACCCGAGGATGACACGTGAGATGTTCTGCTTCATTGTCGGGAAACTCATAGCCGCTCTAACCGACCAGTCTCGCCATATCAGGCCGATAACCGGCCTCACCCCAATGGCGCAGACCTGCGGGACTTGAAGCTTTTACCGGGTTATAATGGCGGGCCAGCGCCATCAATGCGGTGCGCAGCATCAGCTTTGCCGAGCGGGCGGGCCATTGCCGTTCGCGCTCCACCAATTCCAGCCCTTTGGCAAAGCAGCACACATCCAGCAGCACGCCGGATAATTCCGGCCCCAAAGCCATCACGGCTTTTGTCACCCGGCCTCTCGCCGCAAGCGCACTGTCGCTGAGATCGGAGGCGCTCGAGCGCTGGCCCTTTTGCTGTTGCGCAAGCCGTGGCTCCCAAGATGCCGTGATCCGTGGCTGCAAATGCCCACGCTCGAAATCTGAGGCCAGCCGCTCGCCTGCGTCAATGGCCTCCGCTGGAAAATAGGCCGCCCCCGCCTTGTCGCGCAAGCGCGCCATGCTTGAGAGCGGAGAATCATCCAGATTGCGACGAACAATGCGCGACTGTTCAGAAATCTCCCCCTTATTCTCCACCAAAACCGCGTCAGTCAATTCGCCATGCTGGGCGGAAAAGCGCTCGGTGTCAGCCTCCGCCAGCGCGCGTCGCAAAAATGTCCTCGCCTGCGGTGTTGCCTCCAGAAGCTCGCCGTTTTGCTGCACCAGACCTTGCGAAAGCGCGTATTGTAACACCGCGCCCGGAACCCGGCCCAGCACCAGGTCATCATCGCCGCGCAACACATCAAACGCGCCCGCATGGGCGGGCCGGATCAGCACCGAGGTCTGCGCCAACCGCAGCAGACGCAACAGCGGCTTGCTCGTGTCACTTTGTGGCAATGCCCTTGGCTTTACTCCGTGCTCAACCATGCGGCACCGTCTTGGCCAGCGTGCCCAAAACCGCAACAACCCGCTCCAGCATGGAGATAAACTGATCCAGCGCCTTGTTGTCACGGCGATTTTCAATCACCTGACAGGCATAGCTGACTGTGCTACGGTCATAGCCAAAAGCACTTGCCACTTCATGCTGCGGCAGGCTAAGCGCCACATGGCACAGATACATGGAAATCTGCCGGATCTGACAACGCTGGCGGCGGCAATCGCCCCGCCGCAAAACCGGCTCTTGAATGGCCCCCAACATTTCCTCTGTCACCTTGTTTACCGAGTGGCACAGGACATGATTGGTCGAGGGTATTTTTGCGAGACTATCAGCATATGGTTCGACCATTTTGAAAAACTCCCCTTTATAGGATTTTATTCATATCACGGTCGAAAATCCGGGTGAATACACGGAAACGAAAAATTAAAATACGCATTGATTTACAAGTGAAATTATCGATTCACCCGGAAATATAAAGGATTATTTTCCACATTCGCGCTATATACACCCCTAGGATTTCAGGGGATCAGCATTCCACGCTGTGGACAAAGCTCAAAAAAATACGGCCAACACGTTGGCGTGCGGCCGCAAGATATCGGTGGGAGCGGGCAACACGCCTATTTAAGCAGGCTCAAACACCATCGAATAGCCGTTGATGCAATAGCGCAAGCCTGTTGGCTTTGGCCCATCGGGAAACACGTGGCCCAAATGGCCATCACAGGTCGCGCATCGAATTTCGGTGCGCACCATGCCGTGCGATGCATCCCGATATTCTTTCACCGCATCCGGTTTGACCGGCTCGAAATAGCTCGGCCAGCCGCAGCCCGCATCAAACTTGGTATCCGAGTAAAACAGCGGCGTGTTGCAGCCTGCGCAGCGATAGAGCCCCGCCTGCACATTATCCCAATAGGGACCGGTAAACGGGCGTTCCGTGCCATGCTCGCGCAAGATCCGGTATTGCTCAGGCGTCAGCTGCTCGCGCCATTCCTGTTCCGAGCGCTCGATTTTTGTCTCTTTCGTCTCCGTCATCCGCCATCTCCTTCATTTTAAACCTGGCATAAAGATAAGCGTTCCAGAACGCCTTACAAGCATGCCATGCAAGCGCAGTGATTGAGATCACCAGAACCCTTGTCTCCATCCAAAGACGCGCGATAAGGGTGCGGACAAAGTGACGATTGCGAAAAAATGTCACGTTCTGCACATCTTTTAGCGCCTATTCGACAGACCAATCCGTGCTGCAAATGCGGCAAAAACCCTGAAAATATGGCAAAAAAGCCACGAAATTGCCTGTAAACACTGGAATTCGACGGGTTTAAACCCTATTTCAAAGGTGATTTTAAACGTCTCGTGCCGCTTGCGCCATCGGCTCTATAAGCTATACGAAACGAGGAGTTGCGTGCACCTTGCGCGCATGGCGTAATAAAGGAAATGTGACCTTCATTCGGGCGCATTTCAAGCATGACGACAGGAGACGAGATGATCGCTGATGTCGCCGGTATGACTTTGCTGGCTTTGCTGTTGCCCTTCGCGGGCGCGTTATTGGCACCGACGCTGACACACCGGCTTGGACATAAGGCGGCATGGCTGCTGGCCCTCATCCCCTTCCTGTCTTTCCTGAAATTTGCATCTTTTCTGCCAGAGATTGCCGCAGGCGGCGCGGTAACCGGCGGCTATGCCTGGGTGCCGAGCCTGAACCTCAGCTTTTCATGGTTTCTGGACGGCTTGTCGCTGACCTTTGCCCTGCTGATTACCGGCATTGGCACGCTGATCATTCTCTACTCCGGCGGCTATATGAAGGGTCATCCGCAACAAGGGCGGTTTTTATCCTTCATTTTCCTCTTCATGGGGGCCATGCTGGGCGTGGTGGTGTCCGACAGCTTCTTGATGCTGTTTGTCTATTGGGAGCTGACCTCGATCACCTCCTTCCTGCTGATCGGCTTTGACAATGAGCGCACGGCCTCGCGCCGGGCCGCGCTGCAAGCGCTGGTGGTGACCGGCGGCGGTGGTTTGGCGCTGCTGGCGGGCTTGATCTTTCTTTGGAATATTTCCGGCGTCACCCAGCTTTCCATGCTGGTGCACAGCGAAAATCTGGTCACAGCAAGCCCATTCTATCTCGTCACGCTGCTGCTGATTTTGGGCGGTGCCTTTACCAAATCGGCGCAATTTCCCTTTCATGTGTGGTTGCCAAACGCCATGGAGGCCCCCACTCCGGTGTCGGCCTATCTGCATTCGGCCACCATGGTCAAAGCCGGTGTCTATCTGCTGATGCGGCTGCAACCCGTGCTGGGCGGCACACCGGCATGGGAAATCCTCCTGCCGTTTTTTGGCGGCGTCACGCTGATTGTTGGCTCGGTCATGGCCGTGCGCCAGACCGATCTCAAACAAATGCTCGCCTATACCACCGTTGCCTCGCTGGGCCTGATGGTGATGCTGACCGGCTTTGGCTCTCCCCATGCGCTCACTGCCGCCGTGCTCTATCTGATCGCCCATTCGCTGTTCAAGGGTGGCCTGTTCATGGTCGCAGGGCTGATTGATCACGAGGCGGGCACCCGCGAGGTCACCAAGCTTGGTGGCCTTGCCAAGTTGATGCCCATCACCTTTATCGCTGCCCTGTTGGGCGGATTGTCCATGGCGGGTCTGCCGCCCTTTGTTGGCTTTCTGGCAAAGGAAGAGATTTACGCAGCACTGGCCGGCGGCAATCTGCGCGCCATCTTGTTCACAACCGTCGCCGTCATTGGCAATGCGCTGATGATGGTCACCGGCTTAACGCTCGCCTTCAAGCCGTTTTTGGGCGAAAAGACCGAAGCTGCCGCCAAAGCCCATGAAGGCCCCGCCCTGTTGTGGCTGGGACCGTTGACCCTTGGGGTGCTGGCGCTGTTGGCTGGCGTTTTCTCACATCCTTTTCATGCGCTCTTTTCCACGCCTATGGTCAGCGCTGTTGCTGGCGAAGCCCGCACCGTGGAGATCAGCATCGTGCCGCATATTGGCGTTCCGCTGGGGCTGTCGCTGCTGACCATTGCTCTGGGTGTTGTGCTGTTTTGGCAGCTCACGTCCTTTCGCGCCCTGCTTGCCAAGCTTTTGGAGGCCATGGGGCCGGGGCCGGATCGCGGCTTTGATGTTCTGATGACGGCTCTGGTGCGCTTTGCCTATCGGTTCACCAATTTTATCCACGGCGGGCGGCTGGATGTTTATGTCACCGTGACGCTGATCATCACCGCTTGCGCCTTCCTGATCCCGATGGTGATGTTTGGCGAATTGCCCTCCATGCCAGTGCTTCCCGAAAAAATCGAGCTGCACGAAGCCGCCTTCCTGCTGATTGCCGTGGCGGGTCTGTTTGCCGTGTTGAAATCGGAAAACCGGTTGACCGCCATTGTCTCACTGGGCATTCAGGGCTTTGCCATTTCGGTAATCTTCCTGCTGTTTGGCGCGCCCGATCTGTCGTTTACCCAGTTTATGATCGAAACCCTGTCGGTGGTCATTCTGGCACTGGTGATGACCCGGTTGAAACTGCACCCCAGCGATCACCGCCCCCTGCCGCAAGTGCTGCTGGATGGCACGGTGGCCGTGGTCAGCGGCATCGGGCTCACACTGATGCTGCTCAAGGTGACCGAGCGGCCGCTGGATCAGACATTGACCGAATTTTTCAACACCTATTCCAAGGTCATCGCCCATGGCTCCAATGTGGTCAACGTCATCATTGTTGACTTCCGCGGCGTGGATACCATGGGTGAAATCTCGGTGGTGATGATCACGGGCCTTGCCATTCTGGCACTGATCCGGGTGCGTGCGCCCAAGCGCCCTGCCTCTGCCATGACCAAACCGCAAGACGTCAAACCCGAGGGAGGCGACGCATGAACACCTTGATTTTACGCACCGTTACCCCGTTCATCACCGCCCTGATGCTGCTGTTTTCGCTGTTTGTGCTGCTGCGCGGCCACAATGAACCCGGCGGCGGCTTTATTGGCGGTTTGATTGCCGCTTCGGCTTTCTCCATTTATGGCATTGCCTTTGGTGTGCAGGCCGTGCGCCGCGCGATGTGGGCGCATCCGCTGTCTATCGCCGGTGCGGGTCTGCTGATGTCTTGTCTGTCAGGCTTTGTGTCAGCCTTTGCCGGTGTGCCCTTCATGACCGGCTTGTGGATCTATCCGCATATTCTGGGCGTGGAAGTGCCGCTGGCGACTGTGGTCAGTTTTGACATCGGCGTCTATCTGGTGGTGGTTGGTGCCATCACCTCGATTGCGCTGTCGCTGGCCGAAAGGGATCATGACTGATGGAAGCGATCTTTTCGATTGTCGTTGGCCTGTTTGCCACCACCGCCTTTTACCTGATCATGTCACGCCATATCGTGCGGGTGCTGCTGGGCATTGTCATTCTTGGCAATGCGGTCAATCTCGCCCTGTTTACCGCAGGTCGCCTGACGCGCGAAGTGCCGCCGATCATGCTGGCGGGGCAACAGACCCTGCCCATGACTGCCGCCAACCCGCTGCCGCAGGCGCTGATTCTGACCGCCATCGTGATTTCGTTTTCGTTCTTTGCCTTTTTGCTGGTGCTGGCCTATCGCGCCTATCAGGATCTCGACACCGACGACACCGACGAGATGCGGCTGGCCGAACCGGAAAATCCGCCCTTGCCGCCATTGGGCTATTAATCCCCTCGACGCCCGATACGATAAAACGCGAATAGCTTGAAGAAAGACGACAGGACAGCATGGCCGCATCCAATATAGACGCCACAGCCCTTGCCGCAGCCTTGGTAAGCGAACCAACAACATGGGTGCAATGGCTGCCCATCCTGCCCGTTGCACTGTGCCTTTCTGTTGGTGCGGGCCTGATGATGATGCGCGAGCACACCCGCCGCCATCCCTATGTGGCGCTGCCCGCCCTGGCCCTGCTTGTGCTGATTGATGCCGTTTTGCTCTATCATGTGGCCGTCAACGGGCCGCTGACCGTGATGATGGGCCGCTGGCTTCCGCCTTTCGGCATTGCCTTCACGGTGGATGTCACCGGAGCACTTTTTGCTCTGTCATCGGCCATTGTAGCCTTGGCGGGCGGCGTCTATGCCTTGGGCGATATCAACACCTCTGGCCGCCGCTATGGGTTTTTTCCGTTTTTGCTGGTGTTGATGGCCGGTGTCAGCGGCGCATTTTTGACCGGCGATCTCTTCAATCTCTATGTCTGGTTTGAAGTCTTGCTGATCTCGTCGTTCGGCATGTTGATTTTAGGCTCGGAGCGCGAACAGATCGATGGCGCGCTGAAATATGCGGTGCTGAACCTGATTGCCACCACGCTGTTTCTCATCACCGTTGGCCTGCTCTATTCCAGCTTCGGCACGCTGAACATGGCCGACATTGCCCGCAAGGCCAATGACCTGCGCGACACCGCGCCGTTGATGACACTGGCCACGCTGTTTACGCTGGCCTTTGCCATGAAGGCCGCCGCCTTCCCGGTGAATTTCTGGCTGCCCGCCTCCTACCACACGCCGCGCATTGTTGTGTCGGCGCTGTTTGGGGCGCTTTTGACCAAGGTCGGTATCTATAGCCTGATCCGCGTGGTGGTGATGCTGCTGCCGGTGGAGCGCGAGCAATTGAGCCTGATCCTTGGCATTGCGGCCTGCGCCACCATGGTGTTTGGCGCTCTCGGTGCCATTGGCCAGGCGGATAGCCGCCGGTTGATGGGTTTTGTCGTGATTTCGGGCATTGGTTATATGCTGGCCGGTCTTGCCATTGGTGGTGTGGCCGGTGTGAGTGCTGCCATTTTTTATGCCCTGCATTCGATGTTGCTGATGGCCGCCCTTTACTTTGTCATCGGCCTTGCCGGGCGCATGGGTGGCACGTTTACCCTGCACGGATTGGCGGGGATTTACAAAGCGAACCCGGCCTTTTCCTTTCTGTCTCTGGCGCTGTTTTTCGCAGCCAGCGGCCTGCCGCCGTTTTCCGGCTTCTGGCCCAAGGCAATGTTGCTGAAAGCATCGCTCGACATTGGCGCGTGGTGGATGGCGTTGAGCATTCTTCTGGCAGGCTTTCTCACCACCATTGCCATGGCGCGGGTGTTTGTACTGGCCTATTGGCGCATCGAGCCCACCGGCGAAAGCGGAGAGAAACAGCTGACATTGCCGCGCCGAGCGGTGGCTCCCATTGTGGCGCTCACCGCCCTGATTGTCTGGTTCGGGCTGTTTCCCGAACCCTTGATCCACCTGTCGCAAGATGCCGCCGATGGTTTGCTTGACCCAACGGCCTACATTACCTCCGTGTTTTCCAAGGAGCCGCAGCCATGAGATTGCTGATTGTCAATTTGCTCATGGGCGTGATGTGGGTGGCGGTCAGCGGCAGTGCTACCGTGCATAACCTGTTTCTTGGTTTTTGCCTGTCGCTGATCATCGTCTGGCTGCTGCGCGAGCAGGTGAATGGAACCAACTATCTGGTTCGCATGATGCGGAGCTTCTCGCTGTTTGGCCTGTTTATGGTGGAATTGGCCAAATCCGCATGGAAAGTCACCGTGCTGGTGTTATCGCCCAAACTCCATGTCGAGCCGGGTATCTTTGCCTATCCGCTGAAGGTGACCAGCGATATCGAGATTACCCTGCTGGCCAATCTGATCACCCTGACCCCGGGCACGTTGTCGGTGGATGTGTCCGAGGATCGCAAGACACTCTATGTGCACGCTCTCGATTGCAGCGATCCTGAAGGCGCACGCCGGGATATTGCTGACGGATTTGAGCGTAAAATTCTGGAGGTGTTTCAATGACCCCGGCACAAACACTCATTCATTACGCTGGCAACGCCGGTCTGTTTCTGCTGGCCATCGCATTTTTCCTCACGGTCTATCGCGTCATGCGTGGCCCCACCCTGCCCGATCGCGTGCTGGCACTGGATATGCTGGTTGGTATTGTTATCGGTTTCATTGCGGTTTTTGCGATTCGCACCGGCTATAATCTTTACATTGATATTGCCATTTCGCTGGGCTTGGTGGGCTTTTTGACCACGGTTGCTTTCGCCCGTTACATCATGCTGCGCGGTGAGATTGGCGATTCGGAGGAAACAGAGCCGGCAATACGTGCGGCGGCCGAACAATTAGCTGTGGAAAAGGGAAAAAAATCATCCCACGAGGAACGGGCAAATATTAGAGCTGACCTGTCCCAAAAGGAGACAAAGTAATGGAACTCGCATTGGCAATTTTCATTTCAGTTCTTATCCTTGCAGGGTCTCTATTCTCGGTTATTGCTGCAATCGGCATCAATCGGTTGCCGGACCTCTACACCCGCATGCACGCAGCATCCAAAGCTGGCACAGTCGGTTCCGGCCTTTTATTGCTGGCGGTTGGCCTTCATTCGGGTGAACTCACTGTATTCGCACGGGCCTTGGCGGGTTTTTTCTTCTTTATCCTGACAGCACCCGTGTCTGCCCATCTGCTGGCCAAGGCCTCCCACCGCGTCGGTTATCCGCTGGCAGCCGCCACCGTCCTGGATGAAATGAGCAATGACGAGGCCAAAGCCAAGAATGCTATGGTTAACAAAACATGAACAGTCGTGCTTGTGAAGTATCTCGAGAGCACAGCATGGATCATCTTTTGCCTCTTATACATTTGTACTAACTCATAGAAATCTATAAATCGGAACTGGACTTTTTTATCGATCTTGATAATTCAATAATTGAGCTATTTAATTTCACACTGGATATTCGTTATGGATATTCGCTCCGGCAAAATTTGAGCAAGACTTTTTTCAATCGTGCACAAACATCCCGGTCACATTCGTGAAGAGCTTACTAGTCTCGGTTGCGCCTTTTCTTGAGGCACTCGGACTTTTGAGAACACACCAGGGTCCAAATGGATTTATGGTAGACATTGCGTAAGGCGACGATAAAGGCCGGTTTCACTGGCATAATGAATGATCAGCGGTGGTGGCAAACGATCCGCAGATAAGTAGATGACAGGAGAAAGAAATGACTGAAGCTGTATTTGGGTCGTCTGAGAACGATCTACTTGTAGAACTGACGGCAGAAATAGTTGCTGCCTATGTGACAAATCATGTTGTGCCAATTGGGGACATCTCGCATCTGATCTCGGACGTTCACGGCGCGCTGGCCAATACATCGTCGCCAGCCCCTGTGGTATCGGTGGTTGAAAAGCAAAAGCCAGCCGTTGCTGTGCGCAAGTCCATTCAAGGCGATCAGATCATCTGCCTTGAATGTGGTGGCTCGTTCAAGTCGCTCAAGCGCCACCTGATGACCCACCATGCCATCAGCCCTGAAGAATACCGCGAAAAATGGGATCTTCCTGCTGACTACCCAATGGTTGCGCCCGCTTATGCAGAAGCACGTTCGCGTCTGGCCAAGGAAATGGGCCTCGGCCAGCGTCGCCGCCGCGCCAAGTAAGGGGTCACGCAAGTCGGTTTTCAAGCAAGAATTTGGTGTGCGAACCAGAGCATCAACCTCTCTGGCCCAAACACCGAGATATTCTCTGCATTGACCAGCTCGACTTTTCGGCCAATTCTGACAGCGCCGTGTGTTTCATAAAACGCACGGCGCTGTCATCGTTTTTCTCTGCAGTCGCTGTTTGTTTTATCCATTTCACAACAGAAAACCGGCACCCTATTCTGCCGGAAATCCTCGAAAAATACATTGCATTTGAGCAATCTTCAGCAGGATTTGCTGACCATAGATCTTCACGTTTCAGAGAAGAATTTTCATTATTAGAATATTATTGATTGCAAACGTACATCAACTCTTTGCATCAACCTTGAGGTACAGCATCTCGCATAACTACCCCCATAATTACCCTATTGCCCGCCTTATGGCGGGCTTTTTTTCTTGCGGTTGGGCGTGTATCTGGCTTTGGCGCCAAGCACTTGGGCTTTGGCCCGTGACCCGCAAGAACTCGCGATTAAAGTTGGATTTGGTCATGAATCCCGATTCAAACACAATGGTGGTGATGGGCTGATCGGTATCTACCAGAAGCTGGCAGGCGGCAGACACCCGGTAATTGTTGACATATTGCGACACGCTGATGCCATGCACTCGATTGACCGCATTGGACACCGCCCGCACCGGCAGACCCAGCCGCCGCGCCAGCTTGCTCAGGTTCAGCTCCACATCCTTATACAGCGCCTTGTCGCGCATCAGCGCATCCAGAGCATGCGCAATCCGGGCATCATCTGCGGTGGCGCTGCGCTCATCAACTGCGGCCTCACTGTCTTGTGGTGCCTCGCCTGCACCATCATCGTCATTGTCACGGGCCGATCCGGCCTCGGCAAGGGTGGCCGCAAAGCCGAGCAACATCAGGATCACCGTCATGAAGGCCGTAACTACTATCGGCACATGCCGCCCATCGCCGATGCTGAAATCAAGACTGATGAAAATATCGCTCAAGGAGGACGCAATCAGCGAGGCTGCCATCAATTGCAACGAGCGATAGGAACGCAAGGCCCCATCCAGCCGGGATGCGCTCAATCCATCCGGCCCGTGCCGCGCCAGCCAAAACAGCGCCACGCCATAGCCCATAAAAATCAGAATCAGGGCCGCATCAATCGGCGCACCCCAGAGCAGGTTCAACGCCAGCAACAGCAAAATCGGCAAGGCATGGGGCCAGTCCCTCACGCTATAGCCTGCCGCCTCTTGGGTCAGACTGCGAAAAGCCAGAAAACTCAGAGGCGGAATGCTGGCGGCCAACACAGACATCAGCGGCATCATCACCACCATGCCATAGCCCCAGCGCAAGCCCACAACCACAGACTGCACCGTCATCACCGCCAAAAGCACTATAAACGGACGCACTGTTGCGCGCCCATCGGCATCGTCGCGCGCCATGCGAATGAGGAAGTTGATGAGAAACAGAGCAACAACAAAAGAGACCGGGACAAAAATCATGGCAGCACAGAAATGAGGACAATGAAACACGTCATGCTTTATGCCCCAGATCGCGATTGGCTGCGACCTGTAACGCGTTACAGGTCGCAGATTGCGCATAAATTCGCAAATGCTCCTTCATCACAACCCGTTGGAGCCGATCTCGATGAAAAAGCGCACTGTTATTCTTGGCATTTTTGCCGCTCTTGTCACCCTCTCGGCCGTGGATGGAGCCGTCTCCCGCTGGGGCCGGGGCGAAACCATCAGCCCGCCTCTGGACTTGTCCGGGGTCTCAAAATTGCGCGTCAATGGTGCTGCAAGCCAGATCAGCATCTCGACCCAAAATGACAAGCCGTTTTCGGCGCAACTGATCGGCAGGCGCGATGGCTGGGGGGCGCTGTGGCACTCCGGCTGGTCAGCACGCGATTGCCCGCAAAACGGCACCATGCAGGTGGAGGGCGATACGCTGATGGTAGAGACCTCTGCCCTGTCGCGCTTTTTCGATTGGTCCGATTGCACCATTGAGCTCTCCGCCAATATGCGCCCCGGCTCCGCCGTGATCATCCGCCAACAGGCCGCCCGCATGACGCTTTCGGGCGATTATTCTACCGTGCAGGTCCATGCCAATGCCGGTGATTTTGCCCTCACCGGTCATGCTGATACGCTGGATGTTTCGGGAGCGGCGCTTCGCGCCAGCGCTATTTTTGAAACGGTGGTGCACAGCGAGGCTATCAACTTTTCCGGCAAAATGATGGATGTGACCTTACGCTTTCTGGTGCCAACCCAGATCAGCTACGCCGTGGAAGCCACAGCATCGTTTATTGACAGCAGCCTGCCGAATACGCCGGGCGCGAAACCAGCCATTACCATTCGCGGTGAAATGGTGCGGGCGACAATTAAATAGAATTCTCAATCCTTAACTCCATGGCCGCCAGATCCAGCCAGCGGCCAAATTTGGTGCCGACTTCGCGGTGAATGCCCACTAGTTGAAAGCCGAGTTTTTCATGCAAGGCAATGGAGGCCACATTCCCGGCCTCTATCGCGGCAATCATCACATGAACATTGCTTAGCTTTGCCCGCTGGATCAAAGCCTGCATCAATATTTTGCCAAGGCCCGCACCTCGGCAATCCTTATCAACATAGACAGAATGCTCAACCGTGTGGCGATAGCCATCAAAAGCCCGCCAATCACCATAGGAGGCGTAGCCCGCCACTTTGCCATCCACCTCAACAACGAGCACGGGAAAGCCACGGGCGCGGCGCTGCTCCAGCCAGGCACGACGATTGGCAACGTCAATCAGCACATCATTCCAGATCGCGGTGGTATGCTCAACGGCATGGTTATAAATATCGCGAATGGTAGCAAGATCGCCGTCCGCAGCGTCGCGAACAAGATGGTCAGATGTCATGGAAAATCCATTTCGGGCAAGATTACAGGCTGATCGCAGTGACCACCGCCGAATAATGCACAGCCGCTGCAACCACTACAAAACCATGCCAGATTGCATTTTGGAAGCGTAACTTTTCCCAAACGTGAAAGATAACGCCTGCTGAATACAGCACGCCGCCAATCACAATCAGCTGCATGGTCACCGCCGGCAGGCGCGCAGAGAGCGGCTCGAACGCCAAAAGCCCGCTCCAGCCCATGGCCAGATACAGCAAAATCGCCAAGCGATCATAGCGCCCCGGATAGCGACATTTGAGAAAAATGCCCAAAATCGCAGTAGCCCAGATGCCAATCAGCAACAGCACAATCAAAGGCTCATCAGAGCCGTGCTGCAAAAAGGGTGTGTAGGTGGCGGCAATCAGCACAAAAATGGCCGAGTGGTCGAGCCTGCGCAAATAGGCCTTAAACCGTGAGCGCGGCCACATATTATAGGTGAAGGAACAGCCCATCACCAAAATCAAACCAACCCCATAAATCCAGCTGGCGGCAATGGCTCCATAGCTGGTGAACACGGTTGCGTAAAAAATCAGGGCGGTGACGCCAATCAGCGCAAAGACAACGCCGACGCCATGGACAACGCCATCGGCAATCAACTCCGGCACATCATATTTGCGCCCAAAGCGAAAATCGTCACTCATGCTGTTTGCCGTCCATGTTTCTGCGCATATCTCGATATATAAGTCTCAATATGTGACTCTTTGGTCAATCGCATCGCCGATTTTAAAAGTTGCTGATGAAGATCATCAGCAACCCAGACAATTTGAAGGCAAAAGCCTTCATTGCCAATGTGCTATGTCATTTTATTTTGCGTTGCATCATGTCATGCGCGACAGAACTTCGTCCTTTTTAATCAGACGATGCCAGGCGACAGCAGCCAGATGAAGCCCCAAAATGGTGAAAAAGGTGTAAGCGCCATAATGATGTATCGTTGACGCCAAGCGCCCCAGAGCGCGATCGGCCGTGATCAGGTTTGGCCATTGAAACAGCCAGAACCACGGAAGAGACCGTCCGGCAGCCGCGGAGGTGATATAGCCGCTCACGGGCATCAGCACCATAAGCGCATAAAGCGCCATATGCGCCGCATGCGCGCCGATCCGCACCGGGATGGACGGCACCGCCTGCCACGAGGGCTCACCGTAGACGGCCCGAAGCGGAATGCGCAAAACAATCAGCACCAGCGCCGTCATGCCCAAGGATTTGTGAATTTCGAGCAGGAATTGCCGCTCAGGCAAGCCCGGTGTCAAATAGGAGCAATAGAGCCCCAGCCCCAAGGCGCAGATGATGATGCAGGCCATGGCCCAATGCAGAATTCGCTGCGGACGCCGGTAGCGGTAAGCGGTTTGGTCCTTGTTGAGCGTCACGTTTGATCTCCGAAAGCGACAGCAGATGTTTTCACACTACAATCACATTGCCGGAGCAAATTGAAATGAACCAAATGTGAGGGGTTCGTGACGGCTTTGCAGTGATGTCGATCACGACCTTTTCACCGCAAAGCCTTGAAGTTGCACGCTATAACCGGTTGATTTCGCGGGGCAGATCAGAACCCGTCGATGACCACTGTTGACTGACAAGCTCTATTGGCGGGCACAGTCCTGACAAAAAGGCGTGGCGGGCAAAAGCGCCAGCCGCTCCGGCACAATCGGCGCGCCGCACGTAACGCAAAACCCGTAGGTGCCCTTGCCAATCCTCTCAATCGCGGCGTCAATGCCCTTCAACTCGGCCTCGCCCGCATGGCCAAGCCCCTCCAGCACCTCGTCATTTTCGGCCTCAACCGCCTGCTCTTCCATATCGGCGCTGCGAGGATCATTGAGATCATCATCAATTTTGCCAAGTCGTTGTGTCAACTCCTGACGGCGGGTCAAAAGCGCCTGATAATACGCGCTGGTGTCCATGGCTCACCCCCTTTGTTAACGGTCCACCAGCACCGAGCATTTTGCGTGGCGCACCACACGATCTGCTGTCGCGCCAATGAGATAGTTGGAGAAATCCGGCAGATGCGACGCAACAATGATGAGGTCTGCGTGGCGCTCGGTGGCGGCGGCCAAAATCTCATGGGCGGGCGAGCCGATGCGCAATTCAATCTCGGCGGCAATACCGGCCTCGTCACGCAGGGCCGCCAGCTTGACCTTGCCGTCCTCAATGGCACTTTCCATAATGCCATGCGGAATATCCACCGCGAGATAGGTTGGGATTTGCTCAACCACAGTGACCAGCACAATCTTGCCGCCATCATCCAGCAAGGACACCGCTTTTTTCAGCGCGCGCTCGCCCTTGTCCAATTGTCCGCATTCAACCGGTACGATGATTGTTTTAAACATGCGACCTCTCCTCAGGTTTGTGACGGCCCACTTTTTTGCAGGTCTACAACCCAAATATGCGCCGCTTCCGTTCAGCGCACCTTGATCAGGATCAAGCTTAACCGTTCAGCATTATCGAACAATTCTTCATCAAAATCCTATCTTTAATAAACAATGGATGGTGCCTATATTGGCGAAGAAACAATCACCGGATCGGAGACAACAATGGATCGCCGCGACATGCTCACTGCCACCGCCTGTGTTGTCGCATCCAGCCTCTTCGCCACCCGCGCCATCGCCGGAGAAAAACCCATGACCGCCCCAAAGCAAGATAGTTTTGCCCTGAGCCGCCCCTTGCATGTTGGCCAATCCCATCTGGTGGTGAAGGATCTGGAGATGACCTCCAGCTTTTACCAGACAATGCTGGGGTTGAGCGTTCTGGATAAAAGTGCTGGCGGTGCTGTGCTGGGCACGGCCAGCACGCCGCTGTTGACCCTCACCACCCGCTCAGACGCTGCCCGTGCGCCACGCAATGCGGCAGGTCTGTTTCACAATGCGTTTTTGCTGCCAAGCCGCAAGGCGCTGGGGCAATGGCTCTATCAGGCCGCGCAAAACAACGTGCAACTGGATGGGGCCTCCGACCATCTCGTGAGCGAGGCCATCTACCTGTCTGATCCCGAAGGCAATGGCATCGAAATCTACCGCGACCGCAGCCCGATGGAATGGACCTATCATGCCGACGGCACCGTGGAGATGGCAACAGAGCGCCTGAACCTGCAAGAGCTATACAACAGCGCGGCAGCAAAACCTGAATGGAACGGCATGCCGGAAGGCTCGGCCATGGGCCATATTCATCTGCAGGTGGGCAATGTGGCGGAGGCTGATCGCTTCTATGAAGGCGTTTTGGGCTTGAAGAAAATGGCCACCTACCCCGGTGCCAGCTTCTTCGCCTCCGGCCAATACCACCACCATGTGGCCGCCAACATCTGGAACAGCCGGGGTGCCACGGCCCGCCAAGCGGCCATGACCGGGCTTTCGGGTTATTCGCTGGCTTATAATGATCAAGCAGCGCTTGCCAAAGCCTTGGCGACATTGGATGAGCTGGAAATTGCTACAACCAAGACTTCAGAAGGCGTGGCGTTGCAAGACCCTTGGGGCATTGGGCTGACGCTGAAAGCGGCTTAATTCACCACCGGTGCTTTCGCCTTTACCGCCTCATCCAGATGCACAAACACCACGCCGCGGGCTTTCAGCGCCTTCAGCCCTGCGGCCACGCCTTCGCCAGCGGCGTGGGTGGGCTGGTTGATATGGGCAATCAGCACGTCGCCATTTTTGGCGTGGGCAAATTGTTGTTCGGTTTGTTTCGCACCCAGAAGCGAGCCAGAATCACCGTTGATGGAAAAGCCGCCGATCTGATAGCCCATGGCCTTGATCTGGGTGATGGCCGAGGGTGAATATTTGGCAGTGGCGTCGCGATACCAGCGCGGGGCGGGAAAGCCTACGGCGATCATGGCTTGTGCGCCGCCGTTGACCTCTTTGGCCACCGCTTCCGGCGATCCGGCAGCGGGAATACCATAGACTTTTGTGGGATAATCAACCGCTGGAATGTGGTTTTCGCCGTGGTTTTCCACCTCGAACAGATCAGGCCTGCTTTTCAGCACGGCCACCGCCTCCGGGTTGGTTTTAATCCAGCGGCCGGTGACAAAAATCGTCGCCTTGATGTTTTCATCCAACAATGTGGACAGAATGCGCATGTCAGTTTTGCCCATGCAGGCATCCAGCGTCACCGCCACATGGACAGGCCCGCCTTTGGCTGGCACCACATGCAATTTTGGCTCAACCAGGCCATCCGGGGCGGCAAAGACCGAGCTGGCAAAACAAAAGCAGGCTGCACCGGCAAACAGAAGATGAAGAACACGCATGGGATCACTCAAACAGAAGATATGCGCAAGCCAAAGCGCTCAATTTTCTCAGTCGTCAAGACACTTTCAATTGAAACCCATCACATCAGCACAAAACCCTGCGGCTGCGGCGTTGGTGGCAAATCGCGCTCGCCCAGCGCTTCGAGCAGATTGATCTCAATGGTGCGCGCCATCGCATCAATGGGCAGATTGTTGGGCTGCATGCCAAAAGGCTCTTCCAGCTCGTCACCCAAGGCATCCAGGCCAAAAAACGTATAGGCCATAATGGCGCTGGCCAGCGGCGTGAACCAGCCCAGCACGTCATCAAACCCAAACGGCAGGATGAAGCAGAAAATATGCGCCGTGCGGTGCAACAGCAAGGAATAGGCGAAGGGCACCGGCGTGTTGCGAATGCGCTCACAGGCCCCCTGCACGCCAGCCAGTTCCGACAGGCTGCGATCCAGCGTGGCAAAATCCACATCCGTCAAATGGCCCTGCTGCTGCAGCGTGGCAAGCTCGGTTGAGACCTTGCGCAACAGCAAATCCGGCCCGTTGCGGCTGGCTTGCAGGTCTGCAATATCTTGCGCAGTCAGGCGGTTCAAGCCAGCATTTGAGGCCGCTTGCGGGCGCAAGTGCTGCACCATGGCAAAGCCGAATGCGATGATCAGGGACAAGATCCGCCGCCGTGCGAGCGCCTGCCCCCGCACCTCCAGCACAAGCGTCTGGCGTGCCAGGCTTCTGGCAGACACCAGCATCTGGCCCCATAATTTGCGCCCTTCCCACCAGCGATCATAACAGGCGTTGTTGCGAAAGCCGAGAAACAGCGAAATCGTCACCCCCATAATGGCAATGGGCGCGCCGCTGAAACTCGGCACAATGCCGGGATAGGTATGATGGCCAAAGACCACCAGCGACGACAACACCGCAACCAGAACCAGCTGCGGCAGAATGTTGGGCAAAATCGAGCCGCGCAGGGTGAAAAACAGGGTGAACAGGGTTGGGCGGTCACGGACAATCATGAGGGCATCTCGATCAGGGGTGGGGCTCGTCTATAGACCCCGTTCTACCCCCGGTCCAGCGCTGTTGCTGCAACGCACCATCACGTTTTGATCACGCCTTGTCGGATTGTGGTTGCGCTGGATGCACCACCAGCGCCACCAGCCGCACCACCACGGGCCGCACCAGCATGACGCAAATGAAGGCCACCGGCATGGCCACCACATAGGCTTCCCAGGTGCGGCGGGGCAAATCTGCGGTGATGCCGCCATTGACGCAGGCAATGGTGGCGCACATCAAAAAGGCCATGATGCCCGCCATGAAAAAGGCAAACACGACTGGGGCGGTGCGCGGATGCAACTTATACCAACGGCGCATTTTTTGGATATCGGATTGATAGGATGACATGTTTAAACTCTCCTGTGTGTGTCATGTGCAGAAGATGCCCCACATTGCGTTTCTGCGGTAGAACACCGTCCCTATTCTCAGTATAAAGCTATACTTACGAATAGAGAGGTCGGATCGAAAGCCAATGGACAATCTGCGTGGTATTGAAAGCTTTGTGAAAGCGGTAGAAGGCGGCAGCATTGCCAATGCCGCCCGCCAGCTTGGCATTACGCCAGCCGCCGCCAGCCAGAACATTGCACGGCTTGAGCAGCAGCTCGGCACCCGCCTTTTGCTGCGCACCACCCGCCGTTTAGCGCTGACCGAGGGCGGCAAGATCTATTTTGAGCGGGTGCGGCAGGTGATCGAAGATCTGGACATGGCCCAGACAGCCCTGTTTGCGCTGAATGATCGCCCGCAGGGGCGGCTGCGCGTGGCGGTGTCCACGGCGTTTGGACGCCATGTGATTGCCCCGATGATCCCGGCTTTTTCGGCCCGTTGGCCGGATGTGTCGGTGGAGCTGATTTTGAATGACGAGCGCATTGACCATATTCGCGATGAGATTGATGTCAGCATCCGTTTTTTTCGCCCAAGCGGTGCCGGGCTGATCACCCGCAAGCTCGGCGATGTGCCGATTATCATTTGCGCATCGCCAGACTATCTGGCGCGGTGCGGCACGCCGCGTGAGCCGGAAGAGCTGAAGCATCACGATTGCCTGCTGTTTCGCACGCCCTATGATGGCAGGCTGCTGCCCTGGGGATTTTTTCGAAATGGCATCCGCTTTGAGCCGGATTTGCATGTCTCGATTATCAGCAACGACATTGGTGCCCTTGCCGCCATGACCATTGCCGGGGCTGGCATTTCAAGGCTTGGCGCGTTTTTGGCCCGTGATCTGGTGGCTAAAGGTGATGTGGTGGCGCTGTTTACCTCCGGCTCCGCCGCAAGCGGTGCAGAGGCCGATCCCGAACCCTTGGATTTTCACATCTGCGTGCAGGACCGCGAAGCAATGCTGCCAAAGGTTCGGCTGTTTATTGATCACATTGTCGATGAATGGAAGAAGCGCCCGATCTAGAGTCTGTCAGGTTTAGATTGAACCTGACAGACTCTAGATTTCTTTGTTTGAGTTTGTCTTTTGGGGAAAACCGGATTCCACTTTTCCCTGACAAACTCTAGGCTCAATTATAGAGATAATATTTGCTCCAGCTAGCGCGCGGCACTTCCGCGCCGATCTGATAGCTGAAATTGACCACATCGAGATGTTTATTGTCAGTCTGGCAGGTGTATTTCAGCCGATACCAATGCTCGCGGCTGCGAAACACCGCACCGGGAGCCGACAATTTATTGCCCGAAGCATTGGCTCTGCCAAAGGTGTAGGCAATCACCTTATCGGGGCGAAACTGTTTGTTGTCCTTGGCAATGCGGTTCATGGCTTCAATATCGCAGCGTTGCTCCAGACGTTCGCGCGGCGTCAGTGCATCAAGCTGTCGCACCACCGACGAATCCATGGCGCTGACAGTGTGAGCAAAAAACAGTGTCAAACAACAGGATAAAAGAGGAAGGCGCATGGTATTTTCCTAACGAATCTCGTTTTTGGGGAACGTATTACCTCGAAAGCCGCCAATCCAGTTTTTTTTAGGGTTATGCCGGGTTTGTGATTTGAAACCCTCCCCGACGTTGCACCTGCTCTCCGTGAGAGGGAACGGGGTTTTTGCTTGAAGCCGGGTTTTTGCTTGAAGGATGGCCCCTGCCTGCTTATCTCTTTGTCAGTCACAGGTTTTCATTGAACAAAGCGAGATTGCCCCCTTGTCAGATAAATCGTCAGCCAAATCGTCTGCCCCCAAATCTATTTTCACGGATCTTCCCAAGCCGCCGATGGCTGCAAAAAAGCCGCTTGAAGACACCCGCCACGGCATCACCCGCACTGATGACTATGCCTGGCTGCGGGCCGACAACTGGCAACAGATGTTCAAGGACACCTCCATTCTCGACCCGGAAATCCGCGCCCATCTGGAGGCCGAAAATGCCTATATGGAAGCGGCCATGGATGACACCAAGGCGCTGCAAAAGACCTTGTTCAATGAAATGAAGGGTCGGATCAAGGAGGATGATTCCTCCATTCCCATGAAAGATGGCGCTTACGCTTACGGCTCTGCCTTTGTGACGGGTGGCGAGCAGCCGCGCTATTTTCGCATTCCGCGTGATGGCAACCCTCATGATGAGAGCATTCGTGAACTGCTGCTGGATGGTGACAAGGAAGCGGCGGGCAAGGATTATTTCCGCCTGGGCGGCATTGACCATTCCAACGACCATGCGCTTGGCATCTGGGGCTATGATGACAAGGGCTCGGAATATTTCACCTTGCGCATCCGCGATCTGACAACCGGCGAAGATCTGGACGATGTTTTGCACAACACCGCAGGCGGTGGCGTGTGGGCACCCGATGGCAAGAGCTTTTTCTACACCCTTCAGGATGATAACCACCGCCCGAGCAAGGTGTTTCACCACATCATCGGCCAGCCGCAATCGGCAGACCGGCTGGTTTATGAGGAAAAAGACCCCGGTTTCTTCATGGGTGTCGGCGGCTCGCTGCTGGATGATTTTATCTATATCGACATTCACGACCACGAGACCTCGGAATATCGCCTGCTGTCCACCTCGGACCTGACGGCCGAGCCGAAATTAGTGGCGGAGCGTGAAGACGGCGTGGAATATTCCATGACCGAGGGTGGCGATGTGTTTTACATCCTCACCAATGCCGATGACGCTCAGGATTTCAAAATCATGGAAGCGCCGGTGACGGCACCGGGCCGGGAAAATTGGAAAGAGCTGGTGCCACACACACCGGGCCGGTTGATCCTGTCGCATATGGCCTTTGCCCGGCATCTGATCTGGCTGGAGCGGCGCGATGGCCTGCCGCGCATCATGATCCGGGATCGCCGATCCGGCGAAGAACACGCCATCGACTTTGCCGAGGAAGCCTATTCGCTGGGCCTGTCGGGCGCTGCCGAATATGACACGGATGTTATCCGCTTTTCCTACTCATCAATGACCACACCCAGCCAGCTCTATGATTATAACATGGCAACGCGCGAGCGGGTGCTGTTGAAAACCCAGGAAGTGCCATCGGGCCACAACCCGGATGATTACATCACCCGCCGGGTGTTTGCCAAAGCCCATGACGGCGAAGACGTGCCGGTGACATTGCTCTATCGCAAAGACACAGCCCTGGATGGCTCCGCCCCCTGCCTGCTCTATGGCTATGGGGCTTACGGTGTGACCATTCCGGCTGGCTTCAACACCTCGTGCCTGTCTTTGGTGGATCGTGGCTTTGTCTACGCCATTGCCCATATCCGTGGCGGCAAGGACAAGGGTTTTCAATGGTATGACGATGGCAAAATGGAAAAGAAGGTCAATACCTTCAAGGATTTCATTGCCAGCGCCGACCATCTGGTGAAGGAAGGCTTTACCTCTTATGAAAACATCATTGCCGAAGGCGGCTCTGCCGGCGGCATGCTGATGGGGGCCATTGCCAATATGGCACCGGAAAAGTTTGGTGGCATTATCGCAGCCGTGCCTTTTGTGGATGTGCTTAACACCATGCTGGACGACACCCTGCCGCTGACACCGCCGGAATGGCCAGAGTGGGGCAACCCGATTGAATCCGAAGAAGAGTACACATGGATTGCCGCTTATAGCCCTTACGACAACATAGGACCAAAATCCTACCCGCCAATTCTGGCCCTGTCTGGCCTCACGGACCCGCGCGTAACCTATTGGGAACCGACAAAATGGGTGGCCCGCTTGCGCGAACACACCACTGGTTCTGCGCCGATTTTGCTGAAAACCAATATGGCCGCTGGTCATGGCGGTAAATCGGGCCGTTTCCAACGGTTGGAGGAAGTGGCGTTTGAATATGCGTTTGCGGTGAAAGTGGCGGGTGTCATTTAAAACGTGAGAGCGTGGGGATTGACCATCCCCACGCTATGCAAGCATCTCAATTTCCCAGTCCCTGTAGGTTTTGTCTGAATTTTGCAATTTCCATGCCGTTGGCCCAGGCGTAGATCTACCAGTCACAATGGAGCCTGCCGCACTCGTACTTGAAAATTTATAGTCATCTTTGAATCGCCTAAATTCACCACAGTCTTCTAAAACCCCATTTGCCACAAGTTCATCAAACAGGCGCCAATAATGCGTCTTGGGTGACCGATCACCGAACCAGCTTTTTCGCGCCTTCGAGCCTGCCTGAACAAAAAACTCCCCATCGACCAGCACTGCGGTAGCGCGAACAATAGTTGCCACGACAAAGGCGTGTAGAATGCTGGCTGACGCCGGATCATTTGACGACGATGCAAAGTGGCTCTAACAATTAACCCAAAAAAAGTCGGAAAAGGTTGCGCTGAGAGCGGATCACGTTCACGCTCAGAAGGGCATTGTTGAGCGTCGCCTGGCCAAAGCCGATTTAGCAACCGTCAACCTTGGTGGCGTATGAGCAGATTAGAAGTCTGCTGCGCGTCAGTAGAAGCCAATTTTCGTACCGGAGTGCGTATTGTGGTAACATCAACCTGGCTTTTGGTGACCGTTGTCGTCTTGGCAATGCTCGCAATCAGGTACACACTGAGAGCACCAAAAGCGCCAGGACGACAATCCTTTGCTCTGGCTTGCGGTTTTGCCGTGTGGTGGACGGCGTGCGTGCTTTTTCGTCACTCCGTTGACGATTACCAGCTCAAGGTGCTCGCGTGTGAGCTTGCGTGGTTTGGCATCATCGGCGCTCCCCTTTATTGGTGCTTGAGCCTGATCACCTATTCCAATGGTCGAGAGCTGGAAAAACCCTGGCAAATGGCATTGGTTGGTGGCACGGCCTGTATCTTTGGCCTGATCGCGCTGACCAATGATTGGCACCATTGGATTTATCTTTATCTGATTGATGAAGACAGCATGAGCTTTGCCCGTGGTTGGGGCTTCTATGTTGGAATCACCATTGTTTACGTGATGATGGCTTCGTGCTGGGTTGTCGCTCTCCTGCGATCCATCCACGCCAAGGGTATTCATCGGCTACAGATCTGGATCCTGCTGGTATCGGCAACATTGCCTTGGATAGGTAATGCCGGATATGTATTTCTCGATATAAAGCTGTTCGATGATGACCCAACGCCGTTTATCTTTGCCGCAACGGGTTGCTTTATTTTGGTCACCCAGCTGTTTTATGAATTGTTCGTTCTGCCGCCGATTGGCCGGGATGCTATTTTTGCAGTACTTCCCGATCCGGTCATCGTGCTGGACCAACAAGGGCGCATTCTTGAAATTAACCCGGCAGCGGCACTTCTGACCGGTATTCCAAAACAACCGATTGGCAAAACCTTGAATAGCCCGATCGAACTTTCTCAACTCTTGAGCAATACGTGGCCAAGTGATGAAGATCGTGTTGAGATTGCCTTGAGCAGCAATGGCAAGACCTATGAATTATCCTGCCAATCTCTGGCCCCATGGGGGCGCGTTGGGGCGCGCATGATGACCTTGCGTGACATTACCGCGCGCAAGGCTGATGAGCTTCGTCTTGCCGCTCTGTCCAAAAGTCTGCATGACCGGCTGCAGGAAAATATCATTCTCCAGACACGGCTGAAAGATGAAGCATCGCGCGATCACCTCACCGGCCTGCACAATCGCCGTCACGCCCATGATGCCTTGCAGGGTCTTTTTGAAAATGGTTTCAACACCACAGAAACAGCCCTGTTTCTGATCGATATCGACCATTTCAAGATGTTCAACGATCGCTATGGCCACCAAACGGGCGATGATGTTCTGATCCTGTTTGCACGGCTGCTGCAAGCCGATTTGAAGCCGTTTGAGCATGCTTTTCGTTGGGGTGGCGAAGAATTTCTGGTGGTGCTGCCATCAACGGGCCTCGACGTCGCCTTGCAACGCTGCGAGCATTGGCACAGCCTGTTTGCCCAGCAAAGCCCGCCGGGCAATATCGATATGCGACCAACCTTTTCAGCCGGCCTGGTCATCTGCGGCCCCGGCCCCACAAACCTGCGCAGCGCCATTCAGGCGGCCGACACGGCCCTTTATCAGGCCAAGCTGTCGGGCCGCAATCAAACAGCTGTTGCGGGGGAATATGCCTCCCCCATCCAGCATGAAGAATGAGGCAACCGCCTCGGGCAGGGTTATTGCTCGAAAAACTGCAACCCTTCCCCGACCTTGCAATTATAGGTCACAACGTCGCCCATGGGTCGCATCTCCGGCATTTCCATGGTTGTCATCGAAAAGGTGGCGCTGTTGTCCGGTTTCACCTGATAGCGCAAGAATTGATAGATTGGTTTTTTGTCTTTGGTGGTGAGGGTAAAGTGATCGTCGGAAAAGCTCAAAGATTGATCCGGACGGATCAAAAATGCCGAAATCCTTAAGCCACCTTGCATGGTTCCGGCCTTTTTGGGATCCGTGGCTGAGGTACATTTGGTGAGATCAACCACCGAGTTCACCGATGCACCGGATTTCAGCGCCGCATTGATGTCCGGTAATGTGGTGAGAGCTGTTGCGGCATCCGCAACGCTTGGAAAAATGGCCGTAAACGCCAGTCCACTGGCCAGACCACAAGCAAGAGCAATTGACTTAAACATAACGTCTCCTTCTATAATGCGCCCAAATGCAGGATTTGCATGGCACTTTTCAAAACATGAAACCGATCATTCCCCCAATTTCTGGCGTTGCAAAATCGCATGGCTGTGGCCTGCTTTCACGGCGGCCACCATCAAGCTTCGCAGATCTGGATATTCACTTGGTGGCGTAACCGTCTGGTTGGGCGCAAACGATCGTTTGACGACAATCCGGTTGCCATCAACAGTGACCTCGCTGTCAAACCGGCCGGCCCTGTTGGCAAGATGCACCGGCTCAGGCAGATGCTTCACCCGAAAGCTCGCGGGCAACACATAGGTGAATTGCCACGAGGTCAGCGCCGCCGCCATGAAAAGCGGTGCCACCCGCACATCATTGCGAATATTATAGGCCAGTTGCGTGAGGCGCTCAGGATCAAACCCGCTTTCCAGCGGCAGATAGATCTCCGGCTCGCTCACATCAATCGCGTTTTGCGATGTCCAATGCGCCTTCAGGCGCAAGGGGCCGCGCCAGTTTTTTGCCACCAGCACCCGCAGCTTGCCATCGCCCTCCTGATTGTTCATCGCCAGAATGCGGTTGAGATAGTTTTCCCGACTGCTGTTCTTGATCGCGGCCTGAAAACCCAAGGCCTCATTGGGCGAGACATCCATCGCGGCTGTCCCCTCAATGTCACCATCGGCAGAGAGCGTCATCACGGAATCATTCTTGCTCCAGAAGGTCTGCGGTGTGGCCGCAGGCAATTGCACAACCTTGCTTCTCTCTGCCACCAGCACGGCCTGCTTGCTTGATAGGCCAACCCCAAGCGCCGCAAAAGCTGCGTTCTTGTCCGTCGGGTTATCAAACACATCAAAATCCGGCAGATACAGAATGACGTGGTTGAATTGCCAGGCAAGCGGGATGGGAGCCGCGTTAAACCGATTGCCCCACCAGACAATGGCGCGCTCGGAACGAATGCCCTTGGCAGCCAGCAGCGCCCGCATCAGCGCCACCTGATCCTTGCAATCGCCAAATCCATTGGCAAGGATCTTGTCCACGGGATGCTCCACCCAGCCATCGTTGGGATCAAGATAAACCGCCGTATAGGCAATGTTCTGGCGGATCCAGTCATGAATGGCCGCCGCCGCATCAAGGCCGGTTTTGTCGCCCGTGATTGTGTCGGCCAGCGCCTTGATCTTGGCACGCGTCTCGTCGTCCATTGGCTTTTCCGATTGGCGGAAAATGCGATTGCCATAATCGCTCAGGCTGTCCAGCGTGGTGGCCATGAAGCGCGGACGGAACTCGGTGTAATCCACCGTGCTGTATCCCACTCTGAGTGCGGGAATATTTTTGAAGGATGCGGTGATCACGCGTTGACCATCCTGCACAACATCGGTGGTGGTCACACCGGGATCGGCATACCATGTGAGGTGAACGCCCGGTGGCAGGCGGATGATGTTTGTGAGGTCATCCTGCCTGCCAGGTCCGAGCGGTCCACCCACCATGTTGAAGCCAAACAGGCTTGGCACCTTGTGTTGTATCTTCCACACAATGTGTGTGCGCGCGTTTGGCCCCACTTTGGGAAACACCACCGTGATCCGCTGTTTGGCATTGAACCCACGCTCGTTGGCCGGCTGCGGTGCAGACCGCGTGAAAATGTCCTCGGGCGGCACAGTGCGACGATTGCCGTCGGGGTCTGTCACCCACGCCTCGACAACCTCTGCTGTGTCGGTATTTGGCGAAAAATCTGTGAAACTACTGGTATTTTGCGCAGGCTTGCCGGGTTTCACCGGCTCAAAATCCATTGTCGTCACCTCATCATAACTGAGATCCGCATGGATATTGTACTGGCGCAGGATATGGCTTTTGCCATCCTCCTCGTCCTCATCGGCGGCGCGGGCTACGTTTGAAAAAATGCCGTGCGGGCCGAAAACCAAAATGCTGATCAGAGAGAGCTTCAAAATTGCTCTTCGTATCTCAATAATCGCCATGGAAAATCCTGACATGAATTTGACAGGACTATGCTTGACGCCCCTGTCTCAATCAACAAACAAAAGCGCGAGGAAGTGCTGCGCGTTTCGCGCCGATGCGAGCGCCTACTGTTCATGAATTTTCGTGATCAATCCATGCATGAAACTGTTGATTTGACGCGAAAATTGCCTTGGCAACGGCGTTCAGTTCCCATCCCATCCGGCCCTGTGCAAAAGGGTGGAATTTTCTCCTTGACGTTGCAAGCGCGCGGGGTCTTTGATGCCAAAAGATTTGATTTGGAGATTGAAATGACTGTCGATACCGCGCCGCGCACGCCCACCTGGACCTATGTTGATGGACGCTGGATTGACGGCAACCCGCCGCTGATTGGGCCAACATCACATGCCATGTGGCTTGGCTCCACAGTGTTTGATGGCTCTCGCTGGTTTGATGGCCTTGCCCCTGATCTTGATTTGCATTGCCAGCGCGTCAACCGCTCCGCCATCAATATGGGCATGACCCCCACCATGGAGGCCAAGGAGATCGAGCGGCTGGCGCTGGAAGGTGTTGCCAAATTCGATGGCAAAACCGCCATTTATATCAAGCCGATGTATTGGTCGGAACATGGCGCGCCCGGCTCTGTGGTGGCCCCGGATGCAGAGTCTACCCGTTTTGCGCTCTGCCTGTTTGAAGCGCCGATGAATACGGCCAAGCCCCATTCGCTTACCGTGTCACCCTTTCGCCGCCCCTCGCCCGAATGTGCCATGACCGATGCCAAGGCCGGTTGCCTCTACCCCAATTCCGGCCGCATGATTGTGGAAGCCCGCGCCCGTGGCTTTGACAATGCGCTGGCGCTGGACATGAATGGCAATGTGGCCGAAACCGCATCCTCCAACGTGTTTCTGGTCAAGAATGGCGTGGTCATGACCCCCATTGCCAACCGAACGTTTCTGGCAGGCATCACTCGCTCGCGCATCATCACCCTTTTGCGATCCGCTGGCATTGAGGTGCAGGAAAAGACCCTTTCGGTTGCCGATTTCCTTGATGCCGATGAAGTATTCACCTCCGGAAATTACTCCAAAGTGGCCCCCGTCAACCGGCTGGATGACCGCCATTATCAGGAAGGACCAATGGCTGCCAAGGCACTGGATTTGTATATGAGCTGGGCGCGCTCCTGAAAATCTGCGGCCGTCGTTGTTACGGCATAATCTAAAACGTTAGAGCATCCTTTGTGCGCCATACTCGGCGCACACTGCTTCAAGGGCGCTGTAGCCTTTATTTCTGTTGGATAATTTTATCTTTAAACCGATTCCTGTTTAAAAAATGATGCAATAGCCTGTCCTTCTCGAACAGAGTTCCAGATAAAATTCCCCATTGCCGAATGGTGAACCTGCCCTATGTCTCGCAAAAAGCTGACAACTTTAAAGAGAGACCATGGGGCGATGCATAAATCCATAAAACTGTTAGGCTATGTCTTTGCGGCCGCCGGAGTGATCATGCTGTTGTGCGGGGGCGCCGCATTTTATTATGACGGCCAGTTTGAGCAACGCGCCCTGCACGCCCAGGGCGTTGTGACAGACCTCACCCGCAAGCGCGACAGTGATGGCGATGGTGATCTTTTCACGGCCATTGTTCAGTTTACTGATGCCAAGGGGCAGCATCAGGAAATGGCTGACCGCACCAGCTCCAACCCGCCCCGCTTTTCGCGTGGGGACAAAGTGGATGTGATGTATGACCCGGAGAGTCCATCCAGCGCGGTGATCAATGACATCTGGGGCCGCTATTTGGTCGCACTGATTTTCGGTTTTCTCGGTGCTATTTTCACCATTCTCGGCAGCATTTTCATCATCATCATGCGCTCGAACGACAGCAAGATCAAATGGCTTCAGCGTTTCGGCACACCTGTTGAGGCCGATTTTCTGCATGTCTATCTGGATGAGAGCGTCAAGATCAACGGAGCCTCACCTTTTCGCGTGGTGGCGCAAGGTGCCGATCCCGCAACGGGCGCTCTGACGCGTTATGAAAGTGGCAAGATCTGGATTGATCCGACCGCGCGTTTGACGGGTAAAAAGCTGCGCGTGCTGGTCGATCCCAAAAAGCCGAAACGGCATATGATTGACCTGTCAACGACCATCACACCGTCTGAGTGATTTCGGCTGGAGCAAAAGGCCCACAGCAAAGGAGATGGGAAAAACAAGGAGAATGCCCCGCGCTTGAAGGGTGCAACCTAAAAAAGCGATGATTATCGACTGTATTGTCTTCCCATCGCCCCACGCCTCTGCCAAGACACATCATGTCAAATCACACGCCTCTTGAAACATCGCCGCCGGAAATTTTCGATTGCCAGTCCTGTGGTGCTTGTTGTGCCTATCAGGCCGATTGGCCGCGTTTTTCACTGGAAAGCGATGAACAACTGGCGCAAATTCCAGAAAAATTTATAGCCGACGACCTCAGCGGCATGCGGTTTGAAACCGATGCCAAAGGGCAATGTCGCTGCACGGCGCTGACCGGCGAACTGGGCAAGCATGTGGGCTGTGCCGTTTATGAGGTGCGCCCGCAGGTGTGCCGCGATTGCATGCCGGGCGATCCGGAATGTCATATCGCCCGCAAAGCGTTTGGTTTCGCCGTGGATGACCTGCCAGACCCGGATATTTACGTGGCATAACGCCATGCACCTGTCATTTTGGAACATTATGCTTTCACAAACATTGGTGGAGGAGAGAAAGTTCTGATCGGAACAATAATTTGCCGTTTGGCAGGTTGCCTCTTGCCTTTGGCGCTCCTATGTTCCGCTCACCTCACCTTTTCATTTTTCGATGCCCAGAGGAGATTTTATCATGGCTTTCGAACTTCCCGCCCTGCCTTACGCTTACGACGCACTCGGCCCGTTCATGTCGGCTGAAACGCTGGAATTCCACCACGACAAGCACCATCAGGCCTATGTCACCAACGGCAACAATCTGCTGAAGGATTCGGGTCTTGAAGGTCTTTCGCTGGAAGAAGTTGTCAAGCAGTCCTATGGCAAGAACGCCGGCCTGTTCAACAACGCTGGCCAGCACTACAACCACATCCATTTCTGGAACTGGATGAAGAAAGACGGCGGCGGCAAGAAGATTCCAGGCAAGCTGGAAGCTGCAATCGCCTCTGACCTCGGCGGCTATGACAAGTTCAAGGCTGATTTTGTCGCCGCTGGCACCACGCAGTTTGGCTCCGGCTGGGCATGGCTTTCCGTAAAGGATGGCAAGCTGGAAATCTCCAAGACACCAAACGGCGAAAACCCGCTGGTGCATGGCGCGTCGCCAATTCTCGGCGTCGACGTGTGGGAGCATTCCTACTACATCGATTACCGCAACGCCCGTCCAAAGTATCTGGAAGCCTTCGTGGACAGCCTGATCAACTGGGAATACGTGGCCGAGATGTATGAAGCCGCCACCAAGTAAGCATTGGCGCTCTTGAATGTGATAACACCCGGTACATCCTGTGCCGGGTGTTTTTTATTCCCCATAAGGCAATAGCATGATCACCTTTATCCCCATGTCAGACGCGCAATACGCGGAATATCTGGATTATTTCATTCCCGATTATGCCGATGAGATTGCTGCCAATTATGGCCGCTCAAACGAGGACGCGCTCATGCAGGCCAAGGCCGAGATGGCACATCACCTGCCCGAGGGTCCACGCACTGAAGGCCAGCGCCTGCACACCATGATTGACAGTGATCTACAGATAGCGATTGGCTATGTCTGGTATCGCCCGGATGAGGCGAGCCGCTCGGTTTTCATCTATGATTTTTCCATCCTGCCTCACTTTCGCGCCAATGGCCGGGGCAAGGCGGCCTTGCGGGCTTTGGAGATGATGCTGGCCGAGGATGGCTATCACGAGATCAAGCTGCGGGTTGCCGCCGACAATGCGCGTGCCCAGCACGTCTATCAGGCGGGCGGCTTTCGCGTCACCGGCATCAATATGGTCAAGGCAATCGGCCATCAAAGCGGCCGCGATTGACAGCAAAGATCCACGTGATTTTTTGCAACGCACTGTTCACAGTTTGGCGTCAAATTCCGCACGGGCTGCAACAATGCATTCATAATGGTCGAAAGCCCAATTGCCCAAAGCCTCAATGGGCTTGCGCAAAGAGTGGCCAAGCGGGGTCAATTCATAATCGACACGCGGCGGCACAGTGGCAAAAACCGTACGTTTCACCAGGCCGTCCCGCTCCAGCCCGCGCAGCGTAAGTGTCAGCATTCGTTGAGAGATTCCGTCAATGCGCCGCTTTAATTCATTAAATCGGCACGGCCCATGGGCAAGCGACATCACCAGCAGCACGCTCCATTTATCCCCAACGCGATTGAGCACACTGTTGACAGCATCACAGCTTCTGCGATCCTCTGTTGGTGCATGCTGCACCTCTTGCGTAACAATGGTTACATCCATGTGCCCGAGTTCCAACGATGTGCCTCCTTGCAAGCTTTTTGCAGTTACCATAAGTGTCCCAGTATCGATTTTATACCACACAAGAAGGTGACTGACCATGAGACTTCTGCACATCGATTCCAGCGTTCTCGGCCCATATTCTGTAAGCCGCACCCTCAGCGCCTCTATCGCCAAGAAGCTGGGTGAACATGCTAGCGTGACCTATCGTGACGTTGCTGCAAATCCGATTGGCCATCTCTCGGGCCTGACATTGGCCGCCGCCATGGGCAATTACGATGCCAGCAATGATGAAGCCACCAAGGCCGATTTGGCTCTGGGCGGCGAAGTGCTGCAGGAATTCCTGGAATCCGACGTTGTTGTTATCGGCGTTGGCTTTTACAACTTCGGCATTCCAAGCCAGTTGAAGGCCTGGATTGATCGCATCTGCGCGGCTGGCAAGACCTTCAAATACGGCGAAAATGGCCCAGAAGGCCTGTGCGGTGGCAAGCGCGTGGTTGTTGCTCTGTCGCGCGGTGGCGTTTACAGCGAAGGCCCAGCCGCAGCGCTGGAACATGCTGAAACATACCTCAAGGGCGTTTTCGGCTTCCTCGGCATCACCGATCTGGAATTCGTGATCGCTGAAGGCGTCAACATGGGCGAAGAAGCCAAGGCCGCTGCTGTTGCCAAGGCCAACCACTCGATCGAAGCCCTCAAGGCTGCTTGATTGCCTGCTTGATGAGTTGATTGATTGAATTTTGAAGGCCAGCGGGCATGATATGCGCGCTGGCCTGTTTTGTTGCAAACCGGTGCTTACACCACATCCGTCACCCGCGCCCAGCGCTCATGGTCGCGCCATTCGCCATCGATCTTCAGATAGCGTTTTGAAAAGCCTTCCTTGATAAAGCCGCAGCGCGCAACCAGTGCAATGGAGCGCAGATTTTGCGGCTGGATATTGGCCTCAACCCTGTTCAGGCCCACCTCATCAAAGGCATAGGCCATGGTGGCGTTTAAGGCCTCCGTCATCAGGCCCCGCTTGCCAAAGCCAACCATGCCGTAATAGCCGAGATAGCAACTTCTGAAATTGCCCAGCGCGATCTGACTCAAGGTAAAGACACCGACCACACCGAGGCTCTCAGACTCGCGGGCCACCAAGCCAATATTGGCACCCGTCAGGTTTTGCGAAAACCATGCATCAAACCCATCCCGGTCGGTAAAGGCTTTGACCCAGGGTGCGTGATAGTTTTGGCTGGCAAGATTTGCGGCAACAAGGTCGGCGCAGTCGGATCTGCGCACGGGTGCGAGAAGAAGTGATGTCATGGTGGGTCCTGTAAGATCATGATGGCAAGAAAGCGAAGCACATGTTTTTAAAGAGTTGTCATGCCGCTGTCATCGGGAGAGATTATCTGCCGCACAAATGGAACAGGTGACCATGCTGAAGACCACACCCCTCTTGCGCCTCGGCATCATTGCCGATCCCCAATATGCCGCCCTTCCCCCGGACGCCCGTATGGATCGCCATTACGCCAACAGTCTCACTAAATTGCGGGCGGCCATTCATGCTTTTAATCTGGAAGATCTGGATCGCGTCGTGGTGCTAGGCGATCTGATTGATCGTGGTTTTGAGCATTTCGCCCCGGCGTTGGAGACATTTGCCGCCTCGCGCCATCCGGTGATTTTCTTGCCCGGCAATCACGATTTTGCCGTCAAGCCAGAGCAACGCAGCATGGTGCAGGCAGCCCTGGATATGCCAGCCCCCTATTATGATCTGGTGATCAACGGCGTGCGCCTGATCATCACCGATTGCTGCGAGATATCGACCTTCGCACCGCCGCCGAGCGATCCGCGCTTAGCCGAGGCCGAGGCCTGTCTTGCCGCCTTGAAGGAAAAAGGCGCGATCAATGCGCAGAGCTGGAACGCGGGCATGAGCGACAGCCAGATTGCGTGGCTCAAAAGCCGCCTCGCCCTTGCCGAGCAAAGAGGTGAAAAAGCCATTGTGCTGGGGCATTATCCCCTGCATCCCTTTACCGATCACGCCCTGTGGAACGCGCAGGCCGTGGCTGACGCCATTTCTTCATCGCCTGCGGCCATTGCCTATCTCAGCGGCCATGACCATCGCGGCAATTATGGCACGCGCGGCCACACCCATTTTATCAATTTCAAAGGCATGGTGGATACCGAGCGCGACAACGCCTTTGCCACCCTGAAACTCATGTTTGATGCGCTGATCATTGAAGGTTTTGGCCGGCAGGAAAGCTACACGCTGGCAATTTAAACTGTTGAGATTGTGGGCATTTTCAATCTCCGCCGCACCAGCGTCCTATGAAGTCTGTATTGACCATACAATCACGCAGTTGTGACTTTATTTGGTTTATCTGTTACGTTCAAATATCATGTGGGAAACCGTCTGCCGCTCCATCGGCACTTAAGGGAGAATGCCAATGAATTGGAAACACACCACAATTGCAGCCCTCTGTCTCTGTCTTGCGGGTGGCGCTGTCAGCATGGCAAGCGCTGCCGATGAGCCGCAAGTGGTGCGCGCCGCCATGATGAAAAAAGTGGGCGGTGCCATGGGCGCGCTGGCTGGCATTGCCAAAGGCGAAAAGCCCTATGACGCAGCCGTGGTCAAGGCATCCTTGACCACCATGCAGGACGTGGCCAAGCATTTCCCCGACCAGTTCCCGAAGGGATCGGAAACCGGCTTCAACACCGAAGCAAGCCCGAAAATCTGGGAGGATATGGCAACCTTCAAGACCAAGGCAAAAGCCCTTGAAACGGCAGCCACCACCCAGCTTGCCGCCCTTCCTGCCGATCAGGCTGGCGTTGGCGCAGCCATCAAAACCATTGGTGGTACCTGCGGTGATTGCCATCAGACCTTTCGCTTGAAGAAGTAATTCTGGCATGAGGCAAGCGCCCGGCTCTGTGCCGGGCGTTTTATCAAGGTGGCATAAGGAATGGGCATGTCAGGCAAAACGAAATTGAGCATTGCAGCGTCAGTTTTCACCGGGGTGGCTGCGGTTGCGCTCTATGTTTTTGCCATTGCGCCACACCGTCAGGCTCCCGAGGTCTGGGCCAACACGGTCGCGCCTGATCTCACCAACGGCAAGCGCATCTTTTTTGCCGGCGGCTGTGCAAGCTGTCATGCAGCCCCTAATGCCAGCGGCGATGCCCGTTTGTTGCTCACCGGCGGCGTGACGCTGAAAACCCAGTTTGGCACGTTCCATGCCCCGAATATTTCGCCCGACCCCAAGGCCGGGATTGGCAATTGGACGCTGGCCGAGTTTGGCGATGCCCTCACCCGCGGCATTGGCCGCAAGGGTGAAAACCTCTATCCCGCCTTTCCCTACACATCCTATTCGCGCATGAAGCCGCAGGATGTGGCCGATCTGTTTGGCTATATCAAAAGCTTAGCCCCAAGCCCCAATGTGGCCCCGCCGCATGAACTCGGCTTTCCGTTTAACCAGAGACTTTTGCTGACCGGCTGGAAATGGCTTTACCTCAACGATAAACCGCGCGTGACCTTGGCCAATGCCGATGAAGAGGTTCGCCACGGGCAATATCTGGTGGAAGGCCCCGGCCATTGCGGCGAATGCCACACCCCGCGCAACGCCATCGGTGGTCTGCAGACGGCCAATTGGCTGGCGGGTGGCCCAAACCCGGAGGGCGAAGGCCGTGTTCCCGATATTACCCCCGGCTCTGACACCATTGGCAAATGGTCGAAAGACGAGATCGCCAGCTATCTTGAGAGCGGCTTTACGCCCGATTTTGATAGCGTCGGTGGCTCTATGGTCGAGGTGCAGAAAAACATGGCCGAAT
Source organism: Rhizobium oryziradicis (assembly GCF_001939045.1). Taxonomy (GTDB): domain Bacteria; phylum Pseudomonadota; class Alphaproteobacteria; order Rhizobiales; family Rhizobiaceae; genus Allorhizobium; species Allorhizobium oryziradicis. Next base: position 42,842 of record NZ_MKIM01000024.1, read on the forward strand.
TGCCAGCCAGCGACCGCGCCGCCATTGCCGCCTATTTGAAGGCAATCCCGGCAAAATAAGCCTTCAGTGCTGCATCACCGGATTTCGAGACCATTCCTGTAATGTGGTCTTGATCAGCATCAAGGCTGCGTATCGCGCTTGATCGCGCTCAGCCGGATCAACAATACCGGCAAGACGGCTCTCAAAAGAACGCACGGTTTCGCGCACCCAGCGATGCAGGTGCGGGTCCGTATGCTTGTCCAACAGAGCGCGGATGGTGCTTTCCATCCTGCGGTTTTCTATCATCATTGTCATTTTAGTCTTCCTCCAGGAAAGACGAATATGGTTACATAGGCTTGTCCCGGGCGTGTCTTGGAGATGAATATGATCTTCAGATAACAACACGCCGGGATTCAAACAGTAAAATCGGCAAGAATGGCTGTGTTGACGCCATGCTTACGCCAGTGCCTGAACATAGCGCATGCCCGTTACTGGGCGAGGCGCGAATTCCATATGCTCGTAAAAACGATGGGCGGCGACATTGCCGGTGGTTGCGCTGACCGAGAGGTAATCGCAGCCCGACTTTCTGGCCAGATCGCGGGCACGCGCCACCAGATGCTGACCGATGCCATTGCTGCGCTGGCCATTGCGCACATAAAGATGGTGCAAATCCATGCCGCGCTTGCCTTCAATAGCTCTGTAAAGCGGCACAAGAATGGCGTAGCCAATCAACTCGCCCTCGCCTTCGGCCACAAGCGCGGTGATCCATGGCATGGGGCCAAACAGATCCCGCTTCAGCGTCTGTTCTGTCATGGCCGATGCATCGCCATGGTGGGCAGCGAGATCGGCAATCATGGCGCTGAGCTCTGACAGGTCATCGGGCCGCGCATGGCGGATCGACACAAGCGGCGGGCGCGGCAGGATAATATCGGTATCTTCGGTCATTGCGAGCTTCCCTTTTAAAATTCGCCGTCAGGGAAGAGCTCGTAAAAAACAACAAAGCCGCCTGACGGCGGCTTGTTGACATGATGATCTGTCGAGCCGCCGGTTACCGGTAGGCCCAAAAATACGTGCAGGAAATGGTTGTGCGCGATGTGATCATGGCGGGATCAATGCCGCTTCCTGATAGGAATGTCAAGCGCAGTGTTTGATCCCGAATGAAATGAACGTGTCGCAGCACATCAAACACACGTCAGGCAGCGCCCAGCGCATCCATCTGGTCGCGCCGGTCCAGCGCACCGCTGAGCGCGGTGAGACCCACGGCACCCATTACCAGCAAGGCCCCCACAAAGGGTGTTGCACCAAGGCCGAGATGGGAGGCCACAACCTGCCCGCCAATGGAGGCACCTGCGGCAATGCCGAGATTGAAAGCCGCGATATTGAGCGCAGAGGCCACATCAACTCCGTTGGGGTGAAAGCGTCTGGCCTGCTCGACCACATAAAGCTGCAAGCCCGGCACATTGGCAAAGGACAAAAAGCCCATGGCAGCCAGCGTGATCAGTGCCGGAATGGCGGCATGGTCGGTAAAGCCAAACACAATCAGGGCAAGGCTTTGTGCCGCGAACAGCCAGATCAGCGCCCGTACCGGATGCTTATCGGCCACCTTGCCGCCCACAATATTGCCAGCCGCAATGGCCAAGCCATAGAGCACCAGCACCAGACTAACGCTGTTGGCGGAAAAGCCGGTGATCTCTTGCAAGATGGCGGCAAGAAAGGTGAAGGCCACGAATGTGCCACCATAGCCAAGGGCTGTCATGCCAAAGGCCAGCAGCATACGGCCATGGGCCAGCACGCGCACCTGCTCGATCAGGCTTGCAGCCTTGCCCTTGGGCAGGTTGGATGGCAACAGCCAGGCAATGCCGCTGAAGGCCACCAGACCAAGACCGGCCACGGCATAAAAAGTTGCGCGCCAGCCAAAGGTCTGGCCAATGAATGTACCCAGCGGCACGCCGGTGACAATGGCAACCGTGAGGCCCATGAACATCATGGCAATGGCCGACGCCCGGCGATTTTCCGGCACAAGATCGGCGGCAATGGTGGCCCCGGCCGAGAAGAACACGCCATGAGCAAAGGCCGAGAGAATGCGCCCCACCAGCAGAAGGCCAAAATTGGCACTGAGCGCCGCCAGCAGATTGCCGACGATAAACAGCACCATCAGCAGCAAAAGCAGGGGCTTGCGCGCCATGCGTCCGGTAAGCGCCGTCAGCACGGGGGCACCAAAGGTGACGCCCAGCGCATAGATCGACACGATCAGGCCTGCGGTGGGCAACGTGATGTGAAAATCATCGGCAATGGTGGGCAGAAGACCGACGCTGACAAACTCGGTGGTGCCGATGGCGTAGGCCGCAATTGTGAGCGCAAAAAGAGCAATGGGCATGACACAGATCCTTCAAAGACTGGGGTATCAACATGCGTCGTGATATCGGCCTTTCCCGCTTGATTGATAATCCGGCATAAAGGACAATGAGCTTTGAATTGAATTCACAAATCTATCGCGAGGAATGAGAACTCCATGGACAATCGCGCCGGTGAAATGCAGGTTTTTGTGCTGGCAGCCGAGCTGAAGAGCTTTTCAGCAGCAGGCCGCAGGCTGTCCATGTCGCCCTCCGCTGTCAGCAAGCTGGTGAGCCGCATTGAGGACCGATTGGGTGTTCGCCTGTTGTTGCGCAGCACGCGCACGCTGGAGCTGACGCCGGAAGGGGAATTATACCTCAGACGCGCGCGGGCAATCCTCAGAGATATTGAAGCAACGGAGGAGTTGATTGCCGGCGACGGACAGGTGCCGCACGGCATTTTGCGCGTCAATGCCTCTGTGGGCTTTGGTGAAAACTGCGTTTTGCCGCTGATTGGCGATTTTTTAGAGCTGTATCCGAAAATCGAGCTGGAGCTGACCCTGACCGATGGGGTGGTGGACCTGGTGGGCGAGCGCACCGATGTGGCCATCCGGGTGGGGCCGATGAAAGATTCGACGTTAAAGGCAAGAAAGTTGCGGCAAGGCACCCGCGCCATTGTGGCCGCCCCCGCCTATATCGCCCGCCATGGCACGCTGCAGACACCCGATGATCTGGATCGGCACAATTGTCTGGATTTCACCTTTCGCCGCCATCAGGACGGCTGGCCCTTTCGCCATCCCGAAACCGGAACATCGTTTCTCAAACCGATCAAAGGCAATCTGCGGGTCTCAAACGGTGCCATTATGCGCCAGCTCTGTCTGGATGGGGTGGGCATTGCCCGGATTGGCCGTTTTCATGTGGAAGCGGGCATTGCATCGGGTGCCTTCCTGCCGCTGCTGGAAGATTGGCAGGCGGATGATACCGAAGAGGTTCATGCGGTTTATGTGCCCCACCCCCATCTTTCAACGGGGATCAGGGCTTTTGTGGATTTTCTGGTCAAGCGGCTCGGGCGGGATTGAATGTCCCACGCGAGACGACGCATCCTGTCACCGATCAGGCCGCGTAGCGGCGCTGCTGCACCACTTGCGCCAGCTGAAACCGGCCCAGCAATTGCAGGAGGGATTCGGCGCTTGCGGCCAGATTATGGGCGTTGGCGGTGGCCTCTTCGGCCATGGCCGCATTTTGCTGGGTGCCCTGATCGAGGCTGTTGATGGCCGTGTTGATTTCCTGAAGCCCAAGGGATTGCTCGCGATAGGCCTCGGCAATTCCCTGCACATGCCGTGTTACATCCTGAACCCGATGGACAATGCTGTCCAAAGCCTCGCCGGTGCTGACCACAAGCATCACACCATTGGCCACCTGCGCGCTGGATGTGTTGATCAGGTTCTTGATTTCGCGCGCTGCATTGGCAGACCGTTGCGCAAGCTCGCGCACTTCCTGAGCAACCACCGCAAAGCCCTTGCCTGCATCGCCAGCACGCGCGGCTTCAACGCCGGCATTGAGCGCCAGCAGGTTGGTTTGGAAGGCAATCTCGTCGATCACGCCAATGATGTTGGAGATTTCCGAAGACGAAGCTTCAATGGCGTGCATGGCTTCGACGGCAGAGCGCACCACCTGGCCCGAATTGCTGGCCTCCTGGCCGGTCTCGGCCATCAGATGCCTTGCTTCTTCTGCGCGCTTTGCGCCATCCTTCACCGTTGTGGTGATCTGCTCCAGAGCGGCGGCTGTTTCTTCAACGGCGGCGGCCTGCTGCTCGGTGCGCTTGGACAAGTCATCGCTGCCTGAGCGGGCTTCGTTGGAGTTTGCCATGATGGTTTGTGCGTTTTCGCCAACCCGTGAAAGCGCTTCGTTGAGCTTGCCAAGGGCTTCGTTGAAATCGTGGCGAAGACCATCGAGATCGGCCGAGAAAGGCGTGGTGATCTGATGGGTCAGATCGCCCGATGCCAGTTGGCGCAGGCCACCGGCCAAAAGCGAAACAACCTGCTGCATTTCAGCGGCGGCGCGGGCCTTCTGGCCATCGCGTTCACTGCGTTCAGCATCGCTCAGGTTGCGCGCAACCTCTGCGTCGCTCTGCAAGCGGCGGCGCTCAAGGGCGTTATCGCGAAACACCACCACGGTCCGGGCCATGGCACCAATTTCATCGCTGCGATCGCCACCTTCAACAGCGGCATCCACCTCGCCGCCGGCAAGCGACGCCATGCGCTGGCGCAATTCTTCCATTGGCCTGGTGATTCCAGCGGTGGAAATGTAAAATCCGAGTGCCAGAACAGCCACAAAACTCAACACCAGAATAATGATGGTTGTTGTGATGGTCGCGCTTGTATCGGCATTGATGGCCTTGCCACCTTCATTCAACAGGTTGGTCAAAAAGCCGTTGGTGGCACCGGATTTTGCCGAAAAATCCTGCGCCAGCTTATCCAGTGACAGAAAAACGTCCATGGCTTGCGCATCCTTGCCGCTCTCTTTCAAGGCGACAATCTTGCTGAACTCCGCCCTATACTGATCGGCGTAACCACGCATCTGTTCAACATTGGGCGCGATTTGAGCCACCGATTTGGCAACCGTATTCAGCTTGTCCAGCGCGCCATCCACATTGCGAGTGAAACTCGCCTTTGCCTCATCAAATTCGGGCGACCCAACCTTATTGATCGCCACCCGCCCAAGCGCATTCACAGCCGTCCACATGCCAGCCGAGGCACGCGCGGCCAAAATACCGGAATTGGCCTCATTTTCAATGAAGCGCAAGTAAGTGTTGTTAGCCGTGCTGAAGCGATAGGCAATGTGTGATATTCCCAGAATGGACACCAGGCCCAGAATAACGAGAACCAGCAACAGCTTTGCTTTTATTGAAATCTTACCGAGCATTTCCATCCCCCACAGACGCATTGCTCTCCCCCAAGTGAGAGCATTAAAAACATATAAATATCAGTATATTATATGAGAAGCGTGCGCCCACCTCTACACGCATGACTGATCATTTCAAAAATCGCTTATCTGCCAAGTGATTTAAATATTAATTAAGCGCCGGGGAATGAATCATACTTTTTATGGTTAGATTTTCGTGAATTCAGGATGCCAATTTTGGCTGCAAAAAGCAGCCTCGCAACAGCAAAACGGGCGTGCCAATGATGCCAAGCACAACAACGCGCCCATGCTGTGGATTTAAAGTGCGACAGCGTCCTTTGAGCGCCAAATAGGGCGGACAGAGCTGCAGAGCCTGTCGGGTTCGACCTGAACCGGACAGACTCGAAACGACAGGTTTACACCAAAGCCCCATCCACAATCACTTGCAAACGGCCCTGGCTGCAAGGCTCAATGCGGGCATCGACCCGGTAAACCTCGCGCAGCATGGCAGGGGTGATGACCTCGCGGGTCGGGCCGCTGGCAATCAGGCGGCCGCCGTTGATCACCATGGTCTGGCTGCAATAGCGCAGGGCGTGGTTGAGGTCATGCAGGGCAATCAGCACCGCCATGCCTTCGGATTTGGCAATCGACGACATGAATTCCAGCACTTCGATCTGGCGAAACAGATCCAGCGCCGAGGTTGGCTCGTCCATCAACAGCACTTCGGGCTTGCGCACCAGCGCCTGCGCAATGGCCACCAGCTGGCGCTGACCGCCAGACAGTGCGCCCAGATCGCGAAAGGCCAGATCGGCAATGCGAAGTGCTTTCAGGATGGCATCGATTTCGCTCAATTCATGATCGGCCACCCGCCAACCGCCGCCCTGTTTGGCGGCCAGCAAAATCGATTCATACACCGTCAACACCGCATTCGCGCCGGTATCCTGCGGCATGTAACAGATGGGGCGGCGGCCCTCACGCACATCCTCCACCACAACCGTGCCGGGGCCAGACAGCAGGCTGGCAATGCGCTTGAACAGCGTGGATTTGCCCGCAGCATTGGGACCAATCAGCGCGGTCAGTTCACCGCCATGCATGGGGGCCGTGGTGATATCTTCAAAGACCGTGGCGCGGCCATAACGTGCACCGACCTTATCGAGCGCCAGCGTTACCATGCGCGTCTCCTATTGGTGAAAATCAGCGAGAAGAAGAAGGGAACGCCCACGAGTGCCGTAATCACCCCGATCGGCAAAATCGCACCGGGGATCAACATTTTCGACACCACCGAGGTCACCGACAACAAAAGCGCACCGCACAGCACCGAGCCGGGCAGGAAGAAGCGCTGATCTTCGCCCACCAGCATGCGGGCAATATGTGGCCCAACCAGACCGATAAAGCCAATGGTGCCGACAAAAGACACCGGAATGGCGGCCAGCAGGCTGACCAGCATCATGGTTTCCAGCCGCAGGCGGCGCACGTTCACACCAAGGCTTGCCGCCTTGTCATCGCCCAGACGAAGGGCGGTCAGTGCCCAGGCCTGACGGGCAAACAGCGGCACGCAGACCACCAGCACAGCTGCGGTGACGCCCACTTTCATCCACGTGGCTTTGGTCAGGCTGCCCATGGTCCAAAACACCACAGCCGCCAGCGCTTGTTCTGATGCCAGATATTCCAGAAGCGACAACAGCGCATTAAAAGTAAACACCAGAGCGATGCCGAGCAGCACAATGGTTTCCACCGTCACGCCGCGCATGGTGGACACCCCATAGATAAACATGGATGCCAGCATGGCCATAATGAAGGCATTGATCGGCACCATGAACTCAATGGCCACCGGAAACACAGCCACGCCGCCCACCAGTGCAAGTGCTGCGCCAAAGCTTGCAGCCGCAGAAATGCCGAGTGTGAACGGACTTGCCAGCGGATTGGCCAAAATGGTTTGCATCTGCGCACCTGCCAGCGACAGACAAGCCCCCACCGTGACCGCCATCAGGGCAATCGGCATGCGAATATCCCAGATCACCACCCGGATCTGATTGGACACCGTGTCTGGCGAAAAAATCGCGGTCAGCACCTGTTCCAGCGTGTAGCGGGCCGGGCCAAGCGCCATATCCACGGCGACACTGATGCACAGAGCGGCGAAAAGACACATCAAAATCAAGGTGCGCCGTGCAGCAAGGGCACGATATTGAACGCCCCCCACTGTTTTCGGCGCGGTTTCAACAGCAAGAGCCATTATTGTCTGCCTTTTTCAAGCGATACAAAATAGCCGGGCTTATAGGTGACCGGCAGGAATTTCTCATGGAATTCACGAAAGGTCTGTTGCGGGTCCAGATCTTTAAACAGTTCCGGGTGGAACCATTTGGCAAATTGCTGGATCGGCACAAATTCATATGGTGCGCCATAAAACTGGTGCCATACGGCATGGACATTGCCCTCCTGCACGGCCTTGAGACCCTCAAAGCCGGTGCGCTCCATCAGGGTTTGCAGTTTTTCACGGGCTTTGATGGGATCGGCCCCGCGACCGACATGCACAAAACGGTTGGTTTTGGATTCGGCGGCCCAATTGGAGCCGGTGGCAATGATCTGATCCGGGTTGACGGCAATCAATTGCTCGATGCTCAGGGAGCCAAACGTGGTTTTGATCACGTCCGAGCCAATGTTATGGCCGCCCGCCTTTTCAACCATTTCGCCAAAATTGGCCGGGCCAAAGGTGCGGCAGCAACCGCCTTCAGCATCATTGCCGGGGGCGCGCTCCATGTAAACCAGCGGGCGTTTGAGATCTTTCACTGCCGCCAAGCGGTCAGTCACGCGGGTAATCTGCGCGCGGCGATAGGCAATCAACTCTTGCGCCTTGTCTTCATCGCCAAAGATTTTGCCAAGAATCGTGATGGAATTTTCCGTATTTTTATCGGGATCAACGCGAAAATCGACATACACCACCTGAATGCCAGCCGCAGCCGCCTTTTCTTCCAGACCGCTTTCTTCGGCGGCTGTTTTGGCTTCGATATTCAGTGTCAGCACATCGGGATGAAGGGCAATGGCGGCTTCCAGGCTGAAACTGCCGTTGGGCACATAGCCAAAGCGCGGCAGATCGGCAATTTTTGGAAAGCGCTCGACATAGGCCTGATAGCTGTCCGGGTCTTTGGTCAGAAAATCATCGCGCCAGCCGACAATGGTGTCAAACGTATGGGAGCCTGCCAAAGCGGCAATGGTGTGGATCTGCCGTGCCTCGCCCACCAGCACGCGCTTGGCTGGCAAATCCAGCGTGACCGTGCGGCCAGCCACATCAGTAATTTCTGCGGCCAGCGCGGACGCGGGCATAATGGGCTGTCCTAAAAACGGCGCAAGGGCGACGAGCGCCCGGATCAAATGTCTGAAATTCATATCGAAACCTTCAAAAGCATGCGAACCGGCGGCACCATCGCGCCGCCGGTTTTCAAACATTACGAACGGGGTTTGAGCGAAACGAAATAGCCGCTCTCGTAAGCCACCGGCAGGAAGCGATCATGCAGTTCCTTGAAGGTTGCTTCCGGGTCCAGATCCTTGAACAAATCCGGGTGCAGCCACTTCGCCATCTGCTGAATTGCGACAAACTGATAAGGATTGTTGTAGAACTGGTGCCAGATGGCGTGAACATTGCCCTCTTTCACCGCCTTGATATCGGTGAAGGCCGGACGCTTCATCAGGTCTGCCAGCTTCTTTTCGGCCACGGCCTTATCAGCACCGGGGCCAACGCCAACCCATTTGCCGCCGGGCACATAAAGCTCCCAATTGGCACCCGTCACAATCACCTGATCCGGGTTGGAGGCAATGATCTGCTCTGGATTGACCACGCCAAACGTGCCGGGAATGATGCCGTCGGCCATGTTCTTGCCGCCGGCGATATCGACCATTTTGCCAAAGTTTTCATTGCCGAACGACATGCAGCAATCATCGCTATAGCCGCCAGCGCGTTCCATGAACACCACTGGCTTTTTCAAATCCTTGACGCTGGCCAGCTTATCGGTGACGCGCTTGATCTGGGCATCATGAAACTGCACAAACTCTTCTGCGCGCTTTTCCTTGCCAAACAGCTTGCCAATCAGGCGCATGGATGGGTCGGTGTTTTCCATGGCCTTTTCACGAAAGTCCACATAGACCAGCGGAATGCCAACCTTGGACAGCTTGTCGATATAACCGCTTTCCTCGGTGGCCGATTTCGCATCAATATTCATGATGATCACGTCTGGCTTCAGGGTCACGGCCTGTTCGATATCGAACGTGCCGTCCTTCATGCCGCCAAATGTGGGGATCTTGCCCATTTCGGGAAATTTCTTCAGATAAATATTATAGCCGTCGAGATCGGCTTTTTGAAAATCATCGCGCCAGCCGACAATACGCTTGAAAGGATGGTCCGTATCAAGGGCTGCGGTGAAATAGATCTGGCGGCCTTCGCCCAGAATCACCCGCTCTACAGGCACATTCACCGACACCTCGCGGCCAGTGATGTCCTTGATCTTGACCATTTCACCCGCAAAGGCAGCGCCCGAAAAAAGCGCAAGCGAAAGGGTTGCGGCGGTGACCACCCCATGAATATTGAGCACTCTCTGTCTCCATCAACGTCTATTTATCGTCCCGTTGGGGATTTATGATATTATGAGTTTGACAGTCAACAAATATCTTTTAGAAAGATTCCAGCAACATTGAGGGGTTTTGGAGCAGGACATGCCGCAGATCGCACATCAGCACAATTACAATCTGAAAGATGAGATCAAGGCCTATTGGTCTTTGCGGGCCGAAACATTCGACAGCCAGCCGGGCCATGAAATTTTCTCAGAGGCCGAGCGCGCCGCCTGGCACGGGCTGATCAGCCGCCATCTTGGCCCCGGCAATGGACGAAAAGTGCTGGATCTGGCCTCTGGCACCGGCGTGGTATCGCATCTGCTTGACGACCTTGGCTTTTCTGTCACCGGTATGGATTGGTCGGAACCCATGCTGGAGCGCGCCCGCGCCAAAGCCAAAGCGCGAGGCCGCACCATTCGCTTTCTGATGGGCGATGCCGAAAACACCATGGAGCTGGACAGCAGCTATGATGTGATCACCAACCGCCATCTGGTGTGGACCCTGGTGGACCCGCTGACGGCCTTTCAGGAATGGCATCGTGTGCTCAAGCCCGGCGGCAAGGTGTTGATTGTCGATGGTGATTTCGTCAATCCCAGCCCGCTTGCCAAACTGACCGGCTTTTTGGCCAGGATGGCAGCACGTTTTCACATCGGCAAGCAGCCCGCCCATCACGGCCCGGCGTCTTCGCTGGTTGAGACCCATAAAAGCATTCTCGCACGGGTGTATTTTTCCAACGGCGCGCGGGCAGATGCCGTGGTGGAGTTGCTGAAACAGGCCGGGTTTTCTTCTATCACGGTCGATCAGGATTTGCGCGCCATCAACCGGGCACAAAAGGCCAATTTTGGTTTTCTGAAAGGTTTGGAGCGGGCAACGCAGCACCGCTATGCCATTTGCGCGGTGAAGTGAAGTGGTCAGGGCGCACCCGTCACCAATTGCTGATCAATGGCTTTAAGCGCGCGGTCCAGATGCCCTTCATAGACCAGGCTGGCTTCGTCGTTTGCCATATCGATTTTGGGCATACCGTCCAGCCGCACCTGCAAACAGGTTTGCAACCCTTCGTCCAGCCCCCGCGCCAGCAGATCATAATAGCGGGTGCCGGGGCCGGTGATGATGACGGGCAAGGTCTCATAGAGGCTGAACACGCGCGATAACCCCTGCCCCAAGGCAAGGCCTGCCTGCCGAAAGGCATATTGCGCCATGCGGTTGCCTTGGCGGGCGGTGAGCGCGATGCGATCCATCTCGGCAAGAGGCACAAAGCGGGCGGGAATGGTGTCGGGCGGCACCTCGAAGGCGGTGCGCAAAATGCCGTAAAACCCCGCAGATGCCTCAACGCATCCGCGTGATCCACAGCGGCACAGCTTGTTATCGGACGCATTGAGCATATGGCCAAAGTTGGGGGCATTGACCTCCAGCCCGCCCACAGCATTTGTGCGGGCAATTCCCAAGCCAATGCTGTGGCCCAGTGACAGCGCAATCAAACCACGAAAATCTGCCCCCTCCCCACCAATGCGGGATGCAAGACCATGGGCCACCAAGCGCGTTTCATTGCTCACCATCAGATCGGCATTGGGAAAGGCTGAGAGGGCGGCGTTGAGATCCACCGGCTGATTGCCAAACACCGGCGACCACACCACATGTGCACCTTCGGCATCGACAATGCCCTTGCTGCTGACCGACAGCACGGCAACCGTGGCAGAATCAAGCTTCGAGCGGTCGGCAAGCCGCAACAACGCGCGGGCAAAATCCTCTGAGAAGCTGCTGGGCGTTGCCGCCAGCACCCGCGGCTCGTCAAACCGGTCCATCAATGTGCCGCGATAATCGGAGAGCGCATAGCGCACATTGTCTGACGATATCTGCACAGACATCGCGTAGGCAAAGCTGCCCTTGCGCGACAGCAATACTCTTGGCCGGCCCCTTGATGCGGCCGCCTGCGGCTCGTGCCGCTCAATCGCGCCGATCTGTTCCAGCTCGGCGGTGATGGCCGTGACCGTGGCCGAAGCAAGCCCGGTCAGCTCCGCAAGATCGGTATGCGACAACGCATCTTGCCTGCGCAGCGCTGAAAGCACCAGCGTGGAATTTTGCCGCCGCACCTTGTCGCCGCTTGATTTGATCAGCATCGGCAGGACCGGCCCCTCAAAGTAAAGTGAAACACATGCTCCTCCCAAAGCATTTGCTCCCTGTGTTGACAAGGCCGTTTCAAGGGCTGTTGACAGGTTGCAATTCTTCTGCCAGTTATTTTCTCGACTGTCGAGAAAAACATTATCTGGCCCGTTTCCAGTGTTCTCGAGGGTTTAGTGGTGGTGTGGTGGCGGACGAGGAGGTCTGCCCGCATCGCCTTCATTTTGGGGAGGTTTAAAATGAAATCCGTTATGAAACTGATGGCATGCGTTGCCGTCATCACGTCCGTGCACGTCTCCGCTCAGGCCAAGGATCTGATTGTTGGCGTGTCCTGGTCGAACTTCCAGGAAGAGCGCTGGAAAACCGACGAAGCCGCCATCAAGGAAGCGTTGAAGGCGCATGGTGCCAAGTATATTTCGGCTGACGCCCAGACATCGGCGGCAAAGCAGCTGACCGACATTGAAAGCCTGATTGCCCAAGGCGCAAACGCCCTGATCGTGCTGGCGCAAGATTCCAGCGCCATTGGCCCAGCCATTGAAAAGGCCGCCAATGAGGGCATTCCGGTGATTGGCTATGACCGCCTGATCGAAAACCCCAACACTTATTACATCACCTTCGACAACAAGGAAGTTGGCCGCCTGCAGGCGAAGGAAGTGATGAAGGTCAAGCCGAGCGGCAATTACGTGTTCATCAAGGGCGGCTCGACCGATCCGAATGCCGATTTCGTCTTCTCCGGCCAGATGGATGTTTTGAAAGACGCCATCACCGCAGGCAAGATCAAGAATGTCGGTGAAGCCTATACCGATGGCTGGAAGCCGGAAATTGCCCAGAAGAACATGGAGCAGTTTTTGACCGCCAACAACAACAAGGTTGATGCGGTTGTCTCGTCCAATGACGGCATGGCCGGTGGCGTGGTGGCAGCCCTCGAAGCACAGGGTCTTGCTGGCTCTGTTCCGGTGTCGGGTCAGGATGGCGATAAGGCGGCGCTGAACCGTGTGGCCCTTGGCACGCAGACCGTATCTGTGTGGAAAGACAGCCGCATGCTGGGCAAGAAGGCTGGCGATGTGGCCGTTGAGCTGGCCAGCGGCAAGAAGATGAGCGAAATCCCCGGCACCACCAAATTCAAGGGCGGTTCCAAGGGCATTGAAATGAACTCGCAATTCCTGATGCCGCAAGCCATCACCAAGGACAATCTCAATGTTGTTCTCGATGCCAAGTGGATCAGCAAGAGCGAACTTTGCCAGGGCGTGAAGGCTGGCACTGTGGCGGTGTGCAAGTAACAGTGGTTTGATGGGTGTCGCAGCGTATTCTTGTGCGCTGCGGCCTGCAAATACCCCCTCTGGCTTGCCAGCCATCTCCCCCACAAGGGGGGAGGAAAAGATATGGCACATTCCAATCCGAATAGCCAACGATGACGTTCGGCAGGACAGAGGGGGTAACGCCAAGCACCACACATCAAACGCATCCCAATACGCGCCAAAACTCTGGCACGACAGCGGCCTTTACAGCGCCGTGCGCCATATATGGCGCACAAAGGACGCTGTAACACTTTTAGTCTGCTGCATAATTTTCTCCTTAAATCGAGTCCGATTTAAGGAATTATGCAGTAGCGCAGACCCAAAGGTCATAGAGGAGTATCCGGTCCATGGTGGATCACACAATCAGCGCAGCCTCCAACGGCGCGCGGCCAGCAAAGGCCAATCTCTGGCAACAATTTTTGAAAGCCACCGAAATCGACACCCGCTTGATGGGCATGGTCATTGCCCTGCTGATTATCTGGGTGGGTTTTCACGTGCTGTCAGACGGCCTGTTCATGACGCCGCGCAATCTGTGGAACCTGTCCGTGCAGGCGGCATCGGTCTCTGTCATGGCAACCGGCATGGTGTTGGTGATTGTCACCCGCAATATCGACCTCTCGGTTGGCTCCATCCTTGGCTTTGTCGGCATGATGATGGCGGTCACACAAACCAAGTTTCTGCCGGTTCTGCTGGGGTATGAACATCCGCTGATGTGGGTGCTGGCGCTGGGCTTTGGCATTGTCATCGGCGCTGCCATTGGCGCGTTTCAAGGTGCCATCATTGCCTTTCTCAATGTTCCGTCGTTCATTGTCACGCTGGGCGGTCTGCTGGTGTGGCGCGGTTGCGCCTGGATGGTCACCAGCGGGGCAACCGTTGCGCCTATGGATACCCGCTTTCGCCTGATGGGCGGCGGGGCCGATGGCTCGATTGGGGCAACAGCAAGCTGGGTGGTGGGCGTGATTGCCTGCGTGTTCATTGTGCTGTCGATCCTGCATTCGCGCAAACAGCGCAAGCGTTTCGGCTTTCCGCTCAAGCCCATCTGGGCTGAATATTTCATGGGCCTGATTGGCTGCGGTGCCGTCATGGGTGCTGTTAATGTGCTCAACAGCTATTACATGCCAGTCAATCTGGCGCGCAAATATGCCGAGGCCCATAATATTCCATGGCCCGATGGCGGGTTGGATATCTCGCTTGGCATTGCCATTCCGGTGCTGATTGCCATTGGCATTGCCATTGTCATGAACTTCATCACCAACCGCACTCGCTTTGGCCGCTACGTGTTTGCCATTGGTGGCAACCCGGAAGCCGCCGAGCTGGCCGGCATCAAAACCCGCTGGGTCACGGTGCGGATTTTTGCGCTGATGGGTGCGCTTTGCGCCATCGCTGCTGCCATTTCCACCGCCCGCCTCAATGCAGCAACCAATGCGCAAGGCACGCTGGATGAGCTGTACACCATTGCCGCCGCCGTGATTGGCGGAACATCCTTGGCCGGCGGTGCTGGCACCATTGTTGGGGCCATTCTCGGGGCCATTGTCATGCAATCGCTCAATTCGGGCATGGTGTTGCTGGGCATGGATACGCCATTGCAGAGCATTGTGATTGGCATGGTTCTGGTTGTCGCGGTTTGGCTGGACACGGTTTACCGCGCCCGCACCCGCTAACACAGAGGAGATACGTTATGACACAACAGAACACGCCTCTGGTGGAAATGAAGAATATTTCCATCTCCTTTGGCGGTATTCATGCCGTTGATGATGCATCCGTCGATCTGTTTCCCGGCGAAGTCGTGGCCCTGCTAGGCCACAATGGGGCTGGCAAATCCACGCTGATCAAGATCCTCTCCGGTGCTTATAAGCGCAGCGCCGGTGAAATCCTGATCAATGGCGAGCCTTGCGACATCAACAACCCGCGCGATGCCAAGCATTACGGTATCGAGACCATCTACCAGACGCTGGCCGTGGCCGATAACGTCGATGCCGCTGCCAATCTCTACCTCGGTCGCGAATTGCAAACCCCATGGGGCACGCTGGATGATGTGGCCATGGAGGCCAAGGCACGCGAGGTGATGGGACGGCTCAATCCGAATTTCCAGCGCTTCAAGGAGCCGGTCAAGGCGCTGTCGGGTGGCCAGCGTCAATCAGTGGCCATTGCCCGCGCCATTTTGTTTGATGCCCGCATTCTGATCATGGACGAGCCAACCGCTGCTCTCGGCCCGCAGGAAACCGCGCAAGTGGGCGAGCTGATCTTGCAGCTGAAAAAGGAAGGCATCGGCATTTTTCTGATCAGCCACGACATTCACGACGTGTTTGATCTGGCCGACCGGGTGTTTGTGATGAAAAACGGCAAGGTGGTTGGCCACGCCAAAACCACGGACGTGACCAAGGATGAAGTGCTGGGCATGATCATCATGGGCAAAGTGCCACCGGGTGCCGTGCCCGGCCCCGGTGCCATGCAGGTGGCGTAAATTTATCGTATCAAGCTGCTGCCCCAGTGGCAGCAGCCGCGATCAGCACGAAGCCGAGCAAAATCCGATAGATCACAAACGGCCATGTGGAGAAGCGTTCCAGAAAGCGCATCAGGCCCCAGATGGCGACCAGCGAGGAAATGCCACCGGCAATCAAGCCCACGCTGAGAAGCGCCCAGCCATGGGCATCCAGCGAGAGTTTATGCAGCTCCCACACTTCTTTCAAGCCAGCCAGCACGATGGCAGGGAGACCCAGCAGAAACGAAAAGCGCGCGGCTTCTTCACGCTTGAAGCCCAGCGCCAATGCCGCCGTGATGGTGCCGCCAGAGCGTGACACACCGGGAATAAGGGCTGCGGCCTGCGCCAGACCCACCAGAATAATATCCAGCGGACGAATGCTGGGCAGATTGCGCTTATGCTTGGCCAAAAGCTCGGTTGCCGCCAAAAGACCACCCATGACAATGCAGGCAATACCCACGGCCCACAGGCTGCGCAAGGGAGAACCACAGCTGTTGAGACTATGCGACAGCGCAAGGCCCGCAATGACAATCGGGATGGTGCCGATCATGATCCAAAGCACCAGCTGAAAGCTGAAATCATTATAATCGCGGCGCTTCAAAGCGCTGATCGAGCCGGATGCAAGACCATGGATATCGCGCCAGAAATAGGTGACAACCCCGACAAGGGCTGCCATCTGCATGGCGGCGGAAAAGGCCGCACCGGGATCTGGCCAGCCCAACAGCGCGGGCACCACCCGCATATGGGCCGAGGATGACACTGGCACCAGTTCGGTGATCCCTTGCACCACGCCCAAAAACGCGGCTTCAACAAAACTCAAGTCAACAAAGCCCGTTGCCGAGCCCACCAAACAAGCATCCGCCATTGATCACCTCTTAAAGCATGTCGCGTTTTATTGTCCTCAATAAAACGATAACGTCCATGCGACACAATAAGATCTAAAGCCTGTCGCAGCGACTCCTATTCGCAGCGATTGGCTTTAGAGTGTTGGAATGCTTTGAAACTCTGAACGTGGCAGAAGGAAGACTGCAATTCAACAGACACGGAAAGAACGCGCCACGGGCGTTTTATGCACCAAGAAATACCTCGGGAAAAGACCGTACTATTGAGGGCGCGACATAAAAAATCCCACAGCATCCCAGTATCTATGCCTCCACAAGAAAAGACCAAATAATTAGCAATTGTTAAATTTATTTCTTAGATACTTCGCAATCAGTGTGAAACAACGACACGTCAAATTGCAACATTGACCCGTTGCCATTCCCCGTTGGAGATCGTAATGCGAATTTCTCTTGGCCAACTTTTAACATCGCTCTTTGCAATCATTCTTATGGTGGTTGTAAGCCAAGGTGTTTATGGTGTCAGCGCGCTCAACACAATTTTGGCAGACACCCATCAGATTGTTGGCAAGAGAGTCCCCTCCTTCATTCTCATGGGGCAGATCAATGCTGATCTGGGCGACATTCGCATTGCCCAAGGCAGTGTGCTGAATTCTGATCCTTCCAGCAAAGCTGAATTTGCGGCAACGTTGAAAGAAGCCGAGGCGGCGTTGGCCAAAAACCGCAAAGAGTATGAGCCGTTGATGGTCGATCAAGGCGATCGCGACCTTTACGCGGCTTTTTCCAAGGATTGGGAGCGGGCAGAAGCCTTGTGGCTGCAAGTCAAGGCACTGTCAGACAAGGGCCAGCAAGAGGAGGCCTTGAAATTATTCAACGGTGAAGCCCTCACGACGTTCAACAAATCCGGCGACGATATTCAGGCCGCCGTCGATGATCTGGCCGGAAACGTCAAAGACGAAGGTGCGTCAAGTGTTGCCAGCATCACCTTGGCCAAAGCCGTTACCTATGCGGCACTTGCCCTTGCTCTTTTGATCGGGCTCTGCGCCATCCTCACCAACGCCGTGCGCGTGGTGCGCCCTTTGAAACATATCACCAACACGATGCGCATCCTCTCCTCTGGCGATACCAGCGGTGACGTGCCCTACAAGAGCCGCCAGGATGAAATCGGGGCCATGGCAGCAGCCCTTCAGGTGTTCAAGGATGGTATTTTGCACAACCGTGCGCTGGAAACTGAGGCCGAGAATGCGCGACAGAAAGCAGAACTCGAGAAACTGCGCCTGCAGCAAGACGCCGAGGCTGCCGCCCAGCAAAAATTGCAAATGGCAACCGCCGGTCTCGCCTCTGGCCTCAAGCGGCTGGCAGCGGGCGATCTCAATTTCGAATTGAACGAGCCGTTCTCGCCCGAGTTTGATGCGCTGCGCCTTGATCTGAATTCGGCGGTTGCGCAACTTGGCAACACCATTGCAACAGTTGCAGGCTCTGCCGGAGCCATCAGCAATGGCTCGCGCGAGGTGAGCCAAAGCGCCAATGACCTGTCGAAACGCACAGAACAGCAGGCGGCATCGCTGGAAGAAACCGCCGCCGCCCTTGATCAGATTACAGTTAATGTCACCAATTCTTCGCGCCGGGTGGAAGAGGCCCGTGGCGTTGCCAAGGAAGCCAACAGCAGTGCTGTCCGCTCGGAGCGTGTGGTGAATGAAGCCATCCATGCCATGCAGCGTATTGAGCAATCTTCCAACCAGATTTCCAATATTATCACGGTGATCGATGAAATTGCCTTCCAGACCAATCTTTTGGCCTTGAATGCGGGCGTGGAAGCGGCCCGTGCCGGCGAGGCAGGCCGTGGCTTTGCCGTGGTTGCCACCGAAGTGCGCGAACTGGCCCAGCGCTCGGCCAGAGCTGCCCGCGAAATCAAGGAGTTGATCAATAATTCAACGGCGGAAGTGGAAAACGGTGTTCGTCAGGTGCAGGAAACCGGCGATGTGCTGAGAGCCATCGAAGTGCATGTGACCACCATCAACGGCTTGATGGATGCCATTGCCACATCATCGCGCGAGCAATCGGTGGGCCTGTCGGAAGTCAACACCGCCGTCAACCAGATGGATCAGGTAACCCAGCAAAATGCGGCCATGGTAGAAGAAACCAGCGCCGCCAGCGCCAGTCTCGCGCAGGAAAGCGCGCGTCTCCAGCAGCTTGTATCACGGTTTATTATTCCGGGCGATCATGGCGCGACTGCAATGCGTCGGGCAGCTTAGAGCCTGTCGGGTTCAGATTTAACCCGACAAACTCTCAGAAATCTACCATTTCATCAAGGCGAGGCGTCAGCATGTTCGCGATCTGGTGAACGACCTGTCACGGCATCCGGGCTGTTTCGCAGATCTGTCTGCCTCTCCATCCGCAACACGGGCAGCGCCGCTGGATGGTGATCACGCAAAAAAGCAACAAGTTGCTCGCGGATATGGCATCTTAAATCAAAGGTTCGCCCCGCATCGCTTGCCGACACCAGAATACGCACCTCCATTGTATTTTCTTTGAAGTCCGTGACAGCCACATTAACCACCCCTCCATCGTGAAGCGGCGATTTGGCAGCCAATTCAATGGCTTTTGCGCGAATGAGATCGATGGGCGCTCGATAATCGAGATAAATCATCACTGTACCAATCAAGGACGAGCTTTCGCGCGTCCAATTCTGAAATGGCTTTTCCATGAAATAATTGAGAGGCAACACAAGACGCCGCCAGTCCCAGAGTTTTACCACCACATAAGTGGAGGTGATTTCTTCCACATTGCCCCACTCACCTTCCACCAAAAGAGCATCATCGATACGGATTGGCTGGGTGACGGCCAATTGCAGGCCGGCAAGCAGGTTTTTCAGCACTGGCTGCAAAGCCAGACCAACAACAATACCGGCAGCGCCCGCCGAGGCCAAGAGACTGACGCCATACTGGCGGACTTCATCAAATGTCATCAGTGCCGCAGACACCGCAACAACAATGATCAGCCATTCGCAAACCCGCTTGAGAATGCGAAACTGCGTGACATGTTTGCGCGCCATCAGATTGTCGGCAGCATCCAGCTTGAAACCGCGCAGATGAACCGTGGACCAGATGTGCAATGCACTTCGTGCGACCCAAGCCGTCAAAAAAATCATGCAAATCAGCATGATATGACGGATCGTATCGTCTTGTGCACTGGTGAGCGGTGCCACCCGACTGGCAAACGATATGCCCAGAACAAAGACGGCAAGCCGGGTCGGCCTCTCGTTGCGTGACACCATAGACCGCCAAAGCAGATCTTTATCGGCCACAATCCGGGTCAACATATTGAAAATCAGCCGGTGCAGGATCCAACTGAAACCAAGCACCAAGGTAAAAATAATCAAGCTTATCGCCCAATCGGGCAGGAAGCGGCTGAACCTTTCGATCTGCTGGATATAGAAGTCCACTGCGTCTCCTGAAGCAAAGTGTTGCGCTGAAATCGTGCTGTCGCAAAAAACAAACCTTCTATGGCCTGATTTGGTTCGTATTCAGAAAAAGTCAAACAAAACTGTCAGTGTCCATTACCGCAGGCGTTTGCAGCATCACTGCTGACATCGAAATCAGCACAATGCTCTCGATTGATGTTTTCGCATCGGATTTTTCGAAAACCGCGACAAACTTTCCTGGAAACGCGCGAGAGCCTGTCAGGTTCAAATTGAACCAGACAGACTTCTATTCCCCTGTTTTCATTTGTCTATTCTGGAAAACTTGGTTCCACTTTTCCCTGACAAACTCTAACGCTTCAAGCTGCCCAGGATACCGCGCACCAGCGCGCGACCAATCTGGTTTGCCACCTGGCTGGTAATCGAGCGCGCCGCCGTTTTGATCACTGCCTCAATCACCGTTTCGCGTTGACGCCCGGCGGCTGGTGGGCGCGCGGTGGTTTTCGCGGTTTCTTTTTCACTATTACCAAAGCCCGGCAAGGTCCAGCCGCTGGTGGTGCCACCTTCCTCAGCGGGTTCTGGATTGCGCGCACGCTCCGCAGCGGCCAGCCGTTCGGATCGCTCCGCCAGAATTTCAAAGGCCGATTGCCGATCCACGGTTTGATCATAGACGCCTGCCACCACGCTCAGCGCCATGGTTGATGCACGCTCGCTATCGGTCAGCGGTCCAAGACGGCCAGACGGCGGGCGGATCAGGGTGCGCTCGACCATGGTCGGAGAGCCTTTGGCTTCCAGCGTGGACACCAGCGCCTCGCCAATGCCCAGGTTGGTAATGGCCTCTTCGCAGGAAAAAGCCGGATTGGGGCGAAATGTCTGCGCTGCCGCCTTCACCGCTTTTTGCTCACGCGGCGTATAGGCGCGAAGGGCGTGCTGCACGCGGTTGCCCAATTGTGCCAACACTGTCTCTGGCACATCCAGCGGGTTCTGGGTGACAAAATAGACCCCTACCCCCTTGGAGCGGATCAGGCGCACCACTTGCTCCACCCGCTCGATCAGCACTTTGGGGGCATCCTTGAACAGAAGATGCGCCTCATCAAAGAAAAACACCAGCTTTGGCTTGTCCAGATCACCAACCTCCGGCAGCTCTTCAAACAGCTCGGACAGCAACCACAGCAAAAACGTGGCGTAAAGCCGCGGGTTCATCATCAGCTTATCAGCCGCCAGCACCGAAATGGTGCCGCGCCCATCCGGGGCTATGCGCATGATGTCGATGATGCTCAGCGCCGGTTCACCAAAGAAACTGGCCGCCCCCTGGCTTTCCAGCATCAGCAACCCGCGCTGCAACGACCCCACCGAGGCTTTCGAGATCAAGCCAAACTGACCCGAGAGTTCGCTGGCGTGTTCGGCCATATAGGTCAGCAGCGATTGCAAATCCTTGAGATCCAGCAGCGGCAACCCGCCCTGATCGGCAATTTTGAAAGCAATGTTGAGCACACCCTCCTGCGCTTCAGATGCTTCCATCAACTGCGCCAGCAGCAGCGGCCCCATCTCGGTCATGGTGGTGCGCACCCGATGGCCCTTCTCGCCAAACAGATCCCAGAAGATCACCGGAAAATTCTGGAACGGATAAGGCGAAAGCTGCACCTCCTCTGCCCTTTTGAGCAAAAAGTCCTTGGCTTCGCCTTTCAGCGCAATGCCAGACAAATCGCCCTTGATGTCGGCGCAAAACACCGGCACACCGGCATCGGAAAAACTCTCGGCCATCACCTGCAGGGTCACGGTCTTGCCGGTGCCGGTGGCCCCCGTCACCAGACCATGGCGGTTGGCAAATTTGAGCGCCAGAAACTCTTGCTTGTTGAAACTGTCATCCGGGTTGCGGCTGGCTCCCAGAAAAAGCTTTCCATCCTTGAGCATCAATTCACATCCCCTCGCACACACACCACCACGCAGACCGCTGTTTTAGCATATCGCATAGATGTGCAAAAACCAGTGTGATCGAACAGGTCTTTGATAAAGCTGTCATGATTTGCTGTTCTATGCCGAGCTTATGGTGCAAAACAGCTACAGCGCCGTGCGTCATATGTGGCGCACTCAGGTTCGCTGTCGCTCCTGACATCTGCTGCATAATTCTTTAAACCGATTCCGATTTAAAGAATTATGCAGTAGCCTGTTGCTTGAGTTTAACGAAAGATTTGATTACGTTCACGTCAACGTCAATCTGTATTGGAGGAGCAATCCATGAGCGAACTGATCACACGCATTTCAGACAATGTTGGCATCACCCCCGATGTCGCCGAAAAAGCGATCGGCATGATGCTTGGTTTTTTGCAGCGCGAAGGCGATGACGCGGCCGTTGCCCGCATGATTGAAGCCATGCCCGGTGCACCAGAGTTGGTGGCGCAATATAATGGCGAGGGCAAAAAGCCCGGCCTGCTCAGTGGTTTGATGAGCGCCATGGGCGGCGGCATCATGGGTCTTGGCCAGCAATTGATGAGCCTCGGCCTCGGCATGGGCGAAATTTCGGCACTTGCCAAGGAAACCATGGCCGTTGCGCGCGAACATGCCGGCAGCGAAGTGGTAGATGAGGTTGTTGCCTCGGTTCCCGGCCTCAGCCAGTTTGTTTAATCAACCACCACGACCACTTTAAAAGCATTTGCACCCCCTACATCGCCGTGCGCCATATATGGCGCACGGCGATGTAACACTTTTAATCTACTGCATAATTCCTTAAATCGATTCCGATTTAAGGAATTATGCAGTAAGCGTCGCGCCTTGGGGGGGCAACCCTCAGGCGACGAATGCCCATTCAGCGCAAACTGTCGTCGCAAGCGGCGAGCGCCCATTTCATATCATTCGATAGAGCTTGATCGGCACCAAGTCTTGCCAAGATCAATTCAAGTTACCGTGACTGTATAGCGCCGATGAACAGCAAACAGTAACATTATTAATTTAAAATTTATACATATGCGGCATCCTTATTGTACATGAGAGCGCCTCGCGTTTTAAGAAACGAGAAAAGCGCTTCGGCACTATAGATCTGCTGCATCATTTTCTCCTTAAGCCCATCGCGCTTGAGAGGAAAATCATGCAGCAGAGGGGGATGATTTTATGCGCATTGCGATGACCTTGGCTCTTACACTCACCTTGCTCTCCAGCACGGCTGATGCAAAAACGATTGGCATTGCCATGGCCAGAGCCACCGATAAATTCCAGGGCAGCCTTCTCAAAGGCATGCTGGATTATGCAGCAACCCAACCCGGATTGACGGTGGTGACGGCTGATGCCAAGGCCGACCCTGCCGCCCAGATGGAACAGTTGAAAAAATTCGCCGCCGACAAGGTTGATGCCATCATTATCGGCCCTGCCGACGGTGATCTGGGTGTGCAGATTTCCAAAATTGCCAGCGATGCCGGTATCCCGCTGATTTACGTCAACAATCAGCCGATCAATTATGAAGACCTTCCGTCTAGGCAAACCGTTGTTGCTTCCAATGAGATCGAGAGCGGCACCCTGCAAGCCAAGGAAGTCTGCCGCCTGCTGGGTGGCAAGGGCACAGCCGTGGTGTTGATGGGACAATTGTTCCATCAGGCCGCCCGGATCCGCACAACCGATGTGGAACAGGTTTTTGCAACAGACGCCTGCAAGGGCATTACTATTGTTGAAAAGCAATCAGCCAATTGGTCGCTAGATCAAGGCGATGAGCTGACACAGGAATGGTTGACCGCAGGGGTGAAATTCAACGCGGTTCTGGCCAATAACGATGAAATGGCGCTGGGCGCAATTCGTGCCCTCAAGCGCAATGGCATTGCCATGGACAAAGTGGTGGTGGGTGGCGTGGATGCCACCGACGACGCCTTGAAAGCCATGGTGAATGGCGATCTTGATATCACCATTTTGCAAAATGCCAAGGGGCTTGGCAAGGCATCGGTTGAAGCGGCGGTGAAGCTGATGGCCGGTCAAGAAGTGCCAACGGCAATCTCCGTGCCGTTCGAGTTGGTAACACCTGACAATGTGCAGAGCTATATCGCCAAAAGCCAGTAACACCAGCGTCCTGAAAATGTGAATCAAAACAAATGTTTATAGCATCGTGCACTCAAGGCGTTTTGCACAGAGCTATGAAAAGGCAAGCGGGCCTGAAGGGGTGAGACTATGAATTTCTGGAGCAAACTTGGCATTCGCAGCCAGATTACGGCAGGCTTTTTGCCGTTGATCGTGCTCATGACCATTTTGAGCGTCGATGCTGGCAACAGCATGAGCAGCCTGTCGACCATGTTTTCCACCTTTCGCGACACGGCAGCGCAAAGCCTTGCCATCTTCAGCTACAGCAACAAGCTGCATACAATTCAGCTGGCCACGGAAGAATATCGCACCAACCCAAGCGATGCTGTGGTCAAGGACATGAAGACAGCCTTGCAGGCCTTTAGCGTTGACGATGCGCGCCTGTCCAAGGATGCGGCCCTGCAGAAGGGTCTCAATGATATCCGCAAGGACATTGCCACCTATGACACAGCGTTTCAAAAAATGGTGGTGCTGCAAGGCCGCCGTGATCGCCTGCTCGCCAAGGTGACCGAATTTGGCCCCTGGACCAATGTTGCCCTCAATGACATTGCCCGCTCTGCATGGCGCAAGAATCAGGTTCAGGCCCTGCATCTCACCACCGACGTGATTGAGGCCATGGGCCGCAGCCTGTATTTCTCCGAGCGGTTTATTCATGCAGGCGACCTGAAAGCCTATGACACGGCCCAATCTGCCCTCGCCCAGGCCATTGAGCGCAGCAAGGTGCTCAGCGCAGGTCTCACCGATAAATCGGAACTTGAGCGCGTTGCCGGTGCCGTGCGCCTGATGAACAATTACACCAGCCGCCTCAATGACGTGAAAGACGTATTGCTGGCCAGCAATGACATTCGCAAAAACCAGCTCGATGTTTTGGCCCCAAAGATTGCAGGCGCGTTTGATGTGCTGCAAGCCGACGTCACCGGCGCGCAAACCGCCTTGAACGACACCGTTCAAGCCACGTCAAGCAGGGCTGTGAGCCGCATGATTATCGTGTGTGGCCTGCTGATCATTGTTGGTCTGGTTTTGGCCTATTTTGTTGGCCGTCTGATTTCGAGCGCTGTCAGCCGCATGGCCCGCACCATGGAACAACTGGCCCATGGCAATGACAATGTGGCGATTGAAGGCACCGAGCAAAAGCATGAATTGGGTGCCATGGCCCGCTCGCTTGTGGTGTTTCAGGAAACCGGCCGTGGCAAAATCGCCGCCGAGCTGGCCGCCGAGCGCACGCGCCTTGCCGCCGAGCAGGAACGCCTCAATCAGGACCGCGAAAAAGCCGAGGAAGCCCAGCGCATGGCCCATGCGTTTGAGCAGATTTCCATTGGCCTCGACGCCCTCTCTAACGGTGATCTGACCGTGCGCATTGGCGCTGTGGATGCGCGCTACGCCGAAATTCGCGATCATTTCAACAATTCCGTTGCCGCGCTTGAAGAAGCGATGGGCTCTGTGATCGGCGCGGTTGGCACCATTCGCTCAGGCTTGAGCGAAATCTCATCCGCTTCCAACGATCTGGCACGGCGCACCGAGCAGCAGGCGGCATCGCTGGAAGAAACCATTGCAGCGTTGGGCGATGTGTCGCGCGGTGTGAATGGCACAGCCGAAGGTGCAGGCCGTGCGCAGCATGCTGTTGCCGCTGCCCGTGACAATGCCGCCAAGGGTGGTGATATCGTCGCCAAAGCTGTTGAGGCCATGACCGCCATTCAGGGATCATCGGAAAAAATTGGCAATATCATTGGCGTGATTGATGAAATTGCTTTCCAGACCAACCTCTTGGCTCTGAACGCAGGCGTCGAAGCCGCCCGCGCTGGCGAGGCAGGTAAGGGCTTTGCCGTGGTTGCGCAGGAAGTGCGCGAACTGGCCCAGCGCTCGGCCAATGCCGCCAAGGAAATCAAGACGCTGATTTCCACCTCCAGCGCGCAAGTGGATACCGGTGTTGGCCTTGTCACCGCCTCCGGTGCATCGCTGCGCGAGATTGTCGAGCAAGTGGTGGAAATGAGCACCACCATCACAGACATCGCCAATGCGGCCCGCGAACAGGCAACGTCTCTTCGTGAAGTGACGGCGGCGGGCGACCAGATGGACAAGGTGACCCAGCAAAATGCCGCCATGGTCGAGCAGACAACAGCCGCCGCCCAAAGCCTGACGCAGGAAACCGAAAATCTGGCCCATATGGTGCAGCGTTTCCGCACCAGCTCTGGCCAATATGGACAGCCGAAGCGCTATGCTGCGGCATAAGCCCGAAATCTGAACTGATGAAAGAGCCGCGCTGAGGTCAGAAAAAGACGCAGCCAATACAAAATCCATCAAAAGCCGCCGGCATTCGCTGGCGGCTTTTTTGCGTCCCGCCAGCACACATACATCTGCCCTGCCCTCGCTTTTTGCAGCGCAATCTGCATTAGACTTTCGTTAGAAAATCTATGCCATCATCGCTCAATCATAACGCCTTGGGGTAGGGTAATCGATATGCGCATCAAGACTGTTTCGGGAAAATTGATCCTCGCGGCCGGTGCCGCGATGGCAGTGATTATTGCGTCTTACACCGCGTTGAGTGGTTGGGAAACAAGCAAGCGCGTCAACAGCGAAGTGCTGGAACTGGCCAGTGAAAAAGCAGCCTCCGTTTCCAACCAGGTTGCCGTGCAGATCACCGATGTTGTCTCAGCGGGCACCACCATGGCGGGCAGCATCTCGGGTCTGATCGAAAATGGCTCCCACAACCGCGCCGATGTCATTGCCATTCTCAAAGGTGTGCCCACGCATTACAAAAACATGTTCGGGGCCTGGATGACCGAAGTGCCAGACGTGCCGCAGGATCTGAAACTGCAAGGCACAGACGGCACCAACAAGGCTGGTATCTTCGCGGCCTATTGGACCAAGGATGATAGCGGCAAGCTGGAATTTTCTACCTGGGTCACAAAGGTCGAAGAACAATGGTATGCCGAGCCGCTTGCCAAAAACAAAGGCATGATCTCACAGCCCTATATTTCGACCACCGGCAAGCTGCTGACCTCGGTGTCGGTTCCGGTGGTTGTGAAGGGTAAAACGGTCGGTCTGGCCGGTGTGGACATCAAGCTGGATGACCTTTCCGCCTCGATTGGTGCAATGACCCCCTTTGATGGTGGCCATGTGATGCTGGTTGCTGACAACGGAAACTGGCTGGTGCATCGCAATAAAGACAGCCTGATGAAACCTTATGCCGACGTGGGTGCAGCCGACGTCAAGGCAGCCCTGAGTGATGGCAAAATGCGTGTGATCCGCGGCCTGCCGGGCGGCGAAACACGTCTGGTCTTTCCGTTCACCGCTCCGGGCATGAACAAGACCTGGGCCGCCGTTCTGGATGTGCCTGCCAAGATTTTCTCCGAGCCGGTGATGAAGGAAGTCACCTCGGCAGCCATCAGCGGCATGCTGGTCCTGATCATCGCACTCGCCATGATTTACGGCGTTTCCATCGTCGTCGTTCGCCGCCCCTTGGCTGATGTGGTGGCAGCCGTCGATACGATGGCAGGCGGCAATTATCAGACCCCCGTTTCCGGCACCGAGCGCAGTGACGAATTTGGCGCACTTGCGCATGCACTGGAAAAATTCCGCCACGATCTGGCCCATGGCCGCACGGCGCAGGCCGAGCAGGAAGCCTTACGCGCCAGCGTGGAAAGCCAAAGAGAACAACAGGCCGCCTTGGAGCATAGCAAGGCAGAAGATCTGCGCCACTTCGTTCAGCAGGTTCAAGCCGGGTTTGATGGCTTGGCCGCCGGTGATTTGACGGTGCGGATGAACAAAACCGTCTCGCCGGAATTTGAAACGATCCGCCAGAATTTCAATACCTCTGTGGCAGCACTCGAAGAAGCCATGGGATCGGTGGTGATGACGGTTGGCACCATTCGTTCGGGCTTGAGCGAAATCTCATCAGCCTCCAACGATCTGGCACGGCGCACCGAGCAGCAGGCAGCATCGCTTGAAGAAACCATTGCAGCGCTGGGCGATGTGTCGCGCGGTGTGAATGGCACAGCCGAAGGTGCAGGTCGCGCACAGCATGCCGTGGCTGCTGCCCGTGACAATGCCGCCAAGGGTGGTGATATCGTCGCCAAGGCTGTTGAGGCCATGACTGCCATTCAGGGATCGTCTGAGAAAATCGGCAATATCATTGGCGTGATTGATGAAATTGCCTTCCAGACCAACCTGCTGGCCTTGAACGCCGGTGTTGAGGCCGCCCGCGCTGGCGAGGCAGGCAAAGGCTTTGCCGTGGTTGCGCAAGAAGTGCGCGAACTGGCCCAGCGCTCGGCCAACGCCGCCAAGGAAATCAAGACGCTGATTTCCACCTCCAGCGCGCAAGTGGATACCGGTGTTGGCCTTGTCACCGCCTCTGGTGCATCGCTGCGCGAGATTGTCGAGCAAGTGGTGGAAATGAGCACCACCATCACCGACATCGCCAATGCAGCCCGCGAACAGGCAACGTCCTTGCGTGAAGTGACGGCGGCGGGCGACCAGATGGACAAGGTGACCCAGCAGAATGCCGCCATGGTCGAGCAGACTACAGCTGCCGCCCAAAGCCTGACGCAAGAAACCGAAAATCTGGCCCATATGGTGCAGCGTTTCCGCACCAGCGCCGGGCAGCACAGTCAATACCACCGTTCTGCGGCCTAAAAAACATCATGATAAAACACCAAAGGCCGGGATCGCTCCCGGCCTTTGGCATTTGAAGAGTAGAAATTATGCCAGTGTTGCCGACACTTCTGTCGAGGTGCGCATGGCGTGGCTGTAGGGGCAAACGATGTGGGCTGCAGCCACCAGCTTTTCACCCACTTCGCGCTCAATACCGGGCAGATCAACGCTGATCGACACTTCAATGCCGAAGCCGGTGCCATCATCACGTGGGCCGATGCCAACAGTTGCCGTCACCTTGGCGTCTTCAGGAACCTTGACCTTCTGCTGACCGGCAGCAAACTTCAATGCGCCGAGAAAGCAGGCCGAATAACCAGCCGCAAACAGCTGCTCAGGGTTGGTGCCGGTGGCACCATTGCCGCCCAACTCCTTTGGGGTGGTCAATTTGACGTCCAAAACGCCATCTTCAGAGACAGCTTGGCCTTCGCGGCCGCCGGTGGCAGAAGCTTTCGTGGTGTAAAGAATAGACATGGCTTTCTCCTTCAAGGTTGAATTCGTATCGGTGAACGTTACGGGATTGGCCCGCCGTTGGGATTATCAATATCGCACAATTAAATTGCGCGCAACTGTTTTTTGCACATTGCAATTTTTTATCTTTCCATGACAATAACGATCATAGATGACAATCGTTCCGCCACAGCGAAACATGTGGCTGGCAACAGGGCCTGTTGCAGGCTGGCCCGCAGGATCAAGCAATGGAAAATCGCGACACATTGAAGAAAGATCTGGTGCTGGACAAGCAGCTTTGCTTTGCCCTTTACGGCGCATCGCTGGCGTTTACGCGCACCTACAAGCCCTTGCTGGAGCCGCTCGGCCTCACCTATCCGCAATATCTGGCGATGATGGTGTTGTGGGAAGAGGACCATCTGGCCGTCAAGGCGCTGGGGCAAAAGTTGGGGCTGGACAGTGGCACGCTGTCTCCCCTGCTCAAGCGGTTAGAGCAAGCGGATTATGTCAAGCGGCAGCGTGATGCCAAGGATGAGCGGCAGGTAACCGTTTCACTCACTCAAAAGGGGCGCGACCTGCAAGATCAGGCAGTCGATGTTATGGCGCAGGTGGGACACGCCATCGGCTGCAGCCTTGAAGAAGTGGCAGCCCTGCGGGAGCAATTGCAAGCCTTGCGCGGCAGACTGAATGCCGCCGCGCAAGAGGAGTGATTTACTGAAGCACGATAATGCGGGCCTTTTCCGGCACGCGGTCGTAGAGATCAATGATATCCTGGTTCATCAGGCGCACACAGCCCGAAGACATGGCCTTGCCGATGGAGTTCCATTCTGGAGAGCCATGCAGGCGATAGAGCGTGTCTTTGCCATTTTGGAAAATGTACAAGGCGCGCGCACCCAGCGGGTTCATCAAGCCGGGCTCCATGCCGCCATTGGCGGCAGAATATTTGGCCAACTGCGGCTGACGGGCCACCATTTCATCTGGCGGGGTCCATTTTGGCCATTTCTGACGCCATTGAATGACGCCCTCACCCTGCCAGGCAAAGCCTTCGCGGCCAATGCCGACGCCGTAGCGCATGGCCGTGCCGCCACGCTCGATGAGATAGAGAAAGCGGTTTGGCGTATCGACCACAATGGTGCCGACAGGATAACCGGCTGGTGCCGTCACCCGCTGGCGATAATAGCGCGGCGGAATACGCTGGTAGGGAATGGCGGGAATGACGAAACCGCCATCCACCATCTGCCCGTACATGGCATCCAGTTCTGCACTCGATGGAGCCATAGGCCCCGCACCCGCCGGCGACAACGCACCCCCAAGGGTGGGTTCCGCATAGACCGGTGGGCGATAGGGAGAAACGCAACTGGAGAGAAGAGCAGCGGCCCCAAGGCCACCAAGCGACAACAAGCCGCGGCGGGAAAGTTCAGAACGGTTCATAAAGGCAACAATATCCTGCTGATCAGTGACCTCTATAACATAGAGCAGGCGATTTAGTTCCGCCAAGTTAATTTTAAAAAACGCGCCTTGATAGGTGTCAATTTTCGCGCATTCTCGATCACGTTTACGCCATCACCCGTTCTGTGCCGCAATCCATTGGCGTGGGCATCACAAAACAACAATTTCGGCTTTTGGCGATATGCGCTCGTAAAGATCAATCACATCCTGATTGAACATGCGCACACAGCCCGATGACACGGCCTTGCCCACCGATTGCCAATCCGGTGTGCCATGCACGCGATAGAGCGTATCCTTGCCATTTTGGAAAATATACATGGCGCGTGCGCCCAGCGGATTGCGCAAGCCCGGCTCCAATCCGCCTTCCGCTGCCGAATAGGCGCGCAAATCGGGTGAGCGCGCCACCATATCATCGCTGGGTGTCCAGCGCGGCCAGGCCTTTTTGAACTGAATAACCCCACGGCCCTTCCAGGCAAAGCCTTGCTTGCCCAGCCCGACGCCATAGCGAATAGCCTTGCCGTTGCGCTCCACCAGATAAAGATAATGCGCCGTTGTATCCACCACGATAGTGCCGGGGCGCTCGGCTGTGGGATAATCCACTTCCTGACGCAGGAAACGGCGATTGACCCGCTCCAGCGGAATGGCGTTCAACGTGTGGCCGTCATCGCGCATCTGGCCGTAAATTGCCCTTTGCATCGGTGTGGCAAAGGGTGAAGCATAAGAAGCCTCGTAAGACTGATCCGGGGATTGGTCTGGATACTGGCCCAAAGATTGGCCCAAAGATTGGCCCAAAGATTGGCCTTGAGATCGGCCAGCATACGCCGCCTGCGCCGCAGGCCCCCAGACGGGAGCCGTCTCTGCCGCAAAAACCGCAGGATTAACCGGCCGCACGCCCCTCTCAGACTGGCAGCCCGCCAAAATTGCGAGCCCACAGGAGAGGCAAACGAGCCACGATGGACGCGCAACGGCACGCAGAGCGAAAAAAGACTTCAACGACATCAAGCAATCCGAACTGTTCAATTATGCCGCAAAACTGGCCATTGCGGCGCGCACGACGCGGAAGACAATAGGCGCACTATCGGTTGGCCAGCGCTGACACCGGATTTGCAGGCGCTTGCATGCCGTAGGTCTGATGAAATTGTGTCTGATATAAATTGCCGAGGCCGTCGGGCTTTTGCGGCAAAGGCCTCTCAACGGCAGGGCGATCCCAGACCGGGGCTGTTTGGGCTGCAAACACATCCGGGTCCGTCAGGGTGGTATCGGTGACAAACAAACATCCACCCAGGGCAAAAAGCGCCAGCCCCGTCAAAACCAGCAGAGCCGGACGGGCCAGCGCGGACAGGAAGCGAGAGAAAATTTTCAACGACATTGCCTCAATCCAGTTCGAACAGGCCCGCACCATGACAAATCCGACTGGCGCGAAGCTGGAGGATTTTCACAAAAGCCGGATCCAGCCTATCATAGGATCATGTTTCACGAACACAGTGTTCAACTGAGCAATGGCTTTTATTGTGCATTGCAATTGCCGAGCGCCATGCGGCCCCCTACATGGGGCGTGCATCTTATTTCCACGAAAGGTATTATTCGTGCTTCTTGAAAAATTGAACTGGCGTTATGCCGCAAAGAAAATGGACCCTTCCAAGGCCGTCGCAGAAGACAAGGTCGAGCGCATTATTGAAGCCGCCCGCCTGGCCCCCACATCCAGTGGCTTGCAGCCTTTCACGCTTTTGGTGGTGACCAACAAGGAAATCCGCGAAAAGATCAAGCCAATTGCGTGGAATCAGGGCCAGATTACCGATTGCTCGCATCTTCTGGTGTTTGCAGCCTGGGATAATTACACAGCAGATCGCATCAACGGCATGTTTGATCTGGTCAATGCTGAGCGCAATTTTACCAGCGAAGGCTGGGAAAACTATCGCAAAATGCTGCTCGACACCTACCCACAGCGCGACCCACAGGTGAATTTCGAGCATGCCGCCCGTCAGGCCTATATTGCGCTTGGATTGGCCACGGCCGCCGCCGCCTTTGAAGGCGTCGATTCCACTCCGATGGAAGGTTTTGACCCCGCAGCCCTTGATGAGATTCTGGATCTGCGCGCCAAGGGTCTGCGCTCGGTTGCCATTTTGCCACTCGGCTATCGCGAGGCGGAAAATGACTGGCTGGTCAACCTGAAAAAGGTGCGCCGCGCCCGCGAAGACTTCGTGATTGATGTGAAGTAACACACCACCGCTCGCAATCGACCGCCCCTCATGGGGCGGTTTTTTTATGCATGGTTGGCAGCCGCACATCCTTGAGAAAGCAGGCGGCGATGAAGCTGCAACCAATCATCAGCGCCATGCTGATAAACACCGGACCAAAGGCATGCTGATACACGGCTGAGACGGCGGTCCGCGTTTCGGGATTGAGGGCGGCCAGGGCCGCAGGCGTTAATTCCTCAATGTTCGCCACACCGGGAATGGCCGGAGCACCGGCCATAAACGCCGAGAGAACCGCGCCATAAATGGAGATGGCCAGCGATGCGCCCCCCATGCGGGTCAGCGTGACCGTGCCGGTGGCGGCCCCAACATCGCGCTGCGGCACGGTGTTTTGCACGCCAATCACCGGAACCTGCTGGCCAATGCCCACACTGATGCCATGCATCAGCATCAACCCGCCAATCACATAGATTGGCGTGCCAAGCGGCAATTGGCTCAACGCAGCAAAAGCAAGGCAACTGCCCGCTCCGCTGATCAGCGCAAATATCTTGTAGCTTCCAGTGCGCGCAATCAGCCGACCGCTGTTGATCGAGCCAAAGGCGATGCCGCTGGTGAGCGCAATGAACAGCAGGCCGGCATGGGTTGGTGTCAAGCCTGTGGTGGTCTGCAAGAACAGCGCCACATAATTGACCGAGCCTATGCCAACCGCGCCGCTGCAAATCGACACAATCCACAACAGGCAAACCGTTGGCTTGGAAAACAGCGACAGCGGCACAATTGGCTCAACCGCGCGGCGCTCGACCTGCACCCAAAGGGCTGCACACACCACACCAAAAGCCACCACGCCAAGGCTTTTCGGCGCAATCAGGGAGCCAAAAATCTGCCCGGTATCGGCCCAGAACACCACGCTGGTGACGGCACCGGCCAGCAGCAAAGCACCGGCATAATCAATCTTGGGGCGGCGATGCGGTTTGCGATAGGGCAAAAACAGAGCCAAACCAACCAGCACAACAATGCCAATCGGCAGATTGACCAGAAAGATCGAACGCCAGCCCAGCCATTCGCTCAACGTGCCGCCCAATGTGGGACCAATGGCCCCGGATGCCATCAGCACCAGACTGGAATAGCTTTGATAGCGCGCCCGCACCCGTGGCTCAAACAGATCGGCATTGATGGAAAAGATCGACACCATAATGCCGCCGCCACCAAGGCCTTGCAGCACGCGTGCCGCAATCAGCGTGTTCATCGACACCGCCAGCCCGCAGACCAGCGAGCCGATGGTGAAGATGAAAATTGCCGCCATCATCACAAATTTGCGGCCAAACAGATCGCCCAGCTTGCCATAAAGCGGCATGACGGCAGAGGTGGCCAGCAGATAGGCCGATCCTACCCAGCCAAAGCGTTCAAGCTCGCCAAACTCACCGACAATGGTGGGCAAAGCCGTTGAAACAATCTGATTGTCCAGCGTTGCCATAAACAGCGCCGTCATCAAAAAACAATAGAGCACCAAGCGCAAGCGCGCATCGGGCACCAGCGACTGAAACTCCTGCGCGGCTGGCGCTTTGGCCGCCGCGTGTGTGTGGCTATTGGTATCCATGGGAACATCTCTCAGGTTGCAGGTGCAAAATGCGCAGAGAAAAAATATTTGTCAATTGCATATATATGCTAAAAGCACATATTTTCTTGCGCAGATCTTTGTGCTAGGCAGACTTTGTGTTAGGCAGGCAGGCATGATGAACGCTGATGATTTAAACACCGAAACCACACCTGCGCTGGATGCCTCGATTGATGGCATTGCCAACACCATGAGCCACTTGCGCATGATGATGGGGCGTCGGTTTATGTCGCGCATTGCGCTCAGCCAGTTGGCTGAGGGCCATGGCATGGAGCTATCGCATTTTGACATCGTCAAGATCGTGGCCCACACCGGGCAAAATCAGGAAGTCACGGTTGGCTCGATTGCCGAGCAGATGCGGATTGATCCCTCAAGGGCCAGCCGCATTGTGGCTGATCTGGTGCGCCAGGGCATGCTGCAGCGCGGCGTTTCGCAGCAGGATGCGCGACGTGCCATTGTCACCCTGACCAAACGGGGTAAAGAGCTGAACGCGCATTTTGAGCGGGTCCGCCGTGAGGTTCTTGGCCACACGCTGGAGGGCTGGAGCCTTGAAGACATTCGCCAGTTTGAGCAGCTCTTCGATCGCTTTATCAAGGATCTGGATTGCCGGACGCCGAAAATGTTCAAAGAGATGACGGCAAAACAGCCGCAAAGCGACGAAGCGTAGTGCCCCCCTGCCCCTCATGACCATGATAAACTGTGTCATGTCCGGGTTAAATCGATTCCGGTTTTGAAAATTATACAGTAGGCTGGCTTGGTCGCTCTGTGCTCGAGGTACATCCGCAGACGCTTTGGCACTTGATGACGGGATTGCGCATGCCAGAGGATCATGCAGAAAATTGGAATTGGCACGATGCTCTCAGTTTTTGTTTTCGCATCGGATTTATCCGAAAACCGGTTCCCACGTTTCGGACCGATGCTGTTGTGACGAGAAAGGGCGTTTTCTGAACCGAAAAGGCCAAAATTCGACGAATAGTCTGGAGATCTTTTGATATGGCTTTTCCCATCGCCAGAAGTGCATTTCGCCTGACCTGCTTCAGCCTGACCCTTATTCCCTTCTCCCCACTGTATGCAGCCTCACCCGCCCCGGTGCAGGGCGACAATGGCATGGTGGTGACCGCCCAGCACCTGGCAACCGATGCGGGGGTGGCCGTGCTGAAAGACGGCGGCAATGCCGTGGATGCGGCGGTGGCCGTGGGCTATGCGCTGGCGGTGGTTTATCCCACGGCGGGCAATATCGGCGGCGGTGGTTTCATGACCCTGCGCCTCAAAGACGGCACCACGAATTTCATTGATTTTCGCGAAAAAGCGCCGCTGGCCGCCACCAAAAACATGTATCTTGATGAAAAAGGCAATGTTGTGCCGCGCGCAAGTCTGGATGGTTATCTGGCCGTCGGCGTGCCCGGCACCGTCAAAGGGCTGGAACTGGCCCGCGAAAAATACGGCTCCAAAACCCGCGAAGACCTTCTCGCCCCCGCCATTCATCTGGCCAGGG
The DNA here is from genome assembly GCF_001939045.1 of Rhizobium oryziradicis. Taxonomy (GTDB): domain Bacteria; phylum Pseudomonadota; class Alphaproteobacteria; order Rhizobiales; family Rhizobiaceae; genus Allorhizobium; species Allorhizobium oryziradicis. Next base: position 78,728 of record NZ_MKIM01000024.1, read on the forward strand.
ATGGGTTCACCCTCAATCAGGGCGATGCCAGTATTTTGGCAGGCGGCGCTGCCCGCTTAGCGAAAAATCCAGAGGCGAAGAAAATATTCCTAAAGGCTGATGGCGCTCCTTATGGTGCAGGTGACGTGCTGAAACAGCCCGATCTGGCCAAGGTGCTGGAGAGCATATCCGCCACGGGGCCGGATGCTTTTTACAAAGGCATGCCGGCCGAGGCCATTGCCAAGGCCAGCGCAGACGGCAAAGGCATTTTAACCGTTGATGATTTCAGCACCTATACCGCGCGTGAACTCAAGCCGGTGGAGTGCAATTATCATAGCTACCACATTATTTCGTCACCACCACCCTCGTCTGGCGGGGTGATCATTTGCGAGATCCTCAATATTCTTGAGGCCTATCCGCTGCGCGAACAGGGCTATGGCGCGGCCAGCACCGTGAGCCAGATGGTTGAAGCCATGCGCTACGCCTATGTGGACCGCAATTCGGCTTTGGGTGATCCGGATTTTATCAAAAATCCGCTGTCGAAAATGCTCTCCAAAGACTATGCCGATGAAATCCGGGCCAAGATCACCCCCGGCGAAGCGGGAAAATCGGCCGATCTCAAACCCTTTGGGGGCAAGGAAAGCACCGAAACCACCCATTATTCGATCATTGATAAGGATGGCAACGCCGTCTCGGTGACCTATACGTTGAATGGCTCGTTTGGTGCGGGCGTTGTCGCCCCCGGCACCGGCATTTTGCTCAACAACGAGATGGATGATTTTACCTCCAAGCCGGGTGTTGCCAATCTTTATGGTCTGGTTCAGGGCGAGGCCAACGCCATTGCGCCCAAGAAAGCCCCTCTCTCGTCCATGAGCCCCACCATTGTCACCAAGGATGGAAAGCCCTTCATGGTGATCGGCAGCCCCGGCGGCTCACGCATCATCACCATTACGCTGGAAGCGATTTTGAACGTGGTTGATTTTGGCATGAACATTTCAGAAGCCGTCAACGCGCCGCGCATTCACCATCAATGGCAGCCGGACAAGGTGTTTTATGAGCCTTACGCGCTCTCACCCGACACCATCGCCAAGCTGCAAGACATGGGGTACACGCTTGACGGCGGCGTGGGCGGCCCCGTTTGGGGCCAGGCCGCTGGCATTCTGGTGGGTGGCAAAAGCCTTGCCGAGATTGCTGATGGCAAGGGTCATGGCTATTATGGCGCCATCGACAGCCGTGCCGTTGCGGGGTCTGCCAAAGGCTATTGATATCGATGGAAAGACCGGCTGAGTGTTGCCGATTTCGCCCGATCCAGCAGGGCCAGCGCCTCCGGCGGTGGCCTTTGCTCGACGCGGCGATAGAGGCGGCAATCGTTCGAGCGCGACAGCAGTTTGTTATTGACCATCTCGCGGCGCAGCAGCACATGATCGCCAAAGCCATTCAGGGCTTTCAGCCTGGCGTTGACCTCAGCCTCCAGCAGATCACAATCCGTGGGAAAGGCCGCCCACAGCCGCCACAGGCTCAAGCGCTGGTGGCTGGTTTTTGACGGCCAGCGCAGCAGCACACCATCAGCATCAAAGCAGCGCAACACCGCTTCAATCAGCCTGAAATCCACAGGATCAGGTGCAGGCACGGGAGCCAGCATCCGGCTTTGGGCAGCACTGGATGCGCGAAAATGCTGAAAATTGCGATAGCCTGCGGAACGGGCCAGAAGATTGAGCAACTGCACATGCCCCGGTTTTTCGGGCATGTTTTCCAGCTCTCGTGTCATAGCTTTGGCCAGCGCCGAAATGTCGGCAGCATAAAAGGGATGAACAACACGCGACATAGCTTTACCTCCGTAAGGGCTTTGCCCTTCAATCAAGCGTCCAATGCCATGCTGGAGGTTACCGGCTTTCCAAGCGGACGCAAAAGCTTGCCGTTGAAAATCATGGATGCAGGTTTAGCTCTCCTTGCGGAGCGGTAACGCCTGGGTGAACTGCTGACCCTGTTAAGATTGATAGTGGCAAATGCATTTTGATGTCAATCCCATGCTTCCAAAGGCCCTGCGATAGGGCTAACCTGCCCTCAAAGGATCACTGTTGGGAGAGCACCATGTTGAAAATTTACGGCTGCTATAAGTCGCGTGCCACACGGGTTTTGTGGCTGACGGAAGAGCTGGAACTGGCCTATGAGCATGTGCCGGTGGTGCAGGCTGGCAAGCTGGATAATCCTCTGGCGTCCGATGCGCCGATCAACACCCAATCGCCCGCGTTTTTGGCGGTCAATCCCTTTGGTGCCATTCCTGCCCTTGAAGATGACGGGTTGGTGCTGTTCGAATCCCTTGCCATCACCCTTTATCTCGCCAAGCAATATGGCGGCGAAATGGGGCCGAAGGATTTGGAAGAAGATGCGCTGATGATGCAATGGGCGCTGTTTGCTGCCACCGAAATCGAGAGCAATGCGCTGAAAATCTCGCGTATTTTCGGCGATGGCCGTCTGGATAGCGAAGCAGGCCAAAGCGAAGCCGCCGCCGCCGCCCGTCTGCTGAAGCGCCCGATTGCCGTGCTGGAACAGCATTTTGCCAAAAATGAATTTACTGTCTCGGATCGCTTTACCGTTGCCGATATCAATCTGGCCGAAATTGTGCGCTATGCGCAACCCTATGCCCCCTTGCTGGCCGCCAACCCCAACCTCAAGGCATGGCTGGAACGCTGCCAGAGCCGCCCGGCCTTCAAGGCCATGTGGGCCGCACGCGCTACTGAGGCGTAACGCCTCATGCAGGCAAATACCTCTTGTGACCTTCACCTCTCGCCCCTTTCAAAGGGCGAGACAGGCCGCGTTTTGCATCTGGCCCTGTTGCCGGAACAAGCAAACTTCGTCGCACCGATTGAGCAGATGATCAGCGAGAATGACCCGACTGTGGATTTCCACATCGGCACCGCTGCTGGCGAGCCGGTGGCCTTTTTCAAGATCGACCGGGATTATCACAGCAAGGTCAGCACAGCACCCCTCGATGCCTGTGGCTATGCGCCCAATGATCTGGGACTGCGGGGCATGCTGGTTGGCGCGCAATTTCAAGGGCTTGGCTATGGCAAGGCCGTGATGGCACAGCTCACATCCTATTTGAGCACCCATTATCAGGCCCGGCATGTGTTTCTGACGGTCAATTGCCTCAACCGCGCAGCCATCCATCTCTACACTAAGGGTGGGTGGGAGGATACCGGCCAGATCTATCTGGGTGGCAGATCCGGGCCGCAGCATATTCTCAAGCTGACGCTGATCAGCCTCGACTGACCCGCTCACCATTGCGTGTACAGCTCTTGAAATTCCGGCTGTGACGGCAATGTTTTGCCTGATCTGGCATTGCCAGACCGACAATGTCGCAACAGGGAAGTTCGTCATGACGTCACGCTTGAAATTCACCGCCTCTGTGCTCGCCGGTGGCCTCTTGGCACTCAGCACCGGCATTGCGGCCCACGCTGCTGACACGGTGCGGGTCCGCGGCAAGATCGAAAGTTTTCACGGCTCCACCCTTGTGGTGAAAACCCGCGAGGGCGAAACCGCAAAAATCACCCTGAAAGACGGCTGGAAGCCATCCAGCCTTGCCAAGGCATCGGTTGATGCCATCAAGCCCGGCGATTTTGTTGGCGTCACCTCCATTCCCACCGCTGACGGCAAAAATGGCGCGGTGGAAGTGCTGATTTTCCCAGCCGCCATGAAGGGCACTGGCGAAGGCAGCTATGCCTGGGATTTGCAGCCCAATAGCACCATGACCAATGCAACCGTTGCCAATGCCGTCAAATCCGTCAACGGCCACAGCCTTACCCTGACCTACAAGGGCGGCGAAAAGGTCATTTCCATTGCCGATGGCACGCCGATTGTGACCACAGCCCCGGCAACAGAAGCCGATCTTAAACCCGGTGCCACCGTGTTTGTGCCATCACAAAAAGCCGATGACGGAACTTTAAGCAGCAGCCGCGTGGTGGCGGGCAAAAACGGCGTTGAGCCGCCGATGTAAAGACGGCTCTAAAGCCTGTCGCGGCGAATAGGATTCACTGCGACAGGCTTTAGATCTTATTTTGTCGCATGTACGTTATCGTTTTATTGAGGACAATAAAACGCGACATGCTTTAGAGTTTGTCAGAGAAAAGTGGACTCTAGCAAGGTTACGCCACCCCAGGCACATCACTGAGCGCGTACCACACCGGAATGCCGCGCTCGGTGGCAATTTTCACGTCATTATCGGNAAACGCGACATGCTTTAGAGTTTGTCAGAGAAAAGTGGACTCTAGCAAGGTTACGCCACCCCAGGCACATCACTGAGCGCGTACCACACCGGAATGCCGCGCTCGGTGGCAATTTTCACGTCATTATCGGCCCCCTTGGAGGCTCCCGGCAAACGCAAAACCCCATCGCAAAGCTGCAACAGGCGATGAGCAACCGGGTGGAAAATCTCCTCATAAAGATCATCGCCAATGGTCTGCCCGCCTGCCGCGTTCCACACCGGCAGCGCAACCCATTCGCCAATCATTGGCACATGCCCCGCCTTGAACAAGGCGTAGGATGGCGCTTCCAGTGCTTTCAGGTTTGCCGCCATTTTCACTGGATCGTCATTGGTGCCGGAACGATAAGGCCCTGCAATCAAAATCAGCATGTCTTTCTCCTTGAATATGCATGAACATGCGCAAATCTGCACGAAAATACTTGAGAGTCGAGTCATTTCCTTCTATCCATGCATTATCGTAAATTTTCAGGCAGTTTCGTGCAATGCTCACCAGCCAACGCAAATCTCTGATCCTCGCCCGTTTGCAACGGGATGGCCGCGTGCTGGCCAAGGATATTGCCCTTGAACTTGCGGTGTCAGAGGACACCATCCGGCGCGATATGCGCGATATGGCGGCGGCCGGATTGCTCAGCCGTGTGCATGGTGGTGCCCTGCCGGTTTCGCCGGACTTGCCCGATTTTTCGACCCGCAAGAGCTTTGCGAACGCGGAAAAGCGCGCCTTGGCGGCATCGGCCGTGGCGCTTATTCAGCCACAGCAGATGATTTTTCTGGATGGCGGCACCACCAATGCGGAAATAGCCCGCCTGCTGCCACAAAACTTCGGCCTGACCGTTGTCACTCATAGCCCAACCATCGCCATTGAGCTGGAAGGGCGCAGCGACATAGAGGTGATCGTGATTGGCGGGCGGCTTTATCGCCATTCCATGGTGGCGGTGGGCGCAATTGCCTCTGAAGCCATTTCCCGATTGCGGCCAGACCTGTTTTTTATGGGTGCCACCGCGCTGCACCTCCAGTTTGGTGCTACCACCGGCGATGCGGAAGAAGCCGCCATCAAACGGCTGATTGCCTCGGTGAGTGCCGAAACCTGGCTTTGCCTGACCGAGAACAAACTCGACATGCTCTCGCCCTGCCAGATTGTGCCCTTGAGTGGGTTGTCGGGGGTGATTATGAGCGCCGAAATCAATGAGGAGCGCCGCAAGCCTTATGGAGCAACAGGTGTGAAGCTGATACCGTCATAGTCAATACAAGGGTTGCGAACGTCGTCTTAGACGCGTGATTGAGGACAGTGCGGGATGGCAGAGATAGACGATAGCTCGAACCCCGATCAGGCCTCAAAAATTTTATCGCGATTGCGCAAGACCAAACTGCGTCATGCTGTCATTCTCAAATATTATCTGGCGCTTCCCGGCCACACAAAAATGGTGCAGGTTACTGAGGACGATAGCAGTGCGACACTGCTTTTATTGGACGCCGACGCCAGCCCCTATGATCGGGAAACCTATCCTGACGCGCAAGCGATTGCTTTCATCGTCAGCGACCACCCCACCCTGACAGTGGCGTTGCGTCCTTTCATTCCAACCGATCAGATATTGATCTTCAAGCTCACCACGGAGCAAGATGCGCTGGTGATTGCACAGGATTTTACCCTCGACAGGGCAACATCCTACCGCACATATTCCACTGAAAGCGCATTTCCTCTCGATCCCACTGTTAGCATCGAGCAAACTGCCAATCATCTGCCATTCGACCTTTTTGCCAAACAGGGGCATGATGCCAACTGGTTAACCGCAATGATCGAGCGCCAGCAGGCAATTGCCTTTGTCTATCGAGAAGGCGCAACAGCGTTATCGGCGTGTCTTGCCTTCCAGCTTGATGACGGCATTTGGGAAGTGGGCGGCGTCTATACGGACCCACACCAGCGCGGCAAAGGATTTGGCAAGCGGGTTGTTGCAACAGCGCTTGCCCACCTCTTTCAAAACCGCCTCATACCCCGCTATCAGGTTGTTGAAAGCAACCTTGCGTCTATACGTCTCGCAGAAAGCTTAGGCATGACCTGCTGCCAAACCCTCACGCACTATCGCGTAGAACCTTTCAGCCGAACAACACATCCGTGACCCGAACATCGCCCACATGGCGGCCGTTCCAGTTGTGCATGGGCTTGTTGGTCATGGCCATCAGGGCTGCGTGCTCGGAGCTGTCCCTGTCAAAATAGCGGGCCAAAAGCGCTGTAATCATGGCTTCGGCGGCGCGGGTGACTCCGTCTTCGGCTTTCACCGCAATCGACAGGCCTTGGTCGGGCAGGACCGCACAAAACACGCCTTCGGCTCCGGTTTTGGCAAAGATTTTGCCGGGTGCAATCTGCATGATGGCGGTGCAGGCGCGTTTGGTGCCAGCCACAAAGAATGGCTCCGCCATACAGGCGTCTATCAGGCGCTTTGATGCTTTGGCGCGCAATGGCTCCAGCCCCTGCCCTGTGCCCATTTTGGCAAAGCCATGGGCGAGAGCTTTCAGCGGCACGGCATAGGTAGGAATGGAGCAGCCATCGGTGCCGCAGCTGTCGTGATCCAGCACCGCACCCGTGAGGTTTTGCATGGTGGCGCGAATATCGCGCTGCAAAGGATGGTCGTATTCCACATAGCCTTTCAGCTCATAACCCATATGGGCGCAAGCGCAGATAAAGCCGGAATGTTTGCCGGAGCAATTGTTGTGCAGGGCGGTTGGTTTTTCCAGCGTGCGGACCTGATGGATCAGGGTTTTCTGATCAAAAGACCAATGCGCGCCGCATTCCAGCACATCGTCATTGTGCCCCGCTTTGGCCAGCATGGAGGCTGCCGTCTCGACATGGGCGTCTTCGCCGGAGTGGGAGGAGCAAGCCAGCGCCAACTGTTGATCGCTCAAACCATAGGCATCCGCCGCACCGCTCTCAATCAACGGCAGCGCCTGCATGGCCTTGCAGGCCGAGCGCGGAAAGGTGGGCGCATCAACATCGCCTGCGGAAAACACCAGATTGCCATCGCCATCCACCACCACAGCGGCCCCGTGATGGCGGCTTTCCACACGGTTGCCACGGGTGACTTCAACGGTGACGGGATTGTTCATAACGGGCCTCGGCAAAAACGAAGGGGAATGCCGCCTTGATAAACACCCCTGCGCCATTTGCCAATCATCTTCACATAAATGGCACATCGCGCGGTGGCATGGCTGGAACATCCATATGGTCTGGCGCAAGCCCTGCCCGCTCCCGATCCGCCATCATCTCATAGGCCATTTCCAGATGGCGCATCAAGCGCTCGGTATCAAACAGCGGTGCCATTGAGCGATGATCCTTCAGCCGTTGTTTCACGGCTTGCAGACGTGCAGCATCGTTGGCCAATTGCACAGCCAGCGCCACAAAGGCCTCGTCATCGTCCGCCACCAGATCACCAAGGCCGATGGCACCCAGCAGGCTTTCGGACACGCGCGCGGCAAAGCTCCCCCCCTTTTTGGTCACCACCGGCAGGCCAGCCCACAACATATCCGAGGTTGTGGTGTGACCATTGCAAGGAAAACTGTCGAGCGCCAGATCGGCCAGCGGCAGACGGTTGACGTGCAAGGCGTAATCCTGCTTGTTGGCAAAATGCAGCCGCGCAGGATCGACACTCGCAGCCTGAATAGCTTTGCGCAAATTGTTTCTGGCAAAGGCGTCCCAGCACATGATCCACAGCAGGCTTTCCGGAGCGCCTGTCAAAATACGCGCCCAAAGCCTCACTGTCTCCGGTGTTATTTTTTGCACACCGTTAAAGGAGGCAAAGACAAAGGCATTGTCCGGCAGGCCATTGTGCTGGCGCGTGGTTGGTATCGGTGCCGGGCGGCTGGAGGTGCTGTTGGGCTGATAGGTTTCTGGCAATCGGCAGAATTTTTCTGCGTAAAAGGGCGCGGATGTATCGGGCGTGACGATCGGATCTGAAATCACATAATCCAGATCAACACCGCTCACGACCCCCGGAAAACCAAGCCAGGTGGCCTTCACTGGTGCTGCGGACAGATTAACAATCGCCAGCCGCGCCCCAAATGTGTGGCCTTTGAGATCAACCAGAATATCCACACCACGCCGGTCAATCTCGGCTGCGGCTTCAGTGTCGGAAAGATCGCGCACCGAGACAATCTCGCGTCGCAACTGTTCTGGCATATGGGCCTGCGCGGCTGCGGCCTTGGCATCGGTGTAGCAAAACAGCGTGATGTCAAACCGGGCGCGATCATGGGCCATGAGACCATCCAGCATCAGCATCATGGTGGCGTGGGCCGAAAAATCAGAGGAAAGGTAACCGATGTGCAGCCTCTCATCGCTCGCCCGGCAGCGACGGCGCAATCTTGGGCGGGCGGCAAAACTCTCAGCCAGCGACCGGCTTTGCAAATTGGGTTGAGCCTGCAAGGCCTCATCCTCGCACCAGAACACCCGGTTCAAAGCATCTTCGCGCTCCAGCACCGCGCGGTTGAAGGGGTTGCTGAGATCTTGCATCATCTGCTGATGGCGGGAAATGGTGGCAAAATCAGCCCGGACATGGGCAGAAGCCAGCCGCACAACCTCTATCACCACATCGTCTCGCAGCGTATGGCTGATCTCGCCCAACAAGCTATCCAGAGCTTCCAACGCACCATGCATCTGCAACAGGTTTGCGGCAAAAAACATCGCCGGACCGCTGTGTCGGTCCATAAACGGCACCAGACTGCAGGCCGCCTCGCGCGCCGGTGCATCCCATGGCTCCACCACCACATGCGCCATGCTGAGCACAAATTCTGCGTCAGAGCGATTGGCAAGGGCGGCCTTAAGACCCATGCGGCGCAAAGGCTCAACCGCGTTGGCTTGTTGAAGCAGGGTTGCGGCCAGCTTTAAAAAGACCCCGGCCTGTTCGGAATTGCCGGCAGCGGCGGCCTCAAAAGCAAGCGCTGCCCCCACGCGATCACCGCGTTTTGCCAGGATATTCCCAACCAAGGCCTGCGCCATGGCGTGTTCGGCACGGTTTTTGGCTGGCACCGCCCGCGCCTTGCTCAGTGCATCATCCAGATCACCCGCCTGATAGGCCCGCACCGCCGCCTGCACTTTGCTCACACTTTTCCCGCCTTTTGCCCAGCCTGCGCCTCTCCAAAGGGATGTAAAGCACCGGCGTTGCTTGAAACTGGATGCGGCAACGGGACTGCCGTCATGGTTTTCCACCTAAATTCAAGGTTATTTACCAAGGCCTTGAACAGATCTTCGGCGCTGCAGCAGCGAATTGCGATTGACATTTCCGCTCAATAAGTGAGTATTTGCCCACTAGCGAAGCGATTGCTCATTTTGAGCAAAGCCAATGCTCAGTATCAGCGCGATGAGGATCGTGCGGCATAGGTTGATTGAATTGCCTTTTTCTTCTGGGAGGAAGATATGACATTGAAGACTATTCTGCTGGGCGCATGTTCAGTTTTGGCCATCGCGGGCGTGGCGAGAGCCGAAACGCTCACCATTGCGACGGTAAACAACGGCGACATGATCCGCATGCAAAAGCTGACGGATGATTTCACCAAGAAAAACCCCGGCATTGATGTGAAGTGGGTGACGCTGGAAGAAAATGTTCTGCGCCAGAAGGTGACCACCGATGTTGCCACCAAGGGCGGCCAGTATGACGTGATGACCATCGGCATTTATGAAGCCCCGATCTGGGGCAAGCAGGGCTGGCTGGCCCCGCTGGACAAATTGTCCGCCGACAAGGCCTATGATGTTGATGATCTTCTGCCACCAATCCGCTCGGGCCTGACGGTCAATGGCAAGCTTTATGCCGCGCCTTTCTACGGCGAAAGCTCGATGGTGATGTATCGCAAGGATCTGTTTGAAAAAGCAGGCCTGAAAATGCCTGATGCCCCAACGTGGGATTTCATCAAGCAGGCTGCTGACAAGATCACTGACAAATCCAAGGAAGTCTACGGCATCTGCTTGCGCGGCAAGGCCGGCTGGGGCGAGAACATGGCTTTCCTGACCGCCATGTCCAATTCGTTTGGCGCGCGCTGGTTTGATGAAAACTGGAAGCCACAGTTTGATCAGCCAGAGTGGAAAAAGACCCTTCAGTTCTACGTCGATATGATGAAGAAAGACGGCCCTCCAGGCGCGTCCTCCAACGGCTTTAATGAAAACCTTGCGCTGTTCCAGACTGGCAAATGCGGCATGTGGATTGATGCCACGGTGGCAGCATCCTTTGTCACCAACCCGAAGGAATCCAAGGTTGCCGATCAGGTCGGCTTTGCTTTGGCTCCCGACAATGGTCTTGGCAAGCGCGGCAACTGGCTGTGGTCGTGGAACCTCGCCATTCCGGCTGGCTCGAAGAAGGTGGAAGCGGCTGAAAAGTTCATCGCCTGGGCAACCAGCAAGGACTATCTGAAGTTGGTGGCCGAGAAAGACGGCTGGGCCAATGTTCCTCCGGGCACACGCACCTCGCTCTATGCCAATGCTGATTACCAGAAGGCTGCACCCTTTGCCAAAATGACGCTGGACAGCATCAACTCGGCAGACCCCAAGCACCCCACTGTCAAGCCCGTGCCTTACGAGGGTGTGCAATATGTGGCTATCCCGGAATTCCAGGGCATCGGCACCGCCGTTGGTCAGCAATTCTCGGCAGCTTTGGCCGGTCAGAGCACCGTGGATCAGGCTTTGAAAAATGCACAAAGCTTGACCGAGCGTGAGATGAAAAAGGCGGGTTATCCGAAGAAGTAAGGTTTGAGGTCGGGGTTTTACCCCCCTCTGCCCTGCCGGGCATCTCCCCCTTAAAGCGGGGGAGATTGGATAGGCTTGCCTTTGCAATCTCCCCCGAACCCTCGCTGTTTCCGACATCCCGGAAATAGATAGGAAGTGACCGGCAAACCACGAGTCGATCTCCCCCGCTTTAAGGGGGAGATGTCCGGCAGGACAGAGGGGGGTGAACCACCCGCTCGACCCAAACCATCACAACTCCAACACGCATAAGAGGCGCGGCAGACATGGCGACGACCCATACCCATTCCTCGGCGAGACTGATGATGGCCCCTTCGGTTATCCTGCTGTTTGCATGGATGATTGTGCCGCTGGCTATGACCATCTATTTCTCAACTCTGAACTATAATCTGCTGATGCCCGGCACCCATGACTTCGTCGGCCTGCTGAATTATCAATATTTTCTCACCGATCCGGCCTTTTTCGCAGCCCTCACCAATACGCTGTTGCTGGTCGGCGGCGTGCTGGCCATTTCCATCATCGGCGGCATTGCGCTGGCACTTTTGCTGGATCAGCCGATGTTTGGTCAGGGCATTGTCCGTATTCTGGTGATTTCGCCCTTCTTCATCATGCCAACGGTTGCGGCCTTGGTGTGGAAAAACATGCTGATGAACCCGGTGAACGGGTTGTTTGCCTTTGCTTTCCGGGCCGTTGGGCTGGAGCCGCTGGATTGGCTTTCCACCATTCCGCTGCTGTCGATTATCATCATTGTCGCATGGCAATGGCTGCCGTTTGCAACGCTGATTCTGCTCACCGCCCTGCAATCGCTCGACGAGGAGCAAAAAGAAGCCGCAGAGATGGATGGCGCAGGCGCAATCTCGAAATTCATCTACATCACCCTGCCCCACATGTCGCGGGCGATTACCGTGGTGGTGCTGATCGAGACCATCTTCCTTCTGTCCGTCTTTGCCGAAATTCTCGTGACCACCAATGGCGGCCCCGGCACCGACAGCACCAACCTGACCTATCTGATCTACAATCAGGCCCTGCTGCAATTTGACATTGGTGGCGCATCCGCTGGCGGCATTGTCGCCGTGGTTCTGGCCAATATCGTTGCCCTTTTCCTGATCCGCCTCATCGGCAAGAACCTGGAGAGCTGATCAATGGCACGCGCAATCTCAACCAAACGCAAGCTGACATTCACCGTCATCGCGTGGGCCATTGGCCTGCTGATGTTCTTTCCGATCCTGTGGACCTTCCTCACCAGTTTCAAAAGCGAAGGCGATGCCATTGCCTCGCCGCCGGTGTTTTTGTTCTTCCATTGGACCACCGAAAACTATGTCGAGGTGCAGGGTCGCTCGGACTATTTCGCCCATTTCATGAACTCGGTGATCATCTCCTTTGGCTCCACGCTTCTGGGCCTCATCATTGCCATTCCATCGGCCTGGGCCATGGCGTTTTCGCCCACCAAGCGCACCAAGGATGTGCTGATGTGGATGCTCTCCACCAAGATGATGCCACCGGTGGGCGCTCTGATCCCGATCTATCTGTTGTTTCGCGACGGTGGATTGCTCGATAGCCGCATCGGTCTGGTGGGCGTGCTGACCATGATCAACCTGCCGATCATCATCTGGATGCTCTACACCTATTTCAAGGAAATTCCGGGCGAAATTCTGGAAGCCGCCCGCATGGATGGCGCATCCTTGATCAAGGAAATCATCTATGTGCTGACACCCATGGCGGTGCCGGGCATTGCCTCGACCATGCTGCTCAACATCATCCTGTCATGGAACGAGGCGTTCTGGACCCTTAACCTCACCACGTCCGTTGCGGCACCGCTCACCACCTTCATCGCCTCATATTCCAGCCCCGAAGGCCTGTTTTACGCCAAGCTCTCGGCTGCCTCCACCATGGCGATTGCCCCAATCGTCGTGCTCGGATGGTTCAGCCAGAAACAGCTGGTGCGCGGCCTCACCTTCGGCGCTGTGAAATAATAAGGAAAACCACAATGGGCAGTATTCAACTCAAGAACGTCTCGAAATCCTTTGCCGAGCACAAGGTTATTCCCGGCATTGATCTGGAGATCAACAACGGCGAATTCGTTGTGTTTGTTGGCCCGTCTGGCTGCGGCAAGTCCACCTTGCTTCGGCTGATTGCCGGACTGGAAGACACCTCCGGCGGCAAGATCTTCATTGATGGAGCTGATGCCACAGACCGCAAGCCGTCTGAACGCGGCCTTGCCATGGTGTTTCAATCCTATGCGCTGTATCCGCATATGAGCGTGCGCTCCAACATCGGCTTTCCGCTGAAAATGGCGGGCATGGACAAAGGCGAGATCGACAAGAAGGTGAGCGATGCCGCCCGCATCCTCAACCTGACAGATTATCTCGATCGTAAACCCCGTCAGCTTTCCGGCGGCCAACGCCAACGCGTGGCCATTGGCCGGGCCATTGTGCGCTCGCCCTCATGCTTCTTGTTTGATGAGCCGCTGTCCAACCTTGATGCAGCACTGCGCGTCAACATGCGCCTTGAAATCACCGAGCTCCATCAAAAGCTGGGTGCGACATCGATTTACGTCACCCACGATCAGGTGGAAGCCATGACCATGGCGGACAAGATTGTGGTGCTGAACAAGGGCAATATCGAGCAGGTCGGCTCGCCGATGGAGCTGTATCATAAGCCCGCCAATCTGTTTGTGGCGGGCTTTATTGGCTCGCCGAAAATGAACCTGATGGCTGGGGCAACCGCCCAAAAATATGGGGCGGCCACCATTGGCATTCGACCAGAGCACGTCACCCTTTCCACCACCGAGGGTGCATGGAAGGGCAAGGTGACCATTGCCGAGCACCTTGGCTCCGACACCCATTTGCATGTCGAGGTCGAGGGCGTTGGCACCATGACGGCCCGCGCTGACGGTGATTTCACCGCCCGTCATGGCGATACGGTGTTTCTGACCCCGGATGAGAGCCGAATGCACCGCTTTAACGACAAGGGCCTGAACGTGAAGGAGATGTCAGCATGACTGGCAGATTAGACGGAAAATCCGCCCTGATCACCGGCTCGGCCCGTGGCATTGGCCGAGCTTTTGCGGAGGCTTACGTGCGTGAAGGGGCGACGGTTGCCATTGCCGATATCAACATCGAGCGAGCTTCGGAGACCGCCAACGCCATTGGCGAGCGGGCCTATGCCGTGCATCTGGATGTGACCGATCAGGCCTCGATTGAGGCCGCCATCAAGACCGTGGAAGACAAGACCGGCGGCTTGGACATCCTCATCAACAACGCCGCCCTGTTTGATCTTGCCCCCATCGTCGAGATCACCCGCGAGAGCTATGACCGGCTGTTTTCCATCAATGTTGCGGGCTCGCTGTTTATGCTGCAAGCAGCGGCGAAATCGATGATTGCCCGCGGCAAGGGCGGCAAGATTATCAATATGGCAAGCCAGGCTGGGCGACGTGGCGAGGCGCTGGTTGCTGTCTATTGCGCCACCAAGGCAGCGATTATCTCAATCACCCAATCCGCCGGGCTGGACCTGATCAAGCATGGCATCAACGTTAACGCCATTGCGCCTGGCGTGGTCGATGGCGAGCATTGGGACGGTGTGGATGCGCTGTTTGCCAAACACGAGAACCTTGCCCCCGGCGAGAAGAAAAAACTGGTTGGCGAAGCGGTGCCGTTCGGGCGGATGGGCACCGCCAGAGACCTCACCGGCATGGCAATTTTTCTGGCCTCAAGTGACGCCGATTACGTGGTGGCCCAGACCTATAACGTCGATGGCGGCAATTGGATGAGCTGAGATGGCGGAAGCCAGAGGGGCCTTTCCCTCACCCATTTCCCGAAATTCATTCAGGACATAACCCAATGACCATAAAACTCTCCCTTTCCTCCCTGAAAGACGCAGCCTCAAAGGCCGCGATCCCCACCTACACCCGCGATGCACTCACCCCCGGCATCGTCCATTTCGGCGTTGGTAATTTCCATCGCGCCCATCAGGCGGTGTACCTGCATGAGCTATTCAACCTCGGCAAAGACCTCGACTTCGCCATTGTCGGTGCAGGTGTTTTGCCATCTGACGCCAAGATGAAGGAAAAGCTGGCGGCGCAAGACTATCTGACCACCGTGGTGGAGCAGGATGTGAGCAAAAGTGCTGCCACCGTCACCGGTCCGATGGTGGATATGATCGCGGCACCGGATTTTGATGGCATCATTGCCAAGCTGGCTGATCCCGCTATCCGCATCGTCTCCATGACCATCACCGAAGGCGGCTATTTTATCGATCCCGCCACCGGCCATTTCGACCCCAAGCACCCGGCCATTGTTGCGGACGCCGAAAACCCCACCCAGCCCAAAACCGTGTTCGGCCTGATCATCGCAGGGCTTAAGGCGCGCCGTAACGCCAACATCCCGCCCTTCACCGTGATGTGTTGCGACAACATCCCCGGCAATGGCGAGGTCACGGAAGCCACCATCATCGGCCTTGCCAAATTGTCTGACCCCGATTTTGCCGATTGGATTCACCACCACGTCGCCTTCCCCAACTCGATGGTGGATCGCATTACCCCTGCCACCGGCCCGCGCGAGATTGACATCACCCGCGATACTTACGGCATCGATGATGCATGGCCGGTGTTTTGCGAAGAGTTCAAGCAATGGGTGCTGGAGGATAAATTCCCGCTCGGTCGTCCCGCCTTTGAAGAGGTTGGTGTCACCTTTGTGGAGGATGTCGCCCCTTATGAACTGATGAAACTGCGCATTCTCAATGGCGGCCATGCAGCCATTGCCTATCCGGCAGCGCTGATGGATATTCACTTCGTGCATGAAGCCATGGAAAATCCGCTGATCCGGGCGTTTCTGGCCAAGCTGACCCATGATGAAATTATCCCGGTTGTTCCGCCTGTTCCCAACACCAGCCTGCAGGATTATGCAACGCTGATCGAGAACCGCTTCTCCAACCCCAAAATCGGCGACACCATTCTGCGCCTGGCTCAAGATGGCTCCAACCGTCAGCCCAAATTCATTTTGCCCTCCACGGCAGACCGTCTTGCCAAGGGGCTGGATGTAACCGGGTTGGCGCTGGTGTCTGCTCTGTGGTGCCATTATTTTGAGGGCACATCCGATAGCGGCAAGCCGATTGTGTTCAATGATGCCAGTAGCGAGCGTTTGCAAAAAACGGCCATTGCATCCCGGCAAGATCCACTGCTATTCCTGTCGCTGGACGATATTTTTGGCACTGTGGGGCAAAATGAGGTGTTTAGGCAGCGCTTTGCAAAAGCACTCTCACACCTTCGCACCCATGGCACAGCACAAACCCTGCAAAGCTACGTGGATGGCAGCTTGGCATCGGCTTAACTATCAACGCATTTCCGGACGCAAAACCGGTTCCCACTTTTGCTGGAAATGCTGCAAAGGAATGTGATGATGCATGACCCGGCCACCAAGCTGGTGATTTTCGATTGTGACGGCGTGCTGGTCGATAGCGAGCCGATTTCGGTTGAGGTCATGGTGGCCGAGTTTGAAAAGGCAGGTGTGGCGATTGATGCAGATTATGTCTATCGCCATTTCCTGGGTCGCAGCATGGCAACGGTGGTCGAGGCTGCCCGCCAGGAATTTTCTTTCGCCATTGGCGAGACGTTTCTGAACGGCCTGCGCAGCCATCTCTATGAACGCTTCCGGCAGGATTTAAAGCCGATTGCGGGCCTGCACCAAGCCCTGGATGATCTGGAAAAAGCAGGCATCAACTGGTGTGTGGCCTCATCCAGCCAGCCAGATCGCATTGCCCTGTCTTTGGGCGTCACCGGATTGATTGATCGTTTTGCCCCGCATATTTTCAGCGCAACCATGGTCAAAAACGGCAAGCCCGCCCCCGATCTGTTTCTCTACGCCTCTGAGAAAATGTCCACCCCCGCCCACCATTGCGTGGTGGTGGAAGACAGCCCCGCAGGTCTTGCCGCCGCCCGCGCCGCAAACATGACCGCCCTTGCCTTCACCGGTGGCGGCCATGCCCATGGCGCGGTTTATGAAAGCAGAATTGCCGCTCAGAACCCCCACGCCCGGTTTGACGCCATGGCGGAATTGATACACCTTGTGACGTGAGCATGAGGATAAGCGCAGGACTCACACACAAGACTTGGGGCGGGCATACAAAAGCATGAGAGATCACGTCATTTCGGTGGATGTTGGCACCGGCAGTGCCCGCGCTGGCGTTGTCTCCAGCACGGGGCGCTTGCTGGCGCGCTGCGAACACCCCATTACCTTGTCGCGGCCCAGTGATGAGCAGGGCGAACATAGCTCGGAAGAAATCTGGAATGCCTGCTGCATTGCCGTGAAAGCCGCCCTGCGTCAGGCTGCCATTGCCCCCTCCTCGATTGCCGCCATTGGCTTTGATGCCACCTGCTCGCTGGTGTTGCGCGACACAGAGGGTGAGCCGCTCTGCCTTCGTGAGCAAGACGGCCAGCGCTTTGATACCATCGCCTGGCTGGATCACCGTGCAACCGCTGAAGCGGCCGAATGCTCGGAGCTTGACCATCCCGTACTCATCCACCATGGCCGAGCCATGTCGCCAGAGGCGGAAATTCCCAAGCTTATGTGGCTCAAAGGTCATCGGCCAGACCTCTGGGCCAGACTTGGCTATGCTTTTGATCTGGCTGACTTTCTCACCTGGAGAGCCACCGGCAACACCGCCCGCTCGCTCTGCACCCTCACCTCCAAATGGAGCTTCTTTGGCCACACAAAGCCCGGATGGCAAAAGGATTTCCTGGCCGACGTCGGCCTCGATGATCTGATTTTTCGCGCCCGTCTTCCCGATGAGGCGGTCAGCGTTGGACATAGCATTGGCCCGCTGTCACAGGAGGGCGCCAACGCTTTGGGGCTGGAGGCGGGCATTGCGGTGGCGGCTGGCATGGTGGATGCTTATGCGGGCGCGCTTGGGGTTTTGGGGGCTGCCGATCTCACCCATCCCGATAGCCAGCCGATTGCGCTGATTGGCGGCACATCAAGCTGCCTGATTGCCCTCAATAAAAAGCCGTACCACGGCTATAGCATCTGGGGGCCTTATTTCGAGGCCATTTTACCCGATATGTGGCTGATCGAGGCGGGCCAATCCGCCACCGGTGCTTTGCTCAACCATCTGCTGCGCACCCATGCGCACGGTGGCGAACCGAGCATCGACAACCATCGCCGGGTCATTCAGCGCATTTTGGAATTGCGCGCCCAGGAAGGCGCTTCTTTTGGCAATAAAATCAATATTCTGCCCGATTTTCACGGCAATCGCTCGCCCTTTGCCGATCCAGGCCTGACCGGTACCATCAGCGGGCTAACGCTGGATGCCAGTTTCGATGGTTTATGCCGTATCTATTGGCGCGCCTGCGTCAGTATTGCGCTTGGCCTACGCCAGATTCTGGAAGGTTTGATTGTCGATCAGCGCGGCCCTACGCGGCTGCATCTCACCGGAGGCCATGTTAAAAATCCGCTGTTGGTGGAGCTCTATCGCGATGCCACCGGCTGCGAACTGGTGGTGGCCGATGAGACCGACGCCGTGCTGGTGGGCACCGCCATCAATGCTGCAACCGCAGCCGGGCTTTACCCGAGCCTTGTGGCGGCAGGCACCGCAATGGCAGCAAAGGGCCGGGTAATTGCGCCCGGCGCAAACTCAGGTAACAGTTTTGAGCGCGATTACCGCCGTTTTCTCGCCATGCAGCGCCACCGGGCGGAATTGAACAGCCTTTAGTCTGTCAGGTTGAGATTGAACCAGACGCCGTCTAAACGCCTTTGTTTTCGCTTGTCTTTGTGGCAAACTGGGTTCCACTTTTCCCTGACAAACTCTGGTGACTATAAAATACCTTACGCCGCAGAGAGCCTTCTCGCATCACCCCTCAAAGAAGCATCGCGACGATCAAGCTGGAAGCCGGAAATCATCTGTTGCAGGCTGGTGCTTTCGCGGGCAAGGCCCACGCCCGCTGCCGTCATTTCCTCTACCATGGCCGCATTTTGCTGGGTGGTCTGGTCCATTGTGTTGATCGAGGCGTTGATATGCGACAGGCCGTGCGATTGTTCTGAGGCGGCAGATGTGATTGCATCCATATGCTGGGCAAAGGCCTGCACCAGCTCACCAATGTCTTTCAATCCATGGCCGGTTTCGCCAACCAGCTTGACGCCATCCTTGACCGCGACTGTCGAATTCTGGATCAGGGCGTTGATCTCTTTGGCCGCCTTGGCCGAGCGCTGCGCCAACTCGCGGACTTCCTGCGCCACAACCGCAAAGCCCTTTCCTGCCTCCCCGGCCCGTGCTGCCTCGACGCCTGCGTTCAGGGCCAGAAGATTGGTCTGGAAGGCAATTTCATCAATCACCACAATGATATTGCTGATCTGGCTGGCGGATTGCTCAATGCGCTCCATGGCCGAAATGGCATCATCGACAACAACGCCGGATTTTTCAGCCCGAAGGCTGGCGGTACGAGCGATTTGGCGTGCTTCTTCCGTGCGCTTGGATGTGGAGACAACATTGGTGGTGATTTGATCAAGTGCCGCCGCCGTTTCTTCCAGCGATGCTGCCTGCCGTTCCGTGCGCCGCGACAGATCATCCGAGGCTGACGAAATTTCCTGTGCGCCGCCATCCACCGCCGAGACAGACTGCCCAACCTGCTGCAAGGTTTCCCGCAGCGTCCTGACCGAGTGGTTGAAATCATGCCTCAACTGTTCAAAGCGCGGAGCCAAAGGCTGTTCGATCTCGCAGGTCATGTTGCCGGTTGACAGGCTTTGAAGCGCCGTGGCCAGAGTGCCTGTGGCCTGAAGCAACAGACGCTCGGCCTCTTCTTCTGCGCGACGCTGTATTTCGGCGCGTTCGCTTTCACTGCGCTGGCGCGCTTGCTCGGCCTCGGCTTCCAATTCGCTATTGCGGATGGCTGCCTTGCGAAACACATCAACCGCGCGCTGCATATCGCCGATCTCATCCTTGCGCTCTGATGCAACCGCTATGGCCGTATCGCCGCCGGCCAGCCGCTGCATGGCGGCCGTCAAGGCCTTGAGCGGGCGCACAACCGTGCCGGCCATGTAAAGGCACAGAGAAACAATCATCAATCCCACCACCACAAAGGAGGTGCAAAGCCAGATCAGGGTTGTTTCCGCATATGCAGCTTTTGTTGTGGCAATGGTGGAAATCTGCGTCAGGATATGCCCCTCAGCCTCCTTCATGGCGTTGATGCGCGCCGTTGTTGCCGCAAACCAGCTTTTGGCATCCAGCGCAGACAGATCGGCGGAGGCTCCACCGGCCAAAATACGCCCGCGCATATCCATGACATCGCGTGATACGGCGGCAAGCTTTGCGCCAATCGCTTTCGCATCCTCCGGTGCCTCCAAGGCAAGAAATGCCTTGAGCGACGCCTCTTGCGCCCCTGCCATCTCCAGAAAACTCATGAAGCGCTCCGGCACCATTTTTCCGCCCGCAATAAAGCCATTGCCCATGCCGCGTTCCTGGCCCGCCGATTCCTTGGCACGAAACAGCAATTCCACCCCAGTGATACGACGAAGAAGGCCTGCATCGACGCCCTCAAAGGGCAGATCTCTGGCAAGATCAAGGATTTGTGCGATGGAGGATGTGTAAAAGCCAAAGGCATCGGCCCCCGAAACACTCAAGCTATCAACAGACTGGCGGACGCTTTGCAGTGTGCCGAGTTTTTCGAGCAAGGCAGAAAAGCGGGCGGTGGTGTCTTGATCTTTCAGAGCGTTCATGGTTGGCGCGAGTGATTTCAGCGCATCCGCGGCACGATCGGCTGCCGGGCGGGCTTTTTGCAATTCAGGCCCGTTCATCTTGCCCTTGGAGCCCATAAAGCCTGCGGTCAAACCGCGCTCAACCTGAAGAACGTGTGCCGCATCACTCAAGCTTTTCAAAGCATCGGCCTCGGCGACCACCTGCGTCATTTGCGCATCTATTCTCACCACATCAATTACTTTTTCAAAAGCCATAAATGTGACCGCCAGCAGAGGGAGTGCAAGCGCGATCAAAATTCTCTTACTAATGGCGATATTCACCAGCCAATGCATGTTTCATCCTCACAAATCTAGCCAGAAGTACAGCCTATGCGAGAGCGATTTAATATTTACCTAATCTAATGTAAATTTTATGCTTCGAAAGGCGCTCAAAAATGCCGGCACGTCAGGCCTGAAGCGCACCGGCCTTGCATCAGCGCCCAATCCTTTCTATATCCATCCCTAACAGACCGGATGAGACAAGGTGCCATGCCTCGATCATGCATTGGCCCTCACGATGAACATCATCGCGGTCTTCTCGCACGTTTTAAGAGATGTAAGCCCCGTGAACACGCTGGATTTTGACAAGAGACCGGAAGATACACGCATTGTCGTTGCCATGTCAGGCGGCGTCGATAGCTCCGTTGTGGCCGGGATTTTGAAACGCGAAGGCTATGATGTGCTGGGCATTACGCTTCAGCTTTACGATCATGGAGCCGCCGTTCATCGCGCAGGCTCCTGCTGTGCGGGCCAGGACATTGATGATGCACGGCGCGTGTGCGAAACGCTGGGCATTCCCCATTATGTGCTGGATTATGAGCAGCGGTTTCGCGATACCGTGATCAACCCGTTCATGGAAAGCTATATTGCCGGTGAAACGCCCATTCCCTGCGTGGCCTGCAATCAGACTGTGAAGTTTGCCGATCTGCTGGCGACGGCCAAGGAATTGGGAGCCGATGCGCTGGCCACCGGCCATTATATCCGTTCCAAAGCCATGCCTTTGCCCAATGATCCCGGCCATCGCGCCCTGTTTCGCCCAATTGATAGTGAGCGCGATCAGAGCTATTTTCTGTTTGCGACAACCCAGGAACAGATCGATTACCTGCGCTTTCCTCTCGGCGGTCTTTCCAAGGCTGAAACCCGCGAATTGGCCAAGGACATGGGTCTGGTGGTGGCGCAAAAGGCCGATAGTCAGGACATCTGTTTTGTACCGCAGGGCAAATATGCCGACATCATCACCAAGCTGAAGCCAAATTCAGCTTTGGCGGGCGATATTGTCCATCTCGACGGTCGGGTTTTGGGTCAGCATGATGGTATTTTGCATTACACCATCGGCCAGCGCAAAGGCTTGGGCGTTGCCACTGGCGATCCGCTCTATGTGGTCTATCTCGATGCCCGCTCGCGCCGTGTGATCGTTGGGCCAAAGGAAGCGCTGGAAACCCGCCGCGTTTACCTGCGAGACATCAATTGGCTGGGCGATTATTCAATTACCGAAGAGGCCGCAGGCGGCCTTGCCTGTTTTGCCAAAGTGCGCTCCACCCGCCCTCCTACGCCCGCTACGCTTTATGCCGACGACAGCGGTATTTATGTGGATCTTGAAGATGGAGAAGCGGGCGTGGCACCGGGGCAGGCCTGCGTGCTTTATTCCGCACCGGGCGCTGATGCCCGCGTCTATGGCGGTGGCTTTATTGAACGATCAGAGCGCAGCGCTGATGCCCAGATCGCCCTGACCGCCTTGCTGCAAAGCACAGTCGCCGCGTGAGCGGCGACCAACTGCCAGCGCGACACAATTTGATCTGCCATTTTGATCTGCCATTTTGCCGTGCGGCACCTCTGTCTATCGCTTTTCAAACTGGGAAATCGGCAAGAAACAAGCGCGTTGTGCACCCTGATCGAACAAATCCAATTTCGAGCTAACTCTTTGTTTTTATGAAGCCTGTTACAAATTTTTCATTTTTCCTTTTTGAGCGCTTGACTTTGCCGTGATGCTCGAACTATAAGCCGCCCATCGCTTACAGCGGCTTTGTTTTCAAAGCTCTATCGCGATGTGTGGCGGGGTAGCTCAGGTGGTTAGAGCGTGGGATTCATAACCCCAAGGTCGGCGGTTCAAGTCCGCCCCCCGCTACCATTTCCCAAAAATCAATCGTATTGAGATAAGTGTGGCGATTGTCGCACGATATTCTATACAGAGCGCAGCTGTTTTCGCAAACGGTACACTGTTATCCAACATCTCTTCATCCGGTCATTTGATTATCCAAGCTGGCTGAAGCCTGGTCTCCGAATGCTGCTCAGACACGCAATAAGAGAAGTCGCTGATTTTTCTCCATAAAAGTGGTATTTTGTATCAAAAATATTCGAAATTCCCCCTCAAAATGACGGGTAACGACGAGATTATTTAGAATTTTTCAATATATATTTTCTAAATTATTGAGTGTTCAGCTTCGTACTCTGCCGGAACTTCGGATAGCTTATGCCTTCAACCAAAGTGAACGTACGTGCACGCCTGACATGATTTGAGGCAAAGTTTAGCCTCGGTTTATAACTCGTCGCTAGGAGGCGATAATATATGTTTGGCCAGTCCCGTGTTTCACGCATGCAAACCGATTCTTTGAAGGTGATCACCGCCAACATAATGATCTCAGATCCAGATTTGAACATCCGGTATATGAATAAAGCCGTGATGGATCTGCTGAAGGAGGCTGAATCGGACCTCAAGAAAGAGCTTCCGCGCTTTGAATTCAGCAAGCTGATTGGCAGCAATATTGATATTTTTCACAAAACCCCGTCGCACCAGCGCAATTTGCTGGCGGCACTGAAAACACAGCACAAGGCCACAATCTGGGTTGGGCACCGCGCCTTTGACCTGATCGTGACACCACTGCTGGACGGCGGCAAAACAACAGGTTTTGTGGTTGAATGGGCAAACGCCAAAGAACGCCTGCAAAACCTTGACTATCAGGCACAGATGGCCGCCATCAGCCGTTCGCAAGGGATTATTGAGTTCACCACCGACGGTGAAATCGTAACCGCCAACGAAAACTTCCTCAAAGCCATTGATTATCGTCTGGACGAAATCAAGGGCCGCAATCACAGCATGTTGGTGAACCAGGACTATGCCAAATCACCAGAGTACCGACAGTTTTGGGACGCGCTGCGCCGCGGTGAAGTGCAATCTGCCGAATTTACCCGCTATGGCAAAAACGGCAAGGTGGTGGTGATCAATGCCGCTTACAATCCGATTCTGGATAGCAACGGCAAGGTCACCAAGGTCGTCAAATTCGCAACCGATGTCACAGAGCGGGTGAACGCCGTCAATGCGATTGGCAGCGCCTTGACCCGCCTTGCGGATGGCGATCTTTCGTTTACGCTGGATACACCGTTTGCGCCGGACTTTGAAGGCTTGCGCCGCACGATGAATGAAGCCCTGACACAGATGCGCAACACGCTCGGTTCAGTCGCCCACTCGACCGGGCAGATTGACAATGGCACGCGCGAAATCAGCCAGAGTGCCGAAGACCTGTCCAAGCGGACCGAACAGCAAGCCGCCTCGCTTGAAGAAACAGCGGCAGCGCTTGACCAGATCACCGTCAACGTGTCCAACGCCTCCAAGCGCGCAGACGAAGCCCGCCATGCGGCCGCCACGGCCAGCGAAAACGCCCTGCGGTCTGGTAAAGTGGTTGATGATGCTGTGGGCGCAATGTCGCGCATCGAAAGCTCTTCCAATCAGATTTCCAATATCATTGGTGTGATTGATGAAATCGCCTTCCAGACCAATCTTCTGGCGCTGAACGCCGGCGTTGAGGCCGCCCGCGCGGGCGAGGCAGGCAAAGGCTTTGCCGTTGTCGCGCAGGAAGTGCGTGAACTGGCGCAAAGATCGGCACAAGCCGCCAAGGAAATCAAGGAGCTCATCCGCAATTCTTCCAACGAGGTCAGCACCGGCGTGAAACTGGTGAGCGAAACCGGCGATGCCCTGCGCACCATTCAGCAGAATATTGTGGCTGTGAACGAGCATATGGAAGCCATTACCAGCTCGGCCCGCGAGCAGGCCACGGGGCTGTCCGAAGTCAATTCGGCGGTCAACCAGATGGATCAGGTCACCCAGCAAAACGCGGCCATGGTGGAAGAAACCAATGCCGCCAGCGCGAGCCTCGCACAGGAAACCGCCCGCCTGCGTGAACTGATTGAAAAATTCCGTCTGGGCAATGCAGCCGCTCCCCGGCAATTGGCTGTGGCCAATGCCACCCACAGAGCAACAAGCTCTCCTGCCCGCAGCATGATGGCAAAAGTTGCCCGCTCGGTGGGTGCGCCCGCCCAATCGGAAGGCTGGAGCGAGTTCTAAGCCAATTGGTGAAGGCTGACAGCAAGAGATCCCGATAGACCCTTACAGCGGCGGTGATGAACAATCACCGCCGCTATTGCATAATTCTTTAAACCGGAATCGGTTTAAAGATGAAATTATGCAACAAAAATAAAGAGCTACTTTGAGCCTTTGTGCGCCATAAATGGCGCACGGCGCTGTATTGTCGTGATCGACTTGGCCCCTGCATAATTTTAAGAACCGTACGAAATCCACAACCATCTGAGCAGAAACGTGCTTTTCTCGGGCTGAAAAGCACGCCAAAATCAGGCCTAACAGCTTCAATTTACTGGATTATTACTCTTTTTGCGCACAGGGGTGCGAATTATGCAGTCGTAAACAAAATCAAAACTTTTCGTTAAATTTTAGCGAATAAACTGCCTACTGATAGAAGAGGTAAGTTTGTTATGCGTAAATTCCTCATCATCGCCCTGTTGCTGGCTTTGGGAAGCTGTGCCCGACCGCCAAGTCAAATCCGCAATGCCTGCGCGATTTTTGACCAGCGTGATGGCATGTTTGAAAACTGGAAGCGAGCCACGCGTTCTGTCGAGCGCGAATACGGCGTGCCGGTGCCTATCCTGATGGCAACAATTTACACGGAATCAAGCTTCAGAGCGCGGGCAAGACCACCACGCCGCTATATTCTTGGTTTCATCCCATGGAAGCGTGTGTCGACAGCTTACGGCTATTCTCAAGCCCTGGACGGCACCTGGGAGCGCTACCAGCGCGAAACCGGACGCTATTTTGCCCGCCGCAACAATTTCGCCGACGCGGTTCGCTTCATTGGCTGGTATCACTACCAAAGCCACCTGCGTAACGGCATCCCCTATTCGCAGCCCTATAATATCTATCTGGCCTATCACTCAGGACAGGTTGGCTATCAACGGGGTGCTTATCGCTCAAGACCCGAGGCCTTGGCCGGCGCCAAGCGCTTTGCCGCCATTGCCAGCATCTATGCCGATCAGTTGCGGCGCTGCCCGTGACATACAGTGTCCTTTGTGCGCCACATATGGCGCACAAAGGACACTGTACCGCTTTAAATCTGCTGCATCAAAAGCCCGAGGGCGGTTGACGTCTGATAAGCGCAAGCTTTGATATCAATTCATTGACTGATTGCTCCACGCTCTGCTTCGCAGTGTCGAGAATGAAAGGGCCTTGCCCCCAATCATCATAATGTCTGGCATCATAATGTCTGGCAGTCACGTCTTCCCAGCTCGGTTGTTTCAACCCCTCAATGTCCGTGACCCGCGTTTCCACTCTTCGGCGATGCTCATCCTGGTCAGAACAAATAACCTCGACTTCAAAGAATGGCACCGACAATTGAACTGCCACCGATCGCCATGCGTCTCGCGTCACGTTTAAGGAATTGACAGAATCCGCGATCACCATGTTACCGATCATCAGATTGTCACGCGCAACCCCATAAGAGACCAGATATCCTGCGGGGCCAACCTCAGATCTCAACATCCCGGAGGCTCGTATATTTTGCTCAACGGTATCAACGCGAATATGGACCGCGCCCAATTCTCGCGCCAAGGCACGAGCCGTGGTTGTTTTTCCAGTGCCTGGAAGACCACCAAAAATAATGAGCATGTGTCATGACCTTCCGTTTACAGCGCCACCATCCACAAGACACAAAAAAGGGTCGCTCGCGCGACCCTTTCCATGAGTTTGACCTAGCCATAGTGGCCCGGAGAGCAAAGGCTCATCCGTAAGGAAGGTGTGTTCAGACCGAGGGCTGCCCCTTTCCGTTCATCACCATTCCAAAGCCTTCTACGCAGATCGAAATCTCATTAGACATTGGATCACCTTCCTTTCTGTTTGTTGACGTTAAACTGAAGGTAGGTGACAAATGGCTGCTTCGCAAGGCACGAAAAATAAAATAGCGCATTGTTGAGTGATTGATCAAATACCGGTATTTATCCCTGCAGCGTCAGCACAATCTTGCCAATGTGGTTGCTCTCTTCCATCTGCCGATGCGCCTCCGCCACCTGCTCGAAGGGCAGCACCGCGTGAATAACCGGTGCCACCGTGCCCTGCTCCAACAGCGGCCAGACCTCGGACAAGAGATCATCGCGGATGGCGCGTTTTTCTTCGGCGGTGCGCGGGCGCATGGTGGAGCCGGTCACCGTCAGACGCTTGACCATGATCGGGCCAAGATTGACCTTTTCCGCCACGGCCCCACCCAGAAAGGCAATGATGGAGAGGCAGCCGTCTTTGGCGAGCGATGCGATATTCTTCTCAAAATAAGCAGCGCCAATCATATCAAGAATGACATCGACACCTTTGCCATCGGTCTCTGCCTTGATGACGGCGGCAAAATCCTCATTTTTGTAATTGATGGCGCGTTTGGCTCCCAGCTTTTCGCAAGCCGCGCATTTGTCCGCAGAGCCAGCGGTGGTAAACACATCTGCACCAAAGGCCTTGGCAAGCTGGATGGCGGTGGTGCCAATGCCTGAAGTTCCGCCATGGATCAGCACGGTCTCACCTTCCGTCACCCCCGCCATTTGAAACAGATTGGCCCATACGGTGAAGAAGGTTTCCGGCACCGCCGCCGCCTTGATGGCGTCATAGCCCTTTGGCCAGGGCAAGGTCTGCCCCACCGGCAGGAGGCAATATTCGGCATAGCCGCCGCCATTGGCCAGACCGCACACCTTATCGCCAATGGCAAAGTCCTGCACGCCCTCGCCCACCGCTGCAACGGTGCCCGCCACTTCCAGCCCCATCACCGGGCTTGCGTCTTTTGGTGGCGGATAGCTGCCCTGCCGTTGCGCCACATCCGGCCGGTTGATGCCAACGGCCTCAACCTTCACCAGCACTTCGCCAGCGCGCACGAGTGGCAGCGGGCCATCGACTACGCGCATCACATCAGGCCCACCGGGGGAAGAAACATCAATATAGCGCATGGTTGTTGGCAACGACACGGAGAGCCCCTTTGTTTTTTAAATGCCTGTCTTAGTTAGGGAGGGTGACCGGAAAAAGAAAGAAGTCCGATCGTCGCAGCATTGATAAAAGTGATTGTGAAGACCTGTTCAACGCGCAAAAGGCAGCCATTGATGAACAAGCCTGAGACCCGTTTTCGACGATGTTCTATTGCAAGACGTCATTTTTTGGCGGGCGTTGCCAGCCTCTGCCTTGTGCGCCCTTTCCCGACAATTGCCTCAGAAGGGAGCGTTGCAACCATGCCCCTTTTTCCAACATTGGATGCGCTTGACCAGTCTTTGGCCGCCGGCAATATCAACACGATCAACCGTAAAATGTTGCTCTCGTTTGCAGCACCCTCTGTGCAGTTTGTGACGAAAAACACACCGGATGATGCCATTCCTGTCGGGAGCAGCAAGATTGGCGGTGCCCCAGATCTGCCCAAGAGCATGGCTTGGCCGATGCGTGGTCCATCAAGTGCCGGGAAGAGCGAGGTCGATGGCCTTCTAAAAGCCGTTAAAAAATATCCGAGCGAGCCTTTGCGCAAGGAAATTGATGCGAAAACAATCCTTGCCAACAGGTCAGCCCCCTTGGCTTTCCTGCTGCAACTGGATCTGGCCGAATGCACCAAAAAGGGCAAAATGGATGCGGATTTCCCCACAACAGGCCATTTCTATCTGTTTTATGATTTCGTGTTCAAGCCTTGGTATGCAGAGGGAGTTGATGGTGGTGGTTTCCGGTTGATATATTCGCAAGCACCATTCGCGCATCTTGTCCGCCAGCCGCCGCCGGACATGGGCTTTCCGCTCTATGACACGTTGGCAGAATACCGCAATCAATTGTCCTCGGCGGTCATTGATCCAGCCTTCAGCTACACATTGCCCAGTTCATCAAGTTATCCGATGATGGTTCGTTACAGCTATCCCAGACAACCGCCACACGAAGACTGGTTGGAGAAAAACACCTATATACCCTCAATCGGCGGCCAGCTTGGCGGCTGGCCTTACCTGATACAATATGATCCCGCCATTGATCTTGGCACATCGGACGCTGGCATGGGCAAATTGAGCGGCGACAATTTCATCTCCGAAATCACCAAACTTCCCGGACCAATCGAGAATTGGGTGACATTGATTGAGCTTACCGATTACGACAGCCCAATCAATGACTTCAATGGTATTTACCTCGTGATGATCCGCCGGAGTGATTTGAAAAGCCGTGATTTTTCAAAAGCTGTCTTCATTTATCAAACCGATTGACCTCAAACCTCCGCTTGGCCCAGCTCGCGAAACCTTGAAATATGCAGGCCCGATTGGCTTTCCTTGGCATACTTCTTGATCGCGGCAATTTCGGATGACAGGCGGCTGACATCATCAATCACCAGACCGGTCGGCAATTCCAGCACGCCGATAGAGCAGCGCATCAGGGCAAAATCACGGGTTATGCCGTGGCGATCCTCGCCGCGAATGCGTCCCGATGCCCGATCTTCCGGGGAATAAAGCTCGGTGACATCGCCGTGGAAGTCCGACAAAAGCCGATCGAGAATTTCGGTCAGCTCATCACTGGTCCAATCACTGAGGCCAATGAAAAAGTCATCGCCGCCGACATGGCCAAGAAACACACCATCGGCAAAGAAATAGCGCCGCATTAGGGCGGCAAACAGCGAGATGGCATGGTCGCCAAGATGAAAGCCGTAATGGTCGTTGAAGGGTTTGAAATTGTCGAAATCGCAATAGCAGAAATGGCGAAAACCATCACTGTCGCGGCCCGCATCCTGCATGAAATCGCGGATGGCGCGATTGCCCGGAAGCCCGGTCAGCGGGTTTTGCTCCTGCGCGCTTTTCAGCTGCTTCTCATTGATGATACGGATCAGGGAGGATGCCGAAATCACCCCGGCATAGCGCATGTTTTCGGTCAAAAGCACGCAATCGCTGCCCTCGGTATTGGCAAAAATCGCCATCAACCGGTCGGCGTCGGCATCCAGCCCCACCACCGGGGCGCGGTCGACAAAATGCGAGATGGTGCGCTCATAGACCTTGTTTTTCAAAAGATCACGGCCAAACGGCTGATAGATATATTCCTTCAGGTGGATCTCGTGAATAATGCCGCGCGGCTCGCCATTGGCGTTCAGCACCGGAAAAAACGACTGGCGCGGATTGCGCCGAAACAGATCAAACACGCTTTCAATCGTGTCATTTTCATAAACCGTTGGCAGGCGCTCGATCTGTTTGCGGATGAGGATTTCATCCAGCGACTGGCTGCTGCGCCGTGATTGCCCCACCTCGCGCAAATGCGGATAGGCCGGCAAAAGCTCGGCCAGATGAGTGGTTGGCTTGGCAATCAGCCAGCCTTGCACCAAATCCACGCCCAGTTCACGACAGGCGACAAATTCGCCCTCGGTTTCAATGCCTTCGGCAATCACCCGCACCCCCAGCACATGGGCGATCTGGACAATATTCTTGACCAGATGGCGCTTGCGCGGGTTGCCATCCACACCGGCCACGAAATGGCGGTCGATTTTGAGGTAATCAATCGGGTAATCGCACAAGAGCTTCATTTCGGCATGGCCAACGCCAAAATCGTCGATGGCGAGTTTGAAGCCTGCCCTGCGCAGCCGGTTTACAAGGCTGGCAAACTCCGGCACATTGGTGTTGTCAAACCGCTCGGACAGCTCGAAACAAACGGATGATGGCGCAATGCGCGCCGCTTTCAAATGGGCCAGCAAACTATCCACCATGGCATCACCATGGGGAATAAGCCGCACATCAAGATTGATAAACAGCGTGAAGGCGGCATGATCGGGCAGTGTTGCAAACTTGGCCAAAGCCCGGCTGGCCACCATTTGCTCCAGTGGCAAAAGCTGGCCGACCGCCTCGGCCTGATCCAGAATATCCAGTGGCGTGTCAAACCCGATGCGCTCCTGACCACGCATCAAGCTTTCATACCCAAACACCACTCCCGTCTGCACCTCGACAATCGGCTGAAGCGCATTTTCAACCACAACTTTTGCCAGGGTGAGCAATTGATCGCTGGCAAAACGACGTACCCCGCCCACATCCGCAGCCAAGCTCACTGCCATAACCTGTTCGCCTCAAATTGATAAAGTCTGATCCGACGCTGACCCGGAATCCTTGAAGGAAGTCTTTATGGCAGATGAAACTTTTGTGACATTTGTGCAGTTGGGGTGATGCGGGCGAGAAAATCAGACATGTGTGGTGATGTTTTTATTGATTGATGAGTCAATTAAAAATAAACTGTCATTTATCAACCAGGAAAAGCCCAAGGAAAAGCAATGCCGAAATTGGGAATGGAGCCTCTGAGAAAGAAAGCGTTGGTGGATGCCGCGCTGAAAACCATTGGCCTGCACGGCTCGCTGACGGTCACCATGTCGCAGATTGCCCGCAACGCAGGCGTGTCTCCTGCCCTTGCCCATCATTATTTTGGCAGCAAGGAGCAATTGCTGATCGAGACCATCCGCTCTTTGCTGCGGCAATTGCACATAGACACCGTTGCGGCTCTCACAAAGGCAAGAACCCCGGTTGAGCGCATTTCCGCTATCATCCACGTGAGTTTTCAGGCTGATCAATTTGCGCCCGATACAGTAGCGGCCTGGCTTGCCTTTTACTCAGAAGCCCAGCGGTCTGATGCCACGCGCCGCCTGCTGCTGATTTATGCCCGCAGGCTGCGCTCCAACCTGATGCATGCCCTCACCTCGCTGACCCCACCTGTTGATGCCGAGCGCATTGCCGAGGGCACAGCGGCGATGATTGACGGGCTGTATATTCGCCAAAGCCTGCGGGCAGCACCCTTGTCCATTGAAGCTTCCGTGGCACTGGTGGAAGATTATGTGACCCGCCAACTCCACAGCGCAGAATCTGGAGCCGCCACCCTATGAGTACCGCGACCAAGCCCAATATTCTCATCATCATGGTGGACCAACTGAACGGAACGCTGTTTCCCGACGGTCCGGCAGACTGGCTGCATGCGCCACATCTGAAAGCGCTTGCGGCCCGCTCAGCGCGGTTTCAAAACAATTACACCTCCTCGCCGCTCTGTGCGCCTGCGCGCGCATCCTTCATGGCGGGGCAATTGCCCAGCCGCACGCAGGTTTATGACAATGCGGCGGAATATGTCTCCTCCATTCCGACTTACGCCCATCATTTGCGCCGTGCCGGTTATTACACCGCACTGTCAGGCAAGATGCATTTCGTGGGGCCGGATCAATTGCACGGCTTTGAAGAGCGGCTGACCACCGACATCTACCCCGCCGATTTTGGCTGGACACCGGATTATCGCAAGCCCGGCGAGCGGATTGACTGGTGGTATCACAATCTCGGCTCGGTGACGGGTGCAGGTGTAGCCGAAATTACCAACCAGATGGAATATGATGATGAAGTGGCCTTTCTGGCCGAGCAAAAGCTTTACCATCTGGCCCGCGAAAACGATGACGTAAACCGCCGTCCCTGGTGCCTGACCGTGTCCTTCACCCATCCGCATGATCCTTATGTGGCGCGCAAGAAATACTGGGATCTTTATGAGGATTGCACCCATCTTCTGCCCGAGGTTGGCCCGCTGAAGGATCAGGACCCCCATTCCAAACGGCTGATCCATGCCTGTGACTATGACAATTTCAATGTCACCGAAGAGGACATCCGCCGCTCGCGCCGCGCCTATTTCGCCAATATTTCCTACATCGACGACAAGGTTGGCGCGCTGATCGACACGCTGACCCGCACACGGATGCTAGACAATACCCATATCCTGTTCTGCTCCGACCACGGCGATATGCTGGGTGAGCGGGGATTGTGGTTCAAGATGAATTTCTATGAAGGATCAGCCCGCGTGCCTTTGATGGTGGCTGGCCCCGGCATTGCCCCCGGCCTGCATCAAACGCCCACCTCCAACCTCGATGTGACACCAACGCTGTGCGATCTGGCAGGCATCTCCATGGATGAGGTGATGCCCTGGACCGATGGCATGAGCCTGACCGGCATAATCGGTGGCGAGACCCGCGCAGCACCCGTGCTGATGGAATATGCCGCCGAAGGCTCCTACGCGCCTATGGTCTGCATGCGTGAGGGTCAGTGGAAATATGTGCATTGCGCTCTCGACCCCGACCAATTGTTTGACCTCGACGCGGATCCGCAGGAGCTGACCAATCTGGCAGACAACCCGGCCTATGCCGATGTTCTGGCCGATTTCACAGCCAAGCGCGAAGCCCGCTGGGACATGGCCCGCTATGATGCGTCGGTGCGCGAAAGTCAGGCGCGGCGCTGGGTGGTCTATGAAGCGCTGCGCAACGGCGCTTACTATCCATGGGATCATCAGCCGCTGCAAAAGGCATCCGAGCGTTACATGCGCAACCATATGGATTTGAACGTGCTGGAAGACAGCAAACGCTATCCGAGGGGAGAGTGAAATGCTGACAATATGGGGCCGGAAAACATCTTCCAATGTGCAAGCGCTGATGTGGTGCGTTGGCGAACTTGGTCTCGACCATGTGCGCCATGATGTTGGCCATCGCTATGGAGGCAATGACACGCCCGAATTTCTGGCGATGAACCCAAATGGCACCGTGCCGGTTTTGCAAGATGGCGATGGTGACTTTCTGTTTGAGACAGGCGCGATCCTTCGCTACCTCGCCAGCCGCTATGCATCGTCCCCATTCTGGCCGGATGATCTGGCGGGGCGCACCCGTGTGGACATGTGGGCGGAATGGTCAAAAGTGAATATTGCCCAAGAGTTTACCGCGCCGATCTTCTGGCGTGTGGTGCGCACTGCGCCGAAAGATCGCGATCCCGCCGCCATTGCAAAAGCCATGGGCGTGCTGGGCGCAAAGCTGGATATTGCTGAACAACGACTGGCAAAGCACACCTATCTGGCTGGCGACAATTTAACCCTCGCTGACATTCAATTTGGCCATGTCTTGTTTCGCTATTTCGACATCGACATCACCCGCCCTGAGCGCCCTGCCCTTCAACGCTATTATCAAAACCTGACCACGCGCACCGCGTTTCGCGAGCACGTGATGGTGTCTTACGAAGAATTGAGAGTTTTATGATGAAAGCCCAACCCAAAGCTTCCCACTTCATTGATGGCGAATACGTCGAAGATACCGCAGGCACGGTGATTGAGAGCATCTATCCCGCCACCGGCGAGGTGATTGCCAAACTGCATGCCGCAACCCCTGCCATTGTGGAAAAGGCCATTGCCTCGGCCAAACGGGCGCAGAAGGAATGGGCAGCCCTTTCGCCCACCGCGCGTGGTCGAGTGTTGAAAAAAGCAGCAGAGATCATGCGCGTGCGCAACCGCGAACTCTCCGAGCTGGAAACGCTGGATACCGGCAAGCCGATACAGGAAACCATTGTGGCCGATCCGACATCGGGTGCGGATAGCTTTGAATTTTTTGGCGGGATTGCTGCTGCTGGGTTGAACGGCAGCCATATTCCGCTGGGCAATGATTTTGCCTATACCAAACGGGTTCCTCTTGGCGTCTGCGTGGGCATAGGTGCTTGGAATTATCCGCAGCAGATTTGCTGCTGGAAATCAGCCCCGGCCTTGGCGGCTGGCAATGCCATGGTGTTCAAGCCGTCAGAAATGACACCGCTGGGCGCGTTGAAAATTGCCGAGATTTTGATCGAGGCAGGTGCACCCAAAGGCGTGTTCAATGTCATTCAGGGCGATCGGGACACCGGGCCTTTGCTGGTCAATCACCCCGATGTAGCCAAGGTGTCTTTGACTGGATCGGTGCCAACGGGGCGAAAAGTCGCGGCTGCGGCAGCAGGCCATTTGAAGCATGTCACCATGGAGCTTGGCGGCAAATCACCGCTGATCGTGTTTGATGATGCGGATGTGGACAGCGCTATTTCCGGCGCGATGCTGGCCAATTTCTATTCCACCGGTCAGGTCTGCTCCAACGGCACGCGGGTGTTTGTGCACACCGCCATCAAGCAGGTCTTTCTTGAGCGCCTGAAGGCCCGCGCGGAAGCCATTATCATTGGTGATCCGCAGGATGAGGCCACCCAGATGGGGCCTCTGGTGTCTATGGCGCAGCGGGAAAAGGTGCTGTCCTATATCGATAAGGGCAAGGCTGAGGGCGCGACGCTGATCACCGGCGGCGGCATTCCCAACAGCGCATCGGGAACTGGTGCGTTTGTTCAGCCCACCGTGTTTGCCGATGTCACTGATGGCATGACCATTGCCCGCGAAGAGATTTTTGGACCCGTGATGTGCGTGCTGGATTTTGACGACGAGGCAGACGTGATCGCCCGCGCCAATGATACAGAATTTGGCCTGGCCGGTGGCGTGTTCACGGCCGACATCACCCGCGCCCACCGCGTGGTGGATCAGCTGGACGCCGGAACGCTGTGGATCAACACCTATAACCTCTGCCCGGTGGAAATGCCGTTTGGCGGCTCAAAGCAATCCGGCTTTGGCCGCGAGAACTCGCTGGCGGCGCTGGAGCATTATTCGGAGTTGAAAACGGTCTATGTCGGCATGGGCAAATGTGAGGCACCTTACTGATGTTTTCCGCAGTCAGTCATGCTCGGGCTTGACCCGAGCATCCAGGCCACGGCCACACCAGAAGACTAAAAGGTGGATCCTCGGGTCAAACCCGAGGATGACGTCAGAACAGGCAGAAACCCGTCCCCTCGTTTCAGGCGTGGGCAGAGATCGGCAAAGGGTTATTTATGCAGGCAGATTTCATCATCATCGGCTCCGGCTCGGCAGGGTCTGCCATGGCTTACCGTCTGTCAGAAGACGGCAAGAACACGGTGATTGTGCTGGAGTTCGGTGGCTCGGACATTGGCCCCTTTGTGCAAATGCCCGCGGCACTTGCCTTTCCGATGAATATGGATCGCTACAATTGGGGCTATCTATCGGAGCCTGAGCCGCATCTCAACAACCGCCGCATGATCGCGCCACGTGGCAAGGTGGTGGGCGGTTCGTCCTCCATCAATGGCATGGTCTATGTGCGCGGCCATGCGGAGGATTTTAACCGTTGGGATGAGATGGGCGCGCAAGGCTGGGCCTATGCCGATGTGCTGCCCTATTTCAAGCGCATGGAAAACGCCCATGGCGGCGAAGAGGGCTGGCGCGGCACCGATGGGCCTTTGCATGTGCGCAGGGGTGAAGCGAAAAACCCACTCTATCAGGCCTTTATTGAGGCCGGCAGGCAAGCGGGCTTTCCCGTCACCGAGGATTACAACGGCAGCAAACAAGAGGGCTTTGGCCCGATGGAGCAAACCAGCTGGCAAGGTCGCCGCTGGTCCACGGCCAATGCCTATCTAAAACCAGCGCTGAAGCGCGACAATTGCCGCTTGATCCGCTGTTTTGCCCGCAAGATCGTGCTGGAAGGCAGGCGTGCGGTGGGTGTGGAAGTGGAAATCGGCGGCAAGATCGAAGTGATCCGCGCCAACCGCGAAGTGATTGTTGCGGCTTCCGCCTTCAACTCACCAAAATTGTTGCTGCTCTCCGGCATTGGCCCGGCCGCACATCTGCGCGAGATGGGCATTGAGGTGGTGGCCGATCGCCCCGGCGTTGGCCAGAACCTGCAAGACCATCTGGAATATTACCACCAGTTCAAATCGAAACTGCCGATCACTCTGCATTCCAAAAACAACTGGTTCTGGAAAGGCGTGGTGGGAGCGCAATGGCTGTTCCTCAAGAAAGGCCTTGGCACCTCCAACCAGTTTGAATCGGCGGCCTTTATCCGCTCGGCGGCAGGGATCAAATGGCCGGACCTGCAATATCACTTCCTGCCGATTGCCGTGTCCTATGATGGCAAATCATCGGCGGAAGGCCATGGTTTTCAGGCCCATGTCGGCTACAACATGTCGAAATCCCGTGGCTCCGTCACCTTGCGCTCACCCGATGTCAAAGATGCTCCGGTCTTGCGCTTCAACTATATGAGTGAGGCGGAAGACTGGATCAAGTTCCGCCATGCAGTGCGCATAACCCGCGAGATCTTTGCGCAAAAAGCCTTTGATGCCTATCGCGATCACGAGATTGCCCCCGGCAGCGGCGTGCAAAGCGATGACGAGATTGACGCCTTTTTGCGCGAGCATCTGGAAGGTGCCTATCACCCCTGCGGCACCTGCAAGATGGGCAGAGTGGATGACCCCATGGCAGTGGTGGACCCGACCTGCAAGGTCATTGGCGTAGACGGCCTGCGGGTGGCCGATTCATCGATCTTTCCGCATGTCACCTATGGCAACCTGAACGGCCCTTCGATCATGACCGGCGAAAAGGCCTCCGACCATATTCTCGGTCGCGATCCGCTGCCACGCAGCAATCAGGAACCCTGGATCAATCCGACTTGGCGGTTAAGTGATCGGTAAGCCCAGTCACCGCCGCACCAAGCCGCGAAGGCCGCCGCCAATCAGCAGGGCGGTATCCATCATCGCCTGTGGAGCCTGGCGTTTATCGGCAACGGCGAGATAGCGGGGTTGCCATTCGGGATGGAACTTGGCTTTGAAAGCTTGCACCCCTTTGAAATTATAGAGCCGCTCCCCGTGCTCGAACATGAAGCGCCCCAGATGATGCCACAGCGGTGCGCAATTGCGCGCTGACAGGCCTGACAAAGGTGCCATGCCCAGATTAAGCTGCTGAAATCCCTCGGCTTGCAGATATTGAATGATGCGCACAAACAAAAGATCCATCGCGCCGCGATGCACGCCCGGCAGATGGCGCATGAGATCAATGAAGGCGCTGCCGCGTGTCTGTGTCGTCAGGATATTGGCAAACGCCACAATGCGCCCATCCATTCGGATGATTGCCACCGGATGCGACGTTACATAACCGCGTTGAAACGTGCCCAGCGAAAAGCCTTTTTCGGCGGCATTGTGATGGGCAAGCCATGTATCAGACACCAAAGCCAGTTCATCCATCACCGCGGCCACATCAGCGGGTGGCAAAATCGAAAACTCCAACCCATCGCGCTCGGCGCGATTGATGGAGCGGCGCAATTTGAGCCAATCACCGCCCTTGAGATCAAACTCCGGCAGATCCACTACGGCCTGATCTCCCAGCTTGAAAAGCCGCAAACCGGCATCAGCAGCGGTGGGCAAAAATGCCGGCGAGACCTGATAGAACGCCACTCGGCAGCCTGCGGCTTTGGCCTCGCGCACCATTTTCATCACCAGCGCAGGCCAGAGCGTTTGCGGCCCCACCGGATCAAACAGCACAATCCAGGTGCGACCACGCCTGCCATACATCACGAATGCGTGACCGCAATCGGAAAACAGGATGTGTTTATCGCCCAAAGCCACAAGACCGGCGCTGGCATCATCCTGTCTCGCAACAATATCACGCGCCTTTTGCACACAGATTTGCGGCACACCGGTTTGGACAAGACGCGCAGGCCCTTGCGCCATGGTTCGATGCAAGCGGGATAAGCCGAGACTTGCAAAAGCCATGGCGCAAAACGCAATGGCACCGCCCTGCCCCAGCCCGTGGGTGATGCGATAGGCAAGGCCCACTTGCGCCAATGGCTCTGCCGCCAGCTCCAGCGCGGCCCAAAAAAGCGCAGCTGTCCCGAGGAGATAACGCGGGCTGACATCCAGATGCTGGCCAAAACGCTGCCCAAAGCCTTTCAATCGTCTAGCGGGCGACATTTCCCCGCGCACATCCTGAATCCGCGCCACATCACCCATCGGCAAGCGTACCTTTCGCCAGACATATTAGAAATATCAAATCAAACGAGTTCTGCCACGCGCGCGTAAACAGGAGATGAAGCCGACCTTTAAAAATGCGCAAGTGTGCGGATAAAATATCATTTACTGGCTTATGGCAGGCTTGCGCTTGCATTCACAGTGTCAAGGTGCTTAGAGCACGGGCATAAGCTACAGCATGCCGCAGTGCATAGGCTTCAATGCGGCATGCTTTAGCGTCCGTTTTGTCGCATGTGCGTTATCGTTTCATTGAAGACAATGAAACGCGACATGCTTTAGAGGTTCATTGCGCTCGCGGCACCATCCAGACCCGCTATAGCCCAACACGGAGAGCACCGTGCAAAGATCAAGACGTTCAAGAATGATGCGCAGGTCCCGCGCGCTCGGTGGCACATGGCGCGTCTGGAAGATGCGACTGGTTTTCTGGGCAGGCGCTGCCGCCATTGGTGCCGTCAGTGTTGGGTTTGCCAAGGCCGCCGATGCGGCGCAAGAGTTGTTTCGCAGCATTACCCATTCGTCAGAGATGGGCTTTCTCTGGCCGCTGCTGATGGCTCCGCTCGGCTTCATCCTGTGTTGTTATATGGCAGAACGGCATTTTCCGGCGTCCCAAGGCTCCGGCATTCCCCAGGCCATCGCCGCCCGCCATGTGGGCACCACTGCCGGGCGCGAAAGCCTGCTGTCCATCAAGATCGCAGCGGGTAAAATTCTGCTGACAATCGTCGGTCTGTTGTGTGGTGGCTCCATTGGCCGCGAAGGACCAACCGTGCAGGTTGGCGCCTCGCTGATGTTGATGTCGGCCCGCATCGGGGGCATGGCGCAGGCCAATGGGCTTATTCTGGCAGGTTCCGCCGCCGGTATTTCTGCGGCCTT
This sequence comes from Rhizobium oryziradicis, assembly GCF_001939045.1. Lineage (GTDB taxonomy): Bacteria > Pseudomonadota > Alphaproteobacteria > Rhizobiales > Rhizobiaceae > Allorhizobium > Allorhizobium oryziradicis. The sequence continues at coordinate 118,233 of NZ_MKIM01000024.1, forward strand.
CAATACACCTCTGGCCGGTATTGTGTTTGCCATTGAGGAAATGAGCAAAACCTATCACGCCCGCGTCAATGGTCTGGTGCTGATCGCCGTGATCATTTCCGGCCTGTCGGCCTTGGGCATGGTGGGCAGCTACACCTATTTCGGCATTGCCAACCCTGGCGCAAGCAACCTTGCCGATTGGGCGCTGGTGGCCGTTTGCGGCGTGGGTGGTGGTGCTGCCGGTGCGCTGTTCAGCTCCATGTCACTTTACGTGTCGCGGCGCATTCGCCGCTGGGCGCAAACCTCGGCATCCCCCTTGCAGCGCAAGGTGTTGCTGGCCGGTGCCTGCGGCCTTGGCGTTGCCATCATCGGCGTGATCTCTGGCGGGCTGACCTATGGCACGGGTTATGAACAGGCCAGAGGTGCGGTGGAAGGCAATGCATTGCCCCTGATGTATTTTGTAGAAAAGCTGCTGGCCTCCTTCCTGACCATGGCTTCCGGCATTCCGGGCGGCATTTTCGCCCCCTCTCTGTCTGTGGGCGCTGGCCTTGGCAGCACAGCCGCAAGCGTGCTTGGCTCCAGCATCACCTTAGGTGCGGTTTTGGGCATGGCCGGTTATTTTGCAGGCGTTGTGCAAGCACCCATGACCGCATTTGTGATCATTATGGAAATGACCGCAAACCACGATGGTGTCATCCCCATTATGCTGGCGTCCATGCTGGGTTATGCAACATCGCGCGTCCTGTCGCGAGAGCCGCTCTACCATGGCCTGTCGCGCCCGTTTGAAGCGGAAGCCATTCGCGCCAGCCGTGCCGCTGGCCAAAAGCCCGCAACCGGCCACTCAGAATGATGGCCTGATGCGCAATCGGTTCACGGCGAAAACCATGCAGCACATTGCCATGCTGCATGATTTTCGGCAATGCTCCGGGCTGTGATCACCCCGGTTTCATATCCATTCAGTTATGAATTTCTTCATATTATTTATTTGCTAGACGGCCCAACTTCTGTAACGTCGCGACAGAAGGCATCTCCGTGTTGATCGGAGATGAAGAGGCATGTCACGCGAATCTTGCCGACGTGAGTTGCCTTATGGGAAGTGGCACGGGGTGACGGAGGATCATCCACGCCAATGACACCGTGAGACGGATTGCGCCATGGATTTTTGCGCAAACCTTGCGGTGTCGGACATGCTTCCCTTGACGTTTTGAGTGCTAATGGGAGGGAAATTTCATGCGTAAGACGATTGTTGCAAGCCTGTGCGGGCTTGGATTAACCTTGATGGCGGGATCGGCGATGGCCGCCGATGTTGTTTTGAAGCTGCACCAGATGCTGCCGCCGCAAGCAACCATTCCGGCCAAGGCATTGCAACCTTGGGCCGACAAGATCAAGGCTGAGTCCGGCGGACGGATTGAAGTGGAACTTTACCCGGCCATGCAGCTGGGCGGCAAGCCCGGCGATCTGGTGGATCAGGTCAAGGACGGCGTTGTGGACCTGATCTGGACCGTGATTGGCTATACGCCGGGCCGCTTCCCGAAATCAGAAGCCTTTGAACTGCCCTTCATGATGACCACCGGCGAGGCAACCTCGGTTGCTTTCTATGATTATTATGAAAAGCACCTCAAGGATGAGTTTAAAGACTATCATGTGTTGACCGTTCACACCCACGGCCCCGGATTGTTGCATACCATTGCCAGCAAGCCAATTACGTCGCTGGAATCCATGAAGGGTCTGAAGCTGCGTGGCACCTCGAAAGTGGTCAACCAGATGCTGGAAGCCATGGGGGCCACCCCGATCGGCATGCCGGTAACGGCAGTACCGGAATCGCTTTCCAAGAGCGTGATTGATGGCACCGTGGTGCCATGGGAAGTGACCCCCTCGATCAAAATTGCCGAACTTGCACCAAACCACACATCATTTTCCGGTAAAAATGGTCTCTACACCGCAACCTTCCTGTTTGCGATGAACAAGGACAGCTATGATGCGCTGCCCGATGACCTCAAGAAAGTCATCGACAAAAACTCGGGCCGTGAGCTTGCCCGCCAATTCGGCAAGGTGATGGATGACGGCGATATGCGCGGCAAGGCCATTGCGGAAAAGGCTGGCAATAAACTCATCGTGCTGGATGATGCAGAGACGGCACGCTGGAAAAAGGCTGGCGAATCGGTCACTGCCAACTGGATCAAGGACATGGACAAGCGTGGCTTGAACGGCACCGAGCTCTATAAGGACGCAGTCGCTTTCGTTGAAAAAGAAAGCAAGTAAAGACGCGAAGAAGACGCTTCGTTGCGCGCATGGTCGTGGTGCATTGTGCCATGACCATGTGCGATGATCATGCGAATTTAAAGCCTGATACGCTCTAAAGCATTGCATAGCCCCTGTTTTGCATGTGTCGTTTGCGCGCGTGAACAGGCGTGACAAGTCTCCAAAGGACGCTCCGATGACTTCATCTTCTGCCAGCCCGGCCTCGCAGCCCCACCCAAAGGCGAAACCCCAACAATGGGTTCATGGTCTGTGCAATCTCCTGGTCTATTTTGGCGGTGTCTGCCTGATTGTGGCGGCGCTTTTAACCGGCGTTTCCATTATCGGCGGCTTGGCGCTTGCGCCCCTGCCCGGCGAAATCGAATTGGTCGAGGCGCTGTGCGGCTTTGCCGTCTTCGCCTTCCTGCCCTATTGCCAATTGATGCGCGGCCATGTGGGGGTTGACCTGTTTCTCAACGCCTTTGGCCCCAAGGCCATGAACTGGTCGCAACTGGTGGGTGATCTGGTGATTGCCATCCTGTTTGGCCTGATCACCTGGCGTCATGCCATTGGGTTCATGGACAAATGGAACAATGGCGAAACAACCACGCTGCTGCTTTTGCCCATCTGGTGGGGCTATGCGGTGGCACTCATTCTTCTCATCGCCAATCTGCTGGTCTGTCTTTATGCGCTGACCACCGACATTTGGGCCATTCGCACGGGCCATGCCATCAACACAGCGCCGGGAGCCCATTGATGACAAGTATCGAAATCGGCCTGTGGTCTTTCCCTGTTCTTATTGCCCTGATTTTCATGCGCATACCCATTGGCGCTGCCATGCTGGCCACCGGCATTGTCGGCACCTATCTGGTCACCGGTCGTTGGACGGTTATTCTATCCCAGCTTAAGGGGATCGCTTGGATCACCAATGCCAATTACTCGCTCTCGATCATTCCGCTGTTTTTGCTGATGGGCCAGTTTGCGGCACGCGGTGGCATGAGCCAATCGCTTTTCAATGCCGCCGCCGCGTTTCTTGGCCATCGCAAGGGCGGCGTTGCCATGGCCGCTGTGGGGGCCTGCGCAGGCTTTGGCTCTATCTGCGGCTCATCGCTGGCAACGGCCGCCACCATGGCGCAGGTGGCATTGCCTGAGCTGAAACGCCACGGCTATGGCGGCGGCTTGGCAACAGCGGCCCTTGCCGCAGGCGGCACGTTGGGCATCCTCATCCCGCCATCGGTGGTGCTGGTGATCTATGCCATTTTGGCCGAGCAAAATATTGCCAAGCTGTTTTTAGCAGCCTTTGTGCCGGGCCTGCTGGCCGCCGTTTCCTATTTGATCGCCATTGCCATTTATGTGCGCCTTCACCCCGATCAGGCTGGGCAGGCACCACGGATTCCCTGGGCACAGCGCATTCCGGCCCTGATTGCCGTGTGGCCGGTTGTTGCCATTTTTGGCCTGGTGGTTGGCGGTATTTATCTGGGCTGGTTTACCCCCACGCAAGCGGCGGCCATTGGCGCGGCCAGCGCCGGTCTGGTGGCGTGGGTCAATGGTGGCCTGAGCCGAGAGGCGTTGCTGGATTGCTTCAAGCAAACGGCGACATCCACGGGCATGATCTTTTTTATCGTGCTTGGTGCCTCAGTGTTCAACTCCTTCCTGGCGTTTTCGCGCCTGCCACAAGTGGGTGCCGAATGGGTGACCGCACAAGGGTTTACCCCGATGACAGTGCTGATCATCATCTTGGTGCTCTACATCATCTTTGGCTGCATCATGGATTCGCTGTCGATGATCGTGCTGACCATCCCGATTTTCTTTCCCATCGTCACATCCATGGATTTTGGCATGACACCAGAGCATTTCGCCATCTGGTTTGGTATTCTGGTGCTGATGGTGGCCGAAATTGGCATGATAACGCCACCCGTGGGGCTCAACCTGTTTATCATCTCGGCCATGTCGAAGGGCGTGCCGATCCGCGAGACCTATAAGGGCATTATCCCCTTTGTCTCCGCCGATCTGCTGCGGATCATTATTCTCACCGCATTCCCGATTATCTCGATTTTTCTGGTCTGATCAGACATCGTGTTTGGCGCGGCACGACAATGCCGCGCCAAATACACTCCAACATTGCTATAAAAGTTGCAGCACCGATTGCACGCTGACATTGACAATCGACAGTGATTTTATCCCCAATTGCTCTCGCACTTGCAGCGCCTTCAAGCGGCTGGATTCCATATCCATATCCGTATCGACCATGCCGCCGACACCTTTATTGATAGAGCCTTGCAACTGCTTGGAAAATTCATATTGCATGTCCACCCGCGTTGCCATCGCGCCCATCTGGGTGGCAACGTCGGTCATTCGCTCGGTCATATGGTCAACAACGCTGATCATCTCATCGATGTCCGTGGTGGAACTGTTGCTCGCCAATCGGATTTCGTTGTAATTGGTGCCAGCGTTGGCACCATTAAACATCACCCAGGTCTTGGCCGTGCCAAGCTCAGCGGAAAAACCCGAGCCAGTGAGAATTCCACGCTCTCCCTCGACATCATCAATCAGATAATTCACGTCGGATGTGCCCGCCTGACCATTGATATCGTAATTGATCGTGTTGACCGTCACCAACCCGGAATTATCCCGCACAAAGGACCCAACAAGATCGCGGTTGGCCCTGTCCGTGGTCGATGAGCGTTGCAGCCAATTCTCTTTGGAAAAGCTCGAGGATTCGGCAATTGATCGAAACTGACGCCGCATCTCGTCCAGCTCGCTGTTGATTTTGTTGCGATCCACCCCGGTGTCGCGCGCAGAAATAAGGCGTGCCTTGACCTCGGACATCAAATCGGTTGCGGTACTCATGCCATTATAGGCTGTATCAAGCACGCTTCCTGCCATGTTGAGCGCGTCCTGCACCGAGGCGATGGAGCGGTTGTCAGAGCGCATTGTGGTTGCAATAGACCAATAGGCAGCATTATCGGAAGGCTTGGCCACACGATAGCCGGTGGCCATCCGGTTATGGCTGGCACTCAGACTGCTTTCATTGCTGCGCAAACTTTGAAGCGCCGTGTAAGCGGCCACATTCGTGTTTTTACTCACCATACGCTTTACTCACATACTCAAAAACAAGACATGGAGAACCCTTGCGGCAGAGCAAATACCCTGACACTCCTCATAGCACCCACGCCGCTACACAAAACAAAAATCCCCCAACGGAATGAGGTATTTATAGGACCGTTAACGTTAAGGCGCTGCAAAAGAATATGGTGAAAAATGAATTAAGCGACGGCTTATGCAATTAAGGATTGGGAGAAGAATTGCCAGATAGGTGACACAAAATATTTTGAGGTTGAAAACTGCGTTTTCGTGGTTGCAATTTTCAATCGCTCGTCTTAAATGGTTAGTGCGTCCGGCGATAACCGCACTCGCGTGGCTTACTTCGGGATTACCTTGTGTTACCTGATGCCTAGCTTCGGGAATACCTTAACAGGATATTCTCTCAGTTGACGGCTCTGTGTGAATAGAGTTGCTGGTTGCCGGGGCTAGCATGGAGGGCTTTTGAGATGAACAAAAAATCCAAACGCACCAACCTTGCTGTGACGATCCTGACGATCTCACTTCTCCTTTTGGAGAATGTGAGTGCAGTTATTGATCTGATCAGCAAGGTTGTCAACTACGATGGTAAGCGTTTTTCATAATTTTGAATTTTCTTACATAAGTAACGGCAAGCATGTTTTCTGCCCGTCAGATGTAGGGAGAGCAATAGGGAAAGAAGTAAAGGAAAAGGTAGAGGCAGCCTATACTTTTGACCCGTTCATGTCTCACCTTCAAGAAGGCGCTCACATCAAAGCACTTCACGATCATCGTCAGAATGAATGCTTCTGCCGTGTAGATATTACTCATTTTTTCTACACCGTACAAAGAAATCGCGTGAAACGTGCTCTTAAACAGATCGGCGTTGCGTTTCCGGAACACTACGCGAAGTGGTCCACCGTGAAAAACCCCTATCAGGGCGGTGGTTATGTTCTGCCTTACGGCTTCATTCAATCTCCGATCTTGGCGACGCTCGTCCTTTCCCTATCGCCGGTGGCCGAATTTTTACGGCAGCTTGATCCTACAATAACCCGCTCAGTCTATATGGATGACATTAGTTTGTCCGGTCCGGACGTCGACACGCTATCGGCTGCTTACGAAGGATTGCGGAAAAGCCTCGTCGCAAGTGGCTTTAATCTGAACGAGAATAAGAGCCGACCTCCAGCAAACCAGATCGATATTTTCAATTGTGACCTCGCCAAAAATCGCTCGGAGGTTAAGCAGGACCGCATCACGGAATTCTACGCTGGCGAGCGCAGTGATCAAAGCATCGCAGCTTTTGAGCAATACTGCGACATCGTTAAATCAGCCAATTGGCGTGCTAAACCTGAAAAAGCTTAGATTTTGACACCATCAAGCGGCAAGCGATTTCCTTCTCACCCCATCGCGTTGCGAAAGTCTCGGACACTTCAGACCAGCTTCCGCTATTGCGGTTTCCATGGTTTGCCTCCATGCACGAGCATTGGCATTCGTGTCCTTCAGCATTCATGCAGGCAGGTGCGCACTTCTCTTGCTCGCGGCAGGGCTGGATCACATAAAGCTTGCCATAGCGCTCTAATGCTCGATTGACGAAATCGTTGAACCAATTTTTCGGAAGCTCCCAATAGCTCTTGCTATGGATCCACGTTACCGAAGATCTGCCGACCGTATTTAGCCATTGTCTATTGTTCTCGGCATAATGAAGGCGCACGCGTAGTTTATAGCCCTTTTCCTCGTGCCGAATAACGACCGGAATCTTCTTCTGAAGCCATACTTCTCTTAAGCGCTCTTTTTCCATAACACCCCCAGCGACGACTCGCAGATTCGGGGGAAAAAATAAGGACGCGCAACCATTACCTAAGTTATGGAAATATGCGCCGGAAAACTGCTGCAACTACGTTTTCTAAAATTACTCGACTCTTTGATTTCATTGGGAGAAACAAATAGTGGCTGGGGCGCCAGGATTCGAACCTGGGCATGCCGGTACCAAAAACCAGTGCCTTACCGCTTGGCTACGCCCCATCACGAAAGGGTGGAGGCAAATCGCTCACCCGTTCGGATGGGCGGTCATTAGCAAAACTGGGCGCTGCCTGCAATGACCCTTTTTATCTTTTTAACCGAAATTGCCTTTTTGATCGCAAAAACAGGTTGAAAAACTTTGGAACGATCTGCCGACCCATTGGTTATCTCACCGAGGCGCACATTTGAATGTCACCGAATACGCGGTGACGATGGACGATTTCGGCGCGTTAACCCCACGGTCGATGCGCAAAGCAGCTGGGCTGTTTTCATGCTCGGTGTGTGCCCTTCAAAAGATATGGAAAGGAACGACAATGACCAAGATGAATGAAGCCAAGATTCTCATTCTTGCCACCGATGGCTATGAACGATCCGAGTTGCGCGTTCCGCTTGAGCAATTGCGGGCCAAGGGCGCGACTGTCAAAATCGCCTCGTTGAAAAAAGAGCCGATCAAAAGCTGGGATGACAAAAACTGGGGCGACACAGTCGATGTCGATCTGTTGGTCGGTGATGTAAAGGTCGATGATTTTGATGCGATTGTGCTGCCGGGCGGTCAGATCAACCCCGATATTCTGCGCACCGATCAAACAGCCGTGAAGCTGGTCAAGGATTTCGTGGCCTCTGGCAAGGTTGTGGCTGCGGTCTGCCACGCACCGTGGCTTCTGGTTGAGGCCGATGCACTGCGCGGGCGCAAGGCAACATCCTATCACTCGATCAAGACCGACGTGAAAAATGCGGGCGCTCAATGGGTTGATGAAGCTGTCGTGACCGACAAGGGCATCATCACCTCGCGCAATCCCGGCGATCTCAATGCCTTTGTGGCCAAGATTGTCGAGGAAATTGGCGAAGGACGCCACGAGCGACGCGCGGCCTAAACCGCAATGACCAACGCCGCCTAAGCCAAAGCCTTCTCTCCAGCCGGGGAGAAGGCTTTTTTGCGCTTTACTCGGTCGGATTTTATGTCAACTGTGCACATACAACCGCAACAGAGGATCGCCCATGCCCGGTTATTCGGCCCGACCACCTGCCATACCCACCATCCTCGTTGATGATGCCGTAACCCGCATTGTACGCTGGGATTTTGAGCCGGGGGCTGCCACCGGCCATCACGTCCATGGCCTGGGCTATGTTGTGGTGCCGATGACCGATTGTCATTTTTTGATTGAAGACGAGACAGGCGAGCGCCGCGTTCTCAGCCGCACCGGCGAGGCCTATCGCCGCGACGCAGGCATTGCCCATAATGTCATCAATGGGGGTGATCAGCCGATGGCCTTTATTGAAATCGAGTATAAATAGCGCGCTGTCGCCGTTTCCTGATAAAGGCCTCTCTTGCCGTGAACCTTGCTGTTTCCTCATCCCTATCTGCCGATTATCAGGCGGCCCATGGTCAGTGCATAGCGCTAGCACCCCAGATACAGCGGGTAACGGCCAATAATCCCGGCATGATGACCTTTGAAGGCACCAACAGCTATATCATTGGCGATAAATACGTCTGCATTGTTGATCCCGGCCCGGCCGATGATGCGCATTTTGCCGCCCTGCTGCGGGCCTTGCAGGGCCGCACCCTCACCCACATTGTTGTCAGCCACACCCACCGCGACCATTGCGGACTGGCACAACAGCTCAAGCAAGCAACGGGTGCCACTCTGGTGGCCGAGGGGCCGCATCGGTTGTCGCGGCCATTGCATGCGGGTGAAGCCGATGCCTTTGGCGAGAGCAGTGACCACGCCTTTGTGCCTGACATCAGCCTCAAGGATGGTGAGGTGCTGCGGGGCGATGGCTGGGCGCTGGAAACCGTACTCACCCCCGGCCATGCCGCCAATCATTCGGCCTTTGCGCTTGACGGCACAGGTGTGCTGTTTTCAGCCGATCACGTCATGGCCTGGTCCACCACGGTGGTTGCGCCGCCGGATGGCTCGATGCGCCACTATATGACCTCGCTGGACAAGCTGCTGGCGCGCCAGGATACGGTGTATCTCCCCGGCCATGGCGGGGCGGTGATGGAACCCGCCGCCTATGTGGCTGGCCTCAAGAACCATCGTTTAAAGCGCGAAACATCCATCATTGCCAGCATTCAGGCCGGTGATCGCACGGTGGACGCCGTGGTTGCCACGCTCTATCGCGGCCTTGATCCAAAGCTTCATAAGGCCGCAAGCCTATCGGTGCTGGCGCATCTGGAAGATCTGGTTGAAAAAGGCACCGTTAAAAGCTACGGCCCGGCATTGCTGACCAGCACCTATACACCAAATTGATCGTCTGCTGACATTTCAACGGATAAGGCGGCCTTACTCGGCGGCGATGCCCAAAAGGGTACCGTCCATCGCGGTCAGATAGCGATTTGCAATGGCAGCCGACAGGCCCAGATCGTGCGGCCCATAGCGGCTGGCCACGCGCATATCCACCAGCACACTGTCTTCTTCTTCCCGCAGGCGAATAACAATATCAAACGGAAGTCCCGTGATAAAATCACGGCTGGTAGCCTGAATGCGAATGGTGCCTGCCGGTTCATTATCCGTATCCGGCATCTCCTGCTCTGGCTCGGGCCTTGCCAAAGGCACCGGAGCCTTGACCCCGGAATCACCGCCCAAAAGCTCCGGCCGCATGGCGGTGGCGGGAAAATCGGGACGCGCATAGGCAGCACCCGCCGTTTGTGTCACCTTGAAGCGCTGGTCTGACGCCACCTGCCGCGCCGTTTGATAAACCCTGTCCAGCGCGCCATTATAGCTGCGCACCGTCAGCGTGGGATAGGCCGCGGCTTGAACCCTTGCATGCCAGGCTGGATCAGATTTTGGCCGTGGCATCCACCCTTGCACGGCCTTGGGCGGCGCAATCCAGGCGGCGGGTTCGTCTGTATCGGTGGTGATCTCAAAAATCGGCGGACGCGTTTGATAATAATGTGCCGCCACGCCCAGCACGCTGAGCGGCAAAACGGCAATAACCAACGCTTTGGTGGCGGCAATGCCGCCCTCTGCCCCCACCTGCCACAAACGCCATAACCCCCACAGCGCCAAGGGCACCGTTAAAAGTGCCAGCCCGCCAGACAAAAGCGCCAGCAAAACAAATGTTGGCACCTGCAAAGAGCCCAGCCGAAAAGCCGCAAAGCTTCCAACCAACAGCAAAAAGGACACAATGGCCAAGCGCAAAGCATAGCGGGCGCTTAAGGAAACAGGGCGAATAAATCGGATGCTCATGCGGGGCGAGTTGGCTCCAGCTTATACGACATCGCCGTGCGGTTTATCAAACGCACAAAGGACGCTGTAACTCTTTTCACGGACGGCATCCTGCCTTCAATCGATTCCGATTTCAGCAAGGATGCAGCAGGCCTTGTGTACTCCGCAGACGCACAAGGTGCAACCTTCTGTAAAAGCCGCCGAGGACGGTGCCGCATGCGGTGTTTACCCCCCTTTTTCAAGAGTTGCGTCATATAGCCAAAAAGGATAATAATCCCTCAATGAAAGATTGTTTTTACGCGCGCAACAACCAAAAAACTATACGGAAATATTCCTAATTCATAAAATAATAAAACATAAAATAAAACAAATGATAATCAGATGATTATCATCAATATATCTATTCACAATGGCACTAAATCTCTCTTATGAATCGACAAAATCTCCCAGATAAACGCTCCTTACTATAGAATTTAAATTTTTATGATCTGTGGGAGCGTTTTCATTTCAAAAACGTCATTTGAATTCGTAATTTCCTGACATAGAGTTCTTGATGATCGCCAAAAAATGAGACGAAAGAACTGTACATCTGCATTGATAACTGTGGCATCCCACAGATTTTACTGGCAATAAATAGGGAATGAACCGTCTGTGGAGGACCCGTGAGAGGAAAACGTAGAGGAACAAACAACCGGGTGACGCTGACAGATGTAGCGGTGAAAGTGGGGGTTAGCCCCATCACGGTATCACGCGCCCTCAACCGTCCGGAAAAAGTAACGGACGAATTGCGCGAAACCATTCTGGAGGCCATAAATGAGTTGGGATATGTGCCCGATTTTGCTGCAAGGGCGCTGGCCAGCCGCAACAGCAACACCATCGGGGTGCTGTCGTCCATGTTGGGCAGCAGCATTTTTCCACCCGTGATGAAGGGTATCGAAGACCGCATGCGCAACAGCGGCATGCGCATTCAATATGTCAACACCAGCTTCTGTGCCGAGGAGGAAATCCGCCTGTTGAAGGAGTTTTTTGCGCAAAACCCGGCGGGTATCATGATTGGCGGCGTGCAAGTGGACCCGCGCGTCACGGACCTTCTGCGGCAGGCCCCCTGCCCTGTGATACAATTTATTGATATCAGCTATCCCGCCATCGACATGGCCATCGGGGTAGATAACCGCGCCGCCGGCAAGGTCGCCATTGATCATCTTCTGGCCAAAGGCTATCGCCGCATCGGCTTTTGCTCTGGTCGGGTCGATATTCCGGTCACCATGCGTCTCGAGAGCTATAAGGAGCGCCTCACGCAAGAAGGCCTCTACAATCCCGATCTGGTCATTTCCGTTAGTGCCGAAAATCCCCTCAGCCTCGGCGGCGAAATTCTGGATCGCCTGCTGGCGGCAGAACCAGATCTGGATGCCGTGTTGTGCAGCCACGATGATCTGGCCATTGCCGTGCTGTTCGAATGTCAACGCCGCGGCATTGATGTGCCGTATCAATTGGGTGTGTGCGGCTTTTCCGATATTGATTATTCAGCCTATACAGTGCCCTCTCTGACCACAGTGCGCATGCCGCTCTATCGACTGGGCTACAGCGCCGCCAATATGATTTTACGCGTCAACGAAGGCCGCAAACATACAGAGCCGGTGGATCTGGGCTTTGAGCTGATCGAGCGCGATTCAACAAGGCGCGACACACAATAAACGCGAGCTGCCCATACCGCTGTTCGCGCCGCCTTCATCGCTCTTCGCCCTTAGCCTCCGCGCTATTCGCGCTTGATTGTCGCGGAAAATGCGCTAAACAACCCTTCGAACGCGATTGCCGTTATCTATAGAACGGGATCGGGCGGCCGATTGACGTCACGCTGCTGCCACGAGATCACGTGGCCGTTCCTTAATTTGCCTGCCATGCGCGTGCGGCAGACATTGCGAAGCGTCCGTGATGGGCCATGCAGCCCACAGTGGGCAAAATTCAAAAAACACGCGCCGCTTCAGTTGAGAATTTTTCGACAAAAATCATAAAGCGCAGGCATCAATGAAATTTGACAGGTTCTTCATACCGTCACGCGAGGCGGGCGTTCAATTGGAAATTGCGGCAGCCTCACCCCAACACGATGGGCCCTATCCAACGATCATTTTCAATCATGGCTCAACAGGCATCGGGCGCAATAAGTCTCTTTATCGTCGAACAATAAGCCCGGCCGTTGTCGCGAATTATTTTACAAACCGGGGCTGGATGATCCTTTTTCCCCAGCGTCGAGGGCGCGGGAAATCGGGCGGCATTTATGGCGAGGGACTTGCTCAGGACGGCTCCGGTTATTCCTGTGATGTGGACATTGCGATTGCCGGTTTTGAGCGAGCCATTGAGGATGTTGATGCCGTCGTCGATCATCTGCGCGAACGGCCTGACGTGGACCAGAGCCAACTCGCTATAGCGGGCGTTTCACGCGGCGGCATCTTGGCGATAGCATATGCGGGCATGAGGCCGAACACCTTCAAAGGCGCTATTAATTTCAATGGCGGCTGGCTCGGCAGGGCTTGCCCGAGCCATGAAATCGTCAATCCAAACCTGTTTGAGCGTGGCGCATCTGCCGGAATAGCGACACTTTGGTTACACGGGAGTTATGACCAATATTATCGAATTGGCCATTGTCGAAAAAATTTTGAACGATTCACCGCAGCCGGTGGGCAGGGAAAATTCGTCTCGGCTCCGATGGGACACGCATTGATGTTCAAACCAGCTCTGTGGAAGAACCACATAGATCAATATTTGGACAGCTTGTAAAAATTGAAAACGCCGCCATGCGTTTGTCCAACGCATGGCGGCTCCAATGGATATTACCAGCCAATCACGGCTGATGAAAAATTACCCCTCAATCCCATCCAGCAAATCGCGGGCAGCAGCCGTGGTCACACGGCGCATTTCCACCTCATCGCGGCGCGAGGCCAGAAGTTCGGTGGCCATGAGCTGATCTGCAAGATCGGCGGGCAGCGACAACAGCACGCGGCCCTCGCCAGCGTTCAGACCGTCTACATCCGAGCGCTTGGCGGTGATCATGCCACCGGCCACCGTGTTGTTGGTGTCTGGATCGATCAGGATGAAAGCGCCGGTCGAGCGGTTTTGCTCGTAGGCATCGAACACTGCCTTTTCATCAAAAGCCAGATGCACCTTGCCAATCGAGTTCATTGGCAGGTCTTCGGTTGGACCCCATTTGCCGTTTTTCAGATCCAGTTTTTGCACAGGCTTGACCTGCACACGCTGGCGGCGGGAGCCGCTTTTCAGCCAATAGCGCTTGTTGGGCACAATGCCATCGGGCTGAAGCGCCACCAGCTGCGCATCGAATGCGAGGCCGATCTGCGGTTCATTGTCGAGCGCGACAATCATATCGCCGCGCGACACATCCACCTGACGGTCGAGCACCAGCGTGATGGCGTCACCAGCAACGGCCGCGTTGCGCACCAGATCAAAGGTCACGATCTGCTTCACATTGGCAACCGCACCGGATGGCAAAATCGCCACGCTATCTCCGGGCTTGACCGAACCACCGGCAACCGTACCCTGATAGCCGCGAAAGCTCTCGCCCGGACGGCTAACCCGCTGTACGGGCAGGCGAAAACCTGTGCTTTGTGCCGAGCGTACTGTGGCCTTTTCCAGTGTTTCCACAAGCGTTGGGCCATCATACCAAGGCATGGAAGCCCGGCCGCTATACACAACGTTTTCGCCCTTCAACGCCGACATGGGAATGGCGGTAATTTGGCGCACGCCGAGCGTCAGGGCAATTTCCTTGAACTCATGCACAATCGCATCAAAACCTGCCTTGTTATAATCGGTCAGGTCGATCTTGTTGACGGCCAGCACAAATTGCTTGATGCCCATCAAGGAGGCAATCGTCGCATGGCGACGGGTTTGCTCCAAAATACCGGCGCGGGCATCGACCAGCAGCACGGCCAGATCGGCGGTGGAAGCGCCGGTTGCCATGTTGCGAGTATATTGCTCGTGGCCGGGGGTGTCGGCCACGATAAACGAGCGCTTATCGGTGGCGAAATAGCGATAGGCAACATCAATGGTGATGCCCTGTTCGCGTTCGGCCTGAAGGCCATCCAAAAGCAGGGCAAAATCCGGCAAGCCGAGATCGTTCTGCTTGCCGCTGTCGCGGCGCAGCGTTGCGGCCTGATCTTCCTTCACGGCTTTGGTGTCCCAAAGCAGGCGGCCAATCAGGGTGGATTTACCATCATCGACTGATCCGCAGGTGATGAGACGCAGCGGGCGCAGATCGCGGCCGACAAAAACCGGCTCGGCCTGAGGAAGTTCGTTGGCGAGGGCTGTAGCGCTTGCGGTCATCTCAGAAATATCCTTCGCGTTTTTTCTTTTCCATCGAGCCGGACTGGTCGCGGTCAATCGCGCGGCCCTGACGCTCGGAAACAGTGGCAATTTCAAGCTCGGCAATCACTTCGTCCAGCGTCGTGGCTGTGGATGGAATGGCCCCCGTCAGCGGGAAGCAGCCCAGCGTGCGGAAGCGGATCATGCCCTCTTGCAAGGTTTCGCCGGGCAAAAGCTCCAGCCGCTCGTCTTCCGCCATGATCATCATGCCATCACGCTCGACAAACGGGCGCTTGGCGGCAAAATACAGCGGCACAAGCGGAATATTTTCTGCCTGAATATAGCGCCAGATATCCACTTCTGTCCAATTGGACAGCGGAAAGGCGCGCACGCTCTCGCCCTTGCGGATCATGCCGTTATAGACATTCCACAGCTCCGGGCGCTGGTTGCGCGGGTCCCATTTGTGGTCGGGTGTGCGGAAAGAGTAAATCCGCTCCTTGGCGCGAGACGCCTCTTCATCGCGGCGCGCGCCACCAAAAGCGGCGTCATATTTGCCAGCTTCCAGCGCCTGCCGCAGTGCCTCGGTCTTCATCACATCAGTGTGGTAGGCCGAACCGTGGGTGAAAGGCGAGATGTTTTCTGCCTTGCCGCGCGGATTGGTATGCACCACCAGATCGAGATCATAGAGCTTGGCTATTTGATCACGAAAGGTGATCATCTCCTTGAATTTCCAGCCGGTATCAACGTGCAGCAGCGGAAATGGCACACGACCCGGATAAAACGCCTTGCGCGCCAAATGGAGCAGCACAGACGAATCCTTGCCAATGGAATAGAGCATCACCGGGTTTTCAAATTCGCCCGCCACTTCGCGGAAAATGTGAATGGCTTCGTTTTCCAACGCCTTCAAATGCGGATCCAGCGGGCTACGCCCTGCTGTTTCCTTTGAATGGGGATCAAACTCGGACTGATGGAGATGCATAACCTGATTTCCAATGGGAGCCTGCTGTCCAGACTCAGAGTGTGTGGCCGAAAGCTTTGCGGACATAGTTGCTTTTCTACCTTCTGGGACCTGCCCATGGCTAGTGAGCCGGAGCATTTTCCCGTTTAACGGATAATTTCGCGATTAAAGAGAGCTGGAGTTGAGCGAAGGAATGGCCGATTCCGGCACATGCAGTCCGCACTCACGCTTCTCGTCATTTTCCCACCACCAGCGACCAGCGCGCTCAGGCTCGCCGGGCTTGATGGCCCGTGTGCAAGGCTCACAGCCGATTGATGGATAGCCACGGGCATGCAGCGGGTTGATCGGCACGGCCTCTGCGCTCACGTAAGCGTTGATGTCGTCCAACGACCAATCGGCCAGCGGATTGACCTTGATCAGATTGCGCTCTGCATCATATTCGGCAAACGGCGTTGCGGCACGATTGCCAGATTGGCTGCGGCGCAGGCCCGTGATCCAGACCGTGGCACCTTCCAGCGCCTTGGCCAGCGGCACAAGCTTGCGCACATGACAGCAGGCATGGCGCGCTTCGACGCTTTCATAAAATCCATTCAGGCCATATTTGGCGGCATAGGCATCAATATCATCCTGTTCGGGATGATAGCGCGTGATGGTTACATCAAAACGCTCTTCGGTCTCAGTGATCAGATCCAGCGTTTCCTTGAACAACCGGCCGGTTTCCAGCGTTGCCACATGGATTGCCACATTGGACAGACCAATAGCCGCCGTGATCACCTGATCTTCAATACCAAGACTGGTGGTAAAAACGGCACGGCCGCCCAGCTCTTCGACAAGCCGAAGGCGGTCAACCAGATCAAGTTCAGCCAGGGCCGCATCCAGCGTGGAGGCAGCCTGAACATTATCATGCGATGTCATGGGCTTCTTTCCTGCTACTTTGCAGGAGTATCGCTGGTTTCAGCGTCCATTAACAGGAATTGCCTTTCGCAAGCAGCATGGACAAGAGCAAATATCTCTAAAAGCGGCGCGCTCTGGCGCATTTCCTGCCAAAGGCGCGTGCAATGCACCAGAAGGAAGATCCATTCGGCACGCAACGGTGCCGAATGGGACAATAAAAATCGGGGCAAAAATCAGCGCAAAGGCGCTTATTGGCCGCCGAGGAAGGTTTCGCACCATGTCTTGCCATCCTGATAAGGACGGTCGGCAACGGTCTTGATCGACTGGATCACGTAATCCGACGACACCGTCAGGTTCACCTGGCAGCTGAGATATTGGGTGCGTGTGGCTTTCGACTTGCCATCAACCGGCACCTTGCGATTTTTGAAGCCGCCGCGCCATGTGTAAATGGTGGAGCTGCCAGATTGCACATCATTGATTGGCGGGCCAAACTGGGCAAAGAACTTGCCGGCAGGCTGGCCATTCCAGCGCGCTTCCACCGCATTTTTCTTGGCTTCGGGCATAATGCCGCCGCTTCCGGTTGTCGTGCAGCCCGCCAATGCCAGCGCAAGGCCTGCCGTCAGCATGATCTTGAAATTCATCCGCTTTATCCTTGATAATCTCACTTAAGCGACCACCAATGGCGAAAATTCCTGCCAGAACCCGCGCCATGCCGCTCTCTCTTTTGCCTTTAGCGCCAAAATATTAGCTTGGAAATCACCAAGTTTAAAACAGAGGCAAACTTGGCAAAAAACACGCAAGATTGCGGCATCTAAGCCACGCTACAGCCCCGTGCACAACCAACACACAAAGCTTGGCGCTTGCACCCATATTCGATGCAAAATTTTCTCACAAATTTCTGTCTCCCCCCGCTTGCCAGCGCAAAATTCATGGTCTATACCGCGCCTCATTGAAGTACGGAGTGTAGCGCAGTCTGGTAGCGCATCTGGTTTGGGACCAGAGGGTCGGGAGTTCGAATCTCTCCACTCCGACCATTCAACCTTCCCCAAAAATCGTTGATTTTGCCCGCGTGCTGCTAATGCGCGAAGCATTTGCGCTATCGCAAAATCTACCATTTTTTTTGCGCCTCACCCCGCTTGCACTTCTTGAAAGCCCAAAAAGCTTGGTTTATATCCAGCATCACTGGTCACGGAGTGTAGCGCAGTCTGGTAGCGCACCACGTTCGGGACGTGGGGGTCGGATGTTCGAATCATCTCACTCCGACCAGTCTCAAGCAATTGTTTTACAAAACAAAATTCCACATTCAGCGCAGGGCGCTCTGGATTGTTGTTTTTGCATCCTGTTGATCCGAAAGCCGGACCCCAGTTTTCCCTGACAAACTCTAAATCGGCATCGATGAAAAAGGCCGAGCACTGCTGCCCGGCCCTTTCTTTCCATCAGGTTGTTCTCTGTCCGTCAGGCGGCAAGCCCACCATGCGGGTCGAGCACGTATTTTGTTGCAGCGCCCTGGTCGAAACTCTCGTAGCCCTGCACGGCTTCATCCAGCGGGATGATCTTTGCATTGACGATGTCAGCAATCGGCAGGCGGTCATGCAGGATGGCTTGCATGAGCTGGCGATTGTATTTCAGCACCGGTGTCTGGCCCGTGTGGAACGATTGCGCCTTGGCCCAGCCGAGGCCGAAACGGAGCGAGAGGTTGCCTTGCTTGGCGGCATTCTCGGCGGCACCCGGATCTTCTGTGACGTAGAGACCCGGAATACCGATTGATCCGGCCGCCCTGGTGATTTCCATCATCTGGTTGAGCACAATGGCAGGCTGTTCGCCGCCAGCGTGACCGCGCGCCTCGAAGCCAACGGCATCGATGGCACTATCGACCTCATTGGTGCCCACGACCTCGGCGATCATGTCGCCCAGCCGATCGCTCTTCGACAGATCGATGGGTTCAAAACCCACCTTGGCGGCGTGGGCCAGACGATCCTTGTTGAAGTCACCGATCATCACCACGGCGGCACCAAGAATACGGGCGGAAGCCGCTGCTGCGAGGCCAACCGGGCCAGCGCCCGCAACATAGACCGTGGAGCCAACCCCGACACCTGCGCGCACCGCGCCGTGAAAGCCGGTTGGGAGAATGTCTGAGAGCATTGTCAGGTCGCGGATTTTCGACATTGCCTTGTCACGATCCGGGAATTTCAGCAGGTTGAAATCGGCGTAAGGAATGGTGACATAGCGTGCCTGTCCACCTATCCAGCCCCCCATATCGACATAGCCATAAGCACCACCGGCGCGCGCCGGGTTAACCGTCAGGCACACGCCGGTATCCTGTGACTTGCAGCAGCGGCAGCGTCCGCAAGCAACGTTGAAGGGCACCGACACGATATCGCCAACCTCGAGCATTTCGACATCAATGCCCTTTTCAATCACCTCGCCGGTGATTTCGTGTCCCAGCACCAGACCCGGCATGGCGGTTGTTCTGCCACGCACCATGTGCTGGTCAGAGCCGCAAATATTGGTTGATATCACTTTCAGGATAACACCATGCTCGATCCTCCGTCCGTCCGGGGCCTCCAGCTTCGGATCGTCGATGTCTCGAACTTCGACCTTGCCGGGCCGCAAATAGACAACACCTCTGTTTTTGCTCATGTTTACTCCTCCTTTGAAATTCCCTCTTCGATCCGCCGCCGCAATGCCGGTGATTGATCGCCTCAAACAGTCTGCCTCCCTTGCAGACTGGATAGTCTAACGCCTTCGCTCACTAATGCGGCGAGCAGATTGCAGAAAGACGAGCCATGCCGGGCTCCTCTCCCCACGGCATAAGTCAAGATTCACAGTTCCATGACGTTGTGTGACAGCGCCAGCATTCGACCAGCTTCCCGCTTATCTATGCCGATGACACACGACATGGCACCTGAAACATCATCAGTAGACCATGTCCGGTGACCGATAGGGGCGATGAAAACGACATCAACGCGGCGCGAAGACGACAGGCGGTTGATTTCAAATGGCCGTCACACTCTAAAGTCTGTCACTATATATGGCGCACAAACGGCGCTGTAACATTTTTAATCTGCTGCATAATTTTCTCCTTAAACCCACTCCGGTTTAAGGAATTATCCAGTAGCGGAAAGCCTCACCCCCCGATTTTCGGCGTCTTCAACCCATCAAACACCGATGGTGCGTTGGGGTCTGGCTTGGTCTCGGTGTCCGGATCTTCCTTGAGAAAATCCGGGATAGGTCCGTCAGAATTCATGGAGCCGTAAGCGCCTTTGTCTTGAAAGGCGGGGTCGTCCAAACCGGGGTCTTCGCCGTCAACGGAGAGGTTTGGCTGGCCGAGGTCTGTGCCCGGTTGGGTTTTGATGGGCAGTGGCACGTAGAGCGACACGGTGACGATGATGGCGATGACCAGGAGCCAGCTGCCGAGGATGCGGGAGGGGATTTTGAGCCAATCGCCTTTGAAGCAGCGCAGCAGGAAGGCGGGGGCAAGGATGATCCATAGCGCCGAGAGCACCGAGGACATCGCAAAGGCGGGGATGCCGACGCCGAAATCATCGAGGCCTAAAAACAGCGAGAAGGAAAAGGCCACAATGATGACAGTGGCCAGAATGCCCCGGTCGCGCCATTTGCCGGATAGCCACAGGCTGGCACCGGTGATGGCCACCGCTAAAGGAGCGATCAGGTAGAGCACATTGCCTAAGAAACTATCGCGGATGGCGTTAAAAATAGGGTCGAAAAACAACAGCATCACCGCCAGCACGCCGGTAAAGACGGCGATGGTGATGGCAAATTGTTTGGGCCGTTCCATCATGGCGCAGGCCACCGCAATGCCAAGCATGGCCAGCACCAGATCGTAGACCGAGAAGGTAAACAACGCGCCCAGCTCGGCAAAGCCATAATCATGCGGGAAGCTTTGTGACACGGCCAGCAAGAACAGGCCAAAACCCGCAAAAAGTGCTGCGGCCTTGAAGCGGTCGGTTTTCATCACCTGCCGGATGTTGGTGGGGGCTTGCACCTTTTGCGGCCCCTTTTCTGGCCCCTTTTCCGGCAACGTGGTCGCGCTGGCGTCCAAAGGTGCGCGCCCCTTTTGGCGGCGCTTGCGGGAGGTTTTGCCGTTTAGTGATGTTGGGCTTTCGGCGCTCATCGGCTATGCCTCCTGCTATTCACGGGTTCAGCGCACCGCTATCTCACAGGCTCGCTGATTTGTCACGGCCTTCACGTTACGCATGCCTTGCCAAGCGCTGTTGCTTAATGGTGGCTTGCGCCGCCGAAAGCCTTGCAATGGGCACGCGAAACGGCGAGCACGAGACATAATCCAGCCCGACATCCTCGCAGAAATGGATGGAGGTTGGATCGCCGCCGTGTTCGCCGCAAATGCCGAGCTTCATGTCTGGCCGCGTTTGGCGTCCGCGCTCAGCGGCAATGCGGATCAATTCGCCAACCCCGTCGAAATCCAGCGAGATAAACGGATCGCGCTCGATAATGCCCTTTTTCTGATAGGTGGGAATGAAGGCGCTGGCATCATCGCGCGACATGCCAAAGGTGGTCTGGGTCAAGTCATTGGTGCCAAACGAGAAAAACTCTGCGGCTTCTGCAATGACATGGGCGCGGATGGCAGCGCGCGGCAGCTCGATCATGGTGCCAACCAGATAGGAAATCTCCAGCGCGCCTTCGCGCATCACTTCCGAGGCCACGCCGTCAATCACGCCCTTCACATAATCCAGCTCGGAGCGCAGCCCCACCAGCGGCACCATAATTTCCGGCACCACCGGCTCACCGGTTTCAAGGGCGGCGGCAATGGCGGCTTCAAAAATAGCGCGCGCCTGCATTTCGGCAATTTCGGGATAGGAAATCGCCAGCCGACAACCGCGATGGCCGAGCATGGGGTTAAACTCATGCAGGGCATCCACCCGCTGGCTCAGTGCGCGCGGCTCCATGCCCATGGCCGCCGCCACTTCGGCAATCTCTTCCTCGGTTTTGGGCAAAAACTCGTGCAAAGGCGGGTCCAGCAAGCGGATGGTCACCGGCAGGCCGTGCATGATGGAAAACAGCTCGGTAAAGTCTGATCGCTGCATGGGCAGCAGCTTGTCCAGTGCTGCGCGGCGACCCGTCTCGTCTTCGGCCAAAATCATCTCGCGCATCACATGAATGCGCTCGCCTTCAAAAAACATGTGCTCGGTGCGGCAAAGGCCAATGCCTTCGGCCCCAAAAGAGCGCGCGGCGCGCGCATCGCCCGGCGTATCGGCATTGGTGCGAACCGTCATGCGGCGGGTTTTATCGGCCCAGGCCATGATTTGCGCAAAATCACCCGACAATTCCGGCTGCAACATCGGCACCGTGCCTTTCAGCACCTGCCCGGACGAGCCATCAATGGTGATGATATCACCCTTTTTCAGCTGCACGCCCACGCCAATCAGCGCGCCATTGCGAAAATCGACCCGCATGGTGCCAGCCCCGGCCACGCAAGGAATACCCATGCCGCGCGCCACCACGGCCGCGTGGCTGGTCATGCCGCCACGGGTGGTCAGCACGCCCTCGGCCGCATGCATGCCATGAATGTCTTCCGGGCTGGTTTCCATGCGCACCAGAATGACCTTGCGGCCTTCTTCTTTCGCAGAAACTGCATCTTCGGCGGTAAACACAATCTCGCCGGTCGCTGCCCCCGGCGATGCAGGCAGGCCAGAGCCAATCACCTCGCGCGCAACCCTTGGATCAATAGTGGGGTGCAGCAACTGGTCGAGCGAGGATGGCTCAATGCGCGACACCGCCTCGTCTTCGCTGATCAGGCCTTCTGCCACCATATCCACGGCAATTTTCATTGCCGCCTTGGTGGTGCGCTTGCCTGAGCGGGTTTGCAGCATCCACAGCTTGCCACGCTCGATGGTAAATTCCACGTCCTGCATGTCTTGATAATGGGTTTCAAGCCGGTTGCAGATGGCGAGAAACTCGGCAAAAGCCTCAGGCATCAGCTTTTCCATGGCGGGCTTGTCATAACCCGATTCAAGCCGCGCTGCCTCTGTCAGCGATTGCGGGGTGCGAATACCGGCCACCACATCTTCGCCCTGCGCATTGACCAGAAATTCGCCGTAAAGCTCTTTTTCACCGGTGGACGGATTGCGGGTAAAGGCAACGCCGGTGGCCGAGGTTGAGCCAAGATTGCCAAACACCATGGCTTGCACATTGACCGCTGTGCCCCAATGCACCGGAATATTGTGCAATTGCCGATAGGTGACAGCGCGGGCATTCATCCAGCTGGAAAACACCGCCCCAATCGCACCCCAGAGCTGCACCTGTGGATCTTGCGGAAAAGGCTCGCCCAGCTCATCCTCAATCATCTGCTTGTAAATGCGGGTCACATGCTGCCACTCGGCGGCGGTCATATCCGTATCAAATTCATGACCAAAGCGGGCTTTTTCATCATCGAGAATCTCTTCGAAAATCTCGTGATCCAGCCCTAGCACCACATCGCTATACATCTGGATAAAGCGGCGGTAGCTATCCCAGGCAAAACGGTCGTCCTCGGCGTTATGGGCAAGGCCCTGCACGGTTTCATCATTGAGGCCGAGGTTGAGCACGGTGTCCATCATGCCCGGCATGGAGGAGCGGGCACCAGAGCGCACGGACAGAAGCAGCGGATTGCGTGCATCACCAAAGGTGCGGCCGGTGATGGCTTCAATGCCGCCAATGCCGTCCAGCACCTGGGTTTTCATCTCATCGGGAAAATTGCGCTGATGGGTGTAAAAATGCGTGCAGGCGTCGGCAATAATGGTCAAACCCGGCGGCACAGGCAGGCCAAGCCCGGCCATTTCGGCAAGATTGGCACCTTTTCCACCCAGTTTTTCAACGTCCCCAGCGCCGCCCTCCGCCAAACCAGCGCCAAAGGTGTAGACCCACTTCTCCATCGCTGTCTTCTTTCTCCACCCCGTGATTTCAGTAGGTTTAAACCATAATGCGGCCTTTGAAAACCGCGCAATATCAAGTGTATGCCGCATTGCAGCATAATTGCGACAACAGCACCAAGAAAAAGTGCAAACCGGTCAAATTCATTGAACGGCGCACCAAATCGGAGCCGCTGGGGTGAAATTGCCTGATGAATTTGCTAAAACCGTCTCAGAACAGGTCAACGGATTGTGAAGAAAAATTAACCTTTCCGTAACCCGCAATCGCCTTGATTGGGGTAGAAACAACCATCAATCCGATCGTTTTCAACAAAATGGAGTATGCCAGAGATGATGTCACTACAAACCGTTGCGTTGGTGCTCGCCATTATCGGCCTTTCCGCATCGGTCGCAACGGCGGCCCCGAAGATGATGAAGCAATTCGACCATTGGGGCGTTTTTACCTATAAGGAGGGCGGCAAAAACGTTTGCTATGTCCTGTCTGTTCCCACCAAGGAAGACCCGGTTGGCGTTGACCACGGCAAGAATTTCTTCTTGATTGCGCCGAAAAAAACCGGCGGTGCCAATTACTATCCGCAAGCCATCATGGGCTACGAGTTGAAGCAAGGCTCCACCATTGACGTCGATGTCGACACCAAAGATTTTCTCATGACACCGAAGAAAAACATCGGCTGGACCAAGGTTGAAGCTCAGGATTCGCAGGTCATTGCTGCCATGCGTCAGGGCAAAACCATGACGGTGCATGCGATTTCGAAGCGGGGCACAAAAACCGCCTACACCTATTCGCTCCAGGGTGTCTCGGCAGCACTCAAGCGCGCGCAGGCATGCCATTGATCAGCCCGCGTGCTGCATAGCCATGAGACGGTCTAACATGTCGCGCCGGTGTCTTTTTGCAGTCCTGCTCGGCGGTGCGCAGCTTCTTGGCGCGGTTTGCGGTTATGCAGGCCAGAAGGCAGACACCACCACGGCAAGCCCGATTGCCAGCGGACCCGTGCGGCAATTGGGCCGGGTGACGGGCTTTCCGCTGCCGCGCTATGTGTCGATCAAATCCGGCAGGGCGCGGATGCGCGTGGGTCCATCAACGGATTATTCGATCCGCTGGGTGTATGAGGCCAAGGGCCTACCAATTGAAATTATTGAAGAATATGGCAATTGGCGGCAAGTGCGTGACAGTGATGGTACCACCGGATGGATGTCTGCCGTTTTGCTCAGCGGCGATCGAACCGGCCTTGTCGCGCCATGGCGCAGCGCCAAGGACAAGATGATCAGCTTGCGCAACAATCCATCGCCCAAAGCCGGGGTGGTGGCGGAGCTTCAGCCGCGCGTGCGGCTCAATATCCTCAATTGCGACAGCCGCTGGTGCGAGGTGTCCGTTCAGGGCGATGGCGCATCTGGCTATATCCGCCAGGAGTTGGTTTGGGGCGTGTATCGTGATGAAATTATTGGCGAACACCGCTTGTAAGTGCGTCAGCACAAGGGGAAAAATTCCCCTTGTGCTTGTCCTTGTTCCCGAAAAAAACGCGATATGCTTTAGTTTTTAGCAAGTGCTGCGGCACCATTGACAGATGTTGCCGTGGGCAGTCCGCGCAGGCGTGATAGCAAAACCACGGTTGCAATGCCGCCAACCAATGCCACGGGCACAATGGCCATGAGCACTTCCGTCGGGCTGCGCCCTGACGCAACAAGGCCACCGGCCAGAAGCGGGCCTAAAACCGAACCGATGCGGCCAACGGCCACAGCAATCCCAACACCCGTTCCGCGCACAGCAGCACCGTAGCACTGCGGCGCAATGCCGTAGAGCAGCGCTTGCGCACCCATCACGCTCACACCCACCATGGCACCTGCAATTGCATTCATGGCAACATTGGCGGGGGCTATGCCCAGCAGGATCAGCGATCCAACCAAGAGGGCAAAGCAGATGGTGCCATTCAATACCTTGCGCCGACTATCGAGAAACAAGCCGCCCAACAGGCTGCCAGCAGCACCTGCGATGTTGAAAATCAGCTGAATGAGACCGGCCTGCTCGCGGTTGAGACCGCGGGTAACCAGAAGCGTCGGCAACCAGTTCAACAGCAGATACAACACCATGATGCCAAAGAAGAAACCGGTCCACAGCAGCAAGGTCGAAAGAACCGTGCCTTGGGAAAACAGCTGCCGCCATGTGCCTTCGCTCTTGGCTGACTGCTTTTTTTCCACCCGCAGCGGCGGCAAAAGCAGCAGCAGCGGCAAAACCAGCAGCATGGGCATAATGCCACCTGCGATAAAAAGTGTGCGCCAGTCATCATGCAGGCCAGCCATGGCAACAATGCTGGCAACCGCACCGCCCAAAGGCACGCCGGCATACATCAGCGACACGGCCCGGCCACGCCGCTCCTGCGATGTCGCTTCGGCTGCAATGCTGACCAGATTGGGCAGCGCCCCGCCCAGCCCCACGCCGGTGAGAAACCGCATGGCAATCAATTGCTCAACCGTGCTGACACCCGCAGTTGCCAGAGAAAAGATACCGAACACCAGCAGCGAGGCGCACAACCCAAACCGACGGCCAAACCGGTCGGACACGACACCACCGGCGATGGCCCCGAAGATCAGGCCAAAGGTTGCCGATGAAAAGAACAATCCCATTTGCGCTGGCGTTAGCCCAAATACCGGCGCAAGCTTGGGGGCCGCGACACCTGCAGCCTGCAGGTCAAAACCCTCGATAATCGCCGCCAGAAAAATCAGAAAAAAAATGCGGGCCGAACCCGTTTGCGATGTCGTCGCGGACATAATGCCTCCCGTCATTGTTGTCGGATGCTGACCGTCTGCCTCCTCGCGTTCGGTCGCCCCTGAAAATCCACAGAGCTGATATTTTACTGCTGTTAGGCAGCAGAACGTCCAGCCAACGGCGACTGACACGGCTATTATCAACATCCATAAAGTACGTATAACTTACTATCTGTTTTGACATTTAGCAATTGGCAGGCGCGCACATTTCCCAAAATACCGCCCACAGCGATGTGCATGCGAAAGCCCTGCGCTTCATGACTATAAAGGCAGCAAAACCAATGTTTTAAACGACATTCTTTGGAAGAAATAAAACTTCAGGCTTCTGATGTTGCGCAGAATTACGCGCCTGGATTGCGGTCCAGCGCGGTCTTTTCGGCCGCCGTTGGTTTGCCGAGATAGGTTTCGCCCAGGCGGTCGTCGTTGACACGCATGACCACGTGCTTGCCATCTTTTGAAAACAGCACCCGAATGGCACTTTGATTGCAACGCTTGGCTTCGCAGGCATAAAACAGCTGCATCGGCTTGCCATCAACTGGAATTTCCACCGAGGCCAAACCAACATAATCGTCGCGATTGACCATATTGAGCACCCATGGCGGAATGCCCTGCCGACCATAGACCAGCGCTTTCAAAGCATCTTTATGCGGCTTGGAGGTTTGCACAATTTGCGCCAGAAACTGACCGGAGAGGCTTTGCGCGAAGGCTGGAGCCGCCATCATACAGGCAACCACCACCAGAGACGTCCATCTTTGTACCATCCTGCGCTCCTGTGCTTAGGCTCTGTTTACGCATCGGATTTATCTGAAAACCGGTTCCCACTTTTCAGCCGATGCTCACATCTAGGCAACCTCGATCAACTGTTCTGCCGTTTGCAAATCCACCGACACCAGTTGCGATACCCCCTGCTCGGCCATGGTCACGCCAAACAGACGGTTCATGCGGGCCATGGTGATCGGATTGTGAGTGATGATGACAAAACGGGTCTCGGTCGAGCCCGCCATTTCGTCCATCAGATTGCAATAGCGCTCGACATTGTGGTCATCCAGCGGTGCATCCACCTCGTCCAGCACGCAGATCGGGGCTGGATTGGTGAGAAACACCGCAAAAATCAGCGCCATCGCCGTCAAGGCCTGCTCGCCACCCGAGAGCAGCGTCATGGTCTGCGGCTTTTTGCCGGGCGGGCGGGCGAGAATTTCAAGACCCGCATCCAGCGGATCGTCGCTCTCAATCAGCTGCAATTCGGCCGTGCCGCCATTGAACAGGTGAGTAAACAAGCGCTGGAACTGGGCATTGACCACATCAAAAGCGGCCACCAGCCGTTCCCGACCTTCACGGTTGAGGCTCTGGATTGCGCCGCGCAGTTTTTTGATGGCATCGATAATGTCATCGCGCTCCTTGATCAGCGCCGCCAGCTTATCGGACAATTCTTTCTGCTCTTCATCGGCACGAAGATTGACAGCACCGAGCCGTTCGCGCTCCATTTTCAGCCGGTCCAGCTCGCGCTCAACCTCGCGCAGATCGGGTATCGCATCGTCTGGCTTCAAGCCGGTGAGACGAAACGCCTCCTGCGGCGTGACATTCAGGGCCTCCTGAATGCGCAATTCCCCATCCTTGCGCCGCTCGCGTGCCGACAACAACCGCTCCTCGGCCCTGCCCCGGCGCTCGCGGCTCTCGGCCAGGCTTGAAAGTGCTGTCGCCGCCAATTGATCGGCCTCGCGCTGGGTGGTTTCAGCCTCAGCCAGCACATCTGCCGCCGCACGTCGGGCCGCATCGGCCTTTTCCAGCTCATCGATCAAAAGCCTGCGCTTTTCATCAAACTCGTCGGGGGCAGCATCCAGATCCATCATTTCATCGCGGGCCTCGGCTTCGCGGTCTTTCAGGGTGGCAATATGCTCACCGGCACTTTTGGCACGGTCCTGCCAGCTCTGCCGTTCCTGACGAATGGCCATGATGCGCCGCTGGCGTTGATCGCTTTCGCGGGCAAAACCCTCATGGCGGGCGCGGGCTTCGGCCACCATGCCACGGCCTGTGGCCACCTCCATCTGCAATTGCTGCAATTGTCCGTCAAGAGCGGTGAGGTCAGCCTGATCGGCCAAAGCAATCTGCGCCTCCTCGGCCAATCCATCGGCCTCGTCAATCTGGGCACGCAGACCGTTCACGGCCTCTTCCACCACCGCACGGCGGCGCAACAGATCACCTGAGGCACGTTCCGCCGCACTCAAGGCATCGCGCGCTTCGGCCACTTGCCGCAGCACCAGCTTTTGCCGCTCCCGCCGCTCCGTCAGCACAGTTTCGGTCTGGGTGATTACATCTTTCGCCGCAGCAAGCCCCTCTTCTGCTTCATCCAGCGCAAAGCGGGCTTCCTCGGCTTCCATCTCCAATTCCGCTAAGCGGTTTTTCTGCGCCAATCGCAACGCCGCAGCGCTGGGCGCTTCCGAGCCGGTGATATGCCCATCCCAGCGATAGACGGCCCCTTCTTTGGTCACCAGCCGTTGGCCGGGCTTGAGACTCGGCATCAAACGCGCTGCCGTCTGCGCGTCTGTCACGCCAATCTGTTTCAGACGGCGCAACAACGCATCCGGGGCCTGCACATAGCTGCTGAGCGGCGAAATGTCCGAAGGCAGTGCCGCATCATCCGCATGGGGTCCGGGCATCGCCCAATGGGCGGGGGCGCGCGCATCCAGCGGGCTTTCCAGATCATCACCAAGGGCGGCACCCACCGCTGTTTCAAAGCCGCGCTCGACTGTCAGCTCATCGGCGACCGGCGAAAATTCGCCCGCTGTTGCCGATGACGACAGCATTTTGGCAATGGTCTTGGCTTCGGTTTCCAGTGCCGCCAGCTTGGAGCGCGCCGCATCCACCGGCCCGCGCGCCAGGCTTTCCGCCCGCCGCGCATCGCTCAGGCGCTCTTCGGCGTCGATAACAGAGCTTTCCGCCTCTTCCGCCGCATATTCGCCCGCTTCCACCGCCTCACGCTTTTCCTCCGGATCCGGCAGGGCTGCAAGCTTTTCGGCCACAGCCTCCAGCTCGCGGTTGGCATCATCGGCTTGCCGATCCAGCCGCAGGCGTTTTTCCGCCAGATCACGAAGGGCGCGCTCCAGCTGGTTGCGACCGGCTGCCGCTTCGGCCCGCTCGGCGGTGATTGCCGCAAAGCGCTTTTCTGTCTCGGTTAAGCTGTCAGATGCCTCTTCAAAGGCTATGCGCAGATCATCAGCCTCGCGTCCGCTTTCCGCCAAAACCTCTTCCAGCTCGGCTTCTTCAGCAGTCAACCGGTCAAGAACCTGGGCATTGTCAGCCACCAACCGCTCCTCGCGGCGAATGTCCTCATCCAATTGGGTCAAACGCCTAGTCAATTCATCACGACGCTTGAACAAGCGTCCGGCATCTTCTTCCAGCTGGGTGCGGGCGATTTGCAGCCGCTGCACCGCGGCTGCAGCCTTGACTTCATTGTCGCGCAATTCGGGTAGTTTCAGGCTGGCAATGGCCTGAGCTTTGGCCGCTTCCATCTGGGCTTGCGCGCGCTCGGCCACCAGCGAGGTGGCTTCATTCAAAGCAGTTTCTGCCTCCGCTTCAGCAAGCTTTGCCTCTGTCCAGCGAATGTGTAGCAACATGGCATCGCGGGCGCGAATATCAGCCGAAAGCATTTTAAAGCGGTTGGCCTGGCGGGCCTGACGTTTCAGGCTTTCAATCTGGCTTTCCAGCTGGGCAACAATATCTTCCAGCCGTTCCAGATTGGTCTCCGCAGCCCGCAGCCGCAGCTCGGCCTCGTGGCGGCGCGAATGCAGGCCGGAAATGCCAGCGGCCTCTTCCAGCAATTGCCGCCGCGCTTGCGGCTTTGCCTGAATAAGCTCCCCAATGCGCCCCTGCCCGACCATGGAGGGCGAGCGCGCGCCGGTAGAGGCATCAGCAAACAGCAATTGCACATCCTTGGCGCGGGCTTCCTTGCCATTGATGCGATAGACCGAGCCGTTTTCACGCTCAATGCGGCGCGTGACCTGAATTTCATCACTGTCGTTGAAGGCAGCCGGTGCGGTGCGATTGGAATTGTCGAGAAACAGGCCAACTTCGGCAGAGTTGCGGGCCGGACGATTGCCAGAGCCTGAAAAAATCACGTCATCCATGCCGGATGCGCGCATATTTTTATAGGAGTTTTCGCCCATCACCCAGCGCAGCGATTCCACCAGATTGGACTTGCCACAGCCATTTGGCCCGACAACGCCGGTGAGACCTCGCTCAATCATAAATTCCGTTGGCTCAACGAAGGATTTGAAGCCAACCACACGCAGCTTGGTAAACTTCATGATGGGACCTGCAGGCAAAACGCTTGGCATGGGCCAAACGAAAAAACGGGCGCACGGCTTTCGCCGTCACCCGTTTTAAACAGAAACGTCGGATTAAAGGAAGCTATCAATAAGGGCCGACATGGAATCAACCGGCATATCCCCTGTATAGACCTTGCCGTTAATAATGAAAGTTGGCGTGGAATTGACACCGAAGTCCTTGGCACCACGATCACGCACAGCCGTCACTTCGCCAGCCAGCTTGGTGTTGGTCAGGCAAGCCTGGAAGCTTTCCTGTGTGAAACCGGCCATTTTCGACATTTGCAGCATGGCATTGCGCACATCGCCATCACTTGGGGCGGCCCAGGCGCGCTGCTGCTTCAAGAACATGGTGATAAACGGATAATATTGCTCAGGCGGGGCGCAACGCGCCAGCATGAAGGCAGCCGTTGCCGCAGGATCGAACGGGAATTCGCGGAACACGAAATAAACCTTGCCCGTATCGATGTATTTTGTCTTGATGGCGTCGAAGGTGACCTCGTGGAAATGCGCGCAGTGCGGGCAGGTCATCGAGAAATATTCAACGATCTTCACCGGCGCATCAGGCTTGCCCAGCGCCTGCTCTGGCAGTTCACCGGGCTTGAGGACGGCTGCCATATCGACGCTGCGGTCAGATTTGGGCACCTCGACGGCGGCCAAAGCAGGGCTTGCGAGGCTTGCAACGGCAGCACCTGTGGCGGCTGTCGCAAGACCGGCCAACAAATGGCGCTTGGTGAGGTTCAGTTCAAAATTCGACATCGAGACACCCGCTTCAAAAGAATAACACTACAGACGCTTATAGCGGCTCACGTGAGGTTGCAAGCCAGCCACTTTATTGCTCTCAAAGCTATGTGGCGAAATTTCAACGCTATTTCAAATGACAAATTGGTCATGTCGGCATGAGGCGCTGCAGACCGCGTGCCTGTCACGCCTTCTTGGCGGCCAAAACGGCGCGGCCAAGGCGCTCAATGGCTTTTTTCAAATTGTCGCTCTCAATACCTTCGGTCATTTTTTGCAAGCGCTTGGTTTGCACGGCGTCCAGCCTTGGTGGGCCACGCCGATGTTTTGCCGTGTCCGACACCGGCTTTTGCACAATGCGGATCTGGCCAATGGCGTGATAACCAAAAAAGCCATTGATGCGCGCCAGCAACTCGCCTTGGGCATGGTTGAGAAACAGCGCGCGCGCGCCTTCGCAAGCAATGGTCAGCACGCCCGCACGGTGGCCTGCATCCTGTCCGGCATAATCACGCCTTGGCCAGGCGATTTTTTCTGGCCGGGTGCAATCGGCAAAATCGGCTCCGGCAATGTCATCCCAGGATGACAAGAGTGCGGTGTTGATGCCAGCGCGACGCGCAATCACCGGATCAATGATCCGGTTGGTCAGCTCTGCAATCTGGGCGGCACCGCGCCTGTAAGCCTTCACATCATCCATCCGCTTGGCTCGGCAATCTGCTTTATCGAGATGACAACGCATGCCGTTGATGCCATTATAAACCAAAACTGCCAAAATCGGAATCGGTTAAATCCAAAACTGTGCAGCCTACAGCTTGGCTTTTGAGCGGGCGGGAAACACCCAGCAAACGCCGGCATGAACAATACGCCGCAGGTCTTCGCATATCCGGAAAAGATAGGCCGGAATCCGCCGCCATTTCTTCCACTTCAGCTGGCCATAATCCGTGCCGACAACAATATTGGACGGTGAATTGCCCCCTTGAAACATCGGCAGAACGTTGTCGGTGACATTATAGACCCGAACGCCATTGGCCCAGCCTCTGCCCAGCGCCACATCATAGGGCAAAGACATGGGCTTGAGCGCTTTGAGCAATTTGATTGCAGCACTGCGGGTGAGCGCATAGGCGGCCGCCGAGCCTTCGGGGCCAAAAGCGCAGGCCCCGACTCGGATGCCGCTATAAACATCAGCCACTTTCAAAAAGCCACCAAGGCGATAATGCACCAGTTTGACCAAGGAATTTTGCGGCAAACTGGCCAAAATTGCTCTGACTTTTGCATCGAAATCAGCAACCAGTTCTACATCGTCTTCCAAAATCACGCCCGCTGGCATGCCACTTTGCACAAAAGCCTCGATGGCGTGCAGGTGGCTCATGTAGCAGCCATATTCGCCCGCAAGCGCCGTACGACCGTTGCGGCGGCCAAATTCGCCCACATCAAAATCCTGCCAATCTTCGCGCTTGATTGTGTGACCATCCACCGCATCCACGCGCGTGAGAGTCAGTTGATGCGCCAAAGCCGATTGCTCTATGGCCTGCCAACGCTCAACCGAACGGGCGAGATTAATAACATAAATAGGCAATTGGCCATCAAAGGACATCAGCAAAGCACCAGATTACAGCATAAACGAACCCGCCCGTAGCACTTTTGTTTCGCAACAGCATGCTATAGACAGTCGGGAGACATATATGGCTATTCCTATGGCCACATCAATGCGGCATGTAAAAATGACATATCACAACAAATTGCTGCTGGGTTGGTATGATCGCCACCATCGTGATCTTCCCTGGCGCATCTCGCCCCCCATGGCAGCGCGCGGTCAATCGGCTGATCCTTATCATGTGTGGCTCTCCGAGGTGATGTTGCAACAAACCACGGTGCAGGCGGTCAAACCTTATTTTCAGAAATTCCTCGCCCGCTGGCCAACCGTTGTCGATCTTGCCAATGCGCCCACCGAAGAGGTGATGGCCGCCTGGGCGGGCCTCGGCTATTATGCGCGCGCCCGGAACTTGAAAAAATGCGCCGAAGCGGTGGCCGCTGACCACAATGGCATATTCCCTGATACCGAAGAGGCGTTGCGCGCCCTGCCGGGCATTGGTGATTACACAAGCGCCGCTGTTGCCGCCATTGCCTTTAACCGACAGGCGGCCGTGGTGGATGGCAATGTCGAGCGGGTCATCACCCGGCTGTTTGCCATTACCGATGCCATGCCGGGAGCCAAGCCGCTGATCAAGGCAAAAGTTGCGATGATCACCCCCAAGGACAGACCGGGTGATTTTGCCCAAGCGATGATGGATCTGGGAGCCACCATTTGCACGCCCAAGCGACCAGCCTGCGTGCTCTGTCCTTTCAATGGCGAATGTCTGGCGCTGAAACTCCATGACCCTGAGCATTTTCCGGTCAAAGCGGCCAAAAAAGCAAAGCCCGTGCGGCTGGGGGCGGCCTATATTGCGCTGGATGATCAAAACCGGATTTTGCTGCGCAAGCGCGAAGACAAGGGCTTGCTGGGCGGCATGACCGAGGTGCCGACCACCGAGTGGACCTCGCGCATTGATGGCGACCACACCGACGCCAGCGCGCCGATGGCCGCCGATTGGCGAGCTTGCGGCGTGATCACCCATGTGTTTACCCATTTCGAGCTTCGGCTCTCGGTGTTTCGTGCCGATAACATCACTGCCAACACCAGCAATCACGGATGGTGGGAGCCGCTTGCAAATCTTGATGCGCAAGCCCTGCCAACGGTGATGAAAAAAGCCATAACACAGGCTATTCCTCAAGCCTTCACACCAGAAAAGGGATAAGGCATGACTGAGATCCGGCATATTGTTTTTGATATTGGCAAGGTTCTGATTCATTACGACCCGAATTTGCCCTTTAGCCGGATCATTCCCGACGCCGCTGAACGCAAATGGTTTTTCGACACCATCTGCACCCATGATTGGAACATCGAGCAGGACCGGGGCCGCGAGTGGGCAGACGCCGAAGCGCTGTTGATTGCCCAATATCCAGATCGTGCAGAGCATATCCGCGCCTTTCGCAAACATTGGCGCGAGATGGTGCCTCATGCCTATGAAGGCACCGTTGCCCTATTCAAGGGCCTGATTGATGCCGGGCATGATGTGACCATGCTGACCAATTTTGCTGCTGACACTTTTGTCGAGGCCAGAGAAATGTATCCCTTTCTCAACACCACCCGTGGCATTACCGTGTCTGGCGAGGTTGGCCTGATCAAACCGGATGTGGCAATTTATCACCGCCACGCCAAGGATTTTGATCTGGACACGGCCCACACGATTTTCATTGATGATACCATGGTCAATGTGGAGGGCGCGAAAGCTGCGGGCTGGCAGGCGGTGCAATTTACCAGCCCGGAAATGCTACGCGATGATTTGACGGCCTTTGGAGTTCTGAAATGAGCGACGCGAAAGTTTTCCTGAACGGCCATATTGATGTTCCAACGGATCGGATCGCATCTGTCACCGCAGCTTTGCCTGTGCATATCGCACTCACACGGGCAGAACCGGGATGCCTATCCTTTGAGGTTCAACCCTGCCCTACCATTGCGGGACGCTTTTTGGTCGCAGAGGTCTTTGTCAATCAGGCCGCCTTCGACGCACATCAAGCTCGCACCAAGGCCTCCGACTGGTTTACCATCACCGTCGGAATCCCACGCGATTACACCATCCGGGCTGAGGCGGCTGCATAACGGCGACAATGCCGTGCGATTTCTAAAACGCACGGCATTTTGCATGATCAATACAGCGTCGCTTTGGTCCGTGCTGGCAAATCCCGATCATAGGCCTCGCCATCAAAATCCTTGATGATATTTTTCATGATCTGGCCCGCCGACGGCAGGCTGGTGCGCTCCACATACAGGCTTGGGTCCCAGAGTTTGGAGCGCACAATGGCTTTGGCGCAGTGGAAATAGACGCTGTTGATGGTCACCAGAATAACGGTGCGCGGCAGTTTGCCATCGACTGCAAACCTCTCCAGCATGGATGCATCCGCCGTGATGCTGGCGTGACCATTGATGCGCAAGGTTTCGCCAACGCCTGGGATGAGGAACAGCAGCGAGACGCGACTATCGGCAATGATATTGTTGAGATTGTCGATCCGGTTGTTGCCGGGCCGATCCGGGATGGCCACGGTTTTCTCATCAATGATCTGCACAAAGCCCGGTGCATCACCTTTGGGAGAGCAATCTGTACCCTCCGGCCCAACGGTAGCCAACAAGATGAAGGGTGAGGCTTTGACAAAAGCCGCGTAATCATCATTCAGATGGGCAATTTCCTTGGCCCGTGAGGTTTCCTTCACCGGTCCGTAAATTGCGCTCAACTGCTCCAAAGTCGTGATGGTCATTGCATCTCTCCCAATCAATCGCCGGGAGTATCATGGCATTGAAGCTAGAGGGCAAGCCCGATCAGGCTGCCACGGCCGCTTTTGCCGCATCTTCGCAGATCTCTTCCAGAGCGGCCTCGAAATCGCGGGCAAAACGTGCGGTGTCAAACAGCGGTGCGCTGGTGCGCGCCTCAATAAGGTGCTGGCGCAGGTGAAATTGGCGGACTTCATCCTGCGCCAGATCGATCGCCAGGCGACCGAATTCGTCAATATCGTCAGCCACCAGCTCAGCGAGACCGACGGCGTTTAAAAGGCTCTCGCTGACGCGCGAGGCAAAACTGGTTCCCTTGAAGGTCACCACCGGCACACCGGCCCACAGCGCATCCGCCGTGGTGGTATGACCATTACAAGGGGATGTGTCGAGGGCAATATCGGCATAACAAAGGCGTTTGAGATGCTCCGACATCGATTTCTTTTCAGCGAAGATAATGCGAGACGGATCAACGCCCATTTTGGCAGCTTCCGCCCACAGGTTTTGCTTCACGATGGGGCGCATATCCAGCAACCACAGCACCGAGCCATCCACCGCGTTCAGGATATCCATCCAGCGCTGAAACACGTGATGCCGCAGCTTGACCGTCTGGTTGAACGAGCAAAACACCACGCCCTCTTCCGGCAAACCGTGCTGGCTGCGCGGACCATCGCGCATCACCTGCATGCGCTTGCTGTCATTGGCTTGATAGCTATTGGGCAGGCGAATGATTTTCTCGGCATAAAACGGCTCGGATGCTGGCGGCACCACAAAGCGATCGGCAATGGCATAATCAATGCCCACACCGATAACGCTGCCGGGAAAGCCAAGGTAAGACACTTGCACAGGGGCGGGCCTGCGGCAAAACAGGTTGAGCCGATTGCCAAAGGTAAAGCCCTTGAGATCAATCAGAATATCCAGATCCAGCCCAAGAATGACGGCTTCTGCCGCATCATCATCCAGAGGCAAAAGATCGACATAATGGTCGACGGCATCCAAAAACCGCTGCCGCATGGGGCCTTTGCGCAAATGCGCAGGCGTGTGGCACAGGCCATAGACCTCAAACCGCTCTTTGTTGTGCCCCTCTAACACACCGGCCAGCAACAGCATGGTGGCATGGTCATAAAAATCGCAGGAGACATACCCAATGCGCAAGCGGCGGCCCGCTTTTGGCCGATAGGCGATGGGCGGCGCAACTTTGCTCATCCGGGTTTCGGCGGTGCGGATGGCGCTGAACACATGGTAGGCTTCATCACCAGACCAGTGCAGCGAGCGAAAGACGTTTTCGCGAATATCAGGCCGCTCGCCGTCAGTGGCATAGGCCTGTTCCAACTGGGCCTGCAACTTGTTGGCCAGCTCAAACTCGCACAGGCTGATCGCGCACCAAAACAGTTCTGTCAGAACCAGACGCTCAGTAGGGTTTGCCTGATAGGCGGCTTTAAGCACCGGAAATGCTTTTTCAACATGGCCAGTGCCGAGCAAAACCATGCCCGCATTCAGCCAATTGTCGAAATCGCGGCCAATCTCCACCAGCTTTTCAGCAAAAGGCAGCGCATCAGGATAGAGGCTTGCTTCGCGATAAAGGCTGCAAATGGAGTGATTGACATCCACATCATCGGGCAAATGCTGGTGCAGCTTCAAAAGCGCTACCAAAGCACGGTCCGGCTGATTGTGATCCATATAATATTGGCAGGCGCGAAACGCCACTTCCCGCTTCAAGGAGGGCGTGAGATCAATCACGTCTTCAAACAGCCGGGCGGCTTCAAGCAGATTGCCTTTTTGCTCAAAAATGCTGGCGGCCAGAATATAGGCATCAGCATGGCTTGGTTCCGGCTGCAACAGGGCAGAAATCGTGGACAGCGCCTGATCATAGGCACCTTCCTCATATTCCTTCCGCGCCTGATGATACAATGCCGTCACAATCTGCTCCCTCTGCTGGGGAGAAGCAGATAGACAGGCAGACTTGCCCCAGGCTGTAGGATCATGAAAAGAATTCAGCTTTAAAAAGCATGAGGCCCGAAACGTTTTCCGTTTCGGGCCTCGTGACTTCACCGGGACGCAATACCTTTCCGATGAAGAATGCCAGGGTAGCGGTAAGTCCTTAAAATTCTGTCAATATTTACGATAATTTTGCCATATCTGCTCGAATAATGCTGCGCAGATCATCAATCGGCTTCAGCTTGCCCTGATCTTCAAAATGCCAGAACGTCCAGCCATTGCAGGCATCCAGCCCCCGCACCCGCGCACCAACGCGGTGGATGGAGCCAGCCTCGGTGCCAGACACCAGCGTGCCATCGGCGCGCACAATGGCCGAATGCTTGCGCTTTTCGCACGACAGCACCTGACCAGGCTTCAGCAAGCCGCTGTCGAGCAAGGTGTTGAAAGCAACGCGCGGCTCGGTCTTTTTGCCGGTCATCACGGTCAACTCGATTTTGCCCAAAGGCTCAACCGCATCAATGCGGGCAGACGCCGCATCAATGTAATCCTGCTCGCGCTCAATGCCGACAAAGTTGCGGCCCAAGCGCTTGGCCACGGCACCGGTGGTGCCAGAGCCAAAAAACGGATCGAGAATCACATCGCCGGCCTTGGTGGATGCCAAAATGATACGCGCCAGCAAGGCTTCCGGCTTTTGGGTCGGATGAATTTTCTTGCCATCATCGCCCTTGAGGCGCTCGCCGCCCGAGCAGATCGGAAACAGCCAATCCGAGCGCATTTGCACATCATCATTGGAGGCCTTCAATGCATCGTAATTGAAGGTGTAGCTCTTGGCTTTCGCATCGCGCGATGCCCAGATCATCGTTTCATGGGCGTTTTGAAAACGACGACCTTTGAAATTGGGCATGGGGTTGGTCTTGCGCCAGACAATATCGTTCAGAATCCAGAAATTGAGATCCTGAAGGGTCGCGCCGACCCGGAAAATATTGTGGTAAGAGCCAATCACCCAAATAGTGCCATGGGGCTTCAACACGCGCCTGCACGCCAACAACCAGGCGCGTGTGAAGGCATCATAGGCATCAAAAGAGGCAAACTGGTCCCATTCATCATCCACGGCGTCGACAACGGACTGATCCGGCCTGTGGAGCATGCCGCCGAGTTGCAGATTATACGGTGGATCTGCAAAAATCACATCCACCGACTGATCCGGCAAAGCCTCCAGCGCGGAAACGCAATCGCCTTTGATGATGCTGTTCATCCAGGCAAAAGGATCGGTAGAACGACGGAGATCGGCGATCGGGAAGACAGAAGCCATGGGATACTCACTGGTTACGCTGACGCAGCACAATTGGAATGGCCTTATGGTTACCGAACTTGGTTACCAAATGCTGAACGCCGTCCCAGATATTGACGAATTATAGTCCAGACTCGACGATACAAGCGCATCCACGCCCTCAAGAGCTTTGAATATCTCAAATGCAGAAAGACCATGCGATATTTGAGGGTAAAATCGTAACAGCCGTTTTCAACGACTGTTACGAAGGGCTTTCAGATTCAAATTGAACCATTCGCACGAGATATGGATTTTATCTGCCGGTTACCCCCTGCCCCTTGTCGATCCCCTTTGAGATAATTGTAGAATAGAATCAGAATCTCCGCTGAGACAGAAACGTGAAATCACGAAGGTCGAGGCTTCAAGCCTCCGTGATTGGGCCACATCGGTCTAACTCGTGGCGAATGGCCTCCACAACTGCTCTCGTTCGGCTTCGTGGGAGAGGTCAATCGTAACCTGCAGACCAGTTTTGATACGCCGCCGCAGGACGTTGGCGCGGTCAGAATTGGCCTGAAGCATACCACCGTCATGAAGTGTTTGGAGCCGAGAACGCGAAACTCTCAACTCTAACGCCAGTAGACGGTCGAGGCGTATGCTCGTTGGAAATGGAACCACCAGCTCTACCTCCAATTTCGTCCAATTATCAGCTTCGTGGAGAAGCACTTTTTCGATATCAACCTCCGAAAACTCATCGACACGCTGCGACTTGCGCCTCAGAGCTTCAAGGTTGAATGTTTCCGCCCGGATCCACTGCGGATCGTTGGACTGTAGCGCTTCCATAACAACAGGATCGATGTCGCGGACATTTTGCCGCTCAAAGATCGGCCTGTTCCATGTCTTTTCGCAGGTCAGGCACTTGTAGATAAGCCACGCATCAAGCTTGCGACCGTTGGCGTTGAGCCGGATTTTGCCGCTGGATTGAAAGGCTCTCAGGCACCCACATCCGCTGCACGCAATCCAAGGCTGGGGAGCTATTTGAGGAATGACGGTCCATCGGACCCGAAGTATATTGCACATATCGTCTTGGTCTTCCGTTCGGAAGTCCACCAAGATGGTGCATGAGAAAACCCTAACGGGCACGGCGTGGCGATGTTCTGGGCGGCTGAAGAGCTGAGACAGCGGAGCTGCACATGGCACATTTTAACAATGCCAAACCGGTCTCTCGCCACCACCCGATGAACATGAATATACGCCGACAGCATGTTGCTATCCGGCAGTACGGGTGAAACTGGATGAGACCGGTATTTACTTAGGCAAAGTCTACCTCAATGCGCCAACACTCTTCAACTGCAGCAATAACAAGAGATCGTTGCGAATTAAAGCCCCTCGTTGCATTTCTAAACTGAAAGCTACTACATTGGGACTTTTATGCAACTATGTGATGAAGGCACAATCTCTCCACCTGTGGACGAGACGCGCCATACGAAAGAGGGTTTAGAGTTTGTCAGGGGAAATGGAAGCCGGTTTTACCTGACAAACGTTTTCATTCGCAAGATACGATCAATGCCTCCGCATAACCACTGCTGGCAACCCCATCACAAAGGCCGGACCACTCGCAGCCTGAACAGCCCCTGCGCACAGAGCCATCGGAAAACGCCTGCCGCAGGCGTGCAAGCAGGGCCGCATCCGGCACAATCATTGTGTCGGGAGCAACCGGTTGCTGTAGCAACGCACTCACGGCACTTGCTGCCTGACGATCACGCCCGTTAACACTTTCACCGAAGCAATGGGCATCCGCAGCATGGGTCAAGGGCTGGCACAGGTCATCCGGCCCCTCAACGATCATAATGGCTTCGCCAGCACTCAAGCGCTTGGCAACAGCATGATAATTTTCAACAAAATCCGGCGTATAGCCTTTGCCCACAAAGGTCAGCATGCACAGCAAGTGGTGAGGCCTGAGCCGAACTGTCATGACAACGCCTGTTTCCTCAGCCAACAATCGCAAAGCGTTCCGATTGCTTGTCACCGATCCGTGACGGGGGTGCGCGGCCAATGCGGCCTACGTGGCGTTCCAATATCGTGCAGGCATCCTGCACCGCCCCTTGGCGCAATGCTTTCAAAATCGCCTGATGGTCGTGGTCGGTCTGGCGCTCCCAGCCACTTTGCCAGCCAGCCAGCAAAAACCGAGCACTCACCGCATGCAGATCATCAATGGCACTCAGCAGTCTTGGCATGTCGCAGGTGGAAATGATCAGGCGGTGGAAGCGTCGGTTGGCGGCTTCCCAACTTTCCACATTGTCGGCCACATCGCACTCATTGGTGGCGGCTTCGGCTTCCGCCAAAATAGCCGGGGTCAGGTTTGGGGCTGCGTGTTTCAGCGCCAGCACTTCGAGGGCGGCGCGCATATCGGCCACTTCCCGCACCTGCTTGAGATCAAAGCTTGCCACACGCACACCGCGGCGCGGCAGGCTCACGGCCAA
This sequence comes from Rhizobium oryziradicis, assembly GCF_001939045.1. Classification (GTDB taxonomy): domain Bacteria; phylum Pseudomonadota; class Alphaproteobacteria; order Rhizobiales; family Rhizobiaceae; genus Allorhizobium; species Allorhizobium oryziradicis. Next base: position 159,623 of record NZ_MKIM01000024.1, read on the forward strand.
GCCTTGCGCTTCAAGACGGCGAAACGCTTCGCGCACGGGCACGTGGCTGGCGGCAAATTCTTCCGCTATGTGGTCCTGCGCCAGCCGCATGCCGGGCTGCAACTCGCCGCGCACAATGCGTCCGGCCAGCACACGCGCAATCTTTGCGGCAATTGTGTCATCTTTACCTTTGGTCATGATCTTCTGATTACGTCCAAGCGGGCGATTTGTCGAGACATTGCACTGCTGCCAGAGCATGCAACAGGAATTGTTCTTTTGGGCATCTTCGTGTAGCAAGCGGCCTTTGATATAGCGCAGGATGTTTTTGCTCATGGCCGGTTTCGACCTTATCCTTTTCGATTGCGATGGTGTGCTCGTTGATTCTGAAATCATTGCCGCCAAGGTCGAGTCCAAATTGCTGACCGAAGCGGGTTATCCGATTTCAGTCGAAGAAATGGGCGAGCGCTTTGCGGGCATGACATGGAAAAACATTCTGCTCAGCATTGAAAAAGAAGTGGACATTCCACTGTCTGCCAGCCTGATCGACAAATCGGAAAGCTTGCTGGACCAGCGACTGGCCCGCGAAGTCAAGATCATCGAAGGCGTGGTGTTTGCCCTGTCGCGTTTGACGACGCCGCGTTGCATCTGCTCCAACTCGTCATCGGCGCGGCTGGATATGATGCTGACCAAAGTGGGCCTGAAAGAAGCGTTTGCCCCACATATCTATTCCGCCAAGGATTTGGGGGCTGAGCGCGTCAAGCCAAAGCCCGATATCTATCTGCATGGTGCCGCCCAATTTGGAGTCGATCCGAAAAAATGCCTGGTGGTGGAAGACAGCGTGCATGGCGTTGAAGCTGGCCGTGCGGCGGGCATGCGGGTGATTGGTTTTACCGGCGCGTCCCACACCTACCCATCCCATGCCGACCGGCTGACCGATGCAGGCGCCGAGACCGTGATTTCACGCATGATGGATCTGCCCGCCGTGGTGGCTGCCATGGCCGAGTGGCACGGGCCACTGTAATAGGCTAAGTGGCGCGAGCCACTGTAATAAATAGGCAGGATGCCGCAAACGGCATCCTGCCCCAATTTTACTTATGCCGCTTTTTCGAGTGGGTTTTGTTCGGTGCTACTTTTGCCGCACCTTGATCGAACCCAACAACAACCTGTGTGGTGGCAGATGGATTGGCGGCGAGCGAAATGTCCTTGCTGAACAGGAACTGCACCGGCTGATCTGCACTTGCCAGCGTGGCACTAAAGGGCACCAACTCGTTGACCAGCACCTGATCGCCATCCTTCACCTGCACGCGAATGGGCATGGACAAGGTGCCAGCATGGCCTTGCGGCCCGGCAATCAAACGTCCGGCCACCTGCGCCTTGATGGTCATGCCGGTGTCAGATTGCATGCAGGCGCGGGTTGTTTCGGCCAAGGACGCCTGAAACACCACATCCTGATCATCCTTGCTGCCTGATTTGGCATAGGTGCGGTAATAGGACGAATCGTCATTCAACACCACTCTTGGGCAAACGCCCTGCACAACAGCCCCCGCAGGTGCGGCCGCTGTGGCGGGTGCCGGGCTGCTTGTACCAAACAGGCCACCACCACCGGAACCGCTGGTACTGCAGCCAGCAAGGATAGCGGCCAAGGACAGGGCGGCTGCGCCGCGCACGACATTTTGAAACACCGGATCACACCTTCTGTATCATTGCTCTGCATTATCACGTCTGGACCGCACCGGCTTCAAACCGACACAAATCAGAAAATCGGCTTTTACAGCGCCGTGCGTCCCTAAGGGTGCACAAAGCTTTGCTGTAACACTTCCTATTTGCTGCGTAATTGATCCGCAAACCGCTTCGGGTTTCCGGAATTATGCAGCAATCAGGCCTTTCCTTAACTGTTCGCGATGGTCTATACCAGCGGCGCGGAAAAAAATCGATCCAGCATTGATGGCTTTGTCACAATTTGCAAAAAGCCGCGCAAAATTGCTGGTCGTTGCGGATCGCGTTTGAGTTTTAGACCAAGGATATTCGGCATGGACTTCATTTCCACTCGCGGCGAGGCACCCGCTCTCGGCTTTTGTGATGCGCTTTTGGCAGGTCTTGCCCGTGATGGCGGCCTGTATCTGCCCAAAACATGGCCGAAGTTGAGCAAGCGTGACATCAAGGCCTTGCGCGGCAAAAGCTATCAGGAGGTCGCCTTTGCGGTTTTGAAGCCTTTTGTCGATGGCGAAATTGCCGATGATGCCATGCGCCAGATGATTGATGATGCTTACGCCACCTTCCGCCACCCTGCCATTGCCCCCTTGGTGCAGACCGGGCCAAACTCCTACATTCTCGAGCTGTTTCACGGCACCACACTGGCGTTCAAGGATGTGGCCATGCAATTGCTGGGCCGCCTGATGGACCATGTGCTCAGCGCCCGCGGCCAGCGTGCCACCATTGTTGGTGCCACCTCCGGCGACACCGGTGGAGCGGCCATTGATGCCTTTGCCGGTCTGGCCAATGTCGATATTTTCATTCTGTTTCCCCATGGCAAGGTCTCGCCGGTGCAGCAGCGCCAGATGACCACCTCCAAGGCTGACAATGTCCATGCTGTGGCCCTTGAGGGCAATTTTGATGATTGCCAGAACCTGGTGAAAGCCATGTTCAACCACGTCGCCTTCCGCGATGAGGTCGGGCTTTCGGGCGTCAACTCCATCAACTGGGCCAGAATCATGGCGCAGGTGGTCTATTATTTCACCGCCTCGCTCTCCTTGGGCGGGCCGGATCGCAAAATCTCGTTCACCGTCCCAACCGGCAATTTTGGCGATATTTTTGCGGGCTATGTGGCCCGCGAAATGGGCTTGCCCATCGACAAGCTGGTGATTGCCACCAATGACAATGACATTCTGGCCCGCACATTAAAAACCGGGCGCTATGAAATGAAGGGCGTCAAGGCCACCACCTCGCCATCCATGGACATTCAGATCTCGTCGAATTTCGAGCGTTTGCTGTTTGAAGTTTCCGGTCGGGATGCGGGCGAAATCCGCGGCCAGATGGCAAGCCTTGGCCAATCCGGCGCGTTTGAGATCAAGCCCGACGTTTTGAAAGAGATCAAAAAAGTGTTCCGCGCTGGCCGCGCCACCGAAAAAGACGTGGCCAAGACCATCAAGGATACGCTGGCTGCTACCGGCTATCTTCTTGATCCCCATACCGCTTGCGGCGTGGCGGTTGCCGCAAAGCATGAAAAGCCACAAAGCCCGATGGTGACGCTGGCCACCGCCCATCCGGCCAAGTTCCCGGCGGCGGTGAAATCAGCGTCAGGTATTGACCCCGCGCTTCCAACGTGGCTTTCTGACCTGATGGACAGGGAGGAGCGTTTTGATATTCTGGCCAATGACCTGAGCGCGGTGGAAAACTTCATCCGCACGCATGCGCGGGCTGGCCGTTGAGAAACGCAGAAAGACAGACAATGAATGTTGAATGCACCCGGCTACCTTCGGGTTTAACGGTCGTAACCGAAAAAATGCCGCATCTTGAGAGCGTGGCGCTCGGCGTATGGGTCAAATCCGGCTCGCGAGATGAAACGCAAGATGAACACGGCATTGCCCATTTGCTTGAGCATATGGCCTTTAAAGGCACAAAACGCCGCACGGCCCGCCAGATTGCCGAAGAGATTGAAAATGTGGGCGGCGAGCTGAATGCCGCCACATCAACAGAAACCACATCCTACTATGCGCGTGTTTTGAAAGATGACGTGCCGCTGGCGGTGGACATTCTGGCCGATATTTTGACCGAATCGGTGTTTGATGACGAAGAATTGATCCGCGAAAAACACGTCATTTTGCAAGAGATCGGTGCGGCCTGCGACACGCCGGATGATGTGGTGTTTGACCGCTTTGCCGAAACCGCGTTTTTCGATCAAACCCTTGGCCGCTGCATTCTTGGCACGCCCGAAACGGTCGAGAGTTTTACCAGCGACCAGATCCGCGCCTATCTTGCGCGCAATTACACCACCGATCGCATGTTTGTGGTGGCGGCGGGCGCGGTTGATCACGACAGTTTTGTGCGCCAGGTCGCTGAGCGCTTTGCCTCGGTGCCGACCAAACCAACCATCTCGCCGATTGTGACCCCTGCCCGCTACACCGGCGGCGACGTGCGCGAAACCCGCGATTTGATGGACACGCAATTGCTGCTGGGCTTTGAAGGCCGCGCCTATCATATGCGCGATTTTTATGCCTCGCAGATTCTGGCCAATATTCTGGGCGGCGGCATGTCATCGCGGCTGTTTCAGGAAGTACGTGAATTTCGTGGCCTGTGTTATTCGGTCTATGCTTTCCATTGGGGCTTTTCTGACACGGGCATTTTCGGCATTCATGCCGCAACCGGCGGAGACAACCTGCCGGAACTGGTGCCGGTGATTATCCAGGAATTGCACAAATCGGCCGAAAAAATCGAGCAGCAGGAAATCAACCGTTCCCGCGCCCAGATCCGCGCCCAATTGCTGATGGGGCAGGAAAGCCCGGCCGCCCGCGCAGGCCAGATTGCCCGCCAGATGATGCTCTATGGTCGCTCCATCTCCAATACCGAGCTGATGGAACGGCTTGAAGGCATTACCGTGGATCGATTGACGGATCTTGCCGGACGATTGTTCTTTGAAGGCGCGCCAACCATTTCAGCCATTGGGCCGGTCGAAAAGCTGGCACCCATGAGCGATATTGTCGATGCCCTGGCCGGGATTAACAATCCATCGATGAAGACTGCGGCACGGTTTTAAATTATCCGGGTGCGAGGCTGTCGATTTTGCAGCCTTGCACGCACACACGACAGCCTTTCAAGAGGGATGGTTATAACTCTTCCGCATCGGGCTCGATGCCTTTCACAATGACCTGCCGATGGGGGGCGCATGACACGGTCAGTCTTTCGGTTTTTATCCCGCCAGCCGGATAGCCCGCATTTGCGCGACAACACCCATTTTTTGCGCCTGCCCCGCAACAGCGACTATAACCAATGGTACAAGCTGCGCTCCGAGAGCCGCGCCTTCCTGCAACCCTGGGAGCCGCTCTGGCGGCCGGATGAGCTGACCGAAAGTGCGTTTCGCACACGGGTGATCCGCAATACACAGGAATATTCCTCAGGCCTTGCCATCCCGCTTTTTCTGTTTCGCCAATCGGATGAAACCCTGCTGGGCGGGTTGACCATCGGGCTTATTCGTCGCGGCGTCTCGCAGGCCTGCATGATTGGTTACTGGATGGGTCAGCCTTTTGCCGGTCAAGGCCATATGTTTGCCGCACTTCAATTGGCAATACCCTATATCTTCAAGGAACTCGAGTTGCATCGGATTGAGGCGGCTTGTATTCCAGATAATCACAAGAGTATTCGACTACTCGAAAGTGCTGGTTTTGAACGGGAGGGTCTTTTGCGCGGATACCTCAATATAAATGGCGAATGGCGCGATCATGCACTTTACTCTTTGCTGGTGCCGTCGGATATACAGCCCAGTAAAAAGCTTTATTCATGACCACTTCTTCGCATACCGTGTTCGCCAAGGCGCTTCACCCTTCCAACGAGAGGCTGAAACGATTGTTTTTACAGTTTGCTGGCCGTGATGGCCTTACCGCGCCATTTCGCAGGTCTATTCATTCCCGTGTGAGCTTAGGTTTTATCGCCTGGTTCGTGCTTTTGATCGTTGTGTGTGCCGCGCTGCCAACATCACAGGCCAGCGCCATTGAGCCGGTGAAGATCTCGCGCGATGACACCGCGGTGGATCTGACCAAAACCACCGAGATCGACCTTAATCGCGGCGAAGCGTTTCAGGTGTCCACCGCCGCTGGCAATGACGGCATCCGCCGCCGCATCGAGGTGCGGGCCTCATCGCCTGCCCATCAGGGCGACTGGGCGGTGTTTGCGCTGGCCAATGTGTCGGATGAGCAGCTGGAACGGGTGATTGTGGCACCCCATTATCGTCTGGTGAATTCCAAGGTGTTCTGGCCTGACCTCGGCTCGCAGCGGATTATTTCCATCACCCCCAGCGAAGGCTTTTCGCTCGACCGCCTGCCCAGCGATGATGCCGATGTGTTTCGCATCACGCTCAACCCCGGCGCTGTCGTGACCTTTGTGGCCGAGCTTGCCACGCCAAAACTGCCGCAGCTCTATCTGTGGGAGCCGAATGCCTACAAGGATACCATCAACGCCTTTACGCTCTATCGCGGCATTGTGCTGGGCATTGCCGGTCTTCTGGCCGTGTTCCTGACCATTTTGTTTGTGGTGCGCGGCACCTCCATGCTGCCGGCAGCGGCGGCACTGGCTTGGGCGGTTTTGGCCTATGTCTGCGTTGATTTTGGCTTTTTGAGCAAATTGATCACCATCACCGCCAGCAGCGAGCAGATATGGCGCGCGGGCACCGAGGTGGCGCTGGCGTCGAGCTTTGTGATTTTCCTGTTTACCTATCTCAATCTCAATCGATGGCATGTGCATCTGGGCTATGTCACTTTTGCCTGGGTGGTTGGCCTGGCACTGCTGTTTGGCGTGGCGATCTATGATCCGTCAATTGCGGCAGGCATTGCCCGCCTGTCCTTTGCGCTCACCGCCACCGCCGGTATCGTGCTGATCATCTATCTCGGCTTTAACCGCTATGACCGCGCCATTTTGCTGGTGCCGACGTGGACATTGATCATTCTGTGGCTGATTGCCGGTTGGATGACCGTCACGGGGCGGCTGTCCAACGACATTATCCAGCCAGCCCACGGCGGCGCCCTGGTGCTGATTGTGTTGCTGATCGGCTTTACCGTCATGCAGCACGCATTCTCTGGCAGCTCATTTAATCAAGGCCTGTTTTCGGATCTGGAGCGACAATCTCTGGCGCTGACCGGTGCAGGCGAAACGGTGTGGGATTGGGATGTGGCGCGTGATCGCGTCGTCACCATTCCCGATATTTCCTCCAAGCTCGGCCTATCGTCTGGCGCGCTGCATGGGGCCGTGCGCAACTGGCTGCCCAATCTGCATCCCGATGACCGCGACCGTTTTCGCGCCACGCTCGATGTGCTGTTGGAGCATAAGCGCGGTCGCTTGAACCACGAATTCCGCATCCGCGCCGATGATGGCCATTTCCATTGGCTGCACATTCGCGCCCGGCCCGTACTGGGAGCCAATGGCGAGATTATTCGCTGCATTGGCACGATTGCCGATTGCACCGAGCAGAAAAACACCGTTGACCGCCTGCTTCAGGATGCAATCAACGACAATCTCACCGGCCTTCCCAACCGCGGGGTATTTCTGGACCGGCTGCAAACCCTGCTGACGGTTGCCACATCGTCAGACGCCGTGCGCCCGACCGTGATGATCATCGACATTGATGATTATGGGCGCATCAACGACAAGCACGGCATTTCGGCAGGTGACAACATTCTCATTGCGCTCACCCGTCGCTTGCGCCGCCTTTTGAAGCCGCAAGACACGCTGGCGCGGCTCTATGGCGATCAGTTTGGGCTGATCCTGACGTCTGAGCGTGACCCGGCCCGCGTTGCGGATTTTGCCGATGCGATCAGCAAGGCAATTATGGTGCCGATCAATTTCTCCAACCGGGAAATCAATCTCACCGCCTCGATTGGTCTGGTGTCCTGGGTGGATCAGCAGGAAAGTGCGCTGGGTCTGTTGGCCGATGCGGAACTGGCGATGTATCGCGCCAAGCGCGGCGGTGGCAACAAGGTGGAGCCCTTCCGCCCCGCCTTCCGCGACAACACGTCCGACAAGCTGCAATTGGAAACCGATCTGCACCGCGCCATTGAGCGTGGCGAATTGACCATGGTGTATCAGCCGATTGTGCACCTGACCAATGGCGAATTGGCGGGCTTTGAGGCGCTGATGCGCTGGGAGCACCCCAAGCGCGGCACCGTCTCGCCGCTTGAATTTATTCCGCTGGCGGAAAGTTGCGAGTTGATCATGCCACTTGGCATGTTTGCGCTGGAGCGGGCCGCCACGGATTTGATGGAATGGGAAAAACAGCTTGGCAAAATGCCGATCTTTGTCTCGGTTAATCTGTCCAGCGCGCAATTGATCAACAATTCGCTCTACAGCGACATTCGCGCCCTTCTTGGCCGCATCGAGTGTGATCCCAAGCAGTTGAAGCTGGAATTGACCGAGTCTGTGGTGGTGGAAAACCCCGAACAGGCGCGGCTGGTGCTGACCAAGTTGAAAGACACCGGCATAAGCTTGGCGCTGGACGATTTCGGCACCGGCTATTCCTCACTTTCCTATCTCACCCGCTTCCCGTTTGACACGTTGAAGCTGGACAGAGAATTGGTGACTGCCGAGAGCCAGCACCGCGATATCGTGCTGCGCTCGGTGATCTCCATGGCCACGCAAATGGGCATGAATGTGGTGGCCGAAGGCGTTGCCACCGACGAAGACGGCACGGAACTGGCCGGCATGGGCTGCACCTATGGCCAAAGCTTCCTCTATGGTGCGCCAGTCGGAGCCGATGCCATTGCACGCCTGCTGAAAGAGCAGCAGCAGCGGGCGAAGAAGGTGTAGGCAGAGATTTACTGATTGGTCGGTTCAGCCGACCAGTCACTCTTCATTGAAAAATGCGCGGATAATCCGGCCTGCCCCTTAGGTGTGATGCGCAAGGCGCGGCTTTGCGGCAGGCGGGCAACCCAGCCCAAAGTCAGCATTCGCTCCAGCAAATCCGCTCCCAGCCTGCCAGCCAAATGCGGGCGTCTTTCGCTCCAATCCAGACAGGTGCGACATAATGGGCGGCCCCGTTTCGGGTTCTCGCTTAAGCGAATGCCAAAATCGCAGAAGAAATCATGGCCGGAGCGGGTGACACTGGCCGCCCCCTCACTCAGCTCAACATATCCAAGGTGTTGCAGGCCATCGGCCAGTGCCACACCCAAACGCCCGGCAATGTGATCGTAACAGGTACGTGCCGTGCGCAGGCTCACATCCTTGGGACCAACGCGCCGCTGCCGCTGTGGCTGTTGCGCTGAAAGCGCCATGAGTGTTTCCAGCGCTTGCGCAACAGAGGGACCCGCCAGCCGGTAGTAACGATGGCGACCCTGCTTTTCCACCGCCAACAGGCTGGACTGCACCATTTTCGCCAAATGGCCGCTGGCCGTCTGGGCTGTCACGCCCGCATTTGCGGCCAGCTCTCCCGCAGTCAGCGCCTGCCCTGCCATCAGCGCAATCAGCATATTGGCCCGGGCGGGATCTCCCATCAGGGCGGCGTGTTCCGCCAGCATATTTCCAGAAACAATGTTTGACATGGGCCGATGATAGCAAGGCATCCCGGCCTTGTCATCGCACCATGCTTCGGTGAGGGCCGAAGCATCGCAGCCGCTTGCACGGCTAAGAAGGGGTGATATTCCCCTTATCAAGGTCTTCAAACTCCATGACAAAACATCTACCCGCGAAAGAACTTGGCCTCTTGCTGCTGCTTGCGGCTCTGTGGGGTGCGGCTTACAGCTTTATCCGTATTGGCGTCGAAACCATACCGCCGATCACGCTGATTTCGGCCCGCACATTTTTGGCTGGCAGTTTGCTGCTGGTGATTTTGCGCTTGCGCAAATTGTCCCTGCCCATGGATGGACTGACCTGGCGGCGATTTTGCATTCAAGCCTGCCTCAACAGTGCCGTGCCCTTCACCCTGATTGCCTGGGCCGAGCAGCACGTCAATGCAGGGCTTGCCGTGATCCTCAATGCGCTGACACCGATTTTTGCCTTTCTGATCACCGCGATTTTCACCCGGCACGAAAGCGTAACACTGCCAAAACTTCTGGGCGTTCTTCTTGGCATTGCCGGCACCTGCCTGATTGTTGGCATGAGCGTTTTACAAGATAACAGCAGCCAATTTCTACCGCAGCTCGCCGTGATGCTGGCATCCGTGTGCTATGCCATGGGGGCAATTTTTGGCCGAAATTTCAAAGGTCTCGACCCAATGATGCCTGCGGCTGGCTCGCTGATCTGCGGCAGCATGATGCTGATCCCCTTGAGCCTGGTGATTGATCATCCCTGGACCCTTAACCCGTCGCGCCAATCCATGCTGGCTTTGGTGGCGCTGTCGGTTTTTTCCACCGCCCTTGCCTTTGCCATCTATTTTCGGCTGGTGGATACGCTTGGCTCTATTGCCACCACGGCGCAGGCTTACTTAAGGGTGCCCATCGGGGTTGGCATTGGTATCGTCTTTTTGCATGAGCAGACCAGCACGACCTTGTTGATCGGCCTTGTGCTGGTGGTGGCAGGGGTGATTGCCATGACCCTCCCTGCTTCCATCTGGCGGATCAGGCGTGCCCCGCCTCTGAAGACAGGGTCGCCGCACTGACACCCAGAAGGGCCAAGGCCCGATCATATTTGTCACTCAACTGGGTATCGAAAATCAGATCATCGCTTGCTGCACAATTGAGCCAATCATTATTGGCGATTTCGCGCTCCAACTGCCCCGGCCCCCAGCCCGCATACCCGAGCAGCATGGTGGCTCTGGCCGGTCCACGACCATCGGAAATGGCGCGCACAATATCCAGCGTTGCCGTCAGCAAAATATCCTCGCTGACGGGAATGCTGCTGTCGCTGTGATAATCCTCGGAATGCAACACAAATCCGCGGCCGGATTCCACCGGACCACCGCTTTGAATGGGAAAATTGCGGGTCTGATCTGGCAGCATGATCGCATCGGTTTGATCAATCAGATTGAGATGAAGCAATACGTCTGCAAATGTCACCGTCTGAGGACGATTGATCATGAACCCCATGGCACCGGCCGATGTATGGGCGCAAATATAGATGACGGAGCGGGCAAAATTTGTGTCTGTCATGCTGGGCATGGCAATCAGGAACTGGCCATCGAGACATCCACGCTCTCGATCAGATGTTAGGGTCGAAAATCCCATGTAGCCTCCAAATCCGCTAGAGCACTGTGCGCCAATATAGCGCACAAAGGACGCTGTAACTCTTTTAATCCGCTGCATATTCCTGAAATCAATTCCAATTTCAGGATTATGCAGCAGAGACCAACAACGATACAGGTCAAGAACCAGAACCATCGATGGCCAGGTGGCACGTCATACAATGTTCATCTAAGATGAAGCATAAGAGCCGGGCAATCAACCAAAAATGATAGAGGCCACAATTGCGTGATTGGCATCGCGCACCTTATCCCTTTAAAGAAAGACCATGATTCATTCTTCTTTCCTGTCGCAGTCCGTGGGGACTGCTTTCCTTGCCTGTCTGTTGATCGCGGGCTGCACCGCCCCGGCATCGGCGGCCACATCGGCATGGGCCACCAGCGATGGCGGGCGTATGCGCCTGATTGTGCTGCCGCCTGCACCCGATGGAACACGGCAGGCGGGTTTGCAAATCGAGCCGAAAAGCGAATGGTTTACCTATTGGCGCGAGCCGGGTGATGCTGGCATTCCGCCGCAGATTACCGCCGAGCCGGGCAGCTCAGTGACCTTGTCTGCATTGAATTTTCCGGTGCCAAAGCGCGTTGATCTGGGCAAAATCCGCGATATTGGCTATGATAGCCCGGTGGTTTTCCCCTTCACGCTCAGCAATGCCAATCGTGAAGCGCATAATCCCTTGAAGGTCACCGCCTTCATCGGGCTGTGTCACAATATCTGCATTCCCTTTCAGGCTGAGTTGAGCATCGATCTCAGCCATGAGGAAACCACCAATGTCACGGAAGCGCAGCTGATTGATAAAGCCAAGGCCCATTTGCCCGCCACACCAACCGATGATTTTTTTGTCTCAAGCTTTCACATGGCCGAAGACCTTTCCAGTCTCGATGTCAATGTGCGCCTGCCAGAGGGCTCCAAAGACGAGCCACGCATCTTGCTGACCGGGCCGGAGGGATATTTGTTCACAGAATATCAGACAATATCCAACAAGGGCGCGCACCGCAGCTTGCGCATTGCCCTGCCCAAAATGCCGCGCAACTACTCGGTTTCCGGCAAGACCTGGCATATTCTGATTGCCGCTGGCAACAAGCGCGCCATGGAAGCCCCCCTTGCCTTCGCAACCTCGACTTCTATAGTGAAGCCTTGAGGCGACGCTCTCGCCTGAACGGATTTTAACGAGGAGATACCCCATGACCATCGCTATCGGCGATACGCTTCCCGCTGCAACGTTTAAGGAAAAAACCGCTGACGGCCCGGTCGAGATCACCACTGAGGACCTGTTCAAGGGCAAAAAGGTTGTGGTTTTTGCGGTTCCCGGCGCATTCACCCCAACCTGCACGCTCAACCATCTGCCCGGCTATCTCGAAAACCGTGATGCGCTGCTGGCCAAGGGCGTGGATGATATTGCCGTGGTGTCGGTCAATGACTGGCACGTCATGGGCGCATGGGCACAAAGCACCGGCGGGATGGGCAAAATCCACTTCCTGGCCGATTGGGATGCAAGCTTCTCCAAGGCGCTGGGTCTGGATATGGATCTCTCGGCTGGCGGCCTTGGCATCCGCTCCAAGCGCTATGCCATGCTGGTGGAAGACGGTGTGGTCAAGAGCCTCGACATCGAAGAAAACCCCGGTCAGGCCACCGTGTCATCGGCAACGGCCATGTTGGAACGCCTGTAATCCTAGGCTGCTCAACGGTTGTTTTATCAAGGCTCTGAAAGCATATGGCTTTCAGAGCCTTTTTCGTTGATGGCCAAAATGACAATCCCGTTCACCCTCACCTTATCAACAACCCGTGTACGTTTGCCCCTTGCCTTTTATTTGCCATATTCGTTATACCATTACATGTAACGTTATTACATGTATGGAGCGCCGCCGGTGCAAAACAAACTGCCGATCTCGATCAGCCTCCTGGCCCAGTCTGCCGTCACCCGCATTGGCATTGCGCTGGTGCTGATTGTGCTGACCTGGCTTGGCGTTCAATGGGCGGTGGCGCTGCAATGACCAACACTGTCATCACCCTTCGCAATCTCACCGTGGCTTATGATCGCCATCCGGCTGTGCACCATATCAATGGCAGCATCGAGCGCGGCAGCCTGACCGCCATTGCCGGTCCAAATGGAGCGGGCAAATCAACACTGCTCAAGACCATGATGGGTGAGCTTCGCCCCGCCGAAGGCAGTGTAGAGCACACTCTGTCCCGCGCTGATTTTGGTTATCTGCCACAGGCGGCAGACATCAACCGGCGTTTCCCCATCACGGTGCTGGACACGGTGCTTATGGGTGCCTGGCGCAACAGCGGTGCCTTTGGTCGCATTGCCAAAGCCGATATCGAGCGCGCCCACACGGCCTTGCAAACCGTTGGTCTGGAAGGCTTTGAAAAACGCCATATTGGTGCGCTTTCGGCCGGACAGTTTCAGCGCGTGCTGTTTGCGCGGCTGCTGTTGCAAGATGCCAAGGTAATCCTGCTGGACGAGCCTTTCACCGCCATTGATGCCCGCACCACCCGCGATTTGATTGACATCATCATTGGCTGGCACAGCGATGGCCGCACGGTGATTGCCGTGCTGCATGATTTTGATCAGGTGCGCAGCTATTTTCCGCAAACGCTGCTGATTGCCCGCGAGTTGGTGAGTTGGGGCAAGACCGAAGAGGCGCTGTCGCCCGCCAATCTGCTCAAAGCCCGCGCCATGGCCGAGCGCTGGGATGAAGATGCCGAGGTCTGCCGACCGGACAGCCCCCTGACAAGGCCTGCCGCATGAGTGCCTATGACCTGTTGATCGCGCCCTTTGCCGATTATGGCTTCATGCGCCGGGCGCTGATGGCCGCCATTTGCCTTGGTCTCGGCTCTGGCCCCATCGGTGTGTTTTTGATGCTGCGGCGCATGAGCCTGGTGGGCGATGCCATGAGCCATGCCGTGTTGCCCGGGGCGGCCATTGGGTATCTGATTGCCGGATCTTTATCGCTGACCGCCATGGGCCTTGGCGGCCTTGTGGCCGGCCTTTCCGTGGCGCTGCTGTCGGGTTTTGTCAGTCGCTCCACAGTGCTGCAAGAAGACGCCAGCTTCGCCAGTTTTTATCTAACCTCGCTGGCGCTGGGCGTTCTGATTGTGTCGTTGCGCGGCTCCAACATCGATCTCTTGCACGTGCTGTTTGGCACCATTCTCGCCATCGACAATGAAGCGCTGTACCAGATTGCCGGTATTGCCTCGTTCACGCTTTTGGCGGTTGCCATCATCTACCGCCCGCTGGTGGCAGAATGTCTCGACCCCGGCTTTTTGCGCGCTGTGGGCGGCAAAGGCCCCGTCTACCATTTTCTCTTTCTGTTTTTGGTGGTGCTCAATCTCGTCGCCAGCTTCCAGGCGCTTGGCACGCTGATGGCCGTGGGCCTGATGATGCTGCCCGCCGCCATTGCCCAGCTGTGGTCGCGCAATCTCACCAGCATGATGGTGATTGCCGCTTTGACCGGCATTGTGTCGAGCTATATCGGCCTGATCGCCTCCTACCATCTGGAGCTGGCCTCTGGCCCCACCATTATCATGACGGCTGCGGTGTTTTACGGAGTGTCGATTCTGTTCGCGCCATCCGGTTTTGTCCGCCGTCTGCTGCCCCGTTCCCACCTGAAAGCCTAGTACAAAGGAATTTTCGATATGAAACGCAAAATGATTATGTCCGTGGGGCTTATGTCCGTGGCACTGCCCTTGCTGATGGCCATGTCCTCGGTGGCGGCACAGGCGCAAACCTTGAAGGTAGTGGCCTCCTTCACCGTTCTGGCCGATGTTGTCAGCAATGTTGGTGGCGACCATGTGTCGGTCTCGAGCCTTGTTGGCCCTAACGGCGACCCCCATGAATTTGAGCCGTCGCCAACCGATGCCAAGAAGCTGAAGGCCGCCGATGTCACTTTTGTGTCGGGCGAAGGCCTTGAAGGCTGGATGGATCGCCTGATCTCGGCGTCGGGCTACAAGGGCAAGCCTGTGGTGGTATCGGAAGGCATCAACACCCGCACCATGGAAGAAGACGGCAAGACCGTGACCGATCCGCATGTGTGGAACAGCCCGGTCAATGTCAAAGTCTGGGTTGCCAATATCGAGAAGGCGCTGGCTGCTGCTGATCCAGCCGATGCCAAGGCCTTTGAAGCCAATGCCAAGGCCTATACCGAAAAGCTCGATGCGCTGAATGCCTACGCCCACAAAAAACTGGATGCCATTCCAGCCGCTGAGCGCAAAATCCTCACCAGCCACGATGCGTTTGGCTATCTGGGCCGCGAATACAAGGTTGAGTTCCTCTCGCCGCTTGGTTTTTCAACCGAAACCGAAGCATCGGCTGCGGACGTTGCCAAGCTGATCGACCAGATCAAGGCTGAGAAGATAAAGACCTACTTCTTTGAAAATTCCAACGATCCGCGTCTGGTGAAGCAGATTGCCAAGGCAACCGGTGCCAAATCTGGCGGCGAGCTTTACGTGGAAGCGCTTTCCAAGAAAAACGGCCCGGCTTCGACCTATGAAAAAATGTTCCGCTACAACATCGACCAATTGGCAGCAGCCATGAAGACATCAAGCTGACGTTTGCCCCCAGGTCAGCCTGGTAGACCGCTCCGACGACCCTACATTTTCGGAGCGGTCAACTTTTTCTTAAACTTGCAAATCAAACACCAGAATGCCAGACAGCCCGCCATCGGTGGCCGCCGCAATGCGCTCACCAACCACGATATGGTCCGGGTGTTTCAAATAGGCGTCGCGCGACTTGCTATCGTCAAATGTCACGATAAAGCCATCCACAAAGCCGCCGTTCAGTCCTTCGGGCGAAACATTGGGTCCCGCTTTCACGTCCACCATGCCGGGCACCACCTGTTTCAAATCCGTGATTGCCTGATAGATCGCCTGTTTCTCTATTTCCGGCACAGAGGCTTTAAAGCGTAGAAAAACACAGTGCTGGATCATCAATCACTCCTGTTGAAAAAGGCCGATGAGACCAAGAGCTATTTTCAATGTCTGTTGGTCTTATCCGCTCATCAAAGCTTTGTGGGCATTGCCCTTTTTAAACGGCTCCATGCCCTTGCGCGCCAGCTCGTCGGCCCGCTCATTTTCTGCATGGCCTGCATGGCCCTTGACCCAATGCCATTTCACCTTATGGCGCTGGTTGGCGGCATCCAGCTCCTGCCATAGCTCGCCATTTTTCACCGGCTTTTTGTCAGCGGTTTTCCAGCCGTTTTTCTTCCAGCCAAAAATCCACTTGGATATGCCATCCATCACATATTTGCTGTCGGTGTGCAAATCCACCTCGCACGGGGTCTTCAGCGCGTTCAAGGCGGTAATGGCTGCCAACAGTTCCATGCGGTTGTTGGTGGTCTCAGCCTCGCCACCGCACAGCTCCTTTTCCACCTCGCCATAGCGCAGCACGGCACCCCAGCCGCCTGGGCCGGGATTGCCGGAGCAAGCGCCATCGGTGTAAATCTCGACGTGTTTCATTGCGGCCATCCGTAGTCCGTGGCTGTTTCAACAGCCTGATGGAAACGCAATTTCCTGAGATATTCCAGCGGATCTTTCTTCACCACCAAAGCGCCCGCAGGCGTCATCAGCCAATCATACAGCCGGGTGAGGAAAAACCGGAGTGCAGAGCCACGGCACAGCAGCGGCATGGCGGCAATTTCTGCCTCAGACAATGGCCGAACCGAGAGGTAGCCCTCAATCATCGCCCGACCCTTGGTGATGTTATAGCTGCCATCTTTTTCAAAGCACCAGGCATTGAGGCAGATGGCCAGATCATAAGCCAAGAAATCATTACAGGCGAAATAGAAGTCGATCAGGCCGGAAAGCTCATCGCCGAGGAAAAACACATTGTCTGGAAACAGATCGGCATGGATCACACCGGCCGGCAGATCTTGCGGCCAATGGGCCACCAGAGTGGTCAATTCAGTGGAAATTTCAGGCCGAAGCCCTTCCAGCACCTCATCGGCGCGGTCTTCAGACTTCTGCCAAAGATCCTGCCAGCCTGCAACGGACAGAGCATTGGGACGGGCAATGTCAAAACCCTCGCCTGCCACATGCATCTGCGCCAAGGCCACGCCGACGGCACGGCAATGGTTGGCCTCCGGCTTTCGCAGCCACATGCCCTCCAGAAAGGAAATCAGTGCTGCGGGTCGCCCGGACAATTCCCCCAACAACGCGCCATCCTTGCGCGGCAAAGGCAAAGGGCAATTCAAGCCACGATCAGACAGGTGATGCATCAACCCCAGAAAAAACGGCAGATCATTCTTCTCGACCCGCTTTTCATAAAGGGTGAGAATCAGCGCGCCCTCTGAGGTGTGCAGCAGAAAATTGCTGTTTTCCACGCCCTCGGCAATGCCCTTGAAGGACAGCAATTCGCCTGTTTCATACTGGGAGAGGAAGTCCTTGAGATCGACCTCATTGATATCGGTATAAACTGCCACAGATCAGATCCGCATTCTGGTTTGGTTGCAAACAGGGATACAATGGCAGACGCAGGAGTGCCAGCCCCGGAATGGGACGAGGCACAGGAAATGGGTGACACCGCATTCGGCCCTTCGCGAGGCTCAGGGCGTCAACGCTAAAAACGATTCACTGGATCGTTTTTCCGGCTACGCCGTCGCTTCTCACCCATTCACAAACGCCATGTCTTCGGGTGTCAGCTCAATGTTGCGCAATTCCCGGTTCACCAGGAAATTCTCGTCTTCAATCGAGAACTCAGCCAGCTCAATCCTTGCATCAAAGCGGGATTTAAAGGCCTCAATGATCTCATTGACCACCACTTCCGGGGCCGATGCTCCTGCTGATAGCCCAAGGCTGCGGATGTCGCCGATGGCATCCCAATCCAGTTCATGGGCGCGCTGCACCAGAATCGAGCGCTTGGCACCCGCTTTCAGCGCCACTTCCACCAGACGTTTCGAGTTGGAGGAATTGGGCGCACCCACGGTGACAAACAAATCGCACCCCGGCGCCGCCTGCTTGACCGCTTCCTGACGGTTGGTGGTGGCGTAGCAGATGCTATCGGCCGCCGGTGCCGTGAGGGCCGGAAACCGCTCCTGCAGCTTGGCAATCACGCCTGCAGTGTCATCAACAGACAAGGTCGTCTGGGTGACAAAGCCGAGGTTTTCGGGGTCAATCGGCTGATAGACGGCGGCATCCTCCACCGTCTCCACCAGCGAGACAGTGCCCTCTGGCAATTGACCCATGGTGCCAATCACTTCCGGGTGGCCCGCATGGCCAATCAGGATCACATGACGGCCAAGGCGCTGGTGACGCATGGCTTGCTTGTGCACTTTCGACACCAATGGGCAGGTGGCATCGAGATAAAAGAGATTGCGCGCCTCAGCATCTTCCGGCACGGATTTCGGCACGCCATGCGCCGAAAACACCACCGGCTGGCTGCGGTGCTCGGCTGGAATTTCATCCAACTCCTCGACAAACACCGCACCTTTGGCTTCAAGCCCTTCAACAACATAGCGATTATGGACAATCTCGTGACGGACATAGACCGGTGCGCCATAACCTTTGAGTGCCAGCACCACAATCTGAATGGCCCGGTCGACGCCCGCGCAAAAGCCGCGTGGGCCACAAAGCTTGATCATCAGGTGAGGTTTTGCCGTCATCGTATCCATTATAATCCAGCCAGAAGCACCAGTACAAAAGCAATGATCGCGGGGACAGCCTGCACAAGGGCAATGCGCCGCGATACGGTTAAGCCTCCATATAGGCCAGCTGTGATGACCGCGCCAACAAAAAACAATTTGAGCTGGAAAGCAAACATCGGATCGCGCTGAACCAGTGACCACACCAGACCCGCCATCAGAATGCCGTTATAGAGACCCTGGTTGGCCGCCAGAACCTGCGTGGCCTCTGCCTTTTGCGGACTCATGCGAAAGGCTTTACGCCCCCGCGGACTGGTCCATAGAAACATTTGCAGCACAAGAATATAAAGATGCTCCAGCGCCACCAAAGTCACAAAAATATTGGCAATAATTGACATTTCCCCTCCAAATATCACTGCTTTCTTCGTATTATCGTCATCACAGAAATCACAGCCAGTGCGAGCGCCAACCCATACCAGGTCAAGGCATATTGCAGATGGCTATTGGGCAGATCAATCTGCGTTACACCACCAATTGGCAAGCCACCCGGCACAGTTTCAGGCCCGGCATCCAGAAAAAACGGCAGGACCTTATCCGCTGGCAGACCGACACTGGACGCCATCACATCCAGATCCTTCCAGTAGAAAATATTTTTTGCTGTGTCATTGTCGGGCACCAGCGATGAAGGCTTTTCCAAAAGCTTGGCCCGCGCCAGGCCGGTAATGCGTTGCTGGCCCAACAATTGCCCGCTCATGCGGGTTGCAGGATCCTTCCGATCTTCCGGCACGAAGCCGCGGTTCACCAGCAGATAGTGCCCATCGTTCAGTTGCAGGGGCGTATAAATGTAAAAGCCCGCCGAGCCATCATGCGTTGCCAGAAACCGACGTTCTTTATCGTTGAGAAAATCGCCCACCGCCGTCATGGCGCGGTAATCAACATCGCCGCCAGCGCGCGCCAGAGCGTCAATCTCCTCAACCGTTGCCGCAGGCTGGTGACGTCGGCTTTCAATATCGGCCAGCAAGCCCTCTTTCCAGCTTAGCCGATGCAATTGCCATGTGCCCAGCATCACCAGCGTTACCAGCGCCGCAAGCACCAGAATGCCGCTCAATATCGCCTTCGCACGCATCATGAAAATGCCCTAGCCTCGATCAATCACGCCCGGACGGGCATGGTTTCTATATTGCAAGCCAATCAGCAAGGCCTTGGCCAAGCGCAACAGCCAAAGTGACAGGCCGATTGCCAAAGGACCAAAAATCACGAAATGCACCCACAGGCCAGGCGAATAGGTAATTTCGATGTAGAGCGCCATGCCAACCACCAGAAAACTGACAATCAGGATCACAAAAATCGGTGCGCCATCGCCAGGATCGACGCTTGCATAATCCAGACCACAGGCACTGCACGCTGGCTTCAATGTGGATATGCCATTGAACAACCGCCCTTGCCCACAGCGTGGGCAGCAGGCAGACAGGGCCACTTTAACCGGCTCAATGGGTGGAAAATCACTGTTATCAGCCATGGCGCGCTGCATCCTTCATTGCTGATCCAACCGGACAAATCAATTTTGAAAAACAAAGGCGGCGCTTTCACGCCGCCTTGTGGTTAAACCTCAGATCGCCAGACTAACCATGGGCGAGCGGCGCACCCCATCCACCCCAGATATAGATGGAGAAAAACAGGAACAGCCAGACCACGTCAACAAAATGCCAGTACCAGGCAGCGGCCTCAAAACCAAAATGCTGTTTTGGCGTGAACTCGCCTTTTGCGGCACGGATCAGGCACACCAGCAGGAAGATTGTGCCGACGAGAACGTGGAAGCCGTGAAAACCCGTGGCCATGAAGAACGTGGCACCGTAAATCGAGTTTTTGAAGTCAAACGGCGCATGGGCATATTCATAGAACTGCACGAAGGAAAACAAGGCCCCCAACAGAACTGTCAGGGTCAAACCGCTGATCAGGCCTTTGCGGTCGTTGTGCAACAGCGCATGGTGCGCCCAGGTGACGCAAGTGCCGGACAGCAACAAAATCACGGTATTGTAGAGCGGCAAGTGCCATGGATCGAGCACTTCAATGCCCTTTGGCGGCCATTGCCCACCGGTGAAGGCAAGCCGGGATGCCTGAATGGCTTCATGCGGAAACAGGCTGGCATCGAAGAAAGCCCAGAACCAGGCAACAAAGAACATCACCTCAGAGGCGATGAACATGATCATGCCATAGCGCAGATGCAGCGACACAACGCGCGTGTGTGCACCCTCATTGCCTTCCTTGATCGTATCCGCCCACCAGCCGACCATAGTAAACAAAATGATGATCAAACCGATGAAAAACAGCCATGGATGAGCCATTTCCAAACCAAAAAGTTTGAACGAGCCGCCATGCAGATAGCGCATGTAACCAACGCCACCAAAGGTGAGAAAAAACGCCCCAATTGCGGCAACCAATGGCCAAGGACTCGGGTCGATGATGTGGTAGTCATGATGTTTCTGGTGCGCGTCTGCCATGTCAGCAATCCCCGATCTAGACTTCTCTCCTTGAGCAACAGTGTGCCAGAAAGCCCACTCTTGCTCTATCCCTTATCTCTTGCACGTTTGCGCGAAGACAGTGTCCTCCACTTCGCTAAAATTGCAAGCCTTCCGCATTTCAATCCGATTTCAAACCCTGGCCTAAGCATCTAAAGCCAAGGCATTCATAATTTTGGTGCAGATTTCTCCGCAGGTGTTGGCAAGGCCGCTACCGGCTTTTCGCTGGCATGCGGATAGAATGTATAAGACAGTGTCACGGTGCCAATACCCTTGGTTTCCGGCTCTTTGGCAATATCGGCATCGACATAGAACACCACCGGCATGTCCAATGTTTGCCCCGGCTGCAAGGTTGTTTCTGTAAAGCAGAAACACTCGATCTTGTTGAAATAGACCGCAGCTTCCATGGGGGTGACATTAAACACGGCCTGACCCTTGGTGGGGTAAGGGGAGCGATTGGTGACGGAGAAATTCGCCTGTATCGTTTCGCCAATCCGTGGCGAGACTGATGCCTGAAGCGGTTTGAAATCCCAGTTCAGGCCCGGCGACACATTGGCATCGAAGGTAACATTGATCTTGCGATCCAGAATAACGGAGGACGCCTGCTCTGCCCGCTGGGTGGTGCCATTATAGCCGGTGAGCTGGCAATACATGCGATAAAAGGGCACAGCCGCAAAGCTCATACCAACGGCACAGCCCGCAAAAGCCAGACAGGCGAAAAAGACCGTCAGGTTCTTGCGTTCGCTTTTGCCTTCGGACAACCCGCCTTCAGGTGCCACGCCTTCAACTTGCACCCCTTGCGCCGATTTGCCGTCTGCCAAACTGTCATCTCCTCCCAAATGCGTCATGGCTCCTCCTGCCTTTCCGTTTGGAGTTTGTCTATTCGGGAAAACCGGATTCCACTTTTCCCTGACAAACTCTAATGCCCCATCATGCCGCTCATCTTCGCCATGGTCATCAGGTAAAACAGCACCACCAATCCGGCCAGCACCAAGCCAAGAGCAATGTTGCGGCTGCGTCTGGATTTCTTCTGCGCTTCTGTCAGCTTCACGGTTTCCATCATAGGGCTCCTGCCAGATGCGTTGCGGCACCCATGGCGTAATGATCAATCAACAGGGCAGAGAAAATCGCAAACAGATAAAAAATTGAATAGGCAAACATTTTCCGCGCCGATGACATACGCTGATCATCCGCAGGCATCCGCCACACGGCCACGGAATAGCCGATAAAAACCACACTCAAAACGGCAGCGACCAGACCATACCAGATCGAGGCGAGCCCTGTGAATGTCGGTGCGACCGCAAACACACCTGTCAAAACCGCATAGACAAAAATCTGGCGCTTGGTGGAGGGAATGCCGACCACATTTGGCATCATTGGCACACCAACCGAGCCATAATCCCCCATTTTGAACAGAGCGAGCGCCCAAAAATGCGCAGGCGTCCACAAGAAGATAATCATGAACAAGATGACGCTGTCGAGCGACACACCGCCCGTCACACACGCCCAGCCGATCATGGGTGGAAAAGCACCGGATGCCCCGCCAATCACGATGTTTTGGGGGGTCGAGCGCTTCAGCCACATGGTGTAGACCACGGCATAGAAGAAAATGGTGAAGGCCAGAAAGCCGGCAGAGAACCAATTGACGGTCAGGCCAAGAATGGCAACCGAAAACACCGACAGGGTAATGCCAAAGGCCAGCGCCTCGGGACGGCGAATACGTCCTGCGGGGATCGGGCGTTTTGCCGTGCGGGTCATCACGGCATCAATATCGGAATCATACCACATATTGAGTGCGCCGGAGGCACCGGCACCCACCGCAATGCACAGAACGGCAATGGCTGCCAAAATTGGATTCAATGTTCCAGGAGCCAGAACCAGACCGGCAAAAGCCGTGAACACCACAAGCGACATGACGCGCGGCTTAAGCAACGCGAAAAAATCCCGTGCACTGGCTTCCGAAAGAGACGTGTCCCCCTCTACGCCGAGAATATCACTATCGTTGATGGCTGCCATGTCCTGTCCTGACTGTTGTTTCGTCAACGCCGTGTCCGCTTTTTTGCGTTTGTCTTGTCAGGAAAACCGGGCTCCACTTTTCCCTGACACACTCTTAACCACGGCGTTGACGACTTATTCTATCACTTGATGCGGGGCAACTGTTCCCACTGGTGGTATGGCGGCGGCGAAGACAACTGCCATTCCAATGTGGTTGCACCTTCACCCCATGGATTGTCGCCGGCCACCCGCTTTTTCGCAAACGCCTCGAACACGCCAAACAGGAAGATACCAACCGCAACGGCCGAGATGTAGGAACCGTAAGAGGAGATCCTGTTCCAGTCCACAAAGGCATCCGGGTAATCAATGTACCGCCGCGGCATGCCAGCAAGGCCGAGGAAATGCTGCGGGAAGAACACCATGTTCACGCCAATGAACATCACCCAGAAATGCAGATTTCCAATGAACTCGCTATACATATAGCCCGACATTTTCGGGAACCAATAATACCACGCGGCAAAGATTGCAAATACGGCACCCAAAGACAGCACGTAATGGAAATGCGCCACCACGTAATAGGTGTCATGAAGTGAGCGATCGAGACCTGCGTTGGCCAGCTGCACCCCCGTGACACCACCCACAGTAAAAAGGAAGATGAAGCCAATGGCCCAGATCATCGGCGTTCGAAACGACAGTGATCCGCCCCACATGGTGGCAATCCACGAGAAGATCTTGATGCCGGTTGGCACCGCGATCACCATGGTTGCAAAAACGAAGTAACGCTGCGCCGCCAGCGACAAGCCAACGGTGTACATGTGATGCGCCCAGACCACAAAGCCAACCGCGCCAATGGCCACCATGGCATAGGCCATGCCGAGATAACCAAAAACCGGCTTCTTGGAAAAGGTCGAGATAATGTGGCTGATAATGCCAAAGCCCGGCAGGATCAGGATATAAACTTCAGGATGGCCAAAGAACCAGAACAGGTGCTGATACAGGATCGGATCACCGCCGCCTTCCGGCGCAAAGAAGCTGGTGCCAAAATTACGATCGGTCAGCAGCATGGTGATGCCACCGGCCAGAACCGGAAGAGACAAAAGCAACAGGAAGGCTGTGACCAGCACAGACCAGGCAAACAGCGGCATTTTATGAAGGGTCATGCCCGGTGCGCGCATGTTCAAAATGGTGGTGATGAAATTGATCGCCCCCAGAATGGAGGACGCACCCGAGACGTGCAGCGCAAAAATCGCCAGATCCACCGCGGGTCGGGGCTGACCGGATGTTGACAGCGGCGGATACATGGTCCAGCCACCACCCACGCCATAAGCTCCGGCTGGGCCTTCGACAAACATCGACAGGATCAGCAACAGGAAGGCAGGCACAATCAGCCAGAACGAGATATTGTTGAGGCGCGGGAAAGCCATGTCTGGCGCACCGATCATGATCGGGATCATCCAGTTGGCAAAACCACCAATCAACGCTGGCATGACCATGAAGAAAATCATGATCAGCGCATGCCCCGTGGTGAACACATTATACATGTGCTTGCCGCCATCAATGGCCGCATCGCCCTCGAAACCATAGACCATGGCCGCAAGACCGTGGAAAATCTGGATACCGGGCTCTTGCAACTCCATGCGCATGGCAACCGACAGCGCACCGCCGATAATGCCCGCGATGATGGCGAAGATCAGATAAAGGGTGCCAATGTCTTTATGATTGGTGGAAAACAACCACCGAGCGACGAAGCTCGGCTTGTGATCATGTGAATGTCCGTGAGCATGAGTGCCCTCGACGGCGGGTCCAGCCATTGTCCTCACTCCCTCTCTCAGTTCGAAACGTTCTGGGCCACCTGGACCGAAGCTTTCACTCCATCCACAGCCGCGATCAACGCTTTGTTGGCACCACTCAGATCAGTGCTGGCGGCACTCATCCAGGAATTATACTTGTCTTCCGAAACGACCCGGATGGCGATGGGCATGAAAGCGTGATCCTTGCCGCACAGCTCGGAGCACTGGCCATAATAAAGACCTTCACGCTCGGCCTTGAACCATGTTTCGTTCAAACGGCCCGGCACGGCATCAATCTTGATGCCGAAAGACGGCATGGCGAAAGCATGGATCACATCGGTGGGGGCGGCCGTGACCAGCACGCGCACCGTTTTGTTCACCGGAATCACCAGCTCGTTGTCCACAGCCAGCAAGCGTGGATAGATCTTGCGATCTTCCTTGCCCACCGCGGCACGGTCCTGATCTTTCAGCAGATAGCTGTCAAAGGCCAATGGCTTGTCGCCAGCATATTCATAATTCCACTGCCATTGCGTGGCTGTGGCCTTGACGGTCAAATCAGGCTTATCCGGGATGGTCAGCTCATAGGAGAGCAGATTGAATGACGGAATTGCCAGGAAAAACAGAATAAGCACTGGCCCCAGTGTCCAGGCCACTTCAATCATGGCGTTGTGGCTGGTGCGCGATGCCACCGGATTGGCACTGGCACGAAACTTGATGACCACAATGATCAAAAGCGCCAGGACAAACAGCGTTACCGGCACAATAAACCACAGCGTATAATGGTTAAACCAGCGGATCTGCTCCATCACCGGCGTGGCGAAGGGCTGCAAATCCATCTGCCATTCTTTCGGTTGATCCGCCACAGCCCCCGTGGCGGTCAATAGACAGATGATCAAACTGGAAAAACAAAACAAAATATTTTTTATCACGGCTGGCTCTCCTCCCACGTTTGACCCAAATCAATGGCAAACGCTCGATCCCTGATATGATGCTAATTTAAAATCACAATTCCAACAAATTCGCAACACACACAAGTGATGAGTGAGGCGGGTTTTCGGATTCTCCAAGCAATCTATCCGCTTTTCCAAGGCCCATCGCTTTTTCAAGCAAACACAACCTCGTATTTGCAAAACTATCACACCTCACCACATCACGTAAGCGGCTATTATGATGGGACATTCCAATCAAAGAAGAATGCCGTGCACGCACGCATCAGAGAGCGTTTATCCCGAGCACTATGGATCGCTCGGATATTAAAGTCGTTTTCAAACTACAAAGTGCACCGCCAATGATGGACATCTTGCCGTTTTGAGGCTGAGCCCTTTGCAAGGGAGAGACGATTTGTCGCAAGCCGCAAAGATCAGTGACCTTCCCTTGGCCAGAGCATGCGGGAGCGGTCCCAATTATGCCTCACTCGACTGGAAAAGAGAGGTATGCGGCGATGGTTTGCCCTCTTGATATTGGAAAAACCAGATAGATTGGGTTTGTTTCAGTGATGATCGCACGTTTCATGGTGCGCAAAGCGCAGACAGGTGTTAAGTGCAAACGCTGACGACAATTGGCAGATTGAACAAAGTTCCAGAGGTTTCCATGGGTTTCCAAAGAGTGTTGCGGGCCGGGCTTTTTGCGGCGGCAGTTGGTGCAGCTTTGCTGCCAGGCTTTGCAATGGCACAACAACCACAGGCCGGCACTGTTCGCTCCAGCCATGGCGCATGGTCTATTGTCTGCGACACGCCAGCGGGCACATCGCAAGAACAATGTGCGCTGATGCAAAATGTGATTGCCGATGATCGGCCAGAAATTGGTCTCTCGGTTGTGGTGCTTAAAACAGCAGACCGCAAAGCACGTATCCTGCGCATTCTGGCACCCTTGGGCGTTTTGCTCAAAGATGGCATGGACCTGTTTATCGACAATAACAAAGTCGGCACAGCAAATTTCACCCGCTGCTTTGCAGAGGGCTGCTATGTGGAAGTGGAAATCGACGATCAATTGATGAAGATTTTACGCTCCGGCAAAAACGCAGTCTTTGCCGTGCGGGAATCATCTGATCAGGATCGGGTTGGCATTCCGGTGGCGCTGAGCGGTTTTGCCGAAGGCTATGACGCGCTGCCATAAACCTCGTTTGCGCCCTTACCCCGTGTCTCGTCTTGTTGAAGTGTCTCGCCTTGTTCCTTGAGCAAACCGAGACTACATGAAGCAGCAAATACAGTGCGACAGCGCAGCTTTGTCAGCCATGGTTGGCAAGCAATGCTGTATTGCCGAAGGAGAACCCTATGAACACCGACCTCTTGAGCCTGTTTGACTGCGACGAGCATACCCTGACAAAAACCGTCGCCGAGGCGCTGAAGGGCTCGGATGATGGCGAATTGTATATCGAGCATGCGCAGGCCGAATCACTCTCCTTCGATAATGGTCGCCTGAAGGGCGGCAGCTTTAACACCGATCAAGGTTTTGGCCTGCGCGCCGTGGCTGGCGAAGCCGTTGGCTATGCCCATTCGGGCGAGTTGTCGCAAAGCGCGCTTAGTCGCGCCGCCGATGCGGTCGGCGCTGTTACCCACGGCCACAGCGGCTCTTATGCCAGCGCGCCACAGCGCACCAATGCCAAGCTCTAT
Source organism: Rhizobium oryziradicis (assembly GCF_001939045.1). GTDB lineage: Bacteria > Pseudomonadota > Alphaproteobacteria > Rhizobiales > Rhizobiaceae > Allorhizobium > Allorhizobium oryziradicis. The sequence goes on from NZ_MKIM01000024.1 coordinate 186,966, forward strand.
GGTGATGGCAACCCGATTGGCAGCCCGAGCTTTGAAGAAAAAGTGGCGCTGCTGTCGGATATCGATGCCTATCTGCGTGCCAAGGATTCCAAGGTGCGGCAAGTGTCCGCCTCCATTGCCGCCAGCTGGCAGGTGGTGGAAATTCTGCGGGCCGATGGCCACCGCGTGCGCGACGTGCGCCCGATGACCCGGCTGAATATTTCGGTGATCACCGGGCAAGGTGATCGCCAGGAAACTGGCTCATTCGGCTTTGGCGGCCGCATGGGCTTTGATGATTTTCTCAACACCGAGAGCTGGAAAGCCGGAGCCGATGATGCGCTGCGCCAATCCTTGATCAACCTGGAAGCGATTGAAGCGCCTGCGGGCACCATGGATATTGTGCTGGGCAATGGCTGGCCGGGCGTGATGCTGCATGAAGCCGTGGGCCACGGTCTGGAAGGCGATTTCAACCGCAAAAGAACCTCGGCCTTTGCCGGTCTGATGGGTGAGATGGTGGCCTCCCCGGGCGTCACGGTGGTGGATGACGGCACGATCAATGACCGCCGTGGCTCGCTGACCGTGGATGATGAAGGCACGCCCTCGGGCTACAATGTGTTGATCGAAAATGGTCGTCTGGTTGGCTATATGCAAGACCGCCAGAATGCCCGGTTGATGGGCATGAAGCCCACCGGCAATGGTCGCCGCCAGGGATATGCCCACCAGCCGATGCCCCGCATGACCAACACCTATATGTTGTCTGGCGACAAAACACCTGAAGAAATCATCGCATCCGTCAAGAAGGGCATTTACGCCGTGTCTTTTGGTGGGGGCCAGGTGGATATCACCTCTGGCAAATTCGTGTTTGGCTGCACCGAAGCCTATATGATTGAAAACGGCAAATTGGGCGCACCTGTGAAGGGTGCCATGCTGATTGGCAATGGACCAGAAGCGATGAAGCGCGTGTCGATGACTGGCAATGACATGAAGCTCGACACCGGCATTGGCAATTGCGGCAAGGCCGGACAATGGGTGCCCGTGGGCGTTGGCCAGCCGCATTTGCGCATGGATCAGGTGACGGTGGGCGGCACGAAGACGTAAATCCTTCCATGGCCTACCGCGTTGAGATTGTTGATTATAACCGCGCCTGGCCGCAGCATTTTGCTGAGGCAGCAATACATCTCAGAGAGATTTTGAAAGGCACCATCAGCCATATCGATCATGTGGGCAGCACCGCCGTGCCCGGACTTGCGGCCAAGCCAAAGATCGATATAGACGTCACGGTCATTGCAGGCACCAGCATCTCGGATGCATGCGAAAAGCTGGAGCGGGCGGGATATGAGCCGCGCGGTGCACGTTATGGTGATGGTGTTTTCGCGTTTCTCCTCCACGGCAATCCGGAGGCAGGCAATCCGGGGTATCGGGTCTATCTGTGTCCACCACACTGCGAAACACATCTGAAGCGAATGATCTTTCGAGATTGTCTTCGGCAAGATACAGACGTGGCCCAAGCCTATGCTGCCTTAAAGAAGCAACTTGCTGAGCGTTACCGTTATAATGGTGACGCCTATACCGCAGCGAAGTCGGCATTCATCGCGAAAACAATTCAACGATCTGAAAGGACGCCCTCCCCCATGCTGCCTCGCCCGCCCAAAGCGGTCATCTTTGATATGGATGGCCTGATTCTCGACAGTGAAATTCTCTATCGCAAATCGGTGATTTCAGCAGGCGAGCACAACGGGCTTTTGGTCGGGGCATCCGTCTATGAGGGCATGTTGGGGCAGCCTTGGCCGAATATTGCGCGACTGTTGAGGGACCACTATGGCGATGATTTTGATGCCGATGCGTTTCGCGTCACATGGCTGGAACATTTCGATCAGTTGATGGCGCTGGAGCTGAACCTCAAGGCGGGCGTGCTGGCGCTCTTGGATGTGCTGGACCAATATAACATTCCACGAGCGATCTGCACCTCGTCCAACCACAGCCAAGTGCAGCATCATCTTGCCGATTTTGGCATTTTGCCGCGCTTTCATCACATCATCGCCCAAGGCGATTATGCCCATGGCAAGCCAGCGCCGGATCCTTATCTCACAGCCGCCGCAAAGCTTGGGGTCCACCCAAAGGATTGTCTGGCTCTCGAAGATTCGCACAATGGCATCCGCTCGGCTGCCAGCGCGGGCATGATGGCTGTGATGGTGCCAGATCTTCTGCCGCCATCCGATGAAATCCGGGCGATGGCCACCCTGATCATCGATGATCTTCACCAGTGCTGCCGCTTTTTTGCGGGGTAATGGCCTCTCAGGCGGGGGTAAACCGCCATTTGCGCGCAATTGCCGTGCCCAGATCCAGCTGGTGATGGTGGGCAAACAACAGCACATGCCCCAATAGGTCTGCGGTTTCATCAGCCAGCAGCAGGGCGATCTCCTCCTCGCTCATGCCTTTGGAACGACTGCGGCCGCTGGAGCGGTTGGCCATTTGCAACAGCTCGCCCGCCTCTTCCATCAGTTTCAACAAAAACCAATCCGCATCGCGCTCAAACCCGTTCGCGTCAGCATATTTTTGCGATGCGGCCTCAAATTGCTGTGTCAGAGATTCAATCATATTGTTCTCCATTTGTTCTTGACTTTGTCGCGCATTTTCGCAAGATTGTCTAGCAGGAAAACACGTAAAAAACGAAGGCCTGTCCGGCTCAATAAAAACCAGACAGGCCGCAACAGAGAAGGAACAATGAGAATGCCTTAGCCGCGTGCAGGCATCAACACGCAATCATAGCTGCTTTTGACCAGACGCTCACAGGCGTTTTGCGCGTCGTCTTTGTTGGGAAAGCCGGTAAAGCGGGCGCGGTAGACGGTCGATCCATTGTGCGTATAGGCCTCAGTATAAATATCACGCTCGGCCAAGGGACCGCCGATCTTGTCACGGATCGATTGCAGCAGGCTCATGGCTTTTTCTGCGCTGGGTGCGGCTGCAATCTGGATCTGCCATTCGCCGTCGCGGTTCAATGGAATTGGCTTCAAGGGGCGTGGGTGAGCGGCGTGGGCAACGGAGCCGGTGATCATGGCTTCTGTTGCAGCAGCAGCGCTGTTGCTGGAGCCGCCTGCGTAGGCATTGCCAAAGCGCGATCCAAGGATGGGTGCGTCAGCGTCGGCAACGGTGATGGTCTCTGAACGACCAACGGGCTTTGGAATATTGCCGCTGGCCTGAGCAATGATGATGGGAGCCGTTGGTGTGGCGCTGGCAATCAGAGCATTGCCGCTTTGGGCTTTGGAAAGGTTGGCGGTGATGAGCTTGGCCATCAAATTATCGCGGCTGGCGGCGGTGCGACCACCCATGACAACGCCGATCACCCGGCGATCGCCATCGGAATAGGCGCTGACCAGATTGAAACCGGAGGCGTCTGTATAGCCTGTCTTGATCCCATCGATGCCCTTGAGGCGATACATGAGATTGTTGTGGCCATTGATGGTGCGGCCACGAAAATTAAAGGAGCGCGTGGCAAACAGGTGATATTCGCGCGGGAAATCGCGCAACAGCGCCACGGCCAGTGTCGACATATCGCGCGCGGTGGTAATCTGGCGGGTGTCTGGCAGGCCGGATGCATTAACAAAGGTGGTGTTGGGCATGCCGAGCTGACGGGCCTTTGCCGTCATCATGGCTGCAAAGCCTTCCTCAGTGCCACCCATTTTTTCGGCAAGAGCGGCGGCAGAATCATTGGCCGACAGCGTGATCATGCTCAGCACGGCTTCGCGCACAGTGATCTGATCGCCTGCCTTCACCCGCAATTTGGTGGGATGCTGGCGCGATGCATGTTGGGAAAACGGCACCGGGCTATCCCAGCTCAGCGCACCACGACGAATGGCATCAAATGCCATGTAGATAGTCATCATTTTGGTGAGGGAGGCGGGGTGGTTCAAAACATCGGCATTTTCCGAGAAAAGAACGCGGCCGGTTCGTGCATCAAGAAGAAACTGAGCACCGCCAGCCGATGCTGATGTTGCGATTGCGCTCATCGACAAAAACATCAAAAGCGCGACCAAGATCCTGTTCATACGGACTCCGAACTGACGACTGTAAAGCTTCACTAATGGACCTCAAGTATCTCAACAAGCCGAAATGCTACACCCACCTCACGACGTTGAGGTTTGATGCATCTCAAACGGTGCACCAAACCTCAACGTCGCAGCTGATCTCTCCTGCGCAATGCGCACCTCAAACCGATTCCGGTTTCAGGCGTGTCGCAGTAGCCCCAAAATGAGGCAGGAATAGTTCAACGCCATCATCTTGCCCAATATCATTAACGAAGAGTTGCGCAATTATGGCAACTCTGTGGAATCTGATGGGTTTCCCGATCCGTTCTCACAGCTTTCCACCAGTAAAACGGCGCCGCTTCCTCTTTGCCCTGCCTGGTCGTTGGAATTGAAGATGCTGCAATGCGTCATCGACAGGCAACCACAGCCAATACAGCTGCCCAGATCATCGCGCAACCTGCTCAACAGACGGATCCGCTGATCCAATGTTTCAGCCCAGCTGGACGCCATTTTTCTCCAATCCTCTTTCGAGGGCGTGGTGCCTTTGGGCAGACCCGCCAGCAGATTTGCCACCTCGGCGAGCGGAATGCCCAACACCAAAGCCGCGCGGATAATTGCCACCCGCCGCAACACATCGCGATCATACCGCCTTTGATTGCCAGAGGTGCGATGCGACGAGATCAGCCCCTTGCGCTCATAGAAATGCAGGGCTGAGACCGCAACCCCGCTGCGTCGGGCCACCTCCCCCACTGTCAGACCGATCATCATGTCATTTTCCCTCTTTACCTTAACTTAAGTTGAGGTTGTAGCGTAGCGAACAGTGATATGTCACGACCAGATTTGAGGAAAATTTTATGGCTGAAATTCAAGATGTTATCGATAATAGCGCGTCAAATTCGCGCTCACCTTCCCCGGCAGGTCACTGGAGGGCGTTGTTTGGCCGCCAATATCTGATGACCACGCTGATGCTGTGCATTGGTGTTGGCCTTTATGCCTTCAACGCTTTTTTGGTCAGCACCACCCTGCCCTCAGCGGTGAGCGAGATTGGTGGCGCGCGGCTTTTACCTTGGGCCAGCACGCTTTATCTCGCTGCCTCCATTGTGGCCGGGGCCAGTGCCGCAACGCTGAAATCCCGCATGGGTGCCCGCAATGCCCTGATCGGCACCACCATTGTTTTTCTGCTGGGCACTTTGCTGGCCGCCCATGCGTCTTCCATTGCGGGCGTGATTGTTGGCAGAGTTTTGCAGGGGCTTGGCGAGGGCGTGGTGGCCGCCGTGTGCTACATGCTGATTCCTGAGATTTATCCCCGCCATCTCATTCCCAAAGTCTTTGGTCTGGAGGCGTGCGTCTGGGCACTGGCAGCGTTTGGCGGACCTGTGCTGGCGGGAATTGTGACGGAAACCATCTCATGGCGCGCCGCATTTTTGATCAACATCCCCATTGTTGCCATATTTTTGGCGACCGCCCTCTCTGTGCCCACCCAACATGCCGCTCAAGCGCTCAAAACAGCCATTCCGGCAAGCCGGTTAACCTTGCTGCTGTTCGCCTTCATTCTCTTGCTCGCAGCCAATTTGACCCCGTTGACCATCTCACGCAACACCATGATCGGGCTGTCCATGGCGGCTCTGGTTCTCTTCGTTGTGCTGGATAAATCGGCGCTGGAGTCGATTTTGCCGCGTGGTGCGTTTTCCTCTGCGACCGCCGTGGGCTTCGGCCTGTGGAGCGTACTGCTGATGCCGTTTGCGCAGGCCTCAAGCGGCGTTTATCTGGTCTATAGCCTGCAACATCTGTGGCATATGGGCCCCACCACCGCAGGCACCATGGGCGCGTTGATTGCTCTGAGCTGGAGCGCCACGGCCATTGGCGTTGCCAATATTGGCAGCGGGCGCATGCAAAAGGCGCTGATTGTGGCAAGTGTTGCGGTAGAAGCCTGCGGGCTGGCCGGGGTGGCTTTCGCCATCCTGCATCCCTCTTTGCCTTTGCTGACCCTGTCGCTGATTGCCATTGGCGCGGCCTTTGGCATGGGCTGGAGCTTTCTCAACCAAACGCTGATGATGGCAAGTCCGGATGGTGAGCGCGACAAGACATCATCGCTGCTGCCAACCTTGCAATCGGCGGGCTATGCACTGGGTGCGGCCTTTGCAGGTCTGGTTGCCAACAGTGTTGGCTTTTCTGAAACGGCAACTGACTTGGTGGTGCGCCAGGCGGTCAGCATCAGCTTTTTCTTCGGTTTTATCGCGGTGTTGCCAGCCATTGCCACGTCTGGCTTGATGCTGCTAAAGCTGCAAACAGACAAATAAAGACAGATGGCCAAAGGGGGGCAAGCCCCCGGCTTGATGGGCTGGAATTTGGGGCAAAATGAGCAAGGCGAGCATCAGACGCAGGGTTATTGCGGGCGGATTGACAACGGCGTCCATGATGCAGCGCCTCAAGCTGATGCAAGATGCCCGTGGTCGCGGCGCCATTTTCACGCTGCACCACGTTCGCCCCTATCAAGCAAGACAGCCGGACCCAAACCGCCATCTTGAAATCACGCCACAGTTTTTGGCCACAGCGCTGCGGACACTGTGGCGCGAAAATTATGAATTCATCGCACTGGATCAGGTGCCGGAGCGCTTGGCAGCCCCCTCCTCCACCAGACCCTTTGCGGCCTTTACGCTCGATGATGCCTATCGCAACACCCAAACCATGGCGCTGCCTATTTTTGAGCATTTTGAGGCCCCCTGCACGGTTTTTGCCTGCCAGGGCCTGTCCAACCGCAGCCACACATTGTGGTGGGAGACGTTGGCAGCACTGGTGCGCAAGGCCGATCACGTCGAATTGTCGATTGATGGTGTCACCACAGCAGTCTCGGCCCAAACGACTGATAACAAGCAGCACGCGTTTGAGCAGATTGCCCAGCGCATTGCCCAGTCAGACGAGGCTGCCGCCATCCATGCGCTCAACGCGCTGGCGCTGCATCACGGTATCAACAGTGTTGAGATGGTGGAGGATGCCATTATGTCCACCACCGAATTGCGCGATTTCGCAAGCCACCCTCTGGTGACGCTGGGGGCGCATAGTGTCAGCCATCGCGCTCTGACCAAGCTGAGCAATGAAGACTTGGCGCAGGATATTCTGGATTCGGTGGATTACATTGAAGGTGTGAGCGGAGAGCGCCCCACCAGTTTTGCCTATCCTTACGGCGATGCCCGCAGTGTGGATGAAAGAACCGCCCAGGCGGTGCGCGATGCGGGCCTGAAATTGGCCGTCACCACCAAGCCGGGCACGCTCAACGCCCACCATCAAGCCGCCCTTTACACGCTGCCGCGCATTTCGCTGAACGGCTATTTTCAGACGCCACAGCATGTCAATGCTCTGGCGTCTGGCATTCCCTTCAAACTCTTTCGTCAGGGATAAAGCGGGTTCTTACGGATACATCCGCACCTTGGACCACGGCTGATCGATGCTGTCGCGGCGAAACTCCACCCGGTCATGCAGCCTGAATTTTCCATCCTGCCAAAACTCGATCGTTGATGGCTTGATGCGAAATCCCGACCAATGGGGTGGGCGCGGAATATTGCCGAGTGCATAGCGCGCCGTATATTCGGCCACCGCTTTTTCCAGCGCAAAGCGGCTTTCCAGCGGCCGCGACTGTTTGGATGCCCAGGCTCCGATGCGGCTGCCAATTGGCCGGGTCTTGTAATAGGCATCGGCCTCTTCGTCTGTCACCTGCTCGACCTCGCCGCGCAGACGCACCTGTCGGCGCAGCGATTTCCAGTGAAAGCACATTGCGGCTTTCTTTTGCGAGAGAATCTCCGTACCCTTCTGACTTTCGAAATTGGTGTAGAACACAAAGCCACGTGTATCAAAATCTTTCAGGAGAACCATCCGGACATTCGGCAGGCCAGTTTCATCCACAGTCGCGAGCGCAACGGCGTTGGGATCGTTGATTTCCTTGGCTTTGGCATCTGTCAACCATGTCTCAAATAAACCAAAAGGATCATGAGCGTCGACGAAGTCACCACTTATTAACTCATTTTGCGACATATTATGTTAAATACTCCCAAAATGCGCGCGCATGACGCACGGCATGAAAGACAGGATTGGTCTTGGAAGACATAGCAAAGCCAGATCGATACAGAAAGAGACGCACACCGGTTGGCGTGCAGTTTTCTGTCATCGCGGCACTATGCCTCATGATGAGCGGCTGCGTTGCCAGCACGCTCGATTTCAGCGACACCGCCAAGGTTGATCGCTCGATCTCCACTGGCTCCATCCCGCTTGAGCCAGAAAAAGTCGCTGATCAGGATACCATTCGCAATGCGGTTTCCTCCGCCGATCTCGGTAGGTTGGGCAAAGCCCCCGTGCCGTGGGCCAATGCCTCAACCGGCAGTGCGGGCGTCATCACCACCATTGCCGAAGACGTTAATTCCGGCGTGGTGTGCCGCGCCTTTGTGACCAGCCGTCATGCCTACGACGGTATCGCCAAATTTTATGGCCGCACATGCCTAGTCGGCAACGGTCAGTGGCAATTGGTCAACTTTAGCCAGCAATCGTAGTGCCTAGCCTGTGCGTGTCTGCACAAAGTTAAATCAAGTTTTACCATATTGATGCAAATGCAGGCCGCCCTATATCCATCACAGAGAGGGTGAGGCTTTGCTTTCCGGCGCGGCTATCACCAGAATTGTCTTTTGCAAACAAAATCTTGGTGGAAGATTGATAAATCAGAATAACCCGCCATAATGTCGATCCTGGCAAGTTGCACCCCTGCCGTTCCCGTGGGAAGTAACCTCCAGTTAGCTTATTCTTCCTAATGTTATTGAATAAGGCCGCCGACAGATGATGACAGCATTGTTTGCGGCAAACTTCGAAGTTGTTACGCTTGTTTTAAAAACCATGGCGCAACCACGAGAGGGACAGTCAGTTTAACCGCTTTTGTATTTGGTTGGTGTTAAAATGCGCGATCCATATTCCATTCTTGGCGTCCGGCGTGATGCCGGCTCTGAGGAGATCAAGGCCGCTTGGCGCTCAAAAGCGAAAACGTCTCATCCGGATCACAATCAGGATGATCCGGGCGCAACACAACGCTTTGCCGAGATCGGCCAGGCCTATGATGTCCTCAAAGACAAGGACAAGCGCAGCCGTTACGATCAACGCCTTTCACAGATGGAATCCATGAAGCGCGAACAAACAATCATGCAGCAGCGCGAAGAAGCCCGCGCCGCCGCTCTGCGTGCAAAGCAGGCCAAAGCCAATGCTGATCGCATCATGGCCGATCTTGCCCGGATTGAAGCCGAACGTGCCAAAGCCGAGAAGGCCGCAGAGGCGCTGAATGTCAAGGTCGAAGCCGCACGGGCCAAGGCCAAGGCTGCTGAGGCGCAGGCCTCAACGGCCGCCACTGCGCAAGCAAGCGCTCAGGCCAGAAGTCAGGCCTCCAGCCAGGCAAATGCTCAAACCGGCTCGCAAACCGGCTCTCAGGCAAACGCCCGGGCCAATGGCCAACAGGCGGCATCTGGACCCGGCAATTCCACATCGAGTACCGCCTCTTCGGATCAAACCGGCGCGCCCGCAAGCGGCGACACGAACTCGCCAGACGATACAGCACAGACGCGCGCCGCTGACGAAAGCGCATCGTTTGCCCATCATGATGAGGGCAAAAAGCCGGAAGACGAGGCACCGGCCCAAAGCCGCACCTTTGGCTTGCCAGTCATTGGCTTGATCACCTCATTTGTGCGCCGTATTCGCAAGCCCGCGCCGGTGATGGAAAAAGCGCCCGACATTACGGTCGAGGCCACCATTGCTGTCGAAGATCTCTTGCAGCAAAACACCATTACCTTGCACCTGAGCGACGGCAGAGATGTCAGGCTGACGCTTGAGCCGGGCCACACCGACGGCAGCATTGTACGGATGGAAGGCCGGGGCCTGAAAGTGCCGGGCATGCACACTGGCGATCTTATGGCGACGCTTCGCGTGTTGCGCGCTGGCCCCTTCACCGTTGACGGCTATGACATTCACCGCACCCTGACCCTGCCTTTGGAAGATGCCGTGCTTGGCTGCGAGACGCAGGTGGAAGGCCCGTCAGGTCCGATCAACATCACCATCCCGCCGTGGAGCGGCTCTGAGCAACCTATTCGCCTCGAAAATCTGGGACTGCCGAGTGGCCCCAATCAGCGTGGTGATCTGGTGGTGGATCTGCGCATTGCTCTATCGGAAAAACCGAACGAGAAACTGCGCGACCTGATGAAAGTGATCAAGCACGGACTTTTCCTCTGATTTTCAGGATAGAAATATCCTGAAATGGCCCGACGTGACAAAACGACGGGCCAATGAAAACCCGTTCAACCGTTTCATTTTTGATAAAACTCAAAATATGCACCCTTAGATTGTATATGCACCCTTTATTTCGGTTGCTCACAGTATTTGTTGCGGAGCAGCCCTCTTGAGCGGAATGGTATAGCTTGAACAGGCGGGCGGCCTATGCCATAGGCAACACCAATCGAAAGTCTCAAGGAGCAGAGCATGGCTCAAGTATCGGGCCTCATGGCAGGCAAGCGTGGCATCATTATGGGTGTTGCCAATAATCGCTCTATTGCATGGGGTATTGCGAAAGCCTGTCGAGAAGCCGGAGCGGACATTGCGCTCACATGGCAAGGCGACGCTTTGAAAAAACGTGTCGAACCGCTGGCAAAAGAACTCGATGCCTTTATGGCAGGCGATTGCGATGTCACCGATCTGGCAAGCGTTGATGCGGTTTTTCAAAACATCGAAGACAAGTGGGGCAAAATTGATTTTGTCGTCCACGCCATCGCCTTCTCTGACAAAGACGAATTGACCGGCCGTTATCTCGATACCACCCGCGAAAACTTCGCCCGTACCATGGACATTTCTGTCTACTCGTTCACGGCAGTGGCCAAGCGCGCAGAATCTGTACTCAATGACGGCGGCTCGATTTTGACGCTCACCTATTATGGCGCGGAAAAAGTGATGCCGCATTATAATGTCATGGGCGTGGCCAAGGCCGCCTTGGAAGCCAGCGTGCGCTATCTGGCCGTGGACATGGGCGGGCGCGGCATTCGCGTCAACGCCATTTCGGCAGGCCCGATCAAGACTCTGGCCGCCTCCGGCATTGGCGATTTCCGCTATATCCTGAAGTGGAACGAGTATAACTCGCCGCTGAAGCGCAATGTGACCACAGATGAGGTTGGCACCTCAGGCCTTTACCTGCTGTCTGATCTGTCCACCGGCGTCACCGGCGAAATCCACCATGTGGATAGCGGCTATCATACCGTTGGCATGAAGGCCGTTGATGCGCCGGATATGACGGTCGTCAAGGAATAGGATTACCCGCGTTTCGCGAAACCTGAGCGAAGCCCAGTTGGTAATGAGCAAGTTATGTTGAGGGAAAAGCCGGTTGCGGCTTTTCCCTCAATGCGTTACAGCCGTGTTTGGGCGTTTGATGGAACGCTTTAAAGCTCTCAATCTGCTGCATAATTTTCTTGTTAAATCGATTCCGATTTCAGAAATTTTGCGCTACCATGCTCGGCAGTGCTCATATTCAGGAAGGTTCATCTGTCTGTGCTTCTCTATGTTATTCGTCACGGTCAGACGGACTGGAATGCTGAAGGCCGCTTTCAGGGCCAAACAGATATTCCCCTGAACGAGATCGGACGCGGACAGGCGACGCAAAATGGCACCCTTCTCGCCACGGTGCTGGGCGACACCATATCCCACTATGATTTTATCGCCTCCCCTCTTGGTCGCACCCGCGAAACCATGGAGCGGGTGCGCGCGCAGATGCAGCTCGATCCGACAGCCTACCAGACCGATGATCGGCTGAAAGAAATCTGCTTTGGGGATTGGGAAGGCAGCACCACCCATGAGCTGAGGCAACAGTTTCCTGATCGCGTCAAAGAAAGGTCCCGTGGAAAATGGGATTTTCTGGCCCCGGGCGAGCATGCCGAAAGTTATGAAATTCTTTCCTGGCGCACCGGAGCATGGCTTGCGGCACTGAAGCGCCCGACGGTGGCTGTCACCCATGGCGGCGTCATTCGAAGCTTCTTCCGCCTGATCGGTGACATTGCCGCAGATGACGCCTGCAGCATGCATATTCCACAAGACCGGGTGTTGAAAATTGATCTGGAGCAACGCCAGCTGCAATGGCTGCAAACACCATAACCCTATGGAGGTGAATGCAAAAACCCGCATTCCTGATCCAACCGGGCCTGATCAAACAGGGCTTAATTCAAAACCTGGATATCGTCGAGCACACGAACACCATCAACCACGGTGTAATAGACGATCACCTTGACACCAGCCGCCAAGCCCTCAAAATTGAATTCGGCTGGCAGAGAATAAGTCTTGCCGTCTTCGAGCGTGATCGTCAATTTCTGGGTATTGATTGATTTGATGGATGATTCAACATCCGCGCTCTGAGCCGCCATCGACATGGGCGCAACAAAACAAAATACAACCATAAGCATTGCAATCAGGATCGGCATATCTTGGTCCCCGTTATTAATCGCGTTACCTTCATCCAACGACGACATAAACTGTTTATGACGACACCTTACGTTTTGCAAAACGCACAGGAGAGACTGCAACACCATCACCCTGCGACATAATCATAAAATGTGGCAGATTTCATTTCATCAAGAAATCTCAGCCATTATCGCATGATTTCCACATATCCTTTGCCATAGCAAAATCGGCGCAATCCACCTGCAACGCAAGCTCTGACAGACCAGACAGCCATGATTATACACGATGTTGTGCGATTTTTGTTTTTTGACAAGCAACAAACATCGCTTCCCACGAGGTAGACCCCAAAAAAAGTCTTGCCCCCATCAAAACCTTCGATGCTAAATTAATAATATTCCAAACAGTTTCGGGCAGGATGATGGGGAGGAATGGCGCTCTGCGGTGTCACTCTTTGCCAATAAAGGCCACGTCGCCTTGCTATTACAACACGAAGCCACATCCAACGCGCAAGTTAAAATTCAATACAACTCAATCATTGCATTTAAAACAGCCAGATAAACATCATATTAATATAAACTTTAGCACTTATACTGATGATAACCGGAGATGATGACGACATCAATTTGATGTAAACACAGAGCTTTTAACGCAGATGGCCCTTCTCTTGGAAATGAAATCGCTGAGAAATACACACTTTTCCAATAAGCAAATCTTTCTAACTCTGGCTCTGGTGCTGGCTTCGATCTTTTATGCCTTGATCTATCTTGATCGCGTCAATAGCAACAATCATCTCGCGGACTCTCGGAAATACGCCCAGAATCAGCTCATTCAGATTGAATCGCTGCTGTCTGTCTACATTGACCGGAATTTGGCAACACTGTCCGATTTGGCCAATGCCACAGCTGGCGCATCTGACCCTGCGACGGCGGATGCCGACAGGTTGAACAGTGCGATCTTGAGCAGCAACCCGCATTTTCTGTCTATCTCGATGATCCAGGACGATGGCACCGAGAGGAAATGGGCGCGCGACACCATGAGCCCCGAGGCGGCCAGCCCTATGGTGGCCAACTCTATGGAAGAAAGTGATTCCCCACCCGTTGTCACAGGCGCGGAAACGCAGGGTGTGCGAATTTTGCCCAATGGCAGACTGCAACTTGATGTTATTGCGCCCGCGAAAGCATCTCATCACCGCACCATCATACGCGCTGTTGTCGATGGCTCGTCATTCATCGCCAATGCCCTGAAATATAAGATCGCGCCGCAATCCAATGCGCCATCCGCACCGATGCCGCTGGATGTGCTTGTCAGCGCAAAACGGATCAGCGCGCAAACGGATAGCCTCCCTCAGCCGCTATGGGGGCCCATTGAGCTCACCTATAATGCGCTGGAGAGCAGAGAAATTCCGCTTCTCAATGGCACCTTGCACCTCATCGCCCAACCCAAGGGAGGGTGGTCTGGTACTGGACCAGAGACTGCTGACTTCCGGCTCACGCTCTGCGCTGTGGGACTGGTTCTCACCACACTTTTTTCCAGCGTTGCACTCTTGCTGGTGGAGCGCAATCGCAACAGGCAAAGCCTCAAATCGACCGAAGAGCGCCACCGCGTTCTGGCCAAACGCTTTGAACTGGCCATGAACAGCTCAAATATCGGAATATGGGAGCTGGATGACGGCGACAACACCATTCGCCATGACAGCCGCGCCACCCAATTGCATGGATTGAACGCGGTCTATGCCAATAGCCATGATTTCAACAGCTGGCTCGCAAGCGTGCACCCCGACGATCGCAGCAAGGTTGAGCGGCACCTTTTGCACTGTCGCGAAAGCGACAAGGCCGTGGTGGAAGAATATCGCATTGTGCTGAAAGATGGCAGCAAACGGCATATCCGATCCGTGGGTGCCTATTCCAACCAGGCAGTACCAAGTCAGACAGCACCCGGCCGTGTGACCGGAATTTTGCTGGATATCACCTCTGATGTGGCCATGCAGGACGATCTGCGCGCCGCCAAGGAAGGGTCCGACATCAAGAATGCCGAGCTGGAACTGGCCCTGGACGACCTTTCCGTGCGCGAGCAACAGCTGGAAGAACTCTCGGAACGGTTTGAGCTAGCGCTTGATTCCTTCAGCTGCGGGGTCTGGCAACATGACTTTTCGACCACGCGCACCGTGTGGGATGACCGCATGTATCAATTGTATAATGTTCAGCCAAACGGCCCTTATGTGACAGAGGCCGAATGGCTGCAAAGCGTCCATAAACAAGACTTGCCTGAGGTGCTTGAAGCCGCCAGAGCCGCGACAGAAGAAGGAACCCGCATCGACGGCACCCATCGCGTTTTGCTGGCGGATGGCACCATTCGCTATGTGCGCTCGATTGGCCAGTTGCGCATTGACCGCAACGGCGGACGAAAGCTGAGCGGTGTCAGCTTTGACGTGACAGCAGACGTGCTTTTGACCGAAGAGTTGCGCAATGCCAAAGCCGAAGCAGAAGCCCGCAATATCGAGCTGGAGCTGACCAAGAACCGCATCGAATACAATGCCCTGCATGACCCGCTCACCGGGCTTGCCAATCGCCGGAAATTCGACCGCGAACTGGATGCGCTGACAGCCCTTGCCAAAGTCAGCCGTCCTCGCTTTACCATTCTGCATCTTGATCTCGATCGCTTCAAGGAAATCAACGACACGCTGGGCCACGCGGCGGGCGATGCCATGCTGGTCAATGCGGCAGATGTGCTGCGCCGTCATGTCAATTACACCGATCTGGTAGCCCGGATTGGCGGCGACGAATTTGTGGTGCTGCTGCGCGATGTGGTTGACGAACAGATCGCGGCTGATCTGGCATCGCGAATCATCAAGGAAATGAATATTCCCTATGATTTCGAAGGGTTTACCTGCCGTTTTGGCGTGTCCATCGGCATCGCCGCATCGAAAAGCCTTAAGGCCGATGCGCGAAAAACCCTGATTGATGCTGATCTGGCGCTCTACGAGGCCAAGCGCAAGGGCAGAAACCGCTATGAGTTTTTCACCCAGAGCCTGCAAGCCAATATTGTCACCTCCCGACGGGTTGCCGACGAGTTGCTGACCGCGTTGGAGCGGGACGAAATTACCGCATTTTATCAGCCACAATTTTGCGCCAACACCATGCAGCTGATTGGTGCCGAAGCACTGGTGCGCTGGCAGCATCCCGAAAGAGGCCTGTTGCCGACCAGCTCGTTCTTGAAAACCGCCGAAGATCTCAGCATCATGGCGCAAATTGATAAAGTGGTGCTGGATTGCACGCTGCGCGACCGTATGCGCTGGACCGCATCGGGCATTGTTGTGCCAAAAATTTCGGTCAACGTCTCATCAAAGCGCCTGCATGACAGCAATCTGGTTGAGAGCCTGCAAGGATTGAGCATCACGCCGGGCTCCATCGCTTTTGAGCTGGTGGAATCCATCTTTCTTGATGACAATGACGAGACGATCACCTCCAATATCGAAACCATCAAAGCGCTGGGGATTGATGTCGAGATTGATGATTTTGGCACTGGCCATACCTCGATGATCAGCCTGCTCAAGATCAAACCGAAGCGTTTGAAAATCGACCGGCAATTGGTGATGCCAATCATCGAGTCTGACCGCGAGCGCGCTTTGGTCAAGTCCATCATCGAGATTGCCAAATCATTGGGCGTTGGTACCATTGCGGAAGGGGTCGAAACCCAGACGCATGCCGATATCCTGCGCGATCTCGGCTGTGATCTGCTGCAAGGCTACGCCTTTGCCCCAGCGCTGTCCTCTGATGATTTTTCAGCTTTTGCCCTTTCGCAAAACAGGCGTCATGCATCATAAACCCGTGCAGCCGACCGCATTTTACAGCGTCCTTTGAGCACTTTATCCAATGCACAAAGAACACCGTCACGAAAATGATTTCGATTTGAAAAATTATACAGTAAGAGTGACACTCCATAAAACAGGGGGAAACCCCGTCGCTTGATCTGGTTGTAATTCATGTCGCATAACAGTTTCGGTCATCTCTTCCGTGTCACCACCTGGGGCGAAAGCCATGGTCCCGCCCTGGGCGCTGTGGTAGATGGATGCCCTCCGGGTTTGAGATTCACGCTGGAGGACCTGCAAGTCTGGCTCGACAAGCGCAAGCCCGGCCAGTCGCGGTTTGTAACCCAGCGGCGCGAGGATGATCTGGTCAAGGTTCTCTCCGGCGTCATGCCGCAGGAAGACGGCAGCCTGATCACCACCGGCACACCGATTTCGCTGATGATCGACAACACCGACCAACGCTCCAAGGACTATGGCGAGATTGCCCAGCAATATCGCCCCGGCCATGCCGATTTTACCTATGACGTTAAATACGGCATTCGCGATTATCGCGGTGGCGGGCGCTCGTCTGCACGCGAAACGGCAGCCCGCGTCGCCGCAGGCGGCATTGCCCGGTTGGTGCTGCCCGAAGTGACCATTCGCGGCGCGCTGGTACAGATTGGCAAACACAAGATCAATCGCGACAATTGGGATTGGGATCAGGTTGGCCAAAACCCGTTTTTTGCGCCGGATGCAGAAATTGTTCCTGTGTGGGAAGAGTACCTCGATGGCATCCGCAAGGCGGGCTCTTCTGTGGGTGCGGTGATTGAAGTTGTTGCCGAGGGTGTGCCCGCAGGTTTGGGCGCGCCCATCTATGGAAAGCTGGATCAGGACATTGCAGCCCTTCTGATGTCGATCAACGCCGTCAAGGGCGTGGAAATTGGCAATGGCTTTGGCGCTGCCGAAATCACCGGCGAGGAAAACGCCGACCAGATGCGGATGGGCAATGATGGCAAGCCGCTGTTTTTATCCAATCATGCAGGCGGCGTTCTGGGCGGGATTTCCACCGGCGAGCCAATTGTGGCCCGCTTTGCCATCAAGCCAACCTCATCGATCTTGACCGAGCGGCAATCCATTGATGCCAAGGGCAATAATGTCGATGTGCGCACCAAGGGTCGTCATGACCCTTGCGTGGGCATTCGCGCAGTCCCCGTGGGTGAAGCGATGATTGCCTGCACGCTGGCCGATCACTATTTGCGCGATCGCGGCCAGACCGGGCGGTTGAAGTAGCAAAAGCGCGGTGTTGAACACCATAACAAATGAGGGTTCCCATGAGCTATGAGCAAAAGCGCGTCGTTGACGCCATCCGGGCCTTCGAGGCTGGCGAAATCGTGGTGGTGATGGATGATGACAACCGCGAGAATGAAGGCGATCTGATTGTCTCGGCCGTGCATTGCACCCCGGAAAAAATGGCCTTCATTGTCCGCCACACCTCTGGCATTGTTTGTGCACCCATGCCGAAGGAAGAGGCCAAGCGGCTGAACTTGTCGGCCATGGTGGCTGAGAACGACAGCGCCCACACCACCGCCTTTACCGTCAGCGTCGATTTCAAGCACGGCACCTCCACCGGGATTTCGGCAGATGACCGCACCTTGACGGTGCGCAATCTGGCGAACCCCAATGTGGGTGCGGCTGATTTTGTGCGCCCCGGCCATATTTTTCCGCTGATTGCCCGTGAAGGCGGCGTTTTGATGCGCTCGGGCCACACGGAAGCGGCTGTGGATCTGTGCCGTCTGGCCAATCTGCCGCCCATTGGCGTCATCTCGGAACTGGTGAATGATGATGGCACCGTGATGCGCGGCCCGCAGGTGTCGGCCTTTGCCGAAACCCACGGCTTGAAGCAGGTCTCGGTGGCCGATCTGATTGCCTATCGCCAGCGCAAGGAAACGCTGATCGAGCTGGAAACCAGCTTTGCAGTGGAAACGCCCTATGGCCCGGCCAAGGCCCATGCCTATTCCCTGCCATGGGATCCGATGCAGCATCTGGCCGTGGTGTTTGGCGACATTCGTGACGGCGATGACATTCCCGTGCGCCTGCATCTGGAAAATGTTGCCGCAGACGTGTTTGGGGCCAATGGCCAGATTGATAGCATTATGAAGCGCATTGCTGAAAAAGGCCGTGGCGTTATCGTGTATTTGCGCGAGGGCTCGGTGGGTGTCGGCGTCTCCACCACGGCGCGGGCAGGCAAGCATGACCGCGAGGCCCATAAGGAAGCGCAGAGCCGCGATAGCGAATGGCTGGAAATTGGCCTTGGTGCGCAAATCCTCAAAGATCTCGGCGTCACCTCCATTCGGCTAATAGCCTCGCGTGAGCGCCATTATGTTGGCCTCGAAGGCTTTGGCATCCGCATCAACAGCACCGAGATTGTTTAAGCGTCAGAGTTTGTCAGGGAAAAGTGGAATCCGGTTTTTCTGATCAGACAAACTCAAACAAAGGAATCCAGAGTCTGTCTGGTTCAATCTGAACCAGACAGACTCTGGACCACCGGACGCTGGGTCCGGTGGTCCTTTCCTCACATATCAAGCTGAAGATGCGGGCGGCCATCCGAGGTTTTTTCCACCGTTTGACCATCCGGCCCTATCACGCCGCGCACACGTTTTCGAAAAGCCGAAAAGCTGTCGAATGTCACAACGTCCACGGCCTCGTCCAACTCAAGCGAGAGGGCAAACCAGCCCTCCCCTTGCCGACTGACCGAGACAATCTCCGCGTCGAATGTTTGGCCAAGATAGGTCCCGCTCACGCGATCACCAACCTGCCAGACCACAGGCGGACGATTGCCAAAGGCGGCGTGCAGTGTGTTCCAGTCCCGAAAACCATAGTGCTGGGCAATCAATTCCAGCGCCTTGCTGTGCGATACCGCATGACCCTCTACCTCAAGACGGGCACGCAGTGCCGCCGCCTGCTTTTTGGCGGCGTCCTTGCTGGGCAGTCGACCGCTCATCGGCTTGCTCCCCGCATGGACCAAGACGATCTCGCATCTGGATTTTGGGCAATGTCGCGCGAAAAATTAGCGCGTCGTTTTACGGGCAATGTTGTTTGGAATATGCCTGAAGACATTCCATTTTCCTCTTTGTCAATTTCGCGATTTCAGAGGGGGCTCGCATTGCCCACCGGCGCGAAACACACAGATGGAAAGATGGATATATCTGTTCAGAGCTTCACCAAAACCTTAAGGTTTGCGAGCGGCAGGCGTCTGAGACCGTCTTTTGGGATAGGCCGTGTTGGCGCGCCTGTCAAGAGACGCCATAGAGCATGCAAAACAGCAGTTTTTGTCAAACCTGTGCATGGCCACTGATTTCAGATGAAGTCTGTCTTTCCTCTTGCTACGGCATAAGACGATCTCACACCTGATTATGTCGGAGTCACCCCATGTCGCTGAAGCTCTACCTCGCAGGCCCCGAAGTGTTTTTGCCCAATGCGCGCGAAATCCTCGATGCCAAGGCCGCCATGACACGGCGCTATGGCTTTGAACCGATTTGCCCAGGCGACATTTCCATTGAGCCGGCCCCCACCCTGCATGAGTTTGGCCTTAAAATCAGCGCCGTCGATGAGGGCATGATGAATGCCGCCGATGGGGTGATCGCCAATCTCACCCCATTTCGGGGCATTGCTGCTGACCCGGGCACGGCTTTTGAGCTGGGCTATATGTGTGCCCAGGGCAAGCTGGTGGCCGCCTATACCAATATGGCCGATAATCATTATGCGCGCACGGCCGATTTTTATCATGGCGAGGTGCGCGAAGCCCAGGATGGCCGCAAGCGCGGGCCTGACGGCATGTCGCTTGAGAATTTTGACATGATTGAAAACCTGATGTTGCATGGTGGCGTTGAACGCCGCGGCGGACCCATTGCCGTTCATGACGCAGCCAGCGACGCGCTTTACACCGATCTCACCGCTTTTGAAGAATGCTTGAAAGCACTTCAAAAACAAACGCGTGAAAGCCACCCCGCTTCAATCTGAAGCCAGCGCAGTGAGCGTCAATGCACAGAATCTCGCGACCATTCTGTGCATTTATTCGCAACAGGCTTTCGCAATGCAGCAACTCGACAAAGCGAATTTTTAAAAATGCAATTTTAACGTATGGTTTTATTACCATATTTTGAAGTAAAAATCTAATATACGCTATATATGGACACCCCCCATCCCCGAAACACCACAGATCGGGCAAGCAAAAAATGACGCAAGCTTCGCGCAAGTTTCAATCGTTAACAAAGCCTTAACGAAGCAAACAGAAAGAGGGCCTGCGATGAGGATCGACAGCAGCCTGAATAATTCGCAGTATCAAAGCCGCTACATTCAAGGCATTACCCGTGCTGAAGATGTTGCAGCCGAGCCTGTTACTGCATCCCGGTCGCGCGCTGCAGGTGGCAATTCCACTGGCACCTTGCTTTCGGCATCGCTGGCCAACGCCTTGTGGAGCATTGACTCTGCCAAGAAGTCTGCACCCGTGCGCGCAGAAACGCAAACGGCAACAGACACCGTTGACGACACATCCATAGCCTCCCAGACACAGCGGGTTGAGGCACGATATATGGAATATATGTATTCAGACGAGGAATAGCCGCACTCTTTGGTCGGCTATGCGAAAGAGGGGCATGTGGCGGCATGCCCCCTTTTTGCGTTTTTCGTGTAGGTTTCGCTTGTTTTAAGCCTGCCAAGACCAATATCGTTGTCAGAGACAAACAAAAGAGGCAGCGATGTACGGCATTGGTGAGCTTTCCAAACGGGCGGGCGTCAAAGTTCCCACCATTCGCTATTACGAGCAGATGGGCTTGATGCCAGCACCAGAGCGATCGGAAGGCAACCAGCGACGCTATGGCCGCCCACAGTTGGAGCGCCTGTCTTTCATTCGCCACGCACGCGATCTCGGCTTCAACATTGAAGCGATCCGCGATCTCATTGCGCTTAGCGGCCATCCAGAAGATCCCTGCACCACGGCAGACCTGATTGCCAAAGAGCATTTGCAAGATGTGCAGCGCAAAATTGCCCAATTGAAAAAACTGGAAGGCGAGCTGGAACGCATTGTTTCCAATTGCGCCTCGCACACAGTCGAGCAATGCTATGTGCTGCGATCCCTGTCAGACCACACATTGTGCGACCACGACCATCAATAGGACCTGCCATGCCCATCTTCAGGCCTGAAGACGTAAAGCTCGAACATGGAACTGGCGACGGCATCAATGCCGAGCTTGGCCCTTACGAAGCGCTGCTGCTGAGCGATGCAGGTGGGCTGACGCAATTTGGAGCCTTTGTCGAAACCCTGCCGCCCGGCTCTCGCTCGTCTCACAAGCATTGGCATGAGCAGGAAGACGAGTTGATCTACATGCTCTCGGGCATTGCCACCCTGCATGAAGGCGACACCATCAACGAGATGCACCCCGGCGACACCGCCACCTTCAAGGCAGGCGCAGCCCTTGGCCATTGCCTTGAGAACCGTTCAAGTTAGGATTGCACCTATCTCGTGGTCGGCACCCGCTCACCAAACGACGTGGTGCATTATGCCGATAAAGATATGCGGCTCACCAAAGTGAATTTTGAGAAGATACGGACGGATAAGGCGGGGAATGTGATTGGGTGATTTGAGTGTTTCCTGACAAGAATGACGAACGATCATCATGCTGGATCCCTTGATGAAAACAGTTCGCATTGCTGCTGCCCAAACGCCTGAATTTCGCGAAAACGTTGAAGCTGCTGTGGCCTATGCGGTCGATGTAACGATAGAGGCAAAGTCGCGGAATGCCCGACTCCTTTGCTTTCCCGAATGTTATTTGCAAGGTTATCTGCTCGACCAGCGCGCCCAGCAGTTTGCGTTCGACATTGCATCGCCAGAGTTCCTATCGTTAATCGCTCGACTTCCCAATGTGGACATGCTTGTCGCCATGGGAATGATTGAGCGGGATAAGGACGGGTTGTTCAATACCGCTGTATTAATCCAGAACGGCGAAGTGATTGGACGCTACAGGAAAACTCACCTGCTGAAGAGCGAGAGCATATTCACGGCAGGAACGCGTGTCCCTGTCTTTGCCATTGATCAACTACGCTTTGGTATGAATATCTGCTTTGATACCAATTTCCCCGAAGCCGCTTCACCCATTGCGCTTGGTGGCGGATCGCTGATTGTATGCCTCGCCAACAACATGTTACCGAGGCGAAAGGCGGAGGAGTTTCGCCGCATTCACAATCAGGTACGTGGGGAGAGATGCAGAGAAAGCGGCATGTGGTTGATGTCCTGTGATATTGCTGGAGAACGCGACGGATGCATCTCATGGGGTCCAACGGCCCTTATCAACCCGGCTGGTCAGGTGATATCGCAACTCCCTTTGGAAGAGCCGGGCTTGTTGATCGTCGATATGCCGATTGCAAAAGATGTCCAAGCCGTCAGTCCATAAGGCGGGCTTCGCCGGATACTCGAATGGAACTGCCCGGTATTGGCGCAATTTCTGCGCGAAGACGAGAGCGCATCCCCATGTCCTCACCTTGGATAACCTCAATCGCGCCACCGTGCGGCCAGCCGATGTCTCTCAGATAGCCCGCGAAAGCGGCCGTTGCTGCCCCTGTCGCTGGATCTTCATAGACGCCGCCGGAGGCAAAGGGATTGCGAGTGTGAAAAAGGCGCGGTGTTTCAGCGTAGGCAAGCAAGATGGTCACCAAACCTGCGCGGAGCATCAACTTGCGCCCGGCATCAAGATCATAGGTCATTGCCGCCAGCGCCTCACGCGACCGCAATGGCACGACAATATGATCGGCACCGCCATGGATGAATGCAGGTGCTATTGCCGGGTCCAAGTCATCGTGTGAATAGCCAAACAGTGCCATCACATCCGCCACGAGCTCAGGCGACGCTGGCCTGCTATGGGTTGGTGGTGATTGCAACGCCGCTGTCAGCAGATCTCCTGTCCGCTGTCCTTCTACTGTGATATTTGCGTTGTTGAGGATCAGCGGAAAAATGCCCGGATCTTTTATCAGCGCCAGTGCCGCGCCAAGAGCAATGGTAGCATGACCGCAAAATGGCACCTCGGACTCGGGCGAGAAATAACGCACGCGCCACCCTCCATCCGTGGGGGCCGCAAAGGCTGTTTCGGAATAGCCGACATCCGCAGCGATCTGCTGCATCTCGGCGGTGTCGGGCAAGGCTGCACCGATCAAAACACCTGCCGGATTACCGCCCTTGCCCTTTTCCGAAAAGGCAGCAATTCTCAATATGTTCGACTCTGACATCTTCAACCCATTCGCTTTGCTGTATGATCTTTGAAACAAACCAATGTGACGCTCACGCCCTCAGGTAGGCACGACTGCAGATTTTCCAACCTGCCATCGCGTTGTAATATTTTGAAAATAGAGTTCAAATTTCCTGATCGCCGTTGACCGCTCCTGCTTTGGAAAACTGACCTATGCCCAAATACGCATCCTACATCATCTGCACCTCACCCAGAAGCGGTAGCACCTTGCTGTGCAAGCTGCTGGCAGCAACGGGTGTCTCTGGCAATCCGGGGTCTTATTTTCATCGTCCTGACCTGTCGGACTGGATGGCCGATTGCAATCTGATGCCCGATCCAAGCCTATCTGAGGCCGAAATGCTTGAGGCGATATTTCGGGCGGTTCAGGCCAAGGGAAGCCTCGACACCGGCATGTTTGGCTTACGGCTGCAACGCCATAGCTTTGAGTTTTTCATGGAAAAACTGCGTGTTTTGCATCCCGGTCATGACAGTGATTTGCAACGGCTCGAGGCGGCCTTTGGGCGCACCTTGTTCATTCACCTGAGCCGTTTGGACAAAGTGGAACAAGCGGTTTCCTGCGTGAAGGCAGAGCAGACCGGTCTGTGGCATGTTGCCCCGGATGGCACCGAGCTGGAGCGGGTGGCACCTGTCAAAGAGCCAGTTTATGATGCCGCCGAAATCCGCGCCACCTATGATCGGTTCACAGATTTTGACCTCGGCTGGAAAGACTGGTTTGAGGCGCAGGGCATTGAACCGCTTCGGATCACCTACACGACCTTGTCAGAAGACCCCGTCGGCTGTTTGCGAATGATTTTGGAGGCTTTGGGGGTCGACGCGGACGCCGCCAATGGTGTGGTGCCGGGTGTGGCAAAGCTGGCCGATGCCACCAATCGGGATTGGGTGATGCGGTTTCGGGCGGAATTGGAAGCGCAATGACGGCGCTCCTGCATAATTCCTTAAATCGATTCCGATTTAAGGAATTATGCAGGAGATTTAAAGTGTTACAGCGTCCTTTGTGCGCCATATATGGCGCACGGCGCTGTAGAAACAGCTTCTAAAGCCAACCCTCGCCATAAACCACCCTGTCAACACCGGTAAATTTTGCCAGACGCCGCAATTCCGCATCCAGCTTTTCCAGCCGCCCGCTGGATGCTTTCACGCCCTTTTCCAGCCACAGGCGTTTGACATCGAGCGTGCCTGCCTTGCGGTTGGCCTTCATATCGATGCGGCCAATCAGTCGGTCACCTTCCAAGAGTGGAAAGACGTAATAGCCATATTCCCGCTTGGGCTCAGGCACAAACACTTCGATGCGATAGAAAAAGCCAAACAGGCGCTCCGTGCGTGCCCGGTCACGAATCAAGGGATCAAACGGGCTCAGAACGCGGATGCGCGCCGGGGGTGCGGGTGTTGTCAGCAACTGCGGCAGGTGTTTGGAAAGAGAAAAAGAGGGGCGCGGCTTATCGCCACTCAGGGGCATCACCAGCACTTCCTCAAGCTCAGCGCTGTGATCCTCCACCCATTGCTTCGCCTCTTGCGGGCTGACCAGATGCCAGAAGGCAGCAATTTCGCCAGAGGTGGCAAAGCCCAGGCGTATCAGCGCCTCGCGGCAGGCCCAATCCATAAATGCCTCATGGCTGACCTCGGCATCAAAATGGCCGCGCGGAATGCATTTCTCACTGACATCATAGATTTTTTGAAAATTCTCGCGGCCTCTGATGGTGAGCTTGCCCGTTCGCCACAGAAATTCCAGCGCGGTTTTTGACGGATGCCAATTCCACCAACCGCCGGATTTATGATCGCCCTCTTTCAGCTCCCGTGACAGAGCCGGGCCGCCTTCGGCAATGCGCCGATAGGTCTCCTCAAAAGCAGCCTCAAACCCCGGCTCGCGCCACTTGCGCCAACGCTCCAGAATGCGGCTTTCTTCGCGGGCAAAGCGGTGCTTCCAATAGGGAAAAAATACCACTGGCACAATCGAGGCATCGTGGGTCCAGTGCTCAAACAGCAGACGATCCTGCTCCAGAAGGGCGGTCAAATCCTCGCGCCGATAGGTCTGGTTGCGTGAAAACAGAATTTGATGATGGGCGCGCTCGACCGTGCCAATACTATCCACCTGCACAAAACCGAGATCATGGATCAGCGCCAGCAGGTCTTGCCGCGACAACGCCTTGCCGGGTGGGCGGCTGAGACCTTGTCGCTCCAAAAAAATCCGCCGTGCTGTTTGATTGTCGATCACATAAGCCATGCGAAAACGATAAATAATGTTCACTCTTTGTTCAAGGCAAAATTTCAACCCTTCGGCACATTTTTCGAAGGGTTGCGCTTTGGTTTAACGCTTGTCTGCCACCAGCTTTGCCATAATGCACAACAGCTCAAACATCATGGTGGCACCAGCAATGGCAGTCATGCCGCCGACATCAAAGGGCGGAGCCACTTCCACCACATCGGCACCAACGATGTTGACGCCCTCCAGCAGGCGCACCATGGCTTGTGCCTCGCGGGTGAGAAAGCCGCCAATTTCCGGCGTGCCGGTGCCCGGAGCCATAGAAGGATCGATGCTGTCGATGTCGAAGCTCACATAGGTGGCACCGTCACCGGCAATGGCGCGGGCTTCCGCCATCACATCCTCGGGGCCACGGCGGGTGAATTCTTCCATATAGATAATGCGAACGCCCTGCTCTTTGGCCCAGTCATGCTCATCGGCGCTGTAGAGCGAGCTGCGAATGCCGATCTGCACCATGCGTTTCGGGTCCAGCAGGCCTTCTTCAATGGCGCGGCGAAACGGTGTGCCGTGGGTAAAGCGCTGGCCACCAAAATAGCTGTCATTGGTGTCGGAATGAGCATCGAAATGGATGAGACCAACCGGCCGGGATTTGGCCACCGCCCGCAGCACCGGCAGCGTGGTGAGGTGATCGCCGCCGCCAACGAGCGGAAGCGCACCGGCTTCCAGAATGGCGGCCATACCATCTTCCATTTGCTTGAGCGCCAGCATCAAATCAATCGGATTGACGGTAAGATCGCCGACATCGGCAATATTGGCCAGTTTAAACGGCTCGATTTTTGAGACATGATGCACCCGCCGCATCAAGCTGGATTGATTGCGCAGCTCCCGTGGGCCATGGCGGGCACCGGCGCGATTGGTGGTGCCGCCATCCCACGGAATGCCGACAAGGGCGATGTCCAGCCCTTTGGCCGAGGTTAACAGCGGCAGACGCATGAATGTGGCAGGTCCGGCAAAACGAGGAATAGCACCGGCATCGACAGGCTGATAAAATTCTGAGGTCAAAATTCTGCTCCTTGGGTGGATAGCCTGCACATAGGAGCAAAGCTTTGTGCGGCTGTAAACCGCAAAAGACGGCATTTCCCTTTATCGCCGCGCCCGTTATACAGCTTGCCGAAACGCAAAAAGGATAGTCGCATCGTGCAGATCCACTTTGAACAGGTCATGGTTGCCTTCGATGGCCGCGTGGCGCTGGAGCCCATGACACTCACGCTGAGCGAAAAGCGCATTGGTGTGATTGGCCTGAATGGATCGGGGAAATCGACATTTGCCCGCCTGATCAATGGCTTGATCAAGCCGACATCCGGCCACGTCACGTTGGACGGGTTGGATACGGTCAAGGATGCTAAAGCGGTTTTGTCGCGCACCGGCTTTATCTTTCAAAATCCGGCCAACCAGATCATTTTGCCGCTGATCGGCGATGATATTGCCATGGGGCCAAAGGCGCGAGGTTTAAAGGGGGCCGCTCTTGAGGCCGCCATTGCGCCTGTGGTGGAGCGGCTGGGCATCGCTCACCTTCTCAACCGACGCCCCCATGAGCTGTCAGGCGGCGAGTTGCAATTGGCAGCCCTTGCCGCCGTGCTGGTGACAAAGCCTGAGCTGGTGATTTTTGATGAGCCCACCAACCAGCTTGATTTGCGAAACGAGCTCAAGGTGGTGCGCACCATTCGCGCACTCGAAGAACATGCCTTGGTGATCAGCCACGATCTCGAGTTTGTGGCAGAGTTTGATCGTGTTCTGGTGTTTGATCAGGCCCGCCTGGTGTTTGATGGCGATGCCGGCGAAGCAACCGCGTTTTATCGGAATCTCGTCACATGATGACCAGCCTGTATATCGAGGGTAACACCCTCTTTCATCGCCTTTCAACCTTTGCGAAGCTGGCGATTTTGCTGCTGACGGGCATCACGCTGGCACTGCTCTCCTCCCTCTGGGTGCAAGCGGTGGCGGCAGTCCTATGCGGAATTCTCTATCTTTCGCTGGGGCTTGGGTTCAAACAAGCCTTTCGGCGCATTCGTGCGGTTGTCATCACTATTGCGCTGTTTGCCATGTTCAACGCCTTGGTGCTCAGCCCGTTCGATGCTTTGGTGAGCAGTTTGCGGCTGCTGGCTGTGGTGTTTCTGGCCGCCACCATCACCGCCACCACCAGCATTGCCGACTTTATGGAAGCCCTTCGCGTACTGCTGATGCCACTGGAACGGCTGGGTCTGCTGAAAGCATCCGATGTCAGCCTGGCGCTGGGGCTTGTACTGCGCTTTGTGCCGGATATTGCCAATCGCTATCAGGCGTTGAAAGACGCCCACAGGGCTCGTGGTTTGACAGTCAGCCCGCTTAAAATGATCGGTCCACTGATTATTCTAACCTTGAAAGAAGCAGATTCTATCGCCGAGGCTATTGACGCCCGCGACATTCGGGGGCACTAAATCGAAATAATCTATAAACTGAAAAACTATCAATTTCTAAGTGGAGATGTTTCGTGACGACCAGAGACCTCGTGCTGACTGCCCTCTTTACCGCCATCGTCATTGTGCTGGGCCTGATCCCGCCGGTCACCCTCGCCTTCATTCCGGTGCCCATCACCGCGCAATCCATGGGCGTCATGCTGGCGGGCTGCATCATTGGTGCCAAGCGCGGTGCGCTGTCCTATGCATTGCTGGTGGTGCTGGTTGCCATGGGCCTGCCGGTTCTGGCGGGCGGCAATGGCGGGCTGCACGTGCTGATGGGCGTCACCGGCGGCTATATCTTTGGCTGGATCATCGGTGCCTTTGTCACCGGTTTTTTGGCAGAGCGGCTGGTGCGCAACGGCCAATCCACGCCCATGCAAATGGCAGGGTTTTTCGCAGCCTCCGTCATCGGCGGCATTGGTGTGGTCTATGCCTGCGGCATGCCATGGGTATCGATGGTCACGGGCACACCCTTTGACAAGGTTCTGATCGGCTCCCTCGCCTTTCTTCCCGGAGATCTGATCAAAGCCGCCATTGCAACGCTTGCCGCCCGCGCCGTGATGGTCGGCTATCCGCTGCTGCCCAAGCGGGCTTGAAATCGCTGTCATGATTTTCGACTATGGTGTCACCACATTCTGAAAGGTGATGCCATGGCCGATGACAGGAAGATGGTTTCGACTGAACTGGTCCGCAGCCTGATTGGCGCGCAGTTTCCACAGTGGGCGGATTTCACCATCACGCCCATTGTGCCCGGTGGCTGGAACAATTGCAGCTTTCGCCTTGGTGATACCATGGTCATTCGCTTGCCCAGTGCCGAGCGCTATTCTGCCCAAGTGCAAAAAGAGCAAACATTTCTACCCCGTCTTGCGCCCCATCTTCCCCTGCCAATCCCTGAGGCGATTGCCCTTGGTCAGGCGAGTGCAGATTTTCCACACCCATTCGGCATCTACGGCTGGATTGAGGGAGAAACCGCTGAGCACGGCAAAATAGATGATCCGTGCCGTTTTGCCGAGGATTTGGCCGGGTTTCTCGCCGCCCTTTACACACTTGATGCATCAAACGGCCCCGAAGCTGGCCCACACAATTTTTATCGAGGCGGCGCTCTTTCAACTTACGACCGCGAGACCCGAACGGCTATTGCCACGCTGAAAAACAAGATTGATGCAAAAGCAGCCACAGCAATTTGGGAAACAGCTCTGTCCAGTCAATGGCGCAAGCCTGCTGTCTGGCTGCACGGCGATATTGCTGCGGGAAATTTGCTGGTAAACAACGGCAAATTAAGTGCGGTGATCGATTTTGGCTCTATGGGCATCGGCGATCCGGCCTGCGACCTTGCCATTGCCTGGACTTTTTTCAACGATGACAGCAGGCGGCATTTTCATGCAGCCCTCCCCCTTGATCGAGAGACCTGGCAACGCGGGCGCGGCTGGGCCTTATGGAAATGCCTGATCACGCTTGAAAAATCGGACCGTGATAATGATCCGCAACTACAGATATTAGACACCATCATCCAGAACGAGCTTGGCTGACTTTTACGGCAAATATTGATAGAGCCAATCGCGCAACAATTCCGGCAGGGCCACGGGCTCTGCCGTTTGCGGGTGAACCGCGGTCCAGACAATTTCAACGTCGGCGGCGCGGGCCTTGTTGCACTCCACAGCCACGGCGAAGCCTGCGGATTTGCCGCCGATTTTATCGACCGCGACTGAAAAGCGCAAAACATCACCGGGCTTGAGAGCATCATAAAGACGGCATTCGAATTTTGTCGGGCGAAAATCCGGCTCATTGTCGATGGTGGGGCGCGACTGCCAAAAGCGCGCCAGCGCTTCCTCTGAGAGGGCCAGAAGCGCGCTGTTGTTCATGCGGCCCGTCACACCTGCATCGCGCAAGCCCACCAGCGTTTCCATGACATCACTGCGCTCTTTTTTCACCATCGCCGTTCCCCTCACCACATGAAGACCTATCTAGACAGAAACGCAGGCGCAGAACAAGCACAGCCCCCGACTGACATGATGACTGGACCATAGCGCGTGAGACAGGTAAAACGCCTGCAATCACCATGGCCCGCTCGGCAAGAGGATCTCCCATGACCACACGGCTCTATGAAAATCCGCTGTTTCTGGATCATAACACCCCTGAGGGCCATCCAGAACGGGCCGATCGCTTGCGCTCGCTCAATATTGCGCTGGAACATCCCAATTTTGCTGCCCTTGAGCGCCGCCAAGCGCCACAGGCCAATGAAGATGCCGTGATGCTGGCGCATCCCGAAGAGCATTTTATCGCGGTCATGCGGCAGATCCCTGAAGAAGAAGACCGCATCAATCAGCTGGAGGCCGACACCTACGCCTCGCAAAAAAGCCTGCAATGTACACTCACCGCCATTGGCGGGGCCATGGCCGGGGTGGATGATGTGATGACCGGCAAGGCCGACAATGTGTTTGTCGCAGGCCGCCCGCCCGGTCACCATGCTGAAAAGAGCAAGGCCATGGGCTTTTGCCTGTTCAACACGGTGGCCATCGCTGCCCGCCATGCGCAAAGGATGCATGGGGTTGAGCGCGTGGCAATTGTCGATTGGGATGTGCATCACGGTAATGGCACTCAGGATATTTTCTGGGATGATCCGTCGGTGCTGTTTTGCTCCACCCACCAGATGCCGCTCTATCCATGGAGCGGCAAAAAGGACGAGACCGGACCGCATAACACCATTGTCAATGCGCCTTTGTCGGAAAACTCCGGCTCCGATCATTTCCGCGAGGCGTTTAAATCACGCACCTTGACCGCCTTGAATGATTTTTCACCGGATCTCATTTTAATTTCGGCAGGCTTTGATGCCCATCACCGCGATCCCTTGGCTCAGATCAATCTGGTGGGTGAGGATTTTGACTGGGCAACCGGCCGTTTGATGGAAGTGGCCGACCGTTTTGCCAAAAACCGGGTCGTCAGCCTGCTGGAAGGCGGCTATGATCTGGAGGGTCTGGCCGAGTCGGCTGGCATGCATATTTCGAGATTGATGAAGGGTTGAGTATGACTGAAACCACTGCAGCAGCTGATTTGTCGGCTTACTCGTTCGAAAAAGCGGTGGCTGAGCTGGAAAGCATTGTGGCGCGGCTGGAGCGTGGCGATGTGGCGCTGGATGAATCCATTGCCATCTATGAGCGCGGCGAGCTTTTGAAAAAGCATTGCGAAACCCTGCTGTCTGCCGCTGAAAACCGCATCGAGAAAATCCGACTGGACCGCGCCGGCAAGCCCGCTGGCACCGAGCCTTTGGATGGCGCATAAGCCGGCCTGAGCCGGCGCGCGTGTTTATCCCTTTTCCCTTGCACATTTAGCGCCTATATAACGTCAAAGACTGCGAGGCTGAAACAAAGCCTCAAAACGGCCTGATACTTTTGTTCTGGCCTTGCAAAGCGTTATGCAGGGCCAAACAAGGTCGGCTTGACGACATTGGAGACGTTATCGCGCTCAGACCGAGCCTGATAATCTCTCGATTATTTTGTTTTCGTTTGTCGGGGAAAACCGGGTTCCACGTTTCCCTGACAAACTCTGAAGAGGCCGGAGCCTGTGACATCGAAGCTGAATACACCGCTGCTCGATCAAGTGACCTTCCCGTCTGATCTGCGCAAGATTGACGATAAGGATCTTCCTCAATTCGCCCGCGAATTGCGCGACGAAATGATTGATGCTGTCTCGGTCACCGGTGGTCATCTGGGTGCGGGCCTTGGCGTGGTCGAGCTGACCATTGCCATCCACAAAGTGTTCAACACGCCCGATGACCGGCTGATTTTTGATGTCGGCCATCAATGCTATCCGCATAAAATCCTCACCGGACGCCGTGATCGCATCCGCACACTCCGTCAGGAAGGTGGGCTTTCGGGCTTTACCAAGCGGGCGGAAAGCGAATACGACCCCTTTGGCGCGGCCCATTCCTCCACCTCGATTTCGGCGGGCCTGGGCATGGCCGTGGCGGCAGAGCTTGGCAAGACCGATCGCAATGTCATTGCCGTGATTGGTGATGGTGCCATGTCAGCGGGCATGGCGTTTGAAGCGCTCAACAATGCCGGGGCGCTGGATGCCCGTCTGATTGTCATTCTCAACGACAACGATATGTCGATTGCGCCGCCAACCGGTGCGATGAGCGCCTATCTGGCGCGTCTCGCCTCTGGCCGCACCTATATGGGCATGCGCGAGATTGGCAAAAAGCTGACCGCCTATTTGGGCAAAAACATCGACCGCGCCATTACCCGCGCCGTAGAACATGCGCGTGGCTATGTCACCGGCGGCACCATGTTTGAGGAAATGGGCTTTTACCACATTGGCCCGATTGATGGTCATTCGTTTGATCATCTGTTGCCGGTGCTGCGCAATGTGCGCGACAACAGCAAAGGCCCGGTGCTGATCCATGTGGTGACGCAAAAGGGCAAGGGCTATGCGCCCGCCGAAGCCGCCGCCGACAAATATCACGGCGTCAATAAATTCGATGTGATTACCGGTGCGCAGGCCAAGGCCAAGCCGAATGCGCCCAGCTATACGGCCGTGTTTGCCGATGCGCTGGTGGAGGAGGCCCGCCATGACGACGAGATCGTTGGCATTACCGCCGCCATGCCATCTGGCACCGGGCTGGACAAGCTGCATGACATTTTCCCGGAGCGCACCTTTGATGTCGGTATTGCCGAGCAGCATGCGGTGACCTTTGCCGCAGGCCTTGCCTCTGAAGGCTACAAGCCGTTTTGCGCGCTCTACTCTACCTTCTTGCAGCGCGGCTATGATCAGGTGGTGCATGATGTGGCCATTCAGGGCCTGCCCGTGCGCTTTCCCATTGATCGGGCTGGCTTTGTGGGAGCCGATGGCCCAACCCATGCGGGCTCGTTTGATGTTGGCTTTCTGGCAAGCCTGCCCGGCTTCGTGGTGATGGCCGCCGCCGATGAGGCCGAGCTGAAACATATGGTGCGCACCGCCGCCGCCTATGATGACGGTCCGATTTCCTTCCGCTATCCACGCGGCGAAGGCGTTGGCGTTGTCATGCCCGAGCGTGGCGAGATTTTGCAAATCGGCAAAGGCCGAATGATGAAGGAAGGCTCAAAGGTCGCCCTTCTCTCGCTGGGCACGCGCCTGGCAGACTGTCTTTTGGCGGCTGAAGATCTTGATGCTGCTGGCCTGTCCACCACGGTTGTCGATGCCCGCTTTGCCAAGCCGCTCGATGTGGATCTCATTCGCCAGCTTGCCCGCCATCATGAAGTGCTGGTGACCGTGGAAGAAGGTGCGATTGGCGGCTTTGGTGCGCAAGTAATGCATTTCTTGAGCAATGAAGGTCTGCTGGACCATGGCCTGAAAATCCGAAGCCTTGCGCTGCCCGACGCATGGGTGGATCAGGCCAAGCCGGAAGTGATGTATCAGCACGCTGGTCTGGATGCCAAGGGCATTGTGGCAACCGTGTTCAAGGCGCTTGCCCACAATCATCTCGGACGGGATATTGCGGCTCTCTGATCAGAGTATCTGCGAAAAGGCCGTTGAAGATGCCGTGCGCTTTATAAACGCACGGCACGATCACAATCATCAAAATTCAGACCAGACCTGCTTTTCAGCGCTCGCAGAGGATGATCCAAGGCCGAAAGCTCTGCCAACTTTGGATGCAAGGGCACGCGCTGGCGACTGCACCGGCCGCTGCGAGGAGGATACGGCCATTGGACCCGCATGGGAGGCCTGCGACCCGGCAAGCTTGAACTGACCTACCAGTTCCTTCAGGTGATTGGCCTCCGAGGCGAGCGCGCTGGCGGCCGCTGTGGACTGCTCAACCATCGCCGCATTCTGCTGGGTTGTCTGGTCCATCTGGTTGACGGCAGAGTTCACTTCCGCGAGGCCAACAGACTGCTCCTTGGCCGATGTGGCAATGGCTTCCATCAACTGGTTGATCTGCACAACGTGATCACCAATTGATTTCAGAGCAATCCCTGTTTCGCGCACCAGCTTGACACCATTGCCCACTTCTGTCGAAGAATTCAGAATCAGGCCCTTGATTTCTTTAGCAGCATTTGCCGAGCGCTGTGCCAGTTCACGCACTTCTTGCGCCACCACGGCAAAGCCCTTGCCTGCTTCACCGGCACGGGCCGCTTCCACACCGGCATTCAAGGCCAAGAGGTTGGTCTGGAAGGCAATCTCGTCAATAACCCCAATGATGTTGGAAATCTGCTGTGAACTTTCCTCAATCCGCTTCATGGCATCTTCAGCCTGGTTGACGACTTCAGACGATTTTACCGCATTCTGGTTGGCGGTGATTGCAACTGTGCGCGCCTCTGCTGTCCGCTGCGACGAGTTGGAAACGTTGACGGTGATTTCATCCAGAGCAGCTGCGGTTTCTTCAAGTGCTGCGGCCTGCTGCTCGGTGCGCTTGGAAAGATCATTGGCACTCGCGGCAATTTCGCGCGTGCCGTTTTCCATGCCTTCAACCGTTGCGAGAACAGAGCCAATCGCCGAGCCCAGTTGGGCAAGCGAGGTGTTGAAGTCTTTGCGCAACTCTTCATATTCAGGGGCAAAAGCTTCGTTGATCTGGAAGGAGACGTCGCCTTGCGCCAAGCGCTTCAGGCCCTCACCAAGTGTCTGGGTGGCAAAGCGCAGATTTGCGGCCTCCTGCTCGGCTCTTTGACAGTTTGCGGCTTGGGTTTTTTCGGTTTCCTGACGCGAGGACGCGGCCTGCTTCTCCAGTTCAACATTGGCAATCGCATTCTTGCGGAACACTTCAACAGCATCGGCCATGGCACCCACTTCATCACGACGGCCAATGCCCGGAATCTCGATGGCAGTGTCTCCGTCCGCAAGCTTGCGCATGGATGCGGTGATGCGGGTCAGCGGCACAATCATGCCTTTGTTGAGGATAAGCAGCGACAAGGCAAGGATCACGACAAGCGCGCCACTGCCGATCAGAATATTGCGGCGCGCTTGATAAGCGGCGTCAATTGCCGCAGCCTGTCGAATGTCCAGAAGCCGTATTTCCTCGTCGGAAATTTCCTTGGCCTTGGCACGGACACCATCCATATATTGCTTGCCAGCGCCGGAAGTCTCAAGCTGTTGACCTTGCTCCTTGGTTGCCGGGTCCTTCATCAAGGCAATTTCCTGCGCGACAATCTTGGTCTGCCAGGCCTGAACCAGCGCATCCAGATCGCTAAGGCGCTTTTGCTGCACCGCATTGTCAGACGTCAGACTGCGAACCGCGGCATAGGTCTCGGTATAATGCGCTTTGCCCGCCTTTTGCGGGTCGAGAAACTTTTCGTCGCCACCCGATAGCAGATAACCACGAATGCCGGTTTCCTGATCAACCATGGCTGCAACAACGGCATCCATTTTCGACAGGACTTTATTGGTATGGTTCGTCCATTCAGAAGACTGTTCCTGCCGTGATAGGGAATTCCAGCTTATCGTATTCACAAAAATACTGACGACAAGAAGAATAAAGAACGCCAGACCAACCTTCACAAAAATGCGCATGTTATTTACGAAATTCATACCAAACCTCCGAATCGATGTAATCGTCAATCGCTCAAGACTTAAAAACAGAAATTTTTACTCAAACGCATAAGATATTTTCTTATCATAAGAGCTTTCGACACCAATTCAAAAAAGGTTGCTGCGATTTTCAGTTAGATTGAATGCGCCTCGAACATTCAATATGATTACTTTAGTGATATTAAAAATCCCATAAAATAAGGGGGGTCTTACATGCCAAAATCATCATCAGAAGCGAATTTTTTGATAAAAGCCAACTTCAAAATTAATGAAATTCTGAAAAGACGATTGATAAATCGATGTAAAATTACCTAAATTTGCAATAGACCGCGACTGAGACACCAAGAAACAAAATGTATTCCGGCCCATTGCCTCCGATTTTGTGAATGATACTCCGGAATCCGAGCATAAAAAACCTCAGTGCTTCAAAGAAACACTGAGGCTTTCTATGGCATCGCGCAGGAATCCGGGTTCCACTTTTACAGCGCAATGCGCCATCTATAGCGCGCAAAGGACGCTGTCACACTTTTAATCTGCTGCAGAAACAAAAGACCAGTGCACGAAAGCATGAACGAAGTAAATGCGTCAGTGCACTGGTTTTGTGGGACATGCCCCGGCGTTTAAAATTCAGACCATTCCTGTTTAACTAAGGTTGCAGCATTGCCTGTGCTTCTGTTGCCCGCTTTGCTACCAGCGAAGCGCACCGGCTCTGCCACTTGGCGCACCATTGGCTGTGGTGCTGCGGCGCGCGTTGCCACAACAGTCCGGGAGCTTGTGGCGGCAGAAGTCTGCCCCAGATTGAACTGGCGCAGCAAGGCCATCAAGCCATCGGCCTCGGATGCCAGCGTGTGGCTTGCCGCCGTTTGCTCTTCAACCATCGCAGCGTTTTGCTGGGTGCCATTGTCCATCGCGGTGACCGCGATGTTGATTTCGGATAGGCCAATGGATTGCTCACGGCTGGCGGTGACAATCGCATCAATATTGGCGCTGATCTGCTGCACGGCACCCACGATCTGTTCAAGTTCGCGGCCTGTTTCGCCAACCAGCGATACACCCGTGCCGACATGGCCGCCGGAAACGCTGATCAGCACCTTGATTTCCTTGGCCGCATTGGCTGAGCGCTCGGCAAGAGCGCGCACTTCCTGCGCCACCACGGCAAAGCCCTTACCAGCTTCACCGGCGCGGGCCGCTTCAACACCGGCGTTCAAAGCCAGCAGGTTGGTCTGGAAGGCAATGTCTTCAATCACGCCGATGATATTGCCGATCTCGCCGGAGGATTTTTCAATCTCGGTCATGGCCGCAACGGCGTTGCGCACCACAGCGCCGGAGCGCTCGGCCCCCGTGCGGGTGGAGTTGACCAATTGGCCAACCTCTTCGGCGCGACGCGCGCTGTCCTTGACGGTGCGGGTTACCTGCTCAAGGGCGGCGGCTGTTTCTTCAACCGAGGCCGCCTGCTGCTCGGTGCGCTTGGCCAGATCATCAGCGGATGCGCGGATTTCAGCGGCACCGGCATTGATGGCATGGGCATTGGTGCCAACCGTTTGCAGCGCTGCCTGCAAATTGGAGAGCGAGTCATTGAAATTCACCCGCAGCTTGTCGAGGCGCTCGACAAACGGCTTGTTCAGGCGATGGGCAACATTGCCATTGGCCAGTGCCGACAGACCTTCGGCCAATTCGCCAACGGCAAAGGCGATTTCATCGGCTTCTTGCTGCTTAGTCGCTTGTGCTGCCTGTTGTTCCGTCTCAGAGCGCATGCGCAGGGCTTCGGTTTCGCCCGTCAGACGTTGCTTTTCGATGGCGGCCTCCTTGAAGACCAGAACGGCCTTGGCCATCCGTCCCACTTCGTCGCCACGATTGACGGCCGGAACATCCACGCCATGGTCGCCTTCGGCAAGCCTCGTCATGGCATTGGTCATGCCGGTGATCGGGGTGACGATCGAGCGGGCCAAAAGCCAAATGAGCAAGACAGCCATGCCACCCGCAACAACGCTGCCGCCAAACAGGGCCAATTGGAGATTGTCATGGGCACTGCTTTGAATATTGCGCTGCCGATCCGTCAGGTCAGCCAGAACGGCCTTGACCTTGGCACCGGCGCTGCGAAAATCATCCAGTTCAGAGCCTTGGGCACTGCCCTTCATTTGCACCACGTCGCTGATCGGCTTACCGGCCTTAGCGGCCTCAAGCTGCGGCACAACCAAACGATTGTGAAAATTGTCGGCGGCCACTTTGACATCATCCAGCAATCTCAGAATATCCGGATGACCCTTTGCATCAATACGGGCCTGATCAATGGCCTTGACCAGCTTTTCGCGACTATCAAAAACGGCCTTATAGGTGCTGTCGGAATGGAACAGCAGATAGCCACGATGATTAACCGCCTCTTCCAGCATCGATTCAAGTGCTGTCCCAAGCGACGCCGTCATCTCCTCAGCCTGACGGTGCTCGTCCAGAGCGCTTTTGGCCGCTCTGCCCTGCATGAAAACCACGCCAGATGCGATAAAACATCCGGCCATAATCGCAATGAATGTCACATATAGCTTTTTACTGAGCGAGAAATCCTGAAAGGACATGAGACGGCCTTCTTACATTGTACCCACATGGTGCAGGCGTATGACGTTGATGGGACTGAGCAGCCCTGCCCGCTCGCAAGGATCGGTCTCAGATCGGCAGAGGTCAAAATCCCACTCTTTTGCTTGGTTTGTCTGATCAGGAAAACCGAAAACCACTTTTCCCTGACAAACCGTTGGCGCCGATATTGCCGCAACTGCCGCTAACAAAACGTTACATCTCGCGCGACAGATCTGTCTCGAAATTGCACTCTGTCAAGTTGAGAGCGCAACCGATGAAATTAATTGTGGATGAAGATGCAACTGCGCAAACGCCTGCCGCGTCATGGATTCAATCCGAAGCACCGTGAGGCACAAATGATGCCGCAAAAGACGAGCGCAAGTTCAATGTGACTGCCTCAATGTTGAAAGGATTTTCGCTGGAATGTGTTAAAATCTGCAAGAGTGCTTGCAACTGCCTGCGGAAAACGCCATTGACGGGATATGTCTTCATCAGAACCCCAACGTCTTGACCAATTGCTGGTCTCACTCAATCTTGTCGCCAGCCGGTCACGGGCGCGCGATGCCATTCAACGCGGTGGCGTCAAGGTCAATGGCAAGGTTGTTACCAAACCAAGTCTTTGCTTTGCCACCAATGCCGTCATCGAAATTGATGATCCCGCGCAGGACTATGTTTCGCGGGCAGCACTGAAGCTGGTCGCGGGCCTGGATCATTTCAAGCTCGACCCCTCCGATCAGGTCTGTCTTGATGTCGGTGCCTCGACAGGCGGCTTTACCGAAGTGCTGTTGCAGCGCGGTGCCGCCCATGTCATCGCCATTGATGTCGGTCACGAGCAGATGCATCCCCGCCTGCAAAGCGATGCGCGGGTTGAAAACATCGAAGGGCTGAACGCCCGCTATCTTGAGCCGGACGATATTGGCGATCAAGCCTTCACCTTCCTCGTTTCCGATGTCTCCTTCATCTCGATCAAGCTGGCTTTGGTGCCAGCCCTTGAGCTGGCCGAGCCGGGCGCGCACTGTCTGTTGCTGGTCAAGCCGCAGTTTGAGGCCGGGCGCGATGCCATCAGCAAAGCGGGCCTGTTGAAAGAGCCGGAAACCGCGCCACAGGTGGCCGCCGAGCTGGAGCGCTGGCTGGTGGACGATATGGGCTGGGTCAGCCTTGGCATGATCCCCTCACCGATTGCAGGTGGTGATGGCAATGTTGAATTTTTGCTGGCAGGTTTCAAGCCTGAGGATGACGCATGAGCACGGAAACGCTTGTTATCAATAGCCTTGGCGCACAGGGCGATGGCATTGCCAATGGCGCGGACGGCCCGATTTTTGTGCCGTTTTCTTTGCCCGGCGAAAAAGTGGCGGTGGCGCGGGTGAAAAACCAGGCGACCATCATGTCGATCACCGAAGCCTCGGCAGATCGGATCGAGCCTGCCTGTCGGCATTTTGGTCTCGATGGCGTTGGCGGCACCTGTGGCGGCTGCTCGCTGCAACATATGGCCAAGCCCGCCTATAACGTCTTCAAACGCGCGACGTTGATTGCGGCGCTGAAGTCCAAGGGCATTGAAACCGATGTTGCCGAGGTGATCGAGGCCCATGCCGGTGAGCGTCGGCGCATTGTGTTTACCGCCCGCAAGCGCGAAAAAGGCCTGCTGATTGGCTTCAATCAGGCCGGTTCGCGCCATATTGTCGAGCTGGAAGAATGTCCCATCACCTCATCCGGCATTCTGGAGCGGCTGGATGATCTGCGCGCCCTTGGGGCTGCCATCGCCACCGGCTCCGACCATTTCCGCATGACGGTCACAGAAACCACCACCGGGCTGGATGTCTCGATTGATGGTGTGCGCGGCGGCGCGGCCGATCGTGAGCGCCGCAATCTCACCGAAACCACCTTGAAGATGCGCGGCATTGCCCGCGTGTCGGTCAATGGTGAAATCGTCATTGAGCCACACCAACCGATTCTGGATTTTGGTGGAGCCAAGGTCAACATGCCGCCGGGTGCCTTCTGTCAGGCCACTGTTCCCGCAGAACAAGCCATGGCCGAGCTGGTGCTGGCGCATGTGGGCAAGGCCAAGCGCGTGGCTGACCTATTTTCCGGCATTGGCACCTTTGCGCTCAGGCTGGCCCGCAATGCGCAAGTGCTGGCGGTTGAATCCGATGAGAAGGCGATCAAAGCGCTGGACCATGCGGCACGCAACACCCAAGGGTTAAAGCCGGTCAAGATCGAAAAGCGCGATCTGTTTCGCCGCCCGATGATGGTATCCGAGCTGAAAACCATGGATGCCGTGGTGTTTGACCCGCCACGCGCAGGTGCCGAAGAGCAATGTCGCGAGCTTGCCAAGAGCAAGGTCAAAACCATTGTGGCCGTGAGCTGCAATGCGCTGACGCTGGCGCGCGATCTGTCGATCCTGATCGAGGGCGGCTATAAAATCACCTCCGTCACACCGATTGACCAGTTTCTCTGGTCGCCGCATGTGGAAGTGGTGGTGAGCTTGAGCAAAGGCTGAAGCCTGGATTTTGGTGATGGTTGAGAAAAGGCACCGGATAAGGTGCCTTTTTTATTGTTACATTACGAAGTTTTGCGGCGCATAAACGCTTCAAACGCGCCTCTCGCCTCAGCGCTTTTCAGCTGCGCCACGAAATGATCCAGCTCTTCCTGCATGCGCGTCAAAAGCGAATCCCGATCTCCACGCACCAGATCGCGGGCAATTTTCAACGCTTGTACTGGCTTGGCGGCAAGGTTTGCGGCCAGTGAAAGCGTCTCGGCTTCCACCGCTTCAGAGGCAACCACCTTCCAGATCAAACCGGCCTCACGAGCCTGGTTTGCCGAAAAACCCTCGCCCAGCGCCAGAAGTGCGAAGGCGCGTTGATGGCCCATGACCAGCGGAGCCAACAGGCTTGAGCCAGCTTCCGGCACGAGGGCGAGATCTACAAACGGCGTTTTGAACAGGCTGCGGTCTGAGGCGATGGTGAGATCGCAATGCATATGCAACGTGGTGCCAATGCCAATGGCCAGACCATCCACTCCCGACACCATGGGCTTGGATGCCGTGGCCAGCGCTTTCAGCAAGCCAAAGGCCGCTGGCTCTTGCAAAGCCCCCGACATGGCATAGGTCAGAAAATCGGCCATGTCATTGCCAGCAGAAAAACAACCTTCGGTGCCCAGAAAGGCAATGGTGCGCACGGCATCATCACGCTCTGCATCCTTCAATGCCTCGGTCATGCGGCTATACATGGCCGATGTCAGCGCATTCTTTTTCTCGGGCCGGTTCAGGCGGATCACCATAACACCGGGATCGGCAGAGGGCATCTCCACCAGAATATGATCGCTCATGTTATTCTCCTGCCATCAGGATGCTGCGCCCAGCCGCAAGGCTTGCTGATCCGCCAACAACGGTCTGCTTGAGGCTTGCTGTTTCAGCCAGCAGGTTTTCGGCGGCAAAGCGGCATAAAGGCAGATGATGACCCTGATGATTGGCCCCATCAAACAAAGCCCCCTTGGCGAGGTAAGCGCCCGTCAGCGTCAGACCAAACAGGCGTTGATAGGGCGTGGCACCCGCTAATGCATCCGCTTGCGCTCCGTCTGCAATTTTGGCCAAAAGCCATTCGGTTGCCTCT
Organism: Rhizobium oryziradicis; assembly: GCF_001939045.1. GTDB lineage: Bacteria > Pseudomonadota > Alphaproteobacteria > Rhizobiales > Rhizobiaceae > Allorhizobium > Allorhizobium oryziradicis. The sequence goes on from NZ_MKIM01000024.1 coordinate 228,886, forward strand.
TCCAAATCCTTGATGGAAGACAGCAAACGCGTTGCCGCTTCGCCAAAGCCCTCCTGATTGGACGTATCCACCTCCACCGCAATGGCCTTCAGCTCCTTGATAAAGCCGCGCACATGCTCGCCATTGGAAAGCGGCAGTTTGCGCATCACCAGATCAATGGCCTGAATGCCGTTGGTGCCTTCATAAATTGGTGCGATGCGCGCGTCGCGCAGCAGGCGCGCAGCTCCGGTTTCTTCAATGAAGCCCATGCCGCCATGCACCTGAATGCCCATAGAGGCAACCTCGACGCCAATATCGGTGGCAAAGCTTTTGGCAATCGGCGTCAACAATGCCGCGCGCTCACTCCAATGCCTGGCCTCATCGCCTTCTGTGTGATGACTCATATCAATGGCATGGGCGCAAGAATAGCAGATGGAGCGCGCACCTTGGGTCAGTGCCTTCATGGTCAGCAAGGTGCGAGCCACATCCGGGTGTTCAATAATCGGGCTCATGCCCGCACCGCTCCAGCCGGGCGCTTTGCCCTGGGTGCGCTCTTTGGCGTAGTGCAAAGCCTTTTGAGTGGCGGCTTCCGAAATGGCCACACCCTGCATGCCCACCGCCAGCCGCGCATTGTTCATCATGGTGAACATGCAGGCGAGGCCCTTGTTTTCCTCACCAATCACATAGCCAATCGCCCCCGGCTCATCGCCAAAGCGGCCATCGCCATAAATCATCGTGCAGGTTGGCGAGCCATGAATGCCCAGCTTATGCTCCAGCGCATGGCAAAACAGATCGTTGCGCGCACCCAGCGTGCCATCATCATTGACCAGAAATTTTGGCACCAGAAACAGCGAAATGCCGCGCGTACCAGCCGGTGCATCGGGCAATCGTGCCAACACCAGATGGATGATATTGTCGGTGGCGTCATGCTCGCCCCAGGTGATGTAGATTTTCTGGCCGAAAATCCGGTAGCTGCCATCGTCACGGCGCTCCGCCCGGCTTTTCATCACTCCGAGATCAGACCCGGCATGGGGTTCTGTGAGGTTCATGCTGGCCATCCATTCGCCAGACACCATCTTGTGCAGAAATTTCTCTTTCAAGGCATCACTGCCATGCGCGCTCAACGCTTCGGCCGCGCCCATGGTCAAGGTTGGCCCCAGCGCAAAGGCCATCGAGCCGGAGTTCCACATTTCCAGCGCCGCAACATTCAACAAATGCGGCAAGGCCTGCCCGCCATAGCGCTCTTCTGCTACCAGCCCGTTCCAGCCGCCTTCGGCCCAGCGGCGGTAAAGATCGGCCCAGCCATCGGGCAAAGTCACCTTGGCATCAGACAGCCTTGCCCCTTGGCGATCGCCAACGGCGGCCAATGGGGCCACTTCCTGTGTGGCAAAACGCCCGGCCTCATCCAGGATCGCATCCACCAGATCTTCCGAAAGGTCTCCAAACCGCCCCTCTTCCAGGGCTTGCGCCATGCCGGCAACATGCTTGAGGGTAAAGGCTATGTGCTCAACAGGGGCCTTATACATCGTGATCTCCTCCATCCCGTATCATGCTCATAGCCTATTGATTTTTACGTAAACGTCAACATTGTGCGCAGCAAAGATCACAGCTGCAAACTCGCACCTCTTGATCGTCGCGTCACAATCGCTGCATATAGAGTGCGTATGACCGTGTTTATGATGGTCGCATTCAAACCACCCTCACCGACCCAGCGACCCATTGCAGGAGCTTAGCCACCATGCTGACCACGCCGAGTTTGATCCCTGGTTTGGTCTGGGCCTATCACATCGATCCCGAAAGCCGCACCGCCGCGCGCTTGCCCATGGACATGACCGCCGATGATCTGCTGTTTGACAAGGGATTTATCTGGCTGCACCTGAGCCTTGCAGATGGCCGAGTGCCTGCATTTTTGGAAAATTTTGCCGGATTAACCGAAGCATCGCGCGCAGCATTGATCAATCACGAGCATCACGCCGCCCTTTCTGTCGATGATCAGCTGATTTGTGGCACGTTGGTGGATTTTCAACGGGAGTTTGACTCAACCACCCGCGATATTGGCTGGCTGCATTTTGCGCTCTCCGATCGCTTCATCATCACCACGCGGCTGCAACCCATTCGCTCGGTGGATCTGCTGCGCGCATCGCTCGAGAAAAACCCGGCAAAATTTCGCTCACCCTTGCATGTCTATGAAGTGCTGGTAGCCGAATCCCAGCGTGGCATCATGGCACTGGTGATTGAGTTGATGGATGAGATCAACCGCATTGAAGATGTGGTCTATGATGAGGATTTGCGCGACGAGCGCACCCAGCTTGCCCCTTTGCGCCGGGTGATTGTGCGCCTGCATCGGCATTTGCGCGGCATGCTCAGCCTGATGCGCCGGGCGGCGGCGGCCGATGATGATGAAATGCCGGAAGGGTTTGAAGATGTGGCCACCCGCCTGACCAGTCGGCTGGAAGCCGCCGACCACGATGTCTATGCCCTGCATGAGCGCGCGCGCCTGCTGCATGAAGAAATAGACAGCAAGCTGTCCTCGGAAACCAACCGACATCTGTACGTGTTGTCGTTGATGACGGCCTTTCTGTTGCCGCCAACGCTGGTGACCGGATTTTTTGGCATGAACACCTCAGAACTGCCGTTTACCCACGCCCCGCAGGGATCAACCTATGCCATCGCCTTCATTGTCGGCTCCATTCTGTTTGCCTGGCTGATTTTGAAACGCGCCAAAATTCTTTGAACAAAACACAAAAACGCCCGGCACAAGGCCGGGCGCTGGAAAACTTCGGTTTCAGATCAATAGTAAGGTGACAGGCACTGCTGGCGAACGCCAGAATAGGTCACGAATGTATTGCTGTAAGCGTCATAGCTGCGGTAGCGCCCCTCGCACCACTGGTAATGGCGCGGGTTAACGCCATTTCCACCGCGCGGGATGGGAGCCTGACGCGGCTGCGAGGCAATTGCGCCACCAATCAACGCGCCTGCCGCAAAGGCGGCCAGCGGATACCAGCGCCCGTCATGGTGACGGCGATAATGTTCACGCGGGCGATCATAGCCCCGATATCCGCGATAATAGCCATCGCCGTGTCGGCCATAATAAGGACGACCATAATAGCCATCACCCCGCCATTGCACTTGCTCCACCGGGGATGTTGCCTTTGCCACAGGGGTAAAACCTGTGAGCGGCATCGCTTGTGCGGACCCAAGAGAGCTTGCCAGAACAGCCAATGCTGTTCCCACCACTGCCAAACGCGTCATCATCGCCATGACCAGACCTCCAAAATTCAGATACAACAGCCAATACAGCTTACTGAGTGCCAGCATACGAAGTGGCAGATGAACCTGAAATTAACACTTTCTAACATCTAATTTATATGGAGCAGCGGGCCGAAACATCAAGATATCGGCGCAAAGGCAAGCCTCGCGTAATCCATGCTGCTTATGGTGATGTGCTGGGCATGGTCTGCTGGTTCAACTTGGGGCAATTACCGCATGTGGCGTAGGCAATGCTCAAGCAAGACAACAACTTATGTGCAAGTGGAGCTGAACATCGACATCACTGTTCTATATCGTGATGTGTGCGTGCGCTGACGTCGTTGAGTTCGAGAGCATCGGTCCGAAAACTGGAATCGGCAAGATGCTCTCAGTTTTTGTTTACGCATCGGATTTATCTGAAAACCGGTTCCCACTTTTCAGCCGATGCTCTCATGTGTGGAGAGTTCGCCAATGTCGAAGCTGAGATATTTCGCTGCCCGGAACCCGTTGGCGCTTGCTGCAAAGCGCGCCCGCAGCGGTCACACTGAATTTCTACGCACCGGCAAGATTATTCGTCAGCAAGAGGACTGGCTGAGCGACGAAAAGCGCTACCTGACCCATGAAGAAGTGGCCGAGCGCACATCCAAGCGGCTGGAAGCCGTTGGCGAAAAAACCTATGAACGTCTCAACACCGTGCACCGCGCCATTCGCTTTCCCAAGGCCGTGTTTCAAAAGACGTTAAGCGACATCCCCCATTTGGGCTATTGCCACGTCACGGCGGCCCGCACCAGCTTTGCCAATTATGCCGATGTGAAATGGTCTTTTTACATTGCCAATTTCTTTGCCGAGATTGGCGGAGAAGAGAGCTTTTTTGAGCATATCAGCCCCCAATATGGCCGCATGTATTTTGCTGTTGCCCTCAAGCCTGATCGGGAAACGCGCAAAATGACCATTGATCGCTCGATCCGTGAGGACGGCTTACTGTTTCGCACAACCGATCCGAAAGTGGCCCTGAAAAACGTGTTGATGCTGGGCGCAAAAGACCCCGCTCTGCGCGAGGTGATTGCCGCCGCATAACGTCTCACAGCAGATATAAACGGCTGATGATCAGGCCTCGATCTCAACATCGCCAATCGGGCGTGAGCAGCAGGCCAGAATATAGCCTTCCTCGATTTCATCATCGAGAATGCCGCCATTGTGGGCCATTTCGACCTCGCCGGAGATTTTCATCACCCGGCAGGTGCCGCACAGACCGGATTCACAAGCGGCACCAATGCGCACGCCGACAGAGCGGGCGGCCTGCAACACGGTAAAGCCCGGCTCGCACTGGGCTTCTTTTCCGGCCATGGTGAAAGAAATCGTGTTGGTCTTGACCTCGCCAGACGGGTCCGCCACCACAACCGGCAGCGCAGGGGCCACTGGCTGGAATGTTTCCTCATGATAGCGGCTCATATCAAATCCGGCACCGGCCAGGGATTCGCGCACGGTGGCCATAAACGGCTCAGGCCCGCAGCAAAACACGGTGCGGTCGAGAAAATCCGGGGCCAAAAGACCAATCTTGGCCTTATCGATAAAGCCTCGCAGGCCCGACCACAGCTGTGAGCGCTGCAATTGCTCGACAATAAAGCCTAGCTGGAAAAACGGCAGATAGCGCGCCTTATATTCCAGCTCCCAGCGGAAGATAATATCATCCGGCGAGCGGGCGCAGTGAATGAAGGCGATGTCGCTATCGGGCTGGCGGTCGGCCATATCGCGGGTCATCGACATCATCGGCGTAATGCCTGAGCCTGCCGAGATGAACAGATATTTGTCGCCGGGATGTTTGACGTAAGAGAAATCGCCCAGCGGGCCAATGGCCTTGATTTTCATGCCGGGTTTGAGATTTTCAAACATCCAGCGAGTGCCGATACTGTCTTTCTGCGCCTTGACCGTCACCGCCACCGTGTAGGGTCGCGATGGGCTGGACGACAGCGTGTAGGTTCGCAGCACCGGCTCCGGCCCCACCGGCAATTCCAGTGTTACAAACTGGCCGGGCAGATAGCGAAACCAATGTTCCGGGTGATCCGGCTTAAACGTGAAGGTCATCACATCCGGGGCTTCCGGTGTCCAGGCCACACATTCCAGCAGGTGGGTGCGGTCAGACCACGGGCGCATTTCATCGACGTGTTTGTAAGACTTCTCAATCGCCATGGTCTGCCAACAATCCCTTATGCCACTACAGAAAGCGGGGCTTTATCACCCTGCAAACGATCCGTCATGAAGTTTGCGTACCATTCCACAAACTGCATCACGCCGCCTTCATGATCTGGCGAATACGGACCAGGCTCATAGGCAGGCGAGCGAATGCCAAAGGCATTTTCTTCGACAATCGAGCGGTCCTGATCATTGGTCATGTTCCACACATGGGTCAGGTCATGCAGATTGTAATCGACGCCTTCCACGGCATCCTTGTGCACCAGCCAGGTGGTGGTCACGGCGGTTTCCTCGGCACTGATGGGCAGCACGCGGAAGGAAATGGCGTGATCGCCGAGGATGTGGTTCCAGGTTGTTGGATAATGGAACAGCAGCATGGTGCCGATATGCGAAATTTTCACATCATCGGACAAAGGCCGCTTCACCGCCCGCTTGCCATCCATGGTGTAGCTCTCGGCATCCTGAATGAGCGGCATACGCGCCACACGGAACTGGCCGCTTTCATGCATGGTGAATGTGCTGGGCAGGCCTGCCGCTTCGCAGCGCTGCCAATGTTCAGTAATCACCGGATCATCGCCCGCACCTTGCACGCCCGTTGCGCTCGGTGCCTCGGGATAGGTGCGGCACAGTTCGGGATGGTTGCCAGCGCAATGGTAGCACTCGCGGTTGTTTTCCCAGACCAGCTTCCAATTGCCCTTTTCAATAATCGTGTTGCGATGGGCAATCTTGGCATCTTTCAAATGATGCGGCAGCATGAAAGGCTCGATGGTGGCGCGCACGGGTGCAAAATCCAAAGGTTGATCGGCCAGACAGATGAAGATGTAACCGCCAACGCTTTCACAGGCCACGGGCTTCATGCCATGCTGGGACTTGTCAAAATCCTCGCCCATCTGGCGGGCAAACACCAAAGATCCATCCAGATCATAGGTCCACTGATGGTAGGGACAGACCAGCTTTGCCGATGCACCACGCTCTTGCGTGCAAACCCGGTGGCCACGGTGGCGACAGGTGTTGTGGAAGGCGCGAATGAGACCATCACGGCCACGCACCACCACCACCGGATAATCACCCACCTGTACGGTGAAATAATTGCCAGCCTTGGGGATTTCGCAATCATGGCCCATAAACAGCCAATCGCGATACCAGATCAATTCCATATCGAGCTTGAAATAGTCTTTATCGATATAAAACGGCTGCTCCAGACTATAACCATCGCGGCGATTTTTCAGCTGACGCAGAACGGTGCTGTGAAGATCCATGATACCCTCGTTTTCCAACTGGCGCGGGAGCATCGAAAGGAAGGTGCCCCTACCTTTGATCCGCACAGCGCGACCTTTGCCTCATATCCATCCCCCAAAGCCTGCGACTATTCTAAACCATCAAGCGGATCAGAACCAATGTTTTTAAGGCTATGTGAGCTTTGTCCTATCTAGCCACAAGCAGGCGACACACGCCCGCTTGGCCTACGACATCGCAGATATGGATTGCGACATGGGGTGATTTCAGCATTCGGCCCATTGCGGCCATTGCAAGGCCATATCGATAGGTCCGGGCAAGGCGGGAAAGACTGGTGTTTGACCTGCCGGGTCAAAAGACGCCTGGGCGCTGGCAACTGAATTTGAGTACGCGAGCGGGAAATTTCCACTTGACAGATATAAGGTGGAGAAGCATTGTACCAATCAGTAAAGACATTACCAATTGGTACAAAATCAGAAAAGGACATACCATGTCACGCCCCCCACTGCCACCATTCAGCCGTGAAAGTGCAATCGAGAAGGTTCGTTTGGCCGAAGACGGCTGGAATACGCGAGATGCTGCCAAGGTCGCTCAAGCCTACACACTCGATACGCGTTGGCGTAACCGCGTGGAGTTCTGCACCACGCGTGACGAGGCACAGGCATTTCTAACACGCAAATGGAACAAGGAGCATGAATACCGTCTCATCAAGGAACTTTGGGCCTTCACGGATAACCGCATCGCTGTCCGCTATGCGTATGAATATCGCGATGATGGCAATCGCTGGTATCGTGCTTACGGAAATGAAAACTGGGAATTCAATGAGGACGGTCTGATGGCGCATAGGCACGCAAGCATCAATGAAATGCCGATCTCTGAAAGCGACCGCCTGTTCCACTGGCCGCTCGGTCGTAGGCCAGATGACCATCCCAGCCTCAGCGATTTGGGTCTCTAATCATGGCCCGCGTGATCGCCGAAAGATCCGACGCTATAGCTCCATTGGCTGAAGTGTTTCGTGAATACGGCTATGAAGGTGCAAGCCTTGCCCTGATCGGCAAGGCAACCGGCCTCGGCAAGGGCAGCCTCTACCACTTTTTCCCAGAAGGCAAAGAAGAGATGGTGCGAGCTGTGCTCGCCGAAATTGAGCAATGGTTCGAGGATGCTGTATACGCGCCCCTGAGGAACGGGAGCGATGCCAATGCAGCGATCGATGCAATGCTGGATGCCGTCATGGATTACTTCAAATCCGGCCAACGTGTGTGTCTCGTCGGTGCCCTTGCCGTCGGCAACACGAGAGACCGCTTCTCGCAAGCCATTCAAGGATATTTCGCAAGCTGGGTAGATGCTTTGCAATCAGCGCTCATTCGGCAGGGCCAGAATGATAGTCTGGCACGCATCCTCTCGGAAGACGCTGTGCTCTCAATACAAGGCGCAATCGTGCTGTCGCGAGCGCTAGACGATCCTGCCGTGTTTCAACGCGCCATCGATCAGCTGCGGCGACGACTTTTGGAAAGACGAATATAGCCAAGCTGCGACGTTTCACAGTGCAGCAAGGTTAGCGACAAAATTACACAAGGCCAATCGGTCAGATAACATCGGATCGATTGGCCTTGAATGCGCAAGTTGATTGTCACATTGGAAATATAATCAGTCTAAAACAACACCCGGCGTTTTAACCCTATCCCCACCTCACGCCGCATAGGACATAGCGCGATCCCCGGCACCCCGGCCAATCTGGAACTGTCCCAGCAATTGCCGCAGCTTATCCACTTCGCCTGCAAGGGATGCGCTGGCGGCGGTGGTTTCTTCGACCATGGCGGCGTTTTGTTGGGTCATCTGGTCCATGTGGTTGACGGCGCTGTTGACCTGGCTCAGGCCAACGGATTGTTCCTGCGCCGAGGTGGCGATGGCATCCATGTGGCTGTTGGCGGTTGCGACGTAATCCTCGATGGTTTTGAGAACCGCGCCCGTATCGCTGACAAGCCGAACGCCATTGCCGACTTCGGTCGAGGAATTGCGGATCAGATCCTTGATTTCCTTTGCGGCTTGCGCTGACCTTTGGGCCAGTTCGCGCACTTCCTGAGCCACCACGGCAAAGCCCTTGCCTGCTTCACCGGCACGGGCCGCTTCAACGCCAGCATTCAGAGCCAAGAGGTTGGTCTGGAAGGCAATCTCGTCAATCACGCCAATGATATTGGAGATCTGGCTGGATGAGGCCTCAATCCGTTGCATGGCATCCACGGCGCTTGCGACCACCTCACCGGATTGGCGTGCGGCCTTGTTGGCCTCAATCACCACGGTTCTGGCTTCCTGCGTGCGCTTGGACGAATTGGCAACATTGACCGTGATCTGGTCCAGCGCTGCCGAGGTTTCCTCCAGTGACGCCGCCTGCTGTTCTGTGCGCTTGGCCAGATCGCCAGCGCCAGAGGCAATTTCCACCGAACCATTGTTGATATGGGTCACCGAGGCCAAAATGGCGCTCATGGTCTGGCCCAGCGTGCGCACAGATTGGTTGAAATCATGGCGCAGGCTCTCAAACTCTTGCGAAAACGCTTCGCGCAGTTCAACCGTGAGGTCACCATCGGCAAGACGTTTCAAACCTGCGGCAAGGCCTGATGTTGCGATTTTCAAGCGCGCTTGCGCATCTGCTTCGGCTTTGGCCTGAGCCTGCAAACGATCTTCTTCCAGACGCAGGCGGTTGTTTTCTGCGTCTGCCTCCAATTGGCGCTTGGCCACGGCATCCTTTCGGAAAACCTCAACAGCCTCACACATTTTACCAATTTCGTCGCGGCGCGGCCCCAAAGCCGTATCAACGGTCGTATCGCCTGTGGAGAGGCGGTTCATGGCGTCTGTCAGCAATGTCAGCGGACGCACAACGCTGCTGCGCAGCACAAAGGTGGTCAACATCAGAATCAACACAATCAAAGCTTCAATAAAACCGGTGATCATCGCTGCGCGTGATTCTATAATCTTGAGCGATGCGTGGGCTTCCTCGGTCAATTTACGGGTCGCCGCCAAAGAGTTTTGAATTGATGTGTTCAACTTGCCCGTAACAGGGCGTGTGTACTTATCGCGCTGCGCTGCCAGTTCCACCAGATCGATTGTTTGCTTTGTGCGCTGATCTTTCACATAGTCTTTGAGCTTGACAGAAACTGCTGCATATTCCGCCAATGCTGCGTGGATTGCGGCCAATGGCTCCGGGTTTAACGCGATGCGGATCGGCTCATTGAGTGCGGCCTGGCCATCTGTGGCGGCCTTGTTGACCAAATTATACGTATCATCGATTTCTTTTACAGTCGGCGCCAGCATGATATTGCGCACGCCGTTTTTCATTTCCATGAAAGCTTTTTCACTCGCAGCAATTCCCGATAAAATCGTCTGCTCGCGCACTACCACATCTTGCGCCACCTTGATTGTGCTTTCCGCCAGGTGCTGATTTGCAACCAGACCCATGACCATTGCAATGCCGAGACCTGACGCAATGTAGATTTTTTTGGCAATGGTAAGATTAGATAGAAGCGACATAGAATCCCCCTACGCGGCGCATTTTACGCCGCAGCCATGATGAAAGAGGCTTGCCTCGGTTGCACACGCACCCACGAGACACGCAATTTGGAAGGCACCAAGACAAGACATTGCAGCGATTTGCCCAGACTCGGCGAATGCCTCTGTCTGGATCGTTACACCGGGATGCGGGCGGAGATCGGTGGGCCATTACCGCGCCATGCGTTTTATCGTATGGTGCTGTAACACGTTTAATTTGCTGCATAATTCTTTAAATCGCACCCGATTTAATAAATTATGCAAAAGCCCTCACAGCAGATCGCTACAATAGGCGTACCACCCTCTTCGCTGCGTTCCGAACTTGGCGTTTGGGTCTTGGCGTTCGGGTTTGGTGCTGAACATCATTTCAGCGCGACAACACAATGCCCCACTCAATCATCAAGCGGGTCAATCAAATTCAATGAGCGCAAAGAGTGTTGCAACACAATTGCAGCAACCAAGTATTGAATGCAACTACTTAAGCATCCATTAAAACAACACAATCAAAAGCAGTATTTTTGAAGAGATATCGTCTCTTGAAGACGCGCGCCGATGCAAGTCACAGCAGCTTACAGAAAAACCTGGAGCACCGGCCGAAACTTGGGAGCCGGTTGTCGGATCTGAACCAAACCTGAAACCACGGCGCGATCTGTCAGATCAGCGCCGTGCCGCAATATCAGCTGTTAGCGCGAAACTCACACCACAGTTGGCTTATAAATCAGCCAATCCTTCGGCACATATTTGTTCTCGGTCGCGCCATACATGGTCACGGTATCACCGCCAGAGGATTTCGAGGCGCTGAGCGCGCGCTCAGAATAGGTCATCAGGTCAAAAGCATTCGGGGCTTGCTCTGAGAGGCAAATGCCAAAAGACATAGTGAGCGGGCCAAGCGAACCGTTGGAGCCCGCATTGACCACGGCGGTGGCTCTGAGCTTGGCGCGCACGGAATTGACGATACGGTTGATCTCGTCCTTGTCGGAGGTGTAAAACAGCAGGCCAAAGCGGCTGCCATCAAAGCGACACGCCAGATCATCCTTGCCCGCCAGGGCTTTGACCACCTTGGCGATCTGCTTGATGAAGCGCTCGGTCACGGTGGGGCCAAGATGGTCCGACAATTTGGCAAAATCGTCGATTTCGCCCACCGCCAAGCCGCACAAAATTGGCAGATCCGGATTGCCGTAGATATTGGCCAAAGCCTTGTTGAAGGCGCGCCTGCTACCCATGCCGGTCAAGGGATCAATGAACTTGGCCTGCGCCACCTGATCGGCTTCGCGCTGCACATCGGCCAATTGCTCGGTCTTTTCCACCACGGTTTTGACGACATTGCTGTTTTCGGCAACACGCTGGTCTGTTGCAGCCTTCAGCGCCTGAATAGAGCGGCTAAGCTCGGGGTTGCCCAGATCATGTTCGCTCAACATACCCTTTGTGGCATCGCCAATCAGGCGGCCATAATCTGTGAGGGAGTTTTTTTCCTGATTGAGCAGATTGATAAAGCTGCTCATCTCGGCACGCACAATATTGTTTTGGCGCGCCAGCAGGCCATCTTCATGGTGATGGGGCAGATACTTGCGGCCCAGCACATCCAGCGCTTCCTGGGTTTTGACCTTGCCCAGCGCAATAAATTCGCGCACCAGTTCCGGATTGCTGCCCGAATAAGCCTCGTAAACCAGCTCGTAATTACGCGGCAGACCCTCGATGCCCATTTGATGCATGGCTGTTGCCACGCGAAGCGCAATGCTGGACGCCGGGTTTTTCATAGGCTGCATCGGGTGAGATCCCCAGTTACATTATGTGTTGATTTGAACTGTAACACCACAGTTCTTTCTTTAGGTTACATCGATATATAAAGTTTTATGGATTAACGAACATCCTATAAAATACAACCTTGAGCGCAAAATTTTCGTCATAAATGTCTTTGCCGCGCTCCAAAGGGGGAGTATGCAGCAAAGACCAACATTTAGCAGGCAATTATGGCACAGCGCATCTCCATCGGCACCGCTCCGCAAGCGGCTATTTCAGTGGCCGTTCCCCTTTTGCAAGCGGGTGAAGCTATCGCGGTGCCAACCGAAACTGTTTATGGACTGGCAGCCGATGCCACCAACCCCCGCGCCATCACCCGCATTTATGAAACCAAGGGCCGCCCGCGTTTCAACCCGCTGATCTGCCATATGGCCAATCTGGCCATGGCAGAGCGCTATGCCACCTTTGATCAGCTCTCGCGCCAATTGGCAGAAGCCTTCTGGCCCGGACCGCTCACCTTGATTATGCCACTGAAAGCCGATTGTGGCATTCATCCGCTGGCCAGCGCAGGTCTGGAGACGGTGGGCGTGCGGGTGCCGCGTGGTTTTACCGCTGATCTGATTGCCGCCTTTGATCGGCCGCTGGCCGCCCCCAGCGCCAACACATCCGGCCGGATCAGTCCTACCAGTGCCGACCATGTGGAAGGCGATCTGGGTGATAAAATTCCGCTTATTCTGGATGCTGGCTCGGCTGGCGTCGGGGTGGAATCAACCATTTTGAAGGTGGAAAACGGCACCATTCGGCTTTTGCGTCCCGGCGGTTTATCGGTCGAGGAAATTGAGGCAGCCACTGGCCTCTCAGTGATCAGAGCGGAAAAAGCCGGGGCAATTATTGAAGCTCCCGGCATGTTGGCCTCGCACTATGCCCCCGATGCGGCGGTGCGGCTCAATGCCGCTGAGATATTTGACGATGAAGCGGTGATCACCTTTGGTGATGTGCACCCCAAAGGGCTTGAAAAGGCCAGGCTGGTGATCAATCTCAGTGCCAGCGGCGATGTGGTGGAAGCGGCAAGCAATCTGTTTAGCGCCATGAAGCAAGCCGATGCGTGCGGGGCGGTGCGCATTGCCTTTACCGCCATTCCCAACCATGGCCTGGGTGAGGCCATTAACGACAGGCTGGAGCGGGCCGCAGCGCCCAGATCATAACGGTAGAGATGATATTATGAACGATATGTCAGCCCATCCTTCTTTCGATGTCACCCTTCGCGATCGTTTCATTGCCATTGTTGGCGCAGCCCATGCGCTGACCGACGCCGCCGATATCGAGCCTTATCTCACCGAAAATCGCGGCCTTTATCATGGTGCATCTCCCTTGGTGCTCAAGCCCGGATCAACAGAGGAAGTATCGAAAATCATGGCGCTGGCGTCTAAGACCGGCACCGCCATTGTGCCTGCGGGTGGCCGCACCGGGCATGTGGGTGGGCAAGTGCCGCGCGAGGGCAGCCAGGACGTTGTTTTGTCGCTGACGCGGCTCAATAAAATTCGCGAGGTTGATCCGCTCGGCAACGTCATCGTTGCCGATGCAGGCTGCGTTCTGGATGACATTCACAAAGCGGCCGATGCCGTGAACCGGCTATTTCCTCTCTCGCTTGGCTCGCAAGGCTCCTGTCAGATTGGTGGCAATCTTTCCAGCAATGCAGGTGGCACGGCGGTGCTGGTCTATGGCAATATGCGCCAGCTTTGCCTTGGGCTGGAAGTGGTATTGCCCACCGGCGAGATCTGGGATGGCCTGCGCCGCCTGAAAAAAGACAACAGCGGCTATGACCTGCGCGATCTGTTTATTGGTGCCGAGGGCACGCTTGGGGTGATCACCGGCGCGGTGCTGAAACTCTACCCCAAGCCGCTCGGCCATGAAGTGGGTTTTGTCGGGCTGAAATCGCCAGAGGAAGCCTTGGCTTTGTTTGAAAAGGCAGGTGCCATCTGCGGCACATCGCTGACCGGCTTTGAGCTGATGCCACGGATTGGCGTGGATTTCACCACCCGCCACATCGACAATGTCCGCGATCCGCTGACCACCCGCCATGACTGGTATGTGCTGATTGATATTTCCACCTCGGATTCGGCAGATACAGCCGGTGCCATGATGCAAACGGTGCTGGAACAGGGCTATGATGCCGGATTGATTGAGAATGCGGTGGTGGCAAGCTCGGTTGCCCAGCAAAAGGCCATCTGGCACATGCGCGAAAGCATGTCGGAAGCACAAAAGCCCGAAGGTGGCTCGATCAAGCATGACGTGTCGGTGCCGATTGCCAGTATTCCGACCTTCATGAAAGAAGCCGAAGCCGCCGTGCTGGCCGCCATGCCCGGCGCGCGGGTGTGCGCCTTTGGTCATTTGGGCGATGGCAATATTCACTACAACATCAGCCAGCCGGTGGGGGCCGACAAGGCCGAATTTATTGGCCGCTGGCGCGAGATCAACACAGTGGTGCACGATATTGTCCGAGCCCATGGTGGTTCGATCTCGGCCGAGCATGGCGTTGGCCAACTCAAGCGCGATGAGCTGGCGCAAACCCGGCCAGCCATTGAAACCGAGTTGATGCTGCGCATCAAACGCGCGTTTGACCCGGCAAACATCATGAATCCCGGAAAAATGGTGTCCAGCTGATGGCGGATGCGCCGCCCAAAGCCATTTTCCGGCTGGATCTGGCCAATGGCACCCGCCTTGGCCCCGGCAAGGTGCAGCTTTTAAGGCTGATCAGCGAGCATGGTTCAATCCGCGCCGCAGGGGCCACCATTGGCATGTCCTATCGCCGGGCCTGGCTTTTGGGCGACGAAGTCAACCGCATGTTCAAGCAGCCGTCCATTGCCACCCGCCACGGCGGCAAAAGCGGTGGCGGGGCCTATCTGACACCGTTTGGTGAGGCGTTGCTGGCCCGCGCTGAAGCCATGGACGCAAAGGCGAGACAGGTGCTTGAAGATGATCTGGTCTGGCTGGAAGCTATGGCGGCAAACAGGATCACAACGGATGCGCCTGAGTGAGGCGATAAACCCCGCCCGCCTCCACCGACACCGCCTTGAACAGCACTGACACCGGCTTACCCGGTTCAAGATTGAGCGTGTAGCGGGAGCGCTGGGTAATTTCGGCCTCGACGAATTGGCCCGAGCAATCGACCTTGACCAGCACTGTCTTGCCGATATCGGCAACCCATTTTACCACGCCGCCCAGCCGGTTGAGGGTGGAGACACCATCAAGCGCACCCGTTGCCAGCACAATATCGCTGACCGGAATAAACAAGCGAATATCGGTGCCAACAGGTAAATCAGCATATTTCAGATAGAGCGTGCCTGCGGCACAGGTGGCAATGGTTAGCCCTTCTTCTGCCTCATGGCCGATAATGCGGGCTGCAAGGAATGTGCCGGAGCGGCTTTCTTCCATGCGCGGCAAAGACAGAAGGCCGCCATCATCGCCCTCAATCGCAATAGCCTTTCCGGCCTCCATCATCACCACGCGGGTGGCAAGGCGGGTCACTTCCTCCACGGCGTGGCTAACGTAAAGAATCGGCACCCCTGCCTCATCACGGATACGCTCGATATAGGGCAGGATCTGCGCTTTCAGCCCGTTGTCCAGCGCCGACAGCGGCTCATCCATCAACAGCAGTTTCGGGCTGGTCATCAAGGCGCGACCAATCGCCACCCGCTGCTTTTCACCGCCCGACAAACGGTTGGGCGCGCGCGCCAAAAGGCCCTCAAGGCCCAAAAGCTCCGCGACAGAGGCGAGATTTTCACGCCGCTCGCGCCTGGGGGTAAAATACTGGCCGTAGAGCAGATTGGCCTTCACGCTCAGATGCGGAAACAGCCGTGGCTCTTGAAACACATAGCCAATGCGACGCTTGTGGGTTGGTAAAAACTGGCCGGTGCTGGCATCACTCCACAGCGTGCCATCAAAACAAATGCGCCCCTTATCGGGCTGGATCAGGCCCGCAACGGCGTTGATCAACGTGGTTTTGCCCGAACCCGATGGCCCGAACAAGGCCGTCAGCCCCTGCCCTAAAGCGAGATCAGCAATGAGGTTAAAGCCGCCCTGATGGTGGTCAATATCGATTTCCAGCATCACGCCGCCAATCTGGATGTCAGCCGCCGCGACAGCACTTCCGACGCAATCAGCGCTGCCATGGACAGCGCCACCGACACCAGGGTCAAGCGCAGGGCCGCCGCATCGCCCCCCGGCACTTGCGTGTAAGTGTAGATTGCCGCCGACAGGGTTTGAGTTTCGCCGGGAATGTTGGAGACAAAGGTGATGGTTGCGCCAAATTCACCCATGGCCTTGGCAAAAGCCAGCACGGTACCGGCGGCAATGCCGGGCAAAATCAGCGGCAGGGTGACGGTGAAAAACACCATGACAGAGGAGGCCCCCAAGGTGCTGGCAGCGGTTTCCAGCTTGGTATCGACGCCCTCAATGGCCATGCGGATTGAGCGCACCATCAGCGGAAAGCCCATGATACCTGCCGCAAGGGCTGCCCCGGTCCAGCGAAAGGAAAACACCAGCCCGAACCATTGATCGAGAACGCCACCCAGCACGCCCCTTCGGCCAAAGGTCAGCAGCAGCGCATAGCCCGTAACCACCGGCGGCAAGATCAAGGGCAGATGCACCACGCCATCCAGCACGGTGCGCCCCCAAAACCGTTTGCGCGCCAAAAGCCAGGCCACCACCACGCCAAACGGCAGTGACACAGCAACAGCCGTGCTGGCCACCTTGAGACTTAAGAGAATGGCAGTGATGTCGTCGGCTGAAAGATCCATCATGCCTGCTTATTGCGTTTTACCCAGCACGGTAAAGCCTGCCTGATTAAAAATCTGCGCCGCTTTTTTCGATTGCAAATAGTCAAGGAAGGCCTTGGCATCGGGGTTTTTCGAGGTCTTGACCACTGCTGCCGGATAGATAATCGCGGGGTGGCTGCTTTCGGGAAAACGATCGACAATTTTCACGCCCGGATCAACCTTGGCATCGGTTTCATAGACAATGCCAAACGGCGCTTCCTGACGCGACACCAACAGCAAGGCGGCGCGGACATTGTCGGCCTGCGCGATCTTGTCCTTCACGCTGTCCCACACGCCAAGGCTGGTCAAGGCCGCCTTGCCGTAAATGCCTGCCGGCACGGATGCAACATTGCCCATGGCAAGCCTGCCCGTGCCTAAAAGACCCGCCAGATCAAAATCCGGCTTGATTTGAGTTGTGGCTGCGGCATTTGCGGCTTCCACCAGCACAATACGGTTACCCAAAAGATTGACGCGGCTGTCATCAACCAATTGCCCACCCTTTTGCAAATGGTCCATCCAGTTCAAATCCGCCGAGATAAACACATCAGCGGGTGCGCCCTCATCAATCTGCTTGGCAAGCGCAGAGCTGGCGGCAAAAGATAGTTTCACTGGCTTGCCAGTGTCTTTTGTCCAGTCATCGGCAATCTGCCCCAATGTTTCCTTCAAGCTGGCCGCTGCAAAAACCGTGAGGCTATCGGCGGCAAAAGCCGACTTTGCCAAGACTGGGGCCAAGACTGGGACAAAAACCGGTGCAAGCACCATAAAAGCTGCAACGACAATGGCGTTGCACCGCCTGAACATACCAAACCCAACCACCATATTCTGTCCTCAATCCATCGATATATTCCTTGAGATATATCGATGGATCAAAAACAAGGCAAGCAGCGATTACGCGCTTGCCTTGGCCTTTTGTTTAGCGGCTATTCAGAGCCTCCAGCAGCGACGAACTGATACCGGTGGAGGCGGAAGAGCCGCCCAGAATCGCCAGCGCCGCATTGGCGGAAGAGCCGCCCGTGCCATTATCGAGGTCATACATGGCCGTGAAGCGCGAAATGAACTTCTTCACCTTGTCCGGATCATTGAGATCCTTCAGATTCAGCTTGCTTTCGACAATCTTGGCCTGCTGCTCAATCGCCATATTGCTCATTTCTTTCGGCATACTGAAGGCCGTGCGAAACACTTCCAGAAGTGCGCTATCGCCCAAAATGTCATAGGCCGAGGTAATGGTCGGCGTCATCCGCTGCCAATACAGTGCCAGGCGCACACCGGGATTGTCGTCACCCTGTTCGGTTTCCATGGTTTGATGCAGGAAGAGATTGTTGGTGTTGACAATCTCACCCCGGTTTTGAATGCCTTGTGCATTCGCCTTGTTGATCTTGCCATCGGTTCCGAAATTGAAAGACGCTACAAATTCAGCATAGCGCTCATCCGTCTGCGTGTTGGCAAAACTCTTGGGATCCGTCAAATCCGATGAGAATAGCTTCTTGAGCATGTCGCTATCGACCTTTGTCGGGTCCAGCCCCTTTGCCGTCAGGGTGAAATCAACCAGCTTCCTGTCTTTCAGAAAATCATCCAGCGAGGAAATCTTGACGATATTATCCTGATAATATTTCGCATCGGCTGTCGCCTTGGTCTTGGCATCCGTCTGCTCTGTGCCGCTTAGAAAACGGGTTTTCTGAACGATATAATCCTTGGCAATCGCGGTAATCGTCCGCTCGGATTGGGCCAGAAGCGGCACGTCGGGCGTGCCATCCGGCTTGAAGTTGAACGCAGTGGCCAGGCTGATCAGCCGCTTGTCGCGCGTCTGATTGGCGTAGCTGTTCTTGTCGTTCATATCGCTGGTCAGAACTTTTTTCAAAGTCGCCTTGCTGAACTCGTCAGATTCGATGCCGTAGGCCTTGGTCAACATGCCATAAACCTTCTGATTGGCCAGAAGATCATCCACATTGGCAATCGACTTCATTTGTGTCGAATAATAGGTCGTCAATGCCGTCAGACTGTCCTGATCGGCATCGTCATAACGGGTCATATATTGCGCTGTGGTCTGGTTCAGCTGGGCGGAATTCTGGGCATTGCCCGCCGTTGCATTGCCGCTCGTGTCAAAATTGAACATGGCGGCAATTTTTGAATAATTGCCACCCGTGCCGTCGCCTTGCGTGTTGGCGTAGCTGTTTGGATCCGAAAGGTCGCTGGTGACGATGTTTTCAAAGGTCGATTTCAACATATTCGTGTTGAGACCCAAAGCCGTCTTCACATAGGAAAACAAACGCGAATCAGCCGTGATTTCAGAGGCCTGCGTAATGGTGGCTATTTTGCTTTTATAATAGGCGGTTTCGCGCTCGGCCTTGAAGGCGGTCTCGGTGCTTGGCACCACATCCAGATATTGATCTTCCATCGCCGTCTTCTGGTCAACTGTCTGGGCGGTGGCATTTTTCAACGTTCCGTCGGTGTTGAAGCCAAAGGCCTTGGCCATCGACAGATAGTCCGACTTGTTGGTGGTCAGCGTGTTCACATAGCTCGCGGGATCGTTGACATCACTGGTCAGAACCTTTTTCAAATGGTCCGCCGAGTAATATTTGGTGTCCAGGCCATAGGACTTCAAAACAAATGTGGTCAAACGACTGTTTCGCAACAGGTCATCCACATTGGTGACCTGATCGATCATCGAGTCGTAATAGTTCACCTCTGTCTTGGCATCATCACCTTCTGTCACCAATGATTGCTTGTAGAGGCCAATAACGTCCTCTTCCTGCTTGCCGGTCTGCATATCGGCGGTTTCTGCCGAGAAATTGAACGAGGCTGCGAAGTTGCGATAGCGGTCATCGGCCAGCTTGTTGGCATAGCTGTTCTCGTCAGACAGATCGCTCTCAAGCACTTTTTTCATGAAGGCTTTGGCGTAAATCATGTCTTCTAGGCCATGGGCCTTCATCGTATATTGATAAAGACGGTCATTGGCCATGAAATCGTCAACGGTCTTTATTTTCCCAATATTATCATTGTAATATTGGGTATCGCGGCTCACCTGACTTTCCTGAGCAACGCGCTTCAGGCTCGACTTCATATCGCGATTGATAATATCATAACTGATATAAGTGGAGACCATGACCGTCTTTCCTCGATTTCCCGACCGTGTGGCGCATCAACCCTGATGCACAAGCACACCACCATTCTCAAAATCTTTGGTGCCTTTCCCATACCTGCACAGGCAATGGAAACGTGACACTCTTTGGGCAACCCATCATGGTTCATGGGCCTTGCCCCTGGCTTTCGCGAGGAGAAAAGCAACGGCTGCCAATCATCGGCAGCAACTATGACTATAGACTCTCATTTAGAAGGATTCTGTTAACACGTGCCTGAAAATTCGATGAATGCCGTTCACCTTTGAGAAACCCTCACTGATTGCATTTCGATAACCATCTGAAGCAGCAAAGTTTTCTTAACCGCAATTTTTAAGTGGTCAGGAAGGGGCTGCCGCTATCTTGAGCCTCAGAGGACGCAAAGTCCCGATAAGAAGAGTCCACAGCGGCTCTCAGGTAAAACAAGGGTAGTATGATGACAAACACGGTTATGAAGCCCGTATGGGCCGGAGCAACGTTTCGGTTAGAGCCGTCTCGCTTGCCGCAACATGTTTCTTATGCGTTGCGTGATGCTTCCGGCAATGTCTCGATTACACTGGATGAGCGCGGCGCGGTGTTGCGCAAGGTCCTGCCATCAAGTGGTTTGCCTTTGTCGTTTGCCCTCCCCGCCCGGGCATTCAAAGGTGTTGCAGCGCGGGCCATTGATCATGGCAATGGCGAAGTCACGGTCACGCTGGAGCTATACCACGAAGATGCTGATCTGTGCATTCCATTGCTGGTTGCCCATGATCTGTGTGATATCGCCGCCGATTGGCGCCTTTGGGCTGAAAAATTCCGCATCCCCATGCTGATGGTCGAAGCCGATGGCGTGGCCCGCCCGCTGGAGGAGCATTTGGGCGAAATCCGCGCCAGCGTGCCAAAACAACGCCGCCGCCATTCCAATTTCGCTGAGCGCCGCCCGCGCTTTCTGGTGCGCAGAACCACAGGTTCGCTGGGCGTCGTGATGAAAATTTCGGGCAAGGAAATCATCGCCCGCCGTTAACGCGGACTGCGACATATTTCAAAATGATCAACATGGCCCGCCCGACATGGTGGGCCATGTTTCATTTTCACGCAAAGGGAATGGCCAGCACAAGGCCTGCAAACAGCAGCAAACCAACCTTGCCGTTCAGCTTGAACAGCGCGAGGCATTGGGTTGGGTTGTCAATATCCAGCACGATAATCTGATAGGCCAGCAGCACCAGTGCTGCCAAAAGACCGAGGTAGGCCGGAAAACCAGCCCCTGCGAGCCCAAAAGCCACAGCCAGCAACACGCCCATGACGCTATAAAAGCCGCCGAGCCAGATTTTGGTGTCGTCAGCAAACAAGCGCGCGGTCGAGCGCACACCAATCAGAGCGTCATCCTCTTTGTCCTGGTGAGCGTAAATGGTGTCATAGCCAATCGTCCAGACGATGGCGGCAATGTAAACCAGCACAGCCGCCACCGAGAGCGAGCCGGTCAAGCCAGCCCAGCCCATTAAGCCACCCCAGGAAAAGGCCAGCCCTAAGAAAAACTGCGGCCAATCGGTGAAGCGTTTGGCAAAGGGATAGATCACCACAATGACCAGCGACACAATGCCGAGCACGACTGAGAACCAGTTAAAGCAAAACAACACCGCCGCCCCGACCAAGGCTTGCAAGACAATGAAAATCTTGGCCTGAAGCCGTGTCACCCGCCCGGACGGCAAGGGACGCGAGCGTGTGCGGGCCACCGCCATATCAATTTTGTGGTCCACCAGATCGTTATAGGTGCAGCCCGCCCCGCGCATGGCAACAGAGCCGATAAAAAACAGCAGAAGATGGGTGATAAACACCCGAACGGGCAAGGCCCCCGCCTCAGCCAAATAATTGGCCGCCAGTGCCGATGACCAGAAACAGGGCCACATCAGCAATTCCCAGCCAATCGGGCGGTCCCAGCGGGCCAATTGTGCATAGGGCCAGATCGCCTTTGGCAAAAGGCGATAGACCCAATTGTTGGATGGCGCGTCATAAACGCGGGCGGATTGGTCTTGGGCTGTGCTCATACCCCCGTGATAAACCAAATCACGGGGGAAGAAAACTGCCATCTTGGATCAGAAAATCACCTTCTCCAGCGGCGGCCGCTCTGCCTCGCGCAGCTTTAATGCCTCTTCTCTCGGCGCGATATAATCGCGATTGTTGGGCACGCTCATGCGCTTTTTGGTGATTTGCAGCTGAAAGATGAAGAAATCCTCGTGCGTGAACGCCATTTCTGATCCGGCCAGATAAAACTCCCACATGCGCACAAAATCTTCGTCATACAGGGCTGCTGCCTCTTCTTTTCTTGCCATAAACCGCTCGCGCCAATGGCGCAGCGTATGGCCATAATGCATGGGCAGAATTTCACAATCGGCCACCAGCAGGCCGCTCTTCTCGATCGCTGGCAGCACCTCGGCAAGCGAGGGAATGTAACCACCGGGAAAGATATATTTCTCAAAGAACGGGTTGTTATAGAGCGGCGGATAAGGCTGACCGATGGAATGAAGCAGCATCACCCCATCATCATGCAGCAGATTGGCGGCTTTTTTGAAAAACCTGCGATAATTGTTGGGGCCAACATGCTCGAACATGCCCACCGACACGATGCGATCAAAGGGCTTCGCCTTCATGGTGCGGTAGTCTTGCAGCTCAAACCGGACTTTATCGGCAAGGCCGCGCTTTTGCGCCCGCGCGCGCGACACTTTCAGTTGCTCTTCACTGAGCGTGATACCGCTAACATCCACATCGCAGGTCTCAGCCAGATACATGGCCATGCCACCCCAGCCGGAACCGATTTCCAGCACCTTTTGTCCCGGCTCCGGCATTAATTTTGCGGCAATATGGCGCTTCTTGGCCAGTTGCGCTTCATCCAGCGAAATGCCGGGCGGGTTGAAATAGGCGCAGGAATATTGCCAATCCTCATCCAGAAACAGATCAAACAGCTTTGCGCTGAGATCATAATGATGGGCGACATTGCGCTTGTTGTGATTGACCGGCAAAAACCCTTTCAGCTTGGCCTCGGCAATGCGCAACAGGCCCCGCCACAGCATGGGAAGGGTGAGATCAGCAACCAGCGTGTTGGAGCGGATCAGCGCCAGAAGATCGTAGATATTGCCGGCATCAAACACCAACCGGCCTTGCATATAAACCTCGCCCAGCTTCAACTGGGCATCGCGGTAGATTTCAATTTCGGCCTCGGCATCCAGAAACCGCATGGAGAGAGGAAGGCCGGAGCCATCACCAAAGGTTTCACTTTGGCCATCGGCGCCGGTGATCGTTAAAGACCCTTTTCGAATGATTTTACGCAACATGCCACGAAGAGATGATACCATAAGCACCCCCAGAAAATGACGATTTGCACTTTGCTAGAGCATTTCTAGGAAAAGTGGAGACCGGTTTTCCGTGAAGACCGATTTTCCGTGAAGAAATGCGTAAAAGCGAAGAATGAGAGCGTTTCCGCCTTTCCATGAAACACGGAAACGCTCCGAGCCAAACCTATTCTCTCTGGCCTTCAAGGCAAGCACGTTTTAGTCACATATTTTTGAAGAGGCTCTCGCACAGGGTGCAAAATATCCTGTGCGAGAGCCTCGCGGCTTATTTTTTACGCATGGCTTCTGCCAAAGCCGCACCCAAGCCACCCATGGCTGGCTTTTCATCGCGGGCCGGTTTCGGGTTGGCATTGCGCATCACCGCCGGGCCGCGATTGTCGCGGGCGGATGGCGGTGGGGCTTCACCGCCGTCTTTGCGCATGGTCAACGCAATGCGCTTGCGCTTCACATCCACTTCGACCACGCGAACCTTGACCACATCACCCGCTTTCACCACCTCATGCGGGTCTTTGACGAATTTGTCGGCCAATTGCGACACATGCACGAGGCCATCCTGATGCACGCCAATATCGACAAAAGCGCCAAAGGCCGCCACATTGGTGACGGTGCCTTCCAACAACATGCCGGGCTTCAGATCGGTGATTTCCTCAACGCCCTCGGCAAAGGTGGCCGTTTTGAAACTCGGGCGCGGGTCGCGGCCCGGCTTTTCCAGTTCCGTCAAAATATCCTTCACGGTTGGCAGACCAAATTGCTCATCCACGAACTGGCGTGGGTCCAGACCTTTCAGCGTAGCGCTATCGCCCATCAGCGTGCGCAGATCACGCCCGCAGGCAGCCACGATTTTCTTGGCAATGCCATAGGCTTCCGGGTGCACCGACGAGGCATCCAGCGGCTCCTTGCCATCGGGAATGCGCAAAAAGCCCGCGCATTGCTCAAAGGTGCGCGCGCCCAGACGCGGCACTTTCAACAGTTCCTTACGGCTGGCAAACGGCCCGGTCTGGTCGCGGTGCGAGACAATCGCCTCGGCAATCGAGCCACCCAGCCCCGAAACGCGGGCGAGAAGCGGAGCCGACGCGGTGTTGAGATCAACCCCCACCGCATTCACCGCATCTTCCACCACGGCATCCAGCGAGCGCCCCAAACGACCCTGATCGACATCATGCTGGTATTGGCCAACGCCAATGGATTTCGGGTCAATCTTCACCAGTTCCGCCAACGGATCTTGCAAACGACGGGCAATCGACACCGCCCCGCGCAAAGACACATCCAGATTGGGGAATTCCTTGGCCGCCAGCTCAGATGCCGAATAGACCGAAGCTCCGGCCTCAGACACAATGACTTTCGTAGGTTTTTTAACCGTCGATGGCATTTGCGCCAGCATATCGGCCACCAGCTTTTCGGTCTCGCGGCTGCCAGTGCCATTGCCGATCGAAATCAGATCAACGCCATGCTTGCGGATCAACCCTGCCAGCTCGGCTTGTGTTCCGCGAATGTCGTTTTTCGGCGGGAATGGATAGACCGTTGTGGTCTCCAACACCTTGCCGGTGCCATCGACAACGGCCACTTTCACCCCGGTGCGAATGCCCGGATCAAGCCCCATGGTGGGGCGCGAACCGGCAGGGGCTGCCAGCAGCAAATCCTTGAGATTGCGGGCAAAAACGTGAATGGCCTCTTCCTCGGCGCGCTCGCGCAGATCGCGCATCAAATCGAGAGACAGCGACATGGAAAGCTTCACCCTCCAGGTCCAGCCCGCCACCTCCATCAGCCATTGATCGGCAGGGCCTTTCTGGCCAATCTGATAGGCGGAGGCTATCATCCGGTGGGTCGGCTTGACCAAGGATGGATCGTCCTTGTCGGCCTCAATCGTCAGCGTCAAAATCTCTTCATTCCAGCCGCGCAGCATGGCCAGCGCGCGGTGGCCGGGAACGGTGGCCCAACGCTCGAAATGGTCGAAATAATCGGCGAATTTTTCGCCTGCTGCCTGCTTGCCATCCTGCACCTTGGAGTAGAGAACGGCCTTGTCTTTCAGGTAATTGCGCAGGCTTTTCAGAAGGTCGGCGTTTTCCGCCATGGTTTCGGCCACAATATCACGGGCACCTTCCAGCGCTGCTTTCACATCTGCCACTTCGCCCTTCACATAAGACTCGGCCAATTTGGCAGGATCGCTTGTGCGGTCTTCCCAAATGGCGTTGGCCAATGGCTCCAGACCTTTTTCGCGGGCAATCTCGGCGCGGGTGCGGCGCTTGGGTTTAAAGGGCAGATAAATATCTTCCAGCTCGGCCTTGGTGGTGGTGCGGGCAATCTTGACGGCCAGCTCATCAGTCATCTTGTTTTGTGATGTGATGCTATCAAAAATCGCTTTGCGGCGGGTGCCAAGCTCGCGCAAATAGGTCAGGCGCTCAGCGAGATTGCGCAATTGCGTATCGTCCAGCCCGCCAGTGACTTCTTTGCGGTAGCGAGCGATGAAGGGAACAGTGGCTCCGCCATCGAGCAAATCCACCGCAGAGATCACCTGATCAGGCCGGGCATTGATCTCGCCCGCAATAATCGTTGCAATGGATTTCATGTCGTCAGCCATAGGAACCTCGTCTTTCAATTTGGCGCAGACCATAGCGTGAGCGGCTGCGAAGGCAATGAAATGCGTTTACACTCCACAAGAAACCATTTACAGCGCCGTGCGCCATAGGCGCACAAAGGTTCGCTGTAGCACTAAAGATTTGCCGCATACTTCCTTGAACCTCTTCTGGTTCAAGGAAGTATGCGGCAATCCGGGTTTTTCCTTGACCTTTTGCGTCTTGCGCCTTAACCGCGCATCATGTTTGACGGAGAGCGCACAATGAATGTTCTGCTGATTGGCTCAGGTGGTCGTGAACACGCTTTGGCATGGAAAATTGCCCAATCCCCCCTGCTCGGCTCATTCTATGCCGCTCCCGGCAATCCCGGCATTGCCGATCATGCGACACTGGTGGATCTCAATGTTGATGATCATGCGGCCGTGATTGCATTTTGCAAAGACAAATCGGTGGATTTCGTGGTGGTTGGCCCCGAAGCGCCGCTGGTGGCCGGTCTCTCGGATTCCTTGCGCGAAGCCGGTATTGATGTGTTTGGCCCCTCCAAAGCTGCCGCCCAGCTGGAAGGCTCCAAGGGCTTCACCAAAGATGTCTGCGCCCGGTTTAACATTCCCACCGGCGCTTACCAGCGCTTTAACAATGCCCCAAAAGCCAAAGCCTATGTGCGTGAGCAAGGTGCCCCCATTGTCATCAAGGCCGATGGTCTGGCGGCGGGCAAGGGCGTGACCGTTGCCATGACGCTGGATGAAGCGCTATCCGCCATCGACGATTGCTTTGAAGGGGCATTTGGTGCTGCTGGTGCGGAAGTGGTGGTGGAAGCCTATCTGGATGGTGAGGAAGCCAGCTTCTTCTGCCTGTGCGATGGCAAGACGCTCTTGCCGCTCGCCACTGCGCAAGACCACAAGCGTGTGGGCGAAGGCGACACCGGCCCCAACACCGGTGGCATGGGCGCTTACTCGCCTGCCCCCGTGATGACACACGAGATGGTGGAGCGCACGCTCAAGGAAATCATTGAGCCGACCATGCGCGGCATGGCAGAGATGGGCATGCCCTTTTCCGGCGTGTTTTTCGCAGGTCTGATGATCACCGCCAAAGGCCCCGAGCTGATTGAATACAACGTGCGCTTTGGCGATCCGGAAACGCAAGTGCTGGTGATGCGCCTGAAAAGCGATCTTCTGCCGCTGCTGCACGCCTGCGCCACTGGCACACTGGATCAGGTCTCGGCCGAGTGGAACAATGACCCGGCGCTAACCGTGGTTTTGGCAGCACAAGGCTATCCCGCCGCTTACGACAAGAACACGCCGATCACCGCCATTCCGCAAGCATCAGCGGATGCAAAGGTGTTTCATGCTGGCACAGCCATTCAGGATGGCGCGCTGGTTGCCACGGGCGGACGCGTGCTGAATGCCACTGCTTGCGCCCCTTCCGTTGCACAGGCCCAGAAAAAGGCCTATGCGCTGGTGGATTCCGTGGCTTGGAACAATGGATTTTGCCGCCGGGATATTGGCTGGCGTGCCATCTCGAGAGAAGATTCTGGGCAAAAGTGACCCAAATTGGCATGATCGATAAAATTGAAACTTTATTCGTGATCCAAAGGTAAGAAACGCGCGCTAATGTGCTCCTTAACAAAAGGGAGTCGCCATGCGTGTTATCATCATCGCTGCCTTTGCCATGATGGCTTCGGGTTTGGCCCAGCCGGTTCTGGCTGGAGGCTCATCAATTCAAATTATCACCACGCCTGGCAACACCACGCCCAGCGTGGTCAAGGTGAGCTGCAGCACGTGCCCGCCCTTGTCAGACGCTGGCAGCTCCTTCAAGCGGGCGACCCCGAAACTGGCCCAAGGTACACAGCACATCGACGTCAGAACTGTTGACGGACAGCGCGAACTGGTGCGCACTGAAGCATGGCTGGGTGGATCGCCCGTTGTGTTCATCAACAAACAGGCTGGATGGCTTGATAATGGCAGCCAATTGGCGGGCATGCCCAGCGATGGCGTGGACGAAGCCGCTGAAACCGCCGCCGTCAACCATCAGCCGCCCGCGCTGCCTGAAACACCCCTGCGTTTGAAATAGTGATGGCACGGCCGTGACAGGTCAGCTTTTTCTGAATTGAGAACAGCAATGCAAACTGTCGCGTGGTTGTATCACGTTCCGTGCGTGGTTGAGCT
The DNA here is from genome assembly GCF_001939045.1 of Rhizobium oryziradicis. Taxonomy (GTDB): domain Bacteria; phylum Pseudomonadota; class Alphaproteobacteria; order Rhizobiales; family Rhizobiaceae; genus Allorhizobium; species Allorhizobium oryziradicis. The sequence continues at coordinate 256,823 of NZ_MKIM01000024.1, forward strand.
TTAATCAGGTCCGGTCGCATTTAAAATTGGAAAGCAGCCATCCTGACGGTTGCAACAGCACAAAGCGTGAAGGGAGCATGCCAATCCGGCGGCTTCCATGCTTCAGGGCTTCGTTTTCTACAGCATCGGATTTATCCGGTGCTGTATTTCCGCCTCCAATGCATCCACCGCACGGTCGGAAAACACCGCGATGCCCGCCCGTTTCAACAAGGCAGCCGTGACGCCGAAGGCGGGGTGGCGGGTGCCGGAAAAGGAGCCATCATAGATAAAACCAGAGCCGCAGGATGGGCTGCCATCAATGAGTAGCGCATAGCGACATTGGTTTTGCAGGGCAATTTCCACCGCTTTTTGCCCGCCGGCCACAAATGCTGCGGTGACATCGCCACCGGTAATTTCCAGCACGCGAGCGCGACCTTGCAACACGTCGTCGCCGCTTGCACCCTGCTCGATTTCGGCGGCGGGACGCGGCGTGGGCATGCCGCCTGCCTGTTCCGGGCAAAACTCCACCAACCGCCCCTCCTCACGCCAGCGCGCAATCGCGGGATGGTTCAGTGGTTTGCCTTTGCCATCATAGCGCACCGGGCGGCCCATCAGGCAGGCACTGATCAGGATTTTCTCCATCGTTCCCAGCCTTGGTTTGAACGGGCATTACAATTCAGAATGTAACAAGCACCCTCCTCAAACGACGGAGGGAGCTGTTGTGATCCGCCTTACCCGATGTTTTCCATCGAAACCAACGGGATCATACCAATCGGTCAACCCTCTCGGCCTGCTCCCTCCCCCTTGTGGGGAGGGGTTTCGCCGCTGCGCTTAACCTGCAATCTTGGAGAAATCCGCAACCGTGGCTGTGGCTTCGCGAATGGCTTTCAACAGCGCCAAACGATTAGCACGGATGGCGGCATCCTCGTCATTGACCAGCACATCTTCAAAGAATTTGTCCACCGGCGCACGCAAGGTGGACAGGGCCTGCATGGCAGAGCGGAAATCTTCCTTGGCTACGGCCTCGCTGGCCGCCTTGATGGCCTCAGTGACAGCCGCAAACAGTGCCTTTTCGGCATCCAGCTTCAACAGCGCCTCGGACACGCCATCGGCCACAACTGTGCCCTTCTTTTCTTCAGCGGCCAGAAGCTGCGTGGCGCGCTTGGTGCCAGCCAGCAGGTTCTTGCCATCCTCTGATGTGATGAAGGCGGTCAAAGCTTCGGCGCGGCGGGCGACCATGAGGAGGTCATCGGCCTCGGGTGTCAGCACGGCATCGATGATGTCGTGACGGGCACCTTGGTCGCGCAGGTAGACTTTCAGGCGGTCGTGGAAGAAGGACAAGAGATCTGAGAGCACTGTAACTTCATCATCTTCTGCTGGATCGACACTCTCGGCCTTACGAGCATACTCTGCGAGAATCTTCTCAATCCGCTCTTCGCCGCCCGCGGCGCTAAGCAAGTGTGCAAACTTTGATCTGGCAATTTCTGCTGTACTCAAATCTAGCTTTGCATTCATCACTTTACGAATGCGCTCAACAAGCGCAACACGATAGCTTCTCAGAATAAGCTTTGAAAGCTGGATCGGTACACCCTTCTCCAGCAAAATACGCACCACACCTAGAGCCGCACGGCGCAGAGCAAACGGATCTTTCGAACCCGTCGGCTTTTCATCAATCGCCCAGAAGCCCACCAGCGTATCCAGCTTATCGGCCAGCGCCACAGTAATCGCCACCTTGTCAGATGGCAGGCGATCGGATGGGCCTTGCGGCTTGTAGTGATCCTCAATCGCAGCAGCGACACTTTCGTGCTCGCCCTGCAGCGTTGCATATTTGCGGCCCATCAGGCCTTGCAGTTCAGGGAATTCGCCCACAGCTTCGGTGCGCAAATCGGCTTTGGCCAGCACCACGGCGCGGTCCACCAGTGCTTCATCGGCACCCACGATCGGGGCCAAAACCTTGGCGAGAGCGCGGATGCGGGCAACGCGTTCACCTTGGCTGCCGAGCTTGGCGTGGAAGGTCACGTTCAGCGCATCCAGCTTGGCCATGCGCTGGTCGAGCGGCTTTTTCAGATCGAGGTTGAACTTTGCAGCCGAGGCTTGCAGCGTTTCCAGATCGGGCAGATTGCCCTGGTCGCGCTTCCAGAAATGCAGCGCATCAGACAGGCGGGCGCGCACGACCTTGCCATTGCCATGCATGATTTCCTTGCCACCATCATGGGCGGCGATGTTGGAGATCAGGATAAAGTGGTTGGACAGTTTCTCAGATTCACCAACAGGGCGACAGACAAAACACTTCTGGTTGGTCTTGATGGTCAGGCGGATGATTTCAGCCGGAATTGACAGATAATCCGCCTCAAACGTGCCGAGCAGCACCTGCGGATATTCCACCAGACCGGAGACTTCTTCCAGCAGGCCCTCGTCTTCCACCAGCTCCAAACCGTTGGCGAAAGCGATGTCGCGGGCGTCGTGAAGGATAATATCCTTGCGGCGCTCGGCATCCAGCACAACCTTGGCCTTGGCAAGGCTTGCAGCATAATCATCAAACCGCTTGACGGTAATGGCCTCTGGCGCATGAAAACGGTGGCCGTAGGTGATGTTAGAGGCGACGATGCCGTCGATCTCAAACGGAATCACCGCCACTTCATCATGCTCGGAGCCAAAGGTGCAGACGATGGATTGCAGCGGGCGCACCCAGCGCAGGCTTTCCGACCCCTTGCCCTCAATGCCGCCATAGCTGGAGCCTTTCGGCATGGAAGCAGCCCCGGAGCGCATGGATTTTGGCCATGGGAAGCTGCGGATAATGCCCGGCATCACATCGGTGATGATCTCTTCTGCGCTGCGGCCGGGCTTATCGATATAGGCGACATAAAAATCACCCTTTTTCGGATCACTCTTGACCACGGCCTGATCGAGAGACGAAAGCCCAGCGCCGCGCAAAAAGCCTTCAATGGCCTTTTCCGGCGCAGAAATGCTTGGCCCCTTCTTCTCTTCCTTCACGTCGGCAGAGCGGGCCGTCAGCCCGCGAATATCCAGCGTCAGACGGCGCGGCGTCCAATATTCCCGCGCACCTTCATAGGTCAGACCTGCATCCACCAGCGCATCGGTGACGAGCTTTTTCAAATCCCCCGCAGCCTTACGCTGCATACGAGCAGGAATTTCTTCGGAGCGGAGTTCAAGCAGAAGATCGGGCATAGGACTGACTTTACCGTTGGCTTTATCGTGATGCGGACTTAGCAAGCCTGAAGGGAAAAGTCATCCATGCAATGGCGGCAAAATGCCATCCTTGAATGGCATTTTGCACTGACCGCCTTCAATTTGCGGACAGCATCGCTTGCTGCAAGAGATTGTTGCGGACTTTATTCTTTTGCTCGGCAACCATGCCCGGAATGAGGAACGCATCCACCAGCGCCCAGATGCCAACCACGGCCAACAAAATGAAGCCCACGCCCACAACCGACAAAATCACGCCAAAAATGGTCAACAGCAGCATGACAATTGCCGAACCCTTTCGGTCAAGATAAAATCGATGCCCGCCAAGATACCCAACAAAAAACCAAAGCAAATAGCTTGCCCCAATAGATTTCGCTTCGTTCGTTACACGTTGTTCAATGAGAATTTGTTGTTCAGTCGATACAGCCATAAATACCCCCGGGTTTATGCGAGGGAATTTATTGGATGTTTCTAAAGACTGCAATCAAAGTTTGCATTGCATACAGGTTGTTGAATATTGCTTTAAATGAAAGCGGAATATCTCAGCCCACTTGATACTCAACTCCCAACGTCGCCAGCGCGTCCCAATAGCTTGGATAGGTCTTGGCAACGCAAGCTGGGTCCAAAATGGTGATGCCGCCGATTTTGAGGCCAGCCAGCGCAAAGCTCATGGCAATGCGGTGATCGGCAAAGGTGTTGATGCTGGCGGGCAAGGTTTGGCCAATCAGGCTTGGGTCTGACGCCACAATCAGGTCGTCGCCTTCTTCCGAGGCCAAGCCTTCGCGGATGTTGTTCAGCCCGGTTGAGAGTGCGCGGATGCGGTCGCATTCCTTGACGCGCAGGTTGGCGATGCCGACAAAGCGCACAGGGGTTTGATTGAACGCCGCCAGCACCGCAATGGTGGGGATGGCGTCTTGCATCTGGCTGCCATCAATCACGGCGGGCATGTTGGGGAAGGCCGAGATCACGTCATAGGCTTTGGCGTCGGGCTGGGTGAAACTGGCCGCCGGTGTGCCAATGTCGATTTTGCCGCCACTCAGCACTTCCGCACCCCAGAGATAGGTGGCAGCCGATGCGTCCGGCTCGATATGGAAATCGGTTGCGGTGTAGCCCGTGGGGGCCACGCGCCAGACAGCGCTTGAGGGCTGGTCAATTTTTGCGCCAAAGGCGCGCATGGCAGACAGGGTCAGATCAATATAGCCCTTTGCACCAATGTCGGTTCCGGCCAGTTCGATCTCAAAGGCTTCGCCCGCACAAGCGCCTGCCATCAACAGCGCCGAGACATATTGGCTGGAAAGGCCCGCATCAATCACCACCCGGTTTTTCTTGAACGCCCCATGGGCATCAATTGCAACCGGCGGACAGCCGCTGGGAGCGGCAACGGCAACGCCAAGCGATTGCAGGGCTTCGACCAAAGGCAGGATCGGGCGTTTGCGCATATGCTCATCGCCATCAACGGTAAAGCGGCCCTTGGCCAGTGCCACGGCAGCCGTCAGAAAGCGGGTGGCCGTGCCAGCATTGCCCAGAAACAGCGGCTCTTTTGGCTCCTGCCACTGACCAGAACTGGTCACAACAAAGGTGGTGGCATCCGGCTCATCCACAGTCACGCCCATGGCGCGCAGGGCTTCCGCCATATAGCGGGTGTCGTCGCTTTTCAACGCGCCGGTGAGCTTGCTGGTGCCCTTGGCCAGACCCGCCAAAAGCAGTGCTCGATTGGTGATGGATTTGGAGCCGGGCGGGCTGACGTGCCCCTTCAACGCATGGGTGATGGGAAGAATGGTCAGCTTGTCTTCACGAAGCAGGTTTTGGGTCATGCAAAAATCCATCCGGTCAGGCATTTGGTCAGGTCGTTTATGAGTTGCGCAAGAGCAATGCGCACAGCATGTTTAGTTCAGGTGCAGCCGGGCGGCACGGATTTCCTGCGCCTCCGCAATCCGACGGATATAAGCATCCATCGCCAGCAGCAACAGCAGTGTGACAATGCCGCTTGCGGCTGCGATATGCATCAGGTTCTGGCCGTAAACCGGGTTTTCATAAGACTCTGACGAGGTCTGGGCGAGATAAAAGAACAAACCATCACCCAACAGATTGAGAATGCCAATGCTCCATGCCAGAACAGGAATATCACGCTCTGGCTCGGCATCGGGCAGCGCTTGCGGATCCTTGGTGGTCGCATGGGCAAGCTCCATCAACCCAAGCGGCACAAGCAGCATATTCAGTACCGGTGCGAACCATAAAATCGTCATGGAAAAGCCACCAAAACGCATTTTTTCACCGGGGGCCAAGAGTGCTACAAAGCGGCAAGACAGCCACAGCCAGCCAAACCAGAACACCAGCCCCAGCACCTGAAACACCACAATGCCGCTATCCATCGGCCCGGCCCAAGCCGCCATGATCTGCACCAGCCAACCATTGACGCCCGTATAGGCGGCAGCCCCCGTGGCCACCACCACATACTGCACCCAGGCGGTATAGAGATAGAATGGCACCAGCAGCATATAAAGCCCACCGGTGATCACGGCAGCAACCAGCCAACTCAGCCGTAACCATCTGAGCTGTGTCAGGAGGGTATCAAGCTGCATGGGCCGCCCTCACCTTGATGCCATCACGCGGCCGCAACCAAATTCGCACCACCGGCATCTGTCAGCAAAAAGGCCTCGCCACACGCCTTGGCAAGCGTGCGCACCCGCAGGATGTAGCTCTGGCGTTCGGTGACCGAGATCACGCCACGCGCATCCAGAAGGTTGAAAACGTGGCTGGCCTTGATGCACTGGTCATAGGCCGGAAACACGCATTTATGCAGGCGCTGATTGTCATTCTCGCCGGGCGCTCCGGCGGCAAGCAGTGCCTGGCATTCTTTTTCTGCGTCGGTAAAATGGCGCAGTAGCATTTCGGTGTTGGCAAATTCGAAATTATGACGGGAATATTCCTGTTCGGCCTGCAGGAAGACATCGCCGTAGGAAATCTTCTCTTCGCCTTCGCGACCGTTGAAGTTCAGATCGTAAACATTGTCCACACCCTGCACATACATGGCCAGGCGCTCCAGACCATAGGTCAATTCGCCCGCAACCGGCGAGCAATCAATGCCGCAAACAGCCTGAAAATAGGTGAACTGCGACACTTCCATGCCATCGCACCAGCATTCCCAGCCCAGACCCCAGGCCCCCAGCGTTGGGCTTTCCCAGTCGTCTTCGACAAAGCGCACGTCATGCAGCAGCGGATCAAGGCCAATGGCCTTCAATGATCCAAGATAGAGCTCTTGCAGGTTGGAGGGGTTTGGCTTCAGAATCACCTGATATTGGTAATAGTGCTGCAAACGGTTGGGGTTTTCTCCATAGCGGCCATCCGACGGGCGGCGCGAGGGCTGCACATAGGCGGCCTTCCATGGCTTGGGGCCAAGGGCGCGCAGCGTTGTTGCCGGGTGAAACGTGCCGGCCCCCACTTCCATATCATAGGGCTGCAACACGGCGCAGCCCTTATCGGCCCAGTAATTGTGCAACGTCAAAATCAGCGCCTGAAAGGAGCGCTTCGGGTCCATATGGGGGGCGGGTGAATTCGTCATTGGAACCTGCATCACTTTTACGAACCCCATGCCTGTCGGTTGTCGCCGCACGGGTCTCTGTCAATCTTGAACCCTGACCTGCCACGACGCGCCATTCCGGTCAAGGCTTGCGCGTCATCTATAGCATGTCGGGTTCCACTGGAATCAGTTGATTGATAATGGACATGCCAAAAAAGGATAAAGTGCGGCTCTGCCCAATCCAATAAAATGTGGAGCGCTTTAAGCATCACAGATCGGTTGATTGATCCAGCCGACCTTGCAGCGAAAACACCACGCCCGTGGGATCAAACACGATCTCTGCTGTGCCGTGAAACAGGTCCGCCACGGCCCGCTCGGTCAATTTCGAGCCAAAACCCCGGCGCGTTGGCGCGCGCACCAAGGGGCCGCCGGTTTCAATCCAGCGCAGGCTAAACTGATGATCATCTTCCAAATGCCACTGGATCGACACACAACCTTCCGGTACCGACAAAGCCCCGTATTTCGTGGCATTGGTGGCCAGCTCATGCAGCGCCAGAGACAGCCCCAACGCCTGACGGGCCGAAATCAGCAAATTTGGCCCGCTGAACCGAAAGCGATCCGCATCCATGCGATGCGGATCAATGGCATTTTCGGCAATGATGGACAGCTCGGCGGCGGCAATGCTGATGCCTGTGAGCAAATCCTGCGCCTTCGACAAAGCGTGAATACGCGCCAAAACAACAGAAGCCGCATCTTCCAGCGATTCGGCACTGCGAATGGACTGACTGACGATGGATTGCACCATGCCCAGCGTGTTTTTCATCCGATGGGCCAGCTCGGCATTGAGCAAGCGCAGCTCCCGGTCATGCGCCTCCTGGCGCGCCAGATGCTCCTGCACCTCTTTATAGCTGGCTTGCAAAGCCTCACGGCCAGCCACAGCCTTTGTCGTTTCTGTCACAATATTCAAAAGGCCCTCAATCGCACCGTTATCGCCATAAAGAGGACTGTAGGAAAAGGTCCAGTACGTCTGCTCTTCATAGCCGTTGCGGGTCATGACCAGCGGCAGGTCTTCCATCCATGTCGCCTGCCCCGAAAGAGCGCTGCGCACAAAGGGCAACACATCATCCCAAACGTCAGCCCAGACCTCCCGAAACGGACGCCCCAAGGCCTTGGCCTTGCGCAAACCGAGAATAGGGATATAGGCATCATTATAGAATTTGAGCAGATCCGGGCCCCACCAGAAACACATGGGCTGTTTGGACGACAACACCATGCGCATGGTGGTTTTGAGCGAAACAGACCATGCCTCAATCGGGCCAAGGGAAGTCGCAGACCAATCATAGGCCCGGATAGCCTCTGCCGTCTCTCCACCCACGGCTAAAAAATCATCCGTGCTGACCCGCTTGGGGGCGTGTGGCCAAGCCTGTTTCATCTCTGGAAAAGCCAAAGCCCCTCGCTTCCTCTTGTGTCTGGACCTGTTTCAATTGGCCACACACCCCGGACCATCGAGGTTGGCAAAATGACAATGGGAAAAACCTACTCAAAATCAAGCGCTTTTCAAAGAGCTTGTTGATCAGACCTCTTGGAAACCCTTAATTTTTTCAGTTCACGCAAGACAATGCCGTCTCAATTCGAGACAGATTGTGCTAAAATCCTCGCACCGAACCGGGTAACACGCCCGATCCTAATCGTCATCCTTGATGCGGTATTCGCCGGTCTTGGGATCTTTCACCAGTGTCGCAATGGCACCCGTTTCGCGCTCGCGCTCTTTTTGGCGCGTCCGGCGCGCCAGCTTTTCAGCATCTTGGGTAAATCGGCGATAGTACCAATAAACAACTCCGATCAGGAGCAGGAAGAACACAATGCGCGTCATGTCAGTTGTTTGCTTTCACAGTCCGAAACGCGCCCACAATGCCCTGTCTTCCATGGTTTCCGCAAGCCCGGAAGCGGCAGCCGCTGCCAAATGATCAGCATTGGCAAAGGAGGAAATACCGGGCCGGGCCTTGCCAAACAAACCGCGCTGGGCAGAGATCAATTCGAGCTTGGCACTCTTGCCATAGCGCGCCTTGATGGTTTCGCGCAAGCCACCAAGACCGTCAATCAAGCCCAGCTCAAAGCTCTTGCGGCCGGTCCAGAACAAGCCGGAAAACACCTCAGCATCATCAACCAGACGAATGCCGCGACGCTCTTTGACCATGCTGATGAAAACATCATGGATATCGAGCTGAAGGGTCTTCAAATATTCGATATCGCTGGCTTTTTCCGGCTGGAACGGATCCAGCATCACCTTGTTTTCACCGGCTGTGTACACGCGCCGCTCCACGCCGATCTTCTTCAACAGCTCAGGAAAACCAAAGCCGCCAGACACCACACCAATCGAGCCAACAATCGAGGTTGGATCGGCAATGATCTCGTCACCGGCAATGGCAATCATATAACCGCCTGAGGCTGCGACATCCTCGACGAACACCAGAACGGTCTTGTTATGCTCTTCGGCCAGCGTGCGAATGCGCTGGTAAATCATGCGTGATTGCACCGGCGAGCCACCGGGAGAATTGATGGTCAGCGCCACCGCCGGGCTATCCTTGAGCTTGAACGCCTTTTCCAGCAAAGGCCCGACACTTGCCAGATTGAGCGCGGGCCGAAACCGGCTGCCGCCGCTCATGATGGCACCGTGCAATTGCACCACGGGAATAACGAGTTCAGCTTTGCGAAATTTCTTCGGAATCAATCGCTTCAACAAACCCGCCATATCCTAAGACCTTTTTGCAATCATCATTGCAAGTTCATGTAAGAGATTGCAGGCCAAACGCAATAAGCACGGTTCATTTTGCCAAACTCAACTGACTTTGTTCTTGATGCGCGCATAGCCCAAACGGCCATTGCTGAGGTCATCCACCTGCGGCAAAAAGGCGTGGCTATCCGCCCCATGCATGAACAGCGGGCTGCGAAACGCAAGCCTTGCCTTGGAACCTTTGATGGCCGTGAGCAGCAGCCGAATGGCGCTCTCCCCTTCACGCGGGTGAATCAAGGTGATTTCAATGCCGCCCAAGCGTTTGCCGCAGGCGGCAATAATTTCACCAATCGATTGCGGACGGGCAATCAGCGACAATTGCCCACCGGGCCGCACAATGGCACCCGCCGTGCGCAGCCAATCCTCGAACAAATCACCCTGCATGGCATGGGCCTCGGCTTTCAGGCTGTCCGGCGTTGGCCGGTCGCGACCATCATTGAAGGGCGGGTTCATGATCACATGGTCAAAGGCATTATCGAGCAAGCCCGCCGCATGGCGCGCCTTGCCGGTCAGGGTGACATCGGCGGCGATCAGGCTGACGCGCTCAGAGAGATGGCCATTCTCGGCCAGCGCCAGTGTTTTTTTGGCATAAGCCAACATCTCAGAGGAGCGTTCCACCAAGGTCACATGCGCTTGCGGCAGGCGCGATGCCACGGCAAGGCCCGCACCACCGGCTCCCGCTCCGAGATCGACAACACGAATCGGACGATCATCGTCAATCATCGATGCCAGCAGCATGGCATCCATGCCAGCGCGATGGCCGCGTCCCTTGGGCTGTACCAGATGAAACCCGCCTCGATGAAACGCATCCACCGTTTCGCGTGGTATTTCGCACGGCACCTCACCCAATCCGGTCTTTGTGTCCGTCACACATCACCTTTTCGCAATTCATGCTCCAGACCGGCATCGATCAAAATACGCCGTGCTTTCGCCTCCTGATCAGCCACCACCAGAAAGCGACGCGGCAAAAGTCCGAGCGATCCTTCCAGAATGCTCATCGATTGATCGGCAATCAGGCATTGTATGCCAGCATCTTTCATCAGGCTTTGGGCAAAGGAGAGCAAAACGGGGTCATTGGTGCGAATTATTTCCTGCATGCGCTGATAAGTCCTATCAAATCTGCGGGATACGGTAATTCCGCTCTTGCCCCGCCGCCACAGGCTTTTTATGCTAAACCAGACGCGATGAAACCTTTTTTATCCAAAGGCTGAATGAAACGTAGTTTCATCTGGCCATTGGGGTTAAACTATGGTCATGGCAATGTGGGGTAAACAGGAGTCCGATACCTTGGGTGCAGTGATACCGCTTGGTGACAAGAAAAACAAACAGGCCTCGGTGACGCCTCTGGTGGATTTGACCAGAAGCAGCATGGAGCGGGTCAACCAACTGATTCTGTCCAAGGCTGGTTCGGACGTTGAAATGATTCCCGAGGTGGCCAACCACCTGATTTCCTCTGGCGGCAAGCGCTTGCGCCCCATGCTGACATTGGCCTCTGCCGCCATGTTTGGCTATGAAGGTGAACATCACATCAAGCTGGCCACCAGCGTGGAGTTTCTGCACACCGCAACCCTTTTGCATGACGATGTGGTGGATGAAAGCGACCTCAGACGCGGCAAATCCACAGCCAGAATGATCTGGGGCAATCAGGCCAGCGTGCTGGTGGGTGATTTTCTGCTCGGTCAGGCCTTTCGCATGATGGTGGACGTTGGCTCGCTGGACGCGCTGGATGTTTTGTCCACGGCGGCTTCCGTGATTGCCGAGGGCGAAGTGTTGCAGCTCTCTGTTGCCAAAAACATGGAAACCACCGAGGACGATTATCAAGCCGTCATTCGCGCCAAGACGGCAGCTCTGTTTGCGGCAGCCGCCGAAGTGGGGCCAATTGTGGCAGGCACCGACCGCGCAACCCGCAATGCGCTGAAATCCTATGGCATGAACCTTGGCCTTGCCTTTCAGCTGGTCGATGACGCGCTGGATTACGGCGGCAAGGCGGCGGAGCTTGGCAAAAACACCGGCGATGATTTTCGCGAGGGCAAGATTACTCTGCCGATTATCCTGTCGTATCGGCGTGGCAATGAGGCGGAACGTGCATTCTGGCGCGACGCGATTGAAGGTGGCAACAGCAGCGATGCCAATCTCGAAAAAGCCATGGGCTTGATTACCAAATACAATGGCCTTTCAGACACCGTTGCCCGCGCCATTCATTATGGCGATGTGGCGCGTGATGCGCTGGCCCCTGTGCCGGACAGCCCCTGGAAAGACGCTCTCATGGATGTGATCGATTTTTGCATTGAGCGTGTCAGTTGAGCCATTTTTCGAGCTGCTTACTCAAAAAAGCCATGCTTTCTCCATCACGTGCATTCGTGACTCTGGAGCATGGCTCCGACATCAGAAGGTCAGGCGTCGCTTCTTGAAAGCTATCCTTAGGGATGGCCTTTTGAGACTTTGCCTGAATACAAGATTTCCCGATCCGGCCCGATGAGACCGGTGATCATGGTTGAAAGGCTTTTTCATGCGGCAGATGTTTGCCAAACGCTTCACGACCGGCACGGCGCTCCTGCTCTTGGCCTCACTCAGTGGTGCCCTTTTCCTGAGACCTGTCGTTGCTGATGCCAAAACCGAGGACGTGGCCAAACCTGCTTCCGCGCCTTTGGATCTGGACAGTATCGACACCTTCTCGGGGGCGTACCTGGCCGCACGCACCGCGAATTCTGATCGGGATTTTGACAATGCCGTGCCGCTCTATGAAAAAGCGTTGCGCTTTCAACCGGCCGATCTGGAAATTCGCGAGAGCCTGATGCTGTCGCTGTTCATGGCTGGCCGCTTTGATGAGGGCGTGAAATATGCCTATGAGCTGCGCAAAGACAAAGCGGTTGAGCGTATCACCACCGTTGCCCGCGCCTTGAACGACATCAAGGACGGCAAATATAAGTCGGCCGAAAAGATTCTGGATTATAAAGGCCCCAACGATCTGGACCGTTTGACCAATTCGCTGCTTCAGGCATGGGCCAAAGCCGGCGCTGGCCGCCCCAAACAGGCCATGGCTGATCTGGACAAGCTGAAAGGCCCAAGCTGGTACGGCATCTTCAAAAACTATAACGCAGGCGTCATGGCCGCGATGGTGGGTGACACCCAGAAAGCCCGCACCTATCTCACCTCCGTCGTCACCGACCGCGAGGGTGGCTCCACAGCGCCAGACACATTCTTGCGCGCCGTTATTGCCCTTGCCACGCTGGAAGCCAAGGATGGCAACAAGCAAAAGGCGCTGGATACCATTGCCGCCGGCGAAGCCTTGATCAACAATTACGCGCCCTTCAAGGCGATGCGCGAAGCCATTGAAAAGGGCAATGTGCCAGCACCTTTGGTGACCAATGTGCAAGAAGGTGCCGCCTCCGTTCTGTTTTCGCTGGGTGGCGCGCTGAACCGTCAGGGTGCACAGGACACGGTTGCGCTCTATCTGCAGCTGTCGCGGGCGCTGGCTCCGAAAAGCGCTGACATGCTGATCATGCTGGGCAGCATTGCGGAAGGCAACAAGCAGACCGATCAGGCCATTGCGCTTTACAAGCAGGTGCCTGCCGATTCGCCGATGCTGCGCATCTCTGAAATGCAGCTGGGCATTGCATTGGCCGAAACCGGCAAGGTGGATGAGGCCAAGGCCCATTTGAAGTCGCTGATTGCCTCTGATCCTTCGGATATTCGTAGCTATCTGGCCTATGGCAGTGTGCTGTCGGATTCCAAAGACTATAAAGAAATGGCCGCCAATTATGACAAGGCGGTCGAGGTTCTGGGGCCAAAGCCAGACAAAAACCAATGGCCAGTGTTTTTCCAGCGCGGCATTGCCTATGAGCGTTTGAAAGAATGGGACAAGGCAGAGCCAAACTTCAAAAAGGCGCTGGAACTCAACCCCAATCAGGCGCAGGTTCTCAACTATCTTGGCTATTCATGGGTTGACCGCAATACCAACCTGCAAGAAGGCCTTGAGATGATCAAAAAGGCCGTCGAGCTGAAACCCGATGATGGCTATATCGTCGATTCGCTCGGCTGGGCTTACTTCCGTCTCGGACGCTTTGATGAGGCCGTGACCGAACTGGAGCGGGCGGTGCAGCTCAAGGCGGGTGATGCCACCATCAACGACCATCTGGGCGATGCCTATTGGCGCGTTGGCCGCAAACTGGAAGCCACATTCCAGTGGCGTCAGGCGCTGGCGTTTAAGGCCGATCCGGAATTGAACCTGACTGAAACCATTCAAAAAAAGCTGGAAAACGGCTTGCCAGACCTGCCACCCGGCCCGACAACGGCGGAAGCCAAGCCGAACGTTGCGCCAGAGGCAGCACCTGAACCCGAGACAAAACCTTCGGCAGAGCCAACAAAGCCCTCAGAAACCGAGCCTGAAAAGACCCAACCTGCGACACCCGAGCCGAAGGCAAGCCCTGCCGAGAAACCGGCAGACGTAAAGCCACAGGACGTCAAGCCAACTGAGGAAAAGCCCGCACCGGCTGAGGCCCCCAAACCAGCGCCGGTTGAACCTGAGAAAAAATCCTAAGGCACATAGAGTTTGTCAAGGAAAAGTGGAATCCGGTTTTTCTGATCAGACAAACTCAAACAAAGGAATCGAGATTCTGTCTGGTTCAATCTGAACCTGACAGATTCGAGCCAATCGGTGATGCCTTATGCGTGAATATCGTGAAAACGCACCCGCCAAGATTAATCTTGCGCTGCATGTGACCGGACGTCGAGAAGATGGCTATCATCTTCTCGACACTCTGGTGACATTTGCAGACCGAGGCGATGTGATTACGGTGCGCGAGGCGGATCAGGATGCATTATCGCTCTCTGGTCCCTTTTCACATCTGCTGGAAGCCGAGGCGCTGCCCAACAACCTTGTGCTCAAGGCCCGCGATGGTCTTCGCCAAACGCTGGCGACAAAGGGCATTTCCACGCGTCCCGTGGCCATCCACCTTGAGAAAAACCTACCCATTGCCTCAGGCATCGGCGGCGGCTCGGCCGATGCAGCGGCCACACTCCGCGCGCTGATAAAACTTTGGCATGTGGATCTCAATGCCTGTGATCTGCAGGCCATTGCCCTGAGGCTTGGCGCAGATGTGCCCATGTGCCTGCACAGCAGACCGCTTCGCGCCACCGGCATTGGCGATGCGGTTTTGCCGCTGCCAACACTGCCGCGCTTTGGCATCATACTGGGTAATCCGCTGAAGACGGTTTCCACCCCATCGATCTTCAAGGCCCTGACCCGGCGTGATTATCCGGCCATTGGCATGCTTCCGCTTACCTCAAACCAGAGCGATTGGTTAAAGGCTATTTCCGACATGCGCAACGATCTTGAACCCGTGGCGCGCCAACTCTGCCCGGAGATTGCCACCCTCACCCAGCTTATTTCTGACACGGGTGCAGAGCTAACGCGCATGTCCGGCTCGGGTGCAACATGTTTTGGTCTTTACCAAACCCTCGAAAAGGCGGAAAAGGCAGTAAAGACCCTTCAGGCCATCAAACCTGACTGGTATTTCCAAGCCGCCAATTCGGTTTCAGAGGTGTGACATGTCAGAACTGAATGATTCACGAGAATTTATTGCCCTCGGCATTGCCGTTCTCACCGTGTCGGACAGCCGCTCGCTGGCCGATGACCGCTCAGGTGACGTGCTGGAAGGCCGCATTAAAGCTGCGGGTCATACGCTGATCGACCGCGCGATCATTCCCGATGATGCCGATCGGATTGTCAATCAGGTGCGGGCGTGGACGCTGGCAGACAGCGTCGATGTGGTGATCACCACCGGAGGCACCGGCTTCACGGGCCGCGACGTGACCCCGGATGCGCTGGAACCCCTCTTTCAAAAACGCATGGATGGCTTTTCAGCGGTTTTCCATCGCATTTCCTTCGATAAAATCGGCACATCCACCATCCAGTCGCGCGCAACCGCAGGCCTTGCCAACAACACCTTCATTTTTGTGCTGCCGGGTTCGCCCGGAGCCTGCAAAGATGCATGGGATGGTATTTTGCAATACCAGCTGGATTATCGTCACAAGCCCTGCAACTTCGTGGAAATCATGCCACGGCTTGATGAACACTTGCGCCGCAAAAACGGATAGAGCGCAGCGCTTCTTAATCCAACATATGCCAAGCTTTAAGCCCGTGGGCGCGCCGGTCTCGCCGCCCATGCGGGCACCATCTCGCTGGACAGAGCCTGGCCTTTCAGACCCGCTACGAGATCTGTCAGCTTCATGCCATTTTTGGCAATCGCCAGCGCTTGCGCCTTTGGCAACAGAAATCCGCGCTCAAGCAGCGGTGGTCTTCGGGCCACTCTCTTCAAGAATGATTGCCGATGAGCGCGCGACGGTGAAAACCGCGCAGGCGTGCTGTTTAAAGAGACATATTCGGCAATTTCATCAATCCAGCCCTGGCTTGGCCTCGCTCCCGGCTCAACCAGCAGCAACCACTCCCCACGGGCGGCAGTCAGCACGTCGCGCAGATCCCACGTGGTGTGATAGCGGCAGCCAGCGGCATCGGCTATTTTGGAAATGCCATCGTGAGAGCCGTTATCGAGCACCACGACATCAGACACAATTCCTTCGACGGCTCCCGCAACAAGGGCCGACAAGGTCTGCGCCAATTCGCTTTCCTGATCGAAACATTCAATGATAACTGTTAACATTGACAGGTCATATCGCATTGCACCCAAGTTTTCCAGCACGCACCACATGCTGATGTTCAAATTTCATTGAATACGCCAGCACCACGCCGCACAAGAGCGCACGTGATTTTTGTTCTTGCATTGTTCTCATTTTCACGCTAAATCTCTTGATACATGAAAAGGCCGCTTGGCCTGTCAGGAGTTCACAATGACCGTTTTGTCTGATGTCAGGCAGGCTGCCTTTCAGCCTGCCAATACGGCAGATATTGCCGATGCACTGATGGCCGCCTCTGGCCTTCGGGTTGATGGTGAACGCAGGCGTGGCCGCGGCGCGAGCATGAACCCGACGGGACGCTTTGAGCGGCTGGAGCGCGAAAGCGTTGACGACGGCTGGAACAATCTGGAAGATCTGGCACCCTTCCGAACCGAAACGCAGGTCGAGCGCCCAAAAACCGTCATTAGCCGCAATGATTCACCGGACCTTCCGTTTGATCGCTCGGTCAATCCCTATCGTGGCTGCGAACATGGCTGCATCTATTGCTATGCGCGGCCAACGCACAGCTATATGGGCCTCTCCGCCGGGCTGGATTTTGAAGCAAAGCTGTTTGCCAAACCCGATGCGCCAAAACTTCTGGCCCGCGAACTGTCCAAGCCCGGTTACAAGCCGCGCACGCTTGCCATTGGCACCAATACGGATCCCTATCAGCCGATTGAAAAAGAATGGCGGATCATGCGGCAATTGCTGGAAGTGTTGATGGAGGCCAACCACCCTGTTGCCATCATCACCAAATCCGCGCTGGTGCTGCGTGACATCGATATTCTGGCACCAATGGCCGAAAAGGGACTGGCCAAGGTGAGCTTGTCCGTCACAACACTGGATCGCAAACTGGCGCGAACAATGGAGCCACGGGCGGCCACGCCAACCAAACGGTTGGAGGCAATCCGGGGTTTGAGAGAGGCAGGTATTCCCACCAGCGTTCTCGTCTCGCCCTTGATCCCAGCACTCAATGACCATGAACTGGAACGGATTTTGGACGCGGCCCAAGCAGCAGGTGCTACCGAGGCCAGCTATATCCTGCTGCGCCTGCCGCTGGAGGTCAGTCCGCTGTTTCGCGATTGGTTGCTTCAGCATTATCCAGATCGCTACCGTCATGTGATGTCACTGGTGCGCTCCATGCGCGATGGCAAGGATTATGATGCGGATTTCAGCCGGCGCATGAAAGGCACAGGCCCCTACGCCTGGCAGATCAACCGCCGGTTCGAGATGGCCACCAAGCGCCTTGGCCTGGGACGACGCAGCATGCAATTGCGTGACGATCTGTTTGTGCCGCCGCACGGCAATGGCGTGCAGCTTTCGCTGCTGTAGGCTTTTGCCTGTTTCTATTTCAAACTTCACGGGGCCGCCTCGCCGCATAAGGCAGCCTCTTGAAAGGACCGGTGCATCCGCCGCTGCAAACCGGTCTGCTCCTGCCCTGTTGGTGATTGTGTTGCAAAGGTTCCCCTGCCCTGCACTCTTTCCCAACAGGCGGGATGCCACGACGTCCTTATATCGTAACATTCCCAAGATAGGCTCATGCCGTCCTGCAAGTATGATGCGCGCAACGCACGACAACGGCAGACTTACCGGATAACAGACTTGCGGGATAAGGGTCGATATGCGAGGTCTTGCGCATGCCAAAACACATCTCGCCTGATCATCCTGATTTTTTTATTGTGCCTGAATCTGGGCCAGATTTTTCGCTGGAGACACTGGCGCAAAAGCGCGGTCTTTGGCCTGTTGCCGGTACGGACGAGGCCGGTCGCGGGCCGCTTGCAGGCCCCGTAGTTGCAGCCGCCGTCATTCTTGATTGCAATGCCATCCCGGTGGGCCTGAATGATTCGAAAAAGCTCAGCGCCCGTCGTCGCGAAGCATTGTATGAGGAAATTCTAGCGACAGCGACCGTATCCATCGCCTCATCGGGTCCCAATCACATTGACCGGCGCGACATCCGCAAAGCCAGTCTGGATGCCATGCGCCGTGCCGTGGCAGGCCTGACGCTCGCTCCCGCCCATGTATTGTGTGACGGCCGTGATGTGCCTCCGGGATTGATCTGCGGTGGCTCTGCCGTGATCGAAGGCGATGCGCGCTCCCTTTCCATCGCTGCCGCATCCATTATTGCGAAAGTCATGCGCGACCGCATGATGGAACGAGCCGCGAAAATCTATCCGGCCTATGGTTTCGACGCCCATGCTGGCTATGGCACCAAGGCCCATATCCAGGCCATCAGCGACAATGGCCCCTGCATCCTCCATCGCATGAGCTTTCGTCCTCTGCGCCAGGAATAGCCCGACGCTACAGACAAATGACACCTATCGCCGTGCGATTCTCAAACGCGCGGCGATTTCTCTTTCTATCCCATCATTGCGCAGGGAACCGAGCCCGGCTTATGGTCTAGCCATTGCGAAACGCGTAGCCATAACCATTCAGCGCCGGTGCGCCGCCGAGATGCGCATACAAGACTTTTGATCCTTCCGGGAAATATCCTTTTTTGACCAAATCAATCATGCCCTGCATTGATTTGCCCTCATAAACCGGATCGGTGATCATGCCTTCGAGGCGACCGACCAGACGGATCGCATCTTTGGTCTCTTCAGATGGAACCCCGTAAACAGGATAGGCATAATCCTCGATCAACACCACATCACCGGAAGTGATCTCCCGTCCCAGCTTCACCAGATCCGCAGTTCGTTTGGCAATCGCAAGAACCTGCTCTCTCGTCTGTTGCGGCGTAAACGACGCATCAATGCCAATCACCCGGTTCGCACGACCATCCTTGGCGAAGCCCACCGTCATGCCGGCGTGGGTCGATCCTGTGACGGTGCAAACCACGATATAGTCAAACTTGAAGCCCAGCTCTTCTTCTTGCGCCCGCACCTCTTCCGCAAATCCGACATAACCCAGCCCGCCATAGGGATGCACCGATGCTCCGGCCGGGATGGCATAGGGCTTGCCGCCATTGGCTTTCACCTCTTCAATGGCATCTTCCCAACTCTTGCGAATGCCAATGTCAAAACCGTCGTCAACCAGACGCACATCGGCGCCCATAATGCGCGACAGCATGATATTGCCGACGCGGTCATACACAGCATCTTCATGCGGAACCCAGGCTTCCTGCACCAATCGGCACTTGAAACCGATCTTGGCAGCCACGGCGGCAATCATTCGGGTGTGGTTGGATTGCACGCCGCCAATGGAGACCAGCGTATCGGCACCCGAGGCGATAGCGTCTGGAATGATGTATTCCAGCTTGCGCAATTTATTGCCACCAAACGCCAGACCCGAATTGCAGTCGTCGCGTTTGGCATAGAGCTGCACTTTGCCACCAAGATGCGCACTCAGTCTTTCCAGCTTTTCAATATGCGTTGGACCGAACGTGAGGGGATAGCGTTCAAAAGCGTCAAGCATCGGACATCCTTTCGTTTGAAGATACCAAACGCTAGACTTTTTTCAATGAAAGGTGCTTTCTAATTTTGACTGCCTATTATCTAGGATAAACCATCAACTTTCGATTTTAATAATTAATCGTCCGATTTGGATATAACTTATGAACGATTCTTCCACACTCGAACCGCTGGACCGTATTGATCTCAAGATCATGCGGCGGCTGCAAAAAAATGGCCGCCTGAGCAACACTGAGTTGGCAGAACAAGTCTCCATCAGTGCGGCCACCTGCCACCGCCGCACACAGCGCCTGTTCAGAGACGGTTATCTCAGTGGGGTCCGCGCCATGGTCGCTCCCACCAAAGTCGACCGTGGCGCGCTGGTGATGGTCGGCGTTGTGCTTGATCGCTCAACACCTGAAAGCTTCGCAGATTTCGAAGCTGCCGCTGCGAAATTAAGCTTTGTGCTCGACTGCCATCTTGTCGCGGGTGATTTCGACTATTTTCTAAAAATTCGCGTCCGCGACATGGCCGATTTCAACCGCATTCACGGCAGCCAATTGATAGCCCTGCCCGGTGTGCGCCAAACACGCACCTTTTTTGTGATGAAAGAAGTGGTCGACAACCGACCATTGGAGTTTTAAATCAACCACCATCGCCGCGACTGCAGCGCTAAGGCATAATTCCTTAAATCGGAATCAATTGAGGGAATTATGCAGCATATTAAAAGTGTTACAGCGCCGTGCGCCATATATGGGCACGGCGCTGTAGGGCCGTCCCGTCAATTAAACAACGTTTTGGAACTGGGCCTCGCCATTGTGCAAAAAGCACGCTTTTGCGAACAAGCCTAGATCGACCAGATTGGGCAGCCGAACATCGCCGATATCGGGCAAGCGTTTGCTATCAGAATCAAATGACCGATCAATCTGCGAGATGAAGCCAATCGCCACACCACGTGTCTGAGCGAACGCCGACAACGCCTGAACCTGTTCCGCTACGCAAGGCTTGCTGCGCTGTTGGTCGAGAATCTGAAGATAGTCTATCACTGCGACCGTTCCACGCTTTGCGTCCGAAAGATAGCGCATGATATAATCCGCACTGATCTCATCGGATGTTACAATTTCCACTCTGTCACCTTCAATATCATGATCGATAATCAGCGACTGTATGTGCCGTCTCGCCTGCTGCTCCGTAAAGTCTAGCGTGAAAAACACCGCTCTCCTGTCATCTCGCACGGCGTCGAGCAGAAGTTGCAGGCCGAGCTTGGTCTTGCCATGGCCGGGGCGACCAGCCATCAACAGCAAGTCGCCATCATCCAATCGGGCCAGTATGGTCGCCGACAAAGGCCTTGCCGCTATGTGAGACGACAGCAAGCTCCATTGAGTAAAACCCTCCGCGCGTGCGATTTGATCGAGCGCGTCATGCAAAGCAATATTGTTATGACGCGCCATCAGCTTCGCACGTCGTTTAAGTTGGAAAATGGGGGCCGAAAGTTTCATCCTAAACCTCTATTGCGAGCGAAAAACGCAACCCCTCCTGATGCGATGCTCGAACAGACGGTTCGACAAGGATGAAATACCCCATATGTGTCATACTTCCCCGAATGGAGGGAGGAGGCGCGGGTCAAGCCTATGCGTTGGAAATTAATCGAGCCGATGAGTCGCAGCAAGCACAAAAAAGCCGGGCTGGACCCGGCTTTTTTTATTCATCGTTGTGAATATTAGTTCAAGCGCGTCTTGACGTCGCTGATGCCAGCTTGGAACAAACGGGCCTGAAGTTCAGCATCGCTTTGCTTTGCCAGCACGGTTTGTGCTGCAGCTGTTGCCAAATCGACGGCAGCGGCGCGAACAGCGTTGACTGCATCGGTCTCGGCTTGCTTGATTTTCTGCTCAGAAATTGCGTTGCGACGGGCAACGAATTCTTCGGTCTTGATCTTGGCATCCGCTGCCAATGCAGCAGCTTCGCGCTGTGCCACGGCAACAATAGCGGCGGCTTCGGCTTCAGCCTCTTTGCTCTTCTTCTGATAGTCAGCCAAAAGAGCTTGAGCTTCTTCACGAAGACGCTTGGCTTCTGCCAGTTCTTCGCGGATATTTTCTGCCCGCTCATCCAGCGACTTTGCCATCATGCCCGGCACCTTGAGATAGGCAACGAGCGCGAGAAAAATCACCAGACCAACGAAGGCAAAGAAAGTTGCATCATATTCCATCTGATCAACCTCTCTTTTCTGCTGTCACGGCGGCCGCAGCATCGGCAGGGCTCAACGGTTTACCCGTGAGCTGCTCAACGATGACGGCAACAGTTTCGGTTGCGATGGTGTCAACTTCAGCAATCGCTTTTGCCTTCATATCGGCAATGCTGGCTTCAGCTTCAGCAATCTTTTTGGCAAGCTCGGCTTCAACTGCTGTGCGTTCAGCAGTGGCTTCTGCCTTGGCAGCTTCGCGAGCAGCAGAGGCGATCTGAACGCCTTTTGCTTTTGCTGCGCTCAATTCTTTTTCATAGCCCTCAACGGCAGCATCCGATTCGGCCTTCAAGCGACGGGCTTCTTCGATGTCCTGAGCGATACGATCATGGCGATTTTCCAGGATACCGCCAACGCGTGGCACGATAACCCGCTGCATCAGCACATAGAAAACGCCAAAGGTAATGACCAGCCAAAGCAGCTGAGATGCAAATGTCGTATGGTCAAAGGGTGGGAAAACGCCCTTGCCATGCTCGGCTCCGTGAGGAACGCCAGTCTCAGTGTGGGTCACAGCCGTTGCCGGGGCTTCCTCGGCGTAGGCGGGGGTAACGAACATACTCGCCTCCAGTATCCTGCAAATGCAAGAGATCACGGCATGCTAAACAGCAAACCGTGATCCCGTAATGTCACTGAAATTAAACAGCGAACAGGAGCAGGAGAGCGACGAGCAGCGAGAAGATGCCCAAAGCTTCCGTAACGGCGAAGCCGAATACCAGACGGCCAAACTGGCTGTCAGCGGCAGACGGATTGCGCAGCGCGCCCGAAAGGTAGTTGCCGAAAATGTTGCCAAGGCCAAGAGCTGTGCCGGCCATGCCAAAGCAAGCGAGACCTGCGCCGATGTACTTTGCTGCTTCCGCGTCCATGAGTGTACTCCTTTGAAATGGTTATTGCGGCGAATGACTGACGCCGTTGAGCGCCAATGTCGTTATCCTTAGTGACCGCCCGGATGGATTGCGTCGTTCAGATACATGCATGTCAGCACGGCGAAGACGTAAGCCTGCAGGAAGGCAACCAGGAACTCAAGACCAGTCAATGCGACGGTCATAGCGAGAGGAAGGATTGCGCCACCGACGCCAAGAGCGCCAAGGCTGCCAAGCGAAGCGACGAAGCCCGCAAAAACCTTCAGTGTAATGTGACCGGCCAGCATGTTGGCAAACAGTCGGATAGACAAAGAAATCGGACGTGACAAGAAGGAAATCACTTCAATTGGCACAACCAGAAGCAAAAGTGCGCCAGGCACACCCGATGGCACGAACAGTTGGAAGAAGCCAAGACCGTGCTTGTAAAAACCATACACCAAAACGGTGCCAATCACGAAAATCGCCAAAGCCAGCGTGACGATGATCTGACTGGTGACCGTGAAGAAATACGGCACCATGCCCATCAGGTTGGCGGTAAGCACAAACATGAACAGCGAAAAGACCATGGGGAAAAACTTCATCCCGTGGCTTCCGGCCCCTTCTCGCAGCATGGATGCCACAAATTCGTAGGACATTTCAGCAACAGATTGCGCGCGACCTGGAATGAGGCCACGGTTAGACGTTGCAAAATATAGAAAACCAGCAGCAACCGCCACCGTCGCAACCATGAACAAGGAAGCATTGGTGAACGAGAAATCTATGCCACCAATCTCGATCGGAACAATCTTGTGGATCTGGAACTGATGGGTCGGATCGTTTGACACCTGTTGATCTCTCTCGCTTTTGCCACCCGCAAGTGGCGTCCGTTCCTGTCCGCCCAGATGCAAAGCATCCGAACGCTGTTATTTTTTCACACCGGGCTTCCTATCAGCGGGATGTGGTGACGTCACCACCCCGCTTGAGCGAAGCACATTCAAAACACCTGCGCAGAACCCCAACAACAGGAGGATAATAAGCCCCCAGGGTGATGTTCCTGCAAAACGGTCGATCACGAAGCCAAGAACCGCACCCACGATCACGGCAGACAGAAACTCGCTGGAGATTTTCATCGCCTGAGCATAGCCTTTACGGCTTGTCTCGGCGCGCTGATCTTTTGCGGCCTCTTCCCCGTCATGCATCGTCTTGGCGACCAATTTGGTCTCAAGCTGATTGCGGCGACGTTCCAGCTCAGTCTCGCGCTCATCCATTGCAAATCCTCCGTCCGAAACCAGACATTGCCATAAAATAGCCTGTCCGGATAGCAAACGTAGCGGATTTTCAATGGTCCAGCCCGTTCTAAAGTTGGCGCACCATAATTTTGCCCGTCGCTATAGTCAAGGCATTGAACACGCTTGTTTCACGACAAATTAACTCAAACAAAACAAAGCGATAGCAGAAAAAAACAGATTTTCCTCATAAACCTGCGCCAAATTGTCTACCCCATCTCGGCAAAAACCTGGAATCACCCCCAGGTTTTTGCCGCAATTCAGGCGTTTGGCTGGACAGATTGCATGCTTGGCAATCCGCTCCAAAACCATCAGATAATCACGTGCGACCCCAGTTCGACCACGCGATTGGCCGGCAGGCGGAAATAATCCGATGGGTCGGTGGCCGAGTTGGCCAGCGCGATAAACAATCGATCCTGCCAATTGGGCATGCCCGCCTTGGCATCCGGCACCAGCTTGCGACGGCCCAGATAGAAGGAGGTCGACATGATATCGAACTTCAACCCACCCTTTCGCAATTTGGCCAGCGCCTGCGACACATTCTGCTGCTCCATATAGCCAAAGCGGATCTCGACCCGGCTGAACCGTTCCGACAGGCTTTCGGCCACAAACCGCTCTGCCTCTGTGGCGCGAGGTCTATTGACCGTCTTGATGGTGAGAATGATGTTTTTCTCATGCAGAACGTGATTGTGCTTGAGATTGTGCAGCAATGCCGCAGGGGCGGTTTCCGGGTCGCTGGTCAGGAAAATCGCGGTGCCTGAGACGGATACCGGCCCATGCTCGCTTTTGCGCTCAATCGACGGAATGAACGACGACAGCGGGATATCGGCATGGCGGGTCTTGGCAAACAGGATGGCCGTGCCGCGTCTCCATGTCCACATGACAATGGTGAAGCCAGCCGCAAAAAACACCGGAATATAACCGCCATCATGGATTTTAAGCAGGTTTGCGCCCAAAAACACCATTTCCAGCGCCAAAAGCGGGACAATGATCGCAAGCGCCAACAAGGGCGACCATTTCCATTTTACCCGCACAAATTCAAAGGCCATGATGGTGGTCACAACCATGGCACCCGTCACCGAAATGCCGTAGGCCGTGGCCAGCGCATCCGAGCTTTCAAACAGCAGTACCAGGCCGAGAACACCGATCAACAGCAGCGTGTTGACGGCAGGCAGGTAAATCTGTCCGGTGTTGGTCTCCGACGTGAAGGTGATTTCCATGCGGGGCAGAAAGCCAAGGTGAATGGCCTGACGCACCATGGAAAACGCGCCTGTGATAACCGCCTGGCTGGCAATGACGGTGGCGGCGGTGGCCAGAATGATCACCGGAATAATCGCCCAGCTGGGGAACATCAGATAGAAGGGATCCTTCGCCATGGACGGATCTTTCAACACCAGCGCGCCTTGGCCGAGATAATTGATCACCAGAGCCGGGAAAACAAGGCAGAACCAGGCGAGCTGAATGGGTTTGCGGCCAAAGTGACCCAAGTCGGCATAGAGCGCTTCTGCACCCGTGACCGTCAGGAAAACAGCCCCGAGCACAACAAAGCCCAAAAACTTCTCCTGAAACAGAAAAGTGACAGCATTGACCGGGTTAAAGGCCCAGAAAATCGCAGGATCGTCGAAGATATGGCTGATGCCACCTGCGGCCATGACCAAAAACCACACCACCGTGATGGGGCCAAACAGATTGGCAACCGCCCCCGTGCCACGCGATTGCATGGCAAACAGGATAATCAAGATAACAACCGAGATGGGAACAACAAATGGGCTGGCCTGCGGCGCAACCAGTTTCAGGCCTTCAACCGCAGACAACACAGACAGCGCGGGCGTGATCATGGCATCGCCCAAAAACAGCGCGGCACCGACCAGACCCAGCACCATCAGCACCAGCGTGCGGCGTCCGGCTGTCTTGCTCAAAAGCGCCAGCAGCGACAGGGTGCCGCCTTCGCCATCATTGTCAGCGCGCAGCAAAAACAGCACATACTTCAAGGTGACAATGATTGTCAGGGTCCAGACAATCAACGATGTAAGGCCAATCACTTCAAACCGGCTGATGCCATCGTAGGAAATGGGCTTTAGCGCTTCACGAAAGGCGTAGAGCGGGCTTGTGCCGATATCGCCATAGACGACCCCGACGGAGCCAAGGGCGGGCAACAACAGGCTGCGCAGGCCATTTTTTCCGTTCGAGGTATGGGATGCATCGTGAGACATTGATCTTTACAGGCTCTCAGAGCCAGCCTTTCCAACGAAAAAACAGGAAGGGGACAACTGCGGAAACCACCATGAAAATCAAGGCAACGGGGTAACCAAAGTGCCAGTTCAGCTCGGGCATAATTTGAAAATTCATTCCATAGATGGACGCCACCAATGTCGGCGGCAAGAATACCACGGAAGCAATTGAGAAAATCTTGATGATCGCATTTTGCTCAACATTGATCAGGCCAAGCGATGCATCCAGCATGAAACTGATGTTGCTGCTGATAAAGCCCGCGTGTTCCGAGAGGGAATGAACGTCGTGCGCCACCACATGACAGAGTTCTTTCGCATCCTCACTGGCCTTGACCGGATCAGCCGAGGCGAGAAAGGATACCATTCGGGACAGCGACACCAAGCTGTCGCGCGCTTTGCTGACGAGACGATGGTAGCTGGCAATATCCACCAGCTTGTCTTCCAGAAAATGCGGCGGCCGCGATTTGTGCAGTTTTCGCTCAATAAACACATCGCTCGACAGCGCATCCAGCCGCGCACCGGCGATTTCCAGCACTTCGGCGGTTCGATCCACCACCGTTTCCAAAAGTCGCATCAGCAGAACAGACCCTGTGGAACAACTGACCTGATTGCG
The DNA here is from genome assembly GCF_001939045.1 of Rhizobium oryziradicis. Taxonomy (GTDB): domain Bacteria; phylum Pseudomonadota; class Alphaproteobacteria; order Rhizobiales; family Rhizobiaceae; genus Allorhizobium; species Allorhizobium oryziradicis. The sequence goes on from NZ_MKIM01000024.1 coordinate 283,592, forward strand.
GCTCAAAGCCGCAGCAAACAGCCCGAACGACCGTGGCTCGGCATAGCGCACGGTGACCATGCGGTTGCCACCGAGGATAAACGCCACATCAGCCAGTTGCGGCGCATTGGATTCGGCTTTGCAGATCAGGGATGCCGTCATGTAAACGCCATGATCATCGGTGTACAAACGGCTTGATGGCTCGATGTCTTTCAAATCGTCGCGGGTCGGAAGCGGCATGGCCAAGAGGGTTTCCGCCAGTTGTTCCTCGGTTTTATCCGGATACAACAGATCGACCCACAAAATATCGTCAGCAAGGCGCGTCGGCGCATCGCTGGGCAGAATGACATCCACCGTCCCGTCACACCTGTAAGCTCTAATCAAACGTGATACCTTCGTCCCATGGCCACGACATCACCCCGCATCACCCTGACACGATAACGACGCTGCAACACTTTGTAAATCCTGTACAATTTTCAATTAACCCGTAAACGGAAATTGAAAACCTGCAATAAATCTCCAGAGCATTGTTGCCACGCCCCATAACAGGTAGCGGCAATTTACTGTGTTGCAGAAGATCTTAAACGATTAAATCCGCCCGTTGGCGTTATTTTTTCGTGTGCGGCGCACTCGTCTTCAACAGCGAACCAATAACACCTGCCGACAAGATAGCAAGGGTAATTGCAAGCGAGGGCAGAGGTGGAATATGCAACACGCCAAGCATATCACCGATCAAAATCTTGCCGCCGATGAAAATCAGCACGGCCGACAACGCATATTTCAACAAGATGAAGCGTTCCAGCATGGCAGACAGCGCAAAATATAGCGCGCGCAATCCCAAGATCGCGGCGATATTGGATGTGAAGACAATATAGGGGTTGGTGGTGATCGAAAAAATCGCAGGCACACTATCAACAGCGAAAATAACATCTGCCAATTCCACCATCACCAAAGCCAGAAACAGCGGCGTTGCAAATAACTTGGTTTTTTCCACCACATCACCGGGGGCAGGCAGGCGCACAAAAAATTTCTCGCCGTGCAATTCCTCGGTGATCGGCAGACGCTTGTGCAAAAAGGCCAAAATCGGATTTTTGGACACATCAAATTCCTGATCTGCGGCCAGCAGCATTTTGATGCCGGTATAGACGAGGAAGGCAGCAAACACGTACAAAACCCAATGGAATTGATCGACAATGGCTGTGCCGGCCGCAACCATAATGCCGCGCAAGATTACAACGCCGATAATGCCATAGACCAGAGCCCGATGCTGGAGATGCTGGGGAATGCGGAAATAACTGAAGATCAGGGCAATGACAAAAATATTGTCCAGCGACAGGCTTTCTTCCACCACATAGCCCGTGAGGTATAGAATTGCGGATTCCTGGCCCATGCGCCACCAGATAAACCCGCCAAAGGCCACGCCCATGGCAATGTAAAAGGCAGAGAGTTTCATACTCTGGGCCACATCAATATGGCGGGTCTTTTTGCTTAACAAGCCAAGGTCAATTGTCAGCAGAACAGCCACAAACAGAAGAAAGCCCAGCCACATCCAAAGGGGCTGGCCGAGAAAATCAGCGGCAATAAAGGTCATGAATTTTATTCTCTTACGGCGTTTTCAATGAAAACAACTCCGACATCACGGGAAAGCCGAATTTCCCGCCAGAGGGGCCCGCAGTTGCGCACATGTGGTGCGATCATGCCGGTATGACTCATCATCACAAAAAATTCAAGTTTTCGCTGTCCACCGATAGCAATTTGATTTTTATCAATGCAGCGTGGAGCGAACATCGGCATATTTTTATCAGACAGGCGGCTTTGGGCATAATCCCGTCATGTCTCTTCCGTTCAACCCTACACTGTTGACGGTGTCGCCGTTGCAGCCGACTTTAAAGTCCTGCAACGGCGACATTTTTCGGCTTCCGCCTGATGGTTCAGCAGCGGCTTGACCTATTCGAAGGTGATTTTTGGGGCTTTGCGGGCTGAATGGCGCTGCACTTCCTGCCAGACCTTGGTGGCGATGTCGCGATAGACGTGGCTTTGCACATGCTCCGGCTCGCTGACAACGATCGGTGTTCCGGCATCAGACTTTTCTCGGATCGAGATCGTCAGCGGCACCTCGCCCAGGAACGGCACGCCGATGGCTTCGGCTTCGGCCTTCGCGCCGCCATGGCCAAAAATATCGTAACGATTGCCAGTATCCGGCGCGATGAAATAGCTCATGTTCTCGACAATGCCCAGCACCGGCACTTCAACCTTGTTGAACATGTTGATCCCCTTGCGCGCATCAATCAGGGCCAAATCCTGCGGAGTCGACACAATCACGGCCCCGGTCAGCGGCACCTGCTGCGCCATGGTGAGCTGCGCATCACCCGTGCCCGGCGGCATATCCACCACCAACACATCCAGCTGGCCCCAGGCCACTTCACGCAACATCTGCATAAGGGCCGATTGCACCATCGGACCGCGCCAGATCATGGCCGTACCCTCGTCTACCAGAAAGCCCATGGACATGGCTTTCAGGCCGTAATTTTCCATCGGCACAATGATGCGTCCATCAATCTGCTCGGGTCGGCCGGAAATGCCCAGCAGGCGCGGCATCGACGGACCATAAACATCGGCATCGAGAATGCCGACTTTCAAGCCATTGGCCATCAGCGCCAGGGCAAGATTGACCGCCGTGGTGGATTTGCCAACGCCGCCCTTGCCGGATGCAACGGCAATGATGGCACCGATGCCGGGAATATCGGCTTTCGCCTGCTTGGGCGGCTGGCCAGCCGGTGCATGAGAATGAGCGTGACTGTGCGAATGGGCTGGCTTGCCAGGCGCAGGGGCGGCTGAAGCTGCCCCCGCCTTGCGTTCTGCCGTCAGGCTCACCAGCGCGCCTTTGACACCCGGCAGTGCTTTCACCACGCGCTCGGCTGCTGCCCGCAATGGTTCCAGCTCCTTGGCGCGTTCGGCTGGCACATTGATGGAAAAATAGACTTTGGCATCGGAAATGAACACGTCGGAGACCATGCCAAGATCGACGATATTGCCCTCAAGATCAGGACCGCGCACGGTCTTCAGAGCATCGAGAACACTGTTTTTATCGGGCACCATGGCTGAACTTCCCGGTTGGATCGCCTGCCACCTCATATAGGAGGACAGAGCTTTGAATGAATTGGAGTGAGACTGGATACATCGGTGATGTAGCGCCGTTTTACCACCCCTTATTACAAATTCTTCATGGCAAATTCTTCAAAATCGAAACGCCTTATATTGCATCTGTGCCAAAACAAAAACCGCCGGACCAACACTGCTGAATGCAGGTGGAACCGGCGGCGTTTGTGTGAGCGCCTTCTTTGGTGCGCCCTTTTCAAAGTCCCCTCTGGACTTCTTTTCCCTTACCATGCACGAAGCATGCCAAACTCAAAAAACAGCATTTCTAGCGGATCAGGCACTCACATTCAGCATATTTGCCTAGAATTTAAAGCCCTACCCCGCACTCTGCTTAAAAAACATACACGAGAATAAGATGACTGCAATTCACTTTGATGTAAATTTCCACACACATGCATAGATCAAGGCGACAGATGATTTTCCAGCCGGTCGGGATCAAAAATTGCACCGTCGAAAAAGCCATCGGATCCAGACAGGGCCATGGCCTGCCGCATATCATCTGTCGCGGGCATGGGGGCAAAGATGGGTTTCAGGGCGCGACGATAGAGATCAGGCCGATAGGTCTGCACCACCGTGTTGCGGTTTTCAGCCGAGTGCACAACATGACCGGCGCGCACCATCTGGCTGTAAAACCACAGCGCCTGACTTTGCCGCGGAAAGCCTCCGGTTTTGCGCTCCAGCACCAAAAAGCCCTCCCGCTTTTGAGATAGCCCCGGCGCAATCGTTACCTCGCCGGTCAAGGCGGGCAGCATTAGATGCCCCTCAACGCCAAGATGGCGCGGGGCTGCCAAAATACCGGCCAACTCCTCGATATTGTCTCGATTGCCGCACCATTGCGCAGATCGGTGCAGGGCGCGCAACAAGGCATCCAGCGCGAGATCATTGTCTTGTGCCCATTTTTTTGACAGGCCAAGCACCTTGTCCGGCCCGTTGCGCCAAATTTCGGCGCTGGTGGTGAGAATGCGCCCGACACCTTTGCTCACCGCCAGACTGTTCCACGGCTCGGCGGCGCAAAAACCATCAATGGCCCCCTCCGAGAGGGCATCCGCCATCAATGGCGATGGCAAAGCCACGAGATCCACGTCGCGCCCGACGACCAGACCGCAGGCGTTGAGCCAATAACGAAGCTGATAGCCCTGACTGGAATGGTCAAACCCGATGGCAAAACGAAGAGGTTTCAGCGAAGCCTGGCGATAACGGACAACGGCTTTAAGGGCCTGTCCCGCCGCAATTGGGTCAAGACTGGATGGATCGAGATTGGGTTGTGCGTGCTTCAGCATATCAAACAGCGCCTGCGACACCGTGACGGCACCGCCTGCCAAATTCAGTGTCATGGCAACCAGCAAAGCGGGTGAAACGGGATAAAGCCCCAGATTGGCGGCCAGCGGCAAAGGCGCTGGCATGGGAGCACCATCAAATTGGCCAACCGCCACGCGGTCCCGAATATTGGCCCAGGAGGTCTCACGCACCAGACGCAAGCGAAGCCCCTCGTCTGCTGCAAAACCCTTTTCAGACGCAATAATGAGTGCTGCGCTATCGACAAAGGGCATAAAGCCCAAAGTCACCTCCATAAAACTGCCTCTTGCCCGCTCATCATGCTCTTTCTTTACCGCATATCATGCGGCGCAATTCTCACTTTATCAGGCCCAATCGCAGTGATTTTGCAACGGCCTGGGTCCGATTGACCGTATCCAGTTTTTTGGTGGCGCGGTTGAGGTAGTGGTTGATGGTGTGTTCAGAAAGCCCCATGATTTCGGCAATTTCGATCGATGTCTTGCCCGCCGAGGTCCAGCTCAGGCACTCAATCTCGCGCTCCGTCAGGGTTTCCTTGACGCAGGCATCCATCTCGCGAATTTCTGCCAGTCGATTGAAAACATGGGCAGACACATAGTGGAGCAAAACAACATCTGCAAACGACAACTCCCCCCACTCGCCCGAAATGGCCACAGCACCCCGGTTTCCGGCAGAATCAAACACCGGGAAGGAGGCATTGCGCAGCAGATTATGAGCCCGCAAAATATGAATGGCGCGATCAGCCGTCCTGGCATCGCGCTCGCGAGCAATGGTGGCCAGATCAAACAATACCGGCAGGGATGTGTTGCGCAGCCGGTGAAAAATGGGGCTGGTTGGCAACAAGGTGGCCTGATCATAATCACTCAGCAATTCGGCAGGCCAATTGGTGATCACAGAGCAACTGGCAAGATGGAGTGCATCAACCGGCGGCATATTCATGACCATGAAAAACTTGGCCCCAAAATACTCGCCAATCTGCTTCATAAATCGAAACACATCGAACTGCGTTTTGGACGTGGCAAGATCAACCAGAAACCGCTCCACATCGGCCATCTTTGACGGGGCCTCCTGCAGAACAATCAGATTATCAACCATTTCATTGACACGTCTCATGTTTTCATCCGGAAATTTCTGTCCTGAAACATCGACAACCCCAAGCCCAGCCGCTCAGCAACAACGTCAATTTCAGAATCACAGGCCCTGCGGCGTCAAGGTATAACACAGCGAGGATTATGGGTATAATTTTCTCCTTGAACCGGTTTCGATTGTCGGACTCGCTTCAAGGACGCTTACAAAGACGTGCTACGCCCACAGGTCTTCATAGATAGAAAAGCCAATATCGACAAATTTAACCGAAGGGTGGAATTGGCAATTTTTCGAGATTTTGACGGCACCCAAAGCGTGAGCTAAAAAATGAACCTGACTTTCGCCAATATCGGCTACATAACCACAAGACACAAAAGCATCATGGGAGAGACCCTTGGAAAGACCTTATTCCGGCACTGTTCTGATTGATACGCGCATGCATCTTGGCGAAGGGCCGACCTATGATGCCACAACCGATACCGCCTGGTGGTTCGATATTCTCGGCAAGACGCTTTATCAGCACACTGTCGCAAGCGGCGAAACCGTCCGTCATTCTCTGCCGATGATGGCCAGCGTGCTGGCCCGTGTGGATGCTGAGCGGCAAATTCTGGCCACGGAAAACGGAATTTTCCTGCGTGATGTGGCAAGCGGCGCGCTTGATCTGCTCACCGTGCTGGAGACGGATCGGCCCAACAATCGTTCCAACGACGGGCGTGTTCATCAAAGCGGGGCCTTGTGGGTTGGCACCATGGGCAAAACCGCAGCAGACGGCGCGGGCGCGATCTATCATGTGGCTGGCAAAACCGTGACACGGTTGTTTGATGCCATCAGCATTCCCAATTCCATCTGCTTTTCACCGGACGGCACCCTTGGTTATTACGTCGATACCCGTGTGAACGTGATGATGAAGGTGGCGCTTGACCCTTCAACAGGCCTGCCCATCGGCACACCCACAGCCCATATTGATGGGCGCGGCCAGGCTGGCGGCATTGATGGCTCCGTCTGCGATGCCGATGGCGGCATCTGGAATGCGCGCTGGGGTGTGGGTGCGGTCGACCATTACGACAGCGCGGGCCAACACCTTGCCCGCTATAAGGTGCCTGCGGCCCAAACCACCTGCCCGGCCTTCATTGGTCCAAATCTCGATCGCCTGCTGATCACCAGCGCAACGGAAGGGCTGGATGATGCCGGCCTCGCTGCCGATCCGCACGGCGGCAAGGCATTTGTTCTGGACGTTCCCGTCAAAGGCCGTCCGGAACCAAGCTTCCGGCTCTAACACTTACGCCCGTCCCGCACCCTTTTGCCAACGGTGCAAGAGAAAAGGGTGCGGGAGATTTTATATGCGCATTTGCGGCAATGCTGATGGAAATTGCATAAAGTTCCATCAAATTGAAAAAATAAAAGGCAAATTTTTACGGAACGATCCTCCTGCCCAAGCATTTCTCTCTCGAACCAAGGCGCTGAAGGTGCAAAACTTCAAGTGCCGGGATCGAAAACGCAATAGACACAAAGGTAGGATTAAGATGAAAAAGACCCTTAGCATTGTAGCAACGACGATTCTTCTTGGCTCTACTGCAGTCGCACCAATGGCATTTGCGCAGAACGCAACTACAGCCAAGCCAGCTGCCAGCGATACTATGAAAAGTGACACAACGACTGCTCCGAAGGCACCGATGGCTGCGGAAACAAAAACGCCTATGGCCACGGACACAATGGCAAGTCAGGAAGTTTATTTGACGCAGCAGGGCACCGATCAGGTTGCCGCTTCGAACTACATTGATCAGGACGTCTACACCGCCGGTGACAAGAGCATTGGTAAGATCAACGACTTGATCATGCAAAAGGACGGTACTGTCGTGGCCGCCGTGATCGGCGTAGGTGGCTTCCTGGGCATGGGTGAAAAGAACGTGGCTGTTCCGATCAGCAAAATTACTGTGACCCACGATGCCAAGGACCCTGCGACCTTGCATTTGACCACAACAGAAACCGCAGACAGCCTGAAGACAGCTCCCGCGTTCAAGACGCTGAGCGAGCAGAAGTCTTAATGCTGCGAGACGATGTGACAGTGATGTCAAGAAAACTCTGATCTCCAGTCAGAGGAGGCGAAGCCCCAAGGCTTCGCCTTTTTTAATGAGCCTTCGCTTTTTTATAAGGCGTCTTCTGGCTGCTCCGCACCACGCTTTGGTTTTACCAGCGGTTCCGGTTGAACAGGCCGGTTATACAGCATGTGGGTGCCAGCTCGAAGCCCGTCGACGGCCTGCAATTGCAAACGCTCTTCGTCACGGCGGCGAATATCATCTTCAATGGCAGCAGCCGTATCCTCGCTGACCCCTAAGGCGGTGATGGCACTGCGACCAAATTTAAGCCCTGATTCCAGTGTTTCGCGCAATTCATACTCCACATTGCGCGCCCGCAAAGACAGGCTGTGCACGCGATCATAGGAGCGCACAAACAACCGGCAGTGCGGAAATTCGGCCGCGATCAAATCCACAATCTTATCGGTCACGTCCCGCTTTTGCGTGCAGACGGCGACGATCTTGGCTTTTTCAATCCCTGCAGCCCGCAGCATATCAAGCCGGGTTCCGTCACCGAAATAGATGCGAAATCCAAACATCGAGGCCTGCCGGATACGATCCGCAGAATCATCAATGATGGTCACATCCCGGCCACTGGCCAGCAGGATCTGAGCAGCAATCTGGCCGAAACGGGAAAAGCCGATCATCAGCACATCAGAACCAGCCCCTTCAAAATCCTCCTCGATTTCTTCGCGTGCTTCGCCTTTGAGCAGATGGTTGGCCAGGCTTGCCACCACCGGCGTGAGGGCCATAGTCAACGTAACAATCGAAATCAGTAGTGAAGCGGTGGCATTGGAAAACAGACCTGCGGATACGGCCGTGGTGAACAGCACAAAGCCGAACTCACCCCCTTGCGGCAACACGGCTGCGATGCGCAGCGCATCATTATGGCTTGATCCGGCCAGACGGCAGAGGCCGTAAATGCTGAGGCCTTTCACCAGCATGATCAAAGGCACAGCCAGCGCCAACAGCAAAAGATTGTCGAAGATCACATTAAATTGCACGGAAAGCCCGACGGCGATGAAAAACAACGCCTGAAGGATGCCGCGAAACGGCTCAATATCGGCTTCCAGCTCGTGGCGATAAGACGATTCGGCCAGCATCACGCCCGCCAGAAAAGCCCCCATCGCCATGGAGAGGCCAACCGCCTGCATCAACATGGCCGAGCCAAGCACCACAAACAGCGCTGCCGCAATCATCACTTCGCGCGCGCCGGTGCGGGCAATGATCTGGAAAAGCGGTGTCAGCACGTAACGCCCGGTGAGGATCATTGCCAGCGTCGCGGCGATTGCAATGCCAATATCCATCCACAAGGATGCACTTTGTGAGCCTGCCTGATTGCCCAGAATGGAAATCATCGCCAGCAAAGGCACAATGGCCAGATCCTGAAACAGCAAAACAGAAAAAGTGCGCTGACCATAGGCACTGTTCATGTCATTGCGATCATTGAGGATTTGCAGCGCAAACGCGGTGGAGGACAAGGATAGGCCAAAGCCCGCCACCACGGCGGCTTTCCAATCCAGAAGCTGAAACATCACCGCCGCGATTGTCAGCAATCCACCGCCCAGCAGCACTTGCGCACTGCCGAGACCAAAAATATCGGCCCGCATCCGCCACAGCGTCGAGGGCTTCAGCTCCAGCCCGATGACGAACAACAGAAAGACCACACCCAGCTCTGCCACCGGCAAAATCTCTTCGGCTCCGGTGATGATATGGGCAAGCGGCCCAATCACGGCACCGGCGGCCAGATAGCCAAGCACGGTTCCCAGCCCCAGTTTTCGAAAAATCGGCGCAGCGACAACCGCTCCACCCAGCAACACGAGGGCCTCGGTAAAAATCAAGGTGGGTGCGGTACTCATGGATGGCCTTTCCGTGTCGTCTAGAGACTGTCAGGTTCAGATTGAACCAGACAGTCTCTCGAGTCTTTTGTTTTCGTTTGTCTGGTCGGGAAAACCGGAATCCACTTTTCCCTGACAAACTCTAGATCGCGATTGAGCAGAATCAGAGCAATGCCCTTGATGCAATCAGCAATGCACAATAAATGGATGAATAACGAAAGGCCAAGCCATGTCATCTGAAAATCAAGCCGACCACCTGCTTTCTCGCGCCAACGCGCTTGTTGACCTTGCCCGCAAGGCAGGGGCCGACAAGGCCGATGCCGTTGTGGTGCGCTCGCGTGCCAAAAGTGTCAGCGTGCGTCTGGGCAAAGTGGAATCAACCGAATCCTCCGAGAGCGATGATTTTTCGCTGCGGGTGTTTATTGGCAACAAGGTTGCCTCGGTCTCGGCCAATCCCGGCTTTGATCTTGCGGCCCTTGCCGAGCGCGCCGTAGCCATGGCCAAGGTTTCGCCGGAAGATCCCTATACGGGTCTCGCGGATGAGGCGGATCTCGCCCGCAGCTACCCCGACCTTGAGCTTTACGACCCCAGCGAGGTTTCCAGCGACCAATTGCGCGAAGCAGCTCTTGCCACAGAAGAGGCCGCGCGCGCGGTGAAAGGTGTCACCAACTCGCTGGGGGCTGGAGCGTCTGCGGGCATGGGTGGCATGGTTCTTGTGACCTCCCATGGCTTTTCCGGCGCCTATCAGGCCTCGCGCTTTTCACGCTCGGTGGGCGTGATTGCGGGCGAAGGCACTGCCATGGAGCGCGACCATGATTTTGACAGCCGCCTCTATTTTGCCGATCTCGATAGCCCGGAGATCATCGGTCGTCGGGCCGGTGAGCGCACGGTGCGCAAAATCAACCCGCGCAAGGTGGAGACTGCCAAAAATCTGACGGTGGTTTTTGATCCACGCGTGGCACGCGGATTTGTGGGCCACATTGCCGGTGCCATCAATGGCGCGTCGGTAGCCCGCAAGACCTCGTTTTTGCGTGATCGCATGGGTCAACAGGTTTTGAAGGCGGGCTTGAACATCACCGACAACCCGATCCGGGTGCGCGGCTCATCGTCGCGGCCGTTTGATGGTGAAGGCATCACCGGCGAGCCTTTGACCATGATCGAAGACGGGGTGTTGAAACACTGGTTTCTTTCCACCTCCACCGCAAAAGAGCTGGGCCTGCACACCAATGGCCGTGGGTCGCGCGGCGGCACCGCAGTCTCGCCATCATCCACCAATCTGGCGCTGGAGCCGGGCGATATTTCGCCACAAGACCTGATCTCAGGCATCAAGAACGGTTTTTACATTACCGATATGATTGGCCATGGCGTTGATATGGTCACCGGCGATTACAGCCGCGGCGCATCCGGCTTCTGGATAGAGAATGGCGAATTGACCTTTGCGGTCTCTGAGGTCACCATTGCCTCCAACCTCAAGGACATGTTCATGACGATCACGCCTGCCAATGACATCGACCGCAAATTTGGCGTTGCGGCACCCACCATTGCCATTGAAGGCATGACAATCGCTGGGAAATAGGGGACCGACAGGGTGAGCATGGACAGCAAGCAAGACAGTGTGCAGACGTTGGATTGGCAAGAAGATCTTGCGTTGATCACCGACGCCGCAACGCAAGCGGGCGCACTGGCCATGACCTATTTTGGTGCCGATCCTGAAGTCTGGTGGAAAAACAAAGGGCAATCGCCCGTCAGCGCCGCAGATTATGCCGCCAATACGCTGTTATTAGAAGTGTTGCGCACGGCCCGCCCCGCCTATGGCTGGCTATCGGAAGAAACCGACGATGACGAGAGCCGTCTGCGCTGCGACACCGTGTTCGTGATCGACCCAATTGACGGCACGCGCGCCTTTCTGGCGGGCAACGCAACATGGTGCGTCTCGGTGGCTGTTGTGCACAAGGGCCGTCCGGTGGCAGGCGTGCTGGTTGCTCCGGCGCTTGATGAGGTGTTTACGGCAACCGCGGCAGGTGCAGCTATGCTCAATAGTCAGCCCATCACGGTTGCCACCAGAGAGCCGCATCAGTCCTTGCGGGTTGCAACACCGCCGGAATTGCTCAAAGCCTTTGATGAGGATGTGCGCCACCGGCTGGAGCGGGTGGAGCATGTGCCATCGCTGGCCTATCGGTTGGCCATGGTGGCCGCAGGCCGCATTGATGCAACGCTGGTTTTCAAAAACTCCCATGATTGGGATCTGGCAGCCGCCGATTTGATTTTGCAGCGCGCAGGCGGCGCATTGAGCGATATTGATGGCAAGCCACTGCTGTATAATCGACCCACCGTGCGCCACGGACATTTACTGGCAGGTTCCGATGCGGTGCTTCCAAGCTTGCTGACAGCCTTCGCACCGGGTAAAAATACCGCTCAACAATAATGCCGCCAAAGGTTGACCTCTGCTGCAAAATCACGCAGATGACAAGCGGGTGGAGAATGCGGGCGGATAACGACGGAAAAGATGACATGACCGACACAATGACCAACGCAGGCGAAAAGAAACAGCTCCTCCATTTGGTTTTCGGCGGCGAACTGAGCAGCCTTGCTGACGTTCAATTCCGTGATCTCAATGCGCTCGATATCGTCGGGATTTTTCCTGATTACGCATCGGCACTGACAGCGTGGAAATCAAAAGCACAAATGACCGTGGACAATGCCCATATGCGGTATTTCATTGTTCACATGCACCGTCTGCTCAACCCTGCTGAGTAAGGGTTTGCAGCGAAGCGAAGCTGCAAAACAACAGCCAAAAAATCTGCGCGTGCAAGTGCGTCTTGCACGCCTGCGCTGCAACCGCATATTTTTTGCGTATAGGTGAGCGAAGCGCTATCATTTGCGCAAAATTGCCATTGAAATAGCTAGATTTTTAAAGAACTATTGGCAACGGACGATAGACCATCATTGTTGCACCCTATTGCAAGCATAAGCAGCTGGGGTTTTGATAGGTGTGCAATCATCTTTTATCGTGAAACTCCTCCCGGTCGCGCTAAAGACTGTGCGATAGAGGAGCTGAGAATGAAGGTTGGAAACGAATGAGCGCATTGGCCCGCATTGCACTGACTGCCTATCGATGGGCGGGTGTTGTGCTCTTTCCGTGCGCTGGTATTCTTTTGGCGGTGCGCGCTTCCAAAGGCAAGGAAGATCGCAGCCGACGCATGGAGCGTCTTGGCCATGCCGCCGCAAACCGCCCGCATGGCCCGCTGATCTGGGTTCATGCCGCAAGCGTGGGCGAAATGGGTGCCGTCACCGCTCTTATGCGCGAGTTTCGCCGCGCCGGCATTCACGTTTTGCTGACAACCGGCACCGTGACTTCTGCCGAAATTGCCGCCAATCGCCTGCGCGACGAAGTGATCCACCAATATGTGCCGATTGATGCGCTGCCTGCCGTGCGCCGCTTTCTGGATTATTGGCAGCCTGATCTGGCGATCACCGTCGATTCCGAGATCTGGCCCGCCACATTGCAATCCTTGCACGACCGCCGTATTCCGCAAATTCTGGTCAATGCGCGCCTGTCCGACCGCTCTTTTGCCCGCTGGCAAAACCATGCCAAAGTGGCCTCGTCGCTATTTTCCAAACTTGCGATGGTGATTGCCAAATCTGATCTGGATGGCGAGCGGTTTCGGGATCTGGGGGCATGGCCGGTGACCGTTTCGGGCAATATCAAGGTTGATACGGATGCGCCAAGCGTTGATATGGAGCTTTTGGGGCAATATCAAAGACAGATTGGCCACCGCAAAACCTGGGCCGCCATTTCCACCGCGGACGGTGAGGAAAATGTCGCCGCCATGGTGCATCGCGCGCTAAAGGCGCATATGGGCCAGCTCTCCATTGTGGTGCCGCGCCATCCGCAGCGCGCCGATGAGATTGAAGCCATGATGGTGCAGCAAGGGCTGACCGTTGCCCGTCGCAGCCGCAATGATGAGATCACCGCAGAAACCGATGTTTTCCTGGGTGATAGCATTGGCGAAATGGGACTTTACCTGCGCCTGACGGAAATTGCTTTTGTCGGTCGTTCCCTGGTGCAGGGTGCCGGTGGTGGCAATCCAATGGAGCCTGCCGTGCTGGGCTGTGCGGTGCTTAGTGGTCCGCATGTGGAAAATTTCCGCGAGAGCTATCAGCGTCTGGTGCGCCACGGCTCGGCCCGCGTGGTGCGGGATGCCGAAACGCTGGCCAAGGCTGTGCATTTTCTGATGAACAATCCCCTCGCCCGCCATAAGATGGGCGATGCAGGCATCGCCGCCGTGCAGGATATGCGCGGCGCGCTGTCCATTACCCTCAAGGCGCTGGAGCCATACACCAATCCCTTGACTGTCAAGGCAAGGCTTGAACCCAAGGCAGCGGCAGGCGAATGACAGCAGGCACAAAAACTGAAAATACGCCTGACATCCGGGGCATCTTGTTCGACAAGGACGGAACGCTTCTGGATTATGATGCCAGTTGGGAGCCGGTGAACCGCCAATTGGCCTTGCTGGCAGCCAGAGGCGATGCGCCATTGGCGAGATCGTTGCTGCTTGCCTGCGGTATGGACCCAGACACCGGCGTTGTCGTGGCCGATAGCCTGCTGGCAGCTGGCAACTCCCGCCAGATTGCACAAGGCTTGGTGGATGCCGGGGCCACATATGACGTGGCCGACCTCACCATCGAGTTGGACAGGATTTTTGCAGACGCCGCTGATTGTTCCGTGCCCGTCACTGATCTTGCGCAGTTGTTTGCGCAACTCAAGCAAAAGGGCCTCAAGCTGGGCATCGCCTCGTCTGACAATGAGCGCTCAATCCGCGCCATTGTGCAGCGATTCGGATTGACGGACCATGTGGATTTCATTGCAGGTTATGATAGCGGCCACGGCTGCAAGCCAGAGCCGGGCATGGTGCATGGCTTTTGTGCGGCCACCGGGCTCTCAGCTCAGCAGGTGGCGGTGGTGGGCGACAACAATCACGATCTGCACATGGGCCGCAATGCGGGCGCAGGCCTCGCCATTGCCGTGCTGACCGGCACCGGCTCGCGCGAGACATTGACAGCCAACAGCGATTTTTGCCTCAACAACATTACCGAGCTGGACACAGTTCTGAACTGATCAACGCGGAGGTCGGGCCATGCCCTTGCAAGCACCGTCCTTCTGGTGGCAGAAAACCGGCTGGAAAGCCCTCGCCCTTTGGCCGATCTCCGCCCTCTATGGCCATATCGCTGCCCGCCGCATGGCACGAAAAGACCGCTACCACGCCTCCGTTCCCGTGATCTGCATTGGCAATTTCACCCTCGGTGGCGCTGGCAAAACCCCAACCGCTCTGGCTTTGGCCAAGGCCGCCATCGCCATGGGCCTCAAGCCCGGCTTTCTCAGCCGTGGCTATGGGGGCACAAACAAGGGCACGCTGGTTGTTGATCCGAGGCTTCATGGTGCCGATCAGGTGGGGGATGAACCTCTGCTCCTGGCAGCCCAAGCTCTCACCGTCATTTCTCCGCGCAGAAAAGACGGCGCAAAAGCGCTGGAAGCGCAAGGCGTGGACCTGATCATCATGGATGATGGCTTTCAAAGCGCACAATTGCATCTGGATCTGGCCCTGCTGGTGGTGGATAGCCGAAAAGGGGCTGGCAACGGTTTTGTCTTTCCAGCCGGTCCGCTGCGCGCACCGTTGGGGCCGCAATTTTCCCAGATGCACACGCTTTTAAATGTCGGAACCGGTGATCAGGCCATGCCTTTGGTGCGCCGCGCTTCGCGAGCTGGCAAGCCGGTGCTCAGCGCCACCATCCGCCCGGTTGCGGTTGATCCTCGCCTTCAAGCGCGGGTGCTGGCCTATGCCGGCATTGCCGATCCTGAAAAATTCTACACAAGCCTGCGTGAAATTGGTGCGGACATTGTCATCACCCGCAGCTTTGGGGATCATCAAGCACTCTCCAATGAGGCGATTGCAGAGCTTTTAAAAACCGCAAAAGACAGTGACCTGCAATTAGTCACAACCGCCAAGGATCTTGTGCGCCTGCACGGCAATGCCTTGCCGAACGCGCAAGAGCTTATGCAAAAATCCATTGTTCTCGACATTGAAATGGCTTTTGATGACCCTTCAGCGCCTAGCCTGCTCATCCGCCAAGCGGTTGATGCTGGCCGGGCGCGCATCAACCGGCCCACCAACAGGCATTGATAGAGCATCAGGTTTATCCGAAAACCGGATTCCACTTTTCCCTGACAAACTCTAATGCTGTAAAATCAGCGTTTCTGGTTTGGCAAATTGCCAGCGCGCTTTTCCGCTTCCAGCGATGCAGCCGCATCGACATAGGCTTCCTGACGGTCCACGCTCCAATATTTCAGTTCATCAATGGTGATGGGCCTGCCCGTCATGGCGCAGACAACATAAGATCCGGGCACCATGATCTGGAAATCACCATCAAGATATTTCACTGTCGCCTGACGATTTCCGCCACTTTCAAACCGGTTCATGCTACCGCGCTCCTTAAAATCTATTTTTCTGAAATAAACCCAAGCGCCGCGGATTGCCAGTGCGCCCATCATTTTTCTATCAACTGCGGCCAAACAACCGTTCAATATCGCCCAACTTCAGTTCCACGTAAGTCGGGCGGCCGTGATTGCACTGGCCCGAGCCGGGTGTTTCTTCCATTTTGCGCAAAAGCGCATTCATTTCTTCGGGCCGAAGCACTCGGCCGGAGCGCACCGAGCCATGGCAGGCCATGGTGGCGGCCACGTGCTCCAGCTTGGCAAACAGCCCATCGGCGGTATCCCACTCGGCAATTTCATCGGCCAATTGCCGCAAAAGCCCGTTCACATTCACTTCGCCCAGCATGGAAGGTGTTTCGCGCACGGCAATGGCTCCTAGGCCAAAACGCTCAATGGCAAGCCCCAGCCGATCAAGATTGACCGCATGATCCATCAGCCGGTCGCAATCCTCTTCCGGCAGATCAACAATCTCAGGGATCAGCAGACCCTGACTTGGCAAACGCCGCCCCGTCAGCGCCTTGCGCATATCCTCGAACACCAGACGCTCATGGGCGGCGTGCTGATCGACAATCACCAAGCCATCCTCGGTTTGGGCAACGATATAATTGGCGTGCACCTGCGCACGAGCCGCCCCCAACCGAAAACGGCCCTGTTCCGTCACCTCTGGCACGGCCTGCGAAATGGTGGTGTCGGTGCGGGCCGTCGGCGCAGTCACGCTATCAAACCGTCCCTGCCCGCCTTCCGCCATGCCCTGCGGCATTGTCTGGAAAAAATTGTTGGGCCGAGAGGGTGACGTCTCCATGCTCCAGCTTGCGGCTGAAGGACGAGGCGAAAGCCCAGCCCCGCCGCCGCCCGGGCGAAAGGCCCGCAACATCGCGCCCGCTCCTGCCGTGGAGGAGCGGTCCCCCTCACGCGCCAAAGCCTCGCGAATACCACCCACGATCAACCCGCGCACCAGGCCGGGATCACGAAAGCGCACATCGGATTTGGCCGGATGCACATTCACATCCACCAGGGCCGGATCAAGCGTCAAAGCCAGCACCGCAACGGGATAGCGCCCAAACGGCACAGTCTCGGCATAGGCCCCGCGAATGGCCGACAGCACCAGCTTGTCTTGCACTGGCCGTCCATTGACGAAAGCATATTGATGGGCGGAATTACCGCGATTAAACGTCGGCACCGCCGCAAAGCCACCCATATGCACATCTTCGCGCACGGCATCCAGCGCAATGGCATTGTCGCGAAACTCCGCTCCCAGCACTTGCGCAATCCGGGCCAGATGATCATCACCCGTCGCACCCAGCTCCAGCGTGGTGCGGTCGGAACCGGACAGCACAAAGCGAATATGCGGAAAGGCGATGGCCATGCGCTTGACCATTTCGGTAATGGCAGCCGCCTCCGCCCGTTCCGTCTTCAAAAATTTCAAGCGCGCCGGTGTGGCAAAAAACAGATCGCGCACTTCCACCACGGTGCCGACATTGCCCGGCGATGGCCTGGCACCTGAAACCTTGCCGCCTTCAACCACGATCTGAAAGGCGCTGTCACTCTCGGCCCTGCGGCTGGTGATACTCAGCTTTGCCACCGAGCCAATCGACGGCAGCGCTTCGCCGCGAAAGCCAAGGCTTTTGATATCATCCAGCGAGGTTTTCAGCTTGGATGTGCAATGGCGGCGCACCGCCAATTCCAGATCGCCCGCATCCATGCCCATGCCGTTATCAGAAATGCGCAGCAGGGTTTTACCGCCGCCTGCGGTGGCGATATCAATGCGCGTTGCGCCAGCATCAATGGCGTTTTCAATCAGCTCTTTGGCCGCACTGGCGGGTCGCTCAATGACTTCGCCAGCAGCAATCTGGTTGATCAGGGTTTCGGGCAGTTGTTGAATGATCATGGGGCATTATCTGACATTGAGGACCAAGAAGGAAGCCCAAGCCGACGCGGCTGCACAGCAATTTTCCGGCGCTGCCCCCCCGAAATTTATGGAAAATTAATCCAAAAAAATAAAATTAATTCAAGTTTAATCGTTTTTGTTGATAAATCCCATAAGAGTTCATTCAAAAAACACTGTAGAGCACATTACAGCGCCTCTCACCATATATGGCGCACAAAGAACGCTGTAACACTTTTGATAAGAATAATATTGGTGAGGCTTTGAAACGACATGCTTATCTTGGCAGATCATAAAAGCACATCAGACGCCGCAGCAAAGGCAAGGTTTGTGCAAGGTCAGTCGCACAATATGAAATCGCCTGAGTATATTGGCATGGTCGCACATCAGCACCATGATTTTAAGCATAGTGCATTAGGAAGCAGCCATGGATAGGCACGGAGACAGCCCCTCGGCGCTTGAGCACGCTCTTCTCGACGCTATCTCGGATGCGAATGGCGGCGCTATTCTTGTGGTGGATGGCGATGATCTGGTGCTTTACGCCAGTCCCCAGCTGACCTTGTTGTTTGATATTCCTGAATTTTACCTATCTCCCGGCACGCGCCTGCGTGATTTGCTGGGCGCGATTTATGATCATTGCCTTCGCCCGACCGCGTCCCCCGCACCATCTTCACGCGAGGGATGGTTGGCCGAGCGTTTGGCCGCCCATTGGCGCGAGCGGCTGGAAGTGCTGGACTTTACATCCAAAAAGCGTGTCGTGCGTGGCGCAATGCGGCGCATGTCATCGGGCTTTGGTATTTGCATTTTAAGCGATGTCACAGAGCAGAAAAAGCGCGAAGAAACCTGGCGCGCCGATCTGGAACGGGTGAAAGTCACCGAAGATATTCTCAACAGCCTGCCTCAGCCCCTTCTGGTTTTGGACGAGGACCTCGCCATTGCCGCCACCAACACGGCATTTGCTTTGATGGTGCAGCGCAGCGAGGACACGCTGATGGAATTGCCCGCAAGCGCTGTGTTTGATGCCGCTTTTGTGGCCCAGTTGCAGAGTGCTGCCAAAGAGGCCAACAACGGCACAGGCGTGATCGCCATCACCAATCCCGATCCGCAAAATGCAGGCATGCAAGACCGGCCCGTCGCTTATCTGCATAAGGTGGGCAAAACGGGGCGATCTTTTCTGGTGCTGACCTTCACCGCTGTCTCCACCTCTCCACGCCAAACTCTCGCAACACCCGCGTCCAAGCCTGTCGCAAAAGCACCGACGCCGCCTCTGAAGCCAGCGAAATCCGCCGTACAAACGTCCGGCACACACCCTCCTAATTCCCACTCGCCCGACACCCACACCCCTGACACCATTGTTATCGTCACGGCTGATCCCGGCTTTGAAGCCGACGCCTTGCGCGCTTTGCAAACCCATCAGACTGACCATTGCATTGTGCGCAATCAGGCAGAGTTGCAGGCCTTTCTCAATCTTACAGGGTCCATCGATATCTCCATTGATCTGGCCGTGATTGATAGCGCCATGCCAGCAGCGGCCGCCAATATTGCCCGCGGCAAAGCGCGTTCCGTGATGATTGTCGAGCGCAAAGCCATTGCCGACATGCTGGGCAAGCAATTTAAAGCGCCACTGGGCAGACGTACCAACCTCAGCGCAGTGCCAAAACGCACGGCCGTCCCAACGCCGCCAGCCAAACCCGCTCTCGATGGATTGGAAATCCTTGTTGTCGAAGACAATGAGGTCAACCAAATCGTGTTTTCGCAAATTCTCGAGGGATTGGGATGCAGCTACCGCCTGGCCACCAATGCCGCCGAGGCCTTGGCCATCTGGCAGCGTGAAAAGCCACCCGTGGTGTTGATGGACATCTCCCTGCCCGACATGAACGGCATGGATGTTTGCCGCCTCATGCGACGCAAAGAGGTGGAAGGGCAACCGCGTGCTCTTGTTGTTGGCGTGCTGGTTCCTGCTTTTGATCATGATCGGTCCCGCTGCCTTGAAGCGGGAATGGATGACGTGATCATCAAGCCGCTTAGCCCCGATATGATCGAGCAATTGTTGCGCCGCCATTTGAGCGAACAATGGCGGACGAAAGGAAGCCGTCATCACTAGAGTTCGTCAGGGAAAAGGAAAATCCACCGTCGATCCGGTGCTGTGAAAGCGCGTTCTGCTTCAAAACGTTTCACTTTCCTGCCTGTCAACCCACTAAATCACGGGTAAAAACCCATAGTTCAAAGCGGGAATTTGCTAAAATTTTATTAAGTTATGACCCCCATTGTGGTAGAATGAAACTGGATGAATTGCTGGGATAGTGGATGGGTGCCGCCGACACCAAACGGTTAGATAAAGGTCAGCTTGAGGGCGAGGTCAGCGCTTATACCGATCCGTTAACCGGCCTCGGAAACCGCTTCCGTTTGCGCGACAAGGTTCTGACATTATCTCAGGAACGCGCCGCAGACCCAGCTCCTTTCACTGTTGCGCTGGTCAATCTGGATGGCTTCAAGCCCATCAATGACCTGTTTGGCTCGCTTGCCGGTGACGAAATCCTCTGTCAGGTTGCCCATAGACTTCAGGCATGCATTCCCGGCGGTGCCACGGTAACACGTGACACAGGCGATGAATTCGCCGTTATTCTGCCTTTGGTTTTTGAAGCGGGCAGCGCCGAGCGCGTCGGCCATCTGATCAAGGATGTGCTCTCTGCACCCTATGATCTGGGCGATCGCAATGTGCGCCTTTCAGCCTCGCTTGGCTTTGCAATTCATCCCTTTGCCGGAGCCGATTTTGACACGCTGATGAAAAGCGCCGAGACGGCCCTCTACCGCTCCAAACGGCGGGGACGCGGACAAATTACCGTCTACTCCTCTGAAATTGCGCAGGAAATGCGCCGTTCTACCCAGCTGGAGCAGGCCTTGCGCAATGCCATCATCAATGATGCGGTTGATGTGCATTTCCAGCCCATTGTGGCGCTGGACGATGGCCGAACCTTGGGCTTTGAGGCCTTGGCGCGTTGGATTGACCCCGATATGGGCTTTGTCTCGCCTGCCATTTTCGTACCCCTCGCGGAGGAGCGCGGCTTTATTGATACGCTGTCGGAGACCTTGCTGCACAAAGCGGCGGAGGCTGCGCTGACCTGGCCCAGAGAGCTGTTTTTATCCTTCAACCTGTCATCGGTGCAGATGACCGATGCGGCCACGGCATCGCGCACGCTGGCAATCCTTGCCAATGTCGGGCTGGAGCCATCAAGGCTGGATCTGGAAATTACTGAGACCGCCGTCATGCTTTCGGCGGTGACCGCCACCAATATTATTTCCGAGCTGCGTCAGGCTGGTGTGCGCATTTCACTGGATGATTTTGGCACCGGCCAGTCCAGTCTGGGACGGTTGCGCGATTTTACCTTTGACAAGGTCAAGATCGACCGCGCCTTCATTTCCGCCATCACCACAGACCCGACCTGCGAACATATTGTCCGCGCCATCATTACCATGTGTCAAGGCTTGCAGCTCGAAGTGGTGGCAGAGGGCATTGAAACCGAAGCAGAGGCCGAGTTGTTGCGTGACCTTGGATGTTTGATGGGCCAAGGCTATCACTTCGGCAAACCCGTCGATGCCATGGCAACGCTGCGCTATCTTTCTCGGCAGTATAACAATATGTCGCTGATACAATAGAAAGCGGCTCTTGCCACTCCTTGCTTATCGTCGTACTTCTTCGCGATCAAACCGTGCAAATTGCACCTCAAGCGCCCGCTTCACCTCATCCTTCAGCCCCTCGGACGCGTCAAAGATCTGTTTGGCTTTGAGAAAATCCATTACGCCAAACTCATTGACCTGCGGGCGCAGGAAAATCGCGGGAGCACTCAGCCTCAGCTTCAGGGCCAGATGGGATTGCATCATCAATTGCGATGCGCCAAACAGACTGTCGATGCGGTTTGGCATCGCATCCATCTCATTGACGGCACCAATGGGACCGCCGACGATATCGACGCCGATAACAATATCGGCCAGATCCATCACATGTTCATAGGGCACGGGATTGAAAATGCCACCATCAATCATAACCCGCCCATCCAGCAACACCGGCATGAAGAGGGCGGGAATCGCGGCCGATGCGGCAAGTGCCTGATACAGATCGCCGCTCTCGCACAGTTTTTCACAATGGGCGTAATAATCGGTGGCGATCACTTTCAACGGGATGTTCAGGCTGGAAAAATCATCGGGGATTTGTGCTGGCAAAAATGTGCGTAAAATCCGCTCCAGATTGAATTGCCCCAACCGAAATCCGCCAATGGCATGGCGCATGGAGGGTGGCCGCAACGCCCAAAAGCGGTTCATCACCGCCCGACGGTTGCCCACCGTTTCCAACGCATAAGAGCGCATATCTGCGGCGGTCATGCCCGCCGCCTTGCCCGCACCAATGATGGCCCCAATGGAAGAGCCGGCAATAGCAACGGGCTCAATCCCCAATTCTTCCAGCGCTTGCAGCACCTGAATATGGGCAAAGCCGCGTGCGCCACCTGCGCCAAGGGCAAGTGCAACGGTGGGTGTCGCGTTGCGTGAGAGAGGCGAAAAGGACGAGGGGATAGCGGCATCAATGGACATGGACAAAGAAAAATCCGGTTTGCAGATGTAAAACGAAGCGCATTTTCCGACCAGACATACTGCATAACCCCCGACAGCGCCATGCGCCATATATGGCGCTATCGGGGGTTATATGTGTTGCAGCATTTTTCAGTCCGTATTTTTCGACCCAATCGAAAAACCGGATCCCGGCATTTCCAAGTCAAAATCAAGCAGGGCGATAGGCGTAAAAATACATTTTCGTATCGCCAAACACCCGGTCTTCCAGCAATTCAAATGGGCTTGCCACCTGCACCAGCACATCGCTGCGCTCTTCCAGGATGGCGAGCGCGCCCGGCACCAGCCAGCCACCTTGATGGGCCGCCATAAAGGCTTTTTCGCCAAGGCCTTTGCCGTAAGGTGGATCAGCAAACATCAGATGAAACGGCTCCATCTTGGCAACGGGGCCAAGCTGGGTGGCGTCGCGGCGCAAAATCTTGGCCCGGCCATGCAGACCAAGGCTTTCGATATTTTCCCACAAAAGGCCACGGCCCTCGACGCTGTTTTCGACAAACATCGCCGCACGGCAGCCGCGCGACATGGCCTCCAGACCAACAGCCCCGGTGCCTGCAAACAAGTCGAGAATGCGGGTCCCATCCAGAGCATCTGGATGGGCATGGGCTAAAATGTTGAACAGGCTTTCGCGCGTTCGATCAATGGTTGGGCGAATATCATTGCTTTTGGGCGCAGCAAGACTGCGCCCACGAAATTCACCGCCGACGATTCGCATGCCGCCTTACCTCTTGCCCTTGAACGAACCACCCGATGGCTTACCGCCCGACGATGGTCCACGGCCACCTGAAGGCTTGCCACCGGTTGGCCGACCGCCGGAGGGTTTTCCGCCAAAGCTCTTGCCGCCACCCGGCTTGCCACCAAAGGGCTTACCCGAATTTGGACGGCCGCTGTAAGGCTTGTCACCGGCTGGGCGATCACCGGCAGGACGACCAGAGTAAGGCCGCTCGCTGCGCGGCGCTTGCTCATCGCGTGGCGGACGATCGCCACGCTCTGAACGCTGCCCATAAGCAGGCTTACCCCCAAACGCAGGTTTGTCGCCGCGGGCTGGACGATCTCCACGATCCGTGCGATCCCCATAGGAAGATTTGGCGCCGTAGGCTGGCTTAGGGCCATAGGCGGGTTTGTCCTCGCGCTGTGTACGTGGGCCTCGGTCGGCGCGGGCATCATAGCTCGGCTTATCACCCCGTGGTGGCCGGTCAGCGCGTTCGCCGCGATCTGGCCCCCCACGATCTGGCCATTGACCACGTGACGGACGATCACCCTGCGATGGGCGCTCACCACGGGCGGGTCTATCACCAAAATCACGCTTGGCACCAAAGCCCTGACCATCGCGACCGCCACGGCCCTTTGGCTTTTCCTCAACGCCTTCGGCGCGAATCCATTCGCCATCCGCATCACGCGCACGGGTGACCTGCACGCGCGGCGCGCCCTCTTCTGAGCGGTAAGAATTGCCGCGATCAGGGTTATGCTTGGTCAGCGAGCGGGTTGGCGCGCCATCCTTGGTGCGGCCATAGCGCTTGCTTTGCGGCGCATCACCAGAGCGGCCCAAAGGAGCGGTCTTTTTGGTCTGATCAACCACAGCGCCTTTTTCAGCCACGGGGCGTGCGCCCGGTGCCATCCACACATTGGCGGTGCGGCTTTGGCCCATCGGCGGACGCTTGGGCTTGTCAAAGCCACCGGCATCGTCTCTACCATTGTCGCGCTTTGGACCACGCGGCTTGTCATCCCACTTGCCTTTTGGCGCATCGCGACGCGTATCCAAACGGCCAAGAGCCTTTTCGCGGGCATCATCACGGCTGCTGTTGCCACCGCGCTTTTGCGGCTTTTCGCCCCGGCCCCAATCGCCCTTATCGGCTTTTGGCTTGGCCTTGGCAGATCCCTCTTCATCCTCATCATCCGCACCAACGGTGTAGATCGGCGCATCGAAATTGGCGTGCGATTCTTCGATCAAACGCGGACCAAGCTGATCGCGCAGCATGCGGCCACGCACTTCCTGCACGCGACCTTCTGCCAGATCGCCGAGCTGGAACGGACCGTAGGAAATGCGGATCAGGCGGTTGACCTCAAGGCCAAGCGCACCCAGCACGTTCTTGATTTCGCGGTTTTTGCCTTCGCGCAGACCCATGGTGATCCACACATTGTGGCCCTGGCTGCGGTCCAGCGTCGCGTCAATCGCGCCATACAGCACACCGTCGACGGCAATGCCTTCTTTCAGCGTGTCCAGCTTGGCCTGATCCACCTCGCCATAGGCGCGAACGCGATAGCGGCGCAGCCAGCCGGTGGTGGGCAATTCCAGCACGCGCGCCAAGCCGCCATCATTGGTCAAAAGCAGCAGGCCTTCGGTGTTGATGTCGAGACGGCCAATGGACATAACCCGTGGCAGATCATCCGGCAGGTTTTCAAACACTGTCGGGCGGCCTTCCGGGTCGGAATTGGTGGTCACCAGGCCAGAAGGCTTGTGGTAGAGCCACAGCCGTGTGCGCTCGATGCCGCGAATGGGCTCGCCATCCACTTCAATGCGATCTGCCATGGTGGCGTTGATCGCTGGCGTTTCCAGCACCTTGCCATTGAGGGCCACGCGGCCTTCCATGATCATGCGCTCCACATCGCGGCGCGAGGCAATGCCTGCACGCGCGAGAAGCTTGGAGATCCGCTCTGGCTTCAGGGGCGCTTCGCCACTGGCGGCAGCGGGCGCGGGTTTACGCGCCGCTTCAAGGTCTTTTTTCGACACCTGATTGGCGAATGTCTCAGTGGATGGTTTACGTGTGCGGCCAGCGGGTTTTGAACCCGGCCGCGAGAACTTTTCTTTATCGGTCATTTTTTGCTTGCCTGTCGTTTGCTGTGTCCTATCAGTTCACGACGACTTGGTTAAGTGGAAAGTTGAGTATGACGCAGACAATCCTTCCCATGGGCCTTCCCATGGGCCGCTTCATGGATGTTGCTCTGAGCGAGGCGCAGGCCGCCGCAAGCCGTGGCGAGGTGCCCATTGGGGCCGTTGTGGTCAAGGATGGCGCAATCATCGCCCGTGCAGGCAATGAAACCCGCGCCCTCAACGATATCACTGCGCATGCTGAAATTCTGGCCATTCGCCGCGCATCGCAGTTTTTATGCGATGAGCGTCTGACCGGAGCGGATCTTTACGTCACACTGGAGCCTTGCACCATGTGCGCCGCCGCCATTTCCTTTGCCCGCATTCGCCGTCTCTATTATGGCGCGGAAGACCCAAAGGGCGGCGGCGTGCACCATGGTGCCCGGTTTTATGCGCAACCCACCTGCCACCATGCGCCGGAGGTTTATACTGGCATTGGTGAGGTGGAGTCGGCGGAACTGCTCAAAGAGTTTTTTGCGAAGAGGCGATAAGGCCCTTCATCAACAGGGCTTCCGACTGCTGGCAAACCGTTCCTCATCTTCTGTGTCATCCTCGGGTCAAGCCCGAGGATGACTCGAGGAAACGTTTTTCATCTTTGTCTTTAACCTGAGGCCCTGCTGACACAAGGCCTCCTTCTCATCAAATATCAAACTGATAGCTTTTCGGCACGAACCGATAGCCCGTATCCAGCTTTTCCACATAGCCAACCGATGGAAACGGCATGTGATAGCCGAGGAAGGCAACCCGGTCTGCGGCCACCATATCAAACACCTGCTTGCGGGTGCTTGCAGCCGCTGCCTTATCCATATCAAACTTCACTTCCCAATCGGGCCGTTGCAGCGATAAAACAAAATGGTTGGCGGTATCGGCGGCTAGAATCAATTGCTTTCCTTGCGATTCAACCCGATAAATCATATGGCCGGGAGAATGGCCAAAGGCCGCCTCACCATGAATGCCGGAGACGACATCGCCACCCGCATCCCCTAGAAAGGTGATTTTCTCAGCCAGAGGCTTCACATTGGCCAGCACGCCTTTTTGTCCGCCAGCGGCGGCTGTGCCCTCACGGGCAGGGTTCACCCAGAAATCATATTCGCGCTGACCAGTCACGTAGCGGGCGTTGGCAAAGGCAGGCTTGCCCTTTTCCATCAAGCCGCCAATGTGATCGCCATGCATGTGGGTGAGCACCACAATGGACACATCTTCCGGCGCATAGCCAGCCGCCATCATGCCTTCGCTCAAACGGCCCATGCCATTGGCCCGGCCCTGCTCGCCCATGCCGGTATCAAACAGGATGACATCGGAGCCGGTGTTGATCAGCACGGGTGAAAACCCGTTGACGAATGCATCAGTGGGTAGAAAATTCTGCTTGAGAAGCGCTGAAACCGTCTCTGGCTTTTGGTCAGTACCAAAAGTTTCACCTGGTGCTCCAGACTGCCGGGCACCATCCTTGATCACCACCACCTCAAACGTCCCAACCTTGAAGCGGTGAGTTTCGGGCGGCATGGCATGATTTATGTTCATTGATGTTCCACTTTGGGCAAGGGCCGTGCGCACCATCACAGCCGGAGCGGCCAGCGCACTCAAGGCGGCACCGGCCATCATTGTTCGTCTGTCCATCGAAACCATAGAAACCTCCACATCCATCCCACAACAACTCGGGGAGATAGGGCAGCATCACCGGAAGGAAAGCCTGATCACGTATCCGTGATGGCCGTCGAACACAAACTCGAACACAAAAAAGTGCCATTGGCATCGGCGTTTTTCCGGCTTACAAAGCGATCGCTTTTAAACAGGGTCTCGCAATTTAAAGTCTGGGTTAAAGTCTGGGTTGCCGAGACACCGATTTTCCGGTCACATCTTCATGAATCGTATTGTTCCCCTGATCCTTGCCGTTGCCTTGTTCATGGAAAACATGGATTCGACCGTGATAGCGACGGCCCTTCCCGCCATCGCCCATGATTTGGGTGTCGGGCCGATCACGCTGAAACTGGCCCTGACTGCTTATATGGTGGCACTGGCAATTTTTATTCCGGTCAGCGGCTGGATGGCCGACAAATTTGGGGCCAAGCTGATTTTTCGCTCCGCCATCGTGGTTTTTACCATCGGCTCAATCTGCTGCGCAATCTCAAGCTCATTGTTTGAGTTTGTCGGCGCACGCTTTCTGCAAGGCATTGGCGGTGCCATGATGACGCCGGTGGGCCGCCTTGTGCTGCTGCGCACCACCAAGCGCGAAGAACTGGTGTCGGCCATGGCGCTTTTGACCATTCCGGCGCTGGTTGGCCCGCTGGCTGGACCGCCGATTGGCGGCTTCATTACCACCTATTTCACCTGGCACTGGATTTTTCTCATCAACGTACCCATCAGCGTGGTGGGCATCATCCTGGCCACCATTTACCTGCCAGAAATCGAGACCATCAAAACCGCGCCGATTGATTATATTGGCTTTGCCCTGACCTCGCTCGCCGCCTCTGGCGTGGTATTCGGCTTGTCGGTTATCAGCCTGCCCGCGCTGCCACCGGAAATTGGCATTGCCGCCGTGATCATCGGTGTTTTGTGTGGCGGCTATTATATCATTCACGCCCGCCGCCATCCCGCCCCTTTGCTCAACCTCAATCTGTTTCGCAAGCCTGCCTTTCGCGCGGCACAAACAGGTGGCACGATTTTCCGCATCTCCACCGGGGCCATTCCCTTTCTCATGCCGCTGATGCTGCAACTGGGCTTTGGCATGACACCGTTTGAATCAGGCATGACCACTTTCGTCGGCGCCATCGGAGCCATCACCACAAAATTCATGGCCAAGCGCGTCTTTGCCGCTGCCGGTTTTCGCACCGTGCTGATCACGGCGGCCATTGCCGGATCGGCTACCACCTTCATGAACGCCTTTTTCACGCCGCAAACGCCGCATGCTCTGCTGATGTTCTTTCTGCTTGTCTCCGGTTTTTGCCGCTCATTCTTTTTCACCGGCACCAATGCGCTGGGCTACGCCGATATTGATAACGTTGAAGCCAGCCAGGCCACCTCGATTGCCTCGGTACTGCAGCAAGTCAGCCTTGCGCTGGGCGTTGCCTGCGCTGCCTTTATTCTGGAGGCCAGCACCACATTAACCGGCGACCACCTCAGCCTTGGTGATTTTCATCTGGCCTTTGCTGTGGTGGCGCTTCTGTCGCTGGCTGCCGCCATTCCCTATATCCGGCTCTCAAAAGATGCCGGAGCAGATGTTTCCGGCCACCGCAAACCCGTTGTGGTCGCAGCTGTTGCGGAAAATGCTCCGGTGAAGTGAGGGTTATTCCGCGCGTTCACACACTGCAGACAGCTTGTTGCCATCGGGATCACGCACATAACAGGCATAGAAGTGCTCGTGAAATGGCCGAAGCCCCGGCGCACCTTCATCCGCTCCACCATTGGCAAGTGCCGCTGCATGGAAGGATGCGACAGCAGCACGGCTTGGCGCTTCGAGCGTTACCATAGATCCGTTGCCAAAGCTGGCGGGCTTGCCGTCATAGGGTGTCAAAACCCACAGACGGCAGCGTGTGTCGGACGGGTACGCGTAGCCAAGCTCGTCATCTTCCGTCACCCGTCGCTCTATTCCAAGCGTCGCCAGAGCCGCATCATAAAAGCGTCCAGAGCGCTCCAGATCTGTGGCACCAAGCGTGACGTAGAGCAACATCAGCTCTGATCTTCGTCCGCAGGAACATCTTCGCGCGGATCATAGGGCAAATCATCAAACGCGCCGTCATCTTCCTGCGATGGCAGACCGACCCGCTTGCCTTTGAACCCCTTGGCCAGCAAGAACATCTCAACCGATTCCTGCCGCGACGACGCGGGCTTGATATGCATGACCTGGCGGAAATTCTGCTTTAGCATATTCAGCAGGTCTTTTTCCGTGCCGCCCTGGAAGGTTTTCGCCAGAAAATGGCCGCCCTCTGCCAGCACTTCCACAGCAAAATAGGCCGCCACCTCGCACAAATGCATGGTGCGAATATGGTCGGTTTTCTGATGGCCCGTTGTTGGCGCTGCCATATCGGAAATCACCAGATCCGGCACACCGCCCACCGCTTCCATCAATTTGGCAGGTGCTTCGGGGTCAAGAAAGTCCAATTGCAGGATTTTCACACCCGGCAACTGCGTCATTTCCAAAAAGTCGATCGCGGCGACGCGAATATCATCATCGGTCGAATTGGTGACATTGGCGGCAATCTGCGACCAACTGCCAGGGGCTGCCCCCAAGTCGATAATGCGTTTGGCCCCTTTGAGAATATTGTGCTTCTCATCAATTTCCAGCAGCTTGAAGGCCGCACGGGCGCGATAACCCTCCAGCTTGGCGCGCTGCACATAGGGGTCATTGATATGGCGCTCCAGCCAGCGTCTGGACGATGCCTTCAGCTTGCCTTTTTTGACCTTCTGGCCCAGTTTACGCCCGGTGCGATTGCCGCCAATGGGTGGTTTCACCATGGATTTTACTCAACTTTCTCTCAAACCGCTGCCACCATGGGCGCGGTCACTATACTATCGCATTTCCAAAACGAAAAACCGCTTCACACTTTTTCTGGAAATAGCTTTCGTCTGCGCATTTCCGAACCGAAAAACCGTTTCACACTTTTTCTGGAAATGCTTTGCCCCCATGCAGTCTTCGGCTGCGATTGCGCCGCCACACACCGTCATCCGCCATCATGTCCGTCAACAAGCCTTCGCGCAAACCGCGATCCGCCACGCGCATGCGGGTTGACGGCCAGCGGCGGCGGATAGCCTCCAAAATTGCGCAGCCCGCCAGCACCAGATCGGCTCGATCCGGCCCAATGCAGGCATTGGCCGCACGGCTTTGATAATCCCAGGACAGCAGTTTCGCCTGCATGGCAGAAACCTCATCATCACTGAGCCAAAGGCCATCCACCCGGCGGCGATCATAGCGCGGCAAATCCAGATGCACCCCGGCAAGCGTGGTCACGGTGCCCGATGTGCCAATCAGGTGAAAATCCTCATCCACTGATGCATGGCCAAAGGTGGCAATCGGCGGGCAATCAAATTGTGCCAACATGCCCGTCACTTCGGCAATCATGCCTTCAAACACCGCAGGCGTCACATCGCGTCCACCGTGGCGCTCGGACAAGGTCACCACACCCACCGGCAACGATGTCCAATGGGTGATATGGTTGGCCAGACGGCTGGACCGATGATCCTGAATACGAATGACCGCGATTTCCGAAGAGCCGCCACCAATATCAAACAGCACCACCGAGCGCGTTTCACGCCCCACCAGCGACGAGCAACCAGACACCGCCAAGCGCGCCTCTGTCTCGCGGTTGATAATTTCCAGATCCAGCCCGGTTTCACGCTTCACCCGCGCCAGAAACTCTTCGCCATTGGCGGCAGCGCGGCAGGCCTCGGTGGCAATCAGGCGTTTGCGGCGCAATTCAACACTGTTGAGCTTGCTAGCGCAGACTTTCAGTGCCTCGACGGCCCGATCCATGGCATCTTCCGACAGCCGACCAGAGGCCGCAAGCCCCTCACCCAGCCGAACGATGCGTGAGAAAGCATCCACCACCCGGAACTGACCAGGGCGGGTTGGCTGCGCAATCAGCAAACGGCAATTGTTGGTGCCGAGGTCAAGCGCTGCATAAAACTCGGCGGGATGCTCATCGCCAAAATAATGATGCGTGTGGCTGTGGCCGCGCTGCTCCGCCCGTGGTTTATCATGCCCATGGCGGCTGCGCGCCTGCACGGCATCTCCACCGCCCGCCTTGTGCGCATGGGCCGCAGGAGGAACATAGCTCGGCGAATGCTGCTTGGCCTGCACGGTCTTGCCGGGCTGCAATGGACGCACCAGCCCGGCCTTGACGGCACGCCCCTTGCGCCGACGCTTCGATGCCTTGCTGCGGCCATCCGCGACACCCTGCACGCCCGCAAGCCCCGAGCCACCGGAAAGCGCAGCTTTATGCCCATTCGCCGCAGAGAGTTCTCTGGCGTGGGCACCATCACTTGCAACAGGATTTGGACTTGAAACAGGATTGGGGTGCGCACCTGCCTGCAGATGTGACACTGCTGGCTGTTGGCCGCGATTCTTTCTCCGACGCTTACGCTTTTTGGCAGGCGTCTGTTGATCGCTCTCTATAGGGCGTCGTTCCGAGACAGCTTGCACTGTCCGGTCACCAGTCACAGGGGCTGCAGGCGGTCCGGCCTTGTGGCCTTTGCGTCTACCCCTGCCGCGACGAGAGGGTTTGCCCCCCGCACGGTCTGCCTTCGACGCCCCGTCATTTGGCGGCTTATCGCCACTACCGGGGTCTACCACTGAAGTCTTCCATAACGCCGCGCACCACCTTATAGTCGGTGTGCCGCTGGCGATTGCTTGATTTTCGTTGGTAAAATTGTAGCAGGCTAACCAAGCTTCTCCAAACGCTTTTTAAAACGCCTGTATAACCACGGCCCTCACGCCACCCCTTCGAAAAAAATCAAACCCCGACCCGGCATTTCCCCCCCATCCAACACCAGCACAACATATTCAATATAAACAATATTTTAAAGGTAAACACCTCGGAAAAATGCCTGATCCAGCCCACCCGTGCCAGAACACAGGAATTTTCTGAAAAAAGACAGTTGCAATCACCGGACATTTGTTTATAAGCCCGTTTCATCAGACGGCAACGCCGCCCTTGCTGGGGAATAGTTCAACGGTAGAACGACGGACTCTGACTCCGTTAATCTTGGTTCGAATCCAGGTTCCCCAGCCAATTCTCCCTAAAAGCTCTTAATTCCTTGATTTTCCAGTCGTGCCGGATATCGTTTTGGCATCATTGGCGACCTGATGCCCAGAACTGATGCCCAAAGGTGATGCCCACGACGCTTGAGCGCGGTGGACATGCCATGGGCAAAAGACAGGGCATTCGTCATGGCAGTGCGCCACGAGGTTGAGAATCTGATCCGCCGCGGAAACATCTTCTATTGGCGAGCACGTGTCCCGGCCGCCTTCATCCACTGTAGGCCGGGCAGCCGACTTTCACTCAGCCTTCATTGTTCTGACCATAGAAAGGCTCAGATCATTGGCCGCAAGCTCAACACGCGGCTGGCCGAATTGAAGATGAATTCGAAGGACATCATGACGACCAAGCAGCAGCTACAATCCTTGTTCGAACACGAGCGGGACAAGGAACTCGAAAGGCTCGACGACATCAGCACGATGGCCAAGCGCAATGGACGCGGTGGCGATGTCGTCGAGATGGAACTCGATCTCGAGGTTGGCTGGGCCTGTCAGCTTCTGGCGAAGTTCGGGACCCGCGTGAAGCTTTCCCTGGAGGACGGATGCGCTGGCCTCGTCTACCTCATGAAAAATGGTGTGCCGATCTCGCATGTCGATGCTATCCGGGCAAACTATCGGGGCGAGTTAACCACGGCACGCAGCGCCGGATTCGAAGACGGCATCCGAAGACTGATCTACCATTTTGAGATCGACGACACGGCGACCAACCGCGAGCGGGCGACGTCGAAGATGTTCGAAGGCCGCGCCGCCGCCCTTCTCGACATTGACGAGCGCCACGACCTCGTCGACAAGAGTCAGAGCGAATTCACAGGCAGCGGCAGAGCCGTCTCGCCTGTTCCTGCGACCCAGGCAGCCGAGAACACAGCTTCAGATCCTGGTCCTCCGGCTTCCTTCCATGAGCGACCCTTGCCGACGGCTCTGATCGCCATTCCAGAAGAAACGGAAATCACCCAGCTCGATCTGACCCCGCGCGCGGCGGTGACGAAGAAGTCCGCCTCGAAAGCTTCTGAGGCAGAGCAACGGGTGGTCGCCGTTTCAGATTTCGAGCAGGAGTGCGAAAAGCTCATCGCCAACATGGGCGACGAATGGGAGCCAGCAACCGGGCGGGATGCAATGGCGCTGGTGCGGATGTTCAAATCGGTGCTCATCGAGCATGGCGTGGAGCATTCCGGGCAGATTGAGCAATTCCACATTGGCCAGTTGCGTCAGCACTTCAACCACATTCCGACTAATTGGGGACGCAGCAGCAGGATGCGGATCATGTCGGCATCGGAACTTCGTGATGAGGGCGCAAAACTGCGCCTGGCGGCAGAGGCGTCAGGAACTGAGCCGAAGGTCGGCCTGGCCTCCACGACTATCCGCAAGCACTTCGGAAACCTGCAACACTTCCTAAAACATCTGAAAGGTCACGGATTCGAAATCGAGGAATGGACCTTCGAGGGCTTGCGCCCGAGAAAGCCAAAGGCTGGCGAGGTCCGTGGCAAACAATTCAAGCCATCCCCGGCGGATATCGCTCCGATTTTTTCCAGCCCGCTTTATGTTGGTTCGCATGGGCATCTACGCGGGAAAAGGCGCCAGCCGGGAAAGCAAGTCTTCCACGATTCGCTTTATTTTCTTCCGATCCTGTACACCTATCTGGGCCCCCGACGGAAAGAGTTTGCCGGGCTTCATGTCAACGACATCGCAAAAGATGGCGACAGCTACGTCATCATCCTTCGTGCGAACAGCATTCGTGGATTGAAGAATGAACAGTCTAACCGACTACTACCTGTGCCGGAGGAGCTGGTGCGCTTGGGCTTCATCGACTACGTTCAAGCCATCAAGCAATTGGGGTACGAGGCACTTTTCCCGGATCTGTTCTCTGACAAGACGGATAACGATCCCGGAGATCGGTTCTACGACACCTTTGTCCCGATCATGCAGGGAGCGCTCGGTGAAAAAATGTGGAAGCGCGCAATTCACGCGCTTCGGCACGGCGTGGCCGACACGTTGAAACAGGCGGGTGTGCCGACTGAAGTCATCGACGACATCTCCGGACGGCTCAGCGAAGGTAGCGAAACCAACACGCGATACACCAACCCAGCAGGCCTTCCGTTGATGCGAAGTGCTCTTAAACATTATCCGGTCATCACATCGGGCGTCGAACGGCAGCCTCTGCATCTTCTCCCATGGATCGAGAACAAGCAGCCGCCGCCGTGGGCACGTGAAGGCAAGAAGTAATGAAGCCGAGGCGGAAATGATTTCCGCCTCGGCACTCCAGGAAAACTAAGCTGCCTCCCAAACCCGATTGAGAATTCTCGCAGCCAGTGCTGCCTTGTCTTGAGGTAAGAAGCGGCCATAATGCTTGGCCACCATGTCAGCCGTATCCTGGATCGCGTAACTTGCCTGCTCATATGAGCCGGTCTGCTTCAGGATGTGGGTGGCGAGCACATCCCGCACGTTATGTGGACCATGAGGCAGCAGGCCCTTGATCGCCCCTCGTCCGGTATAGGGATTATAGATTCCGTAACGCTGGATAGTCAGCCTCCAGGCCTCGTAGAAGGTCGTCACGTCATATGCCGCATCGGTGCTTGTCGTCTTCACCGTCTTCACGAAGAAGGTTCCGGGATCGGCAACGCCCTTGAGCAGCGTAGCGCGATGCCGTTCGACATAGTCATCGATGTAACGGTAGAGGTCGAGCAGATCCGGTAGAACCAGTCGGAACGGCTTGTCTCCGAAAAATGACGAGTGGGCATTTTTGAAGGCGACTGCTGGAATCAGCACTTCCCAGCCACCGTCTCGCTCGCTCCAGCGGATTTCCCCGCGCTTCAGCTTTTCGAGGACACGTTCCGGACGCGGCATCTGTCCGCGTGGGCAGAGCATCAATTGCCGAAGATTTTTCTGGCGAAGCCCCAGATGCAATCCCAGCCGCAACATGAGGAACGATCGAACTGCCTCCGCGGCCGGGCGCGGATAACGCTCTTCGTCCGGCATGAGGCGAATGATCTCCTCGGTGATCTTACGATACTCGCCAACCGGACTGTCGGCCTCGAGCACTGGCATGATCGGCTCGAAGGGATCGCGATGGACGCGGGCAATGCGCTGGATCTCCTTTACACGATGAGCGGCGTGCTTGTGGAAATCCTCACACGCACCATGCCAATCCTCTCGGGCATCGTCGATCTCGTTTTGCGAGACGAGACCGGGAATGGGCTGAACGCGAGCGAGAAGTTCAGGATGCTGTCTGAGCCATCCAGTGCCTTCCTTCGTGATCGCCAGCGCAATCCGTAGCATATCGACTT
Organism: Rhizobium oryziradicis; assembly: GCF_001939045.1. Taxonomy (GTDB): domain Bacteria; phylum Pseudomonadota; class Alphaproteobacteria; order Rhizobiales; family Rhizobiaceae; genus Allorhizobium; species Allorhizobium oryziradicis. The sequence goes on from NZ_MKIM01000024.1 coordinate 318,921, forward strand.
CCCAGGCCGTGTAGAAACCGCGACGGCTTTCACGCCATTGCAGATACCAGTCCCATATGCCCGGGAAGATCAGCAGGCCGAATGTCAGGTGGCGGACCGGCACGCCGTACCCTTTGATCTCACCCGTCCTCGACGCCGCCAACGCGCCGAACATGAGCCCCAGATGCTCGATCTTCTGAGAAGCCGTCTCCTCGCCCCAGACGCCGTTGCGTTGGAAACCAATCGACGTGAGGGCCGAGGTCTTGAAGCGGACGAGGTCAGCCATTTCCATGGCCAATGCCGGCGGTGCATCCACGACGCCCGACAGGAGATCGGGATCCTCGATCCATGTCTCCTCATAGTTTGCCGGCACCGCGATCTTGCCGTCTCGCGGTGCACGTCCGCCATAGGACACGCCCGGGAAGCGGATGGCGTAACGTTGCTTGGCTGCGGCAGCCTGGAATTTTCTGTAATCCGTTGAGCCGCTGATGATCACACGACGCACTCAATCCAGGATCTCCTGGCGCTTGGCAAATGGCAGAGCATTGAAGTCGTCCGGGAGATGCCAGGCGATCCTTCGACGTTCAGCCGGGTCGAGTTCCGACAGGTTGAAACCGGACGCTGACCGCGACTGATGCGGAAGTTTTGCCTTGAAGTACCCGTCCGGAAGGTGGTAGCGACGCTCGATCCGTCCGAGCACGTCAAAGCTGTCGGTGCTGCGTGGTACGCGCCGTCCTTCGATCGAGCTCAGCAGTGTGTTTTTGTCCATAGGCTCATCGGAGCGGACCACGGAACGATGGAGGACCCAATAGGTTTCGCCATGCCGTCGCATGTGAAGCTGGAGTGCCTCGGCGAGACCGGAAGGATCGGACCGTTGCTGGAACAAGGGTTCCGGGCAGTCGACGATGTCCGCGGGCTTTCGTTTCGCGAGATTATCCCGAGGCCGCGTGTTGTCTGCTGCGACAGTTCCCGGACGAGCCTTCGGCTGATCGGCCAAAAGCGCCTTCTTCTTGTTCACGGTCGATTTCCGCGAACCGGGTGGCGTATCTTTCCCAGCGTCGCCATCCCTACTCCATCGAAGGATGGCATCAAAGGCCGGATCGATTGCACGGTGATGTACGGCGAGCATCGTCGCATCCACGCCAGTCAGCCGGGCAACCATATCCCAATCCGTGTGACCTCCGGTTCGCTGCGGACCGCATCGTCGCTCGATAAGAAGCCGCATATAGGCATTGAGGGCGTCGGCATCGTTGGTCGAGAAGTTTGGAATTAGTCGCATCGCGCAATAGGCGTCGATCTTGCGCTGGAAGGCTTTCATTGCGGTAAGTTTCGTCATTTCACTTCATGCTCGTTGTTACTGGACCCCTCAGTTCAAGGGGGCGGTCGAGCTAAGCGAAGCGCGTTAATGAAGCGTTTTAGCCCACGGCACGCTCTGGAAATTCGATTCAGAATCGAACGGCGTTTTACGAAGTAATGGGGGGAGAACACGTGAGATGGACAAACGCCGTTAGGCGCTGAGCGGTACCAGCAACAAGGAAGACCGGAACCGCGGTGGTCCAAAATGAACGACCGCTCAAACGTCCTGATCGACACCATCGGGATAAAGGAGGTGAAGCTTCCGGCGGAACGGAAGGCCACCGGACCGGTATTTCGAGACGAGATCGTCGAAGACCCTATCGCATTCGCCCTCATCGAAGCCTTGATCGCTCAGCATAGACACGATCACGTCCTGGAATTTCGCGAGTTCAGCCTCCTGGCCTTTATCGACCGCCCTGCGTATGAGCCAATATAGCGCCACCCTTGCGAGATCATCCCGCTCAGGCCGCCGCGCACTCCTGTTCGCATCACGAAGCGCCTTCTGCCGCTGCCTTGCCGCCTTTGCATTCATCATTCGCCCTCCCACTCCTCGGCCTCCTCAATGGTCAGGGGACCGGCCCACCGGCGCAAGCGCCGTTTGGCGGAATCAAAAATATCGAGTTCAGAATCGGCAGCTCAGAGATTTGAATCAAAAGAGCGCAATTTGTTTCGCGTTGCGGGCACATTGCCTTGCACCAATGCAGGTTGAGCATGCGCAAACGGCGTTGCTGAATCATTCTGTTTGAGTTCTGAATCGAAAATCCCGAACTCAGAATCAAAAGAGCGCAATTTGTCTCAGGTCCTGAAGACGTGAGATCCATTGCCGACAACCTGCCTCACGTCGTCTCGCATCAGTTTGCATTATTGCGATGATGACCAAGGATCCAACCCTCCCACCGGCGCACCCCATCGATATCCGGAACGCCTTCGTCACGCCGCCCATCGACGACGTCGAGCGTGCCGAGCAGGCCGACGACCGCATCAAAACGTTCCTCACCTGCCTTATCCGCGCCGAACCCATCTTCGATCATCGGCAAGAAAGCATGAGCGTCGAGATCCGACCGTGCCAAAAGCCAAGGTATCATCGCCTTCGCTATCCGCTGGCGGTCGCTCTGCCGCCGCTTGCTCCAGCCGCCGCGGGGCATGCCGAGCTGTCGGTAGACATCGCCGGGATAGGTCTCTGCGATGACGCATGGCCTGGTATCGAGGAGATCGGCCAGACGTCCGTCGAACGGCCAAAGGGCGATCTCGTCCAGCCGGGGGACGATCATCTCGCGCCATCCGGCGATAGCACCCTTTCCGACCTGATTGCCGCCGAGCGTCCAAAACAGCATGCAGGCAGCCTGCCGATCCGGGGTCGCGCGTTCGCACACAAGCAGAAGCGCCTGCGGATCGGTCACGCCGAGAGCATCGAAGAGATGCGCGCGCTGGGTGCCGCCCGGCCGCGCCGGATAGAACGGGCGGTGGAGGGAGATGCGGCTACGGTGGTCGGCAACGCTATACCAGTCCGACCAGATACCCGATCCGAACGAGGCAAGCCGGTGGCGCGCGCGCAGGCCTCTGGAAGACCGATTGGGAAATCAAAGCCGAGCAGGAGGGCACCTTCCGCAACCGATCTGACCTTCATCCGGTCGATCAGGCTCAGGGTGTCGCCCACCAGCTCTGGCGCATGGACCTGCCATCGCACGCCGTTCCGGATGGCAACCGACATCCAGCGCTTCTTCCTGTCGATGCTCCAGTCAGAGTGCGCGACGACAGCAACATTCATACCTTACTCCCCGTTACGATGCGCACCGAAGGCTATCAGCTTCCTCCTGCACGATCACTGTGTTTGAGGAGCCGCTTCACGGCCACTCCATCGAGCGCCTGGGCATCGAACAGCGCCTTGACCAAGGCATCAAGTCCGTCCCGGTTTTCGGTGAGGGTCTCGCCAGCCCGTGCGAACGCCTTCTCCAGTCGGGTATGAATGCGGGCCGCCAGATCCGGATTGCCATCGAGCACGGCAGTCGGATCCTTGTCGTCGCGATAGAGCAGCGGCTGGATAGCGCCCAAGCCCAGGCTGCGCTCCATAGCAAGCGCCAGCTTCGTCGCCCGCGCCAGATCGCTGTCGTCGGTGCCGCCTGATCCCGCTGAGACGCTGCCAACCACGATCTGCTCAGCCGCCCTCCCCGCCATCAGCATTGCCAGCATGTCCTCCCGATAGCCCAGTGTGTCGCTGCCGGATGCGGTAAAGCCAAGCTGGCTGTAGCCACCGCCACTTGGGCTATCGATATTGAGGCCATGGATCGGGCCGAGTCTGAGAGCGTGGTGAACGACCGCATGGCCGGACTCGTGGATGGCAAAGCGCCAGCGCAGATCGTATGGCACTTGCGGCCGGTCCATCCGGATACCATCTTCGAGATCATTGTAGCGGATCGACCGCTTCTCGCGCCGCGCTTTCAACCGAGCTTGGCGAACGATCCGCTCGATGTCGGCGCCCGTCAGGCCCATGGCGCGGGTCGCCAGCCGGTTCAGGATCACCTGAACGGCGGCGTTAGGCATGGCGGGTTCAGTGTTGTGCTTCGATGTGGCGGTCATTTCGCTGCTCCCTTCCTGACTTCGTCGGAACCAGGTTTGTCGTGGTCATTGTTGTCAGGCCGCCCGTCGAACGCCGACCGTTCTTCCGTCAAGGTGCCGGCATCCTTTGAACACCTCTCTTCGGCGTCAGTGCTTGTCGATCCAGTATCGCTGACCAGTGACGCAATGTCATCGCCGAGATGGTGAGCGAAGATCTCCGCGAGTGTCGCGACATCGGGCATGGGGATTTCGATGTGAGTCTCCAGTCTCCCAGAGCGCTTGATCGCGTCATCGATCTGTTCCGGCCGATTGGTCGCACCGACGATGACCAGCCCCTCGCTCTTCACGGCACCATCGAGCAGCTCTAGCGCCTTGTTGACGAGCGTATTCCAGTAGTCGGCGTACTCCTGTTCCGCTGGCTGCCGTTTTCCAATGCCGTCGATCTCGTCGATGAACAGGATCGATGGCGCCATCGCACGCGCCTCGGCAAACGTCTTGGCCATTTTATCGATGACATCGTTGAGATGCCCACCCTGTAGCCACGTCGAAACGGAGGTGACAACCAAGGGAACCTGCAGGCTATTGCACAGCGCCCGGGCAAACGTCGTCTTGCCAGTCCCTGGCGCACCGTAGAGCAGCAGCTTGGTGCTCATGTCCGCCCAGGCAAGCGAGCCTGCCCTGTAATCGGCAAGATCCACTTTCAGATCCAGTGCCCAGATCTTGGCCTTGCCGTATCCGGAGAGCGTTTCGACCGTCGGTGATGGGCGACCGGGCGTATTGGTGTTATCCAGCGGCTCCGGCTGAATGACCTCGGCGCCGGATGGCTTGTCGCGCTTCCATCCACCACCGCTGTCCTTTCCGGACGAGGTCTTCTCTGACGATGCAGCACCCTGCGTCGATTTCGATGGCTTTCCGGCGCCGGACGAAGCCGGATCGCCTTCGTCATCATCGCCGTCCCGGGCAGCAATGCGATTGCGCTCGGTGAGCGACGCCAGCACCGCGATCACCTCAGGGGCACTGCGCCCCGGCCGACAGGCGAGCACGACATCATCGATCGTCAGGTAGTGGGCGTCGTAGGCCGTCGACCACTGCTCAAGAGCAGCGATACCAGCAGCGCCATGCATCGCCTCAATCATCGTACTGATGAACGCGTAATCGAGCCAGCCGGTGGCGAGATCCACATCGGCGGCAATGGTGATCTCGGATGGAATGGCGTCCGACTTCTCCGAGATTGCCACGACGGGATAGTCCCGCGTCAGCGCATTCACCAGCCGCCGCTGCAGTGCCGCGCCACTGACGCGCCGGACATTATCTCCGAAGAACTGGATGTAGGTCCGACCAGTACTCTCCGACCCTACGAAGCTTGAGCCGTCATAGACATAGTCGCCATCGATCCCGCTCAAAGCACCACCCGGAATGAAGCCGGGCACTTCGATCAGCCGCCGCATGGCCTGCTCGAAGCCGGCCATCGGCGCATGCAGTGACACGACGGGTGCCGACATGGCAGCAGCGCGAGCGATCTTGGCGAAGGGCATGCTGCCATTCTCGATCGCGCGGGCAAGTACGATAGAGGTGACGATGTTGCTGACCAAGGGCGACCTGCCCGCCTGGCCGACCAGGCCGACGGCATAGGCGCGGTGCGCACGATCCGTGGTGGAGATGTGATCACCGCTTCCGGCCTGCGTTCCTCCGGACGGAAACGGCGAGACGAATGCATGAGGCCTGCCTTCGGTCACAACAATGTCGGACGGCTGTGGCGGCGGCAGAAGGTAGCCGCCAAAATTCCGGCGCAGCCATGCCAGATCCCGATCGCGATCTCCAGACAGACGGGACGTATCGAAGGCCGGTGCATAGCACCGCATGACATGGCCGCCGACCTCGACGATCTTCATGTGCAGCAAACCATTGCGATGCGCATTGCGCTGAGCCTCCCGGCGGGCAATGCGCTCCAGGCGGCGGACGAGCAGGCGCGATAGCTTACTCATCGATCCGGCCCTCCGTCGTCGCGGCAATAATTGCCGTTTTGGGATCGGGCGACTGGGGCTTCGTCGGCTTGCGCCGCTTCAAGCTGCCCGGCCCGGCCTGGCGGCGCTCCCGGATCATGCGGCGACCGGGGCGGAGTTTGATCGAAGGCCGCTCAGCCGGAACCGGGTGAGACGATGCGATGAGATCGCGGTTTCGTCCGGCCAACCAGTCGAGCAACAGGCGGCAAGCCGGATTGCCGTGATCGGCAAGCGCCCGCAGTCGATCGATGATGATGTCCGGTACGATGCCGGTAAGCCCTTCTCCCTGCCGGACATGTCCGAGCGCCAATCCGATCAGGACAGCCGGATCGTCGGCAAGCGGACGGCCAAGACCAGATCCGGGAGAGCGAAGGATTACGCCATGCGAACGATGGCAAGCCAGGCTTGGCGATGAAGTGGGCGAGATCGTCTCGCAACGGATGCGCAGCGGCACATCCGGATGGGTGTCGGAAGACATGACGGCTCCTTGGCCAGACCGCTGCGGGTCCGGCGCCAATGAGAGATGAGGGAATGGTGAGGAAGCCGCGGCCCCTGGCCATGGCGGTCAACGTCCGATTCTCGACGGCAAGCGTCAGGGCACGGCGTTCAAACCATCAGATCAATGTGCCGCCGGACGACGGGCATAGCCGACGCGGAAGAAGACCGGTATTGGCTCATCATCCTCTGTCTCATCGCACGAGCCGAAGACATCTTCCCCGAGATCATCACGAGCAAGGTCGTCATCACCTGAGCGGACAGCCTGGTCTTCCTCGAAGGTCCGGCTCGGCCCGTTGAGATTGATCCGCGAAGGAATGGGGACTGATGAATGACCGACCATCTCGGCCGCAACGGTCATGGCCCGCTCGTTTACACCGATCGCCTTGCGCGCCTCAACTTCGAGAAGCTGCTGCACGCGCCGACCGAAGCGCCGGCGCAGTTCTGCCATGCAGGCAGCGACACCATCGATCTCCAGAAGGTCGTCAATCTCGGATAGGGCCCAGACCCCGTTGGCATGATCGCTCGGGCGGCTGGCACCATCGACAATCGCCACTTCCACCGCATCGACCATCAGGCGCTTGTGGTTCTTGTAGAGCCAGTCGGGCAAGACCATTGCCGACGCCATCATCTTGATCTTCAACTCTTCGAGCCGGCTCGTATCGCTATAGGACGCAAGCGACCGCTTGAGGTCGAGGATGTATGCCGTATGCCGGGCGCGGTTCACCACGATCAGGTCGGGGGTGTAGCTGCCTTTCGCCGGTGCCTCGCAATCGAGCTTCACGCCATCAAGGCTCGACCAGTCGTTGCCGGACAAGGCTTCCATTGCTGCTTTGACGAGCGGCAGTTTCAGGGACTGTGTCAGGACGAGGATGTCCGGGTTGGCTTTCGCCAGGCGGTCGACCGCCTGTTCCAACAACTTGCCTTCCCGGAAGGAGACCGCGCGGACAAGCGAGGCGATGTTGACGTAATGACCGAGGATCTCGTCTTCGGTCGGTTCGCCGTCGACGATGGCTGCAATGGCGCGATCGATCAGCAGATCGAGATCGGCCTCGACATCAGAGAAGCGAACGAGATGCGGATGACGGCGCAGGACCGCAGGCTCGTGGATCGAAGTCGCAGCTTGAACCGTATTGCGGCCGAAGCCGAACGGGCGCGGGCGGGATGCGGCGGCCGAGACGGCTTCGCTGGTGTTGATGATAGAACGGAGAACTTCCCCACAGGGAACAGAAGCGGTATTCGTGCTCATAGCCCGATTCCTTCTTGTACAAGGTTGAGGGTCAGGCCCTTGTCGATGTTGGTAGCATCGGCTTGGGCCGTCTTGTTCCAGCCATCCGGAACGTCCCCAACCTGGCAGGACCCGCGGCCGGGCTCAAGGACCCAGATCATAAAAACAGAACAAAGCCGGTACAAGGTTAACGCCGGGCTCACAGTCCCCGATCTGAAAACGATCGTAGATCGCGAACCGGATCTCGTTGCCGCAGAATTCTGGCTGGATCCGGAAATGAGAAGGGCCGACGGGCGGCCCTCTCGAACTCGATGGCAAGACCGGTAGTCCGGCCTTCCAACTTTAAGCCGTGGCGGATGGTGGCGAGGTCGGCTTTGCCTTGGCCAAGAACGCGGGACGCTGGACACGCTTATCGGTCTTGGCCAGGGCTTCCGTCAACGTCGGGATGGATTCCTCCCCCTTCTTCTCCGGCATCGACAAGTCGACCGTGGCGACGATGCCAAAGGCCGCCGCCATCGACGTCACCGCGTCTTCGATCGATGGCGCACCGGCTGCCTCCGGTGCCGGACCCTCGGGAGTTTCGACCACCAGTGCTTCCGCCGTAGGCACCGCGAGGTTAGAGGTTTTCGCGTTCGGGAAAGTTGGAAGGGGCTTCTTCGAAGTCACCCACTCCAGGGTCGGCACGACCTCCGTTTTCAGCCATGTCCGAAGCTCAGCCTTGTCGGGCCACGAGGTATCACTGCCCATCTTGTAAAGCAGACCGCTAACCGCCGCCCACCGCGAGCCGGCGGGCAACCGGGTGGCGTCAATGACGTAGGCTGCCCGAGGGTTCGGAGTGACGAACTCCGCAAGGCTCTCCAGCTCGCGGTGGGCGAGACGTGCCGTAAGCGCGATCTGTTGAGCGAGCGTCTTCTTGACGATGTTGTTCTTCGGCAAAGCGTCGGCAACATGGGTGAGGATCTCCTCGATGTGCGCCACAAACGACTTCAACCCATCGCGGACCTTGATTGCGATGATCGCCTTGAGCCCGTCGAGCCCGCCAAGATCATACGGATCGCGGTCCGGGTTCTCATCGACGTCCGACTTCGACCCGGCGATAATTGCCGTGACGTCCTGCACCCGCAAGCGACCGTGCATGCCGGCAAAGCCGATGGCCTGTTCGACCTGCTCCGGCGTGGCAGCACTCAGCTTTCCAAGCACGGTCGGACCAACAGCGAGATCCACAAGGATCTGCTTATAGGCATTCAAGTTGCGGGCCACAGCACGCATAGTGCGGATGTGGCGCGAAGTGTAGCCGCAGCACTCGACGGCCCATTTCTCCACGGTGCCTTCCGGGAGGAGTAAAGCAACCCTATCGAGACGCTCCCCGGATTCGAAAGCCTCTTCCGTCGATCTGCGCTGCGCACCGATGAGGAGCTTGGCCTCATCCTCAAGCCGCATCTTCAGATCATCGCCGATCGCGTGCTCTTCATAAAAGGGGCGGGCGGCAGAAGCAAAAGCGGATGATTTATTGATGATCTTCACAGTCTATCTCCTTATGTTTTTGTGAAAGTAAGCTTCCATGATCTTACCCAACTATTATCGCACAATATCCAAATAGTTAAACCAACTAAAGGTTTTGCAATAATTTGTTTCCTTGTTTTATACGTAAAACAATACTATATATACTCCACGAACGGGCGCTTTTACCCATCGACAAAGGAATCTTGCTTCTCGTTGAGGCAAGAAACGTATACACTTAATACGAGTGCCGCCTGAGGCGTTTTTCGGCCCATGTACACCCAAGCGCCCCTTTCAACATCCCGCCCGGCCTGGTAGTCAGGACGGACTGGCCGCAACTCGTCTGCATGAAAGAGCGCGCTTATGGCAAAGGCAATTCTGACCACCAAGGTCGACTCGACCTACGACGACCTTCCGGAGCAGCGGTATCATTTCCCGCGCACCTATCTGCGTCAGGTCGAGGCCGCGAGGGGAGATTGGATCGTCTACTACGAGCCGCGGCGGCCAAGCGGCGACCTCATGAAGACGGGCGGCAGGCAGGCGTATTTCGCAACGGCCAGGATCACCGATATCATTGAGGACCCGTCAAAGCCCGACCACTTCTATGCGCTGATCGAGGACTTCCTGCCATTTGATCACGCCGTACCCTTCAAGGAGGCGGACCACTATTATGAGAGCGGGCTACGAAAGGACGACGGCTCGACCAACAAAGGAGCGTTCGGTCGCGCTGTCCGAAATATTCCGGATGCAGAATATGACCTGATCCTCGCCGCCGGCTTCGCGCATGTGCTCGGCAAGCGGAATCGTGAAAGACCGGCGCCGGATCCCGTCGAGGAGGCGCGCATCGGATTTGGAGACAATCCGCAGATGCCCTTCGAGATCGACAGCGTCGATCGCCGGATCGTCTCCCAAGTGCTACAGCGTCCATTCCGGGAGCGGGCCTTCTCGGCGGCCATCAAGTCGGCCTACCAAGACACATGTGCCGTCACCGGCCTCAAGTTGATCAACGGTGGAGGACGCTCCGAGGTCCAGGCAGCACACATCCGCCCGGTGGCAGATGGTGGGCCGGATAGTGTTCGGAATGGTATGGCCTTGTCCGGAACCGTGCACTGGATGTTCGACCGCGGCCTGATTTCGGTCGATGACGATTACAGCCTGCTGATCGCCGACAGCGGTGTGCCCGACACCATCACAAGGCTCATCAATCCAGAGCGGCACCTGCTTGTCCCAGCACGCGCGGACGAGCGGCCGCATTCGCAGTTTCTGCAATACCACCGCGAGAAATTGTTCAAGGGTTGAGGATGCGGAAATAATTTCCGCTATTGCCGCAAGCGGCTGAGCTTGCGGCTCGGCAACCCAACGCTCCCGGACGCCGGTACAGCCGCTTGACGTCCTCAGCTTCATATAAATGCCGATGCATCCTCATACAAAAATGAAGCTCGATGCCATGCCAGCTTCTCGCGATGTTTATCGCTCAACGGAAGCGGGTTTTCCCAACAGAGCAACGCCTTTCCATCGGAGCTGAGCGTGGGCGAAAAGAGTGGCCTTCCTGCATCATCGAAACTTACGAGACCGCTATCGAATGCGGCATCCCAGAGGGCCGACAGGAGAAGGCCATTGTGAACGTCGAGCCGCTCGGCATCGCTGTCGCAGTCCTTCCAGGGCTTGATGTGGGAGGCGCGGAGAAGAGCTTTGTCGGTAATGCCCGTCAAGGGGCAGCGCCCTTGCCAGTATGCCATAAGTCGCTCACGGAAAATGTTCTGCCCGACCCGTTGCACCACGAGCCGCTCCGCCTCGGTCGACCGAGGTAGAACCTCCGTGTGGTGAAGGAACTCCTGAAGCGGCGCATCCGGAAGGCTCACAGCGAGTTCGTAAACCCGCGGCATTGTTGCATACAGCAAAACCAAGTCAGCGAACCAAAAGCGCGCGATGCCGGGTCCCTCGGCATCGCGCGGCTCGAGGCCGATTTCCGCGACGACGCCAGCGTGATCCAATGCGAGGAGCCAGCCGCCTGTATTGTCCCGCGTGAGCCAGAGCGAACCCTGCGCCGTCGTAGAGGTGTAGTGCCGCCAGCCGCCGCTTTCGCCATGTGTCCGGCGAAAGCCATTCTGAAACGCGACCTTGTCGCATTCGTGACTCGTAACGAATGACTGTGGGGCACCGACCATCAAAAATCCATCGCAAACAGCCGAGCCTCGGGAGGTGTAGAGGAGAGCTGGAGTCGCATGGCCGGATGATCGGGTTTGATCTGCGACGGTGCCGTTGTTGTCGTAACGATGTACTGGAAAGGTGGAGGATCGGCCTTCCTCTCCAAGCCCAAGGCGAAATCGAAGAGGTTCGAATAAATGCCAGCGTCGAGGTCTGCCTCACGTGGACTGTCATGAATAAGAAACGACGGCATGTCGGCTTTGCCATTCCCAGCCAGGATCATAGCAGCGAGGTCAAAGGCTACAATTTTGAATGACTCCACCGCGGCTGTAGACAGCCCTGCGCCGCGTGCAAACGATATCTCCGCATGAAGGCGTTTGCCGTCGAGCTTCATTTTCCCGTAGCATCCTTTCGGCATTAGGGCGGCAACGAGTTGCTGAAACAGTGCACCAAGATCGCCTATTGCCGCTGCTACACGTTCTCGCTCGAGCGCCACCGTCTGACTGAGCACTTCCAGCCTTTTATCGATGGCGTCCAAGCGTTGTACCGTTGGTATACGATCACTAAGTTGGCGATCGAACCAAGTCGCCTCACGAACCAATTCGCGTGCCCGATTGACAACCTTGTTAGCGGCAGAGTCCTGTTGCTCAAGCTGCGCTAACGAATTGTCAACCTGGGCGATCTCTTGGTCGAGCTGAACAATCTCTCGATCGAGCTGATCTATTTCGTCGGGCATCGCGCCTTTCTGCCGCTCCAGCTCCATCACCTGTTGCTCTGACCGAGCCATCCTGGAGCGCAACTGGTCGATGTCACAACGCTCCAAAGAGATGCCGCATCCCTTTGCGGTCACTTCGTCGATATTTACATGGCAAATTGTGCAGCGGACAATGACGCCAGTTTCGAGCCTCGCTTGCTCGGTTCCCTGTTCCGCTCGGGCAGCGGCAATCTGACTAGGCAAGCTTTTGAAAAGCGCTCTTTTCTCAGCCCTGTCTTCGCTTCTGTCATTCCGTTCAGACTGCAGCGCATGGCGCTTCTTTCGCAGCGTATCACTTGGCCTCTGGCCCATGGCATGGTCGGCGCCCATAGCCCTCGCAAGTTGTTCTTGAGCTTTGTCGATGAGCTCCTTGCGAACCACTTCCTCGTTCGGGTCGCGATCGCTGGGAATGGAAAGGCTTTCGGAAAGTTCGGCAAACCGCTGCCCCTGGAACCAGTCGATGTGGCCGAGCTTCTCCCGCAGGGTATCTCGTTCGCGCGCAAGTATACGAGCCGCGATGCTGGCTTGAACCTCGTCAGCGGAGAGCGCTTTGATTGCAAGGCGCACCACGCTCAACTTCGCTTCAAGCGACAGCTCCTGCGCGGGTGATCCGGAACCAGATCGCTTGGACCTCCAGTCGAACAAGTCGTCCAGGCGGCATTCTTGGTCGCGGGTGAGCCATGACAGCAGGACGTCCCAGACTTGCTCTGCCTTTAAGTTACCAGGGACCTGATCTCTATAACCAGCACAAAACCGTTCCGAGATCACCGATGCTATCGTTGGAGGTTCGGTGCCCACAAGAATCTGATCAAACGTATCCTCGATCCGCTCGGCACGTTCGGTCCGCGACGGCAGATTCATGCCGATAGGACGTGTTACTACCCAGCATTCCCCATCAATGATGATCTCTGCACCGACAAAGCCGTTTGGCAGCTTATGCTGCATGAGTGGACGTTGTTCTTCATTGGAGAAGTGCCGCTCACCCAGGCAGTATCGGATCAGCCGACAAAATGTCGTTTTTCCGCTGCCGTGAGGTGTGGCGCCGGTCCCATTCATCGAGAGGTCCGGCGACCATACAATATTCACTCCGGGCCGAAGCGAAATGTTGCGCAACAGGGTCTTACTATCCTGCCAGAGCGCTATGCGCCGAACCCAAAGGCGTGGGCCCTGCTGACTTCCCGGCGAGGTGAACTCAATCTCATCTGGCTGAAATAGGTCAGGCTGCAAGACGTCCCTCCCGGATGAAAGGCAAGATTGCCGATGGAACCTGGCCGAGCCCCTGATCCAGATCAACGCTCTCGAGCCGTGACCAGGCGAAAAGTGCGCGACCGATAGAAGGATCGTTTGCATTCAGGGTTGAGCGGTCGAGCCTTACGCCAGCACCCCAGCGGCTGCCATCGGGCGACACATCCAGTACGGCTGATGAGACGAGCTCGTTGAAAGCTGCACCCCACGCTGCATTTGTCGGTGGAACGAGCTGGGTCAAGCCCTCTGGATGTGCCACAAGACGTTTCCATTCACGACGATCCGCTTCCGAAAGGAACCCATCAAGCAAACCTGGCTGCAAACAGGCCAACGCGGCCAAACGGACGCGGCGACGGTCGGACGGCTCTGGCAGGATGCCTACTAGGGCACGAAGCTGGGCGCGTACCCTGTCACGTTCATTGATACCCTGTGGCCAAGCCCATATTGTATTCAGGAGCTTTTCGAGCTGCGGAGCCTGGATCGGCTGCGCCGTGGCAGATACAGCACTAGCCATTCCAAGAGCTATAAACGCACCGTCTTGCTCCATCCGATCCCACGCTTCGAGGACGAGGCGGCGAGTGCGGTATTCGCCGTGCTGGCGGATTTCCTTTTCCTTCAGGACGCGGAAAGTTTCCGAAGGGTAGTCGGGGCCCTTCACGTCGGCGGGGTCGAGGATATAGCGCAACTCATCGCGGTTCAGGCCATAAGCGCGAGCGTAGAAGGCGTCGAGATCAGCGCGCAGGTGGGCACGTCGATCCTCGTCCCAGGCGAAGGGCGGGCCATCATAGCCCAGATCGCGGGCGAAAGGGGCAAGGCTGTGCGAGGTGTAGGTGAGTTCCAGCACCTTTGGGGTGATGAAAGTGAGGCGGGGTTCCGTGTAGAAGGCTGGAGGGATGACTGGCAATTGCTTGAGATATCCCAATGTTAGGTGGAGTCCGGCAATGGACTGGCGTGCGGGATAGTCAAGGATTAATGAGCACAAGTTGGCATACAAACACGCGATTGTCGGCGGCGATGATACGGGAAACATGAGAGGCATCGTGTGGCCGACGGCGGAACGTGGAATGATCGAGAATGTCGCAGTGCGCTCATTTGTGGCGGACGCAACGTCTTTCCATCCGAGGAGCCATCCAAAACCGGACAATGGGTCGAGCCGACGATTCAATTCGATTGTAGGAACCCAATAGAAAGGCTCGGGTTCAAATGCCGTGTCTTGGTGTTGTTCAAGTGTGGTTTCAGGGAGAACACGATAGCCGCGATCATCTCCGCGTTCACCGTAGGTTGCGACCCGGTGATCATAATATGTGACCATCTTTGCTTCGGTGAGCGGGGAATATTCTGGCTGCAGCGGGTTCGACTTCTCTCTGTTCCATGTGCTTCCGTTTCTTACCAACCCTTCGGAAGCCAGTTGCGACGCGGTTCGGAACCAATCGGCGTCTTCAGCCATATGCCAAAGGCGGGTATGCACGGTCAGGCCCCAAGGGTTGCCCGACGCGCCTTTACTTTCGTCAATCAGGACCTGAGTGTTGGCATAGATCTTGGCCGTGAGTTCCGCATCTGCGCGGGAGCGGAAAACCGGCGCGGTCATCGTGTTAGGATTTATAACAGCAATCTGCGCGGGCGAGAGCGTGAAATTGCGCTCGGCTTCAGATAGTTGCGCGGGTGTAGTTAGGAAAAAAGCGAAGTGCGCCTGAGGTTCGTCGCGACCCAGGGTGAGTAGAGTGAACTTCATTGCACTGTGTACAGCGGGGAAAAGTCCGGCACGGTTCTCGAAATCCACCAATCTCGCCAGCCGCTGCTGTTCCACCAGATGTGTAAAGAAAGGCGCAGTGGTGGCGTCGGTGGCGATACCCGTCGGCACGATCACCCCTGCGCGCTCCCGCGCGAGGTTGGCGAACAGTTCCGCAAAAAGAGCGTATGTATTCACATCACCGCGCCCCGTCAGGGCAAAGCGCCCGCCCTGATCTTCAGCCACGCGAACGAATTCGCTGGTCGCCTCGGCCTCATGCTTGGCGGCAATAAAGGTATCGGATAACGCACGTTCGGGGCTTCCCTCGGGCGCGTTAGCCAGCGCCTTGATCAGCTTGTCGCGCCCGGCCTTGTTCGAGGCATTGGCAATCTCGGGCGAAAGGGCGGCAAAAAACTCCTGCTCTTGCAGCTTGATCCGCTCCCACGGCGGATTGCCCAGCACCACGTCGAACCCGCCTCGCTGTATCACATCAGGGAACTCCAGCGGCCAGTGAAAGGCGCAGGCGCGACGTGCCGCAGTCGCTTGCCCTATGATCGGCCCCCAGACCTGCCCATCGTCCAGCGCCTGCCACACATCCGAGGTGGTCGGAACCAATCGTGTGCCCCGCGAAGTCGGGGCACCACCGGTCTTCGGCAAAAGAAAGGCTGCGATATAAAGGTCGCAGGCCATTTCCGCCTTGTGAAAGGCCTCGCTTTCACGGATAGACAGGAACCGACGATCCTTGGTGATGATATCGTCGAGCGTGTCTTCGCCCAGAGCACGAAAGCCGGTGTATTCTGCGGCGATTGGCCGGATGGCCGGCAGACGGGATCGGCCACCGGTAAAATCCAGAGTTCCCTGTCCTGCTTTTTCGTCTCTATTTGCGCGGGTGTAGTATCTCGCCGTGTCTCTGTCGTCTCCCGTCAACGGCTTGTAGGCGGCATCGGGGATGCCATCCTCCAGCACCTTGAGATCAAAGACACCCAACAGCGCATCGCCACAGCGGATCTGCGCGTCGAAGAAGCCTAGGGGAAGGCCGGGGTCCACCGTTTCGATCCAGAGCGCGACCTTGGTCAGCTCCACCGCCATCGGGTTGCGGTCCACCCCGTGCAGGCAGGATCGCGCGACATCGCGCAGGGCATGACGAAAATCGGCAAGCGACGGCGTTCCATCCGCTCGGATGCGGGCGACGCGCGTGGCGATGCGGCGAGCGGCGGCCAGCAGGAAGTGGCCCGAGCCGCAGGCGGGATCGATGACCGAAAGCTTCAGTAGCGCCTTGGCGGGATCGTCTGCCTCGGCCTCGGTCTTGTCGAGCACTGGGTCGAGTGCTGTATCGAGCAGCGCCTGAACCAGGCTGTCAGGCGTGTAGTAGGAGCCGGTTGTCTTGCGCTGGTTGCCCTTTTGCTCGGCCGCCTCCGACGCGAAGACCAGTGTCTTGCCATCATCGCCCAACTGCGGCTGGAGCTCGAGGAGGGATTCGTAGACGGAGCCCAGCTCCTCGGTCTCCATCGCGCGCCAATTTACGGGAACCATGCCGGTCTTCTGGTCGAGCCAAGAGAGGCGGTAAAGCGCCTCCATGAAGGCGCGGTTGCGCAGGCGGGCGGATTCGAGGTGAGGCAGCTTATCGTTGGAGAAGAGGCCGCCAAGGGCCGGCAGTTCGAGGGCGGGCTGGCCGTAGGCAAGGGCAAGGAAAACGACCTTCATGCCCTCGTAGCGGTCATGGTGCTTGTCCCAGGTCGCGGCGCGATAGCATTGCTTGCGCAGCGACTGCAGTGAGTAGCCTTCGGCATAAAGGCTGCGGGCCTCGGGCTTTGACTTGTCTGGGTGGAGAAGGTTTCGATCCTCAGCAACCATGAGGAAGATCAGACGGTAGACGAGGCGCAGCAGTTCGTTGAACCACTCGGTGAGGTTTACTTCGCCAGAGTGCAGTTTCGCAGCGAGATCGGGATTGGCCTCGATGAAACCGGAGCCTAGGAGCTTGAGGGCGAGCTGGACCTGATCTGCCAATCGATCACGGGCGGCTTCCCCTTCCTTAGAACCGGCGTCCCGCCAGCGTTCCAGAGCGCAATCAGTTGCGGGGGTATCGGCCGCGCCGAAGCGAGAGCGATGGATTAGAAGCCAGAGAACTGCGAAGGAAGCGATGTCTTCGTTCGTGAATATCTGGGTGAGATCGGCTTCGATGTAAGCGGGCCTTGTCAGCGAGGCATTGTCGCGCATCAGGCGCAAGTGCACACCGTTGGTCACGATGCCCCAAAGGGCATCTTCGCTGTCGTTCAGATGGTCCTGAAGAGCGAAAGCCGGGGAGCGCGACCGGTCCGCCGAGAGCGTCGGGCTGCGGCGGTCAAGTTGCTCCTGAGGCGGGACAACCACGATGGGCACCCGCCCGGACGTCGACAGAGCAATCGGTGCGGATGCGGCAGCGATGTCGGCATACCCGAAAGTCTCCTTCAAAAAACCGGAGAAAAAGCGTGAGGTTGCGGCAGCAGACGGGCGCTCGATCTTTGCAAAGGCGTCGAAATGCGATTGTCCTACACGAAAGGCCGTCGCGATTTCTTCGCGGATCTGCAGACCCTTGCGAACCGAATAATCCTCGGGGGACTGCTCGGAAGCCTGGCGCTGATCGATCTTGGCGATCATAGCGGGAGCGATCAGGTTGCCTTCAAGACTCAGCGACGGCCATGACGACATATCGGTGATGGTTTTGCGTGCCATGATTACACCTCACTCGGAACAAGCACGAAGACGCCAATGACATCAGGGGGAAAGATGGGCTCGACACTGACACGAGATGCCGAACCAGCGGCGGCGCGCAAACGCGCATGGTCTTCAACCAGCTCCGCGGCGCGCTTTCGCACAAATTCAGCAATTGGACCAGACAGCAGATCTGGGAGTGCCACCCGTGCCGCGTTGATCATACGATCACGGGCAACTGGTGCGAGGTCCGCAGTCGCAGGAGAGGCGAGCAGCTTGCGCGCTTTGCTGCCGAAAGTGATGACGGTGTTGCTGTCGAGTGCAACGAGTGCGGCTTCTTCCGCCAGCAGCAGCCGTTCGCGCCTTGCATGAACCGTTAGCTTGTAGCGAATGCGCAAGAGGACAACACGCGTCATCTGGGAGACGGCGGCACTCGGCCAGGCGCCCACGCGACCGATACCTAAGTCCGGAAGCGCTTCACTATCAAGCGAGGCCTCGAGAAGGCTTTCCGCCAAGGAGGAGGTCAGCGGGTGCGTTCGGGTCAGGACGGATGTCCCTGACGGCGCCGGCTCCTGCATTGCGAGTTTGAGGGATCCTTTAAGGCCACTTTGTTCCAGCTTTTCTTTCAGACTAGGCTGAAGAGCATGCACATGTGCTAGCTGAAGTGACTTCTTCTTTTCAAGCGGAACCCCGAACCGCGACATGGCTCGTTCGACAAATTCAAGCGTTTCTTCGGGCGACCCGAGCAGAGATTTGACCTTCTCCCATTCCGGGGCTACTTCACTCGGCTTCATGGCATTCTGCGCAAATCGAGCACGCGACCGCTTTTCGTTTTCGCTTGCATCGCGCCAACGGGTTTCCATCACTTGGACGCCGTTGGTCAGTTGCAGGTCGAGGGTGAGCTGCTGATGGCCTCCGCCGCCGCGGCGAAGCATCACGGCAGCCATCAGCGCATCGGTGACCGGCCCACGCTCATCAGGGAGAGGAACAGTCACACCAGTCGCCTTGCGAATCTCCTCCGCTTTACGAAGGATCACGTCAAGCACAGCGCCGTCGATCCCGCTATCGGGTGAGAACATCATGATCGACCGCACGATCTCGGCAGGCTGGCCGAAGCGATCCACGCGCCCTTCACGCTGTTGATGGCGTGTTGGATTCCAGGAAAGATCGTAATGGATCACCGTGTCGAACAATTGCTGAAGGTTGACACCCTCTGATAGGCAATCGGTTGCAACTAGGATCCGTTGGTCAGCGGTGTCAGCATTTCCGGTTGCCATTTCGGCAATGCGGTCGCGGCGTTCGTCGGGTGTCAGCTCTCCCGTCACCGCCTGGACGTTCTGCTTGGGAAAGGCTTTGCGAAGCCCTTCCTTCACATGTTCCGCCGTCGCGAGGTAGCGGCAGAACACGACTGGGTTCACGCCCTCTTTGATCAAAGGTTTGAGGGCCTTGATAAGGGCGTTCAGCTTTGGATCATCCGCTAAAAGTAGCGCGCTGGCCTTGTCAAGCAACCCTTGGAGCGCGTGATCATTGGAGAAGACCGTATTTGGCTCGATATCGACAGCGTCTTCGTCGTCACCATCCTCGTCAAAGATCTGCGGTTCCAGTCGGTCATCTTCGTTGGACGCCCGGTTTCGCAGCGCGCTCATGGCCGCAGCGGACGAAGATCCAACACAGCGCATTAACGCGAGTGTGCCCCAGAAGGCGAGGCGACGATCTCTTTGCGTATCACCCGCCCGAGTGATTACCGAGAAACAATAGTCGAGTACTGCCTCATGGAATGCTCGATGTTGGTCGCTCAAACGGTACGAGTATTCAGTGGTCTCGTGCTTGGGAAAAGCACGATTTTCGTCCCATGCCCCTTCTACGAGGTCGACGCGTCTGCGTTGGACGTAATGTCTGGAAAGCCGCTCTCGGTATTTGGCATCATCGAAGTTCACGGTACCGAACTCCCTGTCGATCAATGACAGCAACCGTGCGAACGCTTCTTCATCCCCTGAATGCGGCGTTGCGGTCAGCAGGATCATTCGCCGCTCGGGATCGCGCGAAAGCCCTTGCAGCAAGTCGAAGCGCTGCTGTCTCCCTTTATGCGTGCCGACGCAGGCATGCGCTTCATCAACGATGACGAAATCCGGGCATGCCCTGGCAAAACCATCACGACGCTTTTCAGCCTTGATGTAGTCGAGACTGACCACTGTGAAGGGGTAGGCGTCGAACAGTGTCTGCGCCAATGGCAGATTTCGCTCAAGACGGGCAGCCGTCCCGGAGGTGACGGCAACAGCGTCGATCCCAAACCTATCCTTCAGTTCGATGATCCACTGATCAACGAGATGAGGTGGGCATAACACCGAAAAGGCGTCAACCTCCCCACGATCCATCAGTTCGCGTAGAATCAGGCCGGCTTCGATCGTCTTGCCGATGCCGACGTCGTCGGCAATCAGGAGGCGCGGCACCTGAAGACGCAAAGCCATCAACAAGGGGACAAGTTGGTAGCTGCGCGGCTCGAATGCGAGTTGTGCGGCCGACCGGAATGGGCCTGCGCCGCGACGAAGGGTTAGCCGGAGCGCATCCGCAAGGAGCGCCGCCTTCGACTGGACTGTTGGGCGAGCATCGTTTGGCAAGTCAAAGCGAGCAGCTTCTACAGGTGTCAGTTCGAGATCCGGTGCGAGAACGACGATGTCGTTTTCGTTACCTGAGAGAGGGCGTAGAGCGAGAAGCCCCTCACCGGGCGTCGGCAACGCTACCCATTCACGGCCGCGCGCTTTGATTAGGTCTCCGGGAGTAAATTTCAAACTCATATCAACCTTCAAAATTCTTGATGAAACCGTCCGGCAGCCCATCAGACGGAGATTCTGGCAGTTTGCATACAACCCAGCCCTTGCTCACAGCATCCGCTTCAACTTCCTCTGTGAGTTCTTTGGTCGTCGCAGCAACCGCGAACGCACGCCACACGAACTCTAACTCAATGCCTCCAAATCGCGCGGGCATCGTATCTATTTGAGGAATACCGGCTGCTCCGAACCCCTCAAGCCAAGGCGAAACATTTGTGCCGGCTGCTGCCTTTGCTGCTTGGGAAAGCTTCCCCCGGCTGAGATCGATCATAAACTGCGCCACTTCCGGGCTCGCACGATTGATCAGCTCATGGTCCGGTTGATTGAAGTAGGATAGAAGACAGCGGTAGCAGCCACGTACACAACTCCCATTCTCTTTCTCCTGCAGCAGACCTGCATCACCTGCGGCAATCGCGGCATCCACATTCTCGAAATGCATCAGCTTCAGTGCAGTCCTCGCGACCTGATTAATTGCTTTTCCGTCGTCCATCAAGCGCGTAAGCACACCGGCGCCACCCTCGGTCGCCTCGTATGTGAGAATTGTTCGACGGTTGTCTCTTGCGGGCAGTGGCTCGCTCAGGATTTCGCCCTCCTCAAGCTGGAAGACCACCTCGATCCCACGCAGCAATGCATGTTGGATAGTGGCGATCGTTTCCGGCTCATATTGTTCGGGCTTTTTAAAGCGGAACAGCAAGGCATTCTTTCTGTCACGGACGATTGGCACTATTCGGACTGGTTTCACCACGTCCGGCGGCACATCGGTGTCGCTATCCTCGTCCTCGGATTTCGCCCAGTAACCAGACCTAGGATCAATATGGAAGCCAAAAACGGTCTGGTCCCTTCTACGCTTCAAGCCCTTGTTCAAGCGGCTGATTTCGGCGCTATTAGCGTATTGAAGGGCCAGCAAGGAGGTTTCCTCGCATACGAACTCGGCGTCAGTGACCTGGACCTGACCGCCCTTCCTCGGCCAAGAGAACACAGTCTGGATATCAAAACCTTGCCGAACTCGTTCTTCATCGTTCGCCGTGATCCGCTCAGTCGGAGCCGCCTCCACATTGTCAATGCGAAGCGTCTTCTTGATAGGTACCTCTCCTGCCATGTGATTGTTGCACCCGTGGCAGCGCTCCACTTCACCTTCGTGGGACGCGCCACAGTTCGAGCAAATGTAGATGTCTTTTGTCGCCAGTTCCGATCCATCGCCTTTGCGAACCTCTGGCGGCAGCTTAGCCTTCACAACTCGGTAGGCGCGGCCTTCATGGTAAATCAGACTTCTGGGTCCAAATTCGGAAATTGCAAGGAACCGGGCCCTCGACAAGAAAGAGCCTGTCTTCCCGTCTCCGGGTACAAACGCGTATAGCGGCAGGCGTGGGAAATTGTATCCAGGCAAAAAGCCTTCCGTCGCCAGATACCGATACGAATAGAAATCGGATCCATTCGAGGCTTTGCCTTGTTCGAGGATAGCGATTTGATCCTGAGCCTGCATCTGCGCAGCCTTGATCTTGCGTCGGTCCGCTCCCGATAGGCCGGTCATTTCTGAGCGCTTGTTCGCCTCGGCCAACTGCGTTCTTGCGGAGCTATAGAGCTCACGCCAACGGTCAAATGCCCGATCAAGCTCCCTCGGTGCGTTCATAGCTGTGTGAAGAACGAACTCGTGCGGATCTTCCATCCAGATTGGGGTGCTACCACCATCGGAAGCCAGAATCTGTTTCAGAACACGCGCCATCGGACCTAGTGCTCGCGAAACAAGTGCGGGCTTTGCAATTACCGCCAGAACCTCCTCCTTCAGCGGGAACTTATTACCGTGAAGGTCGAGAATCTCCGGAATATCCGGGGAAATCGCCAGTTTTGCTTCTGCCAGCCACACCGCATGAAGGTGTGACCGAACCAGCTCTTCATTCGTGATGTCAAGCGCCGGGGGCCGAACAACCCCAGCAACCATATCATTGCGCCGTTCGAAGAAGTACTGGTCATGCGGAGAGCCCGAAGCGCAGTAGGTCACGACGACCGCGGCCTGCCCAGAACGTCCGGCCCGTCCAGCCCTTTGTGCGTAGTTTGCCGGCGTGGGCGGCACGTTACGCAAGTACACTGCGCTCAAAGCCGAGATGTCAACGCCGAGTTCCATTGTGGGGGAGCAGAATAGCGCTGGCAAGAAACGGTCAGACTCACCGGTTGCCCGAATTTCACTGCGGTGCTCCGATGTCGCCAGATGTTCAATATCATCCTGTTCGAACCGGAACCGCCATTCACGCCATTCGCGCTGTTTTTGTGAAACCTGCGCAGTATGTTCGCGCCCCTCCAGGCCCCAATAGGGACTACGCCCGTCGCCCAGGTCGTTCGCGATCGTGGTATAAAGGTCATGGAAGTATCGGTTGCCACGCTGGCTTTCATCAGAAACAGCCGGCCCCGGAATGAGTCGGACCGCGGATGGCGACAGGCGCCAGCCTGTCATGTCACTATCAAGCTCGACGGGTAGAAGCAGTCCCTCATCGCTCAGAAAGGTAAGCATCCCCTCCATAAACTCGTAATATTCATCCTTGTTCAGTTTCGTGCCGAGGACGGATTTCCGGTTCACGAGCCTCGCGACTCTGGAATTGGGACCAGCCCGCAGAAGAGTTTGCTCTTCACGCAGCGTGACGACATTCTTGCTGCCCGCGCGCAGGACCAGCGAAGAGCGTGCTCTCGGATTTTCCTTCTGGTCGATTGCCCAAGGCGCTCGAAGCAGCATCCGAGATTTCTGTGCCACACCATCAAGAACCGTCAGATCCAAGGCCTCCGTCTGAACGGCCAGGCCTTCGAGCATCGCGGACAAAATCGCTTTGAGAATTGCCTGCCGCTGATCATTATCCAGATCACCTAGCGCGGGATGGATGGCCATGAAGCGTTCGCGATCTTGCGCAAGCTCCTCGAGACCGAGGAAACTCACATCGATCAGGTTAAGAACAGACAGGCTGGGGTTGGTGAAGCGCCAACCACGACGCAGGTCTGTCCAGACACGATGAGCTAGCACCTTTGCAAGCGAACGCTGTGCGTCTTCCCGAATTATAGCGCCAGCAGTCGCGTCCAGCAGCCAATGCTGCCGCGCCTCCTTGTTGGCAGCGGTGAAGCCTAGTGCCTTCACCACCTGAATGCCGAACTCGTCTTCTCCGAGACCTCCGGAACCGGCAAAGATTACCGCACGAAGGATGGCCCCCCGCAACAGGCTTACGAACAGGAAGTCGTTGAAATGTCCCGACTGCAGTGCCGCATCCTGACGATTGTCTGTGAAGCCCAACAGTTTGCGCTTCGTCTCGGTCACGCCGCTGCCCGGCCTGTTCATCCACTCCAAGGCACTGGCCACGAGCAGTGTTGTTGCAGAGCTACGCCCTTCGCCAGATAGACCGGCAAGTTTGCTGCGTTCACGCATACCTTGCGTGGGCTCGTCGTGACAGCAAACGCAGAACGCGAACTTCCCGGGAATGAACCAGAAGTCATTCCCGCCTGCCCCATGACGGCCATCTGCACCAACCACGTAGGATACCGGCAGACGCTTCTTGCGATAGCCTCTCAGCCGTTCGATGCCATTCTTTTCTTCCCGCCAGCTTTCAGGATATCCCTCAAGCTCGCCGGTGAATTGAAACTCGCTATCATCAGGATTCACTGGACAGAGATAGCCCGCGACTTCGTCGTCCTCTGTGTCGAGCGGTGTGTCGTCGATGCTTCGGGGCAAGAAGCGCAGCTTCCCATCATCGTCGACCTTCGTCACGACATGGTACTCTTGGCCGCAGCTTCGGCAAAACCGGGTGGGATACAGGCGATTGCCTGGTGCTTCGGGATCCTCAAGCTGACCTTCAAAAAGAATCCGCCGGGGTCTGGCTGCGAGTGTCGTGAAAATCTCTCCTGCGCCGGAGATGAACCGGTGGAGCTTGAAGGCGAGAAACGCACTATCCCTTGCGCCGCCGCGCTCATTTTCAGGCAGACTTACTCGGGTCAGGAACTTCTCGAGATAGTCGCGGCAAGTTTCTGCATCGACCCCACTGGCCAGCGACAGCCGTTCAACGGCCTTTTCAAATGGGACCGGTTTCTTTCTGCGGAGTTCAAGACCATCGTCTAATCCGAGTTCCAGCTCCGCCCACACAGAGAGCGGATGGCGCTTCAGAGTTTCGTCATCCAAATTTTCCGGCAGAGGCTGCCTTAGGACTTTGCTCAAGGCGCCAACGACGTGCTCGGACTTCAAGGCGTCATCAGTGGCACGCTGCAAAGACTCGTCGATGACCGCGTCTGGACCAATGTCGGCACCAAAAAGTCGCGACGCGACCTTTGCGACCGCAAGTGCGCGGCTCTCGTCCGATCCCTCGGAGGCCATGGTTGCCGAGGTGCCGATGCAGATCGGTTCTTTGTCCGGAGAGCACCTATCACGCAGGCGCCGAACGAGGATGGCGACATCGGCCCCCTGACGCCCGCGATAAGTATGCAGTTCATCGAGAACGATGAACTCGAGACCAGCGGCATTCGCGATTACCTGCGAGTCGAGTTCATCCTGACGCGTGAGCAGCAATTCAGCCATCATAAAGTTCGTCAAGAGAATGTCCGGTGGGTCCGCGGCGATTCGCTCGCGTTCTTCACGACTCTCCTGTCCTGTATATCGCTTCACGACGGGCCTGAGGTCGGCGGGCAGGCCAGAGCTGGTAATGAATTTGTCAATTTCTTTCATCTGGCTGTTCGCCAGGGCGTTCATCGGATAGACAATAATTGCAGCGGTTCGCCGAACCTTGTTCTTCCGACGCGCCCTGATGATGGCATCAACGATCGGTACAAAGAAACACAAGGATTTCCCCGAACCAGTACCGGTTGTGACGACATAGCTCTTGCCCTGCTTCGCCTTCGCAATTGCTTCAGCTTGATGTCGATGGAAGCGTAGGGGGGTCTTGCCAAAGCGGAAGACATTTCCTGTGCCCTCGTCGAGGTCGCCTGTGGCAACGAGTTCATCGGCTGTCGGCCCGGCCATGAACTTCGGGTTAAGTGACAACAGGGCGTCAGGCCAGAACTTCCCCGCATCATACTGGGCGTCGATCTCTGATTTCAGGTCAGGTGCCCGGATCGCACTGAACGAACGCGAAAAGTGCTCATAAGCGCCTATCAATTGGTGATCAAATTCGAACGCTTTCATCGGAATACCTAACTATCTGAACGACAGGAATTATCTCATGATAGACAGCAGGTTGTGAAAATACAATCAACCATCCGATGATCGCAGGGCCGACGCACCTCGCTATGTTTCTGTATGTAATTGATGACAAATGACGGCTGAGTTGGTGAGCATATTGCGACACGCCACGTGCGCTTTCAGACGGTTTCACTAGCGGAAATTATTTCCGCAATGGGGCCGTTTGAGCCGCTGCCGGTTTTTCGGACGCTGAGTTAAGTGAACCGCCCCGGGTTTGCCGGAGGAACCAACTTCTGAGAGAATGGAGCCATTATGAGAAAGGCAACGAACAAGTTTTCACCTGAAGTCCGTCAACGGGCCATCCGTATGGTGCTGGACCACGAAGCCGAGCACGCATCGCGCTGGGCTGCCGTTTCATCTATCGCTGCCAAAATTGGCTGCTCGCCAGCGACGCTGCACGAATGGGTCAAGAAGACCGAGGTCGACAGCGGTATCCTCAGCACCATTCCTATTGTTTCAATCAACGCCGGTTGCTTTCTTTGACCACTTGGACAGGGAACATATCGGATGTTGGCAAATAGGAATGCATAATCAGTTAATACATCTGCAATGACTGCTTGTGGCGTAGAGTTGCCGTGAATGTTTAGGTCACTGGTCCTCTACGCAGACACAGAACTTCCGGTCAACGTGCGAGGGGGGCACCGCTTACCCTACTTGACGCAAAGGAAAAAGTGCAGTTTCTTTGGTCGGGAAACGGGCGGGGAAGTTGGGATGGCGGGTCGAGCCAAAAGCAAACAGGTTCTGAAAAACCCTTTGGACAAACTTGTGCTCAAGCTAACGTTGATGATGCCGGCAGTGCTGCTCATGATTTACGTTTCAACGGTGAAACAGACCATCGCCCGAGCGGGGGACTGCCCTTTGATCATCGACTTTAACGGCAATGGTCGGATCGACATCACCGGGCACACGCAGTCGCGTCAGAAACTTTATACCGTGTTCTCAGTTGGAAAATATGTCACCTTCGATGTGAACGGAGATGGAGAACCTGACCAGATCGACTGGGTGCGTCCCAATACTGATGCGTTTGTTCTGGATATCCGTCGCGGGACGCCCCCTCGGGATATTGATGGAAGCTGGCTGTTTGGAGACAGCGTAGACGGCTCCATCGAGAACGGATTTGTCAGGCTTTCGGAGCTTGATGTGGATGGAAGCGGGGCAATAGACGGCGCTGAGCTTGCCGGAATCGGGTTTTGGGTCGATGACGGTGATGCAAAGTTCTCACCCAATGAGTTCAAGACGGTTTCCGACCTACAAGTCACATCGATCGAAACCACCTTTGTCGAAGAGGACATTGGCTATGGGGTGAACACGCTCGTCGGATCCATGGAAAGCCAAACTCTGGGAACTGTTCGAATGGAGGACGTCTGGTTCCTCAACTCCCAGGAAGTCGAGCCTCGCGACAACGCGGTGGGCCGCTATTTTCCATCGTAATGCTGCCAGTTAAACCTTCGGCTTTCTACCTCCTGGGATCTCGCTCTTCGACACACTTTCTGTTGCAAGATTCAGGTAGAAGAACCCGAAGAGAGGTCCACAGACTTTCTGAAAAAATACGATAAACCGCAGACTGTCACATTCAACAAAGCCCTTTGTCTCTTGGAACGTTAGAGAGTTCATAAGCGAGAAGTAAAGATAGTCGGCAGCCTTTGATGAGACCTGCCCCGCAGCATTGCCCCCTTCAATCGTGATTCCGAATGAAAAATAGATCAACGCGAAGACGACGGACGACATGGCATAAATTAAAGTGAGAACCGTGAAGCGGTGGCCAATGTTTGCGTCTGCACGAAGGACCTGGAACGAAAAGACGAAGATACCGACGATCAATGACATCGCCAGAATATACGGCGACAAATCGTACCAAAAGTATCCCCACCTAAAGTTGGGAACATGACACCAAGTTCGTGGCCGCGCGTAGTTTGTGTAGAGAACGAATAACATGACGGCGACCGCAAGAGCACCAATATATCCCGAAGATCGTGCAAACATCACCAATGCGGGTCTTTTCGCGTGCTTTTTGAAAAAGCCGCCTAGCTCGACCGCTGATCGTCTCGCAAAAACCAATGCACTCAAAACCTGCTCACTCCCATGCCTTTTTCTGAATATTACTGCGAGCAATATTCTTTGCAACCGCAATCATATGTTTCGGCGCGGTCTTTGAACCCACCATAGGCGGCGAAAGTTGACCCAGCCCCTTCGGCAGAAAAATCAAGTCGCGCAGCATGTTAGTCAGCACCCGGCGGGGCACTCTTCCGCGTCGAAAGGGGTCAAAGTTCCGTGCTTAATCACAGTATCCGACGCAGAGGCACGGGATATGGCAATCAATGCTATCAAAACAGACGGTCCGCTCGCCTTCATGCGGGGAAACGACGTCATTCCCTTCCGTCAAGCCTAAACGGACGTGGGGTCAAAACACCGCTTACGGTATTCCGAACGCCTGGCAGACGCAGGCATCGAGCCGTCGGTCGGGAGTGTTGGTGACAGCTACGATAACGCGCTCCCAGAAACGATCAACGGTCTCTACAAGGCCGAGGTCATCCATCGGCGCGGTCCATGGAGGAATTTCGAAGCGGTCGAATTCGCCCCCCTGGAATGGGTCGACTGGTTCAACCACCGAAGGCTTCTGGAGCCCACAGGAAACATGCCGCCAGCCGAAGCCGAGGAACGCTACTAAGCCATGCTGGACGAACCAGCCTTGGCCGCGTAACTTAAACCAAACGGCCTCCGGCAAACCCGGGGCGGTTCACTTCGCCGCGATCGCCAAAGACTGTGAAGTCCCGGATCAGGGTCAGGAAGCGTTCCTTATCGAACACACCGCGTAGCAGCGTATCCATCTCATAGGGACCGTGGGGCGTGAAGTCGCCGTCCGCCCCGGTGACCGAACGCCAGGGCATGAAGCGTTCTTCATCTGCCGTCAGCGAGCCAATCCGCGCCAGCATTCCGTCGGACGCCACCATGACGGCGTTGGTGCGGAACAGCGATGGGATCTGTTGCTTGTAGGTTTGAAGCTGCTGATAGGCTTGATCGACAGTAGCATTTTTGCTTGCGGCATTCTTCAACTCGATGATGCCGATCGGCAGGCCGTTGACGAAAACCATGACGTCAGGCCGCCGCGTATGCTTGCCCTCGGCGACGGTGAACTGGTTGGTGACGAGAAATTCGTTATTCTCCGGATGTTCGAAATCGATCAGCCAGACCTTGTCGCCTTTCACCTCGCCATCGCCGATGCCGAATTCCACATCGACGCCTTCGGTGATCAGCCGATGGATGCGTCGGTTCTCTTCGACCAGCGACGGCGTTACCGTGATGGAAAGCAGGCGGATCGCCTGTTCGCGGGCATCTGCCGGGACGTTCGGGTTCAAGCGCTCGACCGCAGCGGCAAGTAGGTCTGAAAGCAGCACATCCCCATAGGCGAGACGGGCGGGAGCCGCGCCATCCGGGGAGATGACCGCCGAAGGCTGGTAGACATAGCCGAGCTTCTGCAAGGTCCCGAGAACGACCTCTTCCACCAACCCTTCGGAAAAGCCGGAAGGTGACGTCGAAATTTGTCGGTAGAGAATGTCTTCCATGCCCCCCTCCCGCCGCCTATCTCAGACGAAGCGCTCCTTGATATAGGTGATGGCCTGGTCGCCCGTCATTTCGCGCGAGGAATTGCCATTGCGGACGTAGAACCGATCCTGGGCAGCGCCGCCCTTGTCGGCCAGCTTGATGTAGATCGGCTTGTTGGCCGGCAGAATTTCAACCCGGCAAATTTCTTTCTCGTCAACTTCAGGAAAAGCAAGCTTGGGCTTGGTTGCCGCAAAGGCCTCGCCGAACGTGTTGATGATCAGGGTCTTGAGATGGAGTTCGAACTTATCGCGATTGCCGCCGTTGAGCGATTTGTAGTCATTGTCCAGACCCGCGATCTCGCCATTGTCGGCGACCCCGATCAGAAGCGTGCCGCCATGGGCATTCGCGAAGGCAGCGATCGTTTTCATGATCACACCCTCCAACTCCTTGTTCACGGTGCCGAGCTTGATGTCCCAGCGCAGAGTCTGCTTGAACTCGACCTCCTCGTTTTCCCCCTCCGCGATCATGTCGTCGAGCGAAACTTTTTCGGCGACTGCATGGGTTTCGGCCAATCCCTCAAGCCAGGCATTCAGGCTGTCGGAAAGCATCTTGCGGCGGGTCTTGAGGAACAGCTCGTAATTGTCGATCTGCCAAAGTTCCCGATCATCCGGGATGAGCTGCAGGCCGAGCGCGTTTGGCTGGTTCTGGGCAACGCCGGAGAGATAGGCTTCTGTTTCCTTGGCACCCTTGGATCTGTTGGCGGTCTGGGTGAGAATGGCGCGGTTGGTCAGTTCCTGTGCCAATTGATAGCGAAGCCTGTTCTCCTGGCCATATCCGGCTGCCTTCAAGTTGGCGAAGGCGAAGATGTGGTCGTATTCCAGCTTGTATTTCTCGCCCATTGGCTGGTGAATGGAGACACCTGTCGTGAGGCACTTTGCGCCCCGGCTTTTCAGATGCCAGCGCAACAACCCGAACAAGGGGTTCTGCACCGCACTGCCCACGAACTCGTCCGGCGTGATCGCAATGTTGCCGCCACGATCCTCGCGGATCACATCCAGTAGTCGATCAAAGGGCGTTTCGGAGGTCGCGACGATCTTGAGGTCGTGATCCAGCTTCTGCGGAAGCTGGCTGACGTAACGCCGGCGAACCTGAGAATAATAAAACCACTTCACGACCTTCTGGATGTCGTTCTGGTTGAGATTGCAGTTCATTCGGTGGCAGTAGGCGACGATCGGGATGACCGCGTAGATCGAGTTGATCTCATCGGTATGGTCAACGAACGCATGGCCGCGCAGCAGGTTCGACACATAGTCCAGAACCTTGCCGTCAAGCGCCTTCCAGACCGCGCGGATCGCATCGTTGTTGTCGACCGAATGGAGTTTGCGCATATCGGAGCCGCCCTGATGCAGAATGGCCAGCAGCGCGTAGACTATGAAATCCAGTTTGAAAATGAAGCCGTTCTTCTTCAGCGCGTCGAGCTTCTTCTTGAAGGCCTCGCGGGCCTGCGGCCAGTAGCCGGAGATCTGCGCCAGCGCGAGTTCGGCGTCCGTCAGCGCCACGCCGCCGGCATTGACGATGTAGAAAATATCGATCGCCTCACGCAACGAAGCCTTTATCGGGATGTTCTGCTCTGGGAAATCCCGGTCAAGAATGCCCTGCACGGCAGAAAACGTA
This sequence comes from Rhizobium oryziradicis, assembly GCF_001939045.1. GTDB lineage: Bacteria > Pseudomonadota > Alphaproteobacteria > Rhizobiales > Rhizobiaceae > Allorhizobium > Allorhizobium oryziradicis. The sequence continues at coordinate 349,853 of NZ_MKIM01000024.1, forward strand.
TCATCGATATTGTCTTCGTCTTGGCGTGAGACTTGGCGCCCGGCCTGTTCCAGCTCACTGACGATATCGCGTGCCCGCTTTGCCCGGCTGAAAATGTCCGTGACATTTAGCCAGCGCGGATCGGTCTCCATGCGCTTCTGATAGTATTCGATCTCTCTTGTCTCGACGTTGATATGCAGCCCGCGCGTATCCTCGGTGATCTCTTCGAGCGTGTAATAGGGCGGCAGCTCGCCGCGGATCAGCATGTACAGCGTCGTTACGCGCTGCTGGCCGTCGAGCAGGATCTTGATTGCCCCTTGGAGCGGATCATACACGTGACCGCCCTTCAGTTCGGGTGGTTGATTGGTGTCCCAGGTCAGGATGGTGCCTGTCGGATAGCCCTTGATCATCGAGTCGATCAGCAGCTTGGCGTCCTTCTTCTTCCAGACATATTCGCGCTGGAAGGCCGGCACAAAGAGCTGCCGTTCGTCGATCTTTTCCAAAATGCTGCTGATTTTCATGATGCAACTTGATCCTTCATCAAAATTCGGTCCTGCAGTTCTATTTTCATAGATCGCGACAATCTATTGTCACCAATCCTATCGGTCCGTGTTCGCCCTCTGGCTCTCGAATGGGCCGAAACAAATATCCATCGGTTGGAACGATGTAGGAAGGAATCTCTCCGTTACGTATCTGCGTCCGACCATTCAGTTTCCCTACACTCGGAAAAAATAGACTTCGGCCTTGCTGGGAGCAAACCAGGAAATGCCAGGGCACGCATCGCGCTTCCAACGACGCAAGATCTTGATAGCCGTGCCTCTGGATTTTGCGGGCAGGACCAATCAAGCAACCCGCCTCGTAAGGGGACGGCATGGCAGACTTTCGCCAACGCGATTTCGCGCTCTCCTTTGAGTAAAAACACAGGATAGGCAGCAGTCGGTCACGCTTAGCTTCTGCGATCAGCATATCGACCTGCGGATGTGGAGCCGACTTCGCCTTGTAGGTAAACAGCCCTGGAAACTGCAGTGTATTCTTAGGTAAGCGTTTTGCTTGCACCCGCATCTTCAGCGTATATTTGCGGCCTATCAGGTGCCACTCCCAGTCGGCACCGTTGCGTGCCTCTTGTCGTTTTGTGAACGTTCGGATCTTCACTATCTTAGAGTGGCGACGCCAGATCTCCAGCAGCGTGCTTTCCGTGATGGTTTCTTCGCCGTAAGAAATGGCAGATCCATACGCTAGATGCAGGTTTCTGGAGACGGCATCACCAAGCTCCAGAAAAGTTTTGCATAGAGATTTAGCTGGGGGCTTCACTGTGCGGCCTCCGTCAATCCCTCAGCCTCGGATAGACCCTCGAAGGCATCGGAGATGTATTTCAGGAAGATGAGGCCAAGCGCCACATGCTTGTATTCCGAAGGCTCCAGATTGCCGCGCAACTTGTCGGCAGCCTTGAAAAGCTCGGCCGTAAAGTTCATGTCGCCGTTGTTGTCTTTTGCCAAGAGGGCAGTCTCCCCAAATCATTTTGGGGCGACAGTAGGATGGTGAAACGGCGGTTGTAAAGTTGGATTTCAACTATCGGATGATCGCAGCGCGCCAGGAGTGGCTGACGGCGGTTGTCAAACAAGCAAGCGTCTCAAAGACGGAAATAATTTCCGGTGCCGCGAAAGCGTTACGGCCACCCCTCTGGACGCGTTGACTTTTCTCCAAAGTGCCATTTCGAGAAAAGTCGAATTTGATCAGACCTTTTCGTGGACTAAAGCGTCGAAGGACCTTCCCTAGCGCGGCAACCTCCTATAGCCACTACTGTGGGGTTATTTGTAAGGGCATTTGGGGAGCACTCTTTTGGGTCCGCTGCATTCGGTTGGCATTATTGTCCGTGATATCGTGCTCTATTTTGCGGGTATGTTGAAAGAGGAATGGGTGCCAGGAATGGTGGCGCTCGGGATTGTTCTCGTTTTGGTGTTGGTCGTCGCGGTCTACTGGAACGGCGCCTCTCGGCAAGCGCGTGCCGTGCATTGGCTCAATGCGCTGATCAGGGCGAAGGTCAGCAAGCGGGATTTCAGCCAAGAGATTGAAGAACTGTCCGACAGCATTCACGAGGGCGCGAAAAACTCGCGCTCCAGACTGGCTCTAGCGACAGCTTGGGGCGAATACAGAGAAACATTCGTTGCCCATGACGAAGATGATGTCATCGTTCTCCGCAACGCCGTTCGTCCGTCCACCTTCATGAATGCAGAGGATTTGGGTTTCGCCCCTGGGGCATGGCGCATCGTGCCTGGACTCTTCGTTACGGGCGGATTGTTCTTCACCTTTCTTGGTCTGATTTCCGCGCTCGATGGCATGTCGCACGGTGCTGAGATCGGAGCACTGCAAATGCAGGAACTGCTGAAAATTGCTTCAGCCAAATTCATCATGTCGTTGACCGGCCTCTTCTGCTCAATCGCATTTACGCTCGTTTTTCGCGCCTGCTACGGTCGGGTGGACCGGCAAATACACGCGCTTTGCAGAACAATAGAAAGCAAGCTCACCTATATCAGCCTGGAAGAACTTGCCACTGAGCAACTGCGGGCGACACGCGAGCAGCGGGAACATTTCCGCTTGATCGGCATGGAACTTGTCGCCGAGATTGGCCGACCGCTGCGAGAAGAGCTTCCTGCTGCGATCTCAAGCTCGATCAGCGAGGCAATGGCACCACTGGTGGAGCGTGTTGGCAAGATGGGTGCCGAAGGTGTTGGCGACATGGTCTCCGGCCTGTCATCTCAATTGACCGACAAGGTCGGGATCGCACTTTCGGAGGCCGCTCGGCGCATTTCGGATGCGGGTGACAAAATTGGGCAACTCGCCGACCGGATGGACAACAGTTCCGGCCGGATGGGATCGGAAATGGAAACTGCGGTTGCACGTGTCGCCCTGTCTGTCGACGAGCTTCGTAAGGCGATGTCTTCCACGGCCGAGAGCACGGGCGGCGTATTTGCCAAAGGGGCGGAGCAACTCCTTTCTGTGATGAACGAGACATTGGAGGGCATTCGAGACAATACCGGCGAAGGCGCCCGTGCAATGTCCGCTGCCGCCGAGGATATGCGAAAATCGGCAGGCATCTTCCGTGAGGAGATTGAGGCGGCAAGCAGAAGCGGCTCCGAGGTGGCTCAAGCCAGAATGGAGGCGGCCAGTGTGGAGGCAAGCGGCTTCATTGGGACGGCAGGCCAGGGCGTCGCCGACGCATTTGCTCGCACCAGTTCGGAAATCGGCCGCGTTGCCGCCGACATCTCTCAAAAGGCTGCGCAGGATCTGATGTCCCCTTTAGTGGGAATAGCCGAGCAGCTTGGCGAAATGGTCGGTCAACTTCAGCAGGGTAGTACAGAACTCCGCCGCTTGTCTGAAGGCGTTCGCGCCGGCGCGGAGGCGACGTCGGACGCCGCGAGCAATTTCCGCGGAGCCTCCAACGAACTGGTTGCGGCAGCGAGCCCGGTCCGTTCAATTGTAGAGCGAATGGATACGTCACTGCGTCAGCTCTCTGACAGCACACAGAACGCCGTTGACACTGTAACAAAGTCTGCCGACACCACAGCTCGGTCGGCGGCGAACGCTCTGGCAAGTGCCCAGGAGATCCTAGGTGGCGAGGCGCGAGCAATTGAAGCGGCTCTAATCGGAGTTACGTCAACACTCGAGCGCCTTAAAGGACAAGGCGATCGTCTGGATGATATGGACGAAAAGCTCGGAGCCGCATTCGAGACCTACACGAACCAGGTGGCCAATGCGGTCAATGGAATGTCTTCCCATGTCCGCGAAATACAAGAACGATTGAGCCCTGCGATTGATCAGATGAGCAACATTGTCGCTCAAATGGAAGACTTCTCGCCTCAATCGCGGAAAAGCTGATGCGCGGGGGAGTTCGAAAGTCGAACCATGAGGAGGAGGAGGAGAGCGTTTTCGTGTCGATGACCGACATGACAGTCAGCTTTCTCTTCATCGTCATCCTATTGCTTGCATTTTTCGCCAGTCAATACAGCGACACCGACACCGTGCCGAGAAAAGAGCTTGAAGCGGAACGTCAACTGCGCACCGTCGCAGAGGAAATGGTGGTTAAGCTGCAAGAGCAGATAGGCATCAAGGACGCTCGGATACGGGAGCTTGAAATGCTCCTTGAGACCCAACAAGCTCAAAATAGAGAGCAAGCGAAAGACATCGACAGGCTCAAGCGCGAGATTGAAGAGCTTAGGCGCAAGCTGGAGGTCGCTGATCCGCTCGAAGCCTATCTCGCCAGCGCCGCGCAGGTTCGCAAGCAGATCCTGGAACGTTTGCGCGATCAGCTCAAGATCGATTTTCCCGACCTGAAAGTTGAGTTGAGTGAGCAATCGGACGCTCTGCGATTTCAGGGAGACGGTCTCTTCGACACAGGATCCTCCCAGCTTCGAGCCGATCGAAAACAAATTGTTACGAGTGTTGCCACGAGGCTCGGCAACATTCTGCCGTGCTACACCCTTGGCAAACTCACCCAGTGGGATCTCGCATGCAATTCGGGAGGGGTTGTTATCGAAGCCTTACAGATCGAAGGCCACACAGACAGTACCGGCAATGCCAATAGTAACCTGACGTTATCGACCAACAGAGCGAATACGACCTTTATTGCGATGACTGACAGTGAACCGAGACTCATCGATTTTCAGAACCTCCGGAAGCAACCTGTGCTTTCGGTATCGGGATACGGTCAGATGCGCCCTGTCGCCGATAACTCGACCAAAGACGGGCGCGACACAAATCGCCGTGTTGATCTTAGGATCATTATGTTTACGCCGAGCAGGTCTGAAGAGATCAGTAAAATTAGAACGGCGTTGCAAAACGGGCAGTACGAAGGAGGCCCAAATGAGCCTCTCAGATAAGATGTCGGGCTTTGCCCATTTCGAGATGACCGCCTTGCCGGCGCTGAATCGGCTCGTGTCGACAACAGACCGGATCTTCTCCCGTTGGCCAGACACCGTGAAGAACCCACCGGAAAGCGATCGGGAAAAGCTGGTGCGTGAGATGCAGGCGTGCTGTGAAAAGGACGACTGGGCCGGCGTGAAAATGTATCTCGTGACGTCGGCTGCTAGGGCACTTTTTGATGAGGAAAGGCGGAGCAGGTCGGATCTTGCGGGGTTGCGCCAGTTCTATTTCGACGAATGTAAAATTTCAACACGGCCCAGCTTTCTCAATGCCATGTTCTCTGTCTATCTTTCGACATATGTTTCGGGTGCTGATCATACCCGAGAGCTTGCCAAGGCGTTAACTGTCTCAGTTGAACGCTTAGGTCCGCGCTGGGCACAGTTGATTGCCGCGATCCCCGAAATCCTGGACGCAGATCAGGCACACGAGGCTCTCGGCAAATTGATGTATGACATGGATGATCCTTGGACGGAGTTGAACCGCGTAGGGCTCCGTAAACCCCATGACGCTGGGTTGCTGGCGCACGCCCATCTCGCATTCGTTAATCTGATACGGCCGGGTCTAAAGTTCAGAGGTGAGATGGAGCGGCTCCTGTCGTGGCTGAAGCCTGATGGACACGAGACAAAGACCGCGGGAGCCGCTGAGGCAATCGAAGCTCTCCTCGGACATTGGGTCAATCAGGCACCCGCGGCGGATGACCTTACCTATCTGACAGAGAATCTCATTTCGCTGTACGGCGATCCACGCGTCTCGCGTGGCATTGCGTGGAATGGCTTGTCGGAACCCGCGCTGAACGTAATCATGCGCTGGCTGACCGGCGAAAATATCCGCTTCTTCCTGGACGTCGTTTCTGCTGTCGAAGACAACCATATGTGGGCGCCGCGAAAGAAATTCTGGCTCGGCCTTCATCGTCAGGGCCGGATCGACGCCGCTTGGGTAGCTTTTAGTCCGAGGGGAGCAGAGGAAGCCAAGAGGAAAACTGCGGGCTCAAGGGGTAATGCTCGCCCTGGCTATGGCCACCAAATTGCGGGTGGAACGCGTTCGAATACCTCACTGCTGATCCTTCAGATTGGTCGGAAGATCGTCATCGAAGGTTCTCATAATTACAAAGTCCATGTTTTCGATCATTCTCATCCAAAGTGCCCGAAGCTCTACCAGTTTAGCTATGACTGCGAGGATATTCGGCTCATCCCGGAATGGCGGACGATGCCGCCTCCACCAACCACCCATGTAAAGGCGCATCAGTCCGGCTGGGAAGGGTGGGTCTTGGAACATATCTGAGGGGTTAAGCTATGCACTTCGACTTTTCCTATGATGTGAACACCATCACGCTGGTTGCCAAGGGAGACGCGCCGGGACTGCTGTCGCGACTGCTTGGCAAACCCAGAGAGCCAGACCTAAACGCTCTGACGTCGAGAGAGCGAGACATTGCATTCGCGATCGCCGATTTGCGAGCTAAAGCCGATGCGAGTGGTGAGGCGCTGACAATCACAGACAACAGTATTGAAATGGCTCATCGCTTGGCGGCTGACTTAGATAGTGGAGCTGCCAAGATCCTTGGTTTGCCACTGCTGGTCGACTTCATTTTGCGTACGGATGCTGAAGGCATCGTGGGGTCCTCCAATTTCCGGCTCCGCTACGAATGGATACGCGACGGACAGAAGATTTTCCCAAGACGTACGGGGGCAATCCTTTCACTTGGAGCCAAAAACTATCGCGTTCCTCTTTGGATGTTGGAAGCGCTCGAGGTGGCAGATGGCTATAACCCCGGCCAAGGCGATGCAACCGACTGGGAGGCGCTGGCCAAGTTTCGACGAGCACTAGACCCAGGTATCGCCTCGACGCAGGGTGCTAGTCAGGCAGCTAGGGCGTCGCTGACGGACTTTCTCAGCGGCCTCGAGGTGCGGCTTGCAGATGCGTTCTCGATTTCACCTCTGGATGACGACAAATTTGACATTGTTCCCTTCTCCGGCAAACGACTGGCTGAAGAAGGTGTGGACACCGATCTAGCAGTCGCCACGGAAAGCATGGGTGAACTGGCTGGACAGGAACTGCGGACCTTTCAGAACCGTGTTCGTGACCGCGGTTCACTCGCAGCGTATAGATTGTCTCCTGGTAGCTATCTGGTCATCGACAATGCAGCGACACCGGCACTTTCTGTCATGGCAAGGATGCAGCATGCACCTGCGGCAGAGCGAAAGGCGTTCATCCAAAATCCGCAAGCGTTGATTACGCAAGCCGTGGAAAGTAGCCTTCGAGAAAGCGGTAAACTGGAGGGGTTGACGGCGGTTGCTGAACAGGAAGCAATCGAGACCGTTGCAGAGCCGTTGTTTATCGAGACAAGGGAGTTTTCAGACCGCGTTACCGGAATCGTAGCTTATCAGAAAATGGCACTCGATATGGATGCGTCTACCGGTACGACCTGGCTTCCTGAAGAATTTAGTCGAAGGCTGCAAGAAGCACTTTCTCCTCTTGGCGTTGAGCGACTTGTAAAACTACGGGACGACGTTGCGAGCGCAGTTCAGCAACAGGTAGAGGTCGTAAATCACGAGGATCTTCAACTGCCTGCCCGTCCCGAGATGGTGGCTTTACTCAACGAAAAAATCGCTGAGCGGGAACATCTGGAGACGGAAGATCTGATACTACAGGAACCGCTCCGAGGGCCGATCGTTCTCGAAACTGAGCTTAATTTTGCGGATCTTAACTGGCACGCGAAACTAGAACCGCGCTCTGCTTCCATTGTGGCAGCTATTCCGAAATCGATCCGGACAGAACTTAAAGGTTATCAAGGCGACAGCTTCCGGTGGCAGGTGGAAGCTTGGCAATCGGGCCTGCCAGGCATTCTGAATGCAGACGAGCAAGGCCTTGGCAAGACGTTGCAGACAATCTCTTTTCTCGCATGGCTAAGAGAGCACATGGATAATCCAGGGAGTGCCGTACGCGGTCCCGTACTCGTGGTTGCACCGACCTCACTCCTGGAAAACTGGGAGCAGGAAGTCAGACTTCACATGCATGACCCAGGTCTTGGCCATGTAATTCGCCTCTACGGGGGAAACATGTCTGGCCGGAAGATTCCGGGTGCAAAAGGGAAGGATATCGATGACGGCAGCGCCAAGCTCGATCTCGATTTTCTTCAAGATGCGATAAAGGAGGACCGTGCGCACCGCTTTTGGGTTCTGACCACATATACAACGCTGACAAATTATCAACATTCGCTGGCGCGAATTCGGTTTTCTGCGGCGGTCTTTGATGAAATTCAAGCGATCAAAAATCCCGTTAGCCTCCGCGCGGTCGGTGCAAGGTCGATCAATGCTGATTTTCGAATTGGTCTGACGGGGACGCCTATTGAGAACACGACTGTCGATCTTTGGGCGATCATGGATCAACTGGCCGCAGGATCTCTCGGTAGCCTCAAGGAATTCAGGTCGAAATACTCTCAGCCTGACGCTGAAAATATGGCCGACCTCTACGCGAGAACATTTTCGAAAAGTGAAGGAAAGCCACCGCTTGCAATGAGGCGCGTGAAAGACACTGTAGCGAGGGATTTACCTGAAAAAGTTCGCAGGCTTCATCCACGTCTTATGCCGCCCATGCAGGCAACCGTCTACGACGACGCACGGGTGAAACTGGCGGCAGGCGGCCTTGGGGCGCAGCTAAAAATGCTGCACCATATTCGCAGCGTCTCCGTGCATCCAGCAATGGATATGAATACGAGCGATACGGATTTCATTGACGCGTCAGCTCGACTACGGGCTGCGATCGAGGTTCTGCGATCTGTAAATGCGCGCCGCGAGAGGGCCTTAGTATTCATCGAGCATCGGCAGATGCAGTATCGTTTTATCGAACTGGTCAAGGCGGAGTTCGGCTTATCCAGTGTCGACCTGATCAACGGGGAGACGGCCATTCACAAGCGACAAGAAATTGTAAATCGATTTCAACAACATTTGAAAGTCGACGGTGGTTTCGATTTGCTGGTGCTGGGACCGAGGGCTGCGGGTACCGGGCTTACGCTAACTGCAGCTACCCATGTCATCCATCTTTCACGTTGGTGGAACCCGGCGGTTGAAGAGCAATGCAATGACCGTGTGCACCGCTTGGGCCAAACCAAGCCTGTGTCCGTGCATCTTCCTCTAGCGGTCCATCCTGGCTACAAGGAGTTTTCCTTCGACTGCCTGCTCCAGAGCTTGATGACTCGTAAGCGTCGCTTGGCAAGCTCGGCACTTTGGCCGATGGGTGACACCCAAGACGATGTTGGGGAACTGCAACGATTGATCGCGGCTGATGCAGGCCGAGCAGATGGCGATGCCTTAGCTATCGCGATGAAAATGATGTTTGCGCGAGATCAAATCGAACTGCCTATCGCCGATACTGACGGATCGCTGAGATTGCCTTGAAGACATGAATTGTAAAAAACAAGGTGAGCGCAAGCAGACTCCGCGTCCGCTTGTGAAGCTATCGCTTTAAGTTCATCAATCTAGGGCCACTGGACACTGTGGTAATTTTAGCCTTTCCCGAGCAGACGGGATATCGAACACAGCTTAGGAACGCTCCATAACGTCCAGACCGTTCAGTCAGCCAGCCATCCTTGCAGTCCGGACATGTCGGGAATGTGGTGCTGCAACGACATGTAAGACTCGCTGTTCCGTCAGCATGACGCGGCAGGCCTGCGCCGCAGGATGGACAAGCCGGCAGCAGGTTTCCACAATGTTGGACATGCTCGCATCGATACCGGATGCGCCCATCCTGGCCGCGCACGTCGAGCAGCCGTCCACCGCATTCGCCGCATTCATGGGGTCGCGCCTCACCTTCCGCTGCACCCGCAACGGCGTAGGCTGGATCATTAATCAGCTCGGTGATGAATGACGAAGGGCGCGACTTTGACGCCATCATTGTCAGCGTGTGCCGGGCGCGCGTCATTGCAACATACATGACGCGCCGTTCTTCCGCATTTTCGAATGCCTCGGCTTCCGGCGACACGAGGCTGAGCAGCGGGTCATCTACGGTCTCAGAGGGAAAGCCTGTTCGGCCGCTGTCGACATTTAACAGAATGACGTGATCGGCTTCGAGCCCCTTTGAAGCGTGGATTGTCTTGTACGCGATGCGTAATCGGGGATAACGGCGCTGGAGATCTCGCATATCAGGTTCAAGGAAACGGTACCGCCCCAACAGCAACACCGCTACTGTTTGGGCAGGATCAATCTTGGCGGATATTTCATGGAGTACATCACCCAGCGCTCTCTGGTCCTCATCCTTCGCCACCATCCGGATCTTGATGGCAGGTTCGGTTGTCGTCCCGGCGGGCACGATCTGTTTGGCAATCTGGGCCGGGTTCTTTAGCACGAAGGTTCTGGCCGCGAATGCAATCTGATCCACAGACCGGAAGGTCCGACCAAGATCAACTGCTCTGTGCACACCGCTTTCACCGGCGAAAATGCCGCCGAACTCCGAACCGAAGTAGCGCATCAAGTGGATGTCCGATCCGGCGAAGCGGAAGATCGACTGCCAGTCGTCGCCAACGGCAAAAAGACGTGCGTTCGGATTTTGGCCTTTCAACGCCTTCACCAGCCGGGCGCGGCTCTGGGAAATGTCCTGAAACTCGTCGACCAGAATATGGCGGAACGGGCTCACATATCGGCCCGTCTCGGCGTAGTGCGCTGCCCGCAAGATCATGTCCTCAAAGTCGATCCGGCCGCCTAGCCGTTTCTGATACTCGGCGAAGACGGGCGCGAAGACCGCCAGGAAGGCATCGCTACGCTTGCCAAGCTTCATGCGTTCGGACTTGGCGTCACAGTCGGCCAGACTGTAGCCACCGCTCTTGAACTTGCGCAAAAATGTCCCGAGCAGTTGCGAGAAAGTGTCGACCTGCTTCAGCTCAATGACGCGATCGAAAATCATGTCGGCAGGGAGCGGCTTCAGCGTCACATGGGGTGCCAGCTTTGCCTCCAGGCTGGCCAGCAATCGCCCTTCCTGCTGCTCATAACTGTAGGTTTCAACCAGAGTCGTCTCGTGCTCGGCGTGAACCTTGCGCTTCCACTCCATACCGGCCAGGTATTCGTCGCGGTCCACGAAGGGCGCCGTCATCAAACGCTCGGTGCCATCGGGCAGTTTCTGACGACGGACGCCAAAGTGCTCGATATAGACGCCACTTTCGGTCAGGCGAAAGTCCGGACAATAGTCACGGCGTCCGGTTGCTTTGATCTTGTGCTCGTAGTCGGGTTCGTATTCGTATTCGATGCCGTTCTCGTAGAGCCAATTGGCAATTTGCAGTTCCTCGTAGCTTTTAACCTTCTCGCCCTGAAGGGTGCGCAGATCCTGCTTTTCCAGATGGCTGTAGTAGGCGTGCTTCGATGTGAAGTCCCATTCGGTCTTTGGCTCTACGAGGAAATGGGCAAACCACTGAATGATCCCTCTCGACACCTCGGTAAGCGTCTGGACGAGATCCTTCAGGATCTGTTTAATCAGGTTTATGAAGGCCAGATCATCCGTCGCGTGGTCGGCAAGCGCTGGCTTGCTACCTTCGACCAAGCCTATGATGTCATAGGCGAGCGCGTGGAAGGTCCGCGCCACGATCGGCACACCGGAGCGAGCCTCGACTCTTTCCGACATCTCAGCGGCTGCATTTTTGGCGAAGGCCAGCAACAGAATCTCGTCAGGCTTGCGAATTTCGGCCTTGACGAGATAAGCGGCCTTCGCGGTGATGACACTCGTCTTGCCGGAGCCAGCGCCCGCGAGGACAAGTGTCGCGTCTTCGTCAACGACAACCGAAAGCCGCTGTTCAGCCGTGAGCGGCTTGCTCTCGATCGTATCGAAGAAATCCTTCCACCGCTCAAGCTCGGTCGTGACATATGTTGCAATGGCGGCCGACCGTATCGCCTTCGGATTTAACGCGAAATTTCTGATGCGCTCCACGCAGGCCGCCGCCTCTGGACCGATGGCGTCCGGGTTCAGCTTAGAAAGAAGTGAGGCCTCCAGGGCCAGTGCATCATTAAGGACCGGCGTGATTACGCAGGCAGCGGGATAAGCGGTCGGTCGTGCCAAGTTGAGAATTTCGGAATGGAGTACGGCCAAGCGGTCCGCTTCGCGCTCCAATGCTTGCAAGTTGAAGTCGATCCATGCCGATTTGACCGTGTCAGAGAACAGGCGCGCATCCGCAAACCGCGCGCCGCGCAGTAGGATTTCCCGTCTGCCAGACATCGACAAAATGGCCGTGGCTCCAAATATTCCCTTCTCGACGGACGGAGGTGAGGCCAAATCCTCAAGCGAAATAGTCGATATCTGGCCGCGTTTCGTTATGAGCACGTTCGTTCCGGAGAGCTCGAACACGCGGGCGCTATTCCCGAGTGGGTTCGCGAGTAAGCCGAGCAAGTGGCGCTGCTGCAATCGATTCAAAACATTGGCCTTACCTATCCATGATCTATTCTGATGTGCACTTTAGCAGCGGGACGCGCAGAGCACACATGGAATGCAATTCGCTTCCACAATTTCCTGCCGGGAGACGCACTATTAAGAAGCATTCGATCCACCGGAAATTATTTCCGTACAATGCTGCTGCTAGATCGGCTTGCCTCGATGTTCTGAAAGAGAACCTGTCCAAGAATATTGAGCCCTAGGCTTCAGCCGATAGGGCGGTAACTGGGGCATCGAGACGTTCATTGGCCGATAGATGACGGGGCCATATTTGGGGCCGTAAGCCGACTGGCGGCATTTCAGTGGCGAGGCTTGAGAAGCAGACACGCGACGGATGTCGAATAAGGTTTGATTTTTCGTCCGGCGACCTCTCGGCAACACTCAGCGAGTCAGGCCGAAGCGTCCGGTACTGTCCCTCACCATCGCGGTGCCGCCGGACCCAGGTCTCATGGTTCGACAAGGCTAATGAAGACCGTACCACAGGTGCAGCGGACGGCCTCTTTCGGCCCGCGCTCGGGTGAGACCCGCAACAGACTGCCGCAATCCCCGCAGTGGAAGATCGACACCAATGCGCGGTACCCATTTACGACGGGCATGAAGTCCGATTTCGAGAGTGCCGCCCAAGCATTGTAATGGACGGCCGTGTTCACCTGCCACTGATCGACGTTCGTGGCGGTTCTAGCATCCACGAAAGCCGCTTCGAGCACTTTGATTTCTTCGACCAACTCGGCCTTGTTCCACTTCCCCGCCGCTACCCGACCCTTCTTGTAAGCATCGCCGAGCGCGGCGATGCCGTGTGGCAGCGTGTCACCAAGCATGAATTGAGCATCCGCTCGGAACTCGACCCGCGCCCGTAACCGGTGACACACCTCCTCCCCGAGATATTCGAGATAGCGGCGAAGCGCCCCAGCGGCCGCTGGCACGTCATCGAGAGACAGATAGCTGTCGATTTCCGCCCAGACGTTTTTGGTATCCCATTCTGCCGGGCCATGATCCACATCCCATTTGCGGAAGCGAGCGCTCGCTTTTTGGCCGATCAACCCTTCACTCGCCATGTGTTTAAGCCAGATTGGATCATGAGTCGTAAGAACGAACTGGGTGTGCGGAAATTCTGCCTTCAGGAGGCGCGAGAATTCGCGGCGATGGCCGGCATCGACGGACATCAACACGTCATCGAGGACCGCGATCGAGAATTTCTTACCAAGAAGATGGTCGGTAAGGGCCAGATATAGACACAAGCCCATCCCATCCTGATGGCCTTCGCTGTGATAGGCACCCGGTGGGAAAAAACCGCGACCATAGAAGTCTACATCGAGCGCGAGCCGTCCCGGATCTTGTTTGAACTGGGCCGCAAACGCGCCCTCGTCATCGTGGTTGATTGCTCGATAGAGTTCTCCGAAGCGCGCCTTGACCGCGTCGAAGATTGTCTCGAGGCCGGATGTAACGGCATCGCCAAACGTGGAACTTGCGGCGGACGCGAGTTCGGCGCGCGCTTTTGCAGTAACCTCGGCTTTGCGGAATTTGCGCCAGCTATCCAGCTTGCTCTGCGCGATGACGAGATATTCGCGGGCAGCATCCTGTGTGGACGGGTCAGGAAGAAGGGCCGCAACGGCATCGAGTGCAGCGATCTCATCGGCCAGGCCCGCGAGTTCGCCGGCGACAGCAAGCGCGTCTTTGGTGGCATCGATCGGCAATAATTTCCGAAGTGTCGCTGCGGCGCTCGCCTTGCTTTGAGCTGCGGCGAGGAGCTTCTCGACAATAATGGGCGTCTTCCCGGCGCTTGCCCATTTTGCTGCGGCTTTGAAGGCTGATGCTGCCTGATCGAGAGCGTCGGCGATCGGATCCAGCGTGTTCTCAAGTTCCTGGCGCTTCATCGTAGCTATCGACAAGGCCGTCAGTTTCGCAGTCACGATGGTCTGGAACTCAGCCAGTTCAAAATCGGTGCCACAAACCGGACATTCGTCATCATAGAGTGCCAGCGCGGCCCGCAGCATATTCTCTCGATTGGCACCCTGGAGCAGACTGACATCGGCTTCGAGCGCGCCAATCTTGATGCTGGCAGTTTCGAGGAAGTCGGTAAACGCCTTGGTCGCGAGCCCATCGCGACGCTCGCGAGCGGACTTGAGTTCGGTCAGCATCAGCGTCTTGTTGACGGCCACCGAAGTGTCACTGGTCGTGGATTGGAGGCCCTCGCGCACGGACGTCGTAGCACTGAGCTCGACCAACGAGTCCAATCCAAGCGCAGTCCGGCGCGTGTTTACAGCAACGAGCAATAGTGCCAAACTGATCTTCGGGATCCCGAGGGCCAATGCTAATTCGGATGCAGCATCAGCAGCGTTGCGGAGAGCCGCCTTTTCATCGCGTATTTCGGCATTGGCGATCTTCGTCAGAAGAGCGCGAACTGTATTGAGTTCATCGAGGCGAAGGAGGGCTTGGACAAGCTGTGAGCGGGCGCTTGGCTCGGCCAGAACGAACTTGATGATCTCTCGGCGCGAGAGGACAAATTCAGGGTGGGCGGCAAGCTCCGCCAACGCTGCCCGGACGGTCGGATCTTCAGGCGTGACGGTCGGCACCTTGGGATGTTTGACCGTTCGGCGGATCGTTGCGGTCTTTCCCGTCGCGGTGATAATGACCTGGGCCTCGACGCAGGCATGCTCGGGCGTGCTGTCAACGTGCGGACCATGTTCGTTTACGGAAAGCCCGCCTGTACCTTTGCCCGCCAAGCGCGAAATGTCCCCGGTGAGCAAGAATTCGATCGCGTCAACGACGCCGCTCTTGCCGCTCCCGTTTGGACCGCAGACCGCGAAGTTGTTCGTATTTAGATCGAGCGTAATCGAGCGAATGCCCCTGAAATCATTGATGGTAAGCAGCCCGATCTTGATCACGCGTCGCCACCTTCGAAAAGGGCCGCCCGCAGGGTCGTTTCGGTCCGCGCGCCATCAGTGATAAGTGCCTTGCGCAGCCGTTCAGCAACGGCCGTTCGTTCCGGCTGTAGCGCAAGTGCGTCGGCAAACGAACCAAATACCTGATGAACGATTGGGATGGCACCAGCCTGTGCCGTTCCCTCTGATCCTTCGCTCGACGTGTCTATCATAGCGTATGACTCCCCCCGATCATGTTACGCGCGATTGCGCGGGAAAGCTATCTAATCTGCGCGCATGACGAAGACCATCGAACCTCCAAGGCTACGCGCTCCGGCATCGGTTCGTACTCAAAGCTGTTCATGTACAAATCATCGTCCCAGCCGCTGCCGGCTTCTCAGGCCGATCATATGTTGTAACATCTGACGACGCTGACCTGGCGGCAAATGGATGCCTCACAAGATGCTGATACGGATTGTGCCCCAATCTCATAACGTCCGAGACCTATAGAGATAGTGCGAACGGCAGCTTTTGGGATCGCCTGCGTTGGCGTCGAACGTCCGACTTGAGGGCGCAAAGCTGCCGGGAGCCCTACGGCCGCCTCGTCGCAAACGTGAGGTCGGACAGCGGAAATTATTTCCGCCAGCCCGCCCGGTTGACTGATGCCCAAAGCTAGGGCACAAAGGTGGCATCCACGGTCGCTCGCGATGGGAAAACAGAGGGGATTTCAGGACTTTTCAATTAAGTCATTGAAATCATGTGAGAATCCAGGTTCCCCAGCCAATTGTTTTTACAGCGTAATTCCTCGTTTTCTTTCAGAACATCTATGGTCAGTTGGGAAACTTTGTTCTCTCTTCGAGCTTCCTAATCGCGTTTTCGCCAAGCTCTGGGTCTCTGTTGAGGTAATTGGAATCAAGGATCGAACGAACATCGCGCAGGCTGTGGCCGCTGATTGTCGCAATTTCGGCTTCCGTGCATCCGGCAAGCGCAAGGCGCGTGACGGCTGTTCCCCGCAAATCGTTGAACGTCACACCGACGACACCAGCCGCCGCGCACACTTTACGCCACGAGGATGAAAAGCCGCCCGAAGTCCAGGGCGTACCATCAAGCGTTAGAAGCACATGGCCTACCTTTTGCCGGATCGGGTCAAGCATCGCCTTAAGCGGCCCGCCCACAGGTATCACCACCCGCGCACCTGTCTTTCCTTGCTTAAGCCGAATGCGTTGCCGGCAGTCCCGGTGGCGTTCGCTCGGAAGTAAGATCTGGCGCCATCGCTGTTCAGGAACGTTGCGAGGTACTTGGGCAGAGCTTTCCTCTCATCCGCCCTGATCCGCATCATTAAGTCCGGAAAGATAAACTCAGATGGCGGTCCGTCGAAAATGACCGTAGTGACGAGAAGCTCGAGGGAGTTTGCTCGCTGAATGAGAATATCATTAACGAAAAGCCAGAATTTTGAGTGTTCCGGGAGGTTGTCGCTGTCTGCCTCCCATCCGGCGTCAACGAATTGGACGTCGATCAGCCGTCGGGTCTGGCGCTCATCTAGTTCCAAACGGCTGGCGGCCTGGAGGCCGGCCTGCTTGAATTGCATCTGGATCTGTGCGGGCTGCGCCTCGGCTGCCTTCTGCAACTCGGCGAGTTTGCGGGAGAGCGCTGCCTGATTGGCCTCCATCTCGACGGCCGTCTGTTCCCACACGGCACTCTCGACGGAAGCTTGACGGGCCAGTTCGTCCGCGGCCGCTCGGGCCCTGGCAAGCTCTTCGGCAGAGGCATGGGCCGCAGCCAGCCTCTCCTCCGTCTCACGAACCTGTGCACGCAGGGCGGCGAGCTCGGCCTGCGTTGCCTGATCGGTTTCGGTTGAGGGTTTAGGCGGGACGAACGGACCCGGTCTGAAGTTCGGATCACGCCCAAAGGTACGGCGATACAGGTCGCTAAAGCGCTACAGAACTTCAGCGCAGCCAGCGCCTCGGCAGGAGATCCCGCCAGGCTGTGAGCGGCGCTGTTGCCGCGTGTACGAATCGCGTGGAATATATTGGCGACTTCACGCGGTAGCACTTGCTGGGCCGAAAGCCTGCGAAGCAGATCATTCGTTGTGTCGCGTGCGGCGGGATCGTAGGTGCCGGAAAGGGCGGCGATTTCCTTGACCATGTATTCGCCGAACTGGCGGCTCTTGATCAGTGAGGTATTGGCATCTTCGGAGAAAAACCGTTCCGCAAGCATACCTAAACGATATAGTTCAGGGCTGATCTCTTCCAAATGACCGAAATTCGCCGACACCGCCCCACCCAGATGCTTTGCAATGCTATTCGGCGGAACATGCCATAGGTTGCCGAAGCTGGCAAACTAGAGTTGTGGCGACCAGCCGATGAAGAAGGTCACCGATCTGCGGAAATAATTTCCGGGACATCAAGGCAATACTCTTCCCAGAAGCGTTCTATCCAAAGACACTATTGGTGCGAAGTTCGTCGCCTCGAGCGTGTTGGGGAGTGGCCTCGTTGGGAGAGACGCAGATGTTCGGCTGTCTCCGGTTAACGTCTGACATGGGGCCGACAACAGACCGTCCGGATCTGGGGCGAGAACCGTCGATAACGGACTTTCACGAGGGTGGTGCAGGCCGTTCAAACCAGTTTCATGCGCCAGCTTTCCGGCTGACCGCTTCCCTCTTTAGTCGTGGCCTCAAGTCGAGACCTCTGACCATCAGCCTAACGGCACCACCTAGCTCCCGCTCAAGCCGCTGGGCCTCAGCGCTGAGAAAGTCGATAAGCATCGCCAACGACATCTGCGCATTTGTGTCCGGGTGCCTCCAGCTACGGTCGGAGTTGACGGTGATCATCAAGCATCCGGACTTCGAATGTTCGGCCGCCATATATTTAGTGAGCAATTGATCCTTGAGCGCGCTGTGCAAATCTCCGGCCGAGCGATCTTTTTCACCAATCTTCAATTCGATCGTCGCCTGTTGCGACGACGACGTCGACCTGAGGCGAATATCGGTTTCCTTCTCATCGGCCGTGGCCGCTTCCTGATCGACGGTATAGAGATGATTACTCATCGTATTGAGCTCGCGAGCGGCCGCTCGCCGCATAATCCTTTCATCCTTGATCAGCGCCCATTGCTCGCGGGGCGAAGTGTCTTGCAAAAGGACGTCATCAATGTCGTCCAAACGGTCGCGCAGTAGTTCAAACATAGCGTCGCGCATGTTTGGCGGCGCTTCGCCATGCGCGTCGAGTGTTTTGAACTCCATGTCCGACAAGATGGCGGCATCGGCCTCTTCTGCTGCCTTCTCTACTGCCAAAATGCGACCTCGATCCGCGAAATGGGCAAGCAGCGGATCGTCGATCATCGCCATTTTTGTAACCCAGCCCTCAGTACCGCTGAGATCGAGTACTGCGCCTAGGAGATTGTTTCTTGCGTTCTCCGCATTGTCACGGGTGTCTGGCGTGTAAGTTCCCTCGTGCCGAACATCGTCTGATGGGCGTACATGCCGGTAAGCCAGCTTAGTGAGCCGCAATCGCAAGGCCGGCGTAAACCCTGGGGCCTTTGGGTAGACTCTGTTGTTGTCCCGTCCGAAGAGCCGGGCGAACCAAGTGACAGCATCACTGTCTTTTTCTGGTACGACATCGGCGAGCCCTTCTTCCAGAAAATCGGTGGCCCTGGCAGGGTTGAGCCTAAACAAGAGGTGCAACCAGCCTCGAGCGCCGGATACATTGATACCTCCCTCCAGGAAACACGCGACCGCACTTTCGAGAAATGCACGGTCATCTTCGTTCCCCACCTTCAGAACGATCTCGATGGCGTGGTCGGTGACGGTCTCTGAGGCTCGCACATTGGAAGTGGAGCCGCTCAGCATGGTCTCTAGCCACAGCCTGATCCGAGGCAAGAACACGGCTGCGACGGCAGGGGACGCATAATTAATGTCCTGAAGCACATGGGAGTGGTCTTCATTGGAAGTGTCAAAGAGCGCGTGGCTGATTTCTTCGCCCAGAACGTTGTCGATCGCAGTGGGATGTGCCGCTGCAATGGCATTGAGCCAAGACGGAAAGCCATTGAGCTGGATGGGTGCGTAGCGACAAGCAAGCTCAGCTTCTTGTGGCGAGAGCTTGATGGCCCAGTTGGGGTCTTCGGCCTCTGCTTCGATTGCCGCTAGCCCAAATTGCCATCGGACAAGAAACGTTCCTTTCTGGCCGTCGGGTCGTTCGCTCCGAAGCGACGGACGGTCGTTACGCCAGACCTTAAGCATGGAATCCCGGAGCCTGTCGGCCACCGCCTTACCAAACTGCTCTTCGATGAAAGCGCGGTTCCATCCGGCGGATCTACTTTCGGACCCAGTCCGTTTCATCACACACCAGAGGTTCCAGGCCGTGCCCGATGCACGAGTATCCTGAAAAAGTTGCTCAGGGTGATCGATGATCTCTTGCCAAAAAGCGACCCAGCTCGCATGCGCTTTGGCGGTGTCACGCTGCTCCTTCCTTTGACGCTTGGCGTGCTCGCGCTCGTGACGAGCCATGTCATCGCTGAGAGGACGCGGCTTCATCATCTCTTCAAGCATCGTCGTCAGTTCTGCCGAGTCCAGCACAAGAATGCGGAGGTTTTCAATCGTTGGTGGCGCTTCGTTGTGTCGATGCAGCAGCCCGGTGGTCAACGCCCATAACATCATCTGGCGGTGGATCAGCGGCTCGTCCGGGTTGGCGAGCCGACTATGCACCCAGTCCAAGTCTGAGTCGGGTGTCAGGGTCATCCCGCCGCCACGGGCAATTGTGTAAAGGCGATGCCACGGGTCCGGCTCCGGGTGCATGCCAGACAAGAAGGCATCCTCCGCCCAAAACGCTTCTTCCCTTGCCCTTGGTCTGAGTTCGGCGATTGCTTTCATGAGCGATACCCGGCGGTCGTTGTCCCCACGACGGCTGCCGTTCAGCCTCAGGACCAAGAGCGTGGACGTGAGCCACGCCGATGTTCGGACCCCGAGATCTGCCTGGCGACGGCACACAGCAAATAGCGCTTCAAGTAGGTCTGGACGGTTCGTCACCAGGTGCGGATGCCGTGAGGGGTCCCAGATTACTCCATTCTTGACGAGCTGCGTCAGCAGTGAGCGCAGGTCATCCAGGTCGACGTCCGTACTTGCCAATCCCTCGATCAGGTTCGGAAGATGGTAGGTAAGATGGCCGACGGCACCTTTGTCCTCGCGGACGCGCGCCAGAATATTCCCTAGAATGGTCAGCGGCAGGTGCTGCGGGAAGAGATGCACAAAGCTTCGGCGGGTAACCTCGTCATTCCAGAGGTCAGGCCGCGAACCCATGCCCTCTGAGATTGCAGCGAGCCTGGGGTCGTTTAGTGCCACAAGGACGCTTATGGCGGTGCTGCGCAGCGTGGCGGGTATGTCTTGGTCCAGAGCTACTTCGTGAGCAATGTCGGCGCATTCCGGAATGGGGCCGGCGGCAATGAGATCAAGGACTAGATCACGGACCTCGTGATTTGGTATGCCAGCAGTCCAATGCCTCTTGATCGTGTCGGCAAGCTCGGGCGAAGCAAAACGGCGAACTTGAATGTGCGGAATGCTAAGCCCTCGCCACTCCCCTTCTCGGTACCTCGAGATAAAGGCATCAAGCGCTCGGATGCGTTGGTCGGGCCTCAGGGATTGCGGGTCCCCAAAATCCAGCACGATCGGAGGATCGCGGCTAACAATTTCATCGAAGACGCTGTCGCGCGACAGGGCAAGCCATGCCGCAACGGGACGCACCGAAGGGCGTACCACAGGCAATCCTTGAGCTGTCTCTGTGAACAGAAGACGCTTGATGGACTTCATCGGGACGCCGCGCTGGAGAAGCGCCTCCAAGCGAATTGCCGCGAGGTACTCGAGAACAGAGCGGTGGTGGAACCGGACCCGCCCATAGCTGGCAAAGCCAAACAGGGGGCGTTCCAGGAGCGTTTTGTGCTCGTCAGTGGAAGCGTCAGGAAGCAAGCGCGACACATCAAGTGCAGATTCACTCGCTTCGACGTCGTCCGAGCTGGCATCATGCCGCAAGGTCAGCTTTCGCATCAAGATCGCGGCAAGCGCTAGGCGGCTAGCGAGCGTCTGTGCTCTCTCAAGTGAGAGCTCCGTCCGTTCCTCACGCTCGGCGTTCGGCTTTAACTTCGTCGCAACGTTAGACTCTACCTGATCGCGGTGGCTCCTGATGCGCTGAAGGTCGCGCCAGTCCGCACAAAGTTCCACGAGATCTTGGGGGCGTTCGGCAAACTCCTCGGCATTGCGGCGCTGGATGTCGCGTAAGAGATCATCGGGATTGGTGACGTGCTGGGAGACAGCCAAGGCCCGCATCTGACTGGTCGACAATGGGAGTAAGCCAACATTGGACCATCCTTCACTTTCCTGGTCATCGTCAGTTACCTGCGGTCGGCTGTGCCGCATCGCTATCTCGGCAAAGGCGCTCGCTCCTGCCGTGACGGTTTCGGGTTTTGGGATCGGAAATTGGTCGACAATCAACTTCCGGTCGAACGGGACCGGGCGGCTGGTCACAATAACACGGACGCGGGCCAATTGCCCATCCACTAGCTTCCTAAGCCTGCGTAGCGCAATATCGAACTTACCGCGCGTGAGCTTCAGTTCGTCTATTGAGTCAAGGAAGAAGGTCGCCACGTCGGACTGAGCATGCTTCCAATTTTCGAGGCGTTTAAACTCCTCGCCAGAGAGTATTTCTTCAATGGGCGTGGTTGCGAGAACCGATAGATCGAGGAAAAATGCGGCCTCGCCGTCGTGCCACAGCTTCTGCTGCTGTGTGCGGCACTCATAGGTCTTCCCGCACCCTGCCTCCGAGACAAGTAGCACTCGTTTGGAGGACAGCAGGTCATCCCACTTTAGTTCTTTTCGCCAATACGCTCGGCGTACGCTCGAAATGGCGGTTCCGAGATCAGCTAATTCTTCGTTAGTCAGGCGGTAAAAAGTCCGATCGAAAACTGCCTGGCTATCTGGTGTTGGGGTACTCATTGTTGCGCGCCTGTGTTGGTCGGCTAAAATCAAACTTGTTCAACTCGCAGTATTCGGCACGGCCTGAGCTCTTAATACCATCTTTCTATAGCGCCCACAGGTCGAGACGACTATTGACGATACTCGTAGTTGTATATGCGCCAAGGCGATTTCCGCATCTCGACAGTGTTTCTCATGCCGATCTTTGACCTTCGGCCTGCCACCGGCGTCCGGATCCGACATACCCGACAATGTCCAGACGATAAAGATCTGTGATGTTTTCTTGGCACTTGTCGAGCCGCGGCCCTACAAGAAAAATTTCACACCTGAACGGGTTGCCGCGCATTACGGAGTTTATTTTTGCCTTGATGCCGAGAGCACACCGCCCAGTCCCGAAGGACGGGAAGAAATAGCGACCGTGCAGCGCATTAAATCTCGATTGCCGCGTGTGAACTGATCGTAGTAGTTCAGTTCGGTTTCCCTGTGCCTCGAATCCTGCAATTTTAGGATTATGCAGATTTGGCTTGAACGGGACTGTCGTCAGCCGGTCCAGTTTGAGGAAGGACT
Source organism: Rhizobium oryziradicis (assembly GCF_001939045.1). Classification (GTDB taxonomy): domain Bacteria; phylum Pseudomonadota; class Alphaproteobacteria; order Rhizobiales; family Rhizobiaceae; genus Allorhizobium; species Allorhizobium oryziradicis. The sequence continues at coordinate 372,542 of NZ_MKIM01000024.1, forward strand.
TGACGGCAAGCCGGGTTGGAGTCGCCGTTGGAACTCGACGAGAAGTTGCGCGACAAGACATAGACAAACTCAGGCATTGCACAACCGCATTACAGGACTCGACTCTAGAGGCACTGCTGGGCACTATCCGTGTTGTGGGGTGGAGATATTTAGATGATAGACGACCTATCCGTCGCGACGTCAGCCAGTTTCTATTCGATACGAAGGAGACTGTCAGACAAGGCCGTAGAAGATTTATTTATTGCGCTGCGCGCCAGCCATGGCGTTACAGCGCACAACGAGTTCAAGCATACGCGCGAGCAGCTCGATGGCGCTCGATGGTCTGCGTTATGTTTCAGATATGAGAGCCCACCTTCGTTTCTTGAGGATACGACGGAAGTCAGGGAGAGTCTTTGCGGATTGGTCCTGCTAATTGAATACCAAGGCCACGCAGCGGTTCTGTCATCCCGATTGAGCCTCCCGGCTTCATTCAAGACGACACATTTCTCACCAGTTGCGACGGCGCGGGTCGAAGGAGCAATCGCAAAGGCAGATGCGGTTTTCCAGCGCATGACGATGCGCAACATGTCCATTTCGCCCTACGCAATGCGAGCCAAGACTGTCGAAGCACAGAACCTCGCCAATGTCGTTGGGCCGGCAGGAAGCAGGCGTTATGCGCCTCGCACCTACAGTGTGATTGTGAGTGGCACGCAGACTACCGCAACACCAAGCACAGGCCGTATCGGCATTCGTTCAGCGCGCGCCGATCTTCCAGGCATCTTGACCTTCGCAAAAGGCGTTATCGACGCGCTCAGTGTGGATAATGCGGACGTCTCACCGTTCATCAAGTCTTTTGCTCGACCAGTGTCATTGGCTGAAGCCCTGACGGCGGCGGTGCCCATCACAATGGCGATTGATACGAACAGGTTGTCCGACGCCGTGGGCAATGACGAAGCGGGCATACGGCTCATTCGTCTAGAAGGCGATGCGGCTGTCGAACTCCCCGCCACCGAACTGATGGCGTTGATGGAACAGCTCGATCGCCCCCTGAACATTGAAGGGGATGAACGCGTCAGGATGGCACGTGAACCCGCAACGGGAGATCAGGCGGCATCGGTCAGCCTTAATAAGAACCGAATTGCCCTCCGGTCCCTGGCCTTACCTCCGGCATCGGATGTCTACGTGGACCGGAGCAGCCAGAACGCGGGGGAAGATGACGTCCGCCAAACGCTGCGCGAATACCTCGATGAAATCAACGCGCTTATCGTTCTCTTTGACGATGTGCGATTGGCCTATATAGATGGGCAGGTCTTCCGGGACGAGACCCTATTGGACGGCGGTGAATCATTCTTGCGGTACTTTTCTGCTAGCGCCTCATTGAACCCAGTTACCAGCGAAAAAGGGGAATTCGCTGCTGGACAGACTGCCTTTGATGCCACGTCAAGCTTTGGGGCGATTGTCGATCACATTGCTTCTGCCGATCCGATTTTGCTGTGCGACGATCTTGGAGATGAGTGGGCTGACTTTATCGGAGTTACGGACGACGCGGGGCTTACGCAAATCTCGTTCTACCACGCAAAACACGGAGCGCTTTCCCTTGGTGCCAGCCCCTTCCATGTGTCGGTGAGCCAGGCAACCAAGAACCTGGGTAACATGACATTTCCCGAAGGGCGCCTCGCGGCAAAGCTGGGATTGTGGGGCTCTACCTATAACGCGCCGGATCAGGAAACACAGATTCCAAGAACCATACGCTCGAATGCTACTGATCTTGCGGTCGCGCTACGTCGTGCAAGAACGACTCCCGATGCGCGACGACGCGCTGTCATTGTGACGTCGTCGCTCAGCCGTCAAGCGGTCGCGGACGCGTTTATAGCCATTCAAGCCGGTCACAAACCTGCACCGTCCTTCGTACAACTCTACTGGCTGCTACAATCATTCTTCTCGGCATGCACGGAAGTCGGCGCAAACGGTGTGGTCGTTTGTCGGCCTTGAGGCGGTCCGGGCTGGTGCGAGGCGCGTTGCGTTGAAGGTTACTGACGGCGCAAGTGGCGCGGGATCGCCCGAATTCTGGCAGATAGCTTCCCACCCGGTTTCCACCTTGCGGCTGGTGGGGTGCGTCGTCAACTTTTGGGAAAACGAAAAGTGAGTCTGAATGGCCGATTGGGAGGCGCAAAGCGGAAATCACGTCCGCTATCGGCCCGAAGCGGTCATGCTTGATAGCAGTTGCTACCTATGAGGTTTCGCTCCAGGACCTTTCCGCATCATCTCCCGGCTGCATCAGTATAGCTTCCCATCCTGCGACCGACTAACTTCAATGACCACGTAATGGCTTAGCAGATTGAAGCGCCGACTGCGCCTCCGGTTGATATTGCCCGTCGATGCATTAGGAACCGCGCCGCGCGCGCAATAAGCGTTTGCTGCGCGTGTGAGCGATCAATAGCTTGACGAACCTCTGATTGAGAAATACCGACAGTGATAGTCATGAATTGGATAGCGAGACCCTATGACCTTTGGTTTTAGACTTATTAGTGCGCGCACCACAGACAGAATTGAGATGTCGCGCTGGGACCTAACTCGCGAGCCGAGGCAGGGCAACTCGGTCGCTGTATCATTTCCCAATCCGGTTGCTCATCGCAACGATCAAAATGAGCATGTTTCAATTCTGTTGGGACGAAACGGGCAGGGAAAAAGTCGTCTGCTTTCCGCGATTGCAGGTTCAATAGAGCTGCTTGCCAGCTACAAAGCTAAAGGTCTGAGAAAGAATTTTCCACTCAGTGAGCTGGTTTACTCGATCGATGGCCAACTGCACGAATTCGCGTTCTCGCACGGTAAAGGGCTCTCGCTTTCCATCAACGGCGCTCGGACTGAAATTTCCGAGGTCATGCTCCCTAGTAAGGTGATCGCTTTGTCGATGACCCCTTTCGACAAGTTCCCGATCGGGAGCGCAAATCAAAGTCGTCTCGATTCGGCTAATCCCAGCGAAATTTATGATTACTTTGGTATGCGAGATAGAATGGGCCGAGCGTCTGTTACGACGCTATTGTTCCGTGCTGTCAGCGGACTATTCTCGCGATCACTGCTAATGGATAGGTCTCGTATCGCTGAGGTGTTCGATCTCATTGGGTATCGGACAAACATCACGACCGTCTTCCGAATAGATTCATCATCCGCTCTGAGAAATATCTCGAACGGTCAAAGTGAAAGCGAGGTTCTGGATCATTTTCCTCGCTCTGAACGCCGCCTAACAAATGAGTTCCGCGATGATCCTGAAGCTGCATATAAAATAAGAGCTGCAGCCTCCCGTGCCATTGACAAGGCAACAAATAATTATGTGGCAGTATCCCTGGACGTGAGACATCCATTAGATAGTGATGTTGCAGACTTCGAGCAAATGCAGCTTCTTCGGAGATACGGCGTCGTTCGGCTCGCTGCGGTCGAAGTCCAGAAAAAAACTGGTGAGCGCATCGATTTAAAGCAGGCAAGCTCTGGCGAGCTGAGTATAGCCATCAGCTTTATGTCGTTATCGTCATCGTTGGAAGATAACGCTCTCGTCCTGATTGATGAGCCGGAAACGAATCTTCACCCTGAGTGGCAATCAAAATACATAGATTTACTGACCAATACATTCTCAATGTACAAGGGATGCCACTATATACTTGCCACCCATTCGCCGTTGATCCTGGCAGATGCACCGCCTAGCGCGACGTTGTGTTCGGTTAGTGACGATGTCCCCACAAGCGGCAATGAGGTTTCAGGACGTTCCACCGATTTCCTTCTCGCGAAAGCTTTTCAAACGATAAGTGGCGATAACTCCTTCCTTCAGGAGCTTTTGGTGGCCGCGCTGCGGCTCGCTGCCGATGGAAAAACAAAAGACCCGGAATTCGTCGACACCATGAGCGAACTTCTCGAGATGCGGCCGCTCATCCAAGATAACCCTGGAGCGGTGGAGCTGATCAATGATTTAGAAAAAATCTATAAGAAATAGATGACATCAATGATTGCTAATCCCGCACAATATAGCGATACCGAGAAAAAAATAATCAGGGCGTTCTTGAAAGACGTGAATTTTACGTCGGGCACCTGGGCTGATCCAAATATCGAAGGCATCCGCTCCTCTGTGAAGCAACATTACATTGCAGAGCAGCAATATAGGTGCTGCTATTGTCAGCAAGAGTTGATCAATGAGCACGGTCGCGCTTGGGACGTGGAGCATGTCATTTCTCGCTCACAACACCCTCGGCTCATGTTTGAACCTCGAAATCTTGCGGTCGCCTGTACCGAATGCAATGGCAACAAGAGCAATGTTTCCGTCACTCGCAAGGAGTCCGTCCGGCTCCCGACGGCACCAGCAAGCTATTTGATAGTGCATCCGCACTTTGATCGGTACGAGGAGCATATTGAAATCGAAGGAAATTATACGTTCCACGCTCTCACCGACAAGGGAAGTTTCACTATTCATCATTGCGAACTTTATAGGATTAGAGCACGTATAGCGCGCATCAAGAAGCCAATTAGAGATCGGCGGTTCGAGCAGGATGTCGGTAATCTTCGTATGGCAAAGACAGTCGACGAAGCTAGGCCTGTGGTCGCCGCGATACTTGAAAGGATTAAAATCGAAGAAGAAGCAGGCAAAGCGCAATAAGGCAACTGTGGTTGGCTGCACCGCGGATTCGCTGTCGCAACTAGGTCTGGCAGAAGCACAAGCGTGCCGCGCGGACTGGGATTTGTGAGGAAGTCTCCCCTGACTCCGAGTATCAGATGTATCGGACTCCTCACTTGGCCTGAATGAGATCACTCCATCTGGAAGTGACCGCTTCTGGCGCTTTGCAGAATTGAGAAGCGAACAGGCTGGACTGTCTGCTTTTCGGCATCTGCCCAAGCTACTCTAATGACCGACATGGAGGCGCGAAGCGGCCATCCGCGCGGCGACCGCGGGAACGTAAACTTCAGCCCGAAAGCGGAAATTATTTCCGTTTCAGACCCGTATTGACTGATGCCCAAAGCCAGGGCACAAAGGTGGCGTCCACGGTCGCTCGCGATGGGAAAACAGAGGGAATTTCAAGACTTTTTAGCGAAGTCATTGAAATTATGTGGGAATCTAGCCCCCAGGTAAGTCATTTTTCACCGATTTTTCGATCCAAATTTGCGCCTATTTCCCGCCCGGAAAAGTGGCGTCTTCTCAACAAGTTGAGCAATCCTGGCTGCTGTTCTTAAGGCCATCCGTCGTGCTGAAACGGGTCTCGCAAAATCGGCTGGGGACCTGCTAGAGCATTTCCAGGAAAAGTGCGTAGCGGTTTTCCGTCCGGAAATGCGTAAAAACAAAAAGTTAGAGCGGTTCACTGTTTCCGTGAAACAGTGAACCGCTCTAGCGATGACCTCAACGGCGTATGGTTGTCAGGTCAAAATATAGCACGGACCCAAAAAGGTTATGCAGACCTGCAACCAGATGCCACCGAAGCGCTTGGCTGCTTCGCATCTCGACCGGCTGGCGCGTCTTCCAAGCGGCTGTACTACCTTTTCACCAGAACGCGCTTGAGCCTCCTTCGGACAGCAAAGAACTCACAACACCGATACTTCCAGTGGTCCTATTGAGTCGACAAGTGGACAGCCGGCATAATGTGGTTAGGGATTGGACAAACATAAGGCTCATTTTGTACGGCGTTTTGCCACTCGTCTTTTGCTTTCGCTAAAAGGTCTGGTGAGGTGGCCAAATCAAGACCTGTTGAGGCCAAGGCTTTCGCGGCGTGAACCATTGCTTTATGAGCGGCAGGGCTTCTTCCCTGTGCGACCACCTGCCATGTATGGGGGTTCGTTCCGATTGCCCAGGCCGGAGCCCAGCACTGCGCTGTCGGGGTAACGCGGCTCACGTCTCCGACGTCGGTAGACCCTGCCCGGAAGTGGGATTGGCCTTCGAAAGCGCGCAGGCCCGTGTGCAACGCGGTAGCTCCATCGATCTTCTCGTTGGAAAAGACATCCTGCTTGATCTGGTAAAGCTTGATGCTGCTCCTGATCGCTTCCTGCGTGAATGTCGCCTGGATCTTCCGAGCAAAATCAATGTCCGCCTCGTCGAAAGGCACCGGCCCGATCGCCACCAGATTTTCATGGATGGCGTTTTCGAGGGTCAGATTTGGTAGGAGGTTCGTCGCAGCGGTATCGAACACGATCTCGACCTCTGTTCCCGTCATCATCGCCGCCCCGCGCGCCACCTGATCGACACGTTCGGCCAGTGCCAAGGCCTGCGACAATTCGGGCGCACGTACAAGATAGAGTACCTCTGCTTTCGCCTGAACGACATTGGCGGCGCGCCCGCCAGCGTCGGTGATAGCGTAATGAACGCGGCAATCCTGCGGCATATGTTCGCGGAGGAAATTCACGCCGACATTCATCAGTTCAACGGCATCGAGAGCAGATCGCCCGAGATGAGCAGCGTTAGAGGCGTGAGCGGCAACTCCCTTGAAACGGTAGTAATATTCAAGCACCGCCAGATTGTTCGTTGATCTGACACCATTGAAAGGGGCCGGATGCCATGTCAGCGCAGCGTCGACGTCTTCGAATGCACGCGCCCGCACCATGAAGGTCTTGCCGGAACCGCCCTCTTCTCCGGGACAACCATAATATCGCACAGTGCCTCGCAGACCGTTGGCCTCCAGATACTTCGCCAGCGAAACAGCCGCCAACAGTGAGCCTGCGCCCAGCAAATTATGGCCACAGCCGTGACCACTGGCACCGGTTTCGCCCGCACGCGGCTCATCAATGCCCGCAAGCTGGCTCATTCCGGCAAGCGCGTCGTATTCGCCCAGAAAGGCGATGATGGGATTGCCGCTGCCATACTGTCCGATGAAAGCGGTTTCCATCCCTGCGATGTCTTGTTCAACCGCAAACCCATGCTGCTTCAGCGTTTGAACAAGGAGATCAGCCGATTTGAATTCATCAAATTTGAGTTCCGCAAAATCCCAGATCAGGTCGCTCAGGGAGGTAAAATCAGGCGCGAGACGGTCAATCGATTGCGTCAGGGATTTCAAGGCTGTTTGATCTGGCATGCTGTTCCTCAAGGCAAAGCGAAACCATGTCCGCCCATCGACGATGGCGGTGGCTTCTGTAAGGGAGAAAGGCACCGCACAGATACGGTGCCTTGCATGACGGGTTATTGGGCGAGTGACACTTCCCAGAGCCGCGCATTGGACTGCCAGACAGGCTGGCCTTGCAGGGACTTGGTTGCACCCCAGACATCAATCATGTCGTAGAGGAAGATGCCCGGCATATCCTGCAACATGAGTTCGTGAAACTGGTCGAAAATCACCTGCCGCTTTTTCTGATCGATCTCCGCATAGGCGGCCTTCATCAGCTCGACTGCCTTGGGATTGTCCCACATCAGCGAGGCATTCTTGTCCTTGTCGCCCACATAGAAGCTATACATCAGCGCGGGATCGAGACGCGGTGCAACGGATTGCGAAATGATCTGGTAATTGCCGGAGCGGCGGCGATCAACCTGCGTAGCATAGTCCAGCACTTCGATCTGCACATTGAGCCCGATCTGCTGCAACATGGCTTGCGCGATAACGGCAGCCGGGAAGCTCGGAACATTACCGCGCTTATTGGCAATGATGTTGATCTGCTCGCCCTTGTAGCCAGAGGCTGCAAGTTCCTTTTTCGCCGCAGCCAGATCGTAGGGAAGACGCTTCTTCTGGGTTTCGCTGAAGTAGATTGAATCCGATGCCACCATGGAGCCGTTCGCCTTGCCGGTTCCGTTGGAGGCCGCAGCAACAAGTTCATCCATGTCGAGCGCCATCGCCATGGCACGGCGAACGCCCGGCTTGCTCATCACGGGATCGCGTGTCTGGATGTAGAATAGGTTCTTGCCGTTGTTCTGCGAAATGATGACCTTCGCCTTCTGGCTTTTTTCGAACTCGGGAATAAGGTCAGGGGAAATCTCCGCCGTATCGAGCACGCCCGATTGCAGCCCAGCCTTCACGGTCGATGCATCGGGGATGACCATGAACTTGATGCCATCCACCAGCGGGCGTTTTGAGCCGACCATGCCATCCGGTTTGCCGTCATTGGCTGGCGATTGATATTCATTGAACTTGGACAGATGGATGTATTCGCCCTTCTTCCACTCATCCCATTTGAACGGACCCGTGCCGATAGGCTTATCGAAGGCACCATCTGCCTTGAGTGAATCCTTGGAGATCATTCCGGTATAGCCACATTCAGGCCGCGCCATCAGACCGAGGAAAACCGCCGAGGGCTTCTCGAGCGACATGGTCACAGTGTGGGCATCGATAACCTTGATCGCGGTTACCTTCACGGTTCCGCCATCGAAATCCTTGATGCAGGTCCATTTCGTGGCCGGGTCCATGTAGCGGTTCCAGTTCCACACCACATCATCTGCCGTCAGCGGCTTGCCATTGTGGAACTGGACGTTCTGGCGAAGCTTGAAGGTATAGGTCAGCCCGTCTGCGGATGTCTCCACGCTTTGCGCCAGCAGAGGCTTCACCTCGCCGTTATTGGCATAGCCCACCAGCCCTTCGACGATATGCAGAATGACGCCGTCCGTATTCCCATCACGGTTGACGCCAGGGATGTTGCTGCGCAGATCCGAACTTTGCGCAATCACAATATCGCGTGCCTGTGCAACGCCCGAAAGCGCAATCAGCATGGTTCCAGCAAGAGTTAAGCTTTTCATGTTCTACCCTCTGTTATTGTTCGTTGTGACGCTGTTGGTTCAGGCTCGAAAATCATCCCAGCAGACGCGCGAAAGACGGCCGATGGTTTCGAGAGAAACGGTGTAGCCCGGCGTTCCATCCGGCATTTCCTGCGGAACCTGATCGGTAAAAGCTGTGATGATGTAGAGCGGCTGGCCGTCATCGTAGACGATGCCAGCGTTCATTCGGCCGCGCTTCCCCGTGCCTCCCTTGTGTGCAACCACCGTGCCGAACGGTAGACGCGAGGGGATGGCGTATCGCAGGATCTGGTTCTTCAATGTCTGCAAGGCGTAGACACTCAAAGTTTTCGACACGCCGAGACGCTCCGAAGCTTCCTCAGACCTCTGCGCATCGAGAATTGACTGAAGCAGGAACATCTGGTCGCGTGCCGTCGTCGTGGTGACGGATTTCAGCGAATGATCGGGTGAAAGTGCCAGCGGGGGGATCAGAAAACGGTGGTGCGTGCCCACCATCCCGATGGATTGGCAATAGCTGTTTACTTCTTCCAGAGTGAGCCGCTCAAACACCATCTTGGTGCAGACATTGTCGGAAAGTACCATCATGCCGGTGATGGCATCGCGGAGCGAAATCACGATCCCAGGCGTCAGATAGCGAAACATTCCGCTAGCGACTTCTTCGGCAAAACGCGCTTCGTAGACAATCTGCTCATTAAGGTCGAGCCTGCCCTCATGCACGGCCTTGAGCGCTGCCATCATGATGGAGGTCTTGCGCGTGCTTGCCGAAGGTGTTTCCTCATCCGCTCCACGTTCAAAAACCTCGCCGGTGCGCAAATTCTTGATGCAGTACCGTGTGATGAAGGGCTGCGCATCGCAAACCGCATTCAGCCTCTCAGGTGTTGACCCCAAGCTGGCAGATGTCATGGGTGCTGTATTCATCGTCACGCCTCCAAGCGCCATTTGAGTTTCACGCCGCCGGTCTCGTTGAGATCGAGAGCGGGAATTGCCGAGAGAAGCCGCCGCGTATAGGCCTCCTTCGGCGTGTCGAAGATCGTGTTGCGATCACCCTGCTCGATGATCCTGCCGTCCTGCATGACGATGACGCGATCGGCCACCTGTTCGACCACGCCGAGATCGTGGCTGATGAACAGGCAGGAAAAGCCATAACGCTTCTGCAAGTCGGAAAAGAGCGAGAGCACCTGCGCGCGAACAGTCACGTCGAGCGCTGAAACAGGTTCATCGGCAATGAGAAAGCGCGGTCTGCGCGCAATTGCTCTGGCAATCGCCACTCTCTGTCGCTGACCGCCCGAAAGCTCGTGCGGATAGCGCAGCGCAAAATCGGCACTGAGGCCAACCTCATCCAGCGTTTCGTAAGCGCGCTTCATCTTTGCCGCACGCTCGATGCCCGGAACGAGACGCAAGGCTTCTTCAACAAGAGCAAGAATCGTCATTCTGGGATCGAGCGAAGAATAGGGATCCTGAAAAACCATCTGGCAATTGAGACGATAGTCGCGCCAGTCATGGTCTCGTGTGCGGCCCTGGAAGAGAACCTGGCCTTCGGTTTCCTTGACCAGTCCGGCGATTGTTCGCCCGAGCGTTGTCTTGCCGGAGCCGGAGCCACCAACCAGCGCCACCACTTCGCCTTCATGAATATCGATTGAGACACCATGCAATGCGCGCTTCGGCTCGCCCTTTTTGAGAAAGGATTTCCGTCCAGGATAATCGACGACGATGTTGCGAGCCGAGATCATCGGTGCGGATGTCGTATCGATGGATCGAACTTCGCCACGCACGGGCAAAGACGAGAGGAGCTTTCGCGTATAGGGGTGCTGCGGGCGCTCCAGTATCTGTTCCGTCGTGCCAGCTTCTACGATTGAGCCCTTCTCCATCACGACAATGCGGTCGGTGTATCGTGCCACCATTGGCAGGTCATGGCTGATGAGAAGGACGGCGGTGCCCTCCGCCTTCGTCAGTTCCACCATCAGTTCCATGACATCACGCTGGATCACCGCGTCCAGCGCGGTTGTCGGCTCGTCGGCAATCAACAAGGCTGGCTTTAAAAGCATGACGGATGCCAGCATGATGCGCTGGCGCATACCGCCTGAAAACTCGTGCGGATAGGAGTCAAGCGCTCTTTCGGGATCGCGAATGCCGACGCGCCCTAGCATGGAAAGGATTTTTTCGTGCCGAACAGAAGGCGTATCCTGCGTGTGAAGCGCCAGCCCCTCCTCCAATTGCCGCCCGATGGTCATGGAGGGATTGAGAGAGGTCATTGGCTCCTGAAAGACCAGTCCGATTTCCGCGCCACGGAGCGAGCGCAAGTCTTTCTCGCTGATGGCCGTGATGTCGCGGCCCTTGAAGATGATCGTGCCTGCTATCTTGCGTATGACGGGTGGCAGCAGAGAGACGAGCGCGCGTGTCGCCAGCGATTTGCCCGATCCGCTTTCGCCGACGATGCCGAAGATTTCGCCCGGTGCCACGTCGAAGCTGACATCCTTCACGACACCCACATCACGACGGGCGATCTGCAGCGAGAGATTGCGGACGCTGAGAAGTGTTCCTTCAGTCATTTCAAACCCCTCATGCGTGGGTCGAGCTTATCGCGCAGAGCATCACCGAGAAGGTTGATGCCAAGCAGGGTGAGAGCGATGCAGAGGCCGGGAAAGAGACCGAGCCAGACGGCCTGCTCGATGAAGGGGCGACCTGCCGCCAGCATATTGCCCCAGGTTGGTGCCGGAGGTGGCACGCCGAGACCGAGAAAACTCAAGGCGCTTTCCGAAAGAATGGCCCAGCCGAACATAGAGGTGGCAAGCACGGTGATCGGTGCGAGACAGTTGGGCAGGATGTGCCTGAACATCGTGAAGATCTCGCCATTGCCCATGACCCGTGACGCTTCGACGAATTCGCGCTCTCGCAGGGACAGCACCGCTCCCCGAACGACGCGCGCCATGGATGGCGTGTAGGCAATGCCAAGGGCGAAGATGATGCCGTACTGATTTGCGCCGAACACTGCGAGAAGCCCGAGCGCCAGCAAGATGCCGGGGAAAGCCAGCAGCGCATTGTTGACTGCCATGATCAAGCCATCGATCCAGCCGCGAGCATAGCCGCTCACCAAACCAATCAGGGTGCCTGCGATCACCGCGAAGCCAACCGTGAGGCAGCCGATCCAGACGCTGGCCCGTGCACCGACCATCAGGCGGCTCAGGACATCGCGCCCGAACTCATCCGTGCCGAGCAGATGGAGTGGGCCAGGTGCCGCAAGCCTTGCGGTGAAGCTCAGCTTCATGGGATCGAAGGGCGTCCAGAACAGGCTCAAGACGGCAATTGTCAAAAGGAAGGCGATGAGAACGCCGCCGATCAGGCCATTGAGGGATACGTGTTTCATTCGGCCACCACGCGCGGATCAAACAGAGGGTAAAGGAGATCGACAATCAGGTTGACGACCACATAGGACATGGCGACAAAGAGAAGGCAGCCCTGAATGACGGGGTAGTCCCGCTGAAAAATGCTATCGACCATCAGGCGTCCAAGGCCGGGAATAGTGAAGACTGTTTCGATGACGGCGATGCCGCCGAGCAGATTTCCAAGGATCAGGCCGATCATGGTCCAAGTCGGACCGAAGGCATTCTTGAAAGCGTGCTTCCAGAGAACCGCCTGCTCAGACAGGCCTTTAGCGCGGGCATGGGCAATGTAATCCAGCCTGAGAACCTCGAGCGTGGAAGCACGCGCCATGCGGATCAGAACACCAGCCTCGTGGATGACGAGTGTCATGATGGGCAGAACCAGATAGAGCAGGCCCGATACAAAATTATCAGAGAGGGAGACATATCCCAGCACCGGCAGCCAGCCGAGTTTCAGTCCGAAGAAGAGAAGCAAAAGCAATCCGAGCCAGAATGTCGGGATTGAAAGCAGAACTGTCGCCGTGCCAATCAGGAAAAGATCAGTCGCGCTGTTTTGACGCCAGGCCGCAATCACGCCCGCAGGTACTGCGATCAGGCTCGCCAGAATGACCGCGACGATGACGATCTCAGCGGAAACCATAAATCGCGAAACGACGAGTGGCAGCACCGGCTCCTTGTTGACGATGGACTGACCGAAATCTCCGCTTAAAACATTGCCAGACCAAACCAGAAACTGCTGGGGCAGCGATGTATCGAGCCCAAGCTCTACGCGCATCTCGGCAACCTGATCCGGTGTGGCCATATCTCCCAGCATCAGAGCTGCCGGATCGCCTGGTATGAATCGAATGAGCGCGAAGACTGTGATTGCGACGATCACCAATGTCGGGATCGCCATCAGCAATCGATGGAATATGAATCTTATCATCGGTTCCCCTGAACACGATTGTCGGGACCGGATCTACAAAGTCACCGGCTGTTATGGGAAAGACTATGACGGATCAAAAAAATGAGCGCAATCTTATGCATTTTCGTCATAGAATAATGCATAATCTGAAAGCACCGCCCGGTTTTGAACTCAGGCCAATGCCCGTCGTGACTTCAACCAGCCGCACTTTTCTGGGAGATTTCGATCTGTCGCTTGAGTGCTTCCATCAGGGCTTTCGCCGCTAGAGACGCTGATGTGCCCGAGGGTGTCGCCAGGGCAAATTCCTGCGTGGTGACAGGAACGAACGGACGCTGAACGATGGGAAGGTGCTGGTAGAGATTGGCAAAGAAGCTGCTCAAAATGGCAACGCCCAAGCCGTGCGCCACATAAGAGCAGGCGGAGCTGTTGGTGTGGGTCTCGATCTTCACGTTTTGCCTCACGGCTTCGCGCGAAAAAGTTTGATCGAGCAGCATGCGCGTTGGCCTCTGGCGGCCGATGAGGATCAGCGGCACCCCACGCAAATCCTTGGCGTGAATTTCTTTCAGCGATGCCAGTTTATGCCCTTCAGGCAGAACGCATACGCTGGTTCCCGTCGCAACGATTTCCATATCGATGCCGGGCAACACAGGATTTTCGTGACGCAGAAAGCCGAAATCGATGACCTTCTGTTCGACTAGGCGTGCAATGTTCGATGTCGTTTCAAAAAAGGTTTCGATCCGCACTGAGGGGTAGTCGCGCACGAAATCCGTCATCATGGCAGGCGCAAAGTTTTCCCACATGCTGCTAGGAAGCCCAACGCGCACCAGTTCCGGGCCCTTTGCACCGCTGCGAAGATCTTCTGCCAGTCCCGAAAATCTGTTCAGTCCAAGCAATATGGTTTCAGCATCTCGCGCCAGAATGCCAGCCTCAGGCGTGGGAATAAGCCTGCCCTTGTCCCTATCGAAAAGCCTCAGTTGCAGATCGGTTTCCAACTGCTGGAGCAGGCGGCTGACACCGGACTGGCTGAGCCCCATGCTTTTTGCGGTGGCAATGGTTGAGCCAGTCGCGAGGAGCGTTTTCAGAACCTCAAGCTGCCTGAAATTGATCATGCCGTCGTCACTCCCTCACCAGCCTGATACTTGGCTTAAGCCCATTCCCGGAGGTAGTTCAAGAAGTGCATGGCCATTTTCGGAAGCGGGGAAAGCTCGGAACTGACAATCGCGTAATCGACCAGGATGGTCGGTTCCAAGGGAACGAATGCCAGCGGCAAAGCCTGATATTCCAACGCCAGCAATTCACTGACGATAGCAATGCCGAGCCCTTGCGCAGCAAGAGCACAGGCGCAGCCGACCGAGTGCGCTTCGATGGCTGGGCGGCGGCGAAGACCGGCACGATAGAAGATGGCCTCCAATTCGTGGCGCACCGCACGCTCACGGTTTAGAAGAATGAGATTTTCGGTCTTCAACTGTTCGATGGTGATCTTCGAGCTTGCGGCAAGTGTATGCCCCTCATGCAGCGCGCAAATATTACGCGTCGGCATGACATGCTCTTCGCGAAGCCCCGGCGTCGGAGAAGGCAGGCGCGTGAAGCCGAGATCGACAGCCCCTTCCGCCACCATCCGCTCGATGACCTGGTAATTTCCAGACGCAATCTCGATTCGTACCGAACCGACTTCGGCCAGAAACCTCTTGACCAGACGAGGCACCAGCGTCGCGGAGAGGCTTGCGGGAAATGCCAGTCTCAGCGGAATATCCGTCGAACGCCCCTCTTCAAGCTCCTGGGCAGTGATCTTCAAGGCCGTCAGTTTGTCCGCAATGGCCCGAATTTGCGGACCCAACTGCATTCCTTCGCGCGTCATCGAGAGCCGGTTCTTATCCCTGTCGAACAGCCGCACACCGAGATAAACCTCCAACTGATGCAAAAGGCGGCTGGTGTTGGATTGGGAAATACCGAGATCAACCGCAGCGGCAATGGTCGAGCCGGTAGCCGCAATCGCATCGAATGCCTGGATATGCTTGATGCTGATCTGGACGTCGCCCGACTTTTTCATTCTCTTAACTCCCGGATAACGTCACCCGTAATCTGCATAAGATTGCGCCGGAAAAGGCACCCGTTCATCAATACCGCTCGCTGCGAAATTTGCAAGGACGCGCCAGAATGACAACGGTTCTCGAAAAAATTGCCCGACAGCTCATGTCCAGAACATCGTTTTCAGCTCTCGCGACGAAGCGGGCGGAAGACGCAATTGTGGATACGATCGGTTGCATGATTGCGGGCATGAATGACGCGTCCCCCCGGTCTATCGCCACGACTTTCGCAAATGAAATCAAACGAGATGGACCATCGCTGGTTTTCACAGGAGGCCGTGCGTCACGATCTGTTGCCGCTCTAATTAACGGCACCGCCGCCCATTGTCTGGACTTCGATGATAATTTCCATCCCGCACGCGCGCACGCATCTGCTGTTCTGGTGCCAGCCCTTCTCTCGATTGCGACAAGCAGCGATGACTTTTCAGGCCCCATGCTGGTAAAAGCCTACCTTGCAGGCCTTGAAGCGCAGGCATCGGTCGGCTTCGGCGTCATCCCCTCGCACTATAACCGGGGATGGCACGGCACATCGACAATAGGCTGTATAGGGGCCGCCGCAGGCGTGGCCGTACTTTTGGGGCTTGATGAGCCTCAGATAGCAAACGCCATGAGCCTTGCCACCAGCATGGCTTCCGGCCCCAAAGGACAGTTTGGAACGGGAGCAAAACCCTTTCATGCAGGCATCGCAGCTCGAAACGCGGTTGAGGCCGCGCTACTGGCCCAATCGGGTTTGACGGGCAGGCTCGATATTCTGGAACGTCCACAGGGCTTTCTCGATCTTTTTGGGGGCGACGAGGCGACCGGTTGGACGAATCTTTCATGGGACGAGAAACACATCATCGAAACCCGCGGTCTGGTCACGAAACTCCATCCGTGCTGCGCATCCACTCATCGCGCCATTGATGCCGCTCTGGATCTGCAAAAGGAGCATGGGTTTTCCATCGAGGACATCCAACGGATCGACACGAAAGTCGGGCGCTCAGCGGTCGACAATCTCGCCTACCCCGATCCTTCCAATGAAATGCAGGCCAGATTTTCGATGCAATATTGCCTTGCCGTCGCATTGACGAACGGCGGGCTGTCGCTTGGTGACTTCACTCCGCAAGCCGCCATACGGCCCGAACTGCGTTGTCTTATGGCGAAGATCAACATGACTTCGTATAGCGTTGAAGAAGAGCGCGGGGTCGAGCGGCTACCGCATCAAGTCCATATTTCGTTAAAGGATGGGCGCAGGTTCTCCACCGAGCGACTTCACGCCAACGGCTCTATAGCTGCACCTTCGAATGACGGGCAGAAGCTTGCAAAGTTTGAGGATTGCCTACGGTGGGCAGGACTTTCCACGGCGCATATCACACACTCCGACTTAAAAGCCATTTGCTCCGGAAAAAGCGTGAGGGCCATTACCGATAATGCGTTGCAAGTATTGAACCGTCATTTCCGCCGTTAAGCCATCTTTTGAGGCAACCTGACTTGAGATTTAACGGCAGATAATGTGTCGATCCAGCTTGAGCATTCAAAGAACTTCCGACGTCGAAATTGCTTGCGACGATACCCCATCGCTCATCGTGCCGTCGGCCATCCATTGATCTAAAGCTTTCAGATTGTTCTGAACTTAAATCACCGCCTGTCTGCGTCCGCTGGAGATACACGAAGCGGAAATTATTGCCGCTTTGCCCGTCCAGTTGACTGATGCCCAAAGCCAGGGCACAAAGGTGGCATCCACGGTCGCTCGCGGCGGGAAAACAGAGGGAATTTGAGACTTTTCCATTAAGTCATTGAAATGATGTGAGAATCCATGGTCCCCGGGCAATTGCAATTTGGGGCTATAGACACCGAATTCCTTGGATTCAGCAACATTCCGATTCTCTATTAATTTTTAGCTACTTAATGCCAGCGCAATGGCAAGCCCTTTGTGATGCGGGCGCAACGTACATTAACATAAAATAGCTGGGGACCCTGTTCCTTTGATTTCGCTCTACCGCTTTTTGCAGATTGCTGTATTGCAGATTCGGAACAGACACTGAGATAAATCGCTCATAGCTCTCGTTATGTTATTGCTTTCAGAATTGCAAAGGGTCGCCACCATCTGAAACTAGATCGCGTCATGTAGACTTGGATGGGTGCGAAACGTCAAAAGCCTGAGATCCTTTCCATCTCGTGGCATAAATTTCACGTTTATTTCGCCAGTATTTCTGGCTTCGTAGGTGCCATCCGCCAGCTTTGAACGTAAAGGCATCTGGTTCCCGCCGAGTATATAAATCCCGTTTTCAACTTCGGTGACAAAGAAGCCAACATGCCCATTTGCCGCCTTTCGCTTGTGTTGAAAAACGACAATGTCTCCTTGCGTCGGTTTCTCTGTGCCCGTCCCCCAGTCGCTGAATGATAATGCGGCGGCGCTTCTCGTACCTCCAATTGTAGCCGAATTACTGCGACCCCGTAGTCCTTGCTCGATGCAGGAGTTCACGAATGCTGCACACCAGGGAGTTATGTCGCCATTTGGCGTACGCAGTAAGGTAGCATCGAAAAAGCTGACAATCAGTGGATTTGCTCTAACGGGCCACTCTGTGCCATAGGTAAAAGAATTGGCACCTAACTCATCGTCCATCAGGCCAGTAGACAGGCTGTAATAGAACTGCGCGACGTTGAATGCCGTCGCATTGGTCGGCGCCCGCGATAAAATCAGGCGTGCGAGCTTTACCTCGTCACGGTAGGGCGGCTCATTGCCTCTTGCAGGTGGGGCATTTGCGAGCAGCTCATCCAGAGTCGGCACGATCACATCGGGCTCAAACCCAACCGGCGGCGCTTGGCCAAAAAGCTCAGGAACCGCCTGAGCCCAACGCGGAGTTAGGAACTGCGCGCTGGCTGCTCCGAATGCTAAGCTCAGAAGAGATCTACGTCCGCAATGAGTCATGTCCACCTCCCTACCATTTCAATTCGTCGTGACAACCGCGAAAGCTGCCCAGTAGACCGGGTGGGCTTCCCTTATCGATTTGGCCGATGAAAGCATCGCCTTCATCGACGCTTGGAGCGAGCCGGCAATGCCGTCATTCCCGGCCACGACCCCATCCATCATTCCGGCCAGGATCCGCGCCGTGGCCTGGGAATCGACGTCCCAGGACGAAACAAGAACATTTTGCGTACCAGCGAGAAGAAAGGAGCTTGTCAGGCCGGAAAATGCTTCCTGGGAGATAGCACTGCCGGCGCCAGTCGAACATGCGGAGAGGATGACGAAGCGGGCTCCGATCCGGAATTGAGCGATCTCATCGGGGATCAGGAGCCCATCATCTTCTTGATCGGAATCACCGGGGGGAGTCAAAACAATACCGGGTGCATTCGCGCCGTTTGCGCGGATCGCATGCGTCGCGAAGGCGATCACTTCGTACCGCGCCAGTTCGCCACTTTCGTTCAATTTCTTTAGCCTGTTTTCACGGGCCGTTGCCTGTGTCCATACATCTGCATGCTGGAATTGCGAGGCCATGTAGTTCAGCTCGCATTCCGTTTCGGGAAGTGAAACAAGCCCTCCAAGTACGCTGGAATCCGCGATCTGGTCTATCTCTCCCCTTGAACCAGGCATGTAGACGCTCCCTTCGATGGGATAGGCCCGCGCACGACGGGACGCCCCTTCGAACACCTTTTCACAGTCAACGGTGACCGCATGTTTATTTGCGAACATCGGATTGCCCAAGCCAAGAAACGTCCCGTTGTGGACCTCTTTCGAGCCTCCCTCGTTCAGACGCCAGATCGCTAGCGAAGGTACCGTCTCAATTGAGAATTTGGAAACCAGCCAGGGTGCATTTCGATAGGCCTCTACACCTGCGAACACGTCGGGCTTTTGCGCTGTTAACAGCGCAAAAGAGAGATCTAACAGTTCGCCATCGGGGATTAAGATCAGTCGACGCTTGTCGGCGATCGCCGGCATCAATGGCTCTATAAGATGCTTGTATAGCTGCGTCGACGCTTCGAAATCAAATACGTAATATTCACTCTCTTGCCCTGACTGCATCGGCTTGGAAGAATCTTCGATGCTCTTTCTTACCGTTCCTACAAGTTGTGAAAGCTTGACTGCATCAAATTCGCGGTTTGTGAGAACATGCAACTCCGTGCGTTCTCGTGTTGCGACAACCGCATAGACTGCATCACCCATAATGCGATAGTGAATCAGGGCCTCGTCTTTTCCGATACCGTTCAATTGGTCCGGAATGCGGCCAGAGGCGTCGGCCACAGCCCTTGCGAAGGTCTCTACAAACCCGAATAGCAGCGGCGTATCATGAAAAATGGAAACTGCAGATTCCTTGATCTGCTGGATAACGTCTGTTTGCAGCGGATTTTCAGTCTTCGACGACTGTTTTAGCTGCTCATATAAGATCTGTCGCAACCGTCTCCATCTCGAACCATTCAGAACCGTACCGGTAGCATCGCCCAGCGAGATTTTTCGCAGAGCTTTGCCTCGAAAATACGCTGTCGCCGCTGCGCTCTGGTGAGAGGATGCTATGACCTCCAACGCCTCTCTTGCCAGCGCGGTGGCCCGAGTAGTGTCCGCTTCTGCCGTGTATTCCTGAGCGAGCGCCCGCATGTAATTTTCCGCTATCGCGTTTGGCAATATCGGCAGCGCCCGAGGCGCAGTGACCTGTTCAAGGGGATCCCGCGACAATCTTGCGAGGTACGACTCCTTTCCAATGTTCAAGCTAAGCCGGAGGACAGGAAGATCGCTGATGTCGTTCCCAACATAGTCATCTGTCAGGTAACGCAGCGCGTCTTCGGGAGGCTTTTTTGCCAGTTCGGATGCAATATCGATGCCGCTAGGCTTGTAGTCAGATGCTTTATCTTTGCTGTAAGCGAAATTCTCAATCCGTTCGTTATCGATTAGGAACGGCCTCGACAGTAACGCATGCCTTACAGTCGATGTTTCCTTTGCCCAACCAATCTCATCAAGAGCCTTTCCGACATCGACTAAAACCTCCGCGAATGCTTCGTTTGCAGGGGCGTCTTCCTGAAGCGCGGTTGTCAACTCAAGGATTTCTGCCAGATCGTCGCGAACGCGCTGATCGTCATTTGTTTTAACACGAGTTGCAGCAAGGGCTTCTTCCCGAAATTCATCAACCGTCCAAAAACCGCTGGCAATCTTTGCTAGGTAGCGACTGCGTGGAGAAGCGTTCGCAATCTGCGTCGCCGACTGCATCGCCTCCCCAAATAGCCGACGCGCCAGCGGCATAGCTCTAATATCCTCAGGTAGCGTCTCGGCGATCGCCATTATGCCATCGACTCGATTATCTGCCGTCCCAAACGTATTTACTAAAGCCACAGCCTCATCGAACGCCCCAAGCCGCGCGAGAGCCTTTACTCTAACCAGCATATCATATTCGTATTCGCTTCGAGCTTTGCTGGTTAGCAGACTGCGCATGTTCGTGGATATGGCGTCGGGATCCACGCCTCGATCCAACAAATCATTGACGATTTTTGCAGCAATGTTGGACCGATCCTCTTTTGGAAGCTCGGTGGTATAGGTTAAGAAATCGGCCGATTTCTCTAGCAGACCAGAATTGGCCAGACTTTCCGCGATGACGGACCTAGCCTCTCCGTAGGCCTTGATAAGGCCTGCATCGAGAGCGTTCGAAGCTCGCGTCGGCTTGGGATAAAGGGCTTGGGCCACACCGTCGGCGAAGTCCTCGCATTTAATATGAGTGGATGCCGAAAGAAGTAACGAAAAGGAATTGCTGTTTTTCGCTGGCGCCGATTTGGCAGCGTCGATCGCTAGCGACAAGACCTCATTGGCTTTCACGACCTCGCCACTGTCAAAGAGCCGTACCGCCAAGCGAGGCAGAAGGTCGAGATTTTCCGAATATGGTCCAGCTGCAGCCAGAAGCCTATCCGCTTCCTGGCCTTGTCCGCACTTAAACAGGGGCATCATGCCGTCCAGCGCGGCGAAAACGCTGCTGCCCGACCGAACAGAGCTCAATGCAATGGATGAAAAGCGAAGGGCACTATTGCAATCCTCTTTAATCAAGGCGGACATCGACAGTCTGGCCGCCAAAGCTTGCTTGGAGGCCTGATCTTCAATACCCATCAGAAGTGATTCAGCCTTTCGAAGGAGAGCTGCCGATTTCTCTCCCGGTTCCAAGCCTTTCAAGTGTGAGAGAATTCTACTCAGATCGTCGGCCGGTAAGAGCTGATCGGCAAATTCTTCCGCTAACTCGAACCTTTTGTGCCTCGTAGCCTCAAGGATCAACGCTCCGATACTAGCACTTGAATGCAATTCTTTCAGGAGAAGGCGTAACTCCGTATCCCCGCCTGCTAGCAAAGTAACCGAAACAATTGCCGGTGCCTCGCTGATGATTTCCTTTTCGTCCGCGCTGGCAACGAAGACTCTCATGGCCGCGGGCGAGAGTGCAGCCACCTGCTTTTTCCTAATCTCGCTATCCAACCGATCAAGCGCTGCCGTTGAGAGAGAAGACGGAAGAAAGCTCTTAATCTTTTGGAGAGAAGTCATCGACAGCTTTGAAAAGAATGCTCCATAAAAAATATTGTCCGTTTGCGGAGGCAAATTCCGATACAATTGGAGTGCTTCATGTTCTCTTCCGTGATCGGCAAAAAGTAATAAAAGTGATTTCATTCCAACACTGTCGCCGTCCGGTTTTATGGCACGTTGACGTAGTGAAACATCTGTCGCCAATAGCTGAGCAATATGCAAGTAATTCCCATCTAACTTACTACGCTTAACTGCAAGGCGCTCATCGATAAGATCAGTAAATGGCTGCGTGATACCTGTCCCCAAGGCCGTCAAAAATATATTGTGATGAACATCAGCCTGTAGCTCCGAGATCGTCTCTTCAACCGGGTCGATCGACCACAACGCACCGACCCACTGAGCGACCATGTCGGCAACCTGCCTTAGGTCACTATTGGTTTTGCGGACTTCGCGATCGTCGAGAAAATTCTTCGCGATCGTCAGCGCCTTTTGATAAGCTCGCGCTAGAACAACTGGTGACTTTGTCGCTCGTGCTTCATCGACTAGCTTGTCCGTCACCGCATGGACTTGATCGATGGTGTTAAGACAGTTGAACACGGCATCAAAACGGATGGCTCCCGGCGCACGCGCTGGGTCATCCAACTCTCGCACAAAGTCTTTTACAACAGGCTCCAATCCCACGTTCTCGTAGCTAGCCCGTATCTTCTCGTCCTCAAGGATTGAGAGCGAAAAGTGGAGCATCTTTGCTGCGAGTTCTATATTTGGAGAGATGTTGCAGACGTCTTTGAACACTCTCACCTTTTCCGAGAAGAGCAGCATTTGCCCCAACTCCCCGAGGACAGTTGCCAACTCCGGTGTTTCTCTCGGAAGCTGAAGAAGTTTAGGCCCTATTTGCAATGCAAGATCACGCGCCTGTTCTTCCCGCCCTGGCAGGCCTGCAATAGACTTAACTAACTTTGCCTGCGATATGGTTCCGCTTAAGTCAGTTCCTTCTGTGCCCAAGCGCCCAATCAATGCCTGGAAGGCAAGGTCTTCAAGATTCATCGTGGTAAGGGCATCGACTGCCCTGCTGTACTTCTCATCACGGGAAGTTGGATCGGGAATCGCATCAAAAGCCTTGAAGATCTCGATCGCCCGACGGGATATCATTTCTCGATCCGCTTCGCTTACTCCGCTAGACTTGTAACTGGACGCCGCACTAACAAGCGCTTCGCCGACTTCGCCCTTGGTTTGCACATCCGCGCCCTTGTCTTTGGCAAGATCAAAGGCCGCCATAAGCATTTCGACAATGGAATGTGGACTGTCGTCGCCAATGGGGACGCTTATTGCCACTCGTTGAGCGCTGTCCACAATGAACTTTACAAAGAATGGGCTATCCCCCAAAGGGCCATCAACAATTGCAGGCAAAAGTTTGCTCAATACAGCCGCTGCCCTGTCGCTGTTCGACTGTGAAGAAACCTCAATCCCTAAGACGAGTGCCGCCATAACCGGCAAGCATTCTGACTGGAAATTCACCCTTGAAGAGCATACACTATTTTGCCCGTTGACAGGAGGCGGAAGAAGTTTGGTTACCTTTCGAAGGATATCGTTTACTGCGGATAATCTCGCTTTAACATTATCCGGAGATGGGTTTCCTAATGGATCCTGAAGGACCTCGTCAGTCGTATCAAGCAGCATGCCAAGCATGTGCGAAACATCACATACAATATTGCGGTCATTCGAAGCCTCTTTCAAAGAAAGACTACAAACATCTTGCAGTGTGCCACGAATTGACTGCACATCCGCGCCATCCAGCGTTTCGGCAATCATAAGGCCGAGGGCTAGATGGCTTTCGTTAAAGAGCGTGGCCTCGGATTCCAAGTCTTTTAAAAGGATGTCCGTGTAGAGCACCTGACCTTTGTAAGCCCTTGGGATTATTGAAGAAACTCTTCGAAGAGCAACGCTGAAACACTCCCTACGGGACTGCCCATTACCTTCGCACGCAAGGATAGCCGACATCGTTGAAGGGCTATCAGCAGCGATCGCCATGAACCGTATCGGCATAAAAGATAAAATGAGAATGGCAGCAAAAATAACTCTAGTGATGCGGCTCAAATCTCCCTCCCCCAAGGTAACGGTCCCTCCGCCCAAGAATAAAACCTGTGATAGAGAATGTGTTCTGTATCTATCTCAGTCAACGTGATTTTTAAAGCGGCGACGCCGGACCAAATCTACCCGTCGCTGATAGGCGCTTGCAGCCCAAATTATTGTTCACTCAGGAAATTTAATTTTTTGATCAGTGTTCAAGATCAATGCTAGCGCTGCTTGCATCCGGAAATAATTACCGTCCCTGCCTCTGTTGACTGAGGCCCAAAGCCAGGGCACAAAGGTGGCATCCACGGTCGCTCGCGGCAGGGAAACACAGGGAATTCAAAGGCGTTTTCGTTAAGCCATTGAAATCATGTGAGAATCCAGGCTCCCCAGCCAATTCTCTCTTTTCATTCAATATGATATGCAATTTATGCTTTTGCTGCGGCAAAAGTCTGCTGAGTGTTTCTTGGCCTTAATCGCACGGCAAAGGCCCCATGACTGCTCATGAGGCCAGCTTTTTCTTTTCTTGGGCAGCTATTTTGATCTCAGTGGAAACTCGCTGTCGAGGTAGGCAATATTATGCGTCTGGTTCAGCGGTTTCGGTGAAAAACGCAATTGCCTGAATGACCGGTGGAATAACGAAGCACCACATCCCTAACACCGTGATGGCAATGGCGGCTCCTGCGCAGCCGATGGCGAAAGCGGCGAGATTGGCGATCATGCGCTTCATGCGACCGATAATAGCAGGTCGGTGGCTGCCCGCACTGCCGTTGAGTAGCTCAGCCGCATCCAGCATGATCTGTGTGGTGGTGCCGGTCATCAGGGTGGTGGGTGGCAGTTTTCCGAGGTGAATGCGGTGCAGGCCATTTTGAATGGCCATGGCAATCACCAGTGTCATGCCGATGGTGACCTCAGTGTATTGATCGCTGCGCTGTAGTGGGCCATGGAGGACCGCCATAACGGCGGCGGCGATCAGAAAAAGCAATTGTATCACCAGCAAAAGCCGAATCTTTTCCTCACGCCCTTGCTTCAGGCGTAGCATGAGCAGCCCGGTCAGCAGAACAATGATGCAAAATACCGGCAGCGCCAGCAACTTGGCCAAACCGCCACTGCTGCCAAAAACACTGGCAGCACCCAGCGTGACAAAGTTTCCGGTGACATGCGCGGTAAAAAGTCCGGCAAGGGCGAGAAAGCCCATTGTATCGACGTAACCAGCATTGAGGCTTAGAACAACGGCAAGATGTGGCTTGGCCATGGTGTTTCCTTTTTATTTTTGAAGCCAAGCGTTCCTAGAGTCTGTCAGAGTTAAATTGAACCAGACAGACTCTAGGCATGGCGGACGTGCCCCGGCCTGTCGGCGGGGCACGCAGGCGGATCAGCTCTTGATAAAGGCAAGCAAGTCGGGGTTGATCACATCGGCGTTCACGGTCAGCATGCCGTGGGAATAGCCCTTGTAGACCTTCAACGTGCCGTTTTTCAGCAGCTTGACGGCGAGCTTCGAGGTGTCTTCGATTGGCACAATTTGATCGTCATCACCATGCATCACCAAGGTTGGCACGGTGATCTTTTTCAGATCTTCAGTCTGGTCGGTTTCCGAAAACGCCTTGATGCCATCGTAATGGGCCTTGGCGCTCCCCATCATGCCCTGACGCCACCAGTTGTTGATCACGCCCGGATAGACCTTTGCTCCATCACGGTTAAAGCCGTAAAATGGGCCAGAAGGCACATCGAGGAAGAATTGAGCGCGATTGGCGGCCAGCGCAGAGCGGAAACCATCAAACACCTCCATTGGCAAACCACCAGGGTTTGATGCAGTTTTCAGCATCAATGGCGGCACGGCACTGACCAGAACGGCCTTGGCAACCCGGCCCTGCGGCTCACCAAACTGCGCAACATAGCGGGCCACTTCGCCGCCGCCGGTGGAATGGCCAATATGCACGGCATTCTTGAGATTCAGATGCTCAAAAACGGCGGCGGCATCGGCGGCGTAATGGTCCATATCATGGCCGTCGCTCACTTGTGCCGAGCGGCCATGGCCGCGACGATCATGGGCAATAACGCGAAAGCCATTTTGCACAAAGAACAGCATTTGCGCATCCCAATCATCGGATGACAGCGGCCAGCCGTGATGGAAAACGATGGGCTGAGCGTCTTTTGGACCCCAATCCTTATAGAAAATATCGACACCGTCTTTGGTTTTTACAAAATTTTCTGTCATTGGGATAGCTCCATGGGTTGGCTGAGAGTTGGTCTTCATTGCTGCAAAAGCCGGCGCAATCATCACAAGCGAGGCGCTGCCCCCTACAATCAGAGTTTGACGACGGGAGAGCAAGAGATTTGCCATCGCGAGGCCCCTTTCAAGTGTGCTGCGCGCACACAGCCAGTTTCAGTGAGAGGTGCTATGAATTTCGGCAACATAACCGCCTGGAAACTTGACCATCGCCGTTTCGACGCCGTTGGAGGTGACGGGTTGCACAAGAATTTCTGCTCCAGACTTTTTCGCCTTGCTCAGCGTTTGGCGCAGGTCAGGCACGGCATAGCCGGTCATTTCTCGTCCATAGGGATAGGGCAGATGTCCATCGGTGACGAAAGCGACGATATTGCCAAATGCGGATGTCAGGCGAATCTGACGATAGGTTTCATTGGGTCGTCCGATGGTAACACCGGGCGCATTCGGCGTGTCTGACACAACATGACCGCCGGAAAAGGCCACAAAGCTGGCGACGAATGCATCTGCTTTTTGCGAAGACAAATAGACCCTGTTGTCGGGGACAGTCTCGAGCGCCTGATAATGAGGCGTCGTCGTGTGCCAATAAAGCTGCATATTCACGCCGCCCGGCCACCGAATGACCGCATCGCGGCCAATTGGATCCGGAAATGGTGCGACCACCACCTCCGCGCCAGCCGCTATTGCCTGCTTCACGGCAACATCCATATCCTTGACGAGATATCCGGTGCGCTCCAGACCAAACGGATAGGGAACCGGTGTCTTGAAGCCAAACAGGGATACAGTGCCTACTGGTGTCTGCAGCAATTGCGATGTGGTTTTGCTGGGTGTTGGGGTTACGGTTGCCACCACCTGCTTGGTGCTTTTGCCGCCAAATGTCGCCAAAAAGCTGCGGGAAAATGCGTCAACATTCTTTGGCGCAACATAGACATGGGTGGTGTCATATTGTGGCGCGACACCGATTTGCGTGTCATCGGCCAAGGCCGCGCCATGCAGCCCAACACTGACGACAGCCGTGGCCAAGAGTTTTAGGACCGTGCCTTTAATCGATTGTTTCATAACAATTTCCTTGTTCTGGTGGTCGTCAGACATATGGGCAGATGAGCGTTATCCATCGGCCAGCAGGCTGGCCAATTCATGCAACGCGATCTGCTTTGTGTCGAAGATCGTTCAAGGCCACGAGGATGAACGCACCCACCAGGCCGAGATGTTCAAAAAAGCCGTTGGTCGCCATCATGCGATCGGGACCAGGCGGCAACTGCCAAAAGCGGAGTGCCACAAATGTTGCCGCCAGTGTGAACAGCGCAAGGGCCAACGCACCGAGCCACCGGCAAAAACCGCTTAAAACCAACAGGCAGCAAACAAGCTCAAAAACGATGACAGCGGCCGCGAACGGAGCGGCAGGCCAAAGCCCGAAATGCTGCATTTCGGCAATCGCCGATTCAAAATCGAAGAGCTTCATCAGGCTCCCCTGTAGATAGGCGGAGCAAAGGCCCAGCAATCCGATCCAGAACAGGACTCTGCTTTTTACAAAGGGTGCGATGGCTTGTGCGATAGGCCTTTCAACACGTCCGAGCATGTTTTTCTCCCGTTTAAACAGCCCAGCACGAGCAGCCAAGTGCGCCAAAGAAGCCCTTGAGATCGGCAATTGGCAGTTTCGATGTCCATGCACCGGCGTGGTCATGGCCATGCACACCGCAATTGCTCGCGCATCCGCATGAGGAAATTGCGTGTCTGCGCAACGAGTTGCGACCGGCACCGTCTGGCTCTGCCCAACCACCATAACCGCCAAACGTGCGCACAGGCGACCAATCCGGCATGGCGGGCGGCAGAGGGTTTTCATCCAGACCGGCAAAATCGCCCGCACCATAAACAATCTTGCCACCCACCATGGTCAGGTCTGAGGTGAGAAAGCTGATCTCGTCTTCGGCGCAAGCGAAGAAATCCTGACTGGGCACGATCAGATCCGCAAACTGGCCCTTTTCGATCCGGCCCTTTTTGCCTTCTTCGTTAGAGAACCATTGAACCTTCTCCGTCCACATCCTCAGTGCCGTTTCACGATCAAGGCAATTGGCGCGGGGATAAAGGTTCATGCCGCCGACGGTCTTGCCGGTGATCATCCACGAAAGCGAGACCCAAGGATTGTAAGAGGCAACGCGGGTGGCATCGGTGCCAGCTGACACCGGCACGCCCTTTTCCAGCATTTTGGCAACGGGCGGCGTTGCTTCGGCGGCACCAAAGCCATAGCGCTCGACGAAATATTCACCCTGATAGGCCATGCGGTGCTGCACGGCAATGCCGCCGCCCAGCGCTGCAATACGGTCGATGGAGCGATCCGAGATGGTCTCGGCATGGTCAAAGAACCAGTTGAGGCCATCGAGCGGGATATCCTGATTGACCTTTTCAAACACATCAAGGGCGCGCGAAATGGTCTCATCATAGGTGGCATGGAGACGCCACGGCCAACGGTTTTCGGCCAGAATGCGCACAACGCCTTCCAGATCCTCTTCCATCTCCGGGGCCATATCGGGACGCGGCTCGCGGAAATCTTCAAAATCGGCGGCTGAGAACACCAGCATTTCGCCAGCGCCATTGTGGCGGAAATAATCATCGCCCTGTTTGTATTTGACCGAGGAGGTCCATTTCAAAAAGTCCTCCTTTTCTTCCTTGGGCTTTTGCGTAAACAGATTATAGGCAAGCCGCACCGTCATCTGCTGCTCATCAGCCAGTTTTTGAATCACCGCATAATCATCGGGATAGTTTTGAAATCCGCCACCAGCGTCAATCACGCTGGTGATGCCAAGACGGTTGAGCTCACGCATGAAATGGCGGGTGGAATTAACCTGATACTCAAAAGGCAGCTTCGGGCCTTTGGCCAGCGTGGAATAAAGAATGCCCGCATTGGGCTTGGCCAGCAACAGGCCGGTGGGATTGCCCTTGGCATCGCGGGTAATTTCGCCACCGGGCGGATTGGGCGTGTCTTTGGTGTAGCCAACAGCCCGCACGGCGGCAGCATTCAACAAGGCGCGATCATAAAGATGCAGCAGGAAAACCGGCGTATCGGGGGCAATCGCGTTGATTTCATCAATGGTCGGCAGGCGCTTTTCCACGAACTGATGCTCGGTAAAGCCGCCAATCACCCGCACCCATTGCGGCGCAGGCGTCACCGCCACTTGCCGCTTCAGCATGTTCATCGCATCGGCTAGCGAGCGAATGCCGTCCCAGCGCAGTTCCATATTGAAGTTCAAGCCACCGCGCACAACATGGGTGTGGTTGTCATTCAGGCCCGGCAACACACGCTTGCCCTTCAGATCAACAATCTTCGTCTCAGGACCGGCAAACGCCATGATGTCGTGATCTCGACCCACGGCGATAAACTTCCCATCCTTGATGGCAATTGCCGAGGCTGTCGGGTTTTCGCGATCAAGGGTCGTGACAAGGCCGTGGTGGAGAATAAGGTCTGCGGTCATGGAAGATCTCCAATGTCTAACAAAATGTGCGGTGCCGGTCTGCGGCCACCTCAGCTCAAATTTTTCGTCTTCTCAGCGTCCAGAACAGACGCGCGCGCAGCGCCGTCATTGCCCTTTGGCAAATGGCCAAACACATGCGGTTTGATCTGGTGCAGCCATGACGTTGCTGCGGGCTCATTCTTCCAGAGGCCTTTGGCGATCGGCACAATCTGCTCGCCAACCAGAATGCCCAACAGGCCAACCAACGCCACAACCGGCGGCGCAGGCGAGCGAACATTGATGAGACTGTAGATGATGCCAACGAGCAAACCTGCCGCGAGCGAGAAAAGATAGATCTTCATCGACGTTTCCTTGAGTGGGATGCGCTTTACGCAATCGACACGATGCGGCCGACGCTACAGCGCCGTGCGCCATACATGACGCACAAAAATTCTCTTTAACTCTTTATTTTCGCTTCATAATTTTATTTTTTGAACCGATTTCGGTTTAAAGAATGATGCAATATGCGACCAGCACATTTGGGAGCAAAGGAGACCGGCGCAAGCAAACTCGCGCCGGATGTCGTGTCTTGCACCAGCTTAATGGCCTTCGGAGGCACCAAACATCGACTTGGCATAGGTAATGCCAATGCCGTAGGAGCCAGCATATTTCTTGGCAATGCCGGTGGTCATGTCATAGGTTTCCGTGCGCGCCCAATCGCGCTGCAATTCCAGCAGATATTGCACCGAGGTCATTGGCTGCGCACCGGCTTGCACCATGCGGTCCATGGCGCGGTTGTGGGCTTCATCCGATACATCGCCGCAGGCATCAGCGATAACGTAAACCTCAAAGCCCTGGTCGATGGCCGACAGCGCAGGACCGACGATGCAAACGCCCGTCCAAAGACCGGCCAGCACAATGCGCTTTTTGCCGAGGCGGTTGACTTCGTCGATAACGGCTGCATCTTCCCATGTGTTCATCGAGGTGCGATCAAACAGGGACTGACCGGGAAAAGCCTCGGTGATTTCGCTGAACATCGGGCCGGAAAAGCTCTTTTCCGCAACTGTGGTCAAAATGGTGGAAACGCCAAAGCCCTTGGCACCATGCGAGATGAGGGCTGCATTGTTGCGCAGATTAACGGCATCAATGCTTTTGGTGGCAAACGCCATTTGCGATTGAAAATCAATCAGGATGAGCGTGTGATCCTTGGGCGTCAACAGCTTTGGGCCTGGTGTGGGTGTGGCGTTCAAAGTCATAATCAGATAATCTCCGCTGGCTTGAAGTGGTCTTCAGCAATGGGCGGATTATGATGCAACCAATTATGGACGTCTTGTTGATAGAAACTCCTTTTTGTACATTTCAATTGTCAAATTTCGCCGCACCTTAAAATTGTCGAATACGCCGCCAGGAGGCTGGCGTTGCCCCCGTCGCTCTGGTGAAAACACGGGTAAAATGGCTCTGATCGGCAAAGCCGCACAGGATTGCAATCTCTTTCAGGGGCAAAGCGGACTCCAGCATCACGTCTTTGGCCTTTTCAATCCGCTCCTGTGTCAACCATTGATGGGGAGTGGTTCCGGTTGTGTCGCGAAAGGCCTGTAGAAATGCCCGCGTGGAGAGATTGCAGGTTCGCGCCATCTCTTCGATCGAAAGCTGACCATCAAGATTGCTGCGCACCTGCGCCTGAAGTTCCGCCTGAAGCCTTGTCGAAAGCATGCGCCGACTGCTTGAGGATTGCGCGGGTTGATTGCCGTAATGTTGTGCCAGATGAATAATGATGGCCACCGAAAGCTGATCGACAAAAAGCGCGCTCTTGTTGATCTCACCATCCACGGAAGAAAACAGCGCCGCCAGCAAGCCGCCAAGCACCGGATCAGGACGTTGCTGCACGCATTCCAGCGCAACAGCCCCTTTGATATCGGCCTCATCTGCCATCATCGCCAAGGCTGCTTCACTCACTTCGAGCAACATAAAATCAAATGATCCACGCAGATCAGCGCGATAATCCTGCGTGAAACTGCGAAGGTAAACAGAATTCGCCTCAAAATCATGCAAAGTCGAATGATGCTCGTGAAAAATGCGCCGCCGATGCCCGTTGGCGGCAGATACGCCCAGCAAATAGCCCCGGCTGTTGGCAGGCGTCACCACCTGCTCTTTTGGCGCGCTCAATGCACCTTTACGGTAAAAATTCATCCGTCCATTGGAAATGGACTGATCGACACTGAGCTTATCGCGTGAACAGCCAAGGTTATCACGCGGCAACGTCGTTTTTTTTAGCAAAATCTGATCCATCATCCCAGCTCCGGAGACATAATTCTTGCAAGCCTGATCACGTCAATGGCTAAATTATGTATAAAATCTAAATAGTTATGGCACTCATACCGAAAGGCGATCAATGGTTCTTGCGGAAAAGTCGGGCGTCTTGCAAAAAAATCTTGTGTTCCGAATGCACGGGTCTTCAATCATTGAGATCGGATCGGTTGTGACGGCGATATTGCCCCGGTGCCAACCCCATAAACTCCGTGAAAATCCGCGTCATATGACTTTGATCGGCAAAGCCGCAGGCGATCGCGATTTCCGCGATCGAATAATCACTCAGCAACATGCTTCTTGCGCGCGAAACCCGGTATTTTGACAGCCATCGATAGGGTGTTTCGCCAAAACTTTCCTTGAAGGCCTTGATAAAGTAACTGCGTGAAAGTTCGCATATATCAGCAAGATCTGCAATAGCGATGGGTTGGCTGAAATTCGCCTCCAAAAACTCCTTCACCCGCCGCTCTTGCCACGGTGCCAGGGTGCCTTTTTTCTCGGTGGGAAAATAGACGCCGCCATAGGTCTGGCTCAAATGCGCAAGAACCGCGAGGTTTATGCGCTCGATAAACAGCAAATTGGCCGCAGTTGGATCGTCCAGCGATGGCAGAAGCGCCTGCGCCAGGCCAAACATGACGGGGTCGATCTGAACCTGATCACAGGAGAGCGCCGTCAACAACGGGTGCCCCGCGTCTTGAGCAAAATTGCTCAGCCGATCAAAGGGAATGTGAAAATGAACGGTGTCAAACGCAGAAAAATGCTGAACCTGCCAGCCATTGGTGAGATCAGCAATGACCATGGATGCCTTGGCTTGCGCGCCGCAGGACACAAGTGTTCCGCGACGCCAACGCTTCACTTTCGCAAGGGCCTGCATCTCAATGCTGACATCAAAGGCATCCACCCGCGGCATGATTCGGACATGTCCAGCCTCATTAAGGTCGGATCGCACCCGGCTTATCACGATGCCATCCTGAACGATCCCGCCCGCGATGCCTGTCTCGCCAGCACTCTGCTGGCTCTCACATGTGGATGAAATCGCGTCGGTTGCCACGCTGATGTTCATAACGGTTACTCAACTCCCTGATGCATGTCGTGTTCAATCCAGATCATCGAAGCGGTAGCGACCATGCGCGAAAACGATAAAGTGCGGCGCGCCAATCGCAGACTTCACTCTTTTCCGTCGTTCTCGATACCCCATCAATTCAACCAGCGTTTACGCCAAACCTCAGGCGACAAACCTGTGACGGTTGTGAAATCATCAAAAAAATGAGCCGGATCGCGAAAACCCGACAAAGAGGCGATCTCGTGAAAGCTGTGCTCATGCTCTGCCAGATAACGCTTTGCCAGAGCGACGCGATAAAGGATCAGCCAGGCCTGAAGGGTTTGCCCCTTAGCCAATTGAAACGCCTTGGAAAAATGGGCAATCGGCAGGCCCGCTGCATGCGTCATTGCGTCGAGTTCAGTATTGTTGTCAAAATCCTTGATCCACAAATCTGTGGTCTTTTTCTCCTGAAACTCAGAAAAACCCGATTCTTGCGGGTCTTTTATATCGCCGTGCCGGTGCAAAAGATGAGCACAAATGGCCACTGCCACATGTCCAAGCACCGGCGACGGCGCAAACTGCTGTTGATCAAGCAGCGGCAAAAGCACCTTACCCAAACTGAACACCACATCATCCGGCGTTCCGCGTAAGCATCGCAGGCTTCGTGCCGCTGGCGCGCTCGAAAACTCCGAGACTTCGGCCAAAAGAGCACGCGGAATGATAAAGGCCAAAGATTGCAGCGTCTCATACAACCGAATGGACGCACCTTCCGCCAGATCCACCAGACACATAGAGCCCTTGCGATAGGTCCGCAGCGGATGCTCGCAACCATCGTCCATCAGATCGCAATGGCGCGTATCCTCCAGATAGAGCATCAGGAAAAAGCAATCCTGTTTTGGAAGCGTGACGACGCGCGGGCTGTGTGCCTCAACGCGGCAATCAAGATAGGTGACACCAAACAAAGCATCCCGCACAGGCCGCGTGTGCAGACACGGCGCATCCGCCAAACCAAAAAACCGCCCGAGGGACAGTTCCTGCGGCAGATCCTGATGCACATTCGTCTCCTTCGTCATGCTGCCCACGCCTTTTGCGCCAGCACCCGGTCCAATAACCGCAGCAATACGGTTCGCGTTGTCCTTTTCATGCTGTGCTACTTTGACTTTCAAGTCTAGCAGAATTGACGCCTGTTTAGTCTAAAATCCATCACTTGATCGCAACTCGCATCGAGACGCGATGCTCTACCGCGCCTGATAATCGCCATCACTGACATGTTGCAACCCATCAACAACCTTGCCATCAAGCTGCTCTCAAATGGGCGCACACAGAGCGCGATAACACTTTTAATTTGCTGCATAATTCCTTCAATCGCTTTTGGTTGAAGGAATGATGTGAACAATCATCGCACAAGACGCACTTGGCCGTTGCTTCCGCCGCCTACGCCATCATAGGGCTCAACCTGCCACTTCGACGAATTCATGATCATCGTATTCACGACCAGCGTGATTTTGCTGCTCACATTTGTGGTGGAATTGTAGGTCACATTGCGATTGGGCAGATGGATAATGCCTTGAAGCGTTTCGCCATTGGAACCATTGAAAACATATTGCTGCTTGTTTGCATTGTTGCCGGCATCGCTGGTTTTTTCAAACATCAACAATCCGCTGTAAGGGCCGGAGGTGGGAGCGCTTGCGGTCATTTTGATACCGCCATTCATGCGGATCTCGCTGTTGACGTCCGGGAAATAAAACGTCACGTTATTTGCAATCACGGTTGAATTGCTGTTGATGATCATTCTGCCGCGAATGATGTGCAATCCCGGCTGAAATGTAATCGTCGGGCTGCCATTGAAGGTTGTTTCACAATGCATTCCAGGTTTGATGGATTGGGTACTGCCGTCCTGCGTTCCACTTGTGGTGCAATTGTTTGGCAAAGTGGGTTCCGGCAAGGATGGATACGGATCTGGCGATACAGCACAGTCGGTTTTGAGATTGGCCAGTGTTCCGCCATTGCGAATGTAATTCGTTCCCTTCACGCAGAATTTTGCCGTATCAATCGTCGCCCCACTGTTCATGATAAAGGCTGGATTGGCTGTGGAGGCCACATACATGGTGCAGTTTTTGGCAACTAGGTTGGCTCCGGAATTGATAAGAAC
The DNA here is from genome assembly GCF_001939045.1 of Rhizobium oryziradicis. Lineage (GTDB taxonomy): Bacteria > Pseudomonadota > Alphaproteobacteria > Rhizobiales > Rhizobiaceae > Allorhizobium > Allorhizobium oryziradicis. Next base: position 407,288 of record NZ_MKIM01000024.1, read on the forward strand.
CGCCTGGCTTTCATTGCCAAGAACATAGATGCAGCCGTTTTGCGAAGGCTTGGACAGCGCACTCGCGTTTAGGGTTATGGGCAGCACATTAATACCGGCAATGGGCAGAAAATTCGTTGGATATTTTGTCGACAAACCGGCATTGAGTGTCCCATCGGAGCCAACATCAAGCGTGAGCTGAAATGCTGTATCCTGTCCCTCAATGGATTGAGAACCATTGGTTGCAGGCGTTAATGAGGTCTTGGTTGCGGCAGCTATAAAGCTGAGAACGGTTGTGCGCTGTTGTGACGGATCCCGGATTTGGGCCGCAGCCAGCACGCCTGCATCCAGTCTTTCCTGTAAATCCGTCTTTTGCAGAAAAGCCCCTGCCACATCAACCGCACCTCCTGCGGTAATCAAAACAAGCGGCAACAGGACAGCCGTTGAAATTGCAAAATTTCCCTCGGTGGACAAACGAAACCGTGCGAAAAACTTGAAAAGACAAAAGGCAGAATACGGCACTGAAAGAGACTCCAAGCGGGGGAAATGCAAAGACAAGCATCGGATTTATCTGAAAGCCGGTTTCGACTTTTTGACCGATGCCCTGGGAACACCCCTTAAAATATAGGGGTTAAATCCCAGCATCCTGTTAATGGCCTTTCCGCAGCAAGCGAATTTTCCATGGATTTTCAGGGAAATCGATTTGATGCTAAACAAATACCTTCTAAATAACTTTGATCGTCGCAGTCTCTTTTGGTACCGCTGATTTTAAGTCGTTACAGCGCCGTTCGCCATTATATGGCGCACAAAGGCTCAAAGTAACACTCTATATCTGCTGCATAATTTTCGCCTTAAAGCGATTCCGATGTAAGGAATTATGCAGTAATTTCGCCCAGGCGACACTTTCCCATTGCACCGCACCCCAGCCTTTTGCATGGTAACCTCAGCGTTTCATGTCACGGGTTTTATCATGTCTGTCGATGCAATTGTTCTTGGTGCCGGTATTATCGGCGTCTCCACGGCTGTTCACCTTGCCCGTCGCGGCAAATCTGTGGTGCTGGTGGATCGGCGCGGTGCGGGCGAAGAGACATCCTATGGCAATGCCGGGCTTATTCAGCGCGAAGGCGTGGTGCCCTATGGCTTTCCGCAGGATTTGGGCCTGCTCCTGCGCTATGGTCTCAACAATCGCATCGATGCGCATTATCATCTGGCGGCCCTGCCCAAGCTGCTGCCGTTTCTGTCATCCTATTGGTGGCACTCCAACGCAAGCCGCCATGCGGTGATTGCCCGCGCCTATGCGCCGCTGATTGAAAATTCGATCACCGAACACAACACTTTGATTGAGGCCGCAGGTGCTCAAAGCCTGATTGCCAAACGCGGCTGGCTGGAAGTGTTTCGCACCGATGCGGTCCGCGACAAGGAATTTGCGGAAGCGGATCGCCTGGCGCGCGACTATGGCATCAGCTATCAGACATTGAGCGCCGCCGACATGGCGAAGGCCGAACCCCATCTGCAAGGGGCGTTTTCGGGCGGGTTGCAATGGTCTGATCCGTGGTCGGTTTTGGACCCGCTGGCGCTCACCAAAGCCTATCTTGCCTATTTTGAAAGCCTCGGCGGACGTTTTGTTCATGGCGACGCCAAGAGCCTGAAACAGGTGGGCAAGGCCTGGCAGGTCAAAACCGATGACGGTTTGATGGATGGTGCAAGTGTTGTGGTGGCGCTTGGGCCGTGGTCGGATGAGATCACCTACATGCTGGGCTATCGCTTTTTGCTCGGCGTCAAGCGCGGCTATCACATGCACTATAAGCCGCAGGGCAATGCGGTGCTGAACAATTGGACCATGGATAAGGAGCGTGGCTATTTCCTCGCCCCGATGACGCAAGGGATTCGCCTGACCACGGGCGCAGAATTTGGCCTGCGCGATTCGCCCAAAACGCCGGTTCAGCTGGAGCGCGCCGAAAAAGTGGCCCGCAGCATCTTTCCGCTCGCCGAGCGATTGGACAGCGAGCCGTGGATGGGTGCCCGCCCCTGCACGCCCGACATGATGCCGGTGATTGGCGAAGCGCCGCGCCACAAAGGCCTGTGGTTTGCCTTTGGCCATGCCCACCATGGTCTTACCCTTGGCCCCGTGACCGGCCGTTTGCTGGCCGAGGCCATGACCGGCGAAAAGCCGTTTATGGATATCTCAGCTTTCCGGCCAGAGCGGTTCAAACTGTGAGGCCGCTCGCACGATTGTGATGGGAAACGCAGCAAGTGTCATTCGAACAGCGTGAAAGGGTGATTACGATCCCCAGACGAACAACGCATTTTCAGAGGTTCGAATGACCCTTCACGCTGCATCAAAATTTGCCATCGGCGTTGTCGCCATGCTTGCCGCAAGCACGGTAGCCCATGCCGATTCGGATGCTTTATGGAACATCGTGCACAACAAATGCGTGGTGGCGACGAAGCCCTGCACGGTGGTGAATACAGCGGAGCATTACGCGCTTTTGAAAGACCTGCGCGGTGTTGCGCAACATTTGCTCATCCCGACCGACAAGATCACCGGCATTGAAAGCCCGGCCCTGCTGGACCCAAACACACCGAATTTCTTCAATGATGCGTGGAAAGAACAGACCGAAGTGGATGCGAAGCTGCCACATCCGCTGCCACGCGATGAGGTCAGCCTTGCGGTGAATGCGCAAAATGCCCGTTCGCAAAACCAGCTGCATATTCACATTGATTGCCTGAGCGTTGAGAGCCATAAGGCCCTTTTGAAAGTGGCCGATCAGCTTGGCACCACTTGGCAGCCTTTGCCGGTTGAGATTGCCGGTCACCATTTCAAGGCCGAAAAAGTCGAAGGTGAAACGCTGGGCAGCTACAATCCGTTTCTGGAACTGGCCAAAACGCTGAAAGACCCCGCAACCGACATGGCCAAACAAAATCTGGTGGTGGTGGGTGCCAATTTCACCAGCGGCCCCGGCTTTATCGTTCTGACGGATGAAGCCGCCCCCCTTCACGGTGGTGAAGATGTGCAAGACCACACATGTGCCATTGATCCGGCCTGATGATGATACAAAAAAGCGCCCGGACAATTGTCGGGGCGCTCACATCTTGAAAACTCTCTTGTTTAAGCCGCTGGAGCCGATGCAATCCGCGGAATATCTTCCATGCCCAGCAGGAAGTTGATTTGTGGGCGCGCCTTGACCAGATCATCAATGGAATATTCAGCCAGCACCGCAAAAAACGCGTTGAGTGCCTTGCGCAACGCCGAGTTCAGACCGCAGCTGTCAATCAACGGACAATCCACATCGCCATCGTCTTCAAAGCATTCGGCCATGGCAAAGCTGTCTTCTGTCACCTTGACCACATCAAACAGGCTGATGGTTTCCGGCGCGCGACCCAGACGCACACCGCCGTTGCGGCCACGCACGGTTTCAATCAGGCCGGCCTTGGTCAAAGGCTGCAAAATCTTGAACAAAAACAGTTCAGACACCCCATACGCCTTGGCAATTTCAGGAATACGGCTCAAGTGATCCTTGTTGGCAGCGCAATACATCAGCATCCGTACTGCGTAATTTGTCTGCTTGGTCAAGCGCATGCGGAACTCCTCAAGGTGTCTGCTCAGGCCTTATATAATGGCATTTGTAGTTTTGAACAATTCCAAAATTAAGTTTTTCGCAACACGATCGCCTTGTTTTGCGGCAATCTCGGCATCGCGCAACAAAAGTTGATCGGAAAAGTATGGATTTCACACTCCATAATTGCAAGATCGTGAAAATAAGAAAAGGCGGACCATTTCTGGCCCGCCTTTTTTGACAATCACGTCAAACGATCACTTCATGGTTGGCATGACAAACTCGGCACCGTCCTTGATGCCTGCCCGCGCACCCGCAGCAAACGAAGTGCCGCGAGGACGCGCAAGCTAACAATGCGTGAGGGCATCACTTCATCGTTGGCATAACAAATTCGGCACCGTCCTTGATGCCTGAGGGCCAACGCGACGTCACCGTCTTGGTGCGGGTCCAGAACTTGATGGAATCTGTGCCGTGCTGATTGAGATCGCCGAAAGACGATGCCTTCCAGCCGCCAAAGGAGTGGTAAGCCAGCGGCACCGGAATCGGCACATTGATGCCGACCATGCCGATGTTGATGCGCGAGGCAAAATCACGGGCAGCATCACCATCACGGGTATAGATGGCAACGCCATTGCCGTATTCATGCTTCATCGGCAGATCGAGGGCTTCTTCGTAATTCTTGGCGCGCACAACGGAGAGAACAGGCCCAAAAATTTCGGTCTTGTAGATATCCATGTCGGGGGTGACGTTATCAAACAGGCAGCCACCGACGAAATTGCCGTTTTCATAGCCCTGAAGTTTGAAATCGCGACCATCGACCACCAGCTTGGCACCGGCTTCAACACCGCTGTCAATCAGGCCGAGAATACGCTCGCGTGCTTCCTTGGTGATCACAGGCCCCAGATCGGCCTTGTCATCGGTGTAAGGGCCAATACGCAGGGCTTCCACCATGGGCGTCAGCTTGGCAATCAGACGATTTGCCGTTTCTTCACCCACCGGCACCGCGACCGAAATGGCCATGCAGCGCTCGCCAGCCGAGCCATAGCCTGCACCCATCAGCGCGTTTGCGGCCTGATCAAGATCGGCATCGGGCATGATGATCATGTGGTTCTTGGCACCACCAAAGCACTGGGCGCGCTTGCCGTTTGATGCCGCTGTGCCATAGACGTAACGCGCGATAGGCGTAGAACCAACGAAGGAAATGGCACCAACATCAGGATGGGTCAAAAGACCATCAACGGCAGCCTTATCGCCATTGACGACGTTGAGAATGCCAGCAGGCAGACCGGCTTCAATCATCAATTCGGCAAGGCGCATTGGCACAGATGGATCGCGCTCGGATGGCTTGAGAATGAAAGCATTGCCGCAGGCAATCGCAGGCGCAAACATCCACATGGGAATCATGGCCGGGAAGTTGAACGGGGTAATGCCAGCGCCAACGCCCACAGCCTGACGGATGGAATACATATCAATATTCGGGCCGGCACCCTCAGTAAATTCGCTCTTGGAGAGATGCGGAATGCCGATGACGAATTCGCAGACTTCGAGGCCGCGCACAATATCGCCCTTGGCGTCTTCAATGGTCTTGCCATGCTCGCGCGACAGCATTTCAGCCAGCTCATCCATATTGTCGTTCAACAGCTGAACGAACTTCATGAACACGCGGGCGCGGCGCTGCGGGTTGGTAGCCGCCCATTTTGGCTGGGCGGCTTTGGCGTTTTCAACGGCAGCATTCAGCTCGGCTTCGCTGGCCAGCGCCACTTCGCCCTGCACTTCGCCGGTGGCTGGGTTGAAAATCGGCTGCTTGCGGCCTGAAGTGCCAGCCACGGCCTTGCCGCCGATAAAATGCCCGATCTGATACATGGGTGATCCTCCTGAGTGTTTTTGCTGGGCACACTATCGCGCTTTAATTTGCACAACGCAACGCGATGGTTTACGCATCCGTTGTGCAAAAATGGATATTACCATGAACTGGGATGACGTTCGCATATTTCTGGCCATTGCCCGCACAGGGCAGATTCTTGCCGCTTCCAAGCGGCTGGGGCTGAACCATGCCACACTGTCACGCCGCTTGACCGCGTTGGAAGATGCGCTGAAGACCCGCCTGTTCGTACGTCGCACCAATGGCTGTGAACTGACCGCTGAAGGCGAGACCTTTCTGACCTCGGCTGAGCGGATGGAAACCGAAATGCTGGAGGTGCAGGCCCGCCTTGGCCGCACCGATGCCAAGGTGGCAGGCACCGTGCGCATTGGCGCACCCGATGGATTCGGGGTGTTTTTTCTGGCCTCCCATCTTGGCGGGCTGATTGAGCGACACCCGGAGCTGAAAATTCAGCTGGTGCCGGTGCCGCGCTCCTTCTCGCTGTCGCAGCGCGAAGCCGATATTGCCGTAACACTTGAGCGGCCCGATCAGGGCCGGCTGGTGTCTGCCCACCTCACCGATTACACCTTGGCGCTCTATGCCTCAAAAACCTATGTCGAGCGCCATGGTCTGCCAGACACCGTGGATGCGCTGAAAACCCATCGGCGCATTGGCTATGTGGAAGATTTGATTTTCACGCAATCGCTGAATTTTACCGGCGAGATCATGCGCAACTGGAGCGCAAGTTTTGAGATTTCCTCGGCTATTGGCCAGACCGAAGCGGTTTTGGCGGGTGCCGGTATTGGGATTCTGCACAGCTACATTGCCCGCCAGCATCACGATTTGATCCGCATTCTGCCAGAGATTACCCTGCGCCGTGCCTATTGGACCACCTATCACGAGAGCCTGCGTGATCTGGCCCGCATTCGCACCGTGGTGGATTATTTGAGCGAACAAGTGAATGAAAACCGCAGCATCTTTTTATAACAGGAACATGCATCATGGCTGAGATGAAAATGAAAACCCGCCCGATGGGAGCCAGCGCCGTGATTGGCCGCACCGGCTTTCCGCACATCACCTCCGCCACCGGCGGCGAACTCAATATTGTCACTGGCCCATCGCAAGCGGGGTTTAACCCGCTGGACCTGCTCTATGCCTCGCTTGCAGGCTGCCTCACCATCAGCGCACGCCTCGTGGCAAGCGAGCTGGGCGTGATGGACAAGATCACCACTATCACCGCAGCTGTGAGCGGGGAGAAGGCCAAGGAAGGCCTTTCGCGCGTCGAGCGCTTTGACATCGTCCTCACCATTGCAGGTGACATTGACGATGAAACGCGCCACGCCATTGCCCATAAAGCAGAGCATGAGATTTGCACCGTCAGCAATACGTTGACTGCCAATCCGACATTTGCAACAACGGTTCTGGCTGAATAATCAAGGCTCGCAGGTCAAGGTGATTTCATCGGGCACCACCAGCTTGGCAAAATAGGCACCTTGTGGGTCGGGTGCGACAGTGGCGTGGCATTTCTTGTCGAAATCACCGCGAATTTGCAGGCCAGCATTGTCTGCCAGTTTGAAGGCTGCGGTATAATCCTTATCTCTCACCGCCACATCCAGCCGCTGGCCGCGCAGATCAATGGGTGCTGCCACATTGAAGGCAAATGTCACCGTCACCACACCCTTGTGGCTTTCGGCTGAAAATCCAACCGGCTCAAGTCCCGCTGCGGGCTTGCCGCCCATGGTGAGATTGGTAAAAAAGCGTTTGCGGCGAAGGTCCGCGACCAGCTTTTCACGCAAGGCCTCGGTTTCAGTGACATTCAATGCCCCATCCTGATCGCGGTCATATTGGTCCAGCAAGGTGCGGCTGTAGGCAGCATCAAACGTCCAGCTTTCGCCCAAGCCTGTCAGCACACCACGCCGCATGTCAAACAACACCCGAAGCGTGATGGCAATATCGGGATGGGCAAAGGCGGGAGAGACGCCCATGACCGTCAGCATCATAAGGGCGGCGCAACGGCTATACATCTGCGTTGATCGGCTCATCCCTCCCTCCCGTCTTGCAATGTACGTCGCCGTGGTCCCCAGCGCTCAAAGGATTTCAAGATCGGATCAAAACCGGGGAAACTGCCGCTGATCACGGGTGGTGCCACAAAGGGCGGCGGCACCAGCTCGGTCTGTTTTGACGCCATATAGGCTCCGCCATAGAGCGCACCAATGGCGAGCAACCAGCTGCCAAACACTCTTGAGGCAATCATGGTCCAGGATGCGGTGAAAATCCCTGCCACCAGCCCAGCAGTCAGCAACACCCACACAGTGGTGACCAAGGCCCAAGGCAGATAGGTGCGATCGTGAAAGGTGGGGTCGGAAAAATCCACCGCCAGCGCCAGCGCCGCCCCCAGCACAGGCATGACCAACAGGCTTGGCCAAAACCGCAATGACGGCGGCAAAACCAACAACAGACCCGCCAGCAAACACGCCAGCGGCCCCACCAGAAAGAAATGGGTCGGCGCGCCCGGCAAGGGTGCCAACACCTGCATCAATTCATCATGCCAAGGCAGGCCGGTGGCAATTCCTGCCACCAGAAGGGCCGCCGCCACAGGCCAGCGCCACAGCGGCATTTGCCCCAGCAACAGGCCCGCTCCCACCAGTGGCAACAATCGCTCTGCAGTGAAGGTTGTCAGCAACAACCAATGCGCCAGCGTGCCCTGCACTGCCCATGTCATCAAGGCAGAGGTGGCAATGGCCACAACACCGGCAAACACCAAAACCCCAACGACAATCAGCGTCAGGCGTCTGGATCTTTGCTCGAGGGTTGCCCGCTTTGCCATCAGGTTATGCGCCATCAAGTCACGAGGAAGTAAAGACCACCGATGGCAATCATGCCACCGGGAATCCGCACCATCCGATTGCCCAGCGCGCGCTGCACGCCCAAGCCCATACCAATGCCTGCCAGATGGATCAAGCCTGTTGCCAACACAAAACCAATGGCGAAATCGGCCGGGTCAGCCGCCTCAGGCAATTCAGCGCCATGGGCATAGCCGTGGCAAATGGCAAAAAGACCAATCACGGTCAGCGCCAGCCATTCCGGTGGCCGCCACACAAAGGCAATAGCCGCGCCCAGCACCACGATGGACAGGGCAATACCCGTCTCAATCGCTGGCAATGGCACACCGGCAATGCCGAGAATGCCGCCCAGCACCATGATCAATGGAAAGGTAATCGGCAGGGTCCAAACATTGCGCCCGCCCATTTGCGCACCCCAAAGGCCGACAGAAAACATCGCCAACAGGTGATCGGCACCCGAGAGCGGATGCTCAAACCCTTGCAGAAAACCGCCAGACCCACCTTGAATGATATGCGCCTGCGCAATGCCGGGCATGAAGGCAACAACGCCCGCCAACGCCAAAAGGCGTCCCACCATGACCGCTCGCGACCTGTTTTGATCCTGCATTTTCTGGCCTCCAAAAGACACTGCTGTTTGCCACCCTTTGCAAACTGATTTTGCGACCGAATTGTGTTGGCAGGCTCTTCTGATTAAAAAAGCATGGCCTTCAGAAAATGCCGGTCGTTGTCAGGGCGACAACCATAAACTATACCCATTTGCGAATGATTATAGGCCTTTATTTTCCATAAACGGCAAGGGCAATGCCATGATGACACATCCCCATCCAAAGAAAACCGCAACCAGCCTTCGCCAGATGATTACTATGAGCCTCATCGCGGCCAGCTTTGCCACCCCGGCCTCAGCCCATATTCTGGGCGGCCCCATGGGCGGCTTTGGCAGCGGCTTTGAACATCCGCTTCTGGGGGCTGATCATTTTCTGGCCATGCTGGCGGTTGGCCTGTGGGGCGCGCAAATGGGCGGCCGCTCGGTCTGGACCCTGCCCGCCACCTTCCCGCTGATCATGTGCGTGGGCGGCGTTATCGGCATGTTATTCAATATTCCAGATGCCGTGATTTCCGGCGGCATTTCGCTGTCTTTGATTGCGCTCGGCGGTGCCATTGCTGCCCGCTGGAAAGCCCCGGAATATGCATCCCTGACCATCATCGCCCTGTTTGCCCTGTTCCACGGCTACCCGCACGGCAAAATGGCCCCCAACGCCACCGACCCCGCCGCCTACACCGTCGGCTTCGTGGTCGCCACCGGCATGATCCACATCCTCGGCATCGCCATCGGCTATGGCCTGGGCAGGCTCTACAACGGCCTGGTGGTGCGCGCACTGGGCGGGATGATTGTACTGGCGGGGGTGTATTATCTGGTGACGGGGCAGATGTAGTTTTACATCGATACTTCGAAAGTTTCTGCAAATCTGCCAACAAAAGGAGTATGATTTTTTCGATTTCTCTATCGAGGCAAAACAGTGCTAAACAGTATTTTGCAAGAATTTCTCTCCTTTCTCGGTATGGACTCGCTGAAGCAGTTTATTGCTCCATTGGGAACTAGCATCGTGACTGTGTATATCGCCTTCAAATGGCTCGGAAAGTCATGGATAGAGCATAAATTTTCTGCCGCCTTGCAAAAAAGCCAAGCAAAACATGACGAGGCGCTTGAGCAAGTCCGAATGAGGATGAATGCCGCGCTTGACCGACAGATAAAACTGTACGCGTGGGAGTTTGAGATTCTTCCGGGCCTATGGGAGAAAGCGGTAAATGCCTACTCAGCAGTTTTCGACTTCTTGCCGCCCAACCACATGCACAGATTCGATCTGGAAGGCATGACAGAGGAAGAGCTTGCAAAAGAGTTAGAGCAATTCCCTCTTGCTGCGAGCCAAAAGGAAAAATTAAAAAATAGCACCGACAGAAATAACCTTCTGTTTGAGTTTATGTATCCGCATCGACGTCAGTCAGTGAACGCCGCCTTGGGTGATTTTCGCGACGAAATTTACAAGCAAGGAATATTTGTGAATAGCGATGTCCGCGAAAAATTAGACTCTCTGTTCAAGATCCTTACGAGGGCAAAAATAGAGGACGAAGGGAATTTCGACAATAAGCGGTTGGAGCCCCACCGAGAACATTTGAGTGCTTTTAGTTTACAGGGAGGAAAAGCCAGAAAGTCATTGGAAATGGCTATACGCCATACTCTATGGCATAGTGAAAGCAATTAACGGCTCAGACTTTAAATGAAAAACTATGTGGAAGAATGGTACGGTTGGGGGGTCTCGAACCTCCGACCTCAGGTGCCACAAACCTGCGCTCTAACCAACTGAGCTACAACCGCACAAGCGCTTCAAACGCTGTTGAGGGGTCACATACGGGGCTCTGCGAAAAGTTTCAAGCGTTTTTTTCATTTATAAACAAAAAGGAGCCAGCAAACAAAAAAAAGAGCCAGCAAACAAAAAAGGGTCAGCGAAGCCGACCCCTTTCGATTTCCTTGCGGAAATTGTGACTGATCAATGATCAGACAGGCTTGAAGCCGGACATAACCTTTTCGGCGGCCTCCTTGCCGGGCTTTGCCACGGTTTCAGCAACCTTTTTGGCGGTTTCCTGCATGGACTTGGCCTGCTCGACAGTGACTTCGGCCTGCTTGCGGAAGAAAGCGGTCTGCAGTTCAACCAGTTCGGCAACGGACTTGACGCCCATCAGCGATTCCATGTGGGTCAACGACAGTTCAGCATTGGTGCGCAGCGCGTCAATGGCCTTCAAGCCAAGTTCCATGCTGCCGCTCTGGGCGTTTTGAAGCGTGGCTTCAACGGTCTTGGATGCGTCTTCAGCAGCCGTCTTCATCTTTGCATAGGCTTCCTTGGACTGGGCAGCGCCCTTTTCCGCAAATTCGCGGAAGCTGTCTGTGACCTTTGCAGGATCGAAAGAAGGCATTGAGAAAACGTCGGAGGTCTTGTTGCTAGCCATGATATATACTCCTTGAGAGGGGCCTATCTTCGCGGCCCTGCTTTTTTTGATAGGCATCATATAACATCATCTTTTGTGCATTGCAATATATTGCTGCGATGCACAATAACGAATTTTTCATTAACCCTATTTCGCGATTAAAACGCCACACACTGGACCAAATCAAGGTGCATGTTTATTAAAAATCTGTTAATTTGCCGCATCTGTGGCACTGTATGGTTTGATTGGTCCCAAAAGGATTAAGGAAAAATTATGCAGCAAATGTGAAATGTTAAGGCTGATCTGAGTGCTTGGTTTTGGAAGCCTTCAGATCTGCCTTAAACGCTCGACAGGTTGATCATGCCCGCCATTCAATACCCGTTCATTGATATCGCCGTGCACAATGCTGTGCGTGATCGTTTTGCGCGGGGTGAAGCGCTGGCGCTGTTTTCACACGATCTGGAGCGGGTGCTTTGGGCCAATGGCGCAGGCGCTGCTTTCTTTGGCACAGCCTCGATTTATGATTTGCTGGAAGATGGCCCACCAAAGCAGGACGTCACCTTCCGCCAGATCGCCTCCATGACCCGGCAATTGAAAGCCAATGGCGAAAAACGCAAGCTGGTGGTGCGCGCCGGTTCCGGCTTTCGCCTTGTGCCGATGGAAGCGCATCTGGAGCGGTTGGAAATTCGCGAAGGCGAGCCGGTCACGCTGTTTTCCATTCCCGTTGCCCATGCCGATGAAGCGGCCAAAGCCGATGCCATGTTGCGCGGTTTTGATGATCCTGACACCCATATGGCGCTGCTGGACGGTGGTGGTCATGTGATTCGCAGCTCGCGCAATTTTGATCGCCTCGGCATCACGCCGCGCACAGCAGATACCATTGTGCAGATGGCGGGGAGCCATCCGGCTGGCTTGGTGAAAAGACCTATCCCCACGGCACGCGGCTATCTGCCCGCCGCTATTGGCAAAATTGCCGATGCGCCCGCAATCTATCTGCTCTTTGCTGTGGAAACGCTGCTTGGCGCGCTGGATGTGTCCGAGGGGTTTGCTGCCGAACCACAGGCCGAGCCTGTTGTGGCGGAAAAGCCTGTGGCCGACGACGTTGCTGTTGAGGAAGCCATCGTTGAGCCGCCGGTTTCAGCGGAGGTGTTGGTTTCAGAGACATCACCGGACCTATTGATTGAGGAGACATCCGAGCGGCCAACGTCAGAAACTGCATTTGCAGATGTGGTGACAGCGCTTGGTGATATTGCGGATCTGGAGGTGGGGCCAGAGGATATTTCCGCAGATCACGTCACCCCCATGGAAGCACAAGCGCCAGAAGCTGCGCTTGAGATCACCGCTCCTGAAGCTCTTCAGGATGGTGAGACGTTGGAACCAGAAAAGCTTTCCGAGACGCTTGAGACCATTGTCCCACACGATATCCATGCTGACATGGCTGAAGAGCCGGTGTCAGATGATAACGGCGCGCAACAGGCGGTAGCGGCTGAAACGACTGTGCAGACATCAACAGAGGCCGCGTTGGAGCATGAGAGTGCTGAAGAGACCGGCTCATTTGCCTTTCAGCCAACGGCACGGGCGGTTCGCTTTGTGTGGAAGATTGATGCGCTTGGGCGCTTTAGCGATATCTCGCCCGAGTTTGCCTCCGCCGTTGGGCCGCGTGCCGCTGATATAGAAGGCCAGACATTTTCTGATCTCGCTGCCCTGTTCAATCTCGATCCAGACGGCCACATCACCGCCCTGCTGACAAAGCGTGATACCTGGTCTGGCAAGACAATCTATTGGCCGATTGAAGGCACCAGCTTGAAAGTGCCGGTGGATCTGGCAGCCCTGCCGACTTACACCCGCAACCGTGATTTTGATGGTTTTCGCGGCTTTGGCGTTGTGCGCCTGGCCGATGCCATGGAAGACCTTGATAAGGTCGGCCTGACATTTATGCACAGCAGCCCGCCCCAGATTGAAACAACGGACGCGGTGTCAGTAGACGACGAGAGTATACCCGATGATGTTGTGTCGGTGGATGATGTTGAAGATGCGGAAGAAGCCGCAGGCGAAATTGCCGAAGAGGTGAAGGCAGAGAGCGAGGAAGCCGAGCCGAATGCGGCAAGCGCAGAGATGACGGAAGACGTTTTGCCGTCCGAGCCGTCAGCTCCAGCCGCCCCCCTCTCTGATAAGATCATTCCGCTCAGCGCACGCCGCCCTGGCAATAGGGATGGCCTGTCGGCGGGTGAACAAGCTGCTTTTCGCGAAATTGCGCGTAAACTGGATGCGCTTGGTATCAAACCAGCCAACGTGGAAAAGCCGTCGCAGTATCGCATTGAAGATGGTGAAGACAGCGTCCAGCTTGAAGCGCATAACAACAACACACCCGTGACACCTGTCGCCGATAAACCAGCCATCGATGAGTCGTTTGAGAAAAGCGCTGAGCCACAAAAAGCTGAAACCGTGGACGTGCCCCCTGCGCCACCGTTGACCATGCCAGACGTGATGACGTCCGTTCGCGCCCCCGCCATCAGCAAGCGCGATGTGACCTTCTCGCCAGAGGTTCTGGATATGCTGCCGATTGCGCTTTTGGCCCATCGGGGTGATCGGCTCATTCACGCCAATCCTGAGTTTCTGGCTCTGACGGGTTATGCCGATCTGGATGCGCTGGATGCTGACGGTGGTTTGGATGCACTGTTGCAGCCTTCCGACATGTCGCCTGAAGATGAAGGTGCCGGGACACTTGTTGCTGTGCGGGCCGATGGCCAGCACCTGCCGGTTTCGGCCCGTTTGCAATCCATCCGCTGGGAAGATGCCAGCGCGTTGCTGCTGGCTTTGGTGCCGCAATCCCAGATAACCAGATCTCAACAGGATGTGGCTCAGGCTGATGCGCCCGAACATCATGGTCATGAAGCGCCTGCCGAGGAGCAAGCAGAGGTCATCCATGACGATGCCCCTTTGAATGCGTCGCTTAACGATGCTGCACGCTTGCGCGTGGAAGTGGAAGAGCTGCGCTCTATTTTGGAAACGGCCACCGATGGCGTTGTCACCATCAATGCCGATGGTGAAATCCGCTCGGTCAATGGTGCCGCCAGCGCGCTTTTCAATTATGATGAAGGCGACATTCGCGGCAAGCCGTTTGTGACGCTGTTTGCCCATGAGAGCCAGCGCGCCATTCTGGATTATCTCAGCGGCTTGACCGGCCACGGCGTTGCCAGCGTGCTGAATGATGGGCGCGAAGTGATTGGGCGCGAAGCCTCGGGCGGCTTTATTCCGCTGTTCATGGCCATTGGCCGCCTCTCCTCCTCCAATGGGTTTTGTGCGGTCATTCGCGACATTACCCAGTGGAAGCGCACCGAAGAAGAGCTGCGCAATGCCAAGCGCGTGGCCGAAACCGCGAACGCCCATAAGAGCGATTTTCTGGCCCGCGTCAGCCACGAGATTAGAACGCCCCTGAATGCGATTATCGGCTTTGCCGATATTATGGCCGATGAGCGGTTTGGTCCGATTGGCCATTCGCGCTATGCCGAATATTCTTCCGACATTGGCCGCTCTGGCCGCCATGTGCTGGATATCGTCAACGACCTGCTCGATATTTCCAAGATCGAAGCGGGTGAGATGGATCTGGATTTCGTCTCGGTGGGGTTAAACGAAACCGTCTCGGAAGCCGTATCGCTGGTGCAGCCGCAGGCCAATGCCCAGCGGGTGATTATCCGCACAGCACTGTCGCAATCGGTGCCAAATGTGGTGGCAGACCTGCGCTCCATCAAACAGATTGTGCTCAACATTCTGTCCAATGCCATTCGCTTCACGCCATCCGGCGGGCAGATCATTGTGTCGACGGCCTATGAATCAAACGGCAGTGTGACCTTGCGCGTGCGTGATACGGGCATTGGCATGAGCCGCTCGGAGCTGGATCAGGCCATGAAGCCGTTCCGTCAGGTATCGCCCGGCGGCGCACGCTTGCGCGGCGATGGCACCGGCCTTGGCCTGCCGCTGACCAAAGCCATGGCCGACGCCAACCGCGCCAGCTTTGCCATTCACTCCACCCCCAATGAGGGCACATTGGTGGAAATCACCTTTCCTTCGCCAAGGGTTCTGGCAGGATAAAAAAAGAGCAGCCGAAGCTGCTCTTGAAGTTGATGCTGTTCAACCCAAATCAACAGGGCGGCGCGTGACGAACACGCGCCAATGCGCTGTCAATATTGGAAAAACCACACATTGAGCGCCTCACAAGCATCGGATTTTTCCGAAAACCGGGTCCCGGTTTTCGGACCAATGCTGTAACGGCGCAAAACACTGCGTGGTGGGCAAGATCACGCTGCCAACAACAACGCCACCTTTCAGTCCGCGTCATTGCCTGGATCATCCAGATCAACAGTGATGACAAAGGCGCGTTAACAGAAGGTTTAAAGCCTTCGTTTGACATTTGTCACCCCCATCCTTCTCAGGTTTTCAACTGTTCAAGGCCAGCAAACAGCGCCAGAGCCTCCGGGTTGGCCAGCGCCTCCTTGTTTTTCACCACGCGGCCATGCACCACTTCACGCACGGCAAGCTCGACAATCTTGCCCGATTTGGTGCGCGGAATATCGGCTACTTCGATCACCTTGGCGGGCACATGGCGTGGAGAAGCCCCGGTGCGGATCTTGGTTTTGATGCGCTTTTCCAGGGCTTCATCCAGCACCGCGCCGGCTTTCAGCCGCACAAACAGGATGACACGCACGTCGTCTTCAAAATCCTGACCAATGCAAATGGCTTCAACCACCTCATCCAATTGCTCGACCTGATTGTAAATTTCCGCCGTGCCAATGCGCACGCCACCAGGATTGAGCGTCGCATCGGAGCGCCCATGGATGATGATGCCGCCGTGCTCGGTTATTTCGGCAAAATCGCCATGGCACCAGACATTGTCAAAGCGCTCGAAATAGGCGGCTTTGTATTTGGCATTGTCAGGATCGTTCCAAAACATCACCGGCATGGAGGGGAAAGCCTTGGTGCAAACCAGTTCGCCCTTTTCACCGCGCACCGGCTTGCCATCGTCATTCCAGACATCCATGGCCAAGCCCAAACCCGGCCCCTGGATTTCACCCGACCACACCGGCTTCACCGGATTGCCCAGCACAAAACACGAGACAATATCCGTGCCACCCGAGATGGACGACAGCTGCACATCGGCCTTGATGCCCTCATAGACGAAATTGAACCCTTCCGGCGACAGTGGCGAGCCGGTGGATGTCACCACCCGAAGCGCCGTCAGGTCATGGGTTTTCATCGGCTCGATGTCATCTTTACGCAGCGCATCAATATATTTGGCCGAGGTGCCAAACACGGCAAACTGCTCCTCTGCCGCATAGTCCCACAAGACATTGCCATTGGGCGCAAAGGGCGAGCCATCATACAGGCAAAGCGTGGTACCAGAGGCCAGTCCCGATACCAGCCAGTTCCACATCATCCAGCCGCAGGTGGTGAAATAAAACAGCTTTTCTCCGGCCTTTAGCCCGCAATGGAAGCGCTGCTCCTTCAAATGCTGCAACAGCGTGCCCCCTGCTGAATGCACGATGCATTTGGGAACACCGGTGGTGCCGGACGAAAACAGAATGTAAAGCGGATGCGAAAACGGCAACGCCTCATAAGCAACCGGCTTCGCGTTAAACGGTGCAATAAAATCGGCAAGTATTTGGCCATTGTTCAGCTTGGCGGCCAGGGCTGGGGCATCGCCAGCATAGGGAACGACCAACACCGGCACGTTCAACTTTTGCTCAATGGCACAGACTTTCTCAGTCACGTCCTGAAGTTTGCCATTATACCAATAGCCATCGCAGGCAATAAACAGTTTGGGCTCAATCTGGCCAAAACGATCAAAAACACCCTGCTCACCAAAATCCGGCGAGCATGACGACCAGATGGCTCCAATGGAGCTCGCCGCCAACATCAACGCAATGGTTTCGGGCAGATTCGGCATCATGGCGGCAATGCGGTCGCCTTTGCCAATGCCCATGGCCCGATAGGCCTGCTGCAAGCGCGACACGTGAGCGGCCAGCTCATCCCAGCTCCAGGAATAGCGGACCTTATCCTCTCCTCTAAAAATCAAAGCGGCTTCTGACCCACGTTTTGACAGCAGGTTCTCGGCAAAATTGAGCGTTGCCTCGGGAAAGAAACGGGCTTCCAGCATGGAATCAGGATGGATCAGCGCAGTTTGGCCTTTATCGCCCTTGACCTCACAATAATCCCACACGGCTGACCAGAAGGAGGCGCGATCGGTGATCGACCATTGGTGAAAAGCGTCATGATCCGCGAGGTCCACGGTAAAGCGGGCAGCGCACCACTGGCGAAAAATCGTCATTGGGCTGGCAGAAATCGCAGCGTCATTGGGGGACCAAAGCGGTTTAGCATGCGTCATAAAATTCCTCCAATTGACGATCAGCTTTGCCGGGTATTTCTGGCGAAATTATTGGTGCCGTCAATGTCTGTTGTATTTGCATGGCAAATTGCTTTGCTATATCTGAACAGAGGCGGGTCAGCGAATTTTGCAAGCAGGATCTGAAAGGCCTCACGTGACAGTGAAACCACCACAAAAGCGCTCAGCATCAAAATGCCTCAAAGGCCCGCTTGGACCGCGCCTTCTGCGGATTGCGGTGGTGGTGGTTGTTGTTTCGCTTGGTGTTTTCGTCGCCTCGCGTGTTGCTGCACCTTATATTGTATCCAGCAGCCTAGTGCGCGGCAGTATTGAAAAAGTCGTTGGCCGGTGGAGCGGCCATGACGTGCAGATTGCCGGAACACCCGAGCTGCAATTTTGGCCTCAGCCGAAAATTACGCTGGCGCACCTCACCTTGACACGCGCAGGCCCACATTCTGGAGAGGGCAAAAATTCTGTTGTCGCGCAAATCGACCAACTCTCGGCGACGTTTGGCCTGCTCAATGCCGTCATGGGCCACCCGGTGTTTGACGATTTTACCCTCACAGGTGCAACCGTTCATCTTCACCGCGACCGCGAGGGCCGCATAGATTGGAGCAACGGCGGGCCGCTGGCCAAGGCCATCGCCCATGTCAGCGAAACTGCCAATGGCGGCCAGAGCCTCTCACCGGACGTTGATGGAACCATCGGATCTTTCTCGATTGAAAACGGCCGTCTGGACATTGCCGACGATGCCAGTGGTCGAAAATTTGTCATCGAGGGGATTTTCTCACAAGTCACCTGGCCAAAAATGTCGTCCACCATCAAGGGCTCGGCCAATATGGTGATTGGGGGCATGGCCACGCAGGTGGACTTTTCCTCGGCTCAGCCGCTGTTGCTGATGGGTGGGCATGTGGGGCAGGCCAGCTTTTCGATCACGGCTCCCACCGCCAAAGGCAGTTTCAGCGGACGAACTAGCCTGATGCCGGCGCGATTTGCCTCCGGCCAGATTGACATCACCATGTCGGATGTGGCGGGCTTTCTGGCGTGGACAGGGGCGGAACTGCCGGGAATGGAAGCCCTGCACACGGCATCGATCAAGGCCACCGTGACCGCAGAAGCAGACCGCGTGCGGCTGGAAGAGCTGTCTTTGAGCGCAAATGATACCAATGCGACAGGACTGGTGGATATCACCCAAGGCAAAAGTGGTAAGCCCAAAGTCAGCGGCACGCTGGCCTTCGGCCAAATGGATATTCCGACATTTCTGGCGGCATTTGCGCTTTCCGCACCCGATAGCAAAGCCGTCAGCGGCAAAAGTGGCTTGCTGAACTGGCTGGAGTTTGATCTGGCGCTGTCGGCCCGGCGCGCCAGCCTTGCGCAATTTACCCTCACCGACATGGGGGCCAGTGTTTTGGCCACCGACGGTGCCATGGTGTTTGATATTGGCGATAGCACCCTTGCAGGCGGCACCATGATTGGCCATCTCGAAGGCAGAAATGGCGGATTTGAAAAAGGTGCCCATCTCGATCTTTCGATCACCAATGCCGATCTCTCTGATCTCGAAAACAAACTGGGTCTGAGCGGCCCCTTGCCGCTTGGCAGCGGCTCGTTGACGGTTTCCGTCACAACCAAACGCGCTATCTGGCAAACACGACCCAATGACATTACCGGCACTTTGAAGCTGACAGCAGGCCCGGGCCGCATCACCGGCGTGAATATCGATGGCATCCGAACACTGGCTGATAATCGTATCTTCTTCAAACTGGAAGATGCGGGAAAAGGCGATTTGTCCTTTGATAGCCTCAGCGTAACAGCTGACCTTGCCGATGGGGCTATCAATATCAATGAGGGCAGCCTGAAAAGCACCAGCCTGTCCTCATCCTTCACAGGGGTCATTCCCTATGCCTTCAAGGGGCTGGCGCTTTCCACCGAGATTGTGCCTCTCTCCACGTCGTCCAGTGCAGCCACTGGCACAGAGCAAAAGCCACTTCGCTTTTTCATTGCGGGCTCGTGGCCAAATCTGATTCTGTCACCCATCCAGATTCCGCCGTCCGGTTTGACGACGACACCCTGATCTAAACTTCTTTGTTTTCGTTTGTCTTTTCAGGAAAACCGGGTTCCACTTTTCCCTGACAAACTCTAGAGCCCAACGGCGGCAATATGCTCATCGCGCTGGCGCTGCAACTCACGTCGCTTGGTGCCAATGGAGGCGACGATCACGCCAAGAGTGACGATCGAAATCAAAATCGTGCAGACCGCATTGATTTCGGGCGTCACGCCCAGGCGCACCTGCGAGTAGATTTTGATGGGCAGCGTGGTTGCCCCTGGCCCTGTGGTAAAGCTGGCAATGACCAGATCGTCCAGAGACAGTGTAAAGGCCAGCATCCAGCCGGACACCACGGCCGGTAAAATCAACGGCAAGGTAATGCGGAAAAAGGTTTTGACCGGCGGGCAGCCGAGATCAAGGGCTGCCTCTTCCAAACTGCGATCAAAGGTCACCAATTTGGATTGCACCACAATCGCCACATAACACATGGTAAAACTGGTATGGGCGAGCATCACCGTGAAAATGCCCCGATCAACCCCCATCGCCACAAACAGCAGCAACAGCGACAGACCGGTAATCACGTCCGGCATCACCAGCGGCGCATAGATCATGCCGGAAAACAGCATGCGGCCACGAAACCGGCCAAAGCGCACCAGCGCCAAAGCCGCCATTGTGCCCAGCACCGTGCCCACTGTTGCCGACACAAGGCCAACCCTGAGCGTGACCCAGGCGGCATCCATCAAGCTCTCATTCGACCAGATCGACCGATACCATTGCAGCGAAAACCCGCCCCAGACGGTGACCAGCTTGGAGGCATTGAACGAGTAGATCACCAGAATGAGGATGGGCACATAGAGAAAAACAAAGCCGAGCGTGAGGACAACAGGATCAAAGCGACTTGATTTCATGACTTGCTCCTCACACTTTGCTTTGTTGGTTCTGGAACAGCGCAATCGGCACCACCAGCAAAACCAGCAGCACAATCGCCACCGCCGACGCCAAAGGCCAATCGCGATTGCCGAAAAACTCGGTCCACATGGTTTTGCCAATCATCAACGTATCGGCACCGCCCAACAGATCGGGAATCACGAATTCGCCGGTGATCGGAATGAAGCAGATCATCGAACCGGCCAACACCCCCGGCAGAGACAGTGGAAAGGTGATGCGCCAGAAGGCCTTCCAGGGAGGGCAGCCCAGATCGCTGGCGGCCTCCAGCAAAGTGCCATCCATTTTTTCCAAGGCCGAATAGAGCGGCAAAACCATGAATGGCAGATAGGAATACACAATACCAATGAACACCGCAGTATCGGTCTGATAAATATGCACCTGTTGATCCGGCCCATAGATATGCAGGCTTTGCAACAGCAGGGTCAGCAGGCCCTCTGGCTTCAAAATGCCGATCCATGCATAGACACGAATGAGAAACGAGGTCCAGAATGGCAGGATCACCATCATCAACAACGTCGGGCGCAAATCATGCCGGGCGCGCGCCATGGCCAGCGCCATGGGATAGCCAATCAACAACAGCAACACTGTCGAAATTGCAGCAATGCGCAAGGACGACAAATAGGATTCAATATAGAGCGGGTCTTCGCCCAGCATCTGGAAGTTTTCCAGATCAAGCTGAGACAAAAAATCCCATATTTTGGAAAAGCCTTCAAACACCGGCGTGTAGGGCGGCATGGCAATGGCCGTATCCGACAGCGATATTTTCACGATGATAAAGAAGGGTGCGAAAAAGAGCACCACCATCCACAGATAGGGAATGATGACGATCAACCAGCGCGCAGATCCGGTTTTGGGTGATGTCGCGGGCTCTGCCATCATATCACCTCGTTAACAACAGACCGGCATCAGCGGTCCAGCTCAGCCACACCATATCCCCAAACGTAATGGGCCGATCGACCAGACGTGACACATTGGCCTGCGCCGCCCGGAAAATAAGGCCATCCTCGCGCTTGATGATAAACACCGAGAAATCACCGAGATAGGCAATATCCCAGACTTCACCGTAGACCGCGTTGGTCACTGTTTCTGCCGGTGGCTCGGTTGAGATGTGCACCTTCTCTGGCCGAATGGCAAAGGCGACACTTGCGCCATCTGCCAGATCGCAGGGTTGATCAATCACAGCGGTGAAATCCGTGCCGATCACGGCACTCTGCTCTCCCCGGCACTGGAGACGGCCCTCGACAATATTAATATCGCCAATGAAATCTGCAACATAACGGCTATTGGGTGCTTCATAGATTTCAGCGGGCGTGGCCACCTGCACAATCTCGCCCTTGTCCATCACGGCAATCCGGTCAGAGACGGTCATGGCCTCTTCCTGATCATGGGTGACAATCAAAAACGTCAAACCCAGCTCGGTCTGAATATCCATCAGTTCAAATTGGGTTTCCTCGCGCAATTTGCGGTCCAACGCCCCCAATGGCTCATCCAGAAGCAACACTTTCGGGCGTTTGGCCAGCGAGCGCGCCAAGGCCACACGCTGCCGCTGACCGCCAGAAAGCTGATTGGGCTTGCGTTTGGCAAAACTATCCAGCTTCACCAATTTCAGCATTTCTTCAACCCGCGCAGTGACCTCACCCTTGGGCAAATTGTCCTGCTCCAGCCCGAAGGCAATGTTCTTTTCCACCGACATATGGGGAAACAGCGCATAGGACTGAAACATCATATTGGTGGGACGCCGATAGGGCGGAACACCTGCCAGATCCTGCCCCTGCAACAGGATGCGTCCCTCGGTGGGTTCTTCAAACCCGGCCAACATGCGCATCAATGTGGTTTTGCCACAGCCAGATGGGCCGAGCAGCGAGAAAAATTCCCGCTCATAAATATTCAATGTGAGATTATCCACCGCCGTAAACGGACCAAATCGCTTGGTGACATTCTCAAAGCGAATGAAGGGCACCTGTCCTGCATCCGTCCATGGCGAAAATTTTCGTTTTACCGGTCCCAAAGTCTTGGCCATTCGGCCCCCCTTCCAGCACGTCAGCACAATTGAAAACGGGGCAACTCTGTGCCCCGCTACCTTTCTTATTTACCGGTTTTGATCTGGGTCCAGAGCCGGTTCAAAACGCGCTGCGCCTTTGGATCGTAGGGCGAGATGGTGAAGAGCTTCTTCATCGTCGCCTCATCGGGATAAACTGACTTGTTGTCAAAAACATCTTTGCTGATCAAAGGTTGCGAAGCCAGGTTGCCGTTGGCGTAGGACACATAATCCGATGCCTTGGCAATGACCTCTGGCTTCATCAGATAATTGATGAATTCATGGGCCTCTTCGACATTCTTGGCATCGGCCGGGATCGCAAGGTTATCGAACCACATGTAGGTTCCTTGCTTTGGCAAGGCATAGGCGATTTCAACACCATTTTTTGCCGCTTCTGCACGGTTCTTGGCCTGGATAATATCGCCAGACCAGCCAATGGTGGCGCAAATATCGCCGTTGGCCAGATCATTGATATAGGCGGCAGAATTAAACGTTTTGGCGTAAGGGCGAATGGCGGAATAGACTTTGCCAGCGGCCTCCAGATCTGCGGTTTTCTTGCTGTCCGGATCCTTGCCCAGATAATTCAGGGCAATGGCAAAGGTTTCGTCCGAGGCATCGAGAATGTTCAGACCGCATTTTTGCAGCTTCTTGGCATTTTCCGGCTTGAAGATGAAATCCCAACTGTCCACCTTCACGTCATCGCCGAAAATCTCTTTGATTTTCTTCACATTGTAGCCAATGCCCGTGGTGCCCCACATGTAATTGACCGCATATTGGTTGCCCGGATCATATTTGGACAGGCGTTCCATGACCATCGGCCACATGTTTTTCAGGTTGGGCAGTTTGGACTTGTCCAGCTTCTGAAAGACCCCGGCCTTGATCTGCCGCGCCAAGAACGGACCGGTCGGCACCACAACGTCATAACCAGAGCCACCAGCCAGCAGCTTGGTTTCTAAAAGGTCATTGCTGTCAAATACGTCGTAGACAACCTTGATGCCGGTGTCCTTGGTGAAATCAGTGAGGATCTGCGGATCAATATAATCCGACCAGTTGTAGACATGCACTTCGCGGTCGGCGGCGCTGGCCGCAGACCCGATGAATAAGGCCGTCATGGCGGCGGCAGTCAGACGAATCATGGCGGATTTCATAAGATCTCCTGTTTAAGAGCCGCTACGCGGCATTTCGTTCCCGTTATTTTTTCAGACGATACTCTTTCTGGTTCAGATTGCACCAGACAGCGTCCCGCATCTTTTATTTTCAATTGTCTGTCTTGGAAAAACGGATCTCGCTTTTCCAAGACAAACTCTAGAAAGGAAAAATGCTGCCGACAAGCGTAAAATTTGATCACATTGTGTTGCGGCCTATTTGCTCACCAAAATGTTCGACGCAAACCGCAATCAAAACCCCGTTACTGAAAATCAAAAGCGCTGAGGCCAGCCGTCATTTCATCAAGCCCTAATGGGCGCGTTACCGGCGCTTCGGCGCGCGAAAGACAGCCCTGACGCTCACACAGACGGCAGGCAGGGCCGATCTCCACCGATTTCGGCAGGCTTTCCCGATAAACCATGTCACCTGCCAAGGCCAAATCGCAGCCCAACAGCACCGCCGTGCGCCGCAACCGCTCTTGAAACGCGCCTTGTGGCCCCTCCAGCGTGCGCGAAAGTGTTAGAAAAGCCGCCCCATCCGGCATCACCACCGGCTCCACCAGAATTTGTCCGGGCTGGGCGAAGGTGGCGTGAATGTTAAGCCGCGGACATTGCCCACCAAAGCCGGACTTGGGAAAACCCTGCCCGCCAGCCCTTCGAATGATATTGCCCGCGTGATCAATCTCCATCATGAAAAAACTGATACCGACGCTGCCAGATCTTTGCAGGCTCACCAGCCGCGCTGCCGCCTGCTCGAATGACACGCGAAAGCGCGAGCGCAGCACATCAATATCATAGCGCGCCCGTTGGGCGGCTGCCAAAAACACACCATAGGGCATCATCAGCGCGTGCGCCGCATAGCGGGCCAGCTCAAACCGGGCGATGCGCTTGGCCTCACTGGAGGTCAGCGGCAGGGCATCAAGTTCCAAACGAATATCATCGGCAAAGGCCAGCAGGCAGACCTCCATGGCCACCTCCCGCAGGTGATCAAACGGTGACAGGCGCTCAGACAAAAATAAGCGCATCGAATGGCGATCATACCGCCTGCGCAAATTGGGCATGACATGCACCGGCAACGCCCGCACCACAATGCCGTGCTGCTTGCGCAGCCAGCCCTTCAAGGCTCCTTCCAGGTCATCGCCCGCATCCAGGCTTGCATGAAACCCTTCCGCAGCAGCCTCGATGGCGGGAAAATGAAAGGTTTGAGCCTCCAGCACATCGCGCACCTCATCCATCGGCAGGCGTGCACCGGCCAGCGCCGTTTGATGCCCCTCCCGCGCCAAAAGCTCGGCAAGCTCTGACAGGCGTTTGGTTTGCTCACGATAGGCCCGATAGAGTTTTACCACGCCGCTTGCCGCATTGGGGGCGGCTTGCGCCAGCTCCACCAATTCCTGATCACCGGGAATTTCACCCGCAAGCAGGGGATCAGAAAACACCTCCCGCAGCGGGGCAGCCCCGGCACCATCGCTTTGCAGCTCTTCCAGATCCACTTTGTAAACAGACGCCAACTTCAACAAAAGCTGCACGGTGAGCGGACGCTGATTGCGCTCGATCAGGTTAAGGTAGGACGGCGAAATGCCCAGCGCCTCGGCCATGGCCGTTTGGGTGGCACCCAGACCATTGCGGATGCGGCGCACCTTGGGACCGGCAAAAATCTTATGCTCAACCATCACGCCCCACAAAATTTGACAGGATGCCATTTCAAACGATGACATCCAGATATTTACAATTTTTACAAATTTACATCAGCCCTTTGTGAAAGACAAGACACCCTAACCTCTTTCAAAGTCTGCAATTGCGCATTTTTCTTTCGGTTTTCCGCAGCGCATTGTAAAACAAGTCACAGAGGCAAACGGCATTACACAGCACAAAGCACCGATGCCGCCAGACCACGACACCCAGGAGGATAGGACTATGACTGATTTTTACAACATCATCCCCACCGCTCCCAAAGGCCGCTTTGATGGCATTGAGCGCAATTACACGGCGGAGGATGTCAAGCGTCTGCGCGGCTCTGTGGAAATCCGTTATACCCTGGCCGAAATGGGAGCCAACCGCCTGTGGCAATTGATCAACGAAGATGGTTTTGTCAACGCGCTGGGGGCCTTGTCGGGCAATCAGGCCATGCAGATGGTACGCGCTGGCCTCAAGGCCATCTACCTTTCCGGCTGGCAGGTTGCGGCTGACGCCAACACGGCTTCTTCCATGTATCCTGACCAATCCCTCTACCCCGCCAACGCCGCACCGGAGCTGGCCAAGCGCATCAACAAGACCCTGCAACGGGCCGACCAGATTGAAACGCAAGAGGGCAAGGGCCTTTCCGTTGATACATGGTTTGCACCGATTGTAGCAGATGCCGAAGCAGGCTTTGGCGGCCCCTTGAATGCTTTCGAGATCATGAAATCCTTCATTGAAGCCGGTGCTGCGGGCGTACACTATGAAGATCAGCTGGCGTCTGAAAAGAAATGCGGCCATTTGGGCGGCAAGGTGCTGATCCCGACGGCGGCGCATATCCGAAACCTCACAGCAGCCCGCCTTGCCGCCGACGTGATGGGCACGCCAACGCTGATCATTGCCCGCACCGATGCTGAAGCCGCCAAGCTTTTGACATCTGACATCGACGAGCGCGACCAGCCGTTTGTGGATTACGATGCAGGCCGCACCACGGAAGGCTTTTATCAGGTCAAAAACGGCATTGAGCCTTGCATTGCCCGCGCCATTTCTTACGCACCCTATTGCGACATGATCTGGATGGAAACCTCCAAGCCCGATTTGCAACAGGCCCGCAAGTTTGCCGAAGCCGTGCATAAGGTGCATCCGGGCAAGAAGCTGGCCTATAATTGCTCACCGTCGTTCAACTGGAAAAAGAACCTCGATGACGCAACCATTGCCAAATACCAGCGCGAACTGGGGGCAATGGGCTATAAATTCCAGTTTATCACGCTGGCGGGCTTTCACCAGCTCAACTACGGCATGTTTGAACTGGCGCGTGGCTACAAAGACCGGCAGATGGCCGCCTATTCCGAGCTGCAAGAGGCCGAATTTGCCGCAGAAGCCAATGGCTACACGGCAACCAAGCATCAGCGTGAGGTTGGCACAGGCTATTTCGATGCCGTCTCCATGGCCATCTCGGGTGGCAAGTCTTCCACCACAGCCATGAAGGAGTCGACAGAACATGACCAGTTCCGCCCTGCTGCTGAATGAGTTTTGGGCGCTTGCGCTGATCTTCAGTTCCACCGCCGCCTGCCGCCTTCAGCCGCACCTGATGGCTGCAATCACCGCAAGACCCTCCCGGTAACGGGAGGGGAAACCCTTCAAGAACCCCCAAGATAAGAGGAGAAAGACCATGACCCCACAGACCCGCGTAAAAGAACGTGCCGAAGAGCAAGCCACCAGCATGAGCGCCGACCAGCAAGCCATGATCCGTATGCTGGCCAACGACCTGCACCGGCTGAACCATTCGGTAATGAAAGCCGTTGAGGCAGGCGTATCCGTCGAGCTCGTCCGCTCCGCCCGCCACCACGGCGGCGACGGCAACTGGGGAGATTTGTTGATCCCGGTTGTGGTGACGCAAGGTGTAGCGGCCGAGGGTGCGAAAGCGGCCTGATGGGTGGATGGAGTGATTTAGGAGGGTAGCCCGGCTGGAAGGCCGGGCTATTTTTGCGTTTGGGAGCATCCAAATTTATGCAAGTGTCGTTCTTTTATCGTCGACACATGCCAATTTAGTAATTATCGATTTTCTCGCAATTGGAGTTGATGGATGCTAAAATACGGTACTAATTACTCTTAACTAAAGTAAGATCATGGATCGCACACAAGCAATAGAGCTTTTAAAGAAGAAACACGATGATCAATCCGTTCTGCTAAAAGCCGGAAACGACAGCCAAGATTTCCAGAAATGGCACCGGGATGCGGAGGTAGTAGTTCGAAAAATATTCGGCGATGGTAGTCGGCATGTCGAGGAATTCACTCGAATTAACTTTTCTCCAATGTTTTTCCCTTCTTCCCCGGCTGACAAGATGAACGCCTACGAAAAAGGTATGGGGCGAGCGAAGACGCTACTTTTGTCTCTCATCGATGAAGTCAATC
The DNA here is from genome assembly GCF_001939045.1 of Rhizobium oryziradicis. GTDB lineage: Bacteria > Pseudomonadota > Alphaproteobacteria > Rhizobiales > Rhizobiaceae > Allorhizobium > Allorhizobium oryziradicis. Next base: position 435,153 of record NZ_MKIM01000024.1, read on the forward strand.
AATTTGGGTTAGATGATCAGGAAGTTCACACACCAATAGACGTTATGAATTTGGTAGAAAAAATTTGCTTGAAATTCCATTCTGTCGCCCGTCAACTACAGGCACGTCATAACAATCGCGAAACCCTAACAGTTGCCGACGAATATGATGTCCAGGACTTACTGCATGCCCTTCTACGGATTCACTTCGTTGACATCCGCCAAGAAGAATGGACACCGAGTTTCGCTGGTGCAGCGTCAAGACTTGATTTCCTATTAAAAGACGAGAGAATCGTAATTGAAGTTAAGAAAACACGCCCATCTCTTAAGGCTGCAGACGTTGGAAAAGAGCTCGCAGTCGATATTGCTCGATATAGATCTCATCCCGATTGTGGTTGCTTGATTTGCTTCGTCTACGATCCAGGCGGCTATATTGGAAATCCTAACGGAATTGAGCGTGATCTTGAAAAACTGGCAACAAGCGAACTGAAAATCCGTGTTATTATCGCGCCCAAAGACTCTTAAAAAACTCGAATTCCTAATCGAGAAGATAACCATCCCGACTAAACCGCATCTTCGCCTGCCCTACTAGACCAAGCTGCTGATAAAACCGATGGCAGCCACATTGCACGCGGGCGTTTGCCGGTAGATCCGCTTCACTCATGCACAAAAGCAAGGTGGAAAACGAAGTATTTAAGCCTTTTCTTCGCGAGGACGAGATGACGTTACGACAACACCTCTGGAGCGATCCGATAGATCACTCCAGAGGACAAAACCCACAAACGATCGATCAAAACTCCTCCCAGCTTGCGCCGCCACTGCCACCGGCCACCATTTTCTTCGCAGGCACCACTTGGCGGGGAGCCGAGGCGGGTGTTGCGGGTTTGGTGCTGTAGGCTGGTTGTGACTGTTTGCGGACTGGGGCGGTGGATGTGTGGGAGCCGGAGGTTCGGAATTGGCCGATCAGGGTTGCGAGGGTTTCCGCGCGGTCTGAGAGCTGGTGGCTGGCGGCATTTTGTTCTTCCACACTTGCCGCATTTTGCTGCGTGCCTTGGTCCAACTGCGTAATGGCCTGACCGATTTCCTTGATCCCGATTGATTGTTCGCGGCTGGCCTCAACGATGGCTGTCACATTGCTATCAATTTCCTGCACACGCCCGACGATTTCTTTCAGGGCGGTGCCGGTGCGCCCGACAAGATCGACACCCGTCTTGACCTGCGCTGACGACGTGGTGATCAAATCCTTGATTTCCTTGGCAGCCTTGGCCGATCGCTGGGCAAGTTCGCGCACTTCTTGCGCCACGACGGCAAAGCCCTTGCCCGCTTCACCGGCGCGCGCGGCCTCAACGCCCGCATTCAGGGCCAGAAGATTGGTCTGGAAGGCAATCTCGTCGATGACGCTGATAATCGAGGAAATTTCCGTTGAGGAATTTTCGATTTGACCCATGGCGGCCACCGCGTCAGACACAACCCGCCCGGATTCTTCCGCCGACTGGCGCGTTTGCCGCACAAGCTCCCCAGCCTCAGACGCCCGACGGCTGGCATCGCTGACCGTCTGGGTGATCTCCTCCAGCGCTGCGGATGTTTCTTCCAGAGCTGCGGCCTGCTGTTCTGTGCGCTTGGCGATGGCTCCTGAATTATCGAGCAATTCACGGGCTGTCAGCGCAAATTCCTTTGAAGCTCCAGCAATCTCTCCAACCACCCGGTCCAGCTTGGCAACGGCGCTGTTGAAATCTTTCCGCGTGCTCTCCATGGAGTGATCAAGCTCGACAACCAGTTGAGACGTCAGATTACCATCTGCAAGTTGACCGATGGCGCTGCTCAACATGCCCACCGCCTTCATGCGCTCGGTCACATCGGTTGCGAATTTCACAATGCGATAGACCACCCCGCGCGACGAAAAGACTGGATTGTATGTGGCCTGAATCCAAACTTCTTTCCCTCCTTTTCCAACGCGCCGATAGGTATCGGCAAAAAATTCACCGGCCCGCAGACGTCTCCAGAAGGCTTCATAATCTTCGGATCGAACATAATCCGGATCACAGAACATGCGATGTTTTTGTCCAAGGATTTCGCCGCGCTCATAGCCCATGGTCTTGCAGAAAGCAGAATTGACCTCGAGTGCCACGCCTTCGGGATCGAACTCGATCACAGCGACAGACCGCTCCAGAGCACGCAGGATGTTTTCATTATGCAGTGAGGCAATCTTGGTTGTGGTGATGTCAGCTGCGATTTTGACAACGCCTACGACCTTGCCGTTTTCGACAATCGGATCGTAAGAGGCCTCGATCCAAACATCATCGCCACTCTTGGTAATGCGTCGAAACTGGCCGCGATTGGCCTTGCCCGCGGCCAGATCACGCCAAAACACGCCATATTCAGGCGTGTCAACCACCGCCTTCTCCATAAAAATCCGGTGATGCTTGCCAATAATATCCTGAGACGTATAGCCCATTACCTTGCAAAAATTATCATTCGCGCCTTGAATGGTGCCATCTGGACTGAACCAGATAATAGCATGAGAGCGCGAGATAGCATTGTAATGCGACGTAGCAATCGAGTTGACAAAAGGTAGGCGAAGCATAGGCCGAATCCTGTAGGGTGACGTTGCCGCAAGCATATGAGGGAAGCATTAAACATCCATTTAAGATATTCGGCATCCGTCATTTTCTCGCTAAAATAGCACGACCCGCCTGATGTTGCTGATCACAGGGCCGCATCCACCGTCACGAGATCAAACCCTTCATCGAGCCAGCCGGTGATGCCGCCTGCCATGATTTTGACCGGGCGGTCCAGCTGGGCAAGGCGGAGCGCACCGCGGGCGGCACCGTTGCAATGGGGTCCGGCGCAATAGGTTATAAAAATTGTCTCCTCCGGCCATTCCGCCATTTTAGAGCGCACGATTTTGCCATGCGGCAGGTTGATGGCACCAGGGATATGGCCTTTGGCAAACAGGGCGGGGCTGCGCACATCAAGCAGTACAAAATCAGCGCCCTTTTCCAGCGCGCTATGAACGTCCCAGCAATCGGTTTCAAAGGTAAATTCAGTGGCAAAATGCTCGCGCGCAAGGGCGCTGGCGGCGGGTGGAATTGCGGTTACAGGTGAGGTCATGGGGCAATCTCCTTTCACCGCATTTGTCTCAAGAAACCCGCCTTACTTGCAATTGTCATTTCCGTCGATATACGTACAGATCATGACAAACTTAACTGGCCCCCTTGTTGTCGCGCTGCTCTATGATGGGCTGTGCACGTTTGAATTCGGCATTACCGCCGAGATTTTCGGGCTGGCGCGGCCAGAGATGGGGCCAAACTGGTATCGCTTTGCCAGTTGCGCCGTTGATGATGGCCCCATGCGGGCGCATGGCGGCTTAAGGTTCATGGCAGATAGCGACCCAGAGCTGATTGAGCAGGCGGACATTATCGTTGTTCCGGGCTGGAAAGGGGCCGACGCGCCTGTGCCAAAAACCTTGTGCCAAAAACTGCGTGCCGCCCATCAGCGTGGGGCGCGGCTGGCGTCTATCTGTTCCGGGGCCTTTGTGCTGGCGGCCACCGGACTTTTGTCGGGCGGCACTGCCACCACCCATTGGCGCTATGCTGAGAAGCTTCGCCACACCTATCCCGATATCGAGATTGATGATGCCTCGCTCTACCGTGCTCACAACCGCATTTACACTTCGGCAGGCAGCGCGGCGGGGCTTGATTTGATGATTGATATTGTCCGGCAGGATTTTGGGGCAAATGCTGCCAATTCGGTGGCCAGAAGACTGGTGATTGGCGCCCATCGGGCAGGCGGTCAAGCGCAGTTTCTGGAGCGCCCGGTGGCCTTGCGAGAGGGGGCAGCCATTGCGCCGTTGCTGGAAACAATCCGTGCCAGCCTTAACGCTGACTGGAGCGTGGAGCGCATGGCCGATGAATGCCGCATGGGCCTTCGCACGTTTCTGCGCCGCTTTTCAGACGCCACGGGGCAGACGCCGGGCAATTGGTTGATTGATGAGCGCCTGGAAGAAGCCAAGCGACTGCTCTGTCAAAAGCAGGCCAATATGGAAACCATTGCCGAGGCATGCGGCTTTGGCACCGCCCACACGCTGCGCCATCATTTTCGCCGGAAAATCGGCATCAGCCCCAGTGAATATCGCGCCCGGTTCATCACCGAAAACGCATAAGAAATGACAATAAAAAACGCCCTTGTGAGAGATCACAAGGGCGTTGAAGCGCTGTTGGTAGAGTGGCTTATGCTGCCCACTCCCGGCGTGTCACCTGTTGAGGCACGTCGTCGATGCGGAACTGTTGTAGCAGGCTGACCAACTGATCGGCCTCATCGGCCAGTTGACGGCTGGCGGCGGAGGTTTCTTCCACCATGGCAGCATTTTGCTGCGTCAGGCTATCCATCTGGCCCACAGCGCCATTGACTTCGCCAAGTGCTGCCGATTGGTCGCGGCTGGCGCTGGCAATGCCTTCCACATGGGCGCTGATGGTGGCGATCTGCTGGCTGATCACCGTCAAGGCGGCCCCGGTTTCCTGCACCAGGCGAGAACCAGCGTTAACCTCTTCCGTCGATGTGTTGATCAGCGTCTTGATGTCCTTGGCAGCGCGGCCGGAGCGTTGCGCCAGTTCGCGCACTTCCTGTGCCACGACAGCGAAGCCCTTACCTGCCTCGCCAGCGCGGGCGGCCTCAACACCGGCGTTGAGCGCCAGCAGATTGGTCTGAAAGGCAATCTCTTCGATCACGCTGATGATCTGCTCGATCTTTTTCGAAGCATCTTCGATGCGGCCCATGGCCGAAACGGCATTGCCAACCACCACAGCCGATTTCTCGGCATTGGTGCGGGTTTCGCCAACAATGGCATTGACCTCACGCGCCTTCTCGGCAGCCTGACGCACATTGGATGTCACTTCGTTGACGGCAGCGGCGGTTTCTTCCAACGATGCAGCCTGGGTTTCGGTGCGGCGAGACAGGTCATCTGTTGACGACGCCATCTGCTGCACATTGCCCTGAATGGCGGTGACATTGCCCTGGATGAGGCTGATGGTTTCCTTGAGGCGGTTTAGCGAGCGGTTAAAGTCGGAGCGCAACTGATCCATTTGACCGGCAAACGGACGATCCAGCGTGTTGGAAACGTCGCCATTGGCCAAACGCTCAAGACCCGACGCCAGCTCCGTCACCGCAAATTGCACGTCCTGCTCTGCCTGCTGCTTTTCGGCATCATTACGAGCGCGGTCTGCCTCGCTTTGAGCGCGAACCTGCTCGCCCTCGGCTTCGGCGCGAATTTTGGCAGCGGCATTGTCTTTGAACACGCCCAGTGCTCGGGCCATATCGCCAATTTCATCGGGACGCTTGCCACCTTCAACAACCACATTGAGATCGCCAGACGCCAGCTGGCGCATAGCGTTGGTGATACGGGTCAAAGGCCCCTTGAAGGTTGAGATCAGACCAAAAGCGGCAATCACCGCAACAACAAGACCGATCAATGTGGCGGTTATGGAGAAGGTGTTGGCAGATTGGCGATCAAGCTCGGCAGCCTCCTGCTGAGATGCTCCAAATTCGGTCAGCTTCGACCAGATCTTGTTGATATCGGCAGCTGCCAGCTGAAAGGCTTCAATGCGGCTTGTGGTAATGGTGGTCAGTTTTCTCGCATTCTCACCCATTGCTTGCGTCAATGGGCTGATGGCTGCCAATTTGGCCTTGAGCTCAGCGGGAACGGTTGAGCTTTTTGCACTGGCATCGGCACGGCGTGCCAAACCACCCAGAGCGGCCTGAAGCTTCTGCATGTTCTCGCCTGAAGATGCTGCCAGAAAGCGCGAGCTTCTCAGCTCGACACCATCGGCAATATCCACCGTCTGACGCGTGGAGTTCAGCAGGGCTGTTGCTTCAGCGATGGGCTGGTTCAAGGATACGAACAGCTTGGAAGCTTCGCGCGCCTTGATGATTGTGGCCCCTTGCAAGCGAACCGACACCGGCCGCAACAGGTTGATGGTTTGCTCGATGGATGCAATGGTGGCGTCTGACGCATCGCCCTGCTCCACCAGCGTGGCCAATTGCTTGATGTTTTCCGTCAGCATATCGCCAATGTTTTTGCGGCTATAAGGCAGATCGGCCACAATATAGGCACCCACAGCCTTCAGCTCATTCATCTTGCTCTTGAGGCCAGCCATCTTTGCATCAGGCGTTGCTGCAGAATTGAAATTGGCCACCACTTCAGAGATGAAGTCGGCACCCTTGATCAACTCTTCAGACTGGAACAGCATGGTCTTGGCCTTGCTTTCATCCCCGGCCAGCGACTCGCGCAGCTTGGTGGCAAAGGCCAGCAAATCGTTTTTCTGTGTTGCAAGCTGGTCTGTCTGCGTCTCGATTGTTGCGCGCAACTCCAGCTCATCGTGGTTGAGCTTCCACAATTGTTCCACCCGGCTCGCAATGGCTTCGGTGCCGGCAATGGCAGCATCGATCTGCGTCAGGCCTTCGCCATCGCCAAGATTTGCACGCGTGGTTTTCAACTCGCCAAGCTGGGCGCTGATTTTACTGTCCAGTGCCGCTTTATTCTCCGCGGTCGTGCGCTGGAGAAATTCGGTCATGGCCGCATAGACGTTTTTGAAGCCGCCCAATGTCTCGACGACATTGTTGGACACTTCCATCTGATTTTGCAAAAGGCGCGAGGCGTAAAACCCTGCAAGCCCAACGGTGCTAATGCTCAAAACAAAGGGCACGATGAATACGAGAACTTTTGTCTGAATGTTCCAACGAGAAAGAAGACGGTCAAAAAACATAGCGACACCCCACAGCCATTGTGGCGAAATTTTATATTACTAAAATACAACCAATATTTCGCCTCCGATTTGTCGCACGAGCACCTAAAAAAAGTCTAAAGAGCTTCCCTAGATTTGGAGGGATATCGGCTCAGACGTCCCGAATTTAGAAATTCAGGCGTTTCTCCCCCGAAAAATATCGGCTTGCGCCTTGATCAAACCCACTATTCGTTTGGAAAGGAGCCGAATTTCTGCTCGGTGACGGTCATCATTATGGGTGACCAGCCATTGCCTATGGCGCAATGCAACAATCTCATCGCCTGCGCGCTGCAAATGCGGATCTGGGTCACCAACAAAGCACGGCAGAACCACCCGCCCGACACCTGCAATTGCAAGATCCATCAAGGAGCGCGGCCGATTGACCATCACCGTGATCTCGCCTGCATGATGCTCATGGGGCCAGCGCAGATAGGCGGAAATGGCGTGATGGGGCAAAACGGCAAGCCAGGGCAAATGCTGCCAATCGCGGACATTGCGGTGGCAATAAGCGCAATAGGCCACCTCGCCCAACAGCGTTTTCGTCAGGTTGAGCTCCTGCGGCTCGACGGCGCGAATGCCGATATCGGCTTCTCGATGCGCAAGGGCGGCGCGCTCTTCCGTCACGCACAATTCGATGCGGACGTTATCTTGCTCTTTTTGGATACGTGCAAAATTTTGCGCCATAAACCAGGCAATCCATGTGCCCACTGTTATCCGCACCAGAGCCGGGGCGCTGGTGTTCTGGCTCCAGATGTCCACAGCCCTCTCAGCCGACTCGAATGATTTCAGATGATCAAGAAGAGCGTAGCCATCGCGGGTTAGCGCATAGCCGGTCTGGCTGCGGTCAAACAGGCTGCGGCCCAGTTGTTGTTCCAGCGCCAGCATGCGCCTGCTTAATGTCGCGGGGCTTAAACCGCTTACCGCTTGAGCCGCACTCAAGCCGCCAGCATTGGCGACCTTGATAAAAAGCTGATAGCTATCCCAGGAGATGTTTTTCATAATTGAAAAACATAATGCAATGTGAAGCGTATATCCATCGAAAATGAAAAACTAAACTGACCTCAACACTGGAGGTTATCATGATCGATTTTATAGGATTGCTTGCTGCGCAAAGCACATTCTCGCGCGACACGCCTCGTCAAACGGAAGACGAATTTTATGAATTTTACGCAAATGCGCCATTTCCAAGAATGCGCCGCGCATTGGCTTGGCTACGCAAGTTGGTTGTCTGGAAAAAAGGCTTCAGCCCAAAAAGCCAAGGACCATCAATCCATAGCCAAGAAAGCTCGCCACAAGCCCGAGGGCTGCGGTGCGCACAATCATCTTGTTCTGATCTTCGCGCACTTTCGCGATAGCAATGGCGCGAGGCTTCCGGACTTGTCTGGTCATTGGCAGCACTTTCCAAAAGTTAACCCAGAAGCTGGGTTGGGAATCAATCCCATAGGCCGATCCTAACCTCAAAAGTCTTCCTGTAAACGAAAAAGACGTTTGTGTGACATCACGATGGGCCAGTCATATTAACAACTGTTGAAAGAAATCGTGGTGAAAGTGAGGTCAGCGCAAACATTGGTCGCCATGCTGAAATATAGTTTACAAATCCCGAATTATGCCGCCAAGCCTGCCGCGTGGCCGGATGCCCAGGCCCATTGAAAATTATAGCCTCCCAACCAGCCGGTAACATCCACCGCTTCACCAATGAAATAAAGGCCGGGAACGGTTTTGGCCTGCATGGTTTTGGAATCTAGATCCTTGGTATCGACACCACCGAGCGTGACTTCTGCTGTGCGATAGCCTTCCGATCCAGCTGGTTTCAAAGTCCATTTCTGCACGGATTCCACCAAACCTATCAAAGCTTTATCAGAGAGATCGGCCAGTGGCTTTGTGATCCCTGCCCGCTCGACACAATATTGTGCCAAGCGTTTTGGAAGATGCGCTGAAAGCACGGTCTGCACCGCCTGACGGCCATTGTCGCGCTTAGCGGCTTTGAGAATGTCCAGAAAGTCGGTGTTGGGCTCCAGTGACAGGGTAATGCTATCACCTTCGCGCCAGTACGATGAAATTTGCAAGATGGATGGCCCGCTCAAGCCCCGGTGGGTAAACAGCAAAGCCTCGCGAAACGCCGTTTTCCCATGGCTGATCGAGGCATCAACCGCCACGCCGGCAAGCGCTGCAAGCTCGCCCAACAGCCCCGGCTCCAAGGTCAGCGGCACCAGTCCGGGCCGGGTCTCGATCAGAGACAAGCCAAATTGCTCGGCAATTTTATAGGCAAAGCCGGTGGCACCCATTTTGGGAATGGATTTGCCGCCGGTGGCAATAATCACCGATTGGCAGGCAACTGTGCCTTGATTGGTCACAACATCAAAGCCACCCTCGGTTTTGTGTACCGCCTCGATCTCGGTCTGCAATTGCAGTTTGACGTTGGCAGCTCTTATCTCTTCGAGCAGCATGCGAATAATATCTTTGGCGCTATCATCGCAAAATAGCTGGCCCAAGGTCTTTTCGTGCCAGGCGATCTTGTGCGCCTCCACCATCGCCAGAAAATCCTGCGGGGTGAAGCGCGCCAAGGCGGATTTGGCAAAATGCGGATTGGAGGACAGGTAGTTTTTCGGCCCTGCATGGATATTGGTGAAATTACAACGTCCGCCGCCGGAGATGCGGATTTTTTCACCGGGAGCCTTGGCGTGATCCAGCACCAACACCCGTCGCCCACGCTGACCGGCACGAATTGCCGCCATCATGCCGGCGGCACCGGCCCCGATAATTACCACATCGACTGTTTTGCTCAAAACCTGCTCCTGTCCGCTCAAACCTCTCTCTTTTCCATATAGAATACGCTGTCAATCGCGCTTTGCCTCTCGCCAATTGCTTTTAGCGCGATATGATAGGCTCACCTGTAACAAAAACCCGGTGAAATATGCCTGCAAAGAAAACAATGCTCAGACCCAAAGGCGCGGCATCCAAAAAAGCAAGCATTCCACCAGACATCAGCGCAACACGAGGTGTAAGCAGCTGGAAAGAAGCAGCTGTCTGGCTTCAAAGCCGTGGCATTGAGGATATTGAGTGTATCACGCCCGATCTGGCCGGTGTGCCGCGCGGCAAGATGATGCCAACTTCGAAATTCACCAGCAACACATCGCTCGCGCTGCCATCGGCGCTCTATCGCCACACGATTTCGGGCGAATACCCTGAAGAAACCGGCAATTTCCGCTATGATTCCCGCGATAGCGACATCAAACTGGTGCCAGACCTCTCCACGCTCTCTGTGGTGCCGTGGGAGACCGACCCCACCGCGCAAGTGATTTGCGATATCGTCGGCACCGAGGGCGAGAAGGTCAGCTACACACCGCGCAATGTGTTGAAAAACGTGTTGTCGCTCTACGAGGAAAAAGGCTGGAAGCCGGTGGTGGCGCCGGAAATCGAGTTTTATCTGGTCGCCGTCAATGACGATCCCGATTATCCGCTGCATCCGCCAAAGGGGCGCTCGGGCCGCTCAATTGTCGGTGGACAAGGCTATTCCATCGCTGCCATCAATGAATTCGACGAGTTGATTGACGATATTTATCACTTCTCCGCTGCCCAAGGGCTGGAGATTGATACGCTCATCCATGAAGAAGGTCCGGCCCAGCTGGAGATCAACCTGCGCCATGGCGATCCGATCGAGCTTGCCGATCAGGTGTTTCTGTTCAAGCGCACCATTCGCGAGGCAGCCCTCAAGCACGGCATTTACGCCACCTTCATGGCCAAGCCCATGCAGGGTCAGCCCGGCTCGGCCATGCATATTCACCAATCCGTGGTGGATAAGAATACCGGCCGGAACATCTTTTCCAACCCGGATGGGTCGCCGTCAAAAGAGTTCTTCCACTTCATTGGCGGCATGCAAAAATACGTGCCAAGCTCGCTGGTGATGATGGCCCCTTACGTCAATTCCTATCGTCGCCTGACCCCCGACATGGCCTGCCCGGTCAACAATGCCTGGGGTTATGATAACCGCACCACGGCGTTTCGTGTGCCGGTGTCGGATGCGGCAGCGCGCCGGGTGGAAAACCGTCTGCCAAGTTCGGATGCAAACCCTTATCTGGCCCTGGCGGCATCGCTGGGCTGCGGGTATTTGGGGATTTGCAATGCCATTGAGCCAACCGAGCCAACCCATGATTCCGCCAATGAAGGCTCGATTGAGCTGCCACGCGGGCTTTTGGAAGCCGTTGCTTTGATGGAGGCCGAGCCCGATTTTGCCACCGTTTTCAGCCAGGGTTTCATCGACATTTATGCTGGCGTCAAGCGCGGCGAGTTTGAAACCTTCATGCAGGTGATCAGCCCCTGGGAGCGCGAATTCCTGCTTTTGAACGTGTGACATCAAAGGAGCGCCTTATGTGGCAAAGCCCAATTGCGCCCGGCCTGTCCTGGTATCAGGCAAGCGTTGGTGAGCGGCCGGAATACCCGGCGATGGATGGATCAAAAACGGCTGACGTCGCCATTATTGGCGGCGGCTACACCGGCTTGCAGGCAGCCTACACGCTGGCCAAGGCCGGTGTTGGCGTGGTGCTGATTGAAGGCGGGCGGTTTGGCGATGGCGCGTCAGGCCGCAATGGCGGTCAGTTTGGCACCGGTCAGCGCGCTTATCCCGAAGAGATGGAAGCCGAATTCGGCTTTGAGCGCGCCAAGGCGCTGTTTGACATGGCCGAACATGCCAAGGCCTATGTGCTGGATTTTGCCCGAGATCACCAGATCGACATGGAGTTCATGCCCGGCCAATTGAATGTCGAGCACAAGCGCGGCACCGAAAAAGACGTGCGCAAAAGCGTTGAGATCTTTACCGAGCGGTTTGGCTATCCGCATATGACATTTATGGACCGGGCGGAAACGACTGAGCGGCTGGGCTCCAGCCGATATTATTGCGGCACGCGCGATGTCGGCACCGGCCATATCCATCCACTTAAACTGCTGGTGGGGTTGGCCAAAGCTGCCAAGGATGCAGGTGCCGCCCTGTTTGAAATGACCAAGGCCGTCAGCATTCGACAAGTGGGCGGCAAGACAATCATTGACACGGAACGCGGCTCGATCACCGCCAACAAGGTCTTGATTGCCACCAATGCCTATATTGGCAATCTGGAGCCGATCACGGCGGCACACGTTATGCCGATCCGCTCATTCATTGGTGCCACCGTGCCGCTGGATGATTTTCCAGAGGTTATTCCCGGATCAGAAGCCGTGGCGGATTCGCGCTTTGTGGTGCGCTATTTTCGCAAGACCCGCGACGGGCGACTGCTGTTTGGCGGGCGCGAGGCCTACACTGCGGATAGCCCCCGCGATATTTCCAGCCATATTCGCCGCCAGATTACCGAGCTTTATCCGGCCCTGAACGACGTTGAGATGACCCATGCCTGGGGTGGCTCGGTCGGCATCACCATGAACCGTCAGCCCTATGCGCGTGAAGTTATGCCCGGGGTGATCTCTGTTGCAGGTTTTTCTGGTCATGGCGTGATGTTGTCAAATTATTGCGGTACATTGTTTGCCAAATCGGTTTTGGGAGAAAGCAGCGAGCTGGACTTGTTCAAGGATCTGAAAATTCCACGTTTTCCAGGCGGGCAATGGCTGCGATCACCGCTGCTTGTGCTGGCACTCAGTTGGTATGCGCTGCGTGACCGCTTCTGAAAAATGCCATGGCGCGGGATTTATCGTCCGGGCCACTGGTATTTTTAAATCGATTGAATTATATAAAGTCCGTCCATCGTTCCCAAACGTCGTGCCACAATCGTGAGTGAGAGATGCCCTTATGAGCAGCCAGATTATTCCTGTCGAACCCTTTGACTATGTCGTCTTTGGCGGCACCGGGGACCTTGCCGAACGCAAGCTTTTGCCAGCGCTCTACCATCGCCAGCTTGCCGGGCAATTGACGGAACCAACCCGCATCATCGGTGCCTCGCGCTCGCCAATGACGGATGATGAATACCGCGAATTTGCCCATAAGGCCTTGAAAGAATTCCTGAAAGAAGACGAGCTGGAAGAAAGCGAAGTCAAGCGCTTTCTCGCACGCCTGCACTATGTCTCGGTGGATGCCAAGTCCGACAAGGGCTGGGATGTTTTGAAAAAGCTGCTGGATAGCGGCAAAGACATTGTGCGCGCCTTTTATCTGGCCGTTTCGCCCTCCATCTTCGGCGATATTGCCGACAAGATCCGCGATCACAAGCTGATCACCAAAACCACCCGTATCGTGGTGGAAAAGCCGATTGGCCGTGATCTGGCTTCCGCTGAAGTGCTCAACGACACCATTGGTAAAGCCTTCAAGGAAGAACAGATCTTCCGTATCGACCACTATCTCGGCAAGGAAACCGTACAGAACCTGATGGCACTGCGCTTTGCCAATGCGCTCTATGAGCCTTTGTGGAACTCGGCCCATATTGACCACGTGCAGATCACGGTTGCCGAATCTGTGGGCCTTGAAGGCCGCGTGACCTATTATGACAAGGCCGGTGCGCTGCGTGATATGGTGCAGAACCACATTTTGCAGCTGCTTTGCCTTGTGGCCATGGAGCCTCCATCTTCGATGAATTCGGAAGCGCTGCGCGATGAAAAGCTGAAAGTTCTGCGCGCATTGAAGCCCATCACCGCTGCCAATGTTGAGAAAATGACCGTGCGCGGTCAATATAAGGCTGGCGCGTCCGCTGGTGGCCCGGTCAAGGGCTATACCGAAGAGCTGGAAGCGGCATCGGATACCGAAACCTTTGTGGCGATCAAGACCGAGATCAACAATTGGCGCTGGGCGGGTGTGCCGTTTTACCTGCGCACCGGCAAGCGCTTGGCTGCCCGCATGTCGGAAATCGTCATTCAATTCAAGCCAATCCCCCATTCGATCTTTGATGAGGCCGCTGGCCGCATCGAGGCCAATCAGCTGGTTATCCGCTTGCAGCCCGATGAAGGTGTGAAGCAATGGCTGATGATTAAAGATCCGGGTCCGGGCGGTATGCGCCTTCGCCATGTATCGCTGGATATGAGCTTTGCCGAATCTTTTGGCGTGCGCAATCCTGATGCCTATGAGCGCCTGTTGATGGACGTGATCCGCTCCAACCAGACGCTGTTCATGCGCCGCGACGAAGTGGAAGCCGCATGGAACTGGGTTGATCCGATCCTGAAGGCCTGGGAAGAAATTGGTCAGAAGGCACAGGGCTACACATCCGGCACCTGGGGTCCAAGTCAGGCCATTGCGCTGATTGAGCGCGATGGTCGCACATGGCACGAGCTGGACTGAGGAAACATCACATGGCGCATACATTGCATAGCTTTGACAATGGACCGGCGCTGGCGGAAGCGTTAGCGGACAAGGTTGCGGCAACATTGTCGGAGTCGGTCACAAACCGTGGCAGCGCCACACTGGCCGTCTCTGGAGGCTCCACCCCAAAGGCTTTTTTTGAGGCGCTCTCAAAAAAGCCATTGGATTGGAGCAAAGTGTCGGTGACATTGGTGGACGAGCGATTTGTGCCAGCAGACAATCCGCGCTCCAACCACCTGCTGGTTGCCACCCATCTCTTGAAAAATGCGGCAAGCGAAGCGGAGTTTATTCCGCTGTATCAACCGGAAGCCGATATTGAAGCGGCGGCCACTGTGGCAACCGACGCTGTTTCCGAAATGGGAACGCCGCTGGATGTGGTGATCCTTGGTATGGGTGCCGATGGCCATACGGCCTCCTTCTTTCCGGGTGGTGACAATCTCGAGGACGCTCTGGACCTTGAGCTGCCGCCACGGGTAATGACCATGGAAGCGGCGGGCGCAGGCGAGCCAAGGCTGACCCTGTCGTTCTCAAGCATCGCCGATGCCGGTCTTCTGGTCGTGCATATCGAAGGGCCTGAGAAAAAATCCGTGCTGGAAAAGGCTCTGAGCGGAGATGATGAGGCCGAAATGCCGATCCGTGCCGTGCTGGGCCGGGCTGAAACCCCTGTCGAGATTTACTGGGCACCGTAAAGTGCCAGCCCTTGTGGCATAGGCCGGGCAAATGGCCGCCTGAGTGGGCGGCCCCTCTTTAAGACCCTCAATCGGGTCACACCGTGGCTGAAGAGCCTTCATCCGCGCAGTTGCTGTTTGTTTTTATGCATTTCCGGACGCAAAACCGCATCCCACGTTTGCTGGAAATGCTCTCATCAGGAAGGATATACCCCTATGAGTGCCGACCGTCGTATTGAGGCTATCACCAAGCGTATTGTTGAGCGCTCCAAGCCAACCCGCGAACCTTATCTGGAACGGGTTCGCCACGCCTCCACCAAGGGTGTGAAACGCGGTGCGCTGGCCTGTGGCAATCTCGCCCACGGCTTTGCGGTCTGTTCCCCCGGGGATAAGGCAGCACTTGCTGGCGACACCGTCCCCAATCTTGGCATTATCACCGCCTATAATGACATGCTCTCAGCCCATCAGCCGTTTGAGCATTTCCCCGATCTGATCCGCAAGGCAGCAGCAGAGGTTGGCGGCGTGGCGCAGGTGGCAGGCGGTGTGCCAGCCATGTGCGATGGCGTTACCCAGGGCCAGCCCGGCATGGAATTGTCGCTGTTTTCGCGCGATATTATTGCCATGGCGGCAGGCATTGGCCTGTCGCACAATATGTTTGATGCGGCCGTGTTTCTCGGCGTCTGCGACAAAATCGTGCCCGGCCTGATGATTGCCGCCCTCACCTTTGGCCATCTGCCATCCGTGTTCGTTCCGGCTGGTCCGATGACCACAGGCCTGCCCAATGACGAGAAAAACCGCATTCGCCAGCTCTATGCCGAAGGCAAGGTTGGCCGCGCGGAATTGCTGGAAGCCGAATCCAAATCCTATCACGGTCCCGGCACCTGCACCTTCTACGGCACTGCCAATTCCAACCAGATGCTGATGGAAATCATGGGCTTTCACATGCCCGGCGCGTCTTTCGTCAATCCCGGCACGCCGCTGCGCGATGCATTGACCCGCGAAGCCACCAAGCGGGCGCTGGCCATCACAGCCCTTGGCAATGAGTTTACCCCGGCTGGCGAAATGATTGATGAGCGCTCCATCGTCAATGGCGTTGTCGGCCTGCACGCCACAGGCGGCTCCACCAACCACACCATGCACCTGATTGCCATGGCGCGTGCGGGCGGCATCCAGCTGACATGGCAGGATATTTCCGATCTCTCCGACATCGTGCCTTTGCTGGCGCGCGTCTATCCCAATGGCTCTGCCGACGTGAACCATTTCCACGCCGCGGGCGGCATGGGCTTTTTGATCAAGCAATTGCTCAAAGCCGGCTTTGTGCACGATGATGTGCGCACGGTGTTTGGTCAGGGCCTTGCCGCCTACACCATCGAGCCACATCTGAACGAAGATGGCACCGTGCTGCGCCAGCCATCGCCAGAGCAAAGCGCTGACCCCAAGGTGCTCTCGCAGATTGAAGCGCCATTTCAGGCCAATGGCGGCTTGAAAATGCTGACCGGCAACATGGGCAAGGCGGTGATCAAGATTTCCGCCGTCAAGCCGGAGCGCCATATCGTTGAGGCCCCTGCTGTGGTGTTCCACACCCAGCAGGCGCTGCTGGATGCCTTCAAGGATGGCAAGCTGAACCGCGATTTTGTGGCCGTGGTGCGTTTCCAAGGTCCAAAGGCCAATGGCATGCCGGAGTTGCACAAGCTCACACCATCGCTCGGCGTGTTGCAGGACCGTGGCTTCAAGGTGGCCCTGATCACTGATGGCCGCATGTCCGGTGCATCGGGCAAGGTGCCAGCCGCCATCCATGTCACGCCGGAAGCCGTAGACGGCGGGCCAATCGCCAAGATCAAGGATGGCGATATGATCCGTCTTGATGCCGTGGCGGGAACACTTGAAGTGCTGATGGATGCATCTGAATTTGCAGCACGACCTGCGATTGTTATAGACCTGTCGGACAATGAATTCGGCATGGGGCGCGAGCTTTTCGCACCATTACGCCGCCTTGCCGGCCCGGCAGATCAAGGTGCCAGCGTTTTGTTCTAAAGCTTTGGTCTGAAAACAACAACCGAGAGCATCGTGCAATTTCCGATTTTCGGCACGATGCTCTTGGCTGACGGGCTGAGATTTTCGAAGTCTCTGTCATGCTCTGACATCTTGGTACTTTAGCCGCAGCGCCGTGCAGCCTTTCAAGACCTGGGACAGTATCAATTCACAGTGCTGACGGATCGGCAATATTGTCTTTCTTGACGCCCAAAATAGATCAAACGACACATTCATAAAATTTTTTCTCAACTTCGGTTGAAAGAATAAACCTGTTTAAAATTCTTGAAAAATGACATGTGATTGACACTTATTGTGCCAAAAATTAGCAAAAATCAAATTTATCCAAGGTGAAGATTGTTGAGAGCCGTCAATAATAATAGAATTTATTCAATGATTTAAATCTAAAATTGCATTCACTGTTTTTTAAATACACCTTCTGTATTCCCTGCTTTCAAATTGAATTGAAAGTTGCAGCATGCGCATGCCTGCACGGGAAAGAGGATTTTGAAAAATGCTCGACAATATGACGCTCACCCAGAAAATTTATGGAGGCTTTGGCGTTGTCATCGCAATTTTGATGATCATTGCGGGCGCGTCTGTTTACTCCAACACCAGCAGCGGCACGGATTTTTCCAACTATCATCACGCAGCCGACCTTTCAAACGAGGCCGGCCATATTCAAACCAATATGCTGGAAGCGCGCCTTGCTTTCTTTAAATACAGACAGCAGCCCTCGCCCCAGAGCATCGACGCATTTAAAGCCCGCATGAAGACCGTTGAGGACATCAGCAAGACACTGACAAGCCTGGTGCAGAATGAGTCTGAAAAGTCTGCCGTCGCCGGGTTTGTCACCCAAATTAAAAATTACAGCAATGCATTTGACACCGTCATTCAGGCTCAGGTTGAGCAGGATGAATTGGTGAATAACAGCCTGGTTGTTTTGGGATCGAATATCCTTGGAAATCTGGCGGAGTTGAACAGCCAGCTGATTGCGGCAAAAGATACAGATGCGACCCTGAAGGTCAACACATTGACCTCCTCAATCTATTCTATGCGCCTCGCCATCACAAAATTCCTTCTCAACAATGATCTTAAAGATTTCGATGCCGGTGTGAACGATTCAAAACGGGCGCTTGCTGAAGGCAAAGAGCTGGCTGCAACGCTGAAAGCCCCGGAAAACAAGAGAATACTGGAAGCGACATTAACGGATCTCGACAATTACACTCGGGATCTGGAGAAAGTCAAAACGGTCATTCTCAAGCGCAATATGGTTATCCATGACGTTTTGAATGTTGTCGGCCCACAAATGGGCTTGGACACAGAGGCTTTCAAGCGCGCTCATCTGGACAAGCAAGATGCGCTGGGTCCGCAGATTGCAACAGCCATGAGCAATTCGGTCTACACTTCGGAAGTGGCAGCCGCCCTCGCGCTCATCGTCGCCATCGTCCTGTCACTGGTCATCGCCCGCAGCATTAACAGCCCCATTGCAACGCTGACGTCTGCCATGGCAAAGCTCGCGGAAAACCAGCTCGACACCGAGGTTCCCGGCACGTCGCTCAACAATGAAATTGGCAGCATGGCCAAAGCCGTGAATGTCTTCAAACAAAATGCGATTAAGATTCGCAATCTGGCTCTGCAGGAAGCCGCGTTGCAGGAAGAAAAAGCCGACCTGCAATCCAATATCGCCGGCGTGGTGTCGGCGGCGGTTGCTGGTGACTTCACCAAACGGATCACCAAGCGTTACGACAATCCTGATCTGGATGCCTTTGCCCGCAACGTCAACACATTGGTGACATCTGTCGATCAGAGCGTATCCGAGACCAAGCGCGTCATCCTGGCTCTTTCACAGGGTGATCTCACAGAGAGCATGGCCGGAACCTACCAAGGTGTGTTCTGCGAGCTGCAAGCCCATGTCAACGAAACCATGGCCACCTTGCGCAGCCTGATGCAGCAGGTGCGGCAATCGGCAGACGTTATCAATGGTGGTGCGGATGAAATCCGCCAAGCATCCAATGATCTGTCACGCCGCACCGAAACGCAAGCCGCCTCACTGGAGCAAACATCATCAGCGCTCGAAGAAATCACCGTGGCCGTCAAAACGTCAACGGAGCGGGCGCAGGAATCCAGCCATATGGTCACCGAGGCGCGCCAATATGCCGAAAACTCAGCCGATGTTGTCAAGGATGCCACCGCTGCCATGAGCCGGATTGAGCAAGCCTCCAAGGAGATCACCCAGATCATCAATGTGATTGACGAAATCGCCTTCCAGACCAATCTTCTGGCCCTCAACGCGGGCGTTGAAGCCGCCCGTGCGGGCGAGGCTGGCAAGGGCTTTGCCGTAGTGGCGCAAGAGGTACGGGAATTGGCACAGCGCTCGGCAACAGCTGCCAAAGATATCAAGGCGCTGATCACCAAATCCTCCAACGAGGTGGAAACCGGGGTAAAACTGGTGACCAGCACCGGAGAAGCTCTGTGGTCAATCCAGCAAAAAGTGGTCGGCATTGCAGCCCAGGTCACCTCCATTGCAACGGCTGCCAACGAGCAATCCACGGGCCTGAGCGAAGTCAGCACAGCCGTAAACCAGATGGATCAGGTCACACAGCAAAACGCTGCCATGGTTGAAGAGGCCGCTGCCAGCACATCAAAGCTCGCCGATGAAACAATCCATCTGCTCAATCTGATTTCTCGCTTCAAGGTCGATGCCAGCGGTTACGGCATGCGTCGCGCCGCCTGACACCATCATGGTGGCCCGAATCAGGGAAGCCTGACAGATTGTAGAACACAAACGGCGGGGTCTTGGACCTCGCCGTTTGTGTTTACAGCGTCCTTTGTGCGTCATGCCTGGTGCACAAAGGACGCTGTAACAGTTTTCATCTGCTTCTGATCACGACGAATTTCAATTTACCTTTTCTGGTGGTTCTATAGAACGAAAGGACGCAGACAGACAGGAGTTCAGAGTGTCTTCATTACCAAACAGCGATCACAACACCAATGGCCAGCCAAGCAGCACGCCTGACGCCTCTGCAACAGGATGGCGGGAAAAATGGTGGCGCATTGTGGATATGAAGGTTGGCGTCATTCCCGTGCCAATCTATATTCTGCTTTTTTTGCTGATTGTCGCCTTCACGCTCACCGGCAAGGTGCCGTCAGACCTGACCATGTCGATTGCAATTTTGTCCTTTGGCGGCTTCTTTTTCATGCAGCTTGGCCGATGGTTGCCCTGGCTGGGGTTGATGGGCGGCGCGGCCATCATGTGCTTTGTGGTGCCTTCTGCCATGGTGTTTTATGGAATCATTCCGCCACCCGTTGCGCAAGCCATTGATGTTTTTGTCAAAAGCTCGAACTTTCTCTATCTTTACATCGCCGCCATTATCGTTGGCAGCATTTTGAGCATGGACCGGACCGTTCTGATTGCCGGCTTTTTGAAAATCTTTGTGCCTTTGGCGATCAGCTCTATCACAGCCATGGTGGTTGGCACGTTGATCGGTATGGCCATGGGCATGACCTTCCAGCGCAGTCTGTTTTTCACCGTTCTGCCCATCATGGCAGGAGGCTTAGGCGAAGGCGCAATCCCGCTGTCCATGGGCTATTCAGGCGTTCTATCGCAGCCGCAAACCGAGATCTTTGCGCAAATCATCCCGGTGGTCATGCTGGGCAGTTTTACAGCCGTGGTCGTCTGTGGCCTTCTCAATGTTCTGGGCAAGCGCTATCCCACCCTTACCGGCGAAGGTCGCTTGCAGGCAGGGTTGCTGAATGTGGATATCAACCGCAAAACGGCGGCACCTGAACCAATTGATCGAGCCATGATCGCAACGGCTGGCGTGACCATTGTCAGTTTTTATCTGGTGGGTGTTTTGGCCCAGAGGCTGTTTGATTTCCCCGCCCCCATCACCATGCTGTTTTTGATTGTTGCGGCAAAGCTGGCGCAACTGATTTCGCCAAGCCTTGAAGATGGTGGTCGCGAGGTCTATGCCTTCTTCTCGCGCATCGTCACATGGCCCCTGCTGTTTGCCATGGGCATTTCCTACACGCCATGGCAGTCCTTTGTCAGCGCCTTTACGCTCCAAACCGTGGTCACTGTGGTCGCCACCGTATTGACGCTGATTGGAACAGGCTTTGTGACGGCCCGGCTCGTCAAAATGTTTCCCATCGATGTAGCCGTGGTGGTTGGCTGTCACAGCGGCCAGGGCGGAACCGGCGATATTGCCATTCTCACCGCTGCAAATCGCATGAGCCTGATGCCATTTTCGCAGATTGCCACCCGCATTGGCGGCGCTATCACCGTCACTTGCGCCATTCTGGCGTTCCAGCATCTCGTATAGAGTCTGTCTGGTTCAAACTGAACCTACCACGCTCTAAATGTCTTTGTTTTCGTTTGTCTTTTCGGGAAAACCGGATTCCACTTTTCCCTGACAAACTCTAAAGCCAAAAAAGAAGCGGCGGGATGATCCATCCCGCCGCTTCTTTCGTTGGTCCTATAGCTTGGCCATATATTTTGGCAGTTCCGACACACTTGGCACCACGATCAATGTCTTGATATCGCCGCGCTTGTAAGCGCTGAGGAACTTCGGATACTGTTCAAACACCACACAACCACTGGAATCACCGCGAACACGCAGCATGAAGGTGTGGGTCAAAAATCCGTCGCGGCCATACATGTTATTGCCGCCCACTGGCGTCATCCGCAGGGCTTGCACCCCGTGAAAGAGGCTTTCACGCATGGTCAACCGATAGATATTCGGCGGCGTCACGCCACGATTTTTGATGTGCGCCGAGCGGGGATTGTCGCGGTTTTCACCACGGCCAGAGTGGGCGCGCAGCTTTTCACCATTGGGCATATACACAGTCGCTGACGAAATATCATAAACCGCAACTCCGCTGCCACGACCGGGCAGCGACGCACGCCGACCAAAAATCGATGGGCTATCATCGCCATCCATCGTATCTTCCGAGCGGGCATAGGCCAACAGCGTCTTGGGTGCCGTGCGTTCCGGGGCTGGCTTCAGCGGAATGGTTTTGGTCGCAGGCGTATCCCCCGCCACACTGCGCTCATCCGCCAGAACTTTCACAAACGGATCTTCGCGCGGGCGCATGATCGGTGACGGACCGGAGCTTGGCAACATTGCCACCTGAACGGAAGGACGCGGCACCTCTGCCGTCATCAGCGGGGCTGGTGTTTGCAATTGCGCAGGCAGCGCCTGAGCCAATTTCAGCGGAGCTGCATTTTTCAAAATCGCGTCTGCCAACTGCTTGGGCGGCATTTCCGGCGTTGCAGATTTGGCGGCGGCCAATGCAATCTGCGCTCCGGTGTCGCTGTTCCAGCGCTCAGCCAAAGCCCGTTCGGCAATGGACACCGCCAAAGCCTGCTCCAAAATGGCGCGACCCGTCGAATCGAGTGGCCGTGATTGTGGCATTGTCAGCGCCATATCTTGACGCTTGCTGGCTTGATCATGCCATTTCGGAACAACACGATTTTGCAGAGCCAGGCGGTCATGCTCGGGCAAAGCAGGGGGCTTGGGCAGCATCAGACTTGCGCGGAAATCCGACGCCATGTCACGTTCATAATTGCCAATCTTGGCAACCGACGACGCACCAATGCCGTGCAGAGCGCCAAATGTGATGGCCACGCAAAGGCTGGCCGCCAAGCCGCCGCCAACCAGAGCAGCACCTGACATGAGCCGGGGGATCATATTGGAAACGCCACGCCGGGCACGATAAGAACCCGGAAAAAAATCCATCGCCAACGCCATACTCGCAACTCATTACACTCACAGCCCGACAGAGGACCGGCGGCTCACATGCCACACCCTTACTCAATACGAACACACAACCGTCGGCCTCAGCGGCAAACGCGATACATGCACTTGAGATAAAGGATGAAGAAACTTGGTAACTAAAGTGTTTACAAACCCGTTCATTCTGTCTTGGCCGCCAGCGATAGGCGTGAAAACGAGCTGAATTTTGACGATTTGTGTTGAAAAAACAAAAGGGCGGCCAAAGCCACCCTTTTACGATCACATTTTATATCGCGAAATATTTACCAGGATCGAACATCCATAACCCGGTCTTTATGGGCTGGATGGGTACTGAAAATGAAAATCCTATCCAGCTCCTTTTGCGTCAAAAGCCGCAAAAACCGAACCTCGGCGGTGTTGTTTGCGAAGGTTTTCATCAACAGACTACCAACCTTGGTAATCCGCGCATCGGGAATATCCAGATAAAACTGCTGCGGCAGATTGAACTGGGTGAGCAGCGAAATCACCGCGCCGCTGAGTGAAATACGCACAACGTCACATCGGCGCGACGCCACATGTGTCATGCCTTTTTCTGTAAATTCGATCCGCCCGGAATTCGTCGTATCTTCCATGCGGAACCGGTTTTCCCGATCGTACATGAACGATTCTTCGCGCCGAAGATAGTTTGCCCCACCGCCCACTACAGCCATTGTACACACCCCAACCAAGTCTAAAAACATGACCTTACGCTAGAAGAGTGAGCTTAACAGAAAATGAGCGCAGAACCCACCATTATTCGGGGGGAGGTTTTGTTTATTTGTTTGGTTAAAACTCCAATAACATCAACAGTTCATCGTTTGTAACTTTGGCCAGCGGCATCAAACAGGTGGAGCTTGTCGGGTTTTGCGGCAAACCGCAATCTGTCGCCTTTGGTGATGGTCGCAATTCCCGGCAGCTTGACAACAACCGGCTGACCTTCCACCGGACCATCCACGTAGAGCATTGTTACTTCACCCAAGGCCTCGACCAGAGATACCGTGCCCTCGAACAAGGAAGGGCCGTCTGTGGCGATAAACAGATCCTCAGGCCGTACACCAAAGCTGCCCGCCTTACCCGCTTCTGCGGCGTCTGTGGCAATGGGAATGGAGACAATCGATTTGTCGCGAAGGGCGATGCGTGTGTTGGCACCACCTTCCAAAATGGTCACCGGCAGAATGTTCATGGCAGGCGAGCCAATAAACTGCGCAACAAACAGATTGGCCGGCCGCTCGTACAGTTCCAGCGGCGCACCAACCTGTTCAATCCGTCCCGCCGATAGCACCACAATGCGATCAGCCAGCGTCATGGCCTCGACCTGATCATGCGTGACATAGATCATTGTGGTATCGGCCATCTGCTCGCTGAGCTTGGCGATTTCAATGCGGGTGGCAACGCGCAGTGCCGCATCCAGATTGGACAAAGGCTCATCGAACAAAAACACCTTTGGGTCGCGGCAAATGGCGCGGCCAATGGCCACGCGCTGGCGCTGGCCGCCAGAAAGTGCCTTGGGCAGGCGATCGAGATAGGTCTCTAACTGGAGGATGCTGGCGGCGGACCGCACACGCCTGTCAATCTCCGTCTTGCTTTCTCCCGCTATCCGCATGCCAAAGGCCATGTTGTCATAGACGCTCATATGGGGATAGAGCGCATAGGATTGGAAGACCATGGCAATGCCGCGCTTGGACGGCGGCACCTGATTGACGAGTTGGCCGTCAATCATCATCTCGCCGCTGGTAATATCTTCCAGGCCTGCAATCATTCTCAGCAAGGTGGATTTGCCGCAGCCCGACGGGCCAACGAACACCACGAACTCACCTTTCGTGATCTCAAGGTTGATGCCATGCAGCACCTTGACCTCGCCATAGGCCTTGCGGATATCTTTCAGAACCAGACTTGCCATGATCCTCCCCCTTCTTCTGTTGTTTATTCTTGGCTCAGTATCGCAAAATAGGCACCCCAGCCCGGCAGGCTGACTTTGCCATCAACCACCTCGCTTGCGAACCCATGCCCCTCCAACGTCTGCCAGTTGGCCGCAGGCAGCGGCAATTCAGCAGCATCGGGGGAGAGATTAAAGGCGCACAACACTGTCTGTTGATCCAATGAGCGGGTGTATACCAGACCGGTTTCCGTCACCGTCTCAAAAGCAATCTCACCCTTGATCAGAGCTGGCAGTTCTTTTCTGAAATGCAGGAAGCGGCGATAATGCTCAAACACGCTATCACTCTTGTGTTCCTGGGTGGAAACCGCGTTCAGCGTATGCTCCAGTGGAATCGGCAGCCACGGCTTGTCACCAGAGCTAAAGCCAGCGTGATGGGCAAGCGAATCCCACACCATCGGCGTGCGGCATCCATCACGGCCCTTGAACTCCGGCCAGAACTGAATACCGTAAGGATCCTGCAGATCTTCATAGGCAATATCGGCTTCGGTCAGGCCCAGCTCTTCCCCTTGATAGATGCAGACTGACCCGCGCTGGGTGAGAAGAATGGAGGCCATCTGCTTGGCAAAGCCAATCCGATCGGTAACATCAGCGCCCCAGCGGGTAACATGACGCACCACATCATGATTGGAAAACGCCCAGCACGCCCAACCTTCAGGAGCCGCCTGCTGAAACGCCTTTTGGGTATTGGCCACCAGCGCCGGTGTTAAAGGATCGGGTGCGAGAAACTCAAAGGCATAGCACATCTGCATCTTGTCATTGCCAGAGGTGTATTGACCAACGATCTCCAGACCATATTGGCCATCACCCACTTCGCCCACCGCAGCAATGGCTGGAAACTCTTCCAACACGGCCCGGAAACGCTTGAGAAACTCGAGGTTTTCCGGCTGGTTCTTATCAAAGAGGTGATCCTGGAAATTATAGGGATTCACGGCAGGTGCCGTTGCCGCATTGCGCCGCTCTGGTGCCAACGGCGGGTTTTCGCGAAACAGCCGGTCGTGGAAATAGAAGTTGATGGTATCCAGACGGAAACCATCAACACCCCGCTTGAGCCAGAAGCGCACAGCCTCCAGCACGGCATCCTGCACCTGCGGATTGTGCATATTCAAATCCGGCTGCGAGGTGAGGAAGTTGTGCATGTAATATTGCATGCGTGTGGCATCCCACTGCCAACCGGAGCCGCCGAAAATCGACAGCCAGTTGGTGGGCGGCGTGCCATCGGGCTTGGGATCGTGCCAGACATACCAATCCGATTTGGCGTTGAAACGGCTGGAACGGCTCTCGATAAACCACGGATGCTGATCGGAGGTGTGAGAAATCACCAGATCGATCATCACCTTGATGCCCAGGCGGTGGGCCTCGGCAATCAGCGCATCAAAATCATAGAGCGAGCCGAACATCGGATCGACATCGGTGTAATTGGACACATCATAGCCGAAATCCTTCATCGGCGATGTGAAGAAAGGCGAAATCCAGATGGCATCGGCACCCAGCGTTGCCACATGCGACAGACGCGCCGTGATGCCCTTCAGATCGCCAATCCCGTCGCCGTTCGAATCCTGAAACGAGCGCGGGTAAATCTGATAAATCACAGCTCCACGCCACCAATCTTTTTCAGCGGCAGAAACCGGGGAGAAATGTGCATTCATAAACAATCATCCTGTTAGAAGAGACGCATTGCGCGCAAACGCGCTTCGTGGCTTTGCACCCCAAAATGCGACAAAACAAAAGATCAACATCAACCACCCTTGACGGAACCGGCCAGCAGGCCGCGCACGAGGTAGCGTTGCAAGACAAAAAACACCAAAACCGGCACGATGATGGTGATGAAGGCAGATGCCGTGAGAATTTCCCAATTTCCGCCGCGCGAGCCCAAAAGATTGACAAGGCGGCCGGTCAAAACCAGCTCATCATTGCCGGTGCCTAGGAAAACCATGGCAACCAGCAAATCGTTCCATGTCCACAAAAACTGGAAGATCGAAAAGGATGCCAGCGCCGGATAGGACAGCGGCAAAACGATCTTGATAAAAATCTTGAAATCGCTGGCACCATCCACCCGCGCCGATTCCATGATTTCGCGCGGAAGGCCTGCAATGTAATTGCGCAGCAGATAGATGGCGAGCGGCAGGCCAAAGCCCATATGCGCCAGCCATATGCCGAGATAAGTCTTGGATGGCACGCCGAAAAATAACCCGATGTCATTGTACATTCTGAGAAGCGGGATCAGCGACATTTGCAAGGGCACCACCAGCAAGCCGACAATCACCGCCAGCAGCAGCGAGCGTCCCGGAAAAGGCATCCACGCCAGCGCATAGGCCGCAAAAGCCGCCACCAGAATGGGAATAATCGTCGCCGGAATGGACACCGTCAGGGAGTTGAGAAACGATCTGCCAATGCCTTCTGCCGATAAAACCGTGCGGTAATTATCCAGCGTGAATTTTGGTGGTGTGGTGGCGGTGAAGAAAATCCGCTGGCCGCGACCGCCTTCAAACTTTGTTTCAGACGTCAGGCGAAAATCGCCATTTTCCTCAACTGTCAGCTTCTCGCCATCCTTCAAATCAGCGGTTGCGCCCGCTTTGTATTCCTCAGGCTTGAGGCTGCTCGTGCCAAAGCCCGTAACCTTGCCACCGCCGCCTTCAAGAATATTTCCGGTAATGACAAAAAGATTACCATCTTGCTTTTGAGCGTCTGCCCCAGGTGCACGATACATGGAATTCTGGCTGGAGCTGGACAGCGCCGTCCACCAGCCAGAGGCAACGATCTGGTTTTTGTCGCGCAGCGACGTGACGAGAATGCCAAGAGTTGGCAGGGTCCAGAGGATCACCAACAGCAGGACGGAGAGGTGAACGGCAATGTTCAGCGGCGAAAGGGCTTTGGTTCTCATCTCAGTGCCCCTTCATTTCGCGGCGCGCATTGCGGATGTTCCACACCATGATTGGCACCACCATCAGCATGATCACCACGGCAATCACAGCACCTCGACCAAAATCACCACCGCCCCTGAACATCCAGTCAAACATCAGATTGGCCAGCACCTGGCTCTGCCATTGGCCATTGGTCATGGCCAAAACAATGTCGAACACCTTCAACACCAGAATGGTAATGGTGGTCCACACCACGGCAATCGTACCCCAAATCTGTGGCACTTTGATCTTGATGAAAATCTGCCACGGATTGGCACCGTCAATCACCGCCGCTTCCACCGTTTCTTCGGAAATACCGCGCAAGGCTGCTGACAAAAGCACCATGGCGAAGCCAGTCTGAATCCAGATCAGAATGACCATCAGGAAAAAATTGTTCCAAAACGGCATGGAAATCCACACATGCGGATTGCCACCGAAATAGACCACAATGGCGTTGAGCAAGCCAATCTGGGCGGTGCCCGCATCGCGATAATCATAGACGAATTTCCAGATCACCGACGCCCCGACAAAGGAAATCGCCATGGGCATGAAGATCAGCGATTTGGCAATATTGCCCCACCAGATACGATCGGTCAGGGCTGCAATGATCAAGCCGAACAGGGTGGAAAATGTCGGCACCACGATCAACCAAAGAATGTTATTGAAGATCGATTCGCGAAATTCGCGATCCGACAAAAGCCAGCGGTAATTATCAAGCCCGACAAACTCCACGCCATCGCGGCCATGGAAGGAATAGATAATCGAGGCAAACAGCGGATAGACGAGATAGACGCTCAGCGAGATCAGCGCTGGCCCCAGAAAAAGCCAGGGCCGCACCATGCCGGCGATGCGCATATTGCGCGAGGCCACGGCCAGATCCGGTGCATTGGCCGGAAAAATCCGATCGAGGATCAAGTTGGAGCCAAAGAAATAGACCAGCGCGCCCCCGACGCCGATCACGATTGTCACCAATGCGCTGAGCAATTGCTCCACAGCCCTCTCCTCCCCGTTCGATCTTTTGCAGCCTGTTTGTTATCGTTGTGCAACAAGGAGAACCGCTGCATTTCAGCCGCAGCGGTTCCTTGCCGTGGTTTAGTTTTTCAGGCCATCCCAGGCTTTTTGAATGCTCTTGGCAACGTCATCAGCAGACTTGCCACCGGCATAATCCACCATGCCGGTCCAAAACGCACCGGCACCGATCTTGCCCGGCATCAGGTCTGATGCATCGAAGCGGAAGGTGGTTGCGTTGAGCAGGATTTGCCCCTGCTTTTTCATCGGCGCATTGGCATAGTCATCCTGATTGGCACCCTTGAATGGTGTCAGGAAGCTCGATTGTGCCATCCACACTTCATGGGCAATCGGGGTTTTCAGGAAGTCCAGAAATGCCTTTGCGGCCGGATTTTCCTTGGTGATCATCACCAATGTTCCAGCGCCTTCGACCGGATTGCCCAGTTCAGGCTTGCTGGCATAATTGGGGGTCGGGAAGAAATCGACATCGCGGCCAACAACCGTGCCTTCCGGGAAGAAGGATGGCACGAAGGATGCCTGATGGTGCAGGTAGCACTTGGGTGGCGAGGTAAACAGGCCCTTGGGGCTATCGCGGAAATCGGTCGAGGCAACGCCTGCCGTGCCGCCATCGACAAACTTTGGATTGCGCGAGAACCAGCCATATTCCTCAATGGCTTTCACCACCTTTGGATCATCAAACTTGATCTCGTTTTTCACCCATTTATCATAGTCAGAGGCTGGGTAGAGCCGCAGCATCATATCCTCAACCCAGTCGGTGGCAGGCCAGCCGGTGGCACCGCCAGAGCCCAGACCGATGCACCATGGCACGCCGCCATCGGCAGCAATCTTCTCGGTCAGCGCTTTCAACTCTTCCATGGTCTTGGGCACTTTATAGCCCGCATCCTCAAAGTTTTCCGGCACGTACCAGATCAGTGATTTCACATCGATCTTATAGGGGAAAGCATAGACGGCCTCTTTGCCATCCTTGCCTTTGTACGTGGAGAGATCAACCCAGGACTGGCCAGCGGCATAATTGTCCAGCAGCCATTTTTTGGTATCATCGCCAAGTGGCACCAATGCACCCTTGGAGGCAAGGTCGGCAATCAGGCCAGGCTGCGGCAGGATGGCCACATTGGGCGGGCTACCGGCCTGCGTATCAATAACAATCTGCTGCTCGTAATTTTCAGAGGATGAATATTTCACATTGGCCCCGGTGGCCTCGCGGAAATAATTCAGAACCGATTCAAACAAAGCCTGATCTTCACCGCGCCATGGGCCGAAAATCGTCAGCGTCTGACCTTTCAAGGGATGCGCTTTGGAAAATGCTTCATAGCTCTCCCAGTTGAATTTCTTGTCTTCGCCGGGTTTGAACTTCAAATCGACGGCACCGGCACTGCCTGCCAAAAGGCACGCGGCTGCAACCCCTAAAAATAAACGGGTCTTCATGGAAAGCCTCCCTTGCTCCAATCCTACACTTCACTGCCCAGCCTGCAACAATCCTACCCTGTCACATTCAAAAGCCTTCAAAGCGCTTTGGGTGCCGATTGTTTCCATAGTTTGCCATTGAGTCAAGCGCTTTTCCTGCATCAGCTAAAATCATGATCCACAGGCCAGAACGATGAGCAAAACAGCTCAA
Source organism: Rhizobium oryziradicis (assembly GCF_001939045.1). Lineage (GTDB taxonomy): Bacteria > Pseudomonadota > Alphaproteobacteria > Rhizobiales > Rhizobiaceae > Allorhizobium > Allorhizobium oryziradicis. The sequence continues at coordinate 465,136 of NZ_MKIM01000024.1, forward strand.
GCTTGGACATTTGTTCTTTTTAGTTGCACCTGCCGACAGGGATAGTAGTCTATAAAAGCGCTTTGGGACGCGCATGGGAGAGAGTGCACAGGTGAATCTGAAACAATTGTCGGAGCTGCTCGGTTTGTCGCAGACCACGATCAGCCGTGCATTGAACGGCTATCCAGAGGTCAATGCGGAAACGCGAGAACGGGTGATGAAAGCCGCAAGCGAAACCGGCTATCGGCCCAGCCGCGCTGCCTTGCGACTGGCCACCGGCAAGGCGGGCTCGTTGGGTCTGGTCATGCCGGTTTCAGAAGACAGGTTTTCAGACATTCACTTTGCCGAGTTTCAAAACGGCCTCGCGCAGGAATGTCTGGCCCATGATTTTCACTTTGTCATCATTCCGGCCCACCCTTCCAAAGAGGAGCAGGCCATACGCGGCCTTGTGCATAGCGGGGCAGTCGATGCCTATTATCTCGCCTACCTCCGGCAGAACGATCCGCGCATTGCCATGGCAAAATCGCTTTCGGTTCCCTTTATTGTTCACGGACGCTCACTTGGCCTGACGGAAGACTACCCCTATCTGGATGTCGATAATGAAGCAGCCTTTGCAAGCGCGACAGAAATGCTCCTGAATTTGGGACATCGACGCTTCGCCCTGCTCAATGGGCCGCAGGAACTGGACTTTGCCGTGCGGCGTCAGATGGGTGTTGAGCGCGCGCTTAAAGGGGCTGGTTTGCACCTCCCAAAATCAGCAACCAGCAACACGGTGATGACAGACGAACATGGCTATCGGGTGATGACCGATCTGTTGCGCCAGCCGCAAGCACCAACGGCGATTTTATGTGCCAGTACCGTGCTGGCCTTGGGGGCGGTACGCGCCATTAACGATGCAGGCCTAGTGGTGGGCGAGGATATTTCCGTCATCGCCCATGATGATGATCTGCCTTTGCTCAAGCCCGAGCATTTTCGCGTGCCGCTGACCACCACCCGTTCATCCTTGCGCGATGCGGGCCGCCGCATTGCCGAGCGGTTGATTGCCGATTTAGCAACGTCTCCATCCGGCCCGCCGCTTCAGGAAATCTGGCAGGCAGAGCTTGTGGTCAGGGCCTCCACCGGCCCTGCCCCAAACAAAAGATAGCTTAAAACTTTGGCGCAACCTTGCCCGCGCATCGATAAGCCGTGATCACGGTATTGGCCATCAGCATGGCAATGGTCATCGGGCCAACGCCGCCGGGCACGGGCGTGATCGCCCCTGCCTTGGGCTCGCATTCTGCAAAGGCAACATCGCCCACCAGCTTGTTCTTGCCCTCGCCCTTTTCGGGAGCCGGTACACGGTTGATGCCAACATCAATCACGGTGGCACCGTCCTTGACCCAATCGGCCTTGACCATCTCAGGCCTGCCAACGGCGGCCACCAGAATATCGGCCTGACGGGCAAGGGCTGGCAAATCCCGACTGCGGGAATGGGCCATTGTCACGGTCGCGTTGGCATTCAGCAACAGCTGGGCCATGGGCTTGCCAAACAGGTTGGAGCGACCAATCACCAGCGCATTCAGGCCAGAGAGATCGTCGCCATGGATGCGGCGCACCAGCAGCATCGAGCCCGCAGGGGTGCAGGAGATCAGTCCGGTTTCGAGATCGCCCGTTGCCAGTTTGCCAGCATTGACGATGTGCAGGCCATCAACATCTTTTTGCGGCAGGATGGATTGGATAATGGCATCGGAATCAAAATGCTTGGGCAAAGGCAATTGCACCAGAATGCCATGGATGCTGGCATCATTGTTCAGCGTGGCCACCAGCGACAGCAGGTCTTGCTGCGTGGTGTCTTCCGGCAGCGTATGCTGAATGGAATTGAAGCCGCATTCCTTGGCCATTTTGCCTTTGGACGTGACGTAAGCGTGGCTGGCAGGATCTTCACCCACAATCACCACCGCAAGACCAATCTTGTCTCCGGTCTCTTTTTTGAAAGCATCAGAGCTGGCCTTGATGGCCTCAATGACCGAAGCCGCCACCTGTTTTCCGTCAATCACCGTTGCCACGTCTGCATTCCTCTTGCTGAAAGCCTCATCGGTTCGCTGTTGCTATCACCGTCCAAGGCCCATCAAAAGAAAAAACATCAATACGGCAAAAATTCTCACCCAACCGCGGCATCAGCGCGCAGGCTTGCGCCACTTGAAGCGCAAAACATGCGACAGAAACACCGGAATACCGATGATATAGCGCCGCCAAAGGCGTGTAGGCTCAAGCGCCAGCCGATAAAGCCACTCGCACCGCAGCTTGCGCATCCACACCGGCGCACGCGGCACAGTGCCCGATACAAAATCAAACAAGGCACCAACACCAAACACCAGACGCGCATGGCTTTGGTTGATGTGCTCCTCAATCCATTTTTCCTGCAAAGGCGTCCCCATCGCAACCAACAGGATATCAATATCAGCCTCTTTCAGGCGCTCCAGAATAACCGGCAATTCATCGGCATCAAAATAACCATCCGCCACCGGAATAAACTGATGCCAGGGCGTGTGCTTGCGAAAATTGGCGATTGCGCCGGCCAGAACACCAGGCTTTGCTCCCAGCAAGCCAATCCGACGTGGGGTTTCCATATAGGTCAGCAGCGCCGGAATAAAATCGGTTCCGTTGAGATTGGCGGCAAAAGCGTCGCCATCCAACAGCTTGGCGGCCATATCCATGCCAATACCATCGGGCAAAACCAGATGGTGTGCAAGCACCTCAAAATAGGCGTCATCCTGCAACAGGATATTGACGTTATTGGCGTTGAGAAACGACACCTTGGCATGCGCATCATGCGTTGCGGCATATTGCGCCATCAAACTGAGCGCCGACGCCCACGACAAATCGAAGACGTCCACGCCAAACATGTTCTTCTTGCGAGCAAGCTTTTCTGCGGCGGCAATCAGATTCATCGGACTGAACTCATCATCGGAGGGGGATGGCCCAAGACGCAGCAGATTGAGGGACAGGTCCCGTCGCACCCGATGAATAAGGCGCGCAGTGTTAACCTGTTCATCACCATCCAATACGGCAACTGAGTTTTGGTGAATTCTGTTCATATACCTTGGAGAACCAGATTGAAACTGGTTTCAGATTACCATCCAAGGATAAAACCCGGTTTAACTCGCGCACTACAATTGCGCATTCCCGCTTAAGGGAAATTTAATCATCCGGGGACGTTGATCAGAGCATTACACTCACACGCAGAAAACGGCGCTTCACAGCGCCGTTTATCAAATCAATCTAAGCTTAATGACCGGTCTTTTCGCCCGTTGGAGCAGCAGGGGTTTGGCCTTCGACAATCTTCACCGCTGGCTTCAGCTTTGGCTTGCCACCGCCATCCTGCGTTTCTTCCTTGCCCAGATAATCCAGCTGCTCAACCAGCACCTCGGCAATAACGCCATCGCCCAAATGCTTGTTGAGATCCGCCTTGATGGTGTTGCGAAAGCCTTCCACATCCAGCTTGGTTGCCTTGGTCAGATCCACGATCTTGCTGTCAACCAACAGCCTGTACAATTCATCGGTCATCAAAGGTGGCAAAGGCAGCTTAATGGCTTCCGTCTTTTCCTTTTGAACCATGAATGAAAAACGACCCAGAAAATAGCCTTTGACACTCCCGTCGGCAAAGACGGGAATCGTCACGGCTTCGCCTCGGACCAGTTCCAGTTCCGGCTTTTTGCTCCCGTCATCGGCAGGAGCAGGAGCAGTGGCCATTTGAACCGAAAAATAGACGGCAACCAGTGTGGCGATGCAGGCCCAGACACCCGCGAGGACAATCTTGATCATCAATTTTCCCTGAAGAGAAACTGTTCCTGACTGTATGTGCCATCGCCATCAGCCTCTTCCACGGCGTTGCGCAAAATATCGGCAACGGCGCGCACAGCATGCAGATGGGCCTCGACACGGCGGGCATTCAGCGCCAGCTTCTTCTTGAGGTCATGCATCTGCTCAACATAATTGACTGCAATTTCCTTCGGATCCGTATCCCGAAACAGCATGGTCAGTTCATACAGGCAACGACTCTTGTGGGCATTTGACACTTTAAGGTCAAATTCCGGATCTTTACCGATCCGCACATTCTCGTTGTCGACAATCATTTCCAGTCGTCCGAGAACTGTTTTGATCCGGTAATCGTTGGACACATGTTCCATGTAAGTTTCGATCCTTGAATCCTTGGGAGAGGCGCGCCGCAAAACACGCATCGCCAAGATGTTTTTATGTCAGGAGCTGTAAGAATGCTCAATGGCTTTGAAAGGGCTTGGAATTCAGCAGGGACCTATGCAGAGTGTCGCCTGGTCATGCCGGTCTGCAGGCTCAGGCCGTTGTTGATCCGGTGTTGGATATAAACACCTGACCGACCTTATTTTCGTTGGCTTTGTCAAAACCAAGCGTTTTGCGCTCGATTTCGTCCAGTCGCAGCTGCGAAAGATGCTTGTCGGCGGCATCTGTCGTCACGTTCTGGGCGCCCTTGTTTCGGATTCTTGACAATTCCTCAGCATACATCTGCTTTGCAATGCCCACCCCGCCGCGCTGGGCAATGGTGTTGCCGATTTGCTCAGCCATCATGCTTTTCCAGATCTCGCCGGCATTGCCCTTGCCAAACACAGCCTCGCTGTCTTTGGGCAGCATGCTGGAAATAAAGGTTTGCAAAACGACACCTTCATACTGACGGTATGGCTTGGGAATGTCTTCGGTCTTGATGGCATTGGTCGCACGATTGCCAAGGCCCGCGTCTGCGGCGGCAGTGTTCATGGTGTTCATCGCCACCTCAAAGCCAGCATTTTTTTCATTCAGACGCGAGGCCTGAAGGCTTGCTTTCGCAGTTTGAAGCTTTTGCTGCGCCTCGGCCATAGCGGAAGGATCCGCTGCCCGCACAACATCCATCACAAGGTCGCTTGAAGGAGAAATTGCCACCGTTATTCGTCCCCTGAAAATCAGATTTTGCCAAAACGCGCTACAGCGCCGTGCGCCATATATGGCGCACAAAGGACGCTGTAACACTTTTAGTCTGCTGCATAATTTTCTCCTTAAATCGATTCCGATTTAAGGAATTATGCAGTAAGCATCCATCCGCCTCTACAAGGTTGATTGACGCTTTTCATACAGCCCCGGATCCCACATCATGAATCAGAATGGCTATAGGTTACTGCATTGGGATGACTATCTCTCGTGAACCTTGCTGGAGGCTGGCGTAGCGAACGTCAGATCAATTAAGTCCTGAAGCGTATTGTCTTCTGCTTCGCGATCTTCATTGTCTCTGGCCTCAAGCATCTTGTCCTCCAGCCGTTCCGCTTTGGTACGCTGGCGCAAAACCACATTTTCCTGCACGCGCTGCACGTCTGCCATACGACGATCATCGCTCGACAAGCGTGAGAACCGTTCGGCATAAGATTGCGCAAAGAGCCGGTGAACCGGGTCCATCGATCCAAGCGCTTCAATCACCCTGTTCAGCCCGGCTGAGATCTCCTGACGCTGGCGCGCGGTGTCGGCCAAATCAAGCTCGGCAATTTTTTCCAAATGCCGTTGCACGGCCACCAGACGTTTCAGTTTTTGAGATTTTTTGGCCGGTCCCATCGCACACCCTCATCAATTGCCAAGCATCATGGGCATGAACGCCAAAGCAAACTGGTGCATCATGGCACCAATCGACCAATAGACCAGCAGCAAACCGCCAGCGATCAGATAGGGTGCCGAAATATAGTAGATAGGAATTTGCGCCGCCAGTTTGTTGACCAGGCCCACGCCAACGTTGAACATCAGACCATATATAATGAAAGGGCTGGTCAGCCGCAGCATCAGAAAATAGGTCTTGGAGATGGTGTCGGTGAGCGTGATCAGCATTGTTTGCGTATTGGGCACCCCACCCATAGGCATGACATTGTAGCTATCGATCAACACGCGGAAAACAACGTGGTGAAAATCCAGGATAAACAACATCATCAGCCCGCAAAAGCTGATCATGTTGGTCATCTGGTTTTCGCTCGAATCTTCCAAAACATCGGGTGCAGGAGATCCATTGAAGCCAATCATCATGGTCAAAATAGAACCGGCAAATTGCAGGCCAAGCGAGAAAAAACGCGCAATTAGCCCAAACATCGCGCCAATCAGCGCTTCAGTGCCAATCAGGGCGATATAGATCACGCCGCCGCCCTGCACCTTGGGATAGACCGTATCCCACAACAAAGGCAGACAGGCCATAGACACCCCGGCCGCGATTAAAAGGCGCACCGGCGTGGGAACGCGCGATGAGGAAAATCCCGGCAGCGTGATAAAACAAGAACCAATGCGACAAAAGACCAGGAACAGTGCAAGCACTGTTCCCTGTGGGTCTGTGATCATGAAATGGATCCCAGGATCTTGATTTCGATGCCCTTGGCCAGCTCGACGTGAGACAGCACAGGCAAGGTTGCGAAAAGCCGTTCTATAATCATGCGCACATAAGACCGTGTTTCTGGCGAGGTGACAAGCACGAAAGGCAGGCCACGGTCCATGAACTCGCGGATGACTTTGCTGGCCTGTTCGCTAAACTCCTCCAGCGAGCGCGGGTCAATATCAAATTCGACAACTTCACCCTTATTGTCACGCTTGAGCGCCTGGTGAAACACCAAATCCCACTTGCTGCCCAGCCGCAGAACCCGCAACACGCCATTGTCGGTCAAGTCACCGCAAAGCTGCTGCGCCATGCGCACGCGCACATGCTCGACAATCTGCTCGGTTTTGCGCACATGCGGCGCAAGCTCGGCCACCGCTTCCAAAATCAGGTGAAGATTGCGAATAGAAACGCGCTCTGCCAGCAACAGTTTGAGAACAGCCTGAAGGCCGGAATAGGACATATGTGATGAGCAGATTTCATCGGCCAGTTTCTTATATTCAGGATCAAGTCGATCAATCAGGATTTTGACGTCCTTATAGGACAAAAGCTGCGGCAGATTGTTGCGAATGACTTCGCTGAGATGGGTCAGCACCACCGATACATTGTCAATCGGATGGAAGCCTTCACGCTTCAGATCTTCTGTGAAGGTTTCCATGATCGATACGGCAGGCATGCCAAACGCCGGTTCGCGGATTTCATCGCCCGGAATGCGTGGCTTGCGGCCGTTGCCGGTCACCACCAACACTTCGCCAAGGCGCAGGATATTGGAGGCGATCGTCGTGCCATGAATACGGATATGATAGGATTTATCGGGAATGCCGATGTCGTCGGAGACCTTGATCTCCGGCACCACAAAGCCGTATTGGCTGGCGAATTTCTTGCGCATCTTGCCGACGCGAAACGCCAGTTCCTGATGTGACCCCAGCAGACGGGTGGATACCAGCTTGCCCAGCGCCAGTTCGATTTCAGAGGTCTTGAGCACGCTCTTGACCGAATCCTTATCGGCTTCCTTGATCTGGGTAACCTTTTGTTCTTCCATCTGCCGCTTGGCAAGATTGGCGGCTTCCACCTGACGCGGAATATACCAGCTACCAAAAGCCATGATGCCGCCCAGGGTGGCAAAAGGCAACAAGGGAAGACCCGGAATAACGGCCAGCAAAAACATCAGGCCCGAAGCAACCGTCAACGCACGGGGGTAGCCGCTGAGCTGGTCGATAACCGCTTCGTCGGCAGAGCCCGCATTGCCACCGCGCGTCACCAGCAAGCCTGCGGCGAGCGAGACAATCAGAGCTGGAATTTGCGAAACAAGACCATCGCCAACCGAGAGACGAACAAAGACGTCTGCGGCTTCGCCAATCGGCATACCATGGCGGAAATAGCCGATAATGATACCACCAAAGATGTTGATGGCCGTGACCAGCAAGCCCGCAATCGCATCACCACGGACGAATTTCGACGCACCGTCCATTGCACCGAAGAAAGAGCTTTCCTGCTCCAGTTCTTTACGGCGACGCTGTGCCTCGACTTCATCAATATTGCCCGCCGACAGATCGGCATCAATGGCCATCTGCTTGCCGGGAATGGCATCAAGGGTAAAGCGCGCGCCAACTTCGGCGATACGCGTGGCACCCTTGGTGATAACGATGAAGTTGACCGTGACCAGAATGGCAAAAACAATCAAACCGATCACAAAATCGCCGGACATAACCAGACTGGCGAAACCGGCAATGACATTGCCCGCCGCCCCGTGGCCTTCGTGACCATGCGATAGAATCACGCGCGTTGTCGCAATATTGAGCGACAGGCGGATCATGGTTGAAATCAGCAAAATGGTTGGGAAGGACGAGAAATCAAGCGGACGCTGGATCCACAAGGATACCATCAGGATCAGAACCGAGAATGCAATCGAAAAAGCAAGTCCCATGTCGATCAAGAAGGGAGGGATCGGCAAAAAGAGAATGCAGAGGATGGTAACAATACCCAACGCAAAGCCGATATCACGGCCATTCGATGGTATTTTTAGAGGAATTCCAGTCGTGGGTGCTTGCGCCATATCCTGTTCCGTCTCTTCATGAGAAGGAGGCGGATCAACATTATCCGCCCATATTACGGATAGAGCTATAGAAGAAAGCTTGCGCGAAGATGGTCATGCACGACAAAAGAGGGCACGACAAAAGACGGCCAACATCAAAAGCCGGTTTGCACCCGTGAAAAGACCAGATTGGCAAACAGGGAGATCTGCGCTCCGACAAAAGGAGCCGTAATGCCGATGGTGATCAGGATGGCCAGAATTTTTGGCACAAATGTCAGAGTCATTTCCTGCACCTGGGTCAAGGCCTGAATAAGCGCGACTGTAATACCGACAATCATGGCCGCAAGAACGGCAGGCCCCGAGGCGATCAAGATTGTCCAGACCGCAGTGCGCATAATATCCAGCGCATCAGCTTCATTCATTGACGTCTCTCCAGCGGCATCATCCCGCAAAGGTCATGATCATCATCGAGCGCACAGCACGCGACGATTCTTATGACCGATTTCGAGAACCGATATCATCTTCCGGTCCTCTCCACCAGTGCGCCTGAACCCAAATTGGCTTCAGGCCTTTTTGTTGACGGTGCATGAGAGCCCGCGAAGGGCAAATGCATCCATCAGGGCCCCTGATCAGGAGCCTTTGGAGATTTTCACGCCCGTTTGCAGGTCGATAGAACCGCCTGTCGCCGTCGTCAGCGTGATCGCGCCATCGCTCACCTTCGCATCCGAAACAACGCCCGTTGTCGCGCTGTCGGAGCTGGTGACCGTCTTGCCAATCATATCGCCAGCCTTGGTCAAAGCATCAGCTTGCAGCATGCTGCGCAACAAGGTGTTGGTTTTGATCGACTGCTCCACTTGCGAAAAGGTTGCAAGCTGTTGAATTTGCGATGTTGCGTCCATTGGCTTTGTCGGATCCTGATTTTGCATTTGCGCAACCAGGAGCTTCAGGAAGCTATTGTAGTTCATCGTGGCGCTGGCCGCGTCGGAGTTTGCCGACGCGTTGGCCCAAGGGTTGGTGAAGCTCGCCGCAGAAGAGGTCGCGCTGCTGATGGCGTCTGTGCTTGCTACCGCCATGGTGCAATTTCCCGACGAATCTGCTCGATGGTTCCAGGCGTCATTTCCTGATTGTTCAAAATCCGGTCTTCGATCACATAAAGACCACGGATCGCCTTCAGAGCATCAAACGCACGGCCAGATGCCACCATGGCATCAATGCGCTTCAGCTCAGCCAGAACTTCGTCGTCGTGGAAGCAGGCCAGCAACATCACGATAGACTTGCGGAACATGGTGAGCGTTTGCTCTTTGCCTTCCGGGTTGATCAGAATCATCTGGGCAATGAAGTACAGCTGGCGCAGAGGCGTATTGGCGTCTTCCGGCTGGAGCACGTGGTTTTCCAAAAGGAACGTCACATCGTTCAGAAACTCAAGGGCAACCTTGCGGTCAACGCGCAACACTGCACCGTTGATAAAGATTCGTTCCCCGGATTTCAGCGAGATTCGCAAGGTGCTCTTCATTTAAGTCCATCCCTAATGATGGTTGCCACATCGATAATGCCTTGGTAATTTTCGGACTCCCGCTGTCTGATGCGGTCGCATTCCTTCAATATCCAAAGGGCGATTGAGATAAGATTGGCACGCAATTCCATGCCAAGCTGATTGTCGGGCTGTTTCAGATCCTCAATAAAGCGGATCCAGACGCGCCGCGTGTAGTATATGGCCTCAATGCTCTCCCGCCCGTAACGCCCGGCATCACGCGCTTGGGATAGCAGCTCCATTGATCGTTCAAGAACCTGTCGCTCGCGCTCTTTCGCGTCAGCAACGCCGTCCTCCATGATCTCATTGTAGGAAAACTGGTACATCTAGGTTTCCTTTACTCCTGTCTATCGCTGATCATCAGAGATAGTTTACAAGGCTTAGTTTTTGCAGTCTTGACGTTAAGGTATACGACGTCTCAATCAATGATTTCAGATTGTTGAGACGCGTTGATGCTTCATAGGCATCCACACCGGTGAGATTGCCAAGTTGCGTATCGATAATGTCTTTCTGCGCGCCTAGCGATGTATTCGCTTCTTTAACGCGCTGCTGAGACAGTCCAAGTTTCGTGCGATCTTCATTGACGCCGGAGACAGCCTTGCCCGAATATTCGACCGCTTTGGCAACCATCGCGGTGCGCGTTTCGGCGGAATAACTCCCGGCCAACATCTCACTGCCGACCACAGACACCAGACCGAGATAGCGGAAACCATTGGAATTGGCAGATGTTGAGCTTTGTACGGTCTCGGTCTTGCTAATGCGGCTTGTCATTGTATCGTTCGATGCTGCGGACCAGTTGGTGTTCCAGTCCGTGCCGGTAAACATGGGCTCCAGCGTATTGTTCAGAAAGTTTGTCATGGCTGTGGGCGTGATTGTGCTCACGGCCGGATTTTCCGGGGTCATGCCAAAGGCACCGAAAAAGGCGTTTCGAAATGCCGTTTTGGCAGCAGACGGGTTTCCGGCCGAATCCACGGCATTATAGTCGCTCATGGGCTTCACGTCAGTATTGACGCCGGAGAACAGATACTCGCCATTCACAGACGTGTTTGCCGCAGAAACAAACATGTCGAGCGCATCATTGACCGACTTTTTAGCCGAACTGAGCGTGATGCTCTCGTAGCTATTGCCCAGACCAACCAGAGTTTGCTGAATCTTTTCTGCAGACGATGCGATCTGATTGAGCGCGCTTTGAGATGCGTCAAGCCGCGTATTCACAATTGCATTCGTGCTTATCAACGACTGCAGTCTCAAGGAATCACTTGTTAAATCGACAGCGTTTGATGTTGTTGCGCCCAAAGCCGTGCCGACATCTGCATATTTACCCGTCGTGACTTCTTTCTGAGCGTCGGACATCTGCTTTTGCGCATCACCAATCGTGAGCCGCATAGCGTTTTGAATTGTCAGACTGGATATGCTTGATGTCTTCATGACTTACGCGATCCCCAGGAGCGATTTCAACATTTCATCAACCGTACTGATCAGTTTGGTCGATGCTTTGTAAGATTGTTCAATATCCAGCATTTTCGACAATTCTTCATCGAGGTTCACGCCGGTCTTGTTCTGGTATGCCTCAGTGGCCCTTTGCGACAGTGCCGATTTCGTCTCATTGGCCGAATCCGCGGTTGATCGATAAGCCTCAAGCCAACCAATCGAACTCGAGGCATATTCTCCTACCGTAGCAGAATTTTCCAAACCAACCGTTGCATCAAAACCGACCTTTGTATCGAAAGCGGCCACATAACCGTTAAGAAGGGTCGAATAACTGGCGGTATTGTCAGAATTCCATTTATACAATCCACCGTTGACACCGCCATCACGCAGTTTAACGGGATCGCCACCCTTTTCCTTCACATAGGCAGCATTGACTGCGAACGTTTCGGAGATGCCCGGCTGAAGCGTGCCCGAGGCCGGCGTTGTTCCGTTTTGCCAGGTGAAAAGACCTGGCAAGGGGTTATTGCCCGTGGCTTTTTCTTTTTCAGAAAACATGGAAATCAGCGAGCGGGATGTCTCATCCAATTGCTGCTCAAACTGAGGCGCAATCGTATCGCGAATTTGCAGGTTTGCAGCCAGTGACCCTTGCGCCGATGTATTGCCACCGACACCTGCCTTCAACGGAACACCATCGATATAGACAGAGTTGCCCGCAATGCCAGCGCCGTAAGATCCACGCGGATCAAAGGTTACGGCACGCGGCAGTTTATCAAACAGCACCGTCCCCTCATTGGTGTAGAGGGCCATGTCGCCATTGGCGCGTTCGCTCTTTGACACGCCAACAATTTTGGAAATATCCGAAACTAGCTTGTCGCGACGATCAAGGGCATCATTCGGGTCTTCGCCAGCTGCCTTTGCCTTGATAACGGCTTCGTTCACCGTCATGAACTGCGATAGCAGATCATTCAGATTATCAACACCCGTCTTGATGTCTGTGTCTGCCTGAACTCGAACCTTGGCAATCCCCTGCGATGTCGCCGTAATCGAATTGGCGAGATCCTGGGCTGCACTGACGGCAGTCTGGGCAAGCGTTGTCTCGCTTGGCTGCGCTGCATAAGATTGCAGTGCCGTCTGGAGTTTGGAGATATAGGTGCTTGGTGCCAAATCATAATTGTTGCCACCAAGCAGGGATTTTAACTGGTCCAGCCCCTTGTTGAGGGTTGACTGTCCCTCGGCCACGGACTGACCCGTCAGCATTTGTTTTTGTAAAACAACATCTTCCGCACGGATGATGTTGACTGTTGATCCGCCAGTGGCGTTTACAACGGTGACAGCATCACGCTTTACGTAGCCCACTGTTTGGGAATTGGAAATATTCTTGGACACCACCTGCGACTGTGTGCTGGTGTTGCTCAATATTCCTTTTGCCGTGTTCATAGTAGACGAGAGCGTCATGAGACTGCCTTTACATTGTAACGATTAACGCTTCAAACTGATAAGAGTATCCAACATATCAGCAGCCGTTTGGAACACCTTGGAATTGGCGCTGTAGCTCCGCTGAGACTGGATCATGTTGGTCAATTCGGAAGCAAGATCGACGTTGGATGCTTCAAGCGTTCTGGAATTGATCGAACCGAAACTGCCTGTGTTGGCAAATCCGACCACAACGGTTCCTGCAGCGGCCGTGACCTGATAAGCCGTACCACTGACAGACTTGAGATTGTCAGGGCTGGCAACAGTGGCCATGGCGACCTTGTAAAGGCTCGAGACAACACCATCAGAACTCGTCGAGGTGATGCTACCCTTATTGTCGATGCTAATGGTGCCGCCAGCACTGGCCTTGTTGCCGTTCAGCGTTCCCTGTGAACTGAACGAAATATTACTCTGGGTCATCGAGCTCAGATCGAGCGTAATTCCCAGTGTCGGTGTAATATGCGTGTCCGAAAGCGTCAGAGTTTTTGCACTGGTCGTATCAAGCTTCTGGGTTGCAGCAAACGTGATGTCCTGATGAGCGACAGAAAGTGTGCTATAAGGGAAGCCCGTGCCTGGCGTCGCATCAGAATTACGGTAAACGTCGACGCTCCACTGATTGTTGGCCGTCTTCGTGTAGTAAATGTCGTACAACACCGAGTTGCCAAAGGCATCGTACGCAACCATCGAACTTTTGTCCGTATAGGTTGAGGTCGCAAGGTTGGCAGCGGGAGCAGTGCCCGTGTGCACAGGCTGCGACGAGTTAAGGGTCGCCGAAATTGTGCCTGAGGTGGTTGCTGTCGCAAGCCCCTTGTCCAGATTAACCTTCACAGGTTGCAGGCCATCAAAACCGTTGATAACGGAAGCTGGCTCGCCGTTGGCATAAGAGTAGCCCAAAAGGGTATAGCCCGCAGAGTTGACAAGATAACCCCTGGCGTCCTGCTTGAAATCGCCGGCACGCGTCAGGAAAATATCGCCCTGGTTGTTCTGAACCACAAAATATCCGTCACCCTTGATCGAAAGATCAGTGGCGGATGTGGTGGACAGATAGGAGCCTTGCTGCGAAATTGTCTGGGTGGTCGTGGTTTGCACGCCGCCCGAATTGTAGCTGCCCGACCCTGTAGAGCCAACAACCAAGCTGGAAAACGCAGTTTCGACCCGCTTGTAGCCTGTTGTATCGGAGTTTGCGACATTGTCGCCCACTGTGCTCAGTTTGCTGGCCTGTGCCTGCAAGCCAGATACGGCTGAATTCATACTGCCTGAAAGGCTCATACCAAGTCCCCATTCGATCGTCGTGTGAGAAGATTATGAAATGGGCCTTGCGTGAAGCTGTTTCAGTGAACGCTTATGACAAATTGGTTGCAAGGCCGAGATTTTTGGCGGCGTACCGCCAAAAATATTATTTCCAATCAATGGAGTAGCCAAGGAAGCGCTTGGAATCGACAGGATCGAAACCGAGCTTCTTGCGCAGTTTTTTACGCAGCTTGCTGATGTGGCTTTCAACCACATTTTCTTCAACTTCTTCGTCGAAAATGCCATAAATCGCATTGAAGATCTGCGATTTGGAAACACGACGTCCACGGTTGGTGACAAGATATTCAAGAATGCGACGCTCTCTGCGTGGCAAAGCAAAAATCTCACCATCAATCTCTGGGTCGCGCCCATCGGAATAGACGCGAATTGCGCCGATTTCCGCGTAATTGGCAACAGCCTTGAGCCTGCGCCGAATAGCCGCCGCCCGCGCCAGAATCTCTCTGGGATGCACTGGCTTGCGCACAACGTCATCCACGCCGCTATCGAACAACGCAAGCGTTGCCTCAAGCGAAGGATGATCGCTGACTGCAATCACAGGTGCTGTCGTGCGATCTCGAATGGCACGAGGAAGATCGCCTGTGCGATCTCCTTGACCAAGCAAGAATGCCTCGACTGCTGCAATGTCTGAATCAGCTGCTGATGCAACCCATTCGCCAAATTCAACCGGATCAAACCCGGTTGATGGTATGCCTTCACGTCCAAATAATGACGTGTAACCGTCTTTAACGAGCTCGCGCTCATCAACCACTACGATCATTCGTCCGCCTCCGAATCAGTGTGGTGTTTCTACACGTCAATGGGTACGAATCGCGGCTCTGAACGACAACTGTGGAAAGTTAATGATAGTTATTAATAGTTGCTTAACCTTTGAGGGGTGATTTGCACCACATCTTGTGTCACGTGCCCAAATGCGGCACAATTTAGACATTAAAAAGGTTAACAGCGAAGGTCGACCAGCGACCAAAATCAGTGCCTGGCACGGCCCAAAATGCGTTTTATTTTTGTCATTTTTTCGACGGGCAATAGCCTTCTGGTTGCGTTTGCTGACAGTGCACCAACATTTCGATGACGCTGGGCGCTGATTTGTCCGTCAAGGTGCGCGTCTTTCACTGACAAAATTGACGCGCACTCGCCGTCCAGTTGCCGTAACCCGTGGCAACCAGATTGCTGATAACCCGACACACATACTGCTTTTGAGCCGGATTATTGTTCGGCCCGGCATGATATCGCGCCACAGCCATGGTCCAGGTTTCGTGCCTCTTGTGCAGTTTTGAGAGAAACTCGGCGGCGTATTCCACGTTAAGTTTAGGATCAAACATCTCTTCCACTGAGCGAAAATTTTCATGATGATAGAGGTAATTGATCTGCATACAACCTATATCAATGAGTTTTCCACCCATGTCTTTGGCAAGATGAAAGGTCCGCAAGGCCTCATTCAACGAGCCGGGGAAAAGTGGTAGCCCCTCAACATTGAGGGCGTAGGGCTGGAGCGACCCCTTGCGACCCGTTTCTGTCAATCCCACAGAATAGAGGATGCCCTCGGGGATACCATATTTGATGGCTGCACGACTGATTTCTCGCTCACAAAGCCCCGCAGGAGCCGCAGCATAGGCAGCCTTAGAGGTAAAGCTGACCAGAGCCAGAACCGCCATTGCCTGTGCCAGACGCACCAGGAGACGTTGCGTCATCGGCCATCCCTCCAGACGGTTGCCCAAAGTTATCAAATGATGCCTGGGTCTGCTGGCGGTTGCCACCGTGATTTTGACCATTGCTGTTCTGCTGTGCCAAGCTCTGATTGTTTGGCTGGTTCTGGCTATTGTTCTGCGTGGTATCACTGCTCGATTTTTCCGGGCTGGCAATACTGATCTGAATCTGATCAACACTCAGTCCCTGCGATTTAAGCGACTTGATCAAATCGCCATGATCCTCGTGCAGCTTACGATAGGCCGTTCCGTTTTCGACCACGAGGCTGACCGTGAGTTGGCCATCCACAAGCTTCAAGTTGGCCGTTACCGTGCCAAGGCTTTCCGGCGTCATTTTGATCGTCAATGTATTCAGCGTCTTATCAGTTGTCATCCGGTCCGGGATGTCCACATCGCTTGCTGCGTGGCTGCGCAGGACGGACGACCATTCACTGTCGCCCGTCATCGTCGCGGCAATATTTGCGCCATTGCTGGTGCTCACCGGCGCAATGATCCGTCGGCTATCCACAACCTCAACCGTTTGCATGATGTCTGAAGTCCGAAGAATTGCCGAATCTGCAACCCCCAATTTTTCACTCTCTTTGCCACTGGAATTCTGGCCCGCCGATGTCACCATATGCAAGGCATCCGCAGCACTGCTGCGCAACGTTGGTGTTGCGGCAGCTGTTGGCTGGGCTGCATCATCCGAAATCTTGCCGAGATCGGCATTGCGCACTTTCGCCTCAAGTGCGTCTTTCAGCTTACCGCCAACAGTTTGTTTTGTCTGTCCGTCGGCTGCCGGTGTGACCTGTTGTGGCAACACTGCGGCTTGTGTTGGAGCGGCCTGCACCAGCAAGGACAACACGTCCTGTGCGCCAGCAGTGCCATCCTTCTGTGGCTGCGCAGCTTCGGAACCGTCATCGGTATCCGTCACGCCAGCTTTGGTGCTCAAAGGCGATTTTATCGTAGGCTTTGCACTGTCTGCGCCACCAACCACAGCCTCTGCGACCTGTTCGGCGGCGCGCGCCGAAATTTGATCCTTGGCCTTGTCGCTCTGCTTTACAGCTGTCTTGCCTGCAACCTCATCTGGTACATCCTTATTGGCGACGCTGGCATTGTCAGTGTTCGTCAAGGCTGCGACCAGTTTCGCAAGGGTGTTCGCGGAATCTTTGCCGGAACCCGCAACACCGCCCGCCTGCGCCTCGGCGTTCGTCTCCGCGGGCTTCACTGATGCAGAACGATCATCACTCTGTTTATTTGAAGCGGTATTGGTACCATCCTCGTTTTTTGCACGGTCTTGAGGACGGTTGGCATCAACCGACTTACCGTTATCATCCGAAGCTGGCTTTCCCTTATCGCGTCCTGCGGATGTACCCTCGAGCGCCGAGCGAAAGCCGCCGCTGGGGGGCTGAGACTGATCCGCGCGAGAACCGGGGTAGGATGATGGAATGTTTGCGGCACTTGGCGCTGAAACGGTAACGGCCATAATTATTCTCCACCCCTGCGTTTTAATAGATTATCAATTTCATCAAGCTTGCTACGGCCATTGCTCAAAAAAGCGTCAAAGGCGGGGTCCGGCTTTGGGCTGTCTGTCACAATCGGTTGGCCTTGTGGCTGACCTTGCGGGGGCACTGGCACCGCCGCCGCCTGCACCTTAGAAGCCTGAGGCGCTGTGGGATCTTGCTGAACATCTGCTCCGGCAACCGGCGCAGCCCCCTCCGGCTTGGCTTCAGCAGGTGGTATCACCCCAGCATTTGCAGCCGTCGGCAAGGTCACAATGTCCTCCGCGACCTTCCGGGCTGCTGCGAGAAGTGCCTTGTCAGACTCCGAAAGCTCGCTTTCTTTCAGACCCTCAATTGTCTTGAGTGCGCTGCGCACATCCGTGGTGGGAATGAGCGCCAAGCCACCGTAAAGCAACGCCTGCGGATCGGTTCCGCCGGGCAGGCCCGCCAAGGCCTGCGCACGGTCGGCAGCCAGCGCCGCAAGCGCCGGGTTCCCGTTGATTGACGCGCGCCGCGCAATGCGCAAATAAATTTCGCGCTGTCGTGAAGGGTCCATTGTCGCCAAAGTTGCCAGCACATCCTGCTCTTCCATTTGCTTGAAATGGTCGACAATCAATTGCACCAACATATCCGCAAACTGATTGGCATAGGGCGAATGCAGAAAGCGGCGCGCATAACGATTGGCATAGAGCATCGCTTTCTGGACTTGGCCGGTCTCGATTGCCAGCGAGAACGAGCGACGCAAGGCCGCCTCTTCCACGATGGTACCCGGCATCAAAAGGCGGGCCAGATCATAAAACTTCAGCGCACCCGCAGGGTCTTTCACCAGGGTCACATTGCCGGCAACAAGCGCGAGATAGGCTCCAATGCGGGTGTTCTTGTAAACCCCAACCATTTCGGCCAGGGAATTGGCAACAAGAACCCCTTTTCCGCTCAGATATTTGCGCAAGACATCCGAGACGCGATTGTCGAAATGACCATCCACATCACGCGACACAAGATATTCCAAGGTCGCGGGATTGCCGCCGCTCATGGTGTAAATCAGCGCTGCATCCACGTTGCGGGGATCTCTGAACTCGGCAGTATCGGCAGAGCGTAGCCTCTTATCAATCTTTGCAAGCACAAACCGCTGCATGTCGGCGGCGGAGTGATCACCCATGACCACTGAATCCTGCACGAACTGCAACGACCGCACCATAATATAGGGTGGCAGATTATCGCCATCGGCCGCTTTGTCAGCCGCCTGCGCGCTGACAACATTCAGCACGATGGCAACGCCGCACAAGAGCAACTTCGATAGCCGGAATGGGCTGAAGGTCCTCACCTTACTTCTGATCCCCTTGCACAAGGATCTCAATACGGCGATTGGCTGCCGCATACGGATCATCCGGCTTCAACAAACGCCGGTCGGCAAAGCCGGACACCTGCGTGATACGCTGCTCATTCAAACCGCCGCGCACCAGCATATAATAGGCAGCATGGGCACGTGCCATGGAGAGACCCCAGTTGTCGTTATCTGCCCCCTTATAGGGGCGACCGTCCGTATGGCCCCGAATGAGGACTGCACCTTTGCGCTCAGACAGCAGCTTGCCGATCTTTTCCATCGCCAGCACCATCTCTTTGCTTGGCAAGGCAGAGCCAATGTTGAACATTTGATCATCATTTTGATCGCTCAACGTCACCAGCAGCCCGCCTTCGGCAGGCGTCACAATCAGCCCTTCCGCAAGCTTGCCCGCAACGCCGGTCATCTGCTGCACAATTTGCTCTTTCAGCTCATCGGCCTGTTTTTGCTCTTCGGCCTTCGTCGCCTTATCCGGAGATGACTTTGCATCTTGGGCGTCCTGGGCTTGCTGGGCTTTGTTGTCGGGGCGCGGTGTTGGCGTCACAAGGACGGCTTGCTGCTCATTGCCCTTCACCGCCTGCTTGTCATTGGCATTTTGCGCAGAAACCTCTGGGGCACTCCGCTCCGACGGCGCTTTATCCGCAGCGTCCTGGGTCATTGTCACCTCGGAAGGCGTTTGCTTTCCTGGCTTGCCCTCAACGGTCTGACGCTGTTGGCTCCAAAAATCCGGATCAAACGGATCACGATAAGCCTCACCACCCGATGCCCCGGTTGATGGGCCGGAATCGCTGGCACCGCCCTCGCCCTTCGCACTGACGTTTGCTTGCTGGCCAACTTCCTGCGCAATTTCAGCCAGAACCGAATAGGGATTTTCAAACAGATCTGCTTCGGAATAAACCGGCTTGTCCCCCGATGTGGAGGTCATGTCTTCGCCGGTGGCCGCAGCTTTGCCCGCCACGGCGTCATCCGCCTTGATTTTAGAGCGTTCCTTTTGCTCTTCACCTTCAGCTTGATCAACCGGCTTTTTCTTGCCTTGTTGCGACGGCTTTTCATCGGAAAGCTTGATCGGGTTAAAATAGCTCGCCACAGACGCTTTCGTTGCTTCATTCGAAGCATTGACCAGCCACATCACCAGAAAGAAGGCCATCATCGCCGTCATGAAGTCGGCGTAGGCAATTTTCCACGCGCCACCATGCGCACCATCATGATCACCGCCGCCATGGCGCTTGATGATGATGACTTCGTTTTTGCCGTGGTGATGATTTTCCGCGTCGCTCATGCCAGAACTTTCTTCAGGCTCGCCGTCCAAGCCGAAATACGTGTAACAAGCGCTGTGTCTTGTACGTCAACGGCCAAATCCAGATCATTCGCCTCTATATGGCGCAGAAGATCTTCATGGCCGTCCATTTGCATTCTAAGCCGCTCGAACAGCGCTTCAGGGCCGCGCACCGCGATAACGCTCGCCTCCCCCTCAAGAATGGCTTCCTTCAACAGTGTTGAAAGGTCATGCAGGGCCGTCTCAACCAATGATTCCTGCAGAAAGGGCGCAACAGCCGCCACCGCTTGCTCGCCAACGGTCTGGGCAATTGAGGTTGCTATCTTGTCCAGCCCTTCGGCGATCACCTGTGCAAGAGCAGCCTGATGCGCCTCTTCTTTCTCTTGAAGCTGTTGGGCGTATCTCGCCTCGATCGCGGCAATCTCTTCAGCGTGTTGCGCAGAAAGCTGCTCTGATGCGGCGTTGAAACCTTCGAAATACGCCTGTTTGCGCTCGGCCTCCAGATCGACCGGATCGGGTTGTGGCAGCTCAAGCGTTGGCCCGTCATCCAGACCAAAGGGATCTGCATCAAATCCCATAGCGTCAGACACAAGCATGCTCGGCTTGGGCGAAGAGAAATCCTTCAAATAGTGGGCCAGCGGCATACTCATTGTCATTTCTCCTGCCAACAGCGCAAAGTGCCAATTGCGACACCCCAAAACGCTGCAACGCTCTCTCACCTACAACGCCGTGCGCTCTGCATGACGCACAAAGGCCGCTGTGAAACTTTAAATCCACTGCATCATTCCTCAAATCCATTCGGATTTCAGAAATGATGCAACGCACGATCTTGCAGCCAACAACGCCCCAAGGGAATGTTCACCCGCATATCAGCACGAGCGCTCAGACGTGCGATGATGCGCACAAGCCAAACAAAACGTCATTTGCTTCGCTCGACGTTAGGGGGTCAAACTTGCGCGAGGATTTTCGAGTGGCCCAAAATCTCTATTATTCTGCCAGTATTCTGCCAGTCAGCCTGTTGCTTGATTTCCTTTTTAAACCGCAATCGATTTAAAGCGGAGATTATGCAGCAGAAGAGGGAAATGTATAAAAGGCGTTGGACCGCGCAAGGGCAGTGCGCGGTCCAACATTTCCACCAAATGCCGATGACCGGCGGCACGGTAGAGGAAGAATATTCAACTCCGGCCGGTTGTCCTCGCCTTTTACTTGAACAGCGTAAGAATGGTCTCCGCGTTTGTATTGGCGATGGAAAGGGACTGGATACCAAGCTGCTGCTGAGTCTGAAGCGCTTTGATCTTGGTTGACTCTTCGTTCATATCCGCATCCACCAGACGACCGACACCCTTATCAATCGTGTCGCTCAGATTTTTGACAAAGCTATCCTGCAGCTTGATACGGCTGTTGATCGCACCAAGGGTCGATGCCGAATCCGTCAAGGTCTGTAGCATCTTGTCGACAGCCGAAATCATACCATCAAGATTGGCGCTCGTTGTGGTGCTGGAGATTTCAATCAAGGTGCCCGTTGCGGTCGTCGCAGAGCCAGCCTTCAACAGATAATACGTACCGGTTGTGGTGGTTGTTCCCGACGCAAAGGTCGCCACTGTATCTCGTGTCAAAATACCACGAGAAGCCTGGTTTGTGTCGATGAGGGTCGAGTTTGCGGTATCGTATTTCAATGTCGTGACGGATACCGTGCCGTCACTTGCGCGATTGAAGGAACCCACCATTTCCTTGGTGCCTGCCGCGTTTGTGGAGGCATTAAACAGCCAGTTCTCACCGGAGAACGACGCCGATTCGGCGATAGACTGCAACTGATTCTTCAACTCGGAAATTTCCTGGTTGATCTTGCCTTTATCAACGCCGGGTTCGCGTGCTGCAACCAACTTGGACTTGATCGAGCTGATGACGTCTACAGTTGATTCGAGGCCCGTGTAGGCCGTGTCTGCCTTTGAGGCTGCAAGCCCCAGAGCGTCCTGAACTGTTGCCAGCGCCTTATTGTCAGAGCGCATTGTCGTCGCAATCGACCAATAGGCGGCATTGTCGGACGCATTTGCCACTTTATAGCCAGAGGAAATTCTGGCCTGTGTGGTCTGCATGTTGCTATCGATAGAACGGAGAGTCTGCAAAGCCGCCATTGCGGCTGTGTTGGTCATGATACTGGTCATAGATTGCCCCAATTCGTTTAAGGGACATACCGGACTTTAGAATTTACCGGCAACGTTGGTTTGCATCATGCACGATGGCCACATTTTTGCCCTTGGAGCCAACCCAACATTATTTACGTATTATTAATCATTAAATAGTTAACAAATGGTTAACGCCGTTAGTGATTTCTTAATCTGTATAAACAAACTCCTAATTTTTTCAAGCGCATATATGCGGAAAACAAAAAAAAGCCGCGGCAAGAGCCACGGCTTTTTGAAACAGAAGGAGAGTCGTTTTTTACGAGCCGGCGTCTTGTTATTTGAAGAGCGACAGAAGCGATTCGGAGTTGGAATTGGCAATCGACAAGGACTGAATGCCCAGCTGCTGCTGTGTTTGCAGAGCCTTCAGCTTGGTCGATTCCTCGTTCATGTCGGCATCCACCAGACGGCCAACACCTGAGTCAATCGTATCGCTCAGGTTCTTGATAAAGCTATCCTGAAGCTTCAGACGCGATGTTGTCGCACCAATCGTGGCACCCGCATCCGTCATGTTTTGCAATATCTTGTCAATCGACGCGACCATGCCATCGATCGCAATATCTGTTGTCGCAGAGGTCAAAGTGATTTCCGTGCCCGTACCCGAACCAGCGGTGGACTTGATCAGGTAGTAGGTACCGGTTGTTGTGGTGGTGCCGCTTGCAAATGTTGCAGTCGTACCCGCTGTGAGCAAGCCACCAGCTGCAGCTGCGTCGTTGATCAGCATCGACTTGGATGTATCGAACGTGATCGTCTTGATCGAGACATTGCCGTCGGCTGCACGTACAAACGAGCCAATCATTTCCTGGGTCGTGCCAGCGGTTGCACTGTTGTCATACAGCCAGTTTTCACCGTTGAAGGAAGCAGACTTGGAAATCGAAGCAAGCTGGTTCTTCAGTTCAACCAGTTCTTTATTGATCTTGTCTTTATCAACGCCTGGTTCGCGTGCAGCAACCAGCTTGGCCTTGATGTCGGTGACAACATCGATCGCGGATTTCATGCCTGTGTAAGCTGTGTCAGTCTTGGCAGCGCCGAGACCAATCGCATCCTGAACCGCGCCAAGAGCCTTGTTGTCAGAACGCATCGTGGTTGCAATTGACCAATAGGCTGCGTTGTCGGAAGCCTTTTCAACTTTATAGCCCGAAGAGATCCGGCTCTGCGTCATCTCCATATCGGAAGAAATCGAACGCATGATGGAGAGCGCGGCGATTGCGGAATTGTTTGTCATAAGACTTGCCATAGGAATTGCCCCTTAAGGTCATGAAATTGGAAGGGACAGACCGGGTCGATACCGGGAACATTGGTCAGCTTCATGCTCGCCGCGATCTTGTTTGCTTGATCGGCCCAATGCTTTCGTAACAACAGAAAACATGAATATGGTTAACAAAAAATAAACGCACACCTAATTTTCTTAAGTTTCATTTAAGATGCGGTCGCCGCAGCTCCGCAATAACACCAAAAGTCATTTTCAATGTCTCTCTGCATATTGCATGGTTCTTTAAACCGGAATCGGTTTAAAGATAAAATTATGCAACAAAAATAAAGAGCTACGTTGAGCCTTTGTGCGCCATATATGACGCACGGCGCTGTAGAACATCGCGCCTATAACCAGACCTTAAAACGCCTGCGCCGCACACCATCTCTGGTGCGCGGCGCAGGTGATACTCGATTTTATCAAAACCCGTTTGAGGGTTAAGGCGTTACGCCGAAGCCAACGCTTACTTGAAGAGCGACAGAAGCGATTCGGAGCTGGAATTGGCAATCGACAGGGACTGAATGCCCAGCTGCTGCTGTGTTTGCAGAGCCTTCAGCTTGGTCGATTCCTCGTTCATGTCAGCATCCACCAGACGACCAACGCCCGTATCAATCGTGTCGCTCAGGTTCTTGATAAAGCTATCCTGAAGCTTCAGACGCGATGTTGTCGCACCGATCGTGGCACCCGCATCCGTCATGGTTTGCAACATCTTGTCAATCGAAGAAACCATGCCGTCGATGGCAAGATCCGTTGTTGCGGAGGTCAAGGTGATTTCGGTGCCTGTACCTGTGCCAGCGGTGGACTTGATCAGGTAGTAGGTGCCGGTTGTTGTGGTGGTGCCGCTTGCAAATGTTGCAGTGGTACCAGATGTGAGCAAGCCGCCAGCTGCAGCCTTGTCGTTGATCAACATCGACTTGGATGTGTCGAACGTGATCGTCTTGATCGAAACATTGCCGTCGCCGCCACGAACAAACGAGCCAATCATTTCCTGGGTTGTGCCAGCAGCGTCGCTGTTATCGTACAGCCAGTTTTCACCGTTGAACGAAGAAGACTTGGCGATCGAGCCGAGTTGGTTCTTCAGCTCTGTCAGTTCCTTGTTGATCTTGTCTTTATCAACGCCTGGTTCGCGTGCAGCAATCAGCTTGGCCTTGATGTCGGTGACAACGTCGATCGCGGATTTCATACCGGTGTAAGCTGTGTCAGTCTTGGCAGCGCCGAGACCAATAGCATCCTGAACAGCGCCAAGAGCCTTGTTGTCAGACCGCATCGTGGTTGCAATTGACCAATAGGCTGCGTTGTCAGACGCCTTTTCAACTTTAAAGCCTGAAGAGATCCGACCCTGCGTCATCTCCATATCGGATGCAATCGAGCGCATAGTGGAGAGCGCTGCAATTGCGGAATTGTTTGTCATAAGACTTGCCATAGGAATTGCCCCTTAAGGTCATGAAATTGGAAGGGACAGACCGGGTCGGTACCGGTAACATTGGTCAGCTTCATGCTCGCCGTGATCGCTCTTGTTTGATCGGCCCAATGCTTTTGTGAGGTCAGAAAATACTATTATGGTTAATAAAGATTAAACACAGAAAACATCTTGCAAACGATAGGCCGATACATCAGTCAAAATAATGCTAAGTACATGATTTTACACAAAATATTTTAATTAACAAAAACCAAAAAAAAGGCCGGACTTTCGCCCGGCCTTTCGCGTAAATATTGTAAGTATACTACTCTTAACGGAAGAGCGACAGAAGCGATTCCGAGCTGGAATTGGCAATCGACAGCGACTGAATGCCCAGCTGCTGCTGTGTTTGCAGAGCCTTCAGCTTGGTCGATTCTTCGTTCATGTCAGCATCCACCAGACGGCCAACACCCGTATCAATCGTGTCGCTCAGGTTCTTGATAAAGCTATCCTGAAGCTTCAGACGCGATGTTGTCGCACCAATCGTGGCACCCGCATCCGTCATGCTGGACAGCATCTTGTCAACGGAAGAAACCATGCCGTCGATGGCAAGATCCGTTGTCGTGGAGGACAAGGTGATTTCGGTGCCTGTACCTGTGCCAGCGGTGGACTTGATCAGGTAGTAGGTGCCGGTTGTTGTGGTGGTGCCGCTTGCAAATGTTGCAGTCGTACCAGCGGTGAGCAAGCCGCCAGCTGCAGCCTTGTCGTTGATCAGCATCGACTTGGATGTGTCGAACGTGATCGTCTTGATCGAAACATTGCCGTCGCCGCCACGAACAAACGAGCCAACCATTTCCTGGGTCGAGCCAGCAGTGTCGCTGTTGTCGTACAGCCAGTTTTCGCCGTTGAACGAAGCAGACTTGGAGATCGAGCCGAGCTGGTTCTTCAGCTCTGTCAATTCCTTGTTGATCTTGTCTTTATCAACGCCTGGTTCGCGAGCAGCAACCAGCTTGGCCTTGATGGAGGTAACGACATCGATCGCGGCCTTCATGCCCGTATAAGCTGTGTCAGTCTTGGCAGCGCCGAGACCAATAGCATCCTGAACAGCGCCAAGAGCCTTGTTGTCAGAACGCATGGTGGTCGCAATTGACCAATAGGCTGCGTTGTCGGAAGCCTTTTCAACCTTGTAACCCGAAGAGATCGCGCTCTGGGTCTTTTCCATGTCAGATGCAATAGAACGCATGGTGGACAATGCAGCAATAGCTGAATTATTCGTCATAATACTTGTCATAGGACTTGCCCCTTGATGTGACAAAAAAACTGAAGGGACATTCCGGGCTCGCTCCCCCGGTGAACGGCATGCTGCTTCATGCTATTAACTAATAATTAATAAGTTAACCTGCCGTTCTGATAACTCTAATAAACACCAGGATAGTTAAATTTCCATTTACATCAAAAAATATAGGTAAATTACATAAAAATTAATAGAAAATACACTATTGTTAATTTTTTCCTACTACAGAATTGCCCACCGCATGTCGCGGGCAGTGCAGTAAAACTTATATCGGCTGAATAATTTCCTCCGCAAATCAATTCCGATTTCAGGAGGAAGCTATCCAGTTAAAAAAAATGGCCGGGAAAAATCCCGGCCACAATCTTAATTCACAACCAAAGCTTAACCGATTAACGGAACAGCGACAGAACGCTTTCAGAGCTGGAATTGGCAATCGAGAGAGCCTGAATGCCCAGCTGCTGCTGTGTTTGAAGAGCCTTCAGCTTGGTCGATTCCTCGTTCATGTCAGCGTCAACGAGCTTGCCCACGCCAATCTGAATCGTGTCACTCAAGTTCTTGGCAAAACTTGCCTGCGTATCGATACGGCTCTTGGTTGCACCAATCGTTGCACCCGCATCCGTCATATTCGACAGCATCTTGTCAACGGAAGCAACCATGCCGTCGATGGCAGTATCGGTCGTCGTGGAGGACAAGGTGACTTCAGTACCAGTACCCGAACCAGCGGTAGACTTGATCAGGTAGTAGGTGCCGGTTGTTGTGGTGGTGCCGCTTGCAAATGTTGCAGTCGTACCAGCTGTGAGCAAGCCGCCAGCTGCAGCCTTGTCGTTGATCAGCATCGACTTGGATGAATCGAACGAGATCGTCTTGATCGAGACATTGCCGTCGCCGCCGCGCACGAACGAGCCAACCATTTCCTGGGTCGAGCCAGCAGTGTCGCTGTTGTCATACAGCCAGTTTTCGCCGTTGAACGAAGAAGACTTGGCGATCGAACCGAGCTGGTTCTTCAGCTCTGTCAGTTCCTTGTTGATCTTGTCTTTATCAACGCCTGGTTCGCGAGCAGCAACCAGCTTGGCCTTGATGGTGGTAACGACATCAATTGCGGCTTTCATGCCTGTGTAGGCTGTGTCGGTCTTGGCAGCACCCATGCCGAGTGCGTCCTGAACAGCGGACATAGCTTTGTTATCGGAGCGCATGGTGGTCGCAATCGACCAGTAGGCTGCGTTGTCAGAAGCCTTTTCAACCTTATAACCGGATGAAATCGCGCTCTGCGTCTTTTCCATGCTGGCACTGATGGAGCGCAATGTTGAAAGTGCGCCGATAGCCGAATTGTTTGTCATGATACTTGTCATGATATCTGTCCCTTAGGTTACGAGATATGAAAGAGGGACATGCCGGACTTGTATACCGACAGAAGCGATCGACATCATGTCAGTTAATCTGAGTGTACATTAACTCGCCTCTGAGGATGACAAAACCACGCGGCGGTTTAAGACCAACTGAATAATAATAGTAAAGGAACTCTTAAACGCCTATAATCCGCCCGTTCAAGCGATAACAGGGGTATCTACCGTTGCTTATGGTTTACAAAACATTGAAAATTCGACTGTTTTTTGATCCGATTGATCAATATCGCGCAAGCAACCGCGGAGCGGCCAGAAAGCAGGCACCGGGTTGTGCTTTAAAAATATTTGAAAAGAAAAAACGGCTCAGCAAAGTCTGACATCTCGGAACGCCAGACAAAAACAAGGCAGGCGGCTTTGCCCAAACATAAAAATGGAACCGCGCGCAATCAAAGCCTCGGACGGACCGAAAAGGGAGAACCGGTTTTCGGCACCATCCTATCGCTCGTTGCGTGAACAATCGGTCAGTGAAACGAGCGCACCAAGCTGCCGACGAGCAGGTTCCAGCCATCGATCAGCACAAAAAACAGGATTTTAAAGGGCAGAGAGATCGAGGTTGGTGGCAACATCATCATGCCCATCGCCATGGTGATGGTTGATACGATCATATCAATCACCAGAAACGGCAGAATAATCAGAAAGCCAATTTCGAACCCTCGCCGGATTTCTGACAGCATGAAAGCGGGGATCAGCACCCGATAATCAACTTTTCCGTCCACCACAGGGTTTTGTTTGCGCTCATTGGCAAGATCGACAAACAATCGCAGATCCTTGTCGCGTGTGTTGGCAATCATAAACGTGCGAAAAGGCTCTGCCATTTTCGGCACAGCCTCTGTTTCCGTCATTTGATTGTCCAGCAAGGGTTTAACGCCCTCGCGCCAGGACTGGTCCATGGTCGGCGACATGACGTAAAAGGTCATGAAGAGCGCAAGGCTGGTCAGAATCATGTTGGAGGGCGTGCTGGACAGCCCCATGCCGGATCGCAAAATCGAAAAAGCGATGATGAACCGTGGAAAGCTCGTCACCATGATCAAAATACCGGGCGCGATCGATAAAATCGTCAACAGCCCAAAGGTGCGAATGATCCAGGAGGCCGCAGAGCCATCCACGGGACCACCGAAAAGGTTTGTCGGAAACTGCTGCGCCTGCGCCAGTTCCGGGACTGCAATCATCGCAGCAATCAGAAGAAGATATCGAATCATTGTATGACAAAGGTCCTGAACATAATCCTCGATACCCGCCCTTCCGAGCGAAGGTCTGCGCGCTCCTGCAAGTCATCCTTCAAATAATTGAAGCCGCGTGGCCCTTCAATCTGTTGCAAGCTAACGGTGCGCATATAGGTCATGATGTCCTGCTGGATGTCTTCCGCAAGTTTTACATCTGTCGGACCGTTAAACACAAGCGCAACTTCCATCCTCACCCAGCTATTCGATGGATAAGCGAGGTTGGTGGTAATGGGATCCAGCTGAACAATGCCATTTTCCGCCGCCGGAATCGTGGGAATTGCGCCGCCTTCTTTCGCACCTTCTTTTGCGCCCTCTTTCTTGGCTGCCTCTGCAGACGCCTTTTCCTGGACTTCGTTGGCTGTCTTGATCTTCGGTGCCACCATGGTGCCCACCAGCCAGCCACCACCGGCTCCAACCACTGTCAAACCCAAAAGCGCGGCAATCAGTATAACAGGAGACGCCTTTTTCTTAGGGCCTTCCAAGGCTAAAGGATCAACCATCACATTATTCCTGTCTCTGATCTTGCGGCAATGGGCACGATTACGTCATACGGCAAGCCGCATCACGCGAACGCCTTTTCACGGTGACTTCATTTTCTGCCGGAAGGGCCGTGATAATGCCGCGCCCGGAAGATTTACCAATCATTCTTCACCCAATTCGGGTTGGAAGATACCCGCTTAGAAGGGCGAGAACATATCTACCACTTGTTGACCAACCGGTGGCTGCTGAACCTCGGTCAGACGGCCACGGCCACCATAGGAAATACGGGCTTCGGCGATCTTTTCATAGGAAATCGTATTCTTGGAATCCACGTCCTGCGGACGCACGATACCGGCAACATTCAAAATACGAATTTCCTGATTGACCCGCACTTCCTGCGAGCCACTGATCAACAGATTGCCGTTTTCCAAAATGCTGGTCACAACGGCGGCCACCATCAAGGTCAATGTTTCCGAACGATCAACCGAGCCCTTGCCATCCGAGCTTGAATTGGAGTCTGTGCTCAAATCCGTGCTGGAGGCCGGTGCGGTGATGCCGAAAATATTCAACGCCGTTTTCAATTTCAACGAGGTCGAGTTTTTGCGGCTGCGCGAGGTATCATTCTTGAATTTCGCCCGATCGGCGATTTGAATGTTGACCGTCAGCAAGTCACCCACGTGCAACGCGCGTGAATCCTTGAACAAGGCCGCCTGATTGTCGTTCCATAAGGAATAGCCGCTGCTGACCGCTTTGCTCTGCTTGGGATAGCTGGACATTTGCGGTGCCTGCGTATAGCGCAGACCACTTCCAACGGGGCTCATGGCTGGCGCATTGCCAATTTCCTGAAGGGTCTGGTTTCCGCATCCGCTAAGAATGGCGGCGAAAAGCACCACGGCGCTGCGCTTCATCATGAGGGGTCCTTTGAGGTCGTAGGATCAGCGGCGCTGGCCATAATGGACGCAATCGCGGCCACTTTGTCGGGTGCCATTTCGGAAAAAATCAAACTCGATTGCTTGGGCGGCAGCTTCATAACGATGGCTGCGGCCAGCATGGGATTGATCTTTTCCAGCTGGGGTGCGGCTGCATCCGGCTTCATGTTTTTATAAATGTCGATAATGCCGACTTCGGCACGCTTCATGAACTCATCGCGGCGCGTCAACCAGTCCTGATATTCGGCCTTGCGCGCCTCAAGGGTTTTGATGCGTTCATCGACTTGCATTTGCAGCTTCTCAAGATCCTGCTTTTGCAAAAGATAACGCTGGTCGCGCGCCGGATCGGCAATGTTGGTGCAAAACCGTTGAATATCGTCCATTGTCGCATTTGCGGGGGGCATCACGCTCTGGGCGCTGCCGGGCAAAACCGAAAGGGCCAAGAAACCGCAGGCCAAAACAACAGCACCAACGCCGAGCCCCTGTTTCGATGTCTGGAAAGAGATCATTGAAGAACAAGCTCCGCTTGAAGGGCTCCGGCAGACTTGATGCCCTGCAGGATTGCGATGATGCCATCGGGTTTCACGCCGATATTATTGAGGCCCGCCACCAGCGTGCGCAAATCCGGTCCATCGACAATGGCGACCTTGCCGCCGTTTTGCTGGGCCGTAATATCTGTCTGCGGCTGCAAAGCGGTTTGCCCGTTTGAAAATGGCAGGGGCTGCACAACCTGAGGCGTTTCGTTGACCTGAACGGTCAGCGTGCCGTAAGAGACGGCAACCTTCGACACCCGGACATCTGCGCCAATGACGATTGTGCCGGTGCGCTCGTTGATCACCACCTTTGCAGGCGTATCTGTTTCAACCACCAGATTTTCAATATCTGCCATAAGCTGGGCCAAATCTGCCGCTTTCGGCTTTTGAATCATCACTTCCTGGCTATCGCGCGCTTCAGCAATGGGGCCGCCGTAGGTGGCAACCGCATAATTGTTGATGCGCCGCGCCATGCCAAGCGAGGTCGAGAAATCGGGGTTGCGCAATTGCAGCACCAGATTGACCGAATCCTTGAATTTGGACGGCAGCTCCCGCTCGATAATCGCGCCATTGGGTACGCGGCCAGAGGTGGTGACACCTTCGGTTACGGTGGCCGCCTGCCCTTGAGCCGTAAAGCCCGACACAACAACAGAGCCTTGCGTAACAGCATAAATCTGCCCATCGGCCCCTGAAAGAGACGTCATGACCAGCGTGCCGCCGCGCAGCGATGTTGCATCTCCCAGTGAACTGACGGTGGCATCAATGCGGCTGCCGGGGCTGGCAAAGGGAGGCAAAGTCGCCGTCACCATAACCGCTGCGACGTTTTTGGCAGCCGACTGGCCGCCCTGCGTCGAGATACCAAGATTTTGCAGCATGGCGCGCATGGACTGATCCGTAAACGGCGAAGAGCGCAGACTGTCGCCCGTGCCCTGCAAGCCCACGACCAGACCATAGCCGATCAGCTGATTGTCTCGGCCGGCCTGCAAGGACGCAATATCTTTGATCCGCGAGCCCTGAGCCACAGCAGTTCCGGCCGCCGCCAGCACCATACCGGTCAAAATTGTAAAAAGTAAAAACCGGATGCTCATTTTGCCATCACCTGCACAGTGCCATCGGCCATAACCGTGCCATTCACGATCTGGCCGGAATCGAGATTGCGAACGCGAATCACGTCGCCGATATTGGCGTCATCCATGGGGCTGCCGCCCGCGGAAATTGTCAGATTGCCAATGCTGACCACCAGGCGGAGCTTCGAGCCGCGCGTTACCGCATAGGGCTTTTTCAGAGATGTCACCGGGATGGTTCTGCCCGGCAACAGCGTTCTGGTGCTCAGCATTCCCGTCACTTCGGACAGGGTCTCAGCGTAACCGCCACCCAGGTTGGGGTTGGTCACCTTCACCAGCTGCAGCTTGCCCTCGGCAATCGCTTCGCCGGGATAAATAATGTCCGTAGGAACGACAGCATAGCGATCTGCGGCCAAGACAGGGACGGTGGTGACGATAGCCATCACCACGGCCACAAGGGCGGTCCCTGTCAAATTGAACATTCTCTTTATTCGGCGAAACATCATGTCTGCCCCTTTGATGTTTACTTCAGGTTCTTGCTGACAATCTGAGCCATTTCATCAGCGGTGGTGATGACTTTGGAGTTCATCTCGTAAGCGCGCTGGGCGGAAATCAGGCTGGTAATTTCTGCAACAGAATCAACGTTCGAAGCTTCGAGGTAGCCCTGCTTCAGATAGCCGTAGCCAGGGTCGCCCGGAACACCATTGATCGGATTGCCAGATGATGGCGTTTCCTGAAACAGGTTGTCGCCGATGGCCTTCAAACCGGCCGGATTGACAAATGCCGAAATTTGCAGCTGACCAAGAGAAGTGTAAGTCGCTGAAGTGCCCTGCAAAACCGAAACTTCGCCCGATTCGCTGATCTTGACCTCGGTGGCGTCGGTGGGAATGGTGATATTTGGAACAATCCGATACCCTTCCGTCGTCACCAAATTGCCGTTGGCATCCTTGTTCAATGCGCCGGCGCGCGTATAGAGGGTATTGTTACCGTCCGGGCTTTGCACCTGGATATATCCGCGACCAACAATCGCCACATCCAGCTCGTTTGACGTCTGTGTCAGTTCGCCCTGCTTATCAAGCGTGCGCACCGCTGCTGTCTGCACACCAAGACCAATGTTTGCGCCTTCTGGCACGGTCGACTGGTTGGCACGATTTGCAACACCAACGGCCTTTTCGCTTTGGTACAGCAGATCCGAAAACTCAGCACGCGACTTTTTAAAGCCAGTTGTGTTGATGTTGGCGATGTTGTTGGAGATCACCTCAAGGTTGGTCTGCTGGGCATTCATGCCTGTTGCGGCGATTGCAAGAGCTCTCATGTGCTACGTTCCCTGAGGGTTAAATCTGCATTTTCGTGATTTCGAGATAGGCCGACACGATCTTGTCGCGCAGTGTGATGGCTGTCTGCAAAGACCGCTCAGCGGACATCATGGAATCCACGACCTCACGCGTGTTGACCTTGCCCAGCATGCCGCCAACAGAGTTGGTTTCAGCTGTTCGCAAATTTTTGACGGCATCCGTCATCATTCCGCCAATCACATCGCCAAAGCTGACGCCTGTGGCAGTGCCCGGCGTTGTATCGGCCTTGGTAACGCCCTGAAGGTCCATCGCGGGCATACCACCGGTGATGGAGGATGTGCTTGAGCTTTCACCACCGATACCATCCATGCCGCTCGACTTGGTGAATGCGCTAATTTTTCCAATAGAATCAATCATTGCGAGCTCTTCAACAGGTCAAGTGTGGAGGAAATCAAATCTCTGGTCTGGCGCACCGATTGCAGGTTCGCTTCATAAGAGCGATTGGCTTCGCGCATATCGGCCATTTCGATCAGAACATTCACATTGGGCATTTTCACATAGCCCTTCTGGTCCGCAGCCGGATTGCTGGGGTCGTAGGATTCTGTAAAATTCGACTTGTCGAAGCCGAGCTTTTTGACCTTGACGATGTCTGCACCGGAGGCGCGATCCACTTCAGAGCCAAAGGTAATGGTTTTGCGGCGATAGGGGTCTGCGCCGGGGGTGTCGCCAGTGCTTTGAGCGTTGGCAATGTTTTCCGATACAATCCGCAGGCGCGTCGATTGCACATCAAGCCCGCCGCCGGCAATTTTCAAGGCGGCCGACAACGGATCGGTAGCAGTCACAGAATCCATGGTTTACCTCTTTACAGTCATCAGCATCATGCGATTGAAACTACTGACGAGGCTGGTGTTAAGTTGGTGTTGGCGCTGGATTTCGCCCATCTTGACCATTTCGTCCGACAGCGACACGGAGTTACCCGACACCTGTTTGCCAATCTCGTCGTTCAACGGTGCGTCGCGCACGTCCACGTTAAGATCGGTGCCCAGGTCACTGGAGGCAAAATGATTGGGGTTGGTGCGAGCCATCCCGATTTGTTGGCTACTATCCAGAACCGCTTTGAAGGGCGTAATGTCCTTCGCAGCAAATTTCGGCGTATTGGCATTAGCAATGTTACTGGCAACGACTTCCTGACGCAGGGAAAGCCATTCAGCCTGCCGTGATGCCAAGTCAAAAAGTTGTATGGGTTGCATAGCTTTTTCTCCAATTTACACTCTGGAGAATAGGCGGGTAATCTTGCGTGGGACTTACGGAAAAACCTGCCATTTTATGAGAATGCAAATTGCCTGAAACAAGAACTCACCGGACCGCACAACAGGTGTAAAACCCTAAAATAGTTCAATAAAATCAAAAGCATAAATGAAGCGCGCAAGATCCGTCAAAACCGATGGATCACGATATTGATCATGCCATTTTTATTTTTAAAAAAGATTGAGCGCGACCCCTCAAAATGCAAAACGCCGCAGATATCTGCGGCGTTGTTCATGCCAGGAGGATCGCCCTACTGGTTTTTATAGATTGCACCATCGCTGGTCACAATTACCCATTGCCCGTCGCGTTTTTCCAGCACTGCCACCTTGCTGTTGTCGGGCAAGATGGAGCCGACCTTGACCATGAACATGCCGGAGGCATCTTCGATCAGCGCACGGCCATTGGCAACATGAAGCAGTCGAAATGCATCAGCACCCGGAAACGGCTGCTCAACCTTGGCAGGCATCACCTCTTTCGCTGTCTGCCCGACGTTCGACACGGTCGCCGTTTTGATCTGGTCCAGATTGTCGGGGAGCTTCTGCTCCTTCTTGTCTTTGGAGATCAAAGCCAGCGGCGAAACGCTGAAAACATTTCGGGCCTCCACCAGCGACAGGTCACGGCCATTGTTCAGCGATTCTGTTCCAAAGCCGAATTTGTCCGGATTGAGAAAGACATACCACGGAAAAATGGCCGAGCCGAATGCGAGGCAAACACCGGTCGTGGCCAGCAACCTGTCAATGAGGACAGAAGAGCGGCCCGCAGGCTTTGCAGGGGGGGCCACAGGTTCATCGGCGTCGGAATCGCTGAGATCAGGCTCATCTTGCATCGTGGTATCCTGGACTATTGGCGGCCTTCAAGGCGTTGGCAAGGTCAGCATAAGCGTCCATCACAGGCATGTCGGACGGGGTTTGCTTCAAAACTTCATACAGCACAGGGACCTGTTTGATCGCCATATCCAGATCCGGGTCACTGCCTGCGCGATAACCACCGATCAGGCGAAGGTCGCGCGTTTCTTCAAAACGGTGAATGAGTGTTTTCAAACGCGAGACCAGTTTTTCCTGATCGGGCGTCCATGCCTTGCGGGCGAGACGGGAAATCGACGACAAGGGGTTGATCGGGGGATAGCGTCCCTCGTCGGCCAGGCTGCGATCGAGCACAAGGTGCCCATCCAGAATGCCGCGCGTCGAATCCGCGATCGGATCGTTATGATTGTCGCCATCCACCAGAATCGAAATAATCGCCGTAATCGTGCCTGTTCCCTCTTCGCCGGGGCCTGCCCGCTCCAGCAAGCGCGGCAGCTCGGTAAACACGGATGCCGGAAAGCCACGGGCAATGGGAGGCTCGCCAGCCGCCGTTGCCACTTCGCGAATGGCATGGGCAAAACGGGTGATACTGTCGGCAATGAACAGGACGTTTTCACCCTGATCGCGGAAATGTTCTGCGATGGTGATGGCGGTCAGCGGTGCCATTTTGCGCAGCATCGGGCTTTCATCGCTGGTTGCCACAACAGCAACCGTCTTGGCCATGTTGGCACCGAGCGTGTCTTCAATAAACTCGCGCACTTCGCGGCCACGTTCACCCACCAGCGCAATCACCACCTTGTCAAAGGCATCGGCCCGCGCCAACATGGACAGCAAGGTGGATTTACCAACGCCCGAGCCTGCAAAAACACCAAGGCGCTGACCAAGGCAGAGCGGCGAGAAAATATCGACGGCCTTCACACCCGTTCTAAAACCGGTTTCAACCCGCATACGCCCCATGGAAGACGGTGCCGTGTTGGAAATCGAACGCCGGATCAAGCCTGAAGCCAAAGGCCCCAAGCCATCAATCGGATCACCCAGGGCATTGATGGTGCGGCCGCACCAGCTGTCTTGAGCCGCGATTCGAAAAGCCCCTTTGCGAATAACGGTATCGCCAATGGCAATGGGCTCGCCCGGCTCAATGGGGCAGACATAGGCCAACTCCGGCTCGACCCGCACAACTTCACCTAAATGGATACCCGAAGCACTGCGATGAGCAACAAAATCACCCAGATGCAAATGCCTCGACAGGCCCGCAACCGTATAATGCCCGGCTGCGATGGTGCGCACATGCCCCCCATGGGCCACGGAATTTTCAGCCTTGGCATAACGCTCTGCCAAAGCCGCCATGGCTGCCAATTTGGTATTCTTCGCAATCTGGGGGGTAAATTCAGCATTCATCGCAAGGGCACCCAATCATGATTATTTGCTGCCGCCGAGCGTCTTGAGCGCTTCATTCATGTTGTTTTCGGACTGACCCATCGAGTTCGAAATGCTCTCGAACGCGCGGCTGACCTGGATAAGCTGGGTCATCTGGCTGATGCCATTGACATTTGACTGTTCAACATAGCCTTGCAAAATACCAACCGAGGCATTGTCCACGACCGGCTGCGGCGGTTGCGTTGTTTTTACACCGCTATTGTCATAGCGTAGATAACCTCTGGAGATATCTGCCGTGAACAGACCGATCTTGCCCATCTGCTTTCCGTCTTGAACAATCGTGCCGTCTTTTGAGACGCCGGCTTCACCACCATTTGGATCGAGCTGGATTCGCCCGCCACCCACATCCAGAACCGGATAGCCTTTCACGGAGACAAGCTCGCCGTTCGTTGTCAGATTAAATCGGCCATCGCGTGTCAAAACCTGACCGGCTGGCGTTTCCAGTGCCATCCAGGCATCGCCTTTGACTGCGAAATCCAGAGTGTTGCCCGTTTCCTTCAATTCACCGGTTTCGGTGTTGAGGTAATCATTGCCCTGCGAAACGAAGGACACTTTGGCATTCATCTCGTTGCCAGTGCGCGCGACAATATCATCAAACTTGACTTCCGTTGAGCGAAAACCAACCGTGTTCACGTTCGCCATATTATCGGCAATGGTTGTGAGACGCTTGTCCAGGGCACGCTGTGCTGACAGCGAAACATACATTCCAGATTGCATCAGATGCTACCTCCAAGTCTTGGGTGACCAACAAGACCAGCAGGCATGACCTTCACCGAACAGTGCCAGGTCAACGGAATCATGCCGTTTGCCAAAGCATCAAGTGTTTTACGGTTCGTCACGGTTGCTCGCCTCCATCATGGTACGTGGATGACCGTTGTTTGGAGGCGAGAAATACATACCATTACTTGCGCGAAACTGTCTGCGCGACAATAATTCAGCACAGCCTTATTCATCAGCTTCACGCAAGGCACATTCCTTATCGGTTACAACGATAGAGAAACGTGCGGATACAGGCCTAACATGATCATCGTTATCGGATTTGTTATTATCGTCGGCAGTATTATCGGCGGCTTCATGGCAGAGCATGGCCCGGTCGAGCGACTGTTCCAGCCCTATGAGTTGCTGGTTATTGGTGGTGCCGGTATCGGTACCTTCATCATGGCCAACACCATGAAAGTGGTGAAAGATTCGGGCAAGGCAATCGCCGAGGCCTTCGCTCATAAAGTGCCGAAGGAACGCAATTATCTTGATGTTCTGGGTGTTCTCTATTCTCTGATGCGTGATCTGCGGACCAAGTCGCGCAATGAAATTGAAGCGCATATCGACAATCCGGCCGAATCATCCATTTTCCAGACGGCACCGAACCTGCTCAAAAACACCGAATTGACAGCCTTCATTTGTGACTATGTACGCCTGATCATCATCGGCAATGCCCGCAGCCACGAGATCGAAGCGCTGATGGATGAAGAGATTAACACCATCCTGCACGATAAGATGAAGCCCTACCATCAGTTGACGGCGGTGGGCGACAGCTTTCCGGCCATTGGTATTGTGGCGGCGGTTCTCGGGGTTATCAAGGCGCTCAGCTACATCAACGAACCACCAGCTGTGCTGGGCGAGTTGATTGGTGCCGCTCTGGTTGGTACCATGTTGGGCATTCTCCTATCCTATTGCGTGGTCAATCCTTTGACATCGCAAATCAAAATTGTCCGTACCAAACAACACCGTCTCTATATCATCGTGAAACAGACATTGCTGGCCTATATGAATGGCTCTGTGCCCCAGGTTGCTCTGGAATATGGCCGCAAGACAATCTCCTCTTATGAGCGTCCATCCATTGACGCCGTAGAGCAAGAAATGATGAACCCCGGTGGCGGCGGTGGCGAAAAGGCAGCCTGACCATGACTGAGAACAAACAGCACCCTGTCAAACCTCTGGATCCAGCGCTGCTTGCCCGGCTTACCGGCGGGTTGGGCGATCGCGCAACAGTTGAAAAGCTGTGCCAGGATTTTGGCACGCTCTACAGCGAATTTCTGCCGGATGTCTTTCACAGCGAAACCAATCTGACCATTGAAGTCGGTTATCTTGGCCACAAGACCGGCTTGATGCGCGACCTGATTGAAGATCTGGGCGACAATTATGTGCTGGCGGACACTGCGCTTCGCAACTGGTCCCCCAATTTCGTCATGGTGTGCGGCAATGGCTTTGTCATCACCTTGATGGAAACCTTGCTGGGCGCTCAGGCCGAGTTTATCGCAGAACCTATCAAGCGCCCGCTGTCGAACATCGAGCTTGATCTGGCTGTGATGCTATTTGAGCGCTTTGCCAATGTGTTGCGCTCCGGCGTCAATGCCGCTGGCGGATTTGAGCCTATTTTCGAGCGCCCCCACAATTGGGAGAAGCGCCCGAAGCCGGACAAGGATCACGTTGACGAATACGGTGCCTTTATCCACATGAGTGTCAAGCTCGGCAAAATCACCTCCGATTTTGGCCTTATCATTCCTCAGAAAGCCCTTCTGAAAACGCAGGTCACCCCTCCAAAGTCAAAGGGCCAGGTTTCCAAGGCGCGCAAGGAATGGGCCGAGCAACTGGCTCTTCAGGTGCGCAAGAGCCACGTCACACTGGAAGCGCGTGTTAATCTGGAATCGCTGACCTTGAATACGGTTTCAAAGCTGGCGGTTGGCGATGTCATCCCTTTTCTCGAAAAGGGCGATATCACCGTCGACGTCAGCGCCAATGGCAAAGAGCTCTACGCCTGTGAATTTGGGCGGGCGGGTGATCAATACACCGTCCGGATAAAATCCACCCACAGCTCGGATAACGAGATTCTGCGTCATCTTATAAAATGACAATTTTTCCCCGCAGTGAACAACACTGCAGGTTGAGGCAAGTTTCAACAGGAATAATGATTGCATGGCTACGAACAAAACACCCTTGACCGAAGATGATGCGCTGGCGATGCCAGCAGGCGATGCCGATCTTGATCAGGCGATCGACGATCTGCGTGGCGTTTTGAAAAGCGGCGGCGAAGATCCGCTGGCTGATTTTGGCGGCTCGGATTTCGGCTCAGACATTGGCGGCGATTTTGGTGCAGATACAGCCGGGGGCCTGTCAGATTTTGACAGCGACTTCGGCGGTGGTGCCACCGATACGGCACTGGGCGGCGCTGACTTCGGCGCTGGCGATTTTGGCAGCGACGATGCCAGCAGCAGCTTCGGGGGCGGCTTTGATGCAGGCTCTGCTCCGCAGGCCCCCGGCAGCGCCCTGGAAGCCAATCTCGGCCTGATCATGGACATTCCAATTGATGTCCAGATTGTGCTTGGCACCAGCCGCATGCCCGTTTCAGGCTTGATGAATCTTGAAGAAGGAGCCATCATAGCTCTGGATAAAAAGATCGGAGAACCTGTGGAGATCATGGTAAATGGTCGACGTATAGGCCGTGGTGAGATTACAGTTCTGGAAAACGACGACACGCGATTCGGTGTCAAGCTGATTGAAGTGATGACCAGCAAGACGTCCTGACCCCATGATTGGGTCAGAGAGGAAAGACCATGATGGACTTTGACGATTTTGGCGGCCCTATTGCAGGAAAGCCCCTTAGCCCGACAGATAAGGCCGCAGCTGTGCTGCTGGCCATGGGAAAAGGTGTGGCCGGAAAACTGCTGAAATACTTCACCCAGGCTGAGTTGCAATCAATCATCAACTCGGCACAAACATTGCGCACCATTCCCCCGGATGAATTGGCAGAACTTGTCAATGAATTCGAGGACCTGTTCACCGAAGGTGCGGGTTTGATGGACAATGCCAAAGCCATTGAGGAAATCCTTGAAGAAGGCCTGACCCCGGAAGAGGTGGATGGTCTTCTTGGACGGCGCACCGCGTTTCAGGCCTTCGAGACCTCGATCTGGGATCGTCTGCAGGATGCCGACCCTGAGTTTATCGCCAATTTCCTGCTGCGCGAACATCCGCAGACAGTGGCTTACATTCTCTCCATGTTGCCATCGTCGTTTGGCGCAAAGGTGCTGATCAAACTGCCCGACAGCCGCCGTGCCGACATTATGAATCGTACGGTCAATCTGAAAAACGTCAGTGCCCAGGCTGCCCAGATCATTGAAAACCGGGTGGTGGAACTGATTGGCGAAATTGACGCCGAGCGCAACTCGACCGGTACCGCCAAGGTGGCCGAACTGATGAACGAACTCGAAAAGCCGCAGGTCGAAACCCTGCTGGATTCGCTCGAATCGATCAGCAAGGAATCGGCAACCAAGGTTCGTCCAAAGATCTTCCTGTTCGAAGATCTGCTGGTCATGCCGCAGAGAAGCCGTGTTCTGCTTCTCAACGACATCTCCGGCGATATTCTGACAATGGCACTCAGAGGAGCCCCGATGGAGATCCGCGAATGCGTCTTGAGTGCGATCAGCCCGCGCTCACGCCGCATGATCGAATCCGATCTTCAGGCCGGAACAGCAGGCACCAATCCAAGAGAAATCGCCATCGCACGGCGGGCCGTGGCCCAGGAAGCGATCCGTCTCGCCAATGCTGGCCAGATTCAGCTGAAAGAGACGGAAGCTGCCAAAGAAGGCGAAGCCGCAGCATAACGACTGTGAACAAACCAAAAGAGCGCATCGTTCTTTAGGAGAAATGGTTGAAGGCCGCACCAGACAGCGTTACGCTGCTTGGTGCGGCCTTTTTCTTTGTCCAGGCAAAGCGTCTTTTACGGCATATTTTACCCCTTAAAGCCCAATGGATTTAAGGAATTATGCAGTAGAGCGCGCTGTACAACGCAGGGTGTAGTGCATACGAATCGCTTGATTGCGTTTCCGGTTTCGGCACCGATTGGTTTGTTACCACCGATCAGACAAGGGATGAAAACGTGGCAGACGACGAAGATAAAGACAGTAAAACAGAAGACCCCTCGGATAAAAAAATCCGCGACGCGATGGAAAAGGGCAATATCCCTGTTTCCAGAGAAGCCGCATTTTTTGCAACAACGCTGGCCTTCTACGTCTATTTCGTTTTCTTCCTGCCCGATGGCATGTCGAAAATGTACGCCACGCTGCGCGATCTGTTTGAAAAGCCGGATCAATGGCTGATTGGCACAGGCCCGGATGTCACCTCGCTTTTCGTGCATCTTGGCTGGTCCATGTCGGCCCTGCTTGCCCCGGCGCTCATCTTGTTCATGGTCTTTGGCCTCGCACAATCCTTTGCGCAGCATCTGCCTGGCTTTGTTTTGAACCGAATCGCACCGCAGGCGTCGCGCATTTCAATCACAGCTGGGTTTGGCCGTCTATTTTCCGTCACCGGCATGATTGAATTTGGAAAATCGCTGTTCAAGATTGTCATTGTGGCGATCATTATGTTCGTTTCGCTGCGCAAAGAGTATTTCGGCACGCTTGATGCCATGTTCTCTGATCCGCAAGTGATTTTCGTCAAGCTGACGTCGATCATCAAGGAAATGCTGATCATCATTTTGTTTGCCACCGGTTTGCTCACGGCGGTGGATTTGGCCTGGACGCGCTATGACTGGTATCAGAAATTGCGCATGACAAAGCAGGAAGTGAAGGACGAACACAAGCAATCTCAGGGCGATCCGCTGATCAAGTCAAGGCAGCGCTCAGCCCAGCGGGATCAGGCGCGCCGACGCATGATTGCCAGTGTACCGCGCGCCACAATGGTGATTACCAACCCGACTCATTTTGCAGTGGCGCTGCGTTATGTGCGAGAGGAAATGGACGCACCAATGGTGCTCGCAAAAGGCCAGGATCTTATTGCGCTGAAGATTCGCGAAATCGCCCGCGAGAACGACATTCCGATTTTTGAGGACCCACCGCTTGCCCGCTCCATGTTTGCGCAAGTCTCAGTAGATAGTGTGATCCCACCAATATTCTACAGAGCTGTAGCAGAAATCGTTCAGAGAATGTACGCTGCCGAAGCTAAGAAAAAGAGGCGATTAAGCTAAAGCACATGAAAAAATGCAAATATACCACAGATCGTGAAAAATTAGTTGCTGAATTCCTCAGTCCAATCGCGTCTGAGTTGCGTTTATTAGATGCGGCGGATTTAATATCTTTTCTACGGTTCGATTACTTGGGCAATATTTCTGACCTTGTGTCATCGGCTGCAGAACTATACTTCCACCCCGGCACAGTTAATTTTGGTGCCGGCGGCGACTATAAATGTGATTGGGGTGAATTGCCTGAAGTGTCGCTGGATTTGGAAATCAAACCTCGCGACATCACAATCTATGCCAAGCTTGTTCTGAGCCATGACAAGGCTGGTCTGGAAATCAACCATATATCCTTCCAGGAACCTCAAGACGATCCTGATCAAAACACAGATTTTCTGGCGCAACGGCTGAATGAAGCCCGGTTTGTACCCAACCTGCCCGCGCCAACCTTCGTCGCTTGATCCGATATGACAGCGCCGTGCGTTTTATCAACGCACGGCGCTGTCATATTTTTAATCTGCTACATAATGTCTTAAATCGATTCCGATTTAGAGTCTGTCAGAATCAGATTGGACCAGACAGACCCTAAAATTCTTTGTTTTCGTTTGTCTTTTCGGGAAAACCGGATTCCACTTTTCCCTGACAAACTCTGTAGCAGAGAATTTACCCGAGCCGTTGCCTTGGCCAGAATGCTTTCAGCAAGGGCGGCGACGGGAAAGTAGACTGCGAGTCTAAAATAGCGCGGGTATTTTGCTGTAACTCGCCATCATTTTCCGGCATCAGCATAATATTGTAGCGCGCGTTCCCTTCCATTTCCTTTGACAGCTTAAAGCCAATGCCAAAGTGATTGACGTTAAAGGGCAAAAGAGCCCGCATACGCTCAAATTCATCCGTAAAATCGCTCCACCGACTCATCCTAGCGATACTGCTGATGGATGACAGGTACATCGCCCAAACTTTCGGATTGTCTTTCACATCGATGATTTTCCAGCGAATTTGAGTGATCTGCCCACTTTTGTCGCCGTTGACGACCATGAAGAAAGACGGCGCGTCAGCATTTTCCTCAGCGGGCGTGATCGCCATCTCAACAGAGCAATCAAACACTTTCGAATTATAGGCATTTTGTGCCCAGCCCTTATTGCTTAATCCATCTGCGTTGAGCTTTTGGCACAATGTCTCGCCTGAAAAAGGAATGGTGCGCACAAACACCGCCATCTCGCGAAGCGCAGGCACCAAAAACATACGCGACGGAAAAACAACCGTTTTGGACTCCAGTCGATTGCCGCGGGCAGGCTGCGGCAAGGTATTTTGAGGCGGTTCCTGTGCAAGCACCGGCCAGCGGATGTCAAGACGGGTGGCCAAAAGGCGAAGATTGCGCTCACCATTGGCCAGCAGCACCGTTGCGCCAATCGCCATCGCCAACATCAACACGATGCCAAGGAACAGCCAGACACCACGCCGCCTTTGCTGCGGTGTGCGCAGGTGCGTGTCGTTTGCGTTTGAGACGTTAGGGGGCACCGTCTGCGTCATCATTCTTTCCAGATCTGGCAATGGGCACAGTACAGCGTCCTTTGTGCGCCATATATGGCGCACAAAGGACGCTGTAACACTTTAAATCTGCTGCATAATTTTCTCCCTAAATCGATGCCGATTTAAGCAATTATGCAGTATGGCATGAAAATTTCAGAACCTGTCAGGGAAAATCGCAATGCGGTTTTCTGATCTGACACATTCAAACATCGAAATTTGAATGTGTCAGCATCTCACTTCAAAACTTTGATTGCTGGTTAAACCACCGTTTCCTGCGCCCGGAAACCGGGGATGATGCAAAACTGTCATCAAGCAATCATCCAACCGTCATGAAATCCCCCTAAATACCGTGGGGATTATTTCCGCTCGCCGCAGCGGAAATGTTTTCCTTCGGAGAGTGTGATGAAGAGACGTGGATTTTTGGCCGCTGCTTCGGCCCTGACAATCATGCCTGCCCTGACCAGATTGAGCTTTGCTGCTGGCGGCCCGGTCAACGTTTTCACCGGTGCGGATGCCAATATTGTTGATTTCTGGAACAATATCGTGGCTCCTGCTTTTGCGAAAGCCCATCCAGGCGAAAGCATCAAGGTGATTGATGCCGGTGATGATTCGGGTCTGCGTGCCATTGCCGAGCGCGCCCTGGCCGCTCTTGCCAGCAAAACTGATCCACACGCCGATCTGTTTGAAGCCTTTGACCCCAAGCTGCCAGCTGGCGGCATCAAGGCTGGTCTTTGGGTGGATTTCAAACAAGCAAAAATTCCGCTCTACGATCACATCAACGCCATGGCCTTTCAGAGCGATTACTCCCTGCCCTATCGCGGTTCTCAGGTTCTTTTGGCCTATGACTCCACCAAGCTGGACCCGAAGAAAGC
Source organism: Rhizobium oryziradicis (assembly GCF_001939045.1). Taxonomy (GTDB): domain Bacteria; phylum Pseudomonadota; class Alphaproteobacteria; order Rhizobiales; family Rhizobiaceae; genus Allorhizobium; species Allorhizobium oryziradicis. The sequence goes on from NZ_MKIM01000024.1 coordinate 510,038, forward strand.
CCCCAAGACCTGGGCTGATCTGACGGCCTGGATCAAGGCAAACCCTGGCCAGTTCATTTATAATCGTCCTGACAAGGGTGGCTCCGGTGGCAATTTCGTGCGCCGCGCCATTCATGAAGTCAATGGACGCGACCCCGCAAAATTCACCATTGATAATTTCACGCCAGCCTATGCCGAAAAGACCCTGACACCAGCCTGGAAACTGCTACAGGATCTGGCCCCATCGCTGTATGACAAGGGTGCCTATACCTCTGGCAACACCCAGTCGATCCAGCTTCTGGCGCAAGGCGTTGTCACCATGGTGCCGGTCTGGTCCGACCAGATCCTGAAGGCCATCAAGGAAGGTGTTTTGCCAGACACCACGGGCCTTGTGCAATTGACCGATCTGGCCCTGTGCGGCGATTTCAACCGTATGGTCATCCCCACCAATGCCACCAACAAGGATGCGGCGATGAAGCTCGCGGCCTTCATGCTGACTGATGAGATGCAAAAAGCCGTCATCACCGAGATTGGCGGCTTCCCAGCCATATCGTGGGACTATCTGCCCAAGGACCTGCGCGACAAATATGCCGATGTTGTGCCCAAAAGCATTCCAACCTTCCCGCAGGGCGATTGGAGCCCGGCTGTCAACGATGGCTGGTATCGCAACGTCGCACCAAATCTGGCGCGCGGCTGATCATGACCGCAGCCGCTTCTTTTACCACGGCGGGCGATATTAAAATGCCAACAGGCAGGAGGCTCAATGGTCTCCTGCTTGTTGCCATTCCGGTGCTGCTGGTCGGTTGGTTGATTATCTATCCCATTTTTGCTGCCATCATCACCACCATCTGGGTTGAGGACGGTGAAAGCTCAAAATTCAGCATCGCATCCTATCGGTTTTTCTTCTCTGACGCCTACAGCCTTGGCAATCTCACGCTCACATTGTGGACCACAGCCGTTTGTGCCGTGCTGCTGATTGCCTGCGGTCTGCCCATTGCGCTCTATTTGCGCTTTTCGCGCAGTCCACTGGCTGGCTATATTCAAGGGCTGGCGATTTTTCCGATGTTCGTGCCGTCGGTGATTTTGTCCTATGCTCTTATTCGCACCATCGGCCCCAATGGTGCCGTTGATATTCTTTTGCATTCCATTGGTCTGCCGAAATTGCCGACACCTTATCTCACCCCATGGGGGCCTGTGATTGGTCTTGTGTGGGATAATCTGCCCTTGACGGTTTTGATGCTCACGGCAGGTCTTGGCGGCATTTCCAACAGTTCGGTTGAAGCCGCCCGCGATGTCGGGGCCGGACCGCTTCGGGTGTTTGTACATATTATTTTGCCGCGCATGGGCAATTCGCTTTTGGTGGCCTCGTCCTTTGCGGTGCTTGGGATTTTCTCATCCTTTACCCTGCCCTACGTGCTTGGCCCGGCCTCGCCCGAAATGATGGGGCCATTTATGTCACGTACCTTCAATGATCTCTACGATCCGCTGAATGCCAAGACCCAGGCTGTGATCTGCTTTGCCTTTTGCCTGGTATTTGGCCTGTTCTATGTCTATTCGATCGCGCGCAATCAGGAGAAAACGAGCCGATGAACACGCTCTCTCTCCTTCGCGCTCAAGCAAGACAGCTAGACTGGATCGGCGTGATTTTGGCGTTGACGCTGACCATCGTCATCATCCTGCCGCTGCTGGTGGTGGCCACCTGGGCCTTTACCGAGGTCTGGCGTTATCCATCGGTGCTGCCGCAACAGTTTGGCCTGCGTTTTTGGCATCAAACGCTGGCGCGCGCTGATGTCTGGAACGCGCTGATGCTCAGCCTTCGGCTGACCACCACAGTCACGCTGCTCTCGGCTCTGATTTGCCTGCCTGCGGCCTATGCCTTTGCCCGCATGGATTTTCCCGGACGCAACATCTTCTTTCTGTCGTTTCTGGCCTCCCATGCCTTTCCCAAATTTGGCCTGCTGGTCACCATTGCCGGAATTTTCCTGCAACTGCACCTGATCTCGACCTTTTGGGGCGTGGCCTTGATTCAGCTGGTTGGCACATTAATGCTGATGATCTGGATTCCGGTGGCCGCCTTTCAAAATGTGGATCGGCGCATGGAAGAAGCCGCCCGCGACGTTGGTGCCGGACCGCTTCGGGTGTTTTGGTCGATCACGCTGCCACAGGCGGCACCGACCATTTTCGCAGCCGTTCTGCTCACTTTCGTCTCGACTTTTTATGAGACGGAAGGTGCGTGGCTGATCGGTGCTCCGCAAATCAGCACCATGCCCGTGCTGATGATCAGCTTCATCAACAATCAGCTGGTGGTGCAATATGGTGCGGTCTTGTCGGTCATGCTGTGGGTGCCATCCTTTATCGCACTGATGTTTGCTCGCCGTGTGATGAGCAGCAATGCTTTTGCCAAAGGATTTGGCGCATGACAATCTTGATTTTAAACGCACAGGTGACCGCATGGCACAGCTAACCATTCAAAATTTGCACAAAAGCTTTGCCAGCACCACAGCGGTCGATAGCGTCAACCTGCATGTCGAGGATGGCGAGCTGATTTGTCTGCTTGGCCCGTCCGGCTCTGGCAAATCGACAATCTTGCGCATGATTGGCGGGTTTGAACACCCAACCTCCGGTGCCATCCTGATTGATGGCGAGGATGTCACCCGCCTGCCGCCAGAGCGCCGCCCCACCGGCATGATGTTTCAAAGCCACGCGCTGTGGTCGCATATGACCGTGTTTGGCAATATTGCCTTCGGCCTCAAGCTGCGCCGCCTGCCCAAAGCCGAGATCCGTGACAAGGTCGAAAGCGCGCTGGAGCTGGTGGGCCTTGGTGGTTACGGCACGCGCATGACATCGCAGCTTTCGGGCGGGCAACAGCAGCGGGTGGCGCTGGCGCGATCTCTGGTGCTGGAGCCGAAAATACTGCTGTTGGATGAGCCTTTTGCCAGTTTGGATCAGCATTTGCGCGAGCGCCTGCGCGAAGAGGTGCGCGATATTCAGCAGCGTCTGGGCATCACCACCCTGTTTGTCACCCACGGACAGGATGAAGCTCTGGCGATGGCCGACCGCATTGCCGTTTTGCGCGACGGCCGCATTGAGCAAATTGCACCGGCGGATGTGATTTATCGCGAGCCGCAAACCGAATTTGTCGCAGGCTTTATTGGCACCATGAACCTGATCAAATCCGAGGTGCGTAATGGCCGTTTCCACCATGCGGATCTGGGTCTGCCAATGCCGCTGCATGATGGCGAAGCAACCCTTGCCATTCGCCCGGAAGACGTGGTGCTGACCGCCACCCGCAATGAACCCAGCGCCGTGGTCACCCGTTTCACCGATTTTGGCAGCTACCATCTGGTCGATGTACAGCTGGCGGACGGCCACCGCATCAAAGCGATGACGGCACCTGCCAGCCGTTGGCGCAAAGGCGATCGGGTTGCGGTGCTGGTCAGTAGCTATGCCGCCTTTCGCAATCAGCATCTTGCCTATACATCCACAGACACCCATGAGTTGATAAAAGAGACTGAACATGTCTGATGGATTGTATATCGAGCGCAATGGCTTTCGCACCATGCTCAAATGGCATCGGGGCCACCGCGAGGCTGCCGATATTTCGTTCACACCAGAGCGGATTGCCCAAGGCATGGCGCTGGGCGCAAGCGTTGAGGTTGATATCCTGTGCCATGCCGATGGCGGCTTCGTGGTGCTGCATGATGAAACTCTGGATAAAGCCACCACCGGCCAAGGCCCGGTGGCTTTGGCCACCACAACCCAGCTGCAAGCCTTGAACCTGCGCGATGCGCACGGTGTGCCAACCCATCATAAAGTAATGCTGCTGGAAGAGCTGGGCCACTTGCTGGCATCACAACCTTGCGGTGATGGTGCGGTGTTGCAACTGGACCTCAAGGAGCCAGCCAGCACGCTTGGCTCGCGCGAAATCGCTTCCTTCCAGCAGGCGGTGCAATCTGTCGCACACCATCTGATTCTCTCTGGCGGCGATGCGAAAGCCGTGATGATGCTGGCTCAAGCGGTTGATGGCCTTCCCGTCGGTTACGACCCTTGCCATGATGGGACGATTGAGCGGTTGCTGGCGTCGCGTGATTTCAATGGTTTTGTTGATCACGCAGTCGCCGTCATTGACAACACCCAGATGATCTATCTGGAGCACAGGCTTATTCTGGAAGCCGATAGCATGGGGTTTGATCTTGTTAGTGCGTTTCACGCCCATGGCAAGCGGGTCGATGCTTACACCATCCAAGCGGCAACGCAATCGGTTCTGCCCGCCGTTCAGCGCCTGCTGGAGCTGCGCTGCGACCAGATCACCACCGATGATCCGGTCGGGCTGGAAGCATTAATCGCCTTGCAATGAAGCTTTTTCAGGCTGGTTGAAACCCTTCAACCAGCCACGCATGCAGGGCGGGATTGGCGGCCAGCACATCGCCAAACGCGCCAATTGGCCCGCCTGAAAAGCCGGTGACCAGCCCGCCTGCTTCGCGCACCAGCAGCATCGATGCGCCGTAATCATGCAAGGACAGGCCATCTTCAAAAAAGCCATCCAGACGGCCGCACGCCACATAAGCGGTCGACAGCGCCGCCGAGCCAAGCCTGCGCACCCCTGCCGTATTGGCCATCAAGCGCCGCAGGGCTTGATGATAGGTCTCTTCGCTGACGCTTTTCACCTGTGTGGGAATGGGCAGACCCGCACCAATCAGCGCATCTTGCACATCGGAGAATGCTGACAAGTGCAGCCGCTCGCCATTCAGCCAGGCACCCTTGCCTTTTTCTGCGCTAAACAGTTCATCCTGCATGCAATCATAGACCACACCGCAGACGACCTCGCCCTGCTCGACCACCGAAATCACGATGCCAAAATGCGGCAGGCCCCAGGCATAATTTGTGGTGCCATCAATCGGGTCAATATAGATCCGTGGTGCGTCAGGACCAGCCTCGTGATTGCCCACCGCCTCTTCGCCAATGATGGAATAATCCGGGAAAGCCGCTTTGACCCGCTCCACGATCAGGCGCTCCACCGCCACATCAATTTCGGTTTGATAGTCGCGCGGCGCTTTCGACACCATCTGGCTGGAGTAGCGACGCTTGAGTGATGCGCGGGCAAGAACGCCCGCCTCAACCACAGTGGCGGCAAGTGTGATAAGGCGATCCGAGGCATCAGGGCCAAGGCGAGATGGGATAATCTGATCGGACATAGCGGGAAATCAACCTTCATGGGAAAGAGCCTCCTTCTTTCCCATTTCGCTGACACTGGTGTGACACTCCCCCTAAAATCCACAGGGGTCAGATAGACCCTATGGATTTTCGGGGCTTTTATTTGGGTTTGTCTGATCAGAAAAACCGGGTTCCACTTTTCCCTGACAAACTCTAGAATTTAACAGAAGCCGTCACCGATACATTGAACGGCTCGCCCACCTGATTGGCGTAATTGGTCGAGCCAATCGAGGAGGTATAATAGGTCTTGTCGAACAGGTTTTTCAGATTGACCTGCAATGTCATTGGCCGTTCAAATTTCATGGTATAGGCGGCAAATGCATCAAACACGGCGTAGCCCGGCAGAGAATAGCTGTTGTTGTTGATGCCGGCCCGTTTGCCAACGGCGCGCACACCGCCGCCCATTTTCAGCGTATCGCCACGGCCATTGACCTCACCAAAATCATAGGCCAGCGACAGAGAGCCGGTGTTTCTGGCAACGTTTGGCAATTGCTGACCGGCGTAATCGGGGTCTTCCAGCACTTTGGCATCGGTCAGGCCGTAGCTGGCAATCATCTGCCAGTGCTCGGTCAATTGCCCGGCAACATCGACCTCAATGCCGCGCGAACGCACCAAACCTGCGGCCTTCACCACACTTTCACCGTTCACTGACTCGGCATAGGCAACGTTTCTTTTGCGGCTGTTGTAGAGCGCGATATTCGCGCTTAAACCATCCATCAGCTCCAGCTTGGTGCCGATTTCATAGGATGTGCCCTCTTCGGGGTCGAGATTGCCATAATAGCTGCCAACAGACGATTGTGGCCGAAACGTTTTGGCAGCATTGGCATAGAGCGACACGGATGGCGACAGCTTATAAGCAATACCACCATTGGGGATGAAAGCGCCGCCACTGCTCATGGTATTGGCGCTGAACGGGCGACCCTTGCCCGCATAAAGATCATAATATTGATACCGCAGCCCGCCCACCAAAATCCACTGATCGGTCAGATGCAGCGAATCCTGCATGTAAATCGATGCGGTTGAGAGCTGTTCGGTCTGGTCGCTATCCGAGGCCGACACCGTATGGCACGCGGCCAGCCGGCCATAGACCGGGTTGTTGATATTGAAATTGCTCGATGTCTTGCAGCGCAGCATATCGGTGCGCAGCGTGTCGCTCTCATCATAGGATGCACCAAACAGCAGATCGTTTTGAAAACCACCAAGATCAACATCGCCGGTCACATCCGCCCGCAGCGCGTGGTTCTCCATGGTGGAATATTGCGTGGCATCGGCTCGGCGGGTCACGGCACCGGTTTTGGCATTGTAGCCGGTCACACGGGCCTGATTGTCGGAATATTCGTTGCGGCTATAGGCGTAGTTGAGCGACAGTTTCCAATCATCGCTCAAGTCGTGATCAATGGAGACCTTGGCCAAATCCGAGTGCCCATCGGTGATATTATAAGCCTCATCCAAGCGGGTGCGGCGGCTGATATCGACGGGCTTGCCGGTGGTGAGATCAAAGATCGTGCCACGGTCAAACGGCAGGCTGTAATCCTCATGCATGTAAGACACCGTAATCTTGGTATCCTCGCCGCTCCACGTCAGCGATGGGGCCAGCATCCAATTGTCACTATGGCCAAAATTGCGCCAGTAATCCGCCTTTTGCCCCTCGGCTATGAAGCGGTAGGAGAAGTCTGTGCCTTCAATTGGCCCGGTCACATCCAAACCTGCCTTGGCCCCATCACGGCCCGCACCATAGCTGGAATAGCGGCTATAAACCGTGGCCGAGAACTGATCCTCCGGCTTTTTGGTCACCACATTGATCAAACCGCCGGGGTCCAAAATACCGTAGAGCGTCGATGCCGGACCTTTTAGCACTTCCACCCGATCCACCGTGTCATTAAACGCCCGCGGAATGGTGGTTTTCAAACCGTCAATCAAAATCGAGCCATCGCGGTTGTCGCCAAAACCACGGCGGATAATGGCATCTTGCGTGCCGCCCAGCGTGTTGGTCTGGGTAATACCGCTGATATTGGCAAGGGCATCGTCCAGCGATGTCGCGGCCTGATCGGTCAACACCGGATTGCTGACAACATTGACCGCCTGCGGGATATCCAAAAGTGGCGTATCGCTGCGGGTGGCGGTGCTGGTGGAAACCGGCTGATAGCCACGGGTGTCTTTTTGCGTCTTGCCGTCCACCGTTATGGTTTGCAGCTCGGTGGATGTGTTGGCAGATAGCGCCGTGCTGTCTTGCGCAAAAACCGGCAATGCCACCGAGGCCAGCAAGCTTGTGACCATCACCCGTTTCGAAATCCGTCCCGCCGCCATCATCATCTTATCCATCACCCAGCACAAAAAACCGAACAGAACAGCTCCGCATGCGCAAAACCACTGTAATAGACTGGGCTTTTCGAATTGATGAATGTAGTAGTCAACTTTAAACTGGTGAAATAAACCATGAACCCACATGCCAAATGCCAGCAACAGCCAATTCCGCGCCGGTATAAAGCCCGGAACCAAACGCCAGTGCGGCATTTTTCACTGCACAGATTGAGTGTAAAATTGACTACTACACAGCCGAAGGACCATCGGGCACCATGACCAAGCAAACCCAGAGCCCCGGCAAAATGCGACGCATTGACCGCTATGGTGAGCGGCTGCGCAAACGCCGCAATCAGCTGTCGCCCGGTCTTTTGAGTGTGGCCGAATATATTGATGGCCACCGCCACGCGGTTTTGAGCAAATCGGCACTGGAAATTGGCTTTGCCACCGGCACATCTGACGCAACGGTCATTCGCGCCCTTCAAGCGCTGGGCTTTAGCGGTTTGGTGGATCTGAAAGACACGCTGGGAGCCTATCTGGGACAAACTGATTCGCCAGTTGAGAAAATGGCGGCAACCACCGACGCGCTAAACGGCAACAGCGATGCCGCGATTGATTTTGTCATCGACAATCAACGCGCGGCCCTCAACGCCCTGTCATCGCCCGAAAACCGCAGCAGCCTGACAAGGGCCACCCAATTGCTGGCCAAAGCCACAGCCATCGGCGTGTTCGGCATCGGTGCCAGTGGCATTATTGCGGATTACGGCGCGAGGCTGTTTTCCCGCTCCGGCTTTCCATCCTATGCGCTCAACAACACCGGCATAGCGCTTGCCGAACAATTGCTAGCGATGGAAAAAGGCCATGCTCTCATTATGCTCCTGCACGGCCGCCCGCATCGCGAAGCATTGGCCACCCTTCAAGAGGCCAAACGGCTCGATATGCCGGTGATTCTGGTGCTGAGCCAAAGTGATAGCGTGCTGCGCCAACAGGCAGACGCCTGCCTGATCATGCCCCGCGCGAAAAGCGACCACGTGGCCCTGCACGCCCCATCATTGGTAGCCATGGAGACGATAGCGCTTGCCCTTGCCGCAACGGTGGAGGAGCGGACGCTTGAGACGCTGAACAGGTTGGTGGAGTTGAGGAGTGCGATCAGGCCCGATAAGCGGTGAAGGATCTTGAAATTTTGCACAACTAAAGATTTTATCATAACGAAAGCCCGGCAAAATAGCCGGGCTTCAAATTCGATGACTGGATAGCCTCAATCTCTGTGCTCAGGCATTTCCTTCAACTGATCCTTCGTCCAGTTTGTGACGGCATGGACGTCGCCATCGCTATCACGCATGAACTGGAGATCGACCAGAGGAACGCCAACGGGCTTCGCGCCGATACCCAAAAAGCCACCAACATCAATGATAGCAGTGCGACCCGCTCCCGAGCCATGAAGGTGATCGAGCTTGCCGACCTTGTGGTCATCAGCCCCATAAATGGTTGCACCCTCCAGAAGGGCGGGCGTAAGTTCAGTTGGGTTAAGACGAACGTGATTGGTATGATCCATTGTTTGGTCCTCCTTGTTGGTAGTCCTAATACAACCAACGGAGGCGCTGAATGTTCCCATCATGGGTAGCACAAACAACGGCAACGTATAAAACTCAATTTACAGCGCCGTGCCTTTTATCAAACGCACAAAGCACGCTGCAACACTTTCAATGTGCTGCATGATTTTCAATTTAAATCGACGCCGCTAATCCTCCGAGTTCTTCGGAAAATGTACGGCAAAGTTTACCAAAAAATTGGTAAATTATTTTTTCTATAGGAAAAAATGGTGCTGCTAGAGAGATTTGAACTCTCGGCCTCTCCCTTACCAAGGGAGTGCTCTACCCCTGAGCTATAGCAGCATCTGGCGAAGCGTTTAACTGTGCGCTTCGGAACGAGGGGGCTATTGCCATAGCTGATTGCGCAGTGCAAGCGCCAAATTGCAGATCGGGCAATAAAATACAAAAACACATGCTATCTTCCGGTTTTTCCACAAACACGCTATGACGCGCCCATGAGCGATATTGACGATACCTCCCCCAAAAGCAGCGGTGCCCCGGAGAATGCTGAAAGCCAGCGCCGGAGGAAAAGCAATGACCAGTCTGCCCTGCGCCGTGAGCGGGCAGCGGCCAAGCTGCGTGAAAATCTGACGCGCCGCAAAAGTCAGGCGCGGGCGCGGCGTGCAGGCGAAGCCGATGACACCGATGGGCTTCCGGCTGCCAAAGCGCCAAACCCTGCCCCAAACCTTGCTGATGACACAGATAAATGAGCAGCATCTGATCTGCTCGAATTGAATGCTGGGCTGATTTCGTTTAAACAGCGCCGTCTTCTGTCCCGCGCAGGCGCGGGATTTTCAATCGAACCAAGAAAGGTGGGGGCAGGTTTTCATGCCCCCTGAAGTGCAGCGATGGATCGTATCAGGATTGTTGGCGGAAACGCTCTGAATGGCATTATTCCAATTTCGGGCGCAAAAAATGCCGCCCTGCCATTGATGATCGCGTCTTTGCTGACCAGCGACACCCTGACGCTGGAAAATGTGCCCCATCTGGCCGATGTTGAGCTTTTGATGCGAATCCTGGGCAGCCATGGCGTGGATGTGGCCGTCAACGGTCGGCGCGAGCGCCAATCCGGCAGCTATGCCCGCACCATTCACTTCACCTGCCGTACCATTGTCGATACCACCGCCCCCTATGAGCTGGTGTCGAAAATGCGTGCCAGTTTCTGGGTGCTTGGTCCACTTTTGGCCCGCGAGGGCAAGGCTCGCGTGTCGCTTCCCGGCGGCTGCGCTATCGGTACACGCCCTGTGGATCTGTTCATTGATGGTTTGACCGCCCTGGGTGCCACCATTGAGATTGATGCTGGCTATATTGAAGCAACCGCCCCCAAAGGCGGATTGATTGGCGCGAGCTACACTTTCCCGAAAGTGTCTGTGGGTGCCACCCATGTGATGATGATGGCAGCCTCCTTGGCCCGTGGCACCACCGTGATCCACAATGCGGCGCGCGAGCCGGAAGTGGTGGATCTGGCCAATTGCCTGATTGCCATGGGTGCTAAAATCACCGGCGCTGGCACCTCCACCCTCACCATTGAAGGCGTCACCAGCCTGCACGGCGCGCGCCACCGCGTGCTGCCAGACCGCATCGAAACCGGCACCTATGCCATGGCTGTGGCCATGACCGGCGGCGATGTGACGCTGGAAGGCACGGATATCACGCTGCTCGACACGGCCGTGGAAGCGATTCGCCGCACGGGCGCAGAGGTGATGGCGGTTGAGGATGGTATTCGCGTGATTGGCCATGGGGATGCGATCCGGCCTGTGGATATTGTCACCGAGCCTTTCCCCGGCTTTCCCACCGATTTGCAGGCGCAATTTATGGGCCTGATGACCCGCGCCAATGGCGTTGCCCATGTGACGGAAACCATTTTTGAAAACCGCTTCATGCATGTGCAGGAGCTGGCACGGCTGGGAGCGAAAATCACTCTGAATGGTCAGACGGCGCGAATCGAAGGTGTGCGGCGCTTGCGCGGAGCACCGGTGATGGCAACCGATTTGCGCGCGTCTGTGTCGCTGGTAATTGCTGGCCTTGCAGCCGAGGGTGAAACCATCGTCAATCGCGTCTACCATCTCGATCGTGGATTTGAGCAGTTGGAAGAAAAATTGACCCGGTGCGGCGCGATTGTTCAGCGCATCAGTGATTAACATTGTCTGCGGTTTTGCATGCGCCGTTGTTTAATGCCGGCGCAGCCCCCATCTCATGCAGCAGTTACACTCTTCTTGGCTAATGTGGGCTTGCGAAATCGGCGGCAAACGTCAATTCTGCACGCACCACGAGGGAAATGGCTCATGACCGATTTAAAGCTGCTATCACTCGATAATGATGATCTAACAATTCTATCTGCCCATATGCAGGACGCGGTGTTCAAGCCGGGTGATGTGGATTATGCGGCGCGCGCCGGTATTTTTTCTGTGTCCGTCAACCGCTTTGTCTGGGAAAAAGCCAAGCGCAAAGACAAAAGCTTTGAGCGCCGCCGCGCGGTGCTGACCATGAAGCGGGTGCAGGCCGTGCGCTCCATCGGCTTTGACCGCACCGACAAAGAGCAAGTGTTGAGCCTGCTGGCGCTAAACTTTCGCCAAAGGGGCGATGGCCCTGAAGGCACGCTGGAGCTGGTGTGCGCTGCTGGTGCGACCATTGCGCTTGATGTGGAATGCATTGAAGTTCAGCTTGCAGATGTTGGCGGCGCATGGGAAACCACATCTCTGCCCAATCACTCTGAGGCATAAGGCACTCCGACGCATAAGGGGCGCGGGCAGATAAGGCTGACGTAAAAGGAAAAAGACAAGTGGCAGTTTGGTTAGAGCAGGCATCGGATGATTTTGAAGCGCGGTTTGCTGCGTTTTTGACAACCAAGCGTGAAGTGTCCGAAGATGTGAATGCGGTGGTCAAAGCCATTATCGATGACGTGCGCACCCGCGGCGATGCGGCTCTGGCCGAGTATTCGCAGAAATTCGACGGACTGGATTTTGCCACCACCCCCATGCGCGTCACCGCTGAAGAAATCTATGCCGCAGAAGCTCAAGTCGCTCCAGAGGTTCTTGACGCCCTCAAGCTGGCAGCCGCCCGTATCGAAAAGCATCATGCCCGCCAGATGCCCAAGGATGATATTTACGAAGACGCAATCGGCGTTGGCCTCGGCTCTCGCTGGACCGCCATTGATGCCGTTGGCCTCTATGTGCCGGGCGGCACCGCCAGCTATCCCAGCTCGGTGTTGATGAACGCGGTTCCCGCCCGCGTGGCCGGTGTGCCGCGTGTGGTGATGGTGGTGCCGGCACTTGCCGGGGCCATCAACCCAACGGTGCTGGCCGCTGCCAAGATTGCCGGTGTCAGCGAGATTTACCGCATTGGCGGCGCACAGGCCGTGGCCGCCCTTGCCTATGGCACCGAAAGCATTGCCCCTGTTGCCAAAATCGTTGGCCCCGGCAATGCCTATGTGGCCGCTGCCAAGCGCCAGGTATTTGGCACCGTTGGCATTGATATGATTGCCGGTCCTTCCGAAGTGCTGGTCATTGCCGATGCCGACAACAACCCCGATTGGCTGGCCGCCGACCTTCTGGCCCAGGCCGAACATGACCGCGGCGCGCAATCGATTCTGATTACCGACAGTGTTGAACTGGCGAAGGCTGTGGAAGCGGCTGTTGAGCGTCAGCTCAAGACGCTGAGCCGTGCAGAAACAGCCACCGCCAGCTGGCAGGATTTTGGTGCCATCATTATTGTGCCCGATCTGGCCGCCTCGGTGCCGCTGGCTAACCGTATTGCTGCCGAGCATCTTGAACTGGCCGTTGCTGATCCTGAACGTTTAATGGCCGATATTCGCAATGCAGGCGCTATTTTCATTGGCCGTCATACGCCAGAGGTGATTGGCGATTATGTGGGCGGCTCAAACCATGTGTTGCCAACGGCCCGCTCGGCCCGGTTCTCCTCGGGTCTGTCGGTGCTGGATTTTGTCAAGCGCACCTCGATTTTGCGCCTCGGCGCTGAACAGTTGAAGCAGTTGGCACCCGCTGCCATTGCGCTTGCCAAAAGCGAAGGTCTGGACGCCCACGCAAAATCCGTAGGCATCCGCCTCAATCTCGAAAGTTAAGCCATGGCAAAAGGCGACTTCCGGCTGAGTGATGTGGTTCTCGACGAAACAATCGGCCGTTCAACGCCCGATGTCGAGCATGAGCGGGCGGTCGCCATTTTTGACCTGATCGAGGAAAACAGCTTTGCGCCTGCCGGCCATGATGGCGGGCCTTATCATCTGTTTTTATCGCTGGTTGATTCCAAACTGGTCTTTACCATAAAGACAGAAAGTGGCGGTGATGTTGCCACGCACATCCTCTCGCTCACGCCCTTGCGCCGCATCATCAAGGATTATTTCATGATTTGCGAAAGCTATTATGAAGCAATCCGCTCTTCGACCCCCAGCCAGATCGAAGCAATCGATATGGGCCGACGCGGTATTCACAATGATGGCTCACAAACATTGATGGATCGCCTGAAGGGCAAGATCGGTCTGGATCTGGACACGGCACGGCGGCTGTTCACGCTGGTCTGCGTGCTCTATTGGCGCGGTTGAGACCGGAGATAGTATGGACAATCCGGCTGATACCCATAAGGACCGCGCGCTGCCCTCCTCCATTCTGTTTTTGTGTGGCATGAATGCCATTCGCTCACCCATGGCGGAAGCGATTACCAAAAACCTCGCATTACCAGGCGTTTATGTGGCATCAGCCGGCGTGCGCCATGGCGAGCGCGACCCATTTGTGGATGCCGTTCTGGATGAGGTTGGCCTGTCGCTTGGCAAACGCCAGCCGCAAACACTGGATGATCTGGAAGATGATTTCTTTGATCTGATCATTACGCTGGCACCAGAAGCCCACCATGCTGCGCTCGAACTCACCCGCGCATCCTCCGTTGAGGTGGTCTATTGGCCGATGCCAGACCCAACCGTGGAAGCTGATACGCGCGACCAGCAATTGGCCGCTTATCGCGATGTTCGCGACCGTTTGAGCGCCATGATTGAGGAGCGATTCGGGCACGTAAAGTCGGCACCTCTTGACGGCACCTGAAACAAAGACGAAAAGCCCCATCTACAAGGTTCACAAAAGGCCGGTGATTGTGTAGTTTCCGGCCACATTTTGACCGGAGCGGATTCCTGCTCCGATGAAACAGACAGAAAGACAACGCGTCAATGGCTAAAGAAGAAGTCCTCGAATTCCCCGGTGTCGTGACCGAACTGCTCCCCAATGCGACATTCCGGGTGAAGCTCGAAAACGAACATGAAATTATTGCCCACACCGCAGGCCGCATGCGCAAGAACCGTATTCGCGTTCTGGCAGGCGACAAGGTGTTGGTGGAAATGACTCCTTACGACCTGACCAAGGGCCGTATTACCTACCGCTTCAAGTAAGAGACTGGATCCACATGGCGGTCAAACGCAAGCTGATTTTAGCCTCTGGCTCACCACGTCGCGTCGAACTCTTGCGGCAGGTGGGTGTTGAGGCAGATCGGTTGATGCCGATGGACCTTGATGAAAGCCAGGAAAAGAACGAGCAACCTCGCTCTCTGGCCCGCCGGTTGGCATCAGACAAGGCCAAGGCAGCCCTTCACGCGATCTCTGACGAGCAGGACTGGAAAGGTAGCTATATTCTGGCCGCCGACACGGTTGTGGCCGTGGGGCGCCGTGTGTTGCCCAAAACAGAATACAGCGATGAGGCGCTCTCAGCCCTCAATCTGCTGTCCGGCCGCAGCCACTGGGTGTTCACCGGCGTTTGCCTGATCACACCCGACAAAAAAGTCCGGCAAAAGGTGGTGGAAAGCAAAGTGCGCTTCAAGCGCCTTTCTGAAGCCGAAATCTCAGCCTATATCGAATCGAGTGAATGGCGCGGCAAGGCCGGTGCCTATGCCATTCAAGGCTATGCGGGCAGTTTCGTGCAAAACCTGACGGGCTCCTATAGCAATGTGGTGGGCTTGCCGCTGTATGAAACCGTACAATTGCTCACCGGCGAAGGCATGAACGTCCAGGCGCGCTGGTCTGAAGGCTGATCATCAGTCGATCTGTCGTGCGACTGGGCGCGATGGCGCACCATCATAAAAAAGAGCATTTGCTTTCACCGATTCGGTAAAATGCTCTTCAAACGTGATCTTGCGCATTTCCAATGAGACGCCCGTGCTCACATTATCAGGAAATGGGCTTGCAGCACCCTTTGTGCGCCATATGTGGTGCACAAAGGGTGCTGCAACACTTTAAATCTGCGGCATAATTCTGACCTTAAATCGATGCCGATTGGAGGAATTATGCGCTAGAGCATCGGATCGAAAATCGGACACGACCCTATGCTCTAAATTTGTGTACGCATCGGATTTATCCGAAAACCGGTTCCCACTTTTCGGCCGATGCTCTAGATTCCTTTGTTTGAGTTTGTCTTTTCAGGAAAACCGGATTCCACTTTTCCCTGACAAACTCTAAGGCAAACTTGCTCTCAGGACGACATTATGAGTGACGACACCAACAACATGGCCAAGGTGGCACCTTTGCGCAAACCCGTACCCTGCCCCGAATGCCGACACCCTTCTCACCGCGATCATTATCCCTTTTGCTCGGATCGCTGCCGCACGGCAGACCTCTCACGCTGGCTAAAAGGCTCCTATGCGATCCCCGTGACAGAGGATGAGAGCAGCCCGGACGACGATCTGCGCGACTGAAGACATTGTTCCAAAAGAACTTTCAAGCTTTTTCCGTAAGTTGTCAAAAAACTGCCATTTGGCGCTAGACACAAAAAAATTAGATGTTATAACCGCGCTGCTTCAGGGGAAAACAAGTCAACTGAAGCCGCTTAGAGAGCTCGAAAGAGACCTACGCTTTAAGTGCCCGGATAGCTCAGTTGGTAGAGCAGCGGATTGAAAATCCGCGTGTCGGTGGTTCAAATCCGCCTCCGGGCACCATTTTTATTCAAAAAAATCAAGGTGTTGCAGCAATAGTGCTTTTTGCTGTTTGAGCGGCGAATACGCTTGGGTGCCATTCTGGGTGTCAAGTGCTTGGGTAAGGTAATTGGTGGTACGGAGAGCATAGCTTGGCAGCTTCTCTTGTAGAGCTGCTAACATCCTTCCACCTTGCAGCTTGTAAGATCGGCCCATGAGCTGGGAGCTATCGGGTTAGGTCGATAACAACGACATTGATTTTAGCCGTCAACTCGGTCGGCATACTGTGCAAAAGCTTCTGTCGAAGCTCGCTTGCAGAATTAATGTCATGCTTTCTTACCCCTGCAACGTCGGTCTCGGCTCCAAACCAGTAAACCAAATAGATACCCTGTCGGGCAGCGCTTGGATGAAGGGGATGCGGATAAAAAGTTGGACTGATTTATGGGTTAAGGCCAAGGATTCTTCGATACTCGATCGGGCTGAGTGATCCCA
>NZ_MKIM01000025.1:0-181617 GCF_001939045.1 Rhizobium oryziradicis
GTACCAGCTTTTTAGAGCATTCTTGGTGGGATAACCCAACTGCCGAATGGTCGCCTTAACCCGCTTGCCAAGCCTGATGTAAAGCTCAACGGCTCGAAGTCTGTCGGAATAGGAATACATGAACTACCTCCTGGTGGTCCAAGTTTTCTTCCGCACCCCCTCAGAAAAGAGTCGATTGCATACCCTTAATCTCGGATGACAGAACTGCTTCCTTTCTCACATACATATATCCGAGACAACGGCAACGACGTTTCGAAAAGGATGACGGCACGCCTCACCTCCAGTTTCGGTTCGCGCGAATGTTGATCAGGTGCAGCGTGTGCGAGAAAAAAGGATCGCAACGCTGACCGAGCAGAAGCAGATTGCCGAAGCGCAAATCGCGGGTCAAAGCATGCATTAACGCAAACCTGATCTACCCCTTTCAAAAAAACACAATCCAGACCTTGACCTTATGGGAATGCGGCCTATTTTTTTGCCATTAGAGTGATCGGACTACGTATTCCGTGACAATCGATACGGTCTTTTGATTTTTTTAAAAACGATGTTTTGGGGGCCTGTTTATGGATGACGAACTTTCACCCGCCGATTTCATTCAGGCCAGCCGTATTTTGAATGTGTCCTCGCCTCTGGGCGATGATCAATTGCTGCCCGAGCGGTTGAAAGTGGATGAAGGCGTTAACCGCCTTTTCGAGATCACGCTATCAGTGCGCGCCAAGCGCGAGACAGTCAAGCCAGATGAACTGATTGGCAAGCTAGTGGATGTGTCCTTGGAAATCCGCCAAGGGGACTTAGATGAAGAGGGTGTACGCAGGCCGTTCAATGGGTTGGTCACCAATCTCTCCGAGGGGCCGCAGGTGACGCGCGGCTTGCGGTCTTACACTCTGACCATCCGTCCGCAGTTCTGGCTGCTGTCTCGGCGCTCGGACTGCCGCATCTGGCAGAACATGACGTCCATGCAGGTGCTCGATACACTGCTGTCGGAACATGGTCTTCCCGCTGCTGCTTACGCGCCAATGCACAAAAAACCGCCGGAGCGCGAGTACAGCGTGCAATGGAACGAGACGGATCTCGATTACCTACTGCGCCGTTTCGAAGAGGATGGGTTGTTCTACTGGTTCGAACATAAGGTGGGCGTCCACCGTATTAAGGTCAGCGATCATAAAATCGCCTGGAGCCAGCCTTCGGCCTCGGCGGAAGGTGTCGACAATGTGAGATTAGCGCAAGGATCTTCCGATCGCAATCACATCAACGAGTGGATGCGGCAGTTTGCCTTCATCCCCGGCCAGCGGGCCGGTGCGGACTGGAATTTCGAAACTCCGAGCACGGTACCTCTCAATGTAACGCCCTCGCTGATTCAGATGCCGGGAGCAAAACAACGTGAGCTTTACGAATATCCGGCCCGTATCAGCGATGTGAAGGAAGCCGAGCAGGCCGAAACCTTCCGTATGCAAGCGGCGGAAGCCGACCATGAGCGAGTGACGGGCAAGTCAAATGTCCGCTTCCTTGAAGCTGGTCGGCGCTTTACGCCTTATGAGGAACCGCATCCGGAGCACAAATACGAAGAGCATGTAATTACCCGCATCACCCACTGGGCCGTGGACCGTTCCTATGAGACCACGGAGAATGAGCCGGAGTATCGCAACGAGTTTGAAGCTATTCCTTCACGAGTGCCGCTGACCCCACATCGCGACACCAAACGTCCGCGCATCGAAGGCGCGCAGGTGGCCATCGTCGCCGGTCCAGAAGGTGAGGAAATCCATACCGATCAGTATGGCCGCATCAAGGTCTGGTATCCATGGGACCGGCGGGCCAAGAAGGATGGTTCCGACACCTGCTGGGTGCGGGTGGCGCAGAACTGGGCGGGTGGCCAATGGGGTGGTCAGATCATTCCGCGCATTGGCATGGAAGTCATGGTCGCCTTCGTCGACGGTGATCCGGACCGGCCGTTGGTGACGGGCGTGGTGCCCAATCCCAAAAACCCCGTTCCCTACGATCTTCCCGCTAACAAGACAAAGAGCGTACTCCGGACCAATACGCACAAGGGTAAAGGATTCAACGAGCTTAGCTTCGAAGATGAGGCTGGTCGCGAGCAAATATTTTTGCATGCTCAAAAAGATCTTGATAGCCATGTTCTCAATGATGCGCGTGAACGGGTTGAAGTTGATAAACATCAACATGTCGGAAACGACAAAACAGGCTTCGTGGGCGGAGATCAAGAGCAAGTTGTTGCAGGAAACATGTCAATTGCTGTCGGTCAAAATAAGTTAACTGAATATCTTCTTTCAAGAACATTAAATGTATTCGGTAAATTTTCTGATTTTATGGAAAAATTACGCATTCCAGATCCATTTAATTTTGCAAAAGGCAACTTTCAGCTTTTTGTTGAGAAAAATAAATCGGAAATAGTGCTTGCAGGCTCCTCAGAGATAGTGGGCGTAGCGAAATCGACTGTTGTCGGAAATCTCCACCAAACAACAGTAGGAAAGAAAATGAGTGTGATTGTCCGTGGGCGCTCCGATGAAGATGTAGGACGCATAAAGAACATTAATGTTGGGGAGCAGTTCACCATACGTGTTGGCGAAAACGTGATGATATCTATGTCGAAGGAGGGCGATTTCGTCGTTCAGGCAAAACGTATCATCATGAAAGCTGACAGTATTCACGAGAACTGATCGCCATGGCAGAGAGCCAGCAAGATAGGAGTTCGGAAGACAAAAAAGTTTCTCAGGAGAGTGTGTGGCGTGTTCCTATGCTTCCTCCTGTGGAACAACGCGATGCTGTACGGGAAGAATGGTTACGAAGGCTTCATTGGAAAGACATCGATGCCTCAGTCGCTGATGATGGAGGAATATCCAGTCTTTGGGGCATGCGATCTCGCGACGAGGCAAATTCTATGCCTTGGTCTCCCGTAATACCGCCGTCGCAAGGCAACTTAGGACCATTGCTTGGAAAGCCTGCGCAAAAAGGCGCGACAAGCATTATGCTTTCGCAACAGGGACATGCGGATCACTTATTTGTCACGACTGATAACGAGGCTAAGCAGACGGCAAAAGAAGGCGAACAACGACCGCCTAACCAAACGATTAAAACCGAGCAATCAGGTTCTGCAACGCAAGCTCCAAAGGAGGAGGAGAAAAGCCCTTGGAAATTTGGAAGCGAAGCAGAGTTTAAGCGAGAAACGAATCAAGAGAGCGTTAAATTCGGCGGCGATAGTGGGAAAACACTCCGGCAAGCTGCTGGGGAATCGCTAGGCGAAAGCGCTAAAAAATTTGAGAAAAAATATCCGAAGCTTGATGAAATCGGTGTAAGCGGCGAGTACACCGCTTGGGACAAGTCCGGTGAAGTCAAGAAAATTGAAGGGAAAAACGGATTCGCTGACGGTAACCTTCGAGTATTCTACGGTGACACTAAAGGTTCAGCAAAAGGTACTATCTCCGCCGGTGGCGCCAAAGGTGAAGCAAGCGCTGGTGCGGAAATTGGAATGCTGAAGGGAGAAGGTAATCTCGGTGACAAAAAAAGCCTGCTTGCCGGGAAGGCTGAAGGCCGAGCCGTTGCCGCAGATGCGAAGGCGAAGGTTGCCGGGGAAATCAAATTTAAAGAAGTGGAAGCAACGGTTTCAGGTTCGCTTGGGGCCTCAGCAGTTTTATTGGACGGTGAAGTTGGGGGTGAGATCCGTATTACGCCACGCCGAATTTGGAACGGGGTGATCGTAAGCGGCGTCAATACCGGCGCGAGTTGGTTGGGTTATGGCAAGCAACTTGAGAACATCGACGGCTGGGATTGGGGAATTATGTTAGGCGGATCGGTGGGAGGGACGGTCGGTCTTGCCGCCGAAGCTGAAGCATCTGCCGGAATATCCAAGAGGGACAGAAAAGCTGGCGTTGAGACTAAAATTAAATTGGCACCAGGACTAGGTGGGTCCGTTAAAGGTAAGGCTGGACTTGTATGGTAGCGACGAGCGCACAAATTATTACACGATGCATTACTATAATGATCGCTGCAGTATTGCTGTATGCTTACGTGGGTGACGGACAAGCGGCATCTTCAAAACAAGAAACAGAAAGGAGGCAGACATTGACCGAGGAGGAAGCGAAGGATCTTGGCTATAAGCGTTTATCTTTAAATTTGGGAAATGACATCAAGGCTTCATTTTTTGCTAAGGGTAATTCGCTCACGACACTACTAGCCAAGGCGGAAGCGATTGAAGCGCCGGGTCGCGGGGAATTGGCAAAGGTATTTGTGCCCGATGATAGAGATAAGTTCGAAGTGACTGTGGCTTTGTTTAAGCCAGGCTTTGCAGCGGAAGCGCCTTCCATAAGTGAGCAATTATTGATGGAAAACGGTTTCGGAATAACCGACGCAAATCATGTCTCACTGACATCCGCCGACGCCGAAGGCGAAACACTGGATGAAAGCAAAGTTGCCAAACTTGCTCGTTCCATATGTCAGGTGCGGCAGGACAAAGTTCTATGTTTTTTCATGCAAGGCGACGCTGAGCACCACTCCGAGTTTGAGGATCAGGCTCGTATACTCAAGGACTCTTTGCAAATTGATGACGGTAGCAAAGAGGGTTTTGACTCAAGTCAGATTAAGCATCTGACATTATCTCTGGGTGCTAAGGGTTCATTAGCGCTGGATTATCCATCTGTATTTTCTGTCGTTGATAATGACTTTGATGGAGATTTGCCTGGGACACTTCATCTCCAACAAGGTGGTGCAGATAACCCTCTCTCTGCGATCATGATTGCTGCGTCGGCTGGAGCGGCTCCTCCCAGCAGCGAAGCGATTGATTCCGTGGCTGATGGAATGATGCATAGCTGGCTGGAACAGAATGAGAAACTTTTTGCTAATCCCGTGCTGGCGAGCAAGGGAGATTTGTCGGGCCTTGGCAGTGGAGATGTGGGGCGCACTTACGCCTATGTCGTAGACAAGCTTGCGGGTGGTGGTGGCAAAGCGCAGGTGCGCCTTAGTCTGTTTGCATCATCAGGCGTTCGATACTCCGTCCTAATGGTTACCCATTACGCAGCCGGAGTTGATGATACAGGACCTTTCTTCGTGCGTTTAGGAGGCATCACCGGCTATGATCTCGTGATGCGGTCGATTTTAGAGCGACGTCATTAAGATCAACGGGAGGAAGGCGCGGTTGTTACTTTGATGTCATATTGCTCACGTCGTGATTACGTTCGTAGCGTCATAAGTTGAAAACCCTCACGCCAGCAGGACAGATGCTCGTGACCATTTCCCTGACGTAAATGAAACCGTTCTAAATCCAACATCTCAGGAGTACTTCAATGAATGCAATACAGGGTAAGTCTGCATTTCTGCTGCCTGATATCTCGGAGAGCGGCGATCGCTGGTCGAAATTGATGGCATTGGCCGACATGCTGAAGATTGACGAACACACTGGTGCGATCACAATAACCAACGGCAAGTCGTCCCTCACACTGCGCAAGGACGGCCGCATCTCTGTCAAAGGCGTATCGATCACTCAGCAGGCGGAGCGGTCCATTGCTCTCGATGCGGCTGTCATTGATTTGAATTGACCGTCCATCATGTGGCAGGTTGACAATAGAACCCCGTTTGCTGTGCTCGGATATTTTGCACGAAATCGGGCTGGTCACGAGCACTGGGTTGTCGCGATCCGTGCACGATTTCATATTCTTCCAAGCCATTTGAACGCCTTGTTGGGCGATCAAGGTGAAATTCGGATCAAGCCAGAATATGCAGACGGAGAAGGATTGGAGTTACTGGCTGAAGGTGACTTATGCGCCTTCAAACCAAAAGCCGACGTGCTTTTGACCGGTGAGGCGCGCGCGCGCGCCGGTTATGAGGTCAATAAGGTCGAAGTTGGATTCGATTTGGCTGGACGAAGCAAACGGGCAGTTGTTTTCGGCAAAAGGCAATTGCGCCAGAAGGCCGGAAAACTCCACCTTGACGGCTATGAGACGTTCAAAACATGTCCTTTGAGTTGGCGACATAGCCTTGGCGGCACGGACTTTCTCGATCCTGATGCAGAGCCAAATCAGGACAATCCGATAGGTATGGGCTGGTCATCGAAATGGCCGGATATACCCGACGGGACAGAAGTTGGCTTGCCACTGATTGAAAATCCGGAAAATTTCATCGACTCTGGCCCGTTACCTGCCCCGATTGGCTTTGGCGCGATCCAACCATCATGGAGAGCAAGAGCATCTCATGCTGGAACCTATGATGATGATTGGAGGAAATACGAAGCCCCCCTATTGCCATCAGACTTTTCCGAGCAATTTTACCAAGTCGCACCTGCTGATCAAACATTTGATCTCAAGGGTGGCGAGACAGGTCGCATCTTTGGCATGCACGAGGAAGGCGACTACGGCTTTCGCCTGCCACAGGTGATCATGGATTGCAGCACCTGGATGAAAGGCCAGAAAGTCGAAACAAGACCAAGGTTGATTTCCGTCCTTCTGAATGGCTCTGACAAGACACTTGAGATGGTGTGGAACAGCAATCTGCCATGTCCCGCTGGCGATATGTCGGTCTCGCACTGCCGCGTTCATGTCAAACAGATGGCCGGGGTTGAGCGATGACAGCGTTTGCCCAGATATACGGCATCGGTCTCTGCTGCCCGCTGGGCAAAACCCTTGAGGATGCGTCCAAGGCCTATGCGGCAAACGACCATAACTTTGTAAAGTCTGAGAAAGGACCCGTGGGGGCGGACGGGGCAAAGGTCACGCTTTCCTGTGTCATGCCTTTTGAGGATGTCCGAAATTTCGAGCTGCGATTGCAGCGACTTTTCGCAGGCGCTGTCGACGACTTGGTTAAGACGCTCGATCTCAGCGACAGCGCGGTTTCGATGCGTCTTGTCGTGCCCCGCTGGCTGGCTCGACACAAAATCGGACAAGACCTGGTGACCTGGATTGTTGCGACTTGGCCTACTCTGTTCACGAATGTCACCTTGCTGGCTGATGGTGATACTTTGGCTGTCTATGAACTGGTCAAGGGACTGCAGGAGATTTCAGAGGGGCAGATCCCTGCCCTGGCCATTGCTGCACTTGATAGCTATATGGATGCTGAACTCATCGACATGCTCGCGATCAGCGATCGCATTTATAAGCGCGGTACGCCCCATGGCCTCGTACCTGGCGAGGCAGCGGTGATTGTCATGCTCGGTTCAAACGCGACATTCCCGGCTACGTCGCCGATTGGCACGATAAGATCGGCTTTCAACGGATTCGAGGCTGAAAGTCTTTCGGAACCGCAGAGTATTATTGGTAGAGGTCTCGCCAAGCCGCTACGAAAGGCCTTTGAAGCCTTTCAGCCTGATCGGTTTCTGGTCGACCTCAATGGTGAACGCTGGCGCTCGGAAGACCTCGGATTCGCGCTGTCGGGCGCGCTCATTCCTGACACGTTGCTCTCGGACTTTGAAACGCCTCTCTCAAATACCGGTGATTGTGGTGCCGCCAACGGCTTGGTGATGACAGCATTTGCTTTATCGACATCTGAGGAGAACACCGAAGCCGATGTTTCCACATTGGATGATCACGAGCCAAGGCGCAGCCTTCTGTCGGTCCTATCGACCTCGCACGTTGAGGGACCGCGCTGTGTCATTGCGCTCGAACGCTCTATAAGGGAGAACTGAGCTCATGCAGGAAACCGTCTCCATCAATGGTTTGACCCTTTGCCATAAGCACTCCGATGGTTGGGTTCGCTCAACGCTTCCAGATGTGTGCAGAAGCCCGGATAAACCGGTGCCCTACACCAACACCGCCTATGCCCGCGATCTCGCCAAAGGCACCACCACGGTGTTCTCTCACGGCGGGGCCATGAATGGCATTAAAGGCTCGGAATTTTACCGCTCGTTCGGCGATGAACCGGGCACTGGCGGCGGGGTTAAATCCGGCGTGCATCTGGACCGGGCGACATGGCTTTCTTGGTCGCCGAATGTGTTTATGGAGGGACGTAATGTTACCCGATTGACGGATCGTATGCTGCTCAACAAGGGGAACACAATCTCTGCAGGTGGGTATTTTTCGGGGACTTTAACCGGCACTGACAAGGATACTGCAAATCTACTTTGTACTCTCGCGTGTAGTTGCAAGGGAGAAAAGCAGGTCTGTGTCGATGCTGCCATCAAAGCTATGCCGAAGACACCTACAGATGGTTTATATTCTGAAGTCACTTTTGATCCGGCCGGGAATATGTATAGGGCACCGGATGGCTCTCCTATGACAAGAATGGGCGTTCCAGGCTCGCGACTTGATGTAACAAAGATGGTTGGCGGCAAACCAACGGAATTCATAGAGATGAAGTTCAAAGGTGATAGATTTCGGGGAAACGCACGTGAGCGGTATCGAAGTATCGCCCGTAAGTACGAAAAAAAGAGATTGCAAGAGATATGGGTTGAGAAAGAATGTCAGTGTGATGATGATCAGAAAAAGAATGTCGCAGAAACTCAATCTCAGACGATGACAACGAAACAAAAGGTTGGCGTTGGTGCCGCAGCTCTAGCAACCGTTGGAGCAATCGCTTGTGCAATTATAGAACCTTGCGGTGCGGCCGCTCTTGGAGCGCTCGGGATTGGCGGTGCGGCTTCCTTAGCCGCGGCAAATTAAGGAGGAAAACTGATGGCCAAGATGCACCTTACGCCGGAGCTTGCCAGCGAACTGGACAAGGTCGAATTGTCAGATGATGGTTTCGTCGTTGGTCGAATTGGTTTTGCGCTTGAGCTTTATTTTCTGGGCGGCGACAAAGTGGAAACACGTCTGGCGCTTTGCAAAATGCTGCGAGAATATCACGCCCTGTTTGCAGACAAGATCTCGCATTATCTGAAAGTGGATGCAAACCGTCTCACAAAAGCGAATGGCGAAGCTTATCTTGATTACTATGAGGAAAAAGCGAGATCGCTTTCACCAGATGAAGCTATGGACACGATGGTGTTTGGCTATCCGGGGAAAAAAATAGTTGACGAGCCGGCCTCCATCAGCATTGCCTTTACCG
This sequence comes from Rhizobium oryziradicis, assembly GCF_001939045.1. Taxonomy (GTDB): domain Bacteria; phylum Pseudomonadota; class Alphaproteobacteria; order Rhizobiales; family Rhizobiaceae; genus Allorhizobium; species Allorhizobium oryziradicis. Next base: position 8,980 of record NZ_MKIM01000025.1, read on the forward strand.
CTATTGGCCCAGACCCCCTTATTAAACTTGGACGTTCCGATATCTGTGCTTATTTTCCTGCAAGTTTTGTCGCAGAGCACGGCTATGGCGTATTGCTTGATCTGGCCATGCGTTGGTCATCTGCAGTCGATATCCTTCACGGTAGCGCCGGATATAGTGTTTTGTTTGAGCACGGTATTTATTCAGGTAGCGAGACGCTGACCGTTCTTCCGGCACTGAAGCGTTTTCCCGGATTGGATTTTTCCGATCCCAGTAGTTTTAAAGTCGATTCTGAAGACAGTGATGGCCTCTCTTTTAAATCAATCAATTGGTTGACGATACTCGGAGATAAGATCGCCAACCGTCTTGGTGACAAAATTGCGTTGCGGGAAAAGCTGGGGTCATCCTGCCCTGTCCATGAGTTCGATGGGGGGATTGTTGTGCAGGCTGGTGATGAGCCACAACTGGGGGATAACAATCGCGGTATTGTGCTGGACGATTATCGCCGTGTCGCAAAAGCTTTAAAGCCTGTCCGGTTTGAAGATTACCAACTCGGGTTGTTCGCCTTGCCCGAACCCTATGACAGTGTGGAAGAGACATTAAACTGGGTTAGGCGCTTTGATTAATCATGATATACTCGCCTTGCTACATAAGAACAAAACAGACGATATCCTGTTCGGTCATTCGTTTGAACTCTATTGCGAAGGTGGATCAACTGTCGAGAAGCGCAAGTCCTTGCTTGATGCCGCCATTGATTACACAGAATCTCTTCAAGGGCGAATTACCCATTACCATCCGAGAAATTCTAGTCGGTTGAAGCGCATATCGGATAGTGATTGGGTCGAATATTATAGGAATATCGCCGAAACCGTTACTGCAGATGATGTAGAAGGTTTTGATGCGACGGTTTACGGATTTGATGGTGGTAAAGAACAGGATGCTGCCACGCCATATTTTTGCTGCGTCATTGGGTCGCCTGAATACAAAAGGTACTCTCGCATGAACGCATATTATCCAATGGACTGGTTCGGCACTCGCGAAATCAATGCTGCTCATTATATTGAAAGAATGAGAGATTGGTGCAGTTTACTAAATGTCTCTCATGGAACGGCTGGTTTTAGCCTCATCCTTGAAGAGGGGACGCCAAAAGATCGAGCTATACGTTTGGCGTTTCCGTTTCTAAAACGGTTTCCAGGCCTTGATTTGCCATATTCTAGTCGTTGGAGCAGTGGTACGCGGCGAGCGAAAAAAAGGTTCATCCGCACGATAAATTGGCTCACTGCCACTGATCACGCATTTATAAGCGAGCTCGGCGGCTTGGGATATATTCAAGGCGCAGTTGGTGAAGAATGTCCCATACATGATTATGACGGCGGTATAATTATTCAAGCAGGGCCGTATCCCGAAATAGGTGACTCAAACAAAGGAATCACACCACAACACTATATAACCGTCGGGAAATTGCTGGAACCATTGATTTTTGACGATTTTAATCAGAAACAACCATATATTTACGCTCCAACACCCCTCGATTCTCATGAGGAGAGTGTCAAATGGGTCCACCGATTTGCCAGGTGATTGTTCAGGGTTCCAAAAGCTGTATCCTCGTTCCAGTGAGCGCTGTCGAATTGCAATTTTAGCCCTTTAGCAGGGCGATATTCTGATGCACGACTTCAACTGAGCCGCAATGCTGTCAGCTGAAAATTAGAATGTAGTCTTATGACAACAAGACACCTTACGCCAGAGCTTGCCGACGAACTGGACAAAGTCGAGCTCTCGCACAACGGCTTTGTTATTTCTCGCATCGGTTTTGCGCTTGAGCTCTATTTCCTGGGGGGCGAGACTGTGGAAACCCGTCTGGCGCTTTGCAAAATGCTGCGCGAATATCATGCCCTGTTTGCAGACAAGATCTCATATTATTTGAAAGTGGATGCAAACCGTCTCAAAAAAGCCGATGGCGAGGCTTATCTTGATTATTGTGAGGAGCGAGCGCGATCTCTGTCACCCGATGAAGCCATGGATACAATGGTGTTCGGCTATCCGGGAAAAAAATAGTTGATGAGCCAGAACCCATCAGCATTGCCTTTACGGCTATTGGTCCAGACCCGCTCATAACTCTCGGACGATCTGACATTTTTGCTTATTTTCCTGCACGTTTTATCGCCGAACACGGCTATGGTGTATTGCTTGACCTGACTATGCGTTGGTCGTCTGCCGTCAATATCCTTCACGGTAGCGCCGGATATAGTGTGTTGTTTGAGCACGGTCGCTATTCGGGGAGTCATGCGCTAACAGTTATTCCTGCACTGAAACGGTTTCCTGGTTTGGACTTTTCTGATCCTGGAAGTTTTCAGGTTGTGTCGGAAGAAAGTGATGGCCTTTCTTTTAAGTCTCTCAACTGGTTGACGGTACTCGGAGATCAGGTCGCCAACCATCTTGGTGACAAAACTGCGTTGCGGGAAAAGCTTGGGTCATCCTGCCCTGTCCATGCGTTCGATGGAGGGATTGTTGTGCAGGCTGGTGATGAGCCACAACTGGGGGATAACAATCGCGGTATTGTGCTGGACGATTATCGCCGCGTCGCAAAAGCTTTAAAGCCTGTTCGGTTTGAAGATTACAAACTCGGGATGATCGCCTTGCCGGAACCCTATGACAGTGTGGAAGAAACCTTGAACTGGATTAGAAGATTCGATTGATTCAAAATTCAGCTAATTTCCGGCAATATTCATGGACTTCTGTGTATTTGAATTTTTATTCGGGGTCTCTTTCTGGATTTGATATTTACGGTTCAGCCATCCAATAAAAAATATTTGGATCAAAGTCTGGATAAATTCAAAAAAATGGATGAACCGCCCCGGATTTACCGGAGACCCGAACTCGAGAGAAGTCGGGTCTATGACAAGCAAGACGACGAACAAGTTCTCCCCTGAGGTGCGTACCCGTGCCGTGCGAATGGTGACGGAACATGAAGCCGAGCATCCGTCCCGTTGGGCGGCGATTTCCTCTATCGCCGCCCAACGGGACGGATGCTCGGCGCACACGCTCAATGAGTGGGTGAAGAAGTCGGAGGTCGATAGCGGCAAGCGAGCCGGCCTTCCGAGCGACATGGCCGAGAAGATGAAGGCTCTGGAACGGGAGAACCGCGAGCTTCGTCAGGCGAACGAGATTTTGCGCAAAGCGTCTACGTATTTTGCCCAGGCGGAGCTCAACCGCCCACTGAAGCGATGATTTCCTTCATCGACGAACACCACTCGGTGCTCGGGGTCGAGCCGATCTGCAGACTGCTGCCGATTGCCCCGTCCACCTATTATGAGGTCATTGCCAAGCGCACGGACGTGGGCCGCCTGTCGGCCCGCGAACGGAATGATATTGCCATGAAAGTCGAGATTTGCCGGGTGTTCAACGAGAACTTCCAGGTCTACGGCGTGCGGAAAGTTTGGCGGCAGTTGCAGCGGTAAGGCTACGATATCGCTCGCTGCACCGTGGCAAGGCTCACGAGAATGATGGGCCTTCAGGGCATCATTCGCGGCAAGCCCGTCAAAACCACCATGTTGGACAAGGCCGCTCCATGCCCGCTTGACCGCGTGAACCGCCACTTCAAGGCTCCCGCGGCGAACATGCTTTGGCTCTCCGATTTCACCTATGTCGCGACCTGGCAGGGCTTCGTTTACGTGGCCTTCGCCCGACGTATCATCGACTGGCGGGCGAGCCGGACCGCCCATGCGGGCTTTGTGCTCGATGCCCTCAACCAGGCGCTTCATGATCGGCGGCCCGTTCATCGTGGCGGGTTGATCCACCATTCTGATAGTCATATGATTGATACCAGTTGTCAATCGGCGTGGAATATTGGCTCTGACTCATTCTCGATGATGTTTCGGGTTCTACTGGCCTGGTTCTTGAAGGGGAATCAGCGCCATGCGAGCCTATTTTCAGCCTTCCGATTTAATTCCTGCCGAGTTGAACGTGGAGGCAGTGCATCACAGACCCGATGTGATCGTCGTCATCGCACATGGTCAGTCCCGAGGTTGCAGGTGTCCCGAATGCGGCACGACCTCCCTTCGTGTTCATAGTCGCTATTCTCGGATTATCACCGATCTGCCGTGTGCGGGCCGAAAGATAAAATTGCACCTGACGGCCCGGCGCTTCGTCTGCATTGTCGTCCATTGCCGCCGAAAGATTTTCGCCGAGCGTTTTGGTGATGGCGTGATCCGACCCATGGCCCGTCGGACAGCGCGCCTGGAGACCTTGGTTTACCATCTCGCTTTGGCATTGGGTGGTCGGTCAGCAGCACGGTTCGCAGATCGTCTCGGACTACCGGTTAGCAATGACACGCTGCTTCGAACCGTTCGCAGATATGATCGCCCACCACCATCGCCGCCAAGCGTCATCGGCATTGATGACTGGGCGTGGCGTCGCAATTACCGATATGGCACTATCATCTGCGATTTGGAACGGCGAAAGACGATCGCGTTGTTACCCGACCCAGAACCCTCGACCGCAAAGGCTTGGCTGGTCGAGCAGCCGCAGATCGAAATCGTCGCATGAGACCGCGGCGGTGGATATGCACAGGCCGCTGCACAAGCACTGCCACATGCCGAACAGGTCGCAGACCGCTGGCATCTGATGGGAAACGCCAGCCACGCATTTCTTGACGCCGTTCGCAAGTCAATGCGGCAGATCCGCATTGCAATCGGCACAGCAGCTGTAAACCCAAAGCTTCTGACAGCCGCCGAGCGACTGCAATATGAGGGATATCTTCGGCGTGAAGAGGCAAACGCCGTCATCCGTGGTCTCGTCAGTGAAGGCGTATCCATCAGGGAGATCGTGCGCAAAACCGGGCACAGTCGAAAGCTGGTTCGCAGGGTCGTCCGTGGTCAGCGGACCGACATCTTTCGAATCCGGCAAACTTCCCTGGAACCGCATCTCCCTTGGCTTGAAGCGCAATGGGACCCGGCTTGCGGAACGGCGCTGAACTTTGGCGGCAGCTTCGGTTGGTTGGCTTCGGCGGCGGTCTCCGTGTTGTCACCGAATGGGCAACGCGGCGAAGGCGTGCCGAAAAGGCCGAGAATGGACTCGGCCATGCGCCGGCCGCACGCACTATCGTCCGCTTGATGACGCTTGAACGCAACAACCTGACCACGGCTCAAACGATGACAGTCGCCGCCATTGAAGAGAACCTACCGGATCTTGTCGAGGCCAGGGATGTCGTTGAGAGCTTCCACAAAATGCTGCGCAGCAAGTCTAAAGATGATCTGGAAGCTTGGATCGACCGCGCGGCGAGAAGCCTGGTCGCGTCATCCGCGACCGGGCAGCGGTCCAGAATGCAATAACTTCGATGTGGTCGAACGGCCAGACTGAGGGCCAGATCACCAAGCTCAAACGCATCAAGCGGCAAATGTACGGCCGCGGAAAGCTCGATCTGCTCGAAGCACGTATTGTCGGAGCGCCCTGATGTCATCGAGATTGCGTCAGACCCAACATTCCACGCCGAAACACATCGTACATTACCTCGTTAAATCGGCCGCTTTCGACCTCTCTATCCAACGCTTCAGCCGACATACCGAGGATCACTTCGCTGCTTTCTTCAATATCGCTTCTTCATTCGGATCAATGTTGGCTCGGTCATTTTTGGGAAATCCGAACGCAAAAACAACTCGATGCTCAACCTGAAACAGAATTAGCGCTCGATACCCGCCAGATTTTCCGGACCCAGGACGACCGATACGTTGCTTGATCAAACCACCACCAAGGTCGGCATCTATCAATCCACGTTCCGCGCGCTTTACAGCTTCGCAAAGGGAAGCGTCCGCTTATGCGTTGTTTTCGAGCAAACTTTTCAAACCAGGCGTTTTTTAAAATTAGTATCCCGTCTCCATGTCACCACGAAAATACAACACCTAATGTTACAATTAAAGGGCGTCATAACGCTCTCTGAAAGCTACTCTGTTGTGCGGTTTCATTGGCAACATAGGCGCAACGACTGCTGAAAAAAGATAGCCAGTCGCGTGTACTGGAACATGCATCATCAGGAGGCCAGTAACCTGGCAAAGCATAACCGGCCTGACCAGCTTTAACAATTCGAACGCCTAAGGCTTCCAGCGAAGAGAAGCCGTGACGCCTCAACCAGCTTCGCCATTGCTCAATCTGATCCGTCCTTCTGTCGGCGACAAAAACCTGCGGAGCGGCCCGTAGCGGTTTGACGCACGCCGGGGCGTCCTCGCGCGGGTTAGGTTTATTTATTTTTTCTTTCTCTGGGTTTGGTGGACATATTTGTCCACCTTCACGGAACACAGCTGACCGCCTTGTGGGACGAGTTTGACCGCCTTTCTCGGGATAAAGGGTGACAACTTTGTCCGTCTTTTATCGGGCGTCCGATGCGCGTAAAATCGATGCCGCTGAGGGACGATATTCCGTGTTGTGCCCGATGCCGTTTCCGCGCTGGACTTCGAACCATCTTTTGACCTCGAGTTCACGGACGGCGCGCTGAATGGTCTTGACGCTCTTGCCAGTAGCAATGGCAATCGTTTGATAGGACGGCCATGCCTTCTCGGTGTGGCCGTTCAAATGCGTGGTGATGATATAGAGCGCCACGGATCGTGCGCTGTCGCTCAAATCCTTGTCGCAACTCAACTGCTGAAGCCATTGCAGTTTCACTTCCCGAAATGGACGCAGCTTGCTCATGCGCGCCTCCCCGAAAGAGAGGGGGCGGCACGCTCTGATAACCAAGACAGCAGCATTTCTCGATTTTTGGGACAGCGTTCAGGACGAATTTGAGGCAAAAACACATAAAAATCTCCTGACAAAAAACGTCTAAGCCATTGATACCAATAGGACCGCTTGACAACGTTCAGCCAGCAAGTATTTGATTTTACGACAACAAAATGGGATTGAAAATCCGCGTGTCGGTGGTTCAAATCCGCCTCCGGGCACCATTTATATCAAAAACAATGAGATTCTTGTGATTGTTGCAGCCCCATTTCCAAACGGAAATGGACGGCGTACCAACATTGCCACGGTCGACATGCTTCAAGATTATTTCGAGCATGATCCAATTTGCAGCACAGACCGTTTCGATCTGCAGACTGATAATGCTTGTCTTGTGATTGTATCGCCGCAGTTTCATCGGCCTATGAAGAGGCCTTCCGATCCATACTTCTCTTTGTTGGCACAGATATCTACTGCTTTAGGCAGAAAAGTCTAAACCGATTTTCTGCACGATGCTCTACAGGTAGCTAGAAAATGCGCCGAGCTGCACGTCTGTGCTCAAATTGCGTGATTGAAGAGCGAATTATCGCTCACTGAGGCTCCATGCATCAACGCCACGGTTGAAAGGCTGGGGCCGTCCTATGAGGTAGCCCTGCACCAGTTCGCAGCCGATGGACTTGAGCAAATCAAGTTGGTCCTGTGTTTCAACACCTTCTGCGGTTGTTCCCATTTTTAGAATGCCGCACAGGCGAATAATTGCCTCGACAATCGCGAGATTGTCCGCATTGCCGGTGAGTTCGTCAATGAATGACTTGTCGATCTTCACCTTGTCGAACGGAAATTTTCGCAGATAGCTGAGGGATGAGTAGCCGGTACCAAAATCGTCCAGTGCCAGGCCAATGCCGGACCGCTTCAATTTGGTCAATATCGTGAACGCCCCTTCGTTATCGCCGACAAGAGCAGACTCGGTTAGCTCAAGAATAAGTCGCGATGGCTCCAAACCGGAGCAGCTCAGCGCGCTCTCGACCGCAGCCGTGATGCTGTTATCGCGCAGCTGTATGGTCGACACGTTGACCGAGACACTCATGGTCTTCGGCCATTGGACAGCATCGGCGCAGGCGCGCCGCAGCACCCATTCTCCGATGGCTGTTATAAGCCCAATCTCTTCCGCCAACGGGATGAAGACGGCTGGCGAAATATAGCCCCGCACAGGATGTCGCCAGCGCAACAACGCCTCTACAGAGATAATTTTGCCCGACGCGATCTCCGCGATGGGCTGATAGAAGACTTCGAGCTGATCCTTGGTCAGCGCCTGCCGCAGGTCGAGTTCCATCGCCAGCCGCATCTCTTCGTTATGATCCATCTTTGGCTCATAGAAGCAATACATGCCCTGCCGGTGCGTCTTCGCCCGATACAGCGCCAGATCTGCATTCTTCAAAAGTTGTTGCGGATCATTGCCATCAATTGGCGCGATTGTCATTCCGATGCTGGAACTGAGCGGCATTTCGCGCCCGTGCACGATGAACGGTTTGCCAAGTGCATCCATCACCCGTTGGGCAAAAGCCTCCATATCGTCGGCATTGCGAACCCCACGCCGCAAAATTGCGAATTCATCACCGCCAAAGCGCGAGACGATATCGTGCTCAGTGGCGCATGATCGCAGCCGATCAGCCATGATTTGCAAAACCTTGTCGCCCGCGTCGTGGCCGAGGTTGTCGTTGACCGCCTTGAAACTATTGAGATCGAGCCACAACAGACCAAACTGCCCGCCGTTGTCCTCGCCAACATCCTCCAGCGCCTCCTGAAGGGCCTCAATGAAGGTTGCCCGGTTTGGCAAATCAGTCAGCACATCGAAGCGCGCCATATATTCCACCCGGGCCTCGACCCGGCGTCGCTCGGTCACATCCTCAAATGTTGCAATCCAGCCGCCATTCGGCATCTTCTCGCAAAGCGACAGCAACGTCCTGCCATCCTCGCAATGATGCAGAAAACGGGTTGCGCCTGCCTCGCTGGCATGCTCGGATGTTGCACGCATGACGGCCTGGAAAACACGTACGGCTTCGGCAAACTTGCTGTTGGGATTATCCCGAAGCTCGACAAAACTGACACCGAACGGCAAGTCATCCAAGTTGAGGCCCAGGATCTGGCAAAAGCGCGTATTGCACACATCAAGCCTGCCAGCACTGTCCAGCATGAGAAGACCGTGGCTCATATTGTTCAACGCTGCATCGAACCGGTCGTTTTGGGTGCGCAGTTGAATATCGCGGATCAGCAAAGTCTCATTCTGGATGCGAAGATCGGTATTGCGCGCCTCGAGATCGTCCTGTGCCTTGATGAGTTCGTTGCTTGAGACACGCAAATCCGTCGTCAGCACCTCAAGGGCTTGGGACGTTTTATTCGATAGCCGGTTTTGGTAGACAAGAAGCGCAATCAGACCTAAGCCGCAAGCGATCAGGCCCGTGATCAGATCAATGAAAAGAAATTGCAGGCTTTGAAGCCTGAGCTGATGTTCAACGAGTGTATCGCTGGTAAAGGTATAGGCGGCGGATGCCAGTTTTGGCGCACGCCGGTCAAGCGGATCGATGAGCGAGACAATCTGCAATGCGACCTTTCGATCGGCAATCGAAGGCATCAGGCTGTCGATTTTGTGAACGGCACTGTCCAGATCGTCGATGAACTTCCGCCGTTCGGGATCCCCGTTGACAAAATCCTGCAACACCGCCGATTTCAATGTTGCCACCCGGCTGACAAGAATGTCGAACCTCAGGTTCACTTCATTTTCATCGACATCGGGACTGCCAGCACTGAAAGCGGTCAGGCGTTGCTCAAACCGTGTGATCTCAACCGAAGCCTGACTGGTGATCCAGGCGATATTATAATTGGAGAGCTGCTGCGTCTCGTTTTGATCTTCGCGAATGAGGACTATGACATAGATCGCCAAAGCAAAGAACACGACGACGAGGCCAATCAGGAGAAACCTAATTGCTCTGCTCGGCCTCATCATGGCCTCCTGTGCCAAGCTGTCGATGACAGCATGGTTACTTCACTGTCATTTTGGCAACCTGCCAGGCAGATCGCTTGTAATAGAGCTGGCTTTGCAGCTCAGGATCGCTGTCATAGGGATAGACGATGAACAATGGTCCCTTATCGCGCACTGGCATGTACTCGCCGTTGCGTTTCATGGCAAGAATGACGCGAAAACGCGTGAAATCTTCCATAGGGATTTCCGTTGTATAGTCGTTCAAAGCCTGAACAATCAATGTTTTGCCTGTGGCACCAACGTGATCCAGAACACTCGACATCAACGGGCCTTCAAACTTGACCGAGCCGGTGTACCAGGGACATGTGGTCTCGAAAGCCACCATTCCAAGCGCTTCAAGGCTGTCCCTGTCGAATGTTGCTGTTCCATCCACGGTATTTTTGCTGATCAAACCATTGATCGAGAGAATGGGCTTTGTCTCTGAATGAGCAGGGCCTGTTAGAAATAGGCCAGCCGCCCCGAGGAGGCCGACGTTGAGTGTTCTCCGTGTGATTTGCATCTCTCTGAGCCTTCACGAACAAATGTATACGTGACCGGACCCCACGCCCGGCCAACGTTTATCGCGGTATTTCGAACAAGGCCGAGTTGCCGCCATGCTCACGCACTTCTACTGATTCCAGCCAGACACGCCCATCCGTCTCGCGCCCAACCAATGCGGATACGTATTCATAGCAAAACCGCGCGGTCTGCTCGCAGCCCACAGCTGGCATGATGCGCAAATCAACAAGCCCCTTGTTTGCAAGTTCAACGAATGTTGCCAATTCGGGATCATCTTCGGACACGAGCATCGTGTGATCGAATTGATCGTGCAGCCATTGCCTGACCTGTTTCATTCCGCCAAAATCGTAGCACCAATTATGCTGATCCAGCTGCTGTGTTGCAAATACAAATTTGAAGGCAAGCGCATAACCGTGCAACAATTTACAGTGAGAATGCTCAGCGCGCCATTGGCGAAAACAGCAAGACAAGCCCTCTGAGTGATCATAGGTCTTGGTCGAGCGATAGATCGCAGTCTGCGCGCCACCAAAACTCTTTTGCGCTGGCGTTTCAGCGACGTCCGCATGGCTCATGCTTTATCCCCCTCTGACATTTTCACCGTTGCAAGCCGACACATTCCTGGAGAAACTCCGCTTTAAGATCGCGATCCTCTGCCATGCAGCCGTAATAGGTCGTGGTGATCATGCGCGCATCATGGCTGGCGCGAATGCCGCGATGAGTCTTGCACATGTGAACCGCCGATATGCGAATAGCCAGACCGCGCGGCGCGGTCGTTTCCACGATATGACGTTCGATTTGCTTGACCAACTCCTCCTGGATCTGAAACCGGGACGAGAAATAATCCACCAGCCGATCATATTTCGAAAGACCAATGATCTTTCCATCCGGTGACGGAACGATACCAATATAGCATTCACCATAGATAGGCATCAAATGATGCGCACAGGTCGAGCGCACATCAATCGGACCGGTTACGATCAGTTGATCACATTGCTCGACATTGTCAAACTCGGTAATTGCTGGCGGAGGCACAAAGCGACCACGCAGGATCTCTTCGACATACATCTTTGCCACCCGCGCAGGTGTGTCGCGCATATTGTGATCATTGCGATGATCAATCCGAAGAACGTCGAACAGCTCTTCGAGCTTTACTGCGGCATCGGCCATGACCTTGGCGCGCTCGGCCTCTGTCAAAAAACCGTCGACCGCTTCATTCCCAAAGCGAGATGTCTTTGCCTGGAGGGCAGCCATCTCGCTTTTCATTGCTTGACCCGACATCATCATGCTCCCGGTTATTGTCTCGCATGGATGGCCCATAGTTATTTCAATTTGGTTAAATAAATCAGTAAGTATCGCCTGATTAAGCCACAGAATTGTACGGTGCCTGTCACAATTTTTGTGGTTACCAAAAGATTGACCAGCGGAAGACGCGGGCAAACAGATCATTCTGGAATAATCCTGCCCAAAATTGCGGATATTCAAAAATAACATTCTTTCGCCCTGCTTGAAACTTTGCTGGACATCCCGCTAAAATATCTGGGGACGATCAACCGCTGAAAGCTGTGCCCCATCGCTCACATCAGGGCCATGTCTTGACAGGCAAGGCTGGTTCTCGGGTCAAACGATCATACCAAGCCTTCCACAAAAAAAGCCCCTGCCCTACCGGCACAGCCGTCACATGCCCCGAAATCTCATGCGATAGGCAGACGGTGTCGCGCCGCGCGCTTTGCGAAAACGGCGGGCAAAATCCGCCGCATCGAAAAATCCGCATTCGGTGGCGATTTGCCCCATGGGCTTTTCGGTCTGAACCAGCATTTGGCAGGCGCGCCCGAGGCGCAACTGCCCGACATAGGCACTGATCGACATGCGGGTGCTGCGCTTAAAAATCCGCTGAAGCTGGCTCTCCGTCAGATGCGCCAGATCGCAAAGAGGCTTTAAGCGCAAAGGCTGGTCATAGTGATCGTGCAGATGGTTCAGAACCTTTTGCATCCGCACCCTGTCACGCGGCAAGTCGCTGACCATGACCTCGCCGCTGGCGAGCAGCTGCCGATCGGGTGCTTGCGCCAATTCGACCAACAGGGCTTGCAATGCTATGACCTGTGCTGCGGCATTCATCTGTCCCAGATCCAGGATTTGCCGACGGAGTCGGGCCGCCGTGTCAGAGCCAAAGCGGATGCCGCGCCGCGCCTGCATAAGCAGAGCGGCCACCGGCGCAAGTTCTGGCACCGCTCCGATCAACCCATCGGCCCATTGCTGCGTGAACCAGCAGATCATCGCATGATGCGCCGTGGCCTTGCCGATCAGGCTTTGCGACTGAAACGCATGCGGCAAATTGGGTGCGATCAGAACCAGATCACCATCGCCATAGTGTGCAACATGGTCACCGACAAAGCGCATGCCATGGCTGTTGACCGTGAGCGTTAGCTCGAACTCGGGATGGTAATGCCAGTTGAAGGGAAATTCTGGCAATTGGCGGTCAAAGACCAGCAATGATCGCCCTGGCGGGATTGCAACAGTCTCGAAATAGGGTTGAGATATGACCATCACAGTCCTTTTTGTCTCCTCTATGCGGCAATCATACAAGAAGATGCGGCTCTGTGGAATGGCGCCCCTATCCGTCCTTTGGCATGACATGTGCCTCGGGAGGAGCAAACAATGCAGACGATCAAGGCGGATATTGTGATCATTGGGTCGGGCGTGGGCGGCAGCGCCGTGGCCCATCAATTGGCAGGCAGTGGCACCAGGATTCTGATGCTGGAGCGCGGCGATTTTCTGCCAAACGAGCCGCAAAACAGTGACGCCGAAGCCGTGTTCCTGCAAGAGCGCTACAAAACCCGCGATGAATGGCAGGACGCCTCGGGCGCGCGCTATCGGCCCGGCCAATATTACTATGTCGGCGGGCACACAAAATTCTACGGCACGGCGATGTTCCGCTTTCGAGCTCAGGATTTCCAGGCAAGCACAATAGACGGCTCCCCGTCACCGGCCTGGCCGGTCAGCTACGACGAATTGGCCCCCTATTACGCCGAGGCAGAGCGTCTCTACGGGGTTCGTGGCCAATCCGGCATTGATCAAACCGAGCCGCCACGCGACACTTTCCCTCACGCCCCGATCCCGCATGAGCCCACGATTGGCCGACTGGCGAAAAGATTGAGCGCGCAGGGGCTGCATCCTTTTCCCATGCCCTCTGCGGTGGATTTTGGCGGAGGGGGCAGTTGCCAGCGCTGTGGCACCTGCGATGCCTTTGCCTGTCGGGTCAGCGCAAAGGGTGATGCAGAAGCGCGGGTGCTGCGCCCGCTGCTGGCCCAACCGGACTTGCAACTGGAACGCCACGCTCAGGTGACCCGGCTGATTGCCGACGATCAGGGCCATCGCATCATTGCTGCCGAGTTTCGGCGTGACGGTTTGATCACGCGGGTTGAGGCACCGCTGTTTGTGTTGAGCGCAGGCGCGATCAATTCGGCCCTGATTTTGCTGCGCTCAGCCTGTGCAGCGGCACCGGATGGACTGGCGAACCGCTCAGGTGTGGTTGGGCGCTATCTGATGAACCATCATCTGACCGGGCTGATGGCAATCAATCCCCTGGCCCGGAATGAAACCAAATTCCCGAAGACGCTCTCGGTGAACGATTTCTACAATGGACTGCCCGGCGACAGCAATGCGCGCGGCAATATCCAGATGCTGGGCAAGATTCAGGGGGCCATGATCCGCGCCACCTATCCGACCATGCCGCGCGTGCTTGCCGATTGGCTGGGGCGGCATTCCGTTGATGTGCTGGCAATGTCCGAAGACACCCCCGAAGCTGACAGCCGCGTGCGGCTCCTGCCCGACGATCGGGTCGAGGTCGATTACCGCCCCGGCGGCACCCACGCCCATGACCGTTTCGTGCGTCATGTCAGGGGCGTCCTCCGGCGCGCGGGCTTTCCTGTCGTGCTACGTCACGGCTTTGGCATCCGCGCGCCCTCGCATCAATGCGGTACAGTGCGGATGGGGGATGATCCAGCAACCTCGGCGCTGGACACCATGTGCCGCGCCCATGATCACCCCAACCTCTACGTGGTGGATGCCGGGTTCTTTCCTTCGTCCGCAGCACTGAACCCCGCCCTGACCATCGCCGCCCAAGCGTTACGGGTGGGGGCACATCTGCGCGAGATGCATAGCCGTCTAAGCCAGTTAGCTTGAACAGAAAGGACCGGATATATGAATTTTCTTTTGCCCCTGACGGGTTCCTTTGCCCAGCCTGCTGGCGAAAACCCAACCGTCGCCATGATCGAGGCGGCATTTGCCCATCATGGTCTGGATTGGCGTTATATCAACGTGGAAGTCGCCCCCGAACATCTGGGCGATGCCGTGCGTGGTGCGCGGGCCATGGGCTGGCGCGGCTTCAATTGCTCGATCCCGCACAAAGTCGCGGTGATTGCGCACCTTGACGGATTGGGACAGTCGGCCGAGATCATCGGTGCCGTGAACACCATCGTGCGCCAGGGCGACCGCCTGATCGGAGAGAACACCGACGGACGCGGCTTTGTGACCGCTCTTCGCGAGGTGGTGGACCCGAGCGGGAAATCGGTGGTTTTGTTCGGCGCGGGCGGCGCTGCACGCGCTGTGGCCGTCGAGATCGCGCTGGCCGGAGCCGCCCGGATCGCGCTCGTCAACCGCAGCATAGCCCGTGGGCAAGAGGTGGTTGATCTGCTGAACACGCGCACCCCGACGCAGGCCAGTTTTGTGCCTTGGGAGGGACCGTTTGTGGTGCCGCCCGACACCGATATCGTCATTCACGCCACCTCCGTGGGGCTTTATCCCGACATTGATGCCATGCCAGACATCGACACCGACAGTTTGACGCCCAAGATGGTGGTGGCCGATGGCATTCACAATCCGCCGCTCACGCGGCTTCTAAAAGCAGCCCAAGCCCGTGGCTGTCGCACCGTCGATGGGCTGGGCATGCTGGTGCAGCAAGGGGTCATCGGCATCAAATACTGGACCGGCGTGGATGCTGACCCGCAGGTGATGCGGCAGGCATTGCTGGCCCTCGACCTCTAAATCTTGTTCGGGAACCGTGGAGACCGGTTTTCCTGACCAGACACACGCAAACCAGGTGAACATGATACCGCCGGTATAAAGTGCTGCGGCGGTATCATGCATCCGCTTGGAGGTTTCAAACACCAACCCGCAGCAGGGGTCGCAAGGCTATGCCTCAGAGCGACACTGACTTTTTGATGTGGGGCGACAGAGAGACAACTGCCAAGCCTCACGCCAGTTTGCGACGATACATTCCGTCCAAATTCCGTTGCCCGGTTAGTGTTTGGATCGTGGTCACGGCAAATGTGTCCAGCGGTTTTGCCGCGCGTATTCTGTGAGCTGTTGATGCCCAAGCTATCCGTTTGCATTCCAGTTGAGCCCGGTCATGGTTTGCCCACCTATATTGTTCGTGAGCTTTTGAAAAATGACGCCGCGGATTTGGAAATCATCCTGTCCACCTTCGGCAATCGCTTGCAGGATGCATCGGACATCACCGAAATAGCCGAACGCGACACGCGGTTGCGGCTTTTGCCCCCGGCTCCTGACAATATCTCGGCCGGCCAATTGTGGGTTGGAACTGTTGCGGCGGCGCAAGGAGATTGGGTCACCCTGATCTACCCCGAGGACATGATAGAGCCTGATCTGCCCGCGTTGTTGACGCATCTGGAAGAAGAGCAGCCCAAGGCCGATGCGCTGGGCTGGAGCGCTTTCCAGATCTCGCCGTCCACGCCACGCTATGTGCCAACCAATGTTGCCGTGCCCGTGCTGCACAATGTCACGGCCTATGATAAGGCACCCATGCTGGAAGCCTTTTTCTATTGGAAAGGGTCGCAACAAACGCCGCGAATGCCCTTTGGTCTGTTTCATGGCGCCATCAAGCGCAGCCTTGTCGAGACCATTTTGGGGAGCTGCGGCGAGCTGAGCTGGCTGACACTTTTGCCCCAATATGAATGGTCGGCGCGGGTTTTGATTTTTGCGGATGCGCTCGCACTCAGCAACAGACCGCTTTCTGCCTGCAGCGTGGAACCCTTCAAGCCACAATATGTCCCGTCTGCCATCCAGAATTTTCCCCTTCATTCCGGGATAGGCATCACGGCCGCGATTGCAGAGATTCAAGTTCGGACCTTGGCGGAACTCGGCAGTGAATGGGCCGGATTTGGCGAAGATTTTGTCACTGCATGCCTCTATGATTGCGCGTCAGAGCATAATCCGTCTGCATTTCAAGCCAAGGTCGAGGCCTATCGCAAGGCATTTTTAGCCATGCCGGGCGGTGCTGCCTTTGTGGCGGGCTTCCAGCCGCCCTACTCTGCCACGCCCCCATCCGACGCGCGCCGTGGCCTTTTTGGCAAAGTCCTGCTGGTGGACCGCTTCATTGGCAATGCCGTGACCGCCCAGGAATTCTATGCGGTGATGCGGGCTATGTTGACCCCCATTGAGGTGATTGCGAGCGGTGGTGCCGTTGTCGATCTGAATAAAAAGACGAAATAAGGGCCATTATCGTGCAAAATCGTATTCTTTATACAAAGCCCTCCATTACCGATCTTGAAACCAGCTTTGCTGCTGACGCGGCTGCCAATGGCTGGGGCGATAAATGTTATGATTATATTTATCGCTTCGAAAAGCAGTTTCGCGAGCATATTGGCACGCGCTTTGCCATTGCAACATCCAGCTGCACGGGGGCACTGCATCTCGGCCTCGCAGCACTTGGCGTCAGTGCGGGTGATGAGGTGATTTTGGCTGATACCAATTGGATCGCCACGGTTGCGCCTGTTGTGCATCTGGGTGCCAAGCCGATTTTTGTCGATATTGATGCTCACTCCTGGTGTATCGCTCCTGCCTTGATCGAGCGCGCCATCACCCCCAACACCAAGGCCATCATCGCCACGCATCTTTACGGCAACCTTGCCGATATGGATGCCCTGCTGGCAATTGGAGCCGCCCACGGCATTCCGGTGATTGAAGACAGCGCCGAGGCCATTGGCTCGGTCTGGACCAATGAGCGACGCGCTGGCTCCATGGGTCGGTTTGGCACCTATTCCTTTCATGGCACAAAAACAGTGACCTGCGGTGAAGGCGGCATGTTTGTGACCAATGACGAGGCCTTGTATGAGACGGTGCTGACCTTGAGCAATCATGGCCGGGCGCGGGGCCAAAAGAAGCAATTCTGGCCTGATATGGTCGGCTTCAAATATAAAATGTCCAACATCCAGGCGGCCATTGGCTGTGCCCAGATGGAGCGGATCGACACCCTCACCGCCCGCAAGCATGAGATTTTTGAACGTTACAAGGAGTTGCTGGGCACGCTTCAGGGCTTGAGCTTCAATCCTGAACCGCCAGGCACGCGCAATGGTGCCTGGATGCCCACCGTGGTGATGGATCAGGCGCTTGGCATTCGTCGCGAACACATGGTTGACGCCTTTGCACAGGCCAACATTGATGCACGGGTGTTTTTCCATCCGCTCTCCAGCCTGCCGATGTTCCAACCGGTGCTGACCAACCGCAACGCCTATGAAATCCCTGAGCGGGCCATTAACCTGCCAAGCTATCACGATATGACAGACGACCAGATTGGTCGGGTGGCAGATGTGATCAAGCACCTTGTAAACCCGCAATGACATCCCGTTTGCCTGATAACACAGCTAGGAAAGGCCACCAGCGCCCATGACTCATCCTGATGACCGTCTCGAATTTGAAGAGAACAAGCGCAAAATGAGCCTTGCCTTGGGAGCCGATAGCCAGGCCTTCGACGAATCCCTCAAGCTGATGCTGACGCTTGACCAATATGATTACTCTTATCTGTGGTCCTGGATGGGCGTGCCAATCATTCAGTTCCCCGCTGATGTGATGGCGACCCAGGAAGTGATCTGGAATTCAAAGCCCGATATTATTATTGAGACCGGTGTTGCACGCGGCGGCTCGATGATTTTCATGGCATCCCTGCTGGCGGCCATGGGCCATGACAAAGCCAAAGTGATTGGTGTCGATATTGATATTCGCGCCCATAATCGCGATTCGATTGAGAAACACCCGCTCTCGAAATACATCACCCTGATCGAAGGCGGCTCCGTTGATGACGACGTGATGGAGAAGGTGAAAGCCCATATTCCACCGGGTGCCAAGGTCATGGTGGTGCTGGACAGCGATCATTCCCGTGATCACGTTCTGGCCGAATGCCGCGCCTATGGCCCCTTGGTGACAGAGGGCTGCTACCTTGTGGTGGCTGACACCGTTGTTGGTCATCTGACAGAAGAAACGGCACCCAAAAAGCGCTCCAAGATCTGGTATCAGGGCAATGAACCGCTGTCTGCCCTGCATGATTACATGGCGGAAACAGATTGTTTCGAAGTGGATGCCGTTTTGAACGGTAAACTGGTTCTGTCGTCCTCGCCGGGCGGTTATGTACGCCGAAAAGTGGCGTCAGCAACACGGGTCTCTGAATGACCCGTGTTGTCATTTCTCAACCCATGTATTTCCCCTGGGCCGGTTTTATGGCCCAGATGGCACTGGCCGATGTCTATATCTGGCTCGACGATGTCCAATATTCCAAGCGCAGCTTTACAAGCCGCATTCAGGTGAAGACGGCCGGTGAGCGATGCTGGATGACCATTCCGGTGGTCAGCAAGGGCCGCTACGACCAGAGAATCATGGATCTAGAACCCTCCAATGACACTTGGGAAAAATCTCACCGGGTGTTGTTATCGCAGGTCTTGAGCCGCTATCCACACAAGGCCGATGCCCTGTCTCTCTTCGACCAAACCATGGCGCTGGAGGGCTCGCTGTGCGATCGGTTGATTGCCAGTGCCGAGAGCCAGGCACATCACCTTGGCGTGCTCCCTCCTCGTATTTATCGCTCGTCTGAGATGGGCTGCAAAACCACATCGTCTGAGCGATTGTTCGAGCTGGTTCAAGCCGTTTCCGGCACCGACTATATCACCGGGCACGGCGCATGGGCCTATCTCAATCATAGCTTGTTTAACGATGCCAATATCTCGGTGTCCTACATGCGGTACAATCCTCTGCCGTGGCCTCAGCCACACGGAGATTTCACCCCTTATGTTACCGGCCTCGATTTGATTGCAGCAGTGCCGCGCGATCAAGCCAAAGACCACCTGCGCCCCGCAACCGTTGATTGGCGCGCCTTCACACCCGGATAAAACCCTCCACCCCTCTCCGCGGTGGGACGGATTTCAAACCCGAGAACAACGCCTTCGCCTTGAAGGCCTTGCAAAAATTCAAACCTGGGCCTTGAAACGATGTCAGATATTCCTCTGTCAGACAAAACCAATCCACCGATCACGGGGGTTATCTTTCGAGATTATCAGGCATCGGATTTCGAAACGCTGGCAGATATCCGTCGAGATCCACTGATGCATGATATGCTGATGTCGATTCCAAAGCAGACCGATAACGAGGCCGTGCAAGGCTGGATCGAACGACGGCGCAAAGAAACCGGCGGGCTGTTTCGCGTCATCGCAAGTGCAGAGACCGGGGCAGCCGTTGGCTTTATTCAAATCGGCGAGGTTCACCACCACAATCGCATTGCACACGGCGGCTTGGCCGTGTCACACCACATTCAGGGCAAAGGTCTGGGCCGTGCAGCCATGAGCATGATTGTGCAACTGGGCCGCGAAGAGCTCGGCCTGCGAAAGCTGATGGCCGAGATCCGGGACGATAATTTCGCCTCGATAAAACTTCATCTCGCCGCAGGTTATCGAATCATTGGCACCATGGAGCAGCATTTTGTCGATACAAAAGGCGATGCGCATAACGTGCTGCTTCTGGAGAGAATATTGTAATACAGCACTGTGCGCAATCTATGACGCACCGTGCTGTAAGGACCTATGCCGTAGGGCGTCGCGTTACCCATCAATCCAGACAAGATCAAGACCGGGCTTGTTCAGCGCAGGCTGGCCCGCAATAATCGCTCTCGCTTTCAGCGGGTTAAGCCCGACAAAAACTACATCTGTCCGCTCATCAATGTCGGCCGGCACAAGAACGGGCCGATCAAAATGCATTGAGCCTTGCAGGTTTGGATTGAGATCCAGAAAAGCAGTTGGGGCAATATCTGCAACAATGCGACTGTTGATCCAGCTTCCGTAAAAGCCAGCCCCATAGATCACAGCACGGCACCCGTTCAACCGCTTTGCAGCCTCATCAATCGTGCGGGTCGCGCGCTCCCAGAAGCGGCAAATATCCTGGGCTTTTGTTGCTCCGGCCAAAACCTCAGCGGGCTCAACATTGGGCGCTTCCAGAACATCATTTCTGACAGCAACGGCGAAAAACGCGCCCGGAAAAGCTGTCGTATCAATCACCTCAACGGTAAAACCCGCCAGCGCAAAACTATATTTGAGCGATGACACGCTGAAATGATTGAGGTGATCGGCAACTGTCATGTCGCCGGGATTAGCGGCCACATCAGGCATGGACACAAGAATACGCCCCCCCGGTGCCAGCAGATCTCGAAGCGTCTTCAGAAATGCAATCGGGTCACGCACATGCTCAATGACAAAATGGCTTATGATGATGTTAAACCGGCCATGCCATGCGGCTGGAACCTCATAAATGGCCTGGTCCTCATCACGCACCCAGCCCTGCCACGCTGATGCGTAATCATGACTGACATCGAAAACATGCGGGTGCAAATCTGGCCGCGCTTGGACCATTTTGCGCAAGGTCGTGGCTTTTGCGGCCCCGTAATCGAGAACGCGGGCACCTTGCGGTATATCCAGCAGTCGAAGACCTAGGGCAGCTTGGTGATCCGTGCGGAAAATTGGATCACCCTCCGCGCTCGTTCCGACGATCTGGTCATGGTCTTCCGATTGAAGCGAGATGCGGTAATCGGTATCATAAAAACTGTCGACGTCAGGCAAATCGCACGATTGCGCATGGCCGCAGGCATCACAAACATACACCACCGTTGGGCTGTCAACAAAGGTCATCATCGAGGTCAGTGCCGGGGCCGAAGCCTCGTAAACCGGCTTCTCGAGCTTTGCCTGACAGACCCGACACGCCATCATGGTGTCGGCTCCGGCTTTGCCACCAGTTCCGGCAGCACTTTGCCAAACTCGATACCGGCCGCAAATGAGCCGCACCAGCCAATGCGCGTGCCAACCGGATCAGCATAATTGAAGTACCGGAACTGAATGCTCCAGCGCGGGATGTTTGAAACATTATGGCCGCCCTGATGCATGGTCAGGAAGTCCATCAACACCAAATCGCCCGGTGTGGTGAGGGGGGCGACCACATCGTAACGGGCCAGCCGCTCGTCCACCCGATCCATGAACAAGGCGTAAGCGCCGGTCTTGTTGGCTCCACCATCATTGGAATAGACCGGAATAATGCCTTCGGCGTGAGAGCCTTCCGCAATCTGCACGGGTCCCATCTCTTTTGTGACCGGCAAAAGCGGTGTCCAGAAGACAATGCCATCGACGCTGCGCAGTTGGGTGGGAAATTCCTGATGCCAATGAGCGCGGAATTTTTCTTCATGAGGGTTATCAATACGGATGCCATAGCCGCCAGCCGCAATGCCTGGCACCGACCCCGGACGAAGTGTCTGGAAAATGTCCTGATTTGCCGCCTTGGTCACCAATTGCATGAAGGCCGGAATTTGCTTGACCGCGTCATAGACCTCACCACCCCAAGCCCGATTTTGAGCAATCAGCGCAGGATATGCCTTGGTCATCGCATTCCACGATGTATCGGTTAAAGCCTCGACACCGTATTTATGGCAAATCCGCTCCAGGATGACACGAATGCCCTCTCGAATCGGCTCGACATCGTCCTGCTCGCTATAAAATTTCGGCAGGACCGTATAGCCTTTGCGGGGAAATTCTTCACACGCAGTCTCAGCCGTCTTCGCACACACTTCAGCCATTTGAATATCCTCTACACCCCTGGAGCACGTCTTCGCATTGCGCTTGTCTGTTTTAAGAAAAACCGATAGCGAGAAACTCAGCTGCATTTTCTATCATGCTGATTTCGCTCTGTTTTGCCCAAATTTTTTCAATTCTTTTTTCGTCATTTTGCTCAAGTCCACGTCTTCTTCCGGCTCAATGGCCAGCCATCTTGCTTCGGACAGCGGCGTCAAGCCTCGGCGTGGAACGACAATATCATCAACGGGAATAGCCATGCTTGTGTAGACATCCCAGATGTCAGCAGGGGTCTGCGCCCCGGCAATATCAGCGCGCACATAAACACCCTTGTTATGAAATCCCGTCACCAAAACATCCGAGCGTCCAACAAAAGTTTGGCGCTCTGGCGCATAGTATTTCAAAAATTTGCCGCCCTGCCATTTCTTGAAGGCCGCCTCATAGCCTGCCTTGACGACCTCAAACTCTTCTTCCCCATGATAGAGCTGCGTATTATGGGCGCAGGCTTCGGCAAACCCGCGCTCCCATCCGCCATAGCGGACACCATATTTTTCTTTAAACCAGTGCTGCGTCAGAGCAATGGAAGCGGTAACACCCAGCGAGTAGCTGAACGGAAACTCCTCCAGCATTGGATCATCATGGAACCTGCCGCCGAGTTCCTCCATGAAAATCTTGATCTTCTTTTTGGTGTCTTCCACCCGGCCAATGGAGTAGGAGTTACTCAAAGGGCATACGCCCATGACCGAAAACTGGCGCAGGCACGTCGCAAAATTGCGACCGTTGAAAATCACCTTCATCGCCATTTCATAGTCGACGTTGGCGTGTTCAAAATAAACACCACCATAGGTCTGATAGATGGTGTCCAGCAGGGACCTGCGAACCGCACCGTGATAGATGGAAAAGCCCGAGGTGGGGATTGCGCTTGCCTCAAACCAGCCAAACATGCGCCGCATCGCTTCCGAGCGCGGCACTTTGACGATGGCGCTATCGAAGGCAACATTGAACACTTTGGGTTCAACGCCTTCTTCCGGCCAGTAATAGCCGAAAATTCCCCAGGTGAAGGCGTCAAGATCCGGGCTGACGGCTACGGCCCGCTGCAACAACCCCGCCAGATCAGGCTCGATGAAGTCGTCGTCACCAATGAATGTGACCCATTCACCGGTTGTCGCGCGAATGGATCGCTCCCAGTTGTCAATCATCGACAGCGTGGTCTCTGCCGATGGAATGTAGACCACACGCTTATCCTTGACGATCTCCTTCATGAAATCATCCATGATGGAAGGGTCATCCGAGTTATCCGTAAAGACAAACTCCACGTCCTGACGCGTGTTGCGCAACAGGCCTTCAATTGTCTTTTGAAAGTAAAATTGACGGTTACGCGAAGGAACACAAATTGAAAGCGTGGGTCTGGTGGTCATCGAAAGTCTCCGGAAAAAACCGAATATGGGAAGCGCAATGAGGCGTTTTATTTGGGCGAAAGAGGTGTGACGGGCGGCAACGGCAACGTTTGCGGCACCACCAATAAAAGCTCATCCTCTTTCAGGGATGCACCGTCAGGCTGGGCACCACTGTTACGAACTTCCCACCCCAATCGCTGATATACGAAAGCTGCTGTTTGATCTCTTCTGTCAGATTCCATGGCAAAATCACCACCCTGTCCGGTTTATGGGTTTTAAGGTCCTGCTCGGAAACAATCGGCACGCGACTTCCGGGCAGGAACATGCCTTGTTTCGCCGGATTCTTATCGACGACAAAGGCGATCTGACCGGCCTTGATGCCGGCGAAGTTTAACAGCGTATTGCCCTTCGCGGCAGCGCCGTAGGCGGCAATCGTCAACCCTTGACGGTTGCAATCAATCACAAAGTCCAGAAAATCATCGCGAACTTTATTCGCTTGCGCTTGAAAGCCCGCGTAAGTGCCAACCTCGCCAAGGCCAGCATCCATTTCACGCCTGAGCATCTCATCCACGCGGGCTGTGCGCGCGTGCGCCTGCGTATCCGTGCGGCAGGCAAAAACCCGGAGGCTGCCGCCATGCCATGGCGTGGTCTCCACATCAAAAACCGTCAAACCATTGGCGCTAAAGATGCGATCAACCGCCAAAAGCGAGAGATAGGAATAATGCTCATGATAAGCCGTATCAAACTGGCTTTGGGCCATCATGTTCATCAGATGCGGAAACTCAAAGGTCGCAACGCCTTGAGGCTTCAACAGCCGCGCAAAGCCGGAGACAAAATCGTTGATATCCGGCACATGGGCCAAAACATTGTTGGCAGCGGTGAGATCGGCGGCATGCCCCTGAGCGACCAGCTTGTCGGCAAGCGCGACGCCAAAGAAATCCTCGACAATCTCTATGCCTTTTTCGCGCGCTGCGGCTGCCGTGCTGGCGGTGGGCTCAACGCCGAGGCACGATATGCCCCGCTCTTTGACAAATTGCAAAAGATAGCCATCGTTGGCGGCAATTTCGACCACATGCGATTGCGAATTCAGCGCAAACCGATCAGCCATTTCCGCAACATAGGACTTGGCATGCGCCAGCCAACTTGATGAAAAAGAAGAGAAATAGGCGTAGTCTTCGGAGAAAAACGTCTCTCTGGAGGCAAAGTCTTCGGTTTGCACCAGCTTACATTCTGCGCACACCCGGATCACCAAGGGATACCACAGTTCGGGCCTCGCCAGATCCTTTGCTTTCACATAGGAATTGGACGGCGGTGCCGTGCCAAGATCAACAAAAGGATGCATCATTTCTGACGCGCAATGGCGGCATTTCATACAATAAGTCCTTCGAAATCCGGGGCAAGCAAGGGATGGTTCTGGTCGCGGGCTGAGAGTTTTTGAACCGGCTGCGGCCAGTCGATCTTCAAAGATGGATCTTGCGCATGTAGCCCCCCTTCTGCCTCAGGCCGAAACGGTGCTGAATGCATGTAAATCATCCGCACATTGTCGCTCAAAGCCTGAAACCCGTGGGCAAAGCCCGCTGGGATCAACAGGGAACACGCATTGTCTTCAGAAAGCTCAACAGTCACATGCTGAAGAAATGTCGGCGAGCCGCGCCGCAGATCGACGGCCACGTCAAGAATGCGGCCCTGCACGCAGGTCACCAGCTTGCACTCTGCAAAAGGCGCATGTTGAAAATGCATGCCGCGCACGGTGCCTGCAAATCGGGTCGCCGTTTCATTGACCTGCATCACTGGGCCCGGCCAGCCCAGAGCAGGCAATTCCTCGGCACAGAACAGGCGGCTCAAAAAACCGCGCTCATCACCAAAGCGGGCGCGGGTTAAAAGCGTCAACCCGGCAAGAGCGGTCGGCTGTGGCTGGAACCGTGTGCTCATCAAGCCACGTCCCGTGCTAGTGACAGCGCCGCCTGATAGGCCGCAATATCAGCGCGGCAAAGCGTAAGCGCAGACGCACCTTGATGTTGCTGCGCATACCAGCGCATCGTGCGCTCAACGGTGTCCTGCAAAGACCACCTTGGACGATACATTAAGCTGTCCATCGCTAACGTGCTGTCCAGCATCAGATAGCCGGCTTCATGCGGGCCTTCGCTGCCATCGCCCAGCTCAATATGCCCCTCTCCAAAGCTTTTGGCGGCCAGCGTCAGCACTTGGGCAACGGAGGCGGCGCTGGCATGGTCGGGGCCAAAATTCAGGGCGGTCAGGGCGTGAGGGTCCAGCCAAAGCTTTTGCGCCATGGCTATATAGCCAGCCAAAGGCTCCAACACGTGCTGCCATGGCCGCACCGCGTTTGGCCGACGCACATGCACGGGCTGGCCTGTGCTCCAGGCCCGAACGGCATCGGGGATCAACCGATCGTCGGCCCAATCACCGCCACCGATCACATTCCCGGCCCGCGCCGTGGCGAGGCCGATGGAGTTTTGGGCAAAAAATGAGGCGCGATAGCTGGAAACAACGATTTCAGCGGCGGCCTTGCTGGCGCTGTAGGGGTCATGCCCGCCCAAGGGATCAGACTCGATAAAGGCCTTGCCCGTTTCGGCGTTTTCATAGACCTTGTCGGTGGTAATCACCACGATGGCCTTGACGCGCGGTGCATCTCGCAAGGCCTCCAACACATGCACGGTGCCTTGCACATTGGTTTCAAAGGTTGCTACCGGATCACGATAGCCTTGGCGCACCAGCGGCTGGGCGGCAAGATGAAAGACAATCTCTGGATTGATGCTAGCGACCCGCGCTTTTACCGCCGCACGATCTCGCACGTCGCACGTCTCAACCGCACCGCCCTGCAACAGATGAAAAAGGCTTGGTGATGTGTCGGGCGCAAGCGAAAGGCCATGGAGCTCAGCCCCCATATCGCTCAACCATAACCCCAGCCAGCTGCCCTTGAAGCCGGTGTGACCCGTCAGCAGAACCCGTTTGCCGCGCCAAAAGTGAGGATCAATCATCTTTACCAGCTCTTCCAAGGCGGATTGCCGCTTGCCCAAAGGGCTTCGAGATGATTTTTGTCGCGCAATGTATCCATCGGCTGCCAAAAACCGTCGTGAATATAGGCACATAGCTCGCCATCATCCGCCAGTCCCATCAAAGGGTCGGCTTCCCACGGCGTGTCATCACCGGCAATACGGTCAATGCATTTGGGCGATAGAACAAAGAAACCACCGTTGATGTAACCGGCCTCTCCCACCGGCTTTTCAACAAAGCCGCGCACGCTCACGCCATCCATTTTCAAAGCACCGTAGCGGGCTGGAGGCTGCACGGCGGTCACCGTTGCCAGTTTGCCGTGCTCTTTGTGAAAGCGAATGGTGGCCGCAACATCGACATCGGATACGCCATCGCCGTAGGTGAAACAAAAGGCTTCCTCGTCTTTGAGATAGGATGCCACGCGCTTCAGGCGCCCGCCCGTCATCGAGGTTTCGCCAGTATCTACCAGCGTCACCCGCCAGCTCTCGGCATTCTGCTTGTGAAACTCCATGCGATTTTCGGCAAAATCGAAGGTGATGTCCGACATATGCAGGCCGTAATTGGCGAAATATTCCTTGATAATATAGCCTTTGAACCCGCAGCAGATGATGAACTCACGAATGCCGTGGCCATAATAGAGCTTCATGATGTGCCAAAGAATGGGCCGGCCGCCGATTTCAATCATCGGCTTGGGACGCAAATGCGTTTCCTCGGAAATGCGCGTACCCAATCCACCTGCGAGAATAACTGCTTTCATTCCGCCCACTCCGGAGCGGCCGAGCGCAAAGCCTCACAGAGGTCTGCTACCGTGCAAACAGCAATCAATGCCATTCTTTGCCCCAATTCAGATTAAACTGGACCAAGCCTAGCGAGGCAAACTGTCGTCAAACTTGTGTCTTGATGATCAAATCATCATAAACCGCGACAGGGCCGTGCGCCAAATATGGCGCGCGGCCCTGTCGCACTTTTAATATGCTGGATAATTTTCTCCTTAAATCGATTCCGATTTCAGGAATTATGCAGAAGCAAGAAGCGGCACGATGCCATCCAGAAGGGCAACTTCTGCAACCGGGCTGCGCCGTTCCCATGCAAGTGCGGTGGCAATGATGGTGTCCAGACCGGGATGAACGGCTGTCCAGCCCAGTTTTTGCCGGGCGATAGTGGGATCGGCAATCACCGATGCACAATCGCCAACACGTCGTCCCTGCACCGTGGTGGCGAGCTTTCCCCCCGCCACGCGCTCCACGGCCGCCACAACATCTAGCACCGATGCGCCGCATCCGTAGCCGCAATTGGCAACCAAAGATTGTTCGCCCGCGCTGAGATAACGCAAAGCCATGGCATGCGCATCCACCAGATCGTCCACGTGAATATAATCGCGCACGCCAGTGCCATCCTGGGTTGGATAATCCGTGCCATAAATGTTGAGGCTCGCGCGTCGACCCAGCGCCGTCTCACACGCCGCCTTGATCAAATGGGTGGCCCCTCGGGTCGATTGGCCCGTGCGTCCTTTCCGCTCAGCGCCTGCAACGTTGAAATACCGCAGCGCGACATAGCGAAAATCAGGGTGAGCACGCGCAGTATCGGCCAGGATAAGCTCTGTCATCAACTTGGACTGACCATAAGGGCTTTCGGGCTTCAGCGCATCGGTCTCGCGCATCGGCTGGTCGGATTGCGGTGTGCCATAGACGGCAGCAGTTGAGGAAAAGATGAACTTGCCAATTTTGGCCCGCACCATTTCTTCAATCAGAATGCAGGCCTTCACGGTGTTGTTGTTGTAATAGTCCAGCGGATTTTCCACGCTGTCGGGCACAACAACAAGACCGGCGAAATGAAAAACCGCCTCTATATTATGGGCGGCAAAGATCTGTCTGAGCACATCGCGATCGCCAACATCGCCGTAATAAAACGTGGCCTGAGGCGCAACAGCACTGCGAAAGCCTGTGGTGAGGCGGTCGAGCACAATAACCTCGTGGCCGCTATCAATCAGCGACCACACCATATGGCTTCCAATGTAGCCAGCACCACCCGTTACCAAGACTGCCATTGCTCTCTCCAACAAGAGATGATCTCTTGTTTCCCCTATCCCACACTCACCTTTTAGCCCGTTAAAATCTTCGAATGGACAATAATAAGTGCGGGACATTTTAGACAGATGGATAATGCAATCTTAACTGATCGAGCGCAACCGTCAGCGATCGACAGTTCACAGTCTGGCGATATAATCGCTCAGCCGTTTGGCTGCATCTTCGATATGGAGCGGATTGCGCAAGAAGCACGCGCGCAGGAAGGTGGAACCGCCCGCACCAAAAGCAGTACCGGGTGCAAGGCCGACGCCGGTTTTATCGACAATATCAAGCGCTGCCTTGCGGCTGTCGGTCACGCCATCAATTTCCAAAAAGGCATAGAGTGCGCCATCAGGCTTGGCGGAGCGCACCCGATTGGTGGCAATCAAAGCATTGAGCAAAATCTCGCGCGATGTGCG
This sequence comes from Rhizobium oryziradicis, assembly GCF_001939045.1. Taxonomy (GTDB): domain Bacteria; phylum Pseudomonadota; class Alphaproteobacteria; order Rhizobiales; family Rhizobiaceae; genus Allorhizobium; species Allorhizobium oryziradicis. The sequence goes on from NZ_MKIM01000025.1 coordinate 37,990, forward strand.
GGCGCGCTCGATGTTTTCGCGCACGAAGGCATCACCTTCATTCAAGGCCACAACGGCACCGCGCTGCATGAACTGCGCCACACCCGAGGTGGAATATTGAATGAGATTTTCCAAGACCTGTCCAATTTCCGGTGGAGCCACCAGCCAACCAACCCGCCAACCCGTCATCGACCAGTTCTTGGAAAAGGAATTGGCGAATATAACCCGATCGCCCTCTTCCATCACATCCAGAAAGGATGGTGCGCGACGCTCGCCAACAAAATAGTACAGCGCATAAATCTCATCAGCCAGAATCCAAAGGCCGTGCTTGCGGGCCAATGCCAGAATGGCTTTCAAATCCTCAAGGCTTGCTGTCCAGCCGGTGGGGTTGGATGGCGTATTGATAAACAGAGCTTTGGTTTTGGGCGTAATGGCCTTTTCCAATCGCCCAAGATCGAGCTTCCAGCCACCGTCAACATAATCGATCTCAACACCCACGGCCTTGGTCCCGGCAATGTTGATGGCAGAGACAATGTTGGGCCAGCAAGGCGAAAGATAGATCATCTCGTCGCCCGGCTGGGTCATGGCCTGCACGGCAAGCTGTATCGCCTGCATGCCCGAGCCCGTGACATAGAAATGCTCTGGAGAGAGCGAGGCTGCAAAATGGCGCTGATAATAATCGGACAAGGCCTGACGCAATTCAGGAATGCCGCGCTGCCAGGTGTAAAATGTCTCGCCGCCCAAAAGCGCTGCACTTGCGGCGCGATTGATAAAATCGGGGGTCGGCAAATCCCCTTCACCGGCCCAGAGCGGCAAAAGATTGTCACGCCCGCGGGCGTAATTGATGATTTCCACGATACCGCTCTCCGGGGCATCGGTGGCACGTTGGCTCAGGCTGTTGATCAGGGACATGGCAAAGCTCCTACATTGCTTCGTTCATAGCCGAAGCAAAGCAAGAAATCCCATGATAAAGCGTGGCGGATTGATTGTTTTTGGTGATGTTTCAGCACAATCCATAACGCCTAAAAATATGCGACAGCCAAAGCGCTGTCGCATCATTTTTTAAACGGATTTTTCTTTCAGCAAATCCCGGATCTCGGTCAACAGCTGCACATCGGCTGGCGGAGGGGCTGCCTTGGTCTCGGCCTTTTCCTGCCGCTCCAATTGCTTGCGAAGCGTATTCACGCCCTTGACCATAAGGAAAATGATCCATGCCAAAATGACAAAGTTGATCACCACCGTGAGAAAATTGCCGTAGGCGAACACGGCACCCTGCTTGCGGGCTTCGGCCAGCGACAGCGCTGTTACCTTGTCGCTCAGCGGAATAAAATAATTGGAAAAATCAAAGCCGCCAAACACCACACCGACCACCGGCATAACAATGTCATTGACCAGTGAGGTGACGATCAAGCCAAAGGCCCCACCAATAATCACGCCAACGGCGAGATCCATAACATTGCCGCGGGCAATAAAGGATTTGAATTCATTTAGCACTTTTGTCCCTTTCACCACCATGCCTTGTCCTTTTTTCAGTTTAGCAGAATGATCAAAAGTGAAGCAAGCAAACGTTGCGCGAAAGACACTCTGATCTGCCATCGCAGAACGCATAACATCCGTGTTTGTTTCGACTTATTGCCAATACAGTACCGATTTCAAATTGCACCAACATGACCTAAGCTCATAGCCGGAATGGGAGGGGCAAAACAGTGCTTCCGGCATGGCTGATCATCACGGCGTCAATTCTCTATCTGCTGCTGCTTTTTGCCGTGGCCAGCTTTGGCGACCGCTTGAGCCGCCGCCGAAGCGGGCCTGCGCGCGGACGACCCTTGGTCTATGGCCTGTCGCTTGCGGTCTATTGCACATCATGGACCTATTTTGGCGGCGTTGGTCTGGCTGCCGATCGCGGGCTGGAATTCATGGGCATTTACATTGGCCCAATTTTGATGCTGACGCTGGGCATGCCGCTGATGCGGCGCATGATCGAGATTGCCAAGGCGGAAAAGCTCACCTCCGGGGCCGATTTTGTCGCCGCCCGTTATGGCAAAAATCCGATTGTTGGCATGTTGGTGACGGTGATTTCGCTGGCCGGTTCCATTCCCTATATCGCCCTGCAGCTGAAAGCCGTGTCCAATTCCGTGACCGTCATGGTCAATCCGCTCGATTATGGCATTGGCACCGGCAATCTCTATTTTCTCGATCTGGCTTTGGTGGTGACGCTGACGCTGGCCTGTTTCGCCATGGTGTTTGGCACACGGCACACGGATGCCACAGAGCATCAGGACGGGCTTATTCTCGCGATTTCCATGGAATCCGTCGTCAAGCTTCTGGCCTTTCTGACCCTGGGCATCACGGTTGTTTTCTTCCTGTTCGAAGGGCCTGTCGATCTATGGCATGCGGCAACACAAAGCCCGCAGGTGATGGCGGCCCTGAGCCATGAAACGCCGATCAGTCGCTGGATTTTGCTGACCGCCCTGTCCGGCTTTGCGATTTTGATGTTGCCGCGCCAGTTTCATGTCACCGTGGTGGAAAATCGCACCCCCCGCGAATTGAAAGCGGCGCGCTTTTTGCTGCCAGCCTATCTGATTGCCATCAATCTGTTTGTGCTTCCCGCCGCGATTGGCGGGCTTTTGGCGTTTAATGGCGCGGGCAATGCCGATCTTTATGTGCTCTCGCTGCCGCTCTCCCATGGTTTGCCCGTGGTTTCGCTTATCACCTTTCTTGGCGGTTTTTCTGCCGCAACGGCGATGGTGATTGTGGAAACCGTGGCGCTGGCCATTATGATTTCCAACGATATTGTCATGCCCATCCTGCTGCGGCGTGGCTTTAATCAGCACTATAGTGCCTCGCAAAGCCTCGCCAAGATCCTGCTGATCATACGGCGTCTGGCGATCTTGGCCGTTTTGCTGCTGGGCTATGCCTATTATCGGCTTGCCAATGATGATCGTGGCCTGTCCTCCATTGGCCTTTTGGCTTTTGCTGCCATTGCCCAGATTGCGCCTCCCCTGCTGGGTGGACTGATCTGGCGACGGGCCAATGCGCGTGGGGCCATTCTGGGCCTGACCTTGGGGTTTCTGGCCTGGATTTATATGCTGCTGCTGCCCAGCTTCGGGCTGGATGCCCATAAGGATCTGGCCCCGCAGATTTTATCCTTCCTGTTTCCCGGCGTGAGTGCCTTTTCCGGTCCTGATCCTGATCTGCTATTGAATGCAACGGTTCTCAGCCTCATCATCAACACGCTGGCTTTTGTGCTGGGCAGTCTCAGCCGCAATCCAAAACCGGTTGAGCGCATTCAGTCCGGCATTTTTGTGCGTGGTCACTTACGCTCTCAATTTGCCACACGCGGCTGGAAAACGCGGGTCAGCACGGGGGATTTGAAAACAGCCATTGCCCGCTATCTTGGGCAGGAGCGCATGGAGCGCTCGCTCAAAAGCTATGAGCGCACGGCCGGGCGGCGTTTGGACGATGACGCCCCTGCCGACATGGCCTTTATCCATTTTACCGAGCAATTGCTGGGCAGTGCCATTGGTTCGGCCTCGGCCCGGCTGGTGCTGTCACTGATTTTACAAAAGGTGGAGGATACCTCTGCCGATACCGCGTGGCTGCTGGATCAGGCCAGCGAAGCGCTGCATTATAACCAGGATATGCTGCAAACGGCGCTGTCCCAGATGGATCAGGGCATCGCCGTGTTTGACACATCCGGCCGATTGACCATCTGGAACCGCCGGTTTCGTGATCTGCTGGATCTGCCCGATGAAATGGGACAAGTGGGCGTGCCTTTGCATGACATTGTCGAACAATTGCGCGCGCGTGGCGATATTGCGCCGAAGCAGGAAGCCAGTGTGCTGGCCAATTTCCATCATCTTGATGCGCCGTTTCAACTGGTTCTGGCCAATGGCGAGCGCATTGTCGAGGTGCGTTGCAATGCCATGCCAGACAAGGGGTTGGTGGCGACCTTCACCGACATTAGCCAGCGTGTGGCTGCGGATCGCGCCTTGAAACAAGCCAATGAAACGCTGGAACAGCGGGTGATTGCCCGCACCGCCGAGCTGACCCACGTCAACAAAGCCTTAGCGGAAGCCCGCGCCAGTGCGGATGAGGCCAATATTGGCAAGACCCGTTTCTTTGCCGCCGCTGGCCACGATATTTTGCAGCCGCTGAATGCGGCAAGGCTCTATTCGTCGGCCTTGGTCGAGCGCATTGGCCCATCGGATGACGCGGTTCTGGCCCGCAATATTGATTCCGCGCTGGAATCTGTCGAGCTGATTTTGGGGGCTGTTCTGGATCTTTCCCGGCTGGACACCGGTGCCATGAAACCGCGCTTTGCATCGGTTGCCCTGCACGACCTTCTGGAGCGTATCCGCACCGATTTCGAGCCAATGGCACGGGAGAAAAACCTCAAACTCGTCATCATGCCCACCAATCTCTCTGTGCGGTCTGACCCCAACCTGTTGCGGCGCCTTGTGCAAAATCTGGTGTCGAATGCCATCAAATACACACCATCGGGCAAGGTTCTGGTGGGGGTGCGCAAACGCGGCGATCAGGCCGTTATTCAGGTGACCGATTCAGGCATCGGCATTCCCTCCTCCAAATTTCGCACCGTGTTCAAAGAGTTTGCCCGATTGGATGAGGGCATGAAAAATGCCTCCGGTCTGGGCCTGGGCCTTTCGATTGTGGATCGTATCGCCCGGGTTCTCAAACATCCGGTGGAGCTGGAATCCCAGCCGGAGCGCGGCACCAGTTTTCGCGTCACCATGCCTTTGGCCAAGGCCAATGCGGTGCCGCTGCAAAGCACGCAACACCAAGCCTCGCCATCGCCAGCACCATCGCTGCTCAGGGGAGTGCGGGTTTTGTGCATCGATAACGAGCCTGACATTCTGGAAGGCATGCGTTTGCTGATTAGTGGCTGGGGTTGTTTGGTTATCAGTGCTGGCTCCGTTGAAGAGCTTGATGACATTGTCAAACACCATCCCGAGCCACCCGATGTGATTATTGCCGATTATCATCTGGGCGACGGCAGCGGCATAGGTGCCATCTTGCGCCTGCGCGCGCTGTATCACCAGCCAGTTCCCGGTCTTCTGATCACCGCCGACCGCACCATGGACGTGCGCCATGAAGCCGAGCGCCAGTCCATCACCGTGCAACACAAGCCGGTCAAGCCGGCAGCACTCCGGGCCTTTCTGACCCAAGTCTCATCAACGCGCCGCAATGCTGCCGAATAGCCAATAAACTCAGCCAGAAAGGCTGCCAGGAATGGCGCTTCAGAAAACCAGTTTACATCAAGTCGAATCGCGGATATATTTTATCCACGATTAAGGGGATGCGCTATGAAACTGGGCGACGGTGTGGAACAGGCAATACACAGCATGGCAATGCTTGCCTGTCTGGAAGAGGGAAGTACGCTCTCTGCTTCGGCCTTGGCTGAATATCACGGCGTGTCACCCAGCTATCTGCTCAAGCATATGCAGGCGCTTTCATCTGCCGATCTCGTGGACACGGTGCCTGGCCCCAAAGGTGGCTATCGCCTAAAGCGCAAACCCGATGACATTAGCCTTTTGGATATTGTTCTGGCGGTTGAGGGGCCGCAACCGGCCTTTCGCTGCAATGAAATTCGCCAGCGAGGCCCCAATCCCCTGCCTGCGCGGTATTTTGACAAGCCCTGCGGCATTGCCGCGAAAATGTTGGCGGCAGAGCGCGTCTACCGAGCAGAACTTGCCAAGACCAGCATCACGGATCTGATGCAAGATTTGCAAGAAACTGATGACGGCGCTATCGCCGCCCGCGGCTGCGCATTTCTCGACATCCATGAACGCAAACAGGTGCGTTGATACGCGCCACACGGAAAGGAAAACCATGACCCAACGTCTGGATATTGGAAAAGCAGCACCGGCATCGTACAAGGCCGTGAGTGCCTTGGAAAGCTATGTGCAATCGTCACTCTCGCGTCAGGATATTCACCTGATTAAGCTGCGCGCGTCGCAAATCAACGGATGCGCCTTTTGCGTGGACAAGCATGTGAAAGAGGCGCGACGCGACGGTATGAGCGAGCAGTGGATCAATCTGATCTGCGCATGGAAAGAATCCCCTGTTTATAGCGCCCGCGAACGGGCCTTGCTTGGCTGGGTCGACGCGCTCATCCACCTTCCCAAAACGGGTGCTCCTGATGCAGACTTCGCTGCAATGAAATTACATTTCACCGACGAGGAGATCGCCAACATCACTGTGGCTATCGGCACGATCAATCTTTGGAACATGATCGCCGTCGGATTTCGATTTCAGCACCCTGTTGATGCCCCCAGCCAAGCCGCGTGACATCAGCAAAAAGGCTCAGTGAAACCGAGCCTTTCGTCTTTTTCTATGCCCCCACTACAGCGCCATGCACCATATATGGCGCACTAAGGTTCGCTGTAGCTCTTTATATCTGCTGCATAATTTTCGCCTTAAATCGATTCCGATTTAAGAATTATGCAGTAGGCTTACTTCATCGCGGCATCCAGCTTGGCTTTCCAATCGCCGTTTGCCAGGGCTTTGGTCATGAAACCATCGACCACCGCTTTGAACGCCGGATCTTTTTGCAAAAGATAAGCATTTTCGAAATGGGTGAAAGGCTCTTTGACAGCGGCGGGGCATAGCACGCCGGAGTGCAGCTTGGATTGCAGGTCCACTTCAACACCATCGGTGACCATGACATCAGCCTTGTTGGCAGCGATCTGGTCAAAAATAACCTTGTTGTCCGGGAAAACTTCAATGGCAGCTTTGGTGAAGTGCTCATGGGCAAACTTATCATTGGTGCCACCGGGATTGACGATCACTCGCACGGACGCCACGTCAATGGCCTCCAGGGTGGTGAACTTATCCTTGTCTTCACAGCGCACGATCGGCCGTTTGCCATCCTTGATGTTGGGCACCGAAAAATCACCGACTTCAGCGCGGGCCGGATTGACGGTAATTCCACCCAGCACCATGTCGAATTTATCGGCCTTGAAGTCGTCCAGCATGGTTTTCCATGTGGTGGTGACAAATTCGGGCTTCACGCCCAGATCGGTGGCAAGCTCTTTGCCCATGGCAATGTCCGCGCCTTCCAGCACGCCATCCGCACCCTTATAACTGAAGGGCTTATAATCGCCGGTGGTGCCGATGCGGATCACCCCGGCTTTCTTGATTGTCGCAAGTGTGCCGTCTGCGGCATGGGCAAGCGGCGCACCAAGCAACAGGGCGAAGACCAAACTGGAGCGAAAAAACGTCATTCTCTGTCTCTTTCTTGAGCATATCTGGCTAAAATGGCATGGGTTACGCCATCGGCTTGCCGCATCGCAATTCTCATACCATGTCCTCATATCATCTCTGGGCACACGACACATCTGCCCGGTCCATGGCTTGACTTAGGTGTGATCGGCTCTAAACCCGGCTTCCATCATTCCTGAGGAGGTCATTGTGAAAGCACTTGCCGCTTTTTCCACATTCATTGGCAAAACCTTTGCCGTTTGGGTGATTATCTGCGCTGTTCTTGGATTTTTATTTCCAGATCAGGCCAAGCAGATTGCACCCTGGATTGTAACACTTTTGGCCATTATCATGTTTGGCATGGGGCTCACCCTGTCGGTCGATGATTTCAAAGAGGTGGCGCGTCGCCCTGTTGAGGTCACCATCGGCGTCGTCTGCCAATTCCTGATCATGCCTCTGCTGGCCGTGCTGCTCACCCATATCATTCCCATGCCACCAGAGGTGGCTGCAGGGGTGATTCTGGTGGGTTGCTGCCCAGGCGGCACGTCATCCAATGTGATGACCTATCTCAGCAAGGGCGATGTGGCGCTCTCGGTTGCCTGCACCAGTGTGACAACGCTGGCCGCACCCTTGGTTACGCCGTTTCTGGTCTGGCTGCTGGCCAGTCAGTTCCTGCCGGTTGATGCCTGGGCGATGTTTATCAGCATTGTCAAAATCGTGCTGGCCCCGCTGGCTTTGGGCTTTCTTGCGCAAAAACTGTTGCCGAAGATGGTGCGAGCCGCCGTTCCCGTTCTGCCACTGGTCAGCGTTATCGGCATTGTGCTGATTGTGGCTGCCGTGGTGGGAGCCAGCAAAGCGGCCATTGCCCAATCCGGCCTGATGATTTTTGCCGTGGTGGTTCTGCACAACGGCCTTGGCTATCTGCTGGGCTATTTTGCCGCCAAGGCATTGGGCCTGAACCTGACTAAGCGCAAAGCCATTGCCATTGAAGTGGGCATGCAAAACAGTGGCCTTGGGGCCGCCCTTGCCAATGCCTATTTCTCGCCGGTGGCTGCCGTGCCAAGCGCCATTTTCAGCGTCTGGCACAATATTTCCGGTGCTATTTTGGCCAATTATTTTGCGCGCCGGACAGAGAAATAGCACCCATTAGAGTCTGTCAGGTTCAGATTGAACCAGACAGGCTTTAGCTCTTTCTTTTTCGCATGTACGTTATCGTTTTATTGAGGACAATAAAACGCGACATGCTTTAGACCGCGATATAACGGTCTCTGCGGTGGTTGATGGCCAAAACAAGGTTCAAAACCACCGCACCCGCCACTGACACGGCGATTGTGCCAATGGAGGCGACAAAAAACGAGCTGATCAGCACCACGCCATCGAAGCAGAGCTGAACCAGCCCGGCCCGCCAGCCAAAGCGATCTTGCAAATAAAGCGCTAAAATTCCGAACCCGCCAAGGCTTGCCTTGTGGCGAAACAGCGCCAGCATGCCGGAACCAATCAGCAAACCGCCAAACCCCGCCGCCACCAGCGGATCGAGCAGGGAGAAGCTGATAAAACGCGGCAAAATGGCACTGAACACCGATGTCAGCAAAACAGCGACGAAAGTCTTGAGCGTAAATGCCCACCCCATGCGCCGAAACGCAAAATAATAAAACGGCAGGTTGATCACAAAGAAAATGGGCCCAAAGCCAATATGCATCAGATAATGCGCAAGGAAAGCCACCCCTGCGGTGCCACCCGACAAGAGCTTGGCGCTGGACAACAACACCACCCCCAATGATGCCAGAAGGCTGCCAGCCAGCACGCCTTGCACGTCCTCCAGCAGCGAGTGCTGCTCTGCTGTCGATGCCATGGCTTTTCGAAGGCCCGATTTGTATTTTGTTGCTGTCACGCCAATGCCCCGCTCTGCTGTGCTCGCCTTATCGGCAGTAAACGCAAGCCTGCTTCGCCTCAAGAGGTTCGCTCTTTTTTAACACCCAAAGAGTGTGCTGCGGCATGAAATTCGAAAGTTCAAATTAACTTATATTTCATATGATGGCCCTTGATGATCAAAATGACATGATCAGCAAGCGCTTTGTTGTAGGAGCATGCAGACGCATGGGTGGAATTGCCACGCTGATTTTGGTCAACGTCGCTTTGGCGGTGTTGTTTACCACTGTTTGGAGCCGGGTCGATGCCTTGCTTGAGCAGCGATACCCTTCCCTTCGCCCCGTTGGCCTTGGTGTTGTCGGCGGCTTTGCCTCCATCTCGGCTATGTTATTTCCCATCAACATCGCGCCCGGCGTCTTCACCGACCTTCGAACGGTATCGATCGCCCTGTCAGGTCTCATTGGTGGGCCAGTCTCGACCTTGATCGCGGCAACCATGGCAATCATCTATCGCATCTCTCTGGGCGGCGTAGGGGCTGGTGCGGGCACCATCACTATTATCTCGGCAGCCGTCATCGGAATCTGTGTCAGCTGGAATGATGAAAAAGCCATTCTCAGCACGCGCCGCATCGTGGTGTTCAGTGCTGGCGTGGCCACCTTGCCGCAGTTTGCAATTTTTGTCCTGCCTGTGGAGATCAGAGCCAGCACGGTTGAATGGCTCAAGCTGCTGATACCCTTGATTTTTTGTGTGGTTTTGATCGCAACCTATCTTTTGCGTGCAGAACTGCGCCTGCGCGAAAAAATCGAGAAAGCAAAATTTTATCGCCTCATTGCCGAAACCTTGCCGGAAAGCCTGAATGCCAAGGACCGGAGTGGCCGTTTTATCATTGCCAATCCGGCCACAGCCCATGCTCTGAATGTCCCGTCGCCGGATGAGTTAATTGGCAAGACGGATGCCGATTTTCATCCTCACGAACTTGCGGCACGCTATTGGGCCGATGAACAGGCTGTGCTGCAAGCAGGCAAGCCCGCCCATATCGAGCAGCGCTATGAGCGACCGGATGGGGCAAAAGGGTGGTTCTCAACACTGAAAAATCCGATCTTTGATCATGCTACCGGCGAGATTATCGGCCTTGTGACCCACAATCGCGATATCACCGCCGAAAAAGAGCTGGAGAAAAAGCTCGCCGTCAGCCAGCAGCAACTGTCAGATGCCTTGGCCAACATGGCCGATGGGCTGGTGATGTTTGATCGAAGCGGCACGCTGGTCTATTGCAACGCGCGCTATCTTGCGATGTTTACCAAGACCGCCGATATCCGCATTCCGGGCGCGAAACTGGCTGACATCATCGCAGCGTCCCGCACGCGCGGAGAGGAAGTGCTCACCCAGCACATGGCACAACAGCCAATTCCCGCAGTGCCCATGCCGGGCGCGCGCGCGCTTCACCTTTGGGATGGCCGGACACTGGAAGCGCGGACCTGCAGCGTTGGCGGGGGTGGCACGATCATTGTTTTCACCGATATTACCCGCACAAAAGAGGCCGAAGACATATTGAAAACCGCCAATCGCGCTTTGGAAAAAGCCGCCTTCACAGACGGATTGACCGGGCTGTTCAATCGACGCGCCTTTGATGAAAAACTGGCTCAGGAATTTGCCCGTGCCCGGCGCTCGAAAGAGCCATTAAGCCTGCTCATGGTCGATATTGATCATTTCAAACTGTTCAACGACCACTATGGCCATCAGGTTGGTGATGAATGCCTGCGACAAGTGGCAAAACGGCTGAAGGTGGTTGCCAAGCGCAGCACCGATTGCGCCGCCCGCTATGGCGGCGAGGAGATGGCCTTGATTCTTCCCAACACAGACACCAAAGGGGCAATCGAGCTTGCAGCCCAATACCAAAGCGGGGTGCGCAGCCTGCGTATACCACACACCACGAGCGACAAGGGCATTGTCACCGTCAGCATAGGTGTGGCAACTCTGGAGCCAACACAGAACAATCGGCCAGAGGATCTGATGGCTGACGCCGACAGCGCCCTCTATTGTGCCAAGCATGACGGGCGAGACTGCTATCGAGCGGCCCCTGCAAGGCCGTCGCTCACTGAAGACCATGGGCCGAAATTGAAATCATCGCGCGGATAGATCCGACCCGGATGCCCCTTGAGGCCCCGCGGGGGCGTTCGTGGTGGATCTGCGCGGGCTGTGAGAGCGTCAATCCTTGCGAAAAACAATGCTTGCGCCCCAGCCGGTGATGACGGCAATCAACACCGCAAAAACCCCATAGGCAAATGGTTGGTTATGGGCGGCATCCGTGATCGCCTGTTCCAGGCCGGTTTTCACTACCCGCAGGCGCAATTCCTTTTGGGTCAGGAATTCGCCGCTTTTGAACAGATAGGCGTGCACCACATGCACACCATCGGGAATATTGGCCGGCAGGCGCAGGCTTGCGCGAAACAGGTTGGTGCTGACAAACCGCACACCGGCATTTTCATCCTGATAAAGGCCGCTGCTGCGCTGCAAGCGACGGTAGGCAGCCCGAAAATCACCAATATTGATATTGCCGTTGAAATAGCCCAGTGGCGACAGTGGCAGATAATCGACGCCGATCCCCAGCTGGTTCAGCATCGGGCGCGCGGCAATTTCGTCAACGGGCCGGGTGCTGGCCACCGAATAGGAGGTTGGCATGCTCTCAAACGTCAGGGACTGGCGGTTGACCCAAATGCCGAGCAGCCTTTCCTTGCGGCGCACGGTTGCGTTTTCGCGGGGGCCTTCCAGCGTCACCACCACATCATATTGACCAATCGCCAACAGCAATTGATCCACCGTATTCAGCGCGCCAAACACGGTGAGGTCTGCCCCGCGAAAATCGGAGGTAATGGCGATCTCATTGGTGGACGTGCCAATTTCCAGCGTTTCCTTGCCCGTTGCATCCGGGGTTAAAAATGGAATTTGTGCATAGGCCGGAGCAGTCGCCCACAGCAAGGGCAAGAGAACAGCGAGTGCCTTGCCTTGAGCGGCCATCATCGCCCTGCCCCCACAACGATGGAATAGGCATCAGCGGGGGTCACCACCAGTTCGATGGCCAAACGAATGCCCACCGCCAGAACCAGCAGACCCAACAGCGCGCGCAATTGCTCGCCCCGCAGTTTTTGCCCAACCCGCACACCATATTGCGCGCCAATCACCCCTGCAATCATCAGCATAAAGGCCAGAACAATATCGACAGAGGTATTGGCTGTTGCCTGGGCAATGGTGGTAAAAGCGCTGACAAAGATGATTTGAAAAAGTGATGTGCCCACCACAACATTGGTGGGAATGCGCAAAAGATAGATCATCGCGGGCACAAGAATAAAGCCGCCACCAATGCCCATCGGGGTCAACACGCCGATGCAAAAACCAAGGCCCAGCACCGGAATGGCACTGAGATAGATTTTCGACTTCTTGAAGCGCATTTTAAACGGCAGACGGTGCACCCAATTGTGTTGCCCCGGACGGCGCGCCGGTGCGGGCTCATTGCGGGCCGAGCGTCGCAGCGCCCGCACGCTTTCCCACAGCATCAGCGTGCCGATGGAGCCAAGCAGCAGCACATACATCAGCGAAATAAACAGATCGATCTGGCCAAGTTTGCGCAAAAGCACAAACAGCCACATGCCAAGCGAGGCCCCGAACAAGCCCCCGACCAACAGCACACAGCCCAGTTTCAAATCCAGAGAGCCACGGCGAAAATGGCTCATGGCACCCGAAATGGAAGAGGCAACCACCTGATTGGCGCCGGTGGCAACGGCAACGATGGGGGGAATATTGTAGAAAATCAAAAGCGGCGTGATCAAAAAACCACCGCCGACACCAAACATGCCAGACAGGAAGCCGACAGCCGCGCCCATGCCGAAGATGATGAAAATATTCACCGACAATTCTGCAATGGGCAGATAAAGTGTCACGGTCGTCCCCGAAATGCGAAATTCCGCTGCCGTCTGTGAAAGCATTTTGCCTCACGCCATGCGAAAAACATCCCATGGGCAAAACCTGGCTTTCATCTTCCACCCCTGGCACTACCCCGCCATCCATCGTGATGGAGGGCCGAACAGCTCAGGCAAACGGTCACAGTCCTTCTATGGTTTAACGTCTTTTACCCGAACATCCCAACAATCACGGTGAATTTTGGGAAAGGAGCGAAAAAGCAGAGTTGGTGAAGAGATATCCCCACCAAATCCGAGACTAGAGTTTGTCAGGGAAAAGTGGAACCCGGTTTTCCCGAAAAGACAAACTCAAGCAAAGAATTTTAGAGTCTGTCTGATTCAATCTGAACCAGACAGACTCTAGGCTGATTGTATGACTATTTCGTTTGTCTGCAAGGCAAAGGGTTCAGAGTTTGTCCTAAACAGCGGCAACCCCCAAAGCTAAAGGCTTTTTGCCTTTTGGGCGTCAGGCGTTTTTGGCAAGAAGCGCTTTCACCAAGGCATTGGATACTTTGCCCGACGGCTCAAGCCCAACCGATGTCTGGAAGGCCTTGATGGCCGACACCGTGCGTGCACCGAGCTTGCCATCCGGCTCGCCCGCATCAAAACCATTCTTGTTCAAGATGGCCTGAATATTGCGGATGGCTTTTTCCATATCAACGCTGCCCGTGGTGAGGCCCTTGCCCTGCCAGGCATCGGGCACGTTCACAGTGTTGGCGTCCTGATCCAGCGGAGCGGCTTGCCATTGCTGCACAGCGGCTTTGGCGCTTTCCAGCGCCTCTGGCGTCATGGCCTTGGCCACTTCATCCCGCTTTTGGCCCGCATCCTTATCGCCATCGCGGGCGGCAAGGGCAAACCACTTGTAGGATTCAGCCAGATCCTGCTTCACGCCCGTGCCGCGCGCATACAAAACGGCGAGATTGAATTGGCTATCGGTCACACCAAGATTGGCCGCTTTGATAAACCACTTGGCTGCTTCCTGCATATCGGCTTTGCCATCCGTGCCGGAGGCATACATGACAGCGAGATTGTGCATGGCGCTGGCATTTCCAGCGCCTGCAGCCAGCAGATAAAGCCCCTTGGCCTTGGCCACATCACGCGGCACGCCAGTGCCTTTTTCATAAAGCCCGGCCAAACGATAGCGTGCAGGTGCCGAGCCTTGATCTGCGGCGCGCTGAAACCACACAGCCGCCTTGGAAAAATCAGCTGGCACGCCGCGCGCCTCAACATAGCGCGAACCGATCTCGAACAAAGCCGCAGTATCGCCCGCTTGCGCCGCAGACACCAGTGAGGCCGGGGTGATCTCGGCAGGCACCTCAAACGCAGGCTTGGTTGCAGCCTGCTCCGGTGCTGCCACAGGCGCGGCAAAGCCAGCTTGGTCGGCCGGTGCCACGGTGGTGGCCGGAGAAAGCGGCGAAAGCTGTTGCCCGCCATCAATGGGGGATGCCTGCAAATTGGCCGAGCCGGTCGGGGCTGGTGATTTGCTCTCACCTGCGCTGTCTGCAACAGGCGCGCTTGCCTGCATGTTTGACGCCAGCGGTGCGCTTGGGGCTGATGCCGGTGCATTCATCACCGCCGGGGCTGGCGCAGGCGTCGGTGCCGTTGTGGTGTTGGAGCTCAGACCTTTCACCAAAGGCAAAGCAAGGGCCGCCAGCAGCAAAGCGCCAACCGCCATCAAAATCGGCCGACGATAGCGCGAAAAAGTAGAGCCGCTGGTGACCTCATCGGCCATCGACAGTTTTTGCGCGCGCGAACCCCGATCTGTCTCATTGACTGCAGCCTGTGCTGCGCGGCGCGCGGCCGCAATGAAATCCATGCGGTCATCACCATTGGCACCCGCAGGTGCCGATTTCGGCTCACTGTTCACGGTACCATTGCTTTGACGGGCCCGGACTTTTTCCAGAATTTTGCGCACATCGGGCTTGCCAGAGCCGGGCTCAAGCAATTCATTGGCTTCGTCCGGCAGCAAATCATCGGCGGGGTCGATAGAGGGCGATGTCTCCATCACCTGTCGGCCTTGCTGGGCATGTTCCAACGCAGGCTGAGGCGCGATGCTGACCGATTCGCTCAACGCCTGCTTTTTGCTCTTCGCTTTCAGGCGCTGGCCAAGTCCGGCAAGCAAGCTCGGCCGTGCTGGCGCAACATCATGGCGGGTGTCGGCAGCCCCAACGTCACTTCTCGCCTCCGCGTGGTGAAGCGATGCAGCATTTTGGCTTGGTGCTTGAAAAGCCGCCTCGATTTCGCGGTGAGCGACCTGAACGGGCGATGCATCTTTTTGCTTTGGTGCTTCAGCCCGCCCGTCCCGTGGCTCGTCCCGTCGCACGTCCCGTCGCTCGTCATAGGCAGCCGCAAATGGAGGATTGGCCGCTGCCACTGTCGCGCGGCGATCCATTTGGTCCAGTTTCTCGGCAATCTGCACCAGAGTCTGATGCAAAGCCTCGACTGTGCGGTGGCTGCGCTCTTCGCCGCCCCGGCTGATCTCTTCCAGATTGCGCAAATGATCGGCCAGCGTCGCAAGTGTTTCTGCGGTCTGGTCGGGTGCAGTGCCAGCCACAGGGGCCGGGCTTTGGCGGGTGTAATTGTCCATCACCGCTTCGGCAGCCTGCCGAGCTGCTTCCACGATATATTCATCGCTGGTGGCAAGATAATCTTCAAGCGCGGCCATGCGCCCTTCAATGCGCTCACTATTGGCGCTGTCTGCCACGGGTGACGCGCTGATCAGGGCCGAGAGATCGGCAATCTGTTGTTCCAGTCCAGCAATCCCGGCATGATCGACCATTGGTGCGGCCACGGTTTCATCCAGGCGCGCGGCAATGGAATAGAGCCGGTCATCCAGACTTTTCAGCAGGGCTTCATCCACCGCAGGAGCAGGCAGCTCCATGTCATCAATGCGACGGCCAATCACGGCAATCTGCTCTGCCAGATGATCGCTGAGCGATGCATGATCAAGGGCGTCGATCTTGCGCGAAATATCCGACAGATAGCCTGTCAATTCCGGTTGCAGGTTTTCGCTCTGCGAGCGATCCAGCATCTCCGTCAATTCAACCAACCGCTCTTCGAGCCGGCGGGTAGTTTCAAGATTGGCCAGATCTTCGATGCGCAGCGAAAGCGCTTCAATGCGCTGGGAAAGCTCGCTTTCGCGGCCAAAATCTGCCGTCTGCTCTGAAATCACTTCCAGATGCCGGGCAATGGTGTTGATACGATCTTCCAGCCGCTCCACCAAACGTGGATCGGTGGCGGGCGCATTGCTACGACCCGTGGCGGCAACAGCGCGGGAGATTTCATCAAGGCGCCGATCCAGCTGAGAGAATTGCTCGGCAATCGCCTCACTGTTGGGCTCCAAGTGCTCGCCAATATTTTCCAGCGCCTTGGCAATGGCAATCAGCTTGCCTTCCAACAGCCGGACGGAGCGCGCATCACCGATCGAGCCAAGCTGCTGCTTGATCTCGTCCAGCCGGTAGGCCAGCGACAGCAGATCCTGCTGAATACGCTCCGGATCAATGGTTTCAAGGCGCGTTTCAAGCGCCGTCCAGCGCTCTTCCATCGCCCGCACGCTATCATTGCGCACCAGACCATCCATCAAGGACCGCAGCTCTTCGAAGTCAGCGCGCAGGCCTTGCGCCTCCGTGGTCGGTGTCTGACCAATGCGCTCAATGCTTTCCGCCATGCGAGAAACATCGTCGCGCAGGGCAACGGCGTTTTGGCTGTCTTCTGCCAATTTGCGAATTTCGGCAATCTCGGCACGAAGAGAGCCAATTTCGCCAGCAAGGCTCTCGCTCATGTCCAGGCGAATATCGGCCCGCAGGCTGGAAAGCGCCTGATAAAAATCGGGCGCTTGCGGCTCGGATTGCTGAACGTGAGCAGATGGTAAGGGGCGGTTTTTTCGTGCAGGCTCAACAGGCGGAGGGGTATTTTTCACCGAAGCATTGCCATCTCGGAAGGCATCTGCGCGGCGCGGGCGTGCTGCTTCAAGCGCACGCTGGCGTTCGCGAATCTCAAGGAGAGGGTCCACCCGTTCTGCAACAGTTGCGCGCGCTGGAAGACGGCTTTCTGGCAAACGTGTTTCTGTCATCCCGGCGCTTGCGAGGCCACTGCCTTTGGGTAGGCCACCCATCAACCCTTCGATGCGTGCCTCCAGCCCCTCGATTGTGCGGCTCAAGGCATCAAGCGATGAATGTCCCACTTGGCGGGAAGACTGAGACCGCTGTCCGTTCATATTTCAAGCTCGCTTCACGTTTGGCCGGTTGACCGATCTACGCGCGATGACCATGTTGAAACTTGGGCTGGAGACAAGATCCAGCCTTATGAGGTCAGCGCAAATCACTAGCCGCTAGAATCGACGAAACGTGGTAAACAAGTCGTTAAGAAATGCAGCTATTTTTTAACCTTTCGCAAACGGGAGATGAAATTCGCCCGCAACGGTCCGCTTGCACGATCACATTCACATTTTTGCGTATTGACGTTTACGCGCACGTCAATATTTAATAGGCTATAAGATGGCTGCGGAGGATTGCGGCCCTAAACGTCGGAGGATACTGACATGCCCGCTTACAAGGCACCGGTCGCGGATACGCTTTTCGTTCTTAACAGCGTGCTTGGACTTGAGCGCTACAACAATCTGCCCGGTTTTGAAGACGCAACACCTGATATGATTGAGGCGATCTTGGGCGAGGCAGCCAAGCTGGCCGAAGAGCAGTTGTTTCCGCTCAATCTCTCTGGCGATCAGGAAGGCTGCACCCGTAACGACGACGGCTCCGTGACCGTTCCCAAGGGTTTCAAACAGGCCTATGACGCCTATTGCGAAGGCGGCTGGAGCGGTCTTGCCGTGCCCGCAGAATTTGGCGGCCAAGGCCTGCCTTACGTGCTGCATGCTGCCGTGGGTGAATATATGTCGTCGGCCAACATGGCCTTGATGATGTATCCCGGCCTGACCCAAGGGGCTATTGCCGCCATTCTGGTGCATGGAACGGATGCGCAGAAAGCCACTTACCTTCCCAAAATGGTCGAAGGCGTGTGGTCTGGCACCATGAACCTCACCGAGCCCCATTGCGGCACCGATCTTGGCCTGTTGCGCACCAAGGCCGTTCCCAATGGTGATGGCACTTACAAAATCTCCGGCCAGAAAATCTTCATCTCGGCAGGCGAACATGGGATGACCGACAACATCATCCATCTGGTGCTGGCCCGCATTGAGGGTGCTCCAGAAGGCACCAAGGGGATTTCGCTGTTTATCGTGCCCAAGGTTATCGTCAATGACGATGGCAGCCTTGGGGATCGCAATGGCGTGTCCTGCGGCGCAATTGAGCACAAGATGGGCATTCACGGCAATGCCACCTGCGTGATGAATTATGATGAAGCCACCGGCTATCTGATTGGCGCAGAAAACAAGGGCCTCTCGGCCATGTTCGTGATGATGAATGAGGCTCGTCTGGGCGTTGGTCTGCAAGGCCTGTCCATTGCCGAGGTTGCCTATCAGAACGCGGTGGCTTATGCGCGTGAGCGTATTCAGGGCCGCGCCCTGACCGGTGCGAAAGCGCTGGATAAAAAGGCCGACCCCATCATCGTCCATCCCGATATTCGCCGCTCGCTGATGACCATCAAGGCGTTTAACGAGGCAGGTCGCGCCTTCACATTATGGACCGCGCTGAAATCCGATATCGCGCATCGCTCATCCGATGCTGCGGAAAAGCAGACTGCCGATGATATTCTCGGTCTGATGACGCCCATCCTCAAAGGCGTGTTGACCGATAAGGGCTTTGACCATGCGGTGATGGCACAACAGGTTTACGGCGGCCATGGCTACATTGAAGAATGGGGCATGAGCCAGTACGTGCGCGATGCCCGCATTGCGATGATTTATGAAGGGGCCAACGGCATTCAGGCGCTCGATCTGGTGGGACGCAAGCTAGGCCTCAACGGTGGCCGGGCGGTGATGGCGCTGTTCAATGAAATCGGTGCCTTCTGCGAGGAAAACCGGGGTGATGAAAAGCTGTCCTTCTTCACCAAACAGCTCAAGAAGGGCCTGAACGACGTTCAAGCCTCGACCATGTGGTTCATGCAAAACGCAATGGCCAAGCCCGACAATGCAGGTGCTGGCTCGACCGATTACATGCATCTGTTTGGTCTGGTGGTGCTGGGCTATATGTGGGCCAAAATGGCCAAGGCCGCGAATGAGGCGCTGGAGAGCGGCGCAAGTGATGCCGATTATTACAACAACAAGCTGTTGACCGGACGCTTCTTCATGGAAAAGATCATGCCGGAAACCGCTTTGCGCAAAAGCCGCATTGAAGCGGGCGCTGACAGCGTGATGGCAATGGCTGCTGAAGCATTTTGATGGGATTTGGCGTGTCCCCACAGGGGGCAAGCCATTGAAAAAATTCAGGAGCGTTGCGCTCCGGGGAGAGAGACAATGACTGACGTATTTGTTTACGACCACGTGCGCACGCCGCGCGGCCGCGGCAAAAAGGATGGTGCGCTGCATGAAGTGCCATCGGTGCGGCTTGCTGCCAAGGCGCTGGAAGCCATCCGCGACCGCAATGGCCTTGATACATCCACTGTTGACGACATCATCATGGGCTGCGTTGATCCGGTGATGGATGCAGGCTCGGTGATCCCCAAGGCTGCGGCATTTGAGGCCGGTTATTCCACCAAGGCACCGGGCATGCAGATTTCGCGCTTTTGCGCCTCCGGCCTAGATGCGGTGAATTTTGCCGCTGGCAAGATTGCCGCCGGTGCCGATGATATTGTCATTGCCGGTGGTGTTGAAAGCATGTCACGCGTCGGGCTTGGCATGTCGGGCGGGTCGTGGTTCATGGACCCATCGGTGAATTTTCCAGCATTTTTCATGCCGCAGGGCGTGTCTGCCGATCTGATTGCGACAAAGTACGGCTTTTCCCGCGATGACGTGGATGCCTATGCGGTGGAAAGCCAAAAGCGCGCTGCCCATTCGTGGAAAAATGGCTATTTCGACAAATCCGTGGTGGCCGTGAAAGACCAGAACGGCCTGACCATTCTGGACCGCGACGAACACATGCGCCCCGGCACCGATATGCAGTCCTTGGCGGGTCTGAACCCCTCCTTCCAGATGCCCGGAGAAATGGGCGGCTTTGAAGCCGTGGGCATTCAGGCGCATCCGGAAATCGAAAAAATCAATTACGTCCACCATGCGGGCAATTCATCCGGCATTGTCGATGGTTCCGGTGTTGTGCTGCTTGGCTCCAAGGCGGGTGGCGAAAGCATGGGCCTGAAGCCGCGTGCCCGCATTCGTGCCTTTGCCAATATCGGCTCTGATCCGGCGCTGATGCTGACCGGCCCGATTGATGTGACGGAAAAGCTTTTGAAGAAAACCGGCATGACGCTGGCCGATATTGATCTGTTTGAGCTGAACGAGGCTTTTGCTGCTGTGGTGTTGCGCTTCATGCAGCATTTTGATGTGTCGCATGATGTGATGAACGTCAACGGCGGTGCGATTGCCATGGGCCATCCGCTGGGGGCCACGGGTGCGATGATTCTTGGCACCGTGCTGGATGAGTTGGAGCGGCGCGATCTCAACACCGCTTTGGTCACGCTCTGCATTGGCGCGGGCATGGGCACGGCAACTGTAATTGAACGCGTCTGATCGGGAGGGATGACAATGACCTATAAGAATTTCACCGTTGAGACCGATGCAGACGGCATTGCCCTTGTGACATGGAACATGCCCGACAAGAGCATGAATGTGTTCACCGTTGAGGTGATGGACGAGATTGAAGCAATTGTGGATGCCACGGTGGCCGATGAAGCCGTGAAGGGCGTGGTTTTCACCTCCGGCAAAGCCGCGTTTTCGGGTGGCGCTGATCTGACAATGATCAAGGGCATGTTCTCCATGCTGCATGAGGAAAAGGTCAAGGATCCTGCCAACGCCGTACAAAAGCTGTTTGATGCCGCTGGCCGCATGAGCTGGCTTTGGCGCAAGATCGAGACCAATGGCAAGCCATGGGTGTCTGCCATCAACGGCACCTGCATGGGCGGCGCGTTTGAGTTGTCGCTGGCCTGCCATGGCCGTGTGGCGTCAAACGCCAAATCGGTCAAACTGGCATTGCCGGAAGTCAAGGTTGGCATTTTCCCCGGCGCTGGCGGCACCCAGCGCGTATCCCGCCTGACCAATGCGCAAGATGCCCTGCAAATGATGACCACGGGCCAGACACTCACCCCTCAGCGCGCCAAGGCCATGAACCTTGTGCATCAGGTGGTGGAGCCAGATCAATTGATCACCGCTGCCAAGCAGATGATCAAGGATGGTTTGAAGCCAGTGGCACCTTGGGATGAAAAAGGCTTCAAAGCCCCCGGCGGCGGCATCTGGACGCCTGCCTCGGCCCAGCTTTGGCCCGCAGCGCCTGCCATTTTGCGTCGTGAAACCGCTGGCAATTATCCCGCAGCACTGGCGATTTTGAAATGCGTCTACGAAGGGTTGCAAGTGCCGTTTGATACCGGCCTTCGCATCGAGCAGCGCTATTTCACCCAAATCGTGCAGACCACCGAAGCCTTTTCGATGATCCGCTCGCTGTTCATCTCGCTGCAAGAGCTTGGCAAGGGTGCGCGTCGCCCCGCAGGTCAGCCAAAGAGCAATCTTTCGAAAATCGGCGTGGTCGGCGCTGGCTTCATGGGTGCCTCGATTGCCTATGTCACCGCCGCAGCAGGCCTGCCGGTGGTGCTGATTGATCGTGATATGGAAGCTGCCAACAAAGGCAAATCGGTGGCTGAAGGTCTGGTGACGGGTGCCATTGGCAAAGGCAAGATGACCAAGGAAGCAGGCGAAAAGCTGCTGTCTCTCATCACCCCCACCGAAGATTACGGCTCGCTATCGGACGCCGATCTAGTGATTGAAGCCGTGTTTGAAGACCGAGACGTGAAAAAGGCGGTGATTGAAAAGGTCGAAGCCGTGCTGGCGGAAGGCGCAATTTTTGCCTCCAACACCTCGACTTTGCCGATCACGGGTCTGGCGAAAAACTCCAAGCGCCCGGAGGATTTCATCGGCGTGCATTTCTTCTCGCCCGTTGAAAAGATGATGCTGACGGAAGTGATTGTCGGTGAGCAGACCGGCGACAAGGCGCTGGCTGTGGCGCTGGATTATGTCTCCATGATCAAGAAGACGCCAATCGTTGTCAATGACACACGCGGCTTCTTCGTCAACCGCTGCGTCTTCCGTTACATCAACGAAGCCTATGACATGCTGATTGAAGGCGTGCCGGCGGTGATGATTGAAAATGCTGCCAAAATGGCAGGAATGCCGGTTGGCCCGCTGTCGCTAAACGACGAAGTGGCTGTGGACCTGTCGCAGAAGATCATGAAGGCCTCGATTGCCGATCTGGGTGCAGAAGCGGTTGTGCCTGAGCATATGAGCCTGATCAACAAGATGGTGGATGAACTTGATCGCCGTGGCCGGAAGAATGGCAAAGGCTTCTATGATTATCCAGCCAAGCCATTGAAAAAATCGCTCTGGCCGGGCCTGAAAGACCTCTACCCGCAACAAAAGCCTGCGGATGTTGATGTCACCGTACTCAAACAACGCCTGCTGGTCACCATCGCGCTGGAAGCAGCCCGCACGGTGGAAGAAGGCATTGTCACCGATCCACGCGAAGCCGACGTCGGCTCCATCCTCGGCTTCGGTTTTGCCCCATACACCGGCGGCGCGCTGTCTTATATCGACGGCATGGGTGTGAAGGTGTTTGTGGAATTGTGCGAGCGTCTGGCCAAGACCTACGGTTCGCATTTTGCACCAACACCACTGCTTAAGGACATGGCGGCAAAGGGCGAGACATTCTATGGCCGGTTTGATCCCTATGGCGCTGTGAAAACGGCGGCTTGAACGAACAAAATTGGCTAGCAACAACGCCTACTCCAGCGTGTTGACAAAACTCTCGTTCGACGTTTCGTCATCTTTGGGCTTGTCCCGAGAACTGCACTTATAGGCTGTAAATCTTTATCGATAATCTTTGGGCTGGCGGCAACGCCGGCCCATTTTATAAGTGGTGCAATGGCCAGTCCGGCAATGCGGCGACCGTTACAGATACGCTTTAAAAAACGCCGCCATTTTTTTATTCAAATCCTGATGGAAAGCTGCCCGATCAAAACCCGGCCTATCGACGCAAAGCTCTGGGAGGCTTTTGGCCAGTTCTGTGGGGCAAACGGTCAAAAATGCAAAATGTTCAGAGTTAGGCACAAGATGAAAATCAGGCTTCACGGACAGGTTGATGACGACGGTCTGAAGGCTTTCCGGCGAAACACCATCTCCGCCATATTGAGAGCCCCACATCTGAATAGGTGCAGTGACATTCTGCACACTATCTGGAGCAGAAAAAACACTGCTCAGAGGGTCAGCGATTACAAACGCCTTGATCCGTTGATCATGCTGCAAAGCGACCTTGGGGAAGACATTCTGGTTCACCGGAGGACAGGTCACCCCAGTCTGATCCTGACAAGGCGAGCGCAGCGCTTGAAAATCCGGGTTGGCCCCAGCCAGAACAAGACCGGTGTATCCACCTCTGGAAAAGCCGAAAAAGCCAATGGCGTTAGGATCAATCCTGGTCGCGTCCGGCGAAGAGGCGAGCATGAAGTCAATGGCACGCTTTACATCCGTCGGGCGACTGATCAAAGCCTTGAGACTATGCTGTTTTTCTAGGCTTGCAGCGGTATCGTCGGGATGATTGATCGCCACAACAACAAATCCGGCATTCGCCAGTGCTTCAGCCGTGTCATGATGGCTGAGATTGGTGCCGCCGAAGCCATGGGAGATTACGACCAGTGGTCGTTTTTCGCCTTCAATCGGGCAATCTCGAACGCCGGGGAGAAGAAAAGGACCAGCCTTGATCTCACCATCCGGCGTGGCACAGGGCGACCATTGCACGGCTTTCAGCATGGGGCCATCTGGGTCGGCGGGAATGTCGAAAGATTTTAAACCGGCGCTATGAGCTAGTCCTGCTGCCAAACTGAAAACAGCAGCAAGCAAAAAGGTTTTAACGCGCATGACAAATCCCCCGACACGACCACGCAGCCTGAAGACAATATTCACAATATTGAGCACATGCGGTCAAGGTGAAAAAGCGTAATCACCGCAGCGCAATATACCGATCCGAGCGGTGGTTGATCAGCACAAACAGGTTCAGCACCACGGCACCAATAATCGAGTAACCCACAACTGAAGGACCAACGACTGTAAAGGCCAGTGCCATGACAACCACGTCAAAAGCAAGCTGCACCAACCCCGCTTGAATGCCGAAGCGGTCCTGAATGAACACGGCGAGAATGCCAATGCCGCCGAGGCTGGCGCGGTGGCGGTAGAGCGCCAGAAGGCCAAAGCCCAGCAGCACACCGCCGAGAATGGCACCCCAGATGGGGTTGATCGAAGAGATGGTGAGGAAACGGCCCTGAACGTTGACGAGAAGTGAGGTCAGCGCCACCGAGAGGAAGGTTTTGAGGGTAAAATCCCAGCCGACCCGTTTGATAGAGAGGATATAAAACGGCATGTTGAGCAAAAAAAACAGCAGGCCGAAATTCCAGCCGGTCCAGTAATGCACCACAAAGGCAAGCCCTGCGATGCCGCTGGTGAGCAGGCCGACGGTTGAGATGAAATAGAGGCCGAGGGCGGCGATGATCGTGCCGCATAAAATGCCCTGCACATCTTCGGCGCGGCTATGGCGGGCAGGATTGTTATTCCAGATGCCCAACATGTTGTTCATCAAAGCCATGGCCGTACCTCTTATCACTGAATAGGCCATAAGGATGCCTGAAATTCCAAGGCTTTCAAGAGGCATAGGTCAGCAAAACTGACCTATCGTGAAGATCGCAATATTCCATCTTTCAAATGGCTTTCCGGGCAATAAACAGAAAGCCGGGAATAGGTTTTCCGCCATCCATGCGAATGGTCGTGGCTTGGCTTTTCAGCAATTGAAATCCAACCTTGCTCAATTCGCCCTCTACATAACTATGACTGTGCTGATAACGCAGGGAATTGGCGAGAGAAAAACCATCCTGCTCACTCGAGCGCTCGGTGGAAAACACGAAATAGCCGCCCGCTGCGCTCACATCAGCGACGAGTGAAAACACACCCGATAAAGCGCCAAGATAAATCAGCACATCGGCCGCCGTGACCAAATCGGCGCGCGCGCTTGCCCTGCCGTTTGAGAACAAACCACAGGCGTCGGCGTCCAGAGATAAATCCGCTTCAGCCAGATGATCATAGAGGTTTTTTTCCGCCGCCTTGACCAACATACCGCTGGAAAGATCGTAGCCTTCGAGATGATCCACATAGGGTTTGAGCTCAACCCCCATCAAGCCTGTGCCGCAGCCCAAATCCACCGCACAGCGAAAATGCATGTCAGTACCAAGGCTCTCGGCCATCATTGCTGCCAGTTTTTGCGGTACGCGATACTCCAGCTTTTGCACCAGCGATGTTTCAAACCGGTTGGCATAGGAATCAAACAAAGCCTCCACATAGTGGCTCGGCGGCTGCTGCGGCACGGCGTCTGCGCCAATCAGCGCCAGCTTCAGGCTGGCTGCAAACATATCCGTTGGGTTTAGGATCAGCACCTGTCGATAGGCCGCAGCGCCTGCCTCGTTATTGCCCGCTTTGACGCAATAATCGCCCAGTAAAAGCCACCCACCCACCCATTGTGGCGCAAGCTCCAGAGCTTGTTCCATCAGTTCGGCAGCAGCAATGTCATCCCCCCCTTCGGAAAGCATGCGAGCATAATCGGCGCGGCGGTCTGCCACGGCGTTACCGGAAGGGATCTGGATGGGGTGCATTGGGTTTCAAACTGAACGGAGGAATATCTGCCCGAGCAATGGCCCAACGGTTTAAAAACGCAAGGGGTATTTTTGGGGATGCCCACGTTACAAACTGCTCCATGCAAACCTCCACGTGCTTGCACCGCCATAATCCTGCGCTTATGTGAGATTATGTGATGGCCAAACAGGAGGCACCCATAATGTCAGACAGCGTCAACAGATTTCTGGGCGACTCCCTTGTGCGCACCATTGTGAAGCTCATCGTTGTGTCGGTCATTGTCGGCTTTGTCATGCATATGTTCGATATTTATCCAACCGATATTCTCGAGAGTATCCGCAGGTTTTTCTTCGACATCTGGCACAAGGGCTTTTCAGCGCTCGGCCGCGTGGGAGATTATTTGCTGCTGGGTGCCAGCATTGTCATTCCTATCTTCATCATCCTGCGCCTGATTGATCTTCGGAAATAATATGTCCTGTGAAAACACCTTGAATTTCATTGCCAGTCGTCGCCATTTTGTGGCGCTGGCCGGGCTTGGGCTCACCGCCACTTTGGCCGGTTGCGCAACAGCGCCGCTGAAGCCCACAGCCCCCTCGAATGTGGCCGATGAAACAGCCGCCTTCCTGCCGATGATCAATGCGCTTCGCACCAAAAACGGCAAATCCACGCTGGTGACTGACGCCGCCGCCACCAAAGCCGCGATGTTTCAGGCCAACCGCATGGCGCAGGCTGAAAAAATGTCGCATCTAATGGGCATGGGTGACAGTTTTGGTGCCCGCATGCGGGCCAGCAATGTGCAGCTGCCCGCCGCTGAAAACATTGCCATGTTGCAGCAGAGCGATGAGGCGGCCATGCAGGCTTGGATCAATTCCAAGCACCATCTGGAAAACATGTTGGGGCCTTACCACGGCCTTGGCGTGGCGGTGGCGCGCATTCCATCGCGCGGCAACAAGCCCTATTGGGCCATGGTGCTCTCGGGCACGCCGCGCCCCGATGTGGGGCCGTCTTCCGGCATTCCAATCCGCAATGGCATTCAGCTGAGAATCGGATAAAAAGGCTTTCAGGTGGGCAACTCTCACCTGACGGAGCCTTTCATGACGCAGACCTTCCCGCACAGCAAAGCTTTCACCGTCACCCACCGCAGCGTGCTTGCCATCGCGCTGCCGATGACCTTGGGCTATATCACCACGCCCTTGCTGGGCATTACCGACACCGCCGTAATTGGCCGCACCGGTGAGGCTGCGGCGCTGGCGGGTCTGGCCATTGGCGCTGTGCTGTTTGATCTGCTGTTTTCCAGCCTCAATTTTCTGCGCGCCTCCACAACCGCACTGGTGGCGCAGGCCTATGGGCGCGATGATCCGCGCGAGCAGGTGGCGGTTCTGTGTCGCTCCATGGTTCTTTCCGTCAGCATCGGGCTGATCATTCTGCTGCTGTCGCCGCTGTTGTTGCGCGGCGGCTTGGCCATGATGGGCGCAGAAGGGCGTGTGGCGGAGGTGACAGCCACTTATTTCTCCATTCGTATTCTGGCCGGACCGCTGACACTGGCCAATTTTACCATCATGGGCTTTGTGTTGGGGCGCGGCAAAGGCTCCGTTGGCCTTGCGCTGCAAATCTTGCTCAACGGCGTCAATATCACCCTGTCGATCGTGCTGGGCCTGCATTATGGCTGGGGTGTTGCCGGTGTTGCTTACGGCGCTGTTGCCGGTGAAGCCTGCGCCACCTTGGCGGGCGTGATCATCATTGCTGCGCGGATGAGCAAAGCGCAAATGCCGACATGGGCAGAGTTGCTCAACCGCGCAAAGCTCTCTGAATTATTCTCTCTCAACCGCGACATTCTCATTCGCAGTTTTGTGCTGTTGGCTGCCTTTACCTTGCTGACCCGCATCGGCAGCAGTTTTGGCGCAACCACGCTGGCGGCCAATGCCGTGCTGATGAATTTTTTCATGATTGCCAGCTTTTATCTCGATGGCATTGCCAATGCCGCCGAGCAAATCACTGGCCGCGCCGTGGGTGCCATGTATCGCCCCGGATTTGATGCGGCCGTGAAGCTCACCGGCCTGTGGTCTTTGGGGTTTGCGGTTGCCACCACGCTGGTGTTTTTGGTGTTTGGTGGGCACCTAATTGATGCCATGACCACCGCGGAGGATGTGCGGCAAATGGCCCGCCAATTTTTGCCATGGGCCGCAGTTACCGCCATGACCGGCGCACTCGCCTTTCAAATGGATGGCATTTTCATAGGTGCCGCCTGGTCAAGCGATATGCGCAATATGATGCTGGCGGCTTTTGTCGGCTATCTTGCCGCTCTGGCGCTGTTGGTGCCAAGCTTTGGCAATCACGGACTTTGGCTGTCGCTCAATTTGTTTCTGGCCTTCAGAGGTGTGTTTTTGCTCACCCGGCTGAAGACCAGAACCAATCAGACGTTTCCCGATCAAACCTTTAATGAGCGCCAGTGATCAACGCGGCTATCGCGCAGCTCGCTGAGCGACGACAGACCCTGCTGATCGAGCGTTTTTGACAGGCCCTTGACGATCTCCGCGGCAAGGCCCGGTCCTTCATAAATCATGCAGGAATAGAGTTGCACCAGATCGGCACCGGCGCGGATTTTTTCCAGGGCCGTCTCGGCAGATGATACCCCGCCAACGCCAATCAGCGGCAGGTTCTTGCCCAGCCGATGGCGCATACCCGCCAGCACAGCCGTGGATTTGGCAAACAGCGGCTTGCCCGAAAGGCCACCGGCCTCGCCTGCAAAACGGGTGTCTTTCAGACCATCACGGGCCAATGTGGTATTGGAGACAATCAAGCCGTCCAATGCGCGCGCCAGCACCACTTCGGCAATGTCATCCATGCCCTCCTCGGTCAGATCGGGAGCAATTTTCAGGAAAACCGGCACGCGCCGCGCCGCTTTTTGTGCTTCATCATCGCGCGCAGCCAACACGGCATCCAACAATTCTGCCAGACTGTCCTTGGCTTGCAGATCGCGCAGGCCCGGCGTGTTGGGCGAGGAAATATTGGCGGTGAAATAGCTGGCCACCGAATAGAAGCTGCGAATACCGGCAACATAATCTGCCACCCGATCGGCAGAGTCCTTATTGGCTCCGATATTCACGCCGACAATGCCCGATTTGCCTTGGCGGGCCTTAAGGCGCACCAACGCTGCGGCATGGCCTGCATTGTTAAAGCCAAGCCGGTTGATCACGCCTTCGTCGCTGACCAGACGAAAAATACGGGGTTTGGCGTTGCCGCCCTGTGGCTTTGGCGTCAGCGTGCCAACTTCAGCGAAGCCGAAGCCGAGGCCAAGCAGCTCATCCGGCACCTCGGCATTTTTATCATAGCCAGCCGCCA
The DNA here is from genome assembly GCF_001939045.1 of Rhizobium oryziradicis. Taxonomy (GTDB): domain Bacteria; phylum Pseudomonadota; class Alphaproteobacteria; order Rhizobiales; family Rhizobiaceae; genus Allorhizobium; species Allorhizobium oryziradicis. The sequence continues at coordinate 67,120 of NZ_MKIM01000025.1, forward strand.
TGCCCAGCGGATTGGGAAAACGCAAACCTGCCACCACCTGCGCCAAACGCGGATCATCGGTCAGGCGGCATTTGGGCATCAGGCTGGATTTCAACCCGGCAATGGAAAGCCCGTGGGCGGTCTCTGCATCAAACAGAAACAGGCCGGGCCGGGCAAAATGCTTGAAGGGGTTGATCATACCATATCCTCTGGAAACACATGCAGGCCATCTTGGCCCACTGGCAGTGGCTTTTGCCATAAAACAGCTGAGAGCGGCAATGGGCCGTAAAGATGCGGGAACAAATCACCATGGCGCGATGGCTCAAAAACAAGGGCCGCGCCTAGGCTTGCCCCATCAACCGCCACCAGCAGCAAATCACTCTGACCGGAAAAGTACAGTCGGGCTGTTTCCCTGGCCTGGGCTGCCGTGGAAAAATGAATAAAGCCGTCAGCAACATCAATCGGCGCACCGGAAAATTGGCCGTTGTCTTGCGCCTCCAACCACAATTGCGCAGGGACAATTTTGTACACTGTTGGCACCATGGCACGATCCTTCTGGATATTTCTATCAATCATTGAGCGCGGTCTTGACGAAGCGCAATCCTCACCAAAGAGAGCATTGTTTCTCAACGCGCTTGGCGCTAAAATGCATGATCAGCTGCATTGTGCAACGATCAGCCGGTTTAAGCATAGGCCGTATCACCAAAAAAACGTGTCACGGCTTCAGAGTTTAAATCAGGATTGATCGAGACAATCAGACCGCAGATCATAACTTGCGGTAACACTGATGGATAAAAGCTCTTGGGAGGGGGCAAACGATGGCAGAACATACAATCATCATTGCAGACGACCACCCTTTGTTTCGCGGTGCCTTGCGCCAAGCCGTCAGCGGCATGGAGGGCACGCAGCGCATTATCGAAGCTGGCACCTTTGACGAGGCGCGCAAGGCCGCCATCAGCCATGCCGATACGGATGTGATGTTGCTGGATCTGGCCATGCCCGGCATCAGCGGTTTTTCCGGGTTGATGGCGCTTCGTGCAGAATTTTGCAGTCTGCCCATCATTATCTGCTCGGCCACCGATGACGCCACCACCATTCGCCGCGCGCTGGAACTGGGTGCCTCCGGCTTTATCTCCAAATCTGCGGGCATTGATGACATTCGCAACTCTATCCAGACCGTGCTGAATGGTGACATTGCCAACCCCATCGCCGATGATAGCGGCCTTGAGCAGGATGCAGAACTGGCGGATCTGATGGCACGGCTGAAAACTCTGACCCCGCAGCAAAACCGTGTGCTGGGCATGTTGTGCGAGGGGCTTTTGAACAAGCAGATCGCCTATGCACTCAGCGTGTCCGAGGCGACGATAAAAGCACATGTCTCGGCGATTCTGCTGAAATTGAGGGTCGATAGCCGCACACAGGCCGTCATTCAGCTTGGCCGGCTCAACATGAGCATGGTCGCCTGATTGCAAAACAGTGCGGTGATCCTGGCGATGTCAATGCTAGGACATGCTCCCATTGCGGAAAAAACGCCGTTATTTCGATAAAAGCGGCAAAAACTAAGGATTTTATTCCTCAAGCATCTTTACTCTTGGCCTCATATGACCGATATATGAGCTGTGGGTGAAACCGTTTTTGACGGCTGTTGATGAATGCCGGGGTTTAGCTGGATATGCTTTCACACGAAACAATCTGGAGTGCAATTGATCGGCTTGCCGAGCAGAACCACTTGACGCCATCCGGGCTTGCCCGGCGCGCGGGCCTGGACCCGACCTCGTTCAACAAATCGAAGCGCATTGGACCGGACGGGCGGATGCGCTGGCCCTCGACCGAGTCGATTGCCAAAGTTCTGGATGCCACCAGCTCAAACCTTGGCACGTTTGCAGCCTTGTTCGATGCCGATAATGCCGACACCATGCTGCCCGAGGGCGATTTTCCGCCGCAGATCGGCTCTATTCCATTGCTGGGCTTTGCGCAGGCGGGCGCGGGCGGCTTCTTTGACGATGGCGGCTTTCCCGCAGGTCACGGCTGGGATCTGGTGGATTTTCCCGCATCGCCCAAATCCAAAACCGGCCTCTATGCGCTGGAAGTACAAGGCGACAGCATGAAGCCGCTCTATCGCGATGGCGATGTGCTGATTGTTGAGCCGGGGGCACAGGTGCGCCGTGGCGACCGCGTGGTGGTCAAGACCCTGGATGGCGAGGTTATGGCGAAAATTCTCGGGCGGCAAAATGCCCGCACCGTAGAGCTGATCTCCATCAATCCCGACCACGCCAATCGGACATTGGATCCCAGCGATATCGACTGGATCGCCCGCATTATCTGGGTCAGCCAATAGGAATATTTGCCACAGCAGCCTTATGCTTTTGATCGGCACCGATCTTACCCCAGACTGCCCTTGAAACGGCTCTCGGCAATCTCCATTATTGCAAGACATAAGCATCGTGCAGAAAATCACGGTCAGCACGATGCTTTCGATTTTCGTTTTCGCATCGGATTTATCTGAAAACCGGTTCCCACTTTTCAGCCGATGCTCTAGCACAGGAAAAGTCTCGCAATGACCACCACGGTAACCGTTCACGACGCTCTCATCTTCGCCATGGTTATGGCCTCCGCCGTGGACAATGCCATGAACGATCAGGAAATGGAGCGGATCGGGCATCTTGTCGAAACAACACCCGTCTTTGAAGGATTTCCAGCCGAAAACCTGATCACGGCTGCATCCCGTTGTGCTGCCTTGGTGGCGGGGCCGGAAGGCATGGAGATTGCACTGGAAACCATTCGCGATGCCCTGCCGGAGCGGCTTTATGACACCGCTTACGCCTTGGCTGTGGAGGTTGCCGCTGTGGACCACACGGTGCGCCCCGAGGAGATCCGCTTTTTGCAATTGCTGCGGGACCGCTTCAATCTGGATAAACTCACCTGCGCCGCCATTGAGCGCAGCGCTATTGCGCGGCATCGCAAAGCGTAACAAGCAGCCTAATACAGACCGGATGCGAAATAGCGACGCGACAGCTCATCCATGCGTCCTTTGCGTGCCAGTGCTGCAAGAGCATAATCGAAGGCGGCAGCCAAAAAGCCGTCTTCCTTGCGCACCATGATGGACATGCCCTCCCCCAAATAGCGTCGGGACAAAAACGGGCCGCCGAGAAAAGCGCAGCACGGAGTGGCCGATTGACCGGTCGGTCGATTGCCAGACTGGGTGGCAAGCCAAAAGGACAGTTGCAGCCCATCCCCAAACACAGTCTGGACTTTGCCTTGCGCTAAAGCCTGCATCAATGCGGCCTGATCGGCAAAGCCCTCAGGCTTGATGGCCGGGAAAAATGCCTTCAACATCGCTTCATGGGCCGTGCCGCTGACCACGCCAACAGACGTGCCATCAAGATCATCCACAGCGTTCCTGGGCTTGCTGCCATCAACCCGGGTCAAAAAGCGCGCCGGCAACATCAGGTAAGGGCGGGAAAAAGCAAAGTCGGCGCGAATGCTTTTTGTCACCGCCAGACCTGCAACAGCAGCATCGGCATGCTTGCTCAAAAGCGCAATCTCGATATCCGAGAATGGAATAGCCTGCACCTCGCATTTGGCTTCAACCCCAAGCTCCTTGCAGACTTCGCGGATCAAATCGATGTTAAACCCCGTCAAATGGCCCGTTTGATCCAAAAAGCTGAAGGGTGGAAAATCCACCGTTGTCAAAAACCTCAGCCTCAGCAGCACCGAGAGATCAGGCTTTGCCAACCGCTCATGGGCATCAAACAAAACCAGCATTCTTTCCATTTTCGCAGCGTCATCCGCACGCGCCATGCCGGATGAGACGAGCAAAGCCAATACAATATAAAATGCCCCCCACAATTTCAGGGATGAAACTTTCGAGCATATCATTATCATCGTCTCATGTTTTTCTATACAATACTGAGGTTTTATTTTGCCAATAGAATCAAAGCCTGATTTGAAAACGAAAATCTCCCCTAAATATTACGGGAGCATCACGCCTCCATTTCGCACTCAGCAAGCATTGCCTGTTTTTTCGCCCAAAGACTGTGCCATCAACATGATCACCAGCCGTCGGCGGGCTGCACGTATTTATGAGCTTTTTGGCATAGCAAGCAAACCCCTAAACACAGCCTTTTTCTATCGAATTTAATCTCTCGCCTGCGGCGGAATTGCGACTTTCACACAGATGCGACCGCCCGCGCTTGTCAATATCCGACCGCTTTACGCCTCCTCGCTGCAAATAATGGACGGTCACAGTCCGCAAAATAACGTTGATAATGCATCTTGTTTCAAGAAAGCAAAAGACTGTGCCCAATGACGATGATCAACAGGTTAGCTCCATTCGCTTCCTCAGCCACGCGCCCCGGAATGGGCGCAGGTCTCAACACGGCACGCCAACCCATCCCTTTGGCGAGGAACTGCTGGTTCTACAGCAAATCGGCATACTCCCGACAATATTGAGCCGATTGATCCAACAGGCGCTGCGCAATGGCACAACGGTTGAGCAAGAATTTTTGACCTGCGACTACATGACGGCGCAAGACTATTACGCAAGGCTCGCTGATCTGCTCGATCTGCCCTTTATGGAAAATCTGCCCACGCAACAGATTTTCGACAGTGAATTTCTTGATAGCCAGTTGGCCCAACCCGCGATCATTCGTCTTTACGACAAAACACGGCCACCGGTAACCGTGATTGCGCCGGAGGCAAGACGCTTGCCCGCCATTCAGGCACGCTTGCGCCAATCGCCCGAATTTGCAGCTTCTCTTGCCATCGCCACGCCTAAGACCATCGCTGACGCCGCCTGGAAAGTGGGGGCGAAAAGACGGGCAGAGGCGGCCTCGGCACAGCTTTTTCATGCCAGCCCCCAACATTCCGCCCGCACGGTGCTCACGGCACGCCAAGCCTTTTTCGCAGGCCTGCTGATTGCCCTTGCCTGTTTTGGAACAGTCACTGCCACACAGGCAACATGGATCGGCATTCATACATTGCTCTCGCTGCTTTATATGGGCACATTGTGGTTTCGCAGCCTGCTGTTGTTTCAAAACGTCCGCAAACCTCCAGCACCACCCCTCTTGTTATCGGCCAGCACCTGTCTGCCAACCTACACGGTGCTGGTTGCGATCTACCGGGAGAGTGCCATTGTGCCTCAACTGATTGGAGCCATGCGGCAGCTGAACTGGCCAGCCTCACGGCTGGACATCAAGCTCGTGTGCGAAGAAGATGATGCTGAAACATTGGCTGCGCTCAACGCAATCACTCTTCCTTCGCATTTCGAAATTGTTTTGACGCCAGCCCTTGGACCGCGCACCAAGCCCAAAGCCCTCACCTATGCCCTTGCCGGTGCGCGCGGTGACTATCTGGTGATTTATGATGCAGAAGACAGGCCGCACCCCGACCAGCTCAAAGAAGCCTATGCCCATTTCATCATGGCTCCGCCCGAGGTGGCCTGCCTGCAGGCACCACTGATCATTGCAAATGTAGCAGACAACTGGATCAGCAGCCTGTTTGCGCTCGAATACGCCGCCCTGTTTCGCGGCATTCTGCCAAGCCTCTCACATTATAAAATGCCCTTGCCTCTGGGCGGCACCTCCAACCATTTTCGCACGGATATTTTGCGAAAGATCGGTGCATGGGACCCTTATAACGTCACCGAAGATGCGGATCTGGGTTTGCGGCTCTATCGGGCGGGCTATCGCTGCGAGACGCTGATGCGCCCGACGCTGGAAGATGCACCAACATCGGCGCATATCTGGATTGGCCAGCGCAGCCGATGGTTCAAGGGCTGGCTGCAAACCTGGCTGGTGTTGATGCGCCACCCTCGCGCCGCCTGGAACACCATGGGCGGCAAAGCCTTTCTGGTTTTTCAACTGTTGATCGGCGGCATGCTGATCTCAGCACTTCTTCATCCCACCATTCTCGTTTTTCTGGGCATGACACTCTATGCCATGCTGGATAAGCCGACCACAGACATTCCGTTGCGGGAAACCATCATGTTCTGGATCGACCTGATGAACATCCTTGGCAGCTATCTGGTGTTTTTGGCCCTTGGAAGTGCTGCCATGACAGAGGGCGAGCGAAAGCACATCGGCTGGCGGGCTGCAACCATACCGATTTATTGGCTCATGACCTCTCGGGCTGCGTGGAAAGCCATGATTGAGCTTAAAACCAAGCCGTTCTTCTGGAACAAGACACCGCATATGCCAACACAGCAAGTCGCTGCATAAGCGATCAAAAATCGGTAATTGGGAGAAATTTGGAGCGGGTGAAGGGAATCGAACCCTCGTATTCAGCTTGGGAAGCTGCTGCTCTACCATTGAGCTACACCCGCTTGTGATGGGAGGAATCCTACACTTGCTGCCTGATGTCAAGATGCCTGGTGTAAAGCATCAAAGCACAAGCTTCGTCCCATTCACGACAGGCGAAAATGCTTGGACAGTTTTAACCCTTGCGCCTGATAGTTGGAGCCGAGGCCGGTGCCATAGAGCCCTTGCGGATGCTCTTGCATGTGCTCATAGACCAAACGGCCAATGATTTGCCCGTGCTCCAGAATATAGGGCACTTCGTGGCTTCGCACCTCGAGAACGGCCCGACTGCCAGAGCCGCCTGCAGGTGCATGGCCAAAGCCGGGATCGAAAAAACCGGCGTAATGCACACGAAACTCGCCCACCAATGGATCGTAAGGGGTCATTTCGGCGGCATAGAGCGGTGGCACATGCACGGCCTCGCGCGACACAAGGATATAGAATTCGTCCGGGTCCAAAATCAGCTCATCACGGCCACGGCTGTAAAGCGGCTCCCAGAAATCCAGCACGTCGTGAACACCTTTGCGGTCCACATCAATCACAGCTGTGTGGTGCTTGCCACGATAGCCCACCAACCCGTCAGGCCCCGTGCCTTTCAGATCAATCGACAGCGCAATGCCGCCGCCCGACACATTGGGCGTCTCGCTGGCCACCAGCGTCTCAGAGGCATGCAAATCGAGCAACTGGGTATCGGTCAGAAGCGCATGACCAATCCGGAACCGAATTTGCGACAGGCGAGAGCCGCGCCGCACGATGATGGGGAAAGTGCGCGGGCTAATTTCCAGATAGAGTTGCCCCGTGTAACCCGCCGGAATTTTATCAAACTCCTGCGCATAATCCACCATCACACGGGTGAAAATATCGAGGCGACCGGTTGAGCTTTTTGGATTGGTCGAAGCCGAGAGATCGGCGGCCAGATCCAGACTTTCCATCAAGGGCACGATATAGACGCAGCCGGTTTCCAGAACGGCACCGTTTTCCAGATCAATCTCATGCAAGGTCAGGCGCTTCAGCTTGTCTTCAACCGTGCTGTTGGGGCCGGGCATGAAGCTGGCGCGCACCCGAAGCGCTTTTGAGCCTAAACGCAAATCCAGGCTGGCGGGCTGAATCTGATCACCATCCAGCGCCTGCTCGGTGATCAGGCGACCGGTGTCGAAAAGTTCATGGATGGCACGATCCGCCAAAATACCTGAATTGCGCTTCATAAGTCGTTTTCCTTTTCGGCGACAAAATCAAAGTCACACAATTGACGCAAGAGCAAGATCGGCGTAAGGCAATCTTATCCCGTGGTGATTTGGCCGGTCGGCTTGCAGCCACGTTAAATAATTGGCTAAATAGACCGGGCGCAAGCAACCGGTCCGTATTCGCGACCGGTTTTTTTGTGTTTGGGAAGGCTTATAGAGCATGACTGATAACTGGCGCGCAGCAACAAAACTGGTTCATGGCGGCACTTTGCGCTCTCCTTACGGAGAAACATCCGAAGCCATCTATCTGACACAGGGCTTTGTCTATGACAGCTCGGAAGCCGCTGAAGCCCGCTTCAAAGGCGAGACCGAGGGCTATATCTACGCCCGCTACGGCAGCCCCACCAATGACATGTTTGAAAAACGCATGTGCATGCTGGAAGGCGCTGAAGATGCGCGCGCCATGGCCTCCGGCATGGCCGCTGTCGCTGCCGCCATTCTGTGTCAGGTCAAGGCGGGCGACCATATTCTGGCCGCACGCGCGCTGTTTGGCTCCTGCCGCTGGGTCATTGAGACGCTGGCCCCAAAATATGGCGTGGAATTTACCCTCGTTGATGGCCGCGATCTGAAAAACTGGGAGGCCGGTATCCGCCCCAACACCAAAGTCCTGTTTTTGGAAAGCCCAACCAATCCAACCCTGGAAGTGGTTGATATTGCCGGTGTCGCCAAGCTGGCCAACCAGATCGGTGCCAAAGTGGTTGTCGACAATGTGTTTGCCACACCGCTGTTTCAATGCCCGCTGGAGCTGGGCGCGCATGTGGTGGTCTATTCCGCAACCAAGCATATTGATGGTCAGGGCCGTTGCCTTGGCGGTGTTGTGCTATCGTCCAAAGAGTGGATTCAGGAAAACCTGCAGGACTATTTTCGCCACACAGGCCCTGCCATGTCGCCTTTCAATGCCTGGACATTGCTGAAGGGTCTGGAAACGCTGCCTTTGCGCGTCAAGCAGCAGACAGCCAATGCCAGCAAAATCGCCGATTTTCTGGCCGACAATGACAAGATTGCCCGGGTGATTTACCCCGGTCGTGCCGACCATCCGCAGGCCGATATTGTTGCCAAGCAAATGAAGGGTGGCTCCACACTGTTGGCAATTGAGTTGAAGGGCGGCAAACAGGCGGCTTTTGCTTTGCAAAATGCTTTGCAGGTGATCAAGATCTCCAACAATCTTGGCGATGCCAAGAGCCTGATCACCCATCCCGCCACGACGACCCATAAAAACCTCAGCGATGAAGCCCGCGAAGAACTGGGGATTTCTGCCGGCACCTTACGCCTGTCCTGCGGCATTGAAGATGCGGATGACCTGATCGAAGATCTCGATAAAGCACTGCAAGCAATTACCGCGTAATTTTCATCGGACCAAGGCTTGCTGCATCATTTTTCAAATCCAAAGAACGGAAGAGGGAAATGATGCAGCAAAGATAACGTGTTACGATCGATATCCGCGCGTTACACTATTCAAGGCATGCAGGGCCTGCGTCATAAAAAAACGCAAGTCCGGCCTCGCCTTTACTAGAAATTAATTTTATTCATGATCTAAATTGTTCTATGGTATTTTGATCAAGATCAGTTCCCCTCTCATGGCAACTTTATCGGCTTCGCTCATGTACGCTCATGAAAACACGGAAAAGGCCCCCTTTATGTACCGCGCATTGACACGGGACATCGAAGTGAGTGTTGAGCCCTATTATCTTGCGGAACAATCTGATCCGGAAGACAATCGCTACGTCTGGGGCTATCGGGTTGTGATCACCAATCACTCCAGCTCAAGCGTTCGCCTTGTCAGCCGCTATTGGAACATCACCGACCAGAACGGTCAGGTGGACGAGGTCAATGGCCCCGGTGTTGTTGGTGATCAACCACGCCTGACACCCGGCGAAACCTACGAGTATTCCTCGGGCTGTCCGCTGGATACGCCATCGGGCATGATGTTCGGCCATTATAACATGGTCACCGATCAGGGTGAGAGCTTTGATGTGGCCATTCCGGCGTTTTCGCTGGATACACCCAATTTGCGGCGCGTTCTGAACTGAACCGCTTCATAAGACGTTGACACCAAGACCGAAAAGACCCGCCGAACGCATCGTTGGCGGGTCTTTTCGTTTTCACAGCGCAGGCTCGGGCGTATTGATTCCGTAGGTTCGGGCAATCACCTCCCAGGCTTCATCAGCCGTTTCGACAAAATTCAGCAGGTCCACATCTTCCGGTGCGATCGTGCCAAATTCGGCAAGACTGTCGAAATCAATAATCCGATGCCAGAATTGCTTGCCAAACAGGATCAAGGGGATGGGTGCCATGCGCTTGGTTTGAATAAGGGTAATGGCCTCGAACATTTCATCCAGTGTGCCAAACCCGCCGGGGAAAATCACAATCGCTTTGGCCCGCATCAAAAAATGCATCTTGCGAATGGCAAAATAGTGGAAGTTGAACGAGAGTTCCGGCGTGACAAAGGCATTCGGGGCCTGCTCGTGCGGAAGCACGATATTGAGGCCGATGGTGGGAGCGCCCACATCGGCGGCACCGCGGTTGCCCGCTTCCATCACGCCCGGCCCGCCGCCGGTGGTGACCACATATTCCTGATAATCCAGCGTTGCCGAAAACTCGGAGCATTTGCGCGCAAAAGCCCGCGCCTCATCATAGAACACCGAGGCGGCTTCCAGATTGCGCTTTTGCACATCGTTGCGGGCCGCCCACGCCGCCTGGCCGGGGGCCGGAATGCGTGCGCCACCAAACATGACCACGGTGGATTTGATACCGCGTTCAGCCAGCACCATTTCTGTCTTGAGCAGTTCCAGTTGAAGACGCACCGGGCGCAACTCTTCCCGGCACATAAAATCGTCATCGGCATAGGCCAAACGATAGGATGGCGATTGCGTCTGCGGCGTCAGGGGAACGCAGGCCGCACTCTGGCGGTCACTATGGCTGTCTTTTAGCGGTCCTCGGATTGTTTCAACGGGCTGCCGTCTTGCTTTGCCATTTTTTGCCATGCTCATGCCTTCCTTCTTCTGCACTCACCCGATCCACAGATGATGCCCTTGCACCATGTTTTGACAAAGTGATGTCCTTGGGGGACAACATCACCCACAAGGCTTCAAGGATTCCTTACTGCACCTTGTCTAAAATCGGTTTCGATTCGCGCAATTATGCAGTAGAGAATTTTGCCAGTTATCAACGTCAGACCGATGGTGTCGGGACTAGACGTTAGCCAATGAAGTTTAAGGAATTCTCATGAGCACCTCGGACCTATCTTCCCTGCAATCAGTCATCGAAACCGCCTTTGACAATCGCGATACGGTCAACATCACGACAAAAGGCGAGATCCGCGATGCTGTCGTGGAAGCCCTGAACCTGCTGAATGACGGCAAAGTCCGCGTTGCCACCCGCGGCGATGATGGCCAGTGGACCGTGCATCAATGGCTGAAGAAGGCCGTGCTGCTCTCCTTCCGCCTCAACGATATGGCCGTGGTTAAGGGTGGTCCAGACAATTCGACCTGGTGGGACAAGGTGCCATCCAAGTTTGAAGGCTGGGGCGAGAACCAGTTTCGCGCCGCCGGTTTCCGCGCCGTGCCCAATGCGGTTGTGCGCCACTCGGCCTTTATCGCACCAAATGCCATTCTGATGCCGTCTTTTGTCAATCTTGGCGCTTACGTTGGCGAAGGCACCATGGTGGACACATGGGCAACGGTTGGCTCTTGCGCGCAGATTGGCAAGCACGTGCACCTGTCTGGCGGCGTTGGCATTGGCGGCGTGCTGGAGCCTTTGCAGGCCGGCCCCACCATTATCGAAGACAATTGCTTCATCGGCGCACGCTCGGAAGTGGTTGAAGGCTGCATTATCCGCGAAGGCTCGGTTCTGGGCATGGGCGTGTATATTGGCAAGTCCACGCGGATTGTTGATCGCGCCACCGGCGAAGTGTCTTACGGCGAAGTACCACCTTATTCGGTGGTCGTCTCAGGCACCATGCCATCGCCCAACACCATGCCCAATGGCCTGCCAGCGCCCAGCCTGTATTGCGCCGTGATCGTCAAGCGTGTTGATGCGCAGACCCGCTCCAAGACCGGCATCAATGAGCTGCTGCGCGATTAAGTGTAACGCCGCACTTTGAGATCGATCAGGAGCAGGCAAAACGCGCCTCGCTCCTGATTTTCCTTATTCACGAGCATTTCGTCTGTGTGTTTTCATGTCCCACCCTGCCAATATCTCGCCCGCTTCTGATCCCGTTGAAAACCTCCAGACGCTGATCCGCTGCCCCTCTGTCACCCCAGCTGAAGGTGGCGCACTGATCGCGCTTGCCGCCATGTTGGAGCCGCTGGGTTTTAAAGTCTCACGCATGACAGCGCGCGAAGACGGCACGCCAGACGTTGAAAACCTCTATGCCCGCCTTGGCACGGAAGGCCCGCATCTGATGTTTGCAGGCCACACCGATGTTGTGCCGGTGGGTGATGAAGCAGGCTGGACCTATCCGCCATTTTCCGCCGAGATCTCAAACGGCGAACTGTTTGGCCGTGGCGCGGTGGACATGAAAGGCGGCATTGCCTGCTTTGTCGCAGCCGTTGCCCGCCATATTGAAGCCCATGGCCCCCCCAAAGGCTCGATTTCCTTTCTGATCACCGGCGATGAAGAAGGCCCTTCCATCAACGGCACCACCAAGCTGTTGCAATGGGCGGCAGAGCGCGGCGAGCGCTGGGACGCCTGCCTTGTGGGCGAACCAACCAACCCGGATCACTTGGGCGATATGATCAAGATCGGTCGTCGTGGCTCAGTGTCCGGTCATATCACTGTTCATGGCGTGCAGGGCCATGCGGCCTATCCGCATCTGGCCGACAATGCGGTGCGCGGCATTATCAAGCTCACCGAGGCTTTGATGTATCCGCCGTTTGATGCAGGCACCGACAATTTCCAGCCATCCAATCTGGAAGTGACCACCATTGATGTCGGCAATCCGGCCACCAATGTGGTTCCGGCCCGCGCCAGCGCCAAATTCAACATCCGTTTCAACGACACCTGGACGGCAGACACCGTTCAGGCCGAAATCATCCGCCGCCTTGATGGCGCATCCGCGGATCAGACCTTGCGGCCCGGACGCGAGGCACTTCGCTATGAGATCACCTGGGCTGATAGGCCATCACATGTGTTTTTGACCCGCGATGATGCGTTGATCCAATCGCTCACCGCTGCCATTGAAAAAACCATTGGCAAAACGCCAACGCTCTCCACCACCGGCGGCACATCAGATGCCCGCTTCATCAAGGATTATTGCCCTGTGGTGGAATTTGGCCTTGTGGGCCAGACCATGCATATGGTCGATGAGCGGGTGGCGGTGGCTGACCTTGAAACACTGACAGGCATTTATGCCCAGTTCATCGAAGGCTGGTTTGCCCATGCCGGGATTTAAAGAGGTCGAATTCTATCTGACCGGCCTTTGGCTGCTGCTGAAAGGCAGCGCCACGGGGTTTGGCTATCTCGACATTTCGGATCGTGGTGTCCGCCGGTCCTTCTGGTCTATCCTCTGGTCGCTTCCTGCCATGTTTGTCTCATGGCTGTTTTGGTATCGTACGCTGACAATGGGCATGATGGGCGAGGATCAGGGTGGCGGCGTGTTTTTTCTGCGCATGGCCATGATTGATATGGCCAGCTGGTTTTTGCCGCTGGTGCTGATCGCAATTGTCTGCCTGATTCTGTCAATGGCGCAGCATTTCAATGCCATTGTGGTCACCACCAATTGGCTGGCTCTGCCGATCGCCTATGCCAATGCCGCTCTGGTGGCGCTGGCTGTTGTGGCCCCGAGCCTTGGACAGGTGATCATCCTGCTGTGGCTGATGCTTTTGCTGGGGCTGGCCTATAGCGTTTTTCGCTTGATGGCCGCCATTGTCGGCCCGCACACGCTGCTTGTTGCCACCCTGACGATGGTCATGCTGGTGCCCACCACGCTTCTGTCAGAGTTTTTGCAAGGCTATCTGAACGTCAATCCGCTTTAGAGTTTGTTAGGGAAAAGTGGAATCCGGTTTTCCCGAAAAGACAAACTCAAAAAGGGACTCTAGAGGCTGTCAGGTTCAATCTGAACCTGACAGCCTCTAGACTCGATGTTGGAATACGGCCGCCAATTGCCATCGGTGGGATAATCCACCTGCATGAAGTAAAGCCCCTCTGGCGGGGCCACCGGCCCGCAGGCTTTTCTGTCGCGGGCTTCAAGGGCTGAGCGGACATCGTGCGCTGTCATCTTGCCCTCGCCCACCATTTTCAAGGTGCCCGCGAAAGAGCGGATCTGATTGTGCAAAAAACTTTGGGCTGAGGCGCGGATCTCGATCAAATCACCGCAGCGCGTCACATCCAGCCGGTCCAGCGTGCGCACCGGGCTGATCGCCTGACAATGCACCGAGCGGAAGGTGGTAAAATCATGCTTGCCCACCAGCATTTGCGCGGCTTCATGCATGGCCTCATGATCCAGCGGCTTGGAGACCCACCAGGCACGATTGGCCTCCAGCGCAAGGCGCGAGGGCCTTGCAATGATGCGGTAGAGATAATGCCGTTTCAAAGCCGAAAAGCGTGCATCAAACGCATCTGGCACGCACTCCACCTCAAGCACGCTGACGGCCTGATGCGCCTGCGCCAGATGGGCATTGAGCGCATTGCGCAGCTTGTAGGGCAACCAATCGCGGCTCAGATCCACATGGGTTACTTGCCCCTTGGCATGCACACCCGAATCAGTGCGGCCAGCACCGCGCACGGCCACCGTCTCACCGGTGAGCGATAACACCGCTGCCTCCAAAGCGCCTTGGGCGGAGGGGCCGTTGTCTTGCCGCTGCCAGCCAACATAGGGCGTGCCATCATATTCCACGGTCATTTTATAACGAGGCATCAGGCAAAAACCGTCCCTTGTGCAAGCGGCGTGCCGCGCAGAAAATCCTGCGCATTGAGAGGCTTTCCACCCGCCTTTTGCAGGCGCGTGAGCTTGACTGCCCCCTCGCCGCAGGCAATCGTCAGCATGTCGTCCAACACCTCACCCGGCTGGCCTGTGCCCGAGCTGACCGCGCTGGTCAATACCTTGATGCGCTCAAGCTTGCCATTGACCTCAGCCTCAAACCAGGCACCCGGAAACGGCCACAGACCACGAATATGGTTATGGACCTCCGAGGCAGGCTTGGAGAAATCAATGCGGGTCTCGGCCTTGTCGATCTTGGCGGCGTAAAGCACACCTTCGCTTTGCTGCTCAACCAGCGGCAGATCACCCGCCTCCAGCTTGGCGATGGCCTCAACCATGGCCTTGGCACCGATGTCGCTCAGAGCATCATGCAATTCACCGGCGGTCATTGAAGGGGTGATCGCAATGCGCGCGGTCAGCGCCACGGGGCCGGTATCCAGCCCCTTGTTCATTTTCATCACCATCATGCCGGTCTCCGTATCACCGGCCATAATGGCACGCTGAATGGGGGCCGCACCGCGCCAGCGTGGCAGCAATGAAGCATGACCATTGTAGCAACCCAGCTTCGTGCCATCAAGAATGGCTTGCGGCAGAAGCAGCCCATACGCCACCACCACCGCCACATCGGCCTGATGATTGAGAAACGCCTGCCGGTCTTCCTCAAGCTTGAAATTCAAGGGCGTGAGCACCGGAATGCCAAGCGCTTCTGCCGCCTGATGCACCGGCGATTTGGTCAGATCCAAGCCCCGCCGTCCGGCAGGTCTTGGCGGCTGGCTATAGACCGCGACAATCTCGTGCCCCGCTTTTGCCAGCGCGTTGAGCGTTGGAACCGAAAAATCGGGGGTTCCCATAAAGATGATGCGCAATGCCATAAGCCAATCCAGACCAAAACAGAAGAAACCCAAACCAAAAGAAACCCAAGCCCAAAAAACAAGAAGCTTATTTGGACTTTGCAGCCTTGGTGAATTTCTTGATCACCATGTCGCGCTTCAGCCTTGAGATGTGATCAATGAACAATGTGCCGTTCAAATGGTCAATCTCGTGCTGTAGGCAGGTGGCCAGCAGGCCATCGGCCTCGATCAGTTGTTCCTTGCCATCACGATCCAGCGATTTGACCGTCACAGCAGCCGGACGCTCCACTTCCGCATAGTAATCAGGAATGGAGAGGCAGCCCTCTTCATAGGTCGAGCGGGCATCGGATGCGGTGATAATTTCCGGGTTGATAAAGACCAGCGGCTGCTTGTCTTCGCCTTCCTTGGACACGTCAATCACCAGCAAACGGCGCGGCACAGCCACCTGAATGGCGGCCAGACCAATGCCGGGCGCATCATACATGGTTTCCAGCATATCATCGATCAAGCGGGACAGATCGGCATCGACCCGCTCAATGGGTTTGGAGACCTCGCGAAGCAGCGGGTCGGGCAAAATAATAATGGGCTTTATTGTCATGGGTTTCCCCATAAACCATCATGGATTTCAAGGAAATCGAAAAAACGCGCGATTTCCGCCAAGCAGCGCTGATTATCCCGCTCGACGCAAACTGCGCCCCTCCACATCATGGTGGTGTCCAGAACCTGCCGCAGCATTGACGTCATGCGTCTTGAAGCCACGCAACGCTCCCACCAACCGCTCGACTTCATCACGGAGTGTTTGGGTTTGGGCGGATGTTTCTTCCACCATGGCGGCATTTTGCTGGGTGATGCTGTCCATGCTGCCAACGGCGGTGCTGACTTCTTTCAAACCACCCGATTGATCCGCAGCCGCCAGCGCAATTTTAGCGACAATGGTGTTGATTTCGTCAATCCGGGTGATGATCTTCTGCAGGGCTTCGCCAGCGCTGTTGACCAGCCCCACGCCCGACTGCACCTGACCCGAGCTTTGCGAAATCAAGCCCTTGATCTCGCGTGCCGCATTAGCACATCGCTGCGCCAGTTCGCGCACCTCTTGCGCAACAACGGCAAAACCCCGGCCCGCCTCGCCAGCGCGCGCCGCTTCAACACCCGCATTCAAGGCCAAAAGATTGGTCTGAAAGGCAATTTCATCGATAACACCGATAATTTTGGAAATGGCATCCGACGATTTTTCAATGGCCCCCATGGCGTCAACCGCCCGGGTCACCACCTCGCCAGAGCTTTGCGCCTCACTCAAGGTCACACGCACGACGCTTGCAGCCTTCTGCGCGCCTTCGGCAGCGGTGGACACGCTTCCAGACAATTCGTGCAAGGCCGCCGTGCTCTCCTCCAGGCCCGCGGCCTGCTGCTCGGTGCGGTGGGCCAGATTGCCGGTCGCTTCGGCAATCGAAGAGGTGGATTTGAGAATTTCCTCGCCGGCGCTTCGCGCAATCGACAGCGTCTCGGCCAAAGTCGTCACCGAGCGATTGTAATCGTCTGCCACCTGGCGAAAATTCACCGGCATGTCATCGGGCAAATGAAACTCCAGATCGCCTTTGGCCAAGCGCGCCAAAGCATCTGTCAACGTTGCCAAGGCCTTTTTTTGCTCTTCCTCGGCCTTGATGCGGGTGGCTTCGGCCTGATCGCGTTGTTCTGACAAAATCTCCAGATAGATGGAAATCGAATAATCCATATCCAGAAGAGCGGCTTTCACAATAACGCCAACCTCCTGCGCCAGCTTCTCAGAACCGCCCCTGCCAAACCGGCTTGGCCAGCGCTGGGTTATCACCGTATGAACCAATTGCTCCAACAGCAGGGCATAACCGCCAATATACCAGCGCGGCTCAAGCCCGATCCGGGCATGGGCGCGACCAACAGCCTGAACACCTTCAACATATCGATCATCATAATTGGCGGTGCCAACCACACCCCAATGCTCTTCTTGCCGTGCTTTTGCGCCAGACAAATGTTCCGGGCTTCGGAAAAAGCGCGCTGTTTCCGGCGTTGAGCGCACCTTTTTATAGAAAACATCCAGCCCAGCCCCAACATTTGCACGAATTGTCGGACCTAAACTACGCAAAACGTCACGAGACTGATCATCCAATCCGATAAAATCGAGCCGTTTTGCAAGGGCTGCCTTTTCGTCTGCAGTCATCATCAACTCGATCCTTTTGCTGAACAATATGAAGCTTTTATTTAGTCAGTTCTAAATCAATTTAGGTAAATTTCTTATTTACAAAACACTTGAAGGTTGTCATTTTCTCAGACAGTTTCTCAAGACATGCTTTGCATTCCCCCATAAATGTTCTTGTTTTGATCTTTTCACGGCGCGCAAATCTGTTAAGCTTGCGCCATGAACACACTCCTCTCTTTTCTCGTCTCGCCTGCTCTGACCCTGGGCACATTTCAATTCAGCTTTGGCGCTTTGGTGCTGTGCTTTGGTTTTTTGCTGTTGCTGGCGCTGTTTTTTCTTATCTTTTCTGCGCGCCGCACCACCGAAGACGATGACAGGCTTGCTGATCTGGCCGATGAGCGGCAGATGAGAGAAGACCAGCGCATGGCGGCCTTGATGAAGGCACACGCCGAGATGCAAGGCCGCATGGCGGCCATGACGGAAGTGTTCGGCTCCAAACAAGCCGAATTGAACCGCACGATCAATGAGCGGTTGGATGGACTAACGCACCGTCTTGGCACAACCATCACCGAGCAAACCAGATCCACCCATGAAAATCTGCGCACGCTGCAAGAACGCCTCGCCGTGATTGATGCCGCCCAAAACAATATCCAAAGTCTCGCCAAGGATGTTGTTGGTCTGCAGGCCATTTTATCCAACAAGCAAACCCGTGGTGCTTTCGGGCAAGCGCGCATGGAAACCATTATTGCCGATGGCCTGCCCATGGGCGCTTATGCGTTTCAAGACACGCTTTCCAACGGCAACAGACCCGATTGCACCATCCGCATGCCCAATGGTCAGCCGCCGCTGGTGATCGATGCAAAATTTCCGCTGGAAGCCTGGAACGCCATTCGCGATGCCACAACGCCGGAGCAAAAGAAGATCGCCAGTCAGCAATTTCGTCGTGATATGGAAGTGCATCTCAAGGATATTTCCGACAAATACCTTCTGGCAGGCGAAACGCAGGATACGGCTTTTCTGTTTGTGCCATCCGAATCGATTTTTGCCGAAGTGCATGAGAATTTCGAAGGCATTGTCCAACGCGCCCATCGCCTTCGTGTCGTTATTGTGTCGCCCTCGCTGTTGATGTTGTCGATTCAGGTTATTCAAGCTGTGCTCAAAGACCAGCGTATGCGCGAGCAGGCCCATCTCATTCAGGCTGAAGTCATTCACCTGATGGATGATCTCGGGCGTCTGGATGATCGCACCCGCAAACTGCAAAGCCATTTTCTGGCGGCGCAAAAGGATGTCGATATGATTTTGACCTCCGCCGACAAATTGAACAAACGCGGAGCCAAAATCGAAGCCATGGATTTTGAACCTGCTCCCGAATTGGCCGGACGCTCAAACGCTCCCGGCCCGCGTGAGACATCGGCAGAGAGCCGTACAGGCCTTCTCAAGCTGCGGGTTGTTGACGAAGACTGAACTGTCGCCCAAAAGAGATCCAGACTGATTCAGGAGGCCTTGCCATGATTACCGTTTTTGGCTCCATCAATATGGACCTTATTGCCACCACCACCCGCTTGCCAAAACCGGGCGAAACCGTTGCGGGAACGGGCTTTACCACAGCCGCTGGCGGCAAAGGGGCCAATCAGGCACTGGCTGCGCGCCGCGCCGGTGCCAATGTCAAAATGGCGGGTGCCGTCGGCAAGGATGGGTTTGCCACGGAGGCTGTTGCCCTTCTTAAAGACAGTGACACCGATCTCTCTTCGGTGAAAAGCGTGGAGGCCCCAACCGGCACGGCCCTCATTCTGGTGGAAGCAGACGGTGAAAACATGATTGCCGTGGTGCCGGGTGCCAATGGCATGTTGACCAGTGCGGACGCCACCATGGCCCTCAAGGGCATGACCAAAGCCGATACGCTGATGCTCCAACTCGAAATTCCGGCTGCCGCTGTGGAAACCGCCCTGCATGAGGCCCGCGCCGCCGGTATCCGCACCGTCATCAACATCGCCCCTCTCACCGATGAGGCCGCGCGGCTTGGCAAAATGGCCGATATTGTCATTGCCAATGAAACCGAATTTGAACGCCTCGCCGGTGAGACAGGCATGGGCAACGCGGAGCGGGAAGCGGCCATGATCCGCCTGCACGGCGAAACCGGCCAAACGCTGATCGTCACGCTTGGAGCCGAGGGGGTGATGGCCCTTTATCAGGGCAAGCTCTATCGCGCCAAAGGCCTGACCATTGAGCCGGTGGATACGGTGGGTGCGGGCGATACATTCTGCGGCTATTTTACTGCCAGCCTTGATGCTGGTCTTGGCTTTGAAGAGGCGCTCGCGCGCGCCGCCGTTGCCGGGTCTTTGGCCTGCCTGAAGCCCGGCGCGCAACCCGCCATCCCGCTGGCCGGCGATGTTGCAGAAAAGCTATAAATAAAAAAACCGGCTCCCCAAAGAGCCGGTTTTTTTGCGTTCAGGTGCAATATCAAGGAACAATCAGTGTACCGGCCCCATGCTCGGTGAAGATTTCGAGCAATACGGAATGGGCAGTTTTGCCATTGAGAATGACCACGCCCTGCACACCGGCATTGATCGCCTCAATGCAGGTCTCAACCTTGGGGATCATGCCGCCCGAGATCGTGCCATCCTTGATCAGGGCACGCGCCTCAGACACGGACAATTCCTTGATCAACTCGCCATTGCGGTTCAACACGCCGGGAACATCGGTGAGGAACAACAGGCGATCGGCCCGAAGTGCGCCAGCAATGGCACCGGCAAAGGTGTCGGCATTGATATTATAGGTATGGCCATCGCGGCCGGGTGCCACCGGCGCAATCACCGGAATCATTTCGGATTTTGCCAAAAGATCCAGAAGCGTGCGATCAACCTCGACCACTTCGCCAACAAAGCCCAGATCCAGAACCCGCTCAATGTTGGAATCGGGATCAACAACCGTCTTCTTGGCCTTTTCAGCAAAGACCATATTGCCGTCCTTGCCGCACAAGCCGATAGCCCATTCGCCGGTCTGGTTGATGAGAGCTACGATTTCCTTGTTGATGGAGCCAGCCAGCACCATTTCAACAATCTCGACCGTTTTCTGGTCGGTCACACGCAAACCGCCTTCGAATTTTGATTCGATGCCCATTTTGCTCAGCATCGCGCCAATCTGTGGGCCACCGCCGTGCACAACAATCGGGTTGACGCCAAATTGCTTCAAAAGCGCAATATCGCTGGCAAAAGCCTTGCCCAATTCGGCATCGCCCATGGCATGGCCGCCATATTTCACGACAATGGTCTTGTTTTCATAACGCTGCATATAGGGCAGCGCCTGGGCCAGAAGCCGGGCCTGAGTTTCGCTTTCGGAGGCGCTCATGGGAGATCCCTTCGGTTGGTTCGCAGCTTTCTACTGCATAATGTCTGAAATCAAAATCGGTTTGCGGTGAAAAATATCGTCCTGACTCAAAGTTTTGCGCAAACACCGATGATAATTCCCTGAAAGCAGAATTATCGATAGACAAAAGCAATCCACAGGGCACCATTTTGCGAAATCATTCCATAATGGTGCAACTCAAGACCCCTATTGGGTGGCATCTGAACACATCTCCAGTGACATGAGGGTGGTATGAACGACGACGTTGCAGTTCTCTTGAGCAAAGTGGCATTGCGGGAACGCTCTGCCTTGAACGAGCTTTATCGCAAAACGAGTCCGAAACTTTTTGGCCTTTGCATTCGTCTTCTCAAAGACAAGGGAGAGGCGGAAGATGCATTGCAGGATATTTTTGTGAAAATCTGGCAAAAGGCGGAAAGCTTTGCGGCATCGGGCCACAATGCCATGGCATGGTTGAACGCCATTGCCCGCTACCACTGCATTGACAAGCTGCGAATCCGCGCACCCGTCGCGCAAGACATTGATGAGCACTGGGATATTGCCGATCCATCGCCCAACCCGGAGCAGGCAACAAGTCTGCGCAGCGAAGGAAAGCGGATTGACAGGTGCATGGAAGAGTTGGAAGCTAGTCGCGCACGCGCTGTGAGGGCAGCGTATGTGGAGGGTGCAAGTTATCAGGAGTTGGCGGACAGTTTGGGCGTGCCGCTGAATACGGTGCGCACATGGCTACGTCGCAGCCTGTTGTCGTTGAGAGAGTGCTTGGAAAGATGAACGAACCAGACCAAAGCAAAGGGAACCGCTCCAGAGACGAAGTGCTGGCGGGCGAGTATGTGCTGGGTGTGCTTTCTGCGGAAAACCGAGTGCGGGTCGAGGTTCGCATGAAGCAAGACCGCCAGTTTGCCGCTGTTGTGCACCGGTGGGAAGAAAACCTTTCGCAGTTCAATGACGAATATGAGGTTGCCAAACCAAAGCCGGAAAGTTTCACCGCCATCGAAACCCGGCTGTTTGGCCGGGAACCTATGCGCCAATCCAGCCCGCTCAGCCGCCTTTGGAATTCCGCAACTGTTTGGCGCGGTGTTTCGCTGGTCAGCATCATCGCCGTTGCGTCGCTGGCCGGCATTGAAATGGGAATGTGGGAAGGCCGATATGGCGGTCGCCACATCGTTGCCGATCTCAAGACCACCAATTCTGATCTCTCGCTGATTGCCAATTACAATCGCTTCAGCGGCCGTTTGCGGGTGACACCCGTTGCCACCAACGGTTCTGCTGCCAAATCACTGGAATTATGGATGATCGAGGCCAGCGGCAAGCCGCACTCGCTTGGCGTTTTGCCGCAAACCGGCGAAGGCGAATTTCTGGTGCCTGACAGCATGCGCGCCGCATTGAAGGATGGCGTTACGCTGGCGGTCAGCATTGAGCCTCTCGGCGGCTCGCCAACAGGCTTGCCAACCGGCGCGGTGATTGGAACAGGCGTGACCCATGCGCCATAATTATTATTTACATTCAGTTGCTTATATTATTTTTCGTTTTTTTTGAAACTCTTTTGTCTTCGCTCTCGTCTTTGCTCTTGTTCCCCACACCATGATGGGTGGGATTGAGAGATAAAGAATTTAAACGGGAAGAGGACTGACAGATGACCAAGACAACCCTTCGCCTGCTCACGGCTGTATCTGTTATTGCGGCCAGCAGTTCCATGGCGTTTGCAAAGGACCCAATGGTGGGCGGTGCTGCCATGTACCCAACCAAAAATATCATTGAAAATGCCGTCAACTCGAAAGACCACACCACGCTGGTGGCAGCCGTGAAGGCAGCCGGTCTGGTCAGCACGCTGGAAGGCAAAGGCCCTTTCACCGTGTTTGCGCCAACCAATGAAGCTTTCGATAAGCTGCCCAAGGGCACCGTCAAGACCCTGCTTGAGCCCGCCAACAAAGACAAGCTGACCAAGATTTTGACCTGCCACGTTGTGGCAGCCGATGCCATGTCCAGCGCAATTGAAAAGATGATCAAGGATGACGGCGGCGAGCACGATGTGAAAACCGTCGGCGGCTGCATTTTGAAGGCCAAGGAATCAAAGGGCAAAATCACACTCACCGATGAAGCAGGTGGCGTGGCCCATGTTACCATTGCCGATGTGAAGCAATCCAATGGCGTTATCCACGTCATCGACAAGGTTTTGCTGCCGAAAATGTAACCCCCACATAGCATTTCGGACAGCAGCCGGCGGCGTTGTCTCTCCTGCCGCCGGTTTTTCTACACAGCCTCGTGCGTTTATCCAACGTGCGGGGCTGTATCTTTTTAAATTTGCCGCAAAAGGGTTTGGCCCATTATCAAGCCTGAAGCCCGACCGTTTTCAAGATCGCCGCGCGCAACTCGTCCAAACCTCTGGTTTTTTCAGACGACGTCGACAGCACTTCGGGAAAGGCGGCTGGACGCTTTTTGATCTTTTCCAAGGTCTCGCCAATCAGACGCGGAACGCCCGCTTCCTTGATCTTGTCTGTCTTGGTCAAAACGATCTGATAGGACATCGCCGCCTTGTCCAGCAGCGACAGCACTTCCTCATCATTGGCTTTGATGCCGTGGCGGCTATCAATCAGCACATAAACCCGCTTCAACGTGGCGCGACCGCGCAAATAATCGAAGACCAGCTTGGTCCAGGCATCCACCGTTTCCTTGGGAGCCTTGGCATAGCCATAGCCGGGCATGTCCACAAGCGCCATCGGTGGCAGATCATCGCCACCGCCACTGTATCCTTCGGGAACGAAATAGTTAAGCTCCTGCGTACGGCCCGGCGTATTGGAGGTGCGGGCCAAGCCGTTTTGCCCCACCAGCGCGTTGATCAGCGATGATTTGCCAACGTTGGAGCGGCCCGCAAAGGCGATTTCGAGAGGCCCCTCTGGTGGCAGAAATTTCATGGCAGGCACGCCGCGGATAAAAATCCAGGGGCGACCAAAAACCGGCTTCTCATCAGTGCTGTGTGTCGTTGTCATTTTTTCATTCTCCTGATGCCGGCTGAATTCAAAGCATCTGTCTGTCGCATGGTCCAGAGTGACCGCAAACAGGCTTTGCCGATGCGTAAATTCGACCACAAAACCATGCCAATTCCAAACAAAAAACCCGGTGCTTGGCCCAAACAAAAACCCCGGCGCGTGGCCGGGGGCTTTGCAAATCAACGAGCCTTGCTATTTCGTCGGCTTTTCTTTTTTCCGAAACAAACTGCCCAGATTTTTGAACAGCTCAATCTCAACGCCGTGACGCTTCATGATGATCGACTGCTGCAACACCGAAAGCGAGTTGTTCCAGGCCCAATAGATCACCAGACCGGCTGGGAAAGATCCAAGCATGAAGGTGAACACCAGCGGCATCCAGTTGAACAACATCGCCTGGGTTGGATCTGGCGGCGTCGGGTTCATGCGCATCTGCAAGAACATGGTCAAGCCCATGATGATCGGCCAGACACCAAGATGCACAATGCTTGGTGCCTCAAACGGCAGCAGGCCAAACAGATTGACGATGCTGGTTGGATCTGGCGCCGAAAGGTCGCGAATCCAGCCAAAGAACGGCGCATGGCGCATTTCAATGGTGATATAAATGACCTTATAGAGCGAGAAGAACACCGGAATCTGCAACAGAAGTGGCCAGCAACCCGCAACCGGATTGATCTTCTCTTCTTTATAGAGCGCCATCATGGCCTGTTGCAGCGCCATCTTGTCGTCGCCAAACTTGGCCTTCAACTCTTCCATCTTCGGCTGCATGCGCTTCATATTGGCCATCGACGCATATTGCTTGGAGGCCAGCGGGAAGAACAATGCCTTGACAACAATGGTTGTCAGCAGAATGGCCACACCAAAATTGCCAACATGACGGAAGAAGAAGTCCATCAGTTTGAACATTGGCTTGGTGAGGAAGTAGAACCAGCCCCAGTCAATCAACCGGTCAAAACCGGGGATGTTGTAGGACACTTCGTATTTGTCGATCACCGGAACTTCTTTTGCACCGGCAAACAACAGGGTTTTCAGCGTTGTCGACTGACCCGGAGCAATCGAGACCGCATCATTCTTATAGTCTGCCTGAAAACGGGCCTGACCATCGGTGAAGTGCGAGAAGCGCGAATCATAGGCAAGCTTCTGATCCGGCACCAGAGTTGCCGCCCAATACTTGTCGGTGATGCCAAGCCAGCCGCCAGTTGCCTTTGCGTTGACTTCGTTTTCTTTTTCAATCGATGCGTACTTGGCTTCCGTCAGGCTGTTGCCTGTGCCAATCACGCCCAGAAAGCCTTCATGCAACACATAGGTCGATGCCACAGCGGGCTTGTTGTAGCGAGTAATGCGGCCATAGGGCGCAAGGCTCGCATCAGCACTGCCGGTGTTGGCCACGGTATCTTCCACCGTGAACATGTAATGGTCGTCGACCGAAATCTTGCGGGTAAAGGTCAAACCGGCATTGTTGGTGTAGGTCAGCGTGACCGGCGTGGTTTCCGTCAGCTTTTCGCCAGCCGTTGCTGTCCAGACCGTGTTGGGACCAGGCACAGAACCAGCCTTGTCGCCGCCGATGTAACCAAGCTCGGCAAAATAACCATCCTTGGTATCGGCAGGGTTGAGCAACGAAATGATCGGGCTCGTCTTGTCGACGGTCTCATGGTAGCCCTTGAGGCGAAGGTCATCCAGACGGGCACCCGTCAGATTGATCGAGCCAGCCAAAGCATTGGTATCAATTTCGATACGGGCACTTTTGGCAATGGCATCTTCACGGCTCTCGGTGGCGTTTGCCTGAACACCACCCGGCAGGGCACCATTGACAGGTGCTACGCCAGCGGCAGGCTTGTTTGCCGGGTTTTTAGCAAGTTCGGCCTGCCTGATCTGTTCGGCCTGCTTCTGAGCCTCGATCCGCGGGTTCATGTAGAAGAACTGCCAGCCCAATACGACCAGCACCGAAAGTGCAATCGCGATGAGATAATTGCGGTTGTTTTCCATCATACCTTCCTGGCACGGCTCGTATCGGGATGCCGAACATTGAATTTGTCTTGAATGCGCTGCTTGAGAGCTGATTTCAGCCCATTGAAAGGAGCCGTCAGCACCTCGCGGCGCGCCACGATCACATAGTCATGTCCGGGCTGCATTGCAAAGCAAACATCTGTGCGCACGGCTTCTTTCAGCCGACGACGCATGCGATTGCGCTCAACTGCATTGCCGTGTTTTTTCGTGACGGTAAATCCGACGCGGGCCTCGCCCTCGGAATCGGCTCTTTTCAGCACTTCAAGGAGAAAATATTTACCCTTGCGCTTTTCGCCAGCGCGAACAGCAAGAAACTGCGGCCGGTTTTTCAACCGGCCGACAGTTTTGTGTGTCGTTTCAGACGTCATAAGCCCAACGCTTTCATCGGGCCCACCCGACATTTAAGCGGAAAGACGTGCGCGGCCGCGTGCGCGGCGAGCAACCAAAACCTTGCGGCCACCCTTGGTTGCCATGCGAGAACGAAAACCATGACGACGCTTGCGAACAAGCTTGGACGGTTGGTAAGTACGCTTCATTTTTTTAATACCGCGGTGTGCGGCCCTTCTTGGGTTTGCAATCACTTGCAAGAGCGTTGGATGAATGCCACGCCAAAGGCACCCGATCAACGGGCAAACCAAGGGCAGGCGCGCGGCTTATACGGAGGATAGGGTTAAGAGTCAATCTTCAACGACCACAGAATCGGGCCATAATCGGCATCAAAACCCCAGCAAAGCGGCCATAGCCACGCGGTTTTGCCCATGCCGGGATCAATCGAGCGAAGAGCAATTCCCCGCCATCTTGATATTTTACCGCGCGATTTTCCCGTGATATGGTGCAACGCAAATGATAACGCGCCAGCATTTACAACAAGCGTAAGCCCGCTTTTTTCAAATGCAGGCAGCACGGGGCGCGCCGCCCGAGACGATGAGGGTTTCACCCATGCACAAGCGACAGTCGCTTGATAAAGAGCAGATCGACAAGGATCGGGCCGATAAAGATCAGTCCCGTAAAGATCCGGCAGACGCTGCGCACGCCATGAAAATGCCAAGCCGCCTCAGGGGGCTTTCCGGCAAGGTGCTGGTGCTGACAATGACCTTTGTGCTGGCCGCCGAAGTGCTGATTTTTGCGCCCTCGATTGCCACGATGCGCCTCAACTGGCTGCGCAACAATATCAACAAAGCCGCCGCCGCAAGCGTGGTAATTGACGGCCTTCAACCCAGAACCTTGCCCAAAGAAGTGCAGGCCGATACCCTGCTTGCCACAGGCACCAAGGCAATTGTGCTGCGCAAGGACGGAACCTCGCGCCTGCTGGCGATGACAGAAATGCCTCAGGAGGTCGATGGACAATATGACCTCACCGATGTGAGCACGCTGGATGCCATTCGAGACGCATTCGAAACGCTTATCTTTGGGGGCAACCGGCTCATCAGCGTCTCTGGACCGATTGGCGACACCCAGATGCAGGTTGAAGTGGTGATGTCTGATGCTGCATTGCATCGCGGCTTGCTGGCCTATGCGGGGCGCATTGCCATCGTCTCTTTGATCATTTCAGTCATCACCGGGCTTTTGCTGTTCGTGAGCCTGAACAGGATCCTGATCAATCCCATGCGCCGCCTCACCCGCAACATTCAGGATTTTGCCGAACACCCCGAAGATCCATCGAGGGTGATGGGGGAAATGTCCGGGCGCGATGAACTGGCGTTCGTGGCGCACCATTTGGCCAGCATGCAGGAGCAGTTGCAAAAAACCCTGCGCCAGCAGAAAAATCTGGCCGACCTCGGATTGGCCGTCTCCAAGATCAACCACGACATGCGCAATATATTGGCATCGGCGCAGCTGATGTCCGACCGGTTGGCGGATGTGGAAGACCCCATGGTCAAAAGTTTCGCGCCCAAACTGGTCCGTACCATTGATCGCGCCGTGGGCTACACCAGTGAGGTTCTGGCCTATGGCCAGGCCTCCGAGGCCGAGCCGAGGCGAAGACGCTTTGCGCTCGTCAGCCTCAGCCAGGAGGTGGAAGATATCCTCGCGCTCGACACCGGGATTCAGTTCATCTGCCAGATCCGGCCCGACATCGAGATTGACGCCGACAGTGAGCAATTGTTTCGCGTCATTCATAATCTGTGCCGCAATGCGGCCCAGGCGCTCGCCGGATCGGGCAGCGATCTGCCGGGACGAATCATTTTGTCCGCCCATCGGGTTGGCAGTGTCGTCTCTATTACCGTGGACGACGACGGCCCCGGCATGCCGCGCAAGGCGAGAGAAAACCTGTTTACCGCTTTTCGCGGCTCCGTACGCTCTGGCGGCACCGGCCTCGGGCTGGTCATCGCCCGCGAAATCGTGCTGGCACATGGCGGAACCATCGCACTTGTGGAGAAACCCGGCCCCGGCACGCAGTTCAGAATCGAAATACCCGACAGGCCCGTTTCTCTGGACAATTTTCGGCTAAAATCGCATTTGTAAAAAAACCTTCACAATCAAAATCTTATCATTAAGTTGAAAAACTAACCTGCTTTTTTGTCGATTTTCCCTTGCATTACGCCCCGTCTCGTTTTAGAGGATCGGCACGCCAGCAGAGACGAACTGCTGGCCGCCAGAGACACACAAGACTTTGGTTTTAGACGCACCCGTAGCTCAGCTGGATAGAGCACCAGACTACGAATCTGGGGGTCAGGAGTTCGAATCTCTTCGGGTGCGCCATTCTCTTCTTCCCATATTGAAATGTTAAACTTGGTTATCTTGCCCGGTATGCGGTAAGATTTGGTTATCCCCTGCTGCATTTTGTGGCGGATAAAAACGCTTCCCTATGTTCATTTGCGTAAAACTGTATATTCTGGTTTAGCGAATAGAAAACATGGCTTTGATAGGATCAATCCGCACAAAGTGTTTCTCGTTTTATTCAACGCAGAGAATCGCTTTTAACATTCAGAAGCTGGCGCATGTTTTCTACCCCGATTGAGGTTCGAAACACGAAAATATGCAGCAGATGATCAGGGATTGCCAATGACCGTAGAATTGAACAGATCCCCGGTATACGCCAACAAGGCACGGGAAGCGCACGCTCTTCAAATTGAGCGAGAGCATGCACCTGTTGTGAGCTTGAGTTTGACAGAACAGGAAACCGTCAGTCTCGCGCGTCAAGCCGAGAGCGGCGAAAGCCTATGGGACAAAGTTATTCTCAATCTGGTTCATCCTCCGGCCATCACCCTGTTTGCCCTGCTGGACAGCGGGCGCAAAGTGGCAGCGCCACCTCTGCCGCAGGTGCAGGAAGCCTACGATTCTGTTGCCAATACAGCAAAAGAGCCATCCACAAAGGCTCCGCGTTCGGAAACCGCCAATCCAGCCGCAGACACGACCTCACCCATCGCACAGGCAAAGCATGTGGCGGTCAGCGCTGCTCCAGCGGCACCGAGCCAGGTCACAGCCCCGGCACAGACGCCTGCCCAGCCCGCATCGTCGCAGGTCGCACCAACAACGTCTGCAACGGCGGCAATTTTCGCTTAATTGCCCCGAAAATCGGGCTGCACTTTTGCAGATCCCGCCATCTGACATCATCCCCACCCCGCATGGTGGCGGCTTTTTTGCGCGTTTTTCGTGTTGCAGCATCAACATGGCGCAAATCTTTGACGCTTCCGAGATGTGAATTTCCCCTGAATTGAGAAATGTCAAAGCGGCAGGCCCTTCAATAGGCTCCTATCGCACTGCCGCATAAATCCTTCCATCAGAAACGATATGATGCGGCAGATTGAACGTGCTGCAGCAAAGCTCTGTGCCAAAAAGGACGTAGGGCGCTGTGGTTCATGCGGAGCGTTTTTATAGCGCTATCCGCAGACAATGACTGCGACAGGAGATGGATTGCAGATGTTACGTGATCGTATTCGCTACCCCCGCCTTCTTGAAAAACTGGCAACAGCGGATGAAGCTGCGGCCCTGATAGAAGATGGCATGACCATTGGCATGAGCGGTTTTACCCGTGCGGGCGAAGCCAAGGCTGTGCCCATGGCGCTGGCTGCCCGCGCCCGCAAACACCCCTTGAAAATCACATTGATGACGGGTGCTTCGCTTGGCAACGATCTCGACAAGACGTTGGTGGAGGCCCATGTCCTGGCCCGCCGCATGCCATTTCAATCGGATCCCACGTTGCGCAAGGCCATCAATGCTGGCGAGGTGATGTTTATCGATCAGCACCTGTCTGAAACGGTCGAGCTTCTCAGAACCCGCCAGCTTGGCCCGGTGGATATTGCCATTGTCGAGGCTGTGGCGATTACCGAAAACGGGGGCATTGTGCCCACCACATCGGTCGGCAACTCGGCAAGCTTTGCCATTCTGGCTGATAAGGTGATTATCGAGTTGAACCTGTCGCAGCCGATCACGCTGGAAGGCCTGCATGACATTTACATTCCCTCCAAGCGCCCTTCCCGCATGCCCATTCCGATTGTGACGCCCGAAAGCCGCGTTGGCCTGCCTTACATTCCCATTCCGCCAGAAAAAATTGCCGCCATTGTTGTGTCTGAAAAACTGGACAGCTCATCAACCATCCTGCCGCCGGATGACGACACGAGAGCCATTGCCAGCCATCTGACCGATCTTCTGTTGCACGAAGTCAAGCACGGCCGCATGGGCTATGATCTTCAACCCTTGCAGGCCGGCATTGGCACCATCGCCAATTCGGTTTTGCATGGTTTTCTCGATAGCCCTTTTCATGATCTGAAAATGTACTCAGAAGTTTTGCAGGATTCGACATTTGAGCTGATTGATGCCGGCAAAATGACATTTGCCTCCGCATCCTCCATTACCCTCTCGGCCGAGATGTATCAGCGTGTCTTGCCTCGCCTTGCGGAATACAAGCACCACCTGCTGCTGCGACCCCAGGAAATCAGCAATCATCCCGAGGTTATTCGTCGTCTGGGCCTGATCAGCATCAATACCGCGCTGGAATTCGATATCTACGGCAATGTCAACTCCACCCATGTTGGCGGAACCCATATGATGAATGGTATTGGTGGCTCCGGCGACTTTGCCCGCAATGCCTATCTGTCGGTCTTCGTCACCAAATCCATTGCGAAAGATGGGGCGATCTCATCGGTGGTGCCGATGGTGAGCCATGTTGACCACACCGAACATGATGTCGATATTCTGATAACCGAGCAGGGACTTGCCGATTTGAGAGGGCTTGCCCCACGCGAGAGGGCCGCGCTGATTATCCGCAATTGTGTGCATCCATCCTATCGCGACCAGCTTGCGGATTATTTCCGCGATGCTCTGAAACGTGGCGGCCATACACCGCATGTTCTTGAAGAAGCACTTTCCTGGCATCAGGCGTTTCGCAATGGAAAGACCATGCTTAAGGCCTGATTTCCGTTATAGCAGGCTTGTCTCCATCTGGATTGTGACCGGATGGAGAAAAACCTGTCGCAACAAATCTCTGCAAAAATGCAACATCCTCCAGCTTAATCAAGCGGCAGACGATAATCGGTGGATTTCATCGCCAAAATGACGATAAGTGATCTTCATCACTAACTCCCCTCGATGGTGCAGGGGCGCAAAAGAGCCGCTTTGTCATGACACGTTCCGCGATCAGCCATTTTTCGAAGCGCGCAATTTTCATTGCCCTCACACTCGCCTTAGCGGGGTGCGGCGGGCGGCTTGAGGGTGTGATGAAGCCGGTTGGCCCTGTGAACATACAAGGGGCCACCCCCGTCAATATGCTGGTGGCAACGACGCGCGAACAATCGGGTGATCCAGCCATCTTGTTTAACGGCGAGCGCGGTACCGGCTTGAAGACCGATGCCGTGGCCATATCGATACCACCGGATAAAAACCGCAAGATTGGTGAGGTTCAGTGGCCCAAAAAACTCCCGCCTGACCCCAGCAAATCCTTTACCACGGTCAGCGTCACGCCTCTGTCGACGGAGCGCGACGTGAAAAACTGGCTGCGCGCAAGTTCCTTCAACAAGCACCGCGTGATGGTCTTCGTGCACGGCTTTAACAACACCTACGAGGATTCCGTCTATCGATTTGCCCAGATTGTGCATGATTCCAAGACGGATGTTGTGCCGGTGCTGTTCACCTGGCCATCGCGGGCCAGCATATTTGATTATAATTACGATAAGGAAAGCACCAATTATTCCCGCGATGCCTTGGAGGAATTGCTAACCCGCGTCAGCAGCCAGCCGGGCGTGACCGATGTGACCGTGATGGCGCACTCCATGGGATCATGGCTGGCTGTGGAAGCTCTGCGACAAATGGCCATTCGCCAAGGACGGGTGAACACCAAGATTACCAATGTTATCCTCGCATCACCCGATCTGGATGTGGATGTGTTCAAAAGCCAGTTCATGGCCCTCGGCCCCAAGCATCCGCATTTCACCATTTTTGTCTCGCGCGATGACCGCGCGCTGAGCATTTCCCGGCGTATTTCAGGCAATGTGGATCGACTTGGACAAATCAACCCCGCCGAAGAGCCTTACCGCAGCGGACTGGAAGCTGCGGGCATCACCGTGATTGATCTGACCAAGCTGAAAACCGGAGATCAGTTGAATCACGGCAAATTTGCCGAAAGCCCTGAGGTGGTGCGGTTGATTGGCGACCGCCTTCTGACCGGTCAGACCGTGACGGATTCCAACGTGGGTCTTGGCGAAGCCCTTGGCGCGGTCGCAATCGGCACAACCAGCACAATCGGACAGGTCGCCAGCACAGCCATCAGCGCTCCTATTATGATCTTCGATGGCCGCACGCGGCGCAATTACGATGATCAACTCAAGCGGCTGGGAAACAGCGCTGGATCGACCCTTGGTGCGGTATCCGACACTCTTCCGCGATAAGATCGGCACGATAACATCGGATTGCGACCCAGATTTCTCTCGAGTCTGTCAGGTTCAGATTGAACCAGACAGACGCTCGCTTTTCTTGTGGTCGTTTGTCTGATCAGAAAAACCGGTGACCACTTTTTCCTGACAAACTCTATCGCCCCAGATTTCTCTATCGCCAAAGATAGTTCTCCTGATATATCAGGATAATTATCTTTGGCCTCATCCCCCGAATTGAGAAGGGATGAGAATGATCGGGAGAAGCAGGCATGCGGTGGAAGCGGGTAATGCAATTGCTGGACGTCCATTGTGAGGGCGAAATTGGCAAAGTGGCCACCGGCGGCGTGCCAAAAATTCCTGGCAAAACGGTTGCCGAGCAATTGCACTGGCTGAATACGGATCCGAAAGGGCAAGAGCTACGGCGCTTTTTGGTGCTGGAGCCGCGTGGTGCGCCGATTGGCTCGGTCAACCTGCTGTTGCCACCCAAACATCCCGACGCTGACGCCGCTTTTATCATTCTGCAGCCAGATCAGGCGCATGCCAGCTCTGGTTCCAATTCCATCTGCGTCACCACGGCCTTGCTGGAAAGCGGCATTGTGGACATGCAGGAGCCGGAAACCACTGTTGTTTTAGAAACCGCAGCCGGTTTGGTGAAAGCCAAGGCCCAATGCCGCGATGGCCATTGCGAAAGCGTGACATTGACCATGGTGCCCTCTTTCGTGCACCAGTTGGACGCGAAGATCACCACCCGCGAATGGGGCGAAATCAGCGTTGATCTCGCCTATGGCGGTATTTTTTATGCTCTGATCGACGCCCCACAAATCGGCCTTGCCATTGCGCCAGAAAATGCCCGTAAGCTTGTGGAGGCCGGCATGATGCTCAAGGCCGAGATCAACAGCCAGTTTCACGTTGTTCACCCGGAAATCCCTGAGATTTCCGGTGTTGCTTACGTGATGTTCCGTGATCAGGATCCCGATGGTGCGGTGCGCACCTGCACCACCATGTGGCCCGGTCGCGTTGATCGCTCACCCTGCGGCACCGGCAACTCTGCCAATCTGGCCACTCTGCATGCGCGCGGCAAGATCAAACCCGGCGAGCGTTTTCTCTCGCGCTCCATCATCGGCTCCGAGTTTCAGGTCGGGCTGGAAGGTCTCACCTCTGTTGGCGACCGGGCGGCGGTTATTCCGACCATCACGGGCCGCGGCTTCACATTCGGGCTGCATCAGGTGGCCTTGGATGCATTCGATCCCTTAAGCGCGGGCTTTGCCCTCAGCGACGTATGGGGCGATGCAGCTGCCAGCCTGAATTAAAACGCGACCAAAAACCAGGCTGCCGCTGTCCGCTTCAATTGTCCGCTTCAATCCGCTGCGGACAGCCCTGCCACATCTCCTATTTGAGTAAACAGATGATCCTCCCTTTCTTAAGGTTGTTTTTCCCCATCATTGAACGTTACAATGATGTAAAACTATCCATTATCAAGAAAGGTGGCTGATGGCTGGAGATGAGCGCGCCAAGACAACCGGCTTTTTGAGGCAGATACCGCTCTTTCAGAGCCTCACACAAGAGCAGGACCAAGTCTGGTCTGAGCGCTGCGAAACCCGAAAGGTGATTGCGGGCACGATCCTTTATGATCCAGAGCGCACGGAAAGGGCCGTGTTCATCAACACCTCCGGCATGATCCGGGCTGTGTTGCGGGTTGCACCCGGCAAGGAATTGTTTTTGGAAGATTTTGCGCCCGGCTCCATCGTCGGCGCGCTGGTTGCGCTGAACGGTCATTGGGAGAACGGTTTTTTGATGACGATCACAGATGGCGAGGTCATCATGATCCATCCCGACGTCTTCCGGGAGATCCTTGAAGCCCACCACGATATCTGTTTGAACTTGCTCACCACCATGACATTTCGCATGCGCCAGCTCTATCTCAAAATCAGCGAGCATTCCTATCTGGATGTCAAACACCGACTTTACAATGCTTTGCTGCGGCTATCGCTGCCCAGCACGGACAATCCAGAGCGGCGCATCATTGCGCCACCCCTTATTCATGCGGCCTTGGCAGAACATGTCGGCACAAGCCGCGAGAGCATTTCGCGCGAAATGTCGCGCCTTTTGCAAGACGCCGTGATCGAGCGAAACAGCGAGGCCATTATCATTCGCCAACCGCGCGAATTGCTGCGACGCCTTTCACGCGTGGCCATCGCCCCGCCGTTGGTTAAGCCAGCGTCCTGCCCGGCTTGATGCGTCCAGCGCTGCAAAGGTTAATCCCAACACAGCGCAAAAAAACTAAAAATTTACCCATTTGCTTCAGCTAATATCAGTGCAATCTCGTTACAACTTGCGGATGGAGTACTTGGCTGGTCCTGCATGATGCAGGGTGCTCCACATGAAAACCCGAATGAGACACGACAGCACTGTCCATTTTTACGGCATAATTCGATACCGGTTGCGGTCCTCGGCTTTCCTCTGTCGTTGAACCCAACGGGTTTGATGGCAACATCTGAGGGAGACCCCCATGAGCATTCTGATCGTCGAAGACAATCCGACCAATGCGATGATCTTGAAGCATCTGGCACGCAAGGTCGCAGATGATGAAATCACCGTGCAAGCTGATGCCAATGACGCTCTGGTGTTGTGTCACAATACCTTGTTCGACATGTTGATTGTTGACCAGATCTTGCCAGGCATGACCGGCCTGCAATTCGTCAAGGCCATTCGCCAGCTCCATCGCTATGACACAGTGCCGATCATCATGGTCACGGGTGACAACGACCCTGCGTTGCGGCTGGCAGCCAAGCAAAATGGTGTCTCTGATTTTCTCACCAAACCCGTGGAGGCCCTGGCGTTTCGCCAGCTCATCGCCAACCATCGCGGGCGTAAAGCCACGGCGGAATAAACACCCACCGCTCAATGTTCGTGCCGATCCAAGCAAGTAAGGAGTGTTTCAATGAAACGTTTGCTGATGACCGTGGCAGCATGTCTTTTCATGGCAACGCCGCTGATGGCGCTCGATACTCCCAAAGGCGCGGTTATTCTCACCGTCAAAGGCACGCTTGCCCACCCCAACAGCGGTGCCGACGCGGTCTTTGATCTCGCCATGCTGGACGCGCTCAAGGGGCGCAGCGCCACAATGGAAACGCCCTGGACCGAAGGAAAAGTGACATTTTCCGGCCCGCTTTTACGCGCTGTACTGGAGGCCGCTGGCGCACCTGCGGGTTCATTGAAGGTCCGCGCCCTCAATGATTACGCGGTTGTCGTGCCAGCCGCTGATGCAGGCACCTTTGAAGTGATTGTTGCGACCAGACTGAATGGCAAGACCATGTCTGTGCGCGACAAAGGGCCAACCATGTTGGTTTACCCCTTCGATCTCAATCCAAAATTATACACGGAGACCTATTTTTCGCGCTCAGTGTGGCAAATCAAGGACATTGAGATAATTCCATGATCCTGTTCAATCGCAATGGTTTGGAGCGACACCGCTCACAGCCTAAAACAACATTTGTGCTGCTGATCCTGTCAGGCGTTCTGCTTTTAACCTTTCTGCTGCTGTCCAAAGACATTTCGGACCGCTTCCATATGTTATTTGATGACATCCGCGAAAATGCGACATGGGCCGTTTACCAGCTGGATCGTGAGGCCCGCACGCTGGACTATACCGTTGCCGAAGCGCGGCGGCTGGACAGCATCGGTCCCAAAGAGCTGACAGACATCAGCTTGCGCTACGACATTTTGTACTCGCGCCTCAAGCTGGTCAACCAAACCCAATTTGGCGCGTATTTCAGTCATGATGCAACGGTTCAGGACTATTTGGGGAAAATTGCTGGTTTCATCGCCGAAATGCAGCCGTTTTTTGACAGCATCGCCAATGGAAAAATCCCAGAAAAGCAGGAGTTTGAACCCGTTGATCAACAACTTGGCCGGTTGACACGGGACACTGGCGACTTGCTGCTCTACACCAACAACTTTGTTGGCAATGAGCGTGCTTCCATTCGCGCCAATATGATCGAGCTGGAAAAGACCTCAGCCGTCATGCTGGGGTTGTTGATGGTCTCGGTGATCTTTCTGGTGGTGACACTGCGCCGCCAGTTGACGTCCTTGCGCGAGACCAGCCATCGGCTGGAAACAATGGCGCGCGAGGTGTCAAACGCCTATGAGGCTGCCGATTCGGGCAATCGGGCAAAATCGCAATTCATGGCAACCATGGGGCATGAGATCCGCACGCCGCTGAACGCCATTTTGGGCATGGCGGAATTGCTGGAATATTCCGAACTGCCGCCTGAGGCGCTGCAAAGTGTGAAGACCATTCGCTCGTCTGGCGAAGCGCTGCTGGAAGTGATCAACGAGGTTCTCGATTATTCGAAAATCGAGCATGGCAAGCTGGAGCTGGAAGAACGCGCCGTTGATATTTACGCGCTGGCCGAAAGCACAATCAGCATCATTCAAGGCCGAGCGGACGCGCAAAAAAGCGAACTTATTCTCGATATCCCGCTGTCGCTGGAAGCGCTGTATGTGCGCACCGACCCAACGCGCCTTCGGCAGGTTCTGCTCAATTTGTTGAGCAATGCGGTGAAATTCACCCATAACGGCACCGTGACACTGCGCCTGAGAGAATTTTATCGCGGCAGCGCGCTGATGTTGCGCTTTGAGGTGGAAGACACCGGCATCGGCATTGATGAAGCGGGCGTTGCCAAGCTGTTTCAGCCGTTCAGCCAGGTCGATGCCAGTATCAGCCGACGGTACGGCGGCACCGGGCTGGGTCTGACCATCTGCAAACAGATCGTGGGCAAGCTGGGCGGCGAGCTGGGCATGAGCAGCACGGTGGGGGTCGGCAGTATTTTCTGGTTCGAATTGCCGGTGATTGTGGCTGGCAAGGATGAAGTGCGTCAGAACACCAAAAGCGAGACACTGGAAAGGCATTTTCCACGCCTGCGGATTTTGCTGGTGGAAGACAATATCGTCAATCAGCAGGTCGCCAGCCGCTTTCTCGAAAAGCTCAATCAGACCGTGGTGTTGGCCAGCGACGGTGCTGAAGCCGTGGAAAAAACAGAACAGGAAACCTTCGATCTGATCCTGATGGACATGCAAATGCCGGTGATGGACGGCATCGAGGCGACCAAGCATATTATTCAGCGCGGTGGTGCGGCCGCCCTCACCCCCATTATCGCCATGACCGCCAATGCTTCCGACGAAGATCGCCGCCGATGCCGCGCGGCAGGCATGGTGGGGTTTGAATCCAAACCCGTCACCATGAACCGCCTGCGCGATGTGATCCTCACCTTCGCGCCCGCAGAACACGACAGTGACACCGACAAAGACCCGCTCGACATCGGCGATCTGGTTGATCCAACCCCGGAACAGCCGCCCCTTACACTCCAGCAGCATCTTGACGAAATCAACGGGCTGGATAAATCACGCCAGGATGAATTGATTGAAGCCCTGGGTGAAGACGTGTACCAGGAACTGATTGAATCGTTTTTTAATGACGCAAAAGATCTGATTGGAGCGCTCAACATCGCCTTTGCCAATCAAAATAATCCGGAAATTGACCGCGTTCTGCACACGATCAAAGGAGCGGCGAGCAATGTCGGGCTCAACGATATCGCTCATCATGCCGATGCCTTGCGGAGCGTTGCGCCAACATTTGAGTCGATTGGCAGGCTCTCAGAGGAAATCGAAACGATGAAATTGAAATTGGTGGCCTGATGACCCGGGAGGCAAAAATGCGTATTTTAGTCGTTGACGATAATAATACCAATCTTAAACTTCTCGTACGGTTGGTGAAGAAGGTCGAAAATTGCGAAGCCGTGGCCTTTTCAACCCCTGATGAGGTTTTGTCGGCATTGCCCGATCTGGATTTCGATGTTGCGATTATTGATTATCAGATGCCCGTCTACAATGGCGTCGAGCTGTTCACCGAGATTGTCCGGTTTGAAAAATACGCCAATGTGCCGGTGGTTTTCATCACCGCCGACAAAGACATGACAACGCGCATGGCAGCGCTCAATGCCGGTGCCATCGACTTTTTGACCAAGCCGGTCAATCCGGTGGAATTTCAGGTTCGCATTCATAATATTGTCAATCTGACAATTGCCCGTCGCCAACTGGCGGATCAGGCCGAATGGCTGCGTAACGAGGTGGAAAAAGCGGTTCAGGAACTCAGACTGCGCGAGCAGGAAATCATCGAACGGCTGACCCTTGCTGCCGGATATAAAGATCCCGAAACGGCCCGCCACACATTGCGCGTTGCCGCTTATTCCGAAACCATCGCTCGGGAAATGGGCTTGAGCGAGCAATTTTGCACCGATCTGCGGCTTGCAGCCCCGATGCACGACATTGGCAAAGTGGCCATGCCCGATACCATGATGCTCAAGCAAGGCAAATTGACTGAGTCTGAATTCAGGCAAATGCAGTCTCACACGGAAGTTGGGGCCAATATCCTCGCCCGCTCTCATTCCTCCTTGTTGCAACTGGCGTCCGAAATCGCCATTAGCCATCATGAGCGGTGGGATGGACAGGGTTATCCGAACCGTTTGGCGGGCGAGGCCATTCCGCTGGCCGGTCGCATTGTCTGTATTGCCGATAATTTTGATGCGCTGACCACAGAGCGGCCCTACAAGCCCGCATGGTCTTATGAGCGCACTGTCGAGCATATTCTGGGGCGCGCTGGAAGCCAGTTTGATCCGGCTTGCGTCGCTGCCTTTGAAAAATCACTGCCGAAAATTCGCACCATTATGGAAAATGACCGTCGCGAACAGGCCGAGGAAGCGGCCTTAAGCGCTGGCAGTCAGCCGCTTGGAAAAATTGCCTGATTTTGCCAGCGATGATTTGTCTCGACGGTGGAACAATGCTATTTCCGGCCAAAGATTTTTTGCCGGAGATAGCCCATGCGTTCGCTCACCATTCGCCGCCCCGATGACTGGCACCTGCATTTGCGGGATGGTGCGATGCTTCAGGGTGTGGTGGGCGACACCAGCCGATATTTCGGCCGCGCCATCATCATGCCAAATCTCGTGCCGCCGGTGGTAACCACGCAAGATGCAATCGCCTACCGCGAACGTATTGTGGCGGCCGTGCCGAAAGAGCACAGCTTTCAGCCGTTGATGACGCTTTATCTCACCGAGCACACCAATCCCGACGATGTGGAAGACGGTAAAAACACCGGCCTGATCACGGCGGTCAAGCTTTATCCCGCCGGTGCTACCACCAATTCCCATGGCGGCGTGCGCGATCTGGACAAGGCCATGCCGGTGCTGGAGCGCATGGCAAAGATTGGCCTGCCGCTGTGCGTGCACGGCGAAGTGACCACCCCGGAGGTTGATATTTTCGACCGTGAAGCGGTGTTTATCGACACAGTTCTGGAGCCTCTGCGCAAGCGCCTGCCGGAGTTGAAGGTGACCATGGAACATGTCACCACAACAGACGGCGTGGAGTATATTCGTTCTGCTGCGCGCAATCTGGCAGGCTCCATCACCACGCATCATTTGATCATCAACCGCAATGCCATTCTGGTGGGTGGCATTCGTCCCCATTATTATTGCCTGCCGGTTGCCAAGCGCGAGAGCCACCGGCTCAGCTTGCGGGCCGCTGCCACATCTGGTGATACGCGCTTTTTCTTAGGCACCGATTCTGCCCCGCATATCGACCCCTTGAAGGAATGTGGCTGTGGTTGCGCCGGCATTTACACCTCCATCAACACCATGAGCTGCCTTGCCCATGTGTTTGAGCAGGAGAATGCACTCGACAAGCTTGAAGCCTTCACGTCGCTGAATGGCCCAGCCTGGTATGGTTTGCCATGTAACGAAGAGACCATCACCCTGGTCAAGCGCGATGAACCGGTATCTTTTCCATCGAAAATTGAAACAGACGCAGGTATTGTGACAGTCTTCGATCCGATGTTTCCTCTTCATTGGGATGTGACTTAAACGTGATGTGCATTGCTTACGTTTAAAAGATGAATCATATTGCGCGTAACTTTTTAGAGAGAAAATCATCATAGTATCGTGCTAGGAAAAGCGCATGATCGCGCTTTAGGGATGAGCATGATGCTGGACTATAATTCTCTGCTGTCTGCGCTGGGCTTGTCAGGGCTGTGCTTGCTCCTGACGCTCATGGGTACGTGGCTCGGACGCCGGGAATCCTCATTTCTTCTCAGCTGGATTGTTGGGCTTTTCCTTTGCGTTGCCGGGATTTTGTCCTACTCATTTTTCCTGTGGTGGCCCACGACACTTGCCGGTACGCTGGCAATGTCATTGATGCAATGGGGCTTTTGCGTCCTCTACGGTGCCGCCGTGCATTTTCGAAGCGGCAATTTTCC
The DNA here is from genome assembly GCF_001939045.1 of Rhizobium oryziradicis. Classification (GTDB taxonomy): domain Bacteria; phylum Pseudomonadota; class Alphaproteobacteria; order Rhizobiales; family Rhizobiaceae; genus Allorhizobium; species Allorhizobium oryziradicis. The sequence continues at coordinate 108,053 of NZ_MKIM01000025.1, forward strand.
CCTGGCACGTGTTGTTTGCCTCGCAAGTGTTGCTTCGCTCAGTATCACCACAGCCTTTATCTCACAGTATTGGGGCGTTGGCTTCATCCTGCTCAATCTGGGTGCGACCGTTGCACTTTTAGCCACGGCCCATCAATATTGGATCGGCAGAGCGGAATCTCCGGGCATCCTTGCCGGTATCGCCCTGCTTTACGGCATCATCTCCCTTTCCTTTCTTCTCTGCGCCATTGCTTTGGTTCATGCTGGATCATGGGTGATGCAGGGTGCCCCTGACGGGGTGAGCGAGAAAATCAATATTGCGTCCTGCATTGTCGGTATGACCGGAATTGGCGTTTTGTCACTCACCGCTCATCAGGCCCGCATTACGCTCCAGCATCGGCTGGAAGCCATAACCGATTCCCTCACCGGTCTTTTCAATCGCCGTGCCCTGTTTGAAAAATATTCACAGAAGCATTTCAAAGCAGACATGGCAGTTTTGGTGTTTGATATTGACCGCTTCAAATCCATCAACGACCAACATGGCCACGCCGCCGGGGATCGGGTTATCCAGACGGTTGCCAGGGAATTGCAAAGTGCTGTGGGTGTTGATTGCGTCGCGCGGTTGGGCGGCGAAGAATTTGCGGCCGTGATTGAAAATGCCCCGCCCGGACGCGCCGAGTGGATTGGCGAGCGCATTCGCCGACATCTGCAAGAACGCGACATTATAGTCGATGGCGAAACGATCCGCGTCACCACCAGCGTTGGGATCAGCTATGGAACAGTCGACGGCATGACCTTTGAAGGGTTGCTCAAGCAGGCGGATGACGCCCTTTACAGCGCCAAACGCATGGGGCGCAACCGCATCGAAGTCGTGTCAAATCCTGCCATAGCCACAGTCGCAAGCCACCTCGCCTGATAGACTGATCACATCGCGCAATCCGGGAATCCATCTGGCGCGCCTTGCTGCTTCTTGTTATACAGCGCCGTGCGTTTTACCAAAGCCACACAGTGCGATGTAACGCTTTATATCTGCAGCACAATTTGACAGCGCCGCCCGACCCATGAGGAGCACGTAATGACCCTGACATCCTTTTCTGATCCTGCCGTCATGGCTAATCTGCTTGCCAAGATGCTTTGGGAAATCAAGGCGGTGCATTTTAACGCGACGGAGCCTTACAAGCTGGCATCGGGCATGCGTAGCCCAGTTTATATCGATTGCCGCAAGCTGTTGTCCTATCCTCGCGTGCGCTCGAGCGTCATGGATTTTGCCGTCGCAACCCTCTTGAGCAATGCCGGGTTTGAGCAATTCGATTGCATCGCGGGCGGCGAAACCGCTGGCATTCCCTTTGCGGCTCTTCTGGCGGATCGCTTGAACCTTCCCATGATCTATGTGCGCAAAAAGCCAAAGGGTCATGGCAAAAATGCCCAGATCGAAGGCCATATGCCGGAAGGTGCCCGCGTTCTGGTGATTGAAGACCTGACAACGGCTGGCGGCAGCATGTTTACCTTCATTGATGCCGTGCGCGCAGCCGGCGGCGTGATTGATCACGGCATGGCGCTGTTTTTCTACGACATCTTCCCGGAAGCCCATGAGCGCTTCAACAAAGGCGGCGTCAAGCTTCACCATATTGCCACCTGGCGCAATGTGCTATCGGTTGCCAAGCAACAAAAACTGTTTGATGACAAGACCTTGTCGGAAGTCGAATCCTTCCTCGACGCCCCCCTTGAATGGTCTGGCCGCAACGGCGGCGTCAGCGAACTTGTCTGATGGCTGGCCAGTCCGAAGAATTGCTCAGCGGGCTGGCAAAAATCAATCACTTGGTTTAAATCGATTAAACAATCGAACAAATGGCCTGGGAGGCTCGAATGATCCTGAGTTGTGGTGAAGCCCTGATAGATATGTTGCCGCGTGAGACCACGCTGGGTGAACCTGCTTTTTCTCCCTATGCCGGTGGTGCCGTCTTCAACACGGCCATTGCGCTGGGTCGTCTTGGCGTACCGTCTGCCTTTTTCACCGGCCTCTCGGACGACATGCTGGGCGATGTGCTGCGCGACACATTGCGCAAAAGCCATGTGGATTTCAGCTATTGCGCCACACTGTCCAGACCCACCACCATTGCCTTTGTCAAACTTGTCGATGGCCATGCCACTTACGCCTTTTATGATGAAAACACCGCAGGCCGGATGATCACCGAAGCAAACCTGCCAACGCTTGGCGACGATTGCGAAGCACTGCATTTCGGTGCCATCAGCCTGATCCCCGACCCCTGTGGTGCGACCTATGAAGCCTTGATGCTGCGCGAACATAAAACCCGCGTCATCTCTCTGGACCCCAATATCCGCCCCGGCTTCATCAAGGACAAAGAAGCCCATATGGCCCGCATCCGCCGCATGGCGGCCATGTCTGACATTGTTAAATTTTCCGATGAAGACCTGGCCTGGTTTGGCATGGATGGTGACGAGGAAAGCCTTGCACGCGCATGGCTGGACCATGGCGCAAAGCTGGTTGTCATCACCCGTGGGGCCGATGGTGCCGTTGGCTACACCGCCAAGCATAAAGTGACGGTGGCAAGCGAAAAAGTCACGGTGGTGGATACCGTCGGCGCTGGCGATACTTTTGACGCGGGCGTTCTGGCCTCATTGAAGCTGCAAAATCTGCTGACGAAAGCGCAAGTGGCAGATCTGAGCGAAGAGCAAATTGCCAAGGCGCTGGCTCTGGGGGCCAAGGCTGCGGCTGTCACCGTATCGCGCGCGGGCGCAAACCCGCCCTTTGCCCATGAGATCGGGCTTTGAAGGCATATTATGCATCTCCGCCAGCTCAAAAAGCTGGTGGAGATATCTTTAGGCTTTCAAACAGCCAATAAACGTTTTTTAAATAACGCCGCCATTGGCGTGAAGCGTCTGGCCGTTGATCCAGCCGCCTTCCGGTCCGGCCAGAAAAGCCACAACGGCTGCGATTTCGTCAGGCGTGCCAATCCGTTCCAGCGGAGCAAGTTTGGCAAAGGCCGCGATTGCCTGCTCGGATTTTCCATCCATAAACAGATCCGTCGCCGTTGCGCCGGGAGCAACAGCGTTCACGGTGATGTTACGACCGCGTAGCTCCTTGGCAAGCACCGCTGTCATTGTCTCGATGGCTGCTTTGGTGGCACCGTAAAGGCTGTAATTTTCCGCCCGCATCGCCGCGACACTGCTGGAAATATTGATAATCCGGCCACCGTCGCGCAAGCGCTTGGCGGCTTCGCGCATGCCGGTAAATGTTCCGGTCAGGTTCACCGCGATCTGGCGATCAAACATCGCGTCATCAATCTCCACCATGGGACGCCGCACCATAATTCCAGCATTGTTGACCAGCACATCAACGCCGCCACACAAGACGTCTGCCTGATCAAACAGTTTTGGAAATGTGGCGCGATCGGCAATATCGGCAGCCATTGCAAGTGCTTGGCCGCCCGATGCGCGAATGGCGCGGGCGGTTGCTTCCGCCTCATCACCATCAACATCGCTGACGATGACAAAAAACCCACCCGCCTGTGCCAATCGGGCTGAGATTGCAGCACCAATGCCACGGGCAGCGCCCGTGACAATGGCCGATTTGGGTACCAGCTTTTGATCTGGCATCCGCGATGTCCTTAGCGCGCCAGACTGCTCAAGACCTGCACCAGCCCGGCTGTGGACGCATCCTGACCATCGGTACCTGCCTTGCCTTCAACCACCGGCAAAAGGCCTGTGGCCAGTTCTTTGCCCAGTTCAACGCCCCATTGATCAAAGGAATTGATGCCAAACAGCACACCTTCGACAAACACCCGATGCTCATAGAGCGCAATCAAGCGACCCAGAGCAAAGGGCGTCAATTGCTCATACACAAAGGTGATGGATGGACGATTGCCTGTGAAAACCCGATGGGGCGCAATGTGGTCAATCTTGGCGGCATCCATGCCCGCTTTTTGCAATTGTCCCTTGGCTTCTTCCAGCGTACGCCCTTTCATCAGCGCCGCCGATTGCGCAAGGCAATTGGCGATCAGCAAATCATGCTGGTGGCGAAGCTCTGGCTCAAACCCCTTGGCGGCAATCATGAACTCGGCGGGAATGACGCTCGTGCCCTGATGGATCAACTGATAGAAAGCATGCTGACCATTGGTGCCGGGCTCTCCCCACACCACCGGGCCGGAATTGCCCTTCACCGGCGTGCCGTCAATGGTCACGCCCTTGCCGTTTGATTCCATATCGAGCTGTTGCAGATAGGCCGGAAAGCGCGACAAACGCTGATCATAGGGCAGCACGGCGCGTGTCGCATAATCCAGCACATTGCGATTGTAATAGCCAAGCGCGCCCAGCAGCATTGGCAGATTCTCAAGGAATGGTGCATGTCTGAAATGGTTGTCCATGGCATGGGCACCCGTCAGAAAGGCCGCGAAATTATCGGCCCCCACCGCGATCATCAAGGGCAGACCAATGGCCGACCAGATGGAATAGCGACCGCCAACCCAATCCCAAAAGCCGAACACCCGATCCGAGGCAATGCCAAAAGCCTTCACCTTATCAAGCGCGGTTGAGACCGCGGCAAAATGCTGGCCCACAGCGTCTTCGCCCAGCATGGAGGCAATAAACCGGCGCGCCGTTGCCGCATTGGTCATGGTTTCGATGGTGGTAAAAGTCTTGGAGGCCACAATGAACAATGTGGTTTCCGGCTCCAGCCGCGCTAATGTATCGGCAATGTGAGCGCCATCGACATTGGAAACGAAATGCAGGCGCGGACCATCATGAAATGGCGCCAGCGCCAGCGTTGCCATGGCGGGGCCGAGGTCAGAGCCGCCAATGCCGATATTGACCACGTCGGTAATCTGCTGGCCGGTCGAGCCGGTGATTTTGCCGGCGCGAATGCCTTCAGCAAAATCTGACATGGCGGCCAGCACAGCATTCACATCCGGCATCACATCCTTGCCATCCACCAGAACAGGCGTGTTGGCGCGATTGCGAAGGGCGGTGTGCAGGACGGCACGGCCTTCGGTAAAGTTGATTTCCTCGCCCGTAAACATCGCCTCGCGCTTTTCAGCAACGCCCGCTTTTTCGCACAGGGATTGCAAAAGTGCCATGATGTCTTTGTTCACAGCCGATTTGGAATAATCCATCAGCAAATCATCGAAACGGGCGCTGAAATGCTCAAACCTGTTGGAGTCGGCTGCAAATGCCGCGCGAATATCGGTTGCGGAGGTGTTCGCAACGCTTGTCTTCAACTGTTCGATAATGGCCTGCATGAATGTCTCCCGATCCGGTCATAGACGAGGAACTTACTGCATAAATTCTCAAACCGGAATCAATTTCAGGAGAAAATTATACCCCTGCGGCATGAAAGACAGATATGCCAACGCAGCCCCCCGCAAAAGCGGCCAAGATTGTGCGTCGGATGAGACGCACAATGGTATAGTCGGAAGTATAATCCGGGCTTTCGCCTAACCTCTCAGATCTTTTCGCAGGATTTTGCCAACATTGGATTTGGGCAGCTCAGTGCGAAACTCGACATGGCGCGGACGCTTGTAATTGGTGAGGTTCTTGGCGCAATGATCCTTCACCTCCTGCTCTGTCAGGCTTGGATCTTTGCGCACAACAAACAGTTTCACCGCCTCGCCAGAGTGCGGATCAGGCACGCCCACGGCCGCTGCCTCGAGAACGCCAGGATGCATGGCGGCAACCTCTTCGATCTCATTGGGATAGACATTGAAGCCGGACACAAGGATCATATCTTTCTTGCGATCAACAATCTTGATGTAACCGCGCTCATTCATGAAACCCATGTCGCCAGAGCGGAAATAGCCGTCGGGCGTCATCACCTTGTAGGTTTCATCCGGGCGCTGCCAATAGCCTGCCATCACCTGCGGGCCGCGAATGCAGATTTCGCCAACCTCACCAATAGGCAAGGCGCGTCCATCCTCATCACGAATGCTGACATCCGTGGAAGAAATCGGCATGCCAATGCAACCGGTGAAATCCTGCTCATCCAGACGATTGGCGGTTGCCACCGGCGATGTTTCTGACAGGCCATAACCCTCGGTGATTTTGCAGCCCGTGATCTCGCGCCAACGATCCGCAATCGGACGCTGCACCGACATGCCGCCCGCAAAAGTCAACTTCAGGGATGAAAAGTCCAGCTTTTTGAAATCATCATTGTTCATCAGAGCGTTAAACAGCGTGTTCAGCCCAATGATAATATTGAACCGATGGTTCCCGAGTTCTTTGACGAAGCCGGGAATGTCGCGCGGATTAACGATCAGCACGTTTTTGGCACCGCTCGCCACGCCCATCAGCGAATTCACCGTTAAAGCAAAGATGTGATAAAGTGGCAGTGCGCAGATATAAACCAACGATCCTGTGGCAGATTTTTTATCAAACTCAGCCCCAAGCCATGCCATCATCTGCATTGTATTGGCAATCAGATTGCCATGGGTCAGCACCGCACCTTTGGAAACCCCGGTGGTGCCGCCGGTGTACTGCAAGAAAGCAATATCGTCGCGCTGAATTGGCTCCGGCTTGTACGAGAGATGTTCCCCTTCTGCCAAAACAGACCGGAAGCTTTGGGCCTGCGGCAAAGACCAGGCTGGAACCAGCTTTTTCACCTTGCGCACAATGAAATTCACCAGATGGCCTTTCAGCCCGAGCATATCGCCCATGGTGGCCACAACAATGCTGCGAAGGGCGGTGTCGCGGGCAACGGCCTGAACGGTATGGGCGAAATTTTCCAACACGAACATGGCGACAGCACCAGAGTCTTTCAGCTGATGGCCCAGTTCGCGCGGGGTATACAGCGGATTGACATTCACAACCACCATGCCAGCCTTGAGGATGCCGTAGACCACCACAGGGTTTTGCAAAATATTGGGCATCATCACCGCAATGCGGTCGCCCTTGGCAAAACCTGCCTCCTGCAGCCATGCCGCAATCTTTGTGGCATTCGCACCCAACTGCTCAAACGTCATGGCGCGGCCCATGCAGCTGAAAGCATCGCGCTTGGCATAGATGCGGCAGCTGTTATCAAACAGAGCGCCAAGCGATTCAAACTCGAACGGTGGCAGTTCCGCAGGCAAAGTTGGCGGGTAAGACGCGAGCCATATGCGCTCGTTATCCGGATTACCAGCGGGCATGGATATTGTATTCATTCCTCACTCCCTTTTTCGGCGGGCATCCTCACCCCAACCTCCACTGCAGCATGCGCCCTCCAGACACATGCGGCACCGTATATTCCTCCTCACCCAATCACCCTACCGGTGACAGGCGCGGAATGCGACGCATTCACGTCATTGCCTTCTCTCAGCTTATGCCAAGCGTGCACAATCGCAAGTGTTGATGCTACTATAACCTTGACGTAAACGTCAATTTATTCTTGCACATTTACACTGTCCGCCTAAAAATCCCTCCATGCCGATCAGACAGCAGATTCCGGCATCCTTGCGAAGGCCATAAATGACACGCAAAGATCACTGGAGCTTGATAGGCTTGTTGCATAATTTCCTTGGCAAACTGATTTCGGTTTCAGGGATTATGCCTTAGAACAGAGACAGAGACAGAGACAGAGACAGAGACGCTGTTGGTAGAGGACGATTGCATGAATGAAACGCCCATTCTCGTTGTTGGTGGTGCCGGCTATATTGGTTCCCACACCTGTATCGCCCTGGCGAAGCGTGGATTTTTGCCAATTGTCTACGACAACCTTTCCAATGGCCACGGCGAGTTTGTGAAATGGGGACCACTGGAGCAAGGCGATATTCGCGATCGCGCCCGCCTTGATGAGGTACTGGCCAAGCATAAGCCCGCGGCAATCTTACATTTTGCAGCCCTGATCGAGGTCGGTGAATCGGTCAAGGATCCGATCTCCTTCTATGAAAACAACGTGATTGGCTCGCTTACCCTGCTCGCGGCCGCCCAAGCGGCTGGCATCAAGGCCTTTGTGTTTTCGTCAACCTGCGCCACCTATGGCCTGCCAGACAGGGTGCCGATGGATGAAACCCACCGCCAATCGCCAATCAACCCTTACGGCCGCACCAAATGGATAGTGGAACAGGCCTTGAAGGATTACGACCAATACACCGGCTTCCGCTCGGTTATCCTGCGCTATTTCAATGCTGCGGGCGCGGATTTTGAAGGCCGTATCGGCGAGTGGCACACGCCGGAAACCCACGCCATTCCGCTGGCGCTGGAGGCCGCCCTTGGCCGCCGCGACGGATTCAAAGTGTTTGGCAGCGATTATGATACCCACGACGGCACCTGTGTGCGCGACTACATCCACGTGCTGGATCTGGCCGATGCCCATGTGCGTGCCGTGGAATATCTGCTCAACGATGGTGCGTCTGTGGAATTGAACCTCGGCACCGGAACGGGCACCACAGTGAAAGAACTGCTGTCCACCATTGAAAAGGTCTCAGGCCGTCCCTTCCCGGTGGAATATGCGGCCCGCCGTGAAGGTGACAGCACGACGCTGGTTGCCAACAACGACAAGGCACGCGACGTACTGGGCTGGTCGCCACAGTATACGCTCGAAGACATTGTTCGCTCGGCCTGGGCCTGGCATTCAACCTCCAATCTGGTCACCCAATCATGATCAAGCGCCGCACATTGTTTATGGCCACCGCTGCAACCCTTGCCGCACCATCGTTGCTGCGGGCCAAGGAGCCCAGCCAGAAAGACATCTTCTTTGATAAGGATGTGCCGGTGCTCGGCAATCCCAAAGGTGATGTCACCATTGCCGAATATTTTGATTATCAGTGCGGCTATTGCAAAGCCGTCCATCCGGTTGTCACCAAAGTGGTCAAGGATGATGGCAATGTGCGATTGGTGATGAAGGATTGGCCGGTGTTTGGGGCGGCCTCGGTGTTTGCGGCCCAAGCGGTACTGGCGGCCGCCAAACTTGGCAAATATCAGCCCGCGCAGGAGGCATTGTTCAAGCTTTCCGGCCCGCTGACACCAGATCGCGTACAACAGGCACTCGAAGACATCGGCATATCAAAAGACCTGCTGACGAAGACGGTGAACGCCAATTCAAAGGACATTGCCGGCATTCTCGATCGCAACTGGCTGCAAGCGGAAGGCTTAAGCTTTCAGGGCACGCCATCCTTTGTGATTGGCGCAACCCTTTATCCCGGCGCATTGCAGGAAAGCGATCTGAAAGAAGCGATCGCCAAAGCTCGAAAAGCTTAAAACCAGTCGTGCGCCCAAAGGCGCACGACACCAATTTTACGCGGGCATCAGCTCCTGCGGCTCGTACTTGTACGTGGTTGAGCAGAACTCGCAGGTCACAGACACTGCGCCATCTTCGACGCTGGCGGTGATTTCCTCGGCTGAGAAGCCCGACAACACGCCCTTGATCTTGTCGCGCGAGCAGCTGCAACGGTCATAAATCGGTTGTGGGGTATAGGCCCGCACACCGCGCTCATGAAACAGGCGAAACAGCAAACGCTCAGTGCCAATCAGCGGGTCTGTCAACTCGTCGCCATCAATGGTATCGGCCATCATGCGGGCTTCGGTCCAGTTGTCATGCTCAGGGGTGGCATAGTCGCCATTGTCATCGCCATCACCGGGCAGATCCTGATGCCCCATGCGCTCAGGCGCTTCGGGCAAAAACTGCACAAGAATGCCACCCGCCCGCCAGGTGTGGCGCGGCTTGCCATCGCCATCGCGATCAAACAACTCGGCAACGGCCAAGCGCACCCGTGTCGGGATCTGCTCCGACTGGCGGAAATAGAAACCGGCGATATCCTCCAAGGACGAGCCATCCAGAGGCACAATGCCCTGATAGGGCTGCATGAAGCCGCCTTGATCAATGGTAAAGGCAAGCACGCCATTGCCCAGAAGATCCGTGGGAGAGGATTTTCCAGCCGCAAGCGATTCCGCTAGACGCTCCTCATCAAAGCGCGCATAGGCGCGGACATTTTCTGGCGTGGCAAAATCACAAACCAGCAGATCCACAGGCCCATCGCTCTTGGTCTGCACCACGAACTTGCCTTCGAATTTCAGGGACGTGCCAATCAGCACGGTCAGCACAATGGCCTCGGCCAGCAGACGCGCCACCGCAGGTGGATAAGCATGGCGATCGAGAATGCTGTTCAACAACTGCCCAAGCTGAACGGCGCGACCGCGCACATCGAGGCCGTCCACCTGAAAAGGAACAACCTTGTCATCGCCTGCGAAACCGAATTCGCCAAGCTGGTTTGATCTATCTGTCATTTTTGACACTCCTGGCACGCGGTTCGCGCCTCAACGTGTGGGGCAAAACCTTCTGGGGAATGCCTATATATGGTGCCGATACATAATGATTGTGAACCTTGCATCAAGCCTTATGCGCAAAATTCCTGACGAAGCTTTAAAACAAACGTGTCACAGCCCATGCTTTGAGCTGTGACACGTAGAATGCTGAAAGCAAGTGTCACACAGCGCCAAGGCACCATGCGAGAATGGATTTTTGCGCGTGCAGACGGTTTTCGGCTTCATCGAACACGACAGACTGTGGCCCATCAATCACATCATCCGTCACTTCTTCGCCGCGGTGCGCGGGCAGGCAATGCATGAACAAAGCGTCGGATTTCGCCCGCTTCATCAAATCCGCATTGACCTGGAACGGCTGGAACACATTGTGGCCACGCGCTTTGTGCTCAAGGTTCATGGAAACCCATGTGTCGGTAATCACCGCATCGGCATCCGCTACCGCCCGGTCCGCATCATGGCACAGCATGATCTCGCCGCCGTGGTTGCGCGCCCAATTGAGAATGCGATCATCCGGCTCTGAGCCCATGGGCACGGCCATATTCATCTTATAGCCAAAGCGGGCGGCACCCTCGACCAGGGAATGCAGCACATTGTTGCCATCACCCGTCCAGGCCAGTGTTTTTCCCTTCACCGGACCACGATGTTCTTCGATGGTCATGATGTCTGCCATGATCTGGCAAGGATGGGTCAAATCCGTCAAACCATTGATGACGGGCACTGTTGCATGCTCTGCCAATTCCAAAAGGCGGGTGTGGTCCGTGGTGCGGATCATGATGGCATCGACATAGCGCGACAACACCTTGGCCGTATCGCCAATGGTTTCGGCGCGGCCAAGCTGCATTTCCGTGCCGGACAAAAACAGCGTTTCGCCGCCGAGTTGACGCATGCCAACATCAAAAGACACACGGGTACGGGTCGATGGCTTTTCAAAAATCATCGCCAGCATCTTGCCAGCCAAAGGCTTGTCGGCAGTGCCTGCCTTGGTTCTGTCCTTGCGGTTGCGCGCATCGGATAAAATAGAGGTGAGGTCCTCGGATGTCATGGCCGAGAGATCAATAAAATGCTTCGGGGATGCCATTGTGTTACCTGTTTTTCAAGCCTGCGCTGCGCTGGGGGCAGCCTTTGCGGACAAGGCCTCGGCGGCCTGCTCAATACGCTTCAAACCCTCGCGGGCTTCTTCGGCGGTGATGGTCAAGGGGGGCAGCAGACGGATAACATTATCCCCCGCTGGCACACCCAGAATATGCTCTGCTCGCATGGCAAGCAGCAATTCCGATGAGGGCTTGATTGCCTTGATGCCAAGCATCAGGCCCTCGCCACGCACATCGTCAATCACGTCCGGGAAACGGTCTTTCAGCGCGGCCAGCCCCTGGCGGAACACCAGCGCGACATCGCGGACATTTTGCAAAAATTCATCGGTCAACACCAGATCCAGCACGGCATTGCCAACCGCCATGGCCAGCGGATTGCCGCCATAGGTGGTGCCATGAACGCCCGCCGTCATGCCGGATGCCGCTTCTTCGGTGGCAAGGCAAGCGCCAAACGGAAAGCCGCCGCCAATGCCCTTGGCAATTGCCATGATATCGGGTGTCATGCCTGACCACTCATGGGCAAAAAACTTACCCGTTCTGCCAACGCCGCTCTGCACTTCATCCAAAATGAGCAACAGGCCCTTTTCATCGCAAATGGCGCGCAATTGCTTCAAGAATTCCTTGTCCACAACCCGAATGCCACCTTCGCCCTGAATAGGTTCGATCAACAGAGCAGCCGTTGCGTCAGTGATCGCAGCGTTGAGCGCATCCAGATCACCGAAAGGCACCTGATCGAAGCCGGGAGCCTTGGGGCCAAAGCCTTCCAGATATTTTTCCTGACCACCAGCGGCAATGGTGGCAATGGTGCGGCCATGGAACGCACCTTCAAAGGTGATGATGTGGAATTTTTCCGGATGGCCTTTTGAGTAATGGTAACGGCGCGCGGTCTTGATCGCACATTCCAACGCTTCCGCACCTGAATTGGTGAAAAACACCTTATCGGCAAAGGTTGCTTCAGCCAGCCGGGCTGCCAGGCGCTCCTGACCGGGCACTTCATAAAGGTTGGACAGATGCCAAACCTTGTCGGCCTGCGATTTCAACGCTTCCACCAGATGGGGATTGGAATGGCCGCAGGATGTCACGGCAACGCCGCCTGCAAAATCAAGATATTTCTCACCGCTCTCGGTGAAAAGCCAAACGCCCTCTCCTCGCTCAAAACGCAGCGGCGCACGTGAGAACGTGTTGAACAGCGGCGTAGTATTCTGAGCCATGACGGAAAATCCTTTATCCAACGGCAATCTAAACGGACATTCCACAGTCCTTGCGGCGGTGGAAAATTAAAAATGCCGCCATCACGGCGGCCATTGTGCATCTTGGGTTGACCAGCAACACCAAAAGTTTGCAGCCGCACTATTCCGACTTAGCGCCTCATTGTCAACAAAACATCGAGATCTCATGACTTTCAGGCACGCATGAAAAACGGACGCCCAAGACTCGAAAAAAACGCAATCGGCAGCAAGTTGGGGAAAAGCACGAATTTCGATTCGTGATGATTCGCCGACTCTTGTCACGGAGTCAGGCTCACACTAGGTTAATGTCTAATTACTAGACTGCATGCGGCGGAATAGTCACCAACAATTCGAGGCAAGTTGGGTTTCGGACCTCCCGAGATCGTGGTGATGGATTCTGCGCAAACGCACGCAACAGGCGGAGATTGCGGCATGAACTGGACAGACGAACGAGTTGAAAAGCTCACAAAACTATGGGCAGAAGGTCTGAGCGCGAGCCAGATTGCTACCCAGCTTGGCGGCGGTGTCAGTCGTAACGCCGTGATCGGCAAAGTTCACAGACTTTGCCTGCCGGGCCGCGTCAAAGCGGGAGGTGCCACATCAACACCGACGCGCACAGCACCAAAGCGCCCGGCGGCACCAGCTCCACGCGCACCAAACTATCCTGCGCGCACCATTACCCGCACAGCACCACGCGCAGATGACACGGTTGCGCTGAAGCAGGAGATGGACATCCAGCCTCTGGAAGACAAGGTTGAGCTGGCTGTTGTCAGTGGCACTTTGCCAACATCACGCCGCCTGACCCTGACAGACCTGACCGAGCGCACATGCAAATGGCCGGTTGGCGACCCGATGACAGACGACTTCCATTTCTGCGGCTGCGACAGCATGGACAGCTCGCCCTATTGCAAATACCACGCAAAACTGGCCTACCAGCCTGTAAATGAGCGCCGCCGGGCTGCTGCCACGGCACGTTAAGCGACGAACCAAAGCCCCCCTATTTCACGCATGAAAATGCGTGAAAGCAGAGAGTGATCCCGTTTTCGCATTTTGTCGCGTCAAGCCTTTTCAGGCCAATGCTGTTTCCGCCACTCAACATTGAACCAAACACAAAAAACGGGCCTGTTGGCCCGTTTTTGCTTTGTGATATTGACAGCGCCGTAGGCTTACGATGAATTCCGCTGTCAGGAATTATGCCTTAAGGAATGCCCTTAAGCTTCCATGGAATAGCCGGCACCGCGCACGGTGCGGATCACATCCTGCATGTTGGAGAAATTCAACGCCTTGCGCAGGCGTCCAACGTGAACATCCACGGTGCGCTCATCCACGTAAATGTCATGGCCCCAAACACCATCCAGAAGCTGCGAGCGTGAAAACACCCGGCCCGGCGAGGCCATCAGGAACTCAAGCAGACGAAACTCGGTTGGCCCGAGACGCACTTCGCGGCTCTTGCGGTGCACGCGATGGGTCTCGCGATCCAGCTCAATGTCACCGCATTTCAACACGCTGGACAGAACTTCCGGCTTGGCGCGTCGCAGCATGGCCTTGACGCGCGCCATCAGCTCTGGCGTGGAAAAGGGCTTGACCACATAGTCGTCAGCACCAGTTGAAAGACCGCGCACGCGCTCGCTCTCTTCGCCGCGCGCCGTCAACATGATGATCGGCAAGCGCTCTGTTTCAGGGCGCATCCGCAAACGGCGGCACAGCTCGATGCCAGACACACCTGGCAACATCCAATCCAGGATCAACAGATCCGGCACGCGCTCCTGCAGACAAATTTCGGCCTCATCCCCGCGCAACACGGTTTCGACCTCATATCCTTCGGCTTCGAGATTATATCGAAGAAGAACGCTCAGCGCTTCTTCGTCTTCAACCACAGCAATCTTCGGCAGCATTCGTTCTCATACCTTCAATGAGAGCCAGACAGTGCAAAGGCCTTGCCACCATGGCAAAACCTCTGTTCATGATCCCCTCACCTCAAACATGCCTGACGCGCCCCGCATCAGGCATGAATTACCCTTGGATTTACTCGACAACGCCCACAGCCGTCGTCGTATCATCTTTCGGCCGCTCACCTTCCGGCTGCGCACCCGTGGTCATGTAATAGATCGTCTCGGCAATATTGGTGGCATGGTCACCAACGCGCTCAATGTTCTTGGCGCAGAACAGCAGATGCGTGCAGGTGGTGATATTGCGGGGATCTTCCATCATATAGGTCAACATCTCGCGAAACAGCGAGGTGTACATTGCGTCAATTTCTTCATCGCGGTCGCGGATCGACTTTGCCTTTTCCGCCGAGCGTGTGGTGTACACATCCAGCACTTCCTTCAGCTGGGTCAGCGCCAGCTCGGAGAGATGCTCGATGCCACGTGCCAATTTGCGTGGCACGCCGGTGCCCTGCACGGCCATCACGCGCTTGGCGTTGTTTTTGCCCATGTCGCCAACGCGCTCCAGATCGGAGGCAATGCGAAGGGCACCGATGATTTCGCGCAGGTCCGCCGCCATGGGCTGACGCTTGGCAATGGTGACGATCGCCTTATCGCCAACATCGCGCTCGGCCGCATCCATGATCGTGTCATCGGAAATGACCTTCTGGGCAAGGGCAGCATCCGAATTGACGAGGGCGCGAACAGATTCGGCCACCATCTGCTCAGCAAGACCGCCCATCTCAGAGATGCGACGCATGAGATATTTCAATTCCTCGTCAAAGGCAGTGTAGATATGCGCTGGCATGGCCATTTCCTCAACTTAACGGATTGTTTTCGACGTCGGCCAAATGCTCAACCGAAGCGTCCCATGATGTAATCCTGGGTGCGCTGGTCATCGGGATTGGTGAACATTTTGTCGGTGTCGTTTTCCTCAACCAGCTGACCAAGATGGAACATGGCCGTACGCTGCGACACGCGGGCCGCCTGCTGCATGGAGTGGGTGACGATGACGATGGTGAAATTGGCGCGCAGCTCATGGATCAACTCTTCCACCTTGGCGGTGGCAATCGGGTCCAGAGCCGAGCAAGGCTCGTCCATCAAGATCACTTCCGGGCTGACCGCAATGGCGCGGGCAATGCACAGACGCTGCTGCTGACCACCAGACAGGCCGGTGCCAGCCTCATGCAAGCGGTCCTTCACCTCATTCCAAAGGCCAGCGCGTTGCAGGCTCTTCTCGATGATCTGATCCATATCAGCCTTGTTGCGCGCCAGACCATGGATGCGCGGGCCGTAAGCCACATTTTCATAGATTGTCTTGGGGAATGGATTGGGCTTTTGAAACACCATCCCAACCCGCGCACGCAGCTCCACCACGTCGATGGAAGGATCATACACATCCATCTCATCCAGTGTGATGCGACCCGTCACGCGGCAGCCATCAATGGTGTCATTCATGCGGTTCAATGTGCGCAGGAAGGTAGACTTGCCGCAGCCGGAAGGGCCGATCAACGCCGTCACCGTGTTTTCGCGAACATTGAGGTTAACGTCAAACAAGGCGCGCTTTTCACCGTAATAAACGGACACATCCTTGCCGACCATTTTGTAGTTCATCTCATTCATTTTCTGATCCAGCGCCTTTTCCACTGCTGATTCGGACATCATGTTCATGGAACTTACTCCTCTGACTTTCTCAATCGCGCATTCGCAGATGAAAAGCCGTCCACATTTCTTTCAGGGGCGGCACCGACTACCAGCGCCGCTCGAAACGCCGCCGCAGCAGAATAGCTCCGACATTCATGATCAACAGGAAGAGAAGCAGAATGATGATCGCACCGGACGTCCGCTCGACAAAGGCGCGCTCTGCTTCATTGGCCCACATGTAGATCTGCACCGGCAAAGCCGTTGAAGGATCCATGGGTGTTGCCGGATAATCGGCCACAAAAGCCACCATACCAATCAGCAAAAGCGGAGCCGTTTCACCCAGGGCATGCGCCAGACCAATAATGGTGCCGGTCAGGATGCCTGGCATGGCCAGCGGCAGAACATGGTGAAACACCGTCTGCATTTTCGATGCACCAAGGCCAAGCGCTGCCGAGCGAATGGAGGGTGGCACAGCTTTGAGCGCCGCACGGGTGGCGATGATAATGGTTGGCAAGGTCATCAGCGTCAGAACCAGACCACCCACCAGCGATGCCGAGCGTGGCAGACCCATGAAGTTGATGAACACCGCCAGACCCAGCAAACCAAAGACGATGGAAGGAACCGCCGCCAGATTGTTGATGTTGACCTCAATCAGGTCCGTCCAGCGATTTTTGGGCGCAAACTCCTCAAGATAGATCGAGGCCGCCACACCAATGGGCAGGGCCAGCACCAAGACGATCAACATCATATAGGCAGAGCCGATCAAAGCCACACCCACGCCGGCCGCTTCCGGGCGGCTGGATGCACCGTTGAAGAAAATGCCGGTGTTGAACGTCTTGTGCAAGGAACCACTTGCCGCCAGCTTGTTCATCCATTCGATCTGCTGATCAGAGATCTTGCGATTGGCCTCATCGGTGGTGAGGTCAAACTGACCTTTGAAAGCGGAGTCAATAGTGGCGCTGGCCAGCACCGAAATCGGCACTGTTTTGCCAATCACCGAAGGATCGGCCATGACCACGGACCGCAATTGAATGCGTGCACTATCCGACACCATTTCCATAAGGGCTTTCATGGCCGGGCGGTTGGTGGTTTCCAGACCCAGCTCCTTTGCCAATGCATTGCGCACAAGCAGAGGATAATTGGCGGGCAACAAAACATCCGGGTTGGTGGCGCGCTGATTGTTCGGATCAATGATCTTCTGGCTGAATTCCACCGGAACGGTGATGGTGGTTTGCAAAAAGGCCGTGTAACCCTTCGACACCACCGAGCTCAGCAGCAGGGCCAGAAAAATCAGGCCAAAGCTGATGGCCGCAATGCCGTAGGCGCGAAAACGACGTTCAGCAGCGTAGCGACGCTTGATACCAATATCGCGGCGCGGCGCTTTAGCACCGGCAATAGCGGCAGAGCCTTGAGAGACAACATCACTCATTCGTACTGCTCCCGGTATTTGCGCACGATATAAAGCGCATAGATGTTAAGGCAAAGCGTGATGGCAAACAGCGTAATACCCAGCGCAAAGGCCACCAGCGTCTGCGGCGAGGTGAACTCCAGATCGCCTGTCAACTGATTGACGATCTTGACGGTCACGGTTGTCATCGGCTCAAACGGGCTGAACTGAATGCGGGCTGCAACACCTGCCGCCAGCACCACAATCATGGTTTCACCCACGGCACGCGAAGCGGTCATCAGCAGCGCGCCGACAATGCCCGGCAGTGCGGCTGGCAAGATCACATTCTTGACTGTTTCCGAGCGCGTTGCACCAAGCCCCAGCGACCCGTCTCGAAGCGAGCGAGGCACTGCGGTGATAATGTCATCCGACAGCGAGGACACGTAGGGGATCAACATGATGCCCATGACGAAGCCGGCGGTCAAAACACTTTGCGCCTGAATAAAGCTGGCAAAGTCGCCGGTGGCGATGCCGCTGATTTTGGCGGAAATATCGCGCAGGAACGGCCCGACCGAGGTCAGCGCGAAAAAGCCGTAAACGATGGTTGGAATACCCGCCAGCACTTCCAAAAGCGGCTTGGTGACAGCGCGCAGCTTTGGCGAAGCATATTCAGCCATGTAGATTGCCGAGAAAAGCCCGACAGGAACCGCAAACAACATGGCAACCGCGCCAATATACAGCGTGCCCAGCAACAGCGGGATCAGACCAAACTGGCCACCGGTATCGGCAGAGCCAGCGGCTGCAAACCGCGGGTCCCAGACCACACCAAAGAAGAATTTCCACGCGGGAACCGCCTGGAAGAAATGCACCGTCTCGCTGAACATCGACAGGATAATGCCGACCGTGGTCAGAATGGCTATGGACGAGCACAGGATAAGCGCTGCCAGCATGACCTGCTCAACGCGATTGCGTGCCCGAAAGCGCGGCGCAATCATCCGCATACCAAGGGCGGCACCGGCAACCGACAGCACAATCGTCACCAGGGCCATGGCGATGCCGTTGACGGCATTCATGCTGTTGAGCGATTCCGCTGCTTTCAGCATGTAAACGTCTGGCTCACCGGCCAGCGGCACACCATGATCACCAAGAATAGTGCGCGCGGTGGCCGGGTCGGCGGCCTGCAACTTGCCCAGCGTATCAGCATCAAGATCGCGCATCCCCCGCGCGATCGACATGATCGTACCGTAATTCAAATTTTGTGTGGCAGCGGCCTCCGAGTGAGCCTGCTGCGGCAGCGCTTCGCGCACGCTTGTCTCAATCACTCTGGGCGCAATCGACAACCAGACAGCCAGAACAAGAAAAGCGGGAACAACCGCCATCACCGCAACAAAGCTGCCGTGATAGCCATAGCGAGAATGAAACGTGGATGCCTTGCCACCAGCGAGAGACGCTGCGCGCGATGCCCCCATCAGGTAGGACACGACCCCGATCGCGATCACAATAAACAACAGTATGGATAGACTCATGTACATCCCCGGGTCACCATACCCCTACCCTCGAAGCGCAGGGAGAAAAGGTTGACAGATCACGATTGAAGGCATGACCTGCCGAAACGAAAGTTGGCGCGGATGAAACACCCGCGCCAGTTTTGGATCTTACTTGCCAGCCGTGAACTTGGCGCGGAATTCTTCGCGCTCTTTCTCAGGAGCAGGAACCAGGCCATAGTTTGCCAATGGGCCGTCGTCACCAATCATCTGCTCGGACAAGAAGAAATCAACATATTCCTTCATGCCTGGGATCACGCCCAGGTGCGCCTTCTTGACGTAGAAGAACAGCGGACGCGACACTGGATACTTGCCAGTGGCAACGGTTTCAACCGAAGGCTTAACGCCAGAAATGGTGGCAACCTTGAGCTTGTCAGCATTGTTTTCGTAGAAGGACAGGCCAAACACGCCAACAGCGGTCTTGTTGGCCGAGATGCGGGCCAGCGTTTCGGTGTAATCGCCATCGATATCAACAGCCTTGCCGTCTTTACGAACAGCAATGCACTTCTTGGCAGCATCCTTATCGCCAACAGCAGCCTTGATCACGTCAAGTGCGCCGGTGTCCTTGCAGCCCTGCTGCAGAACATTGACTTCAAACACTTCACGTGTGCCGTGCTTTTCGCCAGGAATAAACGCCATGACGTCCGTATCTGGCAGAGCCTTGTTGACCTCAGACCACTTCTTGTAAGGGTTGGCAACCAGCTTGCCATCCACCACAACTTCGGCAGCCAGCGCCTTGTAGATGTCGCTCGGCACCAGAGCCAGATCCTTGTTAGACGCGTCAACGGCGAAAACGATACCGTCGTAGCCGAACTTCACTTCCTGAATTTCAGTGACGCCAGCAGCCTTGCACGCTTCAGCTTCCGACTTGTTGATCGGGCGCGATGCATTGGCAATATCAATGGTTTCCGGGCCAACGCCCTTGCAGAACTCCTTCAAGCCAGCGCCCGTGCCGCCAGATTCAACAACAGGTGTCTTGAACTTGGGGAAGGTTTCGCCAAAGGTTTCAGCAACGATCTTGGCATAAGGCAAGACGGTGGAGGAACCAGCAACCTGAACCTGATCGCGGGCAGCAGCCACACCGGTAAATGCAACAGATGCGACCAAAGCCGCTACAGAAAGTCTCAGCATGTTCATAAATCTCTCCCGAGAATGAGCTTTTGTTTGGGAAGCAGGCGTCCCCCGCCTGCCTTCGCCGTGCTCCGGCTGCCTGTACTTAGCGCCCGATGGGCTTAGCTTTTATGTCACTTTGATGAAACATTTATGACAGTCTAATTCATTGAATTATTTATAAAAATAAGAATCATCTAAAAGAATTTATGACATTCATGTCAAAACCGCACGGTAAAGTCTGTTCCAACCCCAATTTCTGATCGAATAATCAGGCGCGCGCGGTGGCGGGTGAGAATATGCTTAACAATTGCAAGCCCAAGCCCTGTGCCTTTTTTGGATCGGCTGTCGGTGACACTGACCCGATAAAACCGCTCGGTCAGGCGCGGCACGTCATCGGCGGGGATGCCCGGACCTTTATCAACAATGCTGACTTCCACGGCTTCCGAGGTCTGACGCAGGAAGACATCCACCTCCTTGCCTTCCTGCCCATATTTGCAGGCGTTTTCAATCAGGTTTTCAAACACCTGAATAAGCTCATCGCGGTCGCCCGTCACCTCAATCGGCTCTTCTGGCAAATGCAGGCGCAAATCCAGATCCAGCTCCGTCGCCAGCGGGCTGAGGGAGTCGCGTACATGGCTCAGCACCGGCTGCAAGGCCACTTTCTGGTCTGGTGCCAGATGTGCCTTCAATTCCAGCCGCGAGAGCGACAAAAGATCATCCACCAGCCGGCTCATGCGGTTGGCCTGATCCAGCATGATGCCTAAAAACCGCTCGCGCGCCTTGTCATCATTGCGCGCTGGTCCCAGCAGCGTTTCGATAAAACCGCGCAAGGACGCTAACGGCGTGCGCAATTCATGGCTGGCATTGGCAACAAAATCCGAGCGCATGCGATCGAGACGGCGCAGTTCGGAAATATCCCGAAAGGTCATGACAAACAGCGCCGAGCGTCGCTTGAGCTGCGGCAAAGCCAGCGGTGCCACCCGCACCACAAACACGCGCTCAGACGGCAGAACTTCGGAGTGCTCGATCTGATTGGGCAAACCGTTGCCCACGGTTTCGCGCACCATATCGAGAATGCCAGGAGAGCGCCAACGGGCGGAAAGGTGAACGCCAGCAGTCACCACACCAAAGGCCTTTTCTGCGGCAGCATTTTGAAAGGCAACGGTGCCATCGGCACCAAACACCAGACAAGGCAGCTCGATGGCCGCAAAGGTTGCCTTGAGCAAACCCTCCACATCCTCCGCCGAGAGCGGAGCAGTAGACGATGCTTTTTGCACCACAACGGGAGCCTCAGTGCCATCAACGTCACCGTAAAGCATGATGACAACCAGCGAGAACACGAACAGGATGATGCTGAAAACGGGATTGGCACCCGCCAGCGCCGCACTGCCAGAGACGAGGACATCCAGAAGAATAAAATCCCAACGACGACGAAGCCTTTGACCAAACACACGCAAGGGCGACAAAAAATACTTCAAGGCAAACCTCGGCGTGAGACTGTATCAGGATCTGGACATTTCAAAGAAGGACTACATCTTATCTCTCCAGCATGACAGAATTGTACCGCCTTAGGACAGTGTTGCATCACATAAAGTTGCAACAAAGGTGCGCGTATCGGTGAATATGCCAACAAGCTATTGAAGATTTTTAATATTTTATCATTTATCCCATCGAAAGAGCTGCAAAAAACAACTGTGGAGAATGCAATGATTGATGCGATTGCCAGCCGCAAAGTGTCCCTTAAAATCAATGGCCAGCAGCGCGACTTTGACATTGATGATCCAGTCCTGCCCGATTGGGTAGACAAGAACGCCCTTTCGTCTGGTGGCTACCCTTATGATAAAAAACTGAAGCAGGACATTTATGACGAACAATTGCGCGTGCTGCAAATTGAACTGGTGAAAGTTCAATTCTGGCTGCAAGCCACAGGGGCCCGCGTGATGGCGCTGTTTGAAGGCCGCGACGCCGCGGGCAAGGGCGGCACGATCCACTCGATTTTATCCTATATGAACCCGCGTTATGCCCGCAATGTCGCCCTGACCAAGCCGACGGAGACGGAAAAGGGCCAGTGGTATTTTCAGCGCTACGTCGCCGAATTTCCAAGTGCGGGCGAATTCGTGCTGTTTGACCGCTCCTGGTACAACCGCGCGGTAGTCGAGCCAGTGATGGGCTTTTGCACGCAGGACCAGTACCGGCATTTTATGGAGCAGGTGCCAAGGTTTGAAAAACTGATCCAGCAGGACAATATCCACTTCTTCAAATTCTGGCTGGATATTGGCCGCGAAATGCAGATCCTGCGGTTTCATGATCGCCGCCACGATCCGCTCAAAGTCTGGAAACTCTCTCCCATGGACATTGCGGCGCTCAACCGGTGGGATGACTATACCGAAAAGCGCGACCGGATGCTGAAAGAAACCCATTCCAAGGAAGCGCCCTGGACGGTGGTGCGGTCCAACGACAAACGCCGCGCGCGCCTCAATGCCATCCGCCACATCCTGTTGTCACTGGACTATGAGGGCAAGGACCTCAAGGCGATAGGCGAGATTGACGGGAAAATCCTCGGCAAGCCATCCGCCATTCTCTGATGGGCGCGTGGCATTATTGCCCGGGCAGAACGCGGATGGAATAGACGTTGATCCCGGCACCATTGCCGCTCATATCGGTATTGATGACGAATTGGCCGGGTGCGCTGGGAGCAACCGAGGCTGGCAAGGTCACCCGAAACAGCAAGTCTGCCTGCTCCGGATTGGCTGTGAACCGATGACGGGAACACCCTCCCAGCCGATCAAACGCGCAGGATACCGCAAACTGCACCGGCTTCTCACCTGAGGATTGCACGGTGATGGCAATTGTCGAGGTTTTGCCCACCATTTCGCGCAGGATATCTGGCGAAACGGTGAAAATTGCAGCGCCATCCGGATCTGAACTGCGCGAGGCAATCTTGACGGCCTGCCCATCGCTGGCACCCATAACCTCCACCGTGGCGTTCGGGCCTGCCTTGACCGCGCGGGCATCGCTGGGCTTGAAAATATCCAGCCAGGCGCTGGAAAACCCGCGCAGCGGATCAATGGTCTTCGGCTCCTGGCTATCGCCCGAAAAATCATCGGCAGAGGCTGTGGGCTGCGGCGTTGGCACGCCAGTCTGGCGCTCTGCTGCGGTCAGAAGAAGGCCAGTCGAATAGACCCACCAGGCGGCAATACCGATAGAGCTGAGAATAACCACGAAGATAAAGATGCGTGAGAACAGGCCACGGCTGCGACGCGGCTTGGCTGCGGCTTTGCCGCGTTTTTTAGACCCACGCTTGGATGGTTTTTCATGGACGACATCAGACGCAGGGGCTGCCTGACGACGCTCTCCCATAACGACATCCATGGAGGGGCGATCATCACGCTCGGCCCTCACATCATCCAAAGATGAATGGCTGTCTTCGGCGTGATCACGATCTGCACCAAAGGAGAGCGCGCCTGCATCCTCTGCGGCAGGCTCTTTGGGTCTGGCCACAGGAGGAACGTTCGGCTCAGCCGCACGCGGCTGAGGGACGGGCGGCACGGCAACAGGCGGCGGCGCTGCCGCTGCAACAGGTGCTCCATCCGGCGGCGCAACATGGGCCTGCGCTTTCAGACGCTCGCGCTCTTCCTGCTCGATAGAATGAATCGTCGCTTCAAGTTGATGACGTTGCTCGGCCACTGTTTCGGGATCATTGACGCCCTGCTTGCGCAAACCGGACTCCAGCGCCTGGCGGGCAGATTGATAGATCCGCGCCCGCACCTCCGCTTTTGTGCGGTCCGACCGCTCCAACGCGCTTCTAATCGCCGTTTCCAATCCGCTCACGCCTGATCTTTCCTCATACACCGTGCCGGAACCATGCCAGCTCACACTCACTTGATGCGAATCGGTAACGGCTGCCTAGACAAACCGCAAGCCCGCCCGCACACCTTTATCACGCCGTGCACCATATATGGGGACAAGAGCAGTCAATATCAGCCATTCACAATCAGCCAGTCCCATCCATGCGCCAACCCAACAGGATCGTCGCACAGATTGCGGCAACCCCGCCAAGGACAGCACCTTTGGGAAAAGATCGCTCTTTTCAATCGTCAATGGCTCTGCTATCTTTTTGACGTTTACGGAAACGTCAAATATTTGAGGTGTGCAATGGCCCTTCCAGCAATTCTCTCCCGTCATCTCACCTTGCCGGTTGTGGCATCTCCTCTCTTCATTATTTCCCACCCTGCCCTGACGCTGGCGCAATGCAAGGCAGGCGTGGTTGGCTCTTTTCCGGCGCTGAATGCGCGCCCCGCAGCCCAACTGGATGAATGGCTGGCCGAGATCACCGAAAATCTGGTGGCCCACAATGCTGCAAACCCTGAAAGGCCCGCAGCCCCCTTTGCCGTCAACCAGATCGTCCACACCTCGAACAAACGTTTGGAGCATGATCTGGGCCTGTGCGTGAAATACAAGGTGCCCATCGTCATTTCGTCGCTGGGTGCCGTGCCGGAGGTCAATGCCGCCATTCATTCCTATGGTGGCATTGTGCTGCATGATGTCATCAACAACCGCCACGCCAACTCGGCCATCCGCAAAGGAGCGGACGGCTTGATTGCTGTCGCCGCAGGCGCTGGCGGCCATGCCGGCAGGCTCTCGCCTTTTGCGCTTTTGCAGGAAATTCGCGAATGGTTTGATGGACCGCTGTTGTTGGCAGGCTCCATTGCCAATGGCGGTGCGATTTTGGCAGCCCAGGCCGCCGGCGCCGACATGGCCTATATCGGCTCGCCCTTCATTGCCACCGAGGAAGCACGCGCTTCCGAAGCCTATAAGCAGGCTTTGGTTGAAAGCAGCGCCGATGATATTGTCTATTCCAACTATTTTACCGGCGTGCATGGCAATTACCTGAAATCCTCCATCAAGGCGTCTGGCCTTGACCCCGATCATCTGCCCGAAGCAGACCCGAGCAAAATGGATTTTGAAGCCGCCACAACTGGCGCGAAAGCATGGAAGGACATCTGGGGCTGCGGTCAAGGCATTGGTGCGATCAAGTCTGTCCAGTCTGTCTCGGCGTTGGTAAGCAGGCTGGAAAGCGAATACCATGCAGCAAAAGCCAGGATTTGCGAAAAAGCGTAACAGATCAGAAAAGGCATCTTGAAATCAGCAAAGTTTGCCTGTATCCACCCGCACAGACTGGAAATCGCTGATCGCGGTTTCCTGGGCCGCTTTAGCTCAGGTGGTAGAGCACATCATTCGTAATGATGGGGTCGCAGGTTCGAGTCCTGCAAGCGGCACCAGAACAAAGGCCTTTATCCTCAAAGAGCGGGTTGTTTCATGCAGTACACCATTGAACGTGAATTACGTCCTGGTGAAAAACTGTTATGGAAGGGAAAACCTGCCACGGGTCTCAAGCTTCGATCATCTGATATCTTTCAAATCCCGTTCAGTTTGTTTTGGGGAGGTTTCGCACTGTTTTGGATGTTTGGAGCAATCAATGCGACATCTCAAAATCAAACCGATCCTATCGCCCATATCTTTCCATTTTTTGGCATCCCTTTCGTTGCGATGGGAATTTACCTCATTATCGGTCGATTTTTTGTCGATGCAAAAATTCGCGCCAATACGGACTACGCCGTTACCAACGAAAGGGCCATTATCGTCTCTGGTGTTTTTTCACGAAAAGTGAAATCTCTGAATTTGAAGTCCATACCGGATATTTCCCTCAGCGAGAAACCCGATGGCAGCGGCACGATCACATTTGCAGAATCCAGTTCTGCCCTTGGCGGCTGGATGGGCGCAAGAAACAGTTTTCCGGGCTTGATGAATAACCAGGTGCCATCATTTCAAATGATTGCCGACGCGCGACGGGTCAGCGACATCATTCATAAATCGATCCACCAGGGCCAACACTGAAAAGCGGCAGCATTTTTATCTCCGCCTCGGTAATTTATTTCACCAACATAGACAGGATCGCCGACAGCGCTGTGCGCCCAATTGCGCGCACAAAGACTTGCTGTCGTTCTTGATCTCTGCGGGATAATTTTCACATCAAATCAATTCTGGCTTCGGGTGAAAACGATGCGGTATTGTCTGTTTTGCGGTCTGCTTGGCCGCGAAACCACGCATCTCAACAGCATCTCAGAGTTTGATTGTTTCAATTGCAGACAGCGGAAATTGGGTAGCATTTTCAAGCCTCCGCAACCTTAACTTATAATTAATTCATAATGTCGCATAAACAAATAAACATATCAGACTGTGCTCAGCGATTCGCTTCAGGAAAATTGCTATGACTTTGAAAATTTCGGCTCGTCTTATGATTATGGCTGGAGCAGCACTTGCTCTGATTATCGCGCTTGGGCTTATCAGCTATAGTCAAATCTCGGTGGTTTATTCAGCGGCTTCAGACACACGGCAAGTGTGGATGCCTCGCATGGCAAAGCTGGACGCCATTCAGTTCACTATGTTGCGGTACCATACCACGACAATCCGCAAGACCATTGCTGTGGACCCGGCTGAAATCAAAGGTCTGGATGACGAATTTGTGGAAATGGACGCATCCATCCCCAAATCCTATGCGGCGTTCAGCGCCACGCTGCGCAACGAAACAGAGAAAAAGCTGTGGGCCGATTTTGAAGCAAAATGGGCAACCTATCTCGTCGCCCAAAAGACCATCATGGCAGCGGTTGCCGCCAAAGATATGCCTGCTGCCGTGGCCGCCATTGCACCTGCACGCGATCCGCTGGTTGCGTCTTTCGTTGCCCTTGGAGAAATCATCAAGGCAAACGACAAGGGGGCGGATGCATCGGGCTTTGCGGCACAAACCGCCTATGACACGTCGTCTTACATTACCATCGGGCTGATTATTGCTGGTATCGTGGTGATGACCTTGCTGACCATCTGGATCATCATGGGCGTATCGAAACCCATTACCCGCATGGTCCGCGTGATGCTGCAGATTTCCGATGGAAAGCTTGATGTGACTGTGCCTGACGCCAATCGCCACGACGAAATTGGTGAAATGGCAGGTGCCGTGGAAATCATGCGTCAGGCCAGCGTCGCGAAATTGCAACTGGAGGCGGACGCTGAGAAAAATCGTATCAATGCGGAAAAGGAAAGAGAAGAGGTTCAGCGCAACGCCGAGGCCGACGCAGAACGCCGCTTGAACGAAGCAACGGGCGCTCTCGCCTCTGGCTTGAAGCGTTTGGCGGGCTGCGATCTGTTGTGCGAAATTGATCAGAAATTTGCAGATCAATTTGAGCCATTGCGCCACGATTTTAACGCATCCGTCAACCAGCTTCGCACCGCACTTCTTGCCGTTGGTCAGGTTGGCAAGGGTGTCACCAATGGTAGCGGCGAAATTTCGCAGGCCTCTGATACGCTTGCCAAGCGCACTGAGCAACAAGCGGCTGCTCTGGAACAAACTGCAGCGGCTCTGGAACAAATTACCGCCAATGTGAAGGCCACATCGCAACGAACAAGTGACGCGCGTGATCTGGTGCGCGATGCCCGCCAACATGCTGCAAACTCTGCAAACGTGGTCAGCAATGCGGTTTCGGCCATGGAACGTATTGAGGAAGCATCCAGCAAGATCACACAGATCATCAGCGTGATCGACGAGATCGCGTTCCAGACCAATCTTCTCGCCTTGAATGCCGGTGTTGAAGCCGCCCGCGCCGGTGAAGCTGGCAAAGGCTTTGCCGTGGTTGCCCAGGAAGTGCGCGAACTGGCCCAGCGCTCGGCCAATGCTGCCAAGGAAATCAAGGCGTTGATTGGCAATTCCGAGGCCGCTGTGGGCGAAGGCGTCAAGCTGGTCAATGATACGGGCGTAGGGCTGGCGACCATCTCCAAGGCCGTCGAAGATATGAACCAGCACATGGATGCGATCGCCACAGCGGCACAGGAACAGGCGTCGGGCCTGACCGAGGTCAACACTGCGGTAAACCATATGGATCATGCAACCCAGCAAAATGCCGCAATGGTGGAAGAAATGAATGCCGCAGGTGCCAGCCTTGCCCAGGATAGTCTTCGTCTGTCGGAACTGATTATGAAATTCCGCACTGGAAATGACGGTGCCATGGCGACACCCGCCACCGTGGCAAGACAAACCTCACCCGCACCAGTGCGCGTGACAAAACCGGCACCGGCACCAGCCAGACCAACCGCTGCACCGACCCGTGCCGCCACCGTCCGTGCGGCACCTCAAACACGGGCTGCTCAGGCAACGGCCACAGCCTCGCAAAATGACTGGGAAGAATTCTGATCCATACAAGATGACAGGGCCGTGTGTTTTACTAAACACTCAGCCCTGTCATTTCAACATCCTGACGCTATGACTTTATGGCGCAAGCGGCGGTGCCTGTGGGAAGTCATCGGCAGAGATAAAGCCGTCTTTGTTGGTATCCAACTTGGTGAACAGCTTATCCAGAGCCGCATCGGCTTCGGCCTTGCTGATCTGACCATTCTCATCGGTGTCGATGCGCGACATCAACCACATCGGACCCATCATCTTGCCCATCATGGCATGGCGGTTATGCCAGCCATCCCGCATGCCGTGCTTATGGTGACCTGGTTTATGGTGCTCTGGGCCACGCAGTGCGCATCCATCCATCTGGTCATCCATAGGGCCACCCATGGCGTCACCAGGCTTGGCACTGGCATCATCCGCGCCTTTTGCCTTTTCATCCGTCGCCGGCGGCTTGGACATTTCAGCCTTCCAACTGGCCTTCCATGCCTCCATCCGCGCTTCATGGAATTTCTTCAGCTCGCCAGGCGTGATCACACCATCCTTGTTTGTGTCAATGGCGGCAAACAGCTTGTCTTCGGCTGCTTTGGCCTCCTCTTTCGAGATTTTGCCATCTTTATTCGTATCAAACTGCTGGAGGGCGTAAATAAACATCCCGGCACGACCATGCATCATCATAGGACGCGGCCCGCAGGCCTCCATCATCCGCTCGTGATGTCCCGCACCATCACGGCCGTCTGCGCCCGGCTTGCCATCCTTGGCGAAGACTGCGCCATAGGAGGCTCCGACCAGAAGGGTTGCGGCAAGGGCTGATGCGGTTGTCTTGGTGACATTCATGATATGTCCTTTCATCGTTGATGAAAGGACCTTAGCCACATGCCAAAATGGCCGCCACTTAACGATCGGTAATGGTCGTTACAAATGCGTAATGTTGTAATTCATAACTAAACTGCTGACAGAATATTGCGCAAAAAGCCCTTCAAATCATCCGTGACATAATCAATGTGACTTTGATCTTCTGAGCCATCAACGCGCTCCCATTGCTCCAGCACCGTGCCATCGGACACTTGGGGCACCAGCAGCACGGTTTTCATGCCCAGCGCTTTGGGAGCCAGCAGATTGCGCGGCAGATCCTCAAACATCACAGCCTCGCGCGCGGCAATGCGATGCAGAGCGGCAAAAGCGTCGTAGGTCTGACTTGCGGGCTTGGGCTGATAGTCTGCCGCGACAATATCAAAGATATCATCGAAATGATCGAGAATGCCCAGCGCGCGTGCAGCATCCTGCGCATGTTGCACGGTGCCATTGGTAAAGATGAATTTGCGGCCCGGCAAAGCCTTGATCGCCTCGCCCAGATCCACATCGGGCGTAAGCCACGAATAATCGATCGCATGGGCCTTGGCCAGAAAATCGACCGGATCGACGCCATGATGCAGCATCAAGCCCGCAAGCGTCGTTCCATGTTCATGATAATAGCGCTTTTGCACCATCCGCGCTTCATCGGGCGCAAGCTGAAGCAAGTCAGCCACAAAGGCCGTCATATTACGATCAATCTGGCTGAACAGATTGATGTGATGCGGATAAAGCGTGTTGTCGAGATCAAAGACCCAGTCTCGGACATGGGCGAAATCGGCAGGCGTGGGCGAAGCGGTTGATATTGTCATACCCATTCAGTGCCACGGGTGCCGACAAAAGAAAACAGCCAAGCGC
Source organism: Rhizobium oryziradicis (assembly GCF_001939045.1). Taxonomy (GTDB): domain Bacteria; phylum Pseudomonadota; class Alphaproteobacteria; order Rhizobiales; family Rhizobiaceae; genus Allorhizobium; species Allorhizobium oryziradicis. The sequence continues at coordinate 138,153 of NZ_MKIM01000025.1, forward strand.
GTGGTGGTGGAAATTTTATCCACCACCACGCACTGCTTACTCAAAGTCGCGCTAGGCGCTCTGTCAGCAATTCAAAGAAACCATCCGCATCGACATTGCGCATGTAGGTCGCATTGGCGGCTCGATCTGTCACATGCCACCAGTCAACCACCGTCATGCCAACTGTCAGCTCGGAATCCGCTTCAATCTCGACATTGCAGGTGCGGCCTGAAAACAGCTCTGGCCGAATGAGGTAAGCAATCACCGTTGGATCATGCAGCGGGCCGCCGTCGGAGCCGTATTTTTCGATATCGAACCGCTCGAAAAACTGCAACCATTGCACCACGACATCAGAGACACGCGACCCGATGGCCTGAATACGCGCCACCCGCGCCTTGGTGGTCATCAACTGATGGGTCACATCCAGCGGCATCATGACGATTGGAATGCCCGAAGCAAGCACGATCTTGGAGGCCTGCGGGTCGACATAGATATTGAATTCGGCGGCTGGGGTAATATTGCCGCCCTCAAAGCAGCCACCGCCCATCATCACCAGTTCCTTGACGCGCGGGGCAATATCCGGGGCCTTTTGCAGCGCCAGCGCAATATTGGTCTGCGGCCCAAGGGTGCAGAGTGTCACTGTGCCCGGCTCTTCGCGACGGATGGTATCAATGATGAAATCCACGGCATGCTGATCCTGCACCAGCATGGTCGGCTCATCAACCTCGGCACCATCAAGGCCGGTCTTGCCATGCACATGCTCTGCCGTCACCTGTGGCCGTTGCAAAGGCTTGAGCGCGCCTTCATACACCGGCACGTCTGTGCGGCCAGACAGCTCACAGACAATGCGCGCATTGCGGCTGGTCATTGACAGCGGCACATTGCCGGCAACAACGGTAAGGCCCAGCACCTCCACTTCGTCTGGACTGCCCAGCGCCAGCATGATGGCACAAGCGTCGTCCTGACCGGGGTCGGTATCGATGATGATCTTTCTGGCTTTCTGCATGGTCCGATATTCCTTAACTGCGGTCACCTGTGATGACTGCCGCGCCAGCCTGTTGTCAAGACGACATCTGTTTTCGAACGCTGATCGGGGCGCTTATCTAGGCGCTTGTCTGCGCCCTTGGTCATACCCATATAGGGAGCGACCATCCGAGAATACGGTTGATTCTGATGAGCCGAGGACCAATATGCGCCCAACAAAATCTTTCGCCACTCCGCTGCTGCTGGGTTTTGAGCTCAGCGAGAGCCTGATCAGTCAGCTTGCGCGCGCCAATGATGGCTATCCACCTTATAATATCGAATTGGTGCGAAAACCCGATCAGGCAGAGAGCGACAAGCTGCGCATTACGCTGGCTGTGGCCGGTTTTAGCGATGACGATCTGGATGTCACGGTTGAGGGCAACCAATTGGTGATTCGCGGATGCCAAAGCGAGCGCATGGACGCCGATTATCTGTTTCGCGGCATTGCCGCACGGCAGTTTCAGCGCAGTTTCGTACTGGCCGATGGCATGGATGTTTCCAGCGCCCGCCTGAGCAACGGCCTGCTCGTCATCGAACTTTTTCGCCCAAACCTTCACCAAACAGTGAGAAAAATTAACATTTCCGCCTCAAACTAGGACCATGGCGGAGTGAACTCCGCTCCCTCCCTGAAGGAGATTCGGAATGTTGATCAAAGAAGCTACCCCAAACCTGTCTCTTATGGAGCTGACGCATCTCGGCTCAGGCGAAGTTGGTTATATCCGCAAAATTCGCTTCGAAGACGTGTCGCGCTGCTTTCCCGACGCCCCGGAAATTGACCCCAGCACAGATCTCTGGGCCTTGTTCGCCGCCGATGGCACACCGATTTTGCTCACAGACAATCGCTCTTCCACCTTCTTCAAGGCGGCCGAAGATGATTTGAAAACCGTTAGCCTGCATTAAAATCCATAGCTTTCGCATCCATGCGAAAGCGTGAATGCAAAAAGGACTGTGCGAGACCTCCCGCACAGTCCTTTTCTATTTTGCATGATCGTCTGTTCAGGCGTCTGTTCAGATTTTCTTGAAGGTCAGATAGGCCGATGAGCGGCCTTCGCGGCGGGCCTTTGCTTCATAGCGTGTTCCCGGCCAGTCTTCATAGGCGGTGAGCCAATCGCTCGCACTCTGCGCCTGCCAATCAAAGCCGCCGTGGTCGCGGCAATGCTGCAAGGTCCAGTTCACATAGGTATCAATGTCGGACGCGAAACAGAAAGTGGCACCGGGCTTGAGAACGCGATGAAAGCGCTGGAGATTGACCTGCGACACAAAGCGCCGTTTCCAATGCTTCTTCTTGGGCCATGGGTCGGCGTAGAGCAGATCAATCTGATCAATCGATTCCGACGGCAGCCAATCGAGCAATTGCGTCGCATCGTCATTATAGACGCGGATATTGGGCAGCCCTTCTTCGTCGATCACCGCCAGCAATTTGGCCATGGAATTGACGAAGGGCTCAACACCGATAAATCCGGTGGAGGGGTTGGTTCTGGCGCGATGGGCCAGATGCTCGCCCCCGCCGAAGCCGATTTCAAGACGAAGTCTATCCACAACAACGGGGAAGAGTGTTTTCAAATCAGCTGGAGCCGCTGCCTCAAGATCCACCATGCGCTCGGGCAACAGATGCGTCATACGCTCTACTTGCTGCTCACGAAGCGGTTTTCCCTTACGACGACCGAAAAAAGCTTCGGTCGCCCGGCTGCGGCGGTCCAGTGTCATGTCAATCAAGCCTTCATTGCGTCCTTGAGTGGCTTGACCAGATCAAGCTTTTCCCAGGAGAAAGAGCCATCGCGCCCTGCCTTGCGACCAAAATGGCCGTAAGCAGAGGTTTTGGCATAGATCGGCTTGTTTAGATCCAAATGGCGGCGAATACCAGTCGGCGACAAATCCATCACCTTGGCAATGGCTGCTTCCACCTGATCTTCAGAGACAGTGCCGGTGCCGTGCAGATCAACGTAGATCGACAAAGGCTGCGCGATACCAATGGCATACGAGATCTGAATGGTGCAGCGCTCGGCAAAGCCAGCGGCCACAACATTCTTGGCCAGATAGCGTGCCGCATAGGCAGCAGAACGGTCAACCTTGGTCGTGTCCTTACCCGAGAAAGCACCGCCGCCATGAGGGGCTGCACCGCCGTAGGTATCCACAATGATCTTGCGACCTGTCAGGCCAGCGTCGCCATCAGGGCCGCCGATGACAAATTTGCCGGTGGGGTTGATGTACCACTTGCAATCGTCAGCCACCTTGAGATCGCCAAGCGCTTCAAGAATGTAAGGCTCAACCACCTGGCGCACCTTGGCCGAATCCCAGCTGTCTTCCAGATGCTGGGTGGACAACACGATAGAAGCCACTTCCGCAGGCTTGCCATCAATGTAGCGCACAGTCACCTGGCTCTTGGCGTCTGGGCCAAGCCGGCCAACATCGCCTTCGCCCGCTTTGCGGGCAGCAGACAGCAGTTGCAGGATCTTGTGGGAATAATAGATCGGGGCAGGCATCAAATCCGGGGTTTCGGTGCAGGCATAGCCAAACATGATGCCCTGGTCGCCAGCGCCTTCGCTGTTGTCGTGGTCAGACGCCTTATCCACGCCTTGCGCAATATGGGCTGACTGCGAGTGCAGCAACACGTCAATCTTTGCTGTCTTCCAGTGGAAGCCGCTCTGCTCATAGCCAATGTCGCGCACGGCTTTGCGGGCTGCGGCCTTGAACTTGGCAGGATTGATGACCTCATCGCCATTCTTGTCGGTTTTCATCAGGCTCGCAGGAAGGCGAACTTCACCGGCAATGACGATGCGGTTGGTGGTGGCCAGCGTTTCGCAGGCGATGCGCACGGTCCAGGGATCAACGCCGGTCTTTGCCGCTTCGCGGTAAACCAGATCGACGATTTCATCGGAAATGCGGTCGCAAACCTTATCGGGATGGCCTTCAGAAACGGATTCACTCGTAAACAAATAATTTGAGCGCATGCGGGATTCCCCTCAATGAACTAGGTCACGATGTGTTAGAGCCTCAGCACGCTAAAAACAAGAACACAACGACATAAATATATCTTTATGTCAGCATTCCTTTCGCGAAAGTGACCAAGGCACAAAAAAAGCGGCCCGCACGCCGCTTTTTTTAAAACCAATGATGAACGCTGATTACTCAGCGTCTGCTTCAGCCGACAGAGCCTTGACCAGGTCAACAACTTTGCGACGGACTTTCGGATCATTAATCTTAACAAATGCTCTGTTGAGCTGCAGGCCTTCGGACGAAGACAGGAAGTCAACAACGTAGTTCGAGCTTGCAGCTTCCGAGAAGCCAGCACCACCGGCAGCCTGTTCGCCTGGTGCATCTTCAAAGAAGAACGACACTGGAACGTTCAGAATGGTGGAGATGTTTTGCAGGCGGCTGGCACCCACACGGTTTGTGCCTTTTTCGTACTTCTGAATTTGCTGGAATGTGATCCCGAGGGCTTCACCCAACTTCTCCTGGCTCATACCCAACATGGTACGACGAAGACGAATCCGGCTACCGACATGAATGTCGATCGGGTTCGGTTTTTTCTTGTTTTCGAGCATGTCACAATCCTGACAATAGTTAGCAGTGAAGGCTGATATCGGTCATAACCCGTAGTGCTTGCAACTTTCTGGAACGTTACGTTGTGCCTTTCGGAACTTCAAGCAAGGAATTTCAGACGCCATCAAGCAAACACACTATGCATTTTTAGGGGTTTTTGGTCAATTCCCCCTCGAAATAAAACTTAAACGCGAAAATACACCCACAGATAATAACAAAACAGTTACCAGCCAAAAGTTGTATTTGACTGGAAATCTCGCTTGTTTTTCAGAAATTGAAAAATCCAAGGTTGCATCTTCTGCGCCTTCTGCGTTTAATCGCAAACCCGAAACAACGTTTCCATGCGGATCAATTGTGGCAGAAATGCCATTATTGGCGACTCGAATGACGGGCAGTCCGGTCTCGACAGCGCGCAATCTTGCCTGCTGAAAATGCTGATAAGGCCCCGGTGAATTTCCAAACCAGGCATCATTGGTGACGTTGACAATCGCATTGGCACCCAGCAGTCCCGCGGTCATTTCATCGGGAAAAATGATCTCGTAACAGATCAGCGGATAGAGCTTCAAACCATCCGGCAGGGTCAACAGGGTTCGCTTTGCGCCGGGCGAAAACCCGCCCGGGAGATCGACCACATTGGTGATTCCGAGCTTTGAGAGAGCGTCCTCAAATGGAACATACTCCCCAAATGGCACAAGGTGCACTTTGTCAGCCGCCGCAACAATCTGCCCTGTGCTGTCGATAACGTAGATGGAATTGTAATATCGGGGGGCAAGTCCAGCACCCTGATCTTCAGAGCGCACTGTGCCGGTGATCAGCAATTGGCCGGGTTTCAGCGTATTGGCAATCTGGCGCAACGCATCCGGGTTTTGCGTCAGAATAAACGGAATGGTGGTTTCAGGCCAGACAATGATATCCGGTTGCTTATGGCCCGGCTGCGGTGGCTGGGCTGTCAGGCGCAAATGTTTTTCAAAGATTGCGATCCGGTCATCGTCATTCATCTTGGAAGCCTGATCAATATTCGGCTGCACCAGACGCACGGTGAGTTGCTTATCGCTCTCCCCCGTCCCCATCGGTTGCGACAGACGATAGGCCCCATAGCCGAGATGCAGCGCCGCCAGCACGCCCGCGACAGAAAGACCAAGCACGGCACCACGCCGGGTGCCAAGCAGGGCTGGTGCGGCAAACACGAACACAGCAAGGGCCGACACGCCAAATAGACCAACGACTGCCGCAGACTGCATCATCAAGGGTACAGGCATGGCCGCATAACCAATGGCATTCCATGGAAAGCCGGTTGCCACAAAGCTGCGCAGCCATTCCACCAGCCCAAAGGCCGCCGCCAGTACCGCGATGCGGCCAACGCCTTCAGACCACAGCAGCCGCGCGCCCGCGCAGGCCAAGCCATAAAAGAGCGCCAGAACAGCTGGAAGCCCCAAAACTGCCAGCGGCAAAGCCCAGGCGAATTCATCGGCCTCGACCATCAAGGCATTGCCAATCCACCACAGGCCGGCGACGAAATAGCCAAGGCCAAACAGCCACCCAATGAAAAAGGCTTGCCGCAGACCACGCGACCACCGCTTGCCCGGATCGCCACTGGTGCCATCCAAAAGCCAGACCAGCACCGGAAAGGAGAGAAAGGCGGGTGCAAAAAAATCGACTGGCGGCAAGGCCAATGCGCAAACAGCGCCCGAAACCACGGCCAAAGCGGCGCGACGCCACCCGTCCAGCAGCATTATTCTCGCGGCAATCCGCTCCATGCAGTCATCCCTTTGTGTCTCAAACAGTCTTTCGCCGTGGTTGCAATGGAACGCACAGTTTTCTCATGCTCTGTACTGACGGCGAGCATGGTCACAGAGCCAATTGTGGCCTACAGCACTTTTAATCTGCCGCATAATTTCTTCAATCCATTCCGATTTCAGAAATTATGCTGCAGCGAATCACGCAATAAGGCGGCAGTTTTTCAAAAAACCACCGCCTTGTCGTTACAACACTCTGAGAGAAGTCAGATTTATAGCCTAATGCTCTGAAATCGCGTCAACTGGCTCTTTATTCCGATCGCGCTCTGCCGCTGTCTGCTCTTGTATGCGCTTGGCAATCGGTGCCATGCGGGTGATGCGCACCCGCTTCACACGCCGTGGATCGGCATCGAGAATGTGCAGCTCAAAGCCTTCAACCGCCTGAACCACCTCGCCGCGCTGCGGCACGCGGCCAATGGCCGCCGAAATCAGACCACCCAAGGTGTCAACCTCGTCGATTTCCTCGCTGACATCAAAATCAGGGCCAACGACTTCGGCGATTTCTTCCAGCTCGATGCGGGCATCGGCTAAGAACACGTCATCGGACACGCGCGTGACCAGCGCCTCTTCCTTGTCGTGCTCATCATCAATGTCACCAACGACCATTTCTACGATGTCTTCATGAGACACCAGACCATCGGTGCCGCCATGCTCATCAATCACCACGGCCATCTGGGTTCTGGCCGCCTGCATGCGGGCCAGCAAATCAGACGCCTGCATGGCCGATGGCACAAACAGGATAGAGCGGATGATACCCGCCTCTTCAATGGTGACGCCCAGATCGACGCAGGCCAGATCCAACCCGTTACCGTTGAGCGCTTTCAGAGTAATGTAGGACAGCAGGTCGCGGATATGCACCATGCCGCGCGGATCATCCAGCGTTTCGTGGTAGACCGGCATGCGCGAATGGCCAGTTTGCTGAAACAGCGTCATCAACGCGCCAATGGAAATGCTGAGATCAACGGCCTTGATGTCAGAGCGCGGGATCATCACGTCTTCGACGCGCACTTCGCGAAAGCTCAAGATGTTTTGAAGCATGGCCCGCTCATCGGGCGAGAAGGCCTGGTCAGGCCCTTGGTCCGACATCAGCGCATCGGTGATGTCTTCGCGCAGGCTCGCTCTATACGCGGGCCTCAATATACGGGCAGCGCGCGCCCAGAAAGACGAATGCGGCTTGTGGGCCGCGGGACTTCGCTGGGAACTACTAGATCCCTCTTCCGAGGAGGAGCTGTCCTGCTCCTTTGTGGCCTCCGAGGCCGGTCGTGTCGAAAAGTCGCTCATTTTACCATTCTATCAAACGGGCGTGATGCCCTTATAGCGTTCCGCATCAAACACGACGCAGAACCATTTTAATCGCTGAATAATCCATCTTATATCACACAGGATGTCAGAAATTATACAGCATAGGGGTCAGATAGACCGAGACTGGCCAAAATGCGAGTCTCCAGCCCTTCCATCTGCTCTGCCTCTTCATCATTCATGTGATCATACCCGAAAAGGTGCAAAAATCCATGCACCATCAAATGCGTCAGATGATCGTTAAAACTTTTGCCCAGATCAAGCGCTTCGCGCTCTACCGTTTCACGAGCAATAATAATATCGCCCAGCATCGGGCCTGGCCTATCTCCAGGCACAATGGGATAGGCCGGAAAGGACAAGACATTGGTGGGCTTGTCCTGCTTGCGCCATTCGGCATTGATGCCGCGAATATCGTCGTCATTGGTGAAAACCAGCGAAAGCTCGGTTGGCATGGGCGGAAACGGCTGACCTTCGGCTGCAATAAACTCCGCAGCTTGGGTCAAAATCCGCTCACTCATGGTCTCCAGCACATCTTCCGCTGGCCAGCCGTCATCTTCGACGGCAATTTGTATGTCTAGTTTTTGCATCAATGCCAGAGCCGGGTTTAGCCAGCCTGCTCACTTTCTGTCTGTTGCGTATATTGGGCGTCATATGCCTTGACGATGCGACCAACAAGAGGATGGCGCACAACATCGACATCCTTGAAACGCACAAAGGACACGCCTTCAACGCCTTGCAAAATGCGCAATGCCTCAACCAGCCCCGATGTGACCCCACGCGGCAAATCCACCTGGCTTGGGTCGCCGGTGATGATCATGCGGGCATTTTCACCAAGACGGGTCAAAAACATTTTCATCTGCATGGAGGTGGTATTTTGCGCCTCATCGAGAATAACCGCAGCATTGGCCAGCGTGCGACCCCGCATAAAGGCCAGTGGGGCAATTTCGATGACGCCTGCGGTAATGGCGCGCTCCACCTTGTCACCCGGCATCATGTCGTAAAGCGCATCATAGAGTGGGCGCAGATAAGGGTCGACCTTTTCCTTGAGATCGCCCGGCAAGAAGCCCAACCGTTCGCCCGCTTCCACAGCCGGTCGCGACAGGATGATGCGATCAACAGCACCGCGCTCCAACAATTGCGCTGCCTGCGCCACCGCCAGATAGGTTTTGCCGGTACCGGCCGGGCCAACGCCAAACACCAGTTCCGAGCGCTCCAGCGCCCGCATATAGGCATCCTGCGTCGGGGTTCTGGCCACGATGGTTTTCTTGCGCGTCGAAATCTGCGCCATGGTCAGCTTGGATTTGCGCTCCAACGTTGGCAGACTGAGCTGATCATCGGCGGCCACTGCCATGCGGATGGCCCCTTCGACATCGGAGGCCTCGACTGATCCGCCGCTTTGAATTTTAGCGTAGAGAAAATCCAGTGCACGGCGGGCCTGATTGGTGGCCATCAACTCGCCAGTGATGGAGACTGAATTGCCGCGGGCGCTGGCTTGGATGGCCAACCGCTGTTCCAGCAATTTCAGATTTTGATCGAACTGACCGAACAGCTCACTGGCATGTCGGTTGTTCTCGAACGTCAGTATAAAGTGATTGGCGTCGGTCGCAGCGGTTTTGGTGTTGCGCGAGGGTGAGGTTACCACTTCTGATGCGTTCAAGCGAGGAAGCTCCCGTTGATCTGAGATGAGACCCTCACTCTAACCCTCTGCCACCTCGGCAAACAAGCTGTTTGGGCCGACATCCGTGATTCGTACCTGAATAATGTCACCTATCTGCGATGTTTTTGCATCAACATTTACAGACTGAAGCCAGGGAGAACGACCGATAATTTGCCCCGGCATGCGGCCCGGCTTTTCCAACAACAGATCAATGGTCTTGCCCACCAGCGAGCGGGCAAAGTCATGCTGTTGTTTTAACAGCAATTCTTGCAACCTTGCGAGGCGCTCACTCTTCACATCCTCGTCTACATGGTCTGGCAAATCGGCACCGGGTGTTCCGGGACGCGACGAATATTTGAACGAAAAAGCCTGTGCATAGCCAACAGTTTCCACCAGTTTCATGGTGTCTTCAAAGTCGGCATCGGTCTCGCCGGGAAAACCGACGATAAAATCACCCGACAGGGCGATGTCTGGACGGGCGCTGCGGATGCGCTCAATCAGGGCGATATAGTCGGCTGCCTTGTGGCGGCGGTTCATGGCTTTGAGGATACGATCTGAGCCAGACTGGATCGGCAGGTGCAGATAAGGCATCAAGGTGCGCAGATCGCGATGGGCCTCGATCAGCCGGTCATCCATATCGCGCGGGTGACTGGTGGTGTAGCGCAGCCGCGCCAAGCCATCGATGTCTGCAAGCTTATAGAGTAGATCACCCAGACCCATTTCGCGCCCATCTGGGCCTTCGCCATGCCATGCATTGACGTTTTGGCCCAAGAGAGTGATTTCACGCACGCCGCTCTCGACCAGACGCCTGGCCTCGGTGATCAATTGCGACAAAGGCCGCGACACTTCCGAGCCACGGGTATAAGGCACCACACAGAAGGTACAGAATTTATCGCAGCCTTCCTGCACGGTCAAAAAGGCCGTGACCGCTCTTTTTCTGCCGGGGGTCTTGGTGGGATCGGGCAAATGCTCGAATTTGTCTTCCACCGCATATTCGGTATCAACAACCCGCTTGCCCAACCGCGCCTGTTTCAGCGCATTCGGCAGGCGGTGATAGGTTTGCGGCCCGACCACCACATCTACGCCCGGCTCACGGCGGACAATCTCCGCCCCTTCTGCTTGCGCAACACAACCGGCAACGCCAATCATGAATTCCTCACCCTTGGCATGGCGCAGCTTTTTCATCTCGCGCAAGCGGCCCAGAGCGGAGTAGACCTTATCGGCGGCCTTTTCACGGATATGGCAGGTATTGAGCAGCACAAGGCTGGCCTCTTCCACATTCTCGGTCTGCACATAGCCATCGGCTGACAGCGCATCCGCCATGCGGGTGCTGTCGTAAACATTCATCTGACAGCCATAGGTCTTGATGAACACTTTGCGGCTATTATGGCCGGGTTCAATCGCAACTGTGAGCGGCTCTGCCGATGGGATGGGGCTCTGGATATCTTGGGTCATGGCCGCTCTTTAGTGCTTTTTGCGGCCAGATTAAACCGAAAAATCGCAAAGGCCGCACAAGGCGCTATTCTATCTGGCGATCCAGCAGTTTTGAAGCCAGCATGCGGCGAATTTCGGCCTCCACTTTGGCGCTCACCTGCTTGCGATTGGAGCCTGCACGATATTCCACCGGCTCGCCAAAACAAATGTCCACTTCCAGCGCCATCGCCCGCATAATGCCCATCAAATGCGGCACCAGTGTCACATCGCCGGGCCAGCTGACAATCGGGCGGTGATAACGCCCCATGGGCATGCCGTGATAGCCGGTATAGGCAATGGCCACTGGCTGGATATACACCACACCATCCGGAGCCAGCGGCAAAGCCATCGCGGCTGCGCCAAACAGCGAGGATTTGATCGGCAGCAGACGATTGCCATCCGATGTGGTGCCTTCGGGAAACAGCACCACAATTTCCCCATCGGCCATGCGCTCGGCAATGTCATTGGCCTGATTGCCGGTGGACCGTTTTTCCTCGCGGCGCACAAACACGCTTTTCTGCAGCTTGGCCAGCGTGCCAAAAATCGGCCAGTCGGCCACTTCCATCTTGGCAATGAACACCATGTCGTCAATGGAGCTCAGCGCCAGAATGTCAGACCAGGACGTATGGTTGGAGGCCAGCATCAGCGGGCGTTTGCGCAAAGGTGCGCCATGCACTCGCACTTTCAGGCCCAGCACAAGGCAGGCAAAGCGATGCCAATACCGTGGCAACACACGGCGCAGCTTCCAATCAAACTTCAGCCCGATCAATTGAAAGGGCAGCATGATGAAGGTGACCACCACCAAAAGGAATAGGAAAAAATACGTCCTGATCTTGATAATCACATCCGGCCCATCTGGCTGCACATCATCACTCTTCGCCCTTCTTCAACGGTACGCCGTAAAGCTCCAGCCGGTGATCAACAAGGGTAAACCCGTGCTCTCGGGCAATCTTCTCTTGCAGCGCCTCGATTTCGGGGGAGCGAAACTCGATCACCACCCCATGCTTCAGGTCAATCAGGTGATCGTGGTGCTCTTCGGGCACGGTTTCATAGCGCGAGCGGCCATCGCGAAAATCGTGGCGGGCAATGATTCCGGCATCTTCAAACAGTTTGACGGTGCGATAGACGGTCGAGATGGAAATTTTCGAATCCACCGCAGAGGAGCGATGATAAAGCTCCTCCACGTCTGGATGGTCCTCAGACTCTTGCAAAATACGGGCAATAATCTTGCGCTGCTCGGTCATCCGCATGCCGCGCTCTGCGCAAAGCTCTTCCAGCGTTTTTGGCGTCTCGGTCATGGTGCCTTGAAAATCTCGTCATCGCTCTCATGAGCCAATTAACGAAGATCACGCTGCATGACAAGCGCCGAGCTGCGATGGCCCTTGGCATCCGCGTAATAGGCGGGGCGCTCGCCCACCTTGTCAAAGCCAAGTTTGCGGTAAAGCCCGATGGCCGAAAGATTGCCATCGTCCACTTCCAAAAACATGGTTTCGCCGCCTCTGGCGCGGGCTTCACGCATGGCCGCCTGCATCAACCGCCAGCCAAGACCGCAACGCGCCGCCTTGTCGTGGACTGCAATGGTGAGAATTTCTGCTTCGCCCGCCACTTCGCGCGCCAAGACAAAACCGCTCAATTGCGGCTTGAACATCAGCGCATTGGTCTGGCGCACCACAAAACCAAAACTATTGGGCTGGAGCAAAAGGCTGACGAATTCGCCATCATTCCAAGGCCGTGCAAACCGCTGGCCATGCAGCTCTGCCACATCATGGCAATCGTCACTGCCCATGGCGACAATTTCAAATTCCGCTTTTCTGGAAAACAGTGTTTCAAGCATGGGCGTCTACCCTTGCAACAGCAAAGCCGGTTTGCGGCTTGGCATCCGGCCCACGCAAATAAAGCGGCTTTGGCTTGCCCAAAACCTCAGCCACGGCCCCAAGCCTTGCAACATGCTCTATCGGAAAACGATCCATTGCACTCTCCTCCGGCAAAAGATCCTTGTGTCCCTGTGGCAACAGATGACGCCCTGATCCTGCAACTCCTCCCACACCCGCTGCCATCTGTAGAAAATCACTGACAGACACCAGAGCGGGCGCATCCACAGTCTCACCACCGGCACCAAACCTCTGGGTATAGACCTCGTCGCGCTTGGCATCCATGGCGGCAAGAACCTCCCCGTTCCTGCCCTCCGTTTCCTCTCGATAGGCTAATGCCAGAACGCTCAGTGTCGAGATGCCAACGACATCAATTCCCAGTGCCAATGCCAAACCGCGCGCCGCCGCAAGGCCGACGCGAATGCCGGTAAATGACCCCGGCCCTATGGTAACAGCAATGCGATGAAGATCCGGTAAAGCCTTGTCGGCTTTGGCCAAAACTTCATCCACCATGGCCATCAGCTTTTCCGCATGGCCCTTACCAATCACCTCTGACACCTCAGAGAGAATGCGATCCTGATCACTGTCGTAAACGGCTGTCGCACAGGCAGCCCCTGCCGTATCGATCGCAAGAACGATCATCTTCGCACCTGTGTTTCTGCTCGCGTCTTTACGCTGTCGTGTGTTCTGAAGAAGCCGCGCGTCAGACCGCTTCGACTTCCTGCACTTCCGGGATGAAATGGCGCAACAGGTTCTGCACACCATGCTTGAGCGTTGCTGTGGATGACGGGCAGCCAGCGCAAGACCCCTTCATGTTCAAAAACACCTTGCCATCTCGAAAACCACGGAAGGTGATGTCGCCGCCGTCCTGGGCGACTGCCGGGCGCACGCGGGTTTCCAGCAGTTCCTTAATGGTGGCAACGATGGTCTCGTCACCCTCTTCGAAAAATTCACCGTCAGGGTCATCGGCGAGATTTGCGCCGCCATTGCCCATGATCGGCGCGCCGCTCATGAAATGCTCCATGATAGAGCCGAGAATGGCGGGTTTCAGATGCGGCCACTCGGCATTGTCCTTGGTGACGGTGATAAAATCATAGCCGAAAAACACGCTTGTGACGCCAGGCACCGAAAACAGACGCGCAGCCAAGGGTGAGCTTTGCGCCGCCTCTCCATCCCGAAACTCTGCCGTGCCATTTTCCATGACCACCTTACCGGGCAGAAACTTCAATGTGGCTGGATTGGGTGTGGATTCGGTCTGGATGAACATGGGTTGCTCCTTCGGGACCAGCACAAGCGCCGGTCCACTTTTAGAATTCTTCCAAAATAAGCCTAGCAGACGCAGGCTTCAAGCACTGTTTCAAAAAACTTGTGCTGAAAATACAGGTTTCAGCACAATGCGCGTTTTAACAGAGTGCGTCTATTTCCTCATTGGTCAGATTATCTGGCAAAACGGTGACGGGAATGGCAAAGGCTTGCGTGCGGGCTGCAATCATCGAGACCAGCGGACCCGGACCATCCTTGGCAGAGCCCGCGGCCAGCACCAGAATGGCAATATCGCGATCGTCTTCAATCACACTCAGAATTTCGTCAGCGGCATTGCCTTCACGAATGACAATTTCCGGCTCGATGCCAATGGTTTCGCGCACGGTCTGCGCTGATTTTGCCATCACAGCTTCTGCCGCTTCTCTGGCCTCAGTGCGCATGATTTCTTCCACGCCCAGCCATTGCTGGAAGTCACCCTCTGGAATCACATAGAGCAAGACCAGTCCGCCATTGGAATTTTTAGCGCGCCGGCCAGCATAATGCACGGCCCTTGAGCATTCCGGCGTATCGTCAATCACCGCCAGAAACTTTCGGCGGTGTCCATCAAGACGCGAAAGACGCTTTGAAACCATGGTTTCCCCTGTCTGCCATGCCGGAGTTTCCAGCGATCCACAATCTTGACAAATGACAATGAGGTCTTTCGCCCTCATTGTCATCCTCATTATGACGCACGCAGCTTAGCGCACGAAGCCAAGAATGTCGCGAACTTCCGTCATGGTTTTTTCAGCGCGCACTCTGGCCCGCTCGCCACCATCGCGCAGCACGGCATCGATATGGCCGGGGTCAGCCACCAAGCGGCGCATTTCATCGGTGATCGGGGCCAAAACAGCAACCGCCAAATCCACCAGAGCCGGTTTGAAAACCGAAAACTGCTGACCGCCAAACTCGGCCAGCACGTCGGCCTTGGTCTTGTCGGCAAGGGCTGCATAAATACCCACCAGATTGTCGGCTTCCGGGCGCCCCTTCAAGCCATCAACCTCGCTTGGCAAGGCATCGGGATCGGTCTTGGCCTTGCGGATCTTTTTGGAAATCGTTTCCGAATCATCCATCAGGTTGATGCGCGACAGATCCGAGGGATCCGACTTCGACATTTTCTTGGTGCCGTCTTTCAGGCTCATCACCCGCGGAGCCGGGCCATCAATCATCGGCTCCACCATCGGGAAATAGGCGTGCACCGGCTCGTTGCCAACCGTGATGTCAACGCCCAAACCGGTCGGGCGGATTTGCTCGGCAAAGTCCAGATTGAACTTCATGGCGATATCGCGGGTCAGTTCCAGATGCTGCTTCTGGTCATCGCCAACCGGCACGTGGGTGGCGCGGTAAACCAGAATGTCTGCGGCCATCAGGCTGGGATAGGCAAACAAGCCAAGCGATGCTTGTTCGCGGTCCTTACCCGCCTTGTCCTTGAACTGGGTCATGCGGCTCATCCAGCCCATGCGCGTCACGCAATTGAAAATCCAGGCCAGTTCGGCGTGCTGCGGCACTTGTGACTGGTTGAAAACAATATGCTTTTTCGGATCAATACCGGCTGCCAGAAAGGCGGCCGTAATCGAGCGGATCTGGCCGCGCATATCCTCATGCACCAGCTGCGCTGTCAGCGCATGCAGATCAACAACGCAATAGATGCAGTCGTTGTTGTCTTGCAGGGCGACAAACTTGCGGATGGCACCGAGGTAATTGCCCAGATGCAGATTGCCGGTTGGCTGAACGCCGGAAAAAACAAGCGGCTTGAATTCACTCATGATCGACCTCAAACAGGCTTGTGGAGGGCCTGATACCTCGTGATTTTAGGACTATACCGCCTTATGCACAGGTGCTGTGCGGGATTCAAGCGATGTTTCTGTGACCGATGGTCCTCAGAGATCATCAGCCCTTTGGTTCAATCAGATCCCAGAGATTGCCATAGAGGTCTTCAAAGACGGCAACCGTGCCATAGGGCTCAAAGCGCGGCTCTTCGTGAAAGCGCACACCCTTGGCCATAAACGCTGCATGATCACGCCTGAAATCATCGGTATGCAGAAAAAAGGCAACACGGCCTGCAACCTGATTGCCAATGGCGGCCCTTTGCGTCTCACTATCTGCTTTGGCCAGCAAAAGACCGGCACTCGTGCCGTTTGGTGCGACCACCACCCAGCGCTTGCCCTCACCCAGATCGTCATTCACCCGGCAGATAAAGCCAAGCGTGTCGCAGTAAAAGGAAAGCGCCCGATCATAATCGTCCACCATCACCGTCACGGCGGCAATGTGTTTTACCAGCTTATCCGTCATTGGCCTTCACTTTCGGTTTGCGCTTCAAATTTCGACGCAGCATGCCAAGATCCGCACCGCCTATGGCAAAGGCGAGACCAAAATACACCACCATGGCCAGAGCAATCTGTACAAACAAAGCCACGGTTTTATGCAGGAAATGCGCGCCCGGTTGCAGGTAGGGCGAGAAATATCCCGACAAGGCAATTAAAACCGCCCCCATGACCAAAGCTGATGCCAACAGGCGCAGTGCGCGTGATAGCAAAGGCCAATCCGGCTGCAAGTGCCCCCGCTTGAGCAGCATGGTAAACAGCAACACCGTGTTGATCAGCCCGGCTGCGGCTTCGGCCATGGCAATGCCGCGTTCTTGCAGGATCGGAAAGAGCGCAATCGACAGGCCCGAATTGACCACGACAGATACCCCGGTGAAGCGCATCGGTGTTTTGGTGTCTTCTCGGGCATAAAAGCCCGGTTGAAGCGCCTTGATCATCACAAAGAAGGGCAGGCCCAAGCCATACCATGCCAAAATTGCCCCAACAACGCTGGTGTTGTGCGCGGTAAAGGCTCCGCGTTCATAAAGGACACGAATAATATCGTCTGACAGAACCCAAAGGCCAACGGCGGCTGGCAGGGTTAAAAACAGCACGAATTCAATGGAGCGATTCTGAATGGTGGATGCTTCGCGCTCATGGCCCGATTTCAACGCCCGTGCCAATTCCGGCAACAACACGACACCCACCGCCACACCAACCACACCAAGCGGCAATTGATAAATACGATCGGCATATTGCAAGGCGGCAATGGCCCCTTCCTTGCTGGAGGCAATCGCCTGACCAATGACCAGATTGATCTGGGTGACGCCGCCGGTGATGGCGGCGGGAATGGCCAAAATCAGAAGGCGCTTTACATTTGGGGTGAATTTCGGCCAGCGAAAACCAAGCCTGATGCCGGCATGGCGCACGCCGATATAGACCACGAGCAATTGCAAGACACCGGCCACCAGCACCGACCACGACAGATACCAGGCCGTATCCACCGGCTCTGCACCATGATAGAGCGCATAAACCAGTGCCGAGATCATCACCAGATTGAGGAAAATCGGAGCCACGGCGGCGGCAAAAAAGTGATGCAGCGAGTTGAGCATGCCGCTGAGCATGGCGGTGAGCGACATGCACATCAGATAGGGAAACATCACCACGGCAAGGCGCACGGTGAGCGAAAACTTATCGGCATCATCAACAAAGCCGGGCGCGATAATGAACCGCACCAAAAGCGGCATGGACAATTCCATGACGATGGTGATCAGCATCAGCACCGAAAACAGAACACCAAACACTTCCTCTGAAAAGCGCTTGGCTCCGTCCAGCCCGTTTTCTTCAATCTCTTTGGAAAACAGCGGCACGAAGGCAGCATTAAACGCGCCTTCAGCAAACAAGCGGCGAAACAGATTGGGAAAGCGAAAGGCGGCGTAAAACACATCGGCCACCGGCCCGGTGCCAAGGGCGGCTGCCATGGCCGTTTCGCGGGCAAAGCCGAAAAGTCGGCTGCCCAGCGTGGCACCACCGACTGTCATAAACTTTTTGACAAGGGACATGTCAGGCGCGGGCCTTCTTCTGGGGCAAAGGTGCTTTTACATTCACCGGCGGCAAAACCCCGGAGGGCATTTTGCCTCTGGCATCTTCAGGCTGCTCATTCATGACCGCTTTGAGGCGAGATACAATGCTGGCCTGACGGTTTTCATTGGTAATTTTTTGACCAACCAGATCGGTGACGTAAAATGTATCGATCACTTTTTCGCCAAAGGTGGTGATGCGGGCCGAATGAATATCCAAAGACAGATCTGAAAACGCCGCCGTGACCTCGGCCAACAGACCGATGCGGTCGAGGCATTCCACCTCCACCACCGTGAATTTGTTGGACAGGCTGTTGGCAATCGTCACATGCGGTTTGACGGTAAAGGTCTTGCTTTTCTTCTTGGCCTTGGCGCGGGTGGCAATCACTTCTGGCAGGCGCTTTTTCCCGGCCAGAACATCTTCAATCATCTTGCTGATGGTGTTGGCACGGCGCATTTCATCTTCATCAATGTCGAATTCGCGGTTGATCAAGATGGTGTCCAGTGCACGGCCATCGGTGGTGGTGAAAATCTGCGCATCGGCAATATTGGCCCCGGCTGCCGCACAGGCTCCAGCAATTATTGACAGAAGACGCGGATGGTCAGGTGCAAGAACGGTAATTTCGGTGATGGCGTGGAAGGAATGGCTGCGCACCATGGTGGCCAGCACCTGCCCTGCCTTATCGGCTTGACGAATGAAATTGGCGTGCCGCACCTGATCTTCCAGCGATACCGTCAGCAAATAGGGCTGATAATGCAGCTTTGTGTAGGTTTTCTGGTCTTTCTGGCTCCAGCCAGACAGGGCGGCTGCCAATTGCTCGGCGGCATATTTCGCCCGTTCTTTTCGCGGGCTCTCTGAGAACCCGCCCGAGAGCAAAAGCTCGGTCTCATAATACAGCGTGCGCAGCAACTGGCCTTTCCAGCCGTTCCACACGCCGGGGCCAACGGCGCGAATATCACAGACTGTCAGCACCAGCAGCATGCGCAACCGATCCAGCGATTGCACTTTCTCGGCAAAATCGGTGATGGTCTTGCGATCGTTCAAATCGCGGGTCTGGGCCACCATCGACATCAAAAGGTGCTGCTCGATCAGCCAAACCACCAGTTCGGTCTGCTTTTCATTCAGGCCAAAACGCGGGCACAGCTTGCGCGCCACCTTGGCTCCGGCAATCGAGTGATCTTCCTGGCGCCCCTTGGCCACATCATGCAAAAGCACCGCCACAAACAGCACGGTGCGCTCTTCGATGCTCGGCATCAATTTCACCGCCAGCGGATGGATATCATCATGCTTGCCCTGATCAATCTCGGCTAGCACACCGACAGAGCGGATCAAATGCTCATCCACGGTGTAGTGATGATACATGTTGAACTGCATCATCGAAACAATACGACCAAAATCGGGGATGAACTTGCCCAACACGCCCGCCTCATTGAGCCGGATCAGCATAAGCGCGGGATCGCGTTTGGAGGTCAGAATCGACAAAAACAGCCGGTTTGCTTCTTCGTTTTCGCGAAAATCAGCATCAATCAGCGGCAAGGATCGGGTGATGGCCTTCAGCGCATCCGGATGCAGCTCCAGCGAATGCAAATCGGCCACATAGAAAAAGCGCATGATATTGATGGGATCACGGGTGAACACATCCGGTCCCGACAGCGCAATACGGCCCTTGTCTTCAATAAATTCTGGTGTTCCGGGAATGCGGCGCGGGCGATTGGCAAAGCGGCCAATCACGGCCGTCAACCCCGGTGCCGCCTTGGCTTGCTTCTCTTCAAGGCTTGCGCAGATGATGCGGGTCAGATCACCGACGTTTTTGGCCACATGAAAGTAATGCTTCATGAAGCGCTCAACCGCTGAAAGGCCGGGGCGCGCATGATAGCCAAGATTTTGAGCAATCTCCGGCTGGAGATCAAACGACAGGCGCTCTTCCGGCTTGCCGGTGGCAAAATGCATGTGGCAGCGCACAGCCCACAGGAAATCGTCGGATTTTTGAAACATCCGCCATTCCTGACGCGACAACACGCCCAGTTTGACCAGATCGGCAGGATCGGAGATGTGGTAATAGTATTTGGCAATCCAGAACAGCGTGTGCAGATCGCGAAGCGCGCCTTTGCCTTCCTTGACATTCGGCTCGACCAGATAGCGGGTATCGCCCGCCTTTCGGTGGCGCTCATCGCGCTCGGCCAGCTTGGCGGCAATGAATTCATGGGCGGTTTTTTCCACCACTTCCGTATCAAACCGCTTTTGCAACTCGCTCACCAAAAGCACCTCGCCGCAAATAAAGCGGGTTTCCAAAATGGCTGTGCGAATGGTCATATCGGTGCGCGACAGGCGGATGCATTCTTCCACCGTGCGGGTGGCATGGCCGACCTTGAAGCCAAGATCCCAGAGAATATAGAGCAAAAACTCCACCGCCTTATTGGCATTGGGGCAGGATTTTGCACTCAGCAAAAACAGCAAATCAATATCAGAACCGGGAGCCAGCGTGCTGCGACCATAGCCGCCAACGGCCGCGACCGCAAATTCCGAGGCGGTTCCCTCATAGACGGTTTCGACCACGATACGATGCACCAGCGTGATCAGCTTGTCTTGCACATCCGAAATCATCTCGGCACATTCAAGGCCGCTGCCATTGGCGATCAGATGTTGGCGCGCCGCCTCGCGACCATCCATGCTTGCCTTTTTCAAAAGCGGCAACAAAGCCGCCCGCTTGTCCAGCACCTTGCCGGTCTTTTTGACAATAGACATGCACTCCGCTTCCAATGCCTTGAAATCGGGAAGTGTCGCGTCAGGTACATCGTGCTTGGTCATCATCGTCCGGATCGTGTTTGCAGCTGCTTATCAATAAGCAGCTCTTCATCATAACGGGTTTAGCGCTTTTTGGGCGCTCCAAGCAACATATTACAAATCAAGCCTTGCCAAGTTGTTTCTTCAACTCATAAAGCGCATCCATTGCCTGCCTTGGCGTCAGCTCATCCAGATCCAGCTTGCGCAAAGCGTCCTCCACGGCGGATGCCTTTGCCGTTTGCGGGGTTTCGCGCCGCATGGTGGCCTGAAACAGTGGTAGATCATCAATCAACTGGCTGGCCGGATTTTTACGGTCCGTCTCTTCCAACTGGTTCAGCACATTGCGTGCCCGCTCCACCACTGCCGCTGGCAGTCCCGCCAAGCGCGCCACCTGAATACCATAAGAGCGGTCTGCCGCCCCCGGCCCCACTTCATGGAGGAAAATCACATCACCCTGCCATTCCTTGACCATCATGGTGACGTTTGACAGCCGATCCAGCTTCTCGGAAAGCGCCGTCAACTCATGAAAATGGGTGGCAAACAAGGAGCGGCAGCGATTGACCTCGTGCAAATGCTCAACCGTTGCCCAGGCAATGGAAAGCCCGTCAAAGGTGGCGGTGCCACGGCCAATTTCATCGAGAATGACCAGCGATTTCTCACCAGCCTGATTGAGAATGGCCGCCGTTTCGACCATTTCCACCATGAAGGTCGAGCGGCCACGGGCCAGATCATCGGAAGCCCCAACACGCGAAAACAGCCGATCAACAATGCCGATATGGGCAGAACCCGCTGGCACAAAAGACCCCATTTGCGCCAAAATCGCAATCAGCGCATTTTGGCGCAAGAAGGTCGATTTACCGCCCATATTCGGGCCGGTCAGCATCCAGATGGCACCGCCTTTTTGGCCGGATTTCGGCGATAGATCACAATTGTTGGCAATAAACGGACTTGCCGCCTGTTTGCGCAACGCCTGCTCCACCACCGGATGACGCCCGGCGACAATGGCAAACATGCGGCTGTCATCGACCAATGGCCGGCAATAGCCCTGCTCTTCGGCCAAAACGGCAAGACCTGCCGCTACATCCATCACCGCCAAAGCGCGCGCAGCTTTTTTAATCGCTTCCGCCTCACTCACCACGGCCAAGCGCATGCGCTCAAAGGCGGCAAGCTCGATCTCCAGCGCCTGGCCTGCCGCATTGGCAATGCGGCTTTCGAGATCGGCAAGCTCGGTGGTGGTAAAGCGCATGGCATTGGCCATGGATTGGCGATGAATAAAGCGGGCTTTTGCATCGCCTTCCGTCAAAGGACCTGCATTGTTGGCGGTGACCTCAATGAAATAGCCAAGCACATTGTTGTGCTTGATTTTGAGCGATTTCACCCCGGTTTCTTCGGAATATTGCAATTGCAGCCCGGCAATCACCCGGCGGGACTGATCGCGAAGGGCGCGCACCTCATCCAGCGCCTCATCCGCCCCTTCTTTCAAGAAGCCGCCGTCACGCTTCAAAAGTGGTAGCTCATCGGCCAGCATGGAGCTGAGCAGATATTCCAAAGATGGTGGCGGCATTTCCAGATCGCTCAGTGCCGTGGCAAGCTCGGTTGGCAAAATGGCTCCGCGCAACAGGCCTGCTGCATCCGCAGCCGTCACCAGACCTTGGCGAATGGCGGCCAGATCACGCGGACCGCCCCGGTCCAGCGCCAAGCGCGACAAGGCCCGCGGCATGTCGGGCGCGCGCTTTAACAACTCGCGCAACCGCTCGGTCAAGAAATTATCGGTGAGGAAATAGGCAACAGAATCCTGCCGGTCGGCAATGACGTCCACTTCCGTCAAAGGTGACATCAGGCGCTCTGCCATCAACCGCGCCCCGCCGCCGGTGACGGTGCGATCAATCGCATTGAGCAACGAGCCTTCACGCTGACCAGACAGGGTTTTTACCAGTTCCAGATTGCCACGCGTGGCCGCATCAATGAACATCGTTGATGATGATGATTGCCGCTCCGGCAGGCCCAGCGGTGGCCGCTCGGAAATTTGGGTTTTTTCAACATAGGCAATGGCAGCGGCTGCTGCCGCAAGCTCCGGCCGTGAGAAACTGCCAAACCCATCCAGCGTCTGCACGGCAAAATAGCGGGTTATGCGGCCCTCTGCCGAGGCGCTATCAAACAAAATAGCCGGCTGCGGCACCACCACACGGCCCAGAACGTCGAATGCGGGTTTGAGCTCAGGGTCCTGCATCAGATTGTCGGCAACAATCACTTCGCGCGGATCAATGCGGAAAATATCGGCCAACAGCCGGGTGGCATTGGTTTCGGCCAATCGGAAAACGCCGGTGGAAATATCAATCCACGCCAAGGCCAGCTCTTCCGCCCCGCCCCGCACACGGGCCAGTGCCATCAGATAATTGGTCTCAGAGGGTGACAGCAGTTTTTCTTCGGTCAGCGTGCCCGGCGTCACCAACCGCACCACACCGCGCTTGACCACAGATTTGGAGCCGCGCTTTTTAGCCTCCGCCGGATCTTCCTGCTGCTCGCAGACTGCCACACGAAAGCCCAGAGCAATCAAGCGCTGCAAATAATCGTCCGATGCATGCACAGGCACACCGCACATAGGAATATCATGACCCAGATGCTGGCCGCGCTTGGTCAGCGTAATGCCAAGCGCACGCGATGCATCAACGGCATCTTCAAAAAACAGCTCGTAAAAATCGCCCATGCGATAAAACAGCAAGGAGCCAGGATTATTGGCCTTGATCTCAATATACTGCTCCATCATCGGCGTTGCCGTGGCACGGCTTTCCTCTGATGTCAGCATCGCAGTATTCAAAACATCTTGTCCGGCAGCATTGATAATGGTCACGGCTTCATATTTCGCTTCAATGAGGTTTGCCAGACATTAACGGCATTGCTGAGCCTCTGACAACCACGCGCCACAAAAGCAGCCACCCTGCCCACAACAAGCTTTCACGACAGAGTGCTCAAGCGTCACCATTCAAGGCAGGCACCGCAGCACGAAGACGCGCAATATCTTCCTCCAGTTCACTGCGCACCCAGCGTTTGAAGGTCTCAACCTTGGCACTGCGACGGGCACCTTGTGCGGACACAAAATAATGGGCAAGCCCTGTTTTGATCGCCGGGCCAAACGGCACCACCAATTGCTGTTGCTGTAATTGATGCGAAGCAATGGTCTCCCACGCCAGAAAAACGCCCTGACCCGCCAAAGCAGCATCCAGACAAAGCGATGCCTCACTGAAAACATGGCGCGTTTTCATGGCTCCACCCTGCAAACCAACCGACGACAACCAGAGATCCCAGGTAAACATGGCCCGCCCGTCAACGATCACAGGCAAATCAAGCAGATCTTCTGGCCCTTTGAGGTGGCGCGCCAGATGCGGCGTGCAGACCGGAAACACCCGTTGCTCATGCAACAATTCTGCATGCACGCCCGGCCATTGTCCGCGTCCGACACGAACGCACACATCCACATCCGTTGACGCCGGATCAACCAGCCGATCACTGGCTTCCATGCGCAGACTGATGTTTGGAAACCGCTCTGAAAAAGCTGTGATGCGATGAACAAGCCAACGGGCTGCAAAAACAGGGGCGACGGAAATCGTCAACACGGTATCATCGCCCTTGAGGGCAAGGCCAACACCGCCATTCAGATGACGAAATCCTTCGTTCAAACGTGCAATGATGGCTTCTGCTACCGCCGTTACCACCATGCCCCGGCTGGTACGCTCAAACAATTGCAGGTGCAATTGCTGCTCGGTTTTGATGACTTGCTGGCTGACCGCACCAATCGACACCCCAAGTTCATCAGCCGCCGCTTGCAGCGACCCCAGGCGTCCAACGGCCTCCACGGCCCGCAATCCATTGAGATGCACGAGGTTCAGGTTTTTCATATAGAAAACCTACAGTCAAATCCGCAAACTCTCAATTGCATCAAGGGGCCATAATTCAGAAATTGAACCCGCTTTGACCACACAGCTTAGGGCCGTGAGAACAGATTTTCGGAAAAACCCGACGCAACAGGGAGCGGACCACCATGAAGCTTGCCTCTATCGCCAAAAAATGGATGACGAGAGCTTTCTTTTCACAAGTCACGCCTGCTCTTCCATGGGATAGATACCATGAAAGAATGTCACAGCGTCAGTTGGCAGACCTCGTCATTCCACCGGAAGACCTGCACGAGGATGTCAGCTTGAGAAACGGCCAGACGCGCCATAGTAGTTCAGGAACCGACCAGACAGGCTGGTGAGTGGCAAGACAATCAGCACGTCGGTGGTGTTGAAAGCATGGTCAATCACGGCACCCGTGCCAATCATCGCGCCAATGCGCAAATAGCCTTTTACCAGAGGCGGCATGGAGGCGACAGCGCGGCGGGCATCGACGATCTCAGAAGGCATCAGATCCATTGCGCGAAACAGTTCTGGCCGGGCGGAGACAGCCCACTCGTCTTTCGCAGAGGCGTTTTGGGCCAGAAATGACAGCGCCAGCGCATGCTTTTCAGGCTGAACGCCCGGAAAAGACGCGCATCCAAATAGCGCATCAATATTATGGCGCACCGAATAGGCCCAATTGCCCTGCCACAGCAGTTCAACCGTGCGCTTGGTGCGGTAATCGGGAAGCACACAGGAGCGTCCAAGCTCCATGAAGCGCTTTTCAGGATGGCGCTCCAGCAAGGCCTCAATGGAAAACTCTGACGCGGAATAAAAACCTGAGTTGGCAAGCGCCACTTCATGGCGCAGCAAGCGATAGGTGCCGACAATCTGATCTTCAGGATCACCCTCGATTGCACGATCCAGCACGAGAAGATGATCGCAGATGTCATCAAAGGCGTCGAAATCAAGCTTCAAGCGCATGGCTTCGCTGGGCAGGCGAGCCTTCATTTCCTCTACGAAAATCCGATATCGCATCGCCTGAGAGGCTTTCACCTCTGACGGATTTCGAGCAAGTCGCACCTCAAGGGTGCCTAGTCGTCCAAAAACATCACTTTCACGCCCGTCAACCTCTCCTGCGAGACGATTGGCCTTGGCGTTTTCGAGACGATCAAGAAGTTCGACTGTCATGGCGGATCCATCCGGCGCTATTAAACAAGACGTGTTAAACACGGATATACGACAAGATGTTGACACAAAACGTCACAATTCGTGACTTTCTCATCTTAACATCACAATTCCATGAAACATAAGAATCAAAAGCATATATCCCTTTGATTTTCAGGGGTATGCCTCAGCGGTAGTCGAATTTCAATATCACGCTGTCTTGCTCCATCAACTTTACACTGTCTGTCAACATTCCTGTCTTGCGATCAAGTATTGTCACAACTTGCGAAAAATTCAAGCGAATGCGACAGGCTGATGATGAGCTGACACCTTGCTGCACCCGATCTTCAAAGGGCATGCTTCACAGGAAAGGGCTTTTCAGAGAGAAAGCCGGGCACGATGCTGTGTCATCAGCGACTGAATCTCATTCAACAGCCGCTCCGGGTTCACCGGCTTTTGCAAAACAAGATCGGCACCACTGGCCAGCGCCTCAGCCCGCGCGCTGACACGCAAATCTCCCGTCAGCACCAAAACAGGGCAACGCGACCGCTGCTTGAGCTGCTCTATCATTCTGATGTAGCGAATCACCGATCCGCCCTCACCGCCGGGCATGCCGAGATCGGTGATGATCAGATCAATCGCAGCCCCAGTATCGGCGGCAACTTCACGGCGCAGGGCATCAAAGTCACTGACCTGCCCGACAACATGCCCCGCCTTTTGCAACACAGCCCGCAGCAAGGTGGCATTGACGAAATCATCCTCGCCCACCAGCACATTCAGGGAGGCAGGCGGTTTGCTTGCCAGCTCGTCAGCAGCCAGACCCTGATGGCCCATATCACCATGAGCGGGATCAACATGGGCGGCATCAACGCCACTCATCAAACCACGCAGCACATCGCTCAAGGTCTGTTCGCGCAAAGGACGAATAAGCCACGCCTCAAAGCCCGTGAGGGGGCGCAAAGGGCGCTCTTCAGGATTGACCAGATAAATCCTGCGCACCTTGCGCCCGTTGGACAACAAGGGTGACAGCCTGGCATCATAATCACAAATACAGCGATGATCGACAATCACATCGGTCAAGGCATCACCAGCGGCATCCATGGCCTGCAAACGAGCGGCAGCCGCATCGGCCGTTTCCGCAGTAAAGCACGTGCCACCGAGCGCTTTTATCGTCTGCTCAACAGCTTGGGCAGACGGGCCAAGTGGAGCCAGCAACAACACGGTTGAACCGTGCAGCAGGCTTGCACGCGTTGGCGCAATGGCCTCGCGGGAGGCGGATCGATTTGGCAAGCGAATTTCAAAGCACGAGCCCTCGCCCGGTGCTGTCTCGGTGATCGACAAGGCCCCTTTCAGCGCAATCATCAATTGTTGCGAGATAAACAGACCAAGCCCCGTGCCACCGCTGCGTTGAACCTGATCGCCCCCTTGCGAGAATTCAACAAACAAACGGGTGCGCTCTTCCGGTGTCATGCCGGGTCCGGTGTCGCGCACCAGCACCACCAACTCATCGCCATCGCAGGCGCAGGACACCAGAACGCCGCCCTCAACCGTAAATTTGACAGCATTACCAATAACATTAAACAGAACCTGCCGCAGGCGCGCGACATCAATATGGATATCTTCCGGCACATTGGCATCGGCAAAAGCGGCGATTTCAATGCCCTTGGCATGGGCGCGCGGGGCCAACATCTCCACCACGCTTTCAATCAAACGCCGGGGTGAAATGGTCTGCGCATGCAGCTCGAAATGCCCGGTCTCCAAGGCGCTGTAATCGAGAAGATCGGCCACCAGCTGTTGCAGGGCTTCGCCCGCCTGCACAATGCCGGAAAGATAGTTGCGCTGCTCGGGTGAGAGATCGGTGCGGGCGAGAAGATGTCCCATTCCGAGAATGCCATTGAGGGGCGTGCGCATCTCATGGCTGACGGTTGCCAAAAGCCGTGTTCTGACAAGCTCGGAACTCGCCATAGACGAGTGGTTTTCCTGCATCTTCACGTGCATTGTCGCCCACTTTGGTTGAGCCGTGGAGACGATAAAACCCGTCTCTCATCGGTTTTCACAGCAGCATCAAGCATATCATTGCACTGCACAGGTAAAAATACAACTGCCTGTTAGCGCTTGTTGCGCAACCCTACCAATAGCTCTTGCAAGAGAATGAGGCCAGCGCCAACCGTGATCAGGCTGTCTGCGAGATTAAAGACCGCAAAGGACCATGTTTCAGTATGAAACAAAACATAGTCTACCACATAGCCATAGGTGAAACGATCGATGATATTGCCAAAGGCACCGGCGATAATGAGACAATATCCAACTTGCGCAAATTGATGATCCGCACGGGTGTTGCGCCAGAGCCAGGCGACGAAGCCAACGATCACCAAACGCAAAACAATGATGACCCAGCTATCGAGATGCGACAGCATGGAAAAGGCCACACCCAGATTATGGGTGCGATACAAGCCGAGCATGGGAATGACCGGCACCAGTTCATGCATGGGCAGCATCACTTCAACGGCATATTTCACCGCCTGATCCAGGCAGAGCAATGCAACAATCAAACCAATGGCGACAGCCGGGCGCGACAGCAAGGGGCGAGAGGCCGTCATTGCACATCATCCAATGTCAAAAGATGGCGCCGCGCTTCAAACAGCATGACGCCGGTGGCAATGGCCAGATTGAGGGAGTCCGCAAGACCGGCCTGCGGAATACGCGCAAGGCTATCCGCCTTGCTGGCCAGCTCTTCCGGCAGGCCCGATTGCTCGTTGCCCATCAGCACCACCACCGGGCGGCGCTTGTAATCGACTGTTCTATAATCTTTTGCGCCCGCCAGATGGGTAGCAACCACATTGACGCCAGCTTGCACCTTCCATGCCAGAAATTCCGGCACTGTGGTCTTGACCAGAGGCAGAGCGAAAATCGAGCCCATGGTGGCGCGTACGGTTTCCATGGCAAAGGGATCGGTGCTATCGCCAATCAACATGACGCCAGAGGCCCCGGCCGCATCGGCCGTGCGGATGATGGTGCCGAGATTGCCGGGATCGCGCACGCGATCCAGCGCCACCCAGGTTTCTCCTTCACTGAGGGATACGTTTTTCAGCGCTTTCCAACGCTGATCAAACACGCCCGCCACCATTTGCGGATTGTCTTTGCGGGTAATGGACGCCATGACCTTTTCGCTGACTTCCAGCACCATGCCGCCCTGCGCCACGGTCTTTGCCGCAATTTTTTCCACCTGCGGCTTGCCTTTGGCTGCCTTGGAATAGATCAGATAGCGCAAGGTCCAGCCGAGTTCGGCGGCATCAATCACCAGCTTCAGGCCTTCGGCCAGAAAGGTCTTTGTCTCATCGCGGGTCTTCTTTTGCGAAAGCGCCTTGATGTCTTTGACAATCGGATTGGCAAGGCTGGTCACTTCCTTGACCTGACCAACACGCACGGAGCCGTTGCCGCGCGCCGCTGTGTCGTTAAAACCATCACTCATTTGGGAACCCACCTGCTAAACAGCGATGTTGAAAGGGCGCGCGCAGGCGTTTTGCCATCCTGGCCCGCCTCGCGCAGCACAAGTTCGCCCGATTCCACCAATCCACCCTTGCCGCGCATAGTCTCGCGCATCAATTCATGAATGGCGTAAAAGCTGGCGCGAATGGAGTAAGCGGTCAGCACCAGACCCGCCGCTTTGGGTGAGAGAATGTCGCGGCACAGCGATAGCATCATTGGCAGATGATCAAACAATTGCCACACCTCACCATTTGGCCCACGGCCAAACTTTGGCGGATCGGTCAGAATAATATCGTAGTGATGGCCGCGCCGCGCCTCGCGCTGAATAAATTTCATCGCATCATCGCAGATCCAGCGGATAGGCGCACGGTCCAGCCTGCTCAAGGTCTGGTTCTCACGCGCCCAGCCAATCGCCTTTTTCGAGGCGTCGACATGGGTCACTTCAGCCCCTGCGGCAGCGGCAACCAGCGAGGCAACACCGGTATAGCCAAACAGATTGAGCACTTTCAGCGGACGATCCGCCCGCTCGATAGTTTCTTTCATCCAAGTCCAATGGGCAATTTGCTCTGGAAAGACGCCGACATGGCGAAAAGCGGTGAAGCGACCGAGAAAATCGACACCCAACAGCGACAAAGGCCAAGTCTCTCCAAGCGCTTCGCGTGGAAAACGCCAGCGGCCCATGCCATCCTCATCGGTATCGCCGGTGAAAATGGCATCCGCCTTGTCCCACACATGCGCTGGCAAAGCCGGAGGCCACAACGCCTGCGCCTCGGGACGCACAATACGATAGGGACCGTATTGCTCAAGCTTGAGGCCATGACCACTATCAATCACATGGAAATCGCCAGCACCGAGGGATTCGAGAATCAGCGGCAATTTTTCGCGCGGAAGTGCGCCCTGGCGCAGTTGCAGCGGCACCACAGCCGCCGCAGACGCGGCCTCGGAATGATTGTCAGGCTCGGACTTTTTGGCTTCCATGCCCTGTTTGGGGGCATGAACCTGAGATTTCACCGGCTTGGATGCGCTGGATTTGACAACATCTCGCTTGCTGGAATCGGATTTGCCAGCCTCTGGCTTGCCGGTATTTGGCTTACTGGCACGAAAGGGCTTCTCACCGGCGCGCATCGGGCGCGAGGAGGAACTGGGGCGCTTGGGCGCGGCGCGGCGGGACTTTTCTTTCACGATCAGATCGGCTTTCCGGTGTTTAAAGGCTGCAGCGCCCTGCACCTTTTATGGCACACAAAGGCTGGCTATCACTCTTTATATCGACTGCATATTCCTAACCTCTCTTCCGGGGGAAGGAATGATGCGCAAAGCGCGCCCATAGCATTCATTGACCATCGGAAAAAGAGGGCCATCGCGAAAAGAAACTGAGCCGCACAAAACCGAGTGGCCAAATCAGAGCGTGCCAAAGCCTAGTGGGATGGCAATCGCGACAAACCAACAGTCGATGGGCCAACAGTCGATGGGCCAACAGAGGAAGACGGGCTGGTGGCCGAAGATGCCATTTGCTCGGCACGTTTCTTCTGCTGATCCGCTTCTCCGCGCCACTTCATAGCCGCCATGGCCTCTGTGCGGGCACGTTTACGGTGCTTTGCCTGACCAACCCATGTTGCAACGGAGCCAACCAATGCACCCACCAGAAAAGCCAGCAACAGAAAGACAAAAAATGGTGCCGAGGTCGACAACAGCTGATCTTCAGGACGAAAAGGGTTCAAGGCCAGCGTCACCCATTGCCTGTTGGCCACGCACAAGACGACCAGAATGATCGCAAGCGGCACCAGAATGACAATATTGACGAGCTTCTTAAACATCATGTTTCTCCTGATCACGCCTTACAAAGAGGGGATTGCCGCAACGCATTGGCCCCGCAGCAAGCCCGTTGACCGATCCACCTTACGGAACAGACCGGATCAGCCAACAGATCAATGCAGTCATGCATCAATCGGCATCATCATCTTCTTCATCATCCATGCCAGGATTAAGGCGCTCGCGCAATTCCTTGCCGGTTTTGAAGAAAGGAACCCATTTCTCTTCAACGAACACGGTTTCACCGGTGCGCGGATTGCGGCCCGTGCGCGCCGGGCGGTTTTTCACCGAGAACGCTCCGAAACCACGCAGCTCCACGCGATTTCCCGAGGACAATGCATCGGTGATCTCATCCAGAATAGCATTGACGATGTTTTCCACGTCGCGGTGATAAAGATGCGGATTGCGGGCCGCAACGATTTGCACCAGCTCGGATTTAATCACGATAACCCCCTGTAAAATAAAGGATGTTGAATTCAAACATTTTCGCCATCACCGTCTGTCGCAAGCGGCAGGCGCTTCACTCCGGCAATCTCTCAACGACGTAAAACATCATAAAAAATTGGAATAATCAATCGCTTAAGCCCAAAACAACAAAACCGCTGGAAAAAATCTTCAGAACCGGCAATTGATGGACGCGATAGTGATGACTTCCGTTCATCGTCAAATCAAAGCTTGTAAACGACTTGAAAAAATCCATATTTGCAACGCATAAGGAATTTGCGGCCTTCAAGAATTCATAGCGCCTGTAACGCGCCGTGTTCACTCTTGCCTAATACTTAAGCCATAGATTGAAAACAGCAGATCCCGAATAACGGGCAGACACACGATCGACGGAACTCCGGGACATGCTAAAACGTGTAGACGCAGGCTCACGAAAGGTGAGAAAACAAACGATGGACGCTCCTTACAATCAAGCGATTGGCCATTCAAAGCGTGTGCGCAGATTGCGCATCGTTCTTCCTGCGCTTGCCGTGCTTCTTTCTTTGGGCTTTGTGGTGGTATCGATTGTCAAAACCTACCTGCCTGAAAACATCAAGATTGAAGGCGTGAACATCGAGGATGGCAAAGTGGTGATGGCCAAGCCTGCCATCGCCGGCCTCAACTCGAACGGTTCGCCCTACTCCATGAAGGCCCTGCGCGCCCTGCAGGATATTAAAAACCCCAATCTCATCACCCTTGAAGACATTACGGCAACCGTGCCGGTCAATGAGAGCGCATCCGCCGATATCACGGCCGAGAGTGGCACCTACAACCGCGCCACAGACAAGATGACGTTGACGAAACCCTTCCGGATTCACATGTCCAGCGGCGTTGACGCCATGTTTCAATCTGGTGATCTTGACGTGAAGGCGGGAAAGCTTAAGACGGATCAGGTGGTGACGATTATTATGAAAGCGTCATCTCTTATTGCGCAGTCCATGGATATGACAGATAAAGGGCAGAACATTACATTTAACGGTAGGGTTCGGCTGAGCATCGACCCCGCCACCCTCAAAACACCGGGCAATTGAGAACAGATCATGACGCAAAGCCACCGTCGCATTTCCTTTTGCTTTGCCCACACCATGGTTGCAGCAGGCCTATGCCTGAGTGCGATGGCGGGTCAAGCTTTTGCGCAGTCAACTTCCAGCAATATGGACGGGCTCAAACTGTCCGGTGACAAGCCGATCCAGATCGAGAGCGATAATCTCGAGGTGCACCAACAGACCAACACTGCCAACTTCAACGGCAATGTGAAGGTTGTTCAGGGCACCACAACCATGCGCTCAAAGGACATGGTGGTGAAATACAAGGGTCAAGGGGCTGCCGTGACCAGTGGCGACGCCAAGATCGATACAATCGATGTCATGGGCGATGTTATTCTCAACACCGCCACCCAGCAGGCAACCGCCGACAAGGGCCACTTTGACATGAACAGTCAGATCTTTACCCTGACCGGCAACAAGGTGGTACTTTCAGAGGGTGGCAACGTGTTTGTTGGCTGTAA
Organism: Rhizobium oryziradicis; assembly: GCF_001939045.1. Classification (GTDB taxonomy): domain Bacteria; phylum Pseudomonadota; class Alphaproteobacteria; order Rhizobiales; family Rhizobiaceae; genus Allorhizobium; species Allorhizobium oryziradicis. The sequence goes on from NZ_MKIM01000025.1 coordinate 171,088, forward strand.
GCTGACGGTTCACATGACATCCGGAGAAGCCAAGCTGGATAGCTGCGGCAAGCGGGTGCAGATTCAGCTGGATCCTAAGTCCCAACAAAAACAATGATTTCGGATCTTTAAGTGAAAATTCCCGGTTTAAATTCAAAACCTCCGGCATCGGGCGAGAACCCCGCGTCTCCTTCATCGGGTGAACGCGAGAAGAACCGCTATGACGGAACGTTGATTGCCCATGGTCTGACCAAGACCTATAACACCCGGCGTGTGGTCAACGGTGCCTCCCTTGTGGTGCGCCGTGGTGAAGCCGTGGGTCTGCTTGGCCCCAATGGTGCTGGCAAAACCACCTGTTTCTACATGATTACCGGACTGGTGCCGGTGGACAGCGGCACCATTGCCATCAACGGCAATGACGTCACCTCCATGCCCATGTACCAGCGCTCGCGCCTGGGCGTTGGCTATCTGCCGCAGGAAGCCTCGATTTTTCGCGGCCTGTCGGTGGAAGACAATATCCGTGCGGTTCTTGAATTGCATGAGAAGAACAAGGACAAGCGCGAGCATAAGCTCAACGAGTTGCTCGCCGAATTTCACATCGAAAAGCTGCGCAAATCAGCCGCCGTTGCCCTCTCGGGCGGCGAGCGGCGGCGTCTGGAAATCGCGCGTGCGCTGGCAACCGATCCGATTTTCATGCTGCTGGATGAGCCCTTTGCCGGTGTGGATCCGATTTCTGTGTCCGACATTCAAAACCTCGTGCGCCATTTGACCGCGCGTGGCATTGGCGTGTTGATCACCGACCATAATGTGCGCGAAACCTTGGGCCTGATTGACCGTGCCTATATTATCCATGCGGGCGAAGTGCTGACCCATGGCCGGGCAGACGACATCGTCAACAATCCCGATGTGCGCCGACTCTATCTGGGTGAAAAATTCAGCCTCTGATAGGTTACAGCGAAGCTTTTCTGCGTCCCGATGACGGGACGCAGTATTCCTGATCGGCAACCCAGATCAGCAGGCCAGATCAGCCACCACCGCATCCAGCACCAGCATACCCTTGGGCGTGCAGCGCAGGCGGGAATTTCCAAGACGCTCGATAAAACCGTGTTCCAGTAAAAACTGCTCGCGCTCAGGATCAGGATCGCGGCCAGACAGCTGCTGCCAGCGGGCAAGGTCAACACCCTCGCGCAGACGAAGGCCCATCAATAGCAGTTCATCAGATTGCTCATCAGGCCCCAGCAGATCCTGCTCGATCATGCCATCGCCATCCTTTTCGACCCGCTCCAGCCAGGTTTCCGGGTGCTTTTCGGTTACGGTTGCCATTTTATCATGGCCGCGTGTCAGGCGGCCATGGGCACCAGGGCCAATGCCCGCATAATCGCCATAGCGCCAATAGGTCAGGTTATGGCGGCTTTCTGCGCCGGGTTTGGCGTGGTTCGACACTTCATAGGCCGGAAGTCCTTCGCGGGCCGTGATCTCCTGTGTGGCTTCATAGAGCTGTGCGGCGTGCTCCTCATCCGGGGTGATGATTTTTCCAGCCTTGTGCAGGCCAAAGAAGGGCGTGCCCTCCTCGATGGTCAACTGGTAGAGCGACAAATGATCCACCGCATAAGAAATGGCTTGCTTCAGCTCTTCTTCCCAAGCAGCAATGGTTTGATTGGGGCGGGCATAAATCAGATCAAAGGACATGCGCGGAAAAATCTCGCGCGCCAGCTTGACCGCCTTCAAGGCGTCTTCAACCGAATGCATTCGGCCCAGAAATTTCAAATCCGCATCATTAAGCGCTTGCACGCCCAAGGAAACGCGATTGACGCCTGCCGCACGGTAGCCACGAAACCGCTCGGCTTCCACGCTGGTGGGATTGGCTTCCATGGTGATTTCAATGCCGCGCGGCATGGTCCAATATTTGGCAACACCGTCGAGCAATGCGCCCACCGTCGATGGGTCCATCAGCGATGGCGTGCCGCCGCCCAGAAAAATGCTGGTGACGGTTTTAGGGCCGCTTAAGCTGCGCATCCGCTCCATCTCTTTCAAGAAAGCAGCGGTAAAGCGCACTTGATCCACCTTTTGGTGGCGGACGTGGCTGTTAAAATCACAATAGGGGCATTTGGCTGCGCAAAACGGCCAATGAATGTAAATGCCAAAGCCCGGCTCACCGGTATCTGGAAGAAGAAGCGATGTTGGCTCGGCCATAAATCCTCAGGCGTCCAGGCAGGTTTCGACAAAAATCTTGAACGCACGGGCACGGTGCGACAGGGCTTGCACGTCGCCCGGCTTCCAGCCATGCTTTTCCTCAGCACTCATCTCACCAAAGCTGGTGGCATGGCCTTTGGGCTGGAAAATCGGATCATAGCCAAAGCCAGAGGTGCCGCGCGGTGGCCAAATAATCGTGCCCTCAACTTCGCCACGGAAAAACTCGGTATGGCCATCGGGCCATGCCAGACATAACACGCTGACGAAATGGGCGCGCCGGGCATCAGGCTCCGATGCGCCCTTGTCTTGCAGAGCTTTATCCACCTTGGCCATGGCCATTTGAAAATCGCGGCTGCCGTCTTCGCGCTCAGCCCAATTGGCAGTGTAAACGCCGGGTGCGCCACCGAGAGCGTCAATCACCAGACCGGAATCATCCGACAGTGCAGGCAGGCCAGAGGCCTTGGCCGAGGCCAGCGCCTTGATGGCGGCATTTTGCTCAAAGGTCGTGCCGGCTTCCTCTGGCTCCACAAAGCCCAGATCCTTGGCCGACTTGGCCGAAAAGCCAAAGGGACCAATCAGATCGGCAATTTCCGCGATCTTGCCAGCATTGTGGCTGGCGACAACAATGGTTTTGGTTTCAAGCTTGCGCATATTCAATCCTCATCAATCTGCCACAGCCGCGCTTCGGCACATTCCAAACTATTGCCCGCCGGATCGCGGAAATAAATCGAGCGCGCGCCATTGGGCCAGAGAAAATCTGCCTCGATGGCAACACCGGCTTTGCCGAGATGCGCAACCATGCCATCCATGTTTGCCCGCGCCATGCGAAAACAGGCATGGCCTTGCCCATAAGCGCCATGGGCTGGCACAGGCAACATGTTTTCTCCGGCAGGAATGCGGGAGTGATCGGCATTGAAGAGCAAAAGCACACCGGGACCGCAGCGAAAGAACACATGCCGTTCCGCCTGCTTTACAATCACCTCAAGACCCAGAACGCCTGCGTAGAACGCCTCGGCAGCGCTGAGATCATCCACGTAAAGCGCTGTCTCTAAAATGCCTTCAATGCCGATCGTCATAGCGGACCCCTTAGCCAGCAATAACCTGCTTTTGCAGCGCAACCAGCTCGGATATGCCGGTCTGGGCCAGACCCAACAGCGTCAGGAACTCATCTTGACTAAAGGGCTTGCCTTCGGCCGTTCCTTGAATTTCAACAATGCCACCCGCACCGGTGATGACAAAATTGGCATCGGTCTCGGCAGAGGAATCCTCGAGATAGTCCAGATCGATCACCGATTGAGCGGCAAAGATACCGCAGGAAACAGCTGCCACATGATCTTTCAGCACGCGATCAACCTTGATCATGTTGCGGCCTTCCATCCATTTCAGGCAATCATGCAGGGCAACCCATGCGCCGGTAATCGCAGCCGTGCGGGTGCCGCCGTCGGCCTGAATCACATCACAATCGATGGAGATCTGGCGTTCGCCCAGCGCCTCCAGATCGACAACGGCGCGCAAGGAGCGGCCAATCAGGCGTTGAATTTCCTGGGTGCGGCCGCTCTGCTTGCCAGACGATGCCTCACGCTTCATGCGCTCACCCGTGGCGCGTGGCAGCATGCCATATTCTGCGGTGACCCAGCCTTTGCCAGTGTTGCGCAGCCATGGTGGCGTGCGGTCTTCAAGGCTTGCCGTGCACAGCACATGGGTATCGCCAAACTTCACGAGGCACGAGCCTTCAGCATGTTTGGAAAAATTGCGCTCAAAGGATACCTTGCGCATCTGATCGGTTTTTCTGCCTGATGGCCGCATTTTCATCTCCTCAACAGACCTGTGTTGCTGCCTTCTACGAGTGGTTGGGGTGTTTTGCAAAGGAAAAGCCGGTATGACGCTTTGAAAGAAGCACTTCATCCGCAAAAGCCGTTGTGATCGGTAAATCAGCCATTATATTAAGAGGCAAGAATGATGGGTGATATTTTTCAACATGGGGAAGAGTGCGATTACGGCAAGAGATGTCTCCACGGCACTGGACGAACGATCCAGGGAGATTTTTCGACGGATCGTCGAAACCTATCTCGAATCAGGTGAGCCTTTGGGATCGCGAAATTTGTCGCGCATTCTTCCCATGTCGCTGTCGCCCGCCTCGGTGCGCAATGTGATGAGCGATCTGGAAGAGCTGGGCCTGATTTATGCGCCGCATATCAGCGCCGGCCGCCTGCCAACCCAAACGGGCCTGCGCTTCTTTGTCGATGCCTTCATGCAGGTTGGCAGCCTTACGCAGGATGAGCGCGGCTCGATTGAGCGGCAGATGCGGTCTTCCGAGGATCAGCCGGTTGAGACCCTCTATAATGAAGCCAGCCGCATGCTCTCCGGCCTGTCGCGTGGTGCGGGGCTGGTGGTGGCCGCCAAGGCTGATCCGGCACTGAAACATGTCGAATTCATTCGGCTGGAGCCAACCAAGGCGCTTGCTGTGCTGGTGGGCGAGCATAATCAGGTCGAAAACCGCATTATCGAGCTGCCTGCAGGTGTCACTGCCTCGCAATTGACCGAAGCGGCCAATTTTCTCAATGCGCATTTGAGCGGGCAAACCCTGCATGAAGTGCGCAGCCAATTGGAGAAGCTGAAAGAACAGGTATCAACCGAACTGGACGTACTTTCGCAAGATCTTGTCGCACGCGGTCTGGCCATCTGGGCTGGCGAAGATGGCGACAAAGCCACGCGGCTGATTGTGCGCGGCCGTGCCAACCTGCTGGAGGGATTGGCAGGGGCCGAGGATATCGACCGTCTGCGTTTGCTGTTTGACGATCTGGAGCGTAAGGAAAGCCTGATCGAGATTTTGAACCTTGCCGATAGCGGCCCCGGTGTGCGCATTTTTATTGGCTCTGAGAACAAGCTGTTTTCACTCTCCGGCTCGTCGCTGATTGTCGCACCTTATCGCGATGGCGATGACCGTATTGTCGGGGCCGTGGGCGTCATTGGTCCCACCCGTCTGAACTATTCCAGAATCGTGCCCATGGTGGATTACACCGCCCAGGTCATGGCCAAACTCACCCGCAGCGGGCATTGATATCCTTATGCCCGCAATTTTTAATCACGCCTTCACGCACCCTGATCACCATTGAACCCTTGATTTTTCGTCTCCGAACCCTGATATCGGGCACGGACACGAAACCAGTATTCCGGAGAACGTCATGACCGACGAAACCAACAAAAACGGACCTGACGCTGCCGCAGAAGCGCAGACAGAAGCACCTATGCACGAGGACACCCAAGAGGTGGACAATGACGCGCAGGACCTCGATATGATTGCCAGCCTGCAGGCTGAAAATGCCGAGCTGCGGGACCGCTTTTTGCGCCTTGCCGCTGACATGGACAATCTGCGCCGCCGCACCGAACGCGATGTCAAGGATGCCAAGGCCTATGCTGTGACGGGTTTTGCCCGCGATATGCTTGCGGTTTCCGACAATCTGCGCCGCGCCATTGACGCCGTGCCCGCTGAAGCCCGTGCAGCTGCCGAAGCAGGCCTGGCCGCTCTGATTGAAGGCGTGGAAATGACCGAACGCGCCATGCTCTCGACGCTGGAGCGCCACGGCGTCAAGAAGATCGAGCCGGAGGGCCAGAAGTTCGATCCGAATTTCCACCAGGCCATGTTCGAAGTGCCAAACCCTGATGTTCCAAACAACACGGTGACGCAGGTGGTTCAGGCTGGCTACACCATTGGCGAGCGCGTGCTGCGTCCGGCCATGGTGGGCGTTGCCAAGGGCGGCCCAAAGGGTGAAATAGCCTGAAGCTGATCAGGCTGAAAAGCCAGGTTCAAAAAAAGCGCCGCGCAAAACATGCGCGGCGCTTTTTTCATGCAGATTGTAGCGCCATCAGGCTGCGTTGGAGGCCTGATCCTGATTGAGGAAGGTGTAGATAGCGGTATCGCTATCGCTGGCGCGCAACTTGGCCACCAGATCCTGATCGCGCAGCACGCGCGCAATGCGCGACAGCGCTTTGAGATGGTCCGCCCCTGCCCCTTCCGGAGCCAGAAGCAGAAACACCAGATCAACAGGCTGCTCGTCGAGGGCTTCAAAATCAATCGGCGTCTCAAGACGGGCAAAAATACCCTTGATACTGGAGATATTGGTCAGCTTGCCGTGCGGAATGGCAATGCCATTGCCAACGCCGGTGGATCCCAATTTTTCGCGCTGAAGAATCACGTCAAAAATTTCGCGCTCCGGGATTCCGATAAGTTTAGAGGCTTTGGCGGCCAATTCCTGAAGGAGCTGCTTTTTTGAATTGACCCTCAGGGCGGGTATGATCGCATCGTGCTGCAGCAAATCTGCCAAGGCCATTTTGAAAATCCTTATCCCACCGACATAAGTGTAGAGAAAGCGGTGGTCGGCCACCGCTTTCGAAGGGCTTAATCAGCCCTTTATTGTAGCGGAATCAATCCAGCCGATGTTGCCGTCCTGACGACGATAGACGATGTTCAACTCTTCCTTGCCCGGGCTTCTAAACAGAACAACAGGCTCGTCGGTCATGTCCAGCGTCATAACTGCGCTGGCAACAGACATCGTTTTCAGCTTCTTGGTGCTTTCTGCCACGATGGTTGGTGCATAATCCTCCGGCACCTCCTCGTCCAACTCCGGCACTGCATCCATCACCGTATAGCCAATTTCGGTGTTGGCAGGCGCGCTATGATGGTCCTTCAGCTTGCGCTTGTAACGGCGCAAGCGCTTTTCAATGCGCTCGGCGGCGCTATCGAAAGCCACTTGAGGATCAACAGCTTCGCCTGTTGCATGCAGATTGATACCCGTATCGAGATGCACGGCGCAGTCTGCGGAAAACCGCGAGGCTGATTTGGTAACCGTGATCTGACTGGAATACCCCCCGTCAAAGTATTTGCTTACGGCATCTGAGATCTGGGTTTCAATCCGTTCGCGGAAAGAATCGCCAATTTCCATATGCTTGCCGGTGACGCGTACACTCATGGAGTTTCCCTTCTTATCGTGATTTACAAAATGAGTTTACGCCAACCTCGAGGCACATCCAAGCGATTCTGTCAGCAAAGACAAAACCCTCTTGAACGTCTGCGGGCAAGAGCTTATCACTTCATACTAAAGTTAGATTTTTCGAGGAAACGAGGAGAGTTTGTGGCGAGACCGACTGCGCGCGGCATATATTTTTATCCCGCACGGTTCGCGTAACCGTTTGATTTTATACATATTGCCATCCCAAAATCGGTTCCGCTTTTGGGAGCTATCCATTAATAGCCCTATACCAAAATGTCAACGTTTTGTTAATCATCTCACTCAAAAAGACCAAATTTGGTGCGGCGTCCCGTTAAACCCACAATGTGGACTGGATTGCCACCACAGCAACACGCAAAGCTTGTCGGTTTTAGCCACAATTGCGCGCTTTGCAGTGCTGCTCAACCTTCCTTCACCCTCAAGGGGCGTTCTTGGCAATGGCCCGCTTTTCGCGCCGCCTCTGCACCGAGGAGGGAATATTCATCGCTTCGCGATATTTGGCCACCGTGCGACGCGCCAGCTCCACACCGCCCTTTTTCAGGCTATCGACAATATCATCGTCTGACAAAACGCTGTCGGCGCTTTCCTGGGCAATCAAAGCGCGGATACGGTGGCGCACGGCTTCGGCGGAATGATTGTCTCCGCCTTCCGCGGAACCAATCGAGACACTGAAGAAATATTTCAGCTCAAAAAGCCCGCGCGGCGTGAGCATATATTTATTGGCCGTCACACGGCTGACGGTCGATTCATGCATTTTAATCGCATCGGCCACGGTCTTCAGATTGAGCGGGCGCAAGTGATCGACACCATAGCGCAGGAAAGCGTCTTGCTGGCGGATGATTTCCGAAGACACTTTCATGATGGTTTTGGCGCGTTGATCCAGACTGCGGGTCAGCCAATTGGCCGTTTGCAGGCATTCAGCCAAAAACCCCTGCTCTCCCTCGGCCTTGGTGCTATTTTGCTTGATCTGCGCAAAATAGGTGTTGTTGACCAACACGCGCGGCAATGTCTCGGCATTCAACTCCACCAGCCAGCTGCCATCCGGCCCTCTGGACACCAAAACATCCGGGATCACGGTTTCTGATGCGCTATTTTCAAAGCCCGCACCGGGCTTGGGATTGAGTTTGCGAATTTCTGCCAGCATATCCAGCAGATCTTCCTCATCCACACCACACAGCCGCTTAAGGGTGGCAAAATCGCGCTTGCCCAGCAGGTCGAGGTTTTTCACCAATGTCGCCATGGCCGGATCGAGCCGATCGCGCTGACCAAGCTGAATGGCGAGGCATTCGCCGAGATCACGGGCAAAAATCCCGGCAGGCTCCATGGTTTGAAGCGTTGCCAAAATCCGCTCAACATCGCGCAGTTGAACGCCCAACTGGCTCGACACCTCCGTCAGATCAACGCGCAGGTAGCCAGCATCATCCAACTGATCAATCAACACCAGCGCCACATGCCGATCACCGGGCGATGACAGCACGAATGGAAGTTGCTGGCCCAAATGTTCGCGCAGCGACACCTTGCCAGCCACAAAATCATCAAGGTCATAACCCTCGCCGCCATCAGAAAGGGTGCCCGGCATGGATTTCCACTGATCGAGCATTTCGGGCGAGTCCAGTTTTTGGCTGGCGCTATCATCGCCAAAACTGGCATCGTAATTGGCATCCAGCCGATCATTCAGCACACCGTCGCCGCTGCGCTCATACCAATCGCTTTCCAAGCCATCCGCAGTCGCCGTCAGGGCGAGGGATTCAACTTCGCCATCGCGGGACGTATCGCTGCTGCCCACAGAGTCATCATTTGGCGCAATTTCAAGCAGTGGATTCTTTTCCACTTCCTGAGCGATGAACTGAAGAAGCTCGAAATGGGTCATCTGCAACAGCTGAATCGACTGCATCAGCTGCGGTGTCATGACCAGAGACTGGTTTTGACGAAGGAAAAGATTGGCAGATAGGGCCATGGCGGACGAAAAACTCCCCTACAATTCCCTCTCGGACTTCTTTTGTTCCCGTTTTGGATTTTTGGAAATCTGAACTGGCCCAAAAATTGCTTTTTTATTGGATTTGGTCAAGCCACAGAAGCGGATCTCATGAAAATAACATGACAGAAAATCCGCTTTTCTGCTCTTTTTGCCGCTGCGGATCACAAAATTGCTAGCCGCCGTTTACGTCGCCACCTTGCGCTTGTGCAAGCGCTGCCAAATACGACCATCAATGGCCATAAGCCCAAGTCCAATCAACACCATCCCCGCCAAATGCCGTGGCTCCACATGGTCGCCCAGCACAATGGCACTGAGGACAATGGCGCTGGGCGGAATAAGAATGGTGACCAACATCAGGTTCGTTGCCCCGGCCGTCGCCAGAATTTTGAAGAACAGCACATAGCCCACCGCGGTCGACAAAAGAGCAAGACCCAGCAGCGCACCAATGGTTTCCAGCCCCGGTACTGGCAAGGTCCAGGGCTTGTCGAGCCACAGCACGAGCGGCAAAAGCACCAGCGTGGAGGCTGTGACCTGCCCTGCCGCGGGCAGAAGCGGCGGCAGACCCATGGCTTTAAACCGGCGTCCAAAAATGCCGGCAAACGCGTAGGACACTGCAGCCAGCATCACCGCCAATTGACCCAGGGTATCTCCGCCAAAATGGCTGAACACCGCCGGACCAATCATTACCACCACGCCGCAAAAGCCAATCAGAACGCCAACCAGCCGATTGGCTGTGAGCTTTTCATCCACTGTGAGCATATGTGCAATAATAACGCCAAACAGCGGTGTGGTGGCATTGAAAATGGCAGCTAAGCCTCCGGGAATGCGGGTCTGCCCCCAGACAATCAAGCAAAAGGGGATCACATTGTTCAAAAGCCCCATGCCCAAAAAGGCCAGCCAGACCTTTGGGCTCTTCGGAATAGGCACGCCTGATGCACCGACGATGATCCAAAGCGCAAAAGCGGCCAAGCCGACGCGCGCCGTGACAATCGTAAAAGGCGGCCACACCTTGACCAGAATGCCGATAAACAAAAACGATCCACCCCACAGAATGGAGAGCACCACCAGCATCGCCCATTCCTGCACACTCATCTGCTTTTGCGCCACACCACTCTCCTGTCTGGAACGAAGGACACCTTATCCCAAGGCTCAAAGACGGTATGTTGTTTAACGCATACCGGTTGACCCCCACGCTATAGCGCGCTCAGACCCACATCCACCCGAAAACGCAGCCGGACCTTTTATTTCTTGATGGACTATGTCGGAGAAAAAAGCCGATTTCTTGCATGAACTAAAGCCTGTCGCGGCGAATAGGATTCACTGCGACAGGCTTTAGATCTTATTTTGTCGCATGTACGTTATCGTTTTATT
>NZ_MKIM01000025.1:181706-473739 GCF_001939045.1 Rhizobium oryziradicis
ATGTACGTTATCGTTTTATTGAGGACAATAAAACGCGACATGCTTTAAGCACAACAAAACGCGCCGTGATGTCGCACAGCGCGTTTATCATTGCATGATCAGAGGTGGCTTATTCGTTGATCAGGCGGCGCAGCAGCTCCAGCTCCTGCGACAGCTTCTGATCGCCTGAGATCAACTCTTCGATCTTGCGCACGGCATGCAAAACCGTTGTGTGGTCGCGCCCGCCAAAACGGCGACCAATTTCGGGAAAGGAGCGTGGCGTCAGCGTTTTGGCCAGATACATGGCGATCTGGCGTGGCTTGACGATAACCCGCGTGCGGCGGTTGGAGACAAGCTCCTGACGCGACACATTGTAATGGCGGGCAACAACTCGCTGAATGTCTTCAATCCGCACGCGCTTTTGCTCGGCGGCCCCGACCAGATGTGCCAAAAGCTCATCGACCCGCTCGATTGTCATGTCATTTTCGAACGAGCGGCGGAACAAAAGCTGATTGAACGCGCCTTCGAGGTCGCGGCCGCTGCTGGCCACATTGCGTGCCACATGGGCAATGATCTCGGTCGGAATATCGAGGCTCGGATCTTCTTTCTTGGCCGCTGCCAGACGGGTCTTGAGCATATCAAGACGCATCTCATAGTCTGGCGCTTCCATCTCGATGGCAACGCCACCCTGTAGGCGCGAACGCACCCGCTGATCCAGCGATTCCAGCTCCCAAGGCGCGCGGTCAGCCGCCACAACAACTTGCTTGGCACTGTCCAGCAGCATATTCAACAGGTGACAGAATTCGTGCTGGATGGTCTTACCCTGCAAGAACTGCATGTCATCAATGATCAGCAGATCAATATTGCGCAACGTGTCTTTCAGTGTCAGCGCATCATTATCGCGAATGGCTGTTGCGAAACGCCACATGAAATATTCAGCCGTCAGATAAACAACCCGCGGTGCCCGTGGGCTATGAATGGCGGCATTGGCAATGGCCTGCAACAAATGGGTTTTGCCCAAGCCCACCGATGAGTGAATGAACAGCGGATTGAAGCGGACGGCACCGGCACCGGCTTCGGCAATGGTTTTGGCGGCAGCAACGGCAACACGGTTGGAAGCGCCTTCAACAAAGCCTTCAAACGTGTAACGCGCATCCAGCGGCGAGCCAAACAGCGGTGTATTGTTGGAGGCGCGGGGTGCTGCTGCCGTATTGGGCATGACCTGCGGCATGGAGGCGGCAACACTGCCGATGGTCTGCGGACCAGAGCGCTTTGCCGAAGATGGGGCTTCGGCCAGCACAACACGCTCGTCCACCACCGGCGCGCGGGTATTGCGGGTGGCGCTGCGCACCAGAATTTCGACCTTGAGAAGATTGGGATCTTCGGCCTGCAAAATCGTTGTGATCAAGTCGAGATAGCGGTTGTTGATCCAGGATTTCAAAAATGTTGTTGGCACGCTGAGGCGCATGACGCTCTTTGATGCCGAATGAAGCTTTAGCCGACCAAACCAGCTTGCATAGACATCTGGCCCAACCTGCGCCCGCAACCGGGCACTGAAGCGCTCAAACACTGCCGCATGCTGCGCTTCCAGGCCTTCAACCATAGCTTCAGGGCTAACGGCATTGTCTATCGCGCGCGCCTCGTCCCCATCGGCTGCCGCACTCGCCGTTACCATCTTCATCTGCATCTCGCCGCCTTCCAATTTTCTACTCGTGTCGGCCAGTTTCCATTTCTGGTGCCATGTCTGGCCGACGCCCATTATTCTTGCATCAATTGTTTGGAGAGGGCCGACCATGTCGGTTCTCCGTCCTTATCAGCCGCAGATTGCTATCCACCCTTCGAATAAAAGATGACAACAACCAGACCCCTCGTCTTTCTGCGTCCAGCATGCAGATCACTCCACAGCCTTTCACAATCAGGCAGCCGTCAAGGCCTTGATGCCCATGCGCTTGATACCCAAGCGCAGCCTTACCAGCGAGAACCCCACCATCCTCGTAAATGGAAGCCTTCTCGCCCTCTCAGCGCCTCCTCACCCTTGCAAGAGAGAAGCCGCTGCGTTGTTTCAATAGTTCAAAAATTCCGACTGTCTCTCGACAACCATCTATTTCCAGCACCTGTTTCCAGATGACCATCAGCATTTTTTACACTGGCTTTTTCGTTTCAGAAAAAAACGAAAACCATTTTTGCATGACAACCGTTCAACGACTGAGACGTTCCTCTTCTTATTTCATTTCCCGCATGGGCCATATTTCTCTCCCGCTTGGGTCTTCACCCAATAAGATAAAATGGGTCTGCACCCAATCCGGTAAAATGGGTCTGCACCCAATAAGGCAAAAGCCATCATTCCCGCTCCCTGCCAAACAGAACGGGCCAACCGAAAAAACCGATGTATGAAGAAACGAAACCTGTGAGGATCGCTTAGAGAAACCGCTTCAAAAATACAGCCTTTGGGGCTGCTCTCCAAAATCGAAGGCTTTGTCAGCGCCTCTCCTGAAAGCCATTTAGGCAGGATCGATTGCCGAGATCAACAGTGAATTTTCCGTAAAATTGACAGCTCGCCATTGACTCCTTGCGCGAAGTTTCAATGTGCGAAAATGCCAAAAAAGAATCGCTTATGAATCAAGGAGTTTGGCTGAAATGCAAATTGCAAGGCATGGGAATCGTAAAAAATAAAAAAATCACTTGACTCAAAATCGAGCAACCCTGCCGTAGAGGAAAGGATGACCCCACAAAGGAACCTCCAGTAAATAATTGATTTTAAATGATTTTTTGTGTCACGCCGTCGACATAAAACAGGGATAACGCAGGTAAAAAAATTTAAAAAAAAGAAAACACGAAAAGCCCGGCAAAAATGCCAGGCTCATCTAAACTTGAATTTTTCGTCAGAAATTAGGCAGCGAGTGCATTCACGCGGCTGGCAAGACGCGAAATCTTGCGAGACACTGTGTTGCGGTGCATGACGCCCTTTGTTGCGGCGCGCTGCAGTTCAGGCTGGGCAGCCTTCAGAGCGTCTGCTGCAACAGCGAGATCACCGGTTGCAATGGCTTCTTCAACCTTGCGAACGAAATTGCGCACGCGTGTACGGCGGCTCTTGTTAATTGCGGTCTGGCGAGCGATTTTGCGGGTCGCCTTTTTCGCCGAAGTAGTATTGGCCATTGATGCCTCTCTCGAATACGAACCAAAACTCCACTTTGCCGCAAACCACACACCACCTTTTTGACAGGTGTATCTGGACCAGCGCGTCGGGAGCAATCGCGGAAAAGCCAAAAGCTTTCCTAACTGTGGGCGGGCATATAGCGGGAAAGAACGCGCCCGTCAACGCGCTTTCTCACCTTTCCGTGCAGCTTTCCGACTCTTGCGGCGAATAAGCCACGGATCTATCGGTCCTTGAAAATGGCCGAGCGCTTCTCGACAAAGGCGGCCATTCCCTCTTTCTGGTCTTCGGTGGCAAAAAGCGCGTGAAACAGCCGCCGCTCAAAGCGCAAGCCCTCCATTAATGGCTGCTCAAAGGCGCGGTTGATCGCTTCTTTGGCCATGCCCACGGAGGGTGCCGAAAAACCGGCAATTTTCTGCGCGGCCGCCAGCGCCTCTTCCAGCATACGCTCCGGGGCAACAACGCGCGCCACCAGCCCGGCGTTTTCGGCTTCGCTCGCATCCATCATCCGCCCGGTGAGGCATAGATCCATGGCTTTGGCTTTGCCAATGGCGCGCACCAGCCTTTGGGTGCCGCCCATGCCCGGAATAATGCCGAGCGTGATTTCCGGCTGACCAAACCGCGCCGTGCTGGCGGCAATGATGAAATCGCACATCATGGCCAGCTCACAGCCGCCGCCCAGCGCGAAACCGGCAACAGCGGCGATGATGGGCTTGCGAAAGCCTGCAATCTCGCCCCAGCCGGCTAGATAGTCGCCTCTATAGGCATCCGCGAAGGTCACGGATTGCATTTCCTTGACATCCGCGCCCGCAGCAAAGGCTTTGTCGGAGCCGGTGAGCACCACGGCGCGCACGGCATCATCGTTCTGAAAGGCTGCAAGTGCCGTGATCAGCTCCTTCATCACGGTGGAATTCAGCGCATTCATCGCCTGTGGCCGATTGATCTTTACCAGCGCCACCGGTCCGCGCATCTCGACAAGCAGGGTTTCAAAATCCATCACACTGTCCATTTTTTGCTCTCCCTCATGTCTGGTCATCCCGTCTGGCAAGTCGCGCAATAAAAGGTCGAGCGTCCGGCCTGGGTCATGCGCTCAACGGTTCCCGCGCAGCCCGGCGTGCGACACGGCTCTCCCTCGCGGTCATAAACATTGAAGCTGTGCTGAAAATAGCCAAGCGAGCCATCGGCCTGAATATGGTCACGCAAGGACGAGCCGCCCGCCGCAATGGCCTCGATGATCACCGTGCGGATGGCATCCGTCAGCCTGTTCAGAGCCTCTGTGGCAGCCCCCGCAGGCGTCACCAGAGCGCCAGACGGTGTGGTGGGGGAAAGATGCGCGCGCCAGAGCGCCTCACAGACATAGATATTGCCCAGACCGGCAATCACCTTCTGATCCAGAAGCGTGGTTTTCAACGGCTGCGCCTTGCCTTGAAACCGACGTGCCAGATAATCAGCGCTCAAGGCATTGCCAACCGGCTCTGGCCCCAGACCTTTAAAGGCGGGATAGCTATCCATATGACGGCGCTCGACCATATCCATCGAGCCAAACCGGCGCGGGTCATTGTAAATCACCCGCACCGCACCGCCATTTTCATCCGTCAGGTGAAAGATCACGTGATCGTGCGCAACGTTGCGCGAGCGCTCCATATGAAACTGTCCAGGCAGATCAGCCTGCTCGCCCTGCTCAACGCGATAGGAGCCGGACATGCCAAGATGCGAGACGATGCTTATGCCATCATCCAGATCAATCAGCAGGTATTTTGCCCGTCGAGACAAGGAAATGATGGTGCGCCCCGCCACCCGATCCGTAAAACCGTGCGGAAAGGGAAAGCGCAAATCGGCGCGTCTCAGCTCAAGCCTTGAAACAATGCGCCCTTCCATCGAGGGTGCCAGCCCACGCTTTACAGTCTCGACCTCTGGTAATTCTGGCACGGGGGCTCCATCTAATTCTATCAAGGACAGTGTTTTTGTTTCCGTCAAAGGCGCAATGGTCTATGGACGGGGAACCGCTGTCGTGGCATTGCCATGTGAACGCAAGACATAGCCCAATGGACCCTGCTTCGCCATGGTCAAGATATGGGTTTAGAGAAAATGGAGTGGAAACCATGGTCGCAAACCGCACCTCCGCCAATGGCGGCATGGAAACCTCTTACGGCTTTCGCGATGTGGCGGAAGGCGAAAAGCAGGGTCTGGTCAATGATGTCTTCCACAAAGTGGCCAAGCGCTACGACATCATGAATGATGTGATGTCGGCGGGCCTGCACCGGGTGTGGAAAGATGCGATGATTGCAGCGCTCAACCCGCGCAAAGACCCCGATTATCGCACGCTGGATGTGGCTGGCGGCACCGGCGACATTGCCTTTCGCATTGTGGAAGCCTCCAAGCGGCTGGCCCATGCCACTGTTCTGGACATTAACGGCTCCATGCTGGGTGTTGGGCAAGAGCGGGCGCAAAAGAAGGGCTTGAGCGATAATCTCACCTTCGTGGAAGCCAATGCGGAAGAACTGCCGTTTGAGGCCAACACGTTTGATGGCTATACGATTGCCTTTGGCATTCGCAATGTGCCGCGCATTGATGTGGCGCTGAGCGAAGCCTATCGGGTTTTGAAGCGCGGTGGCCGTCTGCTGGTTTTGGAATTTTCCGAAGTGCAGATGCCGCTTCTGGACCGCATTTATGATGAGTGGTCGTTCAAGGCGATCCCGAAGTTTGGCAAGATGATCACCGGCGATGCCGAGCCTTATCAATATCTGGTCGAGTCGATCCGCAAATTTCCCAATCAGAAAGATTTTGCTTTGATGATTGAAAAGGCTGGCTTTTCCAAGGTTAGTTTCACCAATTACACCGGCGGCATTGCAACCCTTCATTCCGGCTGGAAGATCTGATCCGCAACCGAACGACAAGCGCATACCGCACGCCTGTTTGCGGATTATAGAGGTTTCATGAGCACGTTGAGCGCCTATGTCAGGCTGGCCCGCGTTGGCTGGATTTTGGTCCGTGAGGGCGTTGTGGCTTCACTGCCGTCCGAGGGGCTGCCGCCCATTGTTGGCGTTGCAAAAAAAGTCGCAGCCCTCTTTGCCCGCAAGCGCGCGCTGCATGCCGAGCGCTCAGACCGTCTCGCTCAGGCCGTCGAGCGTTTGGGGCCGTCCTATGTCAAGATTGGCCAGTTTCTGGCAACCCGCCCGGATGTGGTGGGGGCCGAGATGGCGGCAGACCTTTCCGGCCTGCAAGACCGCATGGCCTTCTTTCCAATCGAGGCCGCCCACAGAGAAATCCGCGATTCTCTGGGTCGTTCGGTAGACGATCTCTATGTCAGCTTTGGTGCGCCCATTGCGGCGGCCTCCATTGCGCAGGTGCACCCTTGTGAGGTGGCAACGCCTTACGGTCCGCACAAAGTGGCTGTCAAGGTCATTCGCCCCGGTGTGCGGCAGCGCTTTAGCGCCGATCTGGAAGTGATGTATCTGGTGGCGCGTCTGCAGGAGCGGTTTTTGCCCCATACCCGCCGTTTGCGCCCAGTGGAAGTCACCAAATCGCTCGAACAAACCACCCGACTGGAAATGGATTTGCGGCTGGAGGCAGCAGCCCTGTCCGAATTGGCAGAAAACACCAAAAACGACCCCGGCTTTCGCGTGCCGCAAGTGGATTGGGAACGCACGGGCCGTGATGTCATCACCATGGAGTGGATTGACGGCATTAAAATGTCGGATATCGACGCGTTGAAGGCCGCCGGACACGACCTCGATGCGCTGGCCGATCTGCTGATTCAGTCTTTCCTGCGCCACACATTGCGCGACGGATTTTTCCACGCCGACATGCATCCCGGCAATCTGTTTGTCGATCCGACCGGCATGATTGTGGCTGTGGACATGGGCATTTGCGGGCGGCTGGGCAAAAAGGAACGCCGTTTTCTGGCCGAAATTCTCTATGGCTTTATCACCCGAGATTATATGCGGGTGGCAGAAGTGCATTTTGAAGCGGGCTACGTGCCATCGCACCACAATGTGGCAAGCTTTGCCCAGGCCATTCGCGCCATTGGCGAGCCCATCCACGGCCAGCCGGCCGAAACCATTTCCATGGCGCGGCTTTTGACGCTTCTGTTTGAAGTGACCGAACTGTTTGACATGGAAACCCGGCCAGAGCTGGTGATGCTGCAAAAAACCATGGTGGTGGTGGAAGGCGTGTCGCGCATGCTCAATCCACAGTTCAACATGTGGAAGGCGTCTGAGCCGGTTGTTGGTCAATGGATCAAGGACAATCTCGGACCAAAACGCATTGCAACAGATATCAAGGATGGCCTCAAGGCAGCGGTGCGGGTGGCCGAGGCCCTGCCGGAGATTGCCGCAAAAACCGAAAAATTCCATAGTGAATTGATGCGGATGAGCGAGCATGGCTTGCGCTTTGATCCCGCCACCGCAGACGCCATTGGCAAAGCGGAGGCCCATCACAGCCGCTCAGGCCGTCTTGCCCTGTGGATTATTGCAATCTCCTGCCTCTCTATCGCAATTCATCTCGGAATGGCTGGCTAAGTTGAAAAAGATCGCTTAGGTTTTATTAGTGGAGCTGAAATCACATGAAGCAGACGTCAGCGGATAACACTATGACACTCTCCGGGGCACTCTCCGGCAAGCGAATTCTTTTGATCATCAGCGGCGGCATCGCCGCTTACAAAAGCCTTGATCTGATCCGGCGTCTTCGCGAGCGCGGCGCATCGGTACGCCCGATCATGACAGCCTCTGCGCAGGAATTTATCACCCCGCTTGCGGTGGGGGCGCTCAGTGCATCGCATGTCTATCTCGATCTGTTTTCGCGCGAAGACGAGCAGGATGTGGGCCATATCCGTCTGGCGCGCGACTCTGATCTTATTCTTGTTGCACCGGCCACTGCCAATCTCATGGCCAAAATGGCGCAAGGGCTGGCCGATGATCTGGCATCTACCGTGCTTTTGGCCGCAGACCGCCCCGTGCTGGTGGCTCCGGCCATGAACCCGAAAATGTGGGCGCATCCGGCAACAAGGCGCAACATCACGACGCTGAAGCAGGACGGCATCCATTTCATTGGTCCGATGGCGGGCGAGATGGCCGAGAGCAATGAGCACGGGCTTGGCCGCATGGCAGAGCCACTGGAGATTGTGGCAAGTGTCTTATCCCTGCTGGACGGGGGTGCAAAGCCGCTGAAAGGCCGAAGCGCGATCGTCACCTCCGGCCCGACCCATGAGCCGATTGATCCGGTGCGTTATATTGCCAACCGCTCGTCTGGCCGCCAAGGCCATGCGATTGCCACGGCCTTGGCAAAACTTGGGGCAAACGTCACGCTGGTGTCTGGCCCCGTCACCATCGCCGATCCGGCTGGAGTCAAGACCATCCACGTTGAGCGGGCCGAAGAGATGCGTGATGCCGTGCTTGGTCTGCTGCCTGCCGACATTGCCGTGATGGTGGCAGCCGTGGCCGATTGGCGCGTGGCAACATCGTCTGATCAAAAGATCAAGAAACAGCCAGGTGATGCCCCGCCAATGCTGGCATTGACCGAAAATCCCGATATTTTGAAAACCATTGGCCACCATGCCAACCGGCCCAAACTGGTGATTGGCTTTGCCGCAGAAACCCAGAATGTTGAGGACAATGCCCGTTTGAAACTGGCACGCAAAGGGGCGGATCTCATTGTTGCCAATGATGTTTCGCCCGACAGCGGTATTATGGGTGGTGAGCGCAATCGCGTAAAATTGATCACCCGGGACGGTATCGAAGACTGGCCCGACATGGATAAAAATACCGTTGCAGACCATCTCGCCCGCAAGATCACCCAGATGCTGGAGACTTCATGAAGGAACGCCTTTGGACCATCCGACACGCGCACCCATCTGATATAGACGCCCTCGGCGGTATTGAAGTGGCCGCTGCTCAGGTTTTTCAAAGTCTCGAAGCCTTATCATGGCTTGCCGAAGGTGAGCCAATTCCGTCGGGGCGGCAACACCAGTTGATTGAGGCTGGAACGGTTTTCGTGGCCACCGACACCCACAATCAGCCGGTAGGCTTTCTGAGCGCAGAGGTGCTTGAGGACCGGCTTCATATTGTCGAAGTATCGGTGCTGCCAGAATGGCAACGCATGGGGATTGGCCGCGCACTGATTGACGTGGCCCGCGACGCAGCGATCAGCCTGCACTTACGCGCCCTGACGCTCACCACCTTTCGCCATGTTGCGTGGAACGCGCCCTTTTATGCCGAGCTTGGCTTTGAGGAAGCCCATGATACTGCCCTGCAACAGCATCTGGAAACGGACGCGCAGAACGGCCTGCCGATCAAAGACCGTTGCGCAATGGCAATGGTGCTATAAAGCACCGCCCAGCAAGCCGAGCGCTGCCCCGCCGCCGAGCACGATCAGCGGATGAACCTTCGTGGTTGCCGTTAACACAGCAGACGCCGCCGCAATCCCCATCAGCAAGACACTGCCGACAGAGGCTTGCGTGATCACGGCCGCACTGGCGCTGACCAATCCCGCCGTGATCGGTACCAGACCAACCTGCACAATCTTGCGCCATGGCCGATCCTTGAACTTTTGCCACAGGGTGAAAGCAAAAGCAGTGATGAGTGAGGACGGGCCAAATTTGGCGATGGATGTCACAAACACCCCCGCAAAACCGGCCACATGCCAGCCCACCAGCGGCACAACCATCATATTCGGCCCCGGTGCGGCCTGCGCCAGAGCAAACAACGCGCTGAAATCTGCCGCCGTCATCCAATGATGGACATCGACCACCCGACGCTGCATTTCCGGCAAAATGGTATTGCCACCACCGAAGGCCAGCAGGGACAGCTCGACAAAGATAACAGCGAGCGAAACGAGTGTTGCGGTCATTTCGACACTCTCCAACTCACCAGAATGGAAATCGGGGCCAAAACCAGCATGGTCAACAGCATGGGCAGGCGAAA
The DNA here is from genome assembly GCF_001939045.1 of Rhizobium oryziradicis. Lineage (GTDB taxonomy): Bacteria > Pseudomonadota > Alphaproteobacteria > Rhizobiales > Rhizobiaceae > Allorhizobium > Allorhizobium oryziradicis. Next base: position 191,760 of record NZ_MKIM01000025.1, read on the forward strand.
AAACGCAATGGCCACAAAGCACAGCACCGCAATCGCCAAACCCCAGGGCTTGGTGCGCAAAGGTTGGAGTATTTTCCACGCGAGCGAGATCAGCAAGCCTGAAGCCGCCGCTGCAATACCCAGAAACATATGTTCAACCAAAGGGTTGTTGTGGAAGCGGTCATAGATGACACCAAGACAAATGACGATGACGGTGGGTGCTGCAATCAGGCCAAACAGCGCCGCCAGAGCACCGCGCCAACCCTGAAATTTAAGGCCGACAGCCACCGCCATATTGATGATATTGCCACCCGGCAAAAACTGGCAAAGGCCGAGAAGATCGGTAAACTCCGCCTCGCTCAACCAGCGCCGTTGCTCAATCATCATATGACGGGCCATGGGCATGACGCCACCAAACCCCATCAGACCAAGACCCAAAAACCCCCTGAACAGCTCCGCTACACCGGGATGGCATTCTTCAGCCGAAATTGGCATTACCTCTGTCATGTCGTTTTTCCATTGTGATGGCCTGTTCATAACGCCATCACAACCCTATGTCCAATATATGGATTGTGGTTATTCCATATGCTAGAAGTATCGCATGATTGAAATTCGCCACTTACGCTATGCCGTTGCCGTTGCCGATGAGGGGCACATGACCCGCGCTGCCCTGCGGCTTGGCATGCAACAGCCGCCGTTGAGCCAACAGATCAAGGCGCTGGAGGCCATGGTTGGCACACCACTGTTTCAAAGACAGCCGCGCGGCATGGTTCTCACCGACGCAGGCGAGGCCTTTGTGGCGCGGGCACGCCAGATTATCAGCGATGTGGAAAGCGCCGTTGAGGCAGCCCTTCGCGCCGCACGCGGCGAAACAGGGCGTCTGGCCATCGGCTTCACATCCTCTGCTGCCTTCCACCCGCTGGTGTCCAGCGTGGTGCGCAGTTTGAGGCTTTCCTCGCCAGAGCTGGAACTGAGCCTTGATGAAGGCTCAACTCGGGAATTGCTGGGTGATCTGGCCGCAAACCAGCTGGATGCCGCCTTTATCCGCTCGCCGCAAAGCGATGTGCCAGGCTTTCGAATGCTCCACGTGAATCACGAGGCAATGGTGCTGGCCATGCCCGATACCCATCCCTTGGCCAACCCGCGCGATATCAGCGTTGATCTCTCGGATCTTCGCAACGAGACCTTTGTGCTCTATCGCCGTCCATCGGCCCAAGGGCTGTATGACCGCATTATTGCCGCCTGCCAAAAGGCTGGTTTCAGCCCCAAAGTTGCGCAGGAAGCGCCCAAGGTGGTTTCCACACTCAGCCTTGTGGCGGCGGGGCTTGGGCTGTCGATTGTTCCGCAATCCATTGCCAAGCTGGAAACGGCAGGGGTTGCCTATCGTGCTTTCAGCCAGCAATCGGGCTTAAGCGCGCCACTCTACCTTGCCTATCGCGACGGCGTGGACAGCGGCCCGCTCAAGATGTTTGTCGATGAAGTTCTCGAACAGGCGAAAAAACCGATCTTCTAGACAGCCATTTCCAACGCTGGCTTCGTCTCATCAGGCTGGAGCGGGCCAAAATTGGCAACATTCAAGCCATCATCGCTGAGAATAACAGCACTTCCGGCTGGAATTTCCACCCAGGCCTCGCTGTCATCGGTCAAGGGCTCAGACACCAGACAATAGCCGCCATCCAGCCCCATGGGCCCGGCATAAAGCGTCGGCGCAAAGGCATCCGTGGAATAGCGCACGGCATAGAGTGATTTTCCATCGGAAAACGCGGCGGTAAAGCGAACCCGCGCTGAGCCGATCATATCAAGGCTGAGTTTTTCGACATAGCCAATCACCTCGGCCATGGCCTCCAGCGGGCGCTCTTTCATGCCAAACTGCATGGCCAGTAAAAACATCAATTCAGAATCGGTGCTGCCATAGCGCGCGCCAAAATGCGCATCATCCAGCCGCTGCTCCATGGTGCGGCGCAGGCGCTCGAAATGATCAATCTGGCCATTATGCATGAAGGACCACGTATCATGCACAAAGGGATGGCAATTGTCGCGACGCGTGGCACCGTGGGTGGCTGCTCGCACATGGGCCAAAAACAGGGGCGTGCTGATCTGATGGGCAATGCTTTTCAAATTGCAATCGGACCAGGCGGGAAGCACATCGCGAAAACGGCCGGGCTGCGGCCGGTCCCCGTACCACGCCAAACCAAAACCATCCGCATTCGTCGATGTTTTGGCGCGTGTTGCGCATACGGATTGCTCAATCAAAGAATGGGCGGGTGACGACACCAGCTCCTCGATAAAGAGCGGTTCTCCCCGATAGGCTGCCCAACGACACATGATATCAACTGCTCCGGCTTTGCCATCCCCTGAGGGGGTCAAAAACCAATGGTGAAGGAAGGTCTCTAACGAACCGTAAATTCTGCCTGCTTTCATGGCAGATTCGTGACAGATTCGACAATCACATTATCTTGCAATGCGGCATATTTGGCGAAAATCGCGCATTTTGTGAACACTGCGTTTTGTGTTTTGCCCTTCGCGCCACGTCTGGCTTCACTATATTGGCAGCAAATAATATACGCTCGAAAGGAGCTGGACGATGTCTATTCGCCCCGTCAAATTTGAAAGCCAGGCCACGCCAACCATGGAAGGTGCTGGCGTCAAGCTGCACCGGGTCTTCGGCTTTGGTGACACATCCGCGACCGATCCATTTTTGATGATGGATGATTTTCGAGGTGATACTCCCTCCGATTATATCCGTGGCTTTCCCTGGCATCCGCATCGCGGCATTGAAACCATCACCTATGTGCTGGCAGGCACGGTGGATCATGGTGACAGCCTTGGCAATCAAGGCTCGCTTGGTGCGGGCGATCTGCAATGGATGACAGCCGGTAGCGGAATCATGCATCAGGAAATGCCCAAAGGCGATTTTTCTGGCAAGATGCATGGCTTTCAGCTGTGGGCCAACCTGCCCTCATCCCTGAAAATGACCGCCCCGCGCTATCAGGACATCAAATCCGCCGATATTCCGGTGGTGGTGGATGATGATGGCACCGCTGTTCGGGTGATTTCCGGCGATTTCTGGGGCAAGAGCGGCCCGGTAGATGGCATTGCCGCCGAACCGGTCTATCTCGACATTTCAGTGCCGCCGGGCAAGAGCAAGCGCTTTCCGGTGGATACCTATCGCTCGGCCTTTGCCTATATTTTTGCAGGCTCCGGCACCTTCCGCGACGCCTCCAAGCCCTTTGGCGTCAAGGTGGAGAAAGAGTTTCAAGGGGAAGAACTCAACATTCGCGATCTCTCGGGCAATCGTACCCTTGTGGTGTTTGATACTGGCGACGAAATCACCGTACACGCTGGCGAAAAAGGCATCCGTTTCCTGCTAGTCACCGGCAAGCCGATCAAAGAGCCGGTGGCCTGGCATGGTCCGATTGTGATGAACACCCGCGAAGAGCTGATGCAAGCGATGCGCGAATTGCAAAATGGCACTTTTATCAAAGCTGACCATTAAGCAACGGCGGCTACGCAGGCCACAGCGCGTGAAAATGATGCACCGGCCCATGGCCGGTGCCGACCTCAAGTTGATCAGCCCCACTAATCGCACCGCTCAGCCACGCCTTGGCGGCGACAACAGCCTCGGCAATGCCAAGCCCTTTGGCAAGCTCCGCCGCAAGGGCGCTGGAGAGCGAACAGCCGGTGCCATGGGTATTGGCGGTGTTGATACGCTTGCCCTCCAGCCAGACGGTGTCTGCGCCATGCACCAGCACATCTGGGCTGTCATCGCCGGGAAGATGCCCACCTTTGAGCAAAACGGCCTGCACGCCGAGCGCTAGAAGCTTTCTCGCCTGAGCCTGCATGGTTGCGCGGTCAACAGCCTCAGGCTCGGCTAACAGCGCTGCCGCCTCTGGCAGATTGGGGGTCACCACCGTCGCCAGCGGCAAAAGATGGTTGATCAGAATAGAAACGGCACGATGATCGAGCAAGGACGCGCCCCCTTTGGCAATCATCACCGGATCGTGCACGATCGGGATGCCTCTATGGGCGGCCAGCACCTGTGCTACCGCCTCAGCAATCTCCCCATTGGCAATCATGCCGATCTTGACGGCATCCACCCGCACATCAGCAAACACCGCCGCAATCTGCTGCGCCACAAAATCTGCTGACACGCTTTGCACCCCAGAAACGCCTTGGGTGTTTTGCGCCGTCAGCGCCGTGATCGCCGCCATGCCATAGACCCCGCGAGCCGCAAATGTTTTCAGATCAGCCTGAATACCCGCTCCTCCGGACGGATCCGAGCCTGCAATCGACAAGACATTGCGAATAGATAGGTGGCTCACGGCATCTCCGTTGTCAGCAACAGGGAAACATCGACCACAGCACACAGTGCCGCTCGACCGACTCCCTCCGCCAGCATGATCTGGTTCAGGTTCAAAGGGTGCTTCTCAGCTCGTCTTTTACAACAAACGCCCCTGTCATTGGCTTCCTTATGTCATTTTTAAAGGCAGGTGTCACGGTCTTTGCAGGTGGTTATCGATCTGCAGATCGCGTTGCATGGAACTATCAGGGATCAAAAGCGTTAGTTGTTTTGTCCCGACATGAATCCTCAAACACCCGAGAGCTTACTCCACCGTGCCGGGCCACACACGGCGTTTAAAAGCAGGAACAGACATGACGAATGCTCAAACCACTGAGATCAGTGAACCATTACCCAGAGAGACAATTGCAAATCTGATTGCAGCCATCGCGTCCCAGCCTGAACGCTATGCCCTTTTCTTTGATATTGATGGAACATTGCTTGATCTGGCGGAGACACCCGATGCCATCACGGTTCCCAATGGTTTGACCGATGATCTGAAAGCCCTCTCACACCACCTCGACGGTGCGCTGGCGCTGGTGACCGGCAGAGCATTGAGCTATGCCGACACATTGTTTTTTCCCCATCGCTTCCCCATTGCCGGTCTGCATGGCACCGAACGGCGTATGCTGGACGGCCAGATCATCCGAGCCGAGCCAACGGCCGAATTTCTGGACGTCAAGCAAAGGTTGGCCACGCTGCCTGAAAGTTTCCCGGGCGTGCTGGTGGAAGACAAGGGAGGTGCCGTTGCGGTTCACTTCCGGCAAGTGCCAGAGCTTGCCGATCACGTGGGCGAAGCCATGCGCGTGGCAATCGCCAAGGCGGGGCCCGGTTATGAGCTTCAGCGCGGCAAGATGGTGCTGGAAATTCGCCCTGACAGTGCCGACAAAGGCCGGGCGCTGGACGCTTATTTGGCAGAAGCCCCCTTTGCCGGACGCATCCCGGTTGCCTTTGGTGATGATGTGACCGACGAGGCCATGTTTAAACTGGTCAATGCGAAGGGCGGGATATCAATCCACATTGGCGCGCCAACCGATAGCACGCTGGCCCGCAAACGGCTGAGCAAACCGCAAGCCGTGCGCGACATGATCGCCACCATTCTTCGCAAGCAGCTTTAGGAAGAGGGATTTTTGATGAGCCGACTGATCGTTGTTTCCAACCGCGTTCCCGTGCCCGAAAAGGGCAAGGCTGCCCCCGCAGGCGGCCTTGCCGTGGCCCTTCAAGCCGCTCTGAAAGAGCGCGGTGGTATCTGGATGGGCTGGTCGGGAAAATCCAGCGGCGAAGAAGAAACCCCACAGATCAAAACCATTATCGATGGCAAGATCACCTATGCATTGACCGATCTGACGGATCGGGATGTCGAGGAATATTATCACGGTTTTGCCAATCGGGTTTTGTGGCCCACGTTTCATTATCGCATTGATCTGGCCGAATATGGCCGCAAGGAAATGAGCGGCTATTTCCGCGTCAACCGCTTTTTTGCCCAGCGTCTCGCACCCTTACTGAAGCCGGATGACGTGATCTGGGTGCAGGATTACCATCTCATCCCCCTGGCCAGCGAACTGCGCAAGATGGGCATTAAAAACCGTATCGGCTTTTTCCTGCATATCCCTCTGCCGCCCGCCGATGTGCTGCTGGCGATGCCGGTCTACGATCAGATCATCGAAGGCTTGGCCCAATATGATCTGGTTGGCTTTCAGACAGATTATGATCTGGCCAATTTTGTCGGCGCTCTCGTGCGTGAAGGCATTGGTGAAACGCTGGAAGACGGCTACTTCAAATCCCACAACCGGATTTTCAAAACCGGTGCCTATCCGATCAGCATCGAAACCGCCGCTTTTGCCGCCTATGCAAAACGGGCGGTCAACAATGCCATGGTGAAAAAAGCCGCCAGCAGCATTATCGGCCATGATCTGGTAATTGGCGTTGATCGGCTGGATTATTCCAAAGGCATCCCCCAGCGCCTCGACGCCTATGAGCGCTTCATTCTGGCCAACCCGGCCTATCAGGGCCACGTTTCCTATCTTCAAATCACCCCGAAATCGCGCTCGGAAGTGCCGGAATATGAGGCCATGCAGCGGATGTTGGCCGAGCAAGCCGGGCGAGTGAATGGTGAGCTGGGCACGGTAGATTGGGTGCCGATCCGTTATATGACCCGTTCCGTGGCGCGGCCCATTCTGGCCGGGCTCTATCGCCTTGCCAAAGTGGGTCTGGTCACCCCCATGCGCGATGGCATGAACCTCGTTGCCAAGGAATATATAGCTGCCCAGGACCCTGAAGATCCGGGCGTCCTCATCCTCTCACGCTTTGCCGGTGCCGCGCGCGAATTGAAAAGCGCTTTGCTGGTTAACCCTTACGACACCGAAGGCGTTGCCAATGCCATTGCGCGCGCGCTCTCCATGCCGCTTGAAGAGCGTAAAGAGCGCTGGCAAAAAATGATGGACCATTTGCTGGTCCATGATGTGATGGAGTGGTGCAACAATTTTATGGATGACCTCACCCAAGTGCCGCAGGAGGGAGATCACGCCGCCTTATTGACGTGATATTCCTTGATTGCCACCATTTTGATCGCCGGATAACGCTCCGATTCATAGCGCAGGGAGAAAGCATCCTGCGCCATGAACACCGGATCACCATCCAGATCCCGGCAAATATCACCACGACGGGCACTCATGAACTTGTCCAGTTCGCCCGGTTGATCGGATGAAATCCACCGGCACACAGAAAAGCGCGACATTTCAAACGACACCGGCAGGGTATATTCGCCCGACAGGCGCTCCTTCAACACATCCAGCTGCAGGGCACCCACAACGCCGACGATGGCGGGTGAACCATCTTCCGGCGAAAACAGCTGCACAACGCCCTCTTCCGCCATCTGCTGAAGGGCTTCTTTCAGCTTTTTAGCCTTCATCGCATCTTCCAGCCGCACGCGACGCAGAATTTCAGGCGAGAAGTTTGGAACACCCTGAAACACCAGTGCTTCGCCCTCCGTCAGCGTATCGCCAATGCGTAAGGTGCCGTGGTTGGGAATGCCCACCACATCACCGGCAAAGGCGGTGTCGGCCAATTGCCGTTGCGAGGCAAAGAAGAACTGCGGTGCCGTCAGGCCCATCAATTTGCCGGTGCGGGCCAGCCGCGCCTTCATGCCGCGCTCCAGCTTGCCGGAGCAAATGCGGGCAAAGGCAATGCGGTCGCGGTGGTTGGGGTCCATATTCGCCTGAATCTTGAAGACGAAAGCCGTCATCTTGTCTTCAGCGGCATGAACCTTGCGGATATCAGCCACCTGGTCACGCGGCGGCGGGGCAAATTCGCCCAAGGCATTGATGAGGTCGCGCACACCAAAATTGCGAAGCGCCGAACCAAAGAACACCGGCGTCATATGACCTTCCAGAAACGCTTGCCTGTCAAACGGACGGCAGGCTTCCTGCGCCAGTTCCAGCTCGTCAACAAAGGTCTGACGCTCGTTTTCCGGCAGGTTTTCAGCCACATTCTTCGGGCTGTTGACGGCAAGCGCTTCCACCTGTTTGTCAGAACCACGGAAGGTATTATCAACCAGATTGTAGGAGCCGCAGAAGCTTTTGGAGCGCCCCACCGGCCAAGTGATCGGGGCGGTGTCCAGCGCCAGCTTTTCTTCCACCTCGTCAAGAATTTCAAAAATATCCCGGCTTTCGCGGTCCATTTTATTGACAAAGGTGATGATTGGAATATCGCGCATACGGCACACTTCGAACAGTTTCAGTGTTCGAGGCTCAATACCCTTGGCGGCGTCGATGACCATGACGGCGGCATCCACAGCGGTGAGCGTGCGATAGGTATCGTCGGCAAAGTCTTCATGGCCCGGCGTGTCGAGAATGTTGAAAACATTGCCTTCATATTCAAAGGTCATCACCGAGGTGACCACCGAGATGCCGCGCTCACGCTCGATCTTCATCCAGTCCGATCGGGTCTGGATGCGATCTTTCTTGGCTTTCACTTCACCAGCCAACTGAATGGCACCGCCGAACAACAGCAGTTTTTCGGTCAGCGTGGTTTTACCAGCATCCGGGTGCGCGATAATAGCAAATGTGCGGCGGCGGGAGACCGCCTCGGCGAGCGTTTCAGCCATGATATGAATCCTGTGGAATTGCGGGCTATCTAACGATTAAAGTGCCGAATTGCAATTGACCTTGCGGCTCTGAGAGCAAACTAATGCCGCATGAATATATCCGCTAACACCCGCACCACCCTGAATTTACGCCGCCTGCCCCATGGTGACGGGCTGGAATTGCCTGCTTATGAAACAAAAGGCGCTGCTGGCATGGACCTGCGCGCAGCAGTACCAGACAGCGAACCGCTGGTGCTGTCGCCGGGAAAACGTGCGCTGGTGCCAACCGGGCTGATCATGGAAATCCCGCAGGAATTTGAAGGACAAATCCGCCCTCGCTCCGGCCTTGCCTTCAAAAACGGCATCACCTGCCTCAACACACCTGGCACCGTGGACAGCGATTATCGCGGCGAAGTGAAAGTCTTGCTGATCAATCTCGGCGACGAGGATTTCACCATCACCCGTGGCATGCGCATTGCCCAGATGGTGATTGCACCGGTGACCCAAATGCCGGTTGTGGAGGTGATGGACACCTCAGAGACGGCGCGCGGTGCGGGTGGCTTTGGCTCCACCGGGGTTTAACGGGGTCAGGATATTGGCAGAGCTCACGCTCAGGCAGGATTATTTCGGTGATCCCTTTGGTTTTCAAGCGCTTACGGACCTGTTAAAGGCGGTCTTCGGAATTGATGTTGGATTGCTGCAACGGTTTGGTGGGCCTGACCCGTCCAGCATGCCCTTTGGTTATTTTGATCGCGCAGGACGCTGCGTTGCCAACTTCAGCGCGTTCTCCATGCCACTCATGATCAATGGCAGCTTGGTGATGGCCGCGGGCTATCAATCCGGTGCAGTTCTGCCCGAATTTCGAGGTCAAGGACTTTACCGAAACCTGATGCAACAGGCCTTTGCCTGGGCCGATGCCTCAGGGTTCAGCACTGGCATTCTGCTCACCGACAAACCATCGCTTTATGAGGCATACGGCTTTCGAACGCTGCCCCAGCATAGATTTCATGGCCCGGCACCTGACGTTCAACCAATGGGGACACAATCACGGCAGCTCGATCTCAACCATGCGGCCGATATCGCTATTCTGAGCGAAATTCTGGATCGTCGGCAGCCTGTTTCCAATCGCTTTGCTGTGGTGCGCCAAAAGGAAATGTTTCTTCTCAACAGTGTGTTCGATCCCGCGATCACACTCAGCCTTCTGCCGGACCTTGGCATCGTGATTGCCTGGAAACGCGGCGATGATGGTCGCTTGCTTCTTCTGGATATTGCTGGACCGGCGCTACCGACAATGACTGAAATTCTCTCTCATCTCAACCAGCCTGCCGATCGGATCGAGGTTCATTTCCCAACCGATCGTCTCGGATGGGAAGGAACGCCCATGGCGTATCAAGGCAATTGCGCGCTGATGATCTCAGGCCTCGCCCAAGACGCAGTTCAGCTGCCACTCATGCTTTCGCCGATGGCCGACTTTTAACGCTGCGCCTCCGTTGCCATGCGAATGGCAAGTGCGGCCAGCACGGTTCCCATCAGCCAGCGCTGCACCACCATCCACAAGGGACGGCGGCCCAAAAACAGGGCGATACAGCCTGCCATAATGGCGATCATTCCGTTGACGGTGATGCTGATGATAATCTGGGTGCAACCAAGCACGATGGATTGCATCAGCACGTGCCCGCGCGCTGGATCAATAAATTGCGGCATGAGAGACAGGTAGATCACAGCCACTTTCGGATTGAGCAGATTGGTGACCAACCCCATGATAAACAGCCGTTTCGGGCTATCCTTGGGCAAGTCCCGCACCTGAAACGGTGAGCGTCCGCCGGGCTTGATGGCCTGCCACGCCAGATAGGCAAGATAGGCGGCACCCGCCAGTTTCAACGCATCATAGGCATAAGGCACGGCCATCACCAAAACCGTGATCCCTAAGGCCGAGGCCAGCATATAAAACAAAAACCCGAGTGCGACCCCGCCCAGCGAGATCAGACCCGCCAATGGCCCCTGACAGATGGAGCGCGACACCAGATAGATCATATTGGGGCCTGGGGTGAGCACCATGCCAAGGCAGATGAGCGCGAAAGCAATAAGCGAGGCAGCGGCGGGCATGGCAGTGTTCCTGATGGTCTTGATTGATCCATAAGCAGAATGCCTGAGCCTTCGCAAATACCAATGTGTCACCATTGCAAGTTTACGGGGACCACGATAGCATTTTACCAGTCTCGGAGATGCATCATGACCCTCACCTCTCTCCTCGCTTATGCGGGCGCGCTCTTCATCGCAGCCGCCATTCCCGGCCCCGGCATGACAGCCATTGTTGCTCGCGCCCTTGGCTCTGGCTTTCGCCCGACATTTTTCATGGGGCTGGGGCTTATTCTGGGTGATCTTTGCTATCTGACGGCCGTCATTCTGGGCCTGTCCTATGTGGCGCAAACCTTTGTGACACCGTTTCTGATCATCAAATTCGCAGGGACGCTGTATCTCGGCTATATTGCGTGGAAGCTCTGGACCGCAGGCCTTTTGCCACAGGATATTGAGGCGCGCAAAAGTGCGGGTGCTGTGGCCTCGTTTTTCTCCGGCCTGTTTGTCACACTGGGCAATCCCAAGACCATGCTGTTTTACGTGGCGCTGGTGCCCACGTTGATCCCGCTGGATGCCATTGGTGCACGCGATTTTGCACTTTTGGTTGGCACCACCTTTGTTGTGCTCATGGCTGTTTTGCTGCCCTATATTTTGCTGGCCGCCAAGGCCCGCCTCTTGCTGAAACAGCCATCGGCTTTGAAATTCCTCAACCGCGCCGCCGCCAGCATTCTCGCCGGCACTGCCGCCTATATCGCAACCCGCGCTGCGTGAAATAAACACCTGCAAGGCCCCGCGTTCTGTTGTGTTTTTTCTCTTTCCAACCTCGATGGTAGGCAAAGGGTTCTGGCCGGTTTGTCGCTTTGACCGTATGGTGGTGGCAAAGAGACGGCTTATCAGGGAGACATGCCATGTCAGCATCCACGTCAGAAACCAAAAAACCGGGCCGGGGTCGCGTTTATGGCTCGATCACCGAAACCATTGGCGACACCCCCATTGTGCGGCTGGACAAGCTGGCGAAGGAAAAAGGCGTGAAAGCCAATCTTCTGGCCAAGCTGGAGTTTTTCAATCCGATCTCCTCCGTCAAGGACCGCATTGGCGTGGCGATGATTGAAAATCTGGAAGCACAAGGCAAGATCACCCCCGGCAAGACCACGCTGGTGGAGCCCACCTCCGGCAACACCGGCATTGCGCTGGCCTTTGCGGCTGCCGCCAAGGGCTATCGCCTGATCCTGACCATGCCGGAAACCATGTCGATTGAGCGCCGCAAGATGCTCGCACTTCTGGGGGCCGAACTGGTGCTGACAGAAGGCCCGAAGGGCATGAAGGGGGCCATTGCCAAGGCGGAAGAGCTGGCATCCACCATCCCCGACGCCGTCATTCCGCAGCAATTTGAAAATCCGGCCAACCCGGAAATTCACCGCAAAACCACGGCCGAAGAAATCTGGAACGACACTGACGGTGCTATCGATATTTTTGTCTCCGGCATTGGCACCGGCGGCACCATCACCGGCACAGGCCAGGTGTTGAAAGCAAAGAAGCCCTCCGTGAAGGTGGTGGCGGTGGAACCTGCAGACAGCCCGGTTCTGTCGGGCGGAGCCCCCGGCCCTCACAAAATTCAGGGCATAGGTGCTGGCTTTGCGCCCGCCATTCTCGATACGCATATTTACGATGAGATCGTCACGGTGACCAATGATGAAGCCTTTGACACGGCGCGTCTTGTTGCTCGTCTTGAAGGCGTGCCCGTTGGTATTTCGTCCGGTGCGGCCTTGACAGCGGCCATCAAGGTTGGCCAGCGCGAAGAGAATGCCGGCAAGACAATCGTGGTGATCATCCCCTCGTTCGCCGAGCGCTATCTCTCGACCGCGCTGTTTGCCGGTCTGGGTGAATAGGCCCGGTTTGCTTGAAATCGACCAAGACCGGCAGGATGTTCTGCCGGTCTTGGCGTGTTTGCACCATACCGTTCTGACATCGTGCTTCCTGCTGCATAATTCCTTAAATCGGAATCGATTTAAGGAGAAAATCTTGCTGCAGATGGAATGAGTTACATACCCTTTTTAGATTTAAAAAACCGAATGGTGCTCTTGTTGCAGATCATGTGCTGCGATTGCACGAACAAACCGACTGGGCTATGGTCGTTTCGGGGCAGGTAGTCAGGACATGTATGCGAAGACAACGTTTTTACGATAGATTACCGGCCTTTGTCATTTCGACACAAGAGCACTCGTCTCTCGCCTATACGGCAATGACCTATCTTCTGTCGCTTCTGGTATTTATCGCAACGCTTGCCTTACGGTTTTGGGTGGATGATTATCTGCTTGGCACATTTCCCTATGTGACATTTTTCCCAGCCGTGGTTGTGGTTGCTTTCATTTTTGGCGTTCCGCAAGGCATCATGGTGGCCATTTTGGGTGGCCTCGCATCCTGGTATTTTTTCATTCCACCTTATTTCACGTTTGAGCTCTCCGTCAGCACGGCGATTGCCATGCTGCTCTATGTCTTCGTGGTAACAACAGATATTGGCCTGACGGCGTTTATGATGAGCGCTTATCGCGCCGAGAAAACCGCTCGCGATGAAATGCAGCGATTGGCCGAACACCAGGAGGTCATGGCGCAGGAGCTGGACCATCGCCTGAAAAACGTATTTGCCACCATCAATGCGATTATCAACCTTTCGCAAAGGCACGTCCATACCGTTCCCCAATTTGCAACCGCCTTGCGCGAGCGCCTCAATGCCATGGCGCGCTCCAACCTTTTGCTGCGAGGTCTGCGCTCTGGCGAGGAAACCACGGTCTGCGTTATCATTTCCAAGGCGCTTGAGCCATTTGGTGTGGCCGAAACATCGAGACTGCAATTGTCAGGCCCACCGGTTCCCGTCAGTGGGCAGGCGGTCATCCTTCTCAGCCTTGTGCTGCACGAACTGGGCACCAATGCTGCGAAATATGGCTCCCTTTCTGTCGATACCGGTGAAATTCACTTAAGCTGGACGGTAGGCACCATCCCTCAGCCCGATGACAGCACAAAAACAGCCTTGTCTATCTGCTGGAGCGAGTGTGGCGGCCCCACGCCACAGCAACCCGAAGAAGGCAAGGCCGGTTTTGGCTCCACGCTTGTGCGCAGAGTGGTTGCCGCCGTTCAAGGCAGTGTTGCGATCACCTTCGCACCCAGCGGTCTGGTGGCTGAAATATCCATTCCGCTCGATGCCATGCACGATGCCGATACCGAAGCCGCCTGATACACTCGAACGTATTTCGTGTTCAACTGTCATAAGTTGAACGCGAAATGCTTTAGGCGGCAGACGAAAGACGCTCTGCCGGTATGCGATAAGAGATGGCCTCGGCCAGATGAAGGCGGCCCAGCGCTTCAGCCCCGTCCAGATCTGCCAATGTGCGCGCCACCTTCAACACACGGTGATAGGCCCGCGCCGAGAATTTGAATTTTTCCGCCGCATCGCGCAAAAGCTGAAGGCCTGCCGCATCAGGTGCCGCCAGCTTTTCGATCAATGCCGTTGAACAGCGCGCATTGAGCGTCACCTCTGAAACACCGGCATCCGTAAAACGGGCAATCTGCCGCTGACGCGCCTTGGCAACCCGACGGGCGACATCCGCACTTTTCTCCGCCGCCATGGGCTTGATCAGGTCGACCGCCGAGACGGCAGGCACATCAATGCGAATATCAATGCGGTCCATCAGCGGGCCAGAAATACGCCCCTGATATTCCGTCACACAGCGAATGCCGCGCGCACAGGTGTGACCCGGCTCTCCGGCCATGCCACAACGGCAGGGGTTCATGGCCGCAATCAGCTGGAAATTGGCCGGATAGGTCACCCGATGATTGGCGCGGGCGATGATGCATTCGCCGCTTTCCAGCGGTTGACGCAGTGCATCCAGCACTTGGGGCGAAAATTCCGGAAATTCATCCAGAAACAACACGCCGTGATGGGCAAGTGAGGCCTCGCCGGGCTTTGCCTTCAAGCCACCACCGACAAGGGCGGCCATGGTGGCGGAATGGTGCGGCGTGCGAAATGGCCTGCGATCTGACAGCTTGCCGCCGGACAAATGCCCGCCGATGGAATGGATCATCGAGACTTCCAGCAATTCCGATGCCGATAGCGCTGGCAAAATCGATGGCAAGCGGGCAGCCAGCATGGATTTTCCAGAGCCGGGTGGTCCCACCATTAAGAGGTTATGGCCGCCAGCCGCCGCCACTTCCAACGCCCGTTTGGCACTTTCCTGGCCGCGAATATCCGCCAAATCGGGCAGATTGCCCGGCAAGGCCCGGCTGGCCGGCTGTGGCCGGGTGAGAACTTGCGTGCCCTTGAAGTGGTTGGCGAGCGCAATCAGACTGCGGGGTGCGAGAATATCAATATCAGAGCCTGCCCAGGCAGCTTCCGGGCCGCTGTCTGCGGGGCAGATCAAGCCTTTGTTGAGCGCGTTGGCGGCCATGGCAGCAGGCAATGCCCCTGTCACCGGCGCAATGGTTCCATCCAGATTAAGCTCGCCAATCACCAGATATTGGCCAAGCACATCGCCGGGAATAGCTTCGAGGGCCGCCATCAAGCCCAGCGCAATGGCCAGATCATAATGCGAACCTTCTTTGGGAAGATCGGCAGGTGCCAGATTGACCGTCACTTTCTTGGGCGGCAGGGCAAGGCCCGAGGCATGCAGGGCGGCCTGCACCCGCTCCCGGCTTTCGGCCAGCGCCTTATCGGGCAGACCGACAATCTGCATGCCTATTTTGCCCGGTGCCACCATGACCTGAACATCAACAGGAACGCCATCAATCCCCTGAAATGCAACAGTCCCAACCCGTGCAACCATATTCAACCCCTGCCCGCAAAAACCTTGATCAACCCACTCAATCATTCCTTCGATTTTCGCCGAAAAATCAAAAACAAATGAGATAAATCAGAAGATTACAATCAATCGAATTGCCTCGATGGAAAACCAAGACACACTCTACCGCAACCTTAGAATTGCATAGGCCAGACAAAACAACAAGAACAATAAATGAACAAAGACCCGATTTGAGAGAGAAATGGTTGCATCAGGTTGTATTGACAGAACAAAACAGAACCCGCTGCTGTGCCGCTTTGTCGTCATCAACGCAAAACGCTCCCGTGGAGGCCACGGGAGCGTTCACATCCGAACTCTTGACTATCAGGCGCGCTTTTTCTCGATCGCGTCCCACAGCAGGCTTGCGATATCGGCACCGCCAAACTTCTTCACTTCACGAAGGCCGGTTGGCGAGGTGACGTTGATCTCGGTCATGTAATCGCCGATCACATCGATGCCGACCAGCAAAAAGCCGCGCTCGCGAAGAGCAGGACCAATGCGGGCGCAGATTTCACGCTCACGGGCTGTCAGCTCGGTTGGCTCTGGTCTGCCACCCGCATGCATGTTGGAGCGCGCATCGTTTTCGGCAGGTACGCGGTTGATGGCACCCACTGGCTCGCCATCCACCAGAATGATGCGCTTGTCGCCTTTGCGCACGGCTGGCAGATAGCCTTGCGCAATGAAGGGTTCGCGGAACATCTGTGTGAACATTTCCATCAGTGATGAGAAATTGCGATCATCGCGGGTGGAATGGAACACGCCTGCGCCGCCGTTGCCGTAGAGAGGCTTCAGGATAATATCACCCATTTCCGCGCGAAAAGCGGCGATCTCGGCGGGATCACGGGTGATCAGCGTTGGCGGCATCAGATCTGCAAATTCGGTAACAAAGATCTTCTCAGGCGAATTGCGCACCCAGGCCGGATCGTTCACCACCAGGGTCTTGGGGTGGATGCGCTCCAGCAGATGGGTGGCCGTGATATAGGCCATGTCAAACGGCGGGTCCTGACGCAGCAGCACCACATCCATGGTGGACAGGTCCACGCGCTCTGGCTCACCCAAGGTGTAGTGATCACCCTTCACATCGCGCAATTCCATGGGCTCAACGGTTGCAAAAATGCGGCCATCGCGCATGGTGAGGCGGTCGGGCGTGTAATGAAACAGCTTGTAGCCGCGGCTTTGCGCCTCAAGGCTCATGGCGAATGTCGAATCGCCTGCAATATTGATGGAGGAAACGTGGTCCATCTGGACGGCGACATTGGTAATCTTGGCCATGGTTCATCTCTCGCTGAATATGTTCGAGATGTAGGATGGCGGCGCGCTGAACGCAACGTCTTCAATGGAATTTATCGCCGTCAAAGCCCGCTGCGGGAGGCACCGCGCATGGCATTGCGCAGGCGGTAGAGCGTTGCCAATGGCTCTGGAAAGGGTTTGCGCAAAAAGGCTATCTTGCGCACGTAAGTCTCAACACGCCAGGTGGCCCAGGTGCCACCCTTGAAATAGGCAATATCGCCGGCGCGCAAAATCCGCTCGCTGCCGTCTTCTGCGGTTACATGCACTTCGCCTTCTTGGATAACCACCGTTTCATCCCAGCCGAAATACCAGCGGAAGGCACCAGCGGTGCAATCCCACACCGCGGTTGATGAAGCCTCATCCTCACTTTGCGAGTGATTGGCCAGCCGCGCTTGCGGATCACCCTCAATCACCCAATCCGGGTTGATCGGCGCAGGCTGAAGCTCCACCCCATAGCCATGGGCCGCCACCAATGACGGTGCATCAGCACCACGCTTCAAGCGCGGCACGGCCATGGCAAGACCCGCAAGCCCAATGATTAGTCTGATTGGCATGATCGCCCCCGATAATCCCCTTGTTTGAGAGGATATACCAGAAGCCGATCACGATTTCATTACCAACCTTGCTGGCATTTTACCGTTTCAGGCGGAAACTGTCTCAGAATCAGCACCGAGAACCATGCGTGCCTCATGAAATGGCACCTCAATGCGGCGACCGTCTTTGTCGAAGAAGTGCAGACGCTCCGGGCGAATGCCGAGGCGCAGATCACTGCTCAAGGCAACATCCACAGGCAGCGTTGCACAAAGGGCCTGATCGCCAACAAAGCCATGCACGAGGCGAACCGCCCCCAGCTCTTCAATATAATCGACCTTGAAGGGCAGATAAGCCTGGCCCGGGGTGGCAATGGCGAGGTCTTCTGCCCGAATCCCCACTGTGACTTCACCGCTATAGGAGGCCTCTCCATCAAACACAAAACTGATGGGCCAAAGCGACAAACGATTTCCATCCAGCCGCGCCGTAATCAGGTTCATGGCGGGCGAACCGATGAAGCTGGCCACAAAGGTGGAGGCAGGCTTGTTATAAACCTCCAGCGGCGTGCCAATCTGCTCGATACGGCCACCGTTGAGCACCACCAGCCGGTCCGCCAGTGTCATAGCTTCGAGCTGGTCATGGGTGACGTAAATGGAGGTGGTGCCAAGGCGGCGTTGTAATTTACGGATTTCCACCCGCATCGATACGCGCAATTTGGCATCCAGATTAGACAATGGCTCGTCAAACAAAAACACCGCAGGCTTGCGCACAATGGCGCGGCCCATGGCCACACGCTGGCGCTGACCACCGGAAAGCGCACGCGGTTTGCGGTCCAGATAGGGCTCCAGTTGCAGCATTCGGGCGGCTTCGGCCACGCGGGCCTCAATCTCATCCTTCGGGGTTTTACGGTTTTTCAGGCCATAGGCCAGATTTTGCCGCACCGTCATATGCGGATAGAGCGCATAATTCTGAAACACCATGGCGATGTCGCGGTCTGCCGGTTCAACCTGATTGACGGCGCGATCACCAATGCGAACCACGCCTTCCGAGATGCTTTCCAAGCCAGCCACCATGCGCAAAAGCGTGGATTTGCCGCAGCCGGAAGGGCCAACCAGCACGATGAATTCGCCGTCGTTGATCTGGATGTCCACGCTGTTCACAGCACGCACACCGCCGTCATAGATCTTGGAGACCTGATTGATATCGATGGAAGCCATTGGACTGTCCTTTACTTGTCGGTTTCTGTGAGGCCCTTGATGAACCAGCTCTGGAACACCACCACGATGACAATCGGGGGCAGCATAGCGAGCACGGCCATGGCAAAGGCTTCGTTATAATCGGGAATTTGTGCGCCCACCCAGACCTGAAGGATCTGCTTGATACCGCGCATCAGCGTGTAAAAGCTCTCATCCGTGGTCATCAGCATCGGCCAGAGATATTGGTTCCAGCCATAGACGAACATGATGATGAACACCGCCGCAATCATGGTGCGCGACAGTGGCACCAGAATATCGATCAGGAACTTGAACGGGCCTGCACCATCAATGCGGGCGGCTTCCAGCAATTCTTCCGGCACCGATTTGAAAAACTGGCGAAAGAAGAAGGTGCCGGTGGCCGAGGCCAAAAGCGGCAGGATCAAGCCGGTATAGGAGTTCAGCAGGCCAAGATCACTCGCCACTTTGTAGGATGGCATGATGCGCACTTCCAGCGGCAACAGCAGCGTGGTGAAGATGATCCAAAACGCCAGCGTGGCAAAGCGAAAGCGGAAATAGACAATGGCGTAAGCGGCCATCATCGACAGCACGATCTTGCCGATGGCAAAGCCAAGGCCAAGGATCAGCGAATTAATCAACATGTTGAGACCCGTGACCTTGCCGTTAAAGCCTGTCTGGGCAAACAGCACCTTATGATAGGTCTCTTCCAGATGCCCGCCCATGGAGAGCATCAGGCCTTTCTGGTGAATTTCGGCTGCCGTATGCGACGAGGTGGTAAAGGCCACCACCAGCGGGCCGAGCATGACAATCACGCCGAGGATCAGGATCACATGGTCGAAAAGCTTGGTTTTATACATGGTCGTCTCCTCAACCGTAATGGACGCGCCGCTCGATGAAGCGGAACTGGATCATGGTCAAAACCAGCACGACCACCATCAGGATCACCGATTGCGCAGACGATGAGCCAATGTCATTGCCGCGGAAACCATCGGTGTAGACCTTGTAGACCAGGGTGATCGGATTATCAGCGGGCTTGTCCTTGACGATCACGTCGATCACGCCAAACGTATCAAACAGCGAATAGGTCATATTGACCACCAGCAGGAAGAACGCGGTGGGCGTCAAAAGCGGCATGGTCACAGTCCAGAACCTTCGCGTGCCTGAGCGGCAATCCAGCGTGGCAGCTTCGCGCACAGAGGCGGGAATGCCTTGCAGGCCTGAGAGGATGAAGATGAAATTATAGGGAATCTGGTTCCACACGGCGATAGACACCATGGCAAAGGCGGTGTCGAAATAGTTCAGGCCCACCTT
This sequence comes from Rhizobium oryziradicis, assembly GCF_001939045.1. Taxonomy (GTDB): domain Bacteria; phylum Pseudomonadota; class Alphaproteobacteria; order Rhizobiales; family Rhizobiaceae; genus Allorhizobium; species Allorhizobium oryziradicis. Next base: position 211,419 of record NZ_MKIM01000025.1, read on the forward strand.
CATGTCCCAGCCAAACAGGGCCACGAATTTCACAAAGGGGCCGATGTGCTGATCAAAGAACATCATGCCAATCAGGCCAGCCACGGGCGGCGCGATGGCATAGACCACGATCAGCAGGGTCTTGTAGGCCGATTGTCCCCGGATCACGGCATCAGCCTTGACGGCGAGCACGGTTCCAATGGACAGCACCAGAAACGTCACCACAACACTGAAGCAGAGCGTAAACAGCGCGATCTTGCGATATTCCGATGAACCAAACATATCGGCATAATTGGCAAGGCCGACAAAGGTCGAGCCAAAGCCAAACGGATCTTCAATATAAAACGACGACTGGATGGCCTGCACGGCTGGCCAATAGAAGAAGATGGCCACAATGCAAAATTGCGGAGCCAGGAAAAAATAGGGCAGAAATCGCGAGTTGAACTGAACACGCTTCATCGCGGCAACCTTTCAAAGAAAACCCCGGAGGCGAAAACTCGCCTCCGGGACAGATCATGTCTGAAGATGAAGTGTCAGCCTGCGGTCTTGGCGAAGCGTGCCAGGATTTCGTCCGCTTCCTTCTTGATGGTTTCCATCGCAGCCTTTGGCGTGGTTTCGCCTGAGAAGATCTTGTTGTATTCGCGCTCCATCACCGAGCGGATCTGTGGGTAGAAACCAAGGCGATAGCCCTTGTCCCACTCGCCGCCTGGAAGAGAAAGCTGCTGAATACCAACTTCGGCAACAGGGTTCTTCTCGTAATAGCCTTCCTTTTTGGTCAGCTCGTAAGCCGCCTTGGTGATGGCAACGTAACCGGTGGCCTGATGGTAGAACTTCTGGATTTCGGGCGAGGTCAGGAAGTTGAAGAAAGCGGCTGTGCACTTGTTTTCAGCTTCAGACTTGCCGGACATGGCATAAAGAGCAGCGCCGCCGATGAAGCTATGCACGCCTGCGCCCTTGATGGAGCCCCAGTAGGGAAGGAAGGTCGCGGAAAATGGCATGGACGCCGTCTTCTGCAAGCCACCGAACGAGCCAGACGAGCCAACCCAAAGCGCAACCTTGCCGTCTTCAAAAGGCTTCTGGTTGTCGTTCCAGCCTGCGCCGTAGTAAGCGAAGTAGCCAGCGTCTTTCCAAGCCTTCAGCTTGTCATACATCATCACGTGGTTTGGATCGGTGACGTTGATGGTGGTGCCAGCCAGACCGTCATAACCATTGTTGTTGGATGCAAACTGGATGTTGTTGCGAGAGAAGAAGTTCTCGGTGAACTCCCAGGTCAGCTGCGACTGCACCAGCGGAATATAGCCGGCAGCCTTCAGCTTTGGTGCGATGGCTTCAAACTCTTCCCAGGTCTTTGGCGCTTCAACACCAGCCTTTTTCAAAGCTTCGGTGTTGGTATAAAGAATAGGAGCAGAAGAGTTGAACGGCATGCCGATGAACTTGCCGGTTTTGTCGGCGTAGAAATAACGAACACCTTCAATGAAAGCGTTGCGGTCAAACTTGTAACCTGCTTTGTTCAGCAGGTCTTCGGCTGGAATGGTCGCACCCTTGGCGTTGATGATGGTGGCAGAGCCTGCATCAAACACCTGAAGAATATTGGGCTGATCGTGCGAGCGGAACGCGGCAATGCCAGCGGCCAGAGCTTCTTCGTAAGAGCCCTTGGAAACAGGCGTCAAAACGCATTCGCTTTGCGATGCGTTGAACTTCTGTGACAATTCGTTGATGACTTCGCCGTTGCGACCACCCATGCCGTGCCACCAGCTGATGTTGGTTGCGGCAAATGATGATGTGGTCGATACAGTGACAGCCAATGCGGCCATCGAAAGCTTCTTGAACATGGTTTGATCCTCTCCGCCAATGTGGGGTGAGCAAGCCATTAGAGAGGCTTCGTGACAGGCACTTAACTGTTTTGTGACGAGATGATTACAAAATGCAAAACAATAAAAATACTGAAATGCCCCTCAAAGATGACGGGATTTTAAAAGGCATCCTTGATGTGCAAAGGCCAGCGCCTTGGCACGATCGCCACAATATCGCAGCGAATGGAAAGCCGGGCGGCATCCGGCTGGCGCGCTAACCAGACATCGCCTGCCGCGCGAATACGGCGCTGGCTTTCAAAGCTCACGGCATCCACGGCCATCTGCCGGGATAAGCGGGCTTTCACCTCCACCAGAGCCACAAGATCACCCCGGCGGGCAATAATATCCACCTCACCCCATTTGGTCTTATGGCGCAGAGCAAGGATGCGATAGCCTTTCACCAACAGATAGGCAGCCGCCAGATATTCCGACCAGCGGCCCCGCCGTTCGGCCTTGCGGCGGGCGCTCATCGGCTTGGTCTTTGGCGTCATGGCTCCGATTTCAGCTCCAAAAGTCGCTGATACAGCTCTTTGCGCGGCAGGCCGGTTTGGCGGGCCGCTTCAGTTGCGGCTTTGGCGGTTTGCAAAGTTTTCGACAGCTCGATCAACAGACGATCAATATCGGCAGGCTCCGGCGCTGCTTTTGCCAAGGGAGGCCCGATCACCAACACGATCTCGCCTTTGACCTGCCGCTCATCATCATAATAGGCCGACAATTCACCCAGCGTGCCACGGCGAAACTCTTCAAATGTCTTGGTGAGTTCGCGGCATACGCAGGCGGGCCGCTCGCTGCCCATCACGTCAGCGGCGGCTGCAAGCGTTGCGCCAATCCGGTGCGGAGATTCAAAGAAAATCAGTGTTGCGGGTGTGGCTTCCCATTGCGCTAAGCGATCACGCCTTGCCTTGTCCTTGGTGGGCAAAAATCCCGCAAAGACAAAGGCATCATTGGGCAGGCCAGAGCCGACCAGCGCCGCCAAAGGCGCAGACGGCCCCGGAATAGGCACCACTTTCAAGCCTGCTTCCAACGCCAATTGCCCGAGCCGATAGCCGGGGTCCGACACCAAAGGCGTTCCGGCATCCGACACCAGGGCCACGGATTTTCCAGCCTCCAGCGCCGCAATCAGCTTTGGCCCGACCTCTTCGGCATTGTGTTCATGATAAGCGTAAGGCCGCGTGGTAATGCCATAGCGATCGAGCAGCACGCGGGTAACGCGGGTGTCTTCGCAGGCCAGAACATCGGCACCGGCCAGCACTTCGAGCGCGCGCAAGGTAATGTCACCGAGATTGCCAATCGGCGTGGCCACCAGATAGAGCGCGACCTCCATGGGGCGGGCAGCTACTGCCCGATCATGCAGGCGAAAGGTTTTTGCAGCGTCTTGCTCTGGGTGGTGTGGAGCTTGATGGTTTGGGGCTTGGGTCAAAATCTCGGCCACGACTTTCTTGACGACAGGGCTATGTTCAGGGCTTCGTTATGCGGCACAGATGCGGCTGCGGCAAGCATATCACAGCCCTTCGCAGTGGAAAGCGTGCAACATCGCCACTCAAAAGCGCTTGGGGCCTTGCATTTCAGAGCCATTTCCTGCCATTTTGCCCGTCCCAATCATCCGGGCGTTAGCGCTCGGAACAGGCAGAGCCGATCCATGCAAGGATCGCACAGGTCGAAAGTGGCAGCGTCTATGCGTATTACTCTTGAACGGTCCAACCTTCTGAAATCCTTGAACCACGTTCACCGGGTGGTCGAGCGCAGAAACACCATTCCGATCCTTTCCAACGTGTTGCTGCGGGCCGATGGCCAGAGCCTCGCCATGAAGGCAACCGACCTTGATCTGGAAATCACCGAAGCAACACCCGCCAATGTCGAGCAGGCTGGTGCCACCACGGTGCCCGCCCATCTGCTTTATGAAATCGTGCGCAAGCTGTCGGATGGCGCAGAAGTGCTGCTGTCGACCAACCCCGATGGGGCCAGTATGACGGTGGCCTCCGGGCGCTCCAAATTCACGCTGCAATGCCTGCCGGAATCGGATTTCCCCGATCTGACCGCGGGCAGTTTCAGCCATTCCTTCAAGCTCAAGGCATCGGACCTCAAGATGTTGATTGATCGCACCCAGTTTGCGATCTCAACAGAAGAGACCCGCTATTACCTCAACGGGATTTACCTGCACACCATCGAAGCCGATGGCAAATTGAAGCTGCGCGCCGTGGCAACAGACGGCCACCGTCTCGCCCGCGCCGATGTGGAAGCGCCATCTGGCTCGGAAGGCATGCCGGGCATCATCATTCCGCGCAAAACCGTGGGCGAATTGCAAAAGCTGGTCGATAATCCTGATCTGATCGTCAATCTGGAAGTGTCGGATGCCAAAATCCGCCTTGGCATTGGCGAGATCGTGCTGACCTCCAAGCTGATTGATGGCACCTTCCCCGATTACCAGCGGGTTATTCCGCAGGCCAACGACAAGGAAATGCGTGTCGATTGCCAGACCTTTGCCCGCGCCGTTGACCGCGTATCGACCATTTCGTCAGAGCGTGGCCGCGCCGTGAAGCTGGCGATTGGCGATGGTCATCTGATGCTGACCGTCAACAACCCCGATTCCGGCAGCGCCACCGAAGAAGTGGCCGTGGGCTATGACAGCGACGCCATGGAAATTGGCTTCAATGCCAAATATCTGCTCGATATCACCGCACAGCTGTCTGGCGAAGAAGCGATTTTCCTTCTGGCCGATGCAGGCTCTCCAACGCTGATCCGCGACACGGCGGGCGATGATGCGCTCTACGTGCTCATGCCAATGAGGGTATAAAGGGCGGGTATCACAGAGGTCACGTTTCTCAACTTTATGGACTGCTGGTCATAATTTTTTCACATCTGCGCCATTTTGTCTTGTTTTTGCGACAAATGAAGCGAACATACTGTTTACGCAGCCATGATGGATGCAAGACGTACTGTTAGGAGATGGCAGTCCATGAAGTTCAACCTTAAAGAACGGTTTGAAAAGAAATTCGACGAGGAGATCCGCTTCTTCAAGGGTGCAATGAGAGGTCCAAAGCAGGTGGGGGCCATTGTGCCAACCTCCGGCATCACCGCGCGGCGCATGGCCAGCATCGTCAATCCAGAATCGGGCCTGCCTGTTCTGGAGCTTGGGCCGGGCACCGGCGTCATCACCAAAGCCATTCTGAGCCGCGGCATTGAGCCGGAAAAGCTGGTGTCGGTCGAATATTCAGACGCTTTCTACCAGCATTTGAAGGCAACAATTCCCGGTGTGAATTTTGTTCAGGGCAACGCCTTCGACATTGAAAACACGCTTGGGCCATTGGCTGGCCTGACCTTTGACTGTGTGATTTCCGCTGTGCCGCTGCTCAATTTCCCCATGCAGGACCGTGTGCGCCTTGTGGAAGACATGCTGGACCGCGTCCCCCATGGCCGCCCCTTCATGCAGATCTCCTATGGCCCGATGTCGCCGGTGATCGCCAATGGCGGCAGCTATTACGTTCAGCATTTTGATTTCGTGGTGCGCAATATTCCACCAGCCCAGCTTTGGGTCTATCGCCGCCGCTGATGTTCGCGCTCTATCTCACCCACCCGCAAGTGCGTATAGATCCTGATGTTCCAGTTCCCCAATGGGGACTTTCATCTGTTGGCCTCGACAGGACGGCTCTGGTTTCAACTCGTGACTGGGTGCGAAATCTGGGCCGCATCATCAGCAGTGATGAGGTGAAAGCCGTTGAAACGGCGGAGATTCTGGCCAAAGCCGCGAGCATCATCCCGGAGCAGGTTGAATCCATGCATGAAAATGACCGCTCCGCCACTGGCTTTTTGCCACCACCGGCATTTGAGGCGGCAGCGGATTGGTTTTTCGCCAATCCGCATCAAAGCTTTCACGGCTGGGAACGGGCGATTGATGCGCAAAGCCGCATTGTCAGTGCTGTTGATGCCGTTTTGTCAGCGCACGATCCCACCATTCCCATCGCTTTCATCGGCCATGGCGGGGTTGGCACCCTTTTGAAATGCCATTTGAGCGGACAAATCATTTCCCGCTCCACGGATCAGCGACCCGGCGGCGGCAATCTCTTCTGTTTCACCCTTGCAGATCGGCGCATCTCATGCGACTGGACGGCCATGGAAGATTGGCAGGGAGATGGCCCATGGATGCGCGAGACCGTTTGATTGTTGGCTTGGATGTGCCAACCGTTGCACAAGCAGAAACGCTGGTATCAACGCTGGGTGATGATGTGCTGTTTTACAAGATCGGCTATCAACTGGCCTTTACCGGCGGTCTGGAACTGGCACGTGACATGGCGCAAAGCGGCAAGAAAATCTTTCTCGATATGAAATTGCTCGACATTGACAACACCATTGCGTCCGCCGTGGAGAATATTGTCAAAATGGGTATGACCATGCTGACCTTGCATGCTTACCCAAAAGCCATGCAAGCTGCGGTGGATGCCGCCAAAGGCTCTGATCTTTGCCTGCTCGGCGTCACCGTTCTCACCTCGATGGACAATCAGGACCTGCTGGATGCGGGCTATAGTCAGGATGCGAAAAGCCTTGTTTTGACGCGGGCGGCCCAGGCCAAAGCGGCCGGCATGGGCGGCATTGTCTGCTCGGCGCAGGAAGCAAGTGCGGTGCGCGCCATTCTTGGGCCGGATATGGCGCTTGTCACCCCCGGCATCCGCCCGGCAGGCTCGGACAATGGCGATCAAAAGCGGGTGATGACACCGGCGCAAGCCTTGATTGCGGGCTCCAGCCATCTGGTGGTGGCACGTCCCATCACCCAGGCACAAGAGCCGAAAACGGCAGCGCAGGCGATTTTGGCTGAGATGCAAACCGCCCTGTAAGCGTCGTTTTACCAGCGTTATTTTGCTTTTTGGATATTGCCGCTCAGATTATTGTTTTTTCCGTTATCGAGGATCAACTTGGCATCGCCTCCAACAATCTGATTGTTGGTGACAGTGTTGAAATCGGCAAAGCTGCGGTTATCTGCACCACTACCAAAGGGCGCTGGCGGATCGTTATTGCAGTAGAAATTCTGCCATGCCTCATGGGCATTCAGCCAAACGGCGGGCTTTGGATGCGGCAAATCCTGATACACAAAGGTATTGCCAGAAATCCGGTTGTGCTGCGGGGTCTGATGGCGGATTGTTCCGCCCTGGCCACAGTTGCGATACAGATAAATGCCACCATGTTCCGGGTTGGTGAAGCTGTTGTTCTCAATCACATTGTGCGCAGAACCATCAACGGACATCACTTCCCTGCTTTTCGTCGTCACCTCAAAGCGATTGCCCGAAATCACGTTATGGCCCGTTTCCGAATCAAGATAGACGGCAGTTCCGTTGGTGAAACCACTGATGACAGAATGGGAAAGTGTCACTTTGGTCACCCCGGGCGCAATAAACACCGGTGTTGGGCCATCGGCAACGATGGTTAAATTCTCCAGCACAATATTGGATGGCGCAGACGCCTGGGCAAACTCGGTGTGATTGCGATTGAGCGATGATTGCCGCACATTCTCGGCCTCGCCATTGATCCCCAGTCCCGAAATGCGAATGGAGCCGTAAATCCGGCAGTTGCGGATGGTGATATTGCGCGGCACATTCCATTTGCCCTGCTCATCTTTCACCGAGCGGATTTGAATGGTCGGTGGCGTACCCTTGGGAACGCGGCCCGGAATGCCAATAATGCCACCGTGACAGTCAAGGCTTGCGCCACTGGCGTGGGCACCCAGGAAAGCAATATTCGTGGTCACCATGTCATCGCGCGTCAGATCAACCTTGCAGGCAACCGGCTGCACCAGCGACACATCATCCGGCACCGCGCGCAAAGTCTCATAAAGCTCGGCAGAACAGGGAACGGCCCCGGGCAGACCCCGCGTTGCCGTGGCTGCATCGACGCTTACGGACCATCCACTGTGCAGCAACAGCGCGAGAAACGCGGTGTAAACCGGCTTTGCCATCAATTTTGCCTCTTGCGCCCGCGCCAGAATCGACGTTTTCAACCTATCTCAAAAGCCATATCGTTTCACAGCGTTATACTGCAACGCAAAAATACGAAAGAGCCACCCGCGCTCTTTCCCATCCACCACGCTCGCGTTTGCCTGATCAGAACAACCGCATTCCACTTTTCCCTGACAAACTCTATGGCTTGACCTTGCTCTATGGCTTGACCTGGGCCTCTATTTCACAGATCAAACATGAGAAAACGAAAGAGGTGATTTGATGGCAAAGGGATATTGGATTGCGCGGGTCGATGTGCGCGACGCTGAGCGCTACAAGGATTATATTTCAACGGCAAAGCCCGCCTTCGAGCGCTATGGTGCCGTCTTTCTGGCGCGTGGTGGCAAAACCGAAGCGGTTGAGGGTGTTTCGCGCGCCCGCAATGTGATCATTGAGTTTCCCAGCCTTCAAGATGCGCTCGATTGCTACAACTCGGCTGAGTATCAGGCGGCTGTGAAAATCCGTCAGGAAGTGGCCGATGGAGAGATCCTGCTCATCGAAGGCCAATGATACCAAGGCTCGAAGATGCTCACGCATCCTCGCCTTGAAGGCATTGCAAATATCTCAAATGCATTAGGTGCTTGAGATATTTGCAAAAGGAATACTAAGAGTCATTTTCAATGAATCTTAGTATGAGGCCAAAAGCCCCACCAGGACGGTGATGATTCTGCTTCACCTCTTGGTGCAATAGCGATAAGAGACAACAAGATGAATTGGTCTGACTATCCGATCTGCAGGAGCTATCTATGACACTCGCAAATCTTCCGCCGCTTGTTACTGTTTTCGGTGGCTCCGGCCTCGTTGGTCGGCACGTGGTGCGGGTTCTGGCGCAGCGCGGCTATCGTGTGCGCGTGGCTGTACGCCGCCCCGATCTCGCTGGCTTCGTGCTGCCCTTTGGCAATGTCGGACAAATTTCTCTCTCTCAGGCCAATCTGCGCTACAAGGACAGCGTGATCAAGGCAATCGAGGGGGCATCTTTCGTTGTCAATTGCGTTGGCATTCTGATGGAATCCGGCCGCAACAAATTTGATGCCGTGCAGGATTTTGGCGCGCGAACCGTGGCCGAAGCAACCGCAGCCGCCGGTGCCAAGCTCGTGCACATTTCGGCCATCGGTGCCGATTCCAAATCAAAGTCAGCCTATGCCGCCAGCAAAGGCCGAGGCGAAGAGGCCATTCTCAAGGCGCTGCCGGGTGCCATCATCCTGCGCCCCTCTATTGTCTTTGGACCGGAAGACAATTTCTTCAATAAATTTGCCGCAATGACCCGCATTGCCCCCTTCCTGCCGCTGATTGGTGGTGGCCAGACAAAATTCCAGCCGATCTTCGTGGAAGATCTGGCGCAAGCCGTGGGCAAAGCAGTCGACGGCCAGATCAATGCCGGCATTTACGAACTCGGCGGGCCGGAAGTTCTGACCTTCAAGCAATGTCTTGAGGAAATGCTGCGTGTGGTGGATCGCCAGACACCACTGGTGTCGATCTCTTTTGGCATGGCGTCTTTCATCGCGGGCGTCGCATCCGCCATTCCGCTGATCACACCGCCCTTGACCAATGATCAGCTGACGCTTCTCAAGAGCGACAATGTTGTATCTGCAGCTGCCAAGGCTGAGGGACGCACATTGGAAGGCCTTGGCATCCATGGCCGGTCTGTCGCCGCTGTGCTGCCATCCTATCTGGTGCATTTCCGCCCAAAGGGCCAATACAGCCGCACCGGCAAGGCCGCTTAATCTCGCGATTAAAGCGCCGTGCACCCAAGAGGCGCGCGGCGCGGCAACACGTTTGATCTCCGGCGTCTTCTGTGCCAGCGTTGCACAAAAGACGCACCCTTGAATTAGTTCGATTAACCGCTGATTCAACTCATTCTGCTATTGAAGTTGCAACGAGCCCTGCGTAAACACAAGTCAGCGATCGGGACTCACATATCACGCGTCGCGCCATCAATTTCGATCTTTTGAGGTTCTTGTTTCATGGGCAAGTCTATCGCACTGTTTTTCGCGTGTGCGGCTTTGGTAATTCTCGCTGGCTCCTTCGTGGCACCCACAACGGTTGCCGCCCGCAAGGGAAATTGCACCCCCGCCTATGGCGTTGATCCGTGCAGCACAGGCTCGATTACGCGCTAAACACAGGCGTCGCGGTTGGTTGTTTTCAAAACGACCACAGCCGGATCAGTTTAGTCTCTTTTGTCGAGATATTGCCTTTGGTAGATATGGTTTTACCACCAAAAAAGTGGCCCGCTTGATGCGGGCCTTTTTGTAATCATCATCTGCGCTGTCAATGACTTATCCGTAGATTTGCAGGGCGATGAGACCAACCACGCCAACAGCAATGCGCCACCAGGCGAAGGGTGTGTAGCCGCGCTTTGAGACAAAATCCAGCAAGCCGCGCACCACAAACAAGGCCGAGACAAAGGCTGCGATAAAGCCAAGCCCGATCAACATGCCGTCATCCATGCTCAACGCGTTGCGATTTTTGTATAAATCCAGCACGAAAGCGCCCAACATGGTCGGCATGGCCAAAAAGAACGAGAATTCTGCGGCCGAGCGCTTGTCTGTGCCCATCAGCAGGGAGCCGACAATGGTCGCCCCCGAGCGGGAGGTGCCGGGAATCATGGCCAGGCATTGGAAAAAGCCAATTTTCAACGCCAGTGACAGAGGATAATCCATCACGTCGGTGTAGCGCGGCGTGAAAGCCATGCGATCAACGATGAGAAGAATGACCCCGCCGACGATCAGCATGATGCAGATCAGCATCGGCGTTTCAAACAAGACAGCCTTGATATAATCATGAGCGATGGCACCAATGACGGCAGCCGGCAAAAAGGCAACCAGAACGGCCAGAACAAAATGGCGACTGCGCGGATTGCTTGGCAAAGAAAAGGCGATAGACAATAATTTCTGGATATAAACGGTGAGAATGGCCAGAATGGCACCCAACTGAATCAGAACCGCAAACGTATTTCCCGGTGACTTGAATCCCAGAAATTGACCGGCCAGAAGCACATGCGCTGTGGATGAAACCGGTATGAATTCAGTCAACCCTTCAATAAGACCAAGAATGAGAGCACTGATGATCGATTGATCTTCCATGGATTGTCCTTTTGATGGGCGTGACAAGGCAAGCGATTCGCCTGTATGACGGAACCACAAACCTATAAACGCAAGCTTGCCCTCGTGGGAACCCTGGGCACGCCTGCCGCAATACGTAAACTGTAAAACACCACACGATCAACGCCCGAACCGGACATCAGCCAGCAATGCCCACTTTATATCACCATCCCATGTCGACAACGTCACGTTTTGTCCGATTGATCCTGTCTGAATACGGTTTTCAGGCGGATCTGGTCGAAGAACAGACCTGGGAAAAGCGTCGGGAATTCCTCAACCTCAACCCGGCTGGCACGCTGCCAGTCTATGTTGATGATAATATGCGCACACTGTGCGGTGCGACGGTGATTTCCGAATTTCTCGATGAGACCCATGGCGTTTTGAAGCGTGATCGTCGCCTTTTGGCCGAAGATCCGTTCCAGCGGGCTGAAATCCGCCGTCTTGTCGATTGGTTTTTGCAAAAGATGGAGCAGGACGTGACCCGGCCTTTGGCGCGCGAGCGGGTTTTCAAGCTGCAAATCCCCAATGGTCTGGGCGGTGGTGCGCCCGATTCAAAAGTGCTGCGCACGGCGCGCGGCAATGTGCGCCAGCATATGAAATATCTCAGCTGGCTGGCTGGCTCGCGCACTTGGCTGGCAGGTGATCGTTTAAGCTATGGCGATCTGGCCGCCGGTGCTGCCATCTCAGTGCTGGATTATCTGGGCGAAATTGATTGGTCAGAATCGCCCATTGCCAAGGATTGGTATCAGCGTTTGAAATCGCGCCCGTCGTTTCGTCCACTTCTGGCAGAGCGCGTGCGCGGCCTGACCCCTGTGTCGCATTACGCTGATCTGGACTTTTGACGGAGTGGGCTATGCCGCATGACCGCAACAGCGACCGCGCGGCAGAAAAAGCAGCAGAAAAGCGGCGCAAGCTCACTGCTTTTCTGAAAGAAGAAGCGGCAGACAAAGGCTTCGATGTCTGTCGCATCACCCCGCCCGACAGCATGCCGCAAGCCCCGGCGCGGCTGGACGCTTTTCTGGCCGCCAACCATCATGGCACCATGGCATGGATGAGCGAGACCAAGGAGCGCCGGGCTGATCCGCGGGTGTTGTGGTCTGATGTGCGCTCCGTTGCGATGTTTGGTCTCAACTATGGCCCCGACAGCGACCCGCGCGCCTTGCAAGACCAGCCGGAAAAAGCCGCGATCTCGGTTTACGCGCGCAATCGCGATTATCACGACATTATCAAAGGCAAGCTGAAAGAGGTTGCCACCCGCTTTGCCGCGCGCGCGGGCGAAGATGTGAAAGTGTTTGTCGATACTGCGCCTGTGATGGAAAAGCCCTTAGCGGAAGCCGCAGGCCTTGGCTGGCAGGGCAAGCATACCAATCTGGTCAGCCGCACCTTCGGCTCCTGGCTGTTTTTAGGTAGCCTGTTTACCACTGCCGATCTGGACATGGATGAGCGTGAGCGCGACCATTGCGGCTCGTGCCAATCCTGTCTGGATGCCTGTCCGACCGATGCCTTTCCTGCCCCCTATCAGATTGATGCCCGCCGCTGCATCTCTTACCTGACCATTGAACATAAGGGCGTGATTGATCGCACCCTTCGCTCCGCCTTTGGCAATCGCATCTATGGCTGTGATGACTGTCTAGCCGCCTGCCCGTGGAACAAGTTCGCCAGCCTGTCACGCGAGATGAAATTGCACGCAAGAGCCGATTTGCAAGCGCCCGACATTGCCTTTTTCCTGACGCTGGATGATGCCAGTTTTCGCAGCCATTTCAGCGGCTCTCCGGTCAAGCGCATTGGGCGCGACCGCTTTGTGCGCAATACACTGATTGCGGCTGGCAATTCCGGCATGCGAGCCTTCATTCCGCAGTGTCAGGCCTTGCTAACGGACCCCTCGCCCGATGTGCGTGGCATGGCGGTCTGGGCATTGTCGCGCCTGATGCCGCCTTCAGATTTTAAAAACCTTGCCCTATATAGTGTCCGCGAGCCCGATGAGGATGTTCGCAACGAATGGCGTGACGCAGGAGTGGAACAATGACTCTACTGATTTTCGGGGCTGGATATTCTGGTAAAGCCATTGGTCAGCGCTTCCTCCAAGAGGGCCACACCGTGTTTGGCACCACCCGCTCCCCGGACAAGTCAAAAGCCCTCGCGGAAATCGGCATCAACCCGATTGTCTTTGATGGGCAGCAGCTTTCACCCGTTCTGCTGGCGGCCATGGAAACCACCACGCATCTGGTACAATCCATTGCGCCGGGTGCCGATGGGGACCCGCTGTTGCGTCTGACAGGTGGTGATCTGAAAACCCTGATGCCCAACCTGGAGTGGATCAGCTATCTCTCCACTGTTGGCGTCTATGGCGACCACAATGGCGCGTGGGTGGATGAAGAAACCCAGTGCAAGCCAGTCTCCATACGCTCAAAAGAACGGGTCGAGGCCGAAAATGCCTGGTGTGCCGCCGCACAACAGGCAAATGTTCCGCTGGCAACCTTGCGCCTGTCGGGCATTTACGGCCCGGGCCGCAATGGGCTGCTCAACCTTGCCCAAGGCACGGCCCGCAGACTGGTTAAAAAAGATCAGGTCTTTAACCGCATTCGAGTCGAGGATATTGCCTGCGCCACGCTGTTTTTGGCAATGGGCAAAGCCGATGGCATCTTCAATGTCACCGACCATGAACCCGCCCCGCCACAGGATGTGGTGACAGAGGCCGCCCGCCTGATGGGCATTGAACCACCGCCCGAGCTGCCATTTGAAACAGCAGAACTCTCTCCCATGGCGCGCTCGTTTTATGGCGAGAACAAGCGGGTGAAGAACGACAAAATCCGCGCCCTTGGCTTCACCTTTGCCTATCCTGACTACCGGGTTTCCCTTGAGCAATTGTGGACTTCAGAGCCGTTGCAAGAGTAGGTTTTGCACGTTCATTCCCCAAATATGGCAAAAGTGGCAGAAATATTGCGCCCTTGCCTTATATTTTTTCCAATCATGGCGGCATTCAAGGCATTTTATTTTGGCCTTTGAAAAAATATTTTGTGATCGAGGGTTGGAACCATAGCGCGCAATATTTTTGCGTATTTCCGCTGATTTTAAACAGTTTTTCTAAAACCTTACCAAATTGTTAAACGCGCACACCCATCACAAATATATCTTAACGTAACATTCCGTGATTACGTGAGGCACTTTTTTGCCATTTTTGACCACCCTTAAGCGTTCCCACGCAAAAAACGCCTCAAGAATTCACAATGAGGCAGCAAAACTGAAAAATGGGAATGTAACTTTGGTATCGTCAAGCAGATCGTTTATGACAGTCGCAGCTATTTCCACCCTCGTTGCTTTGGCACCTTGGCAAGCATTTGCTGCAACCTCATGCGGAGGGGCTTCCTGGTACGCTGAACACTCGCGCACTGCTTCGGGTGAACACATGAACCCAAGCAAGTTGACCGCCGCCCACAAGACCCTGCCCTTCGGCACGCAGGTGAAAGTCACCAATCGCAAGAACGGCAAAACCGTTGTGGTGCGGATCAATGATCGTGGACCCTTTATCAAGGGTCGCGTGCTGGATCTTTCCAAGGCCGCCGCTGCCAATCTTGGCATGGTTGCCAGTGGCACCGGCAAGGTCTGTTATGAGTTGATGGGCTGATACCGCTTGCTCATGGCAGCAATCCCCGCTACCACGCAAAGTCTGACGGGTTAACACGGAGAAGACCATGCGTTTGGGCGGCAGGCTTGCAGGAGCCATTGAAGTATTGGGCGATATTGAAACGCGGCGCAGGCCCGTTGCGGATTGCCTCAAGGATTGGGGCCTTGCCCATCGGTTTGCAGGCTCAGGCGATCGCGCCGCCATCGGCAATATTGTCTATGACGCGCTGCGCATGAGATCATCTCACGCCTATATGATGGACGATGATAGCCCAACAGCTTTGGCCTATGCCGTTCTCTTGCGGCAATGGGGTTATTCGCCAGAAAGTTTGGCCCAAGCCCTTGAAGGTGACACCTATGCACCAACACCGCTGACCGAGAGCCAGACAGAAGCATTTCTGGCCCGAGATTTGACACAGGCACCTCTCGGTGTGCAGGGCGACATTCCGGATTGGGTCGTCCCCTCCTTTGAAGCCGCCTTTGGCGAGAATTGGCTGACGGAGGCCAAGGCGCTGGCCTTACGCCCCAGCCTTGATTTGCGCGTCAACACCTTGAAGGCCAAACGCGAAAAGGTGCTGAAAGCGCTGGAGCGCTCCAACGTCAAGCCAGCAGCCCTCTCAAGCCTTGGTATTCGCGTTGAGGCGGGCGAAGGTGCTTCGCGCCTTCCCAACGTCACAGCGGAACTTGCCTTTCAAAAAGGCTGGTTTGAAGTGCAGGACGAAGGCTCGCAGCTGGTGTCCGCACTGGTGGAGCCAAGCGACAATGATCAGGTGCTGGATTTTTGCGCAGGCGGTGGCGGCAAAACGTTGGCCATGGCCGCAGCCATGCACAACAAGGGTCAGGTGCACGCCTTTGACAGCGACCGAAAGCGGCTGGCTCCGATTATTGAGCGCCTGAAGCGTGCCGGTACACACAATGTGCAGGTGCATGACAATATCAAAGCCTTGCAGGCTCTTCTGGGACACTTCAGCAAGGTTCTGGTGGATGCGCCTTGCACCGGCACCGGCACATGGCGTCGTCGCCCAGACACCAAATGGCGCCTGACAGAGCGCAGCGTACAAGAGCGGGTGGAGCAGCAAAAGCAGGCGCTGGATGAAGCCGCCACTTACGTGCGTCCGGGTGGTGAGTTGGTCTATGTGACCTGCTCGGTTCTGCCCGAAGAAAACGATCGGCAGATTGAAGCCTTTTTGGAAAACCATCCCGAGTTCACCGCTGTGCCCATGGTAGACCGCTGGACAGCGCTGATTGGCGATGCCGCGCCAAAGCCCGTCTCCCAAAATGGAGCGAGCCTGACACTCAGCCCGGCAACAACCGGAACGGATGGATTTTTCTTTGCAAAACTGAAGCGCGCATCTCTCTAAGCTTTAAAATGAATACCCTCAATTTTGAGGGTATTCATGATTATTTGACACCAGTTTAATTTTGCGCCATGACAGGCCATCCATCAAGAAAAGGTGCCAACAGGCACCAAAGGAGAGGGCATGTCACGACCATTCATGATCAGCGCCGGATTGGCGCTGTTCGTTGCGCACGCAAGTTTTGCAGCACCTGCAACTCCCGCACCCACGCCAGACGCTGTTTTGAAGCATTACGCCGATGTGGCTGAAGCCAAATATTCGGACTCGCTGACCACGGCCAAAACACTGGATGCGGCCATTGACGCCTTGCTGGCCAAACCCAGCAAGAGCACGCTCAACAAGGCCCGTGCGGCATGGATCAAGGCGCGCGTGCCTTATCAGCAATCCGAGGTTTACCGCTTTGGCAACAAGATTGTTGATGACTGGGAAGGCAAGGTCAATGCATGGCCGCTGGACGAAGGCCTGATCGACTATGTCGATAAATCCTATGGCACCGAGAGCGACACAAACGCCCTGTACACCGCCAATGTCATTGCCAACAAGACCATCAAGATCGATGGCAAAGAGGTTGATGCCTCCAATCTGACGCCCGATTTTCTGGCCAACACCCTGCACGAAGCGGGCAAAGTGGAAGCCAATGTGGCAACCGGCTATCACGCCATTGAGTTTCTGCTCTGGGGGCAGGATTTGAACGGCACAGGCCCCGGTGCTGGCAATCGCCCTTACACCGATTATGATTTGAAAAATTGCACCGGCGGCAATTGCGACCGTCGCGCCCAATATCTGAAATCCGCCTCCACCTTGCTGGTCACCGATCTTCAGGAAATGGTGGATGCGTGGAAGCCGGAAGGCGAAGCCACCAAGACCTTGCTGGCCGATCCAAAGGCCGGTCTCAGCGCCATTTTGACCGGCATGGGTTCGCTGTCTTACGGCGAACTGGCTGGCGAGCGCATGAAGCTGGGCTTGCTGCTGCACGATCCCGAAGAGGAGCATGATTGCTTCTCGGACAACACCCACAACTCCCATTATTACGACGCCGCTGGCATTCGTGAAGCTTACACCGGCAAATACACGCGCGTTGACGGTACCAAGATGACCGGCCCGTCGCTGTCTGATCTGGTGGCTGCCAAGGACAAGAAGCTGGACAAGGAAATGCGCTCCAAGCTCAACACCACCATGAAAGCCATGACGGCACTGGTGAAGCGGGCGAAAAAGGTTGAGCACTACGACCAGATGATTGCTGAAGGCAACAAGGACGGCAACGCCACTGTGCAGGCCGGCATTGATGGCTTGATCGATCAGACCAAGTCGATCCAGCGCGTGGTTGCAGCCCTTGATCTGGGGGAAGTGAAGATGGAAGGCTCCGACAGCCTGGACAATCCAAGCGCGGTCTTCAAATAAGCCTCTCTGTAGTCGCCATCACCAATGTGATGGCGACTATTTTCGACAAGGAAGCCCATTTTGCGGCGATTTTCTCTCACCCCCATGTTGTTGAGCATCGTGTTGTTGACCGGCTTGGCCACCACCGCTCTTGCGGCAGGCCTGCGCCCTGACCTCACCCCACAAGAGGCAGACCGTGTCGGCGCGGTAACAGCACCAACCATTGATTTTTCCAAGCCTGAGCCGTTTGAAGCCATGATGGCAGGAGCCGCGACCTTTACCGGCAAAACCACGCGCAACGCCTTTGGCCACCCGCTGGCCAATCTGAGCTTTGATCAGCAGCAATCCTTTGTGCTGGGCCAAGCGCTGTTTCAAAAGTTCTGGGTGTCCTCTCCTTCGTCCACACAAGCCTCGGACGGGCTTGGCCCGCTGTTTAACGCGCGCTCCTGCGAGAGCTGCCATATTCGGGCCGGGAGAGGCCACGCGCCGCTTGCCAATGGCGATGCGACATCGATGTTTTTGCGCTTAGCCCGCCCCGCCCGTAGTGATGCGGAAAAAGCAGATATTGCCGCTTTGAAAGTGCTGAACTTTGCCGATGACACCTATGGCCAGCAGCTTCAGGACCGGGCCGTGCCGGGCCTGCATGCGGAAGGCCAAGTGACGGTGCATTATATCGATGAAAAGGTGGTGCTGGCCGGCGGCGAGATCATCACCTTGCGCCAACCGCACTATGGCGTGAAAGATCTGGCCTATGGGCCGCTGGGCGCGGACACTACCCTTTCGCCGCGCATTGCCAACCCGATGATTGGCCTGGGGCTGATTGAAGCGATTGCCGATCAGGATATTGAAGCCAATGCGGAAAACCAACAGCGCGATGACAAGGGCATTTCCGGCACCGTGGCAAAGGTACGTGACCACCTGAGCGGCGAGATCAAAATTGGCCGCTTTGGCTGGAAAGCCCAAAATGCCACCGTGCGCGACCAAAGTGCGGGTGCGCTGGCCGGTGACATCGGCATTTCATCGCCAGATGATCCGCGCCACTGGGGTGATTGCACCGCCAAACAAACGGCCTGTCTGGCCATGCCCAATGGCGTGCAACCACGTCTGGGCAATGTTGAAGCGCCGCCGCCGGTTCTGGATCTGATGACCTTTTACAGCGAGACGCTCGCACCGCCCAAGCGCCGCTCCGTTGGCGCAGCGGATGTTCTGGCAGGCAAGGCGCTGTTTTATGCTTCCGGCTGCGCCAGTTGCCACACCCCCAAATATGTCACCCGGCGCGATGTGAGCAATCCGGCACTGGCCTTTCAGCTGATTTGGCCTTATTCCGATTTTCTGCTGCATGACATGGGCGACGGCTTGAGTGATGGTCAGCAGGTTGGCCTTGCCAATGGTCGCCAATGGCGCACGCCGCCGCTGTGGGGGCTTGGCCTGACCGAAGCTGTCAATGGCGCGCACGCCTATTTGCACGATGGTCGAGCCGCCACTCTGTCAGAAGCTATTCTGTGGCATGGCGGCGAGGCAAAACCCGCTCGCGACAGATTTGCATCCATGGTGCCGGATGATCGCAAGGCACTGATCAGATTTTTGGAGTCGCTATGATGCGTATTGCCTTTCCCCTTTCCGCCTTTTTGAGTGTTGCCGTTGCCTGCACCGCCCTCCCGCTTCATGCCCAAGAACCTGCCCCTCACGCAGGCCAGTTGCAAACGGCGGCCGTGCCTGCGGTGATGGAAAAGGTGGTGGATGGTTTCATTCGCCCCGGCTACCGCCATTTTCATTCAAGTGCCACCGCACTCCAGACATCAATGACCAGCCTGTGTGCTGCGCCATCGGAAAGTCATGTCATTGCCGCCAAGGCCGCTTTCACCGAAGCGGTAAAAGCCTGGGGGCGCATTGAAATTGTGCGGGTTGGGCCGGTAATTGAAGATAACCGCTTCGAGCACATCCTGTTTTATCCCGATCGCAAGGGTTTGGCACTCAAGCAAATTCAAGGCGCGATTGCCTCCAATGACGAAAGCTTTACCAAAGCCGACAGCCTGCGGCAAAAGAGTGTGGCGATACAGGGCTTGGGTGCGCTGGAATATGTGCTGTTCGGCACCGGCGCAGACAGCCTGCCAAAGGACAAGAGCAATTTCCGCTGCCTCTATGGTGCCGCCATTGCCGGAAATGTTGACAGGATGGCTGCTGACCTCTCCACGCTTTGGGAGCAGCCCGGCGGCATTCAGGACGCATGGAAAAAGCCGGGGCCGGATAATGACACCTTCCGCGATGCGCCTGAGGCCGTGACCGGCCTGCTCGGGATTCTGGTGCATGGCACAGAAACGGTGCGCGATGAGCGGATTGAAACCTTTTATAAGCCCGCCAGCAGCAAGCTTGCCCCCAAGCAGGCCATTTTCTGGCGCTCCGGCCTGACGTTTGTGAGCCTGAGCGCCAATGTTGAGGGCGTGCGGGATCTGTTGACCAAGGCCGATGTTGCCTCCTTGCTGCCAAGTGACAAGCGCAGCATTGTCAGCGATGTGTCGAAGCTGGCTGACCAGTTCATCAACACTGCCAGCAGCATCACCCCGGACGTGCAATTGGCAGTGACCCGCGATGAGGATCAAGCCAAGCTGCAAAGTCTTTTGAAAGACAGCCGCAGCATGATCACCGATCTCAGCGACAAAATTGGCGGTGGCGTTGGCCTGTCTGCTGGCTTTTCCTTTGCGGATGGGGATTGATCATCATGAAGGGTGCCTTGATGGACCGGCGGCATTTTCTCAAAGCCGCTGGCATGGCCTATCTGGCCGGGCTTGCAGATGCGCGGGCTGAAACGCTGGTCCGCACCGATGCGGTCTTTGCCTCCGGGTATCGAGCCGCAGATGGATCGTTCGGGGCTGCTCTTTTGAGCGAAGAGGGTGTTGTGGTGTCCGAAATCACCCTGCCCGGCCGCGCCCATGGTTTGGCATCAAGCATTGATAAGGTGGTGGCCTTTGCCCGCCGCCCTGGCACCTTTGCCTTCGTGTTTGATCGGCAAAATCGTGCCAAACCTGTTGTGATCAACTCTCCGCCTGATCGCCACTTTTATGGTCATGGGCATTTCTCACCGGATGGCCGTATTCTTTATGCCAGTGAAAATGATTTCGATGCCAATCGCGGTGTGATTGGCCTTTACGACGCCACCGATGGTTTTCGGCGCATGGCGGAGTTTTCATCCTACGGCATTGGCCCGCATGATATGGGCGTTACTGATGATGGCCGCCTGCTGATCATTGCCAATGGCGGCATTGAAACCCATCCGGATTTCGGCCGCACCAAACTCAATCTCGACCATATGCAGCCCTCGCTGGTTCTGCTTGATGCCAAAACCGGGGCGCTGGTTGAAAAGCACGAGATGCCGGCCGAGCTGCGCCAACTCTCAACCCGCCATATTGATGTCGACGCCAAGGGGCGGATCTGGTTTGCCTGCCAATATCAGGGGCCGCGCAATGACCTGCCGCCGCTGGTGGGCCATTTCGCGCCGGGTGATGGCCTGCATTGGCTGAACCTGCCTGATGAAATCACCGACGGGCTGGCCAATTATGTCGGGGCCATTGCCGTCAATCGCCGCGATGGACTGGTGGGCATCAGTTCGCCCATTCGCGGCTTAAGCGTGTCGCTTGATGCAGAGACCGGAAAAGTGGTTGCCCAGATGCCACTCAAGGATGCTGCCGGCATAGCCCCTGCCCTACATGGGTTTGCCACTTCCAGCTATGACGGGCAGTTTGTGAAGCAGCACACCAACGTCAACTGGGATCAGCACATCATCCGCCTGAGTTGATTTTTCGGTCTTTCCTTCGCAGCAAGGTGGCGTTAAACAAAGATCCATGCGCACTGCCTGGATCAATCTCGCCTTCATCATCGTCACAACCGGTATCGGGGTGTTGATTGGCTTTGCCAATCTTCCCGGCAGCTGGTACGCGGGCCTGGTAAAACCCGCCTTCAATCCGCCCAACTGGATTTTCGGGCCGGTGTGGAGCGTGCTCTATGTGCTGGTGGGCGTGGCGGGCGGGCGCATCTGGCAGAGAGCCAAAACCTCAAATGTCATGGCCTTGTGGTTTTTGCAGATGGCCTTGAATTTCAGTTGGTCACCTGCCTTTTTCGGCATGAAAAACACCGGCCTTGCTCTGGTGATCATTCTGGCCCTGCTGGCCCTGATCTTTGCTTTTATCTGGCGGGCCAGGCGGCTGGATAAAATTGCCACCCTTTGCTTTGTGCCCTATGCGGCCTGGGTATCCTTTGCCGCGGTGCTCAATCTGGCGCTTTATCTGCTGAATTAACCTATCCTTCCGTTCCTGTCTTGCCTCAAACCGTGTGTCATGCCAAATGGCTACAGCGTGACAGAAGTGGCGGCGAGACAAGATGGATGATGATGTCCAAACGCGGATAAAGGCAAGCTTTGCGCGCCAGGGGGCGATGCAAACCATTGGGGCCGAACTCACGCAGATTGGCCATAAAATGCTTGAGATTGAGCTGCCCTTCCATGACAAGCTCACCCAGCAACACGGCTTTCTCCACGCCGGTGTCATCTCCGCCGCCCTTGATACCGCTTGCAGCTATGCCGCCTACACCGTGATTGCCAATGATGCATCCTTGCTGACCATTGAATTCAAGGTCAACATGATGTCGCCGGGGCGCGGTGATCGCTTTTTGTTTCGCGGTGAAATTACCAAGCCCGGCTCCACCATTATCGTGGCCGACGGCCGTGGCTACGCCATTGGCGATGGCCCCGCAAAATTGATTGCCTCCATGACCAGCACACTGATGGTCATTCGGGGGCGTGAGGATATTCGTGAATGACATTTGAACTGAAATCTGCATCCGGCAAATCCATCCTGTTTGTCATGGCCGTTGAGGCCGAATATGGTCCCTTTTTACGCTCGCGCATTGTGCCGTTGATGACCGGCGTTGGCCCCGTGGAAGCCTCGATTGTCGCCACCAAAGCATTGATGGCACTGGAGGCCGCTGGCACCTTGCCCGATCTGATCGTCTCGCTTGGCTCGGCAGGGTCTGCCAAACTTGAGCAGACCCAGGTCTATCAGGCCTCCTCCGTTGCCTATCGTGATATGGATGCCTCGCCTTTGGGGTTTGAGAAAGGCAAGACGCCCTTTCTCGATTTACCACCGGTTGTGGAATTGCCCTTGCGCATTCCCGGCATTGCCACGGCCAGCCTCTCCACCGGCGGCGATATTGTCTCAGGTGCCGCCTATGATGGCATTGATGCGGACATGGTCGATATGGAAACATTTGCGGTCATGCGCGTGTGCCATATGTTCAACCGCCCGCTGATTGGCCTTCGCGGTATTTCCGATGGCAAGGCGGAACTAACCCATGTGAATGACTGGACCGAATACCTTCACATCATCGACCATAAGCTCGCTGATGCCGTGGATAGCTTGATCAAGGCGCTGGAAGAGGGCGTTTTCTGGTTTTGATCCCTCAGATCTTCGTTTTTTATGACTGTTACGATTCCTCAATTGACAGATACGGCAGTTTTCTCTAAAGGCTCGAAATGACCCAGATAGCACCTCCCGACAGCGTTCTCATCATCGATTTCGGCAGCCAGGTAACGCAGCTGATTGCACGCCGCGTTCGTGAAACCGGCGTATATTGCGAAATCGTTCCTTTCCAATCCTCCGCTGAAGGCTTTGCCCGCCTTAAGCCCAAGGCGATCATTCTGTCTGGAAGCCCCGCTTCCACGCTGGATGAAAACAGCCCCCGCGTTCCAGACGTGATTTTTGAGAGCGGCCTGCCGATTTTCGGCATCTGCTATGGCCAGCAAACCATGTGTGCCCAGCTTGGCGGCAAAGTGGAAAGCGGCCATCACCGCGAATTCGGTCGCGCCTTTCTGGAGATCGAGCAGGATTGCAAATTGTTTGAAGGCCTGTGGTCGGTGGACTCGCGCCATCAGGTCTGGATGTCGCACGGCGACCGCGTTACCGCGATCCCTCCGGGCTTTCGGGTTCTGGCCACATCGGCCAACGCTCCCTTTGCTTTCATTGCCGATGAAGCCCGCAAATATTACGCCGTACAGTTCCACCCCGAAGTGGTGCATACGCCAGATGGTGCCAAGCTCATTCAGAACTTCGTGCACAATGTGGCTGGCATCACCGGCGACTGGAGCATGTCGGCCTACCGCGCCAAAGCGGTTGAAGCCATTCGTAAACAGGTGGGCGACAAGCGGGTCATCTGCGCGCTCTCCGGCGGCGTTGATTCTTCCGTTGCAGCGCTTTTGATCCATGAAGCGGTTGGTGATCAGCTGACCTGCATTCTGGTTGACCACGGTTTGATGCGCAAAAACGAAGCTGCCGATGTGGTGGCCATGTTCCAGGAGCATTACAATCTGCACCTGATCCATGTGGATGCCATTGATCGCTTCGTGGGCGAGCTGGAAGGTGTTTCCGATCCGGAAACCAAACGCAAGATCATTGGCCGCTTGTTCATCGAAACCTTTGAAGACGAAGCCAAGAAGCTTGGCGGTGCGGACTTCCTTGGCCAGGGCACACTCTATCCCGACGTGATTGAAAGCGTGTCGTTTAGCGGCGGACCATCGGTCACCATCAAGAGCCACCACAATGTTGGTGGCCTGCCAGAGCGCATGAACATGCAGCTGGTGGAACCGTTACGCGAATTGTTCAAGGATGAAGTGCGCGTGCTGGGCAAGGAGCTTGGCCTGCCCGACAGCTTTATTGGCCGTCACCCCTTCCCCGGCCCCGGCCTTGCCATTCGCTGCCCCGGCGGTGTAACGCGTGAAAAGCTGGACATCCTGCGCGAAGCCGATGCCATCTATCTCGACGAAATCCGCAAAGCCGGTCTTTATGATGCCATCTGGCAGGCTTTTGCCGTGCTTTTGCCGGTGCAGACCGTGGGTGTCATGGGCGATGGCCGTACCTATGAATTCGTCTGCGCCCTTCGCGCCGTGACCTCGGTGGACGGTATGACTGCGGATTTCTATCACTATGACATGGAATTCCTCGGCCGCGCCGCAACCCGCATCATCAACGAAGTCCGCGGCATCAACCGTGTCGTTTATGACGTGACCTCAAAGCCACCCGGCACGATTGAGTGGGAATGATCTAAGTCCCACACATTTGTAAGACGCATTGGTAAAACACCTTTGACACGCCTCTACCCGGTATTCAGTCGTAATCGACAGAATACCGGGTAGGTCCAGAGACCAGCTTGATCAGCCTGCGCTGTAAGCCCATCCATTTCGCTGGCTGACACCACTATTCGGGTATTATTGTCGCGATTCAGGTCAAATTAAATCCTTCAATATTTGTTATTTAGCATATTATATTAACGCCAATTTCACACGCCTGCGTCTATTTTCCGGTTGGGCGGCCATGCATCGGGGTCGACGCCCGAAGGAGATGGCTCGCGGTGAAAATGCAATTCTCTGATCGTAATCGCGCCTTCAAAGACGCCTTGGTGCTTATTATTATCGGAATGGTGTTTTGGCTTATGGCCATCATCACCGACTTTCATGATCACCTCGATGCATTTTTACACCGCTACGAACCCTGGCAGCTGGATGAGCTGTTTGATGCCCTCAGCATTACAGGCTTGCTCGGCCTTATTTACGCTGGCCGTCGTATTCATGATCTCAAGACAGAAATCCGGATAAAAAATACGATTCAAAGGAATATGGATTGGTTGTCCAACCACGATCCATTGACCGCCTTGCCCAATCGCCGTGCGCTTGTCAGCCACGCCCTGCTGATCGAGGAGCAAAATCGCAACAAGCACCACGTCATCTACTCTATTGATCTGGACGGATTCAAAAAGGTCAACGATCTGGCTGGACAGCAAGGCGGAGATATTTTGCTGCGCGCCGTGGCAAAGAGATTGCAGACCCTTTTGCCTGATGCCACGATTTTCCGCCTCGGTGGCGATGAGTTTCTGGTGATCAGTCATCGACAGGCTGATATGGATTGTCTCAATCTCGGCCATCTTATCAGTCAGACATTGTCGGCCCCCTATGATGTGGGCGGCATGACCTCCGAGATCGGAGCCAGTATTGGTTTTGCGCTCTACCCAGAAAACAGCACCGACTTTAACGATGCGATTCATTGCGCCGATGTTGCCATGTATGCCGCCAAAAAAGCCGGCCACAACAATGTCGCAGCTTATGAGAGGATTATGGAAGACCGCGTGGTGCGGCGCGCCGAAGTGGAAATGGCACTGAAAACTGCCATTCGAGAACAATCCATTGTGCCCTATTACCAGCCGGTGATGGATTTGAAGACGGGCAAGGTGCACGGGTTTGAAGCACTGGCCCGATGGAAAACCGGCCCTTCCCAATATGTTGCGCCCAGCGATTTCATTGAGTTTGCTGAAAGCGCCGGGCTGATCGTGCCGCTTTCCGAGAGCCTGTTGAAACAGGCATGCCTCGATGCTTTGCATTGGCCCGATTCTGTACGGCTGGCGTTTAACATTTCGCCCACGCAATTCTCTGATCGTCAGCTTGGGCTGCGCATCATGTCTATTCTGTCTGAGACAGGCTATCCACCACAGCGGTTGGAAATTGAAATCACCGAGACCGCGATTATTCACGATGTGGCAGCCGCCGCCAATATCCTTCGAGATCTACGCGAAGCGGGCATCAGACTGGCGCTTGACGATTTCGGAACCGGCTATTCCAACCTGTCGCAATTGTCGCAGTTCCAGTTTGACAAAATCAAGATCGACCGCAGTTTCGTTATCAATTCTGATCGCGATAGCAAATGCGCCGACATTGTCCGCGGCATTATGGGGCTTAGCCAGGGGCTAGGCCTGGCCACCACCGCCGAGGGCATCGAAGATAGCGGCCAGCTCGCGTTTCTCAAGGATCTGGGCTGCGACTTTGGCCAGGGCTATCTCTTCGGCAAAGGGCTTCCAGCCGATCAAGCCCTTGCTCTGCTTTTGCGCAACGAAGAGTTCCCCATCATCCAATCATCGGTGGCTTAGAGTCTGTCAGGTTCAAATTGAACCAAGACAGATTGCCGATTGTTTGTTTTGGTCATCTCATCCGAAAGCCGTTGCGCGCAATTTCGGACAAACTCAAGCGCGGAAACCAGAGTTTATCGTGGCAACCATTTTTACTTTCATGAAACTGAAATTCGTCTATGACAGAAGCGGATTTTAAACCGAGGAACCGGCTTCTTATGACGCAATTCGACGTTCTTACCATTGGCAACGCTATCGTGGATATCATCGCCCGCTGTGAAGACCAGTTTCTGGACGACAACGGCATTATCAAGGGCGCAATGAACCTGATTGATACTGAACGTGCCGTAAAACTCTACGACCTGATGGGCCCCGCTATTGAGGCCTCAGGCGGCAGCGCAGGTAATACGGCGGCAGGGGCTGCCAGTCTGGGAGCCAAAACGGCCTATTTTGGCAAGGTTGCCGATGACCAGTTGGGCGAAATTTTTGCCCATGACATGCAGGCGCAAGGTGTGCACTATCAAACCCTGACCAAGGGCAAGGAACCGCCAACGGCTCGCTCGATGATTTTTGTCACCGATGACGGCGAGCGCTCGATGAACACCTATCTGGGTGCCTGTGTGGAATTTGGCCCGGAAGATGTTGAAGCGCAGGTGGTTGCTCAATCGAAAGTGACCTATTTCGAAGGCTATTTGTGGGATCCGCCACGCGCCAAACAGGCCATTCTCGAGTGCGCCAAAATTGCCCATGACAATGGTCGCGAAGTGTCTATGACGCTGTCGGACAGTTTTTGCGTTCACCGCTATCGCTCGGAATTTCTGGACCTGATGCGCTCCGGCACCGTCGATATTGTCTTTGCCAATCGCCAGGAAGCGCTGGCGCTCTATGAGACAGAGGATTTTGAGCAGGCACTGGATCTGATTTCCAGGGATTGCAAACTGGCCGCCGTGACCATGAGCGAAGATGGCGCGATGATTCTGCGTGGCGAAGAGCGCATCCATGTGCCGGCCACCACCATTGGCGAGTTGGTGGATACCACCGGCGCTGGTGATCTTTTTGCGTCGGGCTTTCTCTATGGCTATACCCAAGGCCGCTCATTGGAAGATTGCGGCAAGCTGGGCTGCCTTGCCGCCGGCATTGTCATTCAGCAAATTGGCCCGCGTCCCGCAGGCTCTTTGAAAGAAGCCGCAATCGAAGCAGGGCTTATTTAAAGGCCTCTCCCGGATAAGCACCCCAGATTTCGGTCTGGGTCACCCATCCCTTGGTGCCGTCCACCTCGATGCGGCACCAGGTTCCGGTGCATTCCAACACCTTGGTCAGCACGCCGGGCTGAAGCTTGGCCACAACGCTGGAATTGGTTTGGCCTTCCTGGCGCACGTTGACATAGATATCACTGCCCTTGCCCTTCATCCATGGGGCTGCAAGGGCCGTGCGCTCCCCTGACAACAAGGTCTGATTGACCCAGCCTTCGGTGCCATCGGCATCGCGAATTCTGCGCCAATTGTCGTATTCCTGAACAATTTCAACCGGCAGACCGCTGCGCGTATACATCCACGATACGGCGTAATCGGTGCTTGGCCCGATGCGCAAATTGACACGCCCTGACTTCAAACTGACAAAGCGCGGCAGCGGCAGGCCGCTTGGCCCTTTTGACGGACCTTGTGCCATAACATCGGCAACACCCGCCAGAAGGAAGGCGGTGGCGAACAAAGTGCAACAGGAGCGTTTTAACCCTTTGGGCATGGCTTTCCACTGGTCTATATCTATCACGAAACCCCAAGCCCCCACCGCTGGTTCCGTCACATGTCTCTATTCTTTCGAACAACAAGATGTGTTTGTCTTCGCAGACAGGTTTGATAGAAATTCAATCTTGCGGCATAATTGACGAAACGGCTTTTGGTTCGCGCAAACATACAGCAGGCTAAACATGAACACACCACAGTTTGCGGCACCAAACTTTGCCAAACGTCAGCGACATTGAGCGTAGCTTTGAGGTAAATCATCTCATTATCTTGGTTAAGAACATCTTTACAAGGCATCGAAAGTCTTCATGACCCACAGAAAAAAAACCACGGTTTACATCACGCGCAAGCTACCGGACGCTGTGGAAACGCGCATGCGGGAGCTTTTTGATGCGCATCTGAACATTGATGATAGCCCGCGCACGCGCGAGCAATTGCTGCAAGCGGTCGCGACCTGTGATGTTCTGGTGCCAACTGTGACAGATGTTGTCGATGCTGGTCTGATCGAG
The DNA here is from genome assembly GCF_001939045.1 of Rhizobium oryziradicis. Taxonomy (GTDB): domain Bacteria; phylum Pseudomonadota; class Alphaproteobacteria; order Rhizobiales; family Rhizobiaceae; genus Allorhizobium; species Allorhizobium oryziradicis. The sequence goes on from NZ_MKIM01000025.1 coordinate 239,889, forward strand.
GCCGCCGGGCCACAACTGAAGCTTATTGCCAGTTTTTCCAACGGAACAGACCATATTGATGTGGACGCGGCAGCCCGCAAAGGCATTACCGTGACCAACACCCCGAACGTATTGACTGAAGACACTGCCGATATGACCATGGCGCTTATTCTGGCAGTGCCACGGCGGCTGGCAGAAGGATCACGCATCCTGACCGACCCTTCCACGGACTGGGCTGGCTGGTCGCCCACCTGGATGCTGGGGCGGCGCATTTGGGGCAAGCGGATTGGCATTGTCGGCATGGGCCGTATTGGCACGGCGGTTGCGCGCCGCGCCAAGGCTTTTGGCCTGTCCATCCATTATCACAACAGAAAGCGCGCCAACCCGCAGACAGAAAACGAGTTGGAGGCCACCTATTGGGATAGTCTCGACCAAATGCTGGCGCGGGTGGATATTGTTTCCGTCAATTGCCCGTCTACTCCGGCAACCTATCACCTGCTCTCAGCGCGGCGCTTAGCGCTGATGCAGCCCACCAGCTATATCGTCAACACCTCGCGCGGCGGGATTATCGATGAGGCTGCCCTTATTCAATACATTCGCGAGGGAAAAATTGCGGGTGCAGGGCTTGATGTTTTTGAAAACGAACCGGCCGTCAATCCCAAGCTGATCAAGCTGGCTGAACAGGGCAAGGTGGTGCTGTTGCCCCATATGGGCTCTGCCACCATTGAGGGCCGGATTGATATGGGCGAGAAGGTTATCATCAATATTCGAACCTATTTTGATGGGCATCGCCCACCAAACAGGGTGCTTCCCGGACGGGATTGATCCCATTCACCGTATCGCTTTGGTCATTCAGGCCGAAGCGACGGTTTTTTCCATCTGGATATAGGTGACGCGATCAAAGCCGGGATGGCTTTTTTCCGCCACCTTGTGAAAGCCCCATTTTTCAAATCGCATGTGGTTATTGTCCAGCTCAATGCGGGTCTCTAGCCTTAGCTTTTCAACGCCGCAGGCATGGGCCACACCTTCGGCCGCCTTCAACATGGCCCGGCCAATGCCCTGGCCTTGCAGATTGGGCAATACCGCCACTTTGCCCACATAGAGCGTATCCTCGGCATCCTGACGACAGAAAAGACAGCCGACCAGCTTACCATCAATCATGGCCGCATAACCGATTTCCTCATGCGCTTTCGATTTTAACGTGTCGGCCGTCAGCTTAATGGCCGAGGACGGCGGATCGATCCGCGTATGCATGTAATCAAAGGCTTCCTGCACCAAGGCCAGAAGTCCATCCCAATTTTCAAAACTCTCATCGATCTGAACGATGTTCACCACGCGGTCAGCCTTTCCTGTTTTGGTCGCGCCGACGGTAGGTCACCATATCGAACCGGGCGGACAAGCTGTTGTACATTAGCAGACGTCCTACTAACGGTTCACCAATGCCGACAATAAGTTTTATCGCTTCCATGGCCATCAATGTGCCAATCACACCGGTCAAGGCACCGATGATTCCGGTTTCGGCGCAATTGGGAATGAGCCCGGCGGGCGGTTTTTCAGGAAACAGGTCGCGATAGCGTGGATAAAACTGCCCATCGCTGCCCTTTTCATAGGGCTTTAGCACGGTGAGCGATCCCTCGAACCGGCCAACAGCGCCTGTGACCAAGGGACGCTGATGGATATCTGCGGCGTCGGCGGCGGCATAGCGCGTATCGAAATTATCGGAGCCGTCGATCAGAAGATCAAATCCACGCAGATGGGTTGCGGCAAAAGCCGCGTCAAAACGCTCTTCAAACTGAACAACACGCACATGCGGGTTCAAACCGGCAATTGCCTTTGCCGCACTCTGCGTTTTTTGCAGGTTGATGGTGCCGGTATCGTGGATCACCTGCCGTTGCAGGTTGGACAGGGACACATGATCATCATCGGCAATGCCAAGCGTGCCGACGCCAGCGGCGGCCAGATATTGCAACACGGGCGCACCCAGCCCTCCGGCTCCAATCACCATCACCCTTGCTGCCTTCAGCTTTTGCTGGCCTGCACCACCAATTTCCGGCAAGAGTATATGGCGTTGATAGCGTTGAATTTCTTCCATTGAGAGCGGCAGTGCCGGGTTTTCGTCCATATCTCTCTCCTTACCGGTTCAGGGTAAAAGCTGGCCATCATCCACGCCAACGAACTGGGCGCGACTGCCAAGGCTTGAAAACATTTGCGCATCCGTGCCTGTCATAAACGCCTGTCCGCCCAGGGCGTCAATGCGGTCAAACAAGGAGGCCCGTCGCCCCTCATCCAGATGGGCAGCAATTTCGTCCAAAAGCAAGATCGGCGCAAAGCCCGTCATGGTGGCCACCAACTCGGCATGGGCCAAAATCAGGCCAACCAACAGCGCCTTTTGCTCGCCGGTCGAGCAGCGCGCCGCGTCCATGTCCTTGTCACGGTGACGCACCAGCAAATCGCTCCGATGCGGGCCTTCCAGCGTGCGGCTAGCCGCGGCGTCGCGCCCACGGTTGGCGGCCAAGCGTTCGCGATAAAGATCCTCCAGATCAATGGCTGGCGTATCCATGCCGACATCATCCAAAAAACCAGCAAGCGCAAGATCCGCTACAGGAAAGCCGGAGGGATCGCGGCTCTGGTCAATCAAGGACGACAACAGCCGCATCATTTCATGGCGCGCCAGTGCCATGGCAATGCCAAGGGCTGCCATCTGCTGCTCGAGACCAGAAAGCCAGCTTGGATCAAACCGCCCCTCGCCCAGCAACCGATTGCGGCTGCGCATGGCGCGTTCAAAATCGCTGGCGCGGCGACCGTGAGCCGGATCAATCGAGAGCACCAGCCGATCCAAAAACCGGCGGCGCTCAGAGGAGGAGCCGGTAAACAGCCCATCCATGGACGGCGTCAACCACAGCACTCGCAGATGGTCGGTCAGATCGTCCACAGAACGGCTTGGGGCGCCATTCAGCCGAAGACGCCGCACCGTTGTGTCGTCCTGCACCTCGGTGCCCGTGCCCATCTCCACGTCACCGGACATGCCCTCGAGGCTTGCGAAAATGGAAAAGCCGCCAGCAGCGCCAGCCCGCGCCACTTCCGGCAAGACGGCGCGACGCAATCCTCTGCCCGGCGACAAAAAGGACACCGCCTCCATCAGATTGGTCTTGCCAGAACCGTTATTGCCAGTCAGCACAACGTGGCGACCATCCAGCGTAAGCGACGCTTGCGCATAATTGCGGAAGTCGGTCAGTTTCAGCCGGGTGATGAAAGTTTTCTGCGCCATACCAATCCAAGTGATGCGATTTCATATTATGCGGAAACGACGATGACTGCTTCATTCCTCAAATCGATTCCGGTTTAACGAATGAGACCATAGAGATCATCATACACTTTCCAATATCAAGATCGCACTTGGTCGCCGGGCGAATTCGCGATAGGACCGCAGCTTATGACAATGCGCAACGAGACAGGAGCACAGGATGGCTGACGAGGAAGAACGTCTTATCCGGCTGGAAGAGACCGTGGCCCATCAGGCCAAGACCATTGAAGAGCTCTCCGATCAGTTGGCCGACCAATGGAAAGTGGTCGAACAGGTGCGTGCCAAGCTGGACCGATTAACCGAGCGCTTTCTCAATCTCGAAGAACAATCGCACGACAGTGTGCCGATTACCAAGCCGCCCCATTACTGATGCAAGCGAAAAAGGCCGATGCTGCAAAGCATCGGCCCCTCCCTCAACCTTCAAAAAATTCCTTCATCCGGGCAAAGAAGCCGGTGGATTCTGGGTTGTTTTCCTTGGATGAAATCTGCTCGAACTCCTGCAACAGCTCACGCTGACGTTTGGTCAGCTTTTGCGGGGTTTCGATCTGGATCTGGATGTAGAGATCACCCATCTGCGCCGAGCGCAGCACCGGCATGCCCTTGCCCTTCAGGCGGAATTGCTTGCCTGACTGGGTTCCTTCCGGCACGCTCACGCGCGACTTGGTGCCGTCCAGCGTGGTGACATCAAATGTGCCGCCCAGTGCTGCCGTGGTCATCGAAATCGGCACGGAGCAATAGAGATCGGCCCCTTCGCGCTGGAAGAACTGATGCGGCTTGACCGACAGGAACATATAGAGATCGCCTGACGGACCACCGCGCAAGCCTGCCTCGCCCTCGCCTTGCAGACGAATGCGGGTACCATCTTCAATACCGGCTGGAATGCTCACCGAGAGCTGGCGCTCTTCCGTGGTGCGGCCCTGGCCATGGCACTTGACGCAAGGATCACTGATGATCTGGCCGCGCCCATGACAGGTCGGGCAGGTGCGCTCCACCGAGAAAAAGCCTTGGCTTGCCCGCACCCGGCCAGACCCCTGACAGGTGCCGCAGGTGGTGGGCTTGGTGCCGGGCTTGGCACCGGAGCCAGAGCAGACATCACAGGTGATCGAGGTTGGCACCCGGATCTGGGCAGTTTTGCCGGTAAAGGCCTCTTCCAGCGAAATTTCCATGTTGTAGCGTAGGTCTGCGCCGCGTTCACGACCACCGGTCGAGCGCTGACGGCCACCACGGCCACCACCCATCATTTCGCCAAAAATATCTTCAAAGATGTCCGAGAAGCCGCCGCCGCCAGCAAAACCGCCGCCGCCGCCGCCGCCCATGCCGCCCTGCTCAAAAGCAGCATGGCCAAAACGATCGTAGGCCGCACGCTTCTGGGAATCTTTCAGCGTTTCATAGGCCTCATTGATCTCTTTAAACTTCTTTTCCGATTCGGCGTCGCCTGGATTTTTATCCGGGTGATACTTCATCGCCAATTTGCGAAAAGCGCTTTTCAGCTCCTTTTCGTCTGCTGTTTTGGAGACACCCAGTGTCTCGTAATAATCTGCTTTTGCCATGATCTTACAAAGCTCTCAAAGCCTTAGCCACGCCTGCGTGGTTGCCTGTCTTTTGTCCAGCCTGTGCATCGCAGGCAGACATGTCCCTGTCAAAATCAGCAGCCGCTTGCTGCGCATCCCCCATTAGCAACTGCCTCTCTTTACCGCGCTCTGCAATTGCCTCTGAAAGAGACGTGCCTGCAAAACCAAGAGAATGGGCTGCCAGATCACAAGAGGACACTTGTCCGCCTGCTTTCTTGCGCTTCAACGCATCCTCTATCAACGGTCCGAGACTGCCAACGATACGGCGCAAAAGCGCCGTATCATGCGCTGAAATTGCCTTGATCATTGCCTTTTCGGCATTGCTGATCCGCTCATGCACGTCGCTGCTTGACGCGGCATGGGCGGTCAGGCTGCCAGCCAAAGCAAATGCGGCTGGCCCGAAGGCCAGCCATCTGAGGAGATTTTGCCGCTTGGAAGACCGCATCAAGCCGACTTCTTCGTGCTATCGTCCTTCACTTCTTCATAATCGGCATCAACGATGCCGTCATCATGTTGTGCTGCACCATCTGCACCGCCCTCAGCCTGCTGCGATTCGTAAATCGCCTGACCCAGCTTCATGGACACTTCCATGAGGGTCTGTGTCTTGGCCTGAATGTCCTCAGCGTTTGGCTCGGACACTTCAACGGCTTCCTTCAGGGTGGCAATCGCATCTTCGATCGCCTTGCGGTCTTCAGCAGACACCTTATCACCATAATCCTTCACCGACTTCTCGGTGGAGTGGATCAGGCTTTCGGCCTGGTTCTTGGCTTCAACAACGGCGCGACGGTTCTTGTCGGCTTCAGCATTGGCTTCAGCGTCCTTGACCATCTTCTCGATGTCAGCATCCGACAGACCACCAGAGGCCTGAATGCGGATCTGCTGTTCCTTGCCGGTGCCCTTGTCCTTGGCCGAAACCTGCACGATGCCGTTGGCGTCGATATCGAAGGTCACTTCGATTTGAGGTACGCCGCGGGGTGCTGGTGGCAGGCCAACGAGGTCGAACTGGCCCAGCAGCTTGTTGTCAGCAGCCATTTCGCGCTCACCCTGAGACACACGGATGGTCACTGCCTGCTGATTGTCGTCAGCGGTCGAGAACACCTGGCTCTTCTTGGTCGGGATCGTCGTGTTACGGTCGATCAGACGGGTGAAGACACCGCCGAGGGTTTCAATGCCGAGCGACAGCGGGGTCACGTCGAGCAGCAGAACGTCCTTGACGTCGCCCTGCAACACGCCAGCCTGAATGGCAGCACCCATGGCAACCACTTCGTCCGGGTTCACACCCTTGTGTGGCTCCTTGCCGAACAGCTGCTTTACAACTTCCTGCACCTTTGGCATGCGGCTCATGCCACCAACCAGAACAACTTCGTCGATGTCAGCAGCAGTCACGCCAGCGTCCTTGAGGGCTGCCTTGCACGGTGCAACAGTGCGCTGAACCAGATCGTCCACCAGGTTTTCAAACTTGGCGCGGGTCAGCTTCATGGTCAAATGCTTTGGACCAGACGCATCAGCCGTGATGAACGGCAGATTGATTTCGGTCTGCTGCGAAGACGACAGTTCGATCTTGGCCTTTTCAGCAGCTTCCTTCAAACGCTGAAGAGCGAGCTTGTCGTTCTTCAGTTCAATGCCCTGCTCCTTCTTGAATTCTGCTGCCAGATATTCAACCAGACGCATGTCGAAGTCTTCACCACCGAGGAAGGTGTCACCATTGGTAGACTTCACTTCAAACACGCCATCGCCGATTTCCAGAACGGAAATATCGAAAGTACCACCGCCCAAGTCGTAAACGGCAATGGTCTTGCCTTCGGTCTTGTCGAGGCCGTAAGCGAGAGCGGCAGCGGTTGGCTCGTTGATGATGCGTAGAACTTCGAGACCAGCGATGCGGCCTGCATCCTTGGTGGCCTGACGCTGGGCGTCATTGAAGTAAGCGGGAACGGTGATGACGGCCTTCTCGACCTTTTCGCCAAGGTAAGCTTCTGCCGTTTCCTTCATCTTCTGCAAGATCATCGCAGAGATCTGGGCTGGCGAATAACCCTTGTCATTGGCCTGTACCCATGCGTCGCCATTATCGCCCTTGACGATATTGAACGGCACAAGGCCCTTGTCCTTTTCAACCGTTGGATCTTCGTAGCGGCGGCCAATGAGGCGCTTGACAGCGAAGAGCGTGTTGGTTGGATTGGTGACGGCCTGACGCTTGGCGGGCTGGCCAACGAGGCGCTCGCCATCGTCCGAGAAAGCCACCATGGAAGGCGTTGTACGTGCGCCTTCAGAATTCTCAATTACCTTGGAATCCTTGCCGTCCATGACGGCCACGCAAGAATTGGTCGTGCCAAGGTCAATACCGATTACTTTAGCCATTTTATTCTCTCCTTGAAGCAGGCTGTCAGAACCCCAACAGGCATTCAGTGACAACCCCTCGACGTGCATGGTCTACGGGAATGCGCAGCTGCGCTGCCTTATGCGGGCTATATAAGAAGCGGAATTTGCGACTGCAAGGCACCAAATTGACGATGCCTGCAAACATCTCCGTTTTTTGTCATATTCGTTTTTGTCAGAATAGTGAGGTGGGTGTGCATAAGAAGCACGTCAACCCGCGTGTGATCATTGTTTCATTCCGTCACCTTGTCGCAACCTTACCTCATAAGCCATCCAGGACGCCAACATTATTGGCGATACCCCAGTACTGTCCTGCCACAGCTACCGTAAAAGGGGGCATTTCGCTCTTTCTACAGGCCGCAGCATGGTTAGCGTCCCATCAAAATGTCGAGCAAGGTGGTGTTATCGCCTCGATTGCCCTGTGCGCGCGGACGTCCGCCCACATCGGCGGGCGGCATTGCACCGGCATCTCCGCCAGGATAACCGTTTTGCACCGGCGGATAGCCTTGCGGCTCCTGACCCGGCGGCACACGTCCTTCCAACACCAGCGGACCTTCCGGGCGGCCATCGCCCGGAGCGTTATATGGACGATCGTAAGGATCGGCATCTTCTGGCCGATTGTCTGGCTCATAGCGACCCTGCCCATATTGGCCTTGCTGTCGCGGAGGCACACCTTGTTGTGCTGGCTGGCGAACATTAGGCTGATTTGCATTTGGATAGGTTGCGGGCGGATAAGCGTCCTGCGGTTGGTTCATCGCCGGATTTGGTGCCGGATTTGGCGCTTGCGAAGATCCTGCAGGCATCTGGGTCGGGTCCACCGGCTGTGGCGCAGGCGGATACTCATTTTCCGGCGTCGACGGCGTGCCAGACAAGACCTGACGGATCATCGAGGTCAGCGAAGGTTCCTGATCTGTTTGCGGGGTTGGATCGCCGAACAGCGGCACCGGCGTCAGCCCTTTTTGCGCCACCGTCATGAAATCCTTCCAGGTTTTGGCCGGCAGGCCACCACCGGTCACCTTTTTCATCGGCGTACCATCATCATTGCCAAACCACACGCCAGTGGTGAGATTGCTGGTGAAACCAACAAACAAGGCGTCGCGATAGGATTGGGTGGTGCCGGTCTTGCCAGCCGCCTGCCAGTCTTTCAGGCGCGCCGCCTTGCCCGAGCCACTGGTGATCACGCCTTCCATCATCTGGGTCATTTCACCCACCACCTTCTGGCTCAGCACCCGCGGCGGCGCACCATAGTCTGCGGTGTATAGAACCTTGCCATCTGTGTCGGTAATCTGGCTGATCACATGCGAGGTTGCCTTGTAACCACCGTTCATGAAAGGCGCATAAGCGGAAGTTAGCTCGAGCAGCGAAACTTCAGACGTGCCAAGGGCAATGGAGGCGTTGCTTTGCAACTCTGATTCAATGCCGAGACGGTGCGCCATCTTGATGACCTGATCAGGCCCCACCTTCACCACCAATTGTGCAGCAATGGTGTTGAGCGAATTGGCCAATGCATAGGCCAGCGTCACGGGACCATTGTATTTATGTTCGTAATTTTCCGGCGTCCAATTGCCGATTTTCACCGGACCGTCGGTCATCACCGTTGCCGGTGTATCGCCCATTTCCATCGCCGTTGCATAGACAAATGGCTTAAACGACGATCCCGGCTGGCGCTTTGCCGTTACCGCCCGGTTAAACTGGCTGGTGGCATAATCGCGCCCGCCCACAAGCGCGCGCACGGCCCCGTTGCCATCAAGGGCAACAAGTGCTGCCTGCGATGCGTTGAATTTCTTGCCATCCTTGTCCAGCGTGGTGGCAATTGCCGCCTGCGCCGCACTCTCCAGTGCCGGATCAATGGTGGTGGTCACCACAATATCCTGTTTGACCTCGCCAATCAGCCCCTTCAACTGACCCGCCACCATATCGGCCACATACTGGCCCGATCCATCGGCCTGGCGCTTGGCGTGATCCGGTGTCTGCTTCATGGCGCGATTAAAGTCGCTGTCGGTGATATAGCCCTGCTCGCGCATCACACCCAGAACAATCTTGGCACGATCCTCCGCAGGTTTTGGATCGTTGACCGGCGACAGTCGCGACGGTGCCTGCACCAGCCCCGCCAAAAGTGCGGCTTCACCCAGATTGATGTCGCGCGCTGATTTGTTAAAATAGCGCCGCGATGCGGCCTCGACGCCATAGGCGTTATCACCAAAATAGACGCGATTGAGATACATCGCCAAAATCTGGTCTTTGGTATATTTCTGCTCCAGCCAGAGCGACAGAAGCACTTCCTGCACCTTGCGCTCAAGGGTTTTCTTCGGCGACAAAAACAGGTTTCTGGCCAATTGCTGGGTGATGGTCGAGGCACCCTGCGCCCGATGGCCCAGCAGAATATTGGTGACAAAGGCGCGGCCAATCCCTACAAAATCCACACCAAAATGGCTGTAGAAGCGCTTGTCTTCAATGGCCACAATGGCTTCTGGCATATAGGGCGACATTTCATCCAGCGGCAAGGCTTCGCCACCGGTTACGCCACGGTTGGCAATCAAGGTGCCATCGGTTGCGACAATCTTGATGTTGGGCGCGCGCGCGGGCACCTGCCATGTGCTGGCACTGGGCATTTGCGAGGCAAAATAGATCACCATGCCCACAACGCCGATGGTGCCCCAAATGCCGAAAACAATGCACCAGTAAAACAGGCGGCGGATCCAGCCAAACAGGCCAGTGGAGTTGGCTCTTTCGCGCCGACGTGCCTTTCTCGGCGGTGGCTCATCAACGCGTTCGCGGGATTTCCTGTTGGCGGCAGCCTTTGAACGTCCACCAGCCACGCGATCACTGCTATCGACCCGGATGTCATCATCGCTGTCATCATCCTCAGGCGCGCCAAAGGAGGGCTCGATACGGTTTCGTGACTTCTTCATACCTGCCATTATGTGCTGGTCGACCTTTATAAAGGCCGAACGTGGGAACCTCTGCCGGAAAAATCTACTTATAATGTCTTGACCCATGAGGGAAGACCATGCCCCTGCTGCACGCTATTTGCGGCAACTCTAAGAAAGACCGGGTTTATCCGCAGAGAAAAGGGAACAAAACACCGCCGTCGCCGTTGTCCTTGCGAAAACAAACAGGGAGTTACCCGATGGCTGATAATACACGTATGCAAGAAGAAATGCGCGCACTTCAAGAGCAGATTGCCACTTTGAAGGATAGTTTGACGTCGCAAGGCTATTCTGTTGCAGATCAGGTCCGCGACACTGCCTCCTCTGCTTTCAGTGGTGCCGCCCGCAAGGTTGATGGTGCCACCCGTTACGCCCGCAATGAAGCGGCATCCGTTGCTGGCATCGTGCGCGAGCACCCCACGGCAACATCGACAGCTCTGCTGGGTGCGGCATTGGTTGGCGGCCTGCTGGGCTACCTGCTGGGCAGCCAGACCGCAGAAGAACCCCGCCGCCGCTGGTATTGATTCGGCAGATTTTATGGCGAGGCAAAAGGGTGGCGCATGATGCGCTGCCCTTTTTTATTGAAAAACATCAATCCATTGCGCCTGGGTCAACTCGGCCATGCGTTGCGGCGCAATGCGCACCGCCGAATTGGTAGCACCAGCGGCTGGCACCACAACATCATAATCTTTCAGAGATACATCGCAAAAGATCGGTAGCGGTGTTGCCACCCCGAACGGGCATACACCGCCCACCGGATGGCTGGTTAGTGCCACCACCTCATCCGCGCCCAGCATGCGCGGTTTGCCACCAAAGCGCTCCTTGAACTTTTTATTATCCAACCGGCGCATGCCAGCGGCCACCACCAGCATGGTCACATCACCCACCCGTAAACACAGGGTTTTGGCAATCTGGTCTGGCTCAACCCCATGGGCCTCGGCGGCCAAAGGCACAGTGGCCGAGCTTTGCTCGGTTTCAATCACATGAATATCGGGCGCATGGACCGCGAAGAAATCTTTGACAGATGTAAGGCTCATGCGAGAATTATGGAATGGTCTGCGATCTGTGCGCAAGGCCAGTTTGAGGCAAATTCGTCAGAAATTTTCATCCTGCCCTTGAAATATGATCGGCAGACACCATTTACAGTCAAGCGACAGACGCGGATTTCTGATGCTGTCTGCATCGATGACGATGTTTGTTTTTGGTTAACCAAGAATTAAGCATTTGGCGCGATAGTTTAGACACACGGAAGATAAGGCGAAAGCCTTTTCCCGTCAGTAGCTGAAGCCTCGCGCTTCGTTGACCACGGATGTACTGGCAACGAGATGAGCGAGTGGGAAAGGTCGGGTTAAATCCCCGGCCTTTTTGCTTTTTGGGCCATGTTTGCTTTTGGGGCAATAGTGCAAAAAAATGCCCGGCACCATCACAGCACCGGGCGCTTTTCAAACTCACTTCGCCAGAGCGTCGATAATCCTGATCCAGGAGCGGATGCCCTTATGGAACGAGTTCAGCTCGTATTTTTCATTGGGCGAGTGAATGCGGTCATCCACCAAGCCAAAGCCGACCAGCAGCGAATCCATGCCCAGGAATGTCTGGAAATCGCCGACAATCGGAATAGAGCCGCCCATACCAATCACTTCGGCAGGCTTTGGCCATTCGTCCGACAGGGCCGATTTGGCCTTGGTCAGGAACGCCGAATCATAGGGCAGTTGAATAGCAGGCGATGCACCATGCTCGTGGAATTCCACTGAGCAATCGGCCGGAATGCGCGCCCGCACAAAGGCGCGGAAATTCTCGCGGATTTTATCCGGGTTCTGATCACCCACCAGACGGAATGACACTTTGGCCGACGCCTTGGACGCAATCACCGTCTTGAAACCTTCGCCGGTATAGCCACCGATAATGCCGTTGACTTCGGCTGTTGGCCGCGCCCAGGTCAGTTCCAGCACGCTGCGGCCTTGCTCGCCTGCGGGAATGGACAGACCAACATCTTTCAGGAACGTATCAGCCGTGCGGCCCAGCTTGTCCCACGATGCCTTGATATTGGCAGGGGTTTCTTCCACGCCATCATAAAAGCCATCAATGGTGATGCGGCCAGTCTCATCATGCAGATCGGCCAACACTTTGGTGAGAATATGGATGGGGTTGGCAGCGGCACCGCCAAACAGGCCGGAATGCAGATCGCGATCAGCGGCCGTTACCACAATTTCTTCACCCACCAGACCGCGAAGCGCTGCGGCAATGGCGGGCGTATCCTTGTCCCACATGCCGGTATCGCAAACCAAAGCAAAATCGCATTTCAGTTCAGCCGCATTGGCTTCCAAAAATGGCTTTAACGATGGGGAGCCGGATTCTTCTTCGCCTTCAAACAAAATGGTGATGCTGATAGGAAAACCGCCATGCACGGCCTTGTAGGCGCGGCAAGCTTCAACGAAGGTCATCAACTGGCCCTTGTCATCGGCAGTGCCGCGTCCGGTAATGACCTTGCGGCCCGGCGCGATTTCCTTGATGGCCGGTTCAAACGGATCATTTTCCCACAGATTAAGCGGATCCACCGGCTGCACATCATAATGGCCGTAGAACAGCACATGCGGCGCATTGGCCGCCAGCGCATCGTGATGACCGACCACCATGGGATGGCCGGAGGTGTCGCGCACAGAAGCGGTAAAGCCAAGGTCCGTCAGCTCTTTTGTCAGCCATTCGGCTGCCTTGCGGCAATCGGCTTTATAGGCCGGGTCCGTGGAAATCGACGGAATACGGACGAGATCAAAAAGCCGTTCAAGACTTTGCGGCAAGGCTTTATCGGCCTCGGCCAAAACGGAGACAATATCGGTCATGGAATTATCCTGCGCTGTTCAAGTTGGTGAATTGATAGACCACCGCGCCCTCGGTTTCGAGGGAGCAGATCAAAAAATCAGTGATCAGTTGCGGATTTGTTGGCGTCCCGGGCATTCTCCAGCGCGTGGCGCATGAATTCCAGCAACAGCTCTTTTTCAAACCGCTTGAGGCCATTCACAAGAACGTCATCAGCCGCGCAAACGGCAGAAATCGCACCGTCTTTGATCGCGCGCGCCTTGCTGGTGAGAAAAATCAATTGGGCACGACGATCGCTGGGATGGGGCTTTCGTTCAATCAAGCCATCACGCTCCATGCGCGACAGCGTATTGGCCATGGTGGCTTGCTCGATATCAACCCGCTCCAGTAATTGCTTCTGGGTGAGGCCGTCACTTTCCCACAGCTCAACCAAAATCGGAAACTGGCCTGCGGAAAACCCAAGCTGCGCTGCCTGAACCTGCAAAGCTCTGGCAAATTCTTTGGCGAGTTGGCTCACAAGATAGCTTGGCGATTGCTCACGATTAAAGCCCATAGCGCAATGATAAGCTGGATTTTTCACAGACGCAACGTTGTGATGCGCGATGCTGCATATGAAAAAGTCGCCACAGCATGGGGGGATACTGTAGCGACTCTTTCAAAAATAAGAACAAAGGCCCGGAGAGGGGGGATAAGGCCTTTGTTCTGGAAGCCTGAAGCGGCGGGGGACGAGCCGGCTTTCAGACCGCGACGCTTTTAATGTGCGTCGGTAATGACTAAATGCGCCGCCAATTGTGTCATTTCAAGGGTAACAAGATTACAATGCGGTAAGCTTTTCGTGAGCAGAATTTTCATCCCGCTCCATCCTGCCCGGCTTTCTGCTCTTTCAAGCGTGTTGCGCTTTTGACCATCCCGCCGATTCCGGTTTAAACAATGGTGCAACGGCATGGACCTTTTGTGCGCGGCGCGCTATCCATTTTGCCATGAAAAACGGCGATCATCTTTTCCTTGTCGACGGCTCCGGTTTTATCTTCCGGGCCTTCCATGCGCTTCCAGCGCTCACCCGCAAATCTGACGGCCTGCCCGTCGGGGCTGTCTCGGGCTTTTGCAATATGATGTGGAAGCTTCTGACCGAAGCGCGCGACACCTCTGTGGGCGTGACGCCAACCCATCTGGCGGTGATTTTCGACTATTCGTCGAAAACCTTCCGAAAAGATATCTACCCGGAGTATAAGGCCAACCGCTCGGCCCCGCCGGAAGAGCTTATTCCGCAATTTGGCCTGATCCGTCAGGCCACCCGTGCGTTCAATCTTCCGTGCATTGAAACCGAAGGCTTTGAAGCCGATGATATTATCGCCACCTACGCCCGCAAGGCCGAGGCACTGGGCGCTGATGTCACCATTGTCTCATCCGACAAGGATTTGATGCAATTGGTGACCGCCAATGTGCATATGTATGATGCCATGAAGGACAAGCAGATCGGCATTCCCGATGTGATTGAGAAGTGGGGCGTGCCGCCAGAAAAGATGATTGATCTGCAATCTCTGACCGGCGACAGCACCGACAACATCCCCGGCATTCCGGGCATTGGCCCCAAAACAGCGGCGCAATTGCTGGAAGAATACGGCGATCTCGACACGCTGATGGCGCGCGCTTCCGAGATCAAGCAAAACAAGCGCCGCGAAAATATTCTGGCCGGCGCTGAGGCCGTCAAACTCTCGCGCCAGCTGGTGACCCTGCGCACAGATGTGCCGTTGGAGCTTGAGCTGGATGCGCTGGTTTTGGAAAGGCAGGACGGGCCAAAGCTGGTCGGCTTCCTCAAGACCATGCAGTTCAACTCGCTCACCAAGCGCGTGGCCGATGCCTGCGATTGTGATGCAAACGCCATTGATCCATCTCCGATCAGCGTGGAATGGGGCGATGCCGCCCGTGGGCCTGATCTTGATCCGAAGGATACCCCTACCAACGACACGCCCGCAGCCGAGAGCGCGCAAGCCAAAGCCAGCGCAGACGGAACGGATGCGCAAGGTGCAACACCCGCCAGTCTGACGGCTAGCCGTGATGCCGTGTTCAAGGGCCAGGAGATTGATCGCAGCGCCTATGTCACCATCCGTGATCTCGAGGCGCTGACACAATGGATTGCTGACGCCAAAGACTGTGGGCTTGTGGCGTTCGATACAGAAACCACGTCGCTGGACCCCATGCAGGCCGAGCTGGTGGGGGTTTCTCTGGCCCTGCAGGACAACAGCACCTCACCGGATTCGACAAAAATTCGCGCCGCCTATGTTCCATTGGGCCACAAGGCTGGGGCTGATGACCTGTTCAGCGATGGCCTGAAACTGGTGGAGGGGCAAATTCCCTTAGGTGCCGCGCTGGATGCGTTGAAAGACCTTTTGGAAGACACATCGGTTCTCAAAATCGCACAAAACCTGAAATATGATTATCTGGTGATGAAACGCCACGGCATCACCATTGCCGGTTTTGACGACACGATGCTGCTCTCCTACGTGCTGGAAGCGGGCAATGGCACCCACGGCATGGATAGCCTGTCGGAGCGCTGGTTGGGCCACACGCCAATCCCCTATAAGGATGTGGCAGGCAGCGGCAAATCTCTGGTGACTTTTGATCGGGTGGAGATTGAAAAAGCCACGGCTTACGCGGCCGAAGATGCAGATGTAACGTTGCGCCTCTGGCTGGTGCTGAAACCGCGGCTGGTGGCCGCAGGCCTCACCCGCGTTTATGAGCGTCTGGAGCGGCCTCTGATTCCGGTTCTGGCGATGATGGAAGAGCGCGGCATTACCATTGATCGGCAAATTCTCTCGCGCCTCTCCGGCGAGCTGGCCCAGAAGGCCGCAGCCTTTGAAGATGAGATCTATGAGCTGGCCGGTGAGCGCTTCAATGTTGGCTCACCCAAGCAGCTGGGCGATATATTGTTTGGCAAAATGGGCCTGCCCGGCGGTTCCAAAACCAAGACCGGCCAATGGTCAACGTCTGCGCAAGTGCTGGAAGATCTGGCCGCCCAAGGCGAACCGCTGCCGCGCAAGATTGTCGATTGGCGCCAGCTGACCAAGCTGAAATCCACCTATACCGACGCCCTGCCCGGCTATGTGCATCCTGAAACCAAACGGGTGCACACCAGCTATTCCATGGCAGCCACCACCACGGGGCGGCTTTCTTCGTCCGAGCCGAACCTGCAAAACATTCCGGTGCGCAATGCCGAAGGCCGCAAGATCCGCACGGCCTTTATCTCCACGCCCGGCCACAAGCTTCTGTCGGCAGACTATAGCCAGATCGAGCTGCGGGTTTTGGCCCATGTGGCCGATATTCCGCAACTGCGCCAGGCCTTTGCTGACGACATCGACATTCACGCCATGACGGCCTCGGAAATGTTCGGGGTGCCGATTGATGGCATGCCATCCGAGGTGCGTCGTCGCGCCAAGGCCATCAATTTCGGCATAATCTATGGCATTTCGGCTTTTGGTTTGGCCAATCAGCTCAGCATTGAGCGCTCGGAGGCCAGCGATTATATCAAGAAATATTTCGAGCGTTTTCCGGGCATCAAGGACTATATGGAAAGCACCAAGGAATTCGCCCGTGAACATGGTTATGTCGAGACCATTTTTGGCAGGCGCGCCCACTACCCGGAGATCAAATCCTCCAACGCTTCCGTGCGCGCTTTCAACGAGCGAGCAGCAATCAATGCGCCCATTCAGGGCGCTGCCGCCGACATTATTCGTCGTGCCATGGTGCAGATCGAACCGGCTTTGACAAAAGCAGGCCTGGGTGAAAAGACCCGCATGCTGTTGCAGGTCCACGACGAATTGATCTTTGAGGTCGAGGATGAGGCAATTGAAGCCGCGATGCCGGTGATTATAACCACCATGGAAAACGCCGCCATGCCTGCCGTCTCCATGCGCGTGCCGCTGAAAGTGGAGGCAAGAGCCGCGCATAACTGGGATGAGGCGCATTAAGCGCCTCATTCATCGTTTCACGCGATCCGATCTGGACGACGATAGCCGGTTGGCTGCTCATAGAGCCAGCCAATCCGCTCAATGGCTGCATTCAAATCTTCGCGGGCCACGCTCATGGTGTGGCCATTGGCGTGCAGAAGCGTTTTTTCGTCTTCCATAATCCCTACATGGCCTTTCCAGAACACCAGATCGCCACGGCGCAACTCTTCACGGGCAATCGGGCTGCCAAGTCCTGCCGCCTGCATGTCGGAATCGCGCGGCGCCTCCAATCCCATCATGTGCAGAGCAAGCTGGACAAGTCCTGAGCAATCAATGCCCAGCCCGGAGCGTCCGGCCCACAGATAGGGCGTTTCCAGAAAGCGGGCGGCGATGGCGACATAATCAGCCCCCGCAGGCTCACCGATACCGGCGCAGTGATTGGCAATCACCGCACGGCCATCCTGAAGCAGATAATAGCGCGTGCCACGGGTTTCCGCTTCTCCCACCACCGTCAAACGACTGCCCATGGAGATAGCATGGGCGTTTGGAAATCGCAGATCGGCACCATTATAGAGAAAACTGCGTGGCACGTTGACCCAATGGGTGGTCGGTGATTCGATCGGCGTCAGTGCGGTTTCTGGCAGATAGCCCACATAACCATCCAGCATAGCCTTGACCCAAGCCCAGCCATCGGCGCGCTCAAACACCTGCACGTCCTCGCCCAACAGCAATTGTGTATCCAGACCGCAGGCTATATCAGCACGCGGGCGCAGATCGGCCACCGGCATGGCAATGCGCGCGGGCGTACCGATAACATAGCGCTCGGCTTCCACCTCTCCTCGCAGCGCTTCATCGGCCAGATCGGGTCTATAGGCGTGCAATCTGCGATCGAAGTGACGATCTGGGGTCATGTCAGCTCCTCATGGTACGGGCGCGATCCATAATCAGATCGCCCAGCTTTTCGAGATACAGCGCACCGGCCACCGTGCGTTTGATGATCACGTTGCGACGATCCATATCATCACGAACCCGATCCACAAGCCCCATTTCGCCCATGGTATCGAGCGCACGGGTAATGACCGGCTTGGTAACATTCAGCGTTGCCGCAAGCCCGCGCACCGTGTGGGGCGGGGGCACCAGATAAATATGCAAAAGCAGAGTGAGTTGGCGCAAGCTCAGGTCTGGCCCGTCATCCTGCACCTGCGCAAGGGTCACATGATGCCAAAGCCCGAGTGCGGCTGTGGCCGACAACTCAACACTCATGATCGGACTCCGGTTTCATTTCGTACCCGTTTCATACTTCACAAAAAGCAGCAGACGGCAAGCGGGCAACACCGGGATTTTTTAATGTCTACGCGTCGATTTATCCAAACTCAGATGAATCGTTCGTTTGGATCGATGCACTAAGGATTTCCAGCATCCGCATCAACGACAACCTTCACCTGAATGGCTTTCGACACCCAGTCGGCGGCAGGGTCAGAGAACATGCCCATGTTGATGGCGGCACGATCCAGCTCCAGCGCACCTTCCATATGGGCCTTGGTGCCATTGATCTTCAGCGTAAACGGCAAAACCACGGGTATCGACTTGTTCTTGATGGTCAGCGTGCCTTTGGCTTCATAGCGTTCACCGCCCAGCGCCGCGAAGGACACGGTTTCAAACCGGGCATCGGGATAGCGGGCAGAGTTGAACCATTCGCCGTTTTTCAAAGAACCTTCCTGCGTCGCATCCCCGGTTTTGGCCGTTCCGGTCTTGATGGTCACACTTGCTCTTGAAGCTGCCAGATTGGCGGGATCAAAATGAATATCCCCGCTCCAGTCCTCAAATTGTCCTGTAAAGGGCTTGCCGTTATGCACCCCCTCAAAGCCAATGCGGGAGGACGCCTTCTGGATCACCCAGGTTTTGGCCGTGGATGCACTGGCCTGATCCTGCGCAGGGGCTGAGTTGGCCGCAGCCTGGACAGGAGCCGGGGCCGTGCTGACGGGGGCTTCAGCTTGGCCATCCGCCTGTATCGGCAGCGGTGCCGGCAGGCTGAAAAGACAGCCCGCGATGGCAACCACGACCACAGCCATGACGCCACCTGCGCGGTAGAACGCGGAACCAGATGGTGCAGAAGCACCATGACCGTGCTCGGCGCGAATCTTGGGCAAGGCAGGGCTCAAGACAGGAATCATCTGCGCCAGCACCGCATCACGATCAATCACATGGTGCTTGAGTGCTGCCGCCACATGCAGGGCAATCAGCACAATCCCGCCCCATGCCAGATAGCTATGGGCACCCATGGCCGCAAAGGCCACAGTGCGATTGCCCTCAAGCCCCGGCAAATCCGGCACGCCAAACAGCCCAAACCACGATGTTGCCACCTGCAACGGACGGTCCGTGCTGATCGCCCAGCCTGACGAGATGTAAATCCAGCCTGAAAGCGGCAGCGCCAGCATCAAACCATAGAAGGCAACATGGGTTGCCTTGGCCAAAAAGCTCTCCCAGTTCTTCATCCCGGCTGGCAAAGCCGGAACCGGATGGGTGAGCCGCCAGACAATGCGCACAACCGTGAGCGCCAGAATGGCAAAGCCGATGGATTTGTGGACCTGGAAAAGCTGATAGGCAAGCTGTTGTGTCGCCGGATCTTTAATGGCGCGCACCATCCATAGACCCATAGGGATCATGGAAATGACCAGCAAGGCTGTTACCCAATGCAACAGGATGGCAACCGCCGTGTAACGTGTGGCTGGACGGCTCTGAACGGGAGGTCTGAAAGCGGTATTCATGGCAACACAACCAACTTTTTCTGCGAAAAGGAACATACAGGTCTCTCAAGGTCAGCTTGAGCCTGACAGACACTCGAATACTTGTTTTTGTTTGTCTTTTCGGAAAAAGCGGAGTCCACTTTTTCCGGACAAACTCTAAAATTGATGTTTATTCAGCGCCTTTGGATGCAGCCAGAACCGGCTGCATCCAGACATTGTCAATCGGGCAAAGTCCCGTCACTCACTTGGTCTTGGAGGCGTCCGGGTCTTGAATGAATTCGCCATCAAACCGAATGGTGATCTCCTTGCCGACATAACCAACAGGCTGGCCAAATTCCGTTCTGTCAAACGTGCCTTCAGCGGCAAAGCCAACCGCAGGCACGCCTGCAAAGGGATGGCTTTCAATTGCACCATTCAGGGTCGCGTGAAGAGTAACGGGCTTGGTTACGCCCAGGAATGTCAGATCACCCGTCACATCGGCGGTCTTGTCGCCGGTTTTCTTGACGCTGGTGGAGGTAAAGGTGATCTTTGGATAAGCGTCAGAGTTCAACAGCTTCGGATCGCGGCTGATCTCTTCCGGCCAGCTCTTGTAAGGCGATTTTGCGTGGCTCGCAGCATAATCGGCCGGATAGGGAACATCCACAGACGTCGGATCAATCGTGACAGCAATTTTGGAGGATTCGATCTTGGCCGGATCAAGGGTGAGCGTGCCTTCCAGCTTACCAAACCGGGCGGTAAAGTTGGAAATGGTATTGTGCTTTACCGACCACAACAATGCAGCATGGGTTGGATCAAGCTTGTAAACACCTGCTGCGGGCAGCGCTGCATCCTGTGCATAAGCAACAGCCGTCATGGCTGAAAAACCGGCAACACAAGCAACCGTGGCATTCAAAAATGTCTGGCGAAAAGTCATGAGCGTAACCTCGTATTGGGGTTCAATTTCAAAATACGTGTTATTAATCATGCTGTTAATGTAAAATAACAAAAAAGTGATTGCAAAACAGACCCTTGATTTTAACGCTAAAAGTTATGAATTATAATCATACAAAACGTCACAATCGGCTCTGTCGGTTTTAACAGACTGAGCCAAGAATGCGGCTGTCGGAAACATGCGGATAAATCTTCTATCCCGCTCAAACAAAGGGATATTTTTGCGCCGCAACAAAACAGCACCCTGTTTGAGTGCCCTTTGAGTGGCCTGCGCGAACAGCCTTAACTTTCGCCTCCAGGTTTTCAGTGGGATCAGCATGTCGGCAAGATGACCAAATACGGACACAAAACCTCCCAGAAAATGCCACCGTCAACAAAAAGGAGACAGATTGTTTAGACTGTCAACCTATTGAAACCAAGCTCACGAATGAACGCTTCATCGAAAAATCCTAAAAAACATTAAAAATCAAAATCTTAAACAGATTACCAAAAACACGCGATAAAATATCTGCCTGAAAACGAACAAAGGGCACCCAGCGAAGCTGGATGCCCTTTGTTGGGGTAGAATCGGTAAACGTGGTTATTTCATACCCGCGATATGGCGATAGAGCGCACGAATGACCTGCGCCTCGCCGCCGACCGGGCTGTGGGGGCGTTCTTGCGGTGCCCAGCCATAAATATCAAAATGTGCCCATGACTGGGTGTTGGTCACAAAGCGCTTCAGGAAAAGTGCCGCCGTAATGGCACCGGCCATGCCCCCCGCAGGCGCATTGGTCAAATCTGCGATCTGCGAGCGTACCAGTTTCTCATAGCCTGCAAACAAGGGCATACGCCACAGGGGGTCATCCGCCTCAAGGCTCGCCTCCGAGAGGTCATAGGCCAAAGTGTCGTCATTGGTGAAAAGGGCTGGCACGTCGGGACCAAGCGCCACGCGGGCGGCTCCCGTCAAGGTCGCCATATCAATCAACAGATCGGGCTGATCTTCGTCGGCATAGGTCAGGGCATCGGCCAAAATCAACCGGCCTTCGGCATCGGTATTATCGATTTGCACCGTCAGACCCTTGCGGCTGGTATAGACATCGCCCGGACGGAATGCATTGCCGGCTATGGAATTTTCCACCGCAGGCACAATCACGCGCAGATCAACCTTCAGCTTGGCATCCATGATCATCAGTGCCAGGCCCATGACATTGGCAGCCCCGCCCATGTCCTTTTTCATCAACAACATCGAAGACGATGGCTTGATGTCGAGACCGCCGGTGTCAAAGCAGACACCCTTACCCACCAGCGTGATCTTTTTATGGCCCTTTTTGCCCCAGCGCATTTCGAGCAAGCGCGGCGCTTCAGAGCTTGCGCGACCAACCGTGTGCACAAGCGGAAAATTATGGGTCAACAAATTGTCGCCGGTAATGACGCTGACCTCGGCCTTGTAATGATCGGCCAGAGCGCGAAACGCCTTTTCCAGTTCAATGGGGCCCATGTCATTGGTGGGTGTATTGATGAGATCGCGGGCCAGAAACACGCCTGCCAATTGGCGATGGATATCGTCCGCATCCGCATCCTGCGGAATCATCAACCGGGGCGTTTCCACACGCTCGGCCTTGTAGCGATCAAACCGGTAGCTTCCCAGACCATAGCCCAAAATCAGCCGGTTGGCGGTCAAGGGTGCCGTCTCAATGTGCCAATCGCCCGCAGGCAATGTGCGCGCCAGCTTGCCGGTTAAAAAGGGACTTTCTGCGGGGTGGCTGCCCAAACCAAACAGCGCGCCGCCAAGATGACCATCACTGGTTGGAATCAGCAACAACGAGCCAGCCTCGGCTTTATAGCCCGCCTTTTTGGCCCAATCGAGCGCAATCGGATCAATCGTGCCGGTTTCAATATGGGCAGGTGTTACCGCAAAGATCGGCAGCGTCTTGCCGCCTTTGGTCAAAAATGGGGCGGAGCGTTCAATATATTGATAGGGTGTCATAATTGCCTTTTGCTCTCGATGAGGATGGACGCAAATTAACACTCTGTTAGCCTTAACAGATTATTACTGAAGTCAGGATTGGGTTGCGCCCGAAAGTGATTTGGTGAGTTAAATCACATCCAGGTTAAGGAATTATGCAACCAATAGAGCGTGTTAGAGATTTCACCCCGAAGCACTCCAGCTTTTGTTGAAATGGCAAACACACACAGAGGAAGGGAATGGTTGTTTGTTTCGCGCCGAATCAAGCACTGTTCCGGGCGCGGTTTTAGAGTGTGTCAGGGAAAGGTGGACTCCGGTTTTCCCGACAAGACGAACGAAAACAAGGAAGCTTAGAGCCTGACAGGTTCTAAAGTCGCAAGGGTAGAAGCATGACCGTTCGGCACACATCCCCCAAGGGTCAGTCGCAGTTCGCATTGGCGCTGACGGCCGCATTGCTGGCGCTCAGCCTTGCCGGTTGCGCAACAACCGCCTCCCCTGACCGGATGAGCACAGGCTCTATTCCAACATCGACAAAACCAGTCGATCAAATGACGCCCGGCGAGGTCGCTGCTACCACCGAGTCCATGGGACGTGCCTATGCCA
The DNA here is from genome assembly GCF_001939045.1 of Rhizobium oryziradicis. Taxonomy (GTDB): domain Bacteria; phylum Pseudomonadota; class Alphaproteobacteria; order Rhizobiales; family Rhizobiaceae; genus Allorhizobium; species Allorhizobium oryziradicis. Next base: position 263,035 of record NZ_MKIM01000025.1, read on the forward strand.
AAACACCGCAGAACCCGCAAATCGGCATCGCTTACGCCAATCTGTTGCAAATAAGCGGACGTGCGCCACAAGCTCTGGCCGTGATGCAGCAGGTTGCCATCGCCAATCCCACCAACCGTCAGGTTCTGGGGGCTTACGGCAAGGCGCAGGCCGCCGCTGGCCAGTTGGAACAGGCACTGGCGACGCTGACCCGCGCGCAAACCCCAGATCGGCCCGATTGGCGGCTGTATTCAGCCCAGGGTGCCGTCTTTGATCAGCTTGGCCGCGCCCAAGATGCCCGCACCTCCTATCAACAAGCTCTGCAAATCCAGCCCAATGAACCGTCGGTTCTGTCCAACATGGGCATGTCCTATGTGCTGAGTGGCGATTTGAAAACAGCGGAATCCTATCTCCGCTCTGCTGCTCAGCAACCCGCCGCCGACAGCCGCGTGCGCCAAAATCTGGCGCTGGTGGTTGGTCTTCAGGGCCGGTTTGACGAAGCCGACAAAATTGCAAGGCAGGAATTGTCACCCCAGCAGGCTGAAGCCAACGTCGCCTACCTGCGCACCATGCTCAGCCAGCAGAATTCCTGGAAACAGCTCGCCGCCAAGGATGGTGGCAAGGCATAAAGCCTGAACCGCTCTTTGTGCGCCGTAGCACTTTATATTTGCTGCATGTTTGCGTGTTGCATCGGCTTGTTCGGCATCTGGTTCCCCACTCTTTGACCAATACGATCAAACGTCGATTTTAAAGCCGATCTTTGATGTGCCGTCGGCCCCACACAATTCTAAAAACATGATTCTATAGCATTTTCAAAGTATTGTGCAGTCCTCTACACAGCACGAGCCATCGGATCCGCAAAATTCGCTGTGACACAATGCTGTGCACCTTTGCGCGACGACGAAGCTTGGTGCGGGTTTACACCACCACTCTCAACGAAAAAACACTTGTCATTCGCCCTGAAGACAACGTGAGCACCAGATGTATCGACAGATTTGCCATGGCGTCGAGGCTGGATTGCGTCGACATCATCCAGCTCTGGTTAAAATATAGGATTTCACAAAATTGATGATCGTCAATTCTAATGCATGTCTCTTTAATTATATTTTAAATAAGAGTCCCTAAATGTGATGAATTACAAATACATTGTCCATGAAGGACTCTTCGCACCTGCTCGAGATAAAAATTTCTACTTGCACGTGCAAAAAACATCCCGATTTTCGAACAAATACAAAGCGAGAACCGATGTCTTTCTTGAACAATTCGAGCATCAAGCTAAAAATTCTCTCGGTGATCCTGCCCATCTGTCTGATCGGTGCGGGTGGTGTTGCTTATGTCGCAAAAAGCTATAGCGCTGCCGATAGCACTTATTCCGATTTCATTGCGACAGATACGGTGGCGGCAAACCAGATCGCTCGCTCGGTAACGTCATTGATGACGGTCGGCTACGACGTCTATCAGGCAATGACCTATGAAAAAGGCTCGGCTGAGGTCCAGGAAGTTTTACAGGACTATCAGGCAAGCAAGAAGAGTTTGCTGGAGCGGCTTGAAAGGGCAAAGGCTCTGACGCCCGAAAATGCCGGAGATCTTGATCGCTTCATGGGCGAGGCAAAAACAATTTTTGCGATGACCGATAAAGGGATTGAAGCCGCCGCGGGTGGCAATATCGAGCAAGCCAAGGCCGTGATGGCCAAAGCCGACCCAATGATCACAAAATGGCGCGTCAATTTGCGGAACTGGAACGATGAGAAAGCCAAAGCGCTCTTGAAAGACAGCGACGACATAACCGCCAATACCAACAGCACCATCTTCAGTGCTCTGCTCTCGCTGACTATTTTGTTCATCGCCGGTATTGCTGCAGCCCTTTACGTCGCATCGCGGGGAATCACAGGGCCGATCAATCGGCTTGCTGCGCGAATGGTAGCGCTGGCAAATGGTGAAACTGCGGAGAGCATCAGCGGCCTTGATCGGAAAGATGAAGTGGGACAGATGGCGCAAGCTGTGTCGGTGTTCCGCGACAATGCAATTGAACGTGTGCGACTGGAACGCGAAACCGAAGCCAACCGCAGCCTCTCCGAAAAAGAGCGTCTGGAGCGTGAACAACAAAAGGCAAAAGAAGCCGCAGACATTCAGTTTGCAGTCGATAACCTTGCCAGCGGTCTCTCGAGTCTGGCTGAAGGGGATGTGTCCTATCGCATTGGCCAGCCATTTACCGCCAATCTCGACCTTGTACGCGCCAATTTCAATGCCTCCGCAGAGAAGTTGCAACAAGCGCTGACGGGTGTTTTGCAAAATGCCCGCGCCATTGATGCTGGAGCCAATGAGATCAAATCTGCCGCAGACGATTTGGCCAAGCGCACAGAGCAACAGGCAGCATCGGTTGAAGAAACCGCAGCCGCCCTTGAAGAAATTACCACCACAGTGAAAGACAGCACCAACCGCGCGCAGGAGGCTGGCACGCTGGTGGCACGCACAAAGGCGGGGGCTGAAAAATCTGGCGAAGTGGTCCGCCGGGCCGTCATTGCCATGGAACAGATTGAAAAATCATCCAGCGAGATTTCCAATATCATCACCGTGATTGACGAGATCGCCTTCCAGACCAATCTTCTGGCGCTGAATGCCGGTGTTGAAGCCGCCCGCGCGGGGGAAGCTGGCAAGGGCTTTGCCGTGGTAGCCCAAGAGGTGCGCGAGCTTGCACAACGCTCCGCCAATGCTGCCAAAGACATCAAGGCCTTGATCAACACGTCCAACGCACAAGTGGAATCCGGCGTTCAACTGGTGGGTGAAACCGGCAAAGCTCTGGAAACCATCGTGTCGGAAGTGCAGGAAATCAACCGGCACGTCAGCGCGATTGTGGAGGCCGCTCATGAACAGTCCAGCGGCTTGCAGCAGATCAACACGGCCGTCAATCAGATGGATCAGGACACGCAGAAAAACGCGGCCATGGTGGAAGAATCCACCGCTGCCAGCCACAGCCTGGCCAGAGAAGTCGCATCCATGAACCAGCTTCTGTCGCAGTTCAAACTGTCCGGTGGCCAGTACGCACCAGCGGCAGTGCGCCCCGCACAAAGGGCAGACACCGCCGTGGTATCACCTGCGCGGGCGCTGGGCCGAAAGATTGCCAGTGCGTTTTCCGCCAAGACGGCACCATCGTCTTCTGCGTCTGCAGCAGCTGCCAACGCATCCTGGGAAGAGTTCTGAGATTTCAGCCATCCAGTGTGACCATGAAACCGGAGAGAGACACTCTCCGGTTTTCGCTTTCAGGAGGCCTTTGGAAGACAATCGTTAATCACGCTGAGAAACCGCTCTCCGGCGTCAGCCAAAATGCCAGAGTTATCAAGTGTGACAACATGATAGTCACCAACAATCTCCAGAGAACTGCGCTCAAGTCGGCGCAGGATTTCGTCCCGGTTTTCCCGCCCACGCGCCTCAAGCCGGTCGGCCAGAACATCTGCGGTGGCCGTCACGTTCACAACCGTCATCTGCGCAAATGCCCGCTGAAAGCACGGCAGGACAGAGCGGGAGCCGTTGGCAATCACCACATCGCCTCGCGACAGCCAAGAACAGGCATCCTGCGGGATACCATAGCTCAATCCATGCGCATCCCAATCCACGGCAAAACGGCCAGCGGCTTTCAGATCGTCAAATTCTGACGGTGTCGCCGCATTGTGATCTTCGCCGCCCGCATTGGCCGGGCGGGTAATGACCCGCTGCACAAAATGCACGTGAGGGTTTTCAGCAAAATGCTGCTTAGCATAGGCAATCAGACTGTCCTTGCCGGCACCGCTGGGGCCGACCACCACAATCATTCGACCCTTTTGCCCAACGCCGTCCTGTGTGTCTGCCATCACGCCACCCTTAGGCCCTGACGCCAGACGGAACGCACCACCGGCACGCCATGATCTCTCCGCACCCGCACCAGATCGGCGCGAAGGCCAAGGGCGATCCGGCCACGATCATCAAGGCTCACCGTGCGGGCCGGGGTTGCTGTGACCATGCTCAACGCCTGCGGCAGGCTGATATGCTCAAACCGATCGGCCAGAACAAAGGGCGCATGCAGCAGGCTGAGCGGAATATAATCGGATGACAGCACATCCAGAACCCCATTCTCGGCCAGATCGGTTGCGGCGATATTGCCAGAGTGAGAGCCGCCGCGCACCACATTGGGTGCGCCCATCAGCACGCTCATGCCAGCCTTATGGGAGGCTTTGGCGGCATCCATGCTGGTGGGAAATTCGGCCAGCTTCACGCCATGGCCCTTGGCCTCTTCCACATGCGCAAGCGTTGCATCATCATGACTTGCAACAGTGATGCCACGGGCGGCGCAAATCTCGGCCAAGGCGTCACGGTGTTTGGTGGAATAGCGGTTGGAAGCCGTCCGCCGGCTTTCAACGAAGCGCGCAAATTGCTCATCCGTCAGGCCGCGCTTGGTTTTGTAATAGAGCGTATATTGATCCATGGTTTGAAACTGACGTTGGCCCGGCGAATGGTCCATCAGCGACACAAGCCGCACATGCGGATCTTCGCGAAAATCCTCAAAATGTTGCAGCACATTTTCCGATGCCACTTCGCAGCGCAGGTGAATCAGGTGTTCAGCCCGCAAACGGTCATCTTTTTCGGCCGCTTGAATGGCATCGGCCATGTCGCGCATTTCACCATGCTCAAAGCCGCCGTCCTCGTCAGAGCCCATACGCAGACAATCAAACACCGTGGTAATGCCGGAGGTGACAATTTGGGCGTCGTGCGCCTGAATGGCTGCCGTTTTGTTCCAGCGCACGCCGGGACGTGGCGAATAATGCGATTCGAGATGATCCGTGTGCAGTTCCACAAGACCGGGGATCAGATAATCCCCGCCAAAATCCTCACCAACCCGGCTCACACCTTCAGAAATATCGACAATCAGACCGCCGCGCACCACAACGCTGCTGTTGGGCAAAAGCCGATCCTCAAGAACCACAGTGGCGTTGGAAAATACGGTTTCATTCGACATCGGACATCCTTCAATTTCCAGGACTTCGGGCCGCTCTGAGCGGTAACCATCTCAAGATTGTAAAGGGCGCGCCCCGGCTTTCCTCGACAAACAGGCCAAGGCCGGACACGGGCAGCGCGCCATGGGTGAAATCTGCAAAGGTATTTTCAAGCGCATCCCGCATCGCCGGGCTTTGTGCGGCATCCACCGGACCTGTTAGGGTCATGTGGAAGCGAAACTCTTCCATCACGTAAGGATAGCCCCATTGCTCCAGCAATTGCCGCTGACGCTCGGATAGTTTTTCGGGTTTGCGCCGCGCCATATCGGCATCAGATAAAGGGGCACGAAAGCGCTCGAAAAACTGCACGACCGAGGTGGTGAAATCCTGCAAGGCTGGATAGACCTGATCTGGCACCACGGCGAAAAATGGCCCAAGCTGACCAACAACCACCTTGGGAATATCAAATGCCACTGTGTTGGTGCAAAACTCCTGAAAGCCATCCATCAGGCTCTCTTGCGTCTCGCCATCTTTCAGGCTGAACGGCGCTTTCAAGGTGGCGTGAAAGCCGTAGCGGCGCGGCTCTGCCGTCAAGCCTTTGATCTCCTCTTGCGAAAAACCGGCAATCGGGGCCTGATCAATGCTTTCGTTAAAGAAGGCATCGCGACCCAGCCAGCTGCTGGCGGCAACGGTCAACGCATGCCCTTGAGGCGGAGTGAAATAAATGGCGTAACGCACGATAAAATATCCCGAAACAGGGTGGGAATCGAAAAGAGCAGGCGTTGAGAAGACCCCCTCGGAGAGGATAAATCAAGGCTGTTTCACTAGACAAATGCCGTGAAATATTGATGACAATATCACTCGAAATTATCGATTGGCTCCCATGAGCTTGGAGCGGATCATGTTGGAAATGCCGTCAAACAAAAACACCACCAGCAGGATCAGCAACACCATATAGCAGACATTTTCCCAGTTCTGATTGGTGCGCATGGCTTCCCACAGTTTCAGGCCAATGCCCCCTGCCCCAACCGCGCCAATAATGGTGGCGGAACGGGTGTTGGATTCCCAAAAATACAAAGCCTGCGATACAAACACCGGCAAGACTTGGGGAAGCACGCCAAAACGTTGCACATTCAAAGGCGATGCGCCCACCGATTTAATACCCTCGCGCTGCTTGTCATCGATGTTTTCCAGCGCTTCGGAATAGAGTTTTCCCAATGTGCCGGTGTCGGTGAAAAAGATGGCCGAGATGCCCGCAAGCGGCCCGGGGCCAAAAGCGCGGGTGAAAAACAGCGCCCAGATCAGCATATCGACTGAGCGTAAAAAGTCGAAGAAACGCTTGGTGATCTGATTGAGCGGTCTGTTGCGGGTGATATTGCGCGCGGCAATAAAGGACAATGGAAAGGACAGGATGGTGGCAAAGAGAGTGCCAACAAAGGCCATCACCAGTGTTTGCGCAAGCTTGGTCCATACATCCAGATGCTGCCACGACGGATTGTAGAGAATATCATTCCAGGCCAGAGACAGATTGGATTGGCTGGGATCAAGCCGCGCACCTGTGGTCACCAGGCCAAACACCTCGCTTGCCGATTTGCCAAAAAATGCCGAATTGGTATCGAAGAAAAAATTGGCCCAGCCAAAGAACCGATTGCGCACCCGCACACGATCGGAACTGATATCGGCCCAGCCATGCATGCCGAAATAGGCCATCACCCGCCCGCCGCGCTCACGTTGCTCGACCCATTGTGGCAGGGAGCCATTGGCCAGAACAGCGTCCGCTTTGCGATCAAGCGTCAACACGACTTTTTCAGAGCCGCGCACCAACACCACCTGCGACGGCGTCACCTCGACCGTGGCTTGCGCGCCAAGGCGCACCAATGCGTCAGTGATCACCTCTTCGCGGCGCGTTACGGGCGCAGTTTGCGCTTCAACCTCCGCCGTTTTCGGGGCAGCACTCATGAAGTTGAAGGCCGAGCTTTTGGCAGCCGGTGCCGGAGCGGTCGTGGCTGGGGCCTGCTCGGTGCGCGTCATCATCTCTTTTTTGGTCGTCAGCCAATCGGGATTGGGGTTTGGACCAATGGGATCGAAGCGCGAATAATTGATGCTCATCGCCCCGTCGGCATCAATATTGATCTCGGGGCGGATTTCATAGGACACCCAGTCGGCGACATAATTGCCGGCAATGCCCCAATTGGCCGTTGACATCACCTTGCCAACCGCAAAAAACCACCAGCAAAACACCAGATAGAGAAGAACGGCACCGACCACGAACGGCAATCGGTAGCGCTGCCAAAGGCTGCGGCGAAAGATTTCGGGATGCCTTGCGGCAATGCGATCCATTTCTGCGGCATCATACATGGTCATGGCAATTCCTCAGGCGACAGCGTGAAACGCTTGCTCACCAACGAGCTTGCGCCGCAACCAGGCCGAAAACTGATCAACAGCAATCACGGTGGACAACAGCAGAATGATAATGGCTATGGTTTTGGCGGCATGGCCCTGGCTGATCGACAGCCGCAGCGGCTCACCAATACCGCCGCCACCGACCGCACCAATAATGGTGGAGGCGCGCACATTGATTTCCAGCCGCATCAGGGCGTAGCTGATAAAATTGGGCATGACCTGCGGCACAATACCAAACCGCACCCGCTCCAACCAATTGCCACCCACGGCACGAAGCCCTTCATCCGGCTTCATATCGGCATTTTCAACCACTTCGAAAAATAGCTTGCCCAGCGCACCAATGGTGTGGACCGAAACGGCAATCATGGCCGGAATGGGACCAATCGACAGAATGGCAAGGCAAAACCCGGCAATGACCACTTCGGGAAAAGCGCGCAACAGCTCCATAAGCCTGCGCACCGGCCAGCGGATCCACCGACTGGGCATCATGTTGTTTGCTGCCATAAAGCTGAAGCAAAAGCCAAATAGGCCACCCAACAGGGTAGAGACGATGGCAATGTTCAGCGTCTCCAGCATTTTGTAGAAGTATTTCGGAATGTAGAAGTCGTGGGTAATATAGAGCCGACCTTCGGTATAGCTATATTTCAAACTGCCATCATCATAGGGTGATGGCAAATCAAACATCGCGCGCCAGATCTCCATGCCGTCACGCGGAATCAGCGTTTCGGTAAAATCCAGCACATGCGGCAGACGGTTTAAAAATTTGCCTGAATTGGTCTCATTGGCAAACCAGAGCGAGCCTGACAAGGCAAACAGCAGCACCAAAACCCCGATCAGCGTATAGAGCCGCCGGGTTTTGGCCAGCCCATTCCAGTGCTGCTCTATCAAGGCGGCACGGTCACTCAGCACAGGCAGTTTCGCAGATGGGCTCATCGGCTCTTCTTTGGCATCTGTTGGAAAAAAAGAGCCGCCGGTCACGATCCCCACCGGCGGCCAAGGTGTTTATGAAAAGCGATCAGCCGCCGATTGTGGCCTTGCGCGCATCAATCACAGGCTTGTAGAAATCGACATTCACGTCCGCATAGCCCTTGTAATCGCCGCCTTCGATAGCAGAGAAGCAAGCAGCATCGGTCTTTGGCAATGCCTTGAAGAAGGCTGTTACCTTGGCCTTCATCTCCGGGCTGATGGATGAGCGGATCACCAGCGGACCATTCGGGATCAGCGGCGACTTCCACAATTCAACCAGATCGGCCATGTTGAGAATGCCCTTGTCGACCATCTTGCGCAGGTTGCCGGATGTGTAACCATCCTTGAAATCGCCAACGCCGGAGCCAAAGGTGGTGCCAGCATCAAAAGTGCCCTTCAGCACTTCGAGAACCAGATTTTCATGGCCGCCGCCAAAACCGGTGGAGGCAACATAAGACTTCACCGGAACGCCACCGAGCGCTTCAGGCAGCGTCACAGTCGGGATCAGATAGCCAGAGGTGCTGTCTGGATCGGCAAAGCCGAGCTTCTTGCCCTTGATGTCTGTCACCTTGGTCATGCCGCTGTCCTTGCGGGCGACCATGATGGAATAGTAGCCCATGGAGCCGTCGGTCTGCACCGTGGTCAGAATTGGCTCAACTGCCTTTGGATTGGCCAGATAGGCCTTGGCATAGCCGGACGCACCAAGCTCTGCAAAATCCAGCGTGCCGCCGAGCAGACCTTGAATCACGCCATCATAATCGGAAGCCGGGAACATCGACACCTTCTCGAAGCCGAATTCCTTTTTCAGATCATCCGACAAGCACTGAAAGTTGCGCAGACGGTCGGCTTCGTTTTCACCACCCAGAATGCCGATACGGAATTCCTTGAGGTCTGCGGCAGCAGCAATGCCAGACAGCGACAACAGCGTCACAGAGGCAAGCAGGATCTTCTTCAACATGGTCTCTCTCCTGATTTTCCGGCTTTAAGCCGGTCACGTAGCTTTAGAAAAATTAAGCCTTTGACGCGGGCGGCGAACCTTATGCCTGAGCGATGCTCAATGGGCCGAGACCACCATGGTGGTGGGGGAGGATAGGGAATTGTCACTCGCGATTTTGGTGGCTGGCGTGCGAATGGCGGTCGAGGTCATGCTTTCGTCGATCTCATTGCCATCATGACCTGCGCCGTAAATCGCTCTTACGGCATCTGCATCAAGATCTTCCGGGCCACCATCAAACACAACACGACCACCTGACATGCCGATGATGCGCTCGCAATAGGCGCGCGCCGTATCCAGCGTATGCAGATTGGTGATCACGGTAATGCCTTCGCGCTCATTGATATCGCGCAACGAATCCATCACGATCTTGGCGTTCAGCGGGTCCAGCGAGGCAATAGGCTCATCGGCCAACAGCATTTTCGGGGCCTGCATCAAGGCGCGGGCGATGGCGACACGCTGCTGCTGGCCACCCGAAAGCGTGCCTGCGGCCTGCAGAGCCGTTTGCTCAATGCCCAGACGCTCCAGCGCCGCAATCGCCATAATCCGCTCTTCGCGGGTAAAAATACTCAAGAGGCTCAACAGGGTGGAGCGGTGATTGAGCCGTCCCAACATCACATTGGTCAACACATCGAGACGCGGAACCAGATTGAACTGCTGAAAGATCATGGCGCAATCGCGCTGCCAATGGCGCAAGGCTGCACCATGCAAGCGCGACACCTCAACCTCGCCAAAACGGATGGAGCCAGATGTGGGATCCGCCAGGCGATTGATCATGCGAAGCAATGTCGACTTCCCGGCACCAGAACGGCCAATAACGCCAACCATCTGACCATGCGGAATTGACAGCGAAACGCTATCCACTGCGGTCTTTTCACCGAAACGCCGCGTCACGTCCGTGAGTTCAAACTTCATTCTGCTTCTTCTTTTGGCTTCATGTCTTACCCAAGACCGTCTTACTGAAACCCGATGAAGTGGAAATGTCAGTTCTGTGAAATATTTATAAATGTATTTAGGGTTGTGAGCATCATACTTCAGAGAGAAAGAAGATCGTGCACCATCGGCAATCATGATTGCGATCGTGCACAGCCTTACATTTCATGACACTTCATCCGCCAATAATGGTTTTTCTTGCGTCAATGACCGGCTTGTAGAAATCTGAATTAACTTCGGTATAACCCTTGAAGTCACCACCTTGAATTGCAGAAAAGCAGGCGCGATCCTTTGTCGGCAGCGCCAGCATGAAGGCCTTGAACCTGGCCTTGAGGTCTGCGCTTAAAGCGGAGCGCACCACCAAAGGCGAGTTGGGAACCATGGGCGAGCGCCACAGCTCGACAAGATCATCCATATTGAGAATGCCCTTATCGACCATTTTTCGCAAATTGCCTGAAGTGTAGCCATCCTTGAAATTGCCGATGCCCGAACCGTAGGTCGTCCCGGCGTCAAATGTTCCCTTTAGAATTTCGAGGATCAGATTCTCATGGCCTCCGCCAAACCCGGTTGACGCCACATAATCTTTCACAGCCACCCCACCAAAAGCGGCTGGCAATGTCGCCAAGGGAATCAGATAGCCCGCTGTGGAGTCCGGATCAGAAAAGCCCAGTTTTTTGCCTTTCATGTCGGTGGCTTTGGTCATGCCGCTGTCTTTGCGCGCAACCATGATGGAATAATAGCCCATGGAGCCATCCACCTGAATGGTCGTCAAAATCGGCTCAACCGCCTTGGGATCCTTGAGATAGGTTTTCGCATAGCCCGATGCACCGATTTCCGCGTAATCAAGGGTGCCGCCCAGCAGCCCTTGAATCACGGCATCATAATCGGAGGCAGGAAAAAGTTTGACGTCTTCAAAGCCCAGGGCCGTCTTCAAATCATCGGCCAGGCACTGGTAATTGCGCAAGCGATCCGCTTCATTTTCGCCACCAATCAGGCCAATGCGGAATATTTTGGGGTCTTGCGCCTGCGCCGCCGAGTTCAACGCCAGAAGTGACGCGGTGACAAGCATTGCGATTTTCAACATCGATTTCTCACTCCATCACATCTTTTCCAACAAACGTGATGACAGCGTTACAGAAATCAAAAAAAATAAAACAAACCTGAAGTTATAAAAAAATTACGAAATAAATTTATAAATATGACTCTAACTCAATCTTCGATTTTGATGATTTTATATATCCAAATATATTTTTTAAATCAGAACGTCATCAAAGCTGAATCCTTTTCAGGACGCATATTTTAGCACAAATTCCTCGCCGCTCAGGGTGCGAAAATCAGCCAATGCGTGAAACAACTGTTCGTGCGACCAATCCCACCAGGCAAGCTTTTCCATAGCCGCTGCAACCTCAGGCGCAAAACGCGGCTTGATGGGCTTTGCGGGAACGCCACCCACGATGGTGTAAGGCTCCACCGATTTGGAAACCACGGCCCCGGCCCCAATCACGGCACCATTGCCAATGCGCACACCCGGCAGGATGGTGGCACCATGGCCAATCCAGACATCATGGCCAATCACCACGCGGTTTTCGCGCCGCCAGGCGAAGAAATCCTCTTCCATATCCGCGCCATCAAAATAATCGGCGGCGCGATAGGTAAAGTGGTGCAGCGTGGCCCGCCATGTCGGGTGATTGGTGGCATTGATGCGTACACTGGCGGCGATATTGGCAAATTTGCCAATGGTTGCGCACCAGATGGCCCCATCCTGCATGATATAGGAGTAATCGCCCATCTCCACCTCATCAAGGCGGCACCGCTCTGACACTTCGGTATAGCGGCCAAGGGTGGCGTTGTGCACGCTGGCGGTTGCGTGAATATAAGGGGTCAATCCCAGTTTTCGGCCAGGTTTACGGGTCATGCTGCCATCGTCCTTGGTGAAAATTGCGAAACATCCAAAATTGTATCAGCCACCAGCGCCCGCACTTCCTCGTCATGGAAAATGCCCAGCATGGCGACGCCCTCAGCCTTCTTCTGGCGGATCAGCTCCACCACCACGGCCCGGTTTTGCGCATCAAGCGACGCCGTTGGCTCGTCCAGCAGCAAGATAGAGTGATCGGTGATAAAGCCACGGGCGATATTGACCCGCTGCTGCTCGCCACCGGAGAAGGTGGCCGGTGGCAATTGCCACAGATCTTTCGGCAGGTTGAGGCGTGCCAGCAAATCAGAGGCGCGATTGCGAGCCTCTTCTTGTACCACGCCGCGCATGGTCAGAGGTTCTGCCACCACATCCAGCGCTGAGACGCGCGGAACGGTGCGCAAAAACTGGCTGACATAGCCCATGCTATCACGGCGTATCTCCAGAATAGTGCGTGGCTCAGTCTTGGCGAGGTCGACAATCGTGCCGTGATGCTTGACCAGAATCTGACCACTATCGACAACATAATTGCCGTAGAGCATTTTCAAGATCGAGCTTTTCCCCACGCCAGAGGGGCCGCCCAGCACGCTGCAGGTGCCACTGGCCACCGAAAAATTGACATTGCGCACCACCGGCAAAACCAGGCCATCACGCAGATGCATGGTGAAGCTTTTGCAAACGTCCGAAACAATAAGAGGTGTAGGCATGGTGTTTTTCCAATCAAACCTGCAGGATTGAAGACACGAGAAGCTGGGTGTAGGGCTGCTGCGGATCGTCCAGCACCCGGTCGGTCAGGCCGTGCTCGATCACCTGGCCATCCTTCATCACCATCATGCGGTGCGAAAGCAGACGGGCCACCGCCAGATCATGGGTGACAACAATGGCTGACAAGCCGAGATCGGCCACCAGCCCGCGCACCAGATCGAGCAATCTGGCCTGCACCGATACATCCAGCCCGCCGGTCGGCTCATCCATGAACACAAGCCGTGGGCTGGTCACCAGATTGCGGGCGATTTGCAGGCGCTGGCGCATACCACCGGAAAAGGCGCGTGGCTGGTCATCAATGCGGTCTGCGGCAATTTCCACCCGCTCCAGCCAATCCGTAGCGGTTGCGCGAATGCGGCCGTAATGACGATCACCGATCGCCATCAGGCGCTCGCCGACATTGGCCCCGGCCGACACCGTCATGCGCAGGCCATCGGCCGGGTTTTGATGCACAAAGCCCCAATCGGTGCGCATCAAAAAGCGGCGCTCGGCCTCACTCATATGGTAAAGGTCGCGATATTGACCATCACGCATATGATATTCGACGCTGCCGGTGGTCGGCATCAACCGGGTCGAGAGGCACGACAGCAGCGTGGTTTTGCCAGAGCCGGATTCGCCAACAATGGCCAGCACTTCGCCCGGCCACAAGTCAAACGACACCTGGGCGCAGCCGGTGCGGCGGCCATAATATTTGGACAGGTCACGGACCTTCAACAGCGGTTGATCGCTCATGCTACAATCTCCCCGCCCGAAACCCGAGCAACCAAAGCCTCATCTGCCAGCATCTCACCACGATGGCCGTTGGCGCGCCGATCCTCGCAGTGATCGGTGTCGGAGCAGACAAACATCCGCCCGCCCCTGTCATCCAGAATAACCTCATCGAGATAGACATTATGGGCACCACACAGCGCGCAGGGCTTATCAAAGCTCTGGACTTCAAACGGATGATCCTCAAAATCGAGGCTGACCACCTGCGTGTAAGGCGGCACCGCATAAATGCGCTTTTCGCGACCTGCGCCAAACAGCTGCAAAGCCTCGGACATATGCATTTTCGGATTGTCAAACTTCGGCGTTGGCGATGGGTCCATCACATAGCGGCCCGCCACTTTCACCGGATAGGCGTAGGTGGTGGCAATGCGGCCATTGCGGGCGATATCCTCATAGAGCTTCACATGCATAAGGCCATATTCGGCCAAAGCGTGCATTTGCCGGGTCTCAGTCTCGCGCGGCTCCAGAAAGCGCAAAGGTTCGGGGATTGGTACCTGATAGACCAGCACCTGCCCCTCGCTCAACGTTTCCTCAGGAATGCGGTGGCGGGTCTGGATGATGGTGGCATCCCTGGTGTGGGTGGTGACTGCCACGTTGGCGACCTTTTGGAAAAAGGCGCGGATCGAGACGGCATTGGTGGTGTCGTCGGCACCCTGATCGATCACCTTGAGCACATCATCCGGGCCTAGAATGGCAGCGGTGACCTGCACGCCGCCGGTGCCCCAGCCGTAGGGCATGGGCATTTCGCGGCTGGCAAACGGCACCTGATAGCCCGGAATAGCGATGGCTTTGAGAATAGCCCGGCGGATCATCCGCTTGGTCTGTTCATCCAGATAAGCAAAATTATATTTTGCTAAATCAGCAGTTCTTGGAACTTCTGTAATCATTTTGCGTTACCTTCTGGCAAACAAAAAACAGGGAGAAGACTCATGGAAATCGAAATGATGTTCGCCATCTTCATCGCCCTTATGCTCGGTATGACGACGCTTTGTGCCTTCTGGTATGCAGACCACGATTGAGAGCCCGTCCCAGAATCGACAATTCTTGAACAGGCTCATTCTGCGGCCTCACGAACACTTTGCTTCGATTGATCATGTTCAGCGCGCATGCGGCGCACCAGATCCAGCTCGGCCTGAAAATCTACATAATGGGGCAGTTTCAAATGCTCCACGAAGCCGGTGGCTTGCACATTGTCACAATGGGAAATGACGAACTCTTCGTCTTGCGCCGGTGCTGTGATGTCTTCACCAAGCTCGGTTGCCCGCAACGCACGATCCACCAGTGCCATGGCCATGGCCTTGCGCTCGCTTTGGCCAAACACCAGCCCGTAGCCACGGGTAAATTGCGGCGGGGCCGCACTTGAGCCTTTGAACTGGTTGACCATCTGGCATTCGGTGACCCGGATGCGGCCAAGCGAGACAGCAAAGCCAAGCTCTGGCACATCGAACTCAACCTCCACCTCCCCCATGCGAATTTCGCCGGCAAAAGGATGCGTGCGGCCATAACCGCGCTGGGTGGAATAGGCCAGCGCCAGCAAAAAGCCCTCATCGCCACGCGCCAGCGTTTGCAGCCGCAAATCCCGCGGCATGGGAAAATTGGTGGGCTCGCGGGTGATGTCACCAGCAATGTGATCTTCCGGCAATTCGCCATCAGCCTCTATCAGGCCCTCGCTGGCCAGAATATCCGAGACCCGCATGACCGGCTCGCCATCGCCAGGTTTTTGCGCCGGGGCCTCCACGGTCTCCTCGTCCAGCAAGGATGGGTCGAGCAAACGGTGGGTATAATCAAAGGTTGGCCCCAGAAGCTGCCCGCCGGGCAGATCCTTATAGGTGGCGGAAATGCGCCTCTCGACCTGCATGGAACCAGTCTCAACCGGATTTGACAATCCCAGACGCGGCAGCGTGGTGCGATAGGCCCGCAGCAGAAAAATCGCTTCGATCATATCGCCGCGCGCCTGCTTGATGGCAAGGGCGGCCAGCTTTTCATCATAGAGCGAGGCTTCTGCCATCACCCGCGCCACAGCCAGCGACAATTGCGACAAAATTTGCTCCACGGTGAGCGCTGGCAAGGATCGATCCCCGCGGCGGCGATCGGCCAGCAGGTGATGGGCATTGGCAATGGCGGTTTCGCCACCTTTTACAGCAACATACATGGCTTAGGACTCCTTGAGCGAGATGGTGCAGCTGCGCGGCAGGCCGATGAGATCACAGCCCGATGTCAAAATCAGATCGATCCCACGGGGAAACTGCTGATGGTTTTCCTGCCATTGCAGCAAAAAGCTCTCGGGAAGACCGCGCGGCGCAATCACCGCCTGCTCCTTGATGCCGGGGCCGCGCAAAATCAGCTCCGGCCCGCCGGTCAGCGACGGCAGCTCCACCACCAATGTTGTCGATCGGTCTGGATAATCCTGACTGCCCAACGCGAAGGCATGAAAGGTCAGGCGCAATGTTCCCGCCTCCAGAAAGGCGAACTGACACTCGCTCTTTTCTTCCACCAGCCGCGCACCGGTGTGAAAGCCAATCCAGGCACCAACCGGGCTTTTGGCAAGGCCGCTACTTAACCAGACGCCAACATCATGATCACACAGCGTCAAGGCAATGGCTCCTTGTGCGTGGCCGAGACCAGCGGGCGGCGTGAGCGGACGATCAACGGTTTGCCGAAGACCCGGCCGCGCCATGGCATCCATCACGGCGCGAAACACCGCTTGCGTGTCAAACACCGGATCGGCAAAGCCGCCCAGCAAGCTCTCATGACTGATGACATTCTCTGGATTCATCGACATCAATCCTCTCCTCGCACCATGGTGAAGAAATCGACTTTGGTAGCCGCCACTTCACGCGCCCGTACCTCGTCAGCAGCAGCAATGCGGCTTTCGATCTTGCCAAGAAGCGCCTCAATCTGCGGACGATATTCGCCCTGCTGCCAAAGCGCGTCGAAAATGGCAGAAAGCTTTGCCTTTTCTTTCAAAGTTCCCAGCGCGTGGGCATGACCAATGATGCCGGATTTCAAGCGGCAGGTGGCACGGGTGGCTGTGACTTCGCCGAGATTGAAAGCCGCACCGCCGCCGCCAATGCGACCGCGCACCATCACCAGACCCGTTTCGGGACCCCGCAAAAATTCGGCTTCGGGCTTTTCCGGTAGCGTTTGCCAGAGGGCATGTAGCTCCTCCAGCGTTGATTGAGCCAGAAGGTCAACGGACCGTTTGCGGGCCGTTTGATCTGGCGCTGCATTGTTCGCCATAACAACCATAAACGTCACTCCAAATGTCTATTAATATAGACAACCATACAAATTAAGACTATAGATAACTATCTGCAATGACAAGCGTGTGACATGACCGGATCAAAAAGCCTGCCCCATCAAACAGCCCCAAAACAGACCATCCAAAGACAGACCGGGGTGGCGCTCTGGCGTCAGATTGCGGATCGTATCCGCGTCGCAATCAGCGATGGCATTTATGATGCAACTGGCATGGTGCCGCCGGAGGCCGTGCTGGCGGCCGAATTCGAGGTCAATCGCCACACGGTGCGCAGCGCGCTGGCCGCTCTCGCACAGGAAGGCATTGTGCGCGCCGTGCAAGGGCGCGGCACCCTGATTGAGCGGCGCGACCGCATCACCTTTCCCATCTCCAAGCGCACGCGCTTTACGCCCGGCATTGGCGATCAGGCCCGTATTCTGGAGGGATTGTTGCTGGAAAGCGCCCATGAGCCTGCAACGCTTGAGCTGGCCGCCCATCTCAAACTCAAGCCGGGAGAGAAAGTGATCCGCATGGAGGGCCTGCGCAAGGCCGATGGCCAGCCGGTGTCACGCTCAACCAGCTGGTTTCCGGCCAAGCGCTTTACCGGGATAGACGATGCCTATCGCGCAACCGGCTCGGTCACCGCAGCCTTTGCCGCCTGCGGCCTTGCCGATTATTTGCGGATCAAAACCGAAGTGAGCGCTGTGCATGCCGACCCCAGCGACCGGCAGGAGCTAGGCCTTTCGCCGGGTGCCATTGTGCTGGTGACCAAAGCGCTCAACGCCGACCCCGATGGCGTGCCGGTGCAATACGCCGTCACACGCTTTCCGGCTGATCGGGTGCAGTTTACCATTGAGAATTGATGCGGTTTAAGCCTCAAATCCGCTCGATCACCACCGGGCGGTCAATGGGGGCATTTTCTGAAATACCATAGCTTGCTATGAGTGTCTTTTCGGCCTTCAAGGCACTCTGCTCGTCTTTGGCGTGGATCACCGCGAGAACATCGCCCTTATGCACAGCCGTGCCCAGCGGCAAAAGCCCACTAAAGCCAACACTATGATCGATCTGATCGGTGGTACGCCTGCGCCCACCGCCCAGATCAATCACCGCCATGCCAATATCGCGCGTCGTAACATGGCTCAAAAAGCCATTGTCTCGTGCCAGAACTGGCAATTCGACTGTTGCCTTTGGCAGATAATAATCAACCCGCTCGACCAGATCGGCAGGACCGCCAAGCCCGTGCACCATGCGGGCAAAGACATCGCAGGCGCGACCTGAGGCGATTGCATCACGGCAGAGCCGCTCTGCCCGCTCGCGATCAGGCTCAATGCCAGCGTTGGCCAGCATCTCGGCCCCCAGCGCCATGGTTACGGTCTCAAGCCGGGTTCCGGCCTTCTCGCCCTTCAAAAAGGCGATGCAATTGCGCAATTCCACTGCATTGCCAGCGCTATCTGCCAAAGGCTCGTTCATATCGGTCAACAGAGCCGAGGTTTTGGTGCCTGCACCATTGGCAACGGCCACCAGCGATGCGGCAAGCGTTCTCGCCTCATTCACATCGGTCATGAAGGCACCATTGCCAAGCTTGACATCCAGCACCAGGCTGCCCAGCCCAGAGGCCAGCTTTTTGGACAGAATTGACGCGGTGATCAGTGGCACAGATTCCACCGTTGCCGTCACGTCGCGCACCGCGTAAAGCCGCTTGTCTGCCGGGGCGAGATCCGCTGTCTGGCCAATGATGGCGCAGCCCACCTCATCCACAAGGCGATGGAAGGTCTTTGAATCGGGCGCGATGTTATAGCCGGGGATTGATTCCAGCTTATCCAGCGTGCCGCCGGTGTGGCCCAGGCCGCGGCCGGAAATCATCGGCACGCTCAAACCGCAGGCCGCCATCATCGGAGCCAGCATCAGCGACACGTTATCGCCAACGCCGCCGGTGGAATGCTTATCACAAATCGGGCGGCCCGCATTGGCGAAGGACAGAACGGTGCCGCTGTCGCGCATGGCGAGTGTGAGCGCCACCGTTTCCGCCTCATTCATGCCGCGCAAAAACACGGCCATGGCAAAGGCACCAATCTGTCCCTCTGACAATTCATCGCGGCTCAACGCCTGAATGAAGAGGTCGATGTCGTCAATGCTCAAGGCCATGCCATCGCGCTTGCGGCGAATAACCTCCAGAGGCGTCATCTTAATAACCGCTTGGCTGCTCGGAGGATTTTTCACCACTCAGCACCGCGATAATATCATTGAGCAGGCCGGACGCACCAAAGCGGAAGGTCGATGGCATCAACCAATCCTCGCCCATGATGGCGTTGACATGACGGAAATAGAGCCGGGCATCCTTGACGGTGGAAATGCCGCCGGCTGGCTTGAAACCAACGTTCTTACCGCTGTCGCGAATGGCTTGCAGCATGATGTCGGCGGCTTCCAGCGTTGCATTGACCGCGACTTTGCCAGTCGATGTCTTGATGAAGTCGGCCCCTTCGGCAATGGCGATTGAGGACGCGATGCGGATCAGCGCCATATCCTTCAACTCTCCGGTTTCCAAAATCACCTTCAAAATCACTGGCGCTGTGATGACGGCTTTGACGGCGCGCACCATATCAGCCACTGATTTTTCATCACCGCTGAGCAGTTTGCGATAGGGGATGACCAGATCGATCTCGTCGGCACCGTCCGTAATGGCTTTTTGCGTTTCCGCCACCACATCCGCAACAGCCAGCTCACCGGAGGGGAAATTGACCACGGTTGCGATTTTGACCAGACTGTCAGCGCCCAAAATGCCGCGCGCCTGCGCAATAAAGCGCGGCCAGATGCAAATCGCTGCGGTATTGCCAAAAGGCGTGAACGCCTTGGCGCACAGATCTTCAATATCGTTTGCTGTGCAATCATCTTTCAGATTGGTTAGATCCAGAACCGACAGGGCGACGGCTGCGCATTCGCGCAATTCACGAGTATCCATGGTCTGTACTCCCAATAATTGATCAGGCAATTGAGCGCCAAAATGGCCTAGAATTGCGTGAGCATTCTCTTCAATATTGCAGCCAAGCGTTGACCGCCAATGGGTGCCATGTCCTTGGTTTCGTCATGGCTCAACTCGGCCCCGGTCATGCCGGCACCGTAATTGGTAATCACCGATGCTGCAGCCACTTTCAAGCCCAGGAACCGCGCCAAAATCACCTCTGGCACCGTTGACATGCCCACCGCATCGGCACCCAGCGTGCGCGCCATACGAATTTCGGCAGGCGTTTCAAAGCTTGGTCCCGAAAACCACATATAGACACCAGATGACAAAGCAATGTCTTCATCAATTGCCGCCTGCCGCATGGCCTGCATCAAATCAGCATCATAGGCTTGCGTCATGCCAACAAACCGCGCATCGCTTGGCTCGCCAATCAGCGGATTAAAGCCGGAAAAATTGATGTGATCGGTGATCTGCATCACCGATCCGGGTGGCATGTCTTCGCGCAAGGAACCGGCTGCATTGGTCAGGATCAGCGTGGTCACGCCCAACGCCGCCAACACCTCAAGCGGCAGGCGCATGGCTGATGCATCGCCTTTTTCATAGTAATGGACGCGGCCTGCCAACATGATCACCGGAATGCCTGCGAAATTTCCGGCCACCAATTGCTTGGCATGGCCAGACACCCCACCCTCAGGAAAACCCGGCAGCTCATCATAGGGAATATGGATGGCGTCCTCAACCTCATCCACCAGCCCACCAAGGCCCGAACCAAGCACAATGGCAACGCGCGGCAACAGCCCGTTCAAACGGTCAATCAACAGGTCAACGGCTGGAATCATCCGAGTGTATCCGTCTGGAAACTAAACGGCAAAAGCTCATCCATGGTCATGGTTTTTTGCACACCCACCGCGTCGCAGAGGTAGATTTTGGTATCCACGGAAGCAAATTCCCGGATTTTCTGGCGGCAGCCGCCGCAAGGAGGGCAGAGCGCCAGCTTTTCGGCAATCACCGCAATTTCAACAATCTGTCTGCCGCCGCCCATGATCATGCAGCCAATGGCAGTTGGCTCGGCGCACCAGCCCTGCGGGAAGGACAGGTTTTCGATATTGGCACCGGTATAAATCTTGCCATCATCGGCGCGAATGGCTGCCCCAACCGGAAACTTGGAATAGGGCGCGTGCGCGTGCTGCATGGCGTCTCGGGCGGCTTCAAACAAATCTTGCGCGATTTGAACCATATCTTATCGTTCCTTCACATAGGGCACGCCACCGGCCTTCGGGGCATTGGCAACACCAATAAAGCCAGCCAGCAGAATACAGGTGAGAACATAGGGAAGCGCCTGGAAAATCTGCACCGGCACTTCACCGATGCCCGGCACCGATTTTCCTTGCATGAAATTGGACATGGCATCGAGAAAACCAAACAACAGGCAGGCAAACAGCACCGGCACCGGCTTCCACTTGGCAAAAATCAGCGCAGCCAACGCAATATAGCCCTTGCCCGCCGACATATCGCGAATAAACGCCGCCGATTGGGCAATGGCCAGATAGGCCCCGGAGAAACCGCAGAGGAAACCTGCGACAATCACCGCCCGATAACGCAGCCACGCCACCGAAATACCTGCCGTATCGACCGCACCGGGGTTTTCACCCACGGCGCGCAGGCGCAGACCAAACCGGGTGCGGTACAGCACCCACCAGCTCAAGGGAACCGCTGCAAACGCCAGATAGGTCAGCGCATTGTTGCCGGAAATCACATCCGTGTAGAGCGGCCCAAGGATGGGCACGTTGCGCATGAATTCTACGCCGGGCAGCGTAATCGGCGTAAAGCGGGCATCAAACGGCAATTGCGGTGTACGCCCGCCCTGATTAAACCACGCCTGCCCCAACACAGCCGTGAGGCCCGCCGCGACAAAATTCAGCGCCACGCCAGATATGATCTGGTTGCCGCGATTGGTGATCGAGGCAAAGCCGTGGATCAGCGAAAAGGCAATGGAAACTGCAATGCCACCGGCAAGCCCTGCCCAGGCAGAGCCGGTCAGGTAAGCCACACAAGCTGCAGCAAAAGCGCCCGCCAGCATTTTGCCTTCCAGACCAATATCAAATATCCCGGCACGCTCGGAAAACAGCCCGGCAAGGGCGGTAAAGATCAGCGGAATGGACAGACGTATTGTCGAGCCAAGAATGCTGACGAACATATCGAAATTTTCCATGTCGAGCGCTCCTTCAAGACAATTTCTGATAAAGGCGCACCAGCGCCGGGCGGAACATGAATTCCAAAGCGCCCGCGAAGAGAATCACCAGACCTTGAATCACCACAATCATATCACGGGTAATGTTGGGCATATCAAACGACAGTTCGGCACCGCCCTGATAGAGAATGCCAAACAAAATGCCCGCCACTATGATGCCAAGCGGATGGCTGCGGCCCATCAGGCTCACGGCAATGCCAACAAAGCCCGCACCACCCACAAACTCCACCTGCAAGCGCTGCGACGAGCCCATGACCACGTTGAGCGCCATCATGCCTGCCAAGCCGCCAGAGATCAGCATGGTGATCATCACAATCTTGACGTAGGAAATACCGGCGTAACTCGCTGCCGTGCGGCTGATACCGAGCGTGCGCATTTCATACCCCAGCTTGGTGCGCCAGATCAGCACCCAGACCAAGGCGCACATCACCAGTGCAATCAGAAAAGACACGTTGAAAGGGGCTGGCCCCAGTTTAAGGCCAAACAGCGCCATCAGCCAATCCAGCTTGGGCAATTGACCGCCTTCCAGAAACATTCTGGTTTCCGGGGCCATCTTGCCCGGCACAATCAGCACATGCACCAGCAGATAGACCATCAGCGCCGAGCCAATGAAATTGAACATGATGGTGGTGATCACCACATGGCTACCGCGCTTGGCTTGCAGCCATGCCGGAATCAGCGCCCAGGCCGCACCGAACAAGGCCGCACCAATGATGGCAAAGGGCATGGTGACATACCATGGACAATAATGATCCAGTGCCAGCGCCACGAGTGCTGCCCCAAGACCGCCCACATAGGCCTGACCTTCAGAGCCGATGTTGAACAGGCCCGCATGATAGGCCACCGCCACAGAAAGGCCGGTGAAAATAAAATTGGTGGCATAATAGAGCGTAAAGCCAATGCCCTCGCCGCGCCCCAAGGCACCTTGCAGCATCAACACCAGGGCTTCCCACGGGTTTTCGCCAATAATCCAGACAACAAGACCGGAAATCAAAAACGCCAACAGCAGGTTGATCAGCGGCAAAAGGCCGTAGGTGATCCAGTTTGGCAATGGAATGGAAGCGGTACTCATCAAAACCTCAAGCGGCAATGCCGGCCATCATCAGGCCCAGCGTCTGTTCATCGGCATCTGCCGTCTTTTCACCCACAACCTTACCGGCAAACATCACCAGAATCCGGTCGGAAAGTGCGCGAATTTCGTCCAGTTCAACGGACACCAGCAGCAGCGCCTTGCCTGCGTCGCGTGTCTCAATAATCCGGCGATGAATAAACTCAATCGCGCCAATATCAACACCACGGGTGGGCTGACCGATAATCAACAATTTGGGATCGCGCTCGATCTCGCGGGCCACAACAATTTTCTGCTGGTTTCCGCCGGAGAAATTGGCGGTTTTCAGCCGTGGATTCGGCGGGCGAATATCATATTTGGCAATATCGGCCTCTGCGCCCTGGCGAATGGCCTTGGGATCCAGAAACACGCCTTTGCCGTAACGGCTATCGCGATGGTAGCCCAAAATGGAATTCAGGCTTTCCTCAAACGGCAGCACCAGCCCCATGTGGTGGCGATCTTCCGGGATATGGCCAAGACCAAGCTTGCGCAAATGGGCCGGATCATAGCCGGTCACCCGTTTGCCCTCGATAAAAATATCACCAGAAACCGGTTTGCGAATACCAGCAATTGCTTCGAGCAACTCGCTCTGGCCATTGCCTGCAACCCCTGCGATGCCAAGGATCTCGCCCGCCCGCACCTCAAACGACACATTGTCCACCATGATCACCCCACGGCTGTCCATCACCGTCAAATTGCGCACCGACAACA
Source organism: Rhizobium oryziradicis (assembly GCF_001939045.1). GTDB lineage: Bacteria > Pseudomonadota > Alphaproteobacteria > Rhizobiales > Rhizobiaceae > Allorhizobium > Allorhizobium oryziradicis. Next base: position 286,992 of record NZ_MKIM01000025.1, read on the forward strand.
AAACATCGCGCGGGCTGGCGGGCTGCTTGTCAACCTGCAACAAAACGCGGCGCCCCACCATCAACTCGGCAAGCTCTTCAACGGTGGTATTGTTGGTACGGCGCGTGGCAACAATTTCACCACGGCGCATGACAGATACCGTATCGGTAATCGCCATGATTTCGCGCAGTTTGTGGGTGATCAAAATAACGGTTTTGCCCTGATCGCGCAGCACGCCCAGAATGCGAAACAAATGGTCGGCTTCAGCCGGTGTCAAAACACCTGTCGGCTCATCCAGAATGAGAATATCCGCACCACGATAAAGCGCTTTGAGAATTTCCACCCGTTGCTGGCGGCCCACCGGCAGCTCTTCCACCACTGCATCGGGATCAACATCAAGACCATAATCGGTTTCAAGTTGTTTAAGCGAAAGGCGCGCCGCAGCCGTGCCTTTGGCCATCAGCATGCCGCCTTCGGCACCCAGTATCACGTTTTCCAGCACGGTAAAATTATCCACCAGCATGAAATGCTGATGCACCATGCCGATGCCCGCCGAGATCGCCGCCTGGCTATCCTTGATATGCGTTGGCGTGCCGCTGATTTTGATCTCACCGCTATCGGCCTGATAAAATCCATAGAGAATCGACATCAGCGTCGATTTTCCTGCACCATTTTCACCGATAATGCCGTGGATAGAGCCCTTGGCAACCGTCAGGTTGATATTTTTATTGGCGTGAACAGGACCGAATTTCTTGTCGATCCCGATCAGCTCGATCGCTGGCGCTTGAACCACGTTCTAAGGCTCCGAATGCTACGGCGGCACCAGATAAGCGTTACCCCCGCCCTGTCTGAACACCGCAAGATACAAACACATCAAGGGCACCTGCCCTGACAACAGGCATGCATGCTCTGGATATAAAAAGGGCGCAAGCTGGCAAAACAGCTTGCGCCCAGATTTTAAATCACTTCGGGCAGGAATTGTCAGACATATAATCGTGAACCTTCAAGGTTCCGGCGATCATCTCGGCCTTGGCCTTTTCAACGGCGGCTTTCATCTCAGGGGTGATCAGCGCCTTGTTGTTGTCATCCATTGCGGCGGCAACACCGTCATCCTTCACGCCCAAGGTCTGAAGACCAGGGGTGAACTTGCCGTTCTTGGCATCGGAATAGGCGTTGTAAACCGCCAGATCAACACGCTTGACCATGGAGGTCAAAACAGAGCCGGGGTGCAGGTGGTTCTGGTTGGAGTCGACCCCAATCGAGAATTTCTTGCTGTCGGCTGCGGTTTGCAAAACACCCATGCCGGATGCGCCAGCTGCCGCATAAATCACGTCAGAGCCTTGGTCGATCTGGTTTTTAGCCAATTCACCACCACGAACAGGGTCATTCCAGGCAGCACCGGTGGTGCCAACCATGTTCTGCAACACTTCGATCTTGGGGTTTGCGGCGCGCGCACCCTGCTCATAGCCGCATTCAAACTTGCGGATCAGAGGGATATCCATGCCGCCGACAAAGCTGACCTTGCCGCTCTTCGATGCCATGCCAGCCAGAAGACCAACGAGGTAAGAGCCTTCTTCTTCCTTGAAAACCACGGAGCGTACGTTGGGCTTATCCACCACCGAGTCAACAATCACAAATTTTGTGTCTGGAAATTCGCCCGCAACCTTTTCCATAGCCGAGCTCCAGGCGAAGGAAACGGCCACAACGGGGCTAAAGCCCTTGGAAGCAAAATTGCGAATGGCCTGCTCGCCCTGGGTGTCGCTGGTGGGTTCGAAATCGCGGAACTTGATGCCCGTTTCCTTCTCAAACTTTTCCGCGCCATGAAAAGCTGCTTCGTTGAAGGATTTGTCGAATTTGCCGCCCGTGCCATACACAAGCGCTGGCTTGATATCGGCAGCAAGAGCTGATGCCGACATAGCGGCCATGGCAAACAACGTGATAAGGGATTTCTTCATTGTGCAGCCCTGATGTTACTATTGATCTTATAGGCCCGCTCCACCCCTTTGCTCTGGCATAGGATAAGCGCGCCCGCCCCCTCTAAGGTTTGGCTGGCTTCCATCCTTGCATGCCTTTTGAAAAAATTCACCAGATTTTTTTCAACTGGTAAATATCAGTGGATGAAAGTCGATTTTGCCGGGAAAACGTACAAATTCCAGACAAAGATCAACTTACCTGCTGCTTTTTTAGCCGATCGGGCACGACACACCGGTGCCACGCAAGCCGCAATAGCCCCGCGGGTTTTTGGCCAGATACTGCTGATGATACTCTTCAGCATAGTAAAACGGGGCCGCAGGCGTGATTTCCGTGGTTATATCGTCATGATGCCCCGCCCCCTTCAGGGCCGCCTGAAACGCATCTTTTGCCTTGCGCGCTATTGCCAGATCGGAATCGCCTTCGGTGTAAATGGCAGATCGATAGGTGCTGCCGACATCATTGCCCTGACGCATTCCTTGCGTGGGATCATGCGCCTCGAAGAAAATCTTCAGCAAACCTTCAAGCGATACTTCCGCTGGATCATACACAACCTTGACCACTTCCGTGTGGCCGGTTTGTCCGGTGCAGGTCTCTTCATAGGTCGGATTGGGTGTAAAACCACCTTGATAGCCCGCAGCGGTCACCCAAACACCGGGCGTGTTCCACAAAAGCCTTTCAGCACCCCAAAAGCATCCCATGCCAAAGTAAACAGTCTTGAAGCCGTCTGGATAGGGTCCGTGCAGGGGCCTGCCAGAAACAAAATGCGTGATCGGCCCGACAATAGGCGTCTGCCGTCCGGGCAAGGCAGCTTCAGCCGTTGGCATGACAGTTTTCTTATTGAACATCGCATTCAAAAACATGCTCGATCTCCTATCAAGGCTCAGGCTGCAAATCGTCCCTCGGGCGACGGCCGTTTGTATCCAGCCATCCACAGCACAAGGGCAAGGCCCAGAAAGATTGCAAACGCAGGCTGCTGTAAAAGAGCGCTTTGCATCCACTGCAGCGCCCAGCCTCCTATATGGGTAGCGACCCACTGTTTCACCAGAGCAAGACCTGACGCATCGACATCGCCCCAGAGAGATTCAAAGGATGTTGTGACCACAGCGGAAGAGGCAACCGATTCGATGGAATCCGTCACACCTGCGCCCACAGCCAGAACCAGCGCGATAAAACTGAAAAAACGACATAAAAACCGGATCATAGCAATTTCCTCACGCGTCAATTTTCCCTTGTTCTACAGGATCAAACCCGCCTTCCCAACCAAACTCGTGGCATGTTGATAAAAGTTTTCGGTATGAATGTCGAAAAACTGTCAAATATGGGTTGATCGCGCGAGAATCCTTGATATATGTCCGCCCCGAACAGCCAAGCTGCTTTGCAGCATCGCTCTTCAAAAGACGGACAGGTGGCCGAGTGGTTTAAGGCGCACGCCTGGAACGCGTGTGTGCGTGAAAGCGTACCGAGGGTTCGAATCCCTCCCTGTCCGCCATTCTTTTCAACAAGAACTTACGACTTAAAGAGACGTGTGCTTTACACAACGTGCGAGCTCGATCGCAGAGCTTTAAACGTGATATTCACGATGTCACTCTCCTTCCCTCACCTATATCAAGTATGAGTTTGGTATGCGGCTTAGCATTTTCCAGGCAACTTTTGCTTTGAGACGTAAAGGCCGAAATCACAGAGATTTCCACGCCGCAAGGGTAGGCTTTGCCGATTGAGTGGCACAATATTCGATCGTAAAAGATTGACGACCGCTTGTTCGTCCGTGGTAATCGTTCTCCTGACCACGACAGTGACACGCACACCCTGGAGCACAGCGCCGTGAATGCAATGAAACAGAGACCCGTCCGCCCGTCTTTTGGTGAACGTCTTTCCATTGCCGTCATTGTCGCGTTGATTTATGCGCTTTTGCTTTATGGTTTGTTTTGGGCGAGTTCCGGTGCCGAGGACAATAAGGCGATGCTCTTCATCGGTGGGCTCGTCTTGATGCCGATAGCGATCGCAAGCCTTGCCACAAGTATTGATGATCCAAGAGGAGAAAGCACTCGTTGGCGGCAGGTTAAGCTCGGCTGGCTCGTTGTGGGCATTGGTCTCGTCTTGACCGTGATCTTTTTTAAAGAGAGTATCATTTGTGTCGTTATGGGCCTGCCACTCTTTATCTCGGGATCGAGTTTGGGATCATTGCTCACGCTGGCCATCATTCGCAAATTCCGCTCTCCCAAACGCGCCACCTTGGTTATCCTCCTTCCCTTCATCGGACTGCCGATTGAGCCTCACCTGATCTATCCCGATCACAATGCTGAGGTGACGACTGTTATCGAAATCGCGGCACCTGCTGATATCGTGTGGCGAAATACAGTCGAGATTCGCAATATCGATCCGAGCGAGTTGCAATTCACCTTCAGCCATGGCGTGCTCGGCGTACCGCAGCCGCAAGATGCCGTGCTGACGGGCGAGGGCATTCACGCCGTGCGCCACCTGAAATGGAGCAAAAACATCCGCTTTGAAGAAGTGATCACTGGCTGGGAAACCAATCGCTTTCTTTCTTGGGATTTTCGATTTTCACCGGATTCCATCCCTGCTGCCATTGAAGGTCATATTAACGTCGATAGTCACTACCTCAAGCTTACCAATGGCGACTACCATCTCACGCCACTCGCCAATGGCAATACCCAGCTTACGCTCACAAGCCGCTACCGAATTCGAACCCCAATCAATGTCTATTGTGACTGGTGGGGCAGCATCTTTTTCAAAGACTTCCATAGTGTCGTGCTCGATGTGATCAAGAACAGATCAGAGGCCGCCCAACGCGCCTCATCACACCTTGCCGCCGGTTAACGTGGCGTGCGAAAATGCCGTATTCGTTCTCAGCGTGGGCGCTTTTGCATGGCGAACGGTGACCATTGCGGATAAAGCATCGTCAAACGTGCTGACCGGCAAGCTGATCGGGTGATGATGTCCAAAAAAGAAAAAGCGAAAAAAGCCGCAGATCTTGAGCGCCTTCGATTACAGTTTCCCGGCACCTATAGTGATTTTGTAGCTGGCAGAATTGCCTCAGTGCGCTCTGCGCTGAAAATTACCGGCATACGGCCAGAGCGAACCCGCGTGCAAAAGCTGAAAAACTCCTGGAAAAAAGCCACTCCGAAAGAACGGCAGGAGTTTGTCAACTGGCTGACTGCGGAGGGAGAGACGGATCTGCCACCACAAACCAAGCCTTCACCCCTACCAGAGGCTCCAATTGCCAATGGCCGCTATCTGCTGCCTCAGACAATTCAGCGCATGGAAGCCATTATGACGGCACGCGGCATAACACCCGCAGAGGTCATGCAGGATATGGGCTTTGGGGCCAATGATCGCTCCCTGCTGCGCGCCATGGCCCGCAAGACATGTCTGCGCCTCAAGGTGATTGAAGCCCTCAAGGTTTGGCTACAAGCGCAGGAGGCGAAGTCGCTCACACCTTGACGGCATGCGTTACCATGTCTTCCGAGCCAAAGAATTTCAGATAGCGCTCAACCTCGGCGGGCTCCCCCGTTGCTTTCAGCGGATTATCCGAGAGCTTGACCGCAGGCCTGCCATTGGCTTCCATGACTTTGCAGACGATGGAAATCGGCTTGAGCCCGGCAATCTCATGGGGCGCGCAATCCATGAAATCATTGGTGAGGTTGGTGCCCCAGCCGAAACTCATGCGCACGCGGCCCTCGAAATGGCGATAGGCCTGCACGATGGCGTCCACATCCAGACCGTCAGAGAAGATCAGCAGTTTCTGGCGTGGATCACGCCCCATTTTTTCCCACCAGGCAATGATTTTCTCGCCACCTTCAATTGGCGGTGCGCTGTCGGGGCGAAAGCCGGTCCAATCGGCTACCCAGTCCGGCGCATTGCGCAGGAATGCGGCCGTGCCAAAGGCATCTGGCAGCACAATCAACAGGTTGCCGTTGTAGAGCTTGTTCCAGTCCTGCAAGACTTTATAGGGGGCGTCTGCCAGTTCCTGATCATTTTTGGCAAGGGCCGCCGCCACCATCGGCAATTCATGGGCATTGGTGCCCACCGCTTCCAGGTCGGAATCCATCGCCAGCAACACATTGCTGGTGCCGGTGAAAGCCGGGCCAATGCCTTCCTTCAAAGCTTCCACACACCAGCGCTGCCACAAAAAGCTATGACGACGGCGGGTGCCGAAATCGGAAATGCGCAGACCCGGCAGTTCTTTCAGCCGCTCGACCTTTTCCCACATCTTGGCTTTGGCGCGGGCATAGACCACATCCAGCGAGAAATATCCCAAGGACTTCAAGGCGGCGCGGGAGCGTAGCTCGTTGATGATCGCAAGCGCCGGGATTTCCCACAGCGTGGTTTCCAGCCAGCGACCACGGAAGGTCAGCTCATACTGGCCATCCCGCTTGGAAAGCTCATAAGGCGGCAGGCGCACGGTGGAAAACCAGGCCAGAAACTCCGGCTCGAAAATCTGGGTGCGGCCATAGAAAGAATTACCAGCCAGCCAGATCAGCTCTTTTTTGCTCAGGCTGAGCGTGCGCACATGATCAAGTTGGGTGCGCAATTCGCCTTCGTCAATCTCGTCAGCCAGCCGCACCGTGGTGGTGCGGTTGATGAGGGTGAAAGATACGTTCACATCTGGATAGAGCTTCCAGATCATCTGCAGCATCAGAAGCTTGTAGAAATCCGTATCCAGCAGGCTGCGGACAATCGGATCCAGCTTCCAAGCGTGATTATACACGCGCCTTGCAATATCTGACTTGGCCATTTGTCCTCGCTGCACTTATCCCGGCCCAAGAGAGCCGTCCTACCCAAAGCCATCCGAATCCAATGACCATTTCCTGAGCAAACTTATCAAAAAAAAGGCGTCTGTTGTCCAGCTTGATTGTGGACAACGGATCCAGAATCAATAGCCGGCGTTGCGATCCACCACATGCTCCAGCGGTTCTCCCGCTTCATAACGGGCGATTTGCGCCTCAACATGAGCAAACAAAGCCCGCACATCGGATTCGGCGGCCGCATGCGGGGTGACCACCACGTTTTCCATGGTCCATAGCGGGCTATCCAGCAAAAGCGGCTCTTTCTCGAACACATCCAGCGAAGCCGCTCCCAGCACACCTTTTTCAAGCGCCGAGATCACATCCACTTCCACCTGACTGCCGCCGCGTCCGGCATTGAGAAACACCGGCTTGCCAAGTGCTCCACCTTGTTTCAGCTTGGCAAACAGGCTGCTATCAAAAAGGCCACGCGTTTCATTGGTCAGCGGCAGAAGGCCAACCAGCATGTCGGTGCGGGCCAAAAATTCATCAATATGATCTTCATCGAAGGTCTCAACGCCCTCAATCTCTTTCTTGCGGCGCGACCAGCCGATGACGTTGAAGCCCATGACTTTCAATTTGCGCACCGCATCCAGCCCCAGCACGCCGAGGCCCATCACACCCACCGTAACCTCGCGGGCTTCGGGCTGCATGGCAATTTCATGCCAGAGCTTTTCGCGCTGTTGCTTAAGGTACTGTGGCATGCGGCGCAGGTGATAGAGACAATTGAGCACCACCCATTCGCTCATCCGGTCCGTCAGGCTGCGATCGACAAAGCGCACGATGGGCAAGTCTGGCAGGCCGGGCAAGGTCAGCACATGGTCCACGCCTGCGCCGCCCGAAAACAGCACTTGCAGGCTGGTTGCTTTTTGAAACAGGGTTGGGCCGGGCTTCCACAAAATGGCGTAGGACGCCTGCGCAATATCCTTATCCGCGTGATCAGGATTGCCCAGATCAATCACCTCTCGGTCCTGAAAGGCACCCTTCAACGCTCGATCCATGGCTTCACGCGAAAACTTGAGGTCAATTACCACGGACGGCTTGGCAGACATGGATATTCCTTGAAGACAAATGGTTTTACTGGCGGATGCCACCGATATTCATGGCCTTCAGGTCAAAGGCGGCGGCGAGGAGAGCTTTGGTATAGTCCTGTTTTGGCGCGCGGAAAACCTCTTCTGCGGTTCCTTGCTCAACAACTTTGCCAGTGCGCATCACAATAATGTCGTTGGCCAGGGCTTTTACCACCTTCAGGTCGTGGCTGATGAACAGATAGGCCAGATCGTGACGAGTCTGCAGATCGCGCAGCAGATCGACCACCTGCGCCTGCACGCTCATATCCAGCGCAGACGTTGGCTCATCCAACATGACAAACCGCGGTTTCAGCACCATGGCGCGGGCAATGGCAATGCGCTGACGCTGACCGCCGGAAAACTCATGGGCGTAACGCCAGCGGGTGGAGACATCCAGCCCCACCTCTTCCAGCGCCCAGCAGACGCGCTCATCACGCTGTTTTGCCGAGAGGCCGCGCTCATGCACTTTCAACCCTTCGGCGATGATATCGCTGATTGACATGCGCGGGCTGAGTGAGCCGAACGGGTCTTGAAACACCACCTGCAAGCGATCCCGCAACGGGCGCATGGCTTTGAAGGAATAGCCGTTGATATCGTTGCCGATAAAGCTGATTCGGCCCTTCGATGAGATCAACCGCGCCAGCGCCAGCCCAAGGGTGGTTTTGCCAGAGCCGGATTCACCCACCACGCCAAGTGTTTGGCCAGCCCGCAGCGTCAGATCCACCCCATCCACGGCTTTCACATGATCCACCACCCGGCGCAAGAACCCGGCCTTGATGGGGAACCATACGCGAATATCCTGCCCCTGCATCACCACAGGCTTGGAGCTATCAGCGACAGGGGGTTCGCCCTTGGGTTCTGCGGCCAGCAGCTTTTTGGTATAGGCGTGTTGGGGATGATCGAAAATGTCGGCAACCGGGCCGGTCTCGACAATCTCGCCCTTGGTCATCACGCAAACACGATCGGCAAATTTGCGCACAATGCCAAGATCATGGGTGATGAACAGCATGGACATGCCATGTTGATCCTTCAACCCAGCCAGAAGTTCCAGAATTTGCGCCTGCACGGTCACATCCAGCGCCGTGGTTGGCTCATCGGCAATCAGCAATTTCGGGCGATTGGCCAGCGCCATGGCAATCATCACCCGCTGACGCTGACCGCCGGAGAGTTCATGCGGATAGGCGGTTAGGCGCTTTTCCGGATCGCGAATGCCGACCTGGCGCAGCAGTTCCAGCGTTTTTTGCCGAGCAGCCTCGCCGATGATGGTTTGATGCAGCTCCAGAATCTCGCCAATCTGCTGCTCAATGCTGTGCAGCGGGTTCAGCGAGGTCATCGGCTCTTGAAAGATCATGGTGATGTCATTGCCACGCACTTTGCGAAGATCGCGCTCGTTCAACGCCATCACATCACGGCCTTCAAACAGAATCTGGCCGGAAGGATGGCTGGCGGCGGGATAGGGCAAGAGCCTTAAAATCGAAGCGGCAGACACCGATTTTCCAGAGCCGGATTCGCCCACCAGTGCCACGATTTCGCCGGGCATGATGTCAAAGCTGACATGGTTGACGGCAAGGCTTTCCTTGCCCCCTTGATGGAAAACAACGGAGAGGTCTTTGACGGAAAGAAGCGGCGCACTCATTTAAATGTCTTCCTCGGATCAAAGGCATCGCGCACCGCTTCGCCGACAAAAATCAGCAAGGACAGCATGATCGCCATGGTGAAGAAGGCCGTGAGCCCCAGCCATGGGGCCTGCAAATTGCGTTTGCCCTGGGCAATCAATTCCCCCAGCGAGGCCGACCCCGGCGGCATGCCAAAGCCGAGAAAGTCGAGCGAGGTGAGCGTGGTGATGGAACCAGACAGAATGAAGGGCAAAAAGGTCAGCGTTGCCACCATGGCATTGGGCAGCAGGTGGCGGAACATGATGGTCCAGTTGCCGACGCCCAAGGCGCGGGCGGCATTCACATACTCGAAATTTCTCGCCCGCAAAAATTCTGCCCGAACAATGCCAACAAAATGCACCCAGGAGAACAGCAGCATAATGCCCAACAGCACGAAGAAGCCGGGCGGCAGAATGGAAGCGATAATCAGCAGAATATAGAGCACCGGCACCGAGGACCAGATTTCGATAAACCGCTGCATCAACAGGTCGGTCCAGCCGCCGAAATAGCCCTGCACGGCACCAGCTGACACGCCAATGATGGCCGAGAAAATCGTCAGCGTCAGGCCAAACAGCACAGAGATGCGAAAACCGTAGATCATACGTGCTGCCACATCGCGGGCCTGATCATCGGTGCCAAGCCAATTCATATTGCCAATGATGCAATTGGGATCATCGACGCCCTTGGGATAGGCCGAGCAGCGTTCTTTTTTATCCATCAGCCAGAATGGCCGGGTGGGGGCAGAGTGCGGGATTTCGGAATTGACCGTTCGGTAGGAATAGCGGATCGGCGGCCAGATCATCCAGCCATGAGCGTTGATTTCATCCGCAACAAAGCTTGAGCGATAATCCGTCACCGCCAGAAAGCCGCCGAATTTTTCTTCCGGATAGTTCACCGCAATCGGAAACAGGATTTCGCCCTTGTAGGATGCGATAATCGGGCGATCATTGGCAATCAGCTCGGCACACAGGCTGAGGATAAACAGCACCATGAAAATCCAGAACGACCAATAGCCACGCTTATTGGCTTTGAAATTTTGCAAACGGCGCAGATTAACCGGCGACAGAAACGGCTTCTTCGGTGGCATTATGGTGGTTTCAGAGGTTATCGTCATCAGACATCCCTCCGGTCAAAATCGATGCGGGGGTCAATCCAGGTGTAGATCAGGTCTGACACCAGCCCGACCACCAGCCCCAACAGCGAGAAAATATAGAGCGTGGCAAACACAATGGGATAATCGCGATTGACGATGGAGAGATAGCCAAGCCGCCCCAGGCCATCGAGCGAAAAGATGTTTTCAATCAACAGCGAACCCGTGAAAAAGGCAGCCACGAAGGCTCCCGGAATGCCGGCAATCACAATCAGCATGGCATTGCGAAACACGTGATCGTATAGCACCCGATGCTCAGACAGGCCCTTGGCACGCGCTGTCACCACATATTGCTTCTTGATTTCATCAATGAAGGAATTCTTGGTCAACAGCGTCGTGGTGGCAAAGGCCGAGAGCAACAGGGCTGTGAGCGGCAATGTGAGGTGCCAGAAATAATCCAGGATCTTCTGCCACCAGCTTAAGTCGGCAAAATTATCAGAGGTCAGGCCGCGCAAGGGAAACCAGTTGTAAAACGACCCACCGGCAAACAGCACGATCAGCAAGATGCCAAACAAAAAGCCCGGCACCGCATAGCCCACCACAATCACGCCAGAGGTCCAGACATCAAATGTCGAGCCATCCTTGACGGCTTTTCGAATGCCAAGCGGAATGGAAATGGCATAGGAGAGCAACAACACCCACACGCCGAGCGAGATCGACACCGGCATTTTATCGGCGATAATCGACAACACCGAGGCGTTGCGGAAAAAACTCTCGCCAAAATCAAAGCGGATATAATTCCACATCATATCAAGAAAGCGGGTGAGTGGCGGCTTATCAAAGCCAAACTGCTTTTCCAGCTTCTTGATCAGATCCGGGTCCAGCCCTTGCGCGCCGCGATAGGTGGAGCCGTCGTTGCCAGCCCCTTGGCCAACAATATCGCCACCACCGGACAGGCGCTGATCGGCGCTATCGCCCTGCCCCGAAAGCTGCGCCACCACCTGCTCCACCGGGCCGCCGGGGGCAAACTGGATGACCAGAAAGGAAATGCCCATGATGCCAACCATGGTTGGAATCATCAGCAGCAGACGCCGCAGGATATAAGCACCCATCAGTCAATCACTCCCGATGTTGCCATGCCATGCTGCTTTGCCAATCCATTGATCCTTTTTGATGCATCTGATTCGTGTGCCTATTGGTAAACCCTAGAGCGCCGCCTGCAAAGCTTTGCTCATTGCAGGGAGGTTTTTGACCACCATATGTCGGGAAAGCCCGTGGAATAGGTGGGCAGGTCTGCGGGACGGGTCAGCCGGCTCCAATACGCCAGACGCGCCGTGCTGCCATAATACATGGGCACCACATAGTGATGGGCCAACAGCACCCGATCGAGCGCCCGTGTGGATGCCACCAGATCATCCCGGCTTTTGGCAAAGATTACCATATCGATCAGTTTGTCGATAGCCGGATCGGCAATGCCTGCATAATTGCGAGACCCTTCCTTATTGACAGACGTTGATCCCCAGTACTGACGCTGCTCATTGCCGGGATTACGGGTCTGGGCCCAAACGGTCCAGGTCATGTCATAGTCAAAGCTGCGCAAGCGATTGATATATTGTGAGGAATCAACAGTGCGGATACTCGCCTCAATGCCAATTTTGCGCAAGCTATTGGCATAGGGAACCGCAACAACCTCCAAGGTTGGATTGGGCAGCAGGATCTCGAATTTGAGTGGCTCGCCCGTTGCAACATTGACCATTTTATTGCCGCGCAGGTCATACCCTGCCTGTTTCAGCAGACCCACCGCCTTGCGTAGATTATCGCGCTGCTTTTCGGGCGTTCCGCCAACCGGATTCTCAAACGGTTGAGTGAACACCTCCTTCGGCACCTCGTCTTTCAAACCTTCGAGAATTGCCAGTTCCTTGTCTTTGGGCAGGCCGGATGAGGCAAGCTCAGTGCCCCAGAAAAAGCTGTTGACCCGCTTGTAACTGTTGTAAAACACGGTCCGGTTCAGCTCTTCAAAATCAAAGGCGTAGGACAGCGCTTTGCGCACCCGCTCGTCCTTGAAGATTGGCCGCCGCATATTTGGCACCATGGCCTGCATGATGCCGGTGGTGCGGAATGGGTTTGGCAATTCCTCGCGAATGACATGGCCATCCTTGACGCCTGGAAAATCAAAGGCCGTGGCCCAATGGGCTGCCTTGGTTTCATACCAATAATCAATATTGCCCGCTCGAAAGGCTTCGAACTCAACATTGTCATCGTTGAAATAGGTGTAATTCACCGTTTTGAAGTTGTTATAGCCAATGTTCACATTGAGGTTTTTGCCCCAATAATCATCCCGCAATTCATAGCGTACCGATGCACCCGGCGAAAACGCAGCAATGCGATAAGGCCCGGACCCCATGATGGGTTCCAGCGTGGTTTTGGCAATGTCGCGGGGCTTTCCATCCGGTCCATTTGCTTCCCACCAATGCTTGGGCACAATGTCAATCTCGCCGACAATCGCGGGCAGTTCCTTGTTGCCTTTCTGGTCGAAAGTAAATGTCACCTCGCGCTCGCCGGTCTTTTCGGCTTTGAGCACATGGCTGTAATAACTAGTATACATGGGGTTCAGCTCTTTGAACTTCTCGAAGCTGAACACCACATCTTCCGGCGTCACGGGCTGGCCATCTGCCCATTTGGCATCAGGGCGGAGCCGGAATTTGGCGAACGAATAATCATCCGGATAGGCAACCGCTTCGGCAAGCAGGCCATAAGAGGTTCCATCCTCATCCATGGACGGCTTCAACAGTGTTTCCGTGACCAAAGACAGGCGGGGCACTAGGCCCGCCGCCAATTGCCCTTTACCAACCACCGGATTAAAGCTGTCATATGTGCCTTCGGCGGAAAGCTTCAGCTCCCCCGCTTTCGGCGCATTCACATTGACATAGTTGAAATGCGCAAAGCCCTGCGGGTATTTCGGGGCTTCAATAATGCCAATCGCGTGCCGCCATTGCAGTTCCTGCGCCGTCACAGGGCTGACAAAAACACTCAAGAGCAGCGCAAGAAACCCCGCACCAAGACGCATGACAGCCATAAATTACCCCCGCATTTCAACAGTGAACACCTGATTTGTCCGTTACTCTACGACAAATCGGGGCGAAAGACAGGCGGTTGTCACGGCAGCATGCTTTTCTCCTTGAACCTCAATCGGTCCAGGGAAAATTATGCCGCAAGCATTCAGGGTTATCGCGACGCTTTACGCGCCCTCTATGGCGCACGGCGCTGTAACACTTTAAAACTGCTGCATAATTTTCTCCTTAAATCGATTCCGATTTATGGAATTATGCAGTAGGTTTACGGGCAAGAGAATCACGCATGATTGCCAACCCGAGGTGACTTTTGGTGAAACATTCCGCATCTATCCGCGCGTCCATGATCGGCCTTGCCATCCTCATGGCGACGGCAAGCCTTGGCGAAGCGTTTGCTGATCAACCCGCCAAGCAAGCTTTCGGGGCCGTAACCCTGCCCACGGCCGGCCCGGCATCGCCTGAAGGGTTTTACGCCAAGGGCTGCATGAGCGGTGCTGTGGCCCTGCCCACCGATGGGCCGACATGGCAGGCCATGCGCCTGTCGCGCAATCGGCGCTGGGGCAATCCGCGCACCATTGCATTCCTTGAGCAACTCTCAAAAGATGCCACCAAAATCGGCTGGCCCGGCCTGCTGGTGGGCGATATTGCCCAACCGCGCGGAGGGCCAATGGCCAGCGGCCATGCATCGCACCAGATCGGCATGGATGCCGATATCTGGCTGACGCCCATGCCGTCCAAGCGCCTCACCGCGCAACAGCGCGAAGATCTGCCCTTTACCTCGATGATCATGAAGGACAAGTTCCTGACCATCAACCCGCAGACATGGACGCCAGCCCACGCCAAACTGCTGATGCTGGCGGCCAGCTATCCGCAGGTGCAGCGGATTTTCGTCAATCCGGCCATCAAAAAGAAGATGTGCGACACCTGGACCGGCGATCGTACCAATATGGGCAAGCTGCGCCCCATGTATGGCCATGATGCCCATTTCCATATCCGGCTGTTCTGCCCACCGGGGGCGAGTGATTGCAAGCCACAGGCCGCAACCGGCAAGGGTGATGGCTGCGACCAATCCCTGGCCTGGTGGTTTACCAAAGAACCATGGGAGCCAAAAAAGAAAGATCCCAATGCAAAACCGGCACCAAAGCCGCGCCCGGTGATGGTGTCTGATTTGCCAAAGGCATGTAGCGCCATTCTCAACGCACCTGCCGTTTCCTCAGAAAAACAGGCAACCTATGGCGGGCCAGGTGCCTATACCAATCCGGGGGCAGTGCCGGTGAAAGCCTCAGCCAGCGCACCGGACGATCCGAACCTTCCCTCAGAAGATGTAGGCTTACCGAAACCTTGAGAGCATGAGGGTTTTCATCGGCCTGAACCTTGATATAAGAGGAATCAAATCGATTGAAATTTTGGGAGGGGAGCCATGGTTGAGCGACGGAAAATTGCGCTGATTGCCCATGACAAGATGAAAGAGCAGATGGCGGATTTTGCCCGTCATCATCAGGATGCTCTTCAACCATGGCAGATTGTCGCCACCGGCACCACCGGCGGTCAGGTGCAAGACGCCTGTCCCAAGCTCAATATCACCCGCATGAAAAGCGGCCCGCTGGGCGGCGATCAGCAGATCGGGGCGATGATTGCGCAAGAAGAAGTGGCACTTTTGGTATTTTTTGTTGATCCCTTGACGCCCATGCCTCATGACGTTGATGTGAAGGCATTGATGCGGCTGGCGATCCTGTATGATACGCCCATGGCGCTGAACCGGGCGACAGCAGAAGTGCTGTTGCCAGCGATTGCCCGTTAACGATACATACGCCAGCGCGGCGAAAGATGGATTTGTCGATGCCTCATCCTGTTGAAAATGACCACCTCCCCTTTCCGGTTCTGGTTGGTGACATTGGTGGCACCAATGCCCGGTTCTGGATTTTGTCCGATGCGGATGCGAAGCCAAAAGAATTCACCAATATCCAAACAGCCGATTTTCCAACCATTGATCAGGCGCTTCAAGAGCGCGTTCTGGACCAAAGCGAAATCAAACCGCGCTCGGCCATTCTGGCGGTTGCGGGCCCCATCAAGGGCGATGAAATTCCGCTGACCAATTGCCCCTGGGTTATTCGCCCAAAGGCAATGATCTCCGATCTCGGCTTTGATGACGTGCTGGTTGTCAATGATTTCGAGGCGCAGGCGCTGGCCGCAGCAGCCTTGCCGCTTGATGACCATCTGGCCGTGGGTGAGATCACCGAAGCGACGGTGGGTTCGCGGGTTATTCTTGGACCCGGCACCGGTCTTGGTGTTGGCGGCCTGCTCTATACCCAGCACAAGTGGTTTCCGGTTCCCGGTGAAGGCGGCCATGTGGATCTTGGTCCGCGCAGCGCACGCGACTTTGAGATCTTTCCGCATATTGACAGGATTGAAGGTCGCATTTCCGGCGAACAAATCCTGTGTGGCCGTGGCATCATCCACCTCTACAATGCCATTTGTGCCGCCGACGGCATTGAGCCAAAGTGGACAGACCCCGCTGAGGTGACGACCCATGCGTTGAACGACAGCGATCCGGTGGCCGTGGAAACCATGGTGCTGTTTGTGACCTATCTGGGTCGCTTGGCGGGGGATATGGCGCTGGTGTTCATGGCGCGCGGCGGTGTGTTCTTGTCTGGCGGTATTTCGCAGAAAATTGCATCCTTGTTGAAAAATCCGGTTTTCCGGGCGGCGTTTGAAGATAAAGCGCCGCACACAGCCATGATGAAATCCATACCGACCTTTGTGGTCACGCATCCGCAAGCCGCGCTGTTCGGCCTTGCCGCTTACGCCCGCACACCCGAAAAATTTGGCGTTCGGCACGAAGGGCGGCGCTGGACACGCTGAAGAAAAACACGCATCCAGATGCTGTAAAAGACGTGGAGACAACGACAATGGCAAATGCGGTTGGCACAGGGCCGATGAAATTGGTGGTGGTGGGCGCAAGTGGCCGGATGGGGCAAGCCCTGATCCGCATTATCACTGAGACAGACGGGGCTGTGCTGCATGCCGCGGTTGAGCGGGCTGGCTCAAGCGCTCTTGGTAAAGATGCTGGTGAATTGGCAGGGCTTGGTCCGCTGGGTGTTGCCGTCACCGATGATGCGCTCGCAGCTTTTGTGCATGCGGATGGCGTGATTGATTTTACCCGGCCCGAAGCCTCTGTTGAATTTGCCGCACTGGCCGCTCAGGCCCGCATTGTGCATGTGATTGGCACCACCGGCTGCTCGGAGGCCGATCAGGTCAAGTTTGACGCCGCCGCGCGCCACGCACGTTTGGTCAAATCGGGCAATATGAGCCTCGGCGTCAATCTGCTGTCGGTTTTGGTGCAGCAGGCGGCAAAAGCACTGGATGCGGCTGGCTGGGATATTGAAGTGCTGGAAATGCATCACAAGCACAAGGTCGATGCACCATCTGGCACCGCTTTGTTGCTGGGTGAAGCCGCCGCTTCAGGCCGAGGCATTGATTTGAAAGACAAGGCTGTGAAAGTGCGCGACGGTTTTACTGGTCCCCGCGAGGCTGGCTCGATTGGCTTTGCCACCTTGCGCGGCGGCTCAGTGATCGGCGAGCACTCGGTGATGCTGGCTGGCGAAGGCGAGATTGTGACGCTGTCGCACAGCGCAGGTGATCGTTCTATATTTGCAAGGGGTGCTGTGAAGGCTGCCCTTTGGGCGCGGGATAAAAACCCCGGTCTCTATTCCATGCTCGATGTGCTCGGGCTGGCTCATACTAACTGATATCTGAGAGGATTTGTCGATGACTGGTACCCTCGTGCTCGTGCGCCACGGCCAGAGCGAATGGAATTTGAAAAACCTGTTCACCGGCTGGCGTGATCCAGACCTGACCGAACTGGGCGTGCAGGAAGCCAATGCTGGCGGCAAGGCACTGGCCGACTACGGCATTAAATTCGACATTGCTTTTACGTCCAACCTCAGCCGCGCCCAGAAAACCTGCGGCATTATTTTGGACAATGTGGGACAGGCTGGCTTAGAGACCATCCGCGACGAAGCCCTCAACGAGCGCGATTATGGTGATCTATCGGGCCTCAACAAGGATGACGCCCGCGCCAAATGGGGCGAAGAGCAGGTGCATATCTGGCGCCGGTCCTATGACGTCCCACCACCGGGCGGCGAAAGCCTGCGGGATACGGGCGCGCGCGTCTGGCCCTATTACATGATGGAAATCCTGCCACGCGTGCTGCTAGGCGAAACCGTGCTGGTGGCAGCCCATGGCAACTCGCTGCGCGCACTGGTGATGGTGCTGGACAAGCTGACCAAGGAACAGATTCTGGGCGTGAATTTGGCCACCGGCGTGCCGATGGTTTACAAGCTCAATGCCGATTCCACCGTGGCATCCAAGGAAGTGCTTGGCGATATGTCTGGCGCGCATTAGAGTTTGCCAGGGAAAAGTGGAACCCGGTTTTCCCGAAAAGACAAACGAAAACAAAAGAATATAGGGTCTGCCAGATTCAATCTGAACCTGACAGACCCTAAACGATTTAGAATTGCGCCGCTCATGCAATTCAATGGGCGGCACCGTTGAGAAGATCAGATTTTTTCAGCAATCAGCCTGATGCCAAACCCGGCCAGCACTGTTCCAATCGCGCGTTCTATCCACTGAGCAAATCGATCATAGACGGCTTTGGCTTGCCTGCGAGACAACAGAGCGGTCACCAGACTGTACCAGATGATCTCAATCAAAAATCCACCCACAAGAATTGCCAGTTTTGCTAAAAGACCCGTCTCGGGCGGCACTGCAACGGCATAAAGGCCAATAAAGAAGGCAATCCCCTTCGGGTTGGAGAGATTAACAATCATCCCCACGCGCAAACCGCGCAAAACACTGCCCTTTTCGACAGGCGGCACGCCTTGTTTCGCCGTATCAGGCTTGCCAGAGAGCCACGCCATCAGGCCGAGATAGACAAGATAACAGCCGCCAGCAATCTGCATAAGGCTTGCCAACCACCCGACCTTTGCCAAAAACAGCGCCAAACCCGCCATGGTTAGAACCGCATAAAAGGTTGCGGCAATAGCAAATCCAAATGTTGCACCCACGGCGGTTGATCGTGCCCCGGACATTGCCAATCTGGATATTAAAGCGAAGTTCGGACCGGGACTGATCACCACAGCAGCATACAGGCCAAGCGCCGTCAGAACCGTTACAACATCTGAATTCATGTCGATTGTCGCCTCTCATTCTGATCTCAGGAAACAAGAACTCAACTTATATGAGCATCTTGAGACTGCACAACAGAGAAACGAATGCCCAGGGCAGTTTCTGACCTCCAATGCGACAAGACGCCGTTTGCCCGCCCCTATCGCTGGCTTAAGCGCATCTGGCCGTTTTCGACCTTGTAGCTACCCAGCTTTTTCAAAAACGTCATACCGATCAACGTGCTTGATAGCGCCGTGTCTTTCAGCACCATGGCCTGCACATCATCAACACGCACACCGCCAACCTCGATGCGATCCAGCATCACCACAGCGGCAGGCGTCTCGCCATTGGCAGTGTTGACCTTGTATTTAAAATTGAGATCGTTGCCGCTCATGCCCAAGCGGCGCGCCGTGGTTTCATTGATCGCCACGGATGAAGCGCCTGTGTCAATCATCGCTTCCACGGCTTTGCCATTGATGCGGAAAGTGGTGATGAAATGCCCCCGTTGATCGGCGCGCAAAAGCGCCTGCCCATAGCTTGACGCTTGCTCTGGTGGGGCTGATTGAGACTCTGTGTTTAAACTGGCAACCACCGGAGGTGCTTCAATATGGCTTTGCAGATAGGCCGGAAGCTGGGTTGCCACCACCACGATCAGCCCCGCAAAGATCAGAACCCGCATGAGCATAAAACTGCCTCCCCAAATTTAGAGACTGTCGGGTTCAGATTGAACCAGATAGTCTCTAAACTTCTTTGTTTGAGTTTGTCTGATCAGTAAAACCGGTTACCACTTTTCCCTGACAAACGCTGTCGCATAGAGAAAACGCACCTGCGACTTTCACTTCGGTTAACAGCATTGCGCAAAAACAAACCCCGGCGCAAAAGCACCGGGGTTGCAAGTCTTTCTGGTTAACGCAAAGCTTACTTGGTGCCATACATGCGGTCGCCCGCATCGCCCAGACCAGGCACGATATAGCCGTGCTCGTTCAAATGGCTATCAATGGCTGCCGTGTAAACATGCACATCAGGGTGCGCTTCGCGGAAATTCTTGATGCCTTCTGGCGCTGCCAGCAGGCAGACAAAGCGCAGATTGATCGCGCCGCGCTCTTTCAGCTTGTCCACGGCGGCAATCGAGGAATTGCCGGTGGCCAGCATCGGGTCCACCACAATCACCAGCCGCTCGGACAGGCTTTCCGGGGCCTTGAAGTAATATTCCACCGCTTGCAGGGTTTCATGGTCGCGATAGACGCCGACATGCGACACGCGGGCCGAAGGCACCAGATCCAGCATGCCTTCCAACAGGCCGTTGCCAGCGCGCAGGATGGACGCAAACACCAGCTTCTTGCCTTCCAGCACCGGTGTTTCCATCTCCACCATCGGCGTTTCGATGGTTTCCATGGTCAGTTCCAGATCACGGGTCACTTCATAGCATAGCAGCGTGGAAATTTCCCGCAGCAAGCGCCGAAAGCCAGCAGTCGAGGTTTCCTTGCGCCGCATGAAAGACAGCTTGTGCTGCACGAGGGGGTGATTGATGACTGTAACGCCGTCCATGGAGAGAACCTTCTTATGTTTATTGCTCTGATCTTGGGATCCATTCTGTTCCAAGAATAACCCGTCAGAGCAAGAGTGTGCCGCTTATTTTACCAAATCATCCCCAGATGCATCCTGACGTGTTGGCTCATCAAGGCGCAAAAGCAGCCGAGATCGCGTGGCCTCATCCACAAAAGCGGCTTCAATGGCAGTGCGCGTCATGGCGTTAATCTCGGACCTATCAAAGCCCATGTTGGCGACGATCTCATAATCTTGCGCCAAAGATGTATGGAAAAACGGCGGATCATCGGAATTGATGCAGACCCGCACACCCGCATCCGTCAATTGCCGAAGCGGATGGCTATCGTGATCGGGAAAGACCTGTAGGGCAATATTGGAGGCCGGGCAAACTTCCAACACCGTGCCGAGATCGGCGAGCCGCTTGACCAGATCCGCATCTTCAATGGATCGCACCCCATGGCCTATGCGGCTTGGTGCAACATGGTCGAGCGCATCCGTCACGCTGAACGCGCCACACAATTCACCGGCGTGGATGGTGATGCCATAGCCTGCCCCTTTGGCGATTTGAAATGCTGGCGCATAATCCACCACCCGGTTCATGCGTTCTTCGCCGGCCATATTGAAGCCTGTTACCAGCGGATGGCTGTAGTTTGCCAGCCATTTGGCGCGGCGCAGAACATTGTCTGGTCCCAGATGGCGCTCGCCGATAATCACCATGCGGCATTCTATGCCGGTTTTTTCTTTTGCGCGCGCAATGCCTTCGGCCAGGCCCTCAATATAGGCTTCAGCCGAGAGGCCCACCGCTTCACCATGGTCTGGCGATACAAATAGCTCGCTATAGATCGTATTTACACCGGCCAGTTCGCACAGATAGGCCTCAGCCAGATCGGCATAGTCTTCCTGGGTGCGAAACACGGATGCGACAAAATCATAGCAGGCTATAAAGCTGGTGAAATCCGTCCAGACATAGGCTCCATTGCGCACAAAGGAACGGGAATCAATGCCATATTTCTCGGCTTGTGCCAGTGTCAGCGCGGGCGGTGCCGCACCTTCAACGTGGCAATGCAATTCGGCTTTCAGCAAATTTTGTGTCATAGAAAACTCCTCCCGTGCGCACCAGGCGCAATACCAAGATGGGCGGCAATGCTTTCGCCAATATCGGCAAAACTGGGGCGCAGACCAATCGAGCGGCTGCGAATGCCGGGGCCAAAGGCCATGATCGGCACCCGCTCACGGGTGTGGTCGGTGCCACGCCATGTGGGGTCGCAGCCGTGATCTGCGGTGAGGATGACCAGATCGCCGGGCACAAGTTTGCGATAGACGGCGGGCAACCACAGATCAAAGGCCTCAAGTGCTGCCGCATAGCCCGGCACATCGCGGCGGTGGCCATAGAGCATATCGAAATCCACGAAATTGGTGAACACGAGGTCGCCGTCCTCGGCCTCATCCATCACGGTCAAGGTGGCCGCCATCAGCGCTTCATTGCCGCTGGCCTTGATTTCGCGCTTGGTGCCTTGGTGGGCAAAAATATCGCCGATCTTGCCAATGGCGTGCACGGTGCGGTCTGCCTGGGTAAGGCGATCCAACAACGTTGGCTCGGGCGGCAACACGGAATAGTCCTTCCGGTTGCCGGTACGCTCAAACGTCGCTGGCGTTTCGCCAACAAACGGTCGCGCAATCACCCGGCCGATATTATAAGGCATCAGCAATTCACGCACGATCTCGCAGAGTTTCAGCAACCGATCGAGGCCGAAATACCGCTCATGGGCGGCGATCTGAAACACCGAGTCGGAGGATGTGTAGCAGATCGGCTTGGCGCTGCGGCAATGTTCCTGTCCCAAACGAGCGATAATATCTGTGCCGGAGGCGTGGCAATTGCCCAAAATGCCGGGCAGATTGGCCTTTTGGCAAATCTGCTCCACCAATTCGGGCGGAAAGGCATCTCCGTCGGTGGGGAAATAACCCCAATCAAACATCACCGGTGTGCCAGCAATCTCCCAATGGCCAGAGGGCGTGTCCTTGCCCTTTGACACTTCCGAGGCGGCCCCATAGATGCCAAAGGTGCGGTCGGGCAGAGGCATGCCGAGCGGAAGCGAGCCACTGGCCATTTGGGCAATGTGCATCAGCCCCAGCGCGGACATATTGGGAAGCTGCAATGGCCCTTCGCGCAAACCTTGGCGGTCTGCGGCACCGGCTGCACAAAACTCGGCAATATGGCCAAGCGTATCGGCACCCTCATCATGATAGCGTGCAGCATCGGGTGCCCCGCCAACACCGAAGGAGTCGAGAACAAAAAGAAATGCCCGTGCCATACTTCACCAAATGCCGTTTATTGTTCCTGATCCATAGCGATTTGCCCACGGTGTTGCAAATCTCTACGCTTCAGCCGTTTAGCAATCGGAGCAGCTCACCGTTTCACTCGTGCGCTGGCGATAATAAAAATCGCGGCTGATGGTGATGATGCTGAGCGATGCATTCAGCCCCGGCACGTAGGTGATCAATTTATAAGGAATTGAAAACTCGACATGCACAAAGGAGGAGGAAGCCGCTGCCATGCCCGATGGCATGGTTGCTGCGCTCCCGACACTGTACGGCTTGCTGCCATCTTGCGCCCATGACCACGCAACCTTGGCATTGAGGCTCTGATCCACCTGAATGCCGGTGATTTTCATTGCAAAACCCGTGGTTGGTTTTGGTGCGAAAATGGCAGCAGCCACATCGGGCATTGTCGCCAGGAATGCCTTGTTGAAGTTGCCATCCTTGCTTGCCACAATATCGGCAATGGCACCGGCGCTGGAGGTGGCGCGTGAGGCGACGTTGAGCCCAAGCGTCAGCTCGAACGCGCCGAGATAGAGCAGCAATAGCACGGGCACGATCAGCGCAAATTCCACCGCGCCGACGCCTGAGGTGTCCTTCGAAAAATGCTGAAGGCGATGGATCAGAAGCTGGATGTTGTTACGCCAGAGCATCATCAATAATTCTCGCTCTGGAAAGCCGTGGTTTCCACAATCAGATAATCCGAATTGCTGGTTTCACCGGGCTTTCGAATGGTGGCAACATAGGAGCGGACCAAATCTGTGGTGACCGGCCAATAGTAATAAGCGCGGAGCATGTTAATGGTGCCCGGGCCGCCAGGCGCATATGCAAAGCCCGTCGTATCCAGACTGCCGTTCGCAGTCGTGACAACTTTGGGGATTGCGGCAAAGGTGGAAAAGCTGCGCACATCCAGATACAGCCGATTGGGCGTTGCGATTTCAGAGGCGTCACATTTCAATAGAAATGAAATCTCATTGCAAAACAGCTGGCGAAATTCAGCACTCGTCTTATTGGTCGATTTTTCAAGATTATAGGTAATATTGCCGGTGCGAAGATTGCGCCCCAACGTGTCGACGGCTGACGTCACCACTTGCTCGGCAACAAAGGCAATGAAGGTCTCCAGAATGGCGAAGACAATGAGAAAATAAGGAATAGCCAGGATGGCAAACTCAATCGCCGCCGAGCCGTCTGCTGAGCGCCTAAATCGCCTGAGCAACCTCAGCCATGTGTAACGGCGTGGTCTGGACCGGCTGTCACTGGCCCGCTTGATGAACGTCATGTCTCAGCGCCGATTGTTTAACGTGACCATAGATTATGAGGTCAAGTCTTTAAGTTTCGTTTCCAAATTGTCTCGGTTTGCACAGAATGATCGCAAACCCTGTTTTGGGTGATATTTAAAAAATAGCTATTCCTGCCCCATAAAGACCGGATCGAGACAATCAATTGGTCGCACCGACAGCGCCGGTTGTGGCGGCATTATTGAACTTTGAATGCTCTTCACAATTGGGATCGCACGACAGAACTGTGCGCTCTGTTTGCTTGAAAACCCGCACCGTATTGCTCTCGTCAATCGACACTAGAATACGCTCATCCAGCACGGCATTGCCGTCGCGATCCAGTAAGACAATGTTGGTGGTGCCAAAACTGCGCCCGGTCAACACAATGGTTTTGGCATCGGCAACCGTTGCATCGGCCACCTTGTCATTGCCGATGATGACTTTGCTGATCGGCCGATCAAGTTTCAAGATCCGGGCCTGATTCATATAAACCCGCAGCAGGTTGCTGTCAGCCCGGGCAAAGCTTGCCGCTGCCATGCTTGCAACAAGTGCAAGCGCAAATCCCAAGCGAAACGGCAGAACCGGTCTCATATAAGAACAATCTCTTTTTCTGAATTGCCCCATAGTGTGCAGCAAAATGGTAAACAGAATATTAAATACACGCTCCACGTTGAGACATGCAGCAAGACGATATCCAACAGAGCTTCAACAACAGCATAAAATTCGTTGAAAAAATGCAGGCTCTTGCGCCCTGAAATCAGAACAAACGCAGAATATTTCGCAATACTGACATGATTATAAATAGTATTGAAAGTTCATTTACCAAAAGCGCCAAGAGCATGGATTAAAACTCTGTTAACTCGAATTCTTAAGTCAATCGCAATGGCCTTGCCTGTAATTTCTCTCCAGCCGATCAGCGGAAACAGTTGACGGAGCTGATCACCCTCTTGGAGCAGGAAAACAATATGTCAAAGATTTTTGCACGTTTCATAAAAGACGAATCCGGCGCAACCGCCATCGAATACGGCCTGATTGCAGCCCTGATTGCTGTGGCCATCATCGCTGGTGCAACAACGCTGGGCAATAGCTTGAACGCAGCATTCTCTGGAATTTCTACAAAGCTTAACGCCGCTGTGGCAAAGACAGCACCTTGATGTAAAGTTGATCGCCTATCGCTACAAAAGCCGCCCTTGATAGGGCGGTTTTTCTTTTTGTTTACCAAACCTCTTGTTTACATTTCAGCCCTATCCTCCACCCCTTACCAAACGGGGTTTTCCGCCATGATGGCTGCAATAGTCGTGCTTATCTTTCCACTCTGCCTAGCAGCAGCCGCTTTCACTGATCTGTTTGAGATGAAAATCCCCAATATGATCCCACTTGTCATGTTGGCAGGCTTTTTTGCTTTGGCCGCTGTGGTGGGATTGCCTCTGCGCGAAGTTAGTCTTCATCTTCTGTCTGGTTTTATTGTATTGTTGGCCTGCTTTACCTTTTTCGCCTTCAATGTCATGGGCGGAGGGGATGCAAAACTGCTGAGTGCTGCCGCCGTGTGGTTTGGCTTTAATCTCAGCCTTTTGGTGTTTTTGCTGCAGGTGACAATTCTGGGCGGGGTGCTCACCCTTCTCATCTTGCTGATTCGCAGCCAGTCTTCGCATATTTTGGCGCTGCGCTTGCCCGTGCCGAGATCTTTGCTGATGGAGAAAAAGATTCCTTACGGCATTGCCATCGCCATTGGCGGCTTTTGCAGTGTCCTTCAATCGCCACTGGTTTTACTGGCAATCAGCGCGAAGAAATAAATCATTAACCAAATGCATAAGGCATTTGTTAACTCTAATTACACCAATTCCTGATCTTCTAAAGGCCAAGACATTGCGCTTGCACCTGAGGAAAGACCATGAAACCCGCCCGTATCTTCATTCTTGTTGTCGCCCTTGTTGCGGCAGGGCTTGCTGGTTTGCTGGCCATGAGCATGAGTGGGCCAAAGCAGGTTGTTGTTCAGCAGGCTGAGAAAACGGTCATCAAAGATCCCAGCATCAATATTCTGGTTGCCTCGACCAGCATGCCGGTGGGTGCGCGCCTGTCCGATAAGGTGATGCGCTGGATGGCCTGGCCGAAGAATGATCTGGTAACCGGTTTCATCACCCAGGACAGTCGCCCGGATGCGATGAAGGATCTGAACGGCAGCATCGTGCGTCTGCCAATTTTTGAAGGTGAGCCGATCCGCATTGAAAAAGTAGCCGACGCGTCGGGCAGCACGCTGTCTGCGCTGCTTCCCGCTGGCAAGCGTGCCGTTGCCACAGAAATCTCGGTGGCAACCGGGGCTGGCGGCTTTATCCTGCCCAATGATCGCGTCGATGTCATCATGGTACGCAAGTTAAAGCAAGGCGGCGACAACGATGTTCACGTCAGTTCGCTCTTGCTCAGCAATGTGCGTGTGCTGGCGATTGACCAACAGATTGAAGAAAAGGAAGGCGGCCGCCGCTCGGTCATCGGTACCACCGCAACCCTCGAACTCACGCCTGAGCAGTCAATTTCGCTTGCCGCAGGCCAGCAAGCCGCCGAGCGATTGTCGCTGACCCTGCGTTCGGTTTCTGATGCACAAGAGCCCGATACGTTGAACACCGGCGACCAAGTGCAGGTTATCAAGTCAGGCTCCGTCGTGACCAGTGCGGGGGGCACGCAATAATGAACAGGATCACTCCGATGAGCGCTATCCGCCCTCGCCTGCTTCGCGCCCTCACACTGACAGGCGTCGCACTTGCTTTCACGGTGTCAGGCATTCCCGGCGAGCGCGCAAGCCTGTGGCACGACGGTGCAAAAGCCCATGCCGAACAGCAATCGCTGGTGCGCATCACCCAATCTGGCCCCGGCGCGCACCGCACGCTGAAGCTTGGCCTCAACAAGGCGATTGTGGTGGACCTGCCAGAAGATGCGCAGGACATTCTGGTGGCCGACCCAACCTTGGCTGATGCCGTGACCCGTACGTCGCGGCGCATCTACCTGTTTGGCAAAACCGTTGGGCAAACCAATATTTTCATCTTCGGTGCCAACGGGCGCGAAATTGTCAGCCTTGATCTGCAAATCGAGCGCGATATCGATGGGCTGGAAGCCAATCTTCGCCGCTTCATTCCCGATTCCAACATCAAGGTCGAGATCATCTCCGACAATGTCGTGCTGACCGGCACCGTGCGCACGCCGCAGGATTCGACCCGTGCCGTTGCCCTCGCCCAGGCCTTTGTCAAGGGCGGTGAAGCCACCACCCGAAATCAAACAGCCACCAGCAACAGCAGTGGCGATGGTGCCGTGGCGATTTATGCCGAAGGCCGCCAGCAATCTCAAATCGTCAATATGCTGACGATCGAGGGCGATGATCAGGTGACGTTGAAAATCACGGTTGCCGAAGTGCGCCGCGAAATCCTCAAGCAATTGGGCTTCAACACCACACTGCAAAACACCATTTCGGGCAACACACCCGTGACAGCCTCCAACCCGGCCGATTCCAGCGCAATCACTGCGGCCATTTCGACAGCCTTGGGCAAATATTCGTTGGCATCCGTGATCAACGCCATGGAAGAAGCCAAGGTCATCAAGACATTGGCCGAGCCAACCCTGACCGCCACCTCTGGCCAGAGCGCCACATTCAGCTCAGGCGGCGAGTTGATCCGCACCATCAATCAGGCCAATGGATCGACCACCACCCAGACCTATGATTACGGCATCAAGCTGAACTTTACCCCTGTGGTTTTGTCGGCCGGTCGCATCAGCCTCAAGATCGAAACCGAAGTGTCCGAACCCATGACCACGGGCAGCACAACCGAGTTTCGCAAGCGGCAGGCCACAACATCCGTGGAACTGCCCTCGGGCGGCTCTATCACGCTGGCGGGTCTGATCAATGACGACATCAGCCAGCAAAGCAAGGGCGTTCCCGGGGCCCGCAGCGTGCCGATCCTTGGTGCATTGTTTCGCAACAAGCAATTTGACCGCAAGGAAACCGAGCTGGTGATTATCGCCACGCCGTACCTCACGCGCCCGGTTGCCCGCAATCAATTGCAGCGCCCCGACGACAATTTCAATCCGGCGGGCGACGGAGCCATGTATTTTCTCAACCGTGTCAACAAGGTCTATGGCCGCAAAGACACCAACACCACCGGTGCTTACCACGGCACGGTCGGCTTTATTTACAAGTGAGGCGGTGATGATCGTGCAAGATGCAAAATTCCCCGCGAAACTGACCCCGAAACTGATGTTGGGATTGGTGGCTCTGCTATCACTGTCCAGCTGCGGTGGCATGGGCAAGGATACGATGTCGACCGGCTCGATCCCTGATGATTATCGCACCCGCCACCCGATTGTGGTGACCGATGTGGAGCATTCCCTTGATTTGCCGGTGGCCCAAGGATCAAGCCGCATGACAACCGGCATGGGCGACACGGTGACAGGCTTTGCACAAGACTATCGCAATGCATCGAGCGGCTATGTGCAGATCATGGTGCCGTATGGCTCGCCCAACAGTGCTGCCGCTTCCGCACTCGCCCGTCAGGTTCGCAGTCGGCTGATTGCCAAGGGTGTTCCATCTTCAAAAATTATTGAGCGTCCCTATCAGGCGCAATCCAGCGGTGATGCCGCACCCATTCGCCTGAGCTATACCGCCACCACAGCTGTGGCGGGGCCTTGCGGTCAATGGCCGGAAGATCTGGCCAATG
This sequence comes from Rhizobium oryziradicis, assembly GCF_001939045.1. Lineage (GTDB taxonomy): Bacteria > Pseudomonadota > Alphaproteobacteria > Rhizobiales > Rhizobiaceae > Allorhizobium > Allorhizobium oryziradicis. Next base: position 315,643 of record NZ_MKIM01000025.1, read on the forward strand.
ACACATCGCAAAACAAGAGTTGGGAAAACTTTGGCTGTGCCACTCAAGCCAATCTGGCAGCCCAGCTTGCAAGCCCAACGGACTTGATCGCCCCGCGCGGCATGACCCCGATTGATGCAGACCGTCGAACAAAAGTCATTTCCGATTATCGCAACGGTCGAATCAACTAACAGCGGGATCGGTCAACGTCATGAACTCCATTCAATATGATATCCAATCCGTGACGCAAAACGGCGATGAGCATCGGGCTGATCCGTCAAAAGCCGGTGATCTGGACAAGCTGCGGCCTTTGCCACGCATTTCCGTTCATGCCTTCTGCCTCTCGGAGAGTGTGTTGGCAGTGATGGAGGAATGCGGGCGCGACCGGCGTATGGCCAAGGTGAGCATGCGGGTGACCAGCGGTGGCATTTCGGCAGCCATCAACATGTTTTCGGGCGCGCCAACGCCCAACCTGATTATTCTGGAAACACAGGCGCAGGCGGGAGCGCTTTTGGCGGAACTGGCCCCGCTTGCCGAGGTGTGCGATCCCTCCACCCGCGTGATTGTCATTGGCCATTTCAACGACATCGCTCTTTATCGCGAACTGATGCGCAACGGCGTGTCAGACTATATTGTGGCACCCGTGAGCATGTCGGACGTCGTTGGCGCGCTCTCAACCATCTTCATTGATCCCGATGCCGAACCCCTGGGCCGTAGCATTGCTTTCATAGGGGCCAAAGGCGGCGTCGGCTCGTCGACAATTGCCCATAACGTTGCCTTCATGGTCGCCTCGCTGTTTTCATCCGAGACCATTCTGGCCGATCTGGATCTGGCCTATGGCACGGCCAATATCGATTTTGATCAAGACCCTGCGCAGGGCATTGCCGAAGCGGTGTTTGCGCCTGAGCGGCTGGATGAGACATTTCTTGATCGGTTGTTGACCGATTGCGCCAAAAACCTGTCCTTGCTGGCGGCCCCATCCTTGCTTGATCGTGCTTACGATTTTGAACGGGGTGCCTTTTTGCCGGTGCTGGAAACCTTGCAGCGCAGCGCGCCCATTGCCATTCTGGATGTGCCACACACTTGGAATGACTGGACACGCGCGCTTCTGGCCGAAGTGGACGAGATTGTTTTGACCTGCGCGCCCGACCTTGCCAATTTGCGCAACACCAAAAACATGCTGGATGCCCTGAAAAAAATCAGGCCCAATGACAGGCCGCCGCATCTGATTTTCAATCAGGTCGGCATGCCCAAACGCCCGGAGATTTCGCCCGCCGACTTCTTTGAGCCGCTGGACATCAAGCCCGCCGCCATCATTCCGTTTGATGTGCAGCTGTTTGGCAATGCTGCCAACAGCGGCCGCATGATTGCCGAGGTTGATGCGAAATGCCCAACAGCAGAAACCTTTTCGCAGATTGCCCATCTCGTCACCGGGCGCACCAGTGCCAAGAAAGCCAAAAAAGCAGGCATTAGCCGGGTGCTGGAACGCCTTGCTCGAAAATAACCACAGGCGATACGCCGCAAACGCGAGCCTTTGATCAGGGTTCGGTTCAACTGGAAGACATGACATGTTCGGTAAACGTGGAAATGACGGTTTTGGAAAGGGCAATACGGTGCAGACGCCGCCTGCCCCCATGCCACCATCGCCCAGTCAGTCGAGCCTGATCGAGCCATCCTCCGCAGCCCCGCGCCCGGCACCGCAGCCGCAGCCAGCTCCTGTGGCTCCGACACGAAAGCGGCAGATCCGCACCGATGATTATTACGACACCAAGAGCCAGGTCTTTGCCGCCCTGATCGACACCATTGATCTGTCACAACTGGCGAAATTGGATGTTGAAAGTGCGCGCGAGGAAATTCGCGACATTGTCAACGACATCATCAGCATCAAAAATTTTGCCATGTCGATCTCCGAGCAGGAAGAGCTGCTGGAGGACATTTGCAATGACGTGTTGGGGTACGGCCCGCTTGAACCCCTGCTGGCGCGCGACGATATTTCCGACATCATGGTCAATGGCGCAGGCCAGACCTTTATCGAAGTGGGCGGCAAGACCATTGATTCCGAAATCCGGTTTCGTGACAATGCCCAGCTGATGTCGATCTGCCAGCGCATTGTCAGCCAGGTGGGACGGCGTGTGGATGAATCCAGCCCGATCTGCGATGCCCGCCTGCCCGATGGTTCGCGCGTCAACGTCATCGCGCCGCCGCTGTCCATTGATGGACCGGCGCTGACCATTCGTAAATTCAAAAAGGACAAGCTCAATCTCGATCAATTGGTCAAGTTTGGGGCCATCACGCCTGAAGGGGCGCAGATTTTGCAAATCATTGGCCGGGTGCGGTGCAATGTCGTCATTTCCGGCGGCACGGGTTCGGGCAAAACCACGCTTTTGAACTGCCTGACCCGCTATATTGATGTGGACGAGCGCATCATTACCTGCGAAGACACAGCCGAATTGCAATTGCAACAGCCGCATGTGGTGCGTTTGGAAACCCGCCCGCCCAATATTGAAGGCGAAGGCGAGATCACCATGCGCGATCTGGTGAAAAACTGCCTGCGTATGCGACCAGAACGGATTATTGTGGGCGAAGTGCGTGGACCGGAAGTGTTTGACCTGTTGCAGGCCATGAATACCGGCCATGATGGATCGATGGGCACCATCCACTCCAACACCCCGCGTGAATGCCTCAGCCGTATGGAATCGATGATTGCCATGGGTGGCTATTCGCTGCCAGCGAAAACCGTGCGGGAAATCATTTCGGGCTCGATTGACGTGATCATTCAGGCCGCCCGCCTGCGCGATGGTTCTCGTCGCATCACCCAGATTACCGAGGTGATTGGCATGGAAGGCGATGTGATCATCACGCAGGATTTGATGCGCTATGAGATTGAAGGCGAAGATCTGGCCGGAAAGATCATTGGCCGCCACATGTCTACCGGCGTTGGCAAACCGCATTTTTGGGAGCGGGCACGCTATTTCAATGAAGACCGACGCCTAGCCGCTGCGCTGGACGCCATGGAACAGAAATCCGGCGCGCTATAAGGACCAGACAAATGACCCTCAATGTGCTTGCGATTGTTGTTCTGGCGGCCATTGCGGCAGGTTCGCTGGCCTATGTGCTGATGTTCTCAAAGGTCGAGGCCGACAAAAAGGCGGCAAGCCGGCTGGCGCGCGTGAAAAATGCCGAATCAGACACCATCAAGGCACGCAGTGCGCGGGACCGGGTACAGGAACTGTCGAAGCGGCGAAAATCCGTGCAGGACACGTTGAAAGAACTCGAGCGCAAGCAGGCGGAAAACACCAAAAAAATTGCCAATCAACCGCTGAAACAACGTTTGCCGCAGACAGGCTTCGCTTTGAGCCTCACCCATTTCATCATTGCCAGCACCACGCTGGGCCTGGTGTTTTTCTGCATCGGTCTCATTATGGGTATGAGCCTGCTGCTGGCGGCTTGCGTTGGCTTTGTCGCAGGCGTCGGCCTGCCGCGCTGGATTGTCAACTTCATGATCAAGCGGCGACAGGGAAAATTCCTGATCGAGTTTCCCAATGCCCTGGATGTGATGGTGCGCGCCATCAAATCCGGCCTGCCGCTGAATGACGCGCTGCGCATGATTGCAACTGACGCGCAAGAGCCGGTGAAGGCGGAATTTCGCAAAGTGGTGGATTCGCAGCAGCTCGGCATTTCGGTGCCGGAAGCCTGCGCCCGCATGTTTTCCGCCATGCCGCTCCAGGAGGTGAATTTTTTCTCGATCGTCATCACCATTCAGGCGCAGGCGGGTGGCAATCTTTCCGAAGCGCTGGCCAATCTATCCAAGGTTCTGCGTGAGCGGCGCAAGATGCGCGCAAAAGTCAGCGCGCTCTCCATGGAGGCCAAGGCGTCGGCGGTGATCATCGGTTCCTTGCCCTTTATTGTTACGCTTTTGGTCTACATCACCTCGCCTGAGTATATCGGGATTTTGTTTACCGATCCGCGTGGCCATCTGATTTTGGGTCTGTCAGGCATATGGATGTCGATTGGCATTTTCATCATGCGCCAAATGATCAATTTTGACATCTGAGGAAAAGCCATGACAGATGATCTTGCCTCACGTCTGACCAATCCATCCCTGCTGATCGCGCTTTTGGTGGCGGTTGCGGTTTTTGCCACCCTTTACACCATTGTTGTGCCGCTGTTTGAACGCAACGACCTCAACAAACGGATGAAAGCGGTCTCCACCGAGCGTGACCAGATTCGCGCGCGCGAGCGTGCCCGCATGAATTCTGAAACCGGCCGCGGAACGTTGCGCAACACCGATAGCAGTTCTGCCAGCAAGATTGTCGAGCGCTTTAATCTGCGCAAAGCCCTGGTGGACGAGAACACCGTTGGCCGGTTGAAAACCGCGGGCCTGCGCTCTACCAATGCGCTCAACACATTTCTCGCCGCCCGTTTCGTGCTGCCCTTTGTGTTTCTAACCCTTGCCAGCATCTGGATTTTTGCCTTCCACAATCTTCATGAGCGGCCTTTTGCCGTTCGCCTTCTGGCCGCGATTGTGGCGGGCTATATCGGCTTTTACCTGCCCAACATCTATGTTTCCAATCGCATTTCCAAACGCCAGCTTTCCATTCGCCGCGCCTGGCCCGATGCGCTTGATCTGATGCTGATCTGCGTCGAATCCGGTATGTCGATTGAAGCGGCCATGCGCCGGGTGGCCGATGAGATGGCGACCCAATCGCCTGATCTGGCGGAAGAAATGGTGCTGACCACGGCCGAGCTGTCGTTTTTGCAAGACCGGCGTCTGGCCTATGAAAATCTGGGCAACCGCACCCAATTGGAAACGGTTAAATCCGTCTGTCAGGCTCTGGTTCAGGCCGAACGCTATGGCACGCCCATTGGGCAGGCCTTGCGCGTGCTGGCCCAGGAAAGCCGGGATGAACGGATGAATGCGGCCGAAAAAAAAGCCGCCGCCCTGCCCCCCAAGCTGACCGTGCCGATGATTCTCTTTTTCCTGCCGGTGCTGATTGCTGTCATTTTGGGACCAGCTGGCATGCGGGTGTCGGATCGTTTCTAATCCGGTCTCGCCTCTGCCTCTTGCAGGTTTTGAAAAAACTGTGAACGCACCACCCTTTTGTCGGTCGCAATCTGATCTTATATAGGAGACAGAAACCCGAACTCTTCGGGAAGGAGATTACCATGCAAAGCGCACCAGCCTCTTTTGTCGCAAGCCTGCTGCTGGCCGCTTCCACGCTGGCGACACCCGCATTTGCCGAGCCCATCAAGAAACCAAGCGCAAACAAAATGCCGACCATGCAAAGCTGGACCTTGCCCACTGAGCGCTACAAAGACTTGCCCGGTGTCAAATCTCAGGCCGAAATTGATCGGCAAAATCTCCAACCCAGCTACAATTGCACAACGGAAACCGTGTTGATGCAGGGCCGTGGCACCCGCGATTTTCATTTTCTCGGCTCCGGCATGCCGCGCACGGTTTACCACTGCACCACCGGTAATAGCGATGACGGCACCGGTGTGTCTTACACCGGCACGCAGCCGCCCAATAATGGTGCGTGGATACCGGGCATCAACCCGCGTGATGTGGGTGAATAAGAAGCTGTGCCGTTTTTAACTCTCGCTTTCGCCAGAGACCACTTCAGCCTTGCCCAGCAAAAGCGAGTGATAGCGATTGAGGCGCTCGAAATGCGCATTCATGGCGCGGGCGATCTGGGTCGAATTTTTCACCGATAGAAAATGGCTGACAATCTGCGCGTAATGATTGGCTTGGCGCGGCAGGCGCTGTTCTGGCTGCTTGCGCTCCAAAATCTCCTCGTCACTCAGCACCTGCACCACTTGGGTTGGCGCAGGCAACCGCTCAAGCGGCTCCGTGCGCGGTGGCAAGGCACCGTTGACCAATTGAGAGCTTGGGTCGAAATGGTGAAAAAGCCCAGCCTCCAGAGCGTTGATCTCGGCCCTGTCCGTCACCGGATAGGCCCAGACATAGGCTATTTCCCACACATCAATCTGCCGGTTGGCGATAATATCGGAACGCGCCGAGGTCAGGTGACGGGCCACGCGGGCGCGAATACCATCCTTGGATTGGCCGACATAAAGGGGCACATTGTCGAGATCGGCCAGAATGTAGACGCCAATATCATTGATCAGCGAGGCAACCGCCCGTTTTCGAAAGTTGAAATCAACGGCCAAACCGCACAACCTCTTGGCTGTTCATGGGCGATTTGGCGTTCTTTGCCACATCATGGGCAACACCATGGGCCACATCATGCGCTACGAGTGGTTCAAACAGATAGTGGGCAAGGAAGCGCACAACCGGCACAGCCACTCCGTCGCCCGTCAGGTGATAGGCCTCATTATAACGACGCGGCAGCCGGTAGCTCTCGTCCAACCCCATAAGGCGGGCGGTTTCGCGGGCGGAGATCAGCCGCGAGCGAACCCGCTCATTCTCGACCACCAGAAGTGTCTGGCGCGATGAGCCGCCATTGGGCGTGCGCAAACAGCCCGAAATATCATCAAAACGCACCTCGGCCCGCACAATGCGGCCAGCCGCTTCGGGGCGCGTGCGTTTGTAAACGCCGCCCACCATGCGCCGCCCTGCCCGTTTGGCGGCCTCCACCTTGGCCAGATTGACCGGAGACATGCTGGCCAGCAATTTCAAAGTTTGCTCAGGCGTATGCCAGACAACATCGGCAGGATTTTCTTCAAGAATATCGCAAAAGGCTGTGGTGCGCAGCGCCGGAGACGGAACATTCCACCATAACCAATCGTCGGCCACCCTCTTGCCAAGCCGCTGGTGGGCATTGCGCAAACTGCGGGTGTGAAACGGCAAAGTCGGCTCCGGCGACAATAAGGAAGGATCAATCGGCAGATCCTTGCGCACCCCAATCAAAAACAGCCTTGGTCGCGACTGTGGCAAAAACAACGCGGCGTCCACCACCAGCGCACCATAACGATAGCCCGCTTGCGAAAATGTCTCGCAAATTGCCTTGAAATCCTCGCCCTTATGGGAGGTCAGCGCCCCGCAGACATTTTCCAAAGCAATCACCTTTGGACCACGCCCGTCGGCATTCAGACCCGTCATCAAATCCCAAAACGGATAGAATGTGCTTGAGCGCGCCCCGCGCAGGCCAGCACCCACACCCGCCAAAGACAAATCCTGACAGGGAAACGAGCCCCAGGCCAAATCAACTGCCCCCGGCAGATGATCGACATGCAACGCTCTGATGTCACAAACATTCAGTTCGCCACCCGTGCCCCAGTTGTCTTGATAGGTCAGTGCCTTTTTGCCGTCGACATCATTGGCAAACGCACAATGCCATGCTGGCCCAAGGCCCGCCCGCGCCATGCCGCCGCCTGCAAAAAACTCATAGAACGAAAACGGCTGTCGCATTGCATTCCTTCGAGCCTGATCTGTGCCCCGATCGATGATGTGACACATGACACGAATTAGTTTCTGATTTGTTCTCATTCTAGCATGTTTTTCGAGAGGGCAGCAACTGCACAAGCAGGACATTAGGGCTTGAGAACACAGAATTCGGGGGAGAGCGCTGCCGAGGACGAAACGCAGATTTCAGACAACAAAAAAGCCCGGTAAAACCGGGCTTTTTTTGGTAGACTATAGTTTGGCATTCTTAAATCAAGCCATTGACTTGATTAAGGAATTGGTGCCCAGAAGAGGACTCGAACCTCCACACCCTTGCGAGTACCAGCACCTGAAGCTGGCGCGTCTACCAATTCCGCCATCTGGGCGTTGGAGAGGGATTTAGTCGGCTAGACGGTCCCTGTCAACACGGTTTTTGAACTTTTCATGTCAGGCTGTGTATTTTTTTGGTGGTCGCAAAAATGCACATGGAGGATGAGAAATCAACATTTGCACAGGCCGTTGAATTTCATTGAGAAATAACTGATTTCATTGACAGAAAGAAAAATACTGACAAGCCGAAACGCGAGCACTAATATATTCTTCGCATCGACCATGGCACCCATCACATGAAGACAAAAGGCTATAGCAGGCTGCGCGGCTCCAGAATCACGCGCAATGCTATTGCATAGCGTCATGCCAAACGGCGACGTCATAACCACGATCCGGATCTCACGGATTCTTCGAGGAGGCACTGAATGTCTTTTTTCCGCAAGGCTCTGGCCGGTATTGCGATGATGGTTGCTGCTGGCTTACCGCAGACAGCGTCATTCGCCATGCCTTTTGCGGCGGCACCTATCGACAAGAGCACACCGCTTGTTCAAGACGTTCGCTACGTCTGCGACAATTATGGTTGCTATGATCGACCCGATTTCGGCCGCCCGCCGCCACCGCCGCCAGGGTATTACCCCCCTGGCCCACCCCCTGCTTATGGCAGGCCGCCACCACCACCGCCGGGCTATTATCGCCCAGGCCCGCCGCCCGGCCCACCACCCGGTTATGGTAGACCGCCGCCACCACCGCCTGGATTTTACCGACCAGGTCCGCCGCCCGGCTATGGCCGACCACCGCCACCGCGCAATGGCTGGGGCGCGCATGTCCGTTGGTGCCTGAACAACCACAGAGCCTACGACCCGGACAGCAACCGGTATCTGGATCGTGATGGACGTTACCGGATTTGCCGCTCACCCTTCCGGTAAACCCAACAACAATCAGGGCGAGGCCTATGCTTCGCCCTTTTGTGTTTCAACCGACACACGATCAACATGCCCAAGATCACGCTCGGGATCGATTACATCGCGCACCCGCTGCTTCAGCTCTTTTGGCCCCGGAAAGCCGCCATCACGCTTGCGCTCCCAAACCAGCGCACCATTGACCCGCACCTCAAAATGACCACCGGTTCCGGGAATAAGCCCAACTTCGCCCAAGTCATCGCCAAAGGTCTGCAGCAATTCCTGCGCCATCCAGCCCGCCCGCAGCAACCAATTGCATTGGGTGCAATAGAGAATGGTGATTTTTGGTTTTTCGGTCATGGATCGGATCCCGCCCCTTCATTCTCAATTTATAATAAAGTGCAATTGAATTTTCCCGCAATGCCCTGTAATTTTATGTCGCCAAGAGCAAGAGGGGGAAAATCATGTACAAGTTTGAAGTCTACAAGGATAAAGCTGGCGAGTTTCGTTTTCGTTTCAAGGCTTCCAATGGCGAAGCGATGTTTGGCTCGGAAGGCTACAAAGCCAAAGCGTCAGCTTTAAGTGCCATTGCTTCTATTCAAAAGAATGCGCCGGGTGCAACGATTGAGGACACGACCACTGCCGGGTCATGAAACACCACGCTCCAAGCTTCTTTGTTTTCGTTTGTCTGATCAGAAAACCGGTTTCGACTTTTCCTGACAAACTCTAAATAGATAGGTTGGAGCCATCGCCAATCCGCTTATAGAAAATCGAGGTGTCGCAAAAGCGACCATCGGGAAACAGAGCATAGTCCGGCACAATACCAGCCTTGGTCCAACCGAGCTTGTGATAAATGGTCTCCGCCACTTCACCGGTGGCGGTGTCCAACACCAACAGGCTTTTTCTTAAGGCCGCCGCCTGCTGTTCGGCCTTCTCCATCAACAGACGCGAGAGGCCCAAGCCTCTGGCTGTGCGATGGACCAGAAGTTTTTTGATGTCGGCGCGATGGGGTTGGTTCGGCGGAAGATTTAATCCGAGCTGCACGGTGCCCATGATCCGGCCGCCGTGCTCTGCGCCAAGCAAAACCACGTCGCCAGCATTCACAGCCGTCACAACGCCGCGCCAATAGGCTTCGGCATCAGCAACCTCAAACGGCAGCATAAATCCAACCGATGCGCCACCATTGACGCAATCACACAGAATGTCACTCAAATCTGCAAGCGCCTCTTTTGCCTGATCTACACCAAGGATACGGATTGTGGTCATAGAATTTCCTCAAAAAGCCGAGCGACCCAGATCAATGATAACCGCATAGCGGGCTATATTCTGGGTCGGGTTGCGAAAGGCGTGGACATCGCCGATGTTCATATGCAGGCAATCGCCAGCATCCAGCACATGCACCGCATCACCGACGGTGAGTTCCATGCGACCTTCAAACAGCCAGACATGCTGCCATTGATTGCGGCTACTCGGTTGGGATGCGAAATGCACAACGGCACCTGGCGGAAATTCCACCTCAACCACGTCTATGGATGATCCTGTGCCGGGGGGGGAGACCGAGCGCCGACGATAGCCGGTTTCCGGGTCTTTCCACACGGGTTGCTGCGCAAAGCGGGCGAGCGGAGAGCTATCCTCAGTGTGCGCAAAAAATACTGACAAAGACTGCCCCAGCGCCGAGCAAAGCCGCGCAAGGAGGGCCGCCGTTGGGCTGGCCTGCGCACGCTCGATGCGTGAAATCATGGCGCGGCTGACGCCCGATTGCTCGGCCAATTGGTCGAGCGTGAGGCCTTTTGCCATGCGCAGTGCCTTGAGACGCTCCGCTATGCTATTGTCAAAATCATTGCTATAATTTTCCATTATGGTAGAAAATCATGATCATTTAATGGAGTCAACCGTATTTATGGTCATCCTCGCTCAAGGAAAATGATGTTTCATCAACAAGCCTCTTGCATGTCGCCCAACTCCCGGCCTTTTTCCCGTGCCAAGAGAGTGTGTGATTCGTGCGCGGTGTTGATTTGCCGACGCCCAGACCCAAGGAGACAAACGTGATCGAAATCAGAAAACCGCAAATAGAAGAGATGCGGCCGAAGATTACCGTGATCGGCGTTGGCGGCGGCGGTGGCAATGCCGTCAACAACATGATCACCGAGGGCTTGCAGGGGGTGGACTTTATTGCCGCCAACACTGATGCCCAGGCACTGGCCATGTCCAAGGCCCCTCGCCTTATTCAGCTGGGTGCTGAAATGACCCAAGGCCTTGGTGCAGGCTCTATTCCAGAAACCGGCCGCATGGCCGCCGAAGAAACCCTGCATGAGGTGATGGATCATCTCGCAGGCACCCATATGTGTTTTGTCACCGCCGGCATGGGCGGCGGCACGGGCACGGGGGCCGCTCCTGTGATTGCCCGCGCTGCGCGCGATGCAGGCATTCTCACGGTTGGCGTGGTCACCAAGCCCTTCAGCTTTGAAGGCCGCCGCCGGATGATGGCTGCCGAAGAAGGCATCGAGCGCCTGCGCGAAGCCACCGACACCGTCATCGTCATTCCGAATCAGAACCTGTTTCGCATTGCCGATGCCAAGACCACCTTTGCCGACGCCTTTGTGATTGCCGACCGCGTTCTGTTCTCGGGCGTATCCTGCATCACCGACCTGATCGTCAAGGAAGGCTTGATCAACCTCGACTTCGCTGACGTGAAATCCGTCATGAAGGGCATGGGCCGGGCCATGATGGGCACGGGCGAAGCCACCGGCGATGGCCGCGCCATCAAGGCGGCCGAAGCGGCGATTGCCAATCCTTTGCTCGACGAAGTCTCGATGCGGGGTGCCAAGGGCGTATTGATCTCGATCTCTGGCGGCATGGATATGACGCTGTTTGAAGTGGATGAAGCCGCAACCCGCATCCGCGATGAAGTCTATGATGAGGCCGACATCGTGGTCGGCGCGATCTTTGACAAGGAACTGGACGGCACCTTCCGCGTGTCTGTGGTTGCCACCGGCCTTGGCGATGATGGATACCCGCAGCCACAGGGCTAAAAGCCCGCTGTGCGGTCAAAAACACCAGCCAAAAGCCCCGCATTTCCATTTTGAGAGCTGCGGGGCATAATTACTTTTCTCTTTTCGCATTTTCAGACGGAAAACCGCTTCACACTTTTCCTTGAAATGCTCTATATGCGAACCCTATGAGCACAGATAACCGCACCCCTCTCGACCATATCCGCAACTTCTCGATCGTGGCCCATATTGACCACGGCAAATCGACGCTGGCCGATCGCCTGATCCAATCGACCGGAGGATTGGCAGAGCGCGATATGTCGGAGCAAGTGCTCGACAGCATGGACATCGAGCGTGAGCGCGGCATTACCATCAAGGCCCAGACGGTGCGTTTGCACTATCAGGCAAACGATGGCGAAACCTATGTGCTGAACCTGATCGACACCCCCGGCCACGTGGACTTTGCCTATGAAGTGTCGCGCTCGCTGTCGGCTTGCGAAGGCTCGCTGCTGGTGGTGGATGCTTCTCAAGGTGTGGAAGCGCAGACACTGGCCAACGTCTATCAGGCCATCGACAACAACCACGAGATCGTCACTGTTCTCAACAAGATCGACCTGCCCGCCGCCGAGCCAGACCGCATCAAGGAACAGATCGAGGAAGTCATTGGCATTGATGCATCCGAAGCGGTGCTGATTTCGGCCAAGACCGGCCTTGGCATTCCCTATGTGCTGGAAGCCATTGTCAAACACCTGCCCGCCCCCAAAAGCGAATTTGGCGACAAAGGCCCCTTAAAAGCGCTGTTGGTCGATAGCTGGTACGACACCTATCTTGGCGTTATGGTTCTGGTGCGCGTGATTGATGGTGTTCTGGCCAAGGGCCAGACCATCCGCATGATGGGCACAGATGCCAAATATCACGTCGAGCGCGTTGGTGTTCTGACCCCGAAAATGCTGGCAGTGGACAGCCTTGGTCCGGGCGAAATCGGCTTTTTCACCGGCTCGATCAAGGAAGTGGCCGACACCCGCGTCGGTGACACCATCACCGAAGACAAGCGCCCAACAGCCACCATGCTGCCCGGCTTCAAGCCTGCGCAGCCGGTGGTGTTCTGCGGCCTCTTCCCAGTCGATGCCGCTGATTTTGAAGATCTGCGCTCGGCCATGGGCAAGCTGCGTCTCAACGATGCGTCTTTCTCGTTTGAGATGGAAAGCTCGGCAGCCTTGGGCTTCGGCTTCCGCTGCGGCTTCTTGGGTCTTTTGCATCTGGAAATCATTCAGGAGCGGCTGGAGCGTGAATTCGATCTCGATCTGATCGCCACGGCCCCGTCTGTTGTCTACAAGATGTTCATGACTGATGGCACGGAGAAGGAGCTGCACAATCCAGCTGACATGCCGGATGTGGTGAAAATCTCCGAAATCCACGAGCCATGGATCAAGGCAACAATTCTGACCCCGGATGACTATCTCGGTGGTATTTTGAAGCTGTGTCAGGACCGCCGCGGCATTCAGACCGAGCTGACCTATGTTGGCAAGCGCGCCATGCTGACCTATGAGCTGCCGCTCAACGAAGTGGTGTTCGATTTCTACGACCGTTTGAAGTCGATTTCCAAGGGCTATGCCTCGTTCGACTACCATCTGGATGGTCATCGCGAAGGCAATCTGGTGAAGATGTCGATCCTTGTGAACGGCGAGCCGGTGGATGCCCTCTCCATGATGGTTCACCGCATGGCCGCTGAAAAGCGTGGCCGCGACATGTGCGAAAAGCTCAAGGATCTGATCCCCAAGCACATGTTCAAAATCCCGATTCAGGCCGCCATTGGCAGCAATGTCATTGCCCGCGAAACCATCTCTGCCCTGCGCAAGGACGTGACCGCCAAGTGCTACGGCGGCGACGCCAGCCGTAAACGCAAGCTGCTGGACAAGCAGAAGGCCGGTAAAAAGCGGATGCGCCAGTTCGGCAAGGTCGAAATCCCGCAGGAAGCCTTTATTGCCGCCCTGAAGATGAGCGACGAATAAGCGCCGCGCATTGAAACAAAAGACGAATATAAAAAAGGGGCGGTGGTAAACCGCCCCTTTTTCGTGATGATCGCTCGACAATCCAATAGCATCAGCTCTTTGTTGAACCGGCTGCGGTTCAGGGCATTCTGCCCGTGTCAGAACTCCTGCCAATTGTCGGCGGCCGCGGCCGTTGCTCCGCCGCCAAGACCGACAGCACCGGCCACTTTGGCAATCATGCGCCGGGCCGCTGACGGTACCGGTTTGTGATCTGGGCTTGCGGCTTCAGGCCTGCCCGCCGTTGGCCGATGACCCGATGAAACGGCAGTGGAGGCTCCAAGGCGGAACTCGGAAATAATGTCGCGCAACCGCTTCACTTCACCGGCCAAAGTGGCACTGGCCGCCGTTGATTCTTCCACCATTGCCGCATTTTGCTGGGTGACCTGATCCATCTGGTTGACGGCTGTGTTCACTTCCGCCAGACCAACGGACTGCTCTCTGGCCGATGTGGCAATGGCATCAAGCTGGTTGTTGATGATAACCACCTGCTCCTCAATTTGCTTCAGAGCTTCGCCCGTCTCCTGCACAAGTTTCACCCCGGCGCTGACCTCTTCACCAGAATTGCGGATGAGGCCTTTGATCTCTTTTGCGGCTTGCGCAGACCGCTGAGCGAGTTCACGGACCTCTTGGGCCACCACAGCAAAACCCTTGCCGGCTTCGCCTGCGCGGGCTGCTTCAACGCCTGCATTCAAAGCCAGAAGGTTGGTCTGGAAGGCAATCTCATCGATGACGCCAATGATATTGGAGATCTGGTTTGACGACTGCTCAATGCGCTGCATGGCCGTCACGGCATTGGAAACGACCTCGCCCGAACGCCGTGCCGATTTATTGGCCTCTATGGCGATATGGCGGGCTTCCTCTGTGCGCTTCGACGAGTTGGACACATTGGTGGTGATCTGGTCCAGAGCAGCGGCTGTTTCTTCCAGCGAGGCAGCCTGTTGTTCGGTGCGCTTTGAGAGATCCTCGGCGCTCTGGCTGATTTCGCGGGCACCGCCATCAATCGAGCCCGTGGCATCGGCAACGGCACGCATGCTCTCAGAAAGCTGGCTCACAGTCGCGTTGAAATCGGACCGCAGGGCCTCGAAATCAGACGCAAACGGTTGGCTGAGCCGGAAGGTGAGATCACCTTTCGAGAGATATTTCAGCCCTTCGGCGAGACCCGATGTTGCCTGCGCCATTTCTTCGGCGCGTTGACGGTCGGCCTGTGCGACACGCGCACGCTCGGCTTCGCTCAAACTGCGGGTCTTCTCGGCTTCCTGTTCCAATGCGCGGGCACGCAATCCGTTATCTTTGAACACTTGCACGGCCTGGGCCATCTTGCCCACTTCGTCGCGGCGGTCAGCACCTTCAACAGCAACAGAAAGATCACCATCGGCCAGCACTTTCATGGCTTCAGCCATGGACTGAATTGGTCTTACAAGCCAAGAGCGGATCGCAACAAAACCAAGCAACAATACCGCCAGGAGGCCAATGACGACAGCACCCAGCGTGGTCCACACGGTGCTGCTTGAGATAGCCGAAAGCGAATCGCTCTCTTTTGATGCCGCGTCGACAATCTCATTGGTCAGGGTGGTGAACTTGGGTGAGATGGTCGCGAAAGCGGGCTGGCATTGTTTTAAAAACAGCTGTTGCGATGCGTTAACATCCTGGTCATTGGTGGCCGCCCGCCCGGCCGCAACGGTTGCACCGCAAGCGTCCTGCAGAATTTTAAGACCTTCGGCCTTTATGTCGGCTACTTCACGCCGAGCCGGAAGTGCTGCGACCACCCTATCCATATAGCGCGTGAAATTGTCGGTCGAGGATTTCAGCTCTTTTTCAGCATTGGCATTCAACTCCGGCGAGCGCGACATCAGCAAATCGCCGATAGAGGCGCGTGCCGCTTGCAGACTGCGGTTTGATCGCGCCAGATACAATGCCGCCGTTGATTCCTCATCAAGCAGTGCACTGTAGCTGCTATCAATATTGGCGATCTGCTTGGCAGAATAGAGCGACATTCCCAGGGAAAAAATCCCGAAGCACGCCATAATGATGAGAAATTTTCCAATGATAGATATGTGCTTCACATAACGCTCCTGCGCAAAGATGACGTTTCCTCGAGGCCTGCCCCTTGCTCATCATTGTCGGGCAACCCAATAAAAGCGGCCGCTGTCATACCGTGTACTTTGCCGGTCTTTGCGAGAAATCCCGGTGTCAGAATAGGTACTGGTTCGGTCGCTCACCAACGAGAGATGGCATAATGCCGCGCTTCAACGTCAGATTAGATATTTATAATGTTCTTTCATTTCAAAGTGCTTAACAAAATCGTCGTACCCCGAATATCACTGGAGAATTTTCCTCGCCAGCAAAGCGATTTCATGAAAAAATCATGAAACAATGAAAGAAACGAACACATACTGAACATACCGTCAGTCAAGCGTGAGCCGATGAAGGCAATTCCCAAAATGTTGAGGTTTTTTTAATCAATCGCAACTGAACGTTGCTTTCATGGAGAGAATAAACATCTAAAAATTCCATGGATTTTTTTGTATCGACATAGATGGAATAGATTTTTTATAGACCATCACCGATTTTAAATAGAATATTCTTCGAAGAGCATGTATGCTGTATCAATTCATCACAATTTATCGGATCATGATATATTTCAGAATGAACTGGGCGCGTTATAATGCAGAACATCACAGTCGAGGACGTTGATCGGCAAGTCAGCCGAGGATTTCCATTGATGCGATTTTCCCCAAAGATTGAGCGCGCTTATCTGGTGGATTATGCTGCAAGCCGCATGAAACTGGTGCTTGGCTGGGCTGTGGTCGGCACAATTGTCTACAATCTTATGCTGTTTGGTGACGCGGCATTGGCGGGCGATGTTTTTAAACAATTGCTCTTTGTTCGCGTCTGCGTTTTTACACCGCTGGTCGTTGTTGGCCTTTTCTTCCTTCATCGTCATCCGACGGCGTTGTGCTACGACCTGCTGGCCATTGGTGTGGGGGTTTTTTCGACGCTTTTGCCGATGACCACTGTAATATTCAGCCACAGCCACGATTTATATGCTTACCAGAACGCCAATACCGCAGCCTTCCTGTTTTTCATCATTGTGTTGCGCCCACGCTTTTTCATCGGTGTTATCGGGCTGGTGCTCCTGTCGGCCATCCACCTCATCACGATGAAGCTCACCGGCGCATTTACGTCCGGCGTCTATCTCAGCATTGCCTCGCTTGTCCTGAGCACAGCGGTTTTCTTGGGGGCTGGTGCCTATTATCTTGAGCATACCGACCGGATGAACTTTCTCCATCGGCTGAAAAGCTCACTTCTGCACCAGCAATTGATCCTCAAATCAGAGCAGGATGGCCTGACAGGCCTGCTCAATCGGCATAGCCTGTCGCGAATTAGCGCCGATTTGTGGTCCAGTGACCCGCCATCCACCGTCTGCGCCATCCTGCTGGATATCGACCATTTCAAAACCTTTAATGACCTTCATGGTCATATTCACGGCGATGAATGCCTGCGCAAGGTCAGTCAATCGATTTCCGAGATGATCGGCCATGATGGTCACGTGTTCCGCTTTGGCGGAGAAGAAATTCTGGTGCTGATCGATAATGCCGACGAGGCGGCAGGGCTGGAAATTGCAGAAGTCATCCGCGCTGCCATTGAGGCGCTGCGCATTCCCCACAGCGGACTTGGTCAGGACGAGGTGGTCACGGCAAGTCTTGGTGTCGCCACAGTCACAACGCAGAGCAACACCCTGGAAGATCTGCTGAAAAAAGCAGACACAGCCCTCTATCATGCCAAGAGAAGTGGCCGCAATCGCGCTTTCAAGGCCCATGACCTTGCCAGCAGCACAAAGCAGGAGGCCGCCAGCCGCCTCCCAGCCTCCTTCGCCTGAGCTATTGCGTCATTCTTGAGAGCATCGGCCGAAAAGTGGGAACCGGTTTTCGGATAAATCCGATGCGTAAACAAAAACTGAGAGCATCGCGCCGATTCAAATTTTCTGCACGATGCAGTTGTGCGCTCCCTGTCCGCTTATTCCCAGTGAACTTTGGCGCCCAGGGCCGTGAGCTTTTCCACGAAATGCGGATAGGCACGGCGCAGCGGATCGGCATTTTGAATGCGGGTGACACCCTTGACCTGCACAGCCGCCACCAGAAGCGCCACAACAACGCGAATGATATAGGGTGCCTCGACCACCGCCGGACGCAGCTGGTTGTTACCAAACACCACAAGGCGGTGCGGATCGGACAGATGCACACGCGCGCCAAATTTCAACAGTTCGCCCGTCCAGCCCAAAGCGCCTTCATAGACCTTGTTCCAGAACATGATGTCGCCTTCGCAGCCCACCGCGACACCGATGGCTTGGGGCAAAAGGTCAGCCGGAAAATACGGCCAAGGTGCCGCCTCGATCTTGGGCAGCAGCTCTGTCGTGAACGGTTCGGTGATCTTGCGTGTCCAGCCGGTCACCGTGATGGCGTCGGGCTCGACCTCAAACTCCAGACCCAGCTTGCTGAACTGACGCAAGATCAGCTCCATATGCTCGCCAATGCCCGATTCCACCCGCAAGCGCCCGCCGGTGACGCCGCCAATTGCCAAAAATGTCGCAACCTCATGGTGATCATCCGGCACGCGGGCCGTTGTTCCGCAAAGGCGCTCCACCCCTGTCACCGTCAGGCGCGATGTGCCGATACCGTCAATCTTGGCACCCATGGCCACCAGCATCTCGCACAGCGCCTGCACATGCGGCTCGGAGGCCGCATTGTTGAGCACCGAGACGCCTTCTGCCACGCTGGCCATCATGATGAAGGTTTCTGTTGCGGTCACAGAGGCGTAATCCGCCCAGATTTTTGCAGCCGTCACCGGCCCGACCGCCTCCATATGGCAGGGATGGCGCGCCGTCATGCGGCAGCCGAAACGCTGCAAGATTTCCAGATGCGGATCAATTTCACGCACACCCAAGGCACAGCCTTTGGCCTCGGTGTCAAAATGCAGATTGCCGCTGCGCACCATGGCCGGAGCCAGCAACAACACGGCGGCACGAATACCAAAAGGCAACTCGGCCTCGTTGGTAATAAAAGCTTGGAAATCATGCTGAATGGTCAGCGTCTGCGCAGCACGATCCCGGTGGAAGCGCGAGCCCTTGCTCTCGAAATAGGCCAGCAATTTATCGATGTCGCTGATGTCGGGCACGTTTTCCAACGTCACCTCATCTTCACTCAGCAAGGTGGCGCAGAGCATCGGCAGCACGGCATTCTTGTTGCCAGACGGCCGCACAGTACCACTGACGGGATAACCGCCTTCAACCACAAGATTAGCCATCCCGGCTCCATTCATTTGTTATGATTTCTCAACATTTACCGTTCATCGCAGGAAAGAGACGAAACGATGGCAGAAACACTTACTCTTGCCCGGCAGCACTGACCTCTTCAAACCGAGCCTGGAATTCATGGCGCAATTCGCGCCGGTTGATGGCAGCCTTCTCGCGCCGCTGCTTGACGGTGGTTTGCGGATTGAGCGAAGGCACGGCTGTTGGCTTGCCGTGCGCATCCACGGCCACCATGGTAAAATAACAGGAATTGGTATGACGGCGCTCGCCGGTGCGAATTTCTTCTGCCTCCACCCGAATGCCCACTTCCATCGAGGTACGGCCCGCGTAATTGACGGATGCGCGAAAGGTGACCAATTCGCCCACATGGATCGGCTGGCGAAAAACCACCTGATCCACCGAGAGTGTCACGGCATATTGCTGGGAAAACCGCGAGGCGCAGGAATAGGCCACGCGATCCAGAAGGTTCAACAGCGCGCCGCCATGCACCTTGCCGGAAAAATTCGCCATATCTGGCGTCATCAGCACAACCATTTCAAGCTCACTGGGATCGTGGGCGCGGTCCATGACTTCATCCTTTCGCAACTGCGATATCATTGCATCCTGCGAAAAGGGATACTGCATAAGTCCTGAAATCGAAATCAATTTCAGGACTTATGCAGCAGATATAAAGAGCGGCGGAAACGGTGAAAAAAAGCCCGCGTCTCAAACCTGCCAGCCCGATAAGGCCGCAAGGCCCTGTTGCATCAAGCTTTCCGCAGCCGTCTGATCCGATGCCTCCACATAGCAGCGCATCTCGGGCGCATTACCCGATGGGCGAAAGTGAATGACCCGGTCATCGCCCAAGGTGACCCGAAGGCCATCAATATCACTTTTGGCTTTGACCGTGCCAATGGAGCCAAGAAAAGCGCTGAGGTTATCGTCTGAGGCGCGCAGATGCGCCATCAACGTGCTGCTGCGATCTTGCGCGAAATTCTCGATGCGATCTGACAGCGCGACCGGCAGAGCATAGCGTGTGACCAGAGCAGACAAAGGCATTTTGCTGCTGGCAGCGGCAAAAAGTGCTGCCAGAATGGGCAACATGCAATCGCGTGTCGGCAGGGCCGCAAGCACTGTGCCGTTGACCGAAAAATCCGAGGCCAGCATCACCCCGCCATTGGCTTCAAAGCCCATGACATTGCTTTTGCCCGCATGCAAAGCTTCACTCATAGCGGCGATGACATAGGGGGAGCCCACGCGTGTGCGTGCCACATCGACACCGCTGACGGTCTCGATCCCCGAGTTTGACGTGACGGGCGTTGCAATGACCTCTGCCTGCAAAAACTGAGCTGTGATCAGCCCCAGCAGATCGCCGCGCAGCGGTGCGCCATGCTCATCGGCCACCAAAGGCCGGTCGGCATCGCCATCGGTCGAGACAATGGCGTCAAGGCCGAATTCCTTGGACCACACGCTCATTTTTTCGCAAGTTTCGTTGGACACCGCCTCGGTATCCACGGGAATGAAGATCTCGGAGCGGCCCAGCGGCAAAACCCGCGCGCCATAGCCTTCCAGCATGGTCACCAGCATATCGCGACCCACGCTGCTGTGCTGATAGACACCGACTTTCAAACCCGCCAAGGCATCATCTGGCAGCAGGCGGGCATTGCGCTCAACAAACAGGCTTGCGGCGCGAGCGCTGTCGTCTTCAGCCGTGCCATGCTCCACGCGGTTGGCGGATGCGTCATCGCTCAGAGCCGTGGCAAGCTCGGTAATCGCAATCTCGTCAGCCTTGTCGATTTCGCCATCCGGGCGGTAAAATTTGATGCCATTGCGATCGGCTGGAATGTGCGAGCCGGTGATCATCAAAGAGGCGGCACCAATACTCATGCCATAGAGCGCAAGGGCCGGTGTGGGCAAGGCACCGCAATCCACCGGGGTTAGGCCAGCGCGCGTGAGAGCTGCCATGCAATTGGCCGCAATCTTTGGGCTGGAGGGGCGAAAATCCTGCCCGATCAAGACCCGCGCGCCCGGACGCACATAGCCTTTGGCCAACAGCATATGCGCAAAAGCCGTTGCATGCAGCGCCGACACACTGCCGACAAGCTCGGTTGACAAACCGCGCAGGCCACTCGTTCCGAATTTTGCGCTCATACGGTCAGTCTCCTTCTCTGTGCAACGGGTATATCGACGGAGAAAGGCGGCGTCAAAGTGCCGAAGACGCGGGCAAAGACATTTTACGTCTCGACAGCGCTTTGCCCCTCATCAAGCTCACAACGGACGCTTTACATCTGCGTGTTGTTTCACTGTCAATCAGCGCTGATTGAAGGAAACATGCCGCGAAGATCGGAAATTCTATAAGGGGAGATAAAATGGAAAAGAGCTCGACGCGGGAGGAGGATGCGTCGAGCTCTTGAACTTGATCGGCAATTGGGAGGAGGAGGAGTATTGCCGATCCCAACAAAGCGACACTGGGAGGAGGAGTGCGTCGCTTCGATGATTTGAATATAGCGCATTTTTTCGCTTTGAATATTCCCGATACCGCAACGCAGCAATGCAAAATTCGCATAACTCACATCCATAAGAAGCAATGAGCATCATGATTTCGCCCCGAAAAACAGGGGTTCAGCGCCTCAAATTGAGAAAATTGCCCCAACATTGGCTAGAATTTCGGCAAATTTGATCTGATTTCATGCATATCGGCCATAAAATAATAGAAAACACCCAAAAACAGTGAATGGCCGATGAGCGTGGCTTTCGATAGGTTGCCCATCGAAATAAAGGCATTTGGGGTGGAGATCGATTGGTACGGCACCTGCGCAATATATGGCGAGCGGTGCTGTAAACGGGAGGTGAGGATTGATGAAGGATAACCGCGCGCCCAATATACTGCTGATCACCGCAGATCAGTGGCGCGGAGACTGTCTCTCTGCCGTGGGACATGCGGTGGTTCGCACACCTCATATCGACGCTTTGGCCAAAGATGGCACCTTGTTTCGCCAGCATTTCGCCAATGCGGCTCCCTGCTCACCAGCGCGTGCTTCAATCTATACCGGTCTTTATCAGATGAACCACCGCGTTTGCCGCAATGGCTCACCACTGGATGCCCGGTTTGACACGCTGGCGCTGGCTGCGCGGCGCGCAGGCTATGATCCGACATTGTTCGGCTACACCGATGTTTCGCTGGATCCCAGATCGCTGGATCCTGCCGATCCGCATCTGAGCAGTTATGAAGGCGTGTTGCCAGGCTTCACTGTCGGGCAATTGCTGCTGGAAGACGACCGGCAATGGCTGAGCTGGCTGAAAACCCGCCGGGGTGGCGACAGACCCACCCGCGACATTCACAAACCCTCGTGCTGGCCAGCAGACCCACTCGCCACAACACCCAGCCGTGAGCCTCCCGCCTATAGCGCAGAGGAAACCCAGACCGCCTTTTTGACTGACGCTTTTCTCAGCTGGCGCGAGGAGCAAAGCCGACCATGGTTTGCGCATATCTCCTTCCTGCGCCCGCATCCACCATTCTGCGTGCCTGAGCCCTATAACCGGATGTTTGATCTGCAGGGTGCTAAAAAACTTATGCGCCATGCAACGGTGGAAGAGGAAATGGCCGTGCATCCGCTGGCCGCGCTGTTTTTGCGCCAGCTGCCCCAATCGTCCTTCGTCTATGGCGCACAAGGCCGCGTGTGCGATTGGAGTTTGGACGACATCGACACCATACGTGCGATTTATTACGGCATGATCGCCGAGGTTGATGCTCAGTTTGGCCGCATCACGGATACGCTGAAACAGAAGGGCGATTGGGACAACACCATCATTGTGTTTACCTCCGACCACGCCGAGATGATGGGCGATCACTGGATGATGGGCAAAGGTGGCGCTTATGATGGCAGCTATCATATTCCTCTGGTGATCAGGGACCCGGCCCATGCAGACAGGGCGGGGCGTGTGGTGGAAGATTTCACCTCCTCCGCCGATCTCATGCCGACGCTGCTGGAGCGGATGAAGATCACACCCAGAAACCATCAGGATGGCGCATCGCTTCTGCCATTTTTGGCAGGCGAACACCCAAAGGGCTGGCGCGATCACGCCTTTTGGGAGTTTGATTTTCGCGATGTTGTCACCAATGCGTCAGAGGAGGCGCTGGGCCTGAAATCCAACCAGTGCAATCTGGCTGTCGTGCGCGATCATCAGTTCAAATATGTGCATTTTGCCGGTCTGCCGCCGCTGCTGTTTGATTTGCAAGCGGACCCGGGCGAGATGAACAATCTGGCCGATGACCCCACCCATCTTGCCACCCGGCTTTACTATGCCGAAAAGCTTCTGGCGCTCCGGGCAGAGCATCTCGACCAGACTTTGGCCTACACGGAGCTTCGCGAGAATGGCCCCATCAGCAAGCCGCGTCTGTCGATTTAGAAAACGGGTATCTCCGCGCGCCTGTTTCCAGTATAGCGGGCGTCACGATATTGACGTTTGGAGACAGATATGGCGGCCAAAATTCGCTATCATGAAGGGGATATTCGCGCAGAAGATTGCGCGCGCTACACCGGCGCAATTGCCATCGACACAGAAACTCTTGGTCTTGTGCCGCGCCGGGACCGCCTCTGTGTGGTGCAGCTTTCTCCCGGTGATGGCACTGCTGACGTGATCCGCATTGCAGCCAATCAAAAGGAGGCCCCCCATCTGGTGGGGCTTTTGGCCAATCCGGGTGTTGAAAAAATCTTCCACTATGGCCGGTTTGACATTGCAGTGTTGTTTCACACCTTTGGTGTCACCTGCACGCCGGTGTTTTGTACCAAGATTGCCTCGCGCCTGAGCCGCACCTACACAGATCGCCATGGTTTGAAGGACAATCTCAAGGAAATGCTGGAGGTGGATATTTCCAAGGCGCAGCAATCGTCTGATTGGGCGGCGGAAAAGCTGAGCCAGGCCCAATTGGAATATGCGGCATCCGATGTGCTGCATCTGCACGCCTTGCGCGACAAGCTCACCGAGCGGCTCGTGCGCGATGGCCGCATGGAGCACGCCAAAGCCTGTTTCGAGTTTCTGCCCACCCGCGCCAAACTGGACCTTCTGGGCTGGGATGACACGGATATTTTTGCCCATAGCTGAGCAATTGAAGGGCCACATCAGGCACATCTGATGTGGCCCTTCTGTTTTAAGCCCATTCGCCCTTGCGCATCACCGGCACTTTGCTGCCATCCGCCCGCACACCATCGATGTCGACCTTGTTCGAGCCAATCATCCAGTCAATATGGATCAGGCTGGAATTGCCGCCCTGCGCCTTGATTTGCTCTGGTGTCAGTTTGGCACCATTCAGGAAGCATTTGGAATAGCATTGGCCAAGGGCGATATGGCACGAGGCATTTTCATCAAACAAGGTGTTGTAAAACAGAATGCCGGAGGCCGAAATTGGCGATGAATGCGGAACGAGTGCCACCTCGCCCAGACGACGCGCGCCTTCATCGGTATCCAGCACTTTTAAGAGCACATCCTCGCCCTTGGTGGCTTTGGCCTCGACAATCCGGCCCGCTTCAAACCGCACCTGAATATTATCGATCAACGTGCCCTGATGCGACAGCGGCTTGGTGGATGAAACAGTTCCTTCCACTTTCAGCGCATGCGGCGTGGTGAACACTTCTTCGGTCGGGATATTGGGATTGCAGGTCACCCCATTCTTGGCAGTCGATGCCCCACCGAACCATTCGTGGCCATCAGCAAGACCCACCGTCAAATCCGTGCCGGGACCGGTGAAATGCAAGGCTTCAAAGCGCTCATCGTTGAGCCAGCGTGAACGCTTGGCAAGCTCACCATTGTGGGCCGCCCAGGCCGCAATGGGATCGGCCTGATCAACGCGGGAGGCGGCAAAAATCGCATCAGCCAGTTTCTTCACCGCCTCATCCAAAGGCAGATCGGGAAACACCAGCTTGGCCCAGGACGGGTTGGGATAGGCGCAGATATTCCAATTGATGTTGAAATTGGAAATCGGCTCTAGCGCTGGCTTGTAGGCAATGGAATTCGCCTTGTTGGCGCGGGCAACCTTGGAGGAATCCTGCCCTGCCAGCATCATGGGATTGTCGCCCGAAACAGCAAGCCGGGCCGCGCCATTGGCATAGGCTTTGGCCATGCCTTCATACAGCCAGTCACTTGCGCGATCAAAGCTTGCATCCGGAGCAAAAGTGTAGCGGGCAAGCGTTGCCTCTTCGTCCGCATAGAAGGTGGTGACCAGACCGGCACCGGCCATATAGGCATGTTTGGTAATCTGGCGTGTCAGCGGCAGTGCATTGATGGGTGCCGTTATCACCAGATCCTGCCCCTGTTGCAGCCCAAGGCCGACCTTGACGGCCACTTCGGCCAGTTTTTCCAGCTTCACCGGATCAATAGAATGCGCAAAATCGGGGAGGGTCATTGGGGAATTCCTGACGTTATAATGGGTATCTTTCAACAGATAGGCCGCATTCAAGCATATTTGAAGTCGGGCAAGCACATTTGAAGGCGGCGAGTATAAATTAGGCAATAACGGGGGCCGCAATGGCACCCAGCGCACGCAATGCCTCTTTGGGCGCCAGCCGCACCTGCAACCCGCGCTGACCGCCATTCATATACACATGCGGCTCGTCCAAGGCTGCAATTTCAATCACGGTCGGCACCGCCTTCTTTTGCCCAAACGGGCTGATGCCGCCCACCACAAAGCCGGTGAGCTTTTCCGCAGCTGCAGGCTTCATCATCGCTGCGTGCTTGCCATTCAGGGCCGCCGCCAGCTTTTTCATGCTGACTTCCTGATCAGAGGGTACAACCACGCAAACGGGCTTGCCATCCAGCTCTGCCATCAGGGTTTTCAGCACCCGGCATGGCTCTTCGCCAATGGCTTCTGCGGCCTGAAGGCCAATGCGTTCAGCATTGGGATCATAGTCATAGGTGTGAACGCTGAAAGCAACCTTGGCCTTCTCCAGTGCCAGTGTTGCACGAGTCGACTTCGACATAGGCATGCATCCTTATTCGGCAAAAAACGCGCCGTATTGCTCCGGCTTGAAGCCCACCAGCAAGGCATCGTCCTTGTCCATAACGGGTCGTTTGATCATGGAAGGTTGCGCCAGCATCAGGGTGATTGCCTTGTCTTCGGTCAAATCTGCGCGCTGATCCTCAGGCAATTTCTTGAACGTGGTGCCGGCGCGGTTCAAAACAATGTCCCAACCCATTTTGCTGCACCAGTTTTGCAGGCTATCGCGGTCAATGCCTTTGGCCTTGTAATCGTGGAAGGTATAATCGACACCATGATCGTCCAGCCATGTGCGCGCTTTTTTCATCGTGTCACAGTTTTTAATGCCGTAAAGGGTGATGGTCATAAGCGCTCCACTCATTGATTATCTGCTGCGATTGTCTGCAGCATGCCTATCAAAAAAGGCAGGCCTTGCAAGGGCTGCAATTGCGAGAACAGCACAACAATGGTTTAACAGCAGGTGCATTTTCCCAACCCGTTGCCAGCCCTTTGAAAGCCTGCCTTTTTCATGCATGATATAGCCTTGAATGTTATTCCGATTTTCCTGCTGATCTTTATTGGCTGGGCACTGGTTCGCACTGGTTTTCTCAATGCCAGTATTGGAACCGATCTCGGAGAATTCGTCTTCAAGGTCGCCGTGCCTGTTTTGATGTTTCACACTATCGCCAATGCCGATTTCCAGGGTGCGTCGCCCTTTCGCCTTTGGGCAGCCTATTTCGCAGGCGTCGGCGTCACCTGGGCCACCGGACATCTGCTCGCCACAACGGTTTTTGGTCGCGATTCACGCATTGGCGTTTTGGCTGGCGTGTCTTCGGCCTTTGCCAATAATGTGTTCATTGGCTTGCCCTTGGTCAGTCATATGGTCGGCAATGACGGGCTTGTTGCACTCTCCATCCTGCTGGCGGTACACCTGCCCTTGATGATGGTGATTGGCACCGTGCTGATGGAAAATGCCGATGCCAAGGAAAACGGCACCCAAACGCGGGGCATCCTTGCCATCCTCAAACAAGTGGGGCGCAATCTCATCACCAATCCGCTGGTGATCGGGGTGGCGGCGGGTCTTTGCGTGCATGCCATTGGCCTGCCTGTGCCCGGCCCGCTGGAAATTGTCCTTGGGCAAATCACCGCCATGGCGGGGCCTGCCGCCCTCATGTCTCTGGGCATGGCGCTGACGCAATATCACGTTACCGGCAATCTGGGTCTGGCGGCAGTGACATCCGCGCTCAAGCTGTTTTTGCTGCCTGTCACCGTCTGGGCTGCGTGCCATATTTTGCAGCTGTCGCCTGAGTGGACCAAGGCTATGGTGCTGACCTCGTCGGTTCCCACCGGCGTCAATGCATGGCTGATTGCCAATCGTTTTGGCGTTGGCCATGCGCTGGCCGCATCCACCATCACCATCACCACAATTTCAGGTGTTTTTTCTGTGACCCTCTGGGCCTGGATTCTAGGGGCCTAGACGGCAGATTGCCGTTCCCACGGCACAATTTTCACCATGAGACACAAGGGATTACCCCTGATTATCCCAGGATTTGTTTTGAACGAGCCAGGCGAAATGTCTTTCAAACAGGATAAGCAGGAAACCGTATTTTGAAAGACTTGCGCAGTATTTTCTTAAAGGTTTGGCGGTAGCTTTCCAGAGCGCGCAGTGGGGAGTTGAAATGCTTTGCCGCGCGAAAGAAAATCGACGCGATAGGCTGTGGTGCAAGCACGCTTGTGCTGCCATCCATATCCTATGTCTCGAACTATTTAAGCCTTTGTAAATGCGGAATTATTCCGTGTTTCTCAACCGATGTGGCCATGATGGATTCTGCGGCAAGTGCAAGAGACGCTGCTTCGTCTCTGACGAGCATTTCAAATGAACGAACCGTGCGTTTAGGGGCAGCGCATGATGATGCAAAAGACATTGGCCTGTTGTTTTTCAAACCGCAGACCGAGCGCGACAGTGTAAAGGCACCGCCCTTGTTTCAAGATTTTTATGACACCACGCCAGCCCCTGCCGCACCGTCTTCCGAGACCGCGACGCAAGCCCCAACGCAAGCAAAGGCACGTTCAAGCTGGCTGGACGCTCTCTCTGACCAGGATCGCAACGGCTTCGCCGCTGATCGTGTATCAACCTTCAATCCTGACGAAAATGGTCTTTACCGGATGTTTCTGCCAGAAACCGTGTAATCCATTCGATGTCATGCGCGTTGCGCCAGCGCGCATGTCTCTCCGTCAGATTTTAAAGCGTCAGATTTTTAAAGTCGGATTCTAAAAATCCTGCCGATGCTTGGTGCGAACGCGCTGGCGAACCTCATCAAAGCTGCATTCGCGCAGCAGATTTCCATTTTCCCAAACGGGTTGCAGGTGGTTTTCACGCCGGCCCAGCTCTTCAAGCCGCACGGACGTAAATTCGTTGGCTTCAAACACCACTGCCCGACGTCCCACTTCGGGCAGCCGCTCATGCATGGTCACCGGCCGGCGGGAGATATCGCGCCACCGGCCTTTGTCATCCATCAATGCCGTGCATTTCATGGTGAAGGAATAGATGGAACGATTGATCTTCTGCAATTGAGACGCGCCGATGCCAAAGGTGATGTTTTCGGCGGAAAAGCCCATTCCCTCTAAGCGCCCGAGAATCATGGTGATATCGCGCAAGGATACGCCGTCGGCCTGCAGCACCCGCACCTTGTCATCCAGCACTTTAAAGCCTTTGGCATTCAGCCGGGTGCCAAAATGATAGGCCAGTTGCGCCACCGTTTGCACCGGTACATCAATGGGGTCGCCACTGTCGGGCCGCACAATCAGCGTGCCCGGCTTGGAGCGCACTTTTTGTTGCAGCGCCTTGCCCCAAAGCTCAGACACCGCATTGTGAATGTCATAGCTATCAGACACCACCGAATAGGTCGGGTAGTCACCAAATTGATCGACCATATGGGCAAAGGAAGCGTCTTCCTCGCTCTGCGGCCAGGCAATCATGGTGGTATGCTCAGACGCAGGCACAGAAAAACCCGCCATTTTCGCACCATAATAGCGGCGCGCATAGACGATGGCTTCCAGCGTATCGGTATTGTCGAAATGCAAAAGCGTTGCCAGCCCGCCCAGACCGGCCTGCTCAAGGCTGGTCGCGCCGCGCGCGCCGTAATCGGCAAGCCGGGTTGCGATCACGCCATCGGGATCATCACAGCTGTTTTTCAAATAGGGCATGAGCGTTTGCTTGACATCCCTCAGCGAGGTGGCCACCGCTGATGGATACCAGATTGCCCGCAGCAGCGCGGTTTCGATATAGGATGTCAGCCAAAAGCAGGCGGGATCCGTACTGACCACCTGCACCATAGGCACGCCGCGGTGGATGAAAGACCCTTCCGGGAGAGCCTCGATGCGTAACGGCAAAAAGCCGCCATGGGCATTGAGAATATGCTGCCATCCGCTGCGATCAAAGGGTTGGCCGTGCAAAGCGGCAATATCTTGCGCCTCGGCAATGTCGATGGCGGTTACCGGCTGCGACAAATATTCCTTTAAAAACGCTTGCAGGCCAAAAAACACGATTTCAGGCCGCATGGAGGTGCCACGGGTGGTAATATAACCACTTAAGGCCTGCGTGCCGGGGGGATATTGCAAAAAATGCCCAAGCTTGTAGCTATCGGTATTCAAGATCGGGTTTGTGCGGCTCATGGTGTCCACCGGGCGGTTGAGTCAGACAAAAAAGGTCTGATTATGGCATTCAAAATGCACCTCATAGACATTCAAACCAACCCGAAGCTTACCGCATGGACAAGGTGGCAGAGATGCACACACCCACAGTCTGTCAGGTTCAGATTGAACCAGACAGACTGTCGCTTCTCTTGTTTTCGTTTGTCTGATCAGAAAAACCGGCTTCCACTTTTCCCTGACACACTCGAAATTAACCAAATATTAACCAAGATTAATCATCCTGTGAACACAGATGATTCGAGACCGTGGCGGCCCATTTTACTGGTTGAAAAGCGAGAACCTGTTTTCGCATCAAAGCCAAGAGAAGAATCGAGAGCATCGGGCCGATTCCAGTTTTCTGCATGCTGTTCTAGGCCCATCAAGCCATGTCACGGTCGCATGAGCGACTTTGCCCGCTGCATACTTCTGTCAATCGGGATCGATTTAAGAAATTATGCCGCAGATTTAAAATGTTGCAGCGTCATTTGTGCATTTGATAAAATGCCGGGCGCGATAGACAGACTGTTTGTTCGATTATCCGGTTGTTGATCGTTTTCTTCCTCGCACCATATGGTGTAAGGGGCAATCCGCCGAAGAACAAAGCTTTTAAGATGCGCCGTAACTGCAACTGAAAAGGGGTATGCCGTGCTGCCTCCCGTCCAACCCACATCGCGAAGTGCTGTCGCCTTTGCCGACAGCACCGCAGAGAGTGCGCAACTGCCCAATGTGCCGGGTACCGCTGGTCAGGATGGCGGTGTGCGCGCAGATCAAAACAACAGCTCTTCGATCGCCGGACGCATCAACAATCTGTTGCTCAGCAGCCGCGAGACCGTGCGCGCCGATATGGCAACCATTGCCAATATGGTTGGCGCTTCCATTGGCATTGCGCGCAAGCCCAATGAAGCCGATAGCGCCTTTGCCGCTCGTTTTGTGGCTGCTTTGACCAAGCTGGATGAAGGCCAGCGGGCAGCACTGCAAAAGCAGCTCAATCAGGTCCTCAAGGGCCTGCAAGTGCAGGTTTTGCTGCAAGTGCTGCAACATCAGGATGGGCCGGAGGCGGCCTTGCTCTCTGCCTATATGGAAATTCAGCGCAGCAACCGCGATAACCTTAAAGCCCAGACGGTTGTTTCGTCCTACAATCAAAATTCTGAGAGCGAACCCGAGAAGCCTTCGGAGGCACAAGCCGCAAATGCAGGTGCCACACCGCGCGCCACAGCACCGCAAACCTCTATCACCGTTGCCCTGCAAGGCTCTGTTGCTGGCGTGGTGGATAAGGAGGCCGCTATTGCCAATCTGGCGGCGACTTTGAGACAGGCGTCTTCCGGCGCATTGACCGATTACCAAACAGAGACCGGACAGGTGATCTCGGTGTCACCTCTGCCCGACGGCAGCACGGAGGCTGAGGCCAAGGCACTCCGCACCACACCCGCTCCAGAGACCAACACCGGAACAAGTGCAAAAGTGCTGGGCGCAAAAATACCGAATTTTGGCGGCCTCCCTGCCAGCACTGGCCCGCAGCAAGATGAACAGATACAGACTGCGGCAGCCGCAACGCCTCTCAAAGCGTCCGCCACCCCGCCCATGGATGCGCCGTCAGCCAGACAATCGGTGGCGCAAACGCTGACAACACCGCCAGCAGAGCCATCGTCGCTCAAGGCAAAGGTTGCTGACTTGTCCCCATCTCCGTTGCAGCAGACAGAGGCTGAAGCAGCGCCGCGATCAACCGCAACGGTGGCGACACCTCTCGCGCCCGCCGCGAAAGGCCCGGAGAGACCTGCGTCCCAAGCAAGCGCCCGGACACAGGCGGATGTGGTGGATGAACGCGCACTTCAAAAAGAGGCCGCGATGGCCACCGCCCTTTCGATGAAAGGTTGGAGTGAAGCAGCGCTATTTGCGCCCCTCACGGCGCAAAAGGAGAGTACATCGACGGGTGCGGAGCTGTTTCGCCAGATGTTTTTTCAAACTGGCGATCTCAATGAAAGTGCTGAAGCCTCGGCATTGCGCGCGCTTGCCAACCGGCCAGAGGCTGCGCAAAACGCTGAGAGTGCCAAGCCCAAAACGGCGGATAGCCGCGACACAGAGACGGAAAAGCAGGCGACAGAGCATGCATCCGTGCGCGCGCAAGCTGTCTTGACCCTGGCGGGTGCGCAAGCCGTGCCTGTTCCCGCGCCCTCCCA
Source organism: Rhizobium oryziradicis (assembly GCF_001939045.1). Lineage (GTDB taxonomy): Bacteria > Pseudomonadota > Alphaproteobacteria > Rhizobiales > Rhizobiaceae > Allorhizobium > Allorhizobium oryziradicis. The sequence goes on from NZ_MKIM01000025.1 coordinate 347,370, forward strand.
GATTCTGTTTCCGCTGGCGGTGCCTGTGCCGGTGGTCAATTACCTTGCCAATCAGCAACCCCCTGCCGATGAGCGAGACATCAGCATTGACGCGATTGATGCTCTTGGCGACGAAGAGACCCAACAGGATGCCCGCCAACAGCCCAATCAGGACCCGCCTGAAGAGGAGGAGGCGGAGACTGAGGCTCTCGAGGCCATGGACGACGACCCTCTTCTGCTACAAGCGACAACAGACGAAGCACATGACCAGACGGCGTATGCCGAACTGCCCAGGCTGCCCGCACCGCAGGACGAGCCGATTCTTGCCGATTCGCTCTATTGGAAGATTGCCGATCTGGAATAGGAGACCAACGCGCGGAGAACAGAAAGCAAAGGGCCACAGCACCATTGCCGGTCTATTTCACAGCAGCACTTGCCCGCCGCTGGGCGATAAAAACGCTGACCAAAACGGCAATGAAGCCAACGCCTTGCAGCAGAGACAGGCTTTGCCCCAACAATGCCCAGCCGAGCAAAGTTGCGACCATGGGGCTCAGAAAGCCCAAGGCCGCAACAGCCGATGGCTCAATCCGCGCAATGCCCCAGAACCAGAGAAGATAGGTAAAGGCGGCACCAATCACACCCAGATAGGCAAAGCCGAGATAATTGAGCGGCGTCAACACGGGCAAGGCAGGCTCCAGCAGCAAGGCCAATGGCACCAGCAGCAAGCCGCCTGCGGTTAATTGCCAGGCGGTGAAGGTCAGGTTGGACACTGGCGGACGCCAGTGGCGGGTTAAAACCGTGCCTGCGGCCATGGACACAGCCCCCGCCAAACCAGCCGCAATCCCCACCGGATCAAGGGCTGCCCTAGGCGTCAACACCAGCAGCGCCACACCCGCAAGCCCGATGCAGGCCGCAAGGATCACGGCCAGCCGGATCGGCGTGCCAATCACCAACCGGGCGAGACCAATAACAATGAGCGGCTGCACCGCGCCGACGGTTGCCGCCACCCCGCCCGGCAGGCGGTAAGCCGAAACAAACAACATGGCCCAGAACAGCGTAAAATTCAGCCCGCCGAGCACAAACACCCGCAAAGCCCAAACCCCTCTCGGCAGTTGCCGCACCAAAAGCAGCAACAGAATGCCAGCCGGAAGGGCACGGAGCATGGCGACATGCAGCGGATAGCCCTGCGGCAGCAAGTTGGTGGTGACGATATAGGTACTGCCCCAAATGGCAGGTGCCAAAGCGGTGACGGCAATGGGCCAGAGGGATGCTTTATTTATCTTCATGTCAATTATCTCGATTTCAAGATAATTAGCTCTAGCACGGTTTATCTTGAAATCAAGACAATTTCTGCTATCGCTGCCTGATGGAAAAAAAACAGACACCAGATGCCGTGGATCGGATTTTGGCGCAGTGGCAGTGTGAGCGGCCGGACCTTGATGTGACCCCCATGGGGCTTTTGGGCAGGCTTGGCCGATTGCACGAGCAGTTGGCGCGCAATATTGAGGCGGTGATGCAATCTTACGGCCTCAACAGCTCCAGTTTTGATGTGCTGGCCACATTGCGGCGGGCGGGCAGCCCTTACCAGCTTCCGCCCTCGGATCTGTGGGCGACCATGATGGTCACATCCGGCACCATGACCAACCGCATTGACCAGCTGGAAAAACAAGGTCTGGTGCAGCGCCTGCCCAATCCGCAAGACCGGCGCAGTCTGTTGATTGCTCTGACAGACAAGGGCTTTGCCCTGATCGACAAAGCCGTGACCGGGCATGTGGCAAACCAGCATAGATTGGTCTCTATGCTGCCGCCGGAGCAGCAAGCGGCACTGGATGATCTGTTACGGCAGTTTCTGGCCGGATTTGAACCCTGAAAGTGGAAGCCAACTCTAAAACAAACTGCCCTGCCCCGCAGGCGGTTCTGACTTTTTCGGCGCTTTTGCCGCAGGCGCTGGCTTTTGTGCAGGAACCGAAGGCGGTAGCGGATTATCTGTCGCACCAATGGCCGCAGAAACCCGACCATCGGCAAACTCAATGGCAATGGCCTGACCATTGGCCAGAGCATTGGCACGCGAGAGGGGCCGATTGTCCTCATCACGGATCACGGCATAGCCGCGCATCAGCACATTCTTGTAGGACAAAGATTGCAACATACGATCATGGGCCGAAACCATCGAGCGCGCCCGTTTCAGATCGTGAACAATGGCACTATCGGCCCGGCGGCTAAGACTTTCCAGCCGATCCTTGCCGCGCCCCAATTGCGCTTTCAAACGCGCGGGAAGCGTGGTCAAAGTGGCATCAAACCGGCCAAGGCGGGCTTTGTGACGCTCAATCAGCCGCTCGACAATACGGTCGGCAAGCGCTGCACGTTCGCTCACCCGTTGGCGACGCTCGATCAACCGGCGGGCCAACATATCGGGGGATAATTTGGCGCTGGCGCGCTCAAACAGCCGCCGCTTGCTCATGGTGTTAAGCTCTAACCCGCGCCCCAAGCCGCTGGCCGCCTCATCAAACCGGCGACGCGGCAAAGCAAGCAACTGATCCAGAGATGGCAAGGCGCGCGCAAGGGCGCGCACGCTTTGGCGGTGATGGTCCATCTGACGGCTCATCGCCCCTGACAGACGCGCCGACAACCCGGCAATCTGGGCCTGAAGATCCGCCTTGACCGGAACCGCCATTTCGGCGGCACCCGTGGGCGTGGGGGCACGCACGTCGGCTGCGTAATCAATCAGCGTCCAATCGGTCTCATGGCCGACGGCTGAAATCAGCGGAATGGTGCTGGCGCTTGCCGCCCGCACTACGGCTTCATCATTGAAGCTCCACAGATCTTCGAGGCTGCCGCCACCGCGCGCCACAATCAGCACATCCGGCCTTGGGATCGCGCCGCCCGGTTCCATCGCGTTGAAGCCATGGATGGCATTGGCCACTTCATCGCCAGAGCCTTCACCTTGCACCTTTACCGGCCAAACCAGCACATGCACCGGAAAACGATCGGAAATCCGGTGCAAAATATCGCGGATGACAGCGCCGGTTGGCGAGGTCACAACGCCGATCACCTTGGGCATAAAGGGCAACAATTGTTTACGGGCCGGATCAAACAGGCCTTCAGCGGTAAAGCGGCGCTTGCGCTCTTCAATCAGCGCCATCAGGGCTCCGGCACCGGCCGGTTCCATTTGCTCAATCACGATCTGATATTTGCTGGAACCAGGAAAGGTGGTGATGCGCCCGGTGGCAATCACTTCCATGCCCTCTTCCGGTCTATATTTCAGCTTGGAAAACGAGCCTTTCCAGATCACCGCATCAATGCGTGACTTGTCATCTTTGAGCGAAAAATACGCATGGCCTGAGGAATGCTGGCCGCGATAACCCGAAATTTCGCCCCGCACCCGCACTTGGTCGAAGGCAGTCTCAATGGTGCGCTTGATCGATCCGGAAAGCTCCGAAACGGTAAACTCGCTGAGATTGCTGGGCGAATCATCGCTGAAAAAACTGGCCATGCGGCTTTTTACCCGAGTGCGTTTTAAAACGCACCCCCTTCACAAATCAACACGCAGGGTTTTCCGGTATCATGTTGTGCCCCGCCACACGCACAAATCACGCATATGTCAACAATGTAATATTGAGTGTGATGGAACAATCATTAACTCTCAGGGGTTATGTTGGCGGAAATCACGATACGTTTTTTATTACGGGATCAAAGACATGACTTTCCTGATTGCCATGACAATTGGCATTGCCACAGGCGCAATGCGCAGCATCTTTTCCATTGTAATGGTATCAGCCATGCTGCTTCTGGGTGGCATCGTCATGATCGTGCTTGGCACGTCCTTTGGTGTCATGGACTTGCTGATGGCCTTGATCGGTTATCAAGTCGGGCTGATCAATTGCCTCATTCTGGCGATGGTGGTGTCGAACCACCGCCCAGCATAAGATCTTCAATAAACCGTTTTCCTCACCATTCAACTTTCGCTCATTCACCGAACCGAAAACAACTTTAAGCCCGAATGCGGGTCTTGCGGCAAGGGGTCGAGATAATCGGGCACTGCTCCTCTCGCAAGCGCCGCATACAGCCCATCCGATTTTAGCGTGATCAATTGCTTTGTTTGCGCATCCGATGGGCAAAATGCCAAAATTCCCACCCCTGCACCCCGTAAAAAAGAATGGGCATCCTTGGGCGTTGAAAGGCCGATATGCAATTCGGTCAGCATGCCGCCCTGATTGCGATGATAAGGCGCGGTGAGAACCCGATGCTGGGTAAAGCGCAAAATGGCCGTGCCAATCTCCGAGGAAGCGGCCACCGTTGTTGCGGGCAGGCCTGCCAATTGCGACAATGCTTGCGTTGATTTGCATTGATCCGTAGCCGCCTGTGTGGTGCTTGAACGGGATTTGAGCGCTTGCGGCCCTTGTGACACGAACACCCCGACAACAGCCCACAGCGCCGGAACAGACAAAAGAATGCTGGCTATATAAATCAGTTGAGAGCTTATGTGCCGGGGTTGACGCTGCATAGTCTCGCGCAGATCGGCAATCAGCAGCGACAGCGGCACAATGGCCAGCATATTGGCAAACATATTGCCACGCACCTGAATGAGCGAAACGGCCCAGCTTATGCCCAGCAGCAAAGCCAGAACCATGTGGGGAGCCGCCCTGTCTTTTCGCCAGATCCGCCAACAACAGACCAGCAGCGCCAAAAAGCCCACGGCGTAAAATGCCCCAAGCTCGGGTGGCTCCCGCCGCGCAATGGCGAGAAAGGACATGGCCTCTCCCACATTGTTCAGCCAGAGGGTGACCAGCATGGGATCAAGATTGGCCAGCGGATTGCCAAGGCATTGCGGCGCGATCTTGAGGGCGGACACACCAACCACGACGCCAATCAGCAAAAGACTTGCCAGTCGATAGGGCAGGCTCAACCGGCTTGCCGCAACGGATGTCAGACACAGCAACCCGCCGCCCATGGCCGTCAAAGCATAATAGCCAAAGGAAAGATTGTCGCAGGTGACCACCAGATAATGCGCGGGAGGGACCGTGCCGACAAAAAACAGACTGACAAACAGCGCAAGCGCCCATGAAAAAGAGGCGGCACGCGCCTGCATTGCCTTGCCCGCTACGCCCCAGTTGATTGCAACAATCAAACAGGCGACCGCGATGATCGGCGTGGTTTCTGCGCCAATGGCCAGAGCCAGCGCGCACGCCACGCCCGCCGCCGCATAGACCAGAGAGGATGTTGAAACACTCAAGACCATGGCCAAAAAAGCCACAAGCGCAATCTGCACATTGTGATGATCGATAGAGCCGGGCAAAAACCGATTGGATGTCAAAAGATAAAGCCCCGTCAGCCCCAGCGCCACATGCAGGGCCACCCGCCCCCCCAGCTTTTGCGCAGTAAGTCCCAGCGACACCATCACTGGCGCAATCCACAGCAAGGGCCAGATGGCGAGCGCGACAGCCTCTGCCGTTTGCGGCGCAAACCACAGGCTTGAGAGGCGAATGAGAATGGCAATGGGAAAATCAATCAGGCGTGACCAATGCATCAACGTGCCAGGTAAAAGCCCCAGCCGATATTGCATCATATCAAACCAGCCTTGCCCGGCCAGAAAATCGCGCACCTCGACCAGCCGCATGGCGTCATCATTATCGGCACCAACATAGTCTTGAGCAAAGCTCAATCTCACCACCAGAATAATGGCGATCACCAAGGTGCTATAAGCCGCCATGATCCATGCCGGATGCATGGCTTTGGGCCTTGCGGATGAGAGAGGTGCAACAGCCATAGCCAACTCCAGGACTTACTTTTTTCGCACCAGAAAGAGCTGCGCGCTAAGGTATTCTATATTCTGTATAATTCTTCTTAAAGCCAGCGACAATCTGAAGAATTATACCGGATCGAAACCTAACCTTAACCTTATCAAGAAAAAGTAAACCAAAGCCATGAAAGCGCCCTGTGTTAAAGCGCATTGTGTTATTGCTTCCATGAAATACCGCCTTTAACACTTATAGGCTGCCGTATCACTGACCGCCTGCCAGTCCCGATGACAAGTTTGTATTGAGTAACGTTGATGGGCATCACAGATTATCGGGACGTGGCCGTGCTGCTTCCCTGCTATAATGAGGCAAGTACCATTGCCAGCGTTGTGCGCGGTTTTCGCCAAGCGCTGCCGCAGGCGCGCATCTATGTGTTTGATAACAACTCCACCGACGACACGGCCCTTGCAGCCACGCTGGCCGGGGCCGAGGTGTTGCATGAGCGCAGACAAGGCAAAGGCCATGTGGTGCGCCGCATGTTTGCCGATATTGACGCTGACATCTACATCATGGCCGATGGCGATGGCACCTATTCTCCGGCAGATGCGGTCGAGCTGATCCACACGTTGCAGCTTGAGCGGGCAGATATGGTAGTGGGCACCCGGCGCGGGGTGCAGGAAGACGCTGGCCGCCAAGGCCATGCCTTGGGCAATCGCGTTTTCAACGCCCTCTACCGATTTGTGTTTGGTGCCGGTTTCACCGATATTTTCTCAGGATACCGAGCCTTCTCGCGCCGTTTTGTGAAGAGTTTTCCAGCCATTTCCGCCGGTTTTGAAATTGAGACGGAAATGTCGGTGCATGCATCACGGCTCAAACTCACCGTGGTTGAGCGCGAGTTGGGCTATGGCCGCAGGCCGGAAGGCTCTCATTCGAAACTCTCCACCTTGAAAGATGGCGCAAAAATCCTCTGGATGTTTGCCATGCTGGCCAAGGAAACCCGACCTTTTGCCTTTTTCAGCAGCATTGCCGCTGTGTTTTTGCTGGCCAGCATCTGCTTCATGGCTCCGGTTTTGCTCAGTTATTTTGAAACCGGCCTGGTAGAGCGGCTGCCCACCTGGGTTCTGGCCATGACATTGCTGATGACAAGCCTGCTGGCCTTTACCGCGGGCATGATCCTTGACTCTCTCGCCCGTGCCCGTATTGAGCATTTGAGATTGCATTACATCAGCCAACCCGTGGCGACATACCCCGCCCATCTGCCACAGCAGAAAGACGGACCCGTTGAGACAAAACCAAACCGGATAGCCGACGCCGCATGAAAAAACTGATCCGCTTTGCTTTGGTGGGCACCGCTGGCTTTGCTGTCGATGCCGGTGTTTTATGGCTTTTGATGCATCTGACGCCGCTCGGAGCCTTCACGGCGCGTATTTTTGCCATTGCTACTGCCATGTTCACCACATGGATGCTCAATCGCACCTTCACCTTTGGGGCTTCGGCCCGCACAATCATCGCTGAGGGCTTTCGCTATGGCTCGGTCGGCATTGTCTCGGCTTTGGTCAATTATGCCATTTATGCCGGCCTGCTGCTTGCTATGCCGGCCTTAAGCCCGTTTGTGGCACTCATTGCGGCCTGTTTGGCCGCAATGGTGTTCAGTTTTCTGGGCTATTCGCGCTTTGTGTTTGGTGAGAAGCGCTAAACCTTCTCCCATCCATCCTTTTCGCTGGCGCGATAGATGGCATCAATAAAGCGCTGATTGGCCTTTGAATTTTCCAGCGTGACCACCTCAACGGCTTCGCCCGCCACGCATTTGGCAAAAGTCTCGATTTCGCGGCGATACTGGCGGCTTCCGGGAAAACGGAAGATTTGCGACTGGTTGTGGGATTGGTTGGTCAATTCCAGCTCTTCGGCACCCCAAAGATCGGCATTGAACGGCGATTTCACCTCGATAAAACCCTCCGTGCCGTGAAAGACCATATTTTGGCGATTGGCCATCTGGGTGGCGATGTAAAAGCTCATTTCAAAGCTGCCAAAATCGGCTTTGACGCTGGAATAAATGTCCGTGCCAAAATCCGGGTCACGCTCGGTCACGGCCTGCACCCGCAATGGCTCCTCACCGGTGGTAAAGCGTGTGGTGATGGTGGGATAGACGCCGATATCGGGCAAAGCACCACCGCCGAGACTGGCGATGTTACGCATATTGCCGGGATCGCGGTTAAAATAGGTGAAGGAGCCCTGCACATGGCGCAAACGGCCAATGGCACCGTCGCGCAGCAAAGCGCGCACCTTGAGCCACACGGGCGCGTAAGTCACCATAAAGGCCTCAGAAATCACCACCTTGTTGCGATCACGCGCCGCAATCAGGCTATCAATCTCATCGGCCTGCAAGGAAATGGGCTTTTCGCACAAAACATGCTTGCCGGCATTGGCAGCCTTGATGGTCCACTCCACATGCTGCGCGGTGGGCAGCGGAATATAAACCGCATCAATCACGTCTGAAGCCAGCATCTCATCATAAGAGCCAAAGGCATGCGGTACAGAAAAGCGATCCGCCATGGCGCGGGCTTTGGCCGCATCGCGGCTGGCAATGGCCGTGACCACGGCATTGTCCGCATCCTGAATGGCCGGAACCACCAATTCACGGCCAATCTTTGCCGTCGATAAAATCCCAAAACGCAACATGTCTTTCTCCCTCATCCAACCACACTGCATAAAGTACCCCTGCCGTCACTTCAATCGGTAACGCTGCAAGATAGTCCGATGAAGAATAAAGCGCGGCTCTGCGGATTCAATAAGAAGCGCCATGCTTTACAGCTTTGGCCCGAAAAGTGGAAACCGATTTCGATTTTCTGAACGATGCTCAAAGGTTGCCAATCGGCACAATGGCGTTAATTTGTAACACAAACCAAAACCATGCCCGGAGGCATTCCTATGCACTATCGAAAGCTCGGTCGCTCAGGCCTTTCCATCGCCCCCGTTGTGTTCGGCGGCAATATTTTTGGCTGGACCGCCGATGAGCCAACCTCATTCAAATTGCTGGATGCATTTTTTGAGGCTGGCTATAACGCGATTGACAGCGCCGATGTCTATTCCAACTGGGTCGATGGCCACGAGGGCGGCGAGAGCGAAAAAATTATCGGCGCATGGCTAAAACGCGGTGTTGTTGCGCGTGACAAGGCCGTGGTGATCACCAAGGTTGGCCACCCACTTGGCGGCGATGACAAGCGCCTGAAGCCGAGCTGGATCATGCAAGGCGTGGAAAATTCGCTCAAACGCCTCGGAACAGACTATATCGATCTGCTGTTCGCGCATTATCCGGATGACAGTGTGCCCCATGAAGATGTTCTGGCGGCTTTTGCCACGTTGAAAGAACAGGGAAAAGTTCGCGCAATTGGCTGTTCAAACTATAGCGCAGAACAATTGCAAGCCTCTTTTGACGCCGCAGAAAAAGCGTCATTGCCCCGTTTCGATGTTATTCAGCCAGAATATAATTTGTACACGCGAGCGAATTTTGAAGGCCCGATTGCCGATCTGTGCCTGCGTGAAGAAATTGGCGTGATCAGCTATTTTGCGCTTGCCTCTGGCTTTTTAACCGGCAAATACCGCACACTCGAAGACACGCACGGCAAAGAGCGTGGCGATCGGATGGAAGACTATCTGAACGACAAGGGCCACCGCATTTTGGCAGCGCTTGATCAGGTTGCCAAGGAAACGGCCACTACGCCCGCCACCATTGCAATTGCATGGGTTGCCGCCCGCCCCGGCATTACGGCGCCGATTGCCTCTGCCACCAGCCTTTCGCAGTTGGATGCGATGATCAAGGCCGGAAACCTAGCCTTGACGAAAGAGCAGATGGGTTTGCTCACAGCAGCTGGCGAGTAATCACACCCAAAAGCGGTGTGCGATCAACAGACACGGATGCATGTTTTGCGTCCGTGTCTCGATTTTAAGGCCGCCCTCATCCGCGATACCGAAAGAAATCCACAAAAGCCCGAAGTGCTGGGCGCATCTGGTGCCGGGTTGGATAATAGATGTAAAAGCCATCAAAGGGTGGGCACCAATCGTCCAGCACCCGGATCAGGCGACCATTCTCCAATTCCTGCTCAATGCGGTTTTCAAAGGCGAAAGCCAGCCCCGCGCCATCCAGACAGGCGGCCAGAATGGCGCGGTCATCGGGCAGGATCAGCGGGCCGCGCACATCCACAACCAGCGGCTTGCCGTGCTTTTCAAACTCCCAGCGATAAATTCGCCCACTGGCAAACCGCCTGCGGATGCAGCGATGCGCCATCAGATCGGCCGGATGATGCGGCAGCGGGAAATGCTCAAAATAGCCCGGCGTGCCAACAACCACACCCCGCCATGGGCCGCTGGCCTTGACCGCCACCATATCGGCCTCCAAGTTTTCGCCCAGGCGAAGCCCTGCATCAAAGCCTTGGGCAACGATATCCTCGAAATTGTCATTGGCGATCAGATCCAGCTCAATCTCCGGGAATTGCCTTGTAAACGCGCCCAGACGCGGCGCAATCAGATGTTCGGCCGCCAATCTCGGAAGCGTGATGCGCAACGGCCCCGCCGGGCGGGTGCGGCTTTCGGCCAAATTGTCCAAGGCTGCATCAATCTCGGCAAGCGCGGGCGCAAGCGTAGCCAGCAATTGCCGCCCCTCTTCGGTGGGGGCGACGCTGCGGGTGGTGCGGGCCAAAAGGCGCACACCAAGGCTGTCTTCCAGCGCGGAAATGGCATGGCTGACCGCAGACGGCGCGATGCCCAACTCGTTTGCTGCCTTACGAAAGCTGCATGTTTCGGCCACAGTGGCCAGAACCGACAATTGGGAAAGCTGAATTCTGTTCATTGATCGAAATGATAGAACAAGCTTGTGAAAATTACATCCATTTTAAAAGGCAATCCGGCGGATTAATCTGCATTCAACACTTCGAAACCCAGCACGTCGAAATAAAGAGAGGCAATTGCCATGAAAACCCGCACACTCGGCTCCGACCTCACCGTATCCGCCCTCGGCCTTGGCTGCATGGGCATGAGCCATGCCTATAGCCCGTCAACCGATGAACAAAACTCGATTGCCACCCTGCACCGCGCGGTTGATCTGGGCGTGACCCTGTTTGACACCGCAGAAGTCTATGGCCCGTTTACCAACGAGGTTCTGGTGGGCAAGGGCTTAAAACCCCACCGCGACAAGGTGGTGATTGCCACCAAATTCGGCTTTAAAATCGACACCACCAAAACAGACCGCGACGCCATGACCGGCACCGACAGCCGCCCGGAGCATGTGAAAGAAGTGGCCGAAGCCTCGCTGAAACGGCTGGGCACGGATGTGATTGATCTGTTTTACCAGCACCGCGTGGACCCCAATGTGCCGATTGAAGAGACGGTGGGTGCCATGGCCGATCTGGTGAAGGAAGGCAAAGTGCGCGCCCTTGGCCTCTCGGAAGCCAGCGCCGAAACCCTCCGCCGCGCCCATGCGGTGCACCCCATCGCGGCCATTCAAAGCGAATATTCGCTCTGGACCCGCGACGTGGAAGAAAACGGCGTGCTGGACACCTGCCGCGAACTGGGCATCGGCTTTGTGCCCTTCAGCCCCTTGGGCCGCGGTGCGCTGACCGGAGCCTTGAAAAACCTCGATGGCCTGTCTGATAACGATTTCCGCCGCGCCCTGCCCCGCTTCCAAGCCGAGAATTTTGAGGCCAATCTGGCCCTGATCTCCGCCTTGGAAGACATGGCAAAAACCAAAAACACCACCGCCGCCCAAATGGCACTGGCCTGGGTGCTGGCCCAAGGCGATTTCATCGTCCCCATCCCCGGCACCACCAAAATTGCCAATCTGGAAAAAAACATCGCCGCCGCCGAGATTGTTCTGACACAAGGAGAAGCGGCAGCGCTTGGGGATTTGCTGTCACCGGCCAAGGTGGCGGGTGGGCGGTATCCTGAAGCTATGGCGAAGATGGCGGGGCGGTGAGGTAATTTTGGACAGTGCACCCAAACGTCTGCTGAAATTCTTATAAAATCCCACAATGCCGCACCAGAAACCCTTAAGCAAATTTACGCACGAAGTATGAATTGCAGAAGTGGATTGACCTATGCATCTATCAATTCGAATAAACAATGAAATCTCAGAAAAACAAAACAAATTAACACGCCACATTTTGAGACAACTTACCCTATGACATATAAGAATACACGCTGTCCCGGCGCATCAAAAGCAATCACTAAATTGAAAAGACATCGTGCTTGAAGCGTAGAACAACTCAAACCGATGGACAGCGCGTATTCTCTTGGGGTATGCAACTTAGTGCATATATGCAGCTTTAGGGGGCACTGTTGATATCGCGGGTTGTTGCCACAGAATTTATGCGTTCGATGACAAATGGGAAGACAGGTCCAGCGCTTATCAATTGTCAGAGACAGAACGGAGATGATGTTGAAGTTGTCACCAAGTGTTCTGCGGGCTGCGAACAAAAGGAAACAAGCCTTGCTGCCGAAGTAATTGGAGCTTGCCTTGCTGCTGATTTGGGTCTTCCAGTGCTCGAACCATTTTTAGTTGAACTAGATCCAGATTTTGTGGCGTCCGTTCCAGATGCCGTGCATCGAAACAAAATGGAGGCAAGCAACTCTGTTGCATTCGGATCGAAGCACATCACCGGTCAATATTCAGCTTGGACAAACGGGAACCTTATTTATACGGCATTATTGCAAACTGCCGCTGCCGTATTCACTTTCGACGGAATTATCCAAAATCCAGATCGGCGCGACGGAAATCCGAATTGCTTAGTTCGAGGCGACGAAATCAGAATAATTGATCATGAGTTGGCATTCGCACATGAATTAATCCTATTTTGGAAGGCTCCGTGGACGATTGGGGGATTACAAAATTTTGAAACTCCAGGCTCACACATCTTCCGCTCTGGATTAAAGGGAAAGCAAATCGACTACAGCCAAATCCGTGCTGCATGGGAAGGCTTGTCAGACGATCGGATTTCGGCGTATGGAAGCGCCGTACCACCTGAATGGACAAGCGCAACAAAATCCGTTGCAAGCGCGTTACAACTGATTAAGGATGCTCGTGATAACATTGAGGCGTGCATTACGGAAATTAAACGGGTGCTGCAATGACATCAAAACAAAGGTATACATACACGGTTTTACGCTATGTACACGACGTGGTGACGGGTGAGTTCGTCAACGTCGGTGTTTTGATGTATGCACCGAGAAGCAATTTCGTGAAAATTTGTGTACGCACGTCAATCGGGCGCATCAAACACCTATTTCCTGATTTGGATCGTCAAGCATTTTTGAGCGCGGTCAAGGCTGCTGAGCGTTCTATACGAAAGATTAGCAAAGGCTTGGAAGAGGGAGATTTGCTGTCCGAATTTGGAGATGCGGCTTCTATCGCCCGCAAAGTTCTTGTCGCTGATGACAGTTCATTGCAATGGTCCCCGGTGTCCGGTGGAGTGAGTGAAGATACAGAGAAAACTTTCGACCGAATTTATCGCAGATATGTTAGTCGTTACGATGCGAAATCTCCAAATCGCCGCAGCGATGATGAGGTTTGGCGTCCTGTCCGGCAGCTCTTAGAAGAGAAAAATGTTCCGGTCCAATTTGACGAGAAAATCATAGCGGGGACGTCAGATGAAATCGTATTCAAGCGTGCATGGCGTAATGGTGTGTGGCATGCATACGAGCCTCTTTCGTTTGATCTAGCGGATGCAGAAGGTATTAAAGATAAAGCTCGGCGCTGGCGCGGGCACCTTGAGGCCGTTCATGACGGCATACAAAGCGACCTGAAGTTGCATTTTGTTGTGGGCGCACCGCAGAACCTCGCTCTCATTGGAGCATATCAAAATGCGATCAGAATACTAAGCGAAGCCGCTTTTAGACCAGAAATTTACGAGGAAAATGAAATTCCTCAATTGGTAAGTAAAATTGAGGACGAAGTCCGCGTTCACTTCGCCTCGCACGGTCGCCACGCCAATTAAATAAAATAACTATCTTTATCACAAATTAAGTTCGATGTGGATTTTCAGTTCATCAACACAAACAGATTGTATCCATATCACACACCCCTCACCCGCCCTCGATAAACCGAGGGCGTACACCCCGTAACCTCCTTAAACACCCGCGTCATATGGCTTTGGCTGCTAAAGCCGCAGGCTGAGGCGATTTGGGCGATGGGGTCTTGGGTCGCCAGCAGGTTTTTTGCGCACACAAGGCGGCGGTGCAGGAGCCATTCATGGGGCGAGACGCCGCAGCTGAGCTGAAACATGCGTTGCAGGTGAAAGGCGCTCAAGCCCGCAATCTCGGCCAGTGTTTGCAGGGTGATGGGCTGGTCAAGGTGGGCCTCGATATAATCAATCAGCTGGTTTCGGAGTTTGGGCGAAAGCCCACCCTTGATGGTGATGTTTGCGGCACCGCCATAGTGCGGATGGGCAAACAGGTGGGTTATCGCGGTGGTGGTGGCCTCTTCGGCCAGCAGGGCATCGCCGTTTTGCACGGCTGTGGCCAGTTTGCGCAAGGCAAATTCCACGCTTGGGGCATTGTCGAAGGTCACTTCCGGCATGACCATGTGGCGGCAATCTTGATCAAATGTTTCGGTGTAGGCGCGGCGCAAAACCTGATCTTGCACATAAAGATGCACGAACTGGAAGTTTTGGGTTATCTCCCACTCGGATGAGGCCCCTTGCGGCATGACGCACAGCGCCCCCGGCCAGCCGCTTTTCGCAAAGCCATCCACGCGGCGCGTTCCCGTGCCGCCTTGCAAATAGAGGCTGATGGTGTGGCCATCGGGCCGCAGATAGCCCACCCGATCATCCGCATTTTGCCAGATTGCCACCGATTGGCCAGCGCCAAGGTTCATTGACACTGATACTTGCGCTTTGGGCGAAGCCAGCAGAGAACTGAACACGGAAAACTGGGCAAGCGACATCGATCAATCCTGAAAACAGGTGATCATCTTAGCGCAGACTTCAACCTCTGCAATCAGCGAATGCGAAAGCCGAGTGCCGAACCTCACTTTACCGCAAGAATATGCAAGCGGGTGGGACAGGCCGGGTCTATGCCTTTCGCAGACATGCGAGGATGCTATGACCAATATTCTGCTTTTTATCTCCACCGTTTTGATCTGGGGCACCACCTGGATTGCCATTACCATGCAGGTTGGGCCTGTGCCGGTGCTGGTGTCGGTGTTTTATCGTTTTGCCACGGCGGGGATTATCATGCTGGTGGCTCTGGCGCTGATGGGCAAGCTCAAGCGCCCGGCACTGAAACATCAGCCTTTCATTGTGGCGCAGGCGCTGTGTCTGTTCAGCTGCAACTTTATCTGCTTTTACACGGCATCCAGCTATGTGCATTCCGGGCTGATCTCGGTGATTTTTTCGCTGGCCACGATTTATAATGCCATCAATGCCCGGATTTTCTTTGGCGATCGCGTCAAGCCGCGCACATTTCTGGCCGGGGCCATTGGGATGGCCGGGCTTTTGCTGCTGTTTGGGCCGGATATTCTTGGGAAATTCGATGCTAATAGCTGGAAAGGGCTTGGCCTTGCCGCTCTTGGCACGCTGTTTTTCTCGCTGGGCAACATGGTGTCGCGGCGCAACAGTGCGGCTGGCATTTCGCCCGTCACGGCCAATGCTTGGGGCATGGGTTATGGCGCTTTGTTTCTGCTGGTGCTGATTGGCCTCACCGGAACCCCCATCGTGGCTCCGCCAGATGCGCGTTATATTGGTGCTATGCTCTATCTTGCTGTGTTTGGCTCGGTGATTGGTTTTACCACCTATCTGATGGCTGTATCGCGCATCGGCTCGGCCAAAGCGGCCTATATGACCGTGCTGTTTCCCGTGGTGGCGCTGACGCTTTCAACCCTGTTTGAGGGCTATCAGTGGACGCCGAGTGCTATGGTTGGTCTAGGGCTAACGCTGCTTGGCAATCTGGTGATGTTTGCGCCATCGTTGCGGCGGGGGAGTGCTGTGGCATTGCCCGTCGCCAAGGCGTGAGGGCTTGATAACCGTTCCTCATATTCTGCGTCATCCTCGGCCTTGAGCCGAGGATCCAGCCTTCTGGACGGACGATAGATCCTCGGGTCAAGCCCGAGGATGACTCGAGGAAACGTTTGTCGTTTTCGTTATCAACCTGAGAACGTGATAACCCCCTCTTCCCACATCAGCGGGAAGAGAAGTTTCAATCACTTAGGCGCGCAAAGCACCGCCGGTAGTTTTTTCAACATTGCCGACGATCTTCTTGGTCAGCGCGTCAAAATCCTCATCGGTCAAGGTCTTGTCCGATGGCTGGATCAGCACTTCGATGGCCACCGATTTCTTACCTTCACC
Source organism: Rhizobium oryziradicis (assembly GCF_001939045.1). GTDB lineage: Bacteria > Pseudomonadota > Alphaproteobacteria > Rhizobiales > Rhizobiaceae > Allorhizobium > Allorhizobium oryziradicis. Next base: position 363,418 of record NZ_MKIM01000025.1, read on the forward strand.
AACACTTACACCTTCAAACACGTCAAACACATTGACGCCGGTGATCAGCTTGCGATCGGCGCTGGTGGCGGCCTTGATGATGGCTCCCGCTTCCACGGAGCGATCGACCACAAAGGCAAAGTCGCGCTTGACCATCTGCAACGGCGAAAGATCCAGCGCAGGCTTGGTGCGGGTGGCCTTCTTTTTCGGCTCCTGCATGGCATCGAGATAGATCTCAAAGCCGCAGAGCGCACCGGAGACATCGAGGGCTGCCAGCGTCTTGGGGTGGAACTCACCGAAATACCCAAGCACCACCTTTGGCCCCATCTTGATGGTGCCGGAACGGCCGGGATGGTACCATTCCGGCCCACCCTGCTCGATCTGCACATTGCCCATCGGCAGGCCGCAGGCTTCCAGCACGGCCAGCGCGTCGGCCTTGGCGTCGTACACATCCACTGGTTTGCCGCCGCCCTTGGCAGCATTCGACCACATGCGACCAGCGCCAGAAAGCGATGCCGTGCCACGGCGCACGCCGCCAGCCACGCGGCGCTGACCTTCGGGCGTATCGCCTTCATAAGTGCCGGAGACTTCGAAAATCGCCACATCGCCAAAGCCGCGATCCGCGTTGCGCTGGGCAGCGGTGAGCAGACCCGGCAGCAGTGATGGGCGCATGTCAGACATGTCAGCAGCAATCGGGTTGACCAGTTTCAGCTCAGGCTTGCCACCGCCAAACAGAGCCGTCTGCTCTGCCGAGATGAACGACCATGTGACGGCTTCCAGCATCCCACGGCTGGCCAGTGCGCGCCGGGCTGTGCGGGTGCGGATTTGCAAGGTGGTGAGAATCTTGGTGTTGACCGCGCCCATGGAGGGCAGCGGCTCTGGGGTGATCTTATCCACGCCATGCATACGCATGACTTCTTCCACCAGATCGGCCTTGCCATCCACATCCGGCCGCCATGATGGCACGGCCACCTTGACCACCTCACCCTCGCCAGACACTTCAAAGCCAAGGCCCGTGAGGATGGAGCGGGATTCGTCGGTGGACACATTCAGGCCGGTGAGGCGCTTGACTTCTGCAAGCGGGAAATCAACCACCTTCTTGGTGTGGCCCTGATAGCCAACCACCTTGGAGGTTGCGGCCACACCGCCGCACATGTCCAGCACCAGTTCCGTGGTACGCTCAAGGCCGGGAACCATATAGTCCGGGTCAATGCCGCGCTCAAACCGATAGCGGGCATCGGTGATGATACCGAGCGAGCGGCCCGACTTGGCAATGTTGATCGGGTCCCACAGGGCCGATTCAATCAACACGTTGGTGGTGTTTTCATCGCAGCCGGAATACTCGCCGCCCATGATGCCACCAATAGATTCCACACCATTGTCATCGGCAATCACCACGGTGTTGGGTGTCAGCTTATAGGTGCGGGTATCAAGCGCGAGAATTTCCTCGCCTTCCTGGGCACGGCGCACGGTGAGCGCACCCTTGACCTTATCGGCATCAAACACATGCATGGGCCGACCTTGATCAAAGGTCATGTAATTGGTCACATCTACCAACGCCGAGATCGGGCGAAGGCCAATGGCCAGCAGACGCTTTTGCATCCATGCCGGGCTTGGGCCGTTTTTCACGCCGCGCACGAGGCGATAGGCAAAGCCGGGGCACAGCTTGGCATCATCCAGTTCCAGCTTGACCTCAATCGCGGTCTCGCCTTCCACCGCAAAGCTTGGCGTTTTGGGCTGCTTCAACGTGCCAAGGCCGGAGGCTGCCAAATCGCGGGCAATGCCGAAAATGCTGGTGCAATCGGGCCGGTTGGGCGTCAGATTGATCTCGATGACCGGATCATCAATGCCGGCGTAGGCCGCGAAAGAGGTGCCAATCGGCGCATCTTCCGGCAGATCGATAATGCCATCATGATTGTCCGACATGTTGAGTTCTTTTTCAGAACACATCATGCCATGGCTCTCAACACCACGAATATTGCCAACCGCCAGCGTCACATCCAGCCCCGGCACATACATGCCCGGACGGCCAAAGGCACCAATCAGGCCCGCCCGCGCATTCGGCGCGCCGCAGACCACCTGCACAGGCTTGCCATCACCTGCATCGACCGACAAAACTTTCAGACGATCGGCAGACGGATGCTTTTCAGCGGTGAGAATCTTGGCAATCACAAACGGCTTATAGGCCGCCTTGTCATCAACATCCTCAACTTCAAGGCCAATGGCGGTCAAGCGTTCGCAGACCTGCTCCAGCGTGGCATCGGTGTCCAGATGGTCTTTCAACCAGGAGAGTGTGAATTTCATGAATCAGTCTTCCGTATCGTCGGTTTTATGCCCATTCAGGGACACAACACACAGGTATCCATTTTCATTGATATTTCGGAAGCCGCGGACTTCACCCCATCGACTTCGCCATAAAATCGTGAGGGTTCGGCGGAAGCTCACGCGCCACGGTAAATAGTCTGGACAAAAGCGAGGCGTAACCACGGGCATCATCGATTGCATGGTGCGTATGCGGATGATTGCCCAACCAATCCGCTGGCAGCTTCACACCCGCATCGTGCGGATTGGTTCTGCCAAAAATGCCAGAGGTATAGGTGCCTATATCAAGCGGGCTTGCGTTAAAAATGCACCGCCCCCAATAGCCCACATCCAGCACAAAGCAGCCTGCAAAATCGCGCAAGTAACGATCGATCCAAAGTCCGTCAAACATCAGCGGTCGTGCGGCAAAGGCTCGAATTCCATCAAAGCTTTCCACCCAGTCAGCATACCGCTTCATCACGAGCTCAGGCTCTTGCGCATTGCTGGTTGCCGCTTCCCACGCTTGTGGGTGTTTTGCCCACCAGTTCATGGTGCCTTTGTCGGCCACACGATCAGGCCGTGGCTTCAGAACACCTTCAAACTCGCCACAAAACGCGCCATCCTCCCGCAACACAACGGTTGCGAAACTCAGCATCGAATGCAGCGCTGGATCTGGGCCATCGGTTTCGATGTCCGTGACGAAATAATAGGCGGGCTTTTGCTCCATCGCTCAAGCCACCTTCTGCGGAGCCGTTGCGCCCGATGCCTTGCGTCCCTTCAGCATGCCATCAATGGACAGGTCTTCATCGATTTCCGGCCAATGGATGCCACCCAACATCAGCTCTATCGTATTTCTTTGAGCAGGCGTAGCATTGAGTAAGCGAGGATACCACCAAAGCGGCGTAGAGACCTGCCGTCCATCGGCAAGGCGAACGTGTAGGTCGTGCGGATCGCACCATGCCTCCACCGGGCGCTCTCCATCGGGATAGGCATCATCCGAAATAGTCATGCCAAGCCTCCAGCATCTGCTTACGATTTTCCTCAACGACTTCGAGTATACGGGCGATCTCGCGCTGATTAAAGCCCTTCACTTTTGCCAATCGGCCATCCATCAGCCAGACTTTTGCTTCCCCGCCGCTTCCGTCAACATGAATATGCGGCGGCTCGTGTCCGTCCGCCGTATAGAAATGAAATCGAAAGCCATATTTGCGAAGGACCGTCGGCATCGCGTCAAACGCTCAAACCACCAAACAATGTCGGCACGTCCAGTGGGCGGAAGCCGTAGTGGCTCATCCAGCGGACGTCGGCATTGAAGAAGTCGCGCAGGTCGGGCATGCCGTATTTCAGCATGGCGATGCGGTCCAGCCCCATGCCCCAGGCAAAGCCCTGGTATTCATCGGGGTCGAGGCCACCGGCGCGCAGCACGTTGGGGTGGACCATGCCGCAGCCGAGGATTTCCATCCAGTCCTTGCCTTCGCCGAATTTGACGATGGGGCCAGAGGAGCGGTCGCACTGGATGTCCACTTCGAACGATGGTTCTGTGAACGGGAAGAAGGACGGGCGAAAACGCATGGTGACGCTATCGACTTCAAAGAAGGTCTTGCAGAATTCTTCCAGAACCCAGCGCAAATGGCCCACGTTCGCGGTCTTGTCGATCACCAGACCTTCGACCTGATGGAACATCGGCGAATGGGTGGCATCCGAATCCTGCCGGTAGGTCTTGCCGGGGATGACGATGCGGATTGGCGGCTTTTGCGCTTCCATGGTGCGCACCTGCACGGGCGACGTATGGGTGCGCAGAACCTTGCGCTCGCCATTGGCGTCGGGCTGGAGGAAGAATGTGTCGTGCATTTCGCGGGCCGGATGGCCTTCGGGGAAGTTCAGCGCCGTGAAATTGTAATAATCGGTCTCAACATCCGGGCCTTCGGCGATGGAAAAGCCCATATCGGCAAAAATCGCGGTGATTTCATCGACGATCTGGCTGATGGGATGGATGCGGCCACGCTCCGCAGGCGACGAGCGCACCGGCAGCGACACATCCAACGTTTCAGCTTTCAGGCGCGCGTTGATGGCGGCGTCTTTCAGCTCGGCCTTCTTGGTGTTGAGCTGTTCGGTGATCTCGTTTTTCAGCGCATTGATCGCGGCACCACGGGTCTGGCGCTCTTCCGGCGTCATCGAACCCAAGGTTTTCAATAGCTCGGAGACCGAACCTTTCTTGCCCATGGCAGCAAGGCGCACGGCTTCAATGCCCGCCTCATCGGAGGCCGCCGCGATATCGGCCAGAAGGGATGTTTTCAAACTCTCGAGATCGGACATTGTCGTCTTTCCTGCCCATGTTCCGCCATCGGCTCTAGCGCCAATACTTGAAATAAAAATGAAAAAACCCGCGCCAGTTTCCCCAGCGCGGGTTTCCCAATAACCAAATTCAGTTTGGGACGCGCTGGTTACTTAACCGCGCTTTCAAACTCGTTCTTTGTGCCGGCGTCCTTCAGGTAGGTCAAAGCCTTCTTGGAAGCTTCAACCAGAGCGCCGAAAGCTGCTGGCTCATGGATTGCCATGTCGGACAGAACTTTACGGTCAACTTCGATGCCAGCCTTGTTGAGGCCGTCGATGAAGCGGCCATAGGTCAGGCCAGATTCGCGAACAGCAGCGTTGATACGCTGAATCCACAGAGCGCGGAAGTTGCGCTTGTTGACCTTACGGTCGCGGTAAGCGTACTGCTTGGAACGATCCACCGCAGCCTTAGCAGCGCGGATGGTGTTCTTGCGACGACCGTAGAAACCCTTGGCGGCCTTCAGAACTTTTTTATGCTTAGCGTGGGCGGTAACGCCGCGTTTTACGCGTGCCATGTCATGATCTCCTTAAATGATCCAAAAAGCGAAAGGGTCTCAGAGACCGTTTGGCAGGTAGTTCTTGATGACCTTCTTGCCGTCTGCTTCGGCAAGTACCATCGTTCCGCGTGCATTGCGGATGAACTTGTTGGACCGCTTGATCATGCCGTGGCGCTTGCCAGCTGCTGCTGCCAATACCTTGCCAGTGCCTGTAACCTTGAACCGCTTTTTCGCGGCAGACTTCGTCTTCATCTTGGGCATTTTGCTACTCCATTTTTCTTGTATCGAAACAGGCAGACGAGGCCTGTTTTCAAGCATAAAGAACGGCCACGGCATGCCCTGCCGGACCGTTCGGACGGCGGCTTATAACCGGAGGCTTTAAAAAGTGCAATGGGATTCGTTGGAAACGGCACAAAAGAGTTTTTTGCTCAAACCGGATGGGGCGGCACGCGGCGACCGCCCTTTTGCGGAAACTCAAGCCGCACGCACAACCCACCCAAATCGCAATCATCCAGCATCACACTGCCGTCATAAGCTGCCATGATATCGGCGCAGATCGCCAGCCCCAGGCCAGAACCACCTTGCTCGGTGTCGAGATATTCGCCTCGGCGCAAAACCTTCTCGCGATCATTGACAGACACACCGGGGCCGTCATCGCTCACCGTTATCACCACACGGTCATCGTGGCAGCCTGCCTCGATATGGATGACGGCAGACGCCCATTTGACCGCATTGTCGAGAATATTGCCCAAGGCTTCCGCCAAATCCGCAGCATCGGCTTCCACCGACAATCCCGGCTCAACCTCGACCTGCCAGCCGATATTTTTAGTGCGCGCCACAGGATCAAGCACCTTGACCAGCTTGCCAATCAAGCTCGCGAGGTCTGTCGCCAGCATTTGCTCGACCCCAAGGCGAGCCGCCTGCAATTGCCGATCTGCCCGCTGGCGCACAAGATCAATCTGGGCAAAGGCCTCGTCGCGGTGTTCAAGCGGCAAATAGTTGACCAGTTGCGAGAGCACGGTGAGCGGCGTTTTAAGCCCATGCGCCAGATCGCTGGCCCGGGCGCGCGCCTTCTCTATGGCGGTTTCGCGCTCGCACAGCAGCAAATTGATCTCTTCCACCAATGGCATCACCTCGCCCGGCACAGCCGCATCAAGTTGGCGCAGCTTGCCGGTGCGCACATCGGCCACCTGCATGCGCAGGCGCTTGAAGGGCCGCAAAACCACCAGGGCCTGCAAGAAAGCCGCAAGCAGAAGAAGGCCAGCCCCCATCAACATCACCAGTTGCGAGCGGGCGCGGTGCTCATCCAGCGGACCAATCAATTCCTCGGCGGGAAAGGCAACAGCGACAACAAAGGGATAATTGACACCCTGATCGGTGATCTCCAGCGCGCTCCGCTGCACCAGCAGCGTCACGCCGCCCGGGCCTTCGACGCGGCCAAAGCCAAAGGGCGGCTCAAGCGGCACATCATCCTTGGGAATTTCAACATCCCACAGCGAGCGAGACCGCATAACCCGGCCATCAGGCGTCTGCACCTGCCAATATCGCCCGCCGCTGGGTGACGCGAAACGGGGATCCGATGGCGGCGAGCGCATTTCCAACCGACCATTTTGAACGTGCAAGCGCGCCGTGACCGTATCGGTGATGGCGTTCAGCTCGGAATGATACTGCTGCCCGACATAATCAATGAAGAGAAAACCCACCGCAAACCAGAGCAGGGCGAGAGAGACACCAATGGCCACCACAGATGCAATTGCCAGCCGCAGCCGCAGGGATTTAAACATCAACCCTCATCCGGCACAAAATAGCCAAAGCCACGGCGGGTTTCGATGGCGCCCGTATCCGTTTTTTTGCGAATCCGCGCTACCATGGCTTCAACCGCGTTCTTGGATGCGTCGTCATCGCGCCCCTGAATTTGCGAGGCAATTTCATAGGCAGAGAAAACCCGCCCCTTATTTTGCACGAGAAGATGGATCAAGCGGAATTCGAGCGGGCTGACATCCAAAAATGCACCGTCAAAGGTGACAGAGCGGGCCGCATCATCCACCTGAAATCGCCCACCAGAGCGAACTGCCTGCGTCTGCACGCCTGCGCGCCGCAACAGGGCGCGCAGGCGCGCCAAAAGCTCTTCTGTGCGAAAAGGCTTGGGAAGATAATCATCTGCACCCGCATCAAATCCATCCACCCGCTCCATCCAGGAACTGCGCGCAGTCAGCACAAGCACAGGGGTATTGATGTTTTTTTTGCGCCAACGCCTCAGAATCGACAGACCATCCAGACCGGGAAGCCCCAGATCCAGAATAATGGCTGAAAAATCGCCATACTCGCCAGCCTCCAGCACATCCGGACCGTCTGTCAAAATCGACAGATCATAGCCCTCTGAACGCAGAACCTCTGCGACATGCGCCCCAATGCTCCGGTCATCCTCAGCCAGCAAAATTCGCAACTCTCACCTCAATCAAGATACAATCCAGTTTTGCCCGTCACACTGTGTTTTTGTAAGAGGAGGGTAAAAGCCAGTTCTTTTTTCAGTCAATTCTTTCGCCGGTTTCGGCGTTGACGGTCATTCGCTCCACATGTCCCGCCGCATCGCGCACAACAATAGAATAAACATCTTTGCCGTCCAGACTGCGCAAGTCCATGCCCATAATACGGGATGATTCCGGAATACCGACAATTCGGATGATCTGTTTCAAAGATTGATAACGGCCACTTCTGACGCCTGCAAGCGCTCGCTGGTGGTCGAGCTCCGGGCTGCCATTGTCAAAAAAGCCTTCTTCATTCCAGTGACTGCGCAAGGCTCTCTCGCCACGTCCCCGAGGCTGATCGTGCGCGCCGCGCTCATTCGGCGCATGCGAGATGTCCCTGCCGTCGAAACTCCTGTGTCCGTCGAAACTTCTGGGGCCATCAAAACTCCTCGGACCATCAGAATTCCTGGGTCCATCGAAACCTCTAGGCCCATCTGCACCGCGGGGCCCTCCCGCTTCGCTGTGCCGACCGCCGCCGCCGCGTCCATCCGGTCCATCCGCATGGGCGGGATAGGAGATAACAACGGAAAACACCATCGCTTGCGCCAATATCAACCCGGCAGAGCGCATAGCTATGAAGCGTGCACCAAACGATGTTGGGCTTGCGCTTCTCGGCGACGGTCTTTTGCGTTGAAATTGCGTCATGCATGACACCAGTCGGTATTTGATTGGCTGAGAAAAATGGCCTTGACACCCCATCGGCAAGAACTGGAAACCAAAATCGGTTCCACAGTTTTCGACTGAAACTTGCTGCATAATGTCCGCCTGAAATCTCAGATAGGCCGCAGGCAGAATACCACAGACTTGACGATATAAAACATCGTGCGTCTGATCAGACGCACGATGTTTCAGCGGGGGCAATCAAATTATCTGGCCAATTGTTATGGCAGTCAAAGTAAATAACAGGACGGTACGTTGTGGGGACGTAGGGGTGCTCCGCCCTGTCGAAAAAAACCTACAGCAACCCTGCTGACACCCTACTGACGCGCGTGTCAGCATTTTGTCAGCGCCCGCCGTGATGTTTTGCAAAGCAATCTCGTGCGTTGTAACGGCAGAAAACGCAAAAAGGGCGCAGTCACTGCGCCCTATGCATATGCTTTGCGTCTTCTATGCTGAGAGCAGAGGATCGAAAATCGGACTCGACACAATGCTCTCAGTTTTTGTTGACGCATCGGATTTATCCGAAAACCGGTTCCGACTTTTCGGACGATGCTTAGCGCGGCGCCAGAACCATCATCATTTGACGGCCTTCAAGCTTCGGCTCGGCTTCTACCTTGGCAATCGTCCCGGTATCTTCCTTGACCTGCATCAGAAGCTTCATACCGAGTTCCTGGTGCGCCATTTCGCGTCCGCGGAACTTCAGCGTCACCTTGACCTTGTCGCCTTCTTCAAAGAAGCGGCTCATGGCCTTCATCTTCACCTCATAGTCATGGGTGTCGATGTTCGGACGCATCTTGATTTCTTTAACTTCAACGATTTTCTGCTTCTTGCGCGCTTCCGCCGCCTTCTTCTGGTTGGCGTACTTCAGCTTGCCTAGATCAAGGATCTTGCAAACCGGTGGCTCAGCGTTCGGCGAAATTTCCACCAGATCCAGACCGGCCTCTTCCGCCATGCGGAGCGCCTCATCGGTCGGAATAGAACCAAGGTTCTGGCCTTCTTCATTAATCAACTGTACCCGTGGAACCCGGATTTCACGGTTTGAGCGCGGCCCGTCCTTAACGGGGGCATCGGCTTTGAACGGTCTGCGAATGGTCGTATTCTCCCAAATGGTTTCGGATGCTCAAATAGGCCTGAAAAGCCCGGCTGGCAAGGCTGAGCTGTGCTTTAAGCGCCTTTTGAGCCTTAATAACAGATATTTTAAAAAAAATCACCTGCTGTCGCGCGGCGAAGAATCTGTTTTATAGCGTGGCAAGACCATTTGGAGAGCAATATGACAGATAAGACACAGGCAATTAACGCTGAAACCATCACAGTGGGCGAAGGGCAAGCGGCGCGGTCTATTGCAATTTTAAACCGGCCAGCAACCCAAGAGCACCTTCCGACGCTTGTGTGGCTTGGCGGCTACCGCTCCGACATGACGGGCACCAAGGCCATTGAAATGGATGCGCTGGCGGCGGCCCTTGGCGCAAGCGCCATCCGCTTTGATTATTCCGGTCACGGTGCCTCCGGCGGTGAATTTCGCGATGGAACGATTTCGCGCTGGCTGGAAGAAGCCCAGGCCGTCCTTGCCCATCTTAAGCCCCAGCGTGTCATTCTGGTCGGCTCGTCCATGGGCGGCTGGATTGCGCTTCGCCTGGCGCAGGAACTGGGACTTGCACAAGAACTGGCCAAAAGCCAAGGCGGCCCGGATGTGGCAGGCATGGTCCTCATCGCTCCGGCCCCCGATTTTACCAGTGAATTGATTGAGCCGCATTTGACCGATGATCAGCGCAGCCAATTGGCAGAAAAAGGCTATTTCGAAGAAAAATCCGAATACAGCCCGGAGCCCAATATTTACACCCGCGCCTTGATTGAAGACGGCCGCGTCAACCGGGTTATGACTGGCATTGTTGCAACCGGCTGCCCGGTTCACATTTTGCAAGGCATGGCTGATCCCGATGTTCCCTACAAGCACGCTCTCAAGCTGATGGAGCATCTGCCTGCCGATGATGTTGTTCTCACACTGGTGCGCGATGGCGACCACCGCCTCTCGCGGCCCGAGGATATTGTGCGCATGCGCCAGGCCCTTCAAAACCTGATCAGCGGCAAAGAATGAGACATAATTTCCACACTCATTAACAGATTTTAACCATAACGGGCGATTGATTCGCCCAGCCATCCTGCAACGATTGACTCTGAGCCATGAGTAATCTTAACTATTTGTTAAGAATTCAAGGATCGGATAATGACTATCAGGATCACCAGATTGGCTGCCATTATGGCATTGCCCTTGTTGTTGTTGGCAAATGCGCCCGCTTATGCGGGTGCATTTTCTGCGACATCCATGGTTACCGGCAGCATCACCTCGCAGCCGATTGGTCATTACGAGTTCTGCCTTCGCTACAAAGCCGAATGTCAGGTGCGCAGCAAGCCCGCCCCTGCCCGCCAGGTCACCGACCATGGCTGGGATGTGATCCGTGCCGTTAACCTCGATGTAAACAAAACCATTATCCCGATGACGGATATGGAAGTCTATGGTCGGGAAGAATGGTGGGAATATCCGGTTGACGCTGGCGATTGCGAAGATTTTGTTTTGCTCAAGCGTCGTAAGCTTTTGCAGGCCGGTTTTTCTGAATCTGACCTTTTGATCACCGTTGTTCGCAAGCCAGACGGCGAAGGTCATGCCGTGCTCACCGTGCGCACATCCGTTGGCGATTACGTTCTCGACAATCTGGTGGACGACGTAAAGCCTTGGAACGAAACCCCTTATACCTACCTGAAACGTCAGGCGAGTTTTGATACGGGGCGCTGGGTAACGATTGAATCCGGCAAGGATGTTCCTGTTGCGGCTTTGAAATAAAAGACCCGCATGAACCAAAGCCCGGATCAAGCATCCGGGCTTTTTTTCTGTCAATCAGCCATTGCCGATCAAGATGCCAGCCGCCAGCACCAGCGCACCGCCCACAACCACCTGCAGGGCCGCACGGAAGAAGGGGGTTTCCATATATTTGTTCTGGATGAAGGCGATGGCCCACAACTCGAAAAACACAACCACGCCAGCGGTGATGGTTGCCGTCCAGAAATGTGGAATGAGATAAGGCAGCGCATGACCCAGCCCGCCCAAAGCGGTCATGATGCCACAGGCCAGGCCCCGCTTGATGGGAGAGCCCCGGCCCGAAATTTTGCCATCATCATGGGATGCTTCGGTAAAGCCCATGGAAATCCCGGCCCCCACGGATGCCGACAAGCCAACCAGAAATGTCTGCCATGTATCGCCCGTGGCAAATGCTGCGGCAAAGATCGGCGCGAGGGTTGAAACCGAACCGTCCATCAAACCCGCAAGGCCCGGCTGCACATAGGTGAGTACAAACTGCCGTCTGGCGGTTTCCTGCTCATGGGCCTGTACATCCTCTGTGCGGTGCTTCTCACCCAACATATGGGCAACGTCTTCATGCCCCTGCTCTGCCATGGCCAGATCACCCAGCAATTTGCGCGTGGCCGTGTCCGACACTTGTTTTTGGGCCGCCACGTAGAAATTATAGGCTGATCGCTCCATGTCCTCCGCCTCCTGGCGGACTTGATCCACGCTCAACTGTGCCTGCAACCAATCGGGCTTGCGTTCCAGAAAGCCCTTCACGTGCTCGCGGCGGATCAGAGGGATACGATCACCGAAGCGGCGATTGTGCATATCGATCAACATATTGCGGTGGCTGTGCTCCACCTCGGCCATATCCTCAAACACTTTTGCGGATGCTGGATATTGGGCTTTCAGGCGATCGGCATAGGCGAGGTAAATCCTTGCATCGTCCTCTTCAGACGAAATCGCAAGCGCCAGCACTTCCTGCTCGGAAAGACTGTCCAAACGGCGCTTGGGCGTGGAAAACAGGGAGCGAAACATGACGGCGGTCCTCAATTTTAGAATTATTCTAAACTTAGCGCAGACGGAAAACGAGATCAATCCCACCCGCTCAACCATTGCCGCATAGCAGCCATCTGTTTGCGAACAACCATCAATGCAGTATGACAGACCCATTCAGGATCGGACGAACGCGACGGGATGACACCATGCAAGAGAATATTGTAGGCCGCGCCGCCCACCGCGCCGATATACAGGCGCGCGCAGTGCAAGACATGGCCGCGATGGGCGTTGACGGTGCCTTTATCGATCAACTGGTTGATCGCTTCTATGGCAATATCCAGAAGCACCCCGCCCTTGGCCCGGTGTTTGAGCAAAAGCTTGCCGGCGTGTGGGATGCGCATCTGGCCAAGATGAAAAGCTTCTGGTCGGCCATCGCGTTTAAGACCGGCGCTTACGGTGGAAAGCCGGTTCAAGCCCATATGAGCGTCAGTGGCATGACGCCGGATTTGTTTGTGCAATGGCTGGCACTGTTCTCAAAGACCCTTGATAGCATCGCACCCACACCGGAAGCGCATGCGTGGTTTATGGCCAGCGCCGAGCGTATTGCCCGTAGCCTGACCCTTGCTCTGTTTTACAATCCGGCTATGGATGACCCCAATTTGCGTAAAACGTAATATTATTTCTCCTGCTGCACTGCACTCGAAATAAAATGGTCTGTTTATACCCTGCGGCGCGCAATTTTGCGCGTTTTCCTGTTGCACAGTTCTTCCCCCATGGTTAGAGCCAAAAGATGCTAAAACAACCCGGGGGTAGGAGAACCATGGATCGCCGCAGATTTTTCACCAAAGCAGGGGCCGCAGGTTTGGGCGCAACAGCTGCTCTGGCCACACCAGCCATTGCGCAGGAAAACCCAAAAATTACATGGCGCCTGACGTCATCTTTCCCCAAGAGCCTTGATATTCTCTGGGCAGCCAGCACGGATATTGCCAAAAGTGTTGAGGAGGCCACCGACGGCAACTTCAAGATCGAAACCTTTGCTGCGGGTGAGATTGTCCCGGCCCTTCAAGCCGCTGATGCCGTGTCCTCTGGCTCGGTCGAGATGGCCCACACCTGCGCCTATTACTATATCGGCAAGGACCAGACCTTTGCGCTTGGCACAGCCGTGCCCTTTGGCCTCAACGCCCGCATGACCAATGCCTGGTTCTCGATGGGCGGCGGCAATGAGCTGTTTAATGAATTTCTGACTGGCTATAACCTCTATGCGCTGCCCGCTGGCAACACCGGCGCGCAAATGGGCGGCTGGTTCCGTAAAGAAATCAACACGCTTGAGGACCTCAAAGGCCTGAAGATGCGCATCGCCGGCCTAGCCGGTGCTGTGATGCAGAAGGTTGGCGTTACACCGCAGCAGATCGCCGGTGCTGACGTCTATCCTGCGCTGGAAAAAGGCACCATCGACGCCACCGAATTTGTTGGCCCTTACGATGACATGAAGCTCGGCTTCTACAAGGTTGCCAAATACTACTACTATCCCGCTTGGTGGGAAGGTGGCCCAGCCGTTCATGCCTTCTTCAATCTGGACAAGTTCAAGGGCCTGCCAAAAAGCTATCAGCGCATTTTGACCGACGCCTGCGCCAATGCCAACGCCAATATGCTGGCCCGCTACGATGCGGCCAACGCTGCGGCCCTGCGCAAACTGGTGGCAGATGGAGCACTTCTGCGTCCATTCTCGAAGGAAATTCTGGACGCCTGCCACACGGCCGCAAAAGAAGTGTTTGCCGAGATCAACGCCAAGAATGCCAACTTCAAGAAGATCTACGACAGCCAGCAGGCGTTTAAAAACGACGCCTATCTCTGGATGCAGATTGCCGAATACAGCTTCGACACCTATCAGATGATCCAGCAGCGCCAAGGCACGCTGTAAGTCACTCACATCATTGATTGATGCGCCGCTCCGGTTTTCCGGGGCGGTTTTTTTATGCCTGCATCAAAGAACACAAAAAACCCGCCGGACATTGCTGTCCGGCGGGCTCAAAACATCGTCAAACCGGGATGCGATTATTCGCTGCGGTTCTTCAGAGCGGCACCGAGGATGTCGCCGAGCGAAGCGCCGCTATCGGACGAACCGAACTGAGCAACTGCTTCCTTCTCTTCTGCGATTTCCAGAGCCTTGATCGACAGCATAACCTTGCGATCCTTCTTGGAGAAGTTGGTGATGCGGGCATCAACAACCTGGCCAACAGCGAAACGCTCAGGACGCTGGTCATCACGGTCACGGGCGAGGTCAGCACGACGGATGAACGAGGTGATGTCTTCGTGGTTCACGAGCTTCACTTCGATGCCGCCTTCGTTGCTTGCGATGATTTCGCAAGAAACAACAGCGTTCTTGCGCAGATCGCCGGAAGCTGCTGCTTCACCAACCGAATCCTTGCCGAGCTGCTTGATGCCGAGCGAGATACGCTCCTTCTCAACGTCAACGTCGAGAACAACAGCGCGAACAACGTCGCCCTTGTTGTATTCTTCGATGACCTGTTCGCCTGGACGGTTCCAGTCGAGATCCGACAGGTGAACCATGCCGTCAACATCGCCTTCGAGGCCGATAAACAGACCGAATTCAGTCTTGTTCTTCACTTCGCCTTCAACTTCAGCACCGGCTGGGTGGCTGAATGCGAATGCCTGCCATGGGTTTTCGAGAGTCTGCTTCAGGCCGAGCGAAATACGACGCTTGGACGGATCAACTTCGAGAACAACCACGTCAACTTCCTGCGTTGTGGACAGGATCTTGCCGGGGTGTACGTTCTTCTTGGTCCACGACATTTCAGAGATGTGGATGAGGCCTTCGATGCCTGGCTCCAGCTCAACAAATGCACCGTAATCGGTGATGTTGGTGACGGTACCGGAGATCTTCTTACCAACTGGGTACTTGGCAGCAATGCCATCCCATGGATCCGACTCGAGCTGCTTCATGCCGAGCGAGATGCGGTGGGTTTCCTGGTTGATACGGATGATCTGAACCTTGACCGACTGGCCAATGGACAGGATTTCCGAAGGATGGTTCACACGGCGCCATGCCATGTCGGTCACGTGCAGCAAGCCGTCGATGCCGCCGAGGTCAACGAACGCACCGTAATCGGTGATGTTCTTGACAACGCCTTCAACAACCTGACCTTCTTCGAGGTTCTGAACGATTTCCGAACGCTGTTCAGCGCGGGATTCTTCCAGAACGGTACGACGCGATACAACGATGTTGCCGCGACGCTTGTCCATCTTGAGGATTTCGAAGGGCTGCGGGTTGTGCATCAAAGGCGATACGTCGCGGATTGGGCGAATATCAACCTGTGAACGTGGCAAGAAGGCAACGGCGCCGTCGAGATCAACGGTGAAGCCACCCTTAACCTGGTTGAAGATAACGCCTTCAACGCGCTCACCAGCTTCGAACTTGGCTTCGAGCTTGATCCAGCTTTCTTCGCGGCGAGCCTTTTCGCGCGACAGAACAGCTTCGCCCAGCGCGTTTTCAATGCGCTCAACGTAAACTTCAACTTCGTCGCCAACTTTAAGTGCGCCATCCTTGGCGCGTGCGCCAAATTCCTTCAGCGGAACGCGGCCTTCAACCTTGAGACCAACGTCAACGATAGCGACGTCCTTCTCAATGGCTGTGATGATGCCCTTGGCAACATAGCCTTCGGCCAGATCGGTCTTTGCAAAAGACTCTTCCAAAAGGGCCGCAAAATCGTCCCGTGTCGGGTTAGAAACAGACATGAAATCTCCTAGTCATATCTCGAAAGATATGTGTCGCGCCGGTGGGTTGGTGTTGATAAAGACCGATCCAACGTCCGCCCTTAAAAAGGACAATCCGGCGCAAGGACATGAGATTCGGCGATCTTAAACCGGCAAAACCGGCTTCAAAATTCAAGTCAATTGGCTTTCAAAGCCGCGTCCACCACAGTTTTCGCAGCTTGAAACGCCGCCTCTATACTCATTTCAGACGTATCTAGCAAGTGCGCGTCTGCAGCTGGTTTCAAAGGACTGTCGGCACGGCCCATATCGCGCGCGTCACGGCGCTTCACATCCTCAAAAACAGAGGCGTAATCGGCCGCATCACCCCGCGCGATCATCTCATCATAGCGGCGGCGGGCACGCACTTCGCTGGAGGCTGTCACATAGAGCTTCACGGGCGCTTGCGGGCACACCACAGTGCCGATGTCACGCCCGTCCAGCACCGTGCCCGGCGATTTCATCGCAAACCGCCGTTGCGCCTCGACAAGCGCACGGCGCACAGCCGGCATGACGGCAATTTTTGAAGCCGCCTCGCCAATCTCATGGCGGGACAGCACTTCGCGATCCAGCCCCGACAAATCGAGCGAGAGCGCCACCCGCTCGGCCACAGCTTCATCATCCAGCGGCAGTCCTGCATCCAGCAAGGCTTTGGCTGTGGCACGGTAGGTCAGGCCGGTATCGAGGTGGTGAAAACCATAATCTTCCGCAATGCGCCGCGACAGCGTGCCTTTTCCGGCCGCCGCCGGGCCATCAATGGCAATGGTAAAGCTTGGTTTCGACTCAATCACCACGGGATTGTCCTTCATGCTTGCCAACAGGCGTTTCATCCCGCCTTTAGCCCAAAATGCCCCGAGCAGGAACTGGTTTACGACAAAATTCATCCATCGCCCTTGTCAGGCAAGCGCCAGGCAAGCGTCTCTTGCTTGTGATAATGATGGTCTGCCGTCACCAATGGGTGCCAAATCACAGTTTGTCTTTGACAGAAGCATAAGCTTTGATTAAGGGGACCGACTACAGTTGGACCGGCCCCTCGGGGCTGAGCCCTTGGCGCATGCCCTTATTTTCCACGGACTTCATGAGGCTTTGACAGTGGCGAAGGCAGAACTTGGAACAAAACGCACTTGCCCCGACACCGGCAAGAAATTTTATGACCTGAACAAAGATCCGGTCGTATCCCCTTACACGCAGAAATCCTGGCCACTCTCTTACTTTGTAGAGTCCTCGGTTGCAGCCATCATGGAGAAGGCTGCTGAAGAGGAAGAAGTGGCAGAAGTCGATGCAGAGAACACCGACGTCGAACTGGTCTCATTGGAAGATGCAGACGAGGCAGCAGGCGGTGATGACATTCCTGATATCGGTGATGACGACGTTGAAATCGGCGACGATGACGACGACACCTTCCTTGAAGCCGACGAAGATGATGAAGACGACGACATGTCGGGCATTATCGGCGTTTCTGGCGACGACGACGAAGTTTAATTCACAGCTCAAGGCCCCGGATTTAAAAAAAATCCGAGGCCTTACTTTTTTCGCTTGCCATACGAAAATCAACGACGTATGAAGCGCCCACACCAAACGAAGCACTGCTTCACGAGGTTCCCGGAACCGGCAAATGCCGGACCCTTATGGGGCTATAGCTCAGCTGGGAGAGCGCTTGCATGGCATGCAAGAGGTCAGCGGTTCGATCCCGCTTAGCTCCACCAAATCTCCCCAAGTCTTTGATATATTTTGAGAATTGGTTTCGATAGAAATCCGTTTTAATCTGCCGTGATAATCGGAGATTAAAAAACCATGTTCATTCTGTCCAAGCTGTTCTGGCTCATTGCCCAGCCCTTGTCGCTGGCCTTTCTGCTCGGCGTAAGCGGCATTGTCGCAAGCCTCTCGCGCTGTCCGCGCCTGGGCGTTTTCAGCACAAGCCTTGGCCTTTTGATCCTGTTTGTCACGCTTTACACCTCCGCAGGCACAGTGGCCCTACAAGCGCTGGAGGCGCGGTTTCCCAAGGCGGCAAACGACCCGGCGCAGGTCTCCTGCATGATTGTGCTGGGCGGAGCCTTTTCCAACAATGTCAACACCCGGCGCGGCGGCTTTGAGATGGGCGAGGCTGCCGACCGATTCGTTGAAGCCCTCCGGCTGGCTCGCAATTATCCCGAGGCAAAAATTCTGGTCTCTGGCGGTGATGGCTCGCTCAGCGGAGCCTATGAGGGAGACGCTGTGACCGCAGAGCGCTTTTTTGCAGCCTTCGGCATCAATCCTGATCGGCTGATTCGCGAAACCACATCGCGCAACACCTCTGAAAACATCACCAACACAAAATCGCTTTTGGAAAAAGCAGGCTTGCAAAACTGCCTGCTGATCACCTCCGCCTTTCACATACCCCGCGCCATTGGCCTGATGCGCAAAGACGGGCTGGTGGCCACGCCATGGCCCACGGATTATCGCACGGACGGCGTCACCGCACTCGGGCTGGACTTTACCCAGCCAACGCTGAATGCCCAGCAAACGGCCACAGCCTTGCGCGAATGGATTGGTCTGGTTGCCTATTATCTGTCCGGCAAGACATCGGCGCTGTTTCCAGCGCCGTAAGCCCCTCTCTCGCGAGGAAACATCCTTTCGAGAGGGGTGCGTTATTTCTTGAAGATCGTCACAAACTGCACATCGCGCACGCGGACGGTCATTTCGCACTGCGGGCCGTCGGTGCGATCGCAATAGCGCGGCGGCATTTTCAGCACAAACACCATGTTGCCGTAGCGCTTGATGAAATCATAGCCAAAGATCCGGGCCGTGGCGATCAGCAGATAGCCGCCTTCCTTGACCTGAACATAGAAATTATAGGGGCAACCCTCTTCATTGCAATCCGGCGCGTGCTTGCCGTCGCAGGTCAGACCACCTTCGTTGACAACCGCATCGATGAGGCCGTCATTGTTGATGTCGAGGCGGGTAACGTAATCGGGGTCAAACTTGGCTTCCGCGCAAACCTTGCGAAAATGATCTTTCTCGTAAATTTCAGGGTCCGTCACCAATTGCTGCTGTGTCAGAGCGACAGAAGCGGGCAAGACAAACAGCAGGCAGACGAGCAAACGAATAAAAAATTTCACGACGCGACCCTTGAGTGATTATGGGCAATATGGCGCGAATACACCCGCCAGCTTGCGCCGCCCTTGTCCCCGTGGTTTATCGCAAAAGATTAGAACAACCTTTTTATCCACACATCCCGGAGCCGCCATGTCGCTTCTGCTTTACCTTGATTACGCAGGCGTTGCGCTTTTTGCGGCAACGGGCGCGCTGGCCGCATCCCGCAAACAGCTCGACATTATCGGCTTTCTGTTCTTCTCCATCGTCACCGGCACAGGCGGCGGCACAGTGCGCGATATCGTGCTTGGCCGATTGCCAGTGTTCTGGGTGATAAACCCAAGCTACATTCTGATCTGCTGCGCCATTGGCCTTGCGGTGTTCTTCACGGCTCACTTGCTGGAATCGCGCTACAAACTGCTGATCTGGCTGGATGCGATCGGCCTGTCCGCCTATTGCGTCATGGGTGCCGCCAAGGGCATGGCCGCTACCGGCTCGGCCACGATTGCCATTGTGACCGGCGTTTTAACGGCAACCTTTGGCGGGGTGCTGCGTGACCTTCTTGCCTCTGAACCCTCAGTGCTTTTGCGTCCCGAGATTTACATCACCGCCGCCGTGATCGGCTCATGCGTGTTTACAGGGGTGTATGCGCTCAGCGCGCCGCTCTATTTAGCATCGGCAGGCGGCGTGCTGGCCGCCTTTCTGGTGCGCGGTGGTGCGCTCTATTTTGGCTGGACATTGCCAACGCCCAACCATAAGGCCGGACGGCATCCTGATGATGTGCTGTAAGCATCAGATCAAAAGGGAAATTCTTTAGTCAGCCTTTGGACGAAGGCGAATCACCACATCCACGTGGGAGATTTCCATGCCCTCTGGCGGGGCTGGCAAATTGCCGATCTCGATATTGCTGACCGGAATATCCAAAACCTCGTTACGACCTTCCACAAAAAAGTGATGGTGGTCGGAGACATTGGTGTCGAAATAGGTTTTGTTGCTTTCCACAGCCAGAACGCGAATCATTCCGGCCTCGGTAAACTGATGAAGTGTATTGTAAACCGTAGCCAGCGACACCGGCACGTCCGCCGCCACAGCCTCTTCGTGCAATTCTTCCACGGTGAGGTGCCGATCGCCCTTGGCAAACAACAGTGCAGCCAAGGCAACGCGCTGCCGCGTGGGCCTTAACCCTGAGCGGCGCAGCTTTGCTTCAACTTCACCCGAGGCTTGCGCCATCATGCCAACGATCTCCATCCGGTCCCTTGCAATTCATCACTGTGTAACACGATATACCCTTTGCAGGGTGTGCTTTCAATAGTTCCGGCCTGGGTAAAATTCGATAAAAGCCCGAACAATGAGGCGATTGACCGATTTTACCTCTGGTGGAGCCTTGAGGCTTCCTGTATGCGAACGGCACAAAGCGACCGGACCAAGGCCATTTTACGCATTGCCATGCGGTGAATTAAGATGGCATTGGCTTCAATTCGTCGCCATCTTGCTCTAAGTCTCCTATATGGGAGAGACTGACGGGGGAAATGAAAGACCGATGAACGAAAAACAAAGCAGCTTTACGTACGAAGAAATCCTGGCATGTGGCCGTGGTGAATTGTTTGGCCCCGGCAATGCACAATTGCCTTTGCCTCCAATGCTGATGGTTCATCGCATTACGGATATTTCTGAAACCGGCGGCAACTTCGACAAGGGCTATATTCGTGCCGAATACGATGTGCGCCCGGACGATTGGTATTTTCCCTGCCATTTTCAGGGCAATCCCATTATGCCCGGCTGCCTGGGGCTGGACGGCATGTGGCAGCTGACCGGCTTCTTTCTGGGCTGGCTCGGCGAGCCGGGACGCGGCATGGCGCTGTCCACCGGCGAAGTGAAATTCAAGGGTATGATCCGGCCAGAAACAAAGCTTCTGGAATACGGAATCGATTTCAAACGCGTCATGCGTGGCCGCCTGGTTCTGGGCACCGCCGATGGCTGGTTGAAGGCAGATGGCGAAACCATCTATCAGGCAACCGATCTTCGTGTCGGCCTCCAAAAGGCCCCTTGAGCGCACCCTACCACCAAGAAAAGGTCGATTTACATGAGACGGGTTGTAGTTACGGGTTTAGGCATTGTGTCCTCCATCGGCAATAACGCTGCCGAGGTCACAGCCTCTCTGCGCGATGCCAAATCCGGCATTTCATTTTCTCCCGATTTTGCCGAGCATGGCTTCAAATGTCAGGTTTGGGGCAAGCCCACTTTGGACCCGTCCGAGCTTGTTGATCGGCGTGCCATGCGCTTCCTTTCGCAAGGCGGTGCGTGGAACCACGTGGCCATGAAACAGGCGCTTGCCGATTCGGGTCTGGAAGAAAAAGATTATTCCGAAAATGAGCGTGCCGGCATCATCATGGGTTCTGGCGGTTCATCGACGCGCCAGATCGTGGACGCTGCTGACCTCACCCGTCAGAACAAGAGCCCGAAGCGCATTGGCCCATTTGCCGTGCCAAAGGCCATGTCGTCGACGGCCTCGGCAACGCTTGCCACCTGGTTCAAGATCCACGGTGTCAACTATTCCATCTCGTCGGCCTGCTCCACCTCAGCCCATTGCATCGGCAATGCCGCAGAAATGATCCAGTGGGGCAAGCAGGACATCATGTTTGCCGGTGGCCATGAAGATCTTGACTGGTCCATGTCCAACCTGTTTGACGCCATGGGTGCCATGTCGTCGAAATATAACGACACGCCCGCATCGGCTTCACGCGCCTATGACGTGAGCCGTGACGGCTTTGTTATTGCAGGCGGTGCAGCGGTTCTGATTCTGGAAGAGCTGGAACATGCCAAGGCGCGCGGCGCAAAAATCTATGCCGAAATCACCGGCTATGGCGCAACATCCGACGGCTATGACATGGTTGCTCCGTCTGGCGAAGGTGCCATCCGCTGCATGCGCCAAGCGCTGGCTACCGTAAAGGGTGATGTGGATTACATCAACACCCATGGCACATCGACACCTGTGGGCGACAGCAAGGAAATTGGCGCAATCCGCACCGTGTTTGGCGACAAGATCCCGCATATCCAGTCCACCAAGTCGCTCACCGGCCACTCGCTGGGTGCGGCTGGCGCACAAGAGTCCATCTATGGCTTGCTGATGATGCAGGAAGGCTTCATTGGCGAAAGCGCCCATATTACGGAGCTTGATCCTGAATTTGCCGGCGTGCCGATTGTCAGAAAGCGCATTGATAACGCCAAGATTGACACCGTGCTCTCCAACTCCTTCGGGTTTGGCGGAACCAATGCAACGCTGGTCTTCCAGCGCTACAACGGATAATATCCATGATCGCTTCCATGCAAGGCAAACGCGGACTCATCATGGGTGTCGCGAACAATCATTCTATCGCCTGGGGCATTGCGAAAGCGCTGTCCGCTGCAGGCGCAGACCTTGCCTTCACCTATCAGGGCGACGCGCTGGCAAAGCGCGTCAAGCCGCTGGCAGCGGAGCTTGGTTCGGACTTTTTGCTGCCTTGCGACGTGGAAGATATTGCCTCGGTGGATGCCGTGATTGCAGCCATCAAGGAGCGTTGGGGTAAGCTGGATTTTGTTGTTCACGCCATTGGCTTTTCCGACAAGAACGAGCTGAAGGGTCTCTATGCTGACACAAGCCGTGAGAATTTTACCCGCACCATGGTGATCTCCTGCTTCTCGTTTACCGAGATTGCCCGTCGCGCCGCCGACCTGATGACGGATGGCGGCTCTATCCTGACATTGACCTATGGCGGCTCCATGCGCGTCATTCCCAACTACAATGTCATGGGCGTGGCCAAGGCCGCCCTCGAGTCCTCCATGCGCTATCTGGCATCGGATTTCGGCCCACGCGGCATTCGCGTCAACGCCATTTCGGCAGGCCCTGTGCGCACGCTGGCTGGTGCCGGCATTTCTGATGCCCGCGCCATGCTGAACTGGAATGTGAAAAACGCGCCCTTGCGCCGCACGGCCACCATTGACGACATCGGCGGCTCTGCGCTGTACCTTCTGTCCGATCTGTCCGCCAGCGTCACCGGCGAAGTGCATTACGTGGATGGTGGCTACAACATCATCGCGCTACCCGCGCTGGACGAATTGCGCAAGGCGGATATGGACTAAACTGTCTTTGAGAACGCATTAAAAAAGGCGCTGAGATTGCTCTCGGCGCCTTTTTTGTTTTACTTCTTGGCCCACAGCACCTTGTAACGAGCATTGCGGCAGGTCTCGCCGGTTTGGCGGAAATTGGCCGCCAAGAGCGGCTCATAGGCCAGACCACGGTTGGCCACCATCAACAACTCGCCACCACTGCGCACAGCGTCAGCCGCCGTTTTGATCATTGCTTCACCGATGGCAGGCTCTGTGGCGTGACCTTCATGGAAGGGTGGGTTCATGATCACCAGATCGTATTTTTCTTTGGTCGGCTCTGCGCCGAGATCCTGCCAGAAGAAGCGCGTGGTGAGGGCTGGGCAATTGCTGGCCAGATTCTTCTTGGCCTGCTCCAGCGCATCATAATTGGCTTCAAACAGATCGATGCGATTGGTGCGCGGCGATTTATGCGCCAGCATCACCGAGAGATAGCCCCAGCCCGCGCCAAAATCGGCCGCATTGCCATCGAAATTCTCAGGGAAACGGCTGGCCAACAGCTCGGAGCCGGGATCGGCGTGCATGTGGGAGAACAGACCTGGATAGGTCTCGAACTTGCCTTCCACCATCACCGGCTTGGAGGCCAGCGCGGCAACAGCAGCAGTTACATCAGAAGGCACATAGAACCACACGGCAATGCCGTGATATTTCGGCATGGATTGTGGCTCCAGGCCCAGGCGCTCCACCTGCTTGCGCAGCGGCTGGATGCCATCTTCCTTGGAGCCTGCCAGAATGACCACACCACCGGCGCACACACGCGACAGCGCCTCCGCCACGCGGTTTTCATTCAGGCCCTTGTGCTTGCCAGCCAGCACCAGTGCGCCATCAAATTCATCGCCCTCAATCACCGGAACGGGGTTTTGGCGCGATGCCTCAAGACGGCGGAATTCCGGGCGGAAGCCCTGAACAACAGTCAGATCGGCGGCAAAGCCATCCGGCTTCACAAAGCCAGCTTCTGCGCCGAGAAACAGGTAACGTTCGCCCTCGCCCGGCAGGGCAACGGCTTCGGTGACAAACGGATGGAACAGGGTTTTCAGGGTTTCGCGGCTCATGGTGGCTCTCTAAAGCAATGCGCGGACTGCGCAGGGCTTTCCTTGGCGCAATTGCGTGAAACAAACAGGGTAACAAAAAAGGCGCGGAAAGTCTCCCGCGCCTTCAGAGATGGAGAAGCTGCGCTTATTCAGCGGCAGCGTCGCCTTCAGCTTTCTTCTCAACGATTTCCTTGCCGGATGCCTGATCGACAACCTTCATGGACAGGCGAACCTTGCCGCGCTCATCAAAGCCCATCAGCTTGACCCAGACCTTGTCGCCTTCCTTGACCACGTCAGAGGTCTTGGCAACGCGCTCGGACGCCAGCTGCGAGATATGCACGAGGCCATCACGCGAACCGAAGAAGTTGACGAATGCGCCGAAGTCAGCGGTCTTCACAACCGTGCCTTCGTAAACAACGCCAATTTCAGGCTCTGCCACGATGGAGTGAATCCACTTGCGGGCAGCTTCGATTTCCTTGCCCGAAGAAGACGCGATCTTGATCGTGCCATCGTCTTCGATGTTGATCTTTGCGCCGGTCTTTTCAACGATTTCGCGAATAACCTTGCCGCCGGAGCCGATAACTTCACGGATCTTGTCGACCGGAATGTTCATCACTTCGATGCGTGGCGCGAATTCGCCGAGCTGCGAGCGACCCTCGGTGATGGCATTGGCCATTTCGCCGAGGATGTGCTTGCGACCGCCCTGTGCCTGCGCCAGAGCAACCTTCATGATCTCTTCGGTGATACCGGCGATCTTGATGTCCATCTGCAGCGAGGTGATGCCGTCAGCCGTACCTGCAACCTTGAAGTCCATGTCGCCGAGGTGATCTTCGTCGCCGAGAATGTCGGACAGAACGGCAAAGCGCTCACCTTCGAGGATCAGACCCATGGCGATACCAGCAACTGGCTTGGCCAAAGGCACACCCGCATCCATCAGCGCCAGCGACGTGCCGCAAACGGTGGCCATCGAGGACGAACCGTTGGATTCGGTGATCTCGGAGACAACGCGCAGCGTGTAAGGGAACTGCTCAGGAGCAGGCAGCATGGGGCGAATAGCGCGCCATGCCAGCTTGCCGTGACCGATTTCGCGGCGGCCCGGAGAGCCCATGCGGCCTGTTTCACCAACCGAATAGGGAGGGAAGTTGTAATGCAGAAGGAAGCGTTCCTTGTACATGCCGGTCAGGCTGTCCACATACTGCTCGTCTTCGCCGGTGCCCAGCGTGGCAACAACGATGGCCTGGGTTTCGCCGCGGGTAAACAGGGCAGAACCGTGGGTGCGTGGCAGAAGGCCAACTTCCGATACGATCGGGCGAACGGTTTCCAGATCGCGGCCGTCGATACGGCTCTTGGTGTCAAGAATGTTCCAACGAACAATCTTGGCCTGCAGGTGCTTGAACACAGCGCCAACAACTTCAGCCGTGTACTTTGGCTCAACACCTTCAGGGAAGAAATGCGCCTTGACCTTGGCCTTCACGGCGTCAACGGCTGTGTAACGATCAGCCTTCTGGGTGATCTTGTAGGCAGCGCGCAGTTCTGTTTCAGCCAGCTTCAGCATTTCTGCTTCCAGCTCGGAATGATCTTCCGGTTCAAACTCGCGTGGTTCCTTGGCAGCCACTTCGGCCAGCTTGATGATCGCATCGATCACCGGCTGGAAACCGCGATGACCAAACATCACTGCACCGAGCATGATCTCTTCGTTCAGTTCCTTGGCTTCCGATTCTACCATCAAAACAGCGTCGGTGGTACCAGCAACAACCAGATCCAGAACCGATTCATCCATCTCGTCCAGATGCGGGTTCAGAACATATTCGCCGTTGATGTAGCCAACGCGCGCGCCGCCAACCGGGCCCATGAAAGGCACGCCAGACAGGGTCAGCGCAGCAGAAGCAGCCACCATCGACAAAACGTCAGGATTGTTTTCCAGATCATGCTGGATAACCGTCACAACAACCTGCGTATCGTTCTTGTAGCCTTCTGGGAACAGCGGACGGATTGGACGGTCGATCAGACGCGACACAAGCGTTTCGTTTTCGCTTGGACGGCCTTCGCGCTTGAAATAGCCGCCAGGAATTTTGCCGGCAGCGTAGGTCTTTTCCTGATAGTTCACGGTCAGGGGGAAGAAATCCTGACCTGGCTTTGGCGACTTGGCGGACACAACGGTCGCCAAAACAACGGTTTCGCCATAGGTGGCCAGAACCGCACCATCAGCCTGACGGGCGATCTTGCCAGTTTCCAGCTTCAGCGGGCGGCCTGCCCACTCAATCTCAACGCTATGCGTATCAAACATATCTTGTCCTTCGTATGCGGCAAGCGCACCCAGATCAGCGTGAAGCTTCATAGGTCAAGCGCATTGCCACATTGTGCTGACACATCACGGGCAAGACAGCGGGAGGCTTCAAAAGCGCATAGCGCGACTGCGAAGCATCCAACAATCCTGCCCCATGACAGGTCATCGGTTACAATCAGCAACACCGGCCCATCCGGGTTGCTTTTTCGCTTTTCGGCATTTTTGCCAAAAAAGCTGATCAGATGGAGCCATATTGATAAGCTCCAGAAATACAAACGGCGGGCCTTCCTTTTCAGGTAAGCCCGCCGAAGAACACTTAGCGGCGAATGCCCAGGCTAGCAATCAGCTTGCTGTAGCGGCCTTCGTCCTTCTTCTTGAGATAATCAAGAAGCGAACGGCGGGTCGAAACCAGTGTCAAAAGACCACGACGGGAATGGTTATCCTTCTTGTGGCCCTTGAAGTGTTCGGTCAGATTGGTGATCCGCTCGGTCAGGATAGCAACCTGTACTTCTGGCGAACCAGTGTCGCCTTCAACGGTTGCATATTCCTTGATAAGGGCGGCTTTACGCTCTGCAGTAATCGACATCGTATATTCCTTTCGGAGAATGAGAAATAAGACGCCTTTAGCCAAGATGTCGTCCAGCTAAGGCCATGAATGCACGCAAACACGTTTGGATGCTGGCGTGCCTATACAATATCCGCACCCGCAAGGGAAGAGCAGATATTGCTAAGGTTCCTGCAACGCGCGCACCCATGGAATCATCTGCATTTATCGCAACACTTTGAGAGAATGTGATCAACAACCTGCCCGACAGGGGCATTTGCATCAATTTTCACCCCCGTGGGTGTGTCTTCTCTGGTTGCATGCAAGCGCAAAACCAACGCCCGCTCCTCTGGCTTTGCACCAAATTCGTCGCTGGGCCGAGCCGATAATCGCGTCTTCAAAGCATCAAGATCAACATCCAGAACGAAGACACCATCGAACAGATCGATAAAATGGTAAAAATTCCGGGAGCCGCCGCAAAAGAAAGACATTGCCACGCTTTGATCGCCAATCAATGCTTTGACTTTGCTGACATCCCAGATGTGATGTTCGTGGCAGGCCCCTTCCAGCGGTTCTCCCGTCTGCGGATCACCTTGATAGGCCAAAGCGCGATCACCATGGATGGCATGATATCCACGCCGCAGCAGTTCATCGCACACCGTGGTCTTGCCACTGCACGACACACCTTCGATCAAATAATTTCTGACACCCATGTCTTGGCTCCGCTGTCGCAATGCCCGCTTATCTATGCGCCCATTGCGACAGCGATTTGAAAATTATTGTCGTCTCTCGCTCAGTTGAAAACCCGCTTCGGGCGGAACTCGCCTTCACCGATTTCCCCAATGGCCACCAGCTTGCCCGCCGCAAACGCCACAGCTTCCGGCTCGGCCACTGGCGCATCGCGGCCACGCAGCAAAATCGGATTGCCCATACGCAGACGGTGCGCCTGATCATCACTGATGCGGATCTGCGGCAAAGCCATCAGCGCTTCGCCCGTATCAAACAGGAAGGCATCGAGGGCGGCAAGCCGCTCATCGCGATCTTCGATTGCTTCGAGCGCCACCAGATCTTCCAAAGGCACCATCATGTCTTCGGCAAAGGGTGCGACAAACGAGCGGCGCAGCTCGGAAATATGGCCATAGCAGCCCAGATCGCGGCCAAAATCGCGGGCCAGCGAGCGCACATAGGTGCCCTTGCCGCATTCCACTTCAAACCATGCCCGATCTTCCTCAGCTTTCAAAAGTGTCAGGCGATGCACTTCCACCTCACGCGATGGAATTTCGACAACCTCACCCTCGCGGGCCAGATCATAGGCGCGTTCGCCAGCAATCTTGATGGCCGAAAACTGCGGCGGGATCTGGTTGATCACGCCGGTATAATGCGGCAGCAACGCCTGAATCTCTTCCGCAGTGGGGCGCAGATCCGAGGTCTGGGTGGCCTCGCCTTCCAAATCGTCGGTGGAGCGCTCTTCACCCCAGCTGACGGTGAATTCATAGATCTTGCGACCATCCATCACATACGGCACGGTCTTGGTGGCATCACCCAGCGCAATCGGCAACATGCCAGACGCCAAGGGGTCCAATGTGCCAGCGTGGCCAGCTTTTTGGGCGTTGAACAGCCATTTGATTTTGCCGACCGCTTCGGTCGAGCCAAAATCCACCGGCTTATCAAGAATCAACCAGCCGGAAACCGGACGGCCTTTGGGTTTTCTGGGTTTGGACATTGGATGCTATTCGTCTTCTTGCTTGTCGTCATCGGGGCCAAGGTCGCGCGCCACTTCGGGCGAGCGCAAAAGCTCATCGATCTTGCGGTAATTGTCGAAGCTGGTGTCATCGCGAAACCGCACTTCCGGCATATATTTCATCTGCCGAAGCTGACCACCCAGACGTCCGCGAATGTATTTCGCATGGCGGTTCAGGGCGGCAATCACGCCGTCATGATCGGCCACACCAATCGGTGATACATAGGCGGTGGCGATTTTCAAATCCGGCGACATGCGCACTTCCGAAATGGAAATCACCGTCTTTTCAATAATATCGTCGCGTACCTCACCCCGTTGCAAAACCTGGGTAATGGCGGCGCGGACCTGTTCGCCAACGCGCAGCATTCGCTGCGATGGCGAGGAACTTGTTGCTTTGCTCATATTAGTTTCTCATTTGCCCGCATCGGGCGTGGGGGATCGAACCCTGTACGGATGCTCCACGCTTTCCTCTGGAAAAGCAAGGATCACCAGTTTGACTGTCTTTGAAAAGGGAGGCCGCCGATTAAGCGGCCTCCGCATAGATAACGCCGATTAGAGCGTACGTGTGATGTGTTCCACGCGGAAGCACTCGATGGTGTCGCCTGCGCGGATATCTTCGTAGTTTTCGAACGCCATACCGCATTCCTGACCCATCGGCACGTCGGACACTTCGTCCTTGAAGCGCTTGAGTGTCTTGAGCTTGCCTTCGTGGATAACCACGTTATCGCGCACCAGACGCACGCCAGCACCACGC
This sequence comes from Rhizobium oryziradicis, assembly GCF_001939045.1. GTDB lineage: Bacteria > Pseudomonadota > Alphaproteobacteria > Rhizobiales > Rhizobiaceae > Allorhizobium > Allorhizobium oryziradicis. The sequence goes on from NZ_MKIM01000025.1 coordinate 392,898, forward strand.
TCGACCTTGCCCTCGATAACACGGCAACCAGCGACCTTGCCGGTCTTGGTGATGTTGAACACTTCGAGGATCTCGGCATTGCCGAGGAAGGTTTCGCGACGCTCTGGCGACAGAAGGCCGGACATGGCCGCTTTTACGTCATCCACCAGATCGTAGATGATGTTGTAATAGCGGATTTCGGTGCCAGCACGCTCGGCGGCCAACTTGGCCTGGGCATTGGCACGAACGTTGAAGCCGATGATGGCGGCGTTCGATGCTTCTGCCAGTGCCAGATCCGACTCGGTGATACCACCTGCACCGGAGTGAACGATGCGAGCGCGCACTTCGTCAGTGCCCAGCTTGTCGAGAGCACCAATGATGGCTTCGACAGAACCCTGCACGTCGGCCTTGATGACCAGCGGGAATTCCTTGAAGCCAGTGTTCTGGAGCTGGCTCATCATCTGTTCCAGCGAACCGCGCTGACCAGATTGACGGGCTGCGGCCTTATCACGGGCCAGACGCTGACGATATTCGGAAATTTCGCGGGCGCGGGCTTCATTTTCAACAACCGCGAACCGATCACCAGCCGCTGGCGTGCCGGACAGGCCGAGGATCTCGACCGGCATGGCAGGACCCGCTTCCTTGACGTGATTGCCCTTGTCGTTGACCAGAGCGCGCACACGGCCCCACTGATCGCCAGCAACGATAATCTGGCCCGGACGCAACGTACCCTTCTGAACGAGCACGGTAGCAACTGCACCACGACCGCGATCGAGCTGGGCTTCCACAACCGTACCTTCAGCCGTGCGGGTCGGATCGGCCTTGAGGTCGAGAATTTCGGCCTGCAACAGCACGGCTTCCAGAAGCTTGTCGAGATTCAGTCTGGCCTTGGCCGACACTTCCACGTCGAGCACTTCACCGCCCATGGATTCAACGAAGACTTCGTACTGGAGAAGCTGCTGACGCACCTTTTCCGGATTGGCTTCGTGCTTGTCGATCTTGTTGATCGCAACAATGATCGGCACATTGGCAGCCTTGGCGTGGCTGATCGATTCAATCGTCTGCGGCATCACGGCATCGTCAGCCGCAACCACCAGAATGGCGATATCGGTGACCTGTGCACCACGGGCACGCATGGCCGTAAAGGCGGCGTGGCCGGGGGTGTCGATGAAGGTGATCTTCTGGCCGTTATGCTCAACCTGATAGGCACCGATGTGCTGGGTAATGCCACCGGCTTCACCTGTCACAACGCTGGTCTGGCGGATAGCGTCGAGCAGCGAGGTCTTACCGTGGTCAACGTGACCCATAATGGTGACAACCGGCGGACGCGATACCATTTCACCGGCATCATCAGCCACGTTGAAGATACCTTCTTCAACGTCGGATTCCGACACGCGCTTGACGGTATGGCCAAATTCGGTGGCGATCAATTCAGCCAGATCGGCGTCAATGACGTCGCCAGCCTTCATCATCTGGCCTTCCTTCATCAGGTACTTGATCACGTCAACGGCGCGTTCAGACATACGCTGCGACAGTTCCTGAATGGTGATGGTTTCCGGCAGGATGACTTCGCGCATAACCTTTTCGCGGGTTTCCTGCATCTGGCTGCGGCGGAATTTTTCCTGACGGCGACGCATGGCCGACAAGGAGCGACCACGGCTTGCGCCATCATCATCCACAGCTGCCGTAGTCACGGTCAACTTGCCACGGCGGCGTTCATCCTCGGTCTTTGGACGGGCAGGAACCTTGGCAGGTTCAGGACGCACAACCTTGCCACGGGCAGGCGCGCCACCACGAGGAGCCGGACGGCCTTCTTCTTCATCTGCACCAGCCTTGCGACCGCGCACAAAACCAGGCGCTGGCGTTGGCGGCGCTGTTCTGGTCACGGATGGCGTGGTGCGGGTCGATGGTTCCGCGTTGCGCGGGGCTGGAGCCACAGGCTCGGCAACAGGGGCAGGTGCCGGAGGCGCTTTGGCCGCCTCAATTGCACGGGCCTTTTCTTCCTCAGCCTTGCGCAGGGCTTCAGCTTCCATCTCAATCTTGCGGGCCGCAGCTTCGGCTTCACGGCGCACTTCTTCTTCAGCGCGGCGCTTGGCGTCTTCCACTTCACGGGCCTGCGCCTCGATCAGAGCGCGGCGACGCGCATCCATTTCGCTGGCGGAAAGGTCATGCAATACGGCACCACGTGGACGATCAGGACCGCGCGAGGATCGATCTGGCTGACGGTTCTGCTGGTTTGCGCCATTGCCTTGTGGGCGGCCTTGCTGACCCTGCGGACGACCTTGACCCTGTCCTTGCGGACGGCCCTGGTTCTGACCATGATTCTGGCCTTGCGGACGGTTCTGCTGACCGGCATTGCGGTTTTGCGAATAAGGAGCGCTCGGCTGAGCGCGCGGAGCCGCAGGTGCAGGTGCCGCAGCACGTGGAGCCACAGGTGCGGCTGGCGCAGGTGCAACCGGTGCTGAAACAGCCTCTGGTACAGGCGTCGCCGCCACGGGAGCCGGAGCTTGAACCTGCACGGGTGCAGGTGTTGGCGCTGCTGGTGCAGGTGCCACAGGTGCCGCGGCTTGTGCAGGAGCAGGTGTTGGGGCTGGAGTCTGTGGCGCACGCTCGTCTTCAGGACGGGTTGGGCGGCGCTTGCGCGTCTCGACCACAACGGCCTTGGTGCGACCGCGACCCATATCCTGGCGCACGGTACCTTGGTTCACTCCCGTCGGCTTGAGCGTGAGTGTCTTCTTGCCCGCTACGCTGAGTGTCTTGTCGTCTTTGTTGTCGGTCATTCCGTTCCCGTTCCTTCGAGCGAGGCCGGATGACAAACATCAGACCACGCCGTTCACATACTGTCCTAAACCACGGAGGCCGGCTTTCGCCGGTGACCGGGTCATTGTGGCTTCCGGCCAGTGTCGCTGGACACACGCGGCCAATTGCCACGATACGTCTCCAGCAAAGTTGCGCGTTTCACTACACCCTCACCGGCCTGCCCTGCAAGCGCGCAAGCATGGATAAACGCATTCTGGCCTATCAGTTCTTGCATTTCCGCCTCGGAAAAGAGCTTCAGCGAGGGAATCTCCTCGTCCGTCTCCATTCCAAGGTGCCAGGCCTTGCGGGCCTGGTCCAATTTCCGAACACCATCAGCGGCAGCATCGGTGGCATGAAACACACACAAAGCCGAACCACTGCGAATGGCGAGATCAACTTTCGCCGATCCTGTTACAAACTGGCCCGCCTTACGCGCCAGATTCATCATTCCCGCCACCTGTTGCACAAGCAGCCTGTCAACCTGCGCGCCCAGATCGGGAGCAACGGTGACATCCGCCTTCAAAGCCCGGGCGAATTGTTTTTTCGCCACCGCCTTGTCAACGGCCTCGCGGGAAACAGACACCCAGCATCCACGGCCGGGCAGTTCCCGTTTCAGATCCGGCACAACAACCCCGTCTGGGGTTGCAACGAACCGGATCAAAGTGTCTGGCGTCCCGGCCTTGCGGGTGACAATGCAAGTGCGGTCATTTTGACCATCCTTGCCCGACACACCCTTTTGCGGCTTAGGGGGACGCTCCTTCTCCAATGGTTGATCGGAGGCCATCACGCGCTCCGCTCAGCCTCGTCTGCTACGCCGTCTTCAGCGTCAACGTCCGCTTCAACAGCTTCCGCCTGAGCTTGCGCTTCATCTTCGGTGATCCAGCCAGCCGTTAGGCGTGCATGAATAACCATGCGCTCAGCCTCTTGACGCGACACATCCAGCTTGGAGAACAGGCCTTCAAACTTCTTGGTCTCGCCGTCCTTACGCTCGGTCCAGCCCACCAGATCATCCGAGGCACAGCCAGCGAAATCTTCAATGGTCTTGATGCCGTCTTCGCCCAGAGCCACCATCATCTGGGTGGTCATGCCGGGAATCTGACGCAGCTCGTCGGCAACGCCCAGTTCCTTGCGCTTGGCATCGAACTCGGCTTCGATCTTTTCGAGATATTCGCGGGCGCGGGTCTGAATTTCTTCAGCGGTGTCGCCGTCAAATCCGTCAATCGAGGAAATTTCATCGATGTTGGCGTAGGCAAGTTCTTCCACTTGCGCAAAGCCTTCCGATGCCAGAACCTGACCAACCATTTCGTCAACGTCGAGTGCGTCCATGAACAGATTGGTGCGCTCGTTGAATTCCTTCTGGCGGCGTTCCGATTCCTCGGCTTCCGTCATGATGTCGATGTCCCAGCCGGTCAGCTGCGAGGCCAGACGCACGTTCTGACCGCGACGACCGATGGCCAGCGACAGCTGCTCATCCGGCACAACCACTTCGATGCGCTCGGCATCTTCGTCCAGAACAACCTTGGAGACTTCCGCAGGCTGCAAGGCATTGACGATGAAGGATGCAGGATCAGCCGACCATGGAATGATGTCGATCTTTTCGCCCTGCAATTCGCCAACCACGGCCTGAACGCGCGAACCGCGCATACCGACGCAAGCGCCGACCGGATCGATCGAGCTGTCGTTGGAAATCACCGCGATCTTGGCGCGCGAACCCGGATCACGGGCCACCGACTTGATCTGGATGATGCCATCATAGATTTCCGGCACTTCCATGGTGAAGAGCTTCACCATGAACTGCGGATGGGTACGGGAGAGGAAAATCTGCGGACCACGCTGTTCGCGGCGCACGTCGTAGACAAAAGCGCGAACCCGATCACCATAGCGCATGGCTTCACGTGGAATCATCTCGTCACGACGGATAATGCCTTCGCCACGGCCGAGATCGACAATCACATTGCCATATTCAACGCGCTTGACTGTACCGTTGATGATTTCGCCAACGCGATCCTTGAATTCATCATACTGACGGTCACGCTCGGCTTCGCGCACTTTCTGCACGATAACTTGCTTGGCGGACTGAGCCGCGATACGGCCGAAATCCATTGGCGGCAGCGGATCGGCAATAAAATCGCCGAGCTTGGCATCAACATTGCGATCGCGCGCCAGAGGCAGGGCAATCTGTGTGCCGTAATCTTCTACCGTTTCAACCACTTCCAGAAGACGCTGAAGACGAATCTCACCGGTCTTGGAGTTGATGTCGGCACGGATGTTGGTCTCGGAGCCGTAACGTGAACGTGCTGCCTTCTGGATGGCGTCAGCCATCGCAGCAAGCACGATTTCACGATCGATGACCTTCTCGCGCGCAACCGCATCTGCGATCTGCAACAGCTCAAGCCGATTAGCACTGACTGCCATTGTCTAAAGTCTCCGTCTTCCTGCCCCAGGCAATTGGCCTGTGCGGCGTGTTATCGGTTATTCCGCTTCGTCAGCTTCTTCATTCTGGTTTGCGGCTTGCGCCTTTGCCAGTTTATCAGCACGAAGAGCGTCACGGATGAGGTCATCCGTCAGAATCAATTTCGCTTCAGCCAGCGCCGTGAATGGAATGGTCACCCGTGGCTCTTCGCCATAGGCTGCCTGATCACGTTCAAGAACGAAGCCATCCGAGGTTACATCGGTAATTTTGCCCCGGAAACGCTTGCGATTATCAACCAGAATCGATGTTTCGCATTTCAGCAGGTTGCCCTGCCAGCGTGTGAAATCGGAAATACGCACCATGGGGCGATCAATGCCCGGCGACGACACTTCCAGATGATACTCTTTATCGACCGGATCTTCTACATCTAAAACCGGAGAAATCGCCTGCGACAGCGCTTCACAATCAGTCACGGTCATGGTGCCATCGGCACGCTCTGCCATGATCTGCAAGGTCAAGCCGTTCTGATTCATCATCCGCACGCGCACAAGCTTGAAGCCCAGATCAAGCGCAACAGGCTCGATAATTTCGGCAATGCGCCGATCAAGACCCGTTTCGGTGATCAGGCGAGGTTCAAGCAAATCGGTTGCGGGCACATGTTCGGACAAGCCTGTCCTCCTCGAAAATTGGCACCTGAGAAATGGGCGCTTGGAGTGTCACCGCCAACAAAAAAGAGCGGGTCCTTGCGGGCCCACCCTTCATCTGACGATCAAGAATTTAGAGGCTCTATACGCTTCAAATCACACGAATGCAAGTCATTCCGTCGGACCATCCGGACAGCTGCCTTGTTGCAGGCGCGATCGTCAGTGTTAAGCGTCATTGCTGCGCGGGAAGTTCAATTCTCGGCTGCTGGCCCGACATAAATGGCCCTTGGGCGAATAAGCTGGCCGTGAGCGCGCTGCTCCAGCGCGTGCGCAATCCAGCCCACGGAACGACCAATGGCAAACAGCAAAAAAGCGGCACCGGGCGGCAGATTGAGAAACCGCCGCAGCGCCACCAGCGCAAAATCAACGGAGGGATGCTGACCCGTGAGTGCCTCGACAGCCTGCATAATTTCTCGTGTCTGAGGGCTTTGCGCAAGGATGGGTACTAAGAGCGTGCGTGCCCGCACATCGCCTTGCGGATACAGCGGATGACCAAAGCCCGGAAGAGGATCGCCCGTTTCCAACCGCTCCTGCAAATCCGCGCGCAAGGCATCAAAACGCAGACCGCCCCACAGGCGCTCGACCTGAAACGTGGCCGCCCCATGACGCGGACCGCTCAGCGCGGCCAGCCCGCCAATGACGGCGGCGCGAAGCGATGCATCGGTGGAGGCAACACACCGGGCGGTAAAGCCGGAGGCATTCAACTCATGATCTGCGCAAAGCACCAAGGCTCGCCGCAGCAGATCGCAGCCAAAAGCATCCAGCCCCCAGGCGCGCCCCAGCCGCAAATGAATGGCCTCCTCCGTCACCTCGGCTTGCAGGGCTGCCGCCGTGAGCAGCCGGATCAAGGCACCGCAGGCGGGCCATAGGCGCGCCCTGTCCTGTTGCCATATCGCCGTTGGCTCATTGAGACTGCCAGCCGCAAACAGCGCCATCAATGTGTCATGGGCGGGCGCACCCCCAACCGCTTGCAGCAAGGCGGCATAGCCCGCTGTGCTGAATGGTCGCTCCTGCGGGAACGCTTGCGAAACATCCGCATTCCACAGCAAGGCGGCAATATCTTCCAGTGTTGCCTGATCGGCAAGGCGCACCACATCCCGGCCTCGATAAAACAGCCGTCCGCCTTCGATCAGCGTCAATTGCGATTCCAGCACCGGGGTGCCCCAATCGATTGTTGAGCGGGCAACCTCCTTTGGCCTGCGCCCACGCCTGCGCTCTTTGGCCAGCACCTCGACCGCATCCTTCACATAGCAACTGCTGCGCCCATCGCCCGCCGGATGCGCCGTCAACAAACCACGGCTGACATAGGCATAAAGCGTTGCCTTGGAAACGCCGAGGCGCTGGGCCGCCTCATCCGCCGACAGATAGTGGGGCATCGAAACCTCATGTTGATTTATTCTATCAATATTGACGATAATTGAGATTGGGCGTGAAGTGAAGGCCAACCGAGCCTCAGGGAGACCTTCGATGACCGCGCCCGCAACCCAGACCATGCTTACAACACTTTGGGCGGCTCTGAAGGGTGCCGACACTGCGCTTGATCATTTTCGAGAGACGGGTGCAGGATCCTTGCCATCCTGTTTTGCCGTGAGCGATCTGGCCTCGGCATCAATCGGCGTGGCCGGACTGGCTCTTCGGGAGTGGTTGTCGCTCCATGCTGCGAAAGCGCCCCCCATTGAGGTTGATAGGCGACTGGCCAGCCTTTGGTTTGCGGGCAGCGTCACCCCCATCGGCTGGCAATTGCCGCCTGCGTGGGATGCCATTGCCGGAGATTATCAAACCACCGATGGCTGGATCAGGCTTCATACCAATGCCCGCCATCACCGCGATGCGGCCCTTGCTGTGCTGGGTGTTGCTGCTGAACGGGCATTGGTGGAGGATGCCATAAAACGCTGGAGCGCTGATGCGCTGGAGGCTGCGGTGGTCAACGCCGGAGGCTGTGCCGCCCGCATGCGATCGCAGGCAGACTGGCTTTTGCATCCGCAAGGACAAGCTGTGATGGGTGAACCATTGATCTGGCATGAGCAGACAGAACAGGCAGAAGCGCACGCCTTGCCAATCACCCCTGCCCGCCCGCTTCAGGGCATTCGGGTGCTTGATCTGACCCGCGTTTTGGCAGGCCCGACGGCCACGCGCTTTCTGGCTGGCTTTGGTGCCGATGTGCTTCGGCTTGATCCTGTTTTTTGGGAGGAGCCAAGCCTGGAAGCCGAAATGACACTTGGCAAGCATTGCGCCCGCATCGACCTCTCCACAGCGCGCGGGCGCGACCAATTTAAAACCCTGCTGGCAGAGGCCGATATATGCGTATCCGGCTACCGATCTGATGCGCTTGAACGCTTGGGGCTTGGGGCCAGCCAGCGCCAGATCATTCGCCCCGGCCTGATCGATGTCAGCCTCAACGCCTATGGCTGGAGCGGCCCATGGGCGGCAAGGCGCGGCTTTGACAGTCTTGTGCAAATGAGCACTGGCATTGCAGCGGAAGGCATGGCGGCATTTGGCACGCAACAGCCAAAGCCTTTGCCGGTACAGGCGCTTGATTATGCGGTTGGCTATCTGCTGGCCGCCGCCGCACTCCGCGGACTATCCGAGCGGCAAAAAACCGGACGCGGCTCACGCTGGCGCACATCACTGGCGCGCATGGCATGTCTGTTGATGGCGCATCCGCAAACAATGGATGGACAAACGCCTTTCGCCCCCAAAACCGAGGATGACGACAGAGCAGCGCCGGAACACACCGCTTGGGGTGAGGCCAAAAGGCTGCGCTCAGCCCTGACGATAGAGGGCGCACCCATGGCTTGGGATGTCACGGCAGGCCCTATCGGCCGCCACCAAGCCCAATGGCGCGAACACAACATCGTGAATTGAGATGGCATTCAACGCTGAAAATTATCCAATCTGCCGCAATATCGGCCAGTTTGGCTGGCTTTTGAAGGGTTGCAACAACCAGAATCGGTTGAACAAAACAGCAATCTAGCCAATATACGTGCGCAAGCGCGACACGCGACTCACATCATCCTCCGAGAGTATCGTTAAATGCCTTTTGTTTAACGTTTTTCATTCCCGCCATTCCTCGACGTTATAAAGCGGAAAAGCCCGTGCCGGACAGACGATCTCCCCTCGCACCGTTCAAGAATAAAGTGTTTCTGACCATTTGGCTGGCCAGCATCACCTCCAACTTCGGCGGACTTATTCAGGATGTCGGTGCGGCGTGGATGATGACATCCATTTCCAAATCCGAGAGCATGGTGGCCTTGGTGCAGGCCTCCAACACGGCACCGATCATGCTGTTTTCGCTGGTGGCGGGGGCCATTGCCGATGGCTTTGATCGGCGAAAAGTGATGCTGACCGCGCAGATTTTTCTGCTCACGGTCTCGGCGCTCTTGTCCATTTTCACCTGGTTTGGACTTTTGACACCCTGGTCGCTGTTGGCGTTCACCTTTTTGATCGGCTGCGGCACAGCCCTCAACAGCCCGTCCTGGCAGGCGTCTGTGGGTGATATTGTCGGGCGCGATGATTTGCCCTCGGCGGTGTCGCTCAACAGCATGGGTTTTAACATGACCCGCAGCGTTGGCCCCGCCATTGGCGGCTTGATTGTGGCGCTGGCCGGCGCGGCAACGGCTTTCGCCGTCAACGCCGTCAGTTACCTCTCGATGATTTATGCGCTTGCCCGCTGGAAGCCGGTTTACCCCAAAACCACCCTGCCCCGCGAAAGCCTTGGCCATGCCATTGCCGCCGGATTGCGCTATGTGTCCATGTCGCCCAATCTGATGAAAGTGCTGTTTCGCGGCTTTCTGTTCGGGTTTGCGGCCACCGCCATTCTCTCGCTCTTGCCACTTGTGACCAAGGACAGCCTTGGCGGCGGACCTTTGACCTATGGCGGGCTGCTGGGAGCCTTCGGCCTTGGGGCCATTGCCGGTGCCATGTCCAACGCCCGCATTCGCGAAATCCTCAGCAGTGAGCAAATCGTGCGCTGTTCGTTTGCAGGCTTTGCCGTGGCGGCAGCAATCACAGGCATGAGCCAGACGTTCTGGCTGACCGCGCCTGCGCTGGTTGTGGCCGGTGCCTGCTGGGTATTGTCCTTGTCCCTGTTCAATACGGTTGTGCAGCTTTCCACCCCGCGCTGGGTTGTGGGGCGGGCACTGTCGCTTTACCAAACGGCCACCTTCGGCGGCATGGCGGGCGGATCGTGGCTCTGGGGCGTGCTTGCGGAAAATATGGGCGCAGGTCAGGCGCTTGTCGCCTCTGCTGTGGTAATGCTTGCCGGTGTCGGTATCGGCTTTCTGCTGCCCATGCCAGCTTTTGCCACGCTGGATCTTAACCCGCTCAACCGCTTTAACGAGCCACCGCTGAGGCTGGACATTCGTCCGCGCAGCGGCCCGATTGTCATTCAGATTGATTTTGAGATCGACGACAAGGATGTCACTGAATTCTTGAAGATCATGGTCGAGCGACGGCGCATTCGCCTGCGCGACGGCGCGCAAAACTGGGCGCTGATGCGCGATCTCGAGAACCCGGACATCTGGACCGAGACCTACCACACACCCACCTGGGTGGATTATGTGCGCCACAACCACCGCCGCACCAATGCTGATGCCTTGATTACCGACCGGCTAAGAGAGCTACACAAGGGCGAGAAGCCGCCCTTTGTGCATCGGATGATCGAGCGGCAGGCCATTCCACCCGCCGATGACGTGTTTCACAAGCCGCATATCGATCATCATTAACGCAGTTTTGCCTTCAGGCCCTCATCCGGGTAACAGGTTGGCGTCAAGCCAGCCTTTTGCTGCCATTGCCCCAAGGATCTGCGGGTTTTATAGCCAGCCAGACCATCAGCTTTGCCGACATCATAGCCTTTGGCCACCAGCGTCTTTTGCATGGTCAGAACATCTGAGCGCAGCATGTGGCCGACATTGCCCCATGGGGCAGAAAACGCTCCCGAGCCATAGGCAATGCGATCAGCCAGATTGCCAATGAACAGCGCATAGAGATCGGAATTGTTATATTCCTTGATAACGTAAAAATTCGGTGTCACGAGAAATTCTGGCCCGTGAGTGCCTGCTGGCACCAGCATCATGCCGGAAGCCTTCATCTCGCTTTCGGGAAAGGCTTTGCCAGACGCGCGCTGAATGCCGGTCGCGGCCCAGGCCGATATGGGTTTGGCCAGATCAGGCCCTTCCTGCGCACAGCTCACGCCCTTCGGAATTGTCACCTCAAAGCCCCAATCGCGGCCGCGCTGCCAGCCCTTTTGTGCCATGAAATTGGCCATCGAGGCAAGACTATCCGGCACCGAGGTCCAGATATTTCGATGGCCATCTCCATCGGCATCGACGGCATATTTCAAAAAGCTTGAGGGCATGAATTGCGGCTGGCCAAGCGCACCGGCGCTGGAGCCCAGCATGGCCCCTTCATCCACGTCTCGACTCTCAATTATATGCAAAGCGTCGATCAATTCGCGGGTGAACAAGTCCTTGCGCGTTGACATGAAGGCGCTGGTGGCCAGCACATCCACAGCCTCATAGGGCAGTTTGGCGCGGCCATAGCCCGTTTCACGGCCCCAAATCGCCAAAAGAATCGGCCCCGGCACACCATATTTGGCTTCAATTTTCTTCAAAGCGCCAGAATATTGCTCGGCCAAGGCCCGTCCACTGGCGGCCAGAGCCTGCATGCGGGATTCGTTGAAATATGGCCCCGGCGATGAAAATTCGGCCTGACTTTGCGGACGCTGTTTTGGTGGCGGAAACCCCGGTGGCATCAGATCGGGCAAGGACCAGTTGAGCTTGGCACGCGCCATGGTCTTGTCAAAAACCACTTTGGAAATACCAGCCTTCTGCGCTTGTGGCCACAAATCACGGCTGATCCAGCCTCGGAACTGGCTTTCCACCTGCGCTTTCGAGGGTTCCGCATGGGCAGGCACCACTGAAACAGCCATGGGCAAGGTGACGGAAAGGGCGACAAAAGCCGCGGCTAAAAATCGAGCCATATCTTTCTCCCGATAGAGGATCAAATCAGCGTGCGTCAAATGAGTGTTCTGGCGCGCAGCGCTGCCGACAATGTGCCTTCGTCCAGATAATCCAGCTCACCACCCACCGGCACGCCATGGGCCAGACGGGTGATTTTCACACCCAGATCGGCCAGATGATCGGTTATATAGTGGGCAGTGGTTTGCCCTTCCACGGTGGCATTCACCGCAATAATGATTTCGCGCACCCCACCTTTGGCCACGCGATCAATCAGGCCCTTGATGTTGAGATCATCCGGCCCAACACCATCCAGCGGCGACAGCGTGCCGCCCAAAACATGATAGGCCACATTCATGGCACCGGAGCGCTCCAGCGCCCACAGATCGGACACATCTTCCACCACAATGATCACCGATTGATCACGGCGGTCATCGGTGCAGACGGTGCAGGGGTCCATGGTATCGACATTGCCGCAGCACGAACAAATCTTGACCTTGGCATGGGCATCGCCCATGGCTTGGGCCAGCGGCCCCATCAATTGCTCACGCTTTTTGATCAGGTGCAGGGCAGCTCGTCTGGCCGAGCGCGGGCCAAGACCCGGCACTTTTGCCAAAAGCTGGATGAGTTTTTCAATTTCGGGACCAGTGACTCGCTTTGCCATGGCGCTTATCTATCTCATATCTCAGCCAAACGGAATCGCAGAAGATTGGATCATCCCATGAAAATCACCGCAGTCTGCCTTGGTCAGCCGGAAAAACTCGAAGGCAAAAGCTATAAGACCGGTATTTTCAAAACACCCGTCTCAGGCCCGGTAATGGTGGATGCCCACGGACTGGTGGGTGATTCGATTGTCAATCGCAAACACCACGGCGGGCCGGATCAGGCCGTTTATCTGGAAGGCTCCCTCACGCTTGACTGGTGGCAGGAGCAATTGGGCAAGGCCCTGGCACCCGGCACATTTGGCGAAAATCTGGTCATCGAGGGGCTGGACAATCAAGACCTTGCAGTGGGCGACCAGCTCAAAATCGGCACTGTGGTGCTGGAGGTGAGCGCACCTCGCATTCCCTGCGCCACCTTTTCAGCCCGCATGCAGGATGCAAGCTTTGTCAAACACTATACCAGAGCGGCCCGCCCGGGGGCTTACTGCCGGGTGCTGCAAGGCGGCCTTTTGGAAACCGGCACAGATGTGCTGTGGAGCGCCTCTGAAAAGGACCGCCTGCTGCTGCGTGAGATGATCGGCTTTTCCTTCAAAAGCCTGCCTGACGCGCAACAGGCGCGGTATCTGGCCGCCCCGATTTCTGAGCGCATCAGAGCGCAAGTTACAGCACGGACAGGAATTTCGTGACAATCACCGTCATGTGAGTACGCACCGATTGATAAAGTGCAAAGAAGGAACAAAATATTAAGAGTTACGTTATTGCTGCAGCATGATCTTGCCTGATTCGTCAGCTTAAGCTCATTTGCAAAATTTTACATATGAAGGAGTTTCCAATGTCATCGTTCGCAAAACTCTCTGCTGTCGCTCTTGCCGCCGCTGTCGCCATCCCGCTTGGCGCGACAGCCGCGAACGCGGCATCCGTACAGGTCGGCATGCTTCAATGCGAAATGAGCCCTGGCATCAGCGCCGTTATCGGCTCCAGCCGCGATCTGGATTGCATCTTCAAACCAACAAGCTCGGCCCCACCAGAGCATTATCAGGGCACACTGACAAAATTCGGTATTGACCTTGGCTATGTGCAGGGCGGCAAGCTGGCATGGGCCGTTTACGCGCCAAGCCGCCCGGTTGAAGGTGCCCTTCAAGGCAGCTACGGCGGCACCAGCGCCAATGCAGCCCTTGGCTTCGGCGGCGCAGTCAACGTGCTTGGCGGCGGCTTTGATGGCTCCGTTGCTCTTCAGCCGATTGCATTGGAAAGCACACTGGGCATCAACCTCGGTGCAACCATTGCGTCCATGAAGCTGGCCTATGTGCAGCCAGCAACACCGAAGTCACTGGATAACGGCCCAGCGCAGCCTTACCATCCAACACACCACCACAAGAAGCATCACAAAGGCTGATATTAAACCTTATGCATAACAAAAGCCGGGCTGGTGACAGCTCGGCTTTTTTTGTTGCGCGAAGACATTTTTCTTCGCATGGCGATGATCTGATCGTCATGCTGGATCGATAGAAGAGGATCGATCACAATCTTAAACTGTCGTGCGGAAAAGCTGATGCCCTACATTTCCATCACCGGATTACAGCTCAAAGCCAAACGCCACACGTTGCGCTTCTGGTGGCACGCCATTCGTTCAATGGCGCAGGCAAAAAAGGCAGAGGGCATGATTGCCGTCGATGCCCGCACCATCAACGGCATCCATCATACGCGAAGTATCTGGACCGATGAGGCCGCGATGCGCCGCTATCTTGTCGCAGGTGCCCATTTGCAAGCCATGAAAGTCTTTGGAGCCATCGCCACTGGCAAAACGATGGGCTTTGAGAGCGATACGGTGCCTGATTGGGATGAGGTAAGGGTATTGTGGGAGACGAAGGCAACGACAGTTGGCACGAGGTGAAATTATGCTGCAGATTAAAAGTTGTGCAGCATCCTTTGTGCAGCATCCTTTGTGCGCCATATTTGGCGAACAGCACTGTAAGTGGTCAGTCGTCATTATCTATAATCATAAAAAAATCAGGAAAACCATCTCTGGCTTTCCTGATTTGGCATCTCAACAAAAAGCGCTCAAACAACTTAAAACGGCATCTTAAACCCCGGAGGAATCGGCAAGCCAGCCGTCATTTCCTTGGTCTTTTCAGCCGCAATGGCTTCGGCCTTGTCTTTGGCGTCCTTGTGGGCGGCGACGATCAGGTCTTCGAGGATTTCGACGTCGTCTTCCTTGAACAGCGATGGGTCGATTTTCACGCCCTTCAGCTCGCCCTTGCCGGTCATGGTGACAGTCACGAGGCCGCCGCCGGATTTGCCTTCGACTTCCAATGCAGCAATTTCTTCCTGCATCTTTTCCATCTTGGCCTGCATTTCCTTGACCTTGCCCATCATGCCCATGATGTCGCGCATTACCGTCTCCTAAACTGTATAATCGTTAAAATTCAATATCATCACCGGGCAAAATATCACCCTCGGATGATTCGGCAGCCGCTGGTGGCGGCAGGGTTTCATCTTCTTCCACAGCTGCCCGAATGCGCACGTCGGTGATTTTGGCCCCGGGAAAACGCGACAGGATCGCGACAATATCGGGATCAGCCGCCGCATCGGTAAAATTGGCCTGCCGTTCGCTGGCTTCCTGCTCGACCAGCGTTTTGCTGCCTTCTTCGCGGCTGAGAATAACCATCCAGCGAATGCCGGTCCATTCTTCCAGCCGGGTTTGCAGATCGCCAACCAGAGTCTTGGGCGCATCCGGCGGTAGATTGATCTCCAGCCGTCCGTTTTCCAGCTTCACCAGCCGCACATAGGCACGGGTGAGTGTGCGCAGCTTCAAATCGCGGTTTTTGGCGCAGAGCTCAACAATATCATTGATGGAGCGCACCGGAACTTTTGGTTCTGGCACGTCAGCCTGCACCTCAGGCTTGGGAGCCATTTCCGGTGAACGCGCAACGCTGGGAACGACCTGCAAATGCGATGTTGGTTGCGGCTGACCCATCGCCCGTGGAGCGGGATCGCTGGATGCACGTGCCACGGCCTGAGTGTTGTAGCTGGCCGATGCACCTCCATTGCCGCCGCCCCTTGGGCTGCTGCCTTGCGGGGCGCTGCCGCCATCCTGCGCCATTTCCAAAAGCCGTCTGGCCGCATCTTCCGGCGAGGGCAAATGGGCGGCATGGGCCAGCCTGATCAGCACCATTTCAGCGGCACCGGCTTGGCGCGAGGCATTTTCCACCTCGGGAATGCCCTTTAAAAGCATTTGCCACATGCGCGACAGCGTGGTCACGGCAACACTCTCAGCATATTCCGATCCACGCACCCGCTCGACCTCGCTGAGCGAGGGATCGCTTGCGCCATTGGGCACATATTTCAGGCGTGTCACCAGATGGGTGAAATCGGCAAGGTCATTTAGCACAACAGTCGGGTTGGCACCGGCCTCATACTGGCTGTTGAACTCGGACAAAGCTGCCGCCACATCACCCAACACGATATGGCCAAACAGATCCACCACGCGAGCGCGGTCGGCCAAGCCCAGCATGGAGCGCACGGCATTGGCCTCAACCCGGCCTGCACCATGGGCAATGGCCTGATCCAGCAAGGATAGGCCATCGCGGGCTGAGCCTTCGGCAGCACGCGCCACCATGGACAGCGCCTCATCCTCGGCTTCAATGCCTTCTTTCGAGAGAATGGCGGTAAACAGGCCAACCAGATCACCGGCGCTGATGCGACGCAGGTCAAACCGCTGACAGCGCGACAGCACCGTGATCGGCACTTTACGGATTTCAGTGGTGGCAAAGATGAATTTGACGTGTTCCGGCGGCTCTTCCAGCGTCTTCAACAGACCGTTGAAGGCAGCGGTGGAGAGCATATGCACTTCGTCGATGATATAGACTTTGTAGCGGGCCGAGACCGGGCGATAGCGCACCTGCTCGATGATCTCGCGGATGTCGTCAATGCCGGTGTGCGAGGCGGCGTCCATCTCGATCACATCGACATGGCGGCCTTCCATGATCGCCTGACAATGCTCACCGGGGATTTTCAAATCAATGGTGGGCCGGTCTATCTCATCGGTTTTGTAATTGAGAGCACGGGCCAGAATGCGTGCCGTTGTGGTCTTGCCCACCCCGCGCACGCCCGTCAGCATATAGGCCTGGGCGATGCGGCCGGTCTCGAACGCATTGGTCAGCGTGCGCACCATCGGCTCCTGGCCGACCATGAGGTCTGAGAAATCCTTGGGGCGGTATTTGCGCGCCAGAACCCGGTAACCGCCGGGTGTATCACTGGTTTTTGCTGTCGGCTCCAAATCGCTCATCGCGCTGCCAGCTTTCCCGCTTGCCCGGCTTTGGGCATAGGGCGGCCATGCTAAAATGCCGGCCGCAAAAATTGAAGGTGGGAGGCTGGAACAGTGACCCGCGCCGAGCTCGTTAGGGCTGCTTCCTTCCGGACCTGACCCGGTTGGCGAGTGGATCGTCCACCACCAACCTCCCGAGGCGACATATCGGCAATTCTTACGGCAATTGCAAGCCAAACCCAAAAAAAACTGTTAGAGCTTTCAAAAAACAATCGGGTGGAGACCAGAAACTTGAACCCATTTTTGCTGGATGAACGGCTGGCGCGTGATAGCCAGTCCATTTTAGAGCTGTCACTGTGCGATGTGCGGCTCTCAAAAGACAGCCGCTGGCCCTGGCTTATTCTGGTGCCCAGACGCGCCAATGTGAGCGAAGTGTTTGATCTGTCTTTGGAAGATCAGCAATTGCTGTGGGCTGAGCAGGTGATGGTGGCGCAAGCGCTTCAATCCGTCACCCAAGCCACCAAGATCAACATCGCGGCTATTGGCAATGTGGTGCGTCAGCTCCATGTTCATGTTGTTGCCCGCTTTGAGGGTGATGCCAATTGGCCAGCACCGATTTGGGGTTTTGGCACGGCAGAGCCTTATGCGATTGCGGATTTTGATGCGATGAAAACAAAAATTCTGGGTGTTATTGCATGACCAAATCATCTCTCTTTGACACGCTCGCTCCCCACCCGGAAGCCAGCGCCCTCACCGCCTTTTCCGGCAATGCCATCAACCGCGATGCCGAGCACCGCAATGAAGACAGCCTCAGCAACGCCTTGAAAACCGAAGGGGCGCATTGCCTGCCGTTTAGCGGCAACCGGCTGGTGTTCAAGCATGAAGGCCAAGTGTTGGACCCGCTGTTTGCCGCTTATGAATTGGCAGGCCTTGATCCCGATTTCGACAATGCAGTGCTGCTGGGCCACAAACCAAATGGCGAGCCGCGCATTGCCGTGCCGGTGCTGCTGAGTGATGAGCAGTTGATTGAGGGTTACAAGGCACTGACAGCGCGAGAACTGTTTCGCGATGCCGCTGTTGATCCGGAGCTGGTCGGCGAAGCCGCCCAAGGCTTCAGCCTGCTGCACTGGAATGGTGAAAACCGCTTTTGCGGCACCTGTGGCGTCAGGATGGAAGCCCGCATTGGCGGCTATAAGCGTGAATGTCCGGGCTGTGGCCGTATCAGCTTTCCGCGCACCGATCCGGTGGCAATCATGATGACCATTGACGAGACCAATGACCGCTGCCTTTTGGGGCGCGGCACGCATTTTCCAGAGGGCATGTATTCCTGCCTCGCGGGCTTTATTGAACCGGCAGAAACCATTGAAAATGCCGTGCGCCGCGAAACTTTTGAGGAATCCGGCATCAGCATTGGCCGGGTGCGCTATCACGCCTCCCAGCCATGGCCGATGCCCCATCAGTTGATGATTGGCTGCTACGCCGAGGCGCTAAACCTTGACATCACCCGTGATGAGGATGAGCTCGCCGATTGCCGCTGGTTTAGCCGCACAGAGGTGCAGGCCATGATCAACCTTGAGACAGAAGAGATCAAGGCTCCTGCACCCGGCACCATCGCCCATCGGCTGATGAGCGATTGGCTGGATTGGGGCAACAAAACGTAAGCAACTGCAACCTGTTTACGCGGCCAGCGTGTGCCGCTATGCTGTCCTTCGTATAGGCAGATCGTCTGATGGGAGGAACCCCGGACGATTCTGCTTCTTTGAGGGAGGATAGAGATTTGATTATTGATAATATTGATTTGACGTGAAAACGAAGCCGCCGACCAGTTAAAACACGGCCATCGTTATCTGTGCCTTCGCACAGGCTTGCAAAATCAAATTTAGCAGGAATACATCCATGAAATTATTCAGCTTGGCGTCTTGCGCCATTCTCACGGCATCTTTTGCCTTTGCACAGAGCCAGCCGCCGATTGTGGCCCGCACTGCTGCAGTGCTCAAGATCGATGGACTGACGTTCAAGGATCTCAATCACAATGGTCGCCTTGATCCCTATGAGGATTGGCGCAAACCCGCGTCGACGCGTGCCGATGATCTCGTCAAGCAGATGACATTGATCGAAAAGGCCGGTTTGATGATGCATGGCACGGCACCTGCTTTGTCATCGTCGCCGGAGGGAAATCAAGGACGCGGCAGCGGATATGATCTCGAGCGGATGAAGCCCTTGATCAACAATCCCAAGGTGGCAACCTATATTACCCGGCTATCGTTGCCGCCGGAAGTGTTGGCGGAAGAAAACAACAAGCTGCAAGAGATTGCCGAGGCAACACGGCTTGGCATTCCGCTGACCATCAGCACCGATCCGCGCAACCATTTTCAATATGTTCTTGGCGCATCGGCCCAGAGCGGTGGCTTTTCCAAATGGCCGGAAAGTCTCGGCTTTGGCGCTTTAGATGATGCCAAGCTGATGCGTCGCTTTGGCGATGTTGCCCGGCAGGAATATCTGGCGGTTGGCATTCAGCAGGCGCTCTCGCCACAAATCGATCTGGCCAGCGAGCCGCGTTGGCCGCGTTCAACCGGCACGTTCGGCGAAGATCCGCAGATTTCCAAGCGTATGGCTGAGGCCTATGTGGCCGGATTTCAAAACGGCACCAAGGGGCTGAAGCCCGGCAGCGTCAGCGCGGTTGCCAAACATTGGGTAGGCTATGGCGCAACGCCCAACGGATTTGACGGCCATAATTCCTATGGCAAACATGTGGTTTTCAAGGGCAAGGATTTTCAAAAGCACATCATCCCGTTTGAGGGAGCCTTTGATGCCAAGGTTGCCGGGATCATGCCAACCTATTCGATTGTGGATGGCGTGAAACTGAACGGCAAGCCGCTGGAGCCGGTAGCCGCTGGCTATAGCAAGCAATTGCTGACCGATCTTTTGCGCAAGCGCTACAAATTTGATGGCGTGGTGGTGAGCGACTGGTTGATTACCAATGACTGCAAGAATGAATGCGTCGATGGTGAAAAGCCCGGTGACAAACCCATCATTCGCCCCGAGACCTTCGGCATGCCCTGGGGCGTGGAAGATTTGAGCCGGGTGGAGCGCTTCGCCAAAGCGGTGAATGCGGGTATTGATCAGTTTGGCGGCGTCTCCAATTCCGATCTGCTGGTGAAGGCGGTTGAGGAAAAGAAGATCAGCGAAGAGCGGATCAACCAATCGGCCCGCCGTTTGCTGATTCAAAAATTCCAGCAAGGTCTGTTTGAAAATCCCTATGCTGATCCGCAAAAGGCCAAGGCTGTTGTTGGCAATGCAGAGTTTGTACGGGAAGGTGAAGCCGCTCAGGCGCGCGCCATGGTTCTCTTGCAAAATGAGGGCAAAATCCTGCCCGTAAAACCGGGCAGAAAAATTTACCTTCTCAATGTCGATGCAGCGATTGCGCAAAAGCGCGGCTATCAGATCGTGGCAAAGCCAGAAGAAGCCGATTTTGCGCTTGTGCGCCTGATGGCCCCCTTTGAGCGCCTGCACCCCAACTACTTCTTCGGCGCACGCCACGAAGAGGGCGACCTTTCGTTCAAGCCCGGCAATGCCGATTTTGATACGCTGACGGCCATTGCCGCCAAGACCCCGACCATTGCCACTATCTTTCTGTCGCGTCCGGCCATTCTGACCAATGTGAAGGATAAGACCAAAGCGTTGATTGGCAATTTTGGGGCAGATGACGAGGCTTTGTTCAATGTGATTGAAGGCAAGCAAAAGGCCAAGGGCAAGTTGCCGTTTGAACTCCCCTCCTCCATGCAAGCCGTGGAAACGCAATCGCCCAGCACACCGCATGATTCGAAAAATCCGCTCTACAAGATCGGCTACTCTTTGAAATATTGAGAATGACAATGGCGGCGGCCAACGCCGCCATTCATCATCAAAGCGAGCTTAAAACTTACCGCGCATGGCGTGGGCTTTATAAACGCCGAGAATATTGACCTTCTCGGAGAAGAACCGCAGCTCTTCCAGCGCCCGCTTCACCGGCGCATCATCGGGATGGCCTTCAATATCGGCATAAAACTGGGTGGCAATGAATTTGCCGCCGATCTGGTAGCTCTCCAGCTTGGTCATGTTGACGCCATTGGTGGCAAAGCCGCCCATGGCCTTGTAGAGTGCTGCCGGGATATTGCGGACATTGAACACAAAGGTGGTGATGAAAGCCTCGTCATCGCTTTTGCGTTTCAACGCCACGGCATCGCGCGACAAGACCACAAAGCGGGTGACGTTGTTTTCCGAATCCTCGACATTTTCGGCAATAATATCCAAACCATACAGCGGGGCGGCCAAGCGCGGCGCAAGGGCCGCCATCGAGCGATCGCCTTTTTCCGCCACCAGCTTGGCTGCACCGGCGGTGTCGCCCGCCACCACAGCCTTCCAGCCATTGTTGCGAATGATCTTGCGGCACTGGCCAAGCGCGTGGATATGGCTGTGCACGGTGCGGATCTCGTCGCGCGTGACACCGGGCAGCACCATCAACTGGAAACGGATCGGCATGAAATATTCGCCAATGATATGCAGACCTGACAAAGGCAGCAGATGGTGAATATCGGCCACGCGGCCAGCCAGCGTGTTTTCAATCGGAATCATCGCCAGATCAACATCGCCGTTTTCCAATGCCACAAAGGCATCTTCAAATGTCGGACATGGCAAGGGTTCCATGGATGGAAACATATCGCGGCAGGCCATATCCGAATTGGCACCGAAATCACCTTGGAACGAGATTTTGTTGGTGAGCGTAACCACGAGCATTATCCTTGTTGTGCGCTGAGAATGGCGCGGGCTTTTTCCAGATCGGCAGGCGTATCAACACCCAGCGGCACGGTTTTGACAATCTCGACATCAATCCGCATGCCCGCTTCCAGCGCCCGCAATTGCTCCAGCGCTTCGCGTTTTTCCAAGGTGGACGGAGCCAGCGAGACGAAACGCTCCAGCGAGGCGCGGCGATAGGTATAGAGCCCGATGTGGTGGTAGAGCGGGCCGTTGCCATAGGGAGCGGTGACACGGGTGAAATAAAGCGCCCGCAAGCGCGTTTCACTCAGCGGAGAACCAATGACCTTGACCACGCTGGGCTTGGTCTTGTCCTCTTCATCCTCGATCTCAACCGTCAGCGTGGCGATGTCGACGGCGGGATCAGCAAGGGGGCGCAAAGCGGCGCGAATCGTATCGGCATCAATGGTGGGCAAATCACCCTGCACATTGACGATAACCTCGATTTCCCCTTTCGGGTCCACCTTTGTCAGTGCTTCATAAATGCGGTCGGAGCCGGATTGATGATGATCGCCGGTCATCACCACTTCAAAACCAGCAGCCTTGACCGCATCAAACACCTGCTGATCATCCACGGCCACCACCACGCGGCCAACATTGGCTTCCGTGGCGCGTTTGGCCACCTGAACAATCATGGGCAGGCCAGCAATATCAGCCAGCGGCTTGCCCGGAAGGCGGGTGGAGGCCATGCGGGCCGGGATTAGAACCAGCGTTTTTGCGACATGCGGATCAGCCATGGAGGACTAGCCTTTGAACAAGTGATATAAGTGGCAAAAGGTCTCAGGGTCGGGGTGCACAATCAGGTTGCAACTGTCAAGTAAAAGTCTTAGCCTTTTCCATCATGGAGGCTCGTCCGGTTTTCAGTGAGCCGGACCGCATGGGGAGCAGTCAAGAATGAGTTCATACGTTAATATGGGGGCAGGAGCGCTGCTGGGTACGGTTTTCGTGCTGATGTCAGTGTCAATCGCGTCTGAGGGCATATTTCATTCTCCGGCACCGGAGAAAGAAGGCTATATGATTACTGCTGCAGAAGCGGCACCAAGTGGTGGAGCTGCAGAAGCACCAGCCGCAGACAAGCCAATTGCGGAATTGCTGGCGTCTGCTGATCCCAAAGCGGGGGCAACAATCTTTAAGAAATGTGCCGCCTGTCATAACGACACCAAGGATGGAGCCAACAAAGTGGGTCCAAATCTTTGGGGTGTTGTGGATCGACCCATCGCCAGCCATGAAGGCTTTGCTTATTCCGCAGGCATGAAGGATTTTTCCAAAGGCAGCACAGAGCATTGGACCTTTGAAAACCTCAACCACTTCCTGAAGGCACCGAAGAAGCTTGTGGCTGGGACGGCCATGGGGTTTGCAGGACTGCCAAAGGAAGAAGACCGCGCCAACCTTATCGTCTATTTGCACAATCAGGCTGACAGCCCGGTGCCACTGCCCGGGAAATAATGGTTAGCACGCAAACGCGACGTCTGCGTCGTATCGGACGTACAAAGGCTCGCGCCCGCCAATTGATCGGTTTTGGTGATATTGCAAACTCTCTGCAGTGCTGTTGAAACAAGGCACTGCAGAGCAATTTTATGCGCATTTTTCGATAAAAATTGCCGAAATAAAGCAGCCAAGGTAATATCATGGCACAAAATCCTTATGCAAATTTGCCGGAAAAGCGCATATGGCGAAATGCCGTTCAATATGGCAATTCTGAGAAAATAGCCGATTTGCATAAGCCAAAGTGGAGCATATCGCGCGACGATGTGTTCGTCACCATGGGCAGTTGCTTTGCTCAGCATATCGGAAAATGGTTACGAGCAGAAAACTTCAACGCGCCGCTTTTTGATACAGATAGAAACATCAAATCGAGGCACTTTTCAGCCAATTACGGAAACATTTACACCGTCAGGCAAGCCTTGCAACTTGTGCAGGAAGCAATGGGCGAGCGCAGTTGCTCAGAGCCCTATTGGGAGACTGAAGGTGGCTACATTGACCCTTTGCGGCCAAACATTTTTGTAGAGCCCGTTGAAACGCCTGAGCAGATATCCATCCTGCGTCAAAATCACCTACAATGCGTAAGAGATGCGCTGCTTTCAGCAGATGTTTTTATTTTTACACTCGGCCTGACCGAAGCCTGGCTCATCCGCGAATGTGGCACTGTTTTGCCCGTCGCTCCGGGCGTTTTAGGCGGCTCCTACGATCCTGAGCGCTATAGTTTCAAGAACTTCAATTATATGGACGTCATGGCAGACCTGGAAGCGCTCATATCGGCGATTTCCACCCTGCGCGGTGGACGAGATCTGAGAGTTTTGCTCACGCTCACGCCTGGGCATCTCACTGCAACAGCAGAAGATCGGCATATTTTGCAATCCGCCGCCTATTCCAAAGCCGTTTTGCGCGCGGCAGCCGGAGACTTTGTTCAACGAAATGCGCTTTTTGATTATTTTCCGTCCTATGAAATCATCATCAATCCGAAATCGCAGCTGAAATACTTCAACGACAATCTGAGGACGGTTCGTCCAGATGCCATTCCGATCGTGATGCGTCATTTTGAAGAGGCATACTTCAAGCCATTCTCTGATCAGGCCGAGGCTGTGCATCAACCTGTCACGTCTATGACGCAGCTGGAGGAAATGGACGATGTTGATTGTGAAGAAGCACTTCTTGACAGTTTTTCGCCTATGCCGGCGACAATTGCCAAGCTTTGCAACAGCAACTCACAAAACCCGTTCCTGTTCTTTGGCAACAGCCACCTTGGCTTTTTCAAAAATGCACTTTCACGCAGCTCAATTTTCGATCGTTCGAGTTTTGCCGCCGCAAATTTTTTAACAAACGATCCATTTGTCGATTTGGATAAACACAAGTTCAGAGTGTTCGAGTTTACAGACGACAGCCCATTTGCAAATCTGGTCGCCGACAATGCCCAATACCTGTGTATTCTTGGGTTCGGGCTTTTCGGTGACGGAATTCTGCGCACAATCGGCCCCTTAAGCCGAGGATTTGAGGGATGTGATGGCAAAGAAATCTCGCCGCACCTGCCGATAACGCACACGATACCGCGATCCACGCGGCAAGCATTTGCAAAAGAAATCAACGATCGCCTTGGCTTGGTAAAGCCCATTGTCGAAGGGGAGTATTTTAAGACGGTCGTTTGGGTTGTCTCTCCCGATCTTCCCGAGCGCACGGCGCGTTTCAGACTAGGTGACGACTTCGTTGATAGCGGTGCCTATCATGCCTATAAAACTGCTTACCGCGAGGTATTTGACGAGATTGTGAAAGACATCCACGATATTGAATTTGTATTTCATGACGACGACACGCTCTACAGCAAAAGCGGCTTTGTGAAGGACGATTTTTCGAGGCCCAATCTTTGGGATATCCATCCTGACCATGATTTTTACCGTCATGCGGTGTCAATCGTAGAGCAAAAATTTACGCCCTTTTGATCTCACCTGTCTTCGATCATTGTTATGATCTAAAGCGGCATCTGGATGGTTCCAGATGCCGCTTTTGTATGGCATCGTAACATTCTAAATCTTTAGCACAATTTACCTTAACCGGTTCCGATATCGGCAATTATGCTGTTGATTTACTTTTTCTGCCAGCTCTTCACCAACTCATCGTAATTGACGGTGACTGGCTTTTCTTTTTCATTGGCAATCTTCAACTGCGGCGCAAGGTGGCCGTTTTTCACAGCATCAGCGTTCCAATAGTTGATGTCATGCTCCTCGGCCAGTTTCGGGCCAATATCGCCCTGCACCTTGGCGCGTTCCAGACGCTGCATGACCTTTTCCTGCTCGCCGCACAGCGAATCCATAGCCTGCTGTGGGGTTTTTGCACCCGATGCGGCATCGCCAATCGCCTGCCACCACAGCTGTGCCAGCTTTGGATAATCCGGCACGTTGGTGCCGGTTGGCGACCATTGCACGCGGGCTGGTGAGCGATAGAACTCGATCAAACCACCCAGCTTGGGCGCGCGCTCGGTGAAGCTCTTGTCCTGAATGGTCGATTCGCGCGTAAACGTCAGACCGACATGGCTCTTTTTGACGTCCACGGTTTTCGAGGTGACGAACTGCGAATAGAGCCATGCTGCCTTGGCGCGATCCACCGGAGTGGATTTCATCAAGGTCCAGGAGCCAACGTCCTGATAACCAAGCTTCATGCCCTCTTTCCAGTAGACACCATGTGGGCTTGGAGCCATGCGCCATTTGGGCGTGCCATCCGCATTCACAACGGGCAGGCCGTCTTTCACCATATCGGCGGTAAAGGCGGTGTACCAGAAGATCTGCTGCGCCACATTGCCCTGGCTCGGCACAGGGCCGGATTCAGAGAAGGTCATGCCTTGCGCTTCTGGCGGGGCATAGTCCTTCAGCCATTTCAGATATTTTTCAATGGAATAGACCGCAGCCGGTCCATTGGTGTCACCCCCGCGGGCAACGCAGGAGCCAACAGGACGGGAGTCCTTGTCAACCTTGATGCCCCACTCATCCACGGGCAGACCGTTTGGCAGGCCCTTGTCGCCATTGCCAGCCATGGAGAGCCAGGCATCGGTAAAGCGCCAGCCGAGTGATGGGTCTTTTTTGCCATAATCCATATGGCCAAAGACCTTTTTGCCATCGACATCGCGGCCGGTGAAGAATTCGGCGATATCCTCATAGGCCGACCAATTCACAGGAACACCAAGTTCATAACCATATTTGGCTTTAAAATCGGCCTTGTTCTTGGCATCATTGAACCAGTCATAACGGAACCAGTAAAGGTTGGCGAATTGCTGGTCGGGCAGCTGGTAGAGCTTGCCATCCGGCGCTGTGGTGAAGGATGTGCCGATAAAGTCCTTGATATCAAGGCCGGGGTTGGTCACATCCTTGCCTTCGCCTGCCATCCAATCGGTCAGGTTGCGGGCCTGCTTGTAGCGCCAATGGGTGCCGATCAGATCCGAGTCGTTGACATAGGCGTCATAGATATTCTCTTTCGACTGCATTTGCGTTTGCAGTTTTTCGATCACATCGCCTTCGCCAATAAGATCATGGGTGATTTTAATGCCGGTGATGGCGGTAAAAGCCGGTGCCAACACCTTGGATTCATATTCATGGGTGGTGAGGGTTTCCGATACCACCTTGATTTCCATGCCTTTGAAAGGCTTGGCGGCATCAATGAACCATTGCATTTCCTTTTCCTGATCGGCGCGTGTCAGCGTCGAGAGTGGCCCGATTTCCTTATCAAGAAACTGTTTGGCCTCATCCATACCGGCATGGGCTGCCCCCGCCATTGCCAGCAGCAGGACTGCCGTTGTTGTCAGAAATTGCTTTCGCATTATGTCCTCCCAGAGTTTGCGATTGCATAGAAAAGATCAGCCTGTCGCTGGTTAAACGAACCGGAACACTCCGATTGCATAAACGACAGACAGAGCCAGAGCCCACCACAGGCTAGGGCCTCCAAAGCCCAGCCAGGCAAGATGAATAAAGGCAGAGCCGAGCAGCGACAAAAACAGGCGGTCGCCCCGCGTCGTCTCAAACCGTAAAAGCCCCACGCGCGGATTGCCCCCCGGTGCGAAATATTCCCACACGGCCATGGCCGCCAAAAGTGCGAAAATCGTGATGAAAAACAATGCCGTTGGGCCAGTCCAGGCCATCCAGGACAGGGTCATGTGCATAAGCCCTCCCGTTACACACGGCCCAGGGCAAAGCCCTTGGCAATGTAGTTGCGAACAAAATAGATCACCAAGGCACCCGGAATGATGGTCAGCACACCGGCGGCGGCCAAAACACCCCAATCCATGCCTGAGGCCGAGACCGTGCGGGTCATGGTGGCGGCAATGGGTTTGGCATCCGTGGTGGTCAGTGTGCGGGCAATCAACAGTTCCACCCATGAGAACATGAAGCAGAAGAAGGCCGCGACCCCGATGCCGCTGGCAATCAAGGGCACAAAGATTTTCACGAAGAAGCGTGGGAATGAATAGCCGTCGATATAAGCGGTTTCATCGATCTCTTTGGGGATGCCCGACATAAAGCCTTCAAGAATCCACACCGCAAGCGGCACATTGAACAGGCAATGGGCGATGGCAACGGCAATATGGGTGTCGATCAGGCCAAAAGCCGAATAGAGCTGAAAGAATGGCAGGGCAAACACGGCAGGCGGTGCCATGCGGTTGGTCAGCAGCCAGAAAAACAGATGCTTGTCGCCCAAAAACCGGTAACGCGAGAAGGCATAGGCTGCAGGCAGTGCCGCCAGCACCGAGATGACCGTGTTCATCACCACATAGGTGATGGAGTTGATATAGCCATTATACCAGGCCGGATCGGTGAAAATCACCGCGTAATTGGCAAGTGTCGGATTTTTAGGCCAGAGCGAAAAGGCACCGAGGATCTCGGAATTTTCCTTAAAACTCATATTGACCAGCCAATAAATCGGCAAAAGCAGAAACACGATATAGAGTGTGACAATCAGCACTGATCGAAGAGAGCGGGTCTGGTTCATGGTCATTCTCCCTTCGGTGCGGATGTTGCGGCGGCATCGCCAATGGTCATGACGGTGTAGAACACCCAGGACAGAGCCAGGATAATCAGGAAGTAAATCAGCGACATCGCCGCCGCAGGCCCCAGATCGAACTGGCCCACCGCCATCTTGACCAGGTCAATGGAGAGAAAGGTGGTGGAATTACCCGGCCCGCCGCCTGTGACCACAAAAGGCTCGGTATAGATCATGAAACTGTCCATAAAGCGCAGCAGAACGGCAATCAGCAACACGCGCTTCATTTTTGGCAATTGGATGTAGCGAAACACCGACAGGCGAGACGCGCCATCAATGCGGGCTGCCTGATAATAGGCATCGGGGATCGACACCAGACCGGCATAGCACAGCAACACCACAAGGCTGGTCCAATGCCAGACATCCATGACAATCACGGTGATCCAGGCATCGCGTGCACTTTGCACGTAGTTATAGTTGATGCCCATTGCCTCTAATGTGTGGCCCAACAGACCAATATCGCCGCGGCCAAACACCTGCCAGATCGTGCCCACCACATTCCACGGAATCAAAAGCGGCAGGGCCATCAGCACCAAACACACCGGCACACCCAGCCCGGTCTTGGGCATGTTGAGCGCAATCAAAATGCCCAGCGGCACTTCAATGGCCAAAATCACCAGCGAGAACACCAGATTGCGCCAAAGCGCATCCCAAAAGCGCTCGGAATGCAGCGTTTGGGTGAACCAATCGGTGCCAGCCCAGAAGAATTCATTGTTTCCGAACGTGTCCTGCACCGAATAATTCACCACGGTCATCAGCGGGATAACGGCTGAAAACGCCACCAGAAGCAGCACAGGCAGGACCAGAAACCAGGCTTTGTTGTTAAATGGTCTATCCATGGCCTCAGCCCCCCATGCCCGTTGGCGCAAAATCAACCCGCCAGGAATTTGCGTAGATGTTGATGCCCTTGGGATCGAACTGCAGTTTTGGCTCCGAAGGAATTTCCATATCCTCGTCCATCACCACAGCAATCGGCTGACCGGCAAAATTGGCCCGGACAATTTTTTGCCGACCAATATCTTCCACCTTGGTGATTTGCGTGGGCGTGCCCTCGCGGCCAAGCGTAATGAATTCCGGGCGGATGCCCAGTTCTGTTCTTGCTTCACCGGGAATAATCGGGCGTCCCGGTAGGGCCACGCGCTCACCCCCCACAATGGCAATTGCGCCATCAATGCCCGCCGCCAAAACATTCATGCCTGGTGATCCGATAAAATAACCGACAAACGTGTGTTTTGGCGTGTCAAACAGCTCGGCGGGCGTGCCGATCTGCACGATCTCGCCGTCATACATCACCACCACCTTATCGGCGAAGGTCAGCGCTTCGGTCTGGTCATGGGTGACATAGACCATGGTGAAGCCAAATTGCCGATGCAATTGCTTGAGCTGGGTGCGCAGCTCCCATTTCATATGGGGATCAATCACCGTCAGCGGCTCGTCAAACAAGATGGCGTTCACATCCGAGCGCACCAGCCCGCGGCCGAGCGAGATTTTCTGTTTCTGGTCTGCCGTCAGGCCTTGGGCTTTTCGTCTGGCCCAGCTTTCCAGATCAATCATTTTCAGAATATCGCGGACGCGCTTATCGATCTCCGCTTCCGGCACACGGCGGTTTCTGAGCGGAAAGGCCAGATTATCGTAAACACTCATGGTGTCGTAAACGACTGGAAACTGAAACACCTGGGCGATATTGCGCGCCTCGGTAGAGAGGTTGGTGACATCCTTGCCATCGAACAGGATGCGCCCATCGGAGGCCTGCAACAGGCCTGACATAATATTCAAAAGCGTGGTCTTGCCGCAGCCGGAAGGCCCCAGCAGCGCATAGGCACCGCCATCATCAAAGTCGTGATGCACTTCCTTCAGCGCATAAAGCGGATTGGCCTGCCCTTTGGGGCCGTAGGCGTGGCGGATATGGTCGAGCGAAATACGTGCCATGATTATGCCCCCAAACGTTCGCGAGAGTTGGCAATTGCGCGGCCTTCACGATCAAAAGCCATCAAATGGCGATGATCGAGAAAGACCTGCACATCCTTACCCGGCTCAATATCGTGAATGCCATGGGCCAGCATCACCCAGCGCTCACCGGCATAATCGAGATGAATATAGCTTTCCGAGCCGGAGATTTCCGAAATCATCGACCGGGCAACCAACGCATCGGCATTTTCACCCTTGGGTTTGAAAGACAGGTGATGCGGATGAAAGCCAAGCGTGATGGGTGCCTGCGGCACCTGTTGCAAATGAGGAGGCACAGCAATCACCGGCTGATCACCAATCATGAAATGCCCGCCTTGTCGCACGGCTTTCACCGTGTTCAACGGCGGATCGGCAAAGGTTCTGGCGGTCTTGAGATCGGCAGGCTTGCGGTAGACATCAATGGTCGGGCCATATTGGGTGATGCGCCCTTGTGATAACGTTGCAGTATATCCGCCCAAAAGCAGCGCTTCTGATGGCTCGGTGGTGGCGTAGACGAAAATTGCCCCAAGTTCTGCAAAGATTTTCGGCAGTTCCTCGCGCAATTCTTCCCGCAGCTTGTAATCCAGATTGGCCAGCGGCTCATCCAGCAGCACCAGACTTGCCTGTTTTACAATGGCGCGGGCCAGCGCCGTGCGCTGTTGCTGACCGCCAGAGAGGTTCAAAGGTGTACGATCCAGATAAGGCGTCAGCTTCAAAAGATCAGCCGCTTTTTTGACCTCACGGTCAATAGTGGCATTATCGACTTTGCGCACGCGCATGGGCGAGGCAATGTTTTCATAGACCGTCAGGGCCGGATAATTGATAAATTGCTGATAGACCATGGCAACCGAGCGGTCCTGCACCCGCACGCCCGTCACATCCTTTCCATCAAACAGCAATTTGCCAGATGCGGGCTTATCCAGCCCGGCCATCAGCCGCATCAAGGATGTTTTGCCAGACAGCGTTGGTCCCAGCAGAACATTCAGCGTGCCGCGCTGTAATGTCAGGTTGGTGGGGTGGATGTGAACATCCCCCGCAACCACTTTGGACAGGTTTTGCAATTCCAGCATTGTACGTCAGGCCTCCCAACCCGGCGACACTTACAGCCTCATGCATCATGTCATGATGCGCGAGACTGTATCGCTTTATGGTGCTGCATCATTTCACCTGAACCCGAATCAGATTCAGCAATGATGCAGCATGTCACTCTATGCGCCGTCCCCCGTGCGCCGGAAGGCAAACCTGCAAGCAGATGCCCTTCCTTCAACATACACGTCAGGCGGCGCGTGCTCCCTCAATATAGTCTTCCAGTCCCTTCGCCTCCTCGCGGCTCAGGAACAGGCCTTGCTTTGTGCGACGCCACAGAATGTCTTCTGCGGTTGTCGCCCATTCACGCGCAATCAGCCAGTCTACTTCCGTCTGATAGAGCGTGCCGCCAAAATGCCGCCCAAGCCCATCAAAGCTTTTCGCGCCATTCAGCAATGTATGCGCCAAAGTGCCGTAACAGCGGATCAAACGCTTTGCGCAGCGATCATCCAAAAACGGAAAGGCTGTTTTCAATTTTGCCACTTCGGCGTCATAGCCTGTTGCCGGAAAGTCTCCACCGGGCAAACGGCTTGTGGCAGTCCATGGCTTACCCTTGACACCAATGGCTTCGCCGATTTTTTCCAAGGCATGTTCGCCAAGGCGGCGATAGGTGGTCAATTTGCCGCCAAACACGTTCAGCAGCGGTGCCGAACCGTCTTGCGCTTCCAGCTTCAACACGTAATCACGCGTCGCTTCCTGCGCCTTGGATGCGCCATCATCAAACAATGGGCGCACAGCAGAATAAGACCAGACAATATCCTCTGGCTTCACAGGCTCTGCGAAATATTCGCTGGCCGCGTTGCAAAGATACGAAATCTCGCCCTCAGAAATTTTCACATCCTTCGGGTCACCCTTGTAATCCTGATCAGTGGTGCCAATCAGCGTGAAATCCGTCTCATAGGGAATGGCAAAAATGATGCGGTTGTCTGGGTTTTGAAAGAAGTAGGCGCGCGGATCGTCAAACTTCTTTTTCACAATAATATGGCTGCCCTGCACAAGGCGCACATTATGGGCATTGTTCTTGCCAACCGCATTGGACAGCACATTGTCCACCCACGGACCCGCGGCATTGACCAGCATCCGCGCCTGATAGGTGGTGCGGCTGCGGGTTGCGCGGTCTTCAACTTCGATATTCCAGAGGCCACCATCACGGCGGGCACCAATCACACGGGTGCGGCTCAGGATTTTTGCGCCGCGATCAGCAGCATCACGGGCATTGAGCACCACAAAGCGCGCATCATCCACCCAGCCATCGGAATATTCGAAGGCGCGGGTAAACAGGGGTTTCAGCGGCTTGCCGGCCTTGTCTTTGCGCATATCCAGCGTTTTGGTGGCAGGCAAAAGTTTGCGACCACCCAAGTGATCGTAAAGAAACAGGCCAAGGCGGATCATCCAGGCAGGGCGAATGCCGCCCTTATGGAAGGGCAAAACAAAGCGCATCGGCCAAATGATGTGCGGAGACATGGCCCAGAGCGTTTCGCGCTCCATCAGCGCTTCGCGCACCAAACGAAATTCGTAATGCTCCAGATAGCGCAGACCGCCGTGGATCAGCTTGGTCGCGCCGGAGGACGTGCCCGATGCGAAATCGTTCATTTCCGCAAGCGCAACCTTGTAGCCACGCCCCACGGCGTCGCGGGCAATGCCGCAGCCATTGATGCCGCCACCGATTACGAAAATATCGAATACAGAATTGTCGGACACGCTTTCCTCTCCCTTCGCAATGCAGCAAATTATTGCAGTTGCGAACCTATATAAGAGTAAAACGAAATCAAAGCGAATGTCAAACGAAAGTTCACAGGAAAGTGAAAAGCCGAGACGCGCCGCTCACACAAATGTTTCGATCAAGCGAACATCATGCTCACGACAGGTCTGCGAGATCGCTGCAATATGGCATTTATCGGTGATAAACGTGTGAACCTGGCTCAAATGACCAATGCGCACAGGTGCTGTGCGCTCAAATTTGGAGGAATCTGCCACCAAAATCACATGGCGGGCATTGGCGATGATGGCTTGTGCCACTTTCACCTCGCGATAATCATAGTCCAGCAGTGCCCCATCATGGTCGATGGCAGAAACGCCAATCACCGCATAATCGACCTTGAACTGGCGAATGAAATCGACGGCCGCTTCCCCGACAATACCGCCATCTGCACCCCGCACCACGCCACCGGCAATCACCACCTCAATGGCTGGAAAAACCCGCAAGCGATTGGCAACATTGATATTATTGGTAATGACCATCAGGTCTTTATGGTCCAGAAGTGCCTCGCCAACGGCTTCTGTGGTGGTGCCGATATTGATAAACAAGGATGCATTGTTGGGAATAAGCTCAGCCGCAGCCCGGCCAATGGCCTGCTTTTCCGGTGCGGCGATTGAGCGCCGCGCCTCGTAATGGACATTCTCGGCACCGCTTGGAAAAATCGCACCGCCATGCACACGGGTCAATTGCCGCGCCTCGCAGAGATCATTGAGATCCTTGCGAATGGTTTGCGGCGTCACCGTAAAACGCAGCGCCAGATCCTCGACTTGCACTCGGCCCTCGGCCTTGGCAATGTCCAAAATCTCCGACTGCCGGGCCGACAGAAGCATGGCACCCTCCCTGTTTTCGTTTTTCTTTCATCATAACGAAAAACGAAAGGGGAGCAATGGGATTGCGAGCACCCCACCCTCCAGCGTTATTCAAGCATTACGCAAGCGTCCCTGCATGAGATCCATCACGGCGCGGGCAGCTTCCAGCACGTTGGTGCCGGGGCCAAAGACGGCGGCCACGCCATGATCGAGCAGGAATTGATAATCCTGCCGCGGTATAACGCCACCCACGACAACGATGATGTTTTCGGCACCCTTGGCTTTCAGCGCTTCCACCAATTGGGGAGCAAGGGTTTTATGGCCAGCCGCCAGCGATGACATGCCCACCACATGCACCTTTTGCTCAATGGCAAGATCTGCCGCCTCGTTGGGCGTCTGGAACAGCGGTCCGGCAATCACCTCAAAACCCAGATCGCCAAAGGCCGACGAAATCACCTTGGCACCGCGATCATGACCATCCTGCCCCAGCTTGGCCACCATGATTTTTGGCTTGGCACCCAGCGCGCTGGCAAAATCGGATAGCCGACTGACAATCATCTGATATTCAGGATCATCGTGATAACTGTCGCCGTAAACCTTCGATACCACCTTTGGCACGGCTGAATGGTCGCCAAACACAGCCCGCATGGCATCCGATATTTCGCCAACCGTTGCACGGGCGCGGGCGGCCTCAACGGCTGCTGCCAGCAGGTTGCCCTCGCCGGTTTGGGCCACGCGCGTCAGTTCTGCCAAGGTGTCAGCGACTAGCTTGGCGTCGCGACGGCGCTTGGTGTCTTCCAACCGCTTGATCTGGCCAAGCCTAACTGCGGCATTATCAATATCGAGAATGTCAATTTCATCCTCGGTTTCCAGCCGGTATTTGTTGACGCCAACGATCACCTCTTCGCCACGGTCAACGGCTGCCTGGCGGCGGGTGGCAGCTTCCTCGATCAGGCGTTTGGGCAGGCCATCATCGACGGCCTTTGTCATGCCGCCGAGGCTTTCCACCTCTTCAATCAAGGCCCAGGCGGCGTCTGCCAGCTCGCTCGTCAAGCTCTCGACATAGTAGGAGCCCGCCAAGGGATCGACCACTTTGGTCACGCCGGTTTCATGCTGCAAGATCAGCTGGGTGTTGCGGGCAATGCGGGCCGAAAACTCCGTGGGAAGCGCAATCGCCTCATCAAAGGAATTGGTGTGCAGCGATTGCGTGCCACCCAGCACTGCCGACATCGCCTCAAAGGCGGTGCGGATGATATTGTTATAGGGGTCTTGCTCTTGCAGTGACACACCCGAGGTCTGACAGTGCGTGCGCAGCATCAGGCTTGCGGGCTTTTTCGGCGCAAACTCCTGCATGATCCGCGTCCACAACAGACGCGCGGCCCGCAGCTTTGCGGCTTCCATGAAGAAATTCATGCCAATGGCAAAGAAGAATGACAGTCTTCCTGCAAACTCATCGACATCCAGCCCCTTGGCAAGCGCTGCACGCACATATTCGCGCCCATCGGCCAGCGTAAACGCCAACTCCTGCACCAAGGTGGCACCGGCTTCCTGCATATGATAGCCGGATATGGAAATCGAATTGAACTTCGGCATGTCCTTGGCCGTGTATTCGATAATATCGGCAACGATCCGCATCGAAGGTTCTGGCGGATAGATATAGGTGTTGCGCACCATGAATTCTTTGAGAATATCGTTCTGAATGGTGCCAGACAGTTTATTGCGCGACACGCCCTGCTCTTCGCCCGCGAC
Organism: Rhizobium oryziradicis; assembly: GCF_001939045.1. Classification (GTDB taxonomy): domain Bacteria; phylum Pseudomonadota; class Alphaproteobacteria; order Rhizobiales; family Rhizobiaceae; genus Allorhizobium; species Allorhizobium oryziradicis. The sequence continues at coordinate 428,339 of NZ_MKIM01000025.1, forward strand.
AATGAAATTGGCCAGAATTGGAATGACAGCCCCGTTCATGGTCATCGATACTGACATCTGATCGAGTGGAATGCCGTCGAACAGGATTTTCATATCCTCAACGCTGTCAATCGCCACACCCGCCTTGCCGACATCGCCTTCAACACGCGGATGATCGCTATCATAGCCGCGGTGGGTGGCGAGATCGAAGGCCACCGACAGGCCCTTTTGGCCAGCAGCGAGATTGCGCTTGTAAAAGGCATTCGAGGCTTCAGCGGTGGAGAAACCGGCATATTGCCGAATGGTCCAAGGCCGCCCCGCATACATGGTGGCGCGAGGGCCACGGGTGAAGGGTGCGAAACCGGGGAGCGTGTCGAGATGCTCCACCCCTCGCAGATCTTCTTGCGTGTAGAACGGCTTGACGGCAATGCCTTCCGGCGTTTGCCAGGTCAGTGTATCGGGTGAGGCTTTCAGCTCTTTTTCGGCCAGAGCCTGCCAATCCTGCATGGTTTTCTTGGTCATTGATTGGCCTCCACCCAAGTTCTCTCACTCAAATTCCATAATCAGCTCGTCCACAGCCAGACTTTGACCTGCCGTAGCCACCAGCTTTTTCACCACGCCCTTGCGCTCGGCTTTGAGGATGTTTTCCATCTTCATCGCTTCCACGGTGGCCAAGGGTTGGCCTGCCTCCACGGTCTCCCCCTCCGCCACGGCAATGCCGGTGACCACGCCGGGCATGGGGCAGAGCAGCATTTTCGAGGTATCGGGCGGCAGTTTTTCCGGCATCAGGGCGGCCAATTGGGCCACGCGGAGGCTTCGCACATGGGCAATCACTTCCATGCCGCGCCAACGCAGGCGAATGGAGGGACCTTTCAGATCAATCTTGATGTTGATCGCCTGCCCCCCGATGATGAATTTCCCCAGCGTTTCGCCGGGGTTCCAATCACCGGAAATCGGGAAAACATCGCCTTCACCAAACATCACCGCCGTGGCTTCATCGGACACCACCAGCGGATAGTTTTTGCGACCCAGCATCACCACCCAATCCCTGCCGACTTTGCGGGCATGATTGCCCATCGCACCAGAAATTTGCGCGGCGCGGCGCTCACGCTTTTGATGCACAAGAGCTGCAATGGCGGCCAGCACTTTCGCGTCTGCAGCCGTTGGTTCCACGCCCGTGAAGCCTTCCGGGAATTCTTCGGCAATGAAAGCCGTGGTGATTTTCCCCGATCGAAAGCGCGGATGCTGCATAACAGTGGAGAGAAACGGCAGGTTGTGGCCAATACCTTCGACCTCAAACCCGTCCAGCGCTGCACTCATGGCATCAATGGCGGTCAAGCGATCTGGACCCCAGGTGCAAAGCTTGGCAACCATGGGGTCGTAATACATCGAGATTTCGCCGCCTTCAAACACGCCGGTGTCATTGCGCACCAGCGTGCCGCTGGCCGCCACACCTTCCACCGGCGGACGATAGCGGGTGAGCCGACCAATCGAGGGCAGAAAATTGCGATAGGGGTCTTCGGCATAAAGGCGGCTCTCAATCGCCCAGCCGTTGAGCACCACATCATCCTGCGCAAACGCCAGCTCTTCGCCTGCCGCCACGCGGATCATCTGCTCCACCAGATCCAGCCCGGTGATCAGCTCCGTCACCGGATGTTCCACCTGCAAACGGGTGTTCATTTCCAGAAAATAGAAATTGCGATTGCCATCAACGATGAATTCCACCGTGCCTGCAGAGTGATAGCCAACAGCCTTGGACAGTGCCACGGCCTGCTCGCCCATGGCTTTGCGGGTCGCCTCATCCAGAAACGGCGATGGCGCTTCCTCGATAACCTTTTGATTGCGTCGCTGGATCGAGCATTCGCGCTCTCCCAAATATAGCACCGTGCCATGCTTGTCGCCCAGCACCTGAATTTCGATATGGCGTGGCTCGGTGACGAATTTTTCGATAAAAATCCGATCATCACCAAAGGAATTCATCGCTTCGTTTTTCGACGATTGAAACCCTTCGCGCGCTTCTGCCTCATTCCAGGCAATGCGCATGCCCTTGCCACCACCGCCCGCTGACGCCTTGATCATCACCGGATAGCCGATTTCGCCAGCAATTTTCACCGCTTCATCGGCATCCGCAATCAACCCCATATGGCCGGGTACCGTAGAAACACCCGCTTCCGCAGCCAGTTTCTTGGAGGTGATCTTATCACCCATCGCCTGAATGGCCCCAACCGGCGGGCCTATGAAAATCACACCCGCCTTGTCCAGCGCCTCGGCAAATGCGGCATTTTCCGACAAAAAGCCGTAGCCGGGATGTACCGCATCCGCACCCGTCTGCTTGATCGCATCGAGAATTTTCTCAATAACGATATAAGACTGATTGGAAGGCGACGGCCCAATATGCACCGCCTCATCTGCCATTTTCACATGCAAGGCATTGGCATCAGCATCGGAATAAACCGCAACCGTGGCAATGCCGAGCTTTTTCGCGGTTTTGATCACCCGGCAGGCGATTTCTCCACGATTGGCGATGAGGATTTTGGTGATCATGGCATCAGACTTCCATTATATCATCGAAGGATTGCGGAAAGCTCTTGCGGGCCACAGTTTCATTGATCTGCAGCATCGCATCATAGGAGGCGTTATCAAACGGGCGCTCGGCAGGCACCACTTCGCGGTTAAACAGGCGCGACAGGCGACCAGCATCAAGATTGCCACGCTCAAACGGCTCGGTGCCAAAATGGTGCCAGAGCGCGTGCATGAAAGCGGCGTCGGCCAGACCTTCTTTATTGTCGCTGGTGCGGTGGCGTGGGCGCTCGGTAATCGGGGCAACGCCATTGGGGTTGGCGCGGCGGATGGTGAATTGCCAGCCCGTTCCGGTCAGGCCGGAGGGGAAACCCCGGTGTTTGGTCATGTCGGGCAGTTTGGCCATAGTCGTCTCCAGAATCGTGTCTTTTGGTTTCTGCTGCCTTGGAGCCATTCTCTTTCGATTTTGAAAGAGAATGGTTGATCCAACGCAAAGCAAAGTCCTGTACCTGTTTTCCCTCGGATACAGAACCTTTTCTGTTTATTTCAGCAAGGCATCCAGATCCGCGGCATCGTGGCGCTCTGGCAGGAAGGTGCCCGGATCACCAGAAGCCTTGTTGACGATAATACCGCGCTTGAGGGCAGGACGCTCGGCAAGCTGCTTGGCCCAACGGGCAACATGTTCGTATTCATGAACGGACAGGAAGGTGCCAGCATCGGGGTAGGATTGGTCGAGCACAAGGCGGCCATACCAGGGCCATATCGCCATATCGGCAATGGTGTATTCACTGCCCGCGACAAACTCGTTGTTGCCCAGTTGGCGATTGAGCACGTCCATCTGGCGCTTCACTTCCATGGCAAAACGATCAATGGCATATTGGATCTTGATCGGTGCATAGGCGAAGAAATGGCCAAAACCGCCGCCCAGAAACGGCGCAGAGCCCATTTGCCAAAACAGCCAGTTCAAGGCTTCGGCGCGCGCGCGGGCATCTTTGGGCAGAAACGCACCGAACTTGTCGGCGAGATAAACGAGGATCGAGCCGGATTCGAACAGCCGCACCGGAGCGCTGCCGTCTGATGGCTTATGGTCCATCAAGGCTGGAATTTTTGAATTCGGGTTCACATCGACAAAGCCAGAGCCAAATTGCTCGCCCTTGCCGATGGTGATCAGCCATGCGTCATAGTCGGCATCCGCATGACCTGCGGCCAGCAGCTCTTCCAGAAGAATGGTCACTTTCTGGCCATTGGGTGTTGCCAGCGAGTAAAGCTGAAGCGGATGCTTGCCAACGGGCAATTCCTTCTCGCTGGTCGGACCGGCGATCGGCCGGTTGATGGAGGCAAAAGCGCCGCCATTGCCCTGCTCCCATGTCCAGACCTTGGGTGGCTCATAACCTGCGGGCAAATTGTTTTCCGGTGGAAATTTTGGATCACTCATAAGTATCTCCTGAGCAATGCTGCGCCGACGTTGGGAGTGTCGTTGCGCAGTTGCGTTAAAGTGGGCCCGTGCAAACCTGGGCCCGTTTAAAGTGGTATCGTGTCGTGCTTTTTCCAATGCGTCGTCACCTGCTTATTGCGCAGAGCGGCAAAGGCGCGCGCAATGCGCCGTCTAGACGAATGCGGCATGATCACTTCATCGATAAAACCACGCTCGGCAGCCACGAACGGATTGGCAAAACGCTCTTCATATTCTTTCGTGCGGGCGGTAATTTTTTCCGCATCGCCAAGCTCGGAGCGATAGAGAATTTCAGTCGCGCCCTTGGCTCCCATAACCGCAATTTCGGCGGTGGGCCATGCGTAATTGACATCGGCCCCAATGTGTTTCGAGGCCATCACATCATAGGCCCCGCCATAGGCTTTGCGGGTGATCAGCGTCACCATCGGCACGGTGGCTTGGCTGTAGGCAAACAGCAGCTTGGCCCCATGCTTGATCACGCCGCCATATTCTTGCGCCACACCGGGCAAAAAGCCCGGCACGTCCACGAGCGTCAGAATCGGAATGGAAAAGGCATCGCAAAAGCGCACAAAGCGGGCTGCCTTTCGCGAACTATCAATATCCAGACATCCGGCCAGCACCATTGGCTGATTGGCCACCACACCCACGGTTTGACCTTCCAGCCGAATAAAGCCGGTGATGATGTTCTTGGCAAAGGCCTCTTGCAGCTCGAAGAAATCACCCTCATCAGCCAAAGCAAAGATCAGCTCTTTCATGTCATAGGGCTTGTTGGAGCTGTCGGGTATCAGCGTATCCAGCCGCATATCCAAGCGGGTCGGATCATCGAAGAAAGGCCGCACCGGTGGCTTTTCACGATTGTTCAGCGGCAGAAAATCAAACAGCAGGCGCACATTTTCCAGCGCCTCGACATCATTATCATAGGCACCATCGGCAACCGATGATTTTTTGGTGTGCGTGCCAGCCCCGCCCAGTTCTTCGGCGGTGACGATTTCGTTGGTCACGGTTTTCACCACATCCGGGCCGGTGACGAACATGTAGGATGAATCGCGCACCATGAAGATAAAGTCGGTCATGGCAGGCGAATAGACCGCACCGCCTGCGCAAGGCCCCATAATCACCGAGATCTGAGGGATAACGCCAGACACTTCGGCATTGCGACGAAATACTTCGGCATAGCCTGCCAGCGATGCCACGCCCTCCTGAATGCGCGCACCGCCTGAATCATTGATGCCAATAACGGGTGCGCCAACGCGGGCGGCCATATCCATGACCTTGCAGATTTTCTGGGCGTGGGTTTCAGACAATGAGCCGCCGAGCACGGTAAAATCCTGGCTGAACACATAGACCTGACGGCCATTGATGGTGCCCCAGCCGGTGACCACGCCATCACCCGCTACCTTTTGGCCTTCCATGCCAAAATCGGTACAGCGATGGGTGACATACATGTCGTATTCTTCAAACGAGCCTTCATCCAACAGCACATCAATGCGTTCGCGCGCAGTCAGCTTGCCCTTGGCATGCTGGGCTTCGATTCGCTTGGTTCCACCGCCCAGACGCGCCTCAGCACGCCGGTTTTCCAGCTGATCCAATATTGTGAGCATGAGGCCTCCCAGTCGTTGCGGATGCGAGACTTGCGCCAAATGGTGGATTATGCAAGGAAAAATAACAACGGGGCCTGTTAGACGTTAGAGGCACATCCAAGCCATTTTATTATCCACGCCCCTGCCAAAAGCGCCGTAACAGCCCAATTTTATGCAGGTTTTTCACGTGAATCATGCAGGAAATGCGCATGTCACGCAAAAAAACGAGTCACGGCGATATAGCCGGCTGCCGCTGAAATCGATGTCAAAAACATGCCCCAGAGCATATCAACCGCACTGAGCGACAAGGTCCACGCTTTCAGCGTTGCCAGATTGGTCATGTCATAGGTGCCATAGGCAAACAGGCCCAAAAGTGCGCCGCTGAGCAAAACGGTCCAGACGCTGCCATTTTGCAAGGATGGCGAGACCGCGAAATAAACAATGCCCGCTATGTAAAACAGGTAAAACACCCCCGCTGCGGTAAAATTGGGCTGGGGCCGCATAATCTCGCCCATCTGCGATTTGTAAAAGCCAATCGCAACCCGGCTGAGCCAGAGATAATCCAGCGCAAAAAACACCGTCGCGGTTGCACAATAGGCAATAACATAGCGCAGCATGGGCGACTTCCTTTAAATGCCAAGCAAGGGCTGAACCAGACGCAGGAATTTGCTTTTAAAGCGCAGCGGTGCGTCTGTTACCGCCAGACAAATGCAATCTTCGCCCACATCAGCGATCGGTTGATGTTCCAGCGTTTCATCGGCCTCTTCCAGATCGCCACGGGCAAAGCGCGCGTAGCCATCATGATAGCTGCCCTTCAACACCAAGGTCAGCTCACGGCCGCCATGGCTGTGCTCCGGCACCGGCTTTCCAGCTGGAATACGCAGCAACCGCACGCTGGTTTCGCCATCATTGGTCTTGATGGGAATGTGATAAGCACCCCGCCCCAGAGATTTCCACTGCAATTGAGCGGCATCGCGCCCCAGATAAGAGCGCAACGGCTCCGGCAAAACGGGCACATCCATAGCCTGCACTTTGGCGGCAACGGGCGAGGCCACAGGCCTTTTGGCCACCAGAAGATCGCTGGAAGCGGCAAGGCGTTCACGCATCGACTGCCAGGATTGATCGAGATTGACGGGTGTTTCCACCTCATCCATATCCATCAAGGTGCCGGCTGCAGCCTCAAGACAGGCGAGACGTTTGCGGCTTTCCGGGCTGAGCGCCAAATGGGTCGCAACCGCAAGGCTCCAGCCTTCTGCCAGGCTGCCAGAGGCGTAATCCAGCAAAAGCGCGTCACTCACATGATGCTGCACGCTCATGATCGGCCCTCCCCGCTGCGATCATTGACCGCAGTATCGTCGAGGGCGGCCCGCAATTTGGCAAATGCCAGGCGGATGCGAGACTTGATCGTTCCGAGCGGCAGATTGAATTCCTTGGCCAAAGCACTGTGCGGTATTTCGTGGAAAAATGAGCGCTGCAACAACTCCATCTGCTCCTTGGGCAATTCACGCATGGCTTTGTGAAGGCGATCGGCGTCTTCACGGCTTTCCAGTTCCTGATCTGCGGGTGCCACATCATCGGGAACAAAAGCGGGGTCTGTGGGATCAAACTCCGGCCGCTTTTCTTTACGATAGGCTGAAACACGCAAATTTCGGGCAATTGTAAAAATCCACGCGGAGACATTGCCCCGTGCCGGATCGAATAAAGCGGCCTTGTTCCAGACCACCATCATGGTTTCCTGCATCAGTTCCTCTGCCGCCTGGGTGTCACGCGATTGTCTGGCCATATAGGCTTTGACGCGCGGGCCGTAATGGCGGAATAATGTTTCGAATGCCTCCACGTCCCGATCACGGCCAACAGCCGCCAGCAAACGAGGCATATCTTCAATTTCAACGTCCATAATCATCCCGTTCGCGCCCAAGGGCACAGATTTTCGATTAACAACGCTGCGCGGCAAAGGCCGCAGGCGCTGCGTTCGACTATTGTGGCACTCTGGAGCCGGTTGGGAAATGATTATTGTCATGCGCTCCACTACGCAGCGTCGGTCCGCGTGGATCACAGATTGAAAAAATAGTGTCTTACGCATCCCCGCACCAATCCAATGGGTCAATGCATGCGTAATAGCTTTTAGAAAACCAGCAAAAGAGGCGGGGACAGGATGGATATGAGCATGCAGACCCCTTTTAGTGGCAATAAACGCCGTGTCGCCGTTGTCGGCGCCGGAATTTCCGGCCTCTCCGCCGCCTGGCTCTTGTCATCAGAGTGTATCGTGTCGGTGTATGAAGCAGAGCCCCGGCTTGGAGGACACGCCAATACGGTCACCGTTGACGGGCCAAAGGGCAGCATTGCCGTTGATACCGGCTTCATTGTCTATAATGATCGCAATTACCCCAATCTGGTCGCCCTGTTTGAGCATCTTCAGGTGCCAAACCAGCCATCCAACATGTCGTTTGCTGCATCGTTGAATGCTGGCAGCTTTGAATATTCGGGATCGGGTCTGTCTGGCCTGCTCGGCCAGCGCCGCAATGCGCTTCGCCCCCGCTTCTGGCGCATGGTGGCAGATATCATGCGGTTTTATCGCGAAGCACCGGCGCTGCTGAGTCGTCAGGATCTGGCCACCACCACTCTTGGCGATTATCTTGATCTTGAGGCCTACAGAACGGCCTTTATTGAAGACCACTTGTTGCCCATGGGGGCGGCCATCTGGTCGACAACGGCTGCCGATATGCGGGCCTATCCGCTGCATGCCTTTATCCGCTTCTTTATCAATCATGGGCTGGTGTCTTTGAAAGATCGCCCCCAATGGCGCACCGTGACGGGCGGCAGCCGCGAATATGTCAGCCGGTTGCGGGCGGCAACCAAGGCAGATTTTCGCAGCAATGATCCGGTTGTTACCATCAAGCGCGACGAATTCGGCGTTAAAATCATCACCGCAAGCGGCCATCAGGACCGGTTTGACGATGTGGTTCTGGCCACCCACGCTGATCAGGCCTTGAAACTGCTGAACAATCCGAGCAGCCAGGAGCGCAGTATTCTCGGTGCTTTCGACTATACCAACAATGTCGCCGTGCTGCATTCCGACGTCAATCTCATGCCCAAGCGCCAGCGTGTTTGGGCCAGCTGGAATTATATTGGCGAAGCGCGGGAAGCGGGCGAAGGTGCATTGTGTGTCAGCTATTGGATGAACAAGCTGCAAGGCCTCGACAACAGCCTGCCGCTGTTTGTCACGCTCAACCCGTCGCGCGAGGTTAATCCGAACAAGGTTCATCAGGTTTTCGACTATAAACATCCGCTGTTTGACACCAAGGCCATGGCAGCCCAACAGCAGCTTTGCCAGTTGCAGGGACAGCGCAACACGTGGTTCTGCGGGGCCTATTTTGGCAGCGGTTTTCATGAGGATGGTCTGCAAGCGGGCCTTGCCTGCGCAGAAAGCCTTTCCGGGCTTCGCCGCCCTTGGACGGTCAAAGACGAATCGGGACGGATTTTTCTGAAAACTCCGCTGACGGCGGCAATATGAGCTGGACATCTGCCCTTTTCACGGGAGAGGTGGTGCATCATCGCCATCGCCCTAAAAAACATAGTTTGCGATATAAAGTGTTCACGCTGCTGATCGATCTGGATGAACTCCCTTTGTTGGATCAGAAATTGCGGCTGTTTGGCCACAATCGCGCGGCATTCTTAAGCGTCCACGACAAAGATCATGGCCTTGGCGAAACGGGAGAGCTGAAAAACTGGGTGGCGCGGCATTTGACGGATGCGGGCCTCACGATCGCTGACCTGCGCGTGACCATGCTGTGCTATCCGCGTATTTTTGGCTATGTTTTCAATCCTCTGACCGTTTATTTCTGTCACAGCGGCAATGGCGATCTTGAAGCCATTCTCTATGAGGTGGAAAACACTTTTCACGAGCGGCACACCTATATCATTCCCGCTACGCCAAATGCGGACGGCAGCCTGAGCCATTCCTGCGCGAAAGAAATGTATGTCTCGCCGTTTGTGCCCATGGAGTGCCAGTATCATTTCAAAATCCTGCCGCCCACCGACAAGATTTTGGTGGCGATTAACGAAACCGACGAGGACGGGGCTTTGCTCTATGCCGCCTTCAGCGGACGGAGGCAGGCGTTAAGCGACAAAGCCCTGTTAAAGACGCTGATGACCTACCCTTTGATGACCTTGAAAGTGATGGGTGCCATTCACTGGGAGGCCCTCAAGCTCTGGGCCAAAGGTGTGCCCCTGTACCGTCACCGCAAGGCTGAAAAGCCCATTGCAAGCTCCATCATTTCTTCCGAAGCTATAAGCGCAAAGGCCCCATTATGAGTCATGCCGAACAGCAAACCGTTGCACCTTCTTACCGGTCCGTGCCGCTGTGGCAGCGTATTTTATCGGGCTGGGCGAACCGCTTGACCCATGGACATCTGACGGTGATTTTCCCCGGCGGGCGTGAACACCATATTCAAGGTGACAATCCCGGTCCTTCCGCTGTGTTGCGGTTTAAAAATGCAAGGCCGGTGCGGCGTGTGATGGGCGGAGGAAGCCTTGGCTTTGCCCAGTCTTATATGGATGGCGATTGGGATAGCCCCGATATTGCTGCCTTTCTGGAGTTGGTGATTGCCAATGAACCAAGCTGGCAAAAGCTGATGGCGCCATCCAGCCTGATGGGCAAGCTGGCGTGGCTCCGCCACAAGCTGCGGCGCAACTCCAAAGCCGGAAGCAGGCGCAACATCGCCTTTCACTATGATCTCGGCAATGAGTTCTACCGGCATTGGCTGGATGAAACCATGACCTATTCATCCGCCCTGTTTGCGCAGCCCCATCAGCCGTTGGCACACGCACAGGCCGCCAAATATCAACGGATTGTGGATGAGTTGGGCTTGAGTGCCGATGACCACGTGTTGGAAATCGGCTGTGGCTGGGGTGGCTTTGCCGAACACGCCATTCGCGCAACCGGCTGCAAAGTCACGGGGCTGACACTTTCCAAGGAACAGGCGGCTTTTGCACGGGAACGATTGTCCAAGGCGAGTTTGGCGGATAAGGCTGATATTCGCCTGGAAGACTACCGCGATGTTGCGGGCAAGTTCACAAAAATCGTCTCGATTGAAATGTTCGAGGCGGTGGGCGAGGAAAACTGGCGCACCTATTTTGAGCGTGTGCGCAGCCTACTGGCTCCCAAGGGCAAAGCGATTGTGCAGGTGATCACCATCGATGAAGCACGGTTTGAACACTACAAAAGCCATGCTGATTTTATTCAGACCTATATCTTCCCCGGCGGAATGCTGCCCTCGGTGGAACGGTTTGAAGCATCGGCCAGACAATCTGGCCTGAACGTGCTCGATACCTTCCGCTTTGGCCTCGATTATGAACGCACGTTGCTTTTGTGGGACAAGAGCTTTACCGCCCGCTGGTCGCGCATTGCACAGCTTGGCTTTGACGAGCGCTTCTTTCGCATGTGGCGCTATTACCTGCATTACTGTGCCGCTGGTTTTCGCACCAAGCGGCTGGATGTGGTGCAATTTGAGCTGAGCGCATAAAAAAGGAGGCGAAAGCCTCCTTTTTCACATTCAATATTTGCCGCTCACGATTTTCGCAGCATTTTCTCTGTCAGCCTGAAATACAGCGGATAGGGCAAAAGCCGCAAACTCTTCAATAGCAACACCATTTTCCAGGAAAAGGCGATTTCGAATTTGCCCGCCGCCATGCCCTTGGCAATATGGTCGGCGGCCTCTTCCGCTGTGACGATAAACGGCATGGGAAAGTCATTTTTATCGGTCAGCGGCGTTTTGACAAAGCCCGGATTGATGATGCTGAGCGTGACACCCTTTTTGGCAAGGCCGGGATGGAGCGCCTCGGCAAGGGTAATCAAGGCGGATTTGGTGGCACCATAAACACCGCCGCCGGGAAGACCCGTGTAGCCCGAGACCGACCCCAAAAGCCCAATGCGGCCTTTGCCGCGCGCAACCATCAGCGGCATGATGGTCTCTAAGCAATAGGCCGTGCCCATCAGGTTCAACTCGATCATCGTGCGGAATTGATCGGCGTTGAAATTGCTGATCGATTCCCGCACATAGGTGCCTGCCGAAAATACCGCCATGTCGATGGGGCCAAGTGCTGCCTCAATCTCCGACATCACCCGATGCACGGCATCGCGATCCGTGACATCCAGCGGAAAGGCTTGAATGACACCACCGCTCTCCAGCGCCAAGGCCTGCAATTCATCCGCATTGCGGGCGCTGACAGCCACCCGATAACCATCACGGGCGAGTTTTAGCGCCAGCGCACGGCCAATGCCGGAACTGGCCCCGGTGATCCACGCAACACGCGAGTTTGACGATGACATGACCATCACTGAAGCGCCTTTTCATGGTTATGGCCTGTATGGTGCAGAGCTGGTTTTTTGAACTTCACCGTGGTTTTCGCCACCGGAAAACCAAACTTGGTCACCAGCGCCGTGTTCAACACCGTTCCATCCTTGTTCAAAACCATCTTGTCATAAAAACGGACCTTGTTCGCCTGTTTTTGCGGATCAAAATAGACCAGATAGTTGAAATGCGCGGTATCGCCATCAACACGCACCTTGGCATCGCCAATCACATCTTCGCGGGTGCCGGTGTAGGAGGTGGGGCCGGTTTTGACAAAGCGCCAGGTTTTGCGGTCTTTGGTGCCATCATCGAAGCGAAAATCCTCGCGCAGCGTCAGCACATGGCCATCCCACTTGCCCGTGAGATCAACGGTGAATGAGCGGCTGACACCGTTGATGGCCGCGAAATGCCCCTCCGCCACGGTTTTTCCGACAAAATAAGTCTCAAAAGCAAAATCTGCGGCCTTTGCCGTGCCGACGGTCGATAAAAGACCCATGGTCAGGCTGGCAAAGGCTGATTTCAACACATGCATGGCGCTCTCCGCTCGATTGATTTCTCAACATCACTACGCAGCAAAGGCCCGGCTGGATTGGTGGGCTACCATTCAATGGTTGACCCATCATAGGCAAAGAAACCACCGGATTGCGCTGGCGAGAGATGATCCAGCACATTCAAAAGCAGCCCTGCACTCTCTTGCGGCGTGAATCGCTCATGGTTTGGCGCGAAATTGGCGGACAGCGATGTGGCAACGCTGCCGGGATGCAAAGCGGCCACCACCGCGTTTGGCCGCGTGCGGGCAAGCTCAACAGCTGCGGTGCGCACAATCTGGTTCAAGGCCGCCTTTGAGGCGCGATAGGATATCCAGCCGCCCAACCGGTTATCGCCAATAGAGCCAACCCGCGCCGACAAAAACGCCATCATGGCGCGGCTATCTTTGCGCAGAAGCGGTGAGACATATTTGAGCACCAGAGCCGGACCAATGGCATTGAGCGCAAACTGCGCCGCCATGCTCTCGGCAGTTACGGCTTTGAGCGATTTTTCCGGACCAATGCCGTTAATCGTCAAAGCCCCCGTTGCACAAATCACCACATCGAAAACGGCCTGCTGCTGCGAGAGACGCGCGGTCGCCGCCGCCACGCTGTCTTCGTTGGTGACATCAAAACCATCCAAACTGCGCGAGAGGGTGACAACGGCAGCACATGACGGATCTGTGCGCAGAACCTCGACAAACGCGGAGCCAATGCCTCCCGAGACCCCAATCACCAAAGCGCGGTATTCGCCGCCCAAAGAGGTTATCACTGTCATTTTCTCCCCCCTGTTTTCCCGAAAAATTCCATCGCTGGTAATCTGAACCATTGTGCATGTCGTAACGTTACTACGACAGAAACAGAGGCGATGGATCACAGGAGGGCCGCCACGATGATATTGCGTTTGGTAATTTCAGGAATAGTTGCAGCAGCATTCGGCGCGGGAGCAGCGCAAGCCGCGGGTGAAAGCCGCTATACATCGCAAGACATTCGCCAAAGCATTGTGGGAAAGCGCATTTACCTCGCAACCCCGATGGGCGGTGAATTTCCGCTCAACTACCGTAAAAACGGCGTGGTGGATGGAGATGGCGAGGCGCTGGGCCTTGGCCGCTTTGTCAAACCCAATGACACCGGCAAATGGTGGATCAAGGATGATCAGCTCTGCCAGCGCTTTACCACCTGGTACAAAGGCACGCCGATGTGTTTTGAGCTGTATAAAAACGGCGATAAAAGCCTGAACTGGATCCGCAACAACGGCCAGAAAGGGACTGCCCGGATCGGGCAATCCCTGTAATAGTTTTAGGGATTATCGCGCTTATAAATCCAGTCGTGGTCGGGGTGGTTCTGGAAGCGCCATTTGCGCATGGGCCCGGCCATGACATTGAGATAATACATCTCATAGCCATAAGGAGCACCGCAGGGATGGTGGCCCTTGGGCACCAGCACCACATCGCCGTCCGATACAGCCATGGTTTCATCGAGACTGCCATCTTCGGTAAAGACGCGCTGGAAGCCAAAACCCTGCGCCGGATTGAGACGGTGATAATAGGTCTCTTCCAGATAGGTCATGGCCGGGAAATTATCCTCATCATGGCGATGGGGCGGATAGGATGACCAATTGCCCTGCGGGGTAAACACTTCTGTCACCAGCAGGCTCTCGGCCACATCGCGCTCTTCCATGGCGATGGGGAAGATATAGCGGGTGTTGGCACCTTTACCGCGCTCCGTCAGAGCAATGCCTTGCGGGCCAATCACCTGCGCTTCGCGGCCGGGCTTTGCGGGCGCGGTGCAAACGGCCAGCGTCATATCCGTGGTGGCGGTGGCGCTCCAATCGCTTCCTGCCGGGATATAGACGCAATGGGGCGGCTTTTTCTCAAACACGTTCATGCGGTCGCCAAGCTCGCCGAAGCTTTTACCAGCGCCCGAAATTTCGGCCTTGCCCTCAACGAGAACCAGAATCACTTCTGTTTCACCCGTCTGTTCAGCCGCCTTTTCGCCCGCCTTCAGCTTATAAAGACCAAAGCCGACATAGCCCCAGTTGGCGCTTTGCGGGGTGATATCATGCACCTTGCCAGTTGTGGCCACAGGTTTGCGTAGAAGATTGGTCATTGTTCATCTCCCTTTTCATCGCCCTTTCTGGGTGTTTTGTAAAACACCCAGAACAGTTGCAGGGCGGCATAAAAACCAAGCGCCAGCGAAATCATCGCCCAGGTTTGCGAGCCATTGTAAAGCTCAATCCCCGCCCAAACCAGCGGCACAAGGGTGACGAGAATGCGCACCCAGAGCGGTTTGAAAAACGGGTGGTGGGGATCGAGAAATTGCATGGACTGACCTTATGGTGAGCGGAGCGGAGTGGGTGCCGTTCCAAAGAGGCTGTGGTGGGAGGGATATAGCACAGCTCGGCGCTTGCTTAACCCCTTGCTCCGACCGATTAAGCCGCCTTATCCAACCCCGCAGCCTTGGCCATGGCCTTCAACGAGGCAAGGCCCAAGCTCTGGTAATCATAAGGATTGCGCACATCGGGGTCCTGCTCGGCCTCAATCACCAGCCAGCCTTCATAGCCATGCTCGCCAGCGATTTTCAAAACCGGCAGAAAATTCACGCCGCCTTCGCTGTCGCCCGGCACGGTAAATGCGCCACGGCGCACGCCTTCAAGGAAGGAGAGCTTTTCATCACGCACCTGTTTGGTAATCACCGGGCGGATGTTCTTGGCATGGATATGGCCCACGCGGCCCATATGGTTTTTCGCAACCCGCTCCGGATCGCCGCCGCCAAACAGGCAATGGCCGGTATCCAGCAACAGCTTGGCGTGGGGGCCGGTGTTGGCCATCAGCTTGTCAATCTCTTCTTCGCTCTCGACAATCGTGCCCATGTGGTGGTGGTAAACCAAGGCAATGCCCTGAGCTGCCGCAAATTCGGCCAATGCTTCCACGCCTGCGCCAAAGCTGGCCCACTCCGAATCGGCCAGTTTCGGGCGATCATTCACCGGCTTATCGTCATCGCCATGGATCGCATTCGATGTTTCGCAAACGATAATCACCTTGCTGCCCATGGCCTTCAGCAGGTCCAGTGCTGGCTGCATGGCCGCCTTTTCGTCTTCAATGCTATTGGTCAGCAGGTTCAGCGAATGCCAGCCGGAGACGTAGCGAAGGCCGCGCGGCTCCAACACAGCCTTCAAGGCTGCTGGTTCCTGCGGGAATTTGTGGCCCTTTTCAATGCCGTCGAAACCGATTTTCGATGTTTCATCGAGGCATTGGTCGAGGCTGATATGGGCACCCAGCGTGCGGTCATCGTCATTGGACCAGGCAATCGGGTTGGTTCCGTAGAGAATCATCTTAATGTCTTTCCTTGAGCGCTGCCTCGTAGCGGGCGCGAGCCTGTTGCACTTCATTACGGTTCGATACTTCCGGCACCGCCACATCCCACCAATAGCCGCCAGCCTCCGGCGTTGGGTATGGATCGGTGTCGATGACGACAACGGTCGGTCTTGTCGCGTTGCGAGCGCTCGCAAGCGCCGTTTCCAACTCTGCAATGGTTGTCACCTTGCTGGAATCCGCCCCCATGGAGGCTGCGTGGGCGGCAAAATCAATCTGTGGCGCGTAGACGTGCGAGGTGTGGGCGTAGAGGTTGTTAAACTCGGCCCCGCCGGTGCCCATTTGCAGGCGGTTGATGCAGCCATAACCCCGGTTATCGGTGATCACCACGGTGATTTTCACACCCAAGGCGCAGGCCGTGACCAGTTCGGAATTCATCATCATGTAGGAGCCATCGCCGACCATGACAATCACGTCACGCTCCGGCTCGGCCATCTTGATGCCCATGCCTCCAGCAATCTCATAGCCCATGCAGGAGAAGCCATATTCCATATGGTAGGACAGCGGCAGTTTGGATTTCCAAAGCTGATGCAATTCGCCAGGCATGGTGCCTGCCGCGCACATCACCACAGTATTGTCGCGCGAGGCGCGTTGTACGGCTCCAATCACCTGCATGTCGGTGGGCAGGCTGTTGCCATCCTTAGGAGCTGCGGTAACGGCATCGGCCTTCGTAAACCAGTCAGCCTTCAGGCCCGCATCCGGCGTGGCAAACCGATGTTCACCCAAAGCGGATGAGATCAATTCCAGACCGATTTTGGCATCCGCGACCAAGGGAAGTGCATCATGCTTGGCGCTGTCATAGGCTTGAACATTGAGCGCCAAAATCTTGCGGTTCGGGTTCTTGAACAGCGCCCACGATCCGGTGGTAAAATCCTGAAAGCGGGTGCCAACACCGATCACGAGATCAGCTGCCTCGCAAACCGTGTTGGCACTGGCCGCCCCCGTAACACCAACGGGTCCGAAATTCAGGGCATCATCCCAAGGCAGAGCTGATTTTCCGGCCTGTGTTTCCACCACCGGAATCTGGTGCTTTTGCGCAAAATCCCGCAAAGTTTGCGTGGCACCGGAAAAATGCACGCCGCCGCCTGCGACAATCACCGGGCTTTTGGCGGCTTTAATCGCGGCAATCGCACTTTCCAGCTCAAATGCATCGGGCTGAGGACGGCGGATGTGCCAGACTTTTGGTGCAAAGAAACTCTCAGGATAATCATAGGCTTCGGCCTGCGTATCCTGACAAAAAGCCAGCGTGACGGGGCCGCAATCGGCAGGATCGGTCATGGTGCGAAACGCGCGCGGCAGCGCCGTGAGCAGATGTTCGGGCCTTGAAATGCGGTCAAAATAGCGACTGACGGGACGGAAACAATCATTGGCGGACATCACCCCATCATTGAAATCTTCCACCTGCTGCAACACCGGGTCGGGTCCGCGATTGGCAAACACATCACCGGGCAGCAGCAAAACCGGCAGACGGTTGACATGCGCCAAGGCCGCAGCCGTGACCATATTCAGCGCGCCGGGGCCAATCGAGGATGTCACCGCCATGGCGCGGCGGCGGCCAAGCTGTTTGGCATAGGCAATGGCGGCATGCGCCATGGATTGCTCATTCTGCCCGCGCCATGTGGTGACGCTGTCTTTTGCACCCTGCAAGGCCTCGCCAAGACCGGCCACATTGCCGTGGCCGAAAATGGCCCAGACGCCAGCAATAAATGGCACACCTTCCGGTGTCATCTGATTGGCAAGGTAGCGCACTAAGGCCTGAGCGGCTGTCAATCGCACCGTTTTCCCAGCGGTCGTCATTGTCTCTCTCCCTGAATTCCTGAAGACTTAAACGCTTGCCCGCGCTTTATCCCAAACTTGACACAGCGATGTGTATTTACTCACCATGTCAGCAATCGCATCTTCATCTGACAGTGTGCCAGCCAACCATTTGCGCGCAGCATCGCCAAAAATGGTGCGGCCAACCGCAAAACCCTTGACCAGATCAAAGCTGGCTGCCGTTTTGAAACTCTCTTCCAGCTCAGTGGCGGGCGCATCCAGACCCAGCACAACAATGCCCCGCGTGTAGGGATCGTTCCGGGAAATGGCATCACACGCATTCGCCCAGGCGGCTTTCGTCTTCATCGGCTCCAGCTTCCACCAGTCGGGGTAGACGCCAATATCGTAGAAACGCTGAATAATCGTGGCTGCCGTATCGTCATCGGTTGGGCCGACCTTGGAGGGAATAATCTCCAACAGCATTTCAAGCCGGTTACGGCGAGCCGCCGTGAAAAGACGTTTTACCGTATTTTCCTGCGCTTCTTTCAGGGCCGCATCGTCATCGGGGTGATAGAAGCACAGAACCTTGACCACATTTTCCACTGGCCATTCGGTGAGGCCACCAAAGTCCTCGCCCAGTTCCGGCTCCAGTGTCAGCGGACGAGAACCCGGCCATTCCACCGGGCGGCCAATCCACAGGCCAGAGCCGGAGGCCTGATACAGCGCATCACGACCCAGACGGCTATCACACAAAATGCCATAACCGGGCTGACCATTGGCCACCTGCTGGGCTGCTTTGAGGCAAAGTTGCTTGAAAGCACCGATCCGCTCATGGGAAACACCGGCCTCATCACACATGGCTTCCAGTTGCATGCGGTGGTCGAAGGCAAACACCCGCATTTGCGGCCATTCCCCATCGCGGTTGGTGGACCAATGCACCTGCTCCAGTGCTGCATCCTTGCGCAAAGCCTTGTTGCGAATGCCGGTTTTGAAGAAATAATCCAGCTCTTCAAGACTTGGATAGGCTGGCGTGCAGCCGTGGCGTGATACGGCAAAGGCACCGCAGGCATTGGCAAATTTCAAGGCCGTTGGCCAATCCTTGCCCGTCAGCCAGCCTTTCAGCAGACCAGACATAAAGCCATCGCCAGCCCCCAGCACATTGAAGACCTCAATCGGGAAGCCTTCGCCGGTCTGACCATCGTCAAGACTGTCAGGAATATCGCCATCAAAAACCACGGCACCCAAGGCACCGCGCTTGCACACCAAGGTGGCTTTGGAAGCATTCCGCACCGCCCGCAGCGCTTCCACAGTGTTGGTAGAACCGCCCGCAATGTGGAATTCTTCTTCGGTGCCGACAATCAGATCAAACCAATGCAGGGTGGATTGCAGCTTCGTGGTTACGGCCTGTGATTCAATAAACCGACTTTCGCCATCACCATGGCCCGCCAAGCCCCAAAGATTAGGACGATAATCAATATCAAGAGCTGTTTTTGCACCGTTCTCGCGCGCCAATCGCAGCGCCTTCAGCACAGCTGCTTCGGTATTGGGATGCGACAAATGCGTACCCGTGACGCATACACAGCCGGATTCAGCCACAAAAGCTGGATCAATGTCATCTTCGCACAGCGCCATATCGGCGCAGTTTTCGCGGTAGAAAATCAGCGGAAACTGGTGCTCGTCGCGAATGCCGAGCAAAACCAGCGCTGTCAGACGCTTCGGGTCTGTCTTGACGCCGCGGACATCCACGCCTTCGCGCACCAGTTGTTCGCGGATAAAGCGGCCCATATGCTCGTCGCCCACGCGGGTAATCAGCGCCGATTTCAGACCCAAACGTGCGGTTCCTGCGGCGATATTGGTGGGGGAGCCGCCGATATATTTGTTGAAAGAAGCCATGTCTTCCAAGCGGCCACCGACTTGCGCGCCGTAAAGATCAACAGACGAACGGCCGATGGTAATCAGATCAAGTTTCGGCACAGCACCCTCCTTGGATGTCGCGAAAGCGCAGATTTGCCTTTCACCACACCGGCCCCTCTCCCGGAGGGCCGTTCTAAATTTGCATTAAAATGGACTATATATTCTATTTTTTAGACTTCAACACAAATGTTCAGTCATCTTGTCGCATTGTTCCCACTGCCACTGACAGCGCGATCGCCAGACAGAGCGTGGCCGAGAGCGAGCGAAACGCGCCAAAATCCACCTCGGACACGGTGAGCGTCAGCGCACCAAATTTATGCAAGGGACTGACGCTCTTGTCGGTGATCGCCACAACGGGAATGCCACGGACGGCCACTTGCTCGACAAGATCGAGTGTTTCCGCCGAATAGGGCGAAAAGGTAATGGCCAGCATCACATCCCCCTCGCGGATGGCGTGATGGCTTTCCAGCTTGCCAACGGCACTATGCAACATGGCGGGAACCGCCATTTTTTCAAAGGCATAGGCAATATAGCTGGCGACAGGAAAGGAGCGGCGCATACCAACGATATGGATCATCCGCGCCGCTGCCAGCTGTTGCACCGCTTGTTCCAGCAGTTGTGCATCCACCGTTTGCAAAAGACCTTCCAATGACACCCGCCCGGCATCGACAAATTCTGCCAAAAGCGCGGATGGGCTGCCGGATGCGGTTTCGCGCAAATGATGCAGGCGGGTGGAATAGTCCGGCCAGCCGCCGACAAATGAGTCGCGAAACAGCCTTTGCATCTCGGAAAACCCAGAAAATCCAAGGATTTGACAAAAGCGCATAAAGGCTGAGGGCTGCACGCCCGCACCTTCTGCCATTTCAGCAACGGTCGAGACGGCGATGCGATCCTTGTTATTGGCCACATAATCAGCGCATTGCTTCAACCGCTTGGGCAGATTGTCCGAGACCTGCACCAAACGCTCATCGAAAGCCTTGATACTGTCCGGTGCGGCGGCAATTTCCTGCGACATTGTGTCTGACATAGTGGGTATAGGGCCTTAACTCTTGGTGTGAGGGTGAAACCTGCCTGACACAGCGCAAAGCCTGCCTTGACATCACCACGATCCCATTCTAGCAAAATGGAACGTATATTCCAAATGAGAACGGTGCAAGGGCCGACAAATGCCCCGGCAACGTTCGGTTTGAGTGTTTTAACGTGTCATGTGCTTTTCGCCCCGCAGGGGCAAAGCCGGGAGGAAAACATCATGGTGATAAAACTGGCCCTTTTGGGCGCAGGCCGCATTGGCAAAGTGCATGCAAAAGCAATTGGTGAAGAAAAGCGCGCCCAACTGGTCGCCGTCGCCGATGCTTTCCCTGAGGCTGCAAAGGCAATTGCCGATGCTTACGGCGCGAGCGTGAAGACAATCGAAGAGATTGAGGCCGATGCCTCGATTGATGCTGTGTTGATCTGCACGCCAACCAACACCCATTCCGATCTGATCGAGCGCTTTACCAACGCCGGCAAGGCTGTGTTTTGCGAAAAGCCGATTGATCTGGATGTTGCGCGTGCGCAAGCCTGCGCCGATGTGGTGCGCGGCAATGGCGGCAAGGTCATGCTGGGCTTCAACCGCCGATTTGATCCGCATTTCCAGGCGGTTCGCAAGGCAATTGATGATGGCAAGATCGGCAAGGTTGAAATGGTCACCATCACCAGCCGCGACCCCGGCGCACCACCGCCAGAATATATCAAGGTTTCCGGCGGCATTTTCCGCGATATGACCATTCATGATTTCGACATTGCCCGCTTTTTGCTCGGTGAAGAAATCACCTCTGTCATGGCATCGGCTTCCGTGCTGGTCGATCCAAAAATTGGCGAACTGGGCGACTTTGACAGCGCCAGCCTGGTGCTGACCACGGCCTCTGGTCGTCAGGCGATCATTTCCAACTCGCGCCGCGCCACCTATGGCTATGACCAGCGCATTGAAGTGCACGGCTCGGAAGGCTCGGTGGCCGCTGAAAACCAGCGTCCAGTCTCCATCGAAATCGCCACCAAGGACGGCTACACCCGTCCACCGCTGCATGATTTCTTCATGACCCGCTACACAGCGGCCTATGCGGCTGAAATCTCGGCTTTCCTCGATTGCATCGAGAGCGGCAAGGCACCTTCGCCATCGATTGAAGACGGCCTGATTGCGCTGAAACTGGCCGATGCCGCTATGAAGGCTGCTAAGGAAAAGACAGTCGTGACGCTGTAACGAAAACACCAGTTAACACAAAAGATAGAAAGGTCGGGCAGGCAATGCCCGGCCTTTTTTATGGGATGAGAAACAGGGTTTAATATCCGTTGCCGACATTCTGTATCGAGCCGCTGCCATAATAGCGCACCACGCGCGGAGCAGACGCAGACACTGCGCTTTGACGCTGGCCCAGTTTTCCAAGAATGAAGAAGAGCAAGAACGAGCCGATCTGATAGGCAAACAACACGTCGATTTCGACGAATGAACGCTCGACCAGCAGCATGGCCAAGCCAAACAGCACGCCCGCTTCGGGATCGTTCACATTGACAAGCAACCGTTTCAAGCTGCCCAGCAGCGCTGTAAACAGCATGCCCGCCATCAGAAACAGGCCAATGATGCCGGTTTCCACAGCCGTTTCGATATAGGTATTGTGGAAGTGAAAGCCTGCGCGGGTTGGAATGTAAAACTCATCCCAAAGCCGTTCCGCTTCGGAAAAACCCTGCACCCAATAGGCCTGATAGCCCACCCCAATGATGGGATGTTGAAGGGCTGCAGCAAAACCTTGCTGCCAAAGATAGGTGCGTCCGGTCAGCGTTGAATCCTTGCCAAAAGCCCCCAGCACAAGGTCAATCCCGCCGCTATAGACAAAGGCTCCGATGGAAAGGCTACCAAGCACGGTGCCCGCAATAAACAGCACAATTCTATGGCGCGGCGACAAAAGTCTGACGGCACGCAACACCAGAGACGCGCCAATCACCACAATCACCGTCAACACCGATGTGGCCGACTCAGATTGCTTCAAACAATAGGCGGAGAGAATGGCGGTCAGTGCTGCAACAATCAGCCATAGCCGCCGCATTTTGAGAATAACAATCGCTGCGAAGACAAAATAGACGCCGAGCGATGCATAAAGCCCCAATTGATTCTTGGAGGAAAAGGCACCGACAAAGCTGACCGTTCCATCCAGCGGATCAAAAAGGTAATAACCAAACATCAGCGAATAGATCATCACCAGGATGGTGCCCAGCAACGCGCCTTTGACAAAGGAATCATTGCTCACCACCCGCATCGCAATCAAGCTGCACACGACGTGGGTAAAAAACTGCACGGATGCACGCGCCGTGACAGACGGCGCGGCCGACCAGAACACGGACAGCATGGCGAACAGGCTGAAGGCCATAATCGGCAAAAAGACACGCGGACTGCCAATCACACGCCGGTAATCCACCGCAACCAGCGGCAACCACAGCCCATAGAACAACAGAATGGACACCTGCCCAAACCGGGGCGAATAGGCAAACACGAAAAACGACAGGGTCACTGCCGTTATCGCGTAGATCTGATTGCGCACCGGATCTATCAATTGCGCCTTGGCAATTCGCATCAATGCCTCATCGCATGGCCGATTGGGACAGCTTTGCCGTCACTTTAACCACATCGCCGGGTAATACCACCGTGTTTTCGGTGGCTGCGATTTCGGTTGGCTTGCCGTCCTTGTCGCGAACGATGGAGTAAGAGACGTTGGAGCCGCTCTCGCCATCTTTTGCAGCCGCACTTTCTGCCGATTGCAGCAGGGCGTCATTCATCAGACTTTGCTGAGTTGACAGCTTGAGTGCACGCTCTTCAAGCTGCGCCTCGGTGTCTTGCAACTCCTGCGCCAGCCTTGCATCCCACGCATTGCGCGTGGTTGTCTCATCCTGCTGGGCTTTATTGAGATCCTGCTTGGCCTTCAATGTTGCCGTATCAATATCCAAGAGACCCGATTGTAGATCGGAGACCTGTTGCTCGACCGCCAAGCGGCGTGAACTCAGCGCCAGCCCCTGCTCGCTCAAGCTATTGACCTTGTCACGGTCTTCTTCCACCATCGCAAGCTGGCGGGTCTGGGTTTCGAGTTTCTTGCCCAAGGCATCGATTTGCGCCGTCAACAATGTCTTCAAATCCGCAAGAGACGACAGCGTCACCTTGAGATTGGTGCGTTGAGAATTCATCAACGCCATTTCGGAATCCACCAACTGCTTGATATCCGGGATTTTTTTAAGATCGTCGGTAATCTCGATTTCTGGCTTGTTGTTGATCTGGGCCAGAATGCGTGCACGCCGCACCAAAAGGCGATTGCGGTTGGACACCAGCACAGAGCCTTCCCCCTGTGCCTGAATGAAATTGCGTGCGAACTGTCCGGTTTCCGCGCGCTTCAATCCTCCAGCCACACTCAGGGCTTTCAGTACCGTCATACCCGGCGCATAGGGAAACTCGCCGGGGTTTTGAACGGCACCGGCCATATAGACCGGGCGGTATTGCGAAATTTCCACCGAGGCCGATGGCCGGTCGCTCAGTCCAAACAACTGCTGCATCTTCAGGCCAATTTCGCTGGCCACATCCGCCGTGGTTTTGCCCGATGCTGGCAATTCACCAATAAAGGGCAACGACACGGTGCCAGAAGCGCTGACGGCGTAATCGCCGCTGACAGCGCTCCAATCGCGCACGGCACCTTCTGCCGTTTGCCACTCTGCAACCCGCACGCGGATCTTGTCCATAACCCCAAGATGATAGGCATCCGCAAACGCGAACGCAGGCGACAGGACAGATAAAAATCCCGCGATAGCGAGAGAAGATACATTCAATCTCAGCCTGGAGGACTTTCCTCCTCCGGCAATCATTTCAGCCTTCATGGCAAATCCTAAGCACTGTTTTTGTCGAAGAAAGCAGAGCTGATGCTCGGCCCATACCGCAGTGTTAATAGCTGCCGCGAGACATGCACACCGCTGGAACGGTCCGCATGATGATCAGAAGATCTTTGGTGATCGACCAATTCTTGACATACATGGTATCCATGGCAACGCGGGTTTCGTAAGACACATCATTACGACCGCTGACCTGCCAAAGACCTGTCAGGCCCGGACGCGTTTGCAGATAGTAGGACGCCGAGGCCTCGTACATTTCCAACTCGTCTTCGACCACGGGGCGGGGTCCGACAATGCTCATCTCGCCCTTGATGATGTTGAGAAGCTGGGGCAATTCATCAAGGCTGAGTTTGCGCAGCACAGCACCGACGGCTGTCACACGCGGATCATTTTGCAGCTTGCGCGTTGTGCGCCATTCTTCATAGGCTTCGGGGTTGTTGCGCAAGTAATCTTGCAGAACTTTTTCGCCATTTTGCACCATGGTGCGAAACTTCATGCAGCGGAATTCCTGGCCATTATGACCAATACGGCGATGACCATAAAACACGCTGCCGCCATCGGTGAACTTCACCATGGCTGCAATCATCAGAAACAGCGGGCAGAAAACAACGAGTGCAACACAAGCGATAAAAATATCGAGACTTCGCTTTGCTGCCCCACCAATCGGTTGGGAAGCCGATATGGCAGGATTAAAAAACGGCGAGTTGGCCGATCTTGTCGCGGACTTCATAGAGGAGCCTCCATTTACGTGGGCGATTGGGTCGGGCCCCGGCGGGGCGCGTCCGTATTCATTGCCACAGTGTGTGGTGAGAATTTGTCCTTCGCAATCCCCTCTTCACAAAACATTCCAACGATAGGAATCATAGAAATTGCAATATGTTTTAGATTGTAGTAAAAAAAATCGTAATTTCAGTATTTCTTTCTCTCTAAATTACGGTCATCGTAAATTTGAATTCATAGAGTCATTAACCTTTCCCAATTGGTAACCTTTGTTATTGTGAAATTTCGATCTTATTCATGGCTTCACCTCATTTTGATAGAATTCTCATATGTGGATATCAGGTTGAGGGAAAAGTTCACGTCACTGTTGCATCGCATCATTATATTGCGGCGCACATGTAAAATTCGCTATATCTAATATTGTAACAATTCGTGATGATCAGAACCTGCCCAAAAACAGCCCCTGTGCGCGGCAAGAGCCCCTCAGAGCCATGCCATTGCCATCAGGAATCAGCATTTGCAAAAACCGGTCAGATCTGTTGCGCGCAGGATGAACCTGTGAAACCCATCCCCTCCATTCAAACATCGAAAACGCCGGGCGCGAAAATTACATAGCAGATTGAAAGTGTTACAATCTGCCTTTCGCCCCAGGACACGCGTCGTTCGCTGTAAAAGCCTCGGCGCATCCGTTCAAATTCAAGATAAATTGAACCATCTGTGTAACGGTATCGAAAGTCTCTTGCGCTATGAGAAGCAATCTACGCGCAGAACCGCTCAAGGGAACGCTTCAATATTGTAAGAAACAGACAAGACCACTATGGTAAAGTGGCCTTGAGGAGAAGGCGCAGACAATGATGTACGGACGAACATTTTGGGGGAGGCTCTAAACCATGCATGCGCCTAAAGTCTTCTTCAGTATGATTGGAGCGCTGCTGGTTTTTGCGGCGACAACCTATTATCTGTCTGGCTCCCTCTCTGACACAATCATCAAAACTGTCGTTGCTGCCGTTATTGTGCAGGTGGGATATTTTGGAGCGATTGTTTATTTTGTTGCCAGGGAAGCCAAGGCCAGAAAAGCAGCGCTTGGCAAGCAGGAGCAGGCGCGCGCATCGCAGCCGGAAGCAAGCAAAACCCCCAGCCTTCCCGAGGCCAATCACACCGTCATTCGCAACGGTTGAGATAATCTGTTTGCACGCTGTCTCTTTTCAGCCAATATAGCGATATAGGCGTTAGAGCGCTCTGACCAACGTGTTCGTGTGTGTCTGCGTCGTCCATTGGAATTTCATGGGTAACAGCACTGTTCGGCATATGTGGCGCACAAATGTTGGCTGTCGCACTTTATATCTACTGCATCATTTTCAGCTTAAACCGATTGGGATTTCAGCTGAAAATGATGCAGTGGTCGCGATGAAAAGCGATGACAGATGAGAGGAAACAGCAAGGATGCAATTGAAAATTCGGATTTAGTTTTCTCGATCAAACGACATTCGCGGGCCTTGATGCGCCCTCAGCTGAAAAGTCACCGACGGAGCGTAAAGCTCAGGAGACCAGAATACGGGAGACCGTGATGACGCCGAATTCCACCGTATGCGTTATTATTGCTGCAAAAAATGCGGCAGCGACAATTTCGAGAGCCGTTCGCTCGGCACTGGCAGAACAGGCGGTAGCGGAGGTTATCGTTGTTGACGATGGTTCAACGGATAATACAGGTGCAGAAGTTTTATCCGCGGATGACGGCACTGGCCGGCTCAAGCTCACGGGCTTTGAGCGCAACCGCGGCCCGGCGGCTGCGCGCAACCATGCCATTGAAGCCTCGACTGCCCCCCTCATCGCCATTCTCGATGCCGACGACTTCTTTCTTCCTGGCCGGTTCACCCATATTCTGGCGGAGGATCAGTGGGATTTCATTGCCGACAACATTGTTTTCGTCAAAGAAGAAAGCGTGGGCCAAATCCGCAATGGCGTGCAAAAGTTTCAGCGTCAGGCTCGGCTTCTGGATCTCGAAGCCTTTATCACCGGCAATATCTCCCAGCGCGGCAAGCAACGCGGCGAGATCGGTTTTCTCAAACCGGTGATGCGCCGCGAATTTCTGGATCGCCATCAGTTGCGCTATAAGGAAGATCTGCGCTTGGGTGAGGATTATGACCTCTATGCCCGCGCACTGGTGGCCGGTGCCCGCTACAAAGTCATCCATAGCTGTGGCTATGGTGCCGTCGTTCGTCATGATTCCTTGAGCGGCAAGCATAGAACAGATGATTTGAAACGGCTTTACGAAGCTGATCAGGCGATCCTGGCCAATGATAATTTGACCAAAGCTCAGCGCTCGCTGCTGGAGCGCCATGAGAAACATGTGCGCGATCGCTATGAATTGCGCCACTTTCTCGATTTGAAAAATCAACGAGGCCCGCTTTCTGCGTTGGCCTATGCCCTGCGGCATCCAGGTGCGGTTCCGGCCATCGTGGGCGGCATTGCCGCTGATAAAAGCGCTGCCTTGACGGCAAAGCCCGCACCAAAACAAACCAGCACCAGTGCCGCGTTACGCTATCTTCTGCCTGCATCGCCCGAGACAGAGCGGCCATAAAAATATCCCGCCGTTACAGCGGGATATTTGATCGTCATTTTGCAAAAACGAGCCTGACGCCAAAAGGCTCTATTGTGCGAGACCGTAATCGCGACGCACGCCTTCAATCACATCCATGAAACGGGCTTTGCGCTCAGACAGCACCGAATCGCGGCTCAGTTGCGGGGCGGTTTGACTGGCCTGCCGAAGACGAAGCATGGAAGGCAGCGCCAGAGAATGCTTGATCAGACGGCGCAATGGCGTTTGCCGTGGGCCTCTCGCCTCTTGCAAAGCCGCCTCATCAACCACACGATCATTGGGATTTTCCGGGGCTGGCGGATACTCTTCAAAGCGCATGCCCCAAAAATTGGAATTCTTCATTTTCGCCTCAGCCCGGCTGGAAATGGGGACCTGCAAAGGCTGATAGCGCACGCCAAGGGTCGATGCCCAATCATTCCATTTAAAGCTGTTAATGCTGGCCGAGGTGCTAACCGCAACCCACGGCACGCGAAACGCATCGGCCAGAATGGCACCGTGCATCGATTCAGCCACGATCAATTCGGACTGGGCAATCTGGCGGATCACCGCTTTGGCCTCACCGCAAGGGTCGATATACGTGAGGCCTGCCTGTGCCGCAACCGATGGCCACATGCCGACAATTGCCGATTCCCAATGGGGCACAAAGCTCTTCTTGTAGAGTTTTGGAAGATTTTGAAATTCTGGCATCTCGGCCAGCATCACGGCCGGGTCAATAATACCCTTATCCGGCTCAAGACCAAGCTTTTGCGCCGTCAAGGGGCCGCGCACGCAGCGTATATCCCATTCCTGCTGGACGCTCATATCTGGCAGGCTGCCGTATCCGAAGCCACTGCCGATCACCAACTTATGCTGGCCCTCGGGCAAAAGAGCACGGTTTAAAACAGTGCCAACGCCGACCAGCAGGGTCTCTGGATGAACATCGCGCAAACCCGGCAGGAGAAAATCCCAAAGCCAAAGATTCAAATCGTCACCGAAGTTTCCATGGGCGGATTCCCAATAATAAGGCTGCATGATTGGTCCTTTGTGGCGATTGGTCAAAAGAAGGCTGCACGGTAAAGTCTTGGCGTATCAGCGCGAAAACTTACCCACGGCGAGAGAGAAAGCGCTTTGAATGAGGGCCGGATCACGCCGGAACCATCGAAAAAGCACGGAAAACTGCGGCATTTTACCTCTTTTGGCGCGCCCGGCCTGGCTCCACAGCGCCTGCTTTCGAGCAACTGTCTTATAATCTCGAATTGAGGCGATTTCGGTGGGTTTATTGGCAAAACGACGCTCCAATGTGTCGAGGGCCACCCAGGTGTTGAACTGTTGCTGGAGAAATTGCGGTGATGCGGCATCGATGCTGTGGAAGATATTAACCCCCTCACCCCGCACGGCACCGGCAGCATCGCATAGGATGACGCGCTTTGCGCCCAAAACACAATCACAGAAAAACAGAACATCCTCTGCCGCCAGCCGCAGCTCGGCCTCAAAGCGGATTTTTTCAAACAGCGATCTGCCGATCACCATGCAAGACAAATGCAAAAAGCTCCAGTTCTTCAGCATCACGCTGGACATTTCGGGCAGTTCAATCACCAGCGGATCATCCTGCAAGCGATTGTTTTGCTCAGTCTTTTGCAGCTCAGCCATGCCGAAATGATAATAAAAATCATCTCCACCGCGAATAGACGCCCAATAGCAATCTGCACCGAACTGCGTCATCGCCTCATAGGCATTTTTGAGGTGATCCGGGGTCCACTCATCATCCGAATCCAGAAAGGCCGCAAATTCGCTGGTGGCAGGCACGGCATCGAGACCAGTATTTCTCGCGCCACCCGGGCCCGCATTTTTCTGGCAGATCACATGAATGCGCGCGCGCTTTTCAGCGTCGAGCGGCTCCAGTTCCAGATCAATCGCATAGGGGGATTCATCATCCACCACCACGATGTCAAAGTCCTGAAAGCTTTGAGCGAACACAGACTGAAGCGCCCGGCGCAAAATGCCCGGCTGTTTTTGGTAGAAGGGAATAAGAACTGTTATTTTCGCCATATCCGCTCCTGGCCTCTATGAACTTGTTTGAATTTTCATACGGCGTCTGCCGTAGACGGTTTACGCCCCGGCAAGCCAAATTCCTGACGCATGGCGCTATCCACCATGCGCAATCGCCGCAGGTTGTGCACAAGCTTGCGCACGTCCTTCAGCGTCTCGCGGCAAAAGATATGCGCGCCCAAAATGCTGCCGGATTTGCTGTGGGCACCGGCATGACCAATGCGGTAGACCGCGCCACGAAAGGGCAGCGACAAAAGCGCATTGCCGCGCTCGGCCAGCGCATCGGCAATGCGCTTGTGGCTTCCCAGCATGGTTTTGATGAACGTCTCGGAACAATCTTCAAAGCGGGAAGGAAGCTGGTAAAGATCGGAGCGGATGATCAAGGATGTTCCGCAAAAATGGGCAAAATTGTCGTAGCCCATCATCAACTGTCCGCCTTCATTCCAAAGAAAGCCGAGATTGATTTTCCAGCCATTTGCACCGCGATGTTGTGCGACATAGTCCACCAGTCGCGCGCTGACAAAGTCGTCATCATCGACAACCATGAAATAATCACTATCGGATGCTGCCAGCATGCCCGACAGAATGCGTCGGCCTTTATCCAGCCGCACGGCGTCATAGCCCGCTTCCAGATTATCGCGTTGCAGATCATAGTTGGGATTGGGCGCAAAGGTGACCCGCTCCACGAAAAAACGCTCTGGCATGGGCGGCAGGCTGGCGCCTTCGTTGGCCACGATAACGCAGCGCCAATCATCATGGGTTTGTGCGGCAATGGAGGCGATGGTTTGCGACAGGCGCGCGCACAAAGCCCCCCAGTCACGGGCATTATCCGGGTGTCGAACAGGAATGATAAAAGTCAACAACATGATAATCTCACCCAAATTGGTTGTTTTTTGCCATCACGCTCCTTGAGAGCCCTGTGGTTTTTTGGCGTGACATGCGCCCCGAGAACGCTCAACATTTGAGCCTTCTCGAAAGAGGCTGGCCCGTTGATATAGTTCATGCGCTTTGGCGGCGACGTAGAATTGTTCTGGCCAAAAACATCATCCTGTCGCCGCACAATATGGCAATGATTGACAGATAAACCACGGCTCCAACGCCGATCTCGATCAAGAGCCGCGCCACAACTGACCAGTCTTGCAGCAGATGCCCAACCCCGAGCACTGCCGCCAGCATGACAACATAGGCCGCCGCCGGCCGCAGAAACTGGCCAAAATAGACGGCAATGCTCATATTGATAATGCGTGTCACCATCCACAATGTGATGGGCCACAGGCACAGGGTGCCCAGCATCAAGCCGATGGCGATCACCGTAATGCCGTAGGTGTAGAGGCAGAGCACCGTTGCGATGGTCACGACATTGCGCAGCAGCTGATAGTAGAACCACCAGTTTGACTTGCCCTGGCTGGTAATCAGCGATGCCTGAATAACGCCGATACCACTCATCAGGCCAATCACGCAGAAGGCGCGAACCGGCCAGATGGCAGGTGCCCAATGATCGCCAAACACCAGCGGAATGGCATCATCGGCCACCGCCGCCAGGCCCATGAAGGCCGGAAACGAAATCAGAGAGCAGCCAAATGTGGCCATCAAGAATGCATCACGCACTTTCGAGCGATCATGTTGCAAGGACGACAACAGCACATGGGTGACCGGCGTAAGACCACCCGCCACAACACCATTGATCATTTCGAACAAACGGCGTGAGAAGTTATAAAGACCCAGAGCCGCCGGACTGATCAAGGAGCCAATAATCAGCTGATCGATGCTCATAGCGGTCAAAAAGCGATTGGCTGAGGCGAAAAGGCCGTAGTGGAGCAGCTCCTTCAAGCTCGCCAGCTTGATGCGAAAGCCCGGCAACCAGCCAGCACCCCAAAAGGCAGCCGTGCAACTGGCAATCGGCGCTGCGACCTGGGCAATGGCCAGCGACCAAAGACCAAATCCTGCAAAAATCAAGCTGATGCAAATGGTTCCAGAAATCAGCGTGGCAATGGCAGTCCGCACCGCAGCCAGATGAAAGGACATGGTGCGCCCGATCAGGGCATTGGGCACAATGGCGGTCATGTCGAAAAATATCTTCAATCCGACAACCATCACCAGAGCGGTAATTGATTCCTGTCCCAGCGCATTTGAGATGAATGGAGCGGTGAGTGCCAGTACCGCATACAGAATGGCAGCGGACAGCAGCGCCAGCCAGAAAACCGTATCAAGATGGCTTTTGCGAATGGTTTTCTGCTGGATCAAGGCTTCGCCAAACGCCGTGGGGCCGATGTTGGCCACAAAGCTGACAACGCTCATTGCCAGCGCCACCAGACCAAAATCATGAGGAGCCAGATAACGCGAGGTGATGATAAACACCGCACTGTTCAAGGCATTGGGAATCAACGTGTCAAGCGCCGACCAGAACGCTCCGCGTACGGCAGCTCCGGAGCGGTTTTCTGTCAGATGGGCAAACACGATCTCATCGGTATCGGACATTTGCTTGTGCTCATCAGGTCGCCAGATTTTCACAGATCAATCCTGTCCAAAGCAACGCACCTCTCATTCAAAGCGGCTCTTAGCGCTTGTGGTTTCACCAAAGCTGCCTGCCTCTTGATAAGACAATGAGGCGCTTTTCAGTTTCCCACGTCAGTTTACCATAATGGTAATGTTTGGGTGAACTTATGGGAATGGCCGCTCAATTGGCAAGCAAAATTGTTGCACCTGCTCACAATGACGTTTTTTTCGAGCGTCCTGCACCAACGGCGGCATCAATTGGGCGATATTTTGTCATTCAGGGCCAGAGGCTCGCGTTAAATGCATGGATCGGCGGTCATTTTGCGAAAATTTGCAGAAATATTGCCTCTTATTTGCATAGCAGACCCAGTCCGTCCGTTTTCTTTTAAACGATTGAAATAGCGACATATTTGCAGAAGCCTGACGCGGTGTCGCACCTTGCGTTAAAACCGAAGGTGCAGATTTTTATGCAGCCTTGCTCCGCCAAAGTTGATTTTTTTGCTGCGCTGCCACATTTTTTAGTTCACATTACCACGATGGGAAGGTCATCCACGATGCGAAGAGGCGATGGCAACATTCTTCTTCGCATCGGCCCAACGATCGACCTTGAGACTGTCAGGACAGGAGAGACCCACATCGTGAAGATCGATCAAGAGTTATCTGCCCGAATCAATATCGCACGGCTCTTGCTGATTGCCGGTATTGTGTTTGTGCATGTGCCTTTTGATCAGGACTCCAATGCCTACCTCGGGCAATACGGTGCGTTTGACGGCATGCGGGTTTTCTTGCACGACGTGCTCTTTCGCATTGGTGTGCCGTGCCTCAGCGCCATTTCCGGCCTTTTGCTGTTTCGCAAGGGCTTTGAGATGCTGGACTATCGCAAAATCCTCAAAGCCAAGTTCAGCAGCCTGTTTTTGCCCTTTCTGCTTTGGAATGCCGTGTTTTTGGCCGGTATCGCCCTGTTGCAAATGTGGGATTTCGGGCTCGGCTATTTTCCCGACATGTTTGATGCATCCCTGCGGGAGCTGGTTAATCTGGTTTTTGCCACAGAAACCATGCCGATAAACCTGCCTTTGTATTTCCTGCGTGATTTGCTGCTGTGCATTGTCATGGCACCCCTGATCGGCCTGTTGGTCAAGCGTTATCCGATCATCACGTTGTCGGTGCTGTTGATCTATGCGGTTCTGCCGGTTCCAAATTTGATTTTCCTGAAGAAATCCATTGTCTTCGGTTTTGCCTCTGGAGCCGCCATTGCGCTGCATGGCATCAATATCAAAAAACTGGATCGATTTGCGCTGCCGATGATATCGGTCATCGGGGTTTGCGCGCTGCTGCTGTTCATTGCCCTCTATAGCAACGGCATGGATGACAGGCCTGTCTGGCTTCAATCTTTCGA
The DNA here is from genome assembly GCF_001939045.1 of Rhizobium oryziradicis. Classification (GTDB taxonomy): domain Bacteria; phylum Pseudomonadota; class Alphaproteobacteria; order Rhizobiales; family Rhizobiaceae; genus Allorhizobium; species Allorhizobium oryziradicis. The sequence continues at coordinate 461,935 of NZ_MKIM01000025.1, forward strand.
AAAGCTGGTGGCGGTTATGGGCGGCTTGGGTGCCTGGACCTTGACCCGGCTGTTGCTGGATACGCGCTTTGGACAGGTCTTGGTACAAGCCCCTTCCGGCCTGAGTTTCTGGATATTTTGCACCCACTATCCGATCATGATGATGGCCTGGTTGGTGTGGGGCAAGATCAACATCGATTTTTACCCGTTGTTCTATGTCGCGGTTGTGCCGTTCACTTTCTTGCTGGCGCTGACCTCGCACTATCTCGCGCAACAGTTTGCCCCACGCCTCTATGCCGTAACCACAGGACAGCGCACGCGTTCTCGATCACCTGCAACGAGCCCCCAAATGACTGAGCGTGCGCGTTTAGTTCTCGGAAAAGGAGACTAATATGACCTACACCCCACATTTTCGGAGCATTTCGCGCTCAATTCTCGGCGTCTTCGCCGCCACGATGAGCTTCTCCGTCGCGCATGCCCAGCAGGGGCCGACCGGACAGTCTTTCATCGACACCTTCAAAACGCTGGATTCGGCCCGTTGGTATATTTCCGACGGCTGGAACAATGGCGCGCATCAAAATTGCACATGGACCAAAAACAACATCAAAGTTGACAATGGTCATCTGCAACTGACCTTCAACAATACACCGTTGAAAGAGCGCAAATTTTCCTGCGCCGAAATTCAGACCAAGCAGCGGTTTGGCTATGGCACCTATGAAGTGCGGATGAAAGCCGCCGATATTTCCGGTTTGAACTCTGCCTTTTTCAGCTTCATCGGCCCGGTCGATAAATCGCCTCACGATGAAATCGATTTTGAGATTTTGGGCAAGAACCTCAACGAGGTGCAGGTCAATCAATATATCTCCGCCAAGGGCGATAATGAGAAGCTGGTGCCTGTGCCGGGTGGTGCCAACAAAGCATTCAATGACTATGCCTTCGTGTGGGAAAAAGACCGTTTACGTTTTTACGTCAATGGCAAAATGGTGCAGGACGTCACCGATCCGGCCAAGCTTCCCTCCCATAGCCAGAAGATTTTCCTGAGCCTGTGGGGCACCGATACCCTCACCGACTGGATGGGACCTTTCTCCTACACAACACCCCAGACCATGACAGTTGAGCGCGTGGCATTCACGGCATTGGGCGACAAATGCCAGTTCCCGACCTCTGTTGCCTGCAAGCTGCAATAAGCCGTCCCGGTTCCCAAACTGACCTAGAGGATTTATGACCCTGCGTGTCCTTTACCTAGCCCATGACCTTGCAGACCCGGCCATTCGCCGCCGGGTTCTGATGCTGCGCGCCGGTGGTGCAGAGGTCATGCTGGCCGGGTTTCGCCGGGATGAAAACGCACTGGCTGCGGTGGAAGGCATTCAACCGATCGAATTGGGAACCACGTCTGACGGGCAATTTGTGCAACGCGCAGTTTCCGTGGTCAAAGCCAGCCTGTTGGTTAAATCAAAGCTCGGTCATCTGCCCAGACCCGATGTTATCATTGCCCGCAATCTGGAAATGTTGAGTGTTGCTTACCGGGCACGCCATATTTTTGGCTCACCTGTTCCGATGGTTTATGAATGTCTCGACATTCATCGGCTCATGCTGCGCAAGGATGTGATCGGCTCCGCCCTTCGAAGCCTTGAGGGGCGGTTTAGCCGCGATGCCAGCCTGCTGATCACCAGTTCACCTGCCTTTGTCGAGCATTATTTCAAGCCTTTGTCCGATGTGGATCTTCCGGTCATGCTGTTGGAAAACAAAGTGCTTGATCTTGAAGACAATCATGGTGCGGCATCGGTTTCGCAATCGCCGCCAACGCCTGAGCAGCCTTGGAAAATCGGCTGGTTCGGTGCCTTGCGCTGTGCAAAATCGCTCAAGCTACTCTCCGATTTTACCCGCGCCATGGAGGGACGCGTCGTTGTTGATATGCGCGGTCGCCCGGCTCATGGTGAATTTGACGATTTCGACGCGCTGATTGCGCGTGAGCCTTACATTTCCTTTCATGGAGCCTATCGCAATCCTGAGGATTTGGCCGATATCTACAGCCAGATCCACTTTGTCTGGGCGATTGACTTCTATGAAGAGGGCCAGAATTCCAGCTGGCTGTTGCCCAACCGATTGTACGAAGGCTGCCGCCATGGCGGCATTCCCATCGCGCTGAAGGGCACCGAAACCGCACATTATCTCAATCGAAAAGCCATTGGCTTCGAGATTGGCGATGCAAGCGTTGCCGCCCTGACCTCCTTGTTTGAGACCATGACGACAGAACGCTGCCTCCAGGCAGTCGAGCATCTTAACGGGCAGGATCCGCGAAATTTCACGTTAAACAAAGGCGATTGCGAGACTTTCGTCGCCCGGCTTTCGGCCCTCCCTGCTCCGCATTCACGCGCGACAATGGCGCGCCAAAAGCCCGCCCACTCTTCTTCAGGACCAGCAACAGTTCCAACCCCGAAAACCTCGGCAACAAAGGTGGACGTTCATGATGGCTGACAAGCTTAAATCCGTACGATGCCTTATTGTGATCCCATGCCTCAATGAAGCCAAGCATATAGAAGGCGTGATTGCCAATCTTGAGAAAGCGCTTGTTGATCTGGACGCCGACATCATTGTGGCGGATGGCGGCAGCAAGGATGGCACGCAAGCGATTGTTTCAAATATCGTGGCGCGAAACCCCAAGGTTCATCTGATCGACAATCCGGCTAAAATCCAGAGCGCCGCCGTCAATCTGGCTGTTGCACAATTTGGTGACGGCTATGATTACATGATCCGCATTGATGCCCATGGCACCTACCCGCAAGACTATTGCCAGACACTGGTGATGGAAGCGCTGGAAACCAATGCGGACTCCGTGGTGGTTGGCATGTTGACGGTGGGCTTTGGCACGTTCCAGAAGGCCACAGCCCTTGCGCAAAACTCCAAGCTTGGCAATGGCGGTTCACGCCATCGCGTTGGTGCAAAAAGCCATTGGACTGACCATGGGCACCATGCGCTGGTGCGCATTTCGGCCTTCAAAGCCATCAATGGCTATGATGAAACCTTTCGGCACAATGAAGACGCCGAGTTTGACTATCGGTTGAACAAGGCTGGCTTTCGCGTCTGGATGACGGCAGAAACCTCGATGACCTATTATCCGCGCTCCAGCCCCCTGCCGCTGTTTCGGCAATATTTTGGCTATGGCCGGGGCCGCGCCAAGAATTTTCTCAAGCACAATTCCCGCCCAAGCCTGCGCCAGCTTATTCCGCTGGCGGTGGCACCCGTCACCCTGTTTGCCCTGCTGGGTCTGATCAGCTGGCTTGCCGTGGTTCCCTTCGTCGTCTGGGCCTTTGCCTGTATCGCCTATGGGGCGTGGCTGACATTTGGTGCCCAAAAGCCATTGGGTCTTTTGGCCTCTGTTTCGGCCATGATCATGCATTTTGCCTGGTCGGCCGGGTTTTGGCGCGAGTTGCTGGATGTGCGAGGGCGCAAATCCCGGTCTATCGGGCCACGCCAAGAGGTGACATCATGAGTGACACAGCCTTGAGCATGCGGATCGACATCGGCATTTGCACCTTTCGACGGCCAGAACTGAAGGCGGCTTTGTTGTCTTTGGCCATGGTGGACGTGCCTGCGGGCATTTGCCTGCGCGTCATCATTGCCGACAATGATCAAACGCCAAGCGCCCAACCTCTGGTCAACGGCCTTCTGCCACATCTGCCCTGGCCGGTGGTGTATGTTCATTGCCCGGCCGGGAATATTTCCATAGCCCGCAATGCATGTCTGGATAACAGCGATGCTGATTATCTGGCCTTTATGGATGATGATGAAACCGCCACGGAAGGCTGGCTGACGCAGCTTGTGACAATCGCCACGGAAACAAAGGCCGATGCGGTGCTTGGCCCTGTGCATGCCGGTTATCATGACAGTGCACCCGAATGGATGCGCAAGGGCGATTTTCATTCGACTTTTCCGGTGTTTGTGAAGGGCGAAATCCGCACGGGTTACACCTGCAATGTCCTGCTCAATCTGCGCTCTGCCCATCTTTTGGGCATGCGCTTCAATCTGGCGCTTGGCAAAACCGGGGGTGAGGACACCGAATATTTCACCCACATTCATCGCAGCGGTGGCACCATTGCCTATGCGCCGGAGGCGCTGCTGTATGAAGCCGTGCCGCGCCAGCGCGCCCGCTTTGAGTGGCTGGCAAAACGCCGCTATCGCATGGGGCAAACCCATGGCCGTCTGGTGGCGGACGGCGCTGGTGCATTCGCCAGGATCAAGAGCCTGATCATCACCGCGGCCAAAGCTGCATTTTGTTTCATCGCCGCACTGCTTGTGGTTTTTGCTCCCATTCGCCGCAATCGCTTTGTTTTGCGCGGCATTTTGCATGTCGGAGCCCTATCGGGCATTCTCGGATTTCGTGAAATCCACCAATATGGATCGCTGGAGGCCGTTTCTCCATGAGCACGTTGGCGACCACCCGGGTTCCAGATGTCAGCATTGTCATTGCTGCCTATAATGCTGCTGACACAATTGAGCGGGCGATTGACAGCGCGCTGGCACAGATCAATGTCACGGTTGAAGTGATCGTTGCTGACGATTGTTCTTCCGATCAAACCCGTGAGCGGGTTTTGTCCATCAACGACCCAAGGGTTCAATTGATTGCGCTGGACAAGAACAAGGGGCCGGGCGGTGCCAGAAACGCCGCCATTGCCGCCGCAAAAGGCCGATGGATTGCGGTGCTGGATTCCGATGACGTGTTCAAGCCCATGCGCCTGTTCCAGATGCTGGAGCGCGCCAAAGAAACAGACGCGCAGATTGTGGTCGATAACCTCGACGTGATCGATCTCGATAACAACGGCCGGACCATGTTTCTGGAAGAGGCTTTGGCCCAGCGCGCGCAGATCGATCTTGCCAGTTTCATTCGCTCCAACATCCTGTTTAGAGCCGAACATAATTTTGGCTATATGAAGCCGGTTTTCGAGCGTGACTTCCTGTGCTCCAAGGGTCTTCAGTTCGATGAGAGCTTGCGCATTGGCGAGGATTATCTGTTGCTGGCCTCAGCGCTGGCGGAAGGTGGGCGCTGCGCCATCGTCCCCACAGCCGGCTATGTTTATTATGTCCGGGCAGGCTCCATTTCACGCGTGTTGCACCTTCATCATGTGGATGCCATGCTGGCAGCCGATAGCGGCTTCCTGCAACGCTACCCTTTGCAGGGCTCGGCGTTGGCCGCGCAAAAGAAGCGCACGGCCAGCCTGCATGAAGCCCATGCCTTTATCTCCTTGATCAACAGCCTCAAAGCGCGCTCGATTTCGGGTGCGCTCAAAGCGGCCCTAACCAATCCGCGGGCGCTTCGCCACCTGCGAATGCCCATCATGATGCGTGTGAAACGTCTTTTGAAAGGCCGCACCCGCACCAAAACTTCAGCATCACTGACACCCGGGGGCACGCACGCCCCCCTTCACAAAGGATAGCGACATGGATCTTCGCAAGACCGTTCGAAAAGCCGTTATTCCCGTTGCTGGCAACGGCACTCGGTTTCTGCCCGCCACCAAGGCGATGCCAAAAGAAATGCTGACAATTGTTGACCGCCCCGTCGTACAATATGCTGTTGATGAAGCCCGCCGTGCGGGCATAGAGCACATTGTTTTTGTGACGAGCCGCAACAAGCACAGCATTGAAGACCATTTCGATGATACGCCCGAGCTGATTTCAGCCCTGGAGAGCTCTGGCAAGATGAAACAGGTGAGCGAGTTGGAAGCCATGCTTCCCACCGCAGGCTCTGTGAGCTTCACCCGCCAGCAGGCCCCGCTTGGCCTTGGCCACGCCGTGTGGTGCGCGCGCGATCTGATTGGCAACGAGCCTTTCGCTCTGCTTTTGCCCGACATGCTTTGCTATGGCGCGCGCGGCTGCATGGCTGGCCTCATGGATCTTTACAGCGTCAGTGGCGGGAATGTTCTGGGCGTTGAGCAGTGCGCACCGGAAGAGGTATCGAGCTACGGCATTGTTGCCAAAGGCGATGCCGTGCAGCACGGCTTTGTGGTGACGGGAATGGTTGAAAAACCGCCCGTTTCTGAAGCACCATCAAACTTCTACCTCAATGGCCGCTATATTCTGCAGCCGGAAATCTTTGATGTGCTGGCAAAACAAACACGCGGTGCAGGCAATGAGATCCAGTTAACCGACGCCATGCGGACGCTGGCAACCCAGCAACCCTTCCATGCGCATCCTTACGCTGGCAAAACATTCGATTGCGGCTCAAAACATGGATTTATCGAAGCCAATGTGGCCTTTGCTCTGGACAGGGACGACATCGGCGATGCCGTATACGAATCCCTCAAGGAAATGGTCATGATGCACGAAAGCCGTATTCAGGCCGCTTGATACAATAGACTGCGGTGCACTTGAACGCCATCACGGCCTGATCTCCGATCCGGCCGTGATGGCCACTCTGTACGTCTTGCAAGATCAACTGTCTGTTTGACAGAAGATACGTCCAGCAAAACAATCGTGGCTGGTGCAGGCCGACCAACATCTGCCACGAACAATGAAGAACAGCACCATGAACGAGAGAACTCTGCCCTTGAAAGCCGTTCTACATCGAGACCAGCCCGACGCCGATTCCTTTATTGATCTGGACAGGCTGCTGACAATTGCCGCCCGCCGCATGCGGATGGTGGCCCTGTGCGTGGCCCTTTTCGTGATGCTGGGGGTGCTCTATCTGCTCTTTACCACCCCTTACTATACCGCCTACACCCAGATCTTGCTGGATGACAATCTGTCGCGCTACACCGACCGCGACAACCCCCCGCAAGATGACCGCACACAGGCCGACATGCAGATTGCCAGCGCCATCGAGGTGCTGAAATCCAACAACATGGCGTTGCGTGTTGTGGATGAGGCAAAGCTTGCCGACGTGGCGCTGATTACCGATCCGCCGAAATCGCTGGTCGGCGAGCTGAAAGACGCGATTGGCTCTGTCAAAGGCCTGTTTGTTACCAGCCCTCAGCGGACACCAGAGCAAATCCGTCAGGGTCTGCGTGGCAAGGCTGCCGCCATGTTGCAACAAAGCATCGCAGTTGAGCGCGTCATGCGCAGTGCGGTGCTGTCAATTTCTTATCGCTCGCCCGATCCTCGTCTGGCTGCCAAGGTCACAGAGGCCTATGCCAATGCGTTTTTGACCGATCAGCTCAACGCCAACTTTGACGCCAGCGAACGCGCCACGCTATGGCTGCAAGGCCGTCTCGACGATCTGGGCAAGCGCGCGCAACAGGCCTCGCTTGACGTTGAAAAGTTCAAGTCGGCAAACGGCCTGACCCAGACCGGCGGCGAGTTGATGACCGAGCAGCAACTGACCGATCTGACCAAGCAATTGATTGTTGCGCAGGCAGACGCCGCCAGTGCCGCCGCCCGGCTCAATCAGTTTAAAGCCATTGTGGAACAGGGTCCGCAAAATGCGGTCAAGAATGCCATTATATCCGGCCAGACCAATGCCAATCAAGGCTTGCAGGATCTGCGCACCCGCTATCTCGCGGTCGAAAAACGCGAGCAGGACGTTGTCGCCAACTTTGGCGCAGACCACCCGCAAGCCGTGGCGCTGAAAGCAGAAAAAGACAATATCGGCCAGCAGATCTTTCAAGAACTCAAACAGCTGACAGCCAGCTACGCCAATGAATATGATGTGACGCAATCGCGTGAGAAATCTTTGCGTGACAGCATTCAGAAGCTCACAAGCACAAATTCGGAAGCCAACGTTGCCCTTGTTCATCTTCGCGAACTTGAGCAAAAAGCATCCGCGTTGAAAACCATGTATGCTGCATTCCTCAGCCGTTACGAAGTGGCAAGTCAGAGCCAATCTCTGCCGGTTACCAAGGCCCGCGTGATTTCGCAGGCGGGCACTCCCTCTTCTCCCTCCAGCCCGCGCAAAACCATGGCGCTTGCCTTGTCTGCCGTGCTGGGCCTGATTGTGGGTGCGGGGCTTGCCTTCGTTCAGGAAATGCAGGAGCGCTATTTCCGTCTTGAGAGCGACATCCGATCCGTCTTGGGATTGAAATCACTGGGCTATTTGCCAAGAATGGGGCCGCGCGCCAAAAAGCCTATGAACCCCAAGCTTCGCCGTTGGCGCAAAAAGGCACCAAGCGGTGCGACGGTTGCGCCACCCTTGAGCGAAACACTGGGACTGGATCGCATGATGCGCACCGTCATTGATGCGCCGCGTTCTGCCTTCACAGAAACACTGCGCAACACCAAACTGGCCATCGACGTGATGCTGCAAGGGCGCACAAGCCGGGTCATCGGCATTGTCTCGGCCCTGCCCAATGAGGGAAAATCAACGGTTGCCGCCAATCTCGCCGTGCTTCTTGCCACGAGTGGCAAAAGAACGTTGCTGATTGATGCCGACTTGCGCAACCCAAGCCTCAGCCATCTGCTCAATCCCCCTGCCAAAACCGGTCTGATACAGGCCGTTTTGGGGGATGCGTCGTGGCAGGACTGCATAAAGGTGGATCAGGAAACACAGCTTGCTATATTGCCTGTTGCCCCCGGTGCTGGTGCCCGTTCATTCGTCCATACCAATGAACTGATTGCCTCACCGGGCATGAACACGCTGTTGGACAGCGTTCGAAAATCATTCGATTACATTGTTGTCGATCTCGCGCCCATTGGCCCGGTTGTTGATGCCAAAGCATTTTCCCACCTGGCGGACGGCTTCGTGTGTGTGGTCGAATGGGGCAAAACCCCAACAAAACTGGTCTCCGATCTTTTGGATGCCGAGCCTCAGATCAACAATAAAGTCGTCGGTGTGCTGCTGAACAAGACAGACATGCAGGAACTGAGCCGCTACAGCGATTTTGGCGGATCAGAGAAATTCAGAAATCAGTATAACAAATATTATGTCGAATGACGCTTCAACGACCGCATAATTCTTCAAATCGGAATCGGTTTAAGGTGGAAATTATGCAGCAGATTAAATGTGTCACAGCGCCGTGCGTTTGATAAAACGCACGGCGCTGTCAGTTTATACAGACCCATGCCGCCTGAGCGGACAATCTCGTCAGGCCGCAGATTTATGTGGTCAGAAGGGCTGTCGTGCCTCAAACGGCATTGCCTTGGATGAATGCCCTCTTGCTGCAGTTTGGCCTACAGGTCGTGATCGACATCGTCTTCGCCTTAGACCGAACTGAAAAGAGCAAACACGGAACATATACCGCTCGAAAAACTTACACTTATTGTGAGCCACGGATAGGACGGGAAGTTTCGCGCCATGAGGAATAAAGTGTGCATTATAGGCTCTGGTCCCACCGGCATTTATACGCTCAAGCAGCTTTTGATGGCCGAAAATTCCCTCATCATCACCATTTATGAAGCTGAAGCGGAGGCTGGCAAGGGTACACCTTATCTTCCCAGCGTGAACGATCCGGCGATGCTGTCCAACATCCCCAGCATTGAAATTCCACAGCTGGATGAGACGCTTGTGGAATGGATGCGCGGCCGCACCGATGATTACCTTAATGAATATGGCATCCTGCGCGATGACATCCATGAGCGACAATTTTATCCGCGTCTCGTTCTGGGTGATTATTTTCACGAACGGTTCATGAGCCTCGTTCGCTCCGCCGAACAACGCGGTCATCATGTCGAGATTTTCCCAAAGCACCGCGTGATTGATATCGCTGTAACGCCCGACGGCATCCTGGTGACTGTCGTATCAGCGCAAAAAGTCAGTGCCGTTTTCGACCATGTTGTTCTTGCCACCGGCCATCACTGGCCAGCCCAAAAACAAGCCCAACCGGGGTATTTCACCTCCGCATGGCCTGCATCTTCTCTGCACTCGATCCAGAGAGGACGCCTTGGAATCCTGGGAACATCGCTCAGCGCAATTGACGCGCTCATGACCGTCGCCACCTCCTGCGGGTCCTTTCTTTACAACGAAGAAGGTGATCTTACCTTTCAAATTGGCCGGCAGTCTGAGACCTTTTCGGCGGTTATGATGTCTCGAAAAGGCTTGCTGCCGGAAGCGGATTTTTATTGCCCGCTCCCTTATCTCGATCCCCAAATTTGCACCAATCAGGCAGTCGACACTCTGATTTCCCGCGGACCGGCAGGGTTACTTGACAACGTCTTTGAGCTGTTCAAACAAGAGATTATGGTGGCGGACGAACAGTATGCCGCAGATATCGGGCTAGCAGCGCTCACCGTCGACACTTTTGCAGACGCCTATTACGAACGACGCGTCGACAGCGATCCCTTTGTGTGGGCCGCTCAAAATCTTGCGGAAGCCGAGCGAAATATAAAAGCCAAATACACGGTGCCATGGCGCTATGCGATCATGATCACCCATGAAATCATCGCGAAAATCGTCCCGTACTTGAATACGGAGGATTTTGCGCGATTCAACAAATCCTTCAAAAACATTTTTATTGATGAATATGCCACCGTTCCGCATCTCTCCATCAAGCGTATTTTAGCACTTCACGCGGCCGGACGGCTCGAAATTCAAAAGCTTTCCGATGATTATGACATAACGACCAACAATCAATCACATGGGGCGACAATCCAGACGGCAGGATCGAGTATCAGATTTGACAATTTCATCAATGCAACCGGCCAAGGCCCATTGTCTGCCACTGAGCTGCCTTTCCCGACGCTGGTTGCGCAAGGAAGCGTTCAAGAAGCACCGACCCAAAACCAGATCTCGCCGCTCAACATCCACGAAGTCCCGACCTCGAGACGAATGGGCGGAATTGATGTCGACGAATTCTTCCGGGCACGCTCACCGGGGGGAATAACCAATCGGATATATTGTGCTGCGATCCCTTTTCTGTTGCACAAAATGCCTTTTGTCCAAGGCATCACCAGCGCAGCGGAAATTGGAGACATTGTCGCAAAGGCAATCATTGAAGACCAGTTGGATTCGACGAAACGTGAGATGCTATTGGCATGACAACAAAGCAGATGCCCTCGGACATACCGCGCGCCGAACAGCGCAAACCCATTGGACAGATTGCTGAGATCTGGCGTTATCCGGTAAGCTCACTGGGCGGAGAGCAACTCCAAACCGTGGATATCACCACGACAGGCATCGTTGGTGATCGACAATTTGGGCTTTTCGAGACATCCACTGGCAAGACCGCATCGCCAGAAAATGATTCACGTTGGCACCCTGCACTCTTCCTGATGGGTAGCATCGACAACACCGCCAAAACCTATATCCACTTTCCAAATGGGGACGCCTATCTGGTTTGCGATCCTGCGCTCAGTGCTGCACTCAGTCAATATTTTGGCTTCAGCGTCGGAGTTGGACGGTATAACGACCCAGATTGGCCTGCGGCTCAGCAACTCCCATTAATCGCAAATCGCTATCAGCCCGCTGCTCTCCATGTGATCACGTCGGCATCAAGGGATGCGTTATCGAAGCTGTTGTCGTTGAATGATCTGGACGACCGGCGATTTCGTCCAAACATCGTTTTGAACGTTGAAGCCGGCCCTTGTTTCTTGGAAAGCAACTGGCTCGGGAGCACTCTGCACTGCGGTGAGCTATCCATGCTGGTCACGGAAAGCACAAAACGTTGCGGCATGACGATCATTGCCCAGCCCAATATCGCCGCTGATGTTGAGATCCTACGCACGATTGTTCGCAACAACGGACGGACATTCGGCGTCTATTGTGATGTGCTGAACACTGGCAGGCTGCAGGTTGGCGGTGGGATGGAGCTGGAGGCGGGCGCATTCGGCGCTTGAGTGTCCAATGCTGCGTTTAAAGCTTCTATTACCCCCTATACGCAGAAGCCCACTCGCGAGAGTGGGCTTTGATTTTGTTGTATATTTGGTTGCGGGGGCAGGATTTGAACCTGCGGCCTTCAGGTT
>NZ_MKIM01000026.1 GCF_001939045.1 Rhizobium oryziradicis
TGTGCAGGTGCGGTGCGGTCAGCCCGCAGCTTCGCCTTGACACGTCTCTTCGGAACCTTGTTGCGAAGCTGGAGGCCCATGTCCATGTAAAGGCGGTAGCTTCGCTTTGGGTTCACGGGCCACCCGTCACGCCTGATCAGGACATGCACACGACGATAGCCATAGCGCACTCGCGTCTGACAGAGATCCTTGATCTTCAGCTTCAGTTCGGCCTGATCGCCGCGTTTGGACTTGTAGACGTAAAGGGACCGGTCGATCTTTAAGACGGCGCATGCACGCCGGATTGAGACCTTCCAGTCCGTTTTGATTGTGTCGACAAGATTGCGCTTGCGAGCAGGCCTCAGAGCTTTTTTGACAAAACGTCCTGAAGCATAGCTTTGTTGAGCGAAAGGTCGGCAACGATCCGCTTTAGCTTGGCGTTCTCCTCTTCGAGTTGGCGCAGGCGCTTCATCTCCGAGGGCATCAGGCCTGCATATTTCTTACGCCAGTTGTAGAATGTCGCATCAGATATTCCAGCCTTGCGGCAAACATCGCCAACCGATGTTCCATCCGCCGCCTGCTTCAACACAAATGCAATTTGCGCTTCCGTAAACTTCGAGGCTTTCATCGAATTCTCCTCTTCTGCCCTGCAGGGATCATAAGTGGAAAACTCCAGATCTAAATGGACGAATTTATGGGGGGCACGTCATGCCTACCTGCCTGAAGAAACATTCGCTCTCCACTTTTCCCAGCAAGTTCAATGTCTAACTATGATTGCACTCTGCTTATCGCGCGCAGTACGTACTGCAACAAGGTTCCAGGAACTGTCCTGAAGTCCCCTCTGTCTAAAGCAATTAGCGAGACGCCGGGGCTCCATACCACCTCATCTTCTACCTCGTTGGGATCGTACCAAATATCAGCAACACCGTTTTGTACATACTTGGCTTCTTCATAGATGAAGCGGTCTCCCTTTTGAGAAAGACAATACTTGTTCGAAGCTAAGACACCCCACGCTCCAGCGCCCCATTTATATTTTGCCAAACCCGCTCCCCAAGGCATGATAAAAAAAGAGGACAGATCTGCCAGTATTATAGATCGCGCTACAGACCCACCTATATTATTAATCAAACCCACTCTATTACCAAAATATGATGAATACCGATGGACAAGATCCTGCTCCTCATCAGGTATTGAACGGCCTAGATTCTCCTCATGGCTTCTGAAAAACCCGGCGCTCGAGTTGTTATTGTTATGCCCGTCAAAAACTAAGCATATTTTCAAACCCTCATCTAAGAGTCTGTCCACACATTCTACAGTTTCTTCGAATTGGTTAAGCCAAGTTCTGTTTTCAAGTCTGTGTGAAATTAAAATAGTGTAGTCAAAATTTTTCATCAACAAACGCGAAGAGGCAGCAAAATCACTCTCCTTTTTATAACTATATTCTACTACGCGCTTGGTAAGACTTTCCCGAACATATCCACCTCCTAGACGGACGACAAACTCGTTCGCGTCATACGCACACTTTGGAAAGATACCTTCCCTAATTCGTATAACGTAGTCTTTCTCTTTCTGAAACAACGCATCGACGTTCCCAAAATGCTCACCATGATCTGGCCATAGGCTATAAAGATGATCAAGCCGCTCCAGGAAAGCAGCTTCTTCAGCTTCTTCTAGCCCGGTTAACTCATTCCACATGTGGTGCCCAATATGCGATATAAATATGAAACCAGATGCCCGTCCCCCAGGCCGCTGCAGGTACGGACAAATGGCACCATATGACTGAAGCATATGGTGAATGGTATCCCGTAAATACTGGACGGAATTGCTAGCCAAAGGCTCTCGATTCGTGGAGGAAAGACGACGAGCTTGTGGCGCATATAGAAAAGCCGGGAATATTATTGCAGAACCCACAGCAATAAGAAATGCAGACTCGGACTCGCAATGGACTGGGTAAATAAGATGATTATTTTCTTTAAAAATACACTTTGTACCACAAAGTGTCGAACCTGAAACAGGGTTAACGACTTCGATTTTTCCCTTTCCCACCGCATTTAAAAATAACGAGGGGTCGCCGATTGTCCCATTAGGGGCTATTTCGTGGTTAAGATTAGTATTTACTAATTGTAGTATCGTCTCAATCAAATCGTCGCGACTATGGTCGAAGAACGCCAACTCAATATTAGATAGATGATACTCGACAACCTTCGCGAATGTGTCCGCGTTTAGCAAATGGGCATTCCTAGCCCATTCTGCTTGAAACGACTTCATTATCGTGCTGCTGTCGCAAAGCGAAATGCCGTCGATTAAAACCCCCTCGACGTCGCACTTGCGCATATCATCGAGATGCTCAAAGTCGGTTGCGAGAAGACGTCCACCACGGTCGAAGAACCACAATGCCTTTTCAGTTCCGTTTTCCAAAACTCCTATTAATGTCGCATTCTTTCTGATAACAATCTCGATGTTCCAGCCGAAGTGAAGGTATTGACCAAGAGCGATCTCCTCTTGAAAATACCTCAATCCTACCATCTCTCCTGATGCAGAGAGAAAATCAAAATGTTGCGAGTAATTGACATCTTCCTCAATTACTCTTTCAAAAAACTCTGAACAGCCCATTCTATTCCCGCCGCGGTATGTCAAATCGTTTAATTCAGTTTATGAATTTAGCTTCGAAACTCGCTGTCAACCATAATAGTCAACGTAGAATATCGAGCTGCCCTCGATAGCATACTTGAGCTTTTTTCATCAAAATCCATTTTATCCATGTTCCGTCTATCCGTTCGGCGAGATCAGAGTCAATCGCTGCTCCGAGAAACCAATATCTTGCATGATATCTTCAGGCCATGTACGTCGCTTTCGCAAACATAACGGCGTCTATGGAGGCTTGATCATCTAATTCGTCGTGAGCGAGCATCTCAATTACTAGCCAGCCATCGTACTTGATTTCAATGAGTGCCTCTGATGCCTCCGTGTGCTCAGCGATAGGTGATTTGAACGACTGAAGTTTGGGCTCTGAAATGTGAAAATGAACCAAACGAGTCGACGTTGCATGAATTGCTTCGGTGATGTTGCCTCCCCCCAGCATTACACAGGCTGTATCGAGATGAACCCTCAGTCCGGGATGATCAACCTGCTGTATCATGTCATTGACTTGTTCCCAGTTCGTGAGAAAGTCACATCCGTAGACTTCGGGAACAGGCTCCAGCCCAATAACAATTCCATGTTCATGAGCGATATCAGCAAGTAGTCGAAGTCGGTCTACCCCAAGCTTGAAGGCCTCAGCCTCGGTGAGATCTCCTCGGGATCGCTGCTTAGGAGCACCCAAAACGGCCACTTCCGCCCCGAGCACATTTGCTGTTTCTCCGATACGTTTCATATGTATACAGAGATTTTCAAACTGCCCCACTTCTCGTAACAATTCTACATTTGGCATGCCGTATAATATCGCCTGTAGGGACGATACAGACAGGTTATGATCGGCTAATAGCGATCGATACTCACGCAATGACGAGTTCGTCAGAGAGTCCCATTCAGCGATTTTTGTAGGTGCAACCTCAATACCTGACGCCCCAGCACGAGACAAACTAGACAGAACCTTATTAAGGTCTGCAGATTGGAATGCTAAGTTTGAGATGGAAATTTTATTCATTTATTGTCTCAATAAATTTTTGTAATTCAGCATAAACTTCTTCAGCTAAAATATGATAATTCTCATTTCCTTTTGTTAAATTCGCATGAATTGAACGTACATCGTACCTTGGGGGCAATTTTTGCGGACTTCCCATGATGGCTTCAGGGAAAAACCGGCTGGCAATATCGCCGCTTACTAAAGGTTCCGAACATATATTGATAAGCTTAACGTTGCTGCCGCTTATAAGTTCAAGGTCTGAATTGAGGCGCCTCATGGGGTACCACTGAAATTCTGCGTTTGGAACGATATTTTGCGTCATGTTCTTATTAAGAAAGTCATAGATAATATTCTTCTTCAGGCCATGCCCGAAAAGCCCAGGAAGACGCACGATTACAGCGCTTTCAAATTTCTCTCTGACCCATTTCTCTAACAGGTAGCGGTGTTTTCCGTAGGGCTGATTGTTTATAGGTTCGTCAAGTTCATTAACACCAACAGGATTTTCGTAGACGTCGATGGTGGAAATCAGCGTGAAACGAGAGGCACTTACCGATTCCAAGCAATCGATCAATTTTGTTATTGCAGATAGATCGGCGTCTGGTTCTTTATTTGCTAACCACTTTACCGCGGATACTCCTGCACATATGACGTCATCAAAATGTTCGCCTCGTATCTCATCAATATTTTTGGAGTTATATACATGTGAAAATTGACGATCCCTCATTATGGTCGAGCCAACAAACCCTGTATATCCTATCAATGCTGTTCTACGATTGCGTTTACTCACATTGGCTTCCTGTTTTATATATTTTGGAGATCTTTTTGCTGGATAGGCGAGAGGTTACGTCAAAATTGATGGGGTTTTTGCTGTGACTCTTTTGGATTTACAAAGTTCAATTAGACAAAACCATGAAGCACACATTCTTCTCAAGCCTCTCTATTTCAGCTTTTTTGTCGTTTGGCCGTAGTCCTTAAGCGTCCTGAGCCAAATTCTTTTTGTTAGATGATGCAATTCTCGCGCCTGCCTGCCTTGATGATGCCGCTACAATATCATTGCGAATAGAAACATTCCGGGGCGTGGAAAATAACTGGCTTCCCTCAAGTGAAGAGAGAATTCGTTCAGTCGCATAAAATATCGTATCTATTTTACCGGAAAGCACGCTGAATATGCGATCGTTTCGGTAAATTGCGCAACTTCTATCATCCTCCATCCCGACCGGTTTGGTCTTAATAGCCAGCTGCACGCCTTTGAATTGAAACGACTCGCAAAACTGCGGCAGATACCGCATCATTTGATTTTCCATAGCAGTCTGTTTTTCGCGAATTAATACGCTGTCTACGCTATTTATGCAGGCGCGTGCCTGGTTGGCATTCGTAAAGCCGCCAAGGGGAGTGTGTGCGACACTTGAAAGCGTAAAGATAGAGGGATCCTCTGTTGGGTATACCGAGCAAAGTGAACCATCAACCAAGGTCACCGCAGGGTGGTGATCCATTGCCTCATAGTACAATAGCATTGTTGGTTCGAAGTATAGCTCTCTGGGAATACTCAAGAAATGCCCCCACGTTGCATCAATTACATAGTCAAACAGCTCTCCATTAACTCTGACATGTTTGTCCAAAGGCTCCATGCTTGTGACAGCTGTCTCCAAATGTAGAATTCCGGCAAGCGATTCCTGAAAGTAATCCCTCGCTTGGTTAATCATTAAAACACGTTCTTTTGTTAATATAGCTCCACTAACATTCGAAAGGAAATGCTCATATTCTGTCGTTTCGGTAAATTCTATACCGGACGCAGCCATTATCATTTTGTATGTTGTAAAATCGATCAGGCTATCTGATTTCGGAACGGCATAGATATTACGATCGACCGGAGACGAGAGATTTGGGTATCGTTCAATGAACCGTAGAAATCCGTCACGTGACTGTTGTCTAGTTCCGTGATGACGCGCGTAATGGAAGCCTAAATGCAACCTGAATTGGTTGTTTCCCGAGGCTCGGTGTAGAGGTCTGCGCTCTCGCTCGAATATCTTGATGTCAAACCCTAAGGCAGACAACGATAATCCAATATGACATCCGTACCAACCTGCCCCAATCACGGCGATTTTAAAACTCACTGGCTCGCCCTCGATAGTTAATTGTTTTTAAAAACTAGCAATCTATTTGCAGTTTTTTCGAAGTCATGGGATCTTATTGCCGTAAATATCGCGTGCAAGCAAGAGGAGTCACTAGGTGTTTGGAACTCTTAACCTGAGCCCGTTAACTTCCTCCAGAATTTGGTAGAGTCCGTCACATCAAGGAGACGGACGAATGAAGCGTTCACGGTTCACGGAAGAACGGATCATCGGGATATTGAAGGCGCAGGAGGCAGGGCAAAGACGGTCGATATCTGCCGCAAGCACGGCATGTCGGATGCAACTTTCTATAAATATAAGGCGAAGTATGGCGGCATGGATGTGTCCGATGCGCGCAAGCTGAAGGCCCTTGAAGACGAAAATGCCAAGCTGAAGAAACTCTTGGCTGAAGCCATACTGGACAATGCGACCCTGAAGGGTGCCACTTCAAAAAAATGGTGACGCCCGATGTGAAGCGGAAAGCGGTGGCTCACGTCTGTGCTCAGCACAGGATGAGCCAACGTCGGACCATCTGGCTTTGCCGTCGCGCGCTAACGAGCGCTGGAGCCTGGACTTCGTCAGCGATGCCTTCACCGATGGCCGCCGCTTTCGGGTGCTGGCCGTTGTCGACGACTTCACCCGCGAGTGCCTATGCCTGGTCGCGGATACATCCCTGTCAGGCGCTCGGCTTGCGCGCGAACTGGATAGTTTCATCGCCAGACGGGGAGAGCCGAGGACGATTGTCTCGGACAACGGAACGGAGATGACCAGCATGGCCATCCACAAATGGTGCCAGGAGACAAAGGTCGACTGGCATTACATCGCCCCAGGTAAGCCGATGCAAAACGGCTTCATCGAGAGCTTCAACGGCAGTTTCCCCGACGAGTGCCTCAACGAGACGCTATTCTCATCGCTCACTCAAGCCCGCGCTGCCATCGCCGTATGGAAGGAGGACTGCAACAGAAACAGACCCCCACTCATCGCTGGGTAACATCACACCCAGCGAGTTCGCAATGAAAATGGCTATGGAAAAACAGGCGGCATAAGGCCAGATTGAAAACCAAAGACGCTCCGAAAAAATGGAGGGGAATTGGGGCTCAGGTCACGATAAACATCGGTCCAAGCGAGAACTCGCCGCGCTTCGCCCGCTTCGTGAGATCACGGAGATGCCCTCTTCCCGAATTGATGAAGTTCGAACGTTCAAGGATGCAGGCGATGGCAACAGCCGCATTCTCCGGCCCCATGGCGCTGCAGGCTTACTCGTAGGCTGACGGACTGACGCCCAGCACGACCTGACTGTCACCGAAGCACACATGCGTTCGCCGCGTGTGATAATCACCGATAAGCTTCGATCCTACGATGCGGCGAAGCGCAATATCATGCCCGGCGTCGAACATCGCTCGCACAAGGGCATGAACAATCTGGCCGAGAATTCTCATCAGCCTCTCCGACGGGTGAAAGGATCATGAAACGCTTCAACTCAACGAGGCACCTTCAACGGTTCGCTTCCATCCACCCATCATTGCGAATTGCGAACCAACCATGCAATCATGGCACCACACCACGGGCACTCATGTCGCCTGAACCAAAGCCTCAATCCCATATCTCGACTTCGCAGCGTTAAGTTTACAGTGCCGCTTTAAGCCTTTTCTGCGCTATTCAACCAGTCCCAAGTCCTTAAAATGCCCTCTTGAATGCCAACCTTCGGATCCCAATCAAAGTCTGCCTTGGTTGTCTCAACTTCAAGAACAGATATTGGAACGTCCAAATTACGTTGAGGTTTATAAACAATAGGCGCGGGATTACCGGTAATTTCCTGGACAAGTTGTGCAATGGCCAACACAGATGTGCCCAATCCGCTACCACCATTATAAATACCGGCCTTGTTGCTCTCCAGTGATTTCACGCATAGGCTTGTTAAGTCCTTGACATAAATGAAATCGCGGATCGTTGAGCCATCACCCCATATTTCTATAGGGCGCTGTTGAGATGCAAGATTGAGGTATGTTCCGATAATTCCCTGAACACCCAAATTCCCCTGATGCGAACCATAAGGATTTGACGCTCTGATCACGATCGGTTTCAAGCCCGCGTTGCGTTCAAAGAGCTTCAAATAAGACTCAATGGCGACTTTCACGATCCCATAAGAACAAATGGGTGCCAGAGGATGATTGACCGATATTGGGACTTCCTGGGGTGGGCCATAAACCGTTCCACCGGAGGATAGAAACAGAAGACGCTTTACATTGCAGGCTTCCATTGCCACCAACAGGCTTAACGTCCCGTTGAGGTTCATATTGACATCCGCAATTGGATTTTTATCTCCCGTGGCGGGCACAGTGCCGCTTGCAAGATGGGCGACAGCGTCAATATCCGCCAGGCAATCCTTGAGCAGGGCCGTGTTGGAGAGATCACCTGAGAAATAGCGCACGCCATTTGGTAAAGGTCTGGCCGGCTGCACGCTCCGGCCAAACACTGTCACACTATGGCCCGCGTCCAATAAATCATGAACGAGGTGATACCCGATAAACCCAGCGCCCCCGATGACTAATATTTTCATAGAGTGTCTTTCAAAAATTAAGCCAAATCAGGAACGAGCAGCCGCAACTGCTCGATAATGCTGAATGTAATGAACAGCAAGATCATCGATGTTATAGGTTGCACCTGCAAGAGCCGCATTTTTTGCAAACTCAGCGCGCACGTCCGGGGACAGTATTTTTTCCATAGCGCCAGTAATTTCAGCCACAAACTGGTCGTTATTGCTCAGATTTGGAAGGATAATACCAGCTTGTTGCCCGTTAATTTCGGACATGTTTCTGATTTCACCAACATCCGTCGCAATACAAGGCACTCCAACCTGCAACGCTTGAATAAGGCAAAGCGGGTATGATTCGCCCGGAAACCGTGTTGGAATCAGCGCAACATCGCTCATCCGATAGATCCCGTGAATTTGCTTGGCATATCCCAGGAAGTGAATGGTGGCGTCACCCGCAGCCATCACCTTGGCTGCGTCGGCAACCGGACCTTCACCGACCATCAACAATGCCATTGGCACATCTGGATGACGAGAGCGCAGTTGCATATAGGCAGCAACCGCTTCTTGCCAACCTTTCCCATCGATACCCCTTGCAACCAGGCAAAACACGACGGCATCATCAGCAATCGCGAGATCCTTGCGGCTTTTAGGGTATTCTACCAGATCCAAAGGCATAGCATTCCGCACTTTTTTGAACTTTGTCTCAGGCAACCCCAGCCCTTCGAATGGCGTCAAATTGCGTTCTGCCGTGTAAGCAAACTCATCGATGTTGGCGCTCCACCGTGCAATTCTTCTCTTATTGATCTCCATCGCTTCGTAAGAACCATGAAGCGTTGCGATATAAGGAGATGAAATCTCCCCTTCTTCAAGCAAGAAAGCATCTATGCTGGCGATATGCGAGTGAATGATGGAAACACCAGCACTCTCGATGAATTTTTTGATCCCAATTCCCCTGACTGTATTGGCAGTGTACACAGGAATACTTGGATGCAACATGCGTCTGACGTCAGAATGATCATCCTCGGTATGCATTTGCAGCATGGAGACCATAACGCCTTGGCGGCGCAACGCATTGGCCAGATTAATCGGGAAAATTTCCCCTCCGCCGAAAGAAAAGCCAAGAAAGCCAATCAACACATGGAGATTGGTTTGCGGCAACGCCGTCAATTCGTTGGCAGGCAATAGCACGTCAAACGTGGCACCAGATACCCCGCCGGCATTTTCATAGACATTGCGACAAACGCTCAGAAATTTGCTGACGGTCTCGGCCGGTATGTCCCAGCGTGCTTTCAGAGATGCCATCAACCGGGCATATTCTTGATAATACTCTGGTTTGGATTGCGCCGAGGCACCAGACGTGTTGCTACCATGAATACGGAAATAGGACAGGGCTGCAGGCTCATAGGCGATCTGTCCGCCGCCCGCGATCACAGAGTAGAGGAACCAGTCGCCCATGATCTTATAGCTACCGGCGGTCTCCCATATGCTGTCGTCAATATCGAAACGACGCCAGATGCTACCGCCAACGTTGGCGATCACGTTCTTGACGCCGAAACCACCTGAAAACCACGTGGACGCAGGGCGCACGATCCGAGAATTCCAAATGCCGGGCTCACTGTCTTCGCGGTAATGCCCCATGCCATCCATATAGCTGCCGCTGGCGTCCACAAATTCAATCCGCCCGAAAGCCATCATGACGCTGGAGTCATTGAATGTGCCGATCATGCGCTCCACGAAGTCAGGTTCGCAAAAATCGTCGCTTTCGCAGATCCACACCAGATCGCCGGTGGCCTTGGCATGTCCTTTTTTCCACTGGCGAAACACACCGCCAGAGTTTTCCGCGTTGTAAACCGCTTGAATACGCTCCGGATATTTTTTGACATAGGATTCGATGACAGCTCTGCTGCCATCGGAGGAACAGTCATCCAATATAACAATATCAATGAGGGGATAGGTTTGCGCTATAATACTGTCCAGGCGCTGACGCAAATAAGCTTCATGATTGTAATTGGGAACGATCGCCGTAACC
Organism: Rhizobium oryziradicis; assembly: GCF_001939045.1. Classification (GTDB taxonomy): domain Bacteria; phylum Pseudomonadota; class Alphaproteobacteria; order Rhizobiales; family Rhizobiaceae; genus Allorhizobium; species Allorhizobium oryziradicis. The sequence continues at coordinate 10,281 of NZ_MKIM01000026.1, forward strand.
CTTAAGCCACCTTTGGCATTTCGTATTGAGCGATTTGCCGAGAGTTCCTTGTTTTTGCTTATGCGGGTGTAATAATTTTCACAAAACTCAGATACTCGACCGGAAAGCAGCATCGGATCGCGCTTTTTGGCTGAGTTCAGAAAACGCTTGCGGCGGCGCTCGCTGAATCGTTTGCTTTTAGACAGTTTGTAGAGAAGTCTCGAATATACCAAGCGGCGCAGCAGCTTCAAAAGTGAAACCCGGCTCACCCAGTTGACATTCTGAAGTGTTTTCACCTCTTGCGAGATTTGATCAATATCGTCAATGACACTGTCAAACCACTCTTCTTTCTCGAATTCAACGCGCTTGAGAACAGGCTCAGACGACTGAATATCCTGCGAGAAAAATCCTCCGATCGCCTTACAGCCGGCAGCATCATCGGACGCAACGGCGATCATATACATCGGCGTTTTAATGCCAGATGTTGATGTTCCAGTCACTGCGTTGGTCTCAACGAAGACGCTTGGCTGCCCCTCCGGCGCAATAAGAGAGCCGAAGCCAATGACTTGCCCATGCATGGAGACATAATTGAAATGGCGAGACAAGAGCGTATCGAATTCCCGACGAAACAGCTCTTTGACATGAAACGGATTTACCAATCCGGTCGCAATTGTATAGGCTTCTTTTTCCGGCGTTGAAATAATTAAACTGCCATTTGGGCGCAACACGCGTTTGATTTCTTTGAGAAAGACTTCATGCGCTTCAATGTGTTCAATGGTTTCAAAAGACACCACAACATCTACGGACGCATCCGGCAAGGGAATCGCCTCACAAGACCCCGGACGGAATGAAAGCCTGGCCGAGCCGTACTTGGCTTGGGCATGGCCCACGGCATCTTCTGAAATGTCGACACCTATGACGGATTTTGCGGCCTGAGCCAGAATGGCAGACCCGAAGCCTTCGCCACTCGCGATATCAAGCACTTCCTTGCCTTGCACAAAGCCTTTAGCAAGATAATATCTGTGCATGTGCTCCAGATAGATGTTTCCATCAATGCTTGGCATATAACGCTCGCCGGTAAATTCAATCTCGTCGGCCATTTCATCCCTATATCGCTGGGTAGTCGTTCTCAAAACACTTATGGGCGTATAGCCCATGCAAAGCACGAGGTCTAGCTTGACCCCGGCAAAGCAAACCCAGCGCGCATGAACAATTCCTCGTGCAGAACCAAATCCTTAACCAACCTCTAGAAATCAATAGTTTACACAAGGGTCATTTTTAATTTCTCTTGGCATTACGTCAAAATTCTGCATGGAATTCATATTTTATCGCATATTTGCAAAATTGAATTTACCTCAATATCAACATTGCGATCCCATCACTTTTCAAAAAAGCAAAATCACAATGATATAATTTTTATAAGCTTCGGTAAAAATTTAAAAAATCCTCTATATTTATCTCCAAACAAAACAATACGATTACGATACAAAAAAACAATAAATTCTATATTTAATAATCTATTTTTTGTATTAATAAACATACGAAACAATTGAGAAAAATCCTGACCGCCTTTATCAGGACAGAGGCAAAATTGCTTTATTCTATCTGCTATCGAAGCAGATCTCTTTTTCTTTCTCGCCAGGCTCCCGCGAATTCGGCTTCCAACTCTCTTTTTTTGCCGAAATGCATCCGTGGTGCTTGCTGCATGCTGGCGATAGAGAACCAATGGCTCTGAGGTAAAGGCGATCCCTTTGCAAGACGAGGCGACAGCGGCCAGCCACCAGTCAAACATTGGATTTTCGGGTATTGGCAAAACATGCGCAAGGATTGAGCGGTCGAAAAGTACCGCGTGGCCGGAAACACAATTCCTGAACGCAAATTGAAGCGCATTGGCCCCCTCAATCGGGGTGAACCTGTCAAACATGGTCAGTTCTCGTCCCTCCATGGAGGTGCCGAACAATTTTGAATTGCAGTACACCAACGAACATTGACGCTGTTTTATAAGCGCAAATAAAACCTCCAGTTTTTGCGGCAGCCAGATGTCGTCCTGGTCACATGGCGCAATAAAATCACCGGCACATTTGCGCATTACACAGTCGAAATTTTTCTGCAGACCTTGCGTTTCCGCCTGTTGGAAAATTTTGATCCTTGAATCTTTTTGTTGGTATTGCTCAAGAATTTTGATTGTTGCGTCTGTTGAAGCGTCGTCGCTTATGACAATTTCGAAATCTTGAAAGGTCTGGGCCAACAATGAGTCCAGCTGCGCTGCTAGAAACGTCTCACCATTAAATGTTGTGACCGCAATCGAGATGGCAGGCGCTCTGTTTTCAATCGTCATGGCTTTGATTTTATACTCTTATCTCGATGCTCTTGTGTGTTTATAGCGATCATTGGTGGTTTAAATTCGTCGCAACCGTGTTTATACAGCCAAAGGCGCATATTGCCGATAAGTGTAACGAACAAAGATAGCGCCAGCAATTTTGCAATTTCCATTGCTTCACTATCTCTGTGGCTTTTCCTTGAAGGGCCAAACTGATTCCGGAATGCCTTTCTTATCGAACCCTGCTTTTTCTGTGTAAACTCCTGACCGGAATGGGTTAAAGCGGAAGATTATGTGGATGCTAGCATGCGCATGCGCAAAATATGGCTGAGTGTGGCACCATGATGCTATAAATCCATCCGAGTGCGCAGTGAAGTGTGGTGAAAATCACCAAGGAAGAGGGGAAATTGCGATGGTGAACGTGCTGGTCTCGAAAAATCGCCCCGCCAAAACCTGGCACCGCACAGCAGTGTTGCTTGCGGGCTCTGTTGTTTTCTCTATCTTCGGATCAGCTCCAAGTCATGCTGCAAACACGCAGGTGACGATTGGCATGGCGATTGAACCAACCGGGCTTGATCCAACGGCGGCGGCTCCCGTGGCCATCGGCCAGGTGACCTGGCAGAATATTTTTGAAGGATTGGTGGCCATTGATCAAAATGGCAAGATCATACCGCAACTGGCCAAAAGCTGGACGATTTCAGCCGATGGTTTGACCTACACATTCCATTTGCAAGACGGCGTGAAATTTCATGACGGTGAGGCCTTTGATGCGTCCGTCGCAAAATTCAGCCTTGAGCGCGCGCGCGGTGCAGATTCCATCAATCCGCAAAAACGCTTTTTTGCGTCGATTGATCATATCGAAACGCCCGACAGCAATACGCTGGTGTTGAAGCTTAAACAGCCAACAGGTTCGCTCATCTATTGGTTGGCATGGCCCGCCTCTGTGATGGTGGCCCCTAAAAGTGCAGCAGACAATAAAATCACGCCCATAGGCACAGGCCCTTTCAAATTTGTCAGCTGGGCCAAGGGTGATCGCGTACAGCTCAAAGCCAATCCGGATTACTGGAACACGTCTGTCAACCTTGGGCTGACGGGTGCTACATTTCGCTTCATTTCCGATCCGCAAGCCGAGGCCGCAGCCCTCAAATCCGGGGATGTTGATGCCTTTGCCGAGTTTTTGGCTCCTGAGTTGATGGAGAGCTTTAAAGGGGATGACAAGCTCATCACGGTGATTGGCAATACGGAATTGAAGGTGGTTGCGGGCATAAACAACGCCCGAAAGCCGTTTAACGAGAAACGTGTTCGGCAGGCTTTGATGATGGCTATTGATCGAAAAACCGTGATCGATGGCGCATGGTCGGGCTATGGCACGGCCATCGGCAGCCATTATACCCCGAATGATCCGGGCTATATAGATACAACGAACGTTTTGCCTTACGATCCGCCCAAAGCCAAGGCGCTTCTGGCGGAAGCGGGCTATCCCAACGGTTTCAGCTTTACCATCAAAACGCCGCAGATGGCCTATGCGCCGCGCAGCGCCGAAATCATGCAGGCCATGTTTGCCGAGATTGGTGTCACGATGACCATTCAGCCCACCGAATTTCCGGCAAAATGGGTGGCGGATGTGTTCAAGGCAACCGATTACGACATGACAATCGTGGCCCATGCCGAGCCGATGGATATCGATATTTACGCCCGCGATCCCTATTATTTTAACTATAAAAATCCGGCATTCGATGAGATTATGAAGACGATTCAGGCCACCAGCGATCTGGCGGCTCAGAACCAGCTCTATGGGCAAGCCCAGACAATTCTGGCAGAAGATGTGCCTGCTTTACCCTTGTTTGTAATGGCCAAGCTGGGTGTCTGGAATAAAAAATTAAAAGGCCTCTGGACCAATGAACCCATTCCCTCAATCGTGCTGACAGATGTGCGTTGGCAAGATTGATCCGACACGACAAGGTCCAATGGGTTGCGCGGGGCCGATCTCCGTCACCGTGCGGTGGTTTTGCTGTGACTTATGATCCGAGCCGGGAAATCCAGATATGATGGAACTGATCTTGAGGCGCTGTGTCGGGTTGATCGTGACGCTTGTTGCCGTTTCTGCCGTGGTGTTTTTGATCATGAGTGTGCTGCCGGGTGATCCGGCAGCCGTGATGCTGGGCACCTCGGCAAGTCCCGACACCCTGATGGCATTGCGCCACGAACTCGGTCTCGATCAACCGGTGGTGATGCGCTATCTGGCGTGGCTTTGCGGGGTTGCAACCGGCAATCTTGGAACATCCTACACCTATGGCGTTCCTGTTTCGGATCTGATTGGCCAGCGCTTGGTGGTGACATTGCCGCTGGCGTTGATGGCCATCGTGCTCTCGGTCGCCATTGCCATTCCGCTGGGCGTCGTCTCGGCGGGGAAGCGCAACGGTGCCTTTGATTATATCGCCGGTGTTGTGTCGCAAGTGTTCATTGCGGTTCCGGGTTTCTGGGTCGGTCTGTTGCTGGTCATGGCTTTTTCCATTTCGCTGGGCTGGATGCCCGCTGGCGGCTTTCCCGGTTGGCAAGCGGGATTTGGCAAAGCGCTGGCGGCGTTAATTTTGCCCGCCATTGCGCTGGCTTTGCCGCAAGCTGGTGTCTTGACCCGTGTGACACGCTCTTCCGTGCTGGAGGTTATGAATGAGGATTTTGTCCGTACCGCGCGCGCCAAAGGGCTGACCCGCAGGCAGGCGCTCTGGGGGCACGCCGTGCCCAATGCCCTTGTGCCGGTGATGACAATCCTCGGCCTGCAATTTACATTTTTGATCGCGGGCGCGATTTTGATTGAAAATGTCTTTAACCTGCCGGGACTCGGGCGGTTGGCCTATCAGGCGCTGATCCAGCGCGACATTGTGGTGATGCAAGACGTGGTGCTGTTCTTTGCCGGTCTGGTGATTGTGATGAATTTCCTGATCGATCTTTCTTATCTTCTGCTTGATCCCAGATTGCGGGGGAGAGGCGCATGAACACCCGCGCGAAATCAGAGCCCATCGCGACGATTCATTGTCTTTCAAGGCCCACTCTTGCGATTGGTTTTGCCCTCATTGCGGCGCTGGTGGCTATTGCGCTGCTGTCTCTGGTCTGGACGCCTTTGCCGCCCTTGAAAATGCAGATTATTCATAAATTGAAACCACCTTTGGCCTTTGGTATTTTGGGCACAGACCAGCTCGGGCGTGATCTTGCCTCCATGCTGATGGTCGGCGCGTGGAACTCATTGTCCACCTCGGTTCTGGCGGTTAGCCTTGGTGCCTCGGTTGGCACGTTTTTGGGGGTGACAGCGGCAGCACAGCGCGGCCTGTTTGCGGCGCTGATCATGCGGATCAATGATGTGATCTTTGCGATTCCGCCGATTTTGTCAGCCATGATGCTGGGGGCCTTGCTGGGAGCGGGTCGGTTTACGGCCATTATCGCCATCGCCGTTTTCATGGTGCCGGTATTTGCCCGCATCACCGCCAGCGCGGCCTTGCAAATCTGGACGCGCGATTACGTGCTTGCCGCACGCGGGGCAGGCAAGGGCAAGATTTTAATCACCTGGCACCATATTCTGCCCAATATCGCCAATCAGATCATCGTTCAGGTCACCATTCAACTTGGCCTTGCTATTTTAACAGAGGCGGGCCTGAGCTTTCTGGGTTTAGGCATGCCGCCGCCAACGCCCACATGGGGGCGGATGTTGGCCGATGCCCAGACCTATCTGGGAATTGCTCCGTGGCTTGCGATTTTGCCGGGCCTTGCCATTGCTCTCACCGTGCTCGGCTTCAATATGCTCGGCGATGGCCTGAGAGATCTGCTTGATCCGCGTGAAAAGAGGCTGTCATGAGCAACAGCCCCTTTCTGTCCGTGCGCAATCTCAACGTTTGCATTGCCCCATCGAACGGCCGCGAGATGACGGTATTGGATGGTGTTGAGTTCGATGTGCATGCCGGTGAAACGCTTGGCATTGTCGGGGAAAGCGGATCAGGAAAATCGCTGTTGTCCCTCTCGATCATGGGCCTTTTGCCCGATATTGCCAAAGCCAGCGGACAGATTCTGCTTGAGGGGGAAGATCTCTTGAGCACCAGTGAAACAAGGATGTGTACCCTTCGCGGCAAGCGGATTGGCATAATCTTTCAAGAACCGCTGACAGCGCTTAACCCGGCCATGACCATTGGTGATCAGATTGCCGAAGGCATGGTCTGTCACGGCGGGTTATCATGGCGCGAAGCACGGTTACGGGCGGTGGACATGATGGATCAGGTACGCATGCCAGATGCGAAGCGGCGGGCAAAGGCCTATCCGCATGAACTCTCCGGTGGGCAACGCCAGCGGGTTGGAATTGCGATCGCGCTGGCGCTGAAGCCTGCACTGTTGATTGCCGATGAGCCAACAACGGCGCTGGATGTGACGGTGCAGGCCGAGGTGCTTGATCTGCTGAGCGATCTCGTGGACGAGCATGGCATGGCCATGATGCTTGTCAGCCACGATCTGGGCGTGATTGCCCGCATGTGTGATCGCACCATTGTCATGGTTGCCGGACAAAAAATCGAGGAGGGGGCAACCCGCACAGTGTTTGAACATCCTGCGCATCCCTACACACGCAGCCTGTTACAATCCGTGCCAAGCCGCAGCGAATGCGGCCGACGCAGTGACCCGGAAGAGCCATGCTGATGGAAAAAGCACCGCTTCTCGATGTTCGCCACCTGACACGCGATTATGTCAGCCGTCCCTTGCTGGGCAAAACCCACACGCAACGCGCTTTGGACAATATTTCGCTCACCATTGATGCTCATGAGATTTTCGGCATTGTTGGCGAGAGCGGCTGCGGAAAATCCACGCTTGCGCGGCTGGTGATGGCACTAGATCGCCCAACCTCCGGTCAGGTGCTTTTCGATGGCGAGGATTTATTTTCATTAAAAGACAAGGAACTCAAGCAGAGGCGGCGGGATTTTCAAATGGTATTTCAAGACCCATTCGGGTCTTTGGATCCGCGCCAGAAAATTGGTCGGATTATCGCCGAGCCATTGCATGTTCTGGCAAGCAAGCCTGACAAAGCAGGGATTCGTGCGCGCGTCGCCAGCATGCTGGAGAGCGTGGGGCTGGAAGCCAGCCATGCGGCGCGCTATCCGCATGAATTTTCCGGTGGCCAGCGCCAACGCATTGCCATTGCCAGAGCCCTGATCACCGGGCCTCGTCTGGTGGTGGCCGATGAGGCGGTGTCAGCCCTCGACCTCTCCGTTCAGGCGCAGGTGCTCAATCTGCTGCAAGATCTGCGTGAAAAGCGCGGCGTCACCTTTTTGTTCATCAGCCACAATCTGGCGGTGGTCAATAGCATCGCCGATCGGGTGGGGGTGATGTATCGCGGTCGACTGGTCGAGCAAGGCCCCGCCCAGGCGGTTTTCAAACAGCCCCTTCACCCCTATACGAGCGCGCTGACCGATGCCGAATTGAGCGTCGACCGCTTTGGCAGGCAAGCCAGAAAAAACCTGCCCAACAGATCTGCTGAAACGGGTGCGGGTTGTGCATTTTATGCAAACTGTCCCATTGCCGTCGAGCGCTGCGTCCATGAACGGCCAGAGCTTCATACCGTCGCTTTGGGGCGCACGGTTGCCTGTCACAGGCTTGATCACACGGCCCAATAGAGCCATCGCATTCATTATATCGTATAGGATATATTGCATGCTATTCAAAAATGAGCCTCGAGTGCTCTCGCGATAAAGCTAAAGAGATGCAGTGTTATGCTGCAAAAACAGCGCAGACAGCCCAAGTTTTTCTGCAAGCAAAAGACCTTGCTCTTCGCCCAGCACCATCATGGCCGTCGCCCAGGCATCGGCGCTCATGCAGTCGCGGGCAATGACGGTGACAGAGGCAGGCGGCTGTGTGAGGGGCATGCCACGGCGCGGGTCCATGGTGTGGGAGAGGCGGTGCCCTGCCAATTCTACCCAATGCCGATAATCACCCGAGGTCGCAACAGCCGCATCTTGCAGCTCCAGAATAGAATGGGGCGTGCGCAGAGCAATATCGGGCCTCTCGACCGCAACCGTCCAGCCACCGCCATCAGGCAGCGTGCCTGCGGCCCTCAACTCGCCATCAATGGCAAAAAGCCCGGCCGTCACGCCATGTTGTGAGGCAATCTCGGTTAGCCTGTCCACGCCATAGCCTTTGGCAATGCCGTTGAGGTCAAAGCAGACGGTGTGGTGTTTTCGCGCTCGAAGGTTGGCCCTATCAAGCTCTAAACTCTCATGGGCCAGGCAACGGCGCTGAAGCCGTGCGGCTCTGATTTTTGCCTCATCGGCTGGTTTTGGCCCAAATCCCCAAGCGTTCACGGCATCGCCCATGCCGATATCAAAAGCACCTCCTGATGCCCGGCCAATTGCAAGACCGGCCTCCAGCACGGTCATAAGCTGCTCTGGCAACGCCACCCAGGTGTCTTGCTTTGCCGCATTCAGGCGGTTGAGATCACTATCTTGCTTCCAGCTGGACATTTGCTGATCCACTTCAGCAACAGCATGGGCCATAGAGGTTTGAACCGGGGCGGGGCCAAAGCCAGACGGGCTATAAAACAGCGCCGACCAGCGTGTGCCCATGGTGGCACCGTTTAGCGCGTGGCGGGTGAGGTCAGTAAACGTCTTCTGCATAGCGGCCCTGTGCTTTCAAAGTGGAAAGATGGATGCCGTCACCGGCCAGAATATCTGTAAGCGCCGCCGCCACACCGGCTGCCATGTCTGTTCCGCCGCAGACGAGAACCTGTCCGCCTGCTTTGATCAGGCTGCACAGCTTTGGCGCATCCTTGCGCAGACTGTCTTGCACATAGGCGGGCGTTTGTACGCGCGAATAGGCCATGGTGACAGAGGCAAGCCGCCCATCCTGCGTCCAGTGCGATAGCTCTTCTGCATAAAGCGCATCGCTGCCGGGATGGCGCGCACCAAAATAAAGATGCATGGGCTGGCGGGATGCATTGGCGCGAGCGAAACCGGCAAGTGGCCCAATGCCTGTTCCGGCCCCAATCAGGATCACAGGTTTGCGCGTTTTTACCGGGCGAAAAGCCGGGTTGTGCCGCACAAAACCCGTCACCGCATCGCCGGGCTCCAGTGCCGTTAACTGGCCGGAGCAGAGACCGCCCGCATGTTTGCGCACGCAAATTTCAAGAAATCCGTCTTTTGAGCCGGAAGCGAGCGAGTAGAACCTCGGCAAATCGGAACCTCGCGGCACGATCCCGATCAGGTCTCCGGCCTCAAACGGCGCAAAGCCTTGGCCGCTCAGCCGCTGCCAAAGCGAGGTTTTGGGCAAAGCAAAGCGCAAAATCACCGTCATGGCCTGAACATTTGCACCGTAATCGCGCCGGGAGACCAGATTGAGAGGCCATGTTTTGGGCGCGACAGGTTGATGGTTCAGCTCAAAATCGAGATCAAGCGCTTTTGCAAGATTGCGGCCCCACCGGCTGAAATCCTGCGGCGATTGCCGATCGATGGTGTCAAAAGGCAAAAGCTCCGTCCAGCCGTTCGTCTTCGCGATCTCGGCAATCCGCGCAGCAAAGCCGCAGAAATGTGCAAAGCTGCGATCACCAAATCCAAGCACAGCGAGTGAAAGATCCGGGCGAGCCAAAACGGATTTGAGCTGCTCCAGAAAGCCTTGCGCTGAGGCGGGGGCTGAGCCATCGCCATAGGTGGCAGCCAGCAGGATGACGCGCTTTGCCTTTGGCCAGCGCGCAACGTCAAAGCCAGTCATGGCTCCAACATGCACCCGAAGACCGCTTGATGTCAGGGCAGATTGAAGCGTTGCTGCAAAACCACGCGTGGTGCCACTTTCCGAGGCCACCAGCACAATGGTGTCGGCAGCGCTTGGCGGCGCAGACACCGCCTTGCCATGGCCTCGACTTGGGCTGCGACGTGACAGCCAGATTGCAATGCCCGTCCATCCCAGAAACGGCACCCCAAATGCGCAAAACCCAAGGATAAGGCCGAGCCACGCCATGCCTCGCCCCGTGTGCAGCATGGTGATCAGATAAGAGGCTTGATCGATCCAGCTGGTGGCCCGCCAGCCCAGCAGCGCACCTGTGCCTTGGTCAAGATAGCCTTCGCCTGTCGCTGTTTTCAGCGTGAAAACATCGGTCGCATCGTTAACCGAGGGAAAGTTGAGAGAACGCAGATCATCGACAAGGGTTGCTTGCAGAGTAGGGATGGCATCAAGCGCGATGCCGGTTTCGCCGCTCACCGTTGCCGGAAAGGCTTGCGCACCGGCCCCTTCCGGCAGAAGGCCAAAGGTGGCAGCCGCCATCCAAAGAGCGGTGAGTGACGAAAAGACCAGACCGGGAAGCGTGACGCGAGCCACCACCGAATGGAGCCGTCCCTTACCTTGGCCTTTGATAGGCCGCAACAAGAAACGCCAGCCGCCAGCACGCCGCACGAGGAGAAACAGGCCGGAGATCGACATCAGCAGCATGATTGCCGCACCCACGGCCGTGATAATCCTGCCCTGATCGCCCAAAAACAACGCGCGGTGAAAATTGATCAGCCACCGCTCGACTGCCGATGTATCGGCGGGGCTCACGGGCTTGCCGCTTCCGGGATCAATCACCGCAGACGCCGGTTGATCTCCCTCAAAATAATAGGCGGTGATGCGGCCGGAGGGCGCGCGCCGGATCTGCTCAACGCTCGGCTCAGCGCCGCGCACCCGCGCTGCCAGCTGCGCAACAGTGATCTGTTGGGCGGAGGGCGTGATGAAGGCCTCCATGGTGGGAAACACCGATAATGCCACGCCAGAGACGGCAATAGTGCTGAGAAGCATAGTGGCCAGCAGAGCAAGCCAGCGGTGGAGCAAGCGGATCATAACAGGCGTCCTTATCCGCTTAACGAGTATAGCTGAAATCGGCGATGTAGCGGGTTCCCTTTGCCTTTTGGCCGAAACCGGCAGAGGTCAGTGGCACAACGATCTCGTTGGGGCTATCGCGCATATCTTCCACGGCAGAATCGATATGCAGCTTGTAGCCGGCATCAAACAAGGTATCGGCAAGATCGAGCGTGACTTTGAGTGTGCGGCCAGAGCCAACGCTTGCACCCGTGATGCCATTGATCTCGCGGGTATCGCCACCCGTTGCCCGATACCAGCTGGCGAGATGCTCATAATATCGGGCCTTGCCGCCTGCCATCCACACGCTGCCCGCATATTTGCCCTGCGCATCTGTGAGGTAATAGGCAAGGAAAGCGCCATTGCCACCATAATTGCGCATGGTGGTGTTCAAACTCACCTGACCTGCCATCGCAGCATTGGGAGCGAGACCGGGCAGCGTAAGAGCTGTGGTGACAGCGAGGAGTGCGAGAAAAGATTTCATTCTATGATCCTTCAAAATTTTGGTGTGTCTGATGAATGGGGGGCAGGATGCACGCCGTGCTTGCTGTTGAGGTTTTTTGAGATCAGCGACGCTTGTGGTTTAGCTCGATCTCGATGACGGTCAGCGTTGCCGGGTCAATTTTGGCCTCAAAGCGCTTGCCATCCTGGTCGGTGCCATGGACCTCATAACAACCGTCATCGATCTTGATGCGTTGCAGGACCCAGCCTTTCGTCTCGGCCAAGGCGCGCACCGCATCGCGCGTCTGCCAATCCTTGATCGGCACATCGCAATCGTCCCGCGCCTGAGCAGGGGGTGCGGCCATAATGGCCAGGGCTAGCAGAATGCTGCTTTTCATTGTCGTTTCCTCTTCATGTGGGATTGATCAATGGCGCGGAAAACTGACCGGCTCCTGACAAAAGCTGCGACATTGCTTCAGCTTCCGGTAAGCTGGCGAGCAGATTAAAAAAGGAGAGCAGGGGAGGCATTGATGCGCGTGCTATTGATAGAGGATGACACGGCGCTGGGCGCAGCCATCCGCGACCAGATCGCCGCCGATGGCCATTCCGTAGACTGGATGACCCGGCTGGATCGCGCAACGGATGCGCTTGCCTCCACCAGCTATGGGCTGGTGCTGCTGGATCTCATGCTGCCCGATGGCCTTGGCATTCCCTTTTTGAAAGCCTTGCGCGCGAGAGGCGATGTCACACCCGTGATCATCCTGACCGCGCTTGATCAGGTGTCTGATCGCATCGCAGGCCTCAACGCCGGAGCCGATGATTATCTGGTCAAACCCTTTGATCTGGAGGAGCTTTCGGCCCGCATCGGGTCTGTTGCGCGCCGCTATAGCGGCAACCCTAATCCGATCATGACACTTGGCGCGCTGACCATTGATCTCGCCGCCAGGCACGTTATCCTCAACGGCAAAGCAGTAATTTTAACCGCGCGCGAATGGGTTTTGTTTGAGGCCTTTCTGCAAAGGCCGAACCAGCTTCTCTCCAAGGCACAACTTGAGGAAAAGCTCTATTCTTTTGATACCGACATCGACAGCAACGCCATTGAGGTTCACGTCAGCCGCTTGCGCAAAAAGCTTGGCGCGAAGGTGATCGAGACCGAACGCGGGCTCGGCTACCGTCTGGGACGGCCATGAAAAAGAGTGTTTCGCTTCAGGCGCGCCTGGCGCTTACCATCGGGCTTTCGGTCACCGTGCTGTGGCTTGTGGCTGCCGCCATCACCGCCCACCGCCTGACGGCTGAGATGGAGGACGTGTTTGACGACGGGCTAAGGTCCACGGCCCAGCGCATTTTGCCCATAGCCCTGCATGATCTGCGCGAAGGCCATAAAAATCGTGATCTCACAGACCATGATGATGGGCCCGGCGGGGATGAAATTGAAAGCCACGAGGGCCGCGAGGCACGCTATGGCGATGATGTGACCTTTCTCATCCGCGCTGACAACGGCAGGATCATTCTTGCCTCAAAAGATGCCGATGCGGCAATTTTTCCGCCGTTTGTGCGCACCGGCTTTGTGCGCACCGATACCCATCAGATCTATTTTGACGCGAGCACGAAAGGACATGTCACAATTGCCGTGGCCGAGCCGTTGGCGCATCGCAAGGAACTGTCGCAAAAAATGCTGCTGGGGCTGATTTTGCCGCTTGCCGTGGTGATCCCGGTCAGCCTTCTGGCCATTTTTTTGGCCGTGCGCGGCTCTCTGCGGCCTGTGCGGGTGCTGCAACAGGAGCTGAGCCATCGCGGAGCGCAAAATCTCTCACCCCTGCCAGATAGCAATCTGCCCAGCGAATTGCGGCCCATATCGGCGGGCATCAACCAATTGCTCGATCGGTTGAAGGCGGCCTTTTCAGCCGAGCGGGCCTTTGCCGCCAATGCCGCCCACGAATTGCGAACCCCGGTGGCAGGTGCCATTGCCCAAGCCCAGCGTATCCGCTCGGAAACGACAGAGGAACTGACCGGCCAGCGGGCAAGCGAGATCACCCATACGCTGAAACGGCTGATGCGCATGTCCGAAAAACTGATGCAGCTTGCCCGCGCGGAAGGTGGGCGCCTGCAGAGCGACGAGCCTTTCGACCTTAGAACAGTGCTCAACATGATTGTTCAGGATTTCACGCGGGTGGGCGAGGGCCGCATTGAATTGAACCTTCCAGATGCGCCGGTGATGTCCAGGCTGGACCCGGATGCCGTTGGCATTCTCTTTCGCAATCTGATTGAAAATGCATTGAAACACGGGGCACACGATTGTCAGGTGGAGGCGATGCTGCAGCCGGACGGCACGCTCAGCGTTGCCAATGACGGGCCGGTTTTGTCAGCGGATATCATGCAAAGGCTGATGCTGCGATTTGAGCGCGGCAGTGCCAAAATGGGTGGCAGCGGGCTTGGGCTTTCGATTATCAAGGCGATCACCGAGCGCACCGGCATGACGGTCAACGTCATCTCCCCCCGGCCCATGAAGCCGCAGGGCGTGGAGGTTCAGGTGGCGCTACCACTTGCCTGATGATGTTCATTCGAGCTTGCTTGCATTTTTCAAGGGTGACGCTAGATTATCCCTCACTTTTACGAGTGCATCATTCCTGAAACCGGAACAGATTTCAGGAATGATGCAGCCGATTGAAGGGCGACAGCACAGCTTGTGCGTCCTCTATGGCCCGCGATGCTGTGGGCTCTTAGACAACAGATCACGGCGAGGCCCGCCTAAAAGGAATTTATGCCCGAGTCCGGAAGTAGTTATTTTGATACATTGGGAATATTTGCGGTTATTTTTCTGGTTGCCGCCAACGGCTTTTTCGTCGCCGCCGAGTTCGCCCTTGTTTCTGTTCGAAAAAGCCGTGTTGCCGAGCTCGTTTCTCAAGGCCGCATGAATGCCAGCGCCTTGCAACGCGCTGTCGACAATCTGGATGCCAACCTGGCCGCCACCCAGCTTGGCATAACCATTTCATCGCTTGCGCTCGGCTGGGTTGGCGAGCCTGCACTGGCGCATCTGATTGAACCTTTGCTGGCCTTTTTGCCGGGATCATGGGCGATTGCAGGGTCGCATGCGTTTGCGGTGGCCATTTCGTTTATCATCATCACTGCTCTGCACATCGTTCTTGGCGAGCTTGCCCCGAAAAGTTTGGCGTTGCAGCGCAGCGAAGGAACGGCTCTTGCCATTGTGCGCCCGCTGGCCGTGTTTTTGATGGTGCTGCGACCGGCCATTCTCATCCTGAACGCCATGGGCAATTCTGTTATTCGCCTGTGCGGGCTTCAGCCCGGCAATGGCGAAGGATCACTTCATTCGCCCGCCGAAATCAAACTGCTGATTGCCGAAAGCCAGGAAGCGGGCCTTCTTGAACAGGCGCAAAAAGATCTGGTTGAGCGGGTGTTCAACATTGGCAGCCGCGATGTGTCCGACATCATGACGCCACGGCTGGACGTGGACTGGATTGATGCCGACGACAGCGATGACGACATCCTGCGAAGCTTGCGCGAAAGCCCGCATGAGCAACTTCTGGTAGCCCATGGCAGCATTGATGACACCATCGGCATGGTCTTGAAGAAGGATTTGCTGAATCAGGTGCTTGATGGTGTGCCGATTGATGTTCTTTCGGTGCTGCAGCAACCCTTGATCATCCATGAATCAACCTCCGTGTTCAGGCTGCTGGAAAACTTCAAGACGACGCCGGTGCGCCTTGCAATGGTGGTGGACGAATACGGCAGCCTTGAAGGAATTTTGACCCAGACCGATCTTCTCGAAGCCATTGCCGGTGATCTTTCCGCAGACGACGATGACCATCCCAATATCGTTGAGCGTGAAGATGGCTCCCTGCTGATTGACGGACAAATGCCAGCCTATGATGCCTTTGAAAGGCTGGAACTGACGAGCAGGCCCGAAAACAGCGATTTTCACACCATTGCAGGCTTGGCACTGCACCAACTGGGCCATCTGCCAGAGGTAGGCGAGGTGTTTGAATTCGATGGCTGGCGGTTTGAAATTATCGATCTGGACGGCATGCGGATCGATAAACTCTTGGCAACGCGTGAAGTTTCATCGACATAAGCTATAATATCGACACGATATAAAACCATGAGAAACCGGCTGGCAGCTTTAAGCCGCCAGCCGAAACCATCAAGCCATTGCGCGCTTGCGCTGTTCGTTGATCTGGTTATCGACACCGTCCACCAGTGACGTCAGATGAATGTCGAACTTGATTTCGGCAAACGGGGCAGACAAGCCATTTTCCTTGATGCTGGCCTCGTCGGTGCGCTCAATCACCGGCGGAATCAGGCCATCTCGCGTTGCATAGGCAAAGTCGTCGTTGATCAGCGGATCGCCTTCGATATTGATCTGTGTGGTCAGCTTACGATGGCCATCGGCGCTGACAAAGAAGTGGATGTGGGCCGGGCGTTGTCCATGACGGCCAAGCGCCGACAACAACCGCTCGGTTGGGCTGCCCGGAGGTACGCCATATCCGCTTGGCAGAATGCTCCGGAATTTATAACAGCCGTTTTCGTCGGCAATAATCGTGCGCCGCATGTTAAAATCGGCCTGTTTGCCCGTTGGGTCAAAATGCGAGTAGAAACCGCGGGTGTCACAGTGCCAGACTTCAACCTTTGCACCCGGCAGCGGCTTGCCATCGGCACCCATCACAGTGCCATGCATGATCAACAGATGGCCGTTTTCATCAGTGCCATCATCCAGACGAGCAAACCCCTTGCTTACCGGCGCTCCGGCCACATAAAGCGGGCCTTCAATGGTGCGCGGCGTTGGGTTTTCAATGCCGAGGGCGGCATCAACAGCATCAAGCCGCTCATCAATAAAATGGTCGAGGCCAAGACCGGGCGATATCAGGCCAGCCTGACCGGCCGCACCAATTTCGTTCAGCCATGCAATGCCCGTCCAATATTCATCCGGGGTGATGTTCAAATCATCAATAGCCTTGAACAGGTCAGACATGATCCGGTGGGTAATTTCCTTCATGCGCGGGCTACCACCGTCTTTATCAAGCCCGCTCAGGGTCTTGAGAAAAGCCTGAATATCGGGCCGATCAAAGATCTTTACGTTCATGTGTTCATCCTCCTCTAGGATCTTTCAAAAATTGGGTGCCACTCCCCGCGGCACGGTCTTGTGGCTGTCAGGTATCGTTATCGCGGATGGAAGAGGGATGCCGCAAAAGCGGAGTTACCTCGATGTCCATAAATTTAAACAGCGGCAGGCCAGAGAGAATTGCGTGCAACTCCTCATTGTCACGCACATCAAAAATACTATAATTGGCGTATTGGCCCGCAAGGCGCCAGATGTGGCGCCACTTGCCACTGTGTTGCAGCTCTTGCGAATAGGCCTTCTCGCGCGCCAGAATGTCCGCAGCGTCCAAAGGTGGCAGGTCATGGGGTAAGTGAACGTCCATTCGTACATGAAACAGCATCATGACACTCCTTATACCAGGCTCGAAGATGCGAGAGCATCCTCACCTTGAAGACATTGCAAATATCTCAAATGCATCAAGTGCTTGAGATATTTGCAAAAGGAATACCAAGAGTCATTTTCAATGAATCCTGGTATTATTCGGACAGACTGATGGTCTTGCGCAGACCGTCACGTACAAAAAATGCGACCCGCTCTTCATCCAGTTCAATGCCGAGGCCCGGACCATTGGGGACGGTGAGTTCAAAATCGCTGTAGTCCAGCGGCGTTGTCAGAATTTCCTCGGTCAAAAGCAGAGGGCCAAACAGCTCTGTGCCCCATTGCAACTGATTGAACGTTGAGAACACATGGGCCGAGGCAATCGTGCCAAAGGCACCTTCCAGCATGGTACCGCCATAAAGGCCAATCCCCGCCGCATCAGCAATGGCGGCCACCCGCTGCGCATTGAAAAGGCCGCCGCTTTGCTCGATCTTGATGGCAAACACATCGGCACCGCCAAGCTTTGCCAGCTCAAACGCGCTCTCAGCGCCCTGAAGCGATTCATCGGCCATCAAGGCGGTCGGAAAGCGCCGAACAAGACGGGCCAGAGCCGCAGCGGATGCCACCGGCTGCTCCACCAATTCGCAACCCGCGTCAGACATCGCTGCCATACCATAGGCGGCTTCCGTCTCGCTCCACGCCATGTTGACATCAACCCGCACAGCGCCACGATCACCCAAAGCCCGCTTGATAGCGGCCACATGACGAATGTCGTCCAACAGGGGCTTTGCCCCGATCTTGAGCTTGAAAATCTTGTGCCGCCGCAGATCCAGCATTTTTTCGGCTTCAGCAATGTCTCTGGCGGTATCGCCAGACGCCAGCGTCCAGGCAACCGGCAAGCGGCTGCGCAGCCGCCCGCCCAGAAAGGCGCTGACCGGCAGGCCCAATCGCTTGCCGTGGGCATCCAGCAGAGCCGTTTCCACGGCGCATTTGGCAAAGCGGTTTTCCTTGACCATTTTACCAATGCGCAGCATCAGCGCCCGCACAGCACTGGCATCTTGCCCCAGCATGAGCGGCTGAAAATAGGTATCAATGGCCAGCTTCATCCCCTCGGGGCTTTCGCCACCATAAGCCAACCCGCCAATGGTAGTGCCTTCACCAATACCCACCACGCCATCGCTGCAATGGACTTTGACCAGCATCAACGTCTGGCCATTCATGGTGGCCACCGACAATTTATGGGGCCGAATGGTCGGAAGATCGACAAGCATGGTTTCAACCCGTTCAACAACGGGAAAAGCGGATGCCTCGGAAGCAGTGGTTGGCGAGATCGTGTTCATGCGGAGACGTTACGACCGGGGCGCAAGACCGTCCAATATCATTCGCGTCTGTTATCATACCCATATGGTATGATAGGCAAAGAAATGCTTCAATATCGGCGTGCATAGCAAGCAATCCAATCATTTTTGATAGGATGGTTTGAGGAGGGAAGGGACACATGATGGATTTGCGCCAGCTTCGTTATTTTGTTGCCGTGGCAAGGGAGCGCAATTTCACCCGCGCCGCCCAGATGCTGCATATCGCCCAACCGCCGCTCAGCCGCCAGATTCAGCTGCTGGAAGAACAATTGGGCGTGGCCCTGATTATTCGCAAAAGCCGCCCCTTGCGGCTGACGGAGGCGGGAAAGCTGTTTTTTGAGCAATCCTTGCAAATTCTGGGACGCGTGGAACAGATGCAGGCGGCAACGCGGCGCGTTGGCCTCAACCAGAACAGCGTTTTTTCCATCGGCTTTGTGGCCTCCACGCTCTATGGCGGCTTGCCGTCCTTGGTGCGAAAGCTGCGCCAACATGCGCCGGAGCTGGATATTCAATTGCTCGAACTGGTGTCTGTGCAGCAGATCCCGGCCCTTAAAGAAGGACGTATTGATATCGGTTTTGGTCGCGTGCTCCATCGCGATCCCAACATTGCCGATGTCCTGCTGCGCGATGAGCGTTTGATGGCGGCTATCCCGAAGGGTACACCACTTGCGCAAGAGACCGGACCTTTGCAGCCCAAAGCGCTTAATGGTTGCAAAATCATCGTCTATCCCAAAGAGCCGCGTCCCGGTTATGCCGATCATGTCCTTGGTCTGTTGCACAGCCACGACGCACGTCCAGCCGAGGTGCAGGAGGTGCGTGAAATCCAAACCGCGTTGGGGCTGGTTGCGGCAGAGGCGGGTATTTGCATTGTACCGGCAACGGCCCGCCAGATGCGTTCAGATGTGCATTACCGATTGCTTGAGGGAAAAGACATGACCTCGCCGGTGATCCTCAATCATCGCATCAGCGACAATTCGCGCTACATTGATCTTGTCAAACAGTTGATTGGTGAAATGTATGCCGAAAACCCACCTTGGCTGGACCTTGCCCATAATTATATCCATGAGGCTTTTCAGTAGGCAGAAGGCCGCTGCCCCTATGGCTCAAGCACCCCGCCCGCCGCCTCAAGGTCGGCGGGTGTATCCACATCTGTGAGCGCAGGGCGGCCTATCTCGACATTCACCATGGCCAAGCCGGAGGTTTCAATCACGGATTTCGCGCCTCGGTCTCCCTTGAGCGCCAAAACGGATGGATAAAGGGTGCTGGGCAATAGAACCGGATTGCCGCTTTGGCCATTGGCCGTTGCCCGCACCACCACACCGCCGCCGGCCTGTTGAAATGCCACAATCAACTGATCCATGTGATCCGTCGTAATCCCCGGCATATCGGCAAGCAGGATGAGCACCCCATCCGCTCCGCTCACCTCCGGCTGGTTTATCGCAGCAACAATCGAGCTTGCCATACCAGTCTCATAGGCTGCATTGACACAGAGGTGAATTGGCAAACCCTCCAGACAGGTCGCGATGTCTGCATGACGATGGCCGGTGACAACAGTGATGGACGCCGCCCGAGTGTTCAGGCTGGCAGACACCACACGCCGTATCAGTGGCACGCCATCAAACCGTGCCAGCAGCTTATGACTTTGGCCCAAGGAATGGGCACCCATGCGGCTCGATTTTCCAGCTGCCAAAACGACAATTGCGACCGTGGTCATGTCTCACGCCTCAAATCTGATAAAAAGAGTGATCTCTCTAGTTAGCACAGAGGTAAAATCGCGCCCTCTGATTTTTTGCTTGTTTTTTGATCGAAATAGCCGATCCTGACCATGCAATGAAAAAGCAGGCGGCAATGGCACCGCGATAAACAAGAGTATACACTTTTTATCACGACATGCACCTGGCATGCTGCTTGCTTTCAATTGTCACGATAAGGCGAAAAACGCCAAGGGAACATTGTATCATTTAGGACGTGCTGGCTTAAGGGAGGCGGCAACCATGCGCATTGGAGTCCTTCATCATCTCGGATCGCTGGCTGGCGACCCCAAATTGAGCCGCACCGACCGCAGCAAAATGGCCTACAGGGTCGCAGCATGGTGATGGCGGCGGTTGAAATTCAGGTCAACGGTGCGCAGCACACGGTAAACGCCGATCCGACAACACCGCTTCTTTATATATTGCGCAACGATCTGGCGCTGAACGGCCCCAAATACGGCTGCGGTCTGGGCGAATGTGGTGCCTGCGCCGTTTTGATGGATGGACGCGCCGTGCGCTCCTGCCGCGTACCCCTTCAGACTGCTGCAAAACGGCCGGTGATCACGCTGGAAGGACTGGCAAACGGCGGCACGCTGCATTTTGTTCAACGGGCCTTTATCGAAGAAGCTGCCGCCCAATGCGGCTATTGCCTGAATGGCATGATTATCGCGATAGCAGCGCTGGCGATGCAAAACCCGGGCGCAAGCGAGGCCGAAATACGCGAAGCCCTGCGCCACAACCTCTGCCGCTGCGGCACCCATATCGAAATTCTCGCTGCTGCCCGCCGCGCCCTTGGCTATGCACAATCGCTGACAGAGGAGGTGAAACCATGACGGCTGACGCAGGCCCGACTGACGCAGGCCAGACTGAAGCAGGCCAGACTGAAGCAGGCAAGGCCGGCACCCTCACCATCCATAGCCTTGATGGTCACCGCCGCCCGTTTCTCCGCCTTGATGCGGGCGGGCAGGTGCTGGCCTATAACGGTCATGTTGATCTTGGAACCGGCATTCGCACAGCCCTTGCACAAATTGTCGCCGAAGAGCTGGATGTTCGTTTTGAGCAGGTGACCATGGTGCTGGGCAGCACCAGAACCGGCCCTGACCAAGGGGCAACCATTGCCAGTGAAACCATTCAGGTCACCGCCATTCCCCTCCGTCAGGCTTGCGCCACAGCCCGTGCCTATCTGCTGGCAAAGGCAGCAAGCAGGCTTGGCGTTGATATCGAAAAACTGGGCATTGAGGCTGGTATTTTTCAAGCATCTGGCCTGGAAAATTTGCACATCAGTCTGGGAGAGCTTATCGCTGGCACGGAAATTGATCTTCCGATTGATGGAACGGCACCGCTCAAGCCGCCATCCACCTACCGGCTGGTGGGCACAGCCACACCACGGGTGGATATTCCGGCCAAAGCCACAGGGGCATGGACCTATGTGCATGATGTGCGTGTGCCGGGCATGCTGCATGGTCGGGTGGTGCGCCCGCCCTATGCCGGATTTGACCATGGCGACATGATTGGCAACAGCCTGATCTCGGTGGATGAGGCCTCTGTTTCTCACATTCCCGGCCTCATTGGCGTGGTGGTGCAGGGCGATTTTGTCGGCGTGGTCGCAACCCGCGAGGAGAATGCCATTGCGGCGGCCAATTGCCTTACTGTCATCTGGCGCGATCCGCCACCACAGCCGGATCTGAACGTCCCTGCGATCGCCCTTCGCAACAATCCCTCCACGCCGCGCATCTTGGCCGACAAAGGCAATATTGATCTTGCTCTTGCTGGCGGAACGCAGGTGATGAACCGTACCTATGTCTGGCCCTATCAGATGCATGGCTCGATTGGCCCTTCCTGTGCGGTGGCTGATTATCGAGACGATGGTTTGACGGTTTGGTCCGGCACCCAAAATCCCTTTCCGATGCTGCGCGATCTGGCCCAACTGTTGGATATGCCGCAGGAAAAAATCACCATAGAACGGCTGGAGGCGGCAGGCTGCTATGGCCGCAATTGCGCTGATGATGTCACAGCCGATGCCGCCCTGTTGTCACGCGCGGTTGGGGCGCCCGTGCGCGTGCAACTGAGCCGAGAGCAGGAGCATCTCTGGGAGCCAAAAGGGGCTGCCCAGATTATGGATGTGCGCGGCGGGCTTGATCTTGAAGGCGGCCCTTTGGGGTATGATTTCGAAACACGTTATCCCTCCAATCTTGCCCCCACACTGGCTCTGTTGCTAACGGGAACCATACCGCCGGTGGCCAATATTGCCCAAATGGGGGACCGCACAGCCATTCCGCCCTATGGCTTTGGCAATTTGCGCGTGACCGTGCATGACATGCCACCAATGGCGCGGGCCTCATGGTTTCGTGGTGTGTCGGCCATGCCCAACACCTTTGCCCACGAATGCTATATGGATGAGCTGGCATCCGCCGCGGGCGTGGACCCGATCGAATATCGTCTGCGCTATTTGCACGACCCGCGCGCCATTGACCTTGTTCACGCCGTTTCCGAGCGAGCAGGGTGGGTTCCCCACACCACTTTTGGCACGCTGGGCGGCGAGGGCGATCTTGTTTACGGGCGCGGCTTTGCCTATGCGGTCTATGTCCATGGCCCGTTTCCGGGGACTGCGGCGGCATGGGCGGCATGGGTGGCCGATGTGGCCGTTAACACCAAAACCGGTGCCATTACCGTCACCAAGGTAACCTGCGGCCAGGATTCTGGCCTGATGATCAACCCGGATGGGGTGCGTCATCAGATTCACGGCAATATCGTGCAATCCACCAGCCGCGTCTTGAAGGAAAAAGTTGAGTTTTCATCCACCGGGGTCACCTCCAAGGAATGGGGCGCTTATCCGCTCCTGAGCTTCCCCGAGGTGCCAGACATTGACGTGATCATGGTGCCGCGGCCCAACGAGCCGCCGCTTGGGGTTGGCGAATCCGCCTCCGTGCCCAGTGCGGCGGCCATTGCCAATGCGGTGTATGATGCCACCGGCATTCGCTTTCGCGAATTGCCACTGACGCCGGAAATGATCCTCAAAGGCCTGCAAGGCGAAACATCTGCCTCCGCCGCTGTGCGCCCGAAAAAGCGAAAGAGATGGGACATTGCAGGTTTGGGCCTCGCCCTTGCAGGCGGTGCCGCAGCCCTCGCAGGCGTTATGGCTTTAGTCTCCCCCTGGCGGACCGCAATCGCGCCAATTTCCCCTCCAGACAGCAATGTCTTTAGTGCCGCCACCATTGAGCGTGGCAGGCTGGCCGCTGCCGCAGGGGCCTGCAATGTCTGCCATAGTGGCGCTGATGGTCACGCTTTTGCCGGTGGTCGCAAATTTGAAACGCCCTTTGGCGCGGTCTATGCCACCAACATTACGCCGGATGCAAAAAACGGCATCGGTGCCTGGTCCTATCCGGCATTTGAGCGCGCCATGCGTGAAGGTGTCAGCCGTGATGGTCATCATCTTTACCCGGTCCATCCCTACACGTCTTTTGCGGGCGCAGAAGACGCAGACCTTCAGGCCCTCTATGCCTATTTGATGAGCCAAAAACCGGCAAGCGAAGCACCGCACAAGACGAATTTGCGCTTTCCCTTCAATCTCCGCCCGATGATGGCCGTTTGGAACGCCATGTTTTTACAGGCAAAGCCCTTTGCCTTTGATGCAAGCCATGACGCCGCCTGGAACCGGGGGGCCTATCTGGTCGAGACATTCGGCCATTGTTCTGCCTGTCATACTGAGCGCAACAGCTTGGGCGCGGAAAAAACCGGCACGGCCCATCTCGCCGGTGGCTATGCCGATGGCTGGCACGCACCGGCGCTTAACATTGCCGCTCTCAGCCCGGTGAGTTGGACGAAAGAAGCCTATTACACCTATCTCCGCACCGGCCATTCCAGCCAGCATGGCAGCGCCAGCGGGCCAATGGCACCGGTGATTGCCGCCCTGCAGCCGCTACCCGATAGCGACATTGCCGCCATGGCCACCTATCTCGCCAGCTTGAACGGCAATACCGAGCCGAAAGACGCAGCCGAGGCCCATGACAAGGCGATTGCCGCCAGCACCGCTGCCAAAACCGAGGCGCTTCGTGTCTCACCACAGGGGCTGCGCCTTTTCGAGGGGGCCTGTGCCGCCTGTCATGAGCAAAGCGCTGTTTTGCCGTCTTTGGCGCTCAACACCAACCTGCACGCATCAAGCCCCGACAATCTGTTGCAGTCGATTTTCCATGGTGTTGAGGCCCCCGCAGTTCTCGCCGAAAACACCGGGCGGCAAGCCCCGGAAGTGATGTCCATGCCCGGTTTTCGCGATCAGTTCACCGATAGCCAGATCAAAAATCTGGCCAACTATCTGCGCGCCCGTTACGCCCCCAACAAACCGGCATGGCATGATCTGGATGCAGCCCTTGCCCGCGTACAAGCTTCAAGGCATTAGAATTTTTCCGCGACAGCTAAGGTCTGCTCATGGCTTGTCATTCTGCTGAAGGCGACGATGCCATGCGCCTGCCGCTTCGCCTGCAAGTCGGCGAAGGTCCCGAAGGGCCGCTCCATCTTCTTCGGACACCCGGTTAAAGCGGCGTAAAAGACCGCCCAGATCGTGGATGGCAATTTCGGCCGCCGTGCTGGCTAGGCCCGCCGCCCGCCGTGCCTTGATGATGGTTTGAAGATCGGCCCCACTTTCAACCGCATCAAGATAGGCCTGATTTGCTCTCAACCCTTCTTTGATCAATGCCGACAAGGGCGAGCCAAAATCAGGCCACAGCACCAGAATGGCGACAAGGGCGGTCAAGCTGCCAATCGTATTGTCGACAATGCGGGCAGAGGCGACCCCAGCCCCAGATTGCAGCAACTCGGTGACCATAATAAACAGCATTGTCAAAAAGACGACAAACACGGTGTAATTGACACTGCGCAACGCAATGGTCAGACCAGCCAACGGCACAACAATCAGCGCCAGAATCAACGGCTGATCAACAAAATGCAAAAAGCCAAGGGTGAGAATGCCGCCGAGCGAACTGCCCAAAATTCGCTCCACCCCGCGGGTCCAGGTGAACCGTGCCGCCCCTTGCAGCACAACCACAACCGCCATGGTCGCCCAATAGGGATAGCCGAAGCTGAAAATAAGCGCGACATAATAGACCGCCAGCACCGCTGCTGCCTGCCGAAGCGCATGGCGAACAGCAATCTTCAGCGGCATGACAGCTTCATCGGCGCTGTGCGTAAAGCTCAAGCTCGGCTGAGGCTGCACAAGCGGCATCATGGTGCCACGCAAGGCCTGCTCCACGGCCAACAGACAGCCCTTCAGGGTTTCATCCTGCATGGCGATGCTTGCCTGATGCAGGCGATCCAGCGCATTGACAAGGCTCGGCTCACTTGCTGACCATTTTTTCAGTGCGGTTCGACTGGCGTTCAGCGCATCCAAAATGGCGAACGCGCAAGCAATTCGATCTTCCGAGCGGCCTTTTTTAACGATGAAGGCGTGGTCCAGCGCAATCAAGGCACTGAAAATGGTCTCGCTGGAATGATGCAATGTGGCGAAGGGTCGAAACTGCTTTGCTGGAGCGGTCTGGTAGCGCACCATCAGCATGCGCAGGCGCTCAATGGCAATCCGCACAGAGCGTCTGTGGCTCGCGTGATCTGGATGCCATTGATAATCCCGGTGCGGGCGATCAGCCGTCACCACAAGATCGCTGACCATATCCGTCAGCCGCATCAGCACAGCACCTGCCGCCTGGCGAACCGGCAGCCAGGGATCAATGCGCATCAACCAGGTGATCAGCACAAAGGCCCATAGGCTTCCCCCCAGAAAAGCCAGCGCCTGCACAGCGGCGGGCACCAAGGGCTTGGGAAAACCAACAGCGACAACACCGACCACAGCCAGAAGCGTCGAGACCATGCCGGAATGCGCCAGCCTTGAAGGCAAAAGCACAGAAACAAACACCAGCAACGGTCCGGCAATCAACGGCACCGGATAGCCAAGCGAGGCAACCCACGCACCTCCAAACGCGATCAGGGTTCCACACAGCGCAAAGAGCAACAGTTGGAAACGGCGTTGCTTATCAGACCCCGGACTATCGCAAAGGCATGTCCAGAAGGATGCAAAAATGGCCCAGCCCATATGATATTGGCCAGAGCCAACCACCAGCACCAAAGGCACCGCTACCGCCACCGCCGCACGCCTTGCCTCTGCCAGCGTAAAATGCTCTGGCGTCAGCCCAAAGGAGCGCAATTCCAGCCACCGCGCCATGCGGCGCAGTGTGACAGACAGGCTGGAATGTTTGCCAACACCCGAATTATGATCGCGCAGGTCTTGCATGTCTTCCCTGTCTCAACTCAAGCCTGTTTCAACGAAAGGCACCAAATTGCCATTGCCCGCACCAGCAACCAACAGTCTCAACCGCATGTTGCCGCTTGGGTGACTTTGTCGCAACCCATTGGACAAACCTGTCGATTGAATCGGCTGGGTGATTCCATCGTCAAATCTGTTTCTTCAAATTCTGTTTCTTCAGGGGGCTTGGGCTAGCACATAATCGAGCAAACCAACCATATCGATTTTCGCATGGCAACTGCGCGTTATCGCCGATCACTGCTTCATGACTTTGGCATGAAGATGCGCTGAGTACCTCTATTTTTTCCCGAAAAATCGTTATATGTGCCTAAAGTTGCAAATTTGCATAAAATGCGTCGGTTGCACAAAGCGGTACCCTCAACTTTATCCATGTGGGAAAATGGGGTCTGCCTAATTTTTGCCGCTATGCTTCAAACAATAGAAATTGTAAGCATTTAGCGCAAAGACTTATTGTTCGCTGCTCTGCGATGGCTTTTGGGGCGTGGGATTTTATCAAAGGGACGGCCATGGATCTGCGTATCCTGCATATTGATGATGACTTGGCTCTGGCCCAATTGGTGAAGAGAAAACTAGGCCGCCGCAATTGTGTTGTCCGCCACGATAGTGATGCCCATGCCGCCCTTTTGCTTTTGCAGCAAGAACCCTTTGATGTCGTGATTCTGGATCACTATCTCGAAAACACCACCGGGCACGAAGTTCTCGAGCAAATGCGTATGTCGCACATCAATGTGCCGGTCATCTATATCACCGGCTCGAATGAAGCCCGGGTGGCCATTGATGCCATCAAGGCAGGAGCCGCCGACTATGTCATCAAAAGCGTTGATGAGGATTTTTTCGATCTGTTGGAAGATGCCATTCGCCAGACGGTGAGCACGGCACGCCTGCGGCAGGAAAAAGAGCAGGCGGACGAAGAAATTCGCCGTGGCAAAGAGCGCGCGGAAACGCTTCTGGCCGAAATGAACCATAGAGTGGCCAATAGTCTGGCGCTTGTTGCGGGCCTTTTGCGGCTTCAGGCGGGTGCCACCGATAACGAGCAGTTGCGACAAGCCTTGACCGAAACACAAAGCCGTATATCGGCGATTGCGGGCATGCATCGCAGCCTCTACACATCGGAGCATGTCAACGATGTCGCAATGGATCGCTATCTCGATGCGCTGATCAAGGATATTTCCAGCACAATCGACACCGGGAAAAACCTGATTGAGATTGTGGTTGACGCCGACCCCATTGAACTGCCTGCCGATAAAGCCGTCTCTGCCGGAATGATTGTCAGCGAACTGGTGACCAACGCCTTGAAATATGCCTATCCAGAAGGAACGGCTGGCAAGATCCATGTGAGTTTCAAACAGCAGGATCCGGGATTAGCCAGACTTGCCGTGGAAGATCAAGGCGTTGGGCTGGCGAGTGAGCATAAAAACGCCACCTCCACCGGGCTTGGCCAAAGAATCATCAAATCCATGGCGGACGCGATTGGCAGCGGTATCCATTATCCGTCACGCGAGCAAGGTGCCGTCGCCGAAGTCATGGTCAGTCTCGCATCCCACGGCACCACCTGATAAGAAGGGCCGCCTGATAAGATCAGGTTCTGCTGCCGTTACAATGTGTTGAGCTTTTCAAACACTTTGCCAAGGATTGTATTGAGAACAGCCATCTCTTCTTCGCTGACGTCTTGAAAGCTGACCTCGAACACTTCTTTTGCCTCCTTGAAGGCCAACGCCCGAAGACGATCGCCCTCCGCCGTCAAGCATGCTTCTGTGACACGGGCATCGGAGGGCCGCACACGGGTGACCAGTTGGCCATCCGCAATCATTCTCTGCACCACCTTGGTGGTGGTATTGAGCCGCATCGTCGAAAATTCGGCGATTTCGGAGATTGATAGATAGGTATCTTCATAGAGTGACATGAGCACACGCCACCTCGGCACATCAATGCCGATGGGTTTCAAACGCGCATCGAGAACCTGAACGTAGCGGGCATTGACCCGGCTGATCCAGTAGAAAGGCCAGTTTTTCTTGAAGTGCGTCGTACTTGTGTGTTTGGCGTTCAAGGCTGTCTCGCTGTTTGGTTTGTCGGAAATCCCGGTTGACAGGCTCAATCGCGACATAGAAAACCTGACCACTATTCTGCCCGCCTACGCGGTAATCATCTTCGTTAAACCGGTCAAGAGCCAACCTGGGGACACTCCCGTTCATTTTTTGCTTTGGGTTGCAAAATGATGATTGCGGAAGAAATATGGATTTATCAATTTATTTCAGTTTACGGATCAGGGGAAAGCAGTAATATTCATCTAAAATACAACAGCAATGAACTCTGGCCGAGGACTTGTTTGCATTCTAGAGGCTGTCAGGTTCAATTTGAACCTCAGAGACAGCGTATCCGGCAGAGATCGACAGCATGATGCAATATTGCATAAAAACCCCCTTCAAGAGGGGCTTGCGCCATAACAACGCCAGAAGGGATCACAATGAAAAAGACCTTGTTTGCCATCACGGCCGCTGCCAGTTTGAGCTTTGCTTCTGCCACTTTTGCAGAAACGAAGCTGACAATTGCCAATTGGCTGCCGCCGTCGCATCCTCTCGTTTCCGAGGTTATTGTGCCCATGGCACAGAAAATCTCCGAGGTGACCGGCGGCGAAGTCACCACCAGCATGTTGCCCGCCCCCTTGGGGCCGCCGCCTGCGCAGTTTGATCTTGCCGCCAATGGCGTTGCGGATATCACCTTTGGGGTGCAGGGCTATAATGCCGGACGCTTCAAGACCACCAATCTTGCTGAACTGCCGTTTTTGGGCAATAGCTCTGAAGCCATTTCGGTGGCCTACTGGCGCACCTATGAGAAAATGCTCTTTAAGGCTGGCGAGTATGACAAAGTCAAAGTCCTGGCTGTCTTCACCCATGGCCCTGGCGAGATCTTTCTGAAAAAAGGCGATGTTACCTCCGTGGACGTGCTCAAAGGGCAAAAGCTCCGCACCGGCGGTGGCTTCGTCAATCAGATCGTTGCCCAATTGGGGGCGGTTCCTGTCGAAGGGCCATCGTCCAAGGCCTATGAGCTTTTGAGCCAGGGCGTTGCTGACGGCATTCTGTTTCCGTTTGAATCGGTCAATTCTTTCAAGCTGATCCCTGAGCTTAGCGCAGCCATTACCGTGCCGGGCGGGTTGTACAACACCTCGTTTTTCATTGTGATGAACAAGGCAAAATGGCGCAGCCTGACACCAAAGCAGCAAGCCGAAATTGACAGCATCACTGGCGAAGCCCTGGCGCGCATGGCCGGGCAAATGTGGGATCGCGCCGATGCCAAGGGGCTGGACGCCATGAAAGGCAAGATTAAAATCTCGGCTGCCACGGATGAGCAACTGACGGCTTGGAAAAAAGCGCTCCAGCCTGCCATTGACGCACAGATCGAGGCTGTATCGAAAACCGGCATTGACGGTAAAGCCGCCCACGATCTGTTCATGTCAGAACTGGCTGCGGCTTCGAAATGATGTCGCAAGACAGATTGCCGGAAAACTTCCCCTCGGCAGCCCCGGCGCTGTCGAACAGTAGAGCGGTGATATGGTTGCAACGAGTAATGGCGCTTTTGGGCGGCATTCTTCTTCTTGTGATGATGACCATGACCATTGTCGACGTGATTGGCCGCTACGCTTTCAACAGCCCCTTGCGGGGGGCTGGCGAACTGACCGAGTTGTTGCTGGTCTCGCTTATTTTTATGGGCTTGCCTGCCGTGACGCTTGAAAATGGCCATGTGACCGTGGACGTTCTGACCGAACACCTGCCGAAATGGTCTGAACGCTGGCGCATGGCGGCCATCGGCGTCATCAACACGGTTATTCTCACGCTGATCGGCTGGCAAATCTGGCTGCATGCCAGCCAGATTGCGGCCTATGGCGATGTCACCACGACATTGCGCTTGCCAATTGCCCCGATTGGCTATTTCTGCGCGCTCTGTACGTTTGCCAGTGCGGCAGCCTCTTTCATGGCTTCCTTCCTCGCACCATCTCATTCCTCCATCAAAGGTTAAGCCCATGCAGCATTGGCCTGTTGGCATTGCCATTTTGCTCGCCCTGCTGTTTACCGGCGTGCCCATTGCCTTTGCGATGACGGCTGTTGGCCTTGTCGGGGTGGCGTCCATCATCGGCATGACTCCGGCCCTTTCTCTGGTGGCCACGGTGTTTTTTGATTATGGCCGGGATTACTCGTTGTCGGTCCTGCCGCTGTTTTTGATCATGGGATATTTCGTGGTGCAATCCGGCATTGCCGAGGAATTGTATAACGCCGCCTATGCCTGGCTGCGCCACCGCAGAGGGGGCCTTGCAACGGCAACCGTCTTGGCCTGCGGTGCCTTTTCCTCGGTTTGCGGATCGTCGATGGCAACAGCCGCGACCATGGCGCGCATATCTCTGCCCTCCATGCGCCGGTTCGGCTATCCCGATCATCTGGCGATGGCGACAATTGCAGCAGGCGGCACTCTGGGCATATTGATCCCGCCCTCAGTGATTTTGGTGTTTTACGGCATCATGACTCAACAGGATATTGGCAAACTGTTTCTGGCCGGCATCATCCCCGGCATTGTCGGGGTGATTGGCTATATCATCGCTGTTCGTATTTCCCTGTTTTTCTACAAGGGCACCTTGCCAACAGAGCCGAAACTGCCGCTGATGGAACGCGTGAAGGCTTTGAAGGGCTCAGCCGGAGCAATCTTGCTTTTCGCTTTTGTGATGGGCGGCATTTATCTGGGCATATTCACCCCAACCGAGAGTGCAGGCATGGGAGCAGGGGGCGCTTTCCTGCTGACAATTTTACTGGGAAAATTCAGCATCAAAGGCCTGTTTGAGGTCCTTTATGAGACGATGAAAACCTCGGCGATGATGTTTTTCATTCTGTTTGGCGCGCTCACCTTCACCAATTACGTCAATATGTCCGGCATGACGCAAGACATCCAGACATTCATCGGCATCTTCGGTGAAAGCCGCATCAGCCTGATCCTGATCATTCTGGTGATCTATCTGCTGCTTGGCTGCGTGCTGGAAAGCCTGTCAATGATCATGCTGACCGTGCCAGTGTTTTACCCCATCGCCGAAGCGCACGGTATCAACCTCATCTGGTTTGGCATCTTTATTGTCATGGTCACAGAAGTCAGCCTGATCACGCCGCCGGTGGGCATGAATGCCTTTGTGCTCAAAGCCGTGGTTCAGGATGTCTCGCTGCGCACGATTTTCAAAGGCCTTGCACCGTTTGTCTTGATGGACATCTTGCGAATCGGCTTACTGATCCTGCTTCCAGGCATGGCGCTACTGCTAACGTGAGCGCCAGCCCGGATCGCGCATGCTGACCGGACAGGCACCGCCTCGCTTTATCAGGGAACCTGCATCACGGAAATAAACATGCCCAATTGGCGGATGGCATTGGCAAAGCCGTCATAATCCACCGGTTTGGTAATGTAGACATTGGCCCCCAGATCGTAGCACCGCTGGATTTCCATCTCATCATCCGTGGTGGTGAGAATAACAATCGGCAAACGCTTGGTGTGGGGATTGGTCTTCAAAAGATCAAGAATTTCCGTGCCCTGCATATCGGGCAGGTTCAAATCCAGCAACACCAGCAGATAGCGATCGATAGACACAACACCGCTGCGATCTTCGCCTAAGATAAAATCCAGCGCGGAACCACCATCTGTAAATGGAATAATCTCGTTGTTGACGCCAGCGCGCCGAACATTTTTTTCGATGAGGCGCGCATGGCCCTCATCATCTTCGATCATCACGATCGTAACTTCTTTTCCGCTCGCCTTCATACGCCAACTCTCCTTAAGACGACCGATAAATCTGCAGGCACCGTGAGTGTGAATGCCGATCCCTTGCCAAGCTCGGAGCGAACAGAAATATCGCCGCCGAGATTGCGTGCCAGAGACCTGACATGTGCCAATCCTATACCATCACCGGTCTGGTTTTGCTGACCGGCCCGGCGGAAAAGTTCAAACACCCGCTCATGATCGGCCTCGCTTATTCCGCGCCCGTTGTCTTCAACGGTTGCTTCTATAAATCCGCCCACCCGTTTTGTGGTCACACTTATCTTCAATGGCCGCTGAGGGGAACGGTATTTGATGGCATTATCCACCAGGTTGGTAAAGATTTGCTCAAGAGACAGGCGATCGTTAACAGCATGCAGCGGGGAGGGGGAGATTTGCACCTCGCCATCGGCGGCATCAATGAGATGCTTCAAACTGTTGACGCTGTTTTCCGCAATCGCACGGATATCAACCATTTCCGGCTTCAACTGCCTGCGGCCATCGCGTGAAATTTTCAAGATCGCGTTGATCAGCCCGTCCATTTTCGATGTTGAGGAGCGGATAAAGCGCAGGGCCTCCGGCACATCCTCCGCCGCCGCTTCGCGTGCCCTGGCAATATCATCCGGGCTCAGCGGTGCGCCATCGGCCAGAACATAGTTCTGCATCATCGTCAGGGAGTTTTCCAGCTCCGTGGTAAAGCCCATGATATTGACCAGCGGCGCGCGCAGATCATGGGTGACGATATAGGCAAAACGCTGCACTTCCTGATTGGCGCGCACCAGATCTTGCGTCCGCTCCTCCACCCGCATTTCCAGCGCCGTGTTGAACTTCTGCACTTCCTCGTGGGCATCATTGATGGAATGGATATACTGTCGGATGATCAAAATCGAAATGATCAAAATGGCGATGATGGCGACGGCGGCCCCGATCATGATCCATTTCATCTGGTCCGATCCAGCAACCTGCCGTTTGATGCTGTCATGGATATTGGCATCAGACAAATCGATAATCGCCTGCAACTGCCGGCGCAGCGTATTCATCAAATTCTGACCATGCCCGTCGCGCACAATCGCCATGGCCTCAGCCGTTTTGCCGTCGGCTGCCAAGGTCAGCGTGGTCGCCATCTCATTGAGTTTGGCGTTTATCTGCGAAGGAATAGGATCCACCAGAGCTTTATACTTCGGGCGCGCTTTTGTCAGCGAAACGAGATTATCGACAGCCTCCGCCACATCCTTCGTGGCCTCTTTATAGGGCGTCAGAAATTTGGCGTCACTGGTCAGCATATATCCGCGCTGCCCGCTTTCTGCATCTTGGATCAGACTAAACAGATCGGCGGCCGCACTGCGCACCGCACGTTCATTGACCAGAACATCAAATGAATCGCGCGTGTTGCTGATCAATACCAAGGTCGATCCAACAACAGCCAAAAGAAGGGAGATGCCCGCAATCATCATCAACAGCGATGAATGAATAAATTTTCTTTTTAACTTCATAATGTCATGCGTCCAATTTACATCAGATGACCGGCGGATACTCCGGGCGAAAGCCGTTTATCATAAATATGTTCCGAATTCCTCCCAAGATCGAAACCAGTGCACTGACGCAGTCATACCGACGTGCACCAAGCTTTTGGTCATGAAGACATCCACGCGGCTGAAGCCTCAGTTTTAATCTCTGCACCAGGATTGATTTAGCGCAATGGATTATTCTGCTGAACCTGCCTATCTTGTCTGAAACAATCACAACGGGCCATCAACGCAGTCGCGCATTCAAAGTTCCCGCTGTTTATCCTTCAGGCATGATTCCAGGGGCCGCTCAAAAGGACAGGGAACAAAAACTGACACGCGACGTTGTTTGACTATAACTCAGTTTGATACAGCGAAAAGGAAACGATCATGGCTGCAACAACATCCCAAGCAAAAGAAGCTGAGAAAATCGACTATGCAAATTCAGCCGATGTTGAAAAACAGCTTGAAAAGTTGAGCGCCGAGATTTCAGCGCTTACAAAAATCGTTGCCAGCTTCGGCAATGGCAAGCTCGACGAGGCCCAGCATCAGGCCAGATCGATTGCAGAAGAAATCTCCCAGCGGTCTTCTGCCGCCGCATCCGACATCAAGGATCGCATCGTTGCGGCCGAAAGTGACCTCGAGGCGCAAATTCGTCGCAATCCGCTTGCTTCCGTGGGCATAGCAGCCGGAATTGGCTTTATCGCCGCATTGCTATCGTCGCGCCGCTAAGCTGGAGAGTTATTATGGGCGATGCCGCCGGTCACATTCTATCCGCATTGATGGGACGTATTGTGCCCCAGGCGCGGGCTGTTCAACGCAATGCGGCAGGCGGAGCATTCATCGTGCTCTTCATGGCAACAGCCTATGTCGCGTTGGTCGTTGCCGCATGGTTCGCTGTCGCCAATATTTACGGGCCGGTCAACGCGAGCATGGTGATTGCGGCAGGCTCGCTTGTGCTGTGCCTGCTCGCATGGGGCATTACCCACCTGTTGAACCGTCAGGCTGAAAGACGCCAACTTGAGATGCTAAGACTGCGTGCCAGCGTGTCACCAGAATTGCAATTGGCAGAAACTGCCCTTGGCATCTTGCCTGAGCTGGTGCGCAACAAGCCCGTGCTGACGCTTGCTTGCGTGGCACTCGCTGCCTTCGCCGTGACAAAAAGCACCAAATCCAAATGAAGTCACGCATATAGAGCCGCGTCAAAGACAAGGTGCTGCACCTGAAATCGCGATTGAGAATTGATGTTGCTCCAATACGCGGATGTGAAAGGATTACCCCATGGAAACCGCAAACGATCTCCCAACCCGCATGCAGGACATTGTGAACGACGAAAACCTGACAAAGGACGAGAAGATTGAGGCTTTGAGGGGTCTTTACGATCACGCGCGCGGCGAACAGCGGGCCGCGTCCGAAAGCCCGATGATTGACGATGATGGTTTGAATGACACGTTGCGCAATATTGAAAAAGCGTTGGCAGACCTCGGCGCAAAGCCATCGGCCCATGAAAATGGCCCAGCGAGCCTTTGAGTGAACAGGCTGTGTTCACTGACAAGTATGTGTGATATTGCAAATATATCTTGCGCGACACAGCGCTGGATGCCGTGATTGCTTCCACCTCCACAAGCGAAAGAACGGCCTTACGACGAGCGTTTTGCCTCCGACGGTGAAGAAACTCTGTCTTCAAAAAATATAGAAAAAAATGTCTCGACGCAGGAACTTTTTTGAGCGCAACTCGTTATTGCTCAGTGGGGGCGATTGCGCCTTAAAAAATAGAAAGACTGGAGAGTATTAATGTCGTTGACAGCGCGTGTTGCAGCTCATCTTCCTTATCTGCGGCGCTTTGCCCGTGCCGTTACCGGTTCACAATCTTCAGGGGATGCTTATGTGGCGGCGACGCTCGAGGCGTTGATTGCCGACCTTTCCATTTTCCCAACCGCATCCAATGATAAAATTGCGGTTTACAAGCTTTTTGCCCAGATTTTTGATCGCCTCGATGTGGTCGTCACGCCGCAGGAATCGCCATTTGCCTGGGAGCGCCGCGCATCCGACAATCTTTTGAATTTGCCCAAGACCGAACGGATTGCGTTTCTTCTTGTGTCTCTGGAAGGCTTTTCACCCAGTGAAGCGGCAGACATTCTGGGGGTCGGTGAGGCTGATTTCTCTGCGCTGATTGATGAAGCGTCTCGCCAGATTTCCGAGCAAGTGGCAACCGACATCATGATCATCGAGGATGAGCCTCTGATTGCGATGGATATTGAGCAGATGGTGGAAAGTATGGGCCATCGCGTCACCGGCATCGCGCGGACCCATGCGGAAGCTGTGAAGCTGTTTAACGCAACCCAGCCGAAGATGATTTTGGCAGATATTCAGCTTGCGGATGGAAGCTCCGGCATTGACGCGGTGAACGACATTCTGAGCGTGGATACCATACCCGTGATTTTCATTACCGCATTTCCAGAAAGGCTTTTGACGGGCCAGCGCCCTGAACCGGCATTTTTGGTCACCAAGCCTTTCAACCCGGACATGGTCAAAGCACTGATTAGTCAGGCTTTGTTCTTTAATGTCCGGCAAAAGGAACTTGCGTGATTGCTCATCACCAAGACAAGCAAGGCCGCATAATATGACGTTTGTCAGGATGGGCATGTGAAACACCATCCTGATAACGCCTTGTTGCGCCTTGCGTCTCACCTACGATGTGCGCCGTTGCAGCGGCGATAAAACTGGAATGACTGAAAATCGGAGAATGATCAGGTGCGGAGATTTTCATGGGTCGAGCCAGGAGAAATTGAAGCGGTCTCACGCGATTTCTTCATTCATGCGTTGATCGATCTGGGTGCCTGTTATTTGCTTTATAATGATGCAGGCCGATGCATGTGCATCACCGGTCTTCCAGACATATGGCAAGCACAATCGGATAATCCACCCACTGACATTGCGATTTTTGGCGAAGCAATTGCCGAAAGCCTGGTGAGTTTGCGGGGTAAACTTCAGAATGCGGGCGATCATGCCACGCTGGAAATTGATCTTGCCGAAAACGGCGTTTTTGAATTTCGCTGCCGCAAAGTGTCTATACCGGGGCACGGCCTATATTCCATCATGGCCATTGAAGACAAAACAGAGGAGCGGCGGCGCGAACGCGCCTTGCGGATGCTGTTGATGGAAGTGAGCCACCGCTCCAAAAACCTTCTCGCCGTTGTGCAGGGAATTGCCTCGCAAACCGCGCGGTTTTCTGGAACGCTTGATAATTTCCTGAAAAAATTCCGCGGACGGCTCTACGCTCTCTCCAAAGCGCAGGATATCGTGACCGAGTCAGAGTGGCGCGGCGTTGGCTTTATGGATCTGCTGAACGCGCAGCTTGAACTCAGCAATCCAGGCAAAGTCGCCCAAATTGAAATGTCGGGGCAGAATATCCTGCTGTCTCCCAATGCCGCCATGCATATCGGCTTGGCACTGCATGAATTGATTGTAAATTCAATCAATTATGGTGGAGGTCTGGGCGTTGCGGGGTCCATTCGCGTCTCCTGCCAGCTAGATCAAGTTGATGGCAAGCCGTTTATCACAGTTGGATGGCAAGAGGATCTGCCAGAAGCAACCAAGGCTGCTGACCAGCAACTGAAAGCACGGTTTGGCAGCACTGTCTTGGAAAAAGTCGTGCCG
Organism: Rhizobium oryziradicis; assembly: GCF_001939045.1. GTDB lineage: Bacteria > Pseudomonadota > Alphaproteobacteria > Rhizobiales > Rhizobiaceae > Allorhizobium > Allorhizobium oryziradicis. The sequence continues at coordinate 47,673 of NZ_MKIM01000026.1, forward strand.
GTTTCGGTCAATGGTCAAGCCATTTACTCAATTGATCATCGCGGCATTTTCTACAATCTGAAATTCCCTGTCGACGTCAACGAATAGCCTACTGCATAATTCCTTAAATCGGAATCGATTTAAGGTGAAAATTATGCAGCAGATTTAAAGCGTTACAGCGCCGTGTGCCATATATGGCGCACGGCGCTGTAAGAATAAGTCGTATTGCGGGCACTGTGCGGCGAGCAAGCGCTTGGTCTGTAGAGATGATTGGTGCGCATCGCGCTGGTAACGAGGAAATCATGAAGCTATTTCATTGCACAGGCTGCGAAAATCCGGTTTTCTTCGACAGCTTCAGTTGCGTTAATTGCGCACGCTCGCTCGGTTATATGCCATCCCGCGCAGACATGGTTGCCTATCAGGAGGCACCGCCTTTGGGTTTTTTGGTTTGTGCCAATGCCGAACAAGGCGGGTGTAATTGGCTGGTGAATGAGAAGGATGGCACACCCTATTGCTTTGCCTGCCGGCTCAGCAGCGTGGTGCCGGACCTCACCAATGATGCCAATCTGGAGCGTTGGCGACGGCTGGAAGCTGCCAAACGGTATTTTCTCTACGGCGTCTTCCATCTTGGTTTGCCGGTTGTTTCGCGTATGCAAGACCCGGAACACGGACTGACCTTTGAATTGCTGGCTGATTGGTCGGATGACCCCAAGGATTCCATTATGACCGGCCATAACGATGGCCTCATCACCATTGATGTCGCAGAAGCAGATGGCTCTGAGCGCGAAGCGAGACGAGACGCATTTGACGAACCTATTCGCTCGCTTTTGGGACACTACCGCCATGAATCCGGCCATTATTATTGGAACCAACTGGTTGAAAAGAAAGGCATGATCGACCAGGCTCGGGCAATGTTTGGCGACGAACGTGACGACTATCAGCAGGCGTTGAAAACCTATTATGCCAATGGGCCTGCCCCCAACTGGCAGGAGACGTTTATCAGTGCCTATGCTTCCAGCCACCCGCACGAGGATTTTGCCGAAAGCTGGGCGCATTATCTGCACATTTCTGATAGCCTTGAAACGGCGATTTCCCACGGATTGACGGGGAGTGTCGGCTCATCATCGGGCTCAGACACAAATCTGTCGTTTGACGAGATGATCAAGATGTGGATTCCGCTGACTGTATCCGTCAATGCGCTCAACCGAGCCATGGGACAGCCGGATCTCTATCCGTTTGTCCTCACCACTCCTGTCATCGACAAGCTGAGCTTCATCCATAATCTTATCCGCCAGCCATAAACATGGCAAAAACACGGCGATCGTCAGGAACAAAACCCTCTCGACTTCGTTTCCCCAAGAGAATTTGAACATCGTGCAAAATTGAAATGGCACGCTGTTGTCAATCTTTGCATAGGGCATTGGCCGAAAAGCGGGAACCGGTTTTCGGATAAATCCGATGCTCCAGGATGGGGGACATTATGGGTAATTTTGCAGCGGTTCTCGTGCTGATCGCTTGCCCCGCAAGCGGTACAAGCTGCGTGAACGAACCTGTGCGGGTTATATCCTACGACAGTGCCATGAGCTGTACCGCCCAACGCGAAGATGAAATACGCAAAATTAACATCCCCGGCTTTAAAATTTACGGGGAGTGCAATTCTGTCAACGGCGATTTATTGGCTGGAAGACCCCGTATCGACATCAAGCGTCCGGTTGAAAAGCCCGAGACACGCCCGCTCGAAAACGAAGGATCTGCGCCCGTCAGGCGGCGCGCATTCTTCTAGAGTTTGTCCGGGAAAAGTGCGAACCGGTTTTTGGCCGATGCGTAAACAAAAACTGAGAGCATCGTGCAAAACCGCCGCCCTTTTCGGTCAAATGCCTTTAAGCTCAAAAGACAATACAGACGGCGTTGATAGATTTTAGCATAAAAAAACACCGCGCCTGTAAAGCCGCGGTGTTTATTCATTTTATCTCTGTGTTTTCAAACCTTAAGTTCGACGAAATCCGCCAAATACCAAGGATACGATGAACAGCGCGATAAAGATGAAGAATAGAATTTTTGCAATTCCGACGGATGCACCTGCAATGCCGCCAAAACCGAGTGCTGCCGCAATCAATGCCACAACGAGAAATACCAGTGAATAATAAAGCATGATGTCTCTCCTTTTATTCCATGGGATATAAACGTTATCGACGCATGATTGTTCCGGCAGTATATGATTTATTTCGAAATGAAATCATATATAACCTTTGAAAGCGGCAAGGATGATTCAAAGGCAGTTTTCACAGCACCACGCCTTTTCCCAAGCAACGGCAGGATGGGTTGGGGAGAACAGGTTAGAGAAACGCAATTTTTACAAACCACGGAACTTAAATGGGCAATCCGCGTTGTCGTGAAAAGCTATGTTAGAAAGCAGTGACGATGAACAATACAGTCGATAACAGTAACCACGGATCGCCGCCATCGCAAGCTGGCCAGAACAACGACGGCATTTCAAAACAGCTGAGGAAGTTCTACCAGGAACTGGAGCAGGAGGCTGTTCCCGATAATTTATTGATGCTTTTGGATAAATTGGACCAAGCCGAAAAAGCAAGCGTAGCGGCAAGGAAGAAATCCGATGACTGATACGACCCCGAGCGATCACGATTTCAAACGACTTCTTTTGGCCAGCATTCCAAGTCTGCGCGCGTTTGCATTGTCGCTCTCAGGCGTGCCTGATAGAGCAGACGATCTGCTGCAAGAAACCATCATGAAGGCTTGGGCCAAACAAAGCAGTTTTGAGGCCGGTACCAATATTAAAGCATGGCTTTTTACCATCCTTCGCAACGAGTTTTACTCGCAGATGCGCAAACGCGGACGCGAGATTGGTGATCCAGACGATATTTACACATCGCAAATGGCAGTGCAGCCAAATCAGCACGGCGCGATGGATATGGAAGATTTCAAAAAAGCGCTTGCTGAACTGTCAGACGATCAGCGCGAAGCGATCATTCTCGTATCTGCATCGGGCTTCAGTTACGATGAAGCCGCAGAAATCTGTAATTGTGCCGTTGGAACAATCAAAAGCCGGATCAATCGCGCACGTGCGCGGCTTCAGGAACTGCTTGGCATTGATGGAGAGGGCGATTTCGGCCCTGATGCTCATACTGCGGCCGTCATCAGGCCGTCAGCCGTATCGTAATGAATCCCACCTCTGCCCGCGAAACTCCGTCTTTGAATGTCTCAGGGAGATCGCAATCGGGCTTTTTAAAACCAAAACAATCTGCCCAAACACCTTGCAACGCATCTGGTTTGGCCTGAACCCGACACGCCATCGGTCCGAAAAGCGGGAAACGGTTCCCACTTTTCGGCCAATTCTCTATTATGAAACCTTGCTCGCGTTGAAATTCAGCCCCATCAAGAAATCTCGAATGGCGTGCTCATAGAACGGCTTTTCAAACACCGCCAAAATATCACCCTGGATTCCTTCGTGATCAAACAATTGACCGGTGTGCATAAACACCAGTCCGGCACGGGAGGCGCGAACAATTTCTGCCTGATGGGCTTGCGCCTCGGGCGTGGGAGCCGCATCGACAAAAACCAGATCAAATGAGGCGGCAAGCGCCTGCGCGAGATCATCGCGACGGCAAATTTCAACAGTACAAGGCAGCGTTTCCGTGAGGATCCGCTGCGCTTCGAGACCAATCATATAATTATTATCCGCAATCAGAATGCGGGGAACAAACCCATTCAAAGATATTACTCCTGTGCCGCCGATCGGTGTCATCGGACAAACCGGTCCGGGGTGGGGGAGGCTCAATAATGCCCTCCAAGGGAGTGAAAAGAGCAGTCATGGCCGCAACTGTCATTTAAAAAAGACATGTTCCCAATGCTTTTAAGGAACCAAAAGCGCATTTTTTCATTTTCGATAAGGGAAGATTGCGCCGCGAAGGAGAAATTTTATGGATTCCCGCATTATCGCTTCGCCAACAAAATGTTCAAGCTGTCCCTTGAAGACAATCAGCGCTTTTCGGCCTCACACAACGAATGAAGAGAACTTTATCGCGTCATTCAAGTCCGGTGAATTGAGCTGCGAACCAGGCATGACAGTCATTGCAGAGGGAGCGCATAGCCCACATCTTTACACCATTCTGGAAGGCTGGGGCTTTCGCTACAAAACGCTGGAGGATGGCCGCCGCCAAATCCTCAACTACGTTTTGCCCGGTGACATGATTGGCCTTCAAGGCGCGATATTGGAACATATGGACCATAGCGTTGATGCGCTTACGCCCATGAGGCTTTGCGTTTTTGAACGCAGCCGCATATTTTCTCTCTTCGAAAAGCACCCCGGCATTGCCTTTGACATCACATGGCTTGCATCCCGTGAAGAGAGTATTCTTGATGAGCATCTGCTCAGTATCGGACGGCGCAATGCGCTTGAGCGTGCAGCCTATCTCATGACCTTTTTGCATCACCGTGGTCAGCGGGCAGGGATTGCTTCTGGAAGCAGTGCATTTCTGCCCGTGACCCAAAGCATGGTTGCAGATACTCTGGGTCTTTCCATCGTTCACACCAACAAGACGCTCAAAAAGCTGGCGCTTTTAAAACTGATCCGCTGGCGCGATCGTGGCTGCGAAGTGCTTAAACCCAAAGCCTTAGCGGAATTGGCAAAGTGGGAACCGCCGACACATGAAGAACGGCCCTATATCTAGAGTTTGTCAGGGAAAACTGAAATCCGATTTTCCCGAATAGACTAACGAAAACAAGGCAATCTTGAGTCTGTCAGATGCAATTGGAACCTGACAGACTCAAGGTTTCTATGGATCGTCAACGGCGCGCAAGATTGCACGCCAATCCTGTTTGCCACCCAGCAGACGCAACACGTTGATATGATCTTTGCCAACCGTGTAAATAATCAAATGGTTTTGATGCACATGGATACGCACGGGCGGCACAAACTCAGCACGCTCACGCGCCATGGTCGGCATGGCAGCAAGAATATCAAAGACGTGAGATAGCTCATCCACATAGCGATCCGCCTGCGGTATCGACCATGTTTCGGCCGTATACCGCCAGATCTCTTCAAGATCCTCAAGTGCTTTTGGCGAAAGCCTGAGAGGTGCCGAATCAGCGGACGACATGACGCTCGCGCATTTTCAACTTGAACGCACTGGCATCAAATGCTTGCCCGGCACCGCTTTCTGCACCTTCAGTGATGGCGGCTTGCAAGGTCGCAATTCCAGTTTGCCGCTCCTGATCTTTGCGGATCAAATCCCGGACATAATCACTGGTGTTGCTATAACGTCCATCGCTCGCCTGACGCTCAACCCATAACTTCATCGGATCAGGCAGAGAAACATTCATCGTCGCCATCACAGTTCTCCTTGGTTATCTCCAATAGAATAACGAGAAATGGCATTACCTGTCAAATTTAATGGCAATCTTTGCCATTAAATGATCAGCGATTCAGGGTGGCGCGCAGTTCATAAGCGCCATTGACCCTGGCTTCGAGTGTCGCAGGAAGCGATGCTTTTAAAAGACCGCATAGAGAGCCGGTGGTGACAATATTGCCCGCCTTCAACAAGCCGATTTTATCGTCATCCGCCAATGCGTAAGCAAGGATGGGAGCCAAGACACCACCAAAGGGATGCTTTGCCTGGGCCGCAAAGATTGTTTCTCCATTGGCAGAGATCATAAGGTCTGCGCCGTCAATATCGACACCACCAGCCCAGTCCTCGTTGCCCGCAACAAACGCGCTGTTGGACATGTTGTCGGCCAGTTGGGCATTTTCATCGGCCGTTTGCGGATCAGAAAACCGTGTCGCACAAATCTCAAAACCAAAGATAAAACGCTCGATGGCGGGCAAAATGCCTTCCGCCCCATCGGCTGCCATGGAGGCCGTGATGTCGCTCTTCAAAACAACGGCAAGTTCGAACTCAATGCCGGTATAGCCGGTATCAGAAATCGCGATGGTTTCGCCATCCACGATGCTGCGATTGATGAAGATCGGCGCCCCCACCGCTGTGCCATCTTTTCTGAGCGCGATTTTGAAGGTTGTGGCCGATTGCTTGAGCTGATGCATCACCGCATTTTGCACATCAAAGGCTTGGGCAACGCTCATACCATTCAAGCGCTGTGCCTCCATCAGACCATTGGTCTGGCGGGCTTTGACAATATTCAAGGCAATGGTCTCAGACACGGGCATTCCTCCTCAAGCAGGCCAGTCGGGTTCGAAACAGATCTATGACAGTATTGCACGGATTGATCCACCGGAAATCCGCCCGGCTGGAACCACACAGGCTGCGAAGCTTCCCAAACCGTGACAAAAATGATCGAGAACAACGCAAAAAAAGGGAGAGATAAAGAGAGACTATCAGTTGGATTTATATATTAAAATAGCAATATGACTTGGAAATATGCACCTTGCAGTGCGTAAAACCTCAACTCGTCTTTGGCCGTCAATATTCCTCTAGACTTCCACCAAGTATAATGCAAAAACTCACTGCAAACTTGAATTATCGGGGGATAAACATGCTTTTGAATGGTGTGCGCACAAGTCTTGTCGCAATTTCCTTCAGCCTTATGTGCAGTGGCCTAACCTTCACTGCCGCCCATGCGGAAGAGTATTCTTTCAAGGCAACAAACTCTACCAACACGGCCATTATCAAAATCCTGGTCTCCGAGAACAAACGGAAATGGGGTTATTTTGATATCGGCCGTGGCATCAAGCCAGGTGCAACGACAAAACTCGTCTGGGACCAGAGCACAAATAGCGAAAATTGCACGCAATGGGTCAAGGCAGTGTTTGCCGATGACAGCGAATCTGAGCCAGCCAAGTTCGATTTCTGTGAAAGCGGACTTGAGATTGAATTCTGAGAAAAATGATCCGGCAGATTAATGCCAATCGTTTTGATGCGCGGTTCCCCCCCTCTGCCCGGCATGACAGAGGGGGTAAGCCACAGGTGAAAACCTTTGCATCGTGCACCCTCCATTCCGATTTTCTGCACGCTGCTTTAGCTGCCCTGATAGCCAAGGGCTGCAGATGCTTTCGCGCTGGCGGAGAGAAGCAGGTCGACATAGTCGGGCTTTCGTGCTTCATCGAAGCGAAAAAGCGGGAATGAAATCGACATGGCGGCAATGGGTTTTCCCAGATAATTGAAGATCGGCACAGCCATGCAGCGCACGCCAGCTTCACTCTCTTCCACCTCTTCAGAAAACCCGCGTTCTCGGGTGAGACGCAAGGCTTCGAGCAGCACATCGGGATCGGTCATGGTATTCGGAGCGTGTTTTGTCAGCTCCATTTTTGCGATGCGCTCCTTCAGCTCATCGTCGTCGCGCCACGCCAGAAGGGCCTTTCCCAATGAGGTACTGTGCAGCGGATTGCGAAGGCCCAGTGTCGATTTCATCGACAGGCCATAGGCCGATTCATACTTGTGGATATAAACGACCCGTTGGTCGCGATCATCGAGAATGCCAAGATTGATGGCTTCGCCGGTGGCACGCGAAAGCACGCCCATGGCCTGATCCGCAACCCGCATCAAATCGGCTTTTTCAGACAGCGAGCGTGCGCCCATGCTGAAGAGTTTCAAGGTGAGGCCATATTTTTCCGTCTCGGGATCTTGTTCAACATAGCCAAGCTCGACCATGGTTTGCACCAGCCGGTGGGCCGTTGTTTTGGATGTCATGGCGCGCTGGGCAAGCTCGGCCAGGCCCATGCGCTTTTCCTCCGCCAAGGCCTCCATGACGGCGAACACCTTGAGGGCGGCAGCAACATTCTCTGTTTTGGGTGCGTGCTCAGACATGAGGCGTTCTATACCAATAGCGATTTTCTGTTTCCGATAGTGCCATTAAAAAACACCGTTGAAAAGTGTTTAGGAGTGTGATTTCTTGTTTTTCGAAATAGCATTCCGAAAAAATAAACACGAGGGCCTCCACCATGCATCCGCTGCTGCAACAAAAACACCATGCTTTGGAGCGCAGTGCTGTTTGCGAGCTGATTGATCGGCTGACGGATAATCTCATTCACATCGAGGACAAGACCGGCGAGTTTTTGCTCCGACTTGACGATGGCCGGGTGATTGACACCAAAGGTTGGGCCGGGTGGGAGTGGACCCATGGCATTGGCCTTTATGGACTTTTCAAATATTGGCAAATGACAGCCAATCCAAAGGCCCTCGACATTATCGAGACTTGGTTTGAAGCGCGTCTGGCTGAAGGCACACCCACCAAAAATATCAATACGGTGGCACCCTTTCTCACCCTTGCCCATCTGTATGAGATCAAGCCGGATGCGCGCTGGCTGCCCTATCTTGAGACATGGGCGGAATGGGTGATGTATGACATGCCGCGCACCCGCGAGGGCGGTTTGCAGCATATCGTCTACAACAACGTCAACGACCAGCAGATGTGGGACGATACGCTGATGATGAGCGTGTTGCCGCTGGCCAAGATCGGGCTTGTTCTCAACCGGCCGGAATTTGTCGAAGAGGCCAAATATCAATTTTTGGTACACGCCCAATATCTGATGGATACTGAGACGGGTCTGTGGTTCCATGGCTGGACATTTGATGGTAATCACAATTTTGCCAAGGCCCGCTGGGCGCGGGGCAATAGCTGGCTGACAATTGCCATTCCTGAATTTATCGAGCTAGTGGGTTTGCCAGAGGGCGATCCGTTGCGCAGGCATCTGGTGTCGATTTTGGGGCGTCAGGCGCAGGCACTGAAAACCCATCAACATGCATCCGGCCTTTGGCACACCCTGATTGATGATCCCGACAGCTATCTGGAGGCATCGGCAACGGCTGGTTTTGCCTATGGTTTGATGAAGGGCGTGCGCAAACGCTATTTGCCGGCGGACTATATGCCGGTGGCCGAAAGCGCCATGCAGGCGGTGATCGACAATATCAGCGCGGAAGGCGAATTGCAGCAGGTGTCGTTTGGCACAGCCATGGGCAATGATCTGGATTTTTATCGGCAGATCAAGCGCACCTCCATGCCCTATGGGCAGGCCATGGCGATGTTTTGTCTCACAGAACTTTTGCGCAGCTACATCTGAAGTTTGCGAAGGAAATTGGCAGCGGACTTAAGCGAGGAGGAAGCTTAACCACTGTTGAAACGGGAGAATGTCACGGATCGGGTTTGGCCAGGCCATCCCTGTGACTTTGAGGAGGAGGAATATATGACTGACCTGACAAGACGCAAAGTTCTAGGCACTATGGTCGCAGGCGCTGCGGCAAGCATGCTGCCAGCATTGCCCGCTTTTGCCCAAACCACCATTCGCCATTTCTGGTGGGGCAATCCCGACCGCGACAAACGCACGTTTGCCGCTATTGATGCGTTTCAGAAAATGCATCCCGACATCAAGGTCTCTGGCGAAACCATCGGCTGGGCCGATTATTGGACCAAGATGGCCACCCAGACTGCGGGCCGCAATATGGCCGATCTGGTGCAGATGGATTACCGCTATCTGTTTGAATATGTGCGCCGTGGCGCATTGAAGCCTCTGGATGAGTTTATTGGCAAAAGCCTGATTCTGGACGGGTTCGATCAAGGTCCGATTGATGGCGGGAAGGTCGATGGCAGGCTGTATGCGCTCAACATCGGCTCCAACACGCAAGTCATGGTGTATAATACCCGTGTGTTTAAAGAGGCGGGCATTGATGCCGATCTCCTGAGCTGGACCTGGGATGATTTTGCCAAAGCGGCGGAGAAAATCACCAAATCAACCAGTGGCAAGGTCAAAGGATCTGATGACCTCGCGCTGATGATCGAGGTGTTTGAATCCTGGGCGCGGCAAAATGGCCATGAATTTTACGACAAGGACGGCAAAGTGACAGCAACCGCCGATGACGTTGCCAGCTTCTGGCAGTTCTGGGCTGATCTTCGCAAAGCTGGCACTGTGCGCAACAAGGATCGCACATTGGTTCTCGATCTGCCCATTGTCGAATCTGGCGTGGCCGTGGGCGACACCGCCATGTCGCATTTCTGGTCAAACCAGTTGGTGGGTATTCAAGGGGCAGCCAAGGACAAAATTGGTGCGGCAGCCGTGCCCGGCAAAGCCGGCGGCAAGCCCGGTCAATATATCAAGCCTTCCATGTTCATGTCCCTGAGCCGCGATGCCAAAGACCCGAAGGCGGCAATAGCCTATATGAACGCCTGGGTGAATGATCCGGAGATCACCGGCATTCTGGGGCTGGAACGCGGCATTCCTGCATCACCAAAGGTGCGCGCCGCTCTTCAGCCAAAGTTGACCGAGGTTGAGAAACTGTCCGTCGATTATTTCGACAAAATCCAGAGCAAGGTTGGACCGCTGCCTTTACCTGCGCCCAAAGGGGCAGGCGAGGTGCGCGATTCCTTTATGCGCACCGGATCCGAGGTTGTTTTGGGCAAGATGACCGCCAAGGATGCGGCAGCCCAATTCATTGATGATGCGCAATCCATCATTGATCGCGCCCAGTGATGCATGCGTAAGCCTGTTGATTTCGGGTTGGCTAACAGCCCGGAATCCGCTTCTTCTCCATAAGGTTCGGGATTTTCATCCCGATATGAAGGTCATGCCGATGAGACGTTTCATTGCCCGCAACGGGCCAGCCTATGCTTTTTTGCTGCCGTGGCTGTTGGGCTTCTTTTTGCTCGCGCTTGGGCCAATTCTGGCATCGCTCTATCTCTCGTTCACGCGCTATGACATGGTTGGCGAGCCGCGCTGGGTGGGCTTTGGCAATTACGTCTATATGTTCACCCGTGACCGCCGCTTTTGGCAGGCGATCGATGTTACATTTCATTATGTTGCACTGGCCGTTCCCGCCCGCCTGATCATGGCGCTTGCGGTGGCGATGCTGCTGGATAAGGGCTTGCGCACCATTGGTCTTTACCGCGCCATCTTCTACCTGCCATCCTTGCTCGGCTCGTCCATTGCCATCGCCATTCTGTGGCGGCAATTGTTTGATACCCATGGCGTTATCAACCAGATTGCAGCCCGTTTTGGCTTGCAGTTGAGCTCGTGGATTACCGATCCGAACACCTCGCTCTACACGCTGGTGGTGCTGGCCATGTGGCAGTTTGGCTCTCCCATGCTGATCTTTTTGGCCGGTCTTCGCAGCATTCCGCGTGATCTCTATGAGGCGGCCGAAATTGATGGCACACCCGCCTGGCGGCAATTTACCCGCATCACATTGCCTTTGCTGGCACCTGTGATTTTCTTCAACGTGGTTTTGCAAACCATCGAGGCCTTCAAGACCTTTTCCAGTGCTTTCATCATCTCCAATGGCACGGGCGCACCAGCTGATAGCCTGCTGTTCTATACGGTCTATCTCTTCAATGAAGCCTTCAAATTCTTCCGCATGGGCTATGCCTCGGCCTTGGCCTGGGTGCTGCTGATTATTATCGGCGTCTTCACAGCGGTTGCTTTCCTGACCTCGAAATATTGGGTGCATTATGAAAACGAACGCGACTGATTTGGCGCTCGCGATCGAGCTGGACGAGGCAGCGCTCGTTGCCCACGAGATGCGCCTGAAACGTGAAAAGCAGGCCCGCAACGCCCGCATCCTCAAGCATCTCTTTCTGATCGGCATGTCCTGCGTGATGCTCTATCCGCTGTTCTGGCTGGTCGCTTCCTCGTTCAAGCCTGAGAATGAGATTTTTGGCAATCTGGCGCTGTGGCCAACCCGGTTTCAGCTTGAAAATTACACCAAGGGCTGGAACGCCCTGCCGCTGCCCTTTACCGTCTTCTACATCAACTCGGCCATTGTCACTGGCCTGTCGGTGATTGGCAATCTGCTGTCTTGCTCCTTTGCGGCTTATGCATTTGCGCGGCTGCGGTTTAGCGGTCGCAACTTCTTCTTTGCCTTGATGATGATGACCCTGATGATCCCCTATCATGTGGTTCTCATTCCCCAATATGTGCTGTTCTTGCAGCTTGGCTGGGTCGATACCTATCTGCCGCTGGTGGTGCCGCGCTTTTTGGCCTCTGACGCCTTCTTCATTTTCCTGATGGTGCAATTCTTTCGGCAATTGCCACGCGAACTGGATGAAGCCGCGATGATTGATGGCTGCTCGCCCTTCAAGATCTATTGGGCAATCATTCTGCCACTATCGCTGCCCGCCATGGGAACCGCGGCGATTTTCTCGCTGATCTGGGTGTGGGAAGATTTTCTGGCACCGCTGATCTACCTCAACGACATCAAAAGCTACACCGTGCCTTTGGCGCTGCGCCTGTTTCTCGATCAGGATGGCCAATCCTCTTACGGGCAGATGTTTGCAATGTCGGTGCTCTCCCTGGTTCCGGTGGTGATTTTCTTCGTCCTGTTCCAGAAATTGATTGTGCGTGGCATCGCCACCTCCGGAATGAAGTAAGGATAGACGACATGGTTGGTTTGACTCTCCGCAACGTCGCAAAACGCTATGGCGCACTCAGCATTATCAATGGGTTGAACCTTGATATTCATGACGGCGAATTTCTGGTGCTGGTTGGCCCCTCCGGCTGTGGCAAATCCACGCTGCTGCGGATGATTGCAGGCCTTGAGGATATTACTGACGGCACTGTGTCCATCGGCAGCAAGGTGGTCAATGATCTGCCGGCCTCCAAGCGCGAACTGTCGATGGTGTTTCAAAGCTATGCGCTTTATCCGCATATGTCGGTGCGCAAAAACCTCGCTTTCGGCCTTCAGAATTTCAAGATGAGCAAGACCGAGATTGACCGGCGCGTCAATGACGCCGCCCGCATCTTGCAAATCGAGCCGTTGATGGATCGCAAGCCCCGGCAATTGTCGGGCGGGCAAAAGCAGCGCGTTGCCATTGGCCGCGCCATTGTGCGCGAGCCGCAGCTGTTTTTGTTTGATGAGCCACTGTCCAATCTCGATGCAGAACTGCGGGTGCAAATGCGCGCCGAGCTTGCCTCGCTGTACAATCGCCTTGGCACCACGATGATTTATGTCACCCATGATCAGGTGGAGGCCATGACCATGGCCAGCCGCATCGTGGTGCTGCGCGGCGGCAAGATCGAGCAGGTTGGTACGCCGCAAGAGCTCTATACCAAGCCGCAAAATCTCTTCGTGGCGGGCTTTATCGGCTCGCCTAAGATCAACATGCTGGCGGCAAACGTTTCAACCGAGGGGTCCATTGCGCGGGTTCGGGTGGATGGCCTGCCCGATTTTACCATCCCAGATCTGCCAACATCCGATCAGACGTTGACGCTGTGTGTGCGTCCGTCATCCTTGCGCATTGGCAGTGGCAAGGTCTCTGGCGAAGCCACCATTCGGCTGGTTGAATATCTCGGCAGCGAGACCTTGTTGCATGTGGTGCTGTCTAGCGGCCAGGTGCTGCTGATCAGCGATAGCGGCAAGGTAGACTATCGGGTGGGCGACGCGCTCACCATCGGCTTTGATCCGGCCGATCTTCATTATTTCGATGCCAATGGCACCCGCGTGGAGCCTAACCTGACTGCCAAACCCAATTGAAAGTATAGCGCTGTGAAAATTGCGATTGTAGGCTGTGGCTCACGACACAAGATGTTTCGTGATTCCGTGATAGATGATTATCAGGACCGGCATGAGATTGTTGCCCTGTGTGACAGCAATCCGCATCGGCTAAACGAGGCCGCAAAAGCGGCCTCGAAGCCCGGCACCAATGGCGTGCCAACCTATCTGGCCGCCGATTTTGACCGGCTGATTGTGGAGCAAAAGCCCGATACGGTTGTGGTGGCCACGCCCGATTTTTTGCATGCAGATTATATTGTGCGGGCCTTTGAGGCTGGCTGCGATGTGATCTGCGAAAAGCCGCTGACCATTGATTTGTCGCGGCTGAAAATGATTGTCGATGCGCAAGCGCGCACAGGTCGTCAGGTCAAAGTCACGTTCAACTATCGTTATTCTCCGGCCCGCACCCAGATCAGGGAGTTGATTGCATCAGGTGCGATTGGCGAGGTGACGGCGGTGGATTTCCACTGGCATCTCGACCGTGTGCATGGGGCCGATTATTTTCGGCGCTGGCATCGTCAGAAGGAAAATTCCGGCGGTTTGCTGGTGCATAAGTCCACCCATCATTTCGATCTGCTCAATTGGTGGCTTGGCACAGTGCCAACCGAGGTGCTGGCCTCAGGACGCCGCGCCTTTTATCGACCAGAAACCGCAAAAGCACTGGGGCTGGAGGGCAGGGGGCCGCGCTGTCACCTCTGTCGGGTGGCGGATAAATGCGATTTCGAGCTTGATCTCTCCGCCGACGAAAGCCTGAAAGCGCTCTATCTCGATGGTGAAGTCGAAGATGGTTATTTTCGTGATCTTTGCGTGTTTGACGAAGAGATCGGCATTGAAGACACCATGCAGGCCCATATTCGCTACAAATCGGGGGCGACGGCCAATTATACCCTGACGGCCTATTCGCCTTGGGAAGGGCTGGAAATCAAGTTTCAGGGTACCAAGGGTGATATCACCCACCGTCATGTGGAAGTGCATGGCGTGTTTGGCGGCGAGCGGGCGCACGCGGATGAAGAGGCGGTCACAACAGAGTTGCATCTGGCGGGCGAGCATCCGCGCATGCTGGATGTGCCGAAAGCCAAAGGCCATCACGGCGGTGCCGATCCGGTGATGCTAGGCTATATTTTTGCACCCGATACAATGGAACCGGATCGATACAACCGCGCCTCAGATCATATCGCGGGCGCATGGTCGATCCTCACGGGCATTGCCGCCAATGCGTCGATTGAGACCGGCTCTTTGGTCAATATTCAATCCATGCTGCGCGCCCGCGACATCAAATTGTAAGGTGAAAGATGATGACCTCACATCTGCGCATTGGCGTGATCGGCATTGATCACAACCATGTTTACGGCATGGTAAACGGCCTGCTCGCCGTGGGTGCCGAATTGATCGGCTGGGCCACCAGCGATGACACACCGGCTCAAGTTCGCAAAATTTTTGCTGAAAGCTATGGCAATGCACCCGAAAAGCCAGCTCAAGCGCTGCTGGACGATGAGAGCGTTTCGCTGATCATCTGCTCTGGCATCAATAGCGAGAGGGCCGATACCGCCATTTCCGCTATGCTGCATGGCAAGGATGCGCTGGTTGATAAGCCAGGATGTACCACGCTCCCGCAATTGGTCAGAATTAAAGAAACGGTGCGCAAAACGGGTCGCCGCTGGACCGTGTGCTTTTCAGAGCGGCTGGCGATTGAGAGTGTGACCGTTGCAGACCGGCTGATTGCAGAAGGGCGCATTGGCAAAGTGGTGCACACCACCGGCCTTGGACCCCATCGGCGCAATAGCCATTTGCGACCAGACTGGTTTTGGGACCGGGAGCGCACCGGCGGCATTCTCAACGACATCTGCGCCCATCAATTTGATCAGTTTTTGCATTTTACCGCATCAACCGAGGCCCGGGTGGTCTCGGCCCATGTCGGCAATGTCGCCAATGCCGACCGCCCCGGTTTTCAGGATTTTGGCGAGGTCTTGCTGGAAGGCAATGGCGGGCGCGGCTACGCCCGTGTGGATTGGCTCACCCCAGACGGGCTGCCCACATGGGGCGATGGCCGCATCACCATCCTCGGAACCGAGGGCTATCTTGAAATGCGCAAATACATTGATATTGGCGGTGAGCCCGGAGAGGACCATGTGTTTGTGGTGGATGGCAAAGGCGTCGAGCGCTTCCATGCGAAGGGCGCTGGCACACCATTTTTTGCAAACCTTGCCCATGATGTTGAAGCCCGCAGCGAAACTGCCATGACCCAGGCCCACGCATTTTTAGCCACAGAATTATCGCTCCAGGCCCAGATCATCGCGGAAAAGGACATCAACCAATGAGCAAGCGTATTCGTGTCGCCGTGTTGGGCGCAGGCATTGGCCGAGATCACTTGTCCGCCTACGCCCGCTTAAGTGACCTTTTTGAGGTGGTCTATGTCTGCGACCTCAATGCGGAAAAGGCCGAAGCCGGGGCCAGCCTGGCGCCCGGCAGCCGAGCAATTGCCAATGTCTCTGAGGTTTTGGGTGATGCGTCCATTGATCTGGTGGATATTTGCCTGCCGCCGCATCTTCACGCCTCAATGAGCATTGATGCCCTGAATGCGGGCAAGCATGTGGTGTGCGAAAAGCCGATCGCCGGATCCCTGGACGAGGTGCGCGCTATGAAACATGCGGCGCAACAGGCCGGGAAAGAAGTCTTTCCCGTTTTTCAATATCGCTATGGCGCAGGCTACCGCGCCGCTCATGCTTTGAACCAGCAAGGCTTGCTCGGGAAGCCTTATGTGCTCTCACTGGAGACCCATTGGCAGAGGGGAGCCGATTATTATGCCGAGCGCTGGCGCGGAAGCTGGAAAGGCGAATTGGGCGGGGCCATTGTCAGCCACGCCATCCACGCCCACAATCTCATAGCGCTTCTGGCAGGCGACATTACCGAAGTTGCCGCTTTCATCGACACACGGGTGAACCCGATTGAAACAGAAGATTGCGCCGCCATCAGCATGCGCACATCGCAAGGCGCATTGGTAACCTCATCCATCACCTTGGGAGCGGCGGGCAGCAAATCGCGTTTTCGTGCGTGTTTTGAGCATGTTACCATCACATCCAGCACCGAGCCATATCATGTTGGTGCGGGCCCCTGGGTTTTCGAGGCAACCGATCCCGGCAAACAGGCCGACCTGGACAAAATCCTCGCAGCCGTTCCCGACGTCGCACCGCGCTTTGTCGGCCAACTGAGCGATATCCATGCGCATCTCACCGGACAAGCGACGCTTTATTTGCCGACGTTTGCGGAAGGAGAAAAATCAATAGAATTGATCACAGCACTCTATGATTCCGCCCAAAACCGCCGGATAACCAATCTCCCACTGGCAGAAGACCACCCACTGAGACAAGGCTGGCAGGCGGATTTGAGCGGCCGTGGTTGATTTCAAAGGCCGTCACGACAGCTTTGGTCCGAAAACGGGAAACCGATTTTTCGAGTGGATCCGATGCATTACAAAAACTGAGAGCATCGTGTTGTGTCCCATCCCGATACACGACGCAAAGGTGTTTCGGCGCGACCAACAATGCCCGCATCCAGTTCCCTGATCTTGATCGATTTCGGGTTGTCGGTGGTAGTGCCCAGAATGCCTGTGCCATCCTTGAACTTGATCAGACCCTGATTTTACAGCACACGCAGCGCACGGCCTTCATTGGAAGGGTCATTGGGAACGCCGATCTGGACACTTTTGTGCAGATCGACAACAGCCTTGTATTTCATGATGTAAATGCCGATTGGCCAAACCCCGATGTAGCCAACAGGCGTGATGTGATCGCCTCCAGCCGGATCCATCACTGGCCCGTGTGAGACGATCACGCCCTGTTCGAGTAGATCATCGAGAAAAGCACCGTGCCCCGCCATCCATGCTTTCTCGTCGGCGCTCATCGTCGCTAGAAAATCATCCCGTGGGGGAATGTATTTGCAGAGGTAATATTTCACGGCGGTTGCTCCGTTTGTTGAGGAAAAAGGCAATGCTCAGGCGGCCTTTGAAACGCTCTTCAGGATCGAGCCTTCGAACATTTTCGGCGCGTAGCTTTGCAAGAACAGAAACATGCCGACCATTTTGCCGACGGGATTGCTGAACTTAGGCTCCTTGGCGTTGACCAGGTCCGCCTCAATTCTTTGGACTTCTCCAAGCTTTGGCTAGCCATCGAAGCCGAGGCCAGAACGCTGGACGCAGCGTTGCCAGCTCCGCTACGAATTGCCAAGGTTATGACCAGCGACTGGTTTGATCCGGAACTGTTTGCCGCCCTGTGCGGCGCCAACCTCGGCAACGCCATCGAGCGCATGGCAAAATACA
Source organism: Rhizobium oryziradicis (assembly GCF_001939045.1). Lineage (GTDB taxonomy): Bacteria > Pseudomonadota > Alphaproteobacteria > Rhizobiales > Rhizobiaceae > Allorhizobium > Allorhizobium oryziradicis. The sequence continues at coordinate 65,418 of NZ_MKIM01000026.1, forward strand.
TGCGTCTGATTGCCCCGATGGCCGTCAAGGTCGAGCGCCGTCCGACGCGGGCAATGGTGACCATTGACTTTTCTGGATCAGACCAAGACGCCGCCTGACGTGTTTCTGGCATTCAAACTTGTGTTCTTCGTGCAACTCGGCCGGCTTGCCAGACGCACCGCAATCAAGCCGCTCAAAGTCGCATGGCCTGGAGCGGCTGACCTGCCGAAGCCGGATGCGGAATTGTACGCGGAGTTTTTCGGCATCTCCGTCGTGGAGACACCGTTAGCGACGTTGGTGTTTAACACGGCGGATTTTGATCGGCCCTTCCTCACAGAGAACCACAAAATCTGGCTGTTTTTCGAGCCGGCCTTGCGGCAACGGCTGACGGATCTTGACCGAACCGCAAGCATGGTCGAACGTGTCAGGAGTGCCTTGCTAGAAGCCTTGCCCGCCGGTGAGGTGTCGATGAAGGCCATCGGCAAGAAGCTGGGCACCGGCACACGCACACTCCAGCTGCGACTGCAGGAGGAGGGAACCTCATTCCAGCAAACTCTCGATGCTGTCCGCTTTGCCCTTGCCGATCATTACTTGCGCAAGACAATGATGTCGAGCGCTGAGATCGCGCTGTTGCTCGGCTTTGAAGATGCAAATTCCTTTGTGCGCGCTTTTCGAGGATGGACGGGTACCACACCACAGTCTGTTCGTCGCCAAGGTGAGGCAAGTCAATAATTCAGCCTTTCTGGCGACCCGCGCGGGTTTGTACTAAAGGGCACCTGCCAACCGCGTTCATCTGCTTAAAGCTTCATTTATGGCTCTGCTTTGGGTCGTTTCTTGAAACATAGCCGTGCGCCGGGTTGCCGCCGAGCCTTGCTCAGAGAGCCTCTCCCAGGCTTCGATCTTTTCCTCAAAGCGGGCATAGATCAGGCAGACCCTCTTATGCTCCTAGCCAACATTTGCATCGATCCATGCCCGCGTCTGCTCAAGAACCTCCCCCGAAAATTCAGGATCATCGACAGCCCGCGCCAGAATGACGGCTCCAACCATGGCGGCCCAGCTACCAATTGCTGCACGGCGTTTGCCGGATGCGTCTTGGTCTGGCAGGGCATCCTCGATACGTGCGATCTGAGCGCGGAGTCCTTCGGTCATCGCGGCTTTTGCAGCAGGTGTCTGGTGGCGAATAGCGGCGGCCAAACTCGAGATTGGACATCCATTGCCGGGATTGTCCCGGTGGCGCGGTGCCAGATAGGATCGGACGAAATCGCTGAACGTGCCGTCTCCAAAACTATCTGCTGCCAGCGCGTGCGCCAGCGTCTGCGCCACCAGATCGTCTTTTGAGGTGAAGTGGCCATAAAAGCCGCCATGGGTCATGCCGGCTGCCTTCATGACCTCCGCGACGCTGACCGCATCGAACCCCTTATCCTTAAACAAGCGGCTGGCGACGTCCAGGATCCGGCGGCGGTTTTCCGCCATCTGTTCTCTGCTGACTTTCATTTTCAAAATTCTCCGAGATGGCCATTGACATTTACATGATGGCCATCATATTTAAATCCAATCATGATGATTATCATGAATATAGAATCCACCGTAGAAAAGAGCAATCCAAAATGAGTCAGATTCCTTCAGTCCTGATCACCGGTGCTTCCACAGGCATTGGCGCAACCTATGCCGAACGCTTTGCGCGCCGCGGCCATGATCTGGTGCTGGTCGCCAGAGATGTTGTCCGCATGGAGGCGCTTGCGAGCCGTCTGCGCGAAGAAACAGGTGTGACGATCGACATCCTGCCTGCCGATCTCACCAAGGCTGAGGATCTTGCCAAGGTCGAAGCCAAGCTGCGCGACGACGCCCGCATCGGCATCCTCGTCAACAATGCTGGAACGGCGATTGGCAAAAGCTTCATTGAGCAGAGCGTCGAAGACATGACTCGGCTCGTGGCGCTCAACGCGACAGCACTCGTCCGGCTTTCCGCCGCTATCGCTCCGCGTCTTGCCAATGCAGGCGAAGGCGCGATCGTCAATATCGGTTCCGTCGTTGGACTTGCTCCAGAATTCGGGATGTCCGTCTATGGCGCGACCAAGGCCTTCGTGCTGTTTCTGTCTCAGGGGCTTGCACTCGAACTTGGACCCAAGGGCGTTTACATTCAGGCCGTGCTTCCCGCCACAACCCGCACCGAGATCTGGGATCATGTTGGCACTGACGTGAACGCCATGAGCAATGTCATGGAAGTCGGCGATCTGGTGGATGCAGCCCTGGTCGGCTTCGACCGACGCGAACCGGTGACAATCCCGCCTCTGCACGACGGCGGCCAGTGGGACGCGGCCGATGGCGCGCGCAAAGCCATGCTCGGCAATCTCGTCAATGCGCTTCCTGCTGAGCGCTATCGCACGCAGGCGTAAGCTTTCCGAAGTCGGTGACCCCACGCCGATCCAGAGACAATATCATAGGTATATCATGACCAAGACCACACTCTTCGAATCCGCCAGCCTCGGCGCAATCACGCTTGCAAACCGTATCGTCATGGCACCGCTCACCCGCAATCGCGCTGGTGCTGGCTTCGTGCCCGGCGAGCTGACCGCCGAATACTATGCGCAGCGGGCTTCGGCCGGACTGATCATTTCCGAAGCCACCCAGATTTCCCAACAGGGACAGGGCTATCAGGACACGCCCGGCATCTATACCCAGGAACAGATCGACGGCTGGAAAAAAGTGACCGCCGCCGTGCATGAGAATGGTGGACGGATCGTCTTGCAGCTCTGGCATGTTGGGCGCATCAGCCATGTCGACCTTCAGCCGAATGGTGGCGCACCCGTCGCGCCATCCGCAATCCGGGCGGAGGTCAAAACATTCGTCAACAACGGCTTCGTTGATGTTTCGGAACCTCGTGCTCTCGAGCTGGAAGAACTCGCTGGCATCGTCAACGATTTCCGCAAGGCTGCCGCCAATGCCATCGAGGCCGGTTTCGATGGTGTCGAAGTTCACGGGGCCAACGGCTATCTGCTCGAGCAGTTCGCCAAGGACGGCGCCAATGTCCGCACCGATGCCTATGGCGGCTCGGTGGAAAACCGCGCGCGCCTGATGCTGGAGGTCACCGCTGCGGTGGCGCAGGAAATCGGGCCAGAGCGCACTGGCATCCGGATTTCGCCGGTCTCGCCAGCCAACGGCATTTCGTGCAGCGACCCACAGCCGCAGTACGACTATATCGTCGACCAACTTGAAGCCCTTGGCATTGCCTATATTCACGTCGTTGAGGGCGCGACCGCAGGGCCTCGTGACGTTGCCCCCTTCGATTACAGCTCGCTGCGCCGCCGCTTCTCCAAGACCTACATTGCCAACAATGGCTTTGATCTTGAGCTGGCAACGTCGCATGTCACTGAGGGCAAGGCGGATCTCATCGCATTCGGTCGTCCGTTCATCGCCAACCCGGATCTGGTGGAACGGTTGCAGAGCGGTGCGCCGCTGGCAGAGGTCAACTCTGCGACAATCTTCGGCGGCGGAGCTGAGGGCTACACGGATTATCCCCGCTTCAACTAAGCGTCCGGCAGTTGAAACATTAGGTGCCGCATTTCGGTGCGGCCCTCAATCATTGAGTGATCATCAAAACCTAACAATCAACGACAGCGCGCCCAATGTTGCGCGCCAGATCGAGAGCAAAGCTATGGCAAACTCTACATCCAAAGGACAGAAAACTGCATTCATAACCGGTGCGTCCAGCGGCATTGGCAAAGCGGCAGCCTTGGCGCTCAGCCGGGCGGGCTACCGGGTGATCGGCACCAGCCGCAAGGCGGCACCCGGCGAGGTCCGCGCCGGCATCCGCATGGTCGCCTGCGACGTAACATCGGACGATTCCGTGGCCGCGGCCGTGGCGCTTGCCCATGCCGAACTCGGTCGCATCGACCTGCTCGTCAACAATGCCGGCTATGCCATCTCTGGTGCCGCAGAGGAAAGCTCAATCGAGCAGGTTCGCGCACTGTTCGACACCAATTTCCTGGGCGTCGTTCGGGTCACGAACGAGGTCTTGCCGATCATGCGCAAGCAGGGCCATGGGCGAATCCTCAACATCGGCTCGGTCGTGGGTCTCATTCCCGGCCCCTTCGGTGCCCACTATACGGCGAGCAAGCACGCCATTGAAGGCTACTCCGAATCCTTGGACCATGAGGTGCGGCCATTCGGCATCCATGTCGCGGTGATCGAGCCATGGGCGACAAAGACGTCTATCGAAGCCAATTCCCCGCAGGGCGATCGTCCCGTTACAGCCTATCGCGAGACATTCGCCCGGTATCAGGCCGCGTTCGCGAAAGCCATGGCAGGCGGCGACACGGCGGATGATGTTGCCGTGACCATTCTTGCCGCAGCGCAAGCCAGAAAGCCAAAGCTCCGCTACCCCTCGGGCAAGGATGCCAGACAGACGGCGTTTGCCAGACGGTTTCTGCCACGCGCGCTGTTTGACCGCATCCTGCGCAAGCAGTTCAACATCGCCTGATACCAAGGATCATTGAAAATCGGCGTGTCGCAAACATTTTTGCAGACAGCAACTACCTACTGGCAGCCGATGCTTTCATGCTTTGTTAGCCTTTTGGAGTCCTAAGAGGCGCGCAAGCAGATCGTTCTGGTCATTGACGGTCCAGCCACCTGAAAAGCCGAAGCCCTTGCGCAGCCAAAGCATCGTCTCGAAACCCGCGATGGTTCGCAGCGCCGTGTAGAAGAACGGGAAGCCGCCGATTTTTGGCATGTTCTTCTTCACCCGGAAATGGTCACTCTCAATGCCATGCTGGAGATGCTTGGTCACGTCATGCACAGGGTTAGGATGGAGAAGCCCCTGGTCAACCGACGTTTTGATCGTCGATGGGAAGGTATTGGCACCATCCGTGCCGATCTTGTTCGGTCCCAGCAGGGGCTCGTCCTTCAGCATCTTGTGGAAAAACCGCTTGGCTGCATCCAAATCGCGCTTCGCGGTCAGCAGAAAATCGACCGGATTTCCGCACTTGTCTATAGCCCAGTACAAATAGCCATTTGCCGCGGATCTTGACGTAGGGCTCATCGACACGCACCGAGCCGCAATGTGCCCGACGAAACTGACGCAGCCGCTTTTCGGCAATGGCATTTATAATCACGGGCTCGCGCCACAACTTTCGGAGCGGAATTTCTCTTCAGATCGTCAACATAGGGTTAAGCGCGAAAATTTGCGACAGATCCGACTATCCGGTCACCGCTACCTCGGAACTTTATTATCCATCCAGAGGATTAAAACCAGTACGGGGGTGTTTTGTTGATGCGATGACGTATCAACAAAGGAGCTATCGCCGTGAAATACACTTATCACGCTGCTTTTCTCGGCATGACACTGATCTGCACGCCCGTGTTTGCCGATCAACTGTCTTCCGCAGCCGGACGTTATAAAATCGACCCCGCGTCTCACATCGGGTTCTCCATCGAGCAGATTGCAGGTCCAGGAATTAAAGGCACCATTCCCGATATCTCCGGTCGTTTCGACATTGATTCAGACCAACCGGCAAAATCCTATGTGGAGATCAGCCTCAACCCCGCCAGTGTCAAGACAGGGCAGGCGAGGGTCGAGAATTTTTTGACGTCCAGCGCAGTGTTCAATATCGCCGCATATCCTCAGATCACGTTTCGCTCCAAGCGCGTCGTTCAGGATGGGCCGCGCAGCGCGCTCGTTGAGGGTATTCTCACCGCACGTGGTGTTTCCAGACCGGAAACATTCCACGCCACGTTCATGGAGCAGAAAACCCGATCGGTCACTTTCCATGTCACCGGAAACATTCCGCGCTTGCCTTATGGCATGGGCATCGGCGTGCCGCTGTACTCAAACACCGTCGCGTTCGACATGGAACTGAAAGGCGTCAGATAAGTCGCGATAAAATAAAAAATCAGCGCGGCGGGATTAAACGCCAATGGCTGGTGTTCTAATGGGTATCGGACATCCTGTTCGAGCCGTCTTTCTCTTAAAAAGGACTACGTCATGCGTGCACATCATCTTCTTATGGCAGGCCTCCTAACACTTGCTGCCGGCACTGCCGCCCTTGCTGAACCCTATGCGGGCGGCGCGGTTGTTGAAACAAAAACGGCGCAAGGCACCATCCTGACTGACGCTCACGGTATGACACTCTACACGTTCGACAAGGATACCGACGGCGTATCTGCCTGCTATGGTGCCTGCGCAACGAAATGGCCGCCGCTCGTCGCCACGAAGACCGACAAGGCCGATGGCGATTACAAGCCAATCGCGCGCAAGGATGGTACCATGCAGTGGTCCCATGACGGAAAGCCGCTCTATCTCTGGCAGATGGATAAAAAGCCCGGTGATGTTACCGGCGACGGCGTCGGCGGCGTGTGGCACACAGCTAAGGAATAGCATTCATGCCAGACTTTCTGGATGAGATGACAAAGAGCGTCCCGGCCCTTCGACGTTATGCGAATGCGCTTACGCACAATCGCGATACCGCCGACGACCTCGTCCAGGATTGCCTGGAAAGAGCTATCCGCAAACAGGCACTCTGGCGGCCGGATGGTCCATTGCGGCCTTGGCTCTACCGTGTGCTGATCAATGTCTGGCGCAACAATCTGCGCAGCCGCAGCCGCCGGCCTGCGCAGGTACACATTGACGATGTTGCAGACCAGCTGTTCGTGCCGGCCGCCCAGCCCGGTCGTGTGGCGCTGGCAGAAATGGCGCGCGCCATCGAAAAGCTGTCTGCTGAACATCGCGAGGCGCTTCTTCTCGTCGTGGTCGAAGGCCTCAGTTATGCAGAGGCGGCGCAGGTACTCGAAATTCCATTGGGGACACTGATGTCACGATTGGGTAGAGCCCGCTCTTCCCTTGCTCGAATGACACAGGAAGACCAGCCCAATCTCAAGGTGATAAAATGACCGGTAGCCAGCCGCAGATAACCGAAGCGGATCTCATTGCCTATGTCGATGGGCGACTTGATGACCAGCGACGCGATGCCGTTGCAGCTCATCTGGCGGCCAACCCAAGTGATGCGCGCAAGGTCGATGCGTGGCAAAAGCAAAACGCTGCCCTCGCGGCCCTCTATGGCCGTATTGATGAGGGCGCGTTGCCCGCCAATCTCGATGTCATCAAGATGGAGCGTCGGGTGCGATCGGAGCGTACCCACTGGCGCAATCTCGCGGCAGCCTCCATCCTCGTGCTATCGTTCGGGCTGACTGCGGGCTGGTTCGGGCATGGGCTGGTCCTGCGCGGTGGCGAGGAAACCCGGTCTATCGTCGCAGCCGCCACGCAGGCGCATAATGTGTTCGCGAGCGAAGTTCTACACCCTGTCGAGGTTCGAGCGGATGCCGAGGATCCCTCTCACTTGCAAAAGTGGCTGTCGAAACGGCTGGACCGCAAACTGAACATACCGGATCTTCGTCGCCAGGGCCTGCAACTGGTCGGTGGTCGAGTGTTGCCAAGCGCCTCCGGAGCAGCAGGCCAGCTTATGTACGAGGATGCCACGGGACAGCGCGTCACGCTCTACATCGTCCCTGCGACCGATTCCGAAGATACTGCGATGCGACGCTCGAACGTCGGTTCACTGGAAGCCGTATCGTGGGATGACGAAACCATCCGATGCGCGTTGGTGGGCAATCTCGAGCCCAAGCGCATGGATGCCATTGCCAAAGATATGTATCAGCAGTTGAGCTAGCCAATGAACAACCTTGATTTGTCTTCTCGCACCACGTCTGCCGACGAAAAGCGCCTGCGAAATTCGACGGCGACCTACGGATTGATCGCGGTCCTGTTTCACTGGACGATTGCGCTTCTGTTCATCGCGCAGCTGGCATTGGGATATCTGATGAGCGGCGACGATGTCGATCCCGCGCTTCAGTTCAACCTGTTCCAGTATCATAAGTCCATCGGGTTCGTTGTGCTGGCATTGGCGATACCGCGCGTTATATGGTCCATGTTGAGCACGAAGCCGCATCCGCCCGCAGGGACGGGCAGGGTTGCGCATATCGGTGCCCGCCTCGCTCACGCAGCACTTCTGTTTCTGACCGTGGCTGTACCACTGGCGGGCTGGGCTGTTGTCTCGACATCGCCGTTGCAGATCCCAAGCTATGTCTTTGATATTGTGGTCATTCCTGGTTTACCGCTGGAGATATCGGATGCATCGGAAGCCTTATGGACGGATGTCCACGAAACTCTGGCGTATTTGGCGGCAGCCATTGTCCTTCTCCATGTCGCTGCTGCCGTGTGGCATCACGTCATCCGCAAGGATGTCACGCTCAAGCGGATGATGCCGCTTGTTTCGCGCCGCAAATCAGCAAAATGAATCGGGTTTTGTTTGGTGATATCGAGCATTGAGATACAGGATTTCTCTGCTTCGCCAGTTTGTGGCGAGCATACCAAATCGTAATCGTTGGTCATCTGTACTCGCTCTAATCACAAAACGGGATGGTAATCTCAACGTTTTCCTTGCTCAACCGACAGAGGCTGCGATCGGCGTTGCCATTTTGAACCGAATGCTTGCTTGCGGACGCCCGAAATCCGCTCAACGCCGAGCCTTGGCGGGAGCAACTCAATAAGCGGGCCATCAAAGACTAAATTCCGCATATTTGCTAATCCTTGCATCAGCGCTGACCCAGCTGATTACTGAATTTCATTTACATATCGATGTCTCGCCGTTGTCGCCCTATGCTCTGAATGGAGGACTGGAACGGCACCTTGGTCATAGGCAACCTCATCAATCGTTAGAACGGCAGCCGGACGTTTGAGTTTGAGCCATGTCTCGTCATCTTCGTTTGCGAGGTCCGCTGCGACCTGCTCCCTGATGGCCGAAATTCTGATCCCATACTTCTCCAGCAAGTGCAGGTAGAAAAGATGCGGTATTTCTTCTGACGACGTTGGAAAATCGGGCACGCGTTCCCTCGGAAGGGTCAGTGTTTCATGCATGACGGGGGTGTCATCAAGGTACCGAATGCGGTGGAAGGAAACGAGCGGTGTGCCTTCGTCAATCTGAAGTTTCTGAGCGTCCGATGCTGACGCGATGGTATTTTTGATGGACGTGACTTTTGTGACTGACTTGCTCAGCGAACCATCAATCCCGTGCAAACGAAAGTACTGAAAGAACAGTCTCAGGCTGTGCTGTGGCTTGCGCCCCGTGACCACCGTTCCAGTCTTGCGCCGTCTGCTCAGAAGGCCATCAGACGTCAAGTCCATCAGGGCTCGGCGGACTGTACCAACAGCAACGCCATACATTTGCGACAACGCGATCTCGCTCGGCAAAACCGCACCCGGTCCGAATTTCCCAATCATGATGGCTTCGGTGATTTCACGCTTCACGACCTCGTAGAGCGGAAGAGTCAGCTCTGAAAGCTTCATCGAGGATGATGAATTATTGTGCATTTCGTCCACGCGATTGCCTCTTCTTTGGAGTTGACTCTCCGCCAACATGTGCGCAGTATTACTATATAGTTTATATTAAAGAGCAAGTGGAGCGCTCTGCCGCCATCGCTCTGGGAGGGCTAGATGACACTGAAACATGGTGCTTCGACAAGCGACACTTTTACTTCTGCTTTGGCGCTCATAGAGCGCAATGTCGAAACAGCGGTCACACATCTTTCCAGAATGATTTCAATCGACACGTCTTTTCCTCCCGGACGCGGCTATGGCGCTTTCGCGGATTTGATGAGTGAACTTCTTACGCCATTGGGATTCGATATTGAACGGGTCGAAGTTCCCCGTGACTTGTGGTTTGCAAAAAATGGACCAGCCTGCGGCGACCGCATTAATGTTGTGGCACGAAAGGGCAGCGGCAAGCCTGTTTGCGGGCTTTACTTTCATGTCGATACCGTGCCGGTAGCACCAGGGTGGACGCGTAACCCTCTGTCGCTGACCATCGAAGACGATAAGCTCTTCGGCCTTGGTGTGGCAGACATGAAGGGAACGATCGCGGCGGCGCTTCTCGCGCTTGGTGCTGCGAAGACAGCTGGGCTGCCGCTGTTTTATGACCCGATGCTTCTTCTGTGCACGGATGAGGAGGGCGGGCTTTATCCCGGCATCCGCTATCTTGCTGAACAGAAATTGCTTAAAGGGCATATCCTGAATTTCAATGGATCAGCAGCACCGCGTATCTGGGCCGGTTGTTTTGGGATTTTCAATCTCCAGATTACCGTGAGAGGTGCTGCTGTTCATGCCGGGGAGGGCAATCGGACCGGCACGGGCGTCAACGCCATTGATGGTGCGCTCCCCATCCTGAATGCGATTTCCGCCATGAAGGCTGAGGTTGCGACAAAGATATCCAACCTGACGCCGCCACCCCATTCCACCGGGCCTTTGCGTCCTTCTTTGAACATTTCTGCGATCCATGGCGGTACCGTCGGTGGTCAGGTTCCTGCCGAAGTCAAAATCCTCGTGTCTCGCCGCTATGCACCCGAGGAATGTTTCGATGATTTGCGCGAAGAGCTTGAAAAGCGCGTGCTGGGCTGTGTCGAAGGATCGGATTTGAAAATCGAATTCGACCTCGTAGGCCATCTTATCCCAACCGAGGATCCGGATGGCCCCCATTGGCCACGATGGCAAAAGGCTTTGAGCATTGGGTTTGGCTACAGGCCGGAAGACTTCAGTAAATGGGGCGCCGCCAGCGCGTCTGATTTTGGTTATGTGCAAAAGGCGGGCTTTGGTCCGGAAATCCTGCTTGGAGGGCTCGGCCGTCCTGAAAGCATGATCCATAGCCCGGAAGAGCACACCACCCGTCAAGACATTATCGCGCTGGCCAAGAGCATTCTTGCCTATCTGGCGGCGGATTTCGCCGCAGAAGACATTCCAGAAAACACAACGCAATCATAAGGGAACATACAATGCTGGAGATCAAACGTCGTGCCTTTCTTGCCGGGACAGCTGCCATTTTTGCGGCTCCGGCGATGAGCTTCGCGCAGTCTGCGCCACCGCTTAAAGGTGGCACTTTGCGGGTATCCGTTGACCAGGCGGTCAGTGTGATCAATCCTCTTTTGACGCGCGTCACCCCGGAAAATCTCGTCACAGAACTGCTGTACAGCAGCCTGACGCGCCTGAAAGTGGACATGTCCGTCGAGGCGGATCTGGCGGAAAGCTGGAGCGCAAACGACGGCCTGACAGAATGGACCTTCAAGCTGCGCAAGGGCGTGACTTTTCACGATGGTTCGCCACTGACATCCAATGACGTGGTTGCCACCTTCAAGGCTATTCTCGATCCGGCCACGGCCTCACCCGGTCGCGCCAATGTTGGTCCCATTACCGATATCGTCGGTGCTGACGATCTGACCGTGGTGTTCAAGCTTTCGGGTGCCTATGCAGACCTTCCGGTTGCCTTGGCCTATACGAATGCACGCATTATTCCCGCCTCCTTTGCAAAGGGAGACATGAAGAGCCTCTCGTCAAAGGCGGTTGGAACCGGTCCATTCAAGCTGGTCTCCTATGAAGCGGATCGCTTGGTGGTCGTGGAGCGCAATGAGAAATATTACGACCCTGCGCGCCCCTATCTCGATCGGATCGAGGTCAAGGTCTTCCCGGACTCATCGGCGGAAAGCTCTGCTCTGCTGGCAGGCGATATCGACATTATCTCGACGATCCAACCGACCGAATTCATGCGCGTCAATGGCACTGATGGCATCGCGGCTCTCAGAACCCCATCGGGCCAGTTCTGCAATGTCAATTTTGGTTGTGACACGCCGCCGTTCAATGACCCGCGCGTTCGCAAGGCCATTGCCCTGACAGTTGATCGTGAAGCGATGGTCGAATTCGTAACCGAAGGCTTTGGCACGGTCGGCAACGATACGCCGCTCAACCCTTCCTATCGCTTCTTCAAGCAGCTTCCTCAACGTGAGAAAAACATCGCGGAAGCCAAGAAGCTTCTGGCGGAAGCGGGCCACGCAAATGGTTTGGATGTCACATTGATTGCGTCCGACAAACCAGCCGTAAGAACTCAGCTTGCGGTTGCTCTGCGCGAAATGGCCAAGGAAGCTGGCGTCAACATCAATGTCCAGACCATGCCGCATGCAACCTATCTGGAGCAGGTGTGGAAAAAGGGCAGCTTTTATGTCGGCTTTTACAACATGCAGTCCTCGCCAGACAGCATCTTCAAGCTGCTCTACACATCGGACGCGGCCTGGAACGAAACGCGCTGGAACAACAAGGAATTCGACGCTCTTGTCGCCCAGGCGCGCAACATCGCGGATGAGGGAAAGCGCACCGAGCTTTACACCAAGGCTCAGGAAATCATGAACGACAGCGTTCCCTCGATCATCCCCAGCTTCTTCGATGTTCTGGCCGCGAAGCGAACCTGGGTGCAAAACTTTGAAGCGCATCCGAGAGCCTCTGTTTTCAGGCTCGATTTTGCGTCCCTGACCGACAAGGCACCGAAGCGCGGTTGATGATACCAGCCTGCCGGGCGCCTTTCACGCCCGGCTGACCTTTGATAGGAACACGCCATTGTCTCCGAATTACATCTTCAAGCGCCTGGTGATGATCCTGTACACGCTGATTGTCGTGTCGCTAATCGTCTTCGCGATAACGCAGATCCTTCCCGCCGACGCAGCGGTGATGATGCTGGGCGAGAATGCCACCAAAGATGCTCTCGACGCCTTGCGCGCAACCATGGGGCTCGATCAGCCCGTGTGGCAGCAATATCTGACCTGGCTCTTGCATGTGCTGCACGGCGATCTCGGCACATCGCTTCGCACTGGACAGCCGATTGGCCCTGTGATGTTCGAAGCGCTGGGCCGCTCCCTGCTTCTGGCGTTTCTATCGATCAGCCTCATGCTCATTATCGCCATTCCGCTTGGGATCATTGCAGCGATACGGCGGGGCAAGTTTGCCGATATGTTGGTCAGCCTGATCTCTTACGCAGGCGTTGCCTTGCCGGAGTTTGTGACGGCAACGGTTGCTATTCTCGTGTTTGCCGACTGGATGAAATGGCTGCCGCCGACAGGCTATGTGCCGCTCACCGAGAATTTTGCCGAGAGCATCGCGCATCTGGTACTACCGGTCTGTGTTATCTCGATTATTCTGATTGCGCATGTGTCGCGCATGGTCCGCTCCGAACTCGTGGATGTGCTGCACACCGATTACATCCGGGCTGCACGGCTGAAGGGACTGTCGCGCGGGCATGTTCTGCGCCGTCACGCGCTGCGCAATGCGCTTTTACCCACCATCACCATCGTTGCTCTGGATGTCGGCTACCTTCTCGGCGGGGTCATCGTTGTGGAAGAAATCTTCGCCATTCCCGGCATTGGTCGTCAGTTGATCGTTGCTATTCAGGCCCGCGATCTGCCTGCCATTCAGGCGGGTGTGCTGATCATGGCCGCCACATACTCAATCGTCAATTTCATCGCAGACATCCTCTATGCCTGGCTCGACAAGAGGATCCAGTATGACTGAGTTCTTGAAACGATTGCTCAAGACACCGCAGGGTGCCATCGGCATCGCGTTGGTGACACTGGTGTTGATCATGGTCGTCTTTGGGCCAATGCTTGCGCCGCACGATCCGGAAAAACTGGCACCGCTTGCGCGCTACAAAGCGTCGAGCATGACATACTGGCTCGGAACCGATCAGTATGGTCGCGATATTTTCAGCCGTCTTCTGATCGGTGCGCGGGCAACCGTTGTGATGGCGGTGCTGGCAACCATCATCGGCACGTTGATTGGTGCCTTCATTGGAACAGCTTCCGCTTTTCTCGGTGGCCGAGCCGATGAATTGATCATGCGCACCATTGATGCTGTCATGTCGATCCCCAGCCTGTTGTTTGCGCTTTTGGTGGTCAATTTGCTTGGCTCCAGCACCGTCAATGCGCTGATCGCCGTAGCGATTGCGTTTGCACCCGGCATGGCGCGCATTACCCGTAGTGTCGCACTGACTGTGCGCAGGCAGGACTATGTCAACGCTGCCGTGGCGCGCGGCGAAAGTTCAGGCTACATCATCGGTCGCGAGATGTTGCCCAATGTGATCGCGCCGATCATCGTGGAAATGACCATCCGTGTGTCTTTTGCAGTGATGCTTTTTGCAACCCTTAGCTTCCTCGGGCTTGGCGCGCAGCCACCTGCTGCCGAATGGGGCCTTATGGTCTCGGAGGCACGCCGATACATGCACATGTCAGCCGGTATTCTGATTTGGCCAAGTGTGGCGATCGCAATTGTCGCTGTCGGTTTTAACCTTCTGGGCGACGGTCTTCGCGACGCTCTCAACCCGCGCACATGAGGTGAGACAATGGCGAATAGCGAGAATAAACCCGTCATCTCGATTGAAAGCTACGCGCTGGATTACGACACCCCGAACGGGCCTTATCACGCCCTGAAAGATATCAATCTTTCGATTTCCCGTGGCGAAATCCTGGGGCTTGTTGGGGAAAGCGGCTCTGGAAAAACCTCGCTTGCCTGGTCCATCATGCGCTATCTGGCAAAGAATGCGCGCGAGCCTTCAGGTCGCATTCTGCTGGGCAGCGACAACTTGCTTGAAATGTCGGAGCGGCAGATGGAAGCCATTCGTGGCCGCCGCATCAGCATGGTCTTTCAAGATCCGAGCACATCGCTCAACCCCACCCTTTCTCTGGGCACGCAACTTTCGGAAGTGCTTGTGCGGCACGGAGGCCTGACGCGACAGCAGGCTTGGAAAGAAGGCGAGGCGAGGCTTGCTCATGTCGGTTTAAAAACCCCATCACAGATGATGAACCGCATGCCGCATGAAGTCTCTGGCGGCGAAAAGCAGCGTGTTGTTATCGCCTCTGCCTTCGCTTGCAATCCGGAATGTATCATTTTCGACGAGCCGACGACCGCACTCGATGTGATTACCTCCCGCCAAATCCTCGATTTGTTCATGGAGCTTCAAGCACAGACAGGCGTTGCCTCGCTCTATATCTCCCATGATCTGGCACTGGTTGCGCGCACTGCAAGCAGGGTGGCCGTTATCAAACGCGGCGATATTGTCGAACACGGAACGGTCAAAGAGATTTTCACCAATCCGCAGCAAGCCTACACGCGTGAACTGATTGCTGCCGTCCCTGATCCGGCCAGACGTCTGGTCAAGGATGACGTTGTCACCACTGAAAAGCCGTTGGTGAAAGTCGAGAATGTCAGTGTGCACTTTGGTCGCAAATCGTTTCTCGGCGCTCTGACCGGCAGGAAAGCCCATCGCGTTACCGGCAACAACGCCGTTAGCCTGAGCGTCAGCCCCGGAGAAATTCTTGGCATTGTCGGAGAATCCGGTTCGGGCAAGTCCACGCTTGCCAAGGCGATGACCGGTCTCAACCGTTTTGAAGGCAAGATCATCTTCGATGGGCGCGAGATCAGGCATCTTGGCGATATGGATAACGCCTATCGAAAGGATGTGCAGATCATCTTCCAGCATCCGGACGCCTCGCTCAATCCGCGCCAGAAGATTTCTGAAATACTCTCCCGGCCCATAAAATTGTTCGGCGATTCAGCCAATCTCGATCAACAGATTGGCGATATGTTGGAGCAGGTGCGGCTGCCGCGCACCCACGCAAACCGCTATCCACATCAACTGTCAGGCGGCGAGAAACAGCGTGTGGCAATTGCCCGCGCCTTCGCCTCCAAACCGAAACTGGTTATCTGCGACGAGATCACGTCGGCACTCGACGTGTCGGTGCAGGCATCCGTGGTGGAGTTGTTGCTGGAGCTGCAAAAGGCAAGTGGCACAGCCTACCTGTTCATCACCCACGATCTCAATCTCATCCGCCAGATCGCCCACCGCATTGCCATCATGTACCGTGGCGATCTGGTTGAGATCGTCAAAGCAGACGAGATCGATAGCGATAAGCGGGCCGAATACACCCGCAAACTGATCGCAGCCGTGCCCCGTGCTGCCGCGCAATACAATTGATTATATTTTAAGGAGCATGATAATGGACCCGAAATCCCTCGTGGAACGGATCGACGAAAAGGCTTGCCTCGATTTCCTCTCCCAGATGGTTCAACACAAAAGCCACTCGGAAACCGAAGGCGAGAAGGATCTTGCCCGCTGGATGGCCAAGGAGCTTGAGAAAATCGGTGTCGCAGCCGAGCTTCAGCCCTTTGAGGATGGTCGGCGTTTCAACACGATTGGTCGCCTGAAAGGGCAGGGTGGTGGCAAGAACCTTCTGTTCAACGGCCATCTGGATACAAACCCGGTGACGGAAGGATGGACAGTCGATCCTTACGCAGGTCTGGTCGATGAGAAGTTCATCTACGGTATCGGCGTGTCCAACATGAAAGCCGGGGATGCTGCCTATTTCTGTGCAGTCAAGACGCTTTTGGAGGCCGGGGTCAAGCTCAAGGGCGATGTGATCCTGACCTTCGTTGTCGGCGAGCTGCAGGGTGGCATTGGAACGCTTGCCGCGATCAAGAGCGGCATTACGGCAGACTATTTCATCAACAGCGAACCGAGTGATCTCGTGGCGGTAACGATGCATGCGGCAGCGCTCAGCTACGTCATCGAATTGACGGGTGACACGCGCCATCTCTCAAAACGCGAAGAATCCGTCGATGCGATTGCCGCCGCCTGCGACATCATCCCACGCATCAACGCGATGACCTTCAGTGGGGCCAAAAGCGATGTGCACCGCTCGATCAACCGTGGCCATGTTGGCGTTGTCCACGGCGCACTGGGTCGTGACCTCGAAGAATGGCGGCCCCCGCAGGTCTCGGATTTTGTGCGCTTAAAGGGCTCATGCCGTTATGCACCCGGACAAACACAGGAAGGCGTGCTTGAAGATTTGGAGAGAGAGTTGCGGGCGCTTGAAACGCGTTTCCCCGGCCTGAAGGCAAAACTTGTTCCTGAGCTTATCGAGGGGCGCCCCTTGATGCCACCTTTCGAAGTCTCTCCAGAATCGCGCATCGTAAAATCGATCAACGCCGCCTATGAAGCGGTGCGCGGCGAAAAGCAGCCGACGGGCGCAATCACGCCCACACGCTTTTATGGCACGGATGCCGGTCATCTTTATCACGAACTCGGCATGGAAGGCATCGTCTGTGGGCCGGGCGGGCGTTACAATACAATGCCTGACGAGCGGGTCGATATCATCGACTTCCTCGACATGATCAGAGTGTATATGTTGACGATCCTGGATATCTGTGAAGTGGCAGAGTAATCGCTGAAGAAGCGGGACCGTTTGTTGTTATGGGGACTTGTCGTCGGCGCTGAACTCTCAAGGGTGAGAGGTTCAGCAGACCCAAGACGAGTCCTCCTCCATACGACCGTGCGCAAGCTGTGCATCCCTCATATGTCGACCAAAACGGGTGAATAGGAACATATTGCGAGTGAGAAAGGACGCCACCCCTCCAAGGAGGGCCAATGGGTGGGGTGTCGCAAATTTTCGGAGTGATTACAAAAATGGTCATCGCTGGACACAGTTATTCTGCAAGGGCGACGAATTGTTGAAACGGTGATCTTGCTCGATCATGTTGTTGCGATATTTGGCTTGGAGAACTTCAATCAGCCAGAACCAACCATGCAACAACAGCAGGATATTCATGTTTTGTAGCCCTGCCAAATTCGCTCCACTCTCGTCGATCACGACCTTGTCCGGCCAGCCATTGTTCTCGACTGCCCGTGCGAAGAAATCTGTCGCGGCAGCCTCGTCACGATGCTCAGACAGCATGAAATCAAGGGTTTTGCCGCAACCATCAACGGCGCAATAAAAATACATCCACTGGCCTTTTACCTTGATGTAAGTCTCATCCATTCGCCAGGGGCCGCTGGGTTTGGATTTCCGGCGTTTCGCTTGCGGAGCAAGCTGCGGCGAATATTTCACGACCCATCTGGCAAGCGTCGCGTGGTCGAGATGGACACCACGTTCGGCCATGATTTCCTCAAGACCTGACCGGTGAATGGAAAATACCATTGGCAACGCTCGCAGCGCTCACCATTCTCGCAGCTTTTTGCAGGGTTTGGCGCGGGACGTGACCGCCAATCCTGGAGAGGTGGTCACGCAGTGAGCCGCTGGCATGTAAACTAGAGTGGATTGGTCACTTTGCGAAAAGGCTAGCTATGTTCGCAAATGCCTTCAACTCTACGGCATTGCCGCTTGGGTCTTTGAAGAACATAGTGGCCTGCTCGCCCGGTTCACCCTTGAAGCGAATATAGGGCTTGATGACGAAATCAACGCCTGCGTTGGTGAGCTTTTCAGCAGCGGCATTCCATTCGTCCATCGACAAGACGACACCGAAGTGACGGACTGGCACACCATGACCATCGACGGCATTTGTAGCGGCTTCGCCCGTTTCCGCTGGCACCAAATGGGCCACAACCTGATGGCCGTAAAAATTGAAATCGATCCAGTCTGGTGAGCTACGACCTTCCGAACATCCAAGGAGACCACCGTAGAACCCGCGCGCTGCTTCAAGATCGTTGACGGGGAAAGCCAGATGGAAGGGGCAAAGAGGGGCAGTGGTCATTCACGTTCTCCTTAGGTTTTTTTTGTGATCTATTGATTTTAGACAAAAAGAAAAATTATTAAAAACTGTATATTATTAGGCTGAGCAACAGGAATTTTTATGAGTCATGATTTCGGAATTGAAAACTCTCGTAGCGGTATCGAGGTTCGGGACGTTCTCGGCGGCCGGTGATCGCATAGGCCTCACCCAAGCTGCGGTTAGCGGTCAGATCAAGCGTTTAGAAGATCACATCGGCGTCGCCCTGTTCGCGCGCACCGGCAGGTCGGCTGTCATGAATGCCGAAGGTTTGCGGGTGCTGGAGCAGGCCAAAGCAATTATATCCATGTTCGAAGCGCTGACACGTGCAGGTGAAGGCGATCTCGTCGGTTCCCTTAAAATTGGCACTATCGCTTCGGTTCAGTCGACCCTGCTCGCACGAGCACTCGTATCTTTCCGATCCCGTTTCGCTAGGCATCATCTGCATATTGCGCCAGGGATATCGCTCAATCTTTTTGACCAAGTCGACGCAGGCGAGCTTGATCTCGCGGTGGTCATCAAGCCATCTCACGGCGTGCCGAAAGAGCTGTCATGGACACCGCTGGTTCAAGAGCCTTACGAGTTGGCCATACGGGCCGAGCTTGATTCCAGGGACTGGATGTCCATCCTCCGACAACAACCCTTTATCCGCTATGAACGAACGTCTTTCGGCGGCCGACAGGTCGACCGATTTTTAAAATCCCAGTCTTTGGCCGTGCAGGACTCAATGGAGCTTGACGATTTGCAGGCAATTTTGGCTCTTGTCGGGAAGGGTCTGGGAGTGGCGATTTTACCGATCACCGAATCCAATATGCCATTGCCGCTTGGCGTACAGACAATTCCCTTGGGTGATCACAGACTGATCCGCGAAATCGGCATTGTGAGCAAAATGCAGACTGATGAAGCGATTAACACGCTTAAACTTTGCCTGGTTGAAGCATGTCGATAAGCCGACCATTTGAAAATGGCCCTTTCCGAGTCGGCTTGATAAGTGGCAGTGCAGAAACCGCGTCGAGAAGACGATCCCAGACGCCTGCGTTACGCCAGCGGGAGAACCGATTGTAAAGCGTCGTGCGAGGACCATAACGCTCCGGCACATCGCGCCACCAGGACGAACCAGTCCTGAAACGCCATAGGATGCCGTTGATCACCCGGCGGTCGTTGACACGTTTAATTCCACGGCTGTTGTTCGGTAAAAGAGGTGCAATGATAGCCCATTCTTCGTCGCTCAATTCGTGACGGCGCATGGCAATCTCCTTTCATGGACATGGAATCACACACCGTCAATTGGATGAACCCCATTTATGGGGACGCTGCCGAGAATGAAAAGTGAGGCCGCCCTCCAGAGATGGCACCGTTGAGGCGCGGCTTTGATCCGCGAAAAGGGTTGATGCTTCGTTCGCATACACTGGCAATGTCTTCTTCAACGTGAAATGCAGGTCACGTTCAGCCTTTAAGCTAGGGCCTATACACCTAAGGGCGGTATTGGCAGCAATGAAAGTTACATCCGCGTCGATGCGCGCGATCATGGTATTGATCGTGTTCCCGCCGCCGTCGATACAAACACCAGCAGTCTTCGGCGTCCGGGCACTCACGCCGAGTGGTGGAGTTGGCTTCAGTTTCATGCCTTCAGGCGTCCCAACGCCGGAATATTGCACTGGCATTCACACCGCCGAACCCGAAGCCATTGGTGATTGCAAACTCCATGGGGTGTGGTCTTGCTTTGTTGGCGACGAAATCAATGCCACTGCCAGCGGGATCGGGAGCATTCAGGTTCAGGGTAGGGGGCGCGACCTGATCCCGCAGCGCGAGGATCGTGAAAATCGCTTCGAGACCGCCGGCTGCACCGAGAAGGTGGCCCGTCGCGGACTTCGTGCCGCTCACCGCTATCCCTGACTTCGTCCCGAACACGGACTTGATCGCTTCGATTTCACCACGATCCCCTAGCTGGGTTGATGTCGCGTGTGCGTTGAGATGCTGAATCCGGGAAGGAGCAATACCGGCTTGTCTGATCGCGATCTGCATGGCTCTTGCGGCCCCCGATCCATCTTCCGGGCCAGATGTGACATGATGGGCATCTGCCGTGGTGCCATAGCCGACCAGTTCCGCCAGCGGTGTCGCGCCACGCGCCAAGGCATGGCTGAGTGCTTCGATGACCAGAAGGCCTGCACCTTCTCCCATGACGAAACCGTTGCGCATCATGTCGAACGGTCGGGAGGCAAGGGCAGGCGTATCGTTGAACCCGGTTGATAGTGCCCGCGCCGCAGCAAAGCCGCCGAGGCTGACGATGTTCATGCAAGCTTCCGTTCCGCCGCAAACGGCGATGTCGACTTCGTTCGCCCGGATCATGCGGGCCGCGTCACCGATGGCCTGGACCCCCGCCGCGCAGGCGGTCACCGGCGCGCCGAGCGGGCCCTTCAGCCCGTGGCGGATGGACACCTGACCCGCTGCAAGGTTGACGAGGAAGGACGGAATGGTGAATGGAGACAAGCGCCGGGGGCCTTTCTGGTCAACAGTGCGAACCGCATCTGTAATGGCCGGAAATCCGCCCACTCCAGACGCAATGATCGTTGCCGTTCGAATGCGATCCTCTTCAGAGGTCGGTTTCCACTTGGCCTGCGCAAGTGCTTCATCCGCTGCCGCCATGGCAAACAAGATGAAACGGTCTATTTTACGCTGATCCTTTGGCGGCACGAATTTGTCGGGATCGAAGCCAGCTTCGGTATCGTCTTCCAGCGAGGGGACAACGCCTCCGACTTTTGCGGGGAGATCGTTAACGACGTCGTCGGGCAGACGACGAAGGCCGGATTGACCGGCGAGAAGGCGACTCCAGGAACTCTCGACGCTGGTGCCGAGCGGACTGACGGCACCCATTCCCGTGATAACAATGCGACGCATGACAACTCCATCGCCGGGATTCGCGGTCGCGCGTCTGCCGGGCGTTCAAGACGTGAAAAGGAAAAGCAGGAGGCCGCTACGCGACAGTTTCCGCGGATGCCAGGCTTCTGGCTTGCGTAGCAGCCGCTTCCAAGAGACCGGCGGCAAGTGTCTCATCCGTTGCGATACGCGACAGTGTTACCGCTCCAACCATGAGGGCGAGCATGACCTGCGCTTTTTGCACCTTGGCCTCTCGGCTATCCGAGGCCGGCAGGAGCTCTTCCAGGACCTGCAGATGAGCCTTGATCCCGTCCTCAAACGGCTTGCGCACATCCTCGCTTTGGCGCGCAGCATCGGAGCCGAGCGCCACTAGGGGGCATCCATCGCCCGTTTCGCCGCGATGGCCGGCCGAAAGATAGAGGTCAATAACACCTTGGATCGGGTCAGCACTGGAGGCAGCGACAGATGACCATCGGCGCGTCGCGCTCTCCATGGCGCGGCGTGACGCCAATGCCGCAAGATCATCTTTCGAGTCAAACTGCTTGTAGAAGCCGCCTTGTGTGAGGCCTGCTCCTTTCATCAAGTCCTTTAGGCCGATCCCATCGAAGCCATGCTCGCGAAAGAGCCGACTTGCTACATTGATGACTGTCTCCCGATTGGCTTCGGCCTGGGCACGGCTCACTCTCATGACGGTCTCCATTTAGATTTATATTGACATCTATAATGCTTTTAGAGTTAGAGTGCAATCTATAAATAGAAATGCTCCCGTCAAGAAGGTTGGTGACATGAAACGAAAATTACTGCTCGCGACAGTCGCGCTAGCGGCCCTTGCCGGCGTTGCAGCTGCCATTATTTTCCTCCCTCCGGCATCTCGTGAAGCCGTTGCTGCGGACCCTCGTACCTTGCCGCCGCTCGTGAGCCTGGCCGTGGTCACCACCCCCGAAGCAGCCAGCAGAACGTTCACCGGGACTGTAGCAGCCAGGGTGCAGAGCGATCTCGGGTTCCGGGTCCCCGGTAAAATCGTTGCGCGACTCGTCAGTGTCGGTGAGCAGGTGAAGGCCGGTCAGCCTTTGCTGCGCATCGACAACAATGACCTCAGCCTGTCCCTCACCGCCAAACGCAACGCCGTCACTGCCGCGCAGGCAACCTTTGTTCAGGCGCAGGCGGATGAAAAGCGTTTTGCAGTTCTCGTCAGATCCAATGCGGCTTCCACCCAGCAGTACGAGAGGGCGAAGGCTGGTCTTGATACCGCTGCGGCGCAACTGTCTGCGGCCAAGGCAGATGCGACAGTGGCCGAAAACGAAGTGACCTATGCCGTGCTGGTGGCCGATGCGGATGGCACGATCGTCGAGACCCTTGCAGAACCCGGTCAGGTGGTGTCCGCGGGACAGCCGGTCATACGGCTTGCGAAGGCCGGTCCGCGCGAGGCACTGGTTTGGATGCCCGAGAACATGAGGCCTGCCATTGGCACGCTAGCGCGCGCCAGGATCTATGGCCAGAGCGGACAGGAAACGGCGGTCCTGCGGCAGATTTCCGATGCTGCTGACCAGCAGACACGCACCTATGAGACGCGTTGGGTCCTGCAGGGGGTTGCCGCTGCCGCATCTTTGGGCGCTACGGTGACAATCAGCGTCGAAAACAGCACCCATGCACACTATGCCGAGGTTCCGCTCGGGGCGATACTCGACGATGGGACCCGGACGGGTGTCTGGGTTTTCAACGACAAGACCTCCACGGTTCATTTCCGCCCGGTCGGGGTTGAACGGATCGGTGAGGAGACGGCCTTTGTTACGGATGTCAGATCTGGTGAAACGGTGGTGGCTCTTGGAGCCCATCTGCTTCAGGACGGTGCGAGTGTACGCACCGCGGTCGAAAAGGCGGAGGTCGCAAACTGATGAGCTTCAATCTTTCTGCGCTCGCCGTTCGCGAGCGCGCCATCACCTTGTTCTTCATTGTCCTGCTGGCGGCAGCGGGCGCATACGCATTTATCAAATTGGGGCGCGCCGAAGACCCTTCGTTCACGATCAAGACCCTCACCGTCACCACGGTATGGCCCGGAGCCACCGCCCGTGAGATGCAGGATCTTGTCGCCGAGCCGCTGGAGAAGCGGATCCAGGAACTGACCTGGTATGATCGCGTGGAGACCACCACGCGTCCGGGTTTTGCTTACATGACCGTGACACTGAAGGACAATACGCCATCTTCCGTGGTCGAAGACGAGTTCTACCAGGCACGCAAGAAGCTCGGCGATGAGGCCCGCAATCTGCCTCAGGGCGTGCTTGGCCCCTTCGTGAATGATGAATATTCCGACGTGAGTTTTGCCCTCTATGCTCTCAAGGCACAGGGCATGCCGAAGCGTGAGCTCGTTCGCCAGGCCGAAACGATTCGTCAGGATCTGCTGCATGTGCCTGGCGTCAAGAAGATCAATATTTTGGGTGAACAGCCGGAACAGATCTTTGTTGAGTTCTCCTATCCGAAGCTCGCGACGCTCGGCATTTCACCGCAGGATGTCGCGTCCGCGCTGCAGCGCCGCAACACCGTGACCCCGGCGGGCACGATCGACACGCGGGGACCGCAAGTGTTCATGCGCTTCGATGGTGCGTATGACAGTGTCCAGGCAGTGGCGGATACCCCGATCGTCGCGGGGGGACGCACACTCAAGCTTTCAGACTTCGCCGAGGTTCGCCGCGGTTATCAGGATCCGGAAACCTTTGTCATCCGGCACAATGGTGAACCGGCCATCATGCTGGGCGTCGTCATGCAGCAGGGCTGGAACGGCCTTGAACTGGGCAAGGCGCTGGAAGAGCGCTCCTCGAAGATCGCCCAGTCGCTGCCACTCGGCATCACGCTTGCCAAAGTCAGCGACCAGGCCGTCAACATTCAGGAAGCCGTCGGCGAATTCATGCTGAAATTCGCCATGGCACTCGGCGTGGTGTTGTTCGTCAGTCTTGTCAGCCTCGGCTGGCGCGTCGGTATTGTCGTGGCGCTTGCCGTTCCGCTCACCCTCGGTGTCGTGTTCATCATCATGCTCGATACCGGCAGGTTCTTTGACCGCATCACGCTTGGCGCACTCATCCTGGCGCTCGGATTGCTCGTCGATGATGCCATTATCGCGATCGAAGTGATGGTCGTCAAAATGGAAGAGGGCATGGACCGCATCAAGGCGGCCGCCTATGCCTGGAGCCATACGGCAGCCCCGATGCTGTCGGGCACGCTCGTCACAATCATCGGTCTGATGCCGGTTGGCTTTGCGCGGTCAGCGGCCGGTGAATATGCCGGCAACATCTTCTGGATCGTCGGCTTTGCCTTGATCGTCTCCTGGCTCGTGGCTGTGATCTTCACACCCTATCTCGGCGTGAAGATGCTGCCGAATATCGCGCCGATCGAAGGCGGACACCACGCCATCTACAATACCCCGAATTATCGCCGGCTGCGCGGCGCAATCGAACTCGCCGTCCGCCACAAATTTCTCACTTGTGGCATCGTCGTCATGATGATGGGTGCGTCCGTCGTCGGTATGGGTGCTGTCAAACAGCAGTTCTTCCCGACATCAGACCGCCCGGAGGTGCTTGTTGAGGTCCGCCTGCCGGAGGGAACGAGCATCAAGACGACGACTGCCACGGTTGCGAAGCTGGAGAACTGGCTGCAGAAGCAGCCGGAGACGAAGATCGTCACCAGCTACGTAGGGCAGGGCGCTCCGCGGTTCTTCTTCGCGATGTCTCCGGAACTGCCTGACCCGGCCTTTGCAAAGATCGTCGTGCTGACCCCCAATGCGGAAGCCCGCGAAGAGCTGAAGGAACGCTTGCGCGAAGCCGTCTCAGGCGGACTTGCACCGGAAGCCTTCGTGCGGGTGACGCAACTTGTCTTCGGACCCTTCACGCCTTTCCCGGTCGAATTCCGGATCATGGGACCGGATCCGGAAAAGCTCTACCAAATCTCGGAACAGGCAATCTCCCTGATGCAGACCGTTCCGGATGTGCGCGATGCCAACCGAGACTGGGGCAATCGTACGCCGGTTCTCCGCTTCATTCCGGATCAGGAACGCCTCAACATGATCGGTCTATCTCCTGCAGAGGCGGGCCAGCAACTCCAGCTCCTCCTGACGGGTGTTCCGATCACGCAGGTTCGCGAAGACATCCGCAATGTTGACGTTGTTGCGCGAAGCGGCGGCGATACAAGGCTTGACCCGTCGAAGCTGTCCAACTTCTCCCTGATCACCCGGGAAGGCCGCGCGGTTCCGCTGGACCAGATCGGTCACGCCGAGGTGCGCTTCGAAGAGCCGGTCATGAAACGGCGCGACCGCACGCCGGTCATCACGGTCCGCTCCGACATCAACGAGGCAACGCAGCCACCTGAGGTCTCTCAGCAGGTGATGAAGGCGCTTCAGCCGCTCATCGCGTCGCTGCCGGTCGGATACCGCATCGAAATGGGGGGTAATATCGAGGAGTCCATGAAGGCGAATACCGCTCTCGTCCGGGTCTTCCCCGTGATGATCGCCGCGATGCTGATCGTCATCATTCTGCAGGTCCGCAGCCTGTCGACGATGACGATGGTGATGCTGACTGGGCCGCTTGGACTGGCTGGCGTCGTTCCAGTCCTTCTCATCTTCAATCAGCCATTCGGGTTCAATGCCATTCTGGGATTGATCGGTTTGGCAGGTATCCTGATGCGCAACACGCTCATCCTGACTGAGCAGATAAAGGAGAACAAGGCCGCTGGTCTGGACGACTATCATGCTGTCATCGAGGCAACCGTGCAACGAACGAGACCGGTCATCCTGACAGCGCTCGCAGCGGTGCTCGCCTTCATCCCGCTGACGCATTCCGTCTTCTGGGGCTCCATGGCCTACACGCTGATCGGTGGCACGGCGGTCGGCACGGTTTTGATCCTCCTGTTCCTGCCGGCACTCTATGCGACCTGGTTCAGGATCAAGCCGCCAAAGGCGGGCACGCAGCCTCAGTCCGAAGGAGAGGTGGAGCATCAACCTCTGCGGCTTGCAGCCGAATGAGCGACATCCGACAAGCCAGTGCACTCTGACGCCGTTGCGGGATTATGATCGTGAGATGCACGACGCACTTCTGGATGTGGCGGAAAAACTCTTCCGCCACATTGGCCACCAGAAGACAACGATCGAGGATAATTCCATTCTGGCATGGCGGGACTATTTCAACGTCAACCGTGCAACAACGATGTTCAAAGATCGACAATAGAGTGCATGGGTTACGGTGGTAACTTTTGCCCAGTCCGACAACTGATCTACATAGTGATCAGCGCGTTTTTGCGTCTGTTCGAATTGTTCCGACATTAGCAGTTCTTCTACATTCGAAAGATGTCCAGTCCATGTTCAATCGAGCATGACAAGGTATTTGTCAGGATACTACCGCTTGGAGATCCGCCCGCGTGCCCAAGATGCTGTTGACCGCTGTTGCCACGCTTGGCAAACACTGCCGGACCCGTTAAAACGGGTCCGGCCCACCTGATCAGCGGTTCAGGGTGCGCCCACCATCCACGACGATTTCCGTCCCTATTGTCCATGCCGATTCGTCGGATGCCAGATAAACGACAGCCTTGGCGACTTCGGCCGCAGTACCGAAGCGCCCGGCGGGAATTGTAGAGACGATCTCGTTGTTTACCTGTTCTCTGTAGGCGTCTGGAATGCCGAGCTTATCGTAGAGCGGCGTTTCGACCGGGCCGGGGCTGACTGCATTGACGCGGATACCACGTGGCAGGAGTTCGGAAGAGAGCGTCTTCGACAGGTTGAGGAAGGCCGCTTTGGTCGCGCCGTAGACGGAGGAATTGGCGGCACCGACATGCGCGTTGACCGAGGTGTTGAGCACCACTGAGGCGGGTTGGGCGAAGATTGGCAGCAAAGCCTGCATCAGGAAGTAGGGGCCGCGCACGTTGATGGCGAAGGACTGATTGAAGGCTTCCTCAGTCCAGGCTTCCATCGGCTGCCAGACCGATATGCCAGCATTGAGGAAAGCCACATCCAACTGTCCGTAATGGTGCTTTACCGCATTTGCGAGCTCGCGTTGCGCCTCGACGCTCGCGCTGTCGGCCTTCAAGACCAGAACTTCTGATCCGAGTGCGGACTTTGCTTTTTCAATGGATTCCGGGTTGTTACCGGTCACGATGACGCGCGCGCCTTCGTTGAGAAACTGCTTTGCGGTTTCGAGGCCAATGCCTGAAGTGCCGCCGGTGATCAAGGTACGTTTTCCATTAAGACGTGTCATAAAAGATGCCCGTTTTTGAGATTCTAATCTCGACCTACGGCGGCATATTTTCTCAGTTGCCTTCCGTGTCGATGGCTATCTCAATAGACGGGATGCGGGGCTTAAGCCCCGCCCAATAAGCTCAAAATATTGCCCAATTATCTCAGCACTCCATCAAGCTGAACACTTTGGACGATCCGCAGCGTATCCCTGCTCGAATGAAGCTGCCCGCAATCTCATACCAGAACTAAACCGGGCTGCTCATTGAATGCCGCAGCTGGCGCATGTCGCGAACGGGTGGGGCACCAAACTGCCTCAGATACTCGCGGCTAAACTGAGACGCACTCTCATAACCAACTGCGAAGGCCACGTCAGATGCGCTGTGATCACCTGCGAGCAATAGCTGGCGTGCCTGCTGTAGCCGGAGCTGCTTCTGGTACTGGACAGGACTGAGGCTGGTCAACGCCACGAAATGACGGTGCAGGCTTGCGCGGCTCATGCCGCTCACATCGCACAATGCATCTATCCGTAACCGCGTGTTCTGATGGTCGCGGATCCACTCCACGGCACGGCGGATCCGACCAAGCGCTCCTTCAGGCTGCGCGATATGGCGAAGGAGCCTTCCCTGCGGTCCCTGGAGGAGACGATAGAGCAATTCGCGCTCCGCCATCGATGCCAGTACAGGTATGTCGCTCGGGGTATCGAGCAAAGAAAGCAGGCGCAGCAGCGTGTCGCGTAGTGGCGGTGTCATCGAATTGATGGCGATCCCTATACCAGGCGCTTCGGAATCGCGGATCGGCGGCATATCGGCAGCTATCTGAGACAAAAGCGCCGGGTCCAGGACCAGTGACACCGAGATATAGGGACGCCCGTCATCGGCGTTGTGGATCTGGCCGCTTAAGGGAAGATCCAGAGCACTCACGAGGTATTGCGCCGAGTCGTAACGCAGCAAGTTGTTTTGGATCGCCACATCCTTCGATCCCTGCAGGATGAAGCAGATCATGGATCGGTAGAGGCATGGCGACGTGCCGGAGGTCACCTGTCCTATTCCGATCTCCAGGCGTGGGATCGGAGTGGTCGTTACGCCAGGCCGTGCATGCCGCAGGGCAATGTCGATGTGAGGTTGAAGGTGATCGGTCATGAAGTCTGTATGCCACCGATTTCGGAATAATAAAAGTCCCTGAGACAATCGGGCAAGAAATTGAGAGCATTGGGCAGGCGACGCGGGAGTGGACTATTTCATTCTCATCGGAATGAAGCCGTAGCGGCATGCATTCCTCGCTGAACCAAACGACGAACGAGCAGGCCATGAACAAAAAGATCGCAATCATCACAGGTTCCAGCCGGGGCCTTGGCCGCAATATGGCGGTGCATCTCGCCCGGCGCGGCGTTGGTATTATCGGCACCTATCGCAATGGCGAGGCTGAAGCCGGTGCGCTGCGCCAGGAGATCGAGGCGCTGGGCGGCAAGGTCGCGATGATCGCGCTCGACGATCTGGCACTTTTGACTGGCCATGGTCGCCAGATGCCGCTGATCATCAAGGGCGGCAAGATCGTCAAGGAAGCCGCATAAGCGAACGACCCGAACCGGGCACATGCAACAGCTACCCCGGTCTAGAGAAAAGACCGGCGGCACAGGTAAGTGGATCGGCCAATAAATATGAAGCGGGCTAGGCGACCTGCACGAGATGTCCCGGCGAGACTTCCCGATATTGCCGCACCGGTGGCTGATAGCCGTTCGGCCTCACCGGGCTTTTCAGCTCGTCGTTGGAGATGCCACGTCGGATACCGCGCCGGGCCGGATCGGGCACCGGAACCGCCGCTATCAGCTTCTTCGTGTATGGATGCTGCGGGTTTTCAAAAACAGAGGCGCGCGGACCAATCTCGACGATCTCGCCCAGATACATGACTGCAACGCGATGGCTTACGCGCTCGACCACTGCCATGTCATGACTGATGAACAGGAAAGCGAGGTTGAGGCTTTCCTGAAGGTCGAGCAGCAGATTGCATACCTGCGCCTTGATGGAGACATCGAGCGCCGAAACGCTTTCGTCCGCCACGATTACCTTGGGATCGAGAGACAGGGCGCGAGCGATGGCGATACGCTGACGCTGGCCACCCGAGAATTCGTGCGGGTAGCGGTTCATCATGGCGCTGGAGAGACCGACACGCTCCAGAAGATCCGCCGCCTTTTCCTGCGCCTGACGCTTCGACCCCATCTGGTGCTTGATGAAGGGCTCCGCCACCGCTGCCCCAACCGTCATGCGCGGGTTGAGGCTGGAGAAGGGATCCTGGAAGATCATCTGGATGCTCTTGCGCATCCGCCGAAGATCCGGCCCTCGCAGGTCGCGGACATTGTATCCTTCCAGCTGAATCTGTCCGGCCGTCGGCTCGATCAGCCGCATGATGGAGCGGCCGGTGGTGGACTTGCCGCAGCCGGATTCTCCAACCAGCGACAGTGTCTCACCTTCGCGTAAATCGAAGGAGACATTTTCCACCGCATGGATCGCACCCGCCTGGCGGCTGAAGAGGCCTGAACGGATGGCAAAACGCGTCACGAGGTTCTTCACTTCGAGGATCGGGCCTTTCTTGGCAACCGTATCTTTTTCCTCAGAGGGTTCGGTGGAAATCCCGGTCTTCACGTCGACGCTCGGAAAGCGCAACGGCAGCTTGCGGCCTTCCATGGAGCCCAGCTTCGGCACCGCTGACAAAAGCGCGCGCGTGTAAGGGTGTTGGCCGCGATGGAAGATGTCGTCTGTCTGGCCGGTTTCGACCGCTTCGCCTCTGAACATGACGATGGTTCGGTCAGAAATTTCCGCGACAACACCCATATCGTGGGTGATGAAGAGAACCGACATGCCTTCCTCTTCCTGCAGAACCTTGATCAGATCGAGGATCTGTCCCTGGATCGTCACATCCAGTGCCGTGGTCGGTTCGTCGGCAATCAGAAGCTTCGGCTTGGAGGCCAACGCCATGGCGATCATCACACGTTGTCGCATGCCGCCGGAGAACTGGTGCGGATATTCGTCGAAGCGACCTCTGGCGTTCGGGATGCGTACTTTTTCCAGCAGGCGTATCGTCTCGTCGCGTGCTTCTTTGGCACGCATACCCTTGTGGCGCGTCAGCACCTCGGAGATCTGGCGACCGATGGTGAAGATCGGATTGAGCGACGTCATCGGCTCCTGAAAGATCATCGCCATCTCGTTGCCGCGAACCGAACGCATCTCCTTCTCGGAGAGGGTCGCAAGATCGCGGCCGTTGAGGAAAATCTGCCCTTCAATCCGACTGGAATTGGCAGCCAGCAGGCGCATGATCGAGAGCGAGGTGACGCTTTTCCCCGATCCGGATTCGCCGACGATCGCCACCGTCTCGCCAGCACCGACATCAAAGGCGATATCCCGGACGACAGATTTCCATTGTCCGTCGACCCGGAAGGAGGTGGTGAGGTTCCTGACGGAGAGAACTGGACTACTCATGGGGCACCCAAGCTGTTGCATAAGAGGCGGACGCTCGGCCGGCAGCAATTCGCTCGGCTTCAAGTTCTGCAATCTTTCGGTCGATTTCACTTCGATCGATCATGCCATGGGGATCGTCCCGCGTCGGCATGGTCTCGGCCACATGCAGATAGCGTTCCTGAGCGACTTGATAGAGCCGCCAGAGTTCGGTGAGCGGATCACCGTGATCATCCGCATGGATGCGCAGCCAGGGATAATCCTGGTCGCGATAGATCACCAGCGCCGCAGACTGCTTGCCGCGCTTATCGCCGCCGGCCGCCTCGCCTGCCTCCATCGCGCCGAGCAGACGTTCGGCAAAAGGTGCCTTCGCAAGGTCCTTGTAAGCCTTCAGGGTTTTCTCGATGACCTGCGGCCCGACCAGCATGTTGCCGGCAACGGACACATTGTCATCCACCAGATGCCCTGCCCAATCCACACATTTCGAGCCGGTAAAGGCGGCGTTTCGCCCTTGGGCGTCGATAAGATGCATCTGCCGCTGCTGGCAACCATCGTCTCGTGATGTCACGGCAGTGATGATCTCTTCCGGCGATTTTCCCTCGCCCAGCATGGCAAGGCCATCAGTGCCATAGAGCGGGCTGACGAAGGCTTGCGTGGCAACGGCACCGACCCGACCCCGGATATGGGGAACGGCGCAGCCGACTGCAAAGAAGCGGCTGGCAACGGCGATGGCCAGATGGCCGGTTTGAGGATCACGGGCAACAATCGACCAGGTCATGGCTCAGCGTCCTACGGCATAGGCTTGCATCAGGCGCGGCGTAGCAGCCGCACGCAGCAGACCATCGGCATCACGACGGGCGGCGGTCAGGCGACCGACACTCCAGTTTTCCGCAACCGTGACCTTGTGACCTCGGCGGCGCAGTTCGGCGATCGTGGTTTCGCCGAAACCGGCTTCCACCATGATGTGACCAGGCTCCGATGTGCGCGGATAGAAGGAGCCGGGGAAATGCGTGGTGTGAAACAGCGGCATGTCGATCGCCGCCTGCAGGTTCTTCCCATGGTGGGCATAGCGCAGGAAAAAGGGCAGTTGCCACTGGTCCTGCTGATCACCGCCCGGCGTACCGAAGGCAAGCGTCGGTCTGCCCTGGTAAAGCGCAAGCGAAGGGGTGAGCGTCGTGCGCGGACGTTTTCCCGGCTCCAGCGAGGTGGGAAGCCCCGGCTTGAGCCAGAACATCTGGGCGCGAGAATTGAGCGGAAAACCAAGGCCCGGAACGACCGGGGAGGACTGAAGCCAACCACCGGACGGCGTGGTGGAAACCATATTGCCCCAACGATCGATCACGTCGATATGGACGGTGTCGCCTTTCTTCTCCGAGAGATGCGCCATGGTCGGCTCATAGACGGCACCCTTGCCAGAAAACTCCGCCAGCATGGCCATGGTCTGATCACGCTGGTGCTCATAACCGGGCAGAACACCGGGACGGAGCTCGAACGATGCTTCCGCCCCAATCAGTTTCCGGCGTTCATCATTATAGGCGTCGGTCAGAAGCTGGCCGGTCGGGATCTGGCCGAATTCCGGATCGCCGTAATAGACCTCGCGGTCGGCGAAGGCGAGTTTCATGGCCTCGACAACATGGTGGACAAAATCCGGTCCAGCCGGGTCCATCGCCGTGAGATCAAAGCCCTTCAACAGCGCCAGCGACTGCAGCAGCACTGGTCCCTGGCCCCAGCCTGGCGTCTTGGCAACGGTCCAATCATGATAATCATAGGTCTGTGGCGCTTCGATCGTTGCCTGCCAGTTGGCCATATCATCAGCGGTCAGCACGGCCTTGTGCCTGGTTCCGCTGGCATCCATCACTTCTGCCGTGTCCAGATAGTTCTGGATCGCTTCGGCGACGAAGCCGCGATAGAAGGCATCGCGCGCCGCCTGAATCTGCTCGTCCCGACCGGATTTTGCTTCCGCTTCCGCGATGATGCGCTTCCAGGTTTCAGCCAAAACCGGATTGCGGAAATTCGAATGCGGCTCCGGAACAGCACCGCCAGGCAACCAGGTATCAAATGAGGTCGGCCATTCCTTTTGGAAGAAATCCTTCAGACCCTTGATCGTGGTGGAGACGCGGGGAAGCATGGGATGGCCATTTTCCGCGTAATAGATGGCTGGCTCCAGAACCTCACGCACCGACATGGTGCCGTATTCGCGGAGCATCAGCATCCAGCCATCGAAAGCGCCCGGAATGACGGTGGCCAGAAGGCCATCGCCTGGAATGAGCTTCAGGCCTTCGGACGTGTAGTGTTCGATGGTGGCACCTGCGGGGGCCGGCCCCTGCGCACAGATGACCTCCACCTTGTCCTTCTTGACGGAATAGATGACGGCCGGCATGTCGCCGCCCGGACCGCAGAGATGCGGCTCGACGATCTGCAGCACGAAGCCGGTGGCGACTGCGGCATCAAACGCATTGCCGCCCTTTTCCAGAATGCTCATGCCGACGGCAGACGCGATCCAATGGGTGGACGTAACGACGCCGAAGGTGCCGAGGATTTCAGGACGTGTGGTGAACTCAGTCATGGTTCTTGCCTTTGAAAATCATTGCTCGCGGGGGTCCAGCGCATCGCGCAGGCCGTCCCCCAGCAGATTGAATCCGATAACGACGAGGAAAATTGCAGCACCCGGCCACATCGCCATCCATGGTGCCTGGCTCAGGAAATTCTTCGCGACATTCAGCATCGACCCCCAGCTTGCCGCCGGTGGCTGCTGGCCGAGTCCCAGGAAGGAGAGGCTTGCCTCCGCGATGATCGCAGTCGCAACCGTCAGGGTCGCCTGCACGATGATCGGAGCGGTGACATTGGGCAGGATGTAGCGCCACATGATGTCGACATGCCCCAGGCCGACAGATCGCGCGCCTTCGACAAAATCCTCCTGCTTCACGGCCAGCACCTGTCCTCGCGTCAGCCGCACGAAGATCGGCATGGCACTGAGACCAATGGAGATCATCGCGTTGGTGAGACTGGGGCCGAGAAAGGCGGCCAGCGCAATCGCCATGATCAGGAATGGCATGGCGAGCAGGGCCTCCGTGACACGCGAGATCACCAGATCGACCCAGCCGCCGAAATAGCCCGCGAGGAGACCGAAGGGCACGCCGATGACGACGGCCAGAGTCACCGAGAAGATGCCAGCCATCAGCGAGGCCTGCGCCCCCCAGATCATGCGCGAAAGAATATCTCGACCGAGCTCATCGGTGCCAAACCAATGCGCCGCGGATGGTGCCTTGCGGATGGCGGACCAGCTGGTCGCGACGGGATCCGGGATCGGCAGGATCGGCGCGCAAACCGCAAGAATGACGAAGAAGCCAATGATGAAAAGCCCTGCAGTCGCACTGCGGCTGGCCTTCAGCTTGCGCCAGGCGCGATTGCTCTCGCGCTTTTCGGCAATGATCGGAGATGTTTGTTCGATCGCGGTCATAGGCTTGCCCTCAGACGCGGATTGAGCAGGACATAGAGAATGTCGGCAATCAGATTCATCAGGATGAAGCCCAGAGCCGTGCACATCACCACGCCCTGCACTACCGCGTAATCGCGGTTGAAGACGGCATCCACGATGAGCTTGCCAAAGCCGGGAATGGTAAAAATCTGTTCCGTCAGCACGGCACCGGCCAGCAATTCACCAAACAGCAGCGCACTCAAAGTCACGACCGGCAGCAGCGCATTGCGGAAGCTGTGTGAGAGCACGATGTCCTTCGGCGAGAGACCCTTGGCGCGGGCGGTGCGGATGTAATCAGCTGACAGCACACCCAGCATGGCCGAGCGGGTATGGCGCATCAATGTCGCTGCCAATGCATTGCCGAGAACGAAGGCCGGCATCACCATGGTCTGGAGCGACCGGACAGGATCAACAAAGATGGATTCGTAGCCGGA
The DNA here is from genome assembly GCF_001939045.1 of Rhizobium oryziradicis. Lineage (GTDB taxonomy): Bacteria > Pseudomonadota > Alphaproteobacteria > Rhizobiales > Rhizobiaceae > Allorhizobium > Allorhizobium oryziradicis. The sequence goes on from NZ_MKIM01000026.1 coordinate 100,246, forward strand.
TGCCGGCAGCCAGCCGAGTTTGACCGACACCAGCAGGATCAGCATGATCCCCAGCCAGAAATTCGGGACGGAGAGACCGGACAGGGCCAGAATGCTGGCGATATAGTCAATCACGGTATTCTTCTTTACGGCGGCGATGATGCCCGCCGGAATGCCGATCACGAAGGCGAAGAGCATTGCCATGACGGCAAGCTGGATCGTGACCGGCAGCTTCTCGGCGATCAGTTGCGTCACCGGCTGATTGGTGCGCAGCGAAATGCCGAGGTCTCCGGTGATGACACCGCCCAGCCACCGCACATATTGCAGCGGAATAGGGTCGTTCAGGTGATATTTTTCGCGCAGCAGTTCGAGCACAGCGGGATCACGCTCCTCACCTGCCATGGCAAGCACCGGATCGCCCGGCAGAAGCTTCTGCAGCGAAAAGACAAAGATCGAGATGATCAGCAGGGTCGGGATCGCGACCAGCAGACGTTTTCCGATATAGACAGGCATTCCACATCCTCATGCAAGCAGAGAGAGCCGCGGGCACTTTGGGTGCCCGCGGCGAGGCTGGTATCAGCCCTGCTTCTTGACGCCTTGCAGACGGATCATGCCATCGGGGTTTGCGACAAACCCCGTGACGCCCTTCTTCATCGCCCAGATCCAGGACTGATGGCCGAGGAAGATCATCGGCATATCGTCGTTCAGGATGACGGCTGCCGCGTCATATTTCTGCTTGCGCACGGCGTCGTCCGTCGAGGCACGCGCATCGTTCAGCAGCTTGTCGACCTCCGGGTTGCAATACTTCGTGTCGTTCAGGCCGCCCTTGCAGGTGAGGAACTGGTGGATGTTACCATCCGGATCGACGCGGCCAGACCAGTCGGAACGGCTCATCTGGTAATTGCCACGGGTCTGCTCATCGAGCAACGTCGCGAATTCTGTGGACTTCAGCGTCACATCGAAACCAGCTTCGGCCGCCATGGACTGGATGATCTGCATGGTCTGCTGCACAACCGGGCTGTTCGGGATCTGTATCTCGACCGGGACACGATCGAAGCCGGCAGCCTTAATCAATGCTTTGGCCTTTTCAACATCCCGGGCCGGAACGGGAATAGCCTTGTCATACCAGGGGCTGCTCGGCGGGAATGGTTGGTTGCCCGCAACGGCCGTCCCTTCGAAAACGATCTGCATCAGCGCTTCGCGGTCGATGGCCAAGGAAAAGGCCTGACGCAGGCGCTTGTCCTTGCCGATTGGGTTGTCGGCCTTCGGGCCATTTCCGACATTCACATAGATCGACAGGTTGCCGATGTTGACAACATCCGCATAGGTTAGCTTGGGGTTGGACTTGATGGCCGGGGCATCGGTCGGCGCAACGCGCTCGATGAAGTCGAGATCACCGGACTGCAGATTTGCAAGACGCACGGTGCTATCGGGGATCGGCAGATAGGTCACCTTGTCGATGAAGATCTGGTCCTTATTCCAGTAATCTTGAAACTTTTCGAGCACGATGCGATCCTGCTGCACACGTTCCACGAACTTGAAGGGCCCGGCGCAAACCGGCTTTGAACCAAAGTTTACTCCCAATTCCTTGGCGGCCTTGGGCGACACGATCATGCCGGCGCGGTCGGAAAGCTGCGCCAGCAGCGTCACGTCCGGCTTCTTCAGCGTGAACTTCACCTCCAGCGGACCCGTCGCCTCGACCTTGTCGACGGAGGCAAGCTCACTCTTGCGGCGGGATTCCGGTAGTGTCAGATTGCGCTGAATGGTGGCGACGACGGCTTCGGCGTCCATGGTGGTACCGTCCTGAAACTTCACGTTCGGACGCAGCTTCATCGTCAGAACCTTGCCGCCGTCCGACCAGGCCCATTCGGTCGCCAGTTGCGGGATGATCTTCAGGTCCGGCGAGACATCCACCAGCTTGTCGCACATGGCGGTGTAAACGATACGGCCGACGAAGGTACGTGACTGGGCGGGATCGAGCACATCGGCATCGTCCTGCAGGCCGATGCGCAGATCGACGGCACCCGCCTGAAAGGCTGTGAGGGCACCAAAGGCCAGAGCCGTGGTCCAGCTCAAAATTCGGTTCATGATCGTTCTCCTCTGATCGAACAGGTCAATTTTACTTCTTTCGTGCCAGCTTGTTTTCCGCCAGCTTGCATGTCGTCCGGTTGAAACCGGATCATCTGTCAGCCCACCTCGGGCAGAGCCTCAAGGCCAATTGCGTCTTGGTCCATGGAGGTGGCGCGGACCAGCCGCTCCTGCAGCATCAACAAATGTTGGCGCATGGCCTCACCCGCCTTGGCCGGATCGCGCGCCGCAATCGCCTCAATGATTCCTTCGTGCTGCGCATAGGTGATGCCCACTGACCCGCTGCTTCGCGCGCGCTCGCGGATGTTCTGCCAGGCTTCGTCCTGGCGGACGTGGTTGATCATGTCGAAAATGGCAAGAAACAGCTGGTTACGCGCGCTCTGCGCAATCTGACGATGAAGCGCACCATCCCAAAGCTCGCGTGCATCCGCATCGTCGCTTTCCATAATCTTGCGGGCAAGATCCCGCATACGAGCCAATTCCGCCGGTTTGGCGCGCAGTGCGGCGAGCTGGGCCAGCTGCGGTTCAATCCGTAGCCTGACTTCCATGATCTCCATGAAATCGGTGCCGGCGACAATGGCATCGACACTTCCGGACCATTCGCCCGGGCGCGAACCAATAAACGTGCCAGCGCCCTGTCGGCGCCAGATTTCTCCCTCGGCCTCAAGCACTTCCAAGGCACGGCGAATGGCGCGTCGCCCAATCCCCAATTGTTCAGAAAGGCTACGCTCAGTCGGCAGTTTTCCATCGGGGGCGACGCCGCCCGAGCGAAGAAGTTCTCGAAGCTTCTCCAGTGCGTAATTGGCATTGTCGGGAGGTACTGTAGTCTGAACCATTATCTTAACCAATTTCGAATTGGTTCGAATGTTGACCACCGCGAGCCTTCTGTCAACTAAATTATATGCAGGACAGCCGAATGCCTAAAAGAATGGCAGGGGAAATCGGGGCTTGCGGCAAAGATTTTCGTGGCCGCGATTATCCCTTAACCGGTATGTATTTTATACTTTGTTAACCTTTTGCAGTCGGAACAGGCGCGCAAGCAGATCGTTCTGGTCGTTGACGGTCCGGAAAAACCGAAGCCCTTCCTCAACCACAGCATCGCCTCGAAACCAGCGATGGTTCGCAGCACAGTGTTGAATGACTGGAAGCCACCGATCTTCGGCATGCTCTTCTTCAGCTGGAAGTGGTCGCTTTCGATACCTTCTTGGAGATGTTTGGTCACGCAATGCACAGGGTTAGGATGGAGAAGCCCCTAGTCAACCGACGTTTTGATCGTCAATGGAAAGGTATTGGCACCATCCGTGCCGATCTTATTCGGCGACAACAACGGCTCGTCCTTCAGCATCGTGTGGAAAAACCGCTTGGCGGCGGCGATGTCACGCTTTGCCGTCAGAAGGAAGTCGACTGGATTTCCGCACTTGTCGATGGCTCGGTAAAGGTAGCGCCATTTGCCGCGGATCTTTACGTAGGTCTCATCGATACGCACCGAGCCGCAATGTGGTCGCCGAAACTGACGCAACCGCTTCTCGATCATCGGTGCATAGACCAAAACCCAAGGTTTTCGTCACGGCAGAAGCCTTGCAGCTTTTCCGCTTCGTCTCGTTGCACTGTTATAATAACTGGACGCTTGCTGCACGGATCGATGCCGAGATTGCTCCATCGCCTCTGGCAGTGGAACGCCGCGATTGGCGGCTTCCGTAAGATATCCGGATCGCGAGCCATGCGAGGAAAATTCTCCGGGATCGAGCCCTGCCATAGCGACTCGTTGTTTGAGAATGTCATTGATCGCCTTCGGATCAAGTGCACGTTGGGAGACATTGTCCCAGCGATCAGCGGATTAGCAGCTCCGGCATAGGAACGACCAGCTTTCGTTCCTTTAGGGCTTCGATCACAGCCTTGGCGATCGGCGCACCTTGTTCAGGGGCCGCCGCCTCGCGTGCCGCCGCCGTAATCAGTTCATGATAATCGCTCGTCCGGACAGGTTGAAGCTCCAGTGCAGAGACGATCGCGCGCGCGTGCTCACGGCGCGTTTCCTCGCGCTGGGCATACAACGCGAACACCGCAGGATCGACGCCAAGCTGATCGGCGACAACCTAGACAATCGCTTGAGGTAGAACTTGGCCTGGCCGCAGCAGACAGCCCAGATCGCGCACCAGTGCAAGCTGGAGCGCGAACCCAAGCCGATTATGCGAACGGCGATGTTCCTTCGCGAAGGCAATATCCTCGGAACCCAGGGCATACGCGCCTAGGCATCTTCGTGAGCTTCGGGTGGTTCGAACAGAGCGGCGCGGGATTGTTCATCGAGGAACTCCATCGACCGCAGTTACCGTCAAACCGCCAGTTCGGGCGTGCCGATCTTGGCGGGACCTGTCCATCCTGTCCGCTTTAAAGTGTCGATCAACGTCGAGCGCGCCACCTTGAACGTCCGGCAGACGGATGCTTTGCTGGCACCAGCTTCCAAGGCAGCCAGAACCTGCTCGACCTTCTCCGCATCGATCGTCGGAGATCTCCCACCCTTACGTCCGCTTCGGCGAGCGGCGGCTAATCAAGCGTTGACCCGCTCCGTGATCAGCACCCTTTCATATTCAGCAAGGGAGCCGAAAAGATTGAACAGAAACGCGCCGCGTGAATTGGTAGTGTCGATCACCTCCGTCGGAGAGCGAAAGGCGACACCACGGTTCTTCAAATCCTCGACGATACGGATCAAGTGGAAGAGCGACCGACCTAACCGATCTATCTTCCAGACGACAAGGACATCACCTTCGCGCAATTCGCCGAGGCAGGCCTTCAGGCCCGGCCGATCATCACGCGCTCCGGAAGCGCGATCCTGATGGAGGTGGCGCTCATCGACCCCGGCCGTGAGCAAGGCATCCCGCTGCAAGGCAACCGACTGGCGCTCGTCACTACTCGATACCCGCATGTAACCGATCAACATGTGCGACAAACCTCAAATCAGGTGTTGTCGCACAGCGCCACATTCCGACAGGGTTCGTCGCGCAAAAAAGCGTCAGCTCGTGTCACCGATTTTGCACAGCGATCGCCCTATGCGGAAATCATCTGTTTTCCGTCACTGACCATCGAGACCCCGGACGTCCGTCATGCCCGCCGCGTCAACCAGACGCCAAATATGATGAGCACTCCAGAGATTAGGATACTAAGAGAAAATGCCTCGCCCAAAAAGGAAACGGCGATCAGGATGCCAACGATCGGCTGCAAAAATTGAATTGGAGCAATAGCCGCTGCACCGGCTTCACCCAAGGCGTAGAACCATAGCGCATAGCCGACGATCGTGACGAACAGCACCAAAAAAGCCAGTGCGGATAGCTCAAGGGTAGGGGATGCGGACCAGTCGAAACCGATTACCTCGGGGATTGTGAATGGCGCGAAGGCCAATGCTCCCAAGGCGATCGACCACGCGGTCGCCGGCCATTGACCCATTCGCGAAGAACTTCGCCCGCCATACACATAGCCGACGCTTGCGAACATAACCGAAAGCAAGACGAGTCCGTCTCCCAACAGCGTCGCGGACATTCCTAGCGCTACCGCCGGGCTGCGCGAATTCATCAGAATGATAATTCACGACAAGGAAACCACGCTGCCACCCCACCAGAGAACCTTTGGCCATCGGCCAGTTATCAGGAAACTGAGTAGGCCCGTGAATATCGGCGCGGAGGCGAGGATGACAGAGGCATGCGTTACCGATGTCTTCAGGACACCCATGCTGAGCAGAAGCGGATAGGCCATGAAGCCAAACAGTCCGCCGACAATAAGTTCGACCCGCTCTACCCATGTTGAAGGGAAGCGGTCGCGAAACCGCAGCAGGAGCGGCAGTAAAATAATGCCAGCCAGAAGAGAGCACAGTCCACCGATCAGTTCCGGGGGAATGCTACGTCCAGCCAAGGCCGTCGCGGCGGCTGAAGCTCCCCATATCGCCACCGCCGCAAAAGCCGCCGCGAGCGCGAGGGTCGTCGATCGAGAGCTGGTTTTCATTGGCGGGTTTCGCAACATGGTCGTTTTCGGTCTCGTGGACTTGATTGTCCGACTATGATCGCCAATATTGTCTGACTCAATTCAAACATTGTTTGGCAAGCAATAATGTCATGGATCCCGACGCTATCACCCATAGGATCGCGCTATCTCGCATTGGCGGAGGCAATCGAGCTTGCGATCGAGACAGGCGAGTTGAAAGTTGGTGATAGGCTGCCACCTTATCGCGATATTGCTTGGCGGCTGGGCCTCGACACTTCGACAGTGACCAAAGCCTATCGCGAAGCATCGCGCCGTCACCTGATACATGGTGAAGTTGGCAAAGGCACTTATGTTCTGGGTCGAAGCAGGGCTGCCGAGATTTTCGCGTCCCTTGCGGATGATCCGGCAATTTTTGATCTTTCTGTAAATGCTCCAGTCGCCATGGAAGGCAGCGGGTTTGCAGCAGCAGTAGAGCAAGCCATCAGGACATCTAACACAGACTGGAGAAGATATCCGTCCCAAAAGCTCATTCACCGGCTGCGGATCGCGGGTGCTCGCTGGCTGGAAACACGCGGAATATTGGCGCGGCCGGAAGAGGTTGTGCCGGTAGCCGGCGGGCAGGCCGCACTCGCAGCGATCCTCAATGTCCTCGATATCAAACGCCTCGGCATTGAGGAACAAACATATTCAGGCGTCGTGGCGCTGGCACAAGGCCGTGCGATGAAGGCCGTTGACTTGCGGATGGACGATGACGGCGTTCTGCCGAAAGCCTTGTCGGATGCGGCTGTCGATGCGGCAATACTGATACCGACACTGCACAATCCCAAAGGGAAAATCTGGCCCATGTCGCGGCGGCAGGAGCTGCTGACAGCGGCCTCCCGCAACGGGACGCTCATCATAGAAGATGACGCCTATGGCCCATTGGCAGACATACAGCCTATGGCCGCTATGCATTCCAACGCGCCAATCCTTTTCGTCTCGACGCTTTCCAAGACCGTAGCTGCCGGGCTCAGGACCGGTTTTGTCTGGGGCAAAGGCCAAATGGTCGAGAGGCTGAGTTCTGCCGTCTACGCGACAAGCTGGAGTATGGCTCCGCTCATAATGGAGGATTGGCGTAGAGACTATAACGAGTTCCGGCCACACAGCGCGATCGGCAACCCCGCCGACATGAGCCTTAACCCCGGAAAATTCTAGTTCTCTCTGGACCAAAATTGGGGGGCACTTCATTCCCCCTCAGTCTCATCATTAAGACCCTCAATAAGGTTTCGAACTTCCCTCAAAAGAAAATCGTCGAAGCTATCCGCTATTCTATCTTTTCCATGGGACACGCCGTTCCCAGGTGCCTCCCACACAGGCGCTTCGCCACGACCGTCTAATTCGCCACAGTCGATGAAATAGAACGGACCATAACCACTCGTTCCAATTCTGACCATTGATCCAGAGATTAGCCCCTCTGCCCTGTCTTTCTCTGTCGCAAAAACAATATTGCTCGCATTCTTACCTTCCAATCCGGAGTTACCGATGCCAGCAATATCAATCGACTCGACCTGCAAAAGACCCAGCTCAAGAAGCATCGTGCGATATGAATTAGGGAGCTGCACATTTAAGCGCTGTTCCAAACGCATAATGTCCTCATACGACGGGCACTTAACCGGAAGAGGGTCCAGTCCGTTTTCTTTCAAAAGCTTGAGTGCTTCTCGGTAGGCTTGCTCAGTCATGGTGCATTTCCCGGATGAATTTACAGCGAAATCGTCCACCTGCCTTGCGATATTTTCGTCGAGTTTACAATTGGCGATCCCACCGACCAACTTGTCATCGTCTAATCGCGGCATCACGCTCAAACTATCCGCTGAAAATGGCTTCATCGGCTAGCTCCGGTAGAAAGTTTCGCGCGTGATCGACGCAACTTTACTAACTATCAATAAGCGCCTGCATTTCGACCCTCCTCAGCTAGGAGTCAAAGTTATAATTAGAACCCGTTATACCTTCAAATCCAGTTTACCCGTTACCTTCGCGTAGAGCGGCAGAACCTTTTCAAGGATGTCGTCGCGTGGTACCGGAAACGGATGATGATACCGTCCCAACGGTGTTGCGTCGAAAAGAGGATGCTCAACATAGGGAATATCCAAGCCACGCTGTTCGCGGATACGGCAAGCGGCCAGAATCTCCACCGGGAATAGCCAATACTCCTCATCACGCACCGGATCGTAATCGTCTGTTCCGATCCCCATCACATGAAAATTGGCTGCCTCGATCAGCGCTTCGCCAAATACGCTCGCGCTCGGATCGAAAAGAGCTTTCAACAGCGGATGAAACCCTTCCAGTTGCTCATCTTTAGGCTCGAAGTCAAACACCTCGTCGCTCCCACGCCAGGCCTTGTAGAGCTTCACTGACAGCCACGGCAAATACTGAGGCAAGCTTTCCCATGAGATGCTTCCGTTCCCGTCTTCCTGCGCATCCCAGCGATCAAGCATCGTTTCGGCAAGACGATCGGCATGGTTCATCCAGCCAAATGAGAGCATCGTGGAGACAGTGGTGAAATCACGCATCGAAAACCGGTAGCCTGCTGGATCATCAGATTCCATAATGGCGTGGGCAGTTTCGTAATACCAGAATTTGTAGAGGCCCGATAACGATAGTTCCTCAGTGGGGTAGGTCGTATAGTTTAAGCTTTTGTCTTCAGCTAGCCTCAAATACCAAGAACTTATATCTCGGAAAGAACTAGGTATTAGTTTTTTTTGCGTTTGTTGATCGTTCAGAAACGGCTGTATTTTCTTTTCAATCGGTTTGGAAAATAAGTGATTTTTGTTAAATGGTTCAAGAACCCAATCACGGACATCCTCGCGCTCCGTTTTCAGAGTTTTCTCCGTTTTGAGACGTATATTGCTGTTCATTGATTTATCCGCATAGCTTCGAGCCATTAATGATCTGAAATTTGATTATTTACGGGCGTAGGTGGGCCTGTTGAGGGCGGACCTTGTATTGTTTTGTCTTTCGATTTGCGTTCCGCTCTTCGTGTCCGTTTTTTCTCCTTATTTTCACGCCACTTTTTATAGGCGGCATCATTTCGCTTCCAAGGTTCTGTGCCCTCCTCGGTGAATGTGCCATCGGCATTCTTTTTAAGCTTTATTTTTTGTATGCCACTGGTTCGCCAGCATCAATTCTATCAAGAAGAGATTCGGCATATTCTCTGTCTGAGAAACTAAGAGATTTATACGGCCCTTGTCCTGCGCTCATCTGTGACAATCGTGATCTAACGAAATCTTCGCCCCCAAAAGCTCATCGCCATACATGCGGTAATCACCGCGTGTAGAGGTTTTGATCTCGCTGGAAGTGAGGGGGTCATCTTTTACGTTATCGATGCCATTGCCTGAACCGTTTTGGAGAGACCGCCCGCCATATTTACCTTCGTAAAACTTCTCTCCCTCTTTGCCGTTGGCTAGGCTTTCTTTGCCTTTCTCCCGCTGCCTGTCTTTCTTGGCAGCGTCTGCATCCTGGACCGCTGCTGGCCCCTTGTCTGGATCCGGGCGTGTCGTGCCCTGATTATCCGACCCAAGAATACGCCGCTCAGCCTCATTGAACTCTGATTTTTCGACCTTCCCAAGTTCGAATACGCTGCCAGGCCGATCCTTGCGAAGGAGCGAAACAACGAACTTCTCACCTCTCTTTACTGCGGTCATTCCAACTCTGGCCGCAACCGCGCCAACGCCAGCTGTTACCGCAGCAATTGCCGCTATGACCGCATTTTCAAGAATGGCAAAGGCGAGGTCTATCCCAAATTTGCAGAGTGCAATTTTCCACTGTCCGCTTCAGCAAAGCTGCTTGATCTCCTCATATGTCTTTTTGGCGTAACTGACGATCTGGTCCTGTAAGGTGTTCCAATCGCGCTTAAAACGTTCACGGGCCTTCGCCCTTTCTGATTCGTTGAGCTTTTCGGCGCGTAGCTTGGCTGTTTGGTCGGCCATCTTGTCGCCGCCGATCATGGCGTGACGCTCAAATTATTCGCCAACAGCGAAATAACCGTCTAATAGACCGCCACCCCAACCGAGCGAAGCGTCGTTTGCCATATTGTTGGCTTTAGACAGAACGCTGCCAGTGTCCTTGAGCAGATCGGAAACGGCAGCCTTGATTTTTTCAACGGCTTGTTTTTGTTGCTCGGCACCGTAAATGCCAGCGATGACGCCGAGAAAATGCACCTGAGCGGCATATTGCCCTGCAACATCCATAGCGTGCGCAACACATTGGTTGTCACCAATATACTGGTCTGGAGCTTGCACATCAGGCGCTGGATGCGGTCCCATCTCAGCTCTGCCCGTCCAAGCCAAAATGAGACATGGCGAGCGACGCCACTGTCATGGACGGATAAGAAAGAATCGAACCAATGGAATTCGATACGGTCCTTGGTCCCAACGCAGATTCCGAAATGGCGGCCAAAGAGGAGGTTAGAGCGGACGTGTCGCCTCCATGGAGGCTTGTCGCCTTGGTAATGAGGTTTAGGACATTTGAGTTGATGTCGGTTGAGGCACCGGAGAACGAAAATGGCTCTTTTGTGCGCTCTACGCCCAAACTCGAAAAGAATGTCTCGCGATAGGTGTCGCGAATGCCTCGCCGCTCGTCTTCCTTGATGATGAACTCGCCATCTTCATATAACGGAGCAGAGGCTGCAGCCGGAATACCGTGTTCGGAAAACAATGTTTCCATCACCTGGAGGGCCGTCATATTCTGCCAGATGCGGCAATCAGACCGGCGAGACAGCAACCACATCTGCGGGCGAAGCGTCAGCGTATAGCTGCGAAGCCCGCGTGTGACCGGCGGGCCTTCGAATAAGTTGGTGACCAACCCATTGAACGGACGGCGCACGCCTTCCTCTCCAAACTCACCTTGCCGAATTTCCAACGGCACATCGACCAGCTTGCCAATCAGCTCTTCCGGCTTGACCGCCTCGCGCTTGGCCCGCACATTCAGGGTGATCTCAAACAGACGATTGACACCTTCATCCACCATCAATCGCTCTGGCAGCAATTGATCCTCACCCAGAGGCGAAGACACATTCAAAACACGACTGGCCTGAATGAAATCAGCGGATGAGAGTACGTCATCCATACGGAAAGCCCCCAAAATGTCGTTTTCAAAAAATCAAAAGATCGTATCGATGGTCACGGAATGCTCAGCGCAAAGCTACTAATGCCACGAAGCTAGGCATCATTCCTAAAAGGTCGAGGTCTGGGTTGTATCTTTTTGGAAGGTGGAGATTAGGCTTGCGGTAATGCATGCTTTGACCGGGCCTTATTAAGCGGACGGTCTCCTAGACCGACATCTGAGAGGCATCGTAACGTTAACGTGCTATCGATCAAAATGTGGGATCTTACTGCATGACCAGATCTCGGCGTGATCCCCTTTATCGTCGCCACCGGTTTCCCGCCGAGGTGATTGCCCATGCTGTTTGGCTGTATTTCCGGTTTCCGTTGAGCCTGCGGATGGTCGAGGATCTGCTGGCAACGCGTGGCATCATCGTCTCTCATCAAACCGTGCGGCTCTGGGCTGGGAAATTCGGCAGACACTTTGCCAATGACATCCGCAAACGATTTGCTGGCAAGCTCTGGGACAAATGGCATTTCGATGAGGTTGTCATCACCATCGGCGGAAGGAAACACTGGCTTTGGCGCGCCGTTGATCAGGATGGCTTTGTTCTCGACGTGCTGGCGCAAAGCCGCCGCAATGCCAAGGCGGCAGAGCGTTTGATGCGCAAGCTCCTGAAAGCCCAAGGCAGCGCGCCGCGTGTGATGATCACCGACAAACTACGATCCTATGACACTGCAAAGCGGGAGGTTATTCCCTGCGTTGAGCATCGTTCTCACAAAGGATTGAACAATCGGGCGGAAAACTCTCATCAGCCCGTCCGACGACGGGAGAGGATCATGAAGCGCTTCAAGTCAACACGACAGCTTCAGCGTTTCGTTTCCATCCATGACCCGGTCACCAACCTTTTTCACATTCCCCGCCACGATATTCCAACCAATCACCATCGCGAACTGCGAACAGCTGCCATGCAAGCATGGCACCAAATGGCGCGCCTTCACGCCGCATGAACTAATTTCTCATGCACAAATGTTGCGTTCAAGGCGGTAAGTTTACAGTGTCACGAGACCAAATGATTGGTCGCTCTAAAATGTTACGAATAACGCTGCAAAATCAAGTTAACGATTTACTTAAAAATCAAAGGTGAGACAATGGAACTGGATCTTCTTCTTTCTCGGATAAATTCCACAGTTCTATTAGAACACATTCCTTCATCGAATGGTTTTTCTTTTCGCGAAGATATTCTTCATAAGGATCCATCAGTCCGGAAAAAAGCATTTTTCGATTTATTGGACCAGGCTATGTTAAAAATGCCAACATCAAAAAACATAATAAAATCAATGTTTAATGATGCTTATTTAATTTCTATTTCTGAAAAATACTATTACATCTACGAAGGAAGCGACGATGGCGATGTGTTTTTCTACATATCAGGCGTTCCATTGCTGAAAAGGCAAATTTTAGGAAATGTCGATATTTTCTATCGTCATTTAGACGGATTCTGCGATCTCAATATGCAGGGCGGTATACTTCCTCTACATTTAATTAAACTTTTAGGCTCAGATGGTTATGATTATCTTGAAGAACCCTCAGCCAGCGTAGCGAATAGATTGCTTGGAGAGAACGTTCATATTTTCAATAGCGGCGGCAAAGGGCAAGGCTATTTGAATATAGAAAGTACCCATTCTACAAATCCAACAGCTCATGTGTTGTGGCTGGATGACGATGAACCAATGATTGGAATAGATTTTTGGGATCTCATGGATAATTGGACAGAGATCGCTATTACTTGAGCGTCGAAAATGCGATTACCGACCAAATTTGCACGCGACCTGCGCGGCGGTCAAGCGGCTCGATTCAACATTTTCAAAACCTTATGGCGATGAGTTTTGCACCGGCAAAGACGTAAAATCCGGCACGGTTGGCGATGTGGTAGAACCTGTCACATCCTCCGCCATCGTGCGTGCCAATGGCATCTCTGTGCAACGCCACACAGACCGCTGCACCCTCAACAATGGCAACTGCCCGGCGAATATGTCAGGCACTGTAAACTTACCGCCTTGAACGCAACATTTGTGCATGAGAAATTAGTTCATGCGGCGTGAAGGCGCGCCATTTGGTGCCATGCTTGCATGGCAGCTGTTCGCAGTTCGCGATGGTGATTGGTTGGAATATCGTGGCGGGGAATGTGAAAAAGGTTGGTGACCGGGTCATGGATGGAAACGAAACGCTGAAGCTGTCGTGTTGACTTGAAGCGCTTCATGATCCTCTCCCGTCGTCGGACGGGCTGATGAGAGTTTTCCGCCTGATTGTTCAATCCCTTGTGAGAACGATGCTCAACGCTGGGCATAACCTCCCGCTTTGCAGTATCATAGGATCGTCGTTTATTGGTGATCATCACACGCGGCGCGCGGCCTTGGGCTTTCAGGAGCTTGCGCTTCAAACGCTTTGCCGCCTTGGCATTGCGGCGGCTTTGCGCCAGCACGTCGAGGACAAAGCCATCCTGATCAACGGCGCGCCAAAGCCAGTGTTTCCTTCCACCGATGGTGATGACAACCTCATCGAAATGCCATTTGTCCCAGAGCTTGCCAGTAAATTGTTTGCGGATGTCATTGGCAAAGTGTCTGCCGAATTTCTCAGCCCAGAGCCGCACGGTTTGATGAGAGACGATGATGCCACGCGTTGCCAGCAGATCCTCGACCATCCGCAGGCTCAACGGAAACCGGAAATACAGCCAAACAGCATGGGCAATCACCTCGGCGGGAAACCGGTGGCGACGATAAAGGGGATCACGCCGAGATCTGGTCATGCAGTAAGATCCCACATTTTGATCGATAGCACGTTAACGTTACGATGCCCTTGTACCAGGCCGCGCTCGCCGCTGCGTGTCATAATCCTGTTTTGAAAGCCGTCGCACAACGACTGAAGGAGCGTGGGAAACAACACAAGCTCGTTATCGTCGCAGTCCCAAGAAGGCTCGTAACCATCGCAAACGCGATCCTCAAAAACAGATCCAAATGGAACCATCTAAGTCCAACTTAGACACAGTTGCTAGAGCTTCAGCTTTAGGCAAGAGTATTCAGAATCATCGACACGCTGCACAATATTTGGAGCGGGAAATTATCGCACGACGGTCAATACACCGTTGAACGCAAAAATCTGCGACAGGCCCAATTATGATGTCGTCCACCCGCTGTCCTTTTATCTATAGCATGGCGATCGCCCGGCACCATCCGGCTGATCCGCTTTTGATTTTGACCGGCAGGCAGGACACCGTGAAGCCGGAGGGGGGTAGCTCATCCAGCCGTGTCAGCTTTTCCATGTGCATGAAAATGCCGTCACGCCCCGCTTTGTGGCCTTCCCAGATAAGACCTGCATCTCGGGATTCGGCAAAGCGTTTTGCCGTGACAGGGAACGGTGCATCCCATGACCATGCGTCTGTGCCAGCGATGTGGATTCCCTGCGCCATGAGCCAAAGTGTCGCCTCGCGGCCAATACCGCAGCCGCGGCCAAGGAAGTCGGGCCGCCCATAGGCCGCACCGGCCGCCGTGTTGATCAACACGATGTCGTAGGGTTCCAGAGTACGACCTGTGGCTTTTACGGCCGCCTCAATGTCGGCGGCAGTCGCCACATAGCCATCGGGGAGTTCGCGCAGATCAAGCTTCACCCCCGGTCGGATACACCAGTCCAGCGGTACCTCGTCGATCGTCCAGGCACGCTCACCATTGTTCATGGTCGAGGCGAAGTGCCAGGGGGCGTCCAGATGCGTGCCAGCATGCGCTGTGAGGTGCAATTGCTCAACAGCCCAGCCTTCACCACCCGGCACGTCGTTAATATCGAGGCCGGGGAAAAAGCGGAGCACTTCTTCCGAGCCCTCCGCATGGTTTGTGTAGGTGATCCTCGGGCCGAGCCCCGGTGGATCGGCGGGAATGTCATTTTCAATGGCCACCGAAAGGTCGATGATCTTCATGGGCCAGTCTCCTGCATGGGTCAGTCTCCTGAAAGTGCGGCTTTCGCCAGTGTGTCGAGATCGGCATCAGCGCGGAAGCCGAGGGAAAGGGCTGGCGTGGCGTCGAGCGGCGGCATGGTGCCGAAAATGCGTTGCAGGTTGCTGTCATCGCCCCACCGAATAAGGGCCTGCTTGCCGGTTATGCGTTCGACCGCGTGACAGACCTCGTTCAGATTGGCATGCAGCACAGGCGGCTGGACGACCGTCGAAACGGGTTCTGCGAGGTTGGCGGCATGCAGCAGGATTGAGACCGCTACTTTTCTCGACATCCACCAGCAGGTGCTGGCGGCGGGAACGGGGCAATCATAGACATCACCAGCTGCGATGCGGTGGAAAATATGGCTCATGAAGGCCGAGCCGTGTCCGCTGTCGTTGACGAGGCGGGCGACAATGCCGGGAAACCGCAGGCTTATGGCCGAGAGCGCCCCGCGCCGTGTCATGTCGGAGAGGAGCGTCTCCATCATCAGCTTATGAGCGCCATAGGTGAGAAGCGGCCCAGGCGGTGTTTCCGCCGTCACGGTGCGCCCATTCAGGTTACCGTATACGGCAATCGATGAGGCAAAGACGAAGCGGGCACCCGGCCGCGTTGCGGCGGTTTTGCTGGCCAGAGCCAGAGGGGCCAGCAGATTGGCCTGATGGCCGAGATCCTGTTCCCGTTCGGCCAGACCGCCTGGAACACTTGCCAGATGAAAGACAAGATCAAAACCCGATGCCATCAGGTGTTCGAGAAACGCCTGATCGCCGAGATCACCGGTGATCGTTTCCAGACCGGACGGAGCCTGCCCGGCAAAGGAGCGATCCGTCAGCACCAATCGCTGGGCTGTCGGGTAGGCACCCGCAAGCACGGCGGCGAGCCCCCGTCCCAGAAATCCGTCGGCACCTGTGACCAGAATACGCATCACGCCCGCACCACGCTTTGATCAATGATCCCGAAGGGGGCGAAGCCATCGGGCATACGCGCCTCCATCCACACGCGGTCGCCCCACGTCAGGAAGGGCGTGCGCGCGGCTCCTTGGTCAAGAAGCTCGATCACGCGGATTTCCGATATGCAGGAAGAGCCTGCCGCCCGATCGGCATTGGAAACAGTGCCCGAGCCGATGATCGTGCCAGCGGTAAGCCGTCGGGTGCAGGCGCAATGAGCGATCAGTTCACTGAAGGAGAAATGCATTTCGTCACCACGGGCGCGCCCGACCTCACGAGCGTTGATCTCGACATGCAGGGAAAGCTTGACGCGTCCATTCTCCCAGTGTGCGCCAAGTTCATCCGGCGTGATTGCCACGGGCGCGAAGGCGGTGGAGGGCTTGGTTTGCAGGAAGCCGAAGCCGGCGCGCATTTCGCGCGGACCAAGCGCGCGCAACGACCAGTCGTTGATCTGCACCAGCAGGCGTATATGCGCTGTTGCCTGTTCAGCCGTGGTTCCCATCGGCACATCCGAGAGAATGACGCCGAATTCGCCTTCCATGTCGATGAACAGCGCGTCATCGGGAAATTCAACATCGGCGAGCGGGCCACGAAAGTCGTCACTGGCCCCTTGATAGATCAGCGGGATCGTCTCAAATTCCGGATTGGGTGGATTGTCAAAGGCCTTGTCCATCAGCCGCCCGTGATTGAGAAATGCCGATGCATCCAGCCATTGCGGCGCGCGCGGCAAGGGAGCCAGGCAACGATGCGGCTCGAAACGGGTCGCGAACGGTTCTTCGCCCGCGTTCAGTCGACCATACAGGCTGGCGAGAGGCTGAGAAACACGATCCCAGTCTTCGATGGCTGAGAGCAGAGAGGGGGCAATGCCGGTTGCTGGCATTGCCCGCGTCAGATCGCGAGAGACGACCCACAATTGGCCGTCGCGGCTTCCGTCATGGTAGGTTGCGAACTTCATGGGATCTTTCCTTGGTTCCATTCGAGGCCAGCCAGGCCTTGGGGACATTGCGCCTCATTGCTTGGCGAGGCTCGCGGCGACTGCGGGATCGTAAGTGCCTGAGACAAGCACGAAGAGCATTCGGCACATCTTGCCAGACCGGTTCGCCCAGGCGTGGTTGGTGCCGCGCTGAATGACCACCGAGCCGGGTTTCAGCAGGGCCTCGCCATCGTCAAGCACCAGAGTCATTTCGCCCTCGATGACGATGCCGTAATCGATCGACTCCGTCCTGTGCATCAGCGGATGCGGTGAGCTTTCCTTGACCGTCGAGGCGGCCTTGTCACCGATTTGCTCGAACGCCTCGCTCATCTGCTTGGCCCCCGATTTCAGGAAATCTTCGGTGTCGGGAGGAATATCGACAAAACGAATGCGGGTGCCGCCCTGCGGCGGTGGCAGCACAAGCGGGCCGAGCGTTGGGTCTTCGTCGTTGGCGACGCGGGCCGGGCTTTCTGCCGTAGACCACACCTCATGGAATACGGTGCCCGGAATAGCGGCAACTTCCACGACGGTTGGCAGTTTACCAACCTCTGTGAGAATAGAGCGCCCGTCCTTGCTGTGTCCGGTTACAATACGGGTAATGGGGGGAAAGTTTGTCATGCGCTTTTCGCCTTGGTGAAGAAGCCGATGGAAATGATGCCGACCACGACGGCCGCGACGCCGAGCGCCGAATAGCCGAGGTTTTGGCCGAGCGCTCCGCCGACAATCGGCCCGAGTGCCGCGCCGACCATCAGCATGGCCGGTGTGGCGGCAACCGCGCGCCCGGTCGGATCGAGTTTGGCCAGTCGCCCGAAGGCGAAAGTGTGAGTGAATATCTGGATGGAGACGAAAACCGCGGCGGCAGGTGCCCAGACGGTAAAGACCGTCGCCGATGTGACGATGACCGCAAGAACCGCCTGAACCGCAGGTCCGATCTGGGTGATCAATGTCGCTGAAACACGGGTCTGCAGGACTGCCGCCAAGGGTGATGGCAGAATGAAGTTGACAAAGCCCAGTGCGACAAGAACGGCGAGAACATGATCGGGTGAGAAGCCGCGCGTCTTGCCGATGACTTCCACGAAGGAAAAGACCATCGACTGGTTGAAGGTCATGATACTGATGCCGAAGATCGTCAGCCAGGTTGCGCGGCTGAAGGGACGCCTTTGATGCTCGACGGCTTTCAAAGGGTTGCGAAACAGAAGCGCGGAACTGATCGTGGCCACTGTCATGATTCCGGCGAACACCCGAAACAGGGATGGGCCGCCGTAGATGATCAGCAATTGCGGAATGGCACCAAGCAGAATGATGGCCAGCAGGCCAAGCGCAATACCGGCCATCGCGAACAGGCGATGCGGGTTGTCGGCATGTCCCATTGTCCCGTGCACCATGGACAGCGCGACGCCGATGGATAGGCCCGCGATGAGGTGGCACAGGGCAAGCGGCATGAAGTCAGCTTGTGTGGAGGCAAACAGGAAAGCTGCGGCGGCCACGCCAAAGCCAAAGGTAGCAGCCAGTCTCTGGTTCATTCTGTCGAAGCGTGGGGCGACCAAAGCGCTCGCACACACCGCGCCGACGAGGAACAGGGTTGCCAACCCGCCCGCCTGCTGCGGGGTAAAGCCATAACGCTCGACCAGCGCGCCGACCCAGACCGGGAGTGCGATAAGATCCAGCATCCCGGAGAAGTGGCCGATAACCAGGGCGGTTACCCCGGCCACTCCGAATTTTTGTCCTGACATTCCTGCTCCTCCCGCAAATTGAACGGCGGCAATCGGTGCGCGGTCTCCCGAACCGCAGCACCGCCGCGACTTTTTTAGATGGCTTCCGCCAGCGTTTTCATGGACGCCTTCATGATCGCGGCATGCGCGTCGCGGCTGCCACCATTGATCTCGATATCGGCCAGTTGCCCGGAATTCTCGACTACCATCCGGCAGCGCTCCCAGCGTCTTGCTTCGAATGCGGCAAGGGCAGAACCCACATCGCCGGTCTGGCCAAGTTCTTCAGCCAGGACCATGGCATCCTCTATGCCGATGCAAGCACCAGCGGCCAGATGCGGTGTGGTGGCATGCACGGCATCGCCGATCAGCACCACGCGACCCTTGAACCATGGGCGTGGCAACAGCATCTGCTCAAGGGGGCGGTAGATGATCTGATGTTCGGCAGACAGTTCCGACGCGATCCTGCGGATGATCGGGGAAGAGAAGCGCTCAAGCAGGCTGCGCAAGTTTTCAACCAACGCCTCCGGTGCGACGAAGTCGTTGGTGGGGCGGTCTTCGGTCAGGAACAGGTAGGCCTGATCCTTGTTGACGCCGTTCAGGCCGACCTTGAGATTCGGACCCATCCACATGTTGACGGTATCGATACTCTCGGGTCTTGGCAGCACGGCCCGCCAGACCGATTGGCCAATGAAGCGCGGCTTGGGGGCCTCGGGAAAGATGTTGCGACGCACGGCGGAATAGAGGCCGTCTGCGCCGACGACGAGATCGTAGGTATCCGAACTTCCATCGCCAAAGGTCACATGCACGCGATCGTCGCCCTGCACAATCTCGCTGAAGGTCATCCCCAGGCGAACCTTTGTTGTGGAGGCCCGCACGGCTTCGGAAAGGATCTTGGCCAGTGCCGGACGCATGATGCCGCCGCCGCCGGGGATGTCTGCTCCCGCCACGCGCGGGGTTGGCAGCGTGACAAGCACGGAGTCATCTGGTCCACGCAAATTCACGCCGTCGCTGACAAAACCCTCCTCGAGAAACCGATCGATCAGGCCGAGATCGCGCAGCACCCGAAGCGTTGATCCATGCAGGCTGATGCCAGCACCATAGGAGCGCCACCCGGCGTCGATCTCAACGAGATCGACTTCAAAGCCCTGGCGGGACAGTTGCAGCGCTGCGGTCATGCCTGCGAAACCGCCACCGATGACAAGCACTTTCATATTAGAATTCATTTGATTTCCTCCTCTGCGGGCGTGGCGACGAAAATCTCCTCCTCGTCGCTCAACGCAATGTCTACGGCTGTCAGCCTTTGGCCCAGGCAAGGTCCAAGAACGCATTCGCCGGTATCGATTTCGAAAAGCGCGCCATGCGAGTGGCACGTCAGATGGGTCTTTTCGCCATTCAGGTAGGCGTCGGTCTTCCAGGCCATCGGCGTGCCGGTGGAATAGTGCGGGCAGGAATCCAGCCAGGCATACAGAACGCCCTTCTGCCTGGTCAGGATGATCTTGCGGCGCATTCCATCAAAGGGTCCAAAGCCTTTTGCCTCGGCCTCGCCGATCTCATCGGACCGGCACAGATAGTGGAGCTTGCGCGCGATGCTCTGCATCGGTCAGCGCTTCGCGCCGGGCGGCGGGCCTCCTGTGGGTGCCCACTTCTCGCGCATTTCGAACAAGACGATCTGCGAGGCCTCGGCACCCATGGGTGCTTCGCGCGCGATCCAGGTGTCGTCGTGCTTGTCCATGTCAGCATCATATTCGAAGTGACAGCCGAGGGGACTGTTGAAGTACCAAAACCAGTTCGAACCGAATTTGTGTCGGCCCGGCCCCCAGAAACTCTGGTAGCCCTTCTTCACGAAGCGCGTTCCCGCCACCATCAACTCGGTTGGACCGCCCATGTGGAAGGCGAGGTGCTCGCAGCCCTTCATATATTCCGGTGTGCGGATGAAGAAGAGCGTGTGGTGGTCGTCATTCGCTTTCGGTCGCAGGAAGGGGCCTGCCCCCGTCAAGGTATCGGTGATCACGAAACCGAGGCGGTCGCAGTAGAACCGGGTGGCAATTTCAATGTCGGGAACGAACAGCACGACATGGCTGAGCGTGCGCGGCAGCGCTGGCATTTCTTCCCAGACACCGATTTCGTTCGGCTTGCGTTGCGCCGGTGCACCCGGCGCATTGATCTTTTCTGCAGGCATGATGAGTTCGCGGCGGATGGTGACCTGGAACTTCAGCTCAAAGCCATGGTCATCCTTCAACTCAATCGAGCCGTCGGACAGCCGCGTTACCCGGCGATCCTTGGAAAGCTCTTTTTCGATCGCGTCGAGATCCTCGGTGGAGCGCACGCCATAGACCTGCTGGCGCAGCATGTTCGCCGTTGGCAAAGGTGCCGGCAACGAGGGATCCGATTTGTGACGGATGATGATGCCTGTGCCGTCCAGCGTCTCGAACAGGCCGCCGTTCTCGGTCACGTCCGTCGGCTTCAGGCCAAACGCGGTCAGGTATTCAGAACAGGCGGCGACATCGTCGACGCCAAAGACGAGATAATCAGGCCCGATGATGTTCATGGGACATTCCTTTCCATTAGAGTTTGTCAGGGAAAAGTGGAATCCGGTTTTCCCGAAGAGACAAACGAAAACAAGGGAATCGAGAGTCTGTCTGGTTCAATTTGAACCTGACAGACTCCAAAAGGTCTTGATCAGCCTGCGTGGAGAACGTGCTCATGGGCGACCGCCAGGCAGTAACGTGTATCGGAGGCAAGGCCCGCTTGGGCAGCTTCGCGGCATGCCTGTGCGAAAGCTAGCCCGGTGGCCTCGTCCGGCAGCCAGAATTCATCAATCGCCTCGACCGGTCCCGCAGACAGTGGCAGGTTCCGACAGTGGCCGATGATGCCGTGGCCAATATCGGCGAGCCTTTGGGCATCCGGAGCCTTGTTGAACCAGAACAGGAACACTTTTACCGCTTTTGCGCGCATGTCCGGCGGCAGGATGATGTTCTCGGTGACCGGAAGGCCGACGACGGAGGTTTCATCCACCATCCTGGGTTCGTCCGGCTGCAAATGCTCGAGATAAAAGGGCGTTTCGCGCGAGGATTTTGCCGCTGCCATGTCCGGAAACCAGACCTCGGTGACAAAATCCAAGCCATAGGAAAAGGCCTTGGGGAGCGCGTCACCGCCGAAATAAATGCCGTCGAAAGCATGATTCTGGACGTAGCGGCGCGGTGCCTGCGACGGCTCGCGGGCAATGTAATCGCGCACCAGCTTGCCGTGATGGTCTTTCATATGGGTTCGATGTTCGCGAAGCGTCTGCCCGAGGCGCCGGCGGCCACAGATCAAGGTCTTGATCGTCATTTCGGTTGCTCCGCGACAATGCGTCCGCCCAGAGTTTCAGCCACCCAATCGGCGATGTACGCGCCCGCATTGGCGGAGTTATCGAAGCTCGAATGCTGTACGCCGCCGGTGCGCTCATCGAAGATCTTCAGTTCGCGCTTCGGACTGTTGACCAGTTGATCGTAGGTGGCGTGCGCCCATTGGAGAGGGATCTGGCTGTCTTTTTCGCCATGTGTCACCAGGAAGGGCACGCGGATACGATCGAGGATTCCGTTGAGGTGAACGTTTTCGGCGATCTGCATGAACTCGTCCATATCCTTGGCACCCCAGACCCACATGACGTGGCTCCAATAGTGCGGGACCGGGAAATTACCCTCGCGGGCAAGGCGCTTCTTTTGCACGTCGCGCCAATCGTGGTTGGCACCCCAGACAACGCCGCAGGCAAACCGCGGCTCAAAAGCGACGGCACGGGGACAGTAGTAGCCGCCGAGCGACACCCCTTCCATGCCGATACGCTTTGGATCGACATCGGCGCGACCCTCCAGCCAATCGACGACGCGGCTGGCCCAGTGCTCGCTGTCGAACCGGGCGGTAAGCCCCTGCAAGCGAAGCGCCTCGCCGGTGCCTGGCTGATCGACGATCAAGGAAGCCACGCCGCGCTTGGCGAGCCAGGCTGGCAGACCAACAAGGAATTTCATCTCTTTGGTGCTGTCGAGGCCGTTGACCTGAACCAGCAACGGTGCAGGCCCCTCGACGCCTTCCGCAGGCACGTAGAGCGCTGAAAGGTGCGCCCCCTCATAGGGGATCTCCACCCGGCGACAGGCAGAGCCGGACAGCGTCAGACCTTTCTCGAAACAGGCGAGAAACTGCTGGTAGAGGCTAACGCGCCCTTCCGAGCCATGCGCCAGCAGACGTTCGGCGGTGATCATATAGTTGGCTGCGCGCAGCAGCTTGTCGCCAGCCGAAATCAACCTGCCCCGGGCTTCGTCCTCGTCGGCAAGGGAAACCAGCTTGTCCGCCATATGAATCCAGGTTTCGCGGAACGCCTGGGTACCGGCAGCATCCGGTGCCTTGGCCGCATCTTGCAGCGGGGCGCACATTTCCTCGATCTCTCCCATTCGGGCACCCATTTCGATCGATAGATTAACCGAGAGGTTCCAGACATAATTGGTCGGAAAATACTTGAACATTGGGTCTCCTCGAGGTTGCCGATCGCGGCATCAATTTCAAAAGGAGGAGATCGACTGACGGCGCGGCGCGATAGGCCACGCGATGTCATTTCCTCCCGAGGAAAGATTTAACGACAATCAACCTGTTTACAAAATTGCTTTGATGAATGATTTATATTTACGCGATGAATACCTGGGAGGAGATTTATGCGCTTCAAGAATCTTGATCTGAACTTGTTGGCGGCGCTTGATACGCTGATCCGTGTCCGCAATGTGAGCCGTGCTGCCGAGGAAATGTTCATCACGCAGTCAGCGATGAGCAATGCGCTCGGGCGACTGCGGGACTATTTTGACGATCCGCTTCTCATCCAGGTCGGCCGGTCCATGGAACTGTCGCCGTTGGCCGCGTCCCTTGAACAGGCTGTGCGCGATATCATCGTGCGCATCGAGGCTGCCGTCGTTTCAACCCCGTCATTCTCTCCTGAGGTTTCGAACCGGAGCTTCAGTTTCATCGTGTCCGACTACACCGTCCTCACAATCATGCCGCCTTTTCTCCAGCGTCTGGAAAAAATGGCTCCCGCCATCCAGATTGAATTCAAGCCACAACAGAACCATCCGCATTTGCTGCTGGAACGCGGCGAGGCTGACTTGCTGATTGCGCCTGAGGTGTTCTGTTCCACCAATCATCCGATGGAACCATTGCTGGAAGACCGGCTATGTTGCGTCGTTGATGCGGATGGGCCTTTCTCTACCGGTGTGATATCGCAGGCCGACTTTCTCTCCGCGGGCCATATCGTCATGCAGCCGCCGAATGGCGGCGATAGCTTCGCCCAACGCGCCTTCGATCATCTCGGTATCAAGCTCAGGATCGAAGTAACGACCTATTTCTTCACCTCGCTTCCGCTGCTTGTTCGCGGAAGTCGAAGGATCGGTCTGGTGCAACAGAGTTTGGCGCACGTGCTGTCGAAAATTGATGGCATCAAGATTGTGGAGCCGCCGTATCCTTTGCCCGCCCTGCGGCAGTCGCTTCAGTGGCACAGTTATCGCACCCGCGATCCGGCCCTCTCGTGGATTCGTGAGCAGATCCATGAGACGGTCCGCGCAATTGCTGACGGGAGCGCTGTGCAGAGCCCGGCTTCTGTGACCTGACAAATACGCTCCCCCTCACGTATTTATTTTGCGAATAGCTCCTATTGCCAATGACCATTTTACATTTGTCAAGCGGCGGCTTAGTTCGGACTAAGGACGGTATCGGGTTTCTCAGAAAGATCTCGATCTGCCGGCGGTGAGGTGGCCGCCAAGGGGGAATAACAACAGACAATCTGGATGACCAGGCCCGCTGACTGCGAGGATGAGGTCCCGTGCGCGTTTGCGAGCGGACTCGCTGGTGGGATCCTGGTCTTTGTTCATGTGAGGAGGATGGAGAATGAAATTCAGGACGTTCGGACTTGTCGCGGCGCTCGCGGTGACCGCGCTCTGTCAGGCACAGGCAGCCGAAAACGGCAACACGCAATACTCACCGGGATCAGCACAATTTTTTGCTGCGGGCATTCCTCCCTACCCCGGTCTCTACTTCCTTTCCCAGACAAATTATTTCTCTGCCGACAGGACCAATGACTCGAACGGCAACAGGGTGCCAATTGATTTCAATGTCAAGGCATTGGCGGAAACCATGCGCTTTCTCTATGTCAGCGACATCGAAATCGGAGGCGCTCAGCTTTGGGGGCAGGTCGTCGTTCCCCTCGTTCATCTGAACCTGTCTGTGCCGTTCGGTAGCGACACCGCCTTTGGACTTGCCGATATGACCACGACCTTAGGCTTGGTGTGGCACACCGATAGAAACAATTCTTTCGTGTTCGGTGTGGATCTGGCAATGCCAACCGGCAGGTACAGCCCCTCCGACATCGCCAATATCGGCAACAACCACTGGTCCGTTCAGCCGACCGTCGGCTATCACTATTCGGACCCGCAGGGACTGGAACTTGCAACGACGGCCCGTTTGATCTTCAACACGGAGAACCATGATACCGACTACACGAATGGTACGGAATTCGTGCTGGATTATGCAGTCGGCTGGAACCTGGACAAGTGGCGCATTGGTGCTGTGGGATACTATCTTCAACAGATCTCGGATGACCGTGGCCCAGGGGTTGCGGCCGATGGGCATCGCGGCAGAGGTTTTGCCCTTGGTCCATCGCTCACCTATTCCTTCAATCCGGGCTTGCAGGTCAGCGCGTCCTGGCAGCATGACATCGTGGCAGAAAACCGCCCGCAAGGCGATTCGGTGTGGGTCAACTTCGCCACAAAGTTCTGAGGGCCGGGTGAAGGTCCGCTCGACCATTGATTAATGTGGCAGGCGCTTGATGATCTCAATCATCAAGCGCCTGATGTTTTTCAGTGTTTGAGATTGTCTTTGCGGGAAAAGTGCCCGGTCATTTCATCCCCTCTCGATACCCGAAAAGCAGCGGTCAAACGATTGTGCAATGCTGGCCACACCATTTACCAAACCACTTGCCTCACCAGTTGCCTCACAAGTTGCCATGCCGGATTGACTTTCGGGCCGGTTGACACGTATTGCCGTCAGGCGAAAACACTGGCCTCTTTTTCCATGTCTCAAGGTATAAACAATGCGATATAGGGGGCTTGACCTCAATCTTCTGGTGGCTCTCGACGCTTTGTTGCGCACGCAGAACGTTTCGCGGGTGCCTGATGCCATCAATATTACCCAGCTGACTGGATCATTTTCTTTTCAGAAACGATCCTGGATGCTCAACGAGCGACGCTTGAGCGCATAGATTTCTTCATTCAGAAGGCGAAATTTTACGACCGGTTTCGAGGCCAACTGAACGAGCGACAGGAAAAGGTAGTCGCGCGCATCTTCAAGGAAGGCACGGCGGGCTTCAAGGGTGGGCTAAGCGCCGAAAACTACATCTCTATCACAAGCACATCTCGCGCTACAGCGACACGCGACCTCCAGCAGTTGGTGGAGATCGGTGCATTTACGCGCGGCGGGGAACGTCGGCATACCCGCTACTCTCTTTCGCTGCAGAGATAGTCTGCTGCCAATCTAATGAACTTCACCGAAATCATTATCTATGTGTACTATGGTTCGTTCCTTTCAAGAGCAGTCAGCCCCTCATGCGAGACGCGGTGGCGAGTGCGGAGAGAGTAGCTATGCCTGCAATGGCGAAGGTCAGGCTCATTCCCGAGGCAATTGCTGAGACCGACGCGTGCGCGATATCTGTTGTCCCGACGCCGAAGGCAAAGAGCATCCCCATGAGTGATGCTCCAGCAATCAGCCCGGCATTGCGCGATAGTCCCAAAAGGCCGGAGACCGTGCCGCGACGGTCCTTGGCCACATCTGCTAGGGCTGCGGTGTTGTTCGCCGCCTGAAATAGCTGGTAGCCCGGTGTCAGGACGATTATGGAGAAAACGTAACCGGCGACACCGATCATGTTCGGCACGAATGCCAGCATAAATGTGCCGGTGGCTAGCAGGGCAAGGCCGATGGTCAGCGTCCGGCTGCTCCCCCAGGCATCGACCAGCCGGCCGGCGGGAACGCCGCTGAAGATCGAGATGACCGGACCGATCGCCATCACCAAGCCGACGAGCGACATGGGAAGCTCCAGCGCGAGGGTGAGGTAATAAGGGCCCACCAACAAAGTCGTCATCATGGTTCCAGCGACGATCACGTTCACGGTGAGATTAAGCAAGAGGCTCCTGTTCACGACTGTCCAAAGGCTTGGCGGCTTGGCATGATTTCCACCAGCATCTCGCGGAAGGAACAACACCACCAAGATCAGCGCCAAGATCGCAATTGGCATCTGTATCCAGAATATTCCTCGCCAGCCCAAGAGTGGGATCAGCAGCCCGCCGAGCGATGGGCCAAGTGCGGTCCCAATGGCCGAGACAGTGCCCAGCGCGCCCATCGCTCGTCCCACGGAGGATTCATCAGCGATCTGCCGCATCAGCGCCATGGAGAGCGTCATCAGAAACGCTGCGCCAGCACCCTGAAGTCCCCGAGCCAAGATGAGCATAAAAAGGCTAGGCGCGATGCCACATAACAAGGTGGCGACCATGAACAGCACCAGGCCGATCACAAACATCACCTTCATACCATAGCGGTCAGCGAGACGACCGGCGATGACGACCGTCATCGTTAAAGTAACGAGATATGCCACAATGACAGCTTGGACCTCTGGAAGAGGTGAAGCGAAGGCTTGGGTCAACTCTGGCAGCGCAATGTTGGCGATACTGGTCCCGAGGGAGGCGAGGCCCATGGCCAGTGATAGGGCAAAGGTGATGCCGGTCCACTTGCTCTTCATGCGGGGTGATCTGTGGTTCAAGGTCGTTTCCTCTTGTCGAAATGTCAACTAAGGAGCAAGCTGCCACTTCAAGTCAGGTTGAGGTCAAGCATGAAATTTCTAGATATCGGTGAGGTCGCGGCTCGCACGGGGATCAAGCCGTCGGCATTGCGATACTACGAGGAGGTAGGGCTCATCTCCTCGGTATCGCGGCACGGCTTGCGCCGGCAGTTCCCACCCGAAGTTCTGCTTCAGCTCCAAGTCATCACGATGGGAAAATCGGCTGGTTTCTCGCTGGAAGAGATTGCCGGCATGTTCGGTCGCAACGGGTTGCCGGACCTGCCCCGCGATGTGCTGCGCCACAAGGCCGAGCAGATCGATCGGCAGATTGGTCAGTTGAAGGCATTGCGCGAGACGCTCCGTCATATCGCCGACTGCCCCGCGCCATCGCACATGGAGTGCCCCACGTTCCGGCGGCTGGTCCACCTCGCCCTCAAGCGCGACGGAACGGGTCAGCGGGGGGCAACCAGAAAGATGAAGGCTGAGCGATGTGATCCGTGACATTTAAAAGATGACCGTTCGTCGGCTGAAGGGTTAGCCAAAACGCTAACGCGTCGATCACGCCTGATGTTTTGATCCGCTTCCTAGGGCATTCCCTTCAAACACGTGCTTTGAAACGGCCAAACGCTCGCTTGAGGCAGTCATGCTTCATGTGGCACGCGATCATGCTCCACCTTGCCTCCGGGAATGGTCAGCAACGATGCCGGCGACGTCCGCCAATGCTTTGAACACGTCAGGTCCTTTCCGCAGCGCACAAACTGCTCCCAGAATTTTTGCTTCTGTCATCGTCTGCGGAGCTCAGATAGCCAACACACATCCGGATGACCTGTTCGCGGATCGCGACCTGTTCATGAGCCGGCAGTTTCCGTTCGAAGACGTTCCGCACAGTTCCGAATATGACTGAAAGCAGAGTGGCTTTAACCAAGTGGATATCGGCGCAGTTTACGATTGGAGCGCTCTCCAGCATTGCGCCTGTCGCAGCGTCCATGCGTCTGGCAAAAGCGTCAATCAGCGCCTCGTTGTCCAGTTCGACCGCCGAACTGTAGAGTGCGCGCGTGACCTCACTCCGCTCCGTCTTCGCCTCCCAATAGCCGGTGACCAGTGCCGCAATCATGTCCGGTATCGACTTGCCATGGTGATCGAGGCAGACCTTCTCCATTCGCTCGGCCAGACGGTCGAGATAGCGTTCGTTCAGCGCATAGAGCAAGGCCTGCTTGTGCGGAAAATACTGGTACATCGTGCCGACGGACACGCCAGCCCGTTCGGCGACACGGGTCGTGGTGAGTCGATGGGTTCCGCTCTTCAGCAAAACCTGAATGGTCGCCTCGAAAATCGTGTCAATGGTCGATGCTGAGCGAGCCTGGCGCGGCATTTTGCGGGCTTTGAGATGTCGAGGGGGTGAAACGTCCATATGCGAATCCAAAATGCGAATGATCCTTCATATATTGGCTGAGGTGTTTCTCCAACATTCGAAGGACATGTAATGAACGACAAAACCAAGATTGCTCTCGTCACCGGCGCTAACAAGGGCATTGGTCGCGAGATCGCCCGCCAACTCGCCGAGGCCGGCGTCACCGTTATCATGGGAGCCCGCGACCTCAAGCGGGGGCAGGCCGCAGCCCGCGAGTTTGCCGGAGCGGGATTAGCCGTGGAGGCAATGGAAATCGACCTCCACAGGCAGGACACAATCGACGCGGCTGCCCAAGCCATTTCCGGCAAATATGGTCGCCTCGACATTCTCGTCAACAATGCGGGCATCATTGATGCCGAAGACGGACCGCCCACCAAGGCAACGGCAGCGTCGGTCAAACGGCTCATGGAGACGAACTTCATCGGGACGCTCTGCGTGACGCAAACCATGCTTCCGCTGCTGTTTCAGTCCAAAGCAGGTCGCATTGTGAACCTGTCGACCACCCTTGGATCCCTGAGCGTGAACGGAGATCCAACGTCGCCCTATTACGAGGCGCGCCTCATCGGCTACAATGCCTCCAAGGCCGCTCTCAACATGTTGACGGTGCAACTGGCGGCAGAGCTGAAGGGGACCTCGATCGTCGTGAACTCGGTGGCTCCGGGCTATGTGAAAACCGATCTGACGGGAGGCAATGGCTACATGACCCCGGCCGAAGGCGCACGCCTGCCCGTTCAATATGCCTTGCTCGGGGAGGATGCCGTCTCGGGACGCTTTGTCGAACCGCAGGGTGCCGTCGCCTGGTGACGCCGATATTCCACCATGGGCACCATGCCTGCCCATGGTGAAGACCCTGGAGTTCAAGATGCCTCCGTCAGCATTTTGAGGAAGGCGCGCACCGCCGGGTTTGTCCGGCGGCTTTCCGGCCAGACGGCCGTGATGTTGTGGCGTTCTACCGCGAACTCGGCAAGAATTGCAACCAGCTCTCCTCGCTTGACCCAAGGCACCCCCATGAAGCTGGTAGCCATTCCGATACCGGCCCCCGCCGCAAGGGTCGAGAGCACGGCTTCGCTCGCATCGACCACGATTGCAGATTGCGGGACGATCTCGATCTCGCGTTCACCGATGCGAAACGGCCAACGGAACAGTTGACCGCTGCTTTGATAGCGCAGGTTGACCGTCTCGTGTGTCTGCAGTTCATCGGGATGAGCGGGTGCACCTTTCGTGGCTAAGTAATCTGGTGAGGCATAACAGCAGAGCCGGTAGGGCGAAAGCTTCCGCGGCAAGAGACGCGAGTCGGGCAGGCCACCGATGCGTATGGCAATATCGATCCCCTCCTCGATCAGATCCGTCCGCTGATCGCTGAGTCTCAGATCGATCGCAACCTTTGGATTTTGCGCGCGAAAGCGCGGCACAAACGGTGCTATGACATGCAGTCCGATCGGAAACGAGGCTGCAATGCGCAGGGTGCCGACCGGCTCGGACCGGGTGGCCTTGTCCGATGTTACGCAGGCCGGCATAGGCTGTGAAGCCCGTCATGCCCAGAACGCCCAGCGCGGTCGAGATCGGAGCAACGGTGGGATCAATCTGTCGCAAATCGCTTCCATCTGAGATGGCATGGCTATGCCAGCCCGAGTAGGCGACGACAATCTCGCCCTCCTTCCAGTTCGGATGGTGTGACGTCTTGATCCTTCCCACCGTGGAACCGACCATCACGCTGCCGATCTCGATCGGGTCCGCGTAGGATTGGGCGTCGCTCATGCGCCCCGCATGTAGGGGTCGAGCGAAAGGTAGATGGTTTCGAGCAGAACCTCGCCATCGCGGGGCTCCGGCATCTTCGTTTCTTCGGTGCTGAAATCGGTTTGCTGTGGCCGACCAACCAGCCTTACTGCTAGCACGATCCTTTTATTCAATTCTGTCATCACTTGATCCTCTAGCTGCGTTGACGGATGCGAAGCAGATGCATGTAGCAGATGAGGATGCACCGCAGCTGCTCGCAAACGTGTGGATCGTATCGTCCTGCGGGGCGGGATGTCTCAGCCTGCAGGAGGTGTCGAGCATGATTCACGCGACACGCCGAAGCCAGTCGATCGAATCCGTTCAAGGCAAGAGAATGGGTCCGAAACTGCGGCAAAGCCGAAGAAGCGAGGCACACGGGGCACCGGAAATATATAAAAGAAATGGCACTGCCAGAAACCGGTCACAATGCAAACAAGCTTCGCTCCGATGATTGACGTGTAGATCGTCATGGTTGCCGACGAAGGACAGTGAAAATTGTCAGCTATCGTGGTCTGGTCCATCAATCAGCGGCGTTGGGTGCGCCAAAGCCTCCAGCGCACCACGATCGGTGATGATGATACGTTGACCATCAATCTTGGCACCAACCTCCTTGAGCGATTTCATCACTCGCGACAGGCTTTCCGGTGTGATGCCGAGAAGTGAAGCAAGCAACCGCTTTTCGATGGGCAAAGTAAAGCTGACGCCGTTGGTCGCTGACTTTGCTTGACGCAGAATATATGCGGCAAGTCTCTCGCGGGCATTTCGCAGCTTGAGGTCCTTGGTGTGCCGCACCGAAGTACGGTAACATTCTGCAAGTTCGGTAATCGTTGCCATTGCGAATTCGGGATCAATTCTGAAAATTGCGCGCAAATCGACACTGGGCACAAGGATCACACGGGTTTTTTCAAGGGTACGTGCCGACATGAGATAGGGCGCGTCTTTAATGGCGGCCGCGAGAATGAAGGTGGAAATGGGGCGCACCACCCCCATGGTGGTTTCGTGGCCCTGCCATCCAGCAAAAAGTTCGACAGATCCTTCGACAACAATATGCAGAAAGTCCGCCAGAGAACCTTCGTCGATCAGTTTCACCGAAGCCGGGAAGGTCTGGTCGTAGGCGGTGCGCGTCAATGCGTTGAAATTCTCCTCATCCATGGTGCGAAACAAGGGCAGTTGACGAATATATTGACGCTCGACATCACGCAAAGCCAACCCCAAATCACTATTTTGCACTTATCATATGGTAAGCCACTGCGTGACCCATGTCCAGAAACGAGCGAGCTATTTCACTATGCTTGCCTGGCATTTTTGGGGTCCGTTTTTGTCGAAGGTCAAATCCGGTTCGATTGTCAGGGCCTTTCGCGCCCGTTTGATTCATATCAATCCTCCACCAGACCACATCAGCTTTCGTCGTTGGAAAGCGCGTGGAAATTGCCCGCGCTGACAACGGAGAATGTCAATGTTGGACAAGCCGATGATATCCAATGGTGATCGAAGGCGCGCTCTCACTCTTAGCACGGTCGCGTTCACGGCATGCTTTGCGGTCTGGACAATCTTTTCGATCATTGGCGTGGCGATCAAGGCAGAGCTGGGGCTCAATGAATTCGAGTTCGGTCTGCTGGTTGCCACACCTGTTCTGACCGGATCCATCACACGGCTGTTTCTGGGCGTGTTGACGGAAAAATATGGTGGTAGGATCGTCTTCGCCGCTCAAATGCTGTTGACCGCACTGGCAACATGGATGCTGACCTGGGCCACAAGCTACGCAATGTATCTGATTGCGGCCTTGGGGATCGGCCTCGCTGGCGGATCATTCATCATCGGGGTCGCTTATGTGTCCCGCTGGTACACGGCGAGCCAGCAGGGCACAGCGCTTGGAATCTTTGGGGCCGGAAATGTGGGGGCTGTTGTCACCGCCTTTGTCGCGCCTCTCGTTATGGTCGCTTATGGCTGGCATGGGGTTGCGCATGTCTGGGCGGCCGCCCTGGCGCTGATGGCCATTGCGTTTTTCTTCCTTGCCAAGGATGATCCACAGCTGGTGGCCCGGCGCGCGAGTGGCAAGGCAGCCCCCACGCTTAGCCAACAGTTTGCACCTTTGAAGAACCTGCAGGTCTGGCGCTTCGCCACCTATTATTTCTTTGTTTTCGGCGGGTTCGTTGCCATTGCCCTTTGGACACCGCATTACCTCGTCAACGTATATCACGTCGATATTCGCACAGCCGGCATGGCAGCGGCGGCATTCGGATTATCCGCCTCGCTGTTTCGGGCCTATGGTGGTCATCTCTCTGATCGTTTCGGTGCCCGCTCGGTGATGTATTGGAGCTTCGGTTTTTCCGCCATTTTGCTGTTCATGTTGTCCTATCCGGCCACGGATTACGTCATTCAAAGCAAAAATGGCCCGATTGCGTTTTCCACCCGGATGGACTTCCTGCCCTTCGTCATCATGCTGTTCATGCTCGGTTTCTTTATGAGCCTTGGCAAGGCGGCGGTGTTCAAACACATTCCGGTCTATTATCCTGAACATGTCGGCGCAGTGGGTGGTCTTGTCGGCATGATCGGCGGGCTTGGCGGCTTTATTCTCCCCATCCTGTTCGGAGCAGTTCTCGATCTCACCGGCATCTACACGTCCAGTTTCGCCTTGTTGTTCCTTTTGGTCTGCGTGTCGCTTACCTGGATGCATCTGGCCATCCGCCATATGGAGCGATCCGCCCAGGGTGCAATGCTGGACCAACTGCCAGAATTGCCCGAAATGCAGGGAATGCCCGCCACCACGGCAGCAAACCAGACCCATACGCTGGAAGAATGGACACCCGAAGATACGGCATTCTGGACGACGAAAGGGAGCCGGATTGCGCGACGCAACCTCTGGATATCCATCCCCGCCCTGCTTTTAGCCTTTGGTGTGTGGATGGTGTGGTCAGTGGTGGTGGCACGGCTGTCAGCCATTGGCTTCACCTTCACCCCTGAGCAGCTTTTCTGGCTGGCGGCATTGCCCGGACTTTCGGGCGCGACATTTCGGATTTTTTACAGCTTCATGGTTCCGATCTTTGGCGGCAGGCTGTGGACCACCCTTTCGACTGCATCCCTTCTGTTGCCCGCCATGGGCATTGGCTATGCGGTGCAAAATCCCCAAACACCCTATCTGATCTTTCTGGTTCTGGCGCTGCTTTGCGGCTTCGGCGGGGGCAACTTTGCGTCCTCAATGGCCAACATCGCCTTTTTCTACCCTAAGGCTGAGAAGGGCAATGCGCTTGCCTTAAACGCCGGACTCGGCAATCTCGGCGTCTCGGTCATGCAGTTTCTGGTGCCAATCGTCATCACCTCCAGTGTTTTTGGCATCATGGGTGGCGAGGCACAAACCATGACCAAGGGCGGTCAGCTGTGGATGCAGAATGCCGGCTTTGTCTGGGTGCCATTCATCATCCTTTCGACCGTCGCAGCGTGGGTGGGCATGAACGACATTGCTGATGCCAAAGCCAGCTTCAAAGAGCAGGCCATCATCTTCTCGCGCAAGCACAACTGGATCATGTGCGTTCTTTATACCGGAACATTCGGCAGTTTCATCGGCTATTCGGCGGGCTTTCCTCTGCTGGCCAAGATGATGTTCCCTGAGGTGAACTCGCTGCAGCTCGTGTTCCTCGGCCCGCTTGTGGGCGCGCTGAGCCGCGCAGGTACAGGCTGGGTCGCTGACCGCTTCGGCGGCGGCCGCGTCACCTTCTGGACCTTTATCGGAATGATTGCAGCAGTGTTTGGTGTGATCTTCTTCCTCGGCATCAAGGACCAGCCGGGTGCCTTTACAGGCTTCTTCATGACATTCATGGCGCTGTTTCTTCTCACGGGGATCGGCAATGCCTCCACCTTCCAGATGATCCCCGCGATCATGGCGCGTGAAGTGCCTCGCCTCATGCCACAGCTCAAAGATGGCGACCTGCGCAAGCAAATTGATCGCGAGAGTGCAGCAATCATTGCCTTCACCTCGGCCATTGCCGCCTACGGTGCCTTTTTCATCCCCAAAGCCTATGGCAGCTCTATCGCCATCACCGGCGGCCCCTCGGCGGCACTCTGGGGCTTCCTTGGCTTTTACATCCTCTGCGCGGTCCTGACCTGGGCTTACTACACCCGACGCGGTGGCCTCCTCAACACTGCGGAACGTGGCGCACGCCAGACCGCTGTCCAAGCTTGACCTGAAAGGATTGCAATATGAGCCATCTTCTCGACCGCCTGAATTTCTTCAAATCCAACAAAGTCGACTCATTCGCCGACGGTCATGGCCAGACGACGATTGAAAACCGGGATTGGGAGGAGGTTTATCGCAACCGCTGGCGCCACGACAAGATCGTGCGTTCCACCCATGGCGTCAACTGCACCGGCTCCTGTTCGTGGAAAATCTACGTTAAATCGGGCATCGTCACCTGGGAAACACAGCAGACCGACTATCCGCGCACCCGGCCCGACATGCCCAATCACGAACCACGCGGTTGCGCACGAGGGGCCAGTTACAGCTGGTATCTTTACTCTGCCAACCGCGTCAAAACACCCTTGATCCGCAGCCGCCTCATGCGGCTATGGCGCGAGGCGCGGGCATCGATGAGCCCCGTTGCCGCATGGGCTGCCATTCAGTCCGATCCGAAGAAGCGGGCAAGCTACACAAAGACACGCGGCAAGGGGGGATTTGTGCGTGCCTCATGGGATGAGGTGACAGAGATCATCGCCGCCGCCAATGCCTATACCACGAAAAACTACGGCCCTGACCGTGTTTTCGGCTTCTCGCCGATCCCGGCAATGTCGATGGTGTCTTATGCCGCCGGCGCACGCTACCTATCGCTTCTGGGCGGTACCTGTCTGTCTTTCTATGATTGGTATTGTGATTTGCCACCGGCGTCACCCCAGACCTGGGGCGAGCAGACCGATGTGCCGGAAAGTGCCGACTGGTATAATTCGAGCTTCATGATCCTCTGGGGCTCCAACGTGCCGCAGACGCGCACGCCGGATGCGCATTTTTACACCGAGGCACGCTATCGGGGTGCAAAATCCGCCGTTATCAGCCCCGATTATTCGGAGGCCGCCAAGTTCGGCGATATCTGGCTCAATCCACAGGCCGGGACCGATGCTGCTCTGGCGCTGGCCATGGGCCATGTGATCTTGCGCGAATATTATCTGGATCGGCAGGTGCCCTATTTTGATGACTACACCCGTCAATATTCCGATTTTCCGCTGCTGGTGAAGCTTGAGGAAAAGGACGGCAAATTTATCCCCGGGCGGATGGTGCGGGCTTCTGACTTCACCGACACCTTGGGCGAGGACAATAACCCCGACTGGAAAACGGTTGGCCTTGATGCCAAAACGGGTGAGGTCGTGGTGCCAAATGGCTCTATCGGGTTTCGCTGGGGCCAGGATGGGCAATGGAATCTTGAGAAAAAGGCCGCAGGCGTCGATCTCGATCTCAAATCCTCCCTGATCCTTGAGAACGATCGCGACGATGTGGTCGGCGTCGATTTTCCTTACTTCGGCGGCGAAGCGCATTCGCATTTCGTCTCAGATGATCGTGGTGCAGTTCTGACACGCAATATTCCGGTCAAGCGCATGGCATTGAAAGACGGCGAGACGCTGGTAACCACGGTATTTGATCTGCTCTGCGCCAATTACGGCCTTGATCGCGGCTTGGGTGGCGACAATGTCACACGCTCGTTCGATGACGACATGCCGTTTACCCCGGCCTGGGCAGAAAAAATCACCGGCGTGAAACGCGACCGCATCATCACCGTTGCACGTGCCTTTGCGACCAATGCTGAGAAAACCCGTGGCAAATCCATGGTCATTCTCGGGGCAGGGGTCAACCATTGGTACCATATGGACATGACCTATCGCGGCATCATCAACATGCTGGTGATGTGCGGTTGCGTCGGGCAATCGGGTGGTGGCTGGTCGCATTATGTTGGCCAGGAAAAATTGCGTCCCCAGACCGGCTGGACAGCACTTGCCTTTGCGCTCGATTGGGCACGGCCACCCCGGCAGATGAATGGAACCAGCGCGTTCTACGCCCATACCGATCAATGGCGCTATGAAACCGTATCAGCCAAGGAGATCCTGTCGCCAACTGCTCCTGCTGGCAATTGGGCCGAGCGCAGCCTGATCGACTACAACATTCAGGCCGAGCGCATGGGCTGGCTGCCCTCGGCCCCCCAGCTCAAAACCAACCCGCTGGATGTTGGCCGCGCGGCCAAGGCCGCAGGCAAAACAGCGGCAGACTATGTGGCGGCACAGTTGAAATCAGGCACCTTGCAAATGTCTTGCGAAGACCCGGATGCACCCGAAAACTGGCCACGCAACCTGTTTATCTGGCGCTCAAACCTGTTGGGATCATCAGGCAAGGGGCATGAATACTTCCTGCGCCACCTGCTTGGCACCGACCATGGCATTCAGGGCAAGGATCTGGGCGAGGAAGGAGGCCAAAAGCCGCTTGAGGCGACCTGGCATGACAAAGCACCTGAAGGCAAGCTTGACCTGCTGGTAACACTCGACTTCCGCATGTCAACAACCTGCGTCTATTCCGATATCGTGCTGCCGACGGCGAGCTGGTATGAAAAGGATGATCTGAACACCTCCGATATGCATCCGTTCATCCACCCTTTGCAGGCGGCAGTGGACCCGGCCTATGAGTCCAAGACCGACTGGGAAATCTTCAAGCTGATTGCGGCTCGCTTTTCGGATATTGCGCCCGAAGTTCTTGGGGTGGAAAGCGATGTCGTTGCCTGGCCGTTACAGCACGACACACCCGCCGAATTGGCGCAGTCCGTCGTGGCTGATTGGAAAAAGGGCGAGTGCGACCTCATTCCCGGCAAAACAGCACCCAACTATATCGAAATTGAGCGGGATTATCCCAACCTCAGCAAAAAATTCGTCTCGATGGGGCCGCTGATGGAAAAGATCGGCAATGGTGGCAAAGGCATTGCCTGGGACACAAAGGAAGAAGTCCATCATCTGCAGGCGTTGAACGGTCGTGTGACGGACGAGGGTGTGACCAAGGGTTTGGCGCGTCTTGATACTGCCATTGATGCGGCCGAGATGATCTTGATGCTTGCCCCCGAAACCAACGGCGAAGTGGCGGCAAAAGCCTGGGCAGCACTGGAAAAGATCACAGGGCGAGACCATCGCCACCTTGCTGAAGCCAAGCGCGATGAAAAGATCCGCTTCCGCGACATCGCGGCTCAACCGCGCAAGATCATTTCCTCACCCACCTGGTCCGGCATCGAGAGCGAGGAGGTCAGCTATAATGCTGGCTATACCAATGTTCATGAACTGATCCCGTGGCGCACGCTGTCGGGACGCCAGCAACTCTACCAGGATCACGAATGGATGCGCGCCTTTGGCGAAGCTCTGGTCACTTGGCGTCCGCCGGTTGATCTGAAGACAATCGCTCCGGCGATTGGCCTTGCCGGAGATTCGAAAACCGTGGTGCTGAACTTCATCACCCCGCACCAGAAATGGGGCATCCATTCGACCTATACCGATAACCTCCTCATGCAGACGCTTAGCCGTGGCGGGCCGATTGTCTGGATTTCCGAGGTCGATGCCAAAAAGGCCGGGCTGGTCGATAACGACTGGGTTGAAGTCTTCAACGCCAACGGCGCGCTGACGGCGCGTTGTGTGGTCAGCCAGCGGATCAAGGAAGGCAATCTGTTCATGTACCACGCACAGGAGAAGATCCTGAACACGCCGGGCAGTCAAATCACCGGCAAACGCGGCGGCATCCACAACTCGGTCACCCGTACGGTGCTCAAGCCCACCCACATGATCGGCGGCTACGCACAGCTAAGCTACGGGTTCAATTACTACGGCACAGTCGGCTCGAACCGAGATGAATTCGTGGTCGTGCGCAAGATGGAAAAGGTCGATTGGCTTGATGCCCCGGCCAAGGTGGAGGCAGCAGAATGAAAATACGCGCGCAAATCGGCATGGTGCTCAATCTCGATAAATGTATCGGTTGCCACACCTGTTCCGTCACCTGCAAGAATGTCTGGACCAGTCGCGACGGCGTTGAATATGCGTGGTTCAACAATGTCGAGACGAAACCCGGCATTGGTTATCCCAAGGATTGGGAAAATCAAAAGCGCTGGAACGGCGGTTGGGAGCGCACCCAAGCGGGGAAAATCCGCCCCAAGCAGGGAGCCAAGTGGCGTATCCTTGCCAATATCTTCGGCAATCCCAACCTGCCCGAGATAGATGACTATTATGAGCCGTTCACCTTTGACTATGATCATCTGAAATCTGCCCCCGAGATGGAGGCGTTTCCGACCGCGCGGCCGCGTTCTCTGATATCGGGGGAGCGGATCGAGAAAATCAAATGGGGCCCGAATTGGGAGGAAATCCTCGGCGGCGAATTCTCGAAGCGTTCGAAAGACTACAATTTCGAGGGTATTCAGAAGGAAATGTATGGTCTGTATGAGCAGACCTTCATGATGTATCTGCCGCGCCTTTGCGAACACTGTCTCAATCCTGCTTGCGTTTCAGCATGCCCTTCCGGTGCAATCTACAAGCGCGAGGAAGACGGTGTCGTACTGATCGACCAGGAGAAATGTCGTGGTTGGCGGATGTGTGTCTCGGCCTGTCCCTACAAGAAGATTTATTACAATTGGTCAACTGGCAAGTCAGAGAAATGCACCTTCTGCTACCCGCGTCTGGAAAGCGGCCTGCCAACAGTCTGTTCGGAAACCTGCGTTGGGCGCATCCGTTATATTGGTGTGATGCTCTACGATGCAGACAAGATCGCAGATGCGGCCTCCGTCGGGAATGAGAAGGATCTTTATGACGCGCAGCTTGGCGTGTTCCTCGACCCGAATGACCCGGAGGTGATCGCCGCAGCGCGTGCCGAAGGTATTCCGGAAGACTGGATCAAGGGTGCTCGTAATTCTCCGATCTGGAAGATGGCGATGGAATGGAAGATCGCCTTCCCGCTGCACCCGGAATATCGCACCTTGCCAATGGTTTGGTATGTCCCGCCGCTGTCGCCGATCCAGAACGCCGCTGAGGCCGGAATGATCGATGCCGAAGACGGGATGCCGGATGTGAAAAGCTTGCGCATCCCAGTGCAGTATCTCGCCAATTTGCTGACCGCAGGCGATGAGAAGCCGGTAATTTCGGCATTGGAGCGGATGCTGGCGATGCGGGCTTATATGCGGTCGAAAACCGTGGACGGCGTCATCAATCTTGGCGTCGCCAAACGTGTGGGCATGACGCCGCAGCAGATCGACGAGATGTATCAATTGATGGCAATCGCCAACTACGAGGATCGTTTCGTCATCCCGACGACGCATCGCGAGGTGGTCGAAGATGCCTATGATCTCAGATCGGAATGCGGCTTTACCGATGGCAACGGCTGCTCGGGTGGCATCAGCTCGGGCAAGCTGTTTGGTAGCAAGAAATACGTGACACCAAAGGATGGTTGGCAATGATCCGCACATTCAAGGCGCTGTCGGCGCTGCTGAGTTATCCATCCAGCGATTTGCAAGAGGCGATCCCTTTGATACGCAAGGTGCTTGTTGCCGAGGCGCTGTTGACACCTGCGCAAGCGGAGGTATTGCAACCGCTGCTTCGAAACATTGCAATGGGTGATCTGTTTGATCTGCAAGAGGCTTATGTCCTGCTTTTCGATCGTTCCCGGACATTGTCACTCAACCTTTTCGAGCATATCCACGGTGAAAGCCGGGACCGAGGCGGTGCGATGGTGGATCTTTTGGAAACCTATCGCGCCGGTGGTTTCGATCTTGTCGGGCCGGAGCTACCCGATCATCTGCCAGTGTTGCTCGAATTTCTTGCAACCCAGCCAATCGCGGTTGCGAGGGAAATTCTCGCCGACGCGGGACCGATACTTGCTGTGCTGACTGAGCGCCTGACGCGCCGTGAGACACCCTACGCAGCGGTCCTTGCTGCTCTGGCTGATCTTGGCAAAGGTGCTCTCGAGGGTGAGGTGGCGGCAGCATTGCTGGCCGAGCCCGATGACAACCCGGAAGATCTTGCGGCACTCGATGCAGTCTGGGAGGAGGCGCAGGTCACCTTTGCACCCGACCCTAATGCAGGTTGCCCGGTGTCACGCGACATCCTCGCTAAAATGGACGTTCCCCTTTCTCCGGCACGCGCCGGGGCTACCCAGTAGAGGAGACCCGCAATGCACGATTTTATCTTCGGCATCTACCCCTACATCGCACTTAGCGTGTTGCTGATCGGCTCTATCGCACGCTATGAACGCGACCCATTCACCTGGAAATCATCGTCCTCGCAACTCTTGCGACGCAAGCAGCTGATACTTGGCTCGGTCCTGTTTCATGTCGGCGTGTTGATTATCTTTTTCGGCCATTTTTTCGGTCTTCTGACACCCTTGCCTCTGATCAAGGCCCTGGGCATCAGCCATGAGGCCAAACAGATCCTTGCCGTCGTGGTGGGCGGAGTGGCCGGAACTATGGCGCTTTTAGGCGGCATCATCCTGATCCACCGGCGGCTTGTCGATCCGCGTATTCGTGCAACGTCGAGCATGATGGATATAATCATCCTGTCGCTTCTGCTGTTGCAGCTTTGCCTTGGTTTGCTGACGATTATCATTTCTGTGCAGAATATCGACGGCGGTGAGATGGTGAAATTCATGCAATGGGCGCAGGCGATCTTCACCTTGGATGCGCGCGCTGCAAGCTACACCGCAGGCGCGCCACTCTTGTTCCAATTGCACATCTTTCTTGGACTGACGATATTCACCCTGTTCCCATTCAGCCGCCTTGTTCACATGCTGTCGGTGCCGGTCCGCTATCTATGGCGGCCAGGTTACCAGATCGTGCGGACCAGAAAGCACAGCCCGAAATATCCGGCGGAGTGACCTAAATGGCATCTTTTCTTTCCAAAGTGACAGTGAACGGCGAAATAATATCTGCCGAGGCAATTGCAGACGAAGCGCAGAACCATCCCGCACCCAAGTCAAAGCCTGGCCTGGCCTGGACTGCGGCTGCAAGGGCCTTGGCAATCCGGGCACTCTTGTTGCAAGAGGCACGGCGGCGTGGCCTTGAGCCAGATCCCCAAGAGGTAAGCGAGGGGAAGATCGAGACCACGGACGAAGCGCTCGTTCGTCAAGTTGTTGATCTGGCCGTAGAGCCCGGCGTACCGACCGACGCCGAGGTTCTTGCCGCGTACGAAGAAGCCCCCGACCGTTGGCGAGCGCCGACGCTCTATGAGGCTGCACACATCCTATTGCCGGTTCGCCCCGACGATCCCGTGGGCTTGACGACCGCTCAGGCACAAGCGGAGGCTTTACTGGTCGAGATCCGGCGTAATCCGCGCGCATTCGACACGCTGGCTCGCGAGAACAGCGCTTGTTCTTCACGCGAAGCGGGCGGGCGGCTGGGCCAATTGATCTCCGGCGATACCGTGCCAGAGTTCGAAGCGGCGATGGATGCCCTGATTGAAGGTGCCATTTCAGAACTCCCGATCCTGAGCCGTTATGGCCTGCATATCATCCGGCTGGACGCGCGTGCCGAAGGTGCCGTTCTCCCGTTTGAGGCAGCAGCTCCAAGCGTCCGTGACATGCTGGAAAAGGCAGCCTGGGCCAATGCTGCCCGTGATTTTG
Source organism: Rhizobium oryziradicis (assembly GCF_001939045.1). Taxonomy (GTDB): domain Bacteria; phylum Pseudomonadota; class Alphaproteobacteria; order Rhizobiales; family Rhizobiaceae; genus Allorhizobium; species Allorhizobium oryziradicis. Next base: position 142,610 of record NZ_MKIM01000026.1, read on the forward strand.
TCGCAGAACTGGTGGCTGGCGCAGAGGTTACGGGTGTCAGGCTGAAAGCCGCCTGAAGACCGATAGAAGTATGACTGGTGGATGCGGTGGAAGGAAGTGAAAATGGCTGACGCTCTTGCAAGATCGTGTGACTGCGAAGCAGTGGATCAATTGAGCCAACTTATTCCCGTAAGCGTCGCATTGGAAATTGCACGGGGGCTTGTCAGGCCAATTGCGGAAATTGAACCTAGTGATATCCGCAATTCCGTAGGGCGGGTTAATGCAATCGACATATGCGCGCCGAGAGCGATGCCATTTTTCAATAATTCCGCGATGGACGGTTTTGCTGTCAGAACAAGTCAATTGATGGGACGTGGTCCGCAGCGCTTGCACCTTCTTGGCACCATCACCGCCGGCTCCACAAATCAGGCCATCGATGAGAGGCCGGGTGCATACCGCATTTTTACCGGCGCACCGGTTCCCCCCGATTTTGATGCGGTCATCATGCAAGAGCACTGTTTATCTGACGGCAGGACAGTCACATTGCGCACTCTTCCTGCTGTCGGCGACAATATACGCTTTCGGGGCGAGGATATCGCGGAAGGTGCTATTATTGTCCGCGCGGGCACTCTGCTTGAAGCAAGACATATCGGTTTGCTTGCTGCCAATGGTATCTATTCCGTCCCACTCGTACGCAGATTGAGAATTGGTATCCTGTCTACGGGCGATGAACTGGTTCGCGGAGATCTCCTGCCCGGATCGTCTTCGATATTCGATGCCAATGGCCCGATGCTGCATGCCTTATGCGCTGGACCGATATTTGAGGTGACCGACCTTGGAATTTTGCCAGACGAAATGGCCTCGTTGGTCGAATTCCTGCATTCGCTTGACGGGCGCTTCGATCTGATCATTTCAAGTGGGGCCGCGTCGACGGGTGGGCGCGACATGCTGCGTGAAGCGTTGATCATTTCTGGTGGAACGATTGACGCCTATCGTGTGGCATTAAAACCCGGCAAGCCTGTTTTCTTCGGCAAGCTGGGGGACGCTCTATTTACCGGATTGCCGGGCAATCCGCTTGCGGCTTATGTCGGGTTCCAATTGTTCGCAGCCGCGCAGATTGCAGCACTCACCGGCCGTCAGGGTGCCGCCCCCTTTTCTGCAAGCGCTATTTGCGCAATCAACCTTCGCCACAAAGCAGGGCGCACCGAATACCTACCGGCGCGCATTGTCGGAATGAAGGATCAATTTCCTGTTGTTGAACCGGTGGGGCACGGCAGTTCTGCAACTCTTTTCCCCCTCAATTTTGCCGACGGCCTGTGCGTGATCCCGGCTGAATGTGACGGCTTTGAAGAGGGAAACATCCTGCAATGGATGCCGTTTCAATCGGCACCAGCCTTTAGCGAGACAAATTGATGACGCAAAATTTTGCACAATTGGCGGCAATTGAATTTGCACAAGATGAGGCCGCTGACGCATTACTTGAGGACGTTGCGCGCCAATTGCAAAAACGCGGTATCAAGGTCGCGGGCCTCATTCAACGCGCACAGAGCGAGGAAGGTCGGTGCTGTGGAGCCGTCTACGTTGAAGATATTGTCTCCGCCAAGCGTTGGCAGATCATGCAACCATTGGGGCAACATTCCAGGGGTTGCCGACTGAACCCGCAAGAGATGGCGAATGTGTCGGTCTGGGCGTTGAACGAATTGCAAAAGAAGCCGGATATCCTGTTTCTCAATCGCTTTGGCAAAGGTGAGGCAGAAGGAGGTGGACTGCGATCCGTTTTTGAGGCCGCAAGCCTTGACGGAATTCCAGTCCTGACCTCCGTCAAGGAAAATTATAGGCCTGCATGGGATGACTTTGCGGCTGGGCTCTCAGTCAGTTTATCTCCCGAATTATCAGATGTGTTGTCGTGGTGCATGACGGCAGTCGAGGAGATCAGGTTGAAGACGAGTGCCGCTTGAACGGGCTCAGCATGTGCGGTCAGAGGAGTTGACCGTCGTATCTTGGTAGAGAGAGGATGATATGGAAATTGTAATCGTCACTGTTTCGGATCGCGCCAGCCGGGGCGAGTATGAGGATTTGAGCGGGCCGTTGATTGAGGATTGGCTAAAGAAGACGGTTACGTCTTCTTACAAGTTGACCAAGAAGGTCATTCCGGATGGTTTTCAATCTGTTCGCGACACTTTGATCGATTTTTGCGATCAGGATAGGGTTGACCTCATCTTGACGACCGGAGGAACAGGCCCCGCACCGCGCGATGAAACCCCGGAGGCCATGCGCGCCGTCGTAATCAAGGAGCTTCCGGGATTCGGCGAATTGCTCCGCCGCGTCAGCCTCGACCAGACACCAACGGCGATCCTTTCGAGGCAAACTGCCGGTACGCGGGGCCACACGTTGATTATCAACCTCCCTGGCAATCCTGCCGCAATCCGTATCTGCCTTGATACGATTTTCCCGTCCGTGCCCTATTGCCTCGACTTGATTGGCGCGGGGCGGATTGAAACCGATCCAACCAAAGTAAAGAGTTATCGCCCAGCGGGATAAGATGATTTCCTGCAGGCAGTCGTCGCTTCCAAACACGGCTCTGTCGCAAACTTTTGGCACGGTCGCAGAGAGGGCTATCGCTTGCAGAGCAATCATCGGTGAATATTTCACGACCCATCTATTCTGCGTCGCATGGTCGAGATTGACCCCAAGGTCTGCCATAATCTCTTCCAAATCGCGGCAGGAAACCGCAGATCGGACATAGAAAAACACTTCTTTCGGATAGTGACTGCCTTTGAAATCGACCATGACCACTCAACCGTGTCTGCCTGCTTTCCTTGAGGCCACACCTATCGCATGGTTATCGAGGTCGCAAACCATCGGGAAATTTTGCGACAAAACCATCTCGGTGCGCATGGATCAAAACGGTATCACCGCAGGCAATAAAAAGGTTCAGTTGAGCCTTGGCATGGCCGTGACAGTGGAGGTCAAGACTGGCAAACGCCGTATCCTGGAGTATTTGTTTTCGCCACTGTATGAGGTCGGTAGTACCGCAATGCATGAACGATGAGAGAAATCAATCTGATTGAGACTGCACTTAAAACTGACAGCCGGGCAGCTTTGGTTAGATTGATGCGGAACCTATGCCTTCTAAGCTAATTTCAGTGCACCATCCGGGCGGATGGCATAACCAAACTGCATCTACAAACGTGTTTGGATCCGCACCGATCTAACCGGCTGTGATGCAATCTTCAGCATGCTGCGCCGCAAATCATGGCGTTTTACTTAGCGGGCAAGTCGGGCCGTCGCTATCTGGACCGTGAGGGACAGCCCATTACGTGGTAACCAACACTTGTCACTGCAAAAGGCGCGCCGCTTTTCCGCTTCGTCTCGTTGCACTGTTATAATAACGGGACGCTTGCTGCACGGATCGATGCCGAGATTGCTCCATCGCCTCTGGCAGTGGAACGCCGCGATTGGCGGCTTCCGTAAGATATCCGGATCGCAAGCCATGCGAGGAAAATTGTCCCGGATCGAGCCCTGCCATAGCGACCCGCTGTTTGAGAATGTCATTGATCGCTTTCGGAGCAAGTGCACGCTGGGAGACATTGTCCCAGCGATAAATCGCCCGAAATACGCTACCGCTGTCAATCCTTGAGGCCTTGAGCCAGGCATTCAGCGCATCAACAGGCAGATAATGGAACGCAAATTAACGGGAAGACGAGCGTCTTCAAAACTGCAGGAGCTGGTGATGGCAAAACCGTTGGTGTCGGCCGGGATGATATCGAACTCTTGGCGAAGAGTATGTCGCCATTTCGTTCTTCGTTGATAAGCAATGGGAAACGACGCAGGACAACGATGTGATGTTTAAAAGGGGGAGGCCACGACGATCGGTGCCGTTTCGACATGGACTTCATGGACAACGAATACGCTCTCTTCTGGCTGACGGAGGAGGAGTTTTCTGCGCCGCTCGCCTCTCCTCCAATCATCGAGGGTGTCCCCGTGCCCGGCTGGCTTTCACAGTCGCCGCCGGAGTATTTCAGCGAATTCAACCTGCCTAGGACGGCCGCCGAGCGGCAGGCGGCGGCGGATTTCTCCCCTAGTGGACTCGCCGTCAACGCGCTTTTGATGGCGGCCAAGCCCCAAGGTGGGTGGAAGAACCTGCCCGGTCAGGAAGCGCTGGATTACGGTTGGCCGATCGAGATAAGGCTTCGCGAAGGCGATCCCAACGTTGGCAAGCCGGCGCGCGAATTCAGCCACGAGAACACTTTGAGCGGCGATATTCCTGCCTATTCTGAGGAAGGTCATGAACTGGGGTTGGAGCGCTTCCAGGACTGGCACGCCCATCTCGGCGAGATGATGTTTCCGATGCAGGGGTATCCTGACTTCTCACCCTACTACCTGGAAATCTCCGAAATCTTCGGCGGTTTCAATTTCGGTGGCGGGGCTGCCCAGATTGACCTCAAGGAGATGAAGCTTGACTGGACATGCTGAGCCTTAAAGATGCCATGCCAAAGCCAAATATTGGAAGGCCTCGGCAGTAGCTGATCGTGCCATGTCCGCCGTTAAGCCGCTGACCGGCCAGCCTTCCAGATGCGTGCATATGGCACACTCTATATAAGAAGCGGGAGCATTGATATGGACGTTTTCCCTTTTCCCGGCAGTCGCGAGGCCCTGCTGTCGGCTCTAAAGAAATCCGGGCTCTCCGATGAGATACAGAGATTACTTGCTGCGCAGGCGCGGCCGGCAATTCTGCTGACGACATCCGGCTGCGACGAAGAGGCCTTGCCTCTCGGCGCGACAAAGATCGGTGGCAGGCCAGATCTGCCGGCCGATAAGGCATGGCCGAGGCGTCCCCCCTATCCGGATGCTGAAAAGCGTGCGGCCGCGCATCGTCGCGAAGCCGATCGTCTGCTGGAGGATTCGAGAAAGCCGAAGTCCTGGATGACGCTGGAGCAAGGGGATCGCTTCAGTCAGGAGCGCCGGGATAACGCTGACGCCGTTGAGAGGGAATTTCCACTAGCGTTTCTGGGGCAGTTCGATCTTTCGGATCTATCGACGCTCGTCGGCTTTGATCCCGCATTCCCCGATCACGGTCGTCTCCTTGTTTTCTACGATTACTTGGAGCAGCCGGAGGATTTCACGGAGGCGGCCTCCGTCGGGTGGCGCGTCCTGTGGGATGACACTCCGGACGCTGAACTGATTCGCGCGCCTATTCCGCCGGAGCTTTTTGCGATCAGCGATGAGAAATGGTCATGCGTCTTTACCGCCGCGCGGGCGACGAGCCACACCATCTGGACGCCCATCCCGCCAAGCGACAGTTCCTGGTCCGCGTTTCCGCTTGACGATGAGGATGCTCTCGAAGCTTACCAGGAGTGGCTATCTGACTTCGGGACGCCTGACATGGCGGACCGCGACAATCATCAACTCTGTGGTTTTCCGCAGCCATTGCAGAACGGTTTGCAGGCGACGAGCCAACTGGTCGCTAATGGGATTGATTGTGGCCGGCGCGAAGCCTGGCAGTCGGAGGAAGCTGTGAGGTTGCTTGCCGACGCAAAGGACTGGCGGCTTGTCGCGCAGATCGGCGTGGACCCGAATGCAGGTCTGAACGGGCCGGGTGCCTATTACGTGATGATGCGAGACGAGGATATCAGGGCGCAGCGGTTCGAGCGTGCCCGCGTCATATATCAGTGCGATTGATCGCGCATCGCAAGGCTAGGTGTGTCATGCCGGAAAGACTTGACGGGTCTGGAAAGCTGGTACTTATCGATGGATATTGTCGCCGACAGCAAGCTGCCGTTCCGGTCAAAACGTTCGATCCTGATGGACTGCGCCAGGATCGAGTACCTGCTCGACGAAGCTACTACGGAATCGTGAGAATACGTTCAAACATTAGCATGCCGATGGTTCAAATCCTTTCAAGAGCGAATATGCATACCTTGCCGCAGGCCTCCGGTGCGTGAAAACTGGGCTTGTCGCAAACCTCTCAGAAGGTTGAGACTACCCAGCGCTCGCTGGCAATTTCGCGCTTTTGCGCAGCCACAACATCGCTTCGAACCCTGCGATCGTCCGGCGTGCCGTTTTGAATGACTGGAAACCGCCGATCTTGGGCATGTTCTTCTTCAATCGGAAGTGATCGCTCTCGATGCCTTGCTGCAGATGCTTGGTGACATAATGAACTTGGTTCGGATGCAAGAGCCCATCATCGACGGCAGTCTTGATCGTTGACGGAAACGTGTTGGCGTCATCGATTCCCAACTTCCCGGGCGATAGCTGCGGCTCATCTTTGAGCATCTTGCGAAAGAAGCGTTTGGCAGCGTCGAGATCGCACTTAGCCGTGAGCAAGAAGCCGATCGGGTTTCCGTGCTTGTCAATAGCGCGGTGCAGGTATCGCCACTTGCCCCGGATCTTGACGTCGGTCTCGTCAATCCTGACTGAGCCACGATGCGGTCGGCGAAACTGGCGCAGCCGCTTTTCGATGACAGGCGCATAGGTTAGGACCCACCTGTTGATGGCGCTGTGGTCGACCTCGAAGCCGCGCTCGCGGAACATCTCCTCGAGACCTCTATAGCTGAGCGGGTAACGCAGATACCAGGTCACCGCCTGCACGATCAGCCATGCTTCGAAATGTCGCCCCTTGAACCGCAGGACCGCGTAGCGAAATCATCCTTCGACTGGCGCTTCAACGTCGCGGCAATGGCATTCAGAATAATGGCTACGCTCCGCTATATCGGGAGCGAAATTTCCACCGTTTTGGTCAACAGCACCTTAACCATAAAAACTTGCGACAGGCCCCAACTAACTCGCGGGCTAGCCGAGCCCTCTTGACTAATGATTATGGCCATCATATTTAATGATGACGAACATAATCAAAAACTGGTTGTCTTGAGGTCGGCCAGCTTAAACGAAGAGGCAAGCCGCATGAGCAGGCAACAGAAGACAGCATTCTTGACAGGCGCATCAAGCGGGATTGGCAAGGCCACGGCCATGTCTCTCAAGAAGGCCGGATATCGTGTCATCGGCACGAGCCGGACAGCCAAGCCTGCTGAAATCCGTGATGGGATCCGACTGATGGCCTGCGACGTCACGTCCGAAGCTTCCGTTGCAGAAGCGGTCGCAGCGGCGCATGCCGAGCTTGGACATATCGATCTTCTGATCAATAATGCGGGCTTCGGGATCGTCGGAGCGGCCGAGGAAAGCTCGATCGAGCAGGTGAGAGCGCTCTTTGACACCAATGTCCTCGGTGTCGTGCGGGTGACGAACGCCGTGCTCCCGATCATGCGTGCGCAGGGCAGTGGTCGCATTCTCAACGTCGGGTCCGGTCTTGGCTTCATCCCCGCACCCTTCAACACGCATTATTCAGCCACCAAGCATGCGCTGGAAGGCTATTCGGAATCGCTCGATCACGAAGTCCGGGGCTTTGGCATTCGTGTGCTGGTGATCGAGCCGGGTACGACGGCCACGTCCTTCGAGGCAAGCTCTGTCCCCGCAGACGCTCCGCTTAAAGACTATGATCGTCTTCGCGTTGGCTACAACGTTGCCTATACCAAAGCGATGGAGGCGGCGGATACCGCACAGAGCGTTGCCGACACCATTCTCCGGGCGGCGACCGACAAGTCGCCGAAGCTACGCTATCCCTCCGGCAAAGTGGCGCAGCAAGGCGCTTTTGCGCGCCGCTTCTTGCCGCGTGGTCTCTTCGACAAGGTGCTGCACAAGCAGTTTGGTCTCGGCTGACGCCGAACTTTTGCAGATTATCCGGTGGCACATATGCCGCTAGCCTCCTGTTCGAGAAGGGGACAAGATATGTCCAACATTGCCAGCGTTGCCCAAACCACTACTCGCTACAGCGAGGTGCCCAACCTCTCGATTTCCATCGATGGGGTTCCGATTGCCTATCGAGAGCTGGGTCCTCGGAAGGGCGTCCCGATTATTTTCCTGAACCACTGGGGTGCGGTGCTTGACAACTTCGATCCGCGCATCGTGGATGCGCTCGCGCGTGACCATCGTGTAATTGCAATCGACTACAGGGGTATCGGTGGATCAGGGGGAGAAGCGCCTCTGACCGTCGCTGAAATGGCAGACGACACGATCAAGCTTATCCGTGCGATGGGGTTCGACACGGTCGATCTCATCGGCTTTTCTTTGGGCGGTTTCGTCGCACAGGATCTTGCTTTGAAGGTGCCTGGTCTTGTGCGTAAGCTGATCCTCGCCGGAACCGGTCCTGCGGGCGGTAAGGGCATCGACAGGGTCGGACGCGTTTCCTGGCCACTCATCCTCAAGGGGCTGCTAACCCTGCGCGACCCCAAGACCTATCTATTTTTCACGTCGACGCGGAATGGTCGTGAGGCGGCAAAGGCCTTTCTCAACCGTCTGAAGGAACGCAAGACGGATCGCGATAAGGGCCCGACACCGACTGCGTTCCTGCGCCAGCTCAAGGCAATCACGGCATGGGGAAGACAGGCACCGCAAGACTTAGGCGCGCTGCGGATCCCGGTGCTGATCGCCAATGGCGACAATGACATCATGGTGCCAACGGCGAACTGCCGCGACATGGCCAAGCGTATCGAAGATGCTGAACTTGTCATCTATCCCGATGCCGGCCATGGCGGCATCTTCCAGAACCACTCGGAATTCACCCGGACTGCCTTAACCTTCCTCGCAGCCTCACGGCGCGATCACCACACTGGAGAACAAGCCCTATGAAGGCTTTCATCGTTGAGAAATACAAAAAGAATGGCCCGCTACGGATGGTTGACGTGGCCGAACCGGTTGTCGGGGCCAATGATGTTTTGGTCGAGATCAAGGCGACGGCTGTCAACCTGCTGGATTCCAAGATCCGCGATGGCGAATTCAAGCCGCTTCTGGCCTACAAGCCGCCGTTCATCCTTGGTCACGATCTCGCAGGCACAGTCATTGCTGTCGGCTCGAGCGTGCGTCACTTTCATGTCGGCGACGAGGTTTATGCGCGCCCCCGTGACCACCGTATTGGAACGTTCGCGCAGCGTCTTTCTGTCCACGAAAACGATGTTGCGCTGAAGCCAAAGAACCTGACTTGGGGCGAAGCAGCGTCTATTCCACTGGTCGGCCTGACGGCTTGGCAGGCGCTGGTCGAACTCGCCAAACTCCGCAAGGGGCAGAAGGTGTTCATTCAGGCAGGATCTGGCGGCGTTGGTACATTTGCCATCCAGCTTGCCAAGCATTTTGGTGCGTTTGTTGCCACCACCACCAGCACGAAAAACATCGAACTGGTCAAGAGCCTCGGCGCGGATGTGGTCATCGACTATAAAACGCAGGATTTCGAGACGGTTCTGAGCGGCTATGATCTGGTGCTGAACAGTCAAGATTCGAAAACCCTGATGAAATCGCTTCGGGTTCTGAAGCCGGGCGGTCGCCTGATCTCCATTTCCGGGCCACCGGACCCGCAGTTTGCGACAACGCTGGGGCTG
>NZ_MKIM01000027.1 GCF_001939045.1 Rhizobium oryziradicis
TTTTGCGTTTTGGGGCAGTAAAGCTCGAAAACCACCAATCCTCACGTTCCGGGTCTGCTGGGCACAACCAAGCTGAAATTTGGAGAGTCTTTGGCTATTTCGGGGCTTCTATCGGCATATACTTCCTATTATGGTAAGGTCTTGCGAAAACAGAAATTTGCGGTGAAGCACCGTAGCTAGATAGATGATGATCAATTTGAACATGACACTTCCTCAACGTCCGTTGACCATCAAGCGGGACGTTCTCTCCTTACCCTTCGTGTACTATTTCTCACCTCCCATCATTCTCGCGTTGCTGGTCGCGATGTTTTGTATGGAAGGGCCTGGAATTTTGCGCGATCTCCAGATCAAACAGGCTCCGCTGGAGTTGAAAGACGGCGACATTCAAGGAAGTTGCAGGACCAAGAAGGCAATTTTTACCTCATGCGAGGCCAAACTAACCTACGCCTATGACGGTGTGAAACACGTTGCAGAAACCGATTTCATGTTCGTGGATCTTCACAGTGGCGACTATGAAGCCAGCATCGTGATCTCGAAAACGGATCCGAAACTGGCAACGCTTTCGCTCGGCCTTTCCATGTTGTGGAATCGAATCATCAGTTTTTTGGCGTTCGGTTTCTTACTCGCTGCCGGCTTGGTTCTTTTGCTGTTAACGCTATTTCGGATACTTCGTTCGCGTGGCTATATCCGTCAGCCGGGAATGTTGAGCTTAGTTCCCGTTGCAATCACGGCTTCCAGCGAGAGCAGGGGCCGATTGACTCTGACTTATGCAGATACGGTCAGGGAGGATAAAACCAAACGGATGGCATTTACGCAACTTGAGAAAGGTGCTGAACCCATCGTTATTGGAGAATCAAAAGGACACCCTGTTGCATTAGCGGCGTGGCATGAACACGCTTCCGTACCCGTGTTGCTGGACAGTCGCCTTGAGCGCATCAATTTGGCGCAGGAAGAGCGCGCGAATTTGCTGCGTACTCTCACCGATCAAGGACTAATTGGTGAGCAGAGTGAAAATCATCCACAGGCGAAATCCCAGTTTTTCGTTCAGAGTCTCAAGGTGTTTGCGGCGGCCGTCTTGCTTCTGCTCGTTGCCTTGTTTGGTTATTGGCTTTGGTATGTCTTTGCGGCTCCGTCGCAGTTCACCTCACCGGCAACGGATATCAACAATATGATGCCAGCGCCTCTCAATCGTTGGGCTTGTACACATCTTCAAGAGCGTTTTGGCGATCAGAATGCGCCCTTCGGCTGCGTTGCAGACGATTTCAAAAGTTGGAAGTGATCTCTATGTCGCTGCGCATTTCATGGGATGCGTGGCGCTGACGTTATTCGCTCCCTCATGGCGGCGTGCTACAACTCTATGATCTGTACGTTATGTGAAACATGGGAGCAAAGATGAGAGCTGTGTTGTTTGAAGCCTACGGCGAAGATGCCAAGGTCGTGACCGTTGATGATCCGACACCGCCGTCGCATGGCGTGGTTGTGAAAGTTGAGGCGACGGGCGTGTGTCGCAGTGACTGGCATGGCTGGATGGGACATGACCCTGATATTACGTTGCCCCATGTGCCGGGTCATGAATTGGCAGGCACTGTTGTTGCCGTTGGCAAGGGTGTGGTCCGCTGGAAAGTGGGCGATAGGGTGACGGTGCCTTTCGTGGGTGGTTGCGGTTCGTGTGACGAATGCCACGCCGGACATCAGCAGGTTTGTCATAATCAGTTCCAGCCAGGGTTTACCCATTGGGGATCGTTTGCGGAATATGTTGCGATCCATCAGGCCGATCTCAATCTGGTTGCTTTGCCACAGACAATGGACTTTGCCACGGCGGCCAGCCTTGGCTGCCGGTTTGCCACATCTTTTCGCGCCGTTGTTGATCAGGGCAAGGCCGGGGCAGGGCAGTGGGTTGCGGTGCATGGTTGCGGCGGTGTCGGCTTGTCAGCCGTTATGATTGCCAATGCCGTGGGCGCAAACGTCGTGGCCATTGATATTGGCGAGGATAAATTGGCCTTGGCGAAGGAGTTGGGCGCTGTTGCTACCGTAAATGCATCGTCCGTTGCTGATGTGGCAGAGGCGGTGATGGAAATCACCAAGGGCGGGGCGCATGTGTCTTTGGATGCGCTTGGACATCCTGTGACTTGCTTTAACTCGGTACAGAACCTGCGTCGGCGCGGCAAGCATGTGCAGGTTGGTCTGATGTTGGCCGATCACGCCAAGCCGCAGGTTCCTATGGCCAAGGTGATTGGTTGGGAGCTGGAATTGCTGGGTAGCCATGGCATGCAAGCCCATCGCTATGGTGCAATGCTGGACATGGTGCAAAGTGGCAAGCTGGACCCGTCAAAGCTGGTTGGGCGTCAGATTAGCCTTGATGAGGCTCCGGACGCACTGGCCAATATGGATAAATTTCAAAGTGTTGGAGCTACGGTGATTACCCGTTTCTAACACTTAAAAAATGCCATTAAAAAAGCCGCCTTGCATAATTTTGCAAGGCGGCTTTTTCGTTTGAGAGGTTCTTAAAGGCTCGCGTCCGCAGCCCCTTCTTGCAACATGCCAAAGGCATATTCTGCAAAAGAACGCCAGCATTCTACGCGGAAATCCTGCTCATTCATCCGGTAGAGCACGATCTCGATCTTGCCGAACACCGTGCGGGTAACAGAACCCACCGGGAAGGTTTTTTGTGACAGATTGAGCGGGCAGGCGGTGTTGAGGGTTTGCACGCTACCGGGGCCAGACACCAGAATGGCGGTGTTGCGGTGTGATACATTGGTGGCGGAGTGGATGGTGCCGGAGGTGGCGCAAAGTGCCATCAGGTCGGCCTCGCTCTCGTCAATCACCAGCCATTCATCCGGGCCGAGCCAGAAAGCGAGGCTGGGGCCGGATTGGGTGGAGGTTTTTGGTGTTGTCGGCAGGGCAAGGTTGAGTGCTGTGGACAGGCCAGCTACAGCATCCGCGCCTGCCCGCAAGGAAATGCGCGAGGCAGGAGTTGCGGGTGTAAGTGTGACATGGGCGGAGCCTGCGGTTTTGCCATCCAAAACCGTTTTGCGGGTGGCATTGATCATATCAGCCATGGATACGGCCTCCTTCCTTGTCAAAGAACACCATGTCCGTCACCTCAACGGCAATGGTTTTGTCGGGCATCGGCACATAGAGCGTTTCGCCCATCTTGGCACGGCCCCCTGCCACAGTCGCAATGGCAATGGAGCGGCCAAGGTTTTCAGACCAATAGGATGACGTCACATGGCCCAGCATGGTCATCGGCTTGGGCTGATTGGGGTTGGCAACGATCTGCGCGCCTTCTTCCAGTACTTCGTTCGGGTCTTTGGTCAAAAGGCCAACCAATTGCTTGCGGCCTGAGGCCACCAGATCAGGGCGCTTGAGACCGCGAATGCCCACAAAGTCGGTCTTTTTCTTGGAGACGGCCCAGCCGTAATTGGCATCATCCGGCGTCAGCGTGCCATCAGTGTCTTGGCCGACAATAATATAGCCTTTTTCGGCGCGCAGCACGTGCATGGTTTCTGTGCCATAGAGGCAGGCACCTAAGCTTTCCGCCCGCTTCCACACGGTTTCAAACACGGATGCGCCGTAATCGGCGGGCACGTTGATTTCAAAGCCCACTTCGCCGGTAAAGGATACTCTGAACAAGCGGGTAGGCACGCCGCAGAACTTGCCTTCGGCCACGCTCATATGCGGGAAGGCTTCGTTTGAAATATCAATGCCTTCAATGAAGGGCTCGATAATCTCTCTCGCCTTTGGTCCCTGCACGGCAATCACTGCCCATTGCTCGGAAGCAGATGTGAGCCAGACCTTCAGCTCTGGGAATTCCGTTTGCAGATAGTCTTCCATATGGTTCAGCACGCGGGCCGCACCGCCGGTGGTGGTGGTAACGTGGAAGCGGTCTTCTGCCAAACGTCCGACCACACCATCATCATAGATAAACCCATCATCACGGGTCATGATGCCATAGCGGGCCTTGCCGGGCTTCAGGCTGTCCCACGGATTGGTGTAGAGCAGGTTGAGGAATTTGGCCGCATCCGGGCCAACCACTTCGATCTTGCCCAGCGTCGAGGCATTGAACACGCCCGCAACCTCGCGCACGGTTTTGCATTCGCGGTTGACAGCGGCGTGCATGTCCTCGCCGGGCTTGGGGTAATACCAGGCGCGTTTCCAGTTGCCGACATCTTCAAAATCGGCACCAAGTGCTGTTTCCAGATCATGCATCGGGGTTTTGCGCGTCGGGTCAAACAACTCGCCGCGCGAATGGTTGATCAGCGTGCCAAAGGTCACCGGCGTATAGGGGGCGCGGAAAGTGGTGAGGCCCACTTGCGGGATATCCTTGCCCAGCATTTCGGCGGCAATGGCCAGTCCGTGCATATTGGACAGCTTGCCCTGATCCGACGCCATACCATTGGTGGTAAAGCGCTTGATATGCTCAATGGAATGCATTCCCTCGCGCACCGCCAAGCGAATATCCTTGGCGCAGACATCGTGCTGGAAGTCGATAAAGGCTTTCACGGTTGTGTCACGGCCAGCCCCTTGGGCGGCACCAATCATACCGCCGGTCCAAGCAAAGGCGTTCTTGCCATTCGGAATCGCGGCTGTTGCACCGTCCGCGCCGGTCTCTTTGGCAAATTGGCTGCCTGCGGCATGGGCTTCCGCCAAAAGATCGCTCAAATCATCCGTGCCATTGCAGGCACCCACGCAGAGGCTTTCCTGCACGTACACATCCGGCAGGAACCGATCCTTGGCGGCATCAAACTTCAACTTGCCGCGCGATTGCGAAAACAGATGCACCGAAGGCGTCCAGCCTGCTGACACCAGCAGCGCATCCACATCAATCTTGCGGGTGGAGCCACCGGAATTGCGCTGCACGCTGATGGTTTTGACTCGCAGGCGACCGGATGTATCCGTCACACCATGGCCGGTCAGCACCTCAATGCCCAGCGCTCTTGCCTCCGCCAACACAGCTTCGCCGGGCTTTTCGCGGCAATCAATAATCGCTGCAATGGTGACGCCCGCTTTTTTCAGATCAATCGCGGCTTCATAGGCCGAATCATGAGCGGTGTAGACCGCCACTTTTGCGCCCACGGCAACACCAAAATGGTTGAGATAGGTGCGCGCAGCCGACGCCAGCATAATGCCGGGGCGGTCGTTGTTGGCAAACACCATGTGGCGCTCAATCGCGCCGGTGGCCAGCACCACTTTTTTTGCCCGCACCTGCCACAGCCGTTCGCGGGGCAAGCCCTTGGCGGGTTTGGCGATATGGTCGGTGATGCGCTCGGCCAGACCGAGGAAATTATGGTTGTAATAGCCAAAGGCTGTGGTGCGGGTCAGCACGGTGACATTGTCCATGGCTTTCAATTTCGCCACAGTGGCTTGCGCCCAGTCGTAGCCGCTCACACCATCAATCACCGCACCGGTGTCATAATGGAAAGCGCCACCCATTTCCGGCTGTTCATCGCAGATGATCACCGATGCGCCTGTCTCAGCCGCGGCAAGCGCCGCCGTCAGGCCCGCCACGCCGCCGCCGACCACCATCACATCGCAATGGGCGTAGCGGTTGGCATAATGATCGGTGTCGTCTTCGGTTGGGGCCACGCCAAGGCCTGCGGCACGGCGGATGATCGGCTCATAAATCTTGTGCCAGAAGCTTTTAGGCCACATGAAGGTCTTGTAGTAGAAGCCAGCGGCAAAGAAGGGCGAGAGCAGATCATTGACCGCACCAATATCCATCGACAGCGACGGCCAGCGGTTTTGCGTCTGCACGCGCATGCCATCAAACACTTCCTGCACGGGCGCGCGCACGTTGGGCTGACGCCGCGCACTATCGCGCGAAATGTCGAGCAGCGCGTTTGGCTCTTCTGGGCCAGCCGTGAGAATGCCGCGTGGACGGTGATATTTGAACGAGCGGCCGACGAGATGAATGCCATTGGCCAAAAGCGCCGATGCCACGCTATCACCTTCAAGGGCCGTGAGAATGCGGCCATCGACAGTGAAACGGGCGGTTCTGGCAGGGGTCAGACGGCCCTTGCCGGGGATACGATTGGCTCCGCTCATTTCGCAGCTCCCTTGTTGTCGATGAGGGCCTGCACAGCGGCATCATCCGGCTTTGCTTCACCTGCCTTATAGGTCAGCAAAAATTTGTCGCTGACCGTATCGCGCACCGCGTTGAAGAAGCGCCCGCAGCCATGCAGATGCCGCCAACGTTCAAAGATAATACCCTTTGGGTTATCGCGCAGAAAGAAATAGGCCTCAAACTCTTCATCGGAAATCTCGGCAATATTGGAAGGCCGCACAATATGCGCCTCGCCTGCGCCGTGAAACTCCAGTTCGGACCGTTCTTCCTGACAATAGGGACATTTGATCAACAGCATCTCGAAATCCCTTTATTTAGTGAGCCACCGCAGCCGCAGCCGCTTCATCAATCAATCGTCCGGTGCGGAACCGATCCAGCGTCAGGCCCTTGGCCAAGTCATGCGGTTCACCCTTGGCAATCAGATGGGCAAACAGGTTGGCAGAGCCGGGCGTGGCCTTGAAGCCACCGGTGCCCCAGCCGCAATTGACAAACAGATTGGGCACTGGCGTCACGCTCTGAATCGGTGAACGGTCGGCGGTGTTGTCGGTAATACCACCCCATTGGCGCATCATCTTGACGCGACGGAAAATTGGAAACAGCTCGCAAATCGCATCCAGCGTGTGGGTGATAATCTGCAAACCGCCGGTTTGTGAATAGGAGTTGTACTGGTCGGTGCCAGCCCCAATCACCAACTCGCCCTTATCCGATTGCGAAATATATGCGTGCACAGTGTTGGACATCACCACGCAGGGGAAAATCGGCTTGAGCGGCTCCGACACCAGCGCTTGCAGCGGCGTGGAATGGATCGGCAGGCGCACATCGGCCATGCCCATCACCATGGAATTGTGGCCGGAGGCGGAAACGCCGATTTTCTTCGCGCCAATAAAGCCCTTGGAGGTATCAACGCCAATGACTTCACCGCCGGGTCCGCGGCGAATACCCGTGACTTCGCAATTTTGAATGATATGCACACCGCGATCGGACGCAGCACGGGCATAGCCCCAAGCCACGGCATCATGGCGGGCCGTGCCGCCGCGCCGTTGCAGGGCGGCCCCATTGATGGGGTAGCGGGCGGTTTTGCCAATCTCCAGCGGCGGGCAGAAGGCCTTGGCCTGTTCCGGCGTCAGCCACTCATTATCAATGCCATAGAGCGTGTTGGCATGGACGTGGCGCTTGAAGCTCTGCTTGTCATGCACATTGTGCGACAGCATCATCACGCCGCGGGCCGAATACATCACATTGTAATTCAGCTCCTGGCTCAAGCCCTCCCAGAGTTTGAGGGAGTGCTCGTAAATGTCCATGCTCTCTTCATAGAGATAATTGGAGCGAATGATTGTGGTGTTGCGCCCGGTGTTGCCGCCGCCAATCCAGCCTTTTTCAATCACGGCAATATTGGTGATGCCATGTTCTTTGGCCAGATAATAGGCAGCGCCCAAGCCATGGCCACCGCCGCCAATAATAATGACATCATAGGATTTGCGTGGCTCGGGCGATGTCCATTGGGCGCTCCAACCGGTGTGGGCGCGAAGCGCCTCGCGGGCTACGGCAAAAACCGAATATTTGCGCATTCCTATCGTCTCCTATAACCACGTCACTCTGGCGTAGAGGCAAAGCTGTGACAGATCAATATGCGCCATGCCCCTTCCTTTGCGACACGCATCTGTTCGTCTTTCGACACGTCAGCATTATTCGTGCACAGCCATGGCATTTTCATCATAATCTTCTATCTAACGCATGGCGCGCTCCACTGGATCGTTTGAACGATAGCGTCTGTGTAAAAAAAGCGCTCCCCGCTTTGAACCCATGCAAATTGGGGTGCTTTCGAGTGCATTTGCAGGGTCTTTTTTAAAAGACTGTGCAACTGGATATAGACTCTGGCCTATCGATCTGTTATTGGCGCTCGAAATTACTGAACTCTCGGGTTCAGTGAACAGCATTTTTTTGGGTCCGTCCGATGGTATTCGTCTGGCGGCTGTTGAACATAAAACCAAAGGAACGGGATTCGACGTGCAGGTACTTGTCCGCGATAACAACGTTGATCAGGCGCTTCGCGCCTTGAAGAAGAAGATGCAACGCGAAGGCATCTTCCGTGAAATGAAAATGCGTGACTACTATGAAAAGCCGTCGCAGAAGCGTGCTCGCGAAAAGGCTGAAGCCGTTCGTCGCGTTCGCAAGCTTGCACGCAAGAAGATGCAGCGTGAAGGCTTGATTGCTGCGCCTGCTCCTCGTGTTGCCAGCCGTTAATCGGCCGCAATTTAGTGGTTTAAATTAAAAAGCGGCGACGGTCTCCACGTGGCCGCTTTTTCTATGTTGAAGATAGTCTATTGTGCAATGATGCCATGATACGCTTGGCCGGAATCGGTTTAAGAGATAATCATATGGCTGATTTCAATGGTATGACGTTTCTTTGCCGTCATTGTGACAGATACGTCGTTAGTTAAGCGGAACGGAAAGCATGGTGCATATGGCCGGGATATCTTCCAACATCAGCGGTAAGGCGCATATGTCGCGCTGGAATGGACTGGGAGTAAAGGCTTTCGGCGTCGCCGTCTTTTTCGCTCTCGCAGGCTGTCAGACCAGCCAGACCACGGATGTGATCAATATTGACCGCGCGCAAGGCTCCAAGGAGAATATCAGTTCTCTCACTGCTGTCATTGCGGCCAATCCCAAAGATCCAAGCGGTTACAATGTGCGCGGCTCTGCTTATGGGCGTGCCGGCGATTTCAATCGCGCTTTGGCTGATTTCAGCACCGCTTTGCAGATCAATCCAAATTTTTATCAGGCCTATGCCAACCGCGCTCTTGTGTATCGCAACATGGGTAAGCCTGTTGAAGCCGCGCGTGATTATACGGCCGCTTTGAAAATCAATCCGAATTACGATGTTGCCTATATTGGCCGCGGCAATATTTACCGCCAGGCCGGACGCGTTGATGAGGCGTTTCAGGATTTCTCCAAGGCGATTTCGCTCGATACCACCGATGGCCGGGCCTATCACAATCGCGGTCTGATTTACCAGTTGCGCGGCCAGCACGATAAGGCAATTGACGATTTCTCCAAGGCGATTTCTCTGTCGCCGGGTGCGCCTGAGCCATACAATGGTCGTGGTGTCAGCTACCTCGCCTTGAATGATGATGAAAACGCCTTTGCCGATTTCAATCATGCGATTGAAATGAACCCGAAGCTGGCCGAATCCTGGGCCAATCAGGCGCTGGTCTATGAGCGTCGTGGCGATAAGGTCAAGGCTGCAAAGTCCTATTCCCACGCCGTGGGGCTTGATCCCAATTATCAGCCGGCGCGCGATGGTTTGGCGCGCACACGCGGCACCAGCTGATTGCATCACCATTAAAAAAGCCGGGGCATTCCCCGGCTTTTTTGTGTCTCAAATTTTGATTTGCCAGCAAAGCACTGTCGCTCTTTAGCGCATCAAGAAAATACCGACAGCGCTGAGAATAATGAAGATGGCGAAGCCTCCCAAAAAGCCCGCCGCGCCAAAAAAACCTGCTGCCATGGCAATCATCAGAGCGACGAGAATGGCCGAGCCGTATTTTGTCAGATTGATAAAGCCGTCATAGGTCTTTTCGTGTTCGGAATAGTCCATTTTGGCACCAGTCTCGACTGGTCCTGAATGGTGTTCGCTCATGCTCCTGCTCCCCAAAAGCGGTTTCTCCCAACAAATCATGCGCGACAGCCTCCGACAGCCCATCTTTTGAACGGGCATTATCGAGGACATTATGCCTGATTTTTCTAAACTAACCGAACTCTGCTGCGCGTGCAACGCGAAGATTGCGGTGACCAAGCGCGCATCGTGGTGTGATCACCAAAAAGCTTCGACTTTAGACCAATATCACCTTGCTTTTGCCCAAATCTACTGAATGGCGAAGGTGCGCGGTTGCGCAACAACGCCGCTTGTTCTAAGCAAAACGAAGATTTGGGAGGGCCGCTATGAACCTTTTGTTGGGATTAAGCCGATCGGTCGATCGCTTAAGCGAATTTTTTGGTCGCATTGCAGAATATCTGGTCTTGCTGTGCTGCCTGATCAGCGCTGGCAATGCCATTATACGCTATATTTTCAACATCAGCTCCAATGGCTGGCTGGAGATTCAGTGGTATCTGTTTGCCTATGTGGTTTTGGTGGGCGCATCCCACACGCTGCGCAAGAATGGCCATGTGCGGGTGGATCTGATTTATGGATCGGTATCCGAGCGCAAACGCCTTTGGATTGATACCATCGGGTTGATTTTCTTTCTGCTGCCAGTGTGCGTCTACATGACCTTCCTGTGCTGGCCGTTCTTCTGGTTGTCCTTTACCCAAAATGAAATGTCCTCCAATGCGGGTGGGTTGCTGCGCTGGCCGGTCAAACTGGTTCTGGTAGCAGGCTTTGCGCTTTTGGTGCTGCAAGGGCTGTCCGAACTGGTCAAACGCATTGCTGCGCTGAATGGCAGGGTCGAAATCGACACCCGCTATGAAAAGCCGCTGCAATAAGCCACCGCATTTAGAGGGGACATCACCATGTTCGATTTCGGTATTATTCCGCCCGCCATGTTTCTTGGCATGGTCCTTTTCATGCTGTTTGGCTTTCCAGTGGCATTTTCGCTGGGGGCGGTCGGCATATTTTTTGGCCTGATCGGCATTGCCACCGGCCATTTTCAGGAAGTGTTCCTGCAAGCGCTGCCCTATCGCTTCTTCGGCATTGTTTCTAATGATTTGCTGTTGGCCATTCCGTTCTTCACCATGATGGGTGCTATTCTGGAGCGCTGCGGTCTGGCTGAAGATCTGCTGGAGGGAACCGGCAAACTGTTTGGTGCCGTGCCCGGTGGTATCGCCTACGCAGTCATTCTCGTGGGCGCGATTATGGGTGCCATCACCGGCACGGTTGCGGCCTCGGTCATCACCATGGGCATGATTTCTCTGCCGGTTATGCTGCGCTATGGCTACAGCGAAAAGCTGGCAACCGGCGTTATCGCCGCCTCTGGTACCATGGCGCAGTTGATTCCACCGTCACTGGTTCTGGTGATCTTGTCCGACCAGCTCGGCAAATCGGTGGGCGATATGTATATGGGGGCCGTGGGCCCTGCCATGATGCAGATCGGCATCTTTATCCTGTTTATCCTCGGCGTTTCCATCTTCCGCCCATCGCTTGTACCACCTTTGCCAAAGGAAGTGCGTGGTGATCTCGACTGGAAGCTGATCCGCAAGGTTCTGGCCGGGATGCTGCCGTCCATCGTGTTGATCTTTCTGGTGTTGGGCACCATCTTTCTGGGTCTTGCCACACCCACAGAAGCGGGCGCATTGGGCGTTGTCGGCGCATTGGTGCTGGCGGCCGCACACCGGCGTCTGACATGGCCGTTGATGCGGCAGGCAATGGAATCCACTATGTCGATCACCTCCATGGTGGTGATGATTCTGGTTGGTTCCACCTGCTTCAGCCTGGTGTTTCAAGGCATGGACGGCTCACGCTGGATTGAGCATATGCTGACGGGCCTGCCAGGTGGGCAAACCGGCTTTCTGCTGTTCGTCAACTTCTTCATTTTCTTCCTCGCCTTCTTCCTCGATTTCTTTGAAATCGCCTTTATCGTCGTGCCCATGCTGGCCCCTGTGGCCCAGCATCTTGGTATCGATCTGATCTGGTTCGGCGTATTGATCTGCGTGAACATGCAGACCTCCTTTATGCATCCACCCTTCGGATTTGCCCTGTTTTACCTGCGCAGTGTTGCCCCCAAAAGCGTCAAGACCCGCGAGATTTATCTTGGCTCAATTCCATGGGTCTGCATGCAATTGATCATTGTTGGCGTGGTGATTTTCCTGCCGCAATCGGTGACCATGTGGGTGGAAAAGCCAAAAGAGCTTAATCTGGACAAGGTGAAAATCGAAGTCCCGGCGCTTGGCGGCGGCCTTGGTTTGCCCCCTATTGGCGGCGGCTCGGGTGGGCCGAATTTCGACCTCGGCACGCCACCATCGTTTGGCGGTGCGGGTGCAGGCACAACACCCGCCGCTAAACCGGCAACGGATCTCAGCCAACCACCGGTTTTTAAGTGATTGAATAACAAGGCCCCGGATTTGCTCCGGGGCCTTTTTCACGTCTGTCGGCTTGATGTTGAACCAGGCAGGTGCCGCCTGCTGATGGTTATGGTGTCCAACCGGCCCAATTTATCCAACGGCCATGGAAATCGGCACGGCCAATTTCGCGTTTTTCACCATTTGGCCAGATCTGCAGGCTTAACGCCGCCCCCCGTTTGCCATCGGCTTCCATCTGCAAATGCGCCAAAGGCGCATGCATTGTTGCATGCTGCCCAGCTTGCTGAATGAGAGCTTCTCCCTCAGCTTTCAAGCGGTCTGGCAAATATTGCCATGCGACAGAGTTATAGATCACATGGATCAGGCCGTCGTGCGGCTGTGTCAGTCTGGTCTTGAGCCATTCAATCGCATCAGCGCGGGTGACGGAGAGGTTATTGTTGGTGGCGATATCGAGTGCTGCCTTGGTCCGTTCAAGCCGGTCAGTTTGATCTGGCCAGATATAGGAAAACAGCCGCATTTGATCTTCGCTTGATGTCGGATCAAGCGGGTTGAGATCGCATCCAGCCCGCTCGGCAACTGTGATGTCCGCAAATGGCGGCGAAGCGCCTTGCCATTCGGGTGCCAGCGTTACCTTTGAGGGGCCACCCCAGATGAAATCCGCCAGTTGATAGCGATACCGGTCCCATTGAAGGTTCAGCCCGGCGCTGGCCCCAACTTCTGAAAGCTTTAAGGGCAGGCCGAACAGAGAGGCAAGGGTGAGAAACCCGGGAAGCAGGGCCGCAGAGCGCCGGACTTCATTGGTTTGAGGAGCCGAGTTCAAACGCTCTTGAATAAAGCTTTCGTTCTCAACCAAAGCCTGTGAAACCGCTGCCCAAAGAGCATCATCATCGACGTGATGCGGTGGATAAACGCGCGCCAGAGACCCATTCAGACCGTTGAGCACCAAAGCATGAAGTGTGCCTGCCAGCCGCAACGGCACGGAATCACCTGCGGATGTTGTATCGCCGGGCCAAGAGAGGATGCGGTTGGCCACAGCATTGTTATCTTCAAGCTTTGCTGCAACCAGGCGGCAAAGGCGGGCATTGAAAGGCGAGCCGAGGGCCTCGCAGGATCGTGCTTGATCTAAAAATGAGTCGCGGATTGAAAGGGTGTTGGCCATGCTCCTTAAACGTCCTCCGGGCGGTCCTTCGGGTCAAACTGGATGATGGTTTGCCATGTGGCGGTGAGAGCGGGCTTTTGTTCGTTTTCGATTTCAACCGTCACATCATAGGTGGTCATGCACATGGCAGCACCGCGAAACCGCACATTGGTGAGCGTGAAGCGGCCGCGAATGCGTGCCCCACTGCGCACCGGCGAGATCAGGCGCAAAGCTTCAAAGCCATAATTGATCCCCATGGTTTGTTCGCGCACCACCGGCACGCAGTCGTAATTCATGGTCGACAATAGTGAAACCGTGAGAAAGCCGTGGGCGATTGTGCCGCCATAGGGGCTTTCTGCTTTGGCACGTTCTGGATCGGTGTGAATAAACTGATGATCATGGGTGGCATGGGCAAAGGCATCGATCATGGCCTGGTCGATGGTGATCCATTGGGAAACACCCACGTCCTGACCGACGAGGCCTGGCAATTCGGCAAGTGAAATTTCGCGTGGCATATTGCCCTCTTCGTCATCAAAGCGGCACCCGTCAGCCTGAGTTTCACCTAAATCCACGCGGATTTAGATGAACATCATGTTGTAGGTATCAAGTGTTATAGAGAACCTTTGTGCGCCATATATGGCGCACGGCGCTGTCATACAGGCTTGGGCGCATTTGTCCATAAAACACACTGTATCAAGACCGTTCAGTTGGGTCTTCCATCAGGAATGTCACAGAGCGGGCCGGAATTTCCATGCTGGTGCCGAGACTATCCGTCAGCACATTGCGCCATTGTCCGATGGATGGCTCGGTCATGGTGAGCGAAAACGCGCCGCCACGATTGATCAGAATGGCGAGACGAACCGCTGTGTCGGTCTGATGATCAAGCGTGTTGAGAATAAGTCCGACAAACGTGCCATATTGCGATTCCCAATCCCCCACAGACATGGGCTTAGCAGAGGCCGAGACCCATTCCACATCACCGTCTTGGAAAAACGCAGGATCACGCAGCACTGAAAAGCGCTTTCGCACGGCGGAAAGCGATGCGGTCAGATCAACGAGATCGCGATCGAGGTGTGACCAGTCCAGCCAGGTGATGGCATTGTCCTGACAATAGGCATTGTTATTGCCGCGCTGGCTGCGTCCGCCTTCATCACCTGCCGTCAGCATGATCCAGCCTTTGCTGGCAAACAGGGTGGAGAGCAGGGCGGCGAGATCCCGCTTGCGGGCTGCCAGAATGGCGGGATTGGAGGTTTCGCCTTCCGCACCATTGTTCCAGGAGTGATTGTCATTGTGGCCATCGCGATTGTCTTCGCCATTGGCCTCATTGTGCTTGTGGTTGTAGGCAACAAGATCATGCAGGGTAAAGCCATCATGGGCGGCGATAAAATTAACGCTGCGGGTGGTGTCTTGAGAGAAAATATCCGAGGAGCCAGCCAAGGCGGTGGCGATTTGCCCACTCATATAATCATCGCCACGCCAAAAGCGACGCATGACATCGCGGGCGCGATCATTCCATTCCAGAAACGGTTTTGGAAAATTGCCAAGTTGATAGCCACCGGGACCAATATCCCATGGCTCGGCAATCACGACCCGGTCACTGAGCAACGGGTCATTCAGAATGGCGCTTAGTGTTTCGCCCTGGGCTTCAAAGCCTTCGGCTGTGCGCCCAAGCACCGGTGCCAGATCAAAGCGAAAACCATCGACCCCGGCATTGGAGACAAAATGGCGCAGCGTATCGACAATCAATTGCCGTACCATCGGATGGTCTGCGGCGACCGTATTGCCGCAGCCGGTGTCATTCACCAGAACGCCGGGCTGATCGGACAGATGGCGGTAGTAACTGAGGTTATCCAGCCCGCGCATGGAGAGCGTGGCACCAAAACGGTCGCTCTCTCCGGTATGGTTGAACACCAGATCGAGAATGACACCAATGCCCTCGGCATGGAGGGCCGCGACAGTGTCGCGCAATTCTGCCAGCCCGCCGGGGCAGAGGCGCGGATCAAGCGCCATAAAGGCCACGGGGTTATAACCCCAACTGTTGCGAAGGTTTAAAGCCGCCAGATGGCGCTCATCAATCCATGCGGTGATTGGCAATAGCTCAATGGCATCAACACCAAGATGCTTGAGATGAGCAATGATGCTCGGATGGGCGAGGGCGGCCACGGTGCCTCGCATTGTCTCTGGCACATCAGGATGCAGCATGGAAAAACCGCGCACACTGACTTCATAGATCAAGCCACCAGCGGGCAGGCGAGGGGCCTCGATTTTGGCCGTGATGGGCTCGCTCAAAACCGCCTTTGGCACCAGCGATTCTGTATCAAAGCCAAATTCCGACAGGCGCGCATCATACTGGAAAGGCCGATCCAAAATCACCGCATAGGGATCGACCAGAAGTTTGGAGGGATCAAACCATTGCCCTTGGTCGGGATCATAAACACCATGCGCGCGATAGCCATAGCGCGCACCGGCCTTGACAGTCTTGACGCTGATACGGTGAAACCCATCAGCGCCGCGCTGCATGGCAAGACGCTTGGTTTCGCGTTCGCCCTTGTCGTCAAACAGGCAAAGTTCGACTTTATCCGCATGACGAGAGAAGACCGCAAAGTCTACTCCCGTCGCTGTCAATTTCGCGCCGCCACTTGCCATCAGCTTTGATCAGGTGATCACGCTGGGCGCATCGCGCCCGGTGCGGGCCTTGATGTCTGCCAGTTCTTCGGCGGCAACAATCAGATCGGCCAGCGCGTCCTTGGTTTCCATGCTGTGGTTGGACGAATCCGGCTCATACCGCTCGATATAAACACGCAGCGTGGCCCCGGATGTGCCGGTGCCAGACAGGCGGAACACAATGCGCGAGCCGCCTGCAAACAGGATTCGAATGCCCTGCTTCTTGCTTTCCGAATGGTCAATCGGGTCGTGATAGGCAAAGTCGTCGGCGGCCTCAACGGTCAGATCACCGATTTGAGTGCCGGGCAGATCGGCAAGCTTGGCGCGCAGCGCTTCAATCAGCCCATTGGCGGCATCTGAATCGACTTCTTCATAATCGTGGCGGCAATAGTAGTTTCGACCATAGCTGGCCCAATGCTGGCGCACGATTTCCTGCACGCTCTCACCCCGGCTTGCCAGCACGTTGAGCCAGAGCAGCACGGCCCATAGCCCGTCCTTTTCGCGCACATGGCTGGAGCCGGTGCCAGCACTTTCTTCGCCACAGATGGTCACTTTGCCAGCGTCCATCAGGTTGCCGAAGAATTTCCAGCCGGTTGGTGTTTCATACATGCCGATTTTCAGCCGCTCGGCCACTTTGTCGGCCGCCGCACTGGTGGGCATGGACCGGGCAATGCCGGCAATGCCTGCGGAATAGCCGGGGGCGAGGTTGGCATTGGCGGCCAAAATCGCAAGGCTATCAGACGGGGTTACAAACATGCCCTTGCCGATAATCAGGTTGCGGTCGCCGTCGCCATCCGATGCGGCACCAAAGTCCGGCGCATCTGGACCCATCAATTCATCATAGAGGTCTTTGGCATGCACCAGATTTGGGTCCGGATGATGGCCGCCAAAATCGGGCAGGGGTGTGCCATTGCGCACTGTGCCTTCCGGGGCACCCAGACGGTTTTCGAGAATTTCCTTCGCATAAGGGCCGGTGACGGCGCTCATGGCATCAAAGGACATGCGAAATCCGAGGCTGAACATGTTGCGAATGCCGGGGAAATCAAACAATTGCTCCATCAGTGCGGCATAATCCGCAACAGGATCAATCACCTCAACCGTCATCGCGCCCAGCTCAAAGCTGTTGACATTGTCGAGATTGATGTCGGCAACATCCAGCGTCTTATAGGAGGTGATGGTCTTGGAATTGGCATAGATGGCATCGGTGATGCGCTCCGGTGCCGGGCCGCCATTGCCAATATTGTATTTAATGCCGAAGTCTTCGGTTGGTCCGCCGGGATTGTGGCTGGCAGACAGAATAATACCGCCAAAAGCTTTGTATTTGCGAATGATGTTGGAAGCCGCAGGCGTCGACAAAATGCCGCCCTGACCCACCAGCACCCGGCCAAAGCCATTGGCAGCGGCCATTTTGATGGCTTTTTGAATGACTTCACGGTTATAGAACCGTCCATCGCCGCCGATCACCAGCGTTTTGCCTTTGAAATCTTCCAGCGAATCGAAAATCGATTGGATAAAGTTTTCGGCGTAATGTTCCTGCTGGAAATGCGGAACTTTCTTTCTCAGGCCCGATGTGCCGGGCTTCTGGTCAGAATAGGGTTTGGTTGGAACCGTGATAATCATGCGTGTTTCAGCCTTTTCCGAGGAGGCGATGATAAAGATGGACGTAAGCCTGTGCGCTTGTTTCCCATGATACGTCTGCTTTCATGCCCTGCTTCTGGATCTGATTCCATGTTTTTGTGTCTTTGAACAGACGAATTGTGCGTCGCACCGCCTGTCTTAATCCTTCCGCAGTCACTGCCGCGAATTGTATGCCGGTTGCCGCCTTAGCATTAAGCGCTGCCGCGTTGGCGTCAATGATCGTGTCGTTCAAACCACCGGTTCGTGCGACCACTGGCACGCAGCCGTAGCGCAAGCCATAAAGCTGGGTCAAGCCGCAAGGTTCAAAACGCGATGGAATGATAATGGCATCACTGCCTGCCTGCATGAGGTGAGACAGCGGCTCATTATAGCCCAATTGCACACCCACCCGGCCGGGATGGCGGTTTGCTGCCGTTTTCAACGCCCATTCCAGCCCCGGCTCTCCAGAGCCGAGAACCACAAGCTTGCCGCCTTCTGCCACCAGATCGTCAATAATCTCGGCCAGAACATCCATGCCTTTTTGCCAGGTCAGGCGTGAAATCACACAGAAAATTGGGGAATTATCATGATCGAGGCCAAAATGCTTGGTCAATGATTCCCTGTTGAGGCTGCGCTTTTTCAGCGTTGTCACGCCGTAAGATGCGGTAATGAGAGCGTCCTTGGCCGGATTCCAGGCCTCAATATCGATTCCATTGACAATCCCGTGCAGGCTGTCGGCGCGACTGGCCACAACGCCTTCCAATCCCATACCATAGGCGGGGTCGAGAATTTCCTCGGCATAGGATGGGCTGACGGTGCTGATGGCGTGGGCGGTGACAATGGCCCCCTTCAGGTAAGATACCGTGCCATGATATTCGAGCGCTTCCCAATAGGCATGGCCGGGAAGGTTCAGCTCTGGCAGGATATTGGCGGCAAACTGCCCCTGAAATGCAATGTTATGAATGGTCAAAAGGCTGGGGATTTCAGGCTTTTCACTATAGCGCATAAACACGGGCACAAGGGCTGCCTGCCAGTCATGCACATGCACCAGATCAGGTTGCCAATCGGCCAGCGCCCCTTGCGCAATCTGCGCGCCGGCCATGGATAAAACCGCAAAGCGTTTCCAATTGTCGACATAGTCTTGGCCTGTGGGGTCCAGATAGGGGCCACCGGCTCTTCGATAAAGGTCTGGTGCATCGAGAACCAGAAGGTCCAGCCCTTCATAGGTGGCGGCCAGAAGGGTGGCCGCTTCGCCCAGAAGATCTGGGAAATGCATCAAGGGATTGGCAGGCCCGATCTTGTCCATCACCGCCGGATAGCCCGGCAGCAGGGTACGGGTATTGATGCCCAGCACATCAAGCGCCAGCGGCAGTGCACCCGCCACGTCGGCAAGACCACCGGTTTTGATGAGCGGATAGACTTCCGAGGTGACGGATAAAACATTCATCTGATTACAGATCCAGCTTGTCGATCATGGCCTGGGTGATGAGGCAGATCCCATTTTCAGAACGGCGGAAACGCTTGGCATCCATTTCCGGGTCTTCACCCACGATCAGCCCTTCGGGAATGACCACGCCATGGTCGATCACCACATTGGTCAGCCGCGCATGACGACCAACAAGCACTTTTGGCAGAATCACCGCGCCCTCTAGCCGCGAGTAGGAATTGGCCCGCACACCGGTGAACAACAGGCTCTTATACAGGGCTGAACCGGAAATGATGCAATCGCCCGACACCAGAGATGAAATTGCCGAGCCGCGACGGCCCTCATCGTCATGCACGAATTTTGCGGGTGGATTGATCTCTGCATAGGTCCAGATTGGCCAGGTCTTGTCGTAGATATCCAGCTCCGGCACGATGTCTGTGAGGTCAACATTGGCCTGCCAATAGGCATCAATGGTGCCGACATCGCGCCAATAGGGGTTTCTTTCAAAATCGGAGCGGACGCAGGAACTGGCGAACCGATGGGCAACGGCTTTGCCGTTTTCAACGATATACGGGATGATATCCTTGCCAAAATCCCGGCTGGAATTGGGATCGGCCGCATCGCGGCGCAAGGCGTCCATCAGGAACTTAGTGTGGAAAACATAGATGCCCATGGAGGCAAGCGCCATGCTTTCGTTGCCCGGAATACCCGGCGGATCAGCAGGTTTTTCGACAAAAGCGATGATATTGTCTTTGTCATCAACATGCATGACACCAAAGGCGGTGGCTTCCAGTCTTGGAACCTCCATGCAGCCAACGGTGACATCGGCGCCACTGTCGACATGCTGCTGAAGCATCAGCTCATAGTCCATTTTATAGATGTGGTCGCCGGCCAGAATGACCATATATTCCGGCGCGTAGGATTCGATAATATCAATATTCTGAAACACGGCGTCAGCCGTGCCTTCATACCATTGCGTTTCCGAGACGCGCTGGCTGGCTGGCAAGATATCGAAGCTCTCGTTGCGTTCTGGCCGCAAGAAATCCCAGCCACGCTGCAAATGGCGGATCAGGGAGTGGGCTTTATACTGGGTGGCGACACCGATGCGGCGGATGCCCGAATTGATGGCATTGGACAGGGCAAAATCAATGATGCGGGCTTTGCCGCCAAAATAGACTGCGGGCTTTGCGCGGCGATCCGTCAGTTCTTTCAGGCGGCTTCCTCGTCCCCCTGCCAGCACATAGGCCATTGCATCGCGCGCCAAGGGTTGAACTCTCTTTGTTGTCATAAAATGCCCTCCCGCATTAAGATTCCAGCTCCAGCATAATCACGGCCAATGGTGGTAACGATAGGCTCGCTGCTGCCCAATCGTGGCCCTGAGGCACCGCCTCCACGCGACCGCCATTTCCCTTGCCGCTGCCGCCATAGATTTCAGCATCTGTATTTAAAATTTCCCGCCATCGGCCAGCAACCGGCAGCGGAACAGTATAATGCTCATGATAAACGGGGGTCAGGTTTGCGATCACCGCGATGGGCTTGCAATCGGGTGCTTTGCGCAGCCACGCAAACACTGATTGCTCGACATCATCGCTGATCAACCATTCAAAACCTTCTCCTTCGCAGTCTCGGGCATGCAGCGTTGGCTTGTTGCGATAGGTCAGGTTCAAATCGCGCACCAGCCGGCGCATACCTTCATGTAGAGGATATTGCAGCAGGTTCCAGTCCAGCGCGCGCTTTTCGCTCCATTCACTCCATTGCGCAAATTCCTGCCCCATAAACAACAGCTTCTTGCCGGGATACCCCCACATAAACGCATAATAAGCGCGAAGGTTCGCAAATTTCTGCCAATCATCGCCAGGCATTTTGGCAATCATTGAGCCTTTGCCATGCACCACTTCATCATGGGAAATGGGCAGCACGAAATTTTCGCTGAACGCATAGAGCAGGCCGAAGGTGATTTCCTGATGGTGGAATTTTCGATAAAGCGGATCACGGGCAAAAAAGCTGAGCGTGTCATGCATGAAACCCATGTTCCACTTGAAGCCGAAGCCCAAGCCACCCTCATGCACCGGCTGCGACACCTTTGGCCAGGATGTGCTTTCCTCGGCAATGGTCATCATCTGCGGATGGGCTGCATAGACCTGCTGGTTCATTTTTTGCAGGAATCGCACCGATTCCAGATTTTCCCTCCCGCCATATTCGTTGGGAATCCACTCGCCGTCTTTTCGCGAATAATCGAGATAAAGCATCGAGGCCACGGCATCGACCCGCAAGCCGTCGAGGTGGAATTTCTCGCCCCAATACAGCGCATTGTTGGTCAGATAAGAGAGAACCTCGGAGCGGCCAAAATTGTAGATGGCTGTGTTCCAGTCGGGGTGAAAGCCCTGACGCGGATCTTCATGCTCATAAAGGGCTGTGCCGTCGAACTGGCGAAGGCCATGGGCGTCGGTGGGGAAATGGGCTGGCACCCAATCCAGCAGCACGCCAATGCCAACCTTGTGGCAACCATTGACGAAACGGGCAAAGCCTTCCGGCTCGCCAAAGCGGGCCGTCGGGGCATAAAGGCCCGTGGTCTGATAGCCCCATGACGGATCATAGGGGTGTTCGCTGATCGGCAAGAATTCGATGTGGGTAAAGCCCATATCAACGCAATAGGGAATCAGCCGCTCGGCCATTTCATCCCAGCTCAGAAACGAGCCATCGTCGCGCAATTGCCAAGACCCGGCATGGACTTCATAGATCGACATCGGTTGGCGGCGCTTGTCGACGCTTGCCCAATGTTTGATATGGTCGCCGTCATCCCAGTCCTGCTCAAGCTCGCCTGTGGTGATCGAGGCGGTTTGCGGGCGCAATTCGCTGCGCCGTGCAAAGGGATCGGCCTTGAGCGGCAAAACATCGCCATAAATGCCGAGGATTTCAAATTTATAGGTGCTGCCGGCGCGCACATCGGGGGCGAAAATTTCCCAAATGCCGGTGTCGCGGCGCAGTCGCATCACATGGCGGCGGCCATCCCATTCGTTGAAATCACCCACCACGGACACCCGTTTGGCATTGGGTGCCCAGACCGCAAAGTGAAAGCCATCGACCCCCTGATGGTGGATGGGGTGGGATCCCATCTTGTCAAACAGGCGTAAATGCGAGCCTTCGCGCACAAAATAATCATCCATCGGCCCCAGCACCGGACCAAAGCTATAGGGGTCGGTGACGGACCATTCCACATCGCCGCGTGTGGCGCGGTAGCGCAATGGCTGGATGGATTTCACGGCAATGTTGCCCGCAAAAAAACCATCCGGGTGCAGGCAATTCAGCTCACCCAGCGTGGTGCTATCAAGCCCCATGGCCGTGATGGTTTCAGCACCGGGAATAAAGCAGCGGGCCACGAAGCCGTCTACGCTGTTATGCACGCCCAGCACGGCAAAAGGATCCGTATGCAGACCCGATAGAATGGCATCAACAACAGCAGGGGCTGGAGCCATAGGCTCCGTTGATTTTTCGGCCTGCTTGCTTGGTTTCTTCATTAGGCTCTCCAGATGTCGGCCGTATATTGCTTGATCGTCCGATCCGAAGAGAACCAGCCCATGCGAGCGGTGTTGTAGATGGTTTTGGCGTTCCACGTGCTGCGGTCCAGCCAGACCTCATCCACGGTGCGTTGGGCGCTAGCATAGGCATCGAAGTCGGCGGCCACCATGAACCAGTCGTGGGAATAAAGCCCATCCACCAGCTCCTGGAACCGACCGCGATCATCGGGAGAAAAGACACCGGACGCGATGGCGGACAGCGCTTGTGAGAGTTCGCGCGAATGCTCGATAATGGCGCGGGGATTGTGGCCTTCTGTGCGCACATTGCCCACCTCTTCGGCGGTCATGCCAAAGATGAAGATATTGTCCGCCCCAACATGGTC
Source organism: Rhizobium oryziradicis (assembly GCF_001939045.1). Taxonomy (GTDB): domain Bacteria; phylum Pseudomonadota; class Alphaproteobacteria; order Rhizobiales; family Rhizobiaceae; genus Allorhizobium; species Allorhizobium oryziradicis. Next base: position 22,826 of record NZ_MKIM01000027.1, read on the forward strand.
GCGCATTTCGACATTCGCACCGTCCAGCGTGCCGATGGTCAACGCACCGTTGAGGGCAAATTTCATATTGCCGGTGCCGGATGCTTCCATGCCTGCCGTCGAGATCTGCTCGGACAGGTCGGCGGCAGGCACCATGACCTCGGCCAGCGACACATTGTAATTGGGCACGAACACCACTTTGAGCAATCCGCGCACCGATGGGTCGTTGTTGATCACCCGCGCCACATCATTGGCCAGTTTGATGATCAATTTCGCGTTGTGATAGCTTGGCGCTGCCTTGCCTGCGAAGAGTTTTACCCGCGGCACCCAGTCGCGCTCAGGATGCGAGCGGATCTGATCGTAAAGCGCCACAGTCTCAATGATGTTGAGAAGCTGGCGCTTGTATTCATGAATACGCTTGATCTGGATATCGAACATCGCCGATGGATCGAGCCGAATGCCCATGCGGCTGGCCACCAGATTCGACAATTGCTGTTTGTTGGCCCTTTTGATCGCGGCGAATTTTTCCTGAAACGCGCTGTCGTGGGCAAAGGCATCCAGCGCCGTCAGCTTCTCGGCATCGTCGAGAAACTCATCGCCAATGGCTTCGCGGATCAGCGAGGTGAGGCCGGGATTGCACTGCATCAGCCAGCGGCGCGGGGTAATGCCATTGGTCTTGTTGTTGATGCGGTCGGGGTAGAGCTTGTGCAGGTTGGCAAACACCGTTTCCTTCATCAGCTCGGTGTGCAGCGCAGACACGCCATTGATGGAATGCGAGCCCATAAAGGCCAGATTGCCCATGCGCACGCGCCGGTCGCCATTTTCATCAATCAGCGAAATGCTGGAGATTTCCGCGTCGTTGAAGTTTTTCTCCTTGCGCGCCTCCACCAGACATTTGGCATTGATGGCATAGACCAGCTGCATATGGCGAGGCAAAAGCCGCTCAAACAGCGGCACGGGCCAGCTTTCCAGCGCTTCCGGCAACAACGTATGGTTGGTATAGGAGAATGTGCCCTTGGTGATCTCCCAAGCCGTGTCAAAGTCCAGACCATGAATGTCGCAGAGCTGGCGCATCAATTCGGCAACCGACACCGCCGGGTGGGTGTCGTTGAGCTGAATCGCCACTTTTTGCGGAAGATCGGTGAGCGCGTTGCCCTGTTGCAGATGGCGGCGCACAATGTCTTGCAGGGATGCGGAGCAGAAGAAATATTCTTGTCGCAGGCGCAATTCCTGACCGGCTGGCGTGGCATCGGCGGGATAAAGCACGCGGGTGAGGCTCTCAGCCCGGTTGCTTTCGCGCAGCGCGCCAATGTGGTCGCCAGCGTTGAAGGCGTCGAGCAAGATCGGATCGATCGGCTGGGCCGACCAAAGACGCAGCGTGTTGATGCGCGCGCCACGCCAGCCGACGATGGGGGTGTCGAAGGCCATGGCAATCACGCGCTCGCTGGGCTTCCAAACATGGCGGATTTCGTCCGTACCGGTGCTAATGGTTTCCACGCCGCCGCCAAAGCCGATTTCGTAAGAGCTTTCGCGGCGCTCAAACTCCCATGGATTGCCGTGGGCCAGCCATGTTTCCGGCAATTCCACCTGCCAGCCATCGGCCATCTGCTGGCGGAAAAGGCCGTGGACATAGCGAATACCATAGCCGTAGGCCGGGATATTCACCGTTGCCATGCTTTCCATGAAGCAGGCGGCGAGGCGGCCGAGGCCACCATTGCCAAGTGCGGCATCGGGCTCAAGACCTGCGATGACGGCCATATCCACGCCCAGAGAGCCAAGGGCTTCGCGGATTTCTTCCATCAAGCCCAGATTGCTCATGGCATCGCGCATCAGGCGGCCAATCAGAAATTCCAGCGATAGATAGTAAACCCGCTTGGCGTTGGTGGCATAGGTCTCGCGGGTGGATTCCATCCAGCGGTCAATGATGCGATCTCGCACCACCAAAATTGTAGCGGTCAGCCAATCATGGGGCTTGGCGACCTTGGCGTCCTTGCCAATACCATAGGTGAGCCGTTCGATGATCTCTGCTGCCAGTGTTTCAGGATTTGAAACGCGGGGTGCCGGAAGCGGGAGGTCAGCTTTGGGAAGATTTTTGATCATAACGTTCGCCACATGGTGAGAATGAATGGGCAGGGCGCAAGGACCGGACAGTGTGCAACGCAAACCACCAGGAAGTGCAGTTTATGCATCCTTGGTGAGTTGTGGCAACAGGGTATTTTCGAAAGATGAACTATTACTGTTGGTTGAGAGGATTTTGCGCGACGAAATGAGGCGCTAAAATTTTCAGAGAAAATTGGAATCCGGTTTTTTGATAAGGCAAACTCAAACAAAACAAGCGACGTCCGTCGTGTTCAGTCTGCACCTGACAGGCTCTAGAGTCTGATAATCGAAAGGGGCTGCGCTGCGGAAAATAAATTTACACGTGCAAATACCCCCTGCTTTACTGAGACTGCATCAATTGGTCAGGCGGGTGGTACTCTTGGAAACATCTTGCGCGATTGCCGTAAATGCACTGACAAGGCCTGCCATCGTATCGGGTTGATAATAGCTATTTGGATCGCTTGCGCAGGCTTGAAGCAGTGATTTACCTTTTTCCGGTGCCATGAAGGCCACGGTGAACAGATGAATTTCGTCAGACTTGATTGCTTTGCAAATTTCGCGAACGTTGTTGTCGAGGCCAGAGTTCCATGAGCCGCTGTCTCCCGTCATCTCGCCATCCGTCATGAAGATGATATACCGGTCGAAATTTGGAGTACCGGCGTCGGTATGGGCTTTTTGCTCTGTTTTGTTCTTTTTTCTAAGTGCTTTATACGCCGTGTTCAAGGCGTCACTGGCGTCGGTTCCCCCTGTCGGGTATGTGGGAATACTATCGACATAGTTTTGAGCCGCTTGCGTTCCCCATGCCGGGGCCTGCGCCGAAAAGGATTGGTCATTGAACGCGATAGCACCCACACGCACCAGCTGGGAGCGGGGTATCGAATAGGCACGGGCTGTTGGATCCTTGGCTGTCAAAGTGTCCGACATAACGCCAACAGCTGTCTTCAGCGAAGTCATCTTGTTGATATAGCAAGGCCTGCTTGGTGCCAGATAAGGATAATATCCCCAATTGCTTTCGGTGTAATTCGGGCAAGAGTACTGGCTTGTATCAACCTGGTCTGTGATGAACGACATAGATCCCGAACGGTCCAGAACCAGATAGAGAGAGAGGCCCTTTTGGGTCTGTTGGGTTTGGGTCGATGCCTCAGCCTTGCCATAAGCCGATATGGTCACGGTTTTCCAGCCAAAGGCCTGCGATAACGCATTGGTGGTCATGGTGTAGGAGCTGGTCAGGCCAACGTCATAGATTTTGCCATTGCCTGAACTTGGGGTGGGGGTCGAAATTTGGGCGACGGTTGTCAGGTTTGCTGATGCTGTTGTGGCATCGCTCGAGACATTGGCCATTTGCGACAGCACATAGCTTTTTGCCATGGCATCCGCATCACCTGTGCTCATGGTGTCTTTGGTCATGGCGGTTGCTGTGGCAAGGGCTGCGGCATCCACGGCATTTTGCAGGCTGCGCTTGTTTTGCAGCATGGTGGTGGCATCCAGACCAAGGCCAACAACCCCGATACTGACCGGCAGAAGCAGGGCCGTCATCATGCCGAAATTGCCTGAGGTTTCGCGCGCAAGCGAAAACAGGCGGTTTCGAAATATCGACATGACCATGATATCCATCCCTGATCGAGCATTCGACGATGTCAGCACTTTGGGCAAAGAGATAAACGATCGTCATGTATCTGATGTGATCAGAATTAGCTTTCGCAGGTTGATTTCCACCTAATGAAACTGCTTAAATTTTATCTAATCTCGCGATCATACAACTCTTGAGGCTGTCTTGCCGGTTCATGTGCCCGGCAGCGGAATAAGATCAACAGCCTGTACGGTTGAGTGGTTGCCGTAGCCTTTCAACACACCAATCACCGGAGCAACATCCGAATAGTCACGGCCATAGCCGACCACCACATGATCGCTGCCTGCCGGAATATTGTTGGTTGGGTCCAGTTCGATCCAGCCCATGGCCTTGCCACACCAGATGCGCACCCAGGCATGCATGGCATCGGCCCCCGCCAGCCGCTCTTTGCCCGGCGGCGGAATGGTGCGCAAAAAGCCGCTGACATAGCCAGCCGGAATGCCAAGACTGCGCAAGGCCACGATCATGATATGGGAAAAATCCTGACAGACGCCTTTTTTAAGCGCAAAGGCTTCGTTTGGTGAGGTGTCAACCGTGGTTGCCTTGGCATCATATTTGAAGTCTTTGTGAAGGCGGGCGCAGAGCGCTTTGGCAATCTGATGCACGGTCATGCTGGGGTGTAGATGTTCACGGGCATAGGCCGCAATGTCAGAGCTTTCGGGTAGGCGCGGGCTTTTCCCAAGGTAATGATGCGGTGAGTTTGGCTCCAGTGACCAATACGCGGCAAGTTCGCCCCCAAGGCTTTCCAGAAGCGGCGACAAATCGGCGGTGATGGGCGGCGCTTCCACATGGATGCGCGCCTGCATGCGAATATCCAGTTTTTCATGCGGTGAGCGATAGGCAAAGGTAATGGCGGGATGTTCGAAAAAATCCGTATAGCTGGTGCGCTCTTCCGGCTGCGGGTCAATCGCCACCGATCCCGCCACCAATCTTTGCCGGTGGGGCAGGGACAGCGGCATGATGCGCAGGATATGGCGGCCCCCAGCGGCGGCAACATCATAAATATAGCCCATATGCAGGGTTAAATCATACAGCATCTGCTATCCCAGATAGGTTTGCGCCAAGAGGTCCGACAGCAATTCCAGTTCGCGCTCCAGGCTGTGGTAAACCTCTTGCGTCAGCATGTCCGGCGTCATCACCACAACGCGTGCCTGAAGCCGCACGGTCTCGCGGCAAAAATGCGACATTTGCCCGTTTGCCTTGGCATTTGGCAATTCAACCACTTCGCTGAGAATTTCGTTGAGCTGAAACAGAATGGAGCGCGGGTTGAGCGGGTCCAGCGCCAGAAGGTCGGTCACCGTCAGATGGGCCGTGTTCACATTGTAGCGGCGGCGATGGGTCATGACGTTATCGCCAATTTCCAACAGCATATCCAGCGCGCCGTCGGGGGCGTCTTCGCTGGTGAGATGGCCGAGCAGCCGGGTCATGTGCAAGGCGCGCTCCAGCATGCGGCCAATGGTGAGGAAGCGCCAGCCGGTAAAGCGATACATGTTTTCATGCACTAAGCCGGCAAAACCTGCCAGCTTGCGCAGCAAAATGGTCATGGCATGGGTGGCATCATCACCCGGTTTGACATTGAGGCCAAAGCGGCGGGCGGTTTTGGCTAGATCATTCAGCGCCAGCCAGCCATCGGGCGAAAAGCGATCGCGAATATTGCTGGCCGAATAGACAGCGCTGTTGATGCTGCCCAGCAGCGTTTCCGGCACACCTTCCATGGTGTCAATGTCCAGCGCCTTCAGATAGTCGCTGACATAGGCCAAAAGCGGTTGCTCGGCATCGGCCGTTTCGGCAAAGCGTGAGTTCCACGCCCGCAAAATTCGAAGTGCGCCTTCGGCCCGTTCAATATAGCGCCCCAACCAAAACAGGTTGTCGGCGGCGCGGCTGGGCAGGCTGCCCGGCAAATTGCGGGTAAATTCCTCAGCATCCGGCAACAGTGTGGTGCGCTCGACCGGCTTGTCAGAGACAATCCAGACATCGGCGGCGGAGCCGCCCGATTGCATGGCAATGGCGGCAACATCCTTGCCAGAGCCGATGCGGCCAAAGCCGCCGGGCATGATTTGCCAGCCATTCTTGGTGCGGGCGGCAAACACGCGCAAGCTCATGGGTCGCGGTTGCAGCTTGCCATCCACCATGACCGGCGTGGTGGAAAGGGTTACGGCCTCTTGCCCCACCAGCTGTGCTCCATCGCTGGCAAGCCATGAGGCAATGGATTGTTGGGCTGTCGAGCGCAAGGTCGAGCCCAGCACCGATTGATGGTTGTCTTCAAAAAACGGCTGGCGCGAATAGGCCGGGCCAATCACCATTTTCTCGATGTTGTTGGCCACATGCTCGCGTTCGGATTTTTGGCCGCACCACCATGTGGCAATCGAGGGCATGGCCAAATCTTCACCCAGAAGATGGCGACACAGGGTTGGCAAAAAGGCCATCAACGCCCGTGTTTCCAATATGCCGGTGCCGAGTGCATTGACAAAACTGACCGAGCCTTCGCGCAGGGCCTGCACCATGCCGGGTGTGCCAATATGGCTGTTCTGGTTCAGCTCCAACGGATCGGCAAAGGCGGCATCCAGGCGCCGCCACAACACGCCAATCGGCTTTAAGCCTGCGACCGTGCGCACCATGACCTTGCCATTGACCACGGTGAGGTCTTCACCCTCCAGCAACATAATGCCGAGATAACGGGCAATATAGGCGTGTTCGAAATAGGTTTCATTGGCCGGTCCGGGCGAGAGCACGGCGATGCGGTCATCCGGGCTTTGCTTGTGGCCTTGCAAGGCGTCGCGGAAAGCTCCGAAAAACGATGCCAGCCGATGCACATGGGTTTCGGCATAAATATCAGAGAAGGCGCGGGTGGTGGCAACGCGATTTTCCAGCGCAAAACCTGCGCCAGACGGTGCCTGAGTGCGGTCTGCCAGCACCCACCAATTGCCATCTGGGCCACGGCCAATTTCAAACGAGCAGAAATGCAGATAATGGCCACCGGCGGGCTTAACCCCGACCAGCGGGCGCAAAAATTCGCTGTTGGCGGCAATTAGGGCAGGGGGGATGAAGCCTTCCTGCACCAGACGGTTTTCGCTGTAAATATCGGCAACCACCTTTTCCAGCAGTTCGGCGCGTTGCACCAGACCTTTGGTCAGCACTTGCCATTCGTCGTCGGCAATCAGCACCGGAATGTGGGAGAAAGGCCACGCCCGATCTGTGTTGCTGGCCGCCGAGCCATAGGCGCGATAAAACACCCCGGCATCGCGCAGGTAACGGTCAGCACGGGCGAAGCGCTCATGCATCTCCTCGGGCCCCATGGCCTGAATGGCGTTGACGAAATTTTGCCACACGGGCCGAATGTTGCCGTGCTTGTCCAGCATTTCGTCGGCAACGCCGGGCAAGGTCCGATAGTCATCGGCCAAAGCTTCCACTGTGGCTGATGTGGCTGATGCGTCCTGATGGCGCTCGTTAACCTCCATCACAGGTGTCTTGCTCATTTAAATACCTTGAGGTCGCCGCAAGTCCAATGTGTGCGGAAATTCTGGCGAAACCGTCTCTGGCCAAAGGGGATAAGATCCGGTGGTATGCCCCCACGGCTCGAAACGTGCAAGCCGTCTGGCCTCCGCTTCATTTCCATTCACAGGGAAAGTATCGTAACTACGACCGCCGGGATGGGCGACGTGATAGACACAACCGCCCACAGACCGCCCTGTCCATATATCATATATGTCGAAAGTTAGCGGTGTGTTTACAGGAAGCATAGGATGCAACCCGGATGCCGGTTGCCATGCTTTATAGCGCACGCCGCCCACCGCCACGCCATTGACGCCCGATTTTGACAGCGGAATGCGGCGGCCATTGCAGGCCACGGCAAAGCGTTCGGGGTTTGCGGTTTCAAGCTTCACCTGCAAACGCTCGACGGATGAATCCACATAGCGCACGGTGCCGCCAACGGCACCTTCTTCGCCCATTACATGCCAAGGCTCCAGCGCTTGGCGCAGCTCCAGTTTGGTCTCCGCGTATTCGACCTCGCCTACGAAGGGAAAGCGGAATTCCAGCTGGGCTGCAAACCATTCCGGCTTCAAATCGAAACCATTGTCGCGCAGATCAGCCAGCACTTCGAGAAAATCCTGCCAGATATAATGCGGCAGCATGAAGCGATCATGCAATGCTGTGCCCCACCGGACAAAATTGCCACCAACGGGATTTTTCCAGAACCGGGCAATGATGGCGCGGATCAACACTTGCTGGGCCAGTGACATGCGCGCATTGGGCGGCATTTCAAAGCCACGGAATTCCACCAACCCAAGGCGACCCGTGGGGCCGTCTGGCGAAAACAGCTTGTCGATGCAGATTTCGGATCGGTGGGTGTTGCCGGTGACATCGGTGAGTAGATTGCGAAAAAGCCGGTCCACCAGCCATGGAAGTGGTGGCAAGGCTCCGTTCCCCGGCATGGGAATTTGCGCAATAGCAATTTCCAGCTCGTAAAGGCTGTCATGACGGGCTTCATCAATGCGCGGGGCCTGACTGGTCGGGCCAATGAACATGCCGGAAAACAGATAGGACAGGGCAGGGTGGCGCTGCCAATGCAAAACCAGACTTTTCAGCAAATCCGGCCGGCGCAGGAACGGGCTGTCATTGGGGTTGGCACCGCCCACCACCACATGGTTGCCGCCGCCGGTGCCGGTGTGGCGACCGTCAATCATGAATTTATCGGCTCCAAGCCGCGTCTGGCGGGCCTCTTCATAGATGATGTTGGTGGTGTTGACGCAATCGTGCCAAGTGTCAGCCGGATGGATGTTGACCTCAATCACGCCCGGATCGGGGGCAACACGGATAACATTGATGCGCTCATCCTGCGGGGGGGCGTAGCCCTCGATATGAACGGGCAGGCCCAGTTCTCTTGCTGCCGTTTCCGCGGCTGCGACCAGTTCCAGATAATCCTCGATCTTCTCAACCGGCGGCATGAAAACGCAGAGCCGACCATCGCGCGGCTCAACACTCATGGCGGTGCGAACAGCCCCGCGAATATCCTCTTTGGAACCGGCAATGGTCTGTTCATTGCGATCCTGCTGGGTTTCAGGGGCTTTGCGCGATGCTTCAGACAAAGCACGACCCAGCTTGTCGCTCTCGCCACCATAATCGGGCAAAGGAGCACGTGGCAGCGATGGGTCTGCCGTGTGGATGTAAGGGTATTGCGACGGCGGCACATAAGGCAGCGTGCCAAGCGGCATGCGAAAGCCAATGGGACTATCGCCGGGAATAAGGAAGATCTTGCCGCGCCGCGTGCGCCAGCGCTCGCTAACCCAACGTTTTCCGCCTGCGCGCGCATTCCATGCCTGCACCGGCAGGATATAACCGGTGGGGGTGGTCAGGCCGCGCTCAAACACCTTGGCAATGCGGGCGCGTTCTTCCGGGCTTTCCAGCTTGGAATTGGAGGGATCGACATTTTCCGGCAGGCTGCCTTCCTTGATGATCCATTCGGCGGGATCTTCATAGGCCGGGATCAGCATTTCCGGCTCAATCTCCAGCTCTTTGGCAATGCCTGCCAGCAAGGCTTGCGCCTGCTCAGCCGTGACCTTGGTATCCTTGCTCTCAGCGGCAATCAGCTCTGGGTCATGCCAGATCGGCTTGCCGTCCTTTCGCCAATAGAGTGAAAACGTCCAGCGCGGCAGGCTTTCACCGGGATACCACTTGCCCTGGCCGTAATGCAGAAAACCACCGGGTGCGAATTTTTCGCGCAACCGGCGAATCAGGTGGTCGGCTTTGTCACGCTTGGTGGGGCCAACCGCGTCAGTGTTCCATTCGGCTGATTGGAAATCATCAATCGACACAAAAGTCGGCTCACCGCCCATGGTCAGGCGCACGTCATGGGCTGCCAACTCGCCATCAACCTTCAGGCCAAGGGCGTTGAGGGCTTCCCAGCTTTCATCCGAAAACGGCTTTGTGATGCGCGGATGCTCAGCGACGCGCTTGACCTCCATGGCAAAATCAAACTCGGTGTTGGCTTCGCCAAAATAGCCACCGGAAATCGGCGCTGCATTTTTATAATGCGGGGCCGCGGCCAGCGGAATATGGCTTTCACCCGTCATCAGACCGGAGGTGGGGTCCAGACCAATCCAGCCAGCACCGGGAATATAGGCCTCTGCCCAGGCGTGCAGATCGGTGAAATCCACATCGGTGCCGGAGGGGCCATCCAGGGCCTGCAAATCCGGCTTCAGCTGAATGAGATAGCCCGAAACAAAGCGCGCTGCGATGCCCAGATGGCGCAAAACCTGCACCAGAAGCCAGCCAGTATCACGGCAAGAGCCGAGGGCAGAGGTCAGCGTTTCCTCCGGCGTTTGCACGCCCGGCTCCATGCGGATGACATAGCCGATGCGCTGTTGCAGCATGGCATTGATGCCGACAATCATATCCACCGTGCCCTGGCCCGGCGTCTGGTCGAGCGTTTTCATAAACTCGCTCAAGGCCAGGCTGTCCGGCTCGGGCTTCATGTAGATGGCCAGATCGTCGCGAATATCTTCGGGGTAGGAAAACGGCCAGGTTTCGGCGGTTTCTTCGGTGAAGAAGTCAAACGGGTTGTAGACGGTCATATCGGCAACAAGATCAACCTCGATCTTGAATTCGGTCACGGGGTCGGGAAACACGAACCGGGCCAGATAATTGCCGTAAGGGTCTTGTTGCAGGTTCACAAAGTGATTGTCAGGCGTCACTTTCAGGGAATGGCTGAGAACCTTGGTTCTCGAATGGGCCGCCGGTTTAAGCCGGATGATCTGGGGACCAAGCCGCACAGGGTTGTCGTATTTATAATGGGTGAGATGATAAATGCTTGCCTTGATTGCCATGGAACCCCTTGTCCGGTGGGCCGGATCTGTCGTTGACCGCGTTGGGGTTGATCTTGTGCAATGCACGCCGAGAAAGCAAGGCGAAGTTGATGAATATCATTCGGTCATCGCACGCATAAAAAAGCCGCCGGATGACGGCGGCTTTTCTGATTGTCAGGATTTCGGTCCAATCAGGTTCTGCCGAACTCGTCGACCAGACGCACAATATCGTCCTCCCCAAGATAGGAGCCGGTTTGCACCTCGATCATTTCCAGCAGGATTTTCCCCGGATTGCCTAGGCGATGCACAGAGCCTTGCGGAATGTAAATCGACTGGTTTTCGTGCAGGATTGTCATGGTGTCATCAATGGTCACCTCGGCGGCACCCTTGACGCAAATCCAATGTTCGGCGCGGTGGTGATGCTTTTGCAAGGAGAGCTTCTTGCCGGGATGCACAAACAGTCGCTTCACCTGAAAACGATCGCCACTGAGGATGGAGGTATAACCGCCCCATGGACGAAGGGAGGTGGGATGGGTTTCCGTGAGGTTTGCGGTCGTTTCGCTTGCGGCCAGAATCTTGACGAGATTGCCGACATCCTGGGCGTTATCCAGCCGACCGACAAAAACCGCGTCTTCGCTGGCAATAACAGCCACGCCATCCATGCCCTGTACGGCCATATGGCTATTGCGCGAGATGACCAGAGAGTTCGTGGTGTTGTGAACGGTGACATTGCCTTGCACAACATTGCCATCCGCATCTGCATCGCCGATTTTCCAAACGGCATCCCAACTGCCCATGTCTGACCAGGTGATGGCGGCGGGCACCACGGCGGCCTTTTGGGTCTTTTCCATCACCGCATAATCAATGGAGATCGACGGTGCCTCGGCAAAGGCTTTGGCATCGAGCCGAAGAAAATCAAAGTCCTTGCTGGATTTGGCCACGGCGTCGGTTGCAGCCGCCATGACGGTGGGCGCAAAGGCTTCCAGCTCCGCAATAATGCTGTTTGCTGAAAACAGGAACATGCCTGAATTCCAGTAAAAATTTCCCGCTTCCAGCAATGTTCTGGCCTTGGCCTCATCGGGCTTTTCAATGAAGCGCTGGACGGTATAGACGCCGTTTTCCAGATCATCGCCAAGCTCGATATAGCCGTAACCGGTGGCGGGCTCGGTTGGATGAATGCCAAATGTCACCAGCTTGCCGCTCTTTGCCGCCGTTGCCGCCTTGGTGATCGAGCCGGTATAGATATCGTCCACGGTGATTGCGTGATCGGAGGGCAAAAGCAACAGCAGAGCGTCATCGCCAAAGCGATCTGCCACCACACGAGCCGCAACGGCAACGGCTGCCGCCGTATTGCGCGCCATGGGTTCCAGCACGATGCCGGACAGGGCGACGCCTTGTTCGCGCGCCTGTTCGGCCACCAGAAAGCGAAACTCCTCATTGGTCACAACGATGGGCGCTTCATAGACCGCATCATCGCGAACGCGATTTAAGGTCGACTGAAAAAGTGTTTCGTCACCAATCATTTTCAAAAATTGCTTGGCGGCGGTGGCCCGTGACAAAGGCCATAGCCGGGTGCCTTTTCCGCCAGCCATGATCACAGGGACGATTTTATCAGTCATGGTCGATCCTTCTGGTTTCAGGCACATATAAAATGGTCTCTCGCTGTTTGCTCTAACGCAGGGTGAGGATTGGTGCGAGAAATTTCTGCATGACCACAGCGCTATGGTGCGATATTTCTGTTTAGTCGTTTCTTACATAAAGGCCGGAACTTTTCTCCTCACCATTCGTTTTTATTTCGAACCGCTTGCAATGGTGCAGGCACAACGGAGGCGAGATTATGGGTAGCATGTCTGATAAAATCAAAGGCACCGGAAACGAAATTGCTGGCAAAGCCAAGCAGGCTGCGGGCAAGGCAACCGACAATGATCGTTTGCGCGCCGAAGGTGCAGGCCAGGAGGCGAAAGGCAAGATCCAGAAGAACGTTGGCAAAGCCAAGGACGCCGTCAAGGACGCTGTTGACCGGCTTTAAGCGCCTACGTTCAGTCGGGTTGAGTGCGGCTTGATTGAAAGCCGATTGTGAACCTGCGACATTATCGAAAACAAAAAAAGGTCTCGCGATTTCTCGTGAGACCTTTTTTATGAATTCGAATGGTGGGCGTAACAAGGATCGAACTTGTGACCCCTACGATGTCAACGTAGTGCTCTCCCGCTGAGCTATACGCCCATCCGATGACGGCGGATAGACCATAAAACCTTCCGCTCCGTCAAGTGTGCTTTGAAGATCTTTGGCAATATTTTGCCAACCCCTTACGCTGCAAGCAGTTTATTCACTTCATCCACGAGATCGCGCAGGTGGAACGGCTTGGACAGAACCTTGGCATCCTTGGGCGCCTTGGAATCAGCATTGAGAGCAACGGCGGCAAAGCCGGTGATGAACATGACCTTGAGGTCGGGGTCCAGTTCGGTTGCGCGCCGGGCAAGCTCAATGCCGTCCATTTCGGGCATGACGATATCTGTCAGCAGCAGCGAAAAGGGTTCTTCGCGCAACCTGTCATAGGCGCTGGCACCGTTATCAAAAGAAGCGACTTTATAGCCGGCCTTTTCCAGAGCTTTTACCAGGAAGCGGCGCATATCGTTATCGTCTTCGGCGAGAAGAATTTTCTGAGTCATTTCTGGACCGTTACTCGACTGATGATGGTGTTCTAGCTCTCCTCAATATTCCCCATCCCGTAAATAACTGGTGAAGGGAAGGAAAGCCTCTCGTGATGTTGTCTTAGTATGGACTTCATTGCTGCCAACTGGCAACATGTTTCATAATGATTTGCTGATTTGGTAAAGAAGAGGGTCGATGCAGCCGTTGTCAGCCACGTGCGAGCTGTTTGAGGTGCGTGAACCCGTAGAGCAGTCAATTCCTTTCGTTTACAATTCTCCCCACAGTGGCAGAGCCTATTCGCAAGCGTTTCTGGAGCGCTCGAAGCTGGATGCTTTTTCCATCCGCCGCTCTGAAGATTATTTTGTCGATGAGCTGTTTTCCAGTGCACCTTCCCATGGTGCGCCGCTTTTGGTGGCCAATTTCCCCCGCGCTTATGTTGATGTGAACCGCGAGCCCTATGAGCTTGATCCGCGCATGTTCTCCGGTCCCTTGCCGTCTTACGTCAATGGCCATTCCGTGCGGGTGGCCGGTGGGCTTGGCACTATTCCACGCATTGTGGCCGAAAATATGGAGATCTATCAGGGGCGATTGAGCGCGGAGGAGGGACTCGCCCGGATCGAAACCATTTATAAACCATATCACGCCTGTTTGCGGCGGCTGATTGCCAAAACCCACACCATGTTTGGCTCTGTGGTTTTGATCGACTGCCACTCCATGCCCGGCTCAGTCCGGGTGGGGGCGGGTGCGCTGCGCCCGGATTTTATCATCGGGGATCGTTACGGCACCAGCGCGTCCGCCGATCTCACCCATGCCGCCCTGCAAATTCTGGGCGATTATGGTTTTACGGCCGTGCGCAACAAGCCCTATGCCGGCGGCTTTATCACCGAGCACTATGGTCGCCCGGCGCGCGGGCTGCATGCGTTGCAGATCGAGATCAATCGGGCCATCTATGTGGATGAGCAAACCCTGGAAAAGCGCGCCGACTTTGCCTTGCTGGCCAGTGTGCTGTCGCGTTTCGTTGCGCAAATGGCGGGCGCGTGGGCCGGTATCGCCAATGATGATGCGCTTGCCGCCGAATAGGCTTTTATTTTGCGCAAAAAAAACCGCGCACGAAGCGCGGCTCAAATCTAGGGAGGAAACACCCAAGGAGGGTATTTACAGTCCGAAGACTGTGAGGATCAGTCTATATTGCGACGCACAAATGTCAAGAGGTTTTGATGCATTTTTATGCGTGGTTAAAAAATGGGCGTTTTGGTTTCTGTTGGGCATGGTGGGCTTAAAAATCAGTCGTATTCGCAATCTCCTGCCATCGGTGATTTGCAGGCTTTCGCGCAGGTCCATTTCGCTTTAAGAAATTGGTCCGTAAAGCCAAGCTACTTTGAGCCTTTGTGCGCCATATATGACGCACAAAGGCTCAAAGTAGCTCTTGATTTTTGTTGCATGATTTTATCTTCAAACCGATTCCGGTTTAAAGAAGTATGCAATAGAAGACCTGCACCTGAACGGGAGAGACCATGCGTCCGGATAAGAGTTTTTTTGATCGCCTTGCCGAGAGTGCCAAAGCGGAGACCTTGCCGCGGTTTCGCTCAAGTCTCGATGTGGTCAACAAGGAAGCGGGCGGCTATGATCCGGTGACAGAGGGCGATAAAGCCGCAGAAACCGTGATTCGCGGCATGATCGAGGCCGAATTTCCTGATCACGGCATTCTCGGCGAAGAGCATGGCAATATTGGTCTTGGCCGGGACAGTGTTTGGGTGATTGATCCAATCGATGGCACGCGCGCCTTTATCTCGGGCCTGCCCACATGGGGCACGTTGATCGGCTTTCAGGAAAAAGGCCGGGCCGTGATGGGCATGATGGATCAACCCTTCACCGGTGAGCGCTATTTTGCCGATGGAGAAAAATCCTGGTATCGCGGCCCGGATGGGGAGCGCCAGTTGCAAACGCGGGCCTGTTCTGATCTGTCGGACGCCATTCTCTACACAACATCGCCGGATATTTTCGAGGTTGATGAGCGAGCACGCTTTGATGCGGTGCGCGCCAACGTGCGCCTGACGCGCTATGGGGTGGATTGCTACGCCTATGCGCTGTTGGCGGCGGGTTTTGTCGATCTGGTGATTGAGACCGGCCTGAAACCCTATGATGTCGGAGCACTTATTCCGATCATCGAGCAGGCTGGCGGCATGATCACCACCTGGGATGGTGAACGGCCGGAAGCTGCGGGCAAGATCATCGCAGCCAGCTCAAAAGCGGTTTATGATCAGGCTCTGGCAATTCTTCGGAAATAATCGGGTCTTCAAGCGTAATCGGCAGCCGTTTCATCCGGCTCCAGCCCTGTCGCCGTCCATTGCTCCGTTGCGTCACTGCCGGGGATGAAGGCATGGATGGCGGCCAGCGCCTGGAGGCGATAGCGGTCGTCTTCCTGCAACAGTTCATGGCGCGCGCCGGGCACCGAGAGCAATTGGCCGGCACGAAAATGGCGGGCCAGATGTTCCTGCGCACTGAAGGGCACGATGCCATCCAGCATCGGGGCCAGCAGCAGGGTGGGGATGGTGATCTGGGTCAGATGCGCGGGATCATTCACCCGCTTGATGGCTTTGCTGCATTCATACAGCCAGCGCGCCGTTGGCCCACCCAGCGCCAACTCTGGAATCTGCGCATTGATGTCTGTGTTGCGATCAAAGCGTATTTTATCAGAGGTCAGCACATTGGTAGCAAAGTTTGGCGGCTTGCTCGATGATGACATGCGGCTATTGCCAAGGCCTGCCAAGCACAGCAGTCGCGCCAGGCCGAAAATCTTGCCCGCAGACATGGCCTCGCCATGCAGACCCACGAAGGGGGCCGAGAGCACCAGCCGGGCAATGCGGCCCGACAGGCGCGGGGCCGCTGACAAGGCAATCAGCCCGCCGGTGGAATGGGCGATCATGTACAGCGGCACGCGCGCGTCTGGCAGCACGACTTTTTCCAAAAACAGCTCGAGATCGCGCTCATAATCGGAAAAGCGGCGCACATGGCCGCGTGTTCTATCCTTGTGGACTCGATCGGAAAGGCCCTGGCCACGAAGATCAAATGTTGCCACCCAAAGGCCCGATCGGGTTAAATCCTCGATGGTCTCGTAATATTTTTCAATGGATTCTGTGCGTCCATGCACCAGCACCACAGTGCCTTTGGCGGGGCTGATGGCACTTTTGAAAATGGCATAGCGCAATCTCAATCCATCATGGGCGGTAAAATAACCCAGGATGTGATTGGCGGGAAGGGGATTGCCCGGCAGATCATGCAGCACTGTGTCCATGGCAAGGCCTCGCAAACAACGGATGATGCCTTTTTACTATGCGCGCCCTGCCTCGGGGTCAAAGAAAAAAGCCGGATCGCCAGACAGGATATGTCTGGCGATCCGGCCCAAAATACTGAAGACGCAGGGACGAATTCTTCAGTGACCAGAGTTGCCTCTGATGCGCTCAACGTTAGGAGCTGACACCTGAACGAAAACCAAATCGCCTGTTCATGAAAAATTCAGCCGCACGCATCCTGCGTCCTTCCTTAAAACGGCATCGATTTAGGGTGTGTCAGGGGAAAGTGGAATCCGGTTTTCTGATCAGACAGTCTCTGAGATGAAAATGATGCAGCAGATAGAAAGTGCCGTAGGATTTCAATTTAGGTCTTGAACTGGCAATTGCGCATTCCCATCTCCTGATTGCGGGTGCCAAACGGGCCTGCAAATCGGGAGATGCCGCCAAATTCGGGGCCTTTCTCGAGTGTTTATCGCAATCGTTGCTCATCAGGAGGACACTTATGCGTCACGTTGATTTTTCCCCCCTTTATCGCTCCACCGTTGGTTTCGACCGCCTGTTCACCATGCTCGACAGCCTTGGTCAGCCGGAAGCCGCCCAAAGCTACCCGCCCTATAATATCGAGCGCACCGGCGAAACCACCTATCGCATCACCATGGCTGTTGCTGGCTTTGATGAAAGCGAGCTGAGCATTGAGGTTCATGCGCATGTTCTGGCCGTGAAAGGCGAGAAGGCGCAAGAAGATCAGGCCGAGCAGACCGAGTTTCTCTATCGTGGCATCGCCAAGCGCGGCTTTGAGCGCCGCTTCCAGCTGGCCGACCATGTTGAGGTGCAAAACGCATCGCTGAAAAATGGGCTGCTGCACATTGATCTGTTGCGCAATATTCCCGAAGCCATGAAACCGCGCCGCATTTCCATTGCCACCGATCCGCTCAACGCGCCAAAGGCAATTGAAGCGCAGGTGATTTAATCTGACTATTGTGTTGAGACAGTTGAGGGCGGCCATTGGCCGCCCGATTTGCATTATAGGATATCCAAAAACCGATCGACATCCTCCTCGGTGGTGGCAAAGCTGGTGACGAGGCGAATGAGGGTCTCGTCCTTGCCGACCATATCGGGATGTTCGCGCGGCGGCAGCCAGTCGTAGAATTTTGCGCCCTTGTCTTGCGCTGCCTTGGCGGCCTGTTTTTCAAGAATGGCAAACACTTCATTGCCGCTGGTGTTCCACGCCAGCCGCGCCTTGTTGCTGCCCTCTAAGCCAGTGCGCAAGCGATCCGACATGGTATTGGCGTGGCGGGCCATATCCATCCACAAGCCGTCCTTGAAATAGGCGTCGAGCTGGGCTGAAATAAACCGGGTTTTGGAAAACAATTGCGCTGAACGCTTGCGGATATAGGGCATCTCCTCGGCCATCTCCGGCTTGAAAAACACAATGGCTTCCGCACACCAGCAGCCGTTTTTGGTGGCTCCAAAGGAGAGAATATCCACGCCGCGCTTCCAGGTCATCTCGGCTGGCGTGGTATCCAGTGCCACCAGCGCATTGGCAAAGCGCGCACCATCCATGTGCAAGGGCAGGGATTTGGCGCGGGCAATGGCGCTGATTGCGGAAATCTCATCCAGGCTGTAGACTGTGCCTGCCTCAGTGGCCTGCGTCATGGTGATAGCCATGGGGCGACCCTGATGCACAGACGGCACATCAAAGCGCGAGACGGCGGTGTGCAGCGCGCCCACATCCATTTTGCCATCCGGGCCTTCGACAGGATAAAGACGGCTGGCATTGGCCAGATATTCGGGCGCGCCGCCCTCATCGGCATTCACATGGGCGTCGGAATGGCAAAAGGTTACGCCGCCTGCGCGCGATACGCTGGCCAAGGCCAGTGAATTGGCAGCCGTGCCGGTGGCCACGAAAAACACCGCAACTTCGCGCTCGAAGATCGTGTTGAATTCGGCCTCAATACGTTTGTCGAGATCGCTGGTGCCATAGGCGCTGGCATAGCCTGCGGCTTCTTTCGCAAGGTGCTCAGTAATGGCGGGATGGGCACCGGCCCAATTGTCCGAGGCAAAGAACATCGATGGTTTCCTGACGTGTAGTGACGGGCATGGTGACGGGTTAGGGTTGGCGCGAAGTTTTAAGCATTTTTCAGATCGGTTCAATCTGTTCTCTTCGGGCATTCTGATTGTGGGGGTGCGCGCGCACGCCAAACTGTAATTTGCCGAATGATTGCCGGTGGTCTGCGACAGAAAAGAACAGAAGAAATGCATTTTCCGACGTTTTCTTTCGCGCAGGCTGGTAACTTTTTGTAGCGATCCCTTGCGAAGGGGTGAGGTTTCTGGCATATAGATTGCGAAAATAGGTCATGATGATTGACCTAATTTCCGGAAATGCGAGACAGGGAATTCCTTTTTGCACTCTGGCCTGCCGCTTGAAGCAAGCATGAAATGCGCCGCAGATGCAGCGATTTTCCAGTGTTTTCAAGGGATCGGATAGGTCAATCTTGCGACCTTATCGTTACGGTCGGCGCGCAAGAGAGGCAAGCAGGCGGTCTAAAACGCACTGGTACTGTCAAATAGCTGTGTGCCGGATCGTGCAGAGTGTGCGCGATGGCTCAACTGGAGGGAAGATGATGACGAAGATGACCCCATCCGAAGGGATTGCAGCGGCTCATGGTGCAGACGTGAAAACGGATGCCCGTCGAACTCCCATCCGTTACGGTCTGCCACAGGCGCAGGGCCTTTATAACCCCGCCAACGAACACGACGCTTGCGGCGTTGGCTTCATTGCCCATATGAAGGGTCAGAAGTCGCATCAGATCGTCAAGGACGGTCTGTTCATTCTGGAAAACCTCACCCATCGCGGTGCGGTTGGCGCAGATCCGTTGATGGGCGATGGCGCGGGCATTCTGGTGCAGATCCCAGATCGTTTCTTCCGCGAGGAAATGGCAGCCCAAGGCATTACCCTGCCCAAGGCCGGTGAATATGCCGTTGGTCACTTCTTCTTCCCGCAGGATGAAGAGCAGATCGCCCATTTCAAGAAGGTCATCACCGATGTCTGTCTCACCGAGGGCCAGCATCTGATTGGCTATCGTGATGTGCCGGTCGATAACTCCTCGCTGTCCAAGGCTCCAGACATTGCTGCCACCGAACCACGCCATATTCAGGTGTTTATCGGCGCGGGCCGCGATGCCGCAACGCAAGACGCTTTTGAGCGTCGTCTGTTCCTGCTGCGCAAGGTGATTTCCAACCGGATTTATGACGAGTTTGGTGGCGAAGAAACCGGCTTCTATCCGGTGTCGCTGTCTTCCTCCACCATTGTTTATAAGGGCATGTTCCTCGCCTATCAGGTGGGTGCCTATTATAAGGACTTGGCTGATCCACGGTTTGAATCGGCTGTGGCGCTGGTGCATCAGCGCTTTTCCACCAACACCTTCCCATCGTGGAAGCTGGCGCATCCTTACCGCATGGTCGCCCATAACGGCGAAATCAACACCCTACGCGGCAACGTCAACTGGATGGCGGCGCGTCAGGCATCTGTATCCTCGCCGCTGTTTGGCGATGACATTTCCAAGCTCTGGCCGATTTCTTATGAAGGTCAGTCGGACACGGCCTGTTTTGACAACGCGCTCGAATTTTTGATGCGCGGTGGCTATTCCATGGCCCATGCGGTGATGATGCTGATCCCCGAAGCCTGGGCTGGCAACCAGCTGATGGGCAAGGACCGCAAGGCGTTTTACGAATATCACGCAGCCCTGATGGAACCATGGGATGGCCCAGCCGCCGTTGCCTTCACCGATGGCAAGCAGATTGGCGCGACACTGGACCGCAACGGTCTGCGTCCAGCCCGCTACATGGTGACAGATGATGATCGTATTATTCTGGCATCCGAGGCTGGCACCTTGCCGGTGCCGGAAGAGCGGATTGTCAAGAAGTGGCGTTTGCAGCCTGGCAAGATGTTGCTGATCGATATGGAAAAGGGTGCCATCATTTCCGATGAGGATTTGAAGAGTGATCTGGCCACCAAGCACCCTTACCGCACATGGCTGGACCGCACCCAGCTAATTCTGGAAGACCTCAACCCGGTTGAGCCGCGCGCCCTGCGCCGCGACGTGTCCTTGCTCGATCGTCAGCAGGCCTTTGGTTATACGTCTGAGGACACCCGCATCCTGATGTCGCCGATGGCGACCACCGGGCAGGAAGCCATTGGCTCGATGGGCACGGATACGCCGATTTCGGCCATGTCGTCGAAGTCCAAGGTGCTCTACACCTATTTCAAGCAGAATTTTGCGCAGGTCACCAACCCGCCGATTGACCCGATCCGCGAAGAACTGGTGATGAGCCTTGTCTCGTTCATTGGTCCGCGTCCGAACATTCTGGACCACGAGGGGGCTGCCAACGCCAAGCGGCTGGAAGTGCGTCAGCCAATCCTCACCAATGGCGATCTGGAAAAGATCCGCTCGATCGGCCACACCGAAGACCGTTTCGACACCAAAACGCTCGACTTCACCTATGATGTCGAGCGCGGTGCGGAAGGCATGCCGGAAATGCTGGATCGCCTGTGCGAGCGTGCGGAAGCAGCGGTGCGCGGTGGCTATAACATCATCGTGCTGTCTGACCGTCAGATTGGCCCGGATCGCATTGCCATTCCGGCGCTGCTGGCAACGGCGGCTGTGCACCATCACCTGATCCGCAAGGGTCTTCGCACCTCGGTGGGTCTGGTGGTTGAATCAGGCGAGCCGCGCGAAGTGCATCACTTCTGCTGTCTCGCAGGCTTTGGTGCCGAAGCCATCAACCCTTATCTGGCCTTTGACACGCTTTTGGACATGCACAAGCATGGCGAATTCCCCAAGGAAGTCGATGCCAGCGAAGTGGTCTATCGTTATATCAAGGCCGTGGGTAAGGGCATTCTCAAGGTTATGTCCAAGATGGGCATTTCCACCTACCAGTCCTATTGCGGTGCGCAGATTTTTGATGCCATTGGCCTCAACTCCGAGCTGATCGAGAAGTATTTCTTCGGCACGGCGTCCAACATCGAAGGCATTGGCCTTGCGGAAATCGCGGAAGAGACCGTGGCTCGCCACCATGCAGCGTTTGGTAAGGATCCAATTCTGGCCAACACGCTCGATATTGGTGGCGAATATGCCTACCGTATCCGTGGTGAAAACCACGCCTGGAGCCCGGATTCGATTGCCACGCTGCAACATGCGGTGCGCGGCAACAGCCAGGAGCGCTACCGCGAATTTGCCGAGCTGGTGAATGAAAGTTCGCTGCGGATGAACACCATTCGCGGGCTGTTCAAGATCAAGAAGGCTGCCGATCAGGGTCGCTCACCGGTGTCGATTGATGATGTCGAGCCAGCGGTGGATATCGTCAAGCGCTTCTCCACAGGTGCCATGTCGTTTGGCTCGATCAGCCGTGAAGCGCACACCACGCTGGCCATTGCCATGAACCGCATTGGCGGCAAGTCCAACACCGGTGAGGGTGGCGAAGAAAGCGACCGTTACCTGCCGCGCTTTGATGGCTCGGCCAATCCTGAGCGTTCTGCCATCAAGCAGATTGCCTCTGGCCGCTTTGGTGTAACCACCGAATATCTGGTCAATGCCGATATGCTGCAAATCAAGGTGGCGCAGGGTGCCAAGCCCGGCGAAGGTGGCCAGTTGCCCGGCCATAAGGTCGATGCCACTGTTGCCAAGACCCGCCATTCCACACCGGGCGTCGGCCTGATTTCGCCTCCGCCGCACCACGACATTTACTCCATCGAAGATCTGGCACAGCTGATCTACGATTTGAAGAATGTGAACCCGGAAGCCGATGTCTCGGTCAAGTTGGTGTCGGAAGTGGGCGTGGGCACGGTTGCTGCCGGTGTTGCCAAGGCACGCGCTGACCATATCACCGTGTCCGGCTTTGATGGCGGTACGGGTGCATCACCTCTTACTTCGTTGAAGCACGCAGGTTCTCCTTGGGAAATCGGCTTGGCCGAAACCCAGCAGACGCTGGTGCTGAATGGTCTTCGCTCGCGCGTTGCCCTTCAGGTCGATGGTGGCTTGAAGACAGGCCGCGATGTGATCATTGGTGCTCTTCTGGGTGCTGACGAATTCGGCTTTGCCACAGCACCTTTGATTGCGGCGGGCTGCATCATGATGCGCAAGTGCCACCTCAACACCTGCCCGGTGGGTGTTGCCACGCAAGATCCGGTCTTGCGCAAGCGCTTCAAGGGAACCCCTGAGCATGTCATCAACTACTTCTTCTTTGTCGCCGAAGAAGTGCGCGAAATTCTGGCAGCTCTTGGCTTCACCAAGCTGAACGACATCATCGGCGCGTCGGAACTTTTGGAAAAGAACGACATGCTGGCCCATTGGAAGGCCGAGGGTCTGGACTTTACCAAGATCTTCCACAAGGTCGATGCACCGAAGGAAGCGACCTATTGGACCGAGCGCCAGCATCACCCAATCGAGGATATTCTCGACCGCAAGCTGATCGAAAAGGCAGCTCCTGCTTTGGAAAGCAAGCAGCCGGTGGTGTTCGATGTGGACATCAAGAATGTGGACCGCTCTGCTGGTGCCATGCTCTCTGGCGAAGTGGCCAAGCGCTACGGCCATAAGGGGCTGAAGGATGACACCATCCACGTGACCCTGAACGGCACGGCGGGTCAGTCCTTTGGGGCCTTCCTTGCACGCGGCATTACCTTTGATCTGGTCGGCGATGGCAATGACTATGTGGGCAAGGGCCTTTCGGGTGGCCGTATCATCGTGCGTCCGCCGGAAAACTCCAACATCAAGGCTGAAAACTCGATCATCGTGGGCAACACGGTTCTCTATGGTGCCATCTCCGGCGAATGCTATTTCCGTGGCGTGGCGGGTGAGCGTTTTGCCGTGCGCAACTCCGGTGCCATTGCCGTTGTTGAAGGTGCGGGCGACCATGGCTGCGAATATATGACCGGCGGTGTGGTTGTGGTTCTGGGTGAAACCGGCCGCAACTTTGCTGCGGGCATGTCGGGCGGTGTGGCTTACGTGCTGGATGAAAAGGGTGATTTTGCCAAGCGCTGCAACATGGCCATGGTGGAACTGGAGCCGGTGCCGGAAGAAGATGACATGCTGGAAAAGCTGCATCACCACGGTGGCGATTTGATGCACAAGGGCTTGGTGGATGTGTCGGAAGACATGACCCGCCACGATGAAGAGCGCCTGTACCAGCTGATTTCCAACCATATGCACTACACCGGCTCCACCCGCGCCAAGCAGATTTTGGACAATTGGGCCGATTATCGCCCGAAATTCCGCAAGGTCATGCCGGTCGAATACCGCCGTGCGCTCGAGGAAATGGAGCGCATGCGCATGGGCGTTGCCGCCGAGTAATTTGCCACCGCACGATCCCGGTTTTGGCCGGGATCGTGATCTGATGTAGGCTTCAATTTATTAGGACGAGAAAATGGGCAAGGTTACAGGCTTTATGGAAATCGACCGGCAGGTGGCAAAGTATCAGCCAGCCTCGGATCGTATTCGGCATTTCCGCGAATTCACCATTCCGATGTCGGAACCAGAAGTGCAAAAGCAGGCAGCACGCTGCATGGATTGCGGCATTCCTTACTGCCATGGTCCAACCGGCTGTCCGGTCAACAACCAGATCCCCGATTGGAACGATCTGGTCTATAACGGCAAGTGGGAAGAGGCGATCCGCAACCTCCACTCCACCAACAATTTCCCGGAATTTACCGGCCGCGTTTGCCCAGCCCCTTGCGAAGAGGCCTGCACGCTGAACCTTGAAGATGCGCCAGTCTCGATCAAGACGGTGGAACAGGCGATTGCAGACAAGGCCTATGAGCTTGGCTTTATCGTGCCGCAGCCGCCGACTGTGCATACGGGCAAGAAGGTGGGCATCATCGGTTCCGGTCCATCGGGTCTGGCCGCTGCCCAGCAGCTTGGCCGCGCTGGTCACGATGTGCATGTCTATGAGCGCGAGAGCAAGGCCGGTGGCCTGCTGCGCTATGGCATTCCAGACTTCAAGATGGAGAAAAACTTCATCGATCGTCGCGTTGAACAGATCAAGGGCGAGGGCGTCACTTTCCATTGCGGCGTCAATGTTGGCGTGGATGTCACTATGGAAAAGCTGTTGGCCGATCATGATGCCGTGCTCTATTGCGGTGGCTCGGAAACCCCGCGTGAGGCGGGCATTCCCGGCGTTGATCTGCACGGTGCCTATGACGCCATGCCGTATCTGGTGCAGCAGAACCGTCGTGTTGGCCGCGAAAACATCGACAGCGTTGGTTGGCCTGCCGAACCTATTCTGGCCGGTGGCAAGCATGTTGTTGTGGTTGGCGGTGGTGACACCGCGTCTGACTGCGTGGGCACGGCCTTCCGTCAGGGTGCTGTGAAGGTGACCCAGCTGGATATTCGCCCCCGCCCACCACAGACCGAAGACAAGCTGGCGGTTTGGCCCTATTGGGCCACCAAGATGCGCACGTCTTCCTCTCAGGCTGAGGGTGCTAACCGCGAATTTCAGGTGGCAACGCTGGAATTCGTCGGCGAAGATGGCGTACTGACGGGCGTCAAATGCTGCCAGGTGGATGAGCGCCGTAAGCCAATTTCTGGCACGGAATTCATCATCAAGGCCGATCTTGCCTTCATCGCCATCGGCTTCTCTGGCCCTTATACCGACAGCGTTTTGAAAGAGATGGATGGCAAGCTGGAGCTGAACACCGACAAGCGCGGCTCCACCAATGTGGTTGCCAACGACAAGGATTATCGCACCTCGGTGGATAAGCTCTGGGCTGCGGGCGACGTGCGCCGTGGTCAGTCGCTGGTGGTCTGGGCCATCCGTGAAGGCCGTCAGGCGGCGCGCGCCATTGATGAAGCGCTGATGGGATCAAGCGTTTTGCCGCGTTGATTGTTGGCGGATAGGATTGGAAAAGGGGCCGATTGGCCCCTTTTTGTTGCTTTACATATGCGTGATTCAACTGGGCGGTTTTGGGGGGTGGTTCACCCCCCTCTGGCTTGCCGGGCAGAGGGGGTACGCCGCGTGGTAAAGCGTGTGTGTTCTGTACTTACGTTTGGCGCGTCAACTCCAGGCATGCAGCGGTGGCTTTTCGCCATTGAGGAAGTATTTTCCCAGAATGGAATATTTCCACCGCACCGGATCATGCAGCGTGTGGGTGCGGGCATTGCGCCAATGGCGGTCGAGGTTATATTCCGCCAGGGTTGAGCGGGTGCCTGCCAGCTCAAACAGCTTGTTGGTGGCCTCAATGGCCACTTCGGTGGACAGAATCTTGGCTTCCGCCGTGGTGATCTGGGCATGCGCCACCGTCTCCGCTGTGGGATGGGCAACGGCGGCATCAATGGCAAGGCCAGCCTTTTCCAAAAGCGCTTGGGCTGCATGCAGGCGCAGCGTCAGCCCACCCACGGCCTGAATGGTATAAGGATCGTCATAGGCATGGTCGAGACCGCTATCCACCCAGGCGCGGCTTTTGTGGCGTACGAAATTGACCGTTTCATCAATGGCTGCCTTGGCAATGCCGGTATCCACCGCCACCTGAATGATCTGGAAAATCGCCCCATCGGCGGTTGGCACTTCATAGCCTTTATAGCCGGGCACCAGCCAGGCTTTGTCCACCCGCACATTGTCCAGAATGACGGTGCCAGACAGCGTGGTGCGCTGACCAAAGCTGGACCAGTCATCAATCACGGTCAGCCCCGGCGCGGAGCGATCAGCAATGGCATACCATGCACGACCTTGGTCATCGAGGGCCACAATCGGCACCTTATGGGCCAGCAAAGCACCGGAAGAGTAGAATTTCCGGCCATTGACGATCACATGGTCGCCGTGATCGGTGAAGGTGGTTTCAAAATCCACGGCGCGTTTGGAGCCAAACTCTGAAAACGCATTGCCAAAGCGTGTGCCTTTCAGCACTTCGCCAAACAGCAGTTTTTGCTGATCGAGATCAGACACGGTGCGAATGGCCGCCACCACGCCGAGATGGTTCTGGGCAATCTGGCCAATGGAGGAATCGGCTGCCGAGATGATCTCGATCACTTTGGACAGCGTCCCATAGGATAGTTCCGGCCCACCAAAGGCTTTCGGCACATTGATAGACCACAGGCCGCTTTGCGAAAACGCATCCAGTTCTGCCACGGGCCAGATACGGTCGCGGTCACGCTTGGCCGCGTCTTTGATGAAGTCGTTAGCCAGCTTGTGGGCAATCTCAATGGCTTCGGCATCGGTTGTAATGATATGAGCTGGCTCTGATGGTCTGGCAATGGCCGGAACGCCAGCGGCTTTATCGATCTGTTGATGCAAGGTCATGATACAAATCCTTTTGAACACTCACTCAGCGGCAATCGAGGCCTGAGCCTCATTGGCTTCCAGCTCGCGCACCAGCGGCAAAACATGCTTGCCGAAATACTCGACCTCTTCTTGAAAATGCAAAAAGCCCAGCAGGATGAGATCGGCCCCGGCGCGCTTGAGGCCAATAATCCGCTCTGCCACCTGTTCTGGCGTGCCAATCAGGTTGGAGCGGAAGCCGTCATTGTATTGCACCAGATCTTCCAAAGTGGATTTGGCCCAATTCCCCTCCCTTTCCGGCGACGCATTGCCCGCGTTTTGCACTTCATGGTGAAAGCCTTGAACCGCCTGCGGAATGGCTTTTTCAATAATCTCGTTCAGAACGGCTTTGGCTTCCTGCTCGGTCTCGCGCACAATGCCAAAGGAGTTTATGCCAACTTTGGTGCGCCAGCTCTTACCAAAGGTCTTTTCCTTGGTGCGGATGTCATCCACCTGCGCTCTCAACCCTTCGGGCGTGTTGCCATTGGTGAAATACCAATCCGACACGCGGGCCGCCATATCGCGGGCCGCACGCGATGACCCGCCCTGGAAAACCTGCGGCTGGCCAATCGGCTTGGGCTTTACCGCGTAATCATTGAAGCGATAAAAATCGCCGCGCAGATTGAAACTCTCTTCTGTCCAGATGCCACGAATGGCGCGAATAAACTCTTCCGAGCGGCGATAGCGCTCATCGTGGTCCAGCCATGGCTCGCCAATGGCGGCAAACTCGCCCCGGAACCACCCGGACACCACGTTGACATCCACCCGGCCATTGGTCAGCTGGCTGATGGTGGCGATCTGTTTGGCCAAAAGGGCAGGGTGCCACGGGCCGGGCAACACGGCCGCAATCACCCGCAACTTTTCAGTGGCGGCCAAAAGGGCGTGCGAGAAAGAGACCGATTCATGCTGGCTATCGGCACCATAGCCTGCCGTGAAGCGGATCTGGCTGAGGGCATAATCAAAGCCGCTGGCTTCGGCGATTTGCGCAAGCTTGCGGTTATAATCAATATCCCAGCTGGTGCGCTGCTCGATCGAGCTGATCACCAGCCCGCCGGAGACATTCGGCACCCAATAGGCAAATTTCAATGGTTCTGCTGCTGTCTGCGACATGTCGTTCTCCTTCAGGTTCCCAAGACGTGTTGTCGTATGCCAGCCGTGCCGAGGGTGATGTCGGCTTCAGCGATGGATATTAATCTATGGAAATAGTAGAATAATGATGCGTTGTGCGTAAGCCAACAGATTGCGACCCCGGAGAATTCAGGGGAATAATTTGCTCTACATTAGGGGTTCAGCGCACGAACCCGTCTGTCGCGGGCGCGCGGCGATGGTGGCGCCGGGCTAAGGCCGCAGATCAGAAGCAACGCCGAAGGCTGCACTGGCAAGACCAACCATCGGCAGCAAGACACCTGATGTGCGAAGCATAATATGGTGCAGGTTTGGCCGCCGTCACTTACTGTTTTGTGATGTATCGGTCACGCGATAATCATCAACGCGGCCTGCGGGGGCTGTGGGCATCAGTCCGGTGCTCACAAGCAGGTCGCGCGGAGAAGGGGTCTTGTTGGCGCTTGGCTTTTCCTTGCCGCCCAGCAGTACGGAACCACCATCCAACGCGGGATCGGAGATTTTCATGGGTGGGATGCTGTCGGGATTGTCTTTGGGCGGCTGTGGCGCGGTCAATTCGGGCAGGCTGGTGGCATCAAGACGCACAAGGCCGGGGCTTGCCATATCGCCCAGATATTTGCGGGCGGTTTTTTCCAGATAAAAGGCCATCTTGCGTTTACCAGCATCGGTCATGCTGATGCCGTCTTGCCCACGAAGACGCGCCTGCTGGCCGTTCACATCCGATCCGGTCAAAACAAAAGCGCCGTTTTCGTCGACGAAACCATCCCAGATGTCGATGAATTCGCCACCCGCCTGTTCGGTGGCTTTGCGATAAATGGCGTTGAATTTCACCAGATCGGCCGACATGCCGGGGGATTTGACCGGCGGCAGCCCCACCCAGATCACGGGAATCTTGCGGTTGGTCAGGATTTTGACGATACCGTCGACCCGCTTTTCGTATTCGGTAAACCAGCCATCGGAAGGAAAGCGCTGGTCATTGCCGCTGGCCGTCATCTGCTGACGATCATTGGTGCCCAGATCCACCACCACAATGGCGGGTTTGACCTCGTCGAGCATTTTGGGCAATTGCCTGCGCCAGTCAAAATAATCATCGCGCACCAGCCCGGATGATCCGTTGCTCCGGGTTTCGATCTGTGTGCCGGGAGCGTCCCGAAACGCTTCTTCGAGGCCATCGCCAAGCGCATTGGCGAAGAAATCGCCAATGACCAGAATTTTCTTGGCATTCTCAATCTTGGCCGGCCCCTGAGGTGGTGCCGGTGCGGCAAGGGCTGGCGTGCGCGCTACCGGCGTGGCGGGTTTCGATACCGTTTTCTTGCGGGTGCGCGGTGCAAGCGGGGCGCGTGGCTCAGGACCTCTTGGCATGTAGCGTGGCTGCTCCGGGGCGGAGCTGCCAAACAGAAAATCCAGCAAGGTGCGCCGACGCGGATAATCTTGTGCGCTTGCCGCATCAGCAAGCACGCCGGAGACCAGCAACACAGCCAGGAGCAAGCGAGCGAGCCGTAACAGATATGGAACGGTGCATTTGCGGCGTGTCATCTGGTGTTCCCGGGCGTGGTCAAACGATTATCGATGCCTGCGCAGGACATCGAGCAACGGCTTGGATGGCTCGCCATTGGCCTGCATGCCGATGCGTTGTTGAATGGCCGAAATGGCGGCTTTTGAGCCGGAGCCAAAATTACCATCAACCTCGCCATCATAATAACCAAGCGCTTTCATGCGCGTTTGTAGCTCGAACTTTTCCTTGATGTCCAGCGTGCCATTCGGGCGCGGCCATTTTTGCTGCATGCCGCCATAGCCTGCGATTTCATCCGCCAGAAGGCCAACGGCCAGCGCATAGGTGTCGGCGGCATTGTATTTCTTGATGGTGAAGAAATTGGAGGTCATGAGAAAACCCGGTCCGTTGCTTCCTGCCAGCAACTTCAGCTGTGCCCGGTCGCCGGGGCTTGAAAACCCTTTGCCGTTGGGGCGCACAAAGCCAAGTTGCTGCCATTGGCGCAATGTCATGGTCTTGCCCGCATATTTGCCGCCCCCATGGGGCACCACGGCTTCATAGCCCCAGGTCTTGCCGGTGTTCCAACCGTTTTTGGCCAGAAGATTGGCAGAGGTGGCCAGCGCATCGGGAATGGAGTTCCAGATGTCTTTGTGGCCATTGCCATCGGCATCGACGGCATAAAGCAGATAGCTGGTGGGGATAAATTGTGTGTGGCCCATGGCACCAGCCCAGGAACCGGTCATTTCCTTTGGACTGACATCGCCATTTTGCAAAATTTTCAGCGCGGCAATCAATTGCTTGCGGGCAAAACCAGCGCGCTTGGGATCGGCATAGGCCAGCGTTGCCAAAGCTTGCGGCACATAATGCAAGCGCTCGTCCTTTTCGAGAACGGCACCGTAATTGCTCTCCATCGACCAGATCGCCAGCAGAATGTGCTTATCCACACCAAAATGCTTCTCAATGGCGTTGAGCGTGCGGCCATGCTTTGCCAGCATTTCACGGCCAATCTTGACAGTATAAGGGTTAACCCGGCTGTCGAGATAATCCCACACTTCCGATTTGAATTCCGGCTGATAGCCCGCCTTTTGCAAGACCTCGGGGTCTGGCTCGCTCACCTTGGCAAAGGCGCGGTTATAGGTGGTGGCCGTGATTCCGCTGGCCGCAGCCGTTGGATAAAAATCGCGAACCCATTTGCGAAAACCAGCGTCGGCATGAGCTTCAAGTGGCAGGCATGCAACCATCATGGCAATTGCGATTGCCGGGAGGCGGCGAATTCGTGTCATTGGCTTCTCAATCCGTCGTTTGTGTGGGCCAAATGTTTGGGGTGCCAGATCGTTCAATGGCGTTGATGTTCGAGAGTATGACCATACTCTCAACAAATTCTTTACCAATTTAGAGAAATCGCAAACGGATTTGCAATTTCTTCGCAAATCTTTAGTAATCGGGGCGTCTGCAATTCTAGCAGTGCTGATAATCCTCCAGGAGGAATGTGTGGGACAACAGAAGAAACTTCGTAAGGCCGTCTTTCCCGTTGCCGGTCTTGGCACGCGCTTCCTGCCGGCCACAAAAGCTGTGCCGAAGGAAATGCTCACCGTTGTGGACAAGCCTGTCATTCAATATGTCGTTGATGAGGCGGCAGAAGCAGGTATTGAGCATTTTGTGTTCATTACCGGCCGCGGCAAAGGCGTGATCGAAGACTATTTCGATATCCAGTTCGAGCTGGAGCAGACGCTGAAGGCGCGCAACAAAAATGCCGAGCTGACACTTCTGTCCGGCCTTTTGCCCGTGGCTGGTTCCGCAAGCTTCACCCGCCAGCAAGAGCCTCTGGGCCTTGGCCACGCGGTCTGGTGTTCGCGTGATATTGTTGGCCACGAGCCCTTTGCACTGTTGTTGCCCGACATGATCATGCGTGGCGATAAAGGCTGCATGAAAGGTATGGTCGAGCTTTACAACAAGACCGGCGGCAACATCGTGGCCGTTGAAGAATGTGCGCCGGATCAAGCGCATAAATACGGCATTGTCGGCGTGGGTGAAGCGCTGGAAGGCGGCTTCAAGATCACCGAAATGGTGGAAAAGCCAGCCAAAGGCACCGCACCGTCCAACTTTTTCATCAATGGTCGCTACATTTTGCAGCCGGAAATCTTCAAGATTCTGGAAACGCAGGAGCGCGGTGCCGGCAATGAAATTCAGCTGACCGACGGCATGCTGAAGCTGGCCAAGCATCAGGATTTCGCGGGCTACCACTTCAAGGGCGATACCTATGACTGTGGTGCCAAGGACGGCTTTATTCTGGCCAACGTTGCCTTTGCAATCGAGCGCGAAGACATTCGCTCTCAGATCGAAGAGCCGTTGAAGGCCATTTTGGCGGCGCTGAAATAAGCAGCGAAGCGATCGAACCAAAGAGCCGTCACCTCATCGGGTGGCGGCTTTTTTATTATCGCTTCAAGGTCAGGCCAACGCCCGCCGTCAAGGATCTGTCGCTGCTGCCATTGTCGTTTGAGGTGCGCGCCCAGGCCAGATCGGCAGTCAGATCGAGATAGCGGTTGATGCGATAGGTCAGGCCAGCGCCTGCGGTGTAATAGATGCTGTTGAGCTGGCTGGCACTGTCATAATTGCGCCAGGTGGTGCCTCCGGAAAGCCGGGCGATAAGGTTTTCGCGCAATTCATGGGTAACAGCGGCGGTGAGCGCATAGGCGACATCACCGCTTATGCCTGCCGTGGTCGAGGGCTCAATCGAGGTGCCAAAGCCAAGTGCCACATCGGTGCCGCGCCGGGGTGACCAATTGACCGTGCTGTCCAGCGTCATCGCCCCCATGCCATCCAGGCGGGCATCATCAAAGCTTGCATGCTCATAGCCAATGGCCACCTCGCCCCGCAGTTTTTCACCCATATCGGACGAGATACCGGCCTTTGCGCCATAGATATTGCCGGAGCGCTGATAGCCCGCGCTATCGGATGTTTGGTCATAGCGGGTTTTGCCAACTGAGACCTCGACAAAGGGCGTGAAGGCTGGAGAAATTTCATAGCCAAGGCGTGACGAGACCGTCACCGTATTGCGGTTTCGATCCGAATTGGACAGCGTGCTGCCGTCGCTCAGTTGAGCATTGCTATAGGTCCAGCGCTGGAACTGAAGCCCAAGCGAGCCTCTGAGCTTGCCAACGTCGCGCGATAACACCGCACCCGCCGTAAACTGGCCGACACCTGATTGCACCAGCGCATTGCGAATGGCGTTGGGATCGGTGTTGCTCTCGCGGCTATAGGCATAAC
Organism: Rhizobium oryziradicis; assembly: GCF_001939045.1. Classification (GTDB taxonomy): domain Bacteria; phylum Pseudomonadota; class Alphaproteobacteria; order Rhizobiales; family Rhizobiaceae; genus Allorhizobium; species Allorhizobium oryziradicis. Next base: position 55,473 of record NZ_MKIM01000027.1, read on the forward strand.
CCGTGGTGAGCCGTGCCGCCAAGTCGTCGGCCAGATCCAGCCGCAGTGCGGCATTCACCTGGCCCGAAGGATCATTGTCCCGATCACCGGCAATGCGTTGCCGCCATAGGCCGTTGCCGGTCACGGTCAGCTCATGGCGCGACCAGTCGGAGGTGAGCGTTCCCTTCAGGCCATTGTCCCAAAAGGTGGTGTTCTGGCGGTTGCCGCTGCTGTCGGATTTGCGCTCAACGCTGACCCCTTGCGAGACTTCGGGGCGTAAAATCATCGTGCCCAAGCGAATGCCAGTGCCATCGTCATTGGTTTTCTTCAGGCTTCGCCGATCATCCAGAGCCGATTGACGCAGATTGAGCCGATTGGCATCCAGCGCGTCATTGGTGATGCGGCGAAAGCTGTCGCTATCAAGCGTCGTGGTCTCGTCATCGCGGTTGGTGCGGCTGGCGGGTGGTGTATTTGTCGTGTCTGGTGTTGCGGGGTCGGTGCTTGCCCCATCCGTGACGGGTGTCGTGGTCGAGGTCGATCCGCGCAAGCCCAGCATATTGGCGGCCTGCTGGGCAATGCCGGGGGACGAAAAGAGCAAGCCGCTTAACGCGCACGCACCTAGCAGCGCATAGGAATATGCGCGCTTGGGCCGCTCTGCGGCAGGTTTACGTCTCTTTGTCATCACGACTCATTTCTGAACGGCCTTAGTATTACCGAAACGTAAATTGCCATGGTTAATTATTCGTATAGAGAAAGTGGTCGTTTTTCTGCTGCGTGCTTGACAAGGTGAATGGACAGAAACGCAAGTTGGCGTTATTTGACAGCCATGAACAAGCTCGATGTAAAACTCGTAGAAGCAACGGCAGTGAAAACTGCCGTGCGTGTGGTCTCCACCGAACAAAGTGGTTTGGCGGCGCTGGGGGAGGCGTTTGAAGGCCAACTCGCAGGCGCGTTTTGTGAAGCCATCAAGGCGATTGGCAAAAGCTCTGGCCGGGTTATTTTAACCGGCGTTGGCAAAAGCCATCACATTGGCGGCAAGATTGCAGCCACCTTTGCCTCCACCGGCACGCCTGCCTTCTTCATTCATCCGGTGGAAGCCAACCATGGCGATCTCGGCATGATTGGCCCGGACGATGTGGTGATTGCCCTGTCCTGGGGTGGTGAGAGCAGCGAATTGCGAGGCATTATCTCGTTTACCCGCCGCTTTTCCATTCCGTTGATTGCGGTGACGGCTGGCGAAACCTCAACCCTTGCCCGGGAAGCTGACATTGTGCTGCTGCTGCCCAAGGTGCAGGAGGCCTGTCCGCATGGCTTGGCACCCACCACCTCCACCATGATGCAAATGGCCATGGGCGATGCCTTAGCGCTGGCGCTTTTGGAGGCACGGGGTTTCGGTGCCAATGATTTCAAGGTTTTCCATCCCGGCGGCAAGCTGGGTGCCATGCTGACCCACGTCGGCGATATGATGCATGTGGGGGATGCGGTGCCGCTGGTGCCAGAGGGCACACCCATGCCCGATGCCGTTGCTGTGCTATCGCAAAAGCGTTTCGGCTGTGTTGGTATTGTGGATGAGGCAGGCTGCCTGATCGGGATTATCACTGATGGCGATATTGCCCGTCACCTGTCGCGCAATCTGGGTGAGCGGCTGGTGGAAGAGGTGATGACCCGCAACCCCAAGACCGTGGCCCATGATACCTTGGCCACCAGCGCCATGGCCATGCTGAACAAGCATAATATTGCAGCTCTGTTCGTCACCGACGCGGCTGGCATGCCTAGCGGCATCGTTCACTTCCATGATTTGTTGCGGATCGGGGTGGCTTGATTGCCACGCTTACTTGAAGTTGGATGGCAGAATCATCCTTCTTTGACGCCCATGAGTGCGTGGGCTGCCGGATATTCGACTGAGAAAAGACGAACGTCAGAAAATCCTGCCTTGATCAAATAGGTCCAGCAATCTGCTCCGAATTCTGTGTGAACCCGCCAATCATCTGCGCCGCTGGATGGATCGCCATGATAGCTGGGCTCCAGCCCGTCACGCGATCTCGTAAGCCGTCCGACAATCATCGGAATGGTAAAGCACACGCAGCCGCCCGGTTTCAAAACTCTGTGGCATTCCGAAAGCGCTCGAACAGGATCTGAGACATGCTCCAGTGTATCCGAGTGCAGGATCATGTCGAAGCTGTTATCCGCAAAGGACATGTTCATCATGTCAACGTCCGGATAATCTCCTCTGATATATCCCGGCATTGCTGACATCACATCCGAAATGGTTGCGGCACCATTGACATCAAGAATGCGCACCGGTTCTGCGGGCTTTTTAAACCAGCGTGCCGGTTCGCGCGTTGAGGCGATTTCCTTCAGGGGTCTGTTATCGTTCAACCCTTTCTGAACGGCCTTGCCCAAGGCAACCACCCGCAGGCTTGCGCCACAATGCGTGCAGGTCTCACCCTGCTGACGGTTGATATAATCGACCTCTTCAGCATTGATTTCCCATTGCTCGATCAAAAGCGGCCACAGAACGTTCGCGCGCTTGAACTCTGTATGTCCGCAAATGGTGCATTTCAACATATCGACTTTTCTCTTGATTGGCCCATTTGGTGAGCGCGCGGTTACGGTTTCGGCTGCATAATTCCTTAAACAGAAATCGGTTTAAGGAATTATGCAGCCGATGTTAAGAGTTACAGCCAACATTTGTGCGCCCTATGGCGGGCAGTGCCCGCCATGCCTGGTCGTTTAGAGCAAAGCCGCGCAGCATCTTGATCAGAAAATTATTGCATCTCTTCCACCGTCAGGTCGCTTCCACGGGCGCTGACAATTTTTATGCGTTTGCCTGCGGCGAGATCCGGCCCAGTTACGGGCCAGAAGGTGCCATCGAGCTGAATGCGGCCTCGGCCCTCAAGGATGGCGTCTTCCAGAATTGCGGTTCTGCCCACGAGGCTTGCGGTGCGCTGGTTGAGCAAGGGTTCATCGCTACGTGATGCATCGGAGCGCACAAGTTTGCGCCCGAGCAGAATGGCAATGACCGAGAAAATGGCAAAGCACAGAAACTGCACCTGCCATGGCCAAAAACCATCGCCCCAGAACAAAAGCGATAGCAGGCCGGTGGCAAGCGCACCGACCCCAAACCATATCAGAAACATGCCGGGCATGATCATTTCCAGCGCCAAAAGCGCAAGACCCGCAATCCACCAGCTCCAAAGGCCCAGTTGATCCACCAGCCATTGCAGCATGGCCTTTACTCCTCAGGCTTTGTGAAAGGATTCACGACAGGCGTGCTGCGCGATGGTGATGGACGGGCAGGGGTGGTATTGGCCTTGGCCGAAGCGCCGGTTTTGCCTTGGCCGTTATCGCCAAACACGTCGCGGGCAATGGCACCAATGCCGCCCAGAGAGCCAATCAGCGAGGAGGCTTCCATCGGCATCAGCACGATTTTTGAGTTTGGAGCAGAGCCAATCGTGGACATTGCCTCGGTGTATTTCTGGGCTACGAAGTAATTGATGGCCTGCACATCGCCTGCCGCAATCGCCTCAGACACCATTTTTGTGGCTTTGGCTTCGGCTTCGGCCAGACGTTCACGCGCTTCGGCTTCGCGATAGGCCGCTTCACGCTGGCCTTCGGCTTGCAGAATGGCAGATTGCTTGGCACCCTCGGCACGCAAAATCTGGGCATTTCGAAAGCCTTCTGCCTCCAGCACCTGCGCGCGCTTTTCACGCTCTGCCTTCATCTGGCGGCCCATGGCAGCCACCAGATCTGTTGGTGGCTGAATGTCCTTGATTTCAACGCGCGTCACCTTGATACCCCAAGGCCGCACGGCCTCATCCACCACCCGCAGCAGCCGATCATTGATCACTTCGCGGTTGGACAAAAGCTCGTCCAGATCCATGGACCCCATGACCGAGCGGATATTGGTCATGGTCAGGTTGAGAATGGCGTTTTGCAGATTGGCCACCTGATAGGCGGCCTCGGCGGCGTTCAACACCTGATAAAAGGCAACAGCGTCGGCAGAGACGCTGGCGTTATCCTTGGTGATGACTTCCTGGGTTGGCACATCCAGCACCTGTTCCATCACATTCATCTTGGCACCGATGGTCTCGATAAATGGGGCGATGATGTTGAGGCCGGGCTCCAGCGTGCGGGTGTAGCGGCCAAAGCGCTCGATGGTATAACGATATCCTTGGGGAACTGTTTTGATCCCTGCCATCAATACGAGAATGACGAAGCCCACAAGAGCAACGACGAGAATATCAAAGCCGGTCATAACAACTCCCCAAAACCTTCAAAATACTGCCTTATATCTAGGCTTTTGAACCGCCACTTACCAGTGCACAGGCCAGTGCAATGGTTGATTTTCGAGAAGGCGGCGCAATTACCCGTTCGGGTGGGTTTTCAAATCCGCCATTGTGGATTATCAGCGCTTTGGTTTTCGCCACCGGTCGCAGCCTACCCGGATAAAACAAGGACTAGAACTATGAAGACACTTGTCGTCTGCTCTGGCGGACTCGATTCCGTTTCGCTTGCCTATAAAATCGCAAGCGAGCAGCAATTGATTGGTCTGTTGTCGTTTGATTACGGTCAGCGCCATAAAAAAGAGTTGGAATTTGCCGCCCGCGCGGCCAAAGCGCTGGGCGTGCCCCATCAGATCATTGATATCACCACGATTGGCAAGAGCCTCACCGGCTCGGCCCTGACGGATGATCTCGATGTGCCCGATGGTCATTACGCCGAAGAAACCATGAAAATCACGGTGGTGCCAAACCGCAACGCCATCATGCTGGCCATTGCCTTTGGTGTGGCAGCGGCCAAAAAGGCCGATGCGGTGGCCGTTGCCGTGCATGGTGGCGATCACTTCATCTATCCCGATTGTCGCCCCGGCTTCATTGATGCGTTTCAGACCATGCAAAATCATGCGCTGGAAGGCTATGCTGATGTGACGCTGCTGTCGCCTTTCGTCACCGTGCCAAAGTCTGAGATTGTCGTGCAGGGGGCGAAATACGGCACACCCTTTGCCGATACTTGGTCATGCTACAAGGGTGGCGCGCGGCATTGCGGCCGTTGCGGCACCTGCGTGGAGCGCCGCGAGGCTTTTCATTTGGCCGGTGTTGTTGATCCGACAGAGTATGAAGATCCTGATTTCTGGCGTGCTGCCACCTCCGGCTTCAAGGCGGAAGGTGTGTGAGCATGTACCGGATCACAACGGAATCTGAGGTTCCGGACACATCGGCGGTGCGAGGGCGCGAAACGCAAAAAAAGCCGGGCGGGGCATCATCCGCGAGCGGGCTGGGCAACCAGATCCGCATTAGCGAAATCTTTGGCCCGACCATTCAGGGCGAAGGCGTGCTGATTGGTCAGCCCACCGTGTTTGTGCGCACGGGCGGCTGCGATTATCGCTGTTCGTGGTGTGATAGTCTGCATGCAGTTGACAGCCAGTTTCGGGATGCATGGCAGCCGATGGATGTTGATGCCATCTGGGCGGACGTGGAGCATCTGTCCGGTGGCGTGCCGTTGATGGTGTCGCTTTCGGGAGGCAATCCGGCCATTCAGCCGCTTGATGGTTTGATCGCCCATGGTCATCAGCGTGGCTATCGCTTTGCTTTGGAAACCCAAGGCTCGATTGCGCGCGACTGGTTTGCTGATCTGGACGTTCTGGTGCTGTCGCCCAAGCCGCCATCCAGCGGCATGGAGACCGATTGGATCGCCCTTGATGACTGTTTGAACAAAGCTGGCACTAAGCCGCAAACGGTGCTGAAGTTCGTTGTGTTTGATGAGGCCGATTACGCCTATGCCAAAGCGGCCAGTGCGCGTTATCCGCATCTTCCGACCTATTTGCAGCCGGGAAACCATACGCCACCGCCGCCCGAAGCTGTTGATGCGGTGATTGATATGGATGGGATCATGAGCCGTGTGCACTGGCTGGTGGATCGGGTGATGCAGGACCGCTGGTTTGCGGCCACCGTGCTGCCGCAACTGCATGTTTTGCTCTGGGGCAACAAGCGCGGCGTGTAATTGGCTATCTTGCATTGAAATATTCACCGCATCTGTCACTTTGGCGTGGGTTGAGGAACCAGCTATGTTGAATGTGGAGGATATTTCATCATGCGTTTGCTTTTTTCGCTGCTGCTTGCGGCGGGTTGTGCCGTGACTATTCCGGCCTTTGCTCTTGATCGCCCGGCATCACCTCCGGCGGATCGTCCGTTGAACGGGTTTGTCACGAGCGTCGAAAAGGATGGGTCGATCACCTTTCGGCTTTTTGCGCCTTCGGCCAAAGCCGTCTCGGTTGTTCTCGGCGCGGGTGACCCCATGGCGCTGCAACGCAATGAGGACGGGGTGTGGAGCGTGAAAACCGAGCCGCTAAAGCCCAATCTTTATGAATATTATTTCAATGTTGATGGCTTTCGCAGCATAGATACCGGCACCAATGCGCCCAAGCCCCAACGGCAGGTCAACACCAGCCTCATTCTCGTTCCCGGCAGCATTCTGGACACCCGCAATGTGCCTCATGGTGATCTGCGTCTGGTGACGCTGCATTCCAAGGCGTTGAAATCCGAGCGGCAAATGTATGTCTATACCCCGCCGGGCTATCTCGACACATCAAAGCCGCTGCCGGTTTTGTATCTCTATCACGGCTTCGGTGATACGGTGGCCTCCTGGGTCACGCAGGGGCGGGCACCGCAAATTCTCGACAATCTTCTGGCTGAGAAGAAAATCAAACCGATGATCGTGGTGATCCCGGATACGGAAACCGATGTGCCGGAGGCGATTGCTGAAAATGTTGCAGGTTCTGAGCGCCGCAAGGAATTTTATCCGGTCAATGCCGAGGCTGCCGACCGGGAACTGATCGAAGACCTCATTCCTTATATGAAGCGCCATTATCGTGTCCGCAGCGACGCCAACAGTCGTGCTGTGGCGGGGCTTTCGCAAGGCGGGTATCAGGCCCTGGTTTCGGGTCTTTCACATCTGGGCACGTTTGGCTGGGTTGCGACCTTCAGCGGCGTTTCCACAACCACTGTGCCGAACAAGGCGGTGGAAGCAGCCTTGAATGATCCGGCCAAAATCAACAAGATGCTGCGCAATTTTACCGTCACTGTTGGGTCAAAAGATCAGGTGACGGGCAAGGATATCGCAGGCTTGCGGGCTATTCTGGACGAGAAAAAAATCGCTCACGAGTATCATGAATATCCAGACTTGCAGCACGAAATGGATGTCTGGCGTCCATCTCTGATTGCCTTTTTGCAAATACTCTTCAAGAATTAGAGTTTGTCAGGGAAAAGTGGAACCCGGTTTTCCCGAAAAAACAAACGAAAACAAAGATGTTTAGAGTCTGTCAGGTTCAATCTGAACCTGACAGACTCTAAAGTATTCCACCGCCGTGCGTTTACAAATGCACGGCGGTGTTGGTTTCTTATGCGCCGGTTCATCCAAAAACCGGTCTACACTTTTTCCTGACAAGCTTTAGAATTCTTCCCAACTGTCATTCGAGGTTGCGCTCATCAGAGCCGGGGCCTTTGCAGAACCTGCATTTGTACTGGCAGCCTTTTTAAAACTGCTATTGCCTGTGAAAGCCTTGGCAACGGCCTGCACCTTGGCGTGGACGGGAGACGGCACGGGCCGCGCCGTCCCTTTCACGGCCTGTGGTGCGGCGGTTGGCATCCGGCGCTGGTGATTGGCATCATTGACCTTGAAATGCTCCAGCAGTCGCGCAAGGCTATCGGCTTCCTGCGAGAGCTTGTGGGTGGAGGCGGAGGTTTCTTCCACCATCGCGGCGTTTTGTTGGGTCACCTGATCCATCTGGTTGATGGCGGTGTTAACCTCTTGCAGACCGGTGGACTGCTCCTTGGCCGAGCTGGCAATCGAATGGATATGGTCGTTGATGGCCAAAATCTGTGCTTCGATGGCCGAGAGTGCCTTGCCGGTTTTTTGCACCAGCGCCACGCCACCGCCCACTTCCTCGCCGGATTTGTTGATCAGCGCCTTGATATCCTTGGCGGCATTGGCAGACCGCTGCGCCAGCTCGCGCACTTCTTGTGCCACGACGGCAAAGCCCTTGCCCGCTTCGCCTGCGCGGGCTGCTTCAACACCGGCGTTGAGCGCCAGAAGATTGGTCTGGAAGGCGATTTCATCGATCACGTTGATGATCTTGGAAATCTCGTTGGAGGCCTGTTCAATTCGGCCCATGGCGTCCACGGCACTGCCGACAACAATAGCCGATTGCGCGGCGTCCTCCTTGGCTGCCGAGACGATCCGGGTTGCCTCCTGGGTACGATCCGTCGAGTTGCGTACTACGATGGTGATTTGCTCAAGAGCGGCAGACGTCTGCTCAAGCGCTGCGGCTTGCCGCTCGGTGCGCTGTGACAGATCGTTGGTCGCCTTGCTCAATTGGTCAGTATTGCCATGGATGCCATCTGCCTTGAAGCGGATATTGGCAATCACTTCGCGCAGGCGCTCAAACGTGCTGTTGACGTTGGACTGCAGCTCGGCAAAAACGCCGCGGAACTGGCCCTTCATGCTCTGTTCCAGATCGCCTGCCGCAAGGCTGGCAATGACCCGGCCTGTTTCGCCAACGCCCTGATCAACGCTGGTGAGCAGCGTGTTGATATTGGCGGCAAACCGATCCAGATTGACATCGTCGTAGTGCTTTTCGATGCGCTTGCTGAAATCGCCACTGGCGGCGGCCTCCACGACGGCCGAAATGCTCGACTGCAGATCGTCGCTCTTGGCCCGCATGGCCGTCTCTTGCGCGTTCAGACGCTGAACCTGCAAGCCGTTTTCTTTGAAAATAACAACAGCTTTGGCCATGTCGCCAATTTCATCAGAGCGGTCACTATAGGGCACATCGGCATCAAATTCGCCATTGGCAACGCGCTTGATGGCGGCTGTCAGGCCTGTAATCGGTCTGCTCAACTGGCTGACGCCAATATACATGCCAACGCTGACGCCGAGAACAATCGACAGGACAGTGGCGGATGCAATCAACGTCATCATGGTCGCGCCAAACGCGCCCAATGAAGACTGGAGGGCATCAAGCTGGGCTTTATCGGCATCGACAATTTTGTCAATCTCGGCCTGAAATTGCTTGCGATTGTTGCGGTTGTTCTCGTTGTTGCCCTGCTCGTTGGCCGCTTCAGGGCCAACCTCTTTGCCCAGGCGCACCGTCTCAGTCCGAAACTTGCGAAACTCGGATGCTTTCTCAACCATGCTATTAAAGCTGGTCTTTTGATCTGCAGGTATTAATTTTTCCCAGGTTGCGAGGGTTGTATCAATTTCGCTCAAGCTTTTCATCAAGCCGGTGCCGAACTTTGCGGCATCTTCTTTCGACTTGGAGGCGTAGATGCCGCGCGCATCCATCACCACGGCCGTCACGTATCGGTTGAGGCGCTCACCTTGAAAGGCGCGTTCCGACACATTCATCAATTCGGCCGTTTTATTGTTATAGCGAAGAGTGACAAACACCCCCATGGCACCAATAACAAGTGCCGCAATCCCTAATATAGCGACTAAGGAATATATTTTGCCGCTGATTTTCACGAAATTATCCTCCAATTTAAACTCCGCTTTTAAGCGAAGGCATCAGAGGATTTTACGATAAAAACCATTAATAATTGCTTTTTGAGTTTTGTGTAATTTAGATTCTGCATTGGTTTTATTTTTAAAAAATCAAGTGAAAACAATTATTTACGTGATGTTTGACGAAGGTTAAATTGACTATTTTTTGTGCAAATCATCTCGTCTTGGGCATCCACACTCTGCGCCCGGTGTAAAGCTTACACCGGGCGTGAAGGCTTGTGCGCTTTACAGCCAGCCCATCAGTTCCCGTCTGACAACATCTTCGAGAACGCGCATGCCATCCGGGCTGTCGTTCAGGCAAGGAACGTGGGTGAATTTTTCACCACCATTATGATGGAAAATTTCGCCCGCTTCGCCGGCAATTTCCTCAAGGGTTTCCAGGCAATCGGAGACAAAGCCCGGGTTGATAACGGCGATGCGCTTCATGCCATCCTTGGCCAGTTTCTCCACCGTTTTATCGGTATAGGGTTGCAGCCATTCTTCGGGACCAAATCGAGACTGGAAGGTGACCATCAGCTTTTCTTTGCTCCAACCCAATCGGTCACGCAAAAGCCTTGCCGTTTTGTAGCATTGGCAGTGATAGGGGTCGCCCGCCATGAAATAGGATTTGGGGATGCCGTGAAACGATGTGAGCAGCACTTCTGGCTCCCAATCGAGAGACGCATAATGCGCCTCAATCGAATTGGCCAGCGCGTCGATATAGACGGCGTTGTCGCTATATTGCGGAACTGTGCGAAGCGCCGGTTGCCAGCGCATTTTCAGCAAGGCCCTGAAGGCTTCATCGTTCACCGTTGCGGTGGTGGCGGCGGCATATTGTGGGTAGAGCGGAAACAGCAGGATTTTTTCGCAGCCCGCCTTTTGCAATTCATTCATTTTTGACTGGATTGAAGGCTGGCCGTAGCGCATGGCCCAATCCACAATCACATTGGGCATATCGGCAAACGATGCCGCCATTTTTTCTGCTTGGTTGCGGGTGTAGGTGCGCAAATAGCTCTCATCCAGATCCTTGTTCCAGATGCTTTCATAGGCCTTGCCAACCTTGCCGGGGCGGGTGTTGAGCACAATGCCATAGAGGATCGGATACCAAAACAGCCTGGACCACTCGATCACGCGCTTGTCGGAGAGAAATTCGCGCAAATACCGACGCATGGACTTATAATCGGTGCCGTCCGGTGTGCCGAGATTGACAAGCAGAACGCCCACCTTTCCAAACTTGACAACGGGGTGATCGGCCGGGAGGTTGTTCATATGCGCGCTCATATCTGGAATGCCTCAGTCAGGAAATATCATTCAATACGTATGTGCCGCGGGAAGAGATCACTGTCTACTCTATAAATTGTTGGCAGCACGGCCTGCGCTTTATGCCGCACGCATTCTCATCAATAGAAAGCGGCTGGAGTTGCCTCCAGCCGCCATTGTAAAATCGCTTGAGCCCTTATTTGGCGGGCAATGTCAGCTCTTCACCAATTTCAATGTGGTTTGGATGGCGCAGTTTGTTGGCGGCGGAAATTTTTGTCCACGCTTCACCATCGCCATAGACGCGCTCGGCAATCTTCCAAAGGCTATCGCCTTTGACAACGGTATAGGGTGTGGTTTTCGTTTCTGGTGCCGCTGGTGCCGCTGGTGCCGCTGGTGCCGCTGGTGCTGCGGCAGCCGGGGCAGGTGTCGCTGGCGCAACAGCGGTTGCGGCTGCTGCCGTTTTTGGCTGGGCCGCCGGTGCCACATAATCCTTCGGGGTTACTTCCGTGATGCGATTGCTAGCCACAGGCGTATAGGGGCTGTGTTTGCCAAGATAATCTGCGGTGACGGTTTCAAGGCTTGGGCCAAAGTCATAGGCATTCTGGCCCTTGGTTGCGAAAATCTTATAACCGTCGCCGCCCGAGCGCATATAATTATTGGTGACCACGCCATAGACTTTTTCGAGATCAAGCGCGGTGTAGCCGTCGCCATCCTTGACCTCAACTGAGGTGATGCGGCTGCCAACCGGCTTGGAGCGGTCGAAGGAATATTTCATCCCGGCAACTTGCGCAAACCGCCCGGCACCATCATCAATCTGGCTCACACCATTTTCCAGCGAGGCCAGCAGATCGCTACCCTTGAGCTGGAAAGTGGCAACGGAATTCTGGAACGGCAGAACCGTGAGAACATCACCCATCGTCACTTTGCCAGCATTGATGGAGGCGCGCACGCCACCGCCATTTTGCACGGCAATGGTGATACCCTGATTTTTGGTATGATCCAGCATGGCATCGGCAATCAAATCGCCCATCGAGCATTCGCGGTTGCGGCAGGCACTGCTGCCGCCGTCCAAAACGCCTGTGGTTTCGCCCACCACCTTCTGCTTGACTTCTTCCAGCGGCTTGGCCAGCTCGGCAACTTTGGCAACATAGCTCGCATCCGGCGTGACCGAGGAATCCAGCAGCTTTGGTGCGCCTTCTTCTGCTTTCACCACGCCCTTGTCGTCGAAAGTCACTTTCAGCTCGCCGAGATATTTGGAATAGGCGTAAGCGGTGACGATCGGCACCTCAACACCGCCCGGGTTTTTCACCAGTGTCGGGTAGGGGCCGGAGGACTTGGGGTCGGTGCTGGACAGGTAGGTATGGCTGTGGGCACCCACAATCACATCAATGCCGTCAACCGCTGCGGCAATGCGCTGGTCTTCGGCATAGCCGACGTGGGAGAGCAGAACGATCTTGTTGATGCCCTTGGCTTCAATTTCGGGCACAATCTTTTTCAGATATTCAATGGGATCAAGGAAGGAGATCTTGTCGCCCGGCGAGGATGTTTCGCCGCTGTCAGCCGCAAGCACGCCAACCACGGCGACTTTCTCTGAGCCGAAATCCTTGACCACATAGGGCTGATATTTTCCGGCAACAATGCTGTCAGCGGCGGCAATGGTATTGCCCGAGACCATCGGGAATTTCAGCGCATTGATGAATTTCAGCAGCTCTTCCGGGCCATCATCGAATTCGTGATTGCCAATTGCCATCACATCAAAGCCGATGCCATTCATAAAATCGGCCACCGGCGCGCTTTTATAGGTGGTGTAAAACATCGAGCCTTGGAATTGGTCGCCAGCGTCGAGTGTGAGCACATTCTTGCCAGCCAGCGCGGCCCGCGCCTGATCAATCGCCGCCTTGACGCGGGCAATGCCGCCGAAACATGCGTTCTTGGCCTGCTCCTCAGCGGTGCAGGTCGAATCATATTTGTTGATTGCTTCAATTCGGGAATGAAAATCATTGATGTGCAGGATGTTCAGCTCAAAATCGGCAAAGGCCGCATTTGAGGACAGCACCAGCACAGAGGCGCTTAGCAGGCCAAATCTAAATCTCTTCAACATCCAGTCTCTCCGCAAATTTAAGGTTCCCGATTGCTACCCTGCTTATGTGAACGTTTATTGTAGGGGTAACGAATATCCGCATGTTTTCATCACGCGAACGTGACTGCAAGCGAAAAGACGCAATCTCGCACCGCCAAAGCAAAAAGCCGACCCAGAGGGCCGACTTTATCAATGCGAAGAAATGGTCGTTTTCAAAGATCAGCTTTTGCGGCGCAATGAGAAATTCGCGCCCGAATCTGTGGTGCAATTGAGCTGATCGGGGGTGACAAGGGCGCAATTGACACGCGACTGGGTCTTGCGCAGCAGCGATGTCATATTGATTTCAACCAGCGTTGGCGATTGGTTGGAATAGGTGCCCGATGCCAAAAGCGCGTTGCTGTCGGATGAGCGCGTCGAGAATGTCCCGGCCTGGAAGGTGGAAACAATGCCGTTCGGGTCAACCCAGGAGCCATCCACGCCCATGGGCTGCGGCGCTGGCGAATAGGATACCTGTCGAGGTGCCGGGCCACCCATCATGCAAGATGAAAGCGCAAGGCCAGTGATCAGGAGGGTTGTGATGCTTTTGATCTTCATAACAGTCTCCTTCAGGCGGAATGGGTCGTGCGTGCGCCCGCAACCGTCCATAAATTGTTAACCTGACCATGCAGCTTCAATGCGCTAAATGCAAGGCGGCAGGCATATTCCCAGCGCTTTGCTCACAGGCATATTACGGAAGCATATGCAAAAAAGCCCACCAATCATACCTTGGTGGGCTTTTGTTCTATCGAGGCAGGGACTTACCGAACCAGAATATTCTTGAACTGCCAAGGATCTTTGGTGTCCAGATCTTCCGGGAACAGGCCGGGGCGGCCATCCAGCGGGGTCCAGTCGGTGTAGTGACCTTCAACCGGGCCGAGGTAAGGCATCTGCACTTCGAGGCAGCGCTTGTAATCTACCTCGTCGGCTTCCACGATACCAGCCTTGGGGTTTTCAAGCGCCCAGACCATGCCGGCCAGAACTGCCGAGGTCACCTGCAAGCCCGTGGCGTTCTGATAGGGTGCGATTTCGCGGGTTTCTTCGAGCGACAGGCGCGAACCATACCAGTAAGCGTTTTTCTCATGGCCGTAGAGCAGAACACCCAACTCGTCCACGCCATCCACCAGCTCGTTCTCGTCCAGAACATGCAGAACAGGCTGTGCCTTGCCGCCGTTACCAAACATTTCATGCAAGGACAGAACCGCGTCATTGGCTGGATGATAGGCATAATGGCAGGTTGGGCGGAAGGTGACTTCGCCTTCCTTCTCAACCGTGAAGTAATCGGCAATCGAGATGGATTCGTTGTGGGTTACCAGGAAGCCGTATTGTGGGCCGGGGGTTGGGCACCAGGTGCGCACGCGGGTGTTGGCACCGGGCTGCTCCAGATAGATCGCTGCCTTGCAGCCCTTCTTGTGCTTCTTGGCGTTTTTCGGCATCCAGTTTTCATGGGTGCCCCAGCCCAGTTCGGCTGGCTGCAAGCCTTCCGAGATAAAGCCTTCGACCGACCATGTGTTCCAGAACACATCCATCGGCTTGGGGTTCTTGGCGCGTTGGGTGTCGCGCTCGGCAATGTGAATGCCCTTGACGCCAACCTTCTTCATCAGCTTGGCCCAGCCTTCGCGGTCATTGACCGTTGGCTCTTCAAACTTCACACCAATTTCATTGGCAAGGTTGACCAGCGCCTGCTTGACAAACCAGGACACCATGCCCGGATTGGCACCGCAGGTGGACACAGCCGTGGTGCCGCCCGGGTTCTTGGCCTTTTCCTGACGTACAGTCTCGCGCAGCGCATAGTTGGTGCGCTCGGAATTCTTCATATTGGTGTCGAAGTAGAAGCCAAGCCAAGGCTCAACCACGGTATCGATGTAGAGAACATCCAGCTTGCGGCACAGCTTCATCAGATCGAGCGAGCCGGTATCCACCGACAGGTTCACGCAGAAACCCTGACCTTCGCCTTCGGTGAGGAGCGGCTTGAGCAGATCCTTGTAGTTTTCCTTGGTCACGTGCGCCTGAATGTGCTTCACGCCATGCTTGGCCAGAAGGTCGGCATCGTCATTGCGCGGGTCAATCACCACCATCCGGCTCTTGTCGAATTTGAAGTGGCGCTCAATGAGCGGCAGGGTGCCACGGCCGATCGAGCCGAAGCCGATCATCACGATCGGGCCGCTAATTTCGCCATAAACCGGATAGGTCTTGGTGGTCATTCATTATCTCCTTGAAAGGCGTGCCGCTATCAGCATCGGCCAATTTCTTAATCGGTCTAGATCACAAATCCACGACAGAATAAAGACGAGCATTGATGCGAATATGAGGATACCCGGCTAATTTTTTGCGTAGGTTCTTACGCCAGTGCCGCCAGCCCATCGGTCACTGTACTCAGGACCACTTCGGTGATGTCGTAATCGGCAATGGCGTGAATGACAAAGGGATCAAGTGCGACAAAGGCTTCGATTTCCGCACGGTCGCCCTTGGCCAGAATAACACCGCCGGTGCGCGGCACTTTGCGGCCAGACGCCAAAAACCAGCCGCGCTCATAACCTTGCTTGACCCAATCCAGATGCGGCTGCATGTAGGCATCCGCTTGGGAGATGTCGGCTTTGTAGGTGAGGGAGAGAATGATCACGCCACGGCCTTTTGTTTTTCAACCACCAGCTCGGCCCGGATCAAGCCGCGCAGCGAATTGCCGACAAACAGCGGGCGATTGATCAGATTCTCTGGTTTCAGCACTTCGGAGCGTGCTTTACGCTCGCGGATCAGGTCGGCGCGCAAAATGCCGGGCAGAAGGCCACTGGTCAGCGGCGGGGTGATGAAAATGCCGTCCTGTCCCTGTAGAAAAATATTGGTGAATGTGCCTTCGCACAGCTCGCCGCGCTCGTTCAGCAGCAGCACTTCATCGGCCTCATCCTTGGAAAACTCGGCACGCGCCGCCTCATACAGCTCTCGCTTTGAGCTTTTATGGCGATAGAGCGGATCATCGGATTTCATCCGGGTTTTCTCAGCGATGCGAATGCGCCAAATGGTGTTTTCTTCCACAGGCTCAAAGGGCGTGGCAGTGACCTCGATCTTGCCGCGAAAGCTCATGGTCAGGCGCACGCGCATGGGGGCTGTGCCGCTCACCGCCTCTTTTAAGGCGGCTTCCGGCTTGACGGGCAAGCGAAATCCCAGCGCGTCGGCCGAGCGGTTCAGCCTGCGCATATGCTGCTCCAACCGCAAAAATCCGGCGTCTGGCTCCCAGCGGAGCGTTTCAATCAGCGAGAAATCCATTGATCACCTACCGCAAAACGGGCCTTGAGCAGACATTCATCATATTCTGCCTTGGCGTTCGAATCAAAAACAATACCACCGCCGACATTGAAAACTGCCCGAGAGTGTTTGAAAAGTGTTAACGTGCGAATGGCGACAGAAAAACACATGTTTCGTTTTGGATCACAATAGCCGATGGCACCGCAATAGACATCGCGCGGGCCTGTTTCCAACTGGTGCAAGATCTGCATGGCGCTGAGTTTTGGTGCCCCGGTGATGGAGCCACATGGAAACAGCGCGGCCATGATCTCTGTTAACCCAATGCCGTCGATAAGCTTGCCGCGTACATGGCTGACCATCTGGTGAACGGTGGGGTAGGTCTCGATATCAAAGAGTTTTGGTACGCTGAGGCTGCCGACTTCAATAATGCGCGAAATATCATTGCGCAGCAGATCGACGATCATGCGGTTTTCGGCCTGCGTCTTTTCATCCGCCAGCATGGCCGCCTTGATGGCCTCGTCTTCGGTGGGGCTTACCCCACGCGCGGCCGTGCCCTTCATCGGGTGGGTTTCAATGAAACCTTCCTGATCAACCTTGAAGAACAGCTCCGGCGAGCGCGACACAATCACCGGGCCACCGAGATCAACCAGCGCGCCATAGCTGACGGGTTGACGCTCGATCAGCGACCAGAACACCTCTTGTGGTGTGCCGTGATAGTCCGCTTCAATCGGCATGGTGAGATTGGCCTGATAGCAATCACCCTGCCGCAAATGCTGGTGCAGCTGATCAAAGCGCCGAGTATAGGTCTCCAGATCCCAGCCCGCACGCGGATTGGTGATCATCGGTTCATTGCGGGTGATCGGCAAGGCTTGCGCCAACGCATGATCAGAGCCTTCAGGCGCATGAAATACACCAAATTGCAGCAGTGGTGTGTCTCGAGTTTCGGGAATAAGCGGCCTCAGCTTGTCCTCAAACACAAAGCCCGCTTCATAGCTGATTGCACCCGCCACCCAGAACCCTTTTGCTCTGGCCTGATCCAGCCGTTCTAACGCGGGCACCACCTCGGCAGGGTTGCGCGCCACAATGATCTCCACCGGATCGGTGAAGACCAATGCGTCCTTGGTCTTGTCATTTCGAAACAAGATATAAGGTGTTGTCATTCGGGTTGGCCTCAGCCAGCTTTATCAAGCGCCTCCAGCTCATCAATCAGGCCTTCAATCATCGAAAGCCCCTTGGACCAGAAAGCCGGATCGGTGGCATCCAGCCCGAAGGGAGCCAGCAGCTCCGAGTGATGCTTGGTGCCGCCAGCCTTCAGCAGTTCGAAATATTTCTGCTGAAAGCCGGAATCGGCGTTCTGATAGACAGCATAGAGCGAATTGACGAGGCAATCACCAAAGGCATAGGCATAGACATAGAAGGGCGAATGGATGAAGTGGGGAATATAGGCCCACCATGTTTCATAGCCTTCCGACACTTTAATGGCCGGTCCCAGGCTCTCGCCCTGAACCGATAGCCACAGCTCGCCGATTTTTTCCGCCGTCAGCTCACCCTCTTTACGGGCGGTGTGCAGCTTGCGTTCAAAATCATAAAAGGCAATCTGCCGCACCACGGTGTTGATCATGTCTTCCACCTTCTGCGCCAGCATGGCTTTGCGCTCGCGCGTATCACTGGTCTTGTCCAGCAGGGCGCGGAAGGTCAGCATTTCGCCAAAGACGGATGCCGTTTCAGCCAGGGTCAGCGGTGTCTGGCACATCAAGGCACCCTGGTCGCCGGCCAGCACCTGATGCACGCCATGGCCCAACTCATGGGCCAGTGTCATCACATCACGCGGACGGCCCAGGTAATTGACCAGAACGTAAGGGTGAGCGGATGGCACGGTGGGGTGGGCAAAGGCCCCCGGAGCCTTGCCCGGACGGGCAGGGGCATCAATCCAGCCGCCCTCAAAGAAGCGGGCGGCAATCTCGGCCATCTCGGGGGCAAAATTGCCGTAAGCTGACAGAACCGTGTCTTTTGCCTCATCCCAGCGGATCAACCGATCCGAGCTTTCGGGCAGTGGCGCATTGCGATCCCAGAAATTCATGGTCTCCATGCCCAGCCACTTGGCCTTCATGGCATAGTAACGATGCGACAGGCGCGGATAGGCATCCTTGACGGCAGCGGCCAGCGCGTCCACCACCGGGCGCTCCACCCGGTTGGACAGGTGGCGGCTATCGGCAATATCGTCAAAGCCGCGCCAGCGGTCAGAAATTTCCTTGTCTTTGGCCAGCGTGTTGGTGACCAGCACAAAAATGCGGATATTGTCGCGGAAGGTTTTGGAGAGTGCCTCCGCCGCCTTCTGACGGGTGGCAGGATTGGCATCCTGCAACATGTTCAAGGTTGGCTCCAGCGTTTGGCTGACACCATCGACGTCAAACTTCAGACTGGCCAGTGTTTCATCAAACAAGCGGTTAAACGCGCTGGCTCCGGTCTGGGATTTTTCCAAAAACAGCTGTTCGATCTTGTCATCCAGCTGATGCGGCTTGTCTTTGCGCAGATCCACCAGCCAGGGCTTGTAATGGGCAGTCGCCGGGTCGCGGGCAATGGCGGCATCAATCACCGCGTCGTCCAGGCGGTTCAGCTCCAGCGTGAAAAACAGAAGGTGCGCGGCCAGATCGGTGATTTTGGCCTGCACATCGCCAAAAAATTTGCCGCTGGCCGGATTGGTCATGTCTTTATAGTAATAGAGACCAGCGTAAGAGCCGATTTTGCCCAGCAAATCTTCCAAAGCTTCAAAGTCGCTCAAGGCACCGCCAAGGCCCTGTTCGCCCTCATTGTGTGCGGCTTTTTCCAACCGGCCTTTCCATTTTGTCTCAAACGCAAGGCTCATTTCCTGCGCCTTGGCCAGATCGGCCTTGAATTCTGCAGAGTCTGTGCCGGGATAAAGATCGTCCAGCCGCCATACAGGAAGCGTGCCAAGGTCTGTGTGCGAGGAGGGGGAGGCGGATGTTTCCGATACAGAATGGCAAGACTTGTTAACGGCAGTGAAACGCATGATGAAGTCCTTTTTCCCGGAGCGATCTCTCTGCAAGAGTGATGAAAGCCGCTTCCAATCTTAACAATGCTTGGTTTTGTCATAGCACGGGTGAGGCTTTGAGCAACACCGGCAGTCTCGCCAATCATCGTGTCATAGGCGTGGAGATGATTGAAAAGGCCTGACAATGCGCAATTGCCACCACGCCAAGACCCACCACGCAAAGACATAATGTGCTGTGCCGATGTTTGACATATCCACATGGTTGATTTTGTGTCGCTGTGCCAGAAATGGTCTTTTCTGTGGCTATTGCAATTTTTTTTGGCCAAACTGTATCGAAGCGGGTAATTTGATGGCCTATAGATAAAATCCTAACAAAAGTTCCAACCTGTTTTTCAAGACTCTGTGACATTTTCCGATACAGAGGGCTGATATACACTTGCTGCGTGTCGCATTCGCAGCAGATGGCTCTGCTCGCATTGAAGATGACGATAATGTCCGTCGTCTTATTGTTTCCGGATCACACATGTGGTCGATGTTTTAACCGGCGCCAGACGCCACAATGAACCCGGGGAGCTTAAATTGACCGCTCATATTCTCGTTGTCGATGACGATCCAGTTCAACGTCGTCTTTTGAAGGCTGCTGTGGAAAGTCAGGGGCATGTGGCCCATCTGGCTGAAGATGGCGAGGCAGGCTTGGAATATTTCCGCCTGCATCGTTCGGAAATTTCTGTTGTGCTTCTCGATTTGATGATGCCGGGCCTGTCTGGTCTTGATTTTCTGATTGCCGTGGGCGGTCAGGAAGTGGATGTGCCGGTGATTGTGCAGACCGGGCAGGGCGGTATTGATACGGTGGTGCAGGCTATGCGGGCTGGCGCATTTGACTTTGTGGTCAAGCCGGTGACGCCAGAGCGGATTGTCGCCGCCGTTGCCAATGCACTCAAGGTCGATCAACGGGATTCGAAAGTGCGCCCGGCGCGTCGTTCGCGCTCCGGTGCCGTGCAGTTCAGCGATATTATTTCGGCAAGCCCTGCCATGACCCGCGTGGTTGATCTGTCGCGCCGTGCGGCGCAGTCCACCATTCCCGTCGTGCTGGAAGGTGAATCAGGCGTTGGCAAGGAAATGGTCGCACGCGCCATTCAAGCCGCATCCGATCGCAGCAGCCGTCCATTTGTGACCGTCAATTGCGGTGCCATTCCGGCCAATATGGTCGAGAGCGTGCTGTTTGGCCACGAGAAGGGGGCTTTCCCGGGGGCCACAGAGCGGCATATCGGCAAATTCATCGAGGCCGATGGCGGCACGCTGTTTTTGGATGAGATCGGCGAATTGCCGCTGGATGCGCAGGTCAAGCTGCTGCGTGCCGTCCAGGATGGCGAAATTGAAGTGATGGGCGCTGCTCGCCCGCAAAAGGTCAATGTGCGGCTGATCTCGGCGACCAACAAGGATTTGATTGCCGAGGTGAAGGCTGCGCGCTTCCGTGAAGACCTTTATTATCGCCTCAACGTGTTCCCCATCACCATTCCAGCCCTTCGCCGGCGCAAGGAAGATGTGCCATTCCTGGCGCGCGCCTTTGTCGAACGCTTCTCAATGGAGCAGCGTCTGCCCAGACCGCTGACCCTGACCGCCGGTGCTTTGGCGCTTTTGACGGCGTTTGACTGGCCCGGCAATATTCGCCAGCTGGAAAATGCCATCTACCGGGCGATCATTCTGGCCGAAGGCGTTGAGCTGACAGAAAATGACTTCCCGCAGATTTTGGCGCAAATTCCCGGTGGTTTGTCGCAGGATCGGTTCTGGTCGGGTGTTTCCGGTCTCTCCGATAGCTTGGCGGAGGCCCATGCGGCACAACGCCACACCGATCGGCCTGAACTGGCCTTCATTGATCGCCTGCCCGCCCCTCGGGTTGATGATCGGGGCGCAGTTGCCGACAACGTCATCGTCAGTGTTGATGATAGCGGTGATGTTCGTCGTCTGGCCGAAATTGAAGAAGAGCTGATCCGGTTTGCCTTGAAATTCTACCGGGGACAAATGAGCCAGGTGGCGCGCAAACTGGGGATTGGCCGCTCAACACTCTATCGCAAATTGAAGGATTACGGGATTGATCCTGATGATCCACAGAAAAATGCAGCCTGATTTTTAAGGCGAGGGGCGTGTTTCAGATATGAAGCGCGCCCTTTTGTTTTGAGGGATGCGTTCAGCATTCTGATATGCTATAGCAACCAACGCCAAATATGGTGCGCGAAGGGGCTTTTTATACGATAAGCACTTTTGCGAGAATTTCTGCTGTGATGACAAATCCTATTCGGTGCTGATATAGCAAGATTCGCTAATCTGTTAACCCCCGGGTAAGGATGATTGATTACTGCTTGTCAATGACTTGTTATGAATTGGTTCACCATATATGAATCAATTTCGTCGGTGTGGTTTTTTTGCCATGTAACCACCGCATTTCACAGTCATGTGATGGCGTATTCAATGTAGGCTTCTGACGGGGACGGATTTTGCAGATATCTGGTGTATTTGTATCGCCCAACGGGCAAGGCGGGCGGCTAAGTCGCTTGGCTGTGCTATGGGCCAGTATGTCCAGATCTGCTCTGATGGCATGCGTTCTCGTGGTTATGGCCATGTCGGGCCTTTTCGCCAGCGCCCAGACGGCGGCTGCCGAAACCCGCTCCTTGAAGATCTATTTTGTCCACACGGGCGAAAAGCAGGACATCATCTTCAAGCGCAATGGCCGCTATGATCCCAAGGGTTTGCAGGCGCTGAACACGATCTTGCGGGATTGGCGTCGCAACGAAGCCACCAAGATGGACCCCCGCCTGTTCGACCTCGTGTGGTCGGTTTACAAACAGTCCCGGTCCAGCGGTTATATTTACGTTGTCTCGGGTTATCGCTCGCCCGCCACCAATGCCATGTTGCGCTCACGCTCACGCGGCGTTGCCAAGGAAAGCCAGCATATGCATGGCACGGCGATGGACTTTTTCATTCCCGGAACACCTTTGAAAACGCTACGCGATATTGGCCTGAAAATGCAGGCGGGTGGCGTTGGCTATTATCCCAATTCCGGCTCACCTTTCGTGCATATGGATGTTGCGGGGGTTCGCTCCTGGCCGCGTTTGCCGCGTGATGAGCTGGTCCGACTGTTCCCGGATGGGAAAACCCTTCACATTCCCGCCGATGGAAGACCCTTGCCGGGGTATCAGGTGGCGATGGAAGAATATAAGCGACGATTGGGGTCTCAACAGATCCTGATGGCGGATAGCAGTTCGTCCTCCCATCGAAAATCGAAGAATCTTTTTGCCATGCTGTTTGGCGGCGGTGATGAGGATGAGGGCGACGAGGATGTCGCGCCAGCAAAGGCAACGGCACCACCACCTGTTGCGCGTCAGCAGCAGCAGGAGTTGACCAACCCGTCGCCTGTGGTGGTTGCATCCGCCGCACCTGCGCCGCCCATGCCTGATATTTCAGCGCCGGTTCCTTTGAGCCGACCAACCTCGACGCAGGGCAATGATAGTCTCGCCGTTGCGCTTTATTCGCCTGGCGGGCGCAATGCGGCGGAAGACGCGCTGCAAAAAGTTGCCAGCAATCAGCCGACATCCATTCCGTTTGGCAAGGCGCAGCCCGATGCTGGCGACGGCTATCAGGATCTGTCCGAGTATAAGATTCCCGTGCCTACCATGCTGGATACGCGTGGCATGAAGGGTGATGCAGAAAATGTGATGACGGCGTCGCTGGCACCAGGATCGCTGCCACCTGTTGAGGATGGCGTGATGCGCATCCCCGTGCCGGCTGGCCGACCAGCTTTGGCCGACGCCATTGCCGCTACCATGCCGCAGCAAGATGTGGCATCTGCCAATGCGCAGCATGAACCTGCGACCGTGGAAGAAGCCATGCTGTCGCCTGCTGCGGCCAAGGCTCTGGAAATGAGTGAGGCCGCATCCAATAAGGTTGCGACAGTAACGCCGCTTGATCGTCCGTCAGAAAACACAGCTGCACAGGTTGCGGCGGTGCCGGAACCACGGCCTTATATTGTTGCACCAGCTGCTTCAACGCCAAAACAGGAACTCGCCTCGCTTGAACCTGTGTCACCTTCGACAAAGCGCCGTAGCGGCGAGTTTGGTGACGTGTTTGATCAGCCAAAAGCGGCGGCTCAGGCCATTGAAGCCAGCGTACCGGTCAAGGGTGCGCGTCCGGGACCAAGCGAAGCGGAAGTGGCGACGCGTGGTATGTCGGGTGGCAAGGTCCTAACGCGCGCCATGCTGTCGCAATGGGCCATGGCCAAGAACCATATCGAAGCACCCTCTGCTGTGAGCCGCGGTGGACGTGTGGTGATCGACCCACCAGCATCGGCATCTGCGCAAGCTTTGCCGGTTGGGTTCTCGGATAAGGCTCCGCGTATCGATCCGGCCCGCTTTGGCGCTATTCGCTAACGTTTAAATTTGCTGATGACATCGTGAGGGTCGTCGGGTTCACATTGAACTCGACGACCTTTTGTTATTTGTCTGCCATTTTGATAGATTGCATCTACGTTGCTGTGTGTTCTGCACCACGTTCGATTTAAGGAATTATGCAGTAGGTTCTCGCTTTTCACGTCGATGCTGTCGAAATAGAGCAGCCATTCTTCGTCTGATGCACATAAAAAAACCCGCGATGGACGCGGGTCTTTCATATTTGTCGCGTGGGCGCAAAGGGTGTCCTTTGAAAACCTCAGCCTTCTGGTGGGTTTTCAATCATGCCGAGGGCGTGGAGGTAAGTGTCGAGGATCAGGTCTTCTTCCATGCGTTCCTGATCGTCCTTCTTGCGCAGCGCAATAACTTTTTTCAGGATCTTGGTGTCGAAACCTGTGCCCTTTGCCTCGCCGTAGACATCCTTGATGTCGTCGGCAATTGTTTTCTTTTCTTCTTCGAGCCGTTCAATGCGCTCAACAAAAGCGCGAAGTTGGTCACGGGCGACGCCATGCGCATCAGACATCGGGATCTCCTAACTGGGAATTTCATGTGGTGGTGACGTGCCGCGAACGCGGCGTCACGTCAAGCTTTTTTGGAGCGAAAGCGCTATTCTTCTTTTTCCAGGCGCTCAAAATCATCTTGTTCGCGTTGGCTTGTTTCCTTTTGATAGCGCTTTTTCCACATCTCATAGGGCATGCCGTAGATGTAGCGGCGGGCTTCGTCGCGTGTCATCTCCAGCTCCCGTTGGTCGGCGGCGTCCTGGTACCAGTTGGACAGGCAGTTGCGGCAAAAGCCCGCGAGATTCATCAGATCGATGTTTTGCACGTCGCTGCGCTGCCGCAAATGGGCCACCAGTTGCCGGAAGGCTGCGGCCTCAATTTCTATCTGCTGTTGAGTGGTCAACTCGGTCATGGCAAACACTCTCCTGTTAGCTGGTGTAAGGGCCGGTGCGTGACGGAAATTGCTTGTAGCGGTGCAGATCAGGATCGGCATTCATTGTGGCAAATATCGGTTCAAGTCGATCCGCCCAAGCTGTCACCCCTGCGCTATCACCAATCAAATCCTGCCGCACCTCGAGCAGCGCGTGTGGAATCCCAGCGCGCATGCAATGATGATACATTGTATCATTCCTGAGTGCGCCATCGTAGGGCTGATTATCGCCCACCAGAATATCGCCGGGTGCCCGCAGCAAATCAATCAACGGCGTTACCGCGCGGTGGTCGGTATCCCACAGCACGGCCGCATGCCAGGGGCGCGGAACGCCTTTCCAGGCGTGCGTATAGGAATGAAGCGACAGCACAAGCGGTGCCATGCCACTCGCCTTGGCAACGGAGGCAATCATTTGGTCAACGGCACGATGATAGGGGCGATGATAGGTCTCGATCCGATGCAGCCATTCCTCCTCGCTGATCGGGTGATTGCCGGGAATGATTGCCCCGTCCGAGATTTTCATGATCAACGTGGGATCATCCTCGCCGCGATTGGGATCAATCAGCAGGCGCGAAAAGCATGACATAACGGCGGGAACCCCAAGGCGGGCGGCAAGCTGGCGTGTCAGGGCTTCGACGCCGATATCATAGGCAATATGGCGCTCAAACGCGCTTTGCGGCAGGCCTAAAGAGCCGTAGGCCGGTGGCAGACAGTTCATTGCGTGATCAGCCAGCAGCACCAGCCCCTTTTTTTCATCGCCGGGAATGTCTTCGAAGATTTTAAAATCGCTCATGATATCCACGTTTGTGTGATTCTGGAGTGCTACTGCATAATTCCTTAAATCGGAATCGGTTTAAGGAGAAAATTATGCAGCAGATTAAAAGCATTACAGCATCCTTTGTGCGCCATATATGGCGCACGGTGCTGTATGTAAGTTTACTTCGCGCAGCTTGCGGGTTAAACTGCTATTTCTCTGAAATTCATAGCGTTTTTGCGTCTATTTTCAAAATAAGTTCAATCATGTGGAAAACGACAATCGAAGCCACCATTCAGCCAAACTGTGGGTGAATGTTTGTGTCAAAAATATAATCGATTAGAGTTGCGTTGACTTTCTTGATCCATCGTCGCAAGAAAGCACCACAGAAAAATGGAGTTCCGTCGGAAGCCGTGCCTCATTCCAACACACACTCTTCCGTTACAGGCCCCGGGCGTTTTGCACGCCTCTGCCTGTTCCTGAGCATTCTTGCCGCCCCTTTCGCAATCGCGGCCCCGGCCCACGCGGATTTCCGCGTGTGCAATGGCAGTCAAAACCTCGTTGGGGTGGCCATTGGCTATCGTAATACGGATGGCTGGGTCAGTGAAGGCTGGTGGCAGGTTCCTGCTTCCACATGTGCAACCCTGATCGAGGGTGAGCTTAAATCCCGCTATTATTACCTTTACGCAGAAGATGCCGCACGCGGCGGGCGCTGGGCGGGCAATGTCAACATGTGCGTTGCTGAAAACGAGTTCAAAATTGTTGGTGTGCAGGACTGCTTCAAACGCGGTTATCAACAAATGGGTTTCAAAGAATATGACACGGGCCGCCAGGGAAGCTGGATGGTCCAATTGTCGGATACACCAGGCACGCAGGAAGGCCAGAAGTGATGAGACGTAACCGTAAAGTAAAGATCCTTGCAACATTGGGACCCGCTTCGCAAGACGAAGCCATGATCCGCAAGTTGCACGAGGCAGGGGCGGATCTTTTTCGCATCAACATGAGCCATGCCAGCCATGAGCTGATGCGTGAGGTTGTCAAGCGCATTCGCAATGTTGAGGCTGCCTGTGGTCGCCCGATTGGCATTCTGGCTGACCTTCAGGGGCCAAAACTGCGCGTGGGTAAATTTGCCAATACGACGGTTGAATTGGCGGCGGGCCAGACCTTTACCCTCGACAACAACGAAGCGCTGGGTGACAACACCCGTGTTTATCTTCCCCATCCTGAAATTCTCGAAGCAGTCAAGCCGGGTGATCGCCTGCTGATCGACGATGGCAAGCTGCATTTGCGCGCCGAAAAATGTGACGGCAAGAGCATTGTGTGCACAGTTATTGCCGGCACCAAGATTTCCGACCGCAAGGGCGTGAGCCTGCCGGACACCATTCTGGCCTCTGGCGTGCTGACCGACAAGGACCGCGCCGACCTGGATGCCGTGCTGGCCACCAATGAAATCGACTGGGTGGCGCTGTCCTTCATTCAGCGTCCTCAGGATCTGACCGAAGTTCGCAAGATTGCGGGCCACCGCGTTGGCCTGATGTCGAAAATCGAAAAGCCACAGGCTATTGATTGCATTGATGAAATCATCGAGCTGTCGGATGCCTTGATGGTCGCCCGTGGTGACCTGGGTGTTGAAATGCCGCTTGAAGCCGTGCCCGGCATTCAAAAGCAGCTGATTCGTGCCTGCCGCCGCGCTGGTAAGCCGGTGGTGGTTGCAACCCAGATGCTGGAATCGATGATCACCTCGCCGGTGCCAACCCGCGCCGAAGTGTCTGACGTGGCAACCGCCGTGTTTGAAGGCGCAGACGCGGTGATGTTGTCGGCAGAATCGGCCTCTGGTCAGTATCCGGTGGAAGCCGTATCGACCATGGCATCCATTGCCCGCACCATTGAGCGCGAGCCGCATTATCCAGGCATTATTTATGCGCAGCGCCCGCAGCCAGAAGCCACAGGCGCGGATGCGATTTCGCTGGCGGCCCGCCAGATTGCCGAAACGCTGAAGCTGAAGGCCATTGTTTGCTACACAGCGTCTGGCACCACCGGCATGCGCGCCTCGCGTGAGCGCCCGGAAGTGCCAATTCTGGCTTTGTCTCCTGTCGTTCAGACGGCGCGTCGTCTGTCTGTTGTCTGGGGCTTGCATTGCGTGGTGGCCGAAGAGCCAACCGATCTTGACGATATGGTCAACCGCGCTTGCAAAATCGTTGTGTCGGAAGAGTTCGGTGAGCCGGGAGATCGGGTGATCATCTCAGCCGGTGTGCCGCTTGGTACGCCCGGTGCAACCAATATGCTCCGCATTGCCTATATTTCGGCCGATGGCCAGTCGGGTGTCTGATACACCGTAAATTTGAATGCTGAAGCCCGTCCGGTCTCTCACCGGGCGGGCTTTTTTAATTGTTCGAGACCGCAATGGGGGCGTGAAACGCGCGCGCCATGGCTTGAAGATCGCGCGGCTTGCCTGCGATTTTTTCAAGGGCAGCAATGGCAATCTCTGTTGCAACGTAGTCTGGCTTATGGCCGACATTGCGCAGCCACACCAGCTCGGCTCCCGCAATATCACGGGCAAGGCCTGTGGAATGGATATTGGCCAGCACAATATCATCACTATCGCCTGTGATAATCACGGTTGGTGCCTTTATCTCGCGGTAGCGTGGTGCCATGCGGCTGACGTAGCTGTGCAAATTGCTTACATCGATGGCGTTATAGCGAAAGGCGGCAGGCCGCAGCACAAGAGTAGGGGCGGCATTTGCGATATAACCCACCGGCTGAGGATTGGGCGCAAAAACCGCACGAATGGCGGCTTTCATCCGCAGCTGACCTGCGAGAGGCGCAATGGTATGGGCGAAAATCGGGCCAATGACCGGCATAGCCGTCAGCCTGTAATGCCAATCGACGCCGCCCGGCCAAGGATGGGTGGCCGGGGCAAGCAGCAGCAGGCCTCTGGTTTTTTCAGGGTGCAAAACGGCAAAGCTTGCGGCAACGGCACCGCCAAAGGAATGGCCGACGATGATGGCGCTTCTCATGCCAAGGGCGTCCATGGCCCGTGCGATCGTATTGGCCTGACCGTCTGGCGTGTCATTCTCCAGTCCACCTCTGTCTGAATAACCATGACCGGGGCGATCCACAAACAACAGCTCTGCCCGGCCACGCAAGTGTGGCAGGAACGGCATTGACTGGTCGAGCAGATTGCCGCTGGCACCATGAATGAACACGATAGGGGGTAGGTCTGCGGTGTCACCTGCCGGAACATGCAAGACGTGAAGCGATAGATCACCAAGGGCTATGCGCTGCCCAACCGGCGGATGGGTTTTGGCAATTCTTGCTGTGATGATTGTGCCATAGGCAAAACAGGCCAGCAGCGAGAGTATGATGATGAATATCGTTGTTGCAAACCAATGCACTCTCAACACTCCTTGCTGCGCATATACTGCGCCAAAAACCGGCTTCGACCACGTATAATTGTTTAAATCGGAATCGATTCCGATTTAAGGAATTATGCAGTAGGCTGTAAGGCTATACGATTTTATTGCTGTATCGGATTGGTCTTGCGGCGATTTACAGCTTTGGTCCGAAAAGCGGGAACCAGTTTTCGAATAAATCCGATGCTGTGGGGCGTGGACCTGTTTCCCGATCCATTGCTTCGGCCCGCCTTACGTGCGTGCCCCGGCCAGCTTTTCTGCAAGGTCGCTGAAGGCTTTTTGAGCGCTTCGGTCCGCCGGGTAGACATCGAGATAGTCTTGCCATGCCTTCATGGCTTTCTCGTCGCTGCCGGACTCGGTGAGAATGGTTGCCAGCATTTGTATCGCCGGGAAATATCGCGGCTCGATTTTCAGCACTTCGTTCAAATCACTGACCGCTTTGCGGACATTGCCCAGACTGTAATTCAACGTGGCGCGTTTCGCCCAACCTCTGGGATCCTTGGGGTCAAGAACAATCACTTGATCCAGAAAATCCAGCGCCGCAGCATTACGCTTTTCCCGCCGTGCCTTATCGGCCCATTGGGTCAGCAGATCTGCGGTGGCGCTGCCCGTATCGGCCCATTGCGTGACAAGATTGGCGGCAATGGTTTTGGCAACATCCGGGTTGCGCTCGCGCTTAAGCTCTTCCAGCAACTCTGTCGTGGATTTCGGCGCAGCTGAGCGGTCTTGCAGGCGCTCTATCGGTGGAGAGGCGGGCTTGCTATCGTCAGCGCATGCATAGCCAATGGTGCTGATCACGAGGATGCAGGTCGATAGAATCAAACGATGAACAGCATGAAAAAAGCGCATGAGAGACAATCTATCTCGCATGCGCTTTTAATCAAACTGAATTCTGCATTTCACAGCCAATCTGCGTTTTTGTTGGATAACGCAGTGCTCCATAAAGGAGAGAATTGGCAATCAGCCCTGACGAGCTTTGAAACGAGGGTTCATCTTGTTGATGATGTATACACGGCCCTTGCGGCGAACCAAACGGTTGTCGCGGTGACGAGCCTTAAGCGCTTTCAGCGAATTCTTGATCTTCATTTTACGATCCGCACGGTTGCCAGGGAATTATTATATTCCGCCGGGAAGTAATAGATTGAAAGCACGCCTTGAGGCGCGCTGGTTCAGGGTTGGTGGCACATACCCCGGCTAAACCCTCCATGTCAACCGCAAACGCTGCAAATCAACAGGCTCAAGCCGGTTTTTTGGGCTTAAAACAGTTCGGTCACATGCCCCATTTTGCGGCCGGGGCGCGCCTCGGCCTTTCCATAGAGGTGCACAACCACGTTGCGCTTTGCCAGCCAGTCGCTAAGCGCATCAATGTCGTCACCAATAAGATTTGTCATGATGCAATCGGAATGGCGGTTGGTGGCTCCCAGCGGTAAGCCAGCGACGGCGCGAATATGCTGCTCGAACTGGGAGATCACGCAGGCCGCTTCCGTCCAGTGGCCGGAATTGTGCACGCGGGGTGCCATTTCATTGGCAATCAATGTGCCATCCGCCATCAGGAAAAATTCAATGCCGACCACGCCGACATAATTCATGCCTGAGAGCAGCTTTGCCGCTGCCTGACGCGCCATCTCTGCCGTTTGGGCAGAAATGTGAGCGGGCAGGGTGGAGGTGTGCAAAATGCCATCCCGATGCACATTCTCGGCCGGATCATAGCAGGCAATGTCGTCGTCTTTTGTTCTGGCGGCAATGATCGAAATTTCGCGCTCAAAAGCAATGAAGCCTTCAAGAATCAGCGGCACGGAGCCAAGTGCTGCATAACCGCCATTGGCATCATCGCCCTTGCGGTAGACCCGCTGACCTTTGCCATCATAGCCGAAACGACGGGTTTTTAGCACACCTTGACCGCCAAACTCGGCAAGAGCTGCTTCCAGATCGGCCTGACTGTCCACCGCGCGGAACGGGGCTGTGCTAATGCCACTGGCGTTGAGAAACTGCTTTTCCAGCAGACGGTCTTGTGAGACTTCCAGCGCCTTGGCAGGGGGGTAGACGGCAATTGTGCGTTCAAGGGCGGTCGCTGCCTCCACCGGCACATTTTCAAATTCATAGGTGATGACATCACATTGTGCGGCGAGTGCTTCAAGAGCCGCAGGATCGGCATAATCGGCAACGATCTGCTGATTGGCCACCTGTGCTGCCGGGCAGTCTGCCTGCGGTTCCAGCACAATCGTCTTGATGCCCAGTTTGGCGGCCGCCATGGCCAGCATGCGGCCAAGCTGGCCGCCGCCGATAATTCCAATTGTCTGAACGCTCATGGTGCCTCGTCGGTGGGATAGTCTGCAACAGCGGCGGTCTGGGCAAAGGTCCAGTCTTCCAGCCGCTCAAAAAGATCTTCGTCATGCAGGGCCAGCACGCGGGCCGCCAAAAGGGCGGCATTGACGGCACCGGCGCGGCCAATGGCCAGCGTACCAACCGGAATGCCGGCTGGCATTTGCACAATCGAATAAAGGCTGTCCAGACCGGACATGGTTTTGGATTGCACCGGCACGCCAAACACTGGCAGCGATGTCATGGAGGCCACCATGCCCGGCAGATGAGCGGCACCACCGGCTCCGGCGATGACCACCTGAAAGCCTTCATCGCGGGCTCCCTTGGCGAAAGCCACCATGCGATCCGGTGTGCGATGGGCGGAAACGATGCGCGCTTCATAGCTGATGCCCAAGGCATCGAGCGTGTCTGCGGCGTTTTTCATGGTTTCCCAGTCAGACTGGCTTCCCATGATGATGGCAACGGGTGGTCTTTCGTCGTGCATGGGCGGCCTTCTCCTCCTTAAGCACTCAAGTCTTGGGCTCAGGCAATAATGTCGGGTATCATCTGATCTTCTAAAGATGTCAGCCTGTCCTTGATCGCAAGCTTCTTCTTCTTCATCCGCTGGATTCTGAGTGCGTCGCAGCCAACCTTGATCATCGCATTGATAGCCGCGTCATAGTCTTCATGCTCCTGACGAAGACGTGCGAGCTGAAGCCTTGTATCTGCCTCTTCCTGATCCGCCATTGTGCTGTCCCCAATCTTGCTCTGCTGCATCTTCATCTGATGCAAATTGTGATCGCGCAAGCTCCTATCATTAAACAGCGGTAACGGGAAGTTAGCCGTAACCACGAAATTGCCGCTGTTATTCCTTGTTTTGACCTTAGACAATCGCAGCGGATCGTGTCACACTCCTGTCGTAAACCAAAGAGCTCCAGCGATGGAAGCTGGAGGTGGAAAAAAGGAAGGACGAAATCAGATGACCATTCAGGCTCATATTGAATCGCTTGCCAAGAAACATGAAGATCTGGAGGATAAGCTTCATGTTGCCCTTTCCTCACCCTCAATCGACGATGCCGAAATTTTGGAAATCAAGCGTAACAAGCTGCGCCTCAAGGATCAAATGCAGAAATTGAAGTCGACACGACATTGATCGCGCCGCATTTCGCATCTTGAATCGCGTTTAAGCTCCTGCGTGCTTGTTCATCCGCTCTCGGCTTGAACATCAGGCATGCAGCGGTGACAATGGTCACCGTGGCGCTCGTCATCATCACTGGTGAGAGCAGCTTAAGGGCATGGCGCAACATGCGAAACACCGAGTTTAAAATTATCAGGCTTCGAAGTGCTGATCGCCTTCGGAGCCTTTTTACAAACTATGATAGATGACAGAAAATCGAACCGGTCAGGACCAGAACTGGTCGAGCCAAAGGTTCATGCGGTTAAAGCCCGTATTGTTCACCGAGTAAACCCGCTTTGTGCCGTCATTGGCCACGGTGACCAGGTTGCAATCGAGCAAGGCCTTGAGATGCTGCGACACAGCCGGGCGGCTGATGGGCAGGCCTTGCGCCAGATCATTCACTGTTTTGGGGGAACGCCGCAACTGTTCCAGCAGGTAGCGGCGATTGGGGTCGGCAATTGCTGCGAAAGGATCTGTTGTGGTCATGGCGAAAAGCTACGCCATGACTTTTTATTAAGCAAGTACAATTGTGTGAAATTGCAAATACAATTTTACCTCGATTTAGGCCTTGGTGAAGTGACCGGGGCTGCCGCTTGAAACGGCAATTACAGCAAGGCCAATCCATCCCACAGCAGTTTCAACCCCGCCAGCAGAGTCGCGCCATAGATCAGCGGGTAAAAAACCTGCGGTTTAAGTCGTCGCACAATGAAGGCTCCGGCCATGGTGGAAAGAAATGCCAAGGGCAAAAGCGTCAGCGATGCGGTGAAGTTTTTGAGATCCAACTGCCCCAGCGCCACATAGGGGATGATTTTGATGGCGTTGAGAATGGCAAAAAAACGCACGCTGGTGCCGGTATAGGCTCTGGGATCGAGCTTGAGGGGTAGGGCGTAAATCTCAAAGGGTGGGCCACCAGCATGGGAGATGAAGCTGCCGTAGCCTGCAATTGTGCCCCACAGCCCGGCGCGAATGGGCCGTTGCGGTGCAGGTTTGATGTCATCATGGCTTAAACCCTTCAGCCGATTGACAAAATAGCGGCCAGCAAAAATCACGGTGATGGTGCCCAGCACCAGCCGCATGGCGTCCGCAGGAACGATATTGGAGGTCATCCAGCCAAGGGCAATGCCGATGATGCCGCCGGGAAGCAGTAAAAACAGGGTCTTGCGGTCATTGTGCATGCGCCAGGCATAGAGCGCCACCCAATCCATCACGATCAGGATCGGCAGAAAAATCGCTGCCGCCTGCATGGGAGAGACCGCAAGGGCCAGAAGCGGAACGCCCAGCAGACTGAAGGCACCACCCAACCCGCCTTTGGACAGGCCAACCAGCACAACGGCGGGAACGGCTGCGAGAAAGAACGTCAGATCATGCAGCATGGGTATATTTCTTGGTTTTATCTGGCATTTTATGGTGTCCTGCTGCTGAAGAGCGCTATGGCTTTTGCAATTCATGCTGACGGAATTATGCAAGAGTGTTGATCCTTGCGTCAGTCCGGTCTATCGAATTCCAACATTTGTGGCGAGACCTTTCGCCGACGCCAACAGAAAAGAAGACGGAAACCACCATGAGCAAACAAGAAGACCGCTGCCGCCTGGTTCTCATCACGCCACAGATGAGTGATGGGCACGCGCTGGCCACTCTGGTGGGCGATGCGTTGCGCGGTGGCGATGTGGCGTCTGTGATTATTCCGCAATATGATCTCGACGATGGTGCCTTCCAGGTGCTGACTGAGGCGGTGGTGCCGGTGGTGCAAGAGGCGGGTGCCGCAGCCCTTGTTGTTGATAACAGCCGGGTTGCAGGCCGGGTGAAGGCCGATGGCCTGCATGTGATTGGCAATCGCGAGCTTGTGGCCGAGATGGTGGAAAAATTTTCGCCCAAGCTGATTGTCGGGGCAGGTGGGGCTTCTGAGCGCCACACGGCACTTGAAGTGGGCGAGGCAACCCCGGATTACATGTTCTTTGGCAAGCTGGATGGCGACATCAAGCCGGAAGCGCATTCCAAAAATCTCGCACTTGGCGAATGGTGGGCGTCTATGGTGTCCATACCCTGCATTGTTATGGGTGGTGCTGATCCTGCCTCTGCTTTGGCGGTTGCCGAAACCGGAGTTGAATTTGTGGCGCTGTCGAAGGCAGTTTTTGCCGATCCAGCCGAGGCTGCAACCATTGTGGCCAGAATAAATGCGGAGCTTGACGAAAAAGCGCCACGGTTTGCAGATTGAAACCCTGTATGACCTTTGATCCTGTCGGTAAATTGATGAGACTGTCTGCCTGCGCTGGCCTTTTGCTGGCGGCGTCAAGCGTGGGCGCGATGGCGCAAAAGGCCGATGGTCATGCAGGCCCGGCTGCCGGGGCCGATGCAGCACTGGCGGATAAGGCACTGGCGGATAAGGCAACGCAACCCACGACGGGTGCGGATGCAGGCCGTATGCAAAGGCCAGGCGCGGGTGAGACCCCACCCTCAGCCGGGGTGACGCTCATGGAGCGCATGGGCATTCCGCTACCGCCGCTGCCGCCGGAAAAGCCTTACACCGGCAAGGTCGATCTGGCCTATGGTGCCTTCCAGCGCGGGCTGTTTGGCACGGCGTTTGATTATGCTTTGCCGCTTGCCGAAAAAGGCGATCCTGCATCAGAAACCCTGATTGCGGAATTGATGAGCCGTGGTCTTGCGGTGAAAAAGGATATGAAGGGGGCTGCCTTCTGGTATGCCAAGGCCGCCAAGGACGGCGATCCGGCCGCCATGTTCAAATATGCGCTGATCTTGCTGGAAGGTGTGTACGCGCCCAAGGATAATGCGCTCGCGGATGACTATATGCATAAGGCCGCGGACGCCGGCAATGCCTCTGCCCAGTTTAACTGGGCGCAGATTCTGGTGTCACAAAACCCCGGCGTTAAAGGGCTGCATCTGGCTTTGCCATATTATGAAAAATCGGCCGAACAGGGCATTGCGGATGCGCAATATGCCGTTGCCCAGATCTATCGCAATTTGTCGGATTTGCCGCAGGAAAAACGCGACATGGCACGCGAATGGCTGGTTCGGGCCGCCCGTGCCGGTTTTGATACCGCGCAACTGGACATGGGCATCTGGCTGATCAACGGTATTATGGGGCCACAAAATCTCGACAACGGCTTCAATTGGCTTCGCATTGCCGCCAACCGTGGCAATGTTGCAGCCCAGAATCGTCTTGCCC
Organism: Rhizobium oryziradicis; assembly: GCF_001939045.1. GTDB lineage: Bacteria > Pseudomonadota > Alphaproteobacteria > Rhizobiales > Rhizobiaceae > Allorhizobium > Allorhizobium oryziradicis. Next base: position 90,825 of record NZ_MKIM01000027.1, read on the forward strand.
ATGTGTATGTTGCAGCCCTTGGCACGCGGCCAGATCCGGTTGAGGCCGCAAAGTGGTTTATCCTGTCGCGCCGCGCTGGCTTGAATGATCCCAGCCTTGAAGACTTTTATCTGGGCCTGCCCACAGCCCAGCAAAAACAGGCGATTGAGGCTGCCAACAAATATCGGGTTGGCCACAAAGCAGCGCAAGTGCAGGCACCCACGACCCAAAATAAGGCGCCTCCGCCAAAACCCGAAACCGCTCCGGCACCGTCCAATGCCGCAGTCGGGCTTCCGGGGGTTTCTGTGCCGCCTGTTGGCGGCTATGTGCCACAAAATGATGCCCCGGATGATGAAAACACCAAGGTTGAGCCGCAAGCACCCGATGCCAAGCCTGCTACCCCTTGAATTTCGCCTTTTTTTGTGGTCTTGAACCGGCCAAACAACAGAAGCCACAGATGCAGGCTTTGGCTGCGACCGCTTTTTGCATGATGGTGGTCGGCGGCATATTTGCAAACAAGATCTAAGGATACAATGTATGGCCCGCTCAGCCCTCCTTAATGTCATGGTTCAGTCGGCCATCAAGGCCGGTAAATCGCTTTCAAGAGACTTTGGCGAAGTTCAGAACCTGCAGGTTTCTGTGAAAGGCCCCGGCGATTTCGTGTCGCAAGCCGATATGAAGGCTGAGAAGTTGCTGCGCGAAGAGCTTTTGAAGGTTCGCCCCACCTATGGTTTTCTTGGTGAAGAGAGCGAAGAAATCAAAGGCACCGATGGCGCGCATCGCTGGATTGTTGATCCTCTGGATGGCACAACCAATTTCTTGCACGGTATTCCGCAGTTTGCCGTGTCGGTGGCGCTGGAGCGCAATGGCGAAATCGTCGCTGGCGTGATTTTCAATCCGGCCACCGACGAGTTGTTCACAACAGAAAAGGGCGGCGGCGCGTTTATGAACGATCGCCGTATTCGGGTTGCTGCCCGCAAGGCGCTGTCAGATTGCGTTGTTGGGTGCTCGGTGCCACATCTGGGCCGGGGTAACCACGGCAAGTCGCTGGTGGAGATTCGCCATGTGATGGGTGAAGTGGCTGGCATGCGCAGCTTTGGGGCTGCCGCCCTTGATCTGGCCTATGTCGCGGCTGGCCGTCTGGATGGCTATTGGCAAAGTGGTTTGAATGCCTGGGATATTGCTGCAGGCACGCTGCTGATTCGTGAAGCCGGTGGCTTCGTCAGCGATCTGACGGGCGGCAATGATTCTTTGACACGCGGCGATATTGTCGCTGGCAATGAATATATCAAGAAAGCCCTGTTGGAAGTGGTCACACGTCCGCTGCCATCGGCTTGATTTTGGGTCAATTTATCGGCTCTCGTCAAAATGTCGGGATTTCGCTTCAATTTGGCTTAAAGTTGAAATAGCTTCCAGCTATCTGGGAGCTACCATGGAGATGTGGCGCATATGACGGATCTGGATGTGGACGCACCGGAAGCGCGAGAGGCCCGCTACGGCTCGAAATTATCGAGCCCTGCTCCTATCATTCTGACGATGCTGATTTTTCTGATCATCATCGGCTTTATTGCGGCTATTCTATTTCGGCAGGCGGAGCATGCCTTTTATACCAATCCCGGTTTGAACGGGTTGATTTTGGGTGTGCTGGCCGTCGGTATTCTGCTGATTTTTGGCCATGTGATTGGCCTGATCTCGGAAGTGCGCTGGTTCAACCACTATCAGGCGGCAGGCACGGTCGATAAAGTTGCGCGTGAGCCAACGCTTTTGGCCCCGATGCGCTCGCTTTTGGGCAAGCATCGCTCTGTTGCGCTGTCTGCGGCTCTGCTGCGCTCAATCCTGGATTCCATTGCCACCCGTCTCGACGAATCGCGCGACACCTCGCGCTATCTGATCGGTCTTTTGGTGTTTCTCGGCCTGCTCGGCACATTCTGGGGCTTGATTGGCACCATTGGTTCGATCAGCGGCGTCATTCAGTCGTTGGATGCCGGGTCCGGCGGGCAGGGCAGCGATGTGCTGCAAACTTTGAAAAATGGCCTTGCGGCCCCGCTGGCGGGCATGGGCACGGCGTTTTCGTCCTCGCTGCTCGGCCTTTCCGGCTCGCTCATTCTTGGCTTTCTGGATTTGCAGGCGGGCCGCGCCCAAAACCGCTTTTATACCGAGCTGGAAAACTGGCTGTCGTCTGTCACCGATGTGGGGGCAGAAGTGCGCACGGCACCGGATGGCGTCTCGGACCAGACCATGAACCGTCTGCTGGAGCAGATGAAAACCCTCTCGACCCAACCTGCTGCTGGCAATGATCGCAATGCGGCGGCGCTGGCCGGGTTGGCGGATGGCATTCAGGGCCTAGTGAAAAACATGCGCAACGAGCAGCAAATGCTGCGCGACTGGATTGAGGCGCAGCAAGAAGATGCGCGCGCCATGCGCAAAACGCTGGAGCGGTTGAACGACAAGCTTGGGAGCAAATAGTCATGGCTCTTGGGCGCAACCGCAGGCGCGAGCGCGGCGGCGATTACTGGCCCGGCTTTGTCGATGCGCTTTCGACATTGCTGATTGCCATCATGTTTTTGCTCACCGTGTTTGTGGTGGCGCAATTTGTGCTCAGCCGCGAAATCTCCGGCAAGGATGAAGTGCTGAACCGCCTCAACAGCCAGATTGCAGAATTGACGCAAATGCTGGCTTTGGAAAAAAGCGGCAAGCAGGATCTGGAAGACACGCTTGCCAATCTGCAATCCTCCTTATCAACGTCGGAAAGTGAACGCTCTCGCCTGCAAGCGCTTTTGGATGCGGGCAGCGGCACGTCTGCGCAAGCGCAAGTGAAGATCAATGATCTTACCGGCAAGCTGAACGACGAAAAGCAGGTCAGCTCCCGCGCCATGAGCCAGATTGAGCTGCTCAACCAGCAGATTGCAGCGCTTCGGGCGCAAATTGCTGCCGTTGAGCAGGCTTTGCAGGCATCAGAAGCCAAGGACAAGGATTCACAGGTCAAAATCACTGATCTGGGGCGTCGCCTCAATGTGGCGCTTGCGCAAAAAGTGCAGGAGCTGAACCGCTATCGCTCTGACTTTTTTGGACGGTTGCGTGAGATTTTGTCGGATCGTCAAAATATCCGCATTGTCGGCGACCGTTTTGTCTTCCAGTCCGAAGTGCTGTTTCCCTCGGGCAGTGCCGATATGAACCCGAATGGCCAAGAGGAAATGGCCAAACTGGCCGCCGCCCTGATTGATCTCTCCAAGGAAATTCCATCAGACATCAATTGGGTGCTGCGCGTGGATGGCCACACCGACAATGTACAGATGTCCGGCAATGGTCGCTATGCCGACAATTGGGCACTCTCGGCGGCGCGCGCCATCTCGGTGGTCAAATTCCTGATTTCCAAGGGTGTTCCAGCCGAGCGGCTGGCGGCAGCTGGCTTTGGCGAGTATCAACCCATTGCGCCGGGCGATACGCCCGAAGCGCGGGCTCAAAACCGCCGTATCGAGTTGAAGCTGACTGAGCGTTGATTGTTTTCAGCGTTTCAGAAAGCCTGCGTCAAACCTTTGGTCCGAAAACCGGTTTCCACTTTTCGAACCAAAGCTGTCGCCCAAAAGCAGTGTCCCCCATAGAAATTTACCCCGATACTTGCCAAGTTTTGACGTTTGCGTAAAGGTAAATGTGTCGAGCCTTGGGAGGGGATGATGGACAGATTTGATGTGATCGTGGTCGGGGCGGGCCTTGCGGGGCTGGTGGCTGCGATTGAAGCTGGGATGCGTGGGCTCAAAGTCTGCGTGTTGGATCAGGAGGGGGAGCAAAACCTCGGAGGACAGGCTTTCTGGTCGCTCGGCGGATTGTTTTTCATCAACAGCCCAGAGCAGAGGCTGATGCGGATACAAGATAGCATTGATCTGGCGCGGCGCGATTGGCTTGGATCAGCCGCTTTTGATCGGGATGACGATCTTTGGCCGCGCCGCTGGGCTGAGGCCTATCTGCATTTTGCCGCGGGCGAAAAACGCAGCTGGCTGCATCAAATGGGCATGCGCTGGTTTCCGGTGGTGGGCTGGGCAGAACGCGGCGGTGAAAAGGCGGATGGACATGGCAATTCCGTGCCGCGCTTTCATGTGACATGGGGGACAGGGCCGGGGGTGCTGGCACCCTTTGTCAAACGGGCAAGGGCTTTGCAAGACGCCGGATCGATCACTTTCAAATTTCGCCATCAGGTGGACCGGCTCATTCGTCAAGGGGAGGCGGTCACGGGCGTTTCCGGCACTGTGCTGATGGCAGACCCCGTGCAGCGAGGCCAGCGCAGCAGCCGCGATGCGGTGGGCGATTTTGAACTGCAAGCCGGAGCCGTGATTGTCACCTCGGGCGGCATTGGCGGCAACCATGATCTGGTGCGTAAAAACTGGCCTGTGGCGCGGCTGGGCACGCCGCCTGCCAGCATGGTCTGTGGTGTTCCGGCCCATGTGGACGGGCGCATGCTGGCCATTACCGAAGCGGTCGGTGGTGCTGTGATCAATCGCGACCGCATGTGGCATTACACCGAGGGCGTGAAAAATCATGACCCGATCTGGCCCAATCACGGCATTCGCATCTTGCCCGGTCCCAGTTCATTTTGGTGTGATGCCGATGGGCGGCGTTTGCCAGCCCCCGCCATGCCGGGGTTTGACACGCTTGGCACATTGAAGATCCTGCGGGAGCGCGGCAGCGATTACAGCTGGTTTATTCTCACCAAAGCCATCATCAAGAAAGAGTTCGCGCTCTCCGGCTCCGAGCAAAACCCGGACCTGACCGATAAAAATATTCCCTTGCTGCTCAAGCGCCTTGGCAAGCAACCCACTGGCCCGATTCAGGCCTTTATGGATCGCGGCGAAGACTTTGCTGTTTCCGATACGCTGGAAGAGCTGGTGGCGGCCATGAATGCGATTAGCGGCGAAAACCGGCTCAACGTGGCGCATATCCGCGATCAGATCGAGGCCCGCGACGGGCAAATCACCAATTCCTTCAGCAAGGACGCGCAAGTGACGGCTATTCGCGGTGCGCGCAATTATCTGGGCGATAAGCTGATGCGCACAGCCAAGCCGCATCGATTGCTGGACCCCGGCCAAGGGCCGCTGATTGCCGTGCGGCTGCATATCTTGACGCGAAAAACCCTGGGCGGTCTGCAAACGGATTTGAAGGGCAGAGTGCTGGATGGGGAAGGGCTACCCGTTTCCGGCCTCTATGCGGCTGGCGAGGTCGCAGGCTTTGGTGGCGGTGGCATGCATGGCTATAATGCGCTGGAGGGCACGTTTTTGGGTGGTTGCCTGTTTTCTGGCCGGATTGCCGGCCAGAATGTCTCTGTCTGAGCCGGGTTATTTTGCCGGTGCAAAATCGTCTTCGATGGTTGAGTGAAATTGCAGGCGGGCCAGTTTGGCATAGAGCCCGCCTTGCTGGATCAGGCTTTGGTGCGTGCCCTGTTCCACCACCTGGCCGTCATCAACCACCAGAATGCGATCGGCTTTCAGCACGGTCGCCAGGCGATGAGCAATGACAATGGTGGTGCGATCCTGCATCAGCCCATCCAGCGCCTTTTGCACCAATGTTTCGCTCTCAGCATCCAGCGCCGATGTTGCCTCATCCAGCAGCAGCACGGGTGCATCTTTCAAAATGGCGCGGGCAATGGCAATGCGCTGGCGCTGACCACCGGAGAGCGTAATGCCGCGCTCGCCAACTTGCGTGTCATAGCCCGCTTCCAGCCGGTCGATAAACTCTGCGGCTTGCGCTGCACGGGCGGCATTGACCACAGCGTCGCGGCTGGCAGAAGGGTTGCCGAAGGCGATGTTATCGTGAATGGAGCCGGAAAAAATCGTCACTTCCTGCGGCACAATGGCCATGCGGGCACGCAGGTCTTCCAGCGCGACCTCGCGGATGTCCATGCCATCCAGACAGAGCTTGCCGCTAATGGGATCATAAAAGCGCAAAATCAGCGAAAATATCGTGCTTTTTCCAGCGCCCGATGGGCCAACGATTGCCACGGTCTCTCCTGCCTCGACGGCAAAGCTTAACCCTTTCAGGGCCGACCGATTGGGGCGGCTGGGATAGGAAAACTGCACGTTTTCAAACCAGACTTCGCCACGCGCGGGCATGGGCAGGCTTTTGGGCTTTTCGGGCGAGCGCACGGCCGAGACTTCTGCCAGCAATTCGCTCAAGCGCTCAGCCGCACCCCCCGCCTGCATCAATTCGCCCCAAACTTCCGACAATTGCCCAAGCGAGCTGCCAGCAACGACCGAGTAGATCAAAAACTGGCCCAGCGTGCCGGGGGTCAGCGTGCCAGACAAAACGCCCTGCGCGCCATACCACAGAACGCCAACAATACTGCTGAACACCATGGTAATGGCAACGCCGGTGAGAACGGCGCGCGAGCGCGTGGCAACGCGGGCGGCTTCAAAGGCTTCCTCAACGGCAGCACCATAGCGGGCATCGGCTGCTTTTTCGCCATTAAAGGCCTGCACGATGCGCGATGCGCCAATGCTTTCGCCTGCAAAGGCAGATGCGGCTGCCAGTTTATCTTGTGCCAGCCGCGAGCGGCGGCGTACGGAGCGACCAAAGGCAATCAGCGGAAACACAATGATTGGAATGGCCACCAGCACCAGCACAGATAGCCGGGGGCTGGTGTACACCATCATGATGATGGCCCCAATGCACATGATGGTGTTGCGCAGCGCGACCGATGCACTCGCTCCGACCGCAGATTTGATCTGGGTGGCATCGGCGGTGAGGCGCGAGACGATCTCGCCCGATTGGTTGATGTCGAAAAAGGCCGGCGACAAGCGGCTGACATTGGCAAACACTTCACGGCGAATATCTGAGACGATCCGCTCACCAATGGTAATGACATAATAATAGCGCAGCGCGCTGGCGGCGGCCATGATAATGGCCAGCACAATCATCATGGCGAAATACTTGTTGATGAAGACGGAATCAGAAGAGGCAAAACCGTGGTCGATCATGCGGCGCACGGCAAGCGGCAGGATCAAGGTGGTCACTGCGGCCAGGGCCAGAAAAAACAGCGCTGCAATCACCATGCCCCGATAGCGCATGAGATAGGGCGCAAGGCGGCCAAGAGGCTTGATGGACCGGCGTTTTGGAGGCTCTGATGCAGCAATTTCAGACAATGCGACGTTCTCCTCATCGGCCGTGTCGACTGTTGCGTCGGGGGCCTTGTTATCTCTGTGACCTTCATGTATAGGCTGCCCATCAAATTGGGAAGCTTAGACAGAAAATGTCTATGGCTTCATGTATTGAATTGGGTCGGCTGACGCAATTGCGGCAAATAGACCCCCCGGCACAGCAGGAAAAGCGTCATGAAGGCTAACATTCATCCAGACTACCACAAGATCAAGGTTGTTATGACCGATGGCACCGAATACGAAACCTTCTCCACATGGGGTTCCGAAGGTCAGGTCATGAACCTCGAAATCGATTGCAAGTCCCATCCAGCATGGACCGGCGGCAACCAGCAGCTGATGGACCGTGGCGGTCGTCTCTCCAAGTTCAACAAGCGTTTTGGCGGCCTCGGCCTCTAATTCCCTTGATTGTTTAAAAAAAGCCGGGCTCTGCTGTGCAGACCCGGCTTTTTTTATTGAGCATTTTGCGGCAAGCCATCTGTGATGTCGTAGTAATCGCCCTTGTCGGCAACGAAGATATGCAGCTCAAGCTGTGTTTTTGTTGGGCTGTCAAATGCGCCCATTGCAACAGCAATCCAGTCTTTATGAGGTGGATCAAAAAACAATGATGCGCCGCAAGTTCCGCAAAATCCCCGCCTGACTTTCTCAGAGGATTGATACCAGCGAAGATGATCGCTGCCTTCAATTGTGATCGCGTCTCGCGCCACCTCGGTGGAAGCAAAATAATGCCCGGATGTTTTACGGCATTTTGTGCAGTGGCAGGCATCTGGCGGCTTTAATTCACCGCTGATCTGGAATGTGACGGCACCACACAGACAAGAACCAACATACATTGCACGCTCCATTTCCTACTGCTCTTCAAAAGGATGCGTTTGGGCCTCAAAATCCATCGAGTGGCTTACAGCATGTCACATTTTTTCGTGTCACCCTCTCAATTTTCTTGGTTAACGCATAGCGCTTTTTACAATACTTCCAGCAAAACTAAAGCATCGGTCCAAAAAGTGGAATCTGGTTTTCAGCACGATGCTCTCGGGGAGAATTGATTGCCATGAATGCCATTCCTTTTGTTATTCTTGATGTGTTCACCACGGAGCGCTTTAGAGGCAATCCGCTGGCGGTTATTCTGGATGGTCGCGATATTTCGAGCGACCATATGCAGGCCATCGCTGCCGAGTTCGGTTATTCCGAAACGAGTTTTGTGCTTCCTGCGCAAAATCCCGCCAACACGGCTGAGGTGCGGATTTTTACGCCGGTTGCGGAAGTGCCTTTTGCCGGGCATCCCAATGTGGGAACGGCGATTGCGCTGGCAGAGCAGGGTGTGCTGTTCGGCAAGACCTTGAGCGATGAGATGCGCTTTGAGGAAAAGGCAGGCCTTGTCACAGTGCGGCTTGAGCGCAAGGGCGATCAACCGTTGCGCGCCACTATCCGCGCTCCGCAGGCGCTCACTCTTGGGGCAGAGGTGGCTGTGTCTTCGCTGGCAAGAGCAATGACCCTTGCCGAGAGCGATATTGTCACCACTTGTCACATGCCGGCCTTTGTCTCGGTGGGGTTAAAATTTATCGTTGCGGAATTGGTTGATCTCGCGGCTCTTGGCCGCGCAAAGCCGGATTTGTCAGCACTTGGTGATCTCGTCAAGGATTATGCCGATCAACAGACGGACGGGTCTACATTTCTCTATTGCCGCGTGGCAGAAGGGCATATTCGCGCTCGGATGTTTGCACCATTTGATAATGTCCCGGAAGATCCCGCCACCGGCAGTGCCTCTGCCGCATTGGTTGCTTACCTGACGCAGCTCAGACCTGAGGCGGATTTCAGCCAGACGATGTTGGTTGAGCAGGGTGTCGAAATGGGACGTCGCAGCCTGGTCACCATTCATGCGCAAAAGCGCGGTGGCCTTGTTGAAACAGTTGATATTTCAGGTGAGGCGGTTTGCGTTATGAAGGGACAAATTTTGCGCTAAAGCCCGTCGCAGCGAATAGGATTCACTGCGACGGGCTTTAGCTCTTATTGTGTCGCATGTACGTTATCGTTTTAGTGAGGACAATAAAACGCGACATGCGCTAGATCACCGTGCAGACAATCGCAATCGGACCAGAGCTGTAGCGCCTTCATGGCCTGAGCAGCAGCGTCAGACACCAGATAATGAGCGCAACAATGGCCAGCCGCCAAAAATCGCGGCGTCGGCGCAAGAGGGGAAGGTCAAGCGGGCGAATGATCTGCACGGCCATGGCCAAAATGAAGAAAATGGAGATGGCTTTGATCATTTTCGCTATCCGCTGCTTGCAATAAATCCTTCCTTAGGGAGGACATGTTCTGATCTTACGCTATATCTCAATGCTGCGTTACTGTTACGGTTTCGACATTGCAAGCACGTTTGAGAAGTGGATAAAATGGCCAGAAAAATTTTCCCCGTTATCTCCCTATTGCTCGGCACCCTTTTTCTGTTTTTGGGAAATGGTTTGCACGGTTTGCTTTTGCCGGTTCGCGGCTCGGCCGAGGGCTATTCCAACGAAGTTCTCGGCTTGCTCGGCACCTCCTGGGCCACCGGCTTTGTGCTGGGCTGTTTTGTGGCACCCAAAGTGGTGATGCGCATTGGCCATGTGCGCGCCTTTTCAAGTTTCATTGCTGTTATCGCTATCATTGCCCTGATGACCGGCATCGTTGTTGAGCAAACCTCTTGGGTGTTGCTGCGGGCGCTGACGGGTTTCTGCACGGCTGGCACCTCGATGATTATTGAAAGCTGGCTTAATGAACGGGCCAGCAATGAGAGCCGTGGGGCGATTTTTTCCTTCTACATTTCTGTCACGCTGATGGGGGTTGTTGGCGGACAGATGATGGTGGCCTTTGGCAATGTGCACACGCCCATTCTGTTCATGATTTGCGGCATTCTCTATTGTCTGGCCATGCTGCCCACCACTTTGTCGAATGCGGCCTCTCCACGGCCCTTGAGCTCGGTCAAGCTGGACCTGCCCAGTCTGTTTCGCAATTCGCCCGTGTCCTTTGTTGGCATTTTGCTGATCGGTATTGCCAATGGTGCTTTCGGAACATTGGTCGCCGTCTTTGGCGCGCGGATCGGGTTGCCGGACGTGACAATTGCAGCGATGCTGAGCATCACGATTTTTGCAGGGGCTGCGGCGCAGTTTCCAGCGGGTCGCCTGTCCGACAAGGTCGATAGACGCTATGTTCTGGCCGGTATTGCGGTGATTGCAGTGGTTGCTGCGTTGGTTTTGCTGTTTGTCCAGCCGGCAACAGCCATTGTTCTCATTCCGATTGTTGCCATTTACGGGGCGGCGGCCAACTCGCTCTATCCCATCGCCGTTGCCCATGCCAATGACTATGCCGACAGCGGCGATTTCGTCAAAGTGTCGGGCGGGCTGTTGTTGCTCTATGGTATCGGCACGATTATTGGGCCAACCATCGGTGGTCCGGTGATGACCCATCTCGGGCCACATGCCCTGTTTATTGTCACCGCCATTGCCCATGCCATGCTGGTCGCCTATGCGATTTTCCGAAGCCGTTTGCGTCCGGCCTTGCCGCCGGAAGAGAAAGACAACTTTGCCCATGCCCATGGTCCGCTTTCAACCATGACGGCCACGCCACAATCGGCCAATCTTGATCCAAGGTCCGATCGGGCTGACACAGATCGTGCGGACATGGGTGATGATACCAAGGAGAATGGATAGTGTCATTTGACCCAGATCGACCCATCAAAAAGCCGGAGCATGAGGTGGGATGCGACCTTTCCCTGCTGTCTGTGGATGAGCTTCAAAAAAGAATCACTTTGCTGGAAGAGGAAATTATCCGCCTCAAAATGGCCTGTGACAGTAAAGAAGCAGGTAAAAAGGCTGCAGAATCGCTGTTCAAGGCCTCGAAGTAGTCCGATTTGGATCGAAATATTACAGCGCCTGTTGAAGCAGATCCGTGGAAAATCGCGTCTTGGTGGGGCAGAAACAGGCCCTTTCAGGCATATCAGGACACAGTATTAACCAAAAATTATGCATTATATGAGAATTTATAAACTATCCGGTTCTTCTGGATGCAGATTTTTTCCCATTTTAGGAAAATAGTCTGATTTTTCTCCCTGTTTTACCTTGAGAGCCGCTTTTGCGGCTCTTTTTTTACGTCAGCCGACTTGTGGCAAAACTGTGGGAATTAACCTTTTCTTAAGAAACGACTTGCGGATTTGCGCTATTGGTAGCATCTTGAAGTCCAAGCAATGATACTTAAAAAAGTCCAAACAGCGGTGGATGTTTTCATGCAGCGAGGACTGGGCTTTCTTTTTGGTCGCGCTACCTTAATTAGTGATGCGTAGGACAGGGGTTAATGTCGATGTCAGAACTCGGATTGAATACGGTTAGCTTTGCAGGCCGCGCAGCCGCGTCGCCGCAGTTCAAGGTAACCTATGCTGAGGGAATGGGTCTCGTGGAAGAGACCGCCGCTTATCTGGATGGCCCGGGCCGCTCGGCGGCCAAGGTTTTGCCCCGGATGGCGTCTGTGCTGTATGCAGCAGAATCCATGCGTCTCACCACACGGTTGATGCAGATGGCCTCCTGGCTGCTGTTACAGCGCGCCGTGAACAATGGCGAAATGTCGCGCGATCAGGTGATCTCTGAAAAGAGCAAGGTGCGCCTGGATGGCTTCAACGTGGATCGCAATGCGCCCGGCTGGCACGATCTGCCAGAAGCGTTTCGGGATCTGATTGAGCGCTCGCTGCGCCTGCAAAATCGCATTGCGCTTTTGGATCGTGAAATTTACCGCCCAAGCGACCCATCGATCGTTCCTGATAATCAAAATAGCGTGCAGGCCCAGCTTAATCTGCTGCGTACGGCGTTTGACGCCAGCTAATCATCGACATACCCCGTGTCGGCATGAAACCCGGTTCTGCCCAGCAGCGCCGGGTTTTTTTGTCTGCAATGTTCAGATGCAGATGGATTTGCTGTAACACCAAGCTTTATTGAAGATGTCTCTTGGTATTGCCTTTGTAAATCTCTCACACGCATGGATAGTATTGGAGAAATTTGCAATCCCATTGAGGTGCGAATGCGCCAATATCTTTGTGCTCTGGTAATATGGCGGGTATTCCGCCATTCAATTTCTCTCTAAACGTGTTTTCGTCGTTTTGTTTTAGCAACGTTCTGCTGAAAATTCCTGTTATTTCGAAAATTTACGTTTTATTAGCTGGAATACTTATAATTAAATTCACAATTACATTGATTTGTCGACGCTGGGGGCGCAGATGACAAGCATTAATACAAATACAGCGGCTATTTCAGCTTTGGCGAACTTGCGGCAAACTGATAGTAGCTTAAATGGCATTCAAGACAGGATTTCGACGGGTTATCGCGTTGCAAAGGCGGCAGACAATGCTTCCTATTGGTCAATCGGGACGACCATGAAAAGCGATGATAAGGCGATGGCCGCTGTGGGCGACAGTCTATCGATTGCCGATGCTCTGGTGGATACGGCCTATACTGGTACCAAAGCTATTATTGGTTACGTCAACGAAATTAAAGCACGACTGGTGTCGGCGCGTGAACCGGGTGTTGACAAAGACAAGGTCGGCAAAGAGATCACAGAATTGAAGTCGCAGATTGTTTCGACAGTCAAGTCGTCATCATTCAATGGCCAGAACTGGCTATATGACAGCACATCGAATACGGGGCCCATCGCGGATAATCAATTGAGTGCCGCATTTGTGCGTGGCGCAACCAATATGGTCGGTGTCGGCACCCTGACGGTGAAAGCACCCATCAATTCCAGCGGCGGCCGTGGCATGCTGATCAGTGATCGTGCCGATTTCAATGGCTTGCTGACAGAGCGAAAGGCTGTGTCCCAAGGCGATGGATTTGGCGGCACGACCACCAAGAACTATTTTCTGATTCGTTCGCAAGCGGGTTCCGCTGGCACCGAGGTCACGCTCTCAACCAGCACGGCCGATGTTGATGTTGATGGCATGGTCAGCGCAATCGACTATTACGCACAGACATTGACCGATTATGCCGCCGATCTCGGCGCATCCAAGGCCCGCATAGCCTTGCAAACGAAGTTCAACAATGATTTGCGCGATGCAGTTAATATTGGCGTTGGTAAGTTGATTGATGCTGACATGAACAGCGAGTCAGCCAAGCTCAAGGCGACCCAAACGCAAAAGCAGTTGGGCATACAGGCGCTTTCCATTGCAAACAGCGCAGGCGATTCGATTCTGTCATTGTTCCGCTAGAGTTTGTCGGGGAAACGTGGAATCCGGTTTTCGGCACGATGCTCTTAGGCTTTGTTGCTTTCTCTCCGCACAAACTCAAAACGCCGCTCCCGTGAAAGAGCGGCGTTTTGATGTGATACACTTCCTGTGGCAATCCAGGTGACGCACAAAGGCTTAAAGTAACCCCTCGGGAAGCCGAATTCGACTGTCCCGAAACTCGTCCTGAGAGAACCTCAAAAGCCCTGATATCAAGCGGCCTTTTCGAGATCTTTCTTCCACGATCCCTTGGCAGCAAGGCTGTTCATTTCGGCGCGATGCGCAAAGGCGCGCTGACCGGCTGCAACATTCTCTGAGCGACCGCCCCAAGCCTTCAAAGCGCTGTCTTGCAGAGCGCGGCCGTAAGAATAGGTGAGCGCCCAAGGCATGTCATAGTTGGCATTCATGGCAGACAGATGCGCGCTGGCTTCTTCCGTGCTCTGGCCGCCGGACAAGAAGGCAATGCCGGGAACGGAGGAGGGCACAGTGGCCTTCAGCACCTTCACGGTTTGCTCGGCCACCTGCTCAACCGATGCCTTGCGGGCGTTCTTGCCGTCAATCACCATGTTGGGCTTGAGGATCATGCCTTCCAGCTTGACGCGGGCGTCATAGAGGTCGTTGAAGACCGTGCGCAACACCCATTCGGTGACTTCGGCGCATTTGGCAATATCATGGGTGCCCGGTGCACCATCCATCAGCACTTCTGGCTCAACGATCGGCACAATGCCCGCTTCCTGGCAAAGCGCTGCGTAATAGGCGAGTGCCTGAGAATTGGCCTTGATGGAACCCCAAGTGGGCAAGCCATCGGCAATGGCAATCACGCCGCGCCATTTGGCAAAGCGCGCACCGGCTTTATAATAGGTGGCAAGACGTTCGCGCAGACCATCCAGACCTTCGGTGAGCGTTTCACCGGGGAAACCGGCCATAGGCTTGGCACCGGTATCAACCTTGATGCCGGGAATTGCGCCTGCGGCCTTGATGATGTCCACGAACGGCGTGCCGTCTGCGGCGTTCTTAAACAGCGTTTCTTCATAGAGAATGACGCCGGAGATGCATTTTTTCATTGCGTCGTCAGAGCGAAACAGCATTTCGCGGTAATCGCGACGGCTGGTCTCGGTCGATTCCAGGCCGATTGTGTCAAAACGCTTTTTGATTGTGGATGTGGATTCGTCTGCTGCCAGCAGCCCCTTGCCCTCTGCCATCATCTGGATGGCGATGTCTTCAAGTCTCTCACTCATATCCATTCTCCCGAAAACGTGATGATGGCTAATCGCGTAACAGAAGATTGTGGCATGGGAAATGGGGGCTTAAGTCATTGAAACGATTGAAATCGTTTCAATCGTTTTAAAATTCAAAGTTTTTTTAAAAAAATTAGACGCGACATTTTGTTCCATGTCGCGTCCAGTTTATTTTCACCCGTTTGGGTTTCAGCCTTGCTTGGTCAAAACCGTGACGCCGGGCAATTCCTTGCCTTCCATCCATTCCAGAAAGGCACCGCCTGCGGTGGAGACGTAAGAGAAGTCATCGGCCACGCCTGCATGATTGAGAGCAGAGACGGTATCGCCACCGCCGGCAACCGAGACCAGCTTGCCGTCTTCGGTGCATTTGGCCGCAAACTTGGCGGCAGAAACCGTGGCTGCGTCAAAGGGCGGAATTTCAAACGCGCCAAACGGGCCGTTCCAAACCAGCGTTGCGGCCTTGGAAATCCACTCATTGACCACTTCGACCGACTTGGGGCCAACATCGAGCATCATGGCATCCGAAGGGATGGCTGAAACATCGACGGTCTCATTGGCGGCATTGGCCTTGAACTCGCGGGCAACCACGCCATCCACCGGCAGCACAATGGCGCAGCCCGAGGCTTCGGCCTTGGCCATGATCTGCTTTGCGGTTTCCGTCAGGTCGTGCTCGCACAGCGATTTGCCGACATCGATGCCCTGGGCTGCCAAAAACGTGTTGGCCATGCCGCCGCCAATCACCAGCGCATCAACCTTGTTGACGAGGTTCATCAACAGATCGATCTTGGACGACACTTTTGCGCCGCCAACAATGGCCACCACCGGATGGGCTGGCGCGCCAAGGCCCTTTTGCAGGGCTTCAAGCTCGGCCTGCATGGTGCGACCAGCATAGGCGGGCAGAATGTGGGCCAGACCCTCGGTGGAGGCATGGGCGCGGTGGGCGGCAGAAAAGGCATCATTGACGTAGATATCGCCATTTTTGGCGAGTTCGCTCGTAAAGCCCGCGTCGTTCTTTTCTTCGCCCTTATGGAAACGGGTGTTTTCCAACAGCAAAATGTCACCATTGTTCATGGCAGCAACAGCGGTGGCTGCTGGCTCGCCAATGCAATCGCTGGCGAAAGCAACGGCCTGATCCAGAACTTCTTCCACAGCAGCGACAATCTGGCTCAAGGACATGTCGGCGACAACCTCGCCCTTGGGGCGGCCAAAATGGGCGAGCAAAATAACCTTGGCACCCTTGGACGACAGCTCCTTGATGGTGGGGGCGACACGCTCAATGCGGGTGGCATCGGTGACTTTGCCCTCGGAAACCGGAACGTTGAGGTCTACGCGCAAAAGCACGCGCTTTCCTGCGATGTCGGTGAGGTCGTCAAGTGTTTTGAAAGCAGGCATGGTCAGTTTCCCGTTTTGGAAAGAGATACGGTTTTACGAGGGGACCTTACACCGGTCTGGGCCAGAGGCAAGGCTTGCGCGGGTCAGGCCCAGAAATCCGGGATGGTTTCTGCAAGCCGTGGCCCAATGCGCAAAGGCGCAATCTTTTCGGCAAGGCCCGTGCTGTCGGAAATCTCCACACCCACGCCGCAGAGTGTTGCCGGGCCATGGGCCGCTTCAAACCGGCCTTTGGGCATTTTGGAAATAAACCGGTTCAGCGGCTCTTCCTTTTCCATACCGAGCGAGGAGTCATAATCGCCGCACATGCCAGCGTCAGACATATAGGCGGTGCCGCCGTTGAGGATTTGATGATCCGCCGTTGGCACATGGGTGTGAGTGCCCACCACGAAACTGGCGCGGCCATCGACAAAATGGCCAAAGCACTGCTTTTCGCTGGTGGCTTCGGCGTGGAAATCGAAAATAATCGCGTCGGCCTGCTCTTTCAGCGGGCAGGCGGCCAGAATGGATTCTGCCGACTTGAAGGGGTCGTCCAGTTCGGGATGCATGAACACCCGGCCCATGATGTTGGCTACCAGCACGCGCGCGCCATTGCGGGCATAAAACAGGCCGGAGCCTTTGCCCGGCGTGCCGGCTGGATAATTGGCAGGCCGCAGGAATTGATCATGACGGGTGCAGAAGGTGACGGCTTCTTTTTGATCCCAAACGTGGTTGCCGGTGGTGACCACGTCGGCCCCGGCGTTGATGGTTTCGAGATAAATATCCTCGGTGATGCCAAAGCCGCCCGCGGCATTTTCACCGTTTACAATCACGAAATCCAGTTTCAGATCGGCGATCAGGCCGGGCAGTTTTTCCCAGACAGTCGTTCTGCCGGTTTTGCCTACCATATCACCCAGAAAAAGCAGCCGCATTCCATCATCCAGTCAGGTCTTGAAGTTTTTATATCCACTTTCCGTCAAAATGGCATGCAAAGCGACGTCATGGGGTTCATGGGGCACATCTGCCACTTCCTGGCAGTCAAATGCAATGCCGATCAGCGTGGGATTGCAACCTTTCTCGTGCAAACGGGCAATTGCGCGGTCATAATGACCCGCACCGTAACCGATGCGATTGCCTTGGCCATCAAAGGCAGACAGGGGAACCAGCAGAATATCGGGATCAACCACGGCGGCGTCCGGACCTGGGCCACGGGTGCCAAAGCCGGTGCTGACAAGGTTTGTGCCGGGCTGCCATTGCCGAAAACAAATGGTTTGCCGATCCAGCACCACAGGCAAGCACAGTTGTGCCCCCCTTGTGCTGAGGTCTTGCATGAGGGGTTGAAGATCAACTTCTGATCGGATGGGCAGGAAGCCAGCGATGATTGTGCCCGGCGAAAAGGCAATCGCATCATTGCCATAGGCTGCCACCTGCTGCGCAGAAGCCTGTCGGATTTCGGCCGTGAGTGCGTCTCGACGCGCGAGACTGGCCTCGCGAAGAGCGGCTTTTGCGGCTTTCATGTGGTTTTTCCTAGTATTTTATGGGGGCTTAACGCTTTTCTGGTGTGTTGCAGTGCAAAATACAACAGACCATTAAGACTCTGCCGATATCGTATTGATGATTGTTAATAAACTTCTTGGGGACTCGTCATGAAGATCTTATCCCGCTTCGGTCTTGTGGGGACCTTGACCGCAGCCACATGTTTAATCTTGATCCTTTGTCTTGGTGCTGTTGCCTGGACAAGCTCATCACTGATTGAAGATAAGATAACGGCTGATGCCATCAATAGCCAGAATTCAAATTTGCGCGTTGCCGCGACGATTTTTGCGCGTGATGTGCCCGGTCTTAAGGTCAGCTGGACAGCGTCTGGTGATGTGGATCGGATAACGGCAGATAAATTGCCGACGGATTTTGCCTCTCATGACATGATCGACTCGATTGGTCGCATGACAGGCGAAACCGCAACCTTGTTTACGCTGGACCCTGCGACAAACGGCTATATTCGCCGCACCACCAATATTATCAAGCCCGATGGCAAGCGGGCTGTGGGCACGCCGCTGGATCCCAAGGGCGCTGTTTTGCCCGTGATTCAGCGTGGCGAGGTCTATCGTGGTGAGGCCGTTATTCTCGGCACCCCCTACTACACCGTCTACCAGCCGATTTTCTCTTCGACCGGGACGGTGGTTGGTATTCTTTATGCCGGTGTTCGGGTTGCGAAAATTGCCAGCATTGCCGATCAGTTTGCCTGGGCCATTGGTCTGACGGCAGCCATTACGCTGGCTTTGTCGATGATTTTGATGATCCTGATCACGCGGCGCATCATGGCACCCATTGCGACACTGACGCAGACTGCTGAAAATATGGCGCGGGGCGATATCAAGAGCGATGTTCCCCATCAGGATCTGAAAAACGAAATCGGTGCCATGGCGAAAGCTCTGGATGTGTTTCGTAACAATGCGCAAAGCAAGGTGTTGCTGGAGCGCGAGGCCGAGGAAAACCGCTCGCTGAGTGAACAGGAAGCAGCCCAGCGCGAGGCAGAAAAGGATGCAGAAGCGGCGCGTCGCCGCGTGTGTGCCGATGCGTTGGCGCAGGCGTTGAACCGTCTCAGCACAGGTGATCTCACGGTGCGGATCGAGCAGGCGTTTACCCCGGAACTGGAACAATTGAAGGCCGACTTCAACAATTCTGTTGCCAATCTCAGCCGGGCTTTTGGCGGTTTGCGCCAGGAGGTTATGGCGGTTGAGGCCAATGGTCATGAGATGCGCAGTGCAGCAAGCGAACTTGCAGGCCGCACGGAGCAGCAGGCAGCCTCCCTTGAGGAAACATCCGCCGCCTTGCAGCAGATCACCACCACCGTGCGCAGTGCGGCCGAACGGGCACAGGAAGCATCACAACTGGCGGAAGGCGCAAAAAGCAGCACCGAAGGGTCTGCCGAGGTTGTCTCCAAGGCTGTGGATGCCATGGGCCGGATTGAGCAGGCCTCAAATGAGATTTCCAAAATCATCAATGTCATCGATGAAATCGCTTTCCAGACCAATCTGCTGGCTCTGAACGCCGGTGTTGAGGCGGCGCGCGCAGGCGAAGCGGGCAAGGGCTTTGCAGTTGTGGCGCAGGAAGTGCGCGAGCTTGCTCAACGCTCTGCCAATGCTGCAAAAGACATCAAGGCCTTGATTACAAAATCCGGCGACGAAGTGGCAGGCGGCGTGAAGCTGGTGCGCGAAACCGGCGATGCGCTGGGCACCATTTCCAATCAGGTCTCTAAAATCAACGGTCTGATCGCTGAAATTGCCACATCCTCGCGTGAGCAGACCACGGGCCTGCAGGAAATCAACACAGCCGTCAACCAGATGGACCAGTTCACGCAGAAGAATGCGGCGATGGTTGAGGAAACCACTGCCGTGACGCACCGGCTTGCCGAAAGTGCCAGTGCTGCCGTGGGTCTGCTGGGCCAGTTCAAGGTGCCGGGTGAGGCCTATGCTGCACCGACAATGGCGAGCGCGCCAAGCCCTCGGCGCATGCCTGCCCGGTCTGCAGCCCCTGCCGCTGTCCGTCCTTTGCCTGCCAGCATCAAACCTGCGCAACCAACATCAAAAGCGATCAGCTCGCCAGCGCGCTCTATGATCGGCAAGCTCTCAAACGCCTTTGGCGGTGGTAGTCCGGCCAGCACGCAAGCGAACGCTGCCTCAAGTGCCAACTGGGAAGAATTTTGATCGTCTCTCCAGACCAGTGCTATAGCCTTTTTTAAGGAATAATGCAGCAACCGGTCGCGACACCAATGAAAACGGCAGGCCCGGATGGAAACATCCGGGCCTTCGTTGATTATACATCCGGCTTATCAGCCGTCGCTTTGCGCACCAATGCGGCCATATCTGCGGCAGTCTGGGTGCCTTTCGCGTCCAGTCCGGCAATAACGCCGTTGTAATCGGCAGCGGTTCGGTTCTGGCTCACCTTACGTTTGCCCTCAATGGCGGTGATTTCCAGCTCAATGCCGACAATGCCGCGCATCTGGGCCGCAACAAAACTCTCGGGCGCGTCCTGCACCGCCCAAGGCCTCGGTTCACTGGCCTCTTGCTGGTCTGTCAAAGCTGTCAGCTGTTTCAAAAGCCAGTCTGGGTCCTGATGGATGGTGGCTTTGCCGCGCACCTGCACGGTCTGGTAATTCCAGGTGGGCACGACTTTTCCGGTATCCTGCTTTGTCGCGTACCAATTGGGCGTGATGTAATGGTGGCTGCCCATGAAACTCACCAGCACCTCATCGCCAGCATCAATGGCTTTCCATTGCGCGTTGGCGCGCGCTATATGGGCCAAAAGACAGTCGGTGCCATTCTCATTCTTGCTGCGTCGCACAATGAAGGGCAGGGGATTGGCAATCAGGCCAGCACTGCCAGCCGAGATCAGCAATCCAAGCGGATGGTGGGCGATAAAGCTGAACAGATCTTCCGTGTCTATCTGGCGAAAATGGGGAGGTTGATACATGGTCGTTCTCTTGCACCCGCTCAGAAAGCGGTGATGTGATGGCTACTAAAAGGCTATTTTGCCCATGCTGTGCCAAACAACAAGAAAAACAACGGTTCATCAAAAGAATGAATAGGTGCGATCCACACAACCGATGGATTTTGTCGATCCTGGGAGCCTACAAAGTAGGTGGGTGCCATGTATCCTGACCCACGGGTCAAGACAGGGACAGCTCCCTCAAGATCGGGTATGGCCCCAGGGATTGTGTAATCCTGTCGAGAGGCGCAGATCGCTCTTGATATATAGGCCTAAACCCCGCGATGTACCAGTGGTTTCAAGGCGGCTTCGACGGTTTATTTTTGCGCTGGAGTTTTGTGCTTTTTCAGAGCTTTTGAAGTCATCAGGTGGCGGGTGTTGCGGGCTTGGCCATCAGCTTTCGGGTCACGCCATTGAGCTGTTCGGTCAGCTCCATAATCGCCTTCAACAGGGCTTCTTCACGGGTGTTGGCACCGACCGATGAATTTTCAAAAGCGCTGAGGCGGCGTTTTATGTCGGACAGTTCATCCATCACCATAATACCAGCCATAACCGTGACCCGCAGATCGCCGATTTCACCAAACTGGCTTTTCAGATGTCCCACATAGCGGTCGAACTGGTTGGCGAGATCAATCAGATGATCCTCCTGTCCCTCTTCGCAGGCCATGCGATAGGGCTTTCCATCAATGTTGACCGTGACTTGTGCCATGCCTATCCGGTTTTCTCTCAAACTGATGCGCTGCTGGACTTAACGATCCAGCACCGCTCTGATGGTTTCCATGGCTGTCACCAGGCGGCGGGAAACCTCACGGTTGACCTCTTCCAGCCTGTTTGCCCGAAATTGCGACTGATCAAGCTCCTGCGCCAGGCGCTCGCGATCAGCATGCACACGTCTGACCTCGTGCTCAACCTCGCTGTTGCTGCGTTGGGCTTCAAGGCGCATGTCAATTGCATTTTCCAAACCAGAAATGGCCTGACGCAATGCACTGAGCGCTACTGCAGTTCTGTCTGTCACCATTGTCATTGCCCCGGCTTATTAAAAAAGGCTAGCCGAATCGACCCCTTGGAACCCAAACTTCGTTCAGCACACTAGCCATCGGATTTGGCTGCCGTCAACAAAAGCCCGCGATTGTGGGCATTGTGGCTGTGGACGGAGCCGCGTCTTGTGTTCAGACGGTTTGCTTCAACCTTAGACTCTGTTCAAATTTAAGGCAGAAACAGAAATATTGTCACCAATACAGCCAAGATTTGACCGATTTTATTGACTTGCCTGTCCCACCTGATAAGGATCAGCCGCTTTCTGACGTTCGCCGGGACGGCGGCGTCCATCGAGACCCGGAACAGGCGGAACACTCATGATTTCTCCCGAACAACACAACCGGATGGCCAATGCGATCCGCTTTTTGTCTATGGATGCGGTTGAAAAGGCCAATTCTGGTCATCCCGGCATGCCGATGGGCATGGCCGATGTCGCCACCGTCCTCTTTACGCGCTTTTTGAAATTTGATCCCAAAGCCCCCAAATGGGCCAACCGCGACCGGTTTGTGCTTTCGGCGGGTCACGGCTCGATGCTGTTGTATTCCCTGTTGTATTTGACAGGCTATGACGACATCACCATCGACGACATCAAGAATTTCCGCCAGATTGGCGCAAAAACCGCTGGCCATCCGGAATATGGCCATATCGAAGGCATTGAAACCACAACGGGCCCGCTGGGTCAGGGCATTGCCAATGCGGTTGGCATGGCGATTGCCGAAAAGAAGCTGGCGGCCGATTTTGGTGCCACTTTGATGAACCACCACACCTATGTCATCGTTGGCGATGGCTGCTTGATGGAAGGCATCAGTCAGGAAGCGATTTCGCTGGCTGGCCATCTCAAGCTCAACAAGCTGATTGTGCTGTGGGACGACAATGGCATTTCCATCGATGGCGCGATCTCGCTGGCCGACAGCACCGATCAGCACGCCCGTTTCCGCGCTTCCGGCTGGGAAACCATGGCGGTTGATGGCCATGATCAGGAAGCGGTTGCCGCAGCCATTGCCGCCGCCCATACGTCTGAGAAGCCAACCATGATTGCCTGCAAAACCGTGATCGGTTTTGGTTCGCCCAACAAGGCTGGCACCCACAAGGTTCACGGCTCGCCGCTTGGTGCCGATGAAATTGCCGCCACCCGCAAGGCACTTGGCTGGGCCGAAGAAGCCTTTGTTGTGCCGTCTGACGTGCTCGACGCCTGGCGCGAAGCCGGTGGCCGTGGTGCAGGTGCCCATGCCGAATGGACACAGCTTCTCGATGCCTCGCCAAAGAAGGGCGAATTCCTGCGTCGGTTTGAGGGCAAGCTGCCTGAAGGTTTTGATGCGGCTATCGACGCCTACAAGAAGAAACTGGCAGACACCAAGCCGGTGCTGGCGACCCGCAAATCCTCCGAGGATGCGCTGGAAGTGATCAACGGCGTGGTTGCGGAAACGCTGGGCGGCTCTGCCGACCTGACCGGCTCCAACAACACCAAGACCAGCCAGACGGCCTCCATCACGCCGCACGATTTTACCGGCCGTTACATCCATTGGGGCATTCGCGAGCACGGCATGGCCGCTGCCATGAACGGCATTGCGCTGCATGGCGGTCTGATCCCTTACTCCGGTGGCTTTTTGATCTTCTCGGATTATTGCCGTCCGTCGATCCGCCTGGCCTCCTTGATGGGCATTCGCGTTATTCACGTTCTGACCCATGATTCGATTGGTCTGGGCGAAGATGGCCCAACCCACCAGCCGGTGGAGCAGATGGCCGCACTTCGCGCCATTCCCAACCTGATGATGTTCCGTCCTGCTGACGCCACCGAAGTGGCGGAATGCTGGCAGATCGCGCTGACCCATCAGGATCGCCCATCTGGCATCGCGCTGACCCGTCAGAACCTGATGGCAGCCCGTACCGAATATTCGGCGGAAAACCTCTCGGCCAAGGGCGCTTATGAGCTTATGGGTGCAGATGATGCCAAGGTATCGATCTTCGCCACCGGCTCTGAAGTTGAACTGGCGATCAAGGCGCGTGAAGAGCTGGCCGCCAATGGCATTGCTGCTCGCGTTGTGTCGGTGCCATGCTTTGAGCTGTTCTTTGAGCAGCCGGAAGAGTACCGCGCGGCTGTGATTGGCAATGCGTCCGTCAAGATTGGCGTTGAAGCTGCCATCCGTCAGGGCTGGGACCAGATCATTGGCTCAGACGGCACCTTTATCGGCATGTCGTCTTTCGGTGCTTCTGGCCCTTACAAGGAGCTGTACAAGCACTTCGGCATTACGGTTGAGGCAATTGTCGACGCTGCTGAAGCCAAGCTGGCCTGAGAAAACCCAAGCCTGATAAAAACCATTGCCCCGGACGAAATTGTGATCCGGGGCCGATTTGAGAAGCGGGAGTTACTGTAATGACTGTAAAAGTAGCCATTAACGGCTTTGGTCGTATCGGTCGCAATGTACTGCGCGGTATCATCGAATCTGGCCGGACCGACATTGAAGTCGTGGCCATCAACGATCTTGGCCCTGTGGAAACCAACGCGCATCTGCTGCGTTACGACAGCGTGCACGGCCGGTTCCCGGCAACGGTTGCCGTTGAAGGCGACAGCATTGTGATCAATGGCGGCAAGCCCATCAAGGTGACAGCCGTTCGCGATCCGAAGGATCTGCCATGGGCTGGCGTTGACATTGCGATGGAATGCACCGGCATTTTCACCTCCAAGGAAAAGGCATCGCTGCATCTTTCCAACGGTTCCAAGCGCGTTCTGGTGTCGGCTCCGGCTGACGGTGCCGACAAGACCATCGTTTACGGTGTGAACCACGGCACGCTGACCAAGGACGATCTGGTTGTTTCCAACGCCTCCTGCACCACCAATTGCCTGGCTCCGGTTGCCTATGTCCTGCAAAAGACATTCGGCATCGAAAAGGGCTACATGACCACGATCCACTCCTACACGGGCGACCAGCCAACGCTGGACACCATGCACAAGGATCTGCATCGCGCCCGTGCTGCTGCTCTCTCGATGATCCCAACCTCCACTGGCGCTGCCAAGGCTGTTGGTCTGGTTCTGCCAGAACTGAAGGGCAAGCTGGATGGTTCTGCTATCCGCGTTCCAACCCCGAATGTGTCGGTTGTGGACCTGAAGTTCGTGCCATCGCGCAATGTCACGGCTGAAGAAGTCAACGCCGCTGTCAAGGCTGCGGCTGAAGGCGAATTGAAGGGCATTCTTGCCTATACAGAAGAACCATTGGTTTCGATCGACTTCAACCATGACAGCCATTCGTCCAGCTTCTCGGGCGATCAGACCAAGGTTATGGACGGCAACTTCGTTCGCATCCTGACCTGGTATGACAACGAATGGGGTTTCTCCAACCGTATGGCCGATACGGCTGTTGCCATGGGCAAGCTGATCTAATTCGCCACTGTACGGCTTTATCAGAAGGCAGATCGGGAAACCGATCTGCCTTTTTCATTTTTTTGTTTTGCCCTACTCTGATCATGATTATTGTTGACTATGAAGCGTGGCAATTCTGCCCGCATTCTTCAGTCGGTCGCGTTTATGGTGGCGCTGCACTGTCATGGTCTGAGGGCCGTGGCCCGCTATTGTCGTGTGTGGAACAGCTCTTGGCGCATTTTGCTGAATTTGAATATGTGGCATGTTTTTTTGAAATTTATGCAGAAATTTAAGAGTGTTAGAGCCATTTTTATGCAGTAGATATAAAACAGCTGTGACGCTTTCTCCACTGTTGAAGGCGCACGCCGCTGTCGAGGATAGACAGATACAGTGCAGGACTGTGGGTCTGCGGTCGGAGTAGGGGGTAAAGAGGTTGGAACATTTTTATATTGTCACGCTGGTTTTAACCGCGCTGATTTTATTTGCTGCTTTTTCCAGCCTGATTGCTTTTCGTTTTGGCGCGCCTTTGCTTTTGCTGTTTTTGGTTATCGGCCTTTTGGCGGGCGTGGACGGCCTTGGCATTCACTTCGACAATAATTCGGTTGCCTACACCATCGGCTCCTTGGCTTTGGCCGTTATTCTGTTTGATTCCGGCTACACCACCTCTTTGCAATCCTTCCGTCAGGCGGCAGCACCCTCTATCACTATGGCCACGCTCGGCGTTGTGCTCACAACCGTGGTTTTCGGTTTAATGGCCAGTTGGGCATTGAACTTGAGACTGCTGGAAGGCTTGCTGCTCGGCTCGATTGTGGCCTCAACTGATGCAGCGGCTGTGTTTTTCCTGCTGCGCGTCGGCGGTGTCAATATTCGCGACAAAGTGCGCTCAACGCTGGAAGTTGAATCCGGCACCAATGATCCCATGGCCATCTTTCTCACCATGGCGCTGGTGGAAATGGTCTCGGCGGGCAAAGATCACACCAGCCTCGACTGGAACGTGCTGCGGCTGTTTGTTGAGCAGATGGGCATGGGTCTGGCGCTGGGCCTGATTGGTGGCGCATTGATTGTGCTGATCGTCAAAAAAATCCCCATTGATCGCGGTCTTTTGCCCATCATTGTGCTGGCCCTGTCCATGGTGGTGTTTTCTTACACTGGCGTGATTGGTGGCAGTGGCTTTCTGGCGGTCTATGTTGCGGGGATTTATGCGGGCAACCGAAATATGCCGGGTAAAGCGGCCATCGCCCGCTTTCAAGAGGGCATGACATGGCTTGCGCAGATCATCATGTTTCTGGTGCTTGGCCTGCTGGCAACGCCATCGCATTTTCTCAAAATTTTGCTGCCAGCGGTGTTTCTGGGCCTGTTTCTGGTGTTTATCGCCCGTCCCATGGCGGTGTGGCTGTGCCTGATACCCTTTGATTATACAAGGCAGGAAAAGCGGTTTATTTCCTGGGTTGGGTTGCGTGGGGCGGTTTCCATTCTGCTGGGCATCTTGCCGATCCTTGGCTCGTTGAAGGGCGGCGAAGTCTATTTCAACACGGCGTTTATCGTGGTGATGATTTCGCTGATGTTGCAGGGCTGGACCATTAAGCCCATGGCCAAACGCCTTGGATTGATTATTCCGCCCCGAATCGGTGCGATTGATAAGGTGGAGCTTGATTTGCCGGGTGCCGCCAATCACGAGCTGCTGTCCTATCGCGTGGTTGCTGACAGCCCGGTACTGAGTGGCGCGCGCATTCCGCGCTGGGCCATGCCATCCTTGGTGATTCGCGATGGCAAATCCATGCGTTATCAATATGCGGGCCGCCTGCGTGAAAATGATCAGCTCTATCTGTTCATTGCCCCCGGCTATTCGCGACTTCTCGACCGGTTGTTCGCCAGTAAAGCTCCGGTGCATGATGATGACAGCGAGTTTTTTGGCACATTTACCATCTCACCAACCCGCCCCTTGGCCGAGGTGGATGCAGCCTATGGGCCGGGATTGTTTTCCGAGAGCGACAAGGCCAAAACGCTGGGCGACTATATGAATGCCAGGCTGGGGGGCGTTGCGGAATATGCGGATCGCGTGCGCCTTGGCCATATTATTCTGATTGTGCGCGATCTCGACGAGCATGGCCATATTGCATCGGTGGGCGTTTCGATGGAGGCCGTCGATCCAACCGATAATTCGCCGCCATTCCTCAGCCTGCGCGGCATGGCAAAATGGCTAATCAGCCTGCGTTATCGCTGGCACAAGGGCAAAGCGGTCTAACCTTTCCCGTGCGGCAGGTCTTGCCTGCCGCAGAGGGGTAAAACGGGTTTAGGCAAAGTTGAGATGACGATGAACGCCCACATCGGGCATTTTGCTGTCATCGAAATTGGCCTTGGCAATTTCCCAGCCAAATTTGAGCGGATTGCCGGTTGAGGCCCAGATCTCGGCATCGTCCACATGCATGGCCAGCATGGTCAGGGTTGGGTCATTCTTGCCGCCCTCATACCAGGCTTCAACAATTGAGCTCCAGTGCTCGTCAATCTTGGCTTGGTCTTTGCGAAGCTCAATCACGCCACCGAGGCAGGCGTGGTAATCATGGTTTTTACCAATTACGCAAAAATGCGCTCTGCTGCCGGGGCGGATGCTCATGGCGAGTTCCGAATCGGTTTTGGTGAAAAACCAGACTGTATTGGTTGTTGGATCACTGTACGGAGCCATGGGTTGCATATGTTTGGTCGAGCCCTCAAGGCCGAGCATGCCGGCATGAACCGCGTCAATTTCTTTCCACAGCTGATTGGCTGGTGCATCAACGGCTTCGGTAATATTGGCCATGATATGTCCCTTTCTATCGTGTCTTGATCTCAGTGAGCTAACGACAGGCAGACGCGATTGTTCCATCGTCAGGCATATGGTGGGCATGTTGAGGCTTTGGCCCTCTTGAACGATGGGCCTTCGACGCTTATAAGAGCGCCAAATCCGAAATTTTAAGACGGCAGGGGTCCCATGGCTGGCCATTCACAGTTTAAAAACATCATGCATCGCAAGGGCAAGCAGGATGCTGTGCGCTCAAAGATGTTCTCCAAGCTTGCACGCGAAATCACGGTTGCTGCCAAAACCGGCATGCCAGATGTGAACATGAACGCACGTTTGCGTCTTGCTGTTCAAAATGCCAAGGCGCAGTCCATGCCCAAGGACAATATTGAACGGGCGATCAAAAAGGCATCCGCTGCCGACGGCGAGAACTACGAAGAAATCCGCTATGAAGGCTACGGCCCAGGCGGCGTTGCCGTCATCGTGGAAGCCTTGACCGATAACCGCAACCGCACAGCGTCCAGCGTTCGCTCCACCTTTTCCAAGGCTGGCGGCGCACTTGGCGAAACCGGCTCGGTGTCCTTCTCCTTCGATAAGGTTGGCGAAATCACCTATAAAGCCTCTGTTGGCGATGCCGATAAGGTGATGGAAGCGGCCATTGAGGCCGGTGCCGAAGACGTCACGTCTGATGAAGACGGCCATACCATCATTTGCGGCTTTGAAGATATGAACGAAGTCTCCAAGACGCTGGAAGGTGTTCTGGGCGAAGCCGAATCCGTCAAGGCCATCTGGCGGCCCCAAAATACCGTGCCGGTGGATGAAGAAAAGGCGCAGTCGCTGATGAAGCTGATTGATACGCTGGAAGATGATGATGACGTACAGAACGTCTATTCCAACTTCGAAGTGTCTGACGAAGTGATGGCCAAGCTCTCGGCTTGATCGAAGATCGTAACATGAAAAAAGCCCGGCGGTGATTTCTCACCGCCGGGCTTTTGTTTGCGTTCTCAAAAAATCAGGCCGCAACCTCACGGGTGTTGGCAATCACGCCAATCAGATCATTGACGATGCGCTCGATCTGGCTGCGGTCATCACCTTCCGCCATGACACGGATGAGCGGCTCGGTGCCGGAGGGGCGGATAACAAGGCGGCCGTTTTTGGCAAGCTCGCTCTCGGCATCGGCAATCGCCTGGCGCACATAGCTGTCTTCCAACGGCTTGCCGCCAGAAATGCGCACATTGCGCAACAGCTGCGGCACGGGTTCAAAACGGTTGCAGATCTCGCTGACGGTCTTGCCAGTGCGCTTCACGGCGGCCAGAATTTGCAGCGCGGCCACAAGGCCATCGCCTGTGGTGCCAAAATCAGACATGACGATATGGCCGGATTGCTCGCCACCGATGTTGAAACCATGCTGGCGCATATGCTCCACCACATAGCGGTCACCCACTTTGGTACGCGCCAGGGTCAGGCCCTTGTTGGCCATGAAGCGTTCCAAACCGAGATTGGACATCACGGTTGCGACAATGCCACCGCCGCGCAAAGTCTGGTCGTTGGCCCAGCTCTCGCCGATGACCGCCATCAATTGGTCGCCATCAATCACCGTGCCGGTTTCATCGACGATAATCACCCGGTCTGCGTCGCCATCCAGTGCAATACCAATATCGGCGCGCACTTCATGCACCTTCTTTTGCAAGGCGGCGGGGTGGGTGGAGCCACATTCGAGGTTGATGTTGATGCCATTGGGCTCGTTGCCAATGGTGATCACCTCGGCCCCCAATTCCCAAAGCGCGGTTGGGGCGACCTTATAGGCTGCACCATTGGCGCAATCGATGGCAATGCGTAGGCCATTCAGCGTCACATCGCGGGGCAGGGTGCGCTTGACGAATTCGATGTAGCGATAAATATCACCATCGACACGCTTGGCGCGGCCAATCTCCTGGGCCTTGGCCAAGGGAAGAGGGGCTTCCTGATCCAGCAGCACTTCAATTTGCTGCTCCAGTTCGTCCGACAATTTATAGCCATCGGGACCAAACAGTTTGATGCCATTATCCGCGAAAGGATTGTGGGAGGCCGAAATCATCACACCAATGTCGGCGCGAAGGGAACGTGTCAGCATGGCAACAGCAGGTGTGGGGATCGGGCCGAGCAGGAAGACATCAAGGCCCGCCGCGGTAAAGCCAGCCACCAGCGCATTTTCCAGCATATAGCCCGAAAGACGCGTGTCTTTACCGATCACCACGCGATGGCGATGCTGGCCACGACGAAAAATGGTGCCCACGGCAATACCAACCTTCATGGCAATGTCGGGCGTCATCGGAAACACGTTGGATTGGCCGCGAATACCATCGGTGCCGAAATAACGTCGTGTCATACTGTCTCCTGCGTTTTTGTGTGGCGATCAGATGCCATGGTGCATCGATCAGCGTCTGTTATCTCAGTCCTTGCCGGATGCGCTCTTATAACGTGGCACATGCAAGCT
Source organism: Rhizobium oryziradicis (assembly GCF_001939045.1). GTDB lineage: Bacteria > Pseudomonadota > Alphaproteobacteria > Rhizobiales > Rhizobiaceae > Allorhizobium > Allorhizobium oryziradicis. The sequence goes on from NZ_MKIM01000027.1 coordinate 120,923, forward strand.
TGGACACGTGCGGCGGCAAGATTTGCACACCTGTTTCAAGTCTTGGCGGTGTCATGCCACAGATTATGGATTTGTTCACTTAAATTACCGTCAACATTGAATATATGGCGTTACCAAACCTTGTCTTTCGGATGGGTAGAGGCCGTTTGTCTGATGGCAGGCAAAACAAAAGCCGCCCGGTAAGGGGCGGCTTGTTTATTGTCGAAGAGATTGGCCTTAATGGGGCTGTGGTTCCAGATCGGTATCAGGTTCCTCGCCACCCTTGGGCGTGTCTTTTTTGCCCGTGGAAGGCACGGCGCTACCGCGGGCAGGGCCATCCTCACCGCTGTCGCGGGTTGGCTTGACGCCCTTGATCAAGGCTTTGATTTCCTCGCCAGACAGGGTTTCATATTCCAGCAGGCCTTCGGCCAGAATAACAAACTCGTCATGCTTCTCGGTCAGAATGCGACGTGCTTCCGCATAGGCTTCTTCGATCAGGCGACGAACTTCGGTGTCGATCTTCTGGGCGGTTGCCTCGGATACGTTCTTGGACTGCGATACCGAGTGGCCAAGGAACACTTCCTGCTGGTTTTCACCATAGGCAACCTGACCAAGCACGTCAGAGAAGCCCCATTGAGTGACCATGGCGCGGGCAAGCTTGGTGGCCTGCTCGATATCCGAGGACGCGCCAGAGGTGATGTTTTCCTTGCCGAAGGTGATTTCCTCAGCAATACGGCCGCCCATCATGATCACCAGACGGGATACCATCCACTTATAGCTCATGGAATAGCGGTCGCCTTCCGGCAACTGCATGACCATGCCCAGCGCGCGACCACGCGGAATGATGGTGGCCTTGTGCAAGGGATCGGCAACGGGCACGTTCAGCGCGGTAATCGCATGGCCAGCTTCATGGTAAGCTGTCAGCTTCTTTTCGGCTTCGGTCATGGCAGACGAGCGACGCTCGGCACCCATCATGATCTTGTCCTTGGCATCTTCAAACTCGGCCATGGTCACCACCCGCTTGTTGCGGCGGGCTGCCATCAAAGCGGCTTCGTTGACGAGGTTCATCAGATCCGCACCGGAGAAGCCGGGTGTACCACGGGCCAGAACCTTGAGATCGACATTCGGAGCCAAAGGCACGTTGCGGGCATGCACCTTCAAGATACGCTCACGACCAATGATATCGGGGTTCGGCACCACGACCTGACGGTCAAAACGGCCTGGACGCAGAAGCGCAGGGTCAAGCACGTCGGGACGGTTGGTGGCGGCAATCAGGATAATACCTTCATTGGCCTCAAAGCCATCCATCTCCACCAGCAACTGGTTGAGGGTCTGTTCGCGCTCGTCGTTACCGCCGCCAAGACCAGCGCCACGGTGGCGACCAACCGCATCGATTTCGTCGATGAAGATGATGCACGGCGCGTTTTTCTTGGCCTGTTCAAACATGTCGCGCACGCGGCTTGCGCCAACGCCGACAAACATTTCCACAAAGTCCGAACCGGAAATGGTGAAGAACGGCACATTGGCTTCGCCAGCAACAGAGCGGGCCAAAAGGGTCTTACCCGTGCCGGGAGGGCCAACCAGCAGCACGCCGCGCGGAATTTTGCCGCCCAGACGCTGGAATTTCTGCGGATCGCGCAGGAATTCGACAATTTCTTCCAGATCCTGCTTGGCTTCATCCACGCCAGCCACATCATCAAAGGTCACACGGCCATGCGCTTCGGTCAGCAATTTGGCTTTGGACTTGCCAAAGCCCATGGCTCCGCGCGAGCCGCCCTGCATCTGGCGCATGAAAAACAGCCAGACACCGAGAATGAGCAGCATGGGCAAAAGTGTGCCGATGTAGCTGAGGAAACCTGACGAGCCATCCGATTCAGGACGGGCCAGAATGGTCACATTCTTGGTCTGCAACTTGTTCAGCAGATTGTCATCAATCACAGGCGCGTAGGTCTGGAAGGAGGCCGCATTGTCAACATAGCTGCCAACAATGCGATTGCCGGTAATGGTCACGTCACGCACGCTGCCAGAGTCAACCTTGCTCAAAAACTGCGAATAGGGGACCTCGCGTGAACTTGTTTGCGACGGTGACGTCTGGAACATGCTGAAAAGTGCGACCAGCAACAGTGCTATGATCGCCCACAGCGCGAGATTTCTAAAATTTGGGTTCATCGAACTCCCCAGAGAAAATGCCTGGCGCAACGAGACGCCTTATTGTCAGACTATAACATAGGTTTCTGAAAGCGCCTTGCCAAGGACAAGCACGAAGCATCTCTCGTTTTCCGTCAATAAGATCTAAAAATCCGCAGGAAAAAATGGTTTTGCCTCGAAAAGCTCGACGAGCGTGCAAGCAAGAGGCCAGTCAAAGCCCGGCAAGAAACTAAAATATTGCGAAATGATGGATTGGTAGTCCGTGTCAGCGCGCATGAGTGTTGGCAATGTTTCGCCGCTCAGGTGAAATTGCGGCTGAGATTGCTGCCCGAGTGCGACAATGGATGCAGGCAGCGCTTTGTCATCCGGCATCTGCGTGAGAGTGCTTTCGGTGACGCGCAATTCTGTCTCAAAAGAATTGCGGATTTGCCAACGGCCATCCCAAACAGCGGTTTCATTTGGCGCAAGGATGATTGCCTGCAAGCCTCTTGCCTCGCGCACCAACAAAAGACCGTGCCGGTGGCGATGGGCAAGGCAGCGGCCCAGCGTGATGCGCGCGCCGCCTGGGCGCTGAAATAGCGTCATGACTTGGGTGAGCGCTTGCGCCGCCGGGCCATGGCTTTGGCCGCCCACCGTTGCCACCAAGGCCTGAAGCGCATGACGCAGCACGGAGGAAGGCGCTTGCCATGCCGCCTGATCGATTGCGATCACCCCCGCCACGGGCTTGTGCACATGCGCTTCAATCAGCCTTGCTGCCTGCTGCGAAATCTCTTCGCGGCGCTCCGGCCTCGGGAGATTAATGTCGTTGGCTTTGGCTAACGTTGCACGCACTCGTGCGCGCTCATAATGGCTGTTGGTGTTGGAGGGATCGTCCATCCAGGAAAGGCCCTGATGGCTGAGAAAATCGCGAATCATTTGACGCCGACAAGACAGCAGCGGGCGATAGATCCAGATCTGGTTGCGATAGAGTACGCGGTCTGCCATGCCCGACAGGCCGGGGGCGTCTTCTGTGGCGCTGCGCTGTTTGCGCATGGCAATGGTTTCAAGCTGGTCATCGGCGGTGTGGCCGGTCACGATGGCATTGGCCCCAAGGGCTCTTGCTGCATCGGCCAGTAGGCTGTAGCGCGCCTCGCGGGCCGCGGCAGAAATGCCTGTGGTGGGTTTTGGCCCGTTCCAGTGGCGGATCGCATGGGCAATGCCCAATTGCGCGCAGAGCGTGGCAACGTCTTGCGCTTCTGCCGCCGATTCCGTACGCAATCCATGGTCAATGGTGGCCGCCGCCAACGTGATATGAGGATGGTGATGCAGCAGTTGGTGCAGCGCGATCAGCAGACCCTTGGAATCACTGCCGCCGGATACGGCAACCAGCAGGCGGAAGGGAACGGTAATCCTGTTTAAAAAACGCACAAGTGCGGCGTTTAGCGCGTCATCAGAGAGCGCGAGATCGACGGAGTTCATCCGCAGGCGAGGCGCTTTTGCTCGCTGGCAGATTTGCTTTGTACTGCCTTGGAGGCATCGGGGTAGCGCTTGTTGACCTCGCGCAAGGTGGCGCAAGCGGTGTCTTTATTGCCCAGAGCGGCAAGCGACATACCGAGTTTCAAAAGAATTTCGGGGCCTTTGGAGGATTTGCCATAGCCTTGATAGGCTTTCAAAAAGGTTTCGGCAGCGTCCTTGTAACGCTCTTGCGAATATTGGGCTTCGCCCAGCCAGAAGCTTGCGTCAGCGGCCCGCGCACTTTTGGGATAGCGGGTGATAAAATCCTTGAATTCAACCTCTGCAGATTTGTAATCGCCCGAAAGCACATGGCTATAGCCAACCTGATAGAGGTCTTTTTCGCTGCCCACAGAGGCGGTGTCATTGGCAGTTGGAGGCGCACCTGCGGCACCCGCGCGGCCTGCGCCATTGTCACCGGTTGTGCCATTCAAGGTTGCGCCAATGGGATTGCCATTGCTATCGAGGTCAATGGCACCCAGCGTTGTCGGGCCGGGGGCATCATTGCTGGCCTGGCGCGATGCAGCCGGAGGAGGAGTTGTGGATCCATCAATGATTGCGCCGACATTATCATTTGGCGCAGGTTGCCGCGAGGCGACCGCCGGGCTGGATTGGCCCGGGGTGCTTGCGTCACTTCTTTTTTTTTCCAGCTCCTGGAATCGGAATTCGTTATCCTGCTGCGCCTTGCGGATGGTTTCCTGCATCTGCAACAGCTGATAGCTCATGTCTTCAATCCGGCCATTGAGCTGGCGGATTTCATCTTCCAATTGCTGAATCTGGACCGTATTATCGCTGGAGGCCTGCTGTACCTGTTGCACCGGCAATGAATTTGTCGGCGTATACTGTGGTGCTTTATGACCGAAGAGCGAAAAGGCCATGGCACTTTCGTTTGCTTGGGGGCCGAGCAGGGCTGCTAAACCAACCATCCCAGCCACGACAAGTCTCTTCATCTTTTGAATTCCCCTGTTGCGTTGCCCTTGGCACCATGACGCATATGCGGCACGACACCCCCATTTCAAAATTGCTACAGCGCCCTGCATTTTTCAAAATTCGAAAAAGACGCTGTAACCCTTCAAATCTGCTGCATGATTTTTGTCTTAAATCCATGCGGGTTTAAGGAATTATGCAGGAGATTTCATTTTGCAAAGCACTCTTGCGTGAAAACACTGCCATTTTGCAAGTGAAGCTTTCTGTTGACATGCAAAAGGCAACGGAAGTTCGGCTAAAATGTGGAGAAAATAAAAGGGCGACCCGAAGGCCGCCCTTTTCATGGCACGGTTTATCGTGCTGAGAAGACTTACATGCCGCCGAGAACGGTCACAGCACGACGGTTCTGGTTCCAGCACGATGCGTCATCGCAAGCAGCAACGGGACGCTCTTTGCCGTAGGAGATGGTCTTGATACGGCTTGCAGGAATGCCCTTGGAGACCAGGAAGGCCTTGGTGGCAGATGCACGACGTGCACCCAGTGCAAGGTTGTATTCGCGCGTGCCGCGCTCATCCGAGTGGCCTTCAACCGTGATTGGGTACTGCGAATAACGCTGCAACCACTGAGCCTGACGGGCCAGGGTCTGCTGGGCATCGGCGCGGATTGACGAGCTGTCCGTGTCGAAGAAAATGCGGTCGCCGACGTTCACAGTGAAGTCCTGGGTCGAGCCGGGTGTCGATGCGCCACCAGCACCGTTCAGGCCAAGCTCAGAGGCGCTGTTGGGCAGGTTCTTCTTGGATGCGCAACCAGCCAACGCCAATGTCAGGGCGAGGGCGACAATTGCGGGGTTGCTGGCGAGCTTCTGCATGCGGCTTACTGCCGGGTTCAAAGTGCGGCTCATCGCCGATCTCCTTGCGTGATGAATTAAGGTTGCCGAACGCTAACCAATAATGGTTACTCTTTTGACAATCCTTATGGTTAATTTTTTATAAATGATGTTGCAAGCGTGTGATGTGCAACCGCCGGGTCGAAACCCGGCGGCTGGTCGTTCAACTATTCCAGAAGCGGAGACCAGGCTGGGTCAGAGGCGTAGCCAGGTGTTTTGATAATCTGTTCGTTGTAGCCGGACAGATCGATCGAGTGCAGTTGTGGACCACCGGAACCGGCAGAATCGGCGAAATACATGATAACGCGGCCATTTGGTGCCCAGGTTGGGCCTTCGTTATGGAAGCCTGTGGTCAGCAGGCGCTCGCCTGAACCGTCGGTTTTCATCACACCAATCGAGAATTTGCCGCCTGCCTGCTTGGTAAAGGCAATCAGATCGCCGCGTGGTGACCACACCGGTGTCGAATAGGAGCCTTCACCAAACGAAATGCGGGTCTGGCCGGAGCCATCAGAGTTCATCACATAGAGCTGCTGGCGGCCACCACGGTCGCTTTCAAACACGATCCGCTTGCCGTCTGGCGAGTAGGAGGGCGAGGTGTCAATGGCCGCCGTGCTGGTCAGGCGCGTGGTCGTGCGCGAGCGCAGGTCCATGGTGTAGATATTGGCATTGCCGCCTTCCTGAAGGCTCATGATTACCCGTTGACCATCTGGCGAAAAGCGTGGCGCAAAGGTCATGCCGGGGAAATTGCCCACCACTTCACGCTGGCCTGTTTCCAGTTGCAGCATGTAAACGCGAGGCTGGTTGCCCTCAAACGACATGTAGGTGATTTCCTGCCGGTTTGGCGAGAAACGTGGTGTCAAAACGATATTGGCATTGTTGGTCAACATGCGCACATTGGCACCATCCTGATCCATGATGGCCAGTTGCTGCTTGCGGGCGAGCTTTGTGCCGCTTTCAGATACAAAGACGATGCGGGTATCGAAATAGCCCTTTTCACCGGTGATGCGTTCATAGATCGCATCAGCAATGATATGGGCCACACGCCGCCAGTTTTCGGGCTGGGTGTAAAACTGCTGACCGCTCATCTGCTTGCCGGCATAGGTATCCCAGAGACGGAATTCGGCGCGCAAACGGCCATCTGGCTCCTGATTAATACGACCAACCACCAGAGCCTGCGCATTCAACACCGTCCAGTTCTGCATATTGGGTTGCTGATCAGGATTGATGTTCTTATCAATGAAGGCGGCGTGATTGACAGGAGCAAACAGGCCAGAGCGCTTGAGATCGGCCTCGACAACGGCAGAAATCTGGGCACCGACGCCATTCTTGGAGACGAAGTCCGGAATGGCAATGGGCATGGGTGCCACATTGCCCTTGTTGATGTTGATCTCAACAAGCGCCATGGCCGGTGTCGAGAAGGCGCAGACCATGCCGGCCAGCACACTCAAAATACGAAGGATTGGCAGAATACGTAAGCGTGGGAATGTTTTCATAGAGGAAAGCCTTTCAGCTCTTACATGAATTGGCTCGGGTCGAAATTCACGACAACCTCAGACCAGGCATCGTATTTATCGGCGGGCAGGTTCTTGAACGGGGCGGATTTCAAGATAGCACGGCGTGCGCTACCAATCATAACTTGTTGCGACGATGGTGAGCCGCCGGTGGCAGTGACCTCGGGTTCACCAATAATATTGCCGGACTCATCCAGTTTGAAATGGGCGCGAATCACCATGCCTTGCGTATCGGACATGCCTGCAATCACCGACCAGTTGTTCTGGATCTGGCCGCGTAACGCATCCATTTCACTTTGGCTCAACGTGGAGCCGCCTGTGGTTTTCTTGCCACCAAGAGCAGCCTGATCCTTGGAGCGCTTGGCTCCGCCACCGGCAGCATCGGTCTTGTTCAAAAGGGCTGCGATTTCGTCGGCATTGAAATCACTTTCCTTCGAGGCTTTCGCTTTCGCAGCCTGCTGGTTCTTGTCAGCCTTTTTCACATCCGGCGCTTTGGCAGCTTCGGTTTTTGGTTTGGCTTCGGGCTTGGCTTCAGCGGCCTTGGTCTCGTCCGGCTTGGGCGGCTCTGGTTTTGGCTTCAGGGTGGGCAATGGCACGCTGGATGGCAGCGGAATGTCTTCCGCCTTCGCCACTTCCTGCGGCTTTTGCTCTGGCTTTGCTTCAGCCTTGGCTTCCGGCTTCACATCGGGCTTTGGTGCAGGCTTTGGTTCTGCCAATGGAATAGGAACGTCTTTGGGAACAGGAACACTATCCTTGGAAGGCGCAACGGCGGTCTCTTCCTTGGCAATCTCCTTGACGTCGTTGTTTTCATTGTCCGGTGTCGGCTTGACCTGATCGACCTTTTCAGGGGCCGCAGCCACCTCTTCCTTTGTCGGCCGTTTGTTGGGCGTCGGCGGCGTCTTCATGTCGACGTCATTGTCGCCCATGTTTTCGGCATTTTCGACAACATTCGGCTTTTTGGTGGGTGTCGGCGCGGATTTCTCGCGTTTTGGCGCTTTTTTATCGCCCTGCTGAATTTGGGTCAGCTCGGAAATCGGCACAATATCAACCGGCAGGGCTTCGACGTCGGCCACCTGCATGGGGGCAGGCGCGCTGAGTGTCAGCAGCGCCATTGCCAGCGCCGTTGCGTGTAAAATCGCGGATGTGACGATACTGCCTTTCATCGCGAAAGATCACTTGTCTTGTTCTTGCAAGGTCACAAGGCCGATATTCTTGTAGCCAGCTGTGGAAATCAGCGCCATGACCTTCATCACAGTGCCATAAGCGGCGGCTGTATCGCCGCGCACATAGATGCGTTCGTTGTAGCCGGTGGTGGCAATGGCTTGCAGCTTGGCAACCACTTCATCCACCGCAATGGGGGCCTCCTGCAAGAAGACTTCGCCCTTGGAATTCACAGAAATGGTGATCGGCTGCGTGTCGGAATTCATGGCGCTTGCCTTGGTTTCCGGCAGATCAATTGGCACGCCAACTGTCATCATGGGGGCTGCCACCATGAAGATGATCAGCAGCACCAGCATAACGTCAACCAGAGGTGTGACGTTGATCTCGCTCACCAGACCGCGCTTGCCACCACCCCGACGTCTTGATCCACGACGACCACCGCCTCCGCCACCGCCACCACCTGCAGACATACCCATGAGATTATCCCCTTCGCCAGGCTGTTATTCTGCAGCCTGACGGGGCTGCAATTTTTCATCAATCTGGCGCGACAGAATGCCGGAGAACTCATCGGCAAAGCCTTCCATGCGGGACGAGAGCTTGCCCGCCTCACCAGAAAACTTATTATAGGCAATAACCGCTGGAATAGCGGCAACAAGGCCAATGGCCGTTGCCAGAAGCGCTTCAGCAATACCGGGGGCCACAACCGCAAGGTTGGTGGACTTGGAACCGGCAATGGCCTGGAAGGATGTCATGATACCGACAACGGTACCGAACAGGCCGATAAACGGACCGGCAGAGCCGATGGTTGCAAGTGAACCGAGGCGGGCTTCAAAGGATTCTGCCTCGCGTGCCATGGTCACGTCCATGGCCCGGTCGATACGCATTTGCAAACCGATGGGTGAGCGCGCGCCGCGCTCAAAGCTTTTTTTCCATTCGCGCATGGCGGCCACAAAAATGGCGGCAAGGCCAGAGTTGTTGCGCTCGGCCAGGCTGCGATAGAGCTCTTCCAGGGATTGACCAGACCAGAAGACCTGCTCAAACTGGCTGAACTGCCGGCGTGCCTTGGCAAAGCTGATGTATTTGTCGATGACAATGGCCCATGTCCAGACAGATGCACCCAAAAGCCCGAGCATAACCAGTTTCACAATAAAGCCAGCCTGCATAAACAAGGCCCAAAGGCTGACATCATGCGTCGCGGCTGCTAATCCTGCTTGTTCCATTGTTACCGTTCCTGAAATCCAACCGCCCGGACAAGATGACTTGGCCGCGCAAACTCTCGTTTCTTCACCATCATTGGTGACAAAACGAGCTCATGCATCAAATCACCGCATAATTTTGTCTCAAGCTGATGTCAGCCCAAGTTTCATGCCGCAAAACTCTGTTGCAAAATGTGCGCGGACCCTGGCAATCTTTCCCCAAAGCACCCAAACTGCCTTTTCAACCGGAATTTTGGTCAAAGGAAGGCGTGCGGCGCACAAATCACCGCAGCGCCATTAAGACATCATTATCCTTAATGTTTGGTTATCATGGAGGCTTCTGCATCAAATTCTATCGGCCGCGCGTGCAATCGTGGCAGCCGATGATACGTCAAGCTGCGCGCGTGGCTCTAAAGCGAGGCAGAGCCTAAGAATTTATCGGCGATTGTGTCGGGCAAACGACGCGGACGCCCGTGCTTGTTGATGACCGCAACCACCACCTTGGCCTCAATCAATCGGCGCTCTTTGCAGGTAATGGTTTGGCGCAGCACCATTTTGGCACCACCGGCCTTTTCGGTGATGGTTTCAACGGTCAAAATATCGTCCATGCGGGCCGGGCTTTTGAAATCCAGCTCCATGCGATGCACCACAAACACCAGGCCTTCTTCATCGGCGTCAATCAGATCACTCTGCGAACAGCCAAGGCAGCGCAGATAATCGGTGCGGCCGCGCTCCAGAAAATGCAAGTAACGGGCGTGATAAACCAGCCCGGAAAAATCGGTATCTTCGTAATAGACTCGCTGGGTCAGGCTGTGACCACCGTCAATCAGGTGGCCGCTCAGGGAAAATGTTTCTGTCATGATTGGCCTCTTTAATGGCGGAGGTAGGCTTCGCTCCAGCCCAACGCTTGCATGACATCGACGCGGTCACGGAAATTGGCGGTGATGAATTCATCAAGTTGGGGTGGCTTCACACTGGTTCCAGCGAGCATGGCGTGAACTTGACCACGATGGTGGGTTTGATGATGGAGTAGGTGCATCAGAAGATCATCACACCGTTCGATTTGAAGTTGTGTGCCACGATGGACTGTTACATCACTGGCAAGTCGGTCGGCAGTTAGGGTGTCACACACGCTGACAAGACGCTGATCGACAGCGGATTGCGCCTTGTGCAGGGTTCCAATTGTTGCAAAAGGCTCCTCTTTATCAAAGGCTGACAAACCAAGCGTGCCGCCTTCCAGCGCGTCCACGTAGAACCAATCAACGATCAGAATGTGGTTGAGTGTCGCCTTGATGGAGGGAAAAAAGCTGGTGCGTGGCGCTTCAAATTCACCCGGTTGAAGTCGAGCGCAGGCCCCCAATAATCTAGTATTGGCTAAGGCATTGTTGCGGGCAAGCTTACGAAATGTACGGCAGGGATCAATGGTCATGATCGAGGCTTTCCTTCATCAACAATCAGATGTTCAACACGCTCTGGCAGGTGTCCCATATAGCTGCCCAGAAAGGCTGGCCGAATATCAAACGCCTCAAAGGCGGCAGCCGTTGCGGGCATCCAGCGAAACAGCACTTCTGTTGGCCCATCAATCACCCGATGGACAATCTCGTCTGTGTGAAAGGGTAGGGGAATATCTATGTTCAAAAGATAGTAAAATCCCAGCTCGTGGGCGCGGTAATCGTCGAAAGAGAAGAAAAGTTCGGTCGTGAAAAGCAGACGCTCAATCTTGACCGTACGGTCAATTTCCTCCTGCATTTCGCGGATGATTGTCTGTTCGCTGCTCTCACCAATTTCGGCACGGCCACCCGGCAAGGCCCAGTAGGAATCGCGCGCACCCCTTTGCACCAGCAGATGATCGTTGTGAAAGATCAACCCTGCCACGCGAAACGTGAACAATTGCGGCTTTTTATCCAGCCGGATCATGTGGCGCTGATCGGTCATTTGTCGTCCAGATTTCCATCATCCCACACCAGATGGCGTGCGGTTTGCGGCAGGTTATCAATCTCGTCAGCGATAAAATAGGGCGGAATGTCAAGCTTCTTCAAGGCATCCGATGTGGCGCGTGCCCATTTGAACTCCAGCGCGTTCTTGCCATCCTGAATGCGGTGGATGATATCGCTTTGATGAAACGCCAATGTGTCGGGCAGATGCATCAGATAATAAAGGCCGAATTCATGCCAGTCGCGACCTTCATAATGAAAGAACGTCTCGACACTCCACAGCAGCCGATCCACCTTTGCGTCCAGCCCCAGCTCTTCCATCATTTCACGCTTCAGCGTCTCGGCTGAGGCCTCGCCAACCTCCGCCCGGCCACCGGGAAAGGTCCAGAATTTTTCGTGGACTGCGCGATGCACCAGCACATGGCCGTTGCGAAAGGCAAGGCCCGCCACCCGCATTTGAAATGTGCGGGTCTTTTGCTTGATGCGAATGCGGTTATCGATGATTTTAGCCAAGGTCGATCACCAGAATTTCGGGTGGTGAGCCAAAGCGCACCGGCGCAATGGAGCAGCCAAGGCCGCCAGAGACAATCAGGTTGCGGCCATCTTCCACTTTGTGGCCATAGACATAGCGCGAGCCAAAGCGCGAGGGCACCACCGGCGTCCAACCAAACAGATTGACCTGACCACCATGGGTGTGACCCGAGAGTGTCAGCGACACCCGCTCCGGCACTTTTGGAAAAATATCCGGCTCATGCGCCAGCAGAATCACCGGAGCGTCATCGGTAATTTGCGCCATGGTGCCGGGCAAATCATCCAGCCCGCGCTGGGTATAGCGGCCGGTGAGATAGGCCCATTGGTCTTCCAGCCCGGCAATCCAGAAGGGGTGCGCGTCTGTGCCAAGCTTCACGGCTGTGTTGGAATGCACGGTGATGCCTTCAGCCCGAAGGGCGCGATGCGCGACCGTTTCTTTCAGCCTTAATTCCTGCGCTTGTTTGTCTTGCCACCAATCGTGGTTGCCGCAAATGGCGTGGACGCCATAGGGGGCTTTGAGGCGAGAGATGGCCTTGGCCCACTCAGCTGGCGGCACCACGCCTGTCACCAGCTTCATGCCCGACATATAATCACCCAGCAGCACAATCACGTCGCCGCCCAGCGTGTTGGCATAATCGCAAATGCTGGCAATACGATCGGCGGGCATCCATGGCTCGCAGGCGTGAAAATCGGCCAGCGCCACGATCCGCAGTTTTTGTCCCTTGGGCCAATGGGGCGGGGTCAGCCTATACGGCGTTGCTTCAAGCCGCAGCAATGGCTCCACTGCACCGGCATAGCCGCCGAGGGTCAGAATACCAGCTGCAGTGCCTGCCAGCAGTTTGAAAAATGTTCGGCGTGTGATCACTCAGTCATCCTCGAGGGTGAGGCGAAATTGCGCAGCTTCCATATCTTTTGGCGGCTGTAAACCCAGATGTTTCCACGCGGTTGGGGTCAGAATACGGCCGCGTGGCGTGCGCTGAATAAACCCCTGTTGGATCATATAGGGCTCGATAATGTCCTCAATCGCGTCGCGCGGTTCAGACAGGCCAGCGGCGATGGTGTCGATGCCCACCGGTCCGCCACCAAAATTCACCGCAATCATATTGAGATAGCGGGTATCAAGCTGATCAAGCCCCATATTATCGACCAGCAGACGGGTCAAAGCCTCATCGGCAATTTCGCGGGTCACGGCAGGGGCGCGGGCCACTTCGGTAAAATCGCGCACCCGGCGCAAAAGCCGCCCGGCAATGCGCGGTGTGCCACGGGCGCGGCGGGCTATTTCGCGCGCGCCATCATCGGTCATGCCAAGGCCCATCAAGCGTGCGCCACGCCGCACGATCAATTCCAGCTCATCAACGGTATAGAAGGACAGCCGCACCGGAATACCAAAGCGATCGCGCAGCGGCGTGGTCAGCAAGCCAATGCGGGTGGTGGCGGCCACAAGGGTGAATTTGGAGAGGTCGATCTTCACGGACCTTGCCGATGGGCCTTCACCAATAATCAGATCGAGCTGAAAATCCTCCATGGCCGGATAGAGAATTTCTTCCACAGCCGGATTGAGCCGATGAATCTCATCGATAAACAGCACATCGCGCTCTTCGAGATTGGTCAAAAGAGCGGCCAGATCGCCCGCCTTGGCAATCACCGGGCCGGAGGTGGAGCGAAAGTTGACGCCCAGCTCCTTGGCCATGATTTGCGCAAGCGTGGTCTTGCCCAGACCCGGCGGGCCAACGAACAGCACGTGGTCGAGCGCTTCGCCCCGGTTTTTGGCCGCTTCAATGAAGATTTTTAAGTTCGCGCGGGCCTCGGCCTGCCCGGTAAAATCATCCAGCGTCTGCGGACGCATGGTGGCGTCGAAATCTTCACCCCGTTTGTCCGGCGAAATCAGGCGGGCTTCTTCGGTCATGCAGGGCGTTCCAAGGGCTTATTCTTCCGGCTGGATCGTGGGCCAGTTTGTGCTGGCGCATACGATTCTGGTCATCATAGGTAACAATATCAGGATTATGGCGATAACAAAACGGTTGTGAAGACGCGACACAAGCCATCAGGCGCAGGTGATCAACGCGACAATTCCTTCAGGCCAAGGCGGATCAGCTTGGCGCTATCAGCATCTTCCCCGCCATTTTTAAGAGCGGCGGCCACAGCATTGGCGGCCTGATCGCGCGAGTAGCCCAGATTGGTGAGCGCAGAGACGGCATCCGACACCGGCGCAGAGGCAACCCCCTCGCCAATTTCCTGTTTCAGGCCGATATTACTGGCTGCATCGCCGGTAAAGGCGGGGGCCTTGTTTTTCAGCTCAGTGACAATACGCACCGCCACTTTTGGCCCCACGCCGGGGGCGCGCGAAATGGACGGCTTGTCTTGCAGGGCAATCGCATTGGCAAGCTCGGACGGGGTGAGGGTAGAGAGCACCCCAAGCGCCACTTTTGCCCCAACGCCTTGCACACTTTGCAAAAGATTGAACCATTCACGTTCAAGAGCGGTCATGAAGCCAAACAGCTTGAGCTGATCTTCGCGCACATAGGTTTCAATAAACAGCACAATCGCTTCGCCGGGCGAGCCAAGCCGCGCCAATGTGCGAGCCGCGCAAAACACCACATAACACACGCCATGCACGTCAATCAGCACATAATCATCGCCAATTTCGTCAATAGTGCCTTTGAGCTTGCCAATCATGGAGCACATCCGTCTGGAGGGGTGAAGAGGAACAGTGGCATGGATTATCCTGCCATGGCTTTGCGCATGCGGTCTGCGCTTCGGTTATGGGCATGGCAGATGGCAATGGCAAGCGCGTCTGCGGCGTCATTGCCTTTGAACTCGGCCTTGGGCATTAAAATTTTCACCATCATGTGAATTTGCTGTTTTTCGCCATGGCCCACACCGATGACCGATTTTTTCACCGCATTCGGCGCATATTCTGCCACCAAGAGGCCCGCGCGGGCGGGCACCAGCATGGCAATGCCGCGCGCCTGACCCAGTTTCAGGGTGGCGACTGCGTCTTTGTTGACAAAGGTTTGTTCAACAGCAGCTTCATGGGGCTGATGGGTGTGCACCACCTCGGCCAGGCCATCGTGCAACTGGCACAGCCGCGAGGCCAGATCCATGTCGCCATCCGACGTGACCGTGCCAGAGGCAATGAAGCGCAGGGAATTGCCCAGCGTTTCAATAATGCCCCAGCCGGTGCGTCTCAGTCCTGGATCTATACCAATAATACGAATTGCAGCTGTCATCGAAAATCCTGTTGCATCGGACCGAAACAGGAGAACCGCGTTTCGGACCCATCCAATGCGGGGTTAAAATAGTCTGATTTGCACCAGAATTGCCAGAAAAATGTGAACAAAACAAAAACATTGCTGTGTGAATTCTTCTGGCATGACCGCTGGTAATCGCGATTGCAGCACTTACCTAAGGTGCAATGCTATTTATAAATGGAGCAATGGCCATGGCGTCCATCCCTTTTTCAGTTCTGGATCTTTCTCCGATTGGTGAGGGCCAAAGTGTGTCGGACGCATTGGAAGCATCGCGCCGCATGGCTGTGACAGCAGAAGCGCTTGGCTATCGGCGTTTCTGGCTGGCAGAGCATCACGGCATGCCCGGCATTGCCAGTGCGGCAACCGCTGTGGTGATTGGCCATGTGGGCGCTGCCACCAAAACCATTCGTATCGGATCTGGCGGTGTCATGCTGCCCAACCATTCGCCGATGGTGATTGCCGAGCAATTTGGCACGCTGGCGGCGCTGTTTCCGGGTCGGGTCGATCTTGGTCTTGGGCGTGCGCCGGGCACCGATATGCGCACCGCGCAAGCGCTGCGGCGCAATCTGGATGCGGGGGCCGAGAATTTTCCGCGCGATGTGCAGGAGTTGCAATTGCTGCTTGGCCCGGTGCGCGAAGGGCAGGGCTTGATTGCCGTGCCCGGTGCCAATAGCGATGTGTCTGTCTGGTTGCTGGGCTCCAGTCTTTATAGCGCCCATCTGGCGGCGGCTTTGGGCCTGCCTTACGCATTTGCGTCGCATTTTGCACCCGATCAGCTGTTTGAGGCGATTTCGATTTATCGGGATCGGTTCCAGCCCTCTGAAACATTGGCGGAGCCCTATATGATCGTGGGCGTCATGGCCGCCTTGGCAGACACCGATCAAGAAGCGCAGCACCTTTTCACCTCTGCACAACAGCAGTTTATCAACCTGCGACGCAACGTGCGCGGCGCGTTTCCAAAGCCAGTCGAGACGATGGATGGTCTTTGGAGCGAAATGGAACGCTTTGGCGTCGAGCATACTTTACAACACGCTGTTGTTGGCTCACCCGCCACCGCACAGGCAAAGGTCGCACGCTTCTTGAAAGATACCGGCGCGGATGAATTGATCATTTCCACGCCAATTCATGATATTGATGCTCGTCTGCATTCGCTCAAGCTGTTTGCCGGGCTGAAAGACGCGGTATTGCAAGATGCCCTTGTTGATGCGTGAGACGTGCACGCGGCGAGGACTTTTTTTGGGAAATTATGGCTAACATAATTTTAAATTCTCTGGTTAATATTCAAGATTAATGACGAATTAACCATTCGGCTTCATTGTTCTGGCAAGAAAAGAGCCTGCGCGCTCGATGCTGGTGTTTTGGAGCCCTGATGATGAGAAACAGTTTTCGATGGCTGGTCTTGGCTGGTTTGGTCGCAGGCCCTGCGACCGCAGCCGACCTCTACCAACCTGAGCCCGTGCCACAATATGCGCCTGAAGTGCGGGTTGCCGACGTGTCCGGCTTTTACTTGCGTGGCGATATTGGCTATTCTTTCAACAAGTTGCGCGGTGCCAATTATTTTCAGGGGTCAAACGCCTCTTTGGTGGATTTCGACCGCCATGATCTGAAAAACAGTTATTCGCTGGGGGCCGGGGTTGGTTATCAGATCAACAGCCGCCTGCGCACCGATCTGACCTTTGACTATTTGGGCAAGTCCGATTTCCATGGCTCCACCCAGGGAACCTGCGGCGTTGGCAATGGCACACTCGCCTGCACATCCGCAGATCTGACCTCGATGCAGGCCTATACCTTGATGGCCAATGCCTATGTGGATCTTGGCACCTATGCGTCCGTGACGCCTTATGTCGGCGCGGGTATTGGTGGTTCTTACGTCAAGTGGAACGATCTTAAAAACACCTCCTGTGCTGACAATGGTGCGGGTTGCGATGCCACCGAAACCCACGATGGTCGTGGCAGCTGGCGTTTTGCCTATCAGTTGATGGCCGGTGCCTCGATTGATATCACCTGCGACTGGAAAGCCGATGTCGGCTATCGTTTCCGCCAGACGTCTTCGGGCGATATGTTTGGTTATAAGGCCAATGGCGGGCCGGGCCGTGACAAGGGTTTTTACAGCCACGATCTGCATGTCGGCGCGCGCTACCAATTCGGCGGTTGCCCGCAGCCAGTGGCCTACGAGCCACCGCCGCAGCCTCTGGTTTATAAGTAATTTTAAGGCTTTGATGCTTGATAAAAACCCCGGCATGGGTGACATGCCGGTTTTTTTGTTGAGGGTGTCTTGATTAAAACTCGCGCTTGATGAGGGCGCGATCCACCGACAAGGCACCGCCGCCAAAGGCTGCGTAAAACAGAGCAGCGCCTGCCCAGAAAATCGATGCCAACTCGGCTTTGCCCTGAACCTGTTCGAGAAAGACATGGCCGCCATCGGCCAGACGCTTCAGGCCATCAGGCGTAAACAACACCGCACCATTTGCCTTCAGGGCGGCGATGCCCTCAGGGGTCAGCAACGCCTGACCGTAGGGGTGTGTATAGTGAAACCACAAGGTCACCAGCAGCATAATGCCATTGGCCAGCGCCATGGGCCGGGTCAGAACGCCAACCGCGATCATGAAGCCACCGATAAACTGCATGACAGCCAACATGGGTGAAAATAGCCAGCCGGGGTGAAAGCCGAGGTTTTCCACAAAACCGACCTGACTCATGGGAGCTAGAAACTTGGGATAACCTTCAACCATCAGCATAACACCAACGGCAACACGAAACGCGGTAAAAGCAAGGGGTTGAGCAAAGGTTTCGTAAAAAATTTGCATGAAGGGAAGAATAAAACGGCTTTCAGCGCTTTTCTTTTCGCTGGTGTAAGTTGCTTGTAGAGTCATGGGTCACCTTTGATCCCGATTATGGTGTCAACTTAGGTGAATGCTCGATAGGATTGTTGACTCAGATCAATCATTCAGGATGATTGTTCGCGCTCCTTCGCGCAAAAGATGTGACGGGGTCTGCATAGCCGCTGTTCGATTACGCCGGTTGTTGTGCTTCGCAATTAATGGTGAATTGATACGTTGTTGAATTCAGGTAGGTTTGCGCACTTGAAAAGAAGCCTGTGCCGCAGGCGTATTTCCTGATGGCGTCTGGTTTCGAAAATTGTCTTGTCATTGCAATCATGGTGTTGGTTTTATGAAGGGTCTCGTTGCTTTTCTGGCTTGGCCGGGCGTGTTTGTCTTTGGCCTGGTCGGCTCTTATTTCGCGTTCGCAAGTCCCCATCCTATTTTGGCGTTCATTGTCGTTTATTTCGCGGCCTGCGGTTTGTTGGCGCTGTTTGAGCGGATTTTGCCCTACGAGCCAGCATGGCTCGACAATGATGGGGAAACGATCAACGATCTGGCCCACACGCTGCTGACAAAGGGTCTTGTGGAGGTTCTCTCTGGCCTGTCTGCGGTGTTTCCCATGCTGGCCGCGCAAATTTTGCGCCCTCTGGCAGGCCTTGAATTTGGTATCTGGCCAAATAGCTGGCCGATGGTGTTGCAGGTGGTTCTGGCTGTCGTGGTAGCAGAGTTCGGCCTCTATTGGGCGCATCGCATCGCCCACGAGCGGTTGTTTTTCTGGCGCTTTCACGCCCTGCACCACAGCGTGACACGGCTGTGGGTGGTCAACACCGGGCGGTTTCATTTCATGGATTCGCTGTTCAAGATCGCTCTCAGTCAGGCTCCTCTTTACCTGCTTGGCGCGCCGGTGGCGGTATTTCTGTGGGTTGGTGCGGTCACCGCGTTCATTGGCATTTTGACCCATTGCAATGTGGCGGTGCGCACCGGCGTGCTGGATTATGTGTTCAGCACACCGCGGCTGCATCGCTGGCATCATTCCAAGGATTTGCGCGAGGGCAACACCAACTACGGCGAGAATATCGTGATTTTTGATCTGATGTTCGGCACATTTTACAATCCCAACCGGCCATCTTCTACCGATATCGGTATCAGTGGTACCATCGCCACCGGTTTTGTGTCGCAATTGACCCAGCCGTTTTCCCGCAAAGGGATTTCGGAAATTCTGGGGCGCAAGCCGCGCAGCAGTGGATAAGCGTGCGGGCAAGTGCCCAACCGGGCGGTTGAATTTTTTGTGACGAGTTGTTTTCCGTCTTGACGATGAATGGGAGTTTCAATATCAACAGTGGCGGGACACCTCTCCCCAACGAGGGACGTTTTAGCCCACAATCTCCTACAGTTTTGATATTGATTTAACTCACTATTTTGAGTTTGTGCACGTTCGCTGTGTCAGTTTTTGTGTCAGCTGTGAGCAGGTTTGTTATCGTCTCGTCGCGCATGGCGTGGCCATATGTGCGGAACACCAGCTGTGCATCTGCCCATCCGCCAAGCTTGGCAACGGTGATCGGGTCAACGCCTCGATGTAGCAGCGTTGTGGCAAAGCCGTGGCGGCATGAATGATATGTGAGGTAGGGAATATCAGTGCGCTTGAACACCTTGTTCCATTGCGGCTTCATTGTGTGGCGCGAAGAATATTTGAAGACTTTTTCCGCTGGATTGCGGTTGCTTTCGATTTTCAT
The DNA here is from genome assembly GCF_001939045.1 of Rhizobium oryziradicis. GTDB lineage: Bacteria > Pseudomonadota > Alphaproteobacteria > Rhizobiales > Rhizobiaceae > Allorhizobium > Allorhizobium oryziradicis. The sequence goes on from NZ_MKIM01000027.1 coordinate 140,493, forward strand.
CAGGGCCGCAACCAGTTCTGGCGGCAAATGCGCTTGGCGCTCTTTGCCGACCTTGGTTTGCCTGATCAAAGCCTTGAGGTTGAGCAGGTCAATATCCGCCCATGTCAGATTCGTCGCCTCGGTCACGCGCGCGCCGGTCAGGAACATAAAACAGCATGCCGCGCCAAGGTGTGGGTTGGCGTGGGCCATGAACTGCTTGACCCACTCCCATGTCGCTGGCTCTTTAATTTTTGTCTCGGTTTTAAAGCGTTTGACTTTGATAGGGTGGCACATATCCAGCGTGGCGGCGTGGTTGATGATTGCTTGCGTTGGCACAATGACGTTACGATTGCGCGTTGCGCCCGCTGCCTTCGGGTACAGCGTTATGGCTGCCTGCTGCACCTTGCCGGATGTGATCTTATTGACCGGCGCATCTTCCCAGAAGTCTACCATCTCTTGAACAAACCGGGCGGTTTTCCCTGCTTGAAGATAAAGCTCTGCCGCCCGATTGAATTTTAGTCGACCAAACCCACGCTCTTTGCGGTCGGTTTCTTGCCTGAGAATTTCAGACTGCTTTTCGATGATGAAGCGCTTCGCTTCGTTTTTGTCCGCTGTTCCGGTTGTGCCACGGAAGCGCTCACCCTCGATTGTGCCTCGGTAGTGGTAGTATCCGCCTCTGAGGTATAGCGTGAGTGACACGGGCGACTTGCCTCCATGATTGTGTTTATATCTTTATCGGTCAATGTCATGCGATTGCCAAGTATGCTGCAAGCACCAATTTTACGGGCAAATTCGCGCAACTTGCGGGGTGACCACTTGAGGTGGGTGGCCACTTGCTCCGGGCTGTAGACGTTTGGCAGCGTCATGGCTTGTCCTCCAATCCTTTGCGGCGCTCCAGTTCGGCGGCAATTGTCGCGGCGGCGGCTTCTTCCGTGGCCTCGTCAACCTCGAAATTACCGTCGCCGCCTGCGTCGCTGGCCGGTGGCAAAAATGCGTAGTATCGTCTTTCAAACACGCCGCCATGATCATATTCCAGCACTTGCCCTGCTTCGAGTTCGATGTTTTGTGCAAGTTCGCTGACTGATGACGAAGAAATTTCGCTGTCGTGATCGTCGCTTGGCCAATACCAGTCATATTTTGCTAGAATTGGCCGCAATCGCTGGCTCTTAGCTTCGATAGGTAATGCCGCCAACCTCGTAGCCAGCCCATTCTCCTCGCTGGTCTGGTTAAATTTGCGGATGATTGTCGCATCCATATCAATGCCAGCCGTCAATGCGCAAAGATAGGCGGTGATGACGGTATCAGCCAGTTCGTCGCCGAGCTGCTCCAGCGTTGCCGTGCTACCCGCAATGCCAAGGCGTGCGCGTTCCAGTTTTTTCATGTTGTTGCAGGCCTCGCCTGCCTCGCCTGCAAGCTCAAGGCCGCGAAATGCGAGTGTTATGTTCTCAACACCTGGCCACTCGCTTTGGCGGGCAGCATTGGCGGCGGCGAGGGTGGTGTAGGTTTTGATTGCTGTCGTCATCACTCACCTGCTTCCATGAGCTTTGCAGTTTTTGCGTATTGGAGGGCGGCCTCTTCGACGCTGATTTCTGCGAGGCGGTCCAGAGAATAGCCCGTCTCTTTCGAGGCATGCTCCAGCCACTTGACGGCGTTTGCGTTGACTAGAATGGTAATGCTTGCTTGGCCTTTGAGCGGGCCGTCATGATAAATTTCAGCCATCACACATCCTTTCCATACCGGAATGTGCTCATGTCTCCGCCAATCTCTTCGCCTGTATCCAGATCGACAACAGGCGACCCTTTGAGGCAGGCCGCATGACACATTCCAAGCTCAATATCCAATGCGCAAAGATCGCCAATCTGAAACTGGTCATCACAAATCGGGCAATTCATCTGCTCTTCTTCGCCGGTATGTTCAGCCATCACGCACCTGCCTTTGGAACGCCACGCACATGCAAATCTTGGGCAATAAAATTGATTTGCGCGCTGACATTAATAGCCACTTCGCGTGCTGCTCGTTCGTGAGGTGTGGCGTGAAAGACGATCAAGCCTAGGATGCTTGAAAGCGCGTTGATCACGTCATCTGAATCATGGCCCTCAATAACGGTCATGATTGTATTTGCCATTTTTTTGGCATTGGCTTGTGGATCAAACATATCCTCTTGCTCTTGGCTTTCACTCTCGCTCATCACACACCTGCCTTTCTGGCCTCGGCACGATCAAATGCCTCAATGTCAGCGATGATAAGGGCTGCTGCCCGCACCATGTCAGAGCGGTAATTCTTTTGATGAAAGCCGCTCATCGCCCACGGGTAGAGGTACAGCGCATAGCTGCACACCGTTGTGCTGGACATGGCGACACCTGCTGCCCGGCCCGCGTAAGCCGCCTCAGCCAGAGCCAATTCACCGCGTGGATAATGGTCATCACGCTCCGGGGTGTGTCCCTTTACATTCACTTGGCGGACGCGCTCATCGAGTACGTCAAGGAAAGCTCTTGATAGATCATCTGCCATCACGCCGCGCTCCTTATGCCGGTGTTGTCAAATGTCGCCAAAATTGAAAGGTGCGGCATGGTGATGACTTGGCCCGTGGCTGTGACAATCTTCCGGGTCTGGATGAACGGGAACTGCTCGGCAAGCGCCGCCTTGGATGTTGGTTCTGGCGCTGGCTGCGCTGGCTCTGTGGTGGGCAGGTTCCACCAGCCTTTTAGGTCGCTTTGGCAGCCTGCCTCATTCATCCATTTGCGTACCGTGTGCACGCCCGCGCCACAGCGGGCGGCAATGTCATCAGTTGATAGCTTGGCGGCAGCCATGGTGCGCAGCTCGTCGTCTTTCGGGCGGGTTATTGTCTTGCGCGGCTTCATGCTTCGCCCCTTTCGTCCTTCGCGAGGGTGTCGATGGTGCGCAGCACGGCATTGCGATAGGCGGGTTTTTTGAGTTGGGTATAGCTGCGGATGAGCTTGATGCCTTCGCGGCTTTGCAAGAATGCCGTTATTTCGTCTGGTGCGCTCTCTGGTGAGGCTGGCACGTCTTCAAAAAACCACGACACGGGTCGGTTGGGGATGTTGGCAATATCGTTAAGGCGGCTGGCACCAACGCGGTTTGTGCCTTTCTCGTATTTCTGCACCTGCTGGAATGTGATGCCCAGACCCTCGCCAAGCTTCTCTTGGCTCATGCGAAGCAGGTTACGGCCAAGGCGAATGCGTGCGCCAACCAGCCTATCAGTGGGGTTTGGGGTTTTGGTTTTATGCAACATGTTTTGTCCTTTGGTTGGGTGGTTTCGAGCGGACACAGATCGGCAATCGCGGCCCACGGTGTGGGTGCGGTTTGATGGGCTGGGGTTCGGGGTATCCGTTCGGGAAACCGCAGCGGGCGGGCTGCGGAAACCGGAAGGGACCGGCACATGCATAGCGATTAGATTATGACGCCTCTCTCATTTGTTGATCTCGCCATATCTTTTTGAGACTGTGGATGCCCCGTGCTGCTCCAAACGGCACGGGGCAATCATCCTCCAACCAACTTCAACACTGGAGAACGAAACTATGATTGCTGACTTAGAACTGGATAGCGATGGCAACGTCAAAGTTGCTCCGCTTGTTGGGTATCGGATACAGCCTGTGGCAGATATGTTTTGCTTTCTAAGGCTGGAATTTGCACCAAGTGATGCTGAATTGAAAACGATGACACTCTCTCACAATCAACTGGCCCTGACGCCGCAACAGTGCCGAGAGCTTTCTTCAGCTCTTCTACGTGTTGCCGACTTGATTGAGCATCAGAGTGTTCCGGAGCGCTCATCGTAAGATCAACGGGCTTTATCTGAAATCTCACGGACATGGCTGTTTTCCCTATCGCGTAGTAAACACAACCGGGTTGCCTGTTTGGGGTACGGGGTAGGGCGGCAACCCGGCTGTGGTTTGGTGCGTCCACCAGTGCGGGGTGGATTAGGCAATATTGCCAAATAGGCAAATTTCGTCAAGTTATAATTTGCCTATTTGGCAATATTATTTTGAAGCACAAAAAAAGCCCGCGAGCCGGGCTTAGCGTTAAGGTCCAATTGGGATATCAGCGGGCGGTCATCTTCCTCGCAAGCCTGTGTCTTTCTGCTGTGGTGATCTTTTTCCATTGGCCACATCTGATGACTGATTGGATTGCTGCAACCCAAACCAGCTCCACACCTCGGATTGGTGGCGCGTTGTGGCTTTCGAGATCATAGGTTCCCGCATCTGCCCCTTTGCGGATACGCTTAAGGTATCTCCGGCCATCTCCAGTTTTTACTGCAGCTTCCCATCCGACTACGCTATCCGGGATAACGCTTTGCGCCCAACAAATTACGATATCGCCATCATCATAGCGAGGCCACATCGAATCACCATTTACCTCGAACGCCAGGGCATCGTCTGGAATGGGGAAAGGGGTCTCGACCTCGTAGAGGCCTTCTGGCGGTATCTGTTCTTCGTCGGGGACGATCTCTGCGCCCGCGCCAATTCTTCCCATTACCATTACTGAATTCTCTCGCGTTTCTTTCCTTGGGAGTAGGATTTCCTGTGGGGCAACATCCAAGGCATGCGCGAATAAGTTCATATTTTTGACGGAAAGGTTGCGCTCTCCTTTTTCGAGCCTCGACACATACGACGTGGAAAGTCCAGTCGCTTCAGCTAACTGTTCAATTGTCTGTCCGCGCTCTTCACGCAAGGCCTTAAGCCTATTTGGGTGCTGTTTGTCCATATGGCAAATTTGATCACTTTTAATCGCAAGCACCATAGCCAAATAGGCAAAATTGCCCTTGACTAAAATTTGCCTATTTGGCAAGTTCCCCGTTATGGATGCTTTATCGATATATTTGGTTGAGACTGGCGAGAAATTATCGACCTTCGCAGTGCGGATCGGGCGTTCTCCGAGCACGCTTTCCCGCGCTTTGGCGGGGCAGCGAGATCCAAGTATTGACTTGGCTAGAGATGTCGAGCGCGGAACTGGCAGGCGAGTTACTGCAATTCAATTCCTCGAAATCTGCATTAGCAGGCAAGAGGCCGCGCGATGATCGGCCTTCAGTCAATTCTTCCAACCGCGCCAACGCCTCCCAGTTTGCGCGGCACCTGCAACCGGGCTGGCGGATCTTTTGCCCGGTTGCCTTCTTTTTCCCAGATAGCCCGGACGTGTTTCGTTCCTTTCCCGTCCGGGTTGGCGGCAGGCCGGGTTGGCAGTTCCCGGCCTGCTTTTGCGTCTGGTGTGTTTCAGCTTGCATGTGGGCCTCCGTAGTTCGTCGCGGCTCATTCCTCACATTTTCAATCAATTCCCACCACGGGAAAAACGCCGGAAAATTCCCGGCGCGGGAAAGGTTTTGTCTCATGCATTCAAGCGCTTGGTTTCATCGCATCAAAGCCGCGCAACGTGATTTGATCCGCCTGGTTGGCGGTATTGAGCGGGCGGCGGAAATCTCCTCTGTTTCAGCCAGCCATATTGGTCGCATGAACAATGCGCGTGACACGGACCTGATGCCAATTTCTGTGGTTTACGCGCTGGAGAGTGAATGCGGTGTCCCCGTTGTGACCTCGGCCATGGCGGAATTGAGCGGGCGTCGTTTGAGTGACCCGGATAACGACAAGGCAATTGGGCAGGGCGTTGTTGTTGCCTTTTCGGAGGTATCGCGCCGCGCTGGTGACCTGATCTCGGGCGGCGCGGTGGCTATATCTGACATGGTGGTTACGCCCGCAGAGGCCACCAAGATGGACCGCGATGCAGCGGAACTGCAAGAGGGTCTCGCGGCGTTTCGCAAGGCGCTGGCGATGGTGAAGGCCACCGGCGGTGAAAAGCTTGGCCTGCATGTTGTGGGTGGGCAGCCATGACCGACGCGACCGCAACCGAACTATTTGAACGGCCTTTGAGCGATGCGGCGCGTGGCTTTTTGCGCAAGGTGAAAATGCACGGCGGGCGCTTGGTTATGACCGACGCGGAACCGCAAGGGCTGGCCACCGAGTGCCGCCGTGCGGGTTATCTGCATATCAGTGACGCCGGAATGATCCATCTGACTGGCTTGGGACAGGCCTATCTTGATCGTCTGATGAGGGCGAACTGATGGCCTATGCACCCGTTCCCTATCCTAAGCCCGGTCATGCCGGGATTGCGCTTATTTTGACCGCCGTTCGCGAGGGTGAGGTTTTTGCCCATGATTCCAGTCAACAGATTGCCGCCAACAAGGTTGCGGCGTCTGGTTGGGATTATCTTTCGCGTGATCCGCAAGATGGCAACAAGTTTTACCCCACACAGCGCGGGCGCGAGATGCTGGCGGCGCACAAGCTGGGGGGCGATATTGTTGTTGCCGCGCCGAAAACCAAGGTCGCGACTGAGCGGCGGATTGATAGCATTCGCGCCGACAACCGTTTGCGCAATCTGGATGAAAAAACCGTTCTGGCTTTGATGGATAATATCCAGAAATACGGGCTGGAAACGCCAATCACGGTTTACGGTGATGTTGGTGCCGCCTCGGTTGATCTGGGTGCGGGTGGCCACCGGCTGGAAGCGTGCAAGCGGCTGGGGCTGGATGCCATACTTTGCTTTCACAAGCGCGGTGATGAGCTGGACCGCCAGCTTTGCGAGATTGACGAAAACCTGATTCGGGCGGATTTGACGCCAGCGGATCGGGCTTTGTTTTTGCATCGTCGTAAGGAAATCTATCTGGTCAAATTTCCAGATACCGTTCGCGAGGCCAGCCTGAAACGTGGCAGCAATCCCCCGTCTCGCCAAATTGGCGAAACGGGAAAGCGCTTCACGGCGGCAACGGCGGAAGCCACCGGGCAAACTGAGCGAACTATTCAGCGTGACGTGGAGCGTGGTGAGAAGATTTCCCGCACCGCATTGCAGATGTTGCGCGGCACCCGCCACGACAAGGGTGTGACGCTGGATCAACTCAAGCGGCTTGAAACCCATGAGGCGCAAGAGAAGTTTGCCCATGATCTGATCAAGGCTGACAAGGCGGTCACGGCAGAATCCAAGGCTATTCGCACCATCGGGCAAAAGCACAATCGGGAAATGCGGCTCAATCTTGTGTGCGCTATTGCCGAACAAGGGCGGCGCAAGAGTGGCGACATGCCGCGTGGCGCTTATGCTGTTGGCTATGCCGATCCGCCTTGGCAGCAAGAAGCGTGGAATGATGAGACCGGGCAGGATAAGGGTCTGAAATACCCTTCCATGACCGTGGAAGAAATCAAGGCTCTTTGCGCGGGCAATAATAGCCCGTTTACCATGGATGCGGTGCTGTTTCTTTGGGTGACAGCGAACCGGCTGCCCGATGGCATTGATGTGCTGCGGGCGTGGGGCTTTGAATATGTCAGCTGCATGGTGTGGGACAAAGCCCACATCGGCATGGGCCGCTGGGTGCGCGACCGTGCCGAGCTGCTGTTGATTGGCAAGCGCGGCAAGATTTCGCTGGCACCGCTGCCCGGCACCCAGCCGGAAAGCCTGTATGCCGAGCCGAAAACCGAACATAGCCGCAAGCCCGTGTGGTTTGCCGAGCAGATAGACCGGCTCTGGCCGCAATTGCCAAAACTTGAGCTATTCCAGCGGCGCGAAAGCTTGGCCGATAGTGACGTGCGCCTTTCTGGCAAGTGGGACTTTTGGGGCTTTGAAGCCTCGGAAGAGGGGGACGTGTGAATGTGGCTATACATCCCAACCCCCTCAACATTATCAGCCTCTGCACCGGCGGTGGAGGCCTCGATCTCGCCGTCGAGCTGGCAATTCCAAGCGCTAGAACAGTGTGCATGGTCGAGAGGGAAGCCTTCGCGGTCGCGCAACTGGTATCGGCAATGCAAGCGGGACATATGGCTCCAGCGCCTATTTGGAGTGATGCCAGAACCTTCGACGGCAGACCATGGCGCGGCCTGGTGGATGGCCTCATTGGCGGAATCCCGTGTCAGCCCCACAGTCTTGCCGGGAAACGCCTCGGGCAGGAAGACGAACGCGACCTCTGGTCCGTCGCACGGCGAATCATCGTCCAGTCAGGTGCCTGGTTTGTCCTTATCGAAAACGTCCGTGGGATATTGTCTTCGGGCGGTGCGGAACGTGTCTGGCGAGACTTTCAGCGATTGGGCTTCTCGGTTGAGGGTGGATTGTTCACGGCGTCAGAGGTTGGTGCGCCTCACGAACGCGAAAGGCTCTTTGTCCTCGCAGTGGCCGACAATGCGTGTTGGCGCGGGTGCGCTTGCAGCGCTGCCGGCAGCTCCGGAACGTGGGAAATCACGGCTGGAGGATGCGGTGGCCATGTGGCCCACAGCAACGGCGAACATGGTCAACGGGCCGGGCGTGGGTGGCAGGGACGGCGGGCCGAACTTGCAGACGGCTGCCAGTCTTTGGCCAACAGTGTTGGCGAACGAGGCACGGCTGGGGTTTCAGGATCGCAGCAATCCGGCGAAACGGGGATCGCAAGAGAGCCTTTCGACGATAGCGGCATTGTGGCCTACACCACAGGCGCGGGACGGCAAGGGCGCGAACCAACTGGATTTGTGCGACAGGGAAGGCAAAACGCCACCGTTAAACGAGGTGGCGGTGCTCTGGAAGACACCCCGCGCCATCGAGGGCGAAAAGGGGGGGCAGTGGCAGAAATCCGGGGCCTCTCCTCCGGTGGCAACATTGACAGGGCAGGCCTTTTCCCACCTCGCCCTCACGATCCCGACGGTTGGCGTAGCGCACTCGCGGCCTCGCCGCAGCTTGAACCCGCTTTTTGTCGAGTGGCTGATGGGCTGGCCACCCGGATGGACATTGCTCGCGTGGACCGCCTTCGGATGCTCGGAAACGGCGTTGTGCCATTGGAAGGCGCGTATGCGCTGCGCACTCTCTGCGCTCGGCTTGCCGCAAGAGGCTCCACCGGCGCAGCTCGGCTTGTTCGGTTAATGGGGGTGGGGGAATGACCGCTATTCCTGACCCACAACGCGCTCGCGAAAAAGCACATATTGGCCGATTGCGCGGCGCGGCGGCGCGCATGGCTGATGACGCTTGGCTATTGGAGGCCAGCCGCGACGGCATGCGGTTGATCGTACAGCGTGGCATGGGTGAGCAAACGCATGTTGCCACCATCCATCGCGCTGCGACCGACGATGAGCGCGATGTGCTTTGCGGCGGGCTGGATAATCTCCGGCTGTTTTTCGCGCTGTTTGACCGGGCCGCAACAGCAGTGCGCGATTTGCAACAACAGGTTAGCCAGTTGGAGGCCCATGTTGCCGAGTTGAGCAAGCCAAAGGGCGACTATGCCGCGCAAGCGGCCATGCTGTGCCAAAACAGCGAATTTTGGCGATTTATGACAGGCAAGAGCGGCATGCCCGTGCACGACAAGGGTAGCGCCGACAAGGCTCTGAAAAAGCAGATCGACATTTCCAGCAAAACACAACTGAGCGCAGACGATAGCAAACTAGCGGATTTCAGGTCGCTGGTGGGCGAGTTCGAGGCGTGGAAGCGCGGGGGCGCACAATGAGCGAGCGAACATATCCAGAGACTACCATTCCTTACGGCGACAAGACCGCCAAGGCCATGCGGATCGCCTGCGCGTGCTGCGATGCCGTTGCTTATTTCCCGTTTCAAAACGGGGTCGTTCGGAAGTCGCCAAGCGCGGCAAGCCAGCATTTTTTGAACAAGGGCTGGGTGGTTGGCAACAGTCCGAAAAAGGATTTCTGCCCCAGACACGCAAGCCCTGCCAAACGAAAAGGAACCAAGACCATGGACAGCAACATCACCACGCCGGTTGCCGACAAGCCTCGCGAAATGGGCCGCGAAGACCGCGCCATCATCTTTGACAAGCTGAATGAGGTCTATGGCAAGGACGCGTACAAGTCGCCCTGGACTGATGCCGCCGTGGCCAAGGATCTCGGTGTGCCGCGTGATTGGGTGTCAACCATGCGCGACGACATGTTCGGCCCGGCTGGCTCGAACCCGCTGTTTGATGAGTTTTTGACCGCAACCAGTCTCTTGGAAGAGCGGTGCGGGGCATTTGCCGCGAAATTTGAGGCGGCAACCAAGTCGGCGGAAATGCTGGCGGCTGATTATGCCGAGCTTCGTAAACAGGTGGATGTGTGCCGCATGTTGGAGCGGCGGGTGCAAAGGGAGATTGGCCGATGACGGCGCTGCTGCCTATCGTCGAGCAATTGTATGATTGCCAGACGGATGCCGAGCGGGCCGCGTGGCTGCTTGGTGTGCCGCAGGGCATCATTTTGCGCGACCTTTCCGCCATCCTTATCGCATTGCGCCGTGCTGGCTTTCTGGCGGGCATTGCCTGCCTTGAGGCTGAGTTTGCAGCGTTGAATGCCACCCGGCTGGCTGACGGGCGTCTGCCAGAGGCGCATGAGCTGGCGGTGAATGAGGCGCGGCGCTTTCTGGCTGATGTGGCACAGAACGGCGGTGCGGTATGATGGAGCCTGATCACGGCGCAACCTCGCGGGCATGGTCTTGGCGGCATGCGGTGGCCAAGTCTGGCCTGCCGCCAATAACACGGCTTGTGCTGCACACGCTTGGCCTGAAAATGGATGCCACGGGCGGCTCTTGCTATCCGCCGATTTCCGAGCTGGTGGAACTGTCTGGTCTCGATAAGAAGACGATTTTGAAGCACCTCGACATTGCCGAGCAGGCCGGGTGGATTGAAGTCACCCAGCACGGTTTTCGTGGGCAGAAGTGGAAGCGCAACGAATATGTTGCCCGCTGGCCCGGTCGGGATCTGACCGGCACGGCTGCCAATGTCGCAGAAGAGCAAGGCGGTGGAAGCGCTCCACCACCTTTTGAAGATGCTGTTTTGGGTGAAGGTGGTGGAACAGCTCCACCGCCTTGCGCGCAAAAGGTGGTGGAAATGACGCCCGAAGGTGGTGGAAATGGTTCCATGAAGGTGGTGGAGCAGCTCCACCAAGATAAGATTCTTCCAGCTAACTCTCCAAACAACTCTCCAGTCGCTGCCGCGAAACCGGGGGATTGTTCGAATAGCGATTTCAAAAAAATCAATCTGGCGTTCAAGCGCTGGTTTCCGACCTGGCCGAATTACGACCGCAGCAGCGACACGGCGGCAAGGAAGGCTTGGTTTGCCTTGACCGATGATCAACGTGCGGCTTGCATCGACAAAACGCCTGCCTTCATCGAATGGGCTGGCAAGAGCCGGTGCACGTTTGCAGCCGTCTACCTGCAAGACCGGGCTTGGGAGAAGATGCCAGACACCGCCCAACCAGTCCAAACCCACGGCGTTGCCAAGGTTTGCGGCAAGCTCTGGATGGGCACCCGCCTTGAAGCGCTGTTCGATGAACCCACGGGCCGGTTTGTGATTACCACGTTTGAGGAACGGCAGATTGCCTCTGGCGCTATCAGCCGGGAAGGGCTGTTGCGGCAAAAGCGCCGTGACCACGGCTGGCCGCTGGTGAGCCGGATGCATGACCTTGCCCGGCGCAATGAGCCGTTTGTGACCGCGCTGGCATTGATGCCGCATGTTTCTGATTTCCAGAAGGTTGAGCGCGGCACGCCTTTGCTGGATGCATGGCGGCGGCTGCATGAGCGCCGGGGCTGGCTGTTTGTCGATGGCCTGCGCGATTGGAACTATTTCCCGCCGATTGCGGACGGCGCGGATGATCTCGATGCGGCTGTGGAAGCGGCGCTTGAACACTTCAAAACTAAGATCAGCAAGGAGCGCACCAATGATGCAGCATAGTGGAAACCTCATGCATGGCGTGTCTGATCAGGGGCTTTTGAAGCTTGCCCGGATCAACGAGGCAGAAGCCAGCCGCCAGCGGATGATTGCCATGGCAAGGTGTAATCGTGCGGGCTTTGAACAGCTGGGCCGCTGGCTTGTGGCCAGCTGCACCAGCGGCATGGAACAGGCCATTCGTGATTCGTTGCAAGAGCAGGGAATTGAATGCTGGTGCCCGTGTGAGAAGCTGCGGTATCCACCACGGCGCGGCAAACAGGCTGTGGAAATCCAGCGGGCAATTTTTCGAGGTTATCTTTTTGTAAAGGTGATTCCAGACAACGAAGCCTTTGTCGGCCTGCTGGTTGCATCGAAGTTAAAGGGGCTGATGGGTCAGGATGGCAAGCCTTATCTGATGCCCGAAAATTTGATGAGCAAGCTCATGTTGTCGGCCAAGAAATCCGAGCGAAAACATATGGATGCTTCCAGCCTTCCGGTGCCTTCAGATGTGGTTGGAAAGACGGTTACAATCCGGTCTGGCCCGTTTGCAGACTTCGTGGTCACCGTGCGCAAGGTGCTGTCCAATCGAGGCCAGCTGGTGGTCGATGTGCCGCTGTTTGGCGGTATGAGTGAAGTTACCTTGGGTGTTGACAGCGTGTCGATGTGAGATTATCGCTCAAAACGTGGAAAGGCGAATAGCGCCTCTCCATTCGAGATGACCGGGGCGTCTGATGCTCCCAAGGGATTGATGTTCTCCCCCGGCCTCGTTCTGATCCAAGCCAAGAGGCGATGTGATTCAGAGCCAGTGCGTAAGCTATGCCCAAATGAATGATGGAATGACAAGGCGGCCAGAGGGTCGCCTTTTTGCGTTAAAGGATATGGGTATTCGTTATGATGAAGGCAGGCCGTGGAAGAGGTGGTACTCCACCGCCCGCTGGCGCAAGACACGGCTTAACCAGCTGACTATTGAGCCGCTATGCCGCATGTGCAGGCTGCAAGGCCGCTTCACAGCTGCCACGGTTTGCGACCACATTGAACGCCACAACGGTGATGCTGAGAAGTTCTGGAATGGTCCGTTTCAAAGCCTATGCAAGACCCACCACGATGCAACCAAACAGGCAGAAGAGCATCGCGGCTTCTCGACGGCAGCGGGCGCGGATGGCTGGCCCACCGACCCCCGCCACCCGGCAAACCTGGGGTAGGGGGCGGGTCAAAAGTTCAAAGCCCCTCTGACCGCGCACCGGCGTCAGTCATTTCTGTGTAGCGAGAGGAAATTGAAGGGAAAAAGCCACTGAGCAGTTTTGACCTGAAAGGGCTAGAGTCACCAAAAGGCATAAGTTTATTCCGTTAGAAATAGCCCCGCCTGTCCAAGAATATCAGGCGAGGCCAATTGATGGTCAAGGGAAGTAAGCTGAAGTTAGCCTTTTCCGCCTGGGCGTTCTGAGGCGGCCCGACCACCGCAGCGGCTCCCGTCCGAAGCCCTATCACTAGGGACATTGCAGGCCGCATAAGAGACAGCAGACATCCCAAGCAGGATGGCCAAAGAGAGAGTTATAATTCGCATATTTTCCTCCAAGTTTTTATTGTTGCTACGTTGCATGCGAGAGATAGCATAAATTATTAAATTCGAATATTTTTTTGCAACTAAAAATATTTTTTTGTCTTACTGCTCTCCGTTTATCTATTTGATGCGACTTAATCACATTTGAGCTCAACAGTTTTTTTGCGTATCTCATTGCCAATCACGTTGGGGTCCCGGAACTGCCTTTTTCAATTCTATGGAGGCCCCCATGAAAGGCCGCAAGCCCGCATCGGAAAACGTTGTGCCGTTGAAACCTGAGGATGGGCAGGGCGCGAACTTTGAGGCGCGGGCGGTGGCTAAGGCGCGGGAGCTGCGGCCTGATGAATTGCCGTTTGATGTTCGCGCCATTTGGGATCGGCTGGCACCGGGGCTGTGTGATCCGCGCAAGAACCGGCTGAATGAAGTCAACGCCTATATGTTTGAGCAGCTGTGCTGGACGATAGCGCGGCATGAGCGGTTGCGGCTGGATGTGCGCGAAGGTGGGGAAACCTATGAGAGCGAAACCCGCAACGGCAAACAGCTAAAGAGCCGCCCGGAAGTCAGCCAGTTGAATGAGACATGGCGGCAAATTCGGGCGCTGGCCAGTGATTTTGGCATGACGCCTTCCGCCGAGCGCGGTTTGCAGGCGAGCGGCCAACTTGGATTTGAGTTTCCCACCGATGATGGATTCGATTGATGTTGCGCTGCCGGATGTCAGTTATGATGACGATCCGGTCACGGCTTGGGCCTCTGATGTGGTGCGCGGTGAAGTGGTTGCCGGTCCGCATGTGCGCAATGCCTGCCTTCGGCATCTGCTGGATTTGCGCGATGGCCCAGCAAGGGGTCTGATCTGGGATCTGGAAACCGCAAACAAGCGCATCAAGTGGTTTGGTGACAAGCTTCGGTTAAACGGTGGGCAGTTTGAGGGGCGGCGGTTTACGTTGCATCCCAGCCAAGCCTTTCGCGTTGGGTCGCTGTTTGGCTGGAAATGGGCGGACACCGGGCTTCGCCGCTTTCGTCGTTTCTATGATGAGGAAGGCAAGGGCAACGGCAAATCGCCGCTGCTGGCGGGCATTGGCATTTGCATGATGGTGGCCGATGGTGAGCCGCGTGCCGAGATTTATGCCGCAGCTGCCAAGAAAGATCAGGCGCAAGTGCTGTTTCGTGATGCGGTGGCCATGCGCGACCAATCGCCGGAACTGACACGGCGGATTATACCGTCCGGCGTCAACCCGGTTTGGCAGCTGACCTATATCAGCAAGGGGGGCGACAAGCGGTTCTTTAAGCCGATCTCGGCAGATAAGGCGCAATCTGGCCCGCGTCCGTCCTGTGCCTTGTGTGATGAGGTTCACGAACACCCGAACCGGGATGTGATTGAAATGCTGGAACGCGGCTTTAAATTCCGCAAACAGCCGCTTTTGGTCATGGCCACCAATTCCGGCTCGGATCGGAAATCGATCTGCTGGGAAGAGCATCAACACGCGGTCGAGGTGGCGGCGGGCATCAAGCAAGATGACACGACCTTTGCCTTTGTCTGTTCGCTGGATGAGGGCGATGATTGGGAAAACGATCCCTCTTGCTGGGTGAAGGCAAACCCGCTGCTCGATGTCACCGTCACCACCGAATACCTTCAGGGCGTGGTTGAACAGGCCCGGTTGATGCCGGGCAAGCGCAACAGCATTGCACGGCTGCATTTTTGCGAATGGACGCAATCGGTCAATGCGGCGATTAGGCGTGAGGCATGGATGGCCTGCCAAGCGCCGGTTGATCTGGATGAGCTGGTGGAGAAGGGCTATCCCTGCTTTGGCGGGCTGGACCTTTCCAAAACGCGGGATTTCACCGCGCTCACCCTGACATGGCTTGTGGATGCCACCAAGGATTCGGAACAGCTGGTGTCAAAAACATGGTTCTGGTCGCCTGCCGATACCTTGCGGGATCGCGCCAGCACCGACCAAGCGCCCTATGAGTTGTGGCGGGATCAGGGTTTCATTGAAGCGGTGCCCGGCCAGCGGCTTAAATATGCGTGGCTTGGCAAGGCGCTTGCCGAGATTTGCGCCAAGTATGAACCCAGCGAGATTGCCGCCGACCAATATGGCCTGGAGCAATTGAGCGAACACCTGGGCGATGATGGCGTGTCCTTGCCGCTGACCATCCACCCGCAAGGCTTTCAAAAGCGGGTGCTGGAACGCGACAAACACGCAGCCGATGGCGAACAGGAGATTTATCTCTGGATGCCAGACAGCATCAACAAGCTGGAAAACGCGCTGTACGAACAGCGATTAAAGATCGACCCGAACCCGATGCTCGATCTGTGCGCGTCCAGCGTGGTCTATGCCGAAAACCGCACGGGGCACCGGATGTTTGACAAGGAACACGCCTTCGGGCGCATCGACGGCATGGTGTCTTTGGCCATGTCGGTTGGCATTGCGCTTTGCAAAGAGCGCGCAACGGGGCCGGATTTAGGCTCTTATCTGGAAGCGATGGCGGGGCGAGTATGAGCATCTGGAATGGTCTTTTTGGCCGCCGTAATGTCAAACTGTCGAATAGGGATGATGCCGCAACCCTTGCCGCCTCGCTGGCATCATCGGGCAGTGCGGCGGGCAAGGCGGTCACGCCGGATACGGTGTTGCAGCTGGCCACGGCGTGGTCATGCATTCGGCTGTTGTCGGAAACCATCGGCACGCTGCCTTTGCAGGTGTACCAGCGCCAAGGTGAGGTTAAATCCTTGGCGCGGGACCATCTGCTCTATGGGCTGTTGCATGATAGCCCGAACAGTGATCAGACGGCGGCGGAATTTGTCGAGGCCATGATTGCCTGCCTGTGCTTGTGGGGCAATTTCTACGCACGAAAGCAGTTTGTCGGCAAACGGCTGGTGGCAATTGAACAGCTTCGCCCTGATCGCATGAGCGTAAAACGCAATGAGTATGGGCGGCGGGTTTACGTCTACAGCGGCGGGGCAAAGGCAGAAACCTTTGACGAAGACGCGATTTTCCATGTGCGCGGCTTTGGCGTGGGTGGTGATGTTGGCCTGTCACCAATCAGCTATGCCCGCCAAACCATGGGCACGGCGTTGGCCGCCGATGAAACCGCGGCGGAATTCTTTCGCAACGGTTTGCAGATTTCCGGCTTTATCAAGGAAGCGCCGGGCACCAAGGCCACCAAAGAACAGCGCGATGAGCTGCTGGCGCTGTTTGAGCGCTTCATGGGATCGCGCAACGCTGGCAAGGTGATGCCGCTGCCATCTGGCTATGATTTTGCCTCGATCAGTATGAACCCGGAAGATGCGCAATTGCTGCAAACCCGGCGTTTCCATGTGGAAGAGATTTGCCGCTGGTTTCGGGTGCCGCCATTCATGGTCGGCCATACGGAAAAGTCGAGCAGCTGGGGCACGGGGCTGGAACAGCAGATGATAGGCTTTTTGACCTTCTCGCTGCGGCCATACCTGACCCGCATTGAACAGGCGATCAAGAAACAGCTTATCCCGATTACCGAGCGGGCAAATCTCTATGCCGAGTTCAATCTGGATGGCCTGCTTAGGGCCGATAGCCAAGGCCGGGCGGCGCTGTTGAGCGCCCTTGGTCAAAACGGGTTCCTAACCCGCAACGAGGGCAGGGCGCTGGACAATCGCCCACCCATGCCGGGCGGCGATGTGCTGACCGTGCAATCCAATCTGGTGCCGCTGGAACAGCTGGGCAAGGTGCCAGCCACGCCAACGCCAGATGCACCGCTGCAAACGCCAGCGCCAACCCCAACGACGCCTCCACCCACCGAGGACTGATCACCCATGAAAACCAAGAATTTTGACCTGCAGGTGAAAAGCCTGTCGGAAGACGGCACCTTTTTGGGCTACGGCTCGATTTTTGGCAATGTCGATAGCTATGGCGAGAAGGTCGTGGCGGGCGCGTTTAACGAAAGCCTTGCCCGCCATAAAGCGCAAGGCTCCAGCGTTAAAATGCTGTGGCAGCACGATCCCAGCCAGCCGATTGGCATTTGGGAAGAGCTGACAGAAGACAGCCGGGGCCTTCATGGCAAGGGCCGGTTGATCCTTGAGGTGGAAAAGGCCCGTGAAGCCTTGGCGCTGATGAAGGCCAGGGCGCTGGGCGGTCTTTCCATCGGCTATCGTGAGGAAGACACCGACCGCGACGGCAAGGTGAAGCTTCTTAAAAAGCTGGACCTGTACGAGATCAGCCCGGTGACCTTTCCTGCCAATGATCTGGCGACGATTGAAAGCGTCAAATCTGATCGGTTCACCGAATTTGTCCAGCGGCTGAAGGATGGCAACCCCATGCCCGCCGATGATTTTGCCGAGATCCTGCGCGGCCTTGGCGTTCCATCCTCTATCGCCTCTGAAATCGCCACGCTCGGCTATGCCAAGGCGGTTTCGGCGCAAACCCATGCCGATGAGGCCGCAGGCAATGCGCTGAAGGCGCTTCGCGATGCCGCCAGTCGCTTCAAAACCCTTTGATCTTCAAACCAGCCCATAAAAAGGAAATCACCCTATGAATGCCAACGAATTGGAAACCTTGGCCCGTGACCTTAAGTCCGCAGCCGATGAGGTCAAGCGCTCTGCCGAAACCACCAATATTGAATTGAAGAACCTCGGCGCGGTGACGGCAGACACCAAGAAAGCCGCCGATGAGGCGTTGATCAAGCACAATGAGCTGTCTGCCCGCATGAGCGAGCTGGAACAGAAAATGGTGCGCGGTCCCGGTGAGCCGGAACGGCAGAAATCCATCGGCCAGTCGGTCACCGAGCATGAAGATTTTAAGCACTTCATCAAATCCGGGGCCAAGGGCCGCATGTCGATCTCGGTCAAGGCGATCATTTCCGCGCTGACCACCGATGCCGATGGCTCTGCTGGTGATTTGATTGTGCCGCAACGCCAGCCCGGCATTTTGGCTTTGCCACAGCGGCGCTTGACCATTCGCGATTTGATCATGCCTGGGCAAACGTCCTCAAATGCCATTCAATATGTCAAGGAAACCGGCTTCACCAACAATGCCGCCACGGTGTCGGAAACATCGGGCGCAACCAAGCCGCAATCCGAAATCAAGTTTGATATTGTCACCGCACCCGTGGCCACCATTGCCCATTGGGTGATCGCCACGAAACAGATTCTGGATGATGTGCCACAGCTGCAATCCTATATCGACGGGCGGCTGCGCTATGGTCTTGCCTTTGTCGAGGAAGCCCAGCTGTTGATGGGCAGCGGCACGGGCACCAACCTGAATGGCATCTACACGCAAGCCAGCGCCTTCACACCGCCGGTGAAATTGCCTGCCGGTGTCACCAAGATCGATGTGATCCGCCTTGCGATGTTGCAGGCATTTTTGGCCGAATACCCGCCAAATGGCATTGTGATGCACCCCGGTGATTGGGCAACCATTGAGCTTTTGAAGGATACCACGGGCCGCCACATCATCGGCAATCCGCAAAGTCAGGCAGAAGCCCGCCTGTGGCGTTTGCCGGTGGTGGAGACCCAAGCCATGCCGCTCGATAACTTCCTGACCGGGGCTTTCCAGCTGGGTGCGCAGATCTTTGATCGGGAAGATGCCAACGTGGAAATTTCCACGGAAGACGGCAACAACTTCACCAAAAACCTTGTGACCATCCGCGCAGAAGAGCGCCTGGCAATGGCGACCTATCGGCCTGAGGCTTTCGTGAAGGGTGCATTTGCCACGGCCATGGCGGCGGCAACGGAAGCATAATCAGCGCTCAAAGGCGCTGCTTCCAGAGACGCAAAACCAAACTCCGAAAGCAGCCGCCTCTTCATAGGGCAACATGGTTAGCGACCGATTAACCATGTTGCCCGCCTTCAAAAAAACACTGCGAAAAAGGTCATGGATCATGAAACTCGAAGCGCTTGATAATTTTTACACCGACGAAACCAAACAGGTTTTGGCGGGCCAAACCTTTACCGTGGAAAGCCCGGAAACGGGAAAAGACCTGATCAAGGCGGGGCTTGCGCAAGAGGCGGAAGAGACGGAAGAGGAAGACACAAACACGGGCGAACCTTCCGCCACCAAGGCCACCGCTGCCCCACAAAACAAGGCGAAAGCCGCGCCTGCCAACAAGTGAGGCCGGGATGATGGTGTCTGTGTTGGAACCGCCATCACCTGTGGTCACGGTGAGCGAGGCAAGGGCGCATTTGCGCATTGACCATCCCGATGATGATGGCTTGCTTGAAACCCTGATCAAGGCGGCAACGGGCTGGCTTGATGGTCCAGCCGGATGGCTTGGCCGCTGCATTGGCGGGCAGGTGCTGGAGTTGCGCATGGCCCGCTGGCCATCAAGGGGTAGCGATATGGCTCTGCCTTATCTGCCCGTGGTGCAGATTGTGCAAATCGCACACATCAACACCGATGGAACGGAACAGGTGATTGATCCGGCCCTTTACCGCCTGACAGGCAATCGGCTGTGGTTCATGCCCGATTTTGTTGCCCCCTTGCAAAGTTGCCAGCCTTTGCCGGTGCGTATCCGTTATCGGGCAGGTTATGGCGCATTTGATGCGCAAGGTGCTTGGGTCAACGATGCCCCGGCCTCCATCAAAGCCGCGATCCTGATGCTGGTGGGGCAATGGTATGCCAACCCGGAAGCGGTCAGCACCAATGCCAGCACGGACACCATGCCCTTTGCCGTTGAAGCGCTTTTGCAGCCCTATCGGGTGCTGTCATGAAGGTACGGTTTACAGAGGACTACGATTACAAACCCACGCGCGCCTGCACCATCGCTTACAAGGCCGGGATGGTGGAAACCGTCAAGCGTGCTTGCGGTGAGGCGGCGGTGGAGCAGGGCAAGGCGGTGGAAATCGCACCTGCTTCGCGACAGGGAAAGGTAAAATCAGATGGCTCGAACTAGATCTGCAGGTGACCTAAACCAAAGAGTGGCCTTTGATAAGCGCGAGGAAGTTGATCGCGGCGATGGTGTCACGGTTGGCGCATGGAAAGAGCAATTTATTGTTTCGGCAGGCTTCAATCACCTAAGGGGTGGCGAAAGTGTGATGGCCAGCCGGTTACAGGGAAACCATACTCAAGTGATCTTTGTTCGGGCTTCAAGCCTAACGAAACAGGTCAATACCAGTTGGCGCATTCGAGATGTTCGCAAAAATGAAATCTACAATATCCGCGACGTCGGGCCGACAAGTGATCGTCAATGGATTGATTTTCTGTGTCAAAGCGGTGTCGCCAGCGGATGAGCAAGATTCTCAACCTCGTAAAGCTTGACCGAAAGTTGAAGCGCCTGCCAGATTCTGCCAAGTCCCATATCAAGTCGGAAATGGAAAAGGTGGCTGATACCATTGTTTCTATGATGAAAAGTCTTGTTCCGAAAGATGACGGCACGTTGATGGATAGCATCGGCTGGACATGGGGCAAAGCGCCGAAAGGCTCTATGGTCATTGCTGCGGTCAAGAGCGGGCTTGCAGGTGACCTGACGCTCACGATCTATGCCGGTAGTGCAAAAGCTTACTATGCCCGCTGGGTCGAATTTGGAACGGCGGCGCATGTCAACGGCGGCATGTTCAAGGGCACTAAAAACCCCGGCACCAATGCCCGCCCGTTTTTCTATGTGTCTTGGCGGGCTAATAAAAAATCGGCTGTTCGCGCTGTTCGAAAGGCAACGCGGGCGAGTGCCAGAAAGGTGGCAGCTGGATGATGAAGCAAGATGCATCTCACGAATTACAGGTGGCCATTGTTTCGGCGCTCAAGGCTGATGTTGATGTATCTGCCTTGGTATCTGGTCGCATTTACGATGTCGTTCCTGCGCAAGCTGGTAGCGATACTGCGCAATTTCCCTACGTGTCGTTCGGTGGTTCGCAGGATCTTCCAGAGGGTGCCGATTGCATTGACGCTTCTGATTTGACCATACAGCTCAATGTCTGGTCCCGTGATCCCGGTTTTGCTGAAGGTCGTAAGATTGCGAAGGCAGTGCGCCGCGCCCTTGATCAGGACGCCTTTAGCCTGACAGACAATGCTCTTGTCTATTTCACCTATCTGCGGCGCGATGACATTCGCGCCCCTGACGGATTAACCACGCAAATCGCAATGACGTTTAGCGCTGGTATCGAAAACCACTAACCTTTCATCACATTAGGAGGCCATTATGGCACAGGCAACCACCATTCGCGGGGGCAAAATCCGCGTGCTTATCGGCGTGAAACCGGCTTCGGGGCCTATCGTTTACGCCGCACCTTGCGGCTTCACACAACGTTCTGTCTCCATTGATAAGTCGCTTGAAGAGCAGGCTATTCCTGATTGCCTCGATCCCGACAAGGTTGACTGGATTGGCCGCGATGCTTCGTCCCTTTCCATGTCGGTTACCGGTGAGGGAGTACTTGCTGCGGAAAGTGTCGATACATGGCTTGAGGCGGTCGAAAACGTCAATAGCGTCCCGGTTAAGATTGAGTGGGAGTTTCCGGCCAAGACCATCACATGGACCGGCAACATGCATGTCGAGAAGTTTGAAGGTGCTGGCGATAACGGCAAGCGGGCAACGGCCAGTGTGTCGCTGCAAAGTGATGGCCCCATGGTTCGGACAAGCGCATGAGTCGTGATGCCAGAATTACAATCCCTTGGGCGGATGGTGATTACACCTTCCGCCTTGGCTGGGGCGAGCTGGAGCTGTTGCAAGAGGCGTGTGACGCCGGGCCTTATGTCGTTCTGTCGCGGCTTTATGGTGACGATTGGCGCATGGGTGATATTTCCCACACCATTCGCCTCGGCCTGATCGGTGGCGGCATGGTTCCCACGGATGCACTAAAATTGGTGCGGACTTGGGTGGAGAAGCGCCCACCGTTGGAAAACATTCTGTTTGCGCAGACCATTCTTTCGGCTGGCATTATCGGTGCAAAGGATGAAGCGCCGGGGGAGCAAGACGCGGCAAATCCAGTGGGGCAGCCCTTGACGACCTCCCCAACGGAAAGCTGAGGTTTGCCGCGATTTACGGCAATGGCGCGGCCATGGGGTTCTCCCCTCAACAGGTCCGCGCCATGTCACTTTTTCAATACTTCTCTGCCCTTGATGGCTGGATGGCGGCAAATTCCCCGGAAGACGAGGGCGCTCTTTCCGAAAAGGAAAAGGATGACCTTTGGGATTGGCTCTAAGGCGTCAGTTCCGGTACGGGCTGAAATGACATTGTAAGCGCCCTGCCTGTTTTCTCAATTGAACCCTCTTGGATCTTGGTGCCGGAAAGCCTTTATTTGTATGGGCTCACGGCTGTTCCACACAGGCTTCAGGTCAGTCGGGACAGCAAGGGTTTGGCGGCTTTGCGTCAATTGCAGTCATTAGCTTTGAAATTGCGAGTGTCCGATTTGGGGCCGAGACGCGACTGTCCGCTATTGGATTAGCGACTTGCAACAGCGGACATCCGGGCATCTGGCGATGTGGTCCGAGTTCGGCCCAGAGCGGACTTCGCCCGCTCTATTCTTTGTGGTGATTACCGTCTCGGGACAACTACGCGCTAACGTCTCGTCCAGACAGGCTTGGATTTGAAAGGTTTCTTATCAATCACACCTTTGACAATATTGAAGCCATCTTCCTGTAGTCGCAGCACGGCGGGAAAGTCGAAGTATTTCGCGTTGATGTTTGCCAAATACCATTGGCTTTCGAGGTAACTCCTAAACTCCGTTGCGCGCTTGTATCGATCCGCAATCTCAAACGACGGAGCTAAATCCGATATGGAAGACCGACACTCTTCGTCGAATATAGGCGTATCAGTCGACGTCGCATCCAAGAACGAAAATGCCCCTATCCAGTGCTTCACATGGTATATGCCAACCGAAGTTGCTCTGAAATGAAACTGATCCGGTAATTCATTCTCGGGAACTTTCAGCTCTCGAAAGTGGGCGTAAGGCGTCTCGATGAGGCGTTTAGCTGCAAGTCGCCTCAGCGCATTCCGGGTTTGGTCTTCGATGAAACCGTGACGCAACATTTCTGCGACGATGAAATCGCCCAACACGAACCCGTCGCTATCCTTGTCCCCTATGTTGGAGCTCAGGTAGGAGACGATGAGGGAAGCGAGAAAATGTTCACGGGCGTCCGCTGTCGAGACGTCAAAGACATTCTGGGCGACGAGAGAGGATTGTGCATTAAAATACGCGTATTCGCCCAGCAGAGCGTGCTTAGTGAATTCGTGGAGGGGAACCTTATAGCCTCCAGTTTCCTGCTCTATCCTAACAATTTTTTGAGAATCAACGTTCGGACTTCCGCAGAATGACGTGATTAGCTCTATTACTGCGCGCGTGTTGCCAGCACTAATATTGCTTAAAAACTGTTGTATTGCCTGATTTGATCTCACCGAGCGCAGGGTCGCATTCAGAAAAGCCACAACACTGCCAAGCTGAAGCCTAATGCCCTCCAATTTGCCTGGCTTCTCCTTCCCCTCCGCCACCCGTACCGCAAAAGTTAGGCGTCGTTGTACCACTTCGTCGGCCGGTGGCGGCGAGATTGTTAAAATCTTGTTCTGATAACCTGATAACGCGCCAGTAGTCTTCGAGTCATAGAAAGTGCTTGGTCTTAGTGCGATAAAAATCAGTAAGTTCCGCCATGATGCCAATTCTTGGGATATCAGAAATGCTTCCTGCTGTACGGCTAGTCCACGCTGGTCAGCGTTGTCCATGATTATGATGATTTGTTTGCCACGACCTTGCACAATGTGACCAAACGCGGCCATCAAATGGTTATCCTGTTGCGCAATTTTTGTCGACAGGAATTCAATTTTTTCTCTCTCGTAGGCAATAGGGTCTACAGTTTTCAGTCGACCTTTAACGCTATTATCAAAAGCCCGAAGTTCCTCATAATATATCGTGTCTGCGAATGCAGCCGAATTGATATCAATGCCATATTTCTTATTCAGAACAGATGGAATCTCAGAAAGTACGAAGGTTTTTACGTCCTTTGATAGATTCGCTTTGATACCAAGATTGATGTGAATGAAGTAGGTGTTCGCTTTCTCACCTACATCCATTCTTTCAAAGAGATTCTCGAAGAACGATGTCTTTCCGACGCCTACGTCCCCCAATACGACGACAGGGCGTGAGCTCGATCTTCCTAAGACTGCGGTTTCATCAATCGCGCTGGGTGTTATCCCGTCGCCGCTTACGCGCTTGTAACGCGCGGAAATGATTTGCTTGCTGAGCAGAAGATGCCGATTGTTAGCTTCAATCGGTACGTAGCAATCGCGGTAAAACGCGGATTTCAGGTCGGGATTGTCTTCAATCTCCTCAAGCAAAAGTTCTGATAGGTCCCGTAGATTTTCCTGGAAGGGATTTCTGTACCGATGTTTCATCAGCTCTGGAATGACTATCGATGCCTTTTCAGGAATCCTCGGATTGCGATGGATCGCAATGTCCCTATATGCCCGATTTTCTGAGATTCCTTCCGGTGATAGCAGCGTCCAGAGAAGTGAGAAATTTGACAGATAGGTTTCAAACCCGTTGAACCAAAAGCATTCGCCCTGTAGCGGCGACTGACCCGGAATGATTGCTTGGAAGATCGCCAGTTGCGGACCGTTGCACACGATTGCCACTTGCGCGCCCAGTAGTGAGCAGTACGGAATAACTTGGTGCACAGCCTCCTTGAACGCAGGGGACGCTTTCATTAGAGGTTCGAGTTTGCGGACCAAGGTCGGCTTGCCAACAGGGAGATCGCCGAATGTGGTCGCCTCCCGCTTTGCTTCTAAGACTGCCTTCGGCGGACGCCCGAGCACGTAATCGGCCTTTCCACCAATGCCGTCTTGGACTTCAACTCGGACATTCGGCTTTTCCCAACCAAGACATTCCGTAAGGAGCCGATCGACAAACTGGAATCTGTTCTCAGCTTCGTTCCAATGTGAACTGTCCGGCGGAACAGCCGAAACAATCGACCTTAGTCGCTCTTCTCCTTCGCTCAACTCAAAAGGTGCTTGCATCAATCCCCCAAGAACGCCCGCGCTGATGGAAACCAGTACGCATTCCGCGCCAGTTTAGCGACTTGTTTGATCTATGCAATATCACCGTCAGCTACCGGCTTGCGCGACGTTTTGGGAACGCTTATCTGGCCTGCCTAAGGGATGAATTTTCAAAGCGATAAAACAGGCGTCTGCATACGGCCAGTCGATCATCGCCAACTTCAAAACGTCTCCTTTTGGCGCACAGGCGACGTGACGCTGCCAAGGCGATTTGTCCGCTTTCGGGTACCAGCGATCACAACCTTTACGACCGATATGAGGGCGCAAAGCTGCCTGTCTTCTCGCGGACGCCAATGACTGCAAGGGGCTAATAGCGGACTTCGCTCGTTAGAGTGCCATTTCGCCCTCAGCCTAAACCGACCCCTCTAAGGTAAATGGGTTAGTTACTGCTCCGCACACCTTGCCTTAGCATCTCTTCATAAATAATTTTATTGCTTTCGCGCACAGCTTTTTCGGCGTTCCTCTTTTGGGTCCAAGCTTCAAGCTCTGCGGCGCGTTGCGCGCGTGTCTTGCCATCGGATTTTGGCCAAACGGCGAAAGCGATAAAACCAATAAAAAGCACGAAAACCACTAGACCCCGCAAAAAGCTCTTTCCTGCTTCTTCCGCTTCTTTTTGCTGTTTCTCGTCCATATCTCCCCTTCTTTATGCGTCTGGAAAATACAATGGCAACGGATGTTGAAAAACTCGTAGTGCAACTTTCGGCTGATATAAAGAGCTATCAGCGTGAAATGCAAAAGGCGGCGGGCATTACCAATCGTCAGGCCCGTGCGATTGAAGATCGCTATAAGCAGATGGACAAGCGGCTTGCTGGTTTCGGTTCATCGGCTGCACGGGGCTTGATTGCTCCATTGACCGGTGTTGCCGCTGCTATCAGCACAAAAGAAGTGCTGGCCTATGCCGATGCATGGACTTCCGCCAAGAATAGCTTGGCTGTTGCGGGCGTGGTTGGCGACAACCAAGTGCAGGTGCTGGATAAGCTCTATCAGTCGGCACAATCCAATTCGACGCCTATTGGTGCGATGGCCGATCTGTTCGGCAAAGCTGCGCAAGCATCTGACAATCTCGGTGCTAGCCAAGCCGATTTGCTCAAATTTTCAGATGGTGTGGGTGTTGCCCTTCGGGTCGCGGGCACGGGGGCGGCTGAAGCATCCGGCGCACTGACACAGCTTGGCCAGTTGCTCGGATCTTCCCGCGTGCAGGCGGAAGAATTTAACTCTGTGAACGAGGGTGCGCGTCCAATCCTGATTGCTGTTGCCAACGGGCTTGATGCTGCTGGAGGGTCTGTCAATAAGCTCAAGCAATTGGTGAATGACGGCAAAGTTTCTGGCCAGCAGTTTTTTCAAGCTTTTTTGAAAGGTCTGCCAACTATTCAGGCTATGGCTGCGAACTCTACGCAGACAATTGAGCAAGGTGTTACCAAGGTCAACAACGCCTTCACCCGCTATATTGGCCAGTCCGACGAAAGTCTCGGTGCCTCGCAACGTCTTGTAGCGGGTCTCAATGCGCTTGCAGATAATTTTGACAACACGGCTGATATTGTTCTCAAACTTGCCAGCGTGATTGCTGGTGCGCTTGTGGGCCGCTCGATAGCCGGAATGATCGCAAATTTAGGCTTGGCGACAACGGCGGTTGTTCGCCTTGTAGCGGCTCTTCGGGCTGCTTCATCCATGGCAGGCATTGCCACGGCACTTGGCGGCGTTGGCGCAGCTGCCGGGCCACTTGGCTTGATCATTGGCGGAACAGTAGTCGGGGCACTCGCGCTGTTTTCCTCGTCCTCCAATGAAGCAAGTCAGTCTGCCAAGACCTATGCGGATGCACTCGCGAAAGTGCGGAAAAATGCAGAAGCGACGGCAACCAGTGTTGAGAATGCTGCGAATAGGATAAGTGAGCGAACCCGCAATGCTCTCTCAGGCGGCGTGCAAGAAGGTCGTGCCAATGTCGAGGCGGCAAAAGCATCTGTCATCGATCTATTTTCTCAGATCATAGACAACGCTCCGCGACGGTTGATTTCCGAGGAGCAGCTGAAGTCATTGGCTGATCTTCGTGATGGACTGACTGACGGCAAAGTTACCGCAGCCGGAGCCAGCGATGCACTATACGCGCTAGCAAACTCAAACCCAAAATTTCAAAAACTGGCTGATCAGCTTGCTCCGCTGCTCGATAAGCTGAAAGAAGCTATGGCCGCAACGTCACTTTTGCAAAAGCAGCTGGGGGATGTTTCAATCGTCGATCCAACGGTTAAAGCTGGATACGACCAATATTCTAAATCGCGGCTTCAGGGCCGGGAAATGGTCAAGCTCGGCAAGGCTTACGCCGACGAAGCACAGCGCCAAAATAGTCTCTCGAAAGAGCAGCTGGCCATTGAAAAAGAGATCGCCAAGATCAAGACCGACCTTGCCAAAACGGGCGGCGCGTTGCCTGACGCTCAAATCAAATCCCTTGCAACGGCGAACGTTAAGGCAGATGAAGCCAGATCGTCATCCGGAAAAAAAACATCTGCGCCAAAAACTGCCGACAGCCGATTTGAGACTGATATTCAGGCGGTAAGAGATCGCACGGCTGCGCTGATCGTAGAACAGCAAGTGACCGGCAAGACGTATGTCGAGCAAGAAAAGCGCCGTATGGCGCTTGATCTGGAGCAGCAGGCTTTGGCCGATGTGCGCGAAGAGGCGCGCAAAAAGGGCGATAAAGATTGGCAAAATGCCGAAATCTCTAAAACCCAACGTGACCGCATTGAAGAGGTATCCGCCGCTTACGCCGAACAGGCTGATATGTTGCGCAAAGTGGAAGAGGCTGAACAGCGTGCGCAAAGTGCTGCCAGCGAATTTTACGACACGGCACGGTCAGCCTTTTCCGATGTTATCACCGGGGCGGAAAGCTTTAGCGATGCTCTTTCTGGTATCTTGAAAAAGCTTGGTGATCTTGCCCTGAATAGTGCTTTCGATAGCATGTTCGGTGGATCGTCTGCCACCGCTAGCGGCGGCTGGCTCACGGGTCTGTTTAAGTCCGCTGGCTTTGCCGATGGCGGCTACACCGGGGCGGGCGGCAAATACGAACCTGCGGGCATTGTCCATAAGGGTGAATATGTCATGGATGCCGAGACTGTCAGAAAGGCGGGCGGGCCTGCCGGGCTGGATGCCATGCGCAAGCGGCTTAAGGGCTATTCTGCCGGTGGCTATGTTGGGCCAAGTGCACCGCGCATGCCAGATATTTCCAGAGTCGCTGCAAGCCGGTCCTCGCCTGTCCAGATCAGCTTTAATCCGGTGATCGACAATCGTGGGGCGTCTGTTGAGGCTGTGGCACGCAATGAGCAGGCATTGCAGCAGTTTCAAAAGACACTGCCTGCGCAAGTGGTCAACGCAATTCGTGATGCGCGGGCGCGGGGTGTGAAGATATGACCATCACCTATCCGGTTGACCTGCTGGCCGATTTCCCCGGCTGGTCAACCAAGTTCGAACCGCTTTACCGGCAAGAGCAATCACGAACGGCGGGCGGTGTCACCTACATCAAGGATCTGGGTTCGCCGCTGTGGTCTGCCAGCTATCAGACCCGCTCACTCAAGCCGAATGAGCTGGATGCCTGGCGGGCGCGGCTGGAAGCGCTGGAAGGCGGCTTGCAGTTCTTTAAAGGTGTGCCTCTGTCGCGGGCGCGGCCTATTGCCTATCCGGCTGGCAAGGCGGTGCCAAGCAATCCGGTGCTGTCGGCCATTGGCAGCAACAACAAGAGCGTGACCATTTCCGGCTTGTCGAGTGGTTACGTTTTTTCAGTGGGCGATATGGTCCAGATCGCGGGCAGCGGGCTTTATCGCGTGGTTGAGGGGGCGGTTGCCAACTCTGGTGGCGTTGCCAGCCTGTTCGAGGTGCGCCCGCATTTATGGCCGGGCACGGTTGCGGGATCTGCGGTGACGTTGATCCGGCCATCCTGCACCATGATGATTGTGCCGGGGTCGATCACGTCTGATGCCGAGCTGGCGACCGGGCGCGGTTCTATCACGTTCAATGCAATAGAGGTGCGCTGATGCGGTATCTTCCAACAGCCATCACCGATGCGCTTGCCCGTCGCAAGCTGGTGGCGCGTGACTTTCTCTGGATCATTGCCCGCGACCGCACCAATGGCCAGCCGCAAGCGGTGGGCTTTTGGTCGGATGTGGGCAATCTTGCCGCTGATGTTGTCCATCCCGACACCGGCCTTCCTGAGACCCGCAATTTCTACGGCTCTGGCACGCTGATCGGCATGTCAGAAATTCCGCTGGTTTCGACCTTGGAAGCGCAAAACGTGACCATCACCATGTCCCAGATTGATGATGTGGTGGCGCAAGCGGTTCGGCTCTATGATTGCAAGCAAGCCCGTGTGGAAGTCTATCGCGGGCTGTTTTCGCCAGAGACGCGCAAGATGGTGGCACCTAGCGAACTGCGGTTTTTGGGCTTTGTCGACACCATCCACATCAAGACACCAGCGGAGAACGAGGCGGGGGCGGTTACGCTGACTTGCGTTTCCCATATGCAGGAAATTACCCGCTCCAACCCTGACACCCGTTCCGATGCCAGCCAAAGGCAGCGCAATGCCAATGATAACTTTTATCAGGATGTGGCGGTGGTCGGCGAGTGGGAGCTGTTTTGGGGGCAGGCGCAAGGCAAAATTGCCACCACGGCCCGCAAGCTGTCCTCCATCCTTGGCATTTCGGGTTAAACCATGATCAGACATGCTGTTTTTGATGATCGCTTTGCGGTCATTGCGCTGTTGCGCGAAAGCCATGCAGCGGCGGGCTATGGGTTCGCGTTTGAGGCATCACGGGCCGATGCGCTGTTTCGCCTGCATCTGGAAAGCCCCATGGCTTGCGTGTTGCTGTTGGAGCGGCAAGGGGTTGTAGCGGGCGTGCTGATGGCCTCGGTCTATGACCATCCGTTCGGGGCTGGGTTGATGGCTAAGGAAACGGTGTGGTATATCGCGCCCCATGCCCGTGGGCGCGGTGGGCCTGCCATGCTGGACGCCTATGAGGCGTGGGCGGTTAAGCTTGGCTGCACATCGATTGGCATGGCAGCGCTTGCCAGCAATGATGTGTCCAAACTCTATCAGCGGCGTGGTTATGCCGCCGTTGAAACGCACTTTATCAAGTCAATCTGACGGTATCCCAACATGGCTATTTTTTCCGGCATCGCCGCACTGGTCACCAGTGCGGTGGGTGCGATCTCGACCTTTGTGGGTGGCTTGGGCATTATCGGCTCAACCTTGCTGCGGGCCGCTGTTGGCGTGGGTTTGAGCCTGCTGGCCAAGGCGGTTGCGGGCAAAGGCAATCCGACGGATTCGGCATCCTTTGCGGTCAGTGGCCAGTTGCAGGCGGGCGGCACGGTGTCGCGCTCGATCATTCTGGGCATGACCGCCACAGCGGGATCGCTGGTCTATGCCAACACATGGGGCAATGAGGGCAACACGCCCAACGCTTACGCCAGCCAAGTGATTGCTGTGGCCGATGCGCCAATCAAGTCGCTGCTGGCTGTTATCGTCAATGGCGTTGCCTGTGAGTTGGATTTTGGTCGCTATCATGGCGACTTCGGCTGGCCGGTTAAAGAATACCGCAAGGATGGTGCCGATTACCTTTGGATCAAGTTTTATGATGGTAATCAGACACAAGCCGATGGCTTTCTGGTCAACCGTGTCTCCAGCGCTGCGCGGCCTTATCAAAGCACACGGGTGGGCTATGGCGTTGCCTATGTGATCGCCACCTCACGGGTTAATCAAGAGCTGTTTTCCGGCTTTCCATCGTTCAAGTTCGTGCTGGATGGCATGCGGCTTTATGATCCGTCTGCTGATAGCTCGGTGGGTGGCAATGGTGGCCAGCGCTGGAATGATCCCGCCACATGGGGCGGTGATGGCGACCGCTTGCCGGTGGTGCAGCTCTATAACGTTATGCGGGGTATCCGCTGGAATGGGCAATGGCTGTATGGCCTGCAAACGGTCTCGGAGCGGCGCTTGCCCGCCAGCCATTGGATTTCCCAGATTGGCAAATGCCGGGCCTTGATTGACGGGCCGGATGGCAAAGAGGCCACCTATCGTTCGGGTGCCGAGGTGGGTGTGAATGCTGCAATTCAGGATGCGGTCAACGCCATCCTGACCGCCTGTAACGGGCGTCTATCCGAGATTGGCGGCACCTATAAGCCTTATGTGGGTGCGCCGGGAAATGCTGTCTATCAGTTTTCGGATGCGGATATTCTCTCAACAGAAGAGCAGACGTTTACGCCCTTCTTTGGCCTGTCTGATACCATCAACGGCATATCGGCCTCCTATCCATCCATTGATGATGCATGGTCGATGACAGAGGCACCGCCTGTTTACAACAGCGGCTTTGAGGTGGAAGACGGCGGGCGGCGGCTGTTGGCCGATGTCAGCCTCGATTTTGTGCCCTTTAAGGGCCAAGTCCAGCGGCTGATGCAATCGGCGCTGAAAGAAGCGCGGCGGGCAAGGCGGCACACCATTTCCATGCCGCCCGCGTTTTGGGTGCTGGAGCCGGGCGATGTGGTGGCGTGGGCAAGCGCCCGCAACGGCTATAACCAAAAGCTGTTTCGCGTGGATGGTGTTCTCGATCAGCCCAACCTTGATGTGGTGCTTGATCTCACGGAAGTTGATCCAAGCGATTATAACTGGAACCAAGCCACCGATTACCGTGTGCCGGTGTCGGGCAGTATCGCAACAGAGCGGCCACCCGTTCAACCGATGTATGGTTGGCAGGCGGTGCCCGCCACGATTTATGATGATCAAGGCCGTGCACGGCGTCCATCCATCAAGGTCAGCTGTGATGCGGGTCAGGATGATGTACGCAATGTTCGCATTCAGGTGCGGCAAGTGGCATTGCAAAACCTTGTCTTTGATAGTGACGCCACGCCTTACGCGGCACCTTTTGAGTGGGTTTTGAATGGCACATTCATTTCAGCCACGCGGTTTCAGGTGCGCGGCAAGTTTGTGCCTTACTCCAACCGCGCCACCGATTGGTCCGATTGGATTGATGTGACCACGCCTGATGTGCGGTTTCTGGCGGGGGCCGATTATGATCCATACGAGGGGCTGATTGGCTTTGATAATCTTGAGGGTGACTTAGGGCAATATCAGGATTGGCTCGGTGCTGGTCTGCGCGATGTGCAAACCACGATTGCCGAGCTGGATGCGCGTATTGCCGACCTCGACCTGGGCGGCGCTGTTGTGCGTGATCAGCTGCGCCAGCAGATCCGGGCAACCGCTGATCAGGTCACGGCTGATTACACCCATCAAGTGGATGTTTTGGCCTCTGCGGATGCGGCGATTGTGAACAGCGTGACCGCGTTGACCTCCACCTTCAACGCGCAAACGGCAAGCTTTACCTCGCAAATCAGCACGCTTGCAGCCGCTGACACGGCCATGACAAGCCGGGTCGATACGCTCACCGCCACCTTGACCGATACGCGCACCGGCTTGCAGGCAACGTCCACGGCTGTTTCCAGCCTGCAAACCAAAGTCACCAGCGTTGACGGCAAGGTGACGGCGGTGGCCTCGGCCCTGACCTCGCTATCAGCCGCATCATCCAGCGGCGATGTGAACAGCGCCAATTTCCGCATGTCGGTGATGAGCGGCCCTGCTGGCTATTCGCGCATCGGGGCAGAAGCCCGCCAAGGCGGGGCGGGCGATTTCCGCTCTGCCGCCTGGTATCTGGACGTTCCCAACGATGCCAGCCTGCCAACCCGGTTTTTGGTGGAAGCGGGTCAATTCATTGTCGTCGCGGGCGGCAATTACAACAATCCGTTTGTCGTGGATGGCACGGCGGTGCGCATGAACGTTGCCAACATTGGCACGGTCACGGCGGGCGTTATGCAAAGCTCAAACGGCAAAATGGTGATCAACCTGACAGCAGGAACGATTGTGATTTCGTCATGACCAAAACACTTATTGGCCTCGACTATACCGGCACGGCTTGCGTTAAAATCACCAAGGGTTCCTATGATCCCGTGACCACGCCGGATGGTGATATTGCCAAGTTTCTCTATTCGTCAAAATGGGCGGCAGATTGCAAGATTGCCGCCCTGTTTCGCGGCCTGCCGCAAGGGGCGGGTTACTATCCATCACCGCAAAACTGGAATTATTACATCTCTTATGGCCACCCGCCACCAGCGGGCGAAACCACGTTTGATTTCAACATCATTCAAAAGAGCTATTTTCCTGATCTGCTCTATGATTACCCGCTGCACATCATCAAGTCCTATGATCAAAACGGCTATGACATTACCGCACGGGTTTGGAGTTTTGTGCTGAACGCTGGTTATGCTCAAACCTATGTTTGGCAGACCGCAAACGGATCATCCAACAACGTGGGCTGGGTTAGCCCCGGCTCGACCTTTGGGGTGCTGGCTGCGGGCGGGGCATGGACCACGGTAACAGCCACGCAAACGGCCATTGCGTCCAATATGGATTTGAGCGGATCATCCCAGATCACCATGGCGGTGTTTAACTTGCCCGGTGATGAAGCGCCCATTCAAAATGGCGATGAGCGGGCACCTGTGGCAGGCCAGCCGCAAATCATCATCAATTCCAGCACGCTCAAAGTGAGCAAGCCGGGCTTTGATGTGAACACCGCCACCGGCACGCAAGTGGCGTTTGACAGTGCCAACATGCCAAGCAAGATCATTGCCGCCAATGATATCTATGTGCCAAGCGGCACAAGCTATTATGAGACGGGCTTTTATCTGAGCTTGGAAACGCTGGTTGATTGCCATTTCTACGATGGCAGCGTGATCTATTATCCGCGCTCGATTGCCAAAGGTGCCATTCCGGTGGTCTATCGCAAGAACGGCACGACAATTGAATTCGTCAATTCAGGCGCACCATGCCGGGCACGATTTATGGTCTATGCCTCTGGCAAGACAGATCAAACCTATGGCCAAAACGATGTGTTGCGGCAATTTACCGATGGCGGCGGCAACAATGTCGTGCAGTTCTTAAGGCCCGGTTGCGGTCCTAATCCGAGCTTTTCCGATATTGTCATCGATAGCCGTTGGCCTGTCGTGAAGATCGTCAAACAGGGCTATTTCAATGTGCCGGATGGGGCGGCGGAATCAACCATATCCTATGACGCAAACGGCATGTTCGTGTTTGTGCGCTGGTGCAGCTTGCACGGCGGCGGCAGCAACGGCAATGGCGTGAACCGCTGGACGTGGAGCAAGTTTGTGCGCCCGCCCGAATTTACCCTATGGGCGGTTGATAACGGCGCTTTCAATGTGGGCGGCAACACCACGATTTGCCGCTACGACAACACATCGGCCACGTTTTACAGCTATCGCGGCCTGCCCAAATACCAGACCTACACCAGCTCAAGACCGACAACGGCCTATGACACGGCCCCGATTATCGGCATCCGCTACTACGTCTTTGGCGTGGCGATGCCCTGATAACGCCTGACGGCAACCCTTCCCATTTTCGAAAGAGTGTTTCCATGAACATCCATCCCGATGTCGCATATGCAGAGCTGTGCGCTGAGAACAAATATCTAAAAGGCCGCAATCTGGCGCTGGCGCAAACGCTGCATGAAATCGCCAGCGAGCGCGACCAATTGCGTGCCGAGCTGGACGCATTGACCAAATTAAAGGAGGCGGATGATGGCGCTGCTGAGTGATTACACTGCTGGCACCGTGACCATTGCCGCCAACGGCACAGCAGTCACCGGATCGGGCACGGCCTGGCTGGCGGCTGGCTTTGGTGAGGGGGATTTGCTGATCGCCAACGGCTATTTTGGCCTTGTTGGATCGGTGCAAAGCAACACGGCTCTAACGCTTTCCCAGCCTTGGCGCGGCGGTGCGCTGAGTGGTGCGGGCTATCGTCTACGCTATCAGGGCGATGGATCGCGGATCTCGGCGCAGGCGCGGCAATTGGTTGAGCTGCTGGGCGGCTCTGGCAATCTTGAGGCTCTTGGCAAGCTTGCCGCTGGTGCAAATCAACTGGCGTATTTCAACGGGGCGGGGCAGATGGCCGCAACGCCTTTGACCGCCTTTGCGAGGACGTTGCTGGATGATGCGGATGCATCCACCGCATTGTCGACCTTGGGTGTCTCCAGTTTCGCCAAGACCCTGCTGGATGATGGCGATGCGGCGACGATGCGCGCAACGTTGGGTGCGCAAGCAGCACTCGGATTTACCCCTGTTCAGCAAGGCGGAACCGCGCAAAGTGGCGGCAACAAGATTTATCTGGGCTGGGGTCTCGACGCCTCGCTCAAACTGAGAGTTGATAACGTAGAGTTTGGTTCGGTATGGCCCATAAGGGCGGCGTTCAACGTCAACCGCGCTGGCGACACCATCACCGGCGATTTGATCGTTAATGGCGGCTTGTCAACTCGCAGTCCGCTTGAAGTTGGGACTGGATCGAACGCAAGTTACATTCGTATGATTGATGTCGATGAAGGCACACGTTACCTTCATAACAATAGCAGTAGCATCGGCTTTCTTGGCAGCACAGACAGCTGGATCATGAGGGTCTTTGATGATGGCACGATCAATGCATTAAATCCGGCCAACGGTGCATCTGGTTATTTGTATTCCAATGGTAATGTTGCAGGCAGCATATGGGCCGCCTGGGGTGCCACAGACGCTTACAGCGCCATTAACGCAAAAATCGCCAGTCTGATTTCCGGATCGCTGGCGACCTCTGGATATACCAAGCTGCAAAACGGATTGATCATCCAGTGGGGCAGGGCAAACACTTCAACGGCTGCAAATGTCACATTGGCCTTTCCAATTGCGTTTCCAAACGCGGTCTATTCGGTGGTCGCTACCAACCTTGTGACCATACCGGATAACAACACCTTCTATGCCGTTTCCATTGATGACCCGCAACGCGGCAGCTTCAACGCCCGTGGTCGATATCTCAGCAATGGCGGCGGCTTAGGCGCAGCACAACTCGATTTTAGCTACATCGCGATTGGACGCTAACCATGAAACTCGCACAATTTAACGCGGATGGATTGCCGCTTGCCTTCTATGACAGCGAGATAAACGCCGATGCCTTGCCGCAGGATGCCATTGAGATCACAGATGATCAATGGCTGGAGCTGATCAGCCACCAAGGCCGCAGGCGCTTTCAAGATGGGGAGGTGGTCGAATATCAGCCTCCAGCGCCTGCACTGACCGGGGCAGATGTTGACCGTGAACGGGATCGCCGCATTGACGCGGGCTTTGTGTTCGATGGTGTCTTTTATCAATCCGATGAGGGATCACGCGAAAACATTGCCGGCGCAAAATCGGCGGCAACGGATGCCATCGCCCTGGGTGCTTCATCGGGTGACTTTGGCTGGCAACGCTTGCTCGATCCCGATGCTGCGGAAACCTTCAAATGGATCGCCACCGACAACAGCCTGCACCCGATGGATGCGCAAACGGTTGTTCGGTTTGGCTATGCCGCCATGGCCCATAAGCAGGATATGATTTTCAAGGCCCGCGCCCTCAAGGCCATGGACCCGATACCGGCAGATTTTGCCAGTAACGACGCCTATTGGGCGTGACGTCTAAACCCTAGCGGCAATTTTCAAAACAAGGATGAATACAATGGATCGTGCGAAATTCTTCGCAGGCCTGCGCAGCGCGTTGTTTGGCGGCAGGCTCACCCAAGGCCAAGTTGATGGCATCAACGCCATTCTGGATGGATGGCAGGCAAGCCAGATGACGGATCTGCGCTGGTTGGCCTATATGCTGGCCACCGCATACCATGAAACCGCCAGAACCATGCAGCCGGTTGCAGAATATGGCAAAGGCAAAGGCCGGAAATACGGTGTGAAAGGCAAGTACGGCCAAGTGCCCTATGGGCGCGGCTATGTGCAGCTGACGTGGGATGTGAACTATGAGAAGGCAGATCGCGAGCTTGGGCTTGGCGGTGCGCTTCTCGATAATTTTGATCTCGCGCTTGATCAGGATTTGGCCTCGAAAATCATGTTCCTCGGCATGGAAGAGGGCTGGTTTACCGGTAAAAGCCTTGGTGACTATTTCAGCGGGCAGAAGGCCGATTGGCTGAATGCCCGGCGCATTATCAACGGCATGGATCGCGCCAAAGACATTGCCGCCTATGGCCGCAAGTTCCACTCCCTCTTGCTGGAGGCCGGGGCATGAACACCAACCTCTTGCACAATCTCATCAACACGCTGATTACTGCCATCCCAGCGCTGGCGCTGTTTGACTGGACGCCGTTCTTTAGCGAGGCAACGTCCTTGAAGATCGTCGGGGTGCTTGGCCTTGGCAAGATCATGATCAACGCAGTGCGCGACGGGCCGGGCGGCATGGTGCGGCCACAGCCACCGGTGGAACCACCGCCATCACCAGACGGCGGTCCACAATGATGGACATTATCAAAATACCGGCTGCGATGGTGGCGGGCATGGCAATAGCGGCTCTTGCCCTTGTTGTCTTTTATGATGGCATCAGTCTGCCATATTTTGGACAGGTCATAGATGGTCGTTTGCAGAATGCCGTTGAGGCGGCAAAAGCGGGCTTGGTAGCGCAAGCCGACCTGGACGCGGCCAATGCCAAATTGGCCGCCATGACCCTGCGGGCACAGCAGGCTGAAGCACTGGCCGAACAGGCCCGCGCTACTGGCGAAAAAATCACGGAAAAAGAAGGGCAGGGCGATGATGCGCTTAAGGCATCTGTTGCGGCTGATCATCGCGGCGATGGCGCTCGGTGGTCTGCCTCTGATATTAACTGGCTGTGTAACGAGCGCCGACGCCTCGGCATCATTGGCGCGTGCGGCGGCGGCCAAAGCGGTCGCTGAAATGCCGGTGGCGTTGCCGCCATGGCCTGATTGGTGTCGGCGGCATATGCGCCGGATTGTGCCAGTGTCTGGCGGATCGGCGGCGCATGATCAACTTGGCTGGGAGGTTAGCGCCTCTCAGCAAGA
Source organism: Rhizobium oryziradicis (assembly GCF_001939045.1). Taxonomy (GTDB): domain Bacteria; phylum Pseudomonadota; class Alphaproteobacteria; order Rhizobiales; family Rhizobiaceae; genus Allorhizobium; species Allorhizobium oryziradicis. The sequence continues at coordinate 178,512 of NZ_MKIM01000027.1, forward strand.
TGCCCGCACCGATGCTTGTGCCGAAATCTACGACAAGCGACGGGCGGAATATGGGGGTGGCGGGCATGGCACCGGAAATTGATGTGGGTGTGCATCGCCAGCTCGGTGAGCTGGTTGCCGGACTGCGGGGGCTAAAAGATGACATACAGGAAATCAGGGACGCGCAACTGCGTGCTGATGATAGATCAACACAAAGCCGCGCTGTGGTTCATCGGCGGATGGATGAACTGGTTTCCAATGTTGGAACGCTGGAGCGGCACATAACCAGCATACAGGCCGATGTGGCTGACATGAAGCCCGTAACCAATGATGTAAAGCGCTGGAAGCTCATCGGCATAGGTGCCTTGGGCATGATTGGCATCGGCGGGATTGCGCTGGGTGTATCCTTTGCGGATGTGCTTAAGCGGGTCGGCGCGCTGCTGATTGGCCGTATTTAACCCCAAATAGACTAGGCCGGAAGATTGCTCTTCCGGCCTTTTTTTGTCTAGGCTTCCTCGTCTTCAGACAGTTGTTCCGATCCGAGTCCCATGATGTCTTCTAGTTCATGGCCAGCCATAGAAATCAGGTAAGACATCATGCCTAAACCCATTTTATTGGATAGTTCAATGGCACATTCGAGCGTGTAGCGTAGCTGCAATAAGTTCGCGTCGCTTGGTGCCTCGCGTGTCATACCTGTCTGGTTTTGAAGCGTCGGCATTGGCATATGTTTGTATTCTTCAGGTGTTCCCATGTTTCGCCCGCCCAATCAAATTGCGATAAGTGGTCAAGTGACTTCCGTCACCAATTGGTTTTTCGAAGGGATGTTTACGCCGCGGCATTTGGAAGGTGCTGCACTTCCGCAATCACAGGAAAATTCATTCCTGCGGGGGACGCAATGTCATTCCACAGATCTTGCGAAATTTCGAAAAGTCCGGCGTAGGTCATAACCCGCCCGATCCGGACAGGCTTTCCGATCGTGTCTGCTGGGCAGTTCGACGAGCGAAAGATGCGGGCCATTCTGGCATCGAATACAGACACAATGTGTGTCAGGCCAGCTATTAGGCCTACCTCCACTAGCCCACAAAGAAGCTCAGTTGTGACTCTGTTAATTCGCGACGCGCCGCTACCAGCTAGATCAGGATCGATGCAAAATCGTGAGCTCTCCCAGATAAGCGGGCTTTCAACTACCAATCCGTCCGGCAACAGCACTGAAAAAACATCGCGGAGCATATTCGGTCCAGTTGTTGCCAAAAGTCTTACTGCACCTTCCAGTTTTCCAGTTTGCGGATTTACTGACAGGAGGTAGAGCGGATCCGCCTCATCGAATACATCTACTTCACGACCATTGAAGACGTTGACGTCCCACTGAAGTCTTTCATGAAATACCCGTGCACGTAGAACATGCATTTCATCGATAAGGGCGTTGAACTTCGCCCGATTTTTAGATTCTACAACATAAAGCATATGATCCCCCATCGTTAAGAGGGGGGAAATCTAATCTGCAATTTCAAGGTGAAATACCCGGTGAATACACCGGGTATTTTCACATCAAGATTATGTTATGGTTTAGCGCTTTAACGACTGCATGGGTGATATTTGTTGCATCAAGTTTTGCTCGGGCGAGATCGAGGTAAAAGCGTACTGTCTTCTCGGTTATCCCTAAAATCATTGCAGTTTCCCAGTCCGTTTTGCCGGATGCTTTCCATTTCAGACATTCGATTTCTCTGGGGGCGAGTTTTGGAGCGGGTCTCTTCTCAGCTTGTGCTGATGACATTACGAGATTGTGCACATGGTAAGCCAACATCTGCAGATCGCGTTTCAGGAATTCCTGGTCTTTTTTCCATTCTTTCGCAGAAGAATCACTCGTGATCGTAAATAGTGCGCGATCACCAGCCATACCCCTGACAGAAAATGTCACTCCACTCCTGCCAACACCGAATTCAGCAGCTTCTCCAAAAAAGGTTTTCAACTTCGTGTTTTTCGCGCCGCCCGCGTTCCATTCCACTGGCAGCAAATTGGAGAAGCCCTCTTTGATGACGGGATCAATCGCCACATAATTTTGTGCTTTGTAGTGTTCAATCCATTTTAGAGAATAAGTTACAGCCAAAAATGGCTCATTCAGATTTGAAATTGGAACATTCATCCCAAAATAGGCTATGGTTTTTAGCGCGTAGCTCGAACGTATAAATTCAATAATGTCCGAGTGGTTCTCTTTTATCTTATCGTCGTTCAATTTTTCCATTATCTGAAGATACGATTTATAAAAATAAGAACTCACGGAAATCTCCATTCCATCATTACAAAGTTTGAGATTGAGACATGTGTAAATTCATTGAAATTCAAAAGAAAAAACGTCTCAATCTCCGTCTGTTATCGATGGAGATGTATTTTATTATAATGGAATAGCAACTTTTCAAAATACATAGTATTCGATATGACTGAAAAAAGTCGCACACTTGTCGCGATTTAAAACAGTTCTAATTTCTGACAATGCAGAAAAGTCTCTTTTCAGCTCAGAGGGCTTTATAGAGTTCAATGCGCGATGTGTATGCTAAGTTGCCGGATATTCTACATGCAATCTTACTGTCAATGGAAAAAGATGCAATCGACAACAATTTAAGGTGTATCCAGCCTGATAATGATGACATTGCCTCATCTACGAGAGACGGTCTCGATCTGGTAAGAACTTTCTCACAGATTAGAGACCCGATCATGCGTGAAATCGTCATAGAATTTGTCAAAAAAATTGCAAAAAAGTGAATGAGCTTATTTTGTATATTATAATTTTTATTCTATTAAAATAAATATGAATACACATTCATTATTGTCGAATAAAAATTCAATGAAATTAAAATTATAATAAAAAATAAAAGAATTATATTTTTGGTCAAAGGGCTTCCTCTGCGAATATAGATGAAATTTCAGACGTCGATGATTTTTAGACGTGGCCCAATTGCATGTTTTATAGTGCGCACAAGCGACTTTATTGATTGTTTCGTCTGTTGTGAAGGTGGTTTCCGGTGCGCTGAAAAGCCTGGGCGAGCATAGCTGGGCTAATCCCTTTTTGCTCGACCAAGCACAAAGCTGTTCTTTTCGATATTGCCGCATCGGACACAGCGCAGCAGCGGCTCCATTGGTATGATTGGCTTGAGTTTTCCGAATTTACCTTGCAGTTTCCAGCGGTCCAATAACGACACATGCCCGCACCTGGCGCATTTGCCGCCAAGCAAATACCACTGTGGTAGGTCTGCGAACGTGGCAGAATGGTCGCGCTCTGGCACGATGAAGACTGGTTCTCTTGGTGGCAAATTGTCGTTGTTGCCGCCTGTCAGGTCTATGCCCCGACGATGCCGCATGTCATCACCGCTCTATGTTTGGCATCCAGCCGCGTGTGTATCCTTTTCCCATTGCGGTAACGGCAATGGATAGCTGTGTTTGTAAATGCTCAATTTCATCCAGCAGGATTTCAACAGCGGCCACGGCATCGCCGCCATGGGTTTGGATGATGTAGGCCGCAATTTCGTTGGGTTCTGCGGGCGCTTCTTGGCACACGTTCTCGTCCTCGTATTTCATAGCCATGCCTCTCATATTTGATATTTGTTCTCAAAATGTTCTCATTTTGAAAGAGAGTCAAGACGGCTCTCAGGCCGGAACGAATCAGCACTCTTTGTGTCAGATTTTGTGTCAGTGTCACTCGCTTGTTTCTGGTGTGTTCCCACAAGGTTCTGCATGAAATTACGAGGCGTTTGATTTTTTTCTTGCGTGGGCAAAGGGTTTTCATTATAGACGACGGCGGGACACCTCTCCCCAACGAGAGGCCATATACCTGGAAGGGTAGTTTGCTATGGTTGATATTACCGCACCGAATCTGCGTCCAAACAATACGCATTTTTCTTCTGGTCCATGCTCGAAGCGCCCCGGTTGGGCACTTGATGCACTCAGCGATGCTCCGCTCGGTCGTTCGCACCGCGCCAAGGTTGGCAAAGACAAGCTGAAGTTGGCCATTGATCTCACACGTGAAATTCTGAACGTTCCTGCCGATTACCGCATTGGTATCGTTCCCGCATCCGACACTGGCGCTGTTGAAATGGCGCTCTGGTCCTTGCTGGGTGAGCGCGGCGTGGACATGCTGTCCTGGGAAAGCTTTGGCGCTGGCTGGGTGACCGATGTGGTCAAGCAACTCAAGCTTGCTGATGTTCGCAAGTTCAATGCCGATTATGGCCTGCTGCCAAACCTCGCAGACGTTGATTTCGACCGCGACGTGGTCTTCACCTGGAACGGCACCACCTCTGGCGTTCGCGTTCCCAATGCTGATTTCATCCCGGCTGACCGCAAGGGTCTGACCATTTGCGATGCCACATCTGCTGCCTTTGCGCAGGACATGGATTTCGCAAAGCTCGACGTTGTCACCTTCTCCTGGCAGAAGGTTCTGGGCGGCGAGGGCGGTCATGGCATGTTGATCCTTTCCCCACGGGCTGTTGCGCGTCTGGAGTCTTACGCACCGGCCTGGCCGCTGCCAAAGATTTTCCGCCTCACCTCTGGCGGCAAGCTGATTGAAGGCATCTTCAAGGGCGAAACCATCAATACGCCTTCGATGCTCTGCGTCGAGGACTATCTTGATGCGCTCAACTGGGCCAAGTCGCTCGGCGGTCTGGATGCACTGATTGCCCGTGCCGATGCCAATGCCAAGGTGATCTTTGATTTCGTCGCTGCCAATGATTGGATTGCCAATCTTGCTCAGGTTGACGAGACCCGCTCCAACACATCGGTGTGCCTGACCATTGCCGACCCTGAGGTTCTGGCGCTGCCCGCAGACGAACAGGCCGCTTTTGCCAAGGGCATTGCAACGCTGTTGGAAAAGCAGGGCGTGGCTTATGATATCGGTGCTTACCGCGATGCGCCGGCTGGCCTGCGCATCTGGGCTGGTGCCACCATTGAGACAGCCGACATGCAGGCGTTGATGCCTTGGTTGACCTGGGCTTACCAGACGCAGAAGGCAACGCTTGCCAAGGCTGCTGCCTAAATAGTTTTACGGTTCCGCCGCAGGGCGGAACCTTCTTCCCCATTCCTGATCGTTACAAACGAACTCTTATCGGAGGCCTCGTCATGGCACCTCGCGTTCTCGTATCTGATGAATTGTCAGAAACCGCCGTCCAGATTTTCCGCGATCGCGGCGTTGAAGTGGATTTCCAGCCGCAGCTCGGCAAGGATAAAGACAAACTGGCCGAAATCATCGGCAATTACGATGGTCTGGCCATTCGTTCGGCCACCAAGGCCACGGAAAAGCTGATTGCTGCTGCCACCAACCTGAAAGTGATTGGCCGTGCGGGTATCGGCGTTGATAACGTTGATATTCCGGCCGCCTCGCGCCGCGGTATCATTGTGATGAACACGCCGTTTGGCAATTCCATCACCACGGCTGAACACGCCATTGCGCTGATGTTCGCCGTTGCCCGTCAGCTGCCTGCTGCTGATGCCTCCACACAGGCTGGCAAGTGGGAAAAGTCGAAGTTCATGGGTGTTGAAATCACCGGCAAGGTGCTGGGTGTGATCGGTGCCGGTAACATTGGCGGCATCGTTTGCAAGAAGGCCATTGGCCTTGGCATGCATGTCATCGCCTATGACCCCTTCCTGTCCAACGAGCGCGCCCAGGAAATGGGTGTGAAGAAGGTTGAACTGGATGAGTTGCTGGCTCAAGCTGACTTCATCACCCTGCACGTCCCAATGACCGACAAGACCCGCGGCATTCTGGGCAAGGAAAACCTCGCCAAGACCAAGCCCGGCGTGCGCATCATCAACTGCGCCCGTGGTGGTCTGGTGGATGAAGCAGCACTTGCCGAAGCCATCAAGTCTGGCCATGTGGCCGGTGCCGGTTTTGATGTGTTTGAAGTGGAGCCCGCCAAGGAAAGCCCGCTGTTTGGCCTGCCAAACGTGGTCTGCACCCCGCATTTGGGCGCATCCACCACCGAAGCACAGGAAAATGTGGCGCTTCAGGTGGCAGAACAGATGTCGGATTATCTGGTCAAGGGTGCCGTTTCCAACGCCATCAACATGCCTTCGATCACCGCTGAAGAAGCGCCAATCCTCAAGCCATTCATCAAGCTGGCTGACGTGTTGGGTGCCTTTGTTGGTCAGGTCACAGAAGGCCCGATCAAGCAGATCGAAATCCTCTATGATGGCCAGACGGCCACCATGAACACCAAGGCCCTCAGCTCTGCGCTGCTGGCTGGCCTGATCCGTTCTCAGGTGTCGGATGTCAACATGGTGTCGGCTCCGATCATGATCAAGGAAAAGGGCATTGTGCTCTCTGAGGTCAAGCGCGACAAGACCGGCGTTTATGACGGCTACATCAAGCTGACCGTGACGACCGAAAAGCAGACGCGCTCGATTGCCGGTACCGTGTTCTCGGATGGCAAGCCACGCTTCATCCAGATCAAGGGTATCAACCTCGACGCCGATGTTGGTCAGCACATGATCTACATCTCCAACACCGACGTTCCCGGCATGATCGGCTTCATGGGCACCACGCTCGGCAACGCTGGCGTCAACATCGCCAACTTCCAGCTGGGACGTGAAAAGGAATCGGGCGATGCGATTGCACTGCTCTATGTCGACGGCCCTGTCGATCAGGCCGTGTTGGATCAGCTGACGGCCAATGCGGCCATCAAGCAGGCCAAGCTTTTGACCTTTGCGGTCGAATAAGATCTGTTTGATCGAATTGTGATGACAGGCAACCCGGCGAGCGAAAGCTTTGCCGGGTTTTTCGTCTGTGCTTCACAGTTTGATAACTGTCAAATTGACGCATGGCGGCTTGTCGCATTGTTTCTTGGTGGTATGGCTCTAGGTTATGCTAATATGTTCAGACCACGGTGTTATCGTGGTTCCGGGTATGACGTGTAACGCTCCATGTGAGCGCAGGAGACGCTGCCATGTTCGACAATTTTGATGCTGTGTTGCTTGCAAGAGCGCAATTTGCTTTCACTGTGTCATTCCATATCATTTTTCCTGCTTTTTCCATTGGGCTGGCAAGCTATCTGGCGGTCTTGAATGGCCTGTATCTCTGGACCAAAAAAGAAGTCTATTACGAGTTGTTCAACTTCTGGAAGACAATCTTCGCTGTGGCCTTCGGCATGGGCGTGGTGTCGGGCATCGTCATGGCCTATCAGTTTGGCACCAATTGGAGCGTGTTTTCCGATAAAGCCGGACCGGTGATTGGCCCGCTGATGGGCTATGAGGTGATGACGGCCTTTTTTCTGGAGGCAGGCTTCCTTGGCGTCATGCTGTTTGGTCGCGCGCGGGTCGGGCCTGTGCTGCATTTCTTTGCCACCTTCATGGTCGCGGTCGGCACGCTGATTTCGGCTACATGGATTTTGGCCGTGAACTCCTGGATGCAGACGCCTGCGGGTTTTGGCATGAATGACAAGGGCCAGTTTATTCCGCTGGATTGGTGGGCGGTGATTTTCAATCCGTCTTTCCCCTATCGTCTGGTGCATATGGTGCTGGCGGCTTACCTCACTACAGCTCTTGTGGTGGGCGGCGTAGGTGCCTGGCATCTGCTGCGCAAAACGGCTCCGCGGCGGGCCGGAAAAATGTTCTCGATGGCCATGGGCATGGTGGCCATTGTGGCACCCATTCAGATTTTTGCAGGCGACGCCCATGGTCTGAATACGCTGGAGCATCAGCCGGTGAAAATCATGGCCATGGAAGGCCATTTTGACAGCCACCCCGATGGTGCGCCGTTGATCCTGTTTGGCATTCCCGATCAGCAAAACCAGCGGGTGGATTATGCAGTTCAGATTCCAAAGCTTTCCAGCTTGATTTTGAAACATGATCTGAATGCGCCAATGGCTGGCCTGGATACGGTGCCGCGGGAGCTTCAGCCGCCGGTTGCCGTGGTGTTCTGGTCGTTCCGCATCATGGTCGGGCTGGGCTTTGCCATGCTGGGGCTGGGGTTGTTCAGCCTATGGACGCGCTATAGGGGCACGCTCACCACCAATGTCTGGCTGCATCGGCTTGCCGTTGCCATGGGGCCTGCGGGTTTTGTGGCCGTGCTGGCGGGCTGGGTGACCACAGAAGTCGGCCGCCAACCCTATACGGTCTATGGTCATCTGCTCACATCGCAATCGCATTCAGCCATTGAAGCGCCTGCGGTGGCAACCTCGCTGATCCTGTTCATCATTGTCTATTTCTTCGTCTTCGGCTCTGGCACGTTCTATCTGCTGCGGCTGATGGCGCGCCTGCCGCGCGACCCGACGCCGGAAATCGGCGATGCGCCCATCCGCACAGCGGGTATTGTGCCCGGTGTTGCCAGCCCTCATCGCGACGGAGGCCACCATGGTCATTGATTACGCATTCATTTGGGCCGCCATTATTGCCTTTGCCATTCTCGCCTATGTCATTCTCGATGGCTTTGATCTGGGGGTCGGCATTCTGTTTCCGGCTTTCAAGGACAAGCACGACCGCGACCAGATGATGAATTCGGTTGCCCCCGTATGGGACGGCAACGAAACATGGCTGGTGCTGGGTGGTGGCGGTCTTCTGGCGGTGTTTCCGCTGGCCTATGCCACCATTCTTCCCGCGCTGTATATGCCGATTATCTTGATGCTGATCGGGCTGATTTTTCGTGGCGTGGCCTTTGAATATCGCTGGCGCACGCACCGTTGGCGGGGTGTGTGGGATGTGGCCTTTGCCGGTGGCTCGATTGTGGCGGCGCTGATGCAGGGCATTGCGCTTGGCGCTTTGGTGCAGGGCATTCCGGTGGTCAATCGCGCCTATGCCGGCGGCTGGTGGGATTGGCTCACGCCCTTTTCCATCGGCACGGGTGTGGCGCTGGTGATCGGTTATGGGCTTTTGGGGGCTACATGGCTGGTGTTTAAAACCGTGGGGCCTCTCAGGCTTCGCGCCCAGCAATTTGCCATGTCGGCAGCAGTGCTGACCGTGTTGGCCATGGGGGTTTTCAGCCTGTGGACACCCTGGTTGAAGCCGCATTATCTGGATCGCTGGTTTGGCTTTCCCACCTTGATTTTCAGTGTGATCGTGCCGGTTCTGGTGCTGGTTTGCCTCTATCTGATTTTCAAGGGCCTGCGCGATAATCAGGACTGGTTGCCGTTTGTGGCCTCGCTTGCCCTGTTTACACTGGGTTTTGCCGGTATCGGTATCAGCTTCTACCCCTATATGGTGCCGACAGCCTTGACGATCTGGGATGCGGCAGCGCCAGACAGCAGCCTGAAATTCCTACTTGTGGGTGCCGTTGTTCTTGTCCCGATCATTTTGTTGTACACGGGCTATGCCTACTGGGTATTCAGAGGCAAGATTAATCCAGAAGAGGGCTATCATTGATGACTGAGCAGCGGAGTTTGGCGCAAAAACTGGTTTGGTTTGCGATTTTCTGGTTGGTGGGTGTGGGCATTGTCGGTGCCGTTGCGGCATCAATCCGGCTGGTTTTGATGACAAATTGAGAGAAACATCAAAATAATTTGATCGTTGCTCTAAAAATGCATGCGTGGCGTTGCCATATGGAAAGCGGAGGCCAATTTAGGGCCGGGATGAACATAGAGGGTGGTATGCAGAGAGCTTTAAAAGCATTGGGCATTGTGATGATCGGCTTGGCGGTGACAGTGACATCGGCCGATTTCGCCGAGGCACGCAAAGCCGGAGGCTTCAGCAGCTTTGGCAGCCGAGGCAGCAAAACCTATAGCGCGCCTGCAACCACCAACACCGCCCCCACAACGGCGGCTCCTATTCAACGCAGCATGACACCTAATACCGCCCAACCCGGTGCCATGGGCCAAGCCGCACAGGCGGCACCCAAGCGCGGCCTGTTTGGCGGCATGGCCGGCGGCCTCATGGGTGGCCTGTTGATGGGTGGCCTGTTTGGCATGTTGCTGGGCGGTGGCTTTGGTGGCATTTCCGGCATGTTTGGCATGCTCTTCCAAATCCTGCTGATTGGCGGCGCGATTATGCTGGCCATGCGGTTTTTTGGCCGCAATCGCACCGCGCAAGCGCAGGCTTATTCCGGATCAGACAATCGCACCGCCCATTCGGGTGATGCACCGCAGCCATCCGCAAATCAGGGCTTTGGTGGTTTCTCCATTCCCAAGATTGGCGGTTCTGCCCAGCCCGCTGCCGTATCCGGCAGCGACGAGGTTGGCATTACGCCAAAAGATCAGGAAACCTTTGAGGAATTGCTGAAAGAAATGCAGCATGCCTATGCCGCTGAGGATTATTCCGCCCTTCGCCGGATTACCACGCCGGAAGCCATGTCTTATCTGGCCGAAGAGCTGGGCGAGAATGCCACCAAGGGCGTCAAGAACGACGTGCGCGATGTAAAACTCTTGCAGGGCGATCTGTCTGAGGCATGGCGCGAAGGCAATGTGGATTATGCCACCGTTGCCATGCGCTATGAAGCCATCGACGTGATGCGTGACCGCACAAGTGGCAAGGTGGTTGAGGGCGATCCTGACCATCCACAGGAATCGGTTGAGGTCTGGACATTTATTCGCAGACCCGCAACAGGCTGGAGCATCTCAGCTATTCAGTCTGCTTGATCAGCGACAGCTTGCGATACGAACAATGAGAGCCTCCGGTCTTTGGGCCGGAGGTTTTTTCGTCTAAAATTCTTTGTTTGAGTTTGTCTTTTCGGGAAAACCGACTTCCACTTTTCCCTGACAAATTTTAGTGGCTCAAGAGAAACTTTGCCGCGTCTTCATCGGTGATCAGCGCGTTGATGTGGCCGCCGACCACGGCGGCGCGAATGGCGGCATGTTTGCGTTTGCCGCGCGCCATGCCAATCACGGTCGAGGTTTGGCGTGAGGGAATGTCCATACTGGCCACCCGCTCATTGACGGGGTCTGCCAGCAATTGGCCTTTTTCGTCAAAAATCCAGCCGCAGATTTCGCCGGTGGCACCAGAATCCAGCAAGGCCTGCATCTCGGTGTGTTTCAAAAAGCCGTCTTGCAGCAGCGGCGCATTCAGCGTCATCTCACCAATGCCGACAAAGGTGACATTCGATTGCTGACCAAGCGCGATGGTGGGAGCCACCAGCGGCTGACGACGCAGCAGGTCGCGCTCCTCCTTTGAGGAGACAATGACCGGCAGCGGCATGGGAAAATGCGGCGCTTTCACTGCATCGGCCATGGAAAAGATAACGTTGAAATAGGCGGCCGAGCCGTCCGGGCTGATATTGCCGGTCAAGGATACAATCTTGTGCTGCGGACACTCCATGGCAGACAATTGGTCAATCATGGCGCGCAGCGTGCGGCCCGTGCCCATGGCAATAATCAGCGGTTCTGGCTGTTTCAGCCAGCGTTCCAGCTCTGCCGCCCCGGCTTCGGCAATGCCGGTGGTGGTGGCATCCGAGCCGGGATCGGTGGGCACCACCTCGACTTGGCTGAGGCCGAATTTTTTCTGCACGGCATCGGCCAGTTCCAGACAAACGGCAATGGGGTGATCGAGCCGCACTTTCACCAGCTTTTCCGCCACGGCCAGTGACACCAGCCGCTGGGCGCTCTGGCGGGAGATATTCATGGCAGCCGCGATTTCGTCTTGCGTGCGACCGGCCACATAATAGAGCCAGCCCGCGCGGGCGGCGTCATCCAGTCTTGCGTTCGAGCTTGCTTTTCTTGCCATCATCATCTCCCGGCCTTGAGGTAGACCCGAAGTTTCGTCTCTGTCAATGCAGGTTATCGGTGTCAGGTCTTGAGTTTGGTTCCCTTTGCCCGCTATGCATGGTGACACAGACAATGCAGTGGGAGCATCACATGGCACAATCTACACCGCAACTGGAAGAGAGTTGGAAATCGGTGGTTGGTGGCGAGTTTGACCAACCCTATATGCGCAGCCTCAAGCAATTTCTGCTGGAGGAAAAACAGGCCGGAAAGCCTATCTTTCCCAAAGGGTCGCAATATTTTCGCGCCATGGATCTGACCCCGGTCGATCAGGTGCGAGTGGTGATTTTGGGCCAAGATCCCTATCATGGCGCGGGCCAGGCCCACGGATTGTGCTTTTCCGTGCAGCCCGGTGTGCGTATTCCGCCGTCATTGGTCAATATCTATAAGGAAATGGAAAGCGATCTGGGCATTCCGCGCGCCAACCATGGCTTTTTGGAGCATTGGGCGCGCCAAGGCGTGTTGCTGCTCAACAGTGTGTTGACGGTGGAAGAGGGCCGCGCTGGCTCCCATCAGGGCAAGGGCTGGGAGCGGTTCACTGACCGCATCATTCACACTGTGGCCGAAGAGCATGAGCATGTGGTGTTTATTCTCTGGGGGGCCTATGCGCAGAAAAAAGCGGCGTTTGTCGATCCAAAGCGTCATCTGGTGCTGAAATCCGTGCATCCATCACCGCTCTCGGCCCACAATGGCTTCTTTGGCTCCAGGCCTTTTTCAAAGACCAATGCCTATTTGCAAAGCCATGGGCTGGCACCGATTGATTGGCAATTGCCGATCACGCCAGACGCAGGTTAGCGCTTGCAGTTTGCCCGCCTTTGCCGATAGTCTGCGTGGATCAAAGCAGGGGAGGTACGATGAGCAATCACCTGAAATTCTTCATTGACGGCGAATGGGTTGACCCGGCAATTCCTGCCACGCTGGATGTTATCGATCCGTCCACCGAGGAAGCCTTTACCGCGATTTCCGTGGGTTCCAAAGCCGATGTCGACAAGGCGGTCGCTGCTGCCAAGCGCGCCTTTGCGACGTTTTCACTCTGGTCGGTGGAAGAGCGCCTGGCGCTGCTTCATCGTATGTTGGTGGAATATAACAAGCGTTTTGACGATATTGCCAAGGCCGTGAGCTTTGAAATGGGTGCGCCCATGTCCTTTGCCTTAGAGGCGCAAGCCTGGGCCGGCCGCGCCCATATGGAAGCCACCATTGCCGGGCTGGAAAATTTCAAATTTTCTGAAAAGCGTGGCGCGACCACGGTTGTCAAAGAGCCGATTGGCGTTTGCGCGCTGATCACCCCATGGAACTGGCCGCTGAACCAGATTGTCTGCAAGGTGGCCCCGGCCATTGCCGCTGGCTGCACCGTGGTGCTCAAACCCTCGGAAATCGCACCCATCAGCGGTATTATCTTTTCCGAAGTGATGGAAGCGGCGGGCGTGCCCAAGGGCGTCTACAACATGGTCAATGGCAATGGCCCGGATGTGGGGCAGGTCATGGCTGGCCATCCAGATGTCGATATGGTGTCGTTCACCGGCTCCACCCGTGCAGGCATTATCGTTGCCAAAACGGCGGCTGACACCGTCAAGCGCGTGGCGCAGGAACTGGGCGGCAAGTCGGCCAATATCGTCCTGCCCGATGCCGATTTCGAGAGTGCCATCCGCAAGGGTGTGCAAGGTTGCTTTGGCAATTCCGGCCAATCGTGCGATGCGCCAACCCGCATGCTGGTGCCTGCCGATCGCCACGATGAAGCACTAGTTTACGCCAAATCGGAAGCCGAAACCTTTGTGGTCGGTGATCCGCGCGCCGACGATACGGTGCTTGGTCCTGTGGTCAGTCAGGTGCAGTTTGACAAGATCCAGCGCTTGATTGAAGCCGGGATTAAAGAGGGGGCAACTTTGGTAACCGGCGGTCTCGGCCGCCCTGAAAATCTCAACCGTGGCTATTACGTGCGCCCCACCATTTTTGGCAATGTGCGCAATGACATGACCATCGCCCGCGAAGAAATTTTTGGTCCTGTGCTGTCGATTTTGCCCTACAAGGACGAAGAAGAAGCGGTCGAAATTGCCAATGATACGGTTTATGGTCTGGCCGCTTATGTGCAGTCAGTCAATATTGAGCATGCCCGTGATGTGGCCAAGAAAATGCGGGCCGGTTCGGTTTATCTCAACTATCCAGAGTGGGATACCTTTGCGCCCTTTGGCGGCTACAAGCAATCCGGCAATGGCCGCGAATATGCTGATTGGGCCATCCATGATTTTGTCGAAATCAAGGGCATTGTTGGCTGGGGCGATTGAAACGCATGAAGCAGGTCTTTAATCCGCCGTCGGTGCGAAAGCCCTTTGGTCAATATAACCACGGCCTGCTTGTGCCGCCGGGGGCTAGCCTGCTGGTCACCTCTGGCCAGCTCGGAATCGGTGCGGATGATGTGATTCCGCCCGATGTCGAAGGGCAGGCGGCCCTTTGCTTTCAAGCCATCGGTGCGATCCTGGAAGAGGCGGGCATGAGCTTTGCCGACGTGATCCGCATCTCGGGCTTTGTCACCAGGCGTGAAGATTTCGCACCCTATATGGCGGTGCGAGATCGCTTTACGCTGGAGCCCAAGCCGGTTTCCACACTGATTATTGTCGGTGGTTTCACCCGCCCGGAATTTCTGGTTGAGGTAGAGGTCACAGCGGCGAAATCTGTTTGATTTTTTGGTGTTGAAAAGGGTGTTCTACTCCCGAAAATAGTAGATGGAGAGAGAAAATCTCCCCGCGACAAATCTGCAATTATCTCTATTTTCCTCTCTTGAAATCTATTGTGCTTGAGGGGAAAATTTATGAGAATCGTGCTTGCCGCTGTCATTCTGGCGGCTTTTTTGCCATCGGTGTCCTTTGCAGATACTTTGCTGTTTCCAAGCGAAGATCCGATTGCGCAGATCACCATTCCTGCCGATTGGGAGCCAAAAGAAACCGAAAGTGGCGTTGATGCCACATCGGCCGATGCGGCTATCTATCTTGCCGTCGATGTTGCCAATGCCAAAACCAGTGACAAGGTGATTGATGACGCGATTGCGTTTTTGAAAAAGAACGGCGTTAAAATCGATGGCTCGACCCAAAAGCAGTCCGATGAAGTGATCAACGGCATGGACATGAGCAATTTTGACTGGACCGGCACCGATGAAGAAGGCCCAGTCAATGTCAGCCTGTCGGTTGTTTCGCCAAAGCCCGGCAAGCTGCTGGTCATCACCTATTGGGGATCAAAGGGCAAACAGGAAAAGCATTTTGGCGAATTGCAGGAGATTATCGCCTCCTTGAAGCCGTCCAAATAAGCCTGAGTTTCAAAACCGCTCCATCTCGCGCCGCACTTTATTCATGAAGGCGGCGCGGGTTTGTTCCGTGCAATTGTTCATGTCGTAATGGGCCATGAATTTCACTGGTGCTCCGATTTTTATCTGGGCACGGATCACACGTTTGATGGTCTTTTTTGGCGGGTTGCCGGCCAGAAAGGCCCGCATGGGCGTGGCCCCATAGGTCAGCACCGCTGCCATTTTGCGAATATGCCGAAGCGTTGGCGTCAACTGGCCATCGTTGAGAGCAAAGCTGACACCCGGCAGCCAGACCCGGTCAAAATAGCCTTTCAATATGGCCGGGAAGCCAAAATTCCACACTGGTGTGACAATGACCAGCCCTTCGGCGGCTTTCAGGCGCTCTACATAGGGCTGCACCAGTGCGGTGTTTTCAGGATAATCATGGTAGATGTGCCGGTCATGGGCGGATAGCACGGGGTCAAACCCTTCATCATAGAGATTGCAGCCATCGACCTCGTGGCCTGCTTTGGTCAAGCTCTCAAGCGTCAGGTGATAGAGCGCACGACCATAGCTTTCTGCGATGGGATGGGAGTGAAGAACAAGAACGCGCATGGCAAAGCTCCAGGTTTGTGCCTGTGTCACCACAGGCTCAAAGTGAAAACGTCCGCGCCGTTTGTCCTAATGCATCTTATCCGCCGCCCAAGCCGGATCAGGATGCACCACGTTTTGCACGTGAACAGGAAGCCCTGTCAGGAGTACCTTCGGAATGAATGTTGTGTGGCGGTAATCTTTACACCTTTTCGAATGCTTGCAGGCCGGGGAAGAGATAATTCTTGCCCGCCTTGAAATCAAAATCAGGATTGTCCCAGGCAATCATCTTGCCGGGGTTGAGCAGGCCCTTGGGGTCGGTTTCCTTCTTGAAGGCCAGCTGGGTTTCATCGGTCTGCTTCATGCCGCCTTCTTCCAGCGTATAACGATGCGGGTTGAAGATCGGGCAGCCATTGTCCTCGTGAATGCGGATGATCTCTTCCAGCCGCTCTTTGGTGGTGTAGCGCACCAGAGGCAGGCCAGAGCATTGGATTTGCCCATCGAATTTCAAAAATTCCAGATGGCCAATCACTTCCTCGCCAAAGATTTCCGTCATTTTCGCCACCTTGGCCACATGATCGGGACCGGGATATTGCACCTGCAAATAGGTGATCGACGGGTCCACCTTGAGGGCGCGCAGCGTTGTGTGGTTCCATGCCAGCTCATAGGCGTGCGGAATGCCCTTCATGCTCTCGACTGTGTCGGAGCGAAAACGGATGTCGCCCTTCATTTTCTCCGCATAGGCCAAAAACGGTC
The DNA here is from genome assembly GCF_001939045.1 of Rhizobium oryziradicis. Classification (GTDB taxonomy): domain Bacteria; phylum Pseudomonadota; class Alphaproteobacteria; order Rhizobiales; family Rhizobiaceae; genus Allorhizobium; species Allorhizobium oryziradicis. The sequence continues at coordinate 194,778 of NZ_MKIM01000027.1, forward strand.
CCATGGAATGGGGGGTCACCATCAGCACCACCACCGACTGACCCTCCTTGAGCCATGGCTTGTGGCGGGTGAAATAATCAAAGGGAACGGGAGCGGCAATCGGAGCCACTTCTTTGAGCAGAATACCATTGCGGTGGCACAGGCCATCGGCAAAGCGCACGGCGTCCATGTAATCATCATAGCCGACAATCACGTCCACCCAATCATAGGCCGGAGCCAGCGGCATTTCCACTTCGGTGATAATGCCATTGGTACCATAGGCATGGCTGACCTTTTGCAGATCCCAGGCCGAAAGTTCCAGCACGCGCGGCTCGGCCTCCATGGTCACCACCCGCAGCCGCAGAATATTGCCCAGATCGCGCAATCCGCCCCAGGTGATTGAGCCAACACCACCAGAGCCGCCAGCCACAAAGCCGCCAATGGTGGCCGTTTGCGCGGTAGACGGATGGAAGCGCACTTCCTGCCCGGAATGGGCTTTGGTCTGCTTATCCAGCTCAGCGATGACAATGCCCGGCTCGCAAATCACTCGGCCGGGGTGGATTTCCTTGACCTTGTTCATGTTGATCAGGTTAAGCACAATGCCGCCGGAGAGCGGCATGGCCTGACCATAATTGCCGGTGCCAGCACCGCGCGGCGTGATTGGCACACCATTGGCGTAAGCCACTTTCAGGGTGCGGATTACCTCTTCTTCTGATGTCGGCGAGACAACCAGATCGGCGGTCACATGGTCGAGCTCGTCTTTCAAAATCGGCGAATACCAATAGAAATCCCGGCTCTTTTGTTTCACCAGCGCCGGGTGATCTTCCACGGCAATGCCGTTCAGTTCCTGTTTGATCTTTGCATAATCCGGCATGAGTCAGCCTTCCATCAGTTCATCGAGGTCACGGTAATCGGGCGGGCTCGCATCAATGGCTTTGCCCGCCCTCATCACGATGCGGTTGCTTTGGGGACGCGAGAGAAACTCGCTCCAATGGCGGGCTGAAAACAGCACCAGATCAGCTTTGCCGCCCACGGATATGCGGCCATGGTCTGGTCGGCCCAAAATATCGGCAGGTGTGCGGGTGACAATGCGGGCGGTGGTGTCCAGCGGGTGATCGAGATGGATAATCCGCACCGCTTCGCGCAGCACTTCCACGCAGTCGAGATCGCCATAGGCGTAGAAAGGATCGCGGGTGTTGTCGGAGGAGACTGCCGTTTGCACGCCTGCCGTCGTCAACTCATGAAACAGCGTTACGCCGCGCTGGCGCGGGGTGCGGCCAGAATATCGATCTTGCAAATACATATTGCACATCGGCAAGGAGACAACCGCTAGACCCGCCTTGGCCACCAGATCAATGGTCGCTTTGGCGACATCATCGCTTTGCTGGGTCAGCGAACAGCAATGGCCGACAACGACAGAGCCTTCAAAACCGTTGCGCAACTTGGCCTCGGCCACGGCTTTCAGCGCCAGCACCGAGGCATCCTGCGTTTCATCGACATGCAGGTCAATATCAAGACCGTGATCGCTTGCTGCTTGAAACAGCAGATCCAGCCGCGCATCCAGATCGGGCACCATTTGCGTCACGCCGCCAAGAATGCCGTTGTGGGATTTGACCACGTCAATCAGATCAGTGAAGAAAGCGGCGTTGGTGATCTCTTCAAAGGGAAAAAGTGCCGCCGCTTGCAGATCAAGCTTGCCTTTCCAGGCATCGCGCACCTCGGCGAAAACCTCATAGGAAATGCGATGCTGTGGGGCCAAACTATCGAGATGGGTGCGGATCAGGCTGGTGCCGTGGGCATAGGCACATTTGAGCGAAAACTCCATGCGGGCGCGCACATCAGCCGCCGACCAATTGGCTTCGCGGTCTTCCTTGACCGCGCTGAGCGCCCCCATAAAATCGCCGGAGACATTGGGTTTGCGTGGCCAGATATGGCCTTTGTCGAGATGGGTGTGCATATCGATAAAGGTGGGAAAGATCATGCCGCTGGCCATATCTGCAAAGGGCAGATCCACGGGAGTGCCGGGCGGTACAATGGCTTCGATTTTGCCGTCCGTGATGATCAGATCGGCCTTCACCAGACCTTCAACACTTGGGCCTGAGAAGCCATCAACCGTGATGTCAGGCAGAGTTGCATTTTTCAGCACAAAGCGCGGATCATTCGGCACTGTGACAAAGGGCTTGGTCATCAATTTTCTCGCTTGATGCTGCTCTCATGCCAGCGGTGCAGCGCAAGCCATGAGATGAAGGAGGTAATGGCAAAAATAACCACGCCGAGGCAGGATAGAAGAATGAGGGCCGCAAACAGCCGGGGAATATTCAGCCGGTATTGCGCTTCCAATAGGCGAAAGGCGAGGCCGGAGCCTGCCCCCGCAGAGCCTGCGGCAAACTCGGCCACCACGGCGGCAATCAATGCCAGGCCACCGCCAATGCGCAAGCCGGTCATGAAATAGGGCAGGGAGGCGGGCAATTTCAGATAGATCAGCGTTTGCCAACGCGATGCGCCGTAAAGCTCAAACAGGTTGAGCAGGTTATGGTCCACGCTTTTCAAGCCCTGGACCATATTGGACAGGATGGGGAAAAAGGCCACCAGAAAGGCGCAGATCAACAGCGCTGATTGCGTGGTGGGCGCATAGATCAAAATCAGCGGCGAGATGGCGACAATGGGTGTGACCTGCAAGATCACGGCAATCGGATAGAACGCCAGCTCGATCCATTTTCCCTGCACCAAAAAAATGGCCATACCAACGCCGCCCACCAGCGCCAAGCCCAGCGACATCAAGGTGATCTGGGTGGTCACCCACAGGGCGGGGCCAAGGGTTGGCCAATCATTGTAAAGCGAATTGGCGACCGCCAAGGGGCCGGGCAAAATATATTGCGGCACGCCAGAGACCGCGACGCCGATATGCCAGACCAGCACCAACACCACCACGACCGCAATGGGAACGAGGATTTGCAGAGCTGTTTCACGCATGTGATTGCGGGTTGCCATCAATGTTCCTCCCCACCCATGGCGCTTAACAGCGCGTTGGAGGTCTTTTCGCAGGCCTGCCGATATTCTTCTGATGTGCGATAATGGGCATCGCGGTTGAGGCTGGTGATCAGCGGAAAATCGGCATCCACCCGACCGGGCCGGGCCTTCATCACCACAATGCGGTTGGAGAGATAGGCGGCCTCAAACACCGAATGGGTGACGAAAATCACGGTAATGCCTTTGTCTTTCCACAGCCTTAGCACGTCATCATTCAGCTTTTGCCGGGTGATTTCATCCAATGCAGCAAAAGGCTCATCCATCAGCAGCAATTTGGGTTTTGTCACCAGAGCGCGGGCAATGGAAACCCGCATTTTCATGCCGCCAGACAATTCGCGGGGATAGGCCTTGGCAAAATCCTTGAGGCCAACGGTTTCCAGCGTTTCCAGAATGATCGGCGTTGCTTGCGCTTTCGATACGCCTTGCAGACGCAGCGGCAGGTAGACATTGGCAAACACGGTTTGCCATGGCAGCAGTGTCGGTTCCTGAAACACAAAGCTGATGTCGCCGTCCGGAAGACCTTTGGCATTGATGCGTGAGCTTGGCCAATCAATGCTGCCGCTTGTGGTATCACCCAGCCCTGCGATGATGCGAAGTGCTGTGGATTTGCCGCAGCCCGAGGGGCCGAGCAGGCTGACAAATTCGCCTGCCTCAACGTTCAGCGACATGTTGGACAGCGCCACCGTGCCAGAGGAGAATGTTTTGGAGACGCCAGACAGGGTGACCAGCGGGCGCTTTTTACTCTCACTGTGCATGGGCAATGGGGTGTCACTCACGATCATTCAATGCCTGTTGTTGATGCCCTTCTGCCACTCGCGAGAAGGTGATCCGAAAACGGTATGAGGGGGTGAAGAACCCCTCCCAACAAGGGGAGAGGCCTTTCTCACTTCTTCAGTTTCAAACCAACGCCCTTGCACACAAATTTGGTGGTGAAGGCTTTTTGGTAATCCAGCTTCGCATCCACCACACCAATGGACACCATTTCGGTGAAGAATTTTTTGTAGTGATCATCGGTCATGCAGCCGATGCCCTTGTCGAGTGCCGATCCTGAATCCACAATGCCATATTCCTTCATCTTCTCGATGGAGAAGGCGATCTGGGCATCGGTCATTTCCGGATTGTCTTTTTTAATCAGATCATTGGCGGCTTTGCTGTCACCGTAGAGATAATTGTACCAGCCTTCCGCTGAGGCATCGATGAAGCGCTGCACCACGTCCGGCTTTTTATCAATCATGGTCTGGGTGGTGGTGATCATGGTGGAGTAGGGGCTGTAACCATTGTCTGCCAGCAAAAACAGTTTTGGTTTGAAACCACCTTGTTTTTCAACCTCATAGGGCTCTGAGGTAATATAGCCCTGCTGGGCGGATTTTTTATTGGCGATGAAAGGGGCGGGGTTAAACGTATAGGGCTTGTATTGCTCGTCCTTGAAGCCCGGATAGTTCTTTTTCATCCATTCAAAATAGGTCAGGTAGCCATCCTTGCCCATATAGATGGTGTCGAGCTTGGCCAGTTCGGCAAATTTTTCCACGCCCTGATCGGGATGGGCCATCAACACCTGCGGGTCTTTTTGAAAGATGGCGGCCACATCCACCAGCGGAATGCCCTGTTTGACGGCATCCATTTCGGCCAGTGGGCTGCCCATGTAGAAATCCACCTTACCGGCAATCAGCAGCGCCTGATTGGCGGCATTGGGACCACCTTGCACGATCTTGACGTCGATGCCGTATTTTTTATAGGTGCCATCGGCAACGGCTTGATAAAAGCCACCATGCTCGGCCTGCGCCAGCCAATTGGTGCCATAGCTGACCTGATCCAAAGCGAGAGCTGGGCTTGTGGCCCCAAGCACTAGGGCGGCTGCGGCAAGATAATGTGCAAATCTCTTCGTCATGCTGATCTTTTCCCCTTAAGCTCTGGCCCCTCACACTCCGATGAAGCCGTCGTCGTTGACGCATTTTTCACATTTGAGCGCTTGCTTTGCGCTTTGAAAAGCATCAAATTTCGTTCGCATTGATGCCTTTAAAGCAGCGCTTGCATCTTTTGATGTATTGCTGTTCAACGTGATTAAAAAATAGACTGGTGAGCTGCCCGTGTTGCATTCCAGAAAGCTGTATTACATTGATGAGATTGCCAGATGTGGCTCAATACGCAAGGCGGCAAATCGTCTTAACGTTGCATCCTCGGCAGTGAATCGCCAAATTCTGGCGCTGGAAGAAGAGCTTGGTGCGCCGATTTTCGAGCGCTTGCCGCGTGGCTTGCGCCTGACAGCGGCGGGTGAGCTGTGTGTGGAACATATTCGCGAGGTTTTGAAAGGCTATGAGCGGCTGGAAGCGCGCATTCGCAGCCTGAAAACCCCGCAAGCCGGTAAGGTCTCTCTGGTGACCACGGTGGGGCTGGCATCCGGCCCTTTGCCCGATATCATTGCGCGCTTTTTGGAAGCACACCCGCGCATCAAGGTGCATGTGCGCAATGATAGTGGCACAACGACGCTCAACCCGGTGCTGACGGGCGAAGTGGATATTGGCCTTGGCTTTAACATCGTTGCCACGCCGGGCATTCGCACGCTGGCCAATTTTGATATTCCGGTGGGGGCTGTGCTGCCGCCGGGGCATCACTTGGCGCAAGCGTCGGGGCCGGTGGATCTGGTCGAGGTGGTGCAGGAAAAGCTGGTGCTGGCCGAGCCCGGCACCAGCCTGCGCAATGTCATCAATCTGGCACTCGCGCCGCTTCCCTTGCCGATCGAGCCTTTGCTGGAAACCAATGCGTCGGAACTTTTGAAGCAATTGGTCAAATGCGGCTCTGCGCTGACCTTGCTGAACCCGCTGGATGTGGTGGCGGAATGCCGCCGTGGCGAGCTGGTGTTTCGGCCCTTGAGCGAGCCGCATGTGCGTCATCAGCCAATGAAGCTGTTTGCGCGCGCGCGAGCACCTTTGGATGCCGCCACCAGCCTGTTCGTCGAATATCTGATGCAGGAGATTGTGGCGCTGGTGGAGGATTTGCAAGGCAAAGGCTTTTTGCCGCTAAGCCGCACCAGCCCTGAGCGTGTTCAGGATGGCGAATAAAGCGCGGACAAGGGGTAGTCGCGCACATCGCGCAGCAATTGCACAAAACTTGCCACCTGATGCTGGCAAATGGCTTTGCCTTTTTCGGCGGTCCCCTTGGAGGCATCCCCTACCACGCCATGGAGGTTCAGGTCATGGGCAATCCATGCCAGCGTATGGGGTGGCGTTGGCCCCAGAAAATCCGAGCGTTCGCGCATCCATTCGGCCTTGGAGACAAAATTCTCTGCTCTTTCCATCCGCACCAGATCGGGCCTGAAATGCAGCATCAGCGAGGTTTCAACCTCACCGCCGTGAATGCCATATTTAGCCTCATGCTCGGAAATCATGCCGTCTGGATGGCCAAACCGCGCCCATTGGGTGGCCACCGCCACCATTTGAAACCGCACTCGAAGCTCTCTAGCGACAATGTTCATCACATCCAGATTGCCGCCGTGGGAATTGACAATCACCAGCTTGCGCACACCTGCCTCTGCCACTTTTCCGCCAATGGCGGTCCAGGCCGGAATGAGGATGTCAGCCCCCAGAGAAAGCGTGCCGGGACCATAAATATGCTCATTGGCCTTGCCGATTTCCTGGGTGGGCAGCACCAGAAAGTCCAGATCATCGGGGCGTTGTGCTTTCAGCTCACCCAACATGCCGTTGGCAATGGCAACATCGGTGGCAATCGGCAGGTGCGGGCCGTGCTGTTCGGTGGAGGCAATCGGCAGGATGGCAATGGTTTTATCCGCTGACAGGTGTTTGAAGTCGTGAGTGTTCAACTCGTTCCAGTAAAAAGGTTTTGCCATCACTCTGTTCCCTGATCTGTGTTGAGGCCACCGTAGAGCCGCAACCATCCTCGGAAAAGCATCAATTTGTGTGCGCAGTGCTGCTAAAAAGGCGACGCCCGCAAGGGCCTGCGCTGTAAGCCTAATTTTTGGGAAGCGGAGGCTGCTCGTCAGCCCTGTTGAGAAACGCTTGCAACCGGCGTAGAACAAAATCCGAGGCTGGGTCGTGCATGAAAAAATTACTGCGTAAAATTCTGGATAAGGGGTCAAAAGCCGCTGGTGCGTCTTCACGGCCACGGCTGACGTTTGATTGGCAAGAGTTTTCAACACTCTACGCGGTTGGCGATGTTCATGGCTGCTATGTGGAACTGCTGGAGGCGGAGTGTCGAATCTTGCAGGATGCCAGCCTGCGCGATGGGCGCAAGCTGATTGTCATGCTGGGTGATTATGTTGATCGCGGGCCATCATCCAAGCGGGTGATTGAGCATTTGATGAAGCCGCTGCCGCCGCAAATTGAGCGCGTCAGCCTTTGCGGCAATCACGATGATGCCTTTTGTGATTTTATCGAAAATCCCTCGCGGTCGCGTGGTTGGCTGGATTTTGGAGCGGCAGCGACACTCTACTCCTATGGTCTGGATATTGATCATGCGCTGCAAAAGGCCGGTGGCTTTGAAGGCTTGCGCGTGCAGCTTTCCAGTGCCATCCCTGCCAGTCATTATCATTGGCTGAAAGCGCTGCCGGTCATGCTGTCGGTTGGGCCGATTGTTTTTGTGCATGCGGGTGTTACGCCCGGCCTTGGGCTGGATCAGCAAACAGATCAGGATCTTATGTGGATCCGGGAGCCGTTTTTAAGTCGCGGCCCTGAAATGCCCTATACCGTTGTGCATGGCCACACGCCCACCGATACGGTCACCTTTGGCAAGAACCGAATCGGTGTTGATACGGCCGCCTATGCGTCCGGGCGTCTCAGTGTGGTGTGCATTGCCGATGGGCATGCCCATGTGATCTAGAGACTGTCAGGTTCAGATTGAACCAGACAGTCTCTAGATTTCTTTGTTTGAGTTTGTCTTTTCAGGAAAACCGGATTCCACTTTATCCCTGACAAACTCTAGATGTTGTCTAGTGGTTACGCAGCAGTGGTCTTTGGCTTGCCCCATTCAGCAAGGGCAATGCCACCCAGCACAAGGGCCAGCGCCATGACGTGAAAGCCCTCCAGATGCTCGCCCACGACAATCACCGAGAGCACGGTGCCGAAGATTGGCACAAGATTGATAAACAATCCGGCCCGGTTGGCACCAATGATGCTCACACCTTTAATATAGAGTGTTTGCGAGACCAGCGAGGGCAGCAATCCGCAAAACAGAATCAGCAAAAGTCCGGTGGTATCGGGCAAGATCATGCTGCCATTGGCATCTTCCCAGATCACCAGAGGAATTGTTGCCAGCACGGCCCCAAAAGACAGCGACGCCATCAGGCTTTTCCAATGCAGTTCTGGCTTCCAGCGCAGCGCGATGGTGAACAGCGAATAGCATAACACCGCCAGCATCATCAGGCCGTCGCCAAAATTGAGCCTAAGCGACAGCAAAGCCGTCAGATCGCCATGGCCAGCGGTGAGCGCCACGCCGACAAAGCTGATGATGAAGCCCAGGACCTGCACCTTGGATGCGGGTATGCGAAACAGCAGAAAATTGAGAACAAAAATCAGCACCGGAATGGCACCTTGTTCAATGGCACCATTGACGGCAGAGGTGTATTTCAGCGCCGAATAGAGAAAGCCGTTAAAGCCGGTGTAGCCAATGGCACCAAAGGCCAAAAGCAGTGGAATATTGCGCCGGATTACCGGCCAGTCGGATTTAATCTGATCAATGGAAATCGACAAAAGAAGGCAGAAGGCCAATGTCCAGCGCCCGGCATTGAGCACCATGGGGCTGATGTGTCCCACGGCCAGCTTGCCTGCCACGGCATTGCCGCCCCAAAGCAGCGTGGTGAGCATCAGATAGGCATAGGCTCTGATTTGCATGGGCATTCCTCACAATAGTCTTCGTTCTGGCAATTTTCTGGTGATTGTCGCATTCCCTTAAGGTTTTACCTTACAAAAAGCCAGATTGCTGACGACAAACGGGTCGCTTTCCGCAAAACAAAGCAGTATAGATGCGCGGGTTTGGCACGCTGCGAAAAGCGGTGCGTCTAAGCTTGGCCTATGCGTGCGGGTGTTGCACTTCGCGCATTGGCATGGTTTGCTTCAATGGTGGCGCGTCAGCGTATTTTTGGGATTTGCGCGTGAGCGTATTTTTTGAGTTTGCGCGTGAGCGTATTTTTCGAGTTTGCGCGCGAGCGTATTTTTTTCGAGTTTGCGCGCGAGCGCAAGAACAGGATTGAAAAATGACGAATGTCGTGGTGGTTGGCTCCCAATGGGGCGACGAAGGCAAAGGCAAGATTGTCGATTGGCTCTCTGAGCGTGCGGACGTGGTTGTGCGCTTTCAGGGCGGCCATAATGCTGGCCATACGCTCGTTATTGATGGAATTTCCTATAAGCTGTCATTGCTGCCCTCGGGTGTTGCCCGCCCCGGCAAAATGGCCGTGATTGGCAATGGCGTGGTGGTTGATCCTCATGCGCTGATTGCTGAAATTGGCCGTCTGGACGCCCAAGGCGTGAAAGTGTCGCCAGAAAACCTGCGCATTGCCGACAATGCCACGCTGATTTTGTCGCTGCACCGCGAGCTGGATGGCCTGCGGGAAGATGCAGCCTCCAACAGCGGCACCAAGATTGGCACCACCCGCCGCGGCATTGGCCCAGCCTATGAAGACAAGGTTGGCCGTCGTGCGATTCGCGTGATGGATCTGGCCGATCCTGAAGGTCTGGCCGAAAAAGTCGCCCGCATTCTGCCCCATCACAACGCGCTGCGTCGTGGCTTTGGTGCGCCAGAAGTGGAACATTCGACCATTATGGAAGAATTGCTGTCGGTGGCCGACAAGGTGCTGCCGTTCCGCGAAACCGTGTGGCTGATGCTGGATAAAGAGCGTCGTCGTGGTGCGCGCATTCTGTTTGAAGGGGCGCAAGGCTCGTTGCTCGACATCGATCACGGCACCTATCCCTTTGTGACGTCGTCCAACACGGTTGCGGGGCAGGCGGCAGCTGGCTCCGGCATGGGGCCGGGATCGCTGGGCTATATTCTTGGTATTACAAAGGCTTACACCACCCGCGTTGGCGAAGGTCCGTTCCCGACCGAGTTGACCGACGAGATCGGCCAGTTTCTGGGCGAAAAGGGCCATGAGTTTGGCACCGTCACGGGCCGCAAGCGCCGTTGTGGCTGGTTTGATGCGGCTTTGGTGCGCCAGTCGGTTGCCACCAACGGCATCACCGGCATTGCGCTGACCAAACTGGACGTGCTGGACGGCCTTGATGAGTTGAAAATTTGCGTGGGCTACAAGCTGGATGGCGAAGAGATTGACCATCTTCCCGCAAGCCAGGCGGCGCAAGCTCGTGTCGAGCCGATTTACATCACGCTCGAAGGTTGGAAAGAATCAACCGTTGGTGCGCGCAAATGGGCTGATTTGCCAGCCCAGGCGATTAAATATGTGCGCCAGGTGGAAGAATTGATCGGAGCTCCCGTGGCTTTGCTCTCAACCAGCCCTGAACGCGATGACACCATACTTGTGACAGATCCATTTGAGGATTAAGGTCATATTCGATAAATTGTCTTGCATCCCGAAATCAATGAGCGGTTTTGGGGTGCATAAAAAAGCGTAACAAAACTTCCCGGAAGTCGGTTTACCCTGAAAATAGGGGCACCAAGTGGACTGGGGCTATATCGTCTTTCGGCCAGAGCCGATGACCACGAGAAAGTACGGATGGCAGATTTCGTAGCAGTTATTCGACGTGCCGTTGACGGCCTGTCGAACAATACCCCGGAAATGCGCGTTAAGGTGTATGAAAAAGCTCGCGGTGCCGTGATGCGGCAGCTGGAGAATATGACACCTAAGCCGTCAGAGGACATGTTGCGCCGTCAGCTGGACAAGCTTGAACTGGCCATAACGGATGTCGAGTCGGAATATGCCGAAGCGCTTCCGGCTGAAGACGAGACTGTTGATGCCGCACCCGCTTATGAACCTGATCCGGTCTACGAGCCGGAGCAGGAAGCGCCTTACGCGCCGCCAGAGCCCTATCATGCGTATCAGGAAGAGCCTGCGGTTGCAGCGGAGCCTGAGGTTGTTGAGACGGCTTATGAGCCCGAAGTGGCCGAGTCGGTTGATGATGATCATCATGTAGAACCATGGCAGGCCCCGGACTATTCCCAACCGGCACACCAGACGCCTGAGCATGATGACCATGTGGATGCGCCAAAGCAAATGCCTGCGGCCGACTATCCGGAATGGGCGTCTGAGCCAGAACCTGTTGCCCCGCACAGCAACCATGCTGCGGATACCCACGCGCCAGACAGCCATGAACCAGAGTCATGGGGTGTCGCGCATCAGGGTGACAATGCCACGCATCAATCCACGGATGATGATCATTGGAATACACCTGTCGCGCCATCTGTGAGCACAAACCATGCCGAGGTTGCGCCGCCCTACCAGAGCCCGCAACGTCAGACGGATCATGCCGATGCGCTTGGTGCCTTTGATGAATTTGTGCGAAGCCAGACGGTTCACGATCCTAAAAAAGATAGCGGCGATACTGCCGATCTCTTGAACTGGAGCGAGACAGACAAAGCCGCCAGCAGCGACAAGCCCGCGCGCGGTGCCGACGTTGGCACCGATCCTGCCTGGTTTGACGATTTTGTCACCACGAGCAAGCCAACAGGACAGGTTGATGCCGCTCTGCAAAATCTGACCAATGACAGTGGCAAACGTCAAGGCACATCCAAAGAAGAGCTGTTGGCGACCCTGAACAAGGGCCAGAACAAGAGCAAGAAAAAAGCCAAGACCAGCGGCAAGTCGAAATCGGGGGGAATGAAGCCCTATATTTTGACGGGTGCGCTGATTTTGATTTTGGCGGGCGGTGGTTATGCAGCCTATGTCAATCGCGAATATTTGGCATCGCTTGCCAATGGTTTGACACCGCCGGCCCCACAGACGGCCTCAGAGCCGGGCAAAACGGATGGTGCCAAAACAGACGGCGATGGCGTGAAAGCCGCAACTTCGGGCGGCGACGCACAAGCCGGTGCAGCAGGCCAGAAATTTACCCAGCAGCTTATGCCGGATGGCACAGAGGTTGACCGCGGCCCATCTGCGGCTGAAGCCAGTGCCAATGAGGGCCGCTCGGTTGCGCAGCAAAATGTTGCGGCCAACACGCCGCCAGCGAGTGCGGCAACGGCTGCTGGCGCGCCTGCCAGCAAAGCGTTCACTGTGCCTGCCAATGGCCAGAAGGCCTATCTCTATGAAGAGCGGCTTGGCGAAACCACGCCTGCAACCATGCAGGGCTATGTGGTGTGGGAAGAAAAGAATGAGACCGACGATAATGGCAAGCCGCAGCCTGTTATTCAGGGGCAATTGTCTATTCCTGAGCAGGGTCTGACCGCGCTGATCACCTTCAAGCGCAACACCGATCCATCGCTTCCGGCCAGCCATCTTGCCGAAATCGTGTTCTCTGTTCCCAAAACCTTCCCCGGTGGCGGGATTGACAGTGTTCAGCGCGTTGCCATGAAACAAACCGAGCAAGATCGCGGTGATCCGATTGTCGCGGTTCCAGCCAAAATCATTGATGATAGTTTCATGATTGCGTTCAATGATTTTCCAGAGGTGGTTGCCCGCAACATCAGCTTGTTGCGTGATCGGGAATGGATCGACATTCCGGTCACCTACCGCAACGGCCGTCGCGCTTTGATTACGCTCGATAAGGGCAGCGTTGGCAAAAAAGTCTTCGACGATGTGATCAAGGAATGGATCGCCCGCGGCAGCGCCAAGAGCGGCGGTTGAGCTTTTACATTTCGCAGATCGTCCTAAAAATCGATGTGACACAAGGGAGGCGAAAGCCTCCCTTTTTACGTTCAGATCATCCTTCCGGATTTTCCGGGGCAACCTGATGGCGGTTGAACAGAAAGAGCAAAAGCGCAATTGCGGCAATGCCACCGTGGAAGAGATAAGCCAGCGAATAGCCGCCTTTTTCCGTGAGCCAGCCAGCCACGATATTGCTGGTTGATGCACCAATGCCTTGCACTGTCATCACCGCGGCTAGACCGAGATTGAAGCGCCCCGAACCCAGCAGAATCCGCTCCACGGCAATGGGGGTGGCAATGCCGATCAGTCCGGCACCAACGCCATCCAGAACTTGCACGGGATAGATGGCGGTGAAGCTGGTGAACGTGCCCGCGATCATGCCACGCACGGGCAGGGCCAGCAGGGCAATCAGGAAAATTGAGCGCAAACCGAAACGGCCGATCAGAAAGGGCGCGCTGGCGGCCACCACAATCATGGACAATTGCGAGATACCGGTGGTGATGGCGGTTGTTTGAAACGGGCTGTCCATTTGAATGGAAAAATCCTGAGCGATCAAACGGCTGATCGGTGCGTTGCCAAAATGGAAAATCATCATGATGAGCGCCAGCACAATCAGCCCTCGGCTTTGGGCCAACACGCGAAACCCAGCCGGTTTTAAAGCAGTGTCATCATTTTTTGCAAAGCCACGCGCCACTTTTTGGTCGATCTCTGTGGGGCGGATGGCCAGTGTGGCAACAATGGCGGCAAAAGCGGAGGCCAGCATCAGCCAGACAATACCATTTTGGCCAAAATGCTCGGCAATGAGATAGACACACACCAGCGAAAAGACGTTGCCTGTGTGGTTCCAGACCTCGTTGCGCGAAATTTGTTGGGAAAACGCTTTTTGGCCAACGAGACCAAGGGTCAGACCCATCAAGGCAGGCCCGATGACCGCACCCACCAGTGCGGTTGCCGATTGCCCGCCGAAAACCGAGAGATTGTTGGGACTTGCCAATGTCCATAGGGCGGCGGCGGTGACAACAACGACGGGTGCAATAATCAGACTGCGTTTATAAGGACTTGCATCCACAAGGGCACCAAAAAACGGTGTGGCAATCATGCCGAGGATGCCGCCGATTGTGGCAATAATCCCCAGCGTCATGGGCTGCCATCCATGGGTTGCCAAAAATCCGTCCAGAAAAGGGCCTAGTCCATCACGGGCATCTGCAAGGAAAAAATTCAGCGTGGCCAGCGCCACCAATGAGCGATGGCTCACCGACGTGATCTTGGGTTGTGATTGCACGGTCCACACCTTTATCCTATTGCTTTTACTGGATATTACATGGCGCTCGTGACGATCAGGGGAAGGGGGAAAGAATGGACAACAAAATTATCTTTTGACAATTGCTCTTATGAACGATCGCTCTAAATGTGGACTGTCTTCTCGCAGAGTGATTCCTGTTCTGCCAATATCCGGATAATCTATGGCAACGATATATGTGACTTGGGGTGTTTCTGCCCTCGCTGTTCTCGGAGTGATTGTGCGGCCATTTGGCTGGCCCGAGGCGATCTGGGCGGCGGCTGGCGCAATTGCGTTGTTGCTTCTGGGCCAGATTAGCACGCTCGATGCATGGACCGGGGTGGCCAAAGGCTTCGACGTCTATCTGTTTTTGATTGGCATGATGCTGTTGTCCGAGCTTGCCCGGCGCGAGGGGCTGTTTGATTGGCTGGCAGCACTGGCGACCCAAAAGGCCAAAGGATCGCCCATCCGGCTGTTTGTGCTGATTTATGGGGTCGGCATTCTCGTGACAGCCTTTTTATCCAATGATGCGACGGCGGTGGTGCTGACGCCTGCGGTTTATGCGGCGACAAAGGCGGCCAAGCTCAAAAATCCCATGCCTTACCTGCTGATCTGCGCCTTCATTGCCAATGCCGCCAGCTTTGTCTTGCCGATCTCCAATCCCGCCAATCTGGTGATTTTTGGTGGCGGCACCATGCCGCCTTTGTCCAAATGGCTTTCGACCTTTGTTGTGCCGTCGCTGGTGGCGATTGTCGTGACCTTCGTCATGCTCTATTGGAGCCAGCGCCGCGAGATTTTGACCGAGACCTTGCAGCGGCAAATCGATGCCCCCACCTTGTCCCACAGTGCCCGGCTGGCAGGCTTTGGCCTGCTGCTCACCGCCATTATTCTGATCATTGCCTCAGCCCTTGGCATTGACCTTGGCTGGCCAACCTTTTTGGCAGGGGTGTTGACCACCGCTCTGGTGTTGGCGCTGACCCGTCAAAGCCCTGTGGAGACCCTGAAGGGTATATCATGGAGCGTCTTGCCGCTGGTGGGCGGGCTGTTTGTGCTGGTGGAAGCGCTGGACAAGACCGGTCTGACCAGCATGCTGGCGCAGGAATTGTCGCGCCAAGCCCAGGCCAATGCCAGCACCGCTGCGATGGGTGCGGGCTTGCTGGTGGGCTTTATGTCCAACCTCGTCAATAATCTGCCCGCCGGATTGGTGGCAGGTGCCACGGTGCAGGCCGCCCATGTCAGTGACACCGTATCAGCCGCCGTGCTGATCGGTGTTGATCTCGGCCCGAACCTGTCCGTCACCGGCTCGCTTGCCACCATTCTTTGGCTTTCGGCCCTTCGCCGCGAAGGCCTTTCTATAGGCACTTTCGCCTTTTTGAAAATTGGCGCAGTGGTGATGATCCCAGCTTTGGTGCTGTCGCTTCTGGCTTTGGTGTTGACGGCCGCTTAAAAAAACGCGCATGAAAAAGCCCCGATGACGTCGGGGCTTGGATCATTTCCTCACTCGGTAGAGTGGATGTTTATGCATCCACCACCCGCAATGCCTTGGCTTGATCCAAGGCATCTTTTTGCACGGCTTCCTGCACTTTTTCAAAGGCGCGAACTTCGATCTGGCGAACACGCTCGCGGCTGATGTCAAATTCTGCCGACAATTCCTCAAGCGTCACGGGATCTTCTGCCAAACGACGGGCCGCAAAAATGCGGCGTTCACGCTCGTTCAGCACCGCCATGGCACGCGTCAGCATGCTGCGGCGGGTTTCCAGCTCGTCTTGCTGGATCAGCACGGCTTCCTGGCTTTCGTGATCGTCCACCAGCCAGTCCTGCCACTGGCCGGACTCGCCCTCGCTGGCGCGCATCGGTGCGTTCAGCGATGCGTCGCCCGAAAGGCGGCGGTTCATCGAGATCACTTCTTCTTCCGACACATTCAGCTTGGTGGCAATTTCGGTCACATGCTCGTGGCGCAAATCGCCTTCTTCAATGGCTTGAATCTTGCCCTTGAGACGACGCAGATTGAAGAACAACCGCTTTTGATTGGCGGTGGTGCCCATTTTCACCAAAGACCATGAGCGCAGGATATATTCCTGAATAGACGCCTTGATCCACCACATGGCATAGGTTGCCAAGCGGAAGCCCCGTTCCGGGTCAAATTTCTTCACGGCCTGCATCAGGCCAACATTGCCCTCAGACACAACTTCGCCAATGGGCAGGCCATAGCCACGATAGCCCATGGCAATTTTGGCCACCAGACGCAAATGGCTTGTTACCAAACGATGCGCGGCATCGCGGTCTGCGTGTTCGGCATATCGCTTTGCCAGCATGTATTCTTCTTGCGGTTCCAGCATTGGAAATTTGCGGATCTCGTCAAGATAGCGATTCAGACCGCCTTCGCCAGCGGTAATAGACGGCAAACTGTTCCGGGCCATTGAGCACCCCTTTCTTCTTTGAGCCTCCCGATAGCGCGGGCAGGCCCTGATTGCGTGGATAGCATGATCCCACGCAACTCCCCGTGAAAGATAGGTATATCAAAGTGTCAATTCAAGGACCGTTTTGTAGGGGACAAGCACGCTTTGCGGCTATGCTTATCAAATTGCCTCGAATGCTTCCATGACTGCGGCCATGTCGTCAGGAACCGGGGCTTCAAAATGCATGACCTCGCCGGTTCTGGGGTGTTCGAACGCCAGTAAAAACGCATGTAGGGCCTGGCGGTGAAAGCCATTGACTACGGCCTTGGCATGATCGGGCAGAAGATTGGCCTTGGTTTTAAAAGCGGCACCATATTCTGGATCACCCACCAAAGGATGGCCAATATGGGCCATGTGCACGCGGATCTGGTGGGTTCGTCCCGTTTCCAATCGGCACTCCACCAGAGAGGCGAGGCAGGTGGAATCCGGCTTTTCACCGTAGCGCTCGATCACCTCATAGTGGGTGATCGCCTCGCGGGCATCGTCGGTGTTCTCATTTTTCACTGTACGCTTGGTGCGGTCACCAGCGCGCCCCAATGCCGCATCAATCGTGCCGCGCAGGCCCTTGGGGCGACCCCAGACAATGGCCTGATAGGCGCGTTCCAGCGGGCCATTGCGGCCGTGGTCGGCAAATTGATCGGCCAGATGGCGATGGGCAATATCGTTTTTGGCCACCACCATAACGCCGGAGGTTTCCTTATCCAGCCGATGCACAATGCCGGGGCGCTTGACCCCACCAATGCCAGACAGGCTATCTCCACAATGGTGGATCAGCGCATTGACCAGCGTGCCGGTCCAATTGCCCGCACCGGGATGCACCACCAGCCCGGCAGGCTTGGACAGCACAATCAGGTCATTGTCTTCATAAAGCACCTCCAGCGGAATATCCTCGCCCTTGGGTTCGGGATCTTCCGGCTCCGGCATCTCAATCACCAGCGCATCGCCCGGCTTTATTTTTCGCTTGGGTTCCGTGACCACCGTGCCGTTGATGGAAATGGCCCCTTGCTCAATCAGCGCTTTGACGCGATTGCGTGATAAATCTCCCCCAAGTTCCGCGGCCAGCCATGCATCAAGACGGCCCTGGGCGTCTTCATTGGCAATCAGCTCTTTCCTTGGCGCTTCTGCTTGTTTAAAGGGGTCTGTCATTGTGCAATCCTGTTTCTAGAGTTTGTCAGGGAAAAGTGGAATCCGGTTTTCCCGAATAGACAAACTCAAATATGAAAATCGAGAGTCTGTCTGGTTCAATTTGAACCTGACAGACTCTAGGCCTTGATGAGGCCAACTGCCCGCGTGGGCAGCAAGATTGCCCCACCGTTGCATCATTCTCTAAAGCAATTTCGCTTTAAAGAATTATGCAGCAGATAGAAAGTGCTATAGCGGCCAGAGCGCATTTATACCCTGCGCGGCGCTATCTCGAAAGGTTGAAGGTTTATGAGCAATTTCGATACCGACGAACAGGACGAAAAGCCGCTCGATCCGGTGCTCGAAAAAGTTCGCCGCAAGATGGTGCGTTTGCAGATCGTCTCGGCGGGTGTCATGTTTATCAGCCTGATGGCGGTCTTGACCGCTGTTGTCTATAAGGTGCGCCATAGCCCGACACCGGAAAAAGCGCAAACAGAAGCTTTTTCAATCCCGTCTGATCAGCCGCGTGCTGCTAATGTGCATCTTCCCGCAGGCTTCAAGGTTACGTCAACGGCACTGTCGGCTACGCAGATTTTGTTTTACGGCACCACGGCCGAGGGGCAGAGCAAGGCCTATGTTTTTGACCTCGCCATTGGCCGGGTTGTTGCTGAAGTGACGGTTGCGCAATAAAGAAAAACCACATCCCGCGTGTCGGACCAAAGCTGTAAAACCCCGTGGTGTTTTACCAACACCACGGGGTTTTTGCTGATACGGGGAGGGCTGTAGCCTCAGGCTGCGTGGCGAGAAGCGCCCGCATCGTTGGTCCATTCACGATCCGTGCGCAGTTTGAAATGGTTGACCAGATCGCGCAGGCGCTCGGCTTCCTGTGCAAGGCTGCTGGCGGCGGCGGTAGATTGTTCGACCATGGCCGCATTTTGCTGGGTGGTTTGGTCCATTTCATTCATGGCCGAATTCACTTCGGACAGGCCGGTGGACTGTTCGCGTGATGACGTGGCAATTTCGCCCATAAGCAGGTTGATCTGAGCCACTTGCTCGCCAATGGCTTTCAGCGCCACGCCGGTGTCACGCACCAGTTTCACGCCGCTGTGCACTTCCTGCGAGGAGTTCTGGATCAGGCCCTTGATTTCCTTGGCAGCATTGGCAGACCGCTGCGCCAGTTCGCGCACTTCCTGCGCCACAACAGCAAAGCCCTTACCAGCTTCTCCGGCGCGGGCCGCTTCAACCCCTGCATTCAGCGCCAAGAGATTGGTCTGGAAGGCAATCTCGTCAATGACGCCAATGATATTGGAGATCTGCTGAGAACTGTCTTCAATGCGACGCATGGCATTTTCAGCATTGGTGACGACGCTTGCTGATACGCTTGCGTTTTCGTTGGCGCTTTGGGCCACTGCGCGCGCTTCGTCTGTGCGCTTGGCAGCATTTCCGACGTTGCTGGTGATCTGATCCAGCGCAGCAGCGGTTTCTTCGAGAGAAGCAGCTTGCTGCTCCGTGCGCCGTGACAAATCATTGGTACCATCGGCAATTTCGCGGGTACCATTGTCCATGGCCTGCACAATATCGCTGATTTGGCGAATGGTTTGACCAAGCTGCTGGATGGATGAATTGAAATCAATGCGCAAGCTGTCATATTCCTGGGCAAAAGGCTGAGAAATCGTCACAGACAGGTCACCTGCGGCCAAACGCTGCAAACCTTCGCCTAAGGTCTGGGTCGCAAACCGAAGTTTGTGGGCTTCTTCTGCGGCTCGGCGGCTGCCGGATTCTGTTGCTTCCTCTTGCTGGCGACGCGTTTCAGCGGCTTCTGCTTCAAGACGCTGGTTCTCAACGCCGGCATTGCGGAAAACCTCAACCGTTGCTGCCATGTTGCCAAGCTCGTCCTGGCGGCCAGCGAATGGGATCTGGCTTTTCAAGTCCCCGTCAGCAAGACGGCGCATGGCATCAGCCAATTTGCCAATCGGGTTGGCAACGCCAAAAATGACGTACCACATGCCTGCCAGCGCAAACATGATGCTGAAAGCCGACATGATCATCATCAACAAAGTCATGTTGTCTTTTGTTGTAGCGCTGGACGTTACGGTGTCATTGATCCGTGTCTCGATATATTTCAGCAGCGCATCGACACTCGCCGCTGCGGCGGCTGAGGTAGGGGCAACCTTTTGGTCAGAAATGGCTTGTGCCTCGGCATTTTTGCCATCAACCCACAAGTTGGCCAATGTCTTGCTGACCTCTTCATAGGCAGCAATGGATGATGCTATGTTGTCAACAAGCTCTTTGCCTTTTCCTGTGCGGGCCATAGCCTGGTATTGCGATACGAGGCCTGCCAATTTATCGGCCTGGGCATTGGACATCTCAATAGCCTGGCGCATAGCATTCGGATCGGGCTTGGCGAGGGACACTTTGGCGACTGTTAAACGCAATCCCATGAATTCGGTTTTGAGCGCAGCTGCCATGGCCTGACGTTTGGATAGCGGCCCACCAATATCCTCGAGATTGGCATAAACGGTTGACATGCCATAAAATGAGGTGGCCGAAAGTATTATAATACCAGTGGTAATGATGGAAAGCGCCAATGTTAGCGCTGTCTTAATCGTGACACGACGCACGTGCTGTCTCCTGTATCTTACGCAAACGAGAGTTTGTCTGGAATGAGGTCTTGAGAAGAAAATTTTGGCCGGGAAAAGCGCAATCAATTTGCGTGCTTTGATCTCCGTGCTCCGATGAGCAGCACGGAGATCAAAGCGCGTCCCAAACGGGTCGACGTTTTAATCCATGAGTGTTTTTTTAATGAATTTCTTTTGTTCGGTATCGTTCATCATGATGATATCGTGAAATCATCGATTAATTCTGCTAAAAATCCGTAAAATTTTATTTCTTTTTAAATATGGCCTTATATTTGAAATTTTAGATTATCGTTCGAGCGTGACCATACAGACAATACAGAGGGTATGGTTTCGGTTTTGGACGATCCCTCGTTGTATTTGGAATATTCGATCTAAGCGATGGCAAACATATTTTCGATATCCGAGGCGGATGACCCGCGCATTGCCGCCTTTCACAAGATCCGCGAGCGCGATCTGACCGGGCGCGATGGCCGGTTTATTGCGGAAGGCACGGTGGTATTGCGCATGTTGCTGGCCGCCCACCGCGCCGGGCGCGGTATTGAGGCCGAGGCGCTGCTGGTTTTGGAAAACCGCCTTGCCGGGCTTGCACCGCTTCTGAAAGATTGGCCGCAAGACAAGCCTGTCTATGTTGCCAATGGCGCGACCATTGATGCCATTGCGGGCTTTCATCTGCATCGCGGTGTGCTGGCGCTGGGAAATCGGCTGACAGCGCCGGATTTTTCCGCACTGGTTGCCAGTTTGCCCGCACAATCTCTGGTGCTGGTGGGTTGCGGCATTTCAAACCACGACAATATTGGCGCAATGTTTCGCAATGCCGCGGGCTTTTCGGCAGATGCGGTGTTTTTGGACGAAACCAGTTGCGATCCGCTCTATCGCAAAGCGCTGCGGGTGTCGGTTGGCTCGGTGCTGACCACGCCCTATAGCCGGCAGGGGCAGGCAGTGTCTTTGCTGTCCGCACTGGATGTCGCAGGCTTCCTGATTGCGGCATTGAGCCCTTCGGGAAAGCTGGAGATTGGCGATATCGGTTCTGCATTGTCCGGTCGTGCGCGTCTGGCTCTGGTGGTTGGAACAGAAGGTGAGGGGCTGCCTGCCGAGGTGCTGGAACGCTTCTTAACAATGCGCATTGCCCAATCACCGGGATTAGACAGTCTCAACCTTGGCACAGCCAGCGGCATTGCTTTGCACTGTGCCGCGCGGGCTTTGGGGCGGCTGGATTTTTCAGCGAATTAAATGCGTTGCAGCTTGAGCTATCCGGCCGTGATCAAGGCGGGAGCTAGAGGTTGTCAGGAAAAGTGGATTTCGGTTTTTCTGATCCGGCAAACCCAAACAAAGGAGACCGTAGCGCACTCAATTTTTGGCATAATTGCTTAAATTAAGTCCCGATTTCAGGGTTTGTGCCGTATGCCTGAACCGCGTCAATCAAATTGCTTTTGACATCTTGGTTGGCCAAAAGTGCCGGAATGGGTGAGGTTGCCCCTGCGCGCGAGGCTGTCAGCACCAGCATGCCGGCGGCAATGGTGGCAATGTTCTGACGCAAGGCGTCATCGTTGTCTTGGCCATGCGCGCTTACCAATTTGGCACAAAGAGCGCTGCTTTGCGCCCGCAAGTCCTGTTCCAGCGCCTGGGTATCGATGGCGGAGCTGTCCAGTTTCTGCACCATCTTGGATTTTTCTTTCATCATACGCGCTGCTCGGTGGGTTTGGGTTGATCGGCGCTGCCTTCAAGTTTTTGCAGGCGATCTTCCAACCGTAAAACCTTATCCTCTTCTTGTAAAAGCCGCTGCTCTGCCTTTTGGGTGCGCTCCAGTGCCGATTTTTTTTCGTCCAGCAAGGTTTCGCGCTCCTGACGGAGGTCTTTTATACGCAGTTGTAAATCTTCCACCTGCTGTTGATGATTGGTGGTTTCCTGATTGCGCCCGTTCATTTTTGTTTCAAGGCGGCTCACATTGGCCTTCAGCGCTTCAATGTCGTCGATGCGGCTGGAAACATTGGCTTCGCTGCGCTCCAGCGACGCTTTCAATTTTTCGATCTGTGTGCCGCTGGTGCGCAATTCTGCTCTCAATTCGGCGGCTTCACGGCTCATGGTGTTCACTTGCTCTTTCAGCAAGGCTTCTTCGCGCAAAGCCCGCTCCATTTCGGCAATGGCGCTGTCGGAGACGATTTTCAACGACACAGACCTGTCCCGTTCCCGTTTCAACTCGTTTGCAAGTTTGGCATTTTCGGCCGCATAGACCGCGCGCACCATATCCTTTTGGGCACGCACCTCCTGCGCACCCAGCGGGGCCGTGGCGCGCAGACGCCTTTCGGTATAGGCGACAATCCGGCCATGGATGGCCGGGCTGACAAGGGCCATTAACAGCGCCGCTGTGGTAAAACCCAGCGCAAACAGGAGGGCGTATTCAATCACAGCGAAGCCACTTCTTCGGGGGCAATGCCCAGAACATCATGCAGCTGGTGCAAAATCGAACAGCCAATCTGTTTTGCACCGCAGAGGGCGCATTCCACTGGTGATTTGCGAAAAGGCACCCTCATGCTGCGCATTTCTGGTCTTCTCCTGACGCCCCGTCTAAAAAAGCGGTCATGTCTAAAGCGGTTATCCTTGCCTGATTCTAGCATAGATTTAGACGGTATTGTGAGGCTGTTGCACGGATTTTGCGCAATTTCCTGTTCAGAAAGGGTTCCAGGTGGATTGGGGGGTCAATTTGAGATAGCCGACATTGACGCCAAGGCGCGCGCCCAGGCCCGTGCGGATCGGCACCAGAACCATATTGTTGCTCTTGAGCGCCGTCATGCCAACGCCGGCGATGATATAAGCCGAGCCACTGACGCCGCCAAACCGGGTGTACAGGCTGTCGATTGAGGGCAGATTATAGACCAGCATCATGGTTCGGCTGCCGTTGCCACCATAGTCAAATCCCAGCGAAGGGCCTTGCCAGAATACCGGATGTTGGCCAGCATTCTTGGTGTTGAGAGTGCCTTCGCCGTAAGTCAGGCCTGCAATAAACGCGCCTGAGCCTTCCTGGCCGAGAATATAGCCATTTGGCAAGCCATATTGCGAGAACGCTTTTTCAATGACCTTGGCAAGGGCACCGCTGGTTTCGCCAAAAAACGAGTGACCGGCGTTGACCACTTCGTCCATCGTATATTGGTCGCTGTTTTGCGCCATGGCATTGATGGGCATGACAACAAAGGCTGCCAAAACCATGGCAGCGGGTAGAATCCAGGTCCGTACCACGTCCCGAATGATGGAAAAGCGCATTGCTTCCTCCTCGGATGAAAATAGAATCGGCCTTATTCAGGCTTTATCCCATCTTGATGATTTCGTCTTAACAATGGGTTTACCAAATATGGTGTCATTATGGCGCATAGAATGTGCGGTTAAGCTGGCGCGGCCAAAACACACGCTTAAAATATCAAGCGTCTCAATAAACGCATGATACTGACCTAGTTTATTCGCTGCATAATCTCCCCGTTAAATCCGGCACGATTTGAAGGAAGAATGCAGTAGGCTTATGATGACGTTGCCGTCGAGGAGAAATCGATGATCAAGAACCCAAATCTTACACTCGCCGGTGCCGATCTGGCAGCCCTGTTGTGCAGTCGTGTTTGCCATGATGTTATTTCGCCGGTGGGCGCAATCAACAATGGCCTGGAACTGCTCGACGAAGGCGGTGCCGACGAAGACGCCATGGACCTTATTCGTGCAAGCGCGCTCAATGCGTCGGTGCGGCTTAAATTTGCCCGTCTGGCTTTCGGCGCTTCCGGCTCTGTCGGTGCATCCATTGATACAGGCGAGGCGGAAAAGGCCGTTAAGGATTTTGCCGAGGCCGAGAAGAAAACAACCGTCACCTGGAACGGTCCGCGCGCCATTATTGCCAAAAACCGCGTTAAATTGCTGATGAACCTGTTTTTGGTAGCCTATGGGTCCATCCCTCGGGGTGGGTCATTGGATGTCGTTTTGGAAAACCCGGAATATGACGCGAAATTCAGCATTGTCGCCAAGGGCCGGATGCTGCGCGTGCCCCCAAAATTCGCTGAAATTTGCGATGGCATTTTGGAAGAATCCATCGATGCCCATACCATCCAGCCCTATTACACGGTTCTTCTGGCCGATGAATCGGGCATGGAACTGAAATATTCCATCGGAGAAGGCGAAATTGTTTTCACAGCGCAAACCGCAGCAGTGGACGCCCCTGACGCGGAACCTTCGGCCGAATAAATTGTCGTTTTCCTGCTTGCCACCATGCCGGGGGCAGGCAGGAACAATGGTATGGTTGGGTGTGCACTCTGTTATGGTTCGAATCTGACCCGTCGAATGATGTTTGCAACCGCAGATTTCTATTTTCTTTTAAGGGTGATTCTGTATTATTCTTTCCGAATGTAATGGAGATTGTGGCGATGGGAACGGGCGTGGGCACTGAGATGAAGCGACTGATGATTGCTGATTCGTCGGATGTCGTGCGCAAAGTGGCCCATAAAATCCTCTCTGAGCTTGGCTATGAGGTGAGCGAGGCATCCTCTGCCAGAGAGGCGCTGACCACGTGCGAGGCACAATTGCCCGATGTGATCATCGTCGATTCCGGCATTGATGGTGCGCTGGACCTGATCACCAACATTCGCTCCATGCCCGGTGGAACAGCAGCACGGATTTTCTATTGCGTGATCGAGGCAGATTTAAAGACGATGATGCGCGGAAAGCGGGCAGGGGCGAGCGATTTTCTGCTCAAGCCTTTTGATCGGCAAATTTTGACAAAGATTTTTGATCAACGCGCCGCTGCCTAAAACATCGTGCCGAAAGCCGGTTTCCACTTCTCGGATAATCCGATGCGTAAACAAAAACTTAGAGCATCGGATCGGGGCTGATTTTCGATCCGATGCTCTAAGCTCCAGCAGCACGTGAAAACGACAAAAAGCTCCCGCAATACGGGAGCTTTTGGCATGGAACAGTCGCAAACCTTACGTTGCCATGCGGTTTATAAAACGCACACAGCGGTTATTCAGGGCAGCCTTAAAATGTCGGGGCGTCATGCGTTGAAACCAGATTATTTCAACGCATTTTGTCGAGATTTATGCCGTTTCCATATATTCGGCGCTGTCAGGTTCGCGCAGCACATAGCCACGGCCCCAAACAGTTTCGATGTAGTTTTCACCGCCAGCCGCATTTGCCAGCTTCTTGCGAAGTTTGCAGATGAAAACGTCGATGATTTTCAATTCAGGTTCATCCATGCCACCATAAAGGTGGTTGAGGAACATTTCCTTGGTCAAGGTTGTTCCCTTGCGGAGCGAAAGCAGCTCCAACATCTGGTATTCCTTGCCGGTCAGATGAACGCGCTGGCCGCCAACTTCAACCGTCTTGGCGTCAAGGTTAACAATCAGTTCACCAGTGATGATGATGGATTGTGCATGACCCTTGGAGCGGCGAACAATGGCGTGAATGCGCGCAACCAGCTCATCCTTGTGGAATGGCTTTGTCATGTAGTCGTCGGCACCAAAGCCCAAACCGCGAACTTTATCCTCAATTCCGGCCATGCCGGACAGGATGAGAATTGGCGTCTTCACTTTCGAGAGACGCAGAGTCCGAAGGACCTCGTAACCCGACATATCGGGAAGATTGAGGTCAAGCAGAATGATGTCGTAATCATATAGTTTCCCGAGATCGACGCCTTCTTCACCAAGATCTGTGGTGTAGACGTTGAAGCTCTCGGACTTAAGCATCAGTTCGATGCTCTGCGCTGTGGCGCTGTCGTCTTCGATGAGTAGAACCCGCATAAATATCCCCTTTACCGCCGCCGTAAGGTTTTGAATGGTCCCAACGCTAAACGGATCCAGTCGTTGCCTGATTTGAAGGCTGCCACTAAATGGTTAACAAATTCTGATTCACTCTGGCAAGAGTAACGAATTTATTAAGTTTTTTAGTTAGCCCAATGATTCATTGTCACTTTCTCATCGCCACAGCTGAATCATTTTAGCAGACTTTCCGCTTAAGCGATTCAATTGACTTATCATTGTCATTGTCCTGTATTTTGGACCTTGGCATTTACCGACCCTTAAATGATCTCCCTTATCATTAACGATGCCCGTAAACGAAAGGTTACCAAAGGTAGTTTTTTTGTTAACGCCGCGAGATTTTTCGGGGTGATTCGTTTTAATGTCCGCGGGCGATGGGAAATTTGAGTGAAAGCGGGGGACCTCGCATCACGGGAGTATTGCGTATGAAGTCGCGTGACAGTCTAACACGCCTGAAGGCATTTCAGGTTGCGGAGAAGCGTCGGCAGTTGCAACAGTTGCAGCTGATGATGTCAGAATTTGAGCGAATGGCTGCTGAATTGGAAAACCAGATCTCTGTTGAAGAGAAAAAGGCCGGTATCACCGACCCCACCCATTTCGCTTATCCAACTTTTGCAAAAGCGGCTCGCCAGCGTGCTGATAATTTGCAAAACTCGATCCGCGAACTGAAAGTGCAGCAGGACGCTGCCGAACTGGCATTGGAAGAGGCTGTGGCAGATCATGCCAAAGCGGCAGCGCTTGAAGAGCGTGATGGACAAAATCGGGCCCGTGCTTAACGCATCGGTCCTGAGACCTTATAAAATATTTCCGCATAATTCCTGCAATCCATCGCGATTGCAGGAATTATGCGGAAAATTTACAATGATGCGCTTGCGGGCAACAGGTGAAAGACCTGACCACCGCCAGGAAATGCGGAAACAGGTTTTCTGCAAGAGGGGATGACGCGAGCCCCACCAATTTTCATTGGATGCGCCAATTTCTTTCGTTTGATCTGGAGCTTTTTCAAACGCTGTTTGTGCGTTCTTGGTCTTTCAGCTTCCGAAACCGACCCGATCCAAAGCTTAAACCGATATTGCGAGATGCCGCCACGACATTATCGCTTGCGCGGTCGAAGCATCGACGCGGAAATCGGGAATGCTCGCGTGCTTTTTCCTTGTGAAGATTTTATGCTGCTTCGAAAGCGGCAATTTCCGCATCAAGATCGGTCGATCCGAGCAACTGCTTTCAGTCAGCCCATCGTTCCAGACAAAAATTCCGGGCTTTAGAGTCTGTCAGGTTCAAATTGAACCAGGCAGACTCTAGATTCCTTTGTTTTCGTTTGTCTTTTCGGGAAAACCGGGTTCCACTTTTTCCTGACAAACTCTAGCTCCGGGAAGGGCGATTGTCTGGGACAGCTTATCACCATCGCGGCTGCTTGAACTGTGTGGTCAAAAAAGCAGCGCGACGGTAAAGCGGCGAATTTTTCTTTGCTATTGGGCAATTTTGCCCGGCAGCCGTCCAATGGGGAAATGACAGAAGCCGGACATGGGAAACAAGAGGCTGAGACGGTATTCTTTGGCCAGTATTCTTGCAGCTCAGAAAAATGTCTAAAACAAACAATGTGGAGCGCCTGCGTTGGCGCACCTGTAAAAGTCTGGTTAGTGGCGATATTGCTGGATGCGTGTTGTCCGCAGACCTGGAAGGCCGTGGTCAGAGATAGAGGACTGCCAGGAGAGGAATTCCTCCACTGTCAATGTATAGCGTTCACAGGCCTCTTCCAGGCTCAGCAATCCACCACGAACAGCGGCGACAACCTCTGCTTTGCGGCGGATAACCCAGCGACGGGTATTGGCTGGCGGCAAGTCAGCAATTGTTAGCGGGCTGCCGTCGGGGCCGATAACATATTTTACACGCGGGCGTATCGTTTCGGTCATTGGACTCTCTACTACAAACTCAAGACCACAGACCCGAAATCTAGCGCGGCACCTTTAAAAAATACCTAAGCTCGAGGTAATAATTTGATAATAATTTGAACAGGTTGGTCGCTTGTGCTGATGTCACACACAAACTGTCATTTTGTGAAAATATGTGCAAGAAACCATACAAATTAAATATAAAACGTCTCGTTTTTAGCGTTCTTATGTATGCTTATTGTGTAACTTGAATTTATCGATGATTTTTTTCTAGAAGATACAATCGTTACGCCAATAATTTCAGAAATTATGATTTGTATATTTATATTTTTGATGATTTGTCGCCGTTTGTTTTGGCTTTATTAGGCGGCGCGTGAGAGCCGTTGAGAGAAGTGGCATAATAAATGCAAAACCCGCCGCCAGCTTGATGATTCGCCCTCGAGATTCTGTATAATTTTGGAACGTTTTTCACAGAGAAATCGTCGGCAGTGATATTTTTTATCTATGCCAAGAGATTTTTTTACCTCCCGGGCGGTCGATACGGTGCTTGGGCGTGTGCCAGCACCGCTCTCGGCTGAAGCTATTTTGCACCTTGGTAATGTCAAGAGCCGCTCATTCTCGCGATCGGCCTCCAGTTCACAAAAGGACAACCGCGATTTTAACGCCGGTTGAGCTTGCTCCCAGAGTGGCAGTTCCGCTGTGCAATATACTCAGTTCGGTATTTTGATTGAGCAGCAAGCATGTTGTCTGGCTGGATTGAACAACGCCAGTCACCGTGCCAATTGCGAGTTTGAAAAAACGCGCCTGGGTCTGGTCGATAATTGTAGCGGCATAGTCTTTTGCGGCAGATGCCGAGATGATCAGCGAGACGAGGTAAATGCCCGTGGTTGGTATTTTGAGGCTTTGGCCTGTCGTTGCACCAAGGGTCGTTTGCAGAACGATCCCGCCCTGGCCCATGGTCAATAGATCGAAGCCGGTAATCTGCCCCTCGCTCACATTGATTTCCGAGGGGGCGAACCGGGCCGTTGCCGCGGGTTTTGCTGGTTGCTTGACATAGCCCTCCGGGCTTATCGCCAGTGCGGTGGTCCAGCGGCCCGCCACATCACAGACCTTGATGCTCAACTCATCCGAGCCTGCGAGCCCGATTTCTGCTTTTCCCTGCCAGTTGGATTGATAGAGCAGCGAGGCAGTATTGCCAGATGCGGCCTTGTTCAATTTCACCCGTTGGTCGCCGCCATTGTGATTGAACAAAACGGCATCAGAGGCAATGGTGAATCTGTTGGTGTCATCGGCGCTGGCGTTCACACCAAGACGGCTAAATTGCGGGGCCGATGGCAGCGGTAGCTCACGCCAGCCGGAACCGTTGTAGGTGAGCAGTGTGCTGCTTGAGCGAAAAAAAGCCATCCACCCGATTTGGGGTGTCATAAACAACCATGCACCATCCTGCCACACCGCGATCATGCCATCGTGATTGGTCCATGCATCGGTGGCATTGGCCAGAAGCCAAAAGCACTGGCCATTGGCAGGTGTGGCGGGTGGTGCTGCCAGACTATCGGTAATAACCAGTTGCGTTGCCGCATCCAGAATGGCCAAAGCCTCGTTGTGGGTAACATGTTTTTGCGCCTGGGAAGGCAGAATATAGGGCAGGGCCAAGCGGGGTGTTGTGTCAGTCATCATCATCTCCATCCATATCGGTGCTGGCATTATCGGCCATGCGTGGAGAGGGTGAAGAAAGAGGATGCTGTCTCTTTGATTGTTCTTGGAAAACGGCGCGCCATGTTCACGGCACATGGTTGCGCGAAAAATGGGGTGTCAGATCTGATGCCCACCCCAGGCAATAAACGATGGGTTGGCAAAATCGCTATCCTGGGCCTGGTTGCGTTTGCCGTAAGGCAGCGGCCGCCCATCCAGACCGAGTGTCATGCCGCCGGCGGCCCGCAGCACGGCATCGCCTGCAGCCGTATCCCATTCCATCGTGCGGCCAAAGCGTGGGTAAACATCGGCGTCTCCCTCGGCGATGAGGCAAAATTTTAGCGATGAGCCGACCGATTTTGTATCGGTAATGCCTTTGCTTTTCAAAAAAACATCCGTTTCCGGGCTGTTATGCGAGCGGCTGGCGAGGGCCACGAGACTGCTCTGAGAGCCACGCACCCGGATAGCGCGACGTGCAACGGGCACAAACGTTTCATCAATCTCGATTTTGAAAGCGCCGCTTGCATCTCCGAGATAAGCCACGCCTCGGGCCGGCGCATAGACAATTCCCATGACAGGAATACCCGCTTTTATCAGCGCAATATTGACGGTAAAATCCGAGCTTTTACGGATAAATTCCTTGGTTCCATCCAAAGGGTCCACCAGAATGAAGGACGTGTGCCCAGTCTCGGGAATATTGCCAGCGGCGGCGGCTTCTTCAGCCACAACGGGGACGTCGGGAAAGGCGGCGCTGAGTGCCGACAAAATTACCGCCTCGGCGCGCTCATCGGCTTCTGTGACGGGAGAGGAGTCACTTTTGATGTGAATTGTTGGGCCATCATGAAAGACCTGCATGATTTCTCGACCCGCCGCAATGGCTGCACGCTCAAAAACATCGATCACGGCCAAGCCCTTCCTATGGTGATGCAATGGCGCAGGTGTTGATCATGTTTGAACCGCAAAACCCACGCCAGATTTTTGACTGCATAATTCTTGAAATCAAAGTCGATTTAAGATGAAAATTATGCGGCAGATCAGAAGTGTTACAGCGTCCTTTGTGCACTAGAGTTTGTCAGGGAAAAGTGGAATCCGGTTTTCCCGCAAAGACAAACTCAAACAAAGGAATCTAGAGTCTGTCAGGTTCAATCTGAACCTGACAGACTCTAGATCCGGTGAACAAAGGACGCTGTAACATACAAAAATACATTGAACGCTTTGTTACCTGTTTGAGTTATGCGTCAGGCAGGCGTGGTTTTATCCAAATAATCAACCACCCGCATGGCAAGTTCATCCGGCCCGGCTTCCAGCGTTTTCAGGTTGATCTCGGCGTGGAGCGGAGGCTCATACGTTGAACTCACGCCGGTAAAATGCGCAATACCGCCTGTTAGCGCTTTGCGATAAAGGCCTTTGGGATCGCGCCGGATACATTCTTGCAAAGGCGTGTCGATAAACACCTCGATAAATTCGTCTTTGGTCAACAGGTTTCGAGCCAGCTCCCGATCTACCCTGTACGGTGAGATGAAGGCGACGATAACAATCAGCCCAGCATCTGCCATGAGCTTGGCCACTTCGGCCACACGGCGGATGTTCTCAACACGGTCTTCATGGGAGAAGCTGAGGTCTTGATTGAGGCCATGGCGAACATTGTCGCCATCAAGAATATAGGTGTGATTGCCCCTGGCGTGCAGCCGTGTCTCTATCGCATTGGCAATTGTTGATTTTCCGGAACCTGACAAGCCAGTTAACCAGATCACCCTGGGGCGCTGTTTTTTTATGTTTGCGCGGGATTCCCGTGTCACCTGCAGCGTTTGCAAAACAATATCCTGCTGAGTGAATTGGATTTTTGGTGGCCCGTGGTCGCTCAACATTCCCCCTCTGCCGTGTGCAGAGTGCACAAATGGCGACTTGTTTTTTTACCCGCAAACGTCATGAGAAGCAGTTATACCCTCACTTTGTAATTTTATGAAATAACTAACTTGCTTGCAAAAACCCGTATTGTTCAACTTTCATCACCGTTCAGATGCTCCAGGCGGTTCAGATTTTCTACTTTGAGATGAA
This sequence comes from Rhizobium oryziradicis, assembly GCF_001939045.1. Lineage (GTDB taxonomy): Bacteria > Pseudomonadota > Alphaproteobacteria > Rhizobiales > Rhizobiaceae > Allorhizobium > Allorhizobium oryziradicis. The sequence goes on from NZ_MKIM01000027.1 coordinate 226,477, forward strand.
TACTTTGTCACTAAAAAACTGAAGTTCAAGATGCCCACGCTCGTCTTTGAAGCATGTTATGTGTAAAGATAACCCTAAACTGGCCTGCTGATTTGGATGTTTCCCCCGCTTTCTCGGCATCATTTTCACCTTAAATCGTTTCCGATTTAAGGAATTACGCAGTAGCCCCCTGCATTGGCTTGTGATTTTTTGCTGTTGTGCCAATGTGCCCGTGGCATTTCACAGGACGACGCATGCGCTATTCGGCTTTTTCGCTTGTAAAACAAGCTCTTTTCGGCAATCGGCATTGGACGCCCCTGTGGCGGGAGCCAGAGCCGAAACCTCATTATGATGTGGTCATTGTTGGCGGCGGCGGCCATGGTTTGGCCACAGCCTATTATCTGGCCAAAGAATACGGCATCACCAATGTGGCGGTGCTGGAAAAATCCTATCTTGGGTCCGGTAATGTTGGGCGCAACACCACGATTATCCGCTCCAATTATCTGCTGGATGGCAATTTGCCGTTTTACGAGCTGTCCTTAAAGCTATGGGAAGGCTTGGAGCAGGATTTCAATTACAATGCTATGGTGTCGCAGCGTGGGGTGATGGATCTTTTTCATTCCGATGGTCAGCGCGACGCCTATGCCCGGCGCGGCAATGCCATGAAAATGCACGGGGTCGAGGCCGAGATGCTTGAACGCGATGCCGTGCGAAAACTGATGCCTTATCTGAATTTCGACCACGCCCGCTTTCCGATTTTGGGCGGTCTTTTGCAAAAGCGCGGCGGCACGGTGCGTCACGATGCCGTGGCCTGGGGCTTTGGCCGGGGTGCCGATAGCCGCGGCGTCGATTTGATCCAGAATTGTGAAGTCACCGGCATTCGGCGTGATGCAGCTGGCCGCGTTGAGGGTGTCGAAACCAGCAAGGGTTTTATCGGTTGCAACAAGCTGGGTTTGACGGCGGCGGGGCATACGTCAATTGTGGGCCAGATGGCCGGGTTGGAGCTGCCGATTGAAAGTCATGTCTTGCAGGCTTTTGTCTCGGAGGGCATCAAGCCGGTGATTGATCATGTCATCACTTTTGGCGCATCCGGCCATTTCTATATTTCGCAGTCTGATAAGGGCGGTCTGGTGTTCGGCTCGGATATTGATGGCTACTCTTCATATGCCCAGCGGGGCAATCTGGCCATGGTGGAACACGCCATGGAGGAGGGGGTATCTCTTATTCCCGGCCTGTCGCGCTTGCGTGTGTTGCGTGCCTGGGGCGGGGTGATGGATATGACCATGGATGGCTCGCCGATTATTGACCGCACGCCGATTGATAATCTCTATCTCAACGGTGGCTGGTGCTATGGCGGATTTAAAGCCACGCCGGCGTCTGGCCTTTGCTTTGCCCATCTGATTGCAAAAAACGAACACCATCATGTTGCCCGCCTGCTGCGGCTTGATCGTTTTCGCCGTGGTTTTGCGGTGAACGAGAGCGGCAAAGGCCCGCAACCCAATTTGCACTGAATTCGAGAGTTTCCTGTTTTTCGTTTGTCTGGTCAGAAAAACCGGGTTCCACTTTTTCCTGACAAACTCTATCGAGACATCCTATGGCAAGCCTGATCACCTGCCCCCATTGCGGGGTGCGCCCAAGAGAAGAATTCACTATTCGCGGTGATGCATCGCCGGTGCGGCCCAAAGCCAGCGCCTCGGATGATGCATGGTATTCCTATGTCTTTGTGCGCAAAAATCCGAAAGGCCGTAGTGTTGAACATTGGCAGCACACGGCAGGCTGTCGCCGCTGGCTGGTGGTGGAGCGCGACAACGCCATGAGCCACGAAGTTTATTCTGTGACGGATGTTTCCGCTAAAGTGATAGAGGCGGAGCAATGAGCAGCTATCGTTTGCAAAACGGCGGCTTGATCAAGCGCGACCGCCCCTTGAAATTCACCTTCGACGGCAAGTCCATGGACGGCTTTGAGGGCGATACGCTGGCGTCGGCGCTTTTGGCCAATGATCAGCTGTTGGTGGGCCGCAGTTTCAAATATCATCGGCCACGCGGCATTGTCACAGCGGGATCGGCCGAGCCCAATGCGCTGGTCAGCATTGGTGCGCAAGGGCGTAGCACCCCAAACACCCGTGCCACTATGGCAGAGCTGTATGACGGCTTGAGCGCCCGCAGCCAAAATTGCTGGCCCTCTCTGCGCTATGATATCGGTGCGCTGAATGCGTTGTTTTCGCCACTTCTGGGGGCGGGTTTTTATTATAAGACCTTTATGTGGCCCAAGGGTTTTTGGGAAAAAGTCTATGAACCGCTGATCCGCAAAGCCGCGGGCCTTGGCAAGGCGGCGATGCAGGCCGATCCCGATGCCTATGAGAAAATTTGGGCCCATTGCGATCTGCTGGTGGTGGGAGCCGGGCCGACCGGGTTGATGGCGGCGAGAACGGCGGCGCGCGCAGGTTTGCGTGTGGTGCTGGCAGACGAGAGTTTTGCGCTGGGTGGTTCACTGTTGAGCGAAACCACCAAGATCGATGGTCAACCGGCATCCGCCTTTGCCGATCAGGTTGTGGCTGAATTGAGCAGCTTGAGCAATGTCACGCTGTTGCCGCGCACCACGGTGTTTGGCTGGTATGATGACAATGTGTTTGGCGCGGTGGAGCGGGTGCAAAAGCACAGCAAGCTGCCGTCACCCGATCGGCCCGTGGAGCGGCTATGGCGGATCATTGCCAAGCGCGCCATTGTGGCAACCGGCGCAGAGGAGCGCCCCTTGGTGTTTGGCGGCAATGACCGGCCCGGCGTGATGACAGCGGGGGCGGTCCGCACCTACCTCAATCGCTATGGTGTTGCAGCGGGTCGCTCCGTGGCAATCTTCGCCAATGGCAGCGCGGGCTACCGCACGGCAGCTGATTTGCAGACTGCTGGTGTCGAGGTGGCGGCCATTATCGATCCGCGTGCCAGCTCCGCGGATGAAGCGCCCGATGGGGTGCGTGTTCTGCGCGGTGCCAACGTGGTGGGAACGATAGGTCGTGGTCGGCTTTCCAGCGTGATTGTCGAGCGCATGGGCCATAGGCAGGAGATTGGGTGTGATGCGCTGGCCATGTCGGGCGGGTTTAGCCCGGTGGTGCATCTGGCCTGCCAGCGCGGCGCAAAGCCGGTGTGGTCGGATGCCGCGCAAGCCTTTCTCGCTCCCGATGCCGGCGCAGGGCTGATGGTGGCTGGATCAGCCGCAGGCCATGCCAGCTTGCCGGATTGCCTTCGCGATGGTGCGGCCAAGGCGAGCGATGTTGCGAAAGACCTTGGCTTCAAGGTCAAAAAAATGCCGTTGTCGGAGGTCGAGGGAGACTATGATAGCTCTTTTGCGCCGCTATGGTATGTCACCGGCTCGATCGGCAAGGCTTTTGTTGATTTTCAAAACGATGTTCATATCGGCGATTTGAGCCTCGCAGAGCGCGAAGCCATGGGCTTTGTTGAGCATTCCAAGCGCTATACCACCACCGGCATGGCCACCGATCAGGGCAAGCTTGGTAACGTCAACGCCGTGGGCATTATTGCAGGCATGCGCGGCATCTCGCCCGCCGCCGTTGGCACCACGACATTTCGGCCATTCTACACGCCCGTCTCCATGGGGGCCATGGCGGGCACCAGCCGCACTGAACGCACAAGGCCGGTTCGCACCTCGCCGCTGCATGGCTGGGCGCAGAAAAACGGTGCCGAATTTGTGGAATCCGGCCTCTGGTATCGCGCCAGCTGGTTTGCGCGCAGTGATGAAACCAGTTGGCGCGAGAGTGTGGACCGGGAGGTGTTGAATGTGCGCGCCAATGCCGGTTTGTGTGATGTGTCAACGCTTGGCAAAATTGAGCTGTTTGGCAAGGATGCGGCGCAATTTCTCAACCGGATCTATTGTAACCCGGTGCTGAAACTGCCGATTGGCAAGGCCCGCTACGGCCTGATGCTGCGCGAAGACGGCATGGTGATGGATGACGGCACGTTAAGCCGCTTGGGGCAAAACCACTATCTGATCTCCACCACCACGGCCTATGCCCGCGAGGTGATGAGCCATCTGGAATTTGCAGCCCAAGTGCTGTGGCCGGATCTGGATGTGAAGCTTTTGTCTGTTTCAGACCAATGGGCGCAAATGGCGCTGGCGGGGCCAAAATCGCGGGTGATTTTGCAAAAGCTGGTGGAAGACGATATTTCCAATGCGGCATTCCCCGCTCTCGCAGCAAAAGAGGTGACGCTGAAAGGCGGATTGCGGGCGCGGCTGTTTCGCATCTCCTTTTCAGGTGAGCTGGCCTATGAGCTGGCGGTGCCGGCCGGTTTTGGCGAGGCGGTGGCTGATGCTCTGATGGAGATCGGGAGACATCACGGCATCTGCGCCTATGGCGTCGAGGCCATGAATGTGCTGCGCATTGAAAAAGGTTTTGTCACCCACAGCGAAATTGATGGCACGGTGACACCGGATGATCTGGGATTGGGACGTATGTTTGCAGACACCAAGCCCGATTTTATTGGCAAGCGCCTGTCCAGCCGCTTTGGCCTGACGGCAGCCGATCGCTATCAACTGGTCGGGCTTAAGCCGGTGGACGCCGAGGACAGTTTCAAAGTGGGCGCGCATTTGTTGAAAGAAGGTGCCCGCCCGTCCTTGCTCAACGATCAGGGCCACGTTACCTCGGTCTGTCATTCCCCGACGCTGGATTGCTGTATTGGTCTGGCACTGCTGAAATCCGGCCGGGAGCGGATGGGTGAGAAAATCACGGTTTGGGATGGTTTGCATGGTCATGAGGTGTTGGCAACCATCTGCGAGCCGGTGTTTGTCGATCCCGCTGGTCAGAAATTGCACGGATAAGGAAGCGCAAGATGGATTTCATTCAAAGACATCCGCTTGAGGATTTGATGCCAACGCCAGCACCCGCATCTCTTCGTGATGGGGATCATATGAGCATTTTGCGACGGCCCGCTGTTCTCTCGATCATCGCTGCGCCTGAAGCTCTTTCGGCTCTGCCAGATGGGGTCTTGCGCATTTGTGGGCCGTTCGAGTGCCTGCTGGTCCTCAATGAGACAGAATTGGATGCGGTGACAGCAGAGCTGAAAAATGCCGGTGTGCCCTGGGTTGATCAGAGCCATGCCTCTGTTGTGGCGAGGCTTTCTGGCCCCAATGCAAGAGCGGTGCTGGCCAAGGGCACAGCCGTGGATCTGCACCCTGCCGTGTTTTCGATCAACCAATCGACCAATACGCTCTACGGCCAGGTGCGTATCAATCTGGCGCGCATTGCCGATGACGTTTTTGAACTGGTTGTTCCGCGCTCTTACGCGCGCTTTTTCTTTGAAGACATTCTGCAGGCCGGCCGGTCGTTTTCTCTGACAGCGGCTTTCGCTCAAGCGTGATAACAAAGCACCGTTCGCCAAATGGGGCGAACAGTGCTGTAACACTTTCAATCTAATCCACAGTGTCCCCGAGCCCGTTGAAAATTTCTCGCTTTCTTTGGTGATGTTTTTTCATTTCAATCACTTGTGGGAATTTTTTTCCACAACGCATGCGCGTTTTTTAAGCGAAAATTTGAATTTTCTGCCGAGATTCTTTCAGATATGCACCGAAAATGAGCAATTGACAGAAAAAAGCGCTTTCTTTTTCATTTGGGCTTCACATTTGGCGCGAAAGCGATAACAAATTGCACCAACACGAAGAACCCGAACGGGACAAACAAGGAATGCCGTTCTACACGGACATTCAGGGGATATTGTATGGATTACTTCATCCAGCAGCTCATTAATGGGCTTACGCTCGGGTCCATCTATGGGCTCGTGGCAATTGGCTATACCATGGTCTATGGTATTATCGGCATGATCAACTTCGCCCATGGCGATATTTTCATGCTCGGTGGTTTTGCGGCATTGATCGTTTTTCTGGTTTTGACAACATTTTTTGCGGGCATCCCGGTGGCGCTTGCATTGTTGATCATGCTGGTTGTCTCGATGCTGATGACCGGTCTGTGGAACTGGACAATCGAGCGCGTTGCCTATCGTCCCTTGCGCGGCTCATTTCGCCTGGCACCGCTGATCACGGCGATCGGCATGTCCATCGCCTTGTCCAACTTTATTCAGGTTGCTCAAGGCCCGCGCAACAAGCCTATTCCGGCTCTGGTCAATGATATCTATCATTTCGGCGGCATTACCATTGCACTGAAGCAATTGATCATTGTGGCGGTCACGGCCGTTTTGCTGGCCGCGTTTTGGTATATCGTCAATAAGACGCCCCTTGGCCGCGCCCAGCGCGCCACCGAGCAAGACCGCAAAATGGCGGCTTTGCTCGGTGTGGATGTCGATAAGACCATTTCAGTGACCTTCGTTATGGGGGCGGCGCTGGCGGCTGTGGCAGGTACCATGTATCTGATGTATTACGGCGTTGCTTCGTTTACCGATGGCTTCATTCCGGGTGTCAAGGCGTTTACGGCAGCCGTTCTCGGCGGCATTGGCTCGCTGCCCGGCGCTGTTTTGGGTGGTCTGTTGATCGGCCTGATCGAATCGCTGTGGTCTGCCTATTTCACCATCGCCTACAAGGACGTTGCCACGTTTGGCATTCTGGCTTTTGTGTTGATTTTTAAACCAACCGGCATTTTGGGCCGTCCCGAAGTGGAGAAGGTCTGATCCATGTCCTCAACTGATACTGCTGTGACCAAAACCGATGGCCTGATGGTGCGGGCCTTCAAAGAGGCTCTGTTTGCTGGCGTGATCGCGCTGGGCATGTTCATCCTCTATATCGGCGTCAAGACCGACCAGAATATCAACAATGAGTTGATCTGGTACACGCGCCCCGGATTGCTGGCGATCTTTGTTGCCATCGCCTTTTTTGGCCGGTTTGCGATTGTTGCATTTTTTGCTCCATGGGCCAAAGCGCGCAAAATGCGGGCTTCCCTAAAGCCGGCGTCGCTGGACGCGCCAAAACCTTCCTATTTCAAGACGCATTTTCTCAAAATTGCGCTGGTGGCCTTGATTTTGTACCCGCCGGTCATCCTGTTTCTGGTCGGCACGCAAGGCTCGCTGAAATATGTCGATAACTTCGGCATCCAGATCCTGATTTACGTGATGCTGGCATGGGGCCTCAATATCGTTGTGGGTCTCGCCGGTCTGCTCGACCTGGGTTATGTGGCCTTCTATGCGGTGGGTGCCTATTCCTACGCCCTGCTGTCACAGCATTTCGGTCTGTCATTCTGGCTTCTTCTGCCGCTGTCGGGCATTTTCGCAGCCCTGTGGGGGATTGTCCTTGGCTTTCCGGTGTTGCGCTTGCGCGGCGACTATCTGGCCATTGTCACGCTGGCGTTTGGCGAAATCATCCGTCTGGTGCTGATCAACTGGACAGATGTGACGCAAGGCACTTTTGGCGTGTCGAGCATTCCAAAAGCAACCCTGTTTGGCATGCCGTTTGATGCCTCGGCGCATGGATTTGCCAAGACCTTTGGCCTGTCGATGTCCTCGGCCTATTACAAGATCTTCCTGTTCTATCTCGCATTGGCGCTGTGCATGTTGACGGCCTATGTCACCATTCGCCTTCGCCGTATGCCGATTGGCCGCGCTTGGGAAGCGTTGCGTGAGGATGAAATTGCTTGCCGGTCGCTCGGCATCAACACCGTCACCACCAAGCTGACCGCCTTTGCAACGGGGGCCATGTTTGGTGGGTTTGCAGGCTCGTTCTTTGCCGCACGTCAGGGCTTTGTCTCACCAGAAAGCTTTGTGTTCCTCGAATCCGCTGTCATTCTGGCGATTGTGGTTCTGGGCGGCATGGGATCGCTGACCGGTATCGCTGTTGCTGCTGTTGTGATGATTGGCGGTACCGAACTGCTGCGCGATATGGACTTCCTCAAGCATGTGTTTGGACCAGACTTCACGCCTGAGCTTTACCGCATGTTGCTGTTCGGGATTGCCATGGTGGTGGTCATGCTGTTCAAGCCGCGCGGTTTTGTCGGAACACGAGAGCCGACGGCCTTCCTGAAAGAACGAAAAGCCGTCTCGGGTAGCTTCACCAAGGAGGGGCATGGCTGATGACCTCCGGAATCAAAAATATGAGCAAAGACGCAATTCTGAAGGTCGAACATCTGTCGATGAAATTTGGTGGCCTCATGGCCATCAACGACCTGTCGTTCGAAGCAAAGCGCGGTGAAATTACGGCTCTGATTGGCCCGAACGGTGCCGGAAAAACCACGGTGTTCAACTGTATCACAGGGTTCTACAAACCCACGATGGGCATGATCACCATGACGCAGAAATCGGGCAAGGAATTCCTCCTTGAACGGTTGTCGGATTTTGAAATTCCGAAAAAGGCCAAGGTTGCCCGCACGTTCCAGAATATCCGTTTGTTTTCGGGTCTGACTGTTTTGGAAAACCTGCTGGTGGCCCAGCATAACACGCTGATGAAGGCGTCTGGCTATACGATTTTAGGTTTGCTTGGGCTTCCAGCCTATAAAAAGGCCGAGGAGAAATCGATCGAGAATGCCAGATATTGGCTGGAAAAGGCCGAGTTGATTGATCGTGCCGATGATCCGGCCGGTGATTTGCCCTATGGCGCGCAGCGCCGGCTGGAAATTGCCCGTGCCATGTGCACCGGGCCAGAGCTTTTGTGTCTCGATGAACCGGCAGCGGGGCTCAATCCACGCGAGTCCCTGGCGCTGAACACTTTGCTCAACGGCATTCGCGATGACGTCGGCACCTCTATCATGCTGATCGAGCATGATATGTCGGTGGTGATGGAAATTTCCGATCATGTTGTGGTGTTGGAATATGGCCAGAAGATTTCCGATGGCACGCCTGCGCATGTGCAAAATGACCCCAAGGTGATTGCGGCCTATCTGGGGGTTGAGGATGAAGAATTGGATGAAGCGATTTCAGATGTGGAAGCGATTGCCGGAGGCAATGTCTGATGGCCGGTGATGCACTTTTGAAAGTACAGTCTGTCGAAACATTCTACGGCAACATCCGCGCCTTGGATGGCGTGAGCGTTGAGGTCAACAGAGGCGAAATCGTCAGTCTGATCGGTGCCAATGGCGCGGGTAAATCCACGCTGATGATGACCATCTGCGGCAGCCCGCAGGCGCGCGCTGGCAAGATCATCTTCGATGGTGTGGATATTACCAAAATGCCCACCCATTTGATTGCCCGTGAGCGCATTGCGCAATCGCCAGAAGGGCGGCGGATTTTTCCGCGCATGACGGTGATGGAAAATCTGCAAATGGGCGCAGGTCTTGATAACCTCAAATATTTCCATGAGGATATCGAGAAGATCTTTGCCCTGTTTCCGCGCCTGAAAGAGCGCCAGAGCCAGCGCGGCGGCACGCTCTCGGGTGGTGAACAGCAGATGTTGTCCATCGGCCGCGCCTTGATGGCCCGCCCGAAACTGCTTCTGCTGGATGAGCCGTCGCTTGGTCTTGCACCGCTGATCGTCAAGGGCATTTTCGAGGCGATCAAAAAGCTCAATCAGGAAGAGGGGCTCACCGTGTTTCTGGTCGAGCAGAATGCGTTTGCCGCGCTGAAACTGTCAGACCGGGCCTATGTGATGGTCAATGGCCGTGTGACCATGAGCGGTTCTGGCAAGGAGTTGCTGGCCGATCCACAGGTGCGGGCGGCCTATCTTGAAGGCGGACGTCATTGAACAGTGGACCGAAAAGTGTGCAGCGGTTTTCGGATAATCCGCGGTCAGAATTGAGCGGCGGAAGGGGAATTTGAGATGCAGGGACTTTTTTTTGACGCTGAGCCAGATCCGGTTCGCATCGTTCTGCGCTTTCTGGTGGTACTGCTCGGCTTCTGGACCGCGTGGCGTACCGGCAAGGCTGTTGCAGAAAATTGGGAAGGCTATGGTCGGATCGTTGTCTACACGCTGCTTTTGGCATTCGTGATGCGTTTCCTGCATCATGCACTGTTCAACGGCGGCATGCTGGATGCACCGCTTTACCTGATTGATTTTGTGGTTTTGCTGGCTTTTGCGGTGGTTGGCTTCCGCTTGCGCCGCACAGATCAGATGACCAACAATTACTATTGGCTGTATGATCGTACTTCTTCATTGTCTTGGAAGAAGAAAGATTGACATGCTGGTTTTTCTCGCCTTTGATGGTGGAAAGAACACGAAGAATGCAACTGTATAATTCCTGAAGCCTGAATTGCTTTAGGTCAAAAATTATCCAGAAGATTTAAAGTGTTACAGCGCTCTTTGGTCGAATTTTCGAACTTAAAGCGCTGTGAAGAGTGGAGCAGTTTACCGGCGCAATCTTGGTGGGTGTTGTGTTGGAATTCGAAACAAACCCGCCTCAAAAACTGGGAGTCTCAGAATGAAGAAGTCGCTTCTTTCGGCCGTAGCTTTGTCGGCTATGGTCGCCTTCAGTGGTGCCGCCAAGGCCGATATCCTTGTCGGCGTGGCTGGTCCTCTGACAGGCCCGAACGCTGCGTTTGGCGCACAGCTGCAAAAGGGTGCAGAGCAAGCTGCTGCTGACATCAACGCAGCGGGTGGCATCAACGGCGAAAAGATCAAGATCGAGCTGGGTGATGACGTTTCCGACCCGAAGCAGGGTATTTCGGTTGCCAACAAGTTTGTGGCTGACGGCGTGAAATTCGTCATCGGCAACTTCAACTCCGGCGTGTCTATCCCGTCTTCAGACGTTTATGCTGAAAACGGCATTTTGCAGATCACACCGGCCTCGACCAACCCGAAGTTCACCGAGCGTGGCATGTGGAACACCTTCCGCACCTGCGGCCGCGATGACCAGCAGGGTGCAGTTGCCGGCCAGTATATCTTTGATAAGTTCAAGGGTGCCAAGGTAGCCTTCGTTCACGACAAGACCCCTTATGGTCAGGGCCTTGCCGATGAAACCAAGAAGACTTTGAACAAACTTGGCGTCAAGGAAGTGATCTACGAAGGCATCACTCCCGGCGAAAAGGACTATTCGGCTCTGATTGCAAAGCTGAAGGAAGCTGGCGTTTCGGTGATCTACTACGGTGGTCTGCACACGGAAGCCGGTCTTATCCTGCGTCAGCTGGCTGACCAGGGCGTGAAGGCAACCATGATGTCTGGCGATGGCATCACCTCCAACGAGTTGGCCTCTATTGCTGGTGACGCTGTTAACGGCACGTTGATGACCTTCCCACCAGATCCACGCAAGAACCCAGACGCTCAGGAAGTGGTCAAGAAGTTCCGCGCTGCTGGTTTCGAGCCTGAAGCCTACACGCTCTATTCCTATGCTGCCCTTCAGATCATTGCCGAAGCTGCCAAGGCAGGCAACACGCTTGACCCTGAAAAGGTTGCTGAAGCCATGAAGGCAAAGGGTCCGTTCAAGACCGTTATTGGTCCGATCGGCTTTGACGCCAAGGGCGACATCACCCGTCCTGACTACGTGATGTACACTTGGAAGAAGGGTGACGACGGCAAATACTCTTATTTCCAGAACGAATAGTCTGGTTAAGTGTTAACGCACCAGAAAAGCCCGGCCCTGTGCCGGGCTTTTTTGTTTTGAACTGGCTGATCGATTGAATTTCATTGCTGCAATCTTTCACAGCGCCTGCGCCATTTATGGCGCACAAAGGCTCAAAGTAACACTCTATATCTGCTGCATAAGTTTCACCTTAAAGCGATTCCGATTTAAGGAATTATGCAGTAGGATGTAATGATAAAATCCATTTTGGCAAAATGCGCTGTTTACAGCGGGCGTATCAGTTTTTCATTCTCGCTTGAGCTCACTTCGGCCTCACTTAGCGTGAGGCGTTAACCTTTTGTTAACCAAATCAGCCGTAAAACTCGTCAATGATTTGTTTACGAAGATGACCAAAGTGCTAACAGAACCACGTTCCATCAGAATAAAAGGCCGGTCATTTTTGGCGGTTGTGCTCTCGCCGGATCTGCCGGTGGATCAGTGGCTTGAGCGGCTGGATGACCTTGCCTCGCGCTCGGCTGGTTTCTTTTTGGGCCGGCCGGTGGTGCTTGATGTCGCGGACCTTGCGATTGATCGGGATCAGTTGAAAGACCTGATTGCCAAGCTGGCCAGCCGCAATGTCAGCATTATGGGGTTGGAAGGTGCCAAGCCATCGATGGTGGAACGCGGCATGCCGCCCATCCTCAAGGGTGGCCGTCCCGTTTCTGACGTTGAGGTGCCCAAGGCCGCTCCGGAGCCTGCGGCAGAACAGATTGAAAAAGATCAGCCGCAAGCCGAGCCAGAAACGGTACCGGAAGAACGCGCGCCAGAGGTGCGAAGCGTTGTTCAATCGCTGATGATCCCTGAGGCGGTTCGCTCTGGCCAATCGGTGATTTTTACCGAAGGCGATGTCACGGTGCTGGGTGCGGTGTCATCGGGTGCCGAGATCATCGCGGGCGGCTCGATCCATATTTACGGTGCCTTGCGGGGCAGGGCCATGGCCGGCTCGGTTGGCAATTCCACGGCGCGGATTTTTTGCCGCAAGATGGAGGCTGAGTTGGTGGCCATCGACGGCATTTATAAAATGGCCGAGGATCTGCCGCCCGAATTGCTGGGCAAGCCGGTTCAGCTTTGGCTGGAAGGCGACGCTATTAGAGCTGCGAAAATGGCGTGAGGTCAGTTTGACGCCGCCTTTGTTGGCTATCACGTTTAACGAGTTTGATTCGGCATCAGCCGGGTTTTAAAAAAAATACCAGCAGCTTGGCCGCCTTCTGCAAATGACAGAGCGGCGAAAGACAGGAGAGCAAGATGGGGAAGGTCATTGTTGTGACATCAGGCAAGGGTGGGGTTGGCAAAACCACATCCACGGCCGCCCTTGGCGCAGCACTCGCCCAGCGCGGCGAAAAAGTTGTCGTTGTGGATTTCGATGTCGGCTTGCGCAATCTCGATTTGGTGATGGGTGCTGAGCGCCGGGTTGTTTACGATCTGGTCAACGTCATTCAGGGTGATGCCAAGCTGACGCAGGCGCTGATCCGTGACAAGCGGCTGGACACCCTGTTCCTGCTGCCCGCCTCGCAAACGCGCGATAAGGACAATCTCACACCCGAAGGTGTGGAATGGGTGATTGCAGAGCTGAAAAAGCATTTTGACTGGGTGGTTTGCGATAGCCCCGCCGGCATCGAGCGCGGCGCGACGCTGGCCATGCGTCATGCCGATGTGGCCGTGGTTGTCACCAACCCGGAAGTGTCGTCGGTGCGCGACTCTGACCGCATCATTGGCCTTTTGGATAGCAAGACCGTGAAGGCCGAGCGCGGCGAGCGGATGGAAAAGCACCTGCTGCTGACCCGCTACGATGCAACCCGCGCCCAGCGCGGCGATATGCTGAAGGTGGAAGACGTGCTGGAAATCCTTTCCATCCCGCTTCTGGGCATTATCCCGGAAAGCATGGATGTGTTGAAAGCCTCCAACATGGGCGCACCCGTGACACTGGCCGACACCAAGAGCGCTGCTGCCACCGCCTATTTCGAAGCCGCCCGTCGTTTGGCTGGTGAAGACCTTCCTGTGTCGATGCCTGGCGAAAAGCGCGGTTTGCTCGGCAAGATTTTCTCCCGGAGGGCCGCATGAGCATTTTCAACCTTTTCCGCAAGCCCCAAACTGCGCCGATGGCGCGGGAGCGCCTGCAAGTGCTGCTCGCCCACGAGCGCGCCTCCCAAGGCTCCGACCTCGTGGCCATTCTGCGCGAGGAAATTCTGGCCGTGATTGCCAAACACGTTCAGGTCGATGCCGACAAGGTCCGCGTGAAAGTGGACCGCGATGAGCATGTGTCGATTCTGGAAATCGACGTGGAGATTCCGATGGACGCCAAGGCTTTGGCTGCTTGATGGGGTAGGGTTGGCCGGTGTGGCTGACCTAAAAGAGATGAGAGATTTTGCAGCCGCAAAGTGAGAGCTTTGCGGCTGTTTGTGTTTTTTGCTTCCGATACAAATTCCTTCGCTATGGAAGGTTGAGTTTGTTGCTCTAAGTTGTCGTTGTCATGAAAATTAATAGAAATTTCGAATTTGAGAATTGAGATCTACTTATATTGAGAGGCAGGACATGAGCGACATTTCTGAAAATGCGGCCAGAACCCTTTCATCTGCTTTGCTAGCCTGCCTTGATGAGGTGGCACCAGATAACGCTTTGCTTCATGCCTTTGGTGGTTGGGCTGATGCTTTTAAAGACCTTGCCGATGGTCATGATCGAGAAAGCTATAAAAAGCCCCCGGCCATTGTTGGCGTGGCGGCGTTATGTGTTTTGCAGGCCTTGAGGCGTGCCAGTCGGCATGCTGACATGGCTCCGTTTCTTTTGGAACTGGGCGACCTGTTTCGTGTCGTATATCGGTACGAGCCGCACGATCTTCCAATGACAACCTTGCTGAGTCATTTCAATTTTCTCCATATACCGTTTATTTTGGATTGGCTCGAGCGTGAGCAACAAGCCGAAACACCAGAATGGATTCTGAAGTTTAAGCCCCATCGGCGGGAGGATTGGCGTGACAACTCTCTCGATGATGCGCTTGTTTCAGAGGTGTTGTCCCATCCGGCAATCAATGCCTATGGACCGTTTGTTTATGACCCGGCATGGGTGTTGGAGCAGCAAGAAAAGACGCTCTTGCTTGGTCCGATGGATGACCGCCTGGAATCCGTGCGAGAGTTCGAATCGCTTATTTTAATGAATGCGCTAAATGCAAACATGCCGGAACGGGCGCTTCCTTTGCTCGATGAAAAGCTTGAACGCTATCTCGAAAGTCCAATCCGGGACGGTCAAAATTTCATCTTCAACGCGATCTGTGTGTTGGCAGGGGTTGGAGACAATGATCGTGCGCTTCGTACGGCAAAGGCTTTGGTGAGGATTGGCTATCACCTTACATTTCGCTTTTTTGTTGATCCAGAAAAGGATGATGTCTGGAACAGAGAAACGCGCCAGCATGAATGGTTGGCTGATCTGGTAAAAACGCCTGAGTATCAAAAATTTCTGGATGATATTGAGGGCAAGATTGTCAACTACACAGACCCGGATCAGACAACATTCGCATTTCTTCAAGATGGAATTTACAAAGGCAAGGCGCGAAAGAAATGCAATTTGACCAAAACGCTCATCGAACCAGGAACGAAGGTTGTGCGTATTCGCGGCTTGTGTGGTAAAAGTGTGGAGCAAGAGCTCAGACTTGCGGCGGCGACGGCGTTTGATGATGGTCGCTGGGCAGAGCGCAGACGTGAGTTCGAAGAAAATAGAGTGCCTTTGCATCTCGTTTTCTCCCGCAATTACCGTAAACATTGGCGCAGTCCTCATATTGCTGCTTTTGCCTATGATGTTCGCGATGCTGGGACTGTTGATATCAAACGCGCTGTGCAGCTTGTTGCAGACCATCAACCGCCACCCATTTGGAGAGAGTGGTACACGGAACGCCATCAGAGACTCGAGGATGGCTTTCCAATTTTCGAGGGTGCTGAAGGCTATGGTGATGCGGTTAATTTGATTTGGCGTCTTGTCAAGGCGGGCTATGGCGAGCCATTCATGCAGGCCGCGCGTGACCTTCCAACCGAGAAGGCCGACAAGGTATTTGCAATGTTGGGTACGTTCGCATTCCCTTTGTTCAGGGCTGGTGCGCAATCTCATTTTGGCATTCGCGATTTGCCGGAAATCATGGAAATCGTTTTCAAGGAACGTTTGACAGTTGAAGAGCACTTGAGGGTCGCTGATTTCGGCCATGAACACCCGCGCTACAGGGCAGCACTTCTGAGCGCAAGGCACGCTTATGGTTTGCATCTTTATTCGAACTACGGGCCAACCGTTGATTGGTTCTTACAAGGCCTTGATCATTTTTCACTGGCAAAGGGTTGCCACTTGCTTTTCTTCTTTATCCATCACATCGATGAAGACGAAATTCTAGAAAAAATGATGGAGACTGGTTGGCTACCCAGTTCAAACGGAGGTAGCAGCAGCAGCGATATTTATGGCAATAGCAGCCATTTTTATATGAGAACCGTGCTATTTCATCTTGCGCTGAATGCGCCGGAGCGTGTTCGTCCATGGATTGATCGCCCCCTTATTCAGGCACATTGTTACATGTCGGTTGACCGTGAGACGTTTCGACTCGTTGACAAGCTTCTGAAGAGCACATCTTCGGTTGCTGGTAAGATGCGGTCGTGATCGTTCTTTTAAACAGGAGATGATTGCTGACGGTCAAATTGACTGGGCGGTGTAATAGCTGTGTGACGTCATTTGGTCATTTCAAGTCTGGTCAAAACAAACTCCACCCGCTGTTCAACGCTCACCTTGGGCAAAACCACGACCTCATACCCAAGTGCCGGATAGGTGGTGAGCAGGCGCTGATATTCCTGTTCTGCCGCCGTTAGATCATGTTGGCGCTCCGCATCTTGCTGGTAAATCTCGGGCCATGGTGGGGTGAGGAAAACGCGGGTGTGGTAGCGGTGTTGATGTTTGAGGGCGTTTAATTGGGCCTCATCGCCGGTTTCGGTTTTCAGGGCGGAGCTAGCGTCGATCAGGCTGCGATCGAAGAAGACCCAGCCGGGGAGGGATACTGCTCTTTCTCGGTCTTCCAGTGCCATGGTGATGGCGCGTTGGGCAAAGGCGGCCATGTTGATCCACGGCAGAGCGGCTCCATCGGCCGCTTGTTCTTGCGCCACAATGCGGCGACCCGGCTCGTCTATGGTGGCATAGCCTTTGGCTTTGAGGGCTGAGAGTAGGGTCGATTTTCCGCCGCCAGAGCAGCCGGAGAGGATGACGAAGCGGTTCATGGTGTGTGTCTCTGGATTGGGTTGACTTATTGACCTTGGAGCAAGTTCCCCCTCTGGTCTGCCGACCATCTCCCCCACAGGTGGGGAGATTGGATAGGCGTTGTCGCTCATTTCAACTGAGACGGTGGCGAGTTCCGACGTGTTGAAAGCTCGATGTGAAGCGGGAAGTCTGCTCCTTGTTGATCTCCCCACCTGTGGGGGAGATGCCCGGCAGGGCAGAGGGGGTATTATGTCACAGACGCAAATATTCCTCACTCCACCCTAAGCACTGCCGCCGCCTTCACCGCCGCAGAAGCTCTATTCTCCACACCAAGCTTCACATAGATCTGTTCCAGGTGCTTGTTCACGGTGCGGGCGGCGAGGCCGAGGATTTCGCCGATGTCGCGGTTGGGTTTGCCGCGGGCAATCCAGAGAAGAACTTCGGATTCGCGCTGGGTGAGGCCAAAGGCCTGGCGCAGGCGCTCGTCCTCGCGCTGGGTGTTGGCTTGGGTTAGGCGAAAGAGGAATTCGTCGGCACCCATGGAGCCGAGGTAGGTGATTTGGAGGCTTGCCGCATCCTCTTGCGGAATGGAAAAGGCGGTGTCGCGGGCTAAGGGCCTGCTGGATTTTATGGTGTCGGCGATGGCGCGGGTTACGGTTTCGAGCCCGTCTTCGCGCCCGGTGGCATCGCTCACCAACCGGCTGGCTTGCGGGGTGGACCACAGCAGGCTGCCATCGCCGCGAAGCGCAATCAAGTGGCGGCCTGCGGCGTCCAGGGCCACGCGGGCACTTTGGGCCGAGCGGGCGTTGCTAAGATGCACGCGGATGCGGGCGCGCAGCTCGTCGATATTGATCGGTTTGGTGAGGTAATCGACACCGCCGGAATCCAGCGCGTGGACGACGTGTTCGGTATCGGTCAGGCCGGTCATGAAAATCACCGGCACTTGAGCAACCGATGGATTGGCCTTGATCTGGCGGCAGGTTTCAAAGCCGTCCATGCCGGGCATGATGGCATCCAGCAGGATCAAATCGGGGCTGATGCGCTCGACAATGCCAAGGGCGGCTTTGCCAGAGGTGGCAATCAGCACCGAAAAGCCGGATTGCTCCAAAGCATCGGTGAGAAAGCCCAGCGTTTCCGGGCTGTCATCCACCAAAAGCACAATATCACGAGGAGATGGATCGCGAGGAGATGGGGTGTCAGCCACGGGGTTTCTCTTTCTCGATTTTATCCAGATGGGCCAGTAATCCGGCCATATCAAAGCCTTGCACAAAGGTGCGCAGCTCTTCCACAAAAACCAGATAATCCGGGTTGTTTGCCAGCTCTTGCAGCTTGCTGTCCAGACCGCGTTTATAGCCGATCTGCGCCAGTTGCCGCAAATCTTCAACGGCGCTTGCATCGGGCAAAATCATGGGCGTTTTGGCCTTGGGCGCGTCCACGGTTTTGGGCAGGTCATCGGCGTAGAGCCAGGTCAGGCCAAGATGGCGGGCCAGCTTGTCACGCAGCATTTTCACATCCACCGGCTTGGGGATGGCGTCGTTGTGGCCGCTGGAGCCGGGTTCGCGCACCGCAACATCGCCGATGTTGGCCGACAGCATCAGGATCGGGGCCGTCTGACCTGCATCGCGCAGCTTTTCCACCAATTGCCAGCCGTTCATGCCCGGCATGGAAATATCCACCAAAAACAGATCGGGTTGAACGCCCTCAATCAGCGCCAAACAGTCTGGTCCACCAGTGGCGGTGAGGATGATGAAGCCCAAAGGGGCCAGTGCCTCGCGCATCAGGTCGCGGTGGTCCTCGTTGTCATCCACCACCACAAGGGTGCGGCGGGGGCCATCATAAGAGTGGATTTTGCGCTCTGGCTCTGGCGCTGTGCTGGGGCGCACCACGGCAGAGAGCATGAGGCGCACCCGGAAGGTGGTGCCGGTGTCGCGCTGACTTTGCACGGTGATTTCGCCGCCCAAGGTGTTGGTGAGCAGTTTGGTGATGGTCAGGCCAAGGCCCAATCCCGGCATCGGGCGGGTGCTATCGGCCTCGCCACGCTGGAAGGGCTCGAAAATGCGCTCAATATCCTTCTCCGCAATGCCGCGTCCGGTATCGGTTATGGTGAAACTGGCCACCTGGCTGCGGTAATCCACATCAAAGCGCACGATACCGCTATCTGTGAATTTGATGGCGTTGGAGAGCAGATTGACCAGAATTTGCCGCAAACGGCGCTCATCAGCCCGCACATATTGGGAGAGATTTTTGGCGCGGGTGTGGGTGAAGGTTAGCCCTTTGGCCTCGGCCTGCGGGCGGATCATATCAACAATCTGATCGAGAAAATCGTGAATGTTCAGCTCGGCGGAGATGACCTGCAACCGGCCAGCCTCGATTTTGGAAATATCCAGAAGGCCGTCAATCAGACCGGAGAGGTGATCTGCCGAGCGGCGTATGACCTTGATGGCGGGCTGGCGGGGCAGGGGAATGGTGTCATCCTGCTCCAGCAATTGCGCATAGCCCAGCACGGCGTTGAGGGGCGTGCGTAGCTCGTGGGAAAGGCCCACCACATAACGGCTCTTGGCGCGGTTGGCGGCTTCGGCGGTTTCCTTGGCGCTTTGCAGGGCGGCATCGGTTTTCTTGTGGGCGGAGATTTCTTTCAGGAGCAGACTGTTTTGCCGGTAAGATTCCTCTTCGGCCACCACGCGGCTGTCATGCGCCAGCACATAAAACCATGTGGCAATGCCAGCAATGACGGAGAAGACGAAAAACACGATCAGAATGGTGCCATTGACCACCAGCGATGTTTCCGGCGAGGCGGCGGAGACTTGATGGGCAATCAGCGCCAGAATGGCACCGATCAGCGAAATCGCCCCCACGCTGGTCAGCGCGTAGCGGCCAAGGCGGGTCATCAGCCGGTCAATCACCGTTTCCGGCAGCAGTTTGCGGGCAACTAGGCCCACTTGGGTGTTCAGCCGCGCCTTTGGCTTGCACATATCATGGCAGCGGCTATCCAGCGAGCAACAGAGCGAACAGATGGGCGCGGCATAGGCGGGGCACCACGCCATATCCTCCGGCTCAAACGGGTGTTCGCAGATGGAGCAGGTGATGTGGCTGAGGCTTTTCCAGCTCTGGCGCGGCTTGCGGGCCAGATAATATTTGCCCTTGGTGGACCATGCCAGAAGCGGCGAAATCACAAAGGCCAGCAGAGTAATAAAGGTGGAGAGCGAGGCCAAAAGTTGTCCAAACAGGCCAAAGTGGGCCGCCAGTGCAATGCTGGCCGAAATCAGCAGTGTGCCGCAGCCCACTGGGTTGATGTCATACAAATGGGCGCGTTTGAACTCGATGCCCTTTGGTGCCAGCCCCAAACGCTTGTTGATAAACAGATCGGCGGAAATGGTACAAAGCCACGCCATGGCGATGATGGAGAAAATGCCAAGGGTTGCCTCCAGCAGCCGATAGATGCCAAGCTCCATCAACAAAAGCGCAATGCCGACATTAAACACCAGCCACACCACCCGGCCCGGATGGCTGTGGGTGAGGCGCGAGAAGAAGTTGGACCACGCCAGCGAACCCGCATAGGCGTTCATCACATTGATTTTAAGCTGTGACACCACCACAAACGCCACCATCAGCAACAGCGCAATGGTGTGGTTGGGGGCAATATAGCCAAAGGCGGTGAGATACATATGGGCCGGATCAGCGGCATTTTGCAGAGAAACACCGTTGGACAGTGTCAGAACGGCCAAAAATGAACCAGCCAGCAGCTTTGGCACGCCCACCACCACCCAGCCAGCACCGGCCAGAAACACCATAAACCGATGCCGTAATTTGCGCCCGCCTTCGGGCGGCAGGAAGCGCAGAAAGTCGACCTGTTCGCCAATCTGCGGCATCAGTGCCAGAATAACGGCAGAGGCTGCCCCAAAATCGGCGAGGCGAAAGGGTGAGGTGGGCTCAAGACCGGCGTTGGAATGGCTGATCCCGGCAAAGGCCTGCCAGAGATCAAACTTGCTCCAATCCTGAAAGGCAATGAACACGAAGGGTGCGATGTTGAGAATGATCCAGATCGGCTGGGTCAGCAATTGAAAGCGCGAAATCAACTGGATGCCGTAGGTCACCAGCGGAATGACCACCACTGCGGAAATGATATACCCAATGCTGGGCGGAATGCCAAAGGCCAGATCCAGCGCGCCTGTCATGATCGATGCCTCAATGGCAAACAGCATGAAGGTAAAGCTGGCATAGATCAGCGAGGTGATGGTGGAGCCGATATAGCCAAAGCCAGCACCACGGGTGAGAAGATCAATATCCACCCCTTCGCGGATGGCAAAACGGCTAATCGGCAGGCCCACCAGCAGCATGAGGAGGGCTGCCACCAGAATGGCAAAAAACGCATTGGTGGTGCCGTAAGACAGCGTAATTGTGCCGCCAATCGCCTCCAGCGCCAGAAAGGAAATGGCCCCGATGGCGGTTTGCGAAATGCGGCTGGAGGAAAAGCGGCGCGCACTTTTGGCCGTAAACCGCAGGGCATAATCTTCCAGCGTCTGGTCTGCCACCCAGCGGTTATATTGGCGACGAACGGGAATGATGCGTTGGCGTGCGGCCATGCGAAATTCTACGACCTTATATGGGTTACGGCTTAAATGCGCGGTGCGTTTTTAAGAATGAGCCTGAGCCGCGCATTATCCTTGTTTTTTCCGCAGCGACGTCATCGTTTCATTGTGGGCAATGAAACGCGACATGCTTTAGTTTCAATGGATTGTGACGGTTTGGCAAGTGCCGGCTGAGAAAGGTCAGCAAAAGACTGTTGTTTTCAACCCTTGTATTCCTATTGTGACAGTGTATGTCGCAATTTATCCGCATTTTGCTGGCCATTCAAAATACCAGATTGCTTTTGTCGTGTTTTGGGTTTTGAAACCAGCTTCAGGGATTGAAACACGAAAAACCAAGCCCCAGTTAACAGATTGGTCTTTCTAGAAAGAAAGTGTCGTTCGATGGATATGCCTGCCTCTCAGTCCCCAGCCTCTGCTCAACACGAACAAAGTTTTGGCACGAGTGGCATCGCGCCGATGGAGCGCCCGAGCCGCATCACGCGGTTTTTTATGGCCATTGTTGGCTGGGCGGAGCGCCTGAATTTCAAATATGCCAAGCTTGGCAATCCGCCGGTGTATGACAATGCCACGTTTCCGTGGGTGGCCGAGGTCGAAAAGGCCTATCCGGCCATTCGCGCCGAGCTGGACAAGATTTTGGTTCGCCAGGCAGAACTGCCAAGCTTTCAGGATATTTCCACCGATGTGAAAACCATTTCCACCGATAACCATTGGAAGACCTTTTTCCTTTTGGGCTTTGGTCTGAAGTCGCAGCAAAATATCGATGCCTGCCCGGAAACGTGGAAGGCGATGCAGAATATTCCAGGCCTGACCACCGTGATGTTCTCGATTTTTGAGCCGGGTAAGCATCTGCCCGCCCATCGCGGCCCCTATAATGGCGTGCTGCGCCTGCATCTGGGCATGATTGTGCCGGAGCAGAGCGAACGGATTGCCATTCGTGTCAAAGATCAGATTTGCAATTGGCAAGAAGGTAAAGTGCTGATTTTTGATGATGCTTACGAGCATGAAGCGTGGAACCACACCGACAAAACCCGCGTGGTGCTGTTCGTGGATTTTGCCAAGCCATTGAAGTTTCCGGCACGGCTGGTCAATTGGGCGCTGATGCATCTGGCGATTTTCACGCCATTTATCCGCGAAGGCCTCGACAACCACAATGAGTGGGAAAAGAAGTTTTATGCGGAAGCCGAAAAACTGAGAAATCAGCCCAAAGCGGGCTGATTTTTGCCAAAACCAAATGATGTGTGAAAAGGCCAAAATCGAATATCGGTTTTGGCCTTTTGTTTGTGCTTTTGCCTTACAAAGGCTCGCCCCTTACAAAGGTTCGCCATTGAGCCGGTTGGTAATTGCCGCCAACAACCGATCACTCTCATAGGGCTTGTTGACGACGGGAACGTTTTTCAGGCTATCGGGCACCACGGAGCCTTCGGCATAGCCGGTGGCAAACACGAATGGAATGCCAAGGCGACGCAGCTCTTCTGCGACCGCAATCGAGGTATGATTGCCGAGATTGATGTCGAGAACCGCAAAATTCGGTTTGGTGTTTTTCAGCTGTGCCAGGGCATTTTGTGCAGAGCCTGCCGTCAGCACATTGATGAAGCCTGCGTCGTTCAACATCATCTCGGCGTCCATCGCAATCAACATCTGGTCTTCCACCAAAAGGATCGGCAGGTTTTTGTCGATGGTCAGCATTGTCGATTTATCCGTTATCAATGGGTTGCTGTGCGCTTTTGTGTCGGGCCGCTGAAAGCCACTTAGAAATTGGGCAGGCAAAATCAGTTCTGCTACCAGCCCTGCCGGATCAAATCGCACGGTGCTTTTGCCGCCAAGATCATAGGGTATGCTGCGGTCAATCAAAGCCGAGCCGAAGCCTCTGCGGTGCGGCTGATGCACGATCGGCCCCCCTGATTCCTGCCATGAGAGCGTACAATCGCCTTGCTCTGTCCAGCGCCAGCGGACAGTCAATGTGCCACCTGGGCACGACAATGCACCATATTTTGCGGCATTGGTGCAGAGTTCGTGGATCACAAGGGCAGCAACAGCATAGGCACGGCTATCCAGAATCACCATGGGACCATCCATATGGATCGTCGTGGTGGTGGTGTGATAGGGGCCAAGCTCGGCTTTGAGCAGATCTTGCAATTGCCCGCTGCCGCTGCCGCGTATCACCTGATCATGGGCGTGGGCGAGGGCTTGAATACGTCCTTTAAGGGTGGCAACGTAACCATTTAGCCCCTGTTCGGCGCGCGCTGGTGCACCCACCAGTGATTTGATGACGGCCAGAATGTTTTTGACGCGGTGGTTGAGCTCTTCATTCAGAATGCGCTGGCGGATATCGGACTTCTGGCGCTCATCCTCCATAATCTCATTGTGGCGCAGCACCGTTTCCACGGTGACTGAGCGAATGCCAGCAGCAATTTCGCGGTGGATGTCGCTCCAGGCGTTGGATTGCCGGTGTACCGTTTCTTTCCAGATGGCAAAGCTCTTGCGCGGGGTCAGCCGATCGCCAAGCGGCCCTGTGGAATAGGATTTTTCCGGATTGCCGGCCCAATTGAGGGTTTGCAAGCGTTCTTTGCGGAAAAACACCAGATAATCCCGCGGAATTTGACTGAAGGGGATCGCCAAAACGCCCGAGACAGCCTCATAATAGGCTTCAGCTGGCGGAAACACACTGGACAGGTTGTGAGTGGCCCAGATTTGCCCTTCGGATACGGTGGTCAAAAAATGCATCAGCGGTTCGACATCGGCAAGCGCCGGGGCGGCACCGGTGGAGGACCATTGCCCGTTCATCCACAAACCGACGCCGTCGCATTCAATCAATTGTTGGAAATCGACGAGGCTGTCCCTGAACAGTTCATCCACATTGGCGTGGTGGGACGCCAATGTCAAAAAGCGATCCAGCGAGCGCCGGGTCTGGCTGGCCAGTTCCAGCCTCAGGTTTTGCTTGAGCGCCAAGAGCTCTAATGAGAGAAACTCTCCAAAAATTTCTGAAGAAATCCGCTGCGACAGGCTGAGGATTTTCGGGCTGTAATGATGGCAGGCAATCAGCCCCCATAATTCTCCGTTCATCATCAACGAGATAGACATGGAGGCACCGACGCCCATATTGCGCAGATATTCCAGATGGATGGGTGATACGCTGCGCAAATGGGCAAAGGACATATCCAGCGGTTCGCCTGAGGCATCCAGCTCCGGCACAAGTGCGACCCGGCTGCCGCCCGCATCGGAAATCACCCGAATGGGATTTTGCATGTAGAGTTTTCGAGCCTGCTGGGGAATGTCCGTTGCTGGAAAATATTGCCCCAGAAAACTCTCCAGATCAGCTCTTTTGGCTTCACTGACAACCTTGCCCGAGCCGTCGGCGTCAAAGCGATAAATCATGACGCGATCATAGCCAAGAACACCGCGGATCAGCCGCGCCGAGGTTTTGATCAGGCTGTCAATGTCCTTGATGCCTTTGATCCGGCCAATCAATTCGCGCGCAAGCTGGAGCGGTTCGCTGATGCCTTCGGAGCGTTCAAACTCGATAATCGCATTGCCACGATAGGTATGAATGCAGATGTCGAAATAGCGGCCTTCACCCAATTGCACATGGGTCAAGACTGCGGGCCGGGAGGCGTCCCTTGCAGTAGACAGTGCATTGCGCAGGTCATGGGTGATGTCGTCGCCCAATAAATCTTCAATGGCAAGATTATTGATCTCGCCTGCCACGCCCAGAAATTCCGCCGTATTGGCGGAAAAGCGCAGCACCCGCGTGACCTGCGCGTCACAAGCCAAAAGGCAGCCGTGTGGCTGGATGCTGCCGGGAATGTGGATGGGTTCACGATCGCAATTGGTCAGGTCAGTGGTCTGCAAGATTGTTTTCCATCACGGTTTCAAACGCTTGATGCGCGAACGAGAAAGTTTCATTGGCCCAATGGATCATCCGGGCCTCATTCAGGTGTTGCATTGCTTCCAGAACGCCTAAAAATGCGCTCCAATTGGCCGCATTTCCAGCCTGAACTGCCAGATGGGAAGCGCCGTTGCTTTCAGTGATGTTGAGGCTGGCCGCGCGTTTGACCAGAAGCTTTGCACCCAGAGAGGAACCTTCCAGCACATAAAACAAGCCAAGCCAATCTTCGATTTGCTCCGGCTGCGGAGTGGCAATCTCGGTCGTTTCCTCAGCTGCATCCGCGTGCAAACCAAGAGCCGATAAGTCGGCACGAATGGCGTTGCTAATCATCGAGGGGTGCCACCCATGGAACAATCCAACAGGTGCCCGGCTTTTAATGGTTTTTTCCAGGGGCAAACGAAACCTGGCACTGCCCAACACATAGGATCGATACGCTTGGAGAGACGAAAACGCACCAATTGTGGCGTCTAACGCTTCGTGTTTCTGTGCCGTGCCTCGCCTCAGCATGTGTCGCCGATGGGATACGGCCATGTAAATTTCTTTCTCCCTCAGATCAGCGTGTTCTAATAGCATGATAAATCGCACAAGCGCAATGTGCGCTTGTGCGTGCTATCTTGGGCTTTATCTCAAGGCCGGATCATACCGCCATGATAATCAAACTGATAGAGAAGCGTCGTGTTGAGGCGGATGGTTTCAACTCCTGTAAAGCGCTGGTAACTGCCCTCGGAATGATCACTGTAGTGAAAACCCTCAACTTCTTGCTGGAATCCACCTAAAAACCGGCCCTGTTGATAGAGCGCTTGCAGGGAGGTGGTGATGATCCGACCGGCCATCTCGGCTGTCAAAAGATCATCCTTGAGGATTTTTCCGTAATAGTTCATGCCCCAGACCGGGATTTCATCGCGCCACACCGTTTCCTGGCCCATAAAATCCGTTCCGCCAAAATAACTGTCGAGATAGGAAAAATTGGCCTTCTGGAAGCTGAGATCATGGCTGCCAGGACGGCACGATTGTCGATTTTTGGGTCCACGCCCTATGTAACAGTGCGACTTCGCCTCTAAAATAAATTCTTCAAGTGCGTCCATTGCTCCCACTCCCCAAAACATGAACATAAAGAGAACATATGGGCGAATGGTTTCGTTGGTCAAGCGCTTTTGTGGCCGGTACGGCTTATCTGCCCCGGCGCCTACGTCATTCGACGTATACGTTTTTGCTGCACTGCATCCGATACTGCCCCTCAGCAACGCAGAGACCTGCAATTCAATAAGTTGCACACTCAAAATGAGGGGAAATCAAATGAATTTCAAAGCACAGCTGAAGGGTGTCCTTCTTGGTGCCATGCTGTCCAGCACCGCCTTCCACGGTGCCTTTGCAGCAGATGACACCATCAAGGTTGGTATTTTGCATTCTCTCTCTGGCACCATGGCGATTTCGGAAACGACGCTGAAGGATGCCATGTTGATGCTCATTGACGAGCAGAACAAGAAGGGCGGCGTTTTGGGCAAGAAGCTGGAGCCAGTTGTGGTCGATCCGGCCTCCAACTGGCCGCTGTTTGCCGAAAAGGCCCGCGAACTGATTTCCAAGGACAAGGTGTCTGCCGTTTTCGGTTGCTGGACATCGGTGTCGCGTAAATCGGTTCTGCCAGTGTTCAAGGAACTGGATTCGGTTCTGTTCTACCCCGTGCAGTTTGAGGGCGAAGAAAGCGAACGCAACGTGTTCTACACGGGTGCCGCGCCTAACCAACAGGCCATTCCCGCTGTTGATTATCTGATGAAAAATGAAGGCGTGGAGCGTTGGGTGCTGGAAGGCACAGACTATGTTTACCCACGCACCACCAACAAGATTCTGGAAGCTTATCTCAAGTCCAAGGGCGTCAAGGCTGAAGACATCAAGGTGAATTACACGCCGTTCGGCTTCTCCGACTGGCAGACCGAAGTGGCCGCTATCAAGAAATTCGGCGGCGCTGGCAAGAAAACTGCGGTGATCTCGACGGTTAACGGCGATGCCAACGTGCCCTTCTACAAGGAACTGGGCAATCAGGGCGTCAAGGCCGAAGACATTCCGGTCATGGCCTTCTCGGTTGGTGAAGAAGAACTGGCCGGTATCGACACCAAGCCGCTGGTGGGCCATCTGGCTGCGTGGAACTATTTTGAATCCGTTGACACCCCGATCAATGCCGAATTCATCAAGACCTGGCACGCCTTTACCAAGAACGACAAGCGCGTGACCAATGACCCGATGGAAGCCGCCTATATTGGCTTCAACATGTGGGTGAAGGCGGTTGAAAAGGCAGGCACAGCTGAGCCAGACAAGGTGATTGATGCGCTGGTGGGCGTCTCCGTGCCCAACCTGACCGGCGGCTATGCCACCATGATGCCAAGCCATTACATCACCAAGCCGGTGCTGATTGGCGAAGTGCAGGAAAATGGCCAGTTCGACATCGTATCCCAGACACCAGAAGTGGTCGGCGACGAATGGTCTGACTTCCTGCCAGATAGCAAGGATCTGATTGCCGATTGGCGCATGCCGATGAACTGCGGCAACTTCAACGTCAAGACCGGCAAGTGCGGCGGTAAAGGCTCGTAATATCCCCAGCCTGTAACTGACTGCGGGTGCCTCGGCATCCGCAGCTTTTTTCCCTTTCCAGTAGGGATTCATCTTGAGAGGGCCGAAACATTGCGATCCTGTTTGAACCATCTGTCCTCTGTGCTGGCTGCCGGGCTTTTGCTGATGCTGGCTTTTGGCCTTTCGGTGGCCCGTGCCGATGATGACCCAGTAAGCCTGATCAAGGCCCTTGGCACAGCCGACTTCGCACAAGCCGAAAAAATCATCGATGCTTTGGGCAAGACCGGCAATATCAAGCTGGTGCCAGCCCTTGAAGCCCTGAGCGGCGGTGATCTTTATGCCCGCAAAGCAGACGGTGCCGTGTTCATCACCAAATCCGCAGGTGGCAAGCTGGCCCTGATTGATCCCATCACCGGCGCAGACGCCGGGCAGGAAGCCAAGGCGGCAATGGTGAAGATCAGGATCAATAACAGTTTGCGCCGTGCCATTCGCTCTGCCCAGGGTGGTTTGACCCTTCTCAGCCCCGATCGTGCTGTGCGGCTCAGCGCTGCCGATGCATTGCTGAAGGCTCCGAGCGAAGAGAATCTGGAATTGCTGGACACGGCTCTTGCCAAGGAAAAGGATGGCGAGGTCAAAAAGCTTCTGGTGCAGGCACAAGCTGTGTCGCTTCTCACCTCCAGCCGCCCGATTGATGAAAAACGTGCTGCCATCAAGGTCATTCGTGGTCTTGGCGGGCAAGATGCTCTTTCCATTCTGGGCAATGCGGCCCAAACCGCCGATCCAGCCTTGAAGGGCGATATTGATGCCGCCATTGCCTCGCTCACACATGAAGCAGCACTTTGGAACTCGGCCCAGAATATCACCTATGGCATTTCGCTTGGCTCTGTTTTGCTGCTGGCCGCCATTGGTCTGGCCATCACCTTCGGCGTCATGGGCATTATCAACATGGCGCATGGCGAAATGGTCATGCTGGGGGCTTACTCCACCTTTGTGGTGCAGCAGGTGATCCGGGCGCACGCGCCGGGCCTGTTTGAATGGTCCTTGGCCTTTACGCTGCCGGTGGCCTTTATCGTCACGGCTGGCTTTGGTCTGGTGATCGAGCGGCTTGTGATCCGCTTTCTCTATGGTCGCCCGCTGGAAACCCTGCTGGCCACATGGGGCATCTCCTTGATGCTGCAACAATTGGTGCGCTCTATCTTCGGCCCCACCAATCAGGAGGTTTCCAACCCTGTGTGGATGTCCGGCTCCTTTGCTCTGGGGGGCTTGACCATCACCTGGAACCGGTTGTGGATTCTGGCCTTTTCGCTGGCCGTATTTTTCGCGCTTTTGATGTTGTTGAAGCGCTCGGCCTTTGGCTTGCAAATGCGGGCCGTGACCCAAAATCGCCGCATGGCGTCTTCCATGGGCATTCGCACCCCTTGGGTCGATGCGTTCACCTTCGCGCTCGGCTCCGGCATTGCCGGCATGGCGGGCGTGGCGCTTTCGCAGATTGATAATGTGTCACCCAACCTTGGCCAAAGCTACATTATCGACAGTTTCATGGTCGTGGTGTTTGGCGGCGTTGGTAATCTCTGGGGTACATTGGTGGGGGCGTTTTCGTTAGGGATTCTCAACAAGTTCCTCGAGCCTTACGCCGGTGCCGTGCTTGGCAAAATCCTCGTGCTTGTTCTCATCATCCTGTTTATCCAGAAGCGGCCGCGCGGTCTCTTCGCACTCAAGGGAAGGGCGGTGGAGGCATGATCACCTCGTTTTTGTTGCGCTCGCTGGATCGTAAAATCTTGATTGCCATTGGCCTGCTGTTGGTGCTGGCCATCATCGTACCGGTTCTCAGCCTGGCGGTGCCGGAAGGAAGCGCCCTGCATGTGCCCACCTATCTGGTGGCGCTGTTTGGCAAATATCTCACCTATGCCATGCTGGCCTTGGCGCTGGATCTGGTCTGGGGCTTTTGCGGCATTCTCTCGTTGGGCCATGGCGCGTTTTTTGCGCTCGGCGGCTATGCCATGGGCATGTATCTGATGCGCCAGATTGGCCCGCGTGGGGTCTATGGCGACCCAATCCTGCCCGATTTCATGGTGTTTTTGAACTGGAAAACCCTGCCATGGTTCTGGCACGGCTTTGATATGTTCTGGTTTGCGGCCTTGATGGTGTTTGTAGCACCCGGCCTGCTGGCCTTTGTGTTTGGCTGGTTTGCCTTCCGCTCCCGCGTCAATGGCGTCTATCTGTCGATTATCACGCAGGCCATGACCTATGCGCTGCTGCTGGCCTTTTTCCGCAACGATATGGGCTTTGGTGGCAACAATGGTCTGACGGATTTCAAAGACATTCTTGGCTTTAACATTCAGGCCGATGGCACTCGCGCCGCCCTGTTTGCCATCACCGCTGTGACCCTTGCGCTCTCTCTCATGCTGGCCTCCGCCATCGTCCGTTCCAAATATGGCAAGGTGCTGGTGGGCATCCGCGATGCCGAAAGCCGCACCCGCTTTCTGGGCTATCGGGTCGAGCATATGAAGCTCTTCACCTTCGTGGTGTCGGCTATGATGGCTGGCGTTGCCGGCGCGCTCTATGTGCCGCAGATCGGCATTATCAACCCCGGCGAATTTGCCCCTGCCAATTCTATCGAAGTGGTGATCTGGACAGCCGTGGGTGGCCGCGCAACGCTGATTGGCCCGATTATCGGTGCCATCCTTGTCAATGGTGGCAAAACCATCTTCACCGGCCTGTTCCCCAATGCCTGGCTGTTTGCACTGGGCGGTTTGTTTGTACTGGTCACGCTGTTTTTGCCCAAGGGCATTGTTGGCACGGTTGCCCAACTCTGGGGCCGTCGTAAGGAATATCGGGATGCGGCAGAAGCCGAGATTGCCCATAAAACCGCAGAGGTGAAGCCATGAGCGATAAAACCACCAGCAGCCTTTTGTATCTCGATGGCGTCTGCGTTTCATTTGATGGCTTCAAGGCACTGAATTCGCTGTCCTTCGTGGTGGAGCCCGGCGAGCTTCGCGCCATCATCGGTCCCAACGGGGCAGGCAAAACTACGATGATGGACATCATCACCGGCAAAACCCGGCCCGATAGCGGCGAAGTGTTTTTTGATGGCGGCAAGGTTGACTTGACCAAGCGCGATGAGGCCGAAATTGCCCAACTCGGCATTGGCCGCAAATTCCAAAAACCCACAGTGTTTGAGAGCCACACCGTGTGGGACAATCTCGAACTGGCGCTGAACAAGCCGCGCGGGGTGTTTTCTACGCTGTTTTACCGCATGAGTGCACAAGATCGCGAGCGGATCGACAATATTCTCGAAACTGTTCGCCTGACCCACCGCAAGAATGATCTCGCCGCCAATCTCAGCCACGGCCAAAAGCAATGGCTGGAAATCGGTATGTTGCTGGCGCAGGAGCCAAAACTGCTGCTGGTGGATGAGCCGGTGGCGGGCATGACCGATGCAGAAACGGCGGAAACCGCCATTCTCCTGCGTGAAATTGCCAAGACCCGATCAGTCGTGGTGGTCGAGCACGATATGGGTTTTATCCGCGATCTGGGCGTGAAAGTGACCTGTCTGGCTGAAGGTTCGGTGTTGGCCGAAGGCTCGATTGATTTTGTCTCCAACGATCAGCGCGTGATCGAGAATTATCTGGGGCGGTGATATGCTGACAGTTGAAAACGTCAATCTTCATTACGGTGCCGCGCAAGCCTTGCGCTCGGTCAGCTTGAATGCCCCCATGGGCAAAATCACCTGCGTTTTGGGTCGAAACGGCGTGGGCAAAAGCTCGCTGCTGCGGGCCATCACCGGCCAGCATCCGGTATCGGGCGGCACGGTGAGTTTTGATGGCAAGAGCCTCAACGGCATGGCCCCTTTTAACCGCGCCCGACAAGGCGTTGGCTATGTGCCGCAAGGGCGCGAGATTTTTCCGCTGCTGTCCGTGAAGGAAAATCTGGAAACCGGCTTTGCACCGCTAAAGCGCAAGGACCGCACCATTCCCGATGACATTTTCAGCCTGTTTCCGGTGCTGGAGAGCATGTTGGCGCGGCGCGGCGGCGATTTGTCGGGCGGCCAGCAGCAGCAATTGGCCATTGGCCGGGCCATGGTGACACGGCCGAAAATTCTGGTGCTGGATGAGCCAACAGAGGGCATTCAGCCATCGATCATCAAGGATATTGGCCGGGCTATTCGCTATTTGCGCGATTCCACCGGCATGGCGATTTTGCTGGTGGAGCAATATCTGGATTTTTGTCGTGAGCTGGCAGACCATGTTTATATCATGGATCGCGGAGAAATTGTGCATCAAGGGGCGGCTGAAACCCTTGATACGCCTGAGGCCCGGCGGCATTTGACTGTTTAAGGATGTATTTGAGGTTTCTCTTGAAGCTGCAATTCTATGTGATAATTTCCCCGCGCGGCAATTAGGGAAAACTGGATGACACGGAATGGCGTTTTGGGCCTGCGGCGCGCGGGTTTTGTACCGGGTTTGGCACCCGCTTCGGTATTGAGTGCATGTGGGGTGTTGTTTGTGTGCCTGACTGGTCTTGTCGGTCCCGCCATGGCGGCTTCCGGCTGCGGCCTGACCGTGCGGGCCGGGGTGCAGGAGCTTTCGTTTGAGTCCGATGGCTTGAAGCGGAGGGTATTTGTGTTTGTACCGGCAAGCTATACTGCCAAAAGCAAGGTGCCGGTGGTGTTTGATCTGCACGGTTCCAACAGTTTTCCCAAAGCGCAGATGGAGCGCAGCGGCTGGCCTGATGTTGCCCGCGAAAACGGCTTTCTCGTTGTGGCCCCTGAGGGTGGACTAACGGGTAAGCTGCCGGACACGCATGCCTGGAATGTACCCGGTGTCACCCCCGGCGATGGCCCGGATGATGCGGAATATCTCAGCGAGGCCGTTTCGCAGGTCAAAGCCAATTTCTGTGTGGATGAGACCCGGCTTTATGCCTCCGGCTATTCGGGCGGCGGGCGCATGCTGTCGCAATATATTTGCAACGGCAATCGCGATTTTTCGGCAGCCGGTTTTGTTATGAGCCTTCGGGCGGGCTATCCAAAGCAGGTGCAGCAGGGGCAGGCAAAAGGAAAATGGTTGCCTGATCCGCAGAGCTGCCATCCTGCACAGCCCGTGTCGATCATTGCTTTTTGGGGATTGAAAGATAACACCAACCCCTACATTGGCGGTGGCAAGCCTTATTGGCAATATAGTGGCCAGACGGCGCTGAACCGTTGGGCCGAGCTGGATGGATGTGAAGGCTCGGAATCCATCGTTAAGGGTGCAAAAATTTCGTCGGCGACCTATGAGCGCTGCAAGGGTGGTGCAAAAATTGTGTCCTATACCATTGCCGGGCAAACGCATGATTGGCCAGACCGCACGGTCGGATTTTCTCTGGCCTCTATTGGTGGCAAAGGCCCGGTCGAGAAAGCGACAGAGCCGATGTATGCGGCAAAGCGGATGTGGGCCTTTTTTAACGCACGCGGTGGCGATTTGATGGCCAAGGTGGGAGCCAAGGATATTTGCGCCGATGGTGCAAAAAACGGTGCCGGTGTGGCCAGCGCCGCCTGTGCGGCGGTGTTGAAAACCAACACCAAAGCCGTGGACGATACGGATTCGCTTGCCATGGGCGCGCGCCTCTCGCGCTGATATGAAGGAGCCAGCGTGCAATCAGCCATAAGCAGCAGGCCGCAACGTGCCTTTGGGCGCGGGCGGCTTGAAACCAAGATGCTGGATGGAAAAACGCGGCTTGCCACTTTTTTCCAGGAAGGCTGCGCCAAGATCCGCATGCCTCAGAGTTTTGATGGCCGTATGGAAGCGGTGTTGATCAATTCATCAGGTGGCCTGACCGGCGGTGACCGCTTAAGCTGGGCATTTGGGGCCTCTGCAGGCTCGCATCTGACCTTGACCACCCAAGCTTGCGAGAAAATCTACAAGGCATCCAGCGATACGGCAGAGGTGACAACCCACATTGAGGTTGGCGCTGATGCGGTGGTGCATTGGCTGCCGCAGGAATCGATTTTGTTTGATCAGGCATCCTTGAGCCGCAAGCTGGAGGTGGATCTGCATGAAACATCTGAATTTCTGGCGGTTGAGGCGATCTTGCTGGGCCGCAAAGCCATGGGCGAAAGCGTGAATTCCGGCATGGTGCGTGACCGCTGGCGCATTCGCCGCGCGGGCAAGCTCATTCATGCCGAAGAGCTGGCACTGTCGGGCCCAGTGCAGGACATCTCTGCTGAAAAAGCGGTGCTTGATGGCCATGTGGCCTTTGCCACGCTGCTCTATGTCGGGTCAAAAGCGGAATCGCATCTGGCAACCGTGCGCAGCGTGATGGATGCCCAGAACGGGCAGGGTTTAGCAGGCACAAGCCTATGGAATGACAAGCTGATTGCCCGTTTTATGAGCAGCGACGGATTTCGTTTAAGAAAATTGCTTATCCCGGTCATTTCGGCCTTGCGCGCGGGCGCGTCTGTGCCGAAAGTCTGGACTCTGTAACCACGCGATTTTAAACACAGGATTTGTTGGGGACCACGCATGAATCTGTCGCCAAGAGAAAAAGACAAGCTGCTGATTTCCATGGCTGCCATGGTGGCGCGGCGCAGACTGGAGCGCGGCGTCAAGCTCAACTACCCCGAAGCCATTGCACTGATTTCGGATTTTGTGGTCGAAGGTGCGCGCGATGGCCGGGCTGTGTCGGAGTTGATGGAGGCTGGTGCCCATGTCATCACCCGCGATCAGGTGATGGAGGGCATTGCCGAAATGATCCATGATGTGCAGGTGGAAGCCACATTTCCCGATGGCACCAAGCTGGTGACCGTTCACGAACCGATAAGGTAAGCCGATGCTGGCGCTTCGACCCAATTGCGAATGCTGCGACCGTGATTTGCCGCCCGACAGCCGGGATGTGGTGATCTGCAGCTTTGAATGCACCTTCTGCACCGATTGCGCTCATGACAAGCTTGGCGGCTTTTGCCCCAATTGCGGTGGCGAGCTGGTGCGCAGACCCATTCGCCCGGCAGCTAAGCTTGCCAACAACCCGCCATCCACTGTTCGTATTCTCAAGGCAGAGGGCTGCGCGCCTTCCAACGCCGCCTGAATTATGGGAGAGACAGAATGAAACCCGGTGAAATCATTGCTGCCAGCGGCGAGATCGAGTTGAATGCCGGCCTGCCGACGGTGAGGATTGAGGTCGAAAATTCCGGCAATCGCCCGGTGCAGGTGGGCAGTCACTACCATTTTTATGAAAGCAATGCGGGCCTATTGTTTGAGCGGGAAAAAGTGCGCGGCATGCGGCTGGATATTCCGGCGGGCACGGCGGTGCGCTTTGAGCCGGGGCAGAAGCGTGAAGTGACGCTGGTGCCGCTTGCCGGCAGCCGCGAGGTCTATGGCTTTCGCCAGAAGGTGATGGGCAAGCTATGAGATTGGCATTAGCGATTTTGGCCTGTCTCGTCGTGAGCGCCGGTTCTGCCTATGCAGTGGGTCCGAAGTTGAATTGCCAAGACCCTCAGACGCAAGCCGAAATGACCCAATGCGCGGGCGATGAATTCGATGCGGCCGACAAGGCGTTGAACGCCCAATGGAAGCTGACCCGCGCCGCGTTGGTGGAAACCGATGCCAATCTGGACGCCGACCAAAAGGGCGCGGAAAAAGCGCTTTTGAAAGGTCAGCGGGCCTGGATTGATTATCGGGATGGGCAATGCGAGGCTGAGGGCTTCTCCGTTCGCGGCGGCACGATGGAGCCGATGATGGTGGCCTCTTGCAAGGCGCGATTGACGGAGCTGCGCACCAAGGAGCTAAAATCTCTGGCCGAGCCGCAGTGATCAGGTCGAGGCAGAAAACACGATGACGCGAACGATCATGATTGTCGGCAATGGTGATATTGAGCAAAGGGTGGCCCAGCGCATTGATGGCGCTGATATGGTCATCCGCTTCAATGGGTCGCGCAATTTTAACCGTGCGGGCAGCCGCACCGATGTGGTGGCCGTATGCAACACTGGCCGTCCGGCCAAGGCCATGGTGCAGAATGAAGCGTGGCGCGACAGCGTGCCAGTCAAGGATTGCCGGGCAATCTGGTCGGTGCGCGATGGGCAAAAATTTCAGCGGATCAAGCCGGATGTGCTGGCATGTTTTCCTGAGTTGATTGATTTTTTTGATGATTATACCGAAGCGTTTGCGGAGTTTGCGTTATCGAGGGGCAAGGAGCACGTGGTGTTGCCTGCCGCGCTGCATGATGCGGTTGATGCTGAACTCGCCACGTTTCAGCCCGCGCCTTATGTGGTGCCATCCTCTGGTTTGATGGTGATGGCGTATCTTCTTAATGATCCGGCCTTTGTCGGAGATGAAATTGCCTTTGCCGGCTTTTCGCATCAGGGATGGGATGGCCATCCCTTTGAGGCGGAGCGGCAATTGGTGAATGCCTATGTGAGTGCAGGGCGCCTGACGCGCCTTGCTGCCTGAATTTTTGCCGCCTGATTTCGAAGGAGTCTGACCTCATGTCTTACAAGATGTCCCGCGCTGCTTATGCCAGCATGTTTGGTCCGACCACGGGCGATAAGGTGCGGCTGGCCGACACCGAATTGTTTATCGAGGTCGAAAAAGACTTCACCCATTATGGCGATGAAGTGAAATTCGGCGGCGGCAAGGTGATCCGTGATGGCATGGGCCAATCTCAGGTTACGCGCGCCCAAGGTGCTGTGGACACCGTCATCACCAATGCTTTGATTGTTGATCACTGGGGCATTGTCAAAGCCGATATCGGATTGAAAGACGGGCGCATCGTGGCGATTGGCAAGGCGGGCAACCCCGATACGCAGCCGGGTGTTGATATTATTGTTGGTCCCGGCACGGAAGCCATTGCCGGTGAGGGCAAGATTGTCACGGCTGGCGGCATGGATAGCCACATCCATTTCATCTGCCCGCAACAGATTGAAGAAGCCCTGATGAGCGGCATCACCTGCATGCTGGGCGGCGGCACAGGCCCGGCTCATGGCACGTTGGCCACCACCTGCACACCGGGACCATGGCATATTGCAAGGATGATCGAGGCCGCCGATGCCTTCCCGATGAACCTTGCCTTTGCGGGCAAGGGCAATGCCTCGCTTCCCGGCGCGCTGGTGGAGATGGTGCTGGGGGGAGCATCCTCGCTGAAACTGCATGAAGACTGGGGCACAACACCGGCCGCCATTGATTGCTGCCTCAGCGTTGCTGACGAATACGATGTGCAGGTGATGATCCACACCGACACATTGAACGAGAGTGGCTTTGTGGAAGACTCGGTGAGTGCCATCAAGGGCCGCACCATCCATGCCTTTCACACCGAAGGGGCGGGCGGTGGCCATGCGCCGGATATTATCAAAATCTGTGGCCAGCCGAATGTCATTCCATCGTCCACCAACCCAACCCGGCCTTATACCATCAACACGCTGGCCGAACATCTGGACATGCTGATGGTCTGCCATCACCTCAGCCCGTCGATTCCGGAAGACATTGCCTTTGCCGAAAGCCGTATTCGCAAGGAAACCATTGCCGCCGAAGACATTTTGCACGATATCGGCGCGTTTTCGATCATCTCATCCGACAGTCAGGCCATGGGCCGTGTGGGCGAAGTGGCGATCCGCACCTGGCAGACCGCCGACAAGATGAAGCGCCAGCGCGGACGTTTGCCGTCCGAGATCGGCGAAAACGACAATATGCGGGTGAAGCGCTACATTGCCAAATACACCATCAACCCGGCCATCGCCCATGGCTTGAGCCATGAAATCGGCTCGATTGAAATTGGCAAGCGTGCCGATCTGGTGATCTGGAATCCGGCGTTTTTCGGCGTCAAGCCGGATATGGTGCTGATGGGTGGCTCGATTGCGGCCGCCCCGATGGGCGATCCGAATGCCTCGATTCCAACCCCGCAGCCAGTGCATTACCGCCCGATGTTTGGTGCCTATGGCAAGGCGCGCACCAATTCATCGGTGACGTTTGTGTCTCAAGCCTCGCTGGATGCGGGCCTTGCGCAAAAGCTCGGCGTTGCCAAGCAATTGCTGGCGGTGAAAAACACTCGTGGCGGCATTTCCAAGAGATCGATGATCCACAATGATCTGCTGCCCGAGATCGAGGTGGACCCGGAAACCTATGAAGTGCGCGCCGATGGTGAATTGCTGACTTGTGAGCCAGCCACCGTGCTGCCGATGGCGCAGCGGTATTTCTTGTTTTAGAGCCTGCCAGATTGAGATGCCGTCAGGGAAAGCTCAGTTCCACTTTTCCCTGACGAATTCTATGCGCGGTTGTGAGCGCGCGCTATAGGCCGGTGGCTGCGGCCGTTCCTGAACGTGTTCAGCGCATCCACATAATACTCGTCCCAGAATACGGTGGCATCCTGGGATGAAAACATCGATTTCGCCGTCTCATAGGCGGCTTGTCGCATCGCCTTATAGCGGTTTTGGTCGCCCATGATGGTGACGATTTCGCTTAAAGCGCTGTGCGCCAAGCGCTCAATTTCGCGGGCGTGAATCTCTGCAAATTCAGAGGTTGAGCGATCGTCGGCAATATGTTTCCATTCGCCAATGTCGGTGGTGTCCATCGGCAGCAGAATGCCGTTTTTCTGATGCTGGATGAATTCCGGCAAGGCTCCTTGGGCGGTGCCGATTACCGGCACGTAATTGGCCTCGGATTCAATCACGCTATAGCCAAATGTGTCGCAAAAGGTGGTGAGCAGCGAAAAATGCGCGTTGCGCAAGATTTTCAACACCTCGCTATTGGGAATATTTTGCACATGGCGCACGTTGGGTAGCGCTAGCAATTTGCGGTAGCGGTCGAAATAGCCCGGCTCAAGCGGATCGGTCCACGAGGCCTGGCCGACCTCAACGGTGGAGACAATATCCACCTCCAGCGGAATTCCCTGTTCCAGTGCCAGTTCTGCCATGCGCACCCCAACACAGCCGCCTTTTCTGGCAAAGTGATTGCCAACAAACACGACACGAATGGGGTATTGCTCATCTTCGGTGTAACGGTCGGCGCGATCTTCAATGACCATATTGGGATAACGCAGGAAGAGCTTGTGTTTCAATTGGTCGAAAGACGGATGATCCTTGTGGGAGGTGAGAAAAATACGGCGGGCATGTTCGGAAATGGCCCCGATGCCAACGCAGCGATCACTCAGCAGTTGACGCATCATGAAGCGATAAAAGCGCGATTGCTCTATGCCAAAACCTCGAGGCATATGGGATTCAAACGACATGACAAACGGCGTGGTGCCCAAGGGAATTCGATTAAAGGCGTGCACAAGATCAAACTTGCGCACCGGCACGGGCGACAGAACAGTAACGCCTTCCAGCTTTTCCGAGATATAGTTCATCGGCACAAAGTTGCGTGTTTCAATCCTGTGTCTGGTGTGGCGAGGCGAGTTGAAACGCCATGGATAGCGGGTTGGCGCAAGCACTGAAAGGGTTGGCTTTGCACTCTGTCCGGCCTGTCCTTTGGTAGGAGGCACCATGGCCTGGTTGCCTGAAACCGAGTTTTTTATCAATGAGGGCTGCCGCCTTGGGAAGCCGCCCTTCAAAACCTGGGTCATGGTTTATTCCTCTGACTTGACCGGTGCGCTCAACATCCCATTCGGGTGGGTGAGCATCCAGAAGTGAATTTCAACCTAAACTGTGGTCGATAAGTCGATAACGAAGCTTCCTACATATGTATATTAAAACATGTATCACCGTTTCTATGCAATATTTTAGTTTATTTTAAGACGGCATAGGGTTTTCACTATATGCTCTGTATCGATGGTGAAATTCTTGAAGCCTAACGTCTGGCTTAGGGGGGAGGTTCCCTCAATGCTGTTTTTTAGTGATTTATCCGCTCTCTATATTTCTCACCTGTGGTAATATATTCGCTCCACGCGAATGCTCCGGCTCTTTCGGCAGGAGGCGCTATCATATGCTGCAAGTGCATGGCTGCCATGCGTCAGCGCAATGGACCGTGTTTTATGCTGCGTTGCACGCGGTTTTGCGCTATTGCGAAAAGGGAATGCTGTTGCTGTCGCTTGACAGCGCCGGCCTATTCTTTGCGGTTAAGGAGATCATGATGATTAT
The DNA here is from genome assembly GCF_001939045.1 of Rhizobium oryziradicis. Taxonomy (GTDB): domain Bacteria; phylum Pseudomonadota; class Alphaproteobacteria; order Rhizobiales; family Rhizobiaceae; genus Allorhizobium; species Allorhizobium oryziradicis. The sequence goes on from NZ_MKIM01000027.1 coordinate 266,187, forward strand.
TGGCAGAAAAGTGCCCAACGTAACATTTCGCACGCGCGTTCGCGACGAAGCTGTTGGCGGCCCAAACCCATTTCGCTGGCAGGATCTGACCTCGGACGATTACTTCAAGGGCAAGAAGGTCGTTTTGTTTTCGCTGCCCGGCGCGTTCACACCAACATGCTCGACCTACCAATTGCCTGATTTTGAAAAGCTTTACAGCGAGTTCAAGGCTGAGGGCGTGGACGAGATCTATTGCATCTCGGTCAATGATGCTTTCGTCATGAATGCCTGGGGCAAGAGCCAGGGTCTGGAAAACGTCAAGCTGATTCCAGATGGTTCTGGCGAATTTACCCGCAAGATGGGTATGTTGGTGGCCAAGGATAATCTCGGCTTTGGCATGCGCTCCTGGCGCTACGGTGCCGTGATCAACGATGGCGTTGTTGAGCAATGGTTTGAAGAAGAAGGCTATTCGGACAATTGCGATAGCGATCCCTATGGCGTGTCGTCGCCGCAGAATATTCTGGAAAAGCTGAAGGAAAAGAAAGCAGCCTGATTTCAGGCTACATGCTTTTTGACAAGCCACGTGTCAGCAAGATACGTGGCTTTTTTGTTGACATGATCAGGCTCTGTGAAGCGACGCTATACGGCATTTGCCGGTTGCGCGATGCTGCTATTTTATGCAAAGTCGGCTTCTGCTTATTTGGAGTGCCTATGCTGCGCGTCACCTCATTCATTCCCGCCCAAGAGGCGTTTGATAGCCCCACCTCCACCGTTGTTTTGCCCCATGCTGATCGGCATTTGCGGCGCAAATTGCTGCATCTTACTGACGGTGAAATGGTGATGCTGGACCTGAAAGAAGCGGTTCTCTTTGCCGATGGCGACCGACTGGTGCTGGACAACGGCGATCAGGTCGAGGTCAAGGCGGCAGAAGAGCGGCTCTATCAGGTCACGCCGAAAGACACTCAGCATTTGCTGGAACTGGCGTGGCATATGGGCAATCGGCATTTGCCAGCGCAGATCGAGCTGAACCGTATTCTCATTGCCCGCGATCCGGTGATCCGCACCATGCTGGAAGGCTTGGGCGCAGAGGTCAGCGAAGTGGTGGAGCCATTTCAGCCGGTGCGCGGGGCCTATCACAGCCATGGCGGCCACGGGCATTCCTGATTGCCCATGGCCGATTCTTTAACAACGCAAGGCCTGTTGCGGCTTGTCACCTGGTTGTCGCCTGCTTTTCCGGTGGGCGGTTTTGCCTATTCATCCGGTTTGGAAAAAGCGGTTGAAGATGGATTGGTGCGCGATCAGCCAGGCCTTCTTGCATGGCTCAATTCGCTTTTGCATCACGGCGCAATCTGGAATGATGCGGTGCTGCTGGCTGAGGCCTGGCGCAGTTATGATGAGCGCTTGAGGCTGGAGGCGGTTGCGGAATTGGCGCTGGCCTTGGCGGGTTCAAAAGAGCGTTATCTGGAAACCGTGGCGCTTGGCTCGGCCTTTCGTGAGGCCGCGCAGGCGTGGCCCAGCCCGGTTTTGGCTTGGCTTTCCGGTGCTGTGGCCTATCCGGTCGCGGTCGGAGCAATTTCGGCCTCGCACGCCATCAGCTGTGAGGCGACGTTGGCCGCTTATCTGCATGCAGCAGTATCTCAACAGGTGTCGGCGGGCATTCGCCTTGGGCTGATGGGCCAAAGCCAGGGTGTGGCACTGCTGGCCGCATTGGAAAACGCCATTGAACAGGTGGCAGCTAAGGCGGCTCTGAGCACGCTGGATGATTTGGGCGCGGCCACGGTTGCGGCCGAGATTGTCTCTGCCCGGCACGAGATGCAAGCGAGCCGGTTGTTTCGCTCATGAATAAAAAGGGAAAAGCATGAAATCCGCGAATGGTCCATTGCGTGTTGGAATTGGTGGTCCCGTTGGTTCGGGCAAAACGGCGCTGACAGAAAAGCTGTGCAAAGCCATGCGTGAGCACTATTCGGTGGCCGTTGTCACCAACGATATTTACACCCGTGAAGATGCCGATGCGCTGATCCGTATGCAGGCGCTGTCGTCTGATCGGGTGGTGGGTGTAGAAACGGGTGGCTGTCCGCACACGGCCATTCGCGAAGATGCATCGATCAATCTACAGGCCATTGCTGGCCTGAATGAACGCATTCCCGATCTCGATGTGATCTTTATTGAATCTGGCGGCGACAATCTGGCTGCAACCTTTTCGCCTGATTTGGCCGATGTGACGATTTATGTGATTTCGGTCTGTCAGGGCGAGGAAATTCCGCGCAAAGGCGGGCCAGCCATCACCCGATCCGATCTTCTGGTGATCAACAAGAAAGACCTCGCACCCTATGTCGAGGTGGATCTGGACGTGATGGATCGCGATGCGCGGCGCATGCGCGAGGCAAGGCCGCATGTATTTTCAGATTTGAAGCGCGGCGAGGGCGTTGCCGAGATTGTCGATTTTCTCAAAGGCGTGGGCGGGCTTTAGAGTTTGTCAGGGAAAAGTGGAACCCGGTTTTCCCGAAAAGACAAACGAAAACAAAAGAATCTAGAGTCTGTCTGGTTCAATCTGAACCTGACAGACTCTAGGCGGAACTGGCTTTAAATATATTGTCCAGTTCCGCCCACCTCGTGCCGCGATATAACTCTTTGTTTTTGCGCATTTCCGGACGGAAAACCGCTACACACTTTTCCTGGAAATGCTCTAGATTTGCCGAAGGGCGCTGACGTCTTCAATCTGGATCATGCGCCCGCGCACGGTCACGCCGGAGTGGCGCAAGGAAGAGAAGGCGCGGGAGAGGGCTTCCGGGGCAAGGCCCAGTTTTCCGGCCAGCAGGCTCTTTTGAAAGGGCAGGCGAATGGATGCGGCACCCATGGCCGACTGGCAATTTTCCAGCAAATATTGCGCAACCCGCTGCGGTGCGGTTTGCAGCCGGTCATTGGCAATGCAGGCCATGGTGCGGCGCAAATCGTTGGACAGGCAGTGAATAATGGCGCAGGCGATATCATGCTCCTGCTCGGCCAATTGGCGCACCTTTTGCAGGTTGAACCGGGCGATGGTGATGTTTTCGGCTGCCTGCGCGTTATAATCATAGCTGTCACCGGTGGTGAGCAGGCATTCGCCAAAGGTGTCGCCTGCTCCGCAAACGCGGATGTCGGCTTCGCGACCATCCTTGTTCAAACGATAAAGGCGCACATAGCCCGACAACACGCTGTAAAAGCAATCGGCCGGATCACTCTCGCGAAAGAGAATATCGCGGGATTCAAAGCTCAAAACACTCGCCGACGCCAGCATTTTAACCAGGGAAGACGGTGTCAGGTCTGCCATGAGCGGCGACCTCACCAAAATGTTCCGATCACGATTGTTCAAATTCAAAACCTTGTTCACGGCCAGATGGCTCCTCTTGATACAGTGCTGCTGGCTGGTTCTGTTATCCCCACAGCTCTGTAAGCCTTAAATCTCGTGCAACGTGTCATCCGAATATGAGCGCTGTGAACACCTCTTGCGTTGGGTAAGACGCAAAGATGACGCTCTCAGCTCCGTGTTCGAGTTTGCCAGATCAGAAAAATCGGCGACCGCCTTTTCCTGACAAACTCTTCTCTATCGGGGTTCGTTGCTTGAAGGCTAATGTATGGTGTTTGCAAAAAATTGGTTTGATTTCGATCAAATAATAAAAAATCGCGTGATTTGCCTTCTAGAGACTGTCTGGTTCAGATTGAACCAGACAGTCTCTAGACTCCTTTGCTTGAGTTTGTCTTTTCGGGAAAACCGGATTCCACTTTTCCCTGACAAACTCTATCGTGTCAGATCATGCCGTGGCTTTTGCGGATAGGGTTAGGGTTTATCAGGCAAAAGCGCAATCCGGCTTTTCCGAATGGGTGAATAAAAACAAGGGAATAGAGAGTCTATCTGGTTCAGTCTCAATCTGACAGACTCTAACTTGACCTCCATTTCGATGGGGAGTTCGCACCGCTCTCCAGCCGGTCAATACGCGTTTCCAGCCCGTTCACCTGTGTCGATAATGTCTGCTGGTGGAGGGTGAGGGCGGCATTGTCCAGGGATTCCAGCTCAACCTCCTTGGGGCCAATGAAGCGGCTGAAAAGCCTGCCCAGCAGACGCGAAAGATCGTCCATGATCAGGAAGAACGACGGCACCACCACAAGGCTCATGATGGTGGAGGTGATGATGCCGCCAATCACGGCAATGGCCATGGGCGCGCGGAAGGAACCGCCTTCGCCAACACCAAGCGCCGATGGCAGCATGCCTGCCGACATGGCGATGGAGGTCATGATAATCGGTCGTGCGCGCTTTCGCCCTGCATCAATCATGGCGGATATGCGATCCAGACCTTGATGGCGCATCTCCACGGCAAAATCCACCAGCAGAATGGCATTTTTGGTAACAATGCCCATCAACATCAAAATACCAATCAACACCGGCATGGATAAGGAGTTTCCGGTGAAAATCAGCGCCAGTGCCACCCCGCCTATGGCCAGCGGCAGGGAGAACAGAATGGTAAAGGGCTGAATCACATCCTTGAACAGCAGGATCAACACCGTCAGCACCAGCAGCAGGCCCAAAAGCATGGCATTGATGAAACTGGCAATCATTTCATTTTGCACTTTGGTGTCGCCGGTTTCTACCAACCGTACGCTGGCCGGTATCTTGGCCTCCGCGACGGCCTGCTTGAAGGCCGTGGTTGCCGTGTCCAGCGCCACACCTTGCGGCAGATCGGCCCCGATGGAAACCACCCGGTTGCGATGGTTGCGTTTGATGGAGCTGACGCCCTGGGTGTAATCAATCCTGGCAACGCTGGAGAGCGGCACCATGGAGCCATCGGCCGTCGCAATCTTGATGGCGCGGATGGCCGATAAATTGCGGCGCATGGTCAGATCGGTCTGCACGCGAATGGGGATCTGGCGATCATCCAGCGAGATTTTTGGCAATCGCGCATCAATATCGCCAATGGTGGCGACGCGAATGGTTTCGGAAATCTGCTGGGCTGTGATGCCAAGACGCGCCATTTCATCGCCCTTGGGCTGCACCTGCAATTCGGGGCGGGGCAGGGAGCCATCGGCGCTGACATTGGCCAGAACCGGCACGGTGCGCAACTTGGCTTCGAGAATGGCGATGGCGTCTTGCAGGTCGGCTTCATTGTTGGACAGGAAGTAGAAAGCCATGTCGCGCTGGCCACGATCATTCAGCTTTTGCACGCGAATGTCTGGAATCGATCGCAGCTTGGCAAACACCAGTTTTTCCACATCCCATTGCGGGATTGTCCGTCCATTCATCTGCATTTTGGGAAGATAAGGACCAATCAACGGCAGGTCGCCAAACAGTTTGTTGACCACTGTTTTAACCAGAGAATGCTCGATCTTGTACAATTGCAGCGAAACAGCCGCCCGCCGCAATTCCAGATCGCCGGTGGGCGATGTGCCGCCCTGCACAAAAACGCTCTCAACGCCATCCACGTCTTTCAACGCGGCATAAATGTCGCGCGCGCGGCGCTCTGTATCCTGCAAGGTCGCGCTGGGCGGCAGTTCCACCGACAAGGAGATGAGGCCTGAGTCGTCGGGCGGAATGAAGCTGCTGGGTACCCGCAGCAACATAACGACCGAGCCAATTAGAAAAATCAACGCCACCAAAAGCGTTGCGTAGCGATAATACCAGGTGCTGGTGGTGAAGCGGATCAAGCGCGTATAGAAGCGCATGATGCGCCCCTCGCTCGCGTGCTCATCATCATGGCCGTCTTCAGCCCGCATCAGATAGGCGGCCATCATCGGCGTTATCAGCCGCGCCACCAGCAGCGAAAACAGCACGGAAAAGGCGACCGTGAGGCCAAACTGAATGAAATACTGGCCGGGAATGCCCGGCATGAAGGACACCGGCACAAAAACGGCAATGATGGTGAAAGTGGTGGCAATCACCGCAAGGCCAATTTCATCGGCGGCCTCAATGGCGGCGCGATAGGGCGTTTTGCCCATTTTGATATGGCGGGCGATATTTTCAATCTCGACAATCGCATCATCGACCAGAATGCCAGTGGCCAATGTCAGGGCCAGAAAGCTGATCAGATTGAGCGAAAAGCCCATCATATCCATCACCCAAAAGGTGGGGATGGCGGAAAGCGGTAGCGCAATGGCCGAAATCAGAGTTGCGCGCCAATTGCGCAGAAACAAAAACACCACGATGATGGCCAAAAGTGCGCCTTCGAGCAAAGTGTCGATGGCCGCCGTATAATTGCCGAGGGTGAAATAAACGAAATCGTTGATCAGCGTGATCGAAACACCGGGATTTTGAGCGCGCACCTCATTGAGGCTTTTGGCCACAGTCTCGGCCACCGACACTTCGGACGCACCCTTGGCGCGATACACCGAGAAACTGACGACCTGCTGGTTATCAAACAGGGCAAACGACACCGGCTCTTTATAGGTGTCGGTGATGGTGCCGAGGTCGGATAATTTGACAAAACGATTGTTGGGCAAGGCAATGGTGGTGTTGGCAAGGGCCGCCACACTGCGGCTATCGCCCATGACGCGAATGGCTTGCTCGGTTCCGGCCACTTGGCCTCGGCCGGAACCCAGATCAACATTGGTGCTGCGCAACTGATTGTTGACACTGGATGCCGTGATGCCCAAGGCATTCAGCCTGTCCGGGTCAAGCTCAATGTGAACCTCGCGGTCAGCACCGCCCACCCGGTCAACCCGGCCAATGCCGCGCTGGCCCTGCAAGGCGCGTTTGACGGTATCGTCCACAAACCACGATAGCTCTTCCAGCGTCATATTGGGGGCAGAGACGGCGAAGGTCTGGATGGCCTGTCCCTCGACATCAATTTTTGCCACGATTGGCTCATCGACGGTCGCCGGCAAGTCACTTCGGATTTTATCAATCGCGTCCTTGACGTCTTGCACTGCCTGATTGGTGGGCACTTCCAGCCGAAAGACAACAGAGGTGACGGACATGCCATCGGTGACCCGCGACGATAGCTCGTCCACGCCATTGATCGAGGCCACCGCATCCTCGACCTCCTTGGTCACCTGCATTTCCAGCTCGGCCGGGGATGCGCCGCTCTGGGTCACGGTGATGGAGACAATGGGCACATCGATATTGGGAAACCGGGTGATTGGCAGCGCATTAAACGCCTGAATCCCCAGAACCATCAACAGAAAGAAGCCGAGCAAAGGGGCGATGGGATTGCGGATGGACCAGGCGGAGAAGTTCATGATCTTGCCCTATCAATTTGAAGCGGCATCGGTTTCACGAACCGGTCTGATATGGTCCCCGTCACGCACAAATGCACCCGCCTTGGCCACCACCAGATCACCGGGGGCCACGCCTTTTGTCACCAGCACCTCACCATTTTCGACGATGCCGGTCTCAATCGAGATTTTATGGACGACATTATCGCGAACAACATGGGTGATGCTGCCGGTTTTCGTGGTTTCGACAGCAGAAAGAGGCAACACCACGCCTTCGCCCGATGTGATGGTGATAACGGCGCTGGCATACATGCCCTGCTTGGCCAGATTGCTGTCATTGAGGGCGATATGCACCGAGCCCAACCGCGACGCGGCCTTGACCACGGGCGAGATCAGCCTGATTTTACCATCAATCGGTTTTGCAAGACCCGTCACGGTGATTTCGGCAGATTGGCCGACGCGCGTTTTCAAAATTTCATCTTCCGAGACATCAGCCACCAATTCCAGCTCGCCATCGCGCAAGATGGTGAAAAGCGGAGAACCGGAGCCAACCGCAATGGCACCAACGCGGGCATTGCGCGCCGTAATCAGGCCGCCAAACGGGGCCTTGATTTCGGTGCGGCTCAATTTCAGCTCAACATCGGCAATCTGGCTGTTGACAGATTTCAACTCGGCCTCGGCAATGGCAATGGCTTGTTCGGCATTGGCCACGCTGTTGCTGGCGTTGGTGGCAGCGGTTTCCAGCTTTTGCAACTCGGATGTCGACATGGAACCGCCGCTGGAGAGTGATTGGCCGCGCGCCAACTGCCGCTTGGCCTCAGCCTCATTGGTGTTGGCATCGCGCAATTGAATCTTGAATTGCGCCACGGACGCATTGGCCTTGGCCTGATTGGCCAGCAATTGCGCCTTTTGCAGTGTCAGGCTGCTGTCATCAATGGTTGCCAGAACCTGTCCGGCTTTCACGCTGTCGCCAACATCGGCCTTGAGCGTGTTGATGGCCAGCCCCTCCACCTGCGGCTGGACATAGATTTCTTCCACGGCTTCAATCGTGCCATTGGTCAGGATCTTATCGGTGAGGCGACCTTTATGGGCTTCAATCACCACAATGGCGGGATATTGTTTCTCACCCGTCTGATGTGCAGATGGTGGATTTTCAGATTGGGCAAATGCGGGATAAGCGATTGTTGCGCCGAGCAAGAGGCCCAGCAGACCAGTTGTTTTGAAAATGCTCACCCGTGTCGTTCCTCGAATAACGATTGCGCCAAGGCCAATCTTCAAAACAGCACGATCTGTCGAATATCGGTGCCCCTGTCTCCCTATACATCATTATATGATGTCAGTCTTATCAAATGCAAACAGGATTCGCATTGCGCGCAAACTCGCGCATTTGCAACCTTGTTTCCGTTTCTCCAGCGCCGCGCGCCATGTATCGCGCGACGCTATGTTACCAAAGCTGGCTTTTCGAGCATCCCTGCTTAAATCCCAAGTATTTAAGCAGGGACTAGGGGTGCCTATTTTAGCGCGGCATTGGTGATGTCGTGGGTGTAAGCGCCAACCGGCTCCTTGCTGATCACCGGATCAGAGCCGCCGCCCAACAAGGTCGCTACCGTGCGCTTGTAATCGGCATCATCCAAGGCACCGTTGGAGCCCGCGGTGAGCTTTGCCACTTCGCTCATCATCCGCTTCTGGTGCTTCTCTGTCTGCGCACCGGAGGCGTCATTTTCGAGCACAATCTCGGCTGCGGCATCGGTGTTCTTTTCAGCCCACTTCCAGCCCTTCATCGAGGCGCGCACGAATTTGACCATTTTCTCCTTGAAGGCCGGGTCTTTCAGCTTTGGTTCCAGCACATAGAGGCCGTCTTCCAGCGTTGCCACGCCTTCCTTCTCATAAGGGAAGGTGATCAATTCGTCTGGCTTGATGCCTGCATCAATCACCTGCCAATATTCGTTATAGGTCATGGTGGAAATGCAGGCGGCCTGCTTTTGCAACAGAGGATCGACGTTAAAGCCCTGTTTCAGCACTTTCACGCCATCCGGGCCGCCATCGGTTTTGATGCCCAGATGCGCCATCCACGACAGGAACGGATATTCATTGCCGAAGAACCACACGCCCAGTGTCTTGCCCTTGAAATCGGCAGGCGTCTTCACACCGCTTTCCTTGAGACAGGTCAGCATCATGCCCGAATGCTTGAACGGCTGGGCGATGTTGACCAGCGGCACGCCCTTTTCGCGGGTTGCCAAGGCCGATGGCATCCAATCGACAATCACATCGGCACCGCCGCCAGCCAACACTTGCGCAGGCGCAATGTCCGGGCCGCCGGGCTTGATATCAACATCAAGACCTTCTTCTTTATAAAAGCCCTTGTCCTTGGCAACGTAATAGCCGGCAAACTGGGCTTGGGTGACCCATTTCAGTTGCAGGGTCAGCTTGTCTGCTGCATGGGCCTGCACGGCCAGCATGGAAATGCCAGCAGCCATGAGCAGGGTGGTGATTTTGGTTTTCATTGTTGTTCCCCTTTTTGTTGATCATCGTGATTATCGAGTCAGTTTTATCGAGTCTGGCCACTGCGGACAGACGGATGCCAGAAGGTGACGGCTCTCTCCGTCAGCGCCACCAAACCATAAAAAACCGAGCCAGCCAGAGCCGCGACCGCGATTTCGGCCCAGACCATATCGACATTGCTGCGGCCAACCTCGGTTGAAATGCGAAAGCCCATGCCCACAATGGGTGTACCAAAAAATTCTGCCACAATTGCGCCAATCAGTGCCAGCGTTGAATTGATCTTCAGCGCATTGAAAATAAACGGCCAGGCAGCGGGCAGGCGCAGTTTGATCAAAGTCTGCCAAGGGCTTGCGGCATAGGTGTGCATCAAATCGCGCTCCATGCTGCTTGCTGCAGACAATCCCTGCACGGTGTTTACCAGCATGGGGAAGAAGGTCATGATCACCACCACGGCCACTTTGGATGGCCAATCAAAGCCAAACCACATGACCATGATGGGTGCGATGCCCACCACGGGCAGGGCCGAGACAAAATTGCCGATGGGCAGCAGCCCGCTTTTGAGAAAGGGCGAGCGGTCAATCAGCACCGCCACCACAAAACCAAGTCCGCAGCCAGCGACATAGCCGGTGAGCACGGATTTAAGGAAGGTTTGCTGAAAATCGGCCCAGAGTGTGGGTATTGAATGGATCAACCGCGTCCAGATCATGCTGGGGGCAGGCAGCAGGATGGACGGAATATCAAAGCCGCGCACCACGCATTCCCAGATCACCAAAAGTGTGATGCCAAACAGCAGCGGCACGGCAAGATCGGCTGCGCGCTGGTGTGTTGGGCTGGCAAAGTGCTGGCGCACCAGCCATTCATTGATAGCCCATGCCAAAAGCCAGAAAACGAGAGCAAAGATCAGATAGCCACTCATGCTTTGATCCCCATCCGTTTCAAAACAGTGCTGTGGGCGAGGCCCACAATGGCCACCAGAATGGCGGCAAGCCCTGCGGCCATGAAAAGTGCTGCCCAGATTTGCACCGTCTGGCCATAGTAAGAGCCGGATAACAAGCGTGCGCCCAGACCCGCAACCGCGCCGGTTGGCAATTCGCCGACAATGGCCCCCACCAGCGAGATGGCAATGGCGACTTTGAGAGAGGTAAACAGATAGGGCATGGCGGCAGGCATGCGCAGTTTCCAGAATGTCTGGGTGTTGCTGGCATAATAGGTGCGCATCAGATCAATCAAAATCGCATCGGGGCTGCGCAGGCCTTTGACCATGCCCACCACCACCGGGAAAAACGACAGATAAGTGGAAATCAGCGCTTTGGGCAAAAGGCCGGAAATGCCAATGGCGTTCAGCACCACGATGATCATCGGCGCGATAGCGATAATCGGGATTGTCTGGCTGGCAATCACCCACGGCATCAAAGATTTATCGATGGCGCGATTGTGCACAATGCCAATGGCCAGCAAAATGCCAAGCAATGTGCCCATGCCAAAACCCATCAGGGTCGCCGATAGCGTGATCCATGTGTGATAAACCAGACTGCGCTTGGAAGTGATGGGCTTATCGATGGTTGTTGCCCACAATTCCGCAATAATCTGATGCGGCGCGGGCAGGACCGGACGCTCCTGATTAAACGTCCGCTCGATCAATTGCGTGGTGGTAACGCTCTCCCCAGCACGGGCCGCCTGATCGCGCACAAAAGGCGCGTTGAGAATGACCACAAAGACATGCCAGATGATTAGGATGGCAAGAATTACGGTGAGGACGGGGAGGAGACGGGTGCGGAATGTGCTCATGGGGTTGCACCCTCTGACTTGAGAAATCTGCTTATGGCTGCCTCAAGGGTAATAAAAATATAGTCGGAATTATCCAACACCTGATCATTATCGAACCGAAGCACTTTGAAGCCTTGGCTCCGCAACCATGCATCTCTTTGTTTGTCGTGACGCCTGCCATCATTGGTTTCGTGGCTATGGCCATCGACTTCAATGATGATTTTGGCGGATAGCCAAGCAAAATCCGCAATATAGGGGCCGATCGGTGTTTCCCTGCGGAAGCGTGCCCCTCTCGGTCTGAAATCTCGGAGCAGATCCCACATTTCCTGTTCTGCTTTGGTCAATTCCCGACGCAGGGTTTGGGCACGGGTTCGGGTTTTGGGGTTTATGTTGGAATGGGCCATCAGGAGGGCTTTGGTTGGCGTTGCGTCCGTGGTTTTTTCCCCTCCCCAACCCCTCCCCACAAGGGGGAGGGGCTTTGGTGCCATGATCCCGCCTTGTGCTTTAGGTTGATGGATTGCGCTCTTTTGGGTGGCTACGAATTCGACCATATTTGTTTGGCGCAATAGGGTAGCGGCATCGTAGCCCCGCCCCCTTGTGGGGAGGGGTTGGGGAGGGGATTTCGTTCTTGCACCAAGACTACTCATCATAACTATGCCCCGCCCGCAAACCTTCGCGCACCCGATGGGCAATCTCCAAAAACTCGGGGCTTTCTCGAATATCCAGTGGTCGCTCTCTGGGGAGGGTCGATTCAATCACATCGGTCACGCGACCGGGCCGGGGACTCATCACCACGATCTTGGTGGAGAGATAAACGGCTTCCGGAATGGAATGGGTGACAAAACAGATGGTTTTGTTGGTGCGATCCCAGAGTTTGAGCAATTGCTCGTTCAGATGGTCGCGGACAATTTCATCCAGCGCACCAAACGGCTCATCCATCAACAACAGATCAGCATCAAACGCCAGCGCACGAGCAATGGAGGCGCGCTGCTGCATGCCGCCGGAAAGCTGCCAAGGGAACTTCTTGCCAAAGCCCGACAGATTGACCAGTTCCAGTGTCTGCTCAATCCGCTTTTTCTTCTCATCCGGGCTATAGGCCATGATCTCCAGCGGCAGGGCAATGTTTTGCTCAATGGTGCGCCACGGATAGAGCGCTGCCGCCTGAAACACATAACCGTAGGAGCGTTCTTTGCGGGCATTTTCGGGCGTCATGCCATTGACGGTGATGCTGCCGCTGGTGTGCTTTTCCAGATCGGCAATGACGCGCAAAAACGTGGTCTTGCCGCAGCCGGAGGGGCCGATAAAGGAAACGAAATCGCCCTTTTTCACCTCCAGATCAACGTTGGACAGCGCATGCACCGGCCCATCATTGGTCTGGAAGGTCAGACAGAGATCTTTGGCAGAGACGACGGAATAATGTGAGGGACCGTTGGAACGTTCAGGACCTGCCAACTCCGAGGCTGATGTTTGAGATGTCATGGATAAAACCTGTAGGAGATTGCGCCTCTGGTGGCACTGTGAGAAATTCGCAGGAAAAATGGAGCACTGTTATGGACCATGATCAATCGTCGAAGCCGACCTGCCGTCTTGTTCGCCCTAACGATCATTACGATGGAAAGCAGGGCTTTAGCTACATTGCTGGTATCTCTGCCGAGACAGTGGGGGCGAAGGGCATTTGCATGCATCTTTTGACCATTCCCCCGGGTGGACGTGCCAAAGCGCATTTGCACGAGGCGCATGAAACCGCAATTTATACCATTTCTGGCGAAAGCCATGCCTGGTACGGTGATAAGCTTGAGCACCATCAAATTGTGCGGGCTGGTGAGCTTTTTTACATCCCGGCGGGGGTGCCACATCTGCCCGCCAATCTTTCTGATCAGCCCTGTGTTATCGTTATCGCCCGCACGGATCCCAACGAGCAAGAAAGCGTTGTGCTGTTGCCGGAATTGGACGATCTGGTGCTGAAATGAGTGCATGGGGTGCTTTCACACCCCGCTGGCCGGAATGCCTGTGCGCTCAACTTTACGTGGCGACACCAGTTCTTTCCATGTGGACAGGGCCTTGCTAACCGCCGGATAAGGCTCACGCTTGACAAACTTGCCGTGGCCTTCCTGCGTCTTCACGGTGCTTTCCTCAATCGCCACCACGCCACGGGTGAGGGTGAAGCGCGGCAGGCCGGTGACGGTTTTTCCCTCGAACACGTTGTAATCAATGGCTGATTGCTGGTTGCTGGCCGAGATGGTCTTGGAGCGCTTCGGGTCCCACACCACAATATCGGCATCGGCCCCCACAAGGATCGCGCCCTTCTTCGGATAGATATTGAGGATTTTGGCGATGTTGGTGGAGGTGACGGCCACGAATTCGTTCATGGTCAGGCGGCCCGTTGCCACGCCATGGGTCCACAGCATCGGCAGGCGATCTTCCAGTCCGCCGGTGCCGTTGGGGATTCGGGTGAAATTGCCGACGCCAAACCGTTTTTGTTCGGTGGTAAAGGCGCAATGGTCTGTGGCGACGCAAGAGAGCGAGCCCGATTGCAGGCCTGCCCAGAGGCTATCCTGATGCTGCTTGTTGCGGAATGGCGGCGACATCACCCGGCGGGCGGCGTGGTCCCAATCCTTGTCGAAATATTCGCTCTCATCCAAGGTCAGATGCTGGATCAGCGGCTCGCCATAAACCCGCATGCCTTTTTGCCGGGCGCGGCGGATAGCTTCATGGGATTGTTCGCAAGACGTATGCACCACATAGAGCGGCACACCGGCCATATCAGCAATCATTATGGCCCGGTTGGTGGCTTCACCCTCCACTTCGGCAGGGCGGGAATAGGCATGGGCTTCCGGGCCATTGTTGCCATCTGCAAGCAGCTTGGCCGACATGGCCGCGACCACATCGCCATTTTCGGCATGCACCAGCGGCAACGCACCCAGCTCGGCGCAGCGCGAGAATGAGGCAAACATCTCGTCATCATTCACCATCAAGGCCCCCTTATAGGCCATGAAGTGCTTGAAGGTGTTGATGCCCTTGTCTTGCACAATGGTTTGCATTTCGTTGAAAATGCGCTCATCCCAAGAGGTGATGGCCATATGGAAGGAGTAATCGCAGTTCGCGCGGGTGGATTTATTGTCCCAGCGTGTCAGCGCTTCCAAAAGCGATTGGCCAGGATCGGGTAGGCAGAAATCCACCACCATGGTGGTGCCGCCCGCCAGACCCGCACGGGTGCCACTTTCAAAATCATCGGCGGAATAGGTGCCCATAAACGGCATTTCCAGATGCACATGCGGATCAATGCCGCCCGGCATGACATAACAGCCCGCTGCATCCAGCACGGTCTCGCCGGAGAGGTCGGGTCCGATTTCGGTGATGATCCCGCCCTCGATTTTTACATCGGCCTTGTAGGTGAGATCGGCGGTGACGATGGTGCCGCCTTTGATGACTGTGCTCATGATTGCTGTTCCCTCATTTATTATTGAACGACCTCACTGCCCGATTCCAGTCGTCTATAACATCGTTGACTTTGTGGCTGGCGTCCGAATGTTCGTTTTTAAGGCAAGTCAGATATGTCTGCATTTCGTCAACGTAATCATTAACCTCGCGTTTGGTCCGCTCCATTTGGTCGAGGTCGGCGGAATATCCTGACCGGATATAAGGCTCACTTGGTCTATTGCAGTAATATAATTGCCCGTGAGCGTTTGGTGCGAATAACAATGAGGAGACTCCGATGAGCTTTATCCTCACCCCACAACCTCCGCCGTCTCCAGTACCGCATGCAACAGCACATCACAGCCTGCCGATGCCCATTCCTTGGAAATCTCCTCGGCCTCATTGTGCGAAAGCCCGCCGACGCAAGGGCACATGATCATGGTCGAAGGTGCAACCCGTGCCGCCCAGCATGCATCATGGCCAGCGCCGGAAATGATGTTCATATGGCTATAGCCTAGCCGCTCGGCGGCATCGCGCACGCGGCCCACCAATGTGGGATCAAACGTCACGGGGTCGAAATGGCCGACGGCTTCCACCGAGCAGCCAACGCCGAGGGCTTCGCAAATGGTTGCGGCTTCGGCTTCAATTTTGGCCCGCATCCGGTCGAGCTTCTCTTGGCTCGGTGTGCGAATATCGACCGTGAACACTACCTTGCCCGGCAGCACATTGCGCGAGTTGGGCGAGAAGAACACCTGGCCGACGCCGCCAACCGCACCGGGCTGTTCGCTCATCGCCACATCCTGCACCATTTCCAAAATCCGGCCCATAGCAAGGCCAGCGTTGACGCGCAGGTTCATGGGGGTGGAGCCGGTGTGGGCCTCGCGGCCCGTCAGGGTAAATTCCAGCCACCACAGGCCCTGACAGTGGGTCACAACACCAATCTGCTTGTTTTCGGCTTCCAGAATCGGCCCTTGTTCGATGTGATATTCGAAATAGGCGTGCATTTTGCGCGCGCCCACTTCTTCTTCACCCAACCAGCCAATGCGTTTCAGCTCGTCGCCATAGGTTTTGCCGTCGGGGTCTTTGCGGGAATAGGCGTAATCCAGCGTATGCATGCCAGCAAACACGCCGGATGCCAGCATGGCAGGAGCAAAGCGTGCGCCCTCTTCATTGGCCCAGTTGGTCACAACAATCGGGTGTTTGGTCTTGATGCCGAGATCGTTCATCGAGCGCACCACTTCGAGCGCGGCCAAAACGCCGAGCACGCCATCATATTTGCCGCCTGTGGGCTGGGTGTCGAGGTGTGAGCCGACATAAACGGGCAGGGCATCCGGGTCGGTGCCGGGGCGGGTGGCAAACATGGTGCCCATCTGGTCCACGCCCATGGTCATGCCTGCTGCCTCGCACCAGCTCTGAAACAGGGCGCGGCCTTCGGCATCTTCATCGGTCAAGGTTTGGCGGTTGTTGCCGCCTGCCACGCCGGGGCCAATCTTAGCCATATCCATCAGGCTGTCCCACAGCCGGTCACCATTCACGCGCAAGTTCACGCCGGGTTGAGCCGTCATTTTATCGTTCCTAATCTGTGCAGGGGTTTCGATGCTGATCGAAAGCCGCTGTTCCCTTTGTCTGACCCTTATTGTTGTTTTTGGGCCTTTGTGGTCGCCAAGCATTGCCTTTTTAGAAGCAGTGATTGATATTTGACCGATTGGTAAACATTACAACTTCCACTGCTGTACTCAAGCCGTAAAATGGGAAAAATTTTGCAAAAATGACAGGCGGTTGCTTAAAAACTGGGCCTGTTTTTTGGGCGTTTTTTGCAGGGCTTTCGCCGATGATGGAAAGATGACGGGAGGCATGATGGCGATACCACGGGCTGCCAGAACACAGCGGCGCACGCGCATTCAGGTTGAGAAGGAAGAAGTTATCCTTCAGGCGGCGCTGGATGTGTTTTCCACTCAAGGGTTTCGTGGCTCGACCATTGATCAGATTGCGGAGGTGGCAGGCATGTCCAAGCCCAATCTGCTCTATTATTTTCGCACCAAGGAGGCCATGCATCGGGTGTTGATGGATCGGCTTTTGGCCAATTGGCTCGAGCCCTTGCGCGCTTTTGATGCCGATGGCGACCCTCGGGAGGAGATTTGCTCTTATATTCGGCGCAAGCTGGAAATGGCGCGGGATTTTCCACGCGAAAGCCGGTTGTTTGCCAATGAAATCCTGCAGGGCGCGCCGAATATTGAGGATGTGCTGAAGGGATCGCTGAAAGAACTGGTGGATGAAAAAATCGAGGTGATTCGCAGCTGGATCAAAGCGGGCAAGCTGGCTCCATGCGATCCCTATCACCTGATTTTTTCCATCTGGTCGACAACTCAGCATTATGCCGATTTTGATGTGCAGGTGCGCGCCGTGCTGGGGCAGGGGCTTGCCAGCGACACCCGCTTTGAGGATGCCGTGCGCTTTTTGGAGGGCTTGTTTGTGACGGGGCTGAAGCTGGCTGATTAATCGGGCAGGGTTGCCATGGCCAGCAGGCCTGCGGCGGTAATCAGCGCGCCGGCAAATACGCCAAAGGGTGCCCAGCCGTGGCCCAAAGCGCCTTCCAGCAGAATGATGAAGGTGGGGGTGAGGTAGCTATAGGCCAGCACCTTTGGGGCGGGCAGGCGCTGGGCTGCATATTGCAGCAACAAAAAGGTAATCAGGGTCATGACGATGGCCAGATAAACCACCATGAACCACGCCAGAGGCGGTACGCTGGCATAGTCCAGCGCCAGCAATTTTGGTGTGCCGGGAATGAGAATAAAGGCAAGCGTGGCAACGGCCGTCCAGAACATGAAAATCAACGGCGGCTCGTTTTCGTTGAATTTGCGCAGCAACGGCACATAGATGGCGTGGGCTGTGACGCCAACCAGATAGATCATCTCACCCTTGCCAAGATCAAAACTCAGCAGCGCTTGAATATCGCCGCGAAAGATAACCCAAATCGCTCCAATGGCGGCAATGCTGAGGCTGACCAACACCCGCCCGCGGGTGCGCTGGCGCATCAAGAGCCAGGCAAAGCCAGCGCTCATCAACGGCATGATGGTAAAAATCGCCCCCGTGGCCACAGGTGCCGTAAATTGCAGGGCAATGAACATGCTGAGCATGTACGTGGACATCAAAGCACCAATGGCCAAAAACCGCCCCGGCCGCTTTGGCAATGTGAAAGGATAGCGCTTGATCTTGAAGCAGATAACGCCGGTCACCAAAACGGTCAGCAGGTAGCGCAGGGCTGTCAGAGCAATCGGATCGATCACTTTGGTTGCCATGCCACCAAACGAAAAAGATGTGGCCAGCAACATCGCAAACAGCAGTACGGCCAGATGTGCTTTCAGCTTTTCCCGCCCACGCGCATGCAAATTGTGACGATCAACGGGAGAGGCGATGGTGGGAGATGTCATGGGGCACTTCTTTATGGGCGGCACTTTGACCGACAGCACTGTTGGTCGTACATGGCGAACAAAGGACGCTGTAACGGAAATTATCGCGCGCTTCCACCCTGATCGCTCCACACACGCGAAATTTACGGCCTGATCTTCATGAGATGAAAATCCTCGCCGGTCCGCTCCTGCATAATTCCCTAAATCGGAATCCGGTTTTCCCGAATAGACAAACGACAACAAGGGAATCGACAATCTGTTTGGTTCAATTTGAACCTGACAGACTCTAAGGAGAAAATTATGCAGCAGATTTAAAGCGTCCTTTGTGCGCCATATATGGTGAGAGGCGCTGTAGGCTCAACCAATGGCGCTGACTTTTCTGGTCGCATTGGCCTCGGTCAGCAGGGCAAAAAGGTCGTCGCCGCTCATGGGTTTGGCCAGAGCATAGCCTTGCAGGATATGGCAGCCCAGATCGCGCAGAATTTCGGCGTGCTGCATGGTTTCCACGCCCTCGGCGATGATGTCGATGCCCAGCGATTTGCCAATGTCGACGATGGAGCCAATCAATCGGCGCTGCGGTTTGCTCTCCAAAATCGGCAAGGTCAACTGACGGTCGATCTTGAGGCGGCGCGGCGACAATTTCAAAAGGCTGAGAATGGATGAATAGCCGGTGCCGAAGTCGTCGATCTCGATCTCAATGCCAAGCGCCTTGATCTGGTCGATGGCGGTCGATGCGGCTTCATCCTTGTCGTCGAAGGCAATGGATTCCAGCAGCTCAAACGAAAGCCCACCGGCGGGCAAAGGCATGCGTGCCAGCCGTTCCATCAGCCCGTCGTCAAACAGACGCTGGGCGGAGATGTTGACTGAAACATGCAGCGCGTCGAGATTGTTCTCTTCCCATCGTTTGGCTGCCTTGATGGTTTGCTTCAAAATGGCCTTGTCAATCTCGGCCACCACATTGAGGCTTTCGGCAACCGTGAGGAATGCGGCAGGCGAGAGCAAGCCCTGCTCGGGATGTTGCCAGCGGGCCAGCGCTTCCACCCCGATGATTTGTAGGGTGTGGGCGTCAAATTGCGGCTGGAAATAGGGAATGAATTCGTCGTTTTCGAGAGAGCGAAGAATGGCATCTGCCGTGCGCTTGGTGGCGAATGTTGCTTCCTTCAAGGTGTCGGAGAAAAACTCTAGCCGGTTCTTGCCGCGGCGCTTGGCTTCATAGAGGGCGATGTCAGCGTTGATCAGCGCCAGTTCCATGCTGTCGAGACTTGGCGGAATAAGGGCGATGCCAACGCTTGCGCCCACGCGACATTCCTGCCCTTCCCACGGGATTGGTTGGTTGATGGCTGTGATCAGCGCTTCGCCCATGGCCTTGGCCTGCTCCTCCGCCATGCCCTTTGGGCTTTGGCAGACCACCACAAATTCATCACCGCCAATGCGGGCGGCGAAATCATTTTGGTTGGTCAGCGCGTTGATCTGGTTGGCCACATGGCGCAGCATGGTGTCGCCAGCGGCGTGCCCCAAGGTGTCATTGATGTCCTTGAAGCGGTCCAGATCGATATGCAACACCGCTGCCATCCCGTTGGCGGCATGTGCTGGCTGTATCTTGGCCAGATGCTTATCGAGATAGCGGCGGTTGGCAAGACCCGTCAGCGGGTCATGCAAAGAGCTATGCTCCATGGCAAGGCGGGCATCTTCCAAGGCATGATTTTGCAACTCCAGCGCAGTTTTTGCCTTTTGCAGATCTTCTTGCATTTTCACATCTGCGGTAATGCTCCAGTTGACGCCGACAATCTTCTTGCGAAAATGCGCATCGCGGTACACTGCGCCAAATGCCCGCAAATGTCGGACCTCGCCGGTCTCCGTTGTGATCCGAAATTGGGTGGAGTAATCGGTATTGGTGCGAATGGCATTGTCGAAGCGCTTGGTTGTTGCCTCGCGATCTTCCGGGTGAATCCGGTTTTTCCACGCCTCAATATCTGTCTCAGAAATATCCGGGTCCATGGCATAGAGCTGGCGCATGCGCGCATCCCAATGGAGGCGTCCTGAGGCGATATCCAGCTCCCAAACGCCAATTTGCGACGCATCCAGCGCCAGTTGCAAGCGTTGGGAAACGCTGCGCAACTCGCGTTTTTGCTCGTTCAACTCGGCGATATTGGTTTGGCGTTCTTCCAGCAGTTTCGCCACCCACAAGATCGGGGCGAGAATCATGAATGCCAGAAAGAACATCATGATCCGGCGTGTTGATGCATCTGCCGCCGCTTCGTTTGACAGATTTTTCGGGCTGGCCGCCAAAATCCAGCTCTGGGCGCCGATATTGACGGTCAAGGTCAGCAACGCTGTTTGCGTTAACGGGCCATTGTCAAAAATCGGTGCGCCTTTTCGGTCGATATTGTCGTATAAGGCAATATTGAGATCAAGCGACGGGTCCGTCAAACCGCTTTCCCGAAAGAGCCTGTCCACTTCGACGGTGCCCACCAGCAGCCTGCGGGTATTGGTCTCTTCTTGAGGCATATGGTCCGCACCCGCAAGACCCTCTCCATAATTGAAGGGATAAAAGATCTTCATGCTGCGTTTGTTGAGCGTCGATATATGGGGGCGGGCCACCACAAAGGTGTTGTTTTTTTCTGCGGAGCTTGCGGCCTTTATATCCTCTGGATCGGAGGAAAAGAGCTGCCCTACTGCGGGTTGGTTGGGCAGGTAGGGGTAAATAAATGTCGTTGTCGTGCCATCAACAATACTGACATCCGTGAGGCGCATCGGGCGCGAAAACAGCCGCCTGCCAATTTCGGCAAAGCGTGTCTGATTGATGTTCGGCTCCGTCTCCATTACGGCGGCCAGACCTTGCAGAAGCTTGATATCGGATTTGATATTGCCTTCCAGCTGGGCGCGAATGGGGCCGAGCTTGTCGGCCACGGCTGCTCTGCGATCTTCAACGTGAGATTTCTGCGCTTGGGAATCAAATATATAAACCGCGACAAACACAGCAATGCTGACAATAAGGGTTGGCCAATAAAATGTGGCGTACCGGCTTATTCTTTCCAATATATCGGGTCTGTGCTGTGCGTCTGTCATGCGTGCGCTTTATTCATTTAAAGAATGACCCTGCAATAACGGGCAATTCAGGCCATGAAAGCCTTTATAAACTCTGAATAAGTTAAGGACAAATGATTGCAGTCGCTATTAATTCGCCAGATGAGGGCAGTCTGTTGCATTTGTGGTACTGTGATATTTTTAAATTAGATATCCGTTAAAAATGAAAAGCTTACTGTGTGTAGAATAAGCGAAAATACCATGTCGTCGCTTGCCGCATTTGAGAGCCTTGGCAGGAGACGCGACAGCGTCATGCCGCATGCTTACTTAAAAATGTATGCACGAGCAGGTTTATTAAGCAGGTTTGCACAAGTAGGTTTGTGTGGCCATCATCATACGGCGGCGGGACGCCCCTGAAAAGGCGTCCCGCTCTGATATTTTAGAAAATGTAGATGTTATTCTGCAGCCTGAACTGCCATGGGATTGTTGGCATGGGTGGTCCAGTTGGCATAATCCGGGTTTACCGGCTTGCCGGTGCGCTGGTCCATGGTGCCGGGCTCCAGCCCGACCATGGTGATGCAGTTTTCGACCGGACAGACGTTGACGCAGAGGTTGCAGCCAACGCACTCGTCTTCCATCACCTCGAACTTGCGAATGCCATCGACAAGGTTGGTGATGGCCTGATGGGATGTGTCCTCACAGGCGATGTGGCAGCGTCCACACTTGATGCAGGCGTCCTGATCGATATGGGCCTTGGCAACATAATTGAGGTTGAGATATTGCCAATCGGTGACGTTTGGCACGGCCCGACCACAGATATCATCCAGCGTCGCATGCCCCTTGGAATCCATCCAGTCAGAAAGGCCGGAAATCATCTCTTCAACAATCTTGAAGCCATAGGTCATGGCGGCGGTGCAGACCTGCACATTGCCAGCGCCGAGGGCAAGAAACTCTGCCGCATCGCGCCAGGTGGTCACGCCACCAATGCCGGAAATCGGCAGGCCATAGGTTTGCGGATCACGGGCAATTTCCGCCACCATGTTGAGCGCAATCGGCTTGACCGCCGGGCCGCAATAGCCGCCGTGGCTGCCCTTGCCGCCAACGGTTGGCATGGGCGCGAAATTATCCAGATCGACCGAGACAATCGAATTGATGGTGTTGATCAGTGATACCGCATCGGTTCCGGCCTCCTTGGCGGCGCGGGCGGGCTTGCGGATGTCAGTGATGTTCGGGGTCAGCTTGGTAATCACCGGCATGCGGGTATATTGCTTGCACCAGCGCACGACCATGGCAATATATTCCGGCACCTGACCAACGGCAGCCCCCATGCCGCGTTCAGACATGCCGTGCGGACAGCCGAAGTTCAACTCAATGCCATCGGCTCCGGTTTCTTCCACCAGCGGCAGAATGGCCTTCCACTCGTCTTCTTCACAGGGCACCATGATGGATGCAATCAAGGCGCGGTCCGGCCAGTTCATCTTGACCTGCTTCATTTCCTGTAAATTGATTTGAAGCGGGCGGTCGGTGATCAGTTCGATATTGTTGAGGCCCAGCAGGCGGCGATCTGCCCCCCAGATGGCCCCGTAGCGTGGGCCATTGACATTGACCACCGGCGGGCCTTCCGAGCCCAGGGTTTTCCACACCACGCCGCCCCAGCCCGCCTTGAAGGCGCGCTCGACGTTATAGGCCTTGTCGGTTGGCGGCGCAGAGGCCAGCCAGAAGGGGTTGGGCGATTTGATGCCAACGAAATTATTGCGAAGATCAGCCATGATACACTCTCCCTCAAGCCACAGCAGTTGTGCCCGCAGCAGCGGCTGCGAGAGACAGGTTGATGCTTTCGGCCGCATCGCGGCCCATGGCAACGGCAGACACCGTGAGGTCTTGTCCGCCAAAGGCGCAGTCACCACCGGCCCAGACACCGGGAATGGAGGTGCGACCTTCTGCATCGACGGCGATCTTGCCGCCTTGCAGTTTCAGGCTGTCCTGGCCTTGTGGATCGAGTTTTTGGCCGATGGCCACCAGAATCTGATCGGCCTTGATCTCTGTGGTGTGGCCGGTGCCTTTCATCAGACCGTTTTCGAGGTGAGTGTACTCAAAACTGATGCTTGAGACGTGGCCATGGTGATGCGCCACGTCTTTGGGCTGAAGCCAATGGCGAATGTGAACGCCCTTGGAGGCTGCCAGATCCTGCTCAAACTGAGAGGCATTCATATGTTCCTGGCCACGGCGATAGCAGATGGTGACATTCTCTGCCCCCAAAAGCTTGGCCTGAACGCCCGCATCAATGGCGGTCATGCCGCCACCGATGACAACCACGTCGCGGCCCACCGGCACATCGGCCTTGTTGTTGGCCTCGCGCAAATTGGCGATAAATTCGACAGCATCCATAATGCCATTGGTCTGCGCACCGGGAATGTTGAGCGTGTTGACATTACCAAGCCCGGTGCCGAGGAAGACTGCATCGAATTTTTCCTGAAGCTCGGACAGCGTAAAATCGCGGCCCAGCATCTGGCCATGCAGCACATCGATATTGCCAATGGAGAGGATGTAATCCACCTCACTTTGCGCAAAATCATTGGTGGTCTTGTAGGCGGCAATGCCATATTCGTTCAGGCCGCCAGCCTTGTCGCGGGTATCAAAAATCGTCACGAAATGGCCGTGCATGGCCAGCCGATGGGCGCAGGCCAGGCCTGCGGGACCAGCCCCCACCACAGCAATGCGTTTGTTGGTTTCAGCAGCTGGCGTGTAAAACTGCCGACCCTGCTCAATGGCGAGATCAGTGGCATAGCGCTGCAAGCGGCCAATTTCCACCGGGCGCTCTTCGGCGGTGTTGCGCACGCAGGCCTGTTCGCACAGGGTTTCGGTGGGACAGACGCGGGCACACATGCCGCCCAGAATATTCTGGTCGAAAATGGTCTTGGCCGATCCTGTTGCATTGCCGGTCGATATTTGCCGAATGAACATCGGAATATCGATGGCGGTGGGACAGGCCGTCATGCACGGCGCATCATAGCAGAAATAGCAGCGGTCTGAGGCCACCAGCGCTTCATGATCGTTTAAGCGCGGGTGCAGATCAGAAAAGTTTTTTGCATAATCGGCAGCATCAAGCCGCCCGGCCTTCAGGCCTGGTTCCAGTCTTCGCATCGCAGTTCCCTCTATTTTTGTTCGAAGCGATTGGAAAAATGGTAACGCAGGTTCAAAATTTTATCAAACGGTAAAAATAAATTTTCAAGCGATGCTGCGATTGCGTTAAGTATCTGAATATCAGGTATTTTCTTGAGAGCGTTGCCAATTTCCCCGGATTTTTCAGGGTGGTGATATCTCCATTAAAACATGACAAAAATAATCACCTATATACTTTACTATTTTTATCATGTTTTGTAATGTGCATCGACATCAGGATGGCTGAAGCGCCTCCCACACCACCCGGAGACGATAGAATGGCAAAGCATGGCATGGTCAAAAAGAAGAAAGCGGACAAGCGCCCGGTGATGGCGGCCCCTGTGGATGAAAAGGGCAATCAATCGGACATCAAAAGCTTTCTCTATGTTGGCGGGCGTGATTGCCAGGTTGCCCATTTGCGCCAGATTGCCACCAATTTTGGCGCGGAACTGATCCATCATGATGGTGGTTTGCGTGAAGCTGTGTCGCGCATTGATACCGTTCTTCCCTCTGTCGACTGCGTGTTTTGCCCCATCGACTGTATCAGCCACGATGCCTGTCTGCGGGTAAAAACGGGCTGCAAGAAGTTTGGCAAAACGTTCATTCCGCTGCGCAATGGTTCGAAATCCAGTTTGGAGCGGGCCTTGCAGACGTTGAACGACAGATCCGATAGTGCATGAAGGAAGGGCAGGGCATGAGCGATGGTTATGACAGGAGTTCGATGATCGAGCTTCACAAGTTGACGGATCAGCCGTGTGATGGCCTGGCAACAGCACTCTATGAAAGAATAGAGGATGAGAAATGGCGTGCAGAGACGACGGCTGAGATCATCCGGTTGCCGGGTTTGAACGAGCGGCAGATGTCGCGCTCCGAGCATTTGGCCAAGGGGCTTCGCCAGCATTGGGACAGCGCCGTGGTGATCGAATTCCCACGTCCACAATGGTTGCGCAATGCAGACCGGCGCAAAGGCTGAGCCAGGTGTCCGTTATTAGCTTCGTTTGAAGGCAGCACCCAGTGCCAACAGCAACCAGCCGATCATCATTGCCACGCCTCCGGTGGGGGCGGCCATGGGAAACAGGCTGTTGCCGGTGAAGTGTTTGATCACCAGATCCGCGCAAAACAACAATGTGCCAAGAGCAATGACGAGGCCGGATAGGGTCGCGGTTTTCACCTTGTCATGGGCAAGATAAAGCACTAGCACGGCAGGGGCATGGGCCAGCGCAATGCTGGAGGCGGGGGCCAGAAGATTGCTGGCTCCACTGACATGGGCGGCGGCTGCCGCAAGCCCCACGCCGCTTGCGCCAAACAGCCCGGAGAATATCAGCAATAAAGGACGAAAGCCTGCAAGCTGCATGTTATTCCTCCTTGTTTTGCATATGATGGGCCAGTTTTTCAATCGGTGCCCAGATGATCTCGCGCAGCTTTTCATGGGCTATGGTTTCATCCATGGCACGACGAAAGCACAGCAGCCATTCATCGCGTTCCTGCGGGCCAATCTCGGCGACAAAATGCCTGCGGCGCAGCATGGGATGGCCGCGCTTTTCAATATAGATTGGCGGGCCGCCCAGATAGCCGGTGATGTAATCGTAAAACTTCTCTTCGCTTTCGGTCAAATTGGCGGGGTGAATGGCGCGGCAACGGGCGGCTTCGGGAAGCGTGTCCATCAATTGATAAAAGCGTTGGCACAGCGCCTTGACCGTCGCATCGCCGCCAATCGCTTCATAAAGTGTAATGGTCTGTTCGTCGCTCACATCCTGCCCTCATGTTCTTCTTACCATATCGCCGTTTTGGCGCGTTCAATCAACGCTTGAAAACGGGATGTGGCAATCCGGCACAGGGTCAAACCTATTCCGTTGGTTCTTGATGCGGCACAAACAGGGCCATGCTGGTTTCGCTGATTGAAAACTGATTGTCCTGCCCGTCGTCATTGCGATTGCTGGTGTCAAAAATCCGCTCCCAGCGCGTGACGCCGGAAATCTGGGGTAGGGTGATGGTGTCATCGCCACCGGCGTTCAAGACGCAAAACACCTTGTCTTCCTCGACATCAAACTGGGCGACATCGCGGATATTGGAGAGATAGCAGCCAAACAGCCTGCGCTCGCCATCATGCCAGTCTCCATCCTCCAGCGGTTGGCCGTCCTGTCTGAACCAAGCGATGTCGGGGATGTTTTCAACAATATCTTCGCCGGTTAAAAACTGCTCTTGCCGCAGTGCCGGATGGGCCTTTCGCAGGGCCATAACCTGCCGGGTAAAGTCGATCAGCCCGGAGTTTACCTGTTCCCAGTTGATCCAGCTGATCTCATTGTCCTGGCAATAGGCATTGTTATTGCCGTTTTGGCTATTGCCCAGCTCATCGCCGCCCAGCAGCATCGGCACGCCCTGGCTGAACACCAAGGTGGCAATCATGTTTTTAACGCGCAGGAACCGTCGCGCATTGATTGCCTCATCATCGGTGGGGCCTTCAGCGCCGAGATTATAGGCGTGATTGTTGGAATGGCCGTCGCGATTGTCCTCGCCATTGGCCTCATTGTGCTTTTCATTATAAGATACAACATCTTGCAGCGTAAAGCCGTCGTGGGCGCTCAGCAGATTGACTGACGAGGAGGCGGTCCGACCCGAGTGGTTAAATTGCACCGATGAGCCAGCAAAGCGGGCCGCCATATCCGCCGCCTGTCCGCCATCCTGCTTCCAGAAACAACGCGTGGTGTCGCGATACTTATCGTTCCACTCGCGAAACGGCGGTGGGAAGCCGCCCACCTGATAGCCGCCGGAGCCGATGTCCCAAGGTTCGGCAATCAGCTTGACACCGGACAGGATCGGATCCTGCCGGATGGCATTGAAAAACGTGCCTTCTCGATCAAAATCCGGATTTTCGCGACCCAGCGTGCTGGCCAGATCAAAGCGGAAGCCATCGATATGCATGGTGCCAACCCAATAGCGCAGACTGTCCAGCACCATGCGCAACACCATCGGGTGCGATGCATTCAAGGTGTTGCCGGTGCCGGTGGTGTCAAAGGTATGGCGCGGATTTTCAGGCGATGCGCGATAATAGGAAAGGTTATCAAGGCCGCGATAGCTCAGCGTGGGGCCGAGTTCCGAGCCTTCGGCAGTGTGGTTATAGACCACATCCATGATCACTTCGATGCCGGCTGCGTGGAAGCGTCGCACCATGGTTTTGAACTCGGTGATATGCTTTGATGACATGAACCGCGGCTGCGGCGCGAAAAAGCCAATGGGCTGATAGCCCCAATAATTGCGCAGGCCTTTTTCCACCAGATAGCGGTCATCGACAAAGCTTTGTATGGGCAAAAGCTCAATGGCGGTGATGCCAAGCTTGGTCAGGTGATCAAGGATCGGATCGGCGCACATGCCCATAAAGGTGCCGCGCAAATGCTCTGGCACATCGGGGTGCAGCATGGTCATGCCGCGCACATGTGCTTCATAAATAATGGTGTCCGTCCATGGCCGCCGAATGGCTTCATCACCGTCCCAGTCAAACGCCGGATCCTGCACCACGCTTTTCATCATAAAGGGAGCGCTGTCGCGCTCATCGAACGAGAGATCGCCGTTGTCATCGCCAACGGTATAGCCATAAAGCGCGTCATCCCAGATCAGATCGCCATGGAGCTGTTTGGCATAAGGATCGAGCAACAGCTTGTTGGGGTTGAACCGCAATCCTTCTTCCGGGCGATAGGCCCCGTGGGCGCGGTAGCCATAGATGGTGCCGGGGCGCAGACCCTCAATATAGCCCGACCAGATATCGCCTTCTCTGTGGGGCAGAGCCAGCCTGGCAATCTCGTTTTGTCCATCCTCGGAAAAAAGACAAAGCTCTATCTTTTCGGCGTGAGCGGAGAATACCGCAAAATGTGTGCCTTCGCCGGTAAATTCGGCACCGAGCTCTGGTTTCATAAACGCAAGAGGAGAGAAAGAAAAAGTCATGAAGCGCGGCTCCTGAAGAGTGTCGGCAAGGTGCAATCATCATCGACCGCTAGAGCGCTGTAGGTTTTATCAAACGTACATGGCTATCGGCACTCGTTTGTCAAAGCGTCGTTCGGGAAGTGGGGTCGGCATTTCAGGCGTAACGTTTGAGAAGGCCGCGTTTCCACAGTCTCTGGCTTGTCCTACAAGCCATGAGCGGGCAAAATGTTCCTGTCAAAAGAGACAATATTTTAGCAAGAGCCGTTAAAACGCCAAAAGCCCAGCCGATTTTTGAACCGGCCGGGCCTTTATAAAAAGCGCGTTTCAGACGATGGCTTTAAGCCGCAACGCTTCGGAAAAACTGCATGCTGGCATCAATAGCACCGGGAATCTGGGTGGTATGATTGCCCAGGATCACATCTGATTTAATGGACACCTTGGCCGCTTGTGCCCGTTTGATCAAAAGCTCCTGGCCGTCATCAAAATGGGTTTCTTCTGAGGCATGCAGCAAAAGCGTCGGGCATTTGAAGCTATGGGCGTAGCAAACGGCGCTGCGCACCTCAAATTCATGCGGATTGCTGTCGTCAAAGCGAATATCGTCGGGATAGCGATTGAAAAAGCGGAACGCATTGGGATTGCCGGAAATCGGCACGCTGGCGCGAAAGCGATGGGTGCTCATGGATGCCAGCATGGCAAGGGCACCGCCCACGCTGTGGCCAGCCAAAAACACCCGCTTGCGATCGACACCGGGCAAATGGGCGAGGCGCTCGGCGGCGGCCAGCACATCGCTCACCTCATCATAAAAGCCGGAAAAAATACCCATCTGGCCATTTTCTCCACGCAATGATGGCATCATCACCACATAACCTGCATCAACATAGGCTTTAAGTGGTTGCCACTGGCCAATGCCCATGGCGTTGCCACCGTGAAGAAACAGCACCGCAGGCTTGAGTTTTTTCTCGCGCTTGTATTTTGAAACCCAGGCCGTCAGCGAAAGCTGTCCGCCGCGACCGGATCGATAAAACACCCGCTCCGCATCAGCGGGTGTTTCAAGCGGCTCGTATTTATCGGGGGCAGGGCCTTTTTGGAGCAGGTGAGTGCTAAAATGCTCGCGCGCTTTCATGTAGTCATGGCTTAAAAGGCGCGGCTCTGCCGGAATATCAAAGGCCCGTGCCATGGAGGGGGCTGCGCAGGCCGCAGCCATTCCCGCCAATACGCTTCTGCGTGTGAGTTTCATGCTGCTCTCAAATTTTAATACCATTCGCAAAAATACTCCATGAAATACCTGCTATGGTGCATTGCTTTGCCGGGTACGCCAAGACACTTTTTTTTGAGCGTTTCTGGCGAGGGCGTGTTCGCGCCTGTTTTCATGTCCATTTTATGACATGAGTCGTTGCATAAGCATAATCCCGCCCCATATCCCGCATCAGAAAAAGGTGACAGAATGTCGTTGCCTTGGAAATTCGATGCATGATTTTATGCATTTGCTAATATTTTCAGCAATGATGAAACGCGCTGTTTCAGCAAGCCGCCCATGCACTGCCAAAAACGCTTAGTTTTCAGGCTTTCTTTGCCAATTTGGGTCAATCCAAAATATTCTGGGCAAATTGTGCACGCTTCTTGCATTGCTGGAGAGGTTGTATTCATATGTATAAAAAAAGGGGGATAGCGCCATTGGCATTTGATGAAATGATCAAGGCGGACGGCAGTCCGCGCGGGCCGTATGACAAGTTCTTCGAGTGGTATTCCAGTCAGGATCCCAAGCATCTGATTGCCAAATCACGCGATGCAGAAACAATTTTCAGAAGAACCGGCATTACATTTGCCGTTTATGGTCACGAGGATTCGTCTGAAAAGCTGATCCCTTTCGACCTCATTCCGCGCATCATCTCGGCGAAGGAGTGGCGCAAGCTGGCGCAGGGCATCGAGCAGCGGGTTTTGGCGCTGAATGCTTTTCTGGATGACATTTATCACAAGCAGGAAATTATCAAGGCAGGTCGCATCCCGCGCGAACTGATTGAAAATAATGTGGCCTTCCTGCCGGAGATGATCGGCTTTCGCCCGCCCGGTGGCGTTTACACCCATATTGTCGGCACCGATATTGTGCGCACCGGCGAGGGTGAGTTTTACGTGCTGGAGGACAACGCCCGCACGCCATCCGGTGTCAGCTATATGCTGGAAAACCGCGAAACCATGATGCAGATGTTTCCTGAGCTGTTTCAGGCCAACAAGGTGCAGCGCGTTGAAGATTACCCCTATCTTTTGCGCCAATCGCTGGCATCGCTGGCCCCTCCGGGCTGCAAGGGCAAGCCGCGTGTGGCGGTGTTGACCCCCGGCATCTACAATTCGGCCTATTATGAACATTCGTTTTTGGCCGACATGATGGGCGTGGAGCTGGTGGAAGGCTCGGATTTGCGCGTCATTGACGGCAAGGTGAAAATGCGCACCACCCGTGGCTATGAGGCCATTGATGTGCTCTATCGCCGCGTGGATGATGATTATCTCGATCCGATGACTTTCCGCCCGGATAGCTGCCTTGGCATTCCGGGGATTATGGATGTGTATCGCGCTGGCAATATCACCATTGCCAATGCGCCCGGCACCGGAATTTCCGATGACAAGGCGATTTATTCCTACATGCCGGAAATTGTCGAGTTTTACACTGGCCGCAAGGCGATTTTGGAAAACGTGCCCACCTGGCGCTGTTCCGAAGCCAATAGCCTGAAATATGTGCTGGAGCATCTGGAAGAGCTGGTGGTCAAGGAAGTGCATGGCTCTGGCGGTTATGGCATGTTGGTTGGCCCAACCGCGTCCAAAAAAGAGCGCGCCATTTTTGCTGAAAAGCTGAAAGCCCGACCCAGCAATTACATCGCTCAGCCTACGCTGTCGCTCTCCACAGTGCCGATTTTGGTCAACAAGGGCATAGCACCCCGGCATGTGGATTTGCGTCCCTATGTGCTGGTGTCAGACAAGGTGCAAATCATTCCCGGTGGCCTGACCCGTGTGGCGTTGAAGCAAGGATCGCTGGTGGTCAATTCCAGCCAGGGCGGCGGCACCAAGGACACTTGGGTACTGGAGGACTGATGGTTATGCTCGGAAGAACTGCAAACGGGCTCTACTGGATGTTCCGTTATATTGAGCGCGCTGAAAATATTGCGCGGCTGGTGGATGCGGGTCTGCGGGTGTCGCTCACCCGCTCCGGTGCCACCGATGAGGATTGGAATGGCGTTTTGCAAAGCGCCGATGTGCTGGATATTTTTCTTGAGAAATATGACAAAGTCACCTCGGCGGATGCGATTGACTTTCTGTTGAGGGATCAGGCCAATCCGTCCAGCGTCATGTCTTGTGTGGATTCGGCCCGCAACAATGCCCGCATGGTGCGCACAGCCCTGACGCGCGAAACTTGGGAAGCCACCAATGAGTGCTGGATAACCATGAAGCAATTGCTGGCCCGCAGGCTGAAATCTGCGGATCTGCCGGAAACCATTGATACGGTCAAGCGCAGTGCAGGGCTGATCCGTGGTGCCTTCCATGGTTCGATGTTGCGCAATGAGATCTATAATTTTGCGCGCATTGGCACATTTATGGAGCGGGCCGATAACACCAGCCGTATTCTGGATGTGAAATATTACGTGCTTTTGCCAGCCGTCACGCAAGTGGGTTCGTCGCTCGACAATATCCAGTGGGAATCCATCCTGCGCTCCGTCTCGGCCCATCGCTCCTACCGCTGGGTCTATGATGGCGAGTATTTGGCCTCGAATATTGCTGATTTTCTGATTTTGAACGGGCAAATGCCACGATCGCTGGCCTATTCCTATGAGAAGATTGTCAGCAATCTTGGCTATATTGCCAAGGAATATGGTGAGCGGCTCCCGGCCCATAAAACGGCAGATGACATTCGCGCATCATTAAACTCCACCAACATTGCTCAGATCATGGATTTGGGCCTTCACGAGTTTCTCGATAATTTCATCGCTCTCAACAATAAGTTGGGGCAGGAAGTTATCGAGGGCTACCGGTTCTACAGCTGAGGTGGGCACATAGAATGCGTTTGAAAATCAAACACGTGACGGAATACCGCTATGACGAGCCGGTTCAGTTTTCTCTGCAACGGCTGCGCCTGACGCCGGTTGAAGGACCGGGCCTTCGTGTCTTGTCGTGGAATATTGCGGTGGATGGTGCCAAGGTTGAAGCCGGATTTAACGATCAGTTTGGCAACCACACCCATCTGGTGTCCTATGAGGGCGAAAGCAGCTCAGTGCGCATTGTGGCAACGGGCGAGGTGGAAACCGAGGATCGTGCTGGCGTCTACGGCCCGCATGTCGGCTATGTTCCGCTCTGGCTTTATCTTCGCGATACGCCGTTTACCAAAGCGGGAAAGCTGACAAAAGAGCTGGTCAAAAGTCTCGAAGGCGACACCGATCTTGCCAAAATGCACGATATGATGGGCAAGCTGCATCAGCAGGTGCGTTATATGCCGGGGGCAACCGATACCGAAACCACCGCCGAGCAGGCGTTGGAAGTCGGCTCCGGCGTGTGCCAGGATCACAGCCACATCATCATTGCGGCGGCCCGGTTCATGCAGTTCCCGGCGCGCTACGTGTCTGGCTATCTCAAGATGGATGATGTGGAGGAGCAGGTGGCTACCCACGCCTGGGCCGAAGTCAACCTTCCCGGTCTCGGCTGGGTTGGATTTGACGCCGCCAACAACGTCTGCCCCGATGACCGCTACGTGCGTTTGGCAACGGGCCTTTGCTATTCCGACGCCGCACCGATTTCCGGCATGCGCATTGGCATTGCGGATGAAGAGATGAGCGTGGTGGTGACGGTGACGGATCAGACGCAAAGTCAATCGCAAAGCCAGTCACAAAGCGAGTCCAAGGGTCAATCCCAAGGTCAATCATCTGGCCAGAGTTGAGATCAGAAAATCCATCACGGCCCTAACGCGCGGTGCACGGCGAATATCGTCGTGCACCAGCATCCACAACTCGCGCGGCGGCGGGGTGAGGGCGCTGGTCAGCTTTTTCAAACGCGGATCGCCATCGCCAAGATAATCGGGCAGGAGCGCGACGCCCAAGCCTGAGGCCGCCGCTTGTGCTTGCGCCTGGGCATCACTGCTGCGCAGCACCACCCGTCTGGCTCCAAGCTGTGCCAGTAGCCACGTTTGCTGCGGCATGGAATTGTACTCTTCGTGATAGGTGATGAATTCCCAGTGGTCTTCGAGCACCTGATAGGTGTGGTTTGCAAAAAAGAAGAACGGAATAT
The DNA here is from genome assembly GCF_001939045.1 of Rhizobium oryziradicis. Lineage (GTDB taxonomy): Bacteria > Pseudomonadota > Alphaproteobacteria > Rhizobiales > Rhizobiaceae > Allorhizobium > Allorhizobium oryziradicis. The sequence goes on from NZ_MKIM01000027.1 coordinate 299,816, forward strand.
CGCGCAGCTTGCGCGCAATCAGCCCCGGCGTGTTGGGCCGCGAAAGACGCAGCGCAATATCTGCTTCTCCCTTGTTGAGATTGGCGAAGTCTTTTTCTCCCGTCAGCCGGATATCGATGTCGGGATAGCGTTGGCGCAGTGCAAGAAGGCGCGGGGCCAGCGCCATCGTGGCAAGGCTCGGGGGTGCGGAAATATGCACCACCCCCGCTAAGCTGTTACCAGCACCATGGGCGGCCCGCTCAACACTTGCCATCGCTTCTTCCACTGGCGTGCCAAGGGCCGCCAGCCTCTTTCCCACAGGCGTCAGCTTCACCTCGCGTGCAAGCCGCTCGACCAGCTTGACGCCCAGATCCTGCTCCAGCGTGGAGATGCGGCGTGCCACCGTAGTGTGATCGACATGCAGCGTGCGCGCCGCTGCCGAAAAGCTGCCCGCTTGCGCCACAGCCAGAAAGGTGCGGTAATCATCCCAGTTCATCGGTGCATTTTTCCATAGGTACTGTGCAGTTTTCTGCAATTTCACCCATGTTAATCCAGCGCTATGTCATTTGCATGCGAATTTACACAAGGATGCTGATGATGAATGAGATGATGGAATTTGACATGCCCGGCGAAGCAAATGTGCTCACGCTTGCGAATCGTCCGCTTGCAGCGCTTAATCCCGGCGAAATCCGCTTGCGCCAGACGCAGATTGGCGTGAATTTCGTGGATATTTATCATCGGCAAGGCCTCTATCCCTTGCCTCTGCCTGCGGTTCCGGGCGTTGAGGCGGTGGGTATTGTCGAGGCGGTGGCCGATGATGTTCGTAACCTTCATCCCGGAGATCGCGTGGCCTATGCCTGTCTTCCGGCTGGCAGCTATGCAAGCTTTCGCAACCTTCCGGCCTCCATGGCCATTCCGCTTCCCGATACTCTGGATGATCGGGCGATTGCGGGTTCTTTCCTGCGTGGGTTAACGGCCCATATGTTGCTGGAAACGGTCACATCAGTCAAACCGGGCCAGACAGTGTTGATCCACGCCGCAGCCGGTGGCCTGGGTTTGATCTTGACCCAATGGGCCAAGCAAAAGGGTGCCACCACCATTGGCACGGTCAGCACCACGACGAAGGCTGATCTGGCCGTTGCCCATGGTTTGGACCATCCCATTGTCTACACTGAAAGCGACTTTGTGGCGCAAACGCTGCAACTGACCGACGGCAAGGGTGTTGATTATGTCATTGATGGCATTGGCGCAGATGTGTTGCTGGCGAGTTTTGCAGCGCTCAAACCGTTTGGCATGGTTGCCTCAATTGGCCAGACGGCAGGGCCTGTCGCCGCGATTGATCCCAAACTTCTAACAAACCGCGGCTTCATGCGCCCAAGCATTCTGGCTCTGACGGCGGATAAGCGGGCCTACCGAACAGCGGCAGAGGCCTGGCTTACCATGCTTGCCACTGGCATGCGCCTTGAGGAGGGCCATACCTATCCTTTGGCTGAGGCGGCGAAGGCCCATCAGGATATGGAGCAAAGACGCACAACCGGGCCGGTGCGGCTATCGACCGGCAATGCTTGAGCAGGCATTACTTGAGCGGGTGGTGCAAAATCGATTCCGCTTTGCGAAGAGATAGGATAGATTCTGTCGCAAATCAGGACAGACGCAATGTTGTTTGGGCAATCAATCTTTCAATCCGTTGTAGAGCGGCTTTCCCTCGAAGATGAGGAAAAGCCCGAGGATCCGCCTGTTGTGCGGGCCTATCGGGTTGCGGGCTTGAGCACGGGCTTTGTGCAAGACAATGGTTTGATGCAGCAGGCACCAGCGGATTGGGCGCAAGACCGGTATTTAGACCTGATGGCCGACGGCATTTTGCCGCCTGTTTTGCCTGAGATACCCGCTTTGCCTGAGATGCCTGCGCATCTTGGCCGCTTGAGCGCCGCTGAAATCGCTGAGGATCTGGGGTTGAAAGACGCCGACGATATGGTGGCGCTGCAAGCCAAGCGCCGGGCGTTTGCCATGAACAATCACCCGGACCGGGTTGATGCGGCCTTTGCAGATGCCGCCCACACCCGCATGACAATTGCCAACCAACTGGTAGACGAGGCGCTGCAAAAGCGCGCATTGCGCAAGGGGTAAAAACTCTCGGCCTGGGTTGCAAGCCGAGATGAGGGTCAAGTGCGCCTGTGATCAATCAGAAATGCACCGCAGCATCTCAATCAGCTGATCGCGCTTTTCATAGCCGCCAAGCCGGCCAATGAATTTGTCTTCATGCTCGCGCCATTTGGGCATGAGGGATTGCAGAAAAGCCATTCCCGCATCCGTCATGTGCAGAAAGTACACACGCCGGTCTGTCGCAGATTTTCGGCGCTCAATCAGACCTTTTTCCTCAAGACCATCCACAAGTGCCACAAAATTCGCCCGCTGAATGGAAAGAATTGCGGCAACATCGCTTTGCCTCAGGCCGGAATTACCAGCAATAATCGATAAAACCGAGAAATCGGCGGGGCGAATACCTTGGTCGCCAAGAACATCTTGAAAATCTTGTAATATTGCAAGCTGCGCCCGTCTCACGCGAAAACCAAGAGATATTTCCAAAACTGACTGATCGACAACCCCTTGTCGATCCGCAATTTGCTCTGCGGACATATTGAAATTGTTCATAACTCTTTAATCAAAACCTCCCCACATAAATGCAGCGTCCCACAACGCAGCATGCCACGAATTTCGATTTAGGAATAAAATTCTCCCGTTGTCTTCTGTACTATTCTCGATAGAGTGAAGCAACATGCTTCTCTTTCTCAATAATTATTGAAGATACCTAATTGAAATGATGACCGCGCTTTCGCGGGGCGTATCTGGCAATGTTGAAAAGAGGGCGCTTCTGTGGGGCAAATGCAAATTCACCATTGAAGAGACGATAAGACTAGGCTATTAACCGCTTCGCACCACAGCGTGCAACGCTGAACGCACCCGTAGCTCAGCTGGATAGAGTGTTGGATTCCGATTCCAAAGGTCACAGGTTCGAATCCTGTCGGGTGCGCCATTTCTTGTTTTTTCAATAAAATCAGATGCTTACGTGCCAATGTCAACGGCGCGGTCTTGAGTGCGCCAAGGGTTTGGAAAATGGTGCTGACCGCGCGTGAATGGTCATCTTGTCGCGGGGTTGGGGTTTGCATGAACCTTTCCAGCGGCCATCCTTGTCTTGTATGGTTGCGCCGATCTCATCGACCTTGCCGTGGCCCTCGTGCTTCCTTTGCGGAGTCGGAAAATCCGGGAGGTTTGTTTTTGATCCACGCGACGAATTTTTGCACGGCGGGATCTTCAAGAATGGCTTCGATTGTCGAAAACTTCTTCGCCAGTTGGGAATCTGTGAAGATGGCGTGTATCTGATCGTGGCAAACACGATGGAGACACACGGTTTTCTTTCCGCCCTTGCTCTTGGGAACAAGATGATGGAGCACTTTCTGATCTTCGGGAATCGAGCGCTCGCATAACGGACATACCAGTGGCTCTGGCTCTGCCACGTCCCATGAAGCCAGTTCGTCTCTGTTTTTGCGAGCCATAAGCCGATCTTTCTGCGTGGTGCGGGCCATGCGGAAAATATCGGTTTTATCGGTGGGGCGCAATGCGCTCTACAGCATCGTGCAGAAAATCGGAATCGGCACGATGCCCAATAGTGGTTACCAGCTGCCCGTCAGCGCTTTGCCTGTGAGCTGCACCTGCTTTTGGTTCCCGAATTCGTCCGTCACAGTCATAAACGGCATCATTTTCTTGGGCGCTTTGCGAAACCAGATTTCGGCGAGGCGGGCGAGGTCGCCAATGGCGCTTGCGTCCTTCCAGCCGGCAAAGCGGCGGGCGGTGGCGCTGGGTGTGGAGGCGTAGAAGAAGTCTCCGGAGGTGTTGAGGGAGTTGATGTCTGCGGCCATGGCGCTGAGGGGTTTTTGCAGCATTTTGGCGGGCAGGGGTGTGCCGTTCAGGGTCAATGCCGGGGCCATAAAATCAATCGCCCAGCCGTCGGCCTCGATCCAGCAATGGAAGTTTTCGCCGTCACCGGTGAGGAAACCATCGTCCTTGTGATCGGCAAACAGCATCACGTCATTGCCAAGGCGATAGGCCGCGAGGCCGCTTTTCGGGGCGGCGTTGATTTTAAAATGCTGTTTCAAAAGGTAAGAGCCAAAAACGCTGAAATACATGCTTGCCGTTGCCGGATTGGCCTTTTCGCTCAAGAGCAGCGAATTGATCACGCTGTAGATGCGGTGATAGTCGGTTTGCTTGATCAGCATGTGAGGCAGGCCTTTTGCATAATTGTAAACGCCGAAAAGGCCGGATGAACCGGCCTTTCCTGATATTGTCGTGGTCGCTGAATTTTAGCGTTCGCGGCGCTGACCACCTGCACCAGCACGGGCTGGGCCGTCCTGACGTGGGCGATCCGGGCGGCGCGCTGGACGGCTGCCGCCGGGCTTGCGATTGCCGCCTGGACGGGCCGAGCGGTTCTCGCCTTCGCCGCCGTCTTCGCGTGGGCCGCGATTTTGTGGGCGGCCATGGTTACGGTTGCCTGCACCGGCACCCGCGCCAGCACCTGCACCACCGCCACGACGGGCTGGACGGGCAGGGCGACCGCGATCGGCCGGAGCCTCGCCGCTGGCCACTGCGATTTCAATGCCCATCAGGCGCTCGATGTCGCGCAGCAAGCGGATTTCGTCAGGTGCGCAAAACGCAATGGCAATGCCATCACGGCCAGCACGGGCCGTACGGCCAATACGGTGCACGTAAGCGTCGGGCACTTCCGGCAGGTCGTAGTTGAACACGTGGCTGACGGCAGGAATGTCGATGCCACGGGCAGCAACGTCTGTTGCCACCAAGATCTTGATGGTGCCATCGCGGAAGCCCTTGAGGGCGCGTTCGCGCTGGCCCTGGCTCTTGTTGCCGTGAATGGAGGCAACCGAGTGGCCGGTCAGTTCCAGATGCTTGGTCAGCTTTTCAGCGCCATGCTTGGTGCGCAAAAACACGATGGAGCGACCATCTGGATTGTCAGCAAACGACTTCTTGACCAGCTCGGTCTTGTGGTTCTGGCCGTTAACGAAGTGAACATATTGCTCAACCTTGTCGGCAGCCTTGCCCGGAGGGCTGACTTCAACCTTGGTTGGGTCTTTCAGGAAGCTGGCAGCCAGATCGGCAATGGCCTTTGGCATGGTGGCCGAAAACAGCAGGGTCTGGCGCTTTGGCGGAACCATTTTGGCAATTTTGCGCAGGTCATGGATAAAGCCCAGGTCCAACATCTGGTCGGCTTCGTCGAGCACGAGATATTTCACGGCGCGCAGCGAAATGGCATTGCGCGAAATCAGGTCGAGCAGACGGCCAGGCGTTGCCACCAGAATGTCGGTGCCTTTTTCCAGCTGCAGCTGTTGCTTGTTGATGGATGCGCCACCAACAACCTGATTGATCTTCAACGGTGTTCTGCGAATAAAGCCGCGCAGGTTGTCACCAATCTGGTTGACCAATTCGCGGGTTGGCGCGAGAATCAGCGTGCGGGTGGTGCGGTTTTCAGGACGGCTTGGGTCCTTCAGCAGCATTTCAATCAATGGCAGGCCGAAGGCGGCGGTTTTGCCGGTGCCGGTCTGGGCCAGACCAATCAGGTCGCGGCCGGAAAGAACAACGGGAATACCCTGTTCTTGAATCGGTGTTGGTGTATCGAAGTTCATTGCGGTCAGCGTGGCAACAATATTTGCCGAGAGGCCAAGTTCGTTAAAACTGGTCAATTCATTTACCTTTTCGGGGCGCCAAAACAAAACTCCACCATCGCCTCATTGCGATCGTGGTTGTTTTAGCGTCAAGAACCCCGCGTGATTTGGGAACTTGTCAGTTGGAAGACTGCTTTCAGGCGCGTTTGGCTGCCGTTGCAGCCATATATGGGGCGCCTCAAGACCTTCTTTGACTACTGGGAGAGTAGCAGGGCGCGCTCACGCGGCGGCCGGAAGGTTTAAAGCTGATGTGCATTTGCTCTTTTCATCAGCTATTGTCAAGGGCCCGCCGGTTTTTAGCGGCGGGCACCGGTGTTTTCGATTTCAAATCTGCGTTAGCGCGGGCAGACCTGCACTCTGTAGCCATCGCCCCATTCGTTGTGGCGCCATTCATAATGGCAGGCGGGCACATAAACCGGACGGTAATAGGTTCTGTACACCGGCGGTGGTGGTGGCGGAGCTTCGTAAACCGGATAGGCATAAGCCGGACGGCGTGCTTCGTTGATCAAAGCACCACCAATGATGCCACCAACGGCACCGGCGGCAACGCCGCCCCAGAAATGGTCACGTGCCTGAGCCGCCGGCGCAGTTGCAACGAGGGAAAGCCCCACCATGGATGTGGCCAAACCCGCAGACATGACGTTACGAAATATGGACATGACCTTGTTCCTTTCAAAGCCCTACTTCGAGAATATGGGCATAATCTGATCGCGAAACACGGCAGATTCATGATCAATCTGTGGCAAGGAGTTTAAATTCTATGTCATGTTTTTCGCACTTTTAGTTGTTTTTACGCAGTAATTCTCTTTCTGGCTGAATGAAAACTGTGGTTAATAAGGTATTGTTTTTCTGAGGTTCCTCTGTTTAGTTGATTGTGGGGTGATTGTCTTGCGGGATCCAACATAAAAGGGGGCGCGTTGCCGGTGGAAGGAGGACTTCTCGCCATTGCGTGCGAAAAAATTGCAAAGCTCGACGTTCCTGCCTTTATCAAGGACAGCGAGTTGCGTTTTGTTGCGGTCAATCCGGCGTTTGAGGCATTCTCGGGCTATGATCGGCCCGCTCTTTTGGGCCATGACATTGGCACATTGACCGGAAGACCCGAAGATCGTGCCTGGGAAGATATGGAACGCCGCGCTCTGGTGTTTGCAGATGAACAATTGGCGCTGTGTTTTGATGGTGCCGGGCAAGAGCATTGCCGAGTGCAAATTGAGCGTTTTGTCACCGAAGATGAAAAGCTGTTTGTGTTTGGCGTGTTTCGCGAGCGCCCCAGACAATCAAAAGTGCGACTGTTGAAGCGCAACCGGCACTCTGCCTCCGAGGAGTCCGTGATGGAAAAGCCGCTGTCCGCCAATGACGCTGGCCCGCCAACCCCCGATTTTTGTGCCCTGCTGGATGCGCTGACCATGGGCGTGTTGATGCTGGATGGTGATCTGCACATCGCTTATGTGAACAGCATTGCGGTCGATATGCTGGCTTCCATTGGCTTTCGCCCCCGGCTGGGCGATGGTTTTATGACGCTGGTCGACGCTATCATTGCCTGTGAGGTGCAAGATGGCCGGATTGATCGGCAAGGTCTTGTTGGCCTGGCCATGAAAGGTGGCGACGGCGGCAAAGCAGCGCGTATCCCCTTGGGTGACAGGGTTGTTGACATCAGCCGCAACCATCTGTCCTGCGGCAATGTTGTGTTGCAGCTGACCGATGTTACAGATCTGCAAGCGTTTGAACGCGAAAGCCTACTCTATCGCACCGTGCTGGAAAATGTGCCGGAACCGGTTTTTCTGCGCGATTGCGAGCGGCGGCTGATCTTTGCCAATGCAGCTTATGAGCATATGTTGGGCCAAGATCGGACCCATTTTTACGGCATGACAGAAAGCGAGATGTTTTCGAAAAATGCCGAGCAATTGTGTGATGAGAACACGCGTGTTCTTGAAACCGGTGTGGAGATTGAGCGAGAGCAGATTGTGACCATGCCCAATGGCGTGGCCGTGCCGCTGTTGACCAGTTTGCGGCGCATCAGTGATGGAAATGGCCACCGCTATATTGTTGGTACACTTGCCGACATTTCTATTTTGAAAGTGAGCGAACGTGCCCTCTTGGAGGCGCGCGCCCAGGCGGAAGAGCGGTATCAGCAATTTGAGCGGATTTTGCGCACCATGCCGATTGGTGTGGTGATCTGGGAGCCTGATTTTATCATTGGCTTTGCCAATTCCAAGGCGCGAGATATTGTCAACTGGCCGCAGAACCGGCCCATCAATGGGGTGTCTGGCGAGGATTATATCCGCCACGCCTATGAAAATGGCTGGCCTTTGGTCGGGCAGGGTGAGGATTTGGACGCGCGCATTGCGGCACGATGCGCTGAGATCAAACAACTGAACGGCACCCAGCAATATGAGAGAACGCTGGACAATGGCTGCCATGTGTTGGTGAGCATGACAGCTCTGGAGCACGGCCAGATTCTGGTGACCTACACCGATTACACCGAAAAGCATTTGCGTGAGCGGGAAATTCGCGAAGCGAAAGCCCGCCTTGAAGATGTTGGCACGCTGCTGAAAGAGGCCTCGCAGGTGATGACGCAAGGCCTTTGCGTGGTCGAGAAAAATAAAATTCTCTATGCCAATGACAAATTCGCCGAAATCCTGAATTTTCCGGCACCGATGGTGGCTCAAGGCGCTGATTGGCAGGCGCTCTATGACAGTTTGAAGCTGCGTGAAGATTTTGGTGCCAATTCGGCAGAGCTTCTGGAGGATCTGGCGTCGCGCCTGTGCATCGAGACAAGCGTGAGCGGCGTGCTGAAGCGGCATGATGGTGTCTGGGTGAATTTGGAGGCGCTTGTCAGTGGTGAGGGCCGTTGGCTGTTCGTTGCGCGCGACATATCCTATGAGAAAAACCGTGAAGCGGAGCTGACTGCCCTGGCATCGCGGGCGGAGGCTGCCGACAAAGCCAAATCGCGCTTTTTGGCCAGCATGGGGCAGGAAATTCGCACACCGATGAGCGGTGTGTTGGGCATGGCGGAGTTGCTGATCTCATCCGATCTCGATGCCCGCCAAAAGACATTTGTTGATGTTATTTTGAAATCCGGCCGGTCTCTTCTGACGATTATCAATGACATTCTCGATTTCGCAAAGATTGATGATCGAAGCCTGTCCTTGCGCAAAGCTCCCTTTGATCCGATGGCGGCGGTGGACGATGTGATCTTGCTGATGGCGGGTCGGGCCGCCGAGAAGGATATTGAGCTGCTGGTGCGTGGTCATAGTGGCCTTAAGCATCTGGTGTCGGCAGATGCAGGGCGCTTTCGACAGATTTTGACCAAGCTTGTCGATGAAGCCATCAAGGCAACCGAGAAAGGCCATGTGCTGGTGGAGCTTTCCGAGCAAAAGGAAAGTGATGAGCTGCTGTGGTTGACCCTTCAAGTTGAGGATACTGGCCGCGGATTTACGCCAGAGCAGCGCAACGTGGCCTTTTCCAAATTCTCGCAGTTTGAAGAGCCGCCGTTGTTTCATAAGGGCGGTGCTGGTCTGGCGTTGTCCATCGTTGGCGGATTGGTGGAGCTGTTTGGCGGAACCATTGGTATTCTGAGTGAGCCGGGCGAAGGCGCGGTGATTACGGTGCGCTTGCCGCTGGCCATTGCCGGTGAGAAAATATCGGAGCGTTCTGCCTTGCATTTGCAAGGGAGCCGGGTTTTGGCGCTGGCAGAAAATGCCCTGTCTTGCGGCATCCTCAATGATCAATTGGCCCATTGGGGCTTTGATGGCATTGCGCTCACCGAGCCGGAGATTGCCTTTGGCGTGTTGCGCGAAGCCATTGTCGTTGATCAGGCCATTGAGGTGCTGGTGGTCGATGTTCAAAAGGCCAATGATGCGGCGATGGATTTCATCCGGCGGGTGCGGCTTGATGGCCTGTTTAACCGCCTCTCCATTCTTGTCTTGATGCCCGCCAATCTGTCGAGTGTGCACGACGCGTTTGATGGCATGAATGTGCAGGCGCAATTGCACAAGCCCGTTGCCGATACCCTGTTGCGCAATGCGATTTCAGATGTGTTGAAAGCGGCAAGGCGGGCCTCGCGCCAAGAGACCGTGCCAGAAACGAGGCCAGACACGAGGCCCGCGTTGCAGGCCCCGCTGCAGCAGATTGCCAGCAGGCTCCCGGTACCGCCCGTCCAGTCCGTGATGCCCGAAATCGTGATGCCCGAGATCGTGATGATTGTGAGCGGCAGTGACACTGAAGGCGATTTTTTCCGCCAGACCTTGTCTGCGGCCCGGATTAGCTACGAGATTTTTGCAAGCCAGGAACAGGCGTTCAGCCTGTGGCAGCAGCAGCGCCCGCGCGTCATGCTGATTGATCTGACGCAGGACGATGCGGGTGCTTTGGAGTTTCTGCGCTTTTTGCGAGCAGAAGAGGCCCGCACGCCCCATATGCCGCCTACTGCGCTGATTGGACTTGCAAGCCGTGCCGTTGACACAGAAAAGTCAATGTATCTTGCCGCCGGCCTTGATGATCTGCTGGTCTTGCCGCTCAGCTCTGCCAAACTGGTGGAATGCATCCAGCATTGGTCTGTGGAGCATCATCCTCTGCCACAGGTGGCGCTATCTTGACGTGCCGCCGCACAGCATTTCGCGCTTGCCCGCAAAACCTTTGCGGCGCTCCACCTGAAAGCCTGCCGCCACCAGATTGCGCCGCACGAAACCGGCTGCGGCATAGGTGGCAAAGCGCCCACCCTCTCTGGTAAGTTGGCAAAGGCGGGTCATCAGCTCAATCGACCACATGTCGGCATTGCGTGATGGTGCAAACCCATCCAGATACCAGGCATCGAACGGCTCTTGCCAGCTGTTGAGCGAGGTCAGCGCATCACCACAAACGACAATCAGACGGGTCTGCTCATCAAGATCGAGCTGAACCTGACCGCTGGGAGCCTCGGGCCAAAGTGAGACGAAGTGTTGTCGCTCACCATCAATTTCCGGCCAATGGGAGAGGGCGCGGTCAATATCCTGCCCCCGCATGGGATAAAGCTCAAACGAGGTAAAGGTCAGTTTTTGGCCTGGCTGGCGGTAGAGTTTCCACTGCCGCCATGTTTCCATGGCATTCAAGCCGGTGCCGAAACCCAGTTCGCCGATGCGGAAATCCTGCGCCCCGTTCCAGCGCTGCGGCAAATCATTGCCCGCCAGAAACACGTGGCCGCATTCCAGCCTGCCATCGGTCTGGCAGTAAAAATGGTCGCCAAAAGCGGTGGAATAGGGCATATCGCCCTCTTGCCAGGTCAAGCTCTGGTGCGTTGCGGCAATTTCGGATTCTGAAGTGGAGTGTGTCATGACAAATGGCGATAAGATGGCTTTGCGCTTTGGTCAACTCTCCACCGATCTTCTTATTGTTGGTGGCGGCATTATGGGCCTTTGGGCCGCACGTTTTGCGCTGGAAGCGGGGTTGCGCGTGACATTGGTGGATGCAGATCGCATTGCCAGCGGGGCCAGCGGCGGTCTGCTCGGCTCGCTCATGCCCTATATGCCCGACAGATGGTGCGAGAAAAAACAGTTCCAGTTTGATGCTTTGCTGTCTTTGGAAGACGAAGTGGCACGGCTGGAGGCGGAAACCGGCTGTTCTGCCGGCTATCGCCGTGCTGGCCGGTTGATCATGCTGCCCAAACCGCATTTGCGCACCATTGCGCTTCGCCACGAAAAAGACGCGCAAACCGCCTGGCAGACGCCCACCCGCAGCTTTGCCTGGCAGGTGCTGGATCAATCCCCCTTTGGGGCCGATTGGCCAGACCCCAGCTATACCGAGGGTGGATTGGTGCATGACACGTTGGCGGCGCGCGTTTCACCGCGCGGCCTGACGGAAGGGTTGCGGCAGGTTTTGATGGCATCCCCTCGCTGCCAGATTATCGAGGGCGCGGCAGTCACAGGCTTTGATGTCGCGCAGCGGCAGGCCTTGTTGCAAGATGGCCGCAAGATTGCCTATGGCCACGTGATGATTGCGGCGGGCATCGGTTCATTTCCGCTGCTGCAGGCCTTGATGCCACCGCAGCCACAGCCTTTGGGCATGGCAGTGAAAGGACAATCGGCGCTTTTGCAGGCCAAAATTGATCCGACCCTGCCGCTGTTGTTTCTCGATGGCGTCTACATCGTGCCCCATGACGATGGCCGGGTGGCGATTGGCAGCACCAGCGAAAATCATTTTAATGAGGCCTTCACCACCGATGACCAGCTCGAGAGGCTGATTGAGCGGGTCGGCATCATGGTGCCAGCGTTGCGCGATGCCCCGGTTGTGGAGCGTTGGGCGGGTCTGCGCCCCAAGGCCATTGACCGCGATCCCATGGTCGGGCCTCATCCTGAGCACCCATCGATCATTGCACTCACGGGTGGGTTTAAAATCAGCTTTGGTCTGGCTCATCGCCTTGCGCAAGCGGCTCTTGCACCGCTGCTTGGCACAGAGCTCGTGGGGCAGCCCTTTGGGCTGCCTGACGGGTTTACACTGAGGCATCATCTAGAGGTTGCTTCACGCAAAAAGTGAAATTTAGATTTCGCTGTTTTCGTCATAGTGTCATGCAAATCGCCTATCTCGAAGAGGAAGCCGGTCGTTGAGCCATGCTGATTCGATGAGCCGAGGAGGCAAAGTGCATGCGTTACTCGATTTGTTACACACCCTCAGCGCGTGATCCACTGTCACTGGCCGCAAGCAGCTGGCTGGGGCGCAGCGTCTATTCGGGCGAGGCGGTGGAACACCCCGAGGGCATTGGCCTGAGCCAAAGCGAGATTGCCTTTCACACCGCTTTGCCACGGCGCAATGGCTTTCATGCCTGCCTGAAAGCTCCTTTTCGCCTGCATCCTGATGTCAGCGAGGCGATGTTGCTGCGCGAATTGATGCATTTTGCCGGCGTTGTCGAGCCTTTTGCCCTGCCTGCTCTGGAAGTCGGGCGGCTGGGTGATCATTGCGGCCTGATGCTCAGCCACCACTCGCTGCAGCTCGATCAACTGGCATCGCTGGTGGTGCAGAATTTCGATCAGTTTCGCGCGCCCCTCACAGAGGCCGAAATTGACCGCATGGCACCGGAGCGCTTGAGCGCACCGCAATTTGCCAATCTCTACCGCTGGGGTGATCCGCATGTGCTGGACGAATATCGGTTTTATCTCCCCTTGACTGGACCACTCTCGCTGCGTGATCGCGAGAGAGTGCAAAAAGCCACCAGCAGCTATTTTTCCACCTACCTTGCCCAGCCGCCAGTGTTTTCCAATCTGGCGCTGTTTGTGGAGCGCGAGCAGGGGGCTCCGCTGGTGGTGCATTCGCTACATCCCATGGGGCGGGTGTCGGCGCGCAAGATTGCGTAAATTTTGTCAGGGAAAAGTGGTCACCGGTTTTTCTGATCAGACAAACTCAAACAAAGAGGTTCAGACTCTGTCAGGTTCATGATTGAACCTGACAGAGTCTGAAAGTATCTCGACAAGGTTCTATAGCAATGCTTAACCTTTGATCTCCCAAGATATAAAGGTGACGTGATGCAGGATAAAGCCTACCCCCGCGATCTCATTGGTTATGGTCGCCACACGCCAGATCCCAAATGGCCAGGCGGCGCCAATGTGGCGGTGCAATTCGTGATCAATTACGAAGAGGGCGGAGAAAGCTGCATTCTTGATGGCGATCCGGGCTCGGAAAATCTTCTCTCTGAAATTGTCGGTGCCGCAAGCTGGCCGGGCCAGCGCAATCTCAATATGGAATCGATTTATGAATATGGTTCTCGGGCCGGTTTCTGGCGCCTGCACCGCATGTTTACAAAGTTGAACCTGCCTGTCACCGTCTATGGTGTCACGCAGGCCATGGTGCGCAACCCGGACGCCGTGGCCGCCATGAACGAGGCAGGCTGGGAAATTGCCAGCCATGGATTTCGGTGGCTGGAATATAAGGATTTTCCAGAAGATGTAGAGCGCCAGCATATTCAAGATGCTGTCAGGCTGCACACGCAGGTGGCTGGCGAGCGGCCCTATGGCATGTATCAGGGCAAGCCCTCAGACAACACGCTCAAGCTGGTGATGGAGGAGGGCGGCTTTCTCTATTCCTCCGACAATTATTCGGATGATTTGCCGTTCTGGGTGCCAGATCACCATGGCAAGCCATTTCTGATCATTCCCTATACGCTGGAAACCAATGATATGCGCTTTGCCACCCCGCAAGGCTTCAATTCCGGCGATCAGTTTTTCACCTATCTCAAGGATGCGTTTGACACGCTCTATCAGGAGGGCGAGGAGGGTGCGCCGAAAATGATGTCAGTGGGTCTGCATTGCCGTCTTGTGGGCCGTCCGGGCCGAGCAGCCGCTCTCAAGCGGTTTGTGGATTACGTGCTGTCGCATGACAAGGTTTGGGTGCCGACGCGGCTGGATATTGCTAAACACTGGCATGCCCATCACAAGCCGAACTGGTGAGTGGCACAACTGCTGCCCACTCTTGAGTGCATCGTGCCCAAAAATCAAAATCGGCACGATGCTGTTTCACGTCATATTGCTGGCTTTTTCTAAAATTTGATTCAAGAGCGTGTGAATTTCCTGCAAGATCATGCTTTTTGAGACGATTATTTAATTCTCAAACTCTAAGAGGGGGCGTTAAACACTGCCAGAGAACCGTTACCAATGAACGAGCATGCCGCGGGATCTATCCATTCGAGGCCTTTTTTATTTGCGACCATGTGTGCCGCCATGTTTGTTGGTCTTGCCGTCTGGTCTGAGATTTCCAGCTGGCAAGCCCAAGTGTCGCGGATGAATTCCTATCTGGAGCAAACCGCAAAGGCGATTGCCCAGCACGCGGATGATGTTATTGAGGTGGCAAAGCAGCCTTTGGTTGGCTTGGTGCTTCAGGTTCGCAACAACAGCGATACGATGCTGCAAAAGCTCGAACTGGTGCGAACGATGCGTGATGTGACCAGAAACTCACCTTATTTGCGCAGTCTGGCGTATCTGAATGCGGATGGCCGATTGATTGAATCTACGACAAACGCCTTTTCTGCCGGGGTCGATTTATCCGACCGCGCCTATTTTATCCATCATCGACAGTCCGAAGATTTCAGCCCACGCGCCGATGGGCCATTTAAAGGCCCGGTGACCAATGAATGGTTTATGACCCTGTCTCAGCGGTTGAATGACCGCAACGGACATTTTGCCGGTGTGATGGTTGCCACCATTGATGTCAGAATGTTTATTAATTTTTTCAAAGGCTTCAGCTTTCCAGGACAAGCCACGCTTGCCATGATTGATGGCGATGGCCGTATTCTTGTTCGCTCGCCAATGGATTATAGCGCCATGGGGATGAGCTTAAACCAGACGCCATTTTATCGCGATGCGCTGCTGAAAAAAAGCAGCGGAAATTATCCGTATCGGTCGCCATTTGACGGCGTGTTCAAGGAATCGGGCTATTATACCAGCCAGGCGACCCACATTACCGCGCTGGTTGCGATCTCTCAAAAGGATATCCTCTGGTATTGGATCAAACTTTCCAAAACCAGATGGCTGTTTTCTTTGGCTGCCATGTGCGCGGCAGTGGTTATGACCCTTCGGTTGATGCACAATATGGCTATGGCACGCCGCGACCAGATGCTGATTGCGGCGCGGGATGCCGAATTTCAGCTCATTGCCAATGCATCGTCTGACCTGATCGAAAAGCTGGATGATAACGGCATACGGGAATATGTGTCTGCGGCATCCCAATCGGTTTTGGAAATTGATCCGGGCGAGCTTGTCGGAAAGAGTGTGTTTGAGGGCAATGATGCCGAGGCCAAACAATATTGGTCCGAGGCTTTGGCCAATATTGCCGCCGGGTCTTCCATCGAAAGGCTGATTTTCCGGCGAACCAAGAAGAATGGCGAGAAAGCATGGCTGGAAACGGTGATTACCCGTGTGCGCCGCTTTGATGTTGGCAGTGGCATGGTTGCCATCACCCGCGATGTCACCAGTCAGCGCTTGCTGCAAGAAGAGCTGGACCGACTGGCCAATACGGATGAACTGACCCAACTGTCAAACAAGCGCCATTTCAACACACAGCTGAGGTTGCGAACGGCAGAGGCAAGGGCAAATGGCACGCCGCTTTCTCTTTTGCTCATGGACGTCGATCGCTTCAAACTCTTCAATGACACTTATGGTCATTTGCCCGGCGACACCTGTTTGCGGCGCATTGCGGCTGAAACGTCGGCGACCATTCGCCATGGCACGGATCTCGCGGCCCGATACGGTGGCGAAGAGATTGCGGTATTGCTGCCTGGCCTGAACGAGGAGGAGGGCTGGGACATGGCTGATACGATTCGTCAGCGCATTGCAGCTCTTGAGATCGAGCATGCAAAAAATCTGCCTTGGGCCTATGTCACCGTCAGTATTGGCGTGGCGACGCTGACAGTTCATCAGCATGAGAGCGATGAAGCGCTGTTCGTGCGCGCCGATCAGGCGCTTTACAAGGCTAAAAATTCCGGGCGCAACACTGTTATTGGCAATGAAAGCAACCTTGCTGCGCAGACCAACAGTGCCGCCTGATTGTGCTGTTCTCCCGGATAGTCCGGGAGAACCTGTGCAAGGAGGGGCTAGATCAGGTCTGCCCGTGATCAAGTCTGTTTGTGATCAGGCGTCCAGCGTCGCCATGTCGATCACAAAGCGGTAGCGGACATCGCTTTTCAGCACGCGGTCATAGGCCTTGTTGATGTCTTTGATATCAATAACCTCAATGTCCGACGTAATGTTGTGCTTGCCGCAGAAGTCCAGCATTTCCTGTGTTTCCTTGATCGAGCCGATCATGGAACCCGACAGGTTGCGACGGGCCGGAATGAGCGAGAATGCATGCACCGGCACTGGCTTTTCCGGAACACCCAGCAGCACCATGGTGCCATCAACCTTGAGCAGGTTGAGATAGGCATTCCAATCAATATCGGCACTGACGGTGCAGATGATCAGATCAAACGTGCCTGCCAATGTCTTGAAGGTTTCAGCATCGCTGGTGGCGTAATAGTGCTTGGCACCCAGCCGCAGACCATCTTCCTTCTTGGACAGTGTTTGGCTTAAAACGGTGATATCGGCACCCATGGCCGCACCGATTTTAACCCCCATATGGCCCAATCCACCCATGCCGACGATGGCAACATTTTTGCCAGGGCCTGCCTTCCAATGGGCGAGAGGCGAATAGAGCGTAATGCCAGCGCACAGCAGAGGGGCTGCGGCATCAAGCGGCAGATTGTCAGGAATGGACAGCACATAGCCTTCTTTGACCACGATGCTGTCAGAATAACCGCCCTGGGTCACGGTTTTGCCATCGGCTTCAAGGCTGCTGTAGGTCTGAACCAGACCGGGCTGATATTGCTCTGTGTCAACATCGCGGGTTTGGCAGTGAACGCAGGAATCAACAAAACAGCCGACGCCCACGTGATCGCCAACCTTGAATTTGCTGACCTTTGAGCCAACCGCTGTCACGACACCGGCAATTTCATGGCCGGGGACCATCGGAAAAATGGAGATACCCCATTCATTGCGTGTCTGGTGAATGTCTGAATGACACACGCCGCAATATTTGATGGATATGACCACATCATCGTCATTGGGTTCACGACGCTCAAAAGTGAAAGGTGCGAGCGGCTTGGTGGCATCGGTGGCGGCATAGCCTTTTGCAATCGGCATGGGAAATCCTCGTGGTCGTATCAGGGAAAGAATAGTGGACGGTGTTGCGTAGCAAGGACGCTACAAAATTCACAACTCCCATATAGTGCGCACAGAAGTCGCAACAAGGGGCGAGGGGAGTTGGCAGAAAAAACCACGAGAGATTTGAGAACAATTATGCGCTCGGCTTAAAATGAAATGTTATATCATTAATAGACAAAATTTTTACTTTAGAAGTGCTTGCCCAAAAATACCAAGTCTTCTGATTTGATACCGGCGAACATCACAAGCCACCGATGGCGCTGTAACATCGCGGGTCCAACACATGATGGTGATCTGTGCTTCGCCCTCATCCGATCTGAGAGGTGAGGGCGAGGCTGGAAATGGAGAAGGTGATATCAGGCCGCGCGGTGCGTGGAATGGCTGCGCCGGTCCTCAATCTTAAACATCGAGAGAAGATGGGCCAGGTTTTCGGTTTCGGACTTGAGCTGGCTCGTTGCGGCTGTCGTCTCTTCGACCATGGCAGCATTTTGCTGGGTCATGCGGTCGATCTCGTTGATCGAGCTGTTGATTTCGGAAATGCCGCTGGATTGTTCGCGCGACAGGGTGGCGATGTCGCCAATGCTGGCGTTGATGGTCAGCACGCGGCCGTCAATGCCCTGAAGGGCAGCGCCCGTTGCCTCCACCAGCTGCACGCCTGCCTGGACTTGCGCACCGGAGGCCTGAATATGGGTTTTGATTTCTTTGGCGGCATTGGCAGATCGCTGGGCCAGTTCACGCACTTCTTGCGCCACCACCGCAAAGCCCTTGCCTGCTTCGCCAGCGCGGGCGGCTTCGACGCCTGCGTTCAAGGCCAGCAGGTTGGTCTGAAAGGCAATCTCGTCAATCACGCTGATAATGTCGTTGATCTTGGTCGAGGATTGCTCAATCAAGCCCATGGCGCTGATGGCCTCCGTCACCACACTGCTGGATTTTGCGGCATCTTCTTTGGCTGAAATTGCCATGGTTCTGGCCTTTTCAATGCTGCTCTCCGACGATTTGATTTTGTGGCTGATGTCATCAATCGCGGCAGCGGTTTCTTCCAGATTGGCAGCCTGTCCTTCTGTCCGCTTGGAGAGATTGGTCACAGCACCATTGATCTCATCCACCGATCGCCCAACACTCATCGTGCTCTCGGCAATTTTATGAAGGGTCTCCGCCAGCGCCGAGACGGCTTTGTTGAAGTCGGTTTCAAGTTTGAGATAATCACTGGGAAGATTGGTGAGCCGTACGGTGAGATCACCTTTTGAGAGCGCCTCAAAGGCTTGCGCAAAGCTGGCAACCACGCCGGCTTGTTTGTCGCTGTTTTGTTTTTCAACTTCGGCACGTTCCTGCCGTCTTTGATCCATGGCCAATTGGCTGGCAGCCCGGTTGTCTTCCAGCCGGTTGCGCTCGACAACGGAATTTTTAATCTCAACCAGAGCATTGGCCATTTGACCAATCTCGTCTCGGCGATGGGTGTGCGCAATCTCGCCGGACGTATCATTGGCCGCAATTTTGATCATGGTCGCTTTGAGGGCGTTGAGCGGTTTTGAGATCGAGCGACCGATCAGGATCGAACCAAGAATGGTGGCTATAGCCGCAAAAAGCAGGATAATGCCGGTGGCAAGCGTCTGCTTTTCGCCCATGGCCACGATGTCATCATTGTAAACGCCGGTGCCGACAATCCAGCCCCAGGGCGCAAACAGCACGATGTGCGAATTCTTGCCCACCGGCTGATCCGAGCCGGGTTTGGGCCACATATAATCAAGATAGCCTTCGCCGCTGGCCTTGGCGATTTTGATAAATTCCTGAAAAATGAAAACGCCGTTCGGGTCTTTCATGCCCAGAACACTGGTGTTGTTCAAGGCCGGTTTGGCGGCATGGGCCACCATCACACCATTCAGGTCGTTGATCCAGAAATAGCCATCGGGACTATACCGCATCGCCACGATCTGGGCGATGGCATCTTTCTGCGCTGCCTCGCGGGTCATTTTGCCTTCGGCTTCAAGGCTCTGGTAGCGCTTGAAGATGGAAATGGCATTTTGATCCATCTTCATGAGCATGGCTTTGCGCTCGCTCACAATATTCTGATAGGATTGGTGACCGCTATAAAACAGCGCACCGGCCATGATGAAGAGACTGATGCCCATCAGCAAAAAGATTCTCTTCAGAACAGACAAATTAGACATATCTTAATTAATCCCCCGCTCCCGCTTTTTTAAGAGTGAGCCGGAAGCGTTTATAAATGTCTAATTTTGAACGTTTAAATTGTCGCAGGCGGGCCTATACCGCGCGTTTTGTGTCTTTTTTTGCCTCAAATCCCGCCCAAAACGGGAATTGTGCCACTGTTTTGGATAGCATCGACTGCATAATTTTCGCCTTAAATCGATTCCGATTTCAGGAATTATGCAGTATGCATGAACGTCAGCGTAAGTGATTTGAGGTGAGGGCGTATGGATCGGCACTTGTTTGTTTCGCAGTTTGGTGGCGTTTTCGAGCATTCGCCCTTTATTGCAGAGCGCGCGTTTGATCAGGGATTGATTGAAGAGCCATTGACCTTGGCCGGGGTTCACGGTGGACTGTGTCTGGTCTTTCGCCAGGCTAGCCCCACGGAGCGGCTGGGTGTTTTGCGCGCCCATCCGGATTTGGCAGGCAAACTGGCCATTGCTGGTGAATTGACGCAAGACAGCAAGAATGAACAGGCAAGTGCTGGCTTGGATAGATTGTCAGAAGCCGAGCACGCGCGGTTCACCGCGCTCAACAGCACCTATACCGAGAAATTCGGCTTTCCCTTTATTATTGCGGTCAAAGGCCTGACCAAGCATGACATTCTGGCCGCCTTCGAGACGCGCGTGAACAATGGTTCTGATGCGGAATTTACCACCGCTTGTAACCAGGTTGAAAAAATCGCGCGCCTACGGCTTCAAACCATCCTGCAAAATCCTTAGGTGGATTTATCGGGTGATCTGTATGTTCAGTCTACATCAGCCCAATCGAGCGCGTTAAAACCTGTGCAGCAGAGACGTCGCACTATTGCTTGCGGGTCTCTTCCGCTTCCCGAATGGCGTCTTCGTGATACCAGCTCGCCGAGCCGCTTTCATAAATCACCGGCGCGGGTTTGTTGCGTTCACGCATTTCGCGTAGCTTTTGCGCATTCCGAATAGGAAATTCATAGATTTTTGCCGATTCACGACCAAGGCTCGTTGTCATTGCACTGCCTTTCAGAGTTCCTCGGGCTCCTCCGCCCAGATTATTATCTTACCATATCCTCACATGCGTTGCACATCAAAAGTGCATCCTGCCCAAAAAAAGATCATTTTTATTTTGATCTTTTGCATGTTTTTTCGGCGCTCCCGATGCCTGCGTCATATTTATGCGTCGACATCTTATAAAATCATCACATTCTAATGGCGAGCTTGGGCGCGAAACATTAAGAAAATCTGTTGTTTTACAGGGTTGGGCGTCATTGATGCTGTTTTTTTGCCTGTTTTGGGTATTCGCAATGACGAATTGGCACGCTTCCTGCTTCTTATTGTTCGACTCACCGGACTGCCGGAGAATCAATCCTAGGGTGCGCTCGGTGTAGAGCGCTGGACTTATGAGAGATCGACAATGACGAAGTACAAGCTCGAGTACATCTGGTTGGATGGCTATACGCCGGTTCCGAATTTGCGCGGCAAGACGCAGATTAAGGAATTCGCTGAATTCCCAACTTTGGAACAGCTCCCTCTCTGGGGATTTGATGGTAGCTCCACCCAGCAGGCCGAAGGCCATAGCTCGGATTGCGTGCTGAAGCCTGTTGCTGTTTACCCAGATCCAGCCCGCACCAATGGTGCGCTGGTTATGTGCGAAGTGATGATGCCAGATGGCGTAACACCGCACGCTTCCAACAGTCGCGCCACCATTCTGGACGACGAAGGCACATGGTTTGGCTTTGAGCAGGAATACTTCCTGTATCAGGATGGCCGCCCGCTCGGCTTCCCTGAAAACGGCTTCCCAGCTCCACAGGGCCCTTATTACACCGGCGTTGGCTATAAGAACGTTGGCGATATCGCACGCGAAATCGTTGAAGAGCACCTCGACCTCTGCCTCGAAGCAGGCATCAACCACGAAGGCATCAATGCTGAAGTGGCCAAGGGTCAGTGGGAATTCCAGGTTTTCGGTAAGGGCTCCAAGAAGGCCGCTGACGAAATCTGGCTGGCTCGCTACCTGCTCGTTCGCCTTTGCGAAAAATACGGCGTTGACGTTGAATTCCATTGCAAGCCACTCGGCGATACCGACTGGAACGGCTCTGGCATGCACTGCAACTTCTCCACGCAGTTCATGCGCGAAGTTGGTGGCAAGGACTATTTCGAAGCGCTCATGGCTGCTTTCGCCAAGAACTGGAAAGAGCATATCGACGTATACGGCCCAGACAACCATCTGCGCCTGACCGGCAAGCACGAAACCGCTCCTTGGAACAAGTTCTCCTACGGCGTTGCTGACCGTGGTGCATCGATCCGCGTTCCACATTCCTTCGTTGCCAACGGCTACCGCGGCTACCTCGAAGACCGCCGCCCGAACAGCCAGGGCTGCCCATACCAGATCGCTTCTCAGGTTCTGAAGACGATCTCTGAAGTACCAGTCGCAAAGTCTGCTGCTGCCTAATTCAGAAGCGCCGATGCTTAGGCATCGGCGCTTTTCTCCCCGCTTTGGTCCATTGACGGGACATTGCGCCGGTTGGATTTCGAGTGTGTTGTTACCCGCTCGATCTCCATACGTGGGCCGATATCAAGACGCTCACGCCACATCATTCACGACAGCGATCATTCGTTTTTCATCATGCTTTGCAAAAGAGTGGGCGTGATAGCCCATTTGATTTCAATTCGCTGTTCCCATACATTTTTCAATGCGTTACCTTTGAGAAAACCATTGGATATGTTTATGCCTCACCCTCTATTGATCCGCCCGCTTACCCCTGAAGCCTTTGCTCCATTTGGCGATGTGCTGGAGGCTAATCGCGACACCATGCGCCTCATTAATGGTGGCACGACGGAGCGGTTTCATGCGCTGGCAAGCCCGGATGTGGTGGGTGAGGGTGCGCGCGTTATTCTCAATATCTTTCGGGGTCAGCCGCGCCGTTTTCCATACCACATCACGATGATGGAGCGGCATCCGCTGGGCAGTCAGAGTTTTACCCCTCTGTCAGGTCGGCCTTTTCTGGTGGCTGTCTCACTGGATGAGGGCGGTAAGCCGGGTGCGCCGCAGGTGTTTTTGGCAAAAGCGCATCAAGGCGTGAACTATCACCGCAATGTCTGGCATCATCCTTTGATGGCGCTTGGGGACGTGAGTGATTTTCTGGTTGCAGATCGTGATGGTCCGGGCAACAATCTGGAAGAGGTGTTTTTTGATACGCCCTATCTCATTCAGGAGCCTGCCCTATGACCGGCCTGACCACGCATGTTCTCGATACCGCACTTGGCAAACCCGCTGAAGGGATGCGCATTCAGTTGATGCTGATGAAGGGTGAGGAAGGGGAGCTGATCAAGACCGTCTTCACCAATTCCGATGGTCGCGTTGATGGCGGACCGATTTTGGCTGGCGATGACTTTAAGGTTGGCGTCTACAAATTGCTGTTTCACGCTGGAGACTATCTCAAGGGTCAGGGCATTGAACTGAGCGATCCGCCGTTTCTGGATGTGATTCCCATCCGGTTTGGTATCAGCGATATAGCAGCCCACTATCATGTGCCGCTGCTGCTGTCGCCCTATGGTTACTCGACCTATCGGGGAAGCTAAACATGCGCTTTGCCGCGATTGCCGACATTCACGGAAATTGCTTAGCGTTGGAAGCGGTGCTGGCTGACATTGCGGCGCAAGGCATTGACTATGCCGATGTTGTCAATCTCGGCGATTGCTTCTCCGGTCCGCTCGAAGCGGGCCGCACGGGTGATTTGCTGCTGCTGTTGGACCTTGTCACGGTGCGCGGCAATCATGATCGCTATCTGATCGAGCGAGCGCGGGCGGGCATGGAAGCGACTGATGCGGTCGCCTTTGATCAATTGGCGGAACGCCATTTCAATTGGTTGAAAACGCTTCCTTTTTCAAAGATTTGGCGCGATGAGATCTATCTTTGCCACGCCACGCCTACGGACGATAATACCTATTGGTTGGAATCGATGACGCCGGACGGCAAGGTGCATCTGAGGCCACGGGCAGAGATCGAGGTCTTGGCGCAAGGCATTGAACAAGAGCTGATCCTGTGTGGCCATTCGCATATTCCTCGGACGGTGAAGCTTTCCGACGGTCGTTTGATCGTCAATCCCGGTAGTGTCGGCTGCCCGGCCTATGATGATGATTTGCCATTTTACCACAAGGTGGAGGCGGGCACGCCGCTGGCCTCCTATGCTATCCTGGAAAAGACACAGGCTGGCTGGACGGTAACATTCCGCCAAGTGCCTTATAACAATCTTGCCATGGCGCGGCTGGCCGCCGACCATGGCCGCAAGGATTGGGCCAGCGGGCTGGAAAGCGGTTGGCTTTAGAGTTTGTCAGGGAAAAGTGGAATCCGGTTTTTCTGATCAGACAAACTCAAACAAAGGATTCTAGAGTCTGTCTGGTTCAATTTGAACCTGACAGACTCTAGAAGCTTGAATTATTGCGGCTTGCTGGCCACGCCCGCCACATAGGTTTCCACCACCACGCGGTCATCACCCAGGGTTTGCATCAAAAACAGCTCTTCGATCAGCGTGGTCACGGCTTCCATTTTCAGCGCCATGGCAGGTGTTGCGGAGGCGTTGAGCACCACCAGATCGGCCTCAGAACCCGGCTCCAGAGTGCCGATTTTATCGGCCAGCGACAGCGCCTCAGCGTTGCCCAGCGTCATATGATAATAGCTTTCCAGCGGGTTCAGCCGTTCGCCCAGCAATTGCTGAATCTTATAGGCCTCGTCCATGGTTTTGAACATCGAATAGCTGGTGCCGCCGCCGATATCGGTGGCAACGGCTACGCGCACGGGCTTGTTGCGGCGCTGAATAGCTTTCAGCGGAAACAGGCCGGAGCCAAGGAACAGGTTGGACGTGGGGCAGTGCACGGCAACCGAGCCGGAGTCGGACAGCGCATCTGCCTCGCGATCGGACAAATGGATGGCGTGGCCAAACAGGGTCTTTTTGCTCAGCAGACCATAGCGAGCGTAGATATCCGTATAATCGATGGCGTCCGGATAAAGGCTCGCCGTAAACTCGATTTCCTCACGGTTTTCAGAGAGATGGGTCTGGATGTGCAGGTCTGGATATTCATAGGCCAGCTCCTGTGTGCGTTCCATCTGCTCGGGCGTAGAGGTGATGGCAAAGCGTGGAGTGATGGCCACCATGTTGCGGCCGCGGCCGTGCCAGCTTTCAATCAATTCGCGGGTTTCATCATAACCGCTTTGTGGTGTGTCCAGCAGGCCTTGCGGGGCGTTGCGATCCATCATCACCTTGCCGGCAATCATGCGGGTGCCGCGCCGCGCACTCTCGGCAAAAAAAGCGTCGGCTGAGGTTTTGTGCACCGAGCAATAGGCCACCGCTGTTGTGGTGCCCTGCCGCAGAAACTCGTCGAAAAAATGGGTGGCAATGCGCTGGGCATGGGCCGTTTCCACGAAGCGGCATTCCTCGGGGAATGTATAGGTGTTGAGCCATTCCAGCAGATTGGCGGCATAGGAGCCAATCACCTGCATTTGCGGAAAATGCACATGGCAATCAATAAAGCCGGGCATGATCAGATGCGGGCGGTGATCGACTTCCGGTGTGGTTTCTGCGGCCTGCGCCTTGACCTGATCGTAAGCGCCGGAGGCAATGATCAGCCCGTCGGCCACCAAAACGGCACCATCACTCACATAGAGATAGCTGTCGGTATCTGTGATGTGCTGGGGCGCTGCCTTGAAGGAGAGCAGACGGCCACGGATCAGAAGTTCACTCATTACTCTGTTTTGCCTTTCACAGCGCTTTCATACCACGCCACCAGCATCGCCCGCTCTTGCGGGGTGACACTGGTGACGTTTCCCGGCGGCATAGCGTGGCTGCGGCCTGCCTGCAAATAAATCTCGCGTGCGTGGGCCGCAATCTCGTTATCGGTCTCGAATTTCACGTTTTTGGGCGCAAATGTCAGCCCGTCCCACGATGGCTCTTGCGCATGGCACATGGAACAGCGGGCTTCAACAATGTCGCGGGCTTTGGTAAAATGAGCATCTGTCATAAATTGCGTCTGCATGGGCGACAGGTTTGCGTGTTCTCCAGCCCCCAGTTTGGGCTGGGTTGAGAGCCACATGATGATGATGAAAATCACTGCGGTGATCATCCATGTCCAGATCGGCTTGCCTTTGCGCGCGTGGCCGGTGTTGAACCAGTGGCGGATGGTGACACCCATGAGAAACACCAATGCGGCGATAATCCAGTTATAGGCCGTGGCAAAAGCCAGCGGATAATGGTTGGACAGCATGAAGAACACGACAGGCAGCGTCAGGTAGTTGTTATGCAGTGAGCGCTGCTTGGCAATCACGCCATATTTGGGGTCAGGCTTGCGCCCGGCAATCAGGTCTGCCACCACCACGCGCTGATTGGGCATGATGATGAAAAACACATTCGCCGTCATAATGGTGGCGGTGAAGGCACCGAGATGCAAAAATGCGGCACGGCCGGTGAACACCTGCGTATAGCCCCAGGCCATGATCACCAGCAGAATATAAAGCAGGATCATCAAGCCCCATGTGCTTTTGCCGATGGGGGATTTGCACAACAGATCATAACAGATCCAGCCAATGGCCAGCGAGCCAGCAGACAGGGCAATGGCCTGCACATGGCTGAGATCCAGCAAGCTGCGATCAATCAAAAACAGATCTGCCCCGCCATAATAAACCACGCAGAGCATGGCAAAACCCGACAGCCAGGTGGCGTAGCTCTCCCATTTAAACCACGTCAAATGCTTGGGCATGGAGGCAGGCGCGACCAGATATTTCTGGATGTGGTAAAAACCACCGCCATGCACCTGCCATTCCTCACCATAGACACCTTCGGGCATGCCGGGGCGCTTGGTCAGGCCCAGATCAAGGGCGATAAAATAGAAGGAAGAGCCGATCCAGGCGATGGCGGTGACCACATGCAGCCAGCGCACAGCAAAGGTCAGCCATTCCCAGGCAATGGCGTATTCATACATAAGGCACCCCGTTTTCTCTCCCGACTCGCAACTGTGCAAAATGTTGGGGGTCAAGGGAAGGGGCGAGGGCGACGAATGTGTAAAAAATTGTGCATGGCTGCAATTTAGGCAGTGCCGAGGGTAAGGGGCGGCAGTGCCTCTGTCAGCCATTGATGGAATGCTTTGATTTTAGGGGTATTGCGTTTGTGCGGCGGGTAGACCAGCCAGTATATATGCTGGTCGCGGTATGAGAGGTCGAAAGGCTGGATAAGCCTGCCTGCAGCGAGGTCATCTTCCACATAAAACCGGCTGAGCATTGCGGCTCCATGACCGGCAATTGCAGCACCCGCTTCGAGATCGAGCACGCCAAATGCTGTGAACTTGATTGCGGTTTTGCTGGGTGAAGGAATGCCTGCTGCCTGAAACCAATCCGTCCACCAGCATTCACCTGTGCTGATCCATGGCAATTTAAGAAGATCTTCCGGCTTATTTACGCCGCCAATACTTGCCGCCAGTGCTGGGCTCAGCATTGGCGTGTAGTCGAGTTCCAAAATTGGATGGCAGATCATTCCTGGTAAGGGGCTTTTGTCGATGCGAATGGTCACATCCGCATTTTCGCGATTGGGATCATTTTTACTTTCGGATCGCAACAGTCGCACGGCGATATTGGGATGTTGGAGCTGAAAACTGCCCAGATGCCTGGCCAGCCATTGAGAGGCAAATGTTGGAGCAGAGTGAATTTCCAACACCTCATCGGCCGTTTGCCGAGCCAATGCCACGGCTTCACGCAAGAGTTCAAACCCTTCGCGTGTCTTTGGCAATAACCGCTCACCTGTTTCGGTCAAGGTGATCTGCCGGGTTTGGCGCAAAAACAGAGCTTCGCCAATATTATCCTCCAACAGTTTGATTTGATAGCTCACCGCCGTTTGCGTCATCGCCAGTTCTTCGCTGGCGCGGGTAAAACTGTTGTGGCGGGCCACCGCTTCAAACACACGGAGCGCATTGACCGGAAACTGTTTCGACATTTTCATGGATAAGCTCTCTTTATGCGTGCTCCCCATAATTGAATTGGAAATGCGAAGCCGTCAAGCGCATGAACGACCTGTAAACACTGAGGTTTGGCGACCTAAAGAGGCGAAACCTTCGTGAGAAGATCCATTCATTAAGTTTGAAAGGTGGAGGGTGTTATGCTGTCCGCACACGCATTTTTGCGCTCGTTTTTTGACATTTTTGGTGGGGCGAACGCCCACGTTTTCTCCAGGCGCAAGCGCCACACCGATGTGCCAGAGGGGCTGAAGTCTGATCTTGCGATTGACGAGGGCGAGCGGCATCACAGCCGCATTGATGCGTTTTGGTCTTCGCATCGCTATTTTGGGTGTTGCAGCAGTTCGGCGGCCACCAGCGCTGCAATCACCGCCGGGCGTTTGTCCTTATAAGGACTTTTGCCAATCGGCATGGTGAGGCGCGAAAGATTGGCCGTGTCTGCTCCCTCGCGGGCCAGCCAATGGGCAAAAGTGGCGCGCTTGCTGCTCGATCCAATCATGCCGATGTAGGAAAGATCGTCTCGTGCCAGGGCTTCGCGGGCAATGAGAAAATCCAGCGCATGATCGTGGGTGACGATGACGCAAGCGCCGCCGGGGCGAATGGCCGACACTTGCGTTTCCGGCATGGCGCTTCGGTGAAAGTTTATGCCGGGGGCGATGTCGCCATCGGTATGCTCGCGGGTATCAATCAGGGTAACGCGAAACGGCAATGGGGCGAGGGCGGATGCCAGCGCCAGGCCCACATGGCCTGCGCCGAAAATAAAAACGGGTGGGAGGCTGTCATAGGCTGCGGCCTGTTGCTGCAGAAAGATTGCGCGTCTCTCAAGTGTGAGGCGACTTAAGAGCAGCCCCACACGCCCGCCACAGCATTGGCCAATGTCCGGGCCAAGTGGCACATCCATCTCGGCTTCATCATCGCCATTGATCAGCATGGAACGGGCTTTGTCGATGGCCAGATATTCCAACTGGCCGCCGCCAATCGTGCCAGTCGTGGCGTGAGCGGCGACAATCATAAAGGCCCCAACCTCGCGCGGGGTCGAGCCTTTGGCCTCCGATACCGTCACCAGCACGGCATCTGGGTGAACGGCCAAAAATGCGCCCGCATGGGATGGCTGGCTCGTCATCACAGTGTTTTCAGCCGTTCCACGGCCATCAATACACGCTCTGGCGTGGCGGGCGCATCCAGCCGCGGGCAGTGACGATAATCAGCCACCGATGCCACCGCCATGGACAGCGCTTCCAGAACTGAAATCGCCAGCATAAACGGCGGCTCACCCACCGCCTTCGAGCGACCAATGGTCAGTTCAGTGTTTTCTGCCCAATCGGCCAGTTTGACGTTGAAAATTTTCGGCCGGTCCGAGGCCAGCGGAATTTTGTAGGTCGAGGGCGCGTGAGTGCGCAGGCGACCCTTGCCATCCCACCACAGCTCTTCCGTGGTCAGCCAGCCCATGCCCTGCACAAAGCCGCCTTCGATCTGACCGATATCAATGGCCGGATTGAGGGATTTGCCCACATCGTGGAGAATGTCGGTGCGATCCATCAGATATTCTCCGGTCAGCGTATCAATCGACACTTCGGTGCAGGCGGCACCATAGGCGTAATAATAAAACGGCGTGCCGCGCCCTGTTTCGCGGTTCCAGTGGATTTTTGGCGTCTTGTAAAAGCCAGCGGCCGAGAGCTGCACCCGTGCGAAATAGGCCTGTTTGATAAAATCAGGGAAGGGGATGGTTTCCGCGCCAACCTGCACCCGGTTGGGCAAAAAGCGCACATCGGCTGCTGCCACGCCCCATTTTTCTGCTGCAAACGCCACCAGCCGTTCCTTGATCTGGCGTGCGGCATCAAAGGCGGCCATGCCGTTGAGATCGGTGCCGGATGAGGCGGCAGTGGCAGAAGTATTGGGTACTTTGCCAGTGGTGGTGGCGGTGATTTTCACCACGTCAATATCCACCTGAAAGGCATCGGCCACCACCTGCGCCACCTTGGTGTAGAGGCCCTGACCCATCTCCGTGCCGCCATGATTGAGGTGAATGGAGCCATCCTGATAGATATGCACCAGCGCACCGGCCTGATTAAAGGCGGTCATGGTGAAGGAAATGCCGAATTTAACCGGGGTGAGGGCAATGCCCTTTTTGATCACCGGGCTGGTTTTGTTAAACTCGATAATCGCCTTGCGCCGAGCCTGATAGTAGCAAGAGGTTTCCAGCTCACCCACCACGCGGGCAATGATATTGTCTTCTACCGTCTGGTGATAAGGCGTCACATCGCGGCCAGAGCCAAGCTCGCCATAGAAATTGGCTTTGCGCACATCCAGCGGGTCTTTGCCAAGTGTGTAAGCGATTTCCTCAATCACCCGCTCGGCTCCCAACATCCCTTGCGGGCCACCAAAACCGCGATAGGCGGTATTGGAAACCGTGTGGGTTTTCAGCGGCTGCGAGGTGAGTTTCACATGCGGATAGAAATAGCTGCTATCGGCATGAAACAGCGCACGATCCGTGACCGGGCCGGAGAGATCCGATGAGTAGCCGCAGCGTGCGGCAAAATTGGCTTGCACCGCGTGGATGCGGCCATCGCTGTTGAAGGCCACGTCGAAATCCATCTTGAAATCATGGCGCTTGCCGGTGATCGACATGTCTTCATCGCGGTCGGGACGAAATTTTACGGCACGGTTCAGCTTTTTGGCGGCAATAGCGGCGAGTGCCGCAAATTGATTGCCTTGGGTTTCCTTACCGCCAAAACCGCCGCCCATGCGCCTTGTGTTGACGGTGACGGCGTGGGAGGGAATGTTGAGCACATGGCCAACAATATGCTGGATTTCTGACGGATGCTGGGTGGATGACCACACGGTCACATCCTCATCCTCACCCGGAATGGCCATGGCAATCTGGCTTTCCAGATAGAAATGCTCCTGCCCGCCGATGCGCATGGAGGATTGAAGGCGATGCTGGGCCTTATCCATCTCGCTCTCTGGCGTACCGCGCTTGAGCACCATGCCGGGTGTGACAAGCGGTGCGCCGTTGTTCAGCGCGCCATCAATATCGGTCCAAAACGGCAGGTCGCGGTATTCTACTGTGGCAAGCCGTGCGGCCTTGCGGGCCGCATCGCGGGTCTCGGCAATGACGGCAAAAATGATCTGGCCGTGGAATTCCACCTTGGTGGTGGCAATCAACGGTTCATCGTGGCGACCACCGGAGGAGACATCATTGGTGCCGGGTATGTCATCAGCCGTCAGCACGGCGACAACACCCGGATAGGCTTTGACAGCGGACAGATCGATGGAAATGATTTCCGCATGGGCGCGATCCGCCAGACCCAGACCGCCATGCAGCAGGCCTGCGGGTTCGGGAATGTCATCGATATAATCGGCGCTGCCTGCCACATGCTTGTGGGCGGAATCGTGGCGCAGCGATTGATGCATGGGGCCTTTGATGGCGGCGGATGTGAATGTTGCCTTATCCATGGGCTAGGCTCCCTTTTTGGACGGTCTTTATGGTGCCCGACAGATGGGTTTTGTGATGCCGCTCACGCACCTCTGCCATGGATGCAAGCGTTTGTGCCGTGTATTGTGTCACCATCACACCGCCTCCATCGCAAACCGCTGCAATTCCTGCCCATGACCCGATGTTTCCAGATAGAATCGTGTTGCCAAGTTTTTCGCTGTTAATTGCCGATACTCGGCTGTTGCCCGCCAATCAGACAGCGGTTGATAATCAGCATCAAAAGCATCGCGCGCGGCCTGAACGGTCTCCTCACTCCAAGGCTTACCCATGAGGGCTGCTTCCACCGCATTTGCGCGCTTTGGCGTACCCGCCATGCCGCCAAAGGCAATACGAACGTTGGAAACGCAGGCACCTTCCGTTTCCAGATAAAACGCGCCGCACAGCGCGGAAATATCCTCATCCCGGCGCTTGGAAATCTTATAGATGGCAAAATGGCTGGACGCTTTGGGACGCGGCACAAAAATGCGCTCCACAAATTCGCCGGGCTTTCGGTCTTGCTTGCCGTATTCAATGAAGAAATCTTCCAAAAGCAATGTTCGCGTGCCGGACACCGAGCGCAGTGTTACCGTGGCCCCCAACGTTATGAGTGCCGGCGGTGTATCGCCAATCGGTGAGCCATTGGCAATATTGCCGCCAATCGTGCCCATATTGCGCACTTGCTGGCCGCCGATACGCTCGATCAAACGGCCAAAAGCGGGGATTTCCGCGCGTAGACGCTCAAAGGCGGCGCTATAGCTGACGCCAGCGCCAAAGGTGATGCCGACTTCATCACCGCCAATGTCTTGCAATTCGCTCAAATGGTTGATGAACACCACGGGATTGAGAACCCGCATCTGCTTTGTCACCCAAAGGCCCACATCAGTGGCACCCGCAACAATCGTGGCTTTGGGGTGGGCGGCCAGCGTGTTGGCCAGTGCCTCAACATTGGCAGGCACAATCAAAGTGCGGTCATCACCCTCCAGCACAATGGTATCGGTGCTGGTCATTGCGTTGAGAGCGGCAATGATCTTTTCGCGCTCGCGGGCCAAAGGATCAAACAATGCCGAGGGGCGTGTCTGCCCCATTTGTTCTGCGGCTTTGATAATGGGCTCATAGCCCGTGCAGCGACAGAGATTGCCTTGCAGGGCGCGCTCAATCTCGGCCCGGCTTGGGGCGGCGTTGGTCAGCCACAGACCATAGAGCGACATGATAAAGCCAGGCGTGCAAAAACCGCATTGCGAGCCATGGCAATCGACCATGGCCTGCTGCACGGGATGCAAAGTGCCATCCTTTGCGGCCAGATGTTCGACTGTTACCACATGGCAGGCGTTGAGCGAGCCGACAAAGCGAATGCAGGCGTTGACTGATTCGTAGACGAGCTGGTCTTTCACCAGCCGCCCCACCAACACGGTGCATGCCCCGCAATCGCCTTCTGCACAGCCTTCCTTGGAGCCTGTCAAACGGCGGGAAAGCCGCAGGTAATCCAGAAGGGTTGCCGTGGGGTCTATGCTGGAAAGCGAGACCTCTTGGTCGTTGAGCAGAAAGCGAATGCGGTTTGTCATGGTCGTCCTTCAGAAGCGGTGTGCAACTGATAAGACTATTACGCCGTCCAGCCGCCATCAATCGATATATGCGTTCCGGTGATCTGTTTTGCAGCATCACTTGCGAGATAAATGGCGCAAGCGGCAACCTGTTCCACGGTAACAAATTCCTTGGTGGCTTGCGACGCCAGCAAAACGTCGCGTTTCACCTGTTCCTCGGTGATGCCACGGGCCTTGGCGGTATCGGGAATCTGCTTTTCCACCAAAGGTGTCAGCACATAACCGGGGCAAATGGCATTGACGGTTACGCCATGTTCGGCAAGTTCAAGGGCGGCGGTCTTGGTCAGGCCCATAATGCCGTGTTTGGCGGTGACATAGGCCGATTTGAACGGCGAGGCCACCAATCCGTGCGCCGAAGCAATGTTGATGATGCGGCCAGATTTTTTGCCCTTCATGTTGGGAATAGCGGCGCGCATGGTGTGGAAGGCGCTGGACATGTTGATGGCAATAATCTGATCCCATTTTTCAATCGGGAATTCTTCAATCGGTGCCACATATTGAATACCGGCATTGTTGACCAGCACGTCAAGGCCGCCAAATTGAGAAATCGCGGTTTCGATCATATCGGCAATTTCGGCAGGCTTGGTCATGTCGGCAGCATGATAGATCACTTTGCCGCCTTTCGCTTCCAACTCCTTGCGAATGGTTTCGATCTCATCGGCTGGGCCAAAGCCATTGATCAGCAGATTGGCACCTTCCGCTGCAAATGCGCGCGCAATTCCAAGGCCGATGCCACTGGTGGAACCGGTTACAACAACATTTCTTTTCATCGCTTTTTCCTTTTCGCTGAGGCATTTGGTTCGGTGAGGTATGTGACAGGCGTTGCTTGGTGGTGTGTCTGCTTTTGGCGTGTGCAGCCAGACCGAATTCAATTTCCCCGATTATATTTATATGGGTAGCCTATGCCCAAAAGCCAACGCTTGGCAATTCGGCTTTTGGTTGGCCGCTTTCACCTGTAAAGATGGGTTGACGGGCTTAAATGTCCTGTTGAATAACAGGAAATCTTCGTTTACGTTTCCTTTTTACGGTGGATTGCGGCTTAAAACGTCATATTGCGCGCATTTCGAAAACAAAACGAAAGCTCTGGGAGGAGTGTCATGGCTAGGTTTGTGCTGGCAATTGATCAGGGAACAACATCCAGTCGCGCAATTGTGTTTGATGATGCCATGCGCATTGTTGGTCGCGGTCAAAAAGAATTTCCGCAAATTTTTCCGCAGTCCGGCTGGGTGGAGCACGAGCCCGAGGCGATTTGGGACAGCGTAACCCACTGCATTCGCGAGGCCTTGGCGCGGGCGCGCATCACCCTCGCTGATATTGCCGCCATTGGCATTACCAACCAGCGCGAAACCGTGGTGGTGTGGGAGCGCGACACCGGCAAAGCCATCCACAATGCCATTGTCTGGCAGGATCGGCGCACGGCTGCGTTTTGCGAAAAGCTTAAAGGCGATGGGCTGGAAGCGCTGTTTACCGAAAAAACCGGCCTGCTGCTGGACCCGTATTTTTCCGGCACCAAGCTGTCGTGGCTGCTGGATCATGTGGAGGGCGCGCGCGCAAAGGCAGAGCAAGGGGCGCTCTGCTTTGGCACCATTGATACCTATCTGATCTGGCGGCTGACCGGCGGCAAGAGCTTTGTTACCGATGCCACCAATGCGTCGCGCACCCTGCTTTATAATATTGCCGATAATCAGTGGGACGATGAACTGTTGAAACTCCTCAACATCCCCGCCGTGATGCTGCCGCAGGTGATGGATTGCGCCGCCGATTTTGGCGTCACAGACGCGGCCGTGCTGGGTGCCGCCGTGCCGATTTTAGGTGTGGCTGGCGATCAGCAGGCGGCCACCATTGGCCAGGCCTGTTTTGCGCCGGGCATGGTCAAATCCACCTATGGCACCGGTTGTTTTGCGTTGCTCAACACCGGCACAGATCGGGTGGTGTCGAAAAACCGATTGCTGACCACCATTGCCTATCGCATGGATGGCAAAACCACCTACGCGCTGGAAGGCTCTATTTTCATTGCCGGTGCCGCCGTGCAATGGCTGCGCGATGGACTGAAGGTGATTGGTGATGCTGCGGAAGCCGGCAATCTGGCGGCATCAGCTGATCCAAACCAGCAGGTCTATCTGGTGCCGGCCTTCACCGGCATGGGTGCGCCGTGGTGGGACCCCGATGCGCGCGGCGCGATGTTTGGCCTGACGCGCAACAGCGGCCCCGCCGAATTTGCCTGTGCGGCGCTGGAGGCTGTGTGCTTCCAGACCCGCGATCTTCTCGATGCCATGCATAAGGATTGGCAAAACGGCCATGACGAGATGGTGTTGCGGGTGGATGGCGGCATGGCGGCATCGGATTGGACCATGCAGCGTTTGGCTGATCTGCTGAATGCGCCCGTGGATCGGCCAGCGATTATTGAAACTACCGCCTTGGGGGCCGCTTTTCTGGCTGCCAGCCGCGCAGGCCTGTGGCCCGGCATGGATGAATTTGCCAAGGCCTGGGCGCGCGATTATCGGTTTGAGCCGGTGATGAAGGAAGATGTGCGCTTGGCCAAGCACACAGGCTGGCAAGATGCTGTGCGTCGCACCTTGACCCATTTTTGATGTTTTGAATCAATACTGTGAAAAGTTGAGTCAGCTATTGGCTTTACCCCTTTGAATACAGGGGTAAATTCGCATCTATTGATGGAACCGTCTTTTTTTGAACAATGCGTTTTCAACCCGGCGTTTGCGCTCGCGGCTACTGGTCGCTATCTCTGTGTCAATAATAGGAGATAGTGATGGAACTCGGACTTTATACCTTTGCGGATGTCGATCCCAATGCAGCCAACAAAGGCCTGGAGGCCAAGCGCCGGGTCGATGAGCTGCTGGAGGAAATTCAGCTGGCCGATGAGGCGGGTCTTGATGTGTTTGGTCTTGGTGAGCATCACCGCCCTGATTATATGGCCTCTTCGCCCGCCACCATTCTGGCGGCGGCTGCCGTGAAGACCAAAAACATCCGGCTGACCAGCGCAGTGTCCGTCCTCAGCTCGGATGATCCTGTGCGGGTGTTTCAGCAATTTGCCACGGTTGATTTGCTCTCAGGTGGGCGTGTGGAGATGATGGCCGGGCGTGGCTCCTTCATCGAGAGCTTTCCCTTGTTCGGCTATGAGCTTGACGATTATGACATTTTATTCGCCGAAAAACTTCAGCTTTTGATGGAGATCCGCGAAAACGAAGTGGTGACATGGCAGGGCGAGACCCGCAAACCCATCCAGGGACGCGGGGTTTATCCGCGCCCGCTGCAAGACCCATTGCCGCTGTGGATTGCTGTTGGTGGCACACCGCAATCGGTGGCACGCGCTGGGGCGCTCGGTCTGCCGTTGGCGCTGGCGATTATTGGCGGCGAGCCGCATCGGTTTGCACCTTTGTTTGATCTCTATCGCCAGAGTGCGGCCCGCACCGGAGCGGATGCGGCCAGCTTGAAGACATCCATCAATGTGCATGGATTTGTTCACGAAACCGATCAGTCGGCCGCCGATATTTTTTACGAGCCACAAGCGGTGGTGATGAACCGCATTGGCCGCGAGCGCGGCTGGGGGCCGACCAATCGTGCCCATTTTGATGCCAGCCGTGGGCCAAAGGGCGCGCTGTTTGTGGGCAGCCCCGAAACGGTGGCGGAAAAGATCATTGCCCATCACGCGCTTTTCAAAAACGACCGCTTCTTGTTGCAAATGGCCATCGGCCCCATGCCGCACAAAGAGATCATGAAGGGCATTGAGCTTTTCGGCTCAAAAGTGGCACCGATTGTGCGCAAGGCATTGACGCCTCCAAAGGCCGGGGCGTAATGCAGCCGCATGCTGATTTTGCGCCTGACTTTGTGAGAGTGTGCCGATGATTATTGCCAATGATGATGAATTGCAGGGCCTGAAAGAGGTTGGACGATTGTGCGGTCTTGCGATCAAAACCATGGCAGCGTCAATGGAGCCGGGCATGACCACGCGCGAGCTGGACATGATTGGCCGCAAAATTCTCGAGGATGCCGGTGCGCAGTCGGCACCGGAGCTTTGCTATCAATTTCCAGGTGCCACTTGCATCAGTGTGAACGAAGAAGTGGCCCATGGCATTCCCGGCGATCGGGTGATCAAGCCAGGTGATCTGGTGAACATTGATGTGTCGGCCGAGAAAAACGGCTTCTTTGGCGATGCGGGCGCGTCCTTCATGGTGCCGCCCGGCAAGCCAAAAACCGAGCGCTTGCTGCGCGATGGCAAGCGGGCGCTGTTTTTGGGCATCCAGCAGGTCAAGGCGGGATTTCCGTTCGCAGGCATTGGCCGCGCCATTGGTGCCTTTGCCGATAGCCATCGCTATACATTGATTGAAAATCTCGCCAGCCACGGCGTTGGCCGCTCCCTGCATGAAGAGCCACGCGAGCTTTCCACCTGGGCTGACCCGGATGAAACCCGGATTATGGCCGACGGGCAGGTGTTTACCATCGAGCCGTTTTTGTCGCTGGGCGGCCAATGGGCAGAGGATGGCGGCGGCGATGATTCATGGACGCTGTATAGTGAGCCACGCGCGCTGACAGTGCAATTTGAGCACACGGTGGTTGCCACCAAAAGCGGACCGCTGATTTTGACGCTCGTTGATTAAGGGGTGGCTTGAAGCTGCCAGTACACGGCTTTGTGACCCGATCCGTGTGCGCGAAATTGCTCATATCAAAAATTATGAATTGTCAGTTTTTGCCTGCGGTGCGATAGCGAGCCATGAGCACATTACAGTCCCGCCGATCTCTCGTTCTTGCCGCTATTGCGGGTGCCCTTGCCATGGCATCGGCCTTGGGCTTTGGCCGTTTTTCGTTCACCCCGATTTTGCCGGGCATGATGGCCGACCTTGGGCTTTCGGCCGGTGATGCCGGATTGATTGCATCAGGGAATTTTGCTGGCTATCTCGTCGGTGCCGTTCTGGCTGGCCATGGTTTTGCCAGCGGACGAGAGCGGGGACTGGCGATTTTGTCCTTATTGGCCAATGCCATTTTGCTAGCAGTTATGGCTTTGAGCAATGACGTTGATGTCTTTGTGCTTATTCGGTTTTTATCCGGTGTTGCCAGCGCGTTCTCGCTGATTTTTACAAGCTCTGTTGTGTTGTCTTATGCTGCGGGCAGTGAGCACGCCCAATCCACCCATTTTGGCGGCGTGGGATTTGGCATCGCACTTTCCTCCCTGCTGGTCTTTATGATTGGTCAAGTGCATGGCCTGTTTAACCTTGCAGGCTGGCGGCTGGATTGGCTGGTTGGCGCAGTTGTCAGCCTGGCGGCCACCCTCGCGGTTGCGGCCATGTTGCCGAGAGTGGATAAATCCGACGCAAAACAGCCCGCTGAAGGAAAGCTGATCTGGACGCGGAAATTTCTGCTGTTGCTGGCATCCTACGGGCTGTTTGGCTTTGGCTATGTCATCACCGCCACCTTCATCGTCACGATGGCCCGCATGGCCCACACCGGCGCGGTGATCGAGTTTCTCTCATGGTTTTTGGCTGGTCTTGCTGCGGCTATTGCGTTGTTTGTCTGGCACCCGTTGATGATGCGCTTTGATCTGGTTGGAGCCTATTGCGTGGCGCTGCTGGTGGAGGCCATCGGCGTGTTTTGCTCGGTTGCCTTGCCCGGCGTGGCAGCGCCCCTGATTGGCGGCGTGGCACTGGGCGCGACCTTCATGACGATTACGGCCTATGGCTTGCGGCTTGGCCGGGTGCTGGCCCCTAAAAGCCCGCGCAAGGCGCTATCGATGATGACGGCAATGTTTGGCGTTGGCCAAATCATCGGGCCATTGGTGGCCGGTGCCGTTGCCCAGCGCAGCGGCAGTTTCACCCTGCCAAGCTTGATTGCTGCGTCAATGCTTTTGGTCAGCCTTGTTTTGGCCGCATCCTTGTGGGCAAGCATGCGAAAGGCAAAAAGTCAGGCCATTACAAATGTGTAAGGATGGTTTTGAACTATTGTCGCACAGCAATAAGTGACTTAGTTTGCCTAAACGATAAACCGCCCAGATCGATTTCTGTCAGGAAAGTACCTCCCTGTGTTCCACTCATTCTTCCCCAAGCCCAAAGTGTTTTTCCCCTCCGCTGTGATCTGGGCGATTTTTGCGGTCATGCTCTGGTACATCTTCGGAGACAATATCGGATCGGCTCTCGGTTTTACAATTACACCAGCGGGTGCGCCACCCAAAGTTGGCGTTTCTATTTTTTGGTCCTCCGATTTCATCTGGTTCTATCTTTACTTCGCGATTGCAGTTGCGATTTTTGCGGGGTTTTGGGCCGTTGCTGCTCCTCATCCGTGGCAAAGATGGTCTGTCGTTGGTTCTGCAATGATTTTGTTTACAGTCTATTTTCAGGTGCAGGTCAGTATAGCGATTAACAACTGGAATGGTCCTTTTGGTGATTTGATACAGGCTGCTGTTTCAAAATCTAGACCTGTTGCGGCAACTGAATTTTATTCGCAATTTGTCGTTTTTCTTGAAATAGCTTTTCTTGCTGTTGCTGTATCTGTTGTAACTCGCTTTTTTATCAGTCACTATATATTTCGCTGGCGCATCGCGATGACTGATTTTTATATGAGCCATTGGCCAAAGCTACGCATTATCGAAGGTGCGTCTCAGCGTGTTCAGGAAGATACAATGCGCTTTGCCACCACGGTTGAAAGCTTAGGTGTCAGTCTGATCAGCAGTGTAATGACGCTTATCGCTTTCACACCGCTTTTGGTAAGGTTGTCAGAAAATGTTAAAGAATTGCCACTGGTTGGTGCAATTCCATACCCCCTCGTAATTGCTGCGATTTTCTGGTCGTTGTTTGGTACCGTACTATTGGCTGTGGTTGGCGTTAAATTGCCGGGTCTCGAATTCCGTAATCAGCGTGTTGAAGCCGCCTATAGAAAAGAGCTTGTATACGGTGAAGATCATGCTGATCGGGCCGAATTGCAGACGATGAAAACTTTGTTTGGTGCTGTTCGGCGTAACTATTTTAAATATTACTTTCATTATGTATATTTTAATATTGCGCGCTATTTTTATATAAATCTGGATACGATTTTTTCTGTTGCTGTTCTTGTGCCTTCATTCGTGGCTGGTACTATTAGCTTGGGCATGCTCAATCAAATCTCTGGCGCTTTCGGGCAAGTGACCTCATCGTTGCAATATCTTGCGAATTCCTGGACAACGATTGTTGAATTATTGTCTATTCATAAGCGTTTGAAGGCTTTTGAAGCTGCTATCGATGACGAGCCTTTACCGGCAATCGACCAGCGTTATATTGCTAAGCAAGAGCATGATTGAGTGCTTGCTTAAGCCGTATTTTAATAATGAAAGCGGCCGGGTTTCCCGGCCGTTTTGTTTTGGGCAAAGGTATCCTTGAAGGTCCTATAGTCAGTGCATGCGGCATGCGCTATCAATCACTGCAAGAGGATTAAAGGGAATCGGCTCCATGCTTATATTGATTATTGGTTTGATTCTGTTTCTGGGCCTGCATCTGATCCGGGTTGTCGCGCCCGGCCTGCGGGCCGCTATGGTGGCTCGGCTGGGGCTGAATGGCTGGAAGGGGATGTATTCCGTCCTTGCCCTTGTGGCGATTGCGCTGGTTGCCTACGGCTATAGCATTGCTCCTGTGATCAATGTCTGGTTTCCGCCCATGGGCATGAAGCATTTGACCGCCACGCTGATGGTGTTTGCGACCATCTGTCTCATCGCAGGCTTTTTGCCTGCCGGGCATATTGCCGTCAAAGCCAAACATCCCATGGTTCTTGCCATTAAAATCTGGGCGCTGGCGCATTTGCTGTCAAACGGCAGTGTTCGTTCCATCATTCTGTTCGCAGCATTTCTGGCTTGGGGCGTGATCTTGCGCATTTCGCTAAAACGCCGCGCGCGGACAGGGGAAAGTGTTGACCGATCTTTTGTGGCAACGAAATATGATCTCTATGCCGTGGTTTTGGGCTTGGTTGTCTGGGCCGCCATCACGTTCAAATTGCATGAGTTGCTGATCGGCGTGGCCCCACTTGCCATGTAAATGCGCGATTTGCGGGGGCTGAAACGATGAATTGCCATCCGCCCCCTTACAATAGTGTAAAAATCGGGTAGAAGGCGCAGCATCAGTTGATCGATTGAAACATGGCTTGAGCCCGGAATTTGTTATGGCAGACCAAAACGACAGCTTTATTCGCGAAGTGAATGATGAAATCCGCTCGGAGCAGATGCAGCGCGCCTGGCGTAGGCTCGGGCCCATCATCATAACCGTTGCCGTGCTTGTCGTTCTTGGCACAGCGGGCTACCGGGTCTATGAATACTGGACCGATGATCGCTCATCGCAGTCTGGCGATCAATTTCTGGCTGCTCAAAAGCTGGCCGCCGATGGCAAAACCGACGAAGCTTTGAAGGCGTTTGAAGCGCTGGAAAAGACCGGCTTTGGCAGCTATCCTGTTTTGGCAGATTTTCGCTCGGCCAGTCTGTTGGCGCAAAAGGGTGATCAGAAGGGCGCAATTGCTGCTTTTCAAGCGCTTGGCAAAGACAAGGCTGTGCCGGAAGCGCTTCGTGATGTGGCCCATATTCGCGCTGGCTGGTTGCTGATCGACAATGGCACCTATGAGCAGGTGTCGGCAGAAGTGGAAGCGTTGGCAACGCCCGGCAACGGCATGCGCAGCTCCGCCCGCGAAGCTTTGGGCCTAGCCGCCTATAAGGCTGGCCAGCTTGACCGCGCCCGCGAATGGTTTGAACAAATTGTGGAAGACACGCAGGCTCCGCGCAATGTCAGCAGCCGTGCACAGATCATGCTGGACAATATCACAGCCGCAACCAAGACCTCTTAATTTGACACGTGCCCGAAAAACGGGTGGTAACAACCGGATACTAAAATTTCATGAGCTTTACCGTCGCCATCGTCGGACGTCCCAATGTGGGCAAATCCACGCTTTTCAACCGTCTGGTTGGCAAGAAGCTGGCGCTTGTCGATGACATGCCCGGCGTGACCCGTGATCGGCGCCCCGGCGACGCCAAGCTGGTGGATTTGCGGTTTCAAATCATCGACACCGCCGGTTTGGAAGATGCTGGCCCCGAGACGCTGGAAGGCCGTATGCGCGCCCAGACGGAAGCGGCGATTGATGAAGCCGATTTGTCGCTGTTTGTGGTTGATGCCAAAATGGGCCTGACCCATGTGGATAAAACGCTTGCGAATATGCTGCGCAAGCGGGGCAAGCCTGTGGTGCTGGTGGCCAACAAGTCTGAAGCCAAAGGCTCGGACGGTGGCTTTTACGATGCCTTCACGCTTGGCCTTGGTGAGCCGGTGCCGATTTCGGCCGAACATGGGCAGGGCATGATTGATCTGCGCGATGCGATTGTCGAAGCTCTGGGCGAAGAGCGGGCCTTCCCCGAAGAAGACGATGATGCTGTGGCTGAGACCGATATTGTTCTCAAGCCTACCGATGACGAAGAAGACGAAGAAGCGCTGTCGCATTATGATGAGTCCTTGCCTTTGCGCGTGGCCATCGTTGGCCGTCCAAATGCTGGCAAGTCGACCCTCATCAACCGTTTTCTGGGTGAAGATCGCCTGCTGACCGGGCCTGAAGCGGGCATTACCCGCGATTCGATCTCGGTGGAATGGGATTGGCGCGGTCGCACCATCAAGATGTTTGATACCGCCGGTATGCGCCGCAAGGCCCGCGTGATTGAAAAGCTGGAAAAACTGTCGGTTGCCGATGCCCTGCGCGCCATTCGCTTTGCTGAAACCGTTGTGATCGTGTTTGACGCAACCATTCCCTTTGAAAAGCAGGATATTCAGATTGTCGATCTGGTGCTGCGCGAAGGCCGTGCGGCGGTGCTGGCCTTTAACAAATGGGATCTGGTAGAAGATCCGCAGGCGCTGCTGGCTGAACTGCGCGAAAAGACCGAGCGTTTGTTGCCACAGGCGCGTGGCATTCGCGCCGTGCCGATGTCGGGTCAGACCGGCTACGGGCTTGAAAAGCTGATGCAGTCGATCACCGATACGGATCGGGTGTGGAACAAGCGTATTTCGACCGCCAAGCTGAACCGCTGGCTGGATAGCCAAACAACCCAGCATCCACCACCAGCGGTGTCTGGTCGTCGCTTGAAGCTGAAATATATGACTCAGGTGAAGGCCCGCCCGCCTGCCTTCATGATTTCCTGCACGCGCCCCGATTCTGTGCCAGAGAGCTATATCCGCTATCTGACCAATGGTTTGCGCGCTGATTTCGACATGCCCGGCGTTCCGATCCGCATTCATCTGAAAGCGGCTGATAATCCGTTTGAAGGCAGAAAACGCAGGCGTTGATCGGCTGCGCTTATTGCGACAGGCGAATCTTTGAAAACATATGGCCCAGCATGGTTTTCCTGCTGGGCTTTTAAAATGTTGGCCAATCAAAAATATCAAGCCCTGTTAGCCTTGAGAACTTCGTGAGATCCTGGCGCAATGCCTTTTGAAACAGGAGTCTGTCGTCTTCTGTCGGCGCGCACGGGTAGGTGATCGGAGGTTGCGCGTTTTCGGATTTTGCGTCTTTCTCGGCAAACCGCGCGATCCCGAGAAAGTCGCTGATGTGACGAAGCGTGACAAGGTGATCCGTCCTGAAGGTTTCCGATTTGAGAAACAGCAATTGTTCGCGCGGGAAAAGGCGCAAAGCACGCTCGACTTGCTGGCCGTAAAACCCTCTTTCAAGATAGGTATAGACCCGAAATTCCGGGCTTTGCGGATGCTTGCCAGACAAACGGTCCCGACCCTCCCGGATTGCGGCGGAAAAGGGTAGGTCTTCGCTTTTTCGCGCATATTCCATGCACCATTGCGACCAGGCGCGCTCAAATGGGTCCCTAAACAGAAAAATCAGCTTTGCGTCGGGATTATACGCCTGAAGCCGCTCCAGTGCTTGCGGCCAGAAGAGGTAGATTGGCGTTATATCGTACCGTCTTTTGTCCCCCTCCCGATTGTTAAAATAATCGTCCAGAAGGCCATAGTTTGGCGCGTTCCAGTCTAGGTCTTCATTATCAAAAAAATGGAGTTCTTTGAATTTGGGAGTGTCGAGTTGTGGGTGGTTGCAGAAATAGGCGTGCAAACTTGTTGTTCCACCTTTTTGAACCCCGCAGCAGAAAATATCGATTTTTCTTTGATTTCTACTGTCCAGCAATTCTCTATTCTTCTTTTTTGTTCAAATGAAATTGCAATTTTAAAATTTTGACCAAAATTGCGAAGAAAAATGAAGGCGAACTTCACATCGAATGGTGTTTGAGACAACCCTTGGATGTGATCGTAAATTAGAATATTAGTCGTTTCAAGTGGATTGTTTATCGACTGGAAAATATTTTAGTCGCTTTTTATCCAAAACATTCGCTCCTGCCATGTCCAATTTTAGAGTTTGTCAGGGAAAAGTGGAATCCGGTTTTTCTGATCAG
The DNA here is from genome assembly GCF_001939045.1 of Rhizobium oryziradicis. Classification (GTDB taxonomy): domain Bacteria; phylum Pseudomonadota; class Alphaproteobacteria; order Rhizobiales; family Rhizobiaceae; genus Allorhizobium; species Allorhizobium oryziradicis. Next base: position 343,818 of record NZ_MKIM01000027.1, read on the forward strand.
ACAAACTCAAACAAAGGAATCTAGAGTCTGTCTGGTTCAATCTGAACCTGACAGACTCTAAGACACAGGCGCGCGCTCTTGATATTAAGGATATCTTTCAGGGGATAGGGGGATGATCCGAAGGAGCCTTTCTGGCTTTCGGCAATCTGCCAAACGTTACACGATTTCAGATCATTGCGTTTTTCTGAGAGCGTCTGCGCATCAGCGATCGCCTTTTGCCCTGCGCCTTGGCCTCAATGACATTGTCGAGGAATTGCTTCGTTGCCATGGGCCACGAGAATGTCTCGGCAAGTTCTCTGGCATCCTCGCGCGAGCAAGACAGGGCCGACAGGCAGGCGGTGCGCAAATCATCATTCAGACTGCCAGCACCGGGATTGGTGACAATATCGATCGGCCCAGTCACAGGATAGGCGGCCACAGGCACGCCAGAGGCCAAAGCTTCCAGAATGGTATTGCCGAATGTGTCGGTTTTGGACGGAAAAACAAACACATCTGCCTGGGCGTAGGCAGATGCGAGGTCTGCGCCATGCTTGACGCCGGTGAACAACACGTCGGGATAACGGGCCGAAAGCTCTGCACGGTCCGGGCCATCGCCAATTACCACTTTCGAGCCGGGCAGATCGAGATCGAGAAAAGCGGGCAGGTTTTTTTCCACGGCAATGCGGCCAACGGTCATGAAAATCGGGCGCGGTAACCCGAAGGGCTTTTCGTCCTGCGGTTGGGGATGAAAAAGCTGGGTATCAATGCCTCGGCTCCACAGCCGTAAATTGCCGATTTTCTTGGCGTTCAGTTCCCGTTTCAGGCTCTCGGTTGCCACCATGCAGGCACCACCAGCGCGATGAAACCAGCGCACATAGGCATAGAGCCAAGACAGCGGAATGGGCAGGCGGGCTGCGACATATTCGGGAAAGCGGGTGTGATAGCTGGTCGAAAAAGCCACCTGATTTTTCACGCACCAGCGGCGGGCCAAAAGCCCAAGCGGACCTTCGGTGGCAATGTGAATAAGGTCCGGCTTGCTGCGCTTGATGACACCGGCAACGCGACCGGGGCCGGTTAGTGACAAGCGAATCTCAGGATAGGTTGGCATGGGCACGCTTTTAAAGGACGCAGGCGTTATCATGGAGACGGTGACGCCCATTTTCGCCAGTTCCGCATTGGTATTTTCAATGGAGCGAACAACGCCATTGACCTGCGGATGCCAGGCATCTGTCACGATTGTCAGCCTCATCGCGCGTGCTCCCTAGAGTTTGTCAGGGAAAAGTGGAATCCGGTTTTCCAAAAAGACAAACCAAAACAAAACAATCCAGAATGGACAACGCAACACGACTCATAAACGCGCCGCCACTGTCTTTGCGCTTATGAGCCAGATTTGTAACAGACGCATGAAACACACTTTTCTGTGACGACCACTGGTTTTTGGCTATTGCCCTCTATAGCTTTTAAAGTTGTGATGCAGTTCAAGATAGGATCGAAGAATGACAAAAACCAACCATGCCACCGGACAAAAAACAGATGACAATGCCAACTGGTGGCGCGGAGCGGTGATTTATCAAGTCTATCCACGCTCATTTCAAGACAGCAATGGTGATGGCATTGGCGATATCAAAGGCATCACCAGTCGTCTGCCCTACATTGCCTCTCTGGGGGTCGATGCCATCTGGCTTGCGCCGTTTTTCACCTCGCCCATGGCCGATATGGGCTATGACGTCTCGGATTATTGCGACGTTGACCCGATGTTTGGCACGTTGCACGATTTTGATATCATGATGGCAAAAGCCCATGAGCTGGGCCTGAAGGTGATTATCGATCAGGTGATCTCTCATTCATCCGATCAGCATCCATGGTTCAAGCAAAGCCGCTCAAGCCGCGACAATGAGAAGGCGGATTGGTATGTGTGGGCGGATGCGAAGCCCGATGGTACCGCACCTAACAACTGGATGTCGATTTTTGGCGGTCCCGGCTGGGAATGGGATGGCGTGCGCAAGCAATATTACATGCATAATTTTCTGGCCTCCCAACCGGATCTGAATTTTCACAATCCGCAGGTGCAGCAAGCGGTGCTGGATGCGGCGCGCTTCTGGCTGGAGCGTGGCGTGGATGGTTTCCGCCTCGACACGGTGAATTATTATTTTCACGATCATCTGTTGCGCGACAATCCGCCCCACACCGCCGACAGCAATGAAGCTGGGCTGGATGCACCCGATGTGAACCCCTACGGTATGCAGAGGCATTTATACGACAAGACGCAGCCGGAAAATGTTGGCTTTCTGCATAAGCTGCGCTCGGTGCTGGATGAATATGGTGGGCGCACAACGGTGGGCGAGGTGGGCGATGGCGCGCGCTCGTTGCAGACGGTTGCGGCCTATACCAATGGCGGCGACAAGCTGCACATGTGCTACACCTTTGATCTTCTGGGGCCAGAGTTCAGCGCGGCCCATATCCGCAATTGCGTGACATCGTTTCAAGCGAAGGTTCTGGATGGCTGGGTTTGCTGGGCCTTTTCCAATCACGATGTGATCCGCCATGTCAGCCGGTTTGCACCGACACCGCAGGATCGGGTGGCAATTGCAAAGCTGGCAATTACGGTGCTGGCATCGCTGCGGGGCTCGGTCTGCCTCTATCAAGGTGAAGAACTCGGCTTGCCGGAAGCGGAACTTGCCTTTGAAGATCTGCGCGACCCGTATGGTATTCGCTTCTGGCCCGCCTTCAAGGGCCGTGATGGATGCCGCACCCCCATGGTCTGGGAAGGCCATGCTGCCCATGCAGGCTTTTCGGATGGCACACCTTGGCTGCCGGTGCCGGCCGAGCATCAGGCGCTTTCGGTGGATGTGCAAGATGGCGATGCAAACTCGGTGCTTGCCCATTATCGGGCGGTTCTCGCATGGCGCAAAGCCCACCCGGAAATGATTGACGGTGACATGTCCTTCATTGATCTCAATGAAGATGTGCTCGCATTCGTGCGCGAAAAAGACGGCAAGAAACTGTTGTTTGTCATCAATTTAGCGTTGAAGCCGAATCAGGTGATACTGCCTTTGCAGCTTGAGATAAAGGCTGTCCTGCCACTTCCCGGAATGAGGGCAACTATGGCGTCTGGTGTGGTCCATCTTGCGGCTCTGGATGGCTTTTGTGCCCGGCTTTGATCTGTGACTGTGGACAAATTTTCAACTCCGTGTGAGCTTTGGGTGTGCGGGCGTGATCGCGCCTGGGCGGTCACATTTTCGCCATGTGCTGAGGCACAAGTCGGCGCATAATTTTGAAGGAGATCTGTGCCTATGGTGGGCGTCGAACCGTGCAGGGCTGGCGAACTGGAACTCGAATTTTTCGGTACCATTCGTCATCATCAGACGGTGCGTCCATTTTCGCTGCGCAATCACTGGCGCACCGTGGCGGTGTTGGTGCTTTTGGCAGCCGTGCCTGCCGGTGTGCTGGTGAAGTTCATGGACGGAAGCTTTGTAAAAGCACCAACGCACGCTGCTGTGGTTCTGCTTGCCAAGCGTCATCGTCAGGTTGCCCGCAAACAGCCACGGTTGCGTGTGCCGGTCGGGGTGATCAAAACTGCCAGAATGGATATGATTGAGGCCCGCATGGATGGGTCTCTGGCCAACAACACCTATTTCTCCGCATCCATTGATCTCTCCGATGCGTCGCCAGCAGAATCCCAGGCTGATCAAGGGGGGATTGCCTCCCTTGCGGCCTATGGCAATGAGACGGCATCCCGGCCAGATCCGTTTAACCTGATTTTGCGTGGAGAGAGAGGAGAGGGCGAAGACGGCGAGGAGCATGCGTCGCTGCACCCTGGACCACGCCTTGTCAGCCAGCCTGTGCGCGGTGTTCCCATCAATGTCAGCGTGGCAACGGAAAGCCCGGCACCCTTGGTGCGGCGTCTGGTGGCCATGCCCGCCAAGCCGCAGGATTTGAGCGATATTGAAGGCGCGTTGAACGTTTCCGATGATGAATGGGCGGCGCTGGGCCGAAAACTGGGCATTACCAGTTTGCAGCCGGGTGAGCGTTTGGAAATTATCTACAGCGAAGCGGATGAGGTTACGGGCGATTCGCACATCATTCTGGCGCGTTATGTCAGCAAGAAGGGGCAGGAGCAGCTGATTGCCCGCCAACACAACGGGCAATGCGAAGAGATTGTGGACCGGGCCATTTATGAGCGTCTGGTGGCCGAGGCCCTTGCCCATCATGACGATGAGGCGGTTGTGCAAGACACCACCGTTTCTGTCAAAAAATCAGCCATTGCCGCTGCAAAATCGGAATATCCCTCCGTCATGGCGCATATGAAACGCGAAAAAGTGCCGATGACGGTGGCCTTGCAGGTGGTGGAACTGCTCAAGCTCAATGATGTGCATGTTTCTGACACGGATGATGCATTGTCAAAACTGCATGTGGTGTTTCGTAAAGTTGAGAGCGGCGAGGTTGAGCTGGTTTTCTTGGGGCTGGATGAGGGCGGACACGAGCGACGCTTCTATCGCTATCCCGGCCGCTTGGGCCACGAGGCAGAGTTTCTCGATGAAAGCGGACGATCTGTCTCCAAGCCCTTGATTGGCAATCCCGTGCCGGGTAGCCGCCGAAATGACGGTTTTGGCTGGCGCATTCACCCTATTTTGCATCGGCCGGAGTTTCACAATGGCGTCGATTTTGATGCGCCCATGGGCTCGCCCATTGTGGCGGCTGGCGATGGCGTGGTCATCAAAATCTCCTCCGAAAAAGGATATGGCAAATATGTGCGGGTGAAGCATGATTTTGGCTACACCACCACATACGCGCATATTTCCGGCACAGCGAAGGGCCTGAAGGTCGGCGATCGCGTGTCGCAAGGACAGGTTATTGCCTTCATTGGCTCGACCGGCCTGTCCACGGGGCCGCATCTTTATTACGAATTGCGCATGGGCAACAAATATGCCGATCCAACCAAGACGAAAATTCAGGCTGGTACCGTGCTGCAAGGCGATGCTCTCTCAGAGTATCACCGCGAAGTTGTGCGGGTTGATGATATCGCCAAATTTGTGGTGGCCTCCGCCAGATCGGTTGCGAATGCTGTTGGCGATGGCATTCAAAAGGTCGTGCAGCCCCATTGAGGCAAATGTCTCAAATACCCTCATCGGGGATGTTTAAAAGACGTCCGCACGCTTTGCAGTGCACAGCATCCGTATCGTGCCGGTTCAGCCCGCAATCGGGGCAGGAAAAGGTGACCTTGAAGGGGCGCACCACGGCCTGCGCCAGCCGCACAAACAGCGAGATGCCGATAATCATTGCCACCACCGAGGTAAGCTTGCCCAAAGGGCCAGGCAGAGTGATATCGCCAAAGCCGGTGGTGGTGACCGTGGCAACCGTGAAATACAAAGCATCGACAAAGCCTTCGATGCCGGGCTGGCGATAGAAAAAGAACGTGTAAACAAAACCTGTCAGCATGAACAGGAAGACAAACAGATTGATGGCTGCTTTGACAACATCCACTTTGTCTATCAAATGCAAGCGTTTGAGCATCAAAGTAAAAATGGGTCTTTGCACCACCGCCCAGATGCGCATGACGCGCACAAATGCGAAATTAAACAGCAAATCTGGAAGCAGCAAGGTGCAGAGCACAAAGACGTCAATCCAGGTCATCGGCCGCATAATCCAGCGGCGCGTGCTGTTTGATGCCGAGCGCTGGGCAATCAACTCCAGCGCCATCCAGGCCGCGATGCCATAATCCATCACCAGATAACTTGGCCTGTCCCGCAGGTAAGGCCCTGCCAGAAAAAACAGGACGATGACGAGGTCAATCACCATCAACGTATATTGAAAGCGAATGGCCGCCGTACTCCGGCCGAAATAAAGACGGTTGAGCGTCAGGCGGATGGGTTTGTTACTCTGCAGCAAGCGTGGCTCTCATCTGGTTACGGCATGCTTCACTCAAAGACATCCACATGCTTTCATCATCAAATTTGACATCAGTTGCCGAAATGGTCACGCGAAACCCTGTTCAATGCGTCATTATTGTAGATGACGCTTTTCACGATAGCAGATCCCTCTCGGGCGTTGAATCCATGGTTGTCGGTGAAACTATTTCTGGCTGTCGCTATGCCAGTTCTTTTCCTCACCCAATCAGCATAAACTTATCCACATCCACCATGCCCTTATCGGAAATCTTCAGGTGCGGAATGACGGGCAGGGGCAGAAAGGCGACTTGCAGAAAAGGTTCCTGCAAAGTGGTGCCCAGCGCATAAGCGGCTTTTCGTAAATCATGCAGGGTGTCGCGCACGCTCTCAAATGGCTCAAGGCTCATCAGGCCCGCAACCGGCAGCGGGATTTCACCGGTGATTCTGCCATTTTCCACCACCACAAAGCCGCCCTTGATCTCGGAGAGGCGGTTGGCGGCCAGCGCCATATCGTCTTCCGAAACGCCGACGACGCAAATGTTGTGGCTGTCATGGCCGACAGTCGAGGCAATAGCTCCTTTTTTCAGACCAAAGCCCTGCACAAAGCCGTTGGCGTGATTGCCGTTTTTACCATGGCGCTCAATGACGGCGACTTTGATGATGTCGCGCTCAAGATCAAGGCTGGTCTGATTGCCGCTGGAGGGCAATTGATAGCGGCGATATTCGGTGATGATCTTGCCGGGCAAAACGCCCATCACCGGCACTTCGCCTTCGCTGACCGGCACTGCAAAATCTGCTGCTTTGATGGTGCGCGCCTTGACGCTATCGAGACCCACGGGGGCCACCGGCTTGCGTGTGGCGAACAGGGCGTCGGTGACAAGGCGTCCGGCGGCAAACACGTTTGAAGCCCTGCAGTTTTCCAAACTGTCCACCACCACCAGATCGGCGCGGTAGCCGGGAGCCACAAGGCCGCGGTCGCGCAGACCAAAGGCGCGCGCGGCCGAAATGGAGGCGGCGCGATAGATCGCCAGCGGCTCCACGCCATGGGCAATCGCGGTGCGGATCATATAATCCAGATGGCCTTCCTCGGCGATGTCCAGTGGGTTGCGGTCATCGGTGCATAGCGCCAGATAGGGCGAAAGACGCTCGTTGATAATTGACATCAAGGCGTGCAAATCCTTGGAGACCGAGCCCTCGCGCACCAGAATATGCATGCCTTTGCGGATCTTCTCCATGGCCTCTTCTGCGGTTGTGCATTCATGCTCGGTGCGGATTCCAGCCGCCAGATAACCGTTCAGGTCATTGCCGCGCAAAAGCGGCGCGTGGCCATCAATATGCCCGCCCTGAAACGCCTCCAGCTTGGCCATGCAGATGGGGTCCTTATGGATCACGCCCGGAAAATTCATGAATTCTGCAAGGCCAATCACCTTGGGATGATCTCGGAAAGGCAAGAGCCGCTCGATGGGTAGGTCAGCGCCGGAGGTTTCCAGATGGGTGGCGGGCACGCAAGACGAGAGCTGCACGCGGATGTCCATGATGGTTTCCTGCGCCGAATCCAGAAAAAACTGGATCCCTTCCGTGCCCAGTACATTGGCGATTTCGTGTGGATCGCAAATCACGGTGGTGACACCATAGGGCAGTACGCAGCGGTCAAATTCGTGCGGCGTGACCAGCGAGCTTTCAATATGCAAATGCGTATCGATAAAGCCCGGCACGACGATTTTGCCCGAAATATCAATTTCTTCAATGCCCTGATAGTCACCGCAGGTGCCAACAATCGTGTCGCCACAGATGGCGATGTCGCTGGCAATCAGCTCTCCAGTGACCAGATCAAAGAAGCGCCCACCTTTCAGCACAATATCAGCAGGTTCGCGGCCAACGCCTTGATCGATGCGGCTTTCCAATGTGCTCATGATGGTTGCTCCTTTTATATCAAAAGTTTGTCTTAGCCGAATGCAGACCGTTTTGGAGATTTTTCAGGCGGCGCTCGAAAAAGGTTGGCTGGTCTCTGGTTGTCTTGAGAAAGGCAGAAATGCGATCAGCGTTTTCTTCCGGCGATTTGTCTGTTGTATCAATTTCCAGATCGTAGGTGCCATGGTCGTGAACCTCCTCCTGCCATTTTTGAACGGGAAGGGGAAACGGCTGTTGTGGAGACCCTTGGAGATAATGTTCCGAGGATTGTTGCCGCCGTACCATAATCATCTCAAGTGAGCATCGTATTCCGATGAAAAATGCCGGAAGGCCTCTTAGTTTTTGTGCACAGTCATCGAGGATATTCAAAGGTTTCGAATATCCTTCATGGTGGCCGACATCTGTAACAACATGAATACCCAGCCGACTATAGGCGGCAATGCTTTCATAAAGTGCTGCATAAAGCCGTTTGACGTTTTCTTCTTGCTCAGGGTGTTCTCCGCCGGGCCTCAAGCCGATACCCGGACGATGGCGCGCACCGATCATGCCTATCTGTGCGTCAACACCGATGTTGACCCACAAACCCGGAAAACGGTCCTGAATGGCTCGGGCAAGAGTGGATTTGCCCGAACGGGGCGCACCGTTCAAAATGAGAATCTGACCAGGTTGACATGCCTGTGAACTCTCCATGGCGCTCAGGCTTTCACTGTGACGGAAAATCCATAGTCGGCGGTTTCGCCTGCTGGCAGCAGAACGGTATAAGGGCGGTCTTTCAGTGCAGGGCCTTTGCCGTGCTGGGCGGCCATGCCGTGCCATGGCTCGATGCAAATGAAGGGTGCACCGGGTTTTTGCCAGAGCGCCAGATTGGGCAGGTTCTCAAAGGCGAAGTGTAAAGACGGCCCACCATCGGCTTGATAGGTCAGGCCCGTGCCTGCGCCTTGCGCAAAAATCATGGCGTCTTCGACATATTGGCTGGCATCCAGCGTTAAATGCCCGGCCGTGAAGGGGGAGGGCCGTGTTGTCTGATCCAGCAAGCCGCCGCTCAGGCGCAACAGCGCCGGTTCTGCTCCGTTGTCGAGAACGATGTGGTGGGCTTTGCCTTCTGCACCCGGCAGGGGCCAGAGAAAGGCGGGGTGAAAGCCTATGCCATAGGGCATGGCATTATCACTGGCATTGGTGACGCTGGCCGTGACGCGCAGTGTATTTTGCGCGAGCTGGTAGGTGAGGGCCAGAGAAAAATCAAAAGGATAGACGGATTTTGTCTCATCGTTTGAGGTGAGCATAAAACAACAGCTTTGCGCACTTGCGGCCGTCAGAGCAAAGTCTTTGCGTCTCGCAAGACCATGTTGCGCCATTGTGTATGGCTTACCATCAATCTGGACGGTGTCATCCGGGGCTTTTCCAACGATCGGAAACAAAATAGGGGAGCGCCCGTTCCAAAAAGTCGCATCGCCATTCCAGAGAAAGGAGCGACCATCCTTTGTGACGAGCGATTGCAACTCGGCACCCAGGGATGAAATCTCGATGGTCAATTGCTCGTTTTCTAAACGGGTAAGGCTTGGCATCGAATCTCCTTCAGGTGCATCTGGAGCGCATGTTATTGCATAATTCTTTAAACCGGAATCGGTTTAAAGATAAAATTATACAACAAAAATAAAGAGCTACAGCGCCGTGCGCCACATATGGCGCACGGCGCTGTAGCGTATAATTGCTTAAACAGGAATCGAATTGAGAATGAAATTCTCAAGCAAATTTAATCTGTTAGATCGAAATCTTCTTTTGTGAAGCGCAGTTGTGTCGTGCGGGTGGATTGAGTAAGGCTGGCGCAAGCAGGCTGTGATTGTATTGCACCATGATCACATAGCCAATCGAAAGGCAGTTCGATTGCGCCAAATATCCTTGAGCCGGATGGCTCCACTGACATTGTGCTGAATGCAGCCTGCGTTGTGCGCAAGGCAGTGCATAAAGGATGATCTATTTGTGACCGTGATAGCAGGCCGTGAGCTCAAACAGGCTCGGGGCCTGCTGGCATGGATGCTGCCGATTTTCAAATTCTATTGTGTCTTTCCTCAAGCCGATGTTGGTTCAAGGATAATTTATGCATTGCCTATAGAATGTTACGCGAAACTTGTAGACGCCGTGCGGTTTTTTAACTTCGGAGCACAAATGCGAAAACAGGAAAACTGCTTTGGGCGTTTTTAAAGTGAAATGACGGCATGGTTTTTTTAAACCAGGCCGTCATTTTATGGCTGTGCAACTATGACAGCGATATCATTTACGCGGCATTGCGTGTGGCTTCCTGGCCGCAAAAAATGTCCTCAAGTGTTCCGAGAACCTTCATCACAGCATCAGATGTGCTTGAATAATAGATCGTTTGTGCGTCACGGCGTGTCTTCACAAGCTTCTGGGCACGGAGCTTGGAAAGGTGCTGTGACAATGCTGATTGGCTCAATCCAACCTGCGAGGCAAGCACGCCGACTGGCACCTCACCCTGAACCAGACTGCATAGAATCATCAGTCGCTTTGGATTTGCCATCGCGGTCAAAAGGCCGGCAGCGGCATTGGAGTGATCACTCAACTCGTTGGCTTTCATCTCTCAGTCTCTCTTTTTAATCGAATGAACCTGCTATCAGGTTCTTTTGCGACCCCGTAAAAAACCCTACTCCCAAACTCTACCAACATAAGGAGATTTGTATATTCCTAAATTTAAGGTATCGACTACCCTTTATTAGCGGCTCCCGAACATGTGATCCATACTCCAGTTTTTTCCGGCCTGTCACGCAAAAAAGCGAGGTATTCACCCAAAAAAAGTCGTTTCTGGCGTGATCTGGAACAAATAGAAGTTATTAGAAGTTTGGTAGGGGCTAAAATGTGCTGAGAATTTGGGTAATTTTGTGAAGGGAATACCCTAAATTTAGCATGGTTTTGTGGATGTATTTTCACACTGCGCGGACGGATGAGGGTGCAGAAGGTCATCCTTGGTCAGTAAAAATGCTTTTCCGAATCCCCCATTCAGGCTTGCGCTATGGGGTGTGAGCCGTAAAAACAGGAAATCAGGAAAATCGATGTAGAGTTTCGCCTTCGGATGGCGGCTCAAAAACACATGCCGCATGGCCGTATGCTCTTGGCTATCACGCGCAATTTTTTCAGATATGCATTGCAATGTGACGCGCGGATGCGCCAGGGGGTCGCCTTTGCCGGGCTCTCCAACCAGCAGTGACGCCCGTGGATCAACCAGCAGCGCTTTGGTGTGGGCAGAGAGCTGCGAGACAAGAAGCGTCAGCGTGCCATCTGGCATGGTCGCCATCAGCACGCGGCTCACGAAGGGCGCGCCCGTTTCCGGCTCCAGCACCGCAAGTGCGACATGCTTGGCTTTGTGCAACAGGTCTTGCACCAATTGCCTTGCTTCGTCTGTTGTGGGGCGGATGGGAGAGGGCTTTTCCGGCATGGCTGATCTCGAGGAATGCAGTTATAAAAAATGCGCCGCGTGGAACCAACGCGGCGCATTGTTATCAAATCTGGGAGCGCGTTTTAAGCCTGCCGGTGTCGCGTCAAAGCGTTGACCACATCCTGCGCACTGATCGCGCCGATGACAGACCCGTTGTCGACCACGCCCACCACGCCCGGCTGGGCGGCCATGGCGTCCAGAACATCCACCAGAGGCGTATCGGGTGCCGTTGTGGCTGTCACGCCAAGCGCCGTGGCGCTGCTGTTTTGGATGCCTTTTTGCATCACGTCTTTCGCCGTCAGCATGGCAATCGGATTCATGTTGCGCACGAAATCTGCAACATATTGGTCCGCCGGATTTTGAACGATTTCCTGCGGCGTGCCACATTGAATGATCCGTCCGCTTTCCATGATGACAATGCGGTTGCCAATGCGGAAGGCTTCGTCCAGATCATGGCTGACGAACAGGATGGTTTTTTTCAAGCGCCGCTGAAATTCCAGCAGTTCGTCTTGCAGACGGGTACGGATCAACGGATCAAGAGCCGAAAACGGCTCATCCATCAGCAAAATAGGAGCGCCGGTGGCAAAGGCGCGGGCAAGGCCCACACGCTGCTGCATGCCGCCGGACAGCTCATCCACCTTGCGATCAGCCCATTGCGACAGGTTGACCAGTTCAAGCTGTTCGCCAACAATTTTCTTGCGCTCGCGCTCGGCCACGCCAGCAAGCTCAAGGCCAAAACCAATGTTATCGGCCACAGTGCGCCATGGCAGCAGGCCAAATTGCTGAAACACCATGGACACGCTGTGCATGCGCAGATCCCGTAGCGTTTTGGCGCTGGCCGTATAGGGATCGACAAAGCCATTGCGGTGTTTGACCGATACCGTGCCGCGCACCACGGGAGCCAAGCCATTGACCGCCCGCAGCAGCGTGGATTTGCCCGAACCGGACAGGCCCATCAACACCAGGATTTCGCCTTCCTTGAGGGTGAGCGATGCTCCAGCCACGCCGAGGATAAGGCCGGTTTCCTTGTTGATCTGGTCGCGGGTCAGGCCTTTGTCCACCAAAGGCAAGGCTTTTTCCGGCCGATCACCAAAGACAATGTCGACGTTTCCAAAAATCACTGCATCGCTCATTTGTCATCTCCTGCAGCGGAAATCCGGAACATGCGATCCAGGATAATGGCCAGAATGACGATACACAGCCCGGCCTCAAACCCCTTGGCGATATTGACCGTGTTGAGCGCGCGCACCACTGGCACGCCGAGGCCTGCGGCCCCCACAAGGGCGGCAATCACCACCATGGACAGCGACAGCATGATGGTTTGGGTCAGGCCTGCCATAATTTGCGGAAGCGCGTAAGGCAGCTCGACTTTGCGCAAAACCTGAGAGGGGGTTGCGCCAAAAGCAACGGCTGCTTCGACCAGCGATGATGGCGTGGAGACAATGCCAAGCCGTGTCAGGCGGATGGGCGATGGCACGGCAAAAATCACGGTTGCGATCAGGCCGGGCACCATGCCAAGGCCAAACAGGATCAAGGCGGGTATGAGATAAACAAAGGTTGGAATGGTCTGCATCAGATCGAGCACGGGACGCATGAGTGCATAAATCCAGCTGCGCCGAGCCGCCAGAATACCTAAGGGCACGCCGACGATCATGCACACGGCGGTGGAGGCAAGCACAAGCGCCAGTGTCTCGGTGGTTTCTTTGAAATAGCCTTGATTGATAATGAAAACCAGGCCCAGAAAGGTAAACAGCGCAACGGTCAGAGAGCGGCGCAAAAGCCAGGCAATAAAGCTGATTGCCAAGGCGACAATAAGCGGGTTGGGGTATTGAAGAATAAACAGCAAGCCGTCGATGCTGCCTGATATGACATGTGAGAGCCAGTCAAAAAACCAGCTGCCATTGGCCGTCAGCCAGTCCACAAACACTTTGGCTGTGGGGCCGACGGGAATCTTGAAGTCAGTAAGCCAATCCACTGAAACGCGTCCTTTAAAAAGAGGTGTGAGGAGCGATGTCGGGGCGACTGGCGTCGCCCCGATGCGATCATTCAGTGAGGCTTAGAGGCCCAACCCCTTTTTAACCGCGGCCAGACCATCCTTGCCGTCCTTGGTGGTCACGCCAGCCAGCCAAGGCTCAACCACGGTCGGATGGGCCTTCAGCCATGCCTTGGCTGCCTTTGCAGGATCTTCGCCGTCGTCCAGAATTTTGCCCATGATGGCATTTTCCATGTCCAGCGAGAACGTCATGTTTTTCAAAAGCTTGCCGATGTTTGGACAATCGGTTGTGTAGCCGCCACGTGCGACGGTGTAGACGGTTGCGCCACCGTAATTGGGGCCAAACACTGTTGCATCACCACCAGCGAGATAGGTGATCTCGTGAGCGTTGTTCATGGGATGCGGTGCCCATGCGAGGAAGATGATAGGCTTCTTTTCCTTGTCGGCGCGTGTCACCTGGCTGAGCATGCCTTGCTCGGAGGATTCGACAACATCAAAACCCTTCAGGCCAAAGGTATCAGCCTTGATCAGGGAGTTGATCATTTCATTGCCTTCATTGCCCGGCTCAATGCCATAGATCTTGCCATCCAGATCGGCCTTATGGGCAGCGATGTCTTTGAAATCCTTGATGCCAAGCTTTGCGCCTGCGGCATTGGTGGCCAAGGTGTATTTTGCGCCTTCAAGATTGGCGGTGATGCTTTCAATCGACTTGTCGTTGAGATATTGCTCGATCGCGCCTTTCTGGGCAGGCATCCAGTTGCCAAGGAAAACGTCGATCTCCTTGTTTTTCATGGAGGAGTAGGTGACAGGCACACCAAGTGTCTTGACGTCTGCCTTGTAGCCGAGTGCTTCCAGCACGGCAACGAAGGAGGCATTGGTGGAGGCGAGGTCGGTCCAGCCGACATCGGAAATACGCACGGTGCCACAGCTTGCTGCTTCTGCAGCAAAGGCGGTCTGGCCAAAGGCAGTCAGGCAACCAGTCAAAGCGAGGGCGATCTTAACGGACTTCGTAATTTGCATATTATCATCCCTTTTTTATGTTCCCGGCATTATCAATACATAAACCGATGAGGCAAGCCTTCGTGTTCACGCCGGTGGATAGGGGCCATTTGCGACATTTTGACATATTTTATGTCTGCTACAGCACTGAGAGCCACATAGGGCGCAGAAAGCTTCGCTGTAGCGCTTTATCGCGGACACATCATTTTTACGTCAAATCGATTTCGACTTCAAAATAACGCAGGCTGCGTTTTACGCGAAAAACTGTGGTTATCGCAATGGCTGGCTTTTCACGCAGGGTGTGACGGGGCAAAAGATAGCCATGGCCAAGCTCTATTTTAATTATGCCGCGATGAACGCGGGAAAATCCACCATGCTGTTGCAAGCCTCCTATAACTATCAGGAGCGCGGCATGCGCACGGTTATTTTTGTGGCGGCGCTGGATGATCGCGCAGGCCGCGGCAAAGTCGGGTCCCGCATTGGCCTTTCCAGCGATGCGCATACGTTTGAGGCTGACACCAATCTGTTTGAGACCGTTGCCGCCATGCATGCCGATGACCCCATAGCCTGCGTGTTTGTGGATGAGGCCAATTTTTTGTCGGCACCCCATGTCTGGCAATTGGCCCGCATTGCAGACCGGCTGCATATTCCGGTGATGACCTATGGTTTGCGCACCGATTTTCAGGGCAATCTCTTTCCGGCTTCCGAATTGCTGCTCGGCATTGCCGATGAATTGCGCGAGATCCGCACCATTTGTCACTGTGGTCGCAAGGCCACCATGAATGCCCGCTTTGACGCCAATGGCGCGGTGATTCGAGAAGGGGCGCAGATTGATGTTGGCGGCAACGAGAAATACGTGTCTTTTTGCCGGTTGCATTGGGATGAGCTGTTTAACGGCGCTTGAGTTTGTCAGGGGAAAGCGGTCCCCGGCTTTTTCGTAACGACAAACTTTTCTGCAGAAGATTTAAGGTCAAACTGTCGCAAGACGTGCGCAGGTGTTTCATAAAATTTCACGCATCACGCCGATCCTTGTTGTTATCACAGGGGCGTGAGCCTATCTGTTGGATGGACAACAGGAGGCAAGACGGATGCTGGATGCGGTGAAGCGAACATTTATGGGCTTGTGGTCTGCACTGCGTCGAAGTGCCGGGCTCTTCTATATCGCCGTATCATGGCCTTTCCGGGCGCGTCATTCGACGGCTGGCAAGCGCAGCCTGATCTTTCGTGCTGTGGTCGCTTTGCTGGTGTTGGTGTTGGTTGCCGCCTACGGGCAATTCTTGTGGCGCACGCAGGTCTGGAACGGCTTTGATCCTGAATTTGCCAAGGCTTATGGCTTTGCCGATCGTAAGGTTGCCGCTGGCCAATCGCTGCCAGACAAGCCGGGAACCTGTCAAAATTCGGGCATTGTTGCAACGGTTGCCGATCTGACCGATGGCAATGTCAATCAGAATGACTGGGTGTCCTCCACTTTGCTGTACAAGCTCGGGTTCTTTGGTCTCGACTGGGATGATACGCCGTTCTTTGATAACAAGGCCTCTTTCCAGCGCGGTGTGAACCAGGTGGCACGGCGCGTGGCCATTGAACTTGCTGATAACCTTGGCCGCGTGCGCGGCACATCCGGCATCAATACCGACTTGCAGGATGCCCGCGGCAACATTCAGTTCGACGAGAGCACCTGGTATTTTGGCCTCAGTCCTTTTGGTTTTAAAACCCCGTCGCCGGGCTATTATCGTGCGGCCATCAAAAGCTGGCGCAAGTTCAACTCGGACCTCGAAACCTGCAAGGCCGTGTTTGATGCGCGCGCCGACAATCTGGTTCAATTGCTGGATCGCTCTGCCAACGATCTGGGCAACACATCGGATATTTTGCGTCGCCGCTCAGAGGAGCACAATGCCGGCTGGTTTGATATGCGCGCCGACGACCGCTTCTGGTTCGCTTACGGCCAGCTTTATGCGCAATATGCCATCTTTCAGGCGGCCAGTGCCGATTTTGCGGATGTGATCCGCGAGCGCAATCTCACGGCAATCTGGGCCGAAATGGAAAAGCAGATGGCCGCGGCCCTGCGCATTCAGCCGATGATTATCTCCAACGGCAGCGAAGACGGCATCTTCATGCCCAACCATCTCTCCACAATGGGCTTTTACATCTTGCGTGTGCGCGCCAACATGGTTGAATTGCGCGGCGTGCTGGAGCGATAACGGATCGGTCCCGCATCAACCCACTCATGAGCTAAAGCGCCTCGTGGCCTGTCGGTCCGGGGCGTTTTGGCATGTTGTTACTCGACGGATTTGGTCCGAAACCAGGTCCCGCTTTTCGGGCCAAAGCTCCAGCACTGCCCTGTCGCGATCATTCGGTCGGTTTTGGATCTTCAGATGGCGCGCACTTGGGGGGCACCATAAAGGCTGCGGAGGAAACGTGCTGAAACAGCTCGTGGGTCATGCCGCGCACTTCGGGCGTGCCTTCGGCATTGATCTGATGAAAGCCAACACTGCGAACCCATTTCACCGATTTTTTTTTGGTGATCAACCGATAGATACAGTGGTAGGTCTGTCTGGTTTCCATACTGACCTGAAACGTATCCAGCATCATTGTCTGGTCATCGGGATGGATGGCCTGCAACAGCGACGTAAAATTGATCGGGCCGGTGTGAGGCTCCATCTCAAAAATTTTGAATGTATGTTCGGTGAAGTAAAACAAGCCATCGTCCAGCGCGACACGCCAAAAACCACAGACAAGAAATGCCTCAATCAATGTTGTGACATCGGTTTCACTCATGCCTATCGCGTGTAAATCCTGCATCGGTTGCGCAACCGACTCGTCAAAGCGCCAAGCCAAACTCATCTCTCCCGTCATGGCATTGCCGAACCAATCCGTTTACTGGATCAATTTTAGCCTGATGGCTTTGGCTACCAATTGTGTACGATTCACGCAATCCAGCTTTTTCATGGCCGTGGTCATGTAAGCATTTATTGTGTGGTCGGAGAGGGTCAAAATTCCGCCAATCTCGACAGAGGTTTTTCCCTGCGCGGTCCAGCGCACCACTTCAAGCTCTCTTGCCGAGAGCGCGTTGATTGTGCTCATTTCGGCCCGCAACAGGCTGTTGTATCGGTCAAACAGCTCCATGGCGATCATGTTGAGCTCATTCAATTCACTGCGGGATACGGGCGGCCTGTCTCCTTCGAAACGCATGTAATATTTGCGGTGGTCCTGAGCATTGAAGACGAAGAAAATGCCAACAATCAGGCCGAAGCGCAACATCAGATCGCGCGTCATCGGCAACCATTCAAGCTCATCGCTCTCGTGAGAACTGGCCATCAAATTCCAGGTGTGTGGGCGAATCGAACTGGCAAATTTTGTGATCATTGGACAGTGCCGAACCATCTGGTGGCGATCATACTCTTGAATGAATTCGATCGGCAAAGTTGATTCCAGAACGAGCGGAGCCGCATGCACATCGGCAGGCGTTGGTGCCACAAAAATCGTGCCGTGCGACAGGCCAAAGGCGTGCACAATGTTTTTGATCACTGCCAAGCATTGGCTGCGATGGGTCACAGCGGAAATCTCGGTACTTAACAGAGCTTGACGTGGAGCAGCTATCATCGATGAGCAACTGACTTTATGAGTTAAAAAACAACAATACCAAAAATTTGCCCCCCCTGAAAGCAAGTGTAAGGGGTAAATCATTTTTTGGTATACTTATTTAGTTAATGGTGAGATGTCGACATAAAATTGTAAATTATCATATTCGTAACAACTTTAACGACTGTCGTCGAAACAAGAATTGCTAAAAGCTGCTGGTGCACGCCCGGTTCACAGTTTTCTACCTTTTACAGCGCTTCTTACCATATATGGCGCATAAAGGCCCGAAGAAGCACTTTATATTTGCTGCATGATTTTCACCTTAAATCGATTCCGATCCAAGGAGTGATGCAGTAACAAATGATCAAAAGTGATGAAATAGGACTTTTTGGTAATCCCCTGTAATTTTAAGGGTGAATTATGCCGGGTTGCCTGGTGTGGTGTCCCATGCGTGTTGTGGTTGAAACCGTGTGTTTTGCGGCTTTTTCCATGGATAGAGAGTTGTTGAAGGGGTGCGCTTCGATTATAGCGCCGTGCATTGCCGACGGAGTGATCGTGGCATATCGAATGCGGTTGTGAGGCTGATGATGTTTCTTGTAGGGTCGGCCGCAGCGCGTCATCCATGGTGCGCAGACGGTGGCTGGAGCAGGCCTGCGGGAGACGATGATATACGGATTGGTCGCGGCGCTGGCAATGGCAAACCTGGCAATGGCAAACAAAGGGTAGAACGCTGATGTCTGATATTGAAATCGCCAGAGCGGCCAGCAAATTGCCGATCCATGAAATTGGCACAAAACTTGGTATCGGCTATGAAAATCTCGTTCCGTATGGACACGATAAAGCGAAGATCAGCGCTTCCTTTCTCGCGTCGTTGAGAGATCGGCCGGATGGTCGGTTGATTTTGGTCACGGCCATCAATCCGACACCTGCAGGCGAGGGCAAGACCACGACCACGGTGGGTCTGGTCGACGGCCTTAACCGCATCGGCCGGCGCGCCCTAGTGTGCGTGCGCGAGCCATCGCTGGGACCATGCTTTGGCATCAAGGGTGGTGCGGCAGGCGGCGGCCACGCGCAGGTGGTGCCGATGGAAGACATTAATCTGCATTTTACCGGCGATTTCCATGCCATCACCTCGGCCCATAATCTGCTGGCCGCGATGATTGATAATCATATCTATTGGGGCAATGACGAGGATATTGATACGCGCCGTGTGACGTGGCGGCGCGTGGTTGATATGAACGACCGCGCCTTGCGCCAGATGGTGGGTGCTCTTGGCGGCGCGCGCAATGGTTTTCCCCGCGAAACCGGTTTTGATATTACGGTGGCCTCCGAAGTCATGGCCATTTTGTGCCTGGCCAGTGATCCGGCCGATCTCGAGACGCGCTTGGGTGGCATTGTCGTTGGCTATCGCCGCGATAAAAGCCCGGTGTTTGCGCGCGATATCAAGGCCGATGGGGCCATGGCGGTGCTGCTGAAAGATGCGATGCAGCCGAATTTGGTGCAGACGCTGGAGAACAATCCGGCGCTGGTGCATGGCGGCCCTTTTGCCAATATTGCCCATGGCTGCAACTCGGTTGTTGCCACCAAGGCAGCCTTGAAGCTCGCAGATTATGTGGTGACAGAAGCGGGCTTTGGTGCCGATCTTGGTGCTGAGAAATTTTTCAACATCAAATGTCGCAAAGCGGGCCTCAAGCCGGCGGCCGCTGTGGTCGTTGCCACCGTGCGGGCGCTGAAAATGAACGGTGGCATCGCCAAAAGCGATCTGGCGCAGGAAAATGTTGCCGCCGTGGTGCGTGGCGCTGTCAATCTGGGTCGCCATGTGGAAAATATTCGCAAGTTTGGTGTGCCGGTGATTGTGGCCATCAATCATTTCACCAGTGATACCCCGCAAGAGGTGGCGGCTGTGCAAGCCTTTGCCAAAGAGTTGGGTGTCGAGGCTATCCTGTGCCGCCACTGGGCCGAAGGCGGTGCCGGTATTGAAGAACTGGCGCAGAAAGTGGCAGCTCTCGCCGACAGTGGCATCGCTGATTTTCAGCCACTCTATCCCGATGACATGCCGCTTTTGGAGAAGATAGAGGCAGTGGCAAAAGGCATCTATCGCGCATCAATGGTGACTGTGGATCGTACGGCTGCCGAGCAATTGGCGCAATTTGAGGCCATGGGCTATGGCGCTTTGCCGGTCTGCATTGCCAAAACCCAATATTCTTTCTCCACCGATCCGGCAGCCCTCGGTGCGCCTGAAAACCATAAGGTGCATGTGCGCGAGGTGCGCCTTTCGGCCGGTGCCGGTTTTGTTGTGGCTGTGACCGGCGATATCATGACCATGCCCGGCCTGCCACGCGTGCCTGCGGCTGAGAGCATCCGGCTTCGCCAGGATGGCATGATTGAAGGGCTGTTTTAAGCCATCTGTGCCGATTGAAAATATGTGAGCGAGATGGGCGGCAGGGTGTGCCGCCTTTTTCACTCCTTTGGATCGCGGCAAAAACGTGCATCATTGTTGCGCCTGATCAGGTCCAGATGCATGTGATCCATGTGGGTTTCGTCGCTGCCGGGAGCCAGAACGGTGGTAAAATACAGGCAGGCCGATGCATTGAGCGTGCGTTGAAACGCCCCACTCATGGTCGGATTTTTCTCTTCGGCAATGGTCATATCCACTTTGCCTTTCTCAAAACTCAGCGCTGCAATATCAATGGCGTTGCCGCGCGCATGCTCCGAAATTTTGCCGGTGGACTGGCTGTTGCGCTTCCGGCAGATATAGCTGGATGCCTGATTGACCGAGGTGAGCTTGCCTTTGTCCGGCAGGGCCTGTTCTGCGGCAGGAAGGACTGCCGTTTGTACCCATTTGGAGAGTTCCAGCGCGGCCTCACAGCGCAATGTGGCTTTGGGAGAGAGCGTCACACCGGGCAAAATACTGCTGACTTCCACCGGCTTATCAATGCCACAGCCATCACCATCGTCAATGCGGGTTTTTTCAACAAAGGTTACGCCTGCTGCGGTCAGATCCTTGAGACATTGGCTATAGGCCGCAGGATCTTCCGTCATGATGGGTGGCGGAGGCGCTTCGGCTGGCTCTGATGTTTTTTGCTCGGGCACCTTGTCGTCAGCCGGTTTTTCACCAGCCGGGCTGTCAGTGGGTGATGGCAAGGGTGTTGGAACTTTTGCCGGATCAGGCAGTGCGGCGCCGTTTGAAGTCGCATCCTTGTCCTCGCTCTTTTGATCCGGCTTCTTTTTGTCAGGGCTTGTGCTTTCCGGCTGGACCTTGTTACCCGGCTGGGCTTGGTCCGGCTTTTGATCTGGCAACGGCCCTGTTGGCGGAAGGGAGGCACCCGTAAGGTATAAGAGGCTCATGCCCATCATCAAAATCGTGCGGTTCATGCGGCCAAATCCATTGTTGTCAATGTGGCTGTAACGCGCGGCAGGCCATTTTGTTGCCCAGACATCGATTTAATGCTGTTGCAGTGGGTTTGTCGTAAAAAGCCTTTTGCAAATCCCTTGCGCATTGGTTCGGCTCAGGCTATGAATTTGCCATGAAGATCGTTTTGTCCATGAATGCTTGGTGGTGGGTACGCTAAACGCGGCCTTGACCAGTCATGTCTAAAGACGATTGACCACAAAGCCGCCCGGAGTTCCTGAGGCGGCTTTTTTGTGTTCAAGCCCCTCACAATCGGGTCTTGATTGAGGAGAGACTGCAAGATGGTAAGCATTGTTCGAAATGAGGACGGCGAGATTTATCAGACTCGGGGCGGTATCCGGGTCACGCGCAGTCGCCGCGCCACACCCTATGCCGATGCGGTCTCAAGCTATGTTGAAAAGCTTGATGAGCGCCGAGGCGCGGTGTTCTCTTCCAATTATGAATATCCGGGTCGCTACACCCGCTGGGACACCGCCATTGTCGATCCACCTTTGGGCGTTTCCTGCCGTGGGCGCATCGTATGGATCGAGGCCTATAATGGCCGTGGTGAAGTGCTGCTGTCTTTCATCGCTGAAAAGCTGGCGAGCGCGAAGGACCTGACCTTGGGTGCACAGACGCAGACGCGGCTGGATCTGACCGTCAACCAGCCGGACCGGGTGTTTACCGAGGAAGAGCGCTCCAAGGCCCCCACGGTGTTTACGGTGCTGCGCGCCATTACCGATCTGTTTTATTCCGCCGAGGATAGCAGCATTGGCCTGTTTGGTGCCTTTGGCTATGACCTGACCTTCCAGTTCGATGCCATCGACATGAAGCTGAACCGCCCGGACGATCAGCGCGACATGGTGCTGTTCTTGCCCGATGAAATTCTGGTGGTGGACCACTATTCGGCCAAGGCGTGGATTGATCGCTACGACTTTGAAAAGGATGGCGTGACCACGGAAGGCAAGGCACAGGACATTGCGCCAGAGCCGTTCCAGAAAACCGATCGCATTCCACCGCGCTGCGACCACAATCCCGGCGAATACGCCAAGCTGGTGGTGAAAGCCAAGGAAAGCTTCCGCAAGGGCGACCTGTTTGAAGTGGTACCGGGCCAGAAATTCATGGAGCGCTGCGACAGCAAGCCTTCCGAAATTTCCAAGCGGTTGAAAGAGATCAACCCGTCGCCCTATTCTTTCTTCATCAACCTTGGCCATCAGGAATATCTGGTCGGGGCCTCGCCGGAAATGTTCGTGCGCGTCAATGGTCGGCGGATTGAGACCTGCCCGATTTCGGGCACCATCAAGCGCGGTGACGACCCGATTGCTGATAGCGAACAGATCCTCAAGCTGTTGAATTCGAAGAAGGAAGAGTCTGAGCTGACCATGTGCTCGGACGTGGACCGCAACGACAAATCCCGCGTCTGCGAACCCGGCTCGGTGAAAGTCATCGGCCGCCGCCAGATTGAGATGTATTCGCGCCTGATCCACACGGTGGACCATATTGAGGGCCGTTTGCGCGACGATATGGATGCCTTTGATGGCTTTCTGAGTCATGCATGGGCGGTGACGGTGACGGGTGCGCCCAAGCTGTGGGCCATGCGCTTTATTGAAAACCATGAAAAGAGCGCGCGTGCCTGGTATGGTGGAGCCGTGGGCATGGTGGGCTTTAACGGTGATATGAACACAGGCCTGACCCTGCGCACCGTGCGCATCAAGGATGGCATTGCCGAAGTGCGGGCAGGGGCCACGCTGCTCAACGACAGCGTGCCCGAAGATGAAGAAGCTGAAACCGAATTGAAGGCATCGGCGATGATTGCTGCGATTTTGGATGCAAAAACCGGCCACAACGCCAAGACCAAGCGCGATGTGGCAAGCGTCGGGCAGGGGATTAAAATCCTGCTGGTCGATCACGAAGACAGCTTTGTGCACACGCTGGCCAATTACTTCCGCCAGACGGGCGCAGTGGTCAGCACCGTGCGCTCGCCGGTGGCGGATGAGGTGTTTGACCGCATGAACCCCGATCTGGTGGTGCTCTCACCCGGTCCCGGCTCGCCATCGGATTTCGATTGCAAGGCCACCATCAAGAAAGCCCGTGATCGCAATCTGCCCATCTTCGGCGTCTGCCTTGGCTTGCAAGCTCTGGCGGAAGCCTATGGCGGGCAATTGCGCCAATTGGCGGTACCCATGCATGGCAAGCCATCGCGCATTCGCGTGCTGGAGGCAGGCACCGTGTTTGCGGGTCTCAGCAAGGAAGTGACCGTGGGTCGCTACCACTCGATCTTTGCCGATCCAGCCACGTTGAACCGTGATTTCATCATCACGGCGGAAAGCGAAGATGGCACCATCATGGGTATTGAGCACACCAAAGAGCCAGTGGCTGCCGTGCAATTCCACCCGGAATCGATCATGACACTCGGCGGCGATGCCGGGATGCGGATGATTGAAAACGTGGTGGAAAAGCTGGCAAAGCGAGCCAAGGTGAAGGCGGCGTGAGCGAGATCGTCATCGAGCCTATGCGGCCTGAATTTATCGAGAGCTTCCGGGAAGCTCTCGATAGCGTATCGCGTGAGCGACGGTATTTGAGCTTGCTTGAGGCTCCGCCGCTGGAGGCCACCAAGGACTTCGTGATGGGCCTTTTAGAGAAGGGCAATCCACAATTTGTCGCGCTGGTGGGAGACAAGGTTGTTGGCTGGTGCGATATCCAGCGCGGCACCCGTGAGACACAATCTCATCGCGGCACATTGGGCATGGGCATTGTTGATGGTTATCGTGAACAAGGTCTTGGTAAGCGTCTGATCACGACAACACTCGATGCTGCCAGAGCGATGGGCCTGCACCGGGTCGATCTGGATGTTCATGCGGATAATACGCGCGCGGCTCGTCTTTATGAGAAGGTTGGCTTTCAGCGTGAAGGTGTAGCGCGGGATGCTGTGCTCATTGATGGGCATTACATCGACCTGATCAAGATGGCGATTATCTTTTAATCTCTTTGCATTGCTGGTTGTGGTAATTTAGCAATATCTACCATTCATTAACAACGCTTTGGATTATGTGTCGCTTTGGTTTGACACGTTAGCAAAATTCTACGATACCACGCGCATCATAAACCGTCCGGCCTTGTCAGGCTTGGGCGGTTTTGCCGTCTTAAGGGGCCAGTTTCTGCAATTGGTTCGCAAATGCAATGAGGTCACGCATGTCTGATAGCAATCCATTGGTAAAGACCTTGGCCTTTTGGGGTATTCCGCTGGCCATTGGCGTGCTTGGTTTGAAAATGCTGGCCTGGTGGGTCACGGGCTCGGTGGCGCTTTTGTCTGACGGGCTGGAATCCACCGTCAATGTGGTGGCGGCTTTCATTGCCTATTTCGTGATTGGCTATGCGCAAAAGCCTGCCGATGATGATCATCCTTATGGGCATCACAAGGCCGAATATATCTCGGCTGTTATTGAAGGCGTGCTGATTGTTGTCGCCGCTGTGCTGATTATGAAAGAAGCAATTGCCGCGCTGGAAGCACCCGCCATGCTGGATGCGCCCGCGCTGGGCCTTGCCATTAATTTTGCCGCTGGCGCGATCAATGCGGTTTGGGCAACGATTTTGATAAGGGTTGGCAAGCGCCACCGCTCCCCAGCGCTGACCGCCGATGGTCAGCATATCATGTCGGATGTGGTGACATCGGTTGGTGTTCTGGTTGGCCTTGTGCTGGTGGTGATCACCGGCTACGCCATTCTGGATCCGATCATGGCGATTCTGGTGGCCTGCAATATTATCTATCAGGGCTTTAAGGTCATTACCCATTCGGTGGATGGTTTGATGGATAAGGCGGTTGAACCCAACGAGGAAGCCGCCATTAAAAAAGCGATTGCTGATCATGCCACCGGCTCGCTTGGCGCGCATTATTTGCGCACCCGCCGCGCTGGCGCTGCCACCTTTGTGGGTTTTGATCTGGTGGTGCCCGCTGATATGACGGTATCGAAAGCCCATGAGATTTGCGATAAGCTGGAAGCTGCGATAAAGGCGGTGCAGCCGGGTGCGCGCGTGACAATCCATGTGGAGCCGGAAGACGAAGTGGCCCATGGCGTGGATGTCAAGGTTGAAGGAGTAAGTATATGAGCAAGACCGATGTTTCCGGCCTGTCGCAGCTGGGCCAACAAGTAGACGCCCCCACCAGCCCTGAAACGGCGGTGATGGAGCGCGTGCCCAATGGCAATGCCGGAACCGATTATGTGGTGCGCTTTACCGCGCCTGAATTTACCTCGCTGTGCCCGATGACCGGCCAGCCGGATTTTGCCCATATCGTCATTGATTATGTTCCAGGCGAGTTTCTGGTGGAGTCAAAATCGCTCAAACTCTTCCTGTTCTCGTTCCGCAATCACGGCGCGTTTCACGAGGATTGCTCGGTCTATATCGCCAAGCGCCTGGTGGAGCTTTTGAACCCGAAATGGCTGCGCATTGGTGCTTATTGGTATCCGCGCGGCGGCATTCCGATTGATGTGTTCTGGCAAACTGGCGAAGCGCCAAAGGGCGTGTGGTTGCCAGACCAAGGCGTGCCGACCTATCGCGGACGCGGATAAGACAGAGGGTCAAGATGCAAAAGAGCGCCGGTTCATCCGGCGCTCTTTTGTTAAAGAGGCTGTGCCTGTCAGGCATTCATGCTGTCATCGCCGCCAAAATCGCCGCTGTCATCATAGCCGCCATCGTCATTATTGTCGTAGTCAGCCTGCTGATAGCCGGTATCGCTAGTGTCATTAGAGTTGTTGCCAGCGTCACTATTGGGTTCGGTGATGTTGTAGGTATTGTTGTTGATGATAGTTTCTTCAACGGGAGCAGCACCCATGCCAGCCATGCCGCCGCCCATGCCCAGCATATTGCCAAAGCCGCCGCCATGGGTGGTGAAAATATCGCGCACGGCATCAGCCATCAGAACGCCACCGGCAACGCCTGCGGCTGTGGTCAAGGCTCCGCGCAAAAAGCCACCACCGGCAGAGGGGGCTGCCTGCTGTTGGAAGGGTGCGGCCTGCAGCGTGCTTGTTTGCGGGGAACCGGTGTTTTGCGCATAATTGTCATAGAGGCGGCCAGCTTGCGGCGCGGCTTGCGGGCTTCGGCCCCATGGTCCGCTTGCGGGCTGCGGTGTTGCGTTACTACTGCCGAAAATCGAGCTGAGGCCGCCGAGAAAACTGCCCTGTTGTGCGGGCGTGTTGGATTGGCCAATGTGGCTTTCCAGTTCCTGCACATGGTCTTCAAGGTCACGGATCTTGGCGGTTGCGGCTTCGAGGCCTTTTTCCTGAATAATCACCGCTTGCGCCATATAATAGGCGGCGTGAGGCTGTCGTTGCAGCTCAGCGGCAATCAGGCTCTCGGCCTCGCTGTCACGCGGGTTTGAGCTGGCCTGGGCAAGGCGATCAAACAATTGGGTCAGTAATTGGCGTTCTTCCGGTGACATGGTCCATTCTCCAAGGACGATTCCTAAAAAAGATGTAGAGCGCCAATCGTGGCGCTTCCATGCCATTTTGAATTACAAATGTGTAATCTCGTGCGGCATCCATAAAAAAACGGCGGGATTTCGCCCGCCGTTCTTCTTTTAATGGATGGTTTGATCAGCCGAGCATCAAAGCTGCGCCGCCAACGGCGGTGGCAACGCCGAGCAGGCGCGTGACCTTGGGGCCAAAGCCATTGAGTGCCACGCCAAGGCCAACGCCAACAGCATGCAAGAATGCCGTTGCAATCATGAAGCCGAGGCCAAATTCCAGCGCGCCCGCACCGGCAAGCTCGGTGCCGTGGGCATAACCATGAAACAGCGCAAACAGCGCCACCACGGCAGAGGCACCAGCCGCAGGCATGCGAACAGCCGTTGCCACCAGCAGGCCAAGGCCCATGACAGATGCCAGAATGGCAGGCTCAACGAAGGGCAGATGCACGCCGGCCAGCGCCAGCAAAAAGCCAATAGCCATGGTGCCCACAAAGGCGGCAGGCACGGCATAAAGCGCCTTGCCACCCTGCTGTGATGCCCATAGGCCAACGGCCACCATGGCCATGATATGGTCCGGACCCGTGAGCGGATGGGAAATACCCGCCATGATCGAGCCATGTTCGGCCGGGTTCAGGTGGGCAAAAGCAGGTGCTGTTGCCGCCGCAAGAATGGCAGCGGTGATGGATAAACGTTTGAACATGATAAGTCCCTCAAATTGGTCAACCTGGCGTCCGGGATTCGGTCCCGCCGGTTTCCTTCTTATGTCAGGGATCAGTTTACGTTAAGGGCTTTTCGTCTGTCCATGGGGAATTTACCGGGGGTCATGGTTCTTCTTGCTTCCCTGCGGAAAAAACCCACATAAGAAGGGATTGCCGCCCTCGGAGATTGACGATGTTCCCTTTCGATAATTCCTACGCCCGCCTGCCTGGCCATTTTCACGCCTCCGTTTTGCCAGCGCCTGCGGCAAGGCCAAAGCTGATCCGTTACAATGCGGCACTGGCGAAAGAGCTGGGAATCGAACTCAATAGCGAGGACGAAAGCAGTTTGGCCGAGATTTTCTCTGGCAATCGTGTGCCTGAAGGCGCAAGCCCGCTGGCCATGGCCTATGCCGGGCATCAATTTGGCGGGTTTAATCCACAATTGGGTGATGGCCGGGCAATCTTGCTGGGCGAAGTGGTCGATCAATCCGGGAAACGGCGCGATATTCAGCTGAAAGGTGGCGGGCCAACACCCTTTTCCCGAAATGGCGATGGCCGCGC
Source organism: Rhizobium oryziradicis (assembly GCF_001939045.1). Taxonomy (GTDB): domain Bacteria; phylum Pseudomonadota; class Alphaproteobacteria; order Rhizobiales; family Rhizobiaceae; genus Allorhizobium; species Allorhizobium oryziradicis. Next base: position 371,729 of record NZ_MKIM01000027.1, read on the forward strand.
CGCTCTTGGCCCGGTGCTGCGCGAATATATTGTCTCTGAAGCCATGTTTGCGCTTGGCATTCCCACCACCCGCGCGCTGGCAGCAGTTGCCACCGGCCAGGCGGTGCGGCGCGAAACACCCTTGCCGGGGGCCGTGTTTACCCGCGTGGCGGCAAGCCACATCCGGGTCGGCACCTTTCAGTTTTTCGCAGCCCGTGGCGACACACAAGGCCTGCGGACGCTGGCCGATTACGTGATTGCGCGGCATTATCCCGCGCTGACAGGAGCGGATAACCCCTATCTGGCGCTTTTGAACGCCATCATCGATGCCCAGGCCTCATTGATTGCCCGCTGGATGGCAGTGGGCTTTATTCATGGGGTGATGAATACCGATAACGTTACGGTGTCTGGCGAAACCATCGATTTCGGCCCCTGCGCTTTTCTGGATGAGTATGATCCGAAAAAGAAATTCTCCTCCATCGACCAGCGCGGCCGCTATGCCTATGCCAACCAACCCGGCATCGGCCAATGGAACATGGCGAGACTGGCCGAATGCCTGCTGCCGCTGTTTGAAGGGCCTGAGGAGAGGGCGGTGGAAGACGCCAATGCTGCCTTGGTGCGTTTTGGCGAGACCTTTCAGCGCCATTGGCTGACGAATTTCCGCGCAAAATTCGGAATCATAGGCGAGGATGAGGACGATCTGGCGCTGGTCAATGATTTTCTGGCACTAATGCACGAATCCGAGGCCGATTTTACCGTCACTTTCCGCAGACTTGGCTATGTTGCAGGCGGGGCGAACCCCAGCACACTCAACCTCTTGCCGGATGAGCTTGCCCAATGGCTCCCCCGCTGGCAATCCCGCCTCGGCACAGGCCGCGACGCCCGCCAAACTGAGGCCACTATACACGCCACCAACCCGGCGCTTATCCCCCGCAACCACCGGATTGAAGAGGCAATTGCGGCGGCCATCTATGATGATTATTCGTATTTCGAGCGACTGACGAAGGCATTGGAGCGGCCGTTTGACGAGGTGGATGCGAAGGCAGACTTACGGCTGCCACCGACAGTGGAGGAGAGGGTGGCAAGGACGTTTTGTGGGACGTGACAGGGATGTATTGTCAATGTCGTGAACGTGATTTGACTGTCGTGGAATTGTAAAGGAGCTATAATAAAGCTGTCGTATTCTAACACGGATCTTGGGATATATTATTTGTCTATCGCTATTCGCCAGACGTATTCCGACACAGATGCAATTATATTTTGGCCGGGAGATAAGTCGCCGAGAGGTGGCATTGTGTGCTTACATGGTTCAGAGGGTGGTTCGATAGGCTTTAACCATGTGCATTGTGCCTTATTTGCAGCCCATGGATTTGCTGCCATGGCCCAACATTATACTGAAAACGATGAATATATGACGTCGCCCGATATTCATGATGTGGCGCTGGAATGTATTGAGGCAGCGCTCTTATCCATGAAACAGCAAATGCAGCCTTTTGGCTGCGGGGTTGGGCTTTTTGGTGTATCCAGAGGCGCAGAGCTGGCGTTGCTGCTTGGTCAATTGTTAGCCGAGGACGGTGCTGCGGCGCTTCCCGATGCCATTGCGGCGCATTCTGTCCCTGAGCAGATTTGGGGTGCCTATATCGTCGAGAATTACCGCAAAGGTGGTTATGAGGGCGGTGAAACCCGCCCGGCTTGGTCGTGGCGTGGCAGTCACGAACGGACGCTTCCGAGAATGCTATTGCATCCAGAACGCTATCCCAATCCGATTTTTATTGCCCATGGCATGGAAGATGAACTCTGGGATGTCACTGCCGCAAAGCGGTTGGTGGCCAGAATGGAAGAGGCGGGTCGTCCACCGGAGGCTCATTTTTTCGATTATGAAGGCCATACCTTTGGCCCCGGCCGCAACCGAGAGCTTGAATTGCAGGTTGATTTTTTTGCGCGCACTTTATCGTCAAAAAGATAAATTTACTTCGAGGGGTAAGATATTTGAAGCCGACACAGTTTAGGCCGATAACCTCGGATGATCATCAGGGGTTGGTCGCCCTGTGGCGAGACACATGGACCGCAACCTATGGCCCAAGTCTGGGGCTGGCTGCTTTGGACAGTAGCCTTAAGGATTTGGCGCAAAACGGAACCGCGTCTATGTTGCCGGGCTTTGGTGAGTTGGGTTATTGCATGGCAGACGGTCAGGACATTCGGGCCAGCGCTATTGTGGTCGAGCGTGGCACTGTAGCTTATCTCTGGGGCATGTATGTGCATCCGAGCTGTCAACGGCAGGGGTTGGGGTCACTTCTGCTCAAGGGTGTGGCATCTGAAATCGCCACGTCATCAGACATCGAAATTCGTGCGTTGCCGACCAGTTCATCCGCTATAAGCTTTTATCAAAAACATGGGTTTGTAGAGACTGGAACCGAAGACACTGAGCTAACGGGTGGGGTTAGTGCAAAAACTCTGATTATGTCCGTGAGTGTGGAGAGGTTGAAAGCAATGTCGTTGATGAGTTCTCTTTAAGCCGGTTATCATGGCCGTTGAGGCGAAGACCTATAATCATGGGCCACAGCGTTTGTTGTTTGGATCCTCGGGTCAAGCCCGAGGATGACTCGCGTCTTGATTGTTTGTTGAGCGGCATTGCTAATTTTCGTGGGTGATTTGTGGGTCGACAGCTTCCTCCGCGTCATCCTCGCCCTTGAGGCGAGGATCCAGAGCCACAGGCGGCAACATTTAGTCTTTCCAACCTGTGGGACTGAATGATGCCGAAGATTATTTCCGATCCGCTTTTCCAAGACTTGCGAGAGGGCAAAATTCCGGTCACATTTCCCGCATGGCGGGATTTGTTTACATCATGACCAATCATAAGCATGGAACACTGTACATTGGTGTAACGTCTGATCTTGCGCGCCGTGTTTATGAGCACCGAGAGGCGATAACGGGAGGGTTTACTACCAGATACGATCTGAGACAGCTGGTATGGTACGAGGAACATTACGAAATAGGATCTGCTATCCAGCGTGAGAAGTCTCTAAAGCGATGGTATCGTCAATGGAAAATTGATTTGATTGAGGCGTTTAATCCAGACTGGCGTGACCTCTATTCTGAATTAATGTGACGCAGCATTTGTGGCGTGGATCCTCGGGTCAGGCCCGAAGATGCCTCGTGGTTGGGGCGTTTGGTGATAGCCACAACGAATGTTGATAGGTGGTGGGCACGCGAGTTTCCCCTGCGTCATCCTCGCCCTTGAGGCGAGGATCCAAAGCCACAAGCGGCAACATTTGCGGTTTGGATCTTCGGGGCTGGTCCGAGGATGAATCGTGATTGGGGCGTTTGGTGATAGAAACAACGAATGTTGATAGGTGGTGGACACGCGAGTTTCCCTTGCGTCATCCTCGCCCTTGAGGCGAGGATCCATGGCCACAATCCGCAGCATTTGCGGTTTGGATCCTCGGGTATAGCCCGAGGATGACTCGTGAAGGGAGTTACGACGGCGAAAAACAGTGAGAAAACCGCCTCGTTGCTCAAGCCTTTACTTCGCCCGCAGTTCCAACACCCGGTTGGCCGCCGAAATAATCGCTTCCAGCGAGGCGGTCACGATGTTTTTGTTGATCCCTGCGCCAAACAGTTTGCCTCCGGGGTGGTTCAGTTCGACATAGGCGATGGCGGCGGCGTTGGAGCCGTGTTGCAGGGAGTGCTCAGAATAGTCCTGCACCGAGATATCGAAGCCGAGGTAGGTTGAGAGCGCATCGACAAAACCGTCGATGGGGCCGGTGCCTTTGCCTTCGATCCGCTTGGTCTCACCGCCGTCGGTGATTTCAGCGGCCACCACGCGCAGGCCCTTCACGGCTGTGTCGGGGTAGGTGTGGTGATCGATGAATTTCAGGCGGGCTTTGGGTTGATCAACGTAATGTTCAATAAAGCTGTCGTAGATGCGTTTGGCGGGCAATTCTACGCCTTCTTCATCGGTAATGCGCTGAATTTCCTCGCGGAATTCTACCTGCAAATTGCGCGGCAGGTTGATGCCGTAATCCTCTTGCAGAATATAGGCGATGCCGCCCTTGCCCGATTGCGAGTTGATGCGGATGATGGCCTCGTAAGAGCGGCCCACGTCCTGCGGATCGATCGGCAGATAGGGCACTTCCCACAGGGATGAATTGGCCTTCTTGATGGCCTTCATGCCCTTGTTGATCGCGTCCTGATGGGAGCCGGAAAAGGCGGTGTAAACCAGCTCGCCGACATAAGGATGGCGCTCGGGAATGGTCATCTCGTTGGAATATTCATAGACAGCCTTGATGCGCTCAATCTGCGAGCAATCCAGTTCTGGATCAATGCCTTGCGTGTACATGTTCAGCGCCATGGTGACGACATCGACATTGCCGGTGCGCTCGCCATTGCCAAACAATGTGCCTTCGACGCGATCAGCACCGGCCATCAAGGCCAGTTCGGTGGCGGCAATGCCGGTGCCACGGTCGTTGTGCGGGTGCAGCGAGATGATGACGTTTTCGCGGTTGTCGATGTTGCGGCACATCCACTCGATCTGGTCGGCGTAGATGTTGGGCGTTGCCATTTCCACGGTCGAGGGCAGGTTCAAGATCAACTTGTTGTCGGGGGTGGGCTTGATCTCGGCAATCACGGCGTTGCAAATGTCCAAGGCCACGTCCAGCTCGGTGCCTGTAAAACTTTCGGGTGAATATTCAAAGCGATAGCCACCGCCTGCCTTGGTGGCCATGTCAATAATCATCTTGGCGGCATCCACGGCAATCTGCTTGATGCCATGCACATCCTTGCCAAACACCACGCGGCGCTGCAACTCTGATGTCGAATTGTAGAAGTGGATGATCGGCTTGTTCGCGCCTTCCAAGGCCTCAAACGTGCGGGTGATCAGCTCGGGGCGGCATTGCACCAGCACCTGCAAGGACACATCATCGGGCACATTGCCTTGTTCTACACACCAGCGGGCAAAGTCAAAATCGGTTTGGGATGCAGACGGAAAGCCGATTTCGATTTCCTTGAAACCCATTTCCAGCAACAGCTGGAACATGCGGGCCTTGCGGTCGTGGCCCATGGGGTTGACCAGCGATTGATTGCCATCGCGCAAGTCCACAGAGCACCAGATAGGGGCCTTGGTGATGGTTTTGGATGGCCAGGTGCGATCAGGAATATTGATCTGCGGGTAGGGGCGATATTTCTCGCTGGCGTCTGGCATGCCTTTTGGAGCGGTATTGGACTTTACCATGGTTCTTCTCTTCTCATCCCGAATATGCCCGGCTTATAGCGGCTGTATCGCGGATTGCGAATGACAAATTCGGCCCATTCAAGGGTCAATCTTCAAAAAAATGGATTTGGTGAGGAGCAATCGCCACATGCGGCGAACCCGGCCGCCGGGCGCTCCTCAATGGACCCGGCAACCGCGGATAAGGTCGAGAAGAAGAAGCGAGGATAGGGCGCGCGAAGAGGCGACGTGGCTGAAATTGCCCCGGTCCGCAGTCTTCATCATGGAAAAGCCCGATCTGTTCATGGCGAAATTTATACGCAGGCGTTTTTGTGCTGGCAAGGGGGCTTTTTTCATTTTGCAAATTTTACGGTGAGCTTGTTAAGGCCCAGCATGGCAATGCCGCCAACAAGCCCCCAAAATGCACCCGAAATGCCCAAAAATGAAATGCCCGATGCGGTCACAAGAAAGGTGATGGCGGCTGCATTGCGGCTTTCCGGCTCTTTGAACGCTGCGAAAGCAGAGCCGGAAAAAGCACTGATCAGCGCAAGGCCTGCAACAGATTTGATCAAAATTTCGGGCGCGAGTGCCACAAAGGCGGTGACAACGCCGGTTAAAAGCCCAAGCACAATATAGGCGATGCCCGCAATGATGGCGGCCCAATAGCGGCGGCTTTCATCCGTGTGGGCATCTTTGCCAGCGGCCATGGCGGCGGTGACGGCTGCAAGGCAAATGGAGCTGCCACCAAACGGGGCGACGAGGGCTGAAAACAGGCCGGTCACTGCGAAAAGCGGGCCGGGGGCCGGGCGATAATCATAAACCTTCAAGATCGCAATGCCGGGAATATTTTGCGAGGCCATGGTGACAATAAACAGCGGCAGCGAGATGGAAATCACGGCGGCCAAGGTGAAGTGCGGCATCACGAAACCGACGGGTGGCGCAAGTGATGCACCCAGATTGGCAAAGGCCGACTCGGGCACATGGACACCAAAAATCAACACCAGAACAAAGGCCGCAAGGGCTGCGGGCACCGCAAAAAGACGGTTGAATGCGCCGACAATGGCCCAGGTGAGCAGGATGGGCAGTCCAAACAGGGGATTGAAGGAAATGGCCTGAAAAGGCGCAAAGCACAGGCCAATGATGATGCCTGACAGCAATGCGTTGGCCAGTGAAGAGGGAATGGTGGCAATTGCTTTGCCAAGCGGTTTGAACAAGCCCGCGATGATGATCAGCAATGCACAGACCAAAAATGCACCGACGGCTGCGGAAAACCCGCCTTCAGGCGCGCCGGTGTTGATCAAAAGGGCTGCTCCCGGCGTGGACCACGCCACCGAAATTGGCATTTTTGTTTTCAGGCTCACCAAAATGCCGCAGACACCCATGGCAACGGACAGTGCCATCAAGCCGGCTGCCGCCTGCATGTCGGTGGCCCCCACACCTTTCAATCCTTGCAGCACAATGGCAAACGAGCTGGCAAAGCCCACGAAAGCAACCAGCAGGCCCATAAGCAGGCTTTGTAGAGAAAAGTCTTTATGCATGACGTGGTCCAGCATGGGAAATTTACCGTGCTGGAACAACAGATTTTTGGGAGGCGTGCAAGGTCAGTTGCGCCATAAACCGGTACGCTTTGCCTGTTGTTTTATCAATTTGATTGTTTCCATAGCAGGTGATCGATTGAGAGAATGCCCGGACCGTGGGCCATAATGATCAAAAGGCAGGCGGCCCATGTGCCGTGGGTGGGCCATGCATCGGGGTAGACGAAGATTTCGATCACCAGCGTCATGCCCAAGAGAGCAAGGGCGGATAGGCGGCTGGCAAGGCCAATGACCAGTAGAATGGGAAACAAATGCTCGGCAATGGCGGCCAAATGGGCAGCAAGCCAAGGATCTACCAGCGGTATTTTATACTCATTTTCAAAGAGATAAATGGCGGTGTCGGTGACGTGAAAGCCATCGACTTTGGTTTGGCCGGAGCGCCAGAAGGTACCCGCGATCGACAGGCGGGCAATCAGCGAGACCAGATCAAGCGGAATGTGGCTGAAAAGGCCGGTGAAACGGTTGGCCAGTGAGAGCGACTGCATGACACGTCTCCTTATCGAATGGTGGCAAAGGCACCGCTTTGCAGCGCGCCGGTGAGATTGGCGGTGAGATCGAACGCCTCTGTCTCGGCCATGGCGATATCGACAGCCTCGCCAAGGGAGGTGCCTTGTGCCAGCGCCAGCAGAAAACCTGCACCGCCGGGGGGAAGGCGATGCACCTCGACCGTCATCTGCGGACGCAAGACCAGCGCGTCTTCGCCCTGCCAGTCATCAATCGGGCAGAGTTCCGCTTCGCCGGCATTCATGGCCCAGATGGTCACAACCGGGTGGATGGAGCGGATGACGGCAAAAGATGAATGGGGTGAAAAGCGCACATTCGCCAATGTCTCCGGGGCAATGGCGGCAAGAGAGCCGGGGTCCAGCGGGGCCTGATCGGCAGCGTGGTAGGCGCGGCTGCGGGCCGCCTCCAGCCGCATCACGTCTGGCAGATAGCTGAGTTCTTTGGCGGGTTCAAAGCCCGCGACAAAATCGGGAAAATCATCGCCATAGTTGAGCAGCAAGGGTGAGCGTGGCGGATGAGCCTCAATGAGCGCCTGCGCCATGGCGGCAAAAAAGTCTTTGCCCACAATGGCCTCACTGGCTGGAAAGCGTGATGCCAACGCGCCGCGCAGGCTGGCGGAGACATTGTTGCGATAGACTTTAAATCGGCGTTCAGGTGCTGCGCTATTCCATGCCGCCACGCCATCTGGCACGGGCAGGGAGATGTCGTTCAGGGCGGCGGCGAAGTTGTTTTGGGTGGTGTGGGACATGGCAACCTCACGCAGCCCGGCTTTGAGCCGCTTGGTTGAGAAGCACCTGAGCGCATTGCGCTTCAAGGCGCAACGTTGGCCAATCTGGCACGTCATTGTCCCACTCAATCAGGGTGGCAACCGGGCCGGTGCGCGCCAAAACCTCTTCGTAAAGTGTCCAGACCGGGTCTTTCACCGGCGTGTCGTGGCTGTCGATCAACAAAGGTGCGCCGTGATCATCTTTGGTTTCACTGTGGCCGCTCAGGTGAATTTCGCGCACATGTGTCAGCGGAAACCGTGCCAGATAGATGCGCGGATCGAGCTGATGATTGGTGGAGGCGACAAACACATTGTTGACGTCCAGCAGCAGCCCACAGCCGGTGCGCGCCACCAGCTCAGTCAGAAAGTCCACTTCTTCCAGCGTGCTCTCGGTGAAGGTGATGTAGGTGGCCGGGTTCTCCAGCAGCATTTGCCGCTTTAAGGTGTTTTGCACCTGATCAATGTGGTTGGCCACATGGTTCAGCGTTTCTGGCGTATAGGGCAGGGGCAGAAGATCGTTGAGAAACACCGTGTCGTGCGAGGACCACGCCAAGTGCTCGGAAAAGCTTTCCGGCTCATAGCGATCACACAGGGTTTTCAGGCGGGCGAGGTGGTCTTGATCCAGCGGCTGCATGGAGCCAATGGAGAGGCCTACACCGTGAACGGAGAGCGCATAATCCTCCCGCAGTTTGGAGAGCTGTGCGTGCGGCGGGCCACCGGCCCCCATATAGTTTTCGGCATGGACCTCGAAAAAGCCCAGAGCATCGTGCAAGAAATCGGAATCGGCACGATGCTCTGGATTTTTGTTTTCGCATCGGATTGTTCCGAAAACCGGTTCCCGCTTTTCGGTCCGATGCTTTGGCGGCTGCGGCGCATCAATGATGCTGCGAAAATGCTCCGGCTTGAAGCCGACGCCTGCACGTTTGGGAAGCTGGCTTGGTTTCATGGTGTCTTACACCTTATGTTGCGGGCGTTGTCTGATGTTTTTCGAAAACAGAGTGGCGGAAGGCGTTCCGCCACTCTGTTTTCTGTGGCTTTAGGCCGGGGCGGGGCCTTGGGTGAGCGAGCCATGACCGTTCGGCGTCTTCATGGTTTCGCAAGAGCCCGCAGGCACCAACTTCCATGCATTCTGCTGATAGTCGATCTTGGAGGTTCCGGCACAGGTGGTGCCAGGGCCTGCGGCGCAATCGTTCTGGCCTTTCATGGCAATGCCGTAGCATTTTTCTTTCGTGTCAGCGGCTTGTGCTGGCAGCGTGCCAACCAGTGCCAGGGCGGCACCGAGCGAGGCAGCAAGAAGGGCGTGGTTTTTCGTCATGGATCGTCTCCGTGTTGGGCTTAAGCGTTACATGGACTTCAACATGCCATGGCCGTGTGGCGTCTTCATTGAGACGCAAGAGCCGGTTGGCACCAGCTTGAACGAAGACTTGTCGTAATCCATGGTGGATTTGCCAGCGCAGTCGTGCTTGCCAGCGGCACAATCATTCTGGCCCTTCATGGCAACGCCATAGCATTTTTCTTTACCAGTCATGTCGGCGGCATTGGCAGCAGGCACAGACACAGTGGCGAGGGCAGATGCAAGCGAGGTGGCGAGAGCAAGAGCTTTGATAGAAGTGTTCATGGTGGTCTCCTCAGATGGTTGCCATGATTGGCTGACATGAGAGGCTACGGATGCGCTTTGGGGAATGTTACAGAGCGGGAGAAATTTTTTATCGAATCTGTGCAAATATTATGAAGCGGCATGCGAATGCGTTTTTTTGATAGAATTGCAGACCATCTGTAACAAATCCCCCCAGCCAACGTATAGGATGCGTGGTGAAGCAGTCAGAACGCGAAGATGAATGGGCAAAATGGATGCGCGCGGCCATTGCAGGCGATAGCCGCGCCTATCATCGTTTCCTGATGTCCGTAACGCCACATTTGCGCGCCATGGCAAGGCGACGCTGTGATCAGTTTGGCGCGCCAAAGGGCGATGCGGAAGATGTGGTGCAGGAAGTGCTGCTGGCCATTCACCTCAAGCGCGGCACATGGGATCCCAAACGGCCCATTGGTCCGTGGTTGACGGTGATTGTGCGCAACAAGCTGATTGACAGTTTGCGCAAGCGCGGTCGCCACGTGCATGTGCCGATTGAAGATGTGATTGCAACGCTGGAAGCAGACGAGCAAACCGATGCCACCGAGCGAATGGATACGGAAGCTCTGCTGGAGCGGTTGAAAGACCCGCAGCGGGATATTGTCCGCTCCATCTCTTTGAATGGTGCTGGCGTTCGGGAAACAGCGGAAAGACTGAAGATGAGCGAAGGATCTGTGCGGGTGGCGCTGCACAGGGCGCTCAAGGCCCTGGCGGCGATGTATCGGAGTGAAGCACAATGAAGACAGATGAGCTGATCAGCCTTTTGGCACAGGATGCCCCGGTGCGCTTCTCGTTGAGCAAGCGGATGGCGTGGGCGCTTGTGGTGGGCGTTGTTGTGTCTGGTCTTTTGTTGATCTCCACCGTGGGGTTGCGGCATAATCTGGAAAGTGCTGTGGAAACGGCGCGGGTGGCCTTTAAAATCGTTGAGACCTTTCTTCTGGCGTTGACGGCAAGCTGCCTTGTGTTTCGCATTGGCAAGCCCGATCTCGGCCTTCGTCCGTTAGTGCTGTGCCTGCTGATGCCGCTGCTTTTGCTGGTGGCGGCCGTTGCAATCGAACTGACCGTGCTGCCCGAGGGGCTTTGGGCACCCAGCCTGATTGGCTCTCACGCCGCGTTTTGCGTGTTTTTCATCCCGGTTTTGTCAATTGTGCCGCTGGCTGGCTTTTTGAAGGCACTGCAAAGCGGTGCTCCTGAAAATCCCGGCTTGGCAGGAGCCGCAGCGGGCCTTGCGGCCAGCGGCATTGCGGCCGCCCTTTATGCCTGGCATTGCCCGGATGATAGCCCGCTGTTTGTGGCCACATGGTATGTTCTGGCGATTTCGCTGGTGACCGTCATCGGCTTTTTGGCGGGGCGGCGGCTGTTGCGCTGGTAACGCTCGTTTTGCAATTCACTCTGTTTTGCAGGCCACTTTGTTTTGCAGGTAACGGGCTTTCTGCTGTTCAAAGTTCTATAGAGAACTGATTGACTGGTGAACTATGGTGTCTTATAGGCAAGAACAGGGCAGAAATGGGAGGAGCCATGGAATACCCACATTATGCGCGGGCGGTGGATGACCGCCTGCCTGCTTATCTTCAACTGAGAGATCGCCTTGCCGGGCAGATTGCAGCCGGCACATGGCGTGTTGATGAAGCACTACCCTCTGAAAATGTACTGGCCCAGCAAACCGGCTTGTCGGTGGGCACGGTGCGCCGCGCCATGCAGGCGCTGGTGGATGAAGGTTTGCTGGAGCGCCGTCGCGGCTCAGGCACATTTTTGAAAAAGCCTGCTTTTGATGCATCCCTGTTTCGCTTCTTCTCGGTGCAATTGCCCGATGGGCAAGGCACCATTCCCAGCAGCCGGTTGACCTCTCGCCAGATTGCGCCTGCACCTGAGCCATTTCGCGCACTGTTTGGCGATGTCGAGGCAATCCATATCGAGCGGCTGAGAGGTGTTTCCGGGCAGGTGCTGCTGGCCGAGGATATCTGGATACCGTCCAGTCGCTTTGCCGGTTTTGAAAGCATGCCTGAGGCCGAAATTGGCCCGCTGCTTTACCCGGTCTACATGAGCCGATTTGGGGTGCTGGTCGCCAGAATTGTCGATGATGTCAGCTTTTCCACCGCCGATGGCAAGATGGCCGAAAGGCTTGGTTTGCCGCAAGGCGCACCCTTGGCGGTGGTTGAGCGCATAGCCTATGCCCCCGATGGCATGCCTGTGGAATGGCGCGTGGCCTGTGGTTCGGCCACATGGTTTCGTTATCGCAGCCGCATAGGGCCGGGCTGAAACTGATTTCACGTCCAGTAGAATACTCGAAATTTGAAGGTTTTAATGATCAAGCAGCCTCTCTCGACCATCACCGGTATCGATACCCACGCGCATATTTTTGAGCAAAATTTGCCCATGGTGCAGGGGCGTCGCTATAGCCCAGCTTATGATGCGCTGGTGGAGCAGTATATCAGCCATCTGGATCGCAACGGTCTCTCTGGCGGTGTGCTGGTCCAGCCGAGCTTTCTGGGCACAGACAATCATTACATGCTGGATGCGCTCAAGCGTTATCCCAAGCGTTTGCGCGGCATTGCGGTGGTGGATCGCACAATCTCCGCTCAGGCACTTGATGATCTGGCTCAAGGAGGTGTTGTCGGGGTTCGCCTTAATCTGGTTGGCAAGACGCTTGACGATTATGCCGAACCGGATTGGCAGGCCTTTTTTCAAAAACTGGCAGAGCGTGGCTTGCAGCTTGAAATTCAACGCAGCTTTGATGACTTTTCGCGCTTTTTGCCTGCCATGCTGACATGTGGTGTCACTGTTGTGATTGACCATTTTGGCCTGCCTGCGGGCGGTATTGATCTGCAAAAGCCAAGCCACCGGCTTCTGTTGGGGATGCTGGATAATGCGCAACTATGGGTCAAGCTTTCAGCCTCTTATCGAAGCGCTCTTGATGAGGCACAGCGTCAGGATGCTTTTGCCCAATTGCGCAAGGCTTGCGGCGGCATTGAGCGCTTTCTGTGGGGCAGCGATTGGCCCCATACGCAATTCGAAGATCGCACGGATTTTGATGCGCAATATGCGCTTTTGCGGGCACTGATCCCCGATGAAACGGAGCGAAATCGGGTGTTGATCAACAATCCGGCAGGCCTGTTCAGGTTTGTTTGAGTAGATCACATGGTTTCAAATTTCGCCATAAAAACAAGAGAAATCCTATGAGCCTTATCGCCGTTCTGGCCATTGTCCTTGCGATTGCGCTTGGCTATGCCACCCGCATCAATATCGGCCTGTTTGCCATGGCCTTCGCCTATCTTCTGGGCTGCTTTGTGATGGGGCTGAAGCCAAGCGACATCATCATGATGTGGCCGTTGAAGATCTTCTTCGTGATCTTTTCCGTATGCCTGTTTTACAGCTTTGCCATGGTCAATGGCACGCTGAAAAAAATGGCCGAGCATCTGCTCTATCGCTGCCGCAATGTGCCTTATCTTTTGCCCTATGCGGTTTTTCTGGCGGCAACCATCATCTCCGGCATGGGGGCTGGCTATTACACAGTGCTGGCCTTCATGGCACCACTCACGCTGATCCTGTGCCAGCGAACGGGCATGGGGCTGATTATTGGCGGTCTGGCGGTCAACTATGGTGCGCTGTGCGGAGCCAATTTCGTATCCAGCCAGAGCGGCATTATTTTCCGCGGTTTGATGGTCAATGCAGGTGTTTCGGAAAATCAGGCCTTTCTCAACGGCCTGGCGATTTTTGTCGCGACACTGATATTGCCGATCATTGTTATTTCTGTTGTTGCCTTCTTCGGCCGTAAGAATGAGACAAAAGTGACTGAGCCGGGTGCTGCGACGCCGCCAGAGGCGTTCAACGGTGTTCAGCGCACCACATTGTTCCTGACCTTGCTGATGATGGGGCTGGTGCTGGCCGGTCCCTTGGCACAGCTTGTGTTTCCGGCCAATGCCACGGTTAAATTCATCAATTCCAAAATTGACATTGGCTTGATTGCCAGCCTGTTCTCCGTCATCGCGCTGCTTTTGAAACTGGGAGACGAGCGCAAGGCCATTGCATCGCTGCCCTGGCCAACCCTGATCATGATCTGCGGCATGGGCATGTTGATTTCGGTGGCCATCAAGGCAGGCATGATTGACGATCTGGCAGTCTGGATCAGTGGCAATATTTCGCCAATTCTTATTCCGCCCATGTTTGGTATCGTTGCCGGAATCATGTCGCTGTTTGCCAGCACGCTTGGTGTGGTCACGCCCGCTCTGTTCCCGCTGGTCATGCCGCTGTCGCAGTCGATGTCGATGAATCCGATGCTGATTTTCGTGTGCATCGTGCTTGGCTCGCAGGCGACGTCGATTTCACCGTTCTCGTCGGGTGGCAGCCTCATTCTCGGCTCTGCACCGGATGAAGAAACCCGGCAAAAGCTGTTTCCTCAACTATTGCTGCGCGCCGCACCCTTGGGCTTTGTGGCCGCAACGCTCACCAATCTTGTTCTGGCATTTGCCATGTAAGACTTTTAATCTGCTGGATAATTTTCATCTTAAATCGATTCCGTTTTAAGGAATTATGCAAAAAAGCCCGCCGCGATTATATCGCGGCGGGCTTTTTTTTGAATATTTTCAAAATCAGCCGATTTCAGACTGGCTTTCAACAATGCGCGATACCAGTCCATAGGACAGGGCATCTTCAGCAGACAGCCAGTAATCACGGTCGATGTCTTTGGCGATCTTTTCTTCCGACTGGCCGGTGGCCTTGGAGAAGATCTTGATCAGGCGCTTGTTCATCTTGATGATTTCATTGGCCTGGATTTCGATATCCGATGCCATGCCGCGTGTGCCGCCCGAGGGTTGGTGCAGCAAGAAGCGGGTGTTGGGCAGGCACAGGCGCTGCTCCTTTGGCACGGATACGTAGATCAAAGCACCTGCAGAAGCGACCCAGCCGGTGCCGATAATCCACACCTTGGGCTCGATGAACTTGATCATGTCATGGATCGAATCGCCCGATTCGACGTGGCCGCCGGGAGAATTCACGTAAACGCGAATGTCTTCGTCGCTGGCAGCAGCCAAGGCCACCAATTGGGTGCAGACCTTTTGCGCCAGTTCCTGAGTGATCCCACCATAGATGAAGATCGAACGCGACTTGAAAAGATTCGCTTCCGTTTCCTTGCCGAGAGGCAGTTCCTTGCTCTTGTCGTCGTCTTCTTCGTTCATTCGGCAATTCCTCATTTGCGTTTTGCTCACCCGCGCATACAGCGGCGTGCACCTTATATGGTGCACTAAACTGCGCTGTACCACCTGTCTCTGCTGCATATTTTTCCCCAAACCAATGCTGGCTCAAGGAATAATGCAATCTGCCTCTCAAGGCTTAAAAGAATGTGTGAAAAAGACAAGCTTTGATCGACAAAATGGCGGGTTATACCCTCTGGAAGCATCCGATGGATCGTCGATCCACTCCTGTAACAATTAAAAAACGGGCCTCACGACTGGCATGAGACCCGTTTGAAAGGATTGTTGTTGTGCTTACATGAACAGCTGGGTGACGCTGCGTTGCTGGCTGTTGGCAATGTTGAGGCCAATGGTTTGCAACTGGGTCTTGACCTTTTCCGAAGACAGCTTTGTGGCTTCCTCTTCCATATTGGCGTCCGTCAGGCGGCCAATGCTGATGGTGTTGACGTCCTGAAGGTCTTTCAGGAAATCGGTGTTGGCGGAAATGGTTTTCTGCGTGGCACCAATCTCTGCCCCGGCATTGGCCAGACCATACAGCATGGTGTTGGTGGCCGAAATCATCCCGTCAATGTCCGCGTTGGATGTGCTGTTGGAAATGGCAATTTCCTTGGCCGAAGGCGAGGCTGGCGTCTGTGAATTGGCATTGAGAAGGTAATAATCGCTGGTCGAGCCATTGGCTGCAATGGTGGTGTAGGCACGGGTCAAAATGCCGTCATTGGCATCATTGGCGCTGGTCAGCACGCTTTTGGCCGTGTCGAAATTGGTGACATTGACGGCCAGATTGCCGCTGCTGTCAGTGCCAACCGAGGACACCATGGATGTCACCTTCGGGCTTTCCGATGCGCCAAGCTTGAGCCAGTTCTGGCCATTGAAGCTGGAGCTGTCGGCAACAGACGTCAATTGTGATTTCAACTGGGTGATTTCAGTGTTGATAGCGTCCTTGTTGGCTCCAACGGCCTTGGACAGGATCAGCTTCGATTGAATATCAGAGACAATATTTGTGGCCTGCTGCACACCCAGCGCCGCCGTATCCGTCACGGCGGCCGACAGGCCCGTGGCATCCTCTGCGCTTGACAGCGAGAGGTTGGACGATTTCATCGTGGTGGCAATGGACCAGTAAGCCGCGTTATCGGCGGCATTATCGACCTTTTTTCCGGTTGCAACGCGTGCCTGCGTGCTTTCATAGGCCTTGGATGTGCCGGTTAGCAGCGACAGCGCCGAACTTGATGTTGCATTTACAGATGCCATGCTGATCTCCACCCACGGTACGATACTCAAAACAGACCCGCCGCCGGACCCGGAAATTCCTGATGCTGATTGGTTTTGGCAGATGCCAGAAGCAATCATGTAAGTTATCTATAATGTACGAGCTATTACAACCTGCTTGATACAATCACTAACAATTTAACGATCCGGGCAAAATGCCCGACAATTCGAATATGCGCATTAATCTGCAGAAGAAAGACGCCGCATGGTAAATTCGATGCGTTCGTCATCAAGGCGTCGCCAGCTTTCAATTTCAGTCCAATAGGCTGCACGCGGGAATGCGTCAAACCATTCTCGGGCTTTTACACGGGCATCTTCACGGCTCAGGCAAAACGTCTCTCGAATGAAGGCAGGGTTATGCGCGCCTTTTTGCCCTTGGCGATAGCGATCAATCTGACGTTTCAACCCATCAAGCGGGGGGCGAGGAAGCTTTGTGGCCATGACATCATATCCTGTTCCAACTCCACCATAAAACAACTTCGGGTATTTTTCCAGCACTCCATATTTAAGAGTTCTAGAGTGTGTCAGGGAAAAAGTGGAATCCGGTTTTCCCGATCAGACAAACGAAAACAAGAAAATTTAGAGTCTGTCTGGTTCAATCTGAACCGGACAGACTCTAAATCAATTTTCGCGTTCTGGCGCATCAATGGCAGACCTGTTATTTGCTGCGATCAAAATTCGCCGAGATGACGACAGGGAGAATGCATATGGAACGTCCTGTTTTGCCAAAGGGCCTGCCCGACGATATTGAAACCAAAAAGGCTACTGCCCGCGCATGGTTTGAAAACCTGCGAGATCAGATTTGCGCCTCCTTTGAAGCGTTGGAAGACGAATTATCCGGCCCGCTCAGTGACCGTGAACCGGGGCGTTTTGTGCCCAAGGACTGGCAGCGCGAGGAAGGCAAGGGCGGCGGTGGCCGCATGTCGATGATGCATGGTCGGGTGTTTGAAAAGGTCGGCGTGCACACATCCACTGTTTATGGTGAGTTTTCGCCCGAGTTTCGCAAGCAAATGCCCGGTGCCGAAGAAGACCCGAGCTTTTGGGCCTCGGGCATTTCGCTCATTGCTCATCCGTGCAATCCCAATGTGCCCGCCGTGCATATGAACACCCGCATGGTGGTCACCACCAGCCAATGGTTTGGCGGCGGGGCGGATTTGACACCGGTGCTGGATCGTCGCCGCACACAAGAGGATGCCGATACGGTTGCCTTTCACGCAGCCATGCAGGCCGCGTGCGATGCCCACCCGGATGTTGCGGATTATGCGCGCTATAAGGCGTGGTGTGAGGAGTATTTCTTCCTGCCCCACCGCAATGAAGCGCGCGGCATTGGCGGCATTTTCTTTGATTGGCTGCATGCGGGCGAAAAGCTGGACCGCTGGGATGTGAATTTTGCCTTTGAACAAGAGGTGGGTCGCCAGTTTCGCGATATTTACCCGCAATTGGTACGGCGCAATTTCAACACGCCCTGGACTGATGCCGACCGCGAAGAGCAATTGGTGCGCCGGGGCCGCTATGTCGAGTTCAATCTGCTTTATGACCGTGGAACGATCTTTGGCCTGAAGACGGGCGGCAATGTCGAATCAATTTTGTCGTCCATGCCACCGCTGGTGCGCTGGCCTTGATGTCTCATCTGCGCCATTTCAGAACGCATAAGGAATAAAACCCCTCGATTTCGAGGGTTTGTGCGCCTAAGAGACACCGTTATGTGCTATTTTAGTTAAGGAGATGCTGTTTTATTGGCATCCATAAAAGATTTAACATTGGTTTAATTCTCTTCTGTGTTACACTTAAGACACAGATCAAGGAGGAGGATTGCAATGGTTGCCATGAACAGCATGCCCATCCCCACACAACCTGACGGTTTCGAGAGATCGCTTGATACCGTTGAGTTGATCGATCGTATGGCGCATGATTTGAAAGCGTCCAGCGATGCGGATCTGCCCCATTGCTACTTTGTGGAGCAGGCGAAACTTCGTTTGGCGGGTGTACACACCCGTGAACGCGCCGCCAATGATGCGGTGAGGACGGTGAGCAAAAACATCGTCAATGGACCAAGCTCGGTCTTTTATGCTTGGGCTATGCCTGAATAATGCATCGGACCGAAAAGTGGACGCCGGTTTTCGGACAATCCGATGCGCAGCAAAAATCAAAGCATCGGACCGAAAAGTGAGTGCCGGTTTTCGGAAAATGCGATCAACAGATCAGGCGTAGCCTTTGACGTCAAAACCCTCTGCGCTGGAATGATTCCAGCGCAGCCATGAATGCGCACGTTGTGAGGAGTAAGGTGCGCTGTAGCACTTTATATTTGCTGCATGACATGAAGGAGAATGACCATGAAACAGTTTGAATGTGGCGCACTTGTGCCCGGTTGTGAATGGCATACCCGCTCCAACGAGGCCGCAGAGGTGGTTCACCGCGCGGTCGAGCACATGCGCCTCGTGCATGGTGAAACGCTTATTCGCGAAAATCTTATCTATAATATCAAGTTGCGGATTGTTGACACTGCCGACCCGCAGCCCGCTTGGCAGGCAGCTTGATTGGGTCACAGGTGCATCGATTGTATTGATCGATCTCGATCCCGCCATTTCTCATCCTCAGGGCTGTGCCTGAGGATGAGGTTGAGAAAATCCAAATGATTATCAGGATTCAGATGCGTGCTTTTCTGCGAGGCGCGCTAGCAACGTGTCGCGGCTGAGAGTGAAATTCGCCTGCACCCACACGGCTTCCAGGTCGTTCAGCATCTCGCCAACCTTCGGGCCGCCGGCAATGCCCAAGGCCATCACATCGCCGCCATTGAGCGGAAAGGCTGGCTTTTCAAAGGCCTCTGCGCGCTGCAACAGACGCGAGAAGCGCGCCGTTTGCGCCATGGCCTCAGTGTCTCCCTCCGCCTTGCTGCGCGCATTGGCAAGCGACAAGCGAAGTTGCGCGATAATGCCCGCCTTGCCATGGTGATAGAGCAGACGGTCCAGCGCCAGTTCGCCGGTGCTGTCGGCAATTTTCGGAGCGCTCACAAAGTCTTGCAAAAACTGCGCTTCCTGTCTGGAGAGTTTGAGGCGCGCACTTAAGCCTTTCATGCGCTCCGCATCGTTGGGCACCATGGCGATGAGGCGCAGCAAAGGGTCTGGCTGCCAGCCAAGGGCGGTTTGGGTGGCAATCAGGCCGGGCAGGGCGTCAATGCCCCATTTTTCGGTTTCTGGCAAAATGGCGCTCAATACGCCCGCCTGGCGCATCCAAAGCAGCGCACGGCCCGGATCTTTGGCCGACAGCAATTTCTTGATTTCGCTCCATACCCGCTCAGCCGAGAGCTGCCCGAGGTGATCTCGTGCGGCGGCACAGGCGCGAAGGCCATTGGCATCGGGCCTGCCACGGCCATACCAGGCAAAAAAGCGAAAGAAGCGCAAAACCCGCAGATAATCCTCAGCAATGCGGCTATGTGCATCGCCAATGAAGCGTAATGTTGCGGTTTCAATATCCGCTTTGCCGCCCACCAGATCAATGATTGCGCCGTCCTTATCGGCATACAGCGCATTAATGGTAAAATCGCGCCGCTCGGCATCTTCCTGCCAATCGGTGCCAAAAGCCACCTCGGCATGGCGGCCATTGGTGGCCACATCGCGGCGCAAGGTGGTGACTTCAAAGGGCTTGCCATCGACAATCAGGGTCACGGTGCCATGGTCTATGCCGGTTGGCACAGCTTTGATTTTGGCATTCTCTGCCCGCTCCATGACCTCGGTGGGCAAAAGCGTTGTGGCCAGATCAATATCGCCAATCGGCTCGCCCAACAGGCTGTTGCGCACGGCACCGCCCACCACGCGGGTTTCACCACCCTCTGCATTCAGGAGTGTGAGGACGCGGCTAAGCGATGGCTCTTGAAACCAAGGCTGATCGGCAACGGAGTTCATGTGTAAAGCCTTTCATACAGCGTGCGCAGGATGCCTGCGGTAATGCCCCATATATGGTGTGGGCCATAGGGCATTTCATAAAAATGCCGATAAACGCCATCGCGAAACAGTTTGCTGCCGCGACGGTGATTGGCGGGGTCCATCAAAAATGCCAGCGGCACATCAAACACCTCTGCCACTTCATCCGGGTTGGGGGTCAGCGTAAAGCCGGGTTGCACAATGGCCAAAACCGGCGTGATGCGAAAACCGGTGGCGGCCAGATAATGGGGCAGACGGCCAACGGTTTCAACAAAGTGCGATTCAAGGCCAATTTCTTCACGGGCTTCACGAAGGGCTGCGGCTTCCGGGCTTTCATCGTCGTCATCAATGCCGCCGCCGGGAAAGGCGATCTGGCCGGAATGCTTGCGCAATTTATCGGTGCGCTGGGTGAGGATAATGCGCGGTGCATCGCCGTCATTGATCACCGGCACCAGCACCGCGGCATCTTTCAGCCGCATGCCCTCCAACAAGGGCAGAAGCTCGGCGTTGAGCGCGTGGTCGCCATGGTTGCGCCAAGCCTCCATCAACGGTGCGCCGCTTTG
Source organism: Rhizobium oryziradicis (assembly GCF_001939045.1). Taxonomy (GTDB): domain Bacteria; phylum Pseudomonadota; class Alphaproteobacteria; order Rhizobiales; family Rhizobiaceae; genus Allorhizobium; species Allorhizobium oryziradicis. The sequence goes on from NZ_MKIM01000027.1 coordinate 392,347, forward strand.
GCGCTGGGCGCGGGCTTTGAAATCATCGGCGGTAAATTCGGCTCTGGTGCTCATGGGGAGGTGCGCTCCAAAAGGGCGGCGTCCATGACAGGGAAGATGGCCCCGCCGGAGCGAATGGCAAACATCTCGCGCCCCTCAATCTCGATCACCTCACCTTGCGCCAGAAGATCGTAAGCGACCGCGCGTGACACCAGCGCTTGCAGCCGCCCGCGCACCGAAAGATAAGGTTTGAGCTGCTCATTGTCGTTGGTAAAGGTGAGCGGATGGTCGGCTCCGGCCTCAATCACATCGCCCACATTGGTGCGAAAGGTCAAAAGTGGTGCGCCGTTTTGTGCGCTCACCGTCATCTCGACAGCAAGGAAATGGGCGTCCTGCACCCGGATGCCAACTTTTTCCACAGGTGTGACGAGATAGGTTTTGCCGTCATCGTCTTTACGCAACACAGTGGAAAACAGCCGCACGAGGGGCGCGCGACCAATGGGTGTGCCCATATAAAACCATGTGCCGTCTGCTTTGATTTCCATGTCAATATCGCCACAAAAGGGCGGATTCCAGTGATCAACGGGAGGAAGACCAGCCTTGCCGCCAGCGGTCTGTTCGCTTGCGCGTGCAATCATGGCGGCCAGATCCGCAGCATTTTCAGCTTTATTGTCTTTGTCGGCTGCCATGTTTATGTCCCGGTTTTCAACGTAATAGCTGTATGACACGAGATAGTGGTTTGAAACGCGCTTGTCAGCCGCCATACGGGTAATAAGTTATAGAAAGATTGTGCTGCACGGCAGCGGGATCGATTCGGATCAAAGACTGAGCCAACGGAGAACGCCATGGGCATGATCACCACCACGGACACCGCGCTCGATGAGAAGGCCATGATTGCCAGCGCCGAAAAGGCGTTGAGCGAGATCGCCGATGTGCGCCGCGAGGTCTCCAAGGTTATCTTCGGCCAAGAACAGGTGGTGGAAAGCACGCTTCTGGCCATTCTCTCCGGCGGCCATGCGCTGCTGGTGGGCGTGCCGGGCCTTGCCAAAACCAAGCTGGTCACGACCCTTGGCACGGCGCTGGGGCTGGATGCCAACCGCATTCAGTTTACGCCCGATTTGATGCCCTCGGATATTCTTGGCACCGAAGTGATGGATCAGGATGAGCATGGTCGCCGCTCGTTTCGCTTTGTCAAAGGCCCGGTGTTTGCACAATTGCTGATGGCCGATGAAATCAACCGCGCCAGCCCGCGCACGCAATCGGCGCTGTTGCAGTCGATGCAGGAATATCACATCACCATTGCCGGGCAGCGCTATGATCTGCCTGCCCCTTTCCACGTGCTGGCCACGCAAAACCCGCTGGAGCAGGAAGGCACCTATCCGCTGCCGGAAGCCCAGCTTGACCGCTTTTTGCTGCAAGTGGATGTCGGCTATCCAGAACTTGCCGCCGAGCGGCAGATTTTGCTCGACACCACCGGCATCAGTGACAGCCACGCCAGTTCGGTGCTGGATGCCGAGCGTTTGCTCAGTATTCAACGCTTGATCCGCCAAATGCCGGTGTCGGAAAGCGTGGTGGATGCGATTTTGTCGTTGGTGCGATCAGTGCGTCCGGGTCAGGGCAATGCTGAGACCGACAAGCATGTGGCTTGGGGGCCGGGTCCACGCGCAGGGCAAGCCTTGATGCTGTGTGCCCGTGCCCGTGCGCTGTATGAGGGCCGATTGGCTCCCTCGATTGATGATGTGCATGCGCTGGCAGAACCCGTGTTGCAACACCGTATGGCGCTGAGTTTTGCAGCGCGCGCCGAAGGCATGGCTGTGCGCGATGTCATTGCCGCCTTGGTCAAACAGAACAAAGCATAAGGAGACGGTGGCAGCGTGGCAGCAATAGGACAGATCGTCGAGAAAACCCCGACCGGGGACGGTCTGGCCCGTGCACGTCAGCGCGCAAGCCTGATCCCCGATTGCATGGTGGAAGCCAAGCGCATTGCCAACACGGTGATTTCAGGATGGCATGGCCGCCGCAAGCGCGGCATTGGTGAAAATTTCTGGCAGTTTCGTCCCTATGCTGACGGCGAAAGTCTGGCCGCCATTGATTGGCGACGCTCTGCGCGGGATGACCAACTCTATATCCGCGACCGCGAGTGGGAGGCCGCCCACACCGTTTGGCTCTGGGCTGATTTTTCGCCTTCCATGATGTTTAAATCCAAGCTTGGCACAGTCTCCAAGGAAAGCCGTGCCTTGGTGCTGATGCTGGCGCTTGCCGAGATTTTGGCCCGCTCCGGCGAGCGCATTGGCTGCCCCGGCATTTTGGAGCCTATTGCGGCGCGCAATGCCGCTGAGCGGCTGGCAACGGCCTTGATGCATGCGGAGGAAAATGCCGCGTTTTTGTCGGGACTACCCCAGACGGGGATGATCCGTGGGGCAAGCGACATCGTGCTGATTGGCGATTTTCTCGATGATGCAGATCGGATTATGGATAGCATCACGCCCTTGTCGCGGCGCGGTTTGCACGGCCATGTGATTGAAATTGCTGATCCCGCCGAAGAGCTGTTTCCCTATGCGGGCCGCACCGAATTTACCGATCCTGAAACCGGCGAAAAGCTGGTGTCGGGCCGCGCCGAAACCATTGGCGATGATTATCGCCGCGCTTATCTCGCCCGTCGCGAGGCTTTGGGGCAGGGGCTAAGACGTCTCGGCTGGAGTTTTACCCATCATCTGACCGATCATCTGGCATCTGAAGCTTTGGCATCGGTGCATATGCATTTGTCCGGTGTGCCGCAAAATACCCATCAAAACGCGCATAGGGGGGGAGGGCTGTGATGTTTTCCTCCTTTGCTTTTGCCAGTCCCGCTTTGCTGGGCGCGCTAGTAGTGCTGCCCGCCATCTGGTGGCTGTTGAAGCTGACACCGCCGCGCCCGCAAGCCGAAGTGTTTCCGCCGCTGAAAATTCTGGCAACGGTGCTGAAGCGCGAAGAAACTCCAGCGCGCAGCCCGTGGTGGCTGACGCTTTTGCGCATGATCATGGCAACGCTGGTGATTTTTGCGCTGGCCGAACCTGTGCTGAACCCACGGGTTGGCACGATTGCCGGTGGGGGGCCGCTGGCGTTGGTGATTGACAACGGCTGGGCCAGCGGAACTGACTGGGACCGCCGCGTGGACACTGCATCTGGCTTGATTGATGAGGCCGAAAGCAAGGGCGTTGCCATCTCCATGGTGTTCACTGCCGAGCCAAGTCAGGATGCTGTGCCAACCGATCCGGCAACGGCGCGTGAACATTTGCGGGCTGCCAAGCCGCGCCCGCTGGTGCCAGACCGCGAGAGGGCTGTGACCGCTTTGCAAGCCGCGCTCAATGGCACCCATCCCGGCACCTTGGCCTTTATAACCGATGGCTTGGCTGCAAAAGACAATGAGAAGATCGGTGCTCAACTCTCCGCTCTTCAGCCGTCCGAGATGCGGGTGATTGCCGATGATGGCAAGGCCGCACTTGCTGTGACCTCTGCCACTAATGGCGTTGAACGTCTGAATGCCAAAGTGACGCGGCTTGCCACCACTAACCCGCAGCAGGTGATTGTCGATGCGCAAGACCAGCAAGGGCGCGCCATTGCCACCGGCACGGCAACATTTGCGGCAGGCCAAAGCGTGGCCACGGCAGAGATTACCGCGCCCTATGAGCTGCGCAATGATTTTGCCCGCCTGAGCATTTCCGGGCTTTCGACTGCGGGTGCCGTGCATTTGCTCGATGATGGCTTTCGCCGTCGCAAGGTGGCTCTGTTGTCGGGCGATTCCAATGATGAGTTTCAGCCGCTGTTGTCGCCGCTCTATTATATTGAGCGCGCGTTGCAGCCCTATGCCGACCTGATCAAGGCGCAAGACAAGGATTTGCCCACTGCTGTCACCCAATTGTTGCAGCAAAATCCATCGGTTGTTGTGATGGCCGATATTGGCCGCATGCCGCCAGAGGTGCAACAAGCCTTGCAGCGCTGGCTGCAAAAAGGCGGCACCTTGATCCGTTTTGCCGGTCCGCGTCTCGCCGCCGCCCCTGCTGATGATCCTTTGGTGCCGGTGATGCTCCGCCAAGGCGAGCGGCAATTGGGCGGGGCGTTGTCATGGGCAGAGCCGCAGGCTTTGGCTGCTTTCCCAGTCAATGGACCGTTTGCAGGCCTTGCCCCGCCCAAGGGTGTGTTGGTGAAACGACAGGTCTTGGCAGAACCCACGCCGGATCTGGCCGAGCGCACATGGGCAAGCCTTGCCGATGGCACGCCGCTGGTGACCACCAAACAGCTGGGGGCTGGCCGTATTGTGCTGTTTCATGTCGGAGCCGAGGCCAGTTGGTCCAACCTGCCGATTTCGGGCGAATTTGTCGAAATGCTGCGCCGGATTGTGCAGCTCTCCCATGCTGGTGTGGGCGTGAGTGGCACAACAGGGGCCGCAGTTGCCAGCCTGCCACCGTATCGGCTGCTGACCGAGCGCGGGGCACTGACATCTGATGCGGGCAATGCCAAGCCTTTGGAGTTAGGCGTAAACCGCCCGAAAGCCTCAAGCTTTGACAATCCGCCCGGTCTTTATGGCTCTGAAGACGGGTTTACCGCGCTCAACCTTTTGCCCAATGGCGCAGAGCTAAAGCCGGTGGATCTCAGCGGGGCCAGCGTGCCGGTGGTGCGTGAAGCGCTGGTGGGGGCCACTGCCAAGCCGCTGAAACCGATTTTGCTGGGGATTGCTTTGGTGCTGTTTATTCTCGATAGCCTTGTTGTGTTGTTCATGGGGGGGGCTTTTGCAAGGCTGCCAAAGCGCGGCACGGCGGCCGTTCTGGCTATGGTTTCTCTTGGGGCAGCTTTGTCCTTGGCACCGATGGATCGGGTTTATGCCGATGACAGCAAGCGCGGCGATGAGATCCTGTTGCAGCATTTGGACAACACCCATCTGGCCTATGTCAAAACCGGCGAGTCTGATGTGGACGAGTTGTCAGAGCGCGGCCTGAGCGGTTTGACCGAATATATGACCTATCGCACCACGTTGGAGCCGGGCACGCCCGTGGGGCTGGATATTGCCAAGGATGAATTGTCGATTTACCCGATCATCTTCTGGCCGATTTCGGCCACAGCCCCCATGCCCAGTGCAGAGGCCATCAGCCGGATTGATGCCTATATGCGTTCAGGCGGCACTGTGCTGTTTGATACGCGGGACCAGATCAATAATCTCGGCATTGATGGCGCGCCAAGCCCGAATGCCGAGCGGCTGCGGGCCATTTTGTCCAATATTGATATTCCGCCGCTGGAGCCGGTGCCGAAAGACCATGTTTTGACCCGGTCTTTCTATCTGCTGCATGATTTTCCCGGTCGCTACACCGGCAGCCCGCTGTGGGTGGAAGCGCGCCAGGAGGCCAAATCCAAGGGCAAGGAATTGACATCCGGCGGCGATGGGGTGTCGCCCATCATGATCACTGGCAACGATTTTCTGGGGGCCTGGGCCATTGATGCCAATGGCGTACCGCTGCTGCCCACGGTGCCAGCGGATGAACGCCAGCGCGAAATCTCCTACCGGGTTGGGGTCAATATCATGATGTATATGCTGACCGGCAATTACAAAGCCGATCAGGTGCATGTGCCTGCTCTGTTGGAAAGATTAGGCCAATGAGACAGGCCGCAATACAGACAAGGAGGCCGCAATGAGCCTTTCCTTCTCTCCCTTCCTGCCGTGGTGGATGCTGGGTGTGCTTGGCATTTTGGCGCTTGTGGTGGCTTTCATTGGCTTTCACAAGGGCATTCGTGGCAGCACCATTCGCCTCATTGCCTTTGCAGCCTTGATTGCGGCGCTTGCCAACCCGTTGTTGCTATCGGAAGACCGCGATGCGCTGAGCACCGTGGTGCCGGTGGTGGTGGACCGCAGCCAGAGCCAGACCGATATTCCTGCGCGCAAGGTGATGACGGATGAGGCCTTGCAAGGCATCAAGCAGCGCTTGGCGCAATTTCCCGGCATAGAGCCGCGCATTGTTGAGGCATCGACCCCGGATACTTCCGACACACCCTCAACCCGGCTGTTCGAGACTTTGTCTTCTGCCGTGTCCGATGTGCCGCCTGCGCGCATTGGCGGGGCAATTTTCATCACCGATGGGCAGGTGCATGATGTGCCGTCCAACCTCAAGACCCTTGGCATGAATGCGCCGATCAGCACGCTTTTGACCGGTAAGGCCAATGAATTTGACCGCCGCATTGAAGTGGTGCGCGCGCCGCGTTTTGGCATTGTCGGCCAAAATCAGGACATGGTGCTGCGGGTGATCGATGAGGGTACCAAGGTGTCCCAGCCTGCAACGGTCAGCGTGCGCATCAACGGTGTGGAGAGCGGCACGTTTTCGGCGGTGCCGGGTAAAGACACGCCCTATAGCTTCACGGTGCCGCGTGGCGGCAGCAATGTGCTGGAATTTACCGTCTCGGGTCTGCCCGGTGAGGTGACGGAAACCAATAACAAAGCCGTGCATCTGATTGATGGCATTCGTCAAAATCTGCGCGTGCTTTTGGTGTCCGGTGAGCCGCATGCGGGTGAGCGCGCCTGGCGCAACCTTTTGAAATCCGACCCTTCGGTGGATCTGGTGCATTTCACCATTTTGCGCCCGCCGGAAAAGCAGGATGGCACGCCCATCAACGAGTTGTCATTGATTGCCTTTCCGACCCGCGAGTTGTTTGTTGAAAAAATCCACGATTTCGATCTGATTATTCTCGATCGCTACCAGCATCGCGGCGTGCTGCCTTTGCTTTATTACGACAACATAGCGCAATATGTGCAAAATGGCGGTGCACTGCTGATTGCGGCTGGACCGGAACATGCAGGCCCGGACTCCATTGCCATGACGCCGCTGGCCTCCGTCTTGCCCGCCGCACCCACCGGCCAGATGGATGATGGCGGCTTTTATCCGCGTCTCTCGGACATTGGCAAAAAGCATCCTGTGACCCGCGATCTGGATGGCTCCGGCTTTGAGCCGCCCCATTGGGGTCGGTGGTTCCGCAGCGTGGATGTCACCAAGCCTTTGGGCGAAACCGTGATGACGGCAGCCGATGGCAAGCCGCTTTTGGTGCTTAACCGCGCAGGCAAAGGCCGGGTTGCCATGCTGCTCTCCGATCAGGGTTGGCTGTGGGCGCGCGGCTTTGAAGGCGGTGGGCCGCATGTGGCGCTCTATCGCCGCATTGCCCATTGGCTGATGAAAGAGCCGGAACTGGAAGAAGAAGCCCTGACCGCCCGCGCCAGTGGCAGGATGCTGACCATCACCCGCCAGACCATTGGTAATAATCCGGGGCCTGCCACCATTATCGCGCCCTCGGGAAAGCGCGAAGAGGTCGCCTTATCGCAAACGGAGCCGGGCCGCTTTACTGCAGAGCAGCGCATGAGCGAGACAGGCTTGTTCACCATCACCAATGGTGAGTTTTCAACCCTTGTGCATATCGGCACGGTGGATGCGCCAGAGTTCAAGGCGATGATCTCGACACCCGATATCTTGCAGCCGGTGGTTGATACCACCCATGGCTTGATGAAGCGGCTGGATGACGGCAAGGGCGGTATTTCCATTCCTGACATTCTGCCGGTGCGCGGCGAAGTGCGCAGCAACGATGGCCAGCGCATTGCCATTCGCATGACCGATGAAACGGTGCTGAAGGGCATCAACACCCTACCATTGTTTGCCGGATTTGGTGGTTTGGCGATGTTGTTGTTTGCCGTGTCGGCGATGTGGTGGCGCGAGGGGCGGTAAGCGATGTTTGAGGTTCTGGATAGGGTGCCGGAGGCTGATGAGGCGGAGCTTTCAAAAGCTCTGATTGCTTACAACGTTGAGATGTTGGGCGCATCCCATCGTCAGCCGCTTTATATCCCATTGAAAAATGCGCAAGGTGTCGTGGAGGGCGGTTTGGTCGGGGCCACAGCCCGTGGCTGGCTGCATGTGGATATTCTGTTTGTTCCAGATGCGTTGCGTGGTCAGGGGTTGGCGGCAAAGTTGCTGTTGGCGGCCGAGGATGAAGCGAGAAAGCGTGGCTGCAAAGGTGCGCTTATCGACACCGCCAATCCAGTCGCGCGACGGATTTATGCGCGTCAAGGCTATGATATTTGCGGCACGCTTGAGGATTATGGTGATGGCCATTCCATCACTTGGATGAAGAAAATGCTGTGATCTCCCACACAGCAAAAGAGATATAGGATTTCTTTTATGAACGAAAATGTAAATCCATCTGCACTTGGTCCTTTCCGGTTTTCACTGGGCTCAGTTGAAATTTTTGCCTTTTGCGATGGCATTTTGGCGGCTCCCCTTGCCAATCTCTATCGTCGCGGCTCGGACCAACCAACGCCGGAAGCTTTTGCCGGTGCGCCTACGCAGCTTTCCGTCAACGCTTTTCTGGTCAAGGTGGGTGGCAAGCTTGTGTTGATTGACACCGGCTCTGGTCAGCTTTTCGGACCAGACCATGGCAAGCTGTCTTCGGGGCTTGCGCAACTGGGCCATTTTGCTGATGAGATTGACGATATTATCCTCACCCATATCCATGCCGATCATTCGGGCGGTTTGATTTCAGAGGGTGCGCCGGTTTTCAAAAAGGCAACATTGCATATTGGCAAGACGGAGGCCGATTTCTGGCTGTCACCGGGGGCCGCCGATGCTGCAAACGTGACAGAGCGGGTGAAGGGTCAGATTGCCCGCGCCCATGCCTGTATCGATCCCTACGACCAGCAGGGCCGGGTCCATATTTTTGCCGATGATGGTGCGGTTCTGCCCGGCTTCAGCGCCATTTTGCGCGCAGGCCATACGCCGGGACATTTGACCATTCGCTTTGAGAGCGATGGACAGGTCATCGCTTTTGTTGGCGATATTGTGCATGGCGATAAACTGCAATTTGCCGATCCATCCATCACCATTGATTTTGACTATGATCAGAAAAACGCGGCCATTTCCCGAGCAGTTGCATTCAAACAGGCGGCAGACGAGGGGTATCTGATCGCCGCCGCTCATATTCCCTTTCCGGGTGTGGGGTATGTGCGCCGTGACGGCGATCACTACCGTTTTGAACCGCTCCTGCATCATTCGTGAAATCGGAATCGATTCAAGGCGAAAATTTGCAGCGGATATAAAGCGCTACAGCACTGTTTGCCATCTATGGCACAGTGCTGTGAAGCAGCCTTAACCGTTGGCAACCAGCAACTGCGGCTCATAAAAATCCTGATCCGCAGTGTCTTCGATCACCGGAGTGGGCGCGCGCCAGCCAATCTTGCCAGCAAGCCTTTGATGCACATCATCTGCCAGCGGCACAACCAGCACCCGGTTGGCATCCACCGGCCCGGGGAATTCCAGCGCCTTATAGCTAACTTTTTCAAATCCAAGCGGCATGTAATAGGCGGCGTCACCCACCAGAATCACGGCTTCGGAGCCATTGCGTCTGGCAGCTTCAATGGCAATCCGCACCAGTTCACGGCCAATGCCGAGGCATTTGTGCGAAGGGCGCACGGCCAGTGGGCCAAGCATATGGCCTTTGACGCTGCCAGCCAGCACCGGTGTCATCCGCACCGAGCCAATGGTTTCGCCGGCATCTGCGCAAACGAAAGAGAGTGTGCGATCATGCGGGCCTTGCTCACGGATACGTGCGGCGGCTTTTGTAAAACGGCCGGGACCGAAAGCTTCGGAATTGATGAGTTCGATGATGGCGTCGTGAGACGCGTCCTCAGTGAGGTAGACCAGATCGTGCTTATGCATGAAAACCAGAACCGTAATGCGAATTGCGTAAATGTGTTCCACCATCCATCAGATGGTTGATCAGCATCAGCGTCGTCGCAGGTTCCGGGTGGTCATAGGGTGTTATCCTCGTTGGTGAAAAATTGCATAACAGCATTTTTTTGTCTCGTCTATCGCAAAAACGCACTGTTCAGCATTTGCAACCTCGCCTTTTTTGTTCGACCGCTTATGTATTAGAGCAAGAAAATTACAGCAGTAAGGCAGGATAACATGGGCATGCTTGTGGACGGCGTCTGGAAAGACGTGTGGTATGATACCAAATCAACCAAAGGCCATTTCAAACGCACCACCACCAGTTTTCGCAATTGGGTCACAGCCGACGGCGCACCCGGACCGACAGGTGATGGCGGGTTTAAGGCCGAAGCGGGTCGCTATCATCTCTATGTCTCGCTGGCCTGTCCGTGGGCACATCGCACGCTGATTTTTCGCAAGCTGAAAAAGCTGGACGACCTGATCTCGGTGTCTGTCGTGCATCCGTTGATGCTGGAAAACGGTTGGACGTTCAAGACCGATGATGCCGCCACCGGCGATGATCTTTTTGGGCTGGATTATCTGTGGCAGGTCTATGTGAAGGCTGATTCCGCTTACAATGGACGCGTCACCGTGCCGGTGCTGTGGGACAAAAGCCAAAATACCATTGTGTCGAATGAATCCGCCGAGATCATCCGCATGTTCAATTCGGCTTTTAACGGGCTCACCGGTGATGATCAGGATTTTTATCCGCAAGCACTGCATGCCGACATTGAGGCGCTGAATGATCGTATTTACGATACGGTGAACAACGGCGTCTACAAGGCCGGTTTCGCCACCACCCAGGAAGCCTATGAAGAAGCGCTCACGCCCTTGTTTCAATCGCTGGATTGGTTGGAAGAGAAGCTGTCCAGCCAGCGCTATCTATGCGGAGATGTGCTGACCGAGGCCGATTGGCGGTTGTTTACGACGCTGGTGCGCTTTGATGCGGTCTATGTCGGCCATTTCAAATGCAACATTCGCCGCATTGCCGATTATCCGGCGCTTTCTGCCTATGTTCGCAGCCTCTATCATGTGCCCGGTGTGGCCGAGACTGTGAACATCGATCACATCAAGCGCCATTACTATGGCAGCCACAAGACCATCAATCCAACCGGGATTGTGCCTGTTGGGCCGGAGTTGGGCTTTCTCTTACCATAAGTCGGCGTAGGGGCCGCCGTTTTGCAATTCGTCCAGGCGGCGGCGGGTGGCGGGTGTCACCTCATCGGGCAGGGCTGTGAGCGGAAAAAAGCCGCTTTCGGCAATCTCATGGTCAGGGAGCCGCGGTGCTGTCTGGCGCACTGCAACACGATAAAACAGCACATGATCACGGCGGCTAGCGCTGAGATTGAGATAGGATTGCAACAGAATCGGGGCCTCTGTCATCAGCAGATGACCTTCTTCGCGTAATTCCTTCTCCAGTGCCTGGCTTGCGGTTTCACCCCGCTCCACGCCGCCGCCGGGCATATACCAGCCGGGCAGGTAGGTGTGGCGCACCAGAAAAATACGCCCTTGCTCATCAAAGCAGGCGGCGCGCACGCCCAGCGTCATCCCTCGGGAGAGGGCGAAATAGACATGCAAAAGCCGGACAATTGTTTTTTTAAACGGGCCAATCTTGCCATCATCGCGGTGTTTGCCGCTCATCATTCTTGCTCCTCACCCGACAGCGCCGTGCCCATATATGGCGCACGGCGCTGTCGCTCTTTATGTGTGTTGCATAATTTTCTCTTTAAACCGATTCCGGTTTATAGAATTATGCAATAGATGGTATAAACAGGGTCCATGTTTAAACTCGCTCATATTTCCGATGTCCACCTTGGACCACTGCCGCATCTCACCTTTCGGGAGTTGGCATCGAAGCGAATCACCGGCTATCTCAATTGGCACCGCAACCGCGCCAAGCATATGGTTTCTGGCACGTTGGACGCGTTGGTGGATGATATGCGTTTGAAAAGCCCGGATTATGTGGCGGTGACGGGTGATCTTGTCAATCTGGCAACCGGCATAGAGATCAACCGTGCGGCCGATTGGCTGCATGAACTGGGACCGGCCGACGGCATTTCCGTGGTGCCCGGCAATCACGACGCCTATGTGCCGCGCGCCCATGAGAAGGCGATGAAGGCATGGTATGACTATGTGCGTGGCGATGATGATCCGCACATCTGGCGCAAGGAATTCAAGCTGTGGCCAACAATCCGCCGGCGCGGGCCTGTGGCGCTGATTGGTTGCTCAACCTCGATTGCAACGCCGATCTTTTCCGCCTCAGGTTATTTTGGTGCGCGGCAAGCCCGCGAGATGGCGCAGCTTTTGCGACAAGCCGGAGAAGAAGGTCTGTTTCGCGTCGTGATGATTCACCATCCGCCCATTCGCGGTGCGGCGTCCCAGCATAAACGCATGATCGGCATTCGCCGCTTTGCGGCTGCCATCGCCGTGGGCGGGGCAGATCTTGTGCTGCATGGCCACACCCACCTTAACACGCTGAATTGGCTGTACAATCGCCATGGCCGCGTGCCGGTTGTCGGCATTGCTTCGGCATCGCAAGGGCCGGGGGGCAAAAAGCCACCAGCCGCTTATAATCTGTTTTCCATTTCGGGAGAGATGGGCGCTTGGTCGCTGGATTGGCAGCGCCATGCGCTCAATCCTGAGGGCGATGCCGTGGTTTTATCCCATCAAGAAGTGCTGTTAAAACCCTGATTTAGAGACTGTCAGGGAAAAGTGGAATCCGGTCTTCTGCACGATGCTCTAAGCAGCCAGATCTGCCTTCACCAGAGCGTCTTCCAGCGCCTGGATACAGATGGGGTCGTGGCTGGTGCCCGCGCCTTGCCATAGAATATCGAGGGCTTCGCGCACATTCATTGCGGCGCGATAGGGGCGGTCTGCGGTCAGCGCATCAAATACGTCGGCGGTGGAAACAATGCGGGTTTCCAGATTGATGGCGTCTGCCGCCAAGCCTTGCGGATAGCCTTTGCCATCCAGCCGCTCATGATGCGCGCCGCCAATGACGGCCAAATCGGCAAAGGCATGGATGCGCGACAGGATTTCAAAGGAAAATTCGGGGTGGCGGCGCATCAGCAGCCATTCATCCTTGTTCAGACTGTTGGGCTTGTCCAGCACGCTATTGGAAACACCCAGCTTGCCAATATCGTGCAAAAGTGCGCCGCGTCGCAGCTTGCGGCGGGTGGCGGCATCAATTTGCATCTGTTCGGCAATCAGGTCGGTGTAGAGCGCAACCCGCTCGCTGTGGCCGGAGGTGTAAGGGCTTTTCGCATCCACCACACGGGCAAAGCCTGCGGCAATGTCATCCAGATAATCTTCATCGGCCATAATCACATGCCGACCGGGTTCGGTGCCCAGCACAATGTTTTCCAGATCCGGTGAGGTCAAATCCTCCCAAAAACAGGAGCGATAGGCAATGCTGACGAATGCATCGACAATAACGGGGTCAAACCATGTGCCGGAGCGACTCTCGATTTCCCGCAAAGCCCCCTCGGCACCGCCGACTTGAAAAAACACATCCACCACCTGGGCCACCAGCGCAATGCGGGCAAACACATGGATCGTTTCGCCAGCAATGCGCATCGGCAGGCCGCCGCCATCATAGTGTTCATCCAGATCGCGAATGCCATTGGCCACATCGTCTGAAAAGCGCATCTGGCGGGCAATATCGGCACCACGCTCACAGCGGGTCTGCATCAACTCCACGGAATTTTTACCGCCGTGCTTCACCACGCTCAGCAATGTGCGCATTCTCTCGGCGAGGCTGGTTTGCGCACCCGCGTGGGTTAGCAAAAACCGGATCATCTGCGGTAGGCTGCCGTTGACCAATTTGAAATCGCGTTTAAAGGCCAAATCATCGCTGACGTATAATTCGCAAATCCGTGCGGCATTGCTGGAGCAGCCAAGGTCTTTGAGCATCAGCGTGTAATAAAGGTCATGCAATTTTTCGTCGGGCAGGCGAAGAGCGCGGCCAATGGCCATGCCGATGTGGCAACAGCGAACGCAGTGGCCCGGCAATTGTCCCTCGGTCAGATCAAGCGCATGACTCAGTGCCTTGATAATTTCGGCCAAACGAATGCGTAGTGCCATGAATACCCCTTGCCCACGGATGAGGGCCACATGCCGAGTTTTCGAAGCCCATGCACAATCATCATGCTGATTGCGCATCGTTCAAAAACATCGGCAAATGCCTCAACCGGACATGTTTCCAAGAGGCATACTCGATCATTTTAGAGCAAGTGGGTTAACATGAGGTAGTTTCTCACACATCCTGCCATCAAGATGAATGAAATACGCAATTTTTACTTCAGAATTTTACGGTTTTCTGTTGTTGCGCGCGTTGGACTTTGCCGATCGTCTTGATTTGAAACTCGGAACTGGCTTTAGGCTTGCCTCGGGCGTGGCAGCAGGCGCGATGTCCGGCTTTGTTTCCGCAACAAGAATGTCCGTTGCCTCAAGAGCGCTTGCCTCTGCCAGCTCCTCAACTGGGGCAGCAATCTCGGCTTCAGGCTGCACGGTCTCAAGCGTTTCTTCTGGTATGGCCTGCACCGCCAACTCCTCAGTCGCGGCCAATTCCTCAGTCGCGATTGTGCTGGCCTCTGCGACTTCAGGTACTTGCTCGCTCAAGTGCTCTGGCTGGTCCGATGCTTCGATCGGTTCTGACGTTTCCACCAGATGCAGCGCTGCCTCCTGCGGTGATGCTTCGGCTGTTGCGGGAGCCTGTTGTTTTGGTGTTTCGCTGAGCACATCCCGCAACAGGCTGGTGATTTTGAGCGCACCTGGCACGTCGGTGTTGGTGGAATGGCCGCTTCGTGGAACACGAATGAGATGGCTGGCGGGGGCCGTTGCATTCAATTCGCCATACCAGTCCAGCTCACCCATAATGGCAAGAGGCGGTTCTATGGCTGCTGGCACCGAAATCCGGGTGGAAAAGGAAATCACCTTGAGGGATTGACCCAATGTTGCCAAGCGCTCAGGCGCATCGCTTTCCAGCGAGTGCAGGGCCTCTGCGATGATGAGATTGCCTTTGGAGTGGCCGGTCACCAGCTGAAAGTCGAGCGCCTCGTTCATCAGCAACGCTTCGACCGTATCGGTATCAAGACTGCTTTTGCGCGGCGCACCGGCGGTTACGTCGTAACGTGTGTAGGCCCCCAGCTTGGGGCGTCCAACAAGATCATCAATCATTTCAAAGTTATGGCGCAAAAAGCCAAGAGGGCCGAACAGGAAGTTGCTGCCCAAGGCCTCGGAAATCATATCGCCAAGCCCGTAGCCGGACACAACAGCGGCCACCGGCGCATCCACCGCATTGGCAATATTGCGGGCAAAGGCCGCAGCCCCTGTGGCCGAGCCGCCAATGCCTGCCACCGCCATCACATGAACGTCACGGCCGCCGCGCAAGATATATTCATCAATGCTGTCACACATCATCAACATGCCTTGGCCGGTGGGCGGCACAATCATCAGCATGCCTTCGGCCGCAATCGAATCGCTGATGTAAAAAGCCTCATCCGCGGTCAAGGTTTTGATGTCGTAAAACATCGCATCAAGGCTTGAGTTGCGAAACCGCCATGGCTCCAGCGTGGCATTGCGAAACGGTCTTTTTTGCAACCTTTCGGGCAGGGAGAGGGATCGAGCGAATTGTGTCAAGCCAAAGGTGAATGCCGTGTTGAACATCGTGCTTATCCTCGTTCATCTTGCTGCAACGCAGCATAAAATTACAGGATCGAATTGGCAATGATTGTTTTAAACTTTTCTCATGCACGTATAGGCTGCCACTCTGCAGCGCCTCTCACCAAATATGGCGCACAAAGGACGCTGTAGCACTTTTGATCTGCTGCATAATTCCTTAAATCGATTCCGATTTAAGGAATTATGCAGTAACAACCTATTATAACGCAGTGTTGACGGTTTGGCTTTGATGAAATGCAGAGCTGCTGCGATTTATAATCGGCGGTTATGGCATCCGTGTCTGGCGTATGGCTTCACCGGCAATCATGGCGACAGACATGGCGAGATTGATGGAGCGCTGGCCTTCGACCATGGGAATGAGAATGCGACTGTTTGCCATGTCATGCACGCTATCGGGCACGCCCGCACTTTCGCGGCCAAACAGCAAGATGTCGTTCGGCTGAAAGGCAACGTCAAAATAGACCTCGGCGGCTTTGGTGGATGCCAGCACCAGTCTTCGACCGGTGCCAGCGCGCCATTCTTCAAAATGCGCCCAGCTGATATGGCGGGTGAGCACAACGCTTGCCAGATAATCCATACCGGCGCGTTTTAAATTGCGATCAGACAGATCAAACCCCGCAGGCTCGATAATATCCACGCCCAAGCCAAGGCAGGCCGCCAGCCGCAAAATCGTGCCGGTGTTGCCCGGAATATCGGGTTGATAAAGAGCGATGCGCAAATCAGACATGGGTTCTGCATAGCGTCAACGGCATGGCCTGTCTGTGGTCTGCGGGCAACACTGCCCAAACAAACGGCAGGCTTGTCGTTTTGCGACTTTGCAATTTTTTCTGCGACACGTAGAAAGAGATCATCTTCAACTCGAGACATGGGAGGCGTGCATGATTGTAACTGACTGGATGCGCTTTCCCGCCGTTTTGGCTTTTCAGCAGCGCTGAATCCTCTCGTATTTTCCGTATCTTTTAAAGTTTAGAGCGATTTCCGGATCTGTCATGTTCCGGATTGATTCCTGTGGTCGAAGTGGGCTGGTGTTTCGCCGCTTTGCGCCGTGTTATGACGAAATGGAGCTTGTCCATGTTTGCGTGGTTTGAAAACCGCATTAATCCTTACCCGGAGGCCGCTCCAAAGCTGCCGCCTGCGGGATTGTTCCGGTTTACCTGGCACTACACCCGCCCCGTGGCGGGCTGGTTGGCGCTGATGACGTTTCTGGTAATGTTGATTGCCGTGGGCGAAGTCATGCTGTTTCAGTTTCTGGGCGATATTGTTACCTGGTTGTCGCAAGCCGACCGGGCCACATTCTTGCAAACCCAGGGCGTGCGGCTGCTGGGCATGGGCTTTTTGGTCATGGTGGTTCTACCCGGCCTTGGCACCATCAATTCATTGATTGTGCATCAAACCCTGCTGGGCAATTTTCCCATGATTGCGCGCTGGCAGATGCATCGGTTTTTGCTCAACCATTCCATGACTTTCTTTGCCAATGAGTTTTCGGGCCGGGTGTCCACCAAGGTCATGCAGACCTCGCTGGCGGTGCGCGAAACCGTGGTCAAGATTCTCGATGTGTTCGTTTTTGTTGCCACCTATTTCATCTCGATGCTGGTGATTATCGGCAATGCCGATCTGCGTTTGCTGGTGCCCATGCTGGTATGGCTGGCAATCTATATCGCCATCGTCAGCTATTATGTGCCGAAACTGCAAAAGATTGCAGCCGCACAAGCCGATGCGCGCTCATCCATGACGGGCCGCATTGTCGATAGCTACACCAATATCGCCACCGTGAAACTGTTTTCCCACACCAGCCGCGAAGAGGCCTACGCCAAGGGCGCGATGGATGGATTCCTGCAAACGGTCTATGCGCAGATGCGCAAAGTGACGATGTTTCAGGTTTTGGTCTATCTCAACAATTGCGGCGTGATTTTTCTGATCGGTGCTCTGTCGATCTGGCTGTGGCTGAACGCGTCGATTGAAATCGGAGCCATTGCCATTGCCATTGGTCTTGCCATGCGGGTCAACAGCATGTCGCAATGGATCATGTGGGAAGTCTCGGCCCTGTTTGAAAACATCGGCACCGTCTATGACGGCATGGAAATGATGACCAAGCCCCATGATATTGTTGATGTGGACAATGCCAAGGCGCTGAGAGCCGATAAAGGCGAGATTGTCTACGACAAGGTTCGTTTTCATTATGGCAAGACCAAGGGCATCATTGAAGACTTTTCACTGACCATCAAAGCTGGTGAAAAAATTGGTCTGGTCGGCCGCTCTGGCGCTGGCAAAACCACATTGATGAACCTGCTGTTGCGCTTTTATGAGGTCGAAGCCGGGTCTATCACCATTGACGGGCAGGATATATCCAAGGTCACCCAGGAAAGCCTGCGCTCCAAGGTCGGGGTGGTAACGCAAGATACCTCGTTGCTGCATCGCTCTATTCGCGACAACATTGCCTATGGCCGTCCTGATGCCAGCGATGCCGAGGTGGTGGAAGCGGCCAAGCGTGCCAACGCCTGGGATTTTATCGAGGGATTGGTGGATTCGCGCGGCCGCAAAGGTCTGGATGCGCAGGTGGGCGAGCGCGGCGTGAAGCTCTCGGGTGGCCAGCGCCAACGGATTGCCATTGCGCGGGTGTTTTTGAAAAACGCTCCGATCCTCATTCTGGACGAGGCAACGTCTGCGCTTGACTCAGAGGTAGAGGCCGCCATTCAGGAGAGCCTGTTTGCCCTGATGGAGGGTAAGACGGTGATTGCCATTGCCCACCGCCTGTCCACGCTGACCCAGATGGATCAACTGGTGGTGCTGGACAAGGGCAAAATCGTCGAGATGGGCAACCACCCGCAACTGGTGGCCAGAGGCGGTATCTATGCTGATCTGTGGAATCGCCAGTCTGGTGGCTTTCTGGCCGATGAGGTGGATGGACAGGAGACGGCGGCGGAGTGATCCGCCGCTGCCTTGTTTACGCAATCGTGACCAGAAACTGAGCGACGTTTGGGTGTTTCACCTTTGTTGCGCTTCGGAATCGCCCTAGGCTGCTCGCATGATCATCCGCGCTGTACTCCGTCTTTTTGAAAACTGGACCAATCCCTTTGCGGAGCAGCAGCTGCTGCGCCCTCCCGGCAGTGCCTGGGCCTTTGTGTGGTTTTATGTGCGTCAGGCAAAGCTGGCCTTTGTGGCCATGGCGGTGTTTGGCGGTGCCGTGGCGGCCATGGAAGCCAGCATGTTCTGGTTTGTCGGGCGGCTGGTGGATGTGCTGGAAACCGTGCCCAAAAGCGAAGGCTGGCAGGGGCTGTTTGCCATGCATGGCGCGGAGCTGGCTGGCATTGCGCTGGTGGTGGTGGCCGTGCGCTTTTTGGTCATCACCCTCAGCGCCTTGGTGGAAGAGCAGGTGGTGGTGCTCAACTTTTCCAATCTGGTGCGCTGGCAGAGCCATGTGCATATCAGCCGACAGGCCATGAGCTTTTTCCAAAACGATTTTGCCGGTCGCATTGTCACCAAGGTGTGGACGGGCGGCTTGGCGGTGGGCGATCTGCTGACCTCGCTGTTGCAGGTCGGCTGGTTTATGGTGATTTACACCCTTTCCACCATCGGGCTTTTGGCCCAGCTGGATTGGCGGCTATCGGCGGTCATTGCGCTGTGGGTGGTGATGTTTGTGTTTATGGCGCGGTATTTTGTGCCGCGCATTCGTTTTCATGCACGCGAAACGGCGGAAAGCTCATCGGCGCTCAGCGGCAGGCTGGTCGATAGCTATGCCAATATCCAGACGCTCAAACTGTTTGCCCGTGAGCGCCACAATGATCACTATATTCGTGAAGGGTTCGAGCGTTATCAGGCATCCTTGCGACCGTTCACCCGGTTGATCACCGGCGTTCGCGCAAGCCATGCCTTGCTATCGGGCTTTATGGTGCTGGTGATTGCCATGCTGTGTATTGATCGCTGGTTTCAAGGGGCGATGACCCCCGGCGGCGTGGCCTTCACGCTCGGTCTGGTGCTGCGCCTGAGCATGTTGCTCAACCGCATGATGACCCAGCTCAACAGCATGATGCGCAATCTGGGCACCATCCAGAATTCGGCCGAGCTGATTTCACAGCCCATCGGTTTGAATGATCAACCGGACGCAAAGGTCTTGAGTATTTCCGGCCCTCTGATCCGTTTTGAAGACGTCAGCTTTCACTACGGCAAGGACAAGGGCGCGATTGATCATCTGTCGCTGACCATTCATCCGGGCGAAAAGGTCGGCATTGTGGGACGCTCTGGGGCGGGAAAAACCACACTCGTCAATCTGTTGCTGCGGTTTTACGATGTTGAAGGCGGAGCCATCATGATTGATGGGCAGGATTTACGCCACGTGACGCAGGAGAGCCTGCGCGCCAAGATCGGCATGGTCACACAGGATACGTCCCTGCTACACCGCTCCATTCGTGACAACATCATGTTTGGCCGTGATGATGCCACGGAAGTGCAGTTGCGCAAGGCGGCAGAGCAGGCCGAGGCGCTGGACTTTATTGAAAGACTGGTCGATCAGCGCGGTCGCCGTGGCTTTGATGCCCATGTGGGTGAGCGCGGCGTGAAGCTGTCGGGCGGCCAGCGCCAGCGCATTGCCATTGCAAGAGTGATGTTGAAAGACGCACCGATTCTGGTGCTGGACGAGGCCACCTCTGCGCTGGACTCGGAAGTTGAGGCCGCCATTCAATCCAATCTCGAGCTGTTGATGAACGGCAAAACCGTTCTGGCCATTGCCCATCGGCTTTCCACCATTGCCAGCCTTGATCGGTTGGTGGTGATAGACAAGGGCCGGATCATCGAAGAAGGCACCCATGCCGAATTGGTGGCGCGCGGCGGGCTGTATTCCGAACTATGGGCGCGGCAGTCCGGCGGTTTTCTGGGCGATGAGCCGGAGGATAAGATTTAGGATTTCGGAAGCCCCAGATCGGCAGTCAATCCATAATGGTTGGAGCCAAAATTGGAGGGGATGCGGGTAAGCTTTTGCGCCATCAGCGGTGCGCGAATGAAAATATGGTCAATTGGCACGCCAAAACGCCCGGCACGCACCGGCCATGTGGCGGGTTCCCAGCCGGTGGTGGTCAGGCCAATGCGCTTGAGCAGGTTTTGCATGTCGGGTGCAATGGTTGCGGCATTAAAATCGCCCGCCAGCAGCAGCGGGCCTTTGATGGGCTGAAGCGCATCGGCAAGCTCATCCAGTTCCTCGGCATGGTAATCATCGAAATAGGGTTTGCTGAGGTGGGCGGCAGCAAGGTGCAGGCTTGTTTGGCCGACATGGATACGCGCCATGACAAACCGATCTTTGCGCAGATCGCTCAGATTGCCGACAGAAATGTCATCGAGAGGATATTTCGACAACAGCATGAGATCGCAGGTGGGCGTGTGCTGGCCGCAACCGATTCGGTAGGGGTAGAGTGTGGATAGCTGGTCCAGATAGGGAGCAAGCGGCGCTGCTTCCATGATATAGGCAATGTCCGCACCGGATTGCGCAATGTAATCGGCAATCGTTGCCCCATTTTCGAGATTATCACCCAGCACGTTGAAAGACAGCACCCGCAGTTTTTGCATGTTTACGATATCTGTGGGCGGTGAGGGCGGCAGAGATTGCCACATCATCAGCACGGCGTGGCTGGCAATAAACACGCTTGCCACCAGCAGCGAGAGCGTAAACGCTCCGGGCTTGAGGGAGAGACACACAAGCGCCATCACCACCATGACAACGCCTGCCTGGAGCTGCAGGCTATAAGCAACGTTCACGCCCCAGAAGTGGGTGATGTAACGCAAGACAAACACAGCCAAGCCTAAACAGAGCAGTGTCGCGATAATGTGCAGTAGCATTGCTCTCATGGATCTCTTTGTGGGGTGCTGGATGGTGCTTTGGCGGGGTCTTGATGAGAGTTTGTCAGGTTCAGATTGAACCAGCAAACTCTCGATTCTTTTGATTTCGTTTGTCCTATCAGGAAAACCGGGTTCCACTTTTCCCTGGCAAACGCTCTCGGGCGGCACCATGGTGAAAAAATCTTTGCAGTGCAATAGTCATATATGCACTGCGGTATACTTGACATTTTTCAAACAGTCTTTGCAGAGAAAACCGGCAAAAAATGGTGATTTGGGTGCTCCTCTCAATTGATAATCGGCAAACCCCTGCAATTAAAAGGGAAATTTTATATCCTAAAACTCTAACTTTTTCCGCGACATGTTGCCTCCTTTGCGGTTGAAGACTGGACAGATTTCACCGGTGTGCTTAGAAATTGACTTATGGGCGGTGAATCTATGGCGGCTTTGTGGCACATTGATTTTTCGCTGGGGGGCGCTGCTGCTTCTCACTGCATTGTGAACACTCACGAGAGAGAGTTTTCCCGGCGCAGGTGCTGAGCAGCAGATGGTACGTGAATGAGCGTTTTTTGCGGGTCGGTCTTGGCGCGCGGCGCTCAAACGGTTTGTCGCAAGTGTTGCGAAGAGGATGGTTTGACCGTGAGCGAACACAATACACATAGTGAGAGCATGGCCGGGGTTGGTGGTGAAGGCGGGGGCGAACCCACACGCCGTGATTTCCTCTACCTCACAACGGGCATGGCAGGTGCGGTGGGTGCCGTTGCTGTTGCCTGGCCTTTTATTGATCAGATGCGGCCTGATGCCTCAACCTTGGCGCTTGCCTCGATTGAGGTGGACGTGTCGGCGCTTCAGCCCGGCATGTCGTTGACGGTCAAGTGGCGGGGCAAGCCGGTGTTTATCCGTAACCGCACGGATAAGGAAGTGGAGGAGGCCAAGGGCGTGCCCATGGCCCAGCTGAAAGATCCGCTATCGCGCAATGCCAATCTGGCAGACGGCGCAACTGCAAGCGATCTGGACCGTTCTGCTGGCAAGGGCAAGGAAAACTGGATTGTCATGATCGGGTCTTGCACCCATCTGGGTTGCGTGCCTTTGGGGCAGGCGGGTGAATATGGCGGGTGGTTCTGTCCCTGCCATGGCTCGGTTTATGATACCGCGGGCCGCATTCGCAAAGGTCCGGCACCGGAAAACCTGCATATTCCAAATTATGCATTCGTGACCGATTCTGTCATCAAAATCGGCTGAGGGGGAGATATTTATGAGTGGGCATTCCAGTTACCAGCCTTCATCCGGGCTGACACGATGGATCGATCAGCGCTTGCCATTGCCGCGCCTCGTTTACGATAGTTTTGTTGCTTTTCCCGTGCCGCGCAACCTCAACTACGCCTATACGTTCGGGGCGATGTTGTCGGTCATGTTGATTGTGCAGATTTTGACCGGCGTGGTTTTGGCCATGCACTATGCCGCCGATACGACTGTTGCGTTCAACTCGGTCGAAAAAATCGCCCGTGATGTCAATCACGGTTGGCTGTTGCGCTATATGCATGCCAATGGCGCATCCTTTTTCTTCATTGCCGTCTATCTGCATATTGGCCGCGGCCTCTACTATGGCTCCTACAAGGCGCCGCGCGAAATTCTCTGGATGCTCGGCGTGGTCATCTTCCTTTTGATGATGGCAACTGCCTTCATGGGCTATGTTCTGCCCTGGGGTCAGATGTCATTCTGGGGGGCCACGGTTATCACCGGATTCTTCTCGGCCTTTCCCTGGGTTGGCGAGTGGATTCAAACCTTCCTTCTCGGCGGCTTTGCGGTGGATCAACCCACTTTGAACCGCTTCTTCTCGCTGCATTACCTGCTGCCCTTCATGATCGCCGGTGTTGTGATCCTGCATATCTGGGCCTTGCATGTCACCGGCCAGACCAACCCGACCGGCGTTGAAATCAAGCACAAGACCGACACGGTGCCGTTTACGCCTTACGCCACCCTCAAGGATGCGTTTGGTGTCTCGATCTTCCTGATCGCCTATGCTTGGTTTGTGTTCTACATGCCAAACTTCCTAGGCCATCCTGATAACTACATCATGGCAGACCCCTTGAAGACACCGGCACATATCGTGCCTGAATGGTACTTCCTGCCATTTTACGCCATGCTGCGCGCCATCACCTTCAACATCCTGTTCATCGATTCCAAACTCGGTGGCGTGTTGGTGATGTTTGGTGCCATCATCGTGTTGTTCTTCCTGCCCTGGCTGGATACATCCAAGGTACGCTCGGCGGTGTATCGCCCTTGGTACAAGCTGTTTTTCTGGCTGTTTGCGGCAGATTGCATGCTGCTGGGCTGGCTTGGCTCGCGTCAGCCAACCGACACCTACACCTTGATGGCACAGTTTGGCACGCTCTACTATTTTGGCTTCTTCCTGGTGATCATGCCTCTGCTGGGTCTGTTTGAAACGCCACGGCGCGTGCCAAACTCGATCACGGAAGCTGTTCTGGAAAAGAATGCCAAATCGGCAAAGGCAGCCGTTTGATACGGGCTCAGGAGAGGATTAATTTTATGAAAAAGCTTGTTTCAAGCCTCCTGTGTCTAGTCTTTGCAACAGGTCTTGGCCTGTCGGCAGCCATCGCACAGGAACATGCGGAAGGCGAAACCCCGCATTATCCGCTGCATAAGCCCCGCAATCAGGAATGGAGCTTTGCCGGTCCGTTTGGCAAATACGACAAAGGCCAGCTCCAGCGTGGATTGAAGGTCTATAAGGAAGTGTGCTCTGCCTGCCACTCGATGAACCTTGTGGCGTTTAGAACACTGGGAGATCTGGGCTATTCGGACGCGCAGGTGAAAGCCTTTGCTGCCGAATATGAAGTGCAGGATGGCCCCAACGCCTCAGGCGATATGTATACCCGCAAGGCAGTGCCATCGGACCACTTTCCTTCGCCATTCCCCAACCATGAGGCCGCTGCTGCGGCCAACAATGGCGCGGCCCCGCCAGATATGTCGCTGCTGGCCAAGGCACGCGGTATTGAACGTGGGTTTCCGACCTTTCTCTTTGATATTTTTACCCAATATCAAGAGGGTGGACCGGATTACATCTACTCGCTGCTGACCGGCTATCAGGAGCCGCCAGCCGGGGTTGAGGTGGCGCAAGGCACCCATTATAACCCATACTTCGCCAATGCTGCGGCATTGGCCATGGCTCCGCCTCTTGCGAAGACAGAGCAAGGTAAGGGGGGACAGGTAACCTATGACGACGGTACCCCTGAGACTTTGGACCAGTATGCCAAGGACGTCTCAGCCTTTTTGATGTGGGCTGCAGAGCCGCATCTGGAAGAGCGCAAGCGCACCGGCTTTATGGTGTTGGTGTTTCTGCTGATCTTTGCCGGTTTGATTTACCTGACCAAGAAGTCGGTTTACGCCAACAAGCCACATTGATGATTTGGCCATTAAAAGGTTCTGGAAAGGCGGCTCTTTAGCCGCCTTTTTTTGTTGGGGCGGCTCGTTAATCTTGATAGAGTCCCCTGTAACTAGAAAATCCGTAGACCCGGAACTGACAATGACAAAATTTTCCCAGGAGCTTTCCGATACCATCCGCTCCATTCAGGATTATCCCAAGCCCGGCATTATCTTTCGCGACATCACCACACTGTTGGGCAATCCGCGCGCCTTTCGCCGCGCCGTGGATGAGTTGGTGCAACCCTATGCTGGCTTGAAGATCGACAAGATCGCTGGTATGGAAGCGCGTGGCTTTATCCTTGGTGGCGCTGTGGCGCACCAGCTCTCGGCGGGCTTTGTGCCAATCCGCAAAAAGGGCAAGCTTCCGCACGATACGGTCAGCATTGCCTATAGCCTCGAGTATGGTCTGGACGAGATGGAAATGCATGTGGATGCCGTGCAGCCCGGCGAAAAGGTCATTCTGGTCGATGATCTGATTGCCACGGGCGGCACAGCCGTGGGTGCCGTGCAGCTCTTGCGCCAGATCGGTGCGGACGTTGTGTCTGCATGCTTCGTGATTGATCTGCCCGATCTGGGTGGCCGCAAGAAGCTGGAAGCGCTCGGCGTGGATGTGCGCACGCTGGTGGAGTTTTCCGGCCATTGACCTGGATGTGAGCTTTCAGGAGGGTGTCCATTCGGAAAAACAAGGATAAAGCGCGGATCTGCTGAATCCAATAAAATGCGCCGCGCTTTGGTGGATTTCAGCGGCTGGAGAACGCGAGTTTTATGCTCATGAGTAAAAATGCCGCTGAAAATCCTTGAAATATCCGCTTCATCACGTTTGGCTTTGTGAAAACATATCGGCGTAAGCTTGCAGCAAGCGACCCGTAAATAGCAAAGACGATGAATGTTAGCGTCATGAAGATCATGGAGTGGATAGCAAAGAGCCTGAGGGGTGTTTGATCATCGACGGGAACGAATTGCGGTAAAAAGGCAAGGAAAAACAGCGATAGTTTCGGGTTGAGCAGATTTATCAGTACAGCTCTTACAATGATGTCACCCGATTTTTCTCGCTGATGTCCGTCGTGTTCAAGGCTTATTGTGCCGCCGCTCCAAAGGCTCAGGGCCATGTAAAGCAGGTAGATAACCCCCGCTATTTTTAAAAGTTGAAACAGGGTTTCATGGGTTGCAAGCAGTGCTGTGAGGCCGAGGCTTGCGGCCAGCATATGAGGCAAAATGCCAAGTGTGCAGCCGAAGGCGGCAACAACCGCACTTTTTGTGCCGCCTGATAGTGCCTTCGAGAGGGTGTAAATCACACCGGTGCCCGGCGTGGCGACAATGATCAACGATGTCACGAAAAAGTCTGGCGTCATGGAAAGAAGGCCCTCTGGTTGGTGTCCTCCCTTCTTACGCGTGGCCTTACGGGTTCATCTTGAATGAAATTGCAGAACGCACTCAGACGCGAAATGTTGCAGGGGTCATACCGTATCGCCGTTTGAATTCTCGCGTCATGTGGCTTTGATCAGCGTAGCCACAGGCTGCGGCAACATCCGCTAAACTGTCTCCGGATGTGATGAGACGGCGCGCGCGATTGGCTCTCTCTTGCAGAATGAAAGCGTGCGGGGTTAGCCCGGTAAACGTTCGAAATGCACGTAATGTTTGAAATGGGCTTGCATTGGCAACTTTTGCCAACTCTGTCAGCGATGGATTGTGCATGATGTTGTCGCAGATCATCTGATGCACACGTGCCATTGCAACATCGTATTTCTCGCTGGAATGCTTACCCTTCGCTGAAATCAAAGGCGTGAGCAATTCAAGCATGGCCTCCTCAAGCGCCAACAGCGAAGTGGGATACACGCCTTCTGTTGCCGCCTGAAATGTCGCATGAAACTGCTGTGCCCGAACGTGGTTGGTGAAAACGGGTTGCTCGAATTCAACCTGTCCAACTATCCCCATCTCTTGCTGAACAGACGAAATGAGGGTCGGCTCAATATAGAGCATCCGCCATCCGCGATTGCTTCGTCCAACGGGAGCGCCATCATGCACTTCGCCCGGATTGACGGTAATGATGTCTCCCGGTTCCGACGCGACCTGGCCGCGGCCAGATGCCGAGATTTGACTTCCGCTCAGCATAACTCCGATACCGAACTCATCGTGGCTATGAAGCGGGAAAACATGCGCGCTACTGGCCGTCACGGCGCGCACAAGAGGATCAACAGTTGGTAGCGACTGAAAATCCCGTTCCTGCCCCATGTTTAGCCTCTTACGGCCTTGGCAATATCATCCTCAATCTCTTCGGGCTTGGTAATGGGGGCGAAACGCGCAAGCGGTGTTCCGTCACGGCCAATCAGGAATTTGGTGAAATTCCATTTGATCGCTTCGGTGCCAAGAATGCCGGGCACTTCGTGGGTGAGATATTTGTAAAGCGGATGAGCGCCGTCACCGTTGACCTCTACCTTGGAAAACATCGGGAAGGACACTTTGAAATTCGTGTCGCAAAAGCTGGCGATTTCGGCTTCGCTGCCGGGCTCCTGCGCGCCAAACTGATTGCAGGGAAAGCCAAGCACCACGAGGTCATCCTTGAAGCGCTTTTGCAGTGCCTCCAGCCCCGCATATTGTGGCGTGAGCCCGCAGGCGCTGGCTGTGTTGACAATCAGCAGCAGTTTTCCCGAAAATTCGGCCAGTTTCCGCTCCCGGCCGGTAATATCCCTGGCTGAAAAGTCATGAACATTCATGTCATTCTCCTGTATCGGTAAACTCTAGCACATTGCTGGTAAAGCGCAGAACCGGCTCGCCTTTTTGGTTGAAGCCTTCTGCAATGCTGCTGTTCAGCCGCCAGCCGGGGCGCGATTTCAGCCCGCGACCGCCAGAGGCGGTCAGGCTATAGGTGATGTCATCACCCGCGTAGACCGGCTTTAACCAGATCAGATCCTGGAACCCGGGCGAGGGGCCGAGTGTGGGTGGGGTTTTGCCCTCTTTGCGCAGCGTTGTGACGGTTTCATTCCAATAATCGAAAAAGGTGCGCATCCAGCC
Organism: Rhizobium oryziradicis; assembly: GCF_001939045.1. Lineage (GTDB taxonomy): Bacteria > Pseudomonadota > Alphaproteobacteria > Rhizobiales > Rhizobiaceae > Allorhizobium > Allorhizobium oryziradicis. The sequence continues at coordinate 420,057 of NZ_MKIM01000027.1, forward strand.
TGCGCAGGTATGCCAGCCTGAGGCGCAAAGCCCGCCAAACACAAAATCCTTTGCCGCTTCTGCATCAACGTGAAAGGGTTGCGGGTCGAATTTTTTGGCAAAGCGCATGATGTCTTCCGCCGAAAAATGCCGGGTGCCAAGGATGATCTTTTGCTCCAGCGGAAAAATATCGAGCATCGTCATTGGGCGGCTCCTGGCAACTGGCGCATCCGCACCATAGCAGCGTTACGGGCGTTGAGAACAATATCGCCATTCTGATTCATCAAGGTATGGCGAGTTGTGATCACGCCAATGCCCGGGCGCGAGCGCAAGGGGCGCATTTCTTCCACGGTCGTGCGCCCGCTGAGAGTGTCACCGGCCATCACCGGCTTTTTCCATTCGACAAACTCGATGCCTGGTGCGCCTTCGCCATGGCTTTTCAGCACGTAGGCATCAATCATCATCCGCATCATCAACGCTGACGTATGCCACCCGGAGGCTGCCAGCCCGCCAAGCAGGCTGGCTTTGCCTGCCTCCTCGCTCAAATGCATGGGCTGCGGATCAAATTCTGCGGCAAATTCGATGATTTCTTCTGCGCTCACCGGAATGGGACCCAACTGGATCTCCTGTCCGACCGCAAAATCCTCATAAAATAGCTTATCCATCGTGTCGCGTTTCCTCCCGCTTAGCTCAGGCGCGCAGTACGCATTCCTCTTTGGTTGCTGTGCGCCATCCCATCTTCTTTGTATCCGAGTTTTTGCACCTGCGTACAGGGCGCAGGTGCAAAGATTTTTCTCACATCCTCATTGTTTTGGGGCCGGAGGAGCGATGGGTTGTTGTGGGGCGGAGGGGAGCTGGAATTCGTGGCCATTTATTTTGATCTGTCCGGCGCTATCACTTTCCACATGCCAGAGGTTATCGCCATTGCTGTCCGTCTTGGCAAAGCCTTTGGCCATCATCATAAAGAACGCAGCCTGTCCCAGCTTGGGCTCTTCTTTGGCATGAGACGAGAGATATTCGATTGTCTTGTCCAAACCCTTGGCGCGGATGGTGACATCGGCCTGCGGCTTGTCCGGTCCGCTAATGGCGATGATGGTCTTGCCGGTGACCGTTACGTCATAGAGAGATGATACGGCATGGCTGCCGTCATAGGTGAGCGTCAGGGTGTTGTCGGGGAAAAATTGACGGCGAATCTCGGCTGTCTGTGGCGGTGTCAGCGGATGCCCCGGCGTAAAATCAACATTTTCCATCATGTAAACAACGCCATTTTGCGTATTGATGCCGCTGGCCGCGACATTGATATGAAGATCATCCGGGATGAGGGCAGTAAACGTTGGCGGCAACATGCCGGGTGGCAGTTTTAGGCCCGCAAGATCCAGCCCAATCGAATAGCTGGCGTCGTTTCGAATGCCATTGGCGTTTACGTCCAACCCGTAGCTTTTGACGCCAAATGTGGCACCGTTTGTATTGATCTGAACATCGCGATAGACAATGTTTTGCGAGATATTTTCAAACAACGGGAAACTGCCGCGAAACAGCGTTTTCAAGCGTTCCTTGTCGTCCAGTCTGATGTGCTTGTTGGGCACATTCTGAAGCAGAAGCGACGCCATTTCCTGAATAGCCTGCATGGAAAGACCGGTTATGTTGCCTTCTCCCGCGCCGGAGGCCGCCTGAAACAACGTGCTGGGCTTGTTCGCCGGGTTCATTGTTTGCGAGTAATCCTTGATCGCCATGGTGTTTTTGATGTTGAGCGTGTTGTTGTCACCTTTTTCGCCGCTCAAGCTATAATCCAGCGAACCAAAACCGATATCGAAGGATTGAGCCGGATTTTTCGAGGTGATGCGCGCATTTTTGGCGTTGAAAGTCGCCGATTTGGCATAGCGTAGGGCGGGATCAAAAATGCCGTTATATTGATAGGACGCAATGGCATATTCGAGATCTGTTGGCCCCTGCGGTGATTGGAATTGTGCTTTGACATCAAGATTGGATTGCTGGTCCAACTGCCACAGCCCATCATCCGTTGGTCGCAGACGATAGACCCACGGCGTCAGCCCGGAAATTTTCACGTCCTTCTTCTTGTCGAGAGAGAACAATTCCATCGGATCGACGGTCACCTGATAGGCGTCGCCTTTTGCCTGTACGGTGATTGCGCCCGCCGGGATCATGCCCTTGGGCAGGATGGATGTGAGATTGGTTTCAATCTGTTTTGCCTGTTCCGGCGTAATCTCGCTGGCGTGAGCGGCTCCGCCCATGAGCGCAGCAACAATAAACATGGACCGTATCGGCAGTTGGGACATGGAGTTCCTCTTTATCACTCAGTTGGCAAAATGGATTGAAATGTCGCAGTGATATTGGGCGCTTGCCTCCATTTTTAAAGGAGAGGCCATCACTTATTTCGCTGTCATTGCTTGCATTTGCTGCATCAACCCTATCTCCAAAATATCCTTTGGCAAGATCGCATCCTCTGATGCTTTTTGGCTGAACAGGCCCGCGCAACAAAAAAGGAGGCTGTTGCCAGCCTCCTTTTGTAAAACATCTCGAGTATGATTTGATCAGGTGTTGAAACGGAAATGGATGACGTCGCCGTCATGCACCACATATTCCTTGCCTTCGTCGCGCGCCTTGCCAGCTTCCTTGGCGGGCACTTCGCCGCCCAGCGTGATGTAATCATCATAAGCGATGGTGAAGGCACGGATAAAGCCGCGCTCGAAATCGGTGTGGATCACGCCAGCCGCTGCCGGAGCCTTGGTGCCGCGACGAATGGTCCAGGCGCGGGTTTCCTTGGGGCCAACGGTGAAATAGGTGATCAGGTCGAGCAGGTGGTAACCAGCACGAATCAAACGGTCGAGACCGGCTTCTTCCAAACCGAGAGCCGAGAGGAATTCCTTGGCTTCTTCGTCAGGCAATTGCGCCACTTCGGCTTCAATCGCGGCCGAAATAATCACGGTTTCGGCCCCTTGCGCAGCAGCCATGGCCTGTACGGCCTTGGTATGCTCGTTGCCGCTGACGGCATCGGCCTCGGCGACGTTGCAGACGTAAAGCACCGGATGGGAGGTTAGCAGATTGAGGCTTTTGAGGATCTCGCGCTCTTCAGCATCGACGGTCTTGAGCAGCAGACGGGCAGGCTTGCCATCTTGTAACAGTTTGAGTGCGGCTTCCATGATCGGCAATTGTGCCATGGAGTCCTTGTCCTTGGAGGTGGCGCGCTTGCGGGTCTGCTCGGTGCGGCGCTCCAGGCTTTCAAGGTCGGCCAGCATCAACTCGGTTTCAATGGTATCGGCATCGCCAACCGGATTGATGCGACCTTCAACATGGGTGATATCATCGTCTTCAAAGCAGCGCAGCACATGCACCACCGCATCCACTTCGCGGATGTTGGCCAAAAACTTGTTGCCGAGACCTTCACCCTTGGATGCACCGCGCACCAGGCCGGCAATGTCCACAAAGGAAATGCGGGTCGGGATAAGCTCCTTGGAGCCAGCAACTTTGGCCAGCTTTTCCATACGCACATCCGGCACAGCCACTTCGCCGGTGTTTGGCTCAATGGTGCAGAACGGATAGTTGGCAGCCTGAGCTGCCGCTGTTCTGGTGAGCGCGTTGAAGAGGGTGGACTTGCCAACATTCGGCAGGCCAACGATACCGCATTTAAAGCCCATGGGTGTTTTCCGTGGTTTAATTGAAATCTGTTGTCTTGCCTATGGGGGAATGGATGCCTGTGGTCAAGGCTTTGGTGCCGGTTGAAGCCGTCGGCATTTCGCATTATGCTATTTTCATTCGTTGCTGACGGGAGTTGCCAGTGCCTCGTAAAGACATTGCCCTCAAGCCAAAACAGCAAACCAAGCTGCAGCTGCAAAAGCCAAAGCTCTATAAAGTCATTCTCAATAATGACGATTACACACCGCGCGAATTTGTGACCATTGTGCTGAAAGCGGTGTTTCGTATGAGTGCTGACACCTCCCACCGCGTGATGATGACCGCCCATAAATTCGGCAAGGCCGTGGTGGTGGTCTGCACCAAGGATATTGCCGAGACCAAATCAACCGAGGCCAATGATCTGGCCAAGGAGGCGGATTTCCCGTTGCTGTTTACCACGGAGCCGGAAGAATAGTTCGAGGCGGAGTGCGGCCTTTTGGTCCCATGGTTTCTCTTCAGGTCGACCTTGTTAAATGGGCATGAGTTTGGAGTGCTTTATTCCGACATCCTGTAAATGGGCTTTGAAATTGTCTTGCTGGTGGGGTCTGAAAGCCCGTTTTGGCAGTGGGATGACAAGCTGAGGTCCATAAAACAATGTGATAATGTTTGCGTCTTCGCTCCACGCCTGGAAATCTTTCCACTCGTAGCGTTGGTGTCCGTTGTTATGGCGGATCGTCAGGGCTGTTTTATCCCACTCAGCGGTTAAGTTTAATTGAGCAAAAGGGGAGCGTTTGAAATTTCTGGCCGATGTACGTCGGCCAATCAATGTCAATAAAAGATAGGAAATAACTGCGAAGCTTATTGTGGCGGAGGCGTAGTAAAAAAATGTGAACGAATAGCTATTCCATCTGTTTGCATCTGTCGAGTTTGTTGAAAGATACAGGGCAAGGCACGCAAAAAATACTATGGCGATATAAAAATTTTTATGTGTTCTTCTGTGGTGGTCCATTCCACGGACGAATTCGTGATCCGTCAGTTTATAATGGATTTTACTCATTTCATGTTCTCTTGACGTTGTCTCTTCGGCTTCCATTTGATTTACTCTCCTGTCATCCCGAAGAAAAAGATTGAGCGGGTGTCGATTTTGTCAAGTCTCAGCCTCTGCGCACCTGAAAGCCGGTTTTGTTTTGCACAAAGCCGCAAGCCTCGTAAAATTGGTGAATGGCGGGATCTTGCCGTCCTGTGAGCAGCATGGCTTTGTAACAGCCAGCCTCCCACGCGGCTTGAATGGCATGGCAAACGGCAGCCTTTCCAAAGCCTTGGCCCCGATGGCTGGGCGCACTCACCACATTCTCAATCAGGGCATAAGGTCTGCCGCCGCGGGTGAGATTGGGAATGACGACAAGTGATGCGGTTGCAACCGGCACGTCCTCATCAAGCGCCATAAATATTGTCAGGCCGGGGTGGGTCAGAATGGCCGCGTATTTTTCGCGCACGAGATCAGCTTGCAACAGATCATCATCGCTGTTTAACGCGCTGTAGAGCGAAAGCAGACTTTCCAAATCGCTGTCTTTTGCAGGACGAATGCGGATCGGCGGCTTCAGCATGTCAGTCCTTCTTGGCACCAAACATTTTCTTCAGCATCTCGACCATTGGCCCCGTCTCGGGCAGTTTTTTCGGCTGGGCCGAATTGCGGGCCTGATGAACATGCGATTTGGCGGGCTTGGGGGCTTTCGGCTTTTCGTCTTCGACTTTTGCTCCAGTGGCCAATGCCAGCTTGTTCAGCAATTGGCTGTCTTCGCCACGCACCAACATATCGGCATTGTCGGCCAGTGCATTGAGAAGTGGATCAAGCCATTCGGCATCCAGCTTGCCAAAATCACCCAGCACATGGCCTTGCACGCGGGATTTATCGCCCGGATGGCCAATGCCAAGGCGCAGGCGGCGATAGTTCAGCCCGCAATGGGCATCGAGTGATTTGATGCCATTGTGGCCGCCATGGCCGCCGCCCAGCTTGATGCGGGCCTTGCCGGGCATCAAATCCAGCTCGTCATAAATCGCCACCAATTGCTCAGGCCCAAGCTTGTAGAAGCGCAGCGCTTCGCCAACCGATTCGCCAGACAGGTTCATAAAAGTCTGCGGCTTCATCAGCAGCACTTTTTCACCGGCCAAGGTGCCATCGGCAATCTCTGCCTTGAACTTCTTGCTCCAGGGCGAAAATCCGTGACGGCGGTGAATGGCGTCAAGCGCCATGAAGCCGATATTGTGGCGGTTTCCAGCATATTGAGAGCCTGGGTTTCCCAGTCCGGCAAGAACGATCATGGTGTGGTCCTGAAGCAATTTTAGACAGCACGTCGCGTTTCATTGTCCTCAATGAAATTGCGCCCGCTTTATGGGTTATCGCCACCAATGCGAGGACGTCGCTGTACCACGGATTTATGGGGAGATCATCAGGCCATAGCGTTTAAAAATCGCCTGCTGTTGACCATTGGCAATCAGCTTGTTCAGGCTCGCCTGCATTTTTTCGATCTGTGCATCGGGAACAGATTTGCTGCATGCCAGCGCAAAGATTTGCTCCGTCATAACAAACTGTTGCTCCAGTGGATGGCCGCGTCCGACCAGATCATGAAAGAATTTCTCGGACAAGGGAATGAGATCGATGCGTCCGATTTCCAGTTTTTTCAACGTCAGATCCAGGCTGGAGGCAAGATCAATCTCCTTGAAACCATTCTTCTCCAGAAAGGTCTGGGTATAGTCATCGCGTTGCGTGCCAACGCGATAGCGGCGCGCCTGTTCGAGATTGTCGACATGAATACCGGAGCCAACCTTGGCGGCGATGACGTTGCGATCCACCGCTAATGGCTCAACCCATTTGAACAGCGCGTTACGCTCTGGCGTGTGGGCGGTGGAAAAAACACAGGTGGGCGTGTTCAATTGCGCCATCGCATAGGCGCGCGCCCATGGCATCAACTCGACCGTGTAATGGATGCCGGCGTCTTTCATGATCAGCACCATTTGATCATAGCCAGCGCCCTTGTAAACGCCGTTCTCGACAAAATTATAGGGCGGATAATCCTCGGTGGTGAGTGTGATGCTGTTTTCGGCGCGAGCGGCGCTGACCCAGGCAAAAAGGCTGGCAAAAAGCACGATAAGCCATGCATTGCGCAGTTTGAAGGTCGCCGCAAGGTCTTCCAAGATAGATGCTCTGTTCATGGCTCTCTCGTGCTTTAACAATGAGATGGCGATACTGATACTGCGTGGTCACACGACCTTCAGCGCAGGCATGTCCTTGTGCAGAATGCGGTCGCGCAATTGCTCAAAGGAGAGAGGGCGATCAAAAAGATAGCCTTGGCCATAATCGACACCAATGGCTTGCAGCAGATATTGCTGCTCTTCGGTCTCTATGCCCTCTGCCACCACCGTGCATTTCATCTTGTGGGAGATGGCGGTAATGCCTTCAATCAGCATTCGGCTGCGGTCGCGCGTGTCTTGAACATCGCTGGTCATGGAGCGAATGAAGGATTGGTCAATCTTGACGATATTGACCATAAACCGGGTCAGATAACTGAGCGATGAATAGCCGGTGCCAAAATCATCCAGGGCAATCCGGCAGCCAAAATCGGCAATCTTGCGCAAAATTGTCTGGATGCTGGGATTGTCGTGCAGCATGGTTGCTTCTGTAATTTCAATCACGATCCGCGACGGATCGATATTGAACAGATGGACAATACTGGCCAGCCAAACGGGCAGGCTTGGTTCGATTTGCAAAGGCGACAAATTGACGGCCAGATAGGAGGTGTTATCGCCGCTCAGCGCGGAGAGCGCGGTAAAATGCTCAAACGCTTTGCCAAAAACCTGCTTGCCAATGTCGTGAATGGCACCGGTTTCCTCGGCTGTCGCGATAATATCAAACGGAGCCATGACGCCGCGCTCGGGGTGATGCAGGCGCATAAGTGCTTCATAGCCGATAATGCGATTGGTTTTCAGATCGATGATCGGCTGTAGATAGGCATCAAACCACTCGTTTTCCAAGGCTTTTTCAATGGTCTGTTCAATTTCGGCGCGTTTGCGGGTGTTGCGGCCAATGGTGTCGTCAAACACTTGAAGGCCATTTTTGCCATCGCGCTTACGATCATACATGGCCATGTCGGCCTTTTGCAGCAATTCCGAGGCGTTGTCGGCATGTTGAGGGTAAAGGGCTATGCCAATGCTGGCACTGAGCCGGGTTGATGTGCCCTTGATGATGAAGGGTGCCTCAAACAGCCTGCAAATTTCCGTTGCCAGATCCGTTGCGGCCACTTCGCAATTGTTGGCGCGGAGTAAAATAGCAAATTCGTCTCCGCCGATGCGGGCGGCAATGGAGTTTTCCGGTAAAAGATTGACGATCATGCTGACGATCAGTTGCAGTGTCTTGTCGCCTGCATGGTGGCCAAGATTGTCATTGATCCATTTGAAGCGATCCAGATCCACAAATAGACATGCGAGCGAGCCGCCTTCACGGTCCGTTTCGGCAATCTCGCTATCCAGCGCCATCTCGAAGCCCTGGCGGTTCATCAATCCGGTCAGATGATCGGTGAGGGCCTGGCGGCGATTGCGCGCTTCCGCTTGCTTGAGCGCGGTAATATCCGTCATCACGCTGAGCGACACACCCTTTTCCATGGCCGAGATCTTGGGGCTGGATTCAACGATTAAGACATCCATGATGGAGCCGTCGGCACAGACGAACTTGGTGGTATATTCCCATCTGGAAGCGGTATGCGCCTTGTCTTTGCGATGTTCATAGCTCTGACGTCCGCCTTCATTCAAGAATTCGGCAAACGGCAGGCCTATGACATTTTCGCGCCGATACCCCGTCGCCAGCACCCAATGATCACTGACGCCAATGATGTGATCGTGCTGATCCAGCGAATACAACATGGCCGGGGTGGCGTTATAGGTGTCGGTGGCCAGTCTGTGGGCTTTTTTAAGCTCGTTTTCTTCCTGTTGCAGCTTGATTTGCATGGTGTTGAAACTGCGCGCCAGTTGGCCCATTTCGTCATTGGAGGCCCAGTCAACACTGTGTCGCGAGCCGTGCTGATGCGTGGCGTCAATGGCCGCGGTCAATTTGGCAAGAGGGCGCATGACCATCATCCGGTTGCCAAAAACTGTGGTGCCGATGACAATCAGCAAAGCGGTCGAGAAAATGGCAACCAGAATGCTCTCGCTGCTGTCGATGCTTGAGAAAAACGCAATCGGTTGAAAGGACAGCGTGATGGTGCCCACATGTTTGGGGCCATCAATATCCTGATAAACGATCTCCTCGGAGAGGGAGGTTGTGTGCACGGTTGGCGGCAGCGGAGCCAATGGCAATGAGATATTGATGTCGCCGGTCTGATCTATGACGGTGATGCCCAGGACGCTTGCGTCGGTTGCAACGGCTGCCGCAATCTGCCTGACGCTCTCCGTGTCAAAGTCCCACAGGGGCTTTGCCATTGCCTTGGCATTGGCCGTGAGCAACACAGAAATATTGTGTCTTTGCTCGTTTTCCGCCTTGTCCGATGCAAGCCACAGGAACAGCGTGAACAATGGCACAATGCAGACAAACACCGTGCATGCCACCAAGGCGAGAAAACGGCGCTCCACCGAGCTATTCATCGGCGCACGCAAAAGGCCTGGATTGATGTTTTTAAATACAATTTCTAGTCCCCAATATCCTGCTTTTGGGGATGATAATTCACTTGATTTGTTAATGTTAGCTAAAAATCCAAATTGCGTATGAAAATTGTCACATAGGCTGTCATGAAAAAAACCCGCCATAAAGGCGGGTTTAATCGTTTTAGAAGAACTTTGCGTGGGCCATGCTCAAAACCTTTTCAGGATCAAGCATTTATGCGCAGTGCTGATTAAGCGGTTTCTTCTTCTTCAGCAACGCCAGCTGCTGGTGCAACGATGGTTGCAATGGTGAAGTCACGGTCAGTGATAACCGTGCTTGTGCCAGCTGGCAGCTTGATGGCAGAGATATGAATGCTGTCGCCAACCTTCAAACCGGAAAGATCGAATGTCAGAGCTTCAGGAATGGCGTTTGCCAATGCGTGCAGCTCAACTTCGTGACGAACGATGTTCAATACAGCGCCAGTCTTGACAGCAGACTTGTCTTCATTCACGAAATGCACTGGTACCGATACCACGACGTGGCTGCTTGCAGTCACGCGCAGGAAATCGATGTGCATGGTGAAGTCGCGAACTGGGTCCAGCTGATAGTCTTTCGGCAGAACGCTGATCTTTTCGCCATTGACGTCAATGGTGGCGACCGTTGTCATGAAACCGCCAGCGTGGATACGCTTGGTGACTTCATTGGTGTTCAGGGTAATAGCAATAGGGGCCTGCTTGTCACCATAGATGACAGCGGGAATCAAGCCGTTGCGACGAAGTTCACGGGAGGACCCCTTACCAACCCGTTCGCGCGTTTCGGCCTTGAGCTCATAAGTTGCGTTGCTCATGGCAATACCTTTCAAAGTTACTGGAGAGCTCCAACCGTTGGCATCCGCCAAAGGCTTGGAACCTGAAGCGATGATGACGATACCGATATCAGGGCTTCATCCGTGTTGCCTCCAAGGGTGTCTACACGGACGGGGGCGCTATAATACGAAAGTGCCGCGCGCGCAAGGCTTGTCTGGGGTTTGATGGGGCGAAAACACCGGATGCGGCGGAGCTATTGTGTCTTTGCCATTGCCTTTGGCATTCACGCGGTCCATCTTGATGGCAGATAAACGTTTGCTTTGGGAGGAGCATATGAATGTCGGATGCAAACACTCTGATACGGTTTATTCCATAGCATTGAAAGGCTCGACTGCGGCGCGTTCGCCGATTGCGGCATCCTGGCGGCGCTGCCTGGATGTTTATGGCTTAAGCCCGGATCAGGCGGCAAAACCGCGAACCCTGGATCAAGCCGCTTTTCGTCAAGCGCGCGAGCGCATGGATGATCTGATTGCCGCCAGCACAGACGAGCTTGATCGTCTGTTTCAGACCGTGGGCCGCTCCGGCTGCTGCCTTGTGCTGGCCGATGCGCAAGGCGTGGTGCTGGAGCGGCGCAGCACATCGGGGGATGATGCCGATTTTCGAAGGCTGGGCCTGTGGGAGCAAGCAGAATGGAGCGAGGCCAGCGTTGGCACCAATGGTATTGGAACAGCCCTTGCTGATGAACGCCCGGTGATCATTCACCGCGAACAGCATTTTCTCAGCGCCAATATCGCCCTTAGTTGCGCCACCGTTCCGGTGCGCGATCATCGCGGGCAGTTGGCGGCGGCACTGGATATTTCCACCTGCCGGCATGATGTGACGGATCTGTCGATGAATATTCTGGCGCAGGCGCTTCGTGATGCGGCACTCAGAGTGGAGACCAACCTGTTTCGCATGGCCTTTCCCATGGCACGGATCATCATGTTGCCTAACACAGTGACGCCTGCCGCGCTTTTGGCCGTGGATAGCGATGATCTGGTGTTAGGTGCGACGCGGGCGGCCAGAATGGCCCTGCAAATTGACGATCAGCTGATTGCTGCCGGTCTTCCTGCCGCCGATGCCTTGCGGGAAAAGCATCATGATGCGGGTGATGATCTGGTGGAGGCCGAACGCTCCGCTCTGAAGCGAGTGTTGTCGCGTGCCAAGGGCAATGTCTCGCGCGCCGCACAGCTTTTGGGGATCAGTCGTGCAACCTTGCATCGAAAAATGAAGCGGTTTGATATTCATTGAGGGCTGCGGGGAGGGCTGCGGGCTTCACTGTCTCACGGATGCGACACTGTGCGCTGCGGCATTGGTTTTGTCCTCTTTCATCTTGAGCAAACAGGTTGCATCTTCTTCTCACGGTTCCAAACGAACCTTCATCAGGGAGGATGACACATGAACATTCAGACACAGACCAAAGCCAGCACGCCGTTCAAATTGAAGTACGGCAATTTTATTGGCGGTGAATGGCGTGAACCGGTCGGAGGCCGGTATTTTGAAAACACCACCCCTGTGACCGGTGGCAAGCTGTGCGATGTGGCGCGCTCCGACGAGCATGACATTAATCTCGCGCTGGATGCCGCCCACGCTGCCAAGGACAAATGGGGCCGCACCTCGGTTGGCGAGCGCGCCAATATCCTCAACAAAATCGCAGACCGCATGGAGAGCAATCTGGAGCTTTTGGCGCGTGCCGAAACCTGGGACAATGGCAAGCCATTGCGCGAAACCATGGCCGCCGACATTCCGCTGGCCATTGACCATTTCCGTTATTTTGCGGCTTGCGTTCGTGCCCAGGAAGGCTCCATCGGCGAGGTCGATAACGACACGGTTGCCTATCACTTCCATGAGCCATTGGGTGTGGTTGGCCAAATCATTCCGTGGAACTTCCCGATTCTGATGGCAACGTGGAAGCTGGCTCCGGCTTTGGCAGCGGGCAATTGCGTGGTGCTCAAGCCTGCCGAGCAGACGCCTGCGTCTATTCTGGTCTGGGCCGAGTTGATCGGTGATCTTCTGCCGGCGGGTGTGCTCAACATTGTCAACGGCTTTGGCCTCGAAGCGGGCAAGCCATTGGCCTCCAGCCCACGCATTGCCAAGATTGCCTTTACCGGCGAAACCTCGACGGGCCGGTTGATCATGCAATATGCCAGCCAGAACCTCATTCCGGTCACGTTGGAACTGGGTGGCAAATCGCCAAACATCTTCTTTGAAGATGTGATGCGCGAAGATGATGACTACCTCGACAAGGCGCTTGAAGGCTTTGCCATGTTTGCCCTCAATCAGGGCGAAGTCTGCACGTGCCCGAGCCGTGCGCTGGTGCATGAAAAGATCTATGATCGTTTCATGGAAAGAGCCGTGAAGCGGGTTGAAGCCATTGTGCAGGGTGACCCGCTCGATATGTCAACCATGATCGGCGCGCAGGCTTCCAATGAGCAGTTGGAGAAAATTCTCTCCTATCTCGACATTGGCAAGCAGGAAGGCGCTGAAGTGCTGACCGGTGGATCGCGCAACATGCTCACTGGCGATCTGGCTGGCGGCTATTATGTGAAGCCCACGGTGTTCAAGGGCCATAACAAGATGCGGATTTTCCAAGAGGAAATCTTCGGTCCTGTCGTGTCCGTCACCACCTTCAAGGACGAGGCGGAAGCGTTGGAAATCGCCAATGACTCGCTCTACGGTCTTGGGGCTGGCGTGTGGAGCCGTGATGCCAACACCTGCTACCGCTTTGGCCGTCACATTCAGGCCGGACGCGTGTGGACCAATTGCTACCATGCCTATCCTGCCCACGCTGCCTTTGGCGGCTACAAGCAATCGGGCATTGGTCGCGAAACCCACAAGATGATGCTGGATCATTATCAGCAGACCAAAAACATGCTGGTAAGTTATAGCACCAAGGCTCTTGGTTTCTTCTAAACCCATAACGCAGAGACTGGCGGATATTTCTCCGCCAGTCAGGTTGATGATAAAGGGCAGAACATCTCCTCGAGTCATCCTCGGGCTTGACCCGAGGATCTATAGGCCGTTGAAAAATGGATCCTCGGCTCAAGGCCGAGGATGACGCAGAGTGCGAGGATAGGTTTGTCAGTGGTCTGACTGGCGGATATTTATTTCTCCGCCAGTTTTTCTTGTTTATGTGGGAGGAGCGGACATGGATGAGCAGGTTACTGAGCAGCGGGTGCTGGCCACCGATGCAGCGCTGGAGCTGATCCGGGAGATCAAGCGCGACTATCCCGAAATTCTGTTTCACCAATCCGGCGGCTGCTGCGATGGCTCTTCGCCGATGTGCTATCCCGCCAATGATTATATTGTTGGTGATACCGATGTGAAGCTGGGTGAGATTGATGGCGTGCCGTTTTACATTCACCAAAGCCAGTATGAGGTGTGGAAGCACACCCAATTGATCATTGATGTTGTCAAAGGCCGTGGCGGCATGTTTTCGCTCGATAATGGCCGGGAAAAGCGCTTTTTGACGCGATCAAAACTGTTTAATGGTGAGGTTTGCCCGCTGCCTGCGCGATGATGGACTAGAGTTTGTCAGGGAAAAGTGGAATCCGGTTTTCCTGATAAAGACAAACTCCAACAAAGAAGTTTAGAGACTTTCTGGTTCAATTTGAACCTGACAGTCTTTAAACAAGCCCGCAGCGCGCGCATGCGCGGTCAATGATCGCCAGCTTGATGCATTGCGCGCGGGCATATTCCGCGCGAAACGCATTGGAAACCCAAAGTTCGGAACGGCCGCGCGCGCCCAGCCAGCCAATGGTGCCCGCTTTGGCGGCATCAAGCAGCTTGCGGGTCAGGTGTGTTCGTGACAGATGAAAAGTCTCGGACATTGTCTGGATGGAGACGATGCCGACCGGTATTCTCTCGGCTGCGGGATCAACGGATTGCGAATTGGCAATCAACCAATCGATGATGATATTGCCGTTGTTGAGCCATATGAAGGGGTCGAACACCTTCGGCTGGTCGCGGAGTTCCGCAGTCTGCATGAAATCCGCCGTGATGAGGGGATGGACCTTGCTCATGTCTCGACCGCTGGCGTGGAATTTTTGAATCCGGTTTCCGTGATCAAAACGGTCGAGCGTCTCCAGATGCAGTTCCAGCCAATTCAGGGCGGCATTGATGCTGATGTCTGATGGCACAAGCGGGCGGCTGCGCCGATCTGATGCTGCAATCGGGTCGGCAATGCCGTAGGTTTCCATTTCTTTCAGGAAAGCATCGGCGGTGTTGCGGCTGGCAACGGCATTGTGTTCGATACGGTCAAAAAAGCGGGCCGGTAAAATCTGCCCGGTCTCGAAATATTGCACCAGCGCAATATGCGCCAGCAACCAACGCTGATGGCTGGCAAAAATCCGCGCAACAAGGGGAATCTCTGTAAAACGTGACAAAAATCCCGCCGCCTGCTGGCGAATGAAATCATGGGCAAGGGGATGGGCCAGCATGACATCGCTTGTTAATGCCACTGGCGGTTCTTGCTTGTCGCCGGAGGGAATCTGATCGCTGGCGATATTGACGTGCATGGTATGGTTAGGGTCCTCAATCCCGATCGATGGTCGATGACGGCGTTCTGCGGCCGACATGGCGCATACACAGCAGTGTACCGAGATAAGATTACTTTTCCATCAAATTCAAGGAGGTCTATATCGCGATGCGTCGCCGTTACAGCACTGTTCGCCATATGTGGCGCGCAGTGCTGTAAAGTTGAGAACCGGCTTTCGGATAAATCCGATGTTCTGTTGGATTAAAGCATGTCGCGTTTTATTGTCGTCAATAATACGATAACGTACATGCGACAAAATAAGATCTAAAGCCTGTCGCAGTGAATCCTATTCGCCGCGACAGGCTTTAGTCGTCGAACAGGCTGGAAACCGAGGCTTCGGCGCTGGTGCGGTCAATGGCTTCGCCCAGCAGGGTGGCAGAGCTGAGAACCCGGATATTGGGAGCAGACAGCACGGCCGTTGTCGGCTGGATGGAATCGGTAATCACCAATTCGCGCAATTTTGACGACGAAACGCGGGCAACGGCACCACCAGACAAGACGCCATGGGTGATATAGGCCGTTACGCTGCTGGCACCCTGCTTCAAAAGCGCTTCAGCCGCGTTGCACAAAGTGCCACCGGAATCGATAATGTCGTCAATCAGGATGCAATCCTTGCCGGTCACATCGCCGATCACGTTCATGACTTCAGACTCGCCCGGACGGTCGCGGCGCTTGTCAACGATCGCCAAAAGACAGTCCAGCCGCTTGGCCAGTGAGCGGGCGCGTGCAACACCACCCACGTCTGGCGAGACCACCATCAGGTTTTTCAGGTCGTAATTGTCTTTGATGTCGCGGGTCAGAAGAGGAGCGGCATAGAGATTGTCGGTGGGAATATCGAAGAAGCCTTGAATCTGGGCGGCGTGGAGATCCATGGTCATCACGCGGTCTGCGCCGGATTCGGTGATGAGGTTTGCGACCAGCTTGGCGGAGATTGGTGTGCGCGAACCTGATTTGCGATCCTGACGCGCATAGCCGAAGTAGGGAATAACAGCTGTGATACGCTTGGCGGATGCGCGACGGAACGCATCAATCATGATCAGCAATTCCATCAGGTGGTCGTTGGTGGGCGACGATGTGGGCTGGATGATGAAAATATCCTCCCCGCGCACATTTTCCTGAATTTCCACGAAGATTTCCTGGTCAGCAAAGCGCCGAACGCTGGCCTTTCCAAGCGGAAGATTGAGATATTTACAGATTGCTTCTGCAAGTTGCCGGTTTGAATTACCTGCGAAGACCTTCATGTATGTCCGCCTGTTTGCAAGCTGGCGCTAAAGCTGCGGGACCGTTATTGATCGGGCTTAGCCTTACGCGGCAGATCTAAAACTGTTAGCACGAAGCGCGCGTGTTTGAGTGATACGCGGCGCTCTATTGCGGGCTTTTTAGCGCCCTTCACCTTGAATGCAAGAGGTTTACGCGCTCTTCTGCTGAATTTCGTAAATGGATATGGTTTACGACCTATCCGGCGCTTTTGGTGCGCCACTCCTGGTAGTCGTCCATGGTTTGGGTTGCAATGTTTTGCATGGTCGACGCGGGCACCGATGCCCATGGATCTTTGGCCTTGCCGGGCACGGTTTCCTGCCCTTGAATACGGTGTAGGCGATTGCCGCTGGCGTCCAGCACATCCCACACATAGACAACCACGGTTCGGCCGCCATCATTATAGGCCGAGAAATACCCTTTCAGGATATGTTGGGCCGGTTCGCTGCTTGAGTCCCGTAAAACAAGGCCTTTTTCGCGTGCCTCCGTGCCAAGTTGGCGCGACAGCGGCATGACGACTTGCGATGGCGCGCCGATGATTGGCAAAAAGCGAATGGCGTTTGCCGAGGCTGGATCGGGCGCAATGGCGGCTTGCTGCGTGCTTGCCGGGGAGGGCTCAGTGGTCTCGGCACTCGCTGAGGTCGGCTCTTCTTGCGCGTGCTGAACCGGCGCTTGGTGGGCTTGCGATTGCTCGTCTAAGATGCGGTGGTTTTCCACAGGCTGGCGCGTGCCGCCATGGTGCCGTGTGTGCTCTTGCTGGCCAAGATTGTCGCCCAAGGGTTTGGACGCCACGGGGTTGTAGCCACTTTGCAAAGCCTGCGCCTGCGCTTCCAGTGAATTTTGGGGCGACGATTGCGCCTGTTCGTTCGGCTGTTGCGGATAAGAATAGCCCAGCGCGGTTTGTTCGCGCATGGGGCTCGAGGATAAGCCCTGATTTTGCGCGACTGCCGTTTGCATGTCGGTGCGGTTCAAAGGGGCGCTATTGCTGATCGAGCCGCTGGTGCCAACATCCAGCGGTGGCGTCAAGGTATCCGAGACCGTGCAGCCTTGAACCATGCTGAGGGCCGCGATCATGGCAGGCCCGGAAACGGAATATCTCATGGCGGCCTCCTGGTCGTGTTTCCGTTCGAAACCAGTGTTCCGCCCGGAATTGAGCAAAAACAAACAGCCAGAGACATTCACCCACGTCACAAAGGCAAAAATGCTCGGGCAGACAGAGTATCGCGCCCGAGCATCCCGCTATTGTCTTCCGAAATCGTTAAATTCTATCTTAAATCGTCATTATTTTACGATCATCTCAAGGGGATGCCGCGACAAGGCCCGTGGTGCATCCTCGGTGGTGAGATAGGTGTGGCCGAGGGTCATGGCGATGTTGCGCTCCGAATCCATAATAATCATATGGATAAACAGGGACATATCCGGCAGGATTGGCTGTGGATTGCCCACATGGAACATCTGATGCTCCATCCACGACGGTGAAAAACGAGCGCCAAGCGAATAGCCGCAGGCATTGAGCCGATGGCGCGTCAGGCCGCGTGCATCCAGCACCCGTGAGTGCGCCTCAAACACATCGCCAAAGGTATGGCCGGGGCGCATGACCTTTTCGATCTCCTGAATGGCATCATAGCAGGCATCAAACAGCTCAACATGGCGGGGTGTTGGCTCGCCAATCACCACCGTGCGCATCATGGCGGCGTGGTAATGGGCAAAAGTGCCAGCCCATTCCAGTGTCAATTGGTCATTGGCATCCAGCACGCGACGACCGGCTTTATAGCGGCACAAAAGAGCATCCTGACCGGAGCCAATGATAAATTCATTGGCGGGATAATCGCCACCACCGGCAAACACCGCACCTTGCATCGCCGCCAGAATGGCCGCCTCATCAGCACCCGGGCCGGTCAGTTGCAAGGCTGCATCCAGCGCATCATCGGCAAGCTTTGCGGCTTTCTCGATATAGGCAATTTCCTCAGCGCTTTTGATCAGCCGCAGTTCGCTGACCAGATAGGAGGCATCCACCATCTGGCAAAAGCTCATCAATTGATTGTCGAGCAAGCGGGCAACCCGGCCGGTCATGCCGTGGGTGTCATATTCCACGCCGATGCGGGCACCCAAGAGATCCAGATCATTCAGCAGATCTTTCAAATCAATGGTCGGGTCGGCGTTGGTGCGATCCACCCAGATATTGATGTTTTGAATATTGGAGGTCTGGCGGGCCTGACGCAGATCGGCGGAGCGCGTCAGCAGCGTCATCTCGCCATCGGCCTTCACCACCAGTGTCTGGAAAAAGCAATAGCCAAAGGTGTCATAGCCGGTCAGCCAATACATGCTTTCCTGCGCAAACAGCAGGACGGCATCCAGCTTTTCAGTGGCCATACGGGCCTTCAATTGATCCAGCCGCGATGCATATTCTGTTTCAGAAAAGTGAAGCGTCATTGGGAGATCTCCCTGAGGTAAATTGCGGATACCTGACGACCATAATCCGGCTCACCAGCATGGGTTGTGCGACGATAGGAGAAGAAAGACCCCGAATCGCCATAGGTGCAAATCCCTAGCATGTCGGCAAGGATTCCGGCACCCCGCAATCGTTTCACGGTCAGGCCCGGCAGATCAAACATGGCATGACCTGGCTTGGGCGAGGGGGTGAAAAAAGCGCTGTAGGACGGATCATGGGCCACGAACCGCTCCACAAATTCCGGCCCTACCTCATAAGCCTTGGCGCTGATGGAAGGGCCAAGCGTGGCAACGATGCTTTCGCGTTTTGCACCAAGGCCAATCATGGCATCAATGGTGTTTTCCAGCACGCCGGTCAGCGCACCTTTCCAGCCGGCATGGGCCGCGCCGATGACGCGATGGGCCGGATCGGCAAACAAAATCGGCCCGCAATCGGCCGATAAAACGCCGAGCGCCATCCCCGGCGTGGCCGTCACCATGGCATCCACCTGCGGGCGATCTGCGCCAAATGGCGCTGTCACGCTGATAACATCGGGTGAATGCACCTGATGCACCGTGACCAGATGCGCGGCATCAATATCAAACCAGCCTGCAATACGGCGGCGATTTTCAAGCACATGCTCCCGATTGTCATGCGAGCCAAGCCCGACATTCAAACCCTGATAGATGCCTTCTGAGACCCCGCCTTGGCGGGTGAAAAAGCCATGGGCAATGCCTGCGCTTTCGCCTTTGGCAAGCAAGGGGCTTTGCAGCGGGTTCGGCGTGACTTGGGACATGGCTGCAACCTTATCAATGGAGGGGACGAAAGGGAGGCAAAGACAGAGCAGGGGTGGAGACGGCCAAAACCTTGAACAGCTCACCCATTCTGCCTTCTCCGCTTCCTGCCAACCGGGTGACGGCTTCTGTCAGCATCAATTGCGTGGCGGCGTCCTTGCCACGTCCCAGCACGCCAGCGCGGTCGGTAATGCCAAGGCCGAGCAAAAAATCACCCTGCCGCATGCAACCGGTCACCGAGATGCCGTTGCTGATCGCTGTGCGGGCCAGATCTTCAAAATCGACATGGCTGGTCAGATCGGCAATGCCGGGATGGGCCAAGGGCGGATCATAATCATGGGTGCGCACGGCTTGCAATGTATCGCCAAAGCCGGTGGCCATATGGCCATAATCTATAATCAGGGCGGTGCCGCCTTCCTGGCCGAGGCGGTGGCACAGACCTTCCATCACGGCGCGGCGCGCAGGCGAGAACTCATAAATAGTGCCGTCTGGCGCGCCCTCTGCTCCTTCCGGCAGCAAGGATGGATCGAGAACGGCGGTGCCAAGGGCAAAAACAAGCTCGTCCTCGTGATCGAGGCCGATAACACGCTCGACAAAATGTGCACCTGCCTTGACGAACTGCCGGATGGGAATGGCATCAAACAGCTCATTGGCAACCACCAGCGTGAAGCCTGCGGGGGCATCTTCCAGCGTGTCATGCCAGTCGATTTTTTCAATATGGACGGCGAGGGTGCTTTGTTGGACTTCCCGCAGGCGTTCGCTGGTCTCAATCATATGCACGCTGGTGTCGCGGTACATATCAGGGGCAAGCTTGGCAATCACCCGCAGCATGTCGCTCATCATAGTGCCACGTCCGGGGCCAATTTCAACCAGCCGCACAGGGTTGGGCAGGCCGTGGCATTTCCAGGCATGGACCAGAAAGGCGGCGATCATTTCACCAAAGATCTGGCTGATTTCCGGCGCGGTGATAAAATCCCCTTGCGCGCCAAAAGGCTCGCGGCTGCGATAATAACCAAATTCCGGATCGGCCAGGCAGAGCGTAAAATAATCGCTAACGCTCATGGGACCATTCAGGTGGATCAACCTTTTGATCTTGTCACCGAGTGGAGTGCTCATACGTGATAGGCCCCTGTTCATTGTTGGGGTCTACGGCACCGCGCGTTTACACATCGCGCAAAGGACGCCGTAGCAGTTTAAATCTGCTGCATATTCTTTCCTCAAACCGCTTGCGGCTTCAGGAATTACGCAGGAGTGGCTGTTTGCGCTCGCCAGATAGCCCAAAGGCCAAGCGCAAACATTGGCATGGACAAAACCATGCCCATGGTGAGCCAGCCGCCCGCCAGATAGCCCAATTGAACATCTGGCTCACGGAAAAACTCAACAAAAATTCTGGCCAGAGAATAGCCACAGATGAAAACGCCACTGATTGTGCCGGATTTCTTCAGAGCCGATGTTGTGCGACCCAGAACTTGCACGAGGATGAACAGCGCGATCCCTTCCAGGGCGGCCTCATAAAGCTGACTTGGGTGACGGGTAAAAGGGCCGCCTGTCGGAAATTGCATGGCCCAGGCCACGTCGCTGGCCCGTCCCCAAAGCTCGCCGTTGATGAAATTGGCGATGCGGCCAAAGAACAGGCCGATGGGGGCGACTGAGGCCACCACATCAAACAGCATCCAGACGGGCAGGCCGTTGCGGCGCGCAAAGATGATCATGGCAAGGGTGGCACCCGTGAGGCCACCGTGAAACGACATGCCGCCGCGCCAGATTTCCAATGCCACCATGGGATTGGCCAGCACCGGCTCAAGATCATAAAACAGAATATAGCCGATGCGGCCACCCAGCACGATGCCGAGGGCGGCCCAGACCAGAAAATCATCGAGATGTTTTTCGGTAATCGGTGTATAATTGTTGGGCCATAGGCGGGGCGTGTTGATCATGCGCCGCGCCAGCCACCAGCCAAGCAGAATGCCTGTGACATAAGCAAGGCCATACCAGCGGATCGCCAGCGGCCCGATGCTGATCGCAATCGGGTCAATTTGAGGATAAGGTAGCTCGGTGAAAAGGCTTAACGCTGTATTCAAGGACATTCTCTCACTGTTTGCCCGGAAAATGGCGGGCGGCCTTTGCACCGTCAAGGTGATTCTAGGGTTAATGATGGCAGAAGCCGCGTTTGTCAGGGGAATTTTGTCTTGCAAGCCGCGTTGCGAATGCCTACCTGCATAAATATCGAGTTTGGATGCCCAAGATGGGCATACCCCTATGGCCAGATGGAGCACGATGATGAGCACCGGAACCAATCGTATCATGGACGAATTTGCAAAGCTGATGACCGATGCTGCGGGCGCTGCCCAAGGCGTGCGCCGTGAGGCAGAGACCGCTTTTCACGCTCAGGCCGAGCGCTGGCTCAACAGTCTGGATGTTGTGCGTCGGGAAGAATTTGATGTGGTGCGCGAGATGGCGCTGAAGGCGCTGGATGAAAATGAGGCCTTGCGCGCAAAAATCGAAGCGCTGGAGGCCAAGCTTTCTGGCGACGGAAAGTAACGAGTTACGGAATGTCGGGTTAGATTCCTGTTTTTCCGTAGTATTTCGTGCAAATCATTAATGACGTCTTGAGGCGGCTGCGCGTGGGTGCAGCCGTTTTTTTATGGCCTAAGTCCGAGATTTTACAGCGGCTTTTGGCTTATGCTTAACGATTGGTTACGTTTTTTTTCCACATGTGGATAGTGCCAAAAAACGCAATGGCCAGAGTCAGTTAAGGCCCGGTTCTGAGAGATGAAAACAAGCACTGTCCACAGCGACGGTTGTGAAAAGCCCTCAATGGGGCTGGTTTGAGACTCCCGGCGTTATACACTGATTTTAAATGATGATTCGAAACGACCCGGCAAGTTTCGGGCAGGGTGCCGCAAGCACTCTGGGGGTATTGGGTATCATTCGAAATGTGTTTCCGGTGGATGCGTGGCGTTTTGACGATGGTGTATTCTTTTGTCGTCGATGTGCGGATTCCCGGCTGAAAAGGTGCGGCATGACCCTTATGGAATTGCAAATGGAACGTCAGTCCAACCCGGTTGATATGATCGAGTTCGTGGCTTCGAATAATGACTGGTCGTTCGAGCGGTCATGTGAAGATGAAATTGCCATGACGGTGAATG
This sequence comes from Rhizobium oryziradicis, assembly GCF_001939045.1. Taxonomy (GTDB): domain Bacteria; phylum Pseudomonadota; class Alphaproteobacteria; order Rhizobiales; family Rhizobiaceae; genus Allorhizobium; species Allorhizobium oryziradicis. The sequence goes on from NZ_MKIM01000027.1 coordinate 442,314, forward strand.
GCCGTTGGGCGGCCTATCAGGTGTCGTTTTCGTGGATGGAAGAATGCGAGTCCTTGCATTTGGCCTGCGCGTTTGACCTGCGTGTGCCCGATGCCAAGGTCAATGAGATTATTCGTCTTTTGTCGCGCATCAACGGACAGGTGATGATGGGTCACTTTGACCTGTGGAAGCAGGAGGATGTGGTGATTTTCCGCCAGTCGCTGCTGTTGGCCGGTGGCGCAGAACCCACCAATCAGCAAGTGGAAGTGCTGCTGTCCAGCGCGGTTGAGGCGTGTGAAGCTTATTATGAAGCCTTCCAATACGTCATCTGGTCTGGATTGGATGCGAAAGCAGCCATGGACGTTGTGCTGTTCACCACGGTTGGGGAAGCCTGAGAATGAGCGGTTTGATTGCTTTGGTGGGCGCTGGCAATATGGGCGGCGCGATGCTGTCCGGCTGGCTCAAGAATGGTGTTGATCCATCTTCTATTCTGGTCATCGATCCCGGTGCCAATGATGCTGCTAAGCTGCGTTTTCGTGACGCCGGCGTGCAGCATGTGACGGAAGCACCGTTGAATACAACAGTGTCGCTGTTGTTTCTGGCCGTCAAACCGCAGATCATGGCAGCAGCGCTGCCATCGTTGAAGGGTCTGGTGGGCAGCGACACGGTTGTGGTCTCGGTTGCCGCTGGCAAGACGCTTGCCTTTATGGAAAGCCATCTCGGGGCTGTCGCCATGGTGCGGGCCATGCCCAACACGCCAGCCATGGTTGGGCGCGGCATTACCGGTGCCTATGCCAATGGGCTTGTCAGCGAGGCGCAGCGTGCCACTGTGCATGATCTTCTGAAGGTCAGCGGCCCGGTGGAATGGGTTTCCAGCGAGAGCGATATTGATGCTGTCACGGCCGTTTCCGGCAGTGGTCCAGCCTATGTGTTTTACCTTGTCGAATGCATGGCGGAAGCGGGTCGCAAGGCCGGTTTGCCTGCGGATCTTGCCATGCGCCTGGCGCGCGAAACGGTGGCGGGGGCGGGCGAATTGCTGCATCAATCAACGGACGAAGCGGCAACTTTGCGCAAAAACGTCACCTCTCCGGGCGGCACAACGGCGGCAGCGCTTTCGGTTTTGATGGCCGATGATGCCATGCAGCCTCTTTTTGATGCGGCGATTGCGGCAGCAAAGACCCGCGCAGAGGAACTGGCATCGTGAGCGGTGATGCGAAGAATCCTGCCGAGATCACCTATGGTGACTTTGAAAAGGTCGATATTCGTGTCGGCACCATCATCGAGGCTGAGGATTTTCCGCAAGCGCGCAAACCAGCCTATAAGCTGAAGATTGATTTTGGTCCCGAGATCGGCATCAAGCGCTCGTCGGCCCAGATTACCGTGCATTATACGCCGGAAAACCTGATTGGCCGACAGGTACTGGCTGTGGTGAATTTTCCGCCACGCCAGATCGGGCCGGTGCGCTCCGAAGTTCTCACCCTCGGTTTTGAGGATGAGAATGGAGCCATAGTGCTGGCCTCGGTCACAAAGGGCGTGCCCAATGGCAAGAAGATGATGTGACTTTTGTTCAGTGGATCTCGCGCGAGACGGGATCTGTGAGTTTGAAATCAAAAAACTCAACACGAAAGCCAGCGCGCTTGGGTGAGCAGGTCATAAGCCCCACCTGCACAGTTTCAGGCGATGGTGAAAACCATGCCAGCCGGGCCATGGACCAGCTTTTTCCTTCATCAATACTGTATTGAATGAAAAGCGCATCGCCCAGGCGGGTGATGCGGGCTGAAACCACCTTGGGCTCCCCCTTCAGCATCACAACCGACCAATCCGAGTGATCATTGGTGACAACGGTGCTGAAATGCATGTGCCCGTCGGTATATTCCACTCCGCATTTGACCCAGTGGGTTTCATCCACCCGCAGCATCAATCCGGCCTGATCGTAGAGGGTTTCATATTGGCCGGAAAAACTGACTTCGACGGTAAAATCACCGTTGCGTGGGGTGGAGAGGAAATGGCCACTATCCGGCGTGAAGCCATAATAGGTCTTTTGCCAGAAATCGCTGGCGTCTTTTGTTTCAACAATCACGCCGCGCGCGGTCCACGTCGCTTTTTCTGGCGGGTTCAACCATTGCATGGTCTTGATATCAAAGCTCATTTTTCCCTCCCAAATTCTTTTAAAAACCGGTTGTCAGGCCGCAGTCACATCTTAAACGGGGATGCGGATCTTGGCACGCAAGCCACCCATGGGGCTATCCGACAAGGTGACATTGCCGCCGTGGCTGCGGGCAATGTCGCGGGCAATTGCCAGCCCCAAGCCAGTGCCGGATGAATCGAGATTGCGCGCCTCATCCAGCCGGAAAAACGGTTTGAACACATCTTCGCGCGACGCTTCCGGAATGCCGGGGCCATTGTCATCAAACACGATGGTCAGCCATTTGCTGCCATGTCTGGCTTCCACATGGACTTTTTGCGCATAGCGGCGACCGTTGGCGGCAAGATTGCCCACCAGACGCCAAAAGGCATTGGGGCGCACACGCACATTATCATCGCCGGTGATGTGGAAGCTGAAATCCTTGCCATGCAGCGCGTAATCGCTGCTGATTTTCTCAAACATGTCACTCAAATTGAACGGACCAAAATTCTCCTCAGCCTCGCCTTTGGCAAAGGCCATATAGCCTTCGAGCATGGATTGCATGGCATCGACATCTTCATTCAACGGCTCAAGATCGGGATTGTCGCCCGCGAGCGCCAGTTGCAGCTTGAAGCGAGTGAGAATGGTGCGCAAATCATGGCTGACGCCGGTCAGCATGGCCGTGCGCTGCTCCAACTGGCGCTCGATGCGCTCGCGCATCAGAATAAAGGCGCGGCCCGCGCGGCGAATTTCATCAGCCCCGCGCGGCACAAAATCCTTTTCCAGCTTTTGGCCCTTGCCAAAACTTTCGGCGGCCGAGGCCAGCGACAGAATGGGGCGGATTTGGCCACGCAAAAACAGGGTGGAGATGATGATCAGCACCAAAGAGGTGCCAAACATCCACAGAATGAAAATATGAGTGTTGGAGGCATAGGCCTGGCTGCGCCGGGTGAAAATGCGCAAAACCTCACCATCCAGTTTGATGCGAATCTCAATCAGCGGTGAATCGCCCACCGTATCAATCCAGAAAGGCCGGTTGATCTGTTGGCGCAACTCGTCGCTCAGCAATTGGTCAAGAATCGAGAAAAACGGTTTTGGGCGCGGGGCAGGCAATTCGCCATTTTTTTCCAAAGTGGCCGTCAACGCCATTTTTTCGCGCGCGACAGCGAGGATCTGCGCGCTGTCGTTTGGATATTTTTCCAACAACACAATGACCGCCGATATATCGCGGGTCACGGCGGCGGAAAGCCGCTGCGTTACCATTTGCCAATGTCGTTCCATAAACACAAACAGCAACACTGTTTGCAAAATCAACATCGGCAAAATGATGATCAGCAGGGAGCGGGCAAACAGGCCGGTGGGCAATTGCCTGCGCAGCCATCGGCTGAACCAGCGCAGGTTGACCCATGAAATGCGCCGGGTTTTGAGGTGGCCGATCGCCTCGAACAGGGTCATGTCGTCAGTCCCGGCTCAGGCGATAGCCAATGCCGCGCACGGTTTGCAGCCAGACCGGATTGGCCGGGTCATCCTCAATCTTGCGGCGCAAACGGTTGATCTGCACATCAATGGTGCGCTCGCCCACATCGGCGTCTTCGCCCACCAGTTCGTAGCGCGGAATGGTTTCGCCTGCCTTGTTGGCAAACAACATCATAATGTCCTGCTCGCGATCGGTGAGGTGGATCACGTCGGCACCTTTTTTCAATTCCTTGCGCAGGAGAGAGAAACTATAGGGGCCAAACATCACCTGCTCGATTTTCGGCCCATCGCCGCTGCTGTTGCGCTTGAGAATATTGTTGATGCGCAGCACCAGTTCGCGCGGATCAAACGGCTTGGCCAGATAATCGTCAGCACCCGCCTCCAGCCCGGCAATCCGCGAATCCGCCTCAGAGCGGGCAGTGAGCATGATGATGGGGGCCTGGTTTTTTTGCTCGGACAGGGACTTGGTCAAGGACAAGCCGTTTTCGCCCGGCATCATCACATCAACAATCAGCAGATCAAAGCTCAGGCCATTCAGCCTGCGCCGGGCCTCCTGCGCGTCGGCGGCAACGCTGACGCGAAAACCCTGTTCGCTCAAATAACGATGCAGCAGGTCACGAATACGGGTGTCGTCGTCAACAACGAGAAGGTGAGGGGCATCATCCATCAGATCTATCTGTTTCATATGCGTCAGGACTCCTCGATTTGTGCGGTGCTTTCCACCGCTTCACTGCGCATGGCGTTCAGGAAAACCCGAACAGCCTGCATTTGATCCGGTGTCAGGCCTTTAAAAGCATTGGCAATGCGGCGTGATTGTGGGTCCGAGAGCGCCAAAGCCAACTCACGGCCAGCAAGGGTTGGATAGAGCCTGCGCTGGCGACGATCCGCAGGGCCAGTCATCTGGCGAATATAGCCTTGCTCGATCAGCTCTTTCAGCACCCGCGCCAGGCTTTGCTTGGTGATGCGCAAGATCGACAACAGATCGGCAACCGTCATGCCCGGTTGGCGGCTGACAAAATAGACCACACGATGGTGGGCGCGCCCGTAGCCGAGTTTCTCCAGAATTTCATCCGGGTCTGACACAAAGTCACGATAGGCGAAAAAGAATAGCTCGATGGTTTCGAAATCAATGCTCTTGTCGTCTATATGCGGCATTTCCGGCAGCTGTTTTTTGGCTGTTTTGGCCGTAGGCGATCTTTGCACGTTTCAAATTCCTTATCTATGCCAATGCGTGTAAAGGCTGCGTATTCCTTGCGGCGACCGCTGCTGCTCTTTGCGGTTCAAATTTGAGCAAAACTATGCCGAGTGGGGCAAAATTGCCAATAAAAACTGCGCTTTTCCCACGGGATGAGCGCGCGCTACGCCTCGCATGCGACAAAGTGGGTGAGAGCGGCTGCCGCACGGCCTGATCATGGCATAACTTTGCCCAAAATCTGTCCGATCTTCCAGAAAATGGCATCGTAGAAAATATTTTAATTCGCATGCAACCAAATCGCGTCTCGCGACTTATTAAGCTAAATTAATAACGGAGAGGCGAGCATGACCCCGACACCTGAGCTGACAGATCAAGATGTTGTAGATGACAAGCTGCGCCCCCTGATGATTCTGGTCTTCAGTTTAAAGACGGCCGCCGCCGCTCTGTTGCTCGCCAATTTCCTCATGGCCGGCGCGCCGCAAAACGACCATCAGGTTATGGCGTCACTTGGTTCACAGCCTGTTCAATAATCCGAGACTGGCATTCGACCCTTGAAAAGGCTATGCAAATATCGGTTTATAGTCATGCCGCATGCATGGTGATGAAGAGGGTATTATGGGTCAGTTGCAGGCAGGGATTATTCCGGTCACGCCGTTTCAGCAAAATTGCACGGTGTTTTTTGACAGCGAAACCAAAGAGGGTGTTGTTGTCGATCCGGGCGGTGATGCGGAGCAAATCCTGGACATGGTGTCGAAAAATGGCATCATCCTCAAGGAGATCTGGTTGACTCATGGTCATCTGGATCACGCAGGCGGTGCAGAAGACGTCAAAGATGCGCTTGGCATTCAGATCATCGGCCCCCATGAAGATGATAGATTTCTGTTGGACAGCATTGAGGAAAAGGCGCTCGCTTACAAAATGCCGTGCAGAATGCGCAACGCCACGCCTGACCGCTTTTTGAAAGAAGGCGACGTGGTGGGTTTTTCCGGCCATAGCTTTGAGGTGTTTCATTGCCCCGGCCACGCACCCGGCCATGTGATTTTCTACAATCGGGCGCAAAATTTTGCCCATCTTGGCGATGTGCTGTTTAACGGCTCCATTGGCCGCACGGATTTGCCCGGCGGCAATCACCAGCAATTGCTCGATAGCATCCGCGACAAGGTTTTGCCGCTGGGTGACGATGTTGGCTTTATCTGTGGCCACGGCCCCGGCAGTCGTATTGGCGATGAGCGCCGCACCAACCCCTATCTCAAGGGGCTGTAAGCTTCCCGGCTTTGATCAAAAAAAACCCGGCAAAACTTGCCGGGCCGCTGCGCGAATGAAAAATGTGAACGAGGTAATCAGCCTGCGATCTGCAGATTGACAGCCTTAGGTCCTTTGCCGCGGCGGTCCGGTTCCGTATCAAAGCTCACCTTCTGGTTTTCACTAAGACCAGATAGGCCAGATGCCTGTACGGCTGAGATATGCACAAAAATGTCGGCAGCACCATTGTCCGGCTTGATAAAGCCGAAGCCCTTGTCAACGTTGAAGAATTTTACAATGCCAGTTTCGGCCATGCGTCAGGTCCTTTTGTCTCTGTCCGGGATCGACGGACAGCTATGCTCCATCCCCTAAGGGTCTAGCCGGCCAATCAAATGGTGAGGAAAGGTCCCTGCTACCGCAGCCACGCGAAAATAACACGACATAGTGCCGGTATCCCCTGTGGTTGCCCGGAACTTCTGCGTCTCCGGTGCCATAAATTATAGGTCTTTCCGTGCATTGAAATTGCCCGAACGAGCGAAGATTGCTTGGTTTAAAGGGAATTGGCAAGCAAAAGTTTCTTTACCAATCTGTGTTTTGTGAAGCTGCGAGAATCGCAAATAAGCCGAATTTTGGGCGTTTTGGGCGAAAATTTGCGAAGAAGCCGCTTGCCAAAGCGTAGCGCCAATAAAATCAACTCAAATTAATCAAACTTGTGGTAAACTTTTTCACATCAGCAAAATGCTGCGTGATTTAAAATTTATGCCATTGAACGCGATGTTTTGTGCCATTCAGGGACAACTTCCACCGCCAACATGGCCAAAAATAACAATCCGCAACCCATGTAACCAATCGGCGGTAGTGTTTCATGGAGAAAATAGGCGCCCAGCATTGCACCAAACAGAGCTTCGGACGACATGAAAATCGCGGCCTGAGATGATGTTGTGTAGCGTTGGCCGATAATTTGCAGGCTGAACGCCAAACCGCTGGACAACAGACCGCCATAGAGAATTTGCGGCATGCCGTTGGCAATGTCGCTCATGGTGATCGGCTCGAGTGCGCTAGCAGCTCCCGTGCAGAGCAGGGTGGTGACGGCAAATTGCGCTGCTGCCAATGTTAAAGGGCGCGGCACGGTTTGCATGATCCGGCCTGTCATCAGGATCTGGATGGCAAAAAAGCCAGCGCAGAGAATGGTGAGGCTATCGCCGGGCGAAATTGACTGAAGGCTTGCACCGTTGAGCAAAAAGATGCCCGTGACGGAGGCAAGCGATGCTGGCCAGATGACCCAATGCGGGCGATATTTTAAAAACAGCACCGAGACCACCGGCACGATGATGACGTAAAGGCCGGTTAAAAAGCTGGCATTGGTGACGGTGGTGGTTTTCAGGCCAAATTGCTGGGCAGTCTGGGCCAGAAACAGAAAAACGCCGACAATCACAAAATTTGCGATGTCGCCTCGGCTGAGCTTTTTTGTCGCTTTGCGACTTTCCATCCAGGCAAAGGGCAGCACGGCCAGTGTGGCAAGACCAAAACGCAGCGCATTAAACCAATTGGCCTCGACATGGTTCATGGCCGTTGATTGGGCCACAAACCCACCGCCCCAGATGGCGGCGGCCAGAAGAAGCGCGAGATTGGCTTGTATGCGTGTCATTCCGGACCCTTTGAATTCTAAAGCATGTCGCGTTTCATTGTCCTCAATGAAACGATAACGTACATGCGTCAAACAATGGGACCTTCCTAACGAATAAATTCCGAAACCGGAATCGAATTCGGGAAAAATAATCTACAGGTGTTGGCCAGATGTTGGGAAACAGCGGTGCACATGCGCGAATACCGGCAGATCAGGTCCCGCTCTAGCTCTTGGTGTCGTCGCGGCTTTGCGGGGTGCGATTGATCCACACTACAAACAGGCCAATCAGACTGAGCATCACCAGAATGCGGCGATCTGCCAGCATGGAAAGATAGGACGGGATTTGCACCGACGACACGCTGTTGGCAACGGCGCGGTCTATGTGGGTGTTTTCCAAATTGTCGCGGGCCTGATTGACTGTCGTGCCGATGCTGCCGGTTGAGAGCGGGTCTGGTGCCATTTGGCTCACCGGCTGTGATGCCGATTCAACTGAGGTTTCGACAACAGATGCCTGTTCGACGGCAGAAGCGGTCTCGGCGCTTGCAAAAGAAGCAAACATTGACACGCCAGCCACTGTCAGTGCTGCCAAAACTGCGCAAACGCGCAACCGTTTTCCAAGTTGATTTTCAGTCTTCTGTGTCATCGTGTCACCGCTTTATTTCACCCAAACCGCAAGGGCATAAAAGCCGCTCGAAATGGTTCGTAAAGGGACGGAATTGTGGCACTGCACCGCAAAAAATAAGGCGATATTGTGGCACGTTAACGTTTGGCCGTGAAGCGGGTTAACAGCTTCCCTGTTTGGGATGGTTTGTGCGGCTGGGTGGCCAATTGCCACTTGTGTCACCGTGACAAGAAAAGCAGGCCTGTTGGGCGTTTATGCTTGAAACAGAGCTTGAGAATTGTCATAGAGCTGTAACCTGAAGCCTTGGAAAATCCGAGGCCTGTGATCGTTCATTAGCTTCAGGATATGTTACATGGCTTTTCTTGCCGACGCTCTTTCCCGTGTTAAGCCTTCAGCCACCATTGCAGTGGCGCAGAAAGCCCGTGAACTGAAGGCCAGTGGCCGCGACGTTATCGGCCTTGGCGCAGGCGAGCCGGATTTCGATACGCCAGACAATATCAAACAGGCGGCCATTGACGCCATCAATCGCGGCGAAACCAAATATACGCCGATCTCCGGTATTCCAGAACTGCGCAAGGCGATTGTTGAAAAATACAAGCGCGAAAATGGTCTGGAGTATAAGCCAGAGCAAACCATTGTTGGCACCGGCGGCAAGCAGATCCTGTTCAATGCCTTCATGGCAACCCTGAACGCTGGCGACGAAGTGATCATTCCGGCTCCTTACTGGGTGTCCTACCCTGAAATGGTGGCGCTGTGCGGCGGCACGCCGATTTTTGTGGCCACCAAGCAGGAAAACAACTTCAAGCTCACCGCGGAAGATCTGGAAAAGGCGATTACGCCAAAGACCAAGTGGTTCCTGTTTAACTCGCCATCCAACCCATCGGGTGCGGCCTATACCCATGATGAGCTCAAGGCGCTGACCGATGTGTTGTTGCGCCACGAGCAGGTTTGGGTGTTGACCGATGACATGTATGAGCACCTGACCTACGGCGATTTCAAATTCGCAACGCCTGCTGAAGTGGAGCCGAAGCTCTATGACCGTACCTTGACCATGAACGGCGTTTCCAAAGCCTATGCCATGACCGGCTGGCGCATTGGCTATGCCGCAGGTCCACTGCCACTGATCAAGGCCATGGACATGATTCAGGGTCAGCAGACATCCGGAGCATGCTCGGTGGCCCAGTGGGCGGCTGTTGAGGCCCTGAACGGTACACAGGCCTTTATTCCAGAAAACAAGAAGATCTTTGAAGGTCGTCGTGATCTGGTGGTGTCCATGCTTAACCAGGCCAAGGGCATTGTTTGCCCATCGCCAGAGGGCGCATTCTACGTTTATCCGTCCTGCGCTGGCCTGATGGGTAAGACCGCGCCATCTGGCAAGGTGATGGAAACCGACGAGGACTTCGTCACCGAACTGCTGGAAACCGAAGGTGTTGCCGTGGTGCATGGTTCTGCCTTTGGCCTTGGCCCGAACTTCCGCATTTCCTACGCCACGTCGGAAGAGCAGTTGGAAGAAGCCTGCAAGCGCATTCAGCGCTTCTGCGCTGCTTGCAAATAAGCTCTTTGCTTGATGACAAAAAGGCGGGATGGTTTTGACCATCCCGCCCTTTTTTTGGCCCGTCTTTTTTATGTCTGTCTCTTTGTTCTCTGCTTACGCCGTTTTGGTATATTTCATCTGCGTGACGGGAGCGGCTGCGGGCTTAGGCTCTTTCGGCTGTTGGAAAAACAGTTCCCTCTCGCGGTAGAGAGCGGGAAGGGCCAGCAGCGATACACAGAAGACGGCAATGATTGTCTTGGTCAGTTCTGTGAAGGGACCAGCAAGGCCATCAATGTAGCGCACCGCAAACACCACCAACACATGCCAGACATAAACATGCAGCGAATGGCGACCAATGAGGCGCAGGAAGCTCAGCGTGAACAGGCTATGAAGCACATTCGCAGCCTTGCGCACAAATGCGTTTTCATGCTTGTGCCCGGCAATCAGCAACCACGCCACCAGGCTGGTCAGGGCAATGAAGTTCAGCAGGTATACCGGGCCGAAATCTGCCCGCACTTCCATGGTGCCGAATTTTTGCAAAATCGAATCGGGCATCCAGCCGTTGGCCGTCAGGATCCGAAGCGGCGCAAAGAACACCAGAATTGCCAACGCAAACTTTGGAATCAGTGTTTTTTCCGGTGCGAACACCTTGGTCCATTCGATTGTGCGATTGGCGGTCATGCTGCCAATAATCACGCCGGAGAAGAACACAATCTGCCAGCCCAGCAAGTTGAAGCTGGCGCGAATGCCTTCCTTGTCCGCAGCGCTCAACCAATCATTCACAGGATAGGTCACCAGGCGGTGCAGGCCAAGCTGCCCCGCCATCCACACCAGCAGCGAACCGATGGCAACCTGCACCCAGCGACCTGTGATGCAGAGCCAGATCAGGATGGGCGCAAAAATCATGTAAATGATATATTGCGGCAAAATATCCATGAAGGTGGGCTGGAACAGGAATGTTGCAATCGAGCCAAGGCGAAGAGGATCATTCAGGCTCGTTTCACCCAGCCAGTCATGCCAGATCTGAGTGGATTGCGGCAAAACCAGGCGCGCGGCCAGAATCACCAGCACGATGCCCATGGCATAGCGATACAGCTCAAAGGCGCGCGCCCAGATTCTGTCTCGGGCGGCATCATAGCCGCTTTTCAGCATTTTTCGCCCATACACCATGCCCACCAGGAGGCCGGACATGAACACGAAACCCTGTGCATCTTCAACAAATGTCAGCTGGTTATGATTGATCTTCACCAGCAGATAACCACCTGTAAAAATCAGGTGATTGAGCATCATGAACACAAGGAAATAACCTCGCATCCCGTCGAGAACATCTAATCGCTTCAAGGCCGTAGCTCCCGATTCAAAAACCATGCGTGCAGCATGTTCGGTTTTGTTGTCCTTCATCTTGGTGATATTGCGGCAAGCGTGGAGGCTTTTTCACCATATCTCCATGTCAACGAACTTGTTTGGGAATCGTTCCCGATTCACGCGAACGTGACGAAGGTTCCTAATTTTAGAAGGTTAACTTAGAGCCCCAAAGCTGAAAGCATGATGAACGTTGCAAAGAGGACGAAATGGGTCATACCCTCAATTGCATTTGTCTCGCCATCGTTGAGATTTATGGCGGCAGCAATCAGCGTTATCGTGACCATCACCGTCTGCACCGGGCTCATGGCCATGATGAAAGGCTGGCCGGTGTAAAGCGCTATGGCCTCCATGACCGGCACCGTGAGGATGACGGTGGAGAGCGAAGCCCCCATGGCGATGTTGACGGTTGCCTGCATGCGATTGTGCAAGGCTGCTTTCAATGCGGTGATAATTTCGGGCGCTGCCGAAATCGAGGCCACCAAAATCGCCATAATGGCCGGTGGTGCGCCGGTGCCGCGCAGTCCTTCCCCCATCAACACCGACATGAATTCGGCCAAGATACCAATCACCACCACGCCGATGATGATAATGGCGATGGAGGTGGCAACGGAATGCTCTTCTTCGGCGGGGGCGTCATCCTTTGCGCTTGAGGCGGCACGGCGCGGATAGCTGTAGCTGAAAAAATAGCTGTGCTGGCCAACCTGCATGCGCAAAAACACCGCATAAAGCGCCAGCATCGCAAAAATGGTGAAGGCGGAATAATAGGTCCATTTCGCATCGGGCACAAATTCCGGCACAATCATGGAAATGCCCATGGCGGTGAGAATCATCACGCCATAGGTTTTGCCACTGTCGTCATTATAGGGTTGCTCGCCATGCTTCAGGCCGCCCAGCAGCGCTGCCAGCCCCAAAATACCGTTGATGTCGAGCATCACGGCTGAGTAAATGGTGTCACGCACCAGGGTGGGTGATTCCTCGCCACCCATCATGATGGCCAGGATCAACACTTCCACCGCCACTGCAGACAATGTGAGGATCATGGTGCCATAGGGATCGCCAACTTTATGGGCGAGAATTTCAGCATGGTGGGCAACGCGCATGGAGGCCACCAGAATGCCACCCACCAACACGGCTGCCCCCAGCAGAGACACAATTCTTCCCGCTTCAAGCAGGCTGTGCTCTGCGAAAAAGGCAATGATCGCCAAAACAAGCGGCAGCACCAAGATTTTTTCTTGTTTTATATCGCTCACGTGCTGTCATCCTTTTGTCTGCATGCTGTGTGGAAGATCGCGAATCTCTCTTGGGATGAACCGTAACGGTTGAGTGCTATTTGCAGTTCCGTCTCCAAGATGCAATAGTAGGTGCCTGTACAGGTGATCGTATGATTTTATTCTTGACCCTGCCTTATGCTGGCATAGGGTGATGATAAAATGATGTGGCAGATCAAAGCTCTACATTGTTTCTCATGCGTTAAAATCCGAGCTGCTGTTGGGAGAGGAACCCACGATGGTCAAAGTTACCTATGAAATCGTACCCCATGATGAAGGCTGGGCTTACCGCTCAAACGGAGCCTATTCCGAGCGATTCGACAGCCATGACCAGGCGCTGGAGGCGGCGCGGATTGTGGTGCGCGAGTTGTCGCTCAATGACGAGCCGGTGCGCATTATCTATCAGGATGAAGATGGCAAGTGGCGCGCTGAGATGAGCAGCGGAGACGATCGCCCCGAGGCCGAGATTGTTGACAACTACCAGCCCAAACAGGGGCGTCACTCGGCCTGATAGGCCTTCAATCCGTTGACGATGGCGTCAAAGGCCACGCGACAGCGCGGGCTATGCTTGAGATCTTCATGCATCACCACATAGGTGTCGAGATCGACGTTGAGTTGGGTCGGTAAAACCTCGACCAGATCATCATGGCGCTTTGCCAACGTGGTTTGGCACATGCCAATGCCAGCCCCCGCACGAATGGCGGCAAATTGCGCTGCATTGCTATCGCAGCGAAAGGCAAAGCTGATGCGCGCGAGATCGGGCCGCGCTTTTAAAATGTCACGAATATAGGCCAGCTGCCGGTCAAATCCGATCAACCGGTGCTGATGCAAATCCTCCAGTGTCTTGGGCGTGCCGTGTTTGGCTAGATAGCGGGTGTGGGCGTGAAAGCCTAAGCGGATAGCGCCGATGCGCTGACTGAGAAGATTGCCCTGCTGCGGGGCCACCATGCGCACGGCAATATCCGCCTGATGGCGCAGCAAATCCTCCACCTTATCCGATAGCGACAGCTCGATCTCGAGGTTCGGGTGGCTTTCCTGCAAGTCCGCCAGAATAGGCGGCAGAATTTCAATGGCGACAATTTCACTGGCGCTGATGCGCACCGTACCTTGCGCGGCATGGTGGCCGCTTGATGCAATGCGGGCAAGCGTGGCGCCGCTGGCTGCCATCGCTTCCGCCTGTGCGCGCATGGCCAAGGCGGTATCGGTGGGCAGCAGCCCTTGCGGAACCCGCAAAAACAGCGAGGTGCCAAACATGGCCTCCAGCGCTTCGATATGTCGTCCCACGGTGGGCTGCGTCAGCCCAAGGGTTCTGGCGGCCGCAGAAAGCGAGCCTTCGTCCAGAACGGCTAAAAAGCTTCGAAAGTGATCCCAGCTGGTTATGTCTTTTGCCATGCGAAAATGTATAGCATAACCACATAAATATACAATTTTGAAAAGCACGCTCAAAGCGCACTGTCTGGCCATCAGACACACCGATGACGGAGACAGAACATGACAGAGATGGGCAATAGAAAACTGGTTTTGGTGCTGGGCGCGACCGGCGGCATTGGTGGTGCGCTTGCCAAGGTGCTTTTGGCGCGTGGTTATCGCATTCGCGCGCTGCATCGACTTGGCAGTGCCATGGCAAAAAACAACCCGGCGTTTGAGTGGGTGCAGGGTGACGCCATGAATGCCAAGGATGTGTTTGAAGCGGCAGCGGGCGCGTCTGCAATCGTGCATGGCGTCAATCCGCCCGGCTATCAGCGTTGGGCTGAGTTGGTGTTGCCGATGATTGACAATAGCATTGCCGCTGCCAAGGCCCATGGTGCCATGATTTTGATGCCGGGAACCATTTATAACTTTGGGCCGGATGCCTTTCCGCTTCTCAAAGAGGACAGTCCGCAGCATCCGTGGACGAAAAAGGGAGCCATTCGGGTGCAGCTGGAGCAGCGGCTGGAAGCGGCAGCACAATACGGTGTTCGGACGATTCTTGTGCGGGCAGGGGATTTTTTTGGCCCCGATGCGGGCAACAACTGGTTTGCCCAAGGCTTGGTGAAGCCGGGAAAGCCGATTACATCGGTGTCCTTGCCGGGAAAGCCGGGGCTTGGACACGCATGGGCTTACCTGCCTGATGTTGCCGAGACATTTGCGCAATTGCTGGAAAAAGCGCCCGCCTTGCCGCCATTTGCCCGCTTCCATATGGCGGGCCATTATGACGCTGACGGGCTTGCCATGGTTCGTGCCATTGCCAAAGGTCTTGGCAAGGAAAATATCAAAACCCGGCGGTTCCCGTGGTGGATCGTGCCGGTGCTGGCACCCTTCATGCCTTTGTTCAAAGAGCTTGGGGAAATGCGTTATCTTTGGCAGCAGCCATTGCAGCTCGATAATCAGCATTTGAAGGGAGCGCTTGGCGAGGAGCCACAAACGCCGCTGGATGAGGCAGTGCTGACGACGTTGAAGAGTTTGAAATGTGTAGCCTGAAACGATCTTAAATTTGCCCCCGCCTGTTGGCGGGGGCAGACTATCCTACAATCAGGCGTTCAAGGTTGGGTAGTCGGTGTAACCCTTTTCGCCGCCGCCATACATGGTGGCCTGATCAAGCTCGTTCAAAGGCGCATCCGTCTTCAAGCGCTCCACCAGATCGGGGTTGGAGATGAATGGCTTGCCAAATGCCACCATGTCAGCCTTGCCGGAGGCGATGGCGTCTGTGGCGGTTTTCTTGTCATAGCCATTGTTGACCATCCACACGCCCTTGCCACCGGCATTGATGTAGGCATCCTTGAAGGCTGCCCAATCGAACGGGGCGTCGCCCTGGGTAAAGTCGCGCGCACCACCGGTGGCACCTTCAACAACGTGAATATAGGCGAGATCAAAGGGAGCAAGCTTTTCGATCAAAGCGGTGTAAACCACCTGAGGCTCGGGATCGAACACATCATTGGCGGGCGTAACCGGCGAGAGGCGAATGCCGGTACGGCTGCTGCCGATTTCGCGGGTGATGGCTTGCACCACTTCCAGGGTCAGGCGAATGCGGTTTTCAACAGAACCGCCATAGGCATCCGTGCGCTGGTTGCTGCCCGCGCGCATGAACTGTTCCAGCAGATAGCCATTGGCGGCATGGATTTCCACGCCGTCAAAACCAGCATCAATGGCTGCGCGGGCAGCCTTGCGATAATCTTCAATCAGGCCTGGAATTTCGGAAAGCTCGAGCGCGCGTGGCTCGGATGTATCGGCAAAATGGCCATTGCCTTCACCATCCATAATATAGGTCTTGGACTTTGCGGCGATGGCAGAAGGAGCAACCGGTTTGCCGCCATTGGGCTGCAGGCTGGTGTGCGAGATACGGCCAACATGCCAGAGCTGCGTGACAATCTTGCCACCTGCTTCATGCACAGCCTTGGTCACGGCCTTCCAGCCCTCGATGGATTCTGGCGTATAAAGGCCGGGAACGTCAGCATAACCCTGACCCTGGTGGGAAATAGCGGTTGCCTCAGTAATCAGCAGACCCGCCGTTGCGCGCTGGCTGTAATAAGTGGCCGTCATGGCGCGCGGAACAGCGTTTGGCGAACGATTGCGGGTCAGCGGTGCCATGGCAATGCGGTTGGCGGCGGCGATGTCGCCGATCTGGATGGGATCAAACAGAGTGGTCATTGAAATCGTCCTTTCAAGGGGGAAAGATGGCGTGGGGGGAGGAGATGGATGTCAGAGGTGGGCTTTAAGCTTTGCAAGAAAAGCTTTGATGGCCTCTTCATCCCGTTTGTAGAAAATCCATTGGCCCACTTTTTTGGAGGTCACGAGGCCTGCTTTTTGCAAGCTTGCGAGGTGGGCCGAAACCGTGGACTGAGAAAGACCACACCGCTCGAATTGACTGGCGCAGATACCCATTTCCAGCGGATGGGCTTGATCGCTGAAATGCAACTCCGGCTCCTTCAGCCATTGCAGCATGGAGAGCCGCACAGGGCTGGAAAGCGCTTTCAGGGCTTCATCCAGATTGTCAGGTTCCAGAGAATTGTCCGGTGATGAGGTTATATCGTCCATGACCAATATATAGATCGTTTAATTTCGATATCAAGAGCCGCCCTTTCGATATCGCAAAAAAAAGCACCCGTCGCCGGGTGCTATAGGTGTGGAGATGTTCATCCTCCAGAGGGGAACAGCTGAAAAGGGAGGCCACCCAGAGGTGGCTGCTTTGCTCAGCTACACTCTATTTAGGGTGCGGAAATCGCGTTTCAATGGCGTGTGAACAAAATTCATCAAATTCATGGATGATGGATGCATGGCCCATATCGGAGGTGAGATTTGGCCAAAAAAAAAGGGGCCACCGGATTGCTCCAGGGCCCTAAAGTGTGAAGGTTAATTTAACCTCCAGAGGGGAACAGCTGGTGCGGTGGAACTGGGAGGAAGCCACCGTGTGCATCAGCTATGTGCTGTATGATGGTTTTTTGTGCAGTGAACAATGCTTTTTTGTGCATGGGAGGCATGCAAGTGTCGCAAGTCTCTCAATTTTGTCGTTATTGAGAGATTGTTCAACAATGTCCAATGCAGGAAAAATCCCTTATTTTCAGGGATGTTATCGACCAGATGCTTCACGGTTGTGAAAAAATCAGAAACTCCAGTTTCTGGCTTTGGCAACGATGAAATCACGAAAAACTTTTAGCTTCGCCGCATTTTTCATCTCATCCGGGTAGCAAAAATAGGTATCAAACGACGGAACATCGGCGTTGATGGGCAGTTGGATGAGGCCCGGATCGCGTCCCACGATATAATCAGGCATGCAGGCAACGCCGATTCCCAACAGGCAGGCGCGCTTGATGGAGGTTTGACTGTTGATCTGCAAATGCGGAATGCGGCGATTATCAGACGAGCGGCCTGCCACTTCCAGCCAGTTCACATCCAGCAGGTAGTTTGGCGCAGGCTCACCAAAGGAAATGATGCGGTGATTGTCCAGATCTTCAATGGTCTGCGGCTCGCCGTAACGATTGATATAGGATGGTGCTGCGTAAACATGCATGTGCACGGTAAACAGCTTGCGCTGGATCAGGTCTGATTGCTGCGGCTGGCGCAGGCGAATGGCGCAATCGGCATGGCGCATGTTCACATCCAGTTCCTCATTGTCGAGGATCAGCTGAATGGACATATCGGGATAAAGTTGCAGAAACTCCTGCACCTTATCGGTCAGCCAGCCCTGGCCAAGGCCAACGGTGGTGGTAACGCGCAATTTGCCGGTGGGCTTGTCGGTGGTTTCCGTCAGCTGCATTTTCACTGTTTCCAGCTTCAGCAGCACATCATGGGCGGTGCGATAGAGCAGCTCGCCTTGCTCGGTGAGAATAAGACCACGGGCGTGGCGGTGAAACAATTTCACGCCCACGTCCTGCTCTAGTGCGCTGACCTGACGGCTGATGGCCGATTGCGAAAGGTGCAGCTTATCGGCCGCATGGGTAAAGGACCCAGCCTCGGCTGCGGCATGGAAAATCCGCAACTTGTCCCAATCCAGCGGTATATTGCTGCCCCCTCGCATCATGCTCTTACTCCGCAGCTAGGGCCGGGGCGTCTGCCACGGCCAGAAAACGTTCTGCTTCCAAAGCCGCCATGCAGCCCATGCCGGCAGCCGTGATGGCCTGACGATAGACATCGTCGGTCACGTCGCCTGCGGCAAACACGCCGGGCACATCGGTGGCTGTCGAATCAGGGGCAGTCCAGAGATAGCCATTGGACTTCAATTTCAGCTTGCCTCTGAACAGCTCGACGGCTGGCGCATGGCCAATGGCCACAAACACGCCGTCAATCGGCATTTCGGTGATGGTATCGGTTTGAATATTCTTCAGCTTCACGCCGGTTACCGATGGTGGCATGGGGTGCTTGGCCGGGATGCCCGTGACTTCATCGACCACGGTATTCCAGACAATCTTGACGTTTTCCTTGGCGAACAAGCGTTCTTGCAGGATTTTTTCCGAGCGGAAGCTGTCGCGGCGGTGTACGACGGTGACAGACTTGGCGATATGCGACAGATACAGTGCTTCTTCCACCGCCGAATTGCCGCCGCCAACCACAATCACATCCTTGTTGCGATAGAAGAAGCCATCGCAGGTGGCGCAGGCCGAAACGCCAAAACCCTGAAAATGCTGTTCGCTTTCAATGCCAAGCCACTTGGCCTTGGCACCGGTGCAGATAATCAGCGTGTCAGCCGTCCAGATGGTGCCGCTATCGGTTTTGACGGTGAAGGGGCGGTGCGCGGTATCCACCTCGGTCACCAGATCATTGACAATTTCAGTGCCAACGTGGGTTGCCTGCTTGAGCATTTGCTCCATCAGCCAAGGGCCCTGAATCGGATCGCCAAAACCGGGATAATTTTCAACATCGGTGGTGATCATCAACTGGCCACCTTGCTCCATGCCCGCAATCAGCACCGGCTTCAGCATGGCGCGCGCAGCATAAATGGCGGCAGTGTAACCGGCAGGGCCAGAGCCGATGATCAGCACTTTGGTGTGACGGGCAGACATGTCAGTTCCTTTCAAGGGCGAGGGACGTGTTGAAAGACCGCATATAGGATGCCTTCCTCGCCTTTTCTTCTTTTCATTTATGAAGGCTCTATGCATTTATTCAAGGGCAGCATTGCTTTAACAACAGGGCAATTCAATCCACCGCAATTTTTATGCGCATTCGCGACATATTCTTGCGCGCAATCGCCGCTGGCGTCATAACCTTGAGGGAGGGAACAGAGAAAGGTGATCGCTGGTGTTTCGTGCCGAACTGGATGCTATCGACATAAAAATTCTAAGAGAGCTGCAGCGCGATGGCCGCATGACCAATGTGGAGCTATCGGAGCGGGTCGGCATTTCGGCACCGCCCTGCCTGCGGCGGGTGCGCAAGCTGGAAGAGGGCGGCATTATCCAAGGCTATCATGCGCTTTTAAACGGCCCCAAGCTTGGCTTTGATCTGGTGGCCTTTTGCATGGTGGGTTTGAAGCATCAATCGGATGCCAATCTAAAGGCGTTTGCCGCCACCACCAATCAGTGGCCGCTGGTGCGTCAGGCGTGGATGGTCAATGGCGAGAGCGATTTTCTGCTGCAATGCGTGGCTGAAAACCTCACGGTGTTTCAGGATTTTGTCATCGAGGTGCTGACCAGCAATGAGCATGTGGATACAGTGCGCACCATGCTGACCATCCGCCAGATCAAGCGGTTGGGCGCGCTGGAGATTTAAGGACTGTCAACCTTGGTTCACACTGCGAGCTGGGCAGGCTGCGAGAGGTTAAGCTGATTGACATGGGCAAAATCCTCCGGCTTCAGCGTGGCGTGACGATGGGATGCAATGCCGATGTGCGTGAGCTGGCGAAGGCCCTGACGTATTTGCGCGATCACGCGGCGCAGCAAAAATGCGGTGCTTGATTTCGGCCTGCTTTCATTGATGGACGTTGCGGTGTGCAGAGGTGGTGTGACGCCGTAATGGGCGCAAAAATCTAGCTGCACGGCCAGCGCGGGTTCTGCCTGAAAGGAGCGCAGGCTATAGGTTGCGCAAATGGCAGCGTCGGCAATGGCGGCCTGCCGTGACGTCCTGCTCAACAGCTTTTTTGCGCCGGTTGGCCACAAAATATAGGCGGCGGCTCCAGATCGGTCTTGGTAGAGCCTTGTTACGGCGGAATCGGACGTGTGTTGTTGCGCCATCAGCTTTTTACGGCCACGGGTTTCAAGGGTCAAATGATCAATATCCTGACGCTTGGCCAATTGCGCAAGCAGAGCCGGGACTGTGATCGATAAAACCGCATCATCCTCCAGCACAAGAGCGGGTTGATCACTTTGCGAAATCTGTGTCCACACGGCACGATGGCTGAGAAAACACGCTTTCTCTGAAAGACGCATTGGCCGTTCCCAACGGTTCCAATAGGGATCGGCTTCATTGATGGTCAGGTCTTGCGCGTTGACAGCCGGAATGCGGGTGTAGCTTAATCCGAGTGCTGCCATTTGCGCGTGTTGAAACGCAAGGCGATCCGTGGATCTGTCGAGATTAATGATCAGCACCTGCATAAGAATTACGTCCTTGAAAGATTTAAAATACGCAGGTAGTGCCCAAGTCGGTTCCGAGCAATGCAGCGTATTCTTTTTCAAGCGATTTTGCCTCGTTTTTTAAAGCAAAATGTTCTGACACATGTGTGATCGCGGCCAGCCCATGCTGGTAGGCCATTTCCGGATCGGCCAGATAGGGGGCGATGGCATCGCGCAAGGCGTCGTAATCGCCAGCGGCCACAACAGAGCCGGTTTTGCCTTCCGCGATCAATTCGGCATAGGCTCCGGCATCGGAGGCGACAACTGCGGTTTGTGAGGCCATGGCCTCCAAAGGGGTCAGGCCAAACCCTTCATTGCGCGAAGGCGCAACATAAAGGCTCAAGCGGCGATACCAGGGCTTGATATCGGCAACTTCGCCCAGAAAAACAATGCGATCCGACAGGTTGGCCTTGGCTATATCCGCCTTGAGCTGATCGGCAAAGGCGGCATGGTCTGGCGTGATCCGGCCAGACACCACGGCTGTCCAATCCGGGTTTTGCGGCAAAAGGTCAATCATGGCGCGGACAAAAAGGTCTGTGCCTTTCTGGTGGCGCACACGACCAAAGCAGCCAACAAGATAGCGACCGGGCAGATGGGTGGCCGAAATTGTGTCGTCTTCACTGGTGGGCGGGTGGAACAATGCGGTATCAATGCCGTGACGAATGACGGTGTGCGGCACTTTCAGATAAGAGCCGGAGCGCCCGCTGGTGGCCACAACGGCATCCATCTTTGAGATCAGCCAACGGGTATAGCCGCTATGATGACGCTGGGCGGCCGAGGTAAACAGCAATTTCAGCGGCATGCGCAACACATCGCGCAAGATCAGACCCGCCAACATTTCATTGTTGCGGCGGGCATGCCAGACGCGGTGCGATGCGTTTTGCGGACGTTTCCACAAAAGCGGCAACTGCCAGTATGACATGGCGGGCATGTCATCTGGCAGGCCGGGGCCAAGCGTCGCAATACCCAACCCGCGCCGCCTGTGCTCTGGAATCAATTGAACCAGAGTGGAGGTGACACCAGACAGGCGTTTTTTGAAATTGGGCGCGATGACCAGGATATTGCGAAGCTGCACTTTGCTGGAAATTGGCTTAACCCCAATTGACCGCAATAACTTCGTAAGCCTTGGAGCCGCCGGGTGCGACAACTTCAATGCTATCGCCCACTTCCTTGCCAATCATGGCGCGGGCAATGGGAGAGGAAATCGAGATTCGGCCAGCCTTGACGTCGGCTTCCTGATCGCCAACGATCTGGTAGCTTTTTTCTTCTTCCGTGTCTTCGTCCACCAGCTTGACGGTTGCGCCAAACTTGATCTTGGTGCCAGACATCTTCGACAAGTCGATCACTTCGGCGCGGGCCGTGAGGTCTTCCAGCTCGGAGATACGGCCTTCATTATGGCTCTGGGCCTCTTTGGCAGCATGATATTCGGCATTTTCCGACAGGTCGCCATGGGCGCGCGCTTCAGAAATAGCCTCAATGATCCGAGGACGTTCTTCTTGTTGACGCCAGCGCAATTCCTCCTGAAGCTTGGAGAAGCCGCTCTGTGTCATCGGTACCTTTTCAACCATGTCCTCTTCCTTCACCTTTCATGCCCGCATGGGTGGACATGAAAATAAAACAGGTCCCGAAGCAAAGCCACGGAACCAGCCACAAATCAAACTCTAAGGACTATAGCAGAGTGTGACAGTGAATTTCCAGATATTTCGAATTGCTGCATTTACAATCGTTCCTGCCCGACAAAATCAGGGGGTATTTTTGTCGACTGCGAAGCGTTTTTAATGGATGCCAAGCAGACGCTCCAGTCGATCAAAATTTTGCTCATTGGCGGCGGCAATGAATGTCTTGAGCATTTGATTTTCTTCACAACTTTTGAAAAACATCCGCCATATCAGGCGGGTTCCTCCGGCCTCCTCTCCAAACGCCATTTCCATGCGATAAACATGGATAGGCTCATGGTGGATGAAGCTGATGCGCTTGGGCGCTTCGACCTCCAGAAAGGTGGAGTGGTTGACGAAATCTGTACCATTTGAGGCGGTCATGGTGATTTTCCACTCACCGCCGGGCGTTAGATTGAACACATGGATCGTGTTGGTGAAACCATCTGGTCCCCACCAGTCGCACAGCTTTTTCGGGTCAGCGAAACTATCAAACAGTGTTTGCCGATCAACCGCAAACAGACGTTCGTTGATAATTTCGATCTCATCCGAATCGGTCATGTCCCATCCTCGTTTCTGCCGGCTTTCATAAAAATGCCGCGCGTCATGGGGTGACGCGCGGCAGTATGCGGGCTCAGATCTGAGGTTTGATCAGAAATAGCTCTGCAATGGGCGCACTTCCAGCTGACCATTCTTCAAAGCCTGAATAGCTTCGGCAGCCGCCAAAGCACCAGCCATTGTGGTGTAGTAAGGCACCTTTTGCATCAATGCGGCGCGGCGCAGCGATTTGCTGTCCGAGATCGCCTTGTTTGAGTCGGTGGTGTTGATCACTAGCTGGACCTGACGGTTGCGGATGGCATCTTCAATGTGTGGACGGCCTTCCAGCACCTTGTTGATCTTGATGGCTTCAATGCCTTGCTCGGCCAGGAAGCGCTGCGTTCCGCCCGTTGCCATAACCTTGAAGCCAATGCTGACCAAAAGCTTGATGGCGGGCAGAACGCGGGTCTTGTCGTCATCGCGCACCGAGACAAACACTGTGCCATCGCGCGGCAGCTCAACACTTGCACCCAATTGGCTCTTGGCAAAGGCCAGCGCGAAGTTGGTGTCGAGACCAATGACTTCACCGGTGGAGCGCATTTCTGGGCCCAGCAGCGTATCGACGCCGGGGAAGCGGGCAAACGGGAAAACGGCTTCCTTGACGGCAATGTGGTTCAGGTTGCGTGGGTCGGGCTTTTTGCCGTAAGCCGCAATGGCGGCATCCAGCTTTTCACCAGCCATGATGCGGGCGGCAATCTTGGCGATTGGTGCGCCAATGGTCTTGGCGACAAACGGCACGGTACGCGAAGCGCGTGGGTTGACTTCTAGAACGTAGATCACGCCATCCTTGATGGCATATTGCACGTTCATCAAGCCGCCAACGTTCAGCGCCTTGGCCATGGCGGCCGTCTGGCGCTCCAGTTCATTCAGCATCTCGTCGCTGAGCGAGCGTGATGGCAGTGAGCAGGCCGAGTCACCGGAATGAATACCAGCTTCTTCGATATGCTCCATGATGCCGGAAACGAAGACATTTTCGCCATCGCACAGCGCATCCACATCCACCTCAATGGCGTTGGTGAGGTAGCTATCGAACAGCAGCGGGTTTTTGCTCAGCAGCGTGTTGATCTGGCCGGTCTTGTCGTTGGGATACCGCTGCTTGATCGATTCAGGCACCAGACCGGGAACCGTATCGAGCAGATAGGTTTGCAGCATGTTTTCATCATGGATGATCTGCATGGCGCGGCCACCCAGCACGTAGGATGGGCGCACTACCAGCGGATAGCCGATTTCGCCAGCAATCACGCGGGCCTGTTCCACCGAGTAAGCAATGCCGTTGTTGGGCTGGGTCAGATCCAGCTTCATCAACAGCTTCTGGAAGCGGTCGCGATCTTCGGCAAGGTCGATCATGTCCGGCGCTGTGCCGAGGATCGGAATGCCGTTCTTTTCCAGCGCTTCGGCCAGTTTCAGCGGCGTCTGGCCACCAAACTGCACGATAACGCCAACCACTTCGCCCTTTTCCTGCTCGGCGCGCAGGATTTCGATCACGTCTTCAGCGGTCAGCGGCTCGAAATACAGGCGGTCCGAGGTGTCGTAGTCGGTGGAGACCGTTTCCGGGTTGCAGTTGATCATGATGGCTTCAAAGCCAGCATCCTTCAAGGCGAAGGCGGCATGGCAGCAGCAATAGTCAAACTCGATGCCTTGGCCAATCCGGTTTGGACCACCGCCGAGAATGACCACTTTCTTGCGATCCGACACTTGCGCTTCCGAGCGGGCAGCACCGACAAAAGGCGTTTCATAGGTCGAGTACATGTAAGCGGTGGGTGACGCAAATTCGGCAGCGCAGGTATCAATGCGCTTGAACACGGGGCGCACATCCAGACCATTGCGCAGCTCTGCCACTTCCTTCGGGCGCTTGCCCGACAGGCTGGCGAGACGGGCATCTGAAAAGCCCATGGCCTTGATCTTGCGTAGGTTTTCAGCATCTGTTGGCAGGCCGTGTTCTCGGATGCGGGCTTCCAGATCGGTAATCGCCTTCAGCTGAGCGATGAACCATGGATCGATCTTGCAGCCTTCATGCACTTCTTCTTCCGACATACCAAGGCGCAGAGCCTGAGCCACCATGCGCAGACGATCTGGCGTTGGTGTGCCAATGGCGGCGCGGATGGCGTTCTTGTCATCGCCCTGGCCGAGGCCGGGGATTTCAATTTCGTCCAGACCGGTCAAGCCAGTTTCCAGACCACGCAGGGCTTTCTGCAAGCTCTCGGAGAAGGTACGGCCAATGGCCATTACTTCGCCCACCGATTTCATCGCCGTGGTCAGCGTTGGTTCTGCACCCGGGAATTTTTCAAAGGCAAAGCGTGGAATTTTGGTGACCACATAGTCAATCGATGGCTCAAACGACGCAGGCGTTGCACCGCCGGTGATGTCATTGTCCAGCTCATCCAGCGTATAGCCAACCGCCAGCTTGGCGGCCACCTTGGCAATCGGGAAGCCCGTGGCCTTCGACGCAAGTGCAGACGAGCGCGACACGCGCGGGTTCATTTCAATCACCACCAGACGGCCATCGGCAGGGTTGACCGCGAACTGCACGTTGGAGCCGCCGGTTTCAACGCCAATTTCCCGCAGCACCGCGATCGAGGCATTGCGCATGATCTGGTATTCTTTATCGGTCAAGGTCAGGGCAGGGGCAACGGTGATGGAGTCGCCGGTATGCACGCCCATCGGGTCGATGTTTTCAATCGAGCAGATGATGATGCAATTGTCCGCCTTGTCGCGGACCACTTCCATTTCATATTCCTTCCAGCCGAGAACCGATTCTTCAATCAGCACTTCGGTGGTGGGGGAAGCGTCGAGACCGCCATTGATGATCTCGAAGAATTCTGAGCGGTTGTAAGCAATACCGCCGCCGGTGCCGCCCATGGTGAAGGACGGGCGGATAATCGCGGGCAGGCCAACAACATCCAGCGCTTGGGCGGCAATGGCCATGGCATGGCTCATGTAGCGCTGCTTGCGGTCGGTTTCGCCAAGGTTCCACTGGTTTTCCAGCTCGTCCAGCGCCTTGTCCAGCGCATCACCAGACAGCGAAGCCTTCAGCTTTTCGCGCTCGGCCTCATGGGTCTTGCGGTCGGCATCCTTGATTTCGGTGGCGTTGGCCAGCAGCGACTTTGGCGTTTCAAGGCCAATGCGGGCCATGGCTTCGCGAAACAGGGCGCGGTCTTCGGCCATGTCGATGGCGGCAGGCTTTGCGCCAATCATTTCAACATTGTAGCGGTCCAGAACGCCCATGCGCTTCAACGAAAGCGCAGTGTTCAGCGCCGTCTGGCCGCCCATGGTGGGCAGCAGTGCATCGGGGCGCTCCTTGGCAATAATCTTGGCCACTACTTCCGGGGTGATCGGCTCCACATAGGTGGCGTCAGCAAGGCCGGGGTCGGTCATGATGGTGGCGGGGTTGGAGTTGACCAGAATAACCCGGTAACCCTCTTCCTTCAGCGCCTTGACGGCCTGTGTGCCGGAATAGTCAAATTCGCATGCCTGTCCGATAACAATCGGACCTGCGCCGATGATCAGGATGGATTTTATATCTTGGCGCTTTGGCATGTCTCTATCCGTTCTCTTAATGCTGCGCAAAAAGCGGCCAAGGTGATGGGCTCACCGGCCGGGCGCAGATCAATGGTCATTTCAGGCTAGAAGCGGCTTATAGGGAATTCTTGGACAAAGCGGAACCCCCGATTTCATCTTTTCATACGGATAAGTGAACAGTTTTTCCGGTGTGGTGAATTCCAGCCAATTGGGGGGTGCTTGTCATGCAATTGTTGTGAAGACAGGTGTTAACTCCAGGCGGTACGTAACGGAGATCGCTTTATGTCGCACACCCAACTTTTGCCTGCTCTTTTGCCCTTTTCCGAAACGGAAGGCGAAGGTGCGTCTCGCCATCTCGGCATTCGGTTTAATCAGGAAGGAAAATTTCTGCCCGAACCCGGCAATACAATTGTGTGCCATTTGACGGAAGGCTCGCCAAACCGCCAGGCGATCAGCAATGCCCGCAGCCGTTACATGAGCATGGTGGAGGCGGATAGACTGGCCTTTACCGCCGAATCCAGCCTGCACATGACGTTGTTTCAAGGCATTATCGAATATCGCCGTGCGCTTCCCTATTGGCCAGCCGATATTCCACTTGAAACACCGATTGACGATATGACCGAAATTCTGGCGCAAAGGTTGGAGCATTTTCGCAAAGGCCCAAGCTTTCGTGTGCATGTGACCCATATGTTGCCCACCGGCCTGCAAGTGGAGGGTGTTACAGCGCAAGACCGCGCGGCGATGGCGGAGTGGCGCAATCGGCTGGCCGATCTGTTTGGCTATCGCCATCCTGATCACGACAGCTATCAATTTCACATCACCTTTGCCTATGTCATCCGGCCTTTGAGTGAGCAGGCGCTGTTTCAGTGGCAATCAATGCTGGGTGAGGTTCGCGATGAACTGCGTGCGCAGTTTGATCATATTGAACTTGATCCACCCGCCTTTTGTGCATTTGAGGATATGCACCACTTTGAAGAGTTGCTTGTGCTGGATTGATGCTTTGTGTGGTCACGGCGGTGAGGGCGGCGATCACGCAGGCTGCCAGCAGAAAACCGGCCGGAATATCAATGAAATAGTGGCTGCCATGAGAGAGGGCAGCCACGGCCATCATCAGGTTGAGGCCAAGAACGGGGTAGCGCGCTGGCTTGATCGACCAAGCCCCCCAACTGTAGAGCACAGCACAGGCGGCATGAACCGATGGAAAGGTGATAATGCCCGCCGCCTTGCTGGTTTCCAGCACGAAAGTGTGTTGGCTGCGCACGGCATTGAATTCGCTCAGAAAGCCGTAGCCCAGCGACGTGTTGATGTGCAGCGGCGGATGTTCTGCCAGATGATAGGTGACATAGGCGCTTTGGGCCGGAAACCAGATGGCGATGATGCTGGCACAATAGCCGATGGCCCCAAAGCAGAGAATCATTGTGTAGCCGCGATCTTTTTGCCCAACGGCACAAAGAACCATGGGTATCGCCATCAATTGAAAGCCGAAACTCTGATAGGCAATGCCAAGGCTCCACGCGAGCAGCGGATGCCGATCAACCGTGCGGATAAAACTCCACCAATCCAGCCCCATGGCCTGATCGATCTGGCGCAGCCAAAGGTCGGCTAAAGGCCTGTCCAGCTTCATGGCGGCATAGGTGGAAAACAGAATGGGCAGGCCCAAAAGTACGCCAAAGAGAAAACATTCCGCAATGGACGAAATGCGCCCATAGCGTTTGTGTCTGGCATAGACTGCCAGCGTCATACAGGAGATTAGAAACGGTGAAAGGCTTAAAAGCCACTGAGAGACATCGATTGTCAGCCCGGTTGTTAAGGACAGCGGCATCATCAAGGCGTAGGACGCTATAATGAGGGTAATCAACAAAACTCTGGGGCGTGTGCGATATATCATCAAGGTGCTGGCAATTTAAATCTGACGTTCGATCTGCATATGTGCTCTGGACTTTAACCCTGAATGATTGATGATGTGTTCGCATTGCAATAAGCTGAAATATCAATTTCATTGAGGGTGTGCTTGATTTGATTACCGTTCATTATCTCGAAAATTCCAGAGCGCATCGTATCCTCTGGCTGCTGGAGGAGTTGGGTCTTGACTATGATATCAAGACCTACAAGCGGGGTGCCGACATGCGCGCGCCCACAACGCTGAAGGCCATTCATCCCCTTGGCAAATCTCCGGTGATTGAGGACAAGGGCAGGGTGATTGCCGAAAGCGGTGCGATTATCGAATACCTGATTGGCGTATATGATAAAGAGCATAAGCTCCGTCCGCCGGGCGGCACCGATGAGCGTTTGCGCTATATTTACTGGCTGCATTATGCTGAAGGCTCGGCCATGCCGCTGTTGCTGATGAAGCTGGTTTTCCTGCGCCTGCCCCGCCAGATGCCGATATTCTTGCGCTCGGTGGGCAAGCTGATTTCCGACAGCGTGCAGCGCAAGCTGATTGATCCCCAACTGGCCGACCATCTCGCCTATTGGAACAGCGAATTGTCCCGCGACGGCTGGTTTGCCGGAAATGCGTTTTCTGCCGCCGATATAGCCATGAGTTTTCCGGTGGAAGCCGGCATGAGCCGCATGGATCAAACAGGCGATGTTCAAGCTGTTCGTCGTTATCTGGACGCCATACGGTCTCGCCCGGCCTATCAAAGGGCTCTGACGCGCGGCGGCGCCTATGTCTATGCTGAAAGCTAGAATGGCTGGCGCAACATGGCTGGGAACTTATCGGTCTGGCCATGTGTTTCTGTCCTGATAAGCGTATAGGTGTTCGATAGGGTCGCATTTTATGCGCTCTGTCGGCTTGGGGGACGGGCATGGAACTGGATGGACAGCGAAAATCTGACAATGTTGAAGATGTGCGAGGTCGATCCGGCAGCGGCTTTGGCCAAGGTAATTTTGGCCGACGCGGAATTCGCTTTCCAAGCGGCGGTGGCGGGCGCGGTTTAAGCCTGTCGACCATCATCATTCTCGCGCTGATCTATTTTGGCCTTCGCGCTATGGGCATTGATGTGGCGCAATTGCTTGATGATGGTAGCAGCGGGTCATCATCCTATCAGCAGCAATCAAACGCATCTGGTGCTGAGCAGGAGATGAAAGTCTTCGTGCAGCGCGTGCTGGCCTCAACCGAGGATGTGTGGACGGATATTTTCGAGGCCCATGGTGGTCAATATGATATGCCCAAATTGAGCCTGTATTCGGGGCAATATCCATCCGCTTGCGGCACGGCATCGTCTGCGACCGGGCCATTTTATTGTCCGGGAGATCGAAAGGTCTATCTCGATACGGCGTTTTTCACAGAGCTTTCGCGCCGCTTCAAAGCCTCTGGCGATTTCGCCCAAGCCTATGTGATTGCCCATGAAGTCGGCCATCATGTGCAAAACCTCACCGGCGTGTTGCCAAAATTCAACCAGATGCGTCAGACGATGACGCCGGCGCAAGCCAATAAAATGTCTGTTCGGGTTGAGCTACAGGCCGATTGCTTTGCCGGAATCTGGGGCCGCAAGGCCGATGACAAAGGCTTGCTCTCGGCAGGTGATCTGCAAGAAGCCCTGAATGCCGCCCAACAGATTGGCGACGACGCGCTGCAAAAGCGCGCCCAAGGCTATGTCGTGCCGGAGAGTTTCAATCACGGCACCTCTGCCCAGCGGATGAAGTGGTTCAAGCGCGGGTTTGATCAGGCCCGGATGGAGGCTTGCGACACTTTTTCCGACCCGGTTTGATGAGGCGGCGTTTGCTCGTCGATTTGATCCATCAATCAATGTGATGGAATTGCGAAAACATTTGTCCTGCGTTGGCTTGTGGTTGAAACATCCCACTTGATGGCGTATCGCTGCATAAATGGCCGTTTGCCTTGTTTTTGGGCGCGGCATTTTTCGTTTTGGAAGCAATCATGAACCAGGTTTCACTTGCAAAAGCTGGCGGCAACGCTGCTGGTTGGGGCAGCCATTTTCGCGCAACGCTGGCGTTGGGGATTCCATTGGTGGGTGCACAGCTCGCCCAATTGGCCATTCACACCACCGATGTGGTGATTGTGGGCCGTCTGGGGGCCGAATCCCTGGCAGCTCTGGTTTTGGCCGGACAGTTTTTCTTCACTGTGTTTATTTTTGGCTCCGGCTTTGCCATCGCCGTTATGCCCATGGTGGCAAATGCTTACGGTAAGGGCGACGTGCGGCTGGCCCGACGCTCGATCCGCATGGGCTTGTGGGTGTCGCTGGCCTATAGCGTGTTGATGTGGCCGCTGTTTCATTATTCGCAAAATGTGCTTTTGGCCCTTGGGCAGGTGCCGCATGTGGCCGAGCTGGCATCAAGCTATATTCGCATCATGTGGATCAGCCTGCCTGCGGCGCTTGTGGTTGCGGTTATGCGCGCGCTGGTGAGCGCCATCGGCCGGGCGCAGATTGTGCTCTACATTACCATTGCGACGCTGCTGCTGAATGCCGGTCTCGCCTATTGCGTGGTGCTGGGGCATTTTGGCTTTCCAGCCTTTGGCATTCTCGGTGCCGCATGGGTTGCGGTGACGGTTAATATCTTTGCCATGCTGGCCATGGCGGCCTATTTGCACTTCAACAGCATGACCCGCAAATATGAGCTGTTTGTACGCTTCTGGCGGCCCGATTGGGAGGCGCTGCACGATGTCATCCACCTTGGCCTGCCCATTGGCGTCACCGTGCTTGCCGAAGCGGGCCTGTTTACCGCCGCCTCCTTGCTGATGGGGTCAATCGGAACGATTGAGCTGGCCGCTCATGGCATTGCACTGCAATTGGCCTCGATTGCTTTCATGATTCCGCTTGGCCTTGCGCAGGCAGCCACGGTGCGGGTCGGTGTGGCCCATGGCCGTGGCGATTTTGCCAATGTGGTGCGGGCCTCTATTGCTGTGGTGTGCATTGCGGCCACACTTTCGCTTTGCGGCGGCTTGTT
Organism: Rhizobium oryziradicis; assembly: GCF_001939045.1. Taxonomy (GTDB): domain Bacteria; phylum Pseudomonadota; class Alphaproteobacteria; order Rhizobiales; family Rhizobiaceae; genus Allorhizobium; species Allorhizobium oryziradicis. The sequence goes on from NZ_MKIM01000027.1 coordinate 473,447, forward strand.
GTTCTTTTTCTTCTCCAATGAGCTAAGCGGCCTGTTTTTGGATCGCGGCCGTGACGATGCCGCAGCTGTGCTGGATTATGCCGCCCCTTTGGTGGTCGTTGCCGGTATTTTTCAGCTGGTCGATGGCTTGCAGGCCATTGCGGCTGGCTTGTTGCGTGGCCTCAAGGATGCCAGAGTGCCGATGATTTTGGCGCTGATTTCCTATTGGCCCATCGGGTTTGTGCTGGCCTGGTTTATGGCCTTTCCGCTTGGGCTTGGCGGCCTTGGTGTGTGGTTTGGCTTTTTGATTGGCTTGTCCAGCGCCGCCATCATGCTCGGCCTTCGTTTCATCTTACGACTTCGCCATGAAATGCGGATCGCCGCCATTTAGAGGAAAGCTGCCGTGTTGAAAGACATTGTTGTGAGTGCAGGTCTGCCGTATCTCACTTATCTGTTTTTGTCTTCGCATGGTGTTTCAACGGTGGTCGCCCTCGCAGTCGGGGCGATTTTCCCGATCGGTTCGATTGTCATCGCCTTTGTGCGCAGCCGCCGCATTCAGGCCATTGGCATTTTAACCCTTGCCGCAACACTGGCATCGGTGATCACCAGCCTTTATTTCAACAGTCCCTATCTGGCGCTTGCCAAGGGATCGTTGATCACCGGGTGTGTCGGTCTGGTGTTTGGTCTGTCCCTGTTTGCCAAACGGCCTTTGATTTTCTATCTCAAATCCAGTGATGCTGAAGGGCGCGCGCGCGCCGAGGAACTTTGGCAAACCGCCCCGCAATTTCGCAAGGCCATGCGTGTCATCACCACTGTCTGGTGCGTCGGCTTGATGTGTGAGGCGGGATTGCGCCTTGTGCTCATTCCGCTTTTGCCCATTGATGTTTTTCTGCCTGTCAGCGAAGTGATGTGGATTGCCTGCTTTGCGCTGCTGATGGCCTGGAGCTACCGCTATGGCCGCCGCAAAACCGCAGAGGGTCGAGTGTCGTCGTCTTGATGTATTGCTCAAGAATCAAATAAGCCGACCAAGTGATTGGTCGGCTTATGTTTTTTAGCGTTCAAATCCGGTTTTAACGTTCAGACAAAGCCGCTTCGCCCTTGTTTTCGCGCACCATGTTGATGAAGCGGCGGAACAGGTAGTGGCTGTCTTGCGGGCCGGGCGATGCTTCCGGGTGATGCTGGACCGAGAACACATTTTTGTCGGTCAGGCGCAGGCCGCAATTGGTGTTGTCGAACAGCGAAATGTGAGTCTCTTCAACGCCTTCTGGCAAAGACTTGGAATCCACCGCGAAGCCGTGGTTCATCGAAACGATCTCAACCTTGCCGGTGGTGAAATCCTTGACCGGATGGTTCGCGCCATGATGGCCCTGATGCATCTTCTCGGTCTTGGCACCAAGGGCCAGACCCAGCATCTGGTGGCCAAGGCAGATCCCAAACATGGGAATGTCTGTCTTGATCAACTCCTGAATGACTGGAACCGCATATTCACCCGTGGCGGCTGGATCTCCGGGGCCGTTGGAGAGGAAAATGCCATCGGGCTTCAGCGCAATAATATCAGCAGCACTGGTGTTGGCAGGCACAACCGTGACCTTGCAGTTCAGGCCGGTAAACAGGCGAAGGATATTGCGCTTGACGCCAAAATCCATGCAGACAATGTGATAGGCAACGTCGGCATCTGCCAGTTCGCTGACGCCTTCGTTCCATACCCATGGCTTTTCATTCCACACCGACGACTGGCCAGAGGAGGCCACCTTGGCAAGATCCAGACCTTCAAGACCGCTCCAGGCCTTTGCTTTGGCTTTCAGATCGTCAATATCGAAATTGCCGTTGGCGTCATGGGCAATCACGGCGTTTGGCGCACCGTTTTCGCGGATCCATGCGGTCAGCGCGCGGGTATCAACACCCGACAGACCAATGATGCCGCGGGCCTTCAGCCATGCATCGAGATGCTTGGAGGCGCGATAATTGGATGGCTCGGTGATGTCGGCTTTGAAAATGGTGCCGACCGCACCGTGGCGGGCAGCCGGTGTCAGGTCTTCAATATCTTCTTCATTGGTGCCGACATTGCCGATATGCGGGAAGGTGAAGGTGACGATCTGGCCGAGATAGGAGGGGTCGGTGAGGATTTCCTCATAGCCGGTCAGCGCTGTGTTAAAAACCACTTCGGCCTGAACGATACCGGTTGCGCCAACGCCCTGACCTTCAATGACCGTTCCATCGGCCAGAACGAGAAGGGCAGTGGGCTTGGCTGTGGTCCAGGGGGCGGTGGGCGATGGCGATGTAGCGGTCATATCCGTTCCTTTTCCAGCCTTTTGCCCCGGCGCATCAAAACCGGCGGCGCGTGGCCTTATATGTGTGCCAAGTGTCCTCACGCAGCAGATGAATGCGCGTGCGGGAACCTGATGTCGATGTGTGTGCAGGCGATGGTACATAGACGACAAGTGTGGGGCAGGTCAATTGTTCCCTGGGTAAAACAAGTGGGATTCGGGTCTCGAAGCTGGATCTCGGCATGCAATTTTGTGCGGAGCAGCCAAGTGCAGCTTGTTGTGAGGTACGATTTGTATCAGAGTTTCTCTCTGTGCGCATTGGTAGGGGGCTATTTCAAAGGAGGGCTCAGTGCCTATTGGCTTCCAAACGGGAATGAGCTTTGACGAGACACGGCTGAATTGGGATGCCTCCGGTGCCCGGCCTTTGGCTTGGTCGCTGTGGTATCCGGCAGAAGATCATGTTGGTGCAGTTCACCCCACTGATACGTCATGGTTTAAACAACACCCGGTCGCATATGGTGCCAAGCCACGTTTAACGGACAATCCTTTTCGTTTGGTTTTGCTCTCGCATGGAAGCGGTGCCACCCCATCAGCAATGGAATGGCTGGCTTATGGGCTCGCACAGCAAGGCTTTGTGGCTCTTGCTGCCCATCATCACGGCCATACTGGTTCGGAGCCGTATCGGGCCGAAGGGTTTCTTTGTATGTGGGAGCGGGCGAGAGATTTGAGCGCGCTTTTAAGTGACGAGAGCTGGCGACACGCGCTCGGTGCGCCGATAGATGATCGAGTCCATGTTGCTGGTTTCTCTGCCGGTGCCTATACGGCTATGCTTCTCATGGGCGCGCGTGTTGCTTATTCGCAATTTGAACCCGACAACCCGGTTAAAAGCCCTATCCGAGGTCCAAGAGAATTTCCTGACCTTGTCGATGAACTTCCAAAACTCCAGAGGAGCAAAGTCTTTCGCGAATCATGGGACCGGCGGCGCGATAGTTATGCCGATGCCCGAATTGCGTGCGCATTGGTGATCGCACCGGGAAGGTCGGTACTTGGTTTTGATATCGACAGTTTACATCAAGTTCGCAAGCCCCTTCTGCTGATTGGCGGCGACGCTGATACGGTTGCGCCGCCGCAGGAGTGCTGCAAATGGCTGCACGACAATGTTTCGTCCATCGCAATCAGCATCATCAAACGTGGGGCAGGCCATTATACCTTTCTGTCAGAAGGAACCCTTGCGGGGATACAGGCTGCACCTGAGTTGTTTCTTGATCATGCCGATTTGCAACGTGAAGCAGTACATAAGCATGTTGTTGGATTGGCTGCTGATTTTTTTGCTCTGCCACGATAAAATTCGTTAAGTACGGCCTTTGAGGTTATTTTCTCATCAATCAATCAAACAATCGATTTCCCGACCCTGTTCCAGCAGACTTTCATTGCGCGTCTTAGCAGACAGAGGTATCACCACGCTAAAATAGATGGCGCTTTGGCATTTTCTGCCGCCCAACAAGGAGAAAAGACATGTTACGTGAGGATCTGACCGCCGCTCTCAAGGATGCGATGAAGGCCAAGGAAACCCGCAAACTCTCCACCATTCGCCTGGTGCAGGCGGCCATCAAGGACCGCGACATTGCCAACCGTGGCGAGGGCAAGGCTGAGTTGAGCGACGACGACATCTTGCAGCTCATGGCCAAGCTGGTCAAACAGCGCGAAGAATCAGCCAAGATCTATGAAGACAATGCCCGCCCCGAACTGGCCGCTCAGGAACGCGAAGAAGTCGCGATCATCAAGACATTTATGCCCGAGCAGATGAGCGACGAAAAAGTGCGCGAAGCGATTGCTGGCGTGATCACCGAGATCAACGCCGAAGGCATGCGCGACATGGGCAAAGTGGTGGCCGCCTTGAAAGAGCGCTATGCCGGGCAAATGGATTTTGCCAAGGCATCCGGCGTGGTGAAGCAGCTTTTGACGAAGTAAGCGGCTGTCGCCGCGGCGGGTTTTGCCGAGTAAAGGTCAGCCATTGACGGCCCGCTTTTACTCGGCGCGTTCATAGTACGTTATTGATTTTTTACGCTCAGAAACAGCCCGAACTGCTTTTCAGTTTCCAACGCACCCTTTCCTGCAACAAATTCCTTTGCGATCGCATCGCGAAGATTGGCAAGCTGATTTTCATCCGCCTCGTCGCCGGGCGGAAAGGACGTCAGCATCATGAAGACATCCTCCGGATCGGTGATATGAAGCCGAGCCGGATGTTGGCTCATCCTGACATTGCCAAATTGGGCGCTCAACATGCGATTCGCATGGTCAAAGCCAAAAACGCTGGCGACGGGGTTGTGGGGTGGGCTGCCGAAAACCGTCGCCAGTTGATAGATTTTAGCCGAGTCTCCGATGCCGTTTGTTGTCACGGCCAAAAAGCCGCCTGGCTTGAGCAGGCGATGCATGTCCGCGATGGCTTTTTCCAGATCGGGCACATGATACAGCATGTGCATTGCAATGATCGCGTCAAAAGATTGGTCTTCAAATGGTAGGGCACTGGCATCGGCTTGTTGACATTTGAAAGCGCCAAAGTTCAGAGGTTCGCAACGCGCTTGCGCTTCTTTCACCATGCCCTCCGAGAGGTCGCACAGGGTTAAATCCAACGTCTTCGGCAATTTGTCACGCGCGGATGACCAAAACCAGCCAGGGCCGCAGCCAATATCCAGAACGTGATCGCCATTTTTGAGCGGTAATTGACTGGCAATCCATGGAAACCAGCTAACATCACTGATCGTGTACTTGGTAACAAGGCGCGCGCGGGCTGCAAGTTTGTCACTGTTGCCATATTGCTTGCGATTATCATGGGCTGCGATAGACATGAGCGTGTCTCCATGACGGATAGGTCGTGTCTTCAGACTTGAAATCTTTCTTTCTCGCCTGACACTCCAAGGCATTGTTGTGGAGATTTAAACTCCTTTTGCTGCTTTGAATAGCGAGGCGCATTCTTCCAGTGATCACATTTGAAAAGCGTTGCTTAACATCATTTGTTTGTGCCCGTTGGTAGGCAACGGGCACGGCTTCGGTGGGGTGCCGCTCTATTCGGCCGCAACAGCCTGCCCTTGCTCGACCCAAGGGCCGATGGCGTTGAACAAGTCATCATCCGCGCTTGGGCCTGCGTTCGGCGTGGTCAGCAGGGTATCGCCGTAGAAAACGGAATTGGCTCCGGCCATCAGACAGAGAATTTGTGCCTCTCTGTTGAGCGCTGAGCGACCAGCGGACAGCCGCACCATGCTTGTGGGCATAACAATACGCGCGGTGGCCACCATGCGCACCAGTTCCAGCGGATCAATCCGCGGGCGGTTGGCAAGCGGCGTGCCGGCCACTGGCACCAGCGCGTTGATGGGCACGCTTTCGGGATGCGGTGTCATGTTGGCAAGCACATGCAGCATGGATGCGCGATCGCGCACCGTTTCACCCATGCCGATAATGCCGCCGCAGCACAGCTCAATATTATAGGCGCGCACGGTTGCCAGCGTATCCAGCCGGTCTTCGTAGGTACGCGTGGAGATAATATCGCCGTAAAATTCCGGGCTGGTATCGAGATTGTGGTTATAGGCCGTGAGACCCGCCTGCGCCAATTGCTCGGCCTGATGCGGCTGCAACATGCCCAAGGTCACGCAGGCCTCCATACCAAGCGCGCGCACGCCGCGCACCATGGTCAAAACAGCATCGAATTCCTTGCCATCGCGCACTTGCCGCCACGCAGCCCCCATGCAGAAGCGATCTGCCCCGGCATCCCGCGCCCGTTTGGCGAGCGTGAGAACGCTATCCGGGTTCATCAACCTGTCTTTTGTCAGGGCCACATCGCGGTGATGGGCGGACTGAGGGCAATAGGCGCAATCTTCCGGGCAGCCTCCGGTTTTGATCGAAAGCAGGCTGGCCTTTTGCACGTGGTTGGGATCATGATGCTGTCGGTGAACGGCGTTGGCGCGCCCCACCAGCGCCAGAAGCGGCTGGTTGTGCACGGCCACAATGTTGTCCACGCTCCAGTCGTGTCTTATATCTGCGCTCATGCCTGCATTCCCGATGATGTTTGGCCGCTCTTTGCAATCAGGGTGGTGATCATCACCGCCAAGGCACATTTCACCAGATCGCCCACCAAAAATGGCGCAAGACCCGCTGCCAGAAGTTTTTCGGATGGCACAAAAGCCCAAAGGCCAAGCAGGCCCGCGCCATAAATCACAATAAGGCCAGCAAGGCAGGCCATGCACCGTTGCAGCAGCGGTTTGCCATGGCCCAGCACGCCCACCAGGCATGCGGCAATGAAATAGCCCAAAAGATAACCGCCGGTTGGTCCCATCATATAGGCAAGGCCCACGCCGCGCTCTGGACTGCCGGAAAAGACTGGCATTCCGGTGGCACCTGCTGCCAGATAGGCCGCAAAAATCGCGGTGGACAATCTCGGCCCAAGAATCAGCGCGAAGCTCATCACGGCCAGCGTGTGCAGGGTCATGGGCACGGGCCAGAACGGAATCTGCACCTTTGCCGCCAGCGTCATGAGGCCCACGCCAATCACAACAACAGCTGCCTTTTCAATGGGTCGAATGGCCGGTTTGTCTTTGAGTAAATCCGTCAGCAAGTGCTCTCTCCGGGTATTTATTGATAAAAAGATAAACTATCTATAATCTACAATTGCTTCAATTTATATGTCAATCACTGTTTCCGCTGTGTGCGGCTGCCGTCTGGGCGTGTATGACCAAGGGCCATGCAGTGCTGGCCATGTGGATAGCGGGTATTTCTCGCGAAATGCGTAGCGTTTGCTGCTGTGAAGTCCTATATGGACAGATCATCCTCAAGGTTGCCCCATGCGCTTTTCGAACGATTTTCTTGATGAAATCCGTGACCGCGTGCCGATTTCGGCCGTGATTGGCTCACGCGTGCCGTGGGATCGCAAGAAAACCAATGTGTCGCGTGGGGATTTTTGGGCTTGCTGCCCGTTCCATGGTGAAAAAAGCCCAAGCTTTCACTGCGAAGACCGCAAAGGCCGCTATCACTGCTTTGGCTGTGGTGTTTCTGGCGATCATTTTCGCTTTCTGACTGATCTGGAAGGCCTCAGCTTTCCCGAAGCCGTGGAGCGCATTGCTGATATGGCGGGCGTTGCCATGCCAAAAGCCGATGTGCGCGACATTGAGCGCGAGCGCGAGCGCACCACGCTGCAAGATGTGATGGAGCTGGCCACCCAGTATTTTCAAGATCAGCTGCAATCGGCCAATGGCGCGAAAGCCCGCGCGTACCTGCGCGAGCGCGGCCTATCTGGCCGTACCATCGAGACGTTTCGGCTGGGCTTTGCCACGGAAAGCCGCAATGCCTTGAAGGAATATCTGGCCGCCAAAGGCGTGCCGAAAGAGCAGATCGAGGCCTGTGGGCTGGTGGTGCATGGACCGGATATTCCGGTGTCCTATGACCGTTTTCGTGACCGCATCATGTTTCCGATTCTGTCATCGCGTGACAAAGTGATTGCCTTTGGCGGTCGTGCCATGTCGCCTGATGCGCCCGCGAAATATCTCAATTCCAACGAGACCGAGCTTTTTCACAAAGGCAGCGTGCTTTATAATTTTTCCCGCGCCCGGCGCTCCTTGCAAGGGGCGGAAGGGGCAGGCACCATCATTGCCGTAGAAGGCTATATGGATGTGATTGCGCTCTATCAGGCAGGCGTGGAAAATGCGGTCGCTCCGCTCGGCACGGCACTCACGGAAAACCAGCTGGAGCTGATGTGGAAAATGACGCCGCAGCCGGTGCTGTGCTTTGATGGCGATGGTGCGGGCCAGCGGGCGGCGTTTCGTGCCGTTGATCTCGCCTTGCCGCATCTCAAGCCCGGAAAAAGCGTGCGCTTTGCCATGCTGCCCGATGGTAAAGATCCGGACGATCTGGTGAAACACGACGGACGTGCGCCGTTTGATCGGGTGCTTGCGGAAGCGCGCTCGCTGGATGACATGGTCTGGACCAAGGAGGTTGGCCAGGGCCGTTTTGAAACCCCTGAGCAGCGGGCCGAGCTGGAAGCGCGCTTGAAGCAGATTGTCACCGTGATTGCCGATGAAAATGTGCGCAAGCACTATCAGCAAAATGTGCGAGATCGTCTCTACGCCTTCTTTCAAGGCCAAAGCGGCGCAAGAGGCGGGCGTGGCAATTATGAACGCGGTGGCCCGGCTGCGCGCGGCGGGCCGCGCAATGGTGCGGGTGCGGGGCAGGGCGGTTTCCGCGGGGCGGCTCCCCGTGGTCCGACCTTGTCATCGGACCGGCTGACGCGCTCTGGCATTGTCAGCCGCAACCATGATCAGCCAACATTGCGAGAGAGCGTTCTGGCGTTGACCATCGTCAATCATCCGCAGCTTTTGCAGGAAGATTACGATGAAATTTCTGTGATCGATTTTGATAGCCGCGATTTGCAACGGCTGTGGCCTGCCGTGTTGACAGCAGTGGCTGATACGGGTGCGTGGTTGAGCCGGGAGGCGCTGTTTGAGCGGTTGTCCGCTGAAGGATTTGACACGCTTCTTGCGGCGCTGGACCAGCAGATCCGCAATGCGCGGCTTTGGACGGCAACCACAGTGGCAGCGCTGGAGGATGCGCGCGAATGCTACATTCAGGCTTTGTCATTGTATAAGCGCTCAAAAGCGCTGAGGCGTCAGCGCATGGAGCTGGAGCGTGAAATTGCCGATGCCACGGAAGCGGGCGATGATAGCGGCATTGGCGGATTGCTGGCAGCGCTGCAGGAAGTACAGCTGGAAATCGTGCGGATGGAAAATCAGGAAGCGATTATTGATGGCTTCGGGGTGATGTCCGGCCGGGTCAAGGGGCCAGCTTATGGCAACAAATGAGGTGGTCGATTTCACATTGTTATAATCAATATCGGTTGCCCCTCTTGCAACGGCGCGATTATTGCCTAACTTTCAGCATACGGTACAAGAAGCTTAAAACGATGCTGGAGTCGTTTTTTTACGGTTTCAACAGGCTGGTGAACGTTAAAGGGCTTGACGTGGCGCTAAATTGTGGGAATCACCACGGGAAGATAAAAGGTGACGCAAGTTACGCTGGATTTGAGTCTGGCGGGCTTCGTTGCCTATTTGTGTAATCATATCACATTTGGCTGTGGCCGCTGTGGTTAATCGGGAATTAAGGATCACTTCGTAAAGCAATCTTGGGAAAAGTGTGTGGCGGTTTTCCGTTGGAGATTGCGAAACGAAAAGCAATCTCAGGAAAAGTGCAAGACGGTTTTCCGTATGAGAGTGCGGTATGAAAAGCGCAATTTCGGCAAAAGTGCATAGCGGTTTTCGGCTGAAATTGCGAAGAGCGTTTTTCGTTGTTTTAAGAAAAACGCGGTAGGTCATCAGCAGTGATCTGCGACAGGCGGGACGAGACAATCATCCGGCATTGCTGCAGAAAATTGAAGCGTCAGGGAAAGCGACGAGATACATGGCAACTAAGGTCAAGGAAAACGAAGAAGCCGACAACGAGCGCGATGGCGCAACCGACGGTCCGCTTCTCGATCTTTCGGACGACGCTGTCAAAAAGATGATCAAGGTCGCCAAGAAGCGCGGCTATGTCACCATGGACGAGCTGAATTCGGTTTTGCCATCTGAGGAAGTCACCTCGGAGCAGATCGAAGACACCATGTCCATGCTGTCCGACATGGGCATCAACGTCGTTGAAGACGAGGACGTGGAAGACCCGGCTGCGGAAGACAGCGACAGCGACGACGCTGCTGATAGCGAAGGCGGCGAACTGGCAACCACCAGCGGCAATGCCGTGGCCACCACCAAGAAAAAAGAGCCAACCGATCGCACCGACGATCCGGTGCGCATGTACCTGCGCGAAATGGGCTCGGTGGAGCTTTTGTCTCGCGAAGGCGAAATCGCCATTGCCAAGCGCATCGAGGCTGGCCGCGAAACCATGATTTCGGGCCTTTGCGAAAGCCCGTTGACCTTCCAGGCCTTGATTATCTGGCGCGATGAGCTGAACGAAGGCACAACGCTGCTGCGCGAAATCATTGACCTTGAAACTACCTATTCTGGCCCGGAAGCCAAGGCTGCTCCGCAGTTCCAAAGCCCGGAAAAGATTGAGGCAGACCGCAAGGCTGCCGAAGAAAAAGAAAAGAACCGCCGCCCCCGCGGTGGCGAAGACGACATCACCAATGTCGGCGGCGAAATGGGCTTGCCGGAAGAAGAGGAAGAGGACGAAGATGAGTCCAACCTCTCGCTGGCCGCTATGGAAGCCGAGCTGCGCCCGCAGGTCATGGAAACGCTCGATCTGATTGCCGATACCTATCGCAAGCTGCGTAAATTGCAGGATCAGCAGGTTGAGGCCCGTTTGGCCTGCACAGGCACCCTGTCCACCGGGCAGGAGCGTCGCTATAAGGAATTGAAGGACCAGTTGATCACGGCGGTGAAGTCGCTGTCGCTGAACCAGAACCGTATCGACAGCCTTGTTGAGCAGCTTTACGACATTTCCAAGCGCCTGATGCAGAACGAAGGCCGTTTGCTGCGCCTTGCGGAAAGCTATGGCGTGAAGCGCGACAGCTTCCTGGAGCAATATCAGGGTGCGGAACTTGATCCGAACTGGATGAAGTCGGTTGCCAATCTCTCTGCCCGCGGGTGGAAGGATTTTGCCCGCGAAGAAAACCAGACCATTCGTGAAATCCGTCAGGAAATCCAGAATCTGGCCACGGAAACCGGCATTTCGGTCGCAGAATTCCGCCGCATTGTTTCCATGGTGCAGAAGGGCGAACGCGAAGCTCGCATCGCCAAGAAGGAAATGGTGGAAGCCAACCTGCGTCTGGTTATTTCGATTGCCAAGAAATACACCAACCGTGGTTTGCAGTTCCTCGACCTTATTCAGGAAGGCAACATCGGCCTGATGAAGGCGGTGGACAAGTTCGAATATCGGCGCGGCTACAAGTTCTCCACCTATGCAACGTGGTGGATCAGACAGGCCATTACCCGCTCGATTGCCGATCAGGCGCGCACCATCCGTATTCCGGTGCATATGATTGAAACGATCAACAAGATCGTTCGTACATCGCGCCAGATGCTGCACGAAATCGGCCGCGAACCAACCCCGGAAGAATTGGCCGAAAAGCTGGCCATGCCTTTGGAAAAGGTGCGCAAGGTTCTGAAAATTGCGAAAGAGCCAATCTCGCTCGAAACCCCTGTGGGCGACGAGGAAGATTCACACCTTGGCGACTTCATCGAAGACAAGAACGCACTTCTGCCCATCGATGCCGCCATTCAGGCCAACTTGCGCGAAACAACAACCCGCGTGCTGGCCTCGCTGACACCACGCGAAGAGCGCGTGTTGCGCATGCGCTTCGGCATCGGCATGAACACCGACCACACGCTGGAAGAAGTCGGCCAGCAGTTCTCGGTCACGCGCGAACGTATCCGTCAGATCGAAGCCAAGGCGCTTCGTAAGCTGAAACACCCAAGCCGCTCAAGAAAGCTCCGCAGCTTCTTGGACAGCTAAGATTCTTTGTAGTGTGAGATTTGAAAAACCCGGCGGCAACGCCGGGTTTTTTGTTGATCCCTTGATTTAGCATGAATAAATTTCATTCTGCGATGTGAAATAAAATCTTAATGTAGATTTAGTGGAGGTGGGGAATGGTTTTCATAAAACAATTGGAACGCATCAATATGGAGCGTAACTCACTTCACGGTGATGTTTCGGCGACATATTCCGTGTTTGGCCAAGATGAGAGGTTGGTCTTGCAAATTGATACGTATGGTAGTGCGGAAAGGCAAATTCCGGGGAAGAAGAGTCAAACTGTTCAATTTGATCGAAAATCTGCTGAACAGCTTTTTAGAGTTTTAAAAAAAAGAGTTTGGGTTTAAGTAAAAATTTATATTGCACCTATAGATTGTGTATGCGCATAGATTAGGCGCCTTCCGCCTTCCGCCTTCCGCCTTCCGCCTTCCGCCTTCCGCCTTCCGCCTCACGATCACATCCTTGCTATTGTTTTTTTACTCTCATCAATTGGGAGGCGCGCGCTGGGGGCGAGGTTGGCTGTCATCCTTATAGCCTGTGGTGATTTCTAGATTTGCGAGTTGCGGTGTGGGCGTGTATTGCTGCGGCCATGACAGATAAGCAAAATCCTGTGCCGAAGCGTTTGATCTGGGGTGTTGGTGCCTCGGTGCTTTTGCACGTCTTTTTGCTGTTGGGATTTTTGTGGAATTGGCCGGTTACTGCACCTGAGCCTCCGAAGGAGGAGGTGGTCAATGTTTCGATTGAGCAGCTGCCAGAAGAGAAGCCGCAGGAAAAACCTGAGGAAAAACCGAAGGATGAGCCAAAGCCGGAGCTGAAGCCTGAAGAAAAGCCAGAGCCCAAACCCGAACCAAAGCCAGAGCCGAAGCCGGAGGAAAAGCCGCAGCCTAAGCCTGCGCCTGCGCCGGAGTTGAGGCCAACGGAAACCTTGCCGCCGCGTCCGCCGCCCGAATCGGTGCCGAATGCATTTGAATCGGCACCCAAGGACGAGACCGCCCCGAAAGAGGAGGACGCGCCCGCGCCGCCGCCATCAGAGCAGCCAGCGCCGGAGGAAGCCAAAACCAATACGGCGGAAAAGCAGGGCGAGGATAAAGCCGTTTCGGGCAATCCCAACAGCCAAGAGCCTGCAAAAGAGGCCAGCGTGCTGAAGGATATTGCCCCGCCAGAGCTTGGCCCTGATGCGCGCCCAAAAGTGTCAGACAAAGCGGAAGAAGCCGGTGGCGGCATTGTGACTGAGCAGCGTTTTCCCTTGAGCGAAGGCGCAGAAATTGGCGTGCCGACAGCGTCGGTGCCAACGCCTGCGCCAAAGCCAAAGCAGCAGACCACCATTGCCAGCCTCAAGCCTGCCAAGCGGATTTTTTCCAAGGACACGCTGTCTGATCCGCGCGTCAAGGAGGCATTGGGCAAGCTTCCGCCCAAGCGGCGCGTGGTGCAGATGTGCAGCATTGAGATGTTGGAGCAAATTCGCCGCAATGCGCCGGGGGCCGCGCCCGATATTATTGCGCCCACCGCTGAGACCCGTGAAAACATTGATGATCAGCTGATGGATGTGACAGATGCTGCTTATCACAGCCGTGGTCAGTGGTTTGATGTGAGCTATCATTGCGAGACCGATGCCAAAACCACGACCATCACCGCGTTTCGCTTTAATCTTGGCAGCGCTATCCCCAAGAGTGAATGGGGCTCACGCAGGCTTCCGTCTCGTTAATACCGATGTTCTATGCCATCCACACCAGTTTGATGGCAATCCATGCCATCACCAGCGCGATGGCCCCATCTAGCACGCGCCATGCCTGGGGCTTGGCAAAAAGCGGGGCTAAAAACCGCGCGCCATAGCCAAGCGAAAAGAAAAACGCATAAGAGGCCGTGACCGCGCCGAGGCCAAAGGCGAGGCGATGATCGGGAAAGCGGCTGGATACCGAGCCGATCAGCAAAACCGTATCGAGATACACATGCGGGTTTAAAAACGTCAGGGCCAGGCAGGTGGCAAGGCTTTTGATCAGCGAGGTTTTGGGCTGGTTGGCGGGTGTCAACGTTCCGTTGTGGGTTATGGCGGCATAGGCATGGCGCAGGCTGTAAAGCAGCAAAAACGTGGCACCACCGTAGCGCAACACCAATGCAAAGGCCGGGAAAATCGCGCTGACTTGCGCAAGCGCCGTGATGCCAAGCGCGATCAGCAGGGCATCTGCGGTGGCGCAAGCGAGGCAGAGGGCAAAGACATGTTCCTTGCGCAGCCCCTGCTTGAGCACAAAGGCGTTTTGCGCGCCAATGGCCAAAATGAGGCTGAGGCCCAAAGACAGTCCGGAAAAAAAGGCATTCTGCATGGTGATCTCCGTCTTGAGAATTTTGACTACCACGTCGATTTGAATTAGAAAAATGAATGTCTCTAATGGATGATCAGATATTCTAATGGTAATTGATGGTGAGCACCTGCGGGCGCTGGTGGCGATTATCCGCAGCGGCAGCTTTGAAAAGGCGGCCCATATATTGGGCATCACCCAATCGGCGGTGTCGCAACGCATTCGGCAGCTTGAAGATCGGGTGGGGGCCGTGTTGATTGCGCGCGGTCAGCCGTGCCGAACCACGCCGGCTGGTGAGCGGCTGTTTCGTCACGCCGAAGAGGTCGCGCTCTTGGAGCGCCAGTTGCAGACGGACCTGGGGCTTGAGCAGGATGCAGGCCCAACCGTGGTGCGTCTGGCGGTCAATGCCGATAGTTTGGCAACGTGGTTTCTGCCGGCCATGGCTTCTAGCGATGGTTTACTGTTCGATATTGTGCTGGATGATCAGGATCACAGTGCTGATTGGTTGCGGCGGGGTGAGGTGCGGGCGGCTGTCAGCGGCGCATCTGATGCCGTGCAGGGCTGCGATTGTCGGCCTTTGGGCGCGCTCACCTACCGCGCAACAGCAAGCCCCGCGTTTATGGCTCGCTGGTTTGCCAAGGGTGTTACGCAAGACGCGCTCGCGGTTGCACCATGCTTGACCTTTAATGCCAAGGACCGTTTGCAAAGCAATTGGCTCTTGCAGGCTTTTGGTATCAGCATGGCTCTGCCCACCCATTGGCTACCCTCCAGCCATGCCTTTGTTGATGCCGCAAAACTTGGATTGGGCTGGGGCATGAACCCCGATTGTCTGGTTGCGCCCTTGCTTGCCTCGGGTGCTCTGGTGGAGCTTGTGCCGGGCCAAGTGTTGCGGGTGCCGCTTTATTGGCATTGGAGCAGATCTTTGGCAAAGCCCCTGCAGAGCTTGACCCAAAATGTGTTGGCGGCAGCAGCACGCGGGCTTTCTTGAGAATAAACATCCTGATATTTTTATGTTTAAATAAAGGAATATGAGATATTCTTTGCGCGATGACGTTGAATACCGTGTTTCCTATGAGAGTATGCTGCGTTTTATATGGCGCAAACAGATGGCTGTAACGCTTTAAATTTGGCTGCATCATTTCCCAAATCGCTTCGGGCAAAAGGAATGGTGCAGTGGAATTACAGTTGGAGTGTCCATGAAAGGTGTTGTTTTTACAGAGTTTCTGGCATTTGTTTCTGAAAGCTGGGATGAGGATATGGCGGATGATATTGTTGAGGCCAGCTCCCTTGCCAGTGGCGGGGCTTACACCAGCGTGGGCACTTACGATCACCGGGAAATCATCTGTCTGCTGGAGGCGCTATCCGTTCGCGTCACGCTCTCCAAAGAGGCCTTGATGCAGCAATTCGGGTTTTATCTGGCAGGCCGATTTTCGGTTTTTTTCCCGCAGTTTTTCACCCGTTGCGGCACCCTTTTCGCCTTTCTGGCCAGTATTGACGATTATATCCACGTCGAAGTCAAAAAGCTCTATCCTGATGCGGAGTTGCCGTCTTTTGATGTGCTTGATAGTGATGAGGCGCAGATGTCGATGCGCTATCGCTCCTCGCGGAAAATGGAGGCTTTGGCGGAAGGGTTGATTTATGGAGCCGCCCATCATTTTGGCCGCACCATCAATGTGGTCGCGAAAGACGGTGGTGATGGCTCCGTTATTTTTGTGATTAACGAGACGCACTCATGAATGATTCAAGATCGTCCGAGAGTATTGTTGATGATCGCGTCAAGCGACTGACGCGCAGGCTTGAGCGCGAAAAGTCGGCACGGCAGCAGGCCGAGGCCTTGCTGGAAGAGCGCTCCCGCGAGCTTTACTACGCCAATACGGCGCTGGCGCAATTGGCGCAGGATCTTGAAAAGCGCGTTGTTGCACGCACATCGGAGCTGTCGGTGGAGCGCGAACACGCCATGGCGCTGGCGCAGCAAGACCACCTGACGACATTGCTCAATCGGCGTTTCTTTACCAGCAGCTTAGGCGACTTATGCCAAAAAGCCCGCCTTCGTGGCGGGCGCGTTGTGGTCGTTCTGGTTGATATGGATGATTTCAAGACGATTAACGACACACAGGGCCATGAAGGCGGCGATATTGTGCTGCGGGAGGTTTCCCGCCGGCTCACATCTGTGGTCGGCTATGGCATTGCGGCGCGCCTCGGTGGCGATGAATTTGCTTTGGCCTTATCGGATTTGCCAAATGACATGGCAGATGCCGTTTTCGCCCAACGCCTTATTGCGGCGCTGAGCGTGCCTGTTGATTTTAACGGACGCAAATTGCAAATCTCGGCATCAATTGGCTACGCCAGCATGCCGGATCATGCCGTATCGTCGTCGCAACTGCTGCGGCATGCTGATATGGCGCTCTATGCTTCCAAAAAAGCAGGAAAAGGCCGCGCGACCGGATTTACCGATGATTTGCGCGCCGAAGCCGATGAGCGCCGATTGCTGGAACTGGAGTTGGTTCTGGCCATTGAGCGGCAGGAAATTGTGCCTTGGTATCAGAGAATTGTGGATGGCCTTACCGGGCGCACCCTGGGTGTTGAGGTGTTGGCACGATGGCATCATCCCTATCGCGGGTTGGTTTTGCCCGGTATTTTCCTGCCGCTGGCCGAGGAGAGAAACCTGCTTGAGGCGATATTTGTTCAGGTTGCCACAAAAGCTTGCG
The DNA here is from genome assembly GCF_001939045.1 of Rhizobium oryziradicis. Classification (GTDB taxonomy): domain Bacteria; phylum Pseudomonadota; class Alphaproteobacteria; order Rhizobiales; family Rhizobiaceae; genus Allorhizobium; species Allorhizobium oryziradicis. The sequence goes on from NZ_MKIM01000027.1 coordinate 490,202, forward strand.
CCGAAATGGCCCCCTTTGTTGCCATGGGCAAACTGAATTATGTTTCGCTCAATGTTTCTCCCAGCCAGTTCAAGGCGGGCGATATCACCTCCACCATCGCCAAAATTTTGAACAAAACCGGTTTTCCGGCAACAGCACTTGTGGTGGAAATCACCGAGGATTTGATCATGTCCGATCTGGGGCGTGCAGCCAGCGAGCTTTCCGAATTGTCGCGGCTGGGTATCCGCATTGCCCTTGACGATTTCGGCACCGGTTATTCCAACATCGCATCGCTCAGTGCTTTGCCGATTCAATGGATCAAACTGGATCGCAGCCTTGTGCGAAAGCTGGGCGAAAGCAGGGTGGGGCAGGCCATTGTTGAAGCCGTGCTGCAAATGGCGGCGGCTTTGCATATTGATGTGGTTGCAGAAGGCATTGAAACCGAGGTACAATCGCAATGGCTTGTTGCTGCCGGTTGCCGAAAACATCAGGGCTTTCTCTATGGCCGACCCGGCCCCTACCACGAGCTTCCTTGTTTTGCTGATGGAACTGGCCAAAAACAGTTCCGACGTGAAAACAAGAATTTGGAGCATCGTGGGCGTAAGACTGCCTTGCCCGATTCTCTCAAACAAAAATGAGTGCAGGGGCGCATGACACAGCAAACGATGCTTTCTATTTCAACCCGCGGGCAGGGGCTTTATGAATTCACCGATCAGGTGGAGGATTTTGTGCAGGCCAGCGCCGTGGATCAGGGCTTGCTCACCGTGTTTGTTCGGCACACATCCTGCTCGCTGATTGTGCAGGAAAATGCCGACCCGGATGTGCAGCACGACCTCTTGAGCTTTTTCCAACGCCTTGTGCCGCCAAGCACAGACCCATCCATGGGCTGGATTGTGCACCGGCAGGAGGGGCCCGACGATATGCCCGCCCATATCAAGGCGGCGCTGACGCAAACATCCATCGGTATTCCAGTGTCTGATGGTCGCCTGGTGTTGGGAACATGGCAGGGCATCTACCTTTTTGAACACCGTGATAGCCGCCATCAGCGCCAAGTGGTTTTGCACCTCTCCTCTTAAAAGGATGAGCGCGCTTTGCGCCAACCATAGCGCACGGTGCTGCCGTGCGACGGGATTTTGCACGCCACAGAGTTGAAATGAATGAACTGGGGGTGAACGCCGCTTTCGGATCGCATTCACCCATGCCGGAATAATCTCTCCTCAATCGCAGAAGGGCCGGGCTGGTCAAAAGCGAGACTTTGGTTTCAGGAGAACGAGAATGTCCATCACTTTTGCAAAAGCCGCTCTGATTGGCCTCGTTGCCATGGGTGCCGTAACAAGTGCGATAAGCCCGGCAGCCGCACAGTCCAATGTGGGGTTCAGCCTGTTTGTAGGCCAAGATAATGGCCCGGATGATGACGATGATGATGTTGTGGTGGCACCTCCCCACGTCGTGAGAGTATGGGGTGATGATGATCGCTATGCGCCACCACCGCCACCGCCTCCACCACAGTATTGGGATGGCCCACGCTATGCGCCTCCGCCACCACCACCGCGCTGGGATCGCGGCCCTGGCCCACGTTTCAGCGGTGTCTGTGCGCCCGGAGATGCTATTCGTCAGGCCCTTCGCGATGGATTGCGCCGTCCCACCATCGATCGCGTGACACCGCGTGTCGTGGTTGTCAGCGGGCGTCGTTATGGTGATTTTGATCGCGTCATCTTGAGAAATCGCCCTGGTTGCCCCTACGCTGACTAAAGCTTTGGTGCCAACCATGAATCTAAAGCATCGTGCGGATCTCGCTTATCCGCGCGATGCTGTCGCGTTCAAACGCATCAATGGAAACCGGGCGTCCAAAATAATAGCCCTGAAATTGCTGACAGCCGCAATTGAGAAGAAATGCTTGTTGCTCTGCCGTTTCCACCCCTTCGGCGAGAACGGTGACGCCAAGATCCAGGCCCATTTTGACAATGCTTTTGATCAGCTTTGCGCCTTGCGGATTTTCGGTCACGCCTTGCACAAAGCTGCGATCAATTTTCAGTTGCTGGATAGGCAGGCGGCCTAAATGGTTCAAGGATGAATAGCCGGTGCCAAAATCGTCCAGCGCAAAGGTGATGCCAGCCTCGCGCAATGTGTTCATCTTCGCAGCCACTGTTGCAATGCCCACAAGCGTTACGCTTTCCGTCAACTCCAGTTTCAGCTTGTTGGGATCTGCCCGGTAGAGATCTAACGTATCGAGCACAAATCTCTCAAAATCCTCTGACACAAATTGAATGGCACTGACATTGACCGCCAGTGTGAGCGTGCTCAAATGCGGGTCTTCACGCCACTTCGACAGCGTGTTGCAGGCGTCCTTGAGCACCCAGCCGCCAATCAAAGGCATGAGGCCGCATTCCTCGGCGATGCCAATAAATGCATCCGGCGCGATATAACCGCGCTGCGGATGCTTCCAGCGCAACAACGCCTCGGCGCCAACAATTACACCTTTGCGATCCACCTGAGGCTGGAAAAACAATTGCAATTCGCCATTGCGCACCGCCGCCTGCAACTCGCGCTTCATGCTGTGATGGGCGGTAAACTCTCGCTGAAGCGCATAGACACAGCCGCATATCATCGTCACGGCGAGGATGCTATTGAACCATGCGCCAAAGACACGGATCTCATTTGGGATTGTTTCGGCCGCCGGAATGGCAAAATGCGTGCTGGAGAAGAGCACGAAGCTCGCCAAACTTGCAATGATAATGGCCAGCTGGAACATCGACTTGCTGCGCAGGAAATGAATATAGCCAAGCATTGCCACGACGGGCAAAAACAAATGGACAACCCGCGGTGTTTTGCCATCAGGCACATCCAGCGTCATGCAAAAAATGATGGCGATAGCCAGAAATGCAAGCTCAGAGAGAATGAGCACAGCATTCAGCCTGCCCCTGCCAATCAGCAACCAGCTTATTGCGGCCACGAAAGCGCCCAGAATTTCGAGAAAGGCAATGTGCCAGCGTTGATGAAAAGCGAAAAGCATTGCCCAACACAGGCAAAACACGGCAATCGTTATCGACGCGGCTTTATAGGTAAAGATCAGGCGTTGTGACGGCTTGTCAAGATAACGCCCTTGCGCCACGTTTTGTTTATCGCTCACACTCTCTTCTCACACTGCAACGCCAACGATATCAGTCATTATGAATATGATACTGCATAATTCCTTAAGAACAGCCTTTAAAAAGCAAGACAACAGATGATACTTTTCCTGTTATGCTTTGGTTTTTGGCGTTCTTGAGGTCTCCCTACCACCGCCAGTCTGGTTCAACCGAAATCGCCCTTATCGGGCAAGTCAGCGGTGGGGGAGCTACAGATAAAAACGATAGCGTCTTGCACGTTGGATGTGATGAAGCCCGACGTTCTTTAGATCAGCTGATAATTTCTGCCACGGCGTGCGTTGGTCTTGAATATCTCTGACGCTTTTTGCTGCGACCGCCGAACCTTGATCATGTGCGGCGAAACAATCATGTCTTCAATGGCACCGCCAAGTGCCATTTCCTCCATCAGGTCAACAGCGAGATTGGCGAGGGAATGATGCGCGGCCCAAGGATGGTCTTCGCGCTGGTAATCTTCAAAGAAACTCCAGCTCCAGTCTTCAATAATATAAAGTCCACCTGGGCGAAGCCGTGGAAATGCATAGGCAAAGCCCGCTTTTGTCTGGTCATAGAAATGAGACGCGTCATCAACCACAAGATCAAGCTCGCCGCCGAAGTCTTGATCGATGATTTGGGCGAGCCGCGGAACATCATCTTGCGACGTGCCATAGTACAACGAGGCCCGGGCCTTGTGCTTTTCCACATATGCGTCGAGCGCCGGTATTGGCTCTACGGCCAATTCTATTGCCGAAATTCGATCGGGGTTGAAAACTTGATCAAGGAACACGAAAGAGCCACCCTGATAGACCCCCATTTCCAATATCCGCCTGAAGTCTTCGCCTTTATGCTGCAAGTATTGATCGAGAAATGATCGAGACTTCATCATCGTAAAGTCGGAAGGGGCAGATTTCCGTTTGCTCCCTCCATACTCATAATTCATCGTAATCTTGTGGCCACCGATTTCAAAGGTTGCGTTATCAAGCCACTCTATATCACGCAGTGCTTTCGGTTGTTTCGCCATGGTGTCGCGATGCGATACCATATCACTAATTTTTTTTAAGAGCTTCATTTTTACCCTGTATTGAATTTTAGGCTGTCACTGTTTATCGGCGACAGAAATGCCTGGAGACCGTGGTCTTTCAAAAAAGGAGGCGGATCACACCAGCTCGATATCTGGCCGCAGCGGAACCAAAGTGGCAAATGCTGCAGGCGCAGGACTATGATGTCGCCTCAACCGGGGGAATAGTGTATCCGCCCTCTGTAAATTTAGGGCGTGTATCACATTTTGACAGGCTTACGAAAATTTGATTTTTCCGGTTTTGCGCGTCTGTCGTCGTAAGCGGCCATCCAGAACACATGGCAACATCTGGAATTAAATCGCAATCTGCAAAAAACCATTGTTTTTAAAGGTATTTTGACGATGAGAACGACATTCCTATAATGACGATCTGGACAATTTTTTTCTCTGAAATCGCAAGCATGGTTGTTGGTGTTGAAGCCCATACGCTTCTTCAAATCGGTCTGCATGATCTCGACAGCGACCTTTTCACCTCGATGAAATTCCCATATGAGCGCGTCGGGATCAGGGCCAGAACATCAGCAAACCAATGCCGATGATAACCAACACAAACCCGCCGTACTTCTGGATGCGTTTGCCGCTTTTGGTTTTCGCAGGCGACGCACCGACCAGGCCGCCAATGATTATTTCAAGAAATGTGCTCATACCGACTGATGTAGTAACGACATATGCTCGAGCAAGGGGTGGCCGTTGTCTGACACACATATCCGCACCACACGGGAATCTCTGGAATCAAGCCGCACTCTTCAATATTGGCGTATTGTATCTGACAATCACGCCCAATTGGTTGGGTACCCTGCGCGGTAGGGGTAGCACTTTTGCTGAAAATGTCTGCTTATCGGTCATTGCGCGGTCTGGGAGAATCCTTATCCTACGGCGCACTGTCCAGAGAGTAATCGTAAGAAGGATGATTCTCATTGCAGGTTAAAGTTGACGTTGAAAGCCAACCTGACGAGTATGATCAGCGCTTGATCGACAACGGGCTGGATATATTCAATGCTTCCAAAGCAGGTCCAGACAATGCGCGAGACCTTTGGGTTATGGCCCGGGAGAGTGAGGGCAATCTGCTAGGAGGATTAAAAGGCCGCACCTTTTATGACTGGCTCTTTATCGATTGGCTCTGGGTTTCTCCTGCAGCACGTGGTCAGGGCCTTGGAGCAAAGCTACTCGCAAAAGCAGAGCAAGAAGCACAGCAACGTAAATGCGTGGGAGCTTACGTAGATACATTCAGCTTTCAAGCGCCCGACTTCTATTTACAGAAGGGCTACGAAGAATTTGGGCGGATTGCCGGGCTACCTCCGGGGCACTTCTGCATATGGCTGAAAAAGTCATTTCAAGTACTGCCCACTTAATGTCAGCAAAGGATAGCGGAGGATATTTCACCCAGATGAGATCACCAATCCTTTGGTGAACGTTCGGTCCATACGGGAACGTTATCTGATATTTGCGCCCGAATTGGGCAGCACTTTTTATCTGAAAATGGCTGCTTTGCGCCAACACTGTGTATTGCGACTGCCGCAAAACTCCCTATTCTGCGAGACCGGAAACACGCAATCAACCGCAATGCCATGACCGACGCCGCAGCCCGTATCATAGACCTTTATAGTCGCCATGCAGTCGCTTGGACACGTGCTCGCGGCACGGCGCTGCGGGAGCGTGCGTGGATCGAGCGGTTTGCCGACATCCTGCGGCCAGGAGCGACAGTGCTTGACATTGGATGCGGATCAGGCGAGCCGATCGCTCGGTTCCTTGCCAGCGGAGGTCATCCCATTACGGGCGTGGATGGCTCACCAGAAATGGTCGCCTTGTTCCGGACTAATCTGCCCAGTGAGGCGGCGGAAACGGTGGACATGCGCTCTCTGAAAATGAATCGGAGGTATGGGGGGCTGGTTGCCTGGGACAGCTTCTTTCACCTTACAGATCACGAACAGCGTATGATGTTCCCTATTTTCTGCGATCATGCTGAACCGGAAGCGCCATTGCTATTCACAAGTGGTCCCGCCTTTGGCGAAGCGATCGGCACGTTGGAAGGGGAGCCCCTCTATCATGCTAGCCTCGACCCGAACGAGTACGACCTGCTGCTCAATGAGAATGGCTTCGATGTTGTGGCTCATGTTGCGGAAGACGCCGACTGCGGCGGACGTACGGTTTGGCTGGCGCGTCAGCGGCCGCTGTGAAAGCGTTGCATAAATGACGATCACGCCGAATTGGGGACACTTCATATGAGGATGTTATCTGACATTCGTATGGAAATTATCGCTTCGGCCCACATCACAATCAGCCGGGTTTTATGGTCGAAGTGGGATCAAGGTCGTCACTTTCTGAATTCTATCCATCCAGGATGCAGCGGTCGGATTGCGCCAATGGATCATATCATGAAGTCTCTGATATTCGGCTTGGATGTCCCTGGTAAAGATAGGTTCGTGATGTGCAATCCGGTTGCGCAAGGCACGCACAGCCTGCAAGGCTGCAAAGGCATTGGCGCGCGCCATAGGAATAGGTGTCCCAGCAGGAACTCCAGGAAATGCAGACTGCATGTGAGGAACCCATAGTCGCAAGTCCTGCCCCGCCGTGAATGTCTTTTCCCAAAAAGCAAATTTCAATTCTGCGACGACCTTTCCTGCGGTCGGCATTCTGGAGGCCACAGTCTGCAAATCCGTTTGTGGATTGTAGTGCCATGTCTTTTTGGGAATAGGCAAGCTGCGAATGAAACCATTTGACCACGGCCAATTCGCACCGTGAACCTTCTCCAGGGCCTCAACGACGCCGTTTCGAACAGCAACCTCACAGACCTGCAAAGGGACAATAAAGGCTGCAGAGACCTCAAGATTCCATTGATAAAGAGCGAGTGCGTCAGACCGGTTATTACCAGCGGCCCGCAAGTAAGTCGCAAAGCGCGGCGCTGAAATGACATCGGGGAGATCGCTCAGCTCAATTGCAGAAAATGGCACCGTGTCCCTCGTTGATTATGGCCGAAAGCAACAGATGGTTGACTTTTTGCCGTACCTATCTATATTCCCAATCAATGGCTTTGAGAAACGCGGGCGCAAGCCCCCCCTCATCGCTGCAGGAATACGGAAAACCCGCCAGAAATGGCGGGTTTTTTCGTTTTATTGTTCTTTTATTAGTTTGGTTGCCATCATAAAAAGCCAGTAAAATAGAGGAAATTCTTTTGAAATCATATACTTATCCTAGTAAATGGCGTATAATGATTTCCATGATTAACGCGTCAAGGAGACGATACATGAAAAACCTCACCCACTGGACAAAACGATTGCGCCATGTTAAAATCATTAGCTTTTTCAATCGTTTAGCAGCCTCCTGCAAAGGAGAAGCCATCGTTCGCTACGCTCTCTCAGCTTCTCCTTTGCAGGAGGCTGCAAGCTAATATCATATTTTAACAAAAAATTCAATACTTACAATATATTATCCACAGATTCTTGTCGGTATGCGGCGGTAGTAAATTGTCTAGAATCTATTGTAGATAGACATGCGTTCCATATCTTCACATAATCTGACATTCGCGTCTGTTTAGCGCGCCTGTCGCTGGTGGGCTTAATTTATTTTTTGTTTCTGCTGGTGCTTAAAGTTGTTGAATTGTGTTGCGCTGCCGTTAAACTGGCGTGACAGGGGGACGACAATGTTAAGTGCAGTGCAGGTCTGGAATCCAGACGATTGGGAATTTTTTGCTCAAACACTACTACATGCGCGCCACGGTCCTTTGCACGTGCAGAAGATCCCTGCTGCGCACAAAGGCGATTTTGGGATTGACTACTATTGCACGAAGGATGCGGTTGTATATCAGTGCTATGCGGTAAATGAGCCTATAGATATTGCTGAAAGAGCGGAGCGACAGAAGAACAAGATTACAGAAGATATTGGGAAGATAATAAAGAATCATGTTGAAGTTGGCAAACTGTTCCATGGTGTGCCAATTCGACACTGGGTGCTTATGGCCCCCCTTCATGACAGCAAGGATGTCAATCTTCATTGTGCCAAGAAAACGAAAGATTTACGAGGCACTAATAAGCCAGCATTCGATACAAATGTTGAGGTGATAATCCAAGATCTCGACAATTTTCCGGATGATGTCATTGCTCGCGGCATATCTTCTCTTTCAAAAGTTAATCTCTCTATTCCAATGCCATCACAATCCGAGCTTGATACTTGGGCGGCTGGATCTTCTGATCTGCTGTCGAATGCTACGACGAAGCTCAAAAAGCGAGCCACGTCGGAGGATCTAGATGATGTTGTGAGTCAAGTGGTTCGGTCGTTTCTTCAGGGCAATGCGTTGCTTGATGCTCTTCGCTCTGGTTCGCCTGATCTTCATGAGAAAGTTATGACTGCAGTAAAGAGTCACGCGCGCAGATTGAAATTTGCGGGTCCGCAGTCGAATGGATCGGCGGGGCAAATACTGAATACGGAATTGGATGCGCTAATTTCGGCCGTAAGAGCGGAGGCTCCGAGTCTTTCTACAGAAAATGCTGAGCAAATAGCATACGGCGCGATATGTGAATTGATCATGCGTTGCCCTTTGGATTTCCCCAATGTCCAGTGATTCTATACTCAGGAATGCGATTCTTGGTGGGGCGTTTACATACAGCGCTCGTCCTGATCCCGTTCCGGGTGATCTCCGTATGTCTTGGGGTATCGCAGTTTTGGTGCTTGCTCTCTTTTTCAGTCACGGAAAAAAATCGAACTTCCAGAAGCTTCAGTTTATGGCCCACGCTGTTCGGCTACGGGAGGGTAGGGAGGAAGTTCGTGGGCTTCTGTCAGGCGAATATAATGCGGCCGACGTTTCCGTTCGAGTAGAGCCATCTTTAAACCGAGCGGTTGCTTTTGCACATGCGCTGCAGTTGGTGACAATTAAAAAAGGTACATCAGTGTCCTTGACTGATAGTGGAAAGAAAATGGCTGAGGCCATTTTGAAAGAGGGTGATACCCTCAAAGACGAAGTGTCGTTTCTGGGAGATGTGGCTCCTAAAATGACTGATATACTTATGAAACGAGTTTGGCGTCTGGAGGACATAATATGACTCTGCGCTTCCAGCGCTTACTGCTTCGGGCGGTGACAACAGACGGAGTGTATGGAGCAGATGTCCCATTCTCTCCGGGGCTGACGGTCTTGTGGGCCGATAATACCAAAGGTAAGTCGACCTGTATGCAGGGAATGCTCTATGCTTTGGGATTGGAGCGAATGCTGAGTCCCCGCCGGGAAATTCCGTTGCCGCATGCAATGACAAGTTATCTTGAGACTGACGAAAAAAAGCGATTTGATGTTCTGGAATCGAGTATATCGCTCGAAATCGTGAACGGGGATGACCAGGTCATCACCGTAAATCGTGCTGTCAAGGCAACGACCGATCCACGACTAATAACTGTTGATTTTGGTGCAGCATTGTCCGGCGATGGAACTGGTCTTCGGCAAAAGAATTTTTTTGTTCACGATCCTGGTGCGGCTCAACGAGAAGATGGATTTCACCACTTTCTTGAAGGCTTTTTAGGGTGGCGCTTGCCACAGGTTAGACGTTATGACGCCCCTGAAACGAAGCTTTATCTCGAAACAGTGTTCCCTTTGTTCTGGGTTGAGCAAAAATTTGGCTGGACCGCTATACCAGCTGCTATCCCGACCTACATGCGGATTCGGGAAGTGCATAAACGTGCAGTTGAGTTCATTATGGATCTCGATGTTTACAAGCTTGAAGTTCAACGAGAACGCCTTGCAGAGCGATTTGCGACCAATTCCAAAGAATGGTCTATGGTCCTGCAAGAGTTGGAGCGATTTGTTGCCAGAGGTGGCGGAAGAGTGTCGGGGCTTAGCGAGAGTCCTGTAGCCGATCCGGCTACGCTTTCTAACGCGCATGTGCAGTTGGCGGGCGCGCCCGACTGGGTTCCGTTAAGCTCGGTTATTAAGGAGCTTCGGGGCAATATCGCTGAATTGGTTTCGCGGGAGGTCCCTGCAGTCGAGGAACAATCCGATGAGGTTACGAATGTACTAAATGAACTCTTTCAGCGTGTAGATCAGCTAAATGTTGAGAGAATTCGTCTGCATGGAATTCAGCAGCTTAAGAGTGCTGATAGGAAGTCGCTAGAACGGCGTATCGAGGCTCTTTCACAAGACCTTGCAAAGAACCTTGATGTCCAAAGATTGCAGAGGTATTCCGGCGTTACTGCTGCATTGACACCAGACAGATGCCCAACCTGCGAGCAGGCGCTGGTAGATACACTGTTGTCACAGGATGCTCTCTCGACAGTTATGCCGATCGCGGACAACATCGAATACATTAGATCGCAGAAGAAAATGTTCGAAGACATTCTTCGCAGGGAAGAGTCAGAGGAGAGCGAGCGCCGTGATCAACTTTCATCAATCAGTCGAAGCTTGCTAGATCACTACGCTCAGATCCGTCTCCTTAGATCCGAGTTGGTAGCACCGGGGACAAATCCATCTGCCGCTATTATCGAGGAGCGCATCCGGGCTGAAGCACGGTTGCGGGATCTTGAAGCCCTTCAGGCGATATTCGATGATGCGATGATTCGTCTTGTTAAATTGCAGGAAATTTACAAAGAGCTCCTTTCAGAGCGAAGCAAAATGCCGACTGAGAAGCTTTCTATTAGCGATCACGATAAGCTCAATCGGCTGACGTCTCTCGTTCAGGATCGGGCCAGAGAGTTCGGATTCAGTACCTTCTCCCCGGAGGAGTTGTCGATATCGCAAGACAGCTACAGGCCTGAGAAAGAAGGATTTGAGATTGGCTTTGAGACGTCGGCGAGTGACTCGATTAGACTCAAATGGGCCTATCAGTTGGGACTACTTGAGCTGGCGGGTGATAAATCCACCAACCATCCCGGCATGCTTATCTTCGATGAACCACGTCAGCAATCGTCTTCAAAGCCAAGTTTTCAGAACCTTCTGAAGCTGGCTTCTATGGCAAAAAAGCGCAATCAGCAGGTGATATTCTCTACAAGCGAAGATCTTGAAACGCTCAAATCTATAACATCTTCTATCGACTGTGCGGAAGTCATATTCCCTGGCTATATTCTTCAACGACTTGAATAAGTTATCATCCATCCAGACCTTTATGATCTGAGCAGAACACGTTGCCGCTGGAGGCTCAGAGGTTTGGTGTGTGAGTGAAGCTAATTCTAAATGTCTTTAGTGCCATCAAGGCGGGTGGCCCACGAAGATTACCCGCCCGACGACCACAAGATCCTCAACCCGGTTGGCATCAAACGTCTCGACCGGGTATTTCCCTGCGAGGTTATCTGAGATCAGGTCGAGTTTTCCGTCCATGCGCCAGTTGGCGCGTTTGACCAGGACGGCGTTGCCGACGCTGAAGACGTAGATGCGGCCGTGGTCTACTTGGGTTTGGCTGGCGTCTACGATCATCAGGGAGTTGTCGGGGATTGAAGGGAGCATGCTGTCGCCTGTTGACCACATGAGGAAGCATCGGTCTGGTGAGCCGCCGAGATCGCGGAGGAACTTGCGTTCGAATGCGGTTTCGCTAGTTGGCATTTGATTGACCGCAATCAGGCCATTTCCAGCAGATGCGCGCACGTCATATTGAGGCATCAGAACAAAGTCTCGCTCAGGCGCTTTTGCCACTTGAGCACCCAACCCTGTCATTTCACCTTCACCGCTCAACAACCATTGAACGTTTGCGCCATAGGTCTTTTGGTACTGTAAAAGTGCGGAGGCCGTCGGCTCAGATTCTCCCCGCTCATAAGACGCCAATGTGGTTTTACTAACCCCGATTGCGCGCGCGAATTCATCGCGCTCGGGATCTCCCATCGCCTTGCGGAACGCGCGAAGCCTTGATGCTATTGGAGTTTTCGGTTCGACTTCAGGTCTTGCCAACGCGCAACACTCAATAAAACAAATATCCGCTTTACAAAGACGGAAATCCGTTTTATCCTCTCTATAAATACAGACCAAATCACCCATGAAAAAGGAGGCCAGTCAGGGCCTCCCCGTTCACAACGAGGAACTATTATGCACCGTGCCCGTACTGCGGACAAGGCAGCGAAACTGCGCCTTGATGAGATTAATCGCATAAAGGCGAGGCTGAATGTTGCAGGCCTCACGCTTTTGGCGATTGACCGGGAATATGCCTTGCCGCGTGGCACGGCTGGAAACACTTTGCAGCAGGCCAATCTGGCAGGCGAACGCGCCATTGCGGCTGCCCTGAAAACCCGTCCGCATCTGCTGTGGCGTAGCCGCTATCACCCAAGTGGTGAGCGCCGCACGCCGCAGCCTCCTGAAAATTACCAGCGGCCACCCAATATGCAAAAGCGCCGTCTTGAAAGCTCTAGCACCCGCGAGGCTGCGTGATGGCCCGGGCATTCAAATTCGATCCCGAATTTCTCGATGCATTGATCGATGCAATCGACAAGCATCGCAGTGAGCTGCCGGCGGAAAAAGGCAAGCGGCTCGCTTCCTCGCTTCGATCCCGCTTGAGCAAATGCCTTCCGGAGGAGGACCTGCTGAAGGTGCACGCGGAACGCTCTCTGATCGATGCCTATAACGTCGCCCGCCGCAGGCTTTCCGTCGAGCAAGCCAATGCTGCGATTGAGCACGCAGAGCGCCGGATCACCCACCTCAAGCTTTATCGCCGCCGTCCGGCGCTTTCGGCACAAGGGTTGGCCGAAATCTATCGGTCTGCGCAGGCTCGTGCCGAGGAAGAGGGTCAGGAATGAGCCCCGCCATGATCCGCAACAGCCTTTGCCTGTCACAGGGTTCACGTTCGATATTGCATCTCTCTGTCAACGCGTCGTCAACGCGCGGCAGCGCCTTGCGAAAGCCCTCGATTGAGAACCCCGGAAGAAGAACGTCGAGAGTTATCAGCAGATGCCTGATGATCCTCTCCTGTGCTGCCAGCATTTCCTTGATCGTCGGGTCCTCCACGTCTGGCAGTTCTTCGTCGGTGTGGCAGCCGGTCCAGTCCTCCATGTGGTGCATCTGGCGCTCAAGTTCGTTCAGTCTCAACTCATTCAGGCGGCTCGCCTTCCTGCATCCTCGTCTGATCATCGTCGCTCTCCGTCGTTTAAAGCTGGAGCCAGTTTTTCCGCAAAGAAAGCTCCCTTTCCGGCTGTTCAGTCCTGCTGTCCACGCCGCACACCAACAATTCCCCAAATTTGCGAGTGCCACAATGACAAATCGTCAGGCCAAAATTGTCATGAAAAACCCATTCATTCCGTCATTTTCGCCCATTTGCCGGGTGGCCGATATGGTTTTGCTGTTTGCCATCTTTGCCGCTGGATTGGCTGCCGCTTTGATTGCTCTGATCAGGCAGGTGCTGCCATGCTGAACCTTCATTCCCAAGCATCGCGACATGACGGTGTTTTTCATGCTTGCGTCATGGCGGTGCGGGAAGGCTTTCCGCATTTGTCGGTGCAGACGATTATCGATCCTCCGCATGAGTGGTTTGACGCTGCTTTGGCGCGTCAGGTGGTTATTCACATGATGGTGCGGGTGTTTTTGATCCCCAAAAGGGCGGTTGTTGAACATCAGGATCGGTCCCGCGAGGCCATTAACAGGGCGCTGCGCACCATTGATGCGCGCCGGACGACCCCGAGTTTTGAGAGGCATTACTGCAAGATGGCTGCCGCTGCGCGTGCCTCGCTGTATGCCCGCATGGAGGACGCTGCCTGATGGCTGAGTTTGCCCGTATTTCCCTTTCCAGTATCCACATCGGTGTCCGCACGCGCCCTGTGGATGAAGACCACGCTTTGGCCATTGCTGCGTCAATGGCTGAGCGTGGTCTGATCAACCCCATCACAGTGCGCAAGACACCTGCCGCCAACAAGGGCGCGACACCTTACACATTGGTGGCGGGTGGCCACCGTTTGCGGGCGGCAGAGCTGAACCAATGGACCGAGATTGACGCGATTGTCGTTGCCGCCGATGCGGTCGAAGGGCAGTTGATCGAGATTTCTGAAAACCTTTCCGCAACGAGCTTTCCAAGCTGGACCGGGCCATGTTTGTGCTGACCTTCCGCGAATTGTGGGAAGAGAAGAACGGCAAGATTGAGCGCGGGCGTTACGCAGATCAAAAGGCCAATGATTGGCCTTTTAGTACGGCCCCCGGCAAAGAGCTTTCAGAGCGGGTTCAAGAACGCCTCGGCTTTGGGAAAAGCACCTATAAATATGTGACTTCGATTGGTCAGAACCTCTATCCACCCTTGCGGGCGGCGCTGCGCGGAACGCCTTTTGCCGATGATCAGGCTTTGCTTTTGAAGCTTGCCAAGAAGGGGCCAACCGACCAGGCGCAAATTCTCGCGGCCATGGAGACCGAGCCGGATGTGCGCAAGATCCTGTCATGGATGTCTGCGCCCAAGACGTCGCCTGATGCGCAAACCAAGCAGGCTGTCCTTCTCACCACACTGCAAAAGGCGTGGAAGGATGCGAATGAGGCGACCCGGCATCGCTTTTTGCAATCCATCGGCATGGCGGACGAGTTTCAAGAGGCTGCACAATGAGCAAGCCCGATCCTTCCCAGCTCGATTTTTTCGCCCAGCCGGTGTTTCCGGTGCGCGATGGGGCAAAGCAGGTAGATCTTGATCGTTATCGCGCCAAGATCAAACGGGCCATGGCCCGCGCCATTCGCGAGTGTGATTATGATCGGGCCACGATTGCCGCCCGCATGGCGCAATATCTGGGCCTGCCGAATATCAGCAAGACCACGCTGGATGCCTACACGGCCGAGAGCCGTAACGGCCATGATGTGACGTTGATCCGCTTCACGGCCTTTGTTCATGCCACCGGCGCGCTCTGGCTTTGGGACGAGGTTGCCTCGGTGCAGGGCGTCACCGTGCTGATTGGCGATGAGGCGCGGTTGGCCGAGATTTCAAGGTTACGGCAGGAGCGCAAGCGCATTGAGGCGGAAATCCGCCGTCAGAGCGCACGTCCCGTCACGCTGGTTTCAAGGGGGCGGGGATGAAAGAGTGGTTTTCTCTCGCGGAACTGGCCGAAGTGGCATTGCCAGACCTGCCGCATAATGTGCCGAGCCTGCATCGGCTGGCAACCTCACAGGGGTGGCGCAATTGCGTGGGTTTGGCTCGTCAGGTGACGGGCCAGACAAAGAAGATCTGGGAATATCATGTTTCACTGCTGCCGCCATCGGCGCGGGGACGCATTGCCATTGCCAGTATCGCAGCGACGCCGGAAGAATTTGAGGCGATCCGAGCGCGCAAAAACCAGCTTTGGGCACGGTTTGAAAGGCTTTCAAACGAGCATTGAGAGATCTGCAAAACCCGTTTGAACGTGCTTTGCCGGGTCGAGGAGCTGGCCGCGCACAAGGGCGTGAGCCGTGTGGCTGCCATTGCCATAGCCCCGGCTGACGCGGGTGTTCAGAAATCGGCCTATTATGACTGGAAGGCTTTGACCAACGGGCTGGACCGGGAAGACTGGCTTGCCGCGTTGGCTCCATCCTTTTCGCCCGCCGTTGATGGTGTTGTGCCTGACATGGCCGACATTCACCCCGACGCATGGATGTTTCTGAAATCCGACTACCGAAGCACTGGAACTGATCTTCAAATCCGGGGTGCTTTGAACCGCCTTCTCAGCGTCTTCAAAGGGTCTTCAAAGAGGGTTTGAGAAATCGAAAAATCCTTCAAAAACGGGCGAATTTGAAGTCAGCAACGGTTTTGCTCGAATGATTCGATATTGCCGGAATGCAGCCAAAGCAGTTCTGTTGTGGCCGATCAAAAGAACCCGATTGCTGGGCTTGGTAGGTCTGTGGAGCGATGGTGCGGTCATCAACAAAGGAGATGACAATGACTGAAGATAGCAAAAAAATCGCCTTCACCGCCATGATCAAGGCCATGCAGCATGAGGCAACTGACTTGATGGAAAGGATCGATATTGCGGCAGTGGACATGGAAGAAGGACGGCGCAACAGCGCGGTCGGAGCCTTATGCATGGTCGATGAAAGCCTCGAGCGCATCGCTTCCTTGCTTTCTGCCGTCAGGGTCATTCACCGCATGACGCCATTCTGATTCAGCTAAATTATCAAACTCAGAGCCCCGGTTATGCCGGGGCTATTTCGTGACTTCAAAATGAATTTTATTAAAGAAAAGTAATTATTTCTTCCGAACCGCAGCCAATCGGCCATGAGCATCTTTTAAAAACTCCAAATCAAGAAGTTAGTTTGCGAGTAGACGGTTGGTGATCAAGGTATAGTAACGAAGTCAAAGAAATTATTATACTGTATTTGTGAGCGGGCAGGGAGTTGATATATGTCTTCAAATGAAAAAGACCGAGGCGTTGGGATAAGTCTGAGCTGGAGTAGCAAGGGGTTGTCTGCGAAGATCACAAGTCGCGTTGTGTCTGCGGCCGATCGTCTAGGTGCTGTAAAGATTGATGAGAAAGGTCTAGAGTCCGAGCGCAGTGTGGCAGTGCATCGAGCTGTTACAGATGCACAAGTCAAATTGATTGCAGCGGCGTCAAAATCCGTAACTGCCGAAATAGAGAATGACCCGGCATTAGCTCAAAAAGCGTTGGGATTATTTAGTAACTTAGCTCAAAAAGCTGAAAATACTAATGCGTGTTTTGAACTCGCGTTGCAGGATCTCAGCAGTCAGGCGCACGTAGCTGACTCGGAAGATGGGCCAGATGAGGTGAATTCTGATCTATTAATGAGGTGGCAACACTATGCTGAGGGAGCGACAACCGACGTTGTCCGGGAGAAGTGGGGAAAAGCACTGGCCTCTGAAATTCGGCAGCCGGGTACGTTTTCGTTAAAAACTCTTCGTATTATTGATGAATTGGATGGTCATGTCGCAGAAGGCTTTCAGGCTTTTTGTCAAAATCTTATCGACGATCATGTCCCTACGCTTTTGTTAGAAAACAGTGGCATTCCGCTTGAGGCACTAAGGGAAGCAGGACTTATTCAAGTTTCGTCTTCTCCGGCTTTATTACCGTTCAGTGATGCCACGGGAAGTGATGGAATTAATTGGTGGGGTTTAGGGTACGGAGGTAGTGGTGTTTGTGTTCGTAAAGATGCTCCATTGCGGGGTGTATTGCGCGAAGGATTCTTTCCGGCGGGGATCGGGGTTATTCAAGGTAAATTGACAATAGCCATGGTAGGCTTGACCCAACCTGGAAAGGCTATTTCGTCTATAATTCCTACAAATGTAGAGAGAACGTTTCGTGAGTTGGCCGAGCGGTTGACGCCGTTCTGCGCTACTGAAGAGATAAAATACGTTCGGTTCGTTCGCGGTAAAGGCTATCTTGATGATGAAAAAATCCTCAACATCTCCTTCTGAATTCAGGAGTCTTTGCTCAGAGGCTGCGGAGTGATTTTGGGAATCTATATGATCAGTTTGAGCAATGTTTGAGGAGTATTGAGTGGTCTATCAGACACGCCTATAAATAAATTTTGTCATTCCTTCCGGAATTTTCGTTTTTCCGATTTTGCGTGTCAAAATTCCGGAAAATTGCGGCGAGCTACAGTGTGTCAAAATTCCGGAAAGCCGCGGCGAGCTACAGCGTCTGCTCCATATTCAGATCTTATCTGATAAATGGTGGGCCCGGAGGTTGGCACATAATTAAGCGTTTTCAAATGGTTAAGTTCCCCGCACCTGCAAAAATCTGCCATTGATTTCGCTTTCAAATATCCAGCGCACCCCGCACCACTCTCGAGAAAGGCTCGAGGGTGACTTTCAGACTAGCTCCCGCCGCGAACCATCGGTTTGCACAGTCACGCCAACTAGCCCAGCGACTTGAGCAAGTCGGTGCCGACGTATTCGTCTCGGATAGAGATCGGTATCTCATTCTGCTGCAGGATGCTCCTGGTGAGATCATCGAACTCGGGCGACCCACCCGTGGATCGCGGATGTTCAAGGCAAATGCACGCCGCAGGAACATCCCTGTGGTGCGCGACTTTGAAGCATTTGCGGCTGACATAGGGCTTCATGATTGTGTATTCTGGTGTGTAGGCATCCCTAGCGCGAAGGTGAGTTCACGGGCTCTGGAAGCCGGTCTCAAAGCGTTCAACTCGCTTTTGAATATCCACCTGAGCGAACTTAGGAAACGATGCTCTTTCGAGCTTCTCCTCCTCACGATTCATCCGCGCTTCGATCCCGTCAGCGGGCTCTTTGACCTCCATGCACACTTCATAGCACGCATACCGCCTGCTGCGCGGGACGCCGCGAAACGTCGGCTGACTGTCAAGTTCTCCAAGGTGGACTTGCCTGATTACCCGATACGCAAGGCCGGCGCGGTAGCTACCTATATGCTCTGGGGTATTTGGCGAGAAAGCGAGATGCTTGCATGGCCAGATGACGCGCTTGCTGCAGCGTGGGAACTAAGCCGCAAGCGCTGCCGCTTGTTTCGGGCAGGCGGAGGTTTCGCCCGATGGAGATCGGCGGCCCGTTCCATTGCATCGAAGGCGAACTTGAAGCCCTCTGCGGAAACCGTAGCTGCCAACAGGAAGGAGACCGCGCCCCCACCCCGCCGAGATCTGACAACCGACCGGATATTAGCTAAGGTACTCGTTCGGTACGGCAGCCGCCGCGTCGCGGCATTGCTATGCGAAAACCGCACAATGACAAGCACAGAAGCTGGAAGTCCATCCGCTATTCGCGCAGATGAATATTCTTCAGCGAATAGCGTCGTAACTCAGGCATGGGAACTGGTCAGAACCCGTTTGTCAGGCCTGCGTGCACAGCGAGGAGAAAGCGACAGTCACTGCACTGGCGAGACGGCATCACCAAACGAAAGGCCGTGCCTCGCATTTCGTGCGTTGGCAAGGATTCGAGGACCTCCATCATCTCAGCGATTCCTTGCTGCGTACGACGACATCAAAAGTCGCATGAAACACTTTTGCGCACATAGCAGTCAAAATAGGCTTCGCAGGGCATAAAATCCTAATTAGCCCTAAAAGCTCCCCTCCGAGCACTCCGAACGGACGACTGCCTGCTATCTCATCGCAAGGATTCAATTTGAGTTCGCTGCGGTGTTAGCAGTCGGTATGCATCGCCGGATGCTCAGCGCTATTTTTGATTGTCTGTCCAAATGCTTCACCAAGAAACATGCGGCGAAGACCGTCGGTTCCTCGGCTGATCCAGTGACTTCGAATCCTTGATCAGGCCAGCCTTCAAATCAAAAAAGTAGGCTTTCACCTTGAGGAATGTTATTCCAATCCTTGACGCCTTCAAGGACTAAAAAAATAGACAAATCAATATCTTGCTTCATCATAAGGTAGCAACCGATGACGACGGAAGCACATTGGCAACATGCCCAAAAATGATTGGAGTGACAGTGAATAGCGACAGCCTCTTCTTCAATACCCACCTCAATAGCTTAGCCATCGCCAGCCAAGCGGCCGAGGCGGATGCGACAGAAACCTCTTCCCCCGGTGTGGACAAACTGGTCGAAAACGAGCTTCCCTTGGAAAGGCTTACGCTCACGGAAACTCGTATTCTGAAGCGCTCGAAAAGCGGCGATATTGGGCTGAACTGGAAAGACAATTCGCGAACGCTGGCCTGCGAAGCAACTGCATTCAACGCTCCTATGCCGCCAGCCCTTTCCATTTTTCCCTGATCAAACAATTGCTCGTCACAAACGGAGACACTTGTATTGCTGCCCACTCGTAACCTCATTCTCAATCTTGCCCGGACCAACAGGCTCGCCTATGCCATTGTGCTACCCCAACAGGATCTCGCACTGACGGCGCGTCTATATCGGAGGATCATCTCCAGACTCTCTGATCCCGACATCTTCGAATTTGTATGGAGGGAATCAGGTATCCATATAGATTCCGAGGAACTTACGTATTATCCACATGTAGAGGTAGAAGAACTCACGGATATCTCAACTTATCCGCTGCCTCACGAACACGTCTGGATCGAGACCGCGGTCAAAGACCCTTTCGACGGGCCGGATCGGATGTACATCTGGGATCTGCAACGGACCAAAAATCGGAACGGATATAACGCAATCCCATTGGTGTTCGTTGACGGGAAGCTGTCTTTCCACGGGTACGAAATCGATTTTCATCCGGACATCGTAAACGACAACGGAACTCGCGGCGCATTTGAAATGTGGTGCCATTTTCCGGACTACGAGAAAACGTACGATCCTCTCGAATTTCAGGATCACGCTCTCATGCTGGGACGCTTCCTGCGGCTGCTCTGCTTGCCCAAGGTACGAATTGAGACCACCAATCCAGATGAAAAGAGAAACGCTCGCCGCGTGAAGCGCGGCCAGAGCGCATATGCTAAACGTTCTATCGTTAGGATCGACCCTGAGGCGATTTGTGAAGCATTGCCGAAGGGAAAGATGAGAGGTGGGCATGCTTCTCCGCGTCCGCATCATCGACGAGCGCATGTCCGCCGCCTATCGAACGGAAATGCCGTGCCGGTTCGCGAGTGCATCATCGGAATGAATTTCCGGGATGGACCGCCCCCACCGCAGACGTTCATTGTCGATTGAACGAAACGGTCACGCTCGAAGACATCCATCTGGCGCAACGTGGCGATAGAGCGTTTGCCGCGATACTCCCAATTCGCGGCATAGCTCAGCGACAACAGTTCCTTGCCTTGCCATTGCCGCCTGCGCCAGCCGGAGCTTTGCGCCGGTCATTTTTGGCTTTCGGCCGCCAACTCGCCCTCTGGCGCGGGCGGCCTTCAGGCCCGCCATAGTTCGCTCGCGGATGAGTTCGCGCTCGAACTCCGCTAAGCTGGCAAAGATTCCGAAAATCAGCTTGCCCTGCGCCGTGCCGGTGTCCACGGGCATTTGCCCAGTGAGCACGCGCAAGCCTACGCCGCGTTTCGACAAGTCATCGACGGTGTCGACCAGATGTCGCATGTCTCGCCCGAGGCGATCAAGCTTCCAGACCACCAGCGTATCGCCTTCGCGCAAGGCCTTGAGGCAAGCTTGAAGGCCGGGCCTATCGTCTCGCTTGCCAGTCGCGAAATCATCGTAGATGCGCCCAGCCTCAACGCCAGCATTCAGCAGTTCGTCCTTCTGAAGATCGAGTGTCTGGCTACCGTCCGATTTCGATACGCGTGCATATCCGATCATCTCGCCCATTGCCCCCTCCGGTCATTCAAACGGTCGTTTCTTGGACATATAGTGAGACAGAGTTTTATCGGCTGCAAAGTGTCAAATAATCCGACAAAGAATCAACGTTCTGCAAACCTTGGAGAAATATAAGGCCTACACCACAGCCCACCACGCTGTGGTCGCAGGCGGGAAGTCAATCCCCCTACACGAATGTGAGGAGCAGGTGAAAAATGACGAAGGAAATAATTTGGTGGGAGAAAACAGTAGAGTACGCCTATCTCAATCATTATTTCTTGAAAAATAGTATCTCTATCGCGCCTCTGGCCGGGCCTATCGAACGTTATATCGGCGACGCAATAACAAAAAGCAGAAACGAATTTTGCATTATCGAATTTAAAAAGTCTCATTCTGAAATAAATAGAGAAATACACAAATTCATTAAAGATGAAACATGTAAAGACTACACTGAATTTCTTTCAAAAGTTCAAAATGAATTAAGTTCGACGGGCATAAGGGGACGCGAGCCGCATTACCTTGTGTACGGCGAGCTCGAAGGTCGTCGCATCAGCCCGGTAACGATCGATTACTGGAGACGCCACAAGGATCGCGGAAAGGATATCCCTCAAGAGCAGAAAAAATTGCCCAATTCGCTGTTCCTTGAGTATGTATCAGCGCTATCAAAATACAGGCTACCACCAGAATCAGGATCAGCCGGGGGCGGGATCGTTCTGGGCTTTGATATTTCTGGAAAATTACAGAAATGCATCCCGCTTGACGCGTTAATCAAAGCGCTTCATCCAAAATATATGACAGAAAACGGGATTAGTAATTCAAACTCGGACGCGAAGGATGCGGAATTACAGGAGGATTATAATGATCACGCGGAAAGTGAGGAGAGCGATATCCCAATATTCAAGCCCGGTTTTCCGGGATCAAGCAGTGGAACATGATTGGCGAAAAGGTCTGTACACCGCGACCCTAATTCAGATTAGGGGGGGGTGAAGCTACTTTGAAATCAAGTGTCCCCATTCATCGAGGAATCGCTTCTTTGTACGGTCCAAAACTCTCTGCACAGCTTCTCGTTGAAGCCATTTAGGCTCCTCTGGAAAAATGTTCTCGTCAATCAGGCGCTTCCAGAAATGATCTCGCTGCTCGTCAGTGGTTAACCCTTCGAGTTCGCACAAGATCTCGAAGGGGCTGCTTTTACCGCAGAGGCCAACTAGGTCGTCATATTCAAGCGCTACTCTCAGTATTACTTCGGATTGGCGCGACTTGAAGTGCAAAAGGGCGTCAGCGTTCTCACCGCTTCGCGCCGCGTAGTTCTCAACTAGACCTCGAAAATCAGGCTCATCCCAAAGGGCCTGAATATTCACAACGACTTCATCAGGTCGCGGTGCTCGAGCGAATATCGCGGAAAAGGTTCCTTCACGCAATGGATCCTTAAAGTCCTGTGCGAACCTTGGATCGGATGTCCAACTGGCGACTCCTTCCTCGATTCGTCCCGTTAGGAAAAGCGGAGCAAGGTCTCCGCCATTCTGCGGGTTAGTTGGTACAAGAAAACGCTTCCGGTAACATAAGCCTGAGGCAGTGCTGGCCTTAGCCGGAAGGTCGTCTGCGGCAACAGCTTCCTCCAATTCCTTGGTGATAGCCAAACGGCGCGCCGGGTCTTCTTTCCATCCGCGCTGCCAGGCCCCAAGAGCTGCGAGAAATCTGTCCGTAATTTTCATCTGGCGTTCAACCTTGCTCTTTCTGAAGCCTTCACTTACCGATATAATTCTTCGTCTTAGAGGTTTGACCACTCACTTAGGCATTGTCCCATTCAAGGCTGCGGGCGACAGGTGAGTGATATGTTCTTCGCTTTCGCTGACGTCATTCGTTTTCGGCAACTTATCAAGCCGAGCCTGAAAATGTTTGTCTAAGCCCTCCGCTAACCCCTGAAATGCTCTAAGTCGCTGCAATCGATCCTCAAGATCCTTGCGCGTGGCGTTGTTTGCTTTGACCTCATCGTCCAGATCCTCGGGTTCGGATATGAAACGGATGAAAATTTCGGAGACACCGGAGTTGGCTCCCGCAGCTTCCGCGAGCCTCACCCACTCTTTCGATTTGTCCGTTGCCAAATCGGCTGCCTGAGACAGGCAGTGCCTGATCAGGAGCTTTGCTGAATAATCGAGCCCCCGAGCAAGATCGAGCCACTTTTCCACTTCAGCGCTTAGAGTATCATTCTCCGATGGTTGCGCGGACGGGTAATACCTTGGGTATTCGGCGGCAGTGTCGAGACTTTCCAGGACCCGCAAGACCGGTTCCAACTCCTGGTGCGGCCGCATTCCTTTGGGAAATTCCGCTCGGTGACTCCATAGTTCAAGAATGGCTGAAAAGCACCTGTCCTGAGCTGCTGGCTTCTCGGGACCAGCGGTTCTCTCTGCCACATCGATCAACTCAGCAATATAGTGGGCCATCCACCTGCCAAGCGTATCGGCAGATCCGTCGACGTTCATTGCCTCTACCAGCTTTCGACCTAACGTCAGTATTGCATCAGATCGTGTGCAAGCTTCCGTCGGCTTTGAACAGGTAGATTCTTGACTTTGTTGGGATTCGGTCTTTGTCATTTTCGATACTGCTTTCATATGATCTGTAACGTCGTCGACGATCGATGTTTACCGCGATAATCAGATCCCGTTGCAGCTTGCCAAGGAGTGCTTTCAGGAAGTCCTGTGATGCAGTGATGCGACTTCCACGTTCCGGGCTGACGTTCTCATGCCGGTTGCCCTCGTCGAAGTGACCCCAGACCTGGGATATCATCGCAGTTGAATCATCCCTATCTGTCCACGTCCGTTGATCAGCATCCGATCGTAGACCCATCAATTCGCATATGCCTTCAGCCGGGTGTGGGGCGGGGTAGCTGACACCTCCCGCCCACCGATCTTGGCTATCTACCCCGCTGTCGCTGCTGCGGCCGATGATCCAACCTTTGAGCGAGTATGTATGTTGATCGATTTCCATATCGTCTTCAGCGCCGGGAATAGCGTAATCATACCTGCTCTCGGCCGTGCTCAATGCGCGTAACAAGGCCTCCGAGTTCTTCGGAGATACCAAGGCGCTGTGGATGCCGACTGACTGCTCGCGCTCGGAATTTGCTGTCGTCCAATAGCCCCAAATATTGGTCATTGCGCCACTACGCAATGCCTCATCAAAATCCGTAGTCGTGATGATGCTGTAGTTTTCGTCTGTCTTATCACAATCCAACCAAGATAGCTGTTCGGGCGGAGCTGGGTCACGCCGGTCCCACAGCCAGCGCCCGTCTTGACGTGACAGGTCGTGCCTCTCCAACCAATCAGCAAACTCATCGACAACTCCATATTCCGAGTCGCAATGAACTGGCCTGCGTGCCAGATTTCTGCCCGCGACAATCAGCATGGCGTGGTATGCTTGATAAAAATTCAGACTATCTGCGCGAGGGTAAGAACTGTGTGAATGGTAGGTGTGCCCCTCTTGGTACAGCTTACGACGAGAACGCTCGTCCTCGTCCCACCGTCCGCGGCCAGCAAATCTTAACTGATCCCGGATGACGGTTCGTGCCTCTGATTCGACTTGTCCTTGCGACAAACCGAATACTCTTCCCAATGGTGCGTACCAGTACTGACCGGTGTCCAAGCCGAAATAGAAGCTGTCATCGTTCGCATCTCCGGCCTCATCGCTTCTGGTGAAACGATCATAAGATTTCGATTCTACGGCAGGAAATGGCGATTTGGCGACGTGCTCCAAAGTGTGGCGGAGATTGGCTTGATCATCCACCAACTCGTTGTCCATCAATATGCGGACTGCCCGAGATGCGAACAGCCTGATGAGGATGTGCGGCTCCCCTTTCAACGCCAAGTCCACCAGACGTTTACCATATGGTGCAAGGGCCGCAGCGTTTGTGATTGCTCCTCGATTTACGCCGATCAGGAACCACTGGAGCGCGTGCAAGCTGTAGAACGGCAATTTTGCATCGACAAATGAACCTCCCACATTCTCGGAGCTGTAGTTGAACAGGTGCTCTAATATGTCTTTCCGTCCAAGCGAGACAAAGCCCAGCACCGCATGCGCGCCTTCCCATCGCGTGACGGTCTCTGGTGCTGCCATCGCGGCCCAAACATAGCCTGCCACGGCTGCATTGATGTCAGAAGGCGGCAGGAGATCAGGCGACCAAGGACCATCGCCGTCACTCTCCTCCAAAGAGCTGGACAAAAGGTCTAGGCCGAAATCCAGAGCATGTAACGCTTCGTCTTCAGAGAGCTTTATCGCCAAAAGCCCGACCAGCGAAAATAGCCGCGCTGCATCGGCGAAATCTGCTGTTTCACCGATACCATCCAGGACAACTTCAACAATATCGGCTTCGTCCACTCCGCTGAGAAGGCAAGCGGTTTTAAAGGGAAAAATTTCGTAATGCCGATATTTGGCTACGCTAAGGCAATACCGTCGGCAAAGCTTCTTTAGGATAGTCTCGAAGGCGCGCTTGATCGCTGGGCGCTGACTCCACTCCCTCGGGCATTGCTCCAAGAAAACTCTCAGATGATAGAGTTCAAATTCGGGCACTTCGCCAAATGACAGGATGAATTCGACTTCCGAACCAATAGGTACGCGGATAAGCGCTTGCTGGAAGAATTGCTCGCTATACCAAGGGCGCTCTGAAGCCTTGTACTTCCTGTAGCTCTCGGAAATACCGTTTGCACTGGCCAAGTTTAGCCCGTCGAAAACGCTGTTCCAATCCTTTTCATTTACCGAAACAGCTTCCACGTTGAAGCCGTTTTCTTCCACTTTCCGCGACTTTCTCTTGAGTTCCACGTCGTCAGTAAAGCGAACGGCTTCATCGAGCCCTTCCAAAGGTACCCCGTGGCGGCGTATGACTTCTTGCAGTTCTTTAAAGTCGCCAGAATTAAATCGAGAATAGCGGAAGAGGTAAGCGGCGATATCTGCTTTTTCGTTTCGGGACTTGCAAGCGTTCAGCGCCTCGTCAAGCAGCTTTTCAAATCGCCAGCGCCCCCGAAAGCCTATCAATGGGAGTGCGTTTAGCGGATTCAATTCTCCGCGTTCAACGAGCTTTATTACTGCGACAGGTACAATTCGTTCTGACCATCCAAAACCACGGTCCCGCCAACGGCTAAGGATTGCAAGTGATGAAGGAGGGCACAGCCCGGTCAAAGCCTCGACGGTTCCGTGCCAATCGAAGTGCTTGTCTCGCACAACATAGTCGTAGGTTAGCTCTGCGCAGCGTGCGAAGCGATACGCAGTCTCGGGAACGGGGCGGCCTCTGCGAACTGATCGATCAGCCAAATCCAGTATGGCATCCCATCGTGACAAATTCTCATCGCCAATTTTACTTGCGATTTCCACCGCCTCGTTGAAATACCCGTGGGCTTCCCCTTTGCTAATGCAGAGAATTGCGCGGGATGCTTCGATAAATCCATCCGACTTCTGTTCCGCGTCAGATCTTTCATCATTGGTGAGATTGAATGCCTCCAACGCAAATTCGAGCGCGTTCTGCTTAGTATTCGACTTTTCGCAACATAGCCTCGCTAGGGCGGTTAAGGTCGGCGTGAAAAGTGGTCGCTTCAAACCGCTCTTCCAGTTGGAGAACGCAGCCAGTGTTGTCGCGTCGACTGCCTGCAGTCTGAATAGGATCTCGAACCACAGCAAGGCAATCTCGTTGGATGTGTAATGGTCATCCCGGTAGTAAATTCGAGCGGCTTTGCTTGATGTTTCAAGCGCTATGGCAAGCTCGTCATTCAGTTCCGGACCGCCTACGATACCGCAAACGACTTTCGCCCTTAGGTTGTGCCAAGGCAAGAGAGCGCCAATGTCCTCTTCGAACTCTTGACGATCGCGAGACGTTGAATGCTGATTTTTTCCCTCCATTTCCTTTCGGAGTGAATCATGTGCAAGATCCATGAGTTCGACGCTTGTGTCGAGCAATGCTGCTCGCAGGCTATACGCCCGCAGAAGATAAGATCGAGTATTGGAGAAACGGGATGAAATATCCGACGGAGGTTCACTTGGCAGATAACGCGAAACGACCGAAACGGCCTCTGCTTTGGAACAAAGTGAGTGCTCTAACGCCGCCTCCACGAGAATCACCACTGCATTCAAGGCAGAATAGCGGTCATTGAACGAAGCACCATCGCTAAGGCTTATTCGGGGGCTGGCAAGCAATCGGAACGCTCTTTGCGTCACTTCGAGAGGCGGTACCCTTCTAATTCGCTGCAATGCTACGGCGATCCCCAGCACCAAACAAAGGTTGTTGTGAGCGGCTACCGCGAATGCATTCAAATCATTTATGCGGTTGTGATCGATAAGTCGTTTGGCAACAGCAAGCCCGACGCGGAACGAAACCTCCCTGGGTGTCCATAGGCCAAGGCTATGTGCAGCAGCTTCGGCACCATGAATATTAAATTCGGCGTAGGTCAATGCAACGATGTCTTCGTCCGAAATGCGTTCCTTCTCTTGCTCTTCTTCAGACAATCCGCTCCAGTTTCTAAGCCATTCCAATGCCATGCGCAGACGGCTCCGAGCATCGCCCACTAAAGCCGGGCACCCTGACATTAAGGCTGCTTCGTAGGCATGATGCGATCCAAGCCAGCCCGAACCGAATGTTCCTCGCGACACAATTTCCTGAATTAGGTCCACGTCGAGAAATGTCGAAGACAGGTCAGTGTTGGCCTGCAAAATCTTTCTCTGCCTGTCGTCTCCCGCTGTTTCACCGCCCGCTTTCAGCGCGAGTTTGGTCGCATCAAGATAGCGTTTCGCGCGAAGACCTGCTTTCAACGCGAACTGTAGCCGCTGCAGTTCGATGTCGCGTCTCTCTAGGGGACTCGTCTCTGGAAGAGCATCGGACTTCAACGCAAGGTCAACAAGATTTGAGAACTGCCCGGCATCGAGCATCAATTGCGGTAAAACAGATGCAACATACGGGCTTTTCGAGGCGAGCGGATACAAAACACTGATGAAGCCACCCATCGAGGTACTGGATGGCTTGTACCTCTCGCGGAACCACGTCTCCGCAGGTTCATCAAAAAACTGCACAGAATCGCCTGCCAAGCGCAGTGGCCGTCCGATATCTATGACAAAGCTTTTTATTGCTGACTCTGGAACGTTCGAAATCGCGGACAATACTGACAATGGGATGAGCGGGCGAAGCGCGGCCAACGCGGTGCAGATACTGTCGACCTGAGATCTTTCTATTGGTCCCAAGTGATCCTTCAGCTTCTCTATGGCTGCTTCGAGCAAGGTGCCGATAGTGTCTTCAACTGATTTGGGGTTGGGGCCAAGCAAGCGAAGCGTATTGGGCAGAGTCTCGTCACGAGACAGAGCAAGAGCCTGAACGCGGGGATTGCATGAACTGAGGCGATGAAATTCGTCCACATCATGTTCATCGGCTTCGGGAAAACGCAGTCGAAGATGCGCCGCTGTTTCTGCGCGGCTGAATGGTTGCAGTTCACGACTTAGCGCCTCGCTAGGCGGGTCGAGGAGTTGTTGACGATGTGAGCGGCAAAGGAATACCAACCGGACATTATCTGGCATCTTTTCCCTAATAATGTCGCGCACAAATGATTTCTTTTCTCCAATCTCTTCAGCAGCCATCTGGGCGTTGTCTGCAGCATCGATTACGATACACAGCAGCGCTTCGGGGTCTTGAAGCCGTATGAAGTCGGAGGCTTGCCTTATGCGATGAACGAAGGCTTTGACGTAGGAAGCCGAATCCGCGTGAACTGTGGGAATGAGCAAATGGCAGAGCCCTTTGCTCGCCAACTCATTTGCAATTTGTACCAAACCGTCCTTATGCCGGTGGCGATAGCCGGATGCATTACGATATTGGCCGTTTCCAAAACAATCGTAGACAATGCAATTCGAGCCGCCAGGCAGACTGGCTGCAATTCTGTTCGCGAAGATCGTCTTGCCGATACCACCAGGCGCATGAATCACCACTGGGCTTTTCGCTGAAACAATTTCGGCGATGAGTGCAAGCTCTTGATCCCGAGCCAGCGAGCCATCCAATCTTTCAATGAGGTTCGGAGCCGGAAAAAGGGCGCTCTCATCGGTATCCAAAGCACGCAATACGTCCATCTTTGTAATGGAAGGATTGCGCTCTCCCTCCGACAGCGCCTTCCGCGTGACAAGCACTTTTAGCTTCAGGGGTCCATACACGTCAGAATCTGGGAGATAACCACCAACATCCTGGAATAGAATGTTGCGTTGATCCCAATAGTCATCCTGTCGCCCTTCAAAATGCATAAGCTGACAGAACGCCGCAAGATCATCGCCGGAAAGGCCTGCGAAGCGCTCAATCTTCTTGACTTCCTTGATGTGGCGAACGGCACGCCCTTCCGCAACGTCTTCAACGGTCTCAGCGAAGGCATCACCAATTGGCCGATTCGTGACAAACCAAAATTCCAGCTTTCCGGCTAGGACATCTTTAGGAAGGGTCTTAAGCAACTCCCTGTACCGCTCAGCGAAACCCGTGATTGATTTCTCTAGTCCGCTGGCTGTCCATGGTTCATGGGCGTGCAAAGTGGAATGCTTGAGTTGCATGTAACG
This sequence comes from Rhizobium oryziradicis, assembly GCF_001939045.1. Classification (GTDB taxonomy): domain Bacteria; phylum Pseudomonadota; class Alphaproteobacteria; order Rhizobiales; family Rhizobiaceae; genus Allorhizobium; species Allorhizobium oryziradicis. The sequence continues at coordinate 519,959 of NZ_MKIM01000027.1, forward strand.
CACGAGCCGCGCGTCAGCGAAATCCTCACTACCGAAGTATTCGGCTATGTCGATAACATCTTCCCCGGCCGTAACGGTTGGCCCGCTCGCACCTTCTGTCGGCGATATTCCCTCAATAGTCACCGCTACAAGGTCGCTCGCGGCGGACAATAGCTTTAAGCATCGTCGCGCTGCCCAAAGGTAGTGAAACTGGTCGCCATCGCGGCTCGGGCGAACAAGATTAGTTTTTGCCATTTCAATCGTGCCTATTGATAGCTTTTTGCCGCCTAGCAGCCTATGGGCGAATCTTCCAGCAAGGTAGCAAACAAGAATTGAGTAATGAAAGTGAGGCTATAGAATTTAATTTGCCGCCGGTGAGAATCTGACCAATCCTTTTCTCGTAGTCACATAGTTTCGAGTGACCTGCGGTTGCCAGCCATGCGCGTGTGAACACGCGCAGCAGGCCAAGGGGCATGCCCCTGTGGAACCCCAAGAGGAGGGTGAAGAATCATGAAGGAGGCTTCAATCCGGTTTCGGCTTTCGGATAACGAGAAGAAAGGCCTTGAGAGGTTTGCGGAGAATTCCGGCAGGTCAATGTCTCAGATTATTCGGCAGGCTGTCGCCGAAACATTGGCGGGCAAGATTCCCGGCATCGCTTTGCGGAGTGCCGTTACAGAGCTTCGGACGGCCGCGAATTCTGTTCTCGACATGGTCGAGCGGCAACCTTGCGAAGCCCATGAACTGAAAGAACCTACGGAGCGACTGCAGGCTGCCGTGCGGCGAATCCTGTCGTGCGCATGATCATCAAGAGCATTCGTGTTAGGACGCGCTCCGGAATTGGGCGACTTGTCCGGCATCTGCGGAACGGCGCGGATAATGAAGCCGTTGAGTTCCTTCAGGGAACAGCGAGAGACATACAGGACATGCAAGCCGATGCGCGTGTTCATCGCTCCACATACAGCGTTCGGCATTGGATTATTGCCCCGCAGGAAGTGACAACGCGGGAGCAGTTCCGGCAGACAATGGTCTTCCTCGCCGCAGAGTTCGGTTTCGATCCGAACCGTGCGGTTATCATCGAACATACCAAGAAACGTGCCACCGCCAGCGCAACCGATCGGCACTGGCATGTCTTGGTCTGTGAGATTGACGCTGTCACAGGAAAAACGCTGAGGTCATCTTTTGACCGAATCCTCCACGAGCTTACTGCGCGATGGAGTGAATATTCCTTTGGTCATTCCTTCATACCCGGCAAGCACACGGCAGCAGTCATCAGAGGCCTCCGGGATCGTGGAATGACCTGCGTTGCGGACCGTCTTGCCGCGGCGCTTGGCACCAGCGTCGAGTTGCCCGCCGAAGCTTTCTCGCACGCCCAACATCAGGAGGCAAAACGCGCGGGATTCGACTTGGCGTCGGTCAAACTGGCTATCCAAAAACTCGTTGCTGAAGCCGCCACTGCCGCTGAGTTCGAGACCGGAATTCGCCAGCATGGTCTCGAAATCCGAGCGGGAGACAAAAGGAATACATGGGTAGTAGTCAGCCCTGACGGCAGCGTTCTCGGCGCACTGCACCGTCTGGCTGCAGAACGCAAATCGGCGATCAACATCTTGATGGAGAAGGTGAATGAACACAAAGATTCCAATCGAACAGGCCATTCTAAAGGACACCAGAGCTATCCGCCGCCTCCTGGAAGTGGACGAGGCGGCGAAAGGACCAGAACTTCTGATCTCGCTACAGGAAAAAATGCTGGAAGCCATCGAACAGACCCAAGCTCAGATCGCGCAGATGCACCAACTCCTGGGCAGCAACAGGCGAAACCCAACAGTCAGTTCACGCGACTAGCGCTCACGACAGACCAGGGCCTTCAGGTTCAGAGGCTACATGCCAAGGCTTGTGAGTTAGCCAAAGCTAATCTGTTGCGCGTTTCTGACGAATTAAACCGCTTGGAGGTTTCCGCCAGAGCCGATTTGGCTTCTACGCTCCCAAAGAGACGCTATACGCCGGAGGTCATCGCAGCAAAGGCTAATGCCAAAAGAGCCAGAGCTGAAGCTGATAGCGCTTTTGATCGACAGTGGCAGTTGGCCGAGAGCATACGGAACGCACCAAAGGTGTCTTGGTGGACATACCTTATTGGCTTAGCCGCTGTTAGGAGCAGGAGGATTGAAGAGTTGCAAAGACAACTTGCGTCCGCAGACGATCATTTGTGGCAATGCCGGACGTATGCCGGACAATGTGAGGCGCTGCAATTGAACGCAGAACGACGAGCTGATCAAGAGCATCGAACGGCAGCGGGAGCCGTCGAAGCAAGACGCGAGGCTGCAGAAGCGACCTTAAAGAGAGTTGTAAGGGCGCGCGCGTTCTTAGCTTCATTTCCGGAAGCTGCCGATGCTGGGCTTGATCACGTTTTCCGTCGATCAACGCCAGCATTGGAGGATGAAGCTATCTCTCCGCCACCTGCACTTGTTCCGAGACGAACGCGATAGGGTAATAGCCTAAGCCTGTCCGCCACTTCCCCAACGAAGTTCCCTAAGGGTTAGGGAGTTTGGCTAGTGGACTGTTTTTTCTAAATTATTCTGTTGCCACAAGGCTCTTTCTGCAGCAGCATTTTCGTGTAACGAAAGTGGCAGGTCGAGTGGTGAGAAAATCCGAAAAGTTATCGAAGGCTGATTTGAAGAGGGCTGCAGATGTCGCCCGAAGTGAAAACGTAACGGTGGAGATCGAAATCGATGGGCGGGTCTTTAGGATCAGCCCTATCATTTCTGGGGGTCCTTCATTCGGACCCGTTGCGCCCAGCGGGGGCGTGGTTCTCTAATGAGCACCATGCCAAAGCCCCTACCTCTCTACGTCGTCAAAGAGAAATCGCGCCATGGGCGCACAAAGCTGTTCTTCCGGATCGGAAAGGGTCCGAGAGTTCGGTTGCCCGACGATCCCTCAAGCAAAGCGTTCAAGGCGGCCTATAAAACCGCCATGAAAGGGGAGCAAGTCGAAGCAACGATTATCGTCGAACGCGTCAGGTCACTTCGATGGTTGGTTCAGCGATACATGGAAAGCGCGGAATGGTCGGGGTTAGCGATAGCTACGCGGAAACAGAGAGGACTGTTCTATCGTCAGGTCGTCGACGCGAGCGGTAATGTCGACTGCCGGACAGTCACCGCCAGAGACATCCGCAATGGCTTGGAACGCCGAAAGGCAACACCAGCTTTAGCAAACAACTTCCTGAAATCGATGTCGGCCCTTTTCAAATGGGCTTTGGTACATGAGCATGTAGGAGTTGATCCTACAACTGGGGTTAAGCGGCTCAAGAACAAGTCGGACGGCTTTCCAGCATGGACTGACGAGGACGTGAAACGTTTTACCAATCACTGGCCGATCGGAACTCGCGAGCGCCTCGCCTTCGAAATGTTACTTACATCGGGCTTCCGTCGATCAGACATTGTCCGCGTAGGAAGACAACATATGACTCAGGCTGTCGTAAGAATTCGCACCGCCAAAACTGGCACGCCAGTGACTGTGGAGCTTTCTGATAGGGTTCTGGACCTGATCGAGGAGACACAGACCGGTGATCTGTCGATCATTGTCGGGAAGAAGGGCATGCCTCTCACAAAGGAATCGTTTGGCAATTGGTTCCGCGAGGTCTGCAGGGCCGCTGGGGTTCAGAAGAGCGCTCATGGACTGCGCAAGCTCAGTGCGACGATTGCCGCTAATGCAGGCGCTACAACTCATCAGTTGATGGCGCAATTCGGCTGGGTAACGACACAACAAGCGGAAGTCTACACGAAAGGCGCGGACCGTGAACGTTTGGGCATTGTCACCTCCAGACTGGTATCGGAACAAATCGAGCTCATTACTGCCCCGCACCCTGAGAAAGGTGCGGGAATTGACGGAAAAAATCGTTCTAAATCAAATAGATAAGAAAAGAGTGGTGGGCCCGGAGGGACTCGAACCCCCAACCAAGCGGTTATGAGCCGCCGGCTCTAACCATTGAGCTACAGGCCCGTTTGGCGATGTGCCAAAAGTGAGCGGTGGCAATGGCACCAGCGCTTCGCGTTGATCATCTAGCGGAAAACCTTTTCCTCGACAAGCCTTTGCCGCATTACCTTCACAATAGGTTGCGCATTATCCAAGATCTTATAGTGGGTCGTATGGGAGAAAGTAATATGTCGAATTTTTTGATGACGCGACGGGCCATGCAGGCCGGGGTTTTGTTGGTGGGCTTTGGAATGGCCTTGCCTGCATGGGCGCAGGAGGCCAGCCGCGCGGAGGCTGTGATCAATGTGGAGGGTGAGGGTGAGGCGAGTCTGGCACCCAATATGGCCATTATGCAATTGGGCGTGGTGAGTGAAGATGAGGCGGCAGAGCAGGCGTTGAAATCCAACACACTCGCGATGGCGGGCGTGATGAAAATGTTGAACACACAAGGTGTTGCGGATCGTGATATTCAAACATCCGGTTTTGAAATCACCCCTCGCTATCAGCATGTTGCGGACGATAAGCAGGATGGCAAAGCGCCCAAGATTGATAGCTACAGCGTCAGCAACGGGTTGAGCGTTCGCGTGCGCGATCTGGCCAAATTGGGCGGCATTATTGATGGGGCTGTTCAGCTTGGCGTCAATCAGGCTGGTGCCATTCGCTTTACCAATGACAAGCCTGAGCTGGCTATTAACGATGCTCGTAAACAGGCCATGGAGGATGCCATTGCCAAAGCCAAAACACTGGCAGAGGCTGCAGGCGTGAAGCTTGGTCGGATTGTCACCATCAATGAAAACGCCTCTCGGCCCTTTGAGCAAACCATGATGATGAAAACCAGCATGGCAAGGGATATGCCTATGGCACCCACCCCGATTGCGGCAGGCGAAAACAACTATCGCGTGACTGTGAATGTAACGTTTGCGCTGGCGCAATAGAGCATCGCGCAGAAAATTTGAATCGGCTCGATACTCTACAGCGCCGCGCGCCATATATGGTGCACGGCGCTGTAACACTTTTAATCTCCTGCATAATTTTCACCTTAAATTGTTTCCGATTTAAGGAATCATGCAGTAGCCCAACAAAAAAAGCCCCGGTTCAATGAACCGGGGCTTTTCAATGCGCATAACAAATGGATTAGAACTTCATACCCACGCCAACGTTAACGACGTTCTGTGACAGATCGCGAACGTTGTTGCCGCCGAAGAAGTTCTTGGAGCCGTAATCGTTGTAGCGATATTCAACACGTGTGAAAACTTTGTCGGTAACAGCGTAATCAACGCCTGCGCCAACGGTCCAGCCGTTCACCATTTCACCAGTGTTTACACCAGTTGCGCTGTCCTTGAACTTGGCACCAGCGCCGGTCCAGCCGCCAGCAACGTAGAGCAGGGCTTTATCCATTGCGTAACCGGCGCGGGCACGAACCGAACCAGAAACGTCTGTGCCGAAGTTTTGGCTGCCGAAGCTGCTCTTGTTCCAGTCGTAGTTCAAATCGCCTTCGGCACCTAGAATGACGTTGCTGCCCATGTCAAAGTTCCAGCCAGCGAAGCCGCCGATACGGCCGCCGTCAAAATCCTGCTTGGATGAGCCGCTTGTACCGCTTACGCGGCCGTCTGCCCAGCCATAGCCGCCATGAATACCGGCGTAGCCACCAGCCCAAGAAAACACAGGAGCAGGGGTGTCAACTGCAGCCGGTGGTGCTGGGATAGTTTCGACAGCATCAGCCGCAAATGCTGCGCCCGACATGAATAGGGTTGCTATGCCCGCAGCCAAGATTGTCTTCTTCATTTTCCAGTCTCCAAATTTACTCTAACGCTTGAGATAGGTCTCTGCCCCGGTTTGACGAGAGCTCTTTTGCACTTTTTGCGCAGATCTAGGCTTTTTTCGGTCCAAAACGGCTCTGTTTGGTAAGTTTATTTTTTTCAAGAGTGGGAACTTTTAGGCGAGTTGCATTTTGGCCGCACCAAACCGGGCTATCGTCACCTATGTGCAAATTTGCGTGCACCAACCACGCAGGCCACCACAGCAAGGGTTGTTGCCAACATGGCAGGGCTTACGGTCTCGTGAAGAAGTGCGGCCGCCAGCGCCAGGCCAAAAAACGGTTGAAGCAATTGCAATTGGCCAACGGCTGCAATGCCGCCCAATGCCAAGCCGCGATACCAGAAGATAAATCCAATCAGCATACTGAAGAGAGAGACATAGGCCAAACCCAGCCAGGCAGGCGTTTGCACCTGCGCAAAGGCCGATGGCATGGTCAAAATACTGAGCGTGAAGCTGACGGGCAGGGCAAGCGTAAGCGCCCAGCAAATAACCTGCCAGCCGCCAAGGTGGCGCGACAGCCTTGCACCCTCGGCGTAACCAAGGCCGCAAATTATAATGGCCAAAAGCATGAAGAGATCGCCAAGCGAGGCCGATGCCGCCCCTTGCGCCAGCGCGAATGTTGCGACCAGCAGGCCGCCTGTGACGGAAAAAAGCCAGAAAATTGGACGTGGGCGGTCGCCGCCACGCAGCACCCCGAACAAGGCGGTGGAGAGCGGCAAAAGGCCAATAAACACCAGCGAGCGGGCAGAGGTGATGTGCTGAAGCGCCAAGGCGGTCAGCAGCGGAAAGCCAATGACCACACAAAGCGCCACAACGGCCAGCGCCACTGCTTCTCGCGAGGTTGGTCGTGTCTGGCGAAATGTGAGCAGCAGCAAGCAACCCAGCAGGCCCGCAATTGTTGCACGCGCAACGGTGAGAAAGGTGGGATCAAAGCCCGCGACAGCGGCACGGGTGGCGGGCAGAGAGCCGCTGAAGATGACCATGCCGATAAAGCCGTTGATCCAGCCGCTTGTTTTCGTGTTCATCTCAAAAGCCCCTTGGCAGCATATTGTGTTTATCGATTGCTGTTTTGGCTTGATGTGGCGGAATTACCAGATACGGTGCAGTACAATTTTTAAAAACTGTTATGCTTATGAGGGCAATACAGATGACAATAATGCAGAACGGGATGCAGAATGCACTGCGGCCCGGCAGCACGCGGATTGAAGCTGTCATGGTGGCCATCTCGGAGCGGATTGCGGCACGCAGCCTGCCGCCTGGGGCAAAATTGCCGTCCGTGCGGGCCTTTGCAAAAGCCATGCAGGTGTCTGTATCCACTGTGGTGGAAGCCTATGAGAGGTTGGCGGCGCAAGGCTTGGTCCGCGCCAAGCCGGGGTCCGGTTTTTACGTGGCGGCACCGCTGGCCCCTTTGTCGCTGGCACAGATCGAGCCGCGGCTGGATCGGCAAATGGACCCGCTTTGGGTGTCGCGCCAATCGCTGGAATCGGGCGTGGAGGTGATGAAACCGGGCTGCGGTTGGCTGCCGCCATCGTGGATGCCGGAGGCGGCCTTGCGCCGGGCCATGCGCCATTTGGCGCGGGCTGACGCGGCAGTGTTGACCGATTATGGCATGCCGCTCGGGCTATTGGCTCTGCGACAGGTGCTGTCGCGGCGCATGGCAGAGCATGGCATGGGTGTTTCACCAGACCAGATCATGCTGACAGAATCGGGCACCCATGCGCTGGATCTGATCTGTCGGTTTTTGCTGGAGCCGGGAGATTGCGTGCTGGTTGATGATCCTTGCTATTTTAATTTCAATGCGCTTCTGCGGGCGCATCGGGTCAAGATTGTCGGGGTCGCTTATCGCCATGACGGCCCGGATATCGAGCAGTTTTCCAAAATAGTCGCGGAACATCGCCCTCGGCTCTATCTGACCAATTCCGGTGTGCACAATCCCACTGGGGCCAGCCTTTCGCCTGTCAATGCGCATCGGGTTTTAACGCTAGCCGACCAAGCGGGATTGACCATTGTCGAGGATGATATTTTTGCCGATTTTGAAGATGTGGCGTCGGCGCGCCTGTCGGCTTTTGATGGCTTGAACCGGGTTGTTCAGATTGGCAGCTTTTCCAAAACGCTTTCGGCCTCTGTGCGCTGCGGATATATTGCCGCGAAGCCAGACTGGATTGACGGGCTGGTGGATTTAAAAATTGCCACCAGCTTTGGTGGCGGGCGGATGGCCGCAGAACTCGTGTTGGCCATGCTCACGGATGGCAGTTATCGCAAATATCTCGAAGGGCTTCGCGCCCGCCTTGCTGCGGCGCGCGATGCTGTGACGGCTCGCCTCGCACCGCTTGGCATAACACCCTTTCTTCGCCCGCGTGCCGGCATGGTGCTCTGGTGCCAGCTACCGAGCGGCGTCGATTCTGCCGCTCTGGCCCGCCATTGCCTGCAAGATGATGTGGTGTTGGCTCCCGGCAATGTGTTCAGCCAATCGCAAACAGCCGGTCAGTTCATGCGGTTTAATGTCGCTCAAATGAATGATGAGAGAATTTATCGGTCTTTAATGCGCGGATTGGACGCAATGTGATAGGCGGACAGGCTGAAACATTCGTGCTGTTGGTTTCACCGTTTTTGTCTGTGGATAGAGTATGGTTTCATTTGTCTGCATGGGGACGCCAACCATTTAGAAACTCTTAAGCACGATAATGCCGCCGACATAGCGAGGAATCGATCATGGCGGCTAGAAAAGCAAGTGGACGAAAGCCAAGCGGCGGCGCACGGCGCAAGCCCGCCCGCCGCGCTGCAAGCTCCAGCGGCGGCGTGTGGCCCTGGGTTGGCGCATTGGTGCTGGTGGTGGGTAGCGTGTCCATCTATGACCACCGCGCGAATTTGCCGGGATGGGTTGATAAGACGTTTGGCTTTGGCGGAAAGGAAATCGCAAGGCTGGAAGGTAAGAAGCCTTCTGAGCCAACGATACCGTTGTCTTCTGTGCCAACGCCTGCGGTGCGCCGGCTGGATCCAGCTCCCTTGCCGCCCGCCACCACCATGACGCCGACGGAATCGATGACCCCGCGTGAACGTGCACAATTGCCTTTGCCACCTGCGACAACATTGGTGTCTGAAGTCTCTGGCCAGACGGTTGCGTCTATTGCGCCGGGGAGGATCGACCGCAAGCAGGTTTCGGCCCGCTTTTATTACTGTGGCACCAGTGGGCTGAACAATTGTGTGGTCGATGGTGACACATTCTGGCTGAACAAGGAAAAAATTCGCGTGGCGGATATTGATGCGCCGGAAACAGAACAAGCCAAATGCAAATCGGAGCGCGACCGGGGTTTTGCCGCCAAGGTGCGTTTGCGTGAATTGCTCAATGCCGGTGGTTTCGAGGTCGAATCCTTTGGCACGCGCGATGTGGATCAGTATGGCCGCAAGCTGCGGGTGGTAACCCGTGATGGCCGCTCGCTTGGCGGCATTCTGGTGCAGGAAGGGCTGGCGCGGCCATGGACCGGGCACCGTATGCCCTGGTGCAATTAATCGACAATTGGTGAATGGCGGAAATTAATCGCGCTTTTGTTAATTTTTTTCCGCGTCTGGTGGAACAAAACGGTTGATGATGAGTTCGGCCAGCGCATGGAGAACAGCTCCCACCATGCCGCCGACCAGAACTTCGGTTGCGCGATATGCTCCTGCTGTCCAGATAGGGACGGGAGGGTTGCCGTGGGCTGTGAGAAAAACAATGGGTGTGGTCCACATACACACCCGCAGGAGGGGGGAGACGCGCGCGATGACAGCGCAAATTGCAACGGCAATGGCCAGTTGGACTGTAATGCTTGCGCCAAAAGGATCTGTTGCAAGTGAAACAGCCACCGCTGCCGCAATGCCGATCAGTGTTCCTCCAAACCGTCCCACCATGGCGTCTTTCGTTTCATTGATCTTTTCCTGAGAGACAATGATGGCCGACATGGAAGCCCAGACCGGGTGAGGCAGCGATAAGGCTGATGCTAAGCCATAAGACAGACTGGCCGCAGCGGAGCAGCGAATGACAAAGGCGAGGTGACGGATAAAGTCGTGACGTGTCATCATTTTCTTTCGTGTCGTCGCTCCCACTTTAGTTAACAACGGCCTCAAAAACGATGCAATGACAAAGTAAGTTGTTCCAAGATTAGAAACGAAGTTGAAATATTTAGATGTTTCTAATTTTAACTTTTTCGGTTGCGTTTTATCAATGAAAACTGCCCATTCTCATCATCGAGACCAGAGTTTTTATCAATAGTTTCAATGATGGCGATGAGAAGATTTGAAATCAATCTGCCTTGAAAGCTTTCCGGTTTTGCCACTTTTTTGCCTTCTGCACGACACTTGCCTGTTACAGGATTGATGCATGATCCAACGATAAAAGGAGAACAGAAACATGACATACGATTTTCAAGATATGACAATGTCCGAGATGCTGAGAGATCCTATGATCCGTCTGATGTTGCGTGCAGATGGTGTTTCGCTCAGCGATTTTGCATCCATGCTGGATGATGCTGCGCGCCAGAGCAGCAAGTCGAGCCGCAATGCGAAGCTTGCGATTCCTGCTCCCCACATTATTTGCCAGAATGCTTCTCAAATGTGCTCTTCACGGGCTGTGTGAAAGAAATCTGATGCAAATGACAATTGAGCCACACATGATGCGAACCGGGCGGCCAACACATGCTCGTCTGGTTCGCATCATCTTGATTGCCAGCCGTTGTCCATGTTTTATCAATCAACAAAGATGCTGCATGATGTCTTGATGGGATTTTGATGTCTCCAATTGTGCAGTCGGTTTTGGTTTCGACAGCGCAAGGCTTGTTTTATGAATATTGTCCGGCTTTTTTGCTCACTTGTTTTTATCGCCTTTGCTCCTTCCTTTTTCGCCCCTGCCGCTTTCGCCGCGGAAAACCCTCCACCGCAATTTGGCACCGTCAGCGGTCGCTGCCTGACACTGTTCATCGGCCAACAGGATTTTTCCAAACTGTGTGAATCCCAATTGGGCCGCAGCCTGCACGCAGATGGGCGAACCGGTGTCTATTTCTTTCTTGGATCCACGCATATCATCACCTTCAGCGGTCGCTCCCAAGAGAACCGAACGCGCGATCAAACCAAGCTGGATTCGATCGCGCTTGATGAGATTGTTCTCAATGAAGGCCAAGATGGCAAAGCGCCACCGCAACATATTGCCGCCAAGGGCAGTTGCGACACCGCGCAGGAAACCGACAGGCTGTATTTGGTCAGCTGCCGCGGCACCCTGGAAAAGGGCACGACATTTTCGGCAAGCTTCCAGATTGATACATCGCTATAAAGCATCGGACCGAAAAGTGGCGACCGGTTTTCGGTCCGATTAGACGTCGTTCAGCACCCGTTAAAGAACGAGCGGGTGCTCCTTGATCATCTTTGTCAGGCTGCCTTCTGCGGGAAACAGCGGAATAAGGCAGGCTTGCAGGGCGTGATAAATATCGCCTTTGCCGGGGAAGAGGCTGTTGGAGGGTTTGAGATCCTCGGTCATTTCCTCATGCCAGCCACCAAATTGCTGATCGATGGTGTTGTTGGCAATGAAATTCCAGACCTTGCGATATTGGTCTTCATTGAGGATTGTGCCCTGATGGTGGTTCAGGAAGTGGCCAGCCGCTGCCGCCTCGCACAAGGGCCACCACAGTTTGAAGGTTTTGGCCGGTACATTGTCCCAATCGAGCGTGTAGAAAAAGCCGCCGAGTTTTCTATCCCAGCCCAGCAGCATGGATTGATAAAACAGACCACGGGCTGCTTCCGGCATCCAGCTGTGCTGCTTGCCGCTCAAGGCCCAGAGTTGCAAAACAAGGCGGGTCCATTCCAGCCAATGGCCGGGCGTGGTGCCAGCCGGACGGAACATTTCATTGGGGTGATAGTAAGTGCGATCCACCACCCATTCCTCGTTGAAATGTTCTGGCACGCGGAAGGCTTCTTCGCGGGCGCGGCGGTTGATCAAGAGATCGGCAATGCGCACGGCCTTGTCGAGATAGTGCTGCTCGCCGGTGGCCTCAAAGGCGGCCATCAGGGCTTCTGTCAGGTGCATGTTGGAGTTTTGGCCGCGATAGCCCGCGACTGGCTGCCAGTCTTCGGAAAACTCCTCAGCAATGGCACCATGGCGCTGCTCCCAAAATTTGGTTTCAATCACTTCGGTGATGTCTTCCAGCAGGCGATCGGCCAGCGGATGGCCAATGGTTTTGGCCGAAGAGGCGGCCAGCAGCACAAAAGCATGGCCGTAGCCCTGTTTGGAGCCATCGGCCACGCCATCATCATTCAGTTGCCAGAAATAGCCACCGTTTTTCTCATCGCGATGCTTGCGCCACAGATAGCGCATGCCATGATCCACCACGTCGGCGGCACCCGGACGGCCCAGCAGATCGCCAATGGCATAGCAATGCACCATGCGCGCACTTGTGTGAATGCCACGCACGGGATTGTCGGTGGACAGCGGCTTGCCATCGCGGGTGAGATCGTAAAAGCCGCCGTTTGGATTGATGGCGGATGTCTGGAAAAAATCGAACAAGCCATTGGCCTGATCCAGCAACCATTTGCGGTGATAGGGGCGCTTGCTCCAGTTTGCTGGTAATGTGTTGGTGTCAGCAATGTTCGACATAATTCCCTCCGGCAACGAATATTTGTCAACTTCTATAAAGGCTTCGTGGCATATTGTCACCGCGCTCGGTGATTTGAATTTGCCGTGTCGTATATTGACATAAACATATCTTTATGTGATTTGGTTGTGATGTTGGGAACGGAAGGACACCGCTATGCTTGATCAATTGTTTGGACGCGAAGGCGCGAACCGTGATGGTGCGGAGATCCTGAAAGCCCTGCAACAGGCAGCAAGAGAGCGCATTCTGATCCTTGACGGTGCGATGGGCACGGAAATTCAAGGCCTTGGCCTGGATGAAGATGACTTTCGCGGCGAGCGGTTCCTTGGCTGTGCTTGCCATCAGAAAGGCAACAACGACCTTCTGATCCTGACCCAGCCGCAAGCCATTGAAGATATCCACTTTCGCTATGCCATGGCCGGCGCGGATATCATTGAAACCAACACCTTTTCCTCTACCCGAATCGCTCAGGCCGATTACGAGATGGAAGGGGCGGTTTACGACCTCAACAAGCATGGTGCGCAAGTGGTGCGCCGGGCCATTGCCCGCGCCGAGCGCGAAGATGGCAAACGCCGCTTTGTGGCCGGTGCCATTGGCCCAACCAACCGCACGGCGTCAATTTCGCCAGATGTCAACAATCCCGGCTATCGTGCCGTGTCTTTTGATGATTTGCGCCGCGCTTATGCCGAGCAGATTGATGGTTTGATTGATGGCGGTGCCGATCTCATTCTCATTGAAACGATTTTTGACACGCTGAATGCCAAGGCCGCCATTTTTGCCTGCGAAGAGCGCTTCCTTGCCAAGGGCATTCATTTGCCCGTGATGATTTCCGGCACGATCACCGACCTTTCCGGCCGCACGCTGTCTGGCCAGACGCCATCGGCTTTCTGGAATTCGGTGCGCCACGCTAAGCCATTCACCATTGGCCTCAATTGCGCGCTCGGTGCCGATGCCATGCGCCCACATTTGCAGGAACTGTCGGCCATTGCGGATACGTTCGTCTCGGCTTACCCCAATGCAGGTCTGCCCAATGAATTTGGCCAATATGACCAGAGCCCGGAATTTATGGCCAAGCTGGTGGAAGGCTTTGCCGAAGAGGAAATCGTCAATGTGGTGGGCGGCTGCTGTGGCTCCACGCCCGCGCACATTCAGGCCATTGCCGAGGCCGTGAAGGGCAAAAAGCCGCGTCAGCCGGCGGAGCATCGCCCGTTCATGTCGCTGTCCGGCCTTGAGCCTTTTGTGCTGACCAAGGATATCCCTTTCGTTAACGTCGGCGAGCGCACCAACGTCACCGGCTCGGCCAAATTCCGCAAGCTGATCACCGCCGGTGATTACAATGCAGCCTTGGTGGTGGCCCGCGATCAGGTGGAAAACGGCGCGCAGATCATCGACATCAACATGGATGAAGGCCTGATCGACAGTGAAAAGGCCATGGTTGAATTCCTCAACCTGATTGCTGCAGAACCTGATATTGCCCGCGTGCCGGTGATGATCGATTCATCCAAGTTCCAGATTATCGAATCCGGCCTCAAATGCGTGCAGGGCAAGGCCATTGTCAATTCTATCTCGCTGAAAGAAGGCGAGGAGAATTTTGTGGCGCAGGCCAAGTTGATCCGCAATTACGGTGCCGCTGTGGTGGTCATGGCCTTTGACGAAAAGGGTCAGGCGGATACCTATGAGCGCAAGGTGGAAATCTGTTCCCGCGCCTACAAGATCCTGACCGAAGAAGCTGGTTTTGCGCCAGAAGACATTATTTTCGACCCCAATGTGTTCGCGGTTGCCACGGGCATTGAAGAGCACAACAATTACGGCGTGGATTTCATTGAGGCCACCCGCACCATCCGCCAGCGCATGCCGCTGGTGCATATTTCCGGTGGCGTTTCCAACCTGTCCTTCTCGTTTCGCGGCAATGAGCCGGTGCGCGAGGCGATGCATGCCGTGTTTCTCTACCACGCCATTCAGGCGGGCATGGATATGGGCATTGTCAACGCTGGTCAGTTGGCGGTCTATGAAAGCATTGATGCCGAGCTGCGCGAAGCCTGCGAAGACGTGGTGTTGAACCGCCGCGAAGACGGCACGGAACGCCTGCTGGAGATTGCCGAGCGCTATCGCGGCACGGGCGAGGCAAAGGCGCGTGTGCAGGATATGTCCTGGCGCGAGCTGCCGGTGGCCAAGCGGCTGGAGCATGCGCTGGTCAACGGCATTACCGAATTTATTGACGCTGATACCGAGGAAGCGCGTCAGGCCGCTGATCGGCCCTTGCATGTGATTGAAGGTCCGCTGATGGCGGGCATGAATGTGGTGGGCGATCTGTTTGGCGCGGGCAAAATGTTTCTGCCGCAGGTGGTGAAATCTGCCCGCGTGATGAAGCAGGCCGTGGCCGTGCTTCTGCCTTACATGGAAGAAGAAAAACGCTTGAACGGTGGCTCTGGTGAGCGCGAAGCCGCAGGCAAAATCCTGATGGCCACCGTGAAGGGCGATGTGCACGACATCGGCAAAAACATTGTCGGCGTGGTTTTGGCCTGCAACAATTATGAGATTATCGATCTCGGTGTGATGGTGCCCGCCACCAAGATTCTGGAAGTGGCCAAGGCGGAAAATGTCGATATCATCGGCCTTTCAGGCCTGATCACCCCATCGCTGGATGAAATGGTGCATGTGGCGGCTGAGATGCAGCGCCAGGGCTTTAACGTGCCGCTATTGATTGGTGGCGCGACCACCAGCCGCGTGCACACGGCTGTGAAAATTCATCCGCAATATCAGGCAGGGCAGGCGGTTTACGTGCTGGATGCCAGCCGCGCCGTGGGTGTTGTCTCGTCCTTGCTGTCGCCCGATACGCGCGATAGCACGATTGAAACCTTGCGGGGCGAATACGCCAAGGTGGCCGATGCCCACGCCCGCGCCGAGTTGGAAAAACAGCGCCTGCCGATAGCCCGCGCCCGCGCCAATGCCGCCAAGGTGGATTGGACCAATTACAAGCCCAAGAAGCCAAGTTTCACCGGCATCAAGGTGTTTGAGGATTATGACCTCAAGGAATTGGCGAAATACATCGACTGGACGCCGTTCTTCCAGACATGGGAGCTGAAAGGCCGTTATCCCGCTATTCTCGAAGATGAAAAGCAGGGAGAAGCCGCACGGTCTCTGTTTAATGATGCGCAAGCAATGCTGGCAAAAATCATCGATGAGACATGGTTCCGTCCCCGCGCCGTGGTTGGCTTCTGGCCCGCAAACAGCGTAGGTGATGATATTCGCCTGTTCACGGATGATGCCCGCAAGGAAGACCTTGCCACTTTCTTCACGCTCCGCCAGCAGCTCTCCAAGCGCGATGGCCGCCCCAATGTCGCCTTGAGCGATTTTGTGGCACCAGTGGATAGTGGTGTGGAAGATTACGTGGGCGGGTTTGTGGTCACGGCAGGCATCGAAGAAGTGGCCATTGCCGAGCGTTTCGAGCGCGCCAATGATGATTACTCCTCCATCATGGTCAAGGCGCTGGCCGACCGCTTTGCCGAGGCCTTTGCTGAGCGCATGCATGAGCGGGTGCGCAAGGAATTCTGGGGCTATGCCACAGAAGAAAACTTCACGCCTGAGGAGCTGATCTCGGAGGCTTATGCCGGTATCCGTCCGGCCCCCGGTTATCCGGCCCAGCCCGACCACACCGAAAAGGTCACGCTGTTCAACCTGCTCGACGCCACCGCCACTACCGGCGTCACACTCACGGAAAGCTACGCCATGTGGCCCGGCTCCTCTGTCTCCGGCATCTACATCGGCCACCCGGACAGCTATTATTTTGGCGTTGCCAAGGTGGAGCGCGATCAGGTGGAAGATTACGCCTCCCGCAAGGGCATGGAGATCCGCGAAATTGAGCGCTGGCTTGGGCCGGTACTGAACTATGTGCCGAAGGCAGCTGTGGATGAGGATGCTGCGGCGTGAGCGCGAATGTTTTTATCAGACCCGCAACATCCTTTGATGCACAAGGGATGTGCGATGCTTTGAACGAGATTTTTGCAGCAGGTTTGCGCAAAACTGCCGGTGATGTAAAAACGGTTTTGGCCAACTATCTTGAGCATCAAGACCGCATTGAGTGCTCGGTTGCTCAAGATGAGGATGGTCGTATTCTGGGTTTTCAATCCTTGCGTTATGCACGGCTCGATAATCCTTATGGTACGCCTGAGGGCTGGGGCATTATTGGCACCCATGTTAGCCCGCGTGCGGCCAGAAAAGGTGTTGGCTCGGCTCTGTTTCGCGCAAGCCACGCTGCGGCAAAAGCCTATCCGGTTGAGAACATCGAAGCCGCCATTGGCGCGGATAATCAGATGGGGCTTGCCTATTATGAGGCGATGGGGTTTTGCACCCATCGCACCACTGAAGAGCTGACCTGTAAAGTTTATCGGATCGAAGCCTGACAGGACCGTACAGCGCTGTAACACTTTAAATTTGCTTCATAATTTTCTCCTTAAATCGATTGCGATTAAGGAATTATGCAGTGGCCGCGCTGATACAAACGCGGCCGCCATTCTGGCAGATACCTTCAATTATTGACTGGCACGATTGCGGTATTCAACCGGATGCCAACCAAAGCGATCGTTGCCTTCCTTGCTGATGTGGCCAATGCCGGGAAACGGCAGGTGAGGGGCTGCCACAAGCAGGTCTTCTGCGGAAAGGTTATTGAACGCGTTGATACGGGTTGTTGCAGCCTGCTTTGGGTCAACATCATACTGGATGGTGATTTTGGGTTCAGGAAACTGCACTGCGGCGACATGGATTGTGTCGCCGATGAAGACAATGGTTTTTCCTTCTGAGGTGACCGTGTAAAAGGCGCTTCCCGGCGTATGGCCTGGGTGAATTGACACTTTGATGCCGGGCAGGATGGTGTCGTTATCCGCAAAGGTCTTCACCTTGCCCAGTTTGTTGTAAACGCCAACGGTTTCGATTGCTTCATCAAAATATCTCTCGGAATACCCCGTTTTCTTTGAGTTTTCCGGATTCAGAAAGAAATTTTCGTCTATTGCGCTGACGTGCACGATAGCATTTGGAAAAACAGGCTTGCCGTCATGGACCAATCCACCGGTGTGGTCTGTGTGGATATGGGTGATGAGAATATCAGTGACATCTTGTGGCTTGATGCCTCGGCTTTTCAAGCTGTCGAGTACCTTCCCGCCAAAGCTTGGTCCAAAAAGATCGCCAGAGCCGGTATCAACAAGGATGGTCCGTTTCCCATCCTGTATCATGAACACGTTAATGGAGACTTCGACGGGGTTGGCCTGATACTCCTTGTGGAGCAGACCATCGATTTCCGCATGACTGGTGCCGTTCAGCAGCTTGTATAGATCCTGAGGAACGGTCCCGTCAGAGAAGGATGTGATCTGCAAGTCGCCGAGAGGGAAGGAATAGCTGTCGGCAACCTGATGATATTGCGTCAAACTTTTGGGAGTAGAGTCCGCCGCAATTGCGGATGTACCAAAGGTGGAGGCCAGCGCGAGGGCACTGGAGAGAAAAAGCAGTCTTGCAAGTTTCATTGTGTCGGCTTTTTTGTTGGTTGAGAAAGGTGCGGCCGTAGCCGGTTTCCGTGCAGCAATGACCTGTTTTTATCGCCTGCACCAATCTCAATTCACAATCAGACCTATGGCTGGCGCTGATGGCTTTTTTGCCCTGCGGCTTGCAAAATCTGATTGCGAAACCAGGTGTGGCCGGGATCCGTTTCATTCTTGGGTGCCAGAATAGTCGAAGATCAAAAGTTGCCAGATCAAAGGGGGGCATAAAAAGATCCAGCGTATCGGTGAAGCGTTCCAGAAAACCGCGTGGCAGCGTGCAGAGACAATCGGTGGTGCCCAGCACCAGCGGCGTGAGCGCATAGCTCTGTATGGAAACAGACACGTGGCGTTGGCGTTCCAGATCCGCAAGCGTGGTATCAATGATACCACTGAACCCGCCGCCATCGGTCGAGATGACCAGATGATCATAGTGACAGAATTCATCAAGGGTCAGCGGAGCCGTTCCACGCGGGTGCCCCTTACGCTGGGCCGTTACCAATTGTTCTGAGAACAGCATCCGCCCGATCATCTCGGGTGTCGCGTCTGTTAACGCGCCAATGAAGAGGTCTATTTCGCCTTTTTCCAGACGCTCTGAAATTGTTGCCTGGTTTGGAAGAACGAAGGCAACGCGTAAAGCCGGGGCGCGTTGCTGAAGCAAGGGTAGCAGGTCGGGGGCAAGGATTGCGGCGGGATTATCGCCCGCCGCAATGGTGAACGTGCGGTCGCTGGATGCCGGATCAAACACATGGGCTGATTGAACAAAGCGCGTCAGTTGCTCTAACAGCCGATCCAGGTCCGGCCGCAGCGTCAGTGCATGAGGCGTTGGGGTCATTCCCCGTCCGGACGAGGCCGGAACGAAAAGGGGATCGTTGAGGACGTGACGCAACTTGGTCAAACGGCCCGAGAGGGCCGATTGGGTGATGTTCAACCTTGCCGCCGCGCGTGTCACATTTTCTTCCCGCAAGAGCGCATCGAGCGTCAGCAAAAGATTGATGTCCAGTTCCGCAACGTGTTGATGCAAGGCTTGCTCCTGAAATGATCCGGCCGCTGAGATCTGACGCCATTATCACTTTGTTGCGGCCTGCGCATTGGGAAGATGTTGCGCGTGATTGCCTTTCTGAGCTGTGAAGCTGAATTTTTTGCGCAGTTTTAAAATTGGCTTTTCAATGAAATGCCACGAACCCATGGCTACCAGTGTCGCAATAGGCAGGGAAATGGCAAAATGCAGCCATGGTGATGTCAGCTTTGGAAACAGCGTGACGAGGCCTTGCTGAAAGGGATAGCCGTAAAGGTAGATCCCGTAGGAATAGTCGCCGCGATGATAGAGCGGAATGCGGGGAATGGGCGTCATGCCGATATAGGCCATGAGGTAAACCAGCATGGGCGCGAAGATGATGCAGAGCGTGCTGCCTTCCACATCGGGAAAGATAAGGGATGCGGTCATCGGTGCGGCGACGCAAACCAGCGCTATAATCCCGTGTTTAGGGATAGAGTGGCGAAACAGGAAGAACACAGCACCCAGCATGAAGTTGACATAGAGCATCAGTCCTTTTGAACCGATGAAGTGATTCAAAAGCTTGAAGCCTGCGCTGTCGGGCTGAAATGTCCCGCCGAGCGTTGCCGGATT
The DNA here is from genome assembly GCF_001939045.1 of Rhizobium oryziradicis. Lineage (GTDB taxonomy): Bacteria > Pseudomonadota > Alphaproteobacteria > Rhizobiales > Rhizobiaceae > Allorhizobium > Allorhizobium oryziradicis. The sequence goes on from NZ_MKIM01000027.1 coordinate 539,497, forward strand.
CACTCGATTGATAGAGAACGCAATGATGATGGCCGTTACCGCCACTGTTGCACCCAAAGTCGCCCAAGGGCGCTTAAGAAGGCCAAAAATAATCAAGGCGGACATGATGACGTAGCAGCCGATCTCATAGGGAACGGTCCAGAGCGAGCCGTTTACGATGGCTGGAAACGGGTTATGCTCAAACACGCCCGGCAAAACATAATGAATCACGCCAAAGATGTTGGCGAAATATGACCAAAACTCATAGGAGCTGAAATAGGCTTGCAGGCTGACTGTTGTGAAAATCGGTCCGAGAATGAGGGCTGCAAAAACGATATCAACAGAAAGGGCCGGGACGATCCGAATGCCACGATTGAGCAAAAAATCCTTGAGGCGAAGGCGCATGGCGCTGCCGGTGATCAAAAAGCCGCTGAGCGCAAAAAACATCGGCAGGATTGTGGCTTGAAGCACCGTAATACCGGGCTTTGAAAATTGAAATTTCTCACCCTCGGCAATCAGGAAGGAATGGCTAAAAAGCACCATGATTGCCAGGAAAATTCTCAGAAAATCAAACCCCGGTCCAATGCCCCGGTGTTCATCCAATACAGATCCAATTGTCTTCATTGAAATACCTCTGTGTGCAAGGGTAGCGATCTCTATGTTAGAGAATCGATAGGTGAATGCTCATCGGTGGGTCGTTCAATGCTCAGGCTTTAGATTGAAGTTGTGTTGATTTTTAGGGCGCTTAATGTTTGCGTTTTCATGTATAGCAATTTTGAAAATTTCGTTTGGCTTTTCATGCTCTTCTTTTTAATTCTGCAATACTTGAAAAATACATTCTAATATTATTATATTTTCTGTTTTGGTGTCGGCTTTTTGCTTAGATTGTCTGTTAGGTTACGTGTTGATAGGGGCTCTAACGCAGCGCCCGAAGTGCGTTCAGAATAACGGCAACATCAATCACTTCTTGCAGCAAGGCTCCTTGCACGGGGGGCAGATAGCCGAAGGCGGCAGCGACCATGGCGCTCAGCGAAAGGCTAAGACCAACGATAACGCTCTGAAAGGCAATGGTGCGGCTGCGCTGGGCAATTGTCATGGCTTTGGACAGCGCAGCAAGTTGGTCTACCAGCAGCACGACACCTGCGACTTCTGAGGATGAGGCGGTGCCGTGGGCTCCCATGGCGACGCCAATATCGGCGGCGGCAAGGGCCGGGGCGTCGTTGCCCCCATCGCCCACCATCATCACCGGGCCATTGTGGTGCTCGGCGCTGACGGTTGCCACTTTTCCGTCCGGTGTCAGATCGCCCAAAATCACATCAATGCCAAGCGTCGCGCCAATGGTGTCGGCAATGTCTTGCCGATCACCGGAGGCGAGAATGATTTTGGCAACACCGGCATTGCGCAGTGCTTGAAGGGCGGCGCTAGCGTCGGCGCGGATGCGATCAGCGAGAATGATAACGCCCGCGATAAGGCCATCCACGCCGACAGCCACCGTCATCGCGGTTTTATCAATGTTTGAGAGCAAGACATGATCATCGTCCTCCTTGCAGCGATCGCGCACAAAGCTGTTGCCGCCAACAACGATATGTTGACCATCAACCACGCCCTCAAGGCCTGCGCCGGGGACCTCGATAACCTCTTGCGGAGCCGAGAGCGTCAGTCCACGCCTTTGTGCTTCACCAATCAGGGCGGCGGCCACCACATGCCCGGAGGCCTGATCAAGGCTGGCGGCCAGCTGCAACACTGCATCGGCATTATAGGACTTGGAAGTTTTGATCTCCACCACCTCCGCCTGCCCATGGGTGAGGGTTCCGGTTTTGTCGAGAATAACGGTGCGCACCTTGGCAAGTGTTTCAAGCACCCCGCCGCCTTTCACCAGCACGCCAATGCCCGCCGTGCGTGACATGCCTGCCATCAGCGCCACGGGAACCGCGAGAATGAGCGGACAGGGCGTCGCAGACACCAAAACGGCCAGCACACGACTGGTCTCACCGCTCAAAAGCCATGTGCCGCCCGCAATCGCTAGCGTGAGGGCCAGAAAACCCAGCGCATATTGATCTGCCATGCGCACCAGCGGCGCTTTGCTGGCCTGGGCGGTGGCCACAAGCCGCACAATGCCTGCATAGGTGCTTTCCATTGCCGGGCGGGTCGCAATCATCTCAAACGCTGGGCCAGCGCAGGTTGAGCCGCTCAATGCTTCATCGCCTTTCTGCCGTTTGACGGGCAGGGATTCACCAGTGAGCGATGAGAGATCAAGAAGGGCAACATCACTGGCAATGCGGCCATCCACGGGGAGCACTTCTCCCTGCCGGATCATTAGACGATCTGCTGGTTTGATCACGGCAATCGCCACCTCTTCCAGCGCGTTGCCATGATAGCGCATGGCGGTGTGGGCGACGCGGCTCATCAATGCGGTCATTTCGCGTTTGGCCCGGCCTTGGGCAAAACGCTCCAGCAATTGGCCGCTGGCATACATCATGGCCACAACATTGCCCGCCAGTGGCTCACCAAAGGCAAGTGCTGCCGACATGGATAAGGCTGCCACCACATCCAGGCCAATATCACCGGCCCGCAGCGCATTGACGATCTGCACCAACAAGCTGACCAGCACAGGCACCGTTGCCAGCGACCACACGAGATCGGCATAGGAAACGGCGTCCACCCACCACAAAACACCACCCAGCAGCAGACCAACCCCTGCCATGGTGATCAAGATATTGGCGATATGCTTTCTGAAGCTATCCATCGGATGGTCCCTTGGTTCTTCTTGTGGGGGCAGAAGGGTTTTCTCACCTTCTGCCCGCGGCAAAGAAGAAGCAAGCTATCCAACAGTCCAACAGGCTTGCCCGAGGTCAGACCTCAATGCGGCACAAAATTGCAGTGGTGTCATCGCATTGTTTGAAGCGTGGAAACTGGACACCATCGGGGTCTACGTCGCGTTCCAGATGGCGCAACTCTGCCACCAGGGCCTTTAGCCCAACGGTTGAGGCGCGCTTGATCAGGGTTGCGGGATCATAGGCGTGGTAGAGGCTGACAAGATCGGCGAGTCCATCGGAGGCAATCAACGCGGTTGCCCCCCCTGTGAAGATAATGTCTGCGCGGGCCAGATGATCGGCGGCGTCGGGCACAAGGCCAAGCGACCAAATCCAGCCATCCGGCGTATTTTGTTTTTCGCGGGCGCGGCGCAGCTCGCTCAGCGTTTGTGGATCATGGGCGGCAACGCCGCTTTTACCGATGCTGCCGACGCGCTCAACATGGGCGCGCGCCGCCATCTGCTCGCGCTCAAAGGCATCGGGCAGGGCCGTCAAGCTATCCACCCGTCCATCGTCATGCAGGATATAAACCACGCTGTCGCCAAGGCCGATAAACTCGGCACCATCGGGGGTGAGACGAAGAGCGGCGAGGGCGCACAGCGGCCAGGCATAACGCGGCTGCTCTCCTGCCGTCGCGGTAAAAAGCTCGTGGGCATCAAAGGCGATGGCGCGGATAAGCTCGGTGACAAGCGTGTCAACCGAGAGTTCGTTGATCAGGCGCTTTGCGGCAAACTGCGCCATCCATGCGGCGTCGGAGCCAAAACCTTCCATATATTGATGATCGCCAAGGCCGGTTGCACCGTCCAGCACAAAGGCACAATCTCCATTATAGCCAAGCCGATCCTCATTGGCGCGATCGTCCTTACCGGGGTCGGTGATGGTGTCGATGATGGTCAGTTGCGCTGTCATGGTGGCTCATATCACGGGTGGGCGCGTCTCCCGCTTCGTCTTGAAACAGGCAGACGCACACTTCTTCTGTTTTCGTTTGTCTTTTGGGCAAATCTCTTGCCGGTTTGTCAGACAAACGTCGAGGAAAAATCATGTGCTACTGTTCCACACTGGACTGAACTTGCAAAAGAAAAATGTCAAAAATAAAAAACGCCAAGGAGATTATCCTTGGCGTTGTTGCATGAACACGGCGCATGTTCAGGCCGCACTTCGCCTTTGGTCGGTGCCTTGGCCTCTGCGGTCTTGCGATCCGCGCATGGCAGCCGAGCTTCCCGGCTCGCGAATGCCTGAGCGCCGGTTGAGCTGGAAGCGATTGGCAAGTTCCGTGAGCTTGGCGGCACCGCTGGAAAGCGCTTCGCTGATGGCATTCATGCCGCTGACCATGGAGGCATTCTTCTGGGTCATCTGATCCAGAGCGTTCACGGCCGAGCTGATCTCTGTGAGGCTGGTCGATTGCTCGGCTGCCGCTCTGGCAATGGCTTCGATGTTGGTATCAATCGATTCCACAAAGGTCGAAATACGGTTGAGTGCGCCGCCTGTCTCGCCCACCAGGCGCACACCTTCGGTGACTTCGTCGGTGGATTTGGCAATGAGCGCCGAAATTTCGCGGGCTGCCTTGGCTGAGCGCTGCGCCAATTCGCGCACTTCCTGCGCCACAACCGCAAAACCCTTGCCGCTTTCGCCAGCGCGGGCCGCTTCAACACCCGCATTCAAGGCCAGAAGATTGGTCTGGAAGGCAATTTCATCAATGACGCTGATGATGCTGCTGATTTCTTTCGAGGCGCCTTCAATGCGGCTCATGGCCTCAACGGTGGAATCGACAACCTTGGTCGATTCTGTTGCAGCCTTGCGGGCATCGCGCACAAGATTGCGGGTTTCGCTGGTGCGTGAACTGGATTCCTTGACGGTGACGGTAATTTCTTCCAAAGCCGCCGAAGTTTGTTCCAGTGCGGCTGCCTGCTGCTCCGAGCGCTGGGCGAGGCTGGAAGAGCCTTCCAACATCTCGTCACTGTTGCGGGAAACAGCTGCGGTTTCGGACAACACCTCGGCCAAAGTCTCCTGAAACTTGCCGATCGACATATTGAAATCTTTGCGCAGATGCTCAAAGGTTGGAATGAAAGGCTCATCAATCGTCATGCGGATGTTGCATTGGGCCAGACGTTCAAGGCCAGCACCTATGGCGGCAATGGCGTTGACGCGGCCCGTCACATCGGTTGCGAATTTAACAACCTTGAAGACTTTGCCTTTTTCATCAAAAATCGGGTTGTACGTCGCTTGAATATAGACCTTTTTACCACCCTTACCGATGCGCATAAACTCGTCGCTCTGGAACTGGCCGGCGTCCAGCTTGCGCCAGAATTCTTTGTACTCTGGTGATGCAACATAGGTTTGATCGCAGAACATCGAGTGATGCTTGCCGACAATCTCTTTCGAATCATAACCCAGCGTTTTGCAGAAATTTTCATTGGCGGTCAGAATTTCACCAGATGGCGTAAACTCAATAACAGCCTGAGACCGCGACAAGGCATCAATCTTGCCGTCGCTATCCATGGATTTCATCTTGGCTGCGGTGATGTCAGTGGCGATTTTAATGATTTTATAGGGCTTCTTGCCGCGGAAAACCGGATTGTAGGAGGCTTCAATCCAGATGGGCTGACCGGATTTGGCAATACGCTTGTATTGCCGCTGATCAAACTCGCCACGGCCAAGCTTTGCCCAGAAGTCACGATAGCCCTGCGAGTTGGCCTCGTCCTGCTCAACAAAGATCCGGTGATGCTTGCCAACGATTTCTGAGCGGGTGTAGCCCAGCGCTTTGCAAAAATTGTCGTTGGCATCCAAAATAATGCCCTGAAGGTCGAACTCAATAATAGCTTGCGAGCTGTTGAGCGCCTGAAGGATGGCCTTTGCATCTCCACCTTGGCCTAGCGAAAATAACCCCATGCGTGTAACCTCCTGTTCGTGGCTACACCATAGCGATACATTATTTAGCTTGGGTTAATTTTAGGAGCTGTCCATTTTTTAAATTATTCCAGCTCGGCACGTCATCTCAAACACGCAAACGCTTCGGCACGAAGTGTGGCATTAATCCGCAATGATCATCAAGTCGTCTGCGGCAAATTTCAGCGTGACGCTTTCGCCAGGCATCGGCGGTTTCATGGCCGGATCATTGAATGTGTCAAAGCAGATGGTGGTGCCGCCGACATTGAGGCGGGTGCGAATGACGGAACCCAGAAAATGGCTGGAAGAAACCGTGCCGCTCAATTGCACATCGCCTTTGGCACCTTCTGCCATTGAGCCCGCTTCCGGACGCAGCGCAATTGTAACGGATTCACCATGGGCCTTGTTCACGGCCTGCTTGACCTTCACCTGCTGATCGCCAATTTGCAGCGTGTTGGTGGAGCCATCAACAACTTTGGCTTCAATCAGGTTCAACGTGCCGACAAAGGAGGCGACGAAACGGGTTTGCGGATTGTTGTAGATCTCAAACGGTGAGCCAATCTGGTCGGCGCGGCCAGCATTCATCACCACGATACGATCTGAGATCGACAGGGCTTCTTCCTGATCGTGGGTGACGAAGACAGTGGTGATGCCGAGCTTCATCTGAATTTGGCGAATTTCTTCGCGCAAGGACACGCGGATTTTGGCATCCAGCGCCGAGAGCGGCTCATCCAGCAAAAGTACCTGTGGTTTCGGGGCCAGGGCGCGGGCCAGCGCCACGCGCTGTTGCTGACCGCCGGAGAGCTGATAGGGGTAGCGGCTGGCCAGATGCTCCAGATGGATCAGCTTGAGCATCTCCATCACGCGCGCCTCAATTTCGTTTTTCGCCACCTTGGCAATCTTGAGGCCAAAAGCAACATTGTCAAAGACGGTCATATTGGGAAACAACGCATAGGCCTGAAACACCATGCCAATGTTGCGCTGGTTTGGCTTCAGATCATTCTGGTTTTTGCCTGCAATGGTAATAGTGCCGTCGGTGATGGTTTCAAAGCCGGCAATCATGCGCAAAATGGTGGTTTTGCCGCAGCCCGATGGGCCGAGAAAGGAAATGAACTCTCCTTTGTTGATCGACATATTGAAATCATGCACGACCTGAACGGTGCCGTAGCTTTTCTTGAGGTTGGTGAGGGTCAAAAAGGACATGGGCAATCAGGCCTTTGCGGGCATATGTTTTGAAAAGCGGGCGACGAGGTTGAGAAGCGCAATGCTGAACCAGGTCATGGCGAAGGCAATGATGGCAAGTGCCGGAGGCTCATAGGCCTTATTGGCACCAATCAATTGCAGATAGGGTCCAAACGCCGGGCGGTTGAGCAGCGATGGAATGGTAAACTCACCAATGACAATGGCAAAGGTGATGAAAGCGCCAGACAGAATGCCCGACAACACATTGGGGAAGATACAGCGCAGCAAGATTGTTGCCCAACCCGCGCCAAGACTTTGAGCGGCCTCCGTTAGGGTGCGCACATCAATGGTGCGCATGGCCGCGTCAATCGAGCGATAGGTATAGGGCAGCGACAGCATCATCAACCCCAACAAAAACAGAATGTTGGTGCCAGACGTGGTGGCGGTGAGCGGCAGGAAAGACGATGAGTTATACAGCCGAAGATAGCCGAAAATGACCACAATGGACGGAATGACCAAAGGCAACATGGTGACGAACTCAACAACCGGCCGCATTTGCGGCAGGCGCAGACGAACCCAATAGGCGGTTGGCACAATCAGCAAGGTGATGAAAATAATGGTCAGAATGGCCATCAGCAACGAAAAGCTGAAGGAATCGCGAAAGGTGGTATCGGAAAACACCGAACGATAGGCATCGAAGGAATATTCGCCACGGCGCATGCGCAGTGAAAATTCAAAGGTCGCAATCAGCGGGACGAGAAAGTAAAATGCGCCAATGGCAATGGCCAGCCAGGCGAAAAATTTTTGCATCTTCATTTCTGCCACCGTTCTGCACGAACGCGCAGCGTGATGTAAATAATATTGGAAATAGCGGTCACCACAATCATGCCAAAGGCCAGCGCGTAGCCAAGGTTGGCGTTATGCAGCACGTCGCCACGGATTTGGGCGTAAAGCTGAATGGGTACGATGTTGAGCGAGCTGCCGGTGAGCGAAAATGCCGTGGCAATCGCCCCGAATGAATTGGCAAACAACAGCACAAAGGCCCCAGCCAGACTTGGCAAGAGAATAGGCAGGGCGACTTTGAGCCAATATTGCGCATGGGTTGCGCCGAGGCTTTCGGCCGCTTCGCGCCATTCCTTGCGCATGCCTTCCAGCGCCGGGGTAATGATCAACACCATCAGCGGAATCTGGAAATACATATAGGTCAGGGTCAGGCCGGTGAAACTGAGCAGGTTGAAGCCGGTGGCATAGAGATTAATGCCAAACCAGTCGCGCAGCAGCACGGTGATCAGGCCAAGGCGACCCAGCGTTGACAAAAACGCGAAAGCCAGCGGCACGCCCGCAAAATTCGATGCAACGCCGCAAAAGGTCATGACGGCAGAGCGCACAAAGGAGGGCAGACCGCCCAACACCAGCGCCCAGGCGATATAAAAGCCCAGCAAAACCCCGCCAATGGCCGAGGCAATACTGATGCGAATACTGATGGAAAAGGACGACATGATCTTGTCGGTAAAAAGATCGACAATATTTTTAAGGGTAAAATGGCCTTCGGCATCCTGAAATGCGCCAGTCACCAGATAAAGGGTTGGAACAATCAAAAACATGAGGGCGAAAAGCATGAAGGGTGCAACACCCAACCAATCGAAGAGCTTTCGGTTTCGCTCCGCCTTACTCACTTGCATATAGAAAATCCCTGCCGGATAAAAAGTCTTCAATGCAAATGTGCCTCCCCGACACATCGGAGAGGCACATCAGGTTGGTGGATTACTTTACAGACGCGCCGACAACCTTGTCCCAGCCTTCTGTGATCACCTTCTTATAGGCGTCCTGCTGGTCAAGTGTTGGGAAGACAGCCTGTTCATAGGCCTTTGGATCAGGCAGCTTGGCCAGAACGTCAGCTGGAATCTTGCCATTCTTGGCGAGATCGTTGAAGCGGATCGGGTGGCAATAGCCCTTCAACCAGCCAACCTGGCCTTCGTCGGAATAGAGGTATTCCATCCACAGCTTGGCGGCATTTGGATGCGGCGCATAGGCAGAAATAGCCTGCACATACACACCCGCAACAACGCCGGAGGCAGGAACGATAACGTCAACCGGAGGGTTGCCCTTCAGCGAGTCACGGCCAGCCAGCGCGTTATAGTCCCAACGCAGGATGATCGGGGTTGTGCCTTGCGCAAGCGTTGCAGGCTTGCCAACAACAGGTACGAAATTGCCCTTGGCGTTCAGGTCTTTAAAGAAGTTCAGGCCAGCTTCGCCAGCCTTGGCAACATCACCCTTGGCAGCGGACAGGCCAGCTGCGAAAACAGCCGAAATCGCCTGATTGGCCGTGCGCGGATCACCACCCAGAGCAACCATATTGGCATATTCAGGCTTCAACAGATCGGCCCAATCCTTTGGCGGATTCTTGACCAGATCCTTGTTCACTTCAAAGGCCATAACGCCGTAGTAGTCGCCATACCAATAGCCGTCAGCATCCTTGGCGGTGGCTGGAATGCTGTCCCAGGTCGAAACCTTGTAAGGCTGGATCAGTTTGTCGGCCTTAGCCGTTGGGCCAAAGGACAGACCAACGTCAATCACGTCAGGAGCCTGATCGCCGGTGTTGCCTTTGTTGGCCTTGATGGCTTCGATTTCGTCGCCAGAGCCAGCATCAGGGTTCAATTCGTTGACTTTAAGACCATACTTGGCCTTGAAGCCTTCGATAACGCCACCATAACCGCACCAATCGTGGGGAAGGGCGATGGTTGTCAGCGCGCCTTCCTTTTTGGCTGCGGCGATAAGATCCGCGCTCGGCTCGGCGGCTGCAAAAGTGCTCGAAGCAATGACCATGGCGGTCGAGAGAGAAAGAATGCGGCGCAAACGGGTGTTCACTGGTGTTCTCCTTGGTTGTCTGCTGATAGCCGAGCAAGTCAATATGAGGCTGACATGATAGTTGTGTGACGGTTTGGCGCGGTTTCCACACACGGAAAGCCGATTGTTCCCAGGTTAGCTCTTCCCCTTAGCCGTGCGGGCATCAATGTGTGGTGCCCAATGCGTTTTGATTGTGCCCCGATTAAACTCTGCTGTTCCCTTATCCGGTCTTTGCCGGCCGGTGCTTGCCGGTTTGTGACAGCAGATAAGACGAGAGAGGGTGTTTGAGTCAATCTGTTCTGATTTAAAAAATCGCGTATATTGGCAATTTGCGGTGCAATATCTTGCGAGCATTGATTTAAGCTTCTGATATATAAATATATTTTTCTATCTGTGGATTTCAGAATTTCATCATCTTCCCGTCACAGACGTGTGATTACGCCCATTGCTGTGATTTTTATCAGACCCCGCGTTATTTTTGTTCATTTGCTAAAAAATCAGCGCAATATGGACAGGGCACGGTTCCAAAGCGCAGTCACTTTATTGTGTTTCAAACCTGTGGCCCGCACGGCCGGCTTGATGGCGAAACGGGGTCAAAGCGGGCTGTGTATATTCGGCATGCAAATTGCTTCTCGGCTTATGTCAGTCATAACGGAATGGATATTGAATGGTGTCTCACCTGAGCCAATGGATCGGGCTTTGGATATAAAAGCGGAAAGCGGCGTTCTGCAAAAAAAGATCCGGGGAAGCAGCAAGAGCGGGCACAGCGTTTGTAACGGCAAAAGCCGATGAGCGCACAGGCAAAAGCTGCCGGGTTTATCCCGGCGTAACAGGGGGTCACGATGGCCGATTACTCAGACGTTGATAAACAGGACGATCTGCATATTCTGCATTCCATGGGCTATGCTCAGGAACTTGAGCGGCGTATGAGCTCGTTCTCTAATTTCGCGATTTCATTTTCGATCATTTGCATTTTATCCGGTGGTATCAACTCACTGGCGCAGGCAACATCCGGTGCGGGCGGCGCTGCCATTGGTCTTGGCTGGCCGCTGGGTTGCATCATCTCTGGCGTGTTTGCGCTGGGCATGGCGCAAATTGCCTCTGCCTACCCAACGGCAGGCGGGCTTTATCATTGGGGCTCTATTCTGGGCAATCGCTTTACCGGCTGGGTCACCGCCTGGTTCAATCTCATCGGTCTGGTTACCGTGCTGGGTGCAATCAACGTTGGCACCTGGGGCTTTTTTGCAGGCTCAATTGCACCCTGGTTTGGCATGAATGTTGATACGGCGACCGCAGGCGGCTTTGCCAATCAGATCATTTTTGTCGGCGTCATCACAGCCCTTCAAGCGCTGGTCAACCACCTCGGCATCAAGCTGACGGCGAAGCTGACCGATATGTCGGGCTATCTGATTTTCATCACCGCCATCATCTTGACGGTCGTGTGCCTGTTTGGTGCAAAATCCCGGGAATTCAGCCGCATCTGGACGTTTACCAACTACTCTGGCACCCCGGAGGGCGACGCATCCGTATGGCCGCACACCGGCAGCATGTGGTATATTTTTGCACTCAGCCTGCTTTTGCCGATCTATACGATCACCGGCTATGACGCCTCCGCCCACACATCGGAAGAAACCATCAAGGCTTCTGAATCCGTGCCAAAGGGCATGATTTCATCGGTGTTCTGGGCCTCCTTGTTTGGCTACATCATGCTTCTGGCTTTCCTTCTGGCCATTCCAGATATGGATGAAGCCGCCAAGCAGGGCTGGAACGTGTTTTTCTGGACGCTCAACAGCGTGACCAATCCGGTTGTTGCCAATATTCTGTACTTGGCCATTTTTGTTGCGCAGCTGATTTGCGGTTTGGCCACGGTAACGTCCGTGTCACGCATGATTTTTGCCTTCTCGCGTGATGGCGGTCTGCCCATGTCCAAGGCCTTGTCCAGTGTCAGTACAAAGTTTCGCACCCCCGCTGTTGCCATTTGGGTGGGGTCGGTGTTCTCGGTGCTGTTTGTCTGGGGTGCCTCGCTGGTCACCATTGGTGGCGCATCGGCCTATACCATCGTTGTGTCCTGCACGGTCATCTTCTTGTTTCTGTCGTTTGCCATTCCGATTGTGCTCGGCATGAAGGCAATCGGCACTGCAAAATGGCCGAAAATGGGTCCGTGGAACATGGGTATCAGCACCTATAAGCTGGTGGGTTGCCTGGTCATTCTGGCCATGGTTGCCATCTTCATCATTGGCGTACAGCCGCCAAACCAATGGGCGCTGTATATCACTGTTGGTTTCCTTGCGCTGACGGCGGTGATCTGGGTGTTGTTTGAGCAGCGCCGTTTCAAAGGGCCACCGATTGGTGATGAAGTCATCAAACGCCAGCGGGAAATTGCTGCTGCTGAAAAAGCGATCACTGACGTTTGACGGATGATCGTAGCGATGAGGAAAGGCCGCGCAAATGTGCGGCTTTTTCGCTTTTGGCCTGAAAACGGCCAATTCTCAACAATTCATTAGCATTTATTTATTCTGCTCAGCCTATCCTTATGATTGCAGGCTTGGAGGAGGCTGCACAATTGGAGGGTTGGTTGTCGCCTTGACGCGCCGCCTTTCGATTCCGTCTTTCATCGCCGGACGTGAGGAGTGAGCGCTATGAAGATCGTTGCCAATTGGAACTACCCCACAGACATTCGGGTTGGGCGAGGCCGCGTTGAAGAACTGGCCGACGCCTGCCGATCCCTTGGAATGTTCAATCCCCTGTTGGTTACGGATCGTGGCTTGGCCAATATGGCCATTACCCGGGCTGCGCGTGAAACGCTGAGCGATGGCGGATTGAGCCACGTTTTGTTTTCCGATGTTGATCCAAACCCGAATGAATTCAATCTGGAAGCAGGTATTGCCGCTTTTCGAGACGGTGGCCATGATGGCGTGGTGGCCTTTGGTGGCGGCTCCGGCATTGATCTTGGCAAATGTATTGCGCTGATGGTGGGGCAGACCCGTCCAGTCTGGGATTTTACGGAGAGTGACGACGGCTGGAAAAATGCCGATGCCGATGCGATCGTGCCGATTATTTCTTTGCCGACCACCGCCGGAACCGGGGCTGAGGTTCGGCGCTCATGTATGATCACCAACAGCGTGACCCATGTAAAAACGGCGATTTTCCATCCCAAGATCATGCCGTCTGTGGTGATTTGCGATCCGGAATTAACTGTGGGCATGCCCAAATCCATCACGGCGGGCACCGGCATGGTGGCGTTTTCCCATTGCCTTGAGGCCTATTGTTCGCCGGTCTATCACCCCATGGGGCAGGGCATTGCCATTGAAGGGATGCGGCTGGTGAAGGAATATTTGCCGCGCGCTTACCGTGATTCCATGGATCTGGAAGCGCGCCTCAATATGATGTCGGCGGGCATCATGGGAGCAATTGCCATTCAAAAGGGTTTGGGCGCAATCCATGCCCTGTCGCACCAGATTGGGGCAATGTATAACACCCATCACGGCACCACAAATGCCGTGCTGATGCCGATGGTGCTGCGCTTTAATCAAAAAGCGGTGGAACGTAAAATCGAAAAACTTGCCGGTTATCTTGAAATCCCTGGCGGCTTTGAAGGGTTTCATGCGTTTTTGCTGGCGTTTCGCGCCGATCTCGCCATTCCGCAAAGCTTAAGCGAAATGGGCATTGCAAGCGACCATGTTCAAGATATTGCCGCCAAAGCCATTGCAAACCCGATGGCTGCGGGCAATCCGGTTAAGCTCACGCTGGACAATACCATGGAGCTGCTGGAAAGCTGCTTTTGACCATCTTGGGCACATGTTAGCAACTTTGCGCTACTGCATAATTCCTTAAATCCTAATAGATTTAAGGAATTATGCAGTAGATTAAAAATGTTACAGCGTCCTTTGTGCGCCATATATGGCGCACGGCGCTGTAAGTGCCTGTTTTTTTGCCTCTCTGGAGCATGTTTCCTATTTATTAACCAATTTTAGTAATGATGCATTAACACCATGCAAACGGGTGCCAGAACGAGCGATGAGTGGCTCAGACATTGCATCGAGGACACTATGCCAGTCATCTCATTTGCCAACGCCAAGGGCGGAGCCGGAAAAACCACAGCGGCTCTTCTCTTGTCGACTGAACTCGCCCAGCAGGGTTACCGCGTTTGTATTCTGGATGCCGATCCGCAGCGCTGGATTACCCAATGGGCCGAATGCGCGGGCCATCATACTAATATCGAGGTCATTTCTGAGGTTTCCATCGGCTCGCTGCATTGTCATATCCGCGAGGGCCGCAAAACCGCAGATTATATCATTATTGATCTGGCTGGTGCGCGGGATGCGCTGGTCACCATGGCCATCGGCCTTTCGGATCACGTGATGATTCCGGTGCAAGGCTGCGCCATGGACGCCAAGGGTGCGGCGCAAATTCTGGATTTGATCGAGCAGATGCGGATAGCCGGAAATCTGGTTATTCCGCATTCGGTGGTGCTGACGCGGGTGGCCTCCATGGTCACCACCAAAACATTGCTGGCCATCAAGGGCATTCTGGCCCAGCGCGGGGTTAATATCGTCAACACACCGATTGCCGAGCGCACAGCTTTTCGCGATATTTTCGAAACCGGCGCATCGCTTTACACCATGGACCCACTCAAGGTGAGCAATCTCGATAAGGCCAGAGAGAATTCCAAGGCGTTTACCGCCGAGGTTATGCGGCTTTTGCCAGCGCGCGTAGTGCGCTCCGCTCGACCACGGCTTTTGCGCATGGTGAGCAACGCGGCCTGAGCGGCAAACAAGCCAGTGTTTGGGTGAGCCTGTTGAACAACCGGCTCACTCTTTACCCTAAAAAGCCATCAATCCACAAATTCCACAGTCACGCCCGGCTGCACCATCTTGGCAAGCTCTGTTGCATCCCAGTTGGTCAGACGCACGCAGCCATGGCTTTGGGTGCGGCCAATCTTGGAGGGATCAGGCGTGCCATGGATGCCATAGGTTGGCTTGGACAGCGCAATCCACACGGTTCCAACCGGACCATTTGGCCCCGGCGGAATGTTCAGCACTTTATCGTTGCCAGCCTGCTGGAAGTTGATCTTGGGATTATAGGTATAGCCCGGATTAAACGCCACGCGCTGCACTGTCACGGTTCCCGATGGAGATGGTGTGTCGCTGGAGCCAATGCTGGCGGGGTAGGCGGCAATCAACTGGCCATCCTGTCCATAGGCAAACACCTGTTTGCGGCCCTTGTCGGCAACAATACGGGCAACTTTGCCGCTTTGCCCCGACCCGACATTGACCACTTTAACGGTGCTGCCGGGCACGGTGAAATCGACACCGGGATTGATGGCCTTGAGATAATCCTCATCCATGTGGAATTTCTCAGCCAGCATTTCGGTGGTTGAGGTGTAGCCCAAAGATTGCATGGCAGCCTTTTGGCTGTAATCGGTCGGAATTTCTGCCACATAGGGGCCAGCGGCATCGGCAGCCGTGACGGTGTAGGTCTTGAACGGCAAGCCGCCGTCGAGCTGAAGACGATCCATGATCGCCTCAGTGTTTTTTGGATCAAGCGTTTCGCCGGTTTTCTGCTCCCAAGCCTGTAACGCTTTTTCGACGTTTTGGCCCATGCGACCGTCAATAGCGCCCGGTGAGAAGCCCTCGCGATCCAGAAACACCTGAAGCGCCGTTATCTCTGGCGTGGCCTTGCTGCTGCCAGAAAATGACGGTGTGGAATAGGACGGCTTGCGTGGCACGGTGCCATGCATGTCACCCATGGAAGGGTCGTTGCTGGCATTTTGCGGATAGGGCTGCTCGAGCGAGCCGCGTTCAACGCTACCCTCATCAGGAATGCCGCCCGTTGCGAAATTATCATCATCCGATCCACCACCGGATGGGGCTGGTGGATAATAATCATTGGGATAGCGCGCCCGGTTTGGCCGTCCATACACCACATCGGCAGGCATTTCCGTGGCAACCACATTGCCGAAACTGTCGATCAAAACCGTGCGGCCCATGCGGTCGCGGCTGATCATCACCGAGCCACGCTCCGGCACATATTGCAGCACTTCACCCGAGGGGGTGATCAGCACCGTTTCCGGGCGCTGGTTATAATAGGGGCTGCGGGCCAACGCAGATCCGCTAACACTGGAAAGCAGCACTGCAACGATAAAACCAGTTTTCCAAAACGATTGCACAGGCCAAAACGATTTCACAGGGTGGTCTTTCCGGTTGAAGTCAAGGTGTTTCATGGCGTCAAGAATGGGCATGACTTGTCGGTGCATGTCTCACCCTTTTATAGGTAGTGCTATGACAAGCAAATTTTGACCCTAATGTGGAAAAATTTATATTTGGTAAAAAAATAGTTAAAACGCCGATTTTCAAGGGTTTTTATGCGCTGGATCTATGGCTTTCTCTGGCATAAAAACGGGGAAACTCGATGGAGGAGCGAATCGTGAAACTGTTTGCCAAAACTGGACCTGTTGTTGAGCTTGACGAAGGCTCGGTTCTTGATATCCGCAGCCTCACCGTGAACGGGGTCGATCTGGCACCCGGCCGTGCTATTCCTGATGATGGTGATCCACGCATCGATCATTCGCTTGAAGGGTTTATGTTCACCTGTGGACCAGACCACATCCGCCATCCAGAGCCGCTTGCCGATGGTTCGGGTCGCTACCCATTGCATGGTTCGTTCTCGTCCCATCCGGCCAAAATTGTCGAGGCCAGCGAGACCGAATGCACCGCCGAGATTGCAGTTTCTCACGCCGATGGCGGCCAATCGCTGTTGACGCGCAACTGGCGCGTTGATGCCGAGACCGGCACGGTTTTTCTGTCTGATCGGCTGACCAATACCGGCGATGCTGCGTTTCCCGCCATGCTGATGTATCACATGAACATTGCCGCCAAGCTGTTTGACGATGCCGTGCGGCTGGAAGGCGACATGCTGGCGGGCGGCGGTTTTGGTTGGCGCTTTGGCGAGGAGCCTGGTGGGGTGTTTTGTGTGCCCGCGACGGCGGGCGGTGATGGCTGGGCCGAGATGCGGCTGGGGCCGATTGCCGCGATTGGTGGGTTGACGCTGACCGTGCGGTTCGATGCGCAAACCCTGCCGCATTTGCAGATCTGGCGCAACCAGCAGGCACCAGCCCATGTGCTGGGCATTGAGCCTGTGTCGCATCGTTGGGTTGACCGGCAAGAGCTGGCAGAGGCGGGCGAGTTGGATATGCTGGCTCCGGGCGAAAGCCGGCAGTATCAGCTGTCATTTTCCTTTGCGTAACGTTGACGCAATCGCGCCTGCGTCGTAGATGTTTGCGCGAAATTGATGAGAGGATATGCTGATGAACATCAGACCAATCAATGAGGAATATTCGGTGAGCGGCCAAATTCAGGTTGCTGATCTGGATGAGATCAAGGCGCTCGGGTTTAAATCCATTGTATGCCACCGCCCCGATGGCGAAGAGGCCGGACAGCCATCCTTTGCTGCCATTGCAGCTCGCGCCAGCGAGCTTGGTCTGGCCATCAAGCATATTCCGGTTGGTCCCATGGGCGTGACACCCGATGCCGTCGTGGCCATGGTGGACGCACTCGACGATTTTGAGCGTCCGATGCTCGGCTATTGCCGCTCCGGTGCACGCTCGACAGCCACCTATGAGCACAGCCTGCGTCAGCGTTAAGCAAACCCTTTCTTCCGCTGCGGACGCAAGCCCGCAACACTTTTGTGTTTCAAACCCAAGGAGATTTCCATGTCCATCAAGCGTATCGAGCCAGGCAAGCGTATGAGCGGTGCTGTTGTTCACGGCAACACTGTTTACCTCGCCGGTCAGGTTGGCGAAGGCGTGAGCGTTACCGAGCAGTCCAAGTCGGCTCTGGCTGAAGTTGACCGTCTGCTGGCGGCTGCCGGATCAAGCAAGTCGAAGATCCTGCAAACCATCATCTACCTCTCCGACATGTCGACCTTTGGCGAAATGAACGCTGTTTGGGAAGGCTGGATCGACCCTGCCAACCCACCAGCCCGCGCCACCAGCGAAGCTGCTTTGGCCACACCAGATTACAAGGTTGAGTTTATCGTAACGGCTGCGATCTAAGTACTCTGGTTATCTTAACCAATTCAAAACGAGAACATTTTCGCTATTCATTCTGGCGAAAATGTTCTTTTGAAATCCAATGCATCGGGGATGCCATTTTGGACAGGAGAAGTGCATTGAATGGTACTGTTCAATCGAAATTTTCTTTTATGTCTTAAATTTTTTACAGTAATATCTTTTGTGATTTCGGTTCTGATTCCTCATGGATATTACGAGTCATGCCGTGGATATACATCTGTTGGGTGGTTTGAGTCCCAATCAATTCTATTTTATTTAGTGATTTTTTATCTTTTATTGTCGTTTTTTATAGAATTTTTGAAATTCGGATACATGATTTTGCTCTTTGATTGTTTCATTTTTTTGTACCTTGTTCAGTATGTTTTTATTGATGCTATGCTAACTCCAATATTTGGAGGAGGAGCTACAGTTTTTCTTGATCGTATTTTCGGAAGCATATTTGGAGGGTTGGCTGGAAAAGAAGGCTGTGGAGCCGATATTATTTTCCATTATCAATGGGGATATTTCTTCTACATAACAACAGTAGGGAGCTTTTTTCTCTCGACTATCTTGGGTTTGGTGACGTTCTTACGCAACCGAAAAGGTTAAGAGCGGTAGACCGACGGCATACCGCTCTGTTCGCATGGGACTCAAATCTGCCCTCTGATCTGCGTGAGTGTCCGGGTTGGCGTGATCGCTTCCGCATCCAGTTTGATTTCAATGATCGATGGCTTGCCCGACGCCCGTGCGCGTTCAAAGGCGGCTTCGAATTCCTCAGTCTTTTCCACCAATTCGCCATGACCGCCATAGGCCACGGCAAAGGCTTTGAAGTCGGGGTTGACCAGATCGGTGGCGCTGACCCGGCCCGGATATTCGCGCTCCTGATGCATGCGGATGGTGCCGTAGGTGCCGTTGTTGATCAAAAGCACGATGATCGGCAGATTGTAGCGCACGGCGGTGATGAATTCCTGCCCGTGCATCATGAAGCAGCCGTCACCGGCAAAGCAGATCACTTCGCGCTCGGGAAACAGCGCCTTGGCGGCCACTGCTGCGGGCAGACCATAGCCCATGGAGCCGGATGTGGGAGCGGCTTGGGTGTTAAAGCCCTGAAAGCGGTGAAAACGGTGCAGCCATGTGGCATAATTGCCAGCGCCATTGGTGAAAATCGCGTCTTTTTCGGTGTTGGCTTCGATCCATTGCATGATCGGCCCCATGTGTACGCTACCTGGGCCTGTCATTGGCGGGGTGGACCAGTTGAGGTAACGGGCGTGCATTTCCTCGGTTCTCGCCGCCCATACCGGTGATATTGGTGCTTCCAGCGTGGCAAGGCCTGCGACAAAATCCTTCGGGCTTGCGCATATAGCAAGATCGGGGCGATAGACCCGGCCAAGCTCGGATGGATCAGGATAGACATGCACCAGCGTTTGCTTGGGACAGGGGATGTCCATCAATGTGTAGGATGATGATGGCATCTCAGAGAACCGCCCGCCAAGCAGCACAATCAGATCAGCCTTTTTGATCTCTTTTGCCAAAGCGGGGTTGATGCCAATGCCCACGTCACCGGCGTAAGCGGGGTGCAGATGGTCAAACAACATCTGGCGGCGGAAAGAGCAGCCGACCGGCAATTTCCACTGGGTCGCAAAATCCTCAAAGGATTTGACCGAGGCTTCATCCCAGCGGGTGCCCCCGAGGATAACCATGGGGCGTTTGGCGCTGGCCAGCATCTCGCCAAAGGCTTTGATCTGGTTGGGGCCGGGGTGCGCTTCCACCGGCATGTAGGGGCGGGCCTCTGGCACTTCGACCTCTTCCACCAGCACGTCTTCGGGCAGGGTCAGCACCACGGGGCCGGGGCGGCCGGAGGTGGCAATGGCAAAGGCGCGGCTGATAAATTCGGGTATGCGGGCAACGTCGTCAATCTCGCCAACCCATTTGGCAAATTCGGTAAAGGCGCGGCGGTATTCCACCTCTTGAAAGGCTTCCCGCTCGCGCGCGTCCCGCTGCACCTGACCAATGAATAGGATCATCGGCACCGAATCTTGCTTGGCAATGTGCAGGCCAGCAGACGCATTGGTAGCACCGGGGCCGCGCGTGACCATGCAAATGCCCGGCTCTCCGGTCAAGCGCCCCCAGCAATCGGCCATCATGGCAGCACCACCTTCCTGACGGCAGACCACGGTTTCGATCTGGGTGTCATAAAGTGCATCCAGCACCGCCAGATAGCTCTCGCCGGGCACGCAGGCCACGCGCTTGACGCCATTGGCTTTCAGGGAGTCGACAATCAATTGTCCGCCGGTCTTTTTCATGGGCATCTCCTTCAATGATCTGCGTTTCAGCCGGTTATGGTTGAGGTGGTCCGCTGGTATTGGAAACAGGCCTGGAGGCGTGGCGACGCTCCCGCCAGATGATGTACAGGCCGGAGCCGATGATGATGGCGATGCCCAGCCATTTGAGGGCGTTGGGCAGAGCACCAAACACCAGCCAGCCGAACAGGGTAGCAGTGACAATTTCAAGATATTGCAGCGGTGCCAGCGTTGATGCCGGTGCTGCGCGATAGGCAAAAACGCCCAAAACTCCACCAATTGCGGCTGTGAACCCGGTGCCCAGCAGCCAGAGAAAGCCGGTGCTATCGGGCCAGACCACAGCAAATGCGGCTGGATCGAAACTGTGACCCACCACCATGATCACACCGGAATAGAGTGCAGCCCAGCAGCCGGTTTCAACCTGAATCACAAAGGGGTCCTGATGGCGCGCAAGCACCCGTGTTAAAATGGCAAAAATGGCAACGCACAGCGCAGTAATCAGCGGCAGAAACGCAACCCCGCCCACCTCTTGAAAACTCGGCTGAACCACCAGCATGGCACCCAAAAAGCCGACGGCGCAGGCAGCATAACGTCGCCAGCCAATGGTTTCCTTGAGGAAAATGCTGCTCAAAATCGTCAGCATGATTGGCTCGACGAAAAATATCGCCACCGCATCGGCCACTTCCATATAGCGCAGGGTGGTGACGAAGCTCAGCATGGACAGGCACAGCACGCCGCCACGCAGCATATGCATGCGCGTGTGGTGCCATGTCAGTTTCAGCCATGTGCGGCGAACAATCAACACCGGCAGCATGAACAGCACTTGAAACACAAAGCGGGCAAGGCTGATCTCAGGTGACGGCATGGTCTCTGTGGCCAGCTTGGAAAACACATCGACCAGCGGCGTGATCAACACCGACAGCACCATCAGACCAAGCCCCAGAGTGACGCCCGAAAACAGGGGCACCGATTGAGAAGCACCGGAAGAATTGCTGCGTGGCGTGGACATTCAGGGTCTCGCTTTCTATTCTTATCCTATAGCCGTTTGGCATCGCCCCAGCACGTGAATTTCTGGCATAGGGTCATTCTGAAATGGAATGAGCTTGCTCACACGGCAGCCGTTGCCCAAGCGATAAATTCATCAATGGCCTGTTCGCGGCCAATCTCGTTTAAGGTTTCGTGGCGCATATCGGGGTATATTTTCAAACTCACATGGCGAAGGCCAGATTGCTTCATGCGCTCAAAAAGCCATCGGGTTGCCGCCGCCTTTGCCGTTGCCGGGTCCTGGCCGCCGCCCACCAGATGGATAGGCAGCGTTTTTGGCAGGCCAGATAGGCGCTCAGGCGTTGCGGTATTCAGCGTTAACTCCATTAGATCCAGCCAGAGCGAAACGCTGACGGGAAAACCGCAGAGCGGATCGGCGATATATGTATCCACCTCCTGCGCGTCCCGGCTCAGCCAGTCAAATGCGGTGCGGTGGTTGGGGATGGATTTTCCCCAGGCTTCAAAGGTTGATTTCGCCATAATCAGGCTTGGAACATCGGAGCCTTTCAATGCGCGCTCAATTTTGAGCACGATGCGGGCCATATGTCCCGCAAGGCCTGCATTGAAATTGGAATTCCACACCGCAAGCGCGTTGAAGCTTTCGGGATGTTCAGTGGCTGCACGCAGCACAAGCAATCCACCCATGGAATGGCCAAACAGCACAACGGGCAAATCCGGATAGGCACCGATTGCGAAATCGCGCATCGCCTTGATATCGGCAATCACCTTTGCCACCCCATCTCTGGGCGCAAATTGCCCAAGGTTTGCGCCCGGCGCTATTGTCTGGCCATGGCCTCGATGATCATGGGCATACACATGAAAGCCCGCAGCACTCATGGCTTTGGCAAAGGCTGCATAGCGCAAGGAATGCTCCGTCAGCCCATGGCTGATGAGCATGATGCCGCGTGCGTTCAAAACACTAGGCTCGAGATGATAGGCCAAGCGCGTGCCATCCGGCATTTCCAGATAATGTGTCGATTCGAACATGGAAAGCCTCCCCTTGCTGCCAGGAAAAGGTTATGTCTTGCCATGATGTTTTTGTCGATATTGGTTTGGGAGGTGTTTTTATGAACAGACGTAATAACTGTTTATCGTTTGCCTTGATGTTGGCGGCGGGCGTGACCTTGTGCGCGCCCTTGCAGGCGCAGGACAATGGGCGCGGCAAGACAACCAGCATTTTGGCTGTCAGCTGGCAGCCCGCGTTTTGCGAAACCAAACCCAATAAGCCGGAGTGCAAAACACAGACGGCTGATCGTTATGATGCAAACCATTTTGCTTTGCATGGTCTTTGGCCCATGCGCAAAAACTATTGTGGCGTCGATCAAGCCGATATTGATGCCGACAAAAAAGGACGCTGGACCGATTTGTCAGAGGTGAAATTGTCGGCAACGACGCGCGAAGCGCTGGACAAGCTGATGCCGGGCACGCAATCGGCGCTCGAGCGCCACGAATGGATCAAGCACGGCACCTGCACCAATCTCAGCCAGGAAGATTATTTTGCTGAAGCCATTTCGCTTTTGGACACATTGAATGCGTCAAAGGTCAACGCGCTGTTTGCCGCACAGGTGGGCAAGGCCGTCACGCAAGATCAGGTTCAATCGGCCTTTGATGAAAGCTTTGGTGCAGGTGCTGGTCGCCGCGTGAAAATGCGCTGTGAACAGGATGGCGATCGCCGCATTGTAACCGAATTGACCATCGGCCTTGGCGATGGCGACCCTAAAACACCGCTCGCCAATCGCATTCAGGCGGCAGGTGGCACCAAGTTTGATTGCGATCAGGGGATTGTTGATCCCGTTGGCCTGCAATGAGCGGAAAGTGAGCGCAATCGGCGGGAGGGCTGCGACAAAAGCGTGGTTTTCCTGCCGGTCAGCATTGCCCCGGCGCATGGTTTCCCTTACATAGCGGGCAATTCCATTTACCGTGCGGAGTATTTACCGATGGCACGTCAGTTCATCTATCACATGTCCGGGCTTAACAAGTCCTATGGCGCCAAGAAGATTCTTGAGAACGTCAATCTGTCTTTTTATCCCGACGCGAAGATCGGTATTCTCGGCCCGAACGGTGCCGGTAAATCGACGGTTCTGCGCATTATTGCCGGCCTTGATAAGGAATATACCGGCGAGGCATGGCTCGCCGAAGGCGCGACCATGGGCTATCTGGAACAGGAGCCAAAGCTCAACCCAGACAAGACCGTGTTTGAAAACGTTATGGAAGGCGTTGCCTCCAAGACGGCCATCCTCGACCGTTACAACGAGTTGATGATGAACTATTCTGATGAAACCGCCGAAGAAGGCGCGAAGCTTCAGGATATGATCGATAGCCAGAACCTGTGGGATCTGGAAAATCAGGTTGAAATGGCCATGGACGCGCTGCGTTGCCCTCCGGGCGATGCCGACGTAACCGCTCTTTCGGGTGGTGAACGCCGCCGCGTGGCGCTGTGCAAGCTGCTGCTGTCACAGCCAGACCTTCTGCTGCTCGACGAACCAACCAACCACTTGGATGCAGAAACCATTGGCTGGCTGGAAAACCACCTGCGGGAATATCCCGGCTCCGTGCTGATGATTACCCACGATCGCTACTTCCTCGATAACGTCACTGGCTGGATTCTCGAACTCGACCGCGGCCGCGGCATTCCTTACGAGGGCAACTACTCGGCTTATCTGCAAGCCAAGGCCAAGCGCCTGATGCAGGAAGCCCGCGAAGACGCATCGCGCCAGAAGGCGCTGTCGCGCGAACAGGAGTGGATTGCATCTTCTCCGAAGGCCCGTCAGGCAAAGTCCAAGGCGCGTATCAAGTCCTATGAGCAGCTGGTGGAAGCGGCTGACAAGCAGCGCCCCGGCGATGCACAGATCATCATTCCGGTCAGCGAGCGTCTTGGCCAGGTGGTTATCGAGCTGGATGGCATTTCCAAGTCCTATGGCGATCGTTTGCTGATCGACAACTTGAGCCTCAAACTGCCTCCGGGTGGTATTGTCGGCGTTATCGGCCCGAACGGTGCCGGTAAAACCACATTGTTCCGGATGATCACCGGTCAGGAAACCCCGGATACGGGCACCGTCAAGGTGGGCGATAGTGTGCATCTTGGTTATGTTGACCAGAGCCGCGATACGCTTGCCGCCGACAAGACCGTGTGGGAAGAAATTTCCGGCGGTGCCGAAATCATCAAGCTCGGCAAGTTCGACATGAACTCGCGCGCCTATTGCGGTGCCTTCAACTTCAAGGGCGGCGATCAGCAGCAGAAGGTTGGCAATCTCTCCGGTGGTCAGCGCAACCGCGTGCATTTGGCCAAGATGCTCAAGGCTGGTGGCAACGTGCTGCTGCTGGATGAGCCGACCAACGACCTTGACACGGAAACGCTGGGTGCTTTGGAAACCGCACTGGAAAACTTTGCTGGCTGCGCCATCATCATCAGCCATGATCGCATGTTCCTCGACCGTCTTGCCACCCACATTCTGGCTTTTGAAGGCGACAGCCATGTGGAATGGTTTGAAGGCAACTTTGAGGACTATGAGAAGGACAAGATCCGTCGCCTTGGTGCGGATTCTGTCAATCCAAAGCGTGTGAGCTACAAGCGCTTGACGCGATAAAGTGCCGCACTGAAAATCACAATCGGGAATTTTCTCTCGATTGTTATTTTTCCGTCCGATACCCGAAAGTCTGTTAGATTCAATCTAAAGTTGACAGGCTCCCATATTTTAAGTGTTCAGCCGCGGCCGCCATCAATTGAAAGATTGATGGCGGCCGCGGCTTTTCGAGAGTCTGTCAGGTTCAGATTGAACCAGAAAGCCTCTCGATTCCTTTGTTTTCGTCTGTCTGATCAGAAAAACCGGGGTCGACGTTTTCCTGACAAACTCTATGATTGTTTAGTCCTCAAAGATGGACGCGACAGAGCGCCGTAACACACAGACTTTGCGGTAGAAGCGTTGTATTTGAGCTTTGGAGGCTCGACCTAGGGTGATTACCCTGTGCTTTGGCAAGCAAAGTGTTGATCTAAAAATTCCCCAGGTTTTTCAGAGGTAACCTACAGCATCGCGCCTTTCTTCAAACGGACGATGCTGTCACATTTTAAATCTGCTGTGGCAGGGCTTTTGCTTGAATTTCTATTTTAAACAATCCTTAAATTAATCCTGTTATTTCAACGAATGGTTCCATATAAGCAAATAAAAAACGGTATTATTACTGTATTTACCTGCCTTTGGTATAATGGTGCCCAAAACGTTTGAATCCATATCTGAGAATTCTGGTCGCGGGTGCCTTCTGGGGGGAACTATAGAATGTCAAAATTATCGTTGCGGACAATGCTCTACGCCTTGGCAATTGTGCCGCTCATTGCATTTCTATGGGCAAGTTTAAACTCTACCTTTAGTAGCTACCGGATTTATGAAGAGCTTGATACGCAGCTTTATCTGCAGCGCGTTGGCGAAGCAGGGGGGCGTTTGGCGCAAGCCTTGCCATCGGAAACCTTCGCCACACCGCAACAGCTTAAAGAGCGCCGCGCGGTGACGGATACCACCTATGCCGGGATTTTGAGCGCCTATGATGATTGGAAAAATCTGGGAGCCAGTGATCCAGTCATCGAAAAATCTATCGCCGAGCTTAAGACCAAGATGACGTATTTGGCGACATATCGCACCCACGTCGACAACGGGACTGCGACCGATGACGAGGCGCTCACGTATTTGCAGCCTGCCGCGGCTTATGGCCTGGAACTGGTGCGTCGCGCTGGAGCAGCCATCAATGATATTACGCTATCTCACGCATTGGACGGCTATCATGCGTTGTTACAGGTTTCAGACGCAGGCTTGATCGAAATCGAGTTTGGCAAAAACTTCCTGGGTGGAAGAGCGCTTTCGTTGCCAGAATATGCGTTCCTCGCCTACGCGAAAGGGCTGAGGGCGCGCTATGGTGTGCAAGTGGCGGAGTTTCTGCCGCCTGAGGTCACTTCGGACATTACGAAGTTTGACCAGTCGCCCGATGGACAGTTTCTGACGCAGACCCTTGAGGTAATGTATATCAATGAGCCGGTCGCTCAAAACAAAGCTGCAGTGGCGCGCTGGTCTGATGCGACATTGCAGCGGGCTGGTATCATCTCTGATGCCATTGCAAAGACTGGCGCTTTGGTCGAAAGGCAATCTGTTCAAAAGCTCGAGAGTTTGAAATCAGCTTTATATAATTCAGCTTTGATCTCATTTATTGTGTCGGCGCTGGTGATTTCGCTGTCTGCACTGGCGGCGCGACAGGTATCCTCTATCATACACTCGATTCAAAATCGAATGAAGGCGCTTGCCGATGGCGACGTGAATGCGGCAATTCCCTGCGTTGAGCGCAGTGATGAAATTGGCGATATGGCGCGTTCTGTCGAGATCTTCCGTCAGGCTGCCATCCGCAATCATGAGCTTGAAGCGCAGGCCGAGGCAAGCCGTCGACGCTCGGAAGAAGAGCGAATTGAAGTGCAGCGGCGAGCTGAAGCGGATGCAGAAGAGCGTCTGAACAAGGCAACGGGCTCGCTTGCAACAGGTTTGCAGCGTTTGGCGAGTGGAGATCTTCTTTGCGAAATCAACGAGCAATTCGCACCGCAGTTTGAAGCCCTGCGCCACGATTTTAACAGCTCTGTTGTCCAGCTTCGCTCGGCGATTCTGGCTGTCGGGGAATCGGCAAGTGCTGTGCGTGGTGGCAGCGGCGAAATTTCGCATGCCTCCAACGATCTTGCGAAACGCACCGAAGTGCAGGCGGCCTCCCTTGAGGAGACAGCGGCAGCGCTTGAAGAAATTACGTCGAATGTGAAGTCGACCACGTCTCGCACCGGCGAGGCCCGGGATCTGGTGCGTGATGCGCGAGATCGGGCCGACAAATCCGGTGTGGTGGTCAGCAACGCTGTGAATGCCATGGGGCGCATTGAGGACGCATCAAAACAGATTGCGCAGATCATTGGCGTGATTGACGAAATTGCCTTCCAAACCAATCTTCTGGCCTTGAACGCAGGTGTTGAGGCCGCCCGTGCTGGCGAAGCCGGTAAGGGATTTGCAGTTGTTGCGCAAGAAGTGCGCGAGCTTGCCCAGCGGTCCGCCACTGCCGCAAAAGAGATTAAGCAGTTGATCAGCAATTCGGAAATAGCGGTGTCTGAAGGCGTGAAACTGGTGAATGAAACCGGCTCCGGCCTCGGCGCAATTGCGACGGTGGTGGAAGCGATCAATAAACATATGGACGCGATTGCAACAGCGGCGCAAGAGCAGTCCGTTGGACTTGCGGAAGTGAATACTGCCGTGAACCATATGGATCAGGCAACCCAGCAAAACGCGGCGATGGTGGAAGAAACCAGCGCTGCCAGTGCGGGGCTTGCCGAAGAGGCGCGAAAACTTGCAGAATTGATCGCCGGCTTTAGGGTGGGACATGTTCAGCCCACACAATCGGCGCAGCGCGGCGTTGCACCGTCAGTGCCTTTATCGAGGCCAAGACCCGTTGCGTCGCGGCCCGTCGTCAGCAGTCGTGTTGGTGCCGCCGTGGCTAAGGAGAGTTGGGAGGAATTCTGACATCCGGCAGCCATACGGCCTGTCTCTTCGCGGCCAAGTGCCTCGAAGTCTCGAAACCATGTTCTCTACCTTGAAAACCCGCCACCTTGTGGCGGGTTTTCAACTTTGGTCGACCTGGATCGGTGGTTGTGACTGAGTTTCGATGAGACATGCCATGGTGCCTCTATCGAAAGGCACTTGCTTTGGGACCAAAGCGGTCGCAAACGGCCTTGCAAGTGCCGAAAAGCATCGGATCTATCCCTGCTTATTGCGCCTGATATCCGCAGCCATTTTGAATGAAACTTGGTATTAGGCTTGCAAAATGCAAATACATCACATAAAGATATGTTTATATCTTGATTGATGGAATGTGGCGATGGCGTTTACCCTCGATGGTCTGGTGGATTTGCTGAAAGCGGCTGGCGAGCCGACGCGGCTGAGGCTGCTGGCTCTGCTGGGCGCTGGCGATTTGACGGTGTCTGATCTCACAGACATTCTCGGCCAATCGCAGCCGCGCATTTCCCGCCATTTGAAGCTGTTGGCTGAGGCCGATCTGGTCGATCGTTATCAGGAAGGTGCCTGGGCTTACTTTCGCTTGAAGCAGGATGGCCCAGCCGCGCGGGTTGCGCGCCTGTTGCTGGACGAAGCCTCCGGCTCCGATGCGGTTTTGCAGCGGGATGGTGATCGGCTGGGTGCTGTAAAGCGTGCGCGGGCGGAGAAAGCCCAAGCCTATTTCAGCCGCAATGCTGCAGAGTGGGATGAGCTACGCCGTCTGCATGTGAACGACGCGGAGGTCGAGGTGGCGCTTGTGTCGCTGATCGGCGATTATCCTGTTGATGCGCTGTTGGATCTCGGCACTGGCACAGGCCGGATTTTGCAATTGCTGGAGAGCCGCTATCAGCGCGCAGTGGGCATTGATGCCAGCCGCGATATGCTGGCGGTGGCGCGGGCCAATCTGGATAAGGCGGGTGTCATCAAGGCATCTGTGCGCCAGGGCGATATTTTGAACCTGCCGCTGGATGGTGGTGAATTTGACATCGTGATCATCCATCAGGTTTTACACTTTCTGGTCGAGCCTGAATTGGCGTTGCAGGAAGCGGCCCGCATGCTGAAGCCCGGCGGGCGCTTGGTGATCATCGATCTCGCTCCGCATAAGCTGGAGCATCTGCGAGACGACCATGCCCATGTGCGACTTGGTTTTTCCCATCAATTGATGGGCGATTGGCTGATAAAAGCGGGTTTTGAGGTGGAGAATGCGGTGGATGTTGCCCCGCGCCAGCAACCCGGCGAAGCATTAACGGCAACACTCTGGCTGGCAACCTATAAGGCCGCCGAGACCTATGTTGCGCAACAACCAAAATTGGTGGGAGGCTATTGATGGCTGGTCATTTGCAAACACAGGCGCTGAAGCGTCCTTTCAAGCTGTCGTTTGAGTTTTTCCCACCCAAGTCCGAGGATATGGAAGCCCAGCTTTGGGAAACGGTGGATGATCTGGCCGGTTGGGAGCCGGAATTCGTCTCCGTCACCTATGGCGCTGGTGGCACCACCAAAGCGCCAACGCTTGCGGCTGTGCGCCGCCTGATTGGGCAAACGCCGCTTGCCACGGCATCTCACCTGACCTGCGTGGGCGCAACGCGCGAAGACGTGGCCAACGTGGTGGAAGAGTTTCGGGCCGTGGGCGTGAAGCACTTTGTGGCTTTGCGCGGCGATCCGCCGACGGGCGTTGGCTCTGCCTATCAGCCGCATCCCGGTGGCTATGAAAATGCCGCCGCTCTGGTGGCGGGTCTTAAGGATTTGGGAGATTTTGAAATTTCAGTCTCGGCCTATCCTGAAAAGCACCCGGAAAGTGCCGATCTCGCCATGGATATCGATATGCTGAAACGCAAGGTGGACAATGGTGCCACGCGGGCGCTTACCCAGTTTTTCTTTGATAATGACCTGTTTGAGCATTATCTGAACCGTGTGCGGGCCGCAGGCATCACCATTCCGATTGTCCCCGGCATCATGCCAATTTTGAACCTCACCCAGTTGAAGCGTTTTGCCTCAATGTGTGGCACTTCCGTGCCCGCATGGCTGGATGATCGCTTCGCTGGTTTGGAAGACAGCCCCGCAGATCGCGCGCGGGTTGCCGCCGAAATTGCGGCTGAACAGATTGCCGATTTGCAGCGCCGGGGTGTGGATGAATTCCATCTCTATACCATGAACCGCGCGCCGCTGGTGAACACGACCTTGCAACAGTTGGGATTGAGCAAGCCAAAGCTGATGGTCGAGAGCGATGCGCAGCTTGCTGTGAGCGCCACGGCCTGATGGCCAATCAATAGCTTTCCGCTATAACGCATAAATCCGGGCCCTCCATTCAGCGGGCCCGGATAGCGGCAAACAGATCCGTGCGATTATTCAATGCACAGCGCTGCAATAGTTTAATCTGCTGCATAATTTTCACCTAGAATCGAGTCCGATGAAGCAATTATGCATGATGCCGCGTTCGCGCGATTAAGACAGTTTCTTCTGGTGTGCCTTGCAATTTGCCTCATGATTGCAAATTGCGGATATTTTTATTGTATCCTGTTTAGCCAGAGATTTTTTCAATCCTCTCAAAGCCAATTGTCATGGTTCATGTCATATGAACAGCATGACCGCTACAAAAACAAATGCTGCACTTACTGCCAGGATGTTGAATGAACGTGTTAGTTCCATCTCTGCCTCCTTGCGTTAACGTTTAGAGAATATGACCGTTTTGTGTCTTTTGGAAAGCGAAAACTGTGCTGCATTGCAGCGGAAGTGTGGATGGGCCCGGAATGCCAATTGGTAACGCTTGGAAACAACAGGTGAAATTGGCGTGATAACGAAATATTTCAAGGTTAATCTGCTCTTCACCATAAGTTGGTTATGGCGGCGTTATGAGACGTTTTCACCTGTTTTGGCATCAAAAGTGTCTTCGCATTTTTAAGCGCGATCTGAAAATGAGAGGCAGGAATCACCCCATTTTTTCATCAACTCGGCGGAGCAGATGCGGCGGGCTCTGGTAGAGCCGGTTCCACGCGCGTCGAAACTGCCGTGCCGATGCAAAACCGCAGCGTTCGGCAATGGCTTCCATGTCCAGCCGGGAATTGATCACCAGTTCGCGCGCCAACGCCATGCGCATGCGGTTGACGTAATCGGTGACGCTGATGCCGGTATGGTCATTAAACAGGCGTGAGAGCGTGCGGCGGCTGGTCATGGCAATATCGGCCATGGCATCCACGCTCCAGGGGCGCGTTGGATCTGCCGTCACGGCATCCTGCACACGGTGAATGGCGGGATGAATGTGATTGCGGCCCTCAAGCCATGGCGAGAGTTGTGGATCGCCGCCAGCGCGGCGCAGGTAAACCACGAGATAACGCGCGATGGTCAGGGCCGTGACATGCCCAACCTCTTTGGCAATCAGCGACAGCATCAGGTCAACGCTGGTGGTAATGCCCGCACTGGTCAGCCGGTTTTGATCCTCCACGAACAAGCGGTTTTCCAACACGGTGGCGGTCGGTGCCAGTTTTTTCAGATCAGCAATATTGGCATGGTGCGTTGTGCAGCGATAGCCCTCCAGCAAACCCGCCTTTGCGGCAAACAGCGCACCGGAGCAAATGGTGATGAGCTTTGTGCCCTGTTGAACCGTATCACGCAACCACGCGATGATTTCGGCTTCCGCTCTGGTGTCGCGCGGCGAGGGCGGCGATCCATCGACCACAAGCGGCTCATCGGCACAGCCGGAAATGACGACCATTGCGTCTGGTGGCAAAGTATGGGGTAGGGGCGCGATGCCGCTGAGACTGAGACCGATCGAACTGATGACATCCGCCGAGGCACCGACATAGCGCACACTGAAATGCACCTCCTGTTGCACAAGATTGGCCTTGCGCAGCACTTCCATCGGCCCAGCCAAATCCAGCAGCAACGCATTGGGTGGCACAACCACAATCATCGGAATTATGCGTGGTTGGCCAGCCTCGTCTGTCATGCGTCTTTCTTCTCTCTAATGCCTTCCAGCGCCTGTTCCACAGTGGCGATCCGGGCAAAGCGGTCTGCCAGCACCAGTTCGGTGCGGGCGCGGATTTCCTCTCCGCTCCATTCCCGTCCGCTGACATCTGTCATCGGGAAGGTCAGGGTCGCTTCTGCCACGAAATCGACACTGTAGCCAAGGTCCGAGGCATTGCGGGTGGTGGTTTCGCAGCACTGCTCGGTGCGAATGCCGGAGACGATCACATTGCGAATGCCATTGGCAATCAACCACACATCCAGACCGCTGCCAATCAGGGCGCTATGGCGGGTTTTATGAAAGATGACATCTGGCGCACATTGCAACTGCGGCAAGGTTTTGACAAAGCCGGAGCTTTCGGAAAAGACGCCGGTTTTTTCCACATGGAAAATCTGCACCACGGGAATACCGGCTGCCTTGGCACCATCAATCAACGCCTGCTGACGTGCGATATAGGCATCAAACCCGTCCTCGCGAAAATAGGGGCGGTGGAGAAAGGATTGCTGGGCATCGATAACAAGCAGGGCGGTGTTTGAGGTTGGCATGGTAAGTCTCTCGACGTCTATTGAACATGCTGCCAGTTTAGTGCCTCGGTGAATTGCGGAAATACAGGTCCGGGACGTTGATGGGACAAAACGCGCCATTCGGTTTTCGCATCATCCGAAAGAAAATGCCACGCATCAAGGGTGATGCGTGGCACTGGGAACCAAATCTGGCAGCTAAGCTCAGAGAGCGGCCAACAGAGCAGGGGTCGGCCAGCCATCGGCGGGCAAATTATGCTTCAATTGCTCTTTTTGCACGGCATCGCGTGTGCCACCGCCCAAAATGCCGTCGATGTCGCCAACGTCATAGCCCTTGGCTTTCAGCTTGGTCTGCAATTCCTTCATCTCGACATCGCTCAGGCCCTGTTCGGGATTGCCCTTCAGGTAAGGCTCAGCCCCTTCCAGACGGGTGGCGAAATAGGCCGCCGAGGTGGTGTAGATGAACGACTTGTTCCACTCCAGATAAATGCCAAAATTGGGGTAGGTGATGAAGGCTGGACCTTTGCGGCCCTGCGGCAGCACCAGCTCGCCTTCGAGGTTGGCAAATTTGGTATTGCCGTCGCGTGGCTTGACGCCCAGCTTGAACCAGTCACCGGCTTTCATGCCGCTATCAAAGCCGCTCTTTTCCCAAGGCAGAGTGTCCGGCACGGTGACTTCCTGAATCCAAGGCTCACCGCGCTTGAAGCCAAGGTGCTGGATGAATTTTCCAGCCGTCATGATGGCGTCTGGAGCGCTGGTTTTCAGCGCCACATGGCCATCGCCATCGCCGTCGACGCCAAAGGCAACGATGTCTTTGGGCAGCATCTGCACCTGGCCAATTTCGCCAGCCCATGCGCCGGTGTTGGTGGCGGGATCGAGATCGCCATGCTGCACCATGGTGATCAGCGCCAGCAATTGCGGACGAAACAGCTCTGGGCGGCGGCAATCATGCGCCAGCGTTACCAATGCGTTGCGGGTGTTGAAATCGCCCTGAAACGCACCAAAATCGGTTTCCATTGCCCAGAAGGCAGCGATCACGCCGGGGGCAACGCCATAGTCTTTTTCCGCACGGGAAAAGACGTTGGCATATTCCTGCAACTTCTTCTTGCCCTGATCCAGACGACCCTTGGAGACCGTGCGCGACGAAAACTCGGTAAAGGTCTGCTTGAAGACACCTTGAGCGCGGTCGCGGGCCAGAACCTTCTGGTCGATTTGCGCGCCTGCCAAAGCCTTGTCGGCGGCCTCAACGGAAGCGCCATTTTTTACCGCTTCCGCCTTTACGCCTTGCAGGAATGTGTTCAGGTCACCGCCACATTGTGGGGTTTGCGCGAAAGCGGAACCGGCCATGAGACCGCTCAGCAGGGCCGCTGCGGTAAGACGGGAGGCAATTGACATGTTGCAGTATCCTCGAATTGAAAAGATGGCTTGCTGTGCACAAGCTTTATGACCTTAACATGGAAATGTGGCTTGCTGCTTATGCAAGCGGTCACGAATTTGTGGTGGCAGTCAATTTGCTGCTTGCTGCACCTGTCGCTCTTGCCGTGGTGGGGCAGAGACGGCGGCCACCCACTTGTTCCAGTATTGCTTGCTTCCGGCAAACACGTTGATGTCAGTGTTGCCCTTGATGCCGGGGATCACACCGGTTGAAGTATATTGCCAAAACGCCCATTTGCGATCCGTGTAAATCTCGGATGGGTGTTTGGCGACGGCACGGACCCAGAAATAATAATCCTTGAAGGCACCTTCGAGGTTATCCCGATGGAAATCGACGGAGGTGTAGATGATGGGCCGTTTGCCATAATAGGCTTCCAGCCGATCCATAAACCGTTTCATTTGGGCGCGCACAACATCAGCGGGCGGGCGGGTGGTGCAGGTTTTGGAGGTATGGTTCCACTCCACATCAATCACCGGCGGCATGGCCATGGAATCGCGCGGCACATTGGCAATGAACCAATTGGCCTGATCATCGGCGGTGGAGCAGAAATAATAGAAATGATAGGGCGCATGCGGCATGCCAGCGGCACGTGCTTCCTGCCAATATTCGGCAAAGCGTGGATCGACAACATCCTTGCCTTCGGTGGCCTTGATGAAGACAAAGGCGACGCCGGATTGCTTGACCTGCGTCCAGTTGATGTCGCCGTTCCACTTGGACACATCAATGCCATGCACCTGATGGCGGTGCGGCGATTTGATGCCGAAATCCTGCGGATCCTTGTCGTGGAATCGGGGCTGAATCGAAGCAGTCTCCATGAGATCGTAGCTCGTGGAGGTGCAAGAGGCCAGAATAAGGGATAGTGGCATCAGTGCTAAAATCAGCGACCGCATCGGAAACCCGTTCAATCAAAGAGTGAAGCCACTGATGCCCGGCGCACACACGCAAGAACAAAAGAGGCGCTATCCATCTTCTGCTCTATCATCATTAAAAAAAAGTTATTTTCAACTCAGGATGCAATGCCTTTTTTGCAAAATCGCATGCCACGCATATCCCCTGTAGAGAGGGGTGAAGGTCAGGCGCGCTTGGCTGATCTCTGCTTGACGTGCCAGAGCCGCGCGCATGTTGGAGCGTGGAGTGACATGAAAACGTGCCAGCCAGCGATGAAGACCTTGGCGAAAACGCTGTGGCAAGTCTTCCTGCTGGCCAAAATCCACAATATGCAGCGAGCCGCCGGGGTTGAGCGCATCAAGCGCGCAAGCCACGGCTTTTTCCCATTCGGGGATCATCGAGAGCGCATAGGAAATCAGGATGCGATCAAACCCGCCTTCGCCGAATTCGGCTGCCGTGAAGGCCGAGGCATCAGCAATGCGCAAAAGCGGTGGGTGAGCGCTTTTTTTAAAATTGCGTCCAGCCTGCGCCAGCATTTCTTCTGAAATATCCAACCCGAACAGATTGGCGGTCGGGTAGAGCTTTTGTGCGCATCGAAGGTTGCGACCCGTGCCACAGGCCACTTCCAAAAGACTGCCATTTTCGGGCACGTCAAGTTTCAAAATCGCTCGATCACGACCCAGAAGATAGTATTTGCGCGTAAGATCATAGATATAGCGCTGATAGCGATAGACCTGATCCATCTTTTTCGCGTGGCCATGGTTCATGTTTTCGCCGGTCGTTGCGCTGCTCATGACTTTTTCTCATAGATATGAAAGCCGCCGTAAATGGCCGAACGATCCAGCGTGTTCAGGTGTTCCGAGCGCTCTTTAAGATAGGTCCATTGGTCTGAGATCGCATCCGAAATGCGGCCCTCAATCACGCTTTTTTCGGCGGCAGTGCGGAAAATAACACGCGCACCCTGATCTGCCGTGCGGGTGATTTCCGTCCAGAGATCATTCAACTGCTCGTCGGTCATCCAGTCTTGCGCATCAAGCAGGATGAAACGGTCAACCGAGCTTGCGGGTTTGGTGGACAAAAGCTCGGTGTAGCTGGCGTGGTGAACAGTCACGTTGTCGGTATGGGCGCGAATTGTGCTGTAGTATTCGGCGCGCAGATAATCTGGCAGGGCACCTTCATGGGCCTTTGGATAGCGCCGGGCAAAGGCCTGCCAGGCAAAATAATTGTCCTTGATGGAGAAATGACAGGCAAGCTTTTCCAGCCGCTCCTTCAGCACCGGTGCAATTGTACCAGTTTCGGACACAGACGCCAGCTCGTCATATTGCTGCGGTGGAATGCCAAGGCCAAACAGCGAGCTTTTGCGATTGGTCAGCCAGCGCACCAATGGGCGCTCGAAAATCGGGGCGATGCGGGTATCAAAGAAATGCCGTTGCTCTTCCATCGAGCGGCAGCGGGTGATGTCTTCCAGCTTCACCCCATGCAGGCGCGCCAGCGCGTGGCCAGCAGCGATGAAACGGCCCAGCAGACCTGTGCGATAGAAATTGCCGTTGAACACCGTGATGCGGCGGCGACCCAGCGGGCTGCGCTGGTTCCAGTAACGATGCGTGCTGCTATCCAGATTCGGCGCAATGTAGCGGTCAAACATGGTGGCATTGGTGCGGGCATTGTCTGAGCCCAGCAGTCGCACCACCGCCATATGATCTGGCAGATGCCGAAAGGCCGCAAGCTTCATGCGGTTCAGCGCGATGTGGTGGGGGTTGAGGTCAACCACATCAATGCTTTCCGGTGCGCGGGAAAGATAGGCCAGCATGTTGCAGCCGCCAGAACCGATGGTGACGATGCGGTGGCCGGGAGCCAGAGCCATGGCCTGCATATCCACATCCGGGTCTTCCCAGATCTGCGGATAGACAAGGCCAGAGAACAGAATGCCAAACAGCCGCTCCGACAGGCCCTTGGCAGAAAGGGCACTATGCTGGAGAAGGGCTGATTTCAGCTTTTCATTTTTGCGAAAGCCCGCATCAGGAACAAATTCGGTCATGGTCTTCAGGCCCTGTGTCACGTTCCGGTTTGGATAGAGTGTCTCTACTACAGTTTGATGACGGGGCCTGTTGACGAGGTGAGAGAACAAAGTTCTGCTGATTTTTTCTGTCAAATAGATTTGTTACATTGTAACGGGCTGCTGTTGCGGATGTGGAGAATGTGAAATGGCATTGGTGATTCGAGGATTAAAATTCGCAGCCCTGGGCGTTGCTGCGCTCACAGCGGGTGCCGCAGGTTGGCTTGCTGTTGCGCCACCTGAAATTCTGCGGGTTGGCACGGGTTATGCGGCCAAGATTGTCTGCTCTAACGTGTTTATCGCCCATCGCGATCCCGATACGGTTTTGCAAGTGGATGTTCAAGCCGCCCAAAATCCGGCCTTGAAGCTCTTGCGGCAGACAGTCGACCGAGAGGCAAACACCGTAACCACTTATTTTCTGGGCGTATTTTCCCCTAGCGTCGCGCTGTATCGTCCCGGCCTTGGCTGCGCCAATGTGGTTGATGGGCGCGTGGATGAAGCGCGCAAGATTGCACTTCCCGCAGTAGACGTTGCCTCCGCCAATGGCGTGACCAGCACAGCACCCTGGCCGGAGGGCATGGGGGCCGCAGAAAGTGACCCTGCATTAAAGGCGATTTTTGCCGATCCCGCCTTGATGGGGCAGGGCATGCGGGCCGTGCTGGTGATGCGGGGTGGCAAGCTGATCGGCGAGGCCTATGGCAAGGGTTTTGGCCCCAACACGCCGCTTCTGGGATGGTCCATGACCAAAACAGTCACAGCCGCTTTGGTTGGCCTGCGGGTGCAAGCCGGTGCCATGCGGCTGGATCAGGATCATCTTTTTCCGCAGTGGAGCGGTGATGGTCGCTCAGCCATCAAGCTTTCGGATTTGATGGCGATGCAAAGCGGCTTGATGTTTGACGAGGATTATAGCGATCTCGCCGATGTGACCCGTATGCTGTATCTGGAGCGTGATCAGGTTGGCTTTGTTGCCAGCCGCCCGTTGATTGCGACGCCGGGGACGACATTCGCCTATTCGACCGGCTCGGCGGTTCTGGTGTCGCGCCTGTGGATGAACAGCTTGCCAACGCAGGCGGATG
This sequence comes from Rhizobium oryziradicis, assembly GCF_001939045.1. GTDB lineage: Bacteria > Pseudomonadota > Alphaproteobacteria > Rhizobiales > Rhizobiaceae > Allorhizobium > Allorhizobium oryziradicis. The sequence goes on from NZ_MKIM01000027.1 coordinate 577,095, forward strand.
CGCTTCGCTATCCCAAAGATGCCCTGTTCACACCGCTTGGCATGACAAGTGCAACGCTGGAGGCTGACGAGAATGGCACATTTGATGGCGGCTCTTATCTCTACGCCACGGCGCGGGATTGGGGTAAATTCGCGCAAATGCTGTTGCAGGACGGGGTCTGGAACGGAAAACGCCTGTTGCCCATTGGCTATCTGGGCATGATGCAGCAGCGAACCAAAGCATCAAACGGGATTTATACCCAAGGCTTCATGTGGCGTGTGGGGCCGCAGCCCAGCGCGCAGTCGGAAGCAGGCTTGCCAGCAGATACCGTGTGGATGCAGGGGCATGATGGCCAAACAATTGCGATCGTACCGTCTGCCGGCCTGATCGTTATGCGCATGGGCTTGACCCCGCTCAGCGTCGGCTACAAGCCGCAGAATCTGTTAAGGGCGGTTGTCGCCGCCCTTCAATAACGTTCGTGATGGGGGAGGGGGCTGGCCGATTGTCTATTGAAGATAATTGGTCATGCCCTTGCGCTTGGCATCGTTGTAATAGCCGCGGGCATAGAGGCGCACTGCGTTGTCATTATTGTTCTCGGCCACCATCCATGCGCCGCGCAGATATTTGATCGCGTATTTCAGGTTGGTTTCAGGATCAAACAGACCTTCGGGCTTGCCTTCATAACCAAGGCCACGCGCTGTGTTATAGCGAATTTGCATCAGGCCATAATTGCCACTGTGGTAAGCAGATGGATTATAACGGCTTTCGCGGTGGATGACGCGATGAATGAGAGCCGATGGCATGCCGTAGAGTGCGGCATATTTATTGACAAGACCATTGATAACGGTCGGCCCGGCGCTTTGCGTTGCGGAGGCTGCCACCAGGGGCTGCGCGTTGGGCGCGCTTGTGTCAAACTGTGCGTCCAGCGTGGCAAAGGATACCAACACCGGCTTTGCTGCTGTTTGTGCGGGCATTGCTGGCGCAGTATAGCCCAGCGATGCTGGCCGTGGTGTTGGAATTGCCGATTGCAAGGCAATCACATCCGGCTGCAGTGCCTCGCTTTCCAGACCAATCGGCTGATTGTCGCTCACGCTGGCGGGGGCATTGGCGCTGGTGACGGACGCAACCGTTGGGCCAAGCGAGCCCGAATTTGATTCATGCGGGTTGGCTGGAGGAATGGGGCCTTGCCCTGCCGCCAGATCAATCGCCGCAGAAGCGGCGTTGCCCTGCTTGGTTGTCGCCAATGCTGCAACAGCAGATTGGGACGGATTGGCTGGAGAAACCTGATTTCCTGTCGCAGATGCAGTTTGTGCGGTCGTATTTGCGGATGCAGCAGCGGCAACCTGGTGGGTTGCGGGTTTGGGTGCCAAGTCTGCCTTGGCACTCTCATTTGCGCCTGTGCAACTCGAAAGGGCAGCAACGATTGCAGCAGTAAAACTGAGTGTAATCGCGCGGTCCGTTTTCGCTGTCATACGTCTGTCCGTCGGCTATTGAAACGAGCGAGGATTTTACACCTCTGACGAACTATTAACATCTGATTCACAAATTTGACAGCCCCCCTGATGCCGAAGTTTTGATTAGCTGTGGTCAGGCGGCAATTTTTCTAAATCCTGCGCTGACGGAGCGGGCTGAAATCAACATGGTTTTGCCGTTCTGCGGGGCCAATTTGCGCACTGAGCGTTTGCGGATGATACGGTCTATCACATTCGCAAAGATGGCCTGATAAAGGCAGGTGACAGTGGCAATTGCGGCAAAAATACCCGCCAAATTCAGGAAATCGCGGCCCTGAGGCGAAAACACGGCCCCCAACTGGGTGGTCATCGCCAGCAAAAAAAGCACCGTGCGCCCATCCAATGCACAAGTTGCCACGCCCTGCGACACAATGACCGCAAAGGATTTGTTTGCTATATTGTCATTATCTGCAACCGGACCAATATGCAGGGGTGCTTTCCACAGCCGCAGCGCTAGCAGCATAAGTGCTGCCATGCCCAACCATTGCAGCTGTTGCATCGCCACCGCTCCGGCATCGACCAGGGTTTGCGCAGCCGCAAACACCGCAGTGGTTGCGATGCCATAGCCTGCCATGCAGCCAAGCACAGAAAAGCCCGCAAGTTTTGCTCCGCCTGCGCGCCGACAATCAACAATGCGCTTCGCCGCCCGTCCGGGCACAGCCAGAAAGGCGGCGGATGTGGCCGCACAGAGCAGCCAGTCCTGAAGTTGCATAGACTTCTCCTCTCCCTATTCCCATGACAAGAGAAGTCACCACATGGCTATGCGATCAAGCGGCCGGGCGAAATTTCTGTCCAAGATGATCCATAACATCTTTAAACCACGGCGTATTCAAATCAAATGCCTTGCCGCCCTTTATCCGCGGAAATTCGATGGCACGCAGCTTGCCGCCCTGATCTTCATCATGGCCGGTCACGCCTGAGACACCATTCAGGCCGCTTTCAACGGCCAGATCTACCATGCTTTGAATAAGACGCAGATCCTCGTAATTGGCAGGGGCGGAGCGGGCGTAATAACCGGATTTTTGCACCATCGAGCGTTCCGCTTGCAAAAGCTTGGCAAAATGCTGCTGAAACCAACCGCCAACATTGATCTTGTCCAGCTGCACATGGCCAAAGGCATCGCGCTTGATTTCTTCGCCCGCCGCTTCACGGTCGGCAATAATCTCATCCATGCAGGCACCTTCCGACACGAACAGGGTCACAAAGCCGGTCTTGTCCATCATTTCTTTCAGACGTTCGGCTTCGCTCTCCATATCGAAATGGGTTTCGGGCAGATACAGTCCGTCAATATTCTTCAGCGCTTCATTCATCATGAAACCCTCGACATATTCATTGTGCTTGACGCGCTGAATATAGGCGCGGGCGGTTGCGGCTGTCAGCCAGCCACAATGGCGGCCCATGACTTCATGAATAACCAATGTGCGCGGGGCCGCACTCTGTTCATTGGAGACATTGTCAAAAAAGCGCGCGCCAACCTCGGCGGCAGTCCATGCGCCCAGCGATTGCTTGATGGGCACCACATCATTATCCACCGTCTTGGGCAGGCCAACCACTGTGAGGTCATAGCCATTGGCACCAAGATAGGCCGCCAGGTCTGCGGCCGTTGTGTTGGTGTCGTCACCGCCAATGGTGTGCAAAATAGTGATGCCGTCGGCCGCCAAGCGCTCGGCTGCCACCTGAAGCGGATTTTGACCCTCTTTGATCAGGCCGCGCTTGACGCAATCGGCAACATTGGTGAGCTTGACGCGGCTGTTGCCAATCGGTGATCCACCATAGCGGTGCAGAACATGGGCCTGCTCGCGCATATGCTGGTTGATCTCGATTTTGTAATCCATCAACAGACCGCGATAGCCGGATTTATAGGCAATGATGTCGGCGTCAGGGGCAATATCGGTATAACGTTCGATCAGCCCGCCAACGGCGGACGAAAGGCAGGGTGCGAGACCGCCTGCGGTGAGCAGCGCAACTTTGGTTTTGGCCATGTATCCTCCTTCTGGCGACGCGTGACGCCGCATATCCTGTGACTGATTGCCCCATGGATGCGATAGCAAGCCCGGCCTGTAAAGAAAAAAATCCTGTAAAATCCGCAGTTTCGCGGAAATGTCACAAAGCAATCGGTTTCAATCGTTTCAAATATCCTCTCCCCTGTGTTGGCGATTGTGGATAAGTTGGGTCGAGGTTGTTTTGTGAAATAATGATGTGATTCGCCTTTGTTGTTCATGTCGTGTTCAGGCAGCGTTGCGGGATTGTGAACAAAGTTTAACCAAAATCATGAGCGCGCCTGTCTTGCTTTTCCAGCGGTAATTTGGTCAAGCTGCCAACATGATGTTTGATTTTAGCTGCCTGCAATTATCGTCTTTATGGGAACGGCTGGTGAGCGCGGTGAGCGACGCAGCCGGCAATGCCCTGTCGTCGCTTGTCGATGCGATCCGCACAATGTTTGAGGGCGATCCGGAAACGCGCAGGCGCGTGTCTTTTTCTGTGGCGATCATTGCGCTGTCGGCCAAGATGGCAAAGGCTGATGGTATTGTCTCGCAGGCCGAGGTCAATGCCTTTCGCAGCATTTTCGAATTCCCGCCCGAAGAAGCGCGCAATGTGGCGAGGCTCTATAATCTCGCCAAGCAGGATATTGCCGGTTACGAAGCCTATGCCGAAAAGCTCGCCAATCTGTGCGGCTCGCGCACCAAGGGCTGCCCTATGCTGGAGGAGATTGTTGACGCACTCTTTCACATTGCCACGGCGGATGGGCTGGTTCACGAAAAGGAAATGGCATTCCTGAGCCGGATTGCCGAGATTTTCGAAATTGGTGAAGACCGGTTTGAGGCCATTGCTGCGCGCCATCTGGCATTGGATCACGATCCCTATGGCATTCTGGGCGTATCGCGCAGCGATGATTTCAGCACGATCCGCAAGCGTTATCGCACGTTGGCGTCCGAACATCACCCGGATATGCTTTATGCGCGGGGCTTGCCCGTGGAAATGCACGCGGCAGCGCATCAGCGCATGGCCGCCTTCAACGCCGCCTATGCTGCGATTGAAAAGGAACGTCGGGCTGCATGACTGATTTTAAGGCTGATTATTCTGGCGCGGAGGTCATCGCATCTCCAAACCATGGTGAGCGCGTGGACATCGCAGCCCCCGATACGATTATTTTGCATTACACCGGCATGCCGAGCGAAGATGCCGCCATTTCGTGGCTCTGCAATCCCGAAAGTCAGGTGTCTAGCCACTATCTGGTGCGCGAAAACGGGGACGTTGTGCAAATGGTGAGCGAGAGTCGGCGTGCATGGCACGCTGGCAAAAGCTTCTGGGCTGGTGCCACTGACATCAATTCGCGCTCGATCGGCATTGAAATTGCCAATGCTGGCCATCCATCCTTGCCGGATTATCCGCAAGAGCAGATCGAATCCGTTGCACAATTGTGTCTGGATTGTGCAAAACGCTGGTCTATCACGCCTGAGCGGGTGCTGGCGCACTCCGATATTGCCCCTGTTCGCAAGGTTGATCCAGGTGAACATTTCCCTTGGGATCGGCTGCATCAGATGGGGGTTGGACACTGGGTTGAACCAGCGCCCATGGGCGGCGGGAGGTTTTTCAGCCAAGGGGATCGCGGCCAGCCCATAGAAGCTTTGCAATCCATGCTATCTTTCTATGGCTATAACATTGAAATAAATGGCGAATTTAATGCTGAAACCGTCGGCGTCGTCAAGAGTTTTCAGCTGCATTTTCGGCAAGCAAGAGTTGATGGAGTCGCTGATTCCTCGACCATAGATACATTGCATCGCTTGCTGGTATCGCTGCCGCGTTTTGCCTGATTGCTGCAAGATTGGCCGCCCGGACGCGGCCCTCTTTGCTAGCCAAAAATCATAAAATTTTGCTCGGCCATAGGATTTCCTTATTGCGGCTGTTTAACAAACTCGCTGAACGGCGGGTTTGACTTCACAAGATGATGTCTTCCGCAATTATCAACGATGAGGGTGATGTAAATCGTCGCTTTTGCAAAAGCGGTGACATGGAGAAGCTTTGACTATGCTTGTCTTTATTTCGAACCCTTTGACTGGAGACTGAACCTTTTCATGAAAACGCATCTTTTTGCTGCTGCGGCATGCCTCGCTATGACTTTGCCTGCTGGCTCCTATGCCCACGCCAATGAAACCGCGAAAATTCCGTCCTTGATGGACATGTTGCGCGGAGATAAAGAGCAACCAAGCGAGAAGGAAATTGACAGCAATTCGGGTGTTGAGCGCGCCAGCGGCAAGCTGCCCTATCACGCGCTGATTTCATCCTATTCCAAGCAATACGGCGTTTCCCCGCAGTTGGCGCAGGCTGTGATCAAGATCGAGAGCAATTTTAACGCCAAGGCGCGGGGTGCGCATGGCGAAGTCGGCCTGATGCAAATCAAGCCGGCCACCGCCCGCGCCATGGGTTATAGTGGCAACACGGCAGGCCTTTATGATCCGGCAACAAATCTGAAATACGGCATCAAATATCTGGCCATGGCCAATCAGCTTGGCGGTGGTGATATGTGCGGCGCGATCTTGCGCTACAACGCCGGCCATGGTGCGACCCGCATGAACGCAACCTCCAAACGCTATTGCGGCCAGGTGCTGGCGATGATCGGCGAGAAGGTTTGATGTGACTTTGACCGATGCGAGGAGAGCGGAAAACCAAATTGGTCAACCGCTCTCTCTTGTTGTGGACGTGCGAAGCGCAGTCCCGTGTTCACATCCATTGAAGGGGGCGTTCAATGGTGCTCGGCCGCAAGCATGGTGGTGAACTGGGATATGAGTTCGGGGGCAATGCCGACGCTTTCAAAAATCGCAGCGGTGAAGCTGACGGGTGCCGTTCCGGGCGCGGTGATAATCCCGTCTGCGGAAACCGCCGACGGGCGATCCTGATAGAAGGAAGCTCCGGCGTAATTGCCCGCATTCTCAATCAGAAAATCGCGGCTATTGGATGTGTGCGGGAGCGTGTCGAGCAGGCCCGCTCTTGCCAAGGCAAGCGTTCCGCCGCAAATGCCGCCAATTGACGCGCCATCTGTCCGGCAGTCGTTGAGGAAATCCGCAATCTCGGGCGCTTGGCTGTCTGCCCATATCGCTCCGCCAACAACAACGACGCTATTGGGTTGCCATTGACGGCATTGATTTAGGTCCTGGTCGACGTTGGTAACAAGTCCTCCCTGCGAGCGGAGGCTTCCGGTTTGCGGCGTGAAAAATTGCACGTCAATGCCATAGAAAGGACCACCAGTTCCCGCGATCAAGGCATATTCCCAGTCCGCGAAGCCTTGCGTTAAAATCAGTGCAGCTTTCGGCATTTCTATACTCCGTTTTCAATATGGAAAAGCGAGGATGGTGACCTATTGTTGGGGAAGAGTATGGCCTGCGTCAATCTCTCCGATGTGAAATCAAATCCGCCGTGCTAATCCTTGCGCCATTGAATCGTTTGGGTGTTGATATGGCAGATCAGGTTTTCAAATACATCATTATCGGGCGCGGCATGATGGGGGCGGCAGCTGCGCGCCATCTTGGGGCGAACGCCGATGGCGTTGCCCTGATCGGGCCAGATGAACCTGCCGACAAGGCCAATCATGAAGGCGTTTTTGCCAGCCATTATGATGAGGCCCGTATCACCCGCACCATTGATGGCAATCCCGTCTGGGCCAAGCTGGCCAATCGGTCGATTGCACGCTATCATGCCATGCAGCAGGAAAGCGGCATCACCTTCTATCATGAGGTGGGATGCCTGATTGTTGCGCCAAAGCCCGGCGGGCAATCCACCTATATTGCCAATGTGCAAGAGGCTGTATCGCAGCTCGGTGTGGTGACGGAGTCCTTGGATGGTGGGGCTCTGGCGGGCGAATTTCCTTATTTTCAGTTTGAAGTCGGATGTGTTGGCGTTCATGAGCGCCACAACGCGGGCTATGTGAACCCGCGGGCAATGGTGGCGGCGCAAACCATCTTGGCTGAAAAGGCCGGTGTCACGCTGATCAATGCCATTGCCGCCGCCGTGCGCGATGAGGGCACGTATGTTTCTGTAACGACTGCAGACGGGCAGGTGGTAAAGGGGGAGAAAGTGCTGGTGGCTGCCGGTGGCTTTTCCATTGCGCCCGACCTCTTGCCTCAAAGGCTTGACCTTTCCATCAACGCCCGCACGGTCGCATTTTTCGAAATCCCGGATGAGGAATTGTCGACTTATGCCGGCATGCCATCGCTGATTTATGAGCCGAATGGCCCGCAAGATCACATATATTTGCTGCCGCCGGTGCGCTATCCCGATGGCAAGACCTATTTGAAAATCGGTGGCGACCCTGATGATCTCAAGCTTCTGACCGAGCCAGCCATTCGGGAGTGGTTCAAGAGTGGCGGCCGTGAAAGTACGCGCAATCACCTCAAGCGAATTATTGATGGCCTGGTGCCAACACTTGCCCATGCGCCGGTTTCGATGGCGGCTTGCGTCACATCGTTCACGCCCGGTGGTTACCCGGCGATTGGCATGAGCCGCAGCCAGCGCATTGGCGTGCTCAGTGGCGGTTGCGGGGCTGCGGCCAAAAGCTCGGATGAAATTGGCCGCCTGGGGGCTGTGCTGCTGCGCAATGGCACGCTTGAGGGCGAAGATTATCCGGCAGTTTTTTCGCCCAGTTTCTCCTGAGGTGATTATAGGGGTGGTGTTTCGCATCCGTCTCGTTTAAGCACCCCACACCAGTCGGCCGGGCAGCCGCGCTTTACCAATGTCGAAAGACGGTAGGGTGAGGAAAGTCCGGGCTCCACGGAAACACGGTGCCGGATAACGTCCGGCGAGGGCGACCTCAGGGAAAGTGCCACAGAAAGCAGACCGCCTCGCTTGTCGAGGTCAGGGTGAAAGGGTGGGGTAAGAGCCCACCGCGTCGCTGGTGACAGGGACGGCATGGTAAACCCCACCGGGAGCAAGACCGAATAGGGATGACGCGGGGGCGGCGCAAGCCGCACTACAGCCGGTTTTCGGGCCAGTCATCCGGGTGGGTTGCGAGAGGCGGCGCGCAAGCGTCGTCCCAGATGAATGGCTGCCACGTTCCGGGAAACCGGGGCCATACAGAACCCGGCTTACAGGCCGACTGGTGTTTGTTTTTTCAAGGATTTTTGCGAAAGCATTGTTCGCCCACTCTGGGGCGCAAGGGCGCGCTTTTGCTCCTTCTGTTTGCTGCATGATTTTCACCTTAAATTGTTAGGATTCAAGGAATTATGCAAGAGCGCTTCGTGAAGATGCAATTTCACAAAATTAGAAAAATATAATTTATATCAATGGTTTGCTCAGCCCGCCATGGCTTTGGCGTGTCTTGAGCTGCCATTGACGTAATAACTATTCATTAATCTTAACGGGTTATAAATTTCCGATGCCGTGGTCCGTGTTGGCGGGCCCATTCCCATTGACGCCCATATGGTCCCATGTTATCCCATAAGTGCACTGCCGAGGGGCGATCAGATGCCCCGACATGTGAAGCAAAGATGCGGACCTTCAGGGGTTTGCTCGACTGTTTTTGCAATTCGGCAATGAGCATTTCTGCGCACGTGCATTCATGGAGTTGCGGGTGTTTGATCCGCATGAAAGGACAGGAGGCGGCGGTAAAGCGTTATGAACCGCTTCTTATCCAATGCGACAAACCGGATCGATGCGAAGGGACGGGTTTCCGTGCCGGCGGCGTTCCGTGCTGTCTTGGTAAATCGGGAAATTCAGGAGCTGTATTGCTTTCAGGATTTCACGTTTCCGGCGATCAGCGTCGGTGGTCCGGATCTGCTCGAGCGGTACGAGCGCCAGATCACTGCGGAAGATCCGTTTTCGCCGGTAGCAAACGAGATGTCGCTCTTGATCCACGGGGGCGGCGTGTTTATGCGTCTCGATTCAGAGGGGCGTTTGATGGTCACGGATTTTATCCGCGACTTTACAGGCATTACATCCGAAGTGACCTTTGTGGGGCGGTCGGATCATTTTCAGGTGTGGCAGCCGCAAGCGTTTCACGAGGCGCAGGCGGCAGCCAGAAAAGGGCTTGGACTGAGAGGTTCGCGCCCGATTTAAGGCAAGACGACTTAAGGCGGAGAAGCGGAATGATGACGGATCTTGGCGGAGGGAATACTGAAGCCGAAGGCGGACCGGTTCGTCACATTCCGGTTCTTCTCAAAGAAGTTCTGGATGCGCTTGAGCCACAGGCTGGCAAGGTTATTCTTGATGGCACATTTGGGGCTGGCGGTTATACCTCTGCGATTTTAAGCGCCGGTGCCGATGTTATCGCGCTTGATCGTGATCCAACAGCCATTGCCGCAGGCCAGGCCATGGTTGCCGCGCATGGCGGTCATCTCACCCTCAATCACACGCAGTTTTCCGTGCTGGATCGTTTTGCGCCGGAAGATGGGCTGGACGGCATTGTGCTCGATATCGGCGTGTCGTCCATGCAGATTGACGAGGCCGAACGCGGGTTTTCATTTCAGAAAAATGGTCCGCTGGATATGCGCATGTCCGGTGCTGGCGTGTCGGCTGCCGATGTTGTCAACCGGGCCAAGGTATCAGACCTGATCCGGATTTTTGGCTTTCTGGGTGAGGAAAAGCAGGCTGGCCGCATCGCGCGTGCCATTGAAAAACGCCGTGCCACCCATCCTTTTGAAACCACCCGTGATTTGGCAGGCATGATCGAGATTGTGACGCCGCGCAAGGCCAAGGACAAGATCCATCCGGCAACGCGCGTATTTCAGGCGCTTCGTGTGTTTGTCAATGACGAGTTGGGCGAGTTGGCGCAGGCGTTGTTTGCAGCCGAGCAGGCACTCAAGCCCGGCGGGCGGCTGGTGGTTGTCACTTTTCACTCGCTTGAAGATCGCATTGTTAAAAAATTCTTTTCCGATCGTTCGGGCAAAGCAACAGGCTCGCGCCATCTCCCGATGGTAGTTGAGCGGTTGGCAACTTTTGAGCCGGTCGGCAAAGGTTTGCTCGCCGCCACTGAGGAGGAGGCCGAGATCAATCCGCGCGCCCGTTCCGCCAAACTTCGCGCTGCCATCAGGACAGTGCATCCAGCCATGAAGGCCGATTTCTCAATTTTCGATCTGCCCGATCTCGCCGAGATCGAACGACTGGGAGGTTGATCCATGATTCGCACCTTTGACGTTATTTTGATCGGAGTCATGGCGGCGGCTGCCACCGTGACCTATCAAATCAAGCACAATACTGACGAAAAATTTCAGAATGTGCGGCGCGTTGAGGCGCAGATCAAGCTGGAGAAAGACACGATTGAGCTGTTGGAGGCCGACTGGGCCTTGCTGACGCAGCCCAACCGGCTGGAAAAGCTTGCCAATGTCTATCATGACGAGTTGCAGCTTCAGCAGACCGATCCTAATCAACTTGCCCGCGCCAATGAATTGCCGATGCTGAAGTCGCAGGTTCCTGTTCCCCAGATCGCTGACGGTCGTCCCAAGACGAAGCCGACAGACCAGATCACAACAGGATCGGTGGCGCGCTGATGTCGTTTTTGTCTCGTATGATGTTATTGAAAAGCAAGGCGCATCTTTCGGCAGATGTTCGCCGGGCTGGTCCATCTCGCAATCGCTCGCGCGCCGCTGATAATGCAGCCAAACGCAAGGCCGATATGGCGCGTCGGCGCGTTGGCTTGCTGATGTTTGGTTTTGCGGCTGTTTACATCGTCATTGGCGGGCGGCTGATGCAATATGGCTATGCCCATCCTGAAAACACATCCAGCATCATCCCGCCAGATCGGCTGATGGCAGCGCGCCCGGACATTCTGGATCGCAATGGTCAGGTGCTGGCCACGGATATTCGCACCGTATCGCTGTTTGCCGAGCCGCATAAAATTGTCGATGCCGATGAAGCGGTGGAAAAGCTGGCAACGGTTTTGCCCGATGTGGACGCGCGCGACATGTATCGCAAGCTGTCGTCGAAGTCGCATTTCCAATGGCTGCGCCGCCAGTTGACGCCCAAGCAGCAGAGCCAGATTTTGGCCCTTGGCATTCCCGGTATCGGCTTTCGGCCTGAAATTCGCAGGTTCTATCCCGGTGGTTCCACGGCGGCCCACATTGTCGGTTTTGTGAATATCGACAATCGCGGCATGGCCGGAATGGAAAAATACATCGACAATCAGGGCTTGGCCGAACTGGCCGATCTGGGCATGACCAGCAACGCCCGTTTGGAGCCGGTGAAGCTGTCCATCGATCTGCGTGTTCAGAATATCGTGCATGATGTGGTGGCCGCCGCTCAGGTGAATTTCAAGGGCAAATCTGCAGGGGCCGTTGTGCTGGATGCGGAAACTGGCGAAGTGCTTGGCATGGCATCTTACCCGGATTTTGATCCCAACAGTCCAGAGCAGGGTGCCAAGGATGGCTGGCTGAACCGCATGTCGAATGGTACATTCGAAATGGGCTCGACCTTTAAATCCTTCACGCTGGCGATGGGCCTGGATACCGGCCGCATCAAGCTGACGGATAGTTTTGATGCGCGCTACCCGATTAAAATCGGTGGCTTCACCATCAAGGACTTCCATGGTCAGAGCCGGTTTTTGACCGTGCCCGATATTTTCAAATATTCCTCCAACATTGGTACGGCGAAGATCATCGACGTTGTCGGCATTCCTGAGCAAAAGGAATATTTGACCCGTCTTGGGCTGTTGACCAAGATGAAGACGGAATTGCCTGAAGTGAAAATGCCGTCTCAGCCGCGCGAATGGAAAAAAATCAACTCGATCACCATTTCCTTCGGCCACGGCGTTGCCACCACACCGTTGCAGACGGCGGTTGCGGGTGCGGCTTTGGTCAACGGTGGCCGTTTGATCGAGCCGACATTCCTGCCGCGCACGCTTGAGCAGGCCGATGAAGTTGCCGAGGCGGTCTTGAAGCCGACAACCAGCGCCGATATGCGCTACCTTTTTGATTATAATGGAAAATTTGGTTCGGGCCGTGGTGCGCGCATTCCGGGTTTCGATGTGGGTGGTAAGACGGGTACCGCCGACAAGGTTGTCAACGGTCGTTATGACAGCAAGCTGAACTTCAATGCGTTCCTGGGAGCATTTCCCATGGGCAAGCCACGCTATGTGGTGCTGAGCTTTATCGATGAGCCGTTGACCGGCGAGCAGGGCGGAACCATCTCTGCTTACACGGCATTGCCGATTGTTCGGGACATTATTCGCAGAACGGCCCCAATTCTCGGTGTAGAACCGGACTTCGGTTCGCTCGGAAAAGACATGCTCGTGTCATATTGAGGTTTCAATGCAGGACTGGTGGGTGGAATCAGTGCCGCCCAGCCAGTAGGGGACGAAGAAAAGATGAAACTGCGAGAACTCACGGATGGTGCGCTGCAAGAGTTGATCGGCCCGCTGGACAGCGGATTGGCAGAGCTGGAGATTTCTGGCCTCACTGCCGATAGTCGAAAGGTGCAGCCCGGCATGATGTTTGTGGCGCTCAGCGGTGTGAAAGCCGATGGCGCGCAATTTATTGCTGATGCCGTGGCGCGCGGTGCGGCTGTTGTGGTGGCATCATCTTCCGTGGACGCCAATATGAATGTCAATGTTCCCGTGTTGGTCACAGATCAGCCGCGCCGCGCACTGGCGCTGGCTGCGGCCCGTTTCTATAACGCTCAGCCGCAGACGATGATTGCCGTTACCGGCACTGCTGGCAAAACCTCGGTGGCATCATTTGTGCGCCAGATCTGGGCCTTTGCCGGTTTGGACAGCGCGCAGATTGGCACCACGGGTGTCATTTCCGCCAAGCGCAATGATTATGGTTCGCTGACCACGCCTGATCCGGTTGAGCTGCACAAGATGTTGGCGGAACTGGCGGGCGAGGGTGTTACCCATGCGGCGATGGAAGCCTCCAGCCATGGTCTGGATCAAAGCCGGCTGGATGGCGTGGTGTTAAGCGCTGCGGGTTTCACCAACCTTGGCCGCGACCATATGGATTATCATCCAACCATTGAGCATTACATGGCCGCCAAAATGCGGCTGTTTGAGGTGCTTTTGCCCAAAGGCGCGCCTGCCGTGATCTTTGCAGATGATGAATGGTCAGCAGAGGCGGCGCGCGTGGCGACAAAAGCAGGCCATGATGTGCGCACCGTTGGCCGGGCAGGGAGCTTTTTGACGCTGAAGCGCGTTGAGCATTTCCGCCACAAGCAAACCGCCGAAATTCATCATGGTGGTGCGATTTACGAGGTTGATTTGCCGCTGGCGGGCGATTTCCAGATTGCCAATGCGCTGGTGGCCGCAGGTCTTGCGATTTCCACGGGTGTTTCGGTTGAAACCACCATGAAGGCGCTGGAAAGATTGCAAGGTGCATCGGGACGGTTGGAGCTTGTGGCACAGGCCAAGGGCGGAGCGCTGGCCTATGTGGATTACGCCCATAAGCCGGATGCGTTGGAAAATGTGCTCAAGGCGGTTCGTCCTTTCACCAGTGGCCGTATTATTGCGGTGTTTGGCTGTGGCGGCGACCGCGATAAGGGCAAACGTCCGATTATGGGCGAGATTGCCAATCGCCTGGCCGATATTGCTATTGTTACCGACGACAATCCGCGCTCGGAAGTGGCGGCCACCATTCGCGCCGAGGTTATGGCGGCAACCTCACGGGGTATTGAAATTGCAGACCGCAAACAGGCCATCCGCGCGGCTGTTGCCATGCTGGCAACGGGCGATACTCTGATTGTGGCTGGCAAAGGCCATGAACAGGGCCAGATTGTTGGTGGCATCACCTTGCCATTTTCGGACCATGCCGAAATCCTGAATGCCATGGAGGAATTTCACCCTTGAATTTTCTTTGGACCATTGATGAAATGGTGGCGGCCATGAATGGGCGGCCATTGGGCGTGATGCCGGAAGGCATTACCGGCATTTCAATTGACAGCCGCACCGTGCAGCCCGGCGAAGCCTTTTTTGCCATCAAGGGCGATCGGGTAGATGGCCATAACTATGCATCAATTGCTGCGGCCAATGGCGCATCCTTGATGGTGGTCAACGAGGCTAAGCTGCCGGCGCTTGGTCGGCTGACCGTGCCGATGATTGTGGTGGAAGATGTGTTGCAGGCGCTTGGGCTTTTGGCCTTGGCGGCGCGGGCGCGCTCAAAAGCCCATATTGTTGCCGTTACCGGCTCGGTGGGCAAAACCACCACCAAGGAAATGCTGCGGCAAGTGCTGGCCCCATCGGGCGAGGTGCATGCTGCCGTTGCCTCGTTCAACAACCATTGGGGCGTGCCGTTGACCTTGGCGCGCATGCCCGCCAGCGCCGAATTTGGCATCTTTGAAATCGGCATGAACCATAGTGGCGAGATCACACCGCTGGTACAAATGGTGCGCCCCCATGTGGCGGTGATTACCACGATTGCACCGGCCCATCTGGGCAATTTTGCGAGTGTGGATGAGATTGCCGATGCCAAGGCCGAGATTTTCTCAGGTGTTGCGCTGGGCGGTGTGGCACTGCTCAATCACGACAATCCCTATTTCGAATATCTGGCTAGAAAAGCCTATGATGCCGGTGTGACGCATATCCATTCTTTTGGCCAGCACACCAAGGCCGAGTTCCGCCTGGCAGAATTTGACGGCGGAGCCGAAAGCTCGACCGTCTGGGCGGTGATTGATGGCGAGACCCGCGAAGTGGCCATTGGCGCACCGGGGCGTCACATTGCGGAAAATGCCATGGCGGCTTTGGGCGTTGTGCGTCTTTTGGGTGCCGATATGGATGCGGCTGTGCAGGCTTTGGCAGACCTTGCAGCGGTCAAGGGCCGTGGCCAGCGCCATCGGCTGCGCACAGACACCGGCATTCTCACCGTGATTGACGAGAGCTATAACGCCAACCCTGCATCGATGCGGGCTGCTATTGCGGTTTTGGCGGCAGCCCAGCCCTACGCCGATGGTCGTCGCATTGCCATTCTGGGCGATATGCTGGAAATGGGCGAGTTGTCGGGCGAGCTTCATGCCGAATTGAGCGGCCCTTTGCTGGCGGCTGGCATTGAGCATGTCTGGCTGGCAGGCTCCGAAATGGCAGCACTCAAGGCACATCTGCCCGAGAGCGTTTCCAGCATCTGGTTTGAAACCACGGATGAACTGGCAACCTATGCCACCTCTGCTGTTCATGGTGGTGACGTTGTTATGGTTAAATCCTCGCTTGGCCTTGGTTTTGGCAAGATTGTTGCGGTCCTGCTTGACAAGTATCCCTCATTGGACGACACCCGCCGCCCAGAATAGACTTAAACGTTCGGCCAAAGATTCGATCTTTGGCCGAAGCGACTCTTGGAAAGTGCTTTCATGCTGATCTGGCTTGTTGACTTCGCGAACCATGTCCAATTTTTCAACCTGTTCCGCTACATCACGTTTCGGACCGGGGCTGCGATGTTTACCGCCGCGCTGATTGTCTTTTTGTTTGGCCCTGCGATTATTGCCTCGCTCAGAGTGCGCCAAGGCAAGGGCCAGCCCATTCGAGCCGATGGCCCGCAAACCCATTTTAAAAAGGCTGGCACCCCAACAATGGGCGGCCTGATGATTTTGGCAGGCATTGTGGGGGCTTCGTTGCTCTGGGCCGATTTGTCCAATGTCTATGTGGTGGCAACGCTGCTGGTCACGCTGGGCTTTGGGGCCATTGGCTTTTACGATGACTATTTGAAAGTGACCAAACAGTCGGACAAGGGCTTTTCAGGCAAGGCGCGCTTAGGCATTGAGTTTCTCATTGCCGGCATTGCCGTGTTTTTCATGATGGAAGCGGCCAAAGTGTCGGCACCCCAGGGTCCGCATGTGGCAACCTCTGTGGCCTTTCCATTCTTCAAGGATGTTTTGCTCAATCTGGGCTATTTTTTCATCGTCTTTGGTGGTTTCGTCATTGTTGCCGCTGGCAATGCGGTCAACCTTACTGATGGTCTTGATGGGCTGGCGATTGTTCCGGTAATGATTGCCTCTGCCGCCTTCGGCTTGATTGCCTATCTGGCCGGTAACGCGGTGTTTGCAGGCTATTTGCAGATCAATTTTGTACCGGGCACCGGCGAGCTTGCGGTTATTTTGGGCGCGGTGATCGGCGCTGGCCTCGGCTTTTTGTGGTTCAATGCGCCACCGGCTGCTATTTTCATGGGCGACACCGGCTCGCTGGCGCTGGGCGGCTTGATTGGCACGGTGGCGGTTGCCACCAAGCACGAAATCGTCATGATCATCATCGGCGGCCTGTTTGTGATGGAGACCCTCTCGGTGATCATTCAGGTTGGCTATTACAAGATGACCAAGCGGCGGGTGTTTTTGATGGCCCCCATCCATCACCATTTTGAAAAGAAGGGCTGGACCGAAAGCCAGGTGGTGATCCGCTTCTGGATCATCGCCGTGGGTCTTGCCATTCTTGGTCTCTCCACTCTGAAGCTGCGGTGAGGCCATCATGATTCCGGTCACCAGTTTCAAAAATCAAAAGCTTGCTCTGTTTGGCCTTGGCGGCTCCGGCTTTGCCACAGCACGAGCGCTGATTGCAGGTGGCGCGGATGTAACCGTTTGGGATGACAATCCCGACAGCGTGGAAAAAGCCCGCGCGGAGGGCTTGAAGGCCGAGGATCTGCGTGAGCTTGACTGGTCCGCTCTTGCGGCACTGATCTTGTCGCCCGGTGTGCCGCTGACCCACCCCAAACCGCACTGGACGGTGGAACTGGCTCATGTCGCCGGCGTTGCCATTATCGGCGATATTGAGTTGTTTGTGCGTGAGCGACGGTTGCGCTCACCCGATTGCCCGTTCATTGCCATCACTGGCACCAACGGCAAATCGACCACCACGGCGTTGATCGCGCATATCTTGCGCGCCAGTGGCCGCGATGTGCAAATGGGTGGCAATATCGGCACGGCGGTGCTGACGCTTGAGCCGCCTCAAGCCAAGCGCTTTTATGTGGTGGAATGCTCGTCTTATCAGATTGATCTTACCCCAACCATCAACCCCTCAGTTGGCATTGTGCTCAACCTGACCCCAGATCATCTGGATCGTCATGGCGATATGCAGCGCTATGCCGACATCAAGAACCGTCTTGTTGAGGGCAGTGATATTGCCATTGTCGGCGTCGATGACAGCTACACCCAGCGCATTGCCGAGCGTTTGGAAAATGCCAATCGTCAGGTTATTCGCATTTCCAAACATGAGCCGGTCAAGCAGGGTTTTTATAACGACGGCCACCGCATTTTTCTGGGAACAGAGCAGGGCGGTGCGCTTGTTGCGGACCTCAACGGTATTCCCACGCTGCGCGGCAGCCACAACGCCCAGAATGCGGCGGCAGCCATTGCGGCATGCCTTGCGGTGGGCTTGTCAGAAGATGAAGTGCGCTCCGGCCTTGCCTCGTTTGGTGGCTTGAAGCACCGCATGCAGCCTGTTGGGCGGCGCGGCAAGGTGGTGTTTGTCAATGATAGCAAGGCAACCAATGCGGAAGCCGCAGAGCCTGCGCTATCAAGCTATGATCGCATCTACTGGATTGCCGGTGGTGTGCCGAAAGTGGGTGGCATTGCCAGCCTTTCACCACTGTTTTCGCGCATTGCCAAAGCCTATCTGATTGGCGAGGCAGCACCGGCTTTTGCGGCAACGCTTGGCAATGATGTGCCGTTTGAAATGTCCGGCACCTTGGAGCAGGCGGTGCGCCATGCGGCGGTCGATGCCGAGGCCGATGGGGCGGAGGTGGCCGTGATGTTATCACCGGCTTGCGCAAGCTTCGATCAGTATAAGAATTTTGAAATGCGTGGCGATGCCTTTGTGGCGCTGGTCGCCGGTCTTAAAGATGTGACAATGCTGGTGCAACAGGTCTCAGGAGAGCAATGACATGGTAAGCCGCGCACAACGAGGCGCTTTGGCCGACTGGTTCTGGACCATAGACCGCGTTTTTCTGGTGTTATTCATTGTGCTTTTGGGCATTGGCTTCATGCTGTCTTTTGCGGCATCGCCAGCGGTTGCCGAGCGCATCGGGCTGGATAGCTTCCACTTCGTGCGCAGACAGGCGGCGTTTACCGTGCCGTGTCTGGCCACCATGATCGGCATTTCGTTTCTCACGCCCCGGCAGGTGCGCCGCGCCGCACTGCTGATCTTGCTTGCCTCCATCGCCATGATGATTTTGGCGCTGTTCTTTGGCCCGGAGGTCAAGGGTGCGCATCGCTGGATCAATTTTGGCAGCCTGTCCATTCAGCCATCCGAGTTCATGAAACCTGCCTTTGTGGTTGTCTGCGCCTGGCTATTTGCCGAGCACGCGCGCCAGCCGGATATTCCGGGCAATTTCTTTGCCATTTTGCTGTTCATGGTGGTGGTGGCGCTGTTGATGGTGCAGCCAGACTTTGGTCAGACGGTTTTGACCTCGGTGGTTTGGGGCGGCATGTTCTTCATGGCCGGCGTGCCATGGATTTTCATTGTTTTGCTGGCGGTTGGCGGTGGCGTTGGCTCAACCCTTGCCTATTACACCATGCCGCACGTTGCCGGTCGTATTGACCGCTTTTTGACCGGCGACGGCGATACCTTTCAGGTGGATACGGCACGCGAAGCGATTATTCGTGGCAACTGGTTTGGCGTGGGGCCGGGCGAAGGCATTGTCAAGCGCATCATTCCCGATGCCCATACCGACTTTATCTTCTCGGTTGCCGCTGAAGAATTCGGCATTGTCTTTTGCATGGTGCTGGTGGCCATCTTTGCTTTTCTGGTCATTCGTGGCCTGCGCCATGCGTTTCGTGAGAAAAACGACTTCAACCGTTTTGCTGTCGCCGGTCTGGTGCTGCAAATCGGTGTGCAGTCGATGATCAATATCGGCGTTAATCTCGAGCTTTTGCCTGCAAAGGGCATGACCTTGCCGCTGATTTCCTACGGTGGTTCTTCCATGGTGGCCATTGGCATTACCGCCGGTTTCATTCTGGCACTCACCCGCCATCGTCCCGAACAAAGATCTCAGGAGCGGCGGTTGTTCCGCTCGGTCCAAAGCGTTGCTGCGGAGTAAGTCATGTCCAGAGGTTTGATCCTTCTTGCCGCCGGTGGTACCGGCGGCCACGTTTTTCCAGCAGAAGCGCTGGCCCATGAATTGCAGGCCCGTGGATATAGCGTGCATCTGGTCACCGATAGTCGGGCCGAGCGTTATGCGGGCAAGTTTCCGGCCGATGCCATTCATGTCGTACCCTCGGCCACCATTGGCTCAAAGAACCCGATCAGCGTGTCAAAGGCTTTGCTGACGCTGTGGCGCGGCTATCGCACGGCGCGCAAATTGATTGCAAAGCTCAAGCCCAATGCGGTCATTGGCTTTGGTGGCTATCCCACCATTCCGCCTTTGCTGGCGGCTTGCGCGCTGAAAGTGCCGACCCTTATTCACGAGCAAAATGCGGTGATGGGCAGGGCCAATAAATTTCTGGCCTCACGCGTCAACAAGATTGCCGGTGGCTTTTTGCCAGCCGGTGGCGCTTATGCCGACAAAACAGTGGTGACGGGCAATCCCGTGCGGCCAGCGGTGCTGGCAGCCTCCGAGGTGGAGTATACATCATCGGGTGATGGCGATCCGTTTCAGCTGGTGGTGTTTGGCGGCAGCCAAGGTGCACAGCATTTTTCCAACACCGTGCCCGGTGCCATTTGCCTGCTGGATGATGTGCTGCGGGCGCGCCTTGTGGTGACCCAACAGGCGCGGCCAGAGGATGTGGCGCAGGTGAAAGGATGTTATGCCAAGCTGAAAGTTCCGGCCGACGTATCACCATTTTTTGGCGATATGGCGGATCGTATCGGCAAGGCCAATCTGGTGATTTCCCGGTCTGGCGCGTCCACTGTGTCGGAACTGGCGGTGATTGGTAGGCCCGCCATTTTGGTGCCCTATCCTTTTGCTCTGGATCATGATCAGGCGGCCAATGCGGCCACCATGGCAGGGCTTGGCGGCGCTGTGGTGGTGCCTCAGTCGCAAATGACACCGGAAAAGCTGGCAGCCAAGCTGAAAAGCTGGATGACCAGCCCGGAAAAAATGACCGAAATGGCCCAGGCTGCGGCCAAGGCGGGCCAACCGCAGGCGGCAGGCTTGCTTGCCGACGTGGTTGAGTCTATTGCCAGACATTGAATTGACTTCGATTTTGAGGGGAATGAACACATGAAGATGCCGCAAAGCATCGGTCTGGTCCACTTTATCGGGATCGGCGGAATCGGCATGAGCGGCATTGCGGAAGTGCTGCACAATCTTGGCCACCGCGTGCAAGGTTCTGATCAGGCCGATAGCGCCAATGTGCAGCGCCTGCGCGAAAAGGGCATTGAGGTTTTTGTTGGCCACAAGGCGGAAAACCTTGGCGATGCCGAAGTGATTGTGGTGTCCACGGCCATCAAGCAAAACAATCCCGAACTGGTTGCGGCGCGCGAAAAACTGCTGCCCATCGTGCGACGGGCCGAAATGCTGGCCGAGCTGATGCGTTTTCGCAATGCCATCGCCATTGGCGGCACCCATGGCAAAACCACCACGACCTCCATGGTGGCCGCACTGCTCGACGCTGGGCAGATGGACCCGACGGTGATCAACGGCGGTATCATCAACGCCTATGGCACCAACGCCCGCATGGGCGAGGGTGACTGGATGGTGGTGGAAGCCGACGAATCCGACGGCACCTTTTTGAAATTGCCTGCCGACGTGGCGGTGGTTACCAATATCGACCCCGAGCATCTCGATCATTACGGCACGTTTGATGCAGCCCGCGCGGCCTTTCGGCAGTTTGTAGAGAACGTGCCGTTTTACGGCTTTGGTGTGCTGTGCCTCGACCATCCCGAAGTGCAGGCACTGGTGAGCCGCATCGAAGACCGCAAGGTTGTCACCTATGGGGAAAACCCGCAGGCCGATGTGCGGTTTTCCAATGTGCGCATTGATGGCACGAAATCGATGTTTGATGTCGAGATCCGCCGTCGTCGCACGGGCCGGGTATTCAACTTCAAGGATTTGGTGGTGCCCATGCCGGGCCGCCATAACGTTTCCAACGCCTGCGCGGCCATTGCCGTTGCCAACCGGCTTGGCATTTCCGAAGAAGCCATCCGCAAGGGGCTTTCGTCGTTCAGTGGTGTCAAGCGGCGCTTCACCTTGACCGGCACGTGGAACGGCGTGCAGATTTTCGATGATTATGGTCACCACCCGGTTGAAATCAAAGCGGTGCTGAAAGCTGCGCGCGAAGCGTGCTCTGGCCGAATCATTGCAGTGCACCAACCGCACCGTTATTCGCGTCTTTCCAGTCTGTTTGATGATTTTGCCAATTGCTTTAACGATGCCAACAGCATTTTTATTTCGCCGGTCTATGCGGCGGGCGAGGACCCAATCGAAGGTTTTGACTCAGAAGCCCTTGTTTCTCGCATTAAATCGGGCGGCCATCGCGATGCGCGCACTTTAGCCTCGCCTGATCAGCTGGCTCAGGCAATATCAGCCATTGCGCAACCGGGTGATTTTGTGGTCCTCTTGGGGGCAGGAAATATCACGCACTGGGCAGCAGCACTGCCCAAGGAATTGGAAGCGCTTTCGGGAAAGTCGGAATGAAACAGGTCGATGGGGAAAAGTTGCTGGCTCGCTTGGGGCCGGGGGTCAGTGAGTTGCGGGGGCGCTTGACGCCGGATGCGCCAATGGACCGTGTTACGTGGTTTCAGGCTGGTGGTCTGGCCGAACTGATGTTCCAGCCGCACGACAAGGAAGACCTGATAACCTTTTTGGCGTTGCTGCCAGAAGATGTGCCTTTGACCGTGGTGGGCGTTGGCTCCAACCTGCTGGTGCGCGATGGCGGCATTCCGGGCGTGGTTGTGCGTCTGTCGGCCAAGGGCTTTGGCGGTCTTGATCTGGAAGGTGAAAACCGCATCCGTGCCGGTGCCATTTGCCCGGACAAGCACATTGCCGCGATGGCCATGGACAATAACATTGGCGGCTTTGCCTTTTACTATGGCATTCCCGGCTCGATTGGCGGTGCATTGAAAATGAACGCAGGTGCCAATGGCGGAGAAACCGCAGCACGCCTCATTGAGGTTGAAGCGGTGGATCGTCAGGGCAATATCCATGTGCTGTCCAACGCTGATATGGGCTACAGCTATCGCCATTCCTCTGCGCCGGAAGGTCTGATTTTCGTCAGTGGCCTGTTTGAGGGTTATAAGGACGAAAAATCCAAGATTCGTGGTGAAATGGATGCGGTGCGCCAGCACCGCGAAACCGTGCAGCCTGTGAAGGAAAAGACCGGCGGTTCAACCTTCAAGAACCCGGAAGGCCACTCGGCCTGGGAATTGATTGATGAAGCCGGTGGTCGTGGTTTGATGATCGGTGGCGCGCAAATGTCGTCGCTGCATTGCAACTTCATGATCAATACCGGGCAGGCGACGGCCTATGAGCTGGAATATCTGGGCGAGACCATTCGCCGTCAGGTGTTTGAAAATTCCGGCATCAAGCTGCAATGGGAAATCAAGCGTCTCGGCTTGTTTATGCCGGGTCGCGAGGTTGAGCCATTCCTGGGTGTCACCACCGAGTAATCGCGATGCAAACACATAAAAAAGCCCGCCAAGTCAGTGACTTGGCGGGCTTTTTTATTGTTCTGAATCTGATTCAATTGATTCAAGCTAAGCTCATTTCTTTCGCATTTCCGGACGCAAAACCGCGATGCACTTTTGCTGGAAACGCTTTAAACTTCACCCTTGCGCGAAGCCAGAATGCACAGCAGCGTGATCAATGCGGCCAGTCCCAGATAGTAGCCGACATAGGCCATGCCGTAATTGGCCTGAAGCCATGTCGCCGCGTAGGGTGCCAATGACGCGCCAACAATGCCTGCAAAATTGAAGGTCAGCGATGCACCGGTATAGCGCACATTGGTGGGGAAGGGTGCTGAGAGAGCCGCACCAATCAGCGCATAGGTCATGCCCATCAAGGCCATGGAGCCTGCGGCAAAAATGGCAACGCCGACTTCGCCACCGGCCAACAGCGCTGGCAGCAGGAAGGAGAAAGCACCAATCATCACGGTGATGCCGATCAGCGATTTGCGACGACCGATCTTATCGCCCACCTTGCCGGTGAGGGGGATGAAAATACCAAATACCACCGAGCTCATGATCTGGATTTCCAGAGCATCGAGGAAGGGCATCTGCAGCACTTTGATGTTGTAAGACAATAGCCAGGCCGTGCCGATGTAGAACAGCACGAAGGTGACCAGCGCCACAAATGTGCCAAGGAACAGGCTGCGCTTGTATTTGCCAAAGATTTCGGCAACCGGCACCGCCACCCGCTCATGGGCTTCCAAGGCTTTTTTGAAGGCGGGTGTCTCGGAGATCGAGAAGCGAACCCACAGACCAATGGCAATCAGCACTGTCGATGCGAGAAAAGGAACGCGCCAGCCCCAAGCCAGCAGGTCATCCTTCGACATCACATGCAGCAGCAGCCAGAAAATGCTCGATGACAGGAACAGGCCAACCGGAGCACCCAGCTGCGGGAACATGGCGTACCAGTTGCGCTTACCTTCTGGAGCGTTTTCGGTTGCCAGCAGCACTGCGCCACCCCATTCGCCACCAAGGCCAAAGCCCTGGCCAAATCGGCAGAGGGCCAGCAGCAGGGGAGCGTAAACGCCGATCTGTCCATAGGTTGGCAAAACGCCGATCACCACGGTGGAAATCCCCATGGTCAGCAGGGCTGCAACCAGTGTTGCCTTGCGCCCGATCCGGTCGCCGAAGTGGCCGAACACCACAGCACCCAAAGGCCTTGCAAAAAAGGCGATGGAGAATGTGGCAAAGGATGCCAACATTGCAGTCATCGGGTCACTGTTGGGGAAGAAAAGCACCGGAAAAACCAGCACGGCTGCGGTGGCATAGACGTAAAAATCGAAAAATTCGATCGTTGTGCCAACCAGACTCGCCGTCAGGACCCGTGCAGGAGAATTCAGTGCAGCGGGAGCAGGCGGCGACACATTGCGTATCGCATCGGTCATAATTCGTGTGTCCATTGAGAGTTTATAAAAGGTGAGTGGCGTTTAACGCAACTTTCTGTCTCAAGAAAGCGTTTTGCGGCAATTTTTCAAAATTGTGACGGTCCAATCTGGGTCTGCACGCCGAAGCCGAGCGCAGGAAGTTAATCAAAGTAAACGGTTCATTAACCTTAATCAGTCTTTATCTATGCAGGTGCCAGAGATCACGCGAATCAAGCCGCAACTCTGGCGCAAGATAGAACGGGTTCATTGTTGTTTCTCTTCGGGTGCGTGAATGTCTAAGAAGCATGTTGCTGTATTGATGGGTGGATTTTCCTCTGAAAGGCCAGTGAGCCTTGCCAGCGGCACCCCTTGTGCGGCGGCGCTTGAAGAGGAAGGCTATCGCGTGACCCGCGTAGATGTGTCGCGTAATGTGGCAAATGTGTTGCAAGAGCTGCGTCCTGATGTTGCTTTTAATGCGCTGCATGGCCCTTACGGCGAAGACGGCACCATTCAAGGTGTGCTGGAATATCTCGAAATTCCCTATACCCATTCAGGCGTTTTGGCGTCGGCACTGGCGATGGACAAGGTTCAGGCCAAGAAGGTGGCGGCCGCAGCAGGTATTCCTGTTGCTTTCGGCCGCAGCATGTCGCGCTTTGATATTGGCAATGTTCATCCGATCGAGCCGCCCTATGTGGTCAAGCCCGTGCGGGAAGGTTCCAGCTTTGGCGTGGTGATTGTCAAGGAAGATCAATCGCATCCACCGCAGGTGATTGGCTCCAGCGATTGGCGCTATGGCGATACGGTGATGGTGGAAAAATACGTGGCAGGGCGCGAGCTGACCTGCGGCGTGATGGATGGCAAGGCGCTGGCCGTGACCGAAATCATCGCCAAAGCCAATACATTCTATGATTATGACTCGAAATATGCGGCGGGTGGCTCCACACATATCATTCCGGCACAAATTTCACCGAAAATTTACCAAAAAATACAAGAATTGGCAGTCAAGGCGCATGAAGCAATCGGCTGCCGTGGCGTGAGCAGGTCTGACTTTCGCTATGACGACCGTTTCTCGGAAGATGGCGAGTTGATCTGGATGGAAGTGAACACCCAGCCCGGTATGACCCCTACATCCTTGCTGCCTGAAATGGCCATTCAATCTGGCCTGACGTTTGGTGAATTTGTCAGTTGGATCGTGGAGGACGCTTCGTGCTCACGTTAAGCGCCAAAAAATCAAAATCGAGAAAGCCCAAAGCGGATCGGTTTGCCAGTGCCAACCGAATCGCGGCGGGCGCAGAAGACGGCTCATTTGTTCTGCCACGGCCTGCGCGTCGGTTGGTGCGTTTCATTGTGTCGCTGTGCACCGGCAAGGTTGAGCTGCCACGGCACATTGGTAAGGCGTCGCTGGCAGCTTATGTGCTCGCCGTGGGCGGCTATGGTGTTGTGCATGGTGGCTATTGGCCGCAATTTTCCGAGACCATGACCTCAAGCGCAGGCTTTGCCGTTGATAACGTCAAGCTTGCGGGCAATGTGCATATTTCGGAAATCGATGTCTTGCAGTCGCTGGGTCTGGATGGCGCAACCTCGCTGGTGTCGCTTGACGTCGATGACGCGCGCCGCCGGGTTGCCAGCCTGCCATGGGTCGCATCCGTTGATATTCGCAAGGTCTATCCCCGGACCATCCTTTTGAACATCAAGGAGCGGAAGCCTTTTGGCATCTGGCAGCATGGCAGTGATCTGTCGTTGATCGAAGAGAATGGCAATATTATCGCGCCCCTGCGCGACAATAAATTTGCAAGTCTGCCGCTGTTTGTCGGGCGCGATGCCGATACCGATGCAAAAGACGTGATGGCCGAGTTTGCTGCATTTCCGCAGGTTGCTGCGCGTGTGAAGGCCTATGTGCGGGTTTCAAGCCGCCGTTGGGATCTTTATCTGGACAATGGCGTAACGGTGAAATTGCCAGAAGATGATGTGGGTGATGCCCTCAAGCGTCTGGTCCGCATGGAAACTGAACAGCAATTGCTGGAGCGCGATATTGCCGCCGTTGATCTGCGCCTTGCGGATCGGATGACGGTTGAACTGACGCCTGATGCCCTGGCCCGCCGCAACGCCGCTGTTGCGGCACGCACAAAAGCCATGGCGAAACTGGAGAAGGAAACATGAGTATTTTTGGCTCCTCCTCTCAAGGCCTGCCACGTATGAAGCCTTTGTCAAGCAAGCGGCATCATGTTGTATCCGTGCTGGATATTGGCTCCACCAAGGTTGTCTGCATGATCGGCCGGCTGTCGCCGCGCAAGGAAAGCGATGTGCTGCCGGGCCGCACCCATCATGTGGAAATTATTGGCATTGGTCATCAGCGCTCTCGTGGCATGAAGTCTGGTGTGATTTCTGATGTGGATGCGGTGGAAAGCGTTGTGCGCCTGGCTGTTGATGCCGCCGAGCGTATGGCTGGCCTTACCGTTGACAGCTTGATCGTGAATGTGTCTGCCGGTCGCATCGGCTCGGATGTTTACACCGCCACCATCGATCTGGGTGGTCAGGAAGTGCAGCGCGGAGATTTGAAACGCGTGTTGTCGGCCGCAAGCCAGCAATCCCAGCGCCGTGAGCGGGTGATTTTGCATGCCGTGCCAACCGGCTTTTCGCTGGATGGCGAGCGCGGCATTCTCGACCCACTTGGCATGTATGGCGATGCATTGGGTGTTGACATTCATGTGGTGACGGCTGAGCGCGCCGCAATGAAAAACCTCGAATTGTGCATCAACCGTGCCCATTTGACGGTGGAAGGTCTGGTTGCGACGCCTTACGCCAGCGGTCTTGCGGCTCTGGTGGATGATGAAGTCGAGCTTGGCTGTGCCGCTATCGACATGGGCGGCGGAACCACGACAATTTCGGTTTTTGCGCAAGGAAAATTGATCCATACGGACGCAATTGGCATTGGCGGTCATCATGTTACGACGGATCTGGCCCGTGGCCTGTCCACGCGCATTGAAGATGCGGAACGGCTGAAAGTGGTGCATGGATCGGCTTTCGCCAATGGCACGGAAGAGCGCGAAGTTGTTGCAATTCCGCCAATCGGCGAAGATGATCGCGATTTACCGACACAAGTTCCACGTTCTTTGCTGACGCGAATCATTCAAGCGCGTATTGAAGAGATTCTGGAGATGATTCGCGACCGCATCCATGCATCGGGCTTTAGCCCTGTGGTCGGTAAGCGGGTCGTTCTGACCGGAGGCGCAAGCCAGTTGACTGGCCTGCCGGAAGTTGCGCGGCGCATTCTTGCCCGTAACGTTCGGATTGGTCGGCCAATGGGGGTTTCGGGTCTGCCTGTGGCAGCCAAGGGACCGGCGTTTTCCACGGCGGTGGGTCTGATGATCTATCCGCAGGTGGCCGATCAGGAAATCGCTGTGGGCCATGGAGGTTTGTTCTCCTCTGGCACCGGCAACAGCCGCATGATGCGGGTAGGCCAATGGCTAAAAGAGAGTTTTTGAGAACCCGCGCCTTGACGGGACGAGAGCAGATTCAAGGCGCGTGATCTGAACATAGAGACGACATGGCTGGCGTGGCGATGCGGCCAGGGAAAGAAGGAACGGGTACAATGACCATTAATCTGAATAAGCCAGACATTACCGAGCTGAAGCCGCGCATCACCGTTTTTGGCGTCGGCGGCGGCGGCGGAAATGCCGTGAACAACATGATCACAGCTGGTCTCCAGGGTGTGGACTTTGTTGTGGCCAACACCGACGCTCAGGCGCTGAGCATGACCAAGGCAGACCGGATCATTCAGCTCGGTGCCAGTGTCACTGAAGGCCTTGGTGCCGGTTCACAGCCAGAAGTTGGCCGCGCTGCTGCCGAAGAATGCATCGATGAAATCATTGAGCACCTGCACGGCACCCACATGTGCTTTGTGACCGCCGGTATGGGCGGCGGCACCGGCACGGGGGCTGCTCCTGTTGTGGCGCAGGCTGCGCGCAACAAGGGCATCTTGACGGTTGGCGTTGTTACCAAGCCTTTCCATTTTGAAGGCGGTCGCCGCATGCGTCTGGCGGAAGCGGGCATTGATGCCTTGCAAAAGTCGGTTGACACGCTGATCGTGATCCCCAACCAGAACCTGTTCCGCATTGCCAACGACAAGACCACCTTTGCTGACGCTTTTGCCATGGCTGACCAGGTGCTCTATTCGGGTGTTGCCTGCATCACCGACCTGATGGTCAAGGAAGGCCTGATCAACCTCGACTTCGCCGACGTTCGCTCGGTGATGCGTGAGATGGGTCGCGCCATGATGGGCACCGGCGAAGCATCCGGCCCAGGCCGCGCGCTTCAGGCTGCGGAAGCCGCGATTGCCAACCCGCTGCTGGACGAAACCTCGATGAAGGGCGCACAGGGCCTGTTGATCTCCATCACCGGTGGTCGCGACCTGACGCTGTTCGAAGTCGATGAAGCCGCAACCCGCATCCGCGAAGAAGTCGATGCCGACGCCAACATCATCTTGGGTGCGACCTTCGACGAAGCGCTGGAAGGCCTGATCCGCGTGTCTGTTGTGGCAACCGGCATCGACCGTGCTGCCAATGCGCTGGAAGCCCGTGGTGCAGAAATGCGCAATATGGCTGCCAAGCCTTTGATCCGCCCGTCGGCCGCAATTGCTCCGGCTGCACCAGCTCCAACAATGGCTCCAGCACCTGTGATGGCGGCGGCACCTGTTGCTCCAGCACCAGCCGCTCAGCCTGCACGTGATGCCATTGCCGATCAGATCCGTGCGGCGGAAGCTGCTTTGGAGCGTGAACTCGGCTTGG
Organism: Rhizobium oryziradicis; assembly: GCF_001939045.1. Taxonomy (GTDB): domain Bacteria; phylum Pseudomonadota; class Alphaproteobacteria; order Rhizobiales; family Rhizobiaceae; genus Allorhizobium; species Allorhizobium oryziradicis. The sequence continues at coordinate 606,229 of NZ_MKIM01000027.1, forward strand.
CCATGACCCGTCAGGAAGCGCCTGCTCCTGTTGTTGAGCCTCAGCCAATGGCGGCAGCTCCGGTTGACGATTTCCGTCCACAGAGCAAGCTGTTCTCGTCCTTTGCAGCTCCTGAGCAGCCTGTTGCGCGTGCACCGGCTCCACAGCCTATGCAGCAGCCAGCACCGGCTCCGCAGCCTGCTCAATCGGCGTTCCGTCAGGAGCCAGTTGCCCCTGTGATGCGCCAGCCAGAGCCTGTTCGCATGCCAAAGGTTGAGGATTTCTCTCCTGTTGTGCAGGCCGAAATGGAACATCGTTCGCAAGGTCAGGCTGCTCAGGCTGCTGACGAGCGCGGTCCAATGGGTCTGCTGCGTCGCATCACCAGCTCGCTGGGTCGTCAGGATGAGGTGGCTGAAGTGGCTCCAGCTGCGCCAGCTCAGCCACAGCGCCGTCCATTGACGCCAGAGGCCAGTGTTTATGCACCGCGCCGTGGCAATCTCGACGACCAGGGCCGTCAGGTTCCACAGGCTCGCGCATCGCATGACGACGACCAGCTGGAAATCCCAGCCTTCCTGCGTCGCCAATCCAACTAATAGTGTCCAACGGATGCTGTTGAATTGATTTTTGCCGCAGTGCACAAGCTGTAAAAAAGCCCGGGTTGAAAAGCCCGGGCTTTTTCATTTGTATGATTCCGTGAAGTCAAACTCATCCTGTCCACCAAAGAGGTTACAGCGTCGCTGTATGCTCTCTTTGTCTTCCAGTGCTGTAAGATGAAATTATCCATTATATTGAGGATGTTAAGGTGACTTTCATGCCCACATCAGCCGGAAAATGCTGATTGTCACAAAATGTTCTCATCCACAGATTTTTCTAGGTTTTTCAGATGGATGTTTCGTAACAATCCGAAAGAAACATTGATTTGGAAAGTTAGGTTTCGAAACGTATATCCCTTTCAAATGATCGAGACTGCGACCCATCTTAAAACGGTACGTTGCTGTGTCGCACAATAGGTCACCCGGGTGTTTTGTGTTTTCGGGTGCCACGTGTTTTGAAAGGTAGAATGTCCATGGCAATCGGTTTGTTGAGCTTGCAGACGACCATCGCTCAGCCTGCGACCCTGAAGGGCATCGGTGTTCATTCCGGTCAGCCTGTGACCATGAGCTTTTTGCCAGCCGATGCCGATACCGGCATTGTCTTTCATCGCCTCCACGCCAATGGCTCTGTAACCGAGCTTCGCGCGGTGTCCTCGCAGGTGGGCAACACGGACCTCAGCACAGTGCTCGGTTTTTCGCCAGCCCATTGGGTGGCAACGGTTGAGCATGTGATGGCCGCGATTTATGCGCTGGGCCTCGACAATCTTATTGTTGAAGTCGATGGACCTGAAACGCCGGTGATGGATGGCAGTTCTGCCGTTTACATTGACGCTATCGAGCAGGCTGGCATTGTCAGCCTTGATGTCAAGCGCCGCTATATTCGGGTGGTCAAGCCTGTGCGTGTTGAAAATGGTGCGTCTTGGGCAGAGTTTCGTCCCTATGATGGCACGCGATTTGAAGTCGAGATCGATTTTGACTGCCCGTTGATTGGTCGCCAATCCTGGCAGGGCGATTTGACGGCTGAAAACTTCAAGCGTGAATTGTCGCGTGCCCGCACCTTTGGCTTCATGCGCGATGTTGAGCGGCTGTGGGCTGCGGGCCTCGCTCTTGGCTCCTCGCTCGAAAACTCGGTGGTGATCTCCGATGACGACAAGGTCGTCAATGTTGAAGGTCTGCGCTATCCGGATGAATTTGCCCGCCACAAGACATTGGATGCTGTGGGCGATCTGGCTTTGGCCGGTGCGCAGTTTATCGGCTCTTACCGCTCCTATCGCGGCGGCCACAAAATGAACTCCATGGCCTTGAAGGCTCTTTTGTCGGATGCCAGCGCCTATGAAGTGGTCGAAGCGCCGGGTGCGCCGCGCGGTCACGCACGGGCACGGGAATTCGTGGCGATCAATGCTCCCGGCTTTGCGCCTTGGACGGCCTGATCCGAATCATACGTGTTTTGAAGTGGCACCGTGAGGTGCCATTTTTATTTTGGGGCTTAAAATCGGGGCGCGCTTGGGCTTAAACATTGAATAAAACGTGGCAATTCGTTACCACGCCATAAAAATGCGTTAAATCATCAGCATTGCGTTGCCCTTATCTAGTCTTTATGGCTAAAAACGCCTAGCGGACGTGATGGCTTGTGAAGCGCCGCTGCAATTGGGATCTGTCGTATGAGTGAAGTGAAGTCTTCCATGGTTCATCAAACTGCACGTGTTGCGGCCATTTGCCTGTCTATCTTTGGAACTGCAGCGCTGCTCTCAGCCTGCGGCACGGATAAAGATATTGATATTACCAAGCTGGGCATGGAGACTGACCCACCGGAAATGCTTTATAATCAGGGCCTTGCCAATATCAAGGCAGGCAATCTTGCCGAAGCCGGTCGCAAGTTTGATGCGGTGGACAAGCAGAACCCGTTCTCGGACTGGTCGCAAAAGGCGCTCGTGATGAGCACGTTTGTGAAATACAGACAGAATAACTATTCGGAAGCGATCGCCACGGGCAATCGCTATATGACGCTTTATCCTTCCACGAAGGATTCGGCCTATGTGCAATATCTGATTGGCCTTTCAAACTGGCGCCAGATTGCCAGCGTCACGCAGGATCAGAAATTCTCGACCCGCACCATCGAAGCCATGAACAAAGTGGTGAAGAATTACCCGACATCGGAATATGTTGAGGATGCGCAGGCTAAGATTCGCTATGCGCGTGACCAGCTGGCCGGTAAGGAAATGCAGGTCGGTCGTTATTATCTGGAGCGCAAGGAATATCTGGCCGCCATTCAGCGCTTCCGCGTGGTGGTTGAGCAATATTCCAACACCAATCAGATCGAAGAAGCTTTGGCACGTCTGGTTGAAGCCTATTACGCCATGGGTGTGGTGGAAGAAGCGCAAACAGCGGCTGCCGTGCTGGGGCATAACTACCCTGACAGCAAATGGTACAAGGATAGCTACCAGCTGCTGAAAAAAGGTGGTGTATCGCCAAACGAATCCAAGGAATCCTGGATTTCCAAGGCAGGCAAGAAGCTGTTTGGCTCCGATTCCTAATCCCCTGTTCATCATCGTTTCACGAGAGATGTAAACACTTATGCTTGTCCAGCTTGCGATCCGGGACATTGTTTTGATCGAGCGGCTCGACCTTGACTTTTCCGCCGGTCTCTCTGTGCTGACGGGGGAGACGGGCGCGGGCAAATCCATTTTGCTGGACAGTCTGTCGCTGGCCCTTGGCGGGCGCGGCGATGGCGGTCTGGTGCGCCATGGTGAAGACAAAGGTCAGGTCACGGCGGTGTTTGATGTGCCCATGGTGCATCCGGCACGCGCCCTGTTGCGCGACAATAATATTGACGATGATGGGGATCTGATTTTCCGCCGGGTGCAATCGGCGGACGGCCGAACCCGTGCCTATATCAACGATCAAACAGTCAGTGTGCAGCTGATGCGGCAAGTGGGCCAGCATCTGGTGGAAATCCACGGTCAGCATGATGATCGTGCCCTTGTGGATACGGGCGCGCATCGCATGCTGCTGGATGCCTTTGCCGGGCTGACAGAAGAGGCACTGGCGCTTTCCGACACCTATCGCCGCTGGCGAGAGGCTGAGCGCAGCTATAAGACGCATAAGGCCAAAGTGGAGGCCGCAGCCCGCGAGGCGGATTATCTGCGCGCTTCCGTCGAAGAGCTGGAAGGCTTGAACCCGCAAGAGGGCGAGGAGGAAGACCTGGCTGAGCGCCGCTCACGGATGCAGAAATCCGAGCGCATCGCTGGTGATATTTCCGAGGCCAGCGAGTTTCTCAATGGCCATGGCTCGCCCGTGCCGCTGATTGCTTCCATGATGCGCAGGCTGGAGCGCAAAAGCTCCGAAGCGCCGGGGCTTTTGGAAGAAACTGTCAGCCTGCTGGGGGCAGCACTCGATACGCTTTCCAGCGCGCAGATGGAAGTGGAAGCAGCACTTCGGCGCACCGAATTTGATCCGCGTGAATTGGAGCGGGTGGAAGAGCGGCTGTTTGCCCTGCGTGCGGCTGGGCGTAAATATTCCGTGTCTGTTGCTGACCTGCCAGCTTTGGCCGAAAAAATGATTGCCGATCTGGCCGATCTGGATGCCGGCGAGGATAAGCTGGGCAAGCTGGAAAAGGCGGTTGGCGAAGCCAAAGCCATGTATTTTGCATCCGCTCAATCGCTGTCGACAAAGCGCCAGAACGCTGCCTCTGCCCTTGCCGATGTGGTGATGGCGGAACTGCCAGCATTGAAGCTTGAGCGCGCGCGTTTCATGGTTCAGGTCACGGCCGATGCCAGCAATGCCTCTGCCGATGGCATTGATCTGGTCGAGTTTCACGTGCAGACCAATCCAGGCACACGGCCCGGACCGATTATGAAGGTTGCCTCAGGCGGCGAACTTTCGCGCTTTTTGCTGGCGCTTAAAGTGGCACTCGCTGATCGTGGCTCGGCCCCGACACTGGTGTTTGACGAAATTGATACCGGCGTGGGTGGTGCTGTGGCCGATGCCATTGGCCAGCGCCTCAAGCGGCTATCCGATACGGTGCAGGTTCTTTCCGTGACCCACGCACCGCAGGTGGCGGCGAGGGCGGCAACCCATCTTTTGATCTCCAAGGGACCGGCCAGCGATGGCAGCGAGAAGATCGCGACCGCCGTGGCCACCATTGGCCCTGACCACCGGGTGGAAGAAATTGCCCGCATGCTGGCCGGAGCATCTGTCACTGATGAAGCCCGTGCGGCTGCGGCCAAGCTTTTGACCGGGAGCCATTGACCATTCCCGTTTTTGCACCATCTGTTGGCAAAATAGGGTTAGTGGCGTTCGAATATTCGACGTGCATATCACTGGGTTGAGGGGGCACCGTGACGAATGTTTGATGTGGTTTATACCTATTGGCCGCATATCTTATTGGTTGTTTCCACGGTTTTGAGTGTGATTGCCAGCGTGCATGTGGCGATGACCAAGCGTGATGTGCGCTCTGCCAATGCCTGGGTGGGTGTCATCATTCTATCGCCCATCATCGGCCCCTTGGCCTATGCGGTAGCGGGCATCAATCGCATGCGTCGCACATCCTATATTGCCAAGCGCTCACGCAGGCAGCGCCGTTTGAGTGCGGCACTTGCCCATTATGCCGTGCCCGATGGCGTGATCGAATGCCAGTTTGGCGGGCGGATGGAAGCGTTGCGGCGGTTGGGAGACCGTGTTGCGCTTCATGCCTTGACGTCGGGCAATCAGTTGATGCCGCTTGAAACGGGCGACGCGGCCTATGAAGCGATGGGGCAGGCGGTGGATGCGGCGCGCCACAGCATTTTGATGGAAACCTATATTTTCGATCGCGACGGCGCTGGCCTGACGCTGGCCGATAAGCTGATTGCGGCCCATAAGCGCGGTGTGACAGTGCGTGTGCTGATTGATGCGGTGGGCGCGCGCTACAGCGTGCCAAGCATTGTCCAATATCTGGAAGAGGGCGGTGTCACGGTTGCCTGTTTCAATGGCAAGGTCATCATGGGGCTGCGGCTGCCTTATGCCAATCTGCGCACCCACCGCAAAATTCTGGTGGTGGATGGCACGACAGCCTTTATGGGCGGCATGAATATTCGCGACGCTTTTGTCGGGCCGAATGCAGCCCACGACACCCATTTTAAAGTGTCTGGCCCAGTGGTGGCCGATCTTTTTGCTGTCGCTGCCGATGATTGGCATTTTGAAACCGGCGAAGCGTTGGATTCGGATGTGTGGCAGATTCGGCTGCATGAGATAGCAGACTCTCCTGCGGGCTTTACCCGCGTTGTGGTGACGGGGCCGGATTCCAATCTGGAATGCAATCATAAGGTTTTAACCGGGGCGTTTTCGGTCGCAAAACGCTCGATCCGCATCATGTCGCCGTATTTTTTGCCGGACGCTGTGTTTCTGGCCTCCTTGGCCACAGCTGCACGCCGTGGCGTTGACGTTGAGATTGTCGTGCCATCGAAAAACAATCTCGCCATTGTCAGCCATGCCATGAACGGGCAGTTTGAGCAGATTATCAAAAATGGCTGCCGGATTTTTCGCTCCACCGGACCGTTTGACCATTCGAAACTGCTGGTGGTGGATGGCCGCTGGGCTTTTGTTGGCTCGTCCAATATGGACTCCCGCTCGCTCCGGCTGAATTTCGAAGTTGATCTGGAAGTCTATGATCAGACGTTTGCCGCTTTTGTGGAAGATCGGATGATGAAAAGCAAAGAGGGTGCGCAGGAGGTGAGTTTGAGCGAATTGCAAAACCAGCCGTTTGCGCTCAAGCTGTTGCAGCGTGTTTTGTGGCTTGGTTCGCCTTTTCTGTAACAATGGCGGCGCATGGTTAGGTCAGCATGAAAAAACAAATTCCCACGCTTCGTTCGCAAATGCTGACATCGTGGCGCAATCACCGTAGCCGCACGCCGGAGATAGCGGCCGATGAGCGCAAGGCCGGGCTGCTGGTGGCCTCCTATAATGTGCATAAATGTGTGGGCAATGACGGCCAGTTTGACCCCGAGCGGGTGCTGCATGTGATCCGCGAAATTGGCCCGGATGTGATTGCCCTGCAAGAGGCAGATCAACGGTTTGGTGAGCGCAATGGCCTGTTGGATTTGGCGCGGCTTCATGGCGAAACCGGACTGACGCTGGTGCCGGTGGAGGGATTGCCCAACAGCCACGGCTGGCGCGGCAATGTGCTGTTGTTTCGCGAAGGGGTGGTGCGCGACGTGCGACCTTTTAAATTGCCGGGGCTGGAGCCGCGCGGCGCTGTGGTGGCCGAGATCAATCTGGGCGAGGGGCGCGAACTGCGCATCATTGCCGCTCATCTGGGTCTGTTGCGCTGGGCGCGGCGCAGGCAGGCCGATTTCATTCTCGATCTGATGCGTGATTGCGCCGATTGCCCGACGATCTTGATGGGTGATTTCAATGAATGGCGGGTTGGGCGCGGCTCGGCGCTTACGCGGTTTGAGCCTATCTTTGGTCCGCTACCGGCTCCGGTGCCCAGTTTTCCCGCCCGTTTGCCGGTGTTGGCGCTGGACAGAATCATGACCAATCGACCCGGTCTGATTGCCGATATGCGGGCGCATAATACACCGCTGTCGCGCATGGCATCAGATCATTTGCCGCTCAAGGCATGGATTGATCTTGAGCAAACTGTTGAGGATTATGCACCGCGGTAATCTCGTCTTCCTATTGGGCTAAATTCGGGTAAGACCAAAGCGGATAAAAGCAGGAGTGTGTGATGGCGGATGCATCAATGGCCGTGAGCGAGCTGAGTGAAGACCAGGCAAAGGCCGAGTTGGCAAGGCTGGCGAGCGAGATTGCCCATCATGATGCGCTCTATCACGGCAAGGATGCGCCGGAGATCTCCGATGCTGATTATGATGCACTGAAGCGCCGCAATGATGCGATTGAAGCGCAGTTTCCGCAATTGTTGCGCACCGATAGCCCATCGCAGCGGGTGGGGGCGGCTCCCGCTGGCATTTTCTCGCAAATCACCCATGCGCGACCCATGCTGTCGCTGGACAACACGTTTTCTGACGAGGATGTCAGCGATTTTGTCGCCTCCGTCTATCGCTTTCTGGGGGTGATTCCGGACAATTCCATTGCTTTTACCGCAGAGCCGAAGATTGACGGGCTTTCCATGTCGATCCGCTATGAAAATCGAAAACTGGTGACGGCCGCCACGCGTGGCGATGGCACGACGGGTGAAAATGTTACCGCCAATATTTTGACCATCAAGGAAATCCCGACAGAATTGCCAGATGATGCCCCGGATGTGGTGGAGGTGCGCGGCGAGGTCTATATGGCCAAGAGCGATTTTCTGGCGCTGAATGCCGAGATGGAAGCGCAAGGCAAACAGACTTATGTAAATCCGCGCAACACCGCAGCCGGATCACTGCGCCAGCTTGACCCAAAAGTCACCGCCAGCCGCAAGCTAAAATTCTTCGCATACGCTTGGGGTGAAATGGCAGAGATGCCGGCCGATAGCCAATCGGGCATGGTGGAAGTGTTCAAGCGCTGGGGTTTTCCGGTCAATCCGCTGACCAGACGCTTGACCTCGGTGGAGGAGATCATCAGCCATTATCGCGAGATCGGCCTTCAACGCGCTGATCTGGATTACGATATTGATGGCGTGGTCTATAAGGTGGATCGGCTGGATTTGCAGGCGCGGCTTGGTTTTCGCTCGCGCTCACCGCGCTGGGCCACCGCCCATAAATTCCCGGCAGAGCAAGCCTTTACCAAGGTCGAGGCCATCGACATTCAGGTGGGCCGCACAGGTGCTTTGACGCCGGTTGCACGGCTGGAGCCTATTACCGTTGGTGGCGTGGTTGTTACCAATGCCACGCTGCACAATGCCGATTATATCGAAGGCATTGGCAATGGTGGTGAGCGGATTCGCGAAGTGGGTCACGATATTCGCATTGGCGATACCGTGATTGTGCAGCGGGCAGGCGATGTGATCCCGCAGGTGCTGGATGTGGTGCTGGAAAAGCGTCCTGAAACAGCGCTGAAATATGAATTTCCCAAGACTTGTCCGGTGTGCGGCAGTCATGCGGTGCGCGAAAAGAACGAGAAAACCGGCAAGCTGGATTCGGTCACCCGCTGCACCGGCGGCTTTGTGTGTTCAGCGCAGGCCAAGGAGCACATCAAGCATTTCGTGTCGCGCAATGCCTTTGACATTGAAGGGCTTGGCACCAAGCAGGTGGACTTCTTCTTTGATTGCCAGGACGAACTGATGAATATCCGTACAGCGCCGGATATTTTCACGCTGAAAAAGCGCCAGGATAGCTCGGTGTTTACGCGGCTGGAAAATGTCGATGGCTTTGGCCGCGTCAGCGTGCGCAAATTGTTTGATGCCATTGATGCACGGCGTGAAATTGCACTGAATCGCTTTATCTTCGCCCTTGGCATTCGCCATGTGGGTGAAACCACCGCCAAGCTGCTGGCACGGTCTTACGGCTCCTATGACGCCTTCGCCAAAGCCATGCAGGATGCCGCGCCAAAATTTGGTGAGGCATGGAACGAATTGAACAGCATTGACGGCATTGGCGAAGTGGTGGCGGCCTCCATTGTGGAGTTTTTTAATGAGCCTCGCAACATGGATGTTGTCTCCCGTCTGTTACAGGAAGTGACTCCGCAGGATGCAGAAGCCGTAACGTCAAGTGACAGCCCCGTGGCGGGCAAAACCGTGGTGTTTACTGGCTCGCTGGAGCGCTTTACGCGCGACGAAGCCAAAGCCCGGGCGGAAAGCCTCGGTGCCAAAGTCGCAGGCTCCGTGTCGAAAAAGACCGATTATCTGGTGGCCGGACCGGGTGCAGGCTCGAAGCTGGATAAGGCCCGTGACGTGGGGGTGACGGTGATGACCGAGGATGAGTGGCTGGCCTTGATTGGGGGATGAAGGCTTCCCTTTAAATTGCTGTATAATTTCATATTGTAATTGTTTCTTAACGACGAATGAGGCTTTGTTTCATGTAGCTAAAGTTTGTCAGGAAAAGTGGTCAATGTGGCCTCGAAAGCAAACTTGAACACAACAATTGAGGGTTTGTCTGTTTCAACTTGAACCTGACGATCCCTCCTTGCGAGGAATAAGGTAGGCGCTCGTGACAACTTGTATCATGGTGTTGGGAATGCATCGCAGCGGTACCAGTTCTGTTGCGGGTACTTTCGCAGCTCTTGGTGCTGCTGCACCCAAAACGCTCATGCCTCCACAAGCCGATAATCAAAAGGGTTTTTTTGAATCGCTTGCTATCGCTAATTTCAATGATGAAATTTTGAGTTCTGCCGGGACAGTCTGGCATGATTGGCGCAAACTCAATTCTGGTTGGTATGAATCGACGGTTGCCAAAGAATTCGAAAGACGGGCAGTTAGTGTCTTGACCGAGGAGTTTCAAGACCAACCGGTATGGGTCATGAAAGACCCACGCATGTGTCGCATGTTCCCATTCTGGCTTTCGGTCATGGATGGCATGGGTGTTGCTACAAAAGTCGTTATCCCAATACGGCCTCCCCTGGATGTCGCAACATCGCTGAAAAAGAGAAATGGGTTTTCCTTAAGCCGTGCGATGTTGCTGTGGTTGCGGCACGTGCTGGATGCCGAGCGTGACAGCCGCGGCGTGGATCGCAGCATTATCTTTTGGGCAGATTTCCGCCGTGATTGGCGCAAAGTCTGTCTAAGGGTCTCGGCAGATATCAATATGACATGGCCCAAAATGACGGACGTGTCGGCCCATTATATTGATGAATTTTTGAGCGACGATCTGGTTCACAATAAAACCGAGGACGAGGATTTTCGAGCCCACTCATCAGTTCATTCCTGGACCCTCGAGGCTTACGATGCGCTCAAGGATCTGTCGCAGGGCAAAGACATTGAAAGGGCGCAACAAAAGCTTGATGACATAAATGCGAAGCTGGATGTTGCTGCATCGTTGTTTGGACCCGTTGTTGCTGAAATTGAAGCGCACAGGGATCATGTGGCCCATGAACATGCTCAAAGCCGTTCCGAGCTCCACAGGGTCAATGGCGAGCTTGAGGCGGCCATTGCTCGACAAACGCAAGAGCAGCACGCTCGCGAGCAGCTCAACGCGCATATACAGGAATTAAACGAACGGATCCACGCTTATGCGGAGATGGTGCAGGCAAAAAACTCCGAGCTCGATGCGTTAAATGCGACCTTGGCGGCATCGTGGCAAGAGCGGGAGAGTGTAGCAAATGAGCGGGAGCGTTTGGCACACGAACTCGAGCGTCTGGCACATGAGTTGCAAACGCTGACAGACAACCGCGCTGCTTTGGAGCAGCATGTTGCTGATCTGCAATCGTTAAATGATAGCACTGCATATGTGCTTGATCAAAAGGTCACCGCGCTGGAAGCGCTGGAGGCGGCCCATGCTTCATTGGCTGAGCGCGCACGGACTTTGGAGAGTGAGCTGGCCGCTCTCATTGAGGCCAACAGCGCGCTTGAGGATGTTGTTGAAGACCAGAAGGCGCTCAACGGCGACCGCGAACGAGAAATTCTTGATTTACATAGCAGACTGGAAACCGTTCAGGCATCAAATGCCTCGACTTTGGCCATGTTGGAACAGAAGACAACGGCGCTGGAGACACGTGAGACGGACTACAATGCCTCCATCCAGGAACGGCAGATATTAAAGGACCGGCTTGAGCGGCAGGTTCATGACCTCAGCGGTAGTCTGAACGCCTTACAGGCGAAATATGATGAACAGTCGTCACAAATTGCTGTTTTGCAAAACGCTGCTGCTGATTTTACGATCGCCAAATCCATTGCAGCCCGCAAGCGGCATGGTTCCGCTTCTAATCTCCTGAATAAAATCTCTGCGCGGTTCATTGCGCGAAAGCTCGTTCAATTTGGTCTGTTTGATTGCTCATTTTACGTGGCGCAGCTTCGGGAACAAGGGCTCTCTTTCGATGAGACATTGAGCTCAAATTCCTTGGCGGGTTGTCAGCACTACATGGCATTTGGATGGGCCTTCGGGATTAATCCGAACCCGTATTTTGATAATCGCTGGTATCTGACACGTTATCCCGATGTGCAGGCCGATGGCATCAATCCACTGTGGCATTACTTTGCCTATGGAGCTGCAGAAGGTCGAGATCCGGGCCCATTGTTCTCGACAGATGCATATCTCAGGTACCATCCTGATGTTGCGGCTCAAAATGCCAATCCGTTATCCCATTACCTGCTCTATGGTCAAAAAGAGGGTCGGTTGGTTCCTGCCGTTGCGAACGCCTCTTAAGCAGGGAGCTGCAGGCGTTTACGTCGATGGCTCGATCTTGAAGACCGTATCCCCAACGAAAACAATGATATATCCGCCGTGAAGTGCCATTTCCAACGCCCGACGGCTGAGTTGCGTGCGATAAGGCTCCTGCTTCCACACATCAGGGTAGGCGGGGTCGACCAGCACGGTCATTTGCGGGCCTTGGGTGTAGACCATCATGTGGGCTTTGGTGGGTTCCCATTCCGGACCGAGTTGCGCGTCCGTGATCCAGAGACAGAGAAAATCGCGGCAGGTTTGCGGGCGGCTCTGGTAGATTTTACAGCCCATGCCATCGACGCAATGAATGCACCATGCGTTGGCGGGTTTGGACAGCTCGTCGATATCCGGCAGCCGACAGCAGAGCGTGCAGGTGCCGCAGCTGCGGTCTGGTATGGCGTGATGTGGCATTGCGTTACTTGATTGTGGTTGCCTTGGCCGAAGGTCGGCCAATTTTGTCAGAATTGTGGTTGATCTTGGGGGCATCCGCCCTACATCGCCCTTAAGCACCCTGCCTGATTATACGGTTCGTCGTGTTGACGCCATGAAATTTTGGGGTGGCAAAGAACAAATTCATACGTGAAAACCCAATCTAAGCGGGTTTTTTCCGGTATTTTTAAAGGGGCGCTGTGGTCAACCGCGCAATCTTCGCAGGATGGTTGATCTCTGATGGTGTGGCGAACATCGGATTCTGATGTCGATCTTTTGTGGTTCGTCTCCGCGAAGCCCCGATATTCTGTGCGCAGAAAAAAGGAAATCGACCTTTGAACGATAAAACCACCATTGCCACGGGCAATCAAGATGTTGAGGCCATTCCGGCACCGGAGGGCCAGACAGAAATTATTGAGACCTCCTACCAGATTGGTCAGGACAACTATAGCTATAAAAAACGCTTTGTGTTTGAACTGGATATTCATAACGTGGTCTTCAGTGTCTCGGCACTGACAATTGTTGCCTTTACCTTTCTCACACTGGCGTTTCAATCCACCCTTGAGCCTGCCTTTACAGGCTTGCGCAATTTTCTCACCACCAATCTCGATTGGTTTTTTCTGCTCACCGGCAATGTGTTTGTTGTTGTGTGCATTGGTCTGATTTTGTCCCCGCTGGGGCGCATCCGTCTTGGTGGCCCAGATGCTCGGCCGGACTATACCAATATCTCCTGGTTTTCGATGTTGTTTGCCGCAGGCATGGGCATCGGATTAATGTTTTATGGTGTATCGGAGCCAATTGGACATTTCACCGCGGCCCTGAAAGGCCCGATTTTCGAAAATGGTGTGCGCACCGATTGGGCACCGTTGAATGGTGTTGTTGGTGATATGGAAGGATCACGCCGATTGGCCATGGCGGCTACCATTTTTCATTGGGGCCTGCACCCTTGGGCGATCTATGCCATTGTTGCTTTGGCTTTGGCCCTTTTCTCGTTCAATAAAGGCCTACCGCTTACCCTCCGCTCGATTTTCTATCCCATTTTTGGAGAGAAGATTTGGGGTTGGCCCGGTCATGTGATTGATATTTTGGCGGTTTTCGCCACCATTTTCGGCCTCTCCACTTCATTGGGCATTGGTGCGCAACAAGCCAGCGCCGGTTTGAACTTTTTGTTTGATGTCCCCAAGACAGACGCGACAATGATCCTGCTGGTCATTGGCATCACAGCGATTGCCACGGCCTCGGTGGTGGCGGGCATGGATAAGGGCGTAAAAATCCTGTCCGAGATCAATATGGCACTCGCCGCCTTGCTGCTGGTGTTCATTATCGCTGTCGGGCCAACCATGCAGATCGCCAAGGGCTTCTTTTTGAACCTTGCAGCCTATGTCGAATATCTGCCGCAGTTGGCCAATCCCTTTGGCAGAACAGATTCAAACTTCTCGCAAGGCTGGACCGCGTTTTATTGGGCATGGTGGATCAGCTGGTCACCTTTTGTTGGCATGTTCATCGCCAGAGTAAGCCGGGGCCGCACCGTTCGCGAGTTTCTCACTGCCGTGCTGCTCATTCCCTCGCTGGTATCGGTGTTGTGGATGACCGCCTTGGGCGGCACAGCCATCAGCCAGTTGGCCAATGAAGGCTTGACCACCGTGAAAGACGCCGCTCTGGAGCTTCAGCTGTTTGAGATGCTGGCGCACCTGCCGTTAACGTCCATCACCTCGTTTATCGGCATTGTTCTGGTGATTGTGTTTTTCGTTACCTCATCCGATTCCGGCTCGCTGGTGATTGATACAATCTCCGCCGGAGGCAAGGTGAATGCGCCAGTGCCACAAAGAGTGTTCTGGGCCAGTTTTGAAGGTCTGGTGGCCATTGCGCTGCTGCTGGGCGGCGGGCTGGTTGCCTTGCAGGCCATGGCCGTGTCAACCGGCTTGCCATTTGCCGTGGTGTTGCTCGGCGCAACCTATGCCTTGGTCAAAGGCTTGCTCACGGAGCCCAAGTGAGAGCAACCTTGAGGACTGACGGAAATGGAAAAGGGGTGGTCTATGACCACCCCTTTTCACGTCGCTGTATTTATCAGCCCTTGGGCTTGAAGCTCTTTTTCTTGGCTCCGCTTGCCGGGCCATCAAACTTGCCCTTTGGCTTACCAGCATAGGCTGGCTTGTCACCCTTGCCTGCGAAGGCGGGCTTTGCGGGCTTGTCCCAGCTGCGACCCTCGCCAGCGACATAAGGCTTTTTCTTCGGCTTGGCTTCGCCCCACACATCGGCATCGACCTTGGCCAGCTCGTCCTTGTAGACGCGGCGTTCAGACGATTCAGCCTTTTTGGCGTAGGGCTTCTTTTCACCGTAAGGCTTGGCATCGCCGCGCGGCTTGCGATCGGCAAAATCCGAATCGTCGCGCGGTGGGCGGGCGGTGCGTTCCTTTGGCGGCGCATTGAAATCAGGCATGCCGGGCAATTGCTTGACTGTAATGCCACGCTCCAGCGATTTGTTGGGGCCAAGGGCTGTCAGGAACTTATCCAGATGGGCCTGGGAGATTTCCACAAAGGTCTCTTCCGGCTGCATCTTGATAGCACCAATTTCGTTCTTGGTGATATTGCCGTTGCGGCACAGCATCGGGATCAGCCAACGCGGTTCAGCGCTCTGGCGACGACCGATGGATAGCGAAAACCAGACGCTTGGGCCAAACTCGCTGCGCGGACGCGAAGGCGTGTTGGGCTCATAGGTGTCGCCTTCTCGGCGCTCGCGGGCGGGTGTCACCTTGACTTCCATCAGGTCTTCCGGTGCCGAGCGCGTGCTGCGGTAGCCACGCAGGAAAGCAGCGGCAACCTTTTCAGCGCCGTGAGCTTCCAAAAGGCGGGCAACCGTTGCGGCTTCGTCCTCGGTGATCTTTTCCTGGAAGACGGGATCTGCCATCAGGCGTTCGTCGTCGCGGGCCAGAACTTCGTCGGCCGATGGCGGAGCAACCCAGGCCGGCTGCACATTGGCACCACCCAGAATGCGCTCTGCCTTGCGGCGCTGGCTCATCGGCACAACCAGAGCCGAGACGCCCTTGTTACCGGCGCGGCCAGTACGGCCAGAGCGGTGCAAAAGGGTTTCAGAATTGGTAGGGAGATCGGCGTGGATCACCAGCTCAAGGCCGGGAAGGTCGATACCGCGGGCGGCAACGTCGGTGGCAACACACACACGGGCGCGGCCATCACGCATGGCTTGCAGGGCGTGGGTACGCTCATTTTGCGACAGTTCACCAGACAGAGCCACAACCGAGAAGCCGCGATTGTGCAGGCGGGCGGTCAGGTGATTGACGTTGGCGCGGGTGGAGCAAAACACAATCGCATTGCGGGCTTCATAGAAGCGCAGCGCGTTGATAATCGCATTTTCCTTGTCGGCCGGGGCCGTCAGCATGGCGCGATATTCAATATCGACGTGCTGCTTGCGTTCCGACACAGTCTCTATGCGCTTGGCATTGCGCTGATAGCTCTTGGCGAGATCGGCAATCGAGCGCGGCACAGTGGCCGAGAACATCAATGTGCGGCGTTCATCCGGCGAGGCTTCGAGAATGAACTCGAGATCTTCGCGAAAGCCGAGGTCCAGCATTTCGTCGGCTTCGTCCATTACCACAGCCTGAAGGCCGGAGAGGTCGAGGGCGCGGCGAGTGATGTGGTCACGCAGACGGCCCGGTGTGCCAACAACAATATGCGCACCACGCTCCAGCGCGCGGCGCTCGTTGCGAATGTCCATGCCGCCAACGCAGGTCGCGAAAACTGCGCCGGTGTTCTCATAGAGCCATTCCAGCTCGCGCTGAACCTGCAAGGCCAGTTCGCGGGTGGGGGCAATGCAAAGCGCTACGGGCTGGGTGGTGGCGCGGCCGAAGCGGTTTTCGCCGCCAAGCAATGTCGGAGCCAGCGCCAGACCAAAGGCAACGGTTTTACCAGAGCCTGTCTGAGCCGAAACCAGCGCATCCCGGCCTTCGAGATCTTCATCGATCATCGCTTGTTGCACGGGGGTGAGGGTGGCGTAACCACGTTTGCGCAAGGCCTCGGCAATCGCCGGGACGATGCCGTCATAAATAGTCATGGGGTCATCTCTCGAAATGTCTGTCATAAGGTCATGCGCCAAGCAGCTATCTCAGGACAGACACGAAGGCACGACGCCCGCCGATTGCGGGTATGGTTGCGCTGTTCCTAACCGGGAAAGCTTCGAAAGTACAGAGGGGGGCTGTAAAAAGCCAACAAGATGGTGAAGAGGGGTGGCAAAACCCCTCTGTTTTTTGCTCACAAACGGATGCGGGCCATGGCATAGGCATCCACAAAGCAGCCATCCCGAAAAGCAAAAGCACGGTGCAGGCCTTCCTGACGGAAGCCAAAACTTTCATAAAGCGCGATGGCACCCGTGTTGTCGGTATAAACGGTCAGTTCCAGCCGTTTGATGTTGAGCCAGTCATCGGCAATGGCGACCAATTCGCCCAGCAGGGCGCGGCCAATGCCACGGCGCTGGTAATCATCGTGCACTCCCATGCCGATGCTGGCCGCGTGGCTGCGGCGGCCCGCCAATTGGGTCATGCCCGCATTGCCAACAATTTTGCCGTTTAAGACAGCAACCAGTGATGTGACGTTGGGTTGAAGGCTCTCGATATATTTGCGGGCACCTTGAACTGTTGGATAGGGTGGGCGAAGCGTGCCGAACCGATATCCGGGCAGGCTCTGCATGGCTATCAGCGCCTCGGTATCCTCTGGGCCTATTGTGCGAATTATCAACCCTTCTGGCCATCTGGCATTTGCGGCCACTGGAATAACGGGTGGGGTATCTTTCATATCTGCTCTCTCATTTGGCGAAGGAGCAGGGATATTGTTCAACCCTGCTCGTGATCGCAGGGTTGGCGGGGAATGATCGTCGTTACGTGATCGTCGCGCGACAGCATCCCCACGTTCCCTGTGGAACGTTGGTGAGAAGGGTCATCACGTGGGTCGAACGAAGTGCGATCATGTATTGAGTTTTGCCGGGTTTGAAATGATTGTCAACGCGGCCCGTTTAGAAGCTTGTCTTTGAACGTTGTCTTGCGCCGAGTCATTTTGCGTCTTATGCGATCTTCATGACATCACCATCACGATCTAGCGGTAAAACCATTGCCATCGATTTTGAAACCGCCAATGAGGGGCGCGATAGCGCCTGCTCGGTTGGATTGGCGTGGATTGAGGATGGGGCCGTGGTGCGGGTGGAGGAGCGGTTGATTCGCCCACGCAGCATGCGGTTTTCATCCTTCAACATCGCCATTCACGGCATTCGGCCCGAGCATGTGGAAGACGCGCCGGAATTTCCCGAAGTGATGGATGAATTTGCCGATGATTTTGCCGGTGCAATGATGATTGCCCACAATGCCGCCTTTGATTTTTCGGTCTGGCGTGGCGCGCTGGATAGCTATCGGCTGTCCTATCCGAGTTTTGACTATGTGTGCAGTGTGAAGCTTGCGCAAAAAATCTGGCCGCAACTGCCATCCCATAAGCTGAATGTGCTGGCGGGCCATCTGGATCTGTCGTTTCGCCACCACAATGCCGCTGAAGATGCCAGCATCTGCGCACAAGCCGTGGTGGCGATGATGGATCGCAGAGGTGCTGCTGATGTGATCGAACTGGCGGGCATGGTTGGCCTGTCGGTGGGCAAGTTGTTTCCCGGTGGTTATCAGGCCTGTTCTGTGCGCAAACCGGTGCGAGCCTCACGCTGATCAGGCTCTACTCTTGTAACGGTGTCGTGAAGCCATATCTCTTCTTCAGATGCATTTGGAGATTGATATGTCGAGCTTTGTGAAAACCCTGACCATGGCCGCTGCCGCAATATCGGTGTCCAGTGGATTGGCCTTTGCAGATGTTATTGGTAAAGTTGGTGTAGACTGGACCGGCAATGACATTGTGGTTGAGGCCATTGCCGATCCGCAAGTCAAAGGGGTGACCTGCCACGTCACTTATTTCGACCGCTCTCTGATTGATCGATTGCACAAGGGAAACTGGTTTGAAGACCCCTCAAACGGTGCCATTGCCTGCCGCCAGACAGGACCGATCGAGATTGGTGACATCAATCTGTCCAAGTCTGGCGAAGAAGTGTTTCGTCAGGGACGTTCGCTGATCTGGAAAGCACTGGTGGTGAATCGAATTTACGATAAGGCCAATGACACGCTGGTCTATCTGATCCATTCCCGACAAGTTGTGGATGGTTCGGCCAAGATGGGAATTTCCACGGTGCCGCTGTTCAACCAGAACGCGGTCTGGAAGAATGGTAAGCCGTAAATGCGCGATTATTAACCCAAAAAAGGTCATTTCATCCCGCATCATTCTGGCCATTCATGAGAATTGAGGGGTTTATCCTTGGCGCGTGATAGTGCAAATTAACGCTGCGTGGGGGCTGGGTTAAGAGCTTCACCACTGAGCGTCTGCGCATGTCAAACGACTGGGCTAGGTTGTCGTCTCTGGTGCATTGCGTCCTTGGCTGGAATTGTTTGGGGAAAATATGCAGCGGATTTAAAAGCTTACAACCTCTTTTGTGCGATCTATGCCGCATAGAATGTTGGATGCTTTTAAGGCGAACATGAGCGCAGGATACGAATGCTCTAGCGGTTTTGGCTGGTTTTGAGGCTGCCGCTTTTGCACAAAGACCTTTACCTGTGGGTCACGAAGACCATCCTTAAGCCACCGGGGTGGTCCTCATTGCGCAAGCATTCATTGGCGTGTCGAAAAACAAGGCCTGCCTGTTTTATAAAAAGCAGGCAGGCCTTTTTTGATCTTCGGAACTTACTTTATGTAAACGATTTTTCCGCCGTTGAGCGCGGTTTGTACCCACAGAATGTTATGGAGGCGAATGCCGCGCTTTTGCATGGCCTCCTGCAGGGCAGGGCTGCTTCTCACTTCAGCTTGTGCGGCTTGAACGCGATCTCTTGATGGGTACATTGCCGTGAGCGGCAGGTCTTTTTCGCGCCCATACATGTGGTTCGTCACATTCACCACGGAAACGTTATCGTTGTAGATCGTACCAAACAGGATTTTGGAAATCTCGCTTTGCGCGGCATTGGCCGGAAGCACTATTGTGCCAGCCAGAAAAGCGGCTGCAAGCGTGGATGTGATCAGGGTTTTCATGGTTGGTCTCCATTCTCCGTAAAGGCGCAATTGCAAAGAGGCTCAATGCGGATGTCTCTCTGATGATTATGTAAGAGCCCTTTGGTCGAATTTCACGGGTGCGGATGAAAAAAACGCATCGTGAGAAATCGGATTATCACCTGCGTCACTCGGAGAACTGCGGATAAAATTATGCAGCGGCTTGAATATTTTGAAGCGTCTTTTTTGCGTTTTAGCAAGCGCCCAAGTTAGCAAACGCCCAAGCGTACTTTAAATGCGAAAACCACCGGTTCGGTGCCATCACGTCCGAACCAGTGGATAGGGTATCGCAATTCACCATGCTCTTTCGTGCATAGTGAAGATGGTATCAGGCGGCGTTTGCCAGCAACTCGTCGGCAATCACCGTGTCGAGGTTGAGGAAGCAGACCATGGATTTTTCGAGCGCCACGATGCCGCGGCAGAAGGCGCGCTGCATTTCAGGAATGATTTCCGGTGCTGGCTGCAAGTCTTCGCCGCGAATGGTCATCATGTCGGACACCTGCTCAACCAGAAGACCAACCAGTTTGCCGCCAATGTCGGTGACGATAATGGCAGAGCGCTCCGATGGCTCGGTCATGCTCATGCCGAGGCGGCAGGCCATGTCGATAACCGGAATAACGGCACCACGCAGGTTGATCAGACCCAGCACATAAGGGGGGGTATGAGGCATTGGCGTCACCGGTGCCCAACCACGAATTTCGCGGATGGCCATGATGTCGATACAAAACTCTTGCTCGCCCAAATGGAACGATACAATTTCGAGATAGGCCCCAGACTGTTTGATGGCATTAGACATGGTTAGAACTCTTCCCACTGATCGGTTGCTGTCGCGGTTGCCGCTGCCTGTGCTCGGGCTGGCGGCGCATTGCTACTCTTACTGAATGCACCCGCAACCTTGCCCATAAGTTGCCTTGCAGGCGACGGTGTTGGTGCCGATGTCGATTTTGCCGGCATCGGTGTGTTGACTGGGCCTCGCAGCTGCGCACCTTGAACCTTGAACTGGCTCACCAGCCGTCCCAGATTTTCAGCGTCGCTGGCAAGCGTGTGGCTCGCGGCGTTGGTTTGTTCTACCATGGCCGCATTTTGTTGCGTCACGTGGTCCATTTGTCCAACGGCGGAGTTTATCTCGCTCAGTCCAATTGATTGTTCGCGCGCCGAGGTTACGATCGACTTAACATGCCCGTTAATTTTGAGAACATCTTCACCTATTTTGTGCAAAGCCTCGCCTGTGGCCGTCACAAGCTCCACACCGGTGCGTACTTCATCGTTGGATTTACCCACCAGCGACTTGATGGTTTGGGCCGCCGTGGCGGCGCGACCGGCAAGGGCGCGCACTTCCTGGGCGACAACCGCGAAGCCTTTGCCAGCTTCGCCAGCACGGGCTGCCTCAACACCGGCATTCAGTGCCAGCAAATTGGTCTGGAAAGCGATTTCCTCAACCACATTGATGATTTTGCCAATTTCGGCGGTGGCGTCTTCAATCCGCTCCATGGCGGCCATGGCATCTGCCACAACAGCGACCGAGCGCTCGGCGAATGAATTGGTGTTGGCAACCATATTGCCGGCATCTTCAGCCCGCTGGGTGCTGGTGCGCACGGTTTCGGTGATTTCGGCAAGGGCTGCGGATGTTTCTTCCAGCGAGGCGGCTTGCTGCTCGGTGCGCTTGGCCAGATCATCGGCGGCAGAGCGCATCTGGTTGGCGTTGGCCTGAATGGAGCTGGAATTAACCGAGATCTCTTCCATGACATTGTAAAGGCGCGCGGCGACCTGATTGAAATCGATTCGCAAGCGGTCGATTTCCTGCGGGAATTCCTGATCAATGACGGCGCGCAAATTGCCTTCCGCGAGTTGATTAAGCCCCTTGCCAAGCGCATCAACGGCAGCGTTAAGACGGTCACGCTCTTTGGCTGCGGCACTCGCGCGCTCATGCAGTTGGGTTTCGTTGGCCTTGCGGGCTTCTTCGCTTTCCACTTCAAGCGCCAGCTTTTCCATCGCTGATTTGCGAAACACCTCGGCTGCGCGAGCAATTTCACCAATTTCGTCGGAGCGGTTCAGGTTTTCGATTTGGGCGTTATAATTTCCGCTGACAATTTGCTGCAGGCTGGTGCTGACCCCACGGATGCCCGCGAGAATAAACCGGGTGTTGATAATCTGCAGGGCAAGAACCACCAGAAAGGCAACAAAGCCAATGGACAGCTGCATGACAATGGAGCTGTGAGAGGCCATGGTTGCCTCGCTCACACGCTGTTCCACCAGTTTGTTTCCGGTCTGATAGAGTGTTGCCAGCATTTTGCCCAAATTCTCGCCGGCCTGGTCGATCACATCATCAATGCGTGCGTAGGCCGCTTCTTCCGCTCCCGATTCCACCAGTTTTTTCAACTCAACGCTGGTTTCCTGAATGAAGCTTTTGACGTCTGCGTCGTAGGTGGTCACCGCACTTTCCACCCCGAGATCCTTGGCGACTTCTTTAACAATCGCGGAGCCACTCAGAAGCGTCTTGCTGCCTCTGTCAAAAATTTCCTGGCGCTCGGCGTAAATTTTACGGTCGCCGCGGTCAATAATTGTATCCATGGCAGCCAAGGTGATTTCATCATTGGCACGCCGAAGATCGTTGATGGTCTCGACCTTGCCTTTGATGTCGATGGCGCGGATGAGAGAGGCGTCCAGCTGGGTACTTTTGTAATACCCCACGGCAAGCATGGCGACGATTGCGCACGCGGTTGCCACCCCCAATGTCATCAAGCGTTGACTGATGGAAAGTCCGCGCCCAGAACCTGTGTCGCTCATGAATGTCACCGCCCCGCTGGATAGGTCTCTCAGAAATTGCTGCGGGCTAGCCGCAATGAAATTTGCATGCGCCTTGCGAGATGTGGCACAGGTCTCACCATGCCATTGCCCGCAAGCTCAGATTTTACCGATAACAGTTAAGCTTCCGCTAATTTTGCAGAAGATTGTTTTTTATCTTTGGAGGTAGAGTGGAGCGCAATGTTTTAGAGAGCGGCAGCAACGTGTTGTTTTCGCCAGTATGGTGATAAAAGTTGCAGAGCATTGCCGAGTTGATTTGCATTTGAACAACCAAGCGGCGTATTCAGGATCGTGGCAGGTTTTGAAACAGGGCAGTGCGGTGGAATGAAGAGATTACGGATTGCATTATGGGGACTGGCAGCAGTTTGCGCCGCATTTCTGGGCTATATGACATTTCAGATTTCCGGAGCAAAGCAGCAGCTTGTGGAGAGTGCGTTTGGCGCGCCGTTTCAGCTGGTTGACCAGCACGGCAAAGCCATTTCCGAGCAGGCCATGCGCGGCAAGCCGAGTGCGGTGTTTTTCGGCTTCACCCATTGCCCCGAAGTGTGCCCTACAACGCTTTTCGAGCTGGATGGCTGGCTGAAAAAAGTGGACCCGAAAGGCGATAAGCTCAACGCATTCTTCGTGACCGTTGATCCTGAGCGCGACACACCTGACATTATGAACCGCTACGTCTCCAACGTGTCAGACCGCATCACCGGCATTGCCGGCGCGCCGGACAAGGTGATGGAGATGGTGAAGAGCTTTCGGGTCTATGCCAAGAAAGTGCCGGTCGATGACAAAAATCCGAACGGTGACTATACGATGGATCACACCGCTTCGGTTTTTCTGCTCGACAGTGCTGGCCGCTTCAAGGGCACGATTGCCTATGGTGAAAACCCCGATGTGGCAGTCAAGAAGCTGGAAAATTTGAGCAAGGGCTGAATTTGTCCCTTGGTCGGGCTTTTTCTTGCAACCGGCGCTCAGGCATTGTACCGAAAAACAGCGCTGCATCATTCTCTCCTGAAACGGACATCGGTTCAGGAGAGAATGATGCAGCCAACACAAGTGCTACAGTGATGTTTTCTGCGTTCTGAGGAGCGTATGGCACTGTAGAGAAGAGACCTTCAGCAGGACATTTCCATCGTGAGCGAAATTCGTTTTTTTGTCAGCGCCACCGAACAACAGACCAATCGTATTCTGGATCTGATGAGCTTTGAATTTGGCGAGGAGGATTTCGCCATCGCCACCACGGAAGTGGATGAGAAAAACGATGTCTGGGAAGCATCGATTTATCTCATGATCGAAGACGAAGGTGATGTGCTGCCGCGTGTGCAGTCGGCGCTTTCGGAAGAGTTTGCTGATTTGCCGGTGCAGCGTGAAGTGATTCCCGATATCGACTGGATTGCCAAATCGCTCGAAGGTTTGACGCCTGTGCGGGCAGGGCGCTTTCTGGTGCATGGTTCGCACGACCGCGACAAGGTGCAGGTTAATGATCTGGCCATTGAGATTGACGCGGGCCAGGCCTTTGGCACAGGCCATCATGGCACCACGGCTGGCTGCCTTGAAATGATCGACAGCGTGGTGCGCTCGCGCAAGATTCGCAATGCGCTGGATCTCGGCACCGGCAGCGGCGTACTGGCCATTGCCGTGCGCAAGCTGTTGCCCGTGCCGGTGCTGGCCACCGATATTGATCCGATTGCGGTGCGTGTTGCCGCCGAAAATGGCATTCGAAACGGTGTTCCCAACGGAATCGAATTTCGCACAGCACCTGGCTTTCACTCAACAGCCTTTTCTAAATATGGGCCGTTTGATTTGATCATTGCCAATATTCTGGCGCGTCCTTTGATGAAAATGGCACCGCAGCTGGTCAATCATCTGGCACCCGGCGGCTCCGTGATTCTCTCTGGCATTTTGGCATCGCAGCGCTGGAAGGTGATTGCGGCCTATAATGGTGCCGGTCTCAAGCATGTCCGCACCATCTGGCGCAATGGCTGGGTGACCATCCACCTGCAATAAGCGAGGCCTTGGCGGTGGGTGCGACAGTGATGGGGCACCCATTTTGTTTTGAAAGTGCTTGGTTTTAAGGTGAGCTATCTCGCAGAACGCAAAAAAGGCGACATCATTGATGTCGCCTTTCTTCTTCGATCAGGTTTCCCTGATCACCCGCGAGCCTTGGGAGGATAGCTCAAGCGGGTCCCGTATCTTTAAAAATGGAGTGTTTGTGCGTTCAGATCGCAGAGCGAACAGATGTGTTGCGCACTGTGCCGGGGCGGCCTGCGCCAGCAAGAATATCGCGAGACAGCGACGACACACCGTTCAGCCCAATCTGGCGGCCGTGCGGCATGGCGCGGGTCGGAGATGTTGTGCGGATAGGGCTGGTCATCGTTTTTCTCTTGATTTCATTTTGATTGATATGTTGCGCTGCTTCTAACGTGTTGCATTGCATTATCCTAGAGGTTTGATGGAATGGTAGCTATGCATTCAGTGCATACTTAAAAACAAGTCTGGTCTATTTTTGGTCAAAAATCTGTCACAATCTGTCATCGCTCTCGGCTGAGGCATAGATGTTATGCAAATTTCTCAATGGGCTGTTCGCAACCGGCACTTCAATGGAATTGGCGCGTGGATTTTCGTGCAGTCTGTTATAGGCTGTTTTCAGTTTTGATTGTGTCGAGCAGGTATCATGTTTCAATCTTTTGACGTCACCTCCACCCCGCAGTTTGGCAAGGCGCGGGTCGCTGCCTTGCGTGAGCGGTTTGCAGCCCTTGGCATTGACGGGTTTCTTGTGCCACGCGCTGACGAGTATCAGGGCGAATACGTGCCTGCCTGTGCCGAGCGCATCTCATGGCTGACGGGCTTTACCGGTTCTGCTGGCGAGGTGTTGGTAACCGCCCAGCAGGCAGTGGTGTTTGTCGATGGTCGCTATGTGACACAAGTGCGCCAACAGGTGGATCTCGAGGTATTCACCCCCGGTGATCTGATTGATGAACCACCGGCAAAATGGATTCCGGCCCATGCGCCCAAGGGTTTCCGTCTTGGTCTTGATCCATGGATGCACACAGCGGCACAGGTGACACGGCTTGAAAAGGCGGTCGCGTCTCTTGGCGGCACGTTGGTTATGGTCGCGGAAAACCCGCTCGACGCCGTCTGGACAGATCAGCCAGAGCCACCGCTTGGGGCTGTCAGTATTCAGCCTCTGTCAGCGGCAGGTGTTGAAGCCTCGGATAAAATTGCAAAAATTGCGCAGGACTTGCGCAACAATAAACAGGATGCCGTGCTGATTACCGATCCGTCGTCAGTGGCGTGGATTTTCAATATCCGTGGCGAGGATGTGCCGCACACCCCCCATCCCTTGGCGCGGGCGATTATTCACGCGAACGGCAAGGTTGATCTGTTTCTGGATAAGCGCAAGACAAATCTGGAGGTTGCGGCCTATCTGGCCCCTCTCGCCACACAGCACGACCCCAAGGACTTCATTGCTGTTTTGGGTACCCTTGCCAAGAGCGGGGCATCGATTGTTATGGACCCGGATTTGGCCCCATCCGCGCTTCATCTTCTGGTATCGAGCCAGGGCGGCAAGGTGGTGGATGGGAGCGATCCGGCCAAACTGGGCCGGGCTGTGAAGAACATGGTGGAGTTGAACGGCTCGGCAGCAGCCCATCTGCAAGATGGCGTGGCTGTGGTGGAGTTTCTGAGCTGGCTGGATCAGCAGCCAGCGGGCAGCGTGACGGAGATTGGTGCCACCAAGGCGTTGGAAGCGGCGAGAGCGCGGGTGGGTGAGCGCATGCAAAACCCCTTGCGCGATATTTCGTTTGATACCATTGCCGGTGCCGGTGAGCATGCCGCGATCATGCATTATCGGGTGACAACGGACAGTGACCGCCCGCTCAACGCCAGCGAAATGTTTCTGATTGATTCCGGTGCGCAATATGTCAACGGCACCACGGATATTACCCGCACCGTGGCCGTGGGCACCATTGGGCCGGAAGAGAAACGCTTCTTCACGCTCGTTTTGAAGGGCATGATTGCCATCAGCACGGCAAAATTCCCCAAGGGTGCGCGCGGATGCGATCTTGATCCCTTGGCACGCATTGCCTTGTGGAAGGCCGGTGCCGATTTTGCCCACGGTACGGGCCACGGTGTCGGCTCCTTCCTGTCGGTGCACGAAGGACCGCAGCGGATTTCACGCCTGTCGACGCAAGAATTGCTGCCTGGCATGATTCTGTCGAATGAACCGGGTTATTACCGCCCCGGCTTTTTTGGCATCCGCATTGAAAATCTGGTGTATGTGCGCGATCTGGAACCCGTTGAGGGCGGAGATCAGGACATGATGAGCTTTGAAACGCTCACCTTTGTGCCGATTGATCGTCAATTGATTGTCGAGGCGTTGTTGACCCGCGAGGAAGTGCGTTGGCTGGATGACTATCACGCCCGCACGCGCGAAGAACTCATGCCACTGTTGGCAGATGAAGATGCCCGCCAATGGCTGATCAAGGCTACTGAGCCGCTTAACCGCGCGTAATACGCTTGCGCAACGTCAGGCATTGTCTGGCGTTGCGCGGTGATTACCGCAGCGTTTACCTTATATGTAGAGGCACACGACGCATCAAAACGTTTGTGTCGTGTATTCCGATGTCAGGAATTATGCAGGCATCAACGCGGGTGCAGGCTGCGCTCTTTGCTTTCACGCATCGCTTCATCAAGGGCAATTTCCAGCAAATAGCTCAGCATGTCATAGCGTCCTTGTGTGGATGCTTTGATCAGCATTTGCAGATCCTCGGCGATCTGGTGAATTGGATCGGACGCATTTTCCGCATCCTTTCCGCCTTGGATAACGGCCAGTTTATGGCTCTGATGATTCATCGTGCATGCCCCTTCCATCAGTCTCAAACAGTAGATTTTCAACTGTTTGATTCTACTTTAGGTTTTTAATATTAAGTGTAGCTGATTAACAATGTAACCCTCTAAATGGAGGGCTATCGCGCTTTGATGGGTGATTAGGGCGCTTTATCACACTGCGTTGCAACAATGACACGTCAACAGGACACGTAAAAAGTGAACATGTCTAAAGAAACAGGTGGCGCAGCAGCACTGCCATGCCCCAGCCGCATAAGAGCATGGGAATGAGCGAAAACCGCAAACCCACCAAAAGCCCAACCACCATGGCGATTTTAACTTCCAGTCCGCCTGCATAAAAGGCGGGGGCGACCAAGGTTGTGAGAACGGCAGCAGGCACGGCATTGAGGGCGGCATCGACGCGCGGCGGAATGGATTTGAGGCGGCTGATGATGAGGTGGCCGCCAGCGCGTGTGGCATAGGTGGCAACGGCTGCTGCCAGAATAATCATCATCATATGGGTGTCGATGTTCAACATTATTCGACAACCTCCGCTGCAGTTGGAATGCCTGTGGGCTTTTGCGGTGGGAGCAGGGCGGCGGTGATAATGCCCGCCAGCGCACCGAGGCTGACATGCCAGGGTGAACCAACAATCTGGATGGCGACAATGGAGGCGACAGCGCTGACCGCAACTGTGATGACAAAATTGGGCCTGCGGCGAAAGCCGAGCACGCTGCCCATGAAGTAAACCGGCAACAACACATCAAGGCCCAGATTTTTGGGATCGCCCACCATGCTGCTGAACACGGCTCCAATGGCGCTAAAACCAACCCATGGAAAGTAGATCGCCAGCGCAAAACCCATATACCAGCCGAATGAAACGGTTTTGCCATTTTCGCTATGCTTGATGGTTTCGGCAAATTGCGGGTCTGTCATAAAGAAGAAGGCGATGGCTTTCTGTGTGCTGCTGAACGCCTTGAAATAAGGCCCGATTGCTGCCGAATAGAGAATATGGCGAAAGTTGACAGCAAAGACCGACAGCACAATCAGCCATGCGGGCACATTATGACCAAACAGCTCAATGCCCACCAATTGGCTGGCACCTGCGAAAATGGTGGCGCTGGTGAGCGCGGCCTCAAGCACAGTCTGTCCATTGGCCGCTGCCACCGCACCAAACAGGGCCGCAAACGGCAAGGATGAAAGTGTCACGGGCAAGCTCTGGCGTGCGCCGCTGAAAAAGTCTGACATGGCGTGGTCCTGAAGTATTTTCGTGGTGGCTTATGACACCTGACGTTGATAGGCAAACCAATTAAGATGATGTTTCGGCTGAATTTCGCTGAACGGCAGGCAGCCTTTCAACGTCAAATTATCCGGAGGCTGCACGCAGCGCTTGAACAAAAGGAACGCCGTTTATGACAAAACCGATGTTTTCCAAAGAGGAACTGGCCATCATGGTTGCCCGTGTTCAACAGCATTTGTTAGCTGAACACGATTTGCAACTTGGTCGTTTTGAAGCGGAAAGCCTGATTGATTTCATGGCAGGCACCGTTGGGGTGCAGTGCTACAATCGCGGCCTGCATGATGCGCAGGCGCTGATGGCGGAGCAAATGGAACGGTTTAACGATGGCATCTTCCAGCTTGAACGGGTGATGCCGAAATAGACGACCCCGTTGCGCCTGCTGGTTCAGCTCTTCGCGCGGGGCTTAAACGTGTGTTCTGGTCCGGGAAAGCGTCGAGCCTTGACCTCTGCGGCATAGGTTTCCACAGCCGTGGAGATCACGCCCGCCAATTCGGCATAATGTTTGACAAAGCGCGGCTTGAACTCATTAAACAGCCCCAGCATGTCATCGGACACGAGGATCTGACCATCGCAGGCGGGCGATGCGCCAATGCCAATGGTGGGAACCGTGAGGCTTTCAGAAATTTCCCGCGCCAAGGGCTCAACCGTGCCTTCAACGACAATGGCAAAGGCACCTGCGTCTGCAATGGCTTTGGCATCGCGGCGGATGGTTTGCGCTTCTGCATCGCTATGGCCCTTGGAGCGATAGCCGCCAGATGTGTTGACCTGCTGCGGCATAAGACCAACATGGCCGAGGACCGGCACGCCGCGCTGAGTGAGAAACTGCACGGTTTCTGCCATTTCCATCCCGCCTTCCAGCTTGATGCCATCGCAGCCGGTTTCTTTCATCAACCTTGCAGCATTGCGAAACGCCTGCTCCTTGGATTCCTGATAGGAACCAAACGGCATATCCACAATGACGCAGGCGTGCGTGACTCCGCGTAATACCGCTTGCCCATGGGCAATCATCATCTCCATGGTAACGCCCACGGTGCTGTCCAAACCATACAGCACCATGCCGAGGCTATCGCCCACCAACAGCAGATCGCAATGGCTATCGAGCAGCCGCGCCATCGGCGTTGTGTAGGCGGTCAGAGACACAATTGGTTGTTGACCCTTGAGTGCGGCAACGTCGTTGGGTGTCAGGCGCTTTTGGCGGGTTGGCGTGCTCATTCGTCATTGTCTTTCTTATGGAGCATCAAAAGTGATGACGCGATTATCCAGCAATTTTGTTGTGCCAAGCCGCACATAGAGCAGCACCAGAAATGGCTGGTCGAGTCTGTCCAGCTTTTCCAGCGTGTCTGGATGGCGCACCGCCACCACGTAGGCATGGGCCAGAGGTTGCTGGGCAATAAAAGCGGTGATTGCCGCTTCCATCGCTTCAGGATCGGTTATGCCAGCGCGATGAAGCCGCGCTGCTTCATCCAGCGCCTGGGGTACGATAACGGCTGCTGCGCGCTCAGAGGCGCTGAGATAGACATTGCGCGATGAGCAGGCCAGCCCATCGGCCTCGCGCACGGTGGCAACCGGAACAATGCGCACGCTTTGCGCCAAATCCTCAACCATGCGGCGGATAATGGCCACTTGCTGATAGTCTTTTTCGCCAAAATAGGCCGCATCCGGCTGCACGATGTTGAAAAGCTTGGTCACGACGGTGGCAACACCAGCAAAATGGCCGGGGCGTGCTTCGCCCTCCAGCTCGCTTCCCAGCTTTGGCAGGTCCACCACGGTGTCCATGGGCCGGGGATACATATCCTCAACACCGGGCGCAAAGAGATAGTCCACGCCTGCAGCCACCAGCATGGCACTATCGCGGGCCAAGTCGCGTGGATAGGCGGCCAGATCTTCGTTTTTGCCAAATTGCAGCGGGTTTACAAAGATGGAAACAACCGTGATGGCGTTCTCGGCACGGGCCTTGGCCACCAGCGTCAGATGCCCCTCGTGCAGATAGCCCATGGTGGGCACAAAGCCGATTGTGCCGCCCTCACGCCGGTGGGTCGCAAGCTTTTGCCGCAGCGCGGCAATGCTGGTGATGGTTTCCATATCGGTTCCTCCCGATCATTATCACGCGCTGACATAATCGTTGAGGAACCGTAAATCAATCTCCCAAGGGTTTCTGTGTCTCATATCGACGATTGGCGAGCGTTAGCCCACAATTGTGCTGCTGGTGATAACGTGAACGCCATGGGATTGCATTTCTGCAATGGCCGCTTCCACCGTTTGCGGATCAATGCCGAGGCTTGCGTCTTGAACAAAGCGCGTCGTCACACCGGGCAGCAGTTCGATTGCATCGAGAGCCGAAAACTTCACGCAAAAATCGGTCGCCAAGCCGGCAATATCCAGCTGGGTCACGCCTTTTTCAAAAAGATAAGTGTGAAGGCCGGTGCTGCTGGTTTGGTCATTGTCGCGAAAGGCCGAGTAGCTGTCCACGTCAGGATTTTCACCTTTTTTCTGAATATAATCAATGCGGCTGATATCGAGGTTGGGGTGAAAATCGGCATCATGCGTGCCTTGCACACAATGGTCCGGCCACATCACTTGCTGCTTGCCAGACAGCATGCCCATTTCAAAAGGCTGTTTGCCGGGATGCATTGAGGCAAAGCTGCCGTGGTTGGCAGGGTGCCAATCCTGTGATGCCACAATTAGATCGTAATGGCCGCTTGCCATCAGCGCATTGACCACCGGCACAATCGTATCGCCAGCCGGTACAGGCAGGTTTCCGCCCGGGCAAAAGCCGTTTTGGATATCAATCAGCAAGAGGGCTTTCGTCATGCAATGGGTCTCCTTTGTCATGGCATCAACATGGCAATGAAGCACGGTGCAGGCAAGGGCAAAGCGTAAAAACCGGCTTTTTGAGCCTTTATCAATATAGCTCTGATTTTTATGGAACCTTTGCGCCGCCACTGCGTTGGTCCAAGGTGTATGCCTCATTTTGAGGCATGATTTTCAATCTGCATGATGTGTGAAGTGGGGCAACCTTGCTTTGGATATTGTGCGGAGCATTTGCGCGTTGCAATGAAGCCAGAGGGCAATTTCACGCCACTATCCTTCGTTGGCAGCGCATATCATGGGATTTTATCAATGGTTCTTATCCTCACAGCGATCGTCTTTGCCGCGATGGGGCTGGTGTTGGGCGGTGGCGGTGCATATCTGCTGTCGCTGGGCGGTAGCCCGTTTTTTGTGGTAGCGGGTGTTTTCTTTTTGCTCACAGCCCTGCTCCTGGTGATGCGCAAGGCCAGCGCGCTTGCCGTGTATGGCCTGTTTATTCTGGGCTGCCTTGGTTGGGCAATTTGGGATGTCGGGTTTGATTGGTGGCAGTTGGCATCGCGCGGCGGCCTTGTGATCGTCCTTGGCTTCTTGCTGCTTTTGCCCGCCGTGCGCCGCAAGCTTGGACCATTGCATCGACGCGAAAGCGGCATTGCGGCCAGCGTGTGGCCGGTGGCGTTGCCAGTTTTGGTGTCGCTTTGCGTGGCTGGCTATTCCATGACCCACGACCCTTACGACAAATCCGGCACGCTGCCGATGGAGGTTACCGACGCGAACCCCGCCTATGGCGGCACGATGCAGGATGGCGAGTGGCACCAATATGGCCGCACACCCTTTGGTCAGCGCTATTCGCCACTGACGCAGATTACGCCTGACAATGTCGCCACCTTGAAAACCGCATGGACGTTTGAGACTGGCGACGTGAAACAGCCCGGCGATGTCGGCGAAACCACCTATCAGGTGACACCTTTGAAGGTGGGAGACACGCTTTATCTCTGCACGCCCCACAATTGGGCCATTGCCATTGATGCTGCAACCGGCAAGCAAAAATGGAAATACGACCCCAATGTGGGCCTTAACCCCGATCGCCAGCACCAGACCTGCCGTGGCGTGACCTATTATGCCGATCCGCAGGCGACAGCGGGCGCGCCTTGCGCCACCCGCGTTTACCTGCCAACATCCGATGCGCGCCTGATTGCGCTGGATGCTGCCGATGGCAAGGTGTGTGAAAGCTTTGCCGACAAGGGCACGCTGCACCTTGAACAGGGCATGAAATACAATCCGGCTGGCTATTATTATTCCACCTCGCCACCGGTTATCGCGGCTGGCAAGATCATCATCGGCGGTGCCGTCAACGATAACTATTCCACGATGGAGCAATCCGGCGTTATTCGCGCCTTCGATGTGCACACCGGTGCTCTGATCTGGAATTGGGATAGCGGCAACCCGGACCAAACCACGCCCCTGCCAGCAGGCCAAACCTATACGGTCAATTCGCCCAACAGCTGGTCGGTGTTCTCGGTGGATGAGCAACTTGGCCTCGTCTATCTGCCGATGGGCAATCAGGTGCCCGACCAATTGGGCATGAACCGCAGCGCCAATGTGGAGAAATATTCTTCCTCAGTTGTTGCGCTGGACATCAACACCGGCAAAGACCGCTGGGTGCAGCAATTTGTGCACCATGACCTTTGGGACATGGATGTGCCAGCCCAACCCGTGCTGCTCGATTTGAAGCGCGACGGTGCAATAATTCCAGCGCTGGTGGCTCCCACCAAGCAGGGCGATATCTATGTGCTGGACCGCCGCACTGGCCAGCCGATCATTCCGGTGAAAGAACTGCCAGCGCCCGGCGGCACCATTCCCGAAGATCATGCATCGCCAACCCAGCCGATTTCGGAGCTGACCTTCCGCCCCGAAAAGCTGCAAGAGCGCAATATGTGGGGCATCACCCTGCTGGACCAGCTCGCCTGCCGCATTCAATTCCACGAGTTGCGCTATGACGGCCAATATACGCCGCCATCGCTCCAAGGCTCGATCATCTATCCCGGCAATTTCGGCACCTTCAATTGGGGCTCCGTTGCGGTTGATCCAGAGCGTGGCCTGATGTTTGGCATGCCAACCTATCTGGCCTTCACCTCTCAGCTGGTGCCACGCGATCAGGTGCCACCGAAAAAGCAGGATGATAAGGGGTCGGAGCAGGGCCTGAACCGCAATGATGGCGCACCCTATGCCGTGAAAATGGGTCCGTTCCTGTCGCCAATTGGCATTCCGTGTCAGGCTCCGCCATGGGGCACGGTTGCGGGCGTTGATCTCAACACTGGCAAGATTGCCTATCAGCATCGCAACGGCACAGTCCGGGATATGACCCCGCTGCCACTGCCTTTTGCCGTGGGTGTGCCGGGCATTGGTGGTCCAATGATTACCAAGAGCGGCGTGGTTTTCTTAGGTGCTGCTGTTGATAATTACGTGCGCGCCTATGATCTCGCCACCGGCAAAGTGCTGTGGAAAGGCCGCCTGCCTGCAGGCGGACAGGCAACGCCGATGAGCTATGACCTGAATGGCAAGCAATATGTGGTGCAGGTGGCCGGTGGCCATGGCTCGATTGGCACCAAGCCCGGCGATTATGTTATTGCCTATACGCTGCCATAGCAAAATATCGCTAAATTATTGATATAAAAACAGATCCCTCCGGTATTACGCCGGGGGGATCTTCTTTTGATACAGGTTGAAAAAATCCAACACGGCCACGGCAACCAAACTTTAACCATGATGGGGTTAAAACGAATCACTCACGTAAAGGATGGTTCGAATGCCCAACACTGCCGCCCAACTCCAGCCCACCCCATCATCGCTCGCGTTTTTTCCGCTGGCGAGCCGTCGTGATCTGGTGCGCAGTGCAGCTGTGACCCTCGACCGCCTTCAGGGCGACAACGCCACCGTTTTTTGGCGCACCACCTGCCGCCAGCTCGGTGCCGAACTTCTCGACCTTGGCTGCCCGGAAGAAGACATGCGCGCTGAGATCATGGAATTTCAAGACGCCGTGCAAATGGAACTGATGTGGCTGCATCAGGGCGATGAAGCCAAGGCGTAATCTGCCGCAAGCTTGATCCTTTTGACCTAGCGTAGCACTTTTTCTAAAGCGGAAATAAACGCGTCTTGATTATCCAGCATCATGTTGTGACCGGCATCGGGAATGGTGATGATGGGAATGTCGGCTGCAACAATTCTATCTTTGTCATGTGGAGCAGGAGATCGTTCTCCCTGGATAAATGCGTGTGGCATTGGTAAGTTGATAAAGCGGTCTGATAGATCGGTTGGCATGTTTTTACCAAGCGACTGTTCGCTGCGATACATAGCGACAGGATCTGCGAGACGCATGGTTACTGACCAAATGTTTCCGATGTTTTTCAACGTGCTTGCAAAACCCTCTGCAATATAAAGATCTTCGCTATACGCATCGATCCGTGGGCGCGGTGTTGGCAAAAGATTGGCCTCGCAAACGACCAGACGCCCAACCAAGTCCGGTCGGGTAGAGGCCAGCATGATTGCGATTGCCCCTCCCATGCTATGGGCGATCACATCAGCCTTGGAAATTTCCAGCTTATCCATAAAGCTAGCTAACGCGGCTGCCTGTTCGCTTAATGAATAGCCAAAATCCTGCTGGCGATCACTGATGCCGAAACCCAGCAAATCAATAAGCAGTGTGCGTTGTCCTGCAATCTTTGGATCGGTTGCTACAGATGTGTAATAAGCCAGCGAAGAGCTTCCTAATCCGTGCACGAAAATACGAACCGGCTCATTACCTGGCAATTCGACATAGCCAATGCGCGAACCGTCATTCAGAACTTCAACATGTTTCATAGTCTTCAAGCCCGCTCGACAAACCCGTCCAGCACGCGCTTTTGCCCGGCGCGGTCAAAATCAATCGTCAACTTGTTGCCCTCCACAGCCGACACATTGCCATTGCCGAATTTGATGTGGAACACGCGATCGCCAACGGCAAATTTTGATGGCTCAGAGGCGGTGGATTTGGCCACCAACTGGCCGTCGATGGTTTTGCCGCGTGGGCCGCTTTCACCGTAGCCGATGCGCTCGACCGCGTGGCCGGAGCGGCTGCCCCAGTTTTCGCGGGTCGCGTCGGTTTTGTTGGCTTGGGCGCGTTTCCAGCCGGGGGTGGAATAGTTGTTCTGAAACGGTTCCTGCTTGTCAAAGCGCGATTGGCCATAGCCACCGCCGCGGCCATAGCCGCCATAGCTGGACTCGGCTTCGGCCACTTCCACATGGGCGGGTGGCAGCTCATCCAAAAAGCGCGAGGGCAGGGTGGATTGCCAGAGGCCGTGAATGCGGCGATTGGAGACGAACCACAGGTGGCAGCGGCGCTTGGCGCGGGTGATACCGACATAGGCAAGGCGGCGTTCTTCCTCCAAGCCAGCGCGGCCGCTTTCATCGAGGGCGCGCTGGTGTGGAAACAGGCCTTCTTCCCAGCCGGGCAGAAACACCGTTTCAAACTCCAGCCCTTTGGCCGAATGCAGCGTCATGATGGAGATGGCGTCCATATTTTCGTTTTGCTCAACATCCATCACCAGCGAGACATGTTCCAGAAAGCCGCGCAGGCTTTCAAAACTTTCCATCGAGCGGATCAGTTCTTTCAGGTTGTCGAGCCTGCCGGGAGCTTCCGCCGATTTGTCGTTTTGCCACATGGCGGTGTAGCCGCTCTCGTCGAGAATTTTTTCGGCGAGTTCGGTGTGCGGTGTGTTGTCGAGCATGTCCTGCCAGCGGCTGAAATCAGCCACCACGTCCAGCAGCGATTTACGTGCCTTGGGCTTCAACTCATCGGTCAGCACAATGTCGCTGGCTGCCTGCAACATCGGAATATTGCGGGCGCGGGCATAGTCATGCAAATTGCGAATGGTGGTATCGCCCAAGCCACGTTTGGGCGTGTTGACGATGCGCTCAAACGCCAGATCATCCGCAGCCTGACACACTACCCGGAAATAGGCCATGGCATCGCGGATTTCCAAACGCTCATAAAAGCGCGGGCCGCCGATAACCCGATAATTAATGCCCAGCGTTACAAACCGGTCTTCAAACTCGCGCATTTGAAAGGATGCGCGCACCAGAATGGCCATGTCGTTGAGCAGGTGCTGATTGCGCTGCAGCTGCTCGATTTCCTCGCCAACGGCGCGGGCTTCCTCTTCCGAATCCCAAGCCGCGTGCACCACCACTTTTTCGTCATTGGGGTCTACGCGGTCTGTAAACAGCGTCTTACCCAGACGGCCTTCGTTGTGGGCAATCAAATGACCAGCAGCCCCAAGGATATGCTCGGTGGAGCGATAATTACGCTCCAGCTTGATGACTTTTGCGCCGGGAAAATCCTTCTCGAATCGCAAAATGTTATCAACCTCGGCACCACGCCAGCCATAAATCGACTGGTCGTCGTCACCAACGCAACAGATGTTGACCGTGCCGTTGACGGTTTTGCCCTCTGCGTTTTTGCTGCTTGGCCGCTGCGCCAGCAAACGCAGCCACATATATTGTGCCGTATTGGTATCTTGATACTCGTCCACCAGAATATAGCGAAAGCGCTGGTGGTAATCACGCAGCACATCGGGATTGGCGCGAAACATGCGGATGGGATGCAGCAGCAGATCGCCAAAATCACAGGCGTTCAGGCTTTTCAGCCTGTTTTGATAGGCGGCGTAAAGCTCGCGGCCCCGGCCATTGGCAAAGGCGCGGGCATCACCCTCGGGGATTTGCGATGGGTCCAGCCCCTTGTTTTTCCAGCCATCGATCATGGCGGCAAATTGTTTGGCGGGCCAGCGCTTGTCGTCCAGCCCTTCGGCCTGAATGATCTGCTTGATCAGCCGCACCACATCATCGGTATCGAGAATGGTGAAATCAGACGATAGCCCCACCAGCTCGGCATGGCGGCGCAAGAGCTTGACGCCAATGGAGTGGAAGGTGCCAAGCCATGGCATGCCCTCAACAGCACCGCCCACCAGAACGCCAATACGCTCCTTCATTTCGCGGGCGGCTTTGTTGGTAAAGGTCACGGCCAGGATCTGGCTGGGGAAGGCGCGGTTTGTGGCCAGCACATGGGCGATGCGGGTGGTGAGCACGCGGGTCTTGCCGGTTCCTGCACCGGCCAGCACCAGCACGGGACCATCCAGCGTTTCCACGGCTTCGCGCTGCTCGGGGTTTAACCCTGAGAGATAATCGGGTGCACGGGCCTGATCGCGGGCAGCAATGGCGCGGGCCGCAATGCCCATGGTGCCTGGAGCGTCAACAGGGCGCGCCGCATCCATATCTACCTTGCCATCGGACTTGCCAATTGCAGGCTTTCGAGGCGCGGGTTCTTCATCAAAGAAGGGTATATCATCAAAACCGGTGTTCATACCGCTCAATGTAGTGATTCGGGGCCGAAAGGCTAGTCGGATGTTCCGGTTTTATTCTTATTTTCAAGAGAAGTTTTGAAATCGCCCTGCGTTTTCGCCCTGTTTCGCCTTTGAAACGTGTTTTGCGCGGTTGTGGGTGAGTGTTCCAATGGCTTTCCCTGCATCTATCTTTTTCTTCGATCTTCCTGCTCAATCACAGAATTGTTACTGCCCTGTTCCAGTATAAAATTGTCACAAAACCTTTGTGAAAGAGGCGTAGGTCGATCCCGGACAATAAAACTTGTGACGACAACAGGGATTGCTTCAATGACTCTGATCAGAAAAATCACCATGGGTGCGACAGTTGCAGCACTGAGCCTGACATTTGCCAGCGCAACATTTGCCGCTGACATTGCCGGCGCGGGCTCCAGCTTTATTTACCCTGTTTTCGCCAAATGGGGTGAAGCCTACAAAGCGAAAACCGGTATCAACCTGAATTATCAGTCGATTGGCTCCGGCGGCGGCATCAAGCAGGTTGAAGCCAAGACTGTTACCTTCGGCGCAACCGACAAGCCTTTGAGCGATGAAGAACTTGAAAAGAACGGCCTGACCCAGTTTCCGATGATCATGGGCGGCATTGTGCCTATGTATAATGTTGAAGGCGTCAAGCCCGGCGAACTGGTGCTGGATGGCAAGGCACTTGAAGAAATCTACATGGGCAAGATCACCAAGTGGAATGATCCTGCGATTGCTGCGCTGAACAAGGGCATCAAGCTCCCTGAGCAGGCCATTGTTGTTGTTCACCGCGCTGACGGCTCTGGCACCACCTTTAACTTCACCGATTACCTCAGCAAGATTTCGCCTGAGTGGAAGAGCAAGATTGGTTCGGACACCGCTGTTGAATGGCCGGTTGGCGTTGGTGCCAAGGGTTCTGAAGGTGTTGCCAACACTGTCAAGCAGACGGCTGGCTCTATCGGCTACAATGAATATGCCTATGTGATCCAGAACCACCTCGGCTATGCCAAGATGGTCAATGCGGCTGGCAAGACTGTTGAGCCTTCGCTGGATAGCTTTGCCTCTGCGGCTGCAAATGCCGATTGGGCAAAGGCCAAGAACTTCCACGTGGTCATCACCAATCAGCCTGGCGACAAGAGCTGGCCGATTGCTGCCTCCACATGGGTTCTGATCCACAAGACCCCTGTTGATAAGGCTGCAACCGAAGCTGCTTTGAAGTTCTTCGCCTGGGCTTACAAGGATGGCACTGCTGAAGCCAAGGCTTTGCAATATGTTGCCATTCCAAAGTCGGTTGTAACCCTGATTGAAAAGTCCTGGGAAGAAAACATCAAGGCTGACGGCAAGCCTGTTTTTAAGGCCATGTAATCTTTTGGCTTCCTGTTGAACGTCCTGTGGCAGCGGGTGTGTAGGCGCCCGCTGCTTCTTGCTTAAATATTCTCTGTTCTGGGGTATCAGATGTCGATTGAGGGCCAGTCACTAGGGCACGATGGGGGTGCAGGGGCAAAGAGTCAGCGCATTCAGGATATTATTTTCATCAGAGTGACGTGGCTGTGTGCCATGCTGGTGATGGTGGTTTTGCTGGGCGTTTTTCTGTCGCTGTTCATCGATTCCATGCCAACCTGGCGCGAGTTTGGTCTCAGCTTCATCTGGAACGAGCGCTGGAGCCCTGCCAAGGATATTTATGGTGCGGCAGCGCCAATTTTTGGTACGCTGATCACATCGGTGATTGCTCTGGTCATCGGGGTGCCGATCAGCTTTGGCATTGCCATTTTCCTCAATGAAATTTGCCCGGTGGTTTTGCAAAGGCCCATCGGTGTTGCCATCGAGTTGTTGGCAGGCATTCCCAGCATTATTTACGGGCTGTGGGGCTTTTTTGTTCTTGCTCCGATCATGCAGACCTCGGTGCAGCCCTTTTTGCTGGACACGCTCGGCCATGTGCCGGGGCTCGATATTTTGTTCAGCGGTGCGCCTTACGGCATTGGTATGCTGACGGCGGGCGTTGTGCTGGCCATCATGATCCTGCCTTTCATCACCTCCATTACCCGCGATGTGTTCAGCACCGTGCCGGTGCTTTTGCGTGAATCCGCCTACGGCATGGGCATGACCACGTGGGAAGTGGTGTTCAACATCATCATTCCCTACACGCGCCGGGGCCTTATTGGCGGCGTTATGCTTGGTCTTGGTCGCGCCTTGGGCGAGACCATGGCGGTGACCTTTGTGATCGGCAATTCGCACCGTATTGCCGCCTCGCTACTGGCACCGGCCACCACGATTTCGGCATCAATTGCCAATGAATTCAGCGAGGCGACATCGGATCTCTACTCTTCCAGCCTGATTGCGCTGGGGCTGATCTTGTTCTTCATCACCTTCGGGGTGCTGGCGATTGCAAAGTGGCTTATTGGCCGCAGCGAAACCTATTGAGGAGCATGGCATGTCGATCATTTCACGGCGTTATCTTGTTAACCGCATCGCCATGACCCTTTCGGTCATCTCGGCGGTGATTGGTTTGGGTTTTCTGGCCTCCATTTTGTGGACCTTGCTCTATAATGGCCTTGGTGCCATCAACCTTGATATCTTTACCCAGATGACACCGCCGCCCGGCTCTAAAGGCGGTCTGGCCAATGCTATCTACGGCTCATTCATGATGACGCTGATTGCCACGGTGATTGCAACGCCCGTGGGCATTCTGGCGGGAACCTATCTGGCCGAATATGGCCGTGGCTCGAAGATCGCGGCCGTTGCCATCTTCATCAACGATATTTTGCTGGCGGCACCATCGATTATTGTCGGCCTGTTTATCTATGCGCTGCTGGTTGTGCCGTTCAAGCATTTCTCCGGCTATTCCGGCGCAATTGCTTTG
Source organism: Rhizobium oryziradicis (assembly GCF_001939045.1). Taxonomy (GTDB): domain Bacteria; phylum Pseudomonadota; class Alphaproteobacteria; order Rhizobiales; family Rhizobiaceae; genus Allorhizobium; species Allorhizobium oryziradicis. The sequence continues at coordinate 646,577 of NZ_MKIM01000027.1, forward strand.
GCGGTGATTGCCATTCCGGTCATCAACCGCACCACGCAGGATATGCTGGCGCTGGTGCCCGATGCCGTGCGTGAAGCGGCGGCAGCCCTTGGTGCGCCGCGCTGGAAGGTGATGACCGCTGTTGTCTGGCGCAGTGCCCGCAGCGGCATTTTGACCGGGGTTTTGCTGGCGGTGGCCCGTATCAGTGGCGAGACGGCACCCTTGCTGTTTACCGCTCTCAACAACCAATTCTGGACGGCTGATCTCAGCCAGCCGATTGCCAATCTGCCGGTGGTGATTTTCCAATTTGCCATGAGCCCTTACGATGACTGGCAGCGCCTTGCCTGGGGCGGTGCGCTGATTATCACGGTCACAATTTTGGTGCTGAACATTGTCGCACGGAGCCTGGCTTCCGGATCACTCTTTTCGAGGGAGAAATAAAATGAGCACATATAGTGCGGGAATCGAGATGGCGTCTGCGAAAGCCCATTCTGAAGCGTTCAACCCCTCTGATATTGGTCGCAAGATCAAGCTTGAGGCCAAGGGTGTGTCCTTCTCCTATAAGCCTGGCCATCAGGTTTTGAAAAACGTTAATTTGCCCCTGCGTGACAACACCGTCACCGCCTTCATCGGCCCATCGGGCTGTGGCAAATCCACGCTTTTGCGGGTGTTCAACCGTATGTATGATCTTTACCCCGGCCAGAAGGCAACGGGCGAGGTCTTGCTGGATGGTCGCGATATTTTGAAGCCTTCCGAGGATTTGAACCGCTTGCGCTCCAAAATCGGCATGGTGTTTCAAAAGCCCACGCCCTTTCCCATGACGATTTATGAAAACATCGCTTTTGGCATTCGCCTGTCGGAGAAAATCTCCAAGGCCGAGATGAACGAGCGGGTGGAATCGGCCCTGCAAGAGGCAGCCCTTTGGAGCGAAGTGAAAGACAAGCTGCACCAGAGCGGCCTTGGCCTTTCCGGCGGTCAGCAGCAGCGTTTGTGCATTGCCCGTGCCATTGCCGTGAAGCCTTCGGTGCTGTTGCTGGATGAGCCGACATCGGCGCTTGATCCGATTTCGACCAGCAAGCTGGAAGAGTTGATCGAGGTGCTGCGCGCCAACTATTGCATTGCTATCGTTACCCACAATCTGCATCAGGCGGCGCGCATTTCGCAATATACGGCCTTTATGTATCTGGGCGAGATGGTGGAATTTGACACCACCGAGAAGATTTTCAGCGCCCCGAAAGAGCAGAAAACCAGCGACTATGTGACGGGTCGTTTCGGCTAAAACATGCCTTTCAAAATGACGCCTGCGCTTTGAGACGGCGTCGTGACCCGCGACGATGGGTGACGCCGCTGCCAGCAGGCATCATCCGCATCGCACTGGACAAGTTGCAGCTGCGGGGGCATATCTGCGCCTTGAAACAATAGGTGTTTGATAGGCAGGACTTGATATGAGCAGGAAGGATGTTGTGGCGGGGCCGCGCAACGAAGACGGCATTGCAGCGGTTATTGGCCTTCTCAAGCAGCGCTTTGGCGAGAAGTTTCAAACCGGCCAGTCCTTTCGTGAGCAGCACGCCCACACCACAACTTATATTCCGGCGCAATTGCCCGATGGCGTTGTTTTTGTCGAAAGCACCGAGGATGTGCAGGCGGTGGTCAAGCTCTGTGCGGCCCACAAGGTGCCGATGATTGCCTTTGGTGTTGGCTCTTCGCTGGAAGGGCAGGTCAATGCCGCATCGGGCGGTATTTCCATCGATTGCAGCCGGATGGACAAGGTGCTTGAGGTGAATGCCGAAGACCTCGATTGCACCGTGCAACCGGGTGTGACGCGCGAGGCCCTCAACACGTATTTGCGTGATACGGGCCTGTTTTTTCCCATTGATCCGGGTGCCAATGCCTCCCTTGGCGGCATGGCCGCCACACGGGCATCGGGCACCAATGCGGTGCGCTATGGCACGATGAAAGACAATGTGCTGGCGCTGACAGCCGTGACTGCTGATGGCGAAGAAATTCGCACCGCCCATCGCGCCCGCAAATCTTCGGCGGGTTATGATTTGACCCGGCTGTTTGTCGGCTCTGAAGGCACGCTTGGCATTATCACCTCTATCACGCTGAAGTTGCAGGGTATTCCTGAGAGTATTGGCGGTGGCATCTGCACCTTTGTGGATGTGAAATCGGCGTGTGATGCGGTGATCATGACCATTCAAATGGGCATTCCTGTTGCCCGTATTGAGCTTTTGGATGCCATGCAGGTGCGTGCTTGCAACGCCTATTCCAACCTCAGCTTGCCAGAGAAACCAACGTTGTTTCTGGAATTCCACGGCTCCGAGCAGACGGTTGCCTTGCAGACAGCGCAATTTGCTGAGATTGCCTCGGAATTTGGAGCCGATGGCCTGCGTTTTACCTCCGATCCGCAAGAGCGCAATCAGATTTGGAAAGCCCGCCATAATGCCTATTGGGCGGGCCGGGCGCTGGCACCGCATTTGAACGGCTTGTCCACCGATGTGTGTGTGCCAATCTCAAGGCTTGCCGATTGTGTGGCGGCAACCCAGGCCGATATTGCTGAAACCGGCATTCTTGCCCCGATTGTTGGCCACGTTGGTGATGGCAATTTCCATCTTCTGATCCTGTTCGATGATAAAAACGACGCCGATGTTGAAAAAGTGGAAGCCTTCATGGCGCGCTTGACCGAGCGCGCGCTTTCCATGGATGGCACCTGCACCGGCGAACATGGCGTGGGGCAGGGCAAGATGGGCTATATGCAAGCCGAGCTTGGCGGTGCGCTGGAGCTGATGCGGCAGGTGAAACGCGGGCTTGATCCCGATAACCTGTTCAATCCGGGCAAGATTTTCCGTATGTAGCGTCATGCACCGCACGAACTGCTTGTTCCGTATGGCTAAGTGGCTAGAGTTTGTTAGGGAAAAGTGGAATCCGGTTTTCCCGAAGAGACAAACGAAAACAAAGAATGTTAGAGTCTGTCTGGTTCAATCTGAACCTGACAGACTCTAGTGTAGGCTGTGATCATACTGGAGTTGGATTACGTGCTCAGCAGGCTTTTTATTGCTCTTGGCGGGTTGGTGGTGGTGGCGCTGTTTGCGGCGCTTCTGGCTCCGCTCTTCGTGAACTGGACGGATTTTCGCCATCAATTCGAAGATCAGGCCAGCCGAATCCTGGGCAAGAAGGTTGTTGTGCATGGCAGCTTGGAAGCGCGCCTTTTGCCGTTTCCCTCTGTGACCATGAATGACGTGACGGTTGGTCCCGGCGAAGATGGCAAGACGCTGGCCCATGTGGCGCGCTTTTCCATGGATGTTGAGCTGGCACCGTTTCTCTCTGGCGAAGCGCGCATTTTCGCCATGCGGATTGAAAAGCCCAAGGTGCGATTGCGGGTCTTGCCCAATGGTTCGCTGGATTGGCTGCTGGGCAGCCGCCCCAGCCTGCCGGCGCGCAATGTTGTTTTGGAAAATGTCACGGTCAGCGATGGTGTCATTGATGTGATTGATGAGCAAACCGGCCGCAACCGTGTTGTTCAAAACCTCAATGCGAATTTGAAAGCCGGATCGCTGGCAGGCCCGTGGACCATCGCTGGCAGCGCTGCGCTGGATGGGCAGATGGGGCGTTTTTCCCTTTCAAGCCTGCAGCCTGAAGCAGGACGTCAGGTCATTCCGCTGAAAATTCACTTGGCACCTACGGCAACGTCGGTGGATATTGATCTGTCGGGCGACCTTGATATGGCCGATAACCACCCGATGCTGAAAGGCACGTTTCTCGCAACCATCCGCGCGGCACAGCTGGGTGGCGAGGCAGGCAAAAAGAGCCGCAGTGAGGCCATCCTGCCAGAGCCGAGAATGCGGGGCAAATTCGAGCTTGCCAATGACCGTATCCGGGTGCCGGAATATCGGCTGGAGGTTGGCGCTCTGGATCAGCCCTATGTGATTACCGGAGAGGCAACGCTAGACAGCGGCAAGGCACCGGAATTTTTGCTGACCGCCGAAGGGCAGCAGATTGACGTTGATCGGCTGACCATGCCTGTCACCGCCGGTAAAACCGGGCGCAACGTAGAAAGTTCTGCGCGTCAGCGCATTCGCGCGCTGATTGCGCTGGCAGATCAAATCCCTATTCCGGATGTGCCGGGCCGGGCCAGCGTGAAGCTGCCTGCCATTGTCGCAGGCGATACTGTTTTGCGCGATATTACCTTGAATTTGCGCCCTGCCGGCAGCGGATGGACCGTGGAAAAGACCGTTGCGACCTTGCCGGGGCGCACGCAGGTGGAAGCCGCTGGTCGGCTTCAGCTGAAAGGGGCCGCCTCTTTCGCGGGTTCGTTGCTGATTGCCTCCAACCAGCCCTCGGGCCTTGCGACATGGCTTTCGGGCAATGTGGACCCTGCCATTCGCAAATTGCGGGCGGTTGGGTTATCCGCCAATGTCAATCTGACAGCGGATGTGCAGCAATTTGACAAGCTGGAACTTGCCATTGGCTCCGCCAGTCTGCGCGGGCGGCTGGAGCGCCATTCCGGTGACAATCAGGAGCCAAGCCTGTCTTTTGATGTGTCAGGTGATGCCTTTGATTATGATGCGGTCAAGGCTTTGGCCTCGCTGGTGTCTGGCGATACCAGCGGTGACTCTGTGCTCAATCAGCAGATTTCCGGGAAGATCAAAGTGGGTGCTTTTTCCGCGCTGGGCGTCACGGCACAGGATGTGGATGGCTTGTTCACCTATGACAATGGCGGGTTTTCTATTCGCACACTGGATATCGGCAATCTTGCCGGTGCCAGTATCAAGGCAACGGGTGAAGCCTCCGGCTCGCTTGCTGACTATAATGGCAAAGCGCAGATTGTTTTGAATGCGGGCAATATGGCGGGTTTCCTGACGATGTTGCAGCAGCAATTGCCTGTGCATCCGCTGTTGAACCGGCTTGCCAAAAGCGGCGACTGGTATGGCAATAGCAATCTCGTGCTGGATGCACGCTTTGGTGATGTGCAATATGGCGGTGTGCAACTGGATCTGCATGGTCAAGCCAATGGCACAAAGCTCAATGTAGCGCTGCGCCAAAGCAATCTGTTTGATGTGTTTGGCGATGCGCAAAAGACGCTGTCAGTGCAGGCGGATAATCCTGATCCATCCATTCTTCTCGGTCAGTTAGGATTCGAACCCCTGCCACTCCCCGTGGACGGCGCTGCGAGTCTCGATCTTGATCTCAAAGAGGAGGGCGACGCCCCGGCGACAGGGAAAATGAACCTGACGGTGGGGTCTACCCATCTGGCAGCCGACGGCACGGTCAATCTGGACTCTGCAATTTTCCTCGAAGGGCAGGGGAATGTGACGCTGACCAGCGATGACATTGCGCCCTTGTTGATGATGAATGCTGTGAGCCTGCCGGGTATTGTCGATGGATTGCCGCTCTCGCTGTCGACTAAAGTGGAGCACAAAGGGCAAAACACTGCGCTATCGGCGCTGACGGGACAGATTGCCGGAGATGCCATTGGCGCAAACCTGACATTGGAGCCGACCACGGACGCCTTCAAGCTTACGGGTGATGTGAAACTGGCGCGCGCCAATCTGAATTGGTTGGCCACCAGCATGATTGGTCCGGTTCATGACCCGCTCAAGGGTGGGTTTTCCACGGAAAAGCTATCAAGCCCGATTTGGGGCCAGATGCAGATGGCGCTGGATATGCATGCCGATAGCCTTGGCCTTTCTGCTCTGCCCGATGCCCAAAATTTTGCAGCAAAACTCACGCTTGAGGACGGTGGCCTGACACTGGATGGTGCATCTGCGGACTGGTTGGGCGGCAAGGCCGATATGCGCCTATCGCTGTCGAACAATCAGGATACGGCGTTTTTGCGCAGTAAATTGACGCTGAAAGGCAGCCACCTTGCCACTATTTGGCCTGGTGCCGGGCTGGGCGGCAATGCCGATGTGGATTTTACGGCTGAGGGCAGCGGCAAAAATGCCAAAGAGTTGATGTCATCCGTCAATGGATCGGGTCAGATTGCGCTCTCAGCGCTGGTTCTGCCAAAGCTTGATCTGAGCAGTCTTCCGGCGTTGAGTGCAGCCTTTGCAAGCGCCAAAGGCGAGGTCACGGCGGCACAGGTGGCAGATACACTCAAGCCGCTCTTGGCCCGTGCTCCCGCGGATATCGGTGAGATTGCTTCTCCCTTCACGCTGACCGAGGGCAAGATGCGTTTTCAGGGTCTCAAAGTGCAAACACCAAAAGCCGATCTGAGTGCGGAGGCGGTGGTGGATGTTCCTGGCGCGACGCTGGATGGGGCGTTGACGGTGGCATTCCATGCCGATGATGCTGCAAGCGTTGGCAGCACACCCACCGTCCGGGTTCTTGTCGATGGGCCGGTGGGTGCGCCTGCAATATCGCTCGATGCCAATGAAATGGCCAGCTATTTGTCCATGCAGGCCTTTGAGCGTGAGCGCCGCCGCGTGGAAACCTTGCAATCCAATGTGTTGGAAAAGCAGCGCCTGCGGCGCGAAGTCGCCTATTATACGGCCCTGGCTGTGGCCAGACAGGCCGCAAAAGAGAAAGCCGAACTGGAGCGCAAGAAGGCAGAAGAGGCGGCAACCCCGTCATTCAATATTGGCGATCCTGTTCCACCCGCACCGCATGATCCGGTTGGCACGATTATTCAACAGCAGGGCGCGCCGAGCGCGAATTAAAACGAAATGATAGCCTGCCGTCTGTGGCGGCAAGTGGTTCAGCCTGTCGGTTTCAATCTGAACCTGACAGGCACTATGAAGCAAGCGTGCCCTTGAGCCAGTCCAGCACATACAGCCTGAGAGCCGAGGAGAGATTGCAATCGGGACGGCGGTTGCTGTCGATTTCTGCAATCAAGCTGGCAATCGGCATTTGGCGATGGTCGGCAATGGTGCGTATTTCCTGCCAGAAGGCATCTTCCAGCGAAAAACTGGTGCGATGACCATGCAGCGAAATCGAATGCTTCCTGATCATCGGCTTCTGCTTCAGGTGAGGTTGGAACAATCAATCAGATTTTGCGGGCAAGCGACGGATGCTTGACGATTTCACACATCGGTCTGGTCTGTGGCGGGTTTTGAGGACCGCTCAAGGCGCGATTGATCCAGCGCCTTTTCCGCTTTTTTGTTCAATGCCGATGTGAGGTTTTTTTCAGCCTTGGTGCGCCCGAAGGTCAGGCGGTTTTGATCCGCCGACTTTTCCTTCTCAACGCGCGCCTTGGCTTTTTTAAACTGACGCAGGTTTACAACGTCACCGGACATTGGCCATCAACCTAATGCTTCTTGCGGAAGGCATCGAGGGAAACCACAGAGCCTTCCTTCTTTTCGCCCTCAAGCTTTTCCTCATCCGAGCCATCAGCCTTTTCGGCGGTGCTGACAGGATAAGCGGTGATTTCAGCCGACATATCGGATTCTTCCACCAGAGGAACATCAAATTCCAGCTCGAAATTGACCGAAGGATCGTAGAAACCGCGAATGGCATTGAAGGGAATAACCAGCTTTTCCGGGGTGTCGGAGAAGGAAAGGCCCACTTCAAACTGGCTTTCTGTCACCTTCAAATCCCAGAACTGGTGCTGCACAACAATGGTCATCTGCTCGGCATATTTTGCCTTCAGCGCCTGCGAGATGCGCACGCCCGGCGCACCTGTGAGAAAGGTGATGAAAAAGTGATGGTCACCCGGCAACCGGCCCGTCGCAGCCACTTCTGTCAGCACTTTGCGGATGACACCGCGCAGCGCATCTTGAGCCAGAATATCGTAACGGATGTGGTCCTGCCCCATATGGTCCTGTCTTTCTTCTTCGTCCGGTCATGGCGCAACAAGATGCGCGCGTCGTATGGTTATAAGCTAAGCTTGCGTTCGGGCAAAGGCCGAATCTTGGCTATAGCTATAACAGTATAAACCAATTTTGAAGAGGCGGGGGAATTTTGAAGCAGGAAGTAGGTGAAGGCTTCTGTTGCCAGGTGCCTTCGGACCCCGCCATACGGGGCTAACCGTATGGACTTAAGTTCGGATTTCCGGAACCGCCATTAGGCAGCTACAGCATAACCCTGAGCGTTGTTGTCATTTGCAACTACACTTGTGACCCGATGACGGTGGTATCATGCCGAGCAAAAGTTCGATCTTTACGCCCTTGTCGATCCTATTTCACCCCCATCAAAAGCCGGTCATAACGACTGGCCGGTTTTTGGTGGAGGCGCCGGGTACCGCCCCCGGGTCCAATAGGTTTATTACACCGACAGTTTATTGCCATAGCCGATGCAAGCACCGGCAAGGGGTATATAGGTGCTTTAACGAGCAATGAAAAGAGTTTCCTGCGCTGTTTTTATAATTCTGTTTTATCCCCGCAGTAGAATCATAAAAAACCGTTTAAAAGCCCGGGAGAGCGCCGTTGTCGCTTTGCGTGAACGCATTTCATCATTAGACCTGTGCGCAATGATGCGCCATGCAGTGGCCAAGGATTTTGAACGAAGAGGTGCAATCTCATGAAGCAATATCACGATCTTTTGCAGCATGTGATGGATAAGGGCAGCGACCGTGGTGATCGCACCGGCACCGGCACGCGCTCTGTTTTTGGCTATCAGATGCGCTTTGATCTGACTGAAGGTTTCCCGGTTTTGACCACCAAGAAGCTGCATTTGCGCTCGATCATCCATGAACTGCTGTGGTTTTTGAAAGGTGATACCAACATCGCCTATCTCAAGGACAACGGAGTCAGCATCTGGGATGAATGGGCCGATGAAAATGGCGATCTCGGCCCAGTCTATGGATCGCAGTGGCGCTCCTGGCCAACCGCAGATGGTCAGCATATCGATCAGATTGCCAATGTCATCACCAGTATCAAGGCCAATCCCAACTCTCGCCGCCATATCGTCACGGCATGGAATCCTGCGGAAGTCGACGATATGGCGCTACCGCCCTGCCATTGCCTGTTTCAATTTTATGTGGTTGATGGAAAACTGTCTTGCCAGCTTTATCAGCGCTCGGCCGATATTTTTCTGGGCGTGCCATTTTCTTCCGGCATCGATTCGGTATCTTCGACCGTAACCCATTGTAACTCCACAATTCATTGACGAGGACAGCAGTGTACCGGTCCCATCGGTCATTAGCTTCAGTGTTTGAGGCCGCGAAGTCGTTTGCCTGAAGCATAAGGGTTCCCGTACTCACGTTCTCTCGATACGAAGTCGGAGCCACATCGCCGCTTACTATGGCCAAGAAATCCTGGTGTCGATGAAGAGTCTTTAGCCGTTATCGCTCCAATCAGTGGGTGCGTAAAAATACGCAGTAAAATCAAAAGTTGTTTATCAATCGTGTTTTTCAATCCTAGACCGGTTGTTTTGGCCGTTCTTGGACGTCACGATCGCGCACAGAACTAAAGGTAGGATTCATGGCCCGACATCCCGAATATCAGTATCTCGATATCGTCGAGAATGTGCTCACAAAAGGCGACAAACGTATCGATCGAACAGGGGTTGGGACCCTAGCAGCGTTCGGCGCAATGATGCGGTTCGATATGTCAGATGGCACATTCCCGGTCTACACCACCAAGCGCGTGTTTTGGAAGACTGCGGTAAAGGAGATGCTTTGGTTCATCTCTGGCCAGACGAACATCAGGTCTCTCTTGCAGGAAAACGTTCGGATCTGGACCGATTGGCCCCTGGAGAAGTACCGCAAGGCCACTGGTCAGCAGATCTCCCAGGAAGATTTCGAGGCACGCATTGTCAATGACGAGCAGTTCGCGCTCGAGTGGGGTGATCTTGGTCCAGTCTACGGGAAGCAGTGGCGGCGTTGGGTCGGACCAGATGGGCGGGAGTACGACCAGATCGCGACTGTGATCGAGACGCTTCGCACGAACCCGACGAGCCGGAGAATGCTATTCCATGCATGGAACGTTGCAGATCTCGACCGTATGGCATTGAATCCGTGTCACAACTTCTACCAATTCTTTGTAAGCGGAATGGGTTTAGAGACAGATCAGGGCGAGCCACTCCGCCCTAAGCTTTCGCTTATGGTCGGAACCAGGAGCAACGATTTGGGTCTTGGAAATCCATTTAACGTCTGCCAGCAGGCGGCCCTGCTAGCGATGGTGGCACAGCAAGTTGACATGGTTCCGAATGAACTTATTTGGGTCGGTGGCGACGTGCATCTGTATCTCAATCATCTCGAACTTGCAGAGACGATATTGAAGCGTGAGCCTAGACCATTCCCCAAACTCCGTCTCACGCGACGGCCGGAAAGCATCGATGGCTACAAGATCGAGGATTTCGAAGTTACGGGATATGATCCGCATCCGGCGATCGCAGCTCCCGTCGCGGTCTAGCAAAGTTACATAAGTCGATCTGGCTCAACCTGACTGCACAGCGAGCGTCGCATTAAGCGACGCCGAACCCTTTGTCGCGCGGATTCTTGCCATGCCTGAACAAACTATATCGACCAGGACGTCTCAGGGGCATCAAGTAGCTCGCTTACTTCCAGAGCAAGACATCGTTGGCTGTGATGATTGTCTTGACGAACCCGCTTCTCCCGTTGGCCAGGTTTCATGGTCTAAATTTGCCGATGAAATCGCAGATGCTTTGGCCCGAGATCGGGAGGTTGGGCAGCTTCGGCGGAACCCAAAAGGAGGCATCGATTACGTCTTTTACTTGGCCCAGGCCGTTGCCAGTATACGTGGCACAGATGTCAGCGTCGCTGCTCCACCTGCGCCGCAGATAGCCTCTCCCCCATCACTTTCAGATCCCGGGTCTTTAGTGGACGGCAATTCCACACCCGATGCAGAGCTCGTCGTCACGAAACGGGTCCCTTCGATTCCCACCAGCCAGGAGGCTCCGGGTGAAGCCGATCTGTTGAAAAGGCACTCGACCTTCATCCCACAAAGCGCGTTCGGTCGGGCGTTCGCGTGCTTGAGCTCTCTGCTGACTGGAAACGGGCTGCCTCGCGATGAAGAGGGCAATCTCGATGAAGAGGCGCTAGAAAATACGATGGGGATCATGCGCGGCAGTCTGGGAGCGTATCGCGCGATGGTCGATGATTTCGATGCCGTTGACAAAGGACGTAATCGGCCAAATATAAACTTGGTTCGAAAGAAGGCTTCTCGAAGGAAGCTGAGGTCATCGGTCTCCGCTGCGGGTGTTGAAAGCCGGAACTCCCCCCAAACCGAGCTATCCGCCGATCCCCCGGACATGTTTTACCCGATGGAGATAGCTGGTGTCTGCCGCACGGTAACAGACACGGCAAAGTCAATCGACCAGAACACGGAAAGGCAGGGTCAACATCAAATCAGTGAACTTGCGTCAGTGTCGTTTGCTATGCATTCGGCACTCCAGAAGCATCAGCTTTACGAGCGAGGATCTCGACGACACCGTCTAGTCGAAGCGCTTAACGACTATTTCGACAGCGGAGGGACAGTGCCGGTCCATCGTCGATCGCTATGGAACCGGCTTAGTGTGTCCGAAGTAGACGTCACGCGCGCCGAACGAGTAATTGTGCAGGACTATGAGGCAGTGAGTGCGGCACCTTCCGTTAAGGTAGAGTTGGCGGGCTCAGCATCCGCGATTGTCGCAATATATCCGGGGTTAGATAAACATCAGCACTATGAACGTGGTTCCACCGAAAGTCTTCTGGTCGAAATTCTGAACCAAGACTTGCTCGAAGGGGGTATTACAAGAAGCCGTGGAGGAAAAATCGATCGGCGGCGCTTGACGCGGAAGTTCGATTTCTCAGTCACCGCTATGACCTACTATCTGGATATTCTCCGCGATTATGAAACGGCGACCGGCGGACTGCAGAACAGCGTCGAGGCGCGAATTCCAGAGATCGAGGCATGGCTCGCCCGGTCACTGGCCGACGGGACACTGCAGGTACGCGACGGCAAGGTCGAGCGCAAGTCACTTGCACTTCGATTTAAATTCTCCCAGAATAAAACTGTTTTTATTCGAAACCCCCGCCTGTTAGCGCTCGTCGAGAAGTACGATGCGATCATCACACAGACTGGCTATCTGCCGAGTTCTCTGAAACACGAGATTGAACAGGTCCGCACCGCAATTGCCAATGGGGTACCACTTCATATCACGGGGATGTCATACGACCGCACTGCGCTTGCCTCCATCACCGGAATATCTTTTGGTCGCATCTTGTCCACCCCCTTTATTGAAGTGATTGCGGAAGCAGACAGACAACTGGTTTGCTCGCTCGAGCGGGACCCGCTCTGCAGTATGTTCGCAGGAAGACTCTTCTCTTTTCGGGAATTGCTGGAACTCGGCTGGTCAGAGGCGTTTCTTACAAAATTGAATAGTTCATTTTTGAAAGCGTTCAAAACTTCGAAGAAGGATGTCGCCAAGTCGGCGTTCCTGGCATTGTTGGAGTTGCTTCGCTTCCTCGCGACGTCACCGGACCCAGACTGTCAAGCGGTTAAGGCTGGGCTGAACACAGGAAGGATCACAGCGGTCGAACCGAAGCGCTGGACACGCGCAACGCAAGGCTACGCGGACAGCGTTAGCGAACGTGCGGACTTGAACGGAGCCGCTGCCGCCGCCAAGCTCAAGGCTGCCAACAAAGTCATCCGCCATCTCGCAAATGACCGAGCTTTTCCGGAGCTGGATCTGCCACTTAAAGCCACCGGAGGCAGATCACAACATAGGCGCACTATTGCCCAGCCTTCGGCATCGGACGGGGTGGACGATTACTTGGCTTTTGCAACGTTGATGCTGGATGAGGGCTCGAGGCTGCGTGGCATCGACATTGAAAACGAGGTGGAGGCGGGCTTTTTGAAGTCCCTACGCGGCGAGCTCGCCAGCCGTGCGCTGAAACCCGGAGACACGCCTGCCACGGTGATCCTGCAGGTTCTTAAGCGAAGGTTGGCGTTAATAGAAGACGCTGTTGCCGCAGTATATATCCGGTGGATGGAGCACTGGGAACGCGGGCAAACATTGATTGCAGCAGGAAGGGATTTCGGGGATGAGTGGAAGATTCGGTTAGTCCCCGAGACCGGTAATAGCGGGAACCGTCGAAGTCTAATGCGGGAAGCGTTTCCGCTTGACAATCCCGAGCGGGCGCTTGCGAACCTGACTCGCCTCATATCCGATCGCTTCGGAGGGATCTACCCCAAGACGGACAGTATTCTGGGACAATTCTTTGCGAAGAGAGCGCTTGAGTTCGGCGGAAAGCCCAACATCGAGGCGCTCATCACCCCGCATCGTGATGCTGTTGGAGCCGTCCTACTCCTCTACCTAATCAGATCGGGGGCGAACGTAGCAGTAGGACGCAGCCTTTTCGTCGACGCAACGGAGCCCTCGGAGATCACTGGTTGCGTCCATGTGAACGGCCAGAAAGCGAGGGCGCGAGGCAAGCCTATCCATGCGCACCTCGACAAGAGGTCCCATGCTGCCCGAGGTATCGAATGGGTTTTGTCCGCTGGAGCAGAGCTGCGCTCGGCACTCAATGCCGATGAAGCGCGCCTACTGTTTGTAGCCAATTTCGGATCTGGACCCAAGTTGATTGAGGAATGGGCAGTCAGAGATCTATTTAAAAAGATCGTCGCTGACGTCCCGGAACTCGCAGATCTCGACCTTACGCCTTCGATGTTACGGCCGACCGTCCTCTTGATCGCCGCACTGGAGGGAGGGGCTAGCGCTCGCGTGGCCGCGGGTCTGGGGCAGCATGGTCTGAATGTTGGTCAGGGCTACACCGATCATCCGCCCACGCGCTTCATGCGCGACGAAGAAATGCGTTCCTTTATGGATGCTTGGGAGACGTTAACTGTGTATGCCGAAGACGATGCGCAAGCTCTGCTTGGATTCTCGAAAGCGGAGGTGGAGAGAAAAGTCGCCGATTTGAGGGAGACTGGCCTTGGAACTCTTTGCAAAGATCTCCATGGCCGGCCCGGCAGCAACGGCGCTTCGTGCACACAGCTCGATTGCTGGAACAACTGCCCTCAGCTAATCGTGATCGCTCGAGCGAATGATTTAGCGCTGATGATTATATGGAGGGCGTCGTTACTCGAGGCACAGGCGGTATGGGTAAGAGATAGGCCCGAGCGCTGGTATTTTGTTTGGTATCCGTGGCTTCTGTTCATCGATACTGTTGAGAGCAAGATATTGGCAACAACGATGGCGCGGATCTGGCGTCAAGCTCTGGTTCTCGCCGAGCAGGTGATGGCTCATCCCAACTTCAGGCACCGGAGGCCCTTCTGATGGCACAAAAAGTCGCGGGCCTTACGACTACTGCCAAACCACGGCAAATACTGAAGCGGACCGCAAAATGGCTCAGTGCGGCTTACGAAGCGGATAAGTGGCAAATCATAGACACCATTGGCGAAGGTGACGGGGAAGCGATTGACTTTTGTGTCAGATTACCGAATGGCCGCCTTCTTACCGAAGAGCACGAACTGTATGCGACAGTAAAGGAGTTTGTATTCTGGATCCGAGAGGGCGGCTACACCAACATCTATGATGCTCAGAGGCACAAGCAGTATGCGCTGGCAGCTATCCAGCTTGCCTGGGGTTTAATTGCCAGAGGCTACTCATCGTTTGCCAAGCTCACGAGTGACCAGGTTGACGAGATTTGCGTTGCAAGCGCAGCCGGACACGATGGGATCACGTCCGCCTCGGTCTTGGTGCGTGGCCTCCTTGAGCAATTCCAGAGCTGGGCTGATGTCCCAGCTATCTTCGCCCAGAACAAGGTCTTTGATCTTGCCAACATTTCGCACGCACTTCATATCCCCAACAGGTGGCATAAGAAGGCGTCTGAGCAGGAGGTTGCCTACGCTTCCGCCAGGCTGAACGGTAAGACACTCCCGCGCTCCGGCACCAAGACGGTGACGGTGCAGAATGTACAAATAGTCACTACGGTTTTTGAGGCGCTGTTCGCGCTTCGTCATTACATGGCGGCTCTTTCGCTGTCATTCAATCCCTTCCCGGAGAGCGCGTCTGGGCGTGCGAACGCACTCGGGGCAACTACGGAGCCGACCCCTATCGCTCCCGTCGAACTCGTCCTCCGCTTTCTGTCCGAAAGCGCTAACTATATCCAACGAAACGCAGCAGGCGCAACATCACGCTACCGCGCCGCCTGGCTCTCCAGGGATACAGAAGCTTGGAACCCCGAGAAAGCTCGAGCAGCTAAGTCCCAAATCAAGTTGATTTCCGCTGCGGCATTCGTCCTTATCGCGGGATTCACGGCTAGACGTCTAAAGGAAATTCTGAAGCTCAAACGAAGCTGTCTGAAGGGCAGTGACGCCCAAGGGTGGTGGTTGAATGTCTATATCGAGAAGTCGGAACGAAAGTGGACATGGATCCCCATTCCAAGAATTGTCGCGCGCGCAGTCGAGACTCTCCGTTCGTTCGATGTAGATGACCCAGATGAAGATCAAAGGTTATTCACCCTGAATGATCCAGCCACCGGCAAAAGGATCAAGCTGGATCCGGCTATTCAATCGATCGCGCGCACGCTTGGTGCCGCTAAATACTCTGACAAGCATGGTCAAGTACTCGAGTGGAAATGGACACCGCGTCAATTCCGGCGCTTCTTCGCGGTGATGTATATCTACCGGTGGCAGGGTAAGAAAGAAACCTTAGCACATCACCTGAGGCAATACGATCTGGAAACCGCGAACGACTACCTCCATCTTGATCCCGAAGCTGCGATGATCTGGTTGAAGGAGATCACTGCGTACAAGGTCTTCGTTGCGGAGCGAGTAGCAGCGAACGACGACGAATTCGTAGGCGCGATGGGCGACCGCTTTCGCAAGTTTGTGAAACGTGTCCAACGGAAGCTCGACGAGACTGTAATGGTCGTGTCCGAGCAGAGAGCCGCGATTATTCTGCGATTGATGGCCAAACAGCACATCGTCCTGACTGTGAAACCCTGGGCCACTTGTTGTTGCCCGCATACAGAGCAGGGATGCGAACGCGCGGCCTGTCGGCAAGCGGCTGGTTTCGAAAAAGGAGACGTCGGGCCCGACTTCCGTGCGGCAGCACCATCCGTATGCCCATCCTGCCCGTGGGCTCTGATCTCCCAAGGAAACGTCAGCTATATCGAGTCGGAGATCGAGGAACTGACCGAAACTGCGACACAAGCTACGGGCGTCTTCGCGGAACTAGCGTCTGAAAAGGTTGTAGTGCTCTCGAGGTACCGCGATTCACTCAAACGATGACTGAGGGGATGAGGATGGAGCAAAGTCTCTCAACGCGCGTCGCTGCCCGTATCGAGCTGATGGAGGGTTGGGTAAAGAATGGGATCCCGACAAACGTGAAGGATATTCCATCGTCCCTCAACGGTTGGCGGACGTGGCACAGGCCGGACCTCGGGATTCTCAGGATTGGTTCCAAGACCAGCTTCACTAAGACCGATCCCGGGATCGGTATCCAGGTCGTCAGGATCGACGCGCTTATGTCGACGCTGAACCAGAGGCTGGGGGTCGGCAGACGAGGTGGAAAGCCGACTAAACAGACCAAGAGAAGCTATAAGCCTGAGAAAATTCGAAGGCTCGAGGCGGAGCGGGAGCGGGATGCTCTAAAAACTGAACTCGTCGTAGTTTCCGGGCAATGGCATGAGGCGCGAAGCGATCTGGAGCGCAGGACAAAAGAACTTGAGAGCGTCAGGGTTATCAACGCAGACCTTCGGAGAACGATCAGAGAACGAGAACATCGAATTGAGCACCTGCTCGGAGAATTACGAAGCGCAGGATTGAGAGAGATGTGATATGGCAGACAATCTTATTGAGCGGCTACGGATGCTTATTGAAGCCGATTTTCATGGCATGAAGCCGCCGGTTACGCGCAAAGGCGTCCTGCGCGAATGGATCGCCGATCTCCTTGGGTGCAGCGCGCCGACGCTAAGCTCGAACTTCAGGCTCAGGAGGATGATCAAGGAATGGGAGGAGGAAAACCTGGACGGCCGGTGCAAGGTTCCCTCCGGCGTTGAAGTCGCTAACGACAATGTGGTTTTGATGGCGCGTCGAAAGCGGACCGCGCGGATAATTCTCGCAATTGCGAAAATCCACGGTCATCTCTGGGAAATTCCTACGATTATCTGGAATGGCGTTCAGCAGGTGGTAAATGACTGGTTCCGGTACCTCGTGGTGAAATTGAAACGGGATATTTCGTCAGTTGAGGAGACTGCGAAGCACATGCGTCAGTTTCTCAATTACTGCCGGAAGAACCGCATCAAGCTCGAGGCAGTTGATGACGACGTCCTGATCGACTGGCGGAGCGAGCTGACTGCCGCGGGAATCAGGACACCGAGGCGCAACACTTTGTTGCGCACCGTTCACTCTTTCTACAAATGGACTGCGGAACAGAAGATCTTCAAGTACATCGTGCAGATCGCCCGTCCCAGTGCATATCCTGAAGCTATGCTGGATTACTCATTCCCGATCTCTTCGCAAGAAGAGATGATCATCACTCGCAAGGGAAGGACGCGATTTCATTGGGTGTGGCCCTTCCTCGAACACGGGGAGGGGGCGAAGTATGGGCGCAGACCGACACCCACGTTTGAAGAGATTGATCGCGCCACCAGTTTCACCGACACGCAGGTGCACGGAGTGCGGAATGTCTTGATGATGATCTGGGCATTTCGTACAGGCGCGAGGGTCAGTGAAATTCTATCCATGCGCCTGAAAGATCTACCTTGGACTGATGAGCAGCAAGCCGAGATGATCGAAAAGGGACAGTGGGTCGTCAAACTTAGGAAACGTAAGCGCAGGCCGGGCGGGGGCTTTCTATATGTACCGCAGGAGGTAATTTTCGACACGATCGACTACATTGAGACGGAAAGGGCGCTGATCCTGAAGAAGAGGGGCAAGAAAGGGCTGGATCGAATCTTTTTATCAGAGCGCGGTACCCCAATCGTTGCGGACAGCGTTTCCAGAATATGTACGGCTTTGTTCAGGGCGGCGCAAGTTCTTAACGCTGGCATCCACCTGCTGCGAGCCAGGTTTGCGCATAACACCGTAGAGGTCGTCCTCCAGAACCTCGAAGAGTTTGGAGTTTCCCTCGATTCCTCCTCCGGGTGGCATGAGACAGCATTGATCATCGCCGCTCAGATGATGGGCCACAGTTCACCGCGTTCTCTTGAGCCCTATCTGCACGACATCGTGTTCCGCCGAGCTGAAGCAGCCCGTCTCGGTCTTGCTCCTACAGCCGATACCAGACCCGCGTCGGAGCGACCGGACCTGATGGGTACCGTGGCCGAAGCGACCAGACTGTTGCAAAATGGCGAGGAGCGCGAGGCGGGTAGACTTCTGCGGCGCGTGACTGGCGAGATCGATAGGCGCCGTCTTTGGCAGGACTTCGCAATGGCAGCGTGAGAGGATAGAAGTGGGGAATTCTCGTCTGCAGCGAGCACGCTGATGGCGAACTCGGGATGGGTGCTCTCTTCGGAGGCCCTTTCAGTGCGCGCGGTCCCTATTTACCTTATGCTGATCCGTTCGTAGCGGCTCGACCAACCGTTGTGGAGGACGATTCCCCGCCGATCATCTACGGATGGCTATTGAGGAGCAGAGCGAAGCTGACTGCGGTCCGTGGCCATCGTCGGCCAGCATGTGTATTCCTGACGGTGACATGATAACGCGTCTCACGACGTCAAGATTGACCAAATGATGCCCCACTTCGGGTCCGAACAGACAACAGGGTTGTCTGTCTCGACCTTTACTAACGCTCGGACGAGTGCGAGATTGGTTACCGCCCGGTCCTGATGTTCTGCGCTCGTTACCTCGACATACCGCATGTTTGGTCACTGTACAGCCTCCGCGATTGCCGCTACATCGGCTGCGTTGTCTTCTGTCATTTAACAAACGGCTTCACGTAGATTGGCGGTAAGCGGTGTTGCGATCACACGCTTGCAGGATAATTCCAAGGCAGGAGTTCCACGATCTGGCTCTGCTTGTGGCCGGTGACGATGGCGGTGAGTGTTGTGTTCAGATAGAGCAAGGGATCGACGGCATTTAGCTTGCAGGTCTCAATCAGCGTAAGCGCTGTGTCGCCCGCACTTTGTCCATCATGCTTTTTCTTTTCGAAGGCTTGCACCATGAGTAGACGGCAAGTTCTCGCAAATGGGAAGATTTTGGCTTACGCAAAACTCCCTGATCTCCAACGTCGCAACAGTAGGCCAAACAAGTGTCGCCTGGTTCGGGATTTTCGGTAACCGCTGTTCCACCCCCACGTTGCTCGCTACTGCTTGTTCTCCACCAGCTTGCGCCGAGCAATAGGCGGTATTTAGCTCTTCGATCTCAGTTTCTACTGGCTCGGCGTAATTCCTTCCAAAAAATGATTGAGGATATACTTGTCGAACCGTGACAAGCTCTGGATCGCAAAGAGGCGCTCCAAGCCGATGGCATTAAATTTGACGATGGCGTCCCTGACATTCAAAGCGCTGTCAGCCAGATCAATCACCCCGCTATCCTGAAGCTTCCTCGATATCATCCTTGGAAGACCGTACTCCTCGAGATGATATACGGTTCCCGGACGGAAGGCTCTGCTTAGTCGCGCGATGAAACGGGACACATCGACATTTGGATTGATTATGATCTTGTACAACTCGCTCGCATCGCTGACGAGGGCCGAGAGCTTGAAGGTCACTGTCCTTTCAATCTGGAAAAACTCGTCGATCGTAATTCCTTGGGCGTTGAGGTTGGCAAGCAGTCGAGGAAGTGGGGTGCTCCAGTTCCTGTGTATCGCCTTTGTGACAACAATGATCTTACTGAACTGGGCCTCCCATCCCGTTTTCTTGAAGTCGATGAGCTTGTAGAGGATGTGCTCCCAGCGGTCGGGATCGTTCGAGTTGAGGTAGGCGAAACCGTTCCAGTTTTCGGGGTTGAACTTCATGTCCATCGCCAATGACAGGAGGAACGTGGAATCACTATCCTGAAGCACGTTATCTCGTTGAATCCTTGCCCATTCATCTCGACCGACTATGTCAATCATTGACCTCTTAAACTCGATAACTCGCTCCAGTTGTTCTGAGGTGAGGCGTGAGGCGTCTCGATCCTCGTCAAGATCACCGAGAATCTGCTCGGGAAACTCGATGGATAGCTGGGTCTCTTCGTCTTCCGGCGGTGGCTCGAGCAGATAGATGTCGCCAACGAAATGCTTGAACATGCGGCCGCCACGGCCGATGATGTTTTTGTAAGTGAAGTCTTTCAGCTTCGTCGTGCCGACCCGATTGCGCCAGATGACCACGTTCTGCGCTGAGGTGTTTACTCCTTCGATAATCGATGAGGTTGAAACGATGTGATCCAGCCCGCGCTCTTGCTCGAAAAGCTTGACCTGAATTTGGGTTAGGCACCGATGCATACTGCCATTGTGGACACCCAGTCCACGATCAATGACGTCAGGTAGTTGCCATTCCTTTCGGTAATTCGTTCTAAGCCAGTTCGCGAAGTGTCGGGTCAGGGGACGCTCCACGGGCGTCATTCGCGTCTTAACGAGGTCGCATACCTTCCTGATGTCGACGTAGGTTCCCGCGTAAATAAGAGACTTCGCTTTCCGAGGCCCGATAATCTCGATGAGTTTATCACCCTTCTTTCCTTCGTCGCCGTCTATTTCTCGATAAAGATCGTGCTTGTTCAGATATACAGTGTTGAAGTTCAGGAGTTCAACGAACTCCATGTCGTCGGTGAAGACGCTACGGCCAAGGGTTTTGACATTGGGAGCTAGATAGTAGCGCTGATCCGCTTTGGCAGACAGTTTCATGATCGCCTTGACAAGTGCGGGTGATCGAGTCTTGTCGTGTTTCGCGCTCGCTTTGTAGAACTCGTCGACGACCAACAGGTCTATCCTATCGAGCTTATTGAGATAGCCAAAGGCTCGTTCCTGGGGAAAAATGAGGATGTTGCTGTCACCCAATGGTGTATCCGGCGCGGTTATTACTGCATAGTTGCGTCCGAATTTGCGGAATATGCGTCTGCGTGTTTCGTCCATCAGCGCGATTGTCGGAACAATGATGACAACCGTTTTAGGCTGCCGCGCTGCGATAAATGCATCGATTATGAAACTCTTGCCAAAACTCGTCGGAGCGCTGACCGCGAGATCTGTTCCTTCTAGGAGCTTCTTTAGGATGTAGGATTGCTCCCTGTGAAGGGTCGCTTTTGTCCCGCCTACATCGACCGCGAAAGCCTCGGCGAGAAACCTTTGATCCCAACTACCGCGAGTCACCTCCATATAAGGGAAAAGTCCGGTCGCGCGTATCATATGATTGACGAGCTCGGGGAATTCCCTTTTGCCTTCGCCCATCGACGCTAGCAGCCTGATGAGCAGGTTGCGGGCCGCGACTTCATCGCCGCGCTGTATATGTGCATTGATTTCTTGGCATGTTGTGAATACTTCCATCACGCCTGCTCCTTGTAGAAGGAGACGTTCTTCGTGAACGCGTCGACGATAATTTGCTTATCCGGAACTGGGAAAAGTATCAGATGAAACTTGATTTCTTTGTATTTATAAACGCCGCTGGATTTTCCGATTTGTTTGGAAAAGTAAGCCTCCGCTCTTTCCCTGTGGTGTTCGATCAGCTCGTCCTTGTACGCTTTCGACATTTCGGTTTTGCCCGAAGTGATGGAGCATTCATGCAGGAGCATGATGGGAACGTGAATGCGCGAACGTAGCTCATCTATGGAGGACCGAGCATCCAATACCGATTTTATTCTCGCGACCAATGCCGGGTCAATTGAAAGCAGATCAAGGTCCGCAATGTTGGTGATGATAGTATTTTCTTTTTTCAGCTTAGAGGTCGACAACATCTCGAACACTGAACTGACAACTGCGTTCAAACGAGCGTCCGCTATCGACTTGTAGAATTTCGCCTCCCCGAACCAGAGCTGAAAGTCGGTACCGTCGATAACAATGTGGACGCTATCGGCACCTTTCGCATTGTCTTGGGAGTTCTGTTTATAGAAAATCTTTGGAACTACTGGCAAAGCGTTGAAGTGGTGCCGCATGACGCCGTAGAGGAAAATCTCGGCTATCTCGCTTCCCTGACCCGCGATATCGTTATCACTCAGTCTTAGATTTTTCGCCGCGGCGAGTAACGCGCTGTGGCTCTGGTCTTGCAGTGCCATCCTCTCGCGCTGTGAGAGCGCCGTCTGCGCCACGTTGTCCCAGAGGTAACTCTGAAACTTCTTAAAGCGCCATGATCCATCCTCGAAATCATTGAAGAAGGAAAGGTAACGCTTGTTGAGGGCCGCTTTCAAGTCAGCCACAGTTGTGACGTCTGCTAAAGCCTCGTCGATCAAAGTTTCGAAACTGAATTTTGTCAAAGTGTCACGGTCCGATGTGCTTATCGGTGAACATCTCAGCAGACGCTCACTTTTAAGCAAGTTAAAGTTGTTTCTGTACACAGAAAAAACTCTCGATGTCATCTTCCCGCTCGCTCGGGGCCATTCAGCGGGACATCACTACAGCCGAACCTAGAAATTCTCAGAGAAAATGCCGGCAATGGGCCGGCGGAGGAAATGATTGCCGCTTCGAGCCCTCCAATTGGCCATTTGGACCGACTTTTCGTTTTCCTAAAAGCTGACGGTCCATCCCACCAGCCGCAAGACGGAAACCGGGTGGAAGCGTACTGACAGAATCCTAGCGATCCTACCATCGCTTGCGCGGTCAGTAACCTTCACGGGAAGGCGCGCCATGTTTGCGTGGTAGAACGAGATTTGTGTAAGCCCCGCGTCGTCCGTGACTCCGGTAAAGTCAGTCCACTCATCCCTAAGATCGTCGCACAGCAAAATCGGATCGGCAGACGCAATGTGATCGACAATCGCCCCAAAGCTTGACCTGGCATCGAGGGCAGTCTGTCCAGCAGCGAATTCCCCTTTTTCGCTGGTAACTGGGGTTCAATGAGGCACTGGTGATTATGGCTGGTGGCATTTGCCACCGAAGTTCGAAGTTTTGTTCGGTTCGTTGATCGTCTTCGGGAGGTGGTCATCGATTATCGCCGTTTCGGCTACCGCGCTGCAACGAAACCTTCATCCTTAACGCGGGCAAGCAGCTTCATTGCGTGGAGTGCTTGGGAATCTGTCGGGAGGCGTTGTGGAATTGTCGCGCATATCTGAACGACCTGCAGATCCTTTGGCGTCAGACGCTTCTTCGCCCGTCCCCATTCCAGTACTTTAGACCAATAAGCGCCACCAAGCGTAACTGCTTCGCTCTGTGCATTGATGCCATTGGTCAGGGCTCTTTCCGAACGAGCATCGCGCATATTCGTTCGCGCGCTTTCGATCAAGACGAGGCAGCTTTCGAGGCTTTCGCCATATTGGAGTTGCTCGGATTTCAGACGATTCCAGCAAGCCTGCTGCTTCGCCCATTCCGACATGTTGCGAACGCCTGCAGGTGGGTGGGTGATCACATGATGGGCCGCAGCAGCCGCGGTCAGTAGAGCATCAACCAGTGCGTCCGGAACGATCTGGCGGCGCCAGATCGTGTCGAGATCGAGCACTTCCTTCTCGTTATTCGCATCATGGAACAGCTTGGCCATGGCGTACGTCACGACGTTCGCGCGATACCCGCCTTCGTACCATGGCTGCTTGGGGACTTCTGTTTCAAGTTTTCTGAAAATCAGGGCCTTCGAGATCAGGCGCTTGTACCAAAGGTCATCGTATTTTGCGTCACTCTTTGACCAACTATCGCCGATCTCCCTCGCGAATTCTGCAAAGTTCTTCTGTGCGCCGCGCGACACGATGTGGGGCTGTCCCGATGCTGAGAACACGAACTTGGCCAAGTCCGTTTTCGAGAAAAGTCTGGCCTTGGGAAATTCGAGGTCGAATTTCTTCTGCTGTGGCGGTTTGAGCTTTGCCCGCTCATTGATGTACTGGCCGCGCGATCGTTCGTAAAACCATTTGCTGTCATGCCGCTCGTTATCGGGTGCGGCGAAGATCGCACCGCGCGAAATCTGCTCCATGCGCACATGGAACGGATGATTGGAGAAGAAGTCTGCTGCGTTGACCTTGTTCTGGGTGTTGGCAAATTCGGAGATTTTCGGGACGATCTCTTCCGATCTGTCCGGCGGGACTACGGTCAGCTTCATCTGCACAAACACCCGCTCAAGCTGGTCCTTCGCCGACCTGAGCGAAGCGTGGATCGACCCCGTTGTCTGTGCACCGTTCACGATTTGCAGATTATTGATCGATGAGATCGCGAAGCCAGCGGACGTTCGAACGCAGGTCACCTCATCGGCAGTGGCGGAGAGGCCGTTATTGTAGGGGAAGAACAGTTCCGGAGCGTCCTTGATCGTCTTCTGGATACCCTTATTGGTCTTCGCGCGTGCCTGGAGGAAAGATCGGACGTTCGCCTCCAGCAGCCGGGCACCCCATCTATCGTAGATGTTCGCGAGCTGGTGGCCGGGAACTATCATCAGGTAGCTCTCGAGGGCTGCGTCGTCTTGGGAGGCTTTCAGGGCGGGGAGAGCGCCACCGAAGTCCTTTTCGAAATCGATGAGCATATCGGCGCGAGACTGACCCAAGCGCTCGTAACGTTCGAAGCGAGCGAGGTCCCATACCGAGTAGGTTATGGGGATTTGTTCCTTGTTATCCAGCTTTACCGTGTCATCGCGCCCGACATATCGCCTGTTCGAAACCAGGATAAGTTTGACTTTCGACACATGCTGCCACGTGGCAATTATCAGATCGGATACTTGGAAGGCGGGATTGACCTCATTGAGACCATCCCGGAATTTTTCGGAGCGTGCTTTGCCAAGGAACCGGATCAATGGATTGAGGAGAGGCGCGAGTTCGCTTTTTCCAAATGTCCGGACCTCGTCGGAATCGACAAAATCGCATATTATGAGCCCAAGGGTGCCGTCATTGTCTCGTGGGTCGCCGGAATATCCATCAATGCGGATCTTTTTCCCGCCGTCGGTATCCTGAAAAAAGGCCCGGTCGGCAGCTTCCAGTTCGCCAGCTTCCGTCAGCCTTTCAGCCATTCTGTCGAAGAATGCCTCGATCATGAGGATGCCGCTTGTGTCGGCTTCGCGACGGACGTCTGCCATCAGGTTCTGATGATATTCCTCAAGCTCGCTCATCAGGCCCTTCCTCAAACAGCGTTGCACGTACAGTTGCCCAGTCCGTATTGAAGGGCGCACAGGCATCAAGAGAGAGGGAATAGCTCAAGTTCGACACTCCAAGAGGAACTGGCACCGCCAGCCTGGGGAAGGGATCCTCCACCGCGAAAAATTCGGCCTCGGATGCCTGCCAATGCCAAGCTGAGTAGTCATGCATCGGATCATATCCGGCATCTGCCAGTCGAAGATCAAACTGCGGGATAACGGATGGTGCAGTGCGCTCCAGTATTCTCGCCAACGCGGCCACATGGTCGGCAAGCGTCAAACCGTTCGGTGATTGAACCTTGTCGACCGTTAGAACGGCGAGCCAGAGCCTGCGGCCTTCAACCTCGGCAAGTTGATATTCGTTTGAGATCTTGACGAAAGGCTGCGCGGCTCCACGCCGCGCCTTTACCTCGATACAATCAGACCTCAGCTCGAAATCTTTCGGTGCCCCCGAAGGACCTGTCCACGTCTCGATTGCGGCCTTTGCTCCCATATTCTCAACGAGGAGCTTGAGTATCTTCAGTTCGCCGATGAGGCCCTTCTGCGCTTCTTCAGGGAGGAGGTCGTCCTTTCCGCCGCGAAGAAGGTGATGCCAGCGAAATGTACGTCCGATCGCCCTTTGGAGAGCCGCCGCTTCGTCTTCTGCCGTTTCCGCAGCCGTAACAACGTCCCGGCAGAGAGTTTCGAACAGTTCCACTTGGGCGGCATCGTTGAGACGGATGTATAGGATTGGCCCGCCCGGTAGTGTCTGGAAGTGAATGTCGAGGCTTCGGAGCATCGGCAGGTCGGGCAGCGGACTTGGCAACTGGGAAAGCTGCAACACCAAAGCTGCCTCTGATCGCGTGAGAACGGCCCAGAAAAAATTCCAGCGACCCGATGCGTTCACCCGTCTTGTATCGATCTTTCCTGCCTCCAGTCCGGCCCAAGGGGTATTACTCAGCATCACCTGGGACCTCCTGCTCGACTTCTTCCTCTCCAAACATTTCCCGCATGCGTATGGTGTTGACGACGTAGTCGACCGTCCCTCCTTGGATATTCGAAGGAGGGAAGTAGATGCCCCATGCGAGCACATCCTCAGGAAGCCGTTGCTTGAGCTCTTCATCTCCAACCTCCGGCCGGACGAAACGGAGGATCATCAGGGGGCGTCGCCCTTCAATTTCGAAAAAGATCCGCGGAGGAAGCGTACCCGACGCAGGCTTGCCATGGGCGGCAATGTAATTGTCCTTGGCGGCGCTGATTTGATCTTCCGTCAGGCCTTCACGCTCATCACCCGGCGAGCCAACACGACGGCTCGTTCCGCTGATTGCAAGTGTTCCAGTCTTCAAGTTATCCAGCCCTACAGCACGGTTGAACGGCTTCATCCGGAGGCCGTCGAGATCTAGCGAGTCGACGCTATCCTCTTTCTGCGCGCTTGCGAATAGAACGTCCCATTCCTTTAGTTCGGTTGCCGAACGCGCCTCGATGTAATCACCCATCAAACGTGGATCGGTAAGCGGATCCGCGGTGTCCGTGCGGAATATGTTCAGAAAGTTGCGGATCAGTTCGACACTGACACCCTTGAAAAGATGCCCACGGGGCCTTTCCTCGAGCGATACTCCGGAGGCCTTGATTGCCTTCGCCAGTGCGGTGCCCGCCGATCTGTTTCTCGCAAGCTGACCGACGTCGTTCTTGATGCGTGTTGTTTCTACGAGCCGGCCAGCCAATCCGACCCTTACGGGTATCTCCTTGCCGCTGCCCATCTTGTTGCGCGCGGTGACTATCAGGGTCTCTGGATGACTACGGACAGCTAGACCGAATTGCTCGGGCGTCGCCTTCACCAGTTCCATGCGCTTGAGCTGCGCCTGCAGATCTTCCATGGCCTCTTGGATGTGCGAGTACCAGCCGACCCCATCTGCTGGAATCCATAGCCTGCAAAGGTCCTCATACCCTGGCCTGTAACCAAACCACCGACCCATTTGCATCAGCGTGTCGTACATCATGGAGTTTCGAAGGAAATAGCTCGTCGTCAGTCCTTCAAGTGTAAGGCCGCGTGAAAGCGAGAATCCCCCAACTGCGATCACTGTGACGCCATGCTCGCTACCCTTCTCATAAACAAGCGCTTCCGAACGCTTCGAAGCATTCACCTCGATGACGCGCGCAGCAATCAATACTTCGTGTAGTCGGGCTTGGATCGCAGGCCAGCCCGCGTTCTCCAGATCTGCGTACTCTGTTTCCCAGATACGATGAAGGGCGGCGATTTCCGGGTTTGCGAGTGCAGCCCTGCCTTTGCCGGCGTCGACTGTCACGGCATCCCGGATACGACCGACAATGTCACTGATCCGCGACCGCAATTTCCCCTGGACGTCTGTGAACCGCGAGACATTCACCAGCATCGAGGCATGGGATGCCTGCTGCCCTCTGATGTTGCGGATGGCGCGCGCGACCAGAAATGCCCGCACCGCATCAATGAGGCTTTCGGGCAGAGTATCGACCGAATGGTTGATCTTGTGCTTTATAGGAAAGATGTCCTCATTGTCGGCAATGAGCCGAACATGCTTAATACGTGCGTCAATGAATACCTTCTGTGCGCCAAAGTAGTTTGAAGGCGCATCAAGGCCGATGATGAAGTGTCGGGGAAATAGGTCCTGCTTGAATGTCTCGTCGTCGGTGTCGGGATCGATCAGGATGTTCGCAAACGGGGTCGCCGTGTAACCAACGTAACAGCTTCTGTGGAAAAGTGACAGCAGTTCCCGGATCTGACCGTTGATTCGCGTAATCTCTTCCTTGCTGTAGGCAGTGTTGATAGAAGCGTTGTCAGCTTCATCGTCGATCAGCAGCATCGGCTGCTGCACCATCTGCGAGCCTTGGCTGACTGAATGCTCCTTCAGCCACTCCAGCAGATTTTTCAGCGTACTCGAATTCTTCTTGATTACCAATACAACGGGAACATTGTACTGGCCTATCTGGCTGGTATTGGTCGTCGCTGTCGCCTTGTTGAAGTCGCGCAAGGTGTTGGTGAGAGAGACCGGGAACTCTCGCTGATCGAAGGTGCCAACACCGATGATCTTCTGCCGCTGAGTCTTGTTCGCATGCGCAAGGCGACCGGTGTCCCGGCCAATGAATCCTTCGTCGATCCGCACCTGCGTCTGATTGCGAAGATTGTTATGGATCCCGGCGATTACAACGATTAGCCGGTATCCGGCGTCAGCCGCCTTGCAGATGAGCCCGGTGTAGTTCGCTGTCTTCCCGCTCTGGACATGGCCCACCACCATTCCCCGGCGACCCCAAGGATTCAGGTTCCGTGGGTTTCCAAGCCTATCGAGCACGCGATCCGTGACTTCGTCGGTGGCGTCGATGACAGACTTGGGCAGACCCTGGAGGCTAAGTAGCTGGCGATACCGGCCCCAGTAGAAGTTCCCGATCTCGCCGTTGATCTTCGCATCATGAAGCCACGGACGGAAATCTTCCGCGTCAACGATCGCGCCCAGCCCCATGCTGATGCCGTGTTTCTCTTCGATGAGGCGGGCAAGATCTTCAGCTTCGTCGGCGCTCACCTTCCCGGAAAACATCGGGGTATCGCGCAGTTGCGCGATAATGTCTCTGATCGACTGCGCTGTATGGGGACCCTGTTGCGAAGCCATGAACATTGCGGTCATGCCTTCAAGGCTGCTCAGTATCTGGTTCATTTAGCTCGATTAGCCTCTATAATGGCGTCTATGATAAGCTGGGTGTCGGACCATGCGGTCCGAAATGGATCGACATCTCTCATCAAGGCGATGATATCCTTGAGTTCCTTTTTGGCAGCCAGAAGGACGGAAAGGGTCGCCTGCACTGCTTGAGTGAGCGTGTCCTCGTCCACATGGTCCGGCACGACGTCCTCGGCGACAGCCGCCATATCCGCATGTAGCGTCTCAACTGGCAAAGAAGCGCCAACGAGACTGATGCAATTGAAGAAACCTCGGCGAAGATGTTCAGGGAGCTCTTCGGCATACCCGGCGAAGATTGGATGTTCGATGTTCGGCCTGTAGCGTATATGTCCATCGGACTGAATTCTGTGCCACAGAGGTAATCGGTTGTGGTCGACCAGCTTCTGCCCGCGTTTCCGGTAGGTGCGTTTGGAACCTTCCTGAATGCGTTCGATCACTTTCTTCAATCGGTCGCGAACCGTTGGAGGAAGCTGAGCCGAACACTTTTTGACATCGATTTTCCAGTCGCTGTCCATACTGTTGGAAATGTCGATTCTTACCCGCGACAACTTCGTTAGTTCGGACTGGCGGCAAAGACCGAACCACGTACCATGCAAGATCAGGCGTTCGCCTCGATACACGTAGAAGCCCTGAGATTTCAAATGTCCCTCTGGCCCGCCGAGGTCATCCCAATCCGGGGTGCTCATCTGTTTGTGGTGAGGAATTGTGAAACTCTGGATCTCGACATCGCCCTGCGGAAGGCTGATGATTTCCTCCGGATCGGCGATGGTGGCAGAGTTCTTGCGTGCGAATGGATCCAGTGGGCGAAGCTGTCGACCGTTCAGAAGTATCCTGATTGGTTTTGGGGCTTCCAAGAAACGGTGGAATACCAGTCGCAGGTGGCGCTCGGTTTCCGCCAAACGTTGATTTATTGTCTCTGCTCGTTTCGCAACGTTTAGCTTGTAGCCGCCGGTCAAACGGTCAAGCTTTTCCCAGAGTACCAAGGTTCCAGTTTTGCCGAGCTGATCAGCACAACGGATTGCCTTTATATCGTCCAGAAGCTGAACCGACCACTCGTTGCGGCGAGCGACATCATCCAAGTCCCAAACGGCAGCCGACGTGATCCCATTGGTGCGGGTAACGACCGTCAACCTGCGGCATTGCGAAAAACTTGCACTCTTGAGGCCGAGCCCGAAGCGACCAAGATCGGTTTTTTCCCGAGTATCGAGGGGATTCCGGCTACCAGGACGCATAGCTGCCACCAACTCGTCCTCGGTCATTCCTATGCCGTCATCAGCGATCGCGATGAACGGTTCTTCCGAGTATGTCTCCGTCAGTATATGGATTCGGTGGGTGCCCGCGGTGATCGAGTTGTCGACGATGTCGGAGAGCGCGGTCTCAAGCGAATAGCCGATGTCCCTCAAGCTTTCGATCAATGCTGCAGCACACGGTGTCGCGTCTGCTCTTCTAGCTACGAATCCTTGCTGCATTCACGAATCCTAGTAAGTCCTTGAACCACCTTCGCGCGAAATGTGGAGGATCGCAATACTTAGAATAATATTATGAGTTTGTGGAGGTAAGCGATGCGTAAACAAGATGTGCGATTTGTCGGGCCAAGAAGGGCGGCACCGCGTTTCCGACTTGAACGTATTGCTGGGTGCGATTGCCCATGAACAAGTAGTCGTCCGGGAACGTCTGAAGACGTGCGGCCTCCCGCACGGTCAGGCTACGGCACTGAGCCGGGTCGGGATGGATGAAATAGTGGCCGTCCTTAGAAATGTGGCTGGTGACGGTCGTTGATGCTTCGCTAGCAAGCTGAACGCGGAAGCGGTCGGCAAATATTCCGGTGTCCCAATTGCGATGGTTTGGGCGGAGTACTTCTGGAAACTCGGAGGCTTTTGGGCTGTACCCATGCACCTTTCCGAAGACGGCGGCAAAGAGGTATCGACCAAGATCTGAAGCCATATGCCCGCGCGTGCCATGCTGGGCGATGGAAAGCAGTTCCGGACGCTCAAGCCATCGGAGCAATTCGTCGTTTGACTTTCCGTAGCCGCTTGGAAGCTTTGCTGACGAGCGGGCCAGCGGCAATCCACGCTGAAATTCGTCTATAAGGTCCCGGAGCACCTGCTGTAAGGCAACATCAGTACTTGAGGTTAAGAGCTCGGCAGAGTCGAGCACGTAATTGCTCCACCTCTCAAAACTGTCTCCGGAATCGCTGATCCCGCTGCGTATCCGCCCGAGGTTAGCGATGGCGTCCTGTACCGTCCTGTGTTTTTCGCTGATAGGGATGCTTGCCGCCGAAGCGTGTGATGCCAAATCGGCTCGGATGCCAATGATAATTACGCGGTGCCGTCGCTGCGGCACTCCAAATTCCTCTGCTTTTACGACAAAGTCGGAGGGCTTCGTCGCTTGGCGAAGCTTAGCATTGCCGTTTTCTACACGTACAGCGAATAGCTCGTAGATGTGGCCATGCCTAGTACCCAACGAGGACAAGTCCTCCATCAACATTTCGAAAACGAGGCGGCTTTCTACCTTGGACGACAACATGCCCTTTACGTTTTCCATCACGAACGCTGATGGTCGGAGGCGTTCCAGAACCCGTATGTATTCCCGAAAAAGATAATGACGCTCGTCTTGTTCCGGCACATAGTCGCGTTTGCCGTTCGCCCGAGCCCGTCCGACCAACGAATATGCTTGGCAAGGCGGCCCACCAATGAGAATTGTGTCATCGAACTTTTGAAGTCCGGCGACCGCCTCATCTATCGCTTCGGACGCGGCGGTCGTTCCAAGTTCGAGCTGCCTAGCTTCTCTCGATGCGTGATCCCAGGCACCGTTACCAACCAAGGCCCAATCCGGCTCTCCTACCACGCCCGCATGAAAGTTTATGAACTCGGCCGGGAGTTTCCCATGCTCGGCACGAAACGCTCTCAAAAAGGCGCGCAGCCGCAAGGTTTTATGCGCGGCGGCATCCTTTTCTACTGAGATTCCGATACTAAATGGATTATGCTGCTGGTCAACCAACAGAGATGAAAACCCTTCACCTAGCCCACCTGGTCCAGCGAAGAGGTCAGTGACACCGAAAGTGGTAGGCAAGAACGACTCCTGATCGAAGATGGTTTCATCGGTGTATACTATGTGTAGCAGCAATTGCCAGGATACAAATGACTGATATTGTTGACCCTGAGACACGATCGCGAATGATGGCCGGGATCAAGGGAAAGAACACGAAGCCTGAGCTCGTTCTGCGTCGTGCACTTCATGCGCTTGGCTTGCGCTTTCGGCTTCACAATCGCAAAATCAAGGGCATGCCTGATCTCGCCTTTCCGAAGTTCAAGGCGGTAGTCTTCGTGCATGGCTGCTTCTGGCATCGACATGCCGGCTGCAAATACGCAACAACGCCATCTACTCGACCAGAGTTCTGGCAAACCAAGTTTGCTGCCAATGTCGCCCGTGACGCTGCTGTGAAAACTGCGCTGCTTGAATCGGGCTTTCGCATGGCGACGGTTTGGGAATGTGCGCTGCGTAAACCATGGCAAGTTCAAGCAACAGCAGACTTGGTGGCTGACTGGCTTGCCTCGGCCTCCGCGGAAATCGAGATCGGCGAAGTACAAGCGGGAAGGTCACTATTTTCGAGCATCGCTTTCCCCTAGCTCACTTCCGAAACCGATGTAGATAGCTCACTACCAAGCGGGAGGGGGCGACCTCGGAGGCACATTGGAGTCTACCCGATCACGCGAGGGCAAAAGGATTTGGAGGCGCTCATCCATCCAAGGCCCATAGACCAAGAGGGTTGCGTTTGGATACTCCGTGGATTGACATCACGGATCAGGGCAGACCGGACAACGTGGGAACGTAACATCGGCAACCTTCGAGATGGGAAGGTAATCATCATCGAAACAAATTCGATCATGCTCCTTCCCGTTACCACGGATCCGCTAGCAAGGCCGCCGAAGCTCTTGGCGAACGACGAGGCAACTTGGCTCAGGTCGTGGCGCGATAACTGGGCCGAGAGCGATCAGCCGGAACAGGTGCTTGGCCTGCTGCCGGTTTCTTGGACACTGAGTTAAGGTGTTCGACATAAAACCGGAGAGCAGGCCAGCTCCAACAGTTCTGCATCCGACTCAGTCGACTTTGATGGTCGGTATTTCCTGATCGTAGTTTGCAAGTTTGAGCTGACCTGTCGGCAATTCCTTCTATGCTGTGATGGCCGCACGTTACTGGTCTCTATCCGCGCAATCTGTGACCGTAAAATTCGGACTTGCTCGATCGCCATTCCTGCGAGATCGACGAATTTCTCGGATGCTAGACGCGCTTCGCCGAGCAGGCGGGCCAAAGAAGTTACACGCTGATAGGCTTCACTCAACGGAGCCGCCTTTTGCAATGCATCCCGGTGGAAGCCATCACCGTGGCCAGGCTTGATTCCCTTTAGTAGGGTGTGAGCAATTCATTCGAAATGGCGACAGCGTCCACGTTGTATTGATCAGGCCTGAGTATGCTCCAAGGATTTCTGGAGGTTGATCTGGATGGCATCCTGATTAGCCTTGAGACTCAAGTGCACCTGATACGGGGATGTTGGCAAGCGGGGTGTACGCTGTTGCCAAGCTGGTGCACTTGTCCACGTCTTCGGAAGCACGCTTCTTCAGTGTTTCACCTGAGACGCAATCCTGCGCCCGCCATCGTCGGCGTCGGTCGGTTCGTCCTTATCGCGTCGTGGCATGCCGGACTCCAATTCTAACAGTCGTTAGACATTTCGAGCGCACCCTTCATCGTGGCTAGGAGATGTCTCCACGCGATGCGGCTTGAATTAGACCTGCTCCGCGAGGAGTGGACGGTCGCTTTCCAACAGCACGTGCGTGTCAGCATGTGAGACCTCGGGAAAGCTTATTGTTGCTGCCTTGCTTGCTCGCGCGCTTTCCGTAATCCCTCGACGACCCGTTCCAGCTTTCGGATCGAACCACCAGCCCAGACTTTCGCTAAGGCATCCAATTCGAATCCTTCGAGCGGCGTCGCCCAGCGCGGATCGTAACCCGTTTGGAGATATCGCCGCGCGAGAATTCGTGGGGCGAGGAGCGACAAATGATCGGCTTCCGGGTATGGAAAGCGAAGTGTTTGGCACCGGTCGCGCAAGGCCCCTGGGATCGGCTCAATCGAGTTCGTGGTCATCAGCCAGGACACGTGCGACAGATCACAGGAGGCCTGTACGTAGGGATCATGCCAACAGCGAGATGTCACCGGTTCGTACAGGCCGATCAACACGTCGTGCACATTGCCATTGTTGCGACTGGTGCCGATCTTATCGATCTCGTCGAGAATTATGATCGGTCCGGCGCAACGGTGTCGACGCACGGCCATAATCGCAAGGCTTGGTTCGCCCGATGACCACCTGCTGGCAGTCCCGCCGATGGCGCTATCGCTCGAGCCACCACAAGAGATAACTTCAAAGGGTGCGCCGAGTTCCTTACTCAATCTTTTGGCAAATTCGGACTTACCGCCTCCGGGCTCTCCAAGCAGGATGATAGGACTCAGATAGACATTGGTCCTGCCATCAAGGCCCTCTAGCACATTGTCAATAACCGCGAGTGCATAGGGAAATTCCGCGATCAAGCCCGGATCGCTTGCGCTTCTTGAGTAATCGGGACAGGCGGTCGGAATATTCGCGGATGTCTTCGGCCAAGTCTTCGCGGAAGAAGACCATCCCTCGGGGCAACTCCTCGGCGGTAGGCAAATGCAATCCAGAAATTGCTGCCTGCTGTCGGCGTTGGAAATGACGGTCTTGTAATGGCAGTTTTTCTGTCACTGGACACCTATCTGAAGCCTAGTCAGGCATTGGTGCGAAGTCTCATGGTGTTCCAGTTTCGCCCGGCCGCCCCAAGCGGTACCAACGGTTGAGCGTACGCGCGATGCCTACCTCCGTGTCCATGTATATGAGCTGACTGGTCGTGATTTCTCGACTGTCTCCCAGCGATGGGTGTCCAAAGACGTATCCTGAAAGGCAGGCCGTCCTGCGTGAATACATCTGATGGGCTTCGAGGATGGGAGCGGTGTGGAGTGACAGTGTGTGGGTGATTCCAGCCTCAACAGAACGCAGATCAACGAAAAGTCGATGCGCATCTTCCGAATTTAAGTAAGCGAACTTCATCGATAAATCCTTTTCAAGTGATTCGTGGCCAATAGGCGGCTAATAGATTTAGCGAAATATTCGCTATTTTTAGCGTTTATTTCGCTTTTAATAGCGACTCATTCGCTATTGTCAACATTTGTTTGCGAAGCGGGGCTTTCGGTGGCACCACGGCGTCATGAGACCGCCATCACGAATGCTTTCTGTCGCGCGACTTGCCCTTGGCCAAACTCAGGCCGAGGTGGCTGAGGATTCGGGCATAAGCCCGCGCACGATCTACATGATCGAAAAGGGTGCAGCCGGTATTGCAAGCGTTGAAAAACTTGTCCGCCACTACGGTAGGCGCGGGGTGATTTTTCTCGCACCCAATGGGACCGAAGGCTGGGGCATTCGTGCCAATTTTGTCGCGGGTTCTTATGATGATGAGCGACCAGAGTGACGGACTGGCATTATCGATGCAGTCGGGCACTCAAAGCCCCGTCCTTCGGTCGGGGTCCAAAGCCGGCTTTGCCGGAATTGACGGCCTATCGGCCGGCTTCTTAAATTCATTTTGACGACATAGCCTCGTCCGCTGCGAATTTGGGCTCCGCTCCTCGGCCATGTCTTCTAAGCGGAATGCGCGCTATTCGATCGCCTAGGGGCGATCGGCACGCATACTTCTTGTGAAGAAGAGTTGTGAAGTGGCGAAAGGCACCGAGTTCGTGACTGAGACGTAGACTGCATCTTCGTTTCTGTGCGACTATTACGCATCCTTAAATTTTAAAGTACCACGGGCTCTATAGTGTACCGAATATCAAAAAAAACTAGCGATGTCGGAAAACCATTCAATATTGCATCTTATGCGCTGCTGACGATGATGGTGGCTCAGGTGACAGGCCTGAAGCCCGGTGATTTTATTCACACGCTGGGCGATGCCCATCTGTATGCCAACCATTTTGAACAAGCGACATTGCAGCTTTCACGGGTGCCCAAGGCATTGCCGGTGATGAACATCAACCCGGATGTTGCTGATATCTTTGGCTTTACCTTTGATGATTTCAGCCTTGAGGGTTACAACGCTGATCCAAGCATCAAGGCTCCGATTGCGGTGTGAGCCGCTTTCAGTAAACGGAGTGTTCACGCTGATTTTATGAAAGTTAGGGTGACATTGTGTCGCAGCTATGTTGAAAGCGTTTTCACATCACTCTTTGAGAAGGTTCTCCCAATATGTTTAATCAATTGTCTAAATGGTCTCCCATCATGTTGAGCGTCCTGCGCATTATCGTAGGTCTGATGTTTTTGGAGCACGGCATGGGCAAGCTGCTTGGTTGGCCCGTGTCCAACATGCACCCTGCTGCAATGACATTGCCCTGGTTTGCTGGCTGCATTGAGCTTGTCGGCGGCTTCCTGATCACAGTTGGCTTGTTCACACGTCCTGCCGCTTTCATCGCCTCTGGCATGAGCGCTGTTGGCTATTTCCTTGTTCATGCACCCAAGGACTTTTTCCCGATGAACAATGGCGGTGAGGCGATCATCTTTTTCTGCTTTGTCTTTTTGTACTTCGTTTTTGCAGGCCCAGGCCCGCTGAGCGTCGATTCTGCACTTGGCAAGAAATAAGTCTGCCCGTCACGTTTGCAGCCGATTTTGGCCGCTGTGTTTTGCACAGCGGCTTTTTTTATGCTCCTTCGCGCTGTAGGACAGATTGGCACCTGACGAAATGAAAGAGAAAGCCATGCCAAACCCAAAGATCGTTCTTGTTGTGGCCATGTCGCAAAACAATGTCATTGGCCGCGATGGAGATATGCCGTGGAAGCTCTCCACTGATTTGAAGCGTTTCAAGGCTTTGACCATGGGCAAGCCTCTGGTTTTGGGGCGCAAGACATTTGAGTCTTTCGGCTCGAAACCTCTTCCCGGTCGCCCGCATATTATTGTGTCGCGAACAGCGCGGATCGAGATGCCGAATGTTGAGACGGCAAGCAGCCTAGAAGCAGCCCTTGAGAGGGCGCGCGTGCAAGCGACAGCCTTGGGTGTCGATGAAATCTGTGTGATTGGCGGCGGCGAGATTTACCGTCAGGCACTGCCTGTTGCTGACGTTTTACATGTCACCCATGTGGAGGCAGAGATTGAGGGGGGCGACACTTACTTCCCCCATATCGATCCCGATCAGTTCGAGATGAAAGAGGAAACCAGCGTGCCGGCCGGTGAGCGCGACAGTTTTGCCACGCGTTATGTGGTTTATTGTCGCAAAAATCCGGTTTAAGTTCTTTATTTGCCATGGATTTGAAAGAAGTTGTCGCTTTGCGTTGAAAGCGTGGCACGCGATACCTATAACTGTCTTAATCCTTGTCCCCGCCTTTATCGGTGGCGTTGAGGGCCTCTTCATAATTCTTTAAACCGCAGGCGGGTTTAACAGGGTCTTATGCAGAGAGTAGCGGTTTTACAGCCACCTGTTTGCGTTTGAAAAAGCTTACGGTGCTGTAGGGGAGAATTCTCAAAAAAAGAGGTTTTGATGCCTTGGAGTAATCAGAACGGCGGCGGCCCGACGGGCGGCGGCGGTGGAAATAATCAAGGACCATGGGGTCAGGGGCCTAACAAGCCACGTGGCAATGGCGGCGGTGGCGGAAAACAGCCACCGGATCTGGAGGATATGATCCGCCGGGGCCAAGATCAGTTTAAAAACCTGATGCCCGGCGGCTTGAACATCGGTATGGGGCTGGTTTTGGCACTCGTGGCCGGTGGTTTTTGGCTGACACAAGCCATTTACACGGTGCAGCCGGATGAGCGCGGCGTGGAAATGCGCTTTGGTAAGCCGAAGGATGAGATTGCTGGCCCCGGTTTGCATTTTCATTTTTGGCCGCTGGAAACGGTTGAAAAGGTCAAGGTTACAGAGCAGCAGCAGAACATTGGTGCCAAGGTTGCCAGCAATTCTTCGGCTGGCCTGATGCTGACCGGTGATCAAAATATCGTCAACGTGCAGTTCTCGGTGCTGTTTACGGTGAGCGATCCGAAGGCTTATCTGTTCAATCTCGAATCACCACCGCAGACGTTGCAGCAGGTTGCTGAAAGCGCCATGCGTGAGGTGGTTGGCCGGCGTCCTGCGCAAGATATTTTCCGCGATGCCCGTCAGGAAATTGCCAATGATGTGCGCAACATCATTCAAGGCACCATGGATAAATATGGCGCTGGCATTTCGATCAATTCTGTTGCGATTGAAGATGCAGCACCGCCGCGTGAAGTGGCGGATGCCTTTGATGAAGTGCAGCGTGCCGAACAGGACGAAGATCGTTTTGTTGAGGAAGCCAACCAATACGCCAATAAGGTTCTGGGTTCTGCCCGTGGTCAGTCGGCGCAGATTCGTGAAGAAGCGGCAGCTTACAAGGATCGTGTGGTCAAGGAAGCCGAGGGTGAAGCCCAGCGCTTTATCTCGATCTATGACCAATATGTTCTTGCACCAGATGTGACGCGCAAGCGGCTCTATATCGAAACCATGGAGCAGGTTCTGAAAAAATCGAACAAGGTTATCATGGATAATAATGGCCAGGGTGCTGTGCCTTATCTTCCCTTGAACGAGATTGGCCGTATGGGTGCACAATCTGGCCCAGCCCAATCCAGCCAGGGAGGCAAATAAGATGTCAAATCGTATGCTTTCCATGCTGATTGGTTTGGCCGTTGTGCTGCTCCTTGTCTACTCGTCGATGTTTGTGGTCAACCAGCGCCAGCAGGCTGTGGTCATCCGCTTTGGTCAGATCAAGGAAGTTTACAGCGAGCCGGGTCTTTACTTCAAAATGCCGTTTGCGTTTGCGGGTGCTGACCGGGTGCAATTCGTGTCTGATCAGGCGTTGCGCTTTGATCTCGACAATATCCGTGTTCAGGTCAAGGGCGGTAAATTCTACGAGGTTGACGCATTCCTGATTTACAAGATCACCGACGCCCGCCGCTTTATCGGGATTATTGCCGGTGGTAACCGCGATGATGCCGAAGCACGGTTGAGAACCCGTCTTGATGCCTCGTTGCGTCGTGTTTATGGTTTGCGTGGCTTTGAATCGGCGCTGTCGGAAGCACGGTCTGCGATGATGCAGGAAGTGGCGGCTGATCTGAAAACGGATGCCGAAAACCTCGGTATTACCATTGATGATGTTCGTATTCGCCGCACCGATCTGACACAGGAAGTGTCGCGTGAGACTTTTGCGCGGATGCGGTCTGAGCGTCTGGCCGAGGCCGAGTTGATCCGTGCCCGTGGTAACGAGCAAGGTCAACGCCGTCGCGCCATTGCCGATCGTCAGGTGGTGGAGCTGAAGGCAGATGCCCAGCGTGATTCTGAAATCCTGCGTGGTCAGGGCGATGCAGAGCGCAACAAGGTGTTTGCGGATGCCTATAAGCGTGATCCGGCCTTCTTCGAATTCTACCGTTCGATGGCGGCCTATGAAGATGCGCTTGGCAACAAGGGAACCTCCATGGTGCTGTCGCCAAATTCGGAGTTCTTCAAGTTCTTTGAGCAGTCCAAGGGCGCACCCGACGCAAAGCTTGCGGCACCTGCTGCCAGCAATTGATCATCACGCCTTGAAAATTAAGCGAGAGGGCCGGTTTATTCCGGCCCTTTTTCGTTTTCCCTTGCTTTTTTCACGTCCAATCATGTCTTGGCCACAACCACAATATAGCGTGAACAAGTGTTG
Organism: Rhizobium oryziradicis; assembly: GCF_001939045.1. Taxonomy (GTDB): domain Bacteria; phylum Pseudomonadota; class Alphaproteobacteria; order Rhizobiales; family Rhizobiaceae; genus Allorhizobium; species Allorhizobium oryziradicis. The sequence continues at coordinate 685,985 of NZ_MKIM01000027.1, forward strand.
GAAGGGCGTTTCGGTTTTCGCCATTGCGCCCTATGATGCTGAGAGGATTTTGCTGAATGCGAGGATGCCCATGATCAAGCGCCGCGGAACACCCACGCGACTTCTGATGTCTGCCGTTGTCGGAAGTGCCGTGTGCTTTGGCGGGCTGATTGCAGATCGCACGGCCGCTCTGGCACAGATGCCAGGCCCCGCGCCCGTGGCCGATATCGCGCAAGGCTTGCTGGGGGCGGTGGTGAATATTGCCACCTCGCAAAATGTCGATGACGACGAAGCAGGGCCGGTGCCACAGGTGCCAAAGGGCTCGCCCTTCGAAGATTTGTTTGAGGATTTCTACAAGAAACGTCAGGGCAAGACGGGCAACCACAAGGTCAATTCGCTCGGCTCCGGCTTTGTGATTGATCCGGCTGGTTACATTGTCACCAACAATCATGTGATCGAAAACGCTGATGATATTGAAGTTATCTTCTCGGATGGCTCCAAGCTCAAAGCGAAGCTGGTGGGCACCGATACCAAAACCGACCTATCCTTGCTGAAAGTGGAGCCAACTGAGCCGCTGACGGCGGTGAAATTTGGTGATTCGCGCAAAATGCGGATTGGCGATTGGGTGATGGCCATTGGCAATCCCTTCGGCCTCGGTGGTTCCGTAACGCTCGGGATTATCTCGGCGCGTGGTCGCAATATCAATGCCGGACCATACGATAATTTTATCCAGACCGATGCCGCGATCAACAAGGGCAATTCCGGCGGTCCGCTGTTCAACATGGCGGGTGAGGTGATTGGTATCAACACCGCGATTATTTCGCCCAGCGGCGGCTCGATTGGCATCGGTTTTGCCGTGCCGACCGAGCTTGCGGAAAATGTGATTGCCCAACTCAGACAGTATGGCGAAACCCGTCGTGGTTGGCTGGGCGTACGCATTCAGCCCGTACCGGATGATCTTGCAAAACAGGCAGGTATCAAGACCGGGCGCGGCGCTTTGATCAGCAGCGTGATTGATGGCGGACCGGTGGCAAAAGGTCCGGTGAAAATGGGCGATGTGATCATCAGCTTCAACGGCAAGGAGATTTTGGAAAGCCGGGATCTGGTGCGTACCGTGGCCGAAAGCCCGATTGATCAGGATCTGGACGTTGTGGTGTTTCGGGATGGCCAGCGCCAGACCTTGAAGGTGAAGCTTGCAAGGCTGCCGGATGAAAAAGTGGCGGAAGCCAAGGACACCGGTGCCAAGGAGACCGAACAGGCCGATCCGCAAGGAGAAGATGGCGCGGTTGATGATGACGCCACCACGGCGGTTTTGGGCATGACCGTGACCAACCTTGACGACGACAAACGGGCAGCCAACAGCATTGCTGAAAGCGTCGAAGGCCTGCTGATCACCAATGTTGAGAAAGACTCGCCCGCCGATCTGAAAGGCATGAAGGTGGGCGAGGTGATTGTGGAAGTGGCGCAGGAATTTGTCGATACGCCTGATGCGCTTTTGGAAAAAATCCTCAAGCTGAAATCCGATGGCCGCCGCAGCGCTTACTTCATGGTTGCCAATCCCAGAGGGGATTTACGCTTCGTATCGGTGCCGCTGGAATAGGCCGTGCGCTTTCCACGGGCTTGAATTGTTGAGTCGATTCAGGCCGCTACATCGCAATGCTTAAAAACTGATTCCAGTACTTCAAGCGCTTTCTCGGCGGCTAAATTCCTCGGCCGTTAACCGATACAGCACATGGCGCTGCAAATGCGGATGGCTGGGTGGTACGCGCGGATGGATGAAGCTGCCCGCGATATCCTGTGTCATTCCCAGCCTTTTCATCACGGCTGTTGAGCGATGGTTGTTTTCAACCGCAAAGGAAACAATCTCGTCCAGGCCCTTGATGCGGAATCCATAATCCAGCAAGGCTTTGGCGGCTTCGGTGATATAGCCATGGCCCCAGAAGCGGGTGGCCAGCCGCCAGCCGATTTCAATTGTACCGTCCGGCAAGATGCCCGGCAGCATGGCATCGGTCAGACCACAAAAGCCCATGGGCTCTCCGGTCTCTTTCAGCTCAAGGGCAAAGAAGCAAAGTCCGGTATCGCGGATCAGACCATTGATCTTATCCATCATCGCATCGGCTTCTTCATGGGAACGCCGAAAGGGAAAAAACTCCATCACCTTCGGGTCGCGGTTGATCTCTCGAAACAGGTCGCGGTCGCTGTCTTTCCAGCAGCGCAAAATCAGGCGGTCTGTTTCAAGAAACATCATGCTGACCTCAGGCGGAGACGAAATCGGTTTTGCGATAGCCTTGCAGATAGAGAAGGGCGGTGAGATCGCTATGGTCGATGCGGATTTTGGCTTGCGCCGCAACCGATGGTTTGGCGTGCAACGCCACACCGGAACCTGCAATGCCCAACATGCCAAGGTCATTGGCACCGTCACCCACCGCCATCACGTCATCATTGGTAATGCCAAGCTTGGCGACAATGTCTTCGAGCGCATCCACCTTGGCCTGTTTGCCCAAAATTGGCTCGGCCACTTCGCCGCTTAACAATCCATCCCGCTCCAAAAGAATGTTGGCACGATTTTCATCAAAGCCGAGCGTTTCTGCGATTTTTGAGGTGAAAACGGTAAACCCGCCAGAGACGAGGGCGGTGTAATATCCCTTGGCTTTCATGGTGGCGATCAGCTCAAGGCCACCTGGAGTAAGGGTGATGCGCTTGGCAATCACCTCATCCACCACATTGGCGGGCAGGCCTTTCAGCAGCGCCACGCGCTCGCGAAGGGCTGGCTCAAAGGCGATCTCACCGTTCATGGCGCGGGCGGTGATTTTTGAGACCTGATCTTTCAGCCCCACTTCGGCGGCGAGTTCATCAATGCATTCCTGACCGATCATGGTTGAATCCATATCGGCAATCAGAAATTTTTTGCGGCGTTGATCTGCGTGTTGAATGGCCACATCAATCGGCAGATCTGCCACGATGGTGCGAAGACAGTGCTCTGCATCCGCAAGGTTTGTGCCGTCTTTCAAGGCGATATCGCATGCCACGCCATCGGCCAGCCAGTAAAGACCGGAGGCATCCAGAGCCAGCGCCGCCTTTTCTGCAAGAGCGGGTGTAAGAACAGGATTTGACGGATTGGCGATAAGCGTGGCAACAAAAGCCATGATGAAAAACCTTGAAGATAATTTCGACGCCATCCTGATAACCGGCCCGACCGCCAGCGGCAAGTCCGCGCTAGCGCTAAAGCTGAGCAAAGACGCAAGGGGCGTGGTGATCAATGCCGATAGCATGCAGGTCTATGATACGCTGCGGGTTGTCACAGCCCGGCCAGATGATGCCGAGATGCAAGGTGTGCGGCATTATCTCTACGGTCATGTGCCCGCCAGCAAGACCTATTCCACCGGTGACTGGCTGCGTGAAATAGAGGTGCTGTTGGCCGGGTTGAAAGCCGAAGGCCGCCTGCCGGTGATCATCGGCGGCACGGGGCTTTATTTCAAGGCGCTGACGGGTGGTCTCTCAGAAATGCCTGCGATTCCTGAGGAGGTCCGCAGCCGTTTGCGCAAGCGCGAAGCGCTGGAAGGATCGCAAGCGCTGCATCGCGAGTTGATGGAGCGCGATTCCGTCATGGCCGCAAAGCTCAATCCGCAAGATGGTCAGCGCATTGTGCGGGCATTGGAAGTGCTGGAGGTCACGGGGCAATCCATCGCCACGTTGCAAGCCCGCACGGGACCCGTGATCGTTGATCCAGCAAGAGCTCGAAAAATCGTGGTTTTACCGGAGCGCGCCACTTTGCACGATCGGATCAATCGCCGGTTTGCCTTGATGATGGAGCAAGGGGCGGTGGAAGAAGTGGAGGCGCTTTTGGCGCAAAATCTTGCCCCGGATATGCCCGCCATGAAAGCCATTGGTGTGATGCAAATTGCCGCCATGCTGAGGGGCGATATCAGCCGCCAAGAGGCGATTGAAAAGGCCTCTGCCGCGACCCGGCAATATGCCAAACGGCAAATGACCTGGTTTCGCAATCAAATGAGCGATGGCTGGGAAATAATAAAATAAGACTATGTATAGTCATCTGACCAGAACAGATGTGCCGTTTTTGTTTTCTATGCTTTCTTCATGATTCACGCATCTTCAATATTAATGTGCCAAAATAGGTGCATTGAAAGATGTTTGGATCTGCGCATGTGTTTGGCCGATAAAATAAAAAGACATTGCGCCGGTTTGTTGAAATTGGCGTTTTGCTGCGATGTTTAAAACGATCCTGCAACATTACAGGATCTGGGCAAGTCCAATTCGTCAACAGGCGATGGCAGACGCTTATAGGCCTATTGTTCGTGGTTTTCTTGCTCCCGGCTGCGCTTATTATCTCTTTGTCACCTGGGGCCATTGGCATGATGAGCACGGGCTTCATCTTGCCGTGCTGGGCGGAATCAGTCTTTGCACTGCTCTTTGCTACGCGCTGTTCAGGTATTTTCTGTTGCCGGAGGGCAAGACATCCCTGGGGCGATTGGAGACTGTGGGCCTTGCCACCAATCTGCTGATGTATCTCAATGTGCTGGCCTATATGCTTTTGCATTTTGAAGAGCAGAAGCTGGTCTATTTTGTGCTGATGGCGGTGGTGTTTTCCACCTCGGGCGTCACGCTACGCGGCACATTTGTCAGCGTCGCCATCTCCATTGCCACGCTGTTCTGGTTTGCCGCTGGCCTTTCGGCCGAAGACGCTGCACGCTTTGCCTTCATTGGTGTTGCAACCTCGTTTGCGGCATTTGGCATGGCAACGCTTTTGCGCAAAGCCATTTTGCGTCAGATTGATGCGCGCCTTTATGCCGATCAGATTTCGATGCAAGACAGCTTGACCGGTATTGCCAATCGCCGCGCGCTGTTTGGCCATATGGAGATGTTGGTCCAGGAAGAGCGTCCATTCTGGATCGGAATTCTGGATCTCGACGGGTTTAAAGCCATCAATGATATCTATGGCCACTCCGTGGGTGATAATCTGTTGTGCCAGGTGGTGACGCGACTGAAGCGGCACGAATCATCCGAGATCGTGTTTGGGCGTGTCGGTGGCGATGAATTTGCCATTTTGATAACCGGAGGGCTTGATTGCCAGCAGGTGGAGCAATTCGGTGCCAATTTGATTGCCACCATAAGTCTTCCCTATGAAATTGCACTGCTGCAATTGAATGTGAGCGGAACCATTGGCTTTGCTCATTATCCAACAATGGGCAAAGCGTCAGCCTGTATATATGAGAGAGCGGATTTTGCGCTCTACCGCGGCAAGCAAAACGCGCGGCGCAGCACAATCATCTTCACGCCCGAACAGGAAGAGCAGATGCGGCAAGGCGTGGAGCTTGAAAGAGCATTGCGCGAGGCGAACCTGAATGAAGAGCTTCATTTGGTGTTCCAGCCTCAGATGGATATTCCGACCCGTCGAATTATGAGCTTTGAGGCGCTGGCCCGTTGGCAAAGCCCGAAGCTGGGCGAAATCCAACCGGAGAGCTTTATCCGCGCTGCCGAGCGGGCGGGTTTGATTCAGAATGTCACCAAAATTCTGTTCGGCAAAGGCCTTGACGCTTTAGAGACATGGCCAACCGATGTGAGCATCTCTTTCAATCTCTCGGCACAGGATGTGGCGGATAGAGATTTTATATTTTCGCTGACAGCGCAGGTGTTTGCGCGTGGCATTGCCCCGGGGCGCATTGAATTTGAAATTACCGAAACGGCGGTGATGAAGGATATTGCTGCGTCACGCAGTCTGCTGGAAGACCTGTCTGCTGCGGGATTCAAAGTGGCGCTGGATGATTTTGGCTCCGGCTATTCCAGCTTTGCCTATATCGACCGTCTGCCGCTGGACAAGATCAAGATCGACAAGAGCTTTGTGCGCAAGGTGGCCGATAGTGCCACATCCCGCGAGATCATCGCAGCCATTATTACGCTTTGCCGTAACCTCGATTTAAAATGCGTGCTGGAAGGCGTCGAAACCGAAGAGGAATTGGCTGTTCTCATGCCGATGGCTCCGCAGATTATTCAGGGCTATCTGTTTGGCAGGCCAATGGAACTGGAGGCAATAGTGCCTTTGTTGACGCAAAACAAAGCCGAAAACGCGCGTCTCGTTTGAGCAAGCACTGGTTTTGTCTGGCGCTTGCTAACCCGCATTATCCGTGATGGGATTGCGCTGAAAACACCACTGCACGGGGTCGCACATGAATCTCTTTCTGGCCAGAACACTTTCCACTCTCAACGCCGTTTTTGCCCTGTTGATCATCGTAATTGCCACGGCCTCCGGCGCCACCGGCGGCAGCTATTATTATTATTATGGCGGCAGCGGCATATCGCTCACCGGTGCAATTTTCGGTGGCCTCGGCGGCGTGCTGATAGCCGCGCTGATCTGCGGAACAATTGCCTTTCTCACCCTGATCGAGCGGCATTTGAGTGTGCTGGCGGAGGCCGCCAAGCGGAACGGAGGCGGCTGAGGGTCCGCATGGGGCTGAAGAAGAGAGTGCCGGTGCAGATCCTCATTGTGACAGGATATCTTGCGAGCAACGGCTTACACTGATTGATCAGACATGCTTAATTCCCGATATGACAGCACCGACACCAGAACAAATTGAAAAACTCGCGATCGCTTTTGAGCGGTTCACCCGCCGTTTCAAGGTTGAAGAAGCGGCGGCGGCCCTGAAAAATGCGCTTAATGCTCTGGATATCCAGGCCCTTCTCTTCATCAGTGAGCACCCCGAATGCACATTGGGAGATGTGGCGCGCCACCTTGATGTCGCGCTGACAACGATGTCTTCTTCGGTCGACAGATTGGTGCGCAAGGAGATGGTCGAGCGGCGGCGTCCACAGGAAAACCGCCGGTCGGTTTCGCTGAATATCACACAGCAGGGTCAAGATGCCGTTTTGGGCTATGTTGATGGGTATCGAGCCTCGTGCAAAGCCATGTTGGAGGCGCTTGATCCGGCAGAGAGAACCACGTTTCTCAATCTCACACAAAAAATCTCTCAATCCGAAGATTGAATAATACGAATTTCGTAGTATTTATGTGATGTCGCAAGTCTGAAGGGACGTCACTATGAATCACATATCAAATATTGCACTCATCACCGGCGCGAATAAAGGAATTGGGTTTGCTATTGCCCGACAGCTCGGCGCAAGTGGTCACATGGTTTGGCTCGGTTGCCGGGATATGTCACGTGGCGAGGTGGCGGCTCGGAGTCTGAGGGACGAGGGAATTGATGCACGCGCCGTGCAACTCAATGTGACAGACGATACCAGCGTGACCAAGGCTGCAAAGACCATCGAGCAGGCCGTGGGCCATGTTGATGTTCTGGTCAATAATGCCGGGCTTATGTTTGCTGAAGCCCCCTCTCTTTCGAGCGAGTCGATTGATGAGATCAAACAGATGTTTGACGCCAACGTGTTTGGTGTCTTGCGGGTCACTCAGGCATTTCTGCCTTTGTTGCGCAAATCGAGTGCGGCGCGAATTGTGATGATGAGCAGTGGTCTCAGCTCACTGTCGGATGCTCTGGATATGAGAAGCGAAACCTGGAGCGTGGGCTTTGGTGGATATTGTGCGTCCAAAACGGCGCTCAACATGCTGACTGTTAAACTTGCCAAGGAACTCGACCGTGAGGGGATCAAGGTGAATGCTGTTGATCCCGGCCTGACATCAACCGATATGACAGGAAATGGCCCCGGCCACTCCGCCGAGGAAGGAGCCCGACCTGCGGTCGCGTTGGCAAACATACATGCATATGGTCCTTCGGCAGGATTTTTTGCGTGTTCGACCACAGGCGATCTGGTGTCTAAGCCCTGGTGACAGGCTGGTGTTCGGCTTCTTACAGCGGCATGGATACCCAAGCAGCTGTTGAGCAAAGCCGCTTAGTCTTTCCCATCCTTCAAGGGTTTTCTCAAAATACTCTCGCGCAAACTCATGCCATGCTCGCGTCTTGGTGGCGCGACTGGCGATGATGCCGTGGCGAAAAGGCCGGGAGCGTCAGGATTGCGCAAACCTGCATAGGCGCTGGCCGGCCTGAAGCCTGAGGATGTGGCAGCGGCCGGGGCATCGGGCTCTACGCTTGGCAACATGTCCGGGCGATAGGGCTCGATAGGTGCTGGCGAGGAGGGGGCCGGTGACATCTGTGTGTAGTTTTGATTGAAATTGCCGAGGTCTGGCTCGGCGCTGGCGCGCATGCGCGAGATGACATCGCGCAGGTCGATGTTGTCCGGTTTTTCGTCGGATTGGCGCACGGTTGTGCCGCTGGCTTTGGGCAGATAACGCTGCTCGACACGCGAAAAGCGCATGCGCATCGGCACGGAGATCGCCTCGCCAAAGGCAATGGCCTCACCATTGCCGATGGAGGAGATAAAACTGGTGGCCGAAATGGAGCCGTCTGGCAGGGCAGAGCGGATGATGTCCTGATCGCGGTCATTGGCCAGCCGCATGGCAAACACGGTGGAGCATTGCGAGAGAATCGTTTGGTCCAGCTCGCCCGGCCTCTGGGTGATGATGCCGAGCGACACGCCGTATTTGCGGCCTTCCTTGGCAATGCGGGCAATGGCCTGGCGCGTGGGGAAAAAGCCGAGGCTGGGGTCAGACGGTACATAGCGGTGGGCTTCTTCGCACACCACCAGCATGTGAATGGCACCGTTCGACCACATCGCCAGCTCAAACGCCATGCGGCACAGCACGGAGGCAACCGAATTGACGATTTCGGAGGGGATGCCCGCAAGCTGAAATGTGGAAATCGGGCGGCCATGGCCGGGAACGCGGAAAATATGCGCAACCGTCTCCATAATCGTATCGCTGATTGTGTTGCTGGAAAACATGAAGCGATAGCGCGGATCATTCACCGCCGAGAGAATGCGGATTTTAACGGTGCGCAGATGCGGCTTTTCCTCGCGACCTTCCAGCTTGCCAATGCGCTCATCAATGCCAGCCAGCAAATCGGCCAGCCGGTAGGGCACCGGTGTATCGGCGGTGAAGCTGGCGCGATCGCTGCGGCGGATCAGGCTTGCGTCACCACCCTTGAAGGCGCGTTTGGCCTCCGGGATCAGCTCGCGCAGAATGTCGACTTCTTCTGGAACAGCAGGGCGGCCGCGATACAGCACCTCGGTAAATTCTTCCAGCCGCATCAGCCAGAAGGGGAGGTCCAGCGTGTCGGTATCCACCACCACGGCATGGTCGGGAAAGGCGGCGGCAAATTCATTGTGCGGATCAAGGATCAGCACGCGCAGCTTCGGGTCGCTCTCAATGGCTTTGTGCAAAAGCAGCGACACAGCCGTGGATTTGCCAACACCGGTTGAGCCAACCACGGCGAAATGCTTTGAGAGCATGGCGGGGATGTTGATGGTCGCGTCAATCTCGTCATCCTGAGAGAGCTTGCCAATGACGCAGCTGCCGCCTTCTTTGGACTCATAAATACGCTTGAGGTCGGCCACGCGAATGCGGTGGGCAACAGCGCCCAGGTAAGGATATTGCGTAATGCCGGTTGAGAAGGTTTCAACGCCATCTGCACCACGGCGCACTTCGCCCATCAGCTCAACATCAATGATGAAGCCATTATTTTCGCTTTCGGTCCAAAGTCCGCTTGCTGTGCGCATGGCATAGACGAGGGCGACGACACGATTTTGATCGACGGTGATGGAAATCAACCGGCCAACCGACCAAAGGGAGGTGAGGCTGGTTTCGCCATGCTCGGCGGTGGCGGCGATGGTGGCCTGCGCGCCATTGCAGCCGACGACGCGCCCCAAGAAGCGATTTCCCGGTGCCATGAGATTGCGACGATCCTCCTCGGGTGTCGAGGACGGTGGGGAAATGTCTTGATTACGCAATGGATGCTCCATGGGCCTGGCGCTATTTTAAGGCTGGCTCTGTTAATAAGCCGTATACTGATTTCACAGCCTTTGTATGCCGCGCGGAATGCCCGATAAATTTGCGTTTGCTGCCGCATTCGCGGGCTTTTTGGCGTTGACGCTTATCAAGATAGCGTTTAAGACTTCGCCTATGAAAAATTTTGCTATTATTCTTGTGGTGGGATCGCGTATGGGCATGACGGTGTAACCGTCAGGCATTAGCCTCCCATGCGCGACAAACAGGCTCCTCTCAGGGGCCTTTTTTTATGCCCAAAATCACGCTAACAGCACATACACTTCGGGAAACTGGCGGGAGCAGACATGACTGGAACAGAAAAAAACGCAAATGAGCAGCCAAGCGCAAAGATGACCGGTGCGGAAATTGTCTTGCAGGCTTTGAAAGACAATGGTGTCGAGCATATCTTTGGCTATCCGGGCGGTTCGGTTTTGCCGATCTACGACGAGATCTTCCAGCAGGATGATATTCAGCACATTCTCGTGCGTCACGAGCAGGGCGCTGGCCATGCGGCCGAAGGTTATGCCCGCTCGACCGGCAAGGTCGGGGTTGTTTTGGTCACCTCTGGCCCGGGCGTCACCAACACGATCACGCCTTTGCAGGATGCTTTGATGGATAGCATTCCGCTGGTGTGTCTGTCGGGACAGGTGCCCACCACGTTGATTGGCTCGGATGCGTTTCAGGAATGCGATACCGTTGGCATCACCCGCCCTTGCACCAAGCACAATTGGCTGGTGAAGGACGTGAATGATCTGTCGCGCATCATCCACGAAGCGTTCCGCATTGCGCAAACGGGGCGTCCCGGCCCGGTTGTGGTTGATATTCCAAAGGATGTGCAGTTTGCCACCGGCACCTATACGCCGCCAGAGCGCCACGCCATTCAGCGCAGCTATCAACCCAAGCTGCAAGGCGATGCCAAAGCCATTGAAGCCGCCGTTCAGCTGATGGCCAGCGCCCGCCGCCCCATCATCTATTCCGGTGGTGGCGTGGTCAATTCCGGTCCGGAAGCCTCGAAGCTGTTGCGCGAATTGGTACAATTGACCGATTTTCCAATTACCTCGACCTTGATGGGTCTGGGCAGCTATCCGGCATCGGGCGCAAATTGGCTTGGCATGTTGGGCATGCACGGCTCTTATGAAGCCAATATGGCCATGCATGATTGTGACGTGATGGTGTGCATTGGCGCACGCTTCGATGACCGTATCACCGGCCGTTTGAATGCGTTTTCGCCCAACTCCAAGAAAATCCATATCGATATTGATCCATCGTCGATCAACAAGGTCGTGCGGGTGGATGTTCCGATCACCGGCGATGTTGGCCATGTGCTGGAAGATATGGTGCGCATCTGGCGTGCTTTGCCCAAGAAGCCGCAAGCAGACCAGACGGCAGAGTGGAAGGCCAGCATTGCTCAGTGGAAGGCGCGCAACTCCTTCTCCTACAAGCCGTCCAGAGACGTGATCATGCCGCAATACGCTATTGAGCGTTTGTCGGCGCTGAGCCTTGGCCGCGATACCTATATCACCACGGAAGTGGGCCAACATCAGATGTGGGCAGCCCAGTTCTTTGGCTTTGAGCAGCCAAACCACTGGATGACCTCTGGCGGCCTTGGCACCATGGGCTATGGCTTCCCGGCCGCCATTGGCGTGCAGATTGCCCACCCTGAGGCTTTGGTTATTGATATTGCCGGTGACGCCTCGATTCAGATGTGTATTCAGGAAATGTCCTGTGCTGTGCAGTATAACGCGCCTGTCAAGATTTTCATCTTGAACAACCAGTATATGGGCATGGTACGCCAGTGGCAGCAATTGTTGCATGGCAACCGCCTGTCCAATTCCTACACCGAAGCCATGCCGGATTTTGTCAAGCTGGCCGAAGCTTATGGTGCGGTTGGAATGCGTTGCGACAAGCCCGACGAGCTGGATGATGCCATCATGGAAATGATCAATGTGAAGAAGCCGGTGATTTTCGATTGCCGCGTGGCCAATCTGGCCAATTGCTTCCCGATGATTCCATCGGGCAAGGCCCATAATGAAATGCTGCTGCCGGATGAGGCGACGGATGATGCGGTGGCGACAGCCATCGACGCCAAAGGCCGCCAGCTCGTTTAACTGAGGGAGAACATTATGAACGCACATCTACAGCCAACCGGTTCTGCCTATTTCATCTCGCCGGAAACTGAACTTGCTGAAAACCACACACTTTCAGTGCTGGTCACCAATGAACCGGGCGTTCTTGCCCGCGTCATCGGTCTGTTCTCTGGTCGCGGCTACAATATCGAAAGCCTGACCGTGTCCGAGACCGAGCATGAGTCCCATCTGTCGCGCATCACCATTGTCACCCGCGGCACGCCGCTGGTGCTGGAGCAGATCAAGGCACAGCTGGAGCGGATCATTCCGGTGCACCGCGTGCTGGACCTCACGGTGCGTGCCCGCCAGCTGGGGCAGGAGCGGCCCATTGAGCGCGAAGTGGCGTTGGTGAAAGTTGTCAGCACCGGCGAAATGCGGGCTGAAACCCTGCGTCTGGCCGATGCTTTCCACGCCAAGGTGGTGGATGCCACGGTGGATCATTTCATTTTCGAGCTGACCGGCAAATCCTCCAAGATTGACCAGTTTGTCTCGATCATGAAGCCGCTTGGCCTCAATGAGGTTTGCCGCACAGGCATTGCCGCCATGAACCGTGGCGCGCAAGGCATGTAATTGTCAATTTTCCACAGCTTTGCGCAGGATATTGCTGTCTTGCGCAAAGATTTATTAACTTTTTTAAGCGTGATTTTGAACAAAACAGCTGGTGGCGCGTTAATGGCTCAGAGAAACACAGGAGCCTGCCATGAAAGCAGCAACAGTATTCATTCTTATCGCATCTTTGACAGTTCCGGCTGGTCTTGCGGCAAAGGGATTTGTTGAGCATCAAGGCCAATCTTCTTTCACGAAAACCGAGCCTTTTGCGAACGTCACTGTGAAAAAGGGTAATCGTTTGCCAAAAATGAACGAGCAGAGCGCTTTAAACGATGACTATGCTTCGGAATGGGTGTCAGATTGCTATGACGCTTATGGTGATGCCGGGAATGCGGCCAATCTGAAGGCTTGCCTCAAAGGCTAAACACATCAGTGACGTTGTTAGATTTTTTGAACTCGCTTTCGCGACCTTTTTATCATGTAAGACAGCATTGAAAATCCCGCACACTTTTAAATGTGCGGGATTTTTTATAAATACTCCAAGGTTTTGCAATTTGTATATTATAAATATCTATAATTCACATTTTTGTGTTAATGGCTTCGTTTATTTATATTTTATAAAGCGCCCATTTTCCTTTTTATATTTGGGTATAAGCTGGATATCGACCTCTCAATCGACATTTTGAATAAAGTCTATTTCTTGTCGGTTTTTATGACTGGATAAAACAGGGAGGGTTCCAGTTTATATGTGCTCGAGGCCCGTAAAGTGATGAAGGTACCGGCGCAATGATAGGGGATTGGCATGAAAAACGGTGCTTACACGCGTTTGGGGACGTTGGTCATTTCTATCTGTTTGGCTTTGTCGAGCAGCGCTTATGCAAAGTCCACAGGGTGGTTGAACGCAAATCAATTGCAGGTTTTTAGCAGGGAGCATTTGCGCGCCGAGGCATTTCCGACATCCATAAGCTGTAAGGATTCTGAGGTCGTGGCGGGCATGGATCGCCGCAACATGATGGTGAAGATCGAATATTCTTCAAACCCACATCACCAGAGTTGGAAGTGGGCGTGGGGCGGGGCGGTCGGCAAGGTTGAGCACGATTATGCTGCAAAAGGCTACAAGATGGTTTCTCAAGACAGTTTTCGCCGTCCTTCGGGATTGTTGATGCGTTGCGCCATCTGGCACAAACAGAACTGACAGACGCCAGAGCATCGCACAGAAGAATGCAATAGAGACGACGCGCTGAGCTTTTGTTTGCGCATCGGATTTATCCGAAAATCGGCTCCCTGTCCGTCGATGCTCTATAACATTTCAAGAGGTTGTTTGCGCTGTGGTGGCGCAAACAAACTATCAAGACGCTGCAAATCCTCATCCGTGAGGTCCAACTCGACCGCCGCTCTATTTTCCTCCACACGATGCACATTGGCCGATTTTGGAATGGGAAGCACACCCTCACGCTCCAGCAAAAAGGCAAGCGCCACTTGCGCGGGCGTTCCCTGATAGGCTTTCGCCATATGAATGAGGTCCGCATTGTTGTGCAGGCGGCCTTGCTCTATGGGAGAGTAAGCCATAACCGCAATATTGTGCTGCTGGCACCAAGGCAGAAGATCAAACTCAATGCCGCGACGGGTGAGATTGTAGAGCACCTGATTGGCCGCACAATTGCGCCCATTCTCAATGCTGAACAGCTCTTCCATGTCATCCATATCGAAATTGGAAACACCCCATTCGCGGATTTTGCCATCCTGTTTCAAGCGCTCAAATGCGGCAACCGTGTCTTCCAGCGGATGTTCGCCAGGCCAATGCAGCAGGTAAAGATCAAGGTGGTCGGTGCCCAATCGCTTCAGGCTGTCCTCGCAGGCCTGAACGGTGCCTTTGAGACTGGCGTTCCACGGTAAAACCTTGGACACCAGAAAGGCTTCATCGCGGCGGCCTTGCAAAGCCGCGCCGGTGATCTTCTCAGCGCCGCCCTTGCCATACATTTCGGCGGTATCAATCACCGCCATGCCGAGGTCGAGCGCTTTGCCAATGGCTGCAATCTCGTCCTTGGCTTTGGTGCTGTCTTCGCCCATGTTCCATGTGCCAAAACCAAGGGCAGGCAGGGTGATGCCCGATGGAAGGGTTACGGTTGGCATGGTGTCGTCCATTGTCGTATCCTCCGAGATTGGTTCAATTCAAAATAGCAATGGATTGGCACTTGGCAAGTTTTGTCGGGATTGGATTATCGTGTCACCATGACAATCAAACCGGATCAGAGTGCTGGAAGATTCCAATAGGTCAGTTATGCTGACCTATTGGAATCGCGGGAGGGTATTTTGACAATCGAAACATTGGGAGCGCTGGTGCTGTTTGCTTTCACCACGTCGATCACGCCGGGGCCAAACAACATGATGCTGTTTGCATCGGGGGTGAATTTTGGTTTCCGGCGCACACTTCCGCACATGCTGGGCATTGGTGCGGGCTTTTTCTCGCTGCTGATTGGCGTGGGTCTTGGCCTTGGCGCTTTGTTGGCTGCCGTGCCGGCCGCTTATCTGGCGCTTAAAATTGCGGGCGGGCTTTATCTTCTCTATATTGCCTGGAAAATTGCCGCATCTCGCACCTTGGGTGAGGGCAAGACCACTGAAAAGCCCATGAGCTTTCTGTCTGCTGCTGCATTTCAATGGGTCAATCCAAAGGCATGGGTGATGGCGGTGACGGCCATGGCGACGTATACAAGTGTTGCAAATTACGGGTTGACGGTGATGATTGTTGGCCTTGCCTTTGCGGCGGTCAATATCCCATGTGTGTCCACATGGGCGGGTTTTGGCTCGGTGCTGCGCGATTGGCTCTCGGTGCCGGTGCGGCTGAAATGGTTCAATCTCACCATGGCCGTCTTGCTGGTGCTGAGTTTATGGCCGATGCTGAAGTGAAAAATGAGGGAATCCTGTGAGCGGACACCACCACCACCACGATGATGAGCATCATCATGACAATCATTACTCCGATATGCAGGCGCGCGTGCGGGCGCTGGAGACGCTGTTGACGGAAAAGGGGTTGATTGATCCCAAGGCCATTGACGCCATTGTTGATACCTATGAAACCAAGGTTGGCCCTCGCAATGGTGCCAAAGTCGTTGCCAAGGCATGGACTGATCAAGAGTTCGCTCAATGGCTGGAAACAGATGCAACAGCGGCCATTGCCAGCCTCGGCTTCACAGGGCGGCAGGGCGAGCATATGCGTGCGGTGTTCAACACCGAAGACATCCACAATATGGTGGTTTGCACACTATGCTCTTGTTATCCTTGGTCGGTGCTTGGCTTGCCGCCGGTGTGGTATAAGGCGCCCGCCTATCGCTCACGGGCTGTGATGGACCCACGCGGCGTGCTGGCCGAATTTGGCGTGACCTTGCCAGAGCAAACAAAGGTGCGCGTGTGGGATTCCACCGCAGAGCTTCGCTATCTGGTGATTCCCATGCGTCCAGTGAACACGCAAGATTTGAATGAGGCGCAATTGGCTGATTTGGTCACGCGCGATTCCATGATCGGGACGGGTCTTGCACGATTGCCGCAGGTGGCTGCATGAATGGGCCGCATGATCTGGGTGGGCAAATGGGCTTTGGTGCCGTAGCCCCTGAAAAAGACGAGCCGATATTTCATGCCGAGTGGGAAAAGCGCGCATTAGGCATCACGCTGTCCTGCGGTGCCTTTGGGGCGTGGAACATTGATGAAAGCCGCCATGCGCGCGAAAATATTCAGCCGGCCAATTATCTCGCCGCCAGTTATTACGAAATCTGGATCAGGGGCATCGATATGCTGCTCGAGCGGCATGGCTTTGCCACCCGCAACGAATTGTTCTCCGGCCACCACCAGCATCAGGGTGCGGCACCAAAACGGATCTTGACGGTTGATCGTGTCGCAGAGGTGTTGGCAAAGGGTGGGCCATGTGACCGGGTGGTTGAAACCGATCCGCGATTCGCCGTGGGGCAGCGGGTGAGAACGCGCAATTTCAATCCGTCAACGCACACCCGCCTGCCACGCTATGCGCGTGGCAAAATCGGTGTGATTGATGCGGTGCAGGGCGGTTTTGTCTTTGCCGATGACAATGCCCATGGCCGGGGCGAAAACCCGCAATGGGTCTATACCGTTGTTTTTGACGGCGTGGAAATTTGGGGCGAGGGGGCTGATCCGACGCTGAGCATTTCCATTGATGCATGGGAGAGCTATCTTGAACCAGTGTGAAGCACCATCCGTGCTTGCCCATTCACAAGGCCTGCCAAAATCGGCGGAAGGTGACCCCGTGTTTGCCGAGCCTTGGCAGGCCGATGCCTTTGCGCTTACCGTGCATTTGCACGCACGCGGCGTCTTCACTTGGCCAGAATGGGCAGAGGCGCTCTCAGCGGAGGTTCACAAGCCCGATCGCGCGGAGGATGGCTCGGATTATTTCGAGGCGTGGGTTGCAGCTTTGAGTGCAGTTTTATGCAGCAAGGGTGTTGTGGATGCGCCGACCCTTGATGCGCTGCATCAGGGTTGGCAGAGGGCTGCGATGGCGACCCCACATGGTCAGCCAATCCTGTTGGAAAATGACCCGGAATATGCAGCGTAGGAGCGGCAAAAGCCGGTTTACGCTTGCAATTGAGGTGCGAATCCGCGCATGACCTCTGCATGGAATTTGCACCTCAACAGGATGAAGCCCTCAAGGCCGTTGCCAAATGGCTGAAAGAGGGAAAAACCCCGGTTTTCCGGCTGTTCGGCTATGCTGGAACCGGCAAGACCACGCTTGCGCGGCATTTTGCCGAACATGTGGATGGTGATGTGCTGTTTGCTGCCTTCACTGGCAAGGCGGCGCAGGTGTTGCGCTCCAAGGGGGCAACGACGGCCCGCACCATCCATTCTTTGATCTATCGCCCGCGTGGTGAAGAGGAAGTGTCGGACGAAGAAACCGGCAAGACCTCGATGACGCCGATGTTTTCAGTCAATCGCCAAAGCCCGGTGGCAAAAGCCGCGCTGATTGTGATCGACGAATGCTCTATGGTGGATGAGCAACTTGGCCGCGATTTGATGAGCTTTGGCACTCCCATTCTGGTGCTGGGCGATCCCGGACAGTTGCCGCCGGTGTCGGGTGGAGGTTTCTTTACCGAGCAGGAGCCAGATTATCTGCTGACCGACATTCACCGTCAGGCGCGCGATAACCCGATTATCCAGCTGGCCATGCAGATCCGCGAAGGCAAAGAAATCACCCATGGTGATTATGGCGCGACGGCACGGGTAATTTCAAAAAACGAAGTGACACAGGATCTGGTGCTCAATTGCGATCAGGTTCTGGTGGGCACCAACAAGACCCGCCGACGCTATAATAAGCGCCTGCGCGAGCTGAAGGGCTTTACGGCCGATTACCCGCAATCGGGCGACAAGCTGGTGTGTCTTCGCAATGATCAGGTCAAGGGTCTGCTGAATGGCTCGCTGTGGCAAGTAATGACCTCATCACGCGAAACGGTGAAGCCGGGCATGAACCTGCTGATCAAGCCGGAAGACGACGATATGGATCGCGGTGCCGCCAAGATAAAATTGTTGAAAGCCGCCTTTGAAGATGTGGAGACGGAAATTCCGTGGACCACCCGCAAGCGCTACGACGAGTTTGATTACGGCTATGCCTTGACGGTGCACAAGGCCCAAGGTTCGCAATGGAACAATGTGGTGCTGTTTGATGAAAGCTGGGCCTTTCGCGATACACGCGAACGCTGGCTTTATACGGCAGTGACGCGCGCGGCAGAAACGCTGACGATTGTGCGTTAGAGTTTGTCAGCGAAACGTGGAATCCGGTTTTACTGATCAGACAAACTCAAACAAAGAAGTTTAGAGTCTGTCTGGGTCAATCTGAACCTCACAGACTCGAGCGCATTTCCATCCGGAGATGCGTCTAAGACGCGATCAACCCCAGCAAAACCGCTTTTGCCACGGCTTGAAAGCGGTTGGTGGCCGAGATTTTGCGCATGATCCCGGCTTCCAGCGCCTGTACCGCTTCGGGTGTCATTTGCAGCGTGCGTGCAAGGCGAATTTGGGTATAGCCCTCTGCCATCAGCGTCAGGCATTGATGCTCCAGGTCCGACAGGCAGACACGCGGCAGAGGCTGCGCCTCTTCATCCATCTGCTCGTCCTCATCCTGTTCAATCAAGCAGTTGATCTGCTGCATTTGCCGAAAAAGAGTGGATTGCGCGCCAAAAAGCTCGCGCTTTCGATATTCAAGAGCCGTTCGCAGCAGCGCATTGGCCTCGCTTTGGTTGGCGACATCGCTGAGCTCTGCCAGAAGATCCTGAATGGCAACAATGGGCATGCCGATTTCGCGGCAGGTGTTGATCAAGGCCATCAACCGGATGTCGCGGTGATAATAGACCCGCATCAACCCCACCCGGCTTGCTGACAGGAGTTTTTTCTCTTCATAGAAATGCAAGGTTCGATGCGTGACGCCAAAAAGATTGGCCATGTCGGAGATGGCAATCGGCTCCGCCGGTAAATTCGCCGGCATTGGCACATGCGGCAAAAATGGCAGGGAGGCGTAAGAAACCCTATCTGTATGCGTGGTGGAATTTGAATGCTCGGTGTGAAGCCACATAGGATTGTCTCTGCCTCCCTCATGTCACGTTCGGTTTTGTGGGCTTGACACCATGCCGACTCATGATTTTCTTATAGAAAATCACTTATCATTGTTAATTCGAAAATACAAATACACGTATTGTGTCCCATTTTGTATTTTGTGATGGTGATTGCGCTCTCTATGTCGCGCGTTATTCAACGTCCACAAACAACAAACTGTTTTAAATGCATAATTTTGTTCATTACGCTCAATCCAGGATGAAAAATCATACTGCAGATATAAAGCGCCGCAACACTTCTTTGTGCACTGCTTGGGCGCGAAATGCGATCACCGATAGGCTGAAAGCACGCGCATCATTCCTGAAAGGAAGGCTGGCTTTGGGGTCACTTTATTTGCAAAGTGAAAGGGCTTAAGTTGCCAGGTTCCCTTTTTTTACATCCTTCCCATCGTGCTTCTTTATCACATGCTTTGCAAGCAAAAGCGGCGTGGGTCTTGAAGAAAGTCATCTCCCTTGGCATCGCGGAGGGTGAGGCTGACAAGGGGCGGGAACGGAAAATACAATAAATTCCGAATTTCCATGGATTGATCACATAATCTCATTGGCGTTTGATGCGCCAAAGTTTTACAGACAAACAAGGGATGGTCCGCAATGCTTTGTGGCGATCCGTCACTATAAATGGATTTTGATCAATGGCAGCCAAGCTTTCCGTCAATCTCAATGCTATCGCCATGTTGCGCAACCGGCGTGATCTTCCCTGGCCAGATGTGGCCCATTTTGGCCGCTTGGCGTTGAAGGCCGGTGCCTATGGTCTGACCGTGCATCCACGGCCTGATCAGCGTCACATTCGTTTCTCTGATCTGCCAACGCTTCGCGCGTTGATTGACGATGAATTTCCCAAGGCCGAGTTCAATATTGAAGGCTATCCCACCGAGGAATTCCTGGCTTTATGCGAAGGTGCAGAGCCTGAGCAGGTGACATTGGTGCCCGATCACCCATCGCAGGCGACCTCGGACCATGGCTGGGATTTTGCCGGCCATCAGGAGCTTTTGAAGCGTGTTGTTGGCCGCCTGAAGGCCAAGGGCATGCGTGTTTCGCTGTTTGCCGATGGTGACGGCAAGGAAGAGGCCGTGATTGCTGCAAAAGCCACCGGTGCTGATCGCATCGAGCTTTATACCGGCCCTTACGGTGGGTGCTATGATGCGCCTGAACGGCGAGACGTGGAACTCGACTTGCTGGGTAAAACCGCCGATGCTGCCAAAGCTGTTGGCCTTGGGGTCAATGGCGGCCATGATCTGACTGTTGCTAATCTGCCAGCCCTTGTGAGCCGGATTCCCTATCTGGCTGAAGTGTCGATTGGTCATGGATTGACCGCAGATGCGTTGGAATTTGGCATGGCGGAAACGGTGCGGCGCTTTCGCCATGCCTGTGGAGAATCCGTCTAAAGCAGACTTATCCCGCCAATGCAGCCGCGTTGGCGGTGATGAACGCCTTGAGCGAGGTCAACGGTGTCTTGGCCAGTGTGGCGGCATCGTTTGATGCGATGTCGAGGTCGCCTGCACGTGTGCCTGTATCAAACGATACCAGCAGAGGGGCCACGTCTGCGGCGATGCCCACGGCCACCAAGCCATTGAGCAATTGCTCATCGGTGAGGTTGATCACCTCAATCGGCTTCGCGATCACCTCTGACACCAGAGCGGCAATCTCACCATTGGTGTAGCTGGCATCGCTGTTGAGGCTATAGGTCACGTTGTCGGCCACCGGATCGGCAAGGCCTGCGGCAATGGCACGGGCAATATCGTCTCGGGCGATATAGGCGGTTTTTCCGTCTCCTGCCGATGTGTACCATTGACCATTGGCCACCGCTGGCGGCACGGCCATGAACAGGTTTTCCATATACCAGCCATTGCGGAAGATGGTGTAGGCGAGGCCGGATGCTTTGATATTGGCTTCGGTTGCGGCATGTTCCGGCGCAAACAAGATTTTCGATGTGTCGGCACCGAGCATGGATGTGTAGAAAATGCGCCCAACCGAGGCTTGTTTGGCGGCATCAATGGCGGCCTTGTGCTGCTCGATGCGCGCGCCAATGGCATCACTGGAAATCAGCAGAAGTCGGTCCACGCCCTGAAACGCACTTGCAAGCGTTGCGGGATCTGCAAAATTCACTGTGCGCAATTCGATGCCCTTCGCGGCAAATGCGGCCAGTTTGGACGTGTCTCGGCTTGCAGCAATGATGTCGTGTGCGGCAACGCCCTGGCTCTCCAGAAGATGCTTGATGACAAGACCGCCAAGATTGCCGGAGGCACCGCTGATTAAGATTTTAGACATGCTCTTTTCCATTCCATCAAGGTCGTTGTCGGATAAATATGTTGCTCTCAATTTGAGACTAGGGCTAAAATGAGCATTCAAAGGCGTTTGTAAAGAAGGCAGTTTTTGTGCTGCTCGTTACCAAAAGGGAACCACCATGCTGCAAGAGTTTAAGCCCGAAAATGGGGCAAATGCCGACATAGCGCCGCTTTCTGCGAAACAAATGGAGGATGTATGCCCGGTTCGCTCGGTGATTTCCCATGTGGGCGACAAATGGTCGACGCTGGTGCTGGGTGAATTGTCGCAAAAGCCCTATCGGTTTGGCGAGCTTCGTCGCTCGATTTCCGATATTTCCCAACGCATGCTGACCCAGACCCTGCGAGATTTGCAACGCGATGGCTATGTCAATCGGGAGGTCTTTCCCACCAAGCCACCCAGTGTGGAATATAGCCTCACGGAGCTTGGGCAATCGCTGGTGTTTTCTCTGAAGCAATTGATTGAGTTTGCGCTCGAAAATCATCCAAAAGTGGTGGATGCGCGCCGAAAGTTTGATGCTGAAAATATGTGAAGATTAACGCATACGCACAGGCGAGGCATCTGCCTCGCCTGTCGTGACAGGACATGCTCTATTTCGGTTGTCCGGAGGTTTTTTCGCTTAAAATCAACAGAAGGGCAGCGGTTGGAAACAGCAAGCCAAGCCAGCTGGTGCGCTCCCATCCTCCTGTGGCATAGGCCCATCCGCCTGCCGCCGAGCCAATGGCCCCGCCGAGAAAGAAGGTGGCCATATACAGGCCGTTGAGCCGGCTTCTGTGCTCAGGGCTCATGGAGTAGATGATGCGCTGACCGCTGACCAGATTGGCCTGCACCCCGAAATCCAGAATGATGGCCGAGAGGGTCAGCAAAGCCAATCCAAGCGCCGGGCTCAGTTCAATGCTGGTTCGCCCCAGCAGGAAGGCCGCCATACCCATGATCATGGCTGCAATCGACACGGCACGGGTCAGGCCTTTATCAGCCATGCGCCCGGCAATGGGCGAGGCAATGGCACCGGCTGCACCGGCCAGCGCAAAAAGCGCAATGCCGTTTTGGCTCAGGCCAAAGTGAGGGCTTGAAAGCAAAAGTGGTGTTGTGGTCCAAAACAGGCTGAACGCGCCAAACATGCCCGCTTGATACAGCGCGCGACGCTGCAAGATGCGGTTGGTTGTTGCCAGGTGCAGCATGGAGGACAAAAGCGCACCATAGCTGATCTGGCCATGGGGTTTGCGCTGCGGCAAAGACAGGCGAAGGGCTACCAGAAGCGCAATCATGGCAATGGCTGAGACAATATAAACAACATGCCATGATGAGGCTTCGGCAATAACACTTGCAACCGGGCGGGCCAGCATGATGCCGGTGAGCAATCCGCTCATGACATTGCCAACCACCCGGCCACGATAGGCATCCGGTGCCATGCTGGCTGCAA
Organism: Rhizobium oryziradicis; assembly: GCF_001939045.1. Taxonomy (GTDB): domain Bacteria; phylum Pseudomonadota; class Alphaproteobacteria; order Rhizobiales; family Rhizobiaceae; genus Allorhizobium; species Allorhizobium oryziradicis. Next base: position 708,824 of record NZ_MKIM01000027.1, read on the forward strand.
AGGGCACCAGCACTTGAGCCGCTGTTGAGGCCAGCCCAATGGCAAAACAGGCCAGCAAAAACAGGCCGGGGGTGGAAGACAGTGCCGCCGCCAGCAGGGCAATTGCTGCCAAGGCCAGAAGAACGAGAATGAGCTTGCGATTTTCGACCAGATCACCCAGCGGCACCAGCAAAATGAGGCCAAGGCAGTAGCCCAGCTGACAGAGGGTAACAATCAGCCCGGTTGCCTGTGGCGAAAAGCCGAGGTCGGTGCTGATAAGACCCGCAAGCGGTTGACCATAATAGAGGTTGGCAGCCACCAGCCCGCAGGCCAGCGCGAAGATAAAGGTGAGCAATGGCGACAGCGCTTTATCCGCGCCATGCGTGAGCAGGGTTCGTGAAAGAGACATTGGAATTTCACTTTTCAAAGGTTGGCTCGCCATGAGGGAGGCGGACGAGCGAAGAGCGCAAGTTGAGTTTGTCAGGAAAAAGTGGTCACCGGTTTTTCTGATCTGGCAAACTCAAACAAAGAAACGATAAGGCTGTCTGGTTCAATTTGAACCTGACAGTTTCTAGTCCAGAAGTTTCATGGCCATATCGGCCACGTCATACATGTCGGATTCCGTAGTTTGGCCGGTTTTGCCCACCACCCGCATGCCCATGGAGAGGCATAGCAGGCTGCGGGCGGCTGTATCCGCATCAAGGTCTTTGCGCACCGAGCCATCAAGCTGCCCGGCGACAATCTGTTCTTTCAGGCGAAGATGGTTGGCGGCAAAGGCTTTGTTGACATGCGCGGCGGCTTCCGCATCCAGCAGCGAGAGATCATTTGCGCCGCCCACCACCAGACAGCCCCGCCGCCCAACTGCGCCGTGAGAGCTTTCGGCATAATGGGCCAAAATGGCGCGCACTTTCTCCCGGCCAGTGGCAAGTGTGGCAAGCCGCCGCTGGATCAGCGCATTGCGCACCGACCAATAGCGATCAAACGCACCGAGAAAAACACCGCGCTTGTCGCCAAAGGCTTTGTAAATGCTGCCGGCGGTCAGGCCGGTTGCTGTCGTGAGGTCACTGATTGAGGTGGCCTGATAGCCACGCTCAGAGAACACGATCAATGCGGCGTCAAGCGCTGCATCCATGTCAAATTCGCGGGGTCTGCCGGCTGATCGAGCTGATCTTTCTACGGATTGTTTTGTCATGCGATCTTTAATAGGAAATGATCGTTTCCAAATCAAGTCACAGAAGCGTGAACGAGAAATGTCCTGTTAAAGATCAAGAATCCATGTTTGCCCGAACTCAGCTTTGCCAAACTGCTGATGCGGCTCGGAGGAAACCAGTTGGAAACCCGCTTTGCGATAAATGGCAATGGCGGCATGCAAGATGTCATTGGTCCACAGCGTGATTTGATCGTAACCGACCCTTCGGCAAAATTCGATGGCCTGTTGCACAAGAAGATGGCCTAAGCCAAGGCCACGAGCGCTTTCATCAATGTAGAGCAAACGAAGCTTGGCGATATTATTGCCGCCATCGGCAATCAGAATAGAGCCAACGCGATTGCCATGACGCTCGGCAATCCAGCAATACTCCCGATCCTTGTTGAAATGCGCCAAAAATTTCGCGGCCACTTCACAGACAAGGGCTTCGAAGTGGTCATTCCAGCCAAAGCTTTGCACGTAAAACCGTGTTTGAGACTCGATAATCCATCCCATGTCCCCTGGGCGGTGCGCGCGCAACACCACGGGTGCTGTGGTCGCTTTGTCCGGCAAAGCCAGCCGAAGGGTTGTCTGGGCGGCCTTTACCAAGTCTTCCAGTTCTCGTTGAGACAAATGACTGGTTTTCTGGAGGATTTCATTGCGCGATAGCTGACCCAGATTTGCTCTGACGGCCTCACCGTCAGGGGTGAGTTGCAGGGTCTTGGCGCGCTTGTCGTTTTTGTCGGGCGCTATGAGCAGCAGGTTGCTCTTTTTGAAGCTGGAGAGGATTCGGCTGAGATAGGCAGGATCAAGATGCAGATCGCGGGAAAGCTCCGCCGGTGTGCATATGCCGCGATCACCAATTTCATAGAGAATACGCGCTTCCGTCAGGGTATAGCCGCTTCCAAGATAGGAGCGGTCCAGCAAGCCAATGTGGTTCGTATAGAGGCGGTTGAATTCTCTCAATCGCTCTGCGGCAGCCTGTCGTTCATCACATGCAGTCATTCCGGCTCTCCTCTCGTTTGTGAGAGAAAAGCCGACATTATGGATAAAAGCAAGTATTTACTTGATCAAGTCAAGCAATTTCGCGCAGCTCGATCTCGTTCAGCGAAAAGCCAACCGCAGACTGGCAATGGATCGTGGTGGAATCGAAGCCGGGCACAACCAGGTCATCAGGGTTGAGCAGCAGGCAGATTTCGGTGCAGCCGAGAATGACGCAATCGGCACCCTCCGCTTTGGCCTTGTCAATGATGGCCAGATAGGCCTCGCGGGATTGGTCCTTGACGCTGCCGCAGCAAAGCTCATCAAAAATAACGTTGTGAACAGTCTGGCGGTCATCGGCGGCTGGCACCATGGGCTGCAAGCCAAGGCTGGTCATGCGATCAGTGTAAAAGCCATGCTCCATGGTGTAGCGCGTAGCCAGCAGGAGCGGGCGCTTGAAGCCAGCGGCTTTAATAGCGGCGGCTGTTTCATCGACAATATGAATGAGCGGCACGTTCACGCGGGCGGCAACAGCATCGGCAATCAGGTGCATGGTGTTGGTGCAGATCAGCACGCATTCGGCCCCGGCGCGCTCAAGGGCGGCGGCGGCATCGCCCAGTGCCTTTTCGGCCAGATCCCAGCGACCTGCTTTTTGATAGCTGACGATTTCTGCAAAATTGACAGAGCGCATGACAACTTCGGCAGAGGCAAGGCCGCCAAGTTCCGCACGCACCGCTTCGTTGATCAGCCGATAATAGACTGCTGAACTCTCGAAACTCATCCCACCAATCAGGCCAATCATCCGCATTGCTCAAATTCCTGTGCTGCATTTTGAAGATGCAACAATGATGGAGCAATTCGGATGATTGCGGTTTGCAAAGTTTGGAAAAAAATCACAGCGCGACGCACATAAAATGCGCTATGATGATCTCAGGCGCGCATAATTTGCGCGTCGTTTTGAAATGGCGGGAGGCATAGGCGTGTTGGACGATCGAGACAGGAAAATATTGGATGCGCTGCAACGCGATGCCGCCATTGCCGTGAGTGATCTGGCCGATCAGGTCTCTCTCTCAGTCTCCGCCTGTTCGCGGCGCATTCAGCGCCTGGAGGAGGGGGGGTATATCGAGCGGCGTATTGCGGTGCTGAATCGTGAGAAAGTGGGGGTGCCAACCACGGTCTATGCTTTAGTCAAAACGGCGCATCATACTGATGAATGGACGGAGGAATTTCGCCGCGCCATTGGCGATATTGCCGAGATTGTCGAGGCGCACCGGCTGACGGGGCATCACGACTATATCTTGAAAATCGTGCTGCCACGGGTGGAGCATTATGATGTCGTCTACCGGCGTCTTGTGCGCCGAATAGAATTGTTTGATGTCTCGGCATCCATTTCCATGGAAACCATGAAGAGCGGCAGTGCCGTGCCGGTGGATTATGCGGTTTAGGGTGTCGGCCCAGCCCGGAACGCCTGAAATAGGCGTTCCGGATCGGGGGATGGTTGAGCCATGGGATCAGCCAGTGAATTCATTGCGATGATGCTCATGAGGATACATCTGTTCGCTGTTGTTCTGAGCTGTTTTATCTCTCGTGGAGATGGTTCGCGTCACGGCAGCTTGCGGCTGGGAATGCTTGTCCTGCACCGGGGCGGCATAGGTAGCCGATGCGCCGGCAAGAGTTGCGATCACGGCGGACATCAGAAGCGTTTTCATGATAAACTCCATATTTCAAATATGTCTGTTTTTTAATCAAACCGATTGGTTCGATGGACTTAAATTGAGCGTTTCATTTTGAGAATTCAAGCGGCTCTCGAGGCTCGGTACCGCATTGCAGCATTGCGTTTTTGCGACTTGTCAAAAAGCGTCATCCTTAAGGCACTGAATAGTTTTGTTTTTTAATCTCAAAACGTTTCCGTGAGGCGTCTAAGGAAGCTATTTTGCAGCACACTCACATCTTGTTGAGAGATATTTGTCTTTGACAAAATCATGAGCATTACAAAAGCCGCTTGACGTCCTCGTCTAATCATCTTAATAGGAACCGTACCGTACGGTACTTTTCTTGGAGGAGTGTTCTCGTGTCAGTCGATACCATGCCAGCAGCGGAGTTTTCCCCGCGCCAGAGCGCCGTTCTGGCAGAAGCTCTGCGGCTTTTGGTGGACGGAGGCGATAAAGCCCTGACAACGGCGGGGCTTGCCCGTGCTGCCAATTGCTCCAAGGAAAGTCTCTATAAATGGTTTGGTGATCGCGACGGTCTGTTGTCGGCGATGATTTCCTATCAGGCCAGCAAGGTGCGCACCTTTGAGCGCTCTGGCGAGCGCCTGTCGCCGCAAACATTGATTGAACATCTTGAACTGTTTGCCCGCGATTTGCTGGAGGTTTTGTCCGGCGAGATTTCACTGGCGCTGAACCGTCTTGCCATTGGCCAAACCAGCCGAGACGGCTCCAAGCTTGGTCAGATGCTTTTGCTGCGCGGTCGCCGCCAGATTGATCGGCGCGCCAGAGCGCTGCTGGACTCTGGCCGCCGCGATGGCTTGTTGCGTTTTGATGATGGCGATGACGCCTACCACACCCTTTACGGGCTGATCGTTTCCGATCTGCATGTTCGCCTTTTGCTGGGCGAAAAGCCTGAGCCAAAAACATTCGACACCCGTGCGCGCAAGGCGATTTCAGCCTTTCTTGTGCTGCATGGCACCGATAAGACATCGCCAGCGTAAGCATCGCTGGTGCGAGGAAAAACGTTCTAACACCTGACATAGCATAGGGAAGGATTACACAATGCGCGTCTATTATGATCGTGATGCCGATTTGAACCTCATCAAGGCCAAGAAAGTTGCCATCATTGGCTACGGTTCTCAAGGTCGCGCCCATGCGCTGAACCTCAAGGATTCCGGCGCTCAGAATCTGGTTATTGCCCTTAAGGCTGGCTCCAAGACCATTGCCAAGGCCGAAGCCGATGGCTTCAAGGTGATGACTGTTGCCGAAGCCGCTGCCTGGGCTGACCTGATGATGATGGCAACCCCTGACGAGTTGCAGGCCGACATCTACACAGCCGACATCGCTGACAACATTCGTGACGGTGCAGCAATTGCATTCGCTCACGGCCTCAACGTTCACTTTGGCCTGATTGAGCCAAAGAGCACCGTTGACGTGGTTATGATCGCGCCAAAGGGCCCTGGCCACACGGTTCGCGGCGAATATCAGAAGGGCGGCGGCGTGCCTTGCCTCGTTGCTATTCACCAGAACGGTTCCGGCAATGCGCTTGAGCTGGCTCTGTCCTACGCTTGTGGCGTTGGCGGTGGCCGTTCGGGCATCATTGAGACCACCTTCAAGGAAGAATGCGAAACCGACTTGTTCGGCGAGCAGGTTGTTCTGTGCGGCGGTCTGGTTGAGCTGATCCGTGCCGGCTTTGAAACGCTGGTTGAAGGCGGCTATGCGCCTGAAATGGCCTATTTCGAGTGCCTGCACGAAGTGAAGCTGATCGTGGACCTGATCTATGAAGGCGGTATCGCCAACATGAACTACTCGATCTCCAACACTGCCGAGTGGGGCGAATACGTCACTGGCCCACGCATCATCACTGCTGAAACAAAGGCTGAAATGAAGCGCGTTCTGCACGACATTCAGACCGGCAAGTTCACATCCGATTGGATGCAGGAATACCGCGCTGGTGCCGCTCGCTTCAAGGGCATTCGCCGCATGAACGACAACCACCAGATCGAAGAAGTTGGTGCAAAGCTGCGCGGCATGATGCCTTGGATCGCCAAGAACCAGCTGGTTGATAAGTCGCGTAACTAATTAGCCCTGAAAGGTTCTTGGCGTTCCAAGTTTTCTTGTCTCTATGCCCTCGGCATTGCGGGGGATCGCCAAAAACCATCTGGTCTATCAGACGTGCATCAAATATCGAATTTTAAACAGGGCTGGAGATTCATCTTCAGCCCTGTTTTGTTGTTCGCGCCTAAGATGGCCAACGTCTGACAAAGACGTATTGTGCATTTGCGTGATGATTTTTATGTCAGAATAAGCGGCCCAAGTTATGTGAAGCTGCGCTGCAATCTATTGGTTCTTATATTCTTGCTTCACGGAGGAAGAGGGCCAGGAAAACAGGAAGTTCCGACAGTCTTCCTATTGTCAGCAATATCTTACTTGGTTGCGTGTGGCATGTTGAGTTGATCAATTTCAAGTTTACTTTTTGTATATGTTTACATGCGAATAATCGAAAAACAAATTTAGGCCGCAGATAAACCTGCCGATTGGCGTGGTGAACGGAGAGTGTCGCATGATACTATTTGATGTGTCAGGATCCGCCAAATCAGAGGTCGATGCACTCAGAAAATCGCAGGCCGTTATCGAATTTGCTCTTGATGGCACGATTTTAGATGCCAATCAGAATTTTTGCAGCGCGATGGGGTATACGCTAGCCGAGATCAAGGGAAAGCATCATCGGTTATTTGTGGATCCGGAAGACGCCGACAAGCCCGAATATCGGATGTTTTGGGATAATCTGCGCGCTGGCAAATTTGAGCGCAGGCAATATCTTCGCATTGCCAAGGGCGGGCGCGAGGTCTGGATTGAGGCCTCTTACAATCCTGTTTTGAAGGGTGGCAAGCCCTTTAAAGTGGTGAAATACGCGACTGATGTTACCGCATCCAAAATACGGGCACTGGAAGATGAAGCCACATTGAAGGCAGCCTCGGCCTCCCAGGCTGTGATTGAGTTCAAGCCCGACGGCACGATCATCACCGCCAACGAGAATTTCTGCAACGGTTTGGGCTATGCCCTGTCGGAAATTGTTGGCAAGCACCACAGCATGTTCTGCGAAAAGGCCTATGTGCAATCGCCTCAATATGCACAATTTTGGCTTGATCTGGCCACTGGCAAAGCCTTTGCTAACGAATTTCGACGGATCGGCAAGCGCGGCAATGATGTCTGGATTCAGGCATCCTACAATCCCGTGTTCGACCGCCATGGCAAGGTCTACAAAATTATCAAACTTGCGACTGACGTTTCGGCGCGCATGAATGCCATTTCTGACGTTGCTCAGGCGCTGAAAGCGCTGGCAGAGGGAGATTTGACCCGTCGGCTGGACAATGAATTTGTGCCAACGATGGAAAAACTGCGCCTTGATTTCAATGAAGCGGTCACGCATTTATCCCGGACGCTGAACGGCGTGGCAAACAGTGCCCGCACCATCGCCAACAGCACGAACGAGATTAAAGATGCTGCCAGCAATTTGGCTCAGCGCACAGAAATGCAAGCGGCGTCTGTTGAGGAATCGGCGGCAGCGCTGGAGCAGATCACCACGACGGTGGCAGATTCTGCCAATCGTGCGCGCGCTGTCGGGCAGCTTGTGGGGCAGACGCGCAACCATGCGGAGAAATCGGGCATGGTCGTGCGGGATGCGGTCAAGGCTATGGGTGAAATAGAAGAATCATCCAAGCGGGTGTCGAGCATTCTGGGTGTGATTGATGAAATTGCGTTCCAGACCAATCTTCTCGCCTTGAATGCCGGTGTGGAAGCAGCCCGCGCCGGGGAGGCAGGAAAGGGCTTTGCTGTTGTGGCGCAGGAAGTGCGCGAGTTGGCCCAGCGCTCCGCCAGCGCAGCCAAGGAAATCCGGCAGTTGATCAGCACCTCGGCGGCACATGTTGAAAAAGGCGTTGAGCTTGTCGCCAATACCGGATCTGCGCTGGATGTGATTGTTGAACAGGTTGCGCGGGTGAGTGAGAATATTGATGCGATTATTCATGGTGCTGCCGAACAATCTGGTTCCTTGCAGGAAATCAACAGTTCCATGAACACGATAGACCAATCTACGCAGAAAAATGCGGCCATGGTGGAGGAAACCACTGCGGCCACGTTTTCTCTTGCGCATGAAGTGGCCAGCTTGTTTGATACCCTATCACACTTCAAAATCGAAACGTCGTCAGGCCAGGAGGGGCGCGTTCGGCGGGCGGCTTAAAACAGCATGCGGGCATATGTTCAGGCCGTATGTTAAGGCCAGGTGAAATCACGTCAATTTGGAAGATTTGATAGGTCAGTATTGTTGACACATCATTGCTTTCATGGTCCTCTCAAGCATCACAAAAAGACCTCTGAGGAAACTCCCGTGCTCAATTGGGATCATATGTTTGCGACGCGCTCATCCAAAATGCGCGCGTCTGAAATCCGTGAATTGCTGAAATTGCTGGATCAGCCTGATATTATCTCCTTTGCTGGCGGCATTCCTGACCCGGCCCTGTTTCCCGCAGACGCATTTCAGGCAGCCTATGCCGATATTTTTGCCGGCAACCAGGTGAATTCCGCCCTGCAATATTCCGTCTCGGAAGGCTATAAGCCCCTGCGTGAATGGCTGGTTGGCGAAATGAGCAAGATCGGCATTCCTTGCGATGCCGACAATATTTTCATCACCTCTGGTTCGCAGCAGGCGCTGGATTATCTCGGCAAACTGTTTCTATCGCCCAAAGATACAGCGCTGGTGACTTGGCCGACCTATCTCGGTGCCCTGCAGGCCTTTAATGCCTATGAGCCAAACTATGATCAACTGTCGGTGACGGGCAATCGCACGCCCGGAAGTTACGAGGCCATGGCGATAAATATGGGTGGGCGGGTCAAATTTGCCTATCTTTCGACAGATTTTTCCAACCCGACCGGCGAGACGGTGGATTTGGCAGCACGCCAGCATTTGATTGATATGGCCGATGAAATGGACATCGCCATTATTGAAGATGGCGCTTACCAATCCTTACGCTATGAAGGTGAAGCGGTGTCACCCATTCTGGCTCTGGAGATTGCCCGCAAAGGCTCGATTGAGCAGACCCGGACCATTTATTGCGGTTCGTTTTCCAAGACCTTGGCACCCGGTTTACGGGTCGGTTTTGTGGTGGCGAATACAACGGTAGTCCGCAAGCTGGTGTTGATGAAACAGGCGGCGGATTTGCATTCGTCCACCATCAATCAGATTGCCATTGCCCATGTGGCCCAGCGTCATTTCGAGGCGCAGGTGGCCAAGATCAAGGCTGCGTATAATGCACGGCGTCTGGCCATGCTGGCGGCGCTGGATAGGTACATGCCGGCAGGCACAGTCTGGACGCGGCCAGAAGGCGGCATGTTTATCTGGGTGACATTGCCCGAAGGCATGGATGGCGCTGATCTTCTCAGCCAATCCATCAAGACGGAGAAGGTGGCATTCGTGCCGGGGCAGGCGTTTTTTGCGGATCGTTCCGGTGCCAATACGTTGCGGCTCTCCTTCTCCTGCGCCAACGAGCAGATGATTGAGGAAGGTATCAAGCGCCTTGGCCGTTTGGTTTCAGCGGCTCTTGCCGACGCGGTCTGATGGCGCAAGGGCTGCATGTTTGTCCTGAAATTGAAGATGTGATTTTTGAAAAGCCGCCGGTTTTCTGGCGGCTTTGTCATCGAATGGCCCGTAATCCTGTGTCAGAGCCGTGAGATGGAAAAATGTTACTGTGCCGCGTGCCAAGGTTTCAGTAACGCTGCATCATGTGCACCTCGAACCGGTTCCGGTTGAGATGGTCATGATGCAAAACAGTCGCCAAAGGATGCCGCATGTCGCAATCTGCCAAAGTCATCACGACCAGCCTGGTTGAAGATCACCTGAACTGGCCGCCCGAGGGGCAGGTTTTTGAGGTCGGTGAGGTGCAATTGGCGGTTCGCGCCGGTGAGCATCCCTTTCATCTTGCCAATGTCGAAGCTGCCAAGGCGCATTGGGTGGAGGCTGTTGCGGCAACGCCTGCGCTGTTCGACGGAGAGATGGTGTTGTTCAACCGCTTGTCTTTGGCCGGTGGGCAGGTGATGGGTGATTGTTACAAGATTCCCTTTTCCACATTTTTGCTGTGGCGCAAGCAGGCAGATCCCGGCCTTGGTTATCACATCATGTGCTTTGCCGTGATCATGTCATCAGATGGCGCATTGATTGCTGTTGAAATGGGCGCACATACCGCAAATCCCGGCATGGTCTATTGCGCGGCGGGCTCGCTGGATAACTCCGATATTGTTGATGGTTTTGTCGATGTTGACGCCAACATGCGCCGCGAAGTGATGGAGGAAACAGGCCTGTCGCTGGAGAGTGCCAAGGTGGATCCCCAATTGCGCGGATATCGGCGCGGGCGCAAGGTAACGTTGTTTCGCAGCTTTCATCTGGACATGACGGCGGATGAGATTTTTCAGCACATTGAAATGCATATGGTTGCGGATCATGAAAAGGAAATTGCGAGGCCTGTCGCGATATGGTCTGCCGATCGCAGCGCCTATCGTTTTAATGCCGCCATGTACCCGCTTCTAGATTGGGTATTTCCCGGATAAACTTAAGAGATCGCCTTGCATGGGCGGCTGAGGTCGTGCAGTCTGCACCCAAATTCAATCGGCACTGGAGGCGCGTTTGGCTCGGCCATATTGCATCTATGACGTTTTCACCGACAAGAAACTTTGCGGTAATCCGCTGGCAATTGTGTTTGATGCGGACGGGCTTGATGATGAAGCCATGCAGGCCATTGCGGGTGAATTCAACCTGTCTGAAACAGTGTTTGTTTTCCCATCCCTGAACCCGGCGCATCTGGCGCGTATCCGCATCTTTACGCCCACAAGAGAGCTTCCCTTTGCCGGTCATCCCACCGTTGGCACGGCAGTGGCCCTGGCAGAGAAAGCCCATGAGGGCAGGGATCGTCCGCTGGATATTGTCTCCGTGCTGGATGAAAAAATCGGGCCGGTGCGCTGCGCAGTCAGTCTTCGGGATGGCGAGGTTGGCTTTGCCGAATTTGATCTTCCAAAAACCTCGACACAAATCCATTTCTCGGTAGAGCGTGAGGCCATTGCCGAGGCGCTGGGGCTGCAGCTCGGCGATCTGTGCTTTGGCAATCATGTGCCCTCCATCTGGAGCGCAGGCGTTCCGTTTTTGTTGATCCCGGTCAACAGTCTTGCGGCCGTTGAAGGTGTGGAGTTCGACCCACAGCTCTGGGAGCGCACGGTGCCGTTTTGCGAGGGCGCGTTAAGCTCTGCCTATGTTTATTGCCGTGGAGGCGTGCACCATGCGTCGCATTTTCATGCGCGCATGTTCTCGCCAGATATGGGCATTGGCGAAGACCCGGCCACGGGTTCGGCGGTGGCGGCCCTGTCCGGAGCAATCAAACATTTCGATGGGCTGGGTGATGGGCATCACCCCATATTGGTCGAGCAAGGGGTGGAGATGGGACGTCCGTCCTTTATTCACCTGCATATTGATTGCAAGGAAGACAAGGTGTTTCGGGCGCGGATTGGTGGTCGTGCTGTGCGGATTGCCTCCGGCATTCTCGACTATTGATATTGCTTGGTTTTTTCTAATTTTTATTTTTTCCACACTTTCTGGCTTTTTTTTAAAAAGGATGCTGGACAAGGTGAGAGAACCCCTTTATATCCCCGCTCACGCCAGCAGTGAGGCAAACAAACTGCAGACGTACGGGTGATTAGCTCAGTTGGTAGAGCAGCTGACTCTTAATCAGCGGGTCGTAGGTTCGAACCCTACATCACCCACCATAACACCATAGACGGGTGATTAGCTCAGTTGGTAGAGCAGCTGACTCTTAATCAGCGGGTCGTAGGTTCGAACCCTACATCACCCACCATGGTGTGTAGAATGTCGTCGATCACGGTAAGAGTGACGAAAATATTAAAAAAGTTTGCACAATCCCCATGTTGTTGATTTGTTCCGCATATTTCTCATGCGTTCTTTTTTTGTTCGTGTAGTTTGCCTTTTTGCAACCCGAAAAGGCTGTGGATAACTGTGGATAACTTGCTGTGCGCTCTATGTGCTTGTGGCGCAATCCCGAATCACACGCGATTTTACCGTCTCACGACGGGAATGGGTGCTGCGGCCCTTTGCGCTCATGATCGTCGTTTCTCACAAAGCGTATCAAACTGCGTCATGATCAAAGATCGAGCCAATCCAAATTCTGGGACAAATTCTTGAATTGATCTGCTGAAAAAGCGCATCCGCGCAGTAAAAATCAACAAATACGCAACTTACAGCGCCGTGCGCCATATATGGCGCACAAAGGTTCGCTGTAGCTCTTTTAATCTGCTGCATAATTTTCGCCTTAAATCGATTCCGATTTAAGGAATTATGCAGTAAGGGGCTTTGTGTCATTTATCTTGCCGCATTGCCGCGATAGATACAGCCAAACTGACGTGAAAAGGGACCTGGGTTTGCAAAGCGTTAAGACATTTCTTGCGGCATTTTCCATTTTGGTTTTGATGGTTTTGGCAACCGTTCCGGGGAGCGATGTTTTTCTGCCGGGCGTAGCCATGGCGCAGGACGGCCCGTTTGCTGATGACGAGGCGGTGAGCAAGGCGTCTGCGGCTCTTGATGCTGCGCAAAAGCAACTGGATGCGGTCAGCGGTGAACTTGCCGATCATGCCAGCAGTGATCGTGACCTCATGACGGAAAAGTCGAAGGTCGATGATGTTCTCGCAGGCTTGCTGGCTATGAAAACCCAGATTGCTCCTCGCCTTGACGAAGTCACGGCGCGTTTGGCGGACCTTGGGGCACCCCCCAAGGAAGGAGCTCCGGTCGAGGCGGTTGAGGTTGCCACCCAGCGCGGCAAATTGACGGCGCAAAAAGCCACCATCGTCAACATCCTTGCGCGTATTGATGACACGACCAAAGTCGCCAATGATGTGTCATCCAAGATCTCGACAGCGCGGCGCGAGTTGTTCACCAAAGAGCTTTTCGCCCATGCTGATGTGTCGCTGGATGCCATGAGTGTCGCGGTCGATTCGATTGCGCCGGAAGTGTCGCGCTTTGTCGATACCATGAGCAACTGGATCAGCTTTGTTGTTCGCTTGAAACTCGTGTCCTTGGCCTCCGCACTGGTTCTGTCGCTCATCATGATGCTGGGTCTGCGCATGATTTTGCATCGGATTTTCGGTCCCATTGTTGCGCGCGGCAAGCAAGAGCAAGATCCATCCTACATGAGCCGGTTTTCGCTGGCCTTCTGGTCTACGATTCTGCCATCGCTGGCGTTTAGCTTTTTCCTCGCATCCAGCTTTTTCTTTCTGGATATGTTCAACGTCTTGCGCCCCGACATTCGGCATATGGTGGGTGCCTTCTTTGGTTTTTGTGGGTTTGTTTTCTTTTCCTCGCGTTTGGCATTGGCCGTGTTTAATCCGGTGTCGCCAAAATGGCGCCTGCTGCATGTCACCGATCGAGGCGGCTATCAGTTGGCTGCGGCCTTTATTTCGATGTCTGTCATCAACAGCCTGGATTTTGTTCTGGCCACGATCTCGCAAGTGCAGAGCTGGCCGATCGAGATGACGGTGCTGAAAGGCTTGGTGCTTGCCATTCTGGTGGGCGCAATCTTGATCGGTGTATCGTTCATCAAGCCACTGCTTCCCAAAAATATTGATGACAACACCGTTGCTCGGCCTTGGTCGGTGACAACCTCGAGCCTGATGCGCGTTATCGGTGGCGTGATCATCGTCCTCGGCCTTTTTGGCTATGTCGGGCTGGCGCGTTTCGTTGCCACCCAGATCGTGCTGACAGGGGGCTTGCTCTGCACCATGTATATCGGCATCCGTTCGGGCAGGGCGGTGTCAGAACGGGATCGCTTTGGCGAAACCGTGGTGGGCCGCTATTTTCAGCGCAGATTTTCCATCGGTCCCGTCGCTCTGGACCAGATGGGCATTGTGGCAGGATTGCTGATCTATTGCATCGCGGTCATGCTGGGCTTGCCATTGATCATGCTGTCATGGGGCTTTCAGCTGCCAGACATTCGCCTTTGGGTTTATAACCTCTTTACCGAAATCAAAATTGGCAGCATCAGCATTTCCGTGGTCGGGATTTTGGGCGGCGCATTGCTTTTTGCCATTGGCATCGTTGTGACGCGCTGGTTCGAAAAATGGCTCGACGGCACGATCATGGTGCGCGCTCATGTTGATACGGGTGTGCGCAACTCCATCAAGACAGTGGTGGGTTATGTGGGCGCTGTGCTTGCTGCAGTCATTGGCCTGTCTGCTGCGGGCATTAACCTCTCCAACCTTGCGCTGGTTGCCGGTGCTCTTTCTGTTGGTATCGGTTTTGGTTTGCAAAACATTGTTTCCAACTTCGTGTCGGGTCTGATTTTGCTGGTGGAACGGCCGTTCAAGGTGGGCGACTGGGTGCTGACCGGAACCACAGAAGGTTTTGTGCGGCGTATCAATGTGCGCGCCACAGAGATTGAGACGTTCCAGCGCCAAACCATCATCGTGCCAAATTCCGAGTTGATCAACGCAGCCGTTGGCAACTGGACTCATCGCAACACGCTCGGTCGTGTCGACGTGCCAATTGGCGTGAGCTATGACAGCGATCCGCAGAAGGTCATGGATGTGCTGAAAGAAGTGGCTATGGCTCAGGAAGGCGTGCTGCGCAATCCGGAACCCTTCGTGGTTTTCCTGAGCTTTGGTGCGTCGTCGCTCGATTTTCAGCTCAGTTTCTTCATCGGCGATGTTTTGAATGGTCTGGCCATCAAGAATGGCGTGCGCGTCAAGCTGTACCATCGGTTTCGCGAAGAAGGGATTCAAATCCCTTACCCCCATCAGGATCTTAAAGTGGTGTTGGAGAGGCAGCCCCCCAAGGGGCCTATCCAGCCTCCGGCGTAAGCTGCCCCGCTTTAAACTGGCCCCTCTAAGCTAAACTGAATTGCAGAAACCACCACAGCATCGCTGTGGTGGTTTTGTCTCAGGCGCGTATGGCTTCAAACATCACCATATCCAGCATGAAAGAGCCATCCGGCTCAATGGCAAAATGAGACTTGACCTCGGGACTGGCCTTTTCCTGCAAGATTGAAATTGCCGCGCACAATGGCTCAGCCGTGCCGATGCGCAAGGTCCAGCTTTTGAACTCCATCCGCAGGCGAAACGGCCGCAGACTTGTCACATCAAAGCCGGCGCGTCCCAGCATTTCGGTCCATTCCGCAACCGTGTAATTGCGCACATGCGATGTATCGCGCAACAGCTCAATTGCCTGCAAATGGGTGTTTAACAGCGGTGCCGGCGGGGCAACCACATCAATAAATATGGCTTTTGCACCCTTTGACAGCACGCGCCGCGCTTCTCGCAAGCCAGCATTCACATCATGCCAATGGTGGGCGCTGTAGCGACAGGCCAGAAAATCGAATGTCCCATCCGCAAAGGGCAGGTGTTCGGCAGAGGCCTCGGTTGTTTTAACATTGCTCAGTCCTTTCGATGTTGCCGTCTGTCTGACCGCTGCCAGCATGCTGGCAGACAAATCAACGGCGGTAACGGCACCAGCATGAGGTGCGATGGTGTAGGAGACATGGCCGCCGCCGGCCCCCAGATCAATGGCGTTTTGTGGGCGTACATCCTGTGCAATTTTGCCAAGCTGGTTCAGGTCTTCACCTTGGGAATGGACGCTGCTTTCCACATAGGCGTTGGCGCGCGGGCCAAAACTATCCTGCACGTGGCGGTCGTGATCCTTGGTGTTCTTTGTTGTGCTGCTGGTTGGTGTTGGCATGACTTCTCTCCTGTTAGACTATTGTTGTAGCATTGCACAAAAATATGCTGTTACAAGATGATCAGTTATCCTGTTATAAGTGCTTCCATGCTCGACGTTGATCAACGAAAATCCCTTGGTGAATTTGTGCGTGCCCACCGCGAAAAGCTGGTGACGGATCGCGTTGGCCGCAGACGTACACCCGGCTTGCGCCGTGAAGAACTGGCCGAGCGCGCAGGAATCAGCCCGACATGGTGTGCATGGATAGAGCAGGGCAGGCAGGTGCAGGCATCGCCCCATGCGCTGGCGCGGCTGGCGAGAGCGTTGGAACTGACCCGGGCCGAGCGCGCCTATTTGTTTGAGCTGGCAGCACGCCGCGATCCGGATGATGAAACTGGCACACCGATGGATGATGCACCAGCCTCGTTGCTGGCGGCGGTCACAGCGGTGCAACACCCCGCTTACGGGCTTGATCGTTATTGGAATGCCTGTTGCTGGAATTCGGCGGCTGTTTCGCTGTTTCCGGGCTGGCTGGATGAAGAGGCGCAGGAGCGAAACCTGCTTCGCTACGTGTTTTTAAACCCGCGCGCTCAGGAGCATATCGTCGACTGGCAGGTGCGGGCATTGCGGCTGTTGGCGGAGTTTCGCGCCGATTATAGTCACGCATTGAGAGATCCCGCCATTCGCAATCTTGTTGAAACGCTACAGCAGGAAAGCGCTTTGTTTGATCAGGGCTGGCAGGAGCAAATGGTGCTGGAGCGCGAAGGAGGCGAGCGCGCGTTTTTATTGCCCCCTCGCGGCTTGCTGCGCTTTCGCCAGTTCAATTTCCGGCCAAGCGACAGGCCCGATTGCAAGCTGGTCTTTCTGATTCCCCAATGAGGACGAAAGTCAGGGCTGTTCCAGCCATGTTCTGGAGGTTGTCAGCATAGAATTTAGAGCGAGGTCGCGGCCTTCCATGCTCATGTCGCAAACGGGCGGCAAAGCTGGCGTCGTCTTTATCATAGTCCCATCATCAACATCTGCTGCGGCATTTATGATTTGCGCTGTGGCGAGAGCAGAAACAGGGGAATTCCATGTCGATCAAATCTCATGCGCGCGCCGTGGTGATTGGCGGAGGCGTCGTTGGCGTTTCCACACTCTATCACCTTGCCAAGAAGGGCTGGAGCGATAGCGTTCTGATTGAACGTAAGGAACTGACATCCGGCTCGACATGGCACGCCGCCGGTCTGTTGCCATTGTTCAACATGAGCTACTCGGTGGGCCAGATCCACAAATATTCCGTGAAATTCTATCAGGAGCTTCAGGAAGAAACCGGCATGAATGTCGGCTTCAGCAAAGTGTCCAACATTCGTCTCGCCCGCACCAAGGATCGCTGGGACGAATATATGTATTACGCAGGCATTGCCGAAACCATTGGCGTCAAGGTCAATATTCTGACCCCCGAACAGGTCAAGGAAATCTGGCCTTTGTGCGAAACCGAAGGCCTGCTGGGTGCCATCCAGCATCCCGACGATGGCTATATCCAGCCTGCTGACCTCACACAGGCACTGGCCAAGGGCGCGCGCGATCGCGGCGCTACCATTTACCGTAACACCACCGTGACGGCGATTGAGCAGCAGCCAGACGGGCTTTGGAAAATCACCACCGACAAGGGTGAGATCACCGCTGAGCACGTCATCTCTTGCACGGGCAATTTTGCCCGCAAGACCGGCGAGATGGTGGGCATCAACATTCCGGTCATTCCGGTTGAGCATCAATATATCGTCACCGAGCCGCATCCGGCCATCCTTGAGCGTAAGGCGCAAGGCCTGCCTGAAATGGGCGTTTTGCGTGAGTCGGATAGCGCCTGGTACATGCGCGAAGAAAACGGCGGTCTGCTGCTGGGTCCATACGAGCACGGCGCGCCCGTCTGCTATGTCGATGGCCCGTCGGACGAGAGCGAATACGAGCTTTTCCAGGAAGAGCTGGACCGTTTGATGCCGCATATTGAAACGGCGATGGTGCGCGTGCCTGCCTTTGGCGAAGTGGGGATCAAGAAAGTCTACAACGGCGCGATTGCCTATACACCGGACGGCAACCCGATCATTGGCCCCGCTCCGGGCCTGAAGAATTTCTGGCTCAATGAGGGCCATTCGTTTGGCATTACCGCCGCTGGCGGGGCTGGCTGGCAATTGGCAGAATGGATTGTCGATGGCGAATCCACTCTTGATATGATGGGCGCAGATCCGCGCCGTTTTGGCCCCTATGCGACTGAGGGCTATCTGATTGCCAAGAACGAAGAGGCCTATGCCAACGTCTTCACCATGCATTATCCTGATGAAGAGCGTGCGGCTGCCCGTCCTTTGAAGACCACGCCGGTCTATGATCGCCTCAAGAAAATGGGTGCGGTGTTTGGCTCGGTGTATGG
The DNA here is from genome assembly GCF_001939045.1 of Rhizobium oryziradicis. Classification (GTDB taxonomy): domain Bacteria; phylum Pseudomonadota; class Alphaproteobacteria; order Rhizobiales; family Rhizobiaceae; genus Allorhizobium; species Allorhizobium oryziradicis. Next base: position 726,847 of record NZ_MKIM01000027.1, read on the forward strand.
TTGGGAGCGCGCCAACTGGTTTGCGCCAGAAGGCTACGAGATCCCCAAGGAAGAGCTTGGCGTTGGCGCAGATGTTTTGACCAGCCACAACTACGCCGAACCCACCGAAGATGGTCGTGTTGTTGAAAAATGGTCATTCCGCCGCTCGAACTATTTCGAGCATGTCGGCAATGAAGTGAAAAATGTTTCCGAGAATGTTGGCGTGCTGGATATGTCGGCCTTTGCCAAGATGGAAGTGTCGGGCGTAGGTGCTCGGGCCTGGCTGGAAAGCATTTTTGCCAATGCCATCCCCAAGAAGCGCGGCCGTATCGCGCTCTGCCACATGCTGACCAAGCATGGCGGCGTGCGCGCTGAATTCACGGTCTATGAATGGGCACCCAACCGCTTCTATCTGGTGTCTGCGGGGGCCTATGAAGCTCATGATCACGATTATCTGCGTAAGCTGGCCCCAACCGATGGCTCGGTGAAATTGCAGCATATCACCCAGAAAATGGGCGTTCTGGTGCTGGCGGGTCCAAAGTCACGGCAGGTGTTGCAAAAGCTCACCCGCACCAGCCTTGCCAATAAGGATTTCCCTTGGTTGTCGGGCAAAGAAATCGCGGTTGGTGTTGCCTCAGCCCATGCCTTGCGCGTCAACTTCGTGGGTGAACTCGGTTGGGAGCTGCATCACCCGATTGAGATGCAGAACTATATCTTTGATCAACTGATGGAAGCCGGTGCCGAGTTTGGCATCAAGCCCTTTGGTATTCGCGCCATGCTGTCCATGTCGGTGGAGAAATCCTATCGCTTGATCCCGCGGGAAATGTCGATTGAGTACAATGCGTATGAGTCGGCGCTGGACCGCTTTATCAAGCTCGATAAGGAGTTCCTCGGCAAGGAAGGGTTGCTGGCCTATAAGGAAAAGGGCTTGCGTTGGAACTTTGCAACGCTGGTGCTGGAAGGCGTCAAGGACGTTGATGCTCGCGGATCGGAAGCAATCTACAACGAAGCGGGTGAGCTGGTTGGCCGTGCCACCAATGGCACCTATGGCTGGCGCGTCGGTAAATCTATCGCTCTTGCTATGCTCAAGCCCGACTATGCTGCAATTGGCACCAAGGTGAAAATCAAAATCCTTGGCGATATTTATGATGCGACGGTGGTGGGTGAAAGCCCGTTTGATCCAGATAATGCGGCCTTGCGCGCTTAACGTGTGGTGTTGCTGATCGAAACACAGGGGGCGGCTCAAGGAGTCGCCCTTCATTTTTTGTTTAGGACATCAACAACAAGCACCCGTTTACATTAATATTTCAGCAATCGGTGACGTCTATACTCGCGCAAAATCACTTGTTTTCAAAGGCGCGTCATGACCTACCTTGGTGTATCTGGAATGCAATATTCCGGCGAAAAATTTCCGGATGCACGTATCATCGTTGCGGAAGATTCCAACGTCTTTACCTCCATGATCAGGCAGCGTCTGAAAGAAATTTTTAATATTGATGTAGAAATTTGCCGCACCTATGAAGATTTGATGGCGGCAAATGAACTTTCAGACGCCGAAGTGACACTTGCTATCTCCAATATTAACCTGCCTGGAGCTGAAAATGGCGAGGCTCTTGAGTATTTGACGGATTTAAGTATTCCGACAATCGTTTTTACAAGTACATTTCATGAAAAAACCCGTGAAAAACTGTTGGCAAAAGACATTGTTGACTATGTTTTGAAGGACAATATTTTCGCAGTTGAAATGCTGGTCGAATCTGTTTGTCGCTTTTTGACCAATCATGATCATCACGTATTGATTGTTGATGATAGCCCAACCGCGCGTGCGCTGCTGTCCAGCCGGTTAAAGCGTTACAATTTCCGCGTCAGCATGGCCGATAGCGGTGCAAAAGCGTTGGAAATTCTGAAAGCCAATTCCGATATCGGTCTGGTTGTTACCGATTATAACATGCCTGACATTGATGGTTTCGAGCTCACGCGCCGCATTCGCGCTGTTCGCGGCTCGCACGAGCTTCGTATTATTGGCGTTTCCTCTTCGTCTGACCGGCTGTTGTCGGCGCGCTTTCTCAAAATTGGCGGCAATGATTTTATGTTGCGCCCGTTTATCGATGAGGAATTTTACTGCCGCGTGAACCAGAATCTGGATACGCTGGTGCAAATTCGCGCTGGCCGCAAGCGCGCGCAGGCCGCAGCTTAATCTGAAGCGCGGCGCGCTTTATAGCCTAAACCGCTTTGCGCTTGTTTTTTGCAGATACGATGTCGTTTTGCTGCTGATATCGCTTTGAGCCAGTCTGCCATGTCCTGGGTTCTTGTCATGGGAGCCAGGGAATTTTGCTTTTGCCTAAATTTGTTTTCAACATGTTAATAATTTAACAAGCAGCAATTGGGCAAAAGGCAAGGCTGGATAAAAACATGGCTCCGATGTTGGTATAAGTGAACGTATGACCGAGAACATTCTGTCAGGAAACACGGGAAATCCCGTTGAAGACGCACGTGCGGCCGCAGATGGCATGGTGCGGCAACCCTCTGTCCTTCTGATCGAAGATTCGCGCTCCATCTCGTTTGTTTTGAAGGAGCGGCTGGAGAAGAGCACGGGCGGGCGGATTACGCCTTGCTTCACCGCGCATGAATGCCGCGACGTGCTGGAAAACGTCACCCAGGATTTTGACGCGGCGATTGTCGATCTCAATCTGCCCGGTGCCTCAAATGGGGAATTGCTGGATCTGGTGGTGGCTGCCGGCATTCCGGCTGTGGTGTTTACGGCAACCTTTGATGCTGCTGTGCGCGATACGATTCTGGCGAGAGGCGGTGCAGACTACATCATCAAAGATCACGATAGTGCGCTGGACATGGTGCAGGCCGCCGTTGAGCGCCTGATTGGCAATCAATATTTCAAATTGCTGGTGGTGGAAGATGGATCGTCGGCGCGGCATAGTCTTGTCAGCGTGCTCAAACGCCAGAGATTTCAGGTGGTGGAGGCCAAAACCGGCAAAGAGGCGCTTGAATTGCTGGAGCAGCAAACGGATATCGCCTTGGTTCTGACCGACCACTATATGCCCGACATGGACGGTTATGAGCTGACACGCCGTATTCGCCGCACGTACAAGAGCGAAGAAGTTTGCGTGATCGGCATTTCATCGTCAGCGGACCGGTTGCTGTCTGCCCGGTTTCTCAAGGCAGGTGCCAGCGATTTTGTGTACCGCCCCTACGTGGTGGAAGAGCTGCAATGCCGAATTGATCTCCATATTCAGGCTCTATCAAAGGTCCGCCAACTGCGGATGGCGGCCTTTCACGATTACCTGACGGGTCTCTACAATCGCCGCTATTTTTATGATGAAGGCCCGAACCTGATCGAAAAATGCCTTCGGAAGGGGCAGACATGTTCTGTTGCCATGGTGGATATTGATCACTTCAAGCGGATTAATGACACCTATGGCCACAATGCTGGCGATGAAGTTCTCAAACATGTGACCAGCCGGATGACGGCGAGGATGAAAGACAAGCCCGGCCTGGTCGGACGTGTCGGTGGCGAGGAGTTTGGAATTCTATTGCCCGGCATGGACGATCAGGAGGCTTTGGCATTTTGCGAGGCGCTGCGGCAAGAGGTGTCAAACGATGTGCTTGTGCTGGGCGGGCAGGAGGTTTCTATCACCATCTCTATCGGCTTGGCCCATGTGAGTGGACGTGAATATTTCCACAATTACATTAACGCGGCAGATCAGTGCCTTTATCTGGCCAAATACGCTGGCCGCAACCGCGTTTACTCTGAATCGCATATCGGTTCAGACCTGTAAGGCTTCTGTCGTCACCAAGGAAATCCACAACAGGCGGTGGTCGCATGCGCTTGGCGTGCTATAAGAGCCTCCTGTTTGTCAGGATTCGGTAAGAATGGCCTCAATTATTTCCATCCGCGACCTCACCAAAACCTATGCCAATGGTTTTTCTGCCCTCAAGGGTGTTTCTCTGGATATTGAAGAAGGAGAGATTTTGGCACTGCTGGGGCCAAATGGCGCTGGCAAAACCACGATGATCTCCATCATCTGCGGCATTGTGAACCCCACATCCGGCGTGGTGACCGTTGGCGGGCATGATGTGGTGAAAGATTTTCGCCAGACACGGTCGCTGATCGGTCTTGTGCCGCAGGAATTGACGACGGATCAGTTCGAGAGCGTTTTGAACACGGTCAGCTTTTCGCGTGGCATCCATGGCTGCAAAGCCAATCCAGCCCATATCGAAAAGGTGTTGAAGTCGCTTTCTCTTTGGGACAAGCGTAACAGCGCTCTTCGTGAACTGTCCGGCGGCATGAAACGGCGGGTGCTGATTGCCAAAGCCCTGTCGCATGAACCCAAAGTGCTGTTTCTGGATGAGCCGACGGCTGGCGTGGATGTGGCGCTGCGCCGCGATATGTGGAGCCTTGTTTCCGATCTGCGCCGTGAGGGTGTGACGATCATTCTCACCACCCATTACATTGAGGAAGCCGAGGAAATTGCGGACCGCGTTGGCATTGTCAACAAGGGAGAACTGCTGTTGGTCGAGGATAAAGCCAAGCTGATGGGCAAACTTGGTCGCAAGCAGATGGTTCTTGATCTGGTGGAGCCGCTGAAAAGTATTCCGGGACGTCTCGATGAATGGGACTTAAAGCTCAGCGCTGACGGCATGCAGATTGTGTATGATTATCAGCCAGATGCCACCCCCGGTTCGCTTATGGCTTTGTTGGCGGCGTTGGAACTCTCCAGCATTGCCGTGTCCGATATGGCCAGCCGCCAGACCTCGCTTGAGGATATCTTTGTATCGATGACGGGAGAGAAGGCATGAACACTTTCGCCATTCTGGCCATTTACCGTTACGAGATGAACCGTCTGGGCCGCACGCTCATGCAGAGCGTGATTTCGCCTGTCGTATCCACCTCACTTTATTTCATCGTGTTTGGGGCCGCCATTGGTGCGCGCATGGATACCGGAACCGGCATCCCTTACGGCGGTTTCATCACGCCGGGCTTGATTATGCTGGCGTTGATTACGCAATGTATTCAATCGGGCCAGACGGCGATCTATTTTCCCAAATTCACCGGCACGATCTATGAAATTCTCTCGGCACCCGTTGCCTTGACCGAAATTCTGATTGGTTACGTGGGGGCTGCGGCCACCAAGGGCATGATTGTCGGCCTGATCATTTTGGCAACCTCGGCATTTTTCGTTGATGTGCGGGTTGACCATCCTGTGATGATGGTCTTGTTCATGGTGCTCACGGCGGTGACCTTTTCCCTTGCCGGATTTATCATCGGCATATGGGCCAAGAACTTTGAACAGCTGAGCCTTGTGCCCATGCTGGTGGTGCCACCGCTGACCTTTTTGGGCGGCACATTCTATTCCATCAAAGCCCTGCCGCCTTTCTGGCAGCTGGTGAGCCATTTCAACCCGGTGTTTTATCTGGTCAGCGGCTTTCGCTGGAGCTTTTTCTCGCAAGCCGATGTCAATCCGATGATCAGTCTTGCCATGGTGGCTCTGTTCTTCGGCCTGTGTTTGCTCGTTGCTGCGTGGATTTTCCGCACCGGCTACAAGCTGAAGTCTTAGAGTCTGTCAGGTTCAGATTGAACCAGACAGACTCTAAACTTCTTTGCTTGAGTTTGTCTTTTCGGGAAAACCGGATTCCACTTTTCCCTGACAAACTCTAATCAGTAAGCCGCAGCTCGTCACCGCGCATTTGCACGCTATCGAGTGTGGACAAAAAGCTCATACCGAGCAGGCCGCTTTGAAGCCGCCCCGGTTGGGTCACAAGGGCGCGAACATCCTTGCGCACAATTGGCCCTATCGCCACCTCATTCAGCCGCACAGGTGCCGCCAAGGCATCGCCATTGGCGGTGCTGACAGTGACGCCATAGTTCAGCTTTTCGACATCAATGCCGAGCTTTGCGGCATCTTCGGCGCGCAGCACCACGCTGCTTGCGCCCGTATCCACCATCATCGGCACGGTAACGCCATTGATCGACACTTTGGTGGCGAAATGGCCACTGTTGCCGCGCTGAAGAATAATCTGGTTTTGGCCATCGCCGGTGGTGGTGACAACAGCATGACCAGGCACCAATCCTGCAACAACCCGATCCGCCACGCCCATCGCATCATCGCGGTAGAGGTAGCCAATCACCAACACCAGCGCAATCATCAGCCACCACACTGCAAAGCGCAGGTTTTGCCCAAGGTTGGCGCGGCTTGCGACAATGCCCGACGAGAGCAGCAGTGCAAACGGCACGAGCATCACCATCCGCGCGAAGCTGTCATTGTCGATGCCAAAGCTTTGGCCACTATCGCGGTTAATGAAAAGCACAGCGAGGCCGGCAACGATGATGCCAATCACAATCCCAAACATGCCGAACCTCATGATCGTGTCCTTTCAAATGCTGATGGGGCTTGCAGTGTTGCCATGATGGCCCGGCGCGTGGCGGGCGCATAGCTTGACCACGCCGCAATCTGGGCGAGGCTACGACCGCAGCCGAGACAAAACGCTGTTTGCTGATCAATGGTGCATATGCCTGTGCAGGGAGATTCGATGGGAGGTGCTGTCTTGTTTTTCATTAAAAGCCTAGAGTGAGATGGAGAGAGCGGCCAGTGCGATCATCTCAACGATCTGCTGGGTTGCGCCAATGGTGTCGCCTGTCTGGCCGCCCAGCTTCTGACGCACGTAGATTTGAAAACCATAAGCGGCAACGCCGCTGGTGAGCAAGCTGACGATCAGCGGATGAAAGCCCGCAAAGGGCACAATGGTCACCGCAGCGATGCCAATCCCCAAAAAGAGCGCGGTATAAAGCGCTTGATCATGCGGCGCGCCGAGCGAGGCTGCCACGCCATCGGCTTTTGCAGCGGGAAGGGCATGCCAATGCCACACCATCATCGCGCGGCTCAACGCGGCAATTCCAATCAGGCAAAGCGCTACATTCATTGGCTCCAACGTGTTGATCAAGGATGCAATGGCTGACACCTTGATGCCAATCGATAAGACCAGCGCCAGCACGCCATAGGAGCCAACCCGGCTGTCCTTCATGATCAACAGCGCTTTTTCACGATCTTTTCCCCCGCCAAGTCCGTCGGCGCAATCGGCCAAACCATCTTCATGCAGGGCACCGCAGAGCAATATTTGCAGCGCCACAGCTGCAAATGCGCTGAGCATGGCGCTTGCGCCAAAGCCCAGCAGAAGGGCTAGAAACAATCCGGCAGGTGCGGCAATCACAGCACCTGCCAATGGAAAGGCGCGCGGGGTGCGGCTCATTTCGCCAGAATGCCCTTCAAAAGAACGAGAGGACACAGGAAAGCGGCTCAGGAAACCGAGAGATCGTGCCAAATCTGTGATGAGCGCGCTCAACTCTTTCACGTGTCGTTCCTTTATTTCTATCACGATTGGACGGCGGACCGAAAATGAGCCTCGGTTTTTGCAAGAAATCCGACGCTGTAGATAGGGTGTTTGGCGGTGTTTTCCAATTGCCCTTGCAAGCCGATTATCGCGTGATGCCCGGTGAATTGCTTTTTCAGTTGTTGGAATGCGACGCACTGTTTAAGAAGGGCACCAAAGCCTGATTTGTGCAAAAATACAAGAAAGCCTGCCTGATGAGTGTTACCGGCCTGCCTTTTGATGACTTCCGTGTGCTGCTGCGTGATTTGCCGGGGCCTGATACGCAAGCGCTTAGCGCCGCGCGTGCGCGCGATCGGCAATTGACCAAGCCACCCGGATCGCTGGGACGCCTGGAAGAAATCGCCATGTGGCTCGCCGCATGGAGTGGACGTGCACCGGCGGTGAATCGACCACTGGTGGCTATTTTTGCGGGCAATCACGGCGTGACCAAGCATGGCATCACGCCATATCCTTCGTCTGTGACGCAGCAGATGGTGGAGAATTTTGCAGCCGGTGGTGCGGCCATCAACCAGATTTGCGTGACCCATGATCTCGGCCTGAAGATTTTCGATCTGGCTCTGGATTATCCGACAGGTGACATCACCTGTGAGCCAGCTTTGTCCGAGCGCGACTGTGCGGCAACCATGGCCTTTGGCATGGAGGCCATTGCTGGCGGAACCGATCTGCTCTGCCTTGGTGAAATGGGCATTGGCAACACCACCATCGCGGCGGCCATCAATCTGGCGCTCTATGGGGGCACGGCCGAAGACTGGGTTGGACCGGGCACGGGCTCCGAGGGAGACGTACTGGAGCGTAAAATTGCCGCCGTCAAACAAGCGGTGGCCTTCCACCGCGATCATTTGTCCGATCCGCTCGAAGTGATGCGCCGTCTGGGCGGACGCGAAATTGCGGCCATGGCCGGTGCGATCCTTGCCGCCCGCGTCGAGCGCATCCCGGTGTTGATTGACGGCTATGTCGCAACATCTGCCGCGGCAATCTTGAAGGCGGCCAATCCGTCGGCGCTGGATCATTGCCTGATTGGACACGTTTCTGCCGAGCCCGGCCATCTCAAGGCCATCGACAAACTGGGCAAGACGCCGCTTTTGGCGCTTGGCATGCGGCTGGGCGAGGGCACAGGGGCTGCCCTTGCTGCCGGCATCGTCAAATCTGCCGCAGCCTGCCACTCAGGCATGGCGACCTTTGAGCAAGCTGGCGTTTCCAACGCAAACAGTCATTAAGGCAGGGGCGGCGCAGATATGGAAGCTCCCAATCCTGCGCCGTTTTCCAAGAAAACGGGCTTTGCCCATCTTTGGGCCGCCACCCGCTATTCCCTTCAAGGGTTTCGCCGCTTGTTGGCCGAATCGGCTTTTCGCCACGAATTGATCTTGCTGGCCGCAGCTTTTGGCCTGTTTGTCTATTGCCATGCAACAATGTTGCACTATCTCGGTTTGATTGTTCTGGGGCTGATGTTGATTGCCGTTGAGGCGCTAAACACTGCCATTGAAGAGGTCATCGACCGCATCTCGCCAGAATTTTCAGACGTGGCCCGAAACGCTAAGGATCTTGGCTCGTTTGCGGTATCGTGCCTTTTGCTGGCCACCCTGATGTATGTGGGGTGGGTGGTGTTTTTTGCTAATTTATAAATCGGTTTGGGAAAAGTATGAAACGTCTTTTACGTCTTTTGGTTATCATGGCGATCACCGGCGCGGTGATTTTTGGATGGCGCTGGTACACATATGTGACCAACACAGAAACCCCTTATCAGGAAGTTGGAATCGACATTAACAGCCGTATGCCCGGCCCGCTGAACAGATGGGGCTGCGACCGCCTGCACGCAACATTCGCAAACATGCTGCCGCCCTATGGCTGCCAAAGTGTCACGGATGCCCGTCAATGGCGGTGAATGTTGATAAGTTTGGAAAAATTTCAAAGAGTGTTGAATAAGCCCTTGCGCTGAAGATCAAACCGTTCTAAATGCCCGTCACCACACGCTTTTAAGTATTGGAATGGCCTCGTGGCGGAGTGGTTACGCAGAGGACTGCAAATCCTGCGATTTTCCAGAAAATTCAATGGCTTTTCCGACATTTACGTAAAATCCTACTTGATTTTGGCGACTTTAGCGCCATTGATTTCATTGGGCTTTTCAGAGCGTTCGGAAATTCCAAACCGCTGCTTTGTCGCCTCTAAAACCCGCTTTTCTGTCTCTTTTGCATAGCCGCGATAGGCTGTGCTGGTTTTGTGTTTGGAGAGCGAACGGCCTTGGCCTTCGGTCAATCCGCGCTCTTCCAGCTCTGTCATGCCGCCATGACGGGCAGCATCCAGCGTGAAGCCGGGCAGGCCAAGTTTGTTCGCAACGGCGGTCACGTCTTGGGAAAGGCGCGTGCCGTCACCGAACAGTTTTCCGCTCTTCTGGCAGACGATTGAAAGCCCGTAGCGTGGCACTGAGCGCAAGATAGATTCGGCTTGCTCGTACAGGCAGATGACTTCTCCATCCTCGTTCACAAATTCCAGCGGGTGTTCTGCCCGTGCGCCGGTCTTGCGATGGCGAACGACTATTTTATCTGGGGCATGTTCGCCCCGGTAATCTGTCCAGTTGGCAAAACCGGCCCCGATAGAAGACGGGCGCATAAGAAATTCGAAAGCCAGGACAGCCGCCGCCGCCAGCTCTGGCCGCTTTTCCTTGATTGCACCTTTGGCAAAAGAATAGACGGTGGAGCGATCAGCGTGGTGCTTGATAGCCTTGGTGCGGCGGCGGATCGTGACGCCTTCCCAAGGATTCGGAACGTCAGAACGGAATAAATCGGGGTGATGTGGCTTCATTCGTTGCCACATGGCTTTGCAGTAGGTCACGACCTTTTCAGAGGTACGGGCCGCACCAGTTGCGTGGAACTGGCTATAAATCTTTTCGGCAGTTGAAACCGCAATCTGATTTATTTTTGCGTCGCCGATACGCACTGTAAGGCCATTTGTAGCTTTGATATTGGTATCGCAGACGCGATCAAAAATGCGCTTGTAATCAGGTCTCGAAAACTCCGAGACCCGTTCGGTGAAACTTGGATGACGCAAATAGGCGTTGACCAACCATTCAACAGTGCCGTGGCGCGATAGTTCGGGCTTTAGGAATGGATTACGTTCTGTTTTCCACCCCTCAAGCCTTTCATTCCAAACGGCTGCGGCTTCGTTCAATTCGCGTTGTGTCAGGTCGTGCCCAAGCGTGACGTTGCCATAGGGCGCGCCTGCTTTCTTGAACGCTGTTGGGCAGGCCCAATAGAACGTATGAGAGCCGTCCCTACGTGTCTTGAAAGTCACGTATTTCGGCATTGCCATAGGGATCATTACAGCGCCTCCGGGTCGCCGCTTACGCCCACGGGGTTTATTACTTGGTCCAGGTCTATCTTGCGCCATGCTCGAAACCTTCCTTTGCCGATACCGCTATTGATGAAGGGTTCGGGCCATATGACCCCGACGCGGGATAGAAAAGCCTCGACGGTCTTTTCGCCGGCGTAGGCCGCTGCATGTTCGTCGCGCAAAATGGCGGGCCAGCAGCCAACGGGAATGGAAGCGGGCTTGGTCATTGGTGAGCTACTCCTTTTGCAACGTGCCTTTTCGGTGTCTCGCTGCACTCCATTTCGTCCAGGAGTTCCGCCACATAGGAAAGCTGTTCGCGGATAGCGCCAAGGAAGCGCTCAAGGCCACCTATTGCGCCTTCTCGTTTAGGGCAGGGGGCGCTTTCCGAGATTTGAGCGACGGTGAAGACTGCAACATCGAGCATCGAATATGCGTTGTAGACACTATCAAGCGCTTGGGTAACTTGCTCCAAGGAAGGTGTTTTCATGCTGCACCGCCTTTTGCTTCGAGAAAGGAAATAACCGCTCCAAGCAATGGCACGGTGAGTTCGCTACACGCGAAAATTTCCGCTTCCTTTCTTGCCAGTCGCAAAGCCTCCAAAGCCTCTGTGTGGCTCTTGGCGGGGCCCTCCCACGCCTCTAATTTCCTAAAGGGCGGCATCCAGCTTTTCGCCGCGTAAGCATCGGCTTTTTCATTGTCGTGCCCATAAATTTGCGCGTCAAAGTCCGCCATGCCTGCATAGTAGTGCTGAATAGTGTCCATCAAAGACGGTTCGCCAGCTTGGCCAGCTGAATTTTTACTGAAATCCATCATGCTGCGCCGCCTTCAGGCATAGCAGGGACGTACCAAAGACGCGGCGTCTTTACGTCTTGCTCCAAATCCATGGCAATATCGCCCGCCTTATCAATGCACTCTCTCGCCCGTCCCAGAAGGCGCGGCAAAGACCGAATTGCCTTTTCGCAGCCAGTAAATTCCGACAGGTCATAAAGTTCATTGGTCACGAAGATTGCAGCATCCAGAAACGAAATGGCGTCAAGATAGCCTTCCGTCGCTGCCCTCAATTCTGCTTCACCAAAGGGAAACGCACTTGCGTCATTTTGGTTTTGTGGTGTATGTATCATGGTCATAAATGATCCTTCTGGGGGTTGTTTTCCAAAAAGCCGACGTCCGTTTCTCAGGCGGTGACGTCGGCTTTTTCAGTTTCTGGGGTGCTTTTCATTTTTTCCCTTAGGGCGATCACGATCTCAGACGATTGGGAGCGCAAGTTTTTGCGCGCCAGCTGTTCTAGCCAAGATTTCACGTCTTCCGGCAGATTAATTTTAAGCTGCTTATGCGCTACATACATACCAATATCCTTTTCACCAATTTGGTGCACGCTAACATGCACCAAATTGGTGATCAATAGGACGGTATTGGTTTTTTCACCATTTTAGTGTTAAAGGGCATTATGGCAAAGCAAGATGATTATGTAAGATACACTGTACGCCTTCCAAGGGAGCTTTACTCCATGGTGGAAGCACTGGCGAACGAGTCCTCTCGCTCGGTAAATGCCGAAATCACTGAATTATTGGAAAAAGCACTGGACCGTGACTTTAGCTCTCCAGTTGAGATAGTAAGGCTCAAGCCTTTAGGCATTAACATAAATGATGCCGCAGCCATTTTGGGTGTTTCAGTTGAAACGCTAAATCAATTCGTTCAGGAGAAACGAATATCTCCGCCCATGAAATTTGGGGCAGAATTTGTTTTGCCAACAAAAGAAGTTGAGCGTTTGGCTAGAAGCTTATTTCCTGAATAGAAATGTGAAGAGTGATTAAATTATATTTTTTATGTCATGGGGTTAGCGATAAAATCTGAATTAACATCAGAATACCTCGCCCCGGAGCGGAGTTTATCTCACGTTTAGAATTAGGGCATGATAGGCATGAGGATTAGTTAACGTCTATTTGAATTTCTGTGTTTTTGGCTGAACCCCCGGCGTTCTTTCATTTGAATGTGATTGTTTAGTGTTTCCTTCATCGTCTTTCCGCGATAAACTTCTATTCTGGGGAAATAAGGGGGAATACATGCAAGGGTTTATCATTGCTGCGGTCGCTCTGGCTGCATTGTCGAGCTGTGCAAAGCGGCCTGACGCCATCGTTCCGGTAGACATACCGATGTCCGCCTATTCAAATCAATCATGCCCTTCCTTGGCTCAAGAACTCATCAAGGAACAGCAAAACCTTGCTGCTATCTCAAAAGCACAAAATAGCGCAGCCACGGGCGACGCATTTGGTGTGTTTCTGATAGGCGTTCCCACCTCCAGCGCCTTCGGCGGTGACAAAGAGGGGCAAGTCGCCGTTGCGAAGGGCAAGGTTCAGGCGATACAACTTTCTATGAAATCAAAAGGGTGTAAATAATATAAATTATTCGAATGTTGGATTTTTCCAGAATTACAATGAGTAAAGGAATGAATTTATTATGATTGGCATGGAAGATTTTCACTGGTGTTGCTCGTATTGTGACAGAAGTCAGATGGTTACATCTAGTAATTACCATAATTCATTTCAAAATTTTGGCGTAGGGTACACAAAATATGGAAATGTCGGTCTCGATGTCACTGCTATTAGGTGTGTAAACATTGAATGTCTCGAAGTTACTATTTCTGTGGGACTAAATGTATCTATATGGAACCAGAGAGATAAGGAGTATCAAGCAGGGGACGGCATATATAATTATCCGCTTCGCCCAAATTCGATGGCTAAGCCGCAACCGGATTATATCCCTTCTCCAATTCTGGAGGATTATTACGAAGCATGTCTTATTAGCGATAAAAGCCCAAAATCATCAGCGACTCTTGCGCGCCGTTGCCTGCAAGGTATGATTCGTGATTTTTGCGGCATCTCGAAACCGACCTTGTTTGATGAAATAAATGAACTAAAGACTCGAGTAGAGGGGGATCTTGCTCCCAAGGGCGTTGATGCTGAAACAATTGAGGCGATTGATGCTATCCGAAAGATAGGCAATGTCGGTGCTCATATGCAGCGTGATATCAACATAATTGTAGATGTTGATCCAGGCGAAGCGAGAGCGCTCATTGAGCTAATCGAAATGTTATTCAAAGATTGGTACGTGGCGCGGCATAGTCGCCAAGTTCGCCTTGATAGAATCAGGTCGATTGCGGCTGAAAAAGATGAGCAAATATCAAGTCAGAAAAACATTGATAAAAGTGAGCAGCCTTAACGACTTTAAGTGATCGTGTCGTCGGGCCTTGGCGGTCTTCGCTGCAATTGACGTATACGACGCATACTATGCCTTGCATACGTTAGGGAAGTGATGCATACTCCAACTGAATTGCAGTGGAGACTAGATTTATGATCGGAAAATTCGAAGAGCTGACTTTGTTATCGCTGTTGAGGGCAGGACCAGACTCGCCAGCGGCGAAAATCTATGACGTGCTGGAAACGGGGCTCCAATCCCCTCCAGCATTTGCAGCACTCTACACGGCGTTAGACCGAATGACTAAAAAAGGCATGATCTCGGAGACACAAGACACTTCAGGGAAGCGACCTAAACGTTTATTTACGATGACAGCAGAAGGTCGGCGCGCTCTTGATGAATCGATGAACGCCACGCGTTCAATTGCGGGTAATGATTGGGGCTACGCTCATGGCTAATCTTGAGGCGCAACTAAAAATTGCTATTTCTCAGTTGCGAAACAATACGCTGGAAGCGCGTAAACAAATCTATCAGGAAACGCGCATCGCTTTGCGGAGAGGGTTAGAAACGAAGAAACCTCAACCTGCAGGGGAAGACGTCGCTTTGGAGCTGGCAAGACTAGAATGGGCGATAAGGAATTGCGAAGATTTACTCTTTCGAGCTAGGGCTGATGCTTATCTCAAGAAAACTTCGTCTTCGATTGAAACCGTAAAAACAAGATCTATGATAAGGTCTGAATTTCTTGTTGACTTGGCGCTACCTACTTCTAAAGCGGGTGACTTTATTGACAATTTGGAAAAATTATTCAGCGAAAATTGGGTTCCCAAATATGGTATCCGTCGCGCAAGATTGATTTGGCATCGTCAATGTTTTGGTCTAGTTGTTAGATATTGGTTTGACCTATTGCTGTCGACGGTTGAGAGACTTAAAAAGATTGGTTTTTCTTTTTAATTCATCTCTATAAATTTTGCATGTTCACGAAATGCCGCCCGTCCCACTTGTGATTAAAGCGGAACGGACGGCGAGCGCGGTTTTTTGCTTGGTAGCGGGACACTCACGCCTTGTCCCAGCCTGTGAGGCAAATGCAAACCTCAAGCGGCCAACTTATGGGCATTTCGTCGGCTCTTAGGCGGCGTTGCCAAAGTCACCATAGACCAAGGCTTCTGGGCGCTTGGTTGCCAACCCGATACGCTCCTCGCCAAGGATGGTTACAAGGTTGCGGGTAAAGTCGTCATTCTCAAAGCCAACTTCCACACGGGCCTGCCAGCGGTCATAGATGGTCTGTGACTGGAACGAACCGACAAGGAACTTGTCCACCGTCATCGACTCGGTGGTAACGACTGGCAGGCCGAACAGGCTCGGTTGAACCTGTGTCATCGGATCGCCGAGAATGTATTTGCCGTCCGCGTCCTTGGTGAGGCGCATACGCCACCAATCGCTAGGATGAATGACAATGCCGTCCGGTGGCACGTTCGTAAGGCTGGCCTGAAGGATGGCAAGGCCGATTTTGTCAATCTCGGTCATCGTTGCAAGCGCGATGGCCGGTGCGAAGGCTGTGGCCTGTGGAATGATGCCATTCAGGTTTTGCCCCGCCCCGTTGCCCGAAAGGATCTGCTTTTCTTCAGCAAGCGCCAGGCCATAGAGCAATTCTTGGTCGATGAAGTCGCTCAACTGGGGTGCATCTTCCAAGATTTGGCGTGACGCCTTCGTCCAGTGCGCAATGGTACGAATTGGCACGGGCTTCAAATTGAACTGAAGATCAGAGGACGGCTTGGCCGCGCCTTCAGCGACCGGCGCGGCATTGTTCAAGCGTCCGACCTGTTCCGGGTATTCAATGGAACCGGAATCAACCTGCACCACGCTCATGAGATTGCGGATGGTCAAACGCTGGCGCGGCATGGCCACCAATTGTTCCCGGAAGGGCGTCACCAGTGCGCCCGCAGAGCCGCTTGCGTCATTTGTCGCGCTGGTGATGGCGGCTTTGATTTCAAGCGAGGTTCTGCCCCGTTCGGTGTTGATCCGGTAGAGTTCATCGCTGCGCTCTTTTGTGAAGCACTGGCCGAATGTCGCCGGTGCGCCCATACGACCAGAGGAAAAACTCTCACCACGAACCGCTTTTTGCTCAAACTCAGAAAGGCGGGCTTTGACCTCATGCAATTCTGAATTTGTCGCGCCCAATTTCTTGAGAACTTCAGAAACGTGGTCGCCAAATTTTCGCGCCAGCGTTTCCAAGTGGTTTGAGCTTTCATCCTTGGTGCGCAGCGGCGAGGCAGACGCGAGAAGGTGAGCGGCGACGGCTTTGGTGGGGTAGGAATGAATGGTCATTTTACAGGCTCCTGATTTTTGCAGTAGCCGCCTCGATCTGGGCGGCAAATTCGATTGCTTTTTGATGGTCAACGGCGAACGATTGATCGTTGCCGACAAGCGCGGCAAAGCCACCGCCCGCGATTTTCTGGGCGGCGGAACGTGCCAGGCCAGCCTCGCGGAGGAGGTCAACAAGTTCGGATTTTGAGTTGATGGATTTCAGCGCAGACACCCGCGCCGAACGATTTGACGGAAACACCACGACGCTGACCTCTTGCAGGTCGATTTCCTTTAGAAGGCTCGTTCCGTCGCGCTGGATTTCTTCAGCCCCTGCCGGGACGCGATAGCCGATGGAAAGCCCGCCAGCGTCGCCCGCTTTGAGGTGTTCCCATGCATCCCGCCCGCCTGTGGTGCGCAAGTTGATGACGCCCTCGGAAACCAAGCCGTGCGCGTCTTCGCGCATGGCGGTCCATTTCCCGATAGGTTGGTCTTGCTTGTGAGACCACAACAGCGCGGGCATGGTGCCAGCCGCCTTGTGTTGCGCCAGAGACTTTTGGAAAGCGCCAGGCGCAATTATGTCGCCGTGGCTATCGGCCCCGCCACCGAACGTGGAAGCGTAACCGATTATAATTCCTTCACCTTCCGTCTTGAAGCCATCAAGAACAGCGTTTGCGGTGAAGCGACGTTGAGCGTTTTTATGGAAAATGGTCATAGGCATACCTTCGGACACGACAAAGCTCGGGCAGAACTGCCCATTTTTTTGAGCTTCGCGCCCGGTATGGTCGCCGGTGCTGTCGAAGGTGGATTGTCTATGCGCTCCCTGCTTGGCAGGTGAGCCTTCAATCAAGCCGAGGGGAACATTGCCAGAACGATGCATGTCAGTCAATGCCTCACACCCATGTTTTCACTTTCGCCGGTGATACTGTGGAAAATCCCTGCCTCAATTTTCCCGGCGATCACGCGGAAGGCTTTCGCGGTGTTTGGCGATCCTTCAATTTTGCACACATGGGCGGCGGCGAACGTCAAGATTCGGTCGAGAACGAGGGGCATGGGTGCGCCGCTGTCCTCCGTCATGATTTTCGCGGCGCGGAACAAAACTTCGTCGCAAAATGCCTTCTGGCGTTCTTCAAGTTCGCTTTCTGAGGTGACTGTCTTGGGTTTCATGATGGTTTTTTCCCTTCAATTTCAGGTTTCTACAAAGAAATGACTGACGCCGGTGCGCGGCAAGGCGGG
Source organism: Rhizobium oryziradicis (assembly GCF_001939045.1). Classification (GTDB taxonomy): domain Bacteria; phylum Pseudomonadota; class Alphaproteobacteria; order Rhizobiales; family Rhizobiaceae; genus Allorhizobium; species Allorhizobium oryziradicis. Next base: position 744,289 of record NZ_MKIM01000027.1, read on the forward strand.
CTTTGAACTTTTGACCCGCCCCCCATGTCAGTCGGGTTCGGGACGGCGGCTTTCGCGCCATGACCGAAGGTTTGCGATGTGATCAGCGCGGCGGCATTCAGCCGAACAGAACACCGGCTTTCGCCCCGCACGGCTGGTTTCAGCGCTGAAGGGCTGCTGGCATGTCCTGCAAATCAGGTGCGCCCGTGCTGCTTCGCGGTCGGCTGCTTTTTGCCCATTCCATGCGTCACGGGTGCGTTTGCGGTCGATGGTGCGGCAGGCTTCAGAGCAGAACCGCGAAGGACGCCCGTTTGTGACTGGCTGGCTGAAATGCGCGCCGCATGTCTTGCAGGGCAGGGAACGAGGGCTTGCGCTCATTGCAGCACCCCCAGACCGGGAACCGTTGGCAAGCAAAGCCGCTGACATACCAAGCGCAGCCCGTCACCGCGCCGCCTAATCTCTGCTGCTGTGGCCTCGCCAGTGATTTCGGGGGTGAGGCGTTCAAGGGCGTCGCTGTAGGCTTCCCAACCAAGGCCGCGTAGGTCCAGCTCCAAGCGCCTGTTGGCGGCGTTCTCTGCCATCTGCCCATAGGATGCAGATATTGCAACCTTTGATTGTTGCTTCGATCCTGTCGGCTTGGACCCTTTCAAAAGCCCAATCGACCTTGAATTTAACTGATCGGTATCGGGCTTTTTCTCGCGCTCACGGCATACGTCTTCTCCACGTAGTTCTTTCACGTAGTTTATTCTATTGGTTTGGGTCGCATCCGTGCGACTATCAAAGTCGCATCCATGCGACTGTAGAGGTCGCACCGGTGCGACTGTTGCCGTCTGGTTTTGGGTGTCGAATGGTGGCATTTCCACCACCTCGAAATCGTCCGTTTGAGGGTCGGTTTGGGACGCGCCGCCCTTCATTTTTGCGTTCCACTCTGCAACTAGAGAGTTGAATTTATCCCAGACGGGCAGGTAGGCGTTACGGTGCGTTCTGCTTCCATGCTTCACACATTCGATAAGGCCAGCCGCATGGAGTTGCTCTGTGGCGCGCATGACGGTCGTGCGGTGCATGTTCAACAGCTTCGCCAGCCGGTCTATGCTGGGGTCGCACTGGCCGGTTCTACGATTGAAGTGGTCAATGATGGCCGCACCGACGCGACGCGCGCCGTCTGTCAGCCCTTCAGCCAAGTTCAGGGCCTTGTGTGCAAATAGAATATCGTTCTCGCGGATTGGGGACACACTCAACGCCCCCCGGCAAAACGAAGCTTGTGCGCAAGACGTGACGCCTCGACGGCTTCGAGAATATTCAAGCCGAACTTTGAACGAATAAACGGAATGCGCGGGCCGCGAATGTCGTCTTCATGGGTGGAAATCCACATGGCCGCGACCTGAACTGCTGTGGGTGCGCCTGACGCGCCGCCTGTATCGGTCGCGTTCATTTCATGCTCTGGGAGAGAGGAGGGGATCATAGCGCCCTCCAATTTTCATGAAAATACGTGATGAACGTTCGTGGAACATCATTTCGGAAATTTATGTGTTGGATTTTTCGGAAATGCCTCTTGCGCTTCTGATCAATCCGTTCTAAATGCCCGTCACCACACGCTTTTAAGTATTGGAATGGCCTCGTGGCGGAGTGGTTACGCAGAGGACTGCAAATCCTTGCACCCCGGTTCGATTCCGGGCGAGGCCTCCATTCCCTTCTTTCTCCCCCGGCAAGATATTGATGTTAAATCGGTATTTTCGAAGTGTGGCACTTTGTTCCTTGCCCGTTCCGCCACACATTTTTGAGGGTGTGGCAGTGTGTTCCTGAATTAGCCGTTTTCTGCCTCGTCTATAGGCAAGAGTTGCGACCCGACGCCATCCCAATTGATGCGCTCTACGGTTTGCCTTGCAAGCCGGGATCTTTCGGCGTTGCGGGTGTAGATTTTCGATGTTTTGCTATCGCGCCAGCCGAACATGGCTTCCAACATGCTGTCGGTCGCTTCGTTGTGCGCAACGTCCGTTGCAAGGCCTTTGCGTACCGAGTGCGAGGTGAGGTGGGGCATTCCGGCTTGCGTCCACCAGTCCGATATTCTGTTGCCCAATCCCTTCACGCTAAATGGTTTGCCAAACTCGGTCACAAGGTAGGTCGGGCCTGTGGTTTTGTGGGTTACTAGAACGGCCTCAAGAATGGGGTGAATGGTTATGTCGATGTCCACCGGCGTCCTGTTGCGATTCTTGAACAGGCGGAACCGGAAAGCGTCTTTGCGCCGGTGCTGCGGGCCAAGAGCTGCGAGGTCTGAAACGCGCAAGCCGGTGTACATCTGAATAGCCAAATAGAGTGTTGCTTTTGAACCTGTGCCGTGGTGCGCAATGAAGCGTTCCAGATCGGCAGGGGTTGCCGTGTCGTGGCCGTCTGTCTGGGCGCGAAATGGTTTTACCATCCGTGCGATGTTGGGCGTAATGGGTTTGCCGTTGTGCGCGGTGTCAAAAACCTGCCTAAGCACTTTCAAGCGCTCGTCGGCGGCAAATGGCGTTTCCTTTTTTCGGTCGCGCAATACTTCCAGATTTGTCACGTCCATATGCTGCAAGGGCATATCGGCAAAGGTGCGCTCGTCGCCTGCCTTTAGCGGTTCTTGCCACATTGATTCCATGATGTGCCTGCGCCGCGTCTGTGTGGTTATGTCCAGCGTGGTGAACTCATGGCTGCGCATGTATTCCATGCAGAGCCAACGGAACGTGCCGGGCTTGACTTGGCGCGAAATGGGTTTTGGTCCAGTGTCTTCCACCAAGGGGCGAACGGTGTTTCTGGCCTTCCAATAAGCCTTGGCAAAATCTTCTGATTCAATATCATCGGGCAGGCGGCAAATGCGCTGTCCTGCGATGCGCAGATAATAGCGCATCACGCCATGACGGGTTCTGTTCTTCTCGATGTAGGGCAGTTCGATATTGGTCATATTCATTATACAGATGCCCGCCACTCGTCGGCGCTACTGTCCTTTTTTGCCAAGGGGTTGTTGTCTTCTGGCCAGTCCATCATGGCGGCGGCGATTTCCTGCACCAGCCAGAGCTTGCGCCGATGAATACGTCGCGGTGGTGGAAGAAAACCTTCCATCACCATCACATCCACCATGGTGACGCCGACGCCAATGGATGCGGCCAACTCCACGCGGTTGAGGCAAAGCCGTGGCACGCTTGCGATGGGCGAGAAGGCCGGGCTGGAGCGAATATGCCCTGCTGTTGTCATTGCGTACCTCCCTGTTTGATGTGTTCCTCTTCTTTCAAAGATGCCTCTCCCGCCTGCTTTGTTCTGCGCGGGCTGCGGCAAGCGTGGAAAGGTCAGGCAAGGTCACACGTGAGCCGTCTGCCATTGTGGTGGTGTGGGTCCGAATAAAGGGGAACTGCTCTTTCAGCACGCCTTTGCGGGGCGTTGTGGGCTGGTTTCCGGTGGCGGGCTTGGTTTGTGGCTTTTCAGGTGCTGCACCCGGCAGAAACCACTTTCCCTTGCCGTTGTGAGTGCAGCCGAGATCACGCAACCATTCTCGCACTGTGTTGGCGGCGCACGCCAGCGTTTTTGCCATTTCGGTTGGTGCAATGCCTTCCTGCACCAATACCAAAAGCTCTTCGTCGTCGGGGCGCTTTATGGGTGTCGTAAATGCCATTGTGCATTCTCCTTTGCGTCTTGCCTGCCAAGCGGGCACAGAACTGCAATCGCGGCTCGTGGTGCGAGTGCGTTTGATTTGTGCCCACCGAGTTGAAGTGAGTGACGTGAAGATAATGCGGGAAATATCCCTTAGTCAACATAAATAAGGGACATGTCCCTCTTTTTGTTGCGCGGCATTTCGGAGAGGCTACCACTTGTGATTTTATGTTGAGGGGGCTATTTCAGGATATGTCTATACTACTTGCGGTATTTGGCATCGGCTTTATGGCAAACGCGGCCATCATGATGCCAAATGTACAATCGGCAATTCATCAACAATTGATTGCTGTCTATTTGGTCGGTGGCGCGATCGTTTTTGGTCTCGGCATTGTCGTTCACTACTTGAAGCGCGTGACCGAAGATCTGTCTTATGGGGTCAAAAAAGCAGATGAACGCGCAAATAAGGTGAGCTAGCGATCGTTAGGATAAGTCAGTGATTACCCGAACGACCTGTCCTATCACGACCGTTTCCTCATCAATGCTCATGGCTTCATGCTGAGGGTTGGTTGAGTAGGGTTCCAGCCGGTCAGGGTTCGACATGAACCGCTTGAATGTTGCTTTTTCGCCTTTTTGAAAGATGTAAAACTTCCGTGGAAGTAATTCTTTTGCTGAGGCATTTACGACAATCGTCGTGCCTTCTGGCGCTACGCGATTCATGGAATCGCCATGCACGGTAAGTGCAAAATAGGTGGCGGGCTTTAGACCCTGAACGGAAATTCTAGCTGCGTTGGCTTGATGTTCTATGAAGCCCGTTTCGGCAAAGGGGCTTGCCGCAACCCAGCTGATAATCGGAATCTGAATTGATTCTGAGTTGTTCTCTGATGCTTTCTCACCGAAAGCCAGCCAGCCCGCGGACACATTTAGCACCTGTGCGATTTTCTGAATGCTGTCCAGGCGAGGCAGCACCGCTTTACCGGGTCTCGTCCAATCGCGAACCAAATCCGGACCATGGCCAGACAACAGCGAAACCTTGCGCATTGAAAGGCCAAGCTCTTTCGCGCGTTGCGTCACCCTTGCAATGATTTCTGCTGTCTGTGAACTTTCCATAAGGGAAATATCCCCTGTTATCTTCTTGCGTGAAAGAGGGACATGTCCGGTTGACATTTGAGGGATATGTCCCTTATGCATGTTCGCATGAAACATTTGGATGCATTCTTTTCGTTGGTGGAAGCGTTCTGCATAGCCTCAGGCCATGCGGAGGCAACGCTGTCGGGAAAAATGTTCTCGGATGGAAAGCGAATTGCGGCCCTTAGAAGTGGTTCGGATATTGGGGTGAGGCGACTCTCTCGGGCAATAGAATGGCTATCCGATAACTGGCCGCCAAACGCTTCATGGCCAGAGGGTGTCTATCGTCCATACGCCAAGCCTGTGGAGGTTTTGCGATGATGCGATTTGCCTTCCTGTTTTTCCAATCGCGCACGCCTGCCTGCGAAGCTTGCGCGTCCCGCACCGGGTTATATGGCGTCTGGCCCGGTGCGGGCATTTATCATTTCCCATGCGGGCCTCCATAGCGGTGTAGTTGCTCCTTCCTACGCGCCTGAGGCGTGGGGATCATAGAATCATTTTCGCTTTTTGTTTCCTTGACTTGATCGGGGTGTTTTCGTGCGCCGTTTTTCTGAGAATGAATATCTGTCGCTTAAGCGTGTGCTGGATGTGGCCTATGAGCTGGCCGGTGGCGTTTCGGTGCTTCGGCATGTGACGCGCGTTAGCATTTCCCAGCTGTCCAAATATGCATCGGCGTTGAAATCTGCGCTGGATGATCCGCGCTCCGATGAAAAGACCTTCATTCCGGTGGACGTTGCCATTGATGTGGATAGGGCGGCGAAAGAGCCTTTGATCACGGCCAAGATGGCGGAATTGCTGGGCTATCGCTTGGTGCCTGCCGAAGAGCGCCTTGCGCGTGCCGGGGTTCTTTCGGTGGAAGACGCTTTTCGTATTATCGATGAAGCCACCGATTTTTGGCGGCTCACGCGCGAAGCCTTTGCCGATGGCCGAATCGATGCGCTGGAACGCCAGCAGCTACGCTACAAAATCGGGGAGCTGATCCGCGCCGCTCACATCATTTCCGATAAGTTGGAGGATTGAGGCGATGGCAGGTTATGTGCCCGTTAAATTCCCCAAGCCCGGTCCTGCCGGGCTTACGCTTATGGGGCTTGCAGTGCGCCATGGAGCGGTGTTCACCACCGATTCGCAGCAGGCAATTGCTGCGGCCAAGTGCCTGAGCCACGGCTATCTCACCCGTGATCCGCAGAATGGGAATCGCTGGTATCCCACCGATAAGGGCAGGGCGATGCTGGCAGCGCGGCGAGGTGTTGCCCCCGCCGTTGATGTGGCTCCGATTTCGGTTGCCAAAACCAAAGTGGCGACCGAACGGCGAATTGATAGCATTCGCGCCGAAAATCGTTTGCGGAATTTGGACGAAAAGACCGTGCTGGCCCTGATGGAATCCGTCCGCCAATACGGGCTGGAAACGCCGATCACAGTTTACGGTGATGTGGGTGCCGACTTGGTTGATCTTGGTGCGGGTGGCCATCGGCTGGAAGCCTGCAAGCGGCTGGGGCTTGATGCTATTCTTTGCTTTCATAAGCGTGGCGATGAGCTGGACCGCCAGCTTTGCGAGATCGACGAAAACCTGATCAGGGCCGATTTGACGCCTGCTGATCGGGCTTTGTTTTTGCATCGTCGCAAAGAAATCTATCTGGTCAAATTTCCAGACACGGCCCGCGAAGCCAGTTTGAAGCGCGGCGCTAATCTCCCGTCTCGCCAAATTGGCGAAACGGGAAAGCGCTTCACGGCGGCAACGGCAGAAGCCACGGGGCAGACCGAACGCACTATTCAGCGCGATGTCGAGCGGGGCGAGAAGATTTCGCGCACCGCGTTGCAAATGTTGCGCGGCACCCGCCATGACAAGGGCGTAACGCTTGATCAGCTTAAACGGCTGGAAACCCATGAGGCGCAAGAGAAATTTGCCCATGACCTGATCAAGGCTGACAAGGCGGTTACGGCTGAATCTAAGGCTATTCGCACCATCGGCCAAAAGCACAATCGCGAAATGCGGCTCAATCTGGTGTGCGCTATTGCCGAACAGGGGCGGCGCAAGGGTGCCGACATGCCGCGTGGCGCTTACGCGGTTGGTTATGCCGATCCGCCGTGGCAGCAAGAGGCGTGGAGCAATGAAACCGGGCAGGATAGGGGCCTGAAATATCCCTCCATGAGCGTGGAAGAGATCAAAGCGTTGTGCGCTGGCAATAAAAGCCCGTTCACCATGGATGCCGTGCTGTTTCTTTGGGTAACGGCCAATCGTTTGCCCGATGGCATTGATGTGCTGCAAGCTTGGGGCTTTGAATATGTCTCCTGCATGGTTTGGGACAAAGCCCACATCGGGATGGGGCGATGGGTGCGTGACCGTGCCGAGCTGCTGCTGATTGGCAAGCGCGGCAAGATTTCGTTGGCACCGTTGCCCGGCACCCAGCCCGAAAGTCTGTATGCCGAGCCGAAAACCGAACACAGCCGCAAGCCAGTGTGGTTTGCCGAACAGATAGACCGCCTCTGGCCCCAGCTGCCCAAGCTTGAGCTTTTCCAGCGGCGCGAAAGCTTGGCCGATGGCGACGTGCGCCTTTCGGACAGTTGGGATTTCTGGGGCTTTGAAGCTGGCCAAGGCGGTGCGGCATGACCATCGCTTTGAAACACTTCCATGGCAAATCCGTGCAGCCGCTGCGCATCCTGATTGGGTGCGAAACATCGGGTGTTGTCCGTCGCGCCTTTGCGGCTCTGGGCCATGATGTTTGGTCTTGCGATCTGCTGCCCGCCGATGACCGCAGCAATCGTCACATCATGTGCGATGTACGCGATTTGCTGGGCGATGGTTGGGATTTGCTGGTCGTACTTCATCCGCCATGCACCCGCTTGTGTAATTCCGGTGTTCGGTGGTTGAGAGAGCCGCCAAGGAATGCGCCCCGCGATGCAACTCCCGAAGAAATAGCCGCCTGGGCGGCAATGTCGCGTGAAGACAGGCTGCGCATCATGTGGCGGCTGCTGGATGAAGGGGCGGCGCTGTTTTCCGATTGCTGGAATGCGCCAATCGAGCGCATCGCGGTTGAAAACCCCGTCATGCATCTGCATGCGAAACAGCGGATACGGAATTATCAGAAGGCTGCGCAGACCGTGCAGCCGTGGTGGTTTGGTGATCCTGCATTCAAGGGCACGTCACTCTATCTGCGCGGCCTGCCGCCATTGGTTGCCACCAACCGCCTGACCCCGCCACAGCGCGGCACGGATGAGCATAAAATCTGGTCTGGCGTGCATCGGGCCTCACCGGGCGCGAACCGCTGGCAAATCCGCTCTAAGACGTTTCCGAGCATCGCGGCTGCAATGGCGTTGCAATGGGGCGGCCACGCCGTGGAGGCAGCGGCATGCGTATGACCGACCCGCAGCGCGACCGCGAAAAGGTGGCCATCAACCGGCTGCGCGCCACGGCGGATCGTCGATCTGGCGACATTTGGACCGTGGAAGATCGGCGCGGTGGCTTGCGGGTTATTGTGCGCCGTTCCACCGGCGAGGATGCCCATGTGGCCACCATCCACGCGGATGCGCTGGATGATGAGCGCGACCTGATATGTGGCGCGCTTGGCAATCTCTTGCTGTTTCTACGCCTGTTTGATCGTGCTGCCAATGCTGTTCGCGATTTGCGCGGGCAGCTGGAGCGCGGGCAAGCGCAAGCGAATAAGAAGAACTATTCGGCACAAGCCGCCATGCTGCTTTCGGACAGGGCGTTTCAGCGCTTTCTTGAGGGCAAGGGGGCAGGCGGGCCGGTGCGAGACAAGGGGGCTGCGGACACGCGCCTGAAAAGCCTTCTCGCCATTTCCAGCAAATCACAGATCAACACGGTTGAGCGCGCGCGGGCTGCCTTTTTGGCGCTGCGGGGCGAGTTCGACGCGTGGAAACGCGGAGGTACGCAATGACGGATATTTTGCCAATTGTTGAGCAGCTTTACGACTGCCAGACGGATGCCGAGCGGGCCGACTGGCTGTTGCGCGTGCCGCAGGGCGTTATCTTGCGCGATCTTTCCACCATTCGCACCGCATTGCGCACGGCTGGCTTTCTGGCCGGTGTGGCCTGCCTTGAGGTGGAGTTTGCGGCGCTCAATGCCACGCGCCTGCCGGATGGCGGCTTGCCAGAGGCGCATAAGGTGGCGGTGAAGGATGCCCGCATTTTTCTGGAAACTATTGTTTGCAAGGGAGGTTTGGCGTGAGTGCTGAAGCCACGATCCGGCGCGGGGTTCGCAATGCGCGTTACACCACAGTGCCGAACCATGTGTTTGAGGATGACCGGCTTTCCATGGAAGCGCGGTGGCTGCTTGGCTATCTGCTCTCCAAGCCAGATAACTGGACGGTTGTTGTTGGCGATATCGTCAAGCGCGGCAAATGCGGGCGCGACAAGGCCCGCAAGATGATCGCCGAGTTGGTCGAGATTGGCTATGCGGAACGGGAACAGACGCGCGACGACGGCAAATTCAGCGCGTCGGTTCTGGTGATCTATGATGAGCCGCGCGATGTGGTGCCGGTTGCAGATCCAGCCGCTTCCGAAAGTGTTGCATTTCTACCGCAGACTGATTTACCGGCGACGGCAAAACCGTCGCCGGTTTTGCCGTCGCCGGTAAAATCGGCACCTAGTAAAGACTTAAAGATAGTAAATACTGAATCTCTACCAAGCGGAGAGGCCCTTGCCGATGATTTGGAAAGTGCCCCGGCATCTGACGTCCCGGAAAAGGGGCAGGGGCGGGTGGAGCGGGAACGTGCCAGCCGTCAGTTTGACGTTTGGTTCAAAGCTTGGCCAAAGCCCGGCAGTCCAGTCTTTGCCCGGAATGCTTGGTTTGCGTTGTCGGCTGATGACCGTGCGGCCTGCATTGAGAAAACACCGATCTATCTGGCATGGGCCAAGCCCGAGGAGCTAACGGCACCAGCGGTCTACCTCAAGGGCAGGGCGTGGAATGACGTGCCTGAGCATTTCTCGGCAGATCAAGCGCCAGTGCGTGAGCTCGCCAAGCCTTGTGGTAAACTTTGGATGGGCACGCGATTGGAAGCGCTGCTCGGCGACCCCACTGGTCGCTTGGTGATTACCACGTACGACGAACGGCAACTCGCGTCTGGTGCCATTAGCCGGGAAGCGCTGTTGCGGCAAAAGCGCCGTGACAACGGCTGGCCGCTGGTGAGCCGTATGCATGAGCTTGCGCGCCACAATGAGCCTTTCTTTGCCGGGCTGGCCCTGAAGCCGCTTGTTGTTGATTTCCAGAAGGTTGAGCGAGGCACCCCTTTGTTTGTCGCATGGCGACGGCTGCATGAGCGCCGGGGCTGGCTGTTTGTCGATGGCCTGCGCGACTTCAACTATTTCCCGCCGATTGAAGACGGTGCGGATGATCTCGATGCGGCTGTGGAAGCGGCGCTTGAACACTTCAGAACCAAGATCAGCAAGGAGCGCACCAATGATGCAGCATAATGGAAACCTCTTGCGTGGCGTGTCTGATCAGGGGCTTTTGAAGCTTGCCCAGATCAATGAGGCAGAGGCCAGCCGCCAACGTATGATTGCCATGGCGCGGCAAGATCGGCCCGGCTTTGGGCAGCTGGCCCGCTGGCTGGTGGCCAGTTGCCAGAGTGGCACCGAACAGGGCATTCGTGATTCCTTGCAAGAGCAGCGAATCGAATGCTGGTGCCCGTGTGAAAGCTTTCGCAAGCCGCCAAAGCGAGGTCAAAAAGCTGTGGAAGTGAAGCGGGCAATTTTCCGCGGCTATCTTTTTGTAAGGGTGATTCCAGATAACGAAGCCTTTGTCGGCCTGCTGGCCGCATCGAAGCTAAAGGGGCTGATGGGGCAGGATGGCAAGCCTTATCTGATGCCCGAAACATTGATGAGCAAGCTCATGTTAGCGGCTAAGAAATCCGAGCGAAAACATATGGATGGCGAGAGCCTTCCCGTGATGCCAGATCTGCTTGGCAAGACTGTGACAATCCGCTCTGGCCCGTTTGCCGAGTTCGTTGTGACGGTGCGCAAGGTTCTGTCCAAGCGCGGGCAGGTGGTTGTTGAGGTGCCCATGTTTGGCGGTATGAGCGAAATTACCTTGGGTGTTGACAGCGTCGTCGCGTGAGATTATCGCTCGAAATGTGGAAAGGCGAATAGCGCCTCTCCATTAGAGATGACCGGGGCGCGCTGATGCTCCCAAAGGGATTGATGTTCACCCCCCGGCCTCGTTCTGATCCAAGCCAATAGGCAATGTGATTCAGAGCCAGTGCGTAAGCTATGCCCAAATGAATGAGTGAACGACAAGGCGGCCAGAGGGTCGCCTTTTTGCGTTATAGGATATGAGCATTCGTTATGATGAGGGCAGGCCGTGGAAGGGGTGGTACTCCACCGCCCGCTGGCGCAAGACCCGGCTTAACCAACTGACCATTGAACCGCTCTGCCGCATGTGCAGGCTGCAAGGCCGCTTCACAGCCGCCACGGTGTGCGACCACATTGAACGCCACAGCGGCAACCCTGATAAGTTTTGGAATGGCCCGTTTCAAAGCCTTTGCAAGACCCACCACGATGCAACCAAACAGGCAGAAGAGCATCGCGGCTTCTCGACGGCAGCAGGCACAGACGGCTGGCCCATCGACCCCCGCCACCCGGCAAACCGAGGGTAGGGGCGGGTCAAAAGTTCAATCCCCCTCCCACCGCGCACCGGCGTTAGTCATTTCTGTGTAGCGAGGGGAAATTGGAGACGAAAAGCCACTTCAATCTTTAGTGCTTTGTTGTAGATCTGGTCTGGCAATAAGCCAAAATGTTGCGCCAACCAATGCTCCGACTAAGCCGAATATAAGGAGGCGTGTCGGCTGATGGAGGACAGCATCACGCAACTCCTTTCCAACTATGCCGAATTGCAGGTTGTCTTGATATGCGATCCAGAGCCAAGTCGCTGCTATGCTAATGAATCGCAAAGCAACACCACATACAAAAGCTGATATAACGTAGTGATGTAGTCGTTCAAGCCGTTTTGCCTTCAACAAAAGGTGGCAAGGAAGGCCAGCTATCACCATCAAAATGTAGGCTACTGTAAAGCCAGCTGCTCCTGCTGTTCCAATTAATTCTGCCGCCGTCATTTCGCTTAGAATGGGATCCGTATGCGTCCAAGCCATTATTCCAAATAATATTGCGTAGAGCACTATCCAGAGTGGAGCAATTGCAAAGGCTATCATGGGTCTGCGGTTCATGGCGAAATCTCTCTCGTTGAACGATACGTGTTCGGTTATTTTTTTGCCGATTTCTTGAGGTAGATTCCGCTGAACGAAACACCTTGGCCGCCGCATTCCTCATTATCATCAACGAACAAATAATAGCCTGAGTATCTCAACCGAACCCTGCAGCCACTTTCGTCTTCAGATGACTTGGTACTGGCAGGTGCAGCGCCATCATAGTGTGAATCAGTGTATCCTGCCGCTTTGCCGCCATCTCCGATGAATGCCGGGCCAGATATGAAGCCTGTTCTAGGGTTATCAGACGGCCCGATTGTTGCGTCTCCTTCGATAACAACATAGCGGCCACTTTCACCCGGTTTGATAGTGATGTCGTTACCTGACTTATCCGTCCAATCGCCAAAGACTTTGGGGTCATCAATTGGATCCATGAAGTTTCCACCTCCAAAAAACCCTTCTTGGTTGAGCCATCCGAATGTAGTGATGCCCTTAGGTGAAATGTAGACGCCGCAGATCAAGGTTTTTTTATTTTTGGAATCATATCCCGTTGCATTAACAATCACTTGGTCTCCACTTAGCAAAAAAGCAGATGTCTCGCATCCATCCGCTCCTGGACAATTTGGTTTCTCTGCGGATGTTGGTGCAAGAAAGTGTAATTTTGGGATGCCTTCTTTCACATTTCGCCATGAGGGGTCACTGCTTGGATCTATGTATGACGTGCAGTTCATCGCTGCATAAGTGACATTTGGAACTGTGAATATGCACAAATTTACATATATTATTCTTAAGGTGAGTGAGTATATTTTTTTATACATTTAAATAATCCGTTGTGTGAGATTAAATGAAAGGTTGGCTAACATGCATAGCTGATCTCTCTCAGTCGGTGTCTGACAGTGTAAAGCCTGATGCCGAACCTACTTTTGTGAAATAAATCTCCGATTTCGGCGGATTCCAATACGCTGTTTCGGATACCTCGTTGAGATCTTCACTCTTAGGCTTGCCAAGCTCTATTTTTAGATCGTTCAGAAGGTTGCTTTTGTTTGTTAAGCTGTAACTGCAAACACGGGCCGGATTTAATCCGGTTGCGACCCAAAAAACCAAGGCGCTTTGAGTTTGTTCATCTCGCCAGCCAATGACATCAACCGTAACATGATTGTATTTCTCATAAGACGACTTCCAATTGGTGTCATCTTCCATTCTGGGCCAGCCGAGCGCGTTGCCTTTGGTTGTTGCCTCCGCCACGCTCCGTGATCGACACACTTCCAGAGCTTGCTTCGTAGAAATTTCCGCAGCGAATGGCTGGGTTACGGACGCTAAGCAAATATAAGCGGATGATAAGAATAATGGCGAAATTTTTTGCCGATTAAGTCCTAAATATCTCAATGGAAATCCTCCGCAGCCGGTCATTTCCTAAAAAGGATGGCGCACGGCTGCTTATTTTCAAGACATCGGAGACCTTTAAATGAAAGGCCGCAAGCCCGCATCCGAAAACGTTGTGCCGTTGAAGCCTGAGGACGGGCAGGGTGCGAACTTTGAGGCGCGGGCGTTGGCCAAGGCGCGGGAGCTGCGGCCTGATGAATTGCCGTTTGATGTTCGGGCGATTTGGGATCGGCTGGCACCTGGCCTGTGTGATCCGCGCAAAAACCGGCTGAATGAAATCAATGCCTATATGTTTGAGCAGCTTTGCTGGACCATTGCCCGCCATGAGCGGTTGCGGCTGGATGTGCGCGAGGGCGGGGAAACCTATGAGAGCGAAACCCGCAACGGCAAGCAGCTAAAGAGCCGCCCGGAAGTCAGCCAGTTGAACGAGACGTGGCGGCAAATTCGGGCGCTGGCGAGTGATTTTGGCATGACGCCTTCCGCCGAGCGCGGTTTACAGGCGACTGGCCAGTTAGGATTTGAGTTCCCAACCGATGATGGATTCGATTGATGTTGTGGTGCCGGATGTCAGCTATGATGACGATCCGGTCACGGCTTGGGCCTGTGATGTGGTGCGAGGTGATATTGTTGCCGGTCCTCATATTCGCAATGCCTGCCGCCGTCATCTTCTCGACCTTCGCGATGGCCCGGCAAGGGGTCTGCTTTGGGATCTGGAAACCGCAAACAAGCGCATCAAGTGGTTTGGCGATAAGCTGCGCCTGAATGGTGGACAGTTTGAGGGGCGGCGGTTTACGCTTCATCCCAGCCAAGCCTTTCGGGTCGGTTCGCTGTTTGGCTGGAAATGGGCAGACACCGGGCTTCGCCGCTTTCGTCGGTTTTACGATGAGGAAGGCAAGGGCAACGGCAAATCGCCGCTGCTGGCGGGCATTGGGATCTGCATGATGGTGGCCGATGGTGAGCCGCGTGCCGAGATTTATGCCGCTGCTGCCAAGAAAGATCAGGCGCAAGTGCTGTTTCGTGATGCGGTGGCCATGCGCGACCAATCGCCGGAACTGACACGGCGGATTATACCATCCGGCGTAAACCCGGTTTGGCAGCTGACCTATATCAGCAAGGGCGGCGACAAGCGGTTCTTTAAGCCGATCTCGGCAGACAAAGCGCAATCTGGCCCGCGTCCGTCTTGTGCCTTGTGTGATGAGGTGCACGAACACCCGAACCGGGATGTGATCGAAATGCTGGAACGCGGCTTTAAATTCCGCAAACAGCCGCTTTTGGTCATGGCCACCAACTCCGGCTCTGATCGCAAATCCATCTGCTGGGAAGAGCATCAACACGCGGTCGAGGTGGCAGCGGGCATCAAACAGGATGACACGACCTTTGCCTTTGTCTGCTCATTGGATGAGGGTGACGATTGGGAGAACGACCCCAGCTGTTGGGTGAAGGCAAACCCGCTGCTCGATGTCACCGTCACCTCTGAATATTTGCACGGCGTGGTGGATCAAGCCCGGCTGATGCCGGGAAAGCGCAACAGCATTGCAAGGCTTCACTTTTGCGAATGGACGCAATCGGTCAATGCGGCAATCAAGCGCGAGGCATGGATGGCCTGCCAAGCGCCGGTTGATCTCGATGAGCTGGTGGACAAGGGCTATCCCTGCTTTGGTGGGCTGGACCTGTCGAAGACGCGGGATTTTACTGCACTCACCCTGATATGGCTTCTCGATGCCACCAAGGATTCGGAACGGATGGTGTCTAAAACATGGTTTTGGTCGCCTGCCGATACCTTGCGGGATCGCGCCAGCACAGACCAAGCGCCCTATGAGCTGTGGCGGGATCAGGGTTTCATTGAAGCCATTCCCGGCCAGCGGCTTAAATATGCGTGGCTGGCAAAAGCGCTTGCCGAGATTTGCGCCCGGTTTGAACCCAGCGAGATTGCCGCCGACCAATATGGCCTGGAGCAATTGAGCGAACACTTAGGCGATGATGGCGTGTCTTTGCCGCTGACCATTCACCCGCAAGGCTTTCAAAAGCGGGTGCTGGAACGCGACAAACACGCTGCCGATGGCGAACAGGAGATTTATCTCTGGATGCCAGACAGCATCAACAAGCTGGAAAACGCGATCTACGAGCAGCGCTTGCAGATTGACCCAAACCCGATGCTCGATCTGTGTGCGGCAAGCGTTGTCTATACCGAAAACCGCACGGGGCAGCGCATGTTTGACAAGGAACACGCCTTCGGGCGCATCGACGGCATGGTGTCTTTGGCCATGTCGATGGGCATGGCGCTTTGCAAGGAGCGCGCAACGGGGCCGGATTTAGGCTCGTATTTGCAGGATATGGCGGGGCGATTATGAGCATATGGAATGGTCTTTTTGGCCGTCGCAACGTCAAGCTTTCTAACCGGGATGATGCGGAGACCATTGCCGCCTCGCTGGCATCATCTGGCAGTGCGGCGGGCAAAGCGGTGACACCGGATTCGGTGTTGCAGCTGGCCACAGCGTGGTCGTGCATCCGGCTGTTGTCGGAAACCATCGGCACGCTGCCTTTGCAGGTCTATCAGCGGCAGGGCGAGGTTAAATCCTTGGCGCGGGATCATCTGCTCTATGGGCTTTTGCACGATAGCCCAAACAGCGATCAGACAGCGGCGGAATTTGTTGAGGCCATGATTGCCTGCCTGTGTCTTTGGGGTAATTTCTACGCTCGAAAACAGTTTGTCGGCAAACGGCTGGTGGCCATTGAGCAGCTTCGCCCTGATAGAATGAGCGTGAAGCGCAACGCTATGGGGCGGCGGGTTTATACCTACAGCGGCGGGGCCAAGGCCGAAACCTTTGACGAAGACGCGATTTTCCATGTGCGCGGCTTTGGCGTGGGCGGCGATGTGGGCCTCTCACCCATTAGCTATGCGCGGCAAACCATGGGCACGGCGCTGGCTGCCGATGAAACGGCGGCGGAAACCTTCCGCAACGGCTTGCAGATCTCCGGCTTCATCAAGGAAGCGATGGGCACCAAGGCCACCAAGGAACAGCGCATGGAAATGATGCAGCTGTTTGATAGCTTCATGGGGTCGCGCAATGCAGGCAAGGTCATGCCGCTGCCCTATGGGTTTGATTTTGCCTCGATCAGCATGAACCCGGAAGATGCGCAATTGCTGCAAACCCGGCGTTTCCATGTGGAAGAGATTTGCCGCTGGTTTCGGGTGCCGCCGTTTATGGTGGGCCATACGGAAAAGTCGAGCAGCTGGGGCACGGGGCTTGAACAGCAGATGATTGGCTTTTTGACCTTCTCGCTGCGGCCATATCTGACCCGCATTGAACAGGCGATCAAGAAACAGCTGATTCCATTCAATGAGCGGGCAAACCTTTATGCCGAGTTCAATCTGGATGGCCTTTTGCGGGCCGATAGCCAAGGCCGTGCGGCGCTGTTGAGCGCCCTTGGTCAAAACGGGTTCTTGACCCGCAACGAGGGTAGGGCGCTGGACAATCGCCCACCCATGCCGGGCGGCGATGTGCTGACCGTGCAATCCAATCTGGTGCCGCTCGATCAGCTGGGCAAGGTGCCCGCCACGCCAACGCCAGATGCGCCGCTTCAAACGCCAGCGCCAACACCAACGACGCCTCCACCCACCGAGGACTGATCACCCATGAAAACCAAGAATTTTGACCTGCAGGTGAAAAGCCTGTCGGAAGACGGCACCTTTTTGGGCTACGGCTCGATTTTTGGCAATGTCGATAGCTATGGCGAAAAGGTCATGCAGGGCGCGTTTAACGAAAGCCTCGCCCGCCATAAAGCCCAAGGCTCCAGCGTTAAAATGCTGTGGCAGCACGACCCAAGCCAGCCAATTGGCATATGGGAAGACCTCACAGAAGATAGCCGGGGCCTGCATGGCAAAGGCCGGTTGATCCTTGAGGTTGAGAAGGCCCGCGAAGCCTTGGCGCTGATGAAGGCCAAGGCGCTGGGCGGTCTTTCCATCGGCTATCGCGAGGAAGACACCGACCGCGACGGCAAGGTGAAGCTTCTCAAAAAGCTGGACCTTTACGAGATCAGCCCCGTGACCTTTCCCGCCAATGATCAGGCGACGATTGAAAGCGTCAAATCAGACCAATTTACCGAATTTGTGCAGCGGCTGAAGGATGGCAACCCCATGCCAGCCGATGACTTTGCCGAGATCCTGCGCGGCCTCGGTGTTCCATCTTCCATCGCCTCGGAAATTGCCACGCTTGGCTATGCCAAGGCGGTCAATGCGCAAACCCACGCCGATGAGGCGGCCAGTAATGCGTTGAAAGCGCTTCGCGATGCCGCCAGCTCCTTCAAAACCCTTTGATCATCAAACCAGCCCACCAAAAGGAAATTACCCCATGAACGAACTCGAAACCTTGGCCCGTGACCTCAAAACAGCCGCCGATGAGGTCAAGCGCTCTGCCGAAACCACCAACATTGAAATCAAAAACCTCGGCAAGGTGACGGACGAAACCAAGAAAGCCGCCGATGAGGCGCTGATCAAGCACAATGAGCTGTCTGCCCGCATGACCGAGCTGGAACAGAAAATGGTGCGCGGCCCCGGTGAGCCGGAACGCCAGAAATCCATAGGCCAGTCGGTGACTGAGCATGAGGATTTCAAGCATTTTATCAAATCCGGTGCCAAGGGCCGCATGTCGATCTCGGTCAAGGCGATCATTTCGGCGCTGACCACCGATGCCGATGGTTCTGCCGGTGATTTGATTGTGCCGCAACGCCAGCCCGGCATTCTGGGCCTGCCACAGCGCCGCTTGACCATTCGCGATTTGATCATGCCGGGGCAAATGTCCTCCAATGCCATTCAATATGTCAAGGAAACCGGCTTCACCAACAATGCCGCCACCGTTTCGGAAACATCGGGCGCGACCAAGCCGCAATCCGAAATCAAGTTTGATATTGTCACGGCACCCGTGGCAACGATTGCCCATTGGGTGATTGCCACCAAACAGATTTTGGATGATGTGCCGCAGCTGCAATCCTATATCGACGGGCGGCTGCGCTATGGCCTGGCCCTCACCGAAGAGGCTCAATTGTTGATGGGCAGCGGCACGGGCACCAACCTCAACGGCATTTATACGCAAGCCACCGTGTTCACACCGCCGGTTAAATTGCCTGCGGGCGTCACCAAGATTGACGTGATCCGCCTTGCCATGCTGCAAGCATTCCTGGCCGAATATCCGCCAAATGGCATTGTGATGCATCCCGGCGATTGGGCAACCATTGAGCTGGTGAAGGATACCACGGGCCGCCACATCATTGGTAACCCGCAAGGCCAAGCCGAAGCCCGCCTGTGGCGTTTGCCGGTGGTGGAAACACAAGCCATGCCGATGGATAACTTCCTGACCGGCGCTTTCCAGCTGGGTGCGCAGATTTTTGACCGGGAAGACGCCAACGTGGAAATCTCCACAGAAGACGGCAACAACTTCACCAAAAACCTTGTGACCATCCGTGCAGAAGAGCGCTTGGCCATGGCCACCTATCGGCCAGAAGCCTTTGTGAAGGGCGCATTTGCAACCGCGATGGCGGCGGCAACCGAGGCCTGATTGGCGCTGCTTCCAGAGACGCAAAACCTCACTCCGAAAGCAGCCGCCTCCACATAGGCCAACATGGTTAGCAACCGATTAACCATGTTGGCCGCCTTCAACAAAACAACGCGAAAAAGGTTATGGATCATGAAACTCGAAGCGCTTGATAATTTTTACACCGACGAAACCAAACAGGTTTTGGCAGGCCGAACCTTCACCGTGGAAAGTCTAGAAACCGCAAAAGAGCTGATCAAGGCCGGGCTTGCGCAAGAGGTGGAAGACGACGGCGAAGAGGCCACAGACGCCGGTGATCCCGATGCTACCAAGGCCGAGACCAATTTGAAAAACAAGGCGAAAGCCCCGCCTGCCAATAAGTGAGGCGCGCCATGCTGGTGTCTGTGATTGAACCGCCCACCGCTGTGGTGACCGTGGATGAGGCAAGAGCGCATTTGCGCCTCGACCACACCGATGATGATGGCTTGCTCGAAACCCTGATCAAAGCGGCAACGGGCTGGATTGATGGTCCAGCCGGTTGGCTTGGCCGCTGCATTGGCGGCCAGGTGCTGGAAATGCGCCTTGCCCGCTGGCCATCAAGGGGCAGCGATCTGCCTTTGCCTTATCCACCCGTGGTGCAGATCGAACAGGTCGCCCACCTCGGCAGTGATGGCAATGAACAGCCGGTGTCAGATACGCTCTATCGCTTGGCGGGCAACCGCCTGTGGCTGATGCCGGATTTTGTTGCCCCTGTTGGCGGTGATGAACCCTATCCGGTGCGCATCCGCTACTGGGCGGGCTATGGCGCAATGAATGCGCAAGGCCAGTGGGAGAACGACGCTCCAGCCACCATTAAAGCGGCCATCTTGATGCTGGTCGGCCAATGGTATGCCAACCCCGAAGCGGTCGCCACAGCCACCAGCAACGACACCATGCCCTTTGCCGTCGAAGCGCTTCTCCAACCCTATCGGGTGCTGTCATGAAGGTGCGGTTTACCGAGGATTTTGATTACCGGCCAACACCGGCCTGCACCATCGCTTACAAAGCCGGGATGGTGGAAACCGTCAAGCGTGCTTGCGGCGAGGATGCGGTGGCAAAGGGCAAGGCGGTGGAAGTGCTGCCGCGTGGCCGCAAAGCCAAGGCCGTCAAAGAGGAGCAAGCCGATGGCGACCAACAATAGCGCGGGCCAGCTGACCGAGCGCGTGGCGTTTGAGCAAAAAGGCAGCGCCCCCGATGGCTATGGCGGCACCACCACCGCCTTTGCCGAGCAATTCACCTGCCGGGCAGGCTTCCAACATTTGCGCGGCGGCGAGGCGGTGCAGGCGGCGCGCCTGCAAGGCCAGCACACCCTTATTATTCGGGTTCGCGCCAGCAGCCTCACAAAAGCCGTAACAGGGGATTGGCGGGTGCGCGATACCCGCAAACGCACAGTTTACGCCATCAAGGACGTGGAGCTGGAAACCAACCGCATGTTTATCAGCTTCACATGCCAAAGCGGCGTGGCGGGATGAAGATCCGCAATCTGGATCGGCTTAAACGCCGGATCAAGCACATGCCAGCGGCCACGAAGGTGGAAATTCGGGCGGCGCTGGATGATGGATCGACTGAGATGGTCGATCTTGCAAAATCATTTGTCCCGAAAAAAAGCGGTGCTCTTAGAAACAGCATCGACAAAACTTGGGGTGAATACAGGCCGCAAAATGCCAATGTGCGCGGCGTCTCGGCTGGTGGCGCGGGTCATGAGCTATCGGTTGTGATTCATGCCGGTGATGCCGAGGCCTATTATGCTTCGTGGGTGGAGTTCGGCACGGCCCCCCACAAGAATGGCGGAAAATTCAAGGGTACGCAAAATCCCGGTGCCAAGGCCAGCCCTTACTTCTTCCCTGCCTATCGACTTTTGAAAAAGCGGATGAAATCGAAGCTATCCCGCGCCATGCGACGGGCGATTAAAAAGGCTGCGTCATGACTGCCGGAAAAATGATTGCAGGCGAAGTGCAAAAGGCAATCTACGACGCCATGATCGCGGCCAATTGCTGCGATGGCCGCATTTACGATGGTGTGCCACCGGATGCGGTCTTTCCTTATCACACCATCGGTGATGAGCAGGTGTCCGATGATGGCGGCAGCTGCGGCAATATGTGGATCGTTCATTGCGACATTCACTCATGGTCGCGGCCTGATAGCGGCTCAAAAGCAGAAGTGAAGGCGGCACGCTCTGCGGCCTTTGAGGCGGTTTCCGCCATTACCGATATTTCCGGCTTTCAATTTGATGGCGTGTCGCTGGAAACAGCGCGCACGCTGTCCGACCCTGATGGCATCACGCAACATGACGTGATGACCATCAAATTCCTCATCAACTCACTCTGATCTTAGGAGACGACCATGGCCCCCGTAAAAGGTCTCAAGGGCGAAAAGCTGCTTGTGCAAATTGGTGACGGCGCATCGCCGGAAACGTTTGTGATTGATTGCCTGATCAACACAGATCGCGGCATCAAATTTTCATCGGATACCACCGATACCAATCTGCCCGATTGTGATAATCCCGGCGCGCCTGCGTGGAAGTTCCGCAATAAGGACGGCTTTTCTGCCGAAATTTCCGGCTCTGGCAAAGTGCATACGCCATCGGTCAAGCTGTTTTGGGATTGGTTCAATTCCGATGAAGGCAAGAACGTCCGCGTGCTTGTTGATGTGGCGGTAGGTGTTGGCGGTGGCTATTGGATTGGCGCATTTAAACTCACCGATTTCGATGTGACCGGCACACCAAAAGAATACGCTGATTGCAGCGTTACACTGCAATCAGATGGCGTCATCACATGGGTGGATGCTGTCTGATGGCCGGTCATGGATCAATCACACTCGATTGGGCGGACGGTGAATACACTTTCCGCCTGCCTCTTAAACAGCTGGAAGAGCTGGAGCAGCGCTTTGATCGCTCGATCTTCGTCATCACGGATCGAATGGCCACCCGCACGGCCACATCCTCGGAAATCCGCGAGGTTTTGCGTCTCGGTCTGATTGGTGGTGGCGCAAAGCCAGCCGATGCCCTGCCGCTGGTGCGCAAATATGTTGATGAGCGCCCTTTGGATGAAAACCGCGATACGGCTCATGTGATCTGCCTTGCAGCTCTTGCCCGTGTCCATGGTGACGGTGTCAGCGCGGGGGAGAACGTGGCGGAGCTGAGCGGCTCGACTTCGCCTCCATCCATGGAGCCGCAATCCTGATCGGTTTGCAAGATGTTGGCCATCTATCCATTGGCCAATGGTCTGTCATGATTTCGGCCTGGGCGCTTGCCCACGGTGATCACAAACCACAATCCCCAAGCGACGATGAATTTGAACAGGCTGTGAGCCGCGCAAGGATGCTTTGATATGGCAATCTCTGAAGAACGATTGATCGCGGTTCTTGAGGCGCGAATTTCTGAATATGAAAAGAAACTCGCCAAGGCCTTTGGCACGACAGATCGGCAATTTACCAAGATTGAGCATCGAGGCAAAGCAATGGAGGCAAAGCTTGCCGCCATCGGCAAAGGCACTGGCGACAAGTTTTCGCGGGGGTTATCATCGGCACTTGGGGGCCTGTCTGCGGTTTTATCCGTGCGAGAGGTTGCCCATTATGCTGATGCCTGGACCGCGGCCAAGAACAGCTTGGCCGTGGCGGGTGTCACGGGTGAACAGCAGAAAGTCGTTCTCGATCAGCTGTTCAACAGCGCGCAAAAGAATGCCGCTCCCATTGGTGCGCTTGCCGATCTCTATGGCCGGGCGGCGCAATCGGCTGATGTTTTGGGGGCGTCACAGCAAGACCTTGTGAAATTTTCTGACACCGTCGCACTCGGCCTTAGAGTGGGTGGCACAAGTGCAGAAGCCGCTAGCGGTGCCTTGCAACAGCTGGGGCAGGCGCTGGGTTCTGGCAACGTACAGGCAGAAGAATTTAACTCGATCATGGATGGCACCCCCGCCCTCGCGAAAGCGGCGGCAGCCGGGATTAAAGAAGCGGGCGGATCTGTTGCCAAGCTTAAGCAGCTGGTGAACGACGGCAAGATCAGCTCAAAAAACCTGTTTCAAGGAATTTTGGTCGGCGCTGAGCGTCTCGAAGAAATGGCCGGTAATGCCGCGCAGACCATCCAGCAGGGCGTGACGAAAATCGATAACGCATTCACCCGTTATATTGGCCGCACCGACGAAAGCAATTCGGCCTCTCAACGGCTTGTGACCGGGCTAAATTCGCTTGCCGATAATTTTGATGCAAATGCCGATGCGGCCTTGCAGCTGGCCAGCGTGATCGCGGGTGCATTGGTGGGGCGCGGCATTGGTGCAATGTTGTCGCAAGTGCCAAAGCTGGTTGGCACTCTTGGCACACTCCTCACGGCCTTGCGCACAGGGGCAAGTCTTGCGCCTGCGCTTGGTTCCGCTCTTGGCCCATTGGGCGCTATTGCTGGTTTGGCCGCTGGCGCTGCCTTTGCATTTGGCGCGTTTTCCAGCTCGGTCGATGATGCGACACGCAAGCTTGCAAGTCAGGCCCGAAGCGGTGAAGCCGTCAAAGGCATGATTGATGATACCAAGGCTGCGCAAGATGCCTATCGAAAGGCCGTGGCCGATCAAGCGGGCGTACAGTCGAAAAGCACGGCATCTATTGTTGCCTCTACGAAGCGCGAATTTGATGCCAAGAAATCGCTTCTCGAAATAGAGTTGAGGCTTCAGGAAGCGAGGTTGCAAACACTGCAATTCGACCTTGATACAAAATCAAGCCAATTGAAAAAAGAGATCGGTGAACAGGTCTATACGCGCAACTCGTCTGTGCAACAGGGATATTCAGATCCCAAGATTGGCGATTTTGTCAGGCTGCCCGATAGCATTTCGGGTCTCGAAAAGACGCAAGCGGCGATTGATGCAAACCCGCTTACAGATGAAATCAAGAGAATACGGGCGGAATCTGATCTTGCCGCGATTGGTGTTGATGGTCTGAAAAAAGCGCTCACCACGACGTTTGCAGATGGCCTCGGCGGTGGTGCCGTTGACGGCGCTGTTTCTGCTGATGGCACGGGAGGCAAGAATAAGGGTGCATCCGGGGGAAAAAGAACGGCGGATGATCGTTTTTCCGAGGATATTCAAGCGGTCAAAGATCGCACGGCTGCGCTTGTGCAAGAACAGCAGATCCTTGGCCAAACCTATTATGAGCAGGAACGGCGGCGCTTGGCGCTGGACCTTGAACAGCAAGCCTTGAAAGATGTGCGTGAGGAGGCGCGACAAAAGGGCGATGCTGACTGGCAGAATGCAAAGCTAACCCCTGATCATATTGCCAAGATTGAAGCGGCCTCGGCAGCGTATGCCAAGCAAGCAGATGTTTTGCGCACGGTGGAAGAGGCGCAACAGCGTGCAGAAAGCTCGGCGCAAGAGTTTTACGGCACGGCTAAATCTGGCTTTGTCGATGTTATCAAAGGCACATCCAGCTTTAGCGATGCGCTGTCCAATCTGGCCAATAAACTTTCCGATCTCGCCTTGAACAGCGTGTTTGATAGCATTTTCGGTGGTAGCAAAACGACGGGCAGCGGCGGTATTCTTTCCACGGCTTTCAAAGCGATCGGCTTGAAGGACGGCGGGGATGTTGAACCTGCGGGCTTGATCCGGGGGCCGGGCGGTCCGCGTGGCGACAAAATCCCGACCATGTTGTCGGACGGGGAATATGTGGTCAATGCAGCTGCCACCAAGCGCAACCGGGCTTTGCTGGAAGCGATCAATAACCGCAAGCATTATCAGCATCGCGCTAACGGCGGCATTGTCAGCAACCGTTCTGGTGTGTTGAGCCAACCGCCCCGCACATTGGACGTGGCGCAAGTTGCCGCCAGCCGCACATCGCCGGTGCAGGTCAACTTTAACCCGGTGATCGACAATCGCGGGGCGTCCCTTGAGGCGGTGGCGCGCAACGAACAGGCGCTTGCACACCTTCAAAAAACACTGCCTGCGCAAGTGGTCAATGCTATCCGTGATGCCCGTGCGCGGGGTGTGAAGATATGAGCATCACCTATCCGATTGACCTGCTGGCCGATTTTCCCGGCTGGTCTATCAAGTTTGAGCCGCTTTACCGGCAAGAGCAATCGCGCACGGCGGGCGGTGTCACCTACATCAAGGATCTGGGATCGCCGCTATGGTCGGCAAGCTATCAAACGCGGTCGCTGTCCATCAATGAGCTGGACGCATGGCGGGCAAGGCTGGAAGCGCTGGAAGGCGGTTTGCAGTTCTTTAAAGGTGTGCCTTTGTCGCGGGCGCGTCCTATTGCCTATCCGGCTGGCAAGGCGGTGCCTGCCAATCCGGTGCTGTCGGCCATTGGTGCCGACAACAAGAGCGTGACGATTTCCGGCCTGTCCAGCGGCTATATTTTGTCGCTGGGCGATATGATCCAGATCGCAAACAGCGGGCTTTATCGGGTGGTGGAAGTGGCGGTTGCCAATTCCGGTGGCGTTGCCAGCCTGTTTGAAGTGCGCCCGCATCTGTGGCCGGGCACGGTTGCGGGATCGGCTGTCACGTTGGTTCGGCCATCCTGCACCATGATGATTGTGCCGGGGTCGATTTCTTCCGATGCTGATCTCGCGACGGGTCGCGGGGCGTTGTCTTTTCAGTCTATTGAGGTGCGCTAATGCGGATTTTGCCAGCTTCTATCACCACCGCATTGTCAGCGCGGCAACTGGTGGCGCGCGATTTTCTGTGGCTGATTGCGCGAGATCGGCAAACAGGCCAGCCGCAAGCGGTGGGCTTTTGGTCGGACGTGGGCAATATAGCGGCAGAGGTGGTGCATCCTGACACGGGCCATGCGGATGCGCGCAATTTCTACGGCTCCGGCACCTTGATCAGCATCACGGAAATCCCGCTGGTTTCCACGCTGGAAGCGCAAAACGTCACCATCACCATGTCCCAGATTGATGAACTGGTGGCGCAAGCGGTGCGGCTCTATGATTGCAAGCAAGCCCGCGTGGAAATCTATCGCGGGCTGTTTTCGCCACAGACACGCAAAATGGTGGCACCGGCAGAACTGCGGTTCCTCGGCTTTGTTGACACGGTCAATGTCAAAACACCCGCCGAGAACGAGGCCGGGGCGGTGACCTTCACCTGTGCATCGCATATGCAGGAAATCACCCGCTCCAACCCCGACACCAGATCGGACGCCAGCCAAAGGCAGCGCAATGCCAATGATAATTTCTATCAGGATGTGGCGGTGGTGGGTGAGTGGGAACTGTTTTGGGGGCAGGTGCAGGGCAAGATTGCCACCACGGGCCGCAAGCTTTCAAGCATCCTTGGCATATCGGGCTAAACCATGATCAGACATGCTTTGATGGATGATCGCTTTGCGGTCATTGCGCTGTTGCGCGAAAGCCATGCAGCGGCAGGGGCCGATTATAAGTTTGAGGCGGCGCGGGCCGATGCGCTGTTTCGCTACCATCTGCAAAGCGCCATGGCTTGTGTGCTTGTGCTAGAGCGCCAAGGCGCGGTCTGCGGCGTTCTCATGGCGTCGGCCTTCGATCATCCCTTCGGAGCTGGATTGATAGCCAAGGAAACGGTGTGGTTTGTCGCGCCCCATGCGCGCGGGCGCGCCTCTCTGGCCATGCTGGACCTTTACGAAGAGTGGGCAAGGGCGGTGGGCTGCACTGCTATCGGCATGGCGGCGCTTGCCAGCAATGATGTGTCCAACCTTTACCTAAGGCGCGGCTATGCGCCTGCGGAAACGCATTTTATCAAGTCAATCTGACGGTATCCCCTTATGGCTATTTTCTCCGGCATCGCCGCACTGGTCACCAGTGCGGTGGGTGCAATCTCGACCTTTGTCGGCGGCTTGGGCGTTATCGGCTCGGTCGTGCTGCGGGCCGCTGTTGGCGTGGGTTTGAGCCTGTTGGCCAAGGCAGTGTCGGGCAAAGGCAATACAGCCGATGCGGCATCCTTTGCGGTGAGCGGCCAGTTGCAAGCCGGTGGCACGGTGTCGCGCTCGATCATTTTGGGCATGACGGCCACGGCGGGTTCGCTGGTTTACGCCAACACATGGGGCAATGAGGGCAAAACACCCAACGCCTTTGCCAGCCAAGTGATTTCGGTGGCCGATGCGCCGATCAAGTCTTTGCTGGCCGTCATCGTCAATGGTGTTGCCTGTCAGATTGATTTTGGCAACCCACACCCTGAATACGGCTGGCCGGTGATGGATTACCGCAAGGATGGTGCGGACTATCTTTGGCTCAAGTTTTACGATGGCACACAGACGCAAGCCGATGGCTTTCTGGTCAACCGTGTATCCAGCGCAGATCGGCCTTATCAGGCCAGCCGCGTGGGTTATGGCGTTGCCTATGTGATTGCCACCTCGCGGGTCAATCAAGAGCTGTTTTCCGGCTTTCCATCGTTCAAGTTCGTGCTGGACGGTATGCGGCTTTATGATCCGTCTGCTGATAGCTCGGTGGGCGGCAATGGTGGCCAGCGCTGGAGCGATCCTTCCACATGGGGCGGTGATGGCGACCGCTTGCCGGTGGTGCAGCTCTATAACGTCATGCGCGGTATTCGCTGGAATGGCCAATGGTTGTTTGGTCTGCAAACGCTGACAGAGCGGCGCTTGCCCGCCAGCCATTGGATTGGCCAGATTAACAAGTGCCGGGCTTTGATTGATGGGCCGGATGGCAAAGAGGCCACCTATCGTTCGGGTGCAGAAGTTGGCGTGAATGCCGCTATTCAGGACGCGGTGAATGCGATCCTGACGGCCTGCCAAGGCAGGCTTTCCGAGATTGGTGGCACCTATAAATCTTACATCGGCGCACCGGGAAACGCGGTCTATCAGTTCTCCGATGCCGACATTCTCTCAACAGAAGAGCAGACGTTTACGCCCTTCTTTGGCCTGTCCAACACCATCAACGGCATATCGGCCTCCTATCCGTCGATTGATGATGCATGGTCGATGACAGAAGCACCGCCCGTTTATAACAGCGGGTTTGAGGCAGAAGACGGCAATCGGCGTTTGCTCTCGGATGTCAGCCTCGACTTTGTGCCCTATAAAGGCCAAGTCCAGCGACTGATGCAATCGGCCTTGAAAGAGGCGAGGCGCGCAAGGCGGCATACGCTTTCCATGCCGCCGATGTTTTGGGCCTTGGAGCCGGGCGATATTGTTGCCTGGGCAAGTGCGCGCAACGGCTATAACCAAAAGCTGTTTCGCGTGGATGGGGTGCTTGATCAGCCCAACCTCGATGTGGTGCTCGACCTCACCGAGGTGGACCCAAGCGATTATGATTGGAACCAAGCCACCGATTACCGCGTGCCGGTATCGGGCAGCATCGTCACAGACCGGCCAGCGGCGCAACCGATGTATGGTTGGCAGGCAATACCCGCCACGATTTACGATGATCAGGGGCGGGCGCGGCGGCCATCCATCAAGGTGAGCTGTGATGCGGGCCAAGATGATGTGCGGGCTGTGTGGGTGCAGGTGCGGCTCAAATCCAGCCAATCGGTGGTGTTTGACAGCAACGCCACCGCCTATGCTCTGCCGTTCGAATGGGTCTTGAATGGTGTTTTCCTGTCGGCAACCACCTATCAGGTGCGCGGCAAATTTGTGCCATACTCGGCACGGGCCACCGATTGGTCCGATTGGCTGGATGTGACCACACCCGATGTGCGCTTTCTGGCCGGTGTCGATTTTGACCCTTACGAGGGCGTGACCGGCTTTGACAATCTTGATGATGATTTAGCGCATTATCAGGATTGGTTGGGCGGCGGCTTGCGCGAAGTGCAGACCACGATTGCCGAGCTGGATGCCCGCATTGCCGGCCTCGACCTGGGCGGCGCTGTTGTGCGTGATCAGCTGCGCCAGCAAATCCGCGCAACGGCTGATCAGGTCACGGCGGATTACACCCATCAAGTGGATGTTTTGGCCTCTGCGGATGCGGCGATTGTCAACAGCGTGACCGCGCTGACCTCGACATTCAACGCACAAACGGCGAGCTTTACCTCGCAGATCAGCACGCTGGCGGCAGCTGACACGGCCATGACAAGCCGTGTCGATACGCTGACCGCCACTTTGACCGACACACAAACCGGCTTGCAGGCAACGGCAACTGCTGTTTCCAGCCTGCAAGCCAAAGTCACCAGTGTTGACGGCGAGGTCACGGCGGTGGCCTCGGCCTTGACCTCGCTATCAGCCGCATCATCCAGCGGCGATGTCAACAGCGCCAATTTCCGCATGTCGGTGATGAGCGGACCTGTTGGCTATTCGCGCATTGGTGCAGAGGCCCGCCAAGGCGGGGCGGGGAATTTCCGCTCTGCCGCCTGGTATCTGGATGTCCCCAACGATGCCAGCCTGCCAACCCGCTTTTTGGTTGAGGCGGGTCAATTCATCGTCGTCGCGGGCGGCAACCTCAACAACCCGTTTGTGGTCGATGGCACGGCGGTGCGCATGAATGTTGCCAACATCGGCACGGTGACGGCGGGCATGATGCAAAGCGCAAACGGCAAGATGATCATCAACCTCAATGCAGGAACGATTGTGATTTCCTCATGACCAAAACCCTGATTGGCCTCGACTATACCGGCACGGCCTGCGTTAAAATCACCAAGGGTTCCTATGATCCGGTCACCACGCCGGATGGTGAGGTTTCCAAGTTTCTCTATTCGTCAAAATGGGCGGCAGATTGCAAGATTGCCGCCCTGTTTCGCGGATTGCCGCAAGGGGCGGGTTATTATCCATCGCCTCAAAACTGGAATTATTACATCTCATATGGGCACCCGCCATCGGCAGGCGAAACCACGGTTGAATTCAACATCATTCAAAAGAGCTATTTCCCTGATCTGCTCTATGATTACCCGCTGCACATCATCAAATCCTATGATGCAAACGGCTATGATATCACCAACAGGGTTTGGAGTTTTGTGCTGAACGCTGGTTACGCTCAAACCTATGTTTGGCAGACCGCAAACGGATCATCGAATAACGTGGGCTGGGTTAGCCCCGGCTCTACCTTTGGGGTGCTGGCTGCGGGCGGGGCATGGACCACGGTAACAGCCACGCAAACGGCCATTGCCTCCAATATGGATTTTAGCGGGTCATCGCAGATCTCCATGGCGGTGTTTAATCTGCCCGGTGATGATGCTGGTATCCAGAACGGTGAAGACCGACCGCCCGTTGCTGGCCAGCCGCAAATCATCATCAATTCCAGCACGCTCAAAGTGAGCAAGCCGGGCTTTGATGTAACCACGGCCTCCGGCACGCAAGTGGCCTTTGACAGTGCCAACATGCCAAGCAAGATCATTGCGGCCAATGATATCTATATCCCAAGCGGCACTAGCTATTATGAAACTGGATATTATCTCTCGTTGGAAACGCTGGTGGATTGCCATTTCTATGACAGCAGCGTGATCTATTATCCGCGTTCGATTGCCAAGGGTGCCATTCCGGTGGTCTATCGCAAGAACGGCACGACCATAGAATTCGTCAACTCCGGCGCACCGTGCCGGGCGCGCTTCATGATCTATGCCTCTGGCAAGACAGATCAAACCTATGGCCAGAACGATGTGTTGCGGCAATTCACAGACGGCAGCGGCAACAATGTCGTGCAGTTTCTAAGGCCCGGCTGCGGCCCTAATCCGTCCTTTTCCGATATTGTCATCGATAGCCGTTGGCCTGTCGTGAAGATCGTCAAACAAGGTTATTTCAATGTGCCAGATGGGACGGCGGAATCGACTATATCCTATGACGCCAACGGCATGTTTGTGTTTGTGCGCTGGTGCACCTTGCACGGCGGTGGCAGCAACGGCAACGGCGTGAACCGCTGGACGTGGAGCAAGTTCGTGCGGCCACCAGAGTTCACGCTGTGGGCTGTTGATAACGGCGCTTTCAACGTGGGCGGCAACACCACAATCTGCCGTTACGACAACAGCTCGGCCACGTTTTACAGCTATCGCGGGCTGCCCAAATACCAGACCTACACCAGCTCAACCCCGACCACGGCCTATGACACGGCTCCGATCATCGGCATTCGTTACTACGTCTTTGGCGTAGCCATGCCCTGACCAATCCAATCCATTTTTGAGAGATTGCATCCATGAACATCCATCCCGATGTCGCATATGCCGAGCTATGCGCTGAGAACAAATATTTGAAAGGCCGCAATCTGGCGCTGGCGCAAACGTTGTTTGAAACGACAAGCGAACGCGACCAGCTGCGGGCCGAGCTGGACGCATTGAAGGCACCAAAGGAGGCGGATGATGGCGCTGCTGAGTGATTACACAGCGGGCACCGTGACCATTGCCGCCAATGGAACGGCGGTGAGCGGATCTGGCACGGCATGGTTAGCCGCGGGCTTTAGCGAAGGTGATGTGCTGATTGCCAATGGTTATTTTGGCCTGGTTGGATCGGTGCAAAGCAACACGGCTTTGACGCTGGCGCAGCCTTGGCGCGGCGGCGCGCTGAATGGTGCGGGCTATCGTCTGCGCTATCAGGGCGATGGATCGCGGATTTCTGCGCAAGCGCGGCAATTGGTTGAGTTGCTGGGCGGCTCTGGCAATCTTGAAGCCCTTGGAAGGTTGACCGCCGTTGCCAATCAGCTGCCCTATTTTACCGGCGCGGGGCAGATGGCCGCGACCAACTTCACGGCTTTTGCGCGCACGCTGCTTGGTGGTGCCGATGCGGCAACGATGCGCGCATCGCTGGGTGCGCAAGCTGCGCTTGGCTTTATGCCTATTCAGCAGGGTGGAACGGCGGATAGTGGCACAAACAAGATTTATGTCGGTTGGGGGGCAGACGCGAGCTTAAGACTGAGGATCGACAATACTGAGTTTGGCTCCACCTGGCCCATAAAAGCCCGCGATAACGTTGCCAAAACTGGCGACATCATGACCGGCTCATTGACCGTCAATGGCGATGTATCAACACGAAGTAACGTCAGGGTTGGTGTTGGGCAACAGTCCAGTATGCTTGAAATGCACGATACCGATGAGGGCAATCGCTACCTGCACAATAACGGTGGCGCTATCGGATTCCTCGGCAGCACTGTTAACTGGATATTCCGGGTTGGTGACAACGGGGTCGCTGTTGCTGCGGGTGAAGTCCATGCAGGTAATGCGATCCTTGGTACAGATGGCAATGTTTACGGATCAGTTTGGAATAATTGGGGTGCCGCCGACGCGTTCACCGCCATATCAACGCGGATCGACAATCGTATTGCGAGCCTGATTTCGGGATCGCTGGCGGCGTCTGGATATACAAAGCTGCAAAATGGCCTGATTATCCAGTGGGGATCTGGCGTTATCACCAATGGCAATGTGGGGATCGTGTTCCCCATTGCGTTCCCAACTGCGGCTTATGCTGTTGTGCCGGTTTCATCCGGCCCCACAGCTGACAATGCTACGCTCTATTCTGTGGCTGCCGATGGCTTGACGCAGACCGGCGTTAATCTTCGCGGGCGCGGCACACTCGGTGGCGGTGTGTTCGCCGCTGGCCTGAATTACAATTACATCGCGATTGGACGCTAACCATGAAACTCGCACAATTTGACGCGGTTGGATTACCGCTTGCTTTCTATGACAGTGAGATCAACGCCGATACCTTGCCAGAGGATGCCGTTGAGATCACGAATGATCAATGGCAGGAGCTGATCAACAACCAAGGCCAGCGGCGCTTTCAAGATGGCGAGGTGGTGGAATATCAGCCGCCAAAGCTTGCACTGACCGGGGCAGATGTTGACCGGGAACGGGATCGACGGATCGACGCGGGCTTTGTGTTTGATGGTGTTCTCTTTCAATCCGATGAAGGATCACGCGAGAACATTGCCGGGGCAAAATCGGCGGCAACAGACGCCCTTGCCCTGGATGCCTCATCGGGTGATTTCGGCTGGCAACGTCTGCTTGATCCTGATGCTTCGGAAACATTCAAATGGATCGCCACCGACAACAGCCTGCACCCGATGGATGCGCAAACCGTTGTCCGGTTTGGCTATGCCGCCATGGCCCACAAACAGGACATGATTTTCAAGGCCCGTGCCCTAAAGACCATGGACCCGATACCGGCAGATTATGCCACCAACGACGCCTATTGGGTTTAGGCAGCCGTTCTTGGCCGTCCCGTTGTTCTTGGCCGGTAATGGGCGTGCATGATCAGCGGATCACGGCGGCTGGCGCACAGAATGATCTTGATGGCCTCACTGATCTCTTGCCCGGCTTTGTAGTTCTTCCATGTGCGCAGAGACACCCCCACCAGATCGGCGGCCTCATTGTTGGAAAGGCCAAGCTCCTCTTGCCACTTAGTGAGGTCTTCGCCGGTGTAGCTGCGCTGGTCCTCGGCAATCTGGGAGAGGTGATAGGCATCAATGGCCAGATCTTCACCGGCCCACTCAATCGTTGCCCCAAAATCCTCAACTGTTGCCGTCTTCCAGATCGCGTCTGATTTGAGTGGGGCCAGAAGATCGCCACCCGTGGCAATCCAGCCAATCAGGTTGACGCTGGAGCGGGTGCCATTTTGCCATTCAATGTCCAGCAGGGTGCCTGCTTTGGGCGTCACTGCTTTGATGCGGGGCATATCCATGGTGCTCTCCTTCAGGCGATTGGAAAACGAGGGTTGGTGCGGTTCCATTCTGCGGCGATCAGTTTGCGATTTTGCGCTGCCCATTCAAGGGCGGCTTCTTCTGCCTTGCGGGGCAATTTTCCTTTGAGAATTTCCAGCGTGGCAATGTCCACCAAGGCGTCGGCATCCGGGGTGATGATGTGAAAATGCGGCGGCAAATGATCGTTCGCATACACCCGAATAATGATGTTTCCGATTTGAACCAGTTTGCCCATGTGCCCCTCATGTCTGTGAGAAATACATAGGGCATTTACTGCACCATGTAAATAACACGGTGCAAATTTTACACCACAATAGGAGAGAATAATGGATCGTGCGAAATTCTTCGCAGGGCTGCGCAGCGCGTTGTTTGGCGGCAGGCTCACGCAAGGGCAGGTGGATGGCATCACCGCCATTCTGGACGCATGGCAGGCAAGCCAGATGAAGGATCTGCGCTGGCTGGCCTATATGCTGGCCACGGCCTATCATGAAACGGCCAAAACCATGCAGCCAATTGCTGAATACGGCAAAGGCAAAGGCCGCAAATATGGCGTGAAGGGCAGGCACGGCCAAGTGCCCTATGGGCGCGGCTATGTGCAGCTTACATGGGATGCGAACTATGAGAATGCAGATCGTGAGCTGGGGCTTGGCGGTGCGCTTCTCGACAATTTTGATCTAGCACTTGATCAGGATTTGGCCTCGAAAATCATGTTCCTCGGCATGGAGGAGGGGTGGTTTACCGGCGCGAAACTCGGTGATTATTTCGAAGGCGAGAAAGCCGATTGGCTGAATGCCCGGCGCATCATCAACGGCATGGATCGCGCCAAGGACATTGCCGTCTATGGCCGCAAATTTTACGCGCTTTTGCAGGAGGCGGGCGCATGAACACCAACACATTGCGCAATATCTTCAACACCAACCTTTTGCACAACATCATCAATAATCTGGTTTGGGCCATTCCGGTTTTGGCCCTGTTTGACTGGTCAACGCTATTTAGCGAGGCGGTGGCGCTTAAAATTGTGGCCGTCCTGGGCTTGCTTAAACTGCTGATCAACGCCCGGCGTGATGGCATTCGCGGCATGGTCAAACCACAGCCGCCTGTGGGGTGGAAAGTGCCGGACGATGGCACCGGAAATTGACGCAAGCGTGCATCGCCAGCTTGGTGAGCTGGTGGCGGGTTTACGCGCCTTGCAAGACGACATGCGCGAGATCAAGGATGCGCAAATACGCGCAGAAGACAAATCCAACCAAAGCCGTGCGGTGGTTCATCGCCGCATGGATGAAATGGTCGGCCATGTGGGCGCGCTGGAGCGCAACATCTCCACCGTGCAGGCCGATGTGGCCGACATGAAACCCGTCACCAATGACGTGAAGCGCTGGAAGCTGATCGGCATTGGTGCCCTTGGCATGATTGGCATCGGCGGCATCGCTCTCGGTGTCAGCTTTGCCGATGTGCTCAAACGGGTTGGCGCTCTGCTGCTTGGCAGACTGTAATCAAACCAGATCGAAATACCAAAGGCCGGGGAGCAATCTTCCGGCCTTTCTTCATGCCACCGGCACGGGTGGCTGCGGTCTTGCGACCGCAACAGCGGGTGAGATTGGCGTCACGCCCCGCTTGGTAAAAAACTGAATCATTACCACACCCGGCACCTGCGCAGGCGCGGGCGGTGTGGCAGAAAAAGTGATTCTCAACAATGGAACAGACCAGTTTAAACTTCACCACGGTTCGCCCCGTATCGCCTCCAGCTGCCTATCTGGGCGGCAAACGGCAACTGGCCGAACGTATTTCTTCCATCATCGAACAGATCCCGCACACGCTCTATGCCGAACCCTTTGTCGGCATGGGCGGCGTGTTTTTCCGCCGTAAACTCATTCCCAAATGTGAGGTTATCAATGACCGCTCCGGCGACGTGGCAAACCTGTTTCGCATTCTGCAAAGGCATTATCAGCCGCTTATGGATCATATGCGGTTCCAGCTGTTTTCGAGGCGTGAGTTTGATAACCTCGCCGCCATGGACCCGGAAACTCTGACGGATATTGAGCGGGCAGCACGGTTTCTATACCTTCAACGCTCTGCATTTGCGGGCAAGATTGTGGGCAGACACTTTGGTGCGGATTTAACCCGCCCTGCGCGGTTCAACATGAAAAACTTACGGGGAGCGCTGGAAGAGGTCCACGACCGCCTTTGCGGCGTCACCATCGAAAACCTCGACTGGCAAGACTTCATTACCCGGTATGACCGCCCCGGCACGCTCTTTTACCTTGACCCTCCATACTTTGGAAACGAGGGCGACTACGGCAAAGACGCCTTTAGCCGCGATCAATTCACCCAAATGGCCACCCGCCTGAAAACCATCAAAGGCCGCTTCATGATTTCGCTCAACGACTGCGAAGGCGTGCGCGAAATCTTCAAGGATTTTCAGTTCATTCCTGTGGGCCTGACCTACACCGTGCGCGGCGGCGGCGGCAAAGATGTGGGCGAGGTGATTATTATGGATGGCAAGAGCGAGGTTGGGAATTTGCCTCTGGGATGAGGCGCGACAGACAATCGCGTGGGCAGTTTCGTTCTGCCCGCTGAAACTTAGGTTCTAGCCCTTCGTTAGGCTTCTTTTCGCAAAGGCTAGAACCGAAGTATTTATATTTCAGTGCTGAATAATATTAAAATATGTTTTTATTTATAAAATTTAAAATTTTAAATCGATAAATATTCATTATAATACTGTATTTTATTTAATGTTGATT
This sequence comes from Rhizobium oryziradicis, assembly GCF_001939045.1. Classification (GTDB taxonomy): domain Bacteria; phylum Pseudomonadota; class Alphaproteobacteria; order Rhizobiales; family Rhizobiaceae; genus Allorhizobium; species Allorhizobium oryziradicis. Next base: position 780,371 of record NZ_MKIM01000027.1, read on the forward strand.
GTCATTTTCCTGGAACAGCAAAACCATCACTGATATTGCCAAGCCGCAAATTGATTGCGTGTTCGTGGATATGGACTATCTAAAATAGAAAAAATCATATAAACGCGTGTTGATATATTAGGGTTTGTACATAATTCGGGGTTGGGGAATATGCAGTTCTTGGGGTTTATAAATAGTCTAGATAAAAGAACCTCGTGGTCGTTTTTTGGGTTTCTCTTGGCAATAATATTCGGATGCACGTCATTATATACAGAATTTTTTAAAGATCAGTCTCCGAGGCTTGGTCTGGAAGTTTTGAGTAACGAGCCTGTACTTGATGTTCGAGAAAAATTAGCAGATTTGGAGGTTTTCTATCAGTCTCAAGATATCGCAAAAAGCGGGAAAACAATTTCTGTGTTAATAGTTCGAGTTGCAAATAGAGGATCTGCAGATATACTAAATAATTACTATGATAGTAAAGTCCCTCTTGGAATAAGGGTTGGAGTTGGTACGATCGTGAAGGCCGATGTATCTGACGCCAGTATTGACTATTTGCGTAAGGTTGCGGTTGCAATCAAAAATGAAACAAGCGTGACCTTGGCACCTGTTATATTAGAAAAAAATGAATGGTATGTCGTAAAAATAATCGTACTTCATAGTATAGAAAACACTCCTTTAGTAAGTTCTGAAGGAAAAATTGCTGGTCAGCGCGAAATTTCCGTTTCTTTTCCTAATGAAGAAATTTCAAAAAACAGCTTATTATATAATGTTTTCTCAGGAAGTGTTTTGACGCAAATTATACGTGTCTTATTTTACTTTTTAGCTGGGGTATTCTTGTTGTTTTTTATTTTGATTCTGCCATCAGAAATCATTAACTCCTATCAAAAAAGCAGACGGAAAAAACAGGTCGCGCGGTTCAAGGAAAAGTCAAAATATCCGATCTCACAATTTGATGAATTTATATTTTCCGCCTATGTGCGCCGAGGATTAAAAGAGGTCAAAATGCTAATATCAATGGCGCAAAGTGAGGACTATCTTAGGAAATTTAGCGATGTTTGGTATGGTGGTTGGTTTACAGACGAAACTAGAGATTCACTACCTATGTCGGAATCCGAACGAGAGTTGTCGAGCCGTAGGCATAATCTAAAGCCTAGAGAGGTAATGATTTTCGATGAAATGCGCTCAAATTCATTCATCGAGCAAAAAAATGGCATTTGGGAAGCCGTACCCGACCGATTGAACGTTGCTACTTCGTTCCTCAAATATATTGAAATAGCTGATGGAGGTTAAATATCTCAAGGTCGATTTAACATACGCTTTTTATGGCATGGTGTAGTTCTCCAGGGGTGCAGGCTATAGTTTTGAAATAATTTCAGCATTCGGGACTGTTTAAGAGTTCATCGCCGACACTGGGCGCGTCCGAGACGGCCTCAAGTTCAAGATTCTCAAGATTATTAGATTGGTCTTTATTTTTTAAAGTGCAATTTCAATGGGCAATTCTCCCAATCGTTTCGCTCATTGCTCAGATACCAGCGGCCTTGCGCAGCGCCTCATTCATTTTGCCGCGCCAGTCTTTGCCGGATGCCTTGAAAGCCTCCAGCACATCTGGTTCCAGCCGAAGTGTCACTGGCACCAACGGTTTTTCCACCTTGGGGCGTCCACGGGTTTTGCGCGCATTGGTCAGGCTTTCAAAGAGCGAGGCTGGAAGAACATCCTTTGCCGGGCGCATGTTGGCAAGGTCTTCGTCGGTCAGCTCCGGGCTATCAACTGCGTCCCAATCTTCTTGCGTATAGCCGTTGCCCGGCTCAAAACTGGTCTTGGTTGGATGTTTAGTGCCCATCAAGAACCTTCCTTTCTTTGGCGCTGGCGGGGCGAAAGCTGATGATGGACATTGCTTCCGTGCCAAGCGTTGCGAAAATCACCACAGCCGTTCCATCTGCATAATAGCCTATGGCTTTCATGCGCTTAGAGTGGCTGGCGTCAATAACTGCCGTTTCCCATTCGAAATGCACCACATCGGCAAAGTCGAAGCCGTGCTTATGCAAATTGGCCAGCCGCTTCGGCTCATCCCAGATAATCCTCATCGAATTTTCGTACACCTAAAATAATCAGAGAGCAAGAATAAAAGTACACGGAAAATAGCAAAATCGAATAGCCTTGTCGTCACAACTTTGACAGTCCATAAATGCCGCCACACGCATTTAGGGGATCAAAAGATTATTATGAAACTATTCAATCAAAAAACTTTAATGCGCTACATTAGAGCCGATCCGATCCGGCCAGATCATCGGGTGATGCTGGAGGCATGGGCGGAGCTGATCAGCTCGGGCCGAATTAAAGGCTTGAGGGAAAGTGCCCTGCACGGGCAGTTTGCCTCCAAGATCGTAGAAGGGGTTCTCGGCTATCACGGCCCCGCAGGTGGCGCAAATTACAACGTTTCAACCGAGCAAAATATTTTGCGTGGCAGCGTCGATTTGGCCCTGGGCCGCTTTGGTGGTAAGACGCCTGACATTGTTGCGCCCTTCGAGCTAAAAGGCGCGGATACCCGCGACCTTGATGCGATCATGCCGGGTCGCAACAAAAGCCCTGTTCAACAGGCGTGGGAATACGCCATGAACGCGCGCGGCGTGAAATGGGTTCTTGTTTCGAACATGATCGAACTGCGCCTTTATGGCTTTGGGGAAGGCACCTCGGCCTATGAGCAGTTCCGCCTCGATCAGCTGACAGACCCGGAAGAATACGCGCGTTTCATGCTGCTCCTGTCGGCGGAAAACCTGCTGTCTGGCCGTACAGCTGAACTGCTGCAAGAAAGCCGCCGCGAAGACAAGGACATCACCAATAGCCTTTATCAAGACTACAAGACCCTCCGCCTCAAGTTGTTGAACGCCGTCCAGAAGGCTGATGTTGCGATCACACCCCTTGATGCAATCGCCCTCGCGCAGAAGATCCTTGATCGCGTGCTGTTCGTCGCCTTTGCGGAAGACACCGGCCTGCTGCCCGACAATACGCTGGAAAATGCTTTTGTCGCGCGTGACCCTTACAATCCGCGCCCCATCTGGGATAATTTCAAAGGTTTGTTCCGCGCGATCGACGTGGGCAATAATGAGCTGAAAATACCGCGCTACAACGGGGGGCTGTTTCGCGAAGACGCTGTGATTGACGCGCTGAAAATACCCAATGAGGTCTGTGAGGGGTTCAAAGCCCTAGGCGAGTATGATTTCGCCTCTGAAGTCTCAGTCACGGTACTTGGCCATATCTTCGAGCAGTCCATCGCGGACGTGGAGCGCTTGCAAGCCATTGCGCGTGGCGAAGAGGAAGAGCCCGAGAAAGCCAACGGTACAAGTGGGCGGCGTAAGCGTGACGGAGTGGTCTATACTCCCGATTACATCGCACGCTTCATCGTGGCCGAAACACTAGGTACGCACCTGAAGGAAATCTTCGGAGACACTTTGCGCGAGCACGCTAGGAAGGGCGCGGATGTCAGCGATTACGAAAATATTCCCTGGAGGAAAAAATCGGGCGAGCTGGAAGCGTGGCAAGCCTATCGAGATCGCCTGAAATCCTTGCGCATCGTCGATCCCGCCTGTGGTTCTGGTGTGTTCCTCATTATGGCCTTTGACTTCATGAAGGCCGAACTGACCCGCGTGAACGACAAGATCAAAGACTTGTTGCCCAAAGCAGAACATTTTGGTGATCTTCTTGACTATGTCCCCGACAGTGACATTTTGACCGACAATCTTTTCGGTGTGGACGTAAACGAAGAAAGCATCGAGATCACCAAGCTGTCTCTCTGGATCAAGACCGCCCGACGCGGTAAGGTTCTGGACAGCCTTTCGGACAGCATCCGGGTCGGTGACAGCCTGATCGAGGACAGCAATTTTGCCTATCTAGACCATGCTTTCACTTGGGAAAGTGCATTCCCCGGCGTCTTTGCCGAGGGTGGCTTCGACGTGGTCTTAGGCAATCCGCCCTATGTGCGGATGGAGTTCTTGAAGCTGCTGAAACCCTATTTGGAAAAACGTTATGAGGTCGTTTCTGATAGAGCCGATCTCTACTGCTATTTCTATGAACGTGGTCTGCGTCTGCTAAAGCCGGGCGGGCGTTTGGGCTACATTTCCTCGAACACCTTCTTCAAAACTGGTTCGGGCAAACCCTTGCGGAAATACCTACTCAAGGAGGCCACCATCGAAAGCGTGGTCGATTTCGGTGATCTACAAGTTTTCGATGGCGTAACCACCTATCCGGCCATCCTGACCATGAAGCGTGGGGCTGCGCCCAAAGGGCACGAGTTGCGTTTCTGGAGGGTGAACGCCCTGCCTGAAAACAACTTCCTAGCTACTTGGGAAGATGCTGCAGGCCCATATCCACAAACTGCTTTGGGGGCAGGGTCGTGGGAACTAGAAAATCCCGCCTTGCGCGCTCTGCGGGACAAGATCAGAAACGGTAGAAAGTCCTTGAAAGAGGTTTATGGATCACCGCTCTACGGGATCAAGACCGGCCTGAATGCTGCCTTTGTGGTCGATAACGCCACCAAGGAACGCCTCTGCGCCCAAGACCCAAAGTCTGCTGATCTGCTTAAGCCCTTCCTCGAAGGTAAGGACCTGAAACGCTGGCGATCCGAAACGCGCGGTTTGTGGCTTATCTACATTCCACAACGTAGCATCAGTATAGATGACTATCCCGCTATCAGAGATTGGCTGTTGCCATTCAAAGATAAGCTGGAAAAGCGTGCAACAAAACAACAATGGTTCGAATTGCAACAAGCGCAGGAAGCCTATGCACCCTATTTCCAGCCACCCAAAATTGCCTATGGCCATTTCCAAGATCAGCCGATCTACTCCATGGAAACGACTGGTGCGTACTCTAATAACAAGACCTACTTCATCCCAAATGGCGGTTGGGACTTGTTGGCTGTTCTGAACTCAAAAATTATTTGGTTTGATTTTTGTTCAAGGACCACTGCCGTTCGAGGTGGGTGGCGCGAAGCAACAGCACAGCATGTGGAAAATCTCCCTATGCCCGTCATTCCTGATGACGTTAGTACTGAGCTTTCCCGTCTGGCAAAGGAAGCGCAAATGTCTGCTGAAACTCGCCTCGCCCTACAAACAGCCTTGACACGCCGTATTCCCGATCTCTGCCCGCCTCAGCGTGAACCCAAGCTGACAAATAGGCTTCAGGAATGGTGGACTTTGCCCGACTTCGCCGCCTTCCGAGCAGAGGTGAAGAAGGTCTTCAAAGCTGACATCCCTTTAGCTGATCGCTCCGGCTGGGAAGACTGGATCAATCGCGACCGTGTCGAGATTAATCGCCTGACCACCGAAATCGCGCAGGCCGAAGCCAAGATCAACAGCATCGTTTATGACCTGTTTGACCTTAGTGAAGACGAGATCGCGCTATTGGAAAGCACAACTTGAATTCTGGCCTTGCAAACACTTAGGGGGGTAAAGCCATTGATTGTGGATGACTTTGTGGCTGTATATGTTAGGCGACTACCTGCTACTTCTCCGTAGCGTCTCGACATACTCGAATTCTATTCGTGATAAGCTGAGATGTGGGCCGGTGCAAACGGCCCGAGGTTTGAGTGCAACTATCATCTGGCATCCAGCCCCGCGTATAGCCGGGGCTGATTGCGCATGATGCTAAGGCTAATTGATGGCGCAGCTCTTGAATATCATCCAGCAATGTCTTGATAGCGGCTTTCACATCGCCGTCATGCCAGACGATAAGATGCTCAACCGGGTCGGCTTCCGGTGTTTCCAATTGGGTGCGCATATCATGAACCTCCTGTGCAGAGAGAAATTATCTGCCGAAATGTTCTTGATATGTTCATGTTTAGTGAGAGTCAATATCGACTGTTGGAACGACTTTCTGGGGCGTGGGTATGAGGGTAGGGCCGCCAAAGGAAGGATGTCACAAATTCGCCTCGGATTCACACGTAGTGTTCTACTCAGTGCCGAGATTATGCTGGCGGTGGAGAGACAAAATGGCCTTCCGATTTTTCCGCATAACCTTTGCCATTCTCTTCAGCCTTGTCGGTGTGGTGGCGATAAGCTGGCAGGCGCAAGCGGGCGAGGTGTGGCAACCGCCAGAGGGCCTTAAGCAAATTCCTATCTGGCCAAATGGTGCGCCGGATATGAAGGGTGTTTCTTTGCCGCCTGAAAGTTTGAAGCCCGGCAAGCAGACGATATTGAACGTTTCTGAGCCAACCATGACCGTCTTTCCGCCGAAAGGCAAAAATACGGGTGTGGCAATGGTCGTGTTTCCCGGTGGCGGGTTTCGAATTCTGGCAATGGACGTGGAAGGAACCGAGCTGTGCGATTGGATAACCGCCAAGGGCATAACCTGTGTGCTTTCCAAATACAGGATACCAGGCACCGCTGATTATTGGGATCCGCAATGCAAGTGCCGCATTACCCCGAAAGTTTCTTTCGCCCTTCAAGATGCGCAGCGCACAATCCGGCTTGTAAGGGCAAGGGCTAAAGAGCTTGATATTAACCCGCAAAAGATTGGCGTTTTGGGAATGTCTTCCGGTGGGTATCTGGTGGCCGAAACCAGCAATATATTCAAACCGGCCTACAAGCCTGTTGATGCGATTGATAACATCAGTAGTCGCCCGGATTTTGCCATTGCACTTTACCCCGGCCATATGTGTGAGGATGGAAAGCTGCGCAAAACTATGCCTTCGGTGAGCAAGGATGCACCGCCAACATTCTTGCTTCAATCGTGGCAAGATCCCGTTGATGATGTTTGTAACAGCCTTGTTTATGCCCGTGCGCTGTATGACGCTGGTGTTAATTCGGAGGTGCATATCTTTGCCAAAGGTGGCCATGCCTTCGGTGTCAGGAAAACAGATCAACCCATTACAAAGTGGCCAGCATTGGCGGAAGGCTGGCTTACTGAAATTGGAATGTTGCCGTAGGTGCAATTCTTAAGATTCGCTCCACGCAGCTATGAAACGTGTGGCAGGGTGTGGCAGCCAGCGTTGATTTTTCAGCGAAATTATTTTGAGTGTTTTGTAGCAATGGGGTCTATAAAGGTTTGAAGGCGTTGAATGCCCCTAGTCCGGGCGAGGCCTCCATTCCCTTCTTTCTTTATCGTTAATTGGGCGACTGATGCGTGTTTGCGTGCAGAGACAACTCCTCGGCTTTGTCTCGTCTTTTTGTATCACGTCTGCGTATTTGTAGAGATTTTGCACCGTGTCCAATGACATGGCTTGAAAGCTGCCTCATGGCCGATTAAACACGGGTAGAAATTTAACCCAGTGTGAGATGGGCAAAGACTATGATCGATTTCGAAGCAGCACGCGCAAAGATGGTGGATGGCCAGATTCGCACGACGGATGTAACTTCCCATTCTATTCTGTCGGCTTTCCTGTCGGTTCCGCGCGAAGCCTTTGTGCCGGACCATTTGAAGCCGTTGGCCTATATTGATGAAGATTTGCAAATAGCGCCTGGCCGTTATCTGATGGATCCGTCTCCGCTGGCAAAGCTGTTGCAGCTTGCCGCTATCAGCGCTGATGATCTGGTTTTGGAAGTTGGTGCGGGCACTGGTTATGTCTCGGCTTTGCTGGGCCGGCTTGCAGGCGCTGTGGTTGCGCTTGAAAGTGATCAGGAGATGGTCGCCAAAGCCAAGAGTTTGCTGGCAAGTGTTGATGCGCAAAATGTCACGGTGGTGACCGGCGCTTTGGACGCGGGTTGGGCGGCAGAAGCCCCTTATGACCTGATTTTCATCAATGGTGCGGTGGAAGAGGTTCCTGCAGCCTTGTTTGGTCAATTGCGCGAGGGCGGTCGTTTGGTGACGGTTGTTGGGCAAGGCCATTCGGCACGTGCGACGCTGTTCGTGAAGGCGGCTGGCTCGATTTCCGCCACATCATTCTTCAACGCGTCAATTCGTCAGCTTCCAGGCTTTCAGAAAGCGCGTGAATTCGTTTTCTAAGCTTCCGAGTGATTTTATGGATGAGACCCACAAAGCTGTGCATTGTGGGTCTTTCGTTTTTTTATGCAATTTCTTCCTGCGGTGGCATATTCTAAGGTGAAACGAATCAGATGGCATAAGCCGATGAGGTAAAACGCCAACGGGGAGTTTCATGGCCCAGCCGAATGTATCGCGTGAACCGTCGATGGAAGAGATTCTTGCATCCATCCGTCGTATTATTGAAAGCAACGAACCCGTTGCTGCCAATTCCTATGACTCTTCTTACGGTTATGAGAGCGAGTTGGACCAAGTGGATGTGGGCAGTGGCAATGATGGCTTCGGCTCTGAGCCTGCCGCTATGGATCTCCCAACGCCTGCCAATCAATCCGGCTTTTCCAGCGTTACACGGTTGAGTGATCGTGAACCCGCAGGTGGACCTGCCAAGACAGTTTCGCTGGCGGATTTGGCGGCGCGCGTGCGTGCGACAACGGAGCGGGTTGAAACCGTGAGTGCAGAAGCGCCCGCACCTGAGGAGGTGGCTGCGTCGGTTGCGCCTCAATATTCGACTGAGCGTCTGAGCCATAATCAGGACAGGCCTTTGCAGAAGGCGCGGATCGCCGATATTCATCATCTGGACACTTTGGAAGAAAGCCGACGCCAGATGGATGCGATGGAGCTTGCGCGGGCTTCCGTGATGGAGGAGCCTGCGAATATTGCTCAGGAAGAGCCTCGTGGTTTGCTTTCCAGCCATGCCGGTGCCGAGGTTGCCCGCTCTTTTGAAGAGCTGGCGGCGGCTGTTGATGGTCAACAGCGTCGCTCGTTGGATGAAATTGCTCAGGATATGCTGCGGCCCATGCTGCAAGACTGGCTGGATGATAATTTGCCAACGCTTGTTGAGCGGCTGGTGCGCGAAGAGATTGAGCGCATTGCACGGGGTCCGCGCCGTTAAATCACCTTTAAGCGGTCTTATGGTCAAGCCGCCTCGACAACGGGGCGGCTTTATTATTGACTCATCGCCACGGCTCCGCTTTACACAAACCCTATCTTTTTCAAAGTATCAAAGTCTGGTCAGAACATGCTCGATAAGACCTACGATTCCGCATCGGTCGAACCTAAAATTGCTAAATCCTGGGAAGAGGCAGATGCTTTCCGCGCTGGTGCCAACGCCAAGCCGGATGCTGAAACCTTCACCATCGTGATTCCGCCACCAAATGTGACTGGCTCGTTGCACATGGGCCATGCGCTCAACAACACGCTGCAAGACATTATGGTGCGCTTTGAGCGCATGCGCGGCAAAGACGTGTTGTGGCAGCCGGGCATGGACCATGCGGGCATTGCCACACAAATGGTGGTTGAGCGCCAGTTGATGGAAAAGCAGCTGCCGGGCCGTCGCGAGATGGGCCGTGACGCCTTTATCGACAAGGTTTGGGAGTGGAAGGAAGAATCAGGCGGCCTGATCTTCAATCAGCTCAAGCGCCTTGGTGCCTCCTGCGATTGGTCGCGTGAGCGCTTCACCATGGATGAAGGGCTTTCCAAGGCCGTTCTGGAAGTGTTTGTGACGCTTTACAAGCAGGGCCTGATCTACAAGGACAAGCGCCTTGTGAACTGGGATCCGAAGCTGTTGACGGCGATTTCCGATCTGGAAGTTGAACAGCATGAGGTGAACGGCAATCTCTGGTACCTGCGCTATCCGCTGGAAGAGGGCGTGACCTATCAGCACCCCATTGCTTTCGATGAAGATGGCAAGGCAACCGAATGGGAAACCCGCGACTATCTGGTGGTGGCCACAACCCGGCCTGAAACGCTGCTGGGTGATACCGGCGTTGCTGTGCATCCGTCTGACGAGCGCTATCAGTCGATTATAGGCAAGCATGTGATTTTGCCGATTGTTGGCCGCAAAATTCCAATCGTTGCCGACGAATACCCTGATCCGACCGCCGGAACCGGGGCGGTCAAGATGACGCCTGCCCATGACTTCAACGACTTTGAAGTGGGCAAGCGCGCTGGTCTGCGGATGATCAACGTTCTCAATGTTGATGCGACGGTGACGATTGTCGACAATGATGATTTCCTTGAAGGCCTGACGCCAAGCCGCGAGCAGCAGATGGTCTGGGCTGAGCTAGAAGGTCAGGATCGGGCGTTTGCGCGCAAGAAGATTGTTGAGATTCTCGAAGCCGAAGGCCTGCTGGACAAGATTGAGCCGCACAAGCACATGGTGCCGCATGGCGACCGTGGCGGCGTGCCGATTGAGCCACGCCTGACCGAGCAATGGTATGTGGATGCCAAGACATTGGCCGAACCCGCCATTGCCAGCGTGCGTGAAGGTCGTACCAATTTTGTGCCGAAGAACTGGGAAAAGACTTACTTTGAGTGGATGGAAAACATCCAGCCATGGTGTGTGTCTCGCCAGCTGTGGTGGGGTCATCAGATTCCGGCCTGGTATGGCCCAGATGGTCAGGTTTTCGTTGAAAAGTCTGAGGAAGAGGCGCTGGACGCCGCTGTTCAGCACTATCTCGCCCATGAAGGCCCATGGAAAGCCTGGGTGCAGGAGAAGCTGGAAAACTTCCAGCCCGGCGAGATTCTGACCCGCGATGAAGACGTGCTGGACACGTGGTTCTCATCGGCACTGTGGCCGTTCTCCACACTTGGCTGGCCAGACAAGACGCCGGAGCTGGTGCGCTATTATCCCACCAATGTGCTGGTGACGGGCTTTGACATTATCTTCTTCTGGGTTGCCCGGATGATGATGATGGGCCTACATTTCATGAAGGATGAGGATGGCAATCCGGTTGAGCCGTTTAGCACCGTTTACGTTCACGCGCTGGTGCGCGACAAGAACGGGCAGAAAATGTCCAAGTCGAAGGGCAATGTCATCAATCCGCTGGAGCTGATTGATGAATATGGTGCGGATGCGCTGCGCTTTACGCTCACGATCATGGCGGCACAGGGCCGCGATGTGAAGCTGGATACAGCGCGTGTGGCGGGCTATCGCAATTTCGGCACCAAGCTTTGGAACGCCACGCGCTTTGCCGAAATGAACGGTGTCAAAAGCGATCCGAACTTTCTGCCAGAGACAACGACGCTAGCCATCAATCGCTGGATTTTGACCGAGCTCACCCGTGCGCAGCGCGACGTGACGGAATCGATCGAAAATCATCGCTTTAACGATGCGGCGACAGCACTCTATCGCTTCGTGTGGAATAATTTCTGCGATTGGTATCTCGAATTGTTGAAGCCGGTGTTTTCTGGCGAAGACGAGCGGGCAAAAACCGAAGCGCAGGCTTGCGCTGCTTATGTGCTGGAAGAAACCTATAAGCTGCTGCATCCCTTCATGCCATTCATGACGGAAGAGCTGTGGGCGCATACCGCCGGTGAGGGGCTTTCGCGCGAAACCTTGCTCTGCCATGCAGATTGGCCTACTCAGGACTTTATTGATGAACTGGCCGCAACCGACATCAATTGGCTGGTGGATCTGGTGACCGGGATTCGCTCGGCGCGCGCTGAGATGAACGTGCCGCCAAGCGCCATTGCGCCTTTGGTTGTGGTGGGTGCCAATGTGGTGACACAAGAGCGAATCAAGCGCCACGAAGCATCCATCAAGCGCTTGGCTCGTGTGGGTGATATCAGCCTTGCGCAGGAAGCGCCAAAGGGTGCGGCTCAGGTTATCGTTGGAGAAGCGACCGCATGCTTGCCATTGGGAAGCTTGATTGATGTTGCGGCCGAACGCGCCCGCATCGAAAAGGCCATCGGCAAGACGGATGTGGATATCGACAAGACCCAGAAAAAGCTCGGCAATGAGCGTTTTGTTGCCAATGCTGATCCTGAAGTGGTGGCCGCGGAGCGTCAGCGTCTTGAGGAGCTTGAAGGCCAGCGCGCGGTTCTTGCTGTGGCTCTTCAGCGCATAAACGACGCTGTGTAAGCTTCTACATGATGCGGTAAAGTGCCGTCATGGTTTGGAGTGTCTTTTTTCAGCCCGGAGCATTCGTGCTCCGGGCTTTTATGTGAAGTGGGTTATAGGAAGAGTCATTGAAAATGGCTCTTCGTGTTCCTTTCGCAATATCTTCAAGGCGAGGCTGCGTCAGCCTCTTCGAGGCTTGGTATAGGTTGGGTCTCGTCCATCATCAGGCCGGTTTAATCAAGAAATAGAGCGGGCAGTATGGCTCGAAGGAGCAGATGAGTCTGCTGCAATGACGTGTGTGCGAGATGATGTATCAACGTTGCGACGCATCATTTTAGAGACAATTTTATAAGTTCTTAGAATGTTTCCGCTGTTGCGACTTTGCAACTTCTCTGGCTATTGTGGGTATGATTTTCTGATAAATATGCAATTTTCGAGATTTTTTCGAAAAAATTTTCTTATAAAATGTCAATTATAAGGCAAGTAGAGATTCCTACGTAAATCCGTGAATTAAATGCTGCGATGCACCTGATTGTGGTTAAGTTGTCATTTAATTTGAATAGGTTACGGTATCGTAATAGACAAATCGTGGGTGGAGTTATACATGGCGACCAAGACACTTTCGGCGGGACTTCTAGCTGTTATTGCGGCGGGACTGTGGCAGACGAACGCGTTTGCGGGCGGGCTTGAGCGTGGCGGTTATAATATCGATCTGCTGTTTGATCCATCAACAGTGACGGCAGAGGGCAACACCGTTTATGTGATGCCGAACCGAAAGTTGAAGGACGTAAAGGACATTAATCGCGCCAACGGCGTTGGTGCCAATGGCATTGGCGGTGGCACCACAACGGCGGACGATTCTGAAGCCTACTCGAATTCGAGATTTGGGATTAAGGCAGCGCTTGGCAGCGGCTTTGATTGCTTGGTCGATTATTCCCAGCCATGGGGCGCGCACACCAAGCCCGGTGCCAACTGGATGGGTGCCAACGAGAATATTGAAACCAAGATCAAGAGCGACAACTACGCCGCAACGTGTTCTTATCGGTTTGATGCCGGCCGTGGCCAGTTGCGCGTGATTGGCGGTGCTTTCTATCAGGAAGTAAGCGGTTTCAAGGACCGTCTGGTTGTGCCAGACGCAGCCACACCTTTCGGTAATGGTATTGGCCATCTTCAGCTTTCCGGCGATGGCTGGGGCTGGCGTGCCGGTATGGCCTATGAAATTCCAGAATATGCCTTCCGGGCTAGCCTGGTTTATAACAGTCAGGTTCAGCTGGACAACATCACTGGCAAGCTGGATCTGAGCCAGGTCAATGGTCGTACTTTTGATGTTTATGGCGCGCAAGCGATGCCAGACTCAGTTGAGTTGAAGGTGCAAAGTGGTATTGCTCCCGATTGGCTCGCTTTCGGTTCGGTAAAGTGGGTCAACTGGAGCCTGCTTCAGCAAGTTCCGTTTAAGATTGCAGGGACCAACACCGTTGCGACCACACTTGACCTCGGCTATCGCGATGGGGTCACGATATCTGGCGGTGTTGGACACAAGTTTAATGAGCAGTGGAGCTCTGCGGTCAGCCTGACCTGGGATCGTGGCACATCGCAAGGCTATGGCACGCAAACCGACACCTGGGCTGTTGGTGCGGCGGTTGCCTACGCGCCGACGAAAAATGTCGAGCTCCGCCTTGCGGGTCTGCTCGGTGTCATGACCAGCGGGAAATCTGGTCCTGTTGTAATCGACGGGCTCAACTATGGCACCGATGCCACCTATACATTTGGCAATGACTTGCTGAGTGCGGTCTCGGCCAATCTCAAGGTCAAATTCTAAGTTTCCAGTCTTTCAGAAAGCGCAGCGGATCACCTGCTGCGCTTTTTTGTATTTGATACAATTTTTACTTTATTTCTTGGCTATTATTTTAAAAAAGACCGCATATCTGGTGTTGTAAGGATGGCATCAGGTGTTTGCAGTCCTTGCGTTTTGCCTGTGTGATCTGTGCCACTCTGTGGCGATTTTGCAACATTGAATATATCCTCGTTCCAATGCCGTGTGCGGAAAGAAAATGTCTATTTCCCGCCACAAATGGAGCGCAGCAAGATTGCAAGGCAAGGTTGGAAGTTTGAATAAGCATGTGGTGACATGGCAAGGTTTTGAGTGCGTTGAGCATCCGTTTTGGGTTGTGTTTTCGAACGTGGACTTTGCATTTAATCAGATGTTGTTTTAGGTCGCAGTGTTGCCCGAAATGCAGTCTAGGGTGGGAGAAATGGATATGATGCGTAAAGCTGTTTACCAGATATCAATTCGGTTCGACGCTTACCGTCATTTTCCTTCGGTCAAAAATGATCGTTGCCACCATGGCATTTTTGCATACGTGGATATGGGCCTGTAATCGTGGATACATTAAAGCTGTACAGAGTTGGAATGGGAAATGGCTGGATGTCTTCCGCCATTGTTGTGCTGTCATTGGCCGTTGCCAATTTGATTGCGGCACAATCTTGCCATGCCTTTGATATCAAGGCGGGGGTCTCAAAAGAATCCGGTCCGTTCGATCTTTTCAAATTTGGCTTCAATGCCCAGAAAAATGGTCAGACGCAGGATGCCGTTGAAGCCTATCGCTATGCTGCTGAAAAAGGCCACACGGGGTCGCGTTGGGCTTTGGCCAACATGTATGCCGATGGCGATGGCGTGGTCAAAAATGACTATGAAGCCTTCAAAATCTATTCAGAGATTGCCAATCAGGGTGTCGAGCCTGGCTCGGAAGATACGGTCTATTTTGTCAATGCGCTGGTGTCGCTGGCGGGCTATTATCGCACCGGCATTCCTGGCAGTCCGGTCAAGGCCGATCTCATTCAGGCGCGGCAGCTTTACTTTCAGGCAGCCTCCGCGTTTGGTTATCCCGACGCGCAGTTTGATCTCGCCAAGATGATGCTGAGCGGCGAGGGCGGCAGACGCAATGTGCAGCAGGCCAAGAAATGGCTCAATGTGGCCCGCAAAAATGGCCACCCCGGTGCCATGGCACTGTTTGGACATGTGATCTTTGATGAAGGCCAAACCGCGCGTGGCCTTGCCTTCATGACAGCGGCCATGGACAAATGCGCGCCCAAGGACTGCAAGTGGATTGAGGATATGCAGGAAAAGGCATTTTCTCTGGCTGACGAAAAAGAGCGCCGGGTTGCCGTCGCTCTCGTGCCACAGGTGCAGCAGCAGCCTTAAGGGTTGAGGTTTCAGCTTGCGAGGCTGAAGTTAAAATGGCCTATGACCGGAACATGGTCGGATGGCTTTTCCGCTCCACGCACATGCTTTTCGATATCTGTTGATACGAGCTTGTCTGCGGCTTCTGGTGACAGGAGCAGATGATCAATGCGGATGCCGTTGTTTTTCTGCCAGGCACCGGCCTGATAATCCCAGAAAGAATAATGTTTTTGCGCATCCGTCGTGGCGCGCACGGCTTCTGTCAGGCCCAGATTTTCTAAATTTCGAAACGCGGCCCTTGTTTTGGGCAGGAACAAGGCGTCGGTGGCCCAGACGGCCGGATCATAGCAATCATGCGGCTCGGGAATGACATTATAGTCGCCAGCCAGAATCAGCGGCTCTTCCAAAGCCAGACGTGATTCTGCAAATTTTTGCAGCCGGGCCATCCACGCCAGTTTATAGGGGTATTTTATCGGATCGTCTGATGGATTGCCATTTGGCAGATAAAGCGAGCAAACGCGCAAAACGCCGTCTTTGACCGAGAACACGCCTTCGATAAACCGAGCCTGCTCGTCGGAATCGTCGCCTGGAAGGCCACGGTTGACCTCGTCGGGCTTGATTTTGGACAGCAGCGCCACGCCGTTAAAACCCTTTTGGCCATGGGTTTCCACATGATAGCCAAGCGCTTCAATTTCGGCACGCGGAAAGCCTTCATCAACGGATTTGATTTCCTGCAGGCAGGCAATGTCAGGAGAAGAGCTTTCCAGCCACTGGCATAGCTCTGAAATGCGCGCTTTCACACCATTGATGTTCCAGGTCGCAATTTTCATCAGAATTCTCCATCATCGATCGACGGTCTTTTTAGCGCAATTGCAAGAGTTTGCCACTGCGATTTGCTGAAAAACATATTTAAGATTTTGCAAATTTTCACTGTTGCGGCATTCTGTTTGGGTTGTGATGCGACGTTTTGGGAGGAGCGTGCGTATTCAAGATAAAAATGGGGAACATAATGTCTGACATGGTAAAAAAGACAGAGCCTGTTGACGAAATCCTGCCCATGCCGCGATTGGCCGTGCTGGGCATTCAACATGTTTTGGTGATGTATGCGGGGGCGGTGGCTGTTCCGCTGATTATCGGGCGGGCGCTCAAATTGCCGCCGGAAGATGTCGCTTTTTTGATCTCAGCCGATCTGTTTGCGTGCGGCTTGGTGACGTTGATTCAGTCTTTTGGCTTGACCCAGTGGTTTGGCATCAAGCTGCCCGTGATGATGGGTGTCACCTTTGCATCCGTTGGTCCCATGTTGGCCATGGCATCCAGCCTGCCGGGTGTTGATGGCGCGCGTTTGATTTTTGGCTCCATTATCGGAGCAGGGCTGGTCTCGTTGCTGATTGCGCCTTTGGTCAGCCGATTGTTGCGCTTTTTTCCGCCGGTGGTGACAGGCACGATCATTTTGGTGATTGGCGTGACATTAATGCGGATTGGTATCAACTGGATTTTTGGCAATCCCTTTGGCCCCACCGCACCCAGTGTGGTGGATCCCGCGGCGGTGAAGTGGTTGGCCGATGTGAAGGCTCTGGCGGCCAGCGGCGTGGCCATTCCGGAAATACCAGCGAAATTGAGCTTTGCGCCAACGGTTGCTAATCCAGCCTATGCGCCTTTAAGCGGCGTTGCTGTTTCAGCCGTGGTGCTTGTTTCGATTTTGCTGATCTCGCGTTTTGGCAAAGGCTTTGTTGCCAATATCGCGGTGCTGATGGGCATTGTCATCGGCGGTATTCTAACCGCACTGTTGGGCATGATGCATTTTGACAAAGTGGCCAATGCGGCCTGGTTTGCCCCGATCATGCCTTTTCACTTCGGCATCCCCATTTTCGATCCGATTGCCATTGTAACGATGTCGGTGGTGATGATTGTGGTGATGATTGAGTCCACGGGCATGTTTTTGGCTTTGGGCGAACTGACTGGCAAAACCGTAACGCGTCCGATGCTGGCAGCGGGGCTGAGAACCGATGGGCTCGGCACGCTGCTTGGCGGGATTTTCAACACTTTTCCTTACACCAGTTTTTCGCAAAATGTTGGGCTGGTTGGGGTAACCGGCGTGCGCTCACGCTTTGTCTGCGTGGCTGGCGGGCTTTTTCTTGTTGCTCTTGGCTTTTTGCCAAAGATGGCGGCCTTGGTGGAGGCTTTGCCGACCGTCGTTTTGGGTGGGGCGGGGCTCGTGATGTTTGGCATGGTGGCTGCAACCGGCATTCGCATTCTCGCCAGTGTCGATTTCAAGAGAAGTCGCAACAATCTCTTCGTTGTTGCTGTGTCGCTGGGCTTTGGGATGATTCCCTTGATTGCACCCAACTTCAAACAATGGATGCCCCATGAACTTCACACACTGATTGATTCCGGCATTCTACTGGCATCATTTGCTGCGGTTGTTCTCAATGCCTTTTTCAACGGCGTGGGTGAAGCATCGGTGGAAAATGTGACAGAAGCTGCCAAATTGGCCGACGCCCACTAACAAGCCAAAAGCCGCCGGAGACATCCGGCGGCACACCCGGCTTTACACGGCAAAGCTGGTGCCACAGCCGCAGCTGGCGACTGCGTTGGGATTGTTGATCTGGAAGGACTGGCCCAGCAGGTTATCAACAAAATCAATCTCTGAGCCCGCCATATAGACCAGCGACATTTCATCAATCAAAAGGGTTGCGCCATCGCGTTCAATCACCAGATCGCCATCTTGAGCATCCTTGTCGAGATCAAACTTATAGGAAAAGCCCGAACAGCCGCCGCCTTCAACGGAAACGCGCAAGGCTTTTTTATCGGCCTCTGCGGCCACAATTTTCGCAATGCGCCGGGCCGCAGCCTCGGAAACACGCACAGTCTGATTCGTCATAATCGCCTCCTGACGGGTTCAAGGCCCGTAGAAATTCGGTGGTTTGGATTTCAGTTTAATCTGAAATCGAACGTTTTGATACAAAAATGCATTCAAAACACGGCATGGTGTTGGGCAAGACCGTGCCTTGTGTTGGCATTTCCTATAGGTATGAAGTCGAGACGTGAGCGTCAATGGTGGTTGAGCGGGTGTGGGTGTAGCAGGCATGACGATTGATAAAAACGCATTGGGGTTTGGCTTTGGCGAGCGGGCGGTTTTTGCAGCCGACCCATGGACATCGCTTGGCAGGCTCTACCCTGAATCCAACAGCCTGACGCGCTCCGATTTCCAGCGCGACCGTGACCGTATTGTTCACACCACAGCGTTTCGACGCCTCAAGCATAAGACACAGGTGTTCATTGGTCCCGATGGCGACCATTATCGCACGCGGTTGACCCACACCATTGAAGTGGCGCAGATTGCACGCGCGCTGGCCCGTGCTTTTCATATTGATGAAGATTTGGCCGAGGGCGTGGCGCTGGTGCATGATTTTGGCCACACACCTTTTGGCCACACCGGCGAAGACGCGCTGCATGAACTGCTGCTGCCGTACGGCGGGTTTGATCATAATGCGCAATCGCTCAGAATTGTCACCAAGCTGGAGCGCCGCTACGCAGAGTTTGACGGGCTGAACCTGACCTGGGAAACGCTGGAAGGCCTGGTCAAGCACAATGGCCCACTGACAAACGCCAATGGCGAATGCATCAAAGGCCCGGTGCCTTTGCCAATTGTGGAGTATTGCCAGCTGCAAGATCTTGATATCGCCAGCCATGCCAGCCTGGAGGCGCAAGCGGCTGCCGTTGCCGATGACATTGCCTATAACACCCATGATATTGATGATGGGCTGCGCTCCGGCTTCCTGACCTTTGATATGCTGGAAGAGGTGCCGTTTCTGGCCGGGCTAATGCAGGAAGTGCGCGACCGCTATCCCAATCTGGAGGCGGAACGCTTTACCCATGAAATCATGCGCCGCCAGATCACTCGCATGGTGGAAGATGTGATTGCGGTGGCGCAAAGCCGGCTCAACCGTATCAAACCCATGTCGGCGGATGATATTCGCAAGGCAGGCGAAACCATCATCACCTTTTCCGATGCCATGGCCGAGACGGATCGGCAGATCAAGAAAATGCTGTTTTCGAAAATCTACCGCCATCCAGACATTATGCGTATCCGCGCCGGGGCCGCGCAGATTGTGACCGATCTGTTCAATGCCTATATGGCAGATCCAACCCTGATGCGCAGTGACTATTGGGTCGAGCACACAGCGGGGCTGGAAATTCCGGCCAAAGCCCGCCATGTCGGCGATTTTCTGGCTGGTATGACGGATACCTATGCTGTGCGTGTGCATCGACAGCTGTTTGACCACACACCCGATTTGCGTTAGGCAGCGGGCGAAAGTGCTGGCGCATGAAAGCATATCTCCTGAAACCGTGTTGCGGTTTTAGGAGACATCTAACACGCCGTGGGCACAGTCTGTTTGCATCTGTCTGGATTGATCGTCATGAACCTCTTCGCCGATTTCGAAAATCGAATCAAAAACGCGCTCGAAAGCCTTGATATCGTAAAGGAAAAGCGAAGCGAGCTGTCTTTTGACAGGATTGTTGTCGAGCCGCCGCGCGATGCAAGCCACGGCGATGCAGCTACAAATGCGGCCATGGTGCTGGCCAAGCCGCTGGGCACAAACCCGCGCGCGCTGGCCGATCTTCTGGGCGAAAAGCTCAAAGAGGATGCCGATGTTGCCGAGGTATCCGTTGCCGGGCCTGGATTTTTGAATATTCGTCTGTCTGTTGCATACTGGCAACGCTTGCTGGCCTCGGTGATTACCGAGAGCGAAGCCTATGGCCGCTCAGGCGTGGGCGAGGGCCGCAAGGTCAACGTGGAATATGTCTCCGCCAACCCGACTGGTCCCATGCATGTGGGCCATTGCCGAGGTGCTGTGGTGGGCGATGCGCTGGCTAATCTGCTGTCGTTTGCGGGCTTTGATGTCACCAAGGAATATTACATCAATGATGCGGGATCGCAGATTGATGTGTTGGCGCGCTCTGTGTTTATTCGCTATCGTGAAGCGCTGGGCGAGAGTGTGGGCGAAATTCCCGCAGGTCTTTATCCGGGTGATTACCTTATTCCGGTCGGCGAGGCGCTGGCCAAGGAATATGGTGTTCGGCTGCACAATATGCCGGAAGAACAGTGGATGGCGATTGTCAAGGATCGCGCCATTGATGCGATGATGGCGATGATCCGCGATGATCTGGCTGCCCTGAATGTGCACCATGATCTGTTTTACTCGGAGCGCAAATTGCATGAAAATGGCGCAGCCGCCATTCGCACTGCCATCAATGATCTGACATTCAAGGGTCATGTCTATCGTGGCACACTGCCGCCACCAAAGGGGCAGTTGCCGGAGGATTGGGAAGACCGTGAACAGACCTTGTTCCGTTCCACCGAAGTGGGTGACGACATGGACCGTCCGTTGATCAAATCGGATGGCAGCTACACCTATTTTGCCGCCGACGTTGCTTATTTCAAAGATAAGTTTGATCGCGGTTTCGATCAGATGATCTATGTGCTTGGGGCAGACCATGGCGGCTACGTCAAGCGGTTAGAGGCGGTTGCGCGCGCGGTGTCGGATGGCAAGGCCAAGCTGACCGTGTTGCTGTGCCAGATGGTGAAGCTGCTGCGCGATGGCGAACCGGTGAAGATGTCCAAACGCTCCGGTGACTTTGTGACGCTGCGTGATGTGGTGGAAGAAGTTGGCCGTGATTCGGTGCGCTTCATGATGTTGTATCGTAAAAGCAGCGAAACATTGGACTTTGATTTTGCCAAAGTCACAGAGCAGTCCAAGGACAATCCGGTGTTTTACGTGCAGTATGCCCATGCCCGTTGCATGTCCATTTTCCGTCAGGCTTTTGAAGCGTTTGGCGAGATGGATTTGTCGGCTAAAACCCTTGCAGAATCAGTGGCTGAGATCACTGATCCGGCAGAAATGCAGTTGATCGCCAAGCTTGCGGAATATCCGCGAATCGTTGAATCTGCGGCCCTGTCCATGGAGCCACATCGCATCGCATTTTACCTGTATGATCTTGCCAGTTCTTTCCATGCGCATTGGAATAAAGGTAAGGATCGTCCGGAATTACGATTTGTTAACGATAAAAATAGACAATCAACCCTTGCCAGACTTGGGCTGGTGCATGCTGTCGCTGCTGTATTGAAGTCTGGTCTCGGTATTACGGGCACAGATGCTCCTTCGGAAATGCGATAGTCTTGACACCAATAACCCACATTGCTCTGGCAAGCCGATTGTCGCGTAGCGAGTGGAAATAAAGTGATGGTGCAAAAACCGGCCTCGTACAATAGGGACCCAGCAAGCAATGCTTTTGCGGATGATGATCCGCTGGCAGAGCTTGCTCGCCTTGTGGGGTATGATGCACCCCGCTCCGATCGCCAGCAACAGCCTCGGGTGGAGCCGGAAATGTCGGCCAGCCACTTAGGTGTAAGCCATGCAGATCCCAGCCCAGCTGGCACTGGCTACGTAGCACCGCGCCAACCGGCTGATCACTTTGAGGATTCGGCGCATCTTCGTTCAGCTTACAACGACGAGCGGCAGCGTTTGTCTGTATTTGAGCCCGTTTCTTTTGGATCATCCCCCGCAAGAGCAGTGCCGCAAGATGACGGCGTCAGCAGTGAGAGTGATCTGGCTGATGAACTGCTGTGGTCAATGGGGGAAGTGGCTGCCGAGCCGCAGCGCTCGCCATCGGGTGGCGCGGATGCATCCGAGGGCTATAACCGCTTTCGCCTGCCTCTTGCCAATTTTAATCCTGTTCCATCAACGCCCACCCGGCGCGATGAGCCGCCGATGCAGCGGTCAGAGGCCTTGTACAAGCCTGCGTCTGAGCCCGAGCCTGATCAATGGGCGGTGGCGTCTGAGCCGCCAGTCGTTCGCCCCACCGCGCCGGTCTATGCTGCACCATCCTCTCCTGCAGCCGCTTCAGAGCGCCATCGGGAGCCGGATTTTGACAGCTATCCTGTGTCGGAAACGCCGACACCAGATCTGTCCTTTTCCATAGAGTCCGAGCATCGCCCGGCTCCTGCTGCTTTTCCAGAGCCAGTGTTTGAAGCGCCAGCAAAGCGTGAAGCGCCAAATTTCTTCAATGAGCCCTCCTTTCATGTAGAAGAGCCGCGTGTTGCGCAGACCTTCGGGGCAGAGCCGCAGATGGCTTCGTCTCCGGCCGGTGAGGATGATTTCTTTGCGGGTGATCTGGAACTGGATCTCGCCGAGATCGAATTGGACTTGGCTGACATGGAGCCAGAACCCGTGCTCGCGCGTGCGGCTTCACAGCCTGTACCTGCGCAAGCACCGATTTCTAGCGCGCCAGAGCCCGTTTATCAGGCACCAAAGCCAGCACAGGCTGCTGCGCAAGTGCCTCAGCCTGATTATCGGGCACCTTCTCATGACGCGCAGCAGGATTTGCCTGCTCCGCCATTGCCTTTTGATGCGTCGGCAATTTCAGACCAGGATGAGCATTTAGAGGTCATTGCTCATCTGGATGTGCCGGATCTGCCGCCGCCAGAAGAAGAAAAGCCGGTTAATTATGTAACCGAATATGATTTTGATATTGATGCCGAGTTGGCAAACCTGCTCGACAAAACCGCCGAGCAACAGGCACAGCAGCCCGCACCTGCGGCGCATCAGGCTCCCGCTGCGGTCGCTGCATCTGCCCAGATGCCGCAGCCGAAAAACAGCCTGAGTGATGACTTCGACGTGTTTGAAAAGGCGCTTGAGGAGGATTTCCGGCGCACGCTTGATACGCAATATAATTTCGGTGCCAAAAAGGCGGGTGCTTTGCCCGAGGTGCCAGAGATTGACGATGAGGAATTTGAAGAGGAAGAGCGATCTTCTTCGCGCCGGTGGATTGCGATTGCTGCGGCCGCTGCGATTGTGCTTGTGGGCGGTGGCGGTGTCTTTGCCTGGATGAAGAGCGGTGGCGGTGAGATTCTTGGCGGTGGTGAACCCAAAATCGTGATGGCCGATAAGGATCCGGTGAAGGTTGTTCCCGCCAATCCGGGTGGAAAATCGGTGCCCAATCAGAACAAGGCGGTTTATGATCGCGTGTCTGGTGCAACGACGGATCAGCCTGCACAAAAAAATCTGATCTCGCAGGATGAAGAGCCGATGGATGTTGCCCAGCGGACATTGGGGCCGGACAATCTGCCACTTGATGACGAAGGTGGCGGTGCCAATGCGGAAGCGGGGGCAAATCCTGCGAATGGTGGTGCGACCAATAGTGCAAACAACGGCGATGAAAACCTGTCGCCTCGTCGGGTAAAAACCATGATCGTGCGCCCGGACGGAACGTTGGTAGCACAGGATGATTTGGCGAATGCTGGCACCCAGACCGCCAACGCCGCACCGGGGACAGCGACACCTGCTGCGACCCCGGCTTCAACAACAGCATCAACGACGGGCCAATCCGTTGGAGATTTGCTGGCGTCGGGTGAGGCGCAGCCAGACGCGGCAGCGGCGACCGCCGATGATTTTGCCGGCGTGCCTGCACCCAATATGCCCGTGCCAATGACGCGGCCAACGCAGACGGCGTCTGCCCAGCCAGCTGCTGAAAAGCCAGCCACTGAAAAGCTTGTGGCTCCGTCTGGCGCGGCGCAAGCCGCTGTCACCACGCCCGTGGCCTCAACCTCGACAGCGCCGGGAGAGTATCTGATACAGATTTCCTCCTTGCCGACCGAGGCGGATGCACAGAAGAGCTATAAGAATCTGTCGACCAAATATAGCAGCGTGATTGGTGGTCGCGGCATGAACATCAAGGCGGCAGAGGTGGCAGGCAAGGGTACCTATTATCGGGTGCGGATTCCTGCGGGCAGCAAGGATGCGGCAGTTTCGCTGTGCGAACGCTATCGGGCGGCTGGCGGAAGCTGCATGGTTGTCCGCTAAGATCATTCTGGACGATCTAAAAGGGGCTGTTTCGCTGGAAACGGCCCCTTTTTGTCGTTTTTGCGCTGTTTTCTGTGCATGATCACAGCTTGCCTCTCGGCTTTTGCCAAAGCTTCATTATTGTCACGGCATGACCCACGCAAAAGCAATGATTTTGGGCTGTTCAGGCCCCGTTCTCACTCCGGATGAAAAAGCCTTTTTTGGCGATCATCAGCCTTGGGGTTTTATTCTGTTTGGCCGAAACTGTGTTGACGCCACCCAGATCAGTGATCTGGTGGCTTCCATGCGTGAAACGGTTGGCGGGCGCAATGCACCTGTGCTGATCGATCAGGAGGGCGGGCGTGTACAGCGCATTCGCGAGCCCATGTGCCAGCGCTACCCATCGGGCGCAGACATTGGCGCGCTTTACCGGCAGGATCGTGAGAAGGGTCTGCGGGCCGCCTGGCTTATGTCGCGTCTGCACGCTTTTGATTTGCTGCGCTTCGGTATCAATGTGGATTGCCTGCCGGTGTTGGATGTGCCGGTGGAGGGTGCTAATAATGTCATTGGCAATCGCGCCTATGGCACAGACCCGAAGACCGTGGGCGAGATTGGCGAGGCCGCAGCGGCAGGCCTATCGGCGGGCGGCGTTTTGCCGGTGATGAAACACATTCCCGGTCATGGCCGGGGCATGGCCGATTCGCATCACGAATTGCCGGTGGTCACCGCCAGTCGGGCCGAGCTTGAGGCCCATGACTTTCCACCGTTCCAACGGCTGAAAGGTGAATTGATGGCGATGACCGCGCATGTGGTCTATTCCGCCTATGATCCGATCTATACCGCCTCGACCTCCACCACCGTGATTAATGAGGTTATTCGCGGCACGATTGGCTTCCAGGGCCTGCTGATGAATGATGATATTTCCATGAATGCGCTGAAGGGCACAATCGCAGAGCGCGCCGCCGCTGTGGTTGCGGCTGGCAATGACGTTTTGCTCCATTGCCACGGCATCATGGAGGAAATGGTGCAGGTGGCGGCTCATGCTCCGGTTTTGGCC
Organism: Rhizobium oryziradicis; assembly: GCF_001939045.1. GTDB lineage: Bacteria > Pseudomonadota > Alphaproteobacteria > Rhizobiales > Rhizobiaceae > Allorhizobium > Allorhizobium oryziradicis. Next base: position 805,243 of record NZ_MKIM01000027.1, read on the forward strand.
TATGCGGCATTGCAAAGAGCGCAGGCGGTTGAAGCGGCTTTTGGACCCGGCGATGGTGCTGATGAGCAAGCCTTGCGTGATGAGTTTCATGCGCTGATCGCGGTGTCGTGATGGTTGATCCTGGCGCGCCAGCTATGGTGACCACCACGGATGTGCCGATGGACAAGCTGTGGCAAGAGGGCAGTGCTGTCGAGCGTGTCAGCGAAGACGAGGCCTTGCTGATTGACGTTGCCGGTTTTGAAGGCCCGCTCGATCTGTTGCTGTTTTTGGCCCGCAATCAAAAGGTCGATCTGTCGCGTATTTCTGTTTTGGCGTTGGCCGAGCAATATTTGATTTTCGTGGAAAAGGCCCGCAGTATCCGGCTGGAGCTGGCGGCAGATTATCTGGTGATGGCGGCATGGCTGGCCTATCTGAAATCGCGGCTGCTGATTCCGCAGCAGGCCAAGGATGATGAGCCTTCGGGCGAGGAAATGGCTGCGGCCCTGTCGTTTCGCCTGAAGCGGCTGGAGGCGATGCGTGATGCTGCCGGGCGGCTGGTGAACCGCAATCGGCTGGGGCGCGATGTGTTTGTGCGTGGTGCGCCGGAGCACGTGCCGGATAGAATGCACTCTTCCTATGACGCCAGCCTTTATGATCTTTTGTCTGCCTATGCCAATTTGCGCCAGCGACAAGCGTTCACGCAGGTCACAATTGAGCGCAGACGCGTGTGGTCGCTGGTGGATGCCCGCACCATGCTCAACCGTATGATCGGTGAGATTAGCGATTGGACGGCGCTCAATCACTATTTGCTGCAATATCTGACGGATCCCACTGAGCGCGTCACCGCCATGGCCAGCGCATTTGCGGCGTCGCTGGAACTGGTGCGCGAGGGCAAGCTGGAAATTCGTCAAGACGGAGCCTTTCAGCCGATTTTCATGCGCGGTGGCAATGGCCGCATGGCAGATGGCAGTCTTGCCGTCGCTGCCGCTCAACAGGGCTGAGACAATGACAACGGACGATCATGACGACGGGCAAAATCTGCAACAGCCATCGGCGGATTTAAGCGAGATCCGCCAGCGTGAAGCTGCTCGAATTGCTGAAGCGCTGGTTTTTGCCTCGGCAGAGCCGGTGTCTGAGAGCTTTTTGGCAGAGCGCTTGCCGCGCAACACCGATGTTGGCGCGCTGATGCGCAGCTTGCAGGCCGATTACGCGCCGCGCGGGGTGAATTTGCTACGCATTGACGGGCATTGGGCGTTTCGCACCGCGGCGGATCTGGCCTTTGCGATTCGCAAAGAGGAGAGCGAGGTCAAAAAACTGTCGCGGGCGGCGTTGGAAGTGTTGGCCATTATTGCCTATCACCAGCCCGTCACACGCGCCGAGATCGAAGATGTTCGCGGTGTGCAAACGTCCAAAGGCACAATCGATGTGTTGCTGGAAGCGGGCTGGGTGCGGTTTCGCGGCCGCAGGCGCACGCCGGGCCGGCCGGTGACCTTTGGGACGACGCGGGATTTTCTTGACCACTTCGGCTTGGAAGAAATCAGAGACCTGCCAGGCATGGAAGAGCTCAAAGGGGCGGGGTTGTTAACGGGCCGCATCCCGGCCAATTTTCATGTGCCCATGCCAACCGATGGTGTGGATCTGAACGAAGACGAAGATCCCATCACGCAACTCGATCTGGAAGAGTTGGGTTTGCTCACGCCTCTTGATGAAAGAAATGACTGATTTTGCCTGACAATCGCGTGAAATGTGCTGTGCATGTTGATGGTGTGGTCTTGGCGGCTTGCCTCTGTCGTTTTACCATGCCAAGCATGCGTGTAATTGTTGTTTGAAAAAGACGTGCAGAGATCTTACATGCGTAAGATCAAGGAAACAGGAGCGGGATCATGGGATCTTTTAGTATGTGGCATTGGCTGATCGTTCTTGCGATCGTGCTGTTGTTGTTTGGTCGCGGTAAGATTCCCGATCTGATGGGCGACGTTGCCAAGGGCATCAAAAGTTTCAAAAAGGGCATGGCGGATGATGATGCCCCGGAGAAGCCGTCACAGACGGTGGACCACAAGGCTGACGATCATAAGTGATCGTTGAATAAATCTGCGCACAGGCGAGATTGTTCGCCTGTGAATATGACGTGAATAGGTCGCCGCTTGGCCGACGGCTTCGGGAGCCTGAAGAATGCTGGACATTGGCTGGAGCGAATTGCTGGTCATTGCGGTCATTTTGATCGTGGTGGTGGGTCCAAAAGACTTGCCTCCGATGCTGCGCGCATTCGGAAAAATGACAACGCGCTTGCGCAAGACGGCGGGCGAGTTTCGCGCGCAGTTCGATGATGCCCTGCGCGAAGCCGATATGGATGATTTGCGCAAAACCATAGGCGATGCGCAAAAGCTCAATCCCGCCAATGCACTTCGCGACGCCATGAACCCGCTGCGGCAGATGGGGGCCGATATAAAGGCCGATTTGCAGCGCGCCACGCATGTCGATCATTTTCCTCTTGCCGATGCGAGTGGAATTGCTGCAAGCGACCAGCCACTCGTGCCAATGACGGATGCCGATTTTCCGCCTCTTGGCCCGATTGACAATCCACATCCATCGCAGTTTTCGCCGCGCGGGTCGGCATCTAGCCATAATCAGCGCGGTGGCAGTGGTGTGGGAAAATCTGCCCGCTCAAGACGTGAATTGATTGTAACGCCGTCATCAGTGGCTCATGCGAGCGCCAAAGCCGCCTCAAGGTCTGCTGTTCGGAGAGCTTTCCGCAAAAGTGACCGTTCGTAATACCTGACCGTGATACCTGAGAAGTCAAGGATGAAGCATGAGTGACATTGACGATAAACCGCAGCCACTTGTGGAGCATCTGGTTGAGCTGCGCTCTCGGCTGATCTGGTCGCTTGGCGCTTTTTTTGTTGCCTTCATCGTGTGCTTTTTCTTTGCGAAACACCTGTTCAATTTGCTGGTGATTCCTTACAAATGGGCGGTGCTTTGGGCGCATCTGGATGTTACCAAGGCCGAGTTGATCTACACTGCTCCGCAGGAGTTTTTCTTCACGCAGGTGAAGGTCTCCATGTTCTGCGCCATGGTGGTGTCCTTTCCGGTGATCGCGGCGCAAGTGTATAAATTCGTGGCTCCCGGCCTGTACAAGAATGAGCGCGCGGCTTTTCTTCCGTTTCTGATTGCCTCGCCTGTGTTGTTTCTGATGGGCGCGGCACTGGTTTATTTCTTCTTCACGCCGATGGTGATGTGGTTTTTCCTGGCAATGCAGCAAGCGCCGGGCCAAGGCGATGTTGCAATTTCGCTGATGCCCAAGGTGTCGGAATATCTCAGCCTCATCATGTCCTTGGTGTTTGCCTTTGGCCTGGTGTTTCAGTTGCCGGTGGTCACAACGCTTTTGGCGCGGGTTGGCATTTTGGAATCGAAATGGCTGGCCGAGAAACGCAAATACTTCATCGTGATCGCCTTTATTGCGGCTGCGATTTTGACCCCGCCTGATCCCATGTCCCAGATCGGTCTTGCACTGCCCACAATCCTTCTTTACGAAGTTTCCATCTACGCGGCAAAGCTGGTGGAACGTGGGCGGGCGAAGGCAGCAGCTTCCGAAGGCTCATCGTCAACCGATGTGGATGCGCGCGATTAAGACGCGCGCGTCTCTTGTCGCAATAACCCCTGACGGGATCGGATGAAATTGGACCCGTTTGGTCAGCATAACGATCCCAGTCTGAATTGAAGATCTGGAAACGATGCTCGATATTAAATGGATCCGTGAGAACCCCGAAGCTCTTGATCAGGCGCTGGCCAAGCGCAGTGCCGAGCCTTTGTCTGCCGGTCTGATCGCGCTGGACGAAAAGCGCCGCGCCATTGTGCAATCCATGCAGGACATGCAGTCGCGCCGCAATTCGGTGTCCAAGGAAATTGGCGCTGCCATGGCCGCCAAAAATTCGGAACTTGCCGGAAAACTGAAGGCCGAAGTGGCATCGCTGAAAGACAGCCTGCCTGCTGCAGAAGAAGAAGAGCGCAGGCTGACAGCAGAGCTGAATGATGCCCTGTCGCGCATTCCAAACATTCCGCATGAGGATGTGCCGGTTGGCAAGGATGAGCATGACAATGTGGTGACCCGCGTGGTTGGCCAAAAGCCCGGTTGGAATCATCCGGCACAAGAGCATCCCGAAATTGGCGAAGCGCTGGGCTATATGGATTTCGAGCGGGCCGCCAAGCTTTCTGGCGCACGCTTTACCGTGCTCACGGGCCCTCTGGCCCGGCTTGAGCGCGCCATTGGTCAGTTCATGATTGATCTGCATACCAGCGAGCATGGCTACACCGAAGTGTCGTCGCCGTTGATGGTGCGCGATGAGGCCATGTTTGGCACCGGGCAATTGCCAAAGTTTGCCGAAGACCTTTTCAAAACCACAGATGGTCGCTGGCTTATTCCGACTGCCGAAGTGACGCTGACCAATCTGGTGGCCGGAGAGATTCTGGATCAGGAAAAACTGCCGCTGCGCTTTACCGCGCTGACGCCATCTTTCCGCTCAGAGGCCGGTTCTGCCGGTCGCGATACCCGCGGCATGTTGCGCCAGCATCAGTTCTGGAAATGCGAGCTGGTGTCGATCACCGATGCAGAGAGCGCTATGGCTGAGCATGAACGCATGACGGCCTGCGCCGAGGAAGTGCTCAAGCGCCTTGGTCTGCATTTCCGCACCATGACGCTGTGCTCTGGCGATATGGGCTTTGGTGCGATCAAGACCTACGACCTTGAAGTCTGGTTGCCAGGCCAAAACACCTTCCGCGAAATCTCGTCCTGCTCTGTTTGTGGTGATTTTCAGGGTCGTCGCATGAATGCGCGTTATCGCAACAAGGACGGCAAGGGCACCAGCTTTGTTCATACGCTGAATGGTTCTGGTACGGCGGTTGGTCGCTGCCTCATTGCGGTTATGGAAAATTATCTCAATGAAGATGGTTCCATCACTGTTCCTGACGTTCTTCTGCCATATATGGATGGCTTGAAGAAGATCGAGAAAGCTTCTTGATCAAACGTTATTTGTTTTCGTTTGTCTGATCAGAAAAACCGGGTTCCACTTTTTCTTGACAAACTCTAGGATCACGTGATGCGCATTTTGCTCACCAATGACGACGGTATTCATGCGGATGGACTTGCCGTTTTGGAGCGGATTGCGCACACGCTGAGCGATGATGTCTGGGTGGTTGCGCCCGAAACAGACCAGAGCGGACTTGCTCATTCGCTGACCCTGTCGGAGCCATTGCGGCTGCGACAGATGGGCGAGAAGCGCTTTGCCCTGCGCGGCACGCCTACAGATTGCGTTATCATGGCTATTCGCAAGGTTATGGACCGAAAGCCTGATCTCGTGCTCTCAGGCGTCAATGCCGGAGCCAATCTTGCGGATGACGTGACCTATTCGGGAACTGTTGCCGGTGCCATTGAGGGCACGGTGCATGGCATTCGCTCTTTTGCGCTCAGTCAGGCCTATAGCTATGAGCCGGGAGCCCCCATTCCATGGCATGTGGCCGAAACCTTTGCCCCTGAGCTGATTGCCAAATTGATGAGCGTTGATTTGCCGCCGGGCACATTGCTCAATCTGAATTTTCCCCACTGCGAACCAGACGAGGTTCAAGGTGTGGAGGTGACCGCGCAGGGCAAGCTGGAGTTTGGCTTGAGCGTTGAAGAGCGCACGGACGGCCGTGGCTTTCCCTATTATTGGCTGCGGTTTGGCGATCGCAAAGGAAATTTCCGCTCAGGAACGGATATTCGGGCGATTCGCGAGGGCCAGATTTCGGTAACCCCTTTGAAATTGGATATGACGGATTATTCTGTTCAGGATAATATTGCGCAAGCGCTGGCGACCGGAGTCGTATCTTGAAATCTGCAATGATGGAACGAGAGGGCTTTGCTGCACTGGTGTTGCGGCTGAGGTCCGAAGGCATATCCGATATCAATCTGTTGACGGCGGTTGAACAAACGCCGCGCTCCAGATTTGTTGCGCATCATCTGGCAGAACATGCTTATTCCAGCCGAACCATTCCGATTGAATGCGGCTCTTTTCTGGAAGGGGCTGATCTTGCCGTGCGGCTGTTGCATCGCTTACGCATTGGGGCTGGGCAGCGCGTGCTTGAGATTGGCACAGGCAGCGGCTTCATGACCGCCGTTCTCGGGCGCATTGTCGAGCGAGTCATTTCTGTCGAGCGTTACAAGACGCTTGTGGAGGAGGCGCAAACGCGACTGGATCAGTTCTCGATTCGCAACGTGATTTTACGCCAGGGCGATGGCAGCAACGGATTGCCGGGTGAGGGCACCTTTGACCGCATTATCGCAACGGCCGCTTTTCCTGCTATCCCCAAGACGTTCACCGAGCAATTGGTGCATAATGGCATTTTGATGTGCCCGGTCATGGTCGATGATGAACGGTGCGTGATGGTGCGGCTGACCCGCACTGGCAGCCGATTCGAGCGTGAAGATCTGTTCGAGGTGCCTTACCTGCCACTGACACCGCATATTGCCTCTTATTTGTAAGGGGCCTTTTTTGTAAGGGTTTCACGCCCTGCAAATCCTGCCGAAAAATGTCGCATTTACCAATGATTCACTAAAAAGCTTCCCAAGAAGTGATCCCGGTTAACCAGCCGGTAACACTAACGCGCTTTAATATATTCCAAGTTAGTTGCGTCGTTAGTGGATTGTATCATGCGTCAGAGTCACTCTCCAAAATCCGGCATCCCCTTTGCCAAATTGCTGTGGGTCGCTCTTATGGCGAGTGCGGCAACTGGCTGTAGCTCCGATTCGTCTCGTTTTGCAGGCTTGTTTTCAAGCAAGGACACGATGTCGACGGCCTCCGTTGGCCAGCGTCCGAGCGTCATGAACAATGCGCCTGTGCCAATGGCTGATGTGAGCAATTCGGGTGGCACCTATGCGCCCCAAACCGCATCGGCTGGCGGCGATTATGGCAATCGGCAACAGGCGATGGCACAACCTTACCCGAGCCAGCAAACCTATTCGCCAGCGCGCCGTGCTTCTTCGGCTGTGCAGGTGCAAAAGTCAGATCTCGCCCCACCGCCTGGCTCTAGCGCATCAAGCGGGCCGATTTCAGAGCGTCGACAGACGGCATCTGCGCAGCCATTCCCTTCTGCCAATGCGCAAAATGATCAACAGGACGGTTTGAAAACCGCCACTGTTCCGCATGCGGCAAACCCGGAAAGCATCAACCGCAGCAGCAACGGCTGGAGCACGGAAAATGCACCCCGCGTGGTGTTGAAGCCGGGTGAAAGTCTGGCGGCGCTGTCCAGACGCTATGGCGTTCCGGAAAAAGAAATTGTCAAGGCCAATGGCCTGTCCAGCGCAAGTGCTGCCCGTCCGGGTCAGTCCATCGTGATTCCAACCTTTGGCGCGCGCAGCACGGCCGCACGGTCTGCTGCCGCCGAAGGCTCCTTGCTGCCGCCGGGTCAAAACCCGACACCTATGCCACGCGGTGAGGAAAAACTTGCCGTATTGCCCACAAACCCGAAACTGCGCGATAAGGCGAAAGCGGAGATTGCATCTGCAAACGCCAGCAACGCAGAAGGCAGCGGCAATACACCGCCAGCAGGTGGCACCTATGTGGTGAAGCCGGGCGATTCGCTCAACAAGATCGCCCAACGCAACGGGGTGTCGGTGGCCGCTCTCAAGCAGGCCAATGGCTTGAATGCCCAAGGTGTGCGCGTTGGTCAGACATTGAATTTGCCAGCCGCCAGTGACAAGCCGGTGGTAACGCAGGTCAGCACAGGCACGCTCTCGGCAAAAGCTGAGGCCCCCAAGGTGGCGGATGCACCAAAGGCGGCTGCTGCGCCCACCAAATCTGTCACAGAAGTTGCCTCGACGGATCCAGGTGCCACAGCACCCGAAGCAACGGGCATTGGTAAATATCGCTGGCCGGTGCGCGGCGCAGTGGTTGCTGCTTTCGGTGCCAATGTTGGTGGCAAGCGCAACGATGGTATTGATATTTCCGTCCCCAATGGCACGCCGATCAAAGCCGCTGAAAATGGCGTGGTGATCTATGCTGGCAATGGCCTGAAGGAATTGGGCAACACCGTTCTAGTGCGCCACGATGATGGAACCGTGACCGTTTATGGCCACGCCAGCAACATTTCTGTGCAGCGCGGCCAAAAGGTGCAGCGCGGCCAGCAGGTTGCCACATCTGGCATGAGCGGTAACGCCACCCAGCCCACATTGCATTTCGAGGTTCGCAAGGACGCGACCCCGGTAAACCCAATGACATTCCTCGAATAGAGCATGTCGCGTTTCAGGTCGGTTGGAGAAAGACCCGGTTTCAGGCCGGGTCTTTTTCGTTTCAGGCGTTGGAAATATCCACCCGCAGGCGGCCTGCCAGATCCTGAATATATTGCCATGCCACGCGGCCAGAGCGTGCGCCGCGGGTTGTGGCCCATTCCAGCGCTTCGGCGTGAAGTTTCTCGGTGGGCAGTGGCAGGTTGAAATGGCTGGCGTAGCCGTCAATCATGGTGAGGTAATCGTCCTGGCTGCATTTGTGAAAACCCAGCCACAGACCAAAACGGTCAGACAGCGATACCTTTTCTTCAACCGCTTCTGATGGATTGATGGCGGTGGATTGCTCATTTTCCATCATGTTGCGGGGCAACAGGTGGCGGCGATTGGATGTGGCGTAGAACAGAACATTGTCTGGCCGTCCCTCAATGCCACCGTCCAAAGCTGCTTTCAAAGATTTATAGGCTGTGTCGTCGTGATCAAAGGACAGATCATCACAAAAAATGATGGCGCGTTGGCCGCTGGTTTTCAACAGATCGAGCAGGACAGGCAGCGAGGCGATATCCTCGCGGTGGACCTCAATCAGCTTCATGGCAACGCCCGATGTTTTGCACACATCGGCGTGCACGGCTTTGACCAAGGATGATTTGCCCATACCACGCGCGCCCCAAAGCAGCACATTGTTGGCCGCAAAACCTTGCGCAAAGCGCTCGGTGTTTTCATGCAGGATGTCGCGGACCCGATCAACACCACGGATGAGGGTGAGGGCGACCCGGTTTGGCCGCGCCACGGGCTGAAGCCTGGCACCGGTTGGATGCCACACAAAGCACTCTGCCGCCGTCCAGTCATTGATGGCGTTTGGCGGTCCTGCCACACGCTCCATTGCGTCTGCCAGACGTTTGACTTCCATTAAGAGCAGGGTGAGCGTATCGGTCATGGTCCGCCTCATTCTTGGGGGTGAGAGGGTAAATTGCGTGTGCATTCATGCCGCTACCATGGCGAAATGGGGCTCGAAAGTGTATTAGCCTTGGATTCGGTACGCAAAGCCGCTGTTTCTGTTGCAATTGTGGCATGTCTTACTATATTCCGGCGGCAAAACAGGGGGCATCCAGCTCTTTGCGGCCCCGGTTCCGAAGGAGTTTTTCATGTTTATTACCCAAGCATTCGCTCAGGATGCAGCACCAGCCGCTGGCGGCTTTGGCTCCGGCATGGAGATGCTGTTTCTTTTCGCGCCTTTGATGGTGATCTGGTATTTTCTGCTGATCCGTCCGCAGCGCAACCAGATGAAGAAGCGCAATGAGACCCTTTCCGCCATTCGCCGTGGCGATCAGGTGGTCTTGGGTGGCGGTCTTATTGGTAAAGTGAGCAAGGTCATTGATGACGGCGAGCTTGAAGTTGAGATTGCTGATGGCGTCAAGGTTCGCGCGCTGCGCAGCCTGATTGCAGAAGTTCGGGTCAAGGGCGAGCCGGTTAAAGCCGACGCCTGATAGCCTTTTGCTGAAGGCCGCCCTTTGAGAAGGGCGGCCGTTTTTTATCTTTAGATCCGAGATGTCGATGCTGTATTTCGCCCGCTGGAAAACAATTCTGCTTTGGCTTGCCGTCGTGGCAAGCGTATTGGTCGCGCTGCCCAATCTTTTCAGCAAGGAACAGCTGAAGCAATTCCCATCCTGGATCCCGTCCAAGCAGATCACGCTCGGGCTTGATTTGCAGGGCGGTTCTCACATCATGCTCCAGATGCAGCGGAGCGATATCGTCAAGGAACGGCTGGATACCACCGTTTCCGACATTCGCACCAATTTGCGGGACGCCAACATCCGCTACACCGGATTGAGCGGCACAGGCCAGGCCATTCAGGTGCGCATCACCGATCCGGCCCAGGTGGAAGCCGCAAAGAAAGCTTTGCAAAGCCTGACCGCTCTGGTCAGCGCCGGTGGCTTGACAGGCGGTAGCCTCCAGGAAGCGACGCTGGACGATGCGGGCGACGGCTTGCTTAAAATCAATTTGACGGATGCTGGTATTGATTACCGCATGTCCTCGGCACTGACGCAATCGATCGAAGTTGTGCGCCGCCGCGTGGACGAGCTGGGCAATACCGAGCCACTGATCCAGCGTCAGGGCAGCGATCGCATTATCGTGCAGGTGCCCGGTCTGAACGATCCGCAGCGCCTGAAGGCTTTGCTGAACCAGACCGCCAAGCTAACCTTCCGCATGGTTGATACCAGCATGCCGGTGTCTGAGGCGATCAGCGGTCGCCCGCCTGCAACTTCCGAAGTGCTGTATGGTGAAGGCGAAGCGGCAGAGCCTTATCTGGTTGAAAAGCGCACTATTATTTCTGGTGAAGACCTTGTGGATGCACAGGCAAGCTTTAACCAGCAAAATAACGAGCCTGTTGTGACATTTCGCTTTGATAGCCGTGGTTCACAGCGTTTCGCCCAGGCCACCCAGCAGAATGTCGGCAAACCCTTCGCCATCATTCTCGACAATCGGGTTATTTCCGCGCCAGTGATCCGCGAGCCAATCATTGGCGGTTCTGGCCAGATTTCGGGAAATTTCACGGTTCAAGGGGCCAATGACCTTGCCGTGCTGTTGCGCGCGGGTGCGCTGCCTGCCACGTTGACCGTGGTGGAAGAGCGCACCGTTGGCCCAAGCCTTGGTGCAGACTCCATTCGCGCCGGCGTGTCAGCGGGCTTCATCGGTGCAGGTCTTGTCGTGCTGTTGATGATCGGGCTCTATGGCTTCTTTGGCGTTTTGGCCGTTGTGGCGCTGGTCGCCAACGTGATCATGATCATGGCGGTGTTGACGCTGCTGGGCTCAACGCTGACGTTGCCGGGTATTGCCGGTATCGTTTTGACCATCGGCATGGCTGTTGACTCCAACGTGTTGATTTATGAGCGTATCCGTGAAGAGTTTCACAGCGGCCGATCCCTCATTCAGTCCATTGATACCGGCTTCTCCAAGGCGCTGGCCACCATTGTGGATGCTAACTTCACCACGCTGATTGCAGCTGGCGTGCTGTTTTTCCTCGGTTCTGGTCCCGTTCGCGGCTTCTCGGTCACGTTGGCCATTGGTATCATCACCACAGTGTTCACCGCTTTCGCGCTGACACGCTGGATGTTTGCGCTGTGGGTGAACCGTCGTCGTCCCAAGCACATGCCGAAAGGCGTGCGCACTGGCATTTTCGATGGCACCAACATTCCGTTCATGGGAATTCGTCGCTACACATTCGCCATTTCGGTGGCCTTGTCGCTGGCGGCCTTGGGTGGCTTTGGCACCGTTGGCATGAAACTCGGCATCGATTTCACCGGCGGCTCCATTATTGAGCTCAAGGCCAAACAAGGTGACGCTGACATTGCGGCCATCCGTCAGGAGTTGAGCACGTTGAATGTCGGTGACGTTCAGGTGCAGAGCTTTGGTGACAAGAGCAGCGTGCTGGTGCGTTTGCAGGCCCAGGACGAGGGTGAGAATGGCGAGCAATCTGCCGTTGCCAAGGTGCGCGATGGATTGCAAGATAGCTATGAATTCCGCCGCACGGAGGTGGTCGGGCCGTCTGTTTCTGGCGAATTGACCAAGTCGGCCACCATTGGTGTTGTTGTGTCGCTCTTGGCCATCCTTGTTTACATCTGGATTCGCTTTGAATGGCAGTTTGCCGCTGGCGCGATTATTGCGACCTTGCATGACGTGATCTTGACGCTTGGTCTCTACGTTGTCACCGGGGTCGAATTCGACCTCAGCAGTATCGCGGCGATTTTGACAATCGTTGGTTACTCGCTCAACGACACCGTGGTGGTCTATGACCGCATGCGCGAAAATCTGCGGCGCTATAAGAAAATGCCGCTGGATGTGTTGATTGACACCTCGATCAATCAAACGCTGTCGCGCACAATCCTCACATCCGTAACCACGCTTTTGGCATTGCTGGCGCTGTTCCTGTTCGGTGGTGAAGTGATCCGTTCGTTCACCTTTGCCATGCTGTTCGGTGTTCTTGTTGGTACATTCTCGTCCATCTATATCGCTGCACCTGTGTTGATTGCGTTCCGCTTGCGTCCGGAAGGTGCCAACCGCGGTGACGATGAGAAAGAAGACAAGAAGAAAGCCATTGGCGGCGCGGGGGCATAGGGTTTGGCAAAAGGAATCATCATCCGCGACGCCCATTTTCCGGGTCGTGCCCAGATCGACACCTATGGCAATGGCGGTTTCCGCTTTGCCGATATGTCCCACAAAGGCTCTCTGATGCTTTTGCCGTCAGGGATTCACGGCTGGGATGTCAATGAAGGTGACGTGTTGACGGTGGCCTCCTTGGAGCGGATTCTGGATCAGGCGGCGGAGATTGAGTTTCTGCTGGTTGGTACGGGCAAGGAGCTGGTGCGCATTCCCAATGACGTGAAGGAGGCGCTGCGTGCCGCTGGCATCGGCTCCGACCCGATGAGCACGGGTGCCGCCGTTCGCACTTATAATGTGATGCTGGCCGAAGAGCGCGCCGTGGCGGCTGTGTTGATGGCGGTTTGATGCCATGGCCGATGATGGACACAACGAGGCTGTAGCCGAGCAGGATGATGCCTGCCTCTCGGCCTTGCGCGAGACGGACAGAGATCGTTATCTCGCGTGCCTTTTATCTCCGCCGGACAAGCAGCCTGCACTGGCTGCCCTCTATGCCTTCAGCGCAGAGTTGGCACGGGTGCGTGAGCTGGTCAGAGAGCCTCTGCCGGGGGAAATCCGCCTGCAATATTGGCGTGATTTTCTATCAGGACAGGGGCATGGCGATGCTCAAGCCAACCCGCTGGCCGTTGGGTTGATGGCGACGATTGAGCGTCATCATTTGCCAATCAAGCCGCTGCTGGACATGATTGATGCGCGCGTCAGCGACCTTTACGATGATCCCATAGGCCCGAAAGCGGCGCTGGAAGGCTATGCGGGCGAAACAGCATCCGCTTTGATCCAGCTGGCAAGCCTCGTGCTGGATGATAAGGCAGCGATTGCCTGCGCTGACATTGCAGGGCATGCGGGTGTTGCGCAGGCCGTTGCCGGATTGCTGCTGCTGATGCCGCAGCACAGCGCCCGCGGTCAGCTCTATATTCCAGATGAAATTCTGACGGCCACCGGTCTGACCCGGGACAGTTTTCTGCAAGGTCAGGACACAGCCCGTATTCAGGGTGCTATTGAGGCATTCGCAGGGTTTGGCATGGACCATCTCACCAAGGCGCAAAGCTCGGGGAAGGTCCCTGCCAGCGTTTTCAACGCCTATGTGCCGGTGGCGCTGGCGCGGCCGGTTTTGGTGGCAGCGCGGCGCAACCCAGCGCGCGTTCTCGCAAGTCAGCTTCGGCCCGTACAATGGCGCAGGCAATTGACTATGCTAAAGGCAAGTTTGCTTCGCCGGTTTTAGAATGCCCATAGCGCCAAGCTGGCTGTTGCAGAGTTCAAATTCGCACAAGCTCAGAAACTTAAGTAAGTGATGGTTGACTATATTCTCTGTTTGATCAGAATTTGTTTGACAGAGCGCTGATGTGGTACATCTAAATTGTTGGAATAAGTCGCGCGCTTTAAGCTGCGCCTGACGCTTAGGTGAGCCGCAAGCGTCACTCGGAGGTTGTTCGGTGGGCATGGCGTTTGGAATATTGGTGTTCGGCACCATTATCGGTATTTCCTGGTATTTCTCGCGCATGTCAGAGCGCGACAAAGACCCGGATCTCAGCGATGTCGGGCTTGCTATTGTCGAGTTTGGTCGTGCTTTTCCCAATGAAGCGTTGCGCAGTCTGCACGCAACCGCCGACGGTAAGGCGGTTTTTGCGCGACTGCATGATAACCGTGCGGGATTTATGCGCAATATGCGCGGTCACTATGCCTGCCATGTGATCGAAAAAGGCCGCCTTCAGGCGCAAATTTTGCAACAAGGCACCGGGCTGCACGTTCTCTTTGCTGATTATCCGCAATACAATGGTGATTATCTGTTTGCCTCCGCAGAGGAAGCCGCAGAAGTGTCGCTCTGGATGCTGAGCAACTATCTCTCTGACGGCGCGCTGGATGATGCGGCTGTACCCCCAAAGCAAGACTGAAGAGGCGTGGGCAACACATAGTCTTGTGCTGCCCACGCGCGTCCCTTATTCGACGTTCATCGTCTCATCCAGCTCATCTGCTGGTGTCTCATAGGCCACAGGCGGCAAACCAAGCCAGTGTCTGCAATCAGCAATGGCACGTGCGCACATCAATTGCCGTTTCATAACGGTCTTGTCCTTACCCCGAAAGCGCTTCACACCCTCTGGCTTGACAATCGAGCCCGGTTCCAGCTCTGGAAACAGGCCGAAATTGATGTTCATCGGCTGAAACGAGCGTTTGCCCGGTTCATCATCGGAGGTGATATGGCCACCGGTGATGTGCGAGAGCAGGGCTCCCAGCGCCGTTGTTGCTGGCGGTGGGCTAATCGATTCGCCCTTGCGCTCCGAGGCTGCGAAACGCCCGGCCAAAAGGCCAATGGACGCACTCTCAACATAACCTTCACAGCCGGTGATCTGACCAGCAAAACGCAGGCCTTTTCGGCTTTTCAAGGTCAGGGACGAATCGAGCAGAATGGGGGAATTGATATAGGTGTTGCGATGCAGCCCACCGAGACGCGCGAATTCAGCATTTTCCAAACCGGGAATCATGCGAAAAATCTCGGCCTGTGCGCCGTAGCGCAGCTTGGTTTGAAAACCGACCATATTGTAGAGCGTGCCCAGCGCATTATCCTGGCGCAATTGCACAACCGCATAGGCTTTCACCGTTGGGTTATGGGCATTGGTCAAACCCATTGGCTTCATGGGACCGTGGCGGAGCGTTTCGCGTCCGCGTTCCGCCATCACTTCGATCGGCAGGCAGCCGTCGAAATAGGGGGTGCCTTCCCATTCCTTGAAGCCAACCGCATCGCCTGCAATCAAGGCATCGATAAAGGCGTTGTATTGTGTCTCATCCAATGGACAATTGATGTAATCCTTGCCTGTGCCGCCCGGACCAACCTTGTCATAGCGGGATTGATACCAGCAAATGTCCATATTGATGCTGTCGCGATGAACAATCGGCGCGATGGCATCAAAAAATGCCAGCGCATCGGCCCCGGTCTCATTGCGAATTGCTTCGGCAAGTGCTGGTGATGTTAGCGGGCCAGAAGCAATGATGGCCTGATCCCATTCTTTTGGCGGCAGTCCATCCACTTCTTCGCGCACAACGGTGATCAAGGGATGGTCATGCAGGGCCTGGGTGACGGCATTGGAGAAGCCATCGCGGTCAACTGCCAGGGCTCCACCAGCAGGCACCTGATGTTTATCGGCGCACATCATAATCAGCGAGCCAGCCAGACGCATTTCCGCATGGATGACGCCAACCGCATTGGCTGTGGCATCATCGGAGCGGAAAGAGTTGGAGCAAACCAGTTCGGCAAGGCCATCGGTCTGGTGCGCATCCGTACCACGCACGCCGCGCATCTCGTGAAGGACAACCGGCACGCCAGCCTGGGCAATCTGCCAGGCGGCTTCAGAACCTGCAAGGCCGCCGCCGATGATATGAATAGGGGAAAAAGAGCTATCTTGGGTCATGGCGCGCTCTTTATCATGCCTGCTTGCAGCTTCCAATCATTTCGCGCCGGATATTTGCGAAGGGGGTTTGACCTTTTGAAAAACTAGGCGCTTTGCACGGGTTCAAAAGATTCTATCGCACCTTTTAAACAGGCCTTAGAATCAAAAACGGCACCACGTGGTGCCGTTAAGACATACAAATCAGTCTGTTCCGATTAACGGAAAGAGCGATTTGCAATATTGCGGATTTCGTAACGGCTGATGCCGATGTCAGACAATGTCTGGTTGGACAGGTTGCCCAGTTCAGAAATCGTGCGGCGGTAGCTCATCCAGTTCTTTGCAATGCGGATCGGGTTCATGATCTTTTCCTCTTGGTAACTCGTTTGCTGATCTTGCGGTCTGTTCCGCTTCAGCTGTTGGAGCCTTTATACGCCTGAGGATTGTTTTGTGACAGTGCAATATTTAGGCGACTGCCATGCATTTGTGCAGGTGGTTGCTGCATATTTAGGCCATGATGGCTATTTGAGCAGGCATGCCTGCAGAACGGGCAGGGCGGCTTTGGATGCTAAATATAGGGTCTGTCTGAGTTTTTGGGATATATATGGTGGGAGCGCTACGAAGCGAGGATCTGGCGTGCACTGAAACGAAAAAAGCCTCCCCGAAGGGAGGCTTTCAAATATGCAACCAATGGACCGCTGCAGCAAATCTTTGTGCACCTTAACAGGTGCTTCGCTGCGAGCCGATCTATCGGGTGTTAGCGCTCGTTGACGGCGTGGCGGGCAACGCTGCGGATTTCGCTGCGGCCAATGCCGAGGTCGTGCAATTCGCGGTCCGACATGCGGCCAAGTTCAGATACGGTCTGACGATATTTGCGCCAGTTGGTGAGTGTGCGGGTCAGGTTCATGGTATGCCTCGTTTCAGCGTGTTTGCTGGCACATCCGCCAGCCCTCATTTGATGAGTTGAATATATGCTCTGCAGCATAACTTATGAAGAGCCAATGTCGCGAGGCACCTATGCTCTATATGCATGGCATGTTTAAGATTTTTAATGATCTGGCTATTTTGAGGGCAAAATCATGGATCAAAGGTGATCTGGGGCATGCGTGAAGAGCAAATGTGCGAAAATGCCGATTGTTATGCTGGGAGAAGGGGTTCAAATCCTTAACAAAGGTTAGAAATGCCTGCGCGAAGCATTAGGGTGCATAACGGAAGGTTTGGGCCTATCTCCGGGCGCTGGAATCAATAACGCCCACCGGGGGAGGAGGTCCGGCGGGCGTCATTTGAGGTGACTGACAATTGGGAGGAGCTTGTCAGTCTGATCGACGCGCATCGGGAGGAGGAGGACGCTGCGTCGAAACTTTTTGGCGGATACCGCCGTTAGCGCACATTCGGCTTGTCTGCCTGTCGTTTGCTGTTGCAGTATTCCTATCAGAATTTATGGTTTTGTGCAGTGCGATATTTTCATGGAAGATATGCATTTCACGCATGGCGTATTTTGCCCGCCCATGGCGTTCATGGAATTGCGAAGGGTCTTTCTCGCTGGAGGCTGTAACACTTTTAATCTGCTGCATAATTTCTGAAATCGATTCCAGTTTTAGACATTATGCAGTAATCAATGGGCGGGGGAGCAATCAGGAGATGGCATGTATCGCGCAAAGTTAAAGAGGGATCTGATGCGGTGGACAGCCATGGGGCTTGTCAACGAGCGCGATGCGCAGGCCATGCTGGCTGATCATGATGCGCAGGCGTCAAGTTTCAGTGTTGGCTCTGTTCTGTTGGTGCTGTCCGCCGTTTTGCTCTCGGCGTCGATCCTGCTCGTCATTGCGGCCAATTGGCAAGCGATCCCACGGCTCATGAAGGTGTCGGTGGTCATTGCCCTGATCTGGGGCTTTCATTGTGGCGGTGCGATGTTGATTGCCTTTGGGCGAACGGTCTTGGGGCAGGGATTGCTGGTGTTGGGGGCTGCAAGCTTTGGCGGCGGCATGGCGCTGGTGGGGCAGCTTTACCATCTCTCCGGCGATGAGCTTGATTTGTTTTATATCTGGCTGGCTGCGGCCGTGCTGTCGTGCGTTTTTTTTCGCTCAGGCATTATGCTGGGCTTTGTCGCCGCTTTGTGTGTGTCAACGCTTTGGGTCGCGTTTGATCGGTATAATTTCGATTGGACGACCCAGACCGTGCTTTTGCCGCCAGCGTTGAGCTGCATTATTGTTCTCCTGTCCTTTTGGGCGGGAAATGTGCGGGTTCGCCACGTTGCTGGCTTCTTGATGCTGGGTTGGCTGATCTGGCTCTATGCGCAAACGACAGATGTGCGGATTGCCATTGCTTTTGTGGCTGGCGGCTTTGGCCTGTTTGCCGTTCTCTCACTGACAAGGCTTTATGATAGCCATGTGGCGCGTCTTGTTGCGACCTACGCGCTGGCCCTGAGCGCGATTGGCTTGGCGCTGATCAATATAGAATACAGCAGAGGTTTGCCGCTGGCCGTCGTTTCCGTCGCCTCATTGGCCATATCTGTCGCTGCTCTTGTGATGAAGGGGCGGGATGATGGCATGGTGCGGGCAATCGCTTATATGATTTTCGCAGGCGAGACGTTGTATCTCTCATTTCAGACGATTGATTCCCTGCTGGACACGTCCAGTTTTTTCCTGATCAGCGGTCTGCTTTTGGCGCTGCTGGCCTTTGGTGTAAGCCGTCTGGAGAAGTTGTTGTCCAAAAAACGCGGTTTGAAGAAGGAGGGCGTCGATGCTTCGTAATCATGTGTTTCGATTGATCTCCGCTGCGATTTTGCTGGCGTGCTTTCAAACTGCGGTGATCGGCTATCAGATCGGTGAACGAACTTATATCCTGCGCACTGGTGTTGAAATTAAGCTCAAAACAGAAGCGGTTGATCCTCGTGATCTTTTGCGCGGCGATTATGTTGTGCTCAATTACGCAATTTCCCGCTTGTACAATGACCAGATTGTTGGTGAGCGACCAGCGCACCGGCAGGAGGTGCGTTTTCATGTGCGTGTCGCACCCGGTGCAGATGGCTTTGCTGTGCTGCAGGAGGTCTCAATCGCAAAACTGCCTCCGAAGCCCGATAGTGTTGTTCTGGTGACGGAGCCGGTTGTCTATGATCCCTCCTTTGGCAAGGACGCCAGCTTTGTGGTGCAATATGGTATTGAGCGCTTTTATGTGCCGGAGGGTGAGGGAAAAGAGATCGAGGACGCCCGCAACAGAGGTGCTGTCAGTGTGACTGTGCGGGTCTCGTCGGGTGGAAAAGCGCAGTTGAAGCAGCTTTTTATTGGTGACCAACCAGTTTATGCGCAGCCTGATTTTTGATTTTCCCGCATTTTTTCACATTTCAGTTTGATTGTAATGGATTGAATTTACGTTTGTTTTGGCTGTCCTGCGTGTTTAAGGGGGAGGAAATCTGCATCACGTGTCATTTTTCCTTTGCGTGGCGAAAAACGGGTGCTATAGAGACCCGCGCTCCGGCGGTTTCATGCAAATGTCGCATGAAGTTCTGATGGATCGCGGGTATGGTGAAATTGGTAGACACGCCAGATTTAGGTTCTGGTGCCGCAAGGCGTGGGAGTTCAAGTCTCTCTACCCGCACCAGAATGTAACGCAAGAGGGCTATGGGGCGGGAATGGTATCATTCCGGCCCTTCACCTGTTAGCGCCATTTTGCCTGGAAAGATATTCGAGGGGCAGAATGCTTAAGATTTGCCAAGAGGCCGCGTCCGGGAAAAGTCCGACGTCGCGCTCAGAAAAGTCACCGACCGATCGATCACGGTCGTCATGAAACCAAGGTTGTCCGAGGAGGGCGACCAAGAAACCAACGGGGGCCGTGCACGGTCGCCGCGACACGAAGGTTACAACATGCAGGTTATCGAAACGCTCGCTGAAGGGCTGAAGCGCGAACTGAAGATCATCATTCCGGCCGCTGACATGGAAGCTCAGATGAATGAGCGCCTTGCCGACGTGAAGGACAAGGTTAAGATCAATGGTTTCCGTCCGGGCAAGGTGCCTGCTGGTCATCTGAAGAAGATGTACGGCAAGTCTGTTATGGCTGAACTGGTCAACGAAATCGTTCGTGAGCGTCCTTCGACCATTCTGTCCGAGCGTGGCGAAAAGTCTGCGACCCAGCCTGAAGTGGCGATGACGGAAGACGAAGCTCAGGCTGAAAAGATCCTGAACGCTGAAGCCGATTTCGAATTCACGCTGTCCTATGAAGTTATTCCCGCAATCGAATTGAAGCCAGTGGATGGCATCAAGGTTGAGCGTGAAGTTGTTGAAGTGTCGGAAGACGAAGTCAACGAGCAGATCCTGAAGATTGCTGAGAGCGCCCGCTCTTTTGCAGCCAAGGACGGTGTTGCTGAAGACGGCGACCGCGTCACCATGGACTACCTCGGCAAGGTTGACGGCGTTGCTTTCGACGGCGGCAAGGACGAAGATGCAGAGCTGGTGATTGGCTCTAACCGCTTCATCCCTGGCTTTGAAGAGCAGCTCAAGGGCTTGAAGGCTGGCGACGAGAAGGTGATCAACGTCACGTTCCCAACCGAATATCCAGCTGCAAACCTGGCTGGCAAGGACGCAACCTTCGACATCACTGTCAAGGAAGTTGCAGCACCTGCAGCCCAGGAAATCAACGATGAACTGGCCACCAAGCTTGGTCTGGAATCGGTTGACAAGCTGAAGGAAATCGTTCGCGGCCAGATCGAAAGCCAGTATGGCAACGTGACACGCCAGAAGGTGAAGCGTCAGATTCTTGATCAGCTCGACGAGATGTACAAGTTCGAAGCACCTTCGCGTCTGGTTGAAGCCGAGTTTGAAAACATCTGGCGTCAGATCAACACCGATCTCGCTCAGTCCGGCAAGACCTTTGAAGACGAAGACACAACGGAAGAAGCCGCTCGCGAAGAATATCGCACGCTGGCTGAACGCCGCGTTCGTCTCGGCCTCGTTCTGTCCGAGATCGGCGAAAAGGCCGCTATCGAAGTGACCGAAGAAGAAATGCAGCGCGCACTTTACGCTCAGTTGCAGCAGTTCCCAGGTCAGGAAAAGCAGATCATCGACTTCTTCCGCAACACCCCCGGCGCTTCTGCATCGCTGCGCGCTCCGATCTTTGAAGAAAAGGTCATGGACAAGCTGATCGCTGAAGTGAACGTGACGGACAAGACCGTGACGAAGGAAGAGCTGCTGGCTGAAGACGAAGACGGCGATGACGCAAAGCCTGCCAAGAAGAAGGCAAAGAAGGCCACTGCTGAAGGCGAAGAAGCCGCTCCGAAGAAGAAGGCTGCCCCTAAGAAGAAGGCTGCTGCTGAAGGCGACGCTGAATAATCTGTCCTACAGATAAAACCGAAAAGGCCGTCCATTGGGCGGCCTTTTTGTTTGTCTACGACACTGTTGCCAAAAATCGGAACCGGTTCGCTGTAGCTCTTTATTTTTGTTTTCGCATCGAATTTATCCGAAAACCGGTTGCCAGTTTTCGGACCAAAGCTGTAGCTCCAAAAGCCGGCAAGTGCTTGGTTCGGGGCAAGAGTTCGGCCGATTGGTAGGCCCGAGCTCTTGCCCTCTTGTCACGGCACGGTCTGGCTGATGACCGTCAGGATTTGGACGCTGGCGTTTGCGCTTTTGTGTTCAAAACCAGCTTCGCTACACCCAATTTCTGCGCTTTGTAAATGCCCATATGGCCACTGCATAGATAGGCCACAAAGCAGGCTACGGCGAGATAGGCGGAGTGTGTGGCTCCAAACAGCTCAATGCCCATGATCAGGCAGGCCAGTGGCGTGTTGGTGGCACCGGCAAAAACAGCAACAAAACCGAGTCCGGCGAACAGGTCTGGCGGTGCACCCAGCACGCCCGCGACCGCGCTGCCAAGGCCTGCGCCGATGAAAAACAACGGTGTGACTTCACCGCCCTTGAAGCCCGCGCTGAGGGTGATCACCGTGAAAATCAGCTTCCATGCCCAGCTCCAATAATCGATGACATCGGGGTGAAAGAAGGTGGAGATGGTGATGTCATGGGGGTTGGGCGACCAAACGCCAAGGCCCAGATAGCTGCGTGTGCCTAAGAGATAGACAAGAGCCAGCAAAATGAGGCTGGCCAGCACGGGCCGCAGCGGCGCAAAGGGCAGGAGGCGTTTATAGAGCGATGATGCAAAATGCGCGGAACGGGCAAAAAGCTGCGCAGCCAAGCCAAAGGCGATGCCTGCAATGGCCGTCTTGAGCAGCAAAAGCGCATCCAGGTTAAAGGTTTCGGGTGTGCTCAAACTGCCAAAGGTGATGGCATAATGCGTGTGGCCAATGCCCCAGGCATGACAGGTCCAATCGGCCACAAGGGCGGCAAACAGCGACGGCAAAAGCGCGTCATATTGCATGCGGCCAATGGTTAGCACCTCCAGCGCAAACACGGCTCCGGCAATGGGTGTGCCGAACACGGCCCCAAAGCCCGCAGCAATCCCCGCCATCAGCACAATGCGGGTATCGTCTGGCGTTAGCCGGAAGAGCCGAGCAAAGGCACTGGCCAGACTGCCGCCCACTTGCACCGCAGTTCCTTCTCGGCCAGCCGAGCCACCGACAAGGTGGGTTAACACCGTTGTCACCAGAATGAACGGGGCCATGCGCAAAGGCACGCCGCCGCCGGGCTGATGAATCTGGTCGATAATCAGATTGTTACCGGCTTCAACGGTTGTTCCAAATTTTTGATAGGCGAAAACCATGGCAAAGCCTGCCATAGGCATGGCGTAGATCAGCCATGGAAATTCAAATCGCGCTCTTGTGGCTTGGTCCAGTCCCCAGAGAAAAGCAGCGACCAGCGAGCCGACAAGAATGGCCATGGGCACGAGAATGGCAATCCATTTTGTCAGGCTGCGCAATTGATGAAGGCGTGGGATGATAAAGATTGATAACGCCTTCATAGGTATGCGCTCCAAACGGACTTTATGGATTGTAGGGGAAGAAAAATCAGGATTCTAGACAAGCTTCTACTCCTTCGCGTGTTGGCGTTGAGTAGGAGTCATCAGCTTCTTCAAGGAAGCGGTTCGGCTTGATGCCAGGCAGAATCCATTACCGATGGGAGAGATACTTGGTTTCATTTGCGCCTGTCAATATCCCCCTTGGGGGTGTGGTTGACCAGCAGTTGTTCTTTATGAAATTTTGTTATCACTTCGTCGTGTAGTGGAAAAAATCCAGTTTTTTCCGAATGGTTAGGTAAAACCCGTCATGATGCTGTCACGTTATTGCCGTTAAGCCGTCTTTTGTGATCAGGAAAGCTGGACCCTCCTTCCTGGCCTCAAGACGTATCTTTCCTTCTCTGTGCCGAAGGGCTCAACCATGGCATCTCATAAACATGCACCGCTCGCGGTTCGCCAATCCCTGCTTCTTAGCCTTTGGAACGTGATGGCGCTGCTGCTGGTGGTTGGCGTCATCGTTCTTATTGCCTATGGTGCTGATGTTGCAACAGAACCATTGACGGCGCTGGATATTGCGCCGCTGTCGCTTGATCCGGCAAATTTGCCGATTTATGCCGTGCGCACCATGCTTCGCATGTTGGCAGCCATTGTGTTTTCGCTGATTTTTACCTTCCTCTTT
Organism: Rhizobium oryziradicis; assembly: GCF_001939045.1. Classification (GTDB taxonomy): domain Bacteria; phylum Pseudomonadota; class Alphaproteobacteria; order Rhizobiales; family Rhizobiaceae; genus Allorhizobium; species Allorhizobium oryziradicis. The sequence goes on from NZ_MKIM01000027.1 coordinate 828,590, forward strand.
GCCACCGTTGCCGCCCGAAGCAGGCGGGCTGAAATGGTGATGATTCCCATTTTGGATATCTTGCAGTCGGTCCCCATTCTGGGCTTTCTGACATTCACCGTCACATTCTTTCTCAATCTCTTTCCCGGACGGGTGTTGGGCGCGGAGCTGGCTTCGGTGTTTGCAATTTTCACCAGTCAGGCCTGGAACATGACATTCAGCATGTATCAATCCATGCGCAGTCAGCCACGCGATCTGGAAGAGGTTTCGAGCAGTTTTCATCTCAGCGGCTGGCAGCGGTTTTGGCGGCTTGATGTGCCGTTTGCCATGCCGGGATTGGTGTGGAATGCGATGATGTCCATGTCGGGCGGCTGGTTTTTCGTGGTTGCTTCTGAAGCAATCACCGTGGGTGATACCACGGTGACGTTGCCCGGCGTTGGCTCCTACGTGGCGCTGGCCATCAAGCAACAGGATATTTGGGCCATTGGCTATGCCATTGCGGCCATGCTGGCCGTGATTATCATCTATGACCAGTTTCTGTTTCGCCCGCTCGTGGCCTGGGCCGATAAATTTCGGTTTGAAACAACATCATCCGGCCCCGGTCCAAAATCCTGGATGCTGGATCTTTTGCGCCGCGCGCGGATTATTCGTGTGCTGACAGCGCCGATTGGCTGGCTCAGCCATGTGATCTGGAATCTGCGGTTTCCCTCATTTGTGGTGTTCAAACCTTCCAGTGCTCAAGCCAAACCATCGGTGATGCTTGACCGCCTTTGGGTGACGTTGATTTTCATCGGCGCGATCTTTGCCGGTTATCTCAGCTATAATTATCTGCGTGGCACGATCGGCTGGAGCGAGGTGGGGATTGCTGTTGTCGATGGCTTTATCACGCTGTTGCGGGTGATTGTGCTGATTGTTCTGGCCACCCTGGTCTGGGTGCCAATTGGTGTGTGGATTGGCCTGCGGCCAAAGCTGGCTGAAAGGGTGCAGCCCTTGGCGCAGTTTCTGGCGGCTTTCCCGGCCAATTTGGCCTTTCCGGTCTTTGTTGTGGTGATTGTACGCTATGGGTTGAACGCCGATATCTGGCTCAGCCCGCTGATGATCCTTGGCACGCAATGGTATATTTTGTTCAATGTCATTGCTGGGGCCTCGGCCTTTCCGGGCGATTTGAAAGAGGCGGCGCGCAGCTTTCATATCAAGGGTTGGCGCTGGTGGTTCAAGGTCGTGCTGCCCGGCGTGTTTCCCTATTATGTCACGGGCGGCATTACCGCATCGGGCGGGTCATGGAATGCCAGTATCGTTGCCGAGGTGGCCAGTTGGGGCACCACGCAGCTCTCCACGCCGGGGCTTGGCTCTTACATTGCCAATGCCACCACACAAGGCGATTTTCCGCGCGTGGTGCTTGGCATCATCGTGATGTGCACGTTTGTGACACTGTTCAATCGCCTGTTCTGGCGTCCGCTCTATGAGCTTGGCGAGCGTCGCCTGCGCGTCAATTGATCATGTCAATTGATCGTGGCGAGGCGCTTGCCACGATCATCTCCCCTGTTTTGAACACTCTTATCTCGAAAGATCGCGCCCATGTCTGATCTGTCCACCAAGGCTCCGCTCGTTCGTATCCATCAGGTCAGCCGCTCTTTTCCCAAGGGCAGCGGGACCGATGTGGTTGTGTTGGAAAATGTTGATCTAACCATCAAGGAAGGCGAAATTGTTGGTCTGCTGGGTCGCTCCGGCTCCGGCAAGTCAACGCTTTTGCGTATTATTGCCGGTCTCATTCCGCCCTCGTCAGGAAAGGCGCAGAGCTGCGGCAAGGACATTGTTGGACCGCCTGATGGCATTGCCATGGTGTTCCAATCCTTTGCACTGTTTCCATGGCTCACCGTGTTGCAAAATGTGGAGCTGGGGCTTGAGGCACAAGGGGTGAATAGCACGGAGCGCCGCTCACGCGCTCTGGCAGCCATCGACCTGATTGGCCTTGATGGCTTTGAAAATGCTTACCCCAAGGAATTGTCGGGCGGCATGCGCCAGCGCGTTGGCTTTGCGCGGGCGCTTGTGGTGCATCCTGATCTGATGTTGATGGATGAGCCATTCTCGGCGCTTGATGTGCTCACAGCCGAAACCCTGCGGACGGACATGATCGACCTTTGGATTGAAGGTCGCCTGCCGATTAAATCCGTGCTGATCGTCACCCATAACATCGAAGAAGCGGTGCTGATGTGCGATCGCATTCTGGTGTTTTCTTCCAATCCCGGTCGCGTTGCGTCGGAGTTGAAGGTCGATTTACCGCATCCGCGCAACCGGCTTGATCCCATCTTTCGCCAATTGGTCGATAGCATTTACGCGCAGATGACCAACCGTGCCGAGCCACGCCAACCCGCAATGGATGGTATTCATGGCACAGGCGTCGGCATGGTTTTGGAGCACGTTTCCACCAACGTGCTCTCAGGTTTGATTGAGGCTGTTGCTGGCCCGCATTACAATGGCAAGGCGGATCTGCCGGTTCTGGCAAGCGCGTTGCAGCTGGGCACAGAAGAAATATTCCACCTCGGCGAGGCGCTGCAGCTGCTGCGGTTTGCGCAGATGAGCGAGGGGGATCTGGTGCTGACCGATATTGGCAAGCGCTTTGCCCATATGGATACGGATGCGCGCAAAAAGCTCTTTGCCGAGCATCTGGTGGCCTATGTGCCGATTGTCGGTCTTATTCGCCGCGTGCTGGACGAGCGGCCATCGCATACGGCACCAGCAATGCGCTTTCGAACAGAGCTGGAAGACTACATGCAGGAAGATCAGGCGGCGGAAACCATGAAAACGGTTGTTTCCTGGTCGCGCTATGCCGAGCTGTTTGCCTATGACGAACATTCGGAAATGTTCAGTCTGGAAAATCCAAGCTGACGCCTAATTTTAGACGTCGGTCAGCTGATCAGCCTTTGTCGGATTTGGCCGCGACTTGAGCGAGAGCAATTGCATCTTGCTCAAGGCGTAAAGCCCGCAGGCGCGCAGTCTTTTCATTGCGCGCTGTTGCCACGGCGTCGATTTCTGAAACAACGCGGTTGCGCGATAGGTGCTGGGTCTGGGTGAGGCTGAAAGCGGCTTCGGCGCGTTCACGGTTCTTGCTGATGTGCTCAGTCATGGGTGTTTCCTGTGTTGAGTAGCGGTTTTGCTGCAAATTTGAAATTTTGCGCTGTCTTATGGGCGTTTGACAAAACGCAGGCGCTGTATTTGCCAAAAAGGTCAGGCCAAAAAAAAGGTCAGGCAAGATGCCTGACCTCATGATTCATTCTTTTCGCGTTGATGCCAGTACATCCGTGGTCACCGGCAACAAAAACTGTTTTAGGCAGCCTTAAGCTGACCTGCGGACATCTTGCCCGACTTGTTGTCGCGTTCCAGCTCAAAGCCGATCTTTTGGCCTTCGATGAGCTCGCGCATACCGGCGCGCTCTACAGCGGAGATGTGCACGAAAACGTCTGCGCTACCGTCGTCTGGCTGAATGAAGCCGAAGCCTTTTGTGGAATTAAACCATTTTACTGTGCCAGTGGTCATAACGAACCCTTTCAATAGCAAGATTATAGGAAGGTCCGTGCAATGCAGGGGCCTTATTCGCTTCGATTTTTGAAGGGTAATTTCGTCAGAGTTGCACAGAGTGCCAGCAACAACAATATCAAACAAACAATTATCGATAAGGCTTTATAACAGCCTTATCGTCTTCTGTCCAATTTATATTTCCGCCCCGTAAAGTGACCCGGTAAACCGGCATTTTCCGAGACTCGATATTATGGCGTCAATTTCGAGATTGAGGCTAAATTCACTATTGGAAATTCAAGCCTTTTTCACCAGCTCGCCCATTCTGTTCCAGGCATCCAGACCCGCAATCTTATAGGCTTCCGCCAAGGTCGGGTAGTTGAAGGTGTTTTCGACAAAATATTCCACGGTGCCTTTGAGGTTGAGAACGGCTTGGCCTATATGCACGAGTTCGGTGGCACCTTCGCCAACAATATGCACACCCAGCAGGCGGCGGGTTTTGAGCGAGAAGATCATTTTCAGCATGCCGCTATCAAGCCCCATGATATGGCCGCGCGAGGTTTCGCGAAAATGGGCAATGCCGCATTCGTAAGGAATATTGCGTTGCTGCACTTCTTCTTCGGTCAGGCCGCAGGTGGAAATTTCCGGCACGGCATAGATACCATAGGGAAAATATTGCGGCGGCTCGCTGGAATGGGCGCCCACAGCATGGCGGGCGGCAATGCGGCCCTGTTCCATGGAGGTCGAGGCAAGACTTGGAAAGCCAACCACGTCGCCGGCTGCGTAGATGTTGGGTACAGTCGTCTGGAAGGTCTCCGGGTTGACCTTGAGGCGGCCACGGCTATCAGCCTGCAGGCCGCAGGCTGCCAGATTGAGCGTATCGGTTGCGCCAACACGACCCGCCGCAAACAGCACCATTTCAGCATTGAGCACACGGCCACTTTTCAACGTGACACGACACTTACCATCGTCCTTTTCCACCTTGTCGGCAGATTGGCCAAAAATCAGCTTCATATTGCGATCGCGAAGCTGGTAGGTAAAATCCTCGACAATTTCCTTGTCGATAAAGTCCAACATGCTGTCGCGTGGTTCAACCACCGTCACCTGGGTATCTAGCGCGCTGAAAATTGTGGCGTATTCGATGCCAATAACACCGGCACCGATCACCACCATAGAGCGCGGGACGTCCTTGATATTCAAGATATCATCGCTGTCGAGAATGGTTTCGCCATCAAACGGAATATGCTCTGGCCGATGCGGCCGTGTGCCCACAGCGAGCAGAATGGCGGCGGCAGTGACGCGGGCAATTTCGCCGTCGTCCTTTTTGATCTCAATGGTGTTGGCATCAATAAAAGTCGCCGTGCCACGCATTTGCTGCACGCGATTGCGCGAAAACTGATGCTCAAGCACATCCACTTCATGATCAAGCGTGATGAGCAGGCGGCGGCGAAGGTCGGCTGCACTGATTTCCTGCTTCACCCGGTAGGAGCGGCCATAAAAGCCGCGCTCGCGCCAGCCGGTGAGGTTGAGCGCCGTCTCGCGAAGTGTTTTCGAAGGAATTGTGCCTGTATGCACAGAAACGCCGCCAACCCGGCCTCCGCGCTCAATAACCAGAACTGACTTCGAGAGCTTTGCGGCCTGAATGGCTGCTCTGCGGCCTGCGGGGCCGCTGCCGATGACAACGAGATCATACTGGTACATAGTTTATCCTGTCTGGCGCTGTTTCAGCTTGGGGCTGATGGCGGTCATCTTACCCGAGGATTCTAACTGAATCGTTATTTTACATTGCGCCGCACATAAGACCAGAATTTAACGGGTTCAGATTTTTTTAAAGACACAGGCATGTGATTGCGAATGCGCTGATATGTGCGGTTCATAAAATGATTCAAGGCCTGTATAATCTGATTCAATATTTTGAATTAATATATTGATTATAAGTGTTAATCTGTGATTTTATTTTCGGATCAATCCTCGAAGCGGACGTGAGAAAGGGCAATTGAGGCTACGGGCTCGTTTTCCCACATGCCTTGCAGTTTTGCGTTCCATACGCCAATTTTGGGGAGGGCGAACAAAAACAGCGCGGGCAAATCAGTGGCCAGCAGTGTTTGCGCTTCGCCATAGAGCCTGTCTTGCTCTTTCTCATCGGTGGTTTGCTCGATTGCGTCGATCAGAGCGTTAAAAGCGGGGTTGTAGTATTTAAAGTAATTTTTCTGCTGCGCAAACAGTCCGATATCCATCGGCTCGGCATGGGCCATAATGGTCATGTCGTAGTCCGCGTCGTCAAACACCTCGCGGGTCCAAACGTCTGGAAACAAAACTGTCCTGATTTTCATTGTGACGCCAACCTCCGCAAAAGCGGCCTGCAGGATTTCCGCGCTCTGTGCCGCGTAAGGCATTTGCGGGATTTTTGCGGTGAAGGTGAAACCGTCTGGATAGCCCGCAGCGGCCAGAAGTCCCTTGGACTTGACCGGATCGTAAGGGTAGACCCCCGTCAGATCGCGGTAGGCACGATCATTTGGCGTGTAATAGCTGCCAATTTCGGTGCCAAGCCCGTCCCAACCGCCATCAATAATGGTTGAGCGGTCAACGGCCATCATCAGCGCCTGTCGCACCCGCAAATCATTGAAGGGTTTTCGGGCATTGTTCAGGCCTGCAATCACCTTCATCTCTGTCACACCAATAACCACTTTCAACGAGGCGTCCCGTTGCAATTGGGCTACGGGATCGGGAGTGTTGAACTCTGGAACGGCATCGATCTCGCCAGATCTGAGTGCATTGGCCAAGAGGATGGGATTGTCGATAAAATGAAACGTCACGGTCTTCAGGGCAATTTCTGAACGGTTCCAGTATTGCTCATTTGCAATCAGCTCGAGTGTCTTGCCCTTGTTCCATTGGGAAAACTGGAACGGGCCGGTTCCAATAGGTGTAAGCGCGTTGGTCTCAGCGCTATCGGGGGCAACAATGACACTGGCAGGCCAACCGAGCCAATAGAGCAAGCTGCTGTTTCGGCGCTTCAGATGGATTATCAATGTCAGCGGGCCTTTCGTTTCGACCCAGTCGATTTCTTTAAAAAATTGCCGCTGCGGGTTCATGGAGTGCGGTGCGCGCGCACGATCGAGCGAAAATTTTGCCACGCTGGCATCAAGCGCTCTTCCATTGTGAAAGACCACGCCCTCACGCAGCTGGAATGTATAGATTAATCCGTCGGGAGAAATGGTCCATTCGGTTGCCAATTGCGGCTGTATCTTGCCGTGGCGATCAATGGTCACCAATCCTTCGAAGATATTTTTCCATGTGACCTTGCCCACAGACACCGGGGCGGACGCGGTGGGGTCGAGCACTGGCGGCTCAAGCGACATGGCAATATTGAGCGATGTCCGGGGCAATGATGTTTGAGCCAATGATGTCTGACGGGGAGCCGCCGGGTTGGCCTGCGCGCGGGTGACCATTGTAACGGCAACAATGCTCTGCATCATGCCGTTGAGCACAGCTCTACGGGTTACAAACCTGAAATTCATTGCCTCATCCCCCTCATGCCAATAATCAATCGAGACGCTCAATCACTGATCATTGGTATGAGGCACATCTATTTCCTTGGATTTCAGGTTATAGTGTGAGATGTAAAAATCCTGAGATAATTGTTTTCGTTATAAACAGGATATTCAAAAAATATTTTATTTATGAATATTATTCACTTTTATACTACGAAATAAACATCATGGAAAGCGTTGATACCGGATTGGATCACGCAAGACCTTACAGATCTGCCTATTTTTATTTTCTGGTTAAGTTTGCCTTTCAGCAAAATTCGGTTTCGCTCTTCTCAACGCAACTTGACAACACTGTTCTCGATATATCGCCGACAGTGCTGTAACACTTTTCATCTGCTGCATAATGTTCATCCGAAATCGATTCCGATTTCAGGAATTATGCAGTAGAAAAATTCTTTGACGAAAAATTCCCGATTCTGGTGTTGGGTAAAACCTTGGGCGGTGCATTGATGTCCTGTTCTTTCAATCCGCGCGTGGCAAGTCTTTCTCTGCCGCCAATTCCTGCTGTGTTTGCTTGGGGCCGCAGCTATGACGGGGCACACGGCTCCCTGATTGATCTTTCACAGGCAGCACCCGGTCACCCGCCCCATGGTGATCTTTTGCGATGGCTGGCAGAGGCGGCCGGATCGCCTGATGCCTGTGGGTATGGTGCCATTGAAGGCGAATTATCCCTCAGGCAAGCCTATTGCCATCACCTGGAAGGGGTTTATGGCCGGGCATTTGCACCGGAGCACATTCATATTACCTCAGGTGCCAATCAGGCCTTTGTGTGCACGGTGATGGCCTTGGCGGGCAAAGGCGATAAGGTTGCGCTGACAAATCCGTTTTATTTCAATCACGAAACCACACTCTCCATGCTGGGAATCGAGGTTGTGCCTGTGCAGTGCGATGCGGATGAGGGCTTTTTGCCCTCACTATCGTCCGTCACTGCGGCCTTACAATCGGGTGTGAAAGTGTTGGCGCTGGTGACACCCAACAATCCAACCGGGGCGGTCTATCCGAAGGCACTGCTCCAAGAGATTTTCACACTGTGCCAAGCCCATGACGCCTGGCTGATTGTCGATGAAACCTATCGCGATTTTCTGGATCCTGCGTTTGGCAGGCCGCACGATTTGTTTGCCAATCCCGGATGGCCCGAGGGCCTGATTCAGATCTACAGTTTTTCCAAATCCTTTGCCATTCCGGGACATCGTCTGGCTGCGGTGACTGCCGGGCAAGAGACCATTACCCAAATTGTGAAGGTGATGGACAACGTGCAGATCTGCGCACCAAGGGCTGCACAGATCGCCTTGGCCAAGGCTCTGCCGGTGCTGGATGGTTGGCGGGCTGACAATGCGGCAGAAATTGCCCGGCGCACACTGGCGATGCAGCAGGCCTTCAACGCGCTGCCAAATTGGCAATTGGCGTCCATGGGAGCGTATTTTGCCTTCGCGCGGCATCCCTATGCTGGCAAGAGCTCCGCAGAGGTGGCAGAGTTTTTGGCAAAGCGTGCAGGTATTCTTACTGTTCCGGGCGGCTTTTTTGGAACAGATCTGGATGGCTATCTGCGGCTCGCCTTTGCCAATGTCGATTGCAACACGATCGCAACCCTATCAGAGCGGCTGAAAGCTTTTGAAATGTGAAAACCTTTGAAATGAAAGAGTGAGGAAATCCCTCACTTTTTCAACGGCACGCAAGGCGTTTTCTTGCCCATGGAGCAGGTGGTGATGGGGTCTATGTTTTTGCCCCGATGTTTGACGTGTTTGGTGTGCTTGATGGGCTGTTGTGCTGGTTTGGCGGTGTCACAACGGGCAATCACCCCCTCTTTTGCGCAGACGCCTTGAGGGGTGGTGGAGCTGGCGTATCCCGGCTGCGCTGCCACCAGCAGGGCGGTGGTCATCACCAGAGCTGGTATAATGGTCTTCATCGTCTGTCCTATTCAAAAGCTGCAAACTGCATCGCGCAGCCGCATAAATCATTCTTTTCAGCATTTCTAAAGGCAAAATCGTGACTGTTTTTGGCTGAAACTGTCAGATCAACCGCAAGCCCTTCAGGCTGGCATGGCCTTGTTTGCCTATGATCACATGATCATGGACGGTGATGCCAAGGGGTTTGGCTGTATCAATGATGGTTTTTGTCATCTCGATATCGGCCCGCGATGGTGTCGGGTCGCCGCTGGGATGGTTGTGGACCAGAATGATGGCGGTGGCCGAAAGCTCCAGGGCCCGCTTGACCACTTCGCGTGGATAGACGGGTGTGTGGTCCACCGTGCCGCGCCCTTGTATCTCATCGGCAATCATGGCGTTGCGCTTGTCGAGAAACAGAATGCGAAATTGCTCGGTGGTCTCATAGGCCATGGCCGCATGGCAATAGTCAATGACGCTCGACCAGGATGACAGCACCGGCTTGCCCTTGATATCGCTTTTCAACATCCGTTGGGCCGCAGACGAGATCAGTTTGAGATCCAGCGCCACAGCCTCGCCAACGCCCTTGACCTCTTGCAAAAGGCTCAGTTGCGCGCCAAACACGCCAGCCAGCGAGCCAAAGCGATCAATCAGCGCTTTGGCAATCGGCTTGGTATCGCGCCTTGGAATGAGGCGGAACAGCAATAGCTCCAGCACTTCATAATCGGCCAGAGCATCATCGCCCTTGTCTTTAAACCGTAACCGCAAGCGGTCCCGATGGCCGTGGTAATGTTCCACGGCCTTGGTCTCTACAGGTTTGGCATCGACGCGGGTGGCTTTTCTTGACGCTTTTGGCGTTTGTGCAAGCTCGGCAAAAAAGCCGCGCTCGTCCTCCTCGAAGTTAAAAGAAACGCCATCTGGATCGCTCTGGAACTGCTCGGAGTCCATCTCGTTCAGGCCTGGGGTCCGTGGCGTTTTGGTCATTGCTTAGCCTTGCAATGGAGGAAGGCCTGGGCGATCGAGACCGGCAGGCGAGAGCGTGAAAATTTCGCAGCCTGTGGCGGTTACGCCGACGGCGTGCTCGTATTGCGCGGTCAAGGAGCGGTCGCGGGTGACAGCCGTCCAGCCATCAGCCAGCACTTTCACATGCGGCTTGCCAAGATTGATCATGGGCTCAATGGTGAAAATCATGCCTTCGCGGATTTCGGGGCCTTCATCAACTTCGCCATAGTGCAAAATATTGGGAACATCGTGAAACAGCTGACCAACGCCATGGCCACAAAAATCACGCACCACCGAGCAACGCTGGGCTTCGGCGTAAGACTGAATGGCCGCACCAATGGCTCCCGTACGCGCACCGGGCCGCACGGCGGCAATGCCGCGCATCAGGCATTCATGCGTCACTTCCAGCAGGCGCTCAGCCGCGCGCTTGATTTCGCCCACGGGATACATGCGGCTGGAATCGCCATGCCAGCCATCAACCACATAGGTCACATCGATGTTGACGATATCGCCCTCGCGCAAAGGCTTGTCATCGGGAATGCCGTGGCAAACAACATGGTTGATCGAGGTGCAGACCGAATGCCGGTAGCCTCGATAATTCAAGGTGGCGGGCAGGGCATGATTGTCCATGCCGAATTCAAACACGAAGCGATCAATCTCATTGGTGGTCACGCCCGGCTTGACCATGGGTGCCAAGGCATCCAGACAGCGGGCGGTGACATTGCAAGCCTTGCGCATGCCCTCAAATGCCTCTGGGCCATACAGGCGGATGGCACCTGTGTTTTTCAGCGGCGCTGTTGCGGCCTCGATATAATTCACCATTTGCTCTGTGTCCCGCTTCCAATTTCAGCGCTTACATACCGCAGCCGAAGGGAGTTCGTCCATGGTGAACCGCAGATTGTGATGAATTCTTAACGGAAACCGGCGTTTTGCGCGGACAATTTTAGAAATTGTCGTGCCACTTCGCTCAAGCGACGCTCGCGGTGACGAAGCGCTGAAAAATGACGCGAGGCGAGGCGAATCGGTGCCGCTTGCAGCTTGCCATTGTCAATCAGCGGCGCTGCGGTCGAGCGCGAAAGGGCTGCCGCACAATGGCCTTGCAAAACAGCCGATAGCACTGATTCATTGGATGGCAGTGTCAAAGCAATTTTGAGCGTGTCGGATGCAATGCCAAAGGTGCGTAAGGCATCTTCAAAATAAGCGCGCGTGCCAGAGCCGTGTTCGCGCATGATCCATGTCGTTGCCAGCAATGCGGCTGGCAAATCCTCATGCTGCGTCAAAAGCGGATGGCCGGGGGCTGCAACAATCACCATGATGTCTTCTGCAACATGTGTGCGGGCCAGTTTATCCGAAGACACATCGGCCTCAATAAAACCCAGTTCTGCAACGCCGGAAATCACCGCGTCTGCCACCGAGGTGGAATTGCCAATGGTCAGTGCCAATTCGATGTCCGGATAAAGAGCGTGAAAGCGCATCAATTGCTGCGGAAGCCAATGGCTGGCCACGGTCTGGCTGGCCTGTACATTCAGCTTGCCACGTTTCAAACCGCCAAGTTCGGCCAGCATCAGGGCCGCACTGTTGGCGCGTGCCACGGTGGCCTTGGCCTCATCCAGAAAAAGGCGGCCAGCCTGGGTCAATTCTATGCCCCGGCCAACCCGATCAAACAACAGCACGTCATGATTGGTTTCCAGCAAGCGAATGGCAGAGCTGACGGCCGATGGCGTCAGCCCAACGGCCTCGGCCGCACGGGTAATATGCTGCCGCTCGGCCACGGCAATGAAAATGGTCAGCTGTTCGAGGGTCATGATCAAAAACGTGCAATTTTATTGCATAAATTATGACATATTATGCGATGGAATCAAACGAATTGCGAGAGCAAATTGGGCGCACCCATTCAAAGAGGTTCTGCCATGCGCCCGTTTCACCGTCTTGTTTCACTCTATCCCGGAATTGCCCTGTCAGGCGGTGTTGCGCTTGGCGGATATGGCATCGCCTATCTCGTTCAACGGTTGACCGGGCAGACGCTGGTCGATGCGCTGGTCTGGTGCATTCTCTTGGGCACACTGATCAACAGTCTGTTTAGGCTCTCGCCCAAAATGCATGACGGCATTCATTTTTGCGCAAAAATCGTGCTGGAAGTGGCCATTGTGTTGCTGGGAGCATCGATCAGTCTGAGCCAGATCGCAGGCAATGGGCTGCCATTGGTTGTTGCCGTGGTTGTTGTGGTCTGTTGCGCCATCAGTTGCAGTTATCTGATTGGCAGGGCGCTTGGGTTAACCCATCCGCTGGCGCTGCTGGTGGCTTGCGGCAATTCCATCTGTGGCAATTCGGCCATCATGGCGGCGGCTCCGGTTATTGGCGCGGATTCCGATGATGTGGCCTCATCCATTGCCTTTACCGCCGTGCTTGGCATCATCGTGGTGTTGGCTCTGCCATTCATTGCCTTTCAAACCGGCTTGAGTGATCGTCAATACGGCATGTTGGCTGGAATGACGGTTTATGCGGTGCCGCAAGTGTTGGCGGCAACGGCGTCTTTTGGCACCATGAGTTTGCAAATGGGCACGGTGGTCAAGCTGGTGCGGGTGATGATGTTGGGGCCGGTTCTGTTGCTGCTGGGCATGCAGAGCGGGCAGGGTGGCAAAGTGCGTCTCTCCCACGTTGCGCCCTGGTTCATTCTTGGCTTTCTGGCAATGCTGCTGGCACGCTCGGCTGATCTTCTGCCTCATGCTGTGCTCCTCCCATCCCAGCAAGTGTCTGGCTTTCTCACCACCTTGTCCATGGCAGCCCTTGGCCTTCAGGTGAATGTCCGCAGCGTGCTGGCATCCGGTGGCAGGGTGCTGGCCACAGGCAGCCTGTCAATTGTGGCGCTGGCCGCTATTGCCGGTACCGCAATTCATCTCATATCATAAGCTGGTCGTAGCTTAAATCGATGGCAACAGCTTTGTGCGGTGTAATATGAGAAGGGCTGATCGCACATTTCACCGCATAGGCCTCAACCCCTTGCGCAATGGCCGCCTGAAAAGCGCGGCCATAACCCGGATCCAGATCATCGCAAATTGCCAGTGCCTCACAATCATCGCGCTGAATGATGTAAAGCATCACGGCGCGTTTACCGCTTTGCACCAGCTTGCTCAATTCATTCAGATGCTTGGCACCGCGTGTGGTGACGCTATCGGGAAACTCGGCCAGACCTTTTGTGCGGATGAAGTGGACATTCTTGACCTCGACATAGCAATCTTGCCGGTCCGGGCCTGAGAGCAGCAGATCAATACGCGAATTTTCGCCATAGCGCTGCTCGGTGCGCAAGGCCGTGTAATCGGCGAGATCGCCCACCAATCCGGCTTGAATGGCTTCAACAGCCAGTTTGTTCGGTAAGGCCGTGTTGACGCCCACCAGCGTGTTTTCAGCCTCAATCAGCTCAAAACCATAGCGATATTTGCGGCTTGGGCTATCGTGCATCGATAGCCAGATGCGAGAGCCGGGGGCGGTGAGGCCGCGCATCGAGCCCGTGTTGGGGCAAAAGCCGGTAATCTCCTCGCCGCTATCGAGCGTCGCATCAAAAAGAAAACGTTTGTAGCGGCGAATGAGGGTCGCCGGCACAAGCTCCGGGTTAAATTTCATCGCTGCTAAACACGCTCCAACACATAGGTGCCGGGCGCATCGGCAATGGCGTTCAGGGCCACGCCACCGGGCTTGCGCGCGGGCGTGCGCCGCTTGTCGAGGCTTTCAATCCAGCGCTGCCAATGGGGCCACCATGATCCAGGGTTTTCCTCTGCGGTTGCCACCCAGTCGTCAAAGTTCTCGGCCTTGAAATCGCCTGCCTGCTGAGTGTTCGTCCAATATTGATATTTCATTTTGTCGGGTGGATTGACAACGCCGGCAATATGGCCGGAACCGCTCATGACATAGGTGACAGGACCGCCAAAGCAGCCAGAGCCAACAAACACCGATTTGGCCGGTGCAATATGGTCTTCCTTGGTGGCCAGATTGTAGATCGGCACTTTCACGTCTTTCAGCGACAGGGTTTTGCCATCCAGTTCCATCCGGTCTTTGGCCAGATTGTTTTCCAGATAGCAATTGCGCAAATAAAACGAATGATTGGCGGCCCCCATGCGGGTCGAATCGGCATTCCAGAACAGCAGATCAAAGGCGGTGGGGTCTTGGCCCTTGAGGTAATTGTTGACGAAATAGGGCCAGATCAATTCCGATGAGCGCAGCATATTGAAGGCTGTCGCCATTTTTGAGCCATCAAGATAGCCTTTGATGCGCATGCGCTCTTCCAGATTGCGCACCTGCTCTTCATCAACAAACACTTTGAGATCGCCCGCATAGGTGAAATCCACCTGCGTGGTAAACAGGGTGGCGCTGGCAATGCGCTTGTCGCCGTCCTTGGCGTGCAGTGCCATGGCGGCAGACAACAGCGTGCCGCCGACGCAATAACCAATGGCGTTGACCTTTTTCTCGCCCGTCGATTTCTCCACCGCATCCAGTGCAAAATCGACGCCTTCGCGGATGTAGGACAGCCAGTCCTTATCGGCGTGGCGTTCATCCGGGTTGACCCATGAGATGACAAAGACGGTATGCCCCTGATCAACACACCATTTGATAAAGCTCTTTTGCGGATTAAGATCGAGAATATAGAATTTATTGATCCACGGCGGGCAAATCAAAAGCGGCCTTTTCAACACTTTCTCGGTTGTTGGCTCATATTGCAGCACCTCGCAAACGTCGCTGCGGGCAATCACCTTGCCCGGCGTCAGGGCCATGTTCTGGCCCAATGCAAATTTGCTGGTGTCGGTTTGGCGCAGTTTCAAATCACCTTTGCCAGCGGCCACATCTTCGGCAAACATCCTCATGCCCTTGGCGAGGTTGGCACCATGGGTGGCAATGGTTTCGCGATAAAGCTGCGGATTGGTCATGATGAAATTGGCAGGTGACAAGGCTGCCGTCATCTGCCGCATGTAAAAAGCGGCTTTGTGGCGGGTGTGCTCATCCAGACCTTCGGTGTTTTCCACCAGTTTTTCTGCCCAGTCGGACACCACCAGATAGGCCTGACGCAGAAAATCGAAGAAGGGATTGCGCTGCCAATCGGCATCAGAGAAGCGCTTGTCCTTAACGGGCTCTGGCGCGGGTGCGTTGACGCTTGCGGAAAGCTTGTTCAAGCTTTTCATCCACACACCAAACAGCGATGACATCAGATGGGTTTGGGCTTCAAGATTGCGCTTCGGGTCGCCCATCCAATATTCGCTGATGCTGGATAGCGTCTTGATCATCTCCACGGCAGGTTCAGATCCGGTATCGGTGATTTCACCCTTTTCGCGTGGTGCTATCCATGTGGATGCCGCTTTTCCAAGGCTTTCCAGCGCTCTGGCAAAGTTGACTGCCAAGGCCTCCGGATCTTTGACAATGTAGGGATCGACCAGACTGGGATCAAAACCGGGAATGTCAAAACCGCTGCGCTCTTGCTCGGTCCGGGCATCGCCTGTCTTGCCGTCGCTCTTTGATGCTGTGGTCAATGCCGTCTCCCCTCGGTCGCGAATGTTTTTTATAATTGCTTATCCTGCCTGATAATGACTACAAGTTCCAGACAGACGAAAATATGACGCTATGACTGGCTTGCATATTTTACAAGACTTTCATGTGTGGGTTGTGTCTGTTTACAGCGCCGTGCACCATAGATGGTGCATAAAGGACGCTGTAAAACTTTTAATCTGCTGCATAATTCCTTACATCGATTCCGGTGTAAGGAATTATGCAGTCGGTGGTAAGCTTGGCGCTCAAGGCTGCCGTATCAGTGGGTTGGATTTGAATATGACTGCAATCGTCTCCGGGGCGGCTTATCGCCGTATATGTGCCAAGATGTGTGCCAATGTGCTGGTTGTGGCCGCAGTGGTTACTGTCGCGGGCTGCGCTGCCAGCAACACAACAAACGTGAAGCCAGCAACCATGACCGCGCCCAAAAGCGTGATTGTAACAGGGCAGGCAGAGCCTGCAGACAATTATAAAACGCCGGATGGCTATCCTGATCTTTCAAGGCCTTTGACCGCTGCCAACAAGCAGATGTCGAATGACGATGCGCAGAAGCAGGAAGATACGCTTTCCAGCCTGGCGGCAAAGCGCAAAAAAGGCCAGATCAGCGAAGCGGAATACAACAAGCGCGTGGAAGAATTCCGCAAGCTTGGCCAAACGCAGTGACGTAAATTTTAGCGTTTGAGGCTCTTTCGAAGCGGGAAGGCCTTGCATTCCTGAAATTGTCATTGCAAATCGCAAAATGGCGTTATCGATCATGCCGTTCGGGTTGCAATTTGCAAATAAAAGCCGCGAATCGGTGTTGAATACGCTAAAATATCATTGCTCCGAGTTGATTGATCCGTTTTCGGGGCGGCTGAATGGGTAACGGGTCATCCGCCGGGTTTTAACTGCCCGCGGTTCAACGAGGTCTGAGATGGAAGAGTTTCATAAAGTTCGGCGCTTGCCGCCCTATGTTTTCGAACAAGTCAATCGTTTGAAAGCAAGCGCGCGAGCCGGTGGCGCGGACATTATCGATCTCGGCATGGGTAATCCAGATCTTCCGACCCCGCAGAACATCGTCGACAAGCTGTGTGAAGCAGTCCAGGACCCGCGCACACACCGTTATTCGTCCTCCAAGGGCATTCCCGGTTTGCGCAAGGCGCAGGCAGCCTATTATGCCCGCCGCTTCAACGTGAAGCTCAATCCCGACACGCAAGTGGTGGCAACCCTTGGCTCCAAGGAAGGTTTCGCCAATATGGCGCAAGCCATTACCGCCCCCGGCGACGTGATCTTGTGTCCCGATCCAACCTATCCCATCCATGCGTTTGGCTTCCTGATGACCGGTGGGGTTATTCGCTCCATCCCGGTTGAGCCGGATGAGACATTCTTTCCGCCGCTGGAGCGCGCTGTTCGCCACTCCATTCCAAAGCCTTTGGCCTTGATCATCAACTATCCGTCCAATCCGACCGCGCGAGTGGCATCGCTGGATTTCTACAAGGATGTGATTGCCTTTGCCAAAAAGCATGAGCTGATTGTGCTCTCGGATCTGGCCTATTCGGAAATCTATTTTGATGGCAATCCGCCACCATCGGTGCTCGAAGTGCCGGGTGCGATGGATGTGGCGGTTGAATTTACCTCGATGTCGAAAACTTTCTCCATGCCCGGCTGGCGCATGGGCTTTGCCGTTGGCAATGAACGCTTGATCGCAGCACTTGCTCGCGTCAAATCCTACCTCGATTATGGCGCGTTTACGCCGATTCAGGTGGCGGCAACTCATGCATTGAACGGCGATGGTACGGATGTTGCCGAAGTGCGCAATATCTACAAGCGCCGCCGCGATGTACTGGTGGAGAGCTTCGGCAAGGCAGGCTTTGAAGTGCCGCCGCCTGCGGCCACCATGTTTGCTTGGGCCAAAATTCCGGAAAAATTCCGCCATCTCGGCTCGCTGGAATTCTCCAAGCTGCTGATTGAAAAGGCTGACATCGCAGTTGCGCCCGGCATTGGTTTTGGCGAGCAGGGCGATGATTATGTCCGCATCGCGCTGGTGGAAAATGAGCATCGTATCCGCCAGGCCGCCCGCAGCCTCAAGCGTTTCATGTCGAGCGCCGATGAAACGCTGCACAATGTGATTTCGCTCAACGCCCATCGTTGATTTCACCATTCAAAAGGGCGGTCTGTTCCGGGCCGCTCTCTTCCCAAACGTCTAAAAGCATAGCAGGTATATGTCATGGCTGACGCCCTTAAGATCGGCATAGCGGGTCTCGGTACTGTTGGTGCGTCTCTGGCGCGGATTCTTCAAACACGTGCGAATGCGCTGGCTATTGCCTGCGGCAGGCCCTTGACCATCACCGCCGTTTCTGCCCGCAGCAAGGGCAAGGATCGCGGTTTCGATCTTGATGGTATTGCATGGTTTGATGATCCGATGGACATGGCCGAAAAAGCCGATATCGACGTTTTTGTTGAGCTGATCGGCGGGGCCGAAGGGGCTGCCGATCAATCGGTGCGTGCTGCTTTGTCGCGTGGTTTGCATGTGGTGACCGCCAATAAGGCCTTGCTGGCAAAGCATGGCGTGGCGCTTGCCAGAATGGCAGAAGAAAAAGGCCTCCTGCTCAATTATGAAGCTGCTGTTGCAGGCGGTATTCCCGTCATCAAGACCTTGCGTGAATCGCTGACCGGCAATCATTTTTCGCGCCTTTACGGCATCATGAATGGCACCTGCAATTACATCCTGACAAGGATGGAAAAAGAGGGCTTGAGCTTTGCCGATTGCCTCAAAGAAGCGCAGCGCCTTGGCTATGCCGAGGCCGATCCCACCTTTGATATTGAGGGCAATGACACTGCCCACAAGCTGGCAATTTTGACCACGCTTGCCTTTGGCAGTCAGATTGCGGCCGATGAGATTTATCTCGAAGGCATCAGCAATATCTCGATTGACGATATTCAGGCCGCCCATGATCTCGGCTATCGTATCAAGCTGTTGGGCGTGGCACTCAAAACCGCAACCGGCATTGAGCAGCGCGTGCACCCCACCATGGTGCCGCTGGATTCGGTGATTGCGCAGGTGGATGGCGTGACCAATGCCGTGGCGCTGGAATCCGATATTCTGGGCGAGCTTTTGATGGTTGGTCCCGGTGCCGGTGGCAATGCCACAGCCTCTGCCGTGCTGGGTGATATTACCGACATTGCCAAGAGCCGTCCGGGCGCGCAGCAGGTGCCTATTCTGGGGCGTCCTGCGCATCTGCTTGAGCCCTATGCCAAGGCGGAAATGACCCGCCATGAGGGTGGCTATTTCATTCGCCTAAGCGTTGTCGATCGCGCAGGCGTTTTTGCCAGCATTGCCACGCGGATGGCGGAGAACAATATTTCGCTCGAATCCATTGTCCAGCACGCCAAGTCGGCTGCATCCGGCGACGACACCAAAAATATCATTCTCGTCACCCATGCCACAATGGAGCACGCGGTGCGTCAGGCTGTGGCGGCCATCAAGGGCGAGGGCTATCTGCTGGGTGAACCACAGGTGATCCGCATTGAGCGCACCAAAGCGGCATAATCGTTGTTCAGGCTGATCTCAACTCTCTAGATTATGGGCACTGAGTATGGTTCAGAGACATGTTGTGGCTTTGCAATTAGCCAATGGTCAGATGCGATTTGAACCGCTCAAAGCTTGGTTGCGGAGTAATCCCGGACAGTTGCCTGCTGGTGTCTCTACTGAAGATAAGACATCTCATCAGTTGCGTTCTATCCTGAGAAGACAGGGATGGCAGGTGGAGTTCTTACCAGAAGAAGTTCGGCTTACGAAGTCAGGGACTGTATTTTCGGAAGAGCAGATTGCCACGGCTTCCGATGACGAATCTTTTATAGAAGATGAGCGTGAAGAGGATTTTGAGACTCGGTTTTCTTTGGAGAGCCAACTCAGGGATTTTATTTCAGGAAACTTGCCAAGAATTCCAATTAATGGTCGATATTTAAAGCTCTTCGTTGATGCAAACGGTGTTGATGGGGTTGAATATCAAGTCGGTGTTGGTCGTATTGATATTCTTGCGCTTGATTCCGACGGGTCATTTTATGTTTTTGAACTGAAAAGGGCAGAGAGCTCCGATCGCGTTCTTGGGCAGCTCACTCGTTATATGGGGTGGCTTAAGAAAACCATAGCGGCTGACAGAGAGGTCTATGGTGTGATTGTTTCGAAAGAAATAGGCTCGAACCTTCGTTATGCCGTTTCGGTTGTTCCGAATGTATTTCTCTTTGAGTATGCTATTCAATTTACCCTTAATGAGGCACATCAATTGCCAAGTTAATTGAAGGTCCGTTAATACTTATGTTTGAACCCGTTGATCCGATTGAGCGCGCCTTTTTAAACGTTGAATCCTCCGCCAGTGGTCAGCGCTGGGTATCGCGGCTGGATCAGGCCGGGCTCAACCGTTCGCTAGCGATTTCGCAAAGCCACGGCATTCCAGAGCTGGTTGCCCGCGTGCTGGCGGGCAGGGGCGTTCCGGTTGCTGACGCCAAAACCTTTCTCGATCCGACCATTCGTGGTCTGATGCCCGATCCATCCAGCCTGACCGATTGCGATGCGGCAGCGGCGCGCTTGATGGCGGCAGTAAAGCGCGGCGAACGGGTGGCGATTTTTGGTGATTATGATGTGGATGGCGCGGCATCGTCGGCGCTGTTGTGGCGTTTTCTCGCCCATTTTGGCGTGGAAGCCGAAATCTATATTCCAGACCGTATTTTTGAAGGCTATGGGCCAAACGCAACCGCCATTGGCCAGTTGATTGAGCGCGGCGCGCAGCTGATTGTCACTGTGGACTGTGGATCCACCAGCTTTGAAGCTCTGGAAGAAGCAAAACGCCGCAACATTGATGTGGTGGTTATAGACCATCACCAGATGGGCCATGAGCTGCCAGCGTGTCTGGCGCTGGTCAATCCAAACCGGGGTGATGATCTGTCAGGGCAGGGGCACTTATGTGCCGCTGGCGTGGTGTTCATGGTGCTTGTTGCCACGCTTCGGCAATTGCGCGATGCCGGCCATGCCAATGCCCGCTCATTGGATCTGCTAGCCTGGCTGGATCTCGTGGCGCTGGCAACGGTGTGCGATGTGGTACCGCTGAAAGGGCTAAACCGCGCCTATGTGGTCAAGGGGCTGATTGCAGCACGCCATCAACAAAACGCCGGTCTTGCCGCACTTTTGAAAGTGGCAGGCATTGGCGGGCCGGTGACGCCCTATCATTTTGGCTTTCTGGTTGGCCCGCGCATCAATGCCGGGGGCCGCATTGGCGATGCTGCCTTGGGCAGCCGCTTGCTGACGCTTGATGATGCCGCAGAGGCCGAGGAAATTGCCGCCCAGTTGGACGATCTCAACCGTCAACGCCAAGCCATGGAAGCGCAGATGCTGGCCGAGGCCGAAGCCGAGGCCATGGCCGAATATGGTGATGGTGAGCGGGCGTCTGTGATCATTACGGCCCGCGAGGGCTGGCATCCCGGTATTGTCGGCTTGCTGGCGGCGCGCTTGAAAGAGCGCTTCCAGCGTCCGGCCTTTGCCATTGCTTTTGATGGCTCTGGCAAAGGTGCTGGCTCTGGCCGCTCCATTCCCGGGTTTGATCTGGGCAAAATGGTGCGGGCGGCGGTTGATTCTGGCTTGTTGGTCAAAGGTGGCGGCCATGCCATGGCGGCTGGCCTGACGGTCGAGCGCGGTAATCTCGGAAAACTGCGAAGTTTCTTTGAGGAGCAATCCCAGAAAACGGTGATGGAGCTATCGGCCAATCGCGCTTTGAAAATTGATGGAGCAGTGAGTGCATCGGGTGCCAATCTGGCGTTGATTGACCTGTTGGAAACCGCAGGCCCTTATGGCTCTGGCCATTCTCAGCCGATTTTTGCCATTCCTGCCCACCGCATTCGTGATTCACGCCTGATTGGCACCAACCATGTGAAGGTCACGCTGGAAGCGCCAGACGGCAGCCGTCTTGATGGCATCGCCTTTCGAGCCAAGGAAACGCCGCTGGGCGATCTGTTGCTCGGCAAACGCGGCGATTCCGTGCATGTGGCGGGAACCTTGAGTGCTGAAGTGTGGCAAGGCTCCCGTCGCATCCAGATCCGCATTATCGATGCGGCACCGGCGTTTTAGAGACTGTCAGGTTCAGATTGAACCAGACAGTCTCTAAACGTCTTTGTTTGAGTTTGTCTGCTCAGAAAAACCGGATTCCACTTTTCCCTGACAGGCTCTAATCTTCTATTCTGCAATCACGCGAAGCGAGCGGCCGACGGTGCCTCGACCATAAATCATCACGTGGATTGTGGTATCGCCGCGCAGGATGCGCTTGCCATCGGCACGCGAGATTTCTCCCTGCGCCAGCATGGCCTCAGCCTTGGCGCGGTTTGCCTCGGATGCGAAGTAGCTGTCATCCTCGTCGCCGTCCTGGCGAATACCAAACTTATGATAATTGGCGCGATCTTGCCGGATAACCTGCCAAGGCTGTGTCAAGCGATCGCCTTTGGAATTGTAAAGATCGTCTTGGCCAATATAAGCGCTATAGCCATCAATGACCTCGTCAGACTTTGCGATGCCAGCCGATAAAGCAAGCGTTATCGTTGTAAACAGTAGAATTGAATGGCTTTTCATGACGTCCCCCGGTGATCAACAGGGGGCACGTTACTTTATGCGTTTCGCAAACGAAATCGCAATTGCGCTCAGAACGGATGATCACCGTGAGCATTTTTGGGTGCGATTTATGAAGGGGAACAGTGGCACGCCCTAGGGGAGTCGAACCCCTCTTTTCAGAATGAAAATCTGACGTCCTAACCGATAGACGAAGGGCGCGTGCTGTGAGGCCGCTTATAGGCATCGACTTGATTCATGGCAAGCGGAAAAATGATCTTTTTCCACAGACTTGCATTTTTTTTCTAACGCAGGACATGAGGAAAAATAGCGGCATACATCAGCCTTCATACGGCGTAACCGAATGTGCATTTTCAACTTCATGACAATTTTCTGGGAGAGACAGTGGCACGCCCTAGGGGAGTCGAACCCCTCTTTTCAGAATGAAAATCTGACGTCCTAACCGATAGACGAAGGGCGCGTGCTGTGTGGCGCTCTATTAATCGGAAGTGATTGTCGCCGCAAGAGGAAATTTGAATTTTTTGCCACAAAATTGAAAAATCTTCGTGGAAAATTTTCTCTGGTACACAGCGTGTTCGCTCTTCACAATCGAACAGCCTTGTTGCGCATTTGCAGGGCGCGCGAATGTGTGTGTGGCCAAAACCGACATGTTTTGACACGACAGACTATGAAAATCACAAATGTTGGGAAAATAAGCAGTGGCACGCCCTAGGGGAGTCGAACCCCTCTTTTCAGAATGAAAATCTGACGTCCTAACCGATAGACGAAGGGCGCGTGCTGTGTGGCCCTTATAAGCAGAGGTGGCGGAACTGGCAAGCGGTGAGTGTGGATTTCTGTCAGGAAAATGACAGGCAATTGAAAATAATAAATTTATTTCTGCTTTTCACGCCCATTCGCTCAAGCACCACCTATGCAAGCCTAAACGTCAGAGCCAGTGGTATCATGCTCCTGCATAATTCCTTAAATCCCAATCAAGTTAAGGAGGAAATTATGCAGCAGATTAAAAGTGTTACAGCGTCCTTTGGGCGCCCTATATGGCGCACGGCGCTGTAATGTGTTCTGCGCGCTTGCATTGTCAGGCAATGGGCATGGCGGCAATGGCAACGGCGCGATTCTCATGATGCTTTGGTATTTGTTGTCAGGACATGGCAACAATGCTGCCGGGTGACAGTCAAACAGTCGGCTACTTGCGCAATTTCGCCAGGAATTTTTTGATAAAACTGTCTCGCGTCATGCCTTGTGCCTGCGGGGCACCTTGAATCTGTTCCATCTGGCTTGCTGCAGTGGAGTTTGCTGCGGCCGGGGTGGCGGTTGGTATGCTGGCTTGCAACTGTGCGGTTTCAGCAGGGCTCAATTGGGTGGCCATGGCTTGAGTGTTTTGAGCAGGCGTGCTCTGGGCGGGCATTGTTTGAGCTTGCGCCGTGCTTTGGCGCATTTGCTGCATATTCTGCCGCTTGCTTGGGTCAGGTGCCAATCCCGCGAGGATCTCGGCCTTCGATGGACGCCGAGGTTGTTGCTCGGCCGGCATTTGCCGTGGTGCGGGTTCAGTGGGCTGGACTTGAGCGTCCTGCTCCAAAGGCGTTTGCAGGCTGTAAACACTGGCGACAGTGGCCTGTATCGACCGGCTTGGCATGCGAGACGGCACAATGCTGTTGTTGCCTTCTGTCTGCACAGCCGGCTCGGCCTGTGCTGTGAAAAGGCCGCCGCGCGTTGATGAAGCGCTCGGGCGGGGTGCCGCGGGCTCGGCTTGCGCTTCTTCAAGGTTGCCGGAGTGGGTCGGTGTTGTGCTTCGCGCCTCAGGCCCAGCATGTTGCGTCGTCACCAATGGATCCTTATAGGGACCTTTGTTGCGATACACCACTTGCGGCACATCGGCGTCACCAATGGATCCTTGGTCGGCAATCGGGGCTGGTGTCTTCGTGGTTGCGCAACTGCCAAGCATTGAGAGCGCAATCAAAGCTGTTGCGGCTTTCAAGGTGTGTGCGGGCAAGGTGCGCGTGCGGATCAAGTTGTTGCCTGACGTCATGTCATTCTCCGATTCAGACTGGGCGCACGGCTTGTTCAAAGCAGCATGCGGCGGATCTTATTTGAGAAGGACTGTCTCACGGTTAGCTTGCGTCAGGCGGGACGCCGCCCCGCGTGTGCGAGGCGGCTTTTGCACAAATCCAGAATCCGAACCGATTCCGGGTGGGCATGGCCAACAGGGCGTGTTGAAACGCCGTGTCAGTTACCAGCTGCCGGTGTTGGGCATGGATACCCAAGGCTCGGCAGGGGCAAGCGCGCCATTCTTTTGAAGAATTTCAATGGAAATACCGTCTGGAGACCGCACAAAGGCCATGTGGCCGTCCCGTGGTGGGCGGTTAATGGTGATGCCATTGTCCATCAGTTTTTGGCAAATGGCGTAAATGTCATCAACTTCGTAAGCGAGGTGGCCAAAATTGCGCCCGCCCGTATAATCTTCTGCATCCCAGTTATAGGTCAGCTCCAGGCACGGGGCCATGTCTTTCGAGGCATTTTCCAGATCATCACTGGCGGCGAGGAAGATAAGGGTAAAACGACCCTTTTCGTTTTCGATTCGACGCACTTCGGACATGCCGAAATGCTCACAGTAAAATTTCAGAGATGCATCAACATCTTTTACCCTGACCATTGTGTGAAGGTAGCGCATATTCAAATCTCCTAGTGCATCGATCCAAACGGAAGTTTCAGCGGAGTTTGGATAAATCGATGCATAAACAAAAGGCGAGTGCACGAAAGCATGAACGAAGTGAATGCGTCTGTGCACTAGGTGCCCGATGGATATGTCGCTTTATGGCCAATGCTTCAAGCATTGCATGGGTTTGCATTGAAAAAATAAAGCCTCGCGATAATTCCAATTGGCGAGCATTTCAAGGACACATAATGCCCGTCAGCCTCGAACAAGCTTTGAGCGGCAGAAACGACATGCAAATAAGTGAAACTAGGGCTTGCACAATGGCGTTAGCAAAATGTTAATCTAGTTTCAGGGAATCAGTTTACAATAGTCATGTTTGGCGTGGTTGAGGGACGAATTGAGATGGCGGAGAGAATTTCAGCGAATGGCTTCGTGGAATTCAGCGGGCTCTCGGACGAGGCCCTGGATCTTGTCGAAATCACAGGCGTTGTAAAATGGTTTGATGTCGCCAAAGGCTTTGGTTTTATTGTGCCGGACAATGGCATGCAGGATGTGCTTTTGCATGTCACCTGCCTGCGTCGTGATGGATTTCAAACAATTCTAGAGGGCACTCGCATTGTCGCGCTTATTCAAAAGCGTGACCGTGGCTATCAGGCCTTTCGTGTGCTTTCCATGGATCAGTCCACGGCGGTTCATCCATCGCAAATGCCACCCATGCGCACCCATTCCCAGGTCACCCCATCCAGCGGCCTTGAGCGGGTGATTGTGAAGTGGTTTAACCGCACCAAGGGATTTGGCTTTTTGTCGCGAGGCGAGGGCACTGAAGATATCTTCATTCATATGGAGACACTACGCCGTTTCGGCTTGACAGAACTGCGTCCCGGACAGACTGTGCTTGTGCGTTTTGGCGATGGCGATAAGGGCCTTATGGCGGCCGAAATCCACCCGGATAACCCAGTTCCGCTCGTGCGGGCTCACTAGAGATCATCACAATGACAGTTTTTGTCAGAAGCGCCTCTATGGCGCTTTTTTTAATCGTCCTTTCTGCCTTGCCCAGCCTCGCTGTGGATGCTTTTCGAAAAGGTGAGGCGATCATTGAGACCGTGACTGGCCAAAGGCACGTATTGCAGGTCGAATACGCCACGACAGCAGAAGAGCGCGAGCAAGGCTTGATGGGGCGCACAGTACTTGGGCCGAATGAGGGAATGATTTTTGATTTTTCTCGGCCGCAGATGGCAATTATGTGGATGAAAAACACCCCTCTCTCTCTGGATATGCTGTTTGTCGATGAAAAAGGCGTGGTGAGCCGTGTTGCTGAGAAAACCACACCTTATTCCGAAGATCTAATTCCGTCAGAAGGACTTGTGCGCTACGTGATTGAATTGAACGGTGGGCGCGCTGGCGCGCTTGGAATTCAAAAAGGGAGTCGGATCGTGCAGGGACTCCACCCGCCAAAATAGCCAAATCAGGACTTTGGCTGTGCTAGCGGACATTCTTGTGCTGGAAAGCGGTGGTTTTTCTCTGATGTTTTTAATGGAAATTATGAAGAGAAAATAATCCGTTAAGTCATTGTTGATTTTGTATTTTTCGGTGTTCAAGCGCAGGTTCAAAGAAAAGCGATTTTTCCTGTTGCGCACCGGGAATGAACCGTGTAGACACACTTTCAGTCGCCGGTCACGGAGTGTAGCGCAGTCTGGTAGCGCATCTGGTTTGGGACCAGAGGGTCGGGAGTTCGAATCTCTCCACTCCGACCATTCTTTCAACGATCTTTCGTTGAGGGTTGATGGTGATGAGGTGGCCGCTTTAAGCGGCTTTCTTCATTTTTATGGGGAATGGAAAACATGTCTGCAAAGATCTATCGGCCAGCCAAAACCGCAATGCAATCTGGAAAAGCCAAGACGCATTTGTGGGTTCTTGAGTTTGATGCGACCGAGCCGCGTTCCATTGATCCGATGATGGGCTACACCAGCTCCGGTGATATGCTGCAACAGGTCAAGCTGACATTTGAAACACTTGAACTTGCTGAAGCTTATGCAAAGCGCAACGGAATTGAATATCGCATTATTCATCCCAAAGAAGCGCACCGCCAGGCTGTTTCTTACTCCGACAATTTCCGTTTCAGCCGCACCCAGCCTTGGACGCATTGATCGTTACGCTGAACGGCCTGATTTGCAGACTTATCCGGCCCCTTAGCTCAGCTGGATAGAGCACCTGCCTTCTAAGCAGGTTGTCGCAGGTTCGAATCCTGCAGGGGTCGCCATTACTCTGATTTATCCTTGTAAGCCCTTGAAAATTAAAAGCTATTTTTGAGGTGAGGGGTTTTTGATTCAGGGTGAGGGGATAGATTGTTCCCGTTTAGTTTCTGAGCAGCCGCCTGAGCCAATTTTTTCTGGTCCGCATTCTTGGTATAAAGAGCGGCCATGGCATCGGAACTCCAGCCAAACAGCGCTTTAAGTTCGGCATTGCTGCCACCAGATTCCGCCAGCTTTTGCGCCATTGATTTCCTCAGGCCGTGTGCCCGAACGTCCAGTCCAGCTTCCTTGCAAACGTCGCCAAACCAGTTGCCAAACGCTGCCGCCGATTTGAACGGTCTGCCGTGGATGGGCGTGACGACGAAGGCGAGGTGGCCTGTCTTGGTATTGCTAAGAGTTTCCGCTAAAATCGGGTGCAGGGGGATGAATAGTTCCGCCCCGTTCTTCTCGGCCCGAAACTCTATGATTCCATTTTTGATGTGCTGCGGGCCAAGTCGATAAACGTCGGATCGGCGCAAGCCGGTAAACAGCATCATTTCCATGGCAAGACGTGCCGGGGTGCCGGGGCCGTGGTGGCGATAGAAGTTGATCACATCCTGCTCGGTCCAAGGAACAAAGCCGGTTGATTTCACCTTGGGCCGCTTAACGCCGCGCACCGGGTTTTCGCGCGCATATCCCGCATCAACTGCCCATTCAAACAAGTAGCCCAAAATTTTCATATAGGTCACGGCGGCGTGTGGTGTCTCTGCACGGCGGTCGCGGCCTTTGGCAATTGCCGCGCGGTCGATCTGCGAAATGAGCATCTTGCCGCCTGTCTTGCAAACAGCTTTCAAGACATTGCGGCGCACGGCTTGGGTTGATTCTTTCAAGCCCTTGAATGCGGCGCTCTGCTGGTATTTCTCCACCAGCCATTCCAATGTGAATTTCGAGGGGGATGTTTGATCGACGGGCGTGCCCGCAATCAACCGTTTCCATGCTGCGATAAATTCAGGCGAACCATATTCATCAGGCAACCGCGTGCGCTTTCCGTCACCTATACGGAAATACCAGGCGGTTTTGCCGTGTCTGGTCGTTTGCTTTTGCACATATTGGTATCTGGGGCGCGGCATGTCTTCCATCAGAGATAACCTCCTGCACTTTCCGCAAGCTGTTTTTCGCTGATCTGGCCGTTATCCCCGTTAAACACAACCGCACCATCCGCCTCAACGCGGATGGTTTTTATTTCCACACCTGCTTTTCGTACCGCTTTGATGGCGCGGGCAACAGAGTCCTCGGTGAAGGGAATGGTTCGTCTTCCCATGATGTTTCCTTTGCCTTATTTTTGTGTTTGTGAGGTGCGTGCAGGATATTTCCAGCCGATACCCGCTGAGAAGCGCCAGCCGAAACGCGCGCTCATAGGTGCTTCGTGCGCCTGCTTTTCTCGTCACGGGCGGCGGCAAGCGTTGAGAGGTCAGGCAAGGTCACACGTGAGCCGTCTGCTAAAGTGGTTGTGTGAGTCCGAATAAAGGGGAACTGCTCTTTCAACACGCCTTTGCGGGGCGTTGTGGGCTGGTTTTCAGTGGCGGGCTTGGCTTGTGGCTTTTCAGGTGCGGCACCCGGCAGAAACCATTTTCCCTTGCCGTTGTGGGTACAGCCAAGATCACGCAACCATTCTCGCGCCGTGTTGGCCGCGCACGCCAACGTTTTTGCCATTTCGGTTGGTGTAATCCCTTCCTGTACCAATGCCAAAAGCTCTTCGTCGTCTGGGCGCTTTATGGGGCTCGTAAATGCCATTTTTGCTTTGTCCTTTGCGTCTTGGCTCTTAGCTATACCGATGGGAACCATTCCAGATCGGCTGTGGCTTGGAGATTTCATCGTCAAATGATGAATGACGCATAATATGCGCAAACGGATATTTACTGTAAATAGAAAAATGCGCAAACGAATATTTATTTTCCGTTCGCGGATAAAATGAATAACTAGCGCGGCTTTATCCAGTCGATGGGAGCTGCCCACTCGACCACTTCATCCACCATGTCGGGGAATAGGGCGTTTATGCTTGAGAGCGTCCATGTGTTTGGAGTTGTGCCTGGGCGGATCGTTTTAACGAATATCCGTCCGTCACCGAGTTGAACAACTGCACGCCGATTTACCATATCGCCGGGAGGAAGTGTTCTGGAATAATAGAGAAGCGTGCCTTCCTCATATGCTGGAAACATAGATTGGCCTGAGACTTCGACAGCTACTGTGTCCGGGTGTGCTTCCGATGGAGCGTCAACGTAGTTCTGCCCGCCGTCGTCTATCGCGTAAATCTCTTGTCCAGCACCTACTTTGCCCATCAATTTGACTTGGGTGCAGGGCTTGTCGCTCGATCTGCCGAACTCCTTTTCATAAAGTTCGCGAATTGCATCCCTGTGGTGGCCTTCTGGTTCTGAGCCGGATTTCCATCTGAATACGGTGGATTGAGAAACAGAAAAGTGAGCGGCCAGTTTCATCTGGTTCCACTTTTTTAGCGCCAATAATTCTGCAACTTGCTTCGCTACATCCATGTTCATATGCATATTATGAAACCTTCAATTCAAAAAATCCGTTTGCGGATAAAATTTGTATTGATAAATATCTGTTTGCGCATATTATGCGCCTATGAACACGATGCATTTCATCCGTAAGACGTTGCTTAACCTCAGCCAGTCTGAGTTTGCCTCCATTTTGGAGGTTTCGCAGTCGACTGTGTCCCGTTGGGAGCGTGGCGTCGCCCCCTCGCTTGATGAGATGACTAAGATTCGTGCCGTCGCAATTCTGCGAGGTGTCGAGTGGCAAGATCGTTTCTTTTTTGAAGTTCCAAACGAGTCCTCCAAATGAGCGTCTCGTTTTATCAATTTTGTGTTCCAGCCAGCAAATCGCGCACGCCTGCCTGCGAAGCTTGCGCGATCCGCACCGGGTTATATGGCGTCTGGCCCGGTGCGGACATTTATCATTTCCCATGCGGGCCTCCCTAGCGGTGTAGCTGGTCCTTCCTACGCGCCTGAGACGTGGGGATCATAGAATCATTTTCGCTTTTTGTTTCCTTGACTTGATCGGGGTGTTTTCGTGCGCCGTTTTTCTGAGAATGAATATCTGTCGCTGAAGCGTGTGCTGGATGTGGCCTATGAGCTGGCCGGTGGCGTTTCGGTGCTTCGGCATGTGACCCGCGTTAGCATTTCGCAGCTGTCCAAATATGCATCGGCGTTTAAATCTGCGCTGGATGATCCGCGCTCCGATGAAAAGACCTTCATTCCGGTGGACGTTGCCATTGATGTGGATAGGGCGGCGAAAGAGCCTTTGATCACGGCCAAGATGGCGGAATTGCTGGGCTACCGCTTGGTGGCCGCAGAAGAGCGCCTTGCGCGTGCCGGGGTTCTTTCGGTGGAAGACGCTTTTCGCATTATCGATGAAGCCACCGATTTTTGGCGGCTCACCCGCGAAGCCTTTGCCGATGGCCGAATCGATGCGCTGGAGCGCCAGCAGCTACGCTACAAAATCGGCCAGTTGATCCGGGCCGCCCACATCATTTCCGATAAGTTGGAGGATTGAGGCGATGGCCGGTTATGTGCCCGTTAAATTCCCCAAGCCCGGTTCTGCCGGGCTTCCGCTTATTGAGGCTGCCTTGCGCGATGGTGAGGTGTTTACCACCGATTCGCAGCAGGCGATTGCTGCGGCCAAGTGCCTGAGCAACGGTTATCTGACCCGTGATCAGCAGAATGGGAATCGCTGGTTTCCAACGGATAAGGGCCGGGCGATGCTGGCGGCGCGCAACGCGCTTGCGCCTGTCTCGCCGGATGCTGTGCGGCTGGTTGATAGCGTGGGGCAGGCGCGCGAATTGTTCGCAGCGGGCGATCTGGTGGCGGCGCGCGATCTTGCGCAGTTTGCCTATTCCAGCGCGCCCGCCTTTGCTAAAATGGCCGCGAAACTGCGGTTGAAGGATGCCCTTGAGGCTTGCCAGCGTATTCAAGCCGATGCGCTGGAAGTTGTCAGCTATTCCGAGATCCACATTGCCACAGATTGGGAACGGCTTTCCGCAGAAGGCAAGACCCATCGCGGGCGGCCAAAAAGCGTCGTCGTTGAAGACGCTTTTACCGCGCTGGAAGTTGGCCTAACGCGGGATCAAATCCACAAGGCCAAAAAGCTGCGCGATGCTGAACATGCGCAACCGGGCTTTATTCGCCGCACGATTGAAGTGTTGGTGCGCAGCGGCGTTGCGCCCACCAAAGCCGGTTTGCGCGCGGCCATTGGCACCAAATCGGCCAGCAAAGCCGAAAAAGGCGTCCAGCTTTACGAGACACCTATTGAAGCCATGCGCACCCTGCTGGCGCTGGAAAGCTTTTCCGCGACGGTGAAAGAGCCGTTTGTGGGCAAAGGCGCGATTTTAAAGCCGCTGGAAGAGGCGGGCTATGATGTGCTGATTGCCGATCTGGAAGATCGGGGCATCACCACGCAATACGGCGAAAAACAGCAGGTTGGCGATTTTCTGTTGTCGGACCCGCAAGATACCGTTGGCATGGATATTGTCAGCAATCCTCCTTACGATGACTTGGCCAATGCCTGCATTGCCCATGCGCTCAAGGCTCACAAGCCGCGCAAGATGGCGATGTTGCTCAACTGGAATTTTGCAGCAGGCTTTGACGATCCAAACCGCCGTTTTGTGATGGAAGAGTGCCCGCCAAGCCGGGTCTATCTCTTCACCAAGCGGTTGCCGATGATGCACCGCGACGGCTGGGACGGGCCAAAGGCCACAAGCCAGATGAATACGGCGTGGTTCGTCTGGGAGCAAAACGAAGACGGCTCTTATGGTGCGCCGGGGCAAGGCTTCACCACGTTTCGGGTGTTCTGGCCCGATTTTGAATATGCCGAACCGGCGCGCCCAGGTGATGGCGGTCATTGGACCGGGCCTATGGTCTTTCGTGAGCGCGAAGAGGATTTCACCCGCCAAACGCCAAAGCTGACCGATGCGGAAAAGCTGGATGCCGTGCGCGGGCGGGCGCTGGCATGGATGGAAAATTGCGGCTGGTTCAACATGGATATGTTGCGCAGGGGCGTCAGCATCCGCCCGACCACAGCCTCGGCCTTGGTGGCCGAGCTGGTGGAACATGGCGCTATTGTTGAGAGCGGCGGCGGTTGGCGTTGGGCCGGTGTTGCTGGTCAAGGCGGTGCGGCATGACCATCGCTTTGAAACACTTCCATGGCAAATCCGTGCAGCCACTGCGCATCCTGATTGGGTGCGAAACATCGGGTGTTGTCCGTCGCGCCTTTGCGGCTCTGGGCCATGATGTTTGGTCTTGCGATCTGCTGCCCGCCGATGACCGCAGCAATCGTCACATCATGTGCGATGTACGCGATTTGCTTGGCGATGGTTGGGATTTGCTGGTCGTACTTCATCCGCCATGCACCCGGCTGTGTAACTCCGGTGTTCGGTGGTTGAGAGAGCCACCGAGGAATGCGCCCCGCGATGCAACCCCTGAAGAAAGAGCCGCCTGGGCGGCGATGTCGCGTGAAGACAGGCTGCGCATCATGTGGCGGCTGCTGGATGAGGGGGCGGCGCTGTTTTCCGATTGCTGGAATGCGCCAATCGAGCGCATCGCGGTTGAAAACCCCGTCATGCATCTGCACGCGAAACAGCGGATACGGAATTATCAGAAGGCTGCGCAGACCGTGCAGCCGTGGTGGTTTGGTGATCCTGCATTCAAGGGCACGTCACTCTATCTGCGCGGCCTGCCGCCATTGGTTGCCACCAACCGCCTGACCCCGCCACAGCGCGGCACGGATGAGCATAAAATCTGGTCTGGCGTGCATCGGGCCTCACCGGGCGCGAACCGCTGGCAAATCCGCTCCAAGACGTTTCCGAGCATCGCGGCTGCAATGGCGTTGCAATGGGGCGGCCACGCCGTGGAGGCAGCGGCATGCGTATGACCGATCCAAAGCGCGACCGCGAAAAGGTGGCCATCAACCGGCTGCGCGCCACGGCGGATCGTCGATCTGGCGACATTTGGACCGTGGAAGATCGGCGCGGTGGCTTGCGGGTTATTGTGCGCCGTTCCACCGGCGAGGATGCCCATGTGGCCACCATCCACGCGGATGCGCTGGATGATGAGCGCGACCTGATATGTGGCGCGCTTGGCAATCTCTTGCTGTTTCTACGCCTGTTTGATCGTGCTGCCAATGCTGTTCGCGATTTGCGCGGGCAGCTGGAGCGCGGGCAGGCGCAAGCGCACAAAAAAAACTATTCGGCGCAAGCCGCCATGCTGCTGTCGGACAGGGCGTTTCAACGCTTTCTTGAGGGCAAGGGGGCAGGCGGGCCGGTGCGAGACAAGGGGGCGGCGGACACGCGCCTGAAAAGCCTTCTCGCCATTTCCAGCAAATCACAGATCAACACGGTTGAGCGCGCGCGGGCTGCCTTTTTGGCGCTGCGGTGCGAGTTCGACGCGTGGAAACGCGGAGGTACGCAATGACGGATATTTTGCCAATTGTTGAGCAGCTTTACGACTGCCAAACGGATGCCGAGCGGGCCGACTGGCTGTTGCGCGTGCCGCAGGGTGTTATCTTGCGCGATCTTTCCACCATTCGCACCGCATTGCGCACGGCTGGCTTTCTGGCCGGTGTGGCCTGCCTTGAGGTGGAGTTTGCGGCGCTCAATGCCACGCGCCTGCCGGATGGCGGATTAGCAGAGGCGCATGTGGCGGCGGTGAAGGATGCCCGCATTTTTCTGGAAACTATTGTCTGCAAGGGAGGTCTGGCGTGAGTGCTGAAGCCACGATCCGGCGCGGGGTTCGCAACGCGCGTTACACCACAGTGCCGAACCATGTGTTTGAGGATGACCGGCTTTCTATGGAAGCGCGGTGGTTGCTTGGCTATCTGCTGTCCAAGCCAGATAACTGGACGGTTGTTGTTGGCGATATCGTGAAGCGCGGCAAATGCGGGCGCGATAAGGCCCGCAAGATGATCGCCGAGTTGGTCGAGATCGGCTATGCGGAACGGGAACAGACGCGCGACGACGGCAAATTCAGCGCCTCGGTTCTGGTGATCTATGATGAGCCGCGCGATGTGGTGCCGGTTGCAGATCCAGCCGCTTCTGAAAGTGTTGCATTTCTACCGCAGACTGATTTACCGGCGACGGCAAAACCGTCGCCGGTTTTGCCGTCGCCGGTAAAATCGGCACCTAGTAAAGACTTAAAGATAGTAAATACTGAATCTCTACCAAGCGGAGAGGCCCTTGCCGATGATTTGGAAAGTGCCCCGGCATCTGACGTCCCGGAAAAGGGGCAGGGACGGGTGGAGCGGGAACGTGCCAGTCGTCAGTTTGACGTTTGGTTCAAAGCTTGGCCCAAGCCCGGCAGTCCAGTCTTTGCCCGCAATGCTTGGTTTGCGTTGTCGGCTGATGACCGCGCCGCCTGCATTGAGAAAACACCGACCTATCTGGCATGGGCCAAGCCCGAGGAACTGACAGCACCAGCGGTCTACCTGAAGGGCCGGGCGTGGAATGACGTGCCAGAGGATTTCTCGACGGATCAAGCGCCAGTGCGTGAGCTTGCCAAGCCTTGTGGCAAACTTTGGATGGGCACGCGACTGGAAGCGCTGTTCGGCGAACCCACGGGCCGCTTTCATATCACGAAGTTTGACGAAGCCCGCCTTGCAAATGGTCTGATTAGCCGGGAAGCATTGTTGCGAGAGAAGCGCCGCGACCATGGCTGGCCGCTTGTCTGCGGTATGCAGGACTTTGCGCGGCGAGATGTGCCCTTCTTTGGCTTGTTGACCCTGAAACCCTTTGTTGCCGATTTCCAGAGGGTAGAGCGCGGAACGCCTTTGCTGGACGCATGGCGACGGTTGCATGAGCGCCGGGGCTGGCTGTTTGTCGATGGCCTGCGCGACTGGAACTATTTCCCGCCCATTGAAGACGGCGCGGATGATCTCGATGCGGCTGTGGAAGCGGCGCTCGAACACTTCAAAACCAAGATCAGCAAGGAGCGCACCAATGATGCAGCATAATGGAAACCTCTTGCGTGGCGTTTCAGATCAGGGGCTTTTGAAGCTTGCCCAGATCAATGAGGCAGAGGCTAGCCGCCAACGCATGATTGCCATGGCGCGGCAGGATCGGCCTGGCTTTGAGCAGGTGGCCCGCTGGCTGGTGGCCAGTTGCCAGAGTGGCACCGAACAGGCTGCTCGTGATTCCTTGCAAGAGCAGCGAATCGAATGCTGGTGCCCTTGTGAAAAGCTGCGGTATCCGCCACGGCGCGGCAAACAGGCTGTGGAAATTCAGCGGGCAATTTTTCGCGGCTATCTTTTTGTAAGGGTGATTCCAGACAACGAAGCCTTTGTCGGCCTGTTGGTGGCATCGAAGTTAAAGGGGCTGATGGGGCAGGATGGCAAGCCTTATCTGATGCCGGAAACTTTGATGAGCAAGCTGATGTTGTCGGTCAAAAAATCTGAGCGAAAACATATGGATGGCGAGAGCCTGCCGGTGATGCCGGATCTGCTTGGCAAGACGGTGACAATCCGCTCTGGACCGTTTGCCGAGTTCGTTGTGACGGTGCGCAAGGTTCTCTCCAAGCGCGGGCAGGTGGTTGTTGATGTGCCCCTGTTTGGCGGTATGAGCGAAATCATCTTGGGTGTTGACAGCGTCGTCGCGTGAGATTATCGCTCGAAATGTGGAAAGGCGAACAGCGCCTCTCCATTCGAGATGACCGGGGCGTCTGATGCTCCCAAAGGGATTGATGTTCTCCCCCGGCCTCGTTCTGATCCAAGCCAATAGGCGGTGCGATTCAGAGCCAGTGCGTAAGCTATGACCGAAACTGTTTTTGATAAATGGAAATAGGAATAGCCTGATTATCATCGTTCTCGGTTGTATTGCTGGTTTCTTGATATGCTTTCATGTGCGCGATAGCGTATTCGCGCTCACGTATTTCTCTCTCGACGCATTCCAACACAAATAACGTATCAACTGAATAAGCATCAAGTCGCTTTATATTCGAAAGTTGGGTGTATGCGTTTTTTAATAATTGCATTTCGTTTTTGATTTTTTCATTGATTGACATTTTTTATTTTCCAATCTCTTGTAATAAACGAATAAATTTAAGTATTGTTCCATTTGTTATTTAAGGGCGGCCAGAGGGTCGCCTTTTTACGTTAAGAGGTATGGGGATACGTTATGATGAGGGCAGGCCGTGGAAGGGGTGGTACTCCACCGCCCGCTGGCGAAAGACCCGGCTTAACCAGCTGACCATGGAACCGCTCTGCCGCATGTGCAGGCTGCAAGGCCGCTTCACTGCCGCCACGGTTTGTGACCACATCGAACGCCACAGCGGCAACCCTGACAAGTTTTGGAATGGTCCGTTTCAAAGCCTTTGCAAGACCCACCACGACGCAACCAAACAGGCAGAAGAGCATCGCGGCTTCTCGACGGCAGCAGGCACAGACGGCTGGCCCATCGACCCCCGCCACCCAGCAAACCGAGGATAGGGGGCGGGTCAAAAGTTCAAACCCCCTCTCCCCGCGCACCGGCGTCAGTCATTTCTGTGTAGCGCGGGGAAATTGGAGGGAAAAAGCCAATTCAGTCGTTTATGTTGGGTGTCAAGTCGGGTCGAGAGAAAATCCAAAAAGCGATGCTGACTACCACGCCGACCAATCCGGGCAACAGCAGGCGACTCGGCTCGTATAGATAAGCATCACTTAGCTCTTTTCCAGCAATACCTATTCCGAGGTTGTTTTGATATGCGAACCATAACCAGTTTACTAATATTCCAATGCATCGAAAACCAACGCCTGCCAAAAAACCTGCGATAGCGTAAGACGTTAGTCGTTTCATCCCGTGCTTTTGAAGTGTCAGGATTATTGGAATGCCGAGTATAAACATGCCAAGGTAGGTCAATAGGGCGCTGACTAGTAAAGTGCTCCAGACAATTTCTGACGTGGACATAGTTGACAAAATTGGGTCGGAATTTGCCCTAAGGACTGAATAGCTGGCATAGATTGGAGGTGCACATAGTGGTGCGATTGCAAAGCTTAGCAATGTTCTTTTGCGCATTATTTATCACTCAAGTTGAAACTGGATGATGACCCTACTTTGACGTAATAGACCTCTGTGCCAGTTAATTGCCAATATGCAGTCTCAGACACCTCGTTTAGATCTTCATTGTCAGGTTTGCCGAGTTCTATTTTTAGATCGCTCAGAAGGTTGCTTTTGTTTGTTAAGCTGTAACTGCAAACACGGGCCGGATTTAATCCGGTT
The DNA here is from genome assembly GCF_001939045.1 of Rhizobium oryziradicis. Classification (GTDB taxonomy): domain Bacteria; phylum Pseudomonadota; class Alphaproteobacteria; order Rhizobiales; family Rhizobiaceae; genus Allorhizobium; species Allorhizobium oryziradicis. The sequence goes on from NZ_MKIM01000027.1 coordinate 865,787, forward strand.
GCGACCCAAAAAACCAAGGCGCTTTGAGTTTGTTCATCTCGCCAGCCAATGACATCAACCGTAACATGATTGTATTTCTCATAAGACGACTTCCAATTGGTGTCATCTTCCATTCTGGGCCAGCCGAGCGCGTTGCCTTTGGTTGTTGCCTCCGCCACGCTCCGTGATCGACACACTTCCAGAGCTTGCTTCGTAGAAATTTCCGCAGCGAATGGCTGGGTTACGGACGCTAAACAAATATATGCGGATGATAAGAATAATGGCGCAATTTTTTGCCGATTAAGTCCTAAATATCTCAATTGAAATCCTCCGCAGCCGGTCATTTCCTAAAAAGGATGGCGCACGGCTGCTTATTTTCAAGACACCGGAGACCTTTAAATGAAAGGCCGCAAGCCCACATCGGAAAACGTTGTGCCGCTGAAACCAGAAGATGGGCAGGGCGCTAACTTTGAGGCGCGGGCGGTGGCCAAGGCACGGGAGCTGCGGCCTGATGAATTGCCGTTTGATGTGCGCGCCATTTGGGATCGGCTGGCACCTGGGCTGTGTGATCCGCGCAAGAACCGGCTGAATGAAATCAATGCCTATATGTTTGAGCAGCTTTGCTGGACCATTGCCCGCCATGAGCGGTTGCGGCTGGATGTGCGGGAAGGCGGGGAAACCTATGAGAGCGAAACCCGCAACGGCAAACAGCTAAAGAGCCGCCCGGAAGTCAGCCAGTTGAACGAGACGTGGCGGCAAATTCGGGCGCTGGCGAGTGATTTTGGCATGACGCCGTCTGCCGAGCGCGGTTTGCAGGCGACCGGCCAGTTAGGATTTGAGTTCCCAACCGATGATGGATTCGATTGATGTTGTGGTGCCGGATGTCAGCTATGATGACGATCCGGTCACGGCTTGGGCCTGTGATGTGGTGCGCGGCGATGTTGTTGCCGGTCCTCATATTCGCAATGCCTGCCGCCGTCATCTTCTGGACCTTCGCGATGGCCCGGCAAGGGGGCTGCTTTGGGATCTGGAAATCGCAAACAAGCGCATCAAGTGGTTTGGCGATAAGCTGCGGCTGAACGGCGGACAGTTCGAGGGGCGGCGGTTTACGCTTCATCCCAGCCAAGCCTTTCGCGTCGGTTCTCTGTTTGGCTGGAAATGGGCCGAAACCGGGCTTCGCCGCTTTCGCCGGTTTTATGATGAGGAAGGCAAGGGCAACGGCAAATCGCCGCTGCTGGCGGGCATTGGCATTTGCATGATGGTGGCCGATGGCGAACCGCGTGCCGAGATTTATGCAGCCGCTGCCAAGAAAGATCAGGCGCAAGTGCTGTTTCGCGATGCGGTGGCCATGCGCGACCAATCGCCGGAACTGACACGGCGGATTATACCGTCTGGCGTAAACCCGGTCTGGCAGCTGACCTATATCAGCAAGGGCGGCGATAAGCGGTTCTTTAAGCCGATCTCGGCAGACAAAGCCCAATCTGGCCCGCGTCCGTCTTGTGCATTGTGTGATGAGGTGCACGAACATCCCAACCGGGATGTTATCGAAATGCTGGAACGCGGCTTTAAATTCCGCAAACAGCCGCTTTTGGTCATGGCCACCAACTCCGGTTCTGATCGAAAATCCATCTGCTGGGAAGAACATCAACACGCGGTCGAGGTGGCGGCGGGCATCAAGCAAGATGACACGACCTTTGCCTTTGTCTGTTCGCTGGATGAGGGCGATGATTGGGAAAATGATCCAAGCTGTTGGGTGAAGGCAAACCCGCTGCTCGATGTCACCGTGACCTCGGAGTATTTGCAGGGCGTGGTGGATCAAGCCCGGCTGATGCCGGGCAAGCGCAACAGCATTGCAAGGCTTCACTTTTGCGAGTGGACGCAATCGGTCAATGCCGCCATCAAGCGTGAAGCATGGATGGCCTGCCAAGCGCCGGTTGATCTGGAGGAGCTGGTGGACAAGGGTTATCCCTGCTTTGGCGGGCTGGACCTGTCGAAGACGCGGGATTTTACCGCACTCACGCTCACATGGCTTGTCGATGCCACCAAGGATTCGGAACGGCTGGTGTCAAAAACATGGTTTTGGTCGCCTGCCGATACCTTGCGAGATCGCGCCAGCACCGACCAGGCACCCTATGAGCTGTGGCGGGATCAAGGTTTCATTGAAGCCGTGCCCGGTCAGCGGCTTAAATATGCATGGCTTGCCAAAGCGCTTGCCGAGATCTGCGCCCGGTTTGAACCCAGCGAGATTGCCGCCGACCAATATGGCTTGGAGCAATTGAGCGAACACTTGGGCGATGATGGCGTGTCCTTGCCGCTGACCATTCACCCGCAAGGCTTTCAAAAGCGGGTGCTGGAACGCGACAAACATGCAGCTGATGGCGAACAGGAGATTTATCTCTGGATGCCAGACAGCATCAACAAGCTGGAAAACGCGATCTATGAGCAGCGCTTGCAGATCGACCCAAACCCGATGCTCGATCTGTGTGCGGCAAGCGTGGTCTATGCCGAAAACCGGACGGGGCAGCGCATGTTTGATAAGGAACACGCCTTCGGGCGCATCGACGGCATGGTGTCTTTGGCCATGTCGATGGGCATGACGCTTTGCAAAGAGCGCGCAACGGGGCCGGATTTAGGCTCGTATTTGCAGGATATGGCGGGGCGATTATGAGCATATGGAATGGTCTTTTTGGCCGTCGCAACGTCAAGCTTTCAAACCGGGATGATGCGGAGACCATTGCCGCATCGCTTGGGGCTTCCAGCAGTGCGGCGGGCAAAGCGGTGACACCGGATTCGGTGTTGCAGCTGGCCACCGCCTGGTCGTGCATCCGGCTGTTGTCGGAAACCATTGGCACGCTGCCCTTGCAGGTCTATCAGCGCCAAGGCGAGGTTAAATCCTTGGCGCGGGACCATTCTCTGTATGGGCTTTTGCACGATAGCCCAAACAGCGATCAGACGGCGGCGGAATTTGTTGAGGCGATGATTGCCTGCCTGTGTCTTTGGGGCAATTTCTACGCTCGAAAACAGTTTGTCGGCAAACGGCTGGTGGCGATTGAGCAGCTTCGCCCTGACAGAATGAGCGTGAAGCGTAACGCTATGGGGCGGCGGGTTTACACCTACAGCGGCGGGGCCAAGGCCGAAACCTTTGACGAAGACGCGATTTTCCATGTGCGCGGCTTTGGCGTGGGCGGCGATGTTGGCCTCTCACCCATTAGCTATGCCCGGCAAACCATGGGCACGGCGCTGGCCGCCGATGAAACGGCGGCGGAAACCTTCCGCAACGGCTTGCAGATCTCCGGCTTTATCAAGGAAGCCATGGGCACCAAAGCCACCAAGGAACAGCGCGTGGAAATGATGCAGCTCTTTGATAGCTTCATGGGGTCGCGCAATGCAGGCAAGGTCATGCCGCTGCCCTACGGGTTTGATTTTGCCTCGATCAGCATGAACCCAGAAGATGCGCAACTGCTGCAAACCCGGCGTTTCCATGTGGAAGAGATTTGCCGCTGGTTTCGGGTGCCACCGTTCATGGTGGGCCATACGGAAAAGTCGAGCAGCTGGGGCACGGGGCTGGAACAGCAGATGATCGGCTTTTTGACCTTCTCGCTGCGGCCATACCTGACCCGCATTGAACAGGCGATCAAGAAACAGCTGATTCCATTCAATGAGCGGGCAAACCTCTATGCCGAGTTTAATCTGGGTGGCCTGCTTAGGGCCGATAGCCAAGGCCGTGCGGCGCTGTTGAGCGCCCTTGGTCAAAACGGATTCCTGACCCGCAACGAGGGCAGGGCGCTGGACAATCGCCCACCCATGCCGGGCGGCGATGTGCTGACCGTGCAATCCAACCTGGTGCCGCTCGATCAGCTGGGCAAGGTGCCCGCCACGTCAACGCCAGATGCGCCGTTGCAAACGCCAGCGCCAACACCAACGACGCCTCCACCCACCGAGGACTGATCACCCATGAAAACCAAGAATTTTGACCTGCAGGTGAAAAGCCTGTCGGAAGACGGCACCTTTTTGGGCTACGGCTCGATTTTTGGCAATGTCGATAGCTATGGCGAAAAGGTCATGGCGGGCGCGTTCAACGAAAGCCTTGCCCGCCACAAGGCGCAAGGCTCCAGCGTTAAAATGCTGTGGCAGCACGACCCCAGCCAGCCGATTGGCATCTGGGAAGACCTCACAGAAGATAGTCGGGGCCTGCATGGCAAGGGCCGGTTGATCCTTGAGGTTGAGAAGGCCCGCGAAGCCTTGGCGCTGATGAAGGCCAAGGCGCTGGGCGGTCTTTCCATCGGCTATCGTGAGGAAGACACCGACCGCGACGGCAAGGTGAAGCTTCTCAAAAAGCTGGACCTTTATGAAATCAGCCCCGTGACCTTTCCCGCCAATGATCAGGCGACGATTGAAAGCGTCAAATCAGACCAATTCACCGAATTTGTGCAACGGCTGAAGGATGGCAACCCCATGCCAGCCGATGATTTTGCCGAGATCCTGCGCGGCCTCGGTGTTCCACCTTCCATCGCCTCGGAAATTGCCACGCTTGGCTATGCCAAGGCGGTCAATGCGCAAACCCATGCTGATGAGGCGGCCAGCAATGCGTTGAAAGCGCTTCGCGATGCCGCCAGCTCCTTCAAAACCCTTTGATCATCAAACCAGCCCACCAAAAGGAAAATCCGATGCCTGTAACCACCAGTGAACTCGAAACCTTGGCCCGTGACCTCAAAACAGCCGCCGATGAGGTCAAGCGCTCTGCCGAAACCACCAATCTCGAACTCAAAAACCTCGGAGCGGTGACGGCGGACACCAAGAAAGCCGCCGATGAGGCGCTGATCAAGCACAATGAGCTGTCTGCCCGCATGACCGAGCTGGAACAGAAAATGGTGCGCGGCCCCGGTGAGCCGGAACGCCAGAAATCCATAGGCCAGTCGGTGACTGAGCATGAGGATTTCAAGCATTTTATCAAATCCGGTGCCAAGGGCCGCATGTCGATCTCGGTCAAGGCGATCATTTCCGCGCTCACCACCGATGCCGATGGCTCTGCCGGTGATTTGATTGTGCCGCAACGCCAGCCCGGCATTCTGGGCCTGCCACAGCGCCGCTTGACCATTCGCGATTTGATCATGCCGGGGCAAACCTCTTCCAACGCGATTCAATATGTGAAGGAAACCGGCTTTATCAACCGAGCCGCCACAGTGTCGGAAACATCGGGCGAGACCAAGCCGCAATCCGAAATCAAGTTTGATATTGTCACGGCACCCGTTTCCACCATTGCCCATTGGGTGATTGCCACCAAACAGATTCTGGATGATGTGCCACAGCTGCAATCCTATATCGATGGGCGGCTGCGCTATGGCCTTGCCTTTGTCGAGGAAGCTCAATTGCTGATGGGCAGCGGCACGGGCACCAACCTGAACGGCATTTATACGCAAGCCAGCGCGTTCACACCGCCGGTTAAACTGCCTGCCGGTGTGACCAAAATTGACGTGATCCGCCTCGCCATGCTGCAAGCATTCCTGGCCGAATATCCGCCAAACGGCATTGTGATGCATCCCGGCGATTGGGCAACCATTGAGCTGTTGAAGGATACCACGGGCCGCCACATCATCGGCAATCCGCAAAGTCAGGCAGAGGCGCGGCTGTGGCGTTTGCCGGTGGTGGAAACGCAAGCCATGCCGCTGGATAACTTCCTGACGGGCGCTTTCCAGCTCGGTGCGCAGATTTTTGACCGTGAAGACGCCAATGTGGAAATCTCCACAGAAGACGGCAACAACTTCACCAAAAACCTTGTGACCATCCGTGCAGAAGAGCGCTTGGCTATGGCCACCTATCGGCCAGAGGCGTTTGTAAAGGGCGCATTTGCCACGGCCATGGCGGCGGCAACGGAAGCGTAAACAGCGCTTCATAGGCGCTGCTTCCAGAGACGCAAAACCTCACTCCGAAAGCAGCAGCTTCCTCATAGGCCAACATGGTTAGCAACCGATTAACCATGTTGGCCGCCTTCAACAAACGATGACAAACAAGGGCATGCATTATGAAACTCGAAGCGCTTGATAATTTTTACACCGACGAAACCAAACAGGTTTTGGCCGGACGAACCTTTACCGTGGAAAGCCCTGAAACCGCAAAAGAGCTGATCAAGGCGGGCCTCGCGCAAGAGGTTGAAGACGACGGCGGAGAGGCCACAGATGCGGGTGATCCCGACGCCACCAAGGCCGAGGCCACTCTGAAAAACAAGGCGAAAGCCCCGCCTGCCAATAAGTGAGGCGCGCCATGCTGGTGTCTGTGATTGAACCGCCCACCGCTGTGGTGACGGTGGAAGAGGCAAGAGCGCATTTGCGCCTCGACCACACCGATGATGATGGCTTGCTCGAAACCCTGATCAAGGCGGCAACCGGCTGGATTGATGGTCCAGCCGGTTGGCTTGGCCGCTGCATTGGCGGCCAGATGCTGGAAATGCGCCTTGCCCGCTGGCCATCACGGGGCAGCGATCTGCCTTTGCCTTATCCGCCTGTGGTGCAGATCGAACAGGTCGCCCACCTCGACAGTGATGGCAATGAACAGCCGGTGTCGAATGCGCTCTATCGCTTGGCGGGCAACCGCCTGTGGCTGATGCCGGATTTTGTTGCCCCTGTTGGCGGTGATGAACCCTATCCGGTGCGCATCCGCTATCGGGCGGGCTATGGCGCAATGAATGCGCAAGGGCAATGGGAGAATGATGCTCCGGACTCGATCAAAGCGGCCATCCTGATGCTGGTGGGCCAATGGTATGCCAACCCCGAAGCGGTCGCCACGGCCACCAGCAACGACACCATGCCCTTTGCCGTCGAAGCGCTTCTCCAACCCTATCGGGTGCTGTCATGAAGGTACGGTTTACCGAGGATTTTGATTACCGGCCAACACCGGCCTGCACCATCGCTTACAAAGCCGGGATGGTGGAAACCGTCAAGCGTGCTTGCGGCGAGGATGCTGTTGCCAAGGGCAAAGCGGTGGAAGTGATGCCGCGTGGCCGCAAAGCCAAGGCCGTCAAAGAGGAGCAAGCCAATGGCGACCAACAATAGCGCGGGCCAGCTGACCGAGCGCGTGGCGTTTGAGCAAAAAGGCAGCGCCCCCGATGGCTATGGCGGCACCACCACCGCCTATGTGGAGCAATTCACCTGCCGGGCAGGCTTCCAACATTTGCGCGGCGGCGAGGCGGTGCAGGCGGCGCGCCTGCAAGGCCAGCACACCCTTATTATTCGGGTTCGCGCCAGCAGCCTCACAAAAGCCGTGACAGGGGATTGGCGGGTCCGTGATGCCCGCAAAGGCACAGTTTACGCCATCAAGGACGTGGAGCCGGAAACCAACCGTATGTTTATCAGCTTCACATGCCAAAGCGGCGCAACTGGATAAGGTGTCGGCATGTTGAAAGCAAAAGTGCTGGGAAATGAGAAGCTTCGCAAGCGACTGGATGAAATTGCACCACTTGCCACCAAATATGCCGCTGATGAAAAACTGAATATTGCGCAAGAGGCTGCCAATTTGATGGCAGATCGAGCGCCTATCAGCAATGGCCCAACGGCTGGCGATTATGCCGCGTCTATTGAGGGCGACAAGATCAGCAACAGACCGCAGGCAAAAGCCATGGTCGGAACGCAAGCCAGCAAAGACCCGGATGCAGCCGGCATATTCGCGGGTTGGATCTGGCATTTTCTGGAATTTGGAACCAAGCCCCATAACGTCGCAAAAGGCGGCGGCACGGTACTAGGCAAAAAGCAAACGGCGGCGAATGGCGCAAGGATGCATCCCGGCACTAAAGCGCAACCGCATATATTCCCAACATGGCGGGCCATGCGGGCCGAAGCCAAAAAACGCATCAATGCAGCGGTCTTGAGGGGCGTTAAGGAGGCTATGAAAAAATAATGGCCAGCGCTGATCTTGAGCTTCAAGGGGCCATTGTCTCGGCTCTAAAGGCAAGTGACGATGTGCGGGCGTTTATTGATCAACGGATTTACGACAATCCGCCCCATGGTGCGGTCTTGCCCTATGTAACCCTTGGGGAAACGCAGGATTTACGAACGGATATGGTTGGCGCGAATGCCTTCACCATTTTTGCAACGCTACACGCCTGGTCAGATTATCCGGGTGGCTTCATGGAAGTGAAGCAAGTTTCAAACGCGGTGATCGAATGCGTGCATCTCGCGCCTCTTGTGCTTCCAAGCCACCGGCTTGTTTCGATTGAACACCACAACACTCGCACATTTAGAGATCCTGACGGCGTCACCAGTCATGCCGTCATTGAATTTGTCGCTTTTGTTGAGCGCCAGAACTAACCCAACTCACACATAGGAGAATATGATGGCAGAAGGTCAGCAGATCGGCCGCACACTGCTTATTCAGATTGGTGACGGTCAAAGCCCTGAGGCATTCACCAATCTTTGCGGCATCACAACCCGCAGCTTCAATCTCTCTGCAAGTGAGGTTGATACGACGATTCCAGACTGTAACAATCCGGGCGGACCGGTTCAACGCACGGCGGAACCGGGCATTGTTCAGCGGAAATTTACAGGCTCCGGCAAGTTCTACAAAGGCCCAACCTCGTCCATTTTCATGGCGCATGTGCGCAATGCGACGGTGTTCAATGCCAAGGTAATTGTGCCAGGCGATGGCACTTACACAGGCCCATGGATGGCCTCTGAGTTTGAATTTTCAGGGGAAATGGAGGGAAATATGGATTTTAATACCACCATTTCCGCGGCTGGCCCGCTGACCTTTGTTGCGGAGGCATGATCATGGAAAAAAGCGAAAAGCCTTTCCCGCTGGAGGTCAACGGCGCGCGTGGTGAAGTTGCCCTGTGGGTTGGCGACGTGCCTTTGGTGATTGCTGCTGAGATTGGCAAGCTTGCGGCTGTTTCGACGCGGCTGGGCTGCAAAAGCATGTCCGATCTGTTTTTGCGACTAACCAGTGTCGAGGTTGCTGCAACATTGGCTGCCCTCGATCTTTTGACAGTTCGCGGGGAAACGGAAACGGCGATCAAGAAACTGCGGTTAAAGCATTTTTCGGCCTGCTCTCAGGCATTCTCCAGCGCGTTATCGCATCATCTTGATGGTGATACGGGAAACCCGGAGGCCGTAGGTCAAGCGGCGTAAATGAAAGTTGGCCTTGGATCGGGTGGCAAAGGACGGCCTATGGTGCGCTTGGCTGGAAGCCAAAGCATTTTTGGGCTGCCACCCTCACCGAATTTCTATCCGCCGTGGATGGTTGGGGTGTTGCAAACGGCGTACAGCCAAAACTTGCGCCACCAAGCGACGATGAGCTTGAAAAGCTCGCAATGCGTTATGGTTAGACCATCTATTGTTCTTGAAGGACAACAGCCGTTCCTGTTGCAGCGATAAACAGGATGTCGCCTGAACCAGTCGTACTGATTTGGCTATAATTGACATTAACCGCGATGACCGCATTGGCACCAGCTTCTGCGGCTTCGTGTTTCAACCCTTCAAGGCAAGCGTTGCGGGCTTCCTTTAGAGCTTTTTCTGAGGTGGATGATCTGCCGCCAATAAATCCACGCCAATTGTTAGCTATGTCTTTGAATATATTGAGGCCTATAGCAACCTCATTGGCGACAATGGAAACGACACGATCAATTTTCCGGTTTGGAATATCGATTGATGTGGTGAGGATTATTGTTTCAACGTGGGTCTTCTTTTGCGCCGCTTTCATGGTGTCTTCGCATTCACCACAAAATCCATCTGGGCTACCCAGATAGTAGCTTGTCCCGCAATTTTTGCAAATTGGCATTCGGCGCTCCTCACCTGGCTATCGCGCTGCAGTTGTCGTTCGCGTTATAAGGAGGAATCACTTTGTCCGACAATAGTGACGACCTGATTATCTCAATCAGCACCGATCTTGCTACGGTCAAGCGTTCGCTTAACAAGCTGGTGTCAGATGTGGGGCAGGCTTCGTCTGGCATTGAAAAGAGGTTTGCGGCAACCGGCAAGGCGATCAATGCGTCTATGTCGACCTCGATGCAAAAGCAAATTGAGCAAATGGTTGGCATTGGCACAAAGGGCGCGAAAGAATGGAATGGTGTCCTCGCTGATCAGGGTAAAGAGCTTGAACGTTTGCGGGCGCAGTACAGCCCGCTATTTGCGGTCATTCAGAACTACAAACAGGCAGTCAGCGAAATCAGGCGTGCCCATGCTGTTGGTGCGATTTCAGCCAATGAAATGGCTGCAGCTATCAGCAAGGAACGGCAAAGTGCGCTGGCCAGCACGGCAGCAATAAAGGGACGCAATGCCGCCCTTGCCAATATGCCAACAGCCGCCAAGGTCGGCAATAACAGTCATTACACATCCAACATTGCAGCGCAGTTTCAGGATATTGGTGTGACGGCGATGGGCGGCATGTCGCCGGTTCAAATCGCCTTTCAGCAAGGCACTCAACTCTCTGCCGTTTTGAATGACATGAAGGCAAGCGGGCAGGGTGCTGGCGCTGCATTAGCTGGTGCCTTTTCGTCCATTATTTCGCCTGTCAGTCTTGTCACGATTGGTCTTGTTGCGGCTTCTGCTGCTGCAATTCAATATTTTTCTGGAATACTTTCTAATGACGATGAGGCGGCTGGTGTTCTCAAGGAACAGGCGCAACTTATCTCGATGGTTGCCGAACGTTGGGGCGATACGATCCCGGTTTTGCGCGAATACGCTGACCAATTGCGCCGCGCTCAAGACGGTGCTGATTTGCGCGAAGGCGCTAAGATTATCAATGAAAAGACACTTGCCGATGTAAAGAAGGAAGTTGCTGAAGCGGGTGCCAGCATTGCTGATCTGGTTTCAAAGTTGCAGGCAGCAGGTGAGGAAGCTGAGGTTATCAAGAGGCTACAGGATGCATTTGCAGCCTTTACCAAGGCCGCCAAGGATGGAAAGCTGGAAACTGCGGATGTTGAGCGCGTACAAACTGCCTTGGCCGACGCGGTGAATAGCAGTGGCATCCCAGCTATTTCAACCTTTGCATCTGCCTTCAAAGATTTGGCTGGCGAGGCATTGACCGCTAATAAAAATGTCCAAGGTGTTATGGATGCGGTGTCTCGCTCCTCGGACATCACCACCTGGCGAAGCTACAACAAGGAAACCGGCAAGCTTGGTCTTGAGGGTCAGACCAACGATGGGCCTATTCAGGGTGAAAGTTTTGCCACGCCTGAAGATGGCCCAATGCCAGAAAAGCGGCCCCTTATTGAGCTGATTGGAACACCATGGGTGCCTAAAGCAAAGGCGGCGTCTGCTCCGAAAAAAACGGCTGAGGATCGTTTTGCCGAGGATATGCGGGCCATGAATGATCGGACTGCTGCGTTGAAGCAAGAGATTGCGCTTGTTGGGCAATCGAATGAAGAGCAGGTCAGGCGGCGCGCGGCGCTCAACATGGAGCAAAATGCGCTTGCGGATCTGCGGGAAGAGGCGCGGAAGAAGGGCGAGACGGATCTCGAAGGCATCACACTGTCGCCAGACAAGATCAATGCGATCAATCGTGAGGCGGCTGCATATGCTGAGCAGGTACAGGTTTTGCAGAAGGTGCAGGACGCACAACAGAATGCTGAAAATGCCGCCCGCGAATTTTACGACACCGCAAAATCTGGGTTTGCCGATGTCGTGACGGGTGCCGAAAGCCTGAATGATGCCCTTTCCAGTCTTTTGAAAAAGCTTGGCGATCTGATGTTGAACAGTGCATTTGACAGTGCGTTTGGAGGCTCCTCTGCAAGCGGTAGCGGCGGCTGGCTAACAGGTGTTGCCAAGGCTCTTGGCTTTGCGGATGGCGGTAAAATACAGGCCTTTGCGGGTGGCGGTAAATTGAGTGGGCCGGGAACGGGGCGGTCTGATGATATTTTGATGTGGGGATCGAACGGCGAATATATGGTCAATGCAGCCTCGACTGCGAAATATCTGCCACTCTTGGAGGCTATTAACAAGAACAAGCTGCCCGCTTTTGCCAGCGGTGGCTTGCTGGGCGGTGGCTCGATACCTCAAATTTCTACCCCACGCATACCCGATCTTGCAGGTGCTGCGGCAAACCGCAATTCCCCTCTCCAGATCAACTACAACCCGGTGATTGATGCCCGCGGGGCTGATGCGGCGGCGGTGGCGCGGTTGGAGCAGGCGCAAGCGCAAGATCGCAAGATGTTGCCGGCGCAAGTGGTGAATGCGCTTCGTGATGCCCGTGCGCGGGGTGTGAAGATATGACCATCACCTATCCGATTGACCTTTTGGCCGACTTCCCCGGCTGGTCTATCAAGTTCGAGCCGCTTTACCGGCAAGAGCAATCGCGCACCGCTGGCGGTGTCACCTATGCCAAGGATCTGGGATCGCCGCTGTGGTCGGCAAGCTATCAAACGCGGTCGCTGTCCATCAATGAGCTAGATGGGTGGCGGGCAAGACTGGAAGCGCTGGAAGGCGGTTTGCAGTTCTTTAAAGGTGTGCCTCTTTCGCGGGCGCGGCCTATTGCCTATCCGGCTGGCAAGGCGGTGCCTGCCAATCCGGTCTTGTCGGCCATTGGTGGCGACAACAAGAGTGTGACGATTTCCGGCCTGTCCAGCGGCTATATTTTGTCGCTGGGCGATATGATCCAGATCGCGGGTAGCGGGCTTTATCGGGTGGTGGAGGGGGCGGTTGCCAATTCCGGTGGCGTTGCCAGCCTGTTTGAAGTTCGCCCGCATCTGTGGCCGGGCACGGTTGCGGGATCGGCGGTCACGTTGGTTCGGCCATCCTGCACCATGATGATTGTGCCGGGGTCGATTTCTTCCGATGCTGATCTCGCGACGGGGCGCGGGGCCATATCATTTCAGTCTATTGAGGTGCGCTAATGCGGATTTTGCCAGCTTCTATCACCACCGCATTGACAGCTCGGCAATTGGTGGCGCGTGATTTTCTGTGGCTGATTGCGCGGGATCGGCAAACAGGCCAGCCGCAAGCGGTGGGCTTTTGGTCGGACGTGGGCAATATAGCGGCAGAGGTGGTGCATCCTGACACGGGCCATGCGGATGCGCGCAATTTCTACGGCTCCGGCACCTTGATCAGCATCACGGAAATCCCGCTGGTCTCGACCTTGGAAGCTCAAAACGTCACCATCACCATGTCCCAGATTGATGAGCTGGTGGCGCAAGCGGTGCGGCTTTATGATTGCAAACAAGCCCGCGTGGAAATCTATCGCGGGCTGTTTTCGCCTCAAACTCGTAAGCTTGTATCGCCTGCGGAACTGCGCTTCTTCGGGTTTGTTGACACGGTTAGCGTTAAGACACCTGCCGAGAACGAGGCCGGGGCGGTGACCTTCACCTGTGCATCGCACATGCAGGAAATCACCCGCTCTAACCCCGATACCAGATCGGACGCCAGCCAAAGGCAGCGCAATGCCAATGATAATTTCTATCAGGATGTGGCGGTGGTGGGTGAGTGGGAACTGTTTTGGGGGCAGGTGCAGGGCAAGATTGCCACCACGGGCCGCAAGCTTTCAAGCATCCTCGGCATATCAGGTTAAACCATGATCAGACATGCTTTGATGGATGATCGCTTTGCGGTCATTGCGCTGTTGCGCGAAAGCCATGCAGCGGCGGGGGCCGATTATAAGTTTGAGGCGGCGCGGGCCGATGCGCTGTTTCGCCACCATCTGCAAAGCGCCATGGCTTGCGTGCTTGTGCTGGAGCGCCAAGGCGCGGTCTGCGGCGTTCTCATGGCATCGGCCTTCGATCATCCTTTCGGGGCTGGATTGATGGCCAAGGAAACGGTGTGGTTTGTCGCGCCCCATGCGCGCGGGCGCGCCTCTCTGGCGATGCTGGACCTTTATGAAGAGTGGGCAAGGGCGGTGGGCTGCACCACTATCGGCATGGCGGCGCTTGCCAGCAATGATGTGTCCAACCTTTACCTGAGGCGCGGCTATGCGCCTGCGGAAACGCATTTTATCAAGTCAATCTGACGGTATTCTCCCATGGCTATTTTTTCCGGCATCGCCGCACTGGTTACCAGTGCGGTGGGTGCGATCTCGACCTTTGTGGGCGGCTTGGGTGTTATCGGCTCGGTCGTGCTGCGGGCCGCTGTTGGCGTGGGCTTGAGCCTGCTGGCAAAAGCTGTTTCCGGCAAAAACAACAATGCCAGCGATGCGGCATCCTTTGCAGTGAGCGGTCAATTGCAGGCCGGTGGCACGGTGTCGCGCTCGATCATTCTGGGCATGACGGCCACAGCGGGTTCGCTGGTTTACGCCAACACATGGGGCAATGAGGGCAAAACACCCAATGCCTTTGCCAGCCAAGTGATTGCGGTGGCCGATGCGCCGATCAAGTCTTTGCTGGCCGTCATCGTCAATGGCGTGGCCTGTCAGATTGATTTTGGCAATCCGCACCCTGAATACGGCTGGCCGGTGATGGATTACCGCAAAGATGGCGCGGACTATCTTTGGCTCAAGTTTTATGACGGCACGCAGACGCAAGCGGACAGTTTTCTGGTCAACCGCGTATCAAGCGCAGATCGGCCCTATCAGGCCAGCCGCGTGGGCTATGGTGTTGCCTATGTGATTGCCACCTCGCGGGTCAATCAAGAGCTGTTTTCCGGCTTTCCATCGTTCAAGTTCGTGCTGGATGGTATGCGGCTTTATGATCCGTCTGCTGATAGCTCGGTGGGCGGCAATGGTGGCCAGCGCTGGAGCGATCCTTCCACATGGGGCGGCGATGGTGACCGCTTGCCGGTGGTGCAGCTCTATAATGTCATGCGCGGCATTCGCTGGAATGGCCAATGGCTGTTTGGGCTGCAAACCCTGAGTGAACGGCGCTTGCCCGCCAGCCATTGGATCGGCCAGATTAACAAGTGCCGGGCGCTGATTGATGGGCCGGATGGCAAAGAGGCCACCTATCGTTCGGGTGCAGAAGTGGGCGTGAATGCCGCAATTCAGGACGCGGTGAATGCGATCCTGACCGCTTGCCAAGGCAGGCTTTCCGAGATTGGCGGCACCTATAAGCCTTATGTGGGCGCACCGGGAAATGCCGTCTTTCAGTTCTCGGATGCCGATATTTTATCGACGGAAGAGCAGACGTTTACTCCGTTTTTCGGCCTGTCCAACACCATCAACGGCATATCGGCGTCCTATCCGTCGATTGATGATGCGTGGTCGATGACAGAAGCACCACCCGTTTATAACAGCGGGTTTGAGGCAGAAGACGGCAATCGGCGTTTGCTCTCGGATGTCAGCCTCGACTTTGTGCCTTATAAGGGCCAAGTCCAGCGGCTGATGCAATCGGCCTTGAAAGAGGCGAGGCGCGCAAGGCGGCATACGCTTTCCATGCCGCCGATGTTTTGGGCCTTGGAGCCGGGCGATATTGTTGCCTGGGCAAGTGCGCGCAACGGCTATAACCAAAAGCTGTTTCGCGTGGATGGTGTTCTCGATCAGCCAAACCTTGATGTGGTGCTTGACCTCACAGAGGTGGACCCTGTCGATTATGATTGGAACCAAGCCACCGATTACCGCGTGCCGGTATCGGGCAGCATAGCCACTGACCGGCCAGCGGCGCAACCGATGTATGGTTGGCAGGCAATGCCCGCCACCATTTACGATGATCAGGGACGGGCGCGGCGGCCATCCATCAAGGTGAGCTGTGATGCGGGCCAGGATGATGTGCGGGCTGTGTGGGTGCAGGTGCGGCTCAAATCCAGCCAATCGGTGGTGTTTGACAGCAACGCCACCGCCTATGCTCCACCGTTCGAATGGGTCTTGAATGGTGTTTTCCTGTCGGCAACGACCTATCAGGTGCGCGGCAAGTTTGTGCCATATTCGGCACGGGCCACCGATTGGTCCGATTGGCTGGATGTGACCACACCCGATGTGCGCTTTTTGGCCGGGGTCGATTTTGACCCTTACGAGGGCGTGACCGGCTTTGACAATCTTGATGATGATTTAGCGCATTATCAGGATTGGCTCGGTTCCGGGCTTCGCGACGTGCAAACCACGATTGCCGAGCTGGATGCGCGCATTGCTGATCTGGATTTGGGCGGCGCTGTTGTGCGTGATCAGCTGCGCCAGCAAATTCGCGCAACGGCTGATCAGGTCACGGCGGATTACACCCATCAAGTGGATGTTTTGGCCGCTGCGGATGCGGCGATTGTCACCAGCGTGACCGCGCTGACCTCAACATTCAACGCGCAAACGGCAAGCTTTACCTCGCAGATCAGCACGCTTGCAGCAGCGGACACGGCCATGACAAGCCGTGTCGATACGCTCACGGCCACCTTGACCGACACACGAACCGGCTTGCAGGCAACGGCCTCGACTGTTTCCAGCTTGCAAGCCAGAGTCACCAGCGTTGACGGCGAGGTCACGGCGGTGGCCTCGGCCTTGACCTCGCTATCAGCCGCTTCATCCAGCGGCGATGTCAACAGCGCCAACTTCCGCATGTCGGTGATGAGCGGGCCTGCTGGCTATTCGCGCATCGGTGCAGAGGCACGCCAAGGCGGGGCGGGAAATTTCCGCTCTGCCGCCTGGTATCTGGATGTCCCTAACGATCCCAGCCTGCCAACCCGGTTTTTGGTTGAGGCGGGTCAATTCGTTGTCGTGGCTGGCGGCAACCTCAACAACCCGTTTGTGGTCGATGGCACGGCGGTGCGTATGAATGTTGCCAACATCGGCACGGTGACGGCGGGCGTGATGCAAAGCGCAAACGGCAAGATGGTGATCAACCTGACGGCTGGAGCGATTGTGATTTCATCTTAAACTGGAGAGCAGCGAATGATTAAAAGCGCAAACGGGAAAATGGTCATCAACCTGAATGCAGGCACGATTGTGCTTTCCTCATGACCAAAACCCTCATTGGCCTCGACTATACCGGCACGGCCTGCGTTAAAATCACCAAGGGTTCCTATGATCCTGTGACGACGCCGGATAGCGACATTTCCAAGTTTCTCTATTCGTCAAAATGGGCGGCAGATTGCAAGATTGCCGCCCTGTTTCGCGGACTGCCGCAAGGGGCGGGTTATTATCCATCACCAGCGAACTGGAATTACTACGTCTCCTATGGGCACCCGCCATCGGCAGGCGAAACCACGGTTGAATTCAACATCATTCAAAAGAGCTATTTCCCTGATCTGCTCTATGATTACCCGCTGCACATCATCAAATCCTATGATGCAAACGGCTATGATATCACCAACAGGGTTTGGAGTTTTGTGCTGAACGCTGGTTACGCTCAAACCTATGTTTGGCAGACCGCAAACGGATCATCGAATAACGTGGGCTGGGTTAGCCCCGGCTCTACCTTTGGGGTGCTGGCTGTGGGCGGGGCATGGACCACGGTGACGGCCACGCAAACGGCCATTGCCTCCAACATGGATTTTAGCGGGTCATCCCAGATCACGATGGCGGTGTTTAATCTGCCCGGTGATGACGCGGCCATTCAAAATGGCGATGAACGGGCATCTGTGGCTGGCCAGCCGCAAATCATTATCAATTCCAGCACGCTCAAGGTGAGCAAGCCGGGCTTTGATGTGACCACGGCCTCCGGCACGCAAGTGGCCTTTGATAGTGCCAACATGCCAAGCAAGATCATCGCCGCCAATGACATCTATATCCCAAGCGGCACAAGCTATTACGAGACCGGATATTATCTCTCACTTGAGACGCTGGTGGATTGCCATTTCTATGATAGCAGTGCGATCTATTATCCGCGCTCGATAGCCAAGGGTGCCATTCCGGTGGTCTATCGCAAGAACGGCACGACCATAGAATTTGTTAATTCAGGTAGCCCATGCCGGGCGCGCTTCATGATCTATGCCTCTGGCAAGACAGATCAAACCTATGGCCAGAATGACGTATTGCGGCAATTCACAGACGGCGGCGGCAACAATGTCGTGCAGTTTCTAAGGCCCGGCTGCGGCCCTAATCCGTCCTTTTCCGATATTGTCATCGATAGCCGTTGGCCTGTCGTGAAGATCGTCAAACAGGGCTATTTCAATGTGCCGGATGGGACGGCGGAATCAACCATATCCTATGACGCCAACGGCATGTTTGTGTTTGTGCGCTGGTGCACCTTGCACGGCGGTGGCAGCAATGGCAGCGGCGTGAACCGCTGGACGTGGAGCAAGTTCGTGCGGCCACCTGAGTTCACGCTGTGGGCTGTTGATAACGGCGCTTTCAACGTGGGCGGCAACACCACAATCTGCCGCTACGACAACAGCTCGGCCACCTTTTACAGCTATCGCGGCCTGCCCAAATATCAGACTTACACCAGCTCAACACCGACAACGGCCTATGACACGGCCCCGATCATCGGCATTCGCTACTATGTCTTTGGCGTGGCGATGCCCTGACCAATTCAATCCACCTTTGAGAGACTGCATCCATGAACATCCATCCCGATGTCGCATATGCCGAGCTATGCGCTGAGAACAAATATTTGAAAGGCCGCAATCTGGCGCTGGCGCAAACGCTGTTTGAAACGACAAGCGAACGCGACCAGCTGCGGGCCGAGCTGGACGCATTGAAGGCACTAAAGGAGGCCGATGATGGCGCTGCTGAGTGATTACACGGCGGGCACCGTGACCATTGCCGCCAATGGCACGGCTGTGAGCGGATCTGGCACGGCATGGCTTGCGGCTGGTTTTGCCGAAGGTGATGTGCTGATTGCCAATGGTTATTTTGGCCTGGTTGGATCGGTGCAAAGCAACACGGCTTTGACGCTGGCGCAGCCTTGGCGCGGCGGTGCGCTCAATGGTGCGGGCTATCGTTTGCGCTATCAGGGCGATGGATCGCGCATCTCTGCGCAAGCGCGGGCCTTGGTTGAGCTGCTGGGCGGCTCTGGCAATCTTGAGGCCCTTGGAAAGCTGACCGCTGGTGCCAATCAACTGCCCTATTTTACCGGCGCGGGGCAAATGGCCTTGACCGGCTTGACGCCGTTTGCACGCACGTTGCTTGATGATGCGGATCAGGCAACCGCGCGCCAAACACTTGGTGCGCAAGCTGCGCTTGGTTTTACGCCTATTCAGCAAGGTGGCACGGCGGATAGTGGCACAAACAAGATTTATGTAGGTTGGGGGTCAGACGCGAGCCTAAGATTGAGAATCGACAATACTGAGTTTGGCTCCACCTGGCCCATAAAAGCTCGCGATAACGTTGCCAAAACTGGCGACACCATGACCGGCTCATTGACCGTCAATGGCGATGTATCAACACGAAGTAACGTAAGGGTTGGTGTTGGGCAACAGTCCAGTATGCTTGAAATGCACGATACCGATGAGGGCAATCGCTACCTGCACAATAACGGTGGCGCTATCGGATTTCTCGGCAGCACTGTTAACTGGATATTCCGGGTTGGTGACAACGGGGTCGCTGTTGCTGCGGGTGAAGTCCATGCAGGTAATGCGATCCTTGGTACAGATGGCAATGTTTACGGATCAGTTTGGAATAATTGGGGTGCCGCCGACGCGTTCACCGCCATATCAACGCGGATCGACAATCGTATTGCCAGCCTGATTTCGGGATCGCTGGCGGCGTCTGGATACACAAAGCTGCAAAATGGCCTGATTATCCAGTGGGGATCTGGCGTTATCACCAATGGCAATGTGGGGATCGTGTTCCCTATTGCGTTCCCAAATGCGGCTTATGCTGTTGTGCCGGTTTCATCCGGTCCCACAGCTGACAATGCTACGCTCTATTCTGTGGCTGCCGATGGCCTGACGCAGACCGGCGTTAATCTTCGTGGGCGCGGCACACTCGGTGGCGGTGTGTTCGCCGCTGGCCTGAATTACAATTACATCGCGATTGGACGCTGACCATGAAACTCGCACAATTTGACGCGGTTGGATTGCCGCTTGCTTTCTATGATAGCGAGATAAACGCCGATGCGATGCCAGAGGATGCCGTTGAAATCACGGATGATCAATGGCTAGAGCTGATCAACCACCAAGGCCAGCGGCGCTTTCAAGACGGCGAGGTGGCGGAATATCAGCCTCCAGTGCCCGCACTGACCGGGGCAGATGTTGACCGTGAACGGGATCGACGGATCGACGCGGGCTTTGTGTTTGATGGTGTTCTCTTTCAATCCGGTGAAGGATCACGCGAGAACATTGCCGGGGCAAAATCGGCGGCAACAGACGCCCTTGCCCTGGGTGCCTCATCGGGTGATTTCGGCTGGCAACGCCTGCTTGATCCTGACGCTGCCGAAACATTCAAATGGATCGCCACCGACAACAGCCTGCACCCGATGGATGCGCAAACCGTTGTCCGGTTTGGCTATGCCGCCATGGCTCACAAACAGGACATGATTTTCAAGGCCCGCGCCCTCAAGGCCATGGACCCGATACCGGCAGATTATGCCACCAACGACGCCTATTGGGCTTAAGCCGCGGTTCTTGGCCGTCCCGTTGTTCTTGGCCGGTAATGGGCGTGCATAATCAGCGGATCACGGCGGCTTGCGCACAGAATGATCTTGATGGCCTCACTGATCTCTTGCCCGGCCTTGTAGTTTTTCCATGTGCGCAAGGACACGCCCACCAGATCGGCGGCCTCATTGTTGGATAGGCCAAGCTCCTCTTGCCATTTGGCAAGGTCTTCGCCGGTGTAGTTGCGCTGGTCCTCGGCAATTTGGGAGAGGTGATAGGCATCAATGGCCAGGTCATCACCGGCCCATTCGACCGTTGCCCCAAAATCCTCAACTGTTGCCGTCTTCCAAACCTCCTCGGATTTGAGCGGGGCCAGAAGATCGCCACCCGTGGCAATCCAGCCAATCAGGTTGACGCTGGAGCGGGTGCCATTTTGCCATTCAATATCCAGCAGGGTGCCTGCTTTGGGCGTTACTGCATTGATGCGGGGCATATCCATGGTGCTCTCCTTCAAGCGATTGGAAAACGAGGGTTGGTGCGGTTCCATTCTGCGGCAATCAGTTTGCGATTTTGTGCTGCCCATTCAAGGGCGGCTTCTTCGGCCTTGCGGGGCAATTTGCCCTTGAGAATTTCCAGCGTGGCAATGTCCACCAAGGCGTCGGCATCCGGGGTGATGATGTGAAAATGCGGCGGCAAATGATCGTTCGCATACACCCGAATAATGATGTTTCCGATTTGAACCAGTTTGCCCATGTGCCCCTCATGTCTTTGAGAAATACATAGGGCATTTACTGCACCATGTAAACAATATGGTGCAAATTTTACACCACAATAGGAGAGAATAATGGATCGTGCGAAACTTTTCGCGGGGCTGCGCAGCGCGTTGTTTGGCGGCAAGCTCACGCAAGGGCAGGTGGATGGCATCACCGCCATTCTGGACGCATGGCAGGCAAGCCAGATGACGGATCTGCGCTGGCTGGCCTATATGCTGGCAACCGCCTATCATGAGACGGCCAAAACCATGCAGCCGATTGCCGAATATGGCAAAGGCAAAGGCCGCAAATATGGCGTGAAGGGCAGGCACGGCCAGGTGCCCTATGGGCGCGGCTATGTGCAGCTCACATGGGATGCGAACTATGAGAATGCAGATCGTGAGCTGGGGCTTGGCGGGGCGCTTCTCGACAATTTTGATCTCGCGCTTGATCAGGATTTGGCCTCGAAAATCATGTTTATCGGCATGGAAGAGGGGTGGTTTACCGGGGCAAAACTCGGTGATTATTTCCGCGGCGAGAAGGCCGATTGGCTGAATGCCCGGCGCATTATCAACGGCATGGATCGCGCCAAGGACATTGCCGCCTATGGCCGCAAGTTTTACGCGCTTTTGCAGGAGGCTGGCGCATGAACACCAACGCATTGCGCAACATCTTCAACACCAACCTTTTGCACAACATCATCAATAGTCTGGTTTGGGCCATTCCGGTTTTGGCCCTGTTTGACTGGTCAACGCTGTTTAGCGAGGCCGTTGCGCTTAAAATTGTTGCCGTCCTGGGCTTGCTTAAGCTGCTGATCAACGCCCGGCGTGATGGCCTTTCCGGCATGGTCAAGCCACAGCCGCCTGTGGGGTGGAAAGTGCCAGACGATGGCACCGGAAATTGACGCAAGCGTGCATCGCCAGCTTGGTGAGTTGGTGGCGGGTCTACGCGCTTTGCAAGATGACATGCGCGAAATCAAGGATGCGCAAATGCGCGCAGAACACAAATCCAACCAAAGCCGTGCGGTGGTTCATCGCCGCATGGATGAAATGGTCGGCCATGTGGGCGCGCTGGAGCGCAACATCTCCACCGTGCAAGCCGACGTGGCCGACATGAAGCCCGTGACCAATGACGTGAAGCGCTGGAAGCTGATCGGCATTGGTGCCCTTGGCATGATTGGCATCGGCGGCATCGCTCTCGGTGTCAGCTTTGCCGATGTGCTCAAACGGGTTGGCGCTCTGCTGCTTGGCAGACTGTAATCAAACCAGATCGAAACACCAAAGGCCGGGGGCGCAATCTTCCGGCCTTTCTTCGCGCCACCGGCACGGGTGGCTGCGGTCTTGCGACCGCAACAGCGGGAAGGATTGGCGTCACAGCCCGCTTGGTAAAAAACTGAATCATTACCACACCCGGCACCTGCGCAGGCGCGGGCGGTGTGGCAGAAAAAGTGATTCTCAACAAATGCAAGAAAGCTTAAATTTCACAACGGTTCGCCCCGTATCGCCTCCGGCTGCCTATCTGGGCGGCAAACGGCAACTGGCCGAACGCATTTCTTCCATCATCGAACAGATCCCGCACACGCTCTATGCCGAACCCTTTGTTGGCATGGGCGGCGTGTTTTTCAGGCGTAAACTCATTCCCAAATGTGAGGTGATCAATGACCGCTCCGGCGATGTGGCAAACCTGTTTCGCATCCTGCAAAGGCATTATCAGCCGCTTATGGATCATATGCGGTTCCAGCTGTTTTCGCGGCGTGAGTTTGATAACCTCGCCGCCATGGACCCGGAAACCCTGACGGATATCGAGCGGGCAGCAAGGTTTCTGTACCTTCAACGCTCTGCATTTGCGGGCAAGATTGTGGGCAGGCACTTTGGTGCGGATTTAACCCGCCCTGCGCGCTTCAACATGAAAAACTTACGGGGAGCGCTGGAAGAGGTCCACGACCGCCTTTGCGGCGTCACCATCGAAAACCTCGACTGGCAAGACTTCATCACCCGCTATGACCGCCCCGGCACGCTCTTTTACCTCGACCCGCCATACTACGGCAACGAAAGCGACTACGGCAAAGACGCCTTCAACCGCGATCAATTTACCCAAATGGCCGCCCGCCTGAAAACCATCAAAGGCCGCTTCATGATTTCGCTCAACGACTGCGAAGGCGTGCGCGAAATCTTCAAGGATTTTCAATTCGTTCCTGTTGGCCTGACCTACACCGTGCGCGGCGGCGGCGGCAAAGATGTGGGCGAGGTGATTATTATGGATGGCAAGAGCGAGGTCGGGAATTTGCCGCTGGGATGAGGCGGAACCACCAAAGGCCGGGGCATATCTCGGCCTTCGGTCATGTTGAAGAGCTGCGAGTCCTGAAACGAGATTTGCTTAATCTCTTTTTGCCCGACCCAACACAAAGCTATTGTTTTGATTGTTGCCGCATCGGCTGCAGCGCAATAGCGGTTCCATCGAAATGATGGATCTAAACTTTCCAAGCTTGCGCTCAAGTTCCCACCGATCCAAGAGCGAAACATTCCCACATCGCCCGCATTTCCCACCAATGACATACCATTGCGGTAAGTCTGCAAGGGTGGCGGAATGGTCGCGCTCTGGCACTTTGATGCCTGAGGGCTTTGGCGGCAAATTGTCGTTGTTGCCGACTGTCAGGTCTATGCCGCGACGATGCCGCATGTCATGAGCGCTCTATGGTTGGGGTCCAGCCGCGCGTGTAGCCTTTACCCATGGCGGCAACCGCAATGGATAGCTGTGTTTGCAAATGCTCGATTTCATCCAGCAGCGTTTCAACGGCAGCAATAGCATCACCGCCGTTGCTCTGGATGATATAGGCTGCAATCTCGTGGGGTTCTTCGGTTGCCGATGGGCGCACGTTCTCGTCCTCGTATTTCATAGCCTAAAACTCTTCTCTATCTTACATTCGTTCTATAAATGTTCTCATTTTAGAAGAGAGTCAAGGTGAGTCTTGAGCCTCACGCAACAGCACTTCTTCTGCCATATTGCTCGCCGATATAACGTGCTTATTTAGGGTGCGCTCGCAATGGTTTCTCGTGAAAGTGACATCCTCGCTACCGCCCAAATATCGCACTGCGGTCAATGTGTTTTGACTTTTCGGTGTCAGACCATCGCCAACTGCTTTTAATCTCAAAACTGACATCACCAACAATGGCTTGCATCGGATTTTAAAGCCCTTAAAACAGTTGCATGGCAGCAGGGGCGGAATCAGACGTGCAAGCAAAAGTTGAGACATTCATTCAGCGATGGCAAGATCAAGAGGGTGGGCAAGAGCGCGCCAACTATGCTTTGTTTCTCACCGAGCTGTGTGATCTTTTAGGCTTGCCCCATGCCGATCCGGCTTCTGCTGCGCATGAAAACAACGACTACGTATTTGAGCGCGCTGTAAAAGAGGTCGCCCGCGACGGATCTGCATCGCAAAAGCGTATCGATCTTTACAAGCGCAACTGTTTTGTTCTGGAGGCAAAGCAAAGCCGATTTTCTGGTGAGAAAAAGCTGGAAAACGCCCCGGCACTCCCAGGGCTTGAAACACAGCCGCGCGGCAAACGAGCCAGTGCCAACCGCACTTGGGATGTGTTGATGCTCAATGCCCGAACCCAGGCCGAAAACTATGTGCGTTTGCTACCCACATCCCACGAGCCGCCGCCGTTCGTGCTGGTGTGCGATGTCGGTCACTGTATTGAAATTTACGCCAATTTTCGCCGGGATGGTAAGGCATATGACCAATTTCCAGACCGCCGCTCGTTCCGCATTTATCTGGAGGATCTGAGAAACGAAGAGGTCCGCGCCCGGCTGGTTGCGATCTGGAGCGATCCTCTCAGCCTCGATCCGTCGCGCCATGCGGCCAAGGTCACCCGCGAAATTGCCACGCGCATTGCCAAGGTTAGTCAGGCGCTGGAACATGCGGGTTATGCCACCGAGGAAGTGGCGATGTTTTTGATGCGCGTGCTCTTCACCATGTTTGCTCAGAGTGTGAAACTGCTGCCCAAAGACAGCTTTAAAGTCCTGCTGAACGATTGCGCCGACAAGCCCGAGATTTTCCCCGGCATGATGGAAGACCTTTGGAAGGCCATGGATGAAGGCGGGTTCACCGCCACCATTCGCCACAAGGTCAAACGGTTCAACGGCGAATTCTTCAAAAATCGTCGGGCGCTGAAACTGGAAAAGCAGGAGATTGGCGAGCTAGCCGCAGCAGCAGCCTATGACTGGCAAGATGTGGAACCGGCGATTTTCGGTGCCTTTCTGGAACAGGCGCTTGACCCCACAGACCGGCGCAAGCTGGGTGCCCATTACACGCCCCGCGCCTATGTGGAGCGGTTGGTGATTGCCACCGTGATTGACCCCTTGCAGGAGGAGTGGAACAACACGTTGGCCACGGTTGAGCGGCAAAAGGCTGAGGGCAAAAATGAAGCGGCCATCAAAACCGTGCAGGCCTTTCACGATAAGCTCTGCGATATCCGCGTGCTGGACCCCGCCTGTGGCACTGGCAATTTTCTCTATGTCTCGCTGGAGCTGATGAAGCGGTTGGAAGGCAAGGTGCTGGATGCGCTGGTCAACCTTGGTGGACAGGAAGGGCTGGCGCTGGAAAGCCACACGGTGGACCCACATCAGTTTTTGGGTATGGAGCTAAACCCGCGCGCCGCCGCCATTGCCGAGCTGGTGCTGTGGATTGGCCATCTGCAATGGCATTTTCGCAACCGGGGCGTTGCCCCGTCTGAACCAATTCTCAAAGCCTTTAAAAACATCCAGCATATGGATGCCGTGCTTAAATGGGATGGCTACCCACATGTGCGGGTGGAAAATGGCGAGGACATCTACCCCAACCCCCGCCGCCCGGATTGGCCCAAGGCGGATTATATTGTGGGCAACCCGCCGTTTGTGGGGGGCAAGGATATTCGCGCCCGCATGGGCAGCGCCTATGCGCAAGCGCTATGGAAAGCCCATAAACAGATGAATGAAAGCGCCGATTTCGTCATGTATTGGTGGGATCGCTCAGCCGAGATTCTGCTAAAAGCCAAAAGCCCGCTGAAACGCTTTGGCTTTGTCACCACCAATTCCATCTCTCAGGTCTTTCAACGCCGGGTGATGGAGCCGCATTTGAATGCCAAAAAGCCGCTTTCGCTGATTATGGCCATTCCCGACCACCCGTGGACCAAAGTCACCAAAGACAGCGCCGCCGTGCGCATTGCCATGACGGTGGTGCAAGCCGGAAAGCATGATGGCCTGTTGATGGATGTGGCAACGGAAGAGGCGGTGGACACCGACAGCCCGGTGATTTTGTTTGAGGAGAAGCGCGGGCGGATCAATGCGGATCTGACGGTTGGGGTGGATGTGACCACTGCCGTTGAGTTGAAGTCAAACACTGCCATGTGTTCGCCCGGTATGAAGCTGCACGGTTCCGGCTTTATTGTCTCGCCGCAAGAGGCCGAGCATCTTGGCCTTGGTACCCGCTCTGGTCTTGAACAGCATATCCGTATTTATCGCAACGGACGTGATCTCATGGATCGTGCACGCGGCGTTATGGTCATTGACCTGTTTGGTTTGACGGCAGAACAGGTCCGTACGCGCTACCCAGAAGTCTATCAGCATGTGATGACAACGGTAAAACCAGAACGTGACCAAAATAACCGCGCCTCCTACAAAGAAAGCTGGTGGATTTTTGGTGAGCCGCGTAAGGATTTGCGCCCAGCACTCGCCAATCTCCCCCGCTACATCGCCACCGTTGAAACCGCCAAGCACCGTGTTTTCCAGTTTCTGGACGCATCAATTCTGCCGGATAACATGCTCGTTGCTGTTGCTTTAAGTGACTGCTATCCACTCGGTGTGCTCTCTTCTCGGCTTCACGGAATATGGGCACTCCGCACCGGTGGCTGGCTCGGTATGGGGAATGACCCGCGCTATTCGAAATCCCGCTGCTTCGACCCATTTCCATTCCCAGCCGCCACCGACGCACAAAAACACACCATCGGCACCCTCGCTGAAGAGTTGGATGCCCACCGCAAGCGGGTGCTGGAGGTGCATGGGCATCTGACCCTCACGGGGCTTTACAATGTGCTGGAGCGGCTGAAAAGCGGCACAAAGCCGGATAATCTGAACGACAAGGAGCGCCGCATTTTTGACGATGGGCTGGTGCTGATTTTGAAAGAACTGCACGACAAGCTCGACGTGGCTGTGGCCGATGCCTATGGCTGGCCGGTGGATTTGAGCGAGGATGAGGTGCTGGCCAATCTGGTGGCGCTGAACAAGCAGCGCGCCAAGGAAGAGCAGCGCGGCCATGTGCGCTGGCTGCGGCCAGACTATCAAATTCCACGGTTTGGCTCAGACAAGGAAAAGGCAGAGCAGATCGAGGCGGATTTTGGCGAAGCCGCCCCGGCCAAGGCCGGGCCGAAGCCAAGCTTCCCCACAGACGAGCGCGACCAAACCCCCGCCGTGCTGCATCAATTGATGGAAGCCGAAAACCCGATGGACGCCGCCACCATTGCCGCCAATTTCAAGCAAGGCCAAAAAATCCGCCCCGCCGTGACGGCAGTTCTCACCGCTCTCTACCGCATGGGGCTGGTTTCCAGCACAGACGGCAAACGTTTCGCTTTCCGCCGCGCAGCGTGATGGTTTTCCGCTGCAGTCTTTACGAACTAGTCAAATTGACTAAGGGCAATTCTGAGAGCGAATCAGTACTTGTATGTAGCAATTGGTTGCAGCAGACATGGAATCGCCAGTACTTAACCTGTCCCGAGCAACTAGGGCGTTATGGTTGTTACTCAATCAAAAGTTTTGCTCTGTGAATACGGAATTGGACGGAATTTCCGCTAAATCTATGAGCGTGAAGACATTCTGGATGCTACTATGTTCAAATCGGCCGGATCGGGGAAGTCTGCAGCCCATCCGGAAGAAAAAGATATGTCGTTTGAATTCGGCCGCTTCTCCAGAGGCAAATGTGTCAACTTTATTCTCGCAGGAAGAGCCGCAGCTTCTCCTACGAAAAGAGCCTCACGTCGCGGTAACGAGGGAAGCAGTTTGATAAGACCGGCCATTGTGTCAGGCAAAAAACGACCGACGTGTTCTTGGTCTCGACCATTGGTCAAACGTAAGACAACCCAAGAATTGCACTGCGAAAGCACTGTGCTCTCAACATCAGAAGGGCGCTGGGACACGAGCATCAGGCCGATACCATATTTCCGTCCTTCACGTGCAATCCTGCGTATTGCATCCTGAGCAGCGGCATACTGTGCCTCGCCGCGGTCAGGCACATATCTGTGAGCTTCTTCGCACACAACAAGAATCGGATCCTTTTCCCGTTCTTCTCGCGTCTGTGCAAGTTTGTATGAGAATAGCAGCCGAGCAATAGCAGCTGTCAACGGCCCGGCCACTTCCGTCGGAAGTCCAGAAATATCAATTATGCGAATCGGAGCGTCGGGTCTTTCTGTGTCGGCTCCTACGAACTGAGCAAGGATGTCGGCGAGGCTTGGATCGCCAGCCACATGATTGCGCATCAGAAAATCAATTCGCGCGTCGAGCCGAAGCACTGACAACTTGTCGAGGATGGATGCAAATTTTTGCTGATACTCGCTATCGCTAACCGTCTCCCAACCGATCTTAACCCAACGGTTGTTTTGGCATACTTCAATGTGCTTTATGAACTCATCCAGATTAAACGGGAGAGGCCAGTCACGGTCGAATGTTGCAATTTTTGTTTGATCTTGACCTGGAGCAGCACGCGGGAGATCAGGATGTCCTCGCCCTGTTTTCCTCTCCGCATCAGTCGCATCCAATACCATTCCGCTTTTGTGCATGCGGGCGTGCGCCAAGGCCTTGTAGACAACATTGGCTTGTGATGTCGCTTCGAACTCCCCTTTTCCTACGACCAGTCGACGGAACTCATCACTGGACATGAGCCAATAGGGCAATTTTATTTGTCGACTGCCTGTCGCGCTCCCGCCAGCATCATCATATGCACGGAATACAATTGCTTTGTCTCCGAATGCCGAACCATATTCCCCATGCGGGTCAATAATGACAACCCGTGGCTTTGAAACCGGTCCGTCCTGAACTGCTTGATGCCTCAACACGGCATGAAGAATGGCAGCCACTGCAGTAGACTTGCCGGACCCTGTTGAACCGAGCACTGCAAAATGCTGTCCGAAGAGTTTATCCATGTCGGCATGACAAGCAACACCTTCAGCTCCGACGTAGCTTCCAAAGCTGATAAACCGATTTGGACCGTCCCCGCCTTGCTTTTCGATGGCTGTATAGAGACGGCGCGTCTCCGACGAGGTAACTAAGTAGGCCGCCTGCAAGGGGAGTGGGGAATTACGAACCCCTCTATCAAATGATAGAATCTCTTCGGCCCTTTGCCAGCGTGCTTCGCCAAAGAGGTCGGCCTCTAGCACACGGCGATCCATTGCTTCTGCTGCCCCTTGCGCTGCAGCTTCCTCCTCGGTCTGCAATCGCAAAAGCCGCACCATAGCAAAGAGGACGGTTCGTCCCATGTGCAGTTTGATGAGACTACCTATTTGTCCGACAGAGTATACGGTTCCGCCGTGGGTCTGGACGAGCTCAGTCAAGCTACGCCGAAGAGATATCTTCAAGGTCGTACCCGACGTTTCAAAAACAGTTCCGATCTGCAGACTCGGATCAAGATCAAAGTCGCTCATTCGATCACCTCAGCAATATCGGTAGGCAAGCCATTCTCAAGCAGGGAAGTGATACCTTCAAAGCTCCACCAGTCTCGTTTTATACTGACTGTGAGTGGGAAGAAGGGGCCTGAACTCCCTCGGTAAAGACCATCTTCTGCCAGAACGAATATCCTCTCGCCCGCATTACTTTCTCCCCAAGTCTTCAGCTTGGGCGTGCGGCTTTTAGAGAGAGCGACAAGAGTTGTCTTGCTATCAACATGGAGTAGCTGATGCTCAATGATTGCATCTATATGGTCATCGCCGAACGAATATCCGCACACGAAGAGGACCTGTTGTCGCTCCGCAGAAAGAAGACCGCGAAACCGCTGAAACAGGAAACCAAACGGGTCTTCGCGCGATGCCATATATTTCGTGGACTGCGGATAGATGACCACATTGCCGTTGTTATCTGAGCGGTCAGGGTAGGCGTCATCATGGCGTACCCTGAATACACGTCCCTTTTCATGCCCACTTCTGTACCAGTCGATAGAACCATGGAGCTTCGTAACCACGGCTTTTATCGGTGATACGCTTGTTGATATATGGAGCGTCTGCTCATTCCAGCTAGCAATTGCACCGCCAGAAAATCCATCCAAATAGGGAATAAGTTCGAGTGCCAGCGCGTCTTCAATCAAAGTATCATAATTGGTGGTTATAAATTGGATTGCTTCTCGGCGTTCATCGAGTCCTGCCCGATTGACTTTGTATAGAGAGCGGATAAACTTACGGTGGTGCTCGATATTTACGATTGGCTTACCCGGCACTCCTTCTTGCTCGGGGGATGTTTTGGAAGCCGGAACGTAGCCCCAACGCAAAATATCTCTAATGTGTCGTAAAATTGTATGATGTGCGGCCTGCAATTTTGTCTTATGTACGCGATCTCCACCTACGAATGCCGACGCATCCTTTGCACGCTCTGCAAGCGCTACAAGATCACCGAAGTGGCTGAGAACATGCTCGATATGAAGTTTTTCTGGTAGATCATTTCGGACCGCTGTTACCAAATTAAGGATTTCCTCATCCGCTGCATTGCTCAGGAGATGAAAAATGCGATCCGTTAAAGGATACATGAGAGGCAATCCGGCTTTATAGCTGATCCCAGCGCCGGTGAGCCAAACTTGTCGTGGCGCACGAATGTGGCGATCCAATTGGCGCGCTGCTTCAATATCGTTGCTAATTATCCCGCCCCCCCGAGCTTTACCAGTAGTTTAACCTCTGGTTGAGCATACAGCAACAATTGCATTTTTTGTCAAGGAAATACTCAGCGTCGCCGACCGCATACTGCTGAGCTTCAAGAGCCCACTGAAAAATGCTCAAGAATTATCACAGAAATTATGTCGAAATTCTTGAGCGGTGGCTTTGATTGAGTTTTGCACTTTTTTGTTGATTACTCACATCAGAGTAATCGGTCGACATGCCCCTTTCTGAGGCACAGAAAAAACTATCTGAAAGCTTTCGGTCACATTTACAAGTTCAGCTAATTGAGTTTTCCAACAATAGATTTCGAAGTTGAAGGGAGCTCATCTGACACCCTTTGAAGGTGAGGGGGAGATCTAAAAAAACGAAGGAAAATCAATAGGTGCACTTATCCCCTCACTTTCAACAATTCTCACTGTTTTCATTGAGAAATATCCAATTTCTGATGATCCTGCAGGGGTCGCCATTATCTTCTTTTCCTTATAGGTCATCGAACATTCTTGTTTTCGCTGGTCTGGTTTGTCCTTTGGCTGACTGATCTGGGGATTTCGATGCATTTGATTTGTCCACTTTAGTTTTGAGAACCTCTTAGCCTCCATTTTCCTCGCAACGCTAAGCCTTACGGTCGTCCAATGGCCCCCGGAGCGAGCAGGAATGCGCGATGAAACGTTTTATATAAATAGGCTAGAGTGTGTCAGGTTTAGTTTGAACCATACCCAGCATGCCTGAGATAGTTTGCGCACTCCTGCGGTGAGAATGCCGTAAGAAGTTGCCCGATGCGCCTCCATGTTGTCTCAATGGTTCGTTCTTCGGCTTTTCTGACAAGTGCCTTGAGCTTTGCAAACATCATTTCGATAGGATTGAGATCAGGACTGTAGGGTGGCAGGAAGAAGAGGTGAGCACCGACATTGCGAATGGCATCGCGCACAGGCTTTCCTTTGTGGCTTGCCAGATTGTCGAGAATGACGATATCACGCGGCTTGAGAGTTGGAACGAGGTATTGCTGGACCCATGCCGCAAAGGCAACGCTGTTGATGGGACCATCGAGAACACACGGTGCTACGATGCTGTCGCGGCGCAGGCCAGCCAGAAAGATCAACGTTTTCCAGTGGACATGCGGCACCTTTGCGATGAGCGGCTCTCCGCGCTGGCTCCAGCCGCAGGTGCGCGTCATGTTGGTCTTAACCCAGGTTTCATCAAGGAAGACAAGATGATCGGGATCAAGTCTGTGCTGATGTGTCTTCCAG
This sequence comes from Rhizobium oryziradicis, assembly GCF_001939045.1. Classification (GTDB taxonomy): domain Bacteria; phylum Pseudomonadota; class Alphaproteobacteria; order Rhizobiales; family Rhizobiaceae; genus Allorhizobium; species Allorhizobium oryziradicis. The sequence continues at coordinate 897,958 of NZ_MKIM01000027.1, forward strand.
CGAGCTCGGAACCGGGCCACCTTCGGCCTGTCCTGTTCGCATGCCACCAGTGTTTTTTTTGAAGGTCTTGCCTCCGCTGCGCAGGAAGCGCGAAATCGTGTCGTGAGAGACGCTGATCCCCGCAGCTTTCAAATCCGCAGACAGCGCACGCAGCACCGTCCAGTCGGATTTGGCCACAAGCCGTTGACGCACCGCATCTGCTGCCTCGTCCCTCAGGATCGGCTTGACGTAGCCGCCTATCTTCGCAGGCATCAAGCCTTTGCCAGAGCGCACTCGCTGTCCTATCCGAACTGCCGTGGCCGTCGACACCCCAAACCGCACGGCAGCAGCACGAACAGTCATACCGTCACTCAAAGCGGCTGCAATACGCATGCGCAAATCAAGAGAAACAGGATGCACCATCACTGCTGGCCTCCATTCCAGCAATGAGTTTGAATCATAAATTCAAACAAAAGGGAATCCCATCACGAGTCAATTTACACTTGACGGACTCTAATTAACTACCACGACCGTCAAACGGCCTTCCGGGGACTCGCCAGCAAGCGGTCGATGAGTTCCAATCGGAGCTTCTTTGCGATGCACCCGACACCATCGCCCGCTTGCGCCAACGGGTTTTATGGCTGGTGCAGGACTCCAATCACGTTCGACTGGTCTCGACGATGGGCGCATTGACGGCACCGCGAAGAAAAGGGGATCGATTCAATGGATTACCGAGAATGATCTGCCAGCGGAAGTCTGTTATGGGCTGTTCCAATTGAAGACAGCATTTGGCTGGGATAGGGAGGTCAAACGGTTGATCGAGCCGCTAAGCTTCGTAGCAGGTTGTCAGCTCTGCTGGCCATGGTAGGGCCAGCTTCGAAAGCAAAACCTTCGGATGTTTGATAAAGATGGGTCTGTCTGGGGCACCCGTCGAATTCGATGACGGCTCAATGGTGTCGCAGATGAACGAGTGGGGATATGTGCTATTCACTCTGTGTACGACAAGAGCAATCGAAGACCGGACATCGGGTCAATCTAGAGCTTTTGATGATTTCGCTGGTCTGACCGTACGAGATCCGCGAGATCTATTTTTGAAGATTGTGGAGATGAATGGGCTTGAAGTGGTCGCCATTGAAACAAGCCCTCATTTCGGACCAAGCTGTTGAATTAGACGTCACAGACTCACTTACACATGGTGGAAGTGGTGATTTTCGAGCGACACGAAATCTGCATCCACAAGCCTTATTGACTATCCGCGGCCTCCGATGAACAACGCGATGGCCAACGCCTTTGTGTCATCTGTAGTAACCGTTCGTTTTGGAGACGCTCCATAAGTAATTGAACTCGCTGAGCTTTTGGAGGCTTCATATTTTAATATTAGAATCAGTGGTTTAGTTGTTGATATGAGCTAAGGGGCAGGGTATGCTCCCAGCATAAATGAGATTCGTGGTTCTATGATGACAGAGACACCCAAGCCGACGATCGATACGCTCGCCGCGTTGCTGGGCTATATGGAGCACCGCGCTTACTTTCGAGCTAATGATCGCACTTCGGATGACAGGCACGGTTATCTCGTCCGTCAAGCGTTTGACGAATTTGGAATTCATTCGGTTTTCTGCATCGAAGACGGCTTCAAGCCAACGCGCCTGAAGCCAATCGTGTATCTAGTGCAAGCCGATACTGAGGTCGATTTACGGCGTATCTGGCGGAAGGTGTGGAGCCAGGGGTCTGTCCCGTTTCTGCTAGCGGTCGTTGATGGCGACGTTTTCATTTGCCCTGCATTTGGGCCGCCGCCTTCCGATATATCGCGGCTATCAAAGCCATTAGGAGACAGCCTTCCAGCCGGACTAGGGTCTTTAAGAAGGTCAGGATTACTTTCCTGTCTCACATGGAAGGAATTTGACCTCAAGGTAGGAAGCAGTATCGACAATATTCTTGTTGGTTCCATTGAGGCGCTCAATAATCGGGCGAGGGTGGAATTCCCTCACCTAAAGGAGCATCGAGACCTCCTCAATTCGCTTATCGGAAAGTTCCTGTACACCTATGTGCTCATTGATAGGGGCATATTGGACAAGACGTGGCTTGAGCGAAAAGCCTCTGAGATCAACGTTCCAGTTTCGATCGTAAACGCGATGGTAGCTCCCAGTTCACTCGTTGATTGCGAAACCGACTGGACGACTGCAGCAGTTATGGGCATCTTCGCGGCCGTGGACTCCGAGATCAACGGCTCTGTGTTCTTGATCGACAAGAAGCAGCAGGAGTTGGTGCCAGACCGTCTTTGCCACATGGTACACCGTGTGATCCGGGGAGGTGATGTCCTGAATGAGGGTACTCGCCAACTCAGCTTTCTGGACGTGTCGTTCTCGGCATTGAGAACTGAGACGATCTCGGCGATCTACGAGCGCTTTGTCGCTGTGGAGGACAAAAACAAACGCCGGAACGATGGCGTTTACTACACGCCGCCACATCTCGCAGATCACGTACTTGATCGAGTAGAGGCTGTCCGCCCGATAGATGAGAATTCGCGCGTCATCGACGCTGCTGCTGGCTCGGGCATCTTTCTTGTCGGCGCTTATAGACGCCTAATGGAACGGCACGCGCCCGCCGGTGGCTGGAGCCCTATCCATGTAACGCTTGCTCGAAAGCTCATGACGGATTGCATCCACGGCAGAGAGAAGCATCCGCAGGCAGCTAATGTTTGTCGCTTCAGCCTGTATCTGACGCTTTTAGATTATGTTGGAAGAGCGCCGATTGAGGTTCTGTCCGCAACGGCGAAAGAGCTAAAATTTCTTCCTGACCTTAGTGAGAACATCATCGCGATCGATGCATTTGATGATACTGGGGATCGGCGGGTGTTTACTCACGTCATCGGCAACCCTCCATGGTCTTCGACAACAGGTCAAAAACATCGACGCAACAAAGAGCAATTACCCACGGCAGTAGAGCTTTCTCTTCTCCAGTTTCAGAACGAACTGAAGGAAAAGAAGCTCCCTGTCGCTCACAACAGGCTGGCAGAACACTTTGTCTGGCTGGCTAAAATCAGGCTTGCGGCTCCTAACGCCGTTGTGGGGCTGGTTTTGCCAGCGCGATCGTTTATCGGGAGGGCATCGACGCGCTTTGCGCGTTCCGTAGCTTCGGAGTTATCGTTAAGATGGGTTGGCAATCTGTCACATCTTCGCAGAAAGCTCTTCCAGGGTGCAGACGCTGCCACCTGTGTTGTAGTCGCCGAAAATCGCGTGCCAGATCGCGACGGCAAGGTTGCTGTCTATCGGCCGCTTCTGCCGTCTCTTCCTTTGGGTAAAGGTAGAGAGATTTGGGCCTTGGTCTCATCTGACGCGGATGTGGAAGTGATGCGTGTTGCAGATTTCCAGCAAGGCCCTAATGGCTGGTTCCGCCCCGCGGTTTTGGGCCGCCTTGATAGGCGCTTGAATGAAGCGCTGACAGATTGGTCGTCGCTAACGAAGAGAACGTTTGGGGATTTCCTTGAACGATCGGAGTTGGAAATCAGCCGCGGTGGCAGCAGGAATGAAACCGGAATTGAACGAGCAGGAGAGAACATAGTAGCTCTCTCGGCAGCAGATGTAAGGCGCGTTACTTCTGACTTTCGTGGCTTGTTTGCAGGAAACGTGATTTTGGTGCCGCGCAGCATGTCGGGAGCGACATACTATTCCGATCCGGTAGCGTATCCCTCTACCTATAATGGCATCATCCCAAGCGCTCAGCAAAAAGCGTTTGCCGTCGATCCTAATGCGAAGACTTTCGCTATGGAGCCTGCAGTCGTGAATTCTATCAAAGCCTATCTCGACTCCGACATTCTCCGCTATTTTTGGTTTCTTTTTGGGCCGACGTACTTGATGGACAACGCTCGGCTTGAACGAGGGGATTTGCTGGCCTTTCCGTGCCCGTTCAGAGATGCGGAGGACTACAGATTTATTGAGCTCGGCCGATCCGCTGACCCCAACGATGTGATTTTAACAGCGATGGAAGCCGGGAGCGAGTTTCGCAGTTCCTTCGAGGAGTTTCGAACTTTCAGGAAGAAGTTTGCAAACGGCAAGATGCCGAAGGAGAGCTTAGATCTTTTCAAGGGCGGAGCGGAAAAACCATACCTTAAGCGCTTGCGAGATGAGTTGGTCGCAGCGTTGCCGTCTCGTCCAGACCTTGCGGTCTCATGGGCTGCGGTAGATGAGGGCAGAGCAGATGTCACGGTGCTCTTTGACAGGCGTTTCTCCCAACAGAAAACGACTACTGACCTGAACGGAAAGTACCTGTCCAGTTCTGTGCTTTTTCTTCAACCTGACGTCGCTCAGATCGTCGTTGCGAAACCGCGTTCTCGGTACGCATGGACGGTCGAGCAGGCTGTGTCTGATGCGGGCGCGATATTGGCTGAGATTGGAAACGTTTGATCATGACATCTACCATGCCCGATGCTGACGAGTATTGGTCGTCTTTCTTGCAAAATGCCATCTGGGGCCTAGAGGAAGCAGGTAAGCTGTTGCAAACTACCGAAAGACGCCACGAACTCGAGGGGCGGAAAGATTGGTTTCGCAGCAAAAATTCTGTCGTCCCGCGGGAAAACTCGGTTTCGAGAGCGCTTGCGGATGCGTTCAATGTCGTGCGAGCACAGCAGGAACTTTCTTCAAATGGGAGTTCACAGCACGATTTGCGCTTTATCTCTATAGAATGTGAGGTTCCAAGGCCACGGGATCCTGGCATCAGCGACAAAGCTAAACCGACTGATCTACGCCTACTTTTGTTGCCGCTTGGCAATTTTGACCTTCGAATAGAAGCGAAGACCGTCAGAAATATCCGCGATCTAAGGAACGATTATCTGGGCAGCGAAGGAATCCGCCGTTTTGAGAACGGGGAGAATCCTTACACCATCTCTCCCCATGGGGGCATGGCGGCATATGTCCTTGATGCCGATGCGGACGACTGGCGGCAAAAGATCAAAGACGCTGTGGCTGCTCAACATGACAGTGCGGAGTTACCATTCAGGGATAAGGCCGGAATAGAGCGGCACACGTCGGTTCACTGCTTTGATCACGTTATTAATGGTGAAACTAAGCACTTTACTGTCAACGTTTTTCATTTGGTGTTCGAGATTGAGGCGCGACCGAGCCTCCGCTGATCGTTTCGGCGGGTTGAGGTCAAGCGCTTTCAAGCTTCGTCAGCCAGAGTTTCTGATGTCCTCGCGAGGTCATGCTTTTGGGGGTGCGGAAGAAAACTTGGACCACCAAGAGGTAGTTCATGTATTCCTATTCCGACAGACTTCGAGCCGTTGAGCTGTACATCAGGCTTGGCAAGCGGGTTAAGGCGACCATTCGGCAGTTGGGTTATCCCACCAAGAATGCTCTAAAAAGCTGGTAC
>NZ_MKIM01000028.1 GCF_001939045.1 Rhizobium oryziradicis
ATCTATTCGGACGAAAAAATCCTGCTTTTGACCCGAGGCGGCTATATTGAGCTCAACAACAGCGGCATCCGTATCCACGGCTTGAAGATCGACATTGAGGGTAACCAGATCAACTTCAAGAAGGGCGGACCTGGCGAAGGTGCGTCTTGTATGCGCGAGATGGCAAAATCCGCTACCCCATTTGTGAAAGGCTGACATGGTCAATAATATGCAGCTTAAGCCTTTGCTTCTCCAAGCAAGGCACAGTCTTTTTGCGGTTCTGGACGGCGGCCAATTCAATGATTTGCCCATGGCCCTCTTTAACGGAAATTTTGTACATCGATCACTGTACCTCGATAGAGGTGTAGGATCCGCGGACCAGATCAGAACCGCGCCCCAGTTAGTTTGGCTTGATCGCAGCACGGACGGCGATGGCCTCGATGCTGAACATGGGAATCTTGTAAAAGAACGGGTTCTCGACAATTTTCTAGCCCTGTTGGGCGATCGCCCCGCCGTGATTTTTTGGCAGTGTAGCGACGGCGGGGATGTGCTCTATCGGCATCTTAGGGGTCTCAACAAGGTTCTTTATCCTAAGCCAGCGTACGTTGATCGCGACGCCCAAATCCCGGAAAGCGGCTTTGAAATGGTGACGTTTCGGCATGCTGACGCGAACGTTATTGCACAGATATCATCGGCGCTCGATTGGAACGGTCTTTCCCGACTGCTCGGGCCAGCGGAGAATTTGTTGTTTGCTCCAGAAGACGACTGGAGCTCAAGACCCATGCGCGTGCGGCGTGACGAGGAAATGGCCCCTCCGTACCAAGGTCCTCTTAGGATCGGGCGCAACGAAATCAAAGCAATGGCGGCAATACGTTTCAAGTGGTTGACACGTCGTACCACGAATTACCTTAATGAATATGCTGCGGAACGAACGCAGGCCATACCTGAGACAACGTTGAACGCTAACGTTGGAACCTGGATACGCGAAGCCCAGGCGTCCGGTATCACAGAAGAGTCTGCCTTCCGCAAATGGTGTTATTTGCAGTTGCTGTTCGAAGGGAAGCTGAACCAAAGTCAATTCGCGCAGGATTTTAGAAAACAAAATAATACTGGGATGTCTGCTGATGAGCGTGTCCATCTGATGATGAAATATATGATTCAAAGAACAGAGGCTGCATAGAATGACCTCGCAAAGCAATCAGCAACCCACGGTATCCGCAAGCGAATTAAAAAGGGCGGAAGCTGGTGCCGAAAAAGACGCAGCCCCCGGAAACGTATCTGAAACCTGCCAAGCCTGTATTGCAGCCGACTGCAAAAAGAAAATTGAAGAAATCGAAAAGAAAACGAAAAGCATTACAGATATTCAAGACCCGATTGAGCGGAACAAGGCTATCACCGCTGCGTATAAAAATCTGTTTGCAGAGAATCCCCAAAATCGTTGGATTAAACTCGCATCGATCGTGTCATCACAAGTCGGATGCTCTTTGAACGACGCCAAATCGTGGAGAGACGGGTTACAATATGGCGCAGATGGCGGACCAGCTTTTGGTTACGAAATCGCTTCTAATATGTACGACGCATTGGGAGAGGGTAATAGAAACATTTTTCAGAGCATTTATCCTATGGCAGTGTATCAGGCTCGCTATGGGTATGAAGATATGAAAAAGTGCTATGCTGCTTTGGGGAAACAAATTCCCAAGAGAGTAAACGAAGCATTCGAGAGCCTAGAGAGCGGGAACCTTAAGGACGCCGCAGATGCCTTGGGCAATTATGAACAACGAGAAATAGTTCCACCATTATATGAGAAATATAACGGGACGTTTTCTGTCGTGGAAGCAGGAAACTCCGTATATAAAAACCTTCCTTGGAATAGCGGGAAAAATATATATGACATCCCGGTCTCCTACAATTGCGGCGCCCCAAATCCTGTTCCCTTCAATTCTCCAATCTCCAATACGAACCGTCGCGTAGATTATTACCAATCATTGATGCAAAGGCTCACAGACATTGAGAAGTGGAAATGGTAGTGAATAAAAAAAGAAAACTATCAATTCTTACTGCAATGATCGTTCTATCACTTTCGATTTGGGGGCTTTTCTCTATGTTTAAAAATACCGATCCTGCCGACAGTGCTCCTCGAACAATAAAAATTTCGACTGGGGAGACTGTTAAGAGTTTCATCGAGCAGAACGACCTTCAAATAGGACCCTGGGTGCAGAAAGGTTACGTTGTTGATGCGGATGACATCGCTGACATCTCACCAATTATATTTGATGACAACTGGATCAAGCTTGAGGTGGAGGACGGGGCACAGAGCTTTGAGTTGCCGCCAGGACGAACTTTATTCATTTCGCAGACGGCGGGGCTCATAGACGGGATTGCATTCCGTCCTTTTGCCAAAGCGAAGCCCCTCTCCGAGATGCAAGCGTTCATCACAAAATTGCTTGGCACGCTTGAAGCCAAGGGTTGGCAACCAACGTCTAAGATCAAAATTCCCTCAATGCCCGACGATTTTGATCTTGGAGGCAAAAGCCTTTTCGCAGATTTAGAATCTGCCAGCGGCAACACGCTACAGATGCAGTTGCAGGATTATGGTGCTGCACCAAAGCAGGAAAGCTACATTATCGCGCCTTCTACGAATGGCGGTTCCAACGGACCGAGCCATACCTACGTGTTGTTGATTACGATCGACAAATTGAAGGTCTCTCGCACCTATGCGGACCTAATCTTGCCACGTCGCATATTTGTGTTTGGCGACCCAAGTAAAAGACTTCCGCTTAGGTATTGGATTGATGATCCCGATTGGACACCGGAAAAGGCAGGAATGGTACCTACCACACCGGAAGAACGCGCCAATGTCGAGTCTTCAAAGTGGAAAATGCCGCCAAAGTAGAACGAGATCAAGGAACCTGCAAATGTCCGCGCCCGTTACCCTAAAAGGGCATAATCATAGCTGCCCCATGTCGGATCCTAAGCGTCATGTCGGTGGTCCGGTGGTCTCCACGCAACAACACTTTGTCACCGTCGACGGTGTTCTTATTGCGACGGTTGGCGACATCTGTACCTGCACTGGCGTGCCGACGAGCGACAGCATTGCTGGCGGGTCGTCAGTCGCCAATATCAACGGCCACAAGATCGCTCGAGTGGGAGATCCCTGTAATCATGGTGGAACACTAACCCAAGGTGTGCCGTGGCTAACCTTCGAATGAGACTTCCTGTTTCTGATTTTGTTTTAGCCTGAATTTTTAATCGTCAAGTGTAATGGCTGAGATCAAAATGCACCAACATTGACACCTCATCGTCTGGTGGCAGACTGCTCTTTCATGTGATGGGAGCAATGGCCGAGTTCGAACAGGGCATCCGAAGACATTGGCTCTGCTTTTTCGAAAACACGTTTGTTGATTCACCAGCGCGCTCCAAGAAGCCTCTCCCCATTCGACGTCAGCGCACCCAAAGCCAGCCAACAAGCCGCTGTGAGTCAAATAGGGACTATACCGTTCAATCGAGGCAGATCACGCCAACGGCTCCACCTTTTCCCAACCCAGCATATGCTCATTCTTGTCCAGCCAGTCTTTACGCGCTTGCCAATCGGGCAAAATCTGCCCAACCAGATCCCAAAACTCCGGCTCATGATTACGGTGCCGCAGGTGGCATAGCTCATGCACCACGGCATATTCCAAAACGGGCTTGGGCGCAAAGATCAGGTGCCAGTTGAGATTGATCTGCCGGTCTTGGCCGCAGCTGCCCCACATGTGTTTTTGATCCTTGATCTGAATGCCGCGTGGCTTCAGGTCATGGTGCGTGCCATGACGGCGCACGAAGTCTGTGGCGTCGTCGCGGATACGGCGCTTGAGCCATAGTCGTAGCGCGCTCTCAATCACGGCATCTGTGGAGTCTGGCAAAAGGGTGTCAGGCTTTTTGATCTGAAAGCCGTTTCGAAAGCTTACCTCCACCAGAGAGCCATCAAACGGGGTAATCGTCAGCTTCGTCATGCGGCCACGATAGGGAATTTTGGCCCCGGATACAAAGCGATAGACCCTAATTTCCGCCTTTTGCCGCTCCTGCATGTGCTGCACAGTTTCCAATATCCACCCACGGCGACGATGCAGCACGGCGTTAATTTGTTCGTCGGTGGCATGTTCCGGCACCAGAAGCTCGAATGATTTTGGCGTTACACTCAGGCTGGCGTTCTTGACCCTGATAGAGCGCCTGAGCGTATAATCTATCTCGCGCTCACCAATACGGAAGATTGGCATGGTTTACTGCCCCACAAAATGCTTGAGCGCATAGGCCTCAACCTGCTCGGGGATGTCCTTGAGCTGCGTTAACCCCGCCTCATGCACGATGGAGCGTACCTGTTGGCGCAAGCCTTTGCGCATTCCGTCCTTTTCCGACGAGCCCTTGGGGGCTGTGGCCGGATCGGTGTAGAGACCCTCCATGCGGACAGCGAGATGCGCGCCATCGTCGCCGGCTCCAAAGTTGGCGAGGATCTGTAAAATCCCATAGGCACCCGGAGAAAGTCCCGCATTCACATGGGCGGCATCTACAGCAGAAATCTCCTTTGCCAGCTCTTCATTGGCGCGCAGCTTTTCGGCCCAGCTGATCTGCGTATTTTCCATTTTTTCCAGCAATTGCCGCAGGCGTTCAGAGAATTTGCCGTATTGATGCGGGCTATCGTCTATCCGCTCGGTCACGCTCAGGCCGGTTGCTTCCAGATGCTGATCCAGCATTTCACGGATTTTTTCGCTGTAATTCAGCTTGTCAAAAGACTCGCGCTTTTCGAATGCCTGCGTGCCGTAGATCAAAAACGCTGCCACCCACTTCATATCTGCGGTAAATTCCAGCACGCTGGGGTCGGGGCTGAGGGTTTCATACAGCGCAATGAAAGCGCGGGCACGGGCCTTGAATTCAAACCACCTGTCGTCGCTGCCCAAAAGCGTGATGAAGGCATCATACTCCGCCTTCAAACCATCCTTGTCGCTGGCCTTACGCTTCAAACCCTTCATCATCCCGGCAACGGCAGCATGGGCGGTGCGCAATTGGCTGCGCAAATCGTCCAGATTGCGCATGGCGTTTTTCACATCATCCGCACGATAGCTCGAAAGGGCTGCTTCCAGATGGGCCGAAACCCCGATGTAATCGACAATCAAACCATTGCGCTTTTGCGCATCAGAAACACGGTTGGTGCGGGCAATGGCCTGCAACAAACCATGTTCCTTCAGCAGCTTGTCGAGATACATCACACTTTCAATCGGGCAATCAAAACCCGTCAGCAGCTTATCGCAGACAATGAGAAATTGCGGATCGTCACCCTTGCGGCCAAAGGCTTTCTTGATCAGCTTTTCTTGTGCCGCATCCACATAATGCGCCTTCAGCTCATCACGGATTGTCTGCTTATAAGCATCTTCACTCGGCTTGCCATCGTCCTGATTGAGCGAATAGACGCAGGCCGATATGGCGTCAGCCCGGATTAACGCATCGCTTGGCGAGAGCCCATCAGCGCGCAAATCCTTGGCAATCACCAAGGTCAGCGCCTGTTTGTAAAGAATGACCGCCTCACGGTCGATGGCCACAATCTGCGCCTTGAAACCATCGGGCAGCGCATAGGCCTTGAAATGGGTCCAGATGTCATAGGCAATCAGCTCAACGCGGCGCGGGTGCTTGACCAGATCTTCCAGCTTCACACCACGCTTTTTGATCTCGTTCAGCTTGTCATCATCCAACTCGGCAAACCAGGTGTCGAACAGAATATCGATCTTGGCTTCATCAATATGCCAATCGGTCTTGCGGCCGGTGTAATAGATCGGCACCGTTGCGCCATCGGCAACGGCATCATCAATGCCGTATTTATCCAGATAGCCTTCGCCCACCACGCCAAAATTCGCATAGGTGTTTTTATCGTCTTTCTTCACCGGCGTGCCGGTAAAGCCAAAGAAGCGGGCATTGGGCAGGGTGGCGCGCAGATAAGCGCCCAGATCTTTTTCCTGCGTGCGGTGGGCCTCGTCCACCATCACAATCCAATTTTCAGAGTTGTTAATCGGCTCAGATGAGCCTTGAAACTTGAAAATGGTCGAGAGCGCCACATGCCCGTCCTTGCCGCTGCTGATCAGCGCGCGCAAGTCCTTCACGCTCTCAAGTGCGGTGGGGTTGGGCAGGTCGCAGGCCACAAAGGTGCCGCTGATCTGGCCGTGCAGGTCCACCCGGTCGGTCAGCACCAGAATATTGGGGTTGGTCAGCGCATCCGATTGAAGGGTCCGATGCGTTTTCAGCTTGAGGGCCGCAAACACCATGGTCAGCAATTTGCCGCTGCCTTGCGTGTGCCAGATCAAGCCTTGGCGATGCTTGCCCTCCACCACCTGCTCCACCATGCGGTTGACGGTGCGAAACTGCTGATAGCGGCAGATTTTTTTAACGGTGCCACTGTCGGTTTTTTCAAACACCACATAATGAGCCAGAATATCCAGCAAACGCGACGGCTCCAGCAGGCACCACAGACCTTTGTCCAGTGTGCTGGCAAAATCGGCATCGCCCTTCGGCCACGCGTCCCGCCACTCGGCATAATATTTGGAGCTGGAACCCGTTGCCCCATAAAGCACCCTGATGCCATCGGTGACAATGTTGAACAGGTTGGAAAAAAACAGCCGCGGAATATCGCGCTCATATTGCTTGATCTGCTCAAAAGCCTCGCCGGTCTTGTCTTTTAGGTTCAGCGGGCTTTTGGCCTCAATCACCACCAGCGGAATGCCGTTGACGTAAACCACCAAATCGGGGATTCGCGTGTTCTCCGCCTTCACCCGCAGTTGATGCGTTACGCAAAACTGGTTGTTGCTGACATTGAGAAAATCAATCACCCGCGGCGTCTGGCGCGTTTCAAACCCGGAAATTTTGCGGCTATAGTCCCCCCGCAACAGTTTCAGCCACGCCTCATTGTCGCTGACGCTGGCCAGCTCACCATAGGCCGCTTCTGCCGATTCCCGGTCAATGCCGTTGATGCGCATCAGCGCATCCACCAATTGCGGGCGAAACAACACCTGATTGTCCGCCTCGCGCAAAGCCCCATGCTCAACGACTGGCACAAAGCCATAGCCCATGGCCTGCAATTGCTCGATGGTGGGGCGTTCCGCAAAATGCCATTCGGGACCAAAGCTCATGCGGCGTCCTCTTGGCGTGTGAGAGGCAAGGTGTCCGTGACGCGCTGGTGTTTTTGAAACTGGATCCTTCAAACGTCGAGCTTCAGGACGGATTTTCGAGAGATGTGCGCAATATTGGACACTTTGGCACTGGTGACCTTGAACTGTCACTTAGATCGTTGGAGGACTTCGAGAAGGCCCAGCCGCTGTTCGTGCGCGCCTATGAACGCGGCTAGATTTGCAACAAACGCTTCTGTTCCTGAAGGTGCCAACTTTGGGCTCAATGCTTAAACAGTGCGAATGGTCAGCCCGTTAACAACTGGATCGACTGGTGTGATCGTGCCTTCACGGCTTGTAAAAGAAGGATGGAGCGTAGCTCGGCGGGTCGGATTGGCTTGGTCAGTACAGGAATGCCTGGAGTGCCCAGGTCATCGCGCACACGGTCCGCATCGTGACCGCTCATGACGACGGCTGGCACTGGTCGGCCAACCAACCGCTGGACTTGTTCGATGCATTCCTTGCCGGTGATGCCATTGCCGAGGTCGAAGTCGGTGATGAGCAGATCGGGATCGTCCACCTTTTCTGGCGGCGCAAGTTCTGCCTGAACGTCGCAACCCCATTTCCGAAGCAGGATAGCAGTTGCGGTCAAAACAGCGTCATCATCGTCGACGAGGAGAACCCGTAACCCTTGTGCCACGCCGAGTGGCGCTTGCGGTATGGGATGGACAGCGCGAACTGGTTCATTGAAGATTTCAAGATTGCCCAGAGTGACGCTGGTGCCACGGCCGGGAACGGAGCGAAGTCTAACTTCGATGTCGAGCATTCCACCGAGCCGGCGCACGATGGCCAAACCGAGTCCAACACCCTCAACGTCTCTGTCGCCACGTTCACGCACCTGATGAAACTCGTCGAACACCCTTGCCTGATGCTCTTCGGGAATCCCCGGACCACGATCAAAGACCTGAACAGCCAGGGTGTTGCCCCGTCGTCGGCAGGCAATCAAAATCTCTTTTCCCGGCGCGTATTTAATGGCGTTGTTGACGATGTTCTGCAACATGGTCGTAAAGAGTGATCGATCCGTTTTTACGATTACATCGCAAGAGTTTGCCCGAAGCTGTGTACCATCGCGCTGGGCAGCCTCCGTGTTTTGGTGGAGGATTTCATCGATGATTTCACTGATCGCGACGTTTTCAATATTGGGCTTAACCTTGCCGCTATCCAGCGTGGAAATGTCCAGAAGAGACTTGAAGAGGCGTGACACGCTTTGAAGTGATCTATCAATATTCTCCACCAGTTTCAGTTCTTCGGCGCGCAGTTTTGCGTCTCGAAGGCAGGCGGTAAACAAGCTGATGGCATGCACGGGTTGGCGAAGGTCATGACTGGCTTGGGCCAGAAACCGGGATTTTGACAGGCTTGCTTCCTGTTCGCGTTCATAGGCAAGCTCTAGCCGTTTCAGCATCATGTAGATATAGGTTGGTACCAGAGCCATGCCGCTGGCCAGAGTGAGCACCATGAATGGATTGTCGCGCCAGTAGCCGTTGACGTAAGTGACGGTCGCGATTGATAAGAGGGCTGCCGAAGTGGAGACTTTCATTGATCTGGGCCCGTACGTCAGCCCGTTGGCAACCACAAGCCTCTGCATCACGGTGTAGAGCGGAAGAAACGGCGCTCCACCCACGGCCATCATATAGGTCATGCCGCTGACATCCAGCGCCATCATGACGTAATGTCGTGGGCGGCTTTCACCCGGACGGCGTTTGATCCACAACAGGAGTCCGCATGACACCAACCAGTGGATTGTGACAACGCAGGCAATAAACATCCCTCCGGGCAGTGGATGCCCTGTGAACGTCTCCGTCACGATATAGATGCAGATGCAGCCGATCACGGTGGCCCGCACAGTTGCATGGCGTTGCTCGCTCTTATAACCTTCCAGCTTGTTCGCTTGCTCACTCAACATCTGGCATGTCCCCAAATTTAGAAACTATTAATTCATTGATTTTTAAGCACATTTTTTATCGCAAAATGCCGAAGGCCACGGCATCTTGCATCTGTTGGCAGTGATAAAGGTCGGGTTCGTTGAACTGGCATTTGCGCCATTGGATGGCGTTTCGATGTGATTGGTCTCGCGCCAGATTGATTGCGGCGCCGACACAAGCCATGCCCTGAGCTGTTGCTTTTGGTCGTCTGTGTTGGAGCGGCGAGCCAAAAGCATGCCGAAACACAGCTCGCGATGGGCAAGAATGGATACATTCTTTCTGCAACGTCTGTCTCCTTTCGAGCCCCCCAGCCCGGCAAGGATAAGAAAACCGCCAGTAAAACTTGCCGGGCAGCACGGCTATAATTTGGCAAGACTGTGGATTTTATGCAAAAATCGGGTTGGTTCTGGAAAACTGGAGCATTGTGCGGGTGAAGGCATCCTTTGAGCGTATGTGACGGTTGTGGCAATGTGCCGGTCTTGCCAAACACGTCCCGGCCAAGCGTTGTCTCTCTTGGAAAATAGGGGAGAGTGGAGGATCATCAAGATCAGTGAGACACAAATCCGGATAGGTCGTCAGCCCAATTTAAATGCAATAAAAAGAGCGGCAGATTGCGCGGTGAAGCAATGATGTCGATACCTGTGGATTCCGCTGAAATGTGATGGGCATATGTGCTTACTTCGTATGGTTCTCACTCTGTTGACGTCTGAGAGGTTGGCACCAAACCGAGCGCTATGCCTCTGGCAACGGCACCTGCGCGCGTTGTGGTGCCAAGAGTTCGGAAAATTGCTGAGACATGAATACGAACGGTGAAGGGAGAGATACCAAGAAGGATCGCTATTTCCTTATTGGTTCTGCCGTCTGCAATCAGATGCAAGACGTCAATCTGGCGCTGGCTGAGGTTTGGGCTGGGGCTCGGGCTGATGGTTGGTGCTTCCATCGTCCTTGCCGGAAAAGGCATGTTTACCACGACATCGCCATTTCGAACTGCTTTGAGAAGATCCCTGATTTCATTGGGCGAGGCCGCCTTGTTGACGAAGCCATTGGCTCCAGCGTTCATCACGGCATCAATTGATGCTTTGTCGCTTGCCATACTGACCACGACGATGGAGGAGAATAAAAACTCTTCGCGCAGTTTACCCAGGTTCGAAGCAATACTTTCGCCGCCGAAAAACAGATCGACAATGAACATGCTGGGTGGAGAAGGGCCGGCGCGCGCGACTTCAATTGCAGACGCAAATGTATCTACCGACGCAATCCTTGAGTGAGGCAAGAGCTCACGTACCAACGCAAACATGCCATCGCGGAATATTGGATGATCATCGGCAAGGATTATAAATTCATCATGCATGAAAATTGGAGATCCATTTCATTTCCGCTTGAGGATGAAATTTAGAATTCGTCAGTAAAAAGTCGAATCTGATGCCCCCGAGAAGGGTTTTTATCCTCGTCTTCAGGGAAGGTTCCGGCCATCTCGTGTGCGTTACGGTGTCCGAGACAGCCGAAAGCGGAATCAAAGGGTTTCAGGGGCTTTTCATGGCAGCGCCGTTGGCGATGGAATTCATCTTCTGACACATTTGGGCCTTCTGGCTTGCTGACAGAGCCGTGATTTTTGTCACGGTATCCTGATAGGATTGATCGAACAGCAGGTCGAAGTCAGTTGCTGAAACGCCCAGTCCCTCGGATGCTTTTCGTTGTTTCTGTTTCACATCCTCAAGATTGCTTCGAGAATAGTGTAGACACAATTCGGCCGCCGCATACATTTGTGCGCCCATTTGGACAATTTGTGTATTGGATGGCCCGACATTAGACGTCTGCGCGAAGCAAGGCATGGCAAGCAACTGAAAGGCCAAGCCCGTTCCTAAAATCTGTTTTTTCATCGTAACTCCTCTATTCCAATGATCAAACATATTGGCTTCGACCCTGCGGTGGTTGATGTGCACCGCTGGCCAAAGCCGTATTTGCAAGTATGTAAAAGGCTTGATGAGAAGGGCCACAAAAGCAGCCCTTCCTGTTATTTCATAAGCGCAACAATCCGATCGAGCCCGCTGGCGAGTCCCTTCAACGAGATCGTAAAGGGTATCTCGGCACCGCTGTCGCTTGAGTAGGCGATGACTTTCAGCGATTTGCCGTTTCTCAGCGCAGTGATTGCCTTGTCTGTGAAGGAGAGCGCGATCAGGCAACCCGTCGGAAGGCAGGTGCTGAACCGTGATGTCTTGCCCGGTGGTGTATCGTCGATGGCAAAGGCAACGCCCTTATCCAGATCAAGCCCGAAAGGCAGGATGACGGATCCTTTGATGCTTTTATCGGCTGCGGCTGTGAGTTCGACGGCCAGCACCTGCTGTCCGTTTTGTTGCACTTGTCGCTGGTAAACCGCGCAAAAGCGCTTCTCGTTGCGTTTTGAACAGGCCACCGTCCAATCGTCGTAGGTTTCTGACAGCGATGAGGGGACAGCGGGATTGCTGCTATCCTGAGAAAAGGCGGTGGGGGAAAAAGCGAAGGGAGCCGCAAAAACTGCGGCTACCATGATCGCCAGAACATGTACGGTCCTCATCAGAAGCGAACATCCAGTTTGGCATTGACGCTGTTAGAGGATTGGTTGTTGCCGAATTCACCGGAGTAACCAATGCCGACTGTTGCTGTATCGCTGATACCAACATCAAGGCCAAGTTCAACAACCGCAGCATCCTTGGTCAGCGGTGTTCCCGACACCATATAGCTCTGGCTGCCAGCGAAGGCCATGCGTGCTGCCGGATCGGTATCACCGAAGGCGTGCTGCCAGCCGAGCATTCCTCTTGCCGTGGCAATATAACTGCCCAGCATGAAATCGGATGAGGTGCGCACACCAAACGTTGTCAGAGTCGTATCCAGACTTTCACTCGCGCTGGACAAGGCTGTAATGCCGCCCCTTTCTGTGAAGCCATCGCGTTGCAGGTTGATATAGGTGAGGTTTGCAAAGGGCTCAAAGGCAACGGATTTGACATCGATGCGATAGCCGAGTTCACCGAAGGCCTGCACGCTGCCCGCATCATAATCAGCCTTCAGGTGATCATTGATGCCACCAAAGGATACGCTTCGATTGGTTGAAACCTGATGCCACGTATAGGTCAAACCAGACCGGAAGGAGACAGCGCCATATTGAGCACCGGCATACATACCCAGATGATAGTTATCGCTATGGCCGAACGATGCGCGGCTGCTGGAATCGAAGCTGGAATTGCTATAGCCGCCCAGCAAGCCCAATCGCCAATCAGCGGAGATTGGTGCATCTATACCGGCAACAAAACCGCCTGTGGAGGCATTCAGATCTGCCGTATTGGCATTGCCATTGATGTTGTTCCAGCTTCCAAATCCCTGACCCCAAGCTGTAAACAGAGGAATGTCCTGGGCAGCTTTATCGAACCGGTCGTCGCCTTCCGCATAGCCCAGAGCCTGAACCGGACGAGAAGCGACATTGTTAAACGAGGCCCGCATACGGTCATTGGCGGTGTTGCGCACCAATGTGTTGCTGTTCAGAAGGGTTCCCATGGCTGAGGCGTGCACTTCGCCGGAAAGTGCCTCAAACGCATGTCGGGCTTCATCCGCGCTCAATGGCAGCAGGTTGTTGTACAATGCCAGAGGCTGTCCGCTTTGTTCCAGCGTATTCAAAGCACGGGCAACATTGCGCTGATTGCGGGTGAGGGCAACCGAGTCAAACAGGCCAACAGACGGCTCCGTTGGATTGCCCGGGTTGCCCGGATTACCGGGATTACCTGGGTTGCCCGGATTACCTGGGTTGCCGGGATTTCCAGGATTGCCCGGGTTGCCCGGATTTCCAGGGGTGCCCGGGTTACCGGGATTTCCTGGCGTTCCGCTGTCCTTAACAGCAATTGTCAAATCGACTTCATTGGTCTTTTGCGACAATCCGACATCCAGAAAGGCAGATTTTGAAACGGCTTGTGCAAATTGCCCCTGAATACCGCCTGCGGATGAGAGGATGGTATAGGTCTGGCCGTTTTTATAGCTGGTGGCAGGGTCGAGAGCCGTCACCTCTACATTGACGTTGTTGCCGATATAGGTTTGACCACCGACATCCATGTAGGTTGGATTGTTCTGTGCATCGGTGCCGGTCCATTGTTTCAGGGTTTTGACGGTGATTGTGTCGCTGGCACCATTTCCGGCAACATCAACAGCATAAGCCGATCCATCCAGAAGACGGAAATTGCCGTTGACCGTGAAGGTTCCAATGGGATTGTCGGAATTGCCCGGTGAAATCAACGCGCCTTTTTCAAGCTGCACAGGGCCGACGGCACCAGAGCCGATCAGCCGCCCATAGGCACTACCGGCATTGCGATCCCCCCAGACATCGATTTGCGAGGAGAAAAATTCGCTTCCCAAAAAGTTCTTGCGAACCGTACCCGTATCAGCCTTGACGTTGAAGGTGCCGTTCTGGACGACGATATTGGTTTTATAGGCAAAGACATTATCGTAATCGGCGGCTGTGCCCAGATTGCTGGCCAAAACCAATGTGCTGCCGCCGGACACGATGATGCCGGCAAGGTTATCGTCTGCATTGAATTTGCTCAGATCACCCGTCAGAATGGTTTCACCCGACATGGAATGGATATTGCCGTCACCCGTCAACGTGTTGGCAAAGACATATCCTGTTTGATTGTGATTGAAGTTCAGAAAGGGAGCTTTTCCGTTCTGCGTGTTTTTATTGAAGGCAATGACAGCATCAGGGTTAATGAAGCCTGCCGCCTCCGGTGTCATTCCTTGTGCAACACCGTGCAGATCCATATTCTCAAGATCGACTTTGCCACCGATTGTCAAATGGCCACCCGATTCCATTTTGATGCCACCTTTCACATTCAGATTGGCACCGTTTGCTACGGAAATATTGGAAGCGGCAGCGCTATCACCGTTGAGGGTCAATCGACCGTTGACGTCCATGCGGGAGTTCGCGCCGGTTATGACAAAATTCTGGAAGCTACCGCTGGTCCCGGTTATGAAATTCTGCGCGGTGAGAGAGCCGCCATCTTCGATGGTACCGTTTGAGCCGATGGTAAATGTGCCTGTGCTCGTCATATTCGAACCAACACCACGAATGGTGAAATCGGTCAGCTGGTCATTGCCATAAACGCCGCTCAAGGTCGCATCGATGGTTGTGATCGAACCGCCGTTTTCAACAAGAACATTGGTCGTACCGTTGACCTGATCGGCATTGAGGTTTGATCCGCTTCCGGTGACATTCAATGTGTTGTTGCCAGCAAAATTAAAATACTTGGCATCGGCAGTACCGCCATTCTCAATATTGAGCACACTGCCATTATTGATATTAACATTGTTGGCCAGAACGTAATTGACCCGGGGAATGATCCATGACGATCCCGGACCACTAATGGTTACCGTTCCAGAGCTGCCGTTCTTGTATCCGATATTGCCGTTGGTGCTAAAAACTTTTGCACCATTGGTAATATTCAGGCCGACCCCCGGGTTGGTGTAACCGACGTAAAGATCGCCATTGATATTGGTGTCGGTTGTCCATGTCGTGTTACCGCTATCAAGGATGACATCCTGAGCCATGCTGACGCCAGCGAAAGACACCACAATCGTTGCAGTTGCGATAGGAAGTGAAAAAGATTTTGGCATGCACATGGCAAAATTGGGCGATGCGACTTTATCTTTTTGATTGAAATTTGGAAAAAACCTGCCGGACATTTTCGTCATCATATTGCCCCATATCTCCATAGACTTAAAAAGGGCAAACGCAGATATTGATATAATCAATATATCTGGTTTGCCGCATCCGTTTTTGGACAGTTCAATGATGCATTCAGCACAGAAAATGGGGGGAAGCTATTAGTACAGATGTGCTATAGACGATGTTTAGATCTCTGAATAATCGCTAATATGCATGATTATAACTCTTATTTTTATGTTTTGACTCGGCTATGCGGCTAGATTTTTTTGAATGGCATGATGGTCGTGCTCAGGACAAGCCGACAGTCGATCGTGACCGTAGATGGATGCTCTCGCGCGAAAAATCCGTGCCCTTTTTAGCTGGAAAATCGCTCGTCAATTGTATGCGCTCTCGAAGTTCGTGAAATGTGATCACATAACTTGCAATACGGTCTCTAACTGTTTGATCCCAGACTTTAATCGTGCATTATTTTCCCTCGAATGGAAGAAAGGACTATGGGCCAGGTTCTACACGGTCGCGCCACAACGACTGAGGCAATCCGTCGAGCAATATAAAATAGTCAAGAGAGCCTGAGAGCGCTCTCAGAGCGGTATGGGATTAACCCGAAGACCGTCGCCAAATGGAAGAAGCGGACATCGATTGCCGATCTTCTCACTGGCCGAAAGAACCACATTCGACGGTCCTGTAGCTCGAAGCCGAAATTGTATCATTTCGCCGCCATACGCTGCTGCCTCTTGATGACTGTCTTTATCCCCTTCATCCAACAATCCCGCATCTGACATGCTTGTCCTTACATCGATGCCTACAGCGTCATGACATTTAACGACTGCCGGAAGTCGGAGGGGGATACATTTGGTTCAGCCTAGCACATGGCGCGGTCGGGCAGACTTCATTTTACCTACCCGCCGTATGGCGACCTTGAACGCTATTCGGATGATCCGGCCGATATCTCCAATATGCATTATGCGGTACTGGTCACTGTGTTTTTGTAAAGGGCGACCCGGCAATGGTGAGAAAGGAACTTGGAAATGTCGAACCCCATATCGCGATCATCACGGCTTGAAAAGCATAACGGTGTTTGGGTGGTCCGTGATGACATCCTGATTGGTGGCATAAAGACCCACATCTTTATGGCCTTGATGCATGCGCGCGACGAAGCCGAGTTCGTCTATGCAAGCCCTGCAGATGGCCTTGCCCAGGTCGCGCTTTGAGTCGCGGCCTGCCAAGCCTGCAAACAAGCCACCATTTTCGTGGCAAAGCGTTCAAGCCGTTCCCCTCGCACAATCGAGGCGGCCAGTTACGGCGCTCGGGTTATTGAGGTCGAGCCGGGCTATCTCAATGGGGTTCAGGCAAGGCGCGGAACTATGCCGCTTCTCGCAGGGCATTTAAGCGGCCTTCAAACTTTCTTCGAAAAGCTTTTGACACGTGATCCGGAATTTTAATTTTAACGGTTTTGCGTGTCAAAATTCCGGAAAACAGCGGCGAGCTACAATCTTGCAAGTCCCGCGACGCAAATTTTTATCGATTCAAAAACTGATTTTGAATGTATGTCGCCGCAGCGAGCTAGCCTGGCGATATATATATCTTATTTAAAATCACTGGCTTGAAAATCATAATGGCGGAGAGGAAGGGATTCGAACCCTCGATACCATCTCTGGTATACTCCCTTAGCAGGGGAGCGCCTTCGACCACTCGGCCACCTCTCCGGTGCGGTCTGATTATTGGCTCAACGTTTCGATTGCAAGCGCTTTTATGTAATTTCCTGTCATAAAAAGTAGATTTCCACTTTTCGCCGTTTCCTGCATGTCGGAATTGGTCGGATAAGCCCGCAGGTCGGGCCGGCTGAACGCACCTCTTCTCCGTGTTCAACGCCATGAGGCATCCTCTTTATATACAGAGTGGTGAATCGTCCCAACTGGATTGGCGCTATTCGTGGTAGCAGCGAGCCGTGCCTATGACCGATGCGGGATTTGTCGCCGCTATATGATTCATCATGCGGCATTCCTTGTTCGAGAATCGCAACGCGCGTCGCGACGGGTCCCCTAAACGCCGAATCTCACAGAATCAGATCGCGCAGAATCAGGCTGCGCTTGTGGAAAAGCGTGTCGACAGGCGTGTCATTTGCTCTGATGCCCGCTTGGTCACTTCCGATATAATACCGAATTCAGTCGACCAAGGGGGTAAGTTAGGTGTTGATATGCCCGAGAATCGCCCTGCTTTGACACATTTTTCAATGGAGTTGCCGGGTGTGGAAAACGTTCAGATCCGCATTCCTTCTTGTTTTTCAAAGATTTCCTTAATGAAAAGTAAATAAAAGGGCATGGTGGGTGAGGGGTTTGTGACTTTTCAGCCACAGCGCACTGTGAAGGTGGGTCGTAAATGCCCCGCAATGCTGTTTGGTGATTGCATGGGCGGCAACGTTTTGTATTTTGAGCATCAGAAGCACGGCGGTGGATCGTCCGTCTTCAGACTTAACGGGGATGGGGCGGTGTAAGCTGTCCTTCAGCCAATATAACCCAGACCCTTATGAAACTTGACTGGAGGTCATTATGAACATCAAGGCCATTCTTCTTGGCTCCGCTGCAGCTCTTGCAGCAGTATCGGGCGCACAGGCTGCCGACGCTATCGTTGCAGCTGCTCCTGAGCCAGCTGAATACGTTCGCGTTTGCGACGCTTTCGGCACCGGTTACTTCTACATTCCTGGTACCGAAACCTGCTTGAAGATCAGCGGTTACGTTCGTGCACAGGTTGATTACAGCTCGCTCGACGGCGGCCGTAACTGGAACGCGAAGACACGCGGTCTGGTAACCTTCAACGCAAAGAACGATTCTGAAATCGGCACGATCGGTTCCACAATCACAGTTCGCGCTTGGCAGGGCGGTTCTACCACTGGCTTGAACAACGCTGCAAACGACACCAACTCTGTTGAACTTGACGAAGCCTTCATCACTGCCGGCGGCTTCATGGTTGGTTCGTTCTACAACTACTGGGATACAGGTCTGTCTGGCGAAACCGATGCTCTCGGTTCTAACCGTCTGAACTCGATCGCTTACAACTACAAGTCCGACACATTCTTCGCAGGTATCGCTGTTGACGAATTGAACGGCTTGAGCGGCACAGACAGCAGCGTTTCACGCACAGGCTCTGCTACTGGCTCCGTTTACAACCCAAGCTACAACCGCGACAACAGCGTTGGTATCGAAGGTCAGGTTGGCGCAAGCTTCGGTCCTGCAACTGTTACCTTGCTCGGCGGCTATGACTTCGTAGCTCAGGAAGGTGCTGTTCGCGGTATCGCTTCGATCGTTGCTGGCCCAGGCACATTCTCTATCGCTGGCGTATACTCGAGCGGTGCAAACGCTTACTACGACGCAAGCAAGTGGAGCGTTGCAGCTGAATACGCAGCAAAGATCACCGACAAGCTGACTTTGACTCCTGGCATTCAGTACTTTGCTGATACGCAGGTTGACGCTCGTGGCAGCTTCGGCGGCCGTGACATCACCCGCGCTGGCTTGACTGTTGACTACAAGATCGCTTCTGGCTTGACCACGAAGGTTTCTGCTCAGTACCAGGACAAGACTGCTACTGGCGCTTCCGACGTTTGGACCGGTTTCGTTCGCTTGCAGCGTTCGTTCTAATCCTTACGACGTAATAAGGGCCTCGCGATTTAATCGCGGGGCTTTTTTAAATGGCAATACGCTTCATGAGATTTGTACCGGGGGGGACGTTTCACGCGAAGTAGGGAAGTGCATTCTTGTCTCTCAAAAAAATAAAACTGGAGATTTCTATGAACATTAAGGGCATCCTCCTCGGCTCCGCAGCGGCTCTTGCAGCTGTTTCCGGCGCTCAAGCTGCTGACGCAATCGTAGCCGCTGCTCCTGAGCCGGCTGAATATGTTCGCGTTTGTGACGCTTTCGGAACTGGCTATTTTTACATTCCCGGCACTGAAACCTGCTTGAAGATCAGCGGTTACGTTCGTGCCGAGGTTGACTACAGCTCGGTTGACGGCGGTCGTAACTGGAATGCAAAGACACGTGGTCTTGTAACATTCGACGCTAAGAACGATTCTGAAATTGGCACGATTGGTTCGACCATCACTTTGCGTGCATGGCAGGGTGGCAACACCACGGATCTTCACACCACAGCTTCTGACACCAACTCGCTCGAACTCGATGAAGCGTTCATCACAGCTGGTGGCTTCATGGTTGGTTCCTTCTACAATCCTTGGGATAGCGACCTGTCTGGTGAAACCGATGATATCGGTTCTAACCGCCTGAATTCTATCGCCTACAAGTACAAGACCGACAATTTCTTCGCTTACGCTTCGGTTGACGAGCTGAGCGGCTTGTATTCGCGTACAACTGCCCTTAGCTACAACCGTGACAACAATGTGGGCTTTGAAGCTCAGGTTGGCGGCACCTTTGGCGTTATCAACGCTAACCTGCTCGGCTCCTACGACGCTGCTGCACAGGAAGGTTCTGTTCGTTTGCTCGCAACTGCTGAAGTTGGTCCAGGCGAATTCGGTATCGCCGGTATCTACACAAGCGGCGTAAACGCTTACTACGACTTGGCTAAGTGGACTGTTGCTGGTCAGTATGCAGTGAAGATCACCGACAAGTTGAGCCTGACACCTGGCATTCAGTACTGGTCTGGTACAGATGCAAACCTCAAGAATGGCGACATCACCCGCGGTGGCGTGACTGTTGACTACAAGATCGCTTCTGGTCTTGCTGCTAAGGTTTCTGCACAGTACCAGGACAAGGACTGGAGCGGCAACAAGGACGTATGGACCGGTTTCGTTCGTCTTCAGCGCACATTCTAAGAGATTTAGTCTCTAGATTTGTAAAATTAGCCTCCGGTTCATTCCGGGGGCTTTTTTTGTTTTGCCTGATAATTTGTGTCGACTGATAATTGGGGCGATGCGCATGTATCGTAATCCATCTGGCCGCGACGCTGATCCAGGCTTTTGGCAAGTCCGCCGGAGAAGGCAGAACAGAGTGCAGCGGTTTGAATTCTATGTGCGAAGGTGCGCAGAAGGCGCAAAGGATCGTGTGATCAGCGCTTTTTGCCCATCCTCTCTACCTTGAGGGTATGGTTGCTACGCTTATCTTGATGAACGCGCAGTCGCTGTAGCTTTTTATTTTTGTTGCATAATTCTTCAAACCGATTCCGGTTGAAAGAATTATGCAATAGTTGCGTGGCAGCCAAAGCGCGTGCATGCAATATGGAGCGAAGTCTCGCTGTAACAGTTGCGCGATGCAGCGGCTATGTGAGCGTTCAGGCGGGACCGTGGTTCAGGAAATGCATTATCGCTTGTGCCACAGGCGCAATGTGGAGCAGGGGGGCGTGACCTTGCTGTGGTGCGATGACCTGCCGCGCCAAAGGGTTCTTGGCCATCATCATGTCACAACATTGCTGTGACAGAAGCTCCGAAAGCGCTCCTTTGACGATAAGAAGGGGAAATTGGCAAAGGGCCTCAAATTGGGGCCAAAGGTCTGGGATCGGCTTATCGAAATCGACGCTTGAAATCTGCGCGGCGATTGCGGGATCAAAATCGGCCAGTGGCTTTCCGTTGTCGTCGCGGTACAGTGCAACAGCCATGGCCTCCCATTCATGCGCGGGTAGATTTGGAAAACTGTCACCATGCACGGCCTTGAGATGGATTGGAACATCCTCCCAGCGTGTGGGGCTCGTGTTTCCACTCAAGTAATCTTTAATGCGCATCAATCCCTGCTTTTCCAGCACGGGCCCAATGTCGTTCAAGACCACCTTGCCAATCCGGTCGGGCTGCAAAGATGCCAGAAAGTGGAGAAGGAGCCCGCCGCGCGATGTGCCGATGAAATCGGCCTTTGCGACGCTGAGCGCATCAAGAACAGTTACAACATCGTCCATCTCGGTCATGAGATTATAATGGCTTGGGTCTGGATCTCGATCAGAGCCACCCCGTCCACGTAAATCAATGCAGATGACGCGTCTGGGCGTGTCACTCTGGGTGATCATTGCGACTATTTGCGTAAAGTCGCGATGATTGCGCGTCAGGCCCGGCAGGCAGACAATCGGGACGCCCCCAAGGTGTGAGGCAACGTCTCGCGCAAAGATGCTTATGCCGTCTTTTGCCGGTATGAGATGATCGCAGTATTCGCGTGTTGCAAGTTCTGGCATCGGCGCGTTGCTCCTTGTCCTCGAATATCACCCTCGCAGATTTTCTGCATAACTCTCTAAAAACGCACGGTGCTGTGAGGAGAATACACGGTTTTTGCACTCTGCAAATGGCTCTGTGCCGCAGCCTATCGGCCAAAACGCAGGTCGCGCTCGATATCTGGTTTTTGACCAAGGCGCGTTTTGTAGATTTCGTAATTCTCCATTACGCGCTGCACATAGCCGCGGGTTTCCGGGAAGGGGATGCGCTCTATCCAGTCAACAACATCGTCCAGCGGCTTGCCACGTGGATCGCCGTAGCGGGCAATCCAGTCTGGCACCCGGTTTGGCCCGGCGTTGTAGGCAATGAAGGTCAGGATGTAGGAGCCGCCAAATTTGTCGATCTGTTCACCCAGATAGTGCGCGCCGAGTGTTGCGTTGTAGCCGGCATCCTGGGTGAGCTTGTCCGGGAAATAGGCCATGCCGTGGCGCCGAGCAACAGCCTTGGCGGTGGCGGGCATCAGTTGCAGCAAGCCCTTTGCGTTGGCGGCGGACACTGCCGCTGGGTTAAAGGAGCTTTCTTGCCGGGCAATGGCATAGGCCAATGCCTTTCCAGATCCGGCTATATTGGCCGACGCTGGAATAACGCCAATGGGAAAGGCGAGTGCTGGCACGTTGATGCCCCGGCCATAGGCCGTTTTGCCGACCTGCAGTGACAATTGGTTGTTGCCTGCCCGCTCGGCCTTGGCGGCCAGAAGAGCCAATTCACCGGGGCTTTGCAATTGTTCCGCCAACGCATGATAGAGTGCTGCTGCTCGCCAGCCGTGGCCCGCCGTCTCATACCGGTCAATCGCTTCCACGGCCTCGCGGTTGGCAAAATTTTGCCGGTCTTCTGCGGTTGGGGTGGGATAGATAATATCCAGCCGGTTGCGGTTTAGACGGGCCGCAGCCAGTTGCCCGTAGAACGTCCCTGGGTAGTTGGCGGCTTTGGTGAAGTTCTCGCGTGCGGCAGTGGTGTTGCGCTCTGCTTCATCGGCACGCCCCAACCAGTAATAGCCTCTTGAGGCAGACAAGGGGCGACTGGAGGTTGCCAGGATGCGGCGAAAATGCACCGCTGCGGTCTTGGGATCGTTCAGCCCGCGCAATGCAAACCAGCCTGCGTGAAACTCTGCATCCAGCACGTCGACCGTGGCTGTGGCACTGTTGTTTGAAACAACCTGATAGGCGAGGCGAAATTTGCCGTCATCGGCAAGGCCCCGGCCTACGATGCGTTGCTCACTCCACCATTCTGACGTGTCCACCAGACGGGCCGCGTCTTTGGGCACTTGCGCCAAAAGCTTGGCCGCAGCCTCGTAATTATCCTGATGGCGCTCAAATTCGATTTTGATGAACAGCAGTGCCGGATCAGCGCTCCATTGCCGATCCACGGCTTTGATCAGGCCTTCTGCTTTTGGAGAGCGGGTGGCAACGGCATCCCATGCTGCAAAGAGCGATTGCGCACCGCCCAATGTCGCAAACCGCTTGGCTTGGGCGCGATTGCCGCGATACATCAAAAAGTCCATGCGACGTTTGTGATCTGCAGCGCTGAAGAGCGAGCCAAACTCGCTGAGAATGCGGTCTTCGAGGCTGGCATCCAGCACGGAGTCAAACCATAGGGGTTTCAACAGGCGCGCGGCTTTGGCTTGCTCGCCTTTGGCGCTTAAGGCGCGCGCTAAAATAATCGTGCCTTCCGGTGTTTCCGGTTTGGCATTGCCAAAGGCAGCCAGCACGGTCGCCGTGGGAGGGTTTTCGCGGTAAAGCGCCCGCTCTGAATTGGAACGAAACACCGAAAGCCCCGGCCACCCTTTCAACTCTTTCAGAGCATCCGTAATTTCGGCCGACGGTACATCCGGCAGGCCGGATCGGGCAATCGACCAGGTGAGCATATGGCGGTCCAGCCCTTGCGGCATGGAATCACGAATCGCCAAAGCGCCAGCGCCATCGCGATTGGATAGGGCATCCAGGCCGGATTTCAACGCAGAACGGGCCACCGGTGCAGGTGCAGGCGGCATAAACGGAATGGCCTCGGTGAGAGGGGCAGGCGGTGGGCTGGCGAGCAAAGCGGGCCGGGCGGTGGGCGTGGGCGTCAGCGGATCTGCATAAGACAGGCTGAATTGCCCCGCAGCTGTTGTGCCCATGGACAGAGCTAAACCAAGCAGGAGTGTCCGTTTCATCGGCGAGCTCGTCATGAAAATGCGCATGTCTCCTATTAACGATAAATGAGCTTAACGATAGCTTAACGAAGTCGCGCTCATCGCGTTCTTTTCAGGCTTTGAAAATCTGTCATAAAACCGACGGAAGCGCGCTTGTACGTGCGCGTTGTGCGCAGTATTGTGCCGCCGTTTAATGCAAAATTACGGCCGAAGAATGAATGCGGCTGTTGGGAGTCTATGCATGTTTCAGGGTTCCATGCCCGCACTTGTCACCCCATTTACCGAGGACGGTAAGGTGGATGAAGCAGCCTTTGCCGCCCACGTTGAGTGGCAGATCTCTGAGGGTAGCACAGGCCTCGTGCCTGTTGGTACAACCGGCGAATCGCCAACCCTGAGCCATGATGAGCACAAACGTGTGGTGGCGCTTTGCGTTGAAACTGCTGCAAAACGGGTTCCGGTGATCGCGGGCGCTGGCTCCAACAACACGCGCGAAGCCATTGATTTAGCTCAGTTTGCCGAAAAGGCGGGTGCTGATGGCCTGCTGGTGGTGACACCTTATTATAACAAGCCGACGCAAAAGGGCTTGATCGCGCATTTCTCGGCCATTGCCGACGCCGTATCCCTGCCGATTATTATCTACAATATTCCGCCACGCTCGGTGATCGATATGAGCCCGGAAACCATGGGCAAGCTTGCCCATGCGCATAAAAACATCATTGGCGTGAAAGATGCGACCGGCAAGCTGGAGCGCGTTTCAGAACAGCGGATCACCTGCGGCAAGGATTTCATCCAGCTTTCGGGCGAGGATGGCACGGCGCTTGGCTTCAATGCGCATGGTGGTGTTGGTTGCATTTCGGTGACGGCCAATGTGGCTCCGCGCTTGTGCGCCGAGTTTCAGGCGGCAACGCTTGCGGGCGATTT
Organism: Rhizobium oryziradicis; assembly: GCF_001939045.1. GTDB lineage: Bacteria > Pseudomonadota > Alphaproteobacteria > Rhizobiales > Rhizobiaceae > Allorhizobium > Allorhizobium oryziradicis. The sequence goes on from NZ_MKIM01000028.1 coordinate 24,020, forward strand.
CAAAAAAGCGCTTGAATATCAGGATCGGTTGATGCCGCTGCACAAGGCCATCTTTATCGAGCCGGGTGTGTGTGGTGCAAAATATGCCTTGTCGCGCCTTGGACGCATGGGCAATGCGGTCCGCTTGCCGTTGGTCACGGACATTGAAGCATCAACAGCGGCTGCCATTGATGCGGCCTTGCAACACGCTGGCCTGTTGAATTGATGATTGCCATTGATGTTTATCGGGGGGAGGCCGTGCCCCGGCTTCTTCCCTTTTGGGCCTGGGTGTACTAAATAAATAAAGCAAGCCGGATCGGGAGCCCGCCGTCCGGAAACAATGAAAAGTACCGGGCGGATTGGACTTTGACCCTATGGCACCCAGAGGCAGCCAGAGCAGCATAAACAAGATCGTCGCGGAAAATCGCAAGGCCCGCTTTAACTACGAGATTGTGGATACCTATGAGGCGGGACTGGTCTTGACCGGCACCGAGGTTAAATCCTTGCGCGAGGGCAAAGCCAATATTGCCGAATCCTACGCATCGGACGAGGGCGGCGAGATCTGGTTGATCAATTCGCATCTGCCCGAATATTTGCAGGCAAATCGCTTCAATCACGAGCCACGGCGTCGGCGCAAGCTGCTCTTGACGGAGCGCGAGATCAATCGTCTGCGCTCTGCTATCAACCGTGATGGCATGACGCTGGTGCCGCTCAAGGTCTATTTTAATCAAAAGGGTCGCGCAAAGCTGGAGCTGGCGCTGGCCAAGGGCAAAAAGCTGCACGACAAGCGCGAGTCCGAGAAGGAACGCGATTGGAACCGGCAAAAGAGCCGTCTGTTAAAAACCGGCTGATTGGCGGGTCGGAAGGCTTCTATTGATCTGTTGGTACAAATGTCGTCTGCATGTGCAGGCGACATTTTTGTTTGTGGTGGGCACTCTGCGCCGAAAATTCGCGAAACGGCTGCGCGGCTTAATGGAGACCCAGAGCCGGGCTTTGCGGCATCGGGCCGAAACGTGCGAACCGGCTTGCGATCTGATGCGGTAAGTATTTAAAACTATGTCATTTTTTAAAAGATACGATGTTTCGATTTAGGAAGTCGAAATCATTCTCCTCTAAGGAGCTCAGTCAATATATTTTCAAAGAGGATCTTTTGATAATGGGCAAGATTGAGGATGAAATTAAGCCTTGGGTTGGCGAAGAGCGCAGACGCGGCGAAGAGCTTTTTGAACATCTCGAAAAGCATATTCGCGACGTCGCTGTAAAATGTTTCAAATCGTTCGATCCGACAACGGTTGTGGTCCCCGAAGAGTTGTTGCGCCTAGAGGCTGTAAAATTCAGGCGCTTGTGTGAGGGCGAGTTCAAGCGTGAGTATTTTGACACGCAAGGCAAAGTCATTCGCGAAATCAGCAATAAAATCGGCTTTACCCGCTTCATTGTTGATGCCTGTTCAATTTACGCCATCGAATGGACGCTGGCTGTTCTCAAGGAAACGCGCTGGAGCGCCAGCAAGCGCGAAGCCTTCATTCGCACCTTGATGAAAGGCCTTTATACGGATGTGGCGGTGGCCGTTCATAGTCTGATTGATGATATGAACGCGGACGCCGAGCAACAACGGGCAGAGTTCGACCGGCAACGCGCAGAAGATGCACAAGCCGACAGCCGTGCGATGGCAATCCTTGGAAAAGCGCTGAGCAGCTTGGCGTCTGGCAATCTCTCCGTACAGTTGACAGACCCTTTGCCGGAAAAACACGAAGGCTCGCGCCGGGATTTCAACAATGCGGCCGAGGCGCTGCGTCAGGCCATGCTGGGCATTTCTCAGACTTCGGAAGACATTTGTCGCGGTATGCAGGAAATTTCGTCCTCCACCAGCGATTTGTCGCGCCGAACAGAGCAGCAGGCAAGCTCGCTGGAAGAAACGGCAGCGGCTCTTGATCAGATTACGGCGACGGTGCGCCGGACCTCGGAAGGTGCATCGCAGGCGACGATAGTGGCCGCAAGCGCCAAGGACGAGGCCGGAAAATCCAGCCAGATCATGAAGGAGGCCGAGGTTGCAATGAGCGAGATTGCGACCAGTTCCAGCCAGATTACCCAGATTGTTTCGGTGATTGACGAAATTGCTTTCCAGACCAATCTTTTGGCGTTGAATGCCGGCGTTGAGGCCGCGCGTGCGGGCGAGGCGGGCAAGGGTTTTGCGGTTGTTGCGCAGGAAGTGCGCGCGCTTGCACAGCGCTCGGCCGATGCTGCTAAGGAAATTCGTGGCCTGATTGCCACCAGCACCCAGCAGGTGGAGCGCGGGGTGACGCTTGTGGAATCGACCGGCCAGACATTGACCGCCATCGTTGGCAAGGTCACGGAAATGGACCGGCTGATTACCGACATCGCCGCCTCTGCCCGCGAGCAGGCCACGGGTTTGCATGAAATCAACACGGCCGTAAACCATATGGATCAGGTAACCCAGCAGAATGCTGCGATGGTGGAGGAATCAACCGCAGCGGTGAATGAAATGAATGCCCGCTCAATCGAACTGGCAAAGCTCATTCAGCGCTTTTCCATCACAGGTCAGGGACAGGCAGCCCTGTCCTTCACGCGCTACGCGGCCTAAACTGCGGCCCGATAAGGCCACAGCTTCAGCAAAAGTCACGATCTTAACCCGTGGTGAAGGTCGTGACTGCGCGAAGTTTGAGTCTTGGAACAAAAGCCGATTCCAATTTTTGAACCAAAGCTTTAGCGTCCATTGACGCCCATGAGCAGGAGCAGGGCATTCAGCTTTGCCTGTTCAAGCTTCATATGGTCCGATGTCACGTCATCCCTGTGGGCTTCAAGACCCAGATCACGCAATTGATGGGCATTTAGCCCTTGCAAGTCATTGCCGGCGTTGGAAGAGCTGCGACGTGACAACACCGAAAAAGCCCAGCGATAACCGATAACAAGGCGCGCGCGCAGGGAAGTCCTGATCACGTTGGCATTGTTGTTTGTCGTTTTATCTGCCGTGCTCATGGCTATATCCTCTCAAGTGGGCACGAAAAGAGACCGCACGCTGTTGAGCAGCGCACTGTCGGAGAAAAGGTTTTGGGTTGAAAGAAAGCGCGAGACGGGTCTGCGCGACTGTTGGCGGCAAAATGCCGCAATCGTCACTCTTCGTCTAACGAATGTTTCGAATGAATTTCATTCAAAACCGTGATCAATTTTTGATTGTTTTCTCTCATGCTTCAAAAGCCATTGCTTGCGCCATAGGCCGCCGCCATACCCGGTGAGGCTTCCATCTGCGCCAATCACACGGTGGCAGGGGATGACAATGGCGATTTGGTTGGCCCCATTGGCACGCGCCACCGCCCGCACTGCGGAGGTGCGATCAAGGGCTGCGGCCACCTGCGAATAGCTATGGGTTTCACCCGCTGGTGTCAGCCGCAAAGCGTGCCAAACTTCTCGCTCAAACTCGGTGCCATGATTGGCCAGACGCGTTTTGAAAGGGGTGGTGGCATCCTTGAAATACCCATCCAGTTCAGATGCAATTTGCTCCGTCACCGTGTTGCTTCCCAGCGCAATACCCGCGCTGTTTTTCGCCTTTAATCGATGCAATTCGTTTGGCAAAGCTGGGCGATCCGCAAATTCCAGAAGGTGCAGTGCATGGTCGTCGACCACAGCCAACATGGGCCCGATCGGTGTTTCCAGCCAATCGGCTTTGAGAAGGCTGGCATCTTTTAACTTCGCAGGCGCTGTACCAAAAAGCTGGGTGATGGCGGCGCGAAAGCCGCTTCCAGATTCATATCCAGCCTCCAATTGGGCATCAATGACGCGCTCTCCTGTAAGCAGGGAATCGGCACCAATGCTGGCACGCCGCAAGCGGGCAATTTCCAGAAAACTCATGCCAAAGCGACGTTTGAAAATGCGCCGCACTGTGGATGGGTCATGGCCAAGACCAATGATGTCGCGCTCACCCCAGCGACGCAAAGGGTCGGCCTCCAATTGCTCCAGCAAGTGTTTGGCCACCGGCTCCGGTGCGCCGTAAGACAGCAGGGGGCGGCAACGTTTGCAGGGCCGAAAGCCACCTTCAAGGCAGGCGGCAATCGTATCTTCGAAGCGGCAATTTTCTTGCTTTGGCTTGCGGGCCGTGCAGGAAAAGCGGCAAAAAATCCGCGTCGAGGTGACACAGACGTAGGAAAAGCCGTCAAAGGAAGCATCTTTGGCAACCAGGGCGGCATAAAGGTGGTCATGGGTGGGGCGTTTGAATAGCATGACCATGTCTTATGCCCTTTGCGTAACCTGTGCCGCTGAAAAACGGGCATGGATATGCCCGTTTTTCAAAATGGTATGGATCAAGCCGCGTAAGTCTGATGATAGGCGTTGGAGCGCGAGGCGTGAGCGCTTGCACTGTGGGTCTGGAAGCGGGCCAGTAACGACGATAGGTGATCAGAAACGCCCTGCAAGGTGTGGGTTGACGCATTGGTTTCTTCCACCATGGCAGCGTTCTGCTGGGTCAACTGATCCATACTGCTGATGGCGGCATTGATTTCCAAAATGCCAGACGCTTGCTCCTGCGCCGATTGCGCAATGGCAACAATATGGCCATTCACTTCGCGCACCTGCTCGCTGATGGTGTGCAACACTGCGCCCGTTTGATTGACCAACGAGACGCCATTGGCAACATCCTGAGATGAGCGGTCAATCAAGCCTTTGATTTCTTTGGCTGCAGACGCTGAACGTTGCGCCAGTTCGCGCACTTCCTGTGCAACAACCGCAAATCCCTTTCCGGCTTCACCGGCGCGGGCGGCTTCAACACCGGCGTTGAGGGCGAGAAGGTTGGTCTGGAAGGAGATTTCATCAATCACGCTGATGATAGAGGAGATCTTCTTGGAGCTTTCCTCAATCGCACCCATGGCGTTGACAGCATCATTGACGATCAAGCTCGACTTGCTGGCCGAATCGGCGGCATGAGATGCAACAGATTGTGCCTCACCGCTGCGCTGGGCAGATTGCTTGGAAATGACGCTGATCTGCTCCAGGGCTGCCGAGGTTTCTTCCAGGGCTGCGGCCTGCTGCTCGGTGCGCTTGGCCATATCATCTGTTGCGCGGGTCAGCTCGCGGGTGTTGGCCGTTACCTGTCCCGCCTCATGGGTGATTTCCTGGAAGGCATTGGCCAAAGCTGCAATGGCCTTGTTGTAATTCTGTCTCAAGCCTTCGTAATGCTCTGATAGGGGTTGATTGATGGTGGCTGTCAAATCTCCCTTGCTCAAGGCGGCCAGGGCATTGTCGATAGCGGTGAGGGCCTCTTGCTGCTCTTGCGCGATCTGCGCACGCTCCTGCGCAAGCTTTGCGCGCTCCTCGGCCAAGGCATCTCCGTAGGTGGAGATGGCGTAATCCATATCCAGCATGGTGGTTCTGACCAGAGCCGAGATCTTGGCAATCGCGCCCTGAAAGCGCTTGCCAAACACTGTGCCACGCATTTCTTCTTCAAGGACCGCGGTTGTCAGGCCTGCCAGAATCACGCCGTATCCGTCGATATACCAGCGCGGGTCCAGCCCAAGGCGTGCATGGGTCTGGCCAATGGTTGTGGCCGATGCGACGTAGTTGCTATCAACCTTGCCGGATAGAAGGTGGCTCCAATGCTTGATCTGCTTTTGTTTGGCGTGATCAATATGGGCGTCGCTTGAGAAAAAGCGCGCTGCTTCCGGATATTGTTTGGCGGTGCGATAGAAGACGTCAAGCGCTGGCCCGATAGCGTCGGCAATCACGGGTCGAAGCTTGGCAACGATCTGAAGATCATTCTGGGTGATGTTTAAAAAGTTGAGCCGCTTGTTAAGCTCGTCTTGCTCATTGATTGTTTTGCTCATTGAAAGCACCCTGGGTCAAAAGTTGACTGAAATATGCGGCACTTCATGCGCCATATCGTCGAAACCGAGGTGTTTTGGTACCTTCTGCACATCGCATGGACTGCGTATAGAATACCGCAACAAGGGGTCTTACAGTGCAAGGGATGGGCAGTCCTAACAGACTGTCACGCAAGCACGCTATCGCCGAGGGTATCATCTCCCAAGACTGGATTACGACTCCACGTTTAACAATCTGATAACAATCAAGTGCGTTGCGGGCTGGTTGCAACCGGCTGGCACGCCGAATTTATGCTTATATCTATGATAACAAGCGCTAAAATTTCATTTCGAGTATAAAGCGCCCCGATCACAAAATATGTCTTCGGGGCTGCAACTTTTAAGTGATGGCCTGCTCCGCAGTTTGGGAGCGCGGCAGTGTCATGGCCGATGCCGGATCGGAAAATCCAGTTAAACGGTTGGTTCAACCATCATTGGATCTGTCACGCGCAGCGGCCGTTCACTCGGGTCGCGGCCAACTTCGGTTTTCAAAGATACCAGATCAATAAAATGATCGGCCTGTCGGCGCAGATCATCGGCAATCATCGGCGGCTGTGTTGCCATGGTGGATACAACAGACACCTTGCGACCCTTGCGTTGCAAGGCTTCAACCAGTGTTGTGAAATCGCCGTCGCCCGAGAAAATCACCAGATGATCGACGGTTTCTGATTGCTCCATGGCGTCAATCGCCAGTTCGATATCCATGTTGCCTTTGACTTTGCGGCGGCCCATGGAGTCGGTGAATTCTTTTGCTGGCTTGGTGATCACCTTATAGCCATTGTAATCCAGCCAATCGATCAGCGGACGAATAGATGAGTATTCCTGATCTTCAATCAAAGCTGTGTAATAGTAAGCCCGCAGCAGGTAACCACGCTTTTGAAATGCCTTGAGCAGCTTACGATAATCAATATCAAAACCGAGACTTTTGGAGGCGGCGTATAAATTCGCGCCATCTATAAACAGCGCAATTTTTTCCCGAGGGTCAAACATATTTGCAACATCCTTTTGTTTTTTACACTGAGGCTTTAAGGCTAGGTCGTTTGGGCCCGCAATTTGCCGAACGAGTGTATTATGATTTAATCATATAAGATACATCTATCTTGGGCTAGCAGAAATTCCAAGCGCCTCTGGATTGAATATTTAAAATTCTAGGCTTTTTTGCCGCACTAAGGTTGAACCACGCAAAAAAAGTCTGTCGTGAGGAAAAACTTGAACTCTGGCGACAATACATGTATCCGGTCTGTCAATCCCTTGGGTAAGAAATATTGAAAGAAGGATTCACCATGGCACGCGTTACCGTGGAAGATTGCATCGACAAGGTCGACAACCGCTTCGAGCTGGTGTTGTTGGCAAGCCATCGCGCCCGCCAGATTTCTCAGGGTGGCTCCATTACCATTGATCGTGACAACGACAAGAATCCGGTTGTTGCGCTTCGCGAAATTGCGGACGAAACCCTGTCGCCAGACGATTTGAAGGAAGACCTGATCCACTCGTTGCAAAAGCATGTTGAAGTGGATGAGCCTGAGCATGACGGTGCCAGCGAAAATCAGCTTGCTGCGCGCTCCGAAGAAGACGACGACATGCCGGAAACAATTGCTTTCGACCAGATGTCGGAAGAAGAGCTGTTGTCCGGTATCGAAGGCCTTGTTCCGCCGGAAAAAAGCGACGACTATTAATCGTCGTCACGTTTTTGGCCTATTGGCCGTTCAAATATCATAATGTGCGTCAGCCATTCAGGCTGGCGCGCTTTTCGTTTTAGAGGATTTTAGCGTCTCATCGGGCCACTGAAATGCTCTAATTCATTGTTTTCGCAGCGTATCTTCCGGAATGCGGTTTTTACTTTTCGGTGTGATGCTTTGAAGGAGTGGCCTTGGAATGATGCGGCAATATGAGCTCGTGGAGCGGGTGCAGCAGTATAAGCCCGATGCAAACGAGGCATTGCTCAACAAGGCCTATGTCTATGCCATGCAAAAGCATGGTCAACAAAAGCGCGCAAGCGGCGACCCCTATATTTCCCATCCGTTGGAAGTGGCCGCCATTCTCACCGAGATGCATCTCGACGAGTCGACAATTGCGGTTGCGCTGCTGCATGATACCATTGAAGATACCACAGCCACCCGCGCCGAAATTGACGAATTGTTTGGCGAGGACATTGGTCGGCTGGTCGAGGGCCTGACCAAGCTGAAAAAGCTGGATCTGGTAACCAAAAAGGCCAAGCAGGCCGAAAATCTGCGCAAACTGCTGTTGGCGATTTCCGATGACGTGCGCGTGCTGCTGGTCAAGCTTGCCGACCGCCTGCACAATATGCGCACGCTGGAGCATATGCGCCCTGACAAACGGGCGCGCATCTCTGAAGAGACCATGGAAATCTATGCGCCGCTTGCGGGGCGCATGGGCATGCAGGATATGCGTGATGAGCTGGAAGATCTGTCCTTCCGCTACATCAATCCGGAAGCCTATGACACGGTAACAAAGCGGCTGGAGGACCTCTCGCGGCGCAACGAAGGCCTTATCATCAAGATTGAAGCCGAGTTGAGCGAGCTGCTTGTGGCCAATGGGTTGATGCAGGCCAAGGTGAAAGGCCGACAGAAAAAGCCCTATTCGGTGTTTCGCAAGATGCAGTCGAAGTCGCTGTCCTTCGAGCAGCTTTCCGATGTCTATGGTTTTCGTGTTCTGGTCGGTGATGTTGCGTCCTGCTATCGGGCGTTAGGGATTGTTCATACCCGTTGGCGTGTGGTTCCCGGCCGGTTCAAGGATTATATCTCCACGCCAAAGCAGAATGATTATCGCTCGCTGCACACCACCATCGTGGGTCCGTCGCGCCAGCGTATCGAGCTACAGATTCGCACGTCACGCATGCATGAAATTGCCGAATACGGCATTGCCGCCCATGCGCTTTACAAGGATGGTGAGGGTGGCACGGAAGGTGAGCTGCTCTCACGCGAGAGCAACGCCTATAGCTGGCTGCGCCACACGATTGAAGCGCTCTCCGAGGCCAACAATCCGGAAGAGTTTCTGGAACATACCAAGCTGGAATTGTTTCAAGACCAGGTGTTTTGCTTCACCCCCAAGGGCAAGTTGATTGCGCTGCCGCGCGGGGCAACGCCGATTGATTTTGCCTATGCCGTGCACACCAATATTGGTGACACGACGGTTGGGGCCAAAATCAACGGGCGGATCATGCCGCTGGTAACACGCCTTGCCAATGGCGATGAGGTGGAAATCATTCGTTCAGGCGTGCAGGTGCCGCCGGCTGCCTGGGAAGAAATTGTGGTGACGGGCAAGGCCCGCGCCGCCATTCGCCGTGCCACCCGCATGGCCATCCGCAAGCAATATTCCGGCCTTGGCCATCGTATTCTGGAGCGCACCTTTGAGCGGGCGGGCAAGACCTTTTCGAAAGAGGTTTTGAAGCCTGTCTTGCATCGCTTGGGCCACAAGGATGTCGAGGATGCCGTGGCAGCTGTGGGGCGTGGCGAGCTGTCATCGCTGGATGTGGTCAAAGCCGTCTTCCCGGATTATCAGGACGAGCGCGTGACGGTGAAGCCATCCATGGATGATGGCTGGTTCAATATGCGCTCTGCCAATGGCGTGATGTTTAAATTGCCCGAGGGTAAAAAGCCGGTCGATGGCGGCGCGGGCGCTTTGGCTGACAGCCCTGAAAATGTGGCACCGCTGCCTATTCGTGGTTTTGTCGGCAATCCGGATGTGCATTTTTCGCCTGCCGGTGCTGTGCCGGGGGATCGCATTGTCGGCATCATGCAAGAAGGGCAGGGCATTACCATTTATCCAATTCAGGCTTCGGCATTGCAGAAGTTTGATGACGAGCCAGAGCGCTGGATAGACGTGCGCTGGGATCTGGATCTGGCCAATAAATCGCGTTTCAATGCCCGTATCATGGTCAATGCCATCAATGAGCCGGGCACGCTGGCCAAGGTGGCCCAGCTGATCGCAGGTCTGGACATTAACATTCGCCTGCTGACCATGATGCGCGTGGCCGCAGATTTCAGCGAAATGGCGTTTGATCTCGATGTGTGGGATTTGCGCCAGCTCAATCAGTTGCTGGTGCAACTGAAAGAGCTGGATTGTGTGGCAACCGTCAAGCGGATTTACGATTGACACCGCATCGGTCCGAAAAGTGGAAGCCGGTTTTCGGGTAAACCCGATGCGGCGGGAAAACCAATGCATCGGTCCGAAAAGTGGGAACCGGTTTTCGGATAAAGCCGATGCGGATGGAAATGGCAGTCTTGCCATTTCCGTTTTGAGCTTTTCCTCATCATGCATTGCCAGCCGCGAAAAGGCGAAATGCAGGCGGCATGGGCGCTTTGCGATCTGAGTGCTTAAATTTCAGGCTTCTTTGCCGTTTTCTCTCTCAATTTTGAATTTGGTATGCGTTTATTGCATGGCTGGTGCTTGACCTTGTGTCTGGTCGTTTGTGCGCAGCAGCATTATGTTGTGCTCATGAACTTGAAACAAACGAGGTAAGACAATGTTTGGACCAATTCGCAGATTTGCCCGCGCTCTCAGCGTTCCTAGCATTCAGGATCGTGAAATGGCTTATTTGAACGGAGCACACGATCGCGTTGATCTGGAATATCGCCAGCGCGAAATCGACAGTGGCCTGTTCCGTCGCACGCGCTAACTGTTATACGTCTCATGCATGGCTGATTTGCGAAAATCGGTGGGTTTGGGCGGTATAAAGAGTGAAGTCTCGGTTTTGCCGAGGCTTGTTGAGAGAGTTTAGGATGGATGGATTGTCCATCCTTTGTGAAGGGCCGCGAAGGCAAGACCTTTGAGGCTTATGACGATGCTAAATGATATGCGCTCAATCGGTATTGAGCGCAGGAGATTAGCGCAATGGCTGCTTGTTCCATCTCTATGGTTTGGGGCGTTGGCAATCATCGTGCGCGTGACTATCATCGGCTCATGATGCTGATGCGTGCGGGTGCTAGACGCTCGCTTTTGTGGAGAGATTGCTCTCCATTTTTCCCTTATAGAAAGATCAACACTGCTGGCGTGCCTGTTGCGTGGCGGTGTAAGTGCAAATTTGCGGGCCGATATTGGTCGCAAGCGCGTGATCTCGTGGTTTTGCCGTTGCCGCCGCTGTTGGAACCGACTAGATAAGCTTCCAATTGACGTATTATGAAAGAGACCGGCGTGACGGATAAAGTCGAAAAGAAGCAAGGTGGCCTTTGGGAAAATATCAAGGTCATTATTCAAGCGTTGATCCTGGCAACGGTGATCCGCACGGTATTGTTCCAGCCCTTCACCATCCCGTCCGGCTCGATGATGCCGACGCTTCTGGTGGGCGATTATATCTTCGTCAATAAATTCGCCTACGGCTTTTCGAAATACTCCTTGCCCTTTTCGCTCGATCTGTTTGAGGGTCGCATTTTTCAAAGCGAGCCAAAGCGCGGCGATGTCGTGGTTTTCCGCTTTCCGCCCAATCCAAGCATTGATTACATCAAGCGCCTTGTGGGCCTGCCAGGTGATCATATTCAGGTGACGGATGGCGTGCTGTTCATCAATGGCAAGCCGGTTCCCAAGGTGCCAGACGGCACATTCAATTCCGATTACCGCAATGATCCCGGTCACGCGATCCCGGTGTTCCGCGAAACGCTGGATGATGGTCGCACCTATGACACGCTGGACGAGACACAATTTTCTCCCGGCGATAATACGCGCGAGTTTATTGTGCCCGCTGGCCATTATTTCATGATGGGTGACAACCGTGATAACTCGGCTGACAGCCGTTTTGACGTTGGCTTCGTGCCCGCTGAAAATCTGGTGGGTCGCGCCTCCGTTATTTTCTTCTCGCTTGGCAATGACACGCCCTTCAGCCAGATCTGGAAGTGGCCTTCCAATATTCGTCTCGATCGCTTTTTCAAGGCTGTCCAATGAAGCCACCAAAGGCCCTGAGCGCCGACGAGCGCGATAAAGTACAAACCACCATTGGCTATGTCTTTGTTGATCAGGAGAGGCTGGACAAGGCCCTGACCCATTCCAGCGCCCGTCCGGCAAAGGGCGGCGATTATGAGCGCTTGGAATTTCTGGGTGATCGGGTTTTGGGTCTTTGCGTGGCGGAGCACCTGTTTAAGGAGTTCCGCGCCGCCACCGAGGGCGAGCTTTCCGTACGCCTGAACCAGTTGGTGAGTGCCGAGACCTGTGCGGCCGTTGCGGACGAGATTGAACTGCACCGCTTTATTCGCACCGGCGCTGATGTTAAAAAGCTCACTGGCAAGAATATGCTCAACGTTCGCGCCGACGTGGTCGAAAGCCTGATTGCGGCGATCTATCTCGACGCAGGGCTTGAGGCAGCGCGCACCTTTGTTTTGCGCTTTTGGGCAGAGCGCGCAGCGGGCGAAGATGCCGGCCGGCGCGACGCTAAAACGGAATTGCAGGAATGGGCGCATGCAAAATTTGCAGCGACCCCGGTTTATCGCATTGCAGATCGCTCCGGACCGGATCATGATCCGCGCTTTACGGTGACGGTTGAAGTCGGCAACCTTGCGCCTGAAACGGGCGTTGATCGCTCAAAGCGAGCGGCGGAACAGGTTGCTGCAACGCGATTGCTTGAACGCGAAGGTGTCTGGGTCAAATCCGGCACGTCACATTGATTGGAAAAAGATGACTGAGTTTGAAGACCAACCCACTGATGATGCCGCGGCCAGTGATGTGCGCCCAACCCATTCGGGTTTTGTGGCGCTGATCGGGCCAACCAATGCTGGTAAGTCCACTTTGGTCAACCGGTTCGTCGGTGCCAAGGTTTCCATCGTAAGCCATAAGGTGCAGACCACCCGCGCCGTGATGCGCGGCATTGCCATTCATGACAATGCGCAAATCGTGTTTATGGACACGCCCGGTATTTTCAAGCCGCGCCGTAGGCTGGATCGTGCCATGGTCACCTCCGCATGGGGCGGGGCCAAGGATGCCGATATGATCTTGCTGTTGATTGACAGTGAGCGCGGTCTGCGTGGCGATGGTGAGGCAATTCTGGAGGCACTGAAAGATGTGCACCAGCCGAAAATTCTGGTGCTGAACAAGATCGATCAGGTGCGCCATGAGGATTTGCTGAAGCTGGCATCCACCGCCAATGAAGCGGTGAAGTTTGAACGCACCTTCATGATTTCGGCAACCAACGGCTCCGGCTGTGACGATGTGATGGATTATCTGGCAAAGACGTTGCCGGAAGGCCCTTGGTATTACCCGGAAGATCAGATTTCGGATTTGCCGTTGCGTCAGCTGGCGGCCGAAATCACCCGCGAAAAGCTTTTCTTGCGCCTCCATCAGGAGCTTCCTTATTCCTCTCACGTCGAGACGGAAAAATGGGAAGAGCGCAAAGACGGCTCCGTCCGCATCGAGCAGGTTATTTACGTTGAGCGGGACAGTCAGAAAAAGATTGTGCTGGGCAAAAACGGCGATGCGATCAAGGCAATTTCGACCGGCTCACGCAAGGAGCTTTCCGAAATTCTGGAGCAGACCGTGCATCTCTTCCTGTTTGTGAAAGTGCGTGAAAATTGGGGCGATGACCCTGAGCGCTTCCGTGAAATGGGTCTGGAATTCCCGCGCGACTGATGTTCCGATAATTTTTGCTTTTATAAGCGCCCCATGCCTTTCAAGGCGTGGGGCGTTTGTCATTTCACACCTTGATTTTTTTGGCAATGAAGCGGGAGATATGTGGTCCCAGCGCCAAAATCACCAGAAACCGCACCGTTTGCAGTGCCATCACAAATGGCATATCGACATGGGTGGTCGCGGCAATGATGGCGACGGAATCCAACCCGCCGGGACTCGTGGCCAGATAGGCGGTGAGGGGATCGATATCCATGGTGGTGGTAAGCAGATAAGCAAGGCAGCCACCAAAGGCTATCAAGATAAAAATCGACAGGGCCACTTGTGGTGCTGCCTTGGCGGCGTGGCGCAAAAGCCTGCGGGTAAAGGCAAGGCCAATGCGCCAACCGATAACGGCATAGGCCATCGCCATTAACCAGAGCGGCAGCACGATATTCACCAGATCAAAGGCATGCAAAACCGCGAGGCTGAGCATGGGAACAATCATCGTGCCTGCGGGTATTTTCAAGACCTTGCCGATGTAAGAAGCAATCGCGGTCAGCAGCAACGTCTTGATCAGATCTACCCAGTCAAATGGCGGGAAAAACACCAAAGGCGGGTGCTGTGCGCCACTGACGTTAAACATGTAGGCCGCAACACCGGCGGCGGCTGAGGCCACGCATACCACCCGGAAATATTGCATGAAGGCAACGAGGCGGGCATCGGCTCCATGGGCCTCTGCCATTAGAATCATCGCCGAGGCACCACCCGCTGATGTACCCCAGACGGCCGTTGTTCCGGGGAAGATTTGACGCCGTGCCATGATGTAGCCCAGCAGCGAACTCATGGCGACAATGGCCAGCACCGCCCCCAAGAAAAGTGGCCATTCTTCAAGAAAGCGCATCATAATGTGTTTGTCGAGCGAGCTTGCAATGACGCAGCCGATCAAGGCTTGCGCGGCCGTGTAGGGAAGGCGCGGTAACGTGAGTTGGGCTCCGTTGGTGGCAAGCAGCAAGCCTGCAATCATCGGGCCAAGCAGAAGGGCTGCGGGCATGCGAACATATTCCATCCCTGCCACCAGCAAGGTTGAAAGTGCAATCAGTAGCACCCATTTCAAAGGCTTTGGCAGCGCTGTCAAAAAGCTGGGCATGTGTTCAGGGGTGCCCGCAGGCGGAGGATTGGCTGCCATTTTCGGGCTTTCCGGTCTCGTGTCTTCAATCGGCTGTTGCATAGTCCTTACTGCATAAATCCTCAAACCGGAATCGATTTAGGCAGAAAATTATGCAGGAGGTTTAAAACGTTCCAGCGTCCTTTGTGCGCCATATATGGTGAGAGGCGCTGTAAAGGGCTGGCTGAAGGGAGATTGAGACGAATGCCGGGGAAAGGGCCTGTACGCAACCACGCAGTTTATTTTTCTATGGGCCGACCCACCTTGTTTGCTATAAAGCGTGACCATGGAATGGAATGATAGCGCGATTATTTTGGGCGTGCGGCGTCACGGCGAAACCAGTGTGGTGGCCGAGGTGATGACGCGCAGCCGTGGCCGTCACCTTGGACTGGTGCGCGGCGGACGTTCTCGCACAATGCAGCCCGTTTTGCAGCCCGGCAACGTGGTTGATGTCACATGGCGTGCGCGGCTTGAAGAGCATCTTGGCGATTTTCGCATGGAACCTGTGCGCCTTCGCGCCGGGCATTTGATGGAAACGGCAACCTCCGTCTATGGCGTTCAGGCGCTGGCGGCGTTGTTGCGGCTGTTGCCGGAGCGCGAGCCGCATGCCCACCTCTATGAGTCCATGGATATCATTTTGGAAAACCTGCATGAGCCTCGCGCAGCGGGCGAACTTTTCGTTCGCTTCGAGCTTGCCGTTCTCAATCATCTCGGCTTTGGGCTGGATCTCACCCGTTGCGTTGCCACCGGTGAGCAAGAGGATCTGGCATTTGTATCGCCCAAAAGTGGCCGCGCCGTCTGCCGTGCCGCGGGCCAACCCTATGCCGATAAAATGCTGGTGATGCCGTCATTCTTGCGCAAGGAACTGCCGCAAGCGGCTGATTTTACGTCGCTTACGCAGGCATTTCGTCTGACCGGATATTTTCTGGAACGCCATGTGTATGAGCCGCGCGGCATTGCGATTGCTGCCGCGCGTGATGGGTTTTGTCAGGCCGCGCTAAAGGCGTTGCGGGCGTTGGACGGTGTCCAGGACAATCCGCCAATGCCATCCTGAGTGTTGCTCTGGTTGTTTTTCATGTGGGTGCGAATAGCGCGTTGCAGGTCTGCAACGCTGCTGTAAATGCCGCCATCCAGATCAATCACTGGAAATTTGACAGCAATGAATTTTACCCGATTGCCTTCGGGAACGCTGATTCCAACAGGAACGCCTGCATATTCAATGACTTGCTTTTCCATAATAGTTTCCCCGCCCGCGTTACGACTTGCGGGCCAACATTCAATTCGATTGTGATGGTTTATGCTCTTACGAGAGAATCACATTCGACAGTTGTCGAAGCCAAGTGATGTGCGTTTGGATGCCACTTGGTTGATGCTGAGCGGGCATAGATGCCAGGAGTATTTTGCGGTTTGCGCGAATAGTCGCATGTGCTTTTCCTCCTTGCATTGGAGCCGATCTCTGATCTGGCTCGAGGTTACGGTTTATCGGTCTTTTCCCGATGATCAGGAAAATAGGTGTGCGTGGCGAATTCGTCAATAGGCGCTCGGTTAAAAACAAAATAATTTTTTGTGATGGATGGATTGTGAAGGTTTCGTGGCAAAATGAATCCGAATTGCCGCATTTCACAAGATAGGTTTTGCATTGCGGTAAAAATCAGATTTCTGCAAAACTATGGCATGAAATTCAATAAATATTGATGGGCATAGGCCCCTTAAACACTCGCAACACCGTCATTTATGACATGGTGCGGACAATCAGGATCGGTTGAACAACAGCCAATCCTGGAAAAAGGAGAACGTGCTGCTCTCCTTGATCCCACAAAATACGTAATTTAAAAGAGGCCACTCAGCCGCGACGCTTCAGTGGAAAGCCTTCAGGACGTGTTTTTGTCACCTGAACATGATCGCCAACACGAATCGTGCCCTCTGTGCGGGGAACAGCATTCCAGCCAAACAAAACGCCGCGCACGCGTGGATCGGCAGACATGCGCAGCCGTCCCATAGCGGCAAGGGGGGATGGCCCGGTGCGGGCACCAAGGGATTGGTCTTGCGTGGTCATGATGCAGCGGGTGCAAGGCTTGACGAGGTCAAAGGCAATGTCGCCAATGGTGAGGCTTGCCCAATGATCTTCGGCCCAAGGTTGGTCCGAATCGATCACGATATTGGCGCGAAAGCGCTCCATGCCGACGCTGCCTTCTCCATGCGCTTCCATATCGGCATTCAGCGCCGCAAGCGATGCCGTGTTGGTGATCAAAACCTGATAGCCATCTGTGAAGGTCACCGGCGTGTCTGGTCCGGCCCATTCTTCATTGGCCATGCGCCGGGCTTTATCATCAAACAAGGCGAGTTCGAGCGGTTGGCCAAGCCATTCACTGAGCGCCTGATTGGTGGCGTCGTCTGCAACGGCCGCATCAACCGTATTACGCCATACTGTCACCTGTTTGCGCGCAATGAAACTCGGCGTTTGTGTGCGTCTGCCGTCATGAAAGCTGACGTGATAGGAGGTGCCGTCATAGAGGACGCTCACACCGGCAAGGGCCGGAAGCTCCCGTTGAGTCACAAAATCTCCCGACGGAGAGACAAGCATCAATTGGCGATCGCCCACAAGACCGTGGGCCGTGATCTGCGCTTCGGCAAGATCAATGCCTCGCCCACTTTTCAAAGGGTAGATGGCGAGTGCGGAGATTTTCATGGCGGTCCTCAGATCTCATCAAGAAATTGGGTTAGAAAATGCTGCAAGCGCTGATGGCGCTCGCGCGCCAAAGTCTGCCCGGTTGCGGTTTTGAAGCCGTCTGCCAGTGTGAACAGCTTGGTTTCAAAGTGGTCAATGGCAAACCGTTTGTCGTCTAAGGCGCGATTTTTTGCGGTTGGATCAAAAGGATCATAGAGAGATGATCCCATACGACCACCAATATAGAAGCAGCGTGCGGCTCCCACCATGCCAATGGCGTCCAGCCGGTCAGCATCTTGAAGGATTTTGGCCTCAAGGGTTTGCGGCTCGATATTGGCCGAAAAACTATGGGTGAGAATGGCGTGAAAAACGGCCTCGATTCTGGCCTCGGGCCAGCCTGCTTCGCCCAGGATGGTTTCAGCCTTTTGGGCTGCAAGGCGGGATGCGCTGTTGCGATGCGGGGAGTTTTTTTCGACCGACACGCAATCATGAAGCAGCACGGCGCTGGCAAGAACATCGCGTTCGCCGCCCTCCTTGGCGTGAATACGCATGGCATTTTTGAAAACGCGAAGAATATGGGCGGCATCGTGAGAGCCGTCATCGCCTGACGTGGCGTGGGGCAAGAGCCACTTTGCAAGATCCTGGCAAGGCGCAAACGCTTGAGAGAGCATGGAATATCCTAGATCTAAAAATGGGGCGCTCTGCTTATCAACGATGGCGAAGCAGAGGGAAAGAGGGCGCGCGATAAATATCTCAGTTGCATTGTTTGCATGTTGAGCTTGCGTGGTGAATGCCGGCTCAATGGGTCATCACAATTCAGTTACAAGTTTTATTGCATAACAATTTCTTTTGACGATTATCGGCAAATCACGATACCTCATCTTTATGCGTCTGCTTGTCTTGCGTTCTCCCGGCGCGCGGTATTGATCAACCTTGATAGGGGTTCGTATGACAAGTGTTTCATCGACAGCCAGCTCAGCTCTGGCGCAATATATCTCTAGTACCTCTGCTCTTGATACCAATGGCGACGGTGTTGTGTCTGCGGAAGAACTGGCGGCTTCGACACGGACGCAGGATCCAACCGTTTCCAGCGATAATGCCGCCAAAAGTGTTGCTTCGCAGCTTTCAAACGACATGATGTCGATGATCATGGCGAAGAGAGAGGCATCTTCCGCAGACGGAGCCAGCCAAAACAGCCGTTTCCAAGCTATGGACACCAATGGCGATGGCAAAGTGAGCGAACAGGAATTTGCGGCAGCCCGCCCCCATGGCATGTCGGAAGCCGCCGCTGACAAGCATTTTGAAAAGCTCGACAAGGACAAGACCGGCTCTTTGACTGAGGCACAATTGGAGGCACACAATGGTCATCACGTGCATTCAAAAGGTAAATTGCAGGATCTGGAAGGTTTGAGCAGTGTTCTATCAAAGGACAAGGACGGCGAGAGTGACACCGTGAGCCTTGATGATGTCCTCAACCAGATGAGTTCAGTCATTGCGGCTTATCGCGCTGCGAGTGACACGGATGATGAAACGGGAGAGGCGAAGGCCACACTTGCCCAGACCACCACAGCTCCTAAACAGACCATTATTGTTTGAGATGCGCCAAACACCTTTTGGGAGTACTGTGGACAGACGAGGACCATGAGGTCTGCTTTTTGAACACCTAGAAGTCTTTCATCAATAAGCGACAGGGAGACATGATGGGCTGACGGATCATTGCAGCACAAGTCTGTTGCAATCTTGCCTCCCTACACGCACCTGTGAATTGCCTGCCATATCGTATTTTGCCATAACTATCGTCATGACCTCAGACTGCATGCGTATAGTTGCAATCGGCTTTGAGCCGAGGCAGGCGGGAGGCCCTGTTTACGATCCAGCAGGGTCTTCCGCTTCTATCATCCTTTCGGCAAGGGCAAGATAAACGGCGTGCTGCCATCGGCATCCTGACCGCGACCCAGTGCCTTGACGGCATCGGCAAAGCGACCCTTTCGCCCCAGCACATCATCAGCAATCTGGACAAGGCGGATATTGGGGGTGGCAAATGGGGAAGCCGTGCGCAGGCGCGCCGCCAATGCTTGATCATCATCATCCGGGAAGATCGCCAGACTGGCAATCATGGCAGCAGCAGGTGAGCGCGAAACACCCATCCAGCAATGAATCAGCAGTGGTGCTGCCGTGTTCCATTGGCGCGCAAAATCGATAATCTGCCGAACATGACTTTCCTGCGGCGCGATCAGCTTGCCGGTTCCGGCAAAGGTAATATCATTCATGCCAAGCGTTAGATGGCGATCTGCCTTGATAACGGCCGGGCGATGGAAATTCTGATTTTCAGCCAGAAGGCTGATCATGTCCTCCGCTTTGTGGCGCACAGCCATTTCAGCAATATGCGACAATGGTGAAACAACAATGGCGGTCATGGCTTGCGCGGGCTCTCACTCAGCCGCAAGCTTTCAATCTGCGCAAACCGCTCGGAAAATTTGCGTTGCGCCTCAATTGCGGGCATGGGCTCCATCGGCAGCATCTCCACGGTCAGGTTGCGGGGCTGGCCAAAAATCTTGACCGCTTCCGCGCGGGTAAAGCCCGCCAGTTCTGTCGCTTCAAAATAGGCCGCAATCGAATCGGCCTTTTTGATTTGCGCTTTCAGGCGTGTGGTGGGGTGAGGCGGTAGGCCAAACCGCAGATGAATGGCGGCTTCCAAACGCTTTTCAACCACCTTGTAGCCGCCGCCAACCACCGCTTTGAAGGGGGAAATCATATCGCCAATGACATATTCCGGGGCATCATGCAGCAGCGCCATTTGCAAATCGGCAGCACAGAAGCTGGGCGCACAGCGCCGGAAGATCTCTTCCACCACCAAAGAGTGCTGCGCCACCGAAAAAGCATGATCGCCCACCGTCTGTCCATTCCAGCGGGCCACACGCGCCAGGCCATGGGCAATATCGGAAAGCTCCACATCCAGCGGTGATGGATCGAGCAGATCAAGCCGCCGGCCTGAAAGCATGCGTTGCCAAGCACGCGAAGAAGAAAGCCGCTCAGTCATTCAACATCTTCGTGGGTGGTGGGAAATTCAAGGCCAGTCCATGCCGGAAGGCGCACGGTCACCGCCGTGCCATTGAGGGTGATGGGATGGCTGGAGGCCAGCGCATCGCCAATCCGGTCAATCCGCACAATTGCAAGCCCATGCTGACCATTGGCGCTGCCAAGCATGCCGACAGGACGATCATTGGCGCGAAGCTCCCCAGCGTTGGGCTCAAGCACGGTTTCTGCGCTGACGATGGCAACGCGTCGACGAGCCGTCTTGCGATGCTGCATGCGCGAAACGACTTCCTGCCCGACATAGCATCCTTTTTTGAAGGAGACGCCTGCGTTGAAATCATAGAGCGCATCATGCGGGAAGGCGTCCTGCAAGGCGTAATCCTGCCCTGCTTCCGCAATGCCATTGGCAATGCGAAGATCGGTATAAAGGCTTGGGGCGTCATTGCCATGGTGGCCGGGTTTGCGCCACACGGTCAGGCCAGCCGCCTTGAAGCGCAGATCCTGAAAGGCCCCTTCAATTGCGCCACCATCCCAAAAGACGGTGACGCCCTCTTGCGACTCCAAGGTGATAGTCACTGCGGCGCGCAATTTATACATAGTCAACCGTCGTATCAGCGCCTCTGCCTCGCTGGCAGCAACCTCCAGCATAACATCCGCGCCCTGCGGGTAGACGAGAAATTCAAACAGAATTTTGCCCTGTGGCGTCAGCAAGGCAGCAACGCCCGCGCAACCGTCAGAAAGGGTCTCAAGATCAGCCGTGATCAGGTTGTTGAGGAAATTGCGACTATCTGGGCCGCGCAATTGAAGAAAAGAACGATCAGCGAGAAAAACTGCAGGCATGGCACCCGATCCAATATTTCAAATGTGGCATCACCGGCTTGATGCAGCAGGGCAAACAGTGCGGTAAAAACACCGAGCATCAAACCGAAAAAGCGGTGAGATCGGACATGAGCCGATCTCACCGCTCAATCTGCCTGTGCTCAGGCCCAAAAATCAATCGCCAGCCGTGAAGAATTTCCATTTTCCATCGGGCGAGATGCCGATGCGAAAGAAATTGTAATTGCCAGCGTCCAGCATGTTCTCGTAGTCGCCTGCGGTAACAATGCGAAGAAGCTCGACCTTTTCGCGAAGCGTCAGCGTGTTGAGCGGCTTTTCAGCAAAATATGGCCACACATAGGCATCATCCGGGGTGCCCGCATTGACATGGACAAAACCGGCATTCAACACGTCCATCATAATGGCCAGAACTTCGATGCCATCAGGATCGCCCGACACGCTTTTGATCGTGGCGATGGGATCGCCATTGTCAGAACCCAAGGCAAGTGCTGTCGGGTCCGCACCTTCGGACAACAAGGCCCGCAATTTTTCAGGCTCACCCGATGATGCTGCCTCCATGAGCTTTTCGCGCATTTTGCGAACGGCCTCGGGGGCTTTGGTGATGTCATACATCACCTCAATCGCCGCATGCTTGGTGTCCGTGGCGGTGATCTTATTGGTTTCTTTAGGATTGCTCAGGTTTGGCTGGGCAGTTGAAGGGGTTGCCTCCGGTGCCGCTGGTTGCTTCGCGCCTGGTTCCTTTGCTGTCGGTTCCTTTGCTGTCGGTTCCTTTGCTGTCGGTTCCTTGGCTGCTGGTTCCTTGGGAGCAGCAGGCGCGGGTGTGGCCGGGGAGGCCGCAGGCTGCTCCGCCACTTTCTCATTGCCTTGCAATTCCGAAAGCGCCATGCTGGCAGACGGCAAACACAGCACACTCGCGCTGGCCAACAGGCCAGACAAAACCCCAGACATAACCATTGTCCGGACACGCTTCATCCGATCAGTCCTCAATCCATTCACCATGGTCTTGCCTCTGCAAATCACTGAACAATACGCGCCGGAGAAAACTCGCCAGCCAACATGCGCGCGCGCAGAGACTCAAGCATGGCTTCGGCACCGTTTTCGCCGTGAATACGAATTGTTTCACGCATGGCAAGCGCAATTGCAGCATCCGCAATAATCTCGGGCTCAATGCCGTCGGCCATGCCATCGGCCCAAGCCTCGTTCTGATATTCGAGGGCTGCCTGCATCTTTTCATGAACGATCATGTCGTCAATCTCGTTGCGGCGTGGTTCTATAATCATATTCACCTCGAAGCAGTACTTGAATCAGCTATACGTCGCGCAACTCTATCAGCCTTTTGTCACGGCGACACGGCTCAATGCATTATCCGATGAATTATTGGTTAATTTCCAAAGCGATTTATCATTTCTTTGATGAGTGTTGCGCCTTCGGCACGATATTCCTGCTCTGTCGCCTGCGCGGCTTTGGTACACGTATCGTGCAGCGCACCAAATGCTCTATAGCCGCGGTTGTAAGCAGCTGTCAGCTGTTCTTTTCGCGCCGGTTCATTTCCTGCATCAAGGGTTAACAGTTTTTCCATGGCGGCGCGCCACTGTGGTTCAGGTTTTTCTGAACAGCGATTGCGCAAATAGGTAATGGTGCCGATGATTTCAGACAGTCGATTGAGCTGCCGGTCATAGGGTGTTGCGCTCACAGTCGGCTCTTGAGGCTTCTGGGATTGCGCCTGCAGGGACGAGGCCGCCAAAAGCGGACTGACGACAACAAGACCAAGCAGAAAAAAACGGGTCATACATTTCCGCACGCAAGAGACCATCAACATGATAGCATTGGACCGAAAAGCGGGGACCGGTTTTCGGATAAATCCGATGCACAAACAGCAATCGAGAGCATCGTGCCGATTTTTGGCACGATGCTCTCATCTGACTTGATTCTTGTGGCTATTTTACGCCTCTTCCCCGGACTTCACCAGTCTTTCAACGCAATCGATCACGCTCGGTGGTGCGGGAAGCGTTAGAATATCGCGGGGCGTATACCAACCAAGCTCCGCCGCATCGCTTCTCGCTGCGGCAGCCATGGGGTCGTCTTCCACGTCAACAATAAAAACAGAGAGGCTGAAGTGGTGTTCATCCGGCCCGCCGGGGTCGGGATAGAGCACATACGTGGCGAAAAGACGCGGGTTGGTGCCGGTGAGCCCGGTTTCCTCGAACAATTCACGCAATGCGGTTTCCTCGGGCGTTTCGCCATCTTCACCGCGCCCGCCCGGAAAGGCAAACAGGCTTTCAGCCGGGGGCTTGGAGCGTTTGACCAGCAAAAGGCGTCCGTTGTGACGCACGATTGCCGAGGATGCGGGGCGATGCAAGGATGTCATGCGCGTGGTTCCGGTGGGTGAAAGACGATGGGTCAGATGTTGGCGACACACTTGACGATAGAGCGTTCCGCTGCGAAAACAAGTAGATGTGTGGACGTTTCGCCCTGACCACGACCCCTGAAGATGTGATGGACGCTTTTGGCTTGCACGAGCTTGAGGCGTTCCCGCAGAGGTTCAATATTGCACCAACCCAACCGATCCTGATTGTGGGTGAGGGGGATGCGCCGCAGACTGGCAGCAATCTGCCAAGCCGCCGCGCTTTTCTGGTGCGCTGGGGGTTTATGCCGTCCTGGGTCAAGGACCCGCGGGATTTTCCCTTGTTGATCAACGCCCGCTCGGAAACCGCAATCGATAAGGCATCATTTCGCAATGCCATGCGCCATCGCCGCATTCTCATTCCGGCAACCGGCTTTTATGAATGGTATCGTCCGTCCAAAGAGAGTGGAGAGGCGTCTCAGGCCTACTGGATCAAGCCCAGGCACGGCGGCATTGTTGCCTTTGGTGGGCTGGTTGAGACCTGGGCGTCTGCCGATGGCTCGGAGGTGGACACAGGGGCCATTCTGACAACCGTTGCCAATGGTGCAATTCGCTCTATTCACGATCGTATGCCGGTGGTAATCGAGCCCCAAGACTTTTCCCGCTGGCTGGATTGCAAAACCCAGGAGCCTCGCAAGGTCGCAGATCTGATGCGACCCGTGCAGGATGATTTTTTCGAAGCCGTGCCTGTTTCCAACCTTGTCAACAAAGTTGCAAATGTCGGGCCTGAGATTCAAGTGGCTGTCTCTTCGCCTGCAAAGGCTGACACCAAGAAACAACCAAAGCCACCGTCGGGGCAGTTGTCTTTGTTTTGAGCGCGTTAAGCCGATTTTTTCTTTGCAGTCTTTTTGGTCATCAAGGCTGCGGCAATAACGGCTTTCAGGCCGATCGGGCCGTAATTGTCAGAAAGTTTGATCTGTGCGGCTGTTGGCAGAGCAATACTGTTGGTTTTTGCGGTCATGGTGATGGTGCCTCCTCAAATGGCAGTCTCTTGTTGGCTGCTCACTCTGAGAAGAACATGACAAATCCATGACCAAGGCAACTTAATTTAAATCAAAGTCTGGCATATTTTGTGAACGGATCGCAACACATCGCCCGCGTTCCAGACTGCGAGGTCACAGGCCGCGATCCATGCCAGATGCATCGTGGTTGTCCGCTTCTTCATTGATGGTCAATGTGCCGTATTTCCGCTTCCAGGCGCGTGCGCCAAACGGAAGCGTCAGCAGATACACGATAACCGTGGCAGACAGAACCTCCCACGTATAGCTCATCAACAGCGCGACATAGAGCACAACGCCAAGTGTCAGGGGCAGCACCAGATCGCGGCGCACCTTTTTTTCAGACTTGCCAGACCACACGGGCAGGCGGCTGATCAGCAAATATGCGATCAGCATGGTGTAGCCCGCCGAGGCAAAAGCAAAGCCCGGCGTGGCTTCCACCCCCAGAAAGCTCAAGTAAATCGGCAGCATCACCAAAAGCGCGCCAGCAGGGGCCGGAACGCCGACAAAATATTCCTTCTGCCATGGTGCTTTGGCCGCACTTTCTTCCATGACATTGAAACGGGCCAGCCTGAGGCCCGCGGAAATGGCAAACACCAGAGCCGCAATCCAGCCAAAGGAATGGGCTTTGTCCAGAATAAACACATAAAGCACCAGACCAGGTGCTACGCCAAAATTGACGATGTCGGCCAGCGAATCCATCTGGGCACCAAATTTGGAGGTGGCCTTCATCAGGCGCGCGACGCGGCCATCAATGCCATCCAGAAAAGCGGCAACCAGAACCATGCTGACGGCCAGTTCAAACTTGGCCTCAAAGGCAAGACGAACCCCGGTCAGGCCCGCACAAATGGCCAGAACGGTGATCAGGTTTGGCACCATCAGCCGCAGTGGAATCTCGCGCAGGCGTGGGCCGCGGGAGGCATCATTCACCTCTTGCGCGTGCACCTCTTGGGCGTGAAGGTCTTGCGGCTGTTCTGTGTCATTGCTCATGCAAAATTTCTGCTTTTCCCGAAAAGACAAACGAAAATAAGAAAATCCGAAACATGTCCGGTTCAATTTGAACCGGACAGCAACAGATGTCTTAGCTGCGGCGGCTGATGACCGGGCCCTTGGCGGAGCCATATTCTGCAATCACTGTTTCGCCACCCACGGAACGTTGACCAAGCGAAACACGCGGCTCGGCACCGGCAGGCAAGAAAACGTCAAGGCGTGAGCCAAAGCGAATGAGACCAAAGCGCTCACCGGGTTCCAGCGCCTGCATAGGCGTGGTCCAGCAGATAATTCGACGTGCCACCAGACCTGCAATCTGCACCACGCCAATATTGCCGCGCGGGCTTTCAATCACCAGACTGTTGCGCTCATTGTCGATGCTGGCCTTGTCCAGTTCTGCATTGAGAAACTGACCTTCGCGATAGACCACATGGTTGACCTTGCCACGCACGGGGGCGCGATTGATGTGGCAATCAAACACGTTCATGAAGATTGTGATGCGCAGCATCGGCTCGGTTGACAGATTAAGCTCGGACGGTGGCACAACCATTTGGATGGATGAAACGCGGCCATCTGCCGGGCTGATGACCAGATCATCATCTTGCGGCGTCACGCGCTCCGGATCCCGGAAGAAATAAGCGCACCAGAGGGTTAAAACCATACCGACCCAAAAGAGTGGCTCCCAGAGCCAGCCCAGCACCAGCGAGCCTGCAAAAAAGGCGGCAACAAAGGGGTAGCCCTCCTTATGCACAGGAACAATGGTGTTTCTGATGGTATCAAACAAGGACATCGGTGGGACTTCTCCTGAAAAACTAAGCTATGCTGACTACCCCGAAATGGCGCTCGGGGCAATGGCGGTGCCGCTTTTGGTATCAGACTGCGGGAGGAAGGCGGGTCACAACGCCCAGTTCATCGCTTTCGCGCACCAGGCGCAGCTGTTCTTCAGCCTGAATGGCCTCACGCTGGCGGTTCCACATTGAGGCGTAAAGACCGTTTTGCTCCAAAAGCTGTGTGTGCGTTCCGCGCTCTGCAATCTCGCCGGCTTTCAGCACAATAATCTCGTCAGCACCAATCACCGTGGACAGGCGATGGGCAATCACCAATGTGGTTCGGTTTTGCGACACGACATCAAGCGCCGCCTGTATGTCCTGCTCGGTGGTGGTGTCCAGCGCAGACGTTGCCTCATCGAGGATGAGAATCGGTGGTGCTTTCAAAACCGTGCGGGCAATGGCAACACGCTGCTTTTCGCCGCCAGACAGTTTCAAACCGCGCTCACCCACCATGGTTTCATAGCCGTGTGGCAGATCTTTGATCGACCGGCTGATTTGCGCAATATCGGCAGCGGCCTCGATCTGCTCTTGGCTCGCATCGGGCCGACCATAGCGAATATTATAGGCAATGGTGTCGTTAAACAGCACCGTATCTTGCGGCACCATGCCGATGGCACTGCGCAAGGATGTTTGCGTGATTGTGCGCACATCCTGCCCATCAACGCTGATGGAACCACTTTGCACATCGTAAAACCGATAGAGCAGGCGGGAAATGGTCGATTTTCCAGCGCCGGAAGGCCCCACCACCGCCACCGTTTTGCCAGCCGGCACGGTGAAGGAGACGCCTTTGAGAATAGGGCGGGCGGGATCATAGGCGAAGTGAACATTGTCAAACACAATCGCGCCCTTGTCGATCGTCAGTGGCACGGCATTGGGCGCATCGCTCACTTCCGGCTTGACCGCGAGAAGGTCAAACATCTGCTCAATATCGGTCAACCCTTGGCGGATTTCACGATAAAGCATGCCGATGAAATTCAAGGGCACGGAGAGCTGCAACAAAAGCGCATTGACGAAGACGAAATCACCAATGGTCTGCTCACCGCGCTGCACGGCCATGGCCGACATGGCCAGCATCACCGTCATACCGACGCCAAAAATAAGCCCTTGGCCAAAGTTGAGCCAGCCCAGCGAAGTCCAGACCTGAGTTGCGGCTTTTTCATATTTCGCCATGGAGGCGTCAAAGCGCCGCGCTTCCATCTGCTCGTTGCCAAAATATTTGACCGTCTCGAAGTTCAGCAGCGAATCAATGGCTTTGACATTGGCGTCGGTGTCGCTGGTGTTCATGGCGCGGCGAATGCCAATGCGCCAATCGGATGCTTTGACCGTATACCAACAGTAGACAACCACGGTGACAGCGGTCACGGCGAGATAGGAAAAGCCATAGCCCCACCAGAAAATTCCAGCCGTTAAGGCAAATTCGATCACGGTTGGAATGGAGTTGAGGATGGTGTAGCGGACAATGGTTTCAATGCCCTTGGTGCCGCGCTCGATAATGCGCGACAGACCGCCGGTCTTGCGCTCAAGATGAAAGCGCAAAGACAGTTGATGCATATGCACGAAGGTTTTATAGGCCAGCCGCCGCACCGCATATTGACCAACACTGGCAAACAACGCGTCGCGCAACTGGTTAAGGCCCCATTGCACGATACGCGCCAGATTATAGGCCAGCACCAGCATCACGGCAGAGAGCATGAAGGCTGGCAGCAGCCCGCTTGCATCCATTTTGCCGTTCAAGGCATCGGTCGCCCATTTGAAAAAATAGGGCACGAACATCAAAACGGCCTTGGCCAGAATAAGAAAAACACTGGCCCACACCACCCGCAATTTCAGATCCATGCGCTCAGCTGGCCACATGTAAGGCCAGAGATTGCGGATCGTATGCCACGGATTGCCGGAGTCAGGAGAGACCGTCTTGACCTTCTGATGCATGCTGCTTGTTCCTGCTGACGCGCCGGGCATGCGGGACGCTGGCCGGGCCTGCCCCGTGCGGGGCGAAAAGAAGAAGCGGCCGTAAAGGCCGCTTCCATGTAATTTTCGTTATATAAGCAGCAAATGCCTTGTTTTCAACCTCAGCCTTTGCTCGATCCTGTCAAGGCTTATGCCGATGCATCCAATTTCGATGAATGGCTTCGGCTTCACTTTCTGGCAGCGCCTTATCCGGCACGGTAAAGGTTTGGCCGGGCTCAATCAGGTCTGGATTGGTGATTTGCTCGGCATTGGCCATGTAAATCGTGGTGTAGCGCACACCCTGGCCATACACGCGCCGTGAGATCTGCCACAGCGTATCACCGCGACGGATGATAACGGTGTTGCTGCTTTCCTGAAGCGGCTCTTGCGAAATCGTTCGTGGTGCGGAACCGTCCGTTTGTGTTGCGGTTTTCGCCGTTGCCACTTGCGCGGCATTTTGCATCGGCTCCAACGCAGCCTGTACCAGTTTGCCAAGCTCTGGCAGGGCGGCCGCCATGCTTGCCACCGAGGCTGGCTCGACCTTCTTGAGAGCAGCCTGGGCTTTGCCTGCGTTTTCGGCCATGCGCATCATGAAGCTTGTGTCGGCCGCATTGGTGCTGGGCGTTGGCCGGAAATCGGCAACGGCCTTCAGGGCAAATTCCAAGGCCGAGCGCGATGCCGCCAGGCTTTCCAGCGAAGGGGTTTTGCCATCAGCAAAGAGATTGCTCAAAAGTGCAAAGGATTTGGCCAATGTGTCGCGCTGGCGATCAAACAGATTGCTGTCGACCGAGGCGGCGCTGCCGGGGCTGGCTGCGGATTCGGCCAGTTTTTCAGGGGCCACAACAGACACCTGATCGCCCGCTGGGCGGTTGAACGGAACCGAGGCCCGCAAGGTGACCTTGCCATTGGCATCCTTGAGATCGACACTGATAATGTGCTGGCCAACGGAAATCGCCATTTCGCCTTCGACCACGAAGTGGCCCTTGGCATCGACATCGGAAGAGCCAATTTGCTTGCCATCGGCATAGGCTGTCACACTGCTGTTTTTCGGTGCGGTGCCCGCCACGAATATTTTATCGCCCTCAAGCTCCACGGCTGTGATTTGCAACTGCTCGTTTGGTGCTGGGGCAGGATCGGCGGCGGCGGCTGGTGGTGTTGGCGACGTGGTGGCGGGTGCCGGCGGTGTGGCATCGGCCGTTTGCGCCGGAACGCGTCCCTGTTTGTCGGCATTCACCTGTTCTGCTGCGCCATCTGTGGTGCCCTTTGGCACTGTCATTAGGCGGCTGGCTTCTCCGGGCTTGCTGACCATGGCCAGCACATCACCATTTTGATGATCGGGCACCGAAATGGTGGCCTGTTCCTGAGATTTGACGACCTTGCCGTCTTGGCTGGTGGATTGCAAATCCAGTGTATGGTCACCGGCGTTCAAAGGCTTGTCGAGCACAATGGCGAAATCACCATTGGGCGAAACCGTTGTGGT
Source organism: Rhizobium oryziradicis (assembly GCF_001939045.1). Classification (GTDB taxonomy): domain Bacteria; phylum Pseudomonadota; class Alphaproteobacteria; order Rhizobiales; family Rhizobiaceae; genus Allorhizobium; species Allorhizobium oryziradicis. The sequence goes on from NZ_MKIM01000028.1 coordinate 53,772, forward strand.
GGAGATGGTCTTGTCACCATCGAGAACATCCAGCTTGGTACCCGGTGCCGCATTGCCCGCAATCACGGTCGAGCCGTCTTTTTCAACACGCAACACACCAAATTTCGGCTTGCCGTCATCTTTGGCTGCCAACTCGGGCTCACCGTGCAAGGCGCGACCGATATTGACAATCATGCCTGCTGCCTCCTCGGGCGCGGAGGGCAGTTTGATAAGAAGTTGCAGGGCCTTTGCGGCTGTTGCCTTGGCCTTGGTCATACTATCGGCCAAATTGGCTTCGAGATTGGTTGGAATGTCCATCTCGGCCAATGCCTTGAGCGCGGTCATGGCAGCCAGGCGGCTGGAAGCATAGACACTGGCTTCTGGAATCTTCTGGTCGGCAAAAAGAGCTTCAAGCGCTGCCACCGATTTTTCGGCTTCAGTGGAAAGCCGCTTCATCTTGCCGCTTGCGACTTGATCGTCGGCGACAACGGCTTCAGGTTTGGCGGCGGTTGTCTGTGGCGGTTGCACAGGTGCTGGTGGCTTTTCCGCCGTTTGATTAGTTCCGCGAAGCTGCGGAAGCACGAAAAACACCATCAATATCGTCGCAATGGCAAGCACGCCCAAAGCCAGCCAACCGGCACGGTTTTTCATAATCAAAAATCTCCACGCGGAAAAGTCCGCCATATCCATTGGAATTGCTAGCGTTTCCCAGCGGTTTTAACAAGCTATGTTAGAAGCAGGTGCATCACCATCCAAGACTATTCGTCAATTTTGTTGACCGAAACGGATTGTCGTTGTCATTTACAGTCATGACGAAAAATATCTCTACGATTCGATCCATTTGCGTTTATTGCGGCTCAAGGCCTGGACGCGATACGGCATACATGGCGGCTGGCCGCGCCCTTGGCCAGTCCATTGCGGCCCATGGGCTGGCGCTTGTCTATGGCGGCGGCACCAAGGGTATCATGGGGGCCGTGGCCAAAGGCGTGCTGGACAGTGGCGGCCACGTCACGGGCATTATTCCAGAATTCCTGATGGATATGGAAGCGACCCATGATTCTCTGGGCGATTTGAGCGAGTTGATCATCACCGAGGATATGCACCAGCGCAAACACAAGATGTTTGAGCGTGCCGATGCCTTTGTGACCTTGCCGGGCGGCATTGGCACTTTGGAAGAAATCGTGGAAATCATGACCTGGGGCCAGCTTGGCCGTCATGAAAAGCCGATGGTCTTTGCGAATATCAATGATTTCTGGAAGCCGATGCTGGATCTTTTGGGGCACATGACGGATGAGGGCTTTGTGCACACGGCGCACCGGGTTCAGCCCATGGTCATCGATGATATCGAACATATCATTCCGATGATCATGGATCGATGGGCAGAGACAGACGCGCCTGAGGGCGATGCGTCTGTGGTCTCCAAAATGTGATCATGCCCGTCTCATCATCCAAGTCTCATTATCCACGTCTGAGCATGGGCAGTGTGTAGATCACCAGCGCTGTCCAGATCAGCGGGAAAGCAATGGCTCTCGCTGTGCTCATGGGTTCATCGAAGACAAAAACAGCGATGAGAAAAATCATGCTGGGCGCAATATATTGCATGATGCCAATGGTGGACAGTTTGAGCAATTTCGCGCCATTGGCATAGAGAATAAGTGGCACGGCCGTAATCAACCCGCTGCCTGCCAATAGCGCGGTATCGCCAGCATTGCCGCCAAAATGCGATTGTCCGGTGACAATCAGATAAATCAGATAGGCCAGCGCAAAGGGAGCCAGCAGCAACACTTCCAGCAGAAAGCCCTGATTTGGCCCAATCGGCAAAGTCTTGCGAAACAGCGCATAGAGGCCCCACGACAGGGTAAGGCTCAGGGCGATAATTGGCAGCCGGCCATTTTCGACCGTCAAAATCACCACCGCCAGAATAACCAGAGCGAGGGCCGCCATTTGGGCGGGTTTCAGCTTCTCTTTCAGCAGAACTGCGCCGAGAAGAATCGAAAACAGCGGATTGATGAAATAGCCAAGGGCGGTGTCGAGCGCATGACCTGCGCCAATGGCCCACACATAAATACCCCAGTTGATGCTGATCAGGCAGGCGGTAATGGCCGCCATGCCGATCATTTTGGGGTTGCGCAGGGCACGCTTCAAATCCTCTGTGCGGCGCAGGATCAACAGTAGCCCACCGGCCACAGGAACAGACCACAGAATGCGATGGGAAATCACTTCACTGGGGGGAATATGGGCAACCGCCTTCATGTAAAAGGGCAGAAAGCCCCACATGATATAAGCCGTGAGCGCAAACAGAAAACCGCGTAGCGAATCGCGATTGTCTATTGCGGGTGGTGTCGCCGTTGCCATGATGTTTCCGATCCCGATTTTTTTATGGTGTATCGGGTAAGCGTCGGGACCGGATAAGGCAAATTCATTTCTTTGAACCATCCAGCAATCTGCGAGATGGAAGCACAAAATCCCCTTTATTCAGCAGCAATCTGGCCAGCAAGCTGCCGGTTTTTCATCAGCTTATAGATAATAGCATCCATCAGGGCCTGAAATGATGCATCGATGATATTTTCTGATACGCCCACTGTCCACCAGCGTGCGCCGCTGGCATCCGTCGATTCAATCAGCACGCGGGTTATCGCCGATGTGCCGCCATTGAGGATACGCACCTTGAAATCTGCCAGTTCCAGATCCTCGATTTCGCGCTGAAACTTGCCAAGATCCTTGCGAAGGGCAATGTCCAGCGCGTTGACCGGGCCATCGCCTTCGGCCACCGACATCACGGTCTCGCCATCAATCACCATTTTGACCACGGCTTCTGATACGGTTTTCAAACGGCCATTGCTGTCAAAGCGGCGCTCCACCATCACCCGAAAACTCTCGACCGCAAAAAACTCTGGCACGGTGCCGAGTGTGCGGTGCGCCAAAAGCTCAAAACTGCCATCGGCCCCTTCATAGGCATAGCCGGTTGCTTCGCGCTCCTTGACGATTTCGATCAGCCGATCGAGTTTGGGGTCGTCTTTGGCAACAGCAATACCCCGGCGCTTCAACTCATTGATGAAATTGGCCTTGCCGCCTTGGTCAGACACCATGACTTTTCTAAAATTGCCAACGCTGGCAGGCTCCACATGCTCGTAGGTTTTCGGATCTTTCAGCAGCGCCGATGCATGAATGCCTGCCTTGGTGGCGAAGGCGGATGCGCCGACATAGGGAGCCTGATGATTGGGCGAGCGGTTCAAAAGCTCATCAAAGGCATGGGATAGGCGGGTCAATTCCACCAGTTTTTCCGGATCGATGGCGGTTTCAAACCGGTCGGCATAGGTGTCTTTGAGCGCGAGCGTGGGAATGATGGTGGTGAGATCAGCATTGCCACAGCGCTCGCCAATACCGTTGAGTGTGCCCTGAATCTGACGCACACCGGCTTCCACCGCCGCCAGCGAATTGGCAACCGCCTGTCCGGTATCGTTATGGGCGTGAATGCCCAGCGATGTGCCGGGAACACCGGCTTCAATCAAGGCGGAAACAATGGCGCGAATTTCCGGCGGCTGAGTGCCGCCATTGGTGTCGCACAGCACCACCCAGCGGGCACCTGCCTCATAGGCGGTTTTGGCACAGGCCACGGCATAAGCGGCATTGGCCTTATAGCCATCGAAGAAATGCTCGCAATCCACCAGCGCTTCCTTGCCTGCCTCCACCACGGCTTTCACGCTGTCGTGGATGGCGTCGAGATTTTCCTCATTGGTGCAGCCGAGTGCGACTTTCACATGGTAATCCCAGCTTTTCGCCACCAGACAGATGGCATCGCTGGCCGATTGCAAAAGCTGGTTCAGGCCCGGATCATTGGAGGCGGAAACACCGGCGCGCTTGGTCATGCCAAAGGCGGTGAAACGGGCGCGATGGGTGCGCTTTTTGGCAAAAAAAGCCGTATCGGTCGGGTTGGCACCGGGATATCCCCCCTCAACATAATCCAGACCAAAATCATCCAGCATGGCGGCGATCGAGATTTTATCTTCTACCGAAAAATCAATGCCGGGGGTCTGCTGACCGTCGCGCAGCGTGGTGTCAAACAGAGTGATCTTTTCGCGTGTCATGGGTGCCTCCCAAAGGCATTGATTTCTGTGGTAACATCCGTAACGAATATTATTGGATTTTCCCGGCAAAGCGGTCGGTGGCGCGGATCAATTGGTCGAGAATGCCAGGCTCACTCATGGCGTGTCCAGCGGCCTCTACGATATGCAATTCGGCATCGGGCCAGGCCTTGGACAGCTGCCACGCATAGCGCAGCGGGCAGGGCATATCATAGCGGCCATGGGCGATCACGCCGGGAATGCCCTTGAGCTTATTGGCATCACGCAGCAATTGGCCATCCTCCAGCCAGCAGTGGTTGACAAAGAAGTGGTTTTCCAGCCGCGCAAAGGCGATGGCGTAATAGTCCTCGCCGAAATTCTCAATTTGCTGGAGATTGGGAATCAGCGAAATGGTGGCTCCCTCCCACTGGCTCCAGGCGCGGGCGCATTCCAGCTGCACAGCCTTGTCATCGCTCGTCAAACGGCGATGGTAGGCCGAAATCAAATCATCGCGCTCGTCTTCGGGGATGGGCGCAATGAATTTCTCCCAACGGTCGGGATACATCTCGGAAACACCGAATTGATAATACCAATCCAGCTCAGCCTTGGTGACGGTATAAATGCCGCGCAGCACCAGTTCGCTCACGCGCGACGGATGGGTCTCAGTATAGGCCAACGCCAGCGTGGATCCCCATGATCCACCCAGCACCAGCCATTTTTCAGCACCAATCATCTGACGCAGCCGCTCTATATCGGCCACCAGATGCCATGTGGTGTTGGCCTCCAGATGGGCATGGGGCGTGGATTTTCCGCAGCCGCGCTGATCAAACAGGATTACGTCATAAAGAGCCGGGTCAAACACGCGCCGCTGGGCAGGTGTGATGCCACCACCTGGGCCACCATGCAAAAACACCGCAGGCTTTGCCCCCTTGGTGCCAACCCGTTCCCAATAGATCACATGCCCATCGCCAACATCGAGAAAGCCTGTCTCGAAGGGTTCAATTTCAGGGTAGAAGCTGCGCAATTGAGTCATAAGGTCAGTCATTGGGCGATCCTATATGTGTCGGCCAATCGGTGGTGTCGTGGTCCGGATGTTGGTAGGTCGCTTGAGCAACCGTTGCAAGCCAATCAGCGGAAACCTCTTCTGCCTCAACCGGTAAACTGTCCAGCCTATGGCTAAAGGCGAGCTTTGATCCTGCGTTTGATTGCGCCACGGGCTCAACATCGCCGGGCTTATCCAGCGATCCGAGGGTGACATTGATATTGTCTCCCGATGGTGCATCGAAAAACAGCGGCGTGCCACATTGCCCGCAAAAGCCGCGACGCACGATCCTGGAAGATTGAAACCACTGCGGCCTGCCCCGCGTGATGGCAAAATCACGGCGGGCGGCACCGCCCAGCGGCAGAGCGTAATTGCCCGACGCCTTTTGACACATGCGGCAGTGGCACACATGTGGATAGCGGACCTCACCAGTGATGGTGTAGCGGACCGCGCCACATTGGCAACCACCGGAATGGACAAGCGCGCTCATTCGTCCTCCGCAGGCCAAACGGTGGTGTCAAAATCCGGGTGTTGCCAACTCTCAACCGCATCCCATTTGGCTTCCTGCTCCGGGCTGGTGAAGGCGGGCTTTTCAAACAGGGTGTCGATCCATGGCAAGCGCTTGTCATGCTTGACCTGAATGGCAGGCTCAAAGGCTGCGGGATTGTCAAAGGCCCCAATCGCAAGCTCAACCCCATCCGCATGCTGATAGGTCAGCGGTGTGCCGCATTTGTCGCAAAAGCCGCGCTTGACCTTGGCGGAAGAACGAAACAGCTTTGGCTGGCCGCGCGTCCACGTCAGATGGGCCTGATCAGCGGTGACAAGGGCTGAGAAGAAGCTGCCGAACTGCTTTTGGCACATGCGACAGTGGCAGATGGAGGGCCGCCCCAGCTTGGCTGCCTGGAACCGCACCGCGCCACATTGGCACCCGCCCGAAAAAATCTCGCTCATTGTTCTGCTCCATTGGGCTTTTCTCCGTTGGCTTTTGGCCAGTTTTCAGTGTCAAAGTCGGGGTGTTGGTAGGAGATGAGATCGTTGAGGAAGGGGGCATCATTCAGATCTTCCTCGGTTGGGTGGCCGGGCAATTCATGCAGATGATCGACGAAGCCGATTTTTCCTTCGGTGCCGAATTGCTCAATGGGCGGCAGGGCGGCAGGATCGTCAAAGGCACCGGCAGCAATGGACATGCCCGTCGGGTCCTCATAGGTCAAAGGGGTGCCGCAATCGCCACAGAAGCCCCGCGACACGACATTGCTGGAGCGAAAAATCTTCCGCTTGCCGCGCGTCCACTCAAAATCAACATCGCGCACCGACACCAGTGGCGCATAATAGCCGCCAAATGCTTTCTGACACATGCGGCAATGGCAAATTGAGCTGCTTTTCAACGCCCCTTTGGCTTGGAAGCGAATGGCTCCGCATTGGCAGCCGCCGGAAAAAATCTCGCTCATGGTTTTGCTCCGTGAGGTTGGGGCCACGTGTCCGTGTCATGGTCGGGGTGCTGGTAGGAGATGATGCGGTGAATATAATCGCCGTCTGTCTCGTCTTCTTCGGTGGTCATGCCCGGTAATGTGGAAAAATGATCGACGAGAGATAATTTGCCTTCCAGACCATGCTGAAAGGTGGGTGGCAAAAGCGATGGATCATCAAAGGCACCAGCCGCGATGGCCATAACATCCGGGGCTTCATAGGTCAGCGGCGTGCCGCAGGCGTCACAAAAACCACGCTTGACGAGGTTGGATGATTGGAAATGTTTGAGTGTGCCGCGTGTCCATGTCAGTTCCGCACCTTTGGTGGACACCAGCGGCGCGAAATAACCGCCAAATGCCTTCTGACACATGCGGCAATGGCAGATGGAGCTATCATTCAGCACACCTTTGATGCGAAACCGAATGGTGCCGCATTGGCAGCCGCCGGAATAGGTTGGCGTGGTCATGATTGGCCACCCGTCTCAGGCTTGTGGCAGACGGCTTCAATGTTGTTGCCATCCAGATCGAACACAAAGGCACCGTAATAGTTGGGGTGATAATGCGGGCGCAGGCCCGGCGCACCATTGTCTTTGCCACCGGCTGCGACGGCGGCTTTATAAAATGCATCCACCTCCGCACGGCTGTTGGCGGCAAAGGCAATGTGCTGGTGATAGTCAGCCGGTGGCGTGCCTTCGTAAAGCCAAAAGCATGGCTTCTCGCGCCCATACCCGGCCATTCGCACGCCGAAGGAGTTTTCCTCCGGCACCATATACAGCATCGATGCGCCAAGTGGCGCAAAAGCCGCATCATAGAAAGCCATTGCACGTTCAAAATCAGCAACTTTGATATTCATATGGTCAATCATGGATGTCGCTCCTGCGCCGTTGATGCCTCAGTTTACCGCTTGACCTCCCACGTGGTCACGCGCTCGCCCGTATCTTTATCCTTACCGTCCTTGAGTTGAATGCCTTTGGTCAACAAGTCGTTGCGGATTTTGTCGGCCTCGGCAAAATTTTTGGTCTTGAGCATTTCAAGCCGCATTTGCACAAGGGCGTCGATGGCGGCGGAAAGATCGTCGCTCACCTCGGCCTTTTGTGGCAAAAGCCCCATCAATGCAGCACTGGCTGCAAAAGACGGCAACAAAGATGCATCCGCATTGGCAGCACCGGCCAGTGCATGAAGCGCCTGTACTGCTGCAACCGTATTGAGGTCATCGGCCAATGCGTCCAGCACGCTTTGATCCGGTGTCGCATCACCGGCCTCCGCGCTTGGCCATTTGGCAAGCAGCCGCTCAGCCTCTTCCAACCGCTTGACGGAAAAATCAATCGGTTCACGATAATGGGTCATCAACATCGCAAGCCGCAGCACTTCGCCCGGCCATTTGCGAGTGCCAAACGTGTCTGTGTCCAGCAATTCGTTGATGGTGACGAAATTGCCGTCCGACTTGGACATCTTCTTGCCTTCCACCTGCACGAAGCCATTGTGCATCCACACATTGGCCATCACGTGGGTGTCATTGGCGCAGCACGATTGGGCAATTTCGTTTTCGTGGTGTGGGAAGATCAGGTCCAGCCCACCGCCGTGAATGTCGAACACCTCGCCGAGATAGCGCTTCGACATAGCCGAGCATTCGATATGCCAGCCGGGGCGGCCACGGCCCCAAGGGCTTTCCCAGCCGGGTTCGTGCTCGCTGGAGAGTTTCCACAAAACGAAATCGCCAGGGCTTTTCTTGTGGGCATCCACCGCGATGCGGATGCCAGCCTGCTGCTCATCCAGATTGCGCTTGGAAAGCTGACCGTAAGCCGCCATCGACTTGGTATCAAACAGCACTTCGCCTTCCGCCACATAGGCATGGCCCTTGGCGATCAGCACCTCGATGATGTCAATCATCTGCTGGATATTGTCGGTGGCGCGTGGCTCGACCGTGGGCTCAAGGCAGCCAAGCCGCGCCACATCGGCGTGATACTGGTCCGCGGTCTTTTGTGTCACCTTGGCAATGGCATCGTTGAGCGCAAGATCGGGAAAATCGCGCAATGCGCGCGCATTGATCTTGTCATCCACATCGGTGATGTTGCGGGCATAGGTCACATGCTTCTCGCCATAGACATGACGCAGCAACCGATAGAGCACATCAAACACAATGACGGGCCGGGCATTGCCGATATGGGCAAAATCATAAACGGTTGGGCCGCACACATACATGCGCACGTTTGAAGGGTCGATGGGGGTAAAATCAACCTTGTTGCGCGTCAATGTGTTGTAGAGCTTGAGGCCCTCAGTCATGTCAGTCTCCCAGACGTGTTTACACCCGGCTGGACCGAGCGTTTGTCATCTGGGACTTTTACAAGAGACGAAAACGGCCGGGCCAGCGCATGCGCTAGCGAATAATAATCCAGCAAATGGTGCAGGTGCTCGTTTTCATGCATGCTTTATGGCGCGGGTGGTGAATTTGGTCAAGAGGTCGTGACATGCTGATCTTGCCAAAAAAGTGAGAATATTTTTTCTTGTGACATCGCTATGCCAATATCAAATCCTTCATTCACCCAAACCCGCTCTGAGACCTCTCGCCTCATCATTGCTTTCAAGGAATATCTCATGCCGCGCACTCTCTCAGGTTCAAAGCGAAATGCCGCCCATCTGGTATCGGGTCTGGCTCTGACCCTGTCTGTGTTTTCGCCCGCTGCCAGTTGGGCCGCCGATCCACCAGTTTCCACCCAATGGGGTGTGGTGAGTGAGCCCGCAGCACCCGCCAATATCTGCGCCACACTCAGCGCCACGTTGCAATCCACCAATGGTTCACTGGATGCGGTTGACGCTGACGGCAAAGCGCCCCATCCGGATCAGGATCGTTTGCAGGCGGCGATCAATGCCTGCACCTCCGGTGCCGTGAAGCTGGTGGTGGGCGATGGTGCAAAAGATGCCTTCCTCAGCGGGCCGTTGACGCTGAAAAGCGATGTCACGCTCTGGATCGACAAGGGAGTGACGCTGTTTGCCTCGCGCGATCCCAAAGATTACGACACAGGAGAGGATGACTGCGGCACCGCCAATGACTCCAGCAAAAAGACCTGCAAACCGTTGATTGAGGCCAAGGATACCAAAAACGCTGGTATTGTTGGTGAGGGCCGGATTGATGGTCGCGGCGGATCGCTGCTGCTATCGGGCGATAATGCTGGCAAGCGCTCGTGGTGGGATGTGGCGTGGCAATCCAAGCAGGGGTTGAAGCAGCACGCATTCAGGCTTTTGCAAATCAATGGCGGGCAGGATTTTACCCTGCACGATATCACCTTGATGAACAGCCCGAATTTTCACGTCGCCAGTGATGGCTTGGATGGCCTGCTGGCCTGGGGCATCAAGATTCTCACCCCCAGTGCGGTCTATACCAAGCCCGGTTATGCGTGCCCGGAAGGCACAACGCCTGATAAGCTGACGCCTGCAACGTGCTTTACGCCCGACACTGTCAAAAACACCGATGGTTTTGATCCCGGGCAGTCGTCGCGGGTGCTGTTGGCCTACAGCTATATCAGCACCGGCGATGATCACGTTGCCATCAAGGCTGGCGGTAAAAAACCATCCACCCAGATGACCTTTGCGCATAATCACTTCTATTATGGGCACGGTCTCTCCATCGGCTCGGAAACCAATTCCGGCGTTGAGGACATCTCTGTCTATGATCTGGTGATGGATGGTTTTGACAGCCCCAATGGCAATGGCCTGCGCATCAAATCCGACCCATCGAGAGGGGGCAAAGTCACCAACGTTATTTATGGTGATGTATGTATGCGCAACACGCGCTATCCGATGGTCTTTGATACGCATTACTCAGATAAAGCGGGAAATCTCCTGCCGGATTTTTCTGGCATCACGGTGCGCAATTTCAAATATATGGGCAGCAAGGCCGATGGCGGCGGCTATCTTGTGTTTCGCGGTCTTCAACAGGATGGTCAATATCTGCCGCTGGGTCTAACGCTCGACACGGTTCAGTTTGAAGGCAAGCAACCCGCCATTCTCGGCTCGCCGCAGATTGCGGCCAATGAAAAGCCCAGCTATGCCCATATCACCCTTGGCCCTGGCCCGGTGAGCTTTGCCGATGCGCTGAAACCGGATGTTGCCGCGCGCTTTAAAGTCACGAACCTGATGGATGGCATGCCGGCAGATGAGATGGATTGTTCTGCCGCTTTCGTGCCGTTTTCGAGCGTGGTGGAGGGAGCGCCCATTTGACGAGGCCTTGAAGCGTCAAGCGTCATGGGTTGATTGACAAAGGCCGAGGCCGTTTTGCATCTTGTGTGTTTGCGGCTGTTGTGCTTGTTACGTTCAAAAGTGACAGTGCCGCCCAAAAATAGCAGTGCCGCCCAAAAAACACAGTGCCGAAGGAAGACCGATGCAATTTGAAACGACAAAAATTTCCGGCGTATTTCTGATCACGCCGAAGCGATTTGGTGATGCGCGTGGCTATTTTGTTGAGACATTTCGGGAAAACCTGTTTGAGCGCGAGGTGGGGGCATTCCACTTTGTTCAGGACAATCAATCCTTCTCGGCTGAAGTCGGCACTGTTCGGGGTCTGCATTTTCAGCTGAATCCGAAGGCGCAAGGTAAATTGGTCTCCTGTGCTGCCGGTGCCTTGCTGGATGTCGCGGTTGATATTCGCAAGGGCTCGCCAACCTACGGCCAGTTTGTCACGGCTGAGCTGTCGCAGGAAAATGGTTGCCAACTCTGGGTGCCGCCGGGTTTTGCCCACGGTTTTTGCACGTTGAAACCCAATACAGTGATCAGCTATAAGGTCACGGACTATTATAGCCCCGAGAATGATCGTGGGTTGCTGTGGAACGATCCTGCCATCGGCATTGATTGGCCAGTGGCAGATGGGCAGGCAATTTTGTCGGATAAAGACCAAAAACAGCCAAAACTCAGTGACCTTGACGCAAATTTTGTCTATCAGGCTTGAGGATCGTAAAAGCGCCGTGGATGTTTTGTAAGCCATGGCCTTGTCATACTTTGAATTTGCCGCTTCTACTTCCCATTGGTTCCGATGTCAGGAATTCTAGAGTAGAAGCCGAGCAACATGGTTTTAGAGGGTGAGTGAAAATGCGGGTTCTTGTTACCGGTGGCGCTGGATTTATTGGATCGGCCGTTGTGCGCCATCTGGTTGTCGATAAGAGTTACGATGTTCTCAATGTCGATAAGCTGACCTATGCCGGCACCCTGACCTCTGTGAACATGCTCGAAGGCAATCCGCTGTATCGGTTTTTGAAGGCCGATATTTGCGATGGTCAAGCGATTTCTGAAGCTTTTTCGAGCTTCAAGCCCGACCGGGTCATGCATCTGGCGGCAGAAAGCCATGTCGATCGCTCCATCACCGGTGCAAAGGATTTTGTGGAAACCAACGTGCTTGGCTCTTTCACCATGCTGGAATGTGCCCGTGCCTATTGGCAGGCGCTGGAAGGCGATGCCAAGGCGCGTTTTCGGTTTTTGCATGTGTCGACCGATGAAGTCTACGGATCGCTAGGCGATGACGGCTTGTTTACTGAGGCCACGCCTTATGATCCAAGCTCGCCCTATTCGGCCTCAAAAGCAGCGTCCGACCATTTGGCCAAGGCGTGGGAGCGCACCTATGGCATGCCGATTGTGGTCTCCAACTGCTCGAACAATTACGGCCCGTTCCATTTCCCTGAAAAGCTGATTCCATTGATGATTATCAATGCGTTGGAAGGCAAGCCTTTGCCGGTCTATGGCAATGGCGTCAATATTCGCGACTGGCTCTATGTGGAAGACCACGCCCGCGCGCTGGACATTATTGCCGAGCGTGGCCGGATTGGCGAAACCTATAATGTCGGCGGACGCAACGAGCGCCGCAACATTGATGTGGTCAAGCGCGTTTGCCAGTTGATGGATGAGTTGCACCCCGCTGGCCGTCCGCATGAAAATCTGATCCAATATGTGACCGACCGTCCCGGCCATGATGCGCGCTACGCCATTGATGCCACCAAGCTGGAAACGGAGCTGGGTTGGAAGGCGCTGGAAAACTTCGACACCGGCATTGAGAAAACCGTGAAATGGTATCTCGAAAACGAGTGGTGGTGGGCTCCCTTGCGTCAAGGTTATGATGGCACCCGGCTTGGCCTTTTGAAGGCAGGCGCAAGCAAATGAGTGACGTGAAACGCTACGTGGTCACCGGCGTTGCTGGGCAGGTTGTTCAGTCTCTTGTCGAGCAGGCAAAGGGCAACAGTGCTGTTGAGGTCATCCCGCTCGGTCGCCCCGCGCTGGATCTTGGCGAGCCTGAGACCATTGAGAGCGTTCTGCGGGCTGCAAAGCCAGACCTGATTGTCTCTGCCGCCGCTTATACGGCGGTGGATCAGGCCGAAACTGACGAAGCGGCGGCTTTTGCCGTCAACGCACAGGGACCAGCAGAACTGGCACGGGTTGCGAAGGCGCTCGGCGTGCCACTGGTGCATATCTCGACCGATTACGTGTTCGATGGCAGCAAAGCGGCCCCCTATAACGAGAGCGATCCGGTTGCGCCGCTTGGAGTCTATGGCCGCAGCAAGCTGGAAGGTGAGCAACAGGTTGCCGCAAACACCAGCGATTACGCCATTTTGCGCACCGCTTGGGTCTATAGCCCTTATGGCAAGAATTTTTTGCGCACCATGCTTCGTCTGGCCGAAACGCGCGATGAGCTGAATGTTGTCGACGATCAGATTGGCAATCCCACCTCAGCGCAGGATATTGCCGATGCGGTTCTCGCGGTTGGTCAAAACCTGCTGGCGTCTAACGATGCGACCTTGCGGGGTGTGTTTCACCTCAGCGGCACCGGCGAGGGGAGCTGGGCAGATTTTGCCACGGAGATTTTCCGCCTATCAAAATTGCAAGGTGGCGTTCATGCGGTTGTTGGCCGCATTCCCTCCAGCGCCTATCCCACGCCAGCGCGTCGCCCGGCCAATTCCAGATTGGACTGCACCAAATTGGCAGAGGTTCACGGCGTCACGCTTCCAGATTGGCGTTTGTCCACCGAGCGTGTTGTGAAGCAAGTTTTGGCCGAGGGCCAGTGATAAACAAAATGAGGAGTTTGTAAATGAAGGGCATTATTCTGGCAGGGGGCAGCGGCACGCGCTTGCACCCTATGACGCTGGTCACGTCCAAGCAGCTGATGCCAGTTTACGATAAGCCGATGATTTACTATCCGCTATCGACTCTGATGCTGGCCGGGATTCGGGATATTCTGATCATTTCAACGCCAACTGATCTGCCGAATTTCCAGAAACTCCTCGGAGATGGCTCGAACTGGGGCATTTCTTTGAGCTATGCCGAACAGCCATCACCGGATGGTTTGGCGCAGGCCTATATTATTGGCGCAGACTTCATTGGTTCCAGCCCGTCGTGTCTCATTCTCGGCGACAACATCTTCTATGGTCATGGCATCAATGACCTCTTCAAGGGCGCGATGGGCCGCCAAGAAGGGGCAACCGTGTTTGCCTACCACGTCAATGATCCGCAGCGTTACGGCGTGGTGGCTTTCGACGAGAACAGCAAAGCCACCTCGATTGAGGAAAAGCCGGAAAATCCAAAATCGAACTGGGCCGTGACCGGTTTGTATTTCTACGACAACCAGGTGGTTGATATTGCTGCCAACATGAAGCCATCGGCCCGTGGCGAGCTGGAAATCACCGATGTGAACAAGGCCTATCTTGAGCGCGGTCAGCTGCATGTCGAGAAAATGGGTCGCGGTTATGCCTGGCTTGATACCGGAACCCCCGATAGCCTTTTGGAAGCGGGCGAGTTTGTGGCAACCCTTGAGCGTCGTCAGGGCTTCAAGATTTCCTGCCCTGAGGAGGTCGCATTCCGGCTCGGCTTTATCGACGCCACGCAGCTGGAAGTTCTGGGCCGCCGCTATGGAAAAAGCGATTACGGCAAATATCTGCTGAGGCAATTGGCTGAGAGCGGTCAGTAAGCGTGAGAGTCTGGCCCGCCTTAAAGGCGGGCCATTTTGTATCAGTGCTGTTCACGGCCCAGAGAGACGTAATGCGTGAAGCCGCTGCGCTTGGCCTCATTGGCATTGAGCATGTTGCGCAAATCCACCAGAACGGGCGATGCCATGACGGATGCGATAGCCTTGAAATCATAGGCCTTGAAAATCATCCAGTCGGTCAAAATCACCAAAATATCAGCATCTTGCGCTGCATCTTTTGGCGATGTCACCATGGTTACGCCCGGCAGGAGCGTTGCGGCTTCATGGGGGTGAGACGGATCATAAGCGATAATCTGTGCACCCATGGCTTGAAGAGCGGGCAGCACAACAAGACTTGTGCCCTCGCGCATATCGTCGGTCTGGCCTTTGAAGGTGACGCCCAGAACCGCGATTTTCTTGCCTTTGACGTCACCGCCAGCCGCACCGACGATCTTGCTGACCATATCCATTTTGCGACTGTTGTTGGCTTCCACAGCGGACGACACGACCAGCGAGCGCACGCCCGCGTCTGAGGCGGTGGCAATCAGTGCGCGGGTGTCTTTTGGAAAGCACGATCCGCCCCAACCCGGACCGGTGTTGAGAAAGCCCTGGCCAATGCGCTTGTCAAAGCCGAGGCCGCGCGCAACATCATCAACATTGGCTCCCACGGCTTCACAAAGATTGGCAATCTCATCGATAAAGCTGATTTTGACCGCCAGAAAAGCGTTCGCCGCGTATTTGATCAGCTCTGCCGTTTGAATACCGGTTTTGAACAGCGGCACTTTTCCATGCATCAAAAGAGGGGCGTAGATTCGCTCCATCATCTCGGCGGCTTCTGCATCTTCCACGCCGACCACGACCCGGTCTGGCTCCAGAAAATCCTTGATGGCCGCACCTTCGCGCAAAAATTCCGGATTGGACGCAACCGCGATCCGCGCATCTGGAGACACGTTTTGCTGGGCGATGTCAAACACCCGGCTGTTGGTGCCAACCGGCACGGTTGATTTCGTGACGATCACCGTGAAGCCGGTGGTGGCCTGGGCAATTTCGGCCGCTGCCGCATAGACATATTTGAGATCTGCGCGGCCGGTGCCGTTTTCTGTCGGCGTTCCGACGGCGATGAAAATCGCGTCGCGGTCTTTGACACTTGCGGTCACATCGGTGCTGAATGAAATGCGTCCAGCCTGCACATTGCGCTGCACCAGCTCGTCAAGGCCGGGCTCATAGATCGGCATTTTGCCTTGGCGCAGCATGGCGATCTTGTTCTCGTCCTTGTCGACACAAATCACCTCATGACCCAATTCAGCAAAGCATGCACCGCTGACCAGGCCAACATAGCCGGTGCCCACCATTGTCACGCGAACTCTCATTGTTTACGCCGCTTTCTTAATTTCATGAGACGAAGGGCCTTTCAAACCAGATAAAGCGCTTCAACGCATCGAGTGATTGCCACCTAACGCCAGACACTCAACGCTAGACTGGCTTCAGATTTCTCTGCTCTTAACGCAGCGGCTATCCTAAGTCACCTATTGCAGCTCTTTTCAACGCTAAGATCACAGCGCCTGTAAAAATCTGGGGGAAATTCAAAAATCGAGGTTCCAGACCCGCGCCAGCCCTTTCCGCGCGCATAAGAATGCCTGTTGGGCCTTGCATCTGGTTGCTGTTTCTTCTAACTGAAAGATAAGTATTCACTTTTTGTTCCGTTTTGACGGTTCACGATTCTGGAGGAATGCAGCGCCCATGGCCAAGGCCAAAACCCAGTTTATCTGCCAGAATTGCGGCACGGTCCACACCCGGTGGGCTGGCAAATGCGATGGCTGTGGCGAATGGAACACCATTGTCGAAGAAGATCCTATGGGTGGCATAGGATCTGGCCCTGGAAAAGTGCCGAAAAAGGGCCGTCCTGTGACGCTCACATCGCTGTCTGGCGAAATCGAGGAGGCGCCGCGCATTCCAACCGGTCTGTCCGAGCTGGATCGCGCCACCGGTGGCGGCTTTGTGCGTGGCTCTGCGGTGCTGATTGGTGGTGATCCAGGCATTGGCAAATCGACATTGCTGATGCAGGCCGCCGCAGCCCTTGCCCGCAAGGGACATCGCGTTGTCTATGTGTCGGGTGAAGAAGCGGTGGCACAGGTGCGCCTTCGCGCCCAAAGGCTTGATGCGGCGGACACAGATGTGCTTTTGGCGGCAGAGACCAATGTTGAAGATATTCTGGCAACGATTTCTGAGGGCAAACGCCCCGATCTGGTGATCATTGATTCGATTCAGACCTTGTGGAGCGATACCGCTGATTCAGCTCCAGGCACGGTGACGCAGGTACGCACCGGCGTGCAGGCGATGATCCGCTTTGCCAAGCAGACGGGGGCCACCATGGTGCTGGTGGGTCACGTAACGAAGGAAGGGCAAATTGCCGGCCCGCGCGTGGTCGAGCATATGGTGGATGCGGTTCTCTATTTCGAAGGCGATCGCGGTCATCATTATCGCATCTTGCGTACGGTCAAAAACCGTTTTGGCCCGACCGATGAAATTGGCGTGTTCGAAATGTCGGATCGCGGTTTGCGCGAGGTTGCCAATCCCTCCGAGTTGTTTTTGGGTGAGCGCAATGAGAAAGCGCCGGGTGCTGCGGTGTTTGCCGGCATGGAGGGCACGCGCCCGGTGCTTGTCGAGGTGCAGGCGCTTGTGGCGGCCACGGCGCTTGGCACGCCGCGCCGCGCCGTGGTTGGTTGGGATTCCAGCCGCCTTGCCATGATATTGGCGGTGCTGGAGGCCCATTGCGGTGTGCGGCTTGGTCAGCATGATGTCTATCTCAATGTCGCCGGTGGCTATAAGATCAATGAACCTGCAGCCGATATGGCCATTGCGTCTGCGCTGGTATCGTCGCTTGCGGGCGTCGCGCTGCCCGCCGATTGTGTGTATTTCGGCGAGATCAGCCTGTCCGGTGCGGTGCGCCCGGTGTCACACACCGGCCAGCGCCTTAAAGAGGCCGAAAAGCTGGGCTTTTCTGCAGCCGTGCTGCCAGCCTCGTCGGTTGATTTGCCCAAAAAGGGCGGCCGATGGAGCGAAATTGAAAGCCTGACCGATCTGGTGGCCCGCATTGCGGGATCAAAGTTGAAGTCTCGTCAACAACAGGATGATGATTGATCCTTTCGCTTCGTGAAATCGTGGTGTAAGGAGAGGCCAAGTGAGAGAACAAGGCCAGAGATGGCGCAAAACTTGACTGGTGCCTGCAAGGCAAAGCCGCTTTGCAGGTTTAGGTTCTGGAGTTGAACTGAATGCCCATTACGATTTTCGACGGTATTGTCATCGGTGTTACGCTTTTTTCGGCGGTGCTTGCGATGATCCGCGGTTTCTCACGCGAAATTCTGTCGATTGCCAGCTGGGTGGGGGCGCTCACTGCCGCCTATTACCTCTATCCCTTCGTTCTTCCTTATGCGCAGAGCCACACCGGTGATCAGCGCATTGCCATTGCGGCCTCGGCCGGTGGCATCTTTCTCATCGCCTTGATTTTGATTTCGGTCATCACCTCGCGCATCGCGGATTTCATTATTGATAGCCGGGTTGGCGCTTTGGATCGCACACTTGGCTTTTTGTTTGGTGCGGCTAGAGGCATTCTTTTGCTCGTGGTTGCCGTTGCCTTCTGGAATTGGCTGTTTGATGCCAATCAGCGGCCAGAATGGGTCAATAACGCCAAATCCAAGCCGTTTCTGGATGCATTGGTGGTCAAGCTTGAAGCTGTTCTGCCAAAGGATATCGAGCCGCAATTGCGCGCACGCATTCTGGGCAAGGAGCAGCCAGCCCCTGCCGATGGTCAGGCTCCTGCCGAAGACGCGACGGGCAATTGATGGTCCCACGCTTTTGCGTGGCAATGGCTTGGGCTAGAAATAGTACCAAACACTCATAAAGACGATATGGAAGTTTATCGCAGGCCTTCTTATATGGGGCGAAGACTGTGATAATTCAGAATTTGTTCTTCCCCGCCCTGTATCGAGCAAAGGCTTGTTGCAATGACACAGACCAATTCCTCAACCTTCCTTGAAGATCTGGATGGCGACACGCTGCATGAAGAATGCGGTGTGTTTGGCATTTTGGGTCATCCCGATGCAGCAACGCTCACAGCTCTCGGGCTGCATGCGCTTCAGCATCGCGGTCAGGAGGCAGCAGGCATTGTCTCCTTCGACGGCAAACAGTTCCATACAGAAAAGCATATGGGTCTGGTGGGCGATCATTACACCAACCCGGTGACGCTGGCAAAATTGCCAGGCTCGGCCTCGATTGGCCATACCCGCTATTCGACCACCGGCGAAGTGGCGCTGCGCAATGTGCAGCCGCTGTTTGCGGAATTGGAAGAGGGTGGCATTGCCATTGCCCATAACGGCAATTTCACCAATGGCCTGACATTGCGCCGCCAGATCATTGCCACCGGCGCGATCTGTCAGTCCACCTCGGATACCGAAGTGGTGCTGCATCTGATTGCCCGCTCGCGCCACAGCTCGACGGCAGACCGCTTCATCGACGCTATCCGGCAGATGGAAGGCGGCTATTCCATGCTGGCCATGACCCGCACCAAGCTGATTGCGGCGCGCGACCCGATTGGTATTCGCCCGCTGGTGATGGGCGAGCTGGATGGCAAGCCGATTTTCTGCTCAGAAACCTGCGCGCTGGACATCATTGGCGCGAAATATATTCGCGACGTGGAAAATGGCGAAGTGATCATCTGCGAAATCCAGCCGGATGGCTCGATCACGGTGGATTCGCGCCGTCCGGCTCGTCCGCAGCCAGAGCGTCCCTGCCTGTTTGAATATGTCTATTTTGCCCGCCCGGATTCCGTGGTCAGTGGCCGCAATGTCTATCAGACCCGCAAGAATATGGGTGCGAATCTCGCGCTTGAAGCCCCTTGCGAGGGTGATGTTGTTGTGCCGGTGCCCGATGGTGGGACGCCTGCGGCTTTGGGTTATGCACAAGCCAGCGGCATTCCCTTTGAATATGGCATTATCCGCAACCATTATGTTGGCCGTACCTTCATTGAGCCAACCCAGCAGATCCGCGCTTTTGGTGTGAAGCTGAAACATTCCGCCAACCGCGCCATGATTGAGGGCAAGCGCGTTATTCTAGTGGATGATTCGATTGTGCGTGGCACAACATCGCTGAAAATCGTGCAGATGATCCGCGATGCCGGGGCCAAGGAAGTGCATATTCGCGTGGCCAGCCCGATGATTTATCATCCGGATTTCTACGGCATTGATACGCCCGATGCTGAAAAGCTGCTGGCCAATCAATATGCCGGTGCGGAAGCCATGGCGAAATACATTGGTGCCGACTCGCTTGCCTTCCTCTCCATCGATGGGCTGTATCGCGCTGTTGGTGGCGAGCCGCGCAATCCTGAAAATCCGCAATTTACCGACCATTACTTCACCGGCGATTATCCAACCCGGTTGCTTGATAAGGAAGGCGAAAAAGCCGGGCGGAAAATATCGGTCCTTGCCAGCCACGGCTGAATGAACTTTTGGGGGAGCAGGCATGACCGTTGATCTTAAAGGCCGTATCGCGCTGGTCACAGGTGCATCGCGCGGGATTGGCTATTTTACGGCTTTGGAACTCGCCAAGGCGGGAGCGCATGTCATTGCCTGCGCCCGCACGGTGGGCGGTCTTGAAGACCTTGATGATGCCATCAAATCGCTCGGTGGCAGCGCCACACTGGTGCCGTTTGATCTCGCGGACATGGCAGCCATTGATGCGCTAGGCGGCTCGATTTTTGAGCGCTGGGGCAAGCTGGATATTCTGGTGGCCAATGCTGGCGTGCTGGGCACCATCTCGCCTGTGGGCCATGTGGAAGCCAAAGTGTTTGACAAGGTCATGACCATCAACGTTACGGCAACGTGGCGTTTGATCCGCTCTATTGATCCGCTGATTAGCAAATCCGATCAGGGCAGGGCGCTGATCCTGTCATCGGGCGCTGCCCATAAGTGCAAACCTTTCTGGGGGCCTTATTCGGCCTCCAAGGCAGCGGTTGAGGCTTTGGCGCGCACATGGGCGGCAGAATCCGCTCGGCTGCCTCTGCGCATTCTCTCGGTTGATCCGGGGGCAACCCGCACGGCCATGCGCGCCCAAGCCATGCCGGGAGAAGATCCCGACACATTGCCGCATCCGTCCACGGTTGCCCAGGCGCTTATGCCCTTGCTTGGTCCCGATCAGACCGAGACCGGCAAGCTGTTTGTGGTGCGCGAAAACCGCATCAAAGATTATGTGAATCCGGCATAATAAGGGGAGAGATTTCTCCCCTTACTCTGCTTCCAGATAATGGCGCTCATAGCGCAGCCCCAGGTTCGTCAGCAGTTCATAGCCGATGGTGCCAGCGTTACGCGCAACATCGTCAATCGGCATGTTGGGGCCAAACAGCTCAATGTAATCGCCTGCTGTCACTGTTTTTTCCGGCACGTCTGTCACGTCAAAAATCGTCATATCCATGGTCACGCGGCCAACGACTGGCACTGTATGCCCGGCAATGACGCCGGATGCACCGGAAAGGCCGGTGTTGCGCAAGGCAACGCCATGGCCGGAGAGATTGCGCAAATAGCCATCGGCATAGCCGACGGAGGCAATGGCAAGGCGGCTGTCGCGATTGAGCGTGCATGCCGCACCGTAGCTCACGGTTTCGCCCGCTTTGGCGTTGCGGACCTGGATGATCCGTGCCTCTGCCTTGACCACCGGCGTCATCGGATTGGCAACACCATTCACAGCCTCTGCACCGTAGAGGCTGATGCCGGGACGGGTGAGATCAAAGTGGTAATCGGGACGGAGGAACGTGCCAGCCGATGCTGACAAGCTGGCCTCAATGCCGTCAAATGCGGCGCGAATGGTGCAAAATGCTTCCAGTTGCTTCTGGTTCATTGGCGATGCCGGATCATCGGCGCAAGCCAGATGGCTGAGAAGCAAAACAGGTGAAAAGCTGGCAGGGCGCGAGACGTCGGAGGCCAGATAAAGGGCATCTTCCATGGAAAGCCCCAGACGGTTAAAGCCGGTGTCGACATGGAGCGCACAAGGGTGATCGCCATGCTCTGCAACGGTGCGCATCCAGAAGGCCAATTGCTCTTCAGAGGCAATTACCGGAACCAGGTCATTATCAAAGAAAATGTCTTCCATGCCTTCCCAAAGGCCAGACAGCACAAAAATCCGCGCATCCGGCGCATAAATCCGCAGCGTTTCGCCCTCAGACGGCAGAGCCACGAAAAAGTCGCGCGCACCGGCATTGTAAAGTGTTTGGCCTGCATCTTCGATGCCAAGACCATAAGCATCGGCCTTGACGACAGCGCCTGCGCGCGCCTTGCCCGATTGGCGGCGCATGAAGCGCCAGTTATCAGCCAAGGCTTGAAGATCGATGGTTGCCCTGAGCGGCGCATTCAAAAAGGAATCAGAGGGTGGGATTTCAAAAGGAGATTGGGTCATGGAAACGCTTCATGGCTGGAAAACTTTGAGATCAGCCTAGCACTTTTCTTCAAGACTGGAACCGGTCGTGGCTGCTATTGTCTTTTCCATGCACACTGTTTGTCTGGATCGCGTCCACCCTTCCGCCGTTTTGCCTGCTCCACGAGAGGCAACAGCGTTTTGGCGTGATCCGCACTTTGGCGGCATGGAATGCATGAGCGCCACCTTTATCACCCATCGGTTTTCGCCCCATGCGCACGAGCATTTCGGCCTCGGAGCGATGGAAACGGGACTGAAACTCGCCACCATTCGCGGCTGCAAGCGGGTGTGTGGGCCGGGTGATCTTTATCTGATCAACCCGGAAGAGGTTCATGATGGCTCCCCGGTTGGTGGTATCTATCGCTATCGGATGATTTATCCGTCTGTTGCGATGGTGCGGGGTTTGCTGGAAGAGTTTTCAGATTGTACCAAGTCTGACATGCCATTTTTCCCGGAGCAGATTGTCTGTGACCCCGCCTTGGCCAATGCTTTCAATCATGCCCATCGCCTGATGCAAAACAGGGCGGGTGCCTTGGAGGAAGAGGAAGGAATGCTGGGCGTTCTCGTCGCCATCTTCGCACGCCACAGTCAGCTGCGGCCTGCGGTGACCAAAACGGATCAGGACGCAGCGGTTGCGCGGGCAAGGGACTATCTACACGCGCATTTTGCTGACGATGTCGGGCTTGCGCAGCTGGCCGCCATTGTCGGCACCAGCCGCGCCCATCTGATCCGAAGTTTTCGCGCAGCCTTCCATATTACGCCGCATGCCTATCTGACATCGTTGCGGATCAGAGCAGCTCAAAAGCAATTGAGCGAAGGGCATTCGCCCATTGAGGTTGCTTTTGCCTGTGGCTTTGCGGATCAGGCCCATTTTACCCGCAATTTCAAAGCCCGCACGGGCATGACGCCCGCACAGTTTCGACGCGGATAAACTAAAGCATGTCGCGTTTTATTGTCCTCAATAAAACGATAACGTACATGCGACAAAATAAGATCTAAAGCCTGTCGCAGTGAATCCTATTCGCCGCGACAGGCTTTAGTGACCAACCGGGGCCGCTGAAAATTTTCGCTCCAGATATTTGGAATAGCGTGACAGCGGAAAGCAGATGACAAAATAGATCAAGGCAACCAGACCATAGACCGTGAAGGGCTGGAAGGTGGCGTTGGTGACGATGCCGCCCGCCTTGGACAGTTCGACAAAGCCGATGATGGAGGTCAGCGCCGTGCCCTTGACCACCTGCACCGAAAAGCCTGCCGTGGGTGCTATGGCAATGCGCAAAGCCTGCGGCAGGATAATCAGCCGCATTTGCTGCATATAGCTGAGCGCCAGGCTTCTGCCCGCCTCCCATTGGCCTTTCGGCACGGCCTCAACACAGCCGCGCCAGATTTCGACGAGGAAAGCCGCAGTCCAGCAGGTGAGGGCAACGCCTGCCGCAAGCCACGCTGGCACATCAATGCCAAACAGACCAAGGCCAAAGAAGGCAATGAACAATTGCATCAGCAATGGCGTGCCTTGAAAGAACTCAATGAAGCCACGCGCGAAAATACGTGCGGTGCGAACCACTGAGATGCGAAGAAACAGCAGCAGCAAGCCCACCAGACCACCACCAATAAAGGAGACCACGGAGAGCATCAGGGTCCACCGGGTGGCGAGGAGCAGATTGCGCACAATATCCCAAAGGGTGAACTGGATCATCGTGTTGCCCCTTGTGGAAAGATGCGCCGACCAATCAGGGCCAGAATTTGCCGAAGCAGAATGGCGAGCAGAAGATAGACGGCGGTGGAGACCATATAGGCTTCAAAGGCGCGAAAAGTGCGCGATTGAATGAAATTGGCGGCAAAGGTCAAATCTTGAGCAGCAATTTGCGACACCACGGCCGAGCCAAGCATGACGATGACCACTTGCGATGACAGCGCTGGCCAGATGCGCTGCAAGGCGGGGATGAGAATGATCAGGCGAAAGGTTTGGAGGGGGCGAAGTGCCAGCGCCTTGCCCGCTTCAAACTGTCCCTTGGGGGTTGCCTCAATGCCAGCGCGGATGATTTCACAGGAATAAGCACCGAGATTGATGATCATGGCCAGATTGGCCGCTTCCATTTCCGTCAGCTTTACGCTGGTGGCGGGCAGGCCGAAAAAGATGAAGAACAACTGGATGATGAACGGCGTGTTGCGGATCAACTCCACATAGATCGCAACCGGCGGCTTGATCCACTTTGGCCCAAGCGCGCGCGCCCACGCACAGACGATGCCAAGCGCAATGCCGACAATGCCGCCAATCAACGTGAGTTCGATCGTGACGCCAATGCCTTTAAGAATGATGGGGTAATATTCAGTAATCCAGCTGAAGTTGAAAATGTAATGCATGACCTATCCTGCATCGGGCTGGGTTTTCACCCGGAAAAACGCTGCGATTTTGATGGGAAACCGGCAGCATAAAAACCCGGCAGGCACTCTTGGAGAGCGATGTCTGCCGGGAGAGGTGGTTGGCTCAGCAGCATCGCTGCCTGAACCCGTGTTTGTTTAAAGATCCGCAGGCACAGGCGCTCCCAGCCATTTCTCTGAAATCTTATCCAGCGAGCCATCTTTGCGGGCTTCTGCGATGATGGCGTTGACCTTTTCCAAAAGTGCGGGCTCATTCTTGTTGAGGCCAATGGAGCAAGGCGAGTTCTTGATCAGGAACTTTGGCTCAGGGCGCTTTGGCGGGTTCTTGGCAAGAATGGCGGCGGCCACAACATTGCCGGTTGCCACGGCCTCGACCTGGCCGGAAAGAAAGGCAGAAATCGTGCCGTTATTATCCTCATAGCGCTTGATGGTGGCGTCTGCGGGGGCAATTTTGGTCAATTCCAGGTCTTCAATGGCACCACGGGTAACGCCAACAGTTTTGCCAGCCAGATCGGCTGCGGTTTTGATCGCAACGTCAGCCGGGGCAAAAACGCCATTGTAGAAGGGCGCGTAAGGATTGGAGAAGTCGATGACTTTTTCGCGGTCCGGGTTTTTGCCAAGGCTGGAAATGACGAGATCGACCTTGTTGGTTTGCAGATATGGGATGCGATTGGCGCTGGCCACCGGAACCAGCTCTACTTTCACCTTCAGCTTATCGGCAATCAGCTTGGCGGTATCTATGTCATAGCCAAGCGGCTGCATATCAGTGCCAACGCTGCCAAAGGGCGGAAAATCCTGCGGCACAGCCACGCGCAGCGTGCCGCGTGCCGTGATGTCGCTCAAAGCATCAGCGTGAGCAGGAACAGATGCAGCAAGCAAGGCGACAGAAAGGCCAATAGTGGCCAGCAAGGTTCTACGGTGCATTTCAAACTCCAGTTAGATTTGCCCCATAAAATGCAATTGTCGTGCCAACGAAAAAAAGGCCGCAAACAATGCGGCCTTTTTCATCAAATGGACAATTGCCAATCAAATTGGCGCATTTTTATGCAGACGACTTTTACGTTTCCTCGTAAGGCGTGAAGCTTGGATCGGCCAGATCGGCAAAGCGGGTGAACTGGGCCTGGAAGGCCAGTTTGACTGTGCCGGTGGGTCCGTGACGCTGCTTGGCAATAATCACGTCTGCCGTGCCGCGCACTTTTTCCATCTGCGCTTCCCACTCGGGATACTTTGGATCGGCCTGATCGCGCGGCTCAAGATTTTGCACGTAATATTCCTCACGGAACACGAACATCACCACGTCGGCGTCCTGCTCGATCGAACCCGATTCACGAAGGTCAGACAGCTGCGGTCGCTTGTCATCGCGGCTTTCCACCTGACGCGACAGCTGTGACAGCGCGATGATTGGAACGTTCAACTCCTTGCCCAGCGCCTTGAGGCCCGTGGTGATCTGGGTGATTTCCTGCACGCGGTTTTCGCCCGATTTGCCAGAACCGGTCATCAGCTGAATATAGTCCACCACCAGACAATCAAGGCCGCGCTGGCGCTTCAGGCGGCGCGCACGGGCTGAAAGCTGGGCAATGGAAATACCACCCGTCTGGTCGATAAACAGCGGCACTTTTTGCATGGTTTGCGAAAAGCCCACCAGCTTTTCAAACTCATGCTCGGTAATATCACCACGACGAATTTTTGACGATGACACTTCGGTCTGCTCGGACATGATACGGGTGGCGAGCTGCTCGGACGACATTTCGAGTGAGTAGAAGCCGACAACGCCGCCATTCTTGGCCTTGAAAGAGCCATCGGGCATCACTTCCGGCTCGTAAGAGGCTGCAATATTCCAGGCGATATTGGTGGCAAGCGAGGTTTTACCCATGCCCGGACGTCCGGCCAGCACGATCAAGTCAGAGCGCTGCAAACCGCCCATCTTGCTATCGAGCGAGTGAATGCCTGTGGAAATACCAGAAAGATGGCCATCGCGCTCAAAGGCGGCTCCCGCCATATCCACAGCCAGCGCCACGGCATCGTTGAAGGATTGGAAGCCACCATCGTAGCGGCCGTTTTCGGCCAGATCAAACAGACGGCGCTCGGTGTCTTCAATCTGCGCCTGCGGCGGCATATCCAGCGGCGCGTCATAGGCAATATTGACCATATCTTCGCCGATCTGGATCAGGGCGCGACGAAGCGCCAGATCATAAATCGCCCGGCCATAGTCTTCCGCATTGATGATGGACACCGCTTCCGACGCCAAGCGCGCCAGATATTGGGCAACCGTCATCTCGCCCACTTTCTGGTCGGATGGCAGGAAGGTCTTAATGGTGACGGGATTGGCGGTCTTGCCCATGCGGATGATGTCGGCTGCGACATCATAAATCTTGCGATGCAGGGCTTCTTGAAAATGCGGCCCCTTCAGAAAGTCCGAGACGCGGTAATAGGCATCATTGTTGACCAGAATGGCACCCAACAACGCCTGTTCGGCCTCGATATTGCTCGGGGCTTCTCGGTACATGGCATCGCCTGTTGGCATACTGTTCAGCTTTCTTGAAGCATCGTTCATGGTGGACGACCGCTTTCTTCTCTGGAGTCTGTCTTTATCAAGGGTGGGGTTTGTCGCCTGCGGTTTGGATAGTCAACCGTCTTGCGCCCATCATAGCGCGCCAGACCCCTATGGAGGACTGGAATCATGCGTTCTCCCATTTATCCACAGTCGGCATATTTTGCTGGCAAATCTCGGTAATTTCCCTTGCAAAGCCAAAGGACTCAGCGACCCGGCATGGGCGCTGTGCGGCGTGTTCACAAAAATGTGCCCTTAAACATGATTGACGAAATCAACTTCATGAACGAGTACGCCTGCTGGATGATCGCAGCGCGCGAGTGCAACACTGGCCACTGCCGATGCATCAAAATTGCTTTGCTGAGAAGGACATTTTGACAATGAAAAATTTAAGTTTTTCCCGGCTGTTGTGCCTGGGTTTGGCCCTCATGTTGCCAGCGTCCATGGCCGGTGCCACAGATTATCCGCTGACCGTTACCGACCTTGCAGGCCGATCCGTCGAGATTGGCCATGAGCCGAAGCGCATTGTCTTGCAGGATGGCCGTGACTTGTTTTCGCTGGCCTTGCTTGATCGTGCGGATCCTTTCAAGCGCATTGTGGTGTGGAACAATTTGCTGGCGCGCTCCGACAAGCAGGCGTGGAGCGTATTCGAGAGCAAATGGCCGCAAAGCGCCAATCAAGCCGTGGACATGCGGTTTGGCGATGAGGGACAGGTGAACCTCGAGCAAATCGTTGCCGCCAAGCCTGATCTGGTCATTGTGCAGGCTCGCGTGAAGCCGGTGCTGGATGATGCGAATGTCACGGCACGGCTGAAAGAGCTGGGCATTCCTGTGGTGATGATTGATACGCAGGTGGATCCGGCGGTGGATGCGCCCAAAACGGTTACCCTGCTTGGCAAGGTGCTGAACCGGGAAAAGGAAGCGCAGGAATTTGCGGATTTCTATGAGAGCCATTTGAATGCCGTGGAAACGGCCATTGCCGGTGCGCCGAAGCCAAAAGTGTTTGTCGAAGCCAAAGCTGGTCAGAAGGGGCTGGACACCTGCTGCTTCACTCATGGGGATGTCTTTTTTGGCAAGCTGGCGCAGGCCGCAGGCGGCATCAACCTTGGCAGCAGCTTGCTGAAAACCCGCACCGGCGATGTGACGATGGAGAGTGTGATCTCGGCGGCACCAGATGTCTTCGTCATGAGTGGATCGCCGTTTACCAATGCAAATTCCGTGTCTCCGCCTTTGGGCTTCACCAATGACAAGGCCAAGATTGAGGCTGCCCTCGGCGCGTTGGAACACCGCCAAGGCTTTGATCACATCAAAGCGATCACGGATGGGCGTGTTATTGGTCTTTATCACCAGCTCTACGCCAGCCCATGGAATATTTTCGCAATTGAATATATGGCAAAGGCTTTCTACCCCGAGCGCTTGAAGGATCTTCATCCTGACGCCACGCTCCACACGCTTGTATCAAGCCTGACGGACCTGCCGAAAGACACACCGCTCACCTTCGGCGTTCAGGCACCGACAGTTCATTAATCAGCCCCATCACCGACATTTTGAAACACATTTCCCTCGGGCGATGTGTTTCATTGGTGTTTTTAAACAACCCGCGCGAGGGCACCATGAGCGCCTATTCTCCGTCTAATCTCCCTGTCACCGAGGCAGGGACCAGCCGCCACTATGACCGATCCGTGGTGCTAAGAATTGGCATCGTCGTCGCTCTTTTTATGATCGCCGCATTCATCTGCATCCTTGATATTGTCGTTGGCTCTGGCACGCTGACGTTGACACAAGTGCTGCATGCCCTGTTTGCGCCCAATACCGTTGATGCCAGCACCCCCTTTATCGTCTGGGATTTGCGTATGCCCATGACCATGATGGCGCTGATCACCGGTGTTAGCCTGTCGCTGTCCGGTTTGTTGATGCAGACCATTCTGGACAATCCTCTGGCCGAACCCTTCACACTTGGCGTTTCGTCTGCGGCAGGCTTTGGTGCCGCTTTGGCACTGGGGTTCAGCGTGTCGCTGACCTCCATTATGCCGTTTATCCCGCTGGAACTGGTCACGGCGGTCAACGCCTTTCTCTTTGCCTTGCTGGCCGCAGGGCTGGTGTTGCTGTTGTCGAAGGGCGGCAAGAGTGTTCAATCCATTACCCTGTTGGGCATTGCGCTGCATTTTGTGTTCAGTTCGCTGCTGTCGTTGATTCAATATATGGCAAGCGTCGATCAGCTGCAGAGCATTGTGTTTTGGCTGATGGGATCGCTGCTGCGTGCAACATGGCTCAAGGTCGCCATTGCCGGATGCTTGAGCCTTGCGATGATTCCCATTGTGCTGTTCCACGCGTGGTCGCTGACCGCTCTGCGCAGCTTTGGCGAGCAGGCCGTGGTGTTTGGTGTGCCGGTGCGGCGTCTGCGCATTGTCATGCTGGTGATTTCGGCATTGCTGGCTGGATCGGTCACAGCTGTTGTCGGCATTGTTGGTTTCATCGGCCTTGTCGGCCCGCATGTTGCGCGCATGCTGACGGGCGAGGACCACCGCTTTACCATTGCGGCCACCATTGCCGTTGGAGCCGTTTTCGCGACCGTGGCATCCTTGGCCACCAAGGTGATTATTCCCGGAGCCGTCCTGCCCTTTGGCATGGTAACAGCCCTCGCTGGCCTGCCGTTCTTTATCGTTTTGGTGATGAGACACACCAAGGGAGACGTGATGTGAGCCTCAATTTGCAGAATTATCAGGTGGTAATTGGTGGGCGGCAGATTGTCCAGCCCATGGCGTTGACGGTGCTTGCCGGTGAAGTCTTGGCGGTTTTAGGTCCCAATGGCGCAGGCAAATCGACATTCATGAAAGGTCTGTGTGGTTTGCGCCCAGCGCAAGGGCAGGCGATGATTGAGGATGTCGATTTGCTGCATGCCTCGCCCTTTGTGCGCTCGCAATTGGTTGGCTATGTCGCCCAGGATCTCGCGCACTTGAGCGTGCAGATGAGCGTATTTGAATTGATGTTGCTGGCTCAAAGCGGTGGACGTCATGCCTGGAGAGTGCTGAAAGACAATTTCGCCAAGGCGGCGGAAACGCTTGAGATTTTGGGCCTGACCCGGTTTGCAAATCTGAAACCGTCAACCCTGTCTGGCGGTGAGCGCCAAATGATTGCCCTGGCATTGGCGCTGGTGCGTCGCCCCAAGCTGCTTTTGCTGGATGAGCCCACATCGGCGCTGGATCTGGCCAATCAGTTGCATATGCTGGACGTGGTTCAAGCCTATACCCGCCAGTATAACATTATCACGCTGGTGATCTTGCATGATATGAATTTGGCCACCCGCTATGCCAGCAAGGCGCTGGTGCTGGACCGGGGCAGGGCGCTGCCGGTTGGCCCCTGTCGCGAAGTGTTGACGCCGGATATGATTGCCGAGATTTATGGCGTTCATTGTCAGGTGGTCGATGTGGATGGTGGGCGCTTTTCCGCCATCTATCCGCTGGAGCGCCGCGTGTCACCTTCGGCGTAAAAGGATCATATTTTCGGTGCCCGGAACGCAAAACGCCCGGATCTTGCGATCCGGGCGTTGATCTATCCGAAAACGGATAGGCTTATTCGTCGTCGCCGTCGCGGTCAGCGTCTGGATCGAAGAAGTCTTCTGGACGCAGAGCATCTTCGTCAACGCCGTAGATGGCGTCAGCAGATGTGAGGCTTTCGCCCTTGGACTGGCGCTCAGCTTCTTCAGCTGAACGAGCAACGTTGATTTCAACCGCAATTTCAACTTCAGCATGCAGATGCATGGTAACGCTGTGCAGACCAATGGTCTTGATTGGGTTGTTCAGTTCGATCTGGTTGCGGCCAACGTTGAAGCCTTCTGCAGCCAAAACGTCCACGATGTCACGTGCAGCAACAGAACCGTACAGCTGGCCGGTTTCGCCTGCGGAGCGAACAACAACGAAGGACTTGCCGTTGAGAACGTCTGCAACAGCCTGAGCTTCGCCCTTGCGCTCAAGGTTACGGGCTTCGAGCGTTGCACGCTCAGCTTCAAAACGTGCCTTGTTGGCAGCGTTGGCGCGCAGAGCCTTGCCGGTTGGCAGCAGGTAGTTACGGGCAAAGCCGTCACGAACCTTAACAGTTTCGCCCATCTGGCCAAGCTTGGCGATGCGCTCAAGAAGAATCACTTGCATGATATTATCCTTTCAGTTCAAGTGTTTGGTGTGTTGCCATCATTGGAATTGCCGCCCGTCCTCGGTGGCGTGAGGGCAACCGTGCGCCGTGTATCGATGAGGCCGAGAATGATGATGAAGATTGCTGGAAACACCATAAGTGTTGCCATGTAAGACAGAATAAGGGCAGGTAGGCGCCATTCCTTGCCACGGGTGCGCAGGTGGATGGAGCCAAAGCCGCCAAGCAGAAAGCCCGCGCCAAAGGCACCGCACACCGTTGCACCAACCAATGCCGGAACGCCGCCAATGAAACAGGCAACAATGCCCGCCAAAAAGATAAACGGCGCGTTGCGGTTCATCCGAAGCGCAGAGGGAATATCCTCGCGCGGGCGGGTGGACGCCCCTGAGGCGGCAACAATGCGACTGGCAACATAATATGCGGTGAACAACATGATGACCCACATGCCCGCTTGTACGATGGGCAAGGTCATCAGCATTGTTGATTTGATGCTCGACGTGTTGGTGATGTTTGCAACAACGGATGGATCACGCTCAGCCAATGCCTGCATCAAGGCATCAATCATATTGCCAACGAAATCGGCATCATAGCCAATCAATACGCCAAGAAAGATCACGCCAAAGCAGACCAGTGCGCACAGGTGCATGACAATGTCAGACAGCGGAAACCACGCCATAAGGTGATCTGGACCACCAATTTCCGATGCCGGGCGCGCCAGATTGGCAAGATGGCTGATCCATCCTGCGGGCAGCAGGGTGAAGACTGCCATGGCAGCCGCAAAAAGAGGGGAGACCGCCAAGGCACCAGCAATGGCCGCCGTGATAATCGCCACAATCGCTGCAGCATTGCCCCAGCGCATGCCAACAATCATCACAGGAAGTGCGGAGGCTGCATAAAAGACGGATGAAAAAGACGGTTGCGCATTGGCCGCCAAAACCAAAAATATGGCGGTCACACCGGCAAGAAAGCCAGTCAGCAGCAATTTTCCATCAAGTTTTTTCAAGGTCGCTGTCCTGCGCATCGTGCAGTTAGAGGTTTGCGCCATTCAGCGCCAATACCTCAACATGGGTTTTTAGGGTTCCGATCTACGCCCATCGCAGAAAGGAGACGGCCCCCGAAAAAACGGGAGCCGAAACATCAGATTGCAAAATTATGCGACAACGTATGGCAGCAGGCCGAGGAAACGAGCGCGCTTGATGGCACGAGCCAATTCGCGCTGCTTCTTCTGCGAAACAGCAGTGATACGCGAAGGAACGATCTTGCCGCGCTCAGAAATGTAGCGCTGCAGAAGACGTACGTCCTTGTAGTCAATCTTCGGAGCGTTTGCGCCGGAGAAGGGGCACGTCTTGCGACGGCGATGGAAAGGACGGCGAACCTGTGAAGAGGAAGATGTATCAGCCATTGTTCAAATCTCCTTACGCACGGTCTTCGCGCGGACGGCGCGGACGGTCACCAAAGCTTTCGCGAGGTGCGCGATCACCGCGGTCGCCACGATCAGGACGGTCGCCATCACGACGTGGACGGTCGTCACGGTCGCGCTTCTGCATCATAGCAGATGGGCCTTCTTCGTGGGCTTCAACAGACACGGTCATGTAACGAAGAACGTCTTCGTTGATGCGCATCTGGCGTTCCATTTCATGGATCGCAGCACCAGGTGCTTCGATGTCCATAAGGGCATAGTGAGCCTTACGGTTCTTGTTGATGCGGTATGTCAGGGACTTGAGGCCCCAGTTTTCTATACGCCCGACTTTGCCGCCATTTGCTTCGATAACACCCTTGTACTGTTCTACGAGGGCGTCAACCTGCTGTGCGGACATATCCTGCCGGGCAAGGAATACATGTTCGTAAAGAGCCATGATAGCTTTGCCTTTCTTGCGGTTGTCATCACCCGGTACGGCGCTAAGCCCCAACGACTGCTCCTGTGTGGAAAACCACGGCAAGAAAAGCGTTTGTACGAGACGGTCGAGAGCGGAGACACGGGAGGCCGAAACGCTTTTCGTTTCAGACGGCAAAACAAGTCTGCCGGCCCTCCGTTCAGCCACCAGCCGAAAGACCGGGTGTTGTGAACAGCGCGCTTATACGCAGATCTGAACGAAAAGCAAGTGTGCAACGCCAGATAATCGACCCTGAGGCTGAACCAATCGCCTCAGAAAATCTTCAGCACTGTTTGCCCCTTGTCGGAGACAAATTGATACGTCGCGTCGGACTTGTTCGCATCACTCACGTTCACCGTGATCTTGTCCTCAGAGCCCTTCATGGTGATGACGAGATTGTTTTTGTCGCGGGTGACGGTGAGATCGCTGGCATTATAGCCACTGAAACGAAGCGACAGCGGGCCGTCTGTTGTAATCGTGTCCTGTCCATCGCCAGCAGCAAAGGCATATTCGGCAATGCCGTTTTCCTTGTCTGTTTGATGAATGGTCACAGTGTCATTGCCTTTGCCACCAGAGGCGAAAATGCGCGCACCTTCAAGATACATGGTGTCATTGCCCGCACCGCCATCAATGCCGATGAGTGCTTTGCCAGACGCTTTGATGGTGTCATCGCCATCGCCGCCACTGACATTCATGATCAATGATGCCGTGAGCTGAATATCATCATTGCCATCGCCGCCATCGACATCGGCAATCAAACCGCCGCTGGCCTTCAGGCTGTCCTTGCCATCACCCAACGAGACATTGCCGATGAGGGCGCTTTTGGCAATCACATTGTCATCACCCTTTCCGGTGTCGACATTATAGACGCCGCGACCGGTAAATGTCTGGATATCATCCCCATCGGTTCCATTGACGCCGGTGATATAGCCGATGCTTTCGCTGACACTGGCCTGATCTTTGGTGGCGCTGTCGCCGAGAGTGAGAATTTCGATGATTCGCGCCAGTGCCCGTTGCCCCGACGACAGGCTCATGCCGTCATCCGAGGTCTTTGGTTTTTGAAATGTTGGAGTGTCCTGAGGTGCCTGCGCTTTGACTTTTGAAAACAGCTGGGTCGCGTTTGCGACGGCATTCGGGTCGCGGTAAAAACTGTTAATTGATGTCATCGCATCCTCACATCACAATCGGGCTGACTGACGCCGCAGTGTGAAGAGTAATGCCATGATACTCTATAAGGAGCTCTTAAAATTCATTCTGGCATGAAAACACGGTCATCACTTTATAAACGCGATGCGTAAGTCTGTTTCAAACTCGTATCGGTGAGGCATTGAAATCGCCTCACCGATAGCGCCTTGTGTTAAATCGCCATTGGATATTGGCGGTGAATGGCGGCAATGCCGGCCATGACCTCATCCGAAAGGGTGACATCGGCAGCACCGATGTCAATTTTCAGCTGATCCATCGATGTGGCACCAATGATCACGGATGCCATGAAGGGACGTGTGCGGCAAAAGGCCAGCGCCAGCTGCGAGGGGTCCATTCCATGCTGCTTGGCAAGTTCAACATAGGCTTTGGTGGCGGGCTCCTGATGAGGTGTCAGGCGGCCGCCGATATTGCCGTTGATGGAGGCACGCGAACCTTCCGGCTTCACACCGCCGAGATATTTGCCGCTCAGCAAGCCGCCAGCCAATGGCGAATAGGCCAAAAGGCCAACCTGCTCGTGGTGCGACAGTTCGGCCATATCAAGATCATGACTGCGATACAGAAGATTGTATTCGTTTTGCACGGTTGCCACGCGTGGCAAATTCTTCTGTTCTGCAATGGTCAGATATTTCTGGATGCCCCATGTGGTTTCGTTCGAGAGGCCAATGGCGCGGATTTTGCCAGCCGCTACGCAATCCTGAAGCGCTTCCAGCTTTTCGGTGATTTCAGCAACGACCAGGGCGCGATCTTGGTTGGATGGATCATAGGTCCACGCACCGCGAAAGTGATAATGGCCGCGATTTGGCCAATGAATCTGGTAGAGATCAATATAATCGGTTTTTAATCTTTGCAGGCTTGCATCCACCGCCGCACGAATGGTGTCGGCATTGATGGGCGCACCACCGCGGATATATGGTCGGCCAGCGCCTGCGACCTTGGTGGCCAGCACAACATCCTTGCGCTTGCCGGATTTTGCAAACCAGTTGCCAATCATTTTCTCGGTGTCGGTATAGGTCTCGGCCGACAGCGGCGTGGTGGGATAAAGCTCGGCTGTGTCGAAAAAATTCACACCGTTTTCAAGGGCATAGTCCATTTGTTCAAAGGCTTCTGCTTCGGTGTTCTGGCTGCCCCATGTCATGGTGCCAAGGCATATGTCGGAAACGGAAATATCCGTGCGGCCTAGTGTATTGTATTTCATGTGTGGAGGTCTCAAGTGTTGTGTGTGCTCAAGTGAGAGCGTGGGGAGGATGGACAGGAATGTAGCCCGAATTTGACCATGGGCAAGAGCTATCGGGTGATATTTACGCCTGTCTCTGCCCCCTTTAGCAACAGGCGATGTGCCGCCCAAGACTTGACTCTCAAGGCGAGTTTGTGAATTGGAGAAGAAAAAATTGAACGGAGTACCCCATGGGTGTTGCATTTACCTTTCCCGGCCAGGGCAGTCAGACCATTGGAATGGGCAAGGATCTCGCGGATGCCTTTCCGGAAGCGCGCGCTGTTTTCGAGGAAGTTGATGAAGCGCTTGATCAGAAACTCTCCACCATTATGTGGGACGGGTCTGTCGAGGAACTGACGCTGACCGCAAACGCGCAGCCGGCCTTGATGGCGGTGTCGATGGCGGTGCTACGGGTTATGGAGCAGCGTGGCTTTGTATTGACCAACAAGGTCTCCTATGTTGCAGGCCATTCGTTGGGTGAATATTCGGCACTCTGTGCTGCCGGCACCTTTTCGCTGGCTGATACCGCAAAGCTTTTGCGTATTCGTGGCAATGCCATGCAGGCGGCTGTTCCGGTTGGTTTGGGTGCCATGGCGGCCATTATCGGCCTGGAGCATGGTGCCGTGGAAGCCATCTGCCAGACGGCGTCGGCAGAAGGCCCGGTGCAGATTGCCAATGACAATGGCGGCGGCCAGCTGGTAATTTCCGGCGCAAAGGCCCCTGTTGAAAAGGCGGCAGCACTGGCGACAGAAAAAGGCGCAAAACGCGCGATCCTTCTGCCTGTGTCCGCCCCGTTCCACTCCACATTGATGGCACCTGCGGCCGAAGAAATGCGCAATGCGCTGGCATCGGTTGCGATGAAAAACCCGATTGTGCCATTGATTGCCAATGTGCGTGCAGCGCCCATGACAAATGCGGACGAGATTCGCAGCCTTCTGGTCGAGCAGGTCACCGGTCAGGTTCGTTGGCGCGAGACTGTGGAATGGTTTGGCGCAAATGCTGTTTCCGTGCTTTATGAGATCGGCGCAGGCAAGGTTTTGACCGGTCTGGTGCGGCGGATTGACAAGAATATCACGGGTACAGCGGTGAATTCTCCCGCTGATATCGAGGCAGCTCTGACGGCGCTTTTGGCCTGATTGGCACTTTGCACAAGGATTAAAACGATGTTTGATTTGACCGGCCGCAAGGCATTGGTAACGGGTGCCACCGGCGGGATCGGCGAAGAAATTGCGCGCCTTCTTCACGCGCAGGGCGCAATCGTTGGTCTGCATGGTACCCGCGTTGAAAAGCTGGAAGCACTGGCGGCCGATCTTGGCGAGCGGGTGAAGATCTTCCCGGCAAACCTGTCGGACCGTGAAGCTGTCAAGGCTTTGGGTGCGAAAGCCGAAGCCGAGCTTGAAGGCGTGGATATTCTGGTCAATAATGCCGGAATCACCAAAGACGGCCTGTTTGTTCGCATGTCGGATGCCGATTGGGATAGCGTTCTGGAGGTCAATCTGACCGCCGTTTTCGCTTTGACCAAGGAACTGACCCATCCCATGATGCGCCGTCGCTATGGCCGCATCATCAACATTACCTCGGTTGTCGGTGTCACCGGCAATGCCGGTCAGGTGAATTATTGCGCATCCAAGGCCGGTATGATCGGCTTTACCAAGGCATTGGCGCAGGAAATTGCGCCGCGCAACGTAACAGTGAACTGTGTTGCACCGGGCTTTATTGAAAGTGCAATGACGGGTAAGCTGAACGACAAGCAAAAAGAAGGCATCATGGGCGCAATTCCCATGAAGCGGATGGGAACAGGGGCTGAAATTGCCTCATCTGTGCTCTATCTGGCATCTTCGGAAAGCTCTTACGTCACGGGCCAGACGCTGCATGTCAATGGCGGCATGGCAATGATCTGAGGAATGGTCTTGCCCGCGCAATTGCCCGTGCAATTGATTGAGGAACAAAAGGAAGTCTTGAATTTTCAGGCTTTCCGGCGGCTTTAAACCGTGTTAATCGGGCGGGGACTGTGAGCAGTTAGATAGGCAACGGATGGCACACGCCAGGCTGTTGATATGGGCAGAACTTGCGCAAAGCAGGTTCCACGGAATTGCCAGCGAGTTTGGTGCTCACTGGTATAACACAGGGTAGGAAAGTCACACTGGCTTTCTTGTTATGATAGAGGTCGAGGAAACCGACATGAGCGATATCGCAGAACGCGTAAAGAAAATTGTTATTGATCATCTGGGCGTTGAAGCCGAAAAGGTTGTTGAAGGCGCAAGCTTTATCGATGATCTGGGCGCAGATTCGCTCGACACCGTCGAACTCGTCATGGCATTTGAAGAAGAATTCGGCGTCGAAATTCCTGACGACGCTGCTGACTCCATCCTCACCGTTGGTGATGCTGTGAAGTTTATCGAAAAGGCTCAGGCCTGATCTTTTGATCGGCCGGTCTGGAGCGGGTTTAATCCCGCTCCAGACGCTTTCTCTTTTTTTGTTTGCAGTACGCGGTCTTCAAGGCTGCGGTGTCGATGTCGTAGAATTTTAATCTGCTGCATGGCTCCCGACTTTGTTGTCGCAGGGCTTTTTGTTGTGCAGCCGCATCTGACTTTATGAGTGGGGTGAACGTGCAAATAAGACGTGTCGTTATCACCGGTGCCGGCATGGTATCTCCTCTTGGCTGCGGTACCGAAGTGACGTGGTCGCGGCTTTTGGCGGGAGAAAATGCTGCCAAGCGCGTAACTGAATTTGACGTTGAAGATCTTCCGGCAAAGATTGCATGCAGAATTCCGTTCGGCGATGGCGCCAATGGTACGTTCAATGCGGACGATTGGGTGGAGCCGAAAGAACAGCGTAAAGTTGATCCATTCATTGTGTATGCGATTGCGGCCGCAGATATGGCCATGGCTGATTCGGGCTGGAAGCCGGAAACCAAAGAAGATCAAGTCGCAACGGGTGTGCTGATCGGCTCCGGCATTGGCGGCATTGAAGGCATTGTCGAAGCGGGCTACACGCTGCGCGACAAGGGTCCACGTCGCATTTCGCCCTTTTTTATTCCCGGACGTTTGATCAATCTGGCTTCGGGCCATGTGTCTATTCGCCATAAATTGCGCGGCCCCAACCATTCGGTGGTCACGGCCTGCTCAACCGGCGCGCATGCGATTGGCGATGCTGCCCGCATGATTGCCCTTGGCGATGCCGACGTTATGGTGGCCGGTGGGGCGGAATCGCCCATTAGCCGAATTTCTCTGGCCGGTTTTGCCGCCTGCAAGGCTTTGTCCACAGATCACAACGACGACCCGCAAAAGGCATCACGTCCTTATGACCGCGACCGTGATGGTTTCGTGATGGGCGAGGGTGCCGGAATTGTGGTGTTGGAAGAGCTGGACCATGCGCTGGCGCGTGGAGCGAAGATTTATGCCGAAGTGGTTGGCTACGGCATGTCGGGCGATGCATTCCACATCACCGCCCCTGCTGAGGATGGCGATGGTGCCTACCGCTGCATGTCGATGGCCTTGAAGCGTGCGGGGCTTACCGCCTCTGATATTGATTATATCAACTCTCATGGCACTTCGACCATGGCGGATACGATTGAGCTTGGTGCCGTTGAGCGTTTGTTGGGCGATCATGCTCCCAATGTATCGATGTCGTCCACCAAGTCGGCCATTGGCCATTTGCTGGGGGCCGCAGGTGCCGTGGAAGCGATTTTCTCGGCTCTTGCCATTCGTGATGGCATTGTGCCGCCAACGCTCAACCTTGATAATCCTGACGTGGAAACCGCAATTGATCTTGTGCCGTATAAGGCCCGCAAGCGCGATGTTCGTGTTGCCCTGTCCAATTCCTTTGGTTTTGGCGGCACCAATGCGTCGCTGGTTCTGCGGCGCTTTGAAGGATAAAAGGAGAGAAGGGCGCAGCTGATCTGTTCTGTTGGGCCTTTCATCCTGTAGAATGCCCCGCCACACTCACAGGGGACCCGTTTTTTGCCGCAATGTTTGCCCACAAGCGGCGGAACTGAATCGAAGAGGAGTGACGGTGAGCGAGCGCGTCGACGAAGAAACCACCGGCAACAGCGGTGAAGAGCCATCCCGAACGGTGACACAGGTTGCGAGAACACCCTCGGAGCCGCCCAGACCAGAGCGTGTGCCGCAACTGCCCAAGCGTTCCCGTCGTGCTCGTAGCCAGTTTGTGATTTTTCTCAATTTTTTGATGAGCTTGGCCGTTTTCGCCTGCGTTCTCGCGATCGCCGGATTTTACTATGCTTTCTCCGTGTTCCACGAACCTGGCCCTTCGACGACCAACGCTAATTTCATGGTGCGCAATGGTGCTGGCCCTTCTGAAATCGCCAGCAATCTCGAGCGCAACGGATTGATTTCCGACGCGCGCATTTTCCGTCTGATGAGCAAAACCTATCTGAACGACGGCGATACGCTGAAGACCGGTGAATATGAAATCAAGGCTGGAGCCTCGATGAGCGATATTCTCGAGCTATTGCGTTCGGGGAAATCCATTCTCTATTCGGTCACCATGCCGGAAGGCCTGACTGTCAAACAAATGTTTGAACGGCTTGCCGCTGATCCGGTGCTGGAAGGTGATTTGCCCAAGACGTTGCCCACTGAAGGAAGCTTGCGCCCCGACACTTACAAATTTTCACGCGGCACCAAGCGGCAGG
This sequence comes from Rhizobium oryziradicis, assembly GCF_001939045.1. Taxonomy (GTDB): domain Bacteria; phylum Pseudomonadota; class Alphaproteobacteria; order Rhizobiales; family Rhizobiaceae; genus Allorhizobium; species Allorhizobium oryziradicis. The sequence continues at coordinate 93,745 of NZ_MKIM01000028.1, forward strand.
AAATTGTGGATCAGATGCTGGAGGCGCAGCAAAAACTGGTGGACCAGATTTGGGAAAAGCGCTCACCCGATCTGTTTATCAAGACCAAAGAGCAGTTCGTAACCCTTGCCTCCATTGTCGAGAAGGAAACCGGCAAGGATGACGAGCGTGCGCATGTCGCCTCGGTCTTTCTGAACCGCCTGCAAAAAGGCATGCGGCTGCAATCGGATCCGACCATTGTGTATGGCCTGTTTGGCGGCGATGGCAAGCCTTCGGATCGGCCGATCTATCAATCGGACCTCAAAAAAGAGACGCCGTATAACACCTATATCATCAAGGGTCTGCCGCAAGGCCCGATTGCCAATCCTGGCCGGGCGGCGCTGGAGGCTGTTGCCAATCCCTGGCGCACCAAGGATCTCTACTTTGTTGCCGACGGCACAGGCGGGCATGCTTTTGCTGCGACGCTGGAGGAGCACAATGCCAATGTGAAAAATTGGCGCAAGCTTGAGGCCGAGCGTGGCGCTGATCCGGCAGAAAGTGTGGATGGGCAACCGGAGGTCGATCCAACAACAGTTCCCAAGCCGGTGAAAAAGAAGTAATTTCGCGGCTTGCGAAGATGGAAGGTATCTTATGACGTTGCAATCGATGACGGGTTTTGCTCGTAACGAAGGCTCCTGTGGCCGTTATCGTTGGGCGTGGGAAATACGCTCCGTCAATGGCAAGGGCCTTGATATACGCCTGCGGCTGCCACAAGGGTTGGAGGCTCTGGAAAGCGACATCAAAGTGGTGATCGGGCGTCACCTCTCCCGTGGCAATCTTCAAGTCGCATTGTCTTTGTCCACCGGCGACAATCGCATGGAGGCCGTGGTCAATGAAGATGCACTGAATGCGGTGCTTGCGCTTCGTGCGCGCTTGGGCACCGATGTGGTTGATAACAGCCCCTTGTCTCTGGATGGATTGCTTTCCATCCGTGGTCTGGTTGATTTTCGTGAAGTTGAGGATGATGCAGACGCGATCAAAGCGCGCGAGCATGCCCTTATGGCCGGCCTGGAAGAAACGGTTGTCCAGCTGACTGAGATGCGCCAGCGCGAAGGAGACGCGCTGAAGGCCGTGCTTCTCGATCAGGTGAACAAAATTGAACAGCTGACGCTCTCGGTCGAGCAAGATCCATCACGCGGCACCGACGAGATCCTCAAGAAGCTCTCAAGCCAGGTTGCCGCCTTGATGGCATCTGCGCCGAGCCTCGACAAAGATCGTCTTTATGCTGAGGCAGCACTGCTGGCCACCAAGGCAGACTTGCGCGAAGAAATTGACCGTTTGAAAGCCCATGTCAGTGCCGCACGCCAGCTTTTGGCTGGAAGCCTTCCGGTTGGACGCAAGCTCGATTTTCTGGCGCAGGAATTTAATCGCGAATCGAATACAATTTGTTCTAAGTCCAATGCGGCGGCGGTCACATCTGCCGGCATCGAGTTGAAAGTGGTCATTGATCAGTTTCGTGAGCAAGTCCAGAATTTGGAGTAGGGCCATGTCCACCATAACGTCTCAGCGTGTTTCGATTGCAAGGCGTGGCCTTATGCTGGTGATTTCCTCGCCCTCGGGTGCGGGTAAGTCCACCATTGCGCGCACGCTGATGGATATTGATAAGCAAATCGGCATGTCGGTCAGCGTGACCACGCGTGCGCGCCGCCCCAGCGAAATTGAGGGCGTGCATTATCACTTCATTTCGCAGCGCGAATTTGAGCGGCTTCGAGCCTCGGATGCGCTGCTGGAATGGGCCGAAGTACATGGCAATTTCTATGGCACCCCACGTGAGCCGGTTGAAGTGGCGATGTCCGAAGGCCGCGATATGCTGTTTGATATCGATTGGCAGGGCGCACAGCAGCTTCAGGAAAAAATGGCGGCCGATGTTGTCTCGATCTTCATTTTGCCGCCGACCATGACCGAGCTGCAATCGCGCTTGCATCGCCGGGCAGAAGATTCGGAAGAGGTTATCCAGACCCGCCTGCACAATTCCCGCGCGGAAATTGAGCATTGGCGCGAATATGACTATGTGATTGTCAACGACGACCTGAACGCCGCCTTCGATGCCGTTCAATCCATCGTCAAGGCAGAACGTCTTCGCCGCGATCGCCGCCACGGCATGTTTGATTTTGTGCAGGAACTGGTCACAGAGGTTCCAAGCCTGTAAGATCCAAAAGGTCAACACCGCCACGCGCTTTATAGAGCATGCGGCGGTGTTAAACTGTGCGTACTGATCAGATCAGATTGGCAATTTTGCAAAATTCCTCGACAGAAAGCGTCTCTGCCCGGCGCGAGGGATCAATGTCAGCGCGGTTGAGAAGTGCTTCGCCACCAATCGGCTTCAAGCTGGCACGCAGCATCTTGCGGCGTTGGCCAAAGGCGGTCTGCGTCACTTTTTCAAGCTTGGCAAGATCGCAGGGCAGGGGCTCCGGCCGCGGGGTGAGATGCACCACCGTTGAGGTCACCTTAGGCGGCGGTGTGAAGGCCTGCGGTGATAAATCAAAGGCCATATGCGCCTGCGTCAGCCAGCCACAGAGCACACCCAGACGGCCATAGTGATCGTCATCCGCTTGCGCAACAATACGCTCACCGACTTCTTTTTGAAACATCAACGTCATGGACTGCCAAAAGGGCGGCCACTGCCGGGGTGTCAGCCAATTGACCAGCAATTGCGTGCCAACATTATAGGGCAGGTTCGCAACGATCTTGATCGGGCCTTCGGGGGCGATGGCTTCGAAATCCACCTTGAGGGCGTCCCCCTCAATCACCTCCAACCGGTCGGGATAGTGATCGGCGATCTCGGCCAGCGCTGGCAAGCACCGGCTGTCACGCTCAACGGCAATCACCTTTTTTGCGCCAAGCGCCAAAAGTGCACGGGTCAAGCCACCGGGACCGGGGCCAACCTCAAACACGGTGGCCTCGGTGAGGTCGCCTGCGGTGCGCGCTACTTTCTGGGTGATGTTGAGATCGAGCAGAAAATTCTGCCCCAATGCCTTTTTCGCATCCAGCCCATGGCGCTGAATGACATCCCTCAGCGGCGGGAGACCGTCCAATGCAGCCATCAGGAGGCAACCTGCAAACGCGCGAGGCTAATCTTATCGGCGAGCTTCAGGGCGGCCACCAGGCTGTTTTCTCTGGCAATGCCCTGACCCGCAATGCCAAACGCCGTTCCGTGATCGGGAGAGGTGCGAATAAAGGGCAGGCCAAGTGTGACATTGACGGATTCGTCAAAATCCAGTGCCTTGAGCGGAATTAATGCCTGATCATGATACATGCAGATCGCCACATCATAACGGCGGCGTGCTTCGTCATGGAACATTGTGTCGGCGGACAGCGGACCAAATGCGTCAATGCCCTCGGCCCGTAGCTTTGAGATAGCCGGTGCGATGACGGCGTCGTCTTCAACGCCTAGCGCGCCATTTTCGCCAGCATGGGGATTAAGCCCGGCAATCGCCAGCCGTGGTGCTTCAAGCCCGAATTTATCGCGCATATCGGCATGAACAATACGGCATGTCTTGAGGATCAGGTCTTGCGTCAATGCATCCGCGACCGTGCGAAGGGGGATGTGAATGGTCACCGGCACAGCCCGCAGCTTTGGACCCGCCAGCATCATCACAGGCATTGAAGCTTGCCCTGTTGCCTTCTCAGACAAGGCGGCCAGAAACTCTGTATGGCCCGGAAAGCCAAAACCTGCTTCGTAAAGCACAGATTTGGCGATGGGGTTGGTGACAAGCGCACGGACTTTGCCCTCAAAGCAGAGAGACACGGCCATCTCAATCGCGCTGATGGTGCCGCGTGCCGTTGCCATATGTGGCTGACCCGCCACAACGTCTATTCCCGCAGGGATTGGGAGAACGGGAAACGCATCCGAAAACACCTCTGCCGCCTGCTCGGGCGTGCATTCCTTGAAAGGAATATCCAGCCCAAGGCTTCGTGCGCGTGAGCGCAACACGGCGGGATCACCGAGAAACAGAAAGGCGGGAATGCCCATCTCTTTACGCTTTACCCATGCTACCAGGCTGATGTCTGGACCGATGCCAGCCGGGTCGCCCTGGGTGAGTGCAAGGGGTGTGTTCTCGGAAAGAGCGGACATGTTTCTTGCACTCACGGGTAAACGATCTGGGCCTTGGAACGGAGATCCGCAAGATATTTCGCGGAGTTCGGATCTTCCTTGCTCTTGTCCTGCTTGCCAAGATCTTCGGCGCGGAACACGGCTTGCGCGGCCAGATCGTCTGATACCTCTTTGCGGCTGCAAATGGCGATATATTCGACGCCACGCTCTGTGACCAGCGTGCCGGTGGTATTGCCCTTGGCACCTTCAATCAAAGGCTTCCATTCGGTTGGCAGTTCTGGCTGCAACACCCGGCCAAGATCGCGAATCGACACATCAAGATAGTTGCGGGCAAATTCCATTGCCTGATCGCAGCCAGGGAATTTGCCGCGTGAGGCTTCCGCTTCGGCTTTTCGCTTGGCCAGAACTGCATTTCGTTTGTTCGCGGGAACAACGAAGATCACTTGCTTCAACGCGTATTCAGTCGTCTGTGGTTTTTGCTTGTTCTCCAACAGGCGCGTGACCATTTCCTGATTGGTCAGCTTGTCTCTGGAGGAGTAGCGGGCATTGACCAGACGTGGCCAGCTCATTTGAACGGCGATGTAGGATTTAAAATGCTCTGCGCCGACGCCTGCCTTGTCGAGAATCTGGGTCATTTGGGCTGGTGTCAGCTTGTTGGACGCCGAGAAACGGGCAAAAGCGGCATCGACTTCGGCGACGCTCACCGACATGCCAACCCGCGCCACTTCCTGGCGCTTGAGCTGCTCGTCGATCATCTCTTCTTTTGCCATCTTGTTCAGGTCGCCTTTTTCATGGCGAAGCTTCAAGAAAGCAGCACGGCGCGCAATATCTGTGTTGGTAATCGCGACCTTGTTCACCACAATGGCCACACCGGTTGCGGCGTGAGCGACGCTTACAAACATAGTCGGCGTGAGGCTTGCCACACTCACCAGGGCGACTGTGCTCACCAGAGCTACTCGCAAAATCTTGCTGCCGAAGGTCATTAACATGTCCCTTTCCCGCACCACATCAATCCTGTGGTGCCGTCCTATACCTGCACTTAAGCAGGATCGTTTGCACAAACGGTGCGGCAAAACAATGGCTACTGCATAATTCCTGAAATCGAAATCGATTTAAGGAATGATAAAACATCGCCGCGCTCTCAAGACCACTGAAACGCAGTCTTCTATGAAAATGAACCACCCCAGATTGGCTCAGGGTGGTTATTGATCATCGCGCATCCATCAGTCGGTGCTGGTCGGGTTGAGATTGCCCACGCCGATATCGCCGAGCGTGCGGAATGTCAGACGCGCGCCGATCGACCAGTCATTGGCAGCGGTTGATGTGTCGGTGCTTTTGCGCTTGTAAACGATAGAGAAGACGGTGCATTCGTCCGTGTAGGAGAAGCCAACGCCGTAGCGATCAAGCCGATCCTTCTTCAAATCCCAATAGCTTGCGCCAAAAACCGACCAGTAATCGTCAACCTTGATCTGCGTCGTATTCTGGATCTCTTGCCGCTCGTAGTTATAGCCATAGTTTGGCTGAGCCGCGATCTGGCTATAGACGAAGTTGGTTTGCAATCTGTCGTTTTGATAGCCGACAGACGTATCCGTTCTCTTCAGCTCAAGTGAGCTGCGGTCGATCCGGGCGTTGATGGCGGTTGACAGGCCAAATGGCGTATCAACACCGACCATACCAACATAGTCAGACACAGTGTTTTCGAGGCCCGACTCATTGCCAGCATAGACCAGATCGCTTGAAGCAAACGAGTTTTGACCAGCAAGCTGATAGGACTGACCAAAAATGCTGCGAAGCGTGTAGCCGCTGTCGAGTGAGCCTGTGTAGCGCAAGCCAATGTTGGCGCGTGTGCCACCTTCAACCCGGTCAAAACCGGAGAATTTGTCACGCGAGAACAGGTTTGTGGCATTGAACACAAAGCTTTGCGCATCTTCATTTGGCAATCTGCCAGCGTCCTGCTCGTCAGGACGCACAAAAATTTGTGCAATTGGCTCAAGTACGCTGTTGCTGTTGGGCGTTGTCAGCAACCAGGGATAACGCACTTCCAGCCCTGCGGTGACCATGGAGCGGGCAATGCCTGCGGTATCGTCGTAATTGCCTGTATAGCCAACAGGGTTATTCATATTGTTGCCAAACACGTCGCCACGAGCGGCGAGGATTGGCGTGAGCAACAAGCCCTCCGAGGTGTCAAACGTCCGCTTCCACTCAACTTCCGCGGTCAAGCGGCTCATATTGCCCTTGAGGCCCTGATACTTGATAGGGGAGGTGGATGTGACGTTGAAGAAGTCGTTGTTGTAGCGTGTCAATGCCGTGAAATTGACGACAGCCGAGAGTTCGCCGCCCATGAAAGGTTCTGGCGCATAATAGCTGTAGTCAATTGTTGGCGTGACAACAGGCTGCTTGCGCTCTGCCACATTGTTGTTGTCAGCATCCTGAACATCAAAATAGTAGGCGCGCATGTCGAAGGAATTACGATTGCCACGACCACTCAGATAGACCTGATTGGTATGGGTGCTCTCGTTGAATCCCTGCAGATTGTAGGTACGCGAGAAATTATTGTCGCTTTGCGCCATGACATTCCAGCCGAATGTCCAGCGAGGATTGATCGTGAACGCGCCGGTTGACCCGACCATGCCGCGAAAGTCTTTCTTCGAGTCGGACGTACCCGCGTTGAAAGCCTGCTTGTTCATCTGATCGATGGTGGCAAAGCGCAGAGTGGCAAGCCCGTCTTCGAACTGATGACGCACTTCGGTGTCCAGCAGCACGCCCTGGTTGGAATAGCCACCCAGCCTGATCGTCGCATCGGTTTGTGGAGAAATTGCCCAATAATAGGGAGCAATAACCCCAACTCCGAGGTTTTGCGTTGTGCTAAACTGTGGGAACAGGAAGCCTGACTTCCGCTTCACCGTATTGTCTGGCACGGTCATCGCCGGAATCGTCGCGATGGAATGGCCAAAAAGCTGGAAACGGGCCTTTTCCAGACGGATTGTATGGGTCTTGCCGTTCTGGATAACGCGTTCTGCCTTGATCTGCCAAATCGGCGCACGGCCTTTTTCAGCACAGGGCAGACAGGCGGTGTAGATGCCCTTGTTCAGGATCATCTCATCGCCGTTCACACGCTGGCCGGATACTGCCGCCATACGGGTATTATCCGGTGTTTCAATGCGAAGACTATCGACAAAACCGCTGCCGAAATCATCGGTCACATCCAGTTTGTCGGCATAGATCCGATTTCCGCCCGGTTCGATCAATTCAATGTTGTCGTAGGCCATCAGGCGGCCAGACTTTTGATCATACTCGATGCGGCGGGCTACCATTTGGTAACCAGCATAGTTTATCTGAACGCCGCCAACGGCGGTGACCTTTTGGGCGTCCTTGTTGTACACGAGTTCGTTCGCTGCGAGCATCAGCTTCGCATCGTCGGGAACCTTCGGCGTCAAAGCACCCCGGCTGGTCTTCTCCTGCGCGTATACATCTCCAACAGGAGCTACGTATGCACTCAGAGCGACGCCTGCCAAAAGGGCTGCTAAAAGCCTACTCACGCTTCCGCGGTCACTTGCCGCCACTAACCATCCTCCTGATGAAGCAGAATTGTCGCACCCAATGCCATTGCCACAATCACTGGAGACCAGGTTGCGACGAATGGCGGAACCACACCACTGCTTCCGAACGCCTTTACAAGCACTGTTGTCACATAAAGCACGAAGCCTGAAATGATTCCACCCAGAATCACGGTTCGTGACTGGTTGAAACGACTGAATTTGAGAGAAACAGTTGCAGCAATCAATGTCATTGCAACGAGAAGGAACGGCATGGAAATCAGTGAATGAAACTGGGTTTCCAACCTTTTCGTCGATATGCCAAAGGAATGCGCGACTGCTATTTTGTTAGAAAGATCATAAAAAGCAACAGTATCAGGCTGTGCGAGACGCTCTTGTAAAAACTCCTGCTTCAAATTGGTACGAACTTTCACCGATGCGAGATCCAGAGGCTTTTGACCCGGGCGAGTCTCAATAACATCATTAAGCACCCAGTAACCATCTTGCAACTTCGCTGTGGAAGCATCCTGTCGATAGGCGATCCGACCGTCGCTGTCAAAGTGGATAAATACCGGCTGGGTCAGCAAGGTGCCATTTTCCAGCACTGATGATGCACCGATGATGGTGTCGTCCTTGCCAGTGATCTGACGAATCCACGGAACGTCATTGTTGCTCACGCTGCCCGAATCGCCCCACTTCGCTTCCTGAGACAGGGCAAATTGCTGTCCAATGGCCGCAAGCGGGTTGAGAATCACGGAACTGCCGACACCGAGCAGGAAGGCACCGAGCAAGAACGGGAACATGAACTGCCAGACGGAAATGCCCGCCGCGCGCGCAATCACCAGCTCGGAGCGACGATTGAGCGCAATCAGCGCCGTCATGCCCGCAAACAGCGCAATAAACGGAACTGTCTGCTGCAAGATCAGAGGCAAGCGCATCAAGGTGAGCAGCATCACGCCGATCAGGGATGAGCCTTTGGCATCGGAATAGCGGCCACTGACCTCACTAAAGTCGATCAGAAATATGATGGCGGCCACACCGATCAGAAACCAGAAGACGGTGATGGCGTAGCGCTTGAGAAAATAACGGCTGAGTGTACCGATGATCATACGCCGCCCCCATTTCCGGAGTTTTTGCCGCGCAAGCCCGAAAGGCGCGCCTGAGCCGATGCAATGAAGGTGTCAATCGCGTGCTGCAATTTGGAACGCCTCCGCGCTTGCTTTTGGCGATACAGCATTGCTGCGGCAATGGCCCCACTGAGTAACGGCGTGGCGTACATCAGATAGACATACGCGCTGTTGTTTTCGACCTTGTTGGCGGCATAGAAGGCAAGCCATCTCAACAGAAGGGCAATCACCAGCGCCGAGACCATCGGATGCAGCCGCGCCTCGCGGTGCGATTTCGCGTCGCCTGCAATGACCAGAGAAATCAGCGCAAAGGCAAACGGCAAAAGCCACTCGGTCATGCGCTTATGCAATTCCGCCGTATAGGCACCGGGGCGCGCTTGATAATCGGGATCATTCTTATCGGGATTGAGCAGAAAGCCCAGGCTTCGATCGCTTGGGCGCATTGATGCCTTGCCGCGCTGTTCTGTCAGATCAGAGAGGTCAAAGGCGTAAGAATCGAAGTGAACAATAGAGACGTTTTCGCCCGGCGCTTTGCGCTGCACTTCGCCATCATGCATGATCAGCGCTGTGCCAGTTTTATCCACGGCACCTTCGCGGGCGTAGTAAATCAGCGTGTAGTTCGGGTCACGATAATCAGCAACGAACAGGCCCTTGAGAACGCGTCCGGCCAGCCGCTGCGAGATCTGGACATAGAGCCCTTCCTCAACTTTGCGGAAGTTTTTCTCTTCAATCACCGTGGAGAGAAGGTCGGCATAGGCGTTGGCGATCATATCTCTTGCGGCAGCTTTGACCTTGGGCTGCACATCATTGGTGATGAACAGCGTGAGCAGGCTTATCGCCAGTGCAAACAACAGGATCGGCCGCAGGATGATGGAGCGCGAAGCGCCTGCCGCATCAATGACCGGCAGTTCCGAATCATTGTTCATCGCAGTGAGGCTTTGTGTGATGCCGATCACCAGCGCAAAGGGCATCACAACGGGAATGATTGTCGGCAAAATAAGCGTTGCCAGCTGGGCAAATGCACCGATGGATTGGCCGGTGTCGGTCACTAGATTGATGCGTGCCAGAACCTGCGTCGTCCAGATAATCGCAAGCACCGGCAGCAATGCCGTCAGGAACATTTGCGCGACACGCCGCAATATATATTTTTCGAGAAGCTTCATGCCTGACCCTGCTTGTGGCCTCTATTTGCCCTTGGTTCTGGTAAAAGACAAGGGCTTGTTCTGCAATCACCTGTGCAGGATTGACGATGGCTTGGAATTTGAGCGCTTTTGCGGCCTGTCAAACACGTGGTACACGGCAAAGACCCAGGCAAAAATGACCGGCGACGACAGCCAGCCCAGAACCGCATCCGAGAGATAATGACCTCCAAATGCCACCCTCAGCAGGGCCGTGGCGATGGAGGCGATGACCAAAGGCGGGCCGAGGCGAGATCGCCAGCTCGAGGGAATAAAGGGCACAATACAGATAATAATGCCGGCACCTGCGGCCTCGCCCGAGATGAAAGAGCAATTGCCATCGCAGGCACCGGCAAAACTACCGGCCGGCATGAAATGCAGGGTGCCACCAAAAACATCGGTTTCAATGGGGCGAGGTCTTCCCGACCACTCTTTCAGAATGACATTGACGACAAGAAACGGGCCTATCAAGGCTGCCAGCAGCGACAAGGCGAGTTTTGCGATCCAGTCGTGGTTTTGCTGTTTCAAAATCGGAAATTCGCTGATGCGTTTGTCCTTTGCTTCGACCAACGCAATGATCAGCGCCACCAGAACACAGACGCCAGTGATATGCGGCACGTAGAACAGGATTTTGCGAATCACCTGAACCACACCATTGTGACTGACGGGAAAGCCACCGCAGACAAGGCGGCTCACGCCAGCACCGCATTCTGAGGCGCGAAAGAAAAAGCCGGCGACTGCCAAATCGATCTCGGGCAGGGCGTAAAACGCAAGCAGCAAAGCAAACCACAGGGCAGACAGCGCGGTTGCGGTGCCTATGGATGCTTTTGACAGGTCCGGCACGCGGGCCAGTCCTTCCCAGAGTGTTTTGATCGTGTGCACAGAGGTGCGCGCAATGGGGCTCATGGTTCACTCTTGGTCTGTCGGCTTGATGGGTCTGTCCGCTTGATGAGTCTGCTCTGGCAGGCAGTTGCGCTGGCTTATTACCCTGTGACGGGGAAAAGAGCCAGATGCCTCACCTTTGCTTTATCGTCCGCTGCCTTTTGCACATCAAATTTCGGCTTTGTCGGTCTATCTGTTGCAATCGGGTTCAAAACCGACATGATCGGCCAACCTTCAAAATGAAATGCCGGAGTTGACCATGGCTGCCAAGCTAGAAATATCCTTTGCGACATCTGCCACGCTGCAAGGCGGACTTGCGCTGACGCTGAAAGAGGCAGAAAGCGCGCTGCCCGCAGCAGCCGCCGAGCTTGATCCTGCTGGCACGTTTGCAAGAGCCGCCGCAACAGCGCAGTTCAAGGCCAAGGCAATGACGGTGCTGGATTTGCTGGCACCTGCGGGATCAAACTTGGATCGTTTGATCGTGGTTGGCGCAGGCAAGGCGGCTGATCTGAGCGCTCATGACTGGTTGCGGCTTGGCGGAACCGTGGCCGCCAACCTCAAGAAAGCCGAGGCTGCCACCGTGTTTGTCGATGCCGAAGGCCTTGATGTGACACCAAAGGCTGTCTGCGATTTTGCCGCAGGCATGATGCTGCGCAATTACACCTTTGATGATTACAAGACCAAGAAAAAGGATGATGATGAGGGTGCCGCCGTCATCAAGGTGACCATTGTCACCGCCCATGCGGATGCGGCCAAGGCCTTGTTTGAAAAGGACGGCAAAGCCGTGACCGATGGCGTGTTGCTGGCTCGCACCATGGTCAACCTGCCGCCCAACGTGCTTGGCCCGGTGGAGTTTGCCGATCATGCCAAGGCGCTTGAAAAGCTGGGCGTTGAGGTTGAGATTCTCACGGAAGTGGAGATGAAGGCGCTGGGCATGGGCGCGCTTTTGGGTGTTGCCCAAGGATCCGTGCGGCCACCGCGTTTGGCGGTGATGCAGTGGAAGGGTGACAAAACAGATGCTCAGCCGATTGCCTTCATTGGCAAGGGCGTGGTGTTTGACACCGGCGGTATTTCCATCAAGCCAGCAGCAGGCATGGAAGATATGAAGGGCGATATGGGCGGTGCGGCCGCCGTGATTGGCCTGATGCATACGCTGGCGGCGCGCAAAGCCAAGGTGAATGTTGTTGGCATTCTCGGCCTTGTGGAAAACATGCCGGATGGCAATGCCCAGCGTCCGGGCGATATTGTCACCTCGATGTCCGGCCAGACCATTGAGATTATCAATACCGATGCCGAAGGCCGTTTGGTGCTGTGTGATGCGCTCTGGTATTGCAACGACCGTTTCAAGCCTGCCTTCATGATCAATCTGGCAACATTGACGGGTGCCATTCTGGTGGCGCTGGCCAATCTGCATGCTGGCCTGTTTTCCAACGATGATGAACTGGCAGAGCAATTGCTGAAAGCGGGCCTGAGCACCAATGAGCGCCTGTGGCGGATGCCGCTTGGCAAGGATTACGACAAGATGATCGATAGCCGCTTTGCCGATATGAAAAACTCCGGCGGACGGCTGGGAGGCTCGATTACGGCGGCGCAATTCTTGCAACGCTTTGTCGGCGACACCCCTTGGGCGCATCTTGATGTTGCCGGAACCGCGATGGATTCGCCAAAGGATGAAATCAGCCAGTCCTGGGCTTCTGGCTTTGGTGTGCGGCTCCTGGATCAACTGGTGCGTGATGCTTATGAAGCGTAAGCGGGACACCAAAGCGTGACCGACGTTCTCTTCTACCATCTCACAGAAACGAAGCTTGAGGATGCTTTACCGGCCCTGCTGGAAAAGTGCCTCGAGCGTGGCTGGACCGTGGGCGTTGAAATGCGGGATGCTGATCGGCGTGAAAAGCTCGATCAGCATTTATGGACCTATCGGGACGATAGTTTTTTGCCCCATGGCACGGACGATGCGGAGATGGCCGAGAGCCAGCCGGTGTTGCTCAGTCTATCGTCAGGCAATGGCAATCAGGCAACGGTGCGATTCTATATTGACGGTGCCGTGCCGGAGCTTCCCTTGCTCTATGAGCGGGTGGTGTTTGTGTTTGATGGCCATGACCAAAGCGAGCTGGAAACCGCGCGTGGCGAGTGGAAGCGGCTGAAAGGTGAGGGCCATGCTCTGACCTATTGGCAGCAAAACAATCAGGGCCGCTGGGAGAAGAAGGCGTAAGCGTTTGTAATGTGCGGGGACAAAAAAGGCCTATCCTCTGTTGTGGAGGATAGGCCTTTTGCTTACAGGCGCGATGCAACCATCTGATTGGATGCCTTGCCATAGCGCAGGGTCACCACTTTATAGCCCTCAGTGTTCAGACGCTTCAACAGCATGGGCAACATGGCAACTGTTCTGGTGTGGATGTCATGCATCAAAATGATGCCGCCATGGCGCTTGGCAAGCTCTGCCATGGTGCGGTCCAGCACCTGGGCGGCGCTGGCCTTGTAATAATCCTTGGTATCAACATCGACATCCATCACCACCGTGCCGCGGTCAGCCAGAGCCTGGCGCAATCTTGATGTATCGGCAAGATAGGGGAAGCGGAAGAAGCCAACCGTTTTGATGCCCGCTGCATCGCGCACAGCATTTTCGCCGCGCATGATTTCATTCATCGCCTGATCGAAGGCCATGGCTTTCAAATTGGGGTGACGATAGGTGTGGCTGCCAATGGAATGACCACGACGCAAGGTGTCCTGCACGATTTCAGGATGGCTCTTGGCCATTTCACCAACCAGCATGAACGTGGCTTTGACGTTATATTGGTCGAGATCGGCCAGAACGGTTTCGGTCTTTTTCACCGACGGCCCGTCGTCAAATGTCAAGATGACTTCTTTTGGCCCCAGCTTGATGTCGTGAATGCTCGACACTGTCAGCGTGCGCCCGGCCAATTGGGTGCTTCTGCTGCGCCCCATCCAGTTCTGTGGCTCCATCGGCACAGGGTCGCTGGCCAAAAGCGGCTTGGGACGCTCTGTCACCGGCGCAAATGCGCTGCGCATGGTCATATTGGATGGGCTTTGGCTGGCGCAACCAGCAAGGCATAAAGCAAGGGTGGCGCTGGCGAACAGGCGAGACATCATGATGTGATTCTTCGTGAAAGACGATAGAATCAGATAATCGAATTATGGTTAATGAGTTATTGACGAGAACCCGCTTTCGCCCAATATCTGACACAATTGAAAATGCGACAGCACTGTGCGTTTGATAAAACGCACAGTGCTGTACAAGTGTGTTTAGGCTGCTTTCCAGTGTCCGGTTCTGTTGGATGCTTGCTCCAGCTTGAAATGACCGATCAGCCGCGCGAGGTTGGCAGCGTCATCGGCCAGCCGATTTGTGCTGGCTGTGGTTTCTTCCACCATGGCAGCATTGCGTTGTGTGACCTGATCCATCTGCCCAACAGCGGAATTTACCTCCTGGAGCTTGTAGGCCTGTTCTTTCGCGGCATTGGCAATCTCATGCACTTGGGCATTGATATCGACAACGTGATCGCGAATCCGGTTGAGCGCATCCCCTGTTGCTGTCACCAGGCGCACGCCTGCGGCCACTTCATCGCCCGATTTGGTGATGAGGCTCTTGATGTCCTTGGCGGCACCGGCAGAGCGCTGGGCCAGTTCACGAACCTCTTGGGCGACAACGGCAAAGCCCTTGCCAGCCTCTCCGGCGCGGGCGGCTTCCACGCCAGCATTGAGCGCCAGAAGATTGGTCTGAAAGGCAATCTCATCAATCACATTCAGAATCTGACCTATCTCGCCCGATGCCTGCTCAATGCGTCCCATTGCCGAAACCGCATCATGGACCACGGAGGCAGAATCCTCGGTGCTTTGTCTGGCAATGTCCACCATTTTGCTGGTTTCCAAGGCGCGGCGGGTTGATGTGTTGACGGTGTTGGTGATTTCTTCCAACGCCGATGACGTTTCTTCCAGGGCTGCGGCTTGCTGCTCCGTGCGTTTGGCCAGATCATCGGAGGCAAAGCGAAGCTCGCCGGAGCCTGAGTTGATCATGTCGATTGAGGCGCGGACCTCACCCACAATTGCGCGCAGGACACCCATGGTATTGTTGACGTTTTGCTGCAGTTCACCAAATGCGCCCTGAAACTGCCCACGCATGGCATCGGTCAGATCGCCCTGGTTCAGGGCAGAGACAATGCGTCGTGTCTCGCTCAAACCACTGTCGATGGATTGCACCAGTTCATTCATGGACGCTGCAAACGCATTCAGGTCGGGAAAGTCGAAGTCGCGGGTGATGCGCTGGCTGAAATCGCCGGTCACCGCTGCAGCAACCACTTCGCCAATGCTGTCGCGCAATTCATCGCATTTCTGGCGCATGTGCAACTCTTGCGCGTTCATGCTCAAGACGTTCAGTCCGTTTTGCTTGAACACTTCCAGGGCGCGGGCCATGGAGCCAATTTCGTTTTGCCGCTCAAGGTAGGGAATGTGGTGGTTGAAATCGCCTGATGCGAGCGTGCTCATATTGGCCGTCAGTCGCTGGATGGGGCTTGAAACGCCCTTTGACACGAAGATCATGGCACCCACGCCTGCGATGGTTCCCAACGCAAGCACAAGCGCATTGAGAAGGACCGAAACGTTAAAGGCGTTGGAAGCGCTTTGATACATCTCCTTCGCGGCATCCACATTGGCGTCGCGGAAAATGTCAGCCTGATCGTCCATGGCGGCATAGACTTTGACCATGTCACCCACCAGAAGAGCGGAAGCCTTGTCTTTCTCACCGCTTTTGGAAAGTGCCACCATTTTGGCATCCAGCTCAAGATAGGTGGCAAGTTCACGCTTGAACACCTCATACGCCTGCCGCTCAGCAGGCAGTGAAATCAGCTTTTCGTACATGGCCATGCGGCTGCGCAGTTTTGTGCGCTCGTTTTCCAATGCGGCATCCGTTTGCGCCATCGCCTCAGCTGTGGTGCTTAGAATGTGGCGCGTTTCCAGGCCGCGCAGATTGGCCAACGAAATGTTCAGTCGATTGGTAATATCGACACGCGGAACGGCGCGTTCGGCCAATTCCTGAACATGTTTGAAAATACCCGACATGGAATAGAGGCCAAACCCGCCCTGGATGAGAAGAAGCAACATCAAGCCGGATAAAGCCCCTGCGAGTGACGTTTTCAAAGAAAAATGTGGGAGCATTCCATTGTTTCCAATCACGCTGGACGAGATGCCGTCATGGCAGGCCCATCAGATATGCTGAACCAGCGGCGCAATTCATTGCGCAGCGATTGACATGTGTTTTGGCTTCGGAGGACCCAAAAGACCTCAGGATAAAGAGATGCGAAAGCGCCGTGCCGAATACTCGGCTACGCAAGGATGCTCTGTGGTTTGTTTTCGCACCGGATTGACCCGAAGGCTGCTTGCCAGCTTTTGGCTGACGGCACCGAGCGCCGATCTCTGCCCCGTATGGCTTTCTCAATTAAAACCGTGCGCCCGGTTCGGATCAGAAAGTCAAAAGAGACACTCAGTATATTGTTGCATTGCAAACGGATGATGTTTGGGATTAATTAAAATATCTCTAATGTAAAATTAACCGTTAAAATTAATGGGATTTATTATTTTATGATTTATAATCAATTGGTTATAGTCCAGTGAAAGACATCTATGTAGCGTAAACCAAAAGCAGCACATTTATTTTTTTGCTATTATTTTCAAATAAACTTGAAACAAGATCACCGAAATTGTTCTCTCGAGATGATTATATCCTGTCTGTCTGATCCACATGTTATAAAAGCAGACACATGTTGGTGATTGATAGTCTCGAAAATCGTAACGTGTCGAGATTTTTTCTGGCGAGCCAAGTATATTCAGCCCGCCATCGCCTCTTCATATTCTGTCGAAAGCTCAAGCCATTGTTCTTCGGCCGCATTCAATTTGGCGGCAGCTTCACCGCGCTGTTTGACCTTTTCAGCGGCCTTGGCCGGATGTTTTTCATATAAAACCGGATCTGCAAGGTCTGCATCAAGGCTTTGAATCAAACTCTCGAGTTTCTTGGTCAAAGATTCGATTTCATTGATTTTTTTCTTCAAAGGAGCCAGCGCTGCCCGCTTTTCGGCATTGGCCTTGCGCTGGTCTGCTTTGTTGCCTGCATCAACGGTTACTTCAACTTTTTCTTCTTTTTTTTTACCGGATGACACGATCAGGTCCCGGTATTCTTCCATGTCACCTTCAAACGTGGTGACGGTGCCGTTGTTGACCAACCAGAGTCGGTCCACGGTCGCCTCGATCAAATGCCGATCGTGGGAGATCAGAATAACCGCACCTTCGTAATCGTTCAGCGCTTCGATCAGCGCGCGGCGGCTGTCGATGTCCAGATGGTTGGTTGGCTCGTCGAGAATCAACAGGTTCGGGGCATGAAACGCGGCCAAGCCCATCAGCAGCCGTGCCTTTTCACCTCCGGACAGGTCCTTGGCGGCGGTGTTCATCTTTTCCGTGGTCAGGCCCATTTGCGCCACGCGGGCGCGCACCTTGGCTTCGGGTGCCGCAGGCATCAACCGGCGCACATGCTCCACCGGGGTGTCGGCAGGCACCAGATCGTCCAGCTGATGTTGGGCGAAGAAGCCGATTTTCAGGCTCGGTGCCAGACGCAGATCGCCGCTTTCTGGCGGCAGGCGACCGGAAATGAACTTGGCAAAGGTGGATTTACCATTGCCGTTGGACCCCAGCAGCGCAATGCGGTCATCGGCATCGATGCGAAGGTTGAGGTTTTTCAAAATCGGCTTGCCCGGCTCATAGCCAACAGCGCCGCCATTGATGGCGATGATCGGCGAGGCAGGCTGTTTTTCCGGCTCCGGGAAGGTGATGGGCTGGACGTGATCTTCAATCACGGCGGCAACGGTGCCCATCCGTTCCAGCGCTTTCACGCGGCTCTGGGCCTGTTTGGCCTTGGTGGCCTTGGCCTTGAAACGGTCAATGAAGCTTTGCAAATGCTTTCTGGCCGCATCATTCTTGGCCTTGGACTTCATCTGCAATTCGTCGTTCTCGGCCTTCTGGCGCTCGAACTGGTCATAACCACCGCGATAGAAGGTCAGCTTTTTCTGATCAAGATGGACAATGGCATTGACGGCATTGTTCAAAAGATCACGGTCATGGCTGATGATAATGACGGTGTGCGGATAGCGGCGGATATAATCTTCCAGCCACAACGTGCCTTCAAGGTCGAGATAGTTGGTTGGCTCGTCCAGCAGCAGCAGGTCAGGCTCGGCAAACAGCACAGCGGCCAAGGCCACGCGCATACGCCAGCCGCCAGAAAAAGCCGACGCCGGACGAAGCTGCGCTGCCTGATCAAAACCAAGACCGGCGAGAATGCTGGAAGCACGCGCCTCTGCCGAATGGGCATCAATATCCACCAGCCGCATCTGGATTTCGGCAATGCGGTTTGGGTCGGTGGCTGTTTCTGATTCTTCCAAAAGCGCGGTGCGCTCCTTATCGGCAGCCAGCACGATGGAAATCAGGCTGTCTTCGGTGCCGGGCGCTTCCTGCGCCACCTGACCGATTTTGGCGGCCTTCGGAATCGAGACCGAGCCGGACTCTGAGGCGAGATCGCCAGTGATCACCCGAAACAGGGTGGATTTTCCCGCACCATTGCGGCCCACAAGGCCCGCTTTCACGCCCGTGGGCAGCGAAATCGTGGCGTGGTCGATGAGAAGGCGGCCAGCAATGCGGGCGGAGACGTCGTTAATTGAGATCATGCCCGGCGTTTTGGCCGATGTAGAGAGCAAACGCAATATGCAGATGCGCCACACTGATGAGGAACATGTGGTCATTCATGTGTTTGATGCGTTGTGTCAGTAGTTTTGATTGGAACGACGGGCTTGATTGCTATCAAGTGACAACAGTTTATTGCCGGAGAACGATTCCATGAGCAGAATTTTATATTCCCTGAGCGGCACAGATATCAGCCGTCCCTTTTCACCCCATTGCTGGAAAGCCGCGATGGCACTCCACCACAAAGGGCTGGAATTTGATGAAAAGCTGCTGTCTTTTACCGAGATTCCAACGGTTGAAGGTGGGGTCACCAAGCTTGTGCCGCTGCTTCGGGATGAGGACACGCTGGTCTCTGACAGTTTTCAAATCGCCCTTTATCTGGAAGAGACTTATCCCTTCGCGCCCAGCCTGTTTGGTGGCGAGGGCGGCAAGGCCATGGCGCGTTTTGTGGAAGGTTATTCGCAAAGCACAATCCATCCGGCCATAAGTGCTATCGCCCTGATGGATATTTATAATATGGTGGCTCCAGCCGATCAGGCACATTTTCGCAAAACCCGCGAAGCGATGTTTGGCAAGCCATTGGAAGAGATTTTCCCGGACCGGGAAGGTGCGATTGCAGCCTTTCCAGCAAAACTCCAGCCTCTGCGCCATATGCTGCGCTCTCAGCCGTTTATCGGTGGCGCTTCGCCGCTGTTTGGCGATTACATCGTGTTTGGCGCGCTGCAATGGCTGAAAATCACCACCGGTTCTGTGCATTTACCAGCCGATGATCCGGCGCTGGATTGGTTTGAGCGCTGCCTTGATCTTTATAACGGTTTGGGCCGGACAGTAGCTTAAGCGCCTTTGAATATGACGGTTGAGTGAAATTCGCGCACCCCTCTTGTCTTCACGAATCGGGACAGGTAGAAACCGCCCACTTCCCACATTAAGATGGGCCCATTCAATAAAGGACAAGACCATGGCGATTGAACGCACATTTTCGATGATCAAGCCAGATGCCACCAAGCGTAACCTGACGGGCGCAATCACCAAGGTTTTTGAAGACAACGGCCTGCGCGTTGTTGCTTCCAAGCGCGTTTGGATGAGCACACGTGAAGCTGAAGGCTTCTACGCTGTTCACAAAGAGCGTCCTTTCTTCGGCGAACTGGTTGAAGGCATGACATCTGGCCCAACCGTTGTTCAGGTTCTGGAAGGCGAAGGCGCTATCCTCAAGAACCGCGAAATCATGGGTGCAACCAACCCAGCCCAGGCTGCTGAAGGCACAATCCGCAAGCAGTTCGCTCTCTCCATCGGTGAGAATTCCGTTCACGGCTCTGACGCCCCGGAAACGGCTGCTGAAGAAATCGCTTACTGGTTCGCAGCCACTGAAATCGTTGGCTGAATCAGATTTTAAGGTTTCGGCCTTAAAGGATTCATATTGATCAAGAAAACCGGGGCTGAAAGGCACCGGTTTTTGTTTATGCAATACATGAACTCAGGTTTTGCTAACGGGGGCCGGGCAATCGCTCTCTGGCGAAAAATCTCTTGTGCCGTCGGCTTTGAACACCTCTGGATTGGGTGTGTAAATCGGCCCAACCACCAATCCCTTTGCGGGCAGGATGGTTTGATCAAGGCTGGATGTCAGCGTGGTGTCGATGGTCTGGATCAGCTTATCCTTGCCATCGACAATGCGGATGGAAATTGCATAAGGCTTATCTTTGACAATGCAATGCACGGGAGGGCTTTCCAGCGCGATCTTATCCCAGAAGGGAAAGATTTTGGTGCGGGTCTCAATGGGGGCACCACCCCTGGGGTTTTCGTAGCGCACCTCGGCATAGCTCTCATCCGGCAGGGGTGCGTTTCGCGCCAGGCTCAGCACATAGGTGGCGCTGGCAATGCGATAGTTAAAGATAAACACCTTGCCTTGCACTTTCAGTGGCTCATCTTTTTCACTGCGCTCGCAGGCTGAAATGGCTGCCAGCAGGGCGAGAAGGCCGATATAAAAGCCCGATCTCTTCATGGATCATTCCCCTCTTTTTTATGATGATAATGGCGGCTGGCTTTAACCCGATTGCCGCACACCGCCATGTCGCACCAGACCCGGCTGCGGTTCTTGCTTTTGTCCAAAAACAACCAGCCGCAATTGCCGCAGATTTTCAGGCGCTCGCTGCCGGACGCCAGCAATCGTAAGGCTGAATTGGCTGTGGCTGCTTCCGTGGCCTGATCTGAGGGCGCGGCCCGAAGCATTGCCGCTGCCGCCTCCAACAACTCTGCAAGACTGAGGCGATGCTCTACCCCACCGACAAGGGCGCGAAAATGCCGATCAATGGCTTCGCGCAAGCGAATAAAGCCGCCGACATTTTCGGGCTTGACTGGCTCAAGCGGGCCAAACAGGTCGCGCTCCGCCGAAAATGCCATGGCAGCGTGGGGAAAGGCAGCCAGATTGTCGGGCTCGGAAAACCGATCAAGGCTGCGGGTTGGGTCAAAGCGCAAAATGACGCTGTTGGCAACATCCAGCGCCAGCGCGCCACCGGCAAAGCGATGTGGGGTCCATGTGAAGCTCATGGCAGAATTATAACTGGTAAAACTCATTTTACCAGTTATAATTTTTAAAGGAGATAACCATGGCCTATCTGTTGCAGCAGGTGTTGAATGCGGTGCCTCTGGCAGCCCTTTATGCGGCGCTGGCCTTTGGTTATGCGCTGGTGTTTGGCATGACGCGGCGGGTGGATATCACCTATGGGGCGCTGTTTGCTTTTGCCGGGCAGATGTTTGTGCTGTTCGCAGATCGAGGCTGGAGCCATTATTATCTGGTACTGCCCGCCGCCTTGGGCATGGGGGCGGTTGCTGCCCTGACCTATACGCTGGGCAGCAGTTGGCTGATTGGCCGCCATATCTTGCGCCCACTCTCTCACAGCGCGCCCAATGCCGTGCTTGTTGCCTCCCTTGCCGTGCTCATTCTATTGTCTGAGACAGCCCGGCTGGCGTCTGGCGCACGGGAGATCTGGCTGTCGCCCTTTCTCAATCAGCGCCTTGTGGTGATGACAGCTGCGGATGGCTTTACTGTCAGCCTCACTGCCATTCAGCTGATCAATAGCGCGGTGATGGCCTGCCTTGTTGGGGCAGGGGCCTTTATCATGCATGCTTCAAAAGTCGGGCGCATCTGGCGTGCTGTGGCGGAAGATGATCAAGCCGCCCGCTTTTGCGGTATCGATGCTGATCTGGTGTTTCTCTGCGCTTGCTTGGTCGCAGCTGTGGTGGCCGCCATCTGCGGCATTCTGGCCAGCTCTTACTATGGTACGATGGATTTTGGCGCAGGCCTGGTGTTTGGCGTCAAGGTGGCGCTGATTGCCTCTGTCGGCGGGCAATCCAACCCGCTACGCTCTGCCCTTGGGGCGGCGGGCGTGGCATTGGTTGAAACGCTGTGGAGCGGCTATGGCCCGGTGCTGTGGAAGGATTTTGCCATCACCGGCGGTCTTGTGCTGCTGCTGGTGTTCAGCCGCAAGGAGAGCCTTATTCCTTGATCCAGCGGGTGCGCGCCGCATCATCGGCATCGCGTGCAGCAACCCATTGGCCTTTGGTGCCATCCAGCCCGTGTTCCTTCTTCCAGAAGGGGGCTGCGGTTTTGAGAAAATCCATCACGAAATTCGCGCCATCAAAAGCCGCTTGCCGATGGCTTGACGCGGCAATCACCAGCACGATCTGCTCGCCAGCGGCAATCTTGCCAAACCGATGAATGACGGTGAGGGCCAGCAGATTGAAGCGTTCGATGGCCATGGTGCCAATGCGCATCAGTTCAGTCTCGGCCATGCCAGGGTAATGTTCCAGCTCCAGCGCATCGAGCCTGCCTTGTTCATCGCGGCAAAGGCCAATGAAAGAGGTCAGCGCACCAATATCCTTGCGGCCAGAGGTGATCAAAGCACTCTCGGCCGCGCCATCAAAATCCTCGCGCTGAACCCGGATTGTCGGCGCAACCATGCTTAGCCGCCTGTCATGGGGGGGAACAGGCCAATTTCGCGGGCACCCGCAATCAGCTCATCATGCTCGGCATGTTCCATATTGATGGCGATGCGGATGGCATTGGGAAATTCCAGGGCCGCGGCATAGTCCTCGCCGAGGGTGGTGAGGTGGGCAATCAGGTCTGCTCCGGTTTTGACCGTGGCAGGCAAATCCAGCTCTTCCTCATCCTTGCCGATTTTTTCACGCACCCAGGCAAAATAAATCAGTTTCACCATGCTCAATCATCCGAAATGTGCTTGAGGCCAGCGCGGAAATAATCATAGCCGGTATACATGGTCAAAATAGCGGCAATCCACAGCAGGGCGATGCCGATCTGGGTGGTGTGCGGCAGGATTTTGTCGCCGGCAGAGCCCGCCAGCAAAAAGCCAAGTGCCAGCATCTGCACGGTGGTTTTCCATTTGGCAATGCGGGTCACAGGCACGCTGACTTTCAGCGCGGCCAGATATTCGCGCAGGCCCGACACCAGAATTTCACGGCAGAGGATAATGATCGCCGCCCAGAGTGACCAGCCTGCAATGGTTTTTTCGGTATCTGCGGCCATCAGCAACAGGCAGGTCGCCACCAGCAGCTTATCGGCAATCGGGTCCAGCATGCGCCCAATGTTGGAGGTCTGATTCCAGATGCGCGCCAGATAACCATCGAGAAAATCGGTAATGGAGGCGAGGGTGAAAATCGCAAGCGCGGTCCAGCGAGCAAAGTCGGTGCTCTGCAATGTGCCTTCCAGAAAGAAGCAAAACACAATCAGCGGAATGGCCAGAATGCGGCCATAGGTCAACAGGTTGGGTATGCTGTAAGTACGCGAAGCCATGATGCCCTGTCTTTATGTCGGTGCCTGATATTGGCAGCAGATAAGATCATTTGTCACATTGTTTAGCATGTCATTGTCACAAACGTGTGCGACCACTTTGCGATCAAAACATGCCTTAAGCGGATAGGCTACAATCTCGTCGCGGAAAAGGCCATTTGTGGAGAGAAAAACAATATCGGCCATTATTCCGCTCCGCTCTCGTTAAAATGATTGTAGATCAGCTTGGCGGTTGCCTCTGAAATGCCCTCAACGGTCATCAATTCGCTCATGGCCGCCTTGGAAACCGCCTTGGCCGTGCCGAAATGCTGCAACAGCGCCCGCTTGCGGGTTGGGCCAATGCCGCTGATT
Organism: Rhizobium oryziradicis; assembly: GCF_001939045.1. Classification (GTDB taxonomy): domain Bacteria; phylum Pseudomonadota; class Alphaproteobacteria; order Rhizobiales; family Rhizobiaceae; genus Allorhizobium; species Allorhizobium oryziradicis. The sequence continues at coordinate 117,435 of NZ_MKIM01000028.1, forward strand.
TCGTCGAGCGGGTTTTTCAAAAACGATTTGCTGCGTTTGGCCCGATGCGTTCCAATGGCAAAACGGTGGGCTTCATCGCGAAGACGCTGGACAAAATAGAGCACCGGATCACGCGGGGGCAGGGCAAAATCGGCCTTGCCTTGCACAAAGAAGCGCTCGCGGCCCGCGTCGCGGTCGACGCCCTTGGCCACGCCAATGGCAATGACGCTATCGGCAATATCCAGCTCATCAAGAATGGCGCGCACCGCCGTCATCTGGCCCTGTCCACCGTCGATGAGCAAAACATCGGGCCAGGCTGGAAAATTGGCCTCCTCCAGATCATCGGGCGGCACGCTTCGGTCGGGCTTGCCCTCTTCTTTCAGCAGCTTGGTAAAGCGCCGGGTCATCACCTCGCGCATCATGCCAAAGTCATCACCGGGGGTAATGTCCGGTGATTTGATGTTGAACTTGCGATATTGCCCTTTGATAAAGCCATCCGCACCCGCCACCACCATGCAACCGACCGCATTGGTGCCCATGATGTGGGAGTTGTCGTAAATCTCGATGCGACGCGGCACATAGGGCAGGGAGAAGGTCTCGGCCATGCCCTTCAGCAATTTCATCTGCGATGAGGTTTCTGCCAGTTTGCGGCCATGGGCTTCGCGGGCATTGTCATGCACGTGATTGACCAGATCCTTCTTGTCGCCACGCTGCGGCACAAGAATGGAGACCTTATATCCGGCCTTTTCAGACAGGGCCTGCGCCAACAAATCCATCTCGTCAATGCTCTCCGAGAGCAGGATTTGCCGAGGGCTTGGTTTGTTATCGTAAAACTGTGCCAGAAAGGCCGTGAACACTTCCGCTTCGCTCATTTGCGGATCGGCCTTGGGGAAATAGGCGCGGTTGCCCCAGTTTTGACCTGTGCGGAAAAAGAACACCTGAATGCAGGTCAGCCCGCCCTCGTGGTGGATGGCGAAAATATCGGCTTCTTCCACGCCTGCCGTGTTCAGCCCTTGATGGCTTTGCACATAGGAAAGGCCCGTGAGGCGATCCCGCAGCACGGCGGCGCGCTCAAAATCCAGCTCTTCAGCGGCTTCGTTCATGGCGCGCGCCATGGATTCTTTCACGTTCTGGCTCTTGCCGGAGAGAAAATCCTTGGCCTCTTTCACCAGCCCGGCATAGCCTTGCTCACTGATTTCATGGGTGCAAGGCCCCGAACAGCGCTTGATTTGATAGAGAAGACAAGGCCGGGTGCGGCTTTCAAACACGCTATCGGTGCAGGTGCGCAGCAAAAAGGCGCGTTGCAGCGAATTGATGGTGCGGTTGACGGCCGTGCCTGAGGCAAACGGGCCGAAATAATCGCCCTTGCCCACCCGCGCACCGCGATGCTTGTAAAGGGCGGGTGCCAGGCCATCATTGGTAATCAGGATATAGGGAAAGCTCTTGTCGTCGCGCAGCAGCACATTGTAGCGCGGGCGCATGCGCTTGATCAGGTTGGCTTCCAGCAGCAGGGCTTCCACCTCGGTGCGGGTGTTGACAAACTCCATATGGGCGGTCTCGCGGACCATGCGAAACAGCCGGTTGGAATGCAGCCGCCCTTGCGCATAGGCGCTCACGCGCTTTTTCAGGCTTCTCGCCTTGCCCACGTAAAGCACATCGCCATCCGCATTCATCATGCGGTAAACGCCGGGGGTGTTGGGCAGTTTTTTGACAAATTCGCCAATCAACTCCGCACCGGTCAGCCCGCTGCCATGCAGCTCGGTTTCGTTCCACTCGATCAAAGGTGCAGACGCGGTGGCATCGCTTTCCAAAGCGCTGTCATCGTCATCCATATCCGGTCCGTCATAGAGAACGCCGCCTTCCGGCTGCTTTCCTCCGCTCATTCCGCAATCTCCGTGCCATCGGCTCCAGGCCAAATCAGGTGCTGGCCGCCATCAAGCGCAAACATTTGGCCGGTGATGGACGGGGTGTCAAAAAGAAAGCGAATTGTTTGGCCGAATTCTGTGATCTGCGGTCCGCGTTTCAGGGGCAGGGAGGCAATTTGCGCCTGAAAATCACGTATATCCTGCCGCTCGCTCTTCAGGGTCGGTCCGGGGCCAATGGCATTGACCCTGATTCGCGGCGCGAATGCTTGCGCCATGGTTTGCGTGGCGGTCCACAGGGTGGATTTGGACAGCGTGTAGGAAAAGAAGGTTGGTTTGAGGGCGAGAACCCTCTGGTCGATGATGTTGACGATCAGGCCTGTCTCTGGCGCTTGATGGTAAAAGGCAGCACTTAAAATGGCCGGGGCACGCACATGAATGTCAAAATGCGCAGCAAAGCGCTCTTCGTCAAAGCTTGTTGCTTCGTCATCGAGAAAGATCGATGCATTGTTGACCAGAAGGTCAAGCGGGCCGAGTTCGTTTGCGGCGCGCGCCACCAGTTCTTTCGTCTCATCGCTGTTGCGCAGGTCCGCTTGCAGGGCAACAGCCTTGCCGCCCGCGGCCCGAATTGTAGCGGCCAGCGCTTCTGCCTCGCTCAAAGATGAATTGGCATGAATGGCAACGGCAAAACCATGAGCGGCCAGATCCTCGGCTATTGCACGGCCCAGGCGTTTGGCCGATCCGGTAATCAGGGCTGCTTTTGCATGGTAGGCGGGCATGTATTGCTCCAATTGTTGTTCGTCTTGCTTCATATATGGCAAGAGTGCCGCTATAAAAGGCCGCGACACTTTAAATTTCCACTGGATCAACATTGTATGACTTGAGTGGATTTTAAGTAATATTCAAATATAAATCGGCGCTTCGGTATTTACCATTTAGTAAGGTTAATGAATTACCTATTGTAATTTGGCAACATCTAAAATTTGCCTCGTATTTGCCTCAAATATTTCACAATTCGGCTCTTCCATTTCCGCAATTGAGAGGCAATTTAAGCTTCGAGACGGGCAGGGACATCCGTGCAAGTTATTTGAACTGTCTGAGACGACGTGTTCGCCAACGGTTCAATATCAATAGGAGAATTTTTATGCGTAACCTCACTATGATTTTGCTGGCTTCTGCTGCAGGCTTTTCAATGATTTCCGCAGCGCAGGCCGCAGATGCCGTCATGCAAATTCCAGAAGCGCCAGCCGCCATGGATCCTGTGACACCTGTGAGCAACTGGTCGGGTGCCTATGTCGGCGGTACCGGCGATTACAACATGGGCCGTTTCCAAGGCAACAACTTCAACGCCCGTGCATTTGGTGGCGGTCTTTATGGCGGCTACAACATGCAGAACGACAAGATCGTTTATGGTCCGGAAGCCGACATCAACTACAGCGGTTATGACGGCAATGCCGGTAATAACCTGAAGGGCCGCCAGGGCATCAATGGATCGATTCGCGGCCGCGTTGGCTATGACCTGAACCCTGTTATGGTCTACGGCACAGCCGGTGTTGCTGCTGCAAATACCAAGATGTCTGGCGCAAACGGATCTGACAGCAAGGCTGCCTACGGCTTGACAGTCGGTGCTGGCGTTGAAGCCATGGTGACCAACAACATCACCACCCGTATTGAATATCGCTACACCGATTATCAGAACAAGAACTACAACGTCGGCAACACCACTGTTCGCCGCGGCTTTGACGACCAGAGCGTCAAGGTGGGTCTGGGTATGAAGTTCTAATCTTACAGTCCATCCCAGAATCGCCGTTGGTCGGCTGCAAATGGCAATTTCTGCGCTTCCGGTGCTCACGTACGTTAAGTACGCTCCGGTTCTCAAAATCACCATTTTCGCCAAACCAACGGCAATTCTTGAACGAACTGTAGCGTCAATGAAAAAAGCCCGGTTTTGCCGGGCTTTTTTTATGGTCAGGATTATGCTTGTGGCCGCAACACGCCATAGTGTTTGAATTTCTCTGAAAACACGGCAGGCCATGCCGCAAGCTGCACATTGCCGTTTTCCCATTCGCCAGGAAAGCGCAACATCAGATAGCCCAGCAATCCTGCCAGCGCAAAATGGGCACCATTCAGCTTCTTGCCGGTTTTGGGCATATTGGCCTCCAGATGGGCCAAACCGCGCGTCACCTTTTCCCACTGGCGATCAATGATCGGCTGGTGCACTTTTTCCGGCGGATGATTGCGTTTTTCATAGACAATGGTCAGCAGGCAATCGGTAATGCCATCGCACAGAGCTTCCAGCACCTCCACCTCGGTGCGCTTCTCATCCTTGTTTGGATAGAGACCGCCGTCTGAGATGCGGTTGAGATATTGCATGATGGCTCGGCTGTCATAAATCGCCTGGCCCTCATCGGTGATCAATGTCGGGATTTTGCCCAGCGGATTGTTGTCCACCAGCTCTTTCGGGTTGGCGCTGGTATCCACCTTGATTTCCTCAAGCTTGATACCGAGATGGTTGGCCGCCATGCGAACCTTGGCGGAATAGGGGGAGGCGGGAGCGTAAAGCAGTTTCATGGGCAATGTCCTGACGGGTGATGAAAGGTTCAATCTTCGCCGCGCAGCCAAAAGCAGCGTTGCGAGGCGTAACGGTCTTCTGCCAATATCCGCTTTAGCTCTGGCAGCAGCGCATGCAACTCATCTTTCAGTGTAAAGGGTGGATTGACGATGATCAGCCCGGTGCCGGATAGGCCCGTTGTGTCGCGATCACTTTTCACATGCAGCTCGGCGCAGAGTATTTTCGGGATGCCGGTTTCCTTCAACGCCTCATGAAAAGCGGCAATTGGCGCACCCTTTTTGATCGGATACCACAGACAATAGACGCCGGTGGAAAAACGGCGATAGGCGCGGCTCAGGCCATCCACCAGCCGCTCATATTCCCCCTCCAGCTCAAACGGCGGGTCCACCAGCACAATGCCACGCTTTTCCTTGGGCGGCATGTGGGCACCTAAAGAAAGCCAGCCGTCCAGTTCGGTGATGCGCGCCTGATAATCGCCCTCAAACAGCCGTGCCAACGTGTGGTAATCATCCGGGTGCAGTTCCATGGCCGAAAGCCGGTCTTGCGGGCGAAACAGGTCGCGAGCAAGCTTGGGCGAGCCGGGATAGCGGGTGATCGGTCCATCCGGGTTGAGGGCGCGGACCACATCAAGATAGGGTTTGAGAATTTCCACCACTTTGGCCGGCAGGTCCGCATCCAGCAGCTTGCCAATGCCATTCAGCCATTCGCCGGTTTTTTGCGCCTCAGTCGAGGAAAGATCATAAAGGCCAATGCCCGCGTGGGTATCGAGCACGCGAAAGGCTTTGTCTTTTTGTTGCAGATAGACAATCAGCCGCGCCAGAGCTGCGTGCTTCAACACGTCCGCGAAATTGCCTGCGTGATAGATGTGGCGGTAATTCATTGATGATTCCGATGATTTCTTTTGATGGGCCTTTTGGAGGTTTCATCCTTGGCCTATAACAGCAGCATGAACATAGCGAGCCCCATCCAAAAACGTAGTCTTGGTCATACGGCCTGTCCGCATGACTGTCCATCCACATGCGCCCTTGAGGTTGATTTGACCGAAGATGGTCGGATTGGTCGCGTGCGCGGCGCAAAAGACAATAGCTATACGGCTGGCGTTATCTGCGCCAAGGTTGCCCGCTATAGCGAGCGGCTTTACCACCCGGATCGCCTGTTGACGCCCAAGCGGCGTGCAGGCGCAAAAGGGGCTGGGCAGTGGCAGGAGATTGCTTGGGACGATGCTCTGGATGAGATCGCCAACGCTTTCATCAAGGCCGAGCAGGTCTATGGTAGCGAGGCTGTCTGGCCCTATTTTTATGCGGGCACCATGGGGCAGGTGCAGCGCGATTCGATTGAGCGTCTGCGCCACGCCAAGAAATATTCCGGCTTCTTTGGCTCCATCTGCACCAATCTGGCCTGGACCGGCTATGTCCTGGGCACCGGCACCTTGCGCGGCCCGGACCCGCGCGAAATGGCGCTGTCGGATTGCGTTGTGATCTGGGGCACCAATGCGGTGGCAACGCAGGTCAATGTGATGACTCATGCGGTGGCGGCCAAAAAGAATCGCGGCGCAAAAATCGTGGTCATTGACATCTACGATAACCCGACAATGAAGCAGGCCGATATGGCGCTGATTTTGCGCCCCGGCACCGATGCCGCCTTGGCCTGCGCCACCATGCATATTGCCTTCCGCGATGGCACAGCTGATCGCGCCTATATGGCAAAATTTGCCGATGATCCGGCAGGGCTGGAAGCGCATCTGAAGGACAAGACGCCGGAATGGGCGGCCAAGATCACTGGCCTGTCGGTGGACGAGATCGAGGCCTTTGCCAAGCTGGTGGGCGAGACCAAGAAGAGCTATTTCCGTCTCGGCTATGGCTTTACCCGCAGCCGCAATGGGGCGGTCTCCATGCATGCGGCTCTGTCACTGGCAACCGTGCTGGGGTCCTGGCAATATGAGGGCGGCGGCGCTTTTCACTCCAACAGCGATATTTTCAAGTTCAACAAAAGCGAATTGATGGGCACGGCCTATGTTGATTCCGATATTCGCATGCTGGATCAATCGCAAATCGGCCGGGTGTTGACGGGCGATGCGGAAGCACTGCGCCATGGTGGCCCCGTGATGGCCATGCTCATTCAAAACACCAACCCTGTGAATGTGGCCCCTGAGCAGCGGCTGGTGAAGCAGGGCTTTTTGCGTGATGATTTGTTTGTGGCGGTGCATGAGCATTTCATGACGGAAACGGCGGAGCTTGCAGATATTGTGCTGCCCGCCACCATGTTCGTCGAGCATGATGATATTTATCGTGGTGGTGGCCAGAGCCATATTTTGCTGGGGCCAAAGCTGGTGGAGCCGCCGTCAACCGTACGCACCAACCTGTTTGTTATTGAGGAACTGGCCAAGCGCCTTGGCGTTGCCGATCATGCAGGCTTTGGCCTGAGCGAGCGCGAGCATATTGATCGGATGATGGCCGCCAGCGGCAAACCGGATTTTGCTTTTTTTGAAACGGAAAAATGGCTGGATTGCCAGCCGCCCTTTGAAGAAGCTCATTATCTCAACGGCTTTGCCCATCCCGATGGCAAATTCCGTTTCAAGCCCGATTGGGAGGGCACACCTGCGCCGAACAAGCCACCGGCAGTGCTTGGCTCTTTTGGTCCGGTGGCGCAATTGCCGGTGTTTCCAGATCAGGTCGATCTGATTGAAGTGGCTGACGCGGAGCATCCCTTCCGGCTGGCAACATCACCAGCGCGCAACTTTCTCAATTCCACTTTTGCCGAAACCAAGACCTCGCGCGACAAGGAAGGTCGTCCTGAGGTGATGATCAATCCGGCGGATGCAGAGCGCCTGATGATTGCCCAGGGCGATGTGGTGCAGATCGGCAATGGGCGTGGGGCTTTGCGCATTCATGCGCGGGTGACCGATGCGGTCAAGCCGGGCGTGCTGGTGGCAGAAGGGTTGTGGCCCAACAAGGCCCATCTCGATGGGGAGGGCATTAACGTGCTGACCGGTGCCGATGCGCCAGCCCCCCATGGCGGTGCCGCCTTCCATGATAACAAGGTTTGGCTAAGGGTTGCGACGGCATGAGCAAGTTTGACAAAACGATTGTAAAGCTGATCGCGGATGAGCCGCTGTGGAAAGGCTGGAGCCATCTGCACGGGCTGGAATATGATTATACCGATAGCAGCGGCAAGCGGTCCACATTCAAACGCGAGGTGCTGGAGCGTAAGCCTGCGGTTGCCGTGTTGCTGGTAGACCGGCAAAAGAAAACCACAGTGCTGGTGCGCCAGTTCCGTGCACCGGCCCATCTCATGGGGGATGCGCCGTTTTTGCTCGAAGCGCCTGCGGGCCTGATTGACAGCGGCGAGGCAGAAGACACAGCCTGCCGCGAAGTGCTGGAAGAAACCGGCTACACCATCACAGCGCCACGCTTTTTGTTTGCCGCCTATATGTCGCCAGGCGCTGTGAGCGAAAAAATCCACTTCTTCTATGCCGAAATCAGCGATGCGCAAAAGCTGGCTGATGGTGGCGGGTTGGAAGATGAGCACGAAGATCTGGAAGTGCTGGAACTGCCGCTTGCTGATGCCCTGGCAATGATTGAAACCGGCGAAATCATCGATGCCAAGACCATCATGCTGCTGCAATGGGCTGCGCTGAACGGCATGGCTGACTGATTTCTCACGCCGGGTGAGTCAAAACCTCTGAATTTGCTTTGTGTTGCGACATTGCGCCGCAGGTGATGTGCATGGTTGAAAACATAAACAATATACGATATATAAAAATGTATATTGTTTACGAGGAATGCGATCATGTCCAACGGCATCACCGAAAGTTTGACGATCTCCAGTCAGCCAAGTGTGGATGAAATTTCAAAGCTGCTATCATTGGGCTTCAAGGCGTTGATCAACCTGCGGCCGGACTTTGAAGAGGGGGCACCCGGCAATCATGCTGAGCGCGATGCGGCAACCGCTGCCGGGTTGGCCTACCATTTCATTCCTGTGACCATGAGCAGCATCACCGAGGCCGATGTGGAGGCGTTTCGGGCTGCCACGTCCGGTCCTGAGCCTGTCTTTGCCCATTGCCGCTCCGGCACGCGTGCCTTGATCTTGCATGTTCTGGCTCAGGTGCTTGATGGCAACATGCGGGCTGATGAGGTTTTGGCGTTTGGCGAGCAGCATGGTGCCGATCTGTCTGCCGCTGTTGCTTGGTTGCAAAAGCGCGCCGCCCAAAGACCGCAGGTGAAGGGCTTTTTCGATTCTCGCACATGGAGCGTGCAATATGTCGTGTCTGATCCCGACACCGGCAAATGCGCGATTATCGATGCGGTGCTGGATTATGATGAAAAATCCGGCCAAACCTCAACCGAAAATGCGGATCGTATCCTCGCCTATGTCGCAGAAAAGGGCCTGACGGTTGAGTGGATTCTCGACACCCATCCCCATGCCGATCATTTCTCCGCCGCTCATTATCTGCACGGCAAAACCGGCGCGCCAACCGCCATTGGTGATCATGTGGTGGATGTGCAGACCCTTTGGAAAGGGTTGTACAATTGGCCTGAGCTTCAAGCTGACGGTTCGCAATGGAACCGCCTGTTCAAACAGGGTGATACCTTCAAGCTGGGTTCTATTGATGCCAAGGTGATGTTCTCGCCCGGCCACACGTTGGCATCCATCACTTACGTGATTGGTGATGCCGCCTTTGTGCATGACACAATCTTCATGCCCGACAGCGGTTCGGCCAGAGCGGATTTTCCCGGCGGCAGCGCTCGTGTTTTGTGGCATTCGATAGAAGCATTGATGGCCTTGCCCGATGACACCCGCATTTTCACCGGCCATGATTATCAGCCCGGTGGCCGCGCCCCGCGCTGGGAAAGCACGGTTGCTGAACAAAAATCGACCAATGCCCATATTGCTGGCATGACAGAACATAGCTTTGTTTCGTTACGTGAAGCGCGCGATCGCACGTTGCCAATGCCAAAGCTCATTCTTCATGCGCTTCAGGTCAATATTCGGGGAGGGCGCTTGCCGGAGCCGGAAGATAATGGTCGCCGCTATCTCAAAATTCCGTTGAATGCACTGGAGGGGGCGGCATGGTAGAGGCCTTTGAACAGATGAAATCCAGCATGACGCCCAAGGCCATGGAGGCTCGCGCTATCGAGGTGGCCGGTCACCTCAAGGTCTTGGCCCATCCCATGCGGCTTATGCTGGTGTGTACGTTGGTGGAGCGGGAATATTCGGTCGGAGAGCTGGAAGAGAAGCTGGATATTCATCAGCCCAATCTATCACAGCAGCTCACCGTGCTGCGGGACGCTGGCATTGTGCAAACCCGGCGCGAGGGCAAGCAGATTTTCTACGCCCTGACCGAGGCCAAAACCCAACAGTTGATCGCCGCCCTTTTCACCATCTTTTGTGCGCAGGATATGCCATCATGATGCACTATCTTCCATCACTCGTCGGCGGCATGCTGATCGGCTTGTCCTGCATCCTGTTTTTAATACTCACGGGTCGCATCGCCGGTATCAGCGGCATTGTCGGCCAGTTGGCGGCGGGGCGCAGCCCCCGGATCAACGCTGCCTTTGCCCTTGGCTTGATGCTGGGAACACTGTTGTTTCTGGGTGTCTTCGGCCATTGGCCGGTTGTTACCATCACCGCCACATGGCCCGTCGCAGTTCTTGCCGGGCTTCTGGTGGGATTTGGTTCCCGCATGGGGTCGGGCTGCACCAGTGGTCACGGCGTCATGGGTCTTGCGCGGCTGTCGCCCCGCTCATGTGTCGCGGTTATCACCTTTCTCACCACCGGCGTCATTACCGTGACCGTGTTAAGAGGCAGCCTATGAAAACGATGATGTCACAGATCTTATCTGCGCTTGGCTGTGGGGCAATCTTCGGCTTTGGCCTGTCACTGTCAGGCATGCTGGACCCCGCCCGTGTGCAGGGCTTTCTGGATGTGTTTGGCGCTTGGGATCCGAGCTTGATGTTCGTGCTTGGCGGCGCTGTCGTGGTTGCCTTTGCCGGTATGGTTTGGGTGCGGAAAATGACAAAGCCGGTTCTGGCGGATACGTTCAATATGCCCACCAAAACCCGGATTGATATGCCTTTGGTGCTTGGCTCTGCCATTTTCGGCATCGGCTGGGGGCTTGGTGGCTTTTGTCCCGGCCCAGCCATTGCCGCAATGCCCATGGGCTATGGCGTGGTGGCGGTTTTCATTGTGGCGATGGTGGTTGGCATGCTGGCGCATGACCGGCTTAAAGCGGGAAAAGTCTGATGAGCACGCTGATCTCGGCCATCGGCTCTGGCAGTCTGGTGGGCTTTACGCTGGGCTTGCTTGGCGGCGGCGGCTCTATTTTGGCCACGCCCCTGCTGCTCTACGTGGTTGGCGTGGCACAGCCGCATATTGCCATTGGCACCGGCGCATTGGCGGTGTCAGTCAACGCTATCATCAACTTTGTCAATCACGCCTATAAGGGCAATGTGCGCTGGCGCTGCGGAATTGTGTTCGCAAGCCTTGGCGTTTTGGGCGCGTTGGCGGGGTCATCACTGGGCAAAGCCATGGATGGTTCCAAGCTGATCCTGCTGTTTGGCTTGCTGATGGTGGTTGTTGGAATTTTGATGCTGCGGCCGCGAAAAATTGCGGCCAGCGGCCCAAAGCCGGTCGATCTCGAAATGTGCATTAAAACCGCGGCGGTCGCCCTTATGGCCGGTGCCGCATCGGGCTTTTTCGGCATCGGTGGCGGTTTTTTGATTGTGCCGGGGCTGATTTTGGCAACCGGCATGCCGATGATCAATGCGGTTGGCACCTCACTTTTGGCGGTGGCGGCCTTTGGCGTAGCAACGGCCGTCAATTACGCGCTGTCCGGTCTGGTGGATTGGACTTTGGCCGGAGAGTTTATTGCCGGTGGCGTGCTGGGCGGCATTGTCGGCACATTAGCCTCAACCCGCTTGGCGGCACACAAAAATACGCTGAACCGCATTTTCGCGGTCATGATTTTCGTGGTTGCCGCCTACGTGATCTATCGCAGTTTCGGCACGATTGTTACGCGCTGATCAATGTGTCATGGGCATTGGTGGCAGAGCCGGTTTGCACAATGCGGCCGTCAGACCCCATGGCCACCTGTCCTTCTGCCACCAGCTTGAGTGTCAGCGGATAGGTACGGTGCTCGACTGTGAGCGTGCGGGCTGCAAGATCCTCGGCGGTATCATTGGGCAAAATCGGCACCACGGCCTGCGCAATCACCGGACCTTCATCCATACCTTCTGTGACAAAATGCACCGTGCATCCGGCAATCTTCATGCCCGCATCCAGCGCGCGCTGGTGGGTGTGAAGACCGGGAAACAGCGGCAAAAGAGATGGATGGATATTGAGAATACGGCCCTGATAGGGGCGAATGAAATCGCCGGACAGCAACCGCATATAGCCTGCAAGACAGACCAGATCAGGCTTCACGGCATCAAGTGCTGCCAATATGGCGGCCTCATGCTCGGCCTTGCTGCTATAATCCTTGCGGGCAAAGGCAGCCGTTGCAATCCCTAAGGCTTTTGCCTTTTCCAAACCAACCGCATCGGGCTTATCAGAAAACACCGCCACGATCTCGGCTGGAAAATCTGCCGCTTCACAGGCTTTGGCAAGGGCCACCATGTTGGAGCCAGTGCCTGAGATCAGAACGGCAATGCGTTTGCGATGCTGGCTCATAGACCAAGCGTTCCCTTGTAAACTGTGCCGGGGGCACCTTCGCTGCAGGAAATCATGCGGCCAAGACGGGCAACTTTTTCGCCTTCAGCTTCCAGAACGGTTGTGACCTTGTCGGCGTCTTCGGCGGAGACCACCACAATCATACCAACGCCGCAGTTAAACGTGCGCAGCATTTCGTTCTGGGCAACGCCGCCGGTCTTGGCCAGCCAGGAGAACACGGCAGGCACCGAGATGGAGGCGAGATCAATTTCAGCCGCCAAATGCTTGGGCAGCACGCGCGGAATATTTTCCGGAAAACCACCGCCGGTGATATGGGCCAGCGCCTTCAAGGCCTTGGTTTCGCGGATCGCCTTCAACAGCGGCTTCACATAAATGCGGGTCGGGGTCAAAAGGGCCGCACCCAGTGTCTTGCCATCTGCAAACGGTGCTGGTGCATCCCAGCCAAGGCCGGAAAGCTCAACAATCTTGCGCACCAGCGAAAAGCCGTTGGAGTGAACGCCAGACGAGGCAAGACCCAAAATCACATCACCCTCGGCAATATCGCCAGCGGGCAGCAATTGGCCGCGCTCTGCAGCCCCCACGGCAAAACCGGCCAGATCATAATCACCACCGGAATACATGCCGGGCATTTCAGCGGTTTCGCCGCCAATCAGCGCGCAGCCAGCCTCAAGGCAGCCAGCGGCAATGCCGCCGACAATGGCAGCGCCCTGATTGGGGTCCAGCTTGCCGGTGGCATAATAATCGAGAAACAGCAGCGGCTCTGCGCCCTGAACCACCAAATCGTTGACGCACATGGCCACAAGGTCAATGCCCACGGTGTCATGCAGGCCCGCATCAATAGCGATTTTCAGCTTGGTGCCAACACCATCATTGGCGGCCACCAGAATAGGATCGTTAAAGCCGGCGGCCTTCAAATCGAACAAGCCGCCAAAGCCGCCAATTTCGCCATCGGCACCGGGGCGGCGCGTAGAGCGAACGGCGGGCTTGATCTTTTCGACCAGCAGATTGCCAGCGTCAATATCAACACCTGCATCGCTATAGGTCAGACCATTTTTCCCAGACTGGCTCATCCGTCATTCTCCGCTGAACTGGGGCCTACGCAATTGGGGCCGTTGATTTAGGGCTTTTGGGGTTCATTTTGCCCGCCATGGCATGAGCGCGGTCGCGATGCAAGCGTTAGCGCAGGAAACCCCCGCTTTTTCGTCGTATTCCCGCGATAAATTGATTTGGCTGACATTTGCGAGGCCTTGCATCTTGACCCCTGGCAGATGTCCACCCTATCTCATTTTCATAATCAATCATTTGAAGTCAGCCTCAGAAGCAGGGATGAAGGATAACACGATGAATACACGTGTCAGTGGCTCTGTTTTGTGGCGTCAGGTGCTTTTTGGTCTGGGAACGCTGGCCGTTGTTGTCATTTTTCTGCTGACCTTCAGCTCCATCCTGCTTCCCTTTGTGGCGGGCATGGCGCTGGCCTATTTTCTCGATCCGGTGGCGGATCGGTTGGAGCGCCTGGGCCTGTCACGGTTGATGGCGACAAGCCTGATCCTGATTTCTTTTGTGGTGATTTTCGCAGTCGCTCTGGTGATCTTCATTCCCATCCTGGTCAATCAGCTCAATGATTTCATCAACAAGCTGCCCGATTATGTTACGCAGTTGCAGCAGGCCATTGCCAGATCCAACGCATCATGGATTCCCAATTGGCTGGAAAGTCAGATCAGCAGCCAGATGGCGACGATCAAGGATAATTTCTCCAAATATCTGGCTGAGGGAGCGGGCTTTATCGGCACGCTGTTGTCGCAGCTGTGGAATTCCGGCAAGGCGCTGTTGGACATTATCTCGCTGTTGGTGGTGACGCCGGTTGTTGCTTTTTATCTGTTGCTCGATTGGGACCGGATGATGGCGCGGCTGGATAGCCTTGTGCCGCGCAATCAGGTGGGGGCCGTGCGCGAAATTGCCAATGAAATGAACCGCACCATTGCAGGCTTTGTGCGAGGACAAGGCTCGCTTTGCCTGATCCTCGGAATTTATTACGCCGTTGGCCTCTCGCTGATCGGGCTTAATTTCGGCCTGCTGATCGGCTTTTTCACCGGTATGATCAGCTTTATCCCCTATGTTGGCTCAACAGTTGGGTTGATCCTGGCCATCGGAATGGCAATGGTGCAATTTTGGCCGGATTACATCTGGGTCATTATCACCGCAGTTATTTTCTTCACCGGGCAGTTCCTTGAAGGCAATGTGCTTCAGCCGAAACTGGTGGGGCAAAGTGTTGGCCTGCATCCGGTGTGGCTGATGTTTGCACTGTTTGCTTTTGGTGTGCTTTTTGGTTTTCTGGGGGTTCTTGTTGCAGTTCCCTGTGCAGCAGCGGTGGGCGTGCTTGTTCGTTTTGCTGTCCGGCGGTATCTTAACAGCGACCTGTACTACGGAGAACCGGCAAGCGTGATAGACGATCAAAGCCCACCGTCTATTCCAGAGGCTTCCGCTCCTGCAATTTCAGAGATGTAAATGACGGATAGTATCAAGGTGGCAGGGCGTCGCAAATCCGGCGAGCAGCTGCCACTCGTCTTCAACCATCATTCGGCCTCCAGCCGGGATGATCTTCTGGTGTCCGACCGTTTGGCGGCGGCGGTGGCCATTGTCGATGCATGGCCCCATTGGCCAGCCCCTGTGGTGATTTTAACCGGGCCACAAGGCTCTGGAAAATCGCATCTTGCCGAAATCTGGCGTCAGCAAAGTGGAGCAAAGGATATTGTGCCCACGCCGGGCAGCGATGCATCCATCGTGGCAGGTCTTGGCCCGGTGTTGTTTGAAGATGCCGACCGGGTGGGCTTTGATGAAGTGGAATTGTTTCACGTTATCAACAGCGTCAAACAAAATGGCCAAAGCCTGCTGATGACCTCGCGCACATGGCCGCTGTCTTGGAATGTGCAGCTGCCAGACCTACGCTCGCGCCTCAAGGCCGCAACCCTTGTGGAAATTGGCGAGCCGGATGAGATATTGCTGTCACAGGTTATCGTCAAACTGTTTGCAGATCGGCAATTAGCCATTGATGAGCGGATTGTGGATTATATTGTGCAGCGGATGGAGCGCTCATTGGCAACCGCGCAAGAGGTGGTGGAACAGCTGGACCAGCTGGCCCTTGCGCGTCGCGCCAGGATTTCGAAGGTGCTGGCGTCAGAAGTGCTGGATGCTCTGGCGAACGCGAGGGGATAGCGCTTTTTGCAAGACAGTGACGGCGATGGTGGGTCATGGGAGCAAAACCATTTTTCGTCGCTGTCATAGTCGCGTCGTCATATTGTTATAAATCGCCGGAAGGCGTTGAAAATAAAGGCGGGAAACGATGGAATCGGTGGTATTGGACGAGAATGTAACCTTGGCCGGGGAGGAAGTGGCCCGGGAAGATCTGATGGATAGTCCGCACCGTTTCATCAATCGCGAATTTTCGTGGCTGCAATTCAATCGCCGTGTTCTGGAAGAAACCCTCAATACGGCCCATCCACTGCTGGAGCGCGTTCGTTTTCTGTCGATTTCGGCGGCCAATCTGGATGAGTTTTTCATGGTGCGTGTGGCTGGCCTCGAAGGTCAGGTGCGCCAGGGCATCATGATCAAAAGCCCCGATGGCCGCACGCCTGCCGAGCAATTGGAAGATATTCTCAAAGAGATCGACAATTTACAGATGGAGCAGCAGGCATCCTTGGCCGTGTTGCAACAATATCTGGCCAAGGAAGACATTCTGATTGTGCGGGCTGCCGCTCTCTCGGATGAAGATCGCAAATGGCTTGAGAGCGAATTTGAACAGGCGATTTTCCCGGTTCTGACGCCGCTCTCCATCGATCCGGCTCACCCGTTCCCCTTCATTCCCAATCTCGGCTTTTCCATGGGGCTGCAATTGCAGAGCCTGCGTGGCAAGGAGCCGATGACAGCGCTTTTGCGTCTGCCGCCAGCGCTCGATCGCTTTGTGCGCTTGCCCGATGATAACACCACCATTCGCTATATTACCCTTGAGGATGTGGTGGGCATGTTCATCCACCGGCTCTATCCCGGCTATGATGTGAAAGGCTACGGCACCTTCCGCATTATTCGCGATAGCGATCTGGAAGTGGAAGAAGAGGCCGAAGATCTGGTGCGTTTCTTTGAAACAGCCTTGAAACGCCGCCGTCGTGGCTCGGTGATCCGTATCGAAACCGATTCCGAAATGCCGATTGCGCTCCGCCAGTTTGTGGTGGAACAGCTGGGCGTGCCGGATAACCGTGTTGCGGTTTTGCCGGGTCTTTTGGCGCTCAACACCATGTCGGAAATCACCAAGGCCCCGCGGGATGATCTGCGGTTTGATCCCTATAATGCGCGATTTCCCGAGCGCGTCCGCGACCACGCAGGCGATTGCCTCGCCGCCATCCGCGAAAAGGACATGGTGGTTCACCATCCCTATGAGAGCTTCGACGTGGTGGTGCAGTTTCTTATTCAGGCGGCCCGCGACCCGGACGTTCTGGCCATTAAACAAACGCTCTATCGTACGTCGAACAATAGCCCGATTGTTCGGGCGCTGATTGATGCGGCTGATGCCGGTAAATCGGTAACGGCGCTGGTGGAGTTGAAGGCACGCTTTGATGAAGAGGCCAACATTCGTTGGGCACGCGATCTCGAACGCGCTGGCGTACAGGTGGTGTTTGGCTTTATCGAGCTGAAGACCCATGCGAAAATGTCGATGGTGGTGCGCCGGGAAGATGGCAAATTGCGCACCTATTGCCACCTCGGCACAGGCAATTATCACCCGATCACCGCCAAGATTTACACTGACCTGTCGTTCTTTACCTGCAATCCGAAAATTGCCCATGACATGGCCAATGTGTTCAACTTCATCACCGGCTATGGTGAGCCGGAAGAAAACATGAAGCTGGCAGTATCGCCCTACACCATGCGGTCTCGCATTCTCAAGCACATCGAGGAAGAAACCGCCAATGCCAAGGCGGGCAAGCCAGCGGGCATCTGGATGAAGATGAATTCGCTGGTGGACCCCGAAATCATTGATGCGCTGTATCGCGCCAGCGCTGCTGGCGTGGAGGTGGATCTGGTTATTCGCGGTATTTGCTGCCTGCGTCCGCAGGTGCCGGGCCTTTCCGACAATATCCGGGTGAAGTCCATCATTGGCCGCTTCTTGGAACACAGCCGCATTTTCTGCTTTGGCCATGGTCATCGTCTGCCATCAGAACATGCGCTGGTCTATATTGGTTCTGCCGATATGATGCCGCGCAATCTGGACCGTCGCGTTGAAACGCTGGTGCCTTTGGTTAACCCCACTGTGCACGAGCAGGTTCTATCCCAGATTATGCTGGGCAATCTGATTGACAACCAGCAGAGCTACGAGATATTGCCCGATGGAACGTCACGGCGTATTGATGTGCGCGAAGGGGAAGAGCCCTTCAACGCACAGCACTATTTCATGACCAATCCAAGCCTGTCCGGGCGTGGTGAGTCGTTGAAATCAAGTGCGCCAAAATTGATTGCTGGGGTTGTTTCCGGCCGCAAAAGCTAAACTGGATCTGCATGACTCAATCAGAAGCGCAGGGGCGGCTGCCCGGCATAGCCCCTGTTTCCGTCGTTGATATCGGTTCAAATTCAATCCGCCTGGTGATCTACGAAGGTCTTTCGCGCGCGCCTGCCATTCTCTTTAACGAGAAGGTCTTGTGCGGGCTTGGCAAAGGCCTGGCCATGAGCGGTCGCATGGACAATGATGGCGTGGAGCGTGCGCTTGCCGCTCTTCGGCGCTTTCATGCGCTGTCAATTCAGGCACGCGCGGTGTCCATGCATGTGCTGGCAACCGCTGCCGCCCGTGAGGCGGTTAATGGTCCGGCCTTCATTGCTGAGGCCGAGCGCATTCTCGATCACAAGATCGAGGTGTTGTCGGGCGAGCAAGAGGCGCTCTATTCGGCGCTTGGCATTGTCAGCGGCTTTCATGATCCCGATGGCATCGCGGGCGACCTTGGCGGTGGCTCGCTGGAGCTTGTGGATATCAAGGGCAAAGAAATCGGTCGCGGCATGACATTGCCGCTGGGCGGATTGCGCCTTTCTGAACTTTCCGAAGGGTCTTTGGAAAAGGCCCGCATCTTTACCCGCAAGCAGATTAAATCAGCAGCACTTTTGAAAAAAGGGCAGGGACGCATTTTTTATGCCGTTGGCGGTACGTGGCGCAACATTGCCAAACTGCACATGGAAATCCGTGATTATCCCTTGCATATGATGCAGGGCTATGAGGTGGATACCATGGAGATGATGCAGTTTCTGGACGACATCATCTCCGGCAATTGTGCGAAATTGCCAGCCTGGCAGCGCGTATCCAAAAACCGCCGCGCTCTCATTCCGTTTGGCGCGGTGGCGCTGCGTGAAGTGCTGGAGGTCATGCGTCCCAGCCGTGTTTGCTTCTCTGCACAAGGCGTGCGTGAAGGCTATCTCTATTCCATGCTGTCCGAGGACGATCAAAAGCTTGATCCGTTGGTGGAAGCGGCTGATGAGCTTGCCATTTTGCGTGCACGCTCTCCCGAACATGCCCGCGAGCTTGCCCGCTGGACCGGCAGGATGATGCCGTTTTTTGATGTGGTCGAGACAGGAGAAGAAGCGCGCTACCGTCAGGCAGCCTGTTTGCTGGCAGACATCAGCTGGCGTGCCCATCCCGATTATCGTGGTCCGCAGGCGCTGAACCTGATTGCTCATTCGTCTTTTGTCGGCATTACCCATCCGGGTCGCGCCTTCATTGCGCTCAGCAATTATTATCGCTTTGAAGGCCTGCATGACGATGGTCAAACCGGCCCCTTGGTGGCCATTGCCACCCAGCGGCTGTTGGACAGGGCAAAACTGCTGGGCGGTTTGCTCCGCGTCGTCTATCTGTTTTCGGCATCCATGCCGGGGGTTGTCGACGCTCTCGGCTTTGAGCGCTCAAGCCGCACCGATCTTGATCTGGAATTTGTGGTGCCAAAGCAGTTTCACGATTTTATCGGCGAGCGGCTGGATGGCCGTTTGCAGCAATTGGCAAAACTGACCGGCAAGCGACTGGCCTTCCGGTTCGAAGAATAGTTACTTTTTTTGCGGATTAAGCTTTCCGGCGGCAAGAGCACGCCGGAAAGCGTCGAGCGTTTCCACGCTAACGTAATGCTCAATGCCTTCAGCATCAATGCGGGCCGTTTTTTCGCACACACCCAGCATTTTTAAAAAATCCTCAACGGTCTCATGGCGCTCGCGGCTCTCCGCGGCAAGCTTGTGGCCTGCTTCGGTGAGAAAAACGCCGCGATAAGGTTTGCGCGAGATCAGGCCGCTTTCTGTGAGCCGCGCCAGCATTTTGGCAACAGTGGGTTGGGCCACACCGAGTCGCTGGGCAATATCCACCTGTCGTGCCTCTTGCCCCTCGGCAATCAGGTCGGAAATCAGCTCCACATAGTCTTCCACCAGCGCCGTTCTGCGCGCTTCACGCACTTGTTTAAACCCCTCGGAATGGTCATCGGCATCGGGCAGGGGGGCTGTGCGGCGCTGGTGCTGTGGTGTGCGAGTCAAACGGCTTTTTCCTTGTTTTTTCGCAGTTTACCAAGCCTTGCCAGCGATGAACAGACACATAACACGCTATCCAAGACCCCATATTGGCGCGCAGTTGCGATATCGCACTGCCATATAAAGCCGAGGCAATAGAATATAGCCTATTGCATATTGTGAAAAACCGGAGCAGATTGTTGCGAATTAATCGCAATAAAAAATCTGAGCGTGGGTAGAATGTCAAAGATTGAGCCGAAGCTTGTCCCCGCCGCGGGGCAAAATGTCGATTGGAAATTTTCAAAAGGCGAGGCGGATATCCCCAGCCTCTCAGAAGTGCATGCCTCTGTTTTTGTGCCCAAAGCAGGCTCATGGTTTCGCAAGTTGATGGCCTTTGCAGGCCCCGGGTATATGATTTCCGTGGGCTATATGGACCCCGGCAATTGGGCAACGGATATCGCAGGCGGCTCGCAATTTGGCTATACGCTGCTTTCCGTCATCATGATTTCCAATTTGATGGCCATTCTGTTGCAAGCGCTATCAGCTCGGCTCGGCATTGCCACCGGACGGGATCTGGCGCAAGCCTGCCGCGATCATTATTCGCCACCTGTGCGCATTGCTCTCTGGCTGGCCTGCGAATTGGCCATTATTGCCTGTGATCTCGCCGAGGTGATCGGCACCGCCATTGCGCTTCAGCTGTTGTTCGGCATCCCTTTGATTGGTGGCGCGCTGATTACCGTGCTGGATACCGTGCTTTTGCTTTTGTTGATGAACAAGGGTTTCCGGTTTCTCGAAGCCTTCGTCATCTCCATGCTCTCGATTATTTCGCTCTGCTTTCTGGCCGAGATTGCCGTGGCTCAGCCGCCCATTGCTGCCGTGCTGGGTGGGTTTATCCCCACAACCGAGGTGGTGACCAACCCTGCCATGCTTTATGTCGCCATTGGCATTATCGGGGCGACGGTCATGCCACATAATCTTTATCTGCACTCGTCCATCGTGCAGACCCGCGCCTATGAGCGCAATGAAACTGGCAAGCGTGATGCCATCAAATGGGCAACGGTCGATAGCACGATTGCGCTGATGCTGGCATTGTTCGTCAATGCGGCCATTCTCGTTCTGGCAGCCTCGGTGTTTCACGCCTCAGGCCGCACCGATGTGGCCGAGATTGAGCAGGCCCATGAATTGCTGACCCCGCTTTTGGGCTTTGGCCTTGCCTCCACCCTGTTTGCGGTGGCGCTGCTGGCGTCGGGCATCAATTCAACAGTCACCGCCACATTGGCAGGCCAGATCGTGATGGAAGGCTTTTTGCGTCTTCGGATTCCCAATTGGGCGCGGCGACTGATCACCCGCTGCATCGCCATTGTGCCGGTCGTTGTTGTGACGTGGATTTACGGCAACAAGGGCACGGCAGAACTTCTGGTGCTCAGCCAGGTGGTGCTCTCCATGCAGCTGCCTTTTGCGGTGATCCCTTTGGTACAATTCGTCAGCGACAAACGCAAAATGGGCACCTTTGTGATTGCGCCCTGGGTCAAGATTCTGGCCTGGCTGGTGGCCGCAATTATTCTGGTGCTGAACTTCAAGCTGCTCTGGGATACTTTCCAAGGCATTGGCTGAGAGGGAAAGCGTGACGATCCCGACGCTGCCCAGACGCCGCCATTCTTGTCGGTAGCGCTTTTCGCACCGACAAGAAAATTGCAGGCGAGATCACCTAGGGTGCCAAAATGCATTCGTGATGGATCAAGCCGACAGCGCCAACACCGCAAAGCTTGCCAGCCAATGCTCGCCCATATAATCGCCCGCCACATGGGCGAGGCCCGCTTGCAAATGGGTGTTGGCCGCTTGCTGCATGATGGTGCGGCGCGGATCGCCCTCTGGCAAGGCCGCAGCCAAGGCAAAGAAGCACCAGGCGCGGCTGAGGTTCAAACCGTCAAGATGGGCAATCTTGCCATCACTGCGGTCTGAAACGGTGGCAGGCTTCATCACATGCGCGGGCTGGCCCTTGCTTAAATCAGGCATGAAGCCTGAAAACCACGGCTCAAATGCATCAGGTGGCAAAAGCCTGCGCATGCATTCTGCTTCTATCAAGCTGGAGGATAGAAATTCATCGCCAGACGGCTCTCCCCAGGCCGTGCAATCGCGGTCTGCGCCATACCAGCGCTTGGCGGTTGTTTGTAAAAGCGAAAAGAACCCGGTGTTTTTGCTCACTTTCGCATAATCGCTCGCCAGCCGAAGGGCAAAGGCGGTGTTATAATGGGTGCCAACCCGCACCGGATAGGTGGCAAGCGGCAAGAAGGCTTCAAAGCGTGCGACGATGCGCTCTGTCAGCGGGGTAAGTGCTTGGCTCCATGTCGAGGTCTCATGATCGGTCAGTTCCGCGGCAAGCTTGAGCAGCCAGCCCCAACCATAGGGGCGCTCATAACCGCGTGCGGTGGGGCGGTCAAAATAGGCGCATTCGCCAGCGATTTTATCTGCCACCAGCATCTCGTCAAACAGGCGGCGAATGGCAGGAGCTGCGGGCATATCAGGATAGAGCCGCAGCAGATGCGCCAACATCCAATAGCCGTGCACACAGGAATGCCAATCAAAACTGCCGTAAAACACCGGATGCAGCGAGGCGGGGCGCACGCCATCTTCCACACCTTCAAACACATGCATGATGTGGTTGGGAAACTCTTGTCTCACATGACCAAGGGCAATTTCGGCAAAGCGCTGGGCGGTGTTCTGGTCAAGCGTCTGCATTCTTCGCTCCTGTTTCCCAAGCGATATGATCGCCCCAATCGGCGCGGCGGGCCGCCTTGAAGATCTCGCCATCGCGGCGGCTGATGGTGGTTTCCTCCGCAATGCCATCGGTGCGACAGAGCTTTATCCGCGCCATGCCGCTGGCAAGCCGCGGCGGCGAAAGAACCCGCGCACCCGACAGTGCAACCTTTTGGCGGCTGGCAGCAATGAAGATATATTTTTCATCTTCCCACGGCACATCGCCATTCTTGACCTGACGATGCACCCTTGAGCGGGCAACGCGACGGGAAAAATGGCACCAATCCGGGCTCACGATGGGACAGTCCATCTGGTGGGTGCAGGGCGCAATCAGATGCGCCCCCTCCGCAATCAGGGTCTGCCGTGCCGTGACAATCCTCTGCCAGCCAGCGGGTGTGCCCGGTTCAACAATGAGAATGGTATCTGCGGTCATGGCCCAGAGTTTTTGTATGATGCTGGCCACAGCATCCATGGGCAATTCATCCAGCACATAGGCGAGCGTGACCAGATCCGCCGGAGCAAGACTTGGCAGCTGTTTGACAATGTCGCCTGCCTGCCAATGACTGTCGATTGACAGCGCTTTGGCAAGGCTTTGGCCTACGTTGCGAATAGCAGGGCTTGCCTCCACCAAGGTGGCTTTCTGCAAGTCCGGCCAGCAATCACCTGCCGCCCAAAGCGCGGTGCCGGGGCCGGAGCCAAGATCAATCAGGCTTTGCGGTTTGAAATCACTATGGATCTCGGCAACGCTTTCCATGGCAGAACGCACGGCGGCAAAGGTGGCGGGCAGGCGGGCGGCCAGATAGGCTTTGGCCGCCAGATCATCACTCAAATGCAAGGTGCCGTCGCGCACTTCGCCCCGATAGCGTTTCGACAAGCGTTCCTGCGCTTTCATCAAGGGAGCAAGCGGCTGGTTTTCCAGCAGGCGATCCACGGCAGTTCTCAGAAGGGCAGGCAATTCCACGGGCGAAGATCCGGTTGGGACAAGAAAGCGGCAGCGTTACAGACTATTATCGGCTTTGACGAGCGCTTCACAGGCTCATTTTAATCTAACCCAATCTGAATTTCGCGCACTCGGATTTCAGCCCACTCTGACTTCAGCAATGACATTTGCATCAGATCGCCGCGCGTGCCGTCAGTCTTCCCGTAGGCGTGGCGCAAAACGCCTTCCTGTTGAAAACCAAGCTTGGTGTAAAGCGCGCGCGCCCGCAGGTTTTCCGGCAGATGCGTGAGCCAGATACGCTGGGCTCCGGCCTCTGAAAATGCCCAGTCCAGCGCAAGCCGCATCATCGCAGTTCCGACACCCTGATCAGGTGCGGCGACAATAACCCGTTTGATATAGAGGTTGTTGTGCGCATCATCGAGGTCGCGAAAAAACACAAAGCCCAGCCCATGGCCGTCATCGCCCAATGCGATCTGATAGGCGGCTGTCGCATCCGCCAGATTGGCAATATGTTCTTGCTCGGTAAAGCGGCCCACCAGCCGATCATAGCCCGGCTGGCGCTCCGTTGACATCAGAAACGGGATGTCAGCAATGCTGGCTCGTCGAAGCCGCATCGCGCTTACTCGGCAGCAAAATCAAAGGCTTCGATTTTTTTGCCAACAAAGCGCAGCGCCATACCACCATTGATCAGCTTGAGCGCTGCATCGCCAAACAATTCGCGTCGCCAGCCATGCAGGGCCTGAACATCGGCATTTTCACCGTCGACCGCGATTTTTTCCAAATCATCGGTATTGGCAATCATTTTGGCGGCAACGCCGTTCTTTTCGCAAGTCAGGCGCAGCAGAACCTTGAGAAGCTCGACGGCAGAGGCCGAGCCTTCCGGCATGTGATTTTGGCGTTGCAGCTGCGGCCAATCGGCTTTGGGAATAGCCAGCGCTGCGTTGACGGCATCGGTGATGGCGCTGCCTGCGCTGGAACGCTCCCAACCCTTGGGGATGGTGCGCAAGCGGCCAAGGGCCTCGCTGTCCTTGGGTTGTTGCTGGGCAATTTCAAAAATCGCATCGTCTTTCAGCACCCGAGAGCGCGGCACATTGCGAGAACGGGCTTCACGCTCGCGCCATGCGGCCACATTCTTCATCACCATCAGTTCCTGCGGCTTTTTCAGGCGCATTTTCAGGCGCTGCCAGGCATCATCCGGGTGGAGATCATAGGTGCTGCGGGATTCCAGCACGGCCATTTCTTCCGCAAGCCATGTGGCGCGGCCTTCGCGCTCCAGCTCGGACTTCAGCTTCAGATAGACATCGCGCAGGTGGGTCACATCGGCCAAGGCGTAATCAAGTTGCTTTTCGGTGAGCGGGCGGCGGCTCCAATCGGTAAAGCGCGAGCTTTTGTCGATGTGGATATTTTTGATCTTCTGCACCAATTGGTCATAGGACACGCTATCGCCAAAGCCACAAACCATGGCCGCCACTTGCGTATCAAAAATCGGTTGCGGAATAAGATTGCCGAGGTGGAAGATGATTTCAATATCCTGGCGCGCAGCATGGAATACTTTGGTGACAGCGGTGTTGGCCATCAGCTCAAACAGCGGGGCAAGATCGATGCCCTCGGCCAGCGGGTCTACAATCACCTCAAGGTCAGGGCTTGCCATCTGCACAAGGCACAGTTCTGGCCAAAATGTCGTTTCACGCAGAAACTCAGTGTCTATGGTAATAAATTCAGATTTCGCCAGTGTCTTGCAGGCAGCTTCCAAATCTTGCGTTGTAACAATCATTTCGCACCGGAATTTTTCGTCATAATTCTACCTTTCCTCCCCGCTTGCGCCGTGCTTGTCAAGTTGATGACGGCATTTGAAACGCCTGTGAGCAAAAACTCCCCCGAAAATACGTGATTGTGGCATTTTCGCCAAAAGAAAAGCACGCTTCATCTGCATCGTTGCAGATGCATTCAAAGCTATCCAATGCTCGACGTTTGAAGATGCGCGTATCAGGTGACGCGGAAATAGGCGGTCATGCCGGTTTTCTGGTGCTCGATAATGTGGCAGTGGATCAGCCAGTCGCCGGGGTTGTCGGCCACCAGAGCGAGCTGCACTTTCTCATCGGGCAGCACCAGATAGGTGTCGGAGATCAATGGGTCGACAGTGCGGCTGGACGAGGCGATGGCTTTGAAATTCATGCCATGCAGGTGAATGGGGTGCGCCTGTGGCGTGCTGTTTTCCAGCTCGATGATATAGCTCTTACCCAGCTTCATCTCCGCCAGCGGGGCGGTGGGGTCCGGGTCGTCGCCGGTCCACGGTTTTTTATTGATGGCCCAGAACGAATAGCCAAGCGAGCCACAAATGGAGGGACGGGCGGCATCCTCTGCCGTGGCGCTCAATACCAGCGGAATCCGCTCGGCATTTTTCAAATCCGGCATCTGGAAAGGGTTGGGCGAAAGCGGTGCAACATCGTTCAGACTGCGCTTGAGGGATGGACCAATGGCACGAAAACTGGCAATCACTTTCGGCGTGCTGGGCCGCACATCGATCAGCCGGGCCTCCTGGCCTTCGCCTTCCGGCATTTTCAAGATCAGATCAATACGCTGGCCGGGGGCAACAACGGCCATATCAAGCTTGCGAATATCGGGCAGGGGCTGGCCATCGAGTGCAACAATAGCCGCTTCTGCCCCCTCCAGCCGCATATTGTAGATGCGTGTGACATCGGTGTCGGCCATGCGAATGCGCACCAGCCCGCCGCTTGGCGCATCATAGCGTGGCTCCACCTGCCAGTTGGCGGTGCGCACAGTGCCATAGGTGCCAGCGCGGGCCGCATCACGCGGCTTGAACAGGGCAATGAACTGGCCATCGGCTCCGAGCCGAAAATCGCGCAGGTTCAGGTCAATCTCGGCATCAAACACCGGATCATTGGGGTCTTCGACAATCAACATCCCGGTCATGCCGGTGGAAATCTGATCCATGGTGTTGCAATGGGGATGATACCAATATGTGCCCGCATCGGGCGGCGTAAACGCATAATCAAAACTGTCGCCTTGATAGACATAGGGCTGGGTGAGAAACGGTACTCCATCCATTTTGTTGGGAATGCGCAACCCGTGCCAGTGAATGGTGGTGGCGTCGTCCAGATGATTGATCAGTTTGGCGGCAAAAGGTTTGTCGCGCGTCATGCGAATGGCGGGTGGCATGGAATCTTTAAAACCGGCAACAGCGTAGGTTGCCATTTTTCTGGTTTCATGGGCACCATCAATCACGGCAGAGGTAAACTTGGCCTCAATAGAAATCGGCTCTGGCTGGGCTGCGTGGAGCAATCTTGATGCGCCGAAGCCAATCCCGTAGATCCCTGCAACAGCAGAGGTTTTCAGCAATGTGCGGCGGGAAAGGGCGACCATGGCATGCTCCGGTATCGGAAGAAAGACAGGTCGCTTTTAAAGTTGATTTCTTTCGTCAGCAATAGCGTTCTGGCGTGACAGGGTCGCAGCACCGATCACTTTTTATCCTTTGGCTTTTCCGGTGTCGGCGGTGCCGCAAGCTTGGTAAAGTAAGTGGATGTGCGCAGCAGCGAACGAAACCGATAGCGTCTCTCTTCG
Organism: Rhizobium oryziradicis; assembly: GCF_001939045.1. Lineage (GTDB taxonomy): Bacteria > Pseudomonadota > Alphaproteobacteria > Rhizobiales > Rhizobiaceae > Allorhizobium > Allorhizobium oryziradicis. The sequence goes on from NZ_MKIM01000028.1 coordinate 144,310, forward strand.
GCTGGCACCGCGTTGCGAACCCGCATGCGCAATGTGGTGTAGATGATGAACAGGCACAGCACCACAACCGTATAGGTAAACAGTGCGCGAGGGCCAAAGTGGTCCAGAAGGACCGAGGCAAACATGGGTCCGACCACAGCACCGCAAGACCAGAAAAACAGCGTTCCGGCTGACACCAGCGCGTGCTGGCCCGGTGCCGCGTGGTCATTGGCATGGGCGGAGCATAGCGAATAGAGCGGCATGGCAAAGGCTCCGAAGAAGAAAATGCCAATGAAATTGAGCAACTCGCTGGAGCCTGCCACAAAAGACAAAAACAAGCCGCTGATGGCCGCACCAATGGCGGCCAGCAGAATGATGGTGCGCCGATCCAGCTTGTCGGAATAATGACCCAACGGATATTGCAAGACGACGCCCGCAAAAATGCCAATGCTCATAAAGGTGGCAATGGCCGTGACCGACATGCCAATGCCTTCCGCATAAATCGGCCCCAGTGAGCGAAAGGTGGAATTGGTCAGCCCCACCACAATGCAGCCAATGGTAGCCAGCGGCGAGATATGCCACAGCGCTTTCACATTGAACTGCACATGCTTTGGCGGCTCCGGGCTGGTGCGATCGGCAAAGGAGATCGGCACAAGCGAGAGTGAGAGCGCCATGGCAATGATGGCGAAGAGATCAAAGCCACCCAGACCCACTAGCGGAATGGTATATTGCGCGATGGTGCCGGCGCTCAGATCGACAAAGCGATAAATGGAAAGGGTGCGTGCGCGGTTTTCATTGGTCACGCGGGCATTCAGCCAGCTTTCGACGGTGGCGAACAGGCCTGCAAAACAAAGGCCTTGCGCCAGCCGCAGACAAAACCACGCAGCCGGATGAATAACCAGCAACATGGCAAGAGACGCCACCGATGCAATGGCGGCAAGGCCCGCAAAGGCGCGGATATGGCCCACCTGGCGGATCAGGCGCGTCACATAAATACAGCCAATGGCAAAGCCGATATTATAACCCGCTCCCACCACACCGATCATGGTGGTGGAAAAGCCCTCCTGCAATGCGCGCAGCGAAATGAACGTGCCTTGCAAGCCATTACCACCAATCAGGATTCCGGCGGTCACAAGCAAGGGGATGAGGGGGCGGATATCTTTCATGGCGGCAGGATCTCAAAAGGCGCGTTGTTGGAATTTGAGTCGCGCAAGTGCAGGATAAGTCTTGTAGACCGGCATGGGCTGCTGATATAGCGGGAATATTGCCGGAAGATGCGTTCAGCCTTGACAAATCAGGCAGGCCATGCGCTTTTCCGCCCGATTTTCCTCCGCCAGCATGTTGCACGTTTCGCGTGTTTGCTTGGCGATAGATACGTCCAGGATACATTAAAATGCATCGTTACCGCAGCCACACCTGTGCCGCTCTTCGCAAGTCCGATGTTGGTGCCACCGTGCGCCTTTCCGGCTGGGTTCACCGCGTCCGCGACCATGGCGGCGTTCTCTTCATCGACCTTCGCGACCATTACGGCATCACGCAGGTGGTGGCCGATCCCGATAGCCCGGCCTTCAAGCTGGCCGAGACCGTGCGCGGCGAATGGGTGATCCGCATCGACGGCGTGGTCAAGGCCCGTGCTGACGAGACGGTCAACAAGGCCATGCAGACCGGCGAAATCGAGCTGTACGCGCAAGAAATCGAAGTGCTGGCCGTGGCCAAGGAATTGCCGCTGCCGGTGTTTGGCGAGCCTGAATATCCGGAAGACGTGCGCCTGAAGTATCGCTTCATCGATCTGCGCCGCGAAACCCTGCACAAGAACATCGTCAAGCGCACCCAGATCATTTCCTCCATGCGCAATGGCATGGCAGAGCTTGGCTTTGCCGAATATACCACGCCAATCCTGACGGCCTCTTCGCCAGAAGGTGCGCGTGACTTTCTGGTGCCAAGCCGCATCCACGAAGGCCAGTTCTTTGCGCTGCCACAGGCTCCGCAGCAGTATAAGCAGCTGTTGATGGTGGCCGGTTTCGACCGCTATTTCCAGATTGCCCCATGCTTTCGCGATGAAGACCCACGCGCCGACCGTCTGCCCGGCGAGTTCTACCAGCTCGACGTGGAAATGAGCTTTGTGACCCAGGAAGATGTCTGGACCACGATGGAACCAATGATGACCAAGGTGTTCGAACAGTTTGCCGAAGGCAAGCCTGTGACGAAGCAATGGCCACGCATTCCTTACGATGAAGCCATCCGCAAATACGGCTCCGACAAGCCAGACCTGCGCAACCCGATTGTAATGCAGGCTGTGACCGAACATTTCCGCGGCTCCGGCTTCAAGATTTTCGCCAGCATGATCGAATCCAACCCCAAGGTTGAGGTTTGGGCCATTCCGGTCAAGCATACAGAAGCCACTGGCCCGATTGGCCGCGCCGTGTGCGACCGTATGAATGCCTGGGCACAGTCCACCGGCCAGCCGGGCCTTGGCTATATCTTCTGGAAGGAAGAAGACGGCAAGGTTGGCGGCTCCGGCCCTCTGGCCAAGAACATTGGCGAAGAGCGCACCGCTGCCGTTGCCGCTCAGCTCGGCCTTGAAGCCGGTGACGCCTGCTTCTTCGTGGCGGGTGATCCGGCCAAGTTCTACAAGTTCGCTGGCGAAGCTCGCACCCGTGCAGGCGAAGAGCTGAACCTGATCGACCGCGACCGGTTTGAAATGTGCTGGATTGTCGACTTCCCGTTCTACGAATGGAGCGAAGAAGAAAAGAAGATCGACTTTGCCCACAACCCGTTCTCCATGCCGCAGGGCGGAGAGGCAGCCTTCGACACCCAAGACCCGCTGACGCTCAAAGCTTACCAGTATGACGCTGTGTGCAACGGTTTTGAAATCGCTTCTGGCTCGATCCGTAACCAGTCGCCAGAACTGATGGTCAAGGCGTTTGAAAAGGTTGGCCTCAGCCAGTCTGACGTGGAAGAGCGCTTCGGCGGCCTCTACCGCGCTTTCCAGTACGGTGCACCTCCGCACGGCGGCTGCGCATTCGGTATCGACCGCGTGGTCATGCTGCTGGTGGGTGCCAAGAACCTGCGTGAAATCTCGCTGTTCCCGATGAACCAGCAGGCGCAGGATCTGTTGATGAATGCGCCAGCTCCGGCAACACCAACACAATTGCGCGAACTGGCGCTGCGCGTGGTGCCAACGCCGAAGAAAGATTGATGCTGAAATACGCATCGCTGTGAATAAAATGCCGTGGTTCGCCACGGCATTTTTTTGTCTGCAGATAAAACAAAACACAACATACAAAAAAGCCGCCTGAAGGCGGCTTGATCGATTTCAAATGATAGACAGTTCGTCTCAATCGTTGGAGGTGACGCTCACGCCCAGCACCTTCGGCAGGGTTTCCGGCGCACCCATTGCCGCACCGATAATCATAGGGAAGGGGACCGGGTTTTCCGGCTCTGCCGTGACGGTGAAGCTCTTCGGATTGTCGATATAGGCATTGACCGCCGCCGAGACACTGTTTTGCAGGGCACCCAACTTAGCTTGCGCCAGAAGAAGTGGTGTCATGGCCTTGATCATCTGGCCCATGTCCTTGGCTGAAACGCCCTGCTTTTTTCCGCTATACTCGAGAGCACGGGCGGTGAGGCCTGCGTCCTCAAAGCGGATGTCAGCGCCGAGGAAGGACATTTGCTGCAAAAGGCCAAGAGTGGCAATGCCGGCGGCCTGCTGTGCCTGCGGGTCTGCCGAATTGGCTTTGGATGCGGCGGCGGCTTCCTGAATTTGCTTCATCAGGTCCATCGTGTAGCCAGACAGGCTGAACGAGATGTTGAGCTTGCCGATATTCTTGAAGTCCAGCGCATATTCTTCAACATCAACCGTGCCGGAGTGCAGCTCCCAACTGCCCTTCATGGTCATTTTGCCATCAAGGTTTGACAGGCCAAGCGCGTCAATTGTCTCTTTGCTGTTGGGGTCTTCTACCGACGAGAGGTCAAGCTTGACGCCATTGACGGCGGCATCAAAGGACAGGCTGGCGCCATCATCCTCAATCGCAGATGTGGCCTCGATTTCGCTGATCGATACCACGTCCTTGCCGTCTGCCTTGATGGCGATTGGGCCGCTATGGGCCTTTTCGTAAAACAGCATGGAGGAAAGGTCGTTGGTGCCGGTTTTTCCAGGCACAGTCACGCCGGAAAGATAAAGGTCAGACGCGGTGATGGTGGATTTTTCGGAGGTCACGTTGATCGGCTGAAAATCAACCCGATCAATCTCGTAGGAGCCATCATCCATGGCGGCAACGCCGGTCATGGTCACGTTGCCAACCGGCACAGGGGTTTTATCCTTGCTGTCTTCGGGCGTGAAATTTGCGTCTTTCAACACGACGGTGTCGCCGTTAACATCCACGCCACTGGCATTGATGACCACACCGCTTGAAGCATAGGCAGCGTTGATTTTTTTGAGAAGATCCTGGCCGTCCAGCGCGAAGGCCGAATGGGGCAGGATGGCGATGGCCGCGCTGGCGAAGAGAAGGCTACTCATGAGGCGTTGGGCGGATTTATGCATCGTCATAATAGTTTCCCTTGAAAACAAACCGGTAAGCGCATCGCATATGTCGATATTTCTTTATAATGTGAGGCGCTAAACCACAAACGCCTTTTATCGGGACTTATGTATTATTCTGGTTTCTTCTTGCAGGATTGCCTCGGTAATCCACAGCTGCATCCCCCGGAATCCTTGCTGTCCAAGGCTTTCTCCGCTAGGCAAGGGCTATGGGAAAAAGTCTTACACCGCCGGGCGATGGTGGCGATCACATCACGCCGATTGATTTGAAACACGCGCTTGAAGAGCGCTACCTTGCCTATGCGCTGTCCACAATCATGCATCGGGCCTTGCCAGACGTGCGCGATGGGCTCAAACCAGTGCATCGCCGCATCATTCATGCCATGAGCGAAATGGGCATTCGTCCCAATTCAGCCTTCAAGAAATGCGCCCGTATCGTTGGTGACGTCATCGGTAAATTTCACCCGCATGGCGACCAATCGGTCTATGATGCACTGGTGCGTTTGGCGCAGGATTTCTCCCAGCGTTATCCGATTGTTGATGGTCAGGGCAATTTCGGCAATATCGATGGCGACTCAGCCGCTGCCTATCGTTACACCGAAGCGCGAATGACCGAGGTTGCTGCTCTGCTGTTGGAAGGCATTGAGCAGGACGCGGTGGATTATCGCCCGACCTATAACGAAGAAGATGATGAGCCGGTGGTGCTGCCGGGCGCATTTCCCAATCTGCTCGCCAATGGCTCGTCTGGCATTGCGGTTGGCATGGCAACCTCCATTCCGCCCCACAATGCCCATGAGCTTTGCGATGCGGCCCTGCTTCTGATCAAGAATCCTGCGGCCACGGTGGAAGATCTGTTTGCCGATCCCGCCAATCCGCAGCGCGGTGGCATTGAAGGGCCGGATTTGCCCACCGGCGGCATTATTGTCGAAAGCCGCGAAAGCATGATTGAAACCTACCGCACAGGTCGCGGTGGCTTTCGCGTGCGAGCAAAATGGGAAACGGAAGATCTCGGCCGTGGTGGCTATCAGATTATCGTCACCGAAATTCCGTTTCAGGTGCAAAAATCCCGATTGATCGAAAAAATCGCTGAATTACTCATCGCCAAGCGCCTGCCGCTGCTGGAAGATGTTCGCGATGAGTCAGCGGAAGATGTGCGCCTGGTGCTGGTGCCCAAGAGCCGCACGGTTGACCCGACCATTTTGATGGAATCGCTGTTCAAGCTCACCGAGCTTGAAAACCGCATCCCCATGAACATGAACGTCCTTTCCCAAGGCAAGGTGCCACGGGTGATGGCGCTCAATGAAGTTTTGAGCGAATGGCTGGCGCACCGCAAGGATGTGTTGGTCCGTCGCTCCAGCTTCCGGCTGGCAGCCATCGAGCGACGGTTGGAAATTCTTGGCGGCCTGCTGATTGCCTACCTCAATCTGGATGAAGTCATTCGCATTATCCGTGAGGAAGATGAGGCCAAAGACGCGCTGATTGCGCGTTTTGAGCTGACCGATACGCAGGCCGAAGCCATCCTCAACATGCGCCTTCGCAATTTGCGCAAACTCGAAGAGTTTGAAATCCGCAAAGAGCATGATGCGCTCTCGGCCGAAAAAGCCGAGCTGGAAAAGCTTCTGGGATCGGATGATCTGCAATGGAAAACCATTGCTGGCGAGATCACAGACGTCAAAAAGAAATATGCCAAGGTTACCGAGCTTGGCCGCAGGCGCACGCTGTTTGCCAGCGCGCCGACGGCAGATGTGGAAGCCATCCAGCAAGCGATGATCGAGAAAGAGCCGATCACCGTGGTGATCTCGGAAAAAGGCTGGATCAGGGCTCTCAAGGGCCATAGCTCAGACACGTCCACCTTGACCTTCAAGGAAGGGGATGCCTTGCGCGTGGCATTCCCGGCGCAAACCACCGATAAGATCGTGCTGGTGACAACAGGCGGCAAGGTTTACACGCTGGGCGGTGACAAGCTGCCGGGTGGCCGTGGCCATGGCGAGCCTTTGCGTATCATCATTGATATGGAAAATGATCAGGATGTGCTGACCGCTTTTGTGCACGACGCATCGCGCAAGCTGATGTTTGTCTCCACCTCTGGCAATGGCTTCATCGTCACTGAGAGCGATATCGTCGCCAATACCCGCAAGGGCAAGCAGGTGATGAATGTGGTGATGCCGGAAGAAGCCAAGCTGGTGGTGCCGGTGTCCGGCGATCACGTCGCGGTGGTGGGTGAGAACCGTAAGCTGGTTGTGTTCCCGCTTTCGCAGATTCCTGAAATGAGCCGCGGCAAGGGCGTTCGTCTGCAACGCTATAAGGATGGCGGCATATCGGACATCAAGTTCTTTGCGCTCAGCGCTGGCTTGACCTGGGAAGACAGTGCAGGGCGGGTCTTTAGCAAAAATAAAGACGAATTGCTCGAATGGCTGGGCGACCGTGCAGCGGCTGGCCGACCTGTGCCAAAGGGCTTTCCGCGCAGCGGCAAGTTTAGTGGTTGAGCCAAGGAGCGAAGTCTGGAAAGCCCTGACTGTAGAGATTTTACATGCAAAAAGGGGCGCACCATTGGCTGGTGCGCCCCTTTTTGTATGGTTGAAAAACGCTTTGAATACGAAGCGTCATTTTCTCGGCGTTGCGGCCCTACGGGTTGATCTGGTTGAAGTACCTGTCTTCCGAGTCGGGGCCGCCCATGGCCATGTTCAGGGCGAAGCCTTTAGCACGTGCCTGTTGCACGGGGACTGTTTGTTCGGGGGCTAGCTTTCGCGTTGACTTGGCAGGTGCAGCTTTGCGCAGTTGGGCGGCACCGGGTTGCGACAGGTTCGCTCGTCCGTGATTGGCGTTTGCCGTTTGGAAAAAGGCAAGCGACGTTTGCAGTTCCTCGGCTTGCGCCGTCAGCTCTTCTGAGGTTGCCGACATTTGTTCAGAGGCGCTGGCGGTTTGCTGCGTCACCTTGTCCAGTTGCTGGATCGCTTCGTTGATTTGCGAGGCACCCAGATCTTGCTCCCGGCAAGCTGCCGAAATTTCGGAGACGAGTTCTGCTGTTTTGCGGATATCGGGCACCAGGCGGTGCAGCATCTCTCCAGCCGACGTTGCTGCCTTGACGGTATCGGCAGAAAGGCCACTGATTTCGCCGGCTGCTGCCTGAGAGCGCTCGGCAAGCTTGCGCACTTCTGAGGCAACAACGGCAAAGCCCTTGCCATGCTCACCAGCGCGGGCCGCTTCCACGGCGGCATTGAGTGCCAAAAGGTCGGTCTGTCGCGCAATTTCCTGCACAATAGAGATCTTTTCAGCAATCGTGCGCATGGCCGTAACAGCCTTTTCCACGGCCTCGCCTGAAACTTCTGCGTCTTTCGCAGACTGGCGCGCAATTTTTTCCGTCTGAGAGGCGTTGTCGGCGTTCTGTTTGATATTACCTGCCATTTGCTCCATGGAGGCAGAGGCCTCTTCCGTGGCAGAGGCTTGCTCTGTCGCGCCCTGCGAGAGTTGTTCCGATGAGGCGGAAAGCTCCTGGCTGCCGTTGGTGACTTGATCTGCTGCGTTGGACACGCTGACTGCGAAAGTCGTCAAATTATCAACCAGAGAATTGATCGCATCTTTCATCTTCTGATGGTCACCTTCGCAAGCGATGGTGACGTGCTCGGTCAAATTACCTTCTGCCACAAGATTAAGAACGCGATTGCCCTCGCCAATGGGCAGTAAAATAGCATCCAGCATCCCGTTGATACCCAAAACCATTTTGCCAAAGTCGCCCACAAAGCGTTCCGCATCACCTCTTTCGCTCAAACGCCCAGCCGTGGACGCAACGATCAGGCGATGAATTTCGGTGACAATGTCTTTGAGATTGCGTCTCAGTGTTTCGATGGTGTCATTGATAAAAGCTTTTTTGCCGGGGAATTGTTCAAGCGTTGCCTCGAAGTTGCCTTCACCAAATTGCTTGATGCAGGCCATCGCTTGCTTTTTGACCGCTATGTGGCCACCGACCATCGTGTTCACGCCCTTGGCCATCACGGCAAAGTCGCCTTTAAAGCGTTCAACCGGGACGAAGACGTCGATATCACCCTTGTCATGTTCGGCAGACATATGGTTCATCTCGGCAATGAAGCCCTTGAGATTATCACGCAGTGCCTCGACTGTTTCGTTGATAAAGGCCTTTTTTCCAGGAAATCGTTCCAGTTCAGCCTCAAAATTACCTTCTCCAAACGCCTTGATGCAAGCCATTGCTTTCTTTTTGACCGCGATATGGCTGTCCACCAGTTCGTTGATATTGTGCGCCATGTCAGCAATTTCACCCTTGAATGCTGCAACAGGGATCACCGCATCGATATCGCCCTTACCGTGCTCGGTCGCCATGCGGTTTACGGCATCGCTGAGCGCATGGGTTGGTGCGGTCGCCTGGTCGAGCAGCGCGTTGACAGCGTCCAGCAACTCTTTTGCATCGCCCGACGCCAAGTCCGTCTTAAGACGAGACGAGATGTCACCATTGGCCATCGTGCGGGCAAGGTTGTGGATCTCTGTGATCGCAAATCGAGCTTTAGAGGAGGCCTTGAAGTTGGTATAAAGAGACATGATGCGTTCCTCTGAAGTGTCGAAAGGGTTTGCTCTGATCGATTGGAGCAGACACAGCTTCTATGAACGAACGTGCTCTCATCAATCGCGTTTCAGTGACCCACTTATTGGGAACAAAATTAAAGAAAAAATGAATATTAGAAAATATGTAGATTTGTTGTTTATGTGACGCTAAATGTTACGGTTAACAACATCTATACAGCGCCTTACGGCTTATGTGGCGCACGGCGCTGGAGCACTTTGGTCCGAAAAGTGGAGCCCACTTTTCGGCACGATGCTCTCGGTTTTTGTTTACGCATCGGATTTATCCGAAAACCGATTCTCACTTTTCGGCCGATGCTCTAGGCTGCCAATCGCGACCTGAAGGCTGCCAAGGGGGTGGGGCGACCAAGATGGTAGCCCTGCACATAATCGATTTTGAGCTGCTGCATCAGCTTCAGCTGTTCTTCTGTCTCGATGCCTTCCATCAGAATTTTATGACCCCGGTGGCGAAGCAGGCTGATGATGTCGCGCAGCAATGAGCGGCCCCGGTCTGTCTCGCAGTCTTGCAGGAAGGAGCGGTCAATCTTGACGGTGTCGAAATTGAAGAGCCGCAGCCAAGACAAGCCGGCAAAGCCGGTGCCGAAATCATCAAGCCATATTTTAATGCCCTGCGCTTCGAGATCCTTGATACAGCGCAAAATCACAGACTGATGATCCATGTTGATGCCTTCGGTGATCTCAAAGGCAAGGCGGTGGCCATCGACCCCTGTCTCAGCCAGAATCGCACTTACTTTTGCGGCGAAACCTTTGGACTTGAGCTGGATGGGAGAGACATTGACGCTCACCATAGGGGCTGCGAAAGGAACAAGAATGTCTGTGCAGGCCTGCCTTATGCTCCATAGACCGAGATCAAGGATAGAGCCTGTGCGTTCTGCGATGGGGATGAAAGCGACAGGTGATACCGGCGTTCCGTCCAGCAATTTCAACCGCATCAATGCCTCGGCGGCTTCAAGCTGGCCGGTCTTGACGTTCAGGATGGGCTGATACACCAGAGACACCAGATTATTGGTGATGGCGACGCGCAAGAGAGCGGCTATATGTTCGTTGTCGTCGCCGGTCAGAGGATCGGTCGGATCAAACAGACGCACACAGTTACGGCCATTGGCTTTGGCGGAGTAGAGTGCCCTGTCCGCTTCGGTGATGATTTTCTCAAGCCTTGAATCGCGTTGTTCGCGTGTAAATGCGGCTCCGACGCTGACAGTGACAATCGAAAGCCCGTCTTTGCGCTGGTCGTGGGACAGCGCCATATTTTCCACCGTCTGACGGATCATTTCTGCCAATTGCATCACGTCTTCACGGTTGGCGGATGGCGCAATCACAATAAATTCCTCGCCACCATAACGGCCCAGAGAGGCGTTGAATGGCAGAAGGGCATTTTTCAATGTGGTGGCGATCAGCACAAGGCAATGGTCCCCGGCCTGATGGCCGTAGAAATCGTTATATTTCTTGAAGAAATCCACATCGACCAGAATGGCTCCGAAACCAATCGCGTCGTTTTGCCACTCGTTCCAGCTGTCGCGCAGGCGCTGATCAATCGCGCGGCGGTTATCCACGCCGGTCAGATAATCGGTGTTGGAAAGGCGTAGCAGCGCCTTGCCGCGCTCTGTTGCCTCGCGGTTTTGCTTTTTCGCTTCCAACGCGTTCAGATAGACATGAAAGCGCTCTCTGTTAAGCCGCAGGTTGACGTAGCTGGTGAATGCAAAACAGGCGACATAGAATGTGCCAAACGCCAGCACATATCCGCTATCAACAGGTGCTAGATAAAAGAGCGCCAGGAAAAACAAGCCAAGCACGCATGTCGATGTGATGATCGACAAGATAATGTCAAATCCGAAAAACAGGTTGGCGCTCATCATGAACAGGCTGCCAAACACCATGTAATAGCGGAAATGATCGGCTTGCTGGGTCATTGCGGCGGGGCAAAGCCACGCCACATAGCTGATCACCAGTGCCATGGCGCAGGTGATATCCATTGTGTTTGATTTGACCTTGATGAAGAACAGCAGTTCCAGAATCAAAAGGCCAATGACGCAAATCATGATGCGGCTGATGATCACCGTTTTGGCAACGTCAGGAATCAGTAAAATGTCTGTGATCGAAAAGGCCAGATAGATAAACGCAGCAGCCCACAGGCCTTGGCGGGCTGAACCGACGCGTTCGGACTGTGTCTGGTCTTTGTAAAGCTTCACGATTTCGGCATTCCGCTCTTTGTCTAGAATTTCACGCCGATCCGCCATGCCTGGGTCGCGTCGCCTATCAATCATGCTGGTGTCCATCGATTCTCGCTGATTGAATAGAAGTAATAAAGCTTATTCTCTCAAACGTGTCACTCGAATACTCAGCACATCAAAGGTTTTTTATTTCAAAATCTAGAGGCTTTAATATTCATTGTTAATAAAAAAGCGTAGAACAAATCTATGTACCTTGGGTGGAAAACATAGTGGTGTACATGCTGTTATCTAGGCTGTTTCTTCAATAATCCTATTGTTACGCATCACATGGTGCTAGACGTGTCACCGCGAATCGGCTTTTATGGTTAACAAATAATTAATAATTTTATAGCAGTATTATTAACATCTGATCATCTATATTAAAGGTGTGTTAAATATGAAGTCTGTTGACGTGTTATTGGATGGGCAAAGTCTTGTCACGCCACGCTCGATTGCTGCAGAAATTTTGTCCATCAAAGATAATTCAGTGAATGAGCATGATAAGCTAACGGCTGAATCGGAGCTTGCGATTATCCTCAATTTAGCAGGTCAGCAAATTGAAAAAAAGATGGAGCCTGATCAAATCCATGGCATGCTTGGAGCCAACCTCCATGCCCTGCGCGCAAAGTCCGCTCCCGCCATTTGGCAGCATCTGATAGGGCTTGCGCAAAACCATTCCATTGCCAATTATTTTCTACAAGACCCCTTCACCCGCTGGTCCTTTGTGAAGCCACGAGGCTATTCTGGCGATGCGCAGCTGATTGACTTCATTTATGGTCATCCCAGCCTCAATGATGAAATTGCCAAATCAACCCCCACCGGGCTTGCACTCTATGAGGTCAACCGGAATTCGTCAGCATCCATCGCTGTGCGTGAACGCCGTGATCTCTTGACGAAGCATGTCGATGAAATCGCCGGTTCGCGTGGCCGGGACACTGAAATTCTGACAATTGCTGCAGGTCACTTGCGCGAAGCAAACCGTTCTGTTGCCCTGCAACAACAAGGGATCAAACGATGGGTGGCTTTGGATCAAGATCCGATGAGCATTGGTTCTATCCGTCGTGATTTCGCCAACACCTGTATTGAGGCCGTCGACGGATCTGTGCGCAGCCTGCTCACCAATGCACATGATCTGGGCACCTTCGATTTTGTGTATGCCGCTGGCCTGTATGATTATTTGAACGACAAGGTCTCCATCAAGCTGACCCGCAAATGCCTGCAAATGCTCAAGCCCAATGGCGTGTTCATGTTTGCGAATTTTTCTGAAGACATTATCGCCGATGGCTATATGGAAACATTCATGAATTGGGCGCTGTTGCTGCGCACAGAGGAAGACATGTGGCGCATCATGCGCAGCAGCACGGTTGATGGCGAGTTTGATTGCTTTGTGCGCTTTGGCGAAAACCGCAATATTGTTTATGGTTTTATGCGCAAGGTTGCCTGACATCTGCCGCAGACGCGACGAGGGTGCGTGCACTGCTTGCGCCTTTTGCGGATCAATTGCTCTGCAAATTTTTGAATTGTTGCGACATTGAAGCGCCGCCGGTTTGATAAAACCGACGGCGCTTCAGCTGTTTTATCGATTTCTAACAGTGAAATTATATAGTCATTCACCAATATGTAATTCATGTTGGAAAAGAACCGATTCCACACTGGGTTACCCCTTTTATTTAAGGGGTCTTGCGCCATATCGATCAAAGAGTTTTCACGGACCAGCGGATTGCTGGCCGTATGGTGCCATGGCGATCAATTGACGCTCTTGGATTTTGAGTGTTGGAGAGATTATGAGCATCGCTGAAGCGAGAGAGATTTCAAGACTGGCAAGTCTGCGCAATCTAAAAATATTGGATACACTGCCCAGCGAGTCTTTTGATCGTGTCACCCGCATTGTGGCACAGTATTTCGGTTTGCCGATTGCTGCGGTTTCGCTCACCGATGTTGACCGGCAATGGTTCAAATCCCACGTTGGCGTGGATCATACGCAAATCCCGCGCTTTAAAGCGCCGTGCTCTGAGGTTGCCGAAACCTGCAAGCCGCTTGTTGTGGGTGATTTTGAGCTGGACCCTTACTATGTGGACAGTCCTTTGGGGCAGGCGGGTGTTCGCTTTTACGCAGGCGTGCCGCTGATTACGCCGGATGGTTATGGTCTTGGCGCGCTTTGTGTGCTGGATACGCAGCCGCATGCGGTTGATGCGCAGCAAATGGCTGTGCTGACTGATCTCGCGGCGATGGTCATGGACCAGATCGAGATGCAGCATGCTGTTGGACGCATCGAAGCCGTGAGCGGGCTGCCAAACCGTTACCAGCTTTTCAGCGATCTTCGGGATCTGCAAATCCATGCGGCGGGAAAGCCGCGCTTGCTCAGCTGTCTTGATCTGGCGCAGACAATGCAATTTGATCGATTGTCGCGGGTGATGGGGCCAAGCCATTTCGATGGCATTGTTGCCTCGGTGGCGGCATTCCTGCGCAGCCATGTTGGAGACGAGCGCACGGCTTATCAAATTGGTCCGACGCAGTTTGCAATTTTTGCGCCCGAAAATGCAACGCCCGCAAGCTGTGTGCCGGTTCTTGAACAGCTGTTACGCGATGTGGGAGAGGTTTCCGACCTGCGCATGACGATGACACCATCCATTGGCGTCATCTCCTTTGATCCTGGCGATATGTCGCCGGAAGATGCATTGCGCGCCTTGCACGGTGCGGTGCAGGATGCTCGCAACAGCGAAACCGGCATTGCGTTCTATTCTGCGACCCGCGACCTATGGCACCAACGGAATTTCCGTCTTCTGCATGATTTTCCAAAAGCGCTGGCGGAAGGCAATCAATTGCACCTGGCCTTTCAGCCAAGGTTATCGTTCATCACGGGGCGCATTGAAAGTGCCGAAGCGCTGTTGCGCTGGAATCATCCTGAGCTGGGCAACATCTCTCCGTCTGAATTCGTGCCGGTGATTGAGGCGTCGGGCCAAATCAGGCAGTTGAGTGCCTGGGTTATTGATCAATCTCTGCTGCACCTTGCTAGATGGCAGAAAAATGGCTTCGATTTGCGCCTCTCGATCAACATCTCCGCCCTTAATCTCAATGAGCCCGATTTCTTTGACTTGCTGATTGCAAAGCTGGCGCACCATGGGGTTTCGGCAAGCCAGATTGAATTTGAACTGACAGAAACTGCCGTGATGGCAGAAAAAGAGACGTCGTGTGATCTGATGCAGCGGATTTCGGATCTGGGCGTGCGTATTGCCATTGATGATTTTGGCACCGGCTATAGCAATCTTTCCTATATGCAAAAATTGCCCGCCGATGTGGTGAAAATCGATCGCTGTTTTGTGGCCGACATGCTGCTTGGTAATCGCGAGCGCGTGCTGGTCGACTCGATGATCAAGCTTTCCCATAGTCTGGGCTATGACGTGGTGGCGGAAGGCGTTGAAACGCGGGAAGCCGCTGATCTTTTGCAGGCTATGGGCTGTAACGAGCTTCAAGGTTTCTGGTTGTCACGTCCAATGCCTGAGGAGGCGCTGTGTGCGTGGGTGCTTGAAAAGCGCGCCGCAGACCTAGTTCACGCAGCCGTCGCTTAACGTATTTCCGTCATGGCCAATTGAGGATCATGACGGAGATGCTGCTGCCTTGCCGATCAAGACGGATCGGCATCGGGCTGATAGCGCGTCCAGCCTTGGCTCATAAGGTGTTCCTGCGGCAGAAAACGGATTTTATAGCCCATTTTTTGTGAGCCATTGACCCAATAGCCGAGGTAAACATGGGGCAGGCCCATCTCATTGGCGCGACGAATATGATCCAGCACCATGAAGGTACCCAGCGAACGCTTGTGAAGGTCTGTGTTGAAAAATGAATAGACCATTGAGAGGCCGTCACTGAGAATGTCTGTGAGAGCCACAGCCACCAGTTCGCCCGGGCGCTCTGAACCCTCTTCGGGCGGCAGGCGATATTCAATAACGCGGGTTTTTACGTGGCTGTCTTCCACCATAATGGCAAAATCCAGCGCCGACATGTCTGACATGCCACCCGCTTGATGGCGATCATCCAGATAGCGCCGAAACAGCGAAAATTGCTCGGTGGAGGGCTGGGCCGGAAAAACCGTGCTGGTCAGGTCGGCGTTCGCAGCAAGCACTTTGCGCATTGTGCGGTTGGGTCGAAATTCCTTGGCAATGATCCGAACAGACAGACAGGCGCGGCAATTTTCACAGGCGGGTCGATAGGCAATGTTTTGTGAGCGACGAAATCCGCCTTGCGTCAGCAGATCATTCATGTCCGTTGCCCGCGCACCCACCAGATGGGTGAAGACTTTTCGTTCCATTTCGCCGGGCAGGTAAGGGCAGGGTGCCGGCGCTGTCAGGTAAAACTGTGGAGAGCTTGTTGCCTGTGTGTTCATCGGTTTTCCAAAAGCCCTCGTTGAGCAATTCAACATAGGATAGTTTCGAAGACGGTATTATGCACGAATATCTGAAAGTTTACAGCACCCCGCAGCTGTGCCGATTGCTTTGGTGGCGAAACCGATTCTTCTTCCCATGAGAATGAAGGATGATTGTGGAACGTCAAGAGTGCAGTTTGGCGTTGAGCGCCAGTCGGCAGCAATGCAGCTTATATTTTGCAAAAGATATAAAATACGACAGCGCCGGGGCCAGCAAGGGCGCACGGCGCTGTCATGAAAAGATTCTGGTTGAGAAGAGTCTGCCGCTCAACTGGTGCGCTGATCAACTGGTGCGTATGGTGGCTGTGCCCAGCAACAGATCATGCACCAGCCTTGAGCGCTCGATGAAAAGACCGGCCAGCAAGATCAGTGGTGTCAGGACCGAGTTGAGAATCCAGAACAGCGCCAGATGGGCAATGGCGGTGACAAAGTCGATTTTGCCGCCATCCAGGCGGATCATGGCAATGCCCATGGCCCGCATGCCGGGGGTGGCCTGCGCGCGTCCGGCCAGAGAGAGGCCGAAATAGAGGCCAGCCACCACAAAAAACAGGATGGGATATAGCAGCCAGCCAAGGCCAAGCGTGACGATGCCAATGAAAAACACCGCGATCGCCGCTGGAAGGCACAGCACCGCCACCAGCACATAATCAATGGCAAAGGCGAAAATCCGACGCGACAGAACGCCACTGTAGGCGCGCCAGTCCGTCGGCACTGTATTGGCGGTCATGTTCGGGTCGAAGCTCATCATCATCTCCTTGGTGATTGACCATGATATGGGATGTTTCGACCCGAGATTCAATTTCGCCCTTGAAAAATCACCCCAAAATCAGCCTTTGGCCAGCTTTTTGGCGACCTCAATCGCGAAATAGGTCAAAATGCCATCACAACCCGCCCGCTTAAAGCACAGCAGGGTTTCCATCATCACCCGTTCTTCGTCAATCCAGCCATTCATGCCGGCAGCTTTGATCTGCGAATACTCGCCCGATACCTGATAGGCGAAAACCGGAAGGCCAAAAGCCTCCTTCATGCGCCAGCAAATATCGATATAGGGCAGGCCGGGTTTGACCATCAGCATGTCTGCACCCTCTTCAACATCAAGGGCGGCGTCACGCAGAGCCTCGGTGCCATTGGCAGGGCTGATGTAATAGCTGTTCTTGTCGCCCTTCAAAAGGCCGGAGGTGGAAATTGCTTCCCGGTAGGGGCCATAATAGCCCGACGAAAATTTGGTGGCATAGGACATGATGCCAACATCCTGATGGCCTGCCGCATCCAACCCGCGACGTATGGCACCAATGCGGCCATCCATCATTTCGGATGGGGCGATAATATCGGACCCGGCATCGGCCTGCATGACGGCGGCGCGAACCACTTGATCAACCGTTTCGTCATTGACAATGATATCGCCGCGCAAAATGCCGTCATGACCATGGCTGGTAAAGGGATCAAGCGCCACATCGGTGATCACGCCGATATTGGGGACATGTTTCTTGAAGGCAGCCGTTGCTTCATTGAGAAGATTGTTGGCATCCAGAATGGCAGAGCCGGTCTGGTCGCGCTTTTCCATTTCAATATTGGGGAAAGTGGCAATGGCCGGAATGCCCAGATCGGCGGCCTGCTTGACCGCCTCCACCGCTTTGTCAACGCTCATGCGGTTGACGCCCGGCATGGCGGGAATGGGATCGACAATATTGGTGCCGGGTACCAGAAAAATCGGCCAGATCAGATCGTTCACCGTGAGGTGGTTTTCCTGCACCAGTCGGCGGGTCCAATCGGCCTTGCGATTGCGGCGCATGCGTCTGTGGCCGGTGATCTCGTCTACCAGATGGGTTTTGTCGTGCATGGCTGGCCTCCAGTCTGTTGTCCGATGCGATCCGAGCAAGGCGCATGAGGTTGGTTCTGCTCAAGATCGATTTTGCGGCACTGCCTAGCACGGAATGGCCGTTTTGCCCATCGCGATACCGGCCCTGCGACAAACCGACTTTCGCCGTCTCTTATAGGCAAATGTGGGGAGGCGGATTTTGCCTGTTTCAATTCCGTGCATGTCAGCGCCAAGGCTCTGGCGGCGGCGGATCATTGCGGTTATCTTAGGCCTATGATTGATGATAGCGTTCATACTCCGAAGTTCAGCGTCACGGATGTCCTGTTTGTGGTCTTCCTCCGTATCGTTGCGTGTATTGCTCTTTGGTTTGGCCTTGAGTTCTGGGCCATGCTGGTTGGCTATTCCCACAATGGTCTTGCGCGTTTCGATCTTTTGACCGTGCCATGGCGCATCACCACCTGTTCGCTGGCGGTTATTTTTCCTGTGTCCAGCCTGGGTCTGTGGATGACAGTGTCCTGGGGGCCGGTGATATGGGCGATCGGCGCGCTGGCGCAAATCTTAATGTATGGTTTCTGGCCAAAGATTTTTGGGGAAAATCCATTGCTGATCACCTTTCACATCATTGTGGCGGTCGTCTATCTGGCGTTTCGTGTGGCGATCATGCTGGAAAAGCGGGCTTCTCGCTCCCAATAAGATTTGGTTTACCCTGATACAAAGCCTGTGAATGGTAAGTCTCTGTTAAGCTTGCGTTTTAAATAGAATTTTATGGGTATTCGATATTGTCTGTCTCAAGGCGGGAGAAAACAAACATAACCGCCACCCAAAACAGTGAGGCAGATCAAAATGACCAACACCAATATCAAACAGCAGGTTTCCGCCGTTGATCAGGAAGAGCAGGCTATCCGTTCTCTCTATCTCGACTCGTTGCATTTGGTAGAGCGCCTGCACCGTCGCCTGCTTGATGTTATCAAGGACGAGTTCGACCGCCAGGGTCGCAATGACGTCAATGCTGTGCAGGCTTTGTTGCTTTTCAACATCGGTAACTCAGAATTGACAGCAGGTGAACTGCGCTCGCGCGGTTACTACCTCGGCTCCAACGTGTCCTATAACGTCAAGAAGCTGGTGGACCTTGGCTTCATCAATCATTCCCGTTCGCGGGTTGACCGTCGCTCGGTTCGGATCTCTCTGACGGAAGAAGGTCAGGACATCGCAGAAACCGTTGCAAAGCTTTATGAGCGTCACGTCGGTTCGATCCAGAAGGTTGGCGGCATTGGCACCAATGAATTCAACCAGATGAACACGCTGCTGCAGCGTCTTGATCGCTTCTGGAATGATACGATCGCCTATCGCATGTAAAATAAGGTGTCTGCTCTTTTGAAACAGGCACTCCTGTCCTGTCGATGCGCGGCTTGCACCATGAGGCTGACGGGCGCATGATTTTTGCCCGACGGCCATGATGAGGGCGCGTTCGCTGCGACAATAAAAGCACACTCTAATGGTGAATGGCTGGATCAGCGCTTTTTGATCTGACAAGCTTTAGCCATATTGATATGTCAGCCAGAAAGGCTAAGAAGCAGATGGAACAAAGGGGTTCCTTGCGCATTTCTCGGGTTGAGAAATTCGTTCTGCTTATGCTGCCAATATTTCGTTGGTGCAGGCTGGGTGTGTTATGATCGGCGGATCGTTAGGGAAATTGTGAATATGGCAGACAAGACAAATGTGGTTGCGGTCTCGCGTCGTGGACTCCTTATGGGCGCAGCGCTCGTTGGGGCATCGGCAATCGCCGGTCAAGCTATGGCTCAGTCTGCCGTTGACGAAGTGATCAATGCGCGCAGCCGTGGCAATTGGGATGATCAGTTTGACGCCCAGACCTCGCGCGCAACGGCGATGGTGACCTCCAATACGCCTTTGCTCAGTGCAAGCAATCTGCCAATTTTGCAAAATGTTATTGCGCAGTATCAGCAAATCGTCGCGCAAGGCGGCTGGCCTCAGGTCAATCCAACGGTCAAGCTGAAGCTGGGCGTTATCGATCCGAGCGTGCAGGTGTTGCGCCAGCGCTTGATGATCTCCGGTGACCTTGCCCGTGAAGCGGGCATGTCGGATTCCTTCGATACCTATGTGGACGGTGCCGTAAAGCGGTTTCAGGCCCGTCATGGTTTGCCAACAGATGGTGCGCTGGGCGAATACACATTGAAGGCCATGAACATTTCTGCGGATGTTCGCCTCAACCAGTTGAACACCAATCTTGTGCGCTTGCAGTCAATGTCTGGTGATCTTGGTCAGCGTTATGTGATGGTCAACATTCCCGCCATGAATATCGAGGCGGTTGAGGGTGACCGCGTGGCGCTGCACACCAATGCCATCGTTGGCCGTATCTCGCGCCCGACACATCCGATTAATTCCAAGATCTACGAAGTCATTCTCAATCCTTACTGGACCGCGCCGCGTTCGATTGTCGAAAAGGACATCGTGCCGCTGATGCGCAAGGATCCGACCTATCTGGCCCGTAACAATATCCGCCTGTTCGACAACAAGGGACAGGAAGTTGCACCGGAAACCGTGGATTGGAACGCGCCCAAGGCACCGAACCTGATGTTCCGTCAGGACCCCGGCAAGATCAACGCCATGGCCTCGACCAAGATCAACTTCCACAATCCAAACAACGAATATCTGCATGATACGCCGCAGCAAGGCTTGTTTAACAAGCTGATGCGCTTTGAATCGTCCGGTTGCATGCGCGTTCAGAACGTTCGCGATCTGACCAGCTGGTTGCTGAAAGACACACCCGGCTGGCCGCGCCAGCAGATCGAGCGGGTGATTTCCACCCGTCAGAACACGGTGATCAAGCTGGCGCAGGAAGTTCCAGTCTACATCGTCTATATTACCGCATGGTCTGCCAAGGACAATGTTGTGCAGTTCCGCGACGACATCTACCAGCGCGATGGTGATGCGCAGCTGGCGCTGCAAACCAACATTGGCGTGGAGCAAAATCCCGGCAATATCGAAGACGACAATTTGCCACGGCAATAAGTCCTTAGCTTGTCAGATTTTCCAAAAAGGGCCGCGTAACTTTTGCGCGGTCCTTTTTTTGTTTTGTGCGGGCGGCGACGTTGCAATTCAGGATCAAGCGCGATCTCTCGCTCTTTGGCCTGCAAATGTCGTTCTGTTGTCTTGCTCTTAGGCCCCGAGGGCGTTAATACGCCGGGGCATCCACGCTTTCAGGAGACTGCGATCATGACAAATACCGATGCTTTCTTTTCCCGCTCACTTGCCGACTCTGATCCGGAAATCTTTGGCGCGATTGAGAAGGAGCTCGGTCGCCAACGTCATGAGATTGAATTGATCGCTTCGGAAAACATCGTCTCGCGCGCTGTGCTGGAAGCGCAAGGCTCGATCATGACCAACAAATATGCCGAAGGCTATCCGGGCAAGCGCTACTATGGCGGCTGCCAGTTTGTTGATATTGCCGAGGAACTGGCGATTGAACGCGCCAAGAAGCTGTTTGGCGTTAATTTTGCCAACGTGCAGCCCAATTCCGGCTCGCAGATGAATCAGGCCGTGTTTCTGGCGCTGTTGCAGCCCGGCGATACTTTTATGGGGCTCGACCTCAACTCCGGGGGCCATTTGACCCACGGTTCGCCAGTCAACATGTCCGGCAAGTGGTTTAACGTTGTGTCTTATGGTGTGCGCGAAGGCGATAACCTGCTGGATATGGACGCGGTTGCCGAATCGGCCCGCAAGCACAAGCCAAAGCTGATCATTGCTGGCGGCACCGCCTATTCCCGCACATGGGACTGGAAGCGTTTCCGCGAAATCGCCGATGAAGTTGGCGCATATCTGATGGTCGATATGGCGCATATCGCTGGTCTGGTGGCTGGCAATCAGCACCCATCGCCATTCCCCCATTGCCATGTTGCCACCACCACGACCCACAAGTCTCTGCGTGGCCCACGCGGTGGTATGATCCTCACCAATGATGAGGATCTGGCCAAGAAGTTTAATTCGGCAGTATTCCCCGGCCTTCAGGGCGGCCCGCTGATGCATGTGATTGCCGCCAAGGCCGTTGCCTTCGGTGAAGCCCTGCAGCCAGAGTTTCAGGATTATGCGGCCCAAGTGGTCAAGAACGCCAAGGCTTTGTCCGAAACTCTCGTGAAGGGCGGTCTGGATATCGTCTCCGGCGGCACCGACAACCACCTGATGCTGGTGGACCTGCGCAAGAAGAACGCCACCGGCAAGCGTGCAGAAGCCGCCCTTGGCCGCGCATACGTCACCTGCAACAAGAACGGCATTCCGTTTGACCCTGAAAAGCCATTTGTCACCTCCGGTATCCGCCTCGGCACACCGGCTGGTACAACACGCGGCTTCAAGGAAGCCGAATTCATTGAAATCGGTAACCTGATTGTCGAGGTTCTCGATGGTCTCAAGGCTGCCAATTCTGATGAAGGCAATGCGGCTGTTGAAGCGGCTGTGCGTGAAAAGGTCGTGGCGCTGACAGGCCGCTTCCCCATGTACCCTTATCTGTAAGGGAAAAGCCCGATGCGGTGCCCGTTTTGCGGATCAGATGACACCCAGGTGAAGGATTCCCGTCCGGCGGAGGACAATACTGCCATCCGTCGGCGGCGTATCTGCCCGGATTGCGGTGGCCGCTTCACCACCTTTGAGCGCGTACAATTGCGCGAGCTGACCGTGTTGAAAAAAACGGGCCGCAAGGCTCCCTTCGATCGTGAAAAGCTGGTGCGGTCTTTCGAGATCGCACTGCGCAAACGCCCGGTTGAGCGGGATCGCATCGAGCGCGCCGTGTCTGGCATCGTGCGACGGCTGGAAAGTTCGGGCGAGGTTGAAATCTCGTCGGAACGCATTGGTTTGCAGGTGCTTGAGGCGCTGAAAAGCCTCGATGATGTTGCTTTTGTGCGCTATGCCTCGGTCTATCGCGATTTCTCTCACGCCGAGGATTTTGAGCAGGTGATCTCGGAGATTACGGCGAAAATTTCCCGGGATAGCGAGCCGGAATAACACGATGAGCGTTGAGGCTGATGATCGCCGGTTTATGGCTGCGGCCATTCGGTTGGGTCGTTCTCATCTTGGTCAAACCGCGACAAACCCTTCCGTTGGCTGTGTCGTTGTCAAAGACGGCAAAATTATTGGTGAGGGCGTTACCGCTGTTGGTGGCCGGCCCCATGCCGAACCCCAGGCGCTGGCCATGGCCGGTGAGCGGGCCAAAGGTGCCACTGTTTACGTCACACTGGAGCCATGCTCGCATTATGGCAAAACGCCGCCCTGCGCCAATGCACTGGTGGCGGCGGGCGTCGCGCGCGTTGTTGTGGCGGTGACAGACCCCGACCCACGCGTTTCCGGTCGCGGTCTGGCCATTTTGGCAGACGCTGGCATCGAGGTGGTGACGGGCGTTTTGCACACCGATGCAGCGAGGGGCCTTTCAGCCTATCTCACCCGGCACATCTGCAAACGCGCGCAAGTGATTCTGAAACTTGCGATTTCTGCGGATAACATGATTGGCAAAAAAGGCGAGGGGCAGGTCTCCATCACCGGACCAATCGCACGCGCACAGGTGCAGTTGCTGCGTGCTGAAACTGATGCCATTTTGGTGGGCATTGGCACGGCTAAGGCGGATAATCCCCAATTGACCGTGCGGCTGAAAGGCATGGAGCACCGCTCTCCCTTGCGCATTGTGCTGGATAGACGCTTGGAATTGCCGCTCTCAACCACGCTTGCTTCTACTGCGCGCCAAGTGCAAACCGCATGCGCCTGTTGCAATCCATCCGATTTTCGCTGTGATGAGGCATTTTCTGCGCGGGAAACCGAGTTGAAGGAGCAAGGTGTTGAGGTGATGAAGGTTGCTGATCTCGGCGATCTTCTGAGCCATCTTGCAACACTTGGGGTATCGTCCGTGCTGGTTGAAGGCGGCGCATCTGTTGCCAAGGCATTTCTGGATGCGGATCTGGTGGATCGGATCCATCTCTATCAAGGTGCCGTTGAAATTGGCAGCAATGGTCTTGCATCACCGCTTGGTCGCGCCAATATACCGTCCACATTCCGGCATGTGCGCCACGCGCGGTTCGGGTTTGACCAGTTTGATGAATTTGAGAGAGATCGTTGATGTTTACAGGCATTGTGACAGACGTTGGCACGGTTGAAGATATCACACCTCTGAAGGAAGGCATCAGGCTGCGCATTGCCACCAGCTATGATCCGGCCACCATTGATATGGGGGCATCGATTGCCCATTCCGGCACCTGCCTCACGGTCACGGGCCTGCCCCGTGAGGGCAGCAATGGACGCTGGTTTGAAGTGGAAGCCTGGGAAGAAGCGCTGCGGTTGACCACCATTGGCGCGTGGCAAAAAGGCACGCGCATTAATCTGGAGCGCTCGCTCAAAATCGGTGACGAACTGGGTGGCCATATTGTGTCTGGCCATGTGGATGGCAAGGCCGAAATTATCGCAGTGAAAAGCGAAGGTGATGCCACACGCTACACTCTGCGGGTGCCGGAACATCTGGCGCGCTTTGTCGCCCCCAAGGGCTCGGTTGCGCTGGATGGCACATCCCTCACGGTCAATGCCGTCAATTACTGCGATTTCGATATTTTGCTGATCCGCCACACGCTGGATGTCACCACATGGGGCGAGCGTCAGGTGGGCGATTTTGTGAATTTCGAGGTCGATACCATGGCTCGTTATGCGGCGCGATTGGCTGAGTTTCCTGCCCCCAAAGGCGAGTAATATAAGCGACGCTTGCGTCACGCATTGACGCAAGCTCACCTTTGCGAGTTCTCTTAATCAGCAACATAGAGCGTCGTTGTGCCATCCGTTGTTTGCATCAGGCCAACAACGGATGTGACCTCCACGTGCCGGGCAATGAGCTGTTTCATGGCTCTGGGGGTTGCGAAAATGGCCGCTTGCAGCTTTCTGGCCTGCAAAGCGTGCGGGCTTTGTGTGGCAAAGGCAAGATAGGCCGGATCGCCTGGGTTCAGCGCGCTGATGGCAACAATGTTGAACTGGCTATTGATGAAAGGTTGTACGCTGTCTTCCGGGCTGTTTGCGAATTCCGCGCCCTGCGCGCCGCCAAACACAACAGCGCCAATGGTGGATGCACTAAATACATGTCCGATATTGCTCATCGGTCGTCTCCTGCTTCACAACAACGATCAAGCCCGCTCACGGGCCGATATTGATAGATGTGCGCTTACCCTTTGACATTTTCCAGCCCTCAAGTGCTTGAAAGCAATTACAAATATTTCATCTCGCCGTTCATCAAAAAGCCCATTTTGGGGTGACAACGCAATGCTCTTGCATCCAGCCTTGAAGCGCTTGCAAAATTGATGATTGCTAACAATGAATTAGGTGCTGAAATGACGATGTCGTTTTGCTAAAGCTTGTGTGGTTGTTTTCGCGTCGCACCACTGCGTGACGCCTGATCATCCCGGAAATGACGATCATAACGCACCATCACAAAAATGTGCGGATCGGCTTGCTGCCCAGGCAATATGACGCATTTATGCCGAATGGCGCGAAAAACACTTGCCATTGCGGTTCGAGCGTGGTTTGACCGCGCATCCAATCATTGACATTTAATCCGCCCGTTCCCGGAGTGACCGCTCATGTCTGATCTTTCTTCTGCTCCGCACCTGCTTATTGTAGAGGCGCGTTTTTACGACGACATGGCCGATGCGCTGCTGGATGGTGCGAAGACTGCGCTGGATGAAGCCTGTGCAAGCTATGACATCGTCACCGTCATGGGTGCGCTGGAAATCCCAGCGGCCATCTCCATGGCGCTGGATGGTGCCGATAATGGCGGCGTGTTCTATGATGGGTATGTGGCGCTCGGCATGGTTATTCGGGGTGAGACCTATCATTTTGATATTGTCGCCAATGAATCCTCGCGCGCATTGATGGATTTGTCCGTGTCAGAATCGCTTGCCATTGGCAATGGCATTCTGACCGTTGAAAATGATGAACAGGCTTGGGCACGGGTGAAGCGGTCTGATAAAGACAAGGGCGGCTTCGCTGCCCGCGCCGCTTTGACGATGATTGCCTTGAAGCAGAGATTTGGTGGCTGAAAGCATGACGAGTGAACACACAACACCGCCGGTAAAAACCGCCAACCAGCGTGGGGCAGCTCGCCTTGCGGCTGTTCAGGCGCTTTATCAGATGGATATGGCCGGAAGCGGCGTTCTGGAAGTGGTTGCTGAATATGAGACCCATCGTCTCGGCCAGGAACTGGATGGCGATACCTATCTCAAGGCCGATGCATCGTGGTTTCGCTCGCTGGTCGCAGGCGTTGTGCGCGATCAGACCAAGATCGATCCGTTGATCCGCCAGGCCTTGCAGGATGATTGGTCGCTGTCGCGGGTTGATAGCACCGTGCGGGCCATTTTGCGCGCCGGCGCATTTGAGTTGCTGGAGCGCAAGGATGTGCCCGTTGCTGTGATTGTGACGGAATATGTCGAGATTGCGCACGCATTCTTTCAGGATGACGAGCCAAAGCTGGTCAATGCCGTGCTGGATCGCATTGCCAAGCAAGTGCGCACAACGGTTGCAAAGTGAGGCTCGGCTGCTAATCATGCCCTGCCAATAGAAGAGGGTGGGGCATGACATGGTTGCTGGCGTAAATATGGAAAGCCAATTGCGCGCGGCCAAGCGCAATGTTGGTATTTTGACCGCTGCGCAGGCCGTTCTTGGCGCGGCAGCCTCTCTGTCCATTTCTCTCGGCGGCTTGGCTGGCTATCAGCTTTTGGGCGCGGATAAATCCATAGCAACCTTGCCGGTTACCGGCTTTAATCTGGGCGTGGCCGCAGGTGCTGTGATCGTGGCTATGGTTGCGCGGTTTCTGGGTAAAAAACACAGTTTCATGGTTGGCGCAGGTTTTGCGCTGGCGGGTGGCCTGGTGGCAACTCTTGCACTGTTCAAGATGAATTTCTGGCTCTTTGCCTTTGGCATGGTGCTGATTGGCCTATCCGGCGGCTTTACCCAGAAAATCCGCTTTGCCGCGGCCGATGTTTCGCCCAGTTTTTTCAAGGCAGAAGCCATTTCGTGGATTTTGGCAGGCGGCATTGTCTCGGCCATCATTGGCCCGCAAGTTGCCATCTGGATGAAAGACCTGCTTGAGCCTGTGCCCTTTGCCGGGGCATTTGTGATGCTGGTGCCATTGATGCTGCTGGCAATGGTTATCCTGTCTTTCGTGCATATTCCAAAAGGAACAGGCAGCGCCGCCATAGATGGCGTTGAGGCGCGCCCGCTTCGTGAGATCATCACCACCTCACGCTTTGCCACGGGCATGTTCTGCGGTATTTGCACCTATGCGTTGATGACATTCGTGATGACAGGCGCGCCGCTGGCCATGGTGATTGGCTGTGGCTTTACCACGGGTCAGGCAACGCTTGGCATCCAATGGCATGTGATTGCCATGTTCGGCCCCAGCTTCTTAACCGGCAAGCTTATTCGTCGCTTTGGTGCCGAGCGGGTTGTGGGGGCAGGGCTGTTGGTGCTGATGGCCTGCTCGCTGGTGGCCCATGCCGGTCTTGAGCTTTGGAATTTTTGGGCAGCCCTCGTGCTGTTGGGCATTGGCTGGAATTTCGGCTTTATCGGCGCAACCGCCATTGTCGCTTCCAGCTATCGTCCGCAAGAGGCTGATAAGGTGCAGGGATTTCACGATATCGTCCTGTTCAGCACCGTTGCTCTTTCATCCTTTTCCTCCGGCAAGGTTTTCACGGCCTATGGCTGGTCGGTGATGAATCTGGTGATCTGGCCGGTAACCCTCCTTTGTCTTGCGCTGATTGTGCTGGAAATCATCCGGGCTAAGGCCACTCTCTCCGCCAATTGATATCTGCCATCTCATTGCAATTGCCACTCTTGACGGCTGCCGTTTGGAAAGCGCACTCTCCTTATCTGGAACCCGAGCGTTGTTTCTAAGAATGGCGCTCCAAAGAGGGAGGCTTTGGAATGGCAGTTCTACTGGGCGTAATTCTATGTGGTTTGGTGTCTGTGGCCTATGCGGTCTGGGCAACGCAGTCTGTGTTGGCCGCTGATCAGGGCACGCCGCGCATGCAGGAAATTGCGGGTTATATCCGCGAGGGCGCAAAGGCCTATCTGGCGCGTCAATATCTTAACATTGCCGCCGTTGGTGCCGTGGTGTTTGTCTTGACGTGGTGGCTGTTGTCCGGTGAAGCGGCAATCGGCTTTCTGATCGGTGCTGTTCTATCGGGTGTTGCGGGCTTTATCGGCATGCATGTTTCTGTGCGGGCCAATGTGCGCACAGCTCAAGCCTGCGCCCAAAGCCTCTCAGCCGGAATGGACATTGCGTTCAAATCGGGTGCAATCACCGGCATGCTCGTGGCAGGCCTCGCCCTTCTGGGGGTTTCGCTTTATTATTTTGTTCTCACCATTGGCCTTGGCCATACCAGCGGCTCACGCGAGGTGATTGATGCGCTGGTGGCTTTGGGCTTCGGTGCTTCGCTGATTTCGATTTTTGCCCGGCTTGGCGGCGGCATTTTCACCAAGGGTGCAGACGTTGGCGGCGATCTGGTCGGCAAGGTTGAAGCCGGTATCCCGGAGGATGATCCGCGCAACCCGGCCACCATTGCCGATAACGTCGGCGACAATGTTGGCGATTGTGCTGGCATGGCAGCCGACCTGTTTGAAACCTACGCCGTCTCGGTGGTTGCCACCATGGTGCTGGCGGCAATTTTCTTTGCAGGAAGCGCTGTGCTGGAAAGCGCCATGGTTTATCCTCTGGCCATTTGCGGCACCTGCATTCTCACATCGATTGTCGGCACATTCTTCGTCAAACTCGGCACCAATGGCTCAATTATGGGTGCACTCTACAAAGGTCTGATTGTCACCGGGCTATTGTCGATCGTCGGCCTTGCTGTCGCAACCCAGCTCACCATTGGCTGGGGAGAGATCGGCACTGTGGCCGGAATGGCAATTAAAGGTGTCAATCTGTTTATCTGCGGCATTCTCGGTCTGGTGGTCACGGCGCTGATTGTGGTGATTACCGAATATTACACCGGCACCAACAAGCGCCCGGTCAATTCTATCGCCCAGGCATCGGTTACCGGCCACGGCACCAATGTCATCCAGGGTCTGGCGGTTTCCTTAGAGTCAACCGCGCTGCCTGCGCTGGTCATCGTCGGTGGCATTATCAGCACCTATCAATTGGCGGGCCTGTTTGGCACGGCCATCGCGGTGACCACCATGATCGGCCTGGCTGGTATGATTGTAGCGCTCGACGCTTTTGGCCCCGTCACCGACAATGCCGGAGGCATTGCCGAAATGTCTCATCTGCCGCCAGAGGTGCGCAAATCCACCGATGCGCTGGACGCGGTGGGCAATACCACCAAAGCCGTCACCAAGGGCTATGCCATTGGCTCTGCCGGTCTTGGCGCGCTGGTGCTGTTTGCGGCCTATTCCAATGATCTGCAATTTTTTGCCGCCAATGGCGACAAATATCCGTATTTTGCAGGCATTGGCGATATTTCCTTCAGCCTGTCCAATCCGTATGTGGTTGCCGGATTGATTTTCGGCGGCTTGATTCCCTATCTGTTTGGCGGCATTGCCATGACGGCGGTTGGCCGCGCGGCAGGCTCGATTGTTGAAGAGGTGCGCCGCCAGTTTCGCGAGAAGCCCGGCATTATGGCGGGCACCGACAAGCCGGATTATGGTCGCGCTGTCGATATTCTCACCAAGGCCGCCATTCGCGAAATGGTCATTCCATCGCTTTTGCCGGTTCTGGCCCCGCTGGTGGTCTATTTCGGCGTGCTGCTGGTGTCTGGCTCCAAGGCATCGGCCTTTGCAGCCCTTGGCGCGTCCTTGCTGGGCGTGATCGTCAACGGCTTGTTTGTAGCCATCTCCATGACGTCCGGCGGCGGTGCGTGGGACAATGCCAAAAAGAGCTTTGAGGATGGCTTTGTTGATAAGGATGGCACGCGCCACATGAAAGGCTCGGAAGCCCATAAGGCCTCGGTCACCGGCGATACTGTTGGTGATCCTTATAAGGACACTGCCGGTCCTGCGGTTAATCCGGCCATCAAGATCACCAATATTGTCGCCTTGCTGTTGCTGGCTGTACTTGCAGGCTGAGTTGGCAGGCTGAACTGGCAGGCTGATCTCGACAATAAAAAACCCGCGGTCGATAACCGCGGGTTTCTTTTTGTTGCTTGTGAAAGCTTATTGCATACCCAGCAAGTTCTTCATGCTGTTGGCACCGCCGCCGCCGCCAGACAGAATCTGCTGCAGGAAGGTCATGTCTCTGCCGCCGGTTGGCGTGGTGCTGGACACCATGTCGAAGACCTTGCCATCCTTGAGCGTGTAATTGGCGCGCCGTGTGACAACGCCGTCCTTGCTGAAATAAATGGCCAGAACCTGCTGTGACACAATCTGCTGCTTCATGAAGGCAACAGGACGCTTGCGGGTCTGGGAGATGTAATAGAACACCTCGCCGTCAAAGGTCGCCGTGGTCGATGGCGTGCCGAGGCTGAGCAGCACCTGCTCGCGGCTGGAGCCAACCGGCACCAGCTCAAGCGCCTGCGGGTCAACAATGTAACCGTTGTGATAGATTTCGCTCGTTTGGCAGCCGGAAAGCCCAGCCGTTGCGATCAGCAGGGTTATCGCAGCCATGCCCACGGTTTTAACGTGCGGCTGGAAATACCGTCTCTTCAATGATGCGTCTCCCATCATGCTCTCTTGTGCCCGCTCTCTCTTGTGCCCGCGTGTGTGCTGAAGCCGTTGAGTGTTGCCCATATCATTGTGTCCTTTCCGGGGAAACCGCAAAGGCAACTTGCAATGATATGCTTTGTCCAAATAATATCACGTTTTACGACCGCTCGCCCGGCCTGCATTCAAGGCGGGCTCAGCAAGCGGCATTGCAATTCACCACTGCTTCGGTAAACCAGCTTGCGTCATCATGCAACATCGGCCAGGCGGTTGCGCCCCTGCCAAACCAGTAAAGTAGGCTTTGTCATGATTTTTGACTTGTTCAAGACCAGAAAGAACAACCGTCAGATTGTCGATCGGCAATATGCCCTTCTGACGCAGGCCGCGCGCTTACCCCAATTCTACCTGTCGCTGGACGTGCCCGATACGGTGATGGGACGGTTTGAGATGCTGTCTCTGGTGATGATTCTCTATCTGCGACGCACCACGAAATCGCAAACCAGTGGGCAGGAAGTCGCGCAGGAAATCATCGATGCCTTTTTTCAGGATATCGACCATTCCATTCGGGAGCTTGGCATCGGGGATCAATCTGTGCCCAAGCGCATGAAAAAACTGGCAGGAATGTTCTATGGCCGGCTGGAAGCCTATGGTCAGGCTCTGGATCAAAAAGACGACCAAGGGCTTGCAGCCGCGCTGAAACGCAATATACACCCCGAAACTGCCGATGCAGCCGATATGATCGAGCTGGCCCGTTGGGCTTTGCTGACCGAGACGGAGCTGATAAACACGCCGGAAGACGTGGTTGTTACCGGATCTGTTGTGCTGCTTTCTCCAGAAGAACAGGGTCAACAATGAAATTGCAGGGTTTGGGCGATATGGACAATCCTTTTTCCTATAGCGTCAAGGTGGGGAACATCTCCGCCAACGCGGTGCGGGTGCATTTAGAAGCCAATGAGGCCGAGCTCAAGGGGCTGGCCAAGCTGTGGAATGTGCTGAATGTGCGCTTTCTCAAGGCGGATTTGCAGATTTCACGCTGGAAA
Organism: Rhizobium oryziradicis; assembly: GCF_001939045.1. GTDB lineage: Bacteria > Pseudomonadota > Alphaproteobacteria > Rhizobiales > Rhizobiaceae > Allorhizobium > Allorhizobium oryziradicis. Next base: position 175,577 of record NZ_MKIM01000028.1, read on the forward strand.
AAAGATGGCGTGCGCATCAAGGGCTCTGTTGAGGGTGAGCTCAGCCAAGCCTGCGTGGTGACGCTTGAGCCGGTTCTGTGCAAGATAAATGAACAACTTGAGCAGGTCTATGTGCCGGAAGGCTCCAAGCTGGCCCGTTTGATGCTGGATGGCCATGGCGAAATGGTGGTTGACCCTGAAGGCCCGGATCTGCCGGAGCCTTTCACAGGCGATACCATTGATGCCGGGGCCTTGGTCACCGAGTTTGCGGCGATGGCAATTGAGCCTTATCCCAGAAAGCCAGGCATTGAATTTTCCGGACATGTTGAGGATTCGGGAGCCGAAATCATTCGCCCGTCACCTTTTGCTGCTTTAAAAGACTGGAAAAAAGATTAGATCGGTGTGTGTGGGAGGCCGTTTTTCTCGTTAAAAAACGCAATAAACCAACAAACTACTCAGCTGATGCATGGATCGGGTCGCGCCCGGTCCTTCAGACTGTGAACAACACCTTCGAAGTTTAACACAAATATGTTGTGTGCCGGGTCAAAAACAGTATTTTGGCCAAAATTTCGCCAGGTGGTGAAAAGAAGGGATAAAGACGCGTGGTCAAGATTTCTCTCGATGTCATGGGGGGCGATTTCGGTCCTGAAGTTGTCATTCCAGGGGCAGCGAAGGCGCTGGAGCGCCATCCAGAGATTACGTTCGTGCTGTTTGGCCAGCGCGACAAGTGCGAAGCTTTGCTTGCAAACTATCCTAAGCTCAAGGAAAAGTCGGTTTTTCATGAGTGCGACGTTGCCATTGGTATGGATGAAAAGCCAAGCCAGGCGCTGCGCCGTGGCCGCAACGTATCCACCATGTGGCGCTCCATTGCTGCTGTGAAAACGGGGGATGCCGATGTGGCAGTGTCTGCTGGCAACACGGGCGCGCTGATGGCTATGGCCAAGTTTTGCCTGCGCATGATGCCCAATGTCGAGCGGCCTGCCATTGCCGGCATCTGGCCAACCCTGAAAGGGGAAAGCATTGTGCTCGACATTGGCGCGACCATTGGTGCCGATGCCAAGCAATTGCTGGATTTTGCCGTCATGGGCGGTGCCATGGCGCGCGCACTGTTTGAGATTGAGCGCCCGACCATTGGCTTGCTCAATGTTGGCGTTGAAGAAATCAAGGGCCAGGAAGACGTGCGTGAAGCAGGACGCCTGCTGCGCGAAGCCAATATTGACAGTTTGAACTATTACGGTTTTGTCGAGGGCGATGATCTGGGCAAGGGCACGGTGGATGTTGTGGTGACCGAAGGCTTCACCGGCAATATCGCGCTCAAAGCCGCTGAAGGCACAGCCAAGCAGATTGCCGCATATTTGCGCGCGGCGATGTCGCGCAGTTTGCTGTCGCGCATCGGTTATATTTTCGCCAAAGGTGCCTTTGATGCGCTGCGCGAGAAAATGGATCCCCGCAAGGTCAATGGCGGCGTGTTTCTCGGATTAAATGGCATTGTCATAAAAAGTCATGGCGGAACGGATGCCGAAGGGTTTGCAGCAGCCATCGAGGTTGGTTACGACATGGTGCGCAATGGCCTGACGCAGAAGATCGAAAACGACTTGAAACTTTATCACGCTCTTTTGCCGTCCAGTGCGGGACCGGAAGCAGCGTGACGAACAGGATATACAGAAAATGATTCGTTCAGTTGTTCGCGGTGTTGGGGCTTCTCTTCCCAAGCGAGTGTTAAGTAACCGCGAGATGGAAACCATCGTTGATACAACCGACGAATGGATTGTTCAGCGTACAGGTATCGAGCAGCGTTATATTGCGGGTGAAGGTGAAACCACGGCATCGCTGGGTGCGGAGGCCGCCGAGGCTGCGCTGAAGGCGGCGGGTCTGACTGCGGCCGATATTGATGTGATCATCTGTGCGACCTCGACGCCGGACAACACCTTTCCCGCAACGGCTGTGAACATCCAGAACCGCTTGGGCATGAGCCATGGCTTTGCCTTTGATGTGCAGGCGGTGTGCAGCGGCTTTGTCTATGCCGTGACCACGGCAGATGCCTATATTCGGGGCGGTCTGGCCAAACGCGTGCTGGTGATTGGCGCTGAAACATTTTCGCGCATTCTCGATTGGACAGACCGCACCACCTGCGTTTTGTTTGGCGATGGCGCAGGTGCTATGATTCTGGAAGCGGCAGAAGGCGAGGGGACAACAGCCGATCGTGGCGTGTTGACCGCGCATTTGCGCTCCGATGGTGCACATCGTGAAAAGCTCTATGTTGATGGCGGTCCTTCCACCTCGGGCACTGTTGGCCAATTGCGCATGGAAGGCCGCGAGGTTTTCAAGCATGCCGTGGGCATGATTACCGATGTGATCGAGCAATCGTTTGAAGCATCCCACATGACAGCGGCTGATATTGATTGGCTGGTGCCCCATCAGGCAAACCGCCGAATCATTGATGGTTCGGCCAAAAAACTTGGCATTCCGCTGGAAAAAGTTGTGGTGACCGTTCAAAATCACGGCAATACATCTGCGGCCTCCATTCCACTGGCGCTGTCTGTTGCTGTGGCTGATGGGCGTATCAAAAAGGGCGATGTCGTGCTTTTGGAAGCCATGGGCGGCGGCTTTACCTGGGGTGCGGTGCTGCTGCGCTGGTAGTGCCGCAAAAACAAGTTGTTAACGGCGCTTGACCGATCGAGATTGGATCAATACTCTCTCGCTTCAACGGTATTAATGGATAAACGGACGGGATGCTATGACGGGCAAAACTGTGACGCGGGCGGATTTGGCTGAGTCGGTTTTCCGCAAGGTTGGTCTTTCTCGCACTGAATCTGCGGAACTGGTCGAAACGGTTATCGACGAGATCTGCAATGCGATTGTGCGCGGCGAGATGGTCAAACTCTCATCTTTTGCCACCTTTCAGGTGCGCGCGAAAAATGAGCGTATTGGCCGCAACCCCAAGACCGGCGAGGAGGTTCCTATTTCCCCTCGCAAGGTTATGACCTTCAAGGCGTCGAATGTGTTGAAGCAGCGTATTCTTCGCTCGCATCTGGCCAGAAAATCCAAGCAGAAGCCCGCCAATCCTGCTCACTGAATTTTGCCAAAACGCATTATGGATAGTGCCTGACGTTGGTTCAAAAGCGGTTGAATTTGGTGTGTGAAGCACCCACCGCTTGATCCTCAGCAGGCAAGTCATTCCAATTCGACATGATGGAGCCACCGCATTGGATAAGAGCCCTGACGCCTTCCGCACAATCAGCGAAGTGGCGGATGATCTTGATCTGCCGCAGCATGTGCTTCGTTTTTGGGAAACACGTTTTCCGCAGATAAAGCCTTTGAAGCGCGGCGGTGGACGACGGTATTATCGGCCCGATGATGTGGAATTGCTCAAGGGCATTCGCCATCTGCTTTATGACCATGGCTACACCATCAAGGGTGTGCAGAAACTTCTGAAAACCAATGGTAACAAGTTTGTTGTCGCAGTTGCCTCGGGCGATCTGGCAACCATGGAAGCGCTGGTGGCTGCAGGCCAGACCATCAGCGATGAGCCGTCTCTGGGGCTTGACGATGACCAGATGGTGGGCCAGGTAAAGCCGCGCCCGACAAGCCGGTTTTTCGGTTTTGGCGGTGGCGACGATGGCGCTCCGGAGATTTCCCTCGGCAAAGGGTCGATCAACAAAGAAGACAGGGCCCTGTTGCAGGAAACCCTGTTTGATCTTCTCGAATGCAAACGATTGCTGGATCAGGTGCGCTAACTTCGTCAGCGCCGTGAGCCTTCCTTCTTTCCACACAGATGCCGGAGTCGATTGAGATCACACCCCGATCTCAATCTTGTCTCGACGTGCGGCAACAAGCAACGCTCGTCTGGCGTAGGCAGCTGAGCGTTTACCCTCCAGCGCATCCGCACAGGCACTGAGTGCTTTGCGAAATGACGTGCTGGAAAAATCGGGCCATCGATCCGCAAGAAACCAGGCGGCCTCCCGAATCGATCCGATAACGTGGTGGGAACCCTCGATAACGAGGGAAATGGGTCGTTCAAATTGTCTGTCTACTGGCATGTTTTTTCTCCGCCCTTCAGAACGCGGATAGCAGCCATAGGTTCCCCGGCAGATGGTTAAATTTTACGCTTATTTTTGTATTTCACGACGTGTCACCCAAATTCAAATTATCGCGCTAATATATGCCTTTACCAGCAAGGCCCGCACAATTGCCGAGGCTTTCGGAAGTGCACGAAAAGCGGGGGCGATAGGGTTGGTTCGGTGCACAGCTTACCCATCGTGTGGGCGATCATCAACCTTCTGTTCAAAGCCGTATTTTTTTGGAAGAAGGTGCAATTTTAGGCTTGCGCGCGAAGGGTAAAGACTCTAAGTCAACCTTGCTCTTAGGAGCGGGTCGGGGCGTAGCGCAGCCCGGTAGCGCACTTGACTGGGGGTCAAGGGGTCGCAGGTTCAAATCCTGCCGTTCCGACCATTTAAAAAATCCTCCAGAAATTTGGATTATAGTCCGCACCGACACTTGTGTTCGTGTTGCGCAATTTATTTTTCGTTTCAATTCCGTTTTATGTGCAGGTTAAAAATGGACGAGCGTTCTGCATCAAGCCTCGCCATGGCGCAAACAAAAGCGCGGGATGCGGTAAAAACGGCGTCTGATGTCATTTCTGCCCTGAAAGCGCTCTGCGAGATTTATCAGGTTGAGCACGCGACCTACCATGTGATGCAAAACACAGTGTCGGCGGTCGATTCCCCCTTTGTCCGAACAACCTATCCTGCGGAATGGGTGGGGCATTACCTGACGAAAAACTACGTGAACATTGATCCCGTGGTTTTGAAGGTCATGGACAGTCATCGTCCGTTTGATTGGGGCGATCTGGAATGGACAGGTGCCGGGCTCGATATGCTGCGGGATGCCAGGACATTTGGCGTTGGCGAGTTCGGCTATAGCATTCCGCTGACCGATGATGGGAAGGGAAGGGCCGTGCTGTCGTTCAATACCTGTGCAACACCATCCGCCTGGGCCGCTCTGGTCGAAGCTCACGCTGCGGCGTGGCGCGACATTGCTGTTGCCATTCATCACCTTGCAAAGGCAGAGCAAAATAGCTTTGTTGACGATATGCGCCCGCTTGCCCGTCGTGAAAGAGAGTGCCTTGCTCTGGCGGCGCAAGGCAAGAGCCACAAGGAAATATCGCTCATTTTGAGCATCTCGGATTATACGGCGCGTGGGCATTTAACGTCGGCGCGATTGAAACTGAAATGCCGCAACACCGTGCACGCGGTTGCCAAAGCAACCAAGTTGAGAATCATCGATCCTGTTTAATCACGCCTGATAATTTGAAGCTGTTGACATGTTTATTTCTCCTTCAAAAACAATCAAATATTAGGCCGCGTGTGCAAGAATGGCGTTTGCGTGGTCGAACAGTCTCGCTAATGCGGCAGGTTTGCCCTATATTCGCTGCAGTGCAGCAATATAAAATTCTGCTTGTCGATAGCGACAAACAATAGTGGCCTTGCGAATCAGGTGCACGCCGTCAGGAAGGCAATAAAAATGCGAATGAATGTCTCTGAGTCTGTGGCAGCGTTGATCCGAAAACAAAGAGATTTTCAAAAAGTGCTGGGAAATCTGGTTGATCATCTCGACGCTCCTGCGTCACCTCAAGAAGATGAAGCACCAGTTGGTGCCGTTTTGAACGAGGTGGTCGGTTTTGGCAGCAATCCCGGCTCATTGCGCATGTTGGAATATATTCCACCACGGTTGAAGCCCGGCGCGCCGCTTGTTGTGGTGTTGCATGGATGCGGTCAAAGTGCTGAGGAGTTTGATTGCGGTAGCGGCTGGAGCAGCTTGGCCCGCAAGTTTGGGTTTGCCTTGCTTTATCCGGAGCAGAACAGCTCAAACAATTCTCACGGTTGTTTCAATTGGTTCCGTCCAAGCTCGATTGCGCGTGACAGGGGGGAAGTTGGTTCTGTTCAGCAGATGATGGCCTCAATGGTTGAGCGGCATGATCTGGATGCACAGGCCATATACATCATGGGCCTTTCCGCAGGCGGCGCTTTAACGGCGGCGCTTTTGGCGGCCCATCCGGAGGATTTTCGCGCCGGTGCAATTGTTGCAGGTTTGCCTTTTGGTGCTGCGCGAGACGCTATGAATGCATTTAGCGCCATGAGCAATGGCGTGGTGAAGACAGCCGATGAATGGGCCGCGCTGGTGCAGCAGGCGGCTCCCGAGAATGATGTTTGGCCGCGCATTTCCATCTGGCATGGCAGCGATGATCAGGTTGTGAACATCAAGAACGCCGATGCTTTGCGAGTGCAATGGCTGGCGGTGCATGGCCTGTCGGAAGAGAATGCAAAGACGGAGAAATTTGGCAAAGTCACGGGTCAGGTATGGCACGATGACAAGGGCGCGATCAAAGTGGAATTTGTCGTGCTGGATGATCTCGACCACGGCGTGCCGATTTTGCCGGGGCAGGGACAGGAGATGCCATTTATGCTGGCGTCCAACATTCATTTGCCACAGGTTCTGGTGGAACGCTGGGGACTTTCTTCGGCAAAACAGAAAATTTGAGTTTTTATTGTCCGTGAGCAGATTGTTCTGCTTCCCGGATAAATGATCATTAACAGATCAAAACAAAGCCGCGCGTTTGATAAACGCGCGGCTTTGTTGTTCATGCGGATTGTATGGGCCTACAGCTTTGCCCGAAAAATGGGAACCGGTTATTTTTCCTGAACGGAAACCCCGCCCTGACCGATGCTGAGCTCAACGCCCTTTGGCTTGGTCTGTTCGTGATAGGTGTATGCGCCGAGACCGACCACCGCGACAACAAGTGCGCCGATGACGAGATAAAGACCGTTTGTGCGATTCATAGTGTGCCCCGTATGTTAAGACTTTCAACGGGCTGATAACAGCCCTCAAGAATAATCAGCTTAACAACGCGGCTGTCGCGAATTTGTTCCTTCTCCACGCAAGATAAGTTGCAGTTTTGAAAACAAATGCCGGGGATCTGTTTCAATTTTGCTGCCGATTTACAGCGCTGCGTGTTGCGGTCGGGCGAGCTTGCTTTGATAGCGCATTTCAAGGGCGCGGCATCCCCAAAGGATACCAAACAACAGATAGACATGCCGCCAATGATCCAGATCGATCACATCGCCAATTGCTGCATGTCCCACCATGACAATCCAGGTGATCATCAGATAGGGCTGCCACGGCCGCTCGCGCAACAGATATTTGAAGCCGAAGCAGAGCGTCCAGATCATCATGGTGAGGTAGCAGACGAAGCCAATCCAGCCGTAGGTGGTGAGGGTCTTTAGCCAGATATTGTGCTCGTCCTCGGGGAATATCTTGTTGAAGGCAAGGGGGCCGATGCCAAGTGGTCGTTCCATTGACATCATGAAGCCAATTCTATGCCGCTCAAACCGTCCCAAATGACCACCATCGTAATCCTGCACCAGTTCGGTGCGGGCCGAAAAAATGGTTCGGACTTTTTCCGATTGAAGGGCTATTGCCAGCGTCAGCACCATCAAAACACTTGCTGTGAGTGCCAGAAGCAAGATCTTGAGCCGAAAGGCACCGCTGCGTTTTTGAATGAGCAGAATGATGACCATGGCAACGGCTGAAAACAGAAACAGCGCCCAGGCCGCGCGTGAAAACGACAGGAATATGCCAAACGAGATGATTAAAAGGCCTATAATGCGCAAGGGTGCCGCCATTAACCGTCCGGTGAGGAGGCCATGTATCAGATACAGCGATGGCGCGATGAGGAAAGGGCCAAACACATTGGGGTCTTGAAACGCCCCCATGGCGCGGTCATAACGGGTGAATATTTCTGAGCCTGGGAAGGCGTGAAAATAGCCCAGAATGCCCAGAGTTGCCGTCGCAACCGCGGCCAAGGTCCAGGCCTTGAAAATCACCAGCAACCGTTCCGGACGATCTTCAATAATGGCGGCGTAAAACACCGAGGTGATGGCGAGAAAAGTTGATACCGCCACATACATGGGGCCGGTGTCCAGATCACGCATAACGGTCAGAGAGAGGAGCCCGCCGATGTTGAAGGTGAGCATCAGGCCCAGCAAGGGCGCAATGCGCCGGGATACGCGCAGACCCAATAAAAACCACAGCGGGATTTGCGCCGCCATGAACAGTTCATAAGGGGCGGGTTCCTGGAAAACAAAACCGAGCAGGAAAATGCCGAGGCCAATCAATCCCGTACCAATCAGCCGGGCGGTGGCTATTCCCGGTTGATATACAGGGGTGGCGTGGGTTGCCAGCGCGCTCAATAGGCATTTTCCGTATTGAGCAGGCAAAACGGGGTCATGAACAGTATTTTCAGATCGAGAAGCAGAGACCAGTTTTCGATATAGTAGAGATCGCAGGCCGTTCTGCCTTTGATTTTCTCATCACTATCAATCTCACCGCGCCAGCCATTGACCTGCGCCCAACCGGTGACGCCGGGTTTGACCCGATGGCGGGCAAAATATCCTTCCACGATATCGCCATAGGGACGATCGCGCGTTTGGGCCAAAACGGCATGGGGGCGTGGCCCAACCAGAGAAAGATCGCCTCTCAACACGTTGAAAAGCTGCGGCAATTCATCCATGGACGATTTGCGAAGCCAGCGCCCGACGGGGGTGACGCGCGGATCATTCTTCGTCACGGCAAGTTTGGCCGTCGGATCGCTCATTTCGGTGTACATCGAGCGGAATTTCATGACATTCACGATCTCGTTGTTGAAACCATGGCGTTTTTGGATAAACAGCGCCGGCCCTTTTGATGTCGTGCGTACCGCAATGGCGGCAGCCAACATGATAGGCCAGACGAGCGCCAGAGCGATCAGGCTGAAGGTGATGTCAAAGATGCGTTTGGCAACCGAATCCCAGTCGCGAATGGGCTTGTCGAGCAAGTCCAGCATCGCCACATCGCCAACATGCGAATAGGCGCGGGGGCGAAACATCAGGCTGTCGGAATGGGCGGCAAGCCGAATATCGACTGGCAAAACCCATAGCATTTTCAGCAGTTGCAGAATGCGGGCCTCAGCGCTGAGCGGCAATGAGATGATCAGCATATCAATGCGCGCTTCACGGGCGAATTGCACAAGCTCGGCCACGGTTCCCAATTTGGGGTAGCCCGCGACCATATTGGGCGAGCGCTCACCTTGGCGGTCATCGAAGATACCGCAGATGCGAATGTCGTTGTCTTCCTGGCTTTCCAGTCTGCGAATCAAGCTCTTGGCTGGATCGCCGCCACCAACAATCACGGCCCGGCGCTCAATCAGGCCGTTGCGCGTCCAGCGACGAATGCCCAGTGCCAGCAAATATCGCTCAATGACAATGAAGCCGCAGCCCACAGCCCCCCAGCAGCCAAGCCAGACATAGAGCGCATGCGGTCCTTGAAAAACAAAGCAGGCCAAAGCCATCAGGAGCAGGCACAGCGCCCAGCTGACAAGCGCGCGCTTGATGGATTGCGCTGGCGTGCGAAGAACGTGGATCTGGTAGCCGTCGGCCAAAAGCAAAAACAATGTATAGGCGATCACACCAACGGCGGAAAAACCGGCGTCGAGTGCGAAGCTGATGGTGGCATTGGCCATGGTCCGCCAATAGATTGCAAAACCGATTGCCAAAATGCAGCTGAATTCAAAAAAGCCCAACTGGCCGAGAATGATGATCGGCGAGCGACTTGCCTCTCGCAATTGTTTTGCGACGAGGCTGGCTGTTGGAGACAGTTGCGCTTCATCCTGATCCTTGGCCGACGAGAGGGTGGTGACATTACCAACCTCATCACGCAATTTTCGACGGAGCTTTGAAATGTCCAACGTGTTCGGAGTCCTCATGACAGCGTCCCATTATACGACATCATGCTCTTACAGGAAATATACTAAAGAAGGTTTAGCCCATTTTGAATATCAGTCGTTGCTCGCCATCACTTTCAGTAAAACCAGCAGGATTTACTATTCGCCGATTTCCGATGGCGTTGTATTTTCAATGTGCTGATAATAGAGCGCAAGCATTTCTCTTGCCATGGTTGATGCGGAAAATGCCGCGTAAAATTGCTCTGGCTCGGGCATGGTTTTCAATTTCCACTCCGGCTCAATCAAAGCATTGACCATAATGGCCCCCAGAGCCTCCGGGTTGTCTGGCTCGACAAGGGCAGGGCTGGTTTTGCCCAAGGCTTCCGGAATGCCGCCGACGCGGCTGGCAATGACGGATTTTCCCGCAGCCACGGCTTCCAGCACAATATAGGGCATGGATTCGGCCCGCGAGGGCACCACAATGATGTCGCTCATGGCAAATGCATCGCGCACGCGCATGGCTGGAAGAAGCTTGATGCGTTGGCCAAGACCATGGCGCACGATCATTTTCTCATACGTATCACGGTCTGGCCCATCGCCGATCATGGCGGCCCTGAGCGGTCGGCCAAGCTGCCTTTCAGCGCATTGAAAAGCATTGATAAAGACGTCTGGCCCTTTTAATTCGCGCAGCATGCCGATGAACGCGAAATCAACGGCATCATCGGCAGTGGCAATGGGTTGAAACTCCTGATCGCTGATGCCGTTATAAATCAGCCGATAAGGGCAGCGTGGCTCGCCAACCTTGGTTTGATAGCTCCATTGCTCAAAACCACAGACGAAAGCAATGGCCTCCGTCTGACGTTCCAGCAATCGTTCCAGCGTGAAGATGGCTTTGCCCATCAAGGTGTTGGCACGATAATGCAGGCTACCGCCGTGGGGAGAATAGAAGCGGGCAACGGGCAGACCTTTGGAGCGCAACACAGTGCCGATGATGCGGGCAATGGCTCCCCCCTTGGCTCCATGGCCGTGCAACACATCCGGCTTGAGAGATTTGATGTGCAGGTAGCATTGCTTCACGGCCGCAAAATCCTGCGGCCCAATGGCGCGGCGAATGGGCAGACGCACCAAACCCAGCTTCAGCTTTGGCTCCAATTCGGCAAAAAGTGCTGCTTCGTGCGCACCACCTGTGGAGCTATCGCAGACAATGCCCACCTCATGCCCGGCCCGATCATGCTGCTCGACAAGATCGCGAACATGGCGGAAGATGCCGCCAACCGGCGAGCGGAAGCAATGAATGATGCGCAAAGGCCGAGGTTCATCCATCAAAACAGCCGTTCACGCACGTAGATGGTATCACCCGCCATGATAGGATCGGTCACAGGAACTCTGCCGGTGGCAATGGTGCCGTTGACTTTGCGGGTCACATCCATATCGCGCTGATTGGCACGGCTGGTGAAGCCACCTGCGACCGCGATGGCGTTTTGCAAGGTCATGCCCGGCACGTAGGAATATTGCCCCGGCTGGCCCACTTCGCCCATCACGAAGATAGAGCGGTAGCGGTCAATTTCGATGCTGACATCGGGATCGCGCAGATAGCCCTTGCGTAATTTCTGGGCGATGGACCCTTCAAGCTGGGGCAGGCTCAGGCCACGGGCGGCAACCTGACCAATCAATGGGAAGGCGATATAACCCGCCTGATCAACCGTATAGGTGTTGGTCAAGCCAGCCTGTTCGAAAACGGTAATGCGCAGCCGGTCGCCACTGTCCAGCCGGTAGGGCTCGATGGTGGAGCGATGAAAGACCTTTGACGCTGGCTGATAGGATGAGCAGCTTGCAAGGGCTGCCATTGCCACCACAGCCAAGGCCAGCAAGATTTTTTTGGCGATAACCATACGTAATCGCACTCCCGGCGAGAAATATCACAATAGAGTTCTTATCGGCCACTATAGTTAACGGTGCGTAAACCCTCGGCCGGTTCACGGCATTTGTTACCACAGTTGGGGCGTTTATGATGTAAACTTCGCAAGAATTAAGCATGGCCGAATGTGTATAATGCTTGGGCCGTGACGTGCTTGCTCATGGCCTTCGCCATGAAGTCGATCCGATTTTGGATAATATGCTGCAAGATGATCTGTGATGTGACGAAGTTCAGCGGCAGGAGCGGTGCTTGAATTAACCATTACGTTACCATGTTCATTTACAGATTGCTGATAATTCAAGGAGTGGCGCAATGACGGGTCAGCCGGGCACATCCCCTCAGGATGTGGATATTGATCTCTTGCAGCTCTTTCGCGCCGTCTGGCAGCGGAAGGGTCGTATAGCGCTTGCCACCTGCTTGATGGCGGGTGTGGCTTTTGTAGGCGCAAGCATGATCAAGCCCACGTACCGGGCCGAAACTTCGGTGCTGATCGAGCCTCGTGCCCCCAATTATGACGCCGAAAATGCGAAATCTGCGTCATCAGAGCCGGTGCTGGATGATCTTAATATCGTCAGTCAGGTGCAGCTGTTTCGCTCGGCGGACTTGATCCGTCAGGTGGTCAAAGACCTCAAACTCTACGAATTGCCGGAGTTTGATCCTGATCTGCATCCATCGGCGCTCTCCGATTTGCTGGTGATGCTGCATTTGAAAAAGAATCCGCTGGATCTGGCCCCGGAAGATCGGGTTATCCAGACGTTCCTGAGCAAATTGCAGGTCTATCAGGTTGAGAAATCGCGGGTTATTGGCATCGAGTTTTCCTCGAAAGATCCAAAGCTTGCGGCGGCCATTCCCAATGAAATGGTCAAAGTCTATCTGGACCTGCAAAGCGGTGCCAAGCTGGATAGCAATCAGGACGCCGCCAAATGGCTGGAGCCGGAAATTGCCAATCTGCGCAAAAAAGTCTCGGAAGCTGAAAAGAAGGTGGCGGATTATCGCCGACAAGCCGATCTGTTGCCAACCGGCGAAGGCTCAACCCTTGCCTCTACTGAGCTGAACAATATCGCCACTGAGCTGTCGCGGGTGAGGGCAGAGCGGGCCAGCGCCGAAGCACGGGCGCAAAATGCGCGGGCTGCGATGCGGGCTGGCAAACCCACCGACAATCTGGATATTGTCATGGCGTCGCCCGCCGTGCAGCAATTGAAGCAGAGCGAGGCCAGTGTGCAGGCGCAGATTTCGGATCTGTCCACCAGTCTTCTCGATGGTCATCCGCGCATCAAGGCGCTCAAGGCCCAATTGGCCAGTTTGCGGGCGCAGATTGCGCAAGAAACCAGCAAAGTCGTGTCCAGCCTGGAAGCGGATGCCAATGTTGCCAAAATGCGTGAAGCGGATCTGGTGAAACAGCTGAATGCCACCAAGGCCCAGAGCGCGGAAGCCGGAGATCGGCAGGTGGGTCTCAACGCGCTTGAGCGCGAAGCTGCAGCCCAACGGCAATTGCTGGAAACCTATCTGGCCCGCTATCGGGAAGCCACCAGCCGAATGGACCGCAATGCAACGCCCGCCGATGCGCGCGTCATTTCAAAGGCATCCGAGCCGGGATCGCCAAATTTTCCCAAAGTGCTGACCATCACCATTGTTGCCGGTGTTGCAACGCTGGTGTTGAGCATCATCATCACCATGTTTGCCGAGTTGTTTAGCGGCAGAGCGTTGAAGCCTGTTGGTCCGGTTGAACCCCTTGGTGGCCATGATCCATCACCGCGTGCGCGGCGTTTGGATCGTGACGAGCCGGAATTTGCACCGGTTGATCCGCAGCCAAAGCCAAAGGCGCAGTCTGTGGCGCAAGCGCGTGCTGCCTTCAGCGCCCACGAGGTTCAAACAGAGGCTTTGGAAGAAACGCATTCGCCGCTCGATGAGAGCGTTGCAGCCACGCCGGAGCAGGTTGCTGCTGACAGCGAATTTTCCATTGCATCGGTTGCCCGCTATCTCACCCGCAACGGCATTTCCAAGGCGGTTGCCATCTCGCCCTCGGGCGATGATGGCTCTACCGCCACCGTGATGCTGGCCCGCGCCATCGCCAAGGCAGGCCGCACGGTGATCTTGATTGATATGACCGGCTCAGGTTGCCCGACCGCATTGATGGCTGAAAGCAAGGATTTGCCCGGCGTGACGGATCTGGTCTGTGGCGATGTTGCCTTTGGCGAGACAATCCATGCCGATCAAAGCTCGGACGCTCACATTATGCCTAAGGGCAATGCCGATATCCGCCAGGCCCTGCGCGGTATGGATCGCTTGTCGATGGTGATTGAGGCGCTGGCCGATGTGTATGATCTGGTGATGATTGAGTGCGGACCGGCAAGCGCTGAAAATGTATCTCACCTGTGCCGGGCGCAGGAGCATGAAATCATTCTGTCTGCTCCGCAGCCGGATCGCCAGCAATTGTCCGAGATCATGGCGACCTTTGAGGCCGTGGGATACACCGACCTTGTGCTGATGAGCGAGACGGCATCACCGCCGGATGGCGAAGACCGCGACGCTGCGTGAAGGCTCGAAAGCTCAATCATCCGTGTCATTAGATTGGCTGGGCTTGATGCCCTTTGCCCGGATTTTTTGAAGGCAGGCATAGAGCCTGGGATTGGTTTTAATCACGCTTTTGGTGCGCGTCAGCAGCCTTTGGGCATTGGCGGCAATGTGGCCAATTGGGGTGATCGGCAGCACAATATCGTGGTGAACCGTTTCAACCGGGCACCAGCCCCGCTTATAGCTCTGGTCGCCAATTCCAAAATCAAACACCCGGGCTCCTTGCGCACAGCATCGTTCAATCATCAGCCAAAACAGCAATTCACCTGAGCTGGCCTCCGGCACCAAGCTCGCATCAATCGAGCCAAACTGGCAGATCACATGATCGCCTTTGCGCGATAACCCGGCAATGGCTGAAATTTTACCGCTATAGTCACCCTTGAGACGAATGGCATGGAGCTCCAGCGCAGCATTTTGACCTTCGCGCGGGCTGTGTTGCAAATGATGGAAGAAGGCTTGTGTCTCGGTTGCGTGAAACACGTCGGGGAGGCCAAGGTCTGCAAATCGCACCGCTTTTTGCTCGAAAAACAGCGCAAGCAGGCGGGTCTTCTCGTCGGTGCTTTCGGCAACAATATGGTCAAATCCGCCGTGCTCGTTGAGCTTGCGTTGCTGGTTGCGAAATTTTTTGCGCCGCCTTTTGGCATTCAACTGCGCAATCGTGGCCTGGAAATCATCAAACAGAGGCAGTTGAAAAGCGTGGTTCTGATTTTCAACCGCGGGAAGACCAGCCAAGGGGTGGCGCTGATTGCGCCATAACAAGGGAATATTGGAGAGGTGCAGCAGATCGGCATGATGGGTCAGTGCTGATGTGATCTGCTGGCGCAATGCTCTTGTGGTTTCAGCGCCGATCGAGTGGCGAAAAGCGGTATCGAACAATCCCGTGTTGATGTTGCTGAACGGGGCCGCGATAAAGCTTGCTTTGCGCACTATAGTGCGACGGGAGATTTCCAAGGGCAGAATGCACACAGTGCGCCCGCCGCTTTGGCCGCGCAGGATAGCCAGCGGGCTGTTATGGGTTTGCACCCATGCGTGGCACCAGTCATAGCTTTGGTGCAAGGAGCAATAATCGTCGCGCTCCAATGCGCGCCATTCTTGCTCAAGCGGCTCCATGCTGGAGAAGACATCCATGGATATCGCGACCGGGGAAGGGCGCGCGCCCGCAGCTGCGGTCATGGTTTCACGATGGTCGGCATTGACGCTCAAGGGTCAAGGCCTGTTTTTCTGCACCGGTCCGGCCATCCATTTGATGATCAGCATGGCAGGCACCACCCACAGCACACCAGACAGCAGGAAATAGAGAAAATGCACCCACCAAGGCGATTGTGCCAGTGTCAGCGTGGCAATGGTGGTGGCCAGCAGCGCATACAGCATCACCAGAGCGACGATTAAAACAATCCCGATGAATTTTTTCAGTCTCACTGGCATCATAACACCTTGGAAATGCTGGCCGCGACGCCATGCCGCAAACCTGTTACTCTTGTTTTGCACCGGCTGTTGTTGCAAATCAACAGGATTGCAAGAGGATTGACAAATGACAATCGCCAGTACCCTATCACCAACATCAACACCGCTTCTAACGAGGCAGCTTCGCAATCGCCGCGCCATTCGCATCTGGCTCGGGTTTGTGGTGCTGGCGCTGTTTGCGCTTGTGCTTGTGGGCGGGGCCACGCGCCTCACCAATTCCGGCCTTTCCATTACCGAGTGGAAGCCCATTCATGGCGTGATTCCACCACTGTCGGTGGATGAATGGCAAGAAGAATTCAAACTCTACCAGCAGATTCCGCAATATGAGCGCATGAACAAAGACATGACGCTGGACGGCTTCAAGGAGATCTATTGGTGGGAGTGGGCGCATCGCTTTCTGGCCCGCAGCATTGGTATGATTTTCGCGCTGCCGCTGCTGTTTTTCTGGGTGACTGGCCGCATTGAAAAGAAATTGCGGCCAAGGCTTTTGGCAATTCTGGCTTTGGGTGGATTTCAGGGTTTTGTGGGCTGGTGGATGGTGTCATCCGGGCTGACGGCGCGCACGGAGGTCAGCCAATACCGTCTGGCGACCCATCTGGTGATAGCCTGTCTGATTTTCGCGTCCTGTGTCTGGGTCATGTGCGGACTGGGAAAGCGCGATGTGGAGGCACCGCCCAAGGCCAGTTCGAAAGGTTGGGCCACGGCTTTGCTGTGTCTTGTGCTGTTTCAGATCTATCTGGGTGCGCTGGTCGCGGGTCTGCGCGCAGGCTATACCTATAACACATGGCCGCTGATGGATGGCGCTTTGGTGCCCGGTGATTTGCTGATCCAGCATCCACTCTGGGTCAATTTCTTTGAAAACCCCAAAACCGTGCAGTTCGTGCACCGTCTTGGGGCTTATGCCGTGTTTCTGGTCGCGCTTTACCACATGGTGACGTCACTTACTGCCGCGCCGAAATCGTCTCATGCGCGGCGCAGCGTTGTGCTTTTCTGGTTGATCACAGCGCAAGCGGCGCTTGGAATCTTCACGCTGCTGCATCATGTGCCGTTGCATGCCGGGCTTGCCCATCAGGGGCTGGCGCTGATTGTGCTGGGCTTTGCGGTTGCCCACCTGCGCGGGTTTTATGGGGCTTACAGGCTACCCGAAACGGTAGCCTGAGTAGGCCTTGCCCCAAATTGTACCACTGAAAACCTGCTGGCCCCGATCGGAGCCAGCAGCGCCAGCCGCCACAAACAGGGGCACCAGATGGTCATGGTCTGGCACGTGGCATGCGAGCGCATCAGGATTTTCATGCCACTTGGCCAGTTCCGATGCTCGCGCATCGGGATCTTCCAGCGCGACCGCCGCTGTCAACCAATCATCAAAGCGCTTGGCCGCAGCTTCGTGCTGTGTGTCTCGGCTACGAAACATGCGCATGTTGTGATAGCTCATGCCAGAGGCAATGATCAGCACATCCTCATCGCGCAGTTTGGCCAAGGCTTTGCCCAGCGCGATATGGCTTTCCGTATCCAAGGTGTTTTTCAGCGACATCATCACCACCGGCACGTCTGCCTCCGGATAGGCGACCATCATGGGAATGAACACGCCGTGATCAAAACCGCGTTCCGAATCCTCAGAAGACGCAATGCCCGCTTCTGACAAAACCGCGCGCACATGCTGCGCCAAGGCCGGATCGCCTTTGGCGGGATAGGACAGCTGATAGGTGTGTTCCGGAAAGCCATAATAATCAAACAGCATGCCGGGTGCTTTTGCCGTGCTGACCGTTGGAAGCGGCTCTTTTTCCCAATGGCCGGACACCATCAAGATCGCTTTTGGCGTGCTGCCAACGTTTTTCGGAAAATGCGTCAGAAACTCCGCCAACTCATCCCATGGGCCGCGGCCCGTTTCATCCTTGGGAAACTCCATGAAGGGCCAAGGTCCGCCACCGTGGGGGACGAAGTAAACGGGAAGGCGGGCTGTTTGGGTCATGGTGTCGCTCCTGCAATCAATAGCGACACAATAGCGCGTGAATGTGTGGGAGACGAGGTGCGGATCAGTCGACGAACTGTTCAGCAAGTATGGACCTTGCCATGCGCGCAAAGCCTAATCGCTCATCGAGATTGATCTGTCCTGAAGGCGTGAGGCCGCCCTGAAGCGTCCACGCAGCGGACAGTCCGGCATGGGCCGCCGCAAAGCGCAGGATCTTGGAGGCGGTGCAGTCGAGTGCTGTTGCAAAGCGCCTTGCCAACCGTATCGCCCGTTGCGGATCAAGAATCTCGTCTGTGGCGTAAAGCGGATTGCCAAACACATTGGCAACATCATAGGCCGGATCACCCAGCAAACCTTGTGGATCGATGGCAATCCAGCCACCGCGTTCGCCACCAATGATATTATCATGATGGAGATCGCCATGCAGCGGCTTGATGACGTATTGCTCGGCCAGCATGTGTCGGGCAATGCTGGCGCTCCAGTCAATCACATCGGCGATAGAGGCTTTTGCTCCGGCTTTTTCGAGTGAAAACAGAGCGCCAAAATGGGCATGCAACGGCGTCAAGGCGGCAGGAAATGGTGTGGATGACGGCGCATGCAGGCGCTGCAACACATCGACAATAATTTCGGTGGCGATCACATCGCCAACCTGACCGTGATAGGTTCTCAGTGTCAGATGGCCTGCATCTTCAAGGAGGGCGGTATCATCCTCTTGCGCTAGCACCTTGATGGCACCAAGCCCATCGCGCCAGCGCAGAAAGTCCATACCGGGGCGCTCACCCCGACCTTCAGGCTTCAATGTTTTCACAATAACCGGCAGCTCCTGCTGCGTGGCGCGAAAAACAAAACTGCTATGGGTGTCAGCGATCAGCCGAATATTCGATAGCCCCCACGCATCGACCAGAACGCTCGATACAGAGGGGGCTTGCAAAGACTGTGTCAAACGATCACGCCGACAGCATCAGATCCATGTTCTGCACCGCAGCACCCGACGCACCCTTGCCGAGATTGTCGAGAAGCGCCACGAGATTGACGTGAGCACCACCCGTGGAGCCAAACACAAACAGCTTCATCGTGTCCTTGCCCACCAACTCCTCGGCATCGACACGGCCAAGCTTGGCGCTGTCTTCGAGAGGTACGACAGTGACGATATTCTGACCAGCATAATGGGCAACCAGTGCCGCATGGATGCTTTCCAGGCTGGCACCTTCGTTCAGGTTTTCGAGATGCAGCGGAACCTGTACGATCATGCCTTGCGGGAAACGGCCAACGGAGGGTGAAAACAGCGGCGCACGATCCAGCAACCCGTGAATTTTCATTTCGGGCATATGCTTGTGCTTGAGGTTCAGGCCGTAGAGGAAGTTATTGGCAGTCATGTGCTCAGGATGGTTCACATCTTCCATCTGGGCAATCATTTGCTTGCCGCCGCCGGTGTAGCCGGAGACTGCGTTGACCGTGACCGGATAACCATCAGGCAAAATGCCAGCAGCACGCAAAGGCCGGATTAGCGAAACAGCGCCCGTTGGATAGCAGCCCGGATTGGCAACGCAACGCGCAGAGCGGATTTTATCGGCCTGATCCTTGTCCATTTCTGCAAAGCCATAGGCCCAATCAGGAGCTATGCGAAAGGCGGTCGAGGTGTCGATAATCCGCACATTGTTGTTGCCAGCCACCATGGAGACAGCCTCTTTCGAAGCATCGTCCGGCAGGCACAAAATCGCGATATCGGCGCTGTTGAGCATGTCTTCGCGCATGGCCGCATTGCGGCGCTCGGCTTCGGGAATTGACAGCCATTCGACATCGCGGCGGTCGGCGGTGCGGCTGCGGATTTGCAGGCCGGTGGTGCCGTGTTCGCCATCAATGAAGATCTTCGCTGTCATTTTAGCCTCTCTTTTCAGGGGTTTGTCCGCTTTTGCGGATTCAATCCTGCAATCTGTTGAATCAATCTGTGAACATTACGGTTTGTGAACGTTACCGGGCAAGCCGCTCGGCGCGTAGGCCCAGCATATACATGGCTACCGTTGCCCCTGCAATGGCGGTGATATCGGCATGGTCATAGGCCGGGGCCACTTCGACAACATCCGCTCCTCTTATGTCGAGCGCATGAAGGTTTTGCAAAACGGAGAGAATTTTTGAACTGGACGGCCCTCCTGCCACCGG
The DNA here is from genome assembly GCF_001939045.1 of Rhizobium oryziradicis. Classification (GTDB taxonomy): domain Bacteria; phylum Pseudomonadota; class Alphaproteobacteria; order Rhizobiales; family Rhizobiaceae; genus Allorhizobium; species Allorhizobium oryziradicis. Next base: position 195,398 of record NZ_MKIM01000028.1, read on the forward strand.
CGTTCCCGTGCCGGGTGCAAAGGCGGGATCAAGGCAATCGATATCAAAAGTCAAATAGGCGGGTTTGCCAGCCGTATGCTCCAGAATCAGCGCAGCAATTTCGGCTGCCCGCATCTCTTCCACTTGATGGCCGTAAACGATGCGCAGTCCGCAATCATCCGGCGCGTGGGTGCGAATGCCGATCTGGATGGAATGGTTGGGATCAATCAGACCTTCACGCACCGCGCGGCCCACAAACGAACCATGGTCAATCCGCTTGCCATCATCAAACCATGTGTCCTGATGGGCATCAAACTGCACCAGCGCCAGAGGACCATGCTTGGCGACATGAGCTTTCAGCAAAGGCCATGTGATGAAATGGTCCCCGCCCAGCGTGAGCAGAAAATTGGTCTTTGAGAGAATATGCGCCGCTTCCGTCTCGATGGTTGCGGGCGTGTCCCAATGGTTGCCGTAGTCCAGACGGCAATCGCCGTAATCAATCGCGGGCATGGCCGCAAACAGATCGCGCTCAAACGGATATTGCGGATCATTGTCAAAAATCGCCGAAGCACGCCGAATCGCCTGCGGCCCAAAGCGCGTGCCGGGCCGGTTGGAGGTGGCGGCGTCAAAGGGAATGCCCCAGACGACGGTATCGACCCCATCCAGAACCTTGGTGTAGCGCCTGCGCATGAACGACAGCACGCCCGCATAGGTGGGGTCCGTGGCCGCTGATGTCAGATCCAGGGCGGTAAAGGCGTGGTCGATGGATTTCTCTGCCATAGTCACTGTTCCGTTTTATCGAAGCTGTAGGCGCGCTCAACCTTGGCAACCCGCACTTCATAATGACGATACCACTCAGTGCGACCTTGGCTTTGGGCGGCAAGGTGGTCAACCACTTTTTTCCAATTGCGGATCGATATCTCGTCTGCCCAATAGGAGTTTGTTATGCCAAAGCCATCTGCGCCCCGCGCCGATTCCACACCTAGAAAGCCCGGTTGCCGGCTGGCGAGATCCACCATGGCCTCAGCCATGTCTCCATAGCCATTGTCACCTTCGGTGCGGATCGATGAAAAACAGACGACATAATAAGGAGGTGCGGGAAGCGTGGCAAACGGCGAGGGCATGGCAAAGCCTTTTCGATATGTTCCGTAAGTGTTCTCTCTTAGGCATCACGCGCGTGATAGACCAATTCAATTGCGTGATGATTTGAGAACAAAAAAAGCGGAGCCGAGGCCCCGCTTTTCCAATTCCAAATTCCGAAAACGCGATTAGCGCTTGGAGAACTGGAAAGAACGACGGGCTTTTGCCTTGCCGTACTTCTTACGTTCAACAACGCGGCTGTCGCGGGTCAGGAAGCCACCCTTCTTCAGAACAGAGCGAAGGCCCGGCTCGAAGTAGGTGAGTGCCTTGGAAATGCCGTGACGAACAGCGCCAGCCTGGCCGGAAAGACCGCCACCGGTAACAGTTGCAACGATGTCGAACTGGTCAACGCGTGCAGCAGCAACGATTGGCTGCTTCAGAATCATCTGAAGCACAGGGCGTGCGAAGTAAACAGGGAAATCGCGACCGTTTACGGTGATCTTGCCAGTGCCTGGCTTGACCCATACGCGAGCGATAGCGTTCTTGCGCTTGCCAGTCGCATAAGAGCGGCCTTGAGCGTCAACCTTGCGCACGTGAACTGGAGCAGAAGCTTCCTGTGCAGTGCCGAGATCCTTCAGGGAAGAGAGGTCAGCCATACTTAGGCGCTCCTTGTGTTCTTGCTGTTCAGCGATGCCACGTCGAGAGCGACAGGCTGCTGGGCTTCGTGTGGGTGGTTCGAGCCTGCATAAACGCGCAGGTTCTTCATCTGGCGACGGCCAAGCGGACCACGTGGGATCATGCGCTCAACAGCCTTTTCAAGAACGCGCTCAGGGAAGCGGCCTTCAATGATCTGGCGCGCTGTGCGCTCCTTGATGCCACCCGGATAGCCGGTGTGCCAGAAGTAAGTCTTGTCAGAATATTTCTTGCCGGTCAGAACAACCTTCTCGGCATTGATAACGATGACATTGTCACCATCGTCAACGTGCTGGGTGTAGGTTGCTTTGTGCTTGCCGCGCAGGCGGGTTGCAATGATGGTGGCGAGGCGACCAACAACGAGGCCTTCGGCGTCGATGATGATCCACTTCTTCTCCACCTCGGCGGGCTTCTGAACGAAGGTAGACATAGGGTTCACTTTCTCTTGGTCCCTTCCGGCCCGACCATTGCTGATATGCGCCATTGGGAGCGTTTTTTGTTGCTTGTTTTTGTAAGGAATGTCCGCACAAAAAAACAAACGGAGCCAATGGCCCGTGTGCTGGCTGCCTTATAGTGGTGAGCGCGAAAATGGTCAAGATATGCATCTCTCGACGCTCTTTTGAATTTCCTTTATATTACAACGATTTAGTGTTGTGGTATTATTTTACCGCACATTGAGCGCCGCTTTTAGTGGGGCGGAATAGAATAAGTGGCGGTTGCTTGTGCCACGGGTTCCTCAGAGCTGCCTTGATGGATCAGCGCATCAACCACAGCCAGGCGCTTCCCCAGCTTTAAAATCCGGCAGTCGCAATCGAGAGGGGCCTGTGTTGGAAGCCGCAGAAAATTGATGTTGAGGTTGGTGGTGACCACCATCGGAATTGGCCCGACCTGCGCCATGATGGCAATCCAGCAGCCAACATCGGCCAATGTGAACAAGGCGGGGCCTGAGACCGTGCCACCCGGCCGCAAATGGCGTGTGCCAGGATCAAGTTGCATGGTGGCGGTGCCTGTCCCGATTTTTGTCACCCTGTAGTGCTGCCCATCGTTTTGAAGCTGGGGAAAATGGGTATCAAGAAAAACGCTGATTGCGTCCATTGTCATGACGGGGTGGTTCGGCATTCGCTCATCCTTATGCGTGGCTGTGCTATTCTGACCACATCACCTTCTTTGCCGCAAAGCTAATTTTTTAAAAAGGGATCTGCACGTTTAAGGCGTGATTTTACTGTCCGGTTTTTGATCAATATCGTGTATGCGCCAAATACATCTTATGGTGGGAATGTTGCGACATTCCAATCCGCAAACGGAGCAGAATTTCGGATGTTTGGCGGCAAGACGCCACAGACTTTGGTCTCATTTTACGCCAAAATATCCTGTTCACATGCCCGTGAAGAGAGGCTGGAGCCAATTGGAATTGTTTGTCTTTCTCAATTTGTTGTTGCTAAAGTACGATTGAACAAAAAGTGAACATACGCGAACAAAAAAAGAATAAAAAATTGGCGTGTGACTTGTGTCACTTTTTTAAATCGCAGCGGGTGTTTTTTGCTCTTCGTTGGTAGCGCTATCAAGAGGGTGGGATATTTCAATCGATTTAATTTATTCGTCAACCGGCCTTAAAAATCGATGACATAATATACTAATAAACCAAATGATTGCATTTTTGGATGCACTTCTGCACGGCCGGGCAAAGGTAAATGCTGGGTTGCTGCGATAAAACGTTAGGCTTTTCTTATGTAATTGAGAGGAGTATTCTGTATGTCTCTGAACAAGAGGCGTGATCGCACAGAATGCCATCCTGAATAATTGATCACAATTGACTGGGAGGACGATACCATGGATCACAACAACTACAGCGATGCCTTCTTGCGCAAGGTTCTGCAGCAAACGCGCACTGTTGCGCTGGTGGGCATATCACCGCGTGATGACCGGCCAAGTCACTGGGTGCTCGGCTTTTTGCTCGGCAAGCGCTACAAGGTTTTCCCGGTTAATCCTCATATTGCCGGCCAAACCATTCTTGGGCGTCAGGTTTATGCCCGTCTGAGCGATATTCCAGAAGCGATAGATCTGGTTGATGTTTTTCGCCAGAGCGATGCCTTTTCCGACGTGGTTGACGAGATGCTGGCACTGCCAGTTCGGCCAAAGGCAATTTGGGGCCAATTGGGTGTCAGAGATGATGCGGCTGCCGCAAGAGCAGAAGCTGCAGGCCTTGAAGTGGTGATGAACCGCGCCTTGGTGGCTGAATATCCTTTGGTGTACGAGGCAACCCATCCCTCTCACAGTGCTGCGTGATCAGGCGGTTTGCAGCTTGAAGACCTCAGCCGCGAGGTGAATGGGTCACGAGGCTCTGCGTCATAACGAGTTGTGCGGAATGAAGTTTGGCCAGTTCCCATCAAGATTGCTGATGGGCTGGCAATTCAGCACCGGGCAGCGAAGATTATCCTTGGTCGGCACAATGGCGCGCTCGGCATATTCATCATAATCGCAAGACTGGCTGTTGCGCACGTAGCGATCATAGAGCGTCATTCCGCTGACGCGCTTGGAGGGGTGGCGAAAGATAGCGGCCCCTTGATCGCGCAGGATCTGTCTTGCGTCTTCGCAGTTTAATGTTGTCACATTATATCTGTTGATCGCCAGTGCATTGCTCGTGCTGAGCGCTATTCCAAGGCAGATCATTGTCCCCATAAGCGGCTTCATCACAATTTCTCCGTTGCGTGTGCGCCATTTGCGCACGTTGTCAGTCTCATCACCTATCTCTATATATCTTGGGCGATACCAGACCACTTTCAATGTGGCCATAGTCAATAATGTGTGACGGCCAATCGTGTTGACGGGATGGTTTGAGATCACCGGGAGTGGAGGAGGCGTTGAAAATGCAGCATGATAATTATGATAGCCAATACCTGCGGGATATTTTAACGCAAGTGAAGGTGATTGCGCTGACGGGTGCCTCGCCCAATCCGCAGCGTCCCAGCCATGATGTCATGCGTTTTCTGCTCGGGCGTGGCTACAGGGTTATTCCCGTCAACCCAGGACAGGCAGGCAAGCAGATCTTGGGGCAGGTGGTCTATGCGCGACTGGCCGATATTCCCGAACCGGTGGATATGATTGATGTGTTTCGCGCCAGCGAATATCTTGATGGTGTTGTTGACGAAGCTCTGGCGCTAGACCCAAAACCATCCGTTGTCTGGTCGCAGTTGGGCGTGCGCGATGATTCCGCAGCGCTAAAGGCGGAAGCCGCTGGCATAAAAATGGTGATGAACCGCTGCCCGGCCATTGAACATCCAAGGTTGATCGGCTGGGGTGAGTAGAATGATTTTCGCCAATTGCGAAACGGCTTGAAACAAACCCATCTTATTCCTGTGTTTGCACCTGTTTGTCGCCTTGCAATTGACGATGAAGATCAAGAAAATCCCTGTTTGAAAGCCTTTACTGCGACCTCAGCGCGTTTGATAAAATGTGCGGGGCTGGGACGGCAAATTTCTCAGATCAGAGAATGAATGCTCTGATCGCTCAATTATAATTTAGGGAGGAATATCATGTCGAACAATAGTCCGGGTTTTGCAACGCTCGCGGTTCATGCTGGTGCGCAGCCAGATCCGACCACTGGTGCGCGCACCACGCCGATTTATCAAACCACGGCCTATGTGTTTGAAGATGCGGACCACGCCGCAGCCCTGTTTGGCCTCAAGCAATTCGGCAATATTTATACCCGCATCATGAATCCCACGCAGGGTGTGCTGGAAGAGCGCGTGGCAGCCCTGGAGGGCGGCACGGCGGCTTTGGCTGTTGCCTCCGGCCATGCGGCGCAAATGCTGGTGTTTCACACCTTGATGCAGTCTGGGGATAATTTTGTTGCTGCCAAAAAGCTCTATGGCGGCTCAATCAATCAATTTGGTCATGCGTTTAGCAATTTCGGCTGGCAAGTGCGCTGGGCTGATACGGATGAGCCGGAGAGCTTTGCTGCGCAAATTGATGACCGCACACGGGCTATTTTCATTGAAAGTCTGGCAAACCCTGCTGGCAAGTTTGTGGATATCGCCGCCATTGCCGAGGTTGCGCGCCGCCATGGCCTGCCGCTGATTGTTGATAACACGATGGCAAGCCCTTATCTGGTGCGCCCTTTGGAACATGGTGCAGATATTGTTGTGCACTCTGCCACGAAATTCCTCGGCGGCCATGGCAATTCCATGGGCGGTATCATTGTTGATGGTGGCACATTTGATTGGTCGGCGTCGGGCAAGTTTACCACCCTGTCGCAGCCGCGTTCGGAATATGGCGGGGTGATCCTGCATGAGGCCTTTGGCAATATGGCCTTTGCCATTGCCTGCCGCGTGTTGGGCTTGCGCGATCTTGGACCGGCCATCGCCCCCATGAATGCCTTTTTGCTGATTACCGGCATCGAAACCCTGCCGCTGCGCATGCAGCGCCATTGTGAAAACGCCTTCAAGGTTGCCAATTGGCTGAAAAATCATGAAAAAGTGGCCTGGGTTTCTTACGCAGGCTTGCCGGATGATCCGAACCACGCCTTGCAGCAGCGCTATGCGCCCAAGGGTGCAGGTGCCGTCTTCACCTTTGGCGTCAAGGGTGGCTATGCCGCTGGCAAGGCGCTGGTGGAAGGGCTACAGCTGTTTTCGCATCTGGCCAATATTGGCGATACCCGCTCTCTGGTCATTCACCCGGCATCGACCACCCATGCGCAATTGTCGCCGGAGCAACAGGTGGCAGCCGGTGCCGGGCCGGATGTGGTGCGTCTGTCGGTTGGCATCGAAGATGCTGAAGACATTATCGCTGATCTGGAACAGGCACTCGCGAAAGCGTGACGGGAGAACACTATGTCCAAGGCACTCGGCTTTGATCTCTCAACGGTTGAGCCGGAAGAGGGCGCACCGGCACCGGAAAGAGTGTTGGAGGGCGATCCGCGTTTTCTGACCTGGAATCTTGAGGATGCCGGCAACGGCCTCTATGCCGGGGTGTGGCAATCCACCCCCGGCACATGGCGTGTATCCTATGATGAATGGGAGTATTTCTCCATTCTCGAAGGGCATTCGATTCTGACGGAGGAGGGCGGTCAACCTGTGCATCTGCGCGCTGGCGATCGCATGATCATCCGGCCCGGCTTTCAGGGCATCTGGCAAGTGGTTGAAACCACCCGCAAGGATTATGTCGTGCGGTTGTAATACCTCACCAGACCAGATCGAGCCGCTCCAATCCATGAAAGTGATAGACATCTTTCACCTTGGGGCGGCTGGCAAGCTTCAGTCCGGGCAGGCGCTTGAACAGCAATGGCAGTGCGAGGTTCAACTCCAGCCGTGCCAAGGGCGCGCCAATGCAAAAATGAATGCCTGCGCCAAACGACAGGTTTGCCCCTTCATTGCGGATTGGCTTGAAGGTGAGGGGATCGGGAAATTTTCGCGGGTCCAAATTGGCCGCAGCCAGGATCAGGCTGATCTTATCGCCACGTTTCAGGCTGACGCCATCAATCTCGCAAGGCTCAAGACAGTAGCGCTGGAAAATATGCACCGGCGCACAAATGCGCAAACATTCTTCCACCGTGCGCTCAGTGCTTGCGGCGTCGGCAAAAAGCGCTGACGGGTCCAGCCCGCTTTCGAGAATAACACGCACCGAATTGCCAATCTGATGCACGGTTGCCTCGTGGCCAGCGTTGAGCAAAACAATGGTGGTGGACACCAACTCATCATCGGTCAGAAGCTGACCTTTGTGCTCTGTATGGATCATGTGGCTGAGCAGATCTTCGCGCGGTGTGGCGCGGCGCTGGGCAATGATGCTGCGGACATAATCGGAAAACTCCTTCGATGAGCGATCCGCGGCATCCTCATCCGCACGGGTTCGGTTGAACATATACATGCCGACATAGTCATGGGACCATTTCAGCAATTGCGGCCCCATCTCATCGGGAATGCCAATCATCCGGGCGATCATGGTCACCGGGATGATGTCCGCAAAGCTTGCGAGAAGCTCTGTCTTGCGCTCGCCTTCGAAGGCATCAATCAAGCCGTTGGCAAGATCGGTGATCTCCGGCGTCATTTTTTCCACATGGCGCGAGACAAAGGCGCGATTGACAAGGGTGCGCAATCTTGTGTGTTCCGGCGGCTCAAGCTCCAGCAGCGACCACGACTCCGCTGCGTCAAAATGGCGGGTGTGGGCCGAAGGCGGCGGCATATTGAGCTCTTCGCGGCTGGCGATATGCAGGATCTGACGGCCAAACCGCTTGTCGCGCAACAGCGCATTGACCAGATCATAGCTGCTGAAAAACCACTGCTTCTGCTGTTCCCAATAGAAGGTGGGAGCTTGCTCATGTAGCGCCGCATAGACGGCATTGGGATTGTCGTAAAACCGTGGATCGCTTGAATCGAGGCTGACGGAGCGATTTGTGGTGTCCACGGATAGGAAAGAGGAGAGAGTCATGAGGTGCCTGATCATCAAATGAGGTGTAAATATGCTCTATGTATCGGAATGCAGCTGACGCTGCGTAAGGCGGCGAAGGGCAGCCACCTGCAGGTCCGCATCCTGGTCAATGGCGGCGGGACTGCCAGGCTCCAGGCCCGGACCAATGCAATAGACGCTTTCTCCGCGCGCGATGGCAGTGCGATTTCGGCCATCTGCCTTTGCTTTGTAAAGGCCGTGATCAGCCTGGCTCATCAGCGTATCAAAATCAAACTGAGCGGCGTTGATGCTGGAGATGCCAATGCTCACCGTAAGGCGCACTGTGTGAGCGTGAATGACAATCGGCGTATTGGCAACCATTGTGCGGATCTGTTCGGCAAGGCCTGCTGCTTGCCGCAGGTTCTCGACGGGTATCAAGGTGCAGAATTCCTCACCGCCAGACCGCCCAAACAGTCCCTTCGGATGCGTCCCTGCATTTGCGACAACCGAGGAGGCCATTTCGGCAAAGGATGACAAGACTGCATCGCCGACCTGATGGCCGTGCGTGTCGTTGATGGTTTTGAAATGGTCGAGGTCAAACACCAGAAGCGCCAGAAGCCGATCCTTCGTTGTGTTGTGCTTTAATGTGTGTGCGGCCTCAATCAAACCTCGGCGATTCAAGGCCCCGGTCAGCGGGTCGGTCACAGACAAGAGTTTCAGGCGCGCCTCATTCCGATCCATGATTATTTTTGACAACAGCACGAAAGTTGAGAGCATGCAGGCGATAAACAAGAGGATCATGCCTCCCAGGAATGGGATGCCTGCAAAATTTTCCGGGTGTCCGAGAATTCCATAGAGTGCAAAGCTGAGTGCCATTCCGCTCTGCACCAACCATAGGCCAGCCAGCATGTGTCTGTACCTCGGCTTGCTCAACCGGGAGCTCACCAATGTTGATGCCAGAAAGGCATAGCCAAGGGCGGAGCCGAGTGCGTACACAATCAGCCTGTTGGCAAAGCTCGAATAGATCGGTGGAAACAGATTGGCAACAAGCCAGAGTGCGGCCGGAATTGCTGGCCAAGACACCCATTTGCGCCCTTCAAACAATCGCAAGCCGTTGGCCCACAGGCACAGTGACAAAAGAACCAGGCAATTGCTGAAATAGATTGTGAGGATATCGCCAGCATACCCCCGCAGATTGAAGGAGATACCTCCAAGGCTGTTGAGGGCAAACCCGATGCAGAACAACAAATAATGGCGCTGTGAGCGGTCGTGGAGCCAGACGACAAACAAAAGAAGAGACAATGTGAGCGCTTGAGCACTCCACATAAAAAAAGCAGTCTTCGCGTCAAGCAAGTTTTTTGCCCTTAATTCTCTGAATTGCGGCCGCAATATCTGTGCTAATGGAATGCACGACCGCCGCCTGAACCAGTCCGCCGATTATATTTCAAATTCAGAAATTGCCTGGATGATTTGAAAATTCAAAACGGTTTTTCGTCTCTGATGAGGCACAGCTGCGCTTCAAATTCACAAACCCTGTAACAAATCCCATACTAATCTCTTTTTTGCCGATGTTGCAAACGCTTGATTGGTTCCGTACATGGCCTTTTGACTGCATTTATGGCGGAAATCCGATGTGGCCAACCGATTGGACTTCTTTCGCTTTTGCTAAAGAATTGCCGTGAGAATGTGGATATCAGTCGCGACAGCGCCGTGCGCCCTATATGGCGCACAAAGGTTCGCTGTAGCTCTTTATTTCTGTTGCATAATTTTATCTTTAAGCCGATTCCGGTTTAAAGAGTTATGCAATAGTCGAATGCAAGCGATTAACGATATCCTTTGCTCGCGTCTTGAAGTCTGGGGGGCTAACACTCTATGTATGTCTTGACAGCATTGGAATTGATTCCCGCATACAGCGCTGAGCGCCATATAGGCGCACAAAGGTGCGCTGTAGCATTTTATATCTGATGCATAATTTTTGCCTTAAATCGATTCCGGTTTAAGGAATTATGCATTAGGGGTTTTTTATGTTGCGCCTACGGCTTTAATGGTGAGCCTAGAGCTTTATGTTGGGAATGGGTTGAAAAGGACGGACATGAGAAATCCAGTTGATACCGCCATGGCCCTCGTGCCTATGGTCGTCGAGCAGACCAATCGCGGCGAGCGGTCCTATGACATCTATTCGCGTCTGTTGAAGGAGCGCATCATTTTCTTGACCGGTCCGGTCGAAGATCACATGGCATCGCTCGTGTGTGCCCAGCTCCTGTTTCTGGAAGCGGAAAATCCGAAAAAGGAAATCGCGATCTATATCAATTCGCCGGGCGGTGTTGTGACGGCAGGCATGGCGATTTATGACACCATGCAGTTTATTCGTCCCGCCGTATCCACGCTTTGCATTGGTCAGGCCGCATCCATGGGCTCGCTGCTTCTGGCTGCTGGCGAAAAGGGCATGCGTTTTGCAACCCCGAATGCACGGATCATGGTGCACCAGCCATCCGGCGGGTTCCAGGGTCAGGCGTCTGATATTGAGCGTCATGCACGCGACATCATCAAGATGAAGCGCCGCCTCAATGAGGTTTACGTCAAGCACACGGGCCGCACCCTTGAAGAGGTTGAGCAGACACTTGACCGTGACCACTTCATGGAATCCAGTGAAGCTAAGGATTGGGGTCTGATCGACAAGATTCTGACAACGCGCGCCGAGATCGAGGGTATAACGGCATCTTGATCCGGTTTTGGTTGCTCCTTCCATGGAAAACGTAAGCTACACTCCATGGAGGGGGTTTAATCTCAGACCGAACGCGCTAATAATAGTTATTAAGGCTATGTTGAAGTTTTATGACGTAGTCTGATAATTCTCGGAGGTTTTCGTTGCCGTCGGCTCAATGATGTGACTTTTTGAGAGCTGAATAGTACCTCCGAACCGATTTCGTCCCAGCCGCCAGGGTGACGGCTCGTCCGAGAGGCGGAAAAGGGGCGATGTGAGTAGACCGCGAACCAGCAAGTGCTGGTGCGGCGTGCTGGAAGGAAAAAGTTATGAGCAAAGTCAGCGGAAGCAACGGCGGTGACTCCAAGAATACCCTGTATTGTTCGTTCTGCGGCAAGAGCCAGCACGAGGTCCGCAAGCTGATTGCTGGCCCGACAGTGTTCATCTGCGATGAATGCGTCGAACTTTGCATGGATATCATCCGCGAAGAAAACAAAAGCTCGATGGTCAAGTCCCGCGAAGGCGTTCCCACGCCGCAGGACATCATCAAGATTCTCGACGAATATGTGATTGGTCAGCAGCAGGCGAAGAAAGTTTTGTCGGTTGCCGTGCACAATCACTACAAGCGCCTTTCGCATGCCTCCAAGGGTGGCGGCGAAGTTGAGCTTGCAAAGTCGAACATTCTGCTGTGCGGACCAACCGGTTGCGGCAAGACCTATCTTGCCCAGACCTTGGCGCGCATCATTGATGTGCCATTCACCATGGCCGACGCCACAACGCTGACGGAAGCCGGCTATGTGGGCGAGGATGTGGAAAACATCATTCTCAAGCTGCTTCAGTCTGCCGATTACAACGTTGAGCGTGCACAGCGCGGCATCGTGTACATCGATGAAGTGGACAAGATCAGCCGCAAGTCTGACAATCCATCCATCACCCGCGACGTGTCGGGCGAGGGCGTGCAGCAGGCGCTGTTGAAGATCATGGAAGGAACAGTTGCATCTGTTCCGCCTCAGGGTGGCCGCAAGCATCCTCAGCAGGAATTCCTGCAGGTGGATACTACCAACATCCTGTTCATCTGCGGCGGTGCCTTTGCCGGTCTGGACAAGATCATCTCAGCCCGTGGCGAAAAGACCTCCATTGGCTTTGGCGCTTCGGTGTCATCGCCGGAAGATCGCCGCGTTGGCGAAGTGCTGCGCGAGCTGGAGCCGGAAGATCTGGTGAAGTTCGGCCTCATCCCAGAGTTCATCGGTCGTTTGCCTGTTCTGGCTACGCTGGAAGATCTGGATGAGGATGCGCTGATTCAGATCCTGTCGGAGCCAAAGAACGCTTTGGTCAAGCAGTATCAGCGCCTGTTCGAGATGGAAGATGTCGAGTTGAACTTCCATGAAGATGCCTTGCGCGAAATCGCCCGTCGGGCCATTACGCGTAAGACCGGTGCGCGTGGTTTGCGTTCCATCATGGAAAAAATCTTGCTCGACACCATGTTCGAACTGCCTGAGCTTGAAGGTGTTCGCGAAGTGGTCATCTCGGATGAGGTTGTCCGTGGTACGGCCCGTCCGCTTTACATTTACGCAGACCGCCAGGATGAGAAGGTCAACGCTTCGGCGTGATCGTTTTCATCTGTTGATGACTGCAGTGTTTTGGAGCCCGCCTCGTGCGGGCTTCATTGATTCTGGGCTGTCATTTTTGTCATCGCTGATTCCAGGGTGTTCGACGGGCGACGCTTTCGAATTTTGGCAAAAAATGCGCAGATTTTGATCTGATTTGAACTGTTCCATCGGTTTTTTTGTCTTTGCGGTTCATTCCGTGTTTCAGTCGTTTGCAGCCGCATTTTGAATGGTTTATGACTGATGCAGATGCTTCGCGTGATTTGGCGGCGCACTGGGGTATTTTTACCGCAATGCTCGTATCCATTGACCGCGCAGAAACATGGTTTGAGGTTCGGGCGTGGTTGAATAAGGCGCATCGTCACTGCCTCCTGGGCGATCTAGGGGGCGGTTAAGGTTTTTCCGCCGGCGTTTATCGGCGGTGTGTTTCGCGTCAAGGTGTCCGATCTGGTGCCGCACTCATCGGAAAAGATCGACAGACTTGAATTTTGAGGCTCGGGTCTCCACTTCAGTGTGTGAGACAACATAACCATGTCCCCCGCGGCGAGTAAGCGCGGATTTGGGTCCCGGCAACGGGACGATGAAAGGAAATGGAATGACTAAAGTGACCTCTGTCACGGGCAATGCTGATACCTATCCGGTATTGCCGTTGCGTGACATCGTGGTGTTCCCGCACATGATCGTGCCGCTCTTTGTAGGGCGCGAGAAGTCCATTCGTGCTCTTGAAGAAGTCATGGGTACCGACAAGCAGATCATGTTGGCCACCCAGATCAATGCAAGTGAAGATGATCCGTCGACAGACGCGATTTACGAAGTTGGTACAATTGCCAATGTCTTGCAGCTGCTGAAGCTTCCTGATGGCACCGTCAAGGTGCTGATCGAAGGCAAGGCGCGCGCCAAGATCGCAGGCTATACCGAGCGCGAAGATTTCTACGAGGCTCGCGCCGACGTATTGGTCGAGCCAGAGGAAGATCCGGTCGAGAACGAGGCCTTGAGCCGCTCTGTCGTGTCTGAGTTTGAAAATTACGTCAAGCTCAACAAGAAGATTTCGCCGGAAGTTGTCGGTGCTGCAAGCCAGATCGAGGATTATTCCAAGCTGGCCGACACCGTTGCGTCGCACCTGTCCATCAAGGTCACCGAGAAGCAGGAAATGCTGGAAACGGTGAGCGTGAAGACACGTCTGGAAAAGGCGCTTGGCTTCATGGAAGGCGAAATTTCGGTTCTTCAGGTGGAAAAGCGTATCCGTTCGCGCGTCAAGCGCCAGATGGAAAAGACCCAGCGCGAATACTATCTGAATGAGCAGATGAAGGCGATCCAGAAGGAGCTTGGTGACGGCGAAGACGGCCGTGACGAAATGGCCGAACTGGAAGACCGCATCTCCAAGACCAAACTGACCAAGGAAGCCAAGGACAAGGCCGATGCCGAGCTGAAAAAGCTCAAGCATATGAGCCCTATGTCGGCGGAAGCCACAGTTGTGCGCAACTACCTTGATTGGTTGTTGAGCCTGCCATGGGGCAAGAAGTCGAAGGTCCGCATTGACCTGAATGCCGCGGAAAAGCTGCTGGATGAGGACCACTTTGGCCTTGATAAGGTCAAGGAGCGCATCATCGAGTATCTGGCGGTGCAGGCGCGCCAGACCAAGATCAAAGGTCCGATCCTGTGCCTTGTTGGCCCTCCCGGCGTTGGTAAAACATCGCTTGCCCGTTCCATCGCCAAGGCTACCGGACGCGAATATGTCCGCATGGCACTGGGTGGCGTGCGCGATGAAGCCGAAATCCGCGGTCATCGCCGTACCTACATTGGCTCTATGCCCGGCAAGGTCATTCAGTCGATGAAGAAGGCGAAGAAATCCAATCCTCTGTTCTTGCTCGATGAAATCGACAAGATGGGCCAGGATTTCCGTGGTGACCCATCGTCCGCCATGCTGGAGGTGCTTGATCCGGAACAGAATGCAACATTCATGGACCATTACCTGGAGGTCGAATATGACCTGTCCAACGTGATGTTCATCACCACGGCCAATACGCTGAATATTCCCGGCCCACTCATGGACCGTATGGAAATCATCCGTATTGCTGGCTACACGGAAGATGAAAAGCTGGAAATTGCCAAGCGGCACTTGCTGCCAAAGGCAATCAAGGAACATGCCTTGCGGCCGGAAGAATTCGTTCTGGCCGATGATGCGATTGTTGCGATCATCCAGCAATACACCCGCGAGGCCGGTGTTCGTAGTCTTGAGCGCGAGTTGATGAAGGTTGCCCGTAAGGCTGTGACTGAAATCATCAAGGGCAAGAGCACCTCGGTGTCTGTCACGGCTGCCAACATCAACGATTATCTGGGCGTTCCGCGCTATCGCCATGGCGAAGCCGAGGGCGAAGACCAGGTGGGTATCGTCACAGGTTTGGCCTGGACGGAAGTGGGCGGCGAGTTGCTGACCATTGAAGGCGTGATGATGCCCGGCAAGGGCCGCATGACGGTGACCGGCAATTTGAAGGACGTGATGAAGGAATCGATTTCGGCTGCGGCGTCCTACGTTCGCTCGCGCGCGGTTGATTTCGGCATCGAGCCTCCACGGTTTGATAAGTCGGATATCCACGTTCACGTGCCGGAAGGTGCAACACCAAAGGATGGTCCGTCGGCGGGTGTTGCCATGGCAACGGCCATCGTGTCGGTGATGACCGGTATTCCGGTCAACAAGGATGTGGCAATGACGGGTGAAATCACCCTGCGTGGCCGCGTGCTTCCGATTGGTGGGTTGAAGGAAAAGCTGCTGGCTGCCCTTCGCGGCGGTATCAAGAAGGTTCTGATCCCGGAAGAAAACGCCAAGGATCTGGCGGATATTCCAGACAATGTGAAGAATGGCCTTGAGATCGTGCCGGTGTCCCGCATGGGCGAGGTGATCAAGCACGCACTTCTGCGCGTGCCTGACCCGATTGAGTGGGATGGCACCGTGGAAACGCCTGCCGTTGGCACCGTTGAGGGTGTGGACGAATCGGGCGTAACCGTGGCGCATTAAGCCCGCGCTTGCCATGATGTTGGCGTAATCTGCTCAAAACTTGAGAAAGGCTGGTGAAAACACCAGCCTTTTTTGTGTAAACATCGCTGGAACCCTTGTTTTTCAGGCGATAGCGGTGCTTTTGGCTTGCGACGGGCATGGGCATGAGTATTGTCGCCCGACTTGCAGTTTTTGACTCGTTTCATGCCATACAGAAAGGTTGGAAACATGAATAAGACCGAACTCGTATCCGCAGTCGCTGAAAAGGCTGGCCTGACCAAGGCTGATGCCGCATCGGCCGTTGATGCCGTTTTCGACACGGTTCAGGCTGAACTGAAGAACGGTGGCGATATTCGCCTTGCAGGCTTTGGTGCCTTCACCGTATCTCACCGTGAAGCTTCGAAGGGCCGTAACCCTTCAACCGGTGCTGAAGTTGATATTCCAGCCCGCAACGTGCCAAAGTTCACGGCCGGCAAGGGTTTGAAAGACGCTGTTAACAGCTAATTCCTCTTCACCGTCTTTACGGTGCGCTGGACACGAATTTAAAAAACCCGGCGGCTAGCCGGGTTTTTTTTGGCGAAATCGCCATCGCGCGATGCTGACAGGTTTTGTTGACGCTCTGTCTTGCGAAACGCCGTGTTCCGCTTTGTCACAATATGCAATATGCTGACATTATTCTCAGGGCGGGGTGAAAGTCCCCACCGGCGGTATCGGGCAATGCCCGGAGCCCGCGAGCGCTTACCGGTTGATCTTTGGGCCGCAAGATTTTGGGCTTGATGCATCACCGGCAGGTTAGCAGATCCGGTGCGATGCCGGAGCCGACGGTATAGTCCGGATGAAAGAGAATGAGAGACGGGTGCTTTTTCGACGGATCGCCAATCGCGGGCGGCCATCGGACGGGTGCCTGTTTGCATTTGCCCTGATTTATGATGTCCTTGTAATGAAGGAAGAGGCATGAGTCAGAGTTATTTTACGATATTGCGCTCCCGCGCCGTCATGGGAGCCGCCTATATGGTGCTTGCGGGTATCTCGTTTGCATTTCTCAATGTGCTAACGCAGTGGCTGGCAATGAAACTGGCCTTTCCCTCGGCCTCGACAGCTTTTTGGCAATATGGTTTTGCACTGATCTTTTCACTGCCCTTGTTGCGCAAGCTTGGTATTGCCGCGCTGAAAACCAATTTCCCCATTCGGCATCTGGTGCGGGTGTTGCTGGCAGCGCTGGGCGTGCAGGCATGGATCAGCGGTTTGGCCAGCGTGCCCATCTGGCAGGCGATTGCGCTGGTGATGACCTCTCCGTTTTTTATTATTCTGGGTGCGCGGCTGTTTTTGCGTGAAAAAGTCGGGGCCAAACGTTGGCTGGCAACAGCGGTTGGCTTTTGTGGTGCCATGCTGATCTTGGAGCCATGGTCGGAGAGTTTTACGCTGGCCGCTCTTTTGCCAATCCTGTCGGCAATTCTTTGGGGGGCATCATCCCTGATGATGAAAAACCTGACGGCGTTTGAGCGCCCGGAAACCATCACCATCTGGCTTCTGGTGTTGCTGACACCCATCAATGCCGGGCTTGCCGGGGTGTCAGGCTTTGCCGTGCCCGATGGTCTGAGCCTGATTTTGCTCATCCTTGCCGGGCTTTTGACCGCGATCGGTCAATATTGGCTGACGCTGGCTTATGATACCGCCGACGCGACCTATGTGCAGCCCTTTGATGATCTGAAACTGCCGTTAAACGTCATCGCGGGCTGGGCCGTGTTTGGCTACGCGCCAAGCGGAATGCTGTGGTTTGGCGCGCTGCTCATTCTCTCCGCCTCCCTTTACCTCATGACCAATGAAATGCGTCAGGAGCGAAAAGAGGCCATTGCCTGACCGATTGAAGAGAGGTGGACTGAGAGCATCGAGTCGATGCTCTCAGTCCACCTCGTCCTCAAGCAGAGGCGTGGTGCTTGTGCTGGTGTAGATGCGCTGGAGATAGGAAACCAATTCCGCAAGTTCGTCCGCAGAGAAGCGATCTTTGAAACGGGCCTCATGGGTTTCGCGTAGTTTTTTGGCGGTTTTGGCCAAGGCGAGGCCCTCGGTGGTGATAAACAGTTCTTGCCGGCGACGATCACTCTCGCTTTGTCGGCGCTCAATGGCGTGGCGCGCTTCGAGCTTGTTGACCAAGGCCATCATGGAGGCCTTGTCCATACGCAGGCAATGGGCCAGATCGATCTGGCTTGCACCCGGGTTCGTCTCAATCAACTCCAGCACCGCGAACTGCTTCGGTGTGAGCGAAAGCCCCGCCATGGTGACCTGATAATCCTGAAACACCGCTACATTGGCCAGCCGCAGGTGAAAGCCAAGAATGTTTTCCAATTCACCCAATGTCACGCTGGTCGCGGCGCTTGTGGAGGGAGAAGAGGTTGGGGCGTCCTGCGATGCATCAATAGTGTTCATTGCTCTGTCCGATTCGAGATGAATTTTTGTGATTTTTCTGACTATGGCAGATTTCACTTGTGTGAAGCAAAAGAAAGGATAATATGTAATACATACTAAATGGCGGTGAAGGAGTCACTGTCAGGGAGGAAATGATGATGAACAGCATTGCCGCACGATTGCGGGGTGTTGGCACGTCTGTCGGAATGGAGTCGGAAGACCCGGTCCGTTTTCGTGCCAAGGTTGGGCCCAAGCGCCCTGCCATCCTGGAGATTAAAACAGGTCAATCGCTCAACTATTGCGAGCTTGATCTCTTGGTCGGGCGTGTTGCCAGTATGCTGGCTGAAGCGACCCTGGGCGACGATCCATCACCGCGCATTGCATTTGTCGGGCGTAATTCTATTGCCCAGCTTGCCGTTTGTTTCGCCTGCCAACGGATTGGCGCTATTTTCGTGCCCATCAACTGGCGTCTCAATCTTGTCGAGATCTCGATGATTCTGGATGATTGCCAGCCAGCATTGGTGATCTTTGAAGATGAGTTTCAAGCTCAGATCAAGGTAGGCTCGTCTACCATGCTCTTATCGGTGGATGGCGAAGACGGCCTCAATAGGCGCTGTCAATCCTACACCCCTTTTGCGCCCGATTTTGGCTCTGCCGAGCGCACATGCGTGCTGCTTTATACCTCTGGCACCACCGGCGTGCCCAAGGGCGTCATGTTGAGTGCACGCAATTTATATTATTCCGCTCTCAACTTTTCATTTCTCTGCGATGTCTCCACCGACTCGGTGGTTCTGTGCGAGTTGCCGTTTTTTCACACCATTGGTCTGGTGGCTTTGGCGCGCACGGCTCTGTTGATGGGCGGGCGGCTGGTGATTTCAGACCGATTTTTACCGGAGCGCACTTTTGGTATCATGGCTGATCCGGCGATTGGCGTCACCCATTATTGCGGTGTGCCGCAAATCGCCTCTGCCTTGCGCGCAAATCAGCATTGGGACCCTTCTGCCTTGCGGCGTTTGAAAGCTATTTTCATGGGTGGCGCGCCTTTGCCGCCGGTGTTGATTGAGCGCTTTATGGATGATGGCATTGCGCTGGTGAATGGCTATGGCATGAGTGAGGCGGGCACGACCTGCCACATGCCGCTCGATAGCGAACAAATCATGCGCCACCCCGGCAGCATTGGCTATCCCGCACCATTGATTGATTTGCGCATCGTGGACGCAGATGGCCAGGACGTTGCTGAGGGCGAGGTCGGTGAGATTTTGCTGCGTGGACCCACGGTGACATCCGGCTACTGGAACAAGCCAGATTTGACCGAGGCCGCTTTTTGGGATGGCTGGTATCGCAGTGGCGATCTGGCGCGCTCTCAAGATGGGGTGATTTACCTCGCTGACCGCCTGAAGGATATGTATATCAGCGGCGGTGAAAATGTTTATCCAGCCGAGGTGGAAGCCGCACTTGTCGAGCATCCGGGCATTGCGGAAGTGGCCATCATTGGCGTTGCGCATCCCGAATGGGGCGAAGTTGGTATTGCACTGATTGTCGCCTCGGATAAATCGCTTCAGGAGGAAGAGGTGCACGCCCATTGTGTGGCGCGGCTCTCTAGCTTCAAACGACCGAAGAAAGTTGTCTTTGTGGACAGTCTGCCGCGAACAGCATCGGGCAAAGTGCTCAAGCATGTTTTGCGCAAAAATTACGATCATTCATCCATTTGAAATCAAGGCTGCGGTCCATCGCTGCAGAATAAGGAGAAACCTATGACAGAGAAACAAACAACGGCAGCCGATCCGGTTCTGGTTGAGTTTGATAACAGCATCGCATTCGTGACCTTCAATCGCCCGGAAAAGCGCAATGCAATGAACCCGGCGCTGAACCAGCGGATGATGGAAGTTCTGGATGAGTTGGAAGGTGATGACCGTTGCGGCGTTCTGGTTCTGCGCGGCGCTGGCACTTCCTGGTCGGCCGGCATGGATTTGCAGCAGTATTTTCGCGACAATGATGACAAGCCCCGCTCTGCGACACTGAAAAGCCGTCGTCAGTCTGGTGGCTGGTGGCAGCGCCTGACCTATTTTGAGAAGCCCACGATTGCCATGGTCAATGGCTGGTGTTTTGGCGGTGCCTTCAATCCTCTGGTGGCGTGCGATCTGGCAATTGCTGCCGATGAAGCAACTTTTGGTCTCTCAGAGATCAACTGGGGCATCCTGCCGGGCGGCAATGTCACACGCGCTGTGGCCGAAGTGATGAATCACCGTGATTCGCTCTATTACATCATGACGGGCGAACCCTTTGGCGGCCAAAAGGCCCGCGACATGGGCCTGGTGAACGAATCGGTGCCCTTGGAACAGCTGGAAGAGCGTGTTCGCAAACTCTGCGCAAGCCTGCTGGAAAAGAACCCGGTGACGATGAAGGCCGCTAAGGACACCTTCAAGCGGGTTCGCAACATGCCCTGGGAATTGGCGGATGATTACATCTACGCCAAGCTGGAGCAAATGCTGCTTTTGGACAAAACCCGCGGCCGCGATGAAGGCTTGAAGCAATTCCTCGATGACAAGACCTATCGCCCCGGTCTTGGCGCTTACAAAAAGAAGTAACACGACAAAAGCCTGCGCTCTTCACAGATCGCAGGCTTTATTCTGGCCGGTGGGACGGTTTCGTACGGCACTTGCCGGTACGTGTGGGGAATGAAGATTTTTTGTGTTTCTGGGAGGAAATGACATGAATATACAACGCGAAAATTTTATGGATGCCGTGCGTTGGACCGGTCGGGCTTATTTCTCCGATTGGGCCAGCACCACCACAGGTGCTATTGATGTGCAAAACCCTGCCAATGGCGAGGTTATTGCATCGGTTGGTTTTGGCAGTGCGCAGGATATTGTTCGGGCAGCAACTGAGGCACGCGCGGCGCAAAAGGCCTGGGCGGCAAAACCAGCGGCGGAGCGGGCGCAAATCCTCAACAAGGCCGCCGATATTCTGGAGGAGAATGGCCCGGAGCTGATTGACTGGATTATGCGAGAATCAGGCTCGACCGAGCCAAAGGCCGCCATTGAGATCAACCACGGTGCCCTTTTCATTCGCCAGGCAGCAACCTTGGCGACAATGCCCACGGGCCTGCTGTTACCCTCAATGGATGATCGCAGCAACTCCGCCCGCCGCGTACCGCATGGTGTGGTCGGCGTCATATCGCCCTTCAATTTTCCGCTGGTTCTCTCTCTGCGCTCCATTGCGCCCGCTTTGGTGCTGGGCAATGCTGTTGTCCACAAGCCAGATCCCCGCACGCCGATCTCGGGCGGCTTTATCATTGCCCGCATTTTTGAAGAGGCTGGCCTGCCAAAGGGCGTATTTCATGTGGTGCCGGGCGGTGCGGAGGCCGGTGAAGCCCTGTGCCAGGACCCCAATATAGCAATGATTTCTTTCACAGGTTCTGCCCGTGGCGGCTCCAAAGTGGGCGAGGTGGCGGGACGTCATCTCAAGAAAGTGCAACTGGAACTCGGCGGCAAGAATGCGCTGGTGATTCTCGATGACGCAGATCTCGATATTGCGGCCTCCAATGCGGCATGGGGGTGCTATTTGCATCAGGGGCAGATTTGCATGGCCACAGGGCTTGTGCTGGTGGATCAAAAAATCGCCAATGATATCGCCCAGCGTTTGGCTGAAAAGGCAAATCATCTGCCAGTCGGCGATCCATCTTCGCGTCAGGTCGCCCTCGGCCCGATTATCTCCGATGGACAGATTGCCGGAATCCAGAAAATTGTGGATGACGCCGTGCAAAAGGGAGCGAAATTGCTGGCTGGCGGTACGCACGATGGTCGTTTCTACAAAGCCACGGTGCTATCCGGGGTCAAACCCGGCATGTTGGCCTTCGATGAAGAGGTGTTTGGCCCGGTCGCCTGCATTGCATCGTTTGAGACCGATGAAGAGGCGGTGGAGCTTGCAAACCGCAGCGAATACGGCCTTGCCGCAGGGGTGATTTCCAAAAATCTTGCGCGTGCGATGGCCGTCGGCAACCAATTAAATGTCGGCCAACTCCACATCAACGACCAGACGGTCAATGGTGGACCTTACGCACCCTTTGGCGGTCGTGGAAAATCGGGCAATGGCTGCCGCATGGGCGGTCCCGCCGACATTGAAGAGTTCACACAGTGGCAGTGGGTGTCGGTCAAGGATCAGGCGACAGCCTATCCATTTTAAAAGACGTATCTCTCGTTCGACCTATTTCGCATCATGTTCGCCCTAGCCCGATGGGTTTAGGGCGCTCTCCCATCTTCGGGCGGCGAAGGTGCTGCTCGCACTCTTTTTACAATGAGGAGGAATAATCATGCAGATCACTGCTGCTGTTGCCCGGCAACAGAACGCCCCACTGACGATTGAAACACTGGAACTTGAAGATCCGCTCGATACCGAAATTCTGGTCAAGCTTGTGGCGACTGGCGTGTGTCACACCGATATGGTGGTAATTGCCGGTATGATGCCCACGCCTTTTCCGGTGGTGCTTGGCCATGAAGGGGCGGGCATTGTGGAAAAAGTTGGGGCCGCCGTGCGCAAAGTCAAGCCCGGTGATCGGGTTGTGATGACCTTTAACTCCTGTGGGCAATGCCCAAGCTGCCAAGCCCATCACATCAGCTATTGCCACGAATTTTTCCCGCGCAACTTTATGGCCAGCCGTGCCGATGGCACATCCGCCCTGTCAGCGAATGGCGAAAAGGTTCATGCCAACTTTTTTGGCCAATCCTCTTTTGCCTCTCACGCCATTTGCCATGAAGCCAATGTGGTGAAAGTGCCTGAAGGGGTCGAACTGGAGTTGATGGGTCCCTTGGCCTGCGGCGTGCAAACCGGGGCAGGGGCGGTGATGAATGCGCTGAAGGTGCAAGCTGGTTCATCCTTTGCGGTTTTTGGCGCGGGATCCGTCGGTCTCTCGGCGATTATGGCTGCCAAAGTGCTGGGGGCCACGACGATCATCGCGGTCGATATGAAGCCGGAACGCTTGGACATGGCCCGTGAGTTGGGTGCTACCCATGTCATCAATCCAGCAGACGGTGATTCGACCGAAGAGATTATGCGCATCACCGGCTACGGTCTCGCATTTGCACTGGATACCACCGGATTATCTAAGGTGATCAAAGGTGCTGTGCTGGCGCTCGCGCCCATGGGAACCTGCGGTGTGCTTGGCGCATCGGCCCCTGGCACAGAAATCAACCTCGACGAGGTGCATTTCATGAGTGGCGGACGGCGGCTCATGGGCATTGTGGAGGGTGATTCGAACCCGGACACCTTTATTCCGCTATTGATCGACCTCTACAGCAAGGGATTGTTCCCGTTTGATCGGCTGGTGACATTTTATCCCTTGGATAAGATCAATGAAGCCATTCACGATTCCGAGAGCGGAAAGTCAATCAAACCGATTGTTCGTATCGGGTGAGGGGGAAAAAGCGCGGTGCGTTTATTGGATTTGCAGAGCCGCGCTTTGTCGACAAAATCCAAAACACATTGGAAGGCTGCTATTGGCTTTGAGAAAGGCCAATAGCAGCCTTTCCCGTGTTGAAGGGTCAAGGCCGGATTTCATCTCGAAACCGCGCACAGCGCCATTACCGGTGAAAAATAAACTCAAATAAAATGGGGAATGGTGGGCGATGACGGACTCGAACCGCCGACATCCTCGGTGTAAACGAGGCGCTCTACCAACTGAGCTAATCGCCCTCTCGCTAGATCGGATCATGTCCGCCGCGTTCGGTGGGTGTGATCTAACTGGTTGATTGCTAAACCGCAAGAGGCATTTTCAAAAAAATCGTCATCAAAGTGAAATAAATCGCGGCATCCGCAAACGCGCGCAAAAACGCCAAAAAGGGCCCGATTAAGACCCCAAAACAACTTAAATTAACAAGGAAAAATGGTGGGCGATGACGGACTCGAACCGCCGACATCCTCGGTGTAAACGAGGCGCTCTACCAACTGAGCTAATCGCCCTCTCGCTAGATCGGATCATGTCCGCCGCGTTCGGTGGGTGTGATCTAACTGGTTGATTGCTAAACCGCAAGAGGCATTTTCAAAAAAATCGTCATCAAAGTGAAATAAATCGCGGCATCCGCAAACGCGCGCAAAAACGCCAAAAAGGGCCCGATTAAGACCCCAAAACAACTTAAATTAACAAGGAAAAATGGTGGGCGATGACGGACTCGAACCGCCGACATCCTCGGTGTAAACGAGGCGCTCTACCAACTGAGCTAATCGCCCTCTCGCTAGATCGGATCATGTCCGCCGCGTTCGGTGGGTGTGATCTAACTGGTTGATTGCTAAACCGCAAGAGGCATTTTCAAAAAAATCGTCATCAAAGTGAAATAAATCGCGGCATCCGCAAACGCGCGCAAAAACGCCAAAAAGGGCCCGATTAAGACCCCAAAACAACTTAAATTAACAAGGAAAAATGGTGGGCGATGACGGACTCGAACCGCCGACATCCTCGGTGTAAACGAGGCGCTCTACCAACTGAGCTAATCGCCCTCTCGCTAGACCGGATCAAATCCGCCGCGTTCGGTGGCTGTGATCTAGTCGTTGATTGAAAATTCCGCAAGAGCTTTTTCCAATTTTTCTGTATTTTTTTGAACCTCACGATGCAGTTTTTGGGTAAGTCTCTGCAAATGAGCACTTTTCGTCTTTTACGATAGCGTTCAAAATAAGGAAGAGTTATCAACAGGCTGGGCGGTGATAAAAGAAAAATCAATTCGTCTCGATTTTGTTTCCAATCTCGCTTGACACCTGTGAAGGAACCCCTTAGTTAGCCGCTCATCGAACGGCAAACGCTGCTCGATGAAGAGGGGAAGTTGATCTTCCTATCAGGAAAAGCGGGTGTAGCTCAGTTGGTTAGAGTGCCGGCCTGTCACGCCGGAGGTCGCGGGTTCGAGCCCCGTCACTCGCGCCATCCTGATAACTCTGATAATTGGTTGTATCAACGTTTGTTCGTTGAAAGTGCGCGGGTGTAGCTCAGTTGGTTAGAGTGCCGGCCTGTCACGCCGGAGGTCGCGGGTTCGAGCCCCGTCACTCGCGCCAAACCAATTTTATGTGACGTGTGGGAAACCACTTAAACGCTTGATGCGTTTGCAATGCGCGGGTGTAGCTCAGTCGGTTAGAGTGCCGGCCTGTCACGCCGGAGGTCGCGGGTTCGAGCCCCGTCACTCGCGCCATTTTCTTGTTCCTCTCCTCCATTAAATTTCCGCCTAAAGCGGTCATTTTAAAAATAAATGTAGATCAATTTACACCGAGTGTTAAAGTCTTCGTGTGCATGTGCGAAAAGCCGTTATCGGTCTTGCGCAACTGCTCTGGCTGCGATAACCAACGGGTCGTTGCAACAGTCTTTTTGGCTTGTCGGTTCTGGCCGTGTACGGCTCACGGCGTGATGATAAGCAAGGATGGATATGATGACTGAACTCCTCAGTTCCTACCTCCCGATCGTGGTATTTATCGCAATTGCGATGGTTATCGGGATCGCTCTTTTGGTAACCCCTTTTGCTGTGGCATTTAAGGCCCCGGATGCGGAAAAACTTTCCTCATTCGAGTGCGGCTTCAATGCCTTTGACGACGCACGCGTTAAGTTTGACATCCGATTCTATCTGGTGTCGATTCTTTTCATTATTTTCGACCTTGAAGTCGCATTCCTGTTTCCGTGGGCTGTTTCGTTCAGCTCAATCGGCTGGTTTGGTTTCTGGTCCATGATGGTTTTTCTGGCTGTGCTGACCATCGGCTTTATTTATGAGTGGAAGAAGGGAGCCCTGGAATGGGAGTGAGCCCGAACAAGAGTGAGACCCTGGTTGCGCCGCAGCCCAAGGGAATCATTGATCCGGCGACCGGCAAGCCGGTTGGTAATGACAGTAGTTTTTTTGGCGAGATCAACAATGAACTCGCCGATAAAGGTTTTATTGTCACATCAACACAGGCGTTGATCACTTGGGCCCGTACAGGCTCGCTGATGTGGATGCAGTTTGGTTTGGCCTGCTGCGCCGTTGAAGGGCTGATGCAGGCCTCCGGTCCGCGTTACGACATGGAGCGCTTTGGTGTTGCTCCGCGCGCGTCACCGCGCCAGTCGGATGTGATGATCGTGGCTGGAACGCTGACCAATAAAATGGCTCCGGCGCTTCGCAAAGTTTACGATCAGATGCCAGAGCCGCGTTACGTTATCTCTATGGGCTCCTGTGCGAATGGTGGTGGCTATTACCATTATTCCTACTCCGTTGTCCGTGGCTGCGATCGGGTTGTGCCTGTCGACATTTATGTTCCGGGCTGTCCCCCCACGGCAGAGGCATTGCTTTACGGCGTGCTTTTGCTTCAGAAAAAAATCCGCCGCACCGGCACAATCGAACGGTAGTGGCGAGGGACTGACAAGATGAGTGAAGCTCTCCAAGCGCTTGCGTCTTACATCACTGAAAAATGCGAAAATCTCGTTGTGTCGAGCAATATCGCTTTTGGTGAGCTGACACTGGCGACGACCGCGGAAAGTCTGACAGCGCTGGTGACGTTCCTGCGTGATGACCCACGGTGCGGTTTTATAAATATCATCGACGTCTGCGGTGTGGATTATCCCAGCCGCGTTGATCGGTTTGATGTCGTTTACCATTTTCTCGCCCCACGGCAGAACCAGCGTATTCGACTGAAGCTGCAGACAAATGAAGACAAGCCTGTGCCATCGCTGTGTCCCTTGTTTCCGGGTGCAGACTGGTTTGAGCGTGAAGCCTGGGATCTCTATGGCATTATGTTCACCGGCCATCCGGACCTGCGCCGTATTCTGACCGATTACGGCTTTGAAGGGCATCCTTTGCGCAAGGACTTCCCGGTCACTGGTTTTGTTGAGGTTCGTTACGACGACACAGTCAAGCGTGTGGTTTATGAGCCGGTTGAATTGAAGCAAGAATTCCGCAGTTTTGATTTTCTGTCGCCATGGGAAGGTACTGATTATGTGCTGCCCGGCGACGAGAAGTCGGCGAAGTAAGAGGGCGGGACGTTAAGACATGGCTGAACATTCCGTTCGTAATTTTACCATCAACTTTGGTCCTGAGCATCCTTCGGCCCACGGCGTTTTGCGTCTTGTGCTGGAGCTGGACGGGGAAATTGTTGAACGTGTCGATCCTCATATCGGCCTGCTGCATCGCGGCACGGAAAAGCTGATTGAAGGCAAGACCTATTTGCAGGCTTTGCCCTATTTTGACCGGCTTGATTACGTCGCGCCGATGAATCAGGAGCATTCCTACTGTCTCGCCATCGAGAAGCTGCTGGGGATTGAGGTTCCAATCCGTGGCCAGCTTATTCGCGTGCTTTACTCCGAAATCGGCCGTATCCTGTCGCATATCATGAATGTGACCACGCAGGCCATGGACGTCGGTGCAATGACGCCGCCAGTCTGGGGTTTTGAAGAACGTGAAAAGCTGATGGTGTTCTACGAGCGCGCTTGCGGCGCTCGTCTGCATGCTGCCTACTTCCGTCCCGGTGGCGTTCATCAGGATATCCCGCCAGAACTGGTGGAAGATATCGGCAAGTGGTGCGATCCTTTCTTGACGGTGCTCGACAATATTGAAGGTCTTTTGACAGGCAACCGTATTTTCAAGCAGCGTAACGTCGATATCGGCGTTGTCAGCCTTGAAGATGCCTGGCGTTGGGGCTTCTCCGGAGTCATGGTACGTGGTTCGGGCGCTGCCTGGGACTTGCGCCGTGCACAGCCTTATGAATGCTATTCCGAGCTGGATTTCGACATTCCCGTTGGCAAGAATGGCGACTGCTACGACCGCTATCTCCTTCGCATGATGGAAATGCGCGAATCGGTCAAAATTATGAAGCAGTGCGTTCAACGCCTGTTGACGACTGAGCGTGTCGGTCCTGTTTCGTCGGTAGACGGCAAGGTTGTTCCGCCGAAGCGTGGTGAAATGAAGCGGTCGATGGAAGCGCTTATTCACCACTTCAAACTTTACACCGAAGGCTTTCACGTGCCTGCCGGCGAGGTTTATGCCGCCGTCGAGGCTCCCAAGGGCGAATTTGGCGTCTATCTTGTTTCGGATGGCACAAATAAGCCGTATCGCTGCAAGATCCGCGCACCGGGTTTTGTGCACTTGCAGGCGATGGATTTCATCTCGCGTGGACATCAGCTTGCTGACGTCACGGCGGTGTTGGGATCGTTGGATATCGTGTTTGGTGAGGTGGACCGCTGATGCAGCTTGGTGTGCCAGCACTGTCGGAAGGTTTTGGCTTTGCAGCTTTGGTTGCGAAGGCAAAAGCTTTGTGGCATGTGGCACAATCAAACGGTGACTGTCCGGGCTTGGCGTCTGTTTTTAAGGCGTCAGGTTTTGAACGTGTCACGAAGCTCATCGTGTTCCCCAATTGGGGTAATTTGGTGCAATCTGATGTGTCTGCTGTGGTGGCAGATCATTCTATTGTATCCATAAATTGAGATAAGGCGTGAGGAAGTATGTCCGTTCGTCGTTTAGCCGAAGATAAATTCCAGCCAGCATCATTTGCCTTTAACGAGGAAAATGCGGCTTGGGCTGAGGCCACCATTCGAAAATATCCTGAGGGTCGTCAGCAATCGGCTGTGATACCGCTGCTGATGCGTGCGCAAGAGCAGGACGGTTGGGTGACCAAGCCGACGATCGAATTTGTCGCGGACATGCTCGACATGCCTTACATCCGCGTTTTGGAAGTCGCGACATTTTACACCCAGTTTCAATTGAAGCCGGTTGGCACAAAGGCGCATATTCAGGTTTGCGGCACAACGCCTTGTATGTTGCGCGGCTCGGAAGAGCTTATGAAGGTTTGTAAGAAGAAGATTCATGCCGAACCTTTGGAGCGCAATGAATCCGGCACTTTGTCCTGGGAAGAAGTCGAGTGTCAGGGCGCTTGCGTCAACGCTCCGATGGTGATCATCTTCAAGGATGCCTATGAGGATTTGACGCCGGAGCGGCTCGAAGAAATCATTGATGCGTTTGAAGCTGGCAAGGGCAGCGACGTGCCGACTGGTCCGCAAATTGATCGTATCTTCAGCGCACCAGAAGGTGGGCTAACCAGTTTGACGGAAGACATTACGCCCGTACGTTGGGGCGAGGGGCAATCAGCGCAAGCCGATGACGCCGAAAAGGCCAAGGGGTGAGAGATGTTACAGGATAAGGACCGCATTTTCACCAACATCTATGGCCTCAAGGATAAGTCTTTGAAGGGTGCCATGAGCCGTGGCCACTGGGATGGTACAAAGCAGATCCTCGAAAAGGGTCGTGACTGGATCATCAACGAAATGAAGGCCTCCGGCCTGCGTGGTCGTGGTGGTGCTGGCTTCCCAACGGGCTTGAAATGGTCTTTCATGCCCAAAGAAAGCGACGGTCGCCCGCATTATCTGGTGGTGAACGCTGACGAATCCGAGCCAGGCACCTGCAAAGACCGCGAAATCATGCGCCACGATCCGTTCACGCTGCTGGAAGGTTGCGTGATTGCCGGTTTCGCTATGGGCGCACACACCGCTTACATCTATCTGCGTGGCGAATACATGCGCGAGCGTGAAGCGCTGCAGACGGCGGTTGATGAGTGCTACGAAGCCGGCCTTCTGGGCAAAAACAACAAGAACGGCTGGGATTTCGACATCTATCTGCACCACGGCGCTGGTGCTTATATTTGTGGCGAAGAAACCGCGTTGCTGGAAAGCCTTGAAGGCAAAAAAGGCCAACCGCGCCTCAAGCCGCCATTCCCAGCGAATATGGGTCTTTATGGCTGCCCGACAACGGTCAACAACGTTGAATCGATTGCGGTTGCTCCGACGATTCTTCGTCGTGGCGGCAGCTGGTTTTCGTCCTTTGGCCGTCCAAACAACGTTGGTACAAAGCTGTTCATGGTATCTGGCCATGTCAACAAGCCTTGCACCTTTGAAGAAGCGATGGGCCTTTCTTTCCGCGAGTTGATTGAGCGCCATTGCGGCGGCATCCGTGGCGGTTGGGATAATCTTTTGGCTGTCATTCCGGGCGGTGCATCTTGCCCGGTTGTCAAGGGCGAGGAAATGGCTGACGCCATTATGGATTTCGACGGCATGCGCGACGTTAAGTCGTCATTTGGTACCGGCGGCATGATTGTCATGGATAAATCCACCGACATTATCAAGGCGATCTGGCGTATTGCTGCTTTCTTCAAGCATGAAAGCTGCGGTCAGTGCACGCCTTGCCGCGAAGGCACGGGTTGGATGATGCGTGTGTTGGAGCGCATGGTGCGTGGCAACGCACAGAAGCGCGAAATTGACATGCTGTTTCAGGTCACAAAGCAGATCGAAGGCCACACGATTTGTGCGCTGGGTGATGCCGCTGCTTGGCCGGTGCAGGGTCTCATTCGCAATTTCCGTCCGGAAATTGAAGCGCGTATTGATCAATATACCCAGAATGCGACCAGCGTAGGTGCTGTGATGGAAGCCGCCGAATAAGGGGATAAGATGATGGTGGAAGCTTCGAAAGAGAAGAGCAACGGATCGTCGGCAGCGCCGGACGATTCCGGCTATCTCAGTGGGGCTTCTCATCCCTTGTCACTTCATCCGGTTATTGCCAATCAGTTTGCAGCTTTCGCGGCTGTGACATCGATTGGCTTCAGCGTCGCATCGCAGATGGCCAGTTTCATGCTTGGTGGCATGCAGGATGCCATGAGCAAAGCGGCAAAGAAGGATCAGGCATCAGAGAGTTCTTCGGTTGCCAAAGCGTCTTCGCAGGAGGTTGCTGATGAAAGTGCGGTGGCTCACAATCAAGTGATTGCGGATGTCGCGCCAAAGTCGGCTAAACCGTCAGCGCGGCGGTCTGCGACACAGAGGACCCCGGTGAAAAAAGCCGTTGCTTCGAAGGTTGCGGCACCTTCCGAAGGCGTGGTTGCGAAAAAGACGAGGACAAGAACCAAGGTCAGTGATCTCAAGCGGATCTCGGGCGTTGGACCAAAGGTAGAAGAACTGCTGCATAAGGCAGGTGTTAAGACCTTTGAGGATATTGCCGGATGGACGTCTGACGATGTCGCACGTATAGATCGCGAACTTGGGCTTGAGGGACGGATTCT
Source organism: Rhizobium oryziradicis (assembly GCF_001939045.1). Taxonomy (GTDB): domain Bacteria; phylum Pseudomonadota; class Alphaproteobacteria; order Rhizobiales; family Rhizobiaceae; genus Allorhizobium; species Allorhizobium oryziradicis. The sequence goes on from NZ_MKIM01000028.1 coordinate 226,281, forward strand.
TCGAGACGATTGGATTGGGCAAGCGCAGACGCTGATGAAGGTCTGAGGTTGGTTTTTGGAATAGGCCGGAGCGTTGCTTTGGCTGCGGAATAAGAAGGGTAGGGCTGTTGCGCCATAGAAAACGTCAAGACGTTTTTTGCGTAACGGACATGCTGGTCTAAACAGAGACATGCGTAGCAGAAGGTCATTTGGGTCTTCTTGCCAGCTTTTGAAAAAGCGGCGGCTATGGACGTGAGACAGGAAGGCGAATATGGCAAAGCTGAAAGTCGACGGCAAGGAGATCGAGGTTCCGGATCATTTCACGCTGCTTCAGGCGTGTGAGGAAGCTGGTGCCGAGGTTCCGCGGTTTTGTTTCCACGAAAGGCTATCGGTTGCGGGCAATTGCCGCATGTGCCTGGTGGAAGTGAAGGGCGGACCTCCGAAGCCTGCCGCATCTTGCGCTATGGGCGTGCGCGACGTTCGCGGCGGACCAAACGGCGAATTGCCAGAAGTTTTCACCAATACGCCTATGGTCAAAAAGGCCCGCGAAGGCGTGATGGAATTTTTGCTGATCAACCATCCGCTGGATTGCCCGATCTGCGATCAGGGCGGTGAGTGCGATTTGCAGGATCAGGCCATGGCCTTCGGCATCGACTCGTCGCGCTATGGCGAAGACAAGCGCTCGGTTGAAGACAAGTACATTGGCCCATTGGTCAAAACGGTGATGAACCGCTGCATTCACTGCACGCGTTGTGTTCGCTTTACCACCGAAGTGGCTGGTATTGCTGAACTCGGCCTGATTGGTCGCGGTGAAGATGCTGAAATCACAACCTATCTCGAACAGGCCATGACCTCCGAATTGCAGGGCAATGTTGTTGATCTCTGCCCGGTTGGTGCGCTGACGTCTAAGCCATTCGCGTTCACGGCTCGTCCGTGGGAATTGAACAAGACCGAATCGATTGACGTGATGGATGCGCTGGGCTCGGCCATCCGGGTTGATACCCGTGGTCGTGAAGTGATGCGCATCATGCCGCGCGTGAATGAATCCATCAACGAAGAATGGATTTCGGATAAGAGCCGTTTTATCTGGGATGGTTTGAAAACCCAGCGTCTCGACCGGCCTTATGTTCGTCGTGATGGCCGTTTGCAGCCAGCAAGCTGGACAGAAGCTTTTGCGACGATTGGTGCTGCTGTGTCGGCAACAAATGGCTCCAAAATCGGCGCCATTGCTGGTGATCTCGCTTCCGTTGAAGAAATGTTTGCTCTCAAGGAGCTTCTGGTTTCGCTGGGCTCCGCGAACTACGACTGTCGCCAGGATGGTGCTGCGCTTGATCCATCGCTGGGTCGCGCCAGCTACATCTTCAACCCGACAATTGAGGGCATCGAAGAGGCAGATGCGCTTCTGGTGGTGGGGTCCAACCCACGCTTTGAAGCCTCTGTGTTGAACGCGCGCATTCGCAAGCGTTGGCGGCGCGGTGGCTTCCCGATTGCAGTGATCGGTGAAGCGTCTGAACTGCGTTACGATTACACCTATTTGGGTGCTGGCACTGAGACGCTTGCTGATCTCTCCGCTGGCAATCACAGCTTCTTTGACATTTTGAAGAATGCCAAGAAGCCAATGATTATCATTGGCCAAGGCGCTTTGGCCCGGGCTGATGGCGCAGCTGTTCTCTCAACGGCGGCAGCCATCGCCGAGTCGGTTGGTGTAGTAACTGATGAATGGAACGGTTTTGCTGTTCTGCACACTGCCGCATCGCGCGTCGGTGGTCTCGATCTCGGGTTTGTTCCGGGGCAGGGGGGCAAGACCGCAGCTGAGATGCTCACATCGATGGACGTGTTGTTCCTGCTGGGTGCAGACGAAATCGATCTGTCGGCAAAGACCGCTCAATTGACGGTCTATATTGGCTCGCATGGTGACAACGGCGCGCAAAATGCTGATGTCATTCTTCCTGCTGCTGCCTACACAGAAAAATCCGGCATCTGGGTGAACACAGAAGGCCGCGTTCAAATGGGCAACCGTGCAGGCTTTGCGCCGGGCGAAGCCCGCGAAGACTGGGCGGTGCTGCGTGCTCTTTCCGACGTGTTGGGCAAGAAGCTTCCGTTTGATTCGTTGGCACAATTGCGCCAAAAACTTTATCAGGCTCATCCTCATTTCGCTGAGGTTGATGACATTAAGGCCGGTCATTCGGCTGATATTGCTGCGGTTGCAAAAAAAGGCGGGAACATGACGCAATCTGTATTTGCGTCTGCGGTCAAAGACTTCTATTTGACAAACCCGATAGCACGCGCCTCGGCTGTCATGGCTGAATGTTCCGCGTTAGCCCGCAACAATTTCAAGGCTGCGGCAGAGTAAGGGCAAGGGATCATGGACTCGTTCTTTTTTACTTATGTTTGGCCGGCGTTGATCATGATCGGTCAGTCCCTGCTGTTGCTGGTCTGTCTTCTTCTGTTCATCGCCTATATTCTTCTGGCCGACCGCAAGATCTGGGCGGCTGTTCAGCTGCGCCGTGGTCCTAACGTTGTTGGACCTTGGGGGCTTTTGCAGTCCTTTGCTGACCTTTTGAAATTCGTGCTGAAAGAGCCGATTATTCCGGCGGGTGCGAATAAGGGCGTGTTTTTGCTCGCACCTTTGGTGGGTGTTACACTGGCGCTGGCCACTTGGGCGGTTATTCCGCTCAATCAGGGTTGGGTGATCGCCAATATCAACGTCGGTATCCTCTATGTTTTCGCGATTTCATCGCTTGAAGTGTATGGCGTGATCATGGGCGGTTGGGCATCCAACTCGAAGTATCCCTTCCTGGGTGCGCTTCGCTCTGCCGCGCAAATGGTCTCCTATGAAGTGTCGATGGGTCTGGTTATCGTCACGGTTCTGTTGTGCGTTGGCTCGTTGAACCTGACCGACATCGTGTTGTCGCAAAAGACAGGCCTTGGCACGATGATGGGATTGCCGCCGTCGATGCTCGATTGGCATTGGTTGGCGCTGTTTCCGATGTTCGTGATCTTCTTTATCTCGGCACTCGCTGAAACCAATCGTCCTCCTTTCGATCTGCCGGAAGCTGAGTCGGAACTGGTTGCGGGCTTCATGGTCGAGTATGGCTCGACCCCTTACATGATGTTCATGCTGAGTGAATATGCGGCGATCGTCTTGATGTGCGCCATGACCACAATCCTGTTCCTTGGTGGCTGGTTGCCGCCGCTGGATATCGCAGTGTTGAATTGGGTGCCGGGTATTATCTGGTTTGTTATCAAGAGCGCGCTGGTGTTTTCGATGTTCGCGATCACCAAAGCCATCGTGCCGCGTTACCGTTATGACCAGTTGATGCGTCTTGGCTGGAAAGTGTTCCTGCCGATCTCGCTTGCCATGGTGGTTATCGTCGCATTCGTTTTGAAATTGATGGGGTGGGCATGATGCGCTCGTTCCTGACGTCTAGCAGATTTGGAGTTTGAAGATGGCAAGTCTGTCCCAAGCCGTCCGTTCGCTGTTCCTGAAAGAATTCGTTGGCGCGTTTTTCCTGTCCATGCGTTTTTTCGTCAAACAGAAGGCGACCGTAAACTACCCCTTTGAGAAGGGGCCTGTGAGCCCAAGGTTTCGCGGAGAGCATGCTCTTCGCCGTTACCCGAATGGTGAAGAGCGTTGCATTGCCTGCAAGCTGTGTGAAGCAATCTGTCCCGCTCAGGCCATCACGATTGAGGCTGGCCCACGCAGAAACGACGGAACGCGCCGCACCGTGCGTTACGATATCGATATGGTGAAGTGCATTTACTGCGGTTTTTGCCAGGAGGCTTGTCCCGTGGATGCGATTGTTGAAGGTCCGAATTTCGAGTTTTCGACAGAGACTCGTGAAGAGCTTTACTTCGACAAGGCGAAACTCCTCGCCAATGGTGATCGGTGGGAGCGGGAAATTGCCCGCAACATTGCGCTGGATGCGCCCTATCGTTAATGGATTGATCGAGCAGATCGGTGGCGTGCATGCTGTAGTGGCTTGTTACGTCCCGGTTTGAAATTGAAACGAAATGTTTGTCGAACTGAAGCTCTTTTGTCGGGCGGAAGTTCTGGCGCATTTTATGGGACACGGTTCAAATCCGCGCTCCTGGGGAAGATGAATAGGCACCATCATGGGTCTTCAGGCAATCTTTTTCTACCTTTTCGCCTTCGTGGCTCTGGCTTCGGCGTTTATGGTTATCTCGTCAAGAAATCCGGTACATTCGGTTTTGTTCCTTATCTTGACCTTCGTTAATGCGGCCGGCTTGTTCATGCTAACGGGCGCAGAATTTCTGGCGATGATCCTTCTCGTGGTCTACGTGGGTGCTGTTGCGGTTCTCTTCCTGTTCGTTGTGATGATGCTCGACATCGATTTCACCGAGCTTCGCGCTGGAACCATGAAATACGCGCCGCTTGGCGCTCTGATTGGTGCTGTTGTTGCCGCCGAACTGATTTTCGTGATTGGTGGCTCAACAATTTCACCCGAGGCCTTGAAGGCGATCACCATGCCATTGCCAGCTTTGACCGAGACGCAGAACACCGCCGTTTTGGGCAACGTGCTCTACACCACGTATGTCTATTACTTCCAGATCGCAGGTCTCGTTCTGCTGGTGGCTATGATCGGTGCGATTGTGCTGACACTGCGTCATCGTCAGAATATCAAGCGCCAAAATATCTCGCATCAGGTTGCACGGACCCCAGCCACTGCCATCAAGGTGGTCAAGGTCAAGCCGGGCCAGGGCATCTGAGCTGAACGTCAGGGATCTCAAGGAAACGAACAATGGAAATCGGACTTTCCCACTATCTCACTGTCAGCGCGATCCTGTTCATGCTGGGCGTCTTCGGCATTTTTCTCAATCGGAAGAATGTCATTGTTATCCTGATGTCGGTTGAACTCATTCTTCTCGCTGTAAACCTCAATATGGTGGCATTCTCGTCGTTCCTCAACGATGTTGTCGGCCAGGTTTTCGCGCTGTTCATCTTGACCGTCGCGGCTGCTGAAGCTGCGATTGGCCTTGCTATTCTCGTCGTCTTCTACCGCAACCGCGGATCGATCGCCGTTGAAGACGTCAACATGATGAAGGGCTGATACGGCTATGCTATTGTATAAGGCTATTGTCTTTCTTCCGCTGCTTGGTGCGATCATTGCTGGCCTGTTTGGCCGACAAATCGGTGCCAAGGCCTCGGAATTCATCACCAGCGGCTTCATGATATTGGCTGCGGTGCTTTCTTGGTATGTTTTCATCAATGTTGGCTTTGGCGAGCACTCGGAGCTGATCAAGGTTCCCGTGCTGCGTTGGGTTCAGGTTGGCGGTATCGATGTTGATTGGGCTTTGCGGGTTGATACGCTGACGGCGGTTATGCTCGTGGTGGTCAACAGCGTATCGACGCTCGTTCACATCTACTCAATCGGCTATATGCATCACGATCCGCATCGTCCACGCTTCTTCAGCTATCTGTCGCTGTTTACCTTTGCGATGTTGATGTTGGTGACCTCGGACAATCTGTTGCAGATGTTCTTTGGTTGGGAAGGCGTGGGTCTTGCTTCCTACCTGCTGATCGGTTTTTGGTTCAAAAAGCCGTCTGCCAGTGCTGCAGCCATGAAAGCCTTTATCGTCAACCGTGTTGGTGACTTTGGCTTCATTCTGGGCATCGGTACTGTGTTTGTGTTGTTTGGCTCGATTAACTTCGAAACGATCTTCGCAGCAGCAAAGACCTATTTGCCAGCCGAAGGCGCTGCAAGCGGCGATGCTGTGATCACGCTTTTCGGCATGCATCTTGATAAGGCGCATGCAATTACCGGCGCATGTCTTCTGTTGTTCATGGGAGCCATGGGTAAGTCGGCGCAGTTTTTGCTCCACACCTGGCTGCCAGACGCGATGGAAGGCCCGACACCGGTTTCGGCCCTGATCCATGCGGCAACGATGGTGACCGCAGGCGTGTTCCTTGTTGCCCGCATGTCTCCCTTGTTTGAACTGTCGCCCGACGCTCTGACGGTTGTCACAATTGTGGGTGCCATTACGGCTTTCTTTGCAGCGACGGTTGGTCTGGTTCAAAACGACATCAAGCGCGTAATTGCTTACTCCACCTGTTCGCAGCTCGGATATATGTTTGTGGCTCTCGGCGTGGGTGCCTATGGTGCGGCCGTGTTCCATCTGTTCACACACGCTTTCTTCAAGGCACTTTTGTTCCTTGGTGCCGGTTCGGTCATTCACGCCGTGGATGGTGAGCAGGACATGCGCCACATGGGCGGTCTGCGCAAGCATATCCCGGTCACCTTTTGGGCAATGACGATTGGCAATCTGGCGCTGACCGGTGTTGGCATTCCCTTCACGATGGTCGGTACAGCAGGCTTCTTCTCCAAGGATGCGATTATTGAATCGTCCTTTGCGGCTGGCGGTTCTGTTGCGATGTTTGCCTTCGTGATGCTCGTGATTGCAGCGCTGTTCACCAGCTTCTACTCGTGGCGCTTGGCATTCATGACCTTCTTCGGAAAGCCGCGCGCATCGCACGAAGTGATGCATCACGTTCATGAATCACCGCAGGTTATGCTGATCCCTCTGTATGTCCTGACGGCTGGAGCGTTGTTCGCGGGCTTCATCTTCCATGATTACTTCTTCGGCGAAGCCTATGCGGAATTCTGGAAGGGTGCACTGTTCACCGGGCCTCATAACGAAGTTCTCCATGAGGTTCACCATGTGCCGGTCTGGGTTAAGCTTAGCCCATTCATCGCGATGCTGATCGGCCTTGTGACCGCCTGGTACATGTATATCAAATCGCCAGAGACCCCTGCGAAACTGGCAAAGAGCCAATGGGTTCTCTACCAATTCCTGCTCAACAAGTGGTACTTTGATGAGCTGTACGACTTCCTGTTCGTACGTTCGGCAAAGGCCTTGGGTAAGTTCCTTTGGAAGAAGGGCGATATTGCCACCATTGACGCTTACGGGCCCAATGGTGTGGCTGCGGGCATTGCCGGGTTGACCCAGCGTGTTGTTCGCTTGCAGTCGGGTTACCTCTATCACTATGCGTTTGCGATGCTTCTTGGTATCGCGGCACTTGTTACCTGGATGATGCTCGGGAGTTCGATCTGATGACCGATTGGCCTATTCTTTCAACGGTCACCTTTTTACCCTTGGTAGGCGTCGCACTCCTGCTTTTGGTAAACGGCAATACCGAATCCGGCCGCCGCAATGTGCTGAACATTGCGCTGCTGACAACAATCGCCACCTTTGTCGTGTCGCTTTTCGTTTGGATCGGGTTTGATAACAGCAACCCCGGCTTCCAAATGGTCGAAAAGGTAAGCTGGCTCGGCACTGGGATTTCCTACCACCTGGGCGTGGATGGCATTTCCATGCTGTTCGTGGTGCTGACAGCTTTCTTGATGCCCTTCTGCGTCTTGGCAAGCTGGACGTCGGTGCAAAAACGCATCAAAGAATACATGATCGCCTTCCTTATTCTGGAAGTGATGATGATCGGCGTGTTCGTTTCGCTCGATATCGTACTTTTCTATGTGTTTTTTGAGGCTGGCCTTATCCCCATGTTCATCATCATTGGTGTTTGGGGTGGTAAGGAGCGCGTATACGCATCTTACAAATTCTTCCTCTACACCTTGCTCGGCTCGGTGCTGATGATGCTTGCCATCATGGCCATGTATTGGGATGCTGGCACCACGGATATTCCTGCACTGCTTGCGCATAAATTCCCGCAGCATTTGCAGATGGTGCTTTGGCTTGCATTCTTCGCATCCTTTGCCGTGAAGATGCCAATGTGGCCGGTTCATACCTGGCTTCCTGATGCGCACGTTCAGGCACCTACGGCTGGATCAGTCATTTTGGCTGGTATCATGCTGAAGCTGGGCGGCTATGGTTTCATTCGCTTCTCTCTGGCGATGTTCCCGCTGGCTTCCGATTACTTCGCACCTTTCGTGTTTGCTCTTTCCGTCATCGCCATCATCTACACCTCGCTGGTGGCGCTGATGCAGGATGACATGAAAAAGCTGATTGCCTATTCCTCTGTTGCACATATGGGCTATGTGACGTTGGGTATCTTTGCCGCCAACACGCAAGGTTTGCAGGGCGCACTGTTCCAGATGATCAGCCACGGCTTTGTCTCTGGCGCGTTGTTTCTTTGCGTTGGCGTTATTTATGACCGCATGCACACCCGTGAAATCGCAGCTTACGGCGGTCTCGTGAACAATATGCCGAAATATGCCTTGGCATTTATGGTGTTCACAATGGCAAACGTTGGCTTGCCCGGCACCTCCGGCTTTATCGGCGAATTCTTGACGTTGATTGGTGCTTTCCGCGCCAACACCTGGGTGGCGCTGTTTGCGGCCACCGGCGTTATCCTGTCAGCGGCCTATGCGCTTTGGCTCTATCGCCGGGTGATTTTCGGCGCACTGGATAAAGACAGCCTCAAGGGTCTTCTGGATTTGTCTTTGCGCGAGAAATTCACGCTCTACCCGCTGATCGCACTGACAATCTTCTTTGGTGTGTATCCGGCTCCGATCTTTGATGTGACCACTGCCTCGGTGGACGCGTTGCTTCATAATTACACCGCTGCTCTGCAGGCTGCGCACAATGTTGCGCTCCTCGTGAACTGACGACAGGATCGATGGACATGAATGCTGAAACCCTCCTTGCAAGCCTGCATCTCGCCACGCCGGAGCTTTTGCTCGCGGTTGGTGCGCTGGTATTGCTGATGATCGGTGTGTTCACGAACCGGGCGTCACTGGTGAATGGACTGGCGGTTGCGTTACTCATCGTCGTTGGTGCCTGGCTTTTGCTGGTGCCAACGGATGGTGTTGCTTTTGGCGGTGCTTACATTGCCGATAGCTATGGTCGTTTTATGAAAGTTCTGGCTCTGATTGGCTCCATCGTCACCATGGTGATGGCGTCGGGCCAGGCGCGCGCCAACAATCTCGACAAGTTCGAGTTCCCGGTTCTGCTGGTGTTGGCAACACTGGGTATCTTGCTGATGATCTCGGCAGGCAGCCTGATTTCGCTCTATATGTCGCTTGAACTTCAATCGCTTGCCTTGTACGTCATTGCCGCTTTGAACCGTGATAGCCTGCGTTCGACCGAGGCTGGCTTGAAGTATTTCGTTCTTGGTGCCTTGTCGTCGGGCATGCTGCTGTATGGCATGTCGTTGGTTTACGGCTTCACGGGCAACGTTGAATTCGCGAAAATTGCGGCGGTGTTGACAGCAGGACATGCCAACATCGGCTTGGTGTTCGGTCTCGTGTTTGTTCTCGCCGGTCTTGCGTTCAAGATTTCCGCGGTTCCTTTTCACATGTGGACACCAGATGTGTATGAAGGTGCACCAACGCCCGTGACTGCATTTTTGGCGGCAGCGCCCAAGGTTGGCGCGATGGCAATCCTGGTGCGCGTGGTCATGGATGCGTTCCAGCCAATCACAACCGATTGGCAGCAGGTGATTGTGTTCATCTCGATCGCCTCAATGGTTCTTGGATCGGTGGCGGCCATTGGTCAGCGCAATATCAAGCGTCTGATGGCCTATTCATCGATTGGTCATATGGGATATGCGCTGGTTGGTCTGGCTGCGGGGACGCAGCAGGGTATTGAAGGCGTGTTGCTCTACATGGCGATCTATCTGGTGATGAACCTCGGCACCTTTGCCTGCATCATGGCGATGCGGACCAAAGAAGGCGAAGCGCTCGAATCGATCGATGATCTGGCCGGTCTTTCGCAGACACGCCCGGTGATGGCCTTTGTTTTGACCGCACTGATGTTCTCGCTGGCTGGTATTCCACCTTTGGCAGGCTTCTTCGGGAAGTATTTCGTCTTCCTTGCCGCGATTGAGGCGCATCTTTACGCGCTGTCCGTCATCGGCGTTCTGGCATCGGTTATCGGCGCTTATTACTATCTGCGTCTGGTCAAGGTTATGTGGTTTGACGACGCCAAGATCGAGTTTGCTGCCACATCCGGCACATTGCGCGTGGTATTTGCGCTCTCGGGCCTGTTTGTGGTGGGTTACGTGTTGATCGGCGGCCCATTGGGCAGTGCAGCGTCGGCCGCAGCGGCTTCGCTCTTCCATTGAGCGACTATTCTTCACATCGTCGGAAGGCACTCGATGCCTTCCGACATCACGCTCTGGATGAGGTTGATTCAACCAATCAAGCCTGTCTTCAACTTGCTCGATCAGGAGATCCAGGCTTGATCTGGATAACAGCAGAGCGGCAGACCGGCGGGCGTGGACGACGGGGACGGCCTTGGTCCTCTGATCGCGGCAATCTCTATGCATCTCTCTTGTTGATAGAACCAGCACCGCTTGAACATGTGGCGTCTTTGCCGTTGGCGGTTGCCTTGGCTGTGCACGATGCGATCCGTGCTGTTCTTCCCTTGGACGCGCCCCCGCTGGAAATCAAATGGCCGAACGACGTGTTGATTGGCCGCGCCAAAACCAGTGGCATATTGCTTGAATCCGAGCGTACGCCGGATGGACGTCAGGCCATCGTCATCGGCATTGGCATAAATATCGTCGCAAAACCTTCAGATACGCCCTATGCAACAGCGTGCCTGTCGCAACATGGTGCCGCTGTTGACCCCTCGCAACTGTTTGCCCATCTCTTTGCCACCATGGCAGAGGCGCTGGCGCTTTGGGATCAGGGCCGTGGTATTTCAAAAATTATCGACCGTTGGCGTCAACACGCCTGTGGTATCGGTGAAAAGATCACTGTAAATCTCCCCGATCGTTCGATTTCAGGTATATTTTCGGGAATCGATGATAAAGGACTATTATTGCTCGATAGGGGCTCTCTCGGCACCATGCCAATCGCGGCGGGTGATGTGTTTTTCGAGCCGGATGGGCCAAGGAAAGAATGACAAAAGAAGACGAACTGGTATTTTTGCCGCTGGGCGGCGTTGGCGAAATCGGCATGAACCTGGCGCTTTACGGTTTTGGGCCGAAAAAGAACCGCGAATGGATTATGGTCGATTGCGGCGTTACCTTCCCGGGTCTGGATCTGCCGGGCGTTGATCTGGTTTTGCCTGATATTCAATATGTTCTTTCGCAAAAAAAGAACCTGAAGGCGATTTTTATCACCCACGCGCATGAAGACCACTATGGCGGTTTGAACGAGCTATGGCCTGGCCTGAACGTGCCGGTCTACGCTTCCGGTTTCACAGCCGGCATGCTTGAGGCAAAGCGAAATTATGAGGGTAGCCGGGTTGATATTCCGGTGACGCCATTCAAGCCCGGTGACAAGGTGCATGTTGGCAAGTTCGTGGTCGAAGCGGTTGGTGTCAATCACTCCATCCCTGAGCCGATGTCGCTGGTTATTCGCACGCCGCTTGGCAATGTGATCCATACGGGTGACTGGAAGATTGACCACGCACCATCGCTTGGACCCTTGACGGATGAAGTGGCATTTCGCGCGCTCGGCGATGAAGGCGTGCTTGCCGTGATGTGCGACAGCACCAATTCCATGCGCGATGGTGTTTCACCGTCGGAAGTGGAGGTGTCTGAGGGGCTTCGCAATATTATTGCCAATGCTGAGGGGCGCGTTGCAATCACGACATTCTCATCCAATGTCGGGCGTATTCGCTCTATCGCGCAGGCGGCGGATGCGGCAGGGCGCGAGGTTCTGCTGCTTGGCAGTTCACTCAAGCGCGTTGTTGCTGTGGCCGACGATCTGGGTTTGATGGAAGGTATCAAACCTTTCATTGCGGAAGATGAATATGGCTATATTCCAAGAGACAAAGTTGTCGTAATTCTCACAGGCAGCCAGGGCGAGTCGCGCGCAGCACTTGCGAAACTGTCTCGTGATGAAATGCGCAATGTGGCTCTGACAAAGGGCGACACGGTGGTGTTTTCATCGCGCGCGATCCCCGGCAATGAGAAGCCAATCAACGAGATCAAAAACGGCCTGATCGAACAGGGCGTGCATATTGTCACAGACAGCGAAGCTTTGGTGCATGTGTCGGGACATCCGCGGCGCAATGAGCTTTTGCAGATGTATGCATGGACGCGGCCAGACATTCTGGTGCCGGTGCACGGTGAAGCGGCCCATTTGATGGCACAGCAGGAACTGGCCTTGCAGGCTGGCGTGGCGCAGGTTCCGAAAGTCCGCAATGGTCAAATTTTGCGGCTGGCACCGGGGCCTGCCGAGGTGATTGGCGAAGCGCCGCACGGCCGGATCTTCAAGGACGGCAAGCTTGTCGGCGACTTTGAGGCGATGGGCATCGGCGAGCGCCGGAAGCTGTCTTTTGCGGGTCAGGTTTCCGTGAATGTCATTCTCGACGAGCGCTTCGAGTTTCGCGACGATCCCGATGTTGTGGCCATTGGCCTGCCAGAGGAAGATAGAGAAGGCGATGACATGGAGGATGTCCTCTATGATGCCGTGCTCAGTGCTGTGGAGAGTATTCCGCGCGCCCGTCGCAAGGATTTGGGCGCTCTGAAAGAGAGCATTCGCCGTGCAGTTCGCTCAACAGCCAATGAATGCTGGGGTAAGAAGCCGGTTGTGACGGTGTTTGTTACCAAGGTCTAAAATCTGCCTGCGGTCGAGATGCCGCAGAAGCTAGAATAGACCGGACAAAATGGCTCAACTGTGCTGTAGTATGGATCGCGCGTCAGGTTTGGCGCGCGATTTTTTATGGGAGAGTGACAATGATTGGGCGGGTTAATCACATTGCAATCGCTGTGCCGGATCTCGACGCCGCTGAGAAAAGCTACGGTGAAACCTTGGGAGCGCAGCTCTCCAGCCGGCAGGCACTGCCGGAGCATGGTGTTACCGTCGTTTTCGTAAAACTGCCGAATACCAAAGTGGAGCTGTTGCATCCGCTTGGCGCAGAATCGCCCATTCAGAGTTTTCTCGATAAAAACCCCAGCGGTGGCATGCATCATATTTGCTATGAGGTTGACGATATTCTGGCGGCGCGAGATAAGTTGTTGGCGGGTGGCGCGCGGGTTCTTGGCGATGGTGCGCCGAAAATCGGCGCGCATGGCAAGCCTGTGCTGTTCTTGCATCCCAAGGACTTCTTTGGGACACTGATTGAACTTGAGCAAGTGTGAACGGGGGAGGAAAGCACATGTCGTGGCTCACAAGCGGCGCAATCTATTTTATCGTCTGGTGGGTTACGCTTTTTGCGGTGCTTCCCATTGGCGTTCGCACCCAAGACGATGAGAGCCAGGTCGTGCCCGGCACGGTGGCCAGCGCGCCTGCCAAGTTTCGATTCTTTCGGGTGATGGCTGTCACCACACTTGTGTCCGCCATCATTGTTGGCGGCTGGAATTTCTGCTCAAGCTATTTCGGCGTCAGTTTTGCCGATCTGCCTCACATCATGCCGGATATTCGCTAAACCTCGCAGAAGGTTCTTTTGGCGACCGAGCGAGGCGCTGCGTAGTCCACTGCAGCGTGCTTTGTACGTTTGATAAAACGAATGCGCTGCATCACACAGATTGCAGTGCATAGGCAAAAAAAAACAAGGTCCGAAGACCTTGTTCTGCAATTTTCGCGTGACCTTTAACCAATTAAGGGGCTGCGACAAAGCGCGCCTAAGATCTGATCCTCCCAAGACTTTACCGCGAGTTCGACAGAAATTTAAGCTTTCTGCCTCTTTTGTGAGCGCAAACTAGCTCAACTCCGTAAGCTTGTCATTATTTTTTTTGCATTTTTGTTACAGGTTTGGAAAAAAAAATTGAATTGTCGGTTTTGGAGAGTTTGCCACTTTTCTGACATGTTTGATAATTGAGTGGTTGCTCAGAAATGTGATTTTTGCCCTCGCTGTTCAACAGTTTCATCTGCTGATTGGGGCTTTTGGCACTTTCTCAGGTGCGGACGTTGAGCAGGAAATGCACCGTGTTAAAACGGTGCAGGGCGGGTTTTCATCTGCCGCTGAAACCGCTAGAAGATTGGCAGATAAAGGTAAAATATGGCTGATTCCGTCGATTGAACGGAGCGCCCAATTAATGGAAGTCGGTATGCGTCTCTCCCGCTATTTCATGCCCATTCTGAAGGAAACTCCTAAGGAAGCGGAAATCGTCTCTCACAGGCTCATGTTGCGCACAGGCATGGTGCGGCAGCAGTCGCAAGGCATCTACTCCTGGTTGCCGCTGGGCAAGCGCGTGCTGGATAAGGTGAATGCCATTATCCGTGATGAACAAAACCGCGCGGGGGCTGTTGAGCTTTTGATGCCAACCTTGCAATCGGCAGAGCTCTGGCAGGAAAGCGGGCGCTATGATGATTACGGCAAGGAAATGCTGCGCATCAAAGACCGGCAGGATCGCCCCATGCTCTACGGTCCGACCAATGAAGAGATGATTACGGATATTTTTCGCTCGTCGGTGAAGTCCTACAAGAGTCTGCCGCTCAACCTCTACCATATTCAGTTGAAGTTCCGCGATGAGATCCGCCCGCGCTTTGGCACGATGCGTTCGCGCGAATTCCTGATGAAGGACGCCTATTCGTTCGACTGGACGAAGGAAGCGGCCCTTCATTCTTATAACAAGATGTTCACGGCCTACTTGCGGACATTTGATCGCCTCGGTCTGCGCGCCATTCCCATGCGCGCTGATACGGGCCCAATTGGCGGCAACCACAGCCACGAATTCATCATTCTAGCCGATACGGGCGAGTCTGAAGTTTTCTGCCATAAGAGCTTTTTGAACCGGTCTATTCCGTCGGTTGATACCGATTTTGACGATGTTGATGGTTTGCAGGCGGTGTTCAACGACTGGACGTCCGATTATGCCGCAACATCAGAAATGCATGATGAAGCCGCTTATGATGGCATGCCGGAGGCAGATCGCATTTCGGCGCGCGGCATCGAGGTTGGTCACATCTTCTATTTCGGCACCAAATATTCCGAGCCAATGGGTGCGAAAGTGCAGGGTCCTGATGGCAAAGAACATCTTGTCCACATGGGATCCTATGGAATTGGGCCTACTCGCCTTGTTCCGGCCATTATCGAAGCTTCCCATGACGAAAATGGTATCATATGGCCGGCATCTGTTGCGCCATTTGATGGCATTATCATCAATATGAAGGCTGGGGACGCTGCCTGCGATGCTGCGTGTGACAAGATTTACGCAGCACTTGGCAAGGCAGGGAAGGATGTTCTTCTCGACGATACGGATGACCGTGCTGGCGCAAAATTTGCCATGGCTGACCTGATTGGTGTGCCTTGGCAGGTGATTGCCGGACCACGCGCCGTTGCCAATGGTGAGGTCGAGTTGAAGAACAGAAAAACTGGCGAACGCGAAACCATGACCATCGACGCCGCGATCAACCGTTTGGCTGGTTGAGCGCCGATAGGAGGCTAGATTGAGCAGCGAAACCGGAAGCTCGGCAGAGGTGAACACAGATGTGTTGCCAACTGCAAAGCCCTTTTCTGCATTTGAGCGTATGGTGGCCTGGCGCTACCTGCGCGCCCGGCGCAAGGAGGCGGTGATTTCGGTCATCGCCGGCTTCTCCTTTGTCGGCATCATGTTGGGTGTTGCAACTCTCATTATCGTCATGGCGGTGATGAACGGGTTTCGCACAGAGCTTATTTCTCGTATCCTCGGCATCAATGGACATATGATTGTTCAGCCTGTGGATCGCCCTTTGACGGACTATGCCGAGCTTGCAAAAAAGTTTGCAGCCGTTCCCGGCGTAACCATGGCCTTGCCGCTGGTTGAGGGTCAGACCCTGGCGTCCGGCAAAGCCGGGGCTGGAACCGGTGCGCTGGTGCGTGGTATCCGCCCTGATGACCTGATGAAGTTGAAGGAAGTCTCCTCCAATATCAAAACGGGCGATATGGTGGCCTTTACGGCTGGCCAAGGTGTTCTGATTGGCTCGCGTATGGCCAACGATCTTGGCTTGAAAGCAGGCGATTCCATCACTCTGGTATCCCCAGAGGGGGACGTAACCCCAATGGGGGTCAATCCTCGGGTCAAGTCCTACAAGATCTCGGGCACATTCGAAATCGGCATGTCAGAATATGACTCGTCGATCATTTATATGCCTTTGGAAGAGGCTCAGCTCTACTTCAATGCGGAAGGACTGGTGCAATCCATCGAGATTTTCGTCAGCAATCCCGATGACATTGATGAACTGCGTCCGAAAATCGAAGAGGCTGCCGGGCGGCAGGTGTTCATCAGTGATTGGCGTCAACGCAATCAGACGTTCTTTTCCGCGCTTCAAGTCGAGCGCAACGTGATGTTCATGATTTTGACACTGATTGTGATCGTTGCGGCGCTGAATATCATTTCTGGTCTGATCATGCTGGTGAAGGACAAAAGCCGCGACATTGCCATTCTTAAAACAATGGGCGCAACCTCGAACTCTGTGCTGCGGATCTTTTTCATGACGGGTGCCGCAATCGGGATCGCTGGCACATTTGCGGGCGTTCTTCTCGGCGTGCTGGTCTGTGTGAATATTGAGTCCATCCGGGAGTTTTTCTCCTGGGTGTCGGGCACAATTCTGTTTGATCCGCAATTGTATTTCCTCAGCAAGCTGCCTGCAGATATGAGCTTTGGCGAGACATTCTCGGTTATTCTGATGTCGCTCACGCTGTCTTTCATCGCAACCATTTTCCCGGCATGGCGGGCGGCACGTCTCGATCCCGTCCAGGCACTGCGCTACGAATGAGGAACAGTGCATCTATGGTAAAGCGGACTGTTCTTGAATTATCCAATGTGTCTCGCGGCTACGGCGAGGGGGACGCACGTCTATCCATCCTCAAAGGGGCTGGGCTTAAGCTCTATGAAGGCGAGACGGTTGCACTGGTCGCACCATCTGGCACGGGCAAGTCGACGCTTTTGCATATTGCCGGTCTGCTGGAGCAGCCGAGCGATGGCGATGTGCTGATCGGCGGGCGCAATTGTAATGACCTGTCGGACGAGGGGCGCACAGCGGTACGGCGCAGCAGTATTGGCTTCGTCTATCAGTTCCACCATCTGTTGCCAGAGTTCTCG
Source organism: Rhizobium oryziradicis (assembly GCF_001939045.1). GTDB lineage: Bacteria > Pseudomonadota > Alphaproteobacteria > Rhizobiales > Rhizobiaceae > Allorhizobium > Allorhizobium oryziradicis. The sequence goes on from NZ_MKIM01000028.1 coordinate 243,160, forward strand.
GCCATTGAAAATATCATGATGCCACAGATGATCGCGGGTTTGAGCATCCCTGAGGCGCGCAAGCGCTCAAAGGCGATGCTGGACTATATGCGCATCGGACACCGTGGCGATCACCGTCCGGCCGAGCTTTCCGGTGGTGAGCAGCAACGCGTCGCCATTGCCCGCGCGGTGGCCAACGCACCTCTTTTGCTTCTGGCCGATGAGCCGACGGGCAATCTGGACCCTGAAACTGCGGCCTATGTGTTTTCGGCTCTGCAAGCTCTGGTGCGCCAATCTGGTCTGGCGGCGTTGATTGCCACGCATAATCATGAGCTGGCTCATCGCATGGACCGCTGCGTTACGCTGGTTGATGGCAAAGTGGTGGACTTCGAGCTGTAAAACCTGATCTGGCACCGCCAACACACATTATCAATCATCAAATGGCGTTTGTTTTTTGAAGCAAACGCCATTTTTATTGTGTGGTTCTGTCTCCTGCATAAGTCCTTAAATCGGAGTCGATTCAAGGTGAGCATTATGCAGCAGATTAAACGTGTTACAGCGCCGTCTTCTGATGACCGTGTTGGCAGATGGGTGTTGCTATAACGCAGTGCTTGTCAGCGCTGGCACTGCGCAATTCTCGCCAACCGTTCAGCGCATCTCATTATTCACCATTATAATTTTTGATTGACATAGATACAAAAAGAGAACAAAATGAATACATAAAGAGATTAGGAGAGTGTCATGACTGATATTTTGCAAGACATCGCCGCATTCGCTTCCCTGTCCGTGTTTATCGCCAGCTTGTCTTTGCTCGCCCTGGCTTTTTGAAGGAATTAGGCCGGGAAAGAAGGGCGAGGCTCTCTCTTGTCTGCTGGACAAGATGGCCTCAACGGTTAAAATAGCTGCATCATATGCAGTGCAGTCTCTGTCTGCGTTTCTACCGAGATTGATGAGAGTAGGACTGAGCCCATGAGCGACCTCAATGCCGACCAACAGGCAAAGGAAAGGGTTGCTGGCCCGGGTTTCGTGCATCTTCGGGTGCATTCTGCCTATTCGCTGTTGGAAGGCGCTTTGCCGCTCAAGAAAATTTTGGGCAAGGCTGTTGCCGACAATCAACCGGCTATTGCCATCACTGATACCAATAACCTGTTTGTCGCACTTGAGTTTTCCCAAAAAGCGCTCGGTGATGGTCTTCAGCCAATCATAGGCTGCCAGCTTTCGATTGATATGGAAGATTCTGCCGATGAAAAGCGCGGCAACGGCGGCTTGGAAAAATACCCTGCCATTGTATTATTGGCGGCAAATTCATCGGGGTATGAGCGGCTGGTGGATCTGGTTAGTCGCGCCTATTTGCAAGGTGATAGCGCCCATGCCGTGCATATTACCGCGTCGTGGCTGGATGAAATTGGCACGGATGGCTTGATTGCCCTGACAGGTGCCTCTGGTGGACCTGTCGATCTCATGGTCAAGAGTGAGCACCAGGCTCAAGCTTTGGCACGGCTTATGACGTTGAAGCGGCTGTTTGGAGATCGGCTTTACATCGAATTGCAGCGCCATCAGGGGTACGACAGGCTGCATGAGAGCCGCATGGTGTCACTGGCTTATGAGCATGATATTCCGTTGGTTGCCACCAATGAGGCGTTTTTCCCGTCTCGGGATGATTATGATGCCCATGATGCGTTGATGGCCGTGGCGCATAACGCCATTGTCTCTGATGACAGACGTTTTCGATTGACACCAGATCATTATTTGAAGAGCCGCGCGGAGATGCAGGTACTTTTCAAGGATTTGCCTGAAGCGCTTGATAACTCCGTTGAAATCGCCAACCGCTGCTCCTTCGTGCTCGATACACGCGGACCCATTCTTCCCAGGTTTACGGGTGCGAGTGACGACCCGGAAGAGGCGGAGCGCGCCGAATCGTCAGAATTGCGCCGTCAGGCCATTGAAGGATTGGACGATCGGCTGGCAAAGCTCGGCATGGCACCGGGCTATGAGGAGAAGGAATACCGCGACCGTCTGGATTTTGAACTCGGTGTTATCGAGCGCATGAAATTTCCGGGTTACTTTCTGATCGTTGCGGACTTTATCAAATGGGCGAAACAACAGGACATTCCTGTTGGTCCGGGGCGTGGCTCCGGCGCGGGTTCGCTTGTCGCCTATGCGCTGACCATTACCGACGTTGACCCGCTTCGTTTTTCGCTGCTGTTTGAGCGCTTTCTCAATCCTGAGCGCGTGTCGATGCCAGACTTTGATATCGACTTCTGTCAGGATCGGCGCGAAGAAGTGATCCGATATGTTCAGCGTAAATATGGGCGCGAGCAGGTGGCGCAGATCATTACCTTCGGGTCGCTGCAGGCGCGCGCGGCGCTGCGCGACGTGGGCCGTGTGCTGGAAATGCCTTACGGTCAGGTTGACCGGATCTGTAAGCTGGTGCCGAACAATCCTGCCAATCCGACCCCTTTGTCGAAAGCCATCGAAGAAGAGCCGAAATTTCAGGAGGAGATAGATAAAGAGCCGGTCGTTGGCCGTTTGCTCGATATTGCCCAGAAGATTGAAGGTCTTTATCGCCACGCATCTACCCACGCCGCCGGTATTGTGATCGGCGACCGTCCCTTGTCAAAACTGGTGCCGATGTATCGCGATCCGCGGTCTGACATGCCTGTGACCCAATTCAACATGAAGTGGGTTGAACAGGCGGGCTTGGTCAAATTCGACTTTTTGGGATTGAAGACCCTCACGGTTTTGAAAACGGCGGTGGATTTTTGCCGGTTGCGCGACATTGAGATCGATTTGGCCACCATCCCGCTGGATGACGAATTGACCTATCAGATGCTCTCGCGTGGCGAGACGGTGGGCGTGTTTCAGGTGGAAAGTGCCGGGATGCGCAAGGCGCTGATTGGTATGCGCCCTGACTGTATTGAGGATATTATTGCGCTGGTGGCGCTCTATCGTCCCGGTCCGATGGAGAATATTCCGGTCTATAACGCTCGTAAGCATGGCGAGGAAGAGATTGAATCGATCCATCCGACCATCGACTATCTGCTGAAAGAAACGCAGGGCGTTATCGTTTATCAGGAGCAGGTTATGCAGGTGGCGCAGGTTTTGTCGGGCTATTCGCTCGGCGAAGCCGATCTTTTGCGCCGCGCTATGGGTAAGAAGATCAAAGAGGAGATGGACAAGCAGCGCGCCCGCTTTGTTGATGGTGCCGTTAAAAATGGTGTCGGCAAACCACAGGCCGATAATATCTTTGATCTGCTGGCCAAGTTTGCCAACTACGGCTTCAACAAGTCGCACGCAGCGGCCTACGCGATTGTGTCCTACCAGACGGCCTATATGAAGGCCCATTATCCGGTTGAGTTCTTGGCCGCCTCCATGACGCTGGATATGGCCAATACCGAGAAACTGGTGGATTTCCGCCAGGATGCGGGCCGTCTTGGCATTGAAGTGGTGCCGCCTTCTGTCCAGACATCGTTTAGGCATTTTCAGACCGGGCTAAACCGGATTTATTATTCTCTGGCTGCACTCAAAGGTGTGGGGGACGCTGCCGTTGAGCATATTGTGGCGGTGCGCGGCGATGTGCCTTTTGCTGATCTGGAGGATTTCTGCGTACGCATCGATCCAAAGCAGATCAATCGCCGTGTCTTCGAAGGGTTGATTTTTGCCGGTGCCTTCGATTGCTTTGGCCGTGACCGTGCCGAACTGGTTGCGGGCATGGATCGGATTATCGGCTTTGCCCAACGCGCCCAGGAAAATGCGGTCAGCGGCCAATCCGATATGTTTGGGGCGGGCGGGGCAACGGGACCAGAGCGTATTTCTCTTCCGACCTATACGCCCTGGCTGCCCTCAGAAAAGCTGATGCGTGAGTTTCAGGTTCTGGGTTTTTACCTCTCGGCCCATCCGCTGGATACCTATAAGCCGCTGCTTGAAAAAATGCGGGTGCAGAATTTTGCCGACTTCTCGCAAGCGGTCAAACAGGGTGCGACGGCCGGTCGTCTGGCTGGAACGGTGATCTCCAAGCAGGAGCGCAAGACCCGCACGGGCAATAAAATGGGTATCGTGACCTTCTCCGATGCTACCGGCCAGTTTGAGGCGGTTCTCTTTTCTGAAGGATTGAACCAGTACCGGGATTTGCTGGAATCGGGCAAGTCGCTGGTCATTACGGTTGCGGCGGAAGAGCGGCCGGAGGGCATTGGTCTGCGCATCCAGACAGCACAGTCGCTGGAAGAGAAGTCGTTGCAAATGCAAAAGACGCTGAGAGTGTATCTCCGCGATTCAGGACCACTCAGAGCTTTGGCAGCCCATCTCAACACCAAGGGAGACGGCTTGGTATCCTTCGTGGTGATCAAGGAAGATGGCCGTCGTGAGATCGAAGTTGAGCTTAACCAACGCTATCGAATTACACCGGAAATCGCGGCCGCCATGCGCTCTGCCCCCGGCGTGGTTGATGTGGAACTGGTGTAAGCTCTCCTGCAACATTGCTTAAATCGGAATCGATTTAAGGTGAAAATTATGCAGTAAAACTGTGACAGCACCTTCCGCGATATTTGGGGGAAAGGTGCTGTAGGTTCACCATCAAAGTCTTTTCAGAGCCTGTTCGGACTTGAGAAGCCGATGGTTTAGAATTTCGAGCGATCTTTGGGCGGAATAATGGTGATAAAATCGGTTCCGTCGCTGGTCTCCGGGCCAACGCCTTGATCGGTGATGGTCAAGGACGTGCCCGCTGTCATTGCCGTTTCAATCCGTGTTCTTGTCGTGGGCTCAATTGAAATCCGATCGAGAACAGCATTGATGCTGCTTTTTTCAATGGCGGGCTTATTGCCATCGTCGGTATCAATAGTGACGATAGATGTGTCGTCGGTTTGGCGCTCAGCATCATCCAATGCCAGTGCTTGCCATGTCGCGTGTCCAGATTTTTGATCAATGGCGGTGGCAACCAGGAAATAGGTTCCAAGCGGCTGATCGGGCTGGGCAATCTTGACCGGCGCGTCAAACAGCGGCTTGAAATCCTGCCGCACATAGAGATGGCCGCGGGGCGGGGCGGGCTTGTTGGCGCTTTGATAGAGAGCGGCCATGAATTCGGGCGTGATCAAGCGGCCCTTGGGATTGAGTGACTTCCAGCGTTTAAATCCTTTGATCGCCTCGCGGGTCAGCGTTCCGGTTTGTCCGTCAATGCCACCTGTTTCGAATCCAAGCTCCTGCAGCAGGGCTTGCGCATCGCGGATGGTTTGCGGTTCATCACGATAGGTGATGAGGATGCGCAAAGGAGATGAGTTAATGGGGGCTGCCGATGGCTTGGCAGTGGGCAGATGGATCATTGCAACTTCAATAGGATTTTTACCAGGCGCAACATCTGCACCACGCAATTTGGCATCAGAGAGCAATTGCGGCTGGTCTTGCTGATGAGCCGGCGCAAACAGAAACGGATGCTGAATAGCAAATGGTGCCACCGGCGCATCGGTAATAATCACCTGTGCACCCAGCGTGGTCATGCCATAAAGTTTACGAGCAAATTCGCCAGGAAGCCGCACACAGCCGTGAGAGGCAGGGCGATTGGGCACGCTGCTTGATTCGTGCAATGCCACGCCGGACCATGTAATGCGCTGCATCCAGGGCATGGGCGCGTTCGAGTAGAGGTTCGATTCGTGATATTTGGCTTTCTGGATGATTGAAAAAATGCCGGACGGGGTGGTGTGACCCTCCTTGCCGGTGGAAACGCGCGAGGTGGCAATGACGGTGTTGCCATCATAGACGGAAAGCGTTTGTTGTTGTTTGGAAACAATGATCTGCAGGTGACTTTCGCCCTGCGCCAGAGCTGGCATCGCCAGCATGGTTGCAGAGATGAACATCAACGGAAACATGGTGCGGACCATCATGGTGCCCTCAAACGCAAAACGAGAGCTTAAATTACACCGTTAAATTTAACGGATCGTTTCATTTTGCGACTTGAAAGGACTCAAGATTTCTTGATCGTGCTGGACGATGGGCGAGGTTGGAAGGTGAAGCCGGTTTCCACCATGCCCTTGCCAAATTTATTGCGCAACAGATCCATGGCGGCTTCGGCCTTGGCCCGGCGGGTCGCGCTTTCATCCACCAGATCCGGTGGATCTGCAATCGCGGGATCAGCAAAATCACTGACGCCAATGCCGATCAGGCGAAATTTTGTCCCGTCCGTTTCCTTTTCCAGCAGTTGCAAGCCCGTGCGGAAAATTTTATCGGCCAGCATTGTCGGATCGTCGAGCCTGCGGTTCCGGGTGCGAAGCTTGAAGTCTGCGGTTTTCAGCTTCAGCACCACGGTGTAACCTGCGGTAGCTTCCTTTTTCAGTCGCCATGCCACTTTTTCTGACAGGGCGCGCAATTGGGCAATCAACTCGTCAGGACGCGATATGTCGTTTGAAAAGGTGGTTTCGGCCGAGATGCTTTTCGTGATGTCGGAGGTGTGAACTTCCCGGTCATCGATGCCGCGCGCCAAGCGGGCCAGCCGCTGGCCCATCACGCCATAACGGCGCATCAGATCACTTTCTTCCATGGTTTGAAGTTGGCCGACCGTGCGAATGCCGTCTTGTTCCAGAGTGGAAGCCAGCGCTTTGCCAACACCCCAAATGGTGGTGACGGGGCGGGGTGCCAGAAATGCCATGGCCTCTTCCTTGCCAAGCACTGAAAAGCCGCGCGGTTTTTGCAAATCAGACGCCACTTTTGCCAGAAACTTGCAATAGGAAAGACCAACCGAAATGGTAATTCCGATTTCCGCTTCAACGCGTCTGGCAAAGCGGGCAAGCACAAGAGCAGCGGGCGCATGATGGAGTTTCTCTGTGCCGCGCAGCTCCAGAAAAGCCTCATCGATAGAGATGGGCTGCACCAAGGGCGTCAACTCTTCCATCATGGCGCGAACCTGGCGGCCAACTTTGGCGTATTTTTCCATATTGGGCGGAATGACCACCGCGTGGGGGCAGGCTTCCAGCGCCTTGAACATCGGCATGGCAGAGCGCACACCGTGGATGCGGGCAATGTAACAGGCGGTGGAAACAACACCCCGCTTGCCGCCACCAATAATCAATGGTTTGTCGATCAAATCGGGATTGTCGCGCTTTTCCACCGAGGCGTAAAATGCGTCACAATCAACATGGGCCAAGGTGAGCTGGAACAGCTCTGAGTGATAAACAAGTCGCGGGCTGCCACAGGCTGCACAGCGCTTTCTATCGGCAGGCTGAACCTTCAGACAGTCGCGACAAAATCCCGAATTTGATGGCATGGTGCTGTGCATAGTGAGCGGAACATAAGTTGAACATTTGCACAGTAATACCTGCATCCATGCCGCGCAAGCTGCATTTCAGCCTTCCTCAAAGGCTTATTCCGGCATCACGAGGTTGGTGTCTTCGCACGGTTGAAATGTGCAACAATCGTGGTGCAGGCCGCACTCCAATCCTCGGCACGAATAACCTGCGGGGCGGTTTTGGGTGCGAAGCGATGGATCTCCGATTGCGGGGCGATATGCACCAGCAGACAGTCTGGAGCGTGGTCGGCCACCGAATGGAGGTTGTGCGCCATGTCATCCATAAAGGCCAGCGGCAGGGAGCGGCCACGGTGCAATGCCTTGACCACCGGTCCCTTGGGGCTTTCTGTTGCCAGAAGCGGAAAATCAAGTCCCAGTTGGTCCAACAGACGGCGGCGCTGTTGGGTGTAGGCCGGTGGCATGGCGGTGAGAAACACAACATCGGCCATGGAGCCGAGCTGTTTTAACTGGTTGACCGAGTCGCCAAAGGGGCGTTGCCAATCTTCCTGCCGATCAAAAAAATCATGTAATATCTGCTTAACCTGATGCTCTTCCAAAGCGCGCTGATCGGCAAGCGAGACAATATTGCCCGTGAGATGGAAAGACTTTGGCAGCAGATGATGGCCCAAGCTGGCCAGATAGGCTTCAAAAGGCAGCAAGAACTCCAGCACCACATCATCAACATCGCTGACCAGCAAGGGTCGATCTGATAATTGGATGTGGTTTATATCGACAATTTCGCCCATCAATATTCTCCCGAATCCAATCCCGGTTTGGTATAGTGTCTCCAGGCAGCCATGACGTCTTCTGGTTGAGACTGGGTTGCCGCACAGAAATCGAGCAGCGTTGGCTCGTGTTGAACAATAAAGTCCAGCATTCCGGCAAGGAAATCGGGGTTTTTGATGGCTTGCCGCATTTGGCCTGGTTCCACCCCTGTCAGGGAGAGGAACCGGCCCAGCATTTCGGGCTCCCCGGCCAGCCAGCTCAAGACGGCAATGGCGGTTTGCTCGGCGTGTTCACTTGAAGTCGATTTACCTGATAACTTGTCTCGCATTGTGTCACGAATTACCTTTTTCGAAACCAAATGGCGTTAATCTGCCGCCAGCAAAAGAATGAGTCTTTTTGAATGTTAATACCCTTCTTCCACTATGGACGCTGGGAAGGCAAGGATGGAAAATGCCGAAAAAGGTCATGATAGTTGAAGACAACGAGCTGAACATGAAGCTCTTTCGCGACCTTATTGAGGCCTCAGGCTATGAGACCATTCAAACGCGCAATGGAATGGAAGCGCTCGACCTCGCCCGCAAACACCAGCCAGACCTTATTTTGATGGATATTCAATTGCCTGAGGTGTCCGGGCTTGAGGTCACAAAATGGCTGAAGCAGGATAGCGAGTTGCATGTCATTCCCGTGATTGCGGTCACGGCCTTTGCGATGAAGGGTGATGAAGAGCGCATTCGCCAAGGCGGGTGTGAGGCTTACGTCTCCAAACCTATTTCTGTTCCGAAATTTCTGGAAACAATTAAAACTTATCTGGGCGACGCCTGAGGGGGCAAGGTGCATGACAGCCAGAATACTCATCGTTGATGATATACCTGCCAATGTAAAGCTGCTGGAGGTTCGGCTTCTCGCTGAATATCTTGAGGTTTTAACGGCGGTCTCTGGCTCTGAAGCGCTGGATATCTGCGAAAATACCCAGGTTGATGTCGTGCTTCTCGACGTCATGATGCCCGGCATGGACGGGTTTGAAGTGTGCGAACGGCTGAAGACCAACCCTCGCACTGCCCATATCCCGGTGGTTATGGTGACGGCACTGGATCAGCCTTCTGATCGGGTGAAGGGTTTGAAGGCAGGCGCGGATGACTTTCTCACCAAGCCAGTCAATGATCTCCAGCTGATTTCGCGGGTCAAGAGCCTTGTGCGGCTCAAGACCTTGAGCGACGAATTGCGCTTGCGGGCAGAAGCCGGTCAACGAATGGGCATCGAAGACCTGTTCTCCATGGCTGATGGCCAATTTGAAGAGGCCGGTCAGGTCTTGTTGGTTGACAGCCGCGCAAGCTCACAGGAACGGATTATCAAAACGCTGAAGCCGATTGCTGACGTTATGGCGATCTCTGATGCGCAGGCGGCATTGTTTGAGGCCGCAGAGAAAAACTTTGATCTGGTGATCGTCAATGGTGCTCTAGATGATTATGACCCGCTGCGGCTGTTCTCGCAGCTGCGCTCATTGGAGCGCACCCGCTTTATTCCATTGTTGCTGATTGCCGAACAGGGCGAGGGAAGTATGACGGCCCGAGCGCTTGATCTGGGCGTTAACGACTATATTGTCAGGCCTGTTGATCCCAACGAGCTGGTGGCACGCACACTCACACAGATCCGCCGCAAGCGTTATAATGACCGGCTGCGTGACAGTGTTCGCCAAAGCATGGAGATGGCCGTTACAGATGCCCTGACCGGCCTGAGCAACCGTCGCTATCTGGATACGCATCTGAAAATCCTGTTTGAGCGTGCGGCTGCGCGCAAGCGGCCCTTGTCTGTCTGTCTGGTGGATATTGACCGTTTCAAACTGGTCAACGACACCTATGGCCACGAGGCGGGTGACGATGTGCTGCGTGAGTTTTCAGCCCGCGTTCGTGCCATGGTGCGCGGAGCGGATCTGGCTTGCCGCTATGGCGGTGAGGAATTCATTGTGGTGATGCCCAATACATCCCTGGATATCGCAAGCAAGGTTGCAGAGCGCCTCAGGGAAATGGTGGAGAAAACCCCATTCCAGTTGACCTCAGGTCTCAAGATCACCGTCACGGCATCGATCGGCATCGCTGAAACATCGGCGGACTGCGCAACGCCAGAGCAATTGCTACGCGAAGCAGATAGAGCGCTTTATAAAGCCAAGCAGGAAGGTCGCAACCGTGTCGTCTCTGCCGCTGCTTGATCGTGTACGTTTGCCCGCACTGAAAAAACACGCGCTCTGACAGGCTTAGGTCAGGCTCAGCCTCTTATCCTATATGGCGTATGACGGTTCGCTGCAGCAGTTTTTCCTGCGCAACGGATGTTCGGCATTCAGTGCCATATTTCATTTGTTACATTGTGTTTTGCGGGCGATATAAAGTGCGCAGCAATGTAGTGCCGACCCCTATGGTAAACTTTTCGTAAGCTATGGGCCGCAGCAAAGGTTTTTTGGCAGAGTCCACTTGCGTAAAATTGTGAGTATTTCAATTTATTAAACAATAAAATTGTAAAAACCCCCAATTTGCCGGGGTTTACTGTGTAGTTTATATTGATATTGTCCGTTTTTGAAAAGCTTATAAAAATCAGCAATCACGCGACGATGAGACGTTTGTACCGATATAGAATGTAACGCTCGCTTTGAATTTGGTGGCAGTGTCGCGTTTAGGTGAGAAACTTGTTGTTTCTTTATTTTAATGTTTTTTGAGAAAAAGAAATAATATTAACTATAATGTAATTGAGATTAATCGTACGGTTAAGAAAATGTTGATTTTTTTCTTTATATGCGCAAGATTGGGTCAAGTTATAAGGAACTGTGTTTAAAGTTCACCAATACCCCATGGTGCTCAGGTCCGCCGCATCTCCTGGGTCGTGGGGTCGGTCGGCAGGTATATGATTGTTTGCGGTTCCTCGTGCCGTTATTATGTGCCCGCCGACCCCCTTTTCAAAAAAAACGCCGCCTCCGAAAGGAGCGGCGTTTTTTGTTTTGATTGTGGATTGTGCCAGGCCCGTAAAACATGCTGCGACGCTTTAAATACGCGCCATAACCCCTGAAATTGACTCGGATTTAAAGGCTGATCGAGCCGGCTGAAAAGGCGTTTCCTGTTGTCAAACGGATTTGATAGGGCAACTAACCCCGGAGCCGGCAATCTTGCTGGGCTCTGGGTGAGGATGGTCTCCTAAATGCCTTGTTGTTGCAACGTGGGCGGGGTTGGGAGGCGTTGAGCGATTGTCTTCTCATAGTGGCACCGAAGACCCATGCTGCCCACAGGAGCGGCTGCGGCACCGCTTGCATGCACTGCGAGCATTTATCAGCCCAATACGCTCTCTTGCTCAAACACCTTGGAAGAGATGAGCAACAAAAAAGCGCGCTGTTGTGCAGCGCGCTTTTTTAAAAATAACATAGGTTGCCAAGATTACTTGATCTTGGTTTCCTTGAATTCGACGTGCTTGCGTGCGATCGGGTCGTACTTGGTCTTCGTCATCTTGTCCGTCATCGTACGGCTGTTTTTTGTCGTGACGTAGAAGAAACCCGTCTCGGCTGTCGACAGCAGCTTGATCTTGATTGTTGTAGCCTTAGCCATGGTCGTCCTGCCTTACCTAAATAAAACGCGCCGTGGAGGACCGGATGGGTCCACGGCAAATGTGGGCGGAAACTACAAATCGCCACTGAAAAGTCAAGCCCGCTTGGACTTGAAAAGCAATCGAGCGGCAGAAAGTAGTACATAAAGTGCAAAGAAGCCTGCAATTGACCACGCAAAGCCCGAGGTTCCGCCCATATCAATGGCCGCACCCACAACTTGCGGGCCTGCAACAGTGCCCACCGCATAGCAGAAAATGAAGGCTGCGTTTGCCGCGGCAAGGTCCGAACCGGTGAGTCGTGAGCCAAGATGGCTGAGACCAATGGTGTAGAGACCCGAGACGCAGCCGCCCCAAAACAAAAGAATGGTCGCCATGGCCAGCCAGTTGCCAGAGATGGCTGGCAGCAAAAGCGCACCAGCCATGCCAACGGTTGCCAGAATACCAAGCAGAGGTCTGCGGTCTTTCAGGCGATCAGACAGCAATCCCAGCGGAATTTGAAACGCCATATTGCCAACCCCCATCACCGTCAGCAGCAATGCCGATTGCGCTTCGGAAAAGCCCGACCGCGTGGCAAAGATTGGCAGAAGGGAGAGGCCGCCGACTTCGACAGCACCAAAGACGAAAACGGCGGCTGTGGCAGTAGGAACCAGAAAGATATAGCGGAAAAAATGCATTTCCGGTTTTTCATGTAGGGCTGGGCTTTCCTTGCGCGCGATATAGACCGGCACGGCGGCCAGCAAAATGGCAAATGCGCCGATGGAGAATGGCAATACGCCGTCGCTACCAACCATGGAGAATAAAAATGGACCCGCTGCAAAGCCGATGGAGAGAACCGTGGCATAAATGCCCATAACAAGCCCACGGCGCGAAGGAGGGGCGGCGGCATTGATCCAGAACTCGGAGAGGATAAACAGCGTGGTGGTCGCGCCATGGAACACCAGGCGCAAGGGAAACCACATCCAGAAGTCCGTGGCATAATAAAAGCCAAGCGAACTGGCTGCTGCCAGAAAAACGGCAACAATCATGGTTTGCGCAACACCCCATGTGTGGGCGAGCTTGGTGGTGATGGGAGCGGCAATCATGGCGGCAATGCCTGCCATGGCAGAATTGAGACCGATCATGGTGGATGAAATGCCGCGCTTTTCCATGATGATGCTCAAAAGCGGCAAGCCAAGCCCAATTGCGATGCCAACGGCCGAAATGGACGCAATGGCAGCCACCAGCGATGGCCAATGAATTTCTTCACGGTGACCGATGGCACGTTTTCGGGTCTCAGACATTCATCATCCTTCAAATGGCCCTGAAACGCAGGTCGAAGGCAGCGAACACAAAAGAGCTTGCGCGCGGGTGAGGCCATTCAATCATCATGCTTCGTCAGGCGTCCTTTTCCGGTGTGCATCCGGATTTCACAGTGTTCATTCGGGTTTGCCGCGCCGCCTGTCAAGGCGGAGCCCATCAGTTTGCAGGGCCATTTCTGGTCGAAATGTGCGCAACAGACCCAGTCGATCAGTTGAGTCCGGCATCATTGAGGCGGATAGCGCTGATCATAATCTTCTGGAGGTTCCGATGGTTGGCCAAAGCCATGCATACGCAAGGCCCATTGCAATCCGATGACGCTGCCTTTGATTGGTTGGATAATCAACAAGGAGGTGATCACGGCAATGGGCACCCAGATTGCCAGGTGCACCCATGTGGACAAAACAAACACCAGATCCGTCATCATATAGCCGCCCAGCAGCACGTGGCCGACGATCATAATGACAATATAGGGTGGAAGGTCGTCAGCACACTGGTGAGAGAGGTCTTCGCCGCAGACGGAGCAGGTGGCGACTGGCTTGAGAAACGCCTTGAACAGCTTGCCAGAGCCGCAGGCGGGGCAGGTGCAGGCCAAACCCCGCATGATCGAGCGGCCAAGGGGACGCTCGATGTTCTCGCCTCCGCCAAAACGGGTCACGTCCGTTGGTGAATTGCTGGACATCGGCTTCCTCCCTATGGCCTCAATCAAATTTAGCGCTTGCCACGATGCGGTCTCGTGCCGGGTTTTCTCGGACCCGGCCTGCCGCTGCGCGTGGCCTTGTGGAACGATCGAATACCCGTTGGCATTTTCTTGCCCTCGCTCAGAATTTCAAAGCGCAAGGCACCCGCCAAAGGCACGGCTTCCACCAGCTTAACACTGACACCATCACCAAGTTGATAACCCAAGCCGGTTTTTTCGCCCGTCAGCGCCTGGTGGGCTTCATCATAGACGAAATAATCACGCCCCAAGGTCGACACCGGGATAAAGCCATCGGCCCCGAACTGCGGCAGTGAAATAAACAGGCCGGATTTGGTGACACCAGACACCTGACCATCAAATTCATCGCCAATCCGGGTGGCCAGATGATGGGCCACCAATCGGTTGATGGTATCACGCTCCGCCGCCATGGCGCGGCGCTCAAAGGTCGAGATTTCGGCGGCCACATCGGCAAGCGTTGCCTCTTCCTCCGGCGTAATACCGCCTTCGCCCAAGCCAAGCGATCCCACCAGCCCGCGATGCACGATCAAATCGGCATAACGGCGAATCGGTGAGGTGAAATGTGCATACTTCATCAGGTTGAGGCCGAAATGGCCGATGTTTTCAGGGCTATAGACCGCCTGACTTTGCGAGCGCAGCACCATTTCGTTGACGATAGTTTGGTGCGGCGTGTCTTGCGCCTTGGCCAAAATACCATTGAACGAGTTGGAGCGCAGATTGCCGCCCTTGACCAGTGAGAAGCCGATGGTGGTCAAAAACTCGCGCAGCACTTCCTGCTTGGAAAGCGATGGCGCGTCGTGGATACGATAGACCAGCGGCTGGCGTTTCTTTTCCAGCGTTTCGGCAGCTGCCACATTAGCCTGAATCATCATTTCTTCAATCAGCTTGTGGGCATCCAACCGTTCTGGCACATGCACCCGGTCCACCGTGCCATCCTCTTTCAGGATGATCTTGCGCTCTGGCATATCCAGCTCCAGCGGCTGGCGGCGGTCGCGTCCCACTTTCATAATCTCATAGGCGGCCCACAGCGGCTTCAGGATGGGTTCCAGCAATGGTCCGCTCTTATCATCCGGTTTGCCATCAATCGCGGCCTGCGCCTGCTGATAGGACAGTTTGGCGGCACTTTTCATCATGATGCGATGGAAGGTGTGACTGGCCTTGCGGCCTTCCTTGGAAAAGACCATGCGCACGGCAAGGGCAGGGCGGTCCACGCCCTCACGCAAGGAGCATAGATCGTTGGAAATCCGCTCTGGCAGCATCGGCACCACGCGGTCTGGGAAATACACCGAATTGCCGCGCTTGAGCGCTTCGCGATCCAGCGCCGATTTTGAGCGGATGTAATAGGACACATCGGCAATCGCCACCGTGACAATCACGCCGCCCGGATTGTCCGCCGATGTATCGGGCTCGGCATAAACCGCGTCGTCATGGTCTTTGGCATCATGCGGGTCAATGGTGATCAACGGCAGGTGACGCCAATCCTCCCGGTTTTTCATCGTGGCGGGCTTGGCAGCCTCTGCCTCATCCAGCACCGATTGCGGGAAGATATAAGGAATGCCATGGGCATGGATGGCAATCATCGAGATTGCCTTTTCTGACGCCACAGAGCCAACCACATTCAGCACCTTGGCACGGGCAAGACCGAGGCGGCTGGAATTGCGGCCGACTTCGACCTCAACCAGATCGCCATCCTTGGCGTCGCCAATGTCGCTGGCATCAATCACCATTTCTTCGCCGCGCCGCTCAATCGGCATCAGGCGGCCACCGCCGGTTCCCGCCATTTGGCGGTAAACGCCGAGAAGCGCGCCCTGGCGCTTATCCAGCACCTTGATGATGCGGGCGGTGTATGCCGGGCCATCGCGGTCCTTGTTGGGGAAAATTTTTGCCAGAACCCGATCACCAAGCCCGCCCACCGGCGTCTTGCCCTTGGCGCGATCAGCACTGGATTGGCGGATAGCGATGGCCGGGGCTACGCCCGCTTCTTCCGGCCACTCGGCAGGACGGCCAATCAGATCGCCATCCTTATCGCGGGTGGTGATGTCAATGACCGTGACGGGTGGGAGCGCGCCGGGGCGGGTGAGGGCTTTGCGGCTTTTGTTGACCAATCCGTCTTCTTCCAGCGCCTTCAGCTCTGCTTTCAGCTCAATGCGGGCTTCGCCCTTCAAGCCAAAGGCCTTGGCGATCTCGCGTTTGGAGCCGCGGTCGGGATTGTCGGTGATAAATTGCAACAGAATCTCACGGGGCGGAACGGCCCCGTGAATAATCTCTGTTTGCGGTTTGTTGGCCACGCCTGCCTCCTTCCGGGTCCTCAATGGTTTGCTGCCGGAGGTGGGGATTTTGGGGCGCGGTGATTTGCTCAAGGTCAGGTCTTCTTTGCTTTCGGAGCCGCTTTTGCCTTTGTCGCGGTTGCTTTGGGCTTTGCGGCAGTTTTCTTCGGTTTGGCTTCAGTCGTGCCCGTCGCATCATCAGCGTCGGTGGCAGCGGCTTTGGCTGTCTTTTTGGTCGTGGCCTTTTTCGCAGGCGCTTTTTTCGCGGGTGCAGCCTTTGCTTTTGCCTTGCCCTTGGTGCCGCCGTCCTTGGCTGCGCGCTCGGTGATCAAAAGCAAAGCCTCTTCCACGGTGACGCTCTGCGGATCCTTGCCCTTCGGCAAGGTCGCATTCACCTTACCCCAATTTACGTAAGGACCATAGCGTCCATCGCGCACCGTCATTGCGCCGCCATCTGGATGTTCACCCAGTTCTTTCAAGGCGGCAGGCGCTGCGCGGCCACGGCCACCCTTGGTCTGTTTTTCGGCCAACACGGTGACGGCGCGATTGAGACCGATGGTGAACACGTCCTCAATGCTTTCCAGGTTGGCGTAGGTGCCATCATGCAACACGAAAGGCCCATAACGACCAAGGCCCGCCGTAATCATCTTGCCCGATTCAGGATGATTGCCCACTTCGCGTGGCAGATTGATCAAGGACATCGCCTTTTCATAATCCACCTCGGCAGGAGACCAGCCCTTGGGAAGGGAAGACCGCTTGGCTTCCTTGCCTTCGCCGCGCTGAATGTAAGGCCCGAAACGGCCAGAGCGCAGGGTGATTTCCTCGCCGGTCTTGGGATCTTGACCCAGCGCCTTGTTTTCGGTTGCCATGGCTTCGGCTTCTGCACCGCCTTCTGATGAGAGCTGGCGGGTGAAGTTGCACTCCGGATAGTTGGAGCAGCCAACGAACGCACCGTATTTGCCCAGCTTCAGCGACAGATTACCGGTGCCGCACACCTGACAGATGCGCGGATCGCTGCCATCTTCGCGTTTGGGGAATACCAGCGGTGCCAAGGCTTCGTTGAGTGCGTCCAGCACGTTGGTGACGCGCAATTCTTTTGTGCCTTCGATCTGGGCAAAGAAATTTGTCCAGAATTCGCGCAGCACATCCTTCCAGTTCAACTCGCCAGCTGAAATCTTGTCGAGCTTTTCTTCAAGATCGGCAGTGAAATCATATTCCACATAGCGGGTGAAGAAGTTTTCAAGGAAGGCCGTCACCAACCGCCCCTTGGGCACTGGTGTCAGCTTGCGATTGTCAATGGTGACATATTCGCGGTCACGCAGCGTGGCCAGCGTTGCCGCATAGGTGGAAGGACGGCCAATGCCGAGTTCTTCCATTTTCTTGATCAGGCTTGCTTCCGAATAGCGCGGTGGCGGCTCGGTGAAATGCTGGCTCGAATTGATCTTGCTTTTGGCAAGCGGTTCGCGGGCGTTGATCTCTGGCAGGCGGCCATCTTCATCATCGTCCTCGCCTTTTTCACCTTCTTCCCGTTGATCGGTGTAGGCGGCTATAAAGCCATCAAAGCGGATTACGGAACCCACGGCGCGTAGGCCCGCCTTTTCATCGCCCTTCGAGGCAATGATTTCGGCAGTGGTGCGCTCAATCTCGGCGGACGCCATCTGGCTGGCAATGCCACGCTTCCAGATCAGATCGTAAAGGCGAAGCTGATCGGCATCGACATAGCGGCGCACCTGATCGGGCGTGCGGGTAAAATCCGTGGGGCGAATGGCTTCATGCGCTTCCTGCGCATTTTTGGCCTTGGTTGAATAGAAGCGTGGCTTTTCCGGGCGATAACGCGCACCGAACTGATCGACAATCGCCGCGCGGGCGGCATCAATGGCTTCAGGAGCCATCTGCACACCGTCGGTACGCATATAGGTGATCAGACCAACGGTTTCGCCACCAATATCCACGCCTTCATACAGCTTCTGCGCCACCTGCATGGTGCGCGATGCTGAAAAGCCGAGCTTGGAGGATGCGGCCTGCTGTAACGTAGAGGTTGTAAATGGCGGCGACGGGTTGCGCTTGACGGGCTTCGCCTCAACAGATTCGACGGCGTAGCTTGCGCCTTCGAGCAAATCCTTGAGGCGGCCAGCCATCTCGCCATTGGTAATGCCGCGGGCGGCAAGCTTTTTGCCATCCGCAGACACCAGACGGGCCAGAAATTCGTCGCCACGTGGCGTTTTCAAAAGTGCAGACAGGTTCCAGTATTCTTCCGAGACAAACCGCTCGATTTCATTTTCGCGATCACACACCAGACGCAGGGCAACGGATTGCACCCGGCCAGCGGAGCGCGCACCGGGGAGCTTGCGCCACAACACCGGCGAAAGATTGAAGCCCACCAAATAGTCCATGGCGCGGCGCGCAAGGTACGCATCGACCAGATCGCCATCGATGTCGCGGGGGGCTGCCATGGCATCCAGCACGGATTTTTTGGTGATGGCGTTGAAAACCACGCGCTTGACCGGCTTGTCGCCAATTACCCGCTTTTTCTTCAACAGATCCAGCACATGCCAGGAAATGGCTTCACCCTCGCGATCCGGGTCGGTTGCGAGAAAGACGCCGTCGGAGGCTTTCACCGCATCGGTGATGTCTTTCATTCGCTTTGCGGATGCGCTGTCGACTTCCCACAGCATCTCGAAATCCTGATCGGGCAGGACCGAGCCATCCTTGGCAGGAAGGTCACGGACGTGGCCGAAGGAGGCGAGCACCTTATATCCCGAGCCGAGATACTTGTTGATCGTCTTGGCCTTGGCTGGTGATTCGACAACGACTAATTTCATTGTGTTTCTCTGAACAGTGTCCCCGACGTTTCAAAATAGTGCGATTCAGGCGAGGTTCCTGAACCGTGAGTCCGACATGGACAGGGATTGCCTTGCGGTCAAGCCCCTAATTGCATTTATCTGCCACACGTCACCACAACCAAAAGGTTGTGTAAAATTCTATTGCAATCACTAGGTAATTCTGTATCTTGTGTTGTGTCTATACTTTAATGCACACTATGGTTGTAAATTGCGACGGGAACGAGCGATGAGTGGTAACAATGGATCTGAGATGCAGAGCCGAGATAGCATCGGTTATATTCGTCAGATGTTGGGCGAAATGCGCATCGTTGCGGAGAAGGAAGGCGCACATATGTTGTGCTATCTCATCGAAATGGCATTTGAGGAGGCGGGTGATTTGCAGCGGCAACGCAGCGGCCGTTCAATCCGCAAAGCTCAGTGACACCAGACCGCCGGGATGGCGCTGCAAGCGCCCGGCAATATCCAATTCCAGCATCACAAGATAGACCGACGACGGGCTAAGTTGTGTATGCCGGATAATATCATTGACCTCAACGGGCGTCGGCCCCAACGCATCAATCACCATCGACCGCTCAACGTCGCCGGGAGGCTGGTGAAAGGTTTCACTTTCTTCATAGGCGGGTTCTTCAACCTGCGGCTGAGCAAAAAGGTCAATATTGCTCAAAGGTGAAAGAGCCTCCAGCAAATCAAGTGCTTCCGTGGTCACGATCGAGCCGTTTTTCAGCAATGTATTGGTGCCGTGGCAACGGGGATCCATCGGAGATCCCGGAACGGCAAACACCAGCCGTCCAAAGTCGGCAGCAAGACGCGCGGTGATCAGCGAACCCGAGCGGCTTGCGGCCTCAATCACCGCAACGCCCAAAGATGTGCCGGCAATCAAACGATTGCGTCTTGGAAAATCGCGGGCGCGCGGCTCCCAGCCAAACGGCATTTCGCTGATGGCAACACCTCTGCCGTCCCAGATAGCTTTCAAAAGTCCAATATTCTCTGGTGGATAAGGCTGATCCAGCCCGCCCGCCATGGCGGCCATGGTGCCGGTGGCAAGGCTGGCATTATGAGCTGCCGTATCAATGCCGCGTGCAAGGCCAGAGGTGATGGTATAGCCCGCTGCTCCGCAATCGCGTGCCAGCAGCGTTGCCATTTTGACGCCGCTAATGGAGGCGTTTCTGGAGCCAACAATGCCAATAGAGGGTCTGATGGCTGTGGCACCATTGCCTTTCATAGCCAAAATGGGCGGTGCTGCATCAATCTGTCGCAGGGCAGGTGGGTAATGGGGCTCGCCAATGCCCACAAAGACAGCGCCAAATTTGGTGCAAAACTCCAACTCGCGCTCTGCTTCATCTTTGGTTGCGATGCGAATCGCACGGGTGGCACCGCCGCGCTGCGATAGCTCCGGCAGCATTTCGAGGGCGCGCTCGGCGGTGCCGAAATTATTGATCAGGTCACGAAAAGTGGCAGGCCCGACATTATCGCTGCGAATAAGCCGCAGCCACGCGATGCGTTGTTTCTCCGTCAGCGCAATTCCTGATTTCCCTGCGCTGTGACGTGACATTGCCAGATCCTTTTGGGCTTAACCCTTTTGACCAATCTTGCCTTCCGTGCCGGAGATCAGCCGCTCGATATTCTCTTTATGCTTGGCCCAGGTGATCACCGTCATTGCTGCTGTCACCAAAGCGGCCTCAGGTTGGCCAATTAGCCACAACACAACCGGAATGACAAGGGTTGCAACCAATGCGGACAGAGACGAGTAACGACTTAATTTCGCAATCGACAACCATACGAAGGCAAATACCAGCACCATGACCGGAAACACGGCCAAAAGCACACCCAGATAGGTGGCCACACCCTTGCCGCCCTTAAAACCAAGCCAGATTGGAAAAAGATGGCCAATGAAGGCCGCGAACCCAGCCAGCAGACCGGGAAGATGGACTGTTTCTGTGCCAAACAGCTTCTGCGCAATCAGGGCGGCAGCTGTCGCCTTGAAGGCATCCAGAAACAGGGTGGCGGCTGCCAGCTTTTTATTGCCGGTGCGCAACACATTGGTGGCCCCGATATTACCGGAGCCAATTTTGCGCACATCGCCAAGGCCCGCCATGCGGGTCAGGATCAGACCAAACGGAATAGAGCCAAGAAGATAGCCGATTGCCAGAGAGGCAACCAGCGCAACAACGGTAATCTGGCTATAATCAATGCTTGGCATCACGCATGTCCTTGGACAGAGAAATATTACAGAGAAAAGACCTGACGGCCTGCAACATAGGTGGCAATTGCACGACCTGAGAAGCGCGCATCTTCAAAAGGCGTATTCTTAGAGCGTGACACAATCAACTCCTTGGATACAATCCACGGCTCTTCCAGATCAATCAGCACAATGTCTGCTTTCGCGCCCGGCTTCAATGTGCCAGCCTCAAGGCCAAAAATCTCGGCGGGGCGGGTGGACATCGCATCAATCAACCGCATCAAGGGCACATGTCCGCTGTGGTGCAGACGCAGTGCTGCGGCCAGCATGGTTTCTAGGCCAATGGCACCATCGGCGGCATCGCCAAAGGGCAGACGTTTGGTGTCCACATCCTGCGGATCATGGGCGGAGACGATAATATCAATATCGCCGTTGGCCAGAGCATCCACCATGCTCATTCGATCATCTTCCGAGCGAAGAGGTGGCGAGAGCTTGAAGAAGGTGCGGTATTCACCAATGTCATTTTCGTTCAGCGACAAATGGTTGATCGAAATACCGCAAGTCACCTTGGCTCCACGCTTGCGGGCCAGCTTGATGGCTTCCACCGATTCCGGCACCGAAATCTTGGCTGCGTGATATTTTGCCCGTGTCAGGCCAGCGATGCGCAAATCACGCTCCAGCGGAATGATCTCGGCTTCTTTTGGCACGCCGGACAGACCAAGCCAGCTGGCAAACAGGCCTTCATTCATGACGCCGTTGCCAAGATATTTATCCTTGGCCACCAGTGAGACCACGGCACCGAATTCGCGGGCATAGGTCATCACCCGGCGCAGAACCAGCGTATCATTCAACCCGTGGCGGCCATTGGTAAAGCCAACGGCACCGGCCTGTTGCAACAGGCCAATTTCGGTCATTTCCTCGCCGCGCAAACCACGGGTGAGGGCGGCAGCAGGATAGATATTGACGGGCGATTTCTCGCGGGCCGCGTTTTTGATGAATTCCACCAGCGCGATGTCATCAATCACCGGATCGGTATCTGGCATCATGATGAAGGAGGTGACACCGCCAGCGGCGGCAGCCTTGCCAGCCGAGGCCAGCGTTTCGCGATGTTCACCACCGGGCTCACCCACAAACACTTGCGCATCCACCAGACCCGGTGCCGCCACAAGCCCGCTGCAATCGCGGATCGCGGCACCGTCTGGCGCGCCCTGATTGTTGGCATCGCTGCCCGCGGCGAGAATGCGACCGTCTGCACCGACAATAATGGTGCCGACTTCATCCAGCGAGCGGGATGGGTCGATAATGCGGGCATTTTTGAAAACGAGCGGCTTGTTCATGCGCCAACTCCTTCAGAACGTGGGCCGTTGTTTTCCGAGATCAAGAGCGATTCCATCACCGCCATGCGCACGGCAACGCCCATTTCCACCTGTTGTTCAATCACGCTTTGCGGACCATCGGCCACGTCTGAGGCAATTTCCACGCCACGGTTCATCGGGCCGGGGTGCATCACCAATGCGTCTTCCTTGGCGGCTTTCAGCTTTTCGGCATCAAGACCGTAGAAGTGGAAGTATTCGCGGATCGATGGCACCAACGAGCCAGACATGCGTTCACGCTGCAAGCGCAGCATCATCACCACATCGGCGTCTTTCAAGCCTTCCTTCATGTCGTGGAACACTTCCACGCTCATGTCGGCAATGCCGGAAGGCAAAAGCGTGGCCGGAGCCACAACCCGCACCCGTGCGCCCATGGCATTGAGCAGCAAAATATTGGAGCGGGCAACGCGCGAGTGCAGCACATCGCCGCAAATGGCCACGATGATTCGCGACAATTTGCCTTTGGCGCGGCGGATGGTCAGGGCGTCCAGAAGCGCTTGGGTCGGGTGTTCATGCTGGCCATCGCCTGCATTGATCACCGAGCAGGCAACTTTTTGTGACAGCAGGGCAGCAGCACCAGCGGATGCGTGACGCACCACCAGCACATCGGGGCGCATGGCGTTGAGCGTCATGGCCGTGTCGATCAGCGTTTCGCCTTTCTTGACGGATGAATTGCCAACCGACATGTTCATCACGTCGGCACCAAGCCGCTTGCCCGCCAGCTCAAAAGACGACTGGGTGCGGGTAGAGGCTTCAAAAAACAGATTTATTTGGGTCAGTCCCCGCAAAGTCGATGTTTTTTTCTCCCGCTGGCGGCTTATTTTTACCGCTTCGTCAGCTTTATCGAGGAGATATGTAATATCGGTTTGGGTTAGGCCCTTGATGCCAATCAGATGGCGATGAGGAAAGAAGACCATGCGATGTCCTCCGAAATTGGTCTCGCGGTCTATAAAGACTGAGGGCATTGGGGGCAAGCCTGCCACCATCGTAGAATGAATTGTCCCCTGTTTTGCTCAGATCAAGCATCTCTGTCTGTCGCAAAGATGGACAAACGTGTTAAAGACCAAAAAAAGCCGTAGGTTTATAGAGCCTTGGTTCACCAAAAATACGAAATTGGATAGCGCATGAGCCGAATGGACGACAAATTGCTGGAACTCAATCAGCCTCGGCTTTGGTCTGGTGTGAACGCCTTTCGGACAGATCCGCTGCTTGTTGATCTGACAAGCGCGATGAACAGAACATTGCGTGACGATTTTGATGTGATTGGTCGCTATGTCACCTCCCACGAAGCCCAAGAGCTGGCCCGCATGGCCAATCAAAGCCCGCCCATTTTGCACACCCATGGCCCGCGCGGTGAACGCCTTGATATGGTGGAATATCATCCCGCCTGGCATGCGCTCATGCGCCGCTCCATGGCCGCAGGCTTGCATTCTTCCGTGTGGGAAAACCTGCCGGATGCGCGTGGCCAAGACCATAAAGCGCGTGCTGTGCGGTTTTATCTCACCGCACAGCTTGAGTGCGGCCATCTCTGCCCGCTCACCATGACCAGCGCCTCGGTGGCGGCCCTGATGGCATCGCCACGGGTGCAAAATGAGTGGGCACCCAAAATTCTGTCGCGCAAATATGATTCGTCCAATCGCTCCGCCATGCAGAAATCTGCCGTGACGCTGGGCATGGGCATGACCGAAAAGCAGGGCGGCACCGATGTGCGCGCCAATACCAGCACGGCAACAAGAGTAGGCGAGGGTATTTACCGGCTGTCTGGCCACAAATGGTTCATGTCTGCGCCGATGAGCGATGCGTTTGTGATGCTGGCGCAAATGCCGGAGGGCATGGGCTGTTTTCTGGTGCCGCGCCTGTTGGAAGATGGCTCGGCCAATGGTCTGCAATTCCAGCGCTTGAAGGATAAGGTTGGCAATCGCTCCAACGCGTCGTCGGAAGTTGAATTTACCGATGCCTTTGGCTTTTTGCTGGGGGATCCCGGTGCCGGAATTCGCACCGTGCTGGAAATGGTGACACTGACGCGACTGGATTGCGCGCTGGCCTCCGCCGGCATGATGCGTGCTTCCATGGCAGAGGCTGTGCACCATGTGCGTGGACGCTCGGTGTTTGGCAACAAGCTGATTGACCAGCCGGTGATGACCCGTGTTCTGGCCGACATGGCCCTTGATGTGGCCGCCGCCACGGCGCTTTCCTTCCGTCTCGCTGAAGCGTTTGACCGGGCGCGGGATAATCCGGCCGATGCGGCCTATGCCCGTGTGATGACGCCGGTGGTGAAATATTGGGTGTGCAAAATGGCACCCCCACTGATTTATGAGGCGATGGAGTGTATTGGCGGCAGCGGCTATGTGGAAGAACGCGCCATTGCGCGGCACTACCGCGAAGCCCCGGTCAACGCCATCTGGGAAGGCTCCGGCAACGTCATGGCACTGGATGTGCTGCGGGTGCTGGAACGCGGCAAAGACCTGTTTGAAATGGTCTTTGCGTCGCTGGAGCGGGATCTCGGCCCATCGGGCAAGAAAACCATTGAGGTTCTGCGCGCCGCCATGGCGCTGTGTGAGCGCGATGAAGGGGCTGCCCGCCTGCTGGTCGAGCAAATGGCGCTGGCGGCAGCCGCAGCCGAGCTTTACCGCATGGGGGCGGGCAAGATCGCCGACGCGTTCCTCGAGTCGCGCCTCACAGGCGGCTGGCGCAATACCTATGGCGTGCTGGATGCGCGCTTCGATTGTCGCTACCTGATTGATTTGCTCTATCCGGCTGTGGATTAATACCAAGAGAGATTGATAATTTCACTTGGTATTCCTCTTGTAATGTCTTCAAGGCGAGGGTGGGTCTGTCGCATCCAACCTTGCTACAAGATGAGGGATTATCAATGGCTCTACCCCGTATCGACATTGTTGAAGACAACGCGACACCGCAGCAAAAGGCATCAATTCTTGATGCCCTGCAAGAGTATAACAACAAAGCAGCCCGACCAAGTTTCAGCGCTGATTTTTCCATTTTACTGCGAGATGCGACGAGTGACGATGTTGTCGGTGGTTTGTCAGGTCAATCCTTTTATGGCTGGACCTTTGTCAAGTTTCTGGTGGTGCCAGAGATCTATCGCGGCCTAGGCCTCGGTCGGCAATTGATGCTGGAGGCTGAGACGCTTGCGCGCCGCCACGGCAGCGAAGGCATCTGGCTCGACACGTTTGATTTTCAGGCCCGGCCTTTTTACGAAAAACTCGGCTTTTCGGTGTTTGGTGAATTAGAAGCGGGTGAACAAGCACACGCCCGCTACTTTCTCAAAAAGCGGTTCTAGAGTCTGTCTGCTTTTTGTTCGTCAAATGAAGCTAGAAAACCGGCAAAACTCGGGGCTTATACATTGAAGGCCGCAACATCTGATATGATGTTCCGGCCTTGTGTTTTTTTCACTGCATAATTCGGTGTTGCAGCGCCCTGCGTCATAGGTGGCGCACGGCGCTGTTATGTTGGATTAAACCGGTATTCAGGCAACCCGGCGGGCTGGCACGTTCGTGCGGCCGGTAATTTCGAAGCGCATGACCATATCGCGCAATGTATTGGCTTCATTGCTGAGGATGGAGGACGCAGCAGAGGTTTCTTCCACCATGGCCGCATTTTGCTGGGTCATTTGATCCATCTGGTTTACGGCGAGGTTGATTTCCCGAAGGCCAGACGCCTGTTCCTGAGCGGAGCGCGAGATGTGCTGAATAAGCCCGTTGATAGACTGAACTTGTTGCGCAATCCGTTCCAGTGCGGTGCCGGTTTCACCCACGAGGGATACACCTTGCTGCACCTGCTCGCCCGAAGCGCTGATCAATTGCTTGATCTCTTTGGCGGCTTGGGCTGAACGCTGTGCCAACTCGCGCACTTCCTGTGCAACCACCGCAAAACCCTTGCCTGCTTCGCCGGCACGGGCAGCCTCAACACCGGCATTCAGCGCCAGAAGGTTGGTCTGGAAGGCAATCTCGTCGATCACGCCAATAATTTGAGAGACCTTTGTTGCAGAATCTTCAATGCCTTGCATAGCCTGAACGGCACGCTGCACAATTTGGCCGGAGCGATCAGCGTCAGCGCATGTGGTGTCCACCTTGTGGGCGGCCTCACTGGCATTTTTGGCGCTGTCATTGAGCTTTTCACCAATTTCACCCAAAGCGGCGGCCGTCTCTTCAAGGCTGGCGGCTTGTTGTTCCGTCCGCTTCGAGAGTTGGTCGGCGCTGCGACTGATTTCGCCGCTGCCGTCATTGATCGTGTGAACGGTCGTATTCAAGCGGGCAATGGTTGATTCCAGACTGTCGACGGCGGAATTGAAATTGTCACGCAACTCGGCGTAGGAGCCGGGGAAGGCATCATTGATACGATAGGTCAAATTGCCGTCAGATAGTTTTGACAAGCCACGAGCGAGCGCTTCAACCACACTGCGCTGCATTTCGGCGGCGGTAGCCCGCTCGGCTTCTGTTTGGCTGCGTGCAACTTCTGCAGCCTCGCGCTGGCTTTGGCTGGTTTTTTCGAGCAAGCGTCCATCGGCCAGCTTCAGGCGGAAGGCATCAAGGGCCGTGGCCAGTGAGCCAATTTCATCGCCACGGTTCTGGCCCGAAACAGGCTCATCATAGCGACCAGATGAAAGATTGCCCACCTCAGCTAAAAGGGCTGTCATGGGACGCTGAATGAAGACACGGGCGGCCATGAACAGAGACAGGATAACGGCTGCCAAAATAACCAGCCCGCCAACCACCAAAATAACCGTCTGCTCATTCACGATAGCCGAAACCGCTGTGACAGGAACATCTTCAATGACAAACCACCGGGTGTTGAGGCCCGGCAAATCGAAGGGGTAAACAACGCGATAGACAGATTGTTGATCGACACCCACGACATTATGGATAATGGTTGTCTTGCCATCCTTGATGGCAGCTTTGATCTGTTCAGCACCTTCAGATGTATATTCTTTCATGACAAGATCATCTTGCGGCGCGGTGAGCCACTTGCCCGTTGCCGACAGCAGGTAAACCCGCCCGGTGCCAAATGGGCGCTCGTCTTTCAGCGATGCAGCCAACGTGCCCAAACCAATGTCAACACCCAAAACACCTTTGACAGCGCCATTGACAATCACAGGCTCGCCAATGCTCATCATCAACAGATTGCCGGCAGAATCCTCAACGTAAGGTTCTGTCGCAAATGCCTTTTTGGTCTTGGCTGGCATGTCATAATAGCTTTGTGTGTAATCAATGTCGTCTGGCAAAACCAGCTTGAGGCCGTTGGCGCTTCTGGTCCAATAGGGGGTGAACTGACCAGCTTTATTGGTACCTTGCTGCGGATCTCCCGCTGGTCCTTGCTTTCCATCAAAACCGTTTTTGGCTTCGAGAAGCCATGACCCAAACACCAGATCGAATTGCTCAATCAACTGGGGTAACATTCGCGTTACCATTGATCGTTCCAAAGTCCCGGCTTCCAGTCCTTTTTGAACCGCGCCATTCATCGATTTTGTCGCACCTGACAATGCCATAATTTTTGCCGTAAAACCGGCTGCGGTGGATTTGGCATCTGTCGTCGCTTGTTGCAGCGTCATGGATGTCGCGCGTTCACGCACTTGCGTAATCACAAAAGCAAATGTGACAACGAGTACGAGAGCAATTGCGATGGTGCTTGCGAGGATGAGTTTGAAGGCAAAGGATTGCTTGAAAAACGCGTGCATCTGGAGCCGAGTTCCTATCGTTAGTCACAATTGCTTCACAGCGGCGTGACAAGGGAATACATTTGATCATAATTGCTTCAAAATCATGAAAATACTCTAAATTACCATGTTGGGATATGTTTTGGTCGCGGTGCGCTGCGGCACTTTATATGTGCGGCATTATCGCTCCTTGAATCGATCCCGATTGAAGGAGCGATGCAGGCGTATGGCGCAAAGACCTGAAAGCGATACGATGTCTATTCTGAGGATGTGAGGCTGTGTAAGCGATCCAGCGCGCCTTGAAGAATGAAGCTGGCGGCGGCCGAATCAATGCGCTCGGCCCGCTTGGCGCGGGATACATCCATTTCCAAAAGTGCGCGGGTGGCTGCCACGGTGGAGAGGCGCTCATCCCAAAACACAAAGGGAATATCGGTCTTGTCGGCCATGGCACGCACAAAGGCGCGGGTAGCCTGAACACGTGGGCCGGAAGAGCCATCCATATTGGTTGGCAAACCTATAATAAAGGCGGCGACCTTTTCTTTCTCGGCAAAGGCGAGCAAAACCTCGGCATCCTTGGTGAATTTCACGCGCTTGATCACCGGGCGAGGGCTTGCAAAACGTCGGCCCAAGTCTGACATGGAAAGGCCAATGGTCTTGGTGCCAAGGTCCAATCCGGCAATGGCTTGGCTGGGCTTCAAGGTGGTGGCCAGTTCTTCAATTGTCAGCGTTGCCATTCTGTCTCTCAATTGTGAATTCAGTGTTCATCTCTTTTCTTGCCTGCCTTATGCCATATGTTCTGCCATCGGAACCATTTTTATCAGCCTACGAGGACGCCCCCATGAAAATCACCTGGCTTGGACACTCCGCTTTCCGCTTGGAAACAGCGAAAGCGACCATTCTGATCGATCCATTTTTTAACTATAATCCCAGCTTTGCGGGGCAAGACGTTAAAGATGTCACCAAGGGACTGACCCATATTTTGCTCACCCACGGTCATGGTGACCATGTGGGCGATACGGTCGCCATTGCCAAGGATACGGGCGCAACCGTGCTGGCCAATGCCGATCTGGCCGCCTGGCTTGGCGCTAAGGGCGTAGAGAAGATCGAAATGGGCAACACCGGCGGCACTATTGATCTGGGTGGCTTCACGGCCACCTTCACCAACGCGCTGCATTCCTCGGCGCAGATCACCGAGGATGGCGTCTCGCACGCACTGGGCAATGCCAACGGCCTGATGCTGCATTTTCAGGATGAGGCATCGCTTCTGCATATGGGCGATACCGATATTTTCTCGGATATGGCGCTGATCAACGAATTGCACCAACCGGACATCGGCATTGTGCCGATTGGCGACCGCTTTACCATGGGCGGTGCCGTGGCGGCTCTGGCTTGCCAGCGCTTTTTCAACTTCAAGACCGCGATTCCCGCCCACTACGGCACGTTCCCGATTATTGACCAGACACCGGACAAATTCATCGCGGGCATGGAGGGAACCAAGACCAAGGTGCAGGCTCCAAAGCCCGGCGAAACGCTGTCGATCTAAAAATATCACCACTTACCCCCGGATTTTACGATTCGGGGGTGAATTTCTGGCTCAACAAAAGTGCTCCCCGTTGCGCCTGCGCTGTTCGGCCATTATAGCGGGTCTGATAATCGATCTGGAGAATGCCGATGTCCGTTGATCTCGCTACTGTAAAGCGCGTTGCCAAACTATCCCGTATTGCTCTTGCCGATGATGAGGCAGGAAAGGTGATGGATGAACTCAATGGTATTCTGGGCTTTGTCGAGCAACTGTCGGAAGTCAATGTGGATGGCGTCGAGCCGATGACATCGGTGATGCCGATGGCCATGCGCAAGCGCGCAGATGCCGTCACCGATGGCAACAAGGCTGACGACATTGTTGCCAATGCGCCGCAAACGGACCGCAACTTCTTTATGGTGCCGAAGGTTGTTGAATAGGCCTTTGCCTTTGCCCACCTTCATCCCACAATATTCGACGCATAAACCGTAAAGCGAACAAATTCATGAGCGAACTGACCAGCCTCACCATTGCGCAAGCCCGCGAAAAGCTTGTTACCAAGGACATCACAGCCGTTGAGCTGACCGATGCCTATCTTGGCGCTATCGAGGCTGCCAATGGGGCACTCAATACCTATGTTGCGGTAACACCAGAGATTGCCCGTGATATGGCCAAGGCATCAGATGCGCGCATCGCCCGTGGCGAAGCCGGGGTGCTGGAAGGCATTCCGCTTGGTGTGAAAGACCTGTTCGCGACCCGCGATGTCCACACCCAGGCCTGCTCGCACGTTCTTGATGGTTTTAAGCCAAAATACGAATCAACCGTGACCCAGAACCTGTGGAATGCCGGTGCTGTGATGCTGGGCAAGCTCAACATGGATGAGTTCGCCATGGGCTCGTCCAACGAAAACTCTTATTATGGTCCAGCCGTCAACCCTTGGAAGGCCAAGGGCTCCGATGAAAAGCTGGTGCCCGGTGGTTCGTCCGGTGGTTCTGCGGCAGCCGTGGCAGCAGGTTTGTGCGCAGGTGCGACCGCAACCGACACCGGTGGCTCAATTCGCCAGCCAGCTGCCTTTACCGGCACGGTTGGCATCAAGCCCACTTACGGCCGTTGCTCGCGCTGGGGCATTGTTGCCTATGCGTCTTCGCTGGATCAGGCAGGCCCAATTGCACGCGATGTGCGCGATGCCGCTATTCTGTTGAAATCCATGGCGAGCATTGATGAGAAAGACACAACATCGGTTGATCTTCTTGCGCCCAATTATGAAGATGCCATTGGCCAGTCGATCAAGGGCATGAAGATCGGTATTCCCAAGGAATACCGCGTTGATGGCATGCCGGAAGAAATTGAAGCGCTGTGGCAGCAAGGCATTCAATGGCTGAAAGACGCCGGTGCCGAGATTGTTGATATTTCTCTGCCCCATACAAAATACGCTCTGCCTGCCTATTATATCGTGGCAACGGCAGAGGCCTCTTCAAACCTTGCTCGCTACGACGGTGTGCGCTTTGGCCTTCGCGTCGATGGCAAGGACATTGCCGACATGTATGAAAAGAGCCGGGCCGCAGGCTTTGGCAAGGAAGTGCAACGCCGTATCCTGATGGGCACTTATGTGCTTTCGGCGGGCTATTACGATGCTTATTACCTGCGCGCTCAGAAGGTTCGCACCCTGATCAAGCGTGACTTTGAACAGGTGTTTGCCGCCGGTGTGGATGCGATTTTGACGCCGATCACCCCATCCTCTGCCTTCGCCATTGGTGACAAGGAATTGGCCGCCGATCCGGTTAAAATGTATCTGAATGATATTTTCACCGTGACGTTGAACATGGCGGGCCTTCCCGGCATTTCTGTGCCTGCTGGTCTGGATGCCAAGGGGCTGCCGCTTGGTCTGCAATTGATTGGCAAGCCATTTGAAGAAGAAACCCTGTTCAAAACCGCCCATGTCATCGAGCAAGCCGCCGGCACATTCACCCCCGCCAAGTGGTGGTAACACGTTTACGCTGCGTTTGATGACAGCGGCTGACCACGATATGGTTGGCCGTGTCGGCTGGGAGGCCTGGCGATCGACCGGGCCTCTGGATCGCGGCTTTGCCGATCCCAAGGTCGCCCAGAGGGTAAAAGATGCCTTCTTGCGTTTTCCCTCAACCACCAATGGTCATGTCGTCGTTGCCGACATGGACGGCCAGGTGGTTGGCTGGGGTGCCCGTGAAGATGAACCCGATTATATTTCGGACATATGGATCGCGCCTGATTTTCAGCGCCGTGGTATCGGTGCCGCTCTGGTTGAGCATTTTTGCGCTGTGATGGGCAACGAGGGACTGCGGCAGGCGCGCATAGCCACCCACCAGAAAAATTATTCGGCAATTGCCCTTTATAAGCGCTGCGGTTTTGACATTGCCTGGCAGGGCATGGAGCATGATTCCATTATGGGTCTGGAGCTGCCCAAAGTGCGGCTGAGAAGGCTGTTGTTTTAGCTTGTCATAGCCGCTCTCTCCAATTTTATCGTGTGTAACGAAGTTTGCCGCTCTGGTGTATTTATGATCCGGGTGATTTACTGCGATCAAATTGCGGTGAGGGGCGAATGGCAAGGATTCGTGGTGCCCATTCTGACGAGGCCAATATCTTGGCAGACATTGGCTTGCGTGCCTGGGAGCAGGCGATGCTGTCGGTTGGCGATACAACCGCCATGATGGATAATGCCCGCAGTGCGTTTCGAAATTTCACCCGCTCGGGTTTGAGCGCCATCACCGTGGTGGAGCACGCCGGACATGCCGTTGGCTGGGGTGCTCGCGAAAATCACGATGACAAGATTACTGATTTCTGGATTGATCCCGGGCAACAGAAGCGCGGCTATAGCAAGCTCCTGCTGGATGCCATTGAGCGCGACATTGTTCATCGCGGCTTTGAGCAAGCGCATCTGGAAACCCACGCGCGCAACAAGCAGGCGGTCAGCTTTTTTCAACACCACGGCTACAGTGTCCACTGGCTATCGGTGGTCTATAACCCCAAGCTGGACCGTGATGTGGAAATGGTGGGGATGTCGCGCCGCCTGGTCGAATTGCCAAATTTGACCTATGGCCCCGGCGGCGCGTTTGAATAATACGTTCAGGTCAGACGGTTGGTCAGGCAGCTGGCTGGCACAACATAGGCTTTGATTTTTCGGCCCGCCAGATAGCCGGTGGCAGATGTCAGGTTTGCTACAGGATCGACAATCGTGCCATGGCAACTGACATTTTCTTCCGTGACAAAGATCACGGGTTCATCGCCGCTGGCTGAGGTCAGCGGAAATTCCTGCTCATAATAGTTATTGGGAAAATCACCATTGCTGCGGGCGCGAATGGTGAAGGGCTCGTCCCGGAGCGTGTAGAACAGGTCTGCCAGAATATCGCGATTGTCGGCCACAATGGTTGCGGTTCCAGAGCGGCCAGCAGCAGCGGCAATGTTCCAGCTCAGATCCGCGCGTCCAAGATAGCGGTTGAGAACCGGCTTGCCATTGGGCAGGGTTATCTGGTGGGAGTAGACCGCGAGAAATGGAAAAATAATCGAGGTAATGCCGTTAATGACCAGAGATGTGGTCAGCAACCGTTCTTTGGCCTGCAAAAGATAAAAGACGGCAAGAATAACCCCTGCGGCATAGGCTGTTGCTGCCCAATTGGCATAGGCGTGTGAGATAAGTGCTTGAACAACAATCACCAGTACAATTGGCCAAGACAGGATGAACAGGTGCTTTTCGGTGGTGTTAGCTTTGCCGCGCACCAACCGGTAAAACACCATCACCATGGCACCAAACAACACGGGACCGATCACGCCAAACTGGCTGCCAAAGAAAGCCGCCGCATCATCGAGGTGAAAGTTCAGGCCATGCCAATCGGCATTGTCTGAGGTGTGCTTCAGCGTGGCACCGCCATTGGCCATATTCCACCAGATATTCGGGGCAATCACCACAATGGTCGCAAAAATCGCCAGCGCTGTATCGCGCAGCGCCATGCGGGCTTTGGGAATAAAAATCGCAGACAGGATGGCGGTTGCTGCAAAATACAGCATGGCATATTTGGAAAGCGTGCCAAAGCCGATGCACACGCCCATGAGCAGGGCGAGGCAAACGGAGCGGCGCTCAATCAGGTAGGAGTAGCACAGCAGTGTCAGCGCCAGAAACGGAAACAGCACCGTATCGGTTGACATGAAAATGGATGACAGTGCCACGCCCGGCAATGTTGCATAGGCAATGCCCGACCAAGCGCCCACCTGGCGAGAGCCTGTGAGGCGTGTGCCAGCCGGAATGAGAATCAAAGCTGTGATCATGTGAAGAATGGGGCTTCCCACCCGCACCCAGAAGATCTCTTGCGAGCCACCCAACCACGTAAAAAAATGAATGATCCAGGCAATCATCGGCGGTTTGGAATAATAGCCAAACGCCAGATGCTGCGACCACATCCAGTATTGCGCCTCATCCACAAACAGATTGGTGGTGTCATAGCGCAACATCACAATCCGAAAAGCCGTGATGGCGAGAATGAGGATAAGGCTGATACGGAGGTTCATGCGGATCATGGATCAGGTCACTTTTTACGATTCGGACGGCAAGTCAGTCTTGCGACCTTGATGAAGCAGCATCAGATTGCGGATATAAACGACAATGCCGAGCACTTGTCCCAGAATGATGATCGGCTCGCCACGATGAATGCCGTAAGCCAGCAGCATGATGCCGCCGATGACCGAGAACCACCAGAAAGCAGCCGGAATGACCGAGCGCTTTTCTTTCTCTGAAACCAGCCACTGGATGATAAAGCGCAGAGAAAACATCAACTGCGCCACAAGGCCCAGCGCCAGCCACATGAAGTCGGCAAAGCTGTTGATTTTGAGATAGGCAAGAATGTCATTCATGCGGATGGTCCAATGTTGTGCGGGCGCACGCGCTTGCGCCGTTTGATCAACCAGCTGACGCCAATCAGGTCATGGATACCGACAAGCCCGCGCTGAAGATTGTTATAGTTTGACGAACCGGCATGGCGATGCCGATGGCTGACATCGACATGGGCAACCTGCCAGCCATAGGCTGAAAACAGCGCCGGAAGATAGCGATGCATGTGATTGAAGAACGGCAGATCCAGAAATGCGTCGCGCCGGAAGGCTTTCAATCCGCAGCCGGTGTCACGGGTATTGTCTTTCAAGATACGCTGACGAATGCCATTGGCCAGTTTGGAGGCAATTTTTTTCGACCATGTATCCTGCCGCTTTTCGCGCTGACCTGCCACAAGGCCAAGGGTGGGCGAGGCATTTGGAGCCAGCAAAGGTGCGACCAGCCTTGGAATTTCGGCAGGCGGATTTTGTCCGTCGCCATCCATGGTGCAGATAATGGCTCCGCGCGCCGCTTGCACGCCCGAATGCACGGCAGCGGATTGGCCACCCGATGAGGCATGGTGCACAACGCGCACCCACGGCTTCACCTTTGCGGCGGCCTGAAGCCTGGCAAGCGTTGCGTCGGTTGAGCCGTCGTCAATGAAGATCGCTTCGAAATCATCGCCCTGACAGGCGGCTTCGATTTCTCCAATCAGCAGATCAATATTGTCGGCCTCATTTTTCATGGGCACGACAACAGAGAAGCGGGGCGAGGTTGTAGCTGTCATTTATATGTCCAATGACTTTGAGAATTGCCGCCCCAATAGCCTGTTTTAAGAGGCGCGTCATCCGCCTTTACGGCCTGTTCACGGGGCATTGGTGCCATTTTTAAGGCGGCATCCTATTTTGTGATGAATATTGGTAAATTCAGCACGCTTGAATGGCTTGATCTTTGAGACGCTGCACGCTCTGTCTTGCACCTTGCGCCCATTTGCTCTAACCGGAAAAGTGAAAATCCACCCGCCAGAGTATTTGCGCTTCTTTACGAATCGCAGCAACACTCTAGCCCCTGTTTTACGCAATTCTCTCACAGAGCGCCGCTCTCGCGTTTTGCTGGAATTGCTCGAAGAAGAGCCTGTCATGACCCTTGTCGATACCCGCACACCCGACCCAAAACGCCTGATCCCCGGCGCCACCGGCGACTGGGAAATCGTGATCGGCATGGAAGTGCATGCGCAAGTGACCAGCAACTCCAAGTTGTTTTCCGGCGCATCCACCACATTTGGCAATGCGCCAAACTCCAACGTGTCTTTGGTGGATGCTGCCATGCCCGGCATGTTGCCGGTGATCAATGAGGAATGCGTAGCTCAGGCTGTGCGCACCGGCCTCGGTTTGAAAGCCCAGATCAACAAGCGCTCGATTTTTGACCGCAAGAACTATTTCTATCCTGACCTGCCGCAGGGCTATCAGATTTCGCAGTTCAAAGACCCGATTGTCGGCGAAGGCAAGATCATCATCTCGCTTGGGCCAGACCGTCAGGGCAATTTCGAAGACATCGAAATCGGCATTGAGCGGCTGCATCTGGAGCAGGACGCTGGCAAGTCGATGCATGACCAGCATCCTACCATGTCTTATGTGGATTTGAATCGCTCTGGCGTGGCGCTGATGGAAATCGTTTCCAAGCCCGATATGCGTTCATCCGATGAAGCCAAGGCCTATATGACCAAGCTCCGCTCGATTGTGCGCTATCTTGGCACTTGCGATGGCAATATGGACGAAGGCTCCATGCGCGCCGACGTCAACGTTTCCGTGCGCAAGCCCGGTGGCGAATTTGGCACGCGCTGCGAAATCAAGAACGTCAACTCCATTCGCTTCATCGGTCAGGCCATTGAGTATGAAGCACGGCGTCAGATTGCCATTCTGGAAGATGGCGGCGTGATTGATCAGGAAACCCGCCTGTTTGATGCGGCCAAGGGCGAAACGCGCTCCATGCGCTCCAAGGAAGATGCGCATGACTATCGCTACTTCCCTGATCCTGATCTGCTGCCTTTGGAATTTGACGACGCCTATATCGCTGAGCTGAAAAAGGGCCTTCCCGAACTGCCAGACGATAAGAAGGCCCGCTTTGTCGCAGACCTTGGCCTGTCGGTTTACGATGCCTCGATTCTTGTGTCTGAAAAGGCCATTGCCGATTATTACGAGGCTGTGGCGGCTGGTCGCGACGGCAAGACGGCAGCCAACTGGGTGATCAACGACCTCTTGGGTGCCTTGAACAAAGCCAGCAAAGGCATTGAAGAGACTCCTGTTTCGCCTGCCCAGCTCGGCGGCATTATCGACCTGATCAAGAACGAGACCATTTCGGGCAAAATCGCCAAGGATCTGTTTGAGATTGTCTGGAATGAAGGTGGTGATCCGGCTGAGATCGTCGAGAGCCGTGGCATGAAGCAGGTGACAGACACCGGCGCGATTGAAAAAGCTGTGGATGAGATCATTGCCGCCAACCCGGATCAGGTTGCCAAGGTGCTGGCAAAGCCAAGCTTGGCTGGCTGGTTTGTGGGCCAGGTCATGAAGTCCACCGGCGGCAAGGCCAATCCGCAGGCCGTGCAGGCACTTGTGAAGGCAAAGCTTGGTATTGAGGAGTAAGCCAGATGTTTTTTGTGCGCACCGCCAGCGAGCGTGATTTGCAACAGGTGCGCACGCTTCTGGTTGAAACCTGGCATGCCACCTATGACGGCATTTATGGTGCCGCCAAGGTGCAGGAAATCACCGATAGCTGGCATTCTCCAGCCGCCCTGAAAGCCAAGTTGGCCAAAAAGGGCGGTGAATTTCTGGTGGCCGATGATGGCAAGCGCATTGGCGGCATGGGATTTGCGTTCATGGCCGAGGATATGGCCAAGACAGCACTGCTGCGCCAGCTTTACGTTCATCCCGATCTTCAGCGTCAGGGAATCGGTCGCGATCTTTTTGCCGAGCTGGAAAGCTGTTTTCCTGATGCTGAGGTCATGCGGCTGGAGGTCGAGCCGAAGAATGCGGCGGCGATTGCGTTTTATGAAGCCCATGGCTTTGTTGAGGTTGATCGCATCAAGAATTGCGGTGTGGCGGACAGTGGTCTGGAAGCCATTGTGATGGAAAAGCCACTCGTATGAGCGCAAAAGACACCTCCGCACTGGTGATCCGGGTGGCACAACGGATCGATGTTCCGGCTATCGTTGCGCTTTTTGCGGCTGACGACATTGGTGGTCATGGCGACACCACGGATGCTGCCGCTCTGCCGGATTATGTTGCGGCATTCGAGCGAATCTGCGCCTCTGCCAATCAAACGCTTTACGTTGCCGAGCAAGATGGTGCGGTGGTTGGCACGTTTCAAACCATGCTTACCACCACCATGACCGGGCGCGGCTCATCTTCGATGATCATCGAGGCGGTGCAGACGAGGGCCGATTGCCGGGGGCAGGGAATTGGTGCGCAGATGATTGCTTTTTGTCTCGCAAAGGCCAAAGAACAGGGCTGTGCGAAAGCGCAATTAACCTCCAATGCCGCCCGGTTGGATGCCCACCGATTTTACGAGCGACTTGGCTTTCAAAAGAGCCATTTCGGCTTCAAGATCAAATTGAAATGAGGGGAGGTTTGTCTTGAAACTCTGGACAAGCGCATCCCAAGGCGTCATAAGCAAGTGACAATTGAAAGCCGCCGCAGTGACGGGCGGAGCCGAGGATAAGACATGAAGCAGCTTCTGTTGCAGATTTTCACCTGGTGGAATGGCCAGACAATGGGCACCCGTTTTTTCACCTGGCGCCATGGAAAGCGCGTCGGTGAAGACGAAATGGGCAATATTTACTACGAGGGCACAATGACCAGCTTTGGTCTGCCGCGCCGTTGGGTTGTGTATAAGGGCTATGCAGAAGCCTCTGCTATTCCTCCGGGCTGGCACGGCTGGATGCATTATCGCACCGATACGCCACCCACCAAGGAAACCTATGTTGCACGCGCATGGGAAAAGCCTCATCAAGCAAACTTGACAGGCACTGCGGCTGCTTATCGCCCTCAAGGGTCGATTGCTGCCAAGGGCGAACGTCCTGCTGTGACAGGCGATTATGATGCATGGACCCCCGGTTCCTGATCACATATCATTGAGTGCGCCGCTGGTGTCGTGCCAGCGGCTTTTCTCTTCCGGCTTTTGCCACAATGTTACGGTAGGCAACATGGCCTGCCACATGGCTTATCACCTTCAAAGGTAAAGCACCGGAACATGCGACAACAGATGCATGGAACCGAAACACAGTGGCTTTTTGAATGCCGGAGACCGTTAGGAATGAAGTCTGTCATGCAGGGTAAATGGTTGCTGAGAGCGGTCTTTGTTGGAGCGGCTGTATCTTTAATGGCAACAGTGCCTGCGCGGGCTGCCCGGATTGAAAATGCCGTTGCAGTGTTTTCCGGTCTCGATAAAATCACTGGGCGCATTACCGAATTTGATGTCTACATGAATGAGACTGTGCAGTTTGGTGCGCTTCAGGTCACACCTCGGGTGTGCTACTCTCGCGACGATAGCGAAGCCCAGCACGTGGATGGCTTTGTGCAGGTTGATGAGATCACCCTTGATCGTCACATCAAACGGATTTTTTCGGGTTGGATGTTTGCTGATAGCCCGGCGCTGAATGCCATCGAGCACCCGATTTATGACGTGTGGTTGAAAGACTGCAAGCAAACGTCCACCGTGCCAAAGCCGGCGAAATAAACGTACATCATCAATTGGCGCTGCCGCAGTTTGATCTGCCCCATTGTTTCAACCTGAAATCCACCAGGATTTGGGCAATCAAGCTGGTGGCGACATCACCTCGTCTGCTGTCAGAAAAGGCAGGTGCTTTGATGCCATCGCCGCTTGCAAAACAGTCTCATAAACGTCTTTTGGCATATCAATCGCCCCAAAGGTCTTGAGGTGATCTGTGGTGAATTGCGTATCCAACAGCACAAAGCCTTGAGCTTTTAATCTCTCAACCAGATAGACCAGTGAAATTTTTGAGGCGTTGCTGCGTCGGGAAAACATGCTTTCGCCAAAAAAGGCAGCCCCCAGAGATACACCATAAAGCCCGCCAACCAATTCATCGCCCTCATAGGCTTCCACACTGTGGGCGTGGCCCATATGGAACAGGGCGGTGTAAAGATCGCGGATTGTCTGGTTGATCCAGGTGCTGGGCCGATCCGGGGCGGGTTCGGCGCATTTGTCCAGAACCTGCTCAAACGCTGTATCGAAGCGGATATCAAACGGCTTTTGCCGGATCGCTTTGGCAAGGCTTTTCGAGATGTGGAAATCGTTGAGCGGGATGATGCCGCGAACTTCCGGCTCGACCCAGAAAATCTCCGGGTCGTCTGCCGATTCGGCCATGGGAAACAGACCGATAGAATAGGCCCGCAGCAGGATCTCCGGCGTGAGACTGGGGTTCCTGCTGCGTTTTCGGCCCATTTATGTCACCTTATTTTGCGCTATCGGCCAGATAATGTTCCAGCCAATGAATGTCATAGTCGCCGCTCTTGATGCTTGGATTGTCGACCAAATCCTGAAACAAGGGAAGCGTTGTTTTGATGCCGTCGATCACGAATTCATCCAGCACGCGACGCAGACGCATCATGCATTCTTCGCGGGTGCGCCCATGCACAATCAGCTTGCCGATCAAGCTGTCGTAATAGGGCGGAATTTTATAGCCCGCATACACGCCCGAATCCACCCGAACGCCAAGCCCGCCCGGCGCATGGTAATGCGTGATGGTGCCGGGAGAGGGGGTAAACGTGCGGGGATCTTCAGCATTGATGCGGCATTCGATGGCATGGCCACGAAACACCACTTCATCCTGCGTTACAGAGAGGCCAGCGCCAGAGGCAACGCGGATCTGCTCATAGACCAGATCAATGCCGGTGATGGCTTCCGTGACCGGATGCTCCACCTGCAAACGGGTGTTCATTTCAATGAAATAGAACTCGCCGTTTTCATAGAGAAACTCAATGGTGCCAGCACCACGATATTTGAGCTTGCGCATGGCATCGGCGCAGATTTCGCCAATTTTCATGCGTTGCTCATTGTCCAAAGCCGGGGAGTTTGCTTCTTCCCAAACCTTCTGGTGACGGCGCTGCAAAGAGCAATCGCGTTCGCCAAGGTGGATGGCATTGCCTTCGCCATCGCCAAACACCTGAATTTCGATATGCCGTGGCTGACCGAGGTATTTTTCCATGTAGACGGCGTCATTGCCAAAAGATGCAGCGGCTTCCTGACGTGCGGCAGCCACAGCTTCTTCGACTTCGCTCTCGTTCATCGCCAGCTTCATGCCGCGTCCGCCACCGCCTGCGGTGGCCTTGATCAGCACGGGAAAACCGATTCCCCTAGCGATTTCCAAGGCATTCTCTGGCTTCACTTCACCGTCAGAACCCGGAACGACCGGGATACCCAGCGACTTTGCGGTTTCCTTGGCAGTGATCTTGTCGCCCATCAGGCGAATGTGATCGGCGGTCGGTCCGATAAAGGTGATGCCATGGGCTTCGAGAATATCGGCAAACTTGGAGTTTTCCGACAAAAAGCCATAGCCGGGGTGAACCGCATCCGCGCCGGTGATTTCGCAGGCCGCAACAATCTGATGAATGTTCAGATAGCTGTCACGCGAGGAAGGCGGGCCAATGCACACACTTTCGTCCGCCAGGCGCACATGCATCGCATCGGCGTCAGCGGTGGAGTGCACGGCAACAGAAGCGATGCCGAGTTCTTTACAGGCGCGTAAAACGCGAAGGGCGATTTCGCCCCGATTGGCGATGAGGATTTTTGAAATGGCTGGCATGGGCTTACTCGATAATGACCATGGCTTCGCCATATTCAACCGGGCTGGCATCGCCGATCAGAATTTCAACGACTTTACCCGCGCGTGGCGAAGGGATCTGGTTCATGGTCTTCATGGCTTCGATGATCAGCAACGTCTGGCCTTCCTTCACCATTGTGCCGACTTCGATGAATGGGCGTGCACCGGGAGCCGACGCCATGTAAACGGTGCCAACCATGGGAGCCGTGACCGCCTTGGAAAGATCGCGGGCAGGGGCAGCAGCGGGCGCTGCAACGGCTGCAGGAGCCGCCGCCATGGGGGCAGGAGCCTGCGCATAGGCCTGCATCTGCGGCATCACCATCTGCTGCGGTGCTGTGCGCGACACGCGAATCTTGACATCGTCCTGCGACACTTCGATCTCGGTCAGATCGGTCTCGTTGAGAATATTTGCCAGTTCGCGAATGAGCGCCTGATCAATGCCGTTTTTCTTGTCTGCCATGGAGGTTATCCCTGAATTTCTTGTTTTATCGTGTGAGGTTATCAAGCGCTTGCAGCGCCAGGATGTAGGAATGCGGCCCAAAGCCACAAATGACACCCTTGGCGGCGGGGGCTATCATGGATGTATGCCGGAATTCTTCCCGGGCATGGACGTTCGAAATATGCAATTCGACAACCGGAACAGAGATGGCGCGAATAGCATCATGAAGGGCGATCGACGTGTGGGTGTAGGCACCCGCGTTGAGTGCCACGCCCACGGCGCTATCACCAGCTTCGTGGAGCCAATCCACCAACACGCCTTCATGATTTGTCTGGCGAAAATCCACCACAATGTCATGGGCTGCGCCGAAGCTTAAGCAATCGGCGTGAATGTCCGCCAGTGTTTTGCCACCATATATCCCAGGCTCTCGCTTGCCGAGTGCATTGAGATTGGGGCCGTTCAGCACGAAAATGGTTCTGCTCATCACTTGTTCCGTCGTGTTTTCGACCGCTCCCTATAGACTGCCACGGCTTTGAGGAAAAGCCCCCCCGCCATATGAGGGGCAAACCTTGCCCATTTATTGGCATCTATGCGCGATTATCTGGTGTTACGAGCAGGTGGTTTTGCCGCAAGCGCGCACGTTGGCAACCTTTTGTTGCAAGGCTTCTGCACCAA
Source organism: Rhizobium oryziradicis (assembly GCF_001939045.1). Classification (GTDB taxonomy): domain Bacteria; phylum Pseudomonadota; class Alphaproteobacteria; order Rhizobiales; family Rhizobiaceae; genus Allorhizobium; species Allorhizobium oryziradicis. Next base: position 285,375 of record NZ_MKIM01000028.1, read on the forward strand.
TTGCGCCAGAAATGACCTCATCTCCGATGATATAGGCTGGCGTGCCATTGATTGCGAGTTTCTGGGCCAAAGCATAGGTCTGCTTCAAATTTGTGTCATCCGTGTTGGCCTTCATGGTCTTGCGCAAGGCGGCTTCCGTCACGCCAAATGCTGCGGCGTCGTCAATGGCGCTTTGCTCTGTTGCGCGGCTGTTGCTGCCAAGAATGGAGCGGAAATAGGCCGGGTATTTTTCCGGAGCGAGTTGCCGGAAGGCGTCAGAAACCCGGTGGGCGGCAACAGAATCCGGCCCCAAAATCGGGAATTCTTTCAGCACAAACCGAATGTTTTTGTCCTTTTTCAGCATTGTTTCCATATCGGGCAATGCGTGGCGGCAATAGCCGCAATTATAATCAAAGAACTCGACGACGGAGACGTCGCCTTGTGGATTGCCAAGCGAGACATCGTCTTTGGAGTGGAAAATTTCCTGCTTGTTCTGTGTCACGGCGGCCGTGGTTTGGGCCGCACGCGCGGCTTCCTGCTTTTGCTCCAAAGCGGCCTGTGCATCGAGAAGCACTTCCGGATGCGCGATCAGATATTCTTTGATGAAGGCTCCGAATTCTTCTTTCTGCTTGTCATCCAGCGCATAGGCGGATGAACCAAACGCTGTCGTGGCAATCAGCAAGATTGCCAGTGCTGTGCGGGAGAGAATCGTCTTCATATCAGTCCTTTTTCAAAGCGCGACATCGTCAGCAACATGATGCCATTCTGCACCTGTTTGCCAGTCGGATTGCTGGCAATCCAGCCAATTTAAAGGCTTTTCCAAGGAAAGCTGGAAAAGAGTAGGAATTCATCGCGTCATTCTTGTGAATACCGCGCACTTGCACAATGGTTTGAACCTGAATCGGGTTAAGGCACACAAGGCGTATCCGCTATAAACTGTGATAGTGTCCTGTGTGCATTTATAGAATACAGGGCACCGCAAGACACGACATGCGCATTTATAAGTCCCTCAAGTGCAGGAAAGAGTTCTGTTTTGGTCATTCTCTCCAACCGTAGTTCCGTTGATCCCTTTCACGCCATGGATATTTTGGCTGAAGCCAACCGAATGAAGGCGGCGGGCCGCCCGATTATTTCACTTGCCGTGGGCCAGCCGAGCGCGAGCGCGCCTGAGGCTGCCATTCAGGCGGCGGAAGTTGCGTTGCGCACCGGCCAGATTGGCTACACGGATGCCCTTGGCCGCGACGATCTGCGCCGGAGCTTGGCAGATTACTATCAGAGCCGCCATGGCACTGCGGTGGATAGCGCCCAAATCATGATCACCACCGGATCATCAGCCGGGTTCAATCTGGCTTTTCTGGCGTTGTTTGATGTGGGCGATGCGGTGGCTATTGCCCGGCCCGGCTATCCCGCCTACCGCAATATTTTGAAGGCCTTGGGATTGGTGGTGATTGAGGTTCCGGTGGGTCCGGAGACGCAGTACACGCTGACCCCGGAAAGTCTGGAGCGCGAAGCGCGCGCCGCTGGCGTGCGCCTGAAAGGCGTGTTGCTGGCAAGTCCTGCGAACCCGACGGGCACTGTCACGGGGCGCGAGGCGCTCGAGCGACTTGCGAGTTGGTGCGATGACAACAAGGTCACCTTTATCTCGGATGAGATTTACCACGGGCTCTCCTATGGCGTGGATGAGGCAAGTGCTGTGGAGTTTGCGCCCAATGCCATCGTCATCAATTCCTTTTCGAAATATTATCGCATGACTGGCTGGCGCATTGGCTGGATGGTGCTGCCAAAATCCGTGGTGCGTGCCGTCGAATGCGTGGCGCAAAGCCTCTATATTTCGGCACCGGAGCTGTCGCAAATTGCCGCAACCGCAGCGCTTGGCGCGGGTGAGGCGCTGGAAGGCTATAAAGCAGATTGCAAGGCCAATCGTGACTTCTTGCAAAAGCGCCTGCCGGAGATTGGCCTTTCCCTGCTGTCGCCGATGGATGGTGCTTTTTATGCCTATGTTGATGTCAGCCGATTTACCAATGACAGCATGGCATTTGCCAAAAAAATGCTGTTGGAGACCGATGTTGCCGCCACGCCGGGCCTGGATTTTGACCCGCTGGATGGCCACCGTGCCATGCGATTTTCCTATGCCGGAACATTGGCTGAGATGACGGAGGCAACCGATCGCCTTGGTCATTGGTTGGAGAAATTATAACATATCGTCAAAAGGTTATGAGGATTTTCGGATTCAAACTCTGATCAGGTTGAATCATTGTGTGAACGACTTGAATCAGTTTCAGAAGACCATGTGTCACAACGCCAGAGGTGGATATGACGGTGATGAGTCAAAGGGACATCGTGCCTGTGCTGGAAACGCAGCGTTTGCGTTTGCGCGGCCACGAAATTGAAGATTATGCGGCATCTGCCGCCATGTGGGCGGATGACCGGGTGGTGCGGTATATCAGCGGAAAGCCCTCAACGGCTGCGCAATCGTGGTCACGCATCTTGCAATATATCGGACATTGGCACGCTCTCGGGTTTGGATATTGGGTAGTTGAAGATCGCGAAACCGGCGCGTTTCTCGGCGAGGTCGGATTGGCAAATTTCAAGCGGCAGATCACACCGTCGATTGATGGTATTCCTGAAATTGGCTGGGTGCTGGTGCCGGACGTTCACGGGCGGGGCCTAGCAACAGAAGCTGTCTCTGAGGTGCTGAAATGGGCCGATCACCATTTTGAGCAGGGGAAAACGGTGTGTATTTTTGATCCCCAGCACATTGCTTCAATCCGGGTGGCGGAAAAGAACGGTTACGTCTGGATGGCAGATGCAGATTATATGGGATCAGAGGCGGTGATCATGCAGCGGTTTCGCGCACTGTAAGGGATTACGCAGCAGAGCGCACAAACAAAAACGGCCACGCAATGCGTGGCCGTTTCTTTAAAAATAAACGCTTCTTAGAGGAAGCCGCGCTTGGTCCACCAACCGCCCTTTTTGGGCTTGGGTGCTTCATCAGAACTGGCGGTGGATGTCACAACCGGCTCAGACGCAACGACATTGGACTCGCGATTGGCGCGAACCGGCTTTTCAGCCTCATTAGGCGTAGCCGCTGCAACGTCCGAAGGGACGTCTACGGCTTCAACCACAGGTGCCACCGGCTCTGGTGCAGCTTCTACTTTTACCTCAACCGGTGTTTCCACAGGTGTCGGTTCAGCAACTTCAACATTGACAGTTTCAGAAACGGCTTCTTCCACAGGTGCGGCTTTGGCTGTTGCCTTCGGCTTGCGGGCGCGGCGTGGTTTTGCCGGAGCCTTCTCGTCAGCTGCAAGCGCTTCAACCGGGGCAACGTCAGCTGCAACAGCCTCAGCAACGGTTTCAGACGCTGGCATCGCTTCGGCTTCTGTTTCAGCTTCTTCGCTTACCGCGACATCGCCTTCTTCGCTGGCACCAGCTTCCGTCGTTGCGCCATTTTCATCGCGGCCACGACGACCACCACGTTTGCCGCGACGACGACGCTTGCGGCGCTGGCTCTCGCTGTCTTCGGTGGCTTCTACACCTTCCGCACGCTCTTCAGTGCTGTCTTCAGCATCGCCTTCGGCGTCGAACTCGCCATCTTCGTCCTGAGCAGATGCATTGGCGGTTTCATCGTGGGCGCCGTTGCCGTTTTTGCCACGGCGACGACGACGGCGCTTGCGCTTGCGATTGGCACCTTCTTCGCTGTTGGTGTCAGCAGGCTGTGCAGTTTGAGACGCGACTTCAACGACGACGTCGTCTTCGTCTTCCTCGATCTCGATGATCGGATCTTCCTCTTCCGGCTCTGCAATCAGCGGCATCAGAGTTTCAATCCGCACAGGATTGGCAACCGGCTCACCCTTGTCGACCGCGAAATGCGAATGGCCCACGCTGGCGTCAGCCTCAATAACGATGGTCACGCCAAAGCGCTTTTCATAATCAATGATGGTGCTGCGCTTATGGTTCAGCAGATACAATGCCGTTTCGGGCAGGGTACGGACTGAAATGTCATGCGTTGTGCACTTGAGCAGGAATTCTTCGATACCGCGCAAAACATGCAGCGCAACAGATGACTGCGAACGGATCAGGCCGGTGCCAGAGCAGTGTGGGCAGACCTGCGTGGTGCTTTCCAGCACGCTGGCACGAATGCGCTGACGCGACATTTCCAGAAGACCGAAATGCGAAATCCGGCCGACCTGAATGCGGGCGCGATCGTCTTTGAGGCAATCTTTCAGCTTCTTCTCGACAGCGCGATTGTTGCGCTTTTCTTCCATGTCGATGAAGTCGATGACGATCAGACCGGCAAGGTCGCGCAGACGCAGCTGACGCGCCACTTCTTCTGCCGCTTCCAGATTGGTCTGCAAGGCCGTGTCTTCGATGGAATATTCACGGGTCGAGCGACCCGAGTTCACATCAATGGCCACCAGCGCTTCTGTCTGGTTGATGATGATATAGCCACCCGACTTCAATGTGACCTGCGGCTGCAACATCCGGTCCAGCTGGGCTTCAATGCCTGAACGCGCAAAGATCGGATGAATATCGCGGTAGGGCTGAACAACTTTGGCATGGCTTGGCATCAGCATTTTCATGAAGTCTTTCGCTTCACGATAGCCTTCTTCGCCAGAGACGATGATTTCGCTGATGTCCTTGTTATAAAGGTCGCGAATAGAGCGCTTGATCAGCGAGCCTTCTTCGTAAACCAGGCACGGTGCCATGGAGCTTAGCGTCAGAGTACGCACATTTTCCCAAAGGCGCATCAAATATTCAAAGTCGCGCTTTACCTCAACCTTGGTGCGGTTGGCACCAGCGGTGCGCAAAATGACGCCCATGCCCAAAGGCACATCCAGCTCACGCGCCACTTCCTTTAGACGCTTGCGGTCTGCAGGGCTGGTGATTTTGCGCGAAATGCCGCCGCCACGAGCAGTATTCGGCATCAATACCGAATAACGGCCAGCCAGCGAGAGATAGGTTGTCAGAGCAGCGCCCTTGTTGCCGCGCTCTTCCTTTGCGACCTGCACCAGCAAAATCTGCCGACGCTTGATCACTTCCTGAATGCGATATTGCTTGCGGGGTGTCCGGCGAACGCGATCAGGCACTTCTTCCATGGCGTCTTCCGCGCCAACGGATTCGATCACTTCTTTTTCTTCGCCGTCATCATCGTCGTCATCGTCATGGTCGCGACGACCTGACTCTTCGGAAATCGAGTCGGTATCGACCATGGCGGCTATGGTGCCGCCGGTTGAGCTATTGTCTTCGCCGCCTTCATCGCTTTCAACAGCAACAGGGGCGTCCGCCGTTGCATCAACAGCATCTGCCTTTTTCCGCGGCTTGCGCGGACGCCGCGCTTTTGGCTTGGATGTCTCTTCAACCTCAGCTGTAGCTTCAGCGGGTTCAACGCTTTTGGCATCCTCAGCAGCTTGCACTTCAGAGGCACCAGCTTCCGAAGTTTGAGTTTCCGATGATTGCGACCCTGATTGCTCTGCAATATCTGCCACAGTCATCGAAATCGCAGGTGCTGCGCTTTTCTCTTCCTTGGCTGCCAGACCGGCCACTTCCTCGGCCTCGTTGGCGAATTCAGCAGGGTCGGAAATATTTGGCTGTTCGGCATCAGCCGGATCAGTACCCTTGCGCGACGACGGCCGTGGTTCAAAATCGCCGTCATCGTTATTGCGACCGTGTTCTTCAGCTTCTGCTCTGAGCAGAGCCTGGCGGTCGGCGAGGGGGATCTGGTAATAATCAGGATGAATTTCTGCAAAGGCCAAAAAGCCATGGCGGTTGCCACCGTAATCAACAAAGGCGGCCTGTAGCGACGGTTCTACCCGTGTTACTTTTGCAAGATAAATATTTCCGCGGATTTGTTTCTTGTGCTGAGACTCGAAATCGAATTCTTCAATTCTGTTACCGCGTACGACAACGACGCGTGTCTCTTCTTCGTGAGACGCGTCGATAAGCATTTTGTCTGCCATGTAAGCTCTGCTCCTCGGCGCGACCGGTGGCGAGGAATGCCGCTGGCGTAAGGCCAAGCGGGTATGATCTCGTAAGCGATGCGCCGGATATCGGTGCTCTCGTCTGGTCTATTTTTCCTGGCAGCAGTCCATCAGCATTGGGGCCTGATAGGGCCCGACGGCTGAAGACATGAAACAAAGGCTGCTGCAACGACATCAAATACCAAAACAAAAGCGACAATGCCAAAGGCCCTTATGGGGCCCAATGAATGCTCAAAAGAGCGTTTGGTGGTTACCCACCCTGTATTCTGCCGGACACTCCGGCTTTCGGATTTCATGCTCGGAGAAAAATTGTCTTGGCGGTGGATGAAAAATCAGACAAATGGCGCCAGGTCCTTAATTCCGGTTGGCAGCCGTCTTGATTATCTATCCCGTCGACAATTTTACTCCTTATTTCTGTTGTATGTCGTCTGTGCCACATTGGCAAGCGGCAAAGCCCGTGCAGTCATAATATTGATAAGTCCGATACATTAGAGACAGGTGATTGTGTTTGAGGCGCAGTTTTGGTTTCAGCACGCCTTGCGTGCAATTGTTGGGGCTGGGATTGCGATTTACAATCATTGCCCAGCGACATCCTATGGTGTTGCTGGCCAAGTTTATGACATAGGATCGGAACCAGTTTGAAAACAGGATTGCAGTGACAATGTGGTTGATGACAATGAGGCGCACACGGCTTTTGGCCCTGGTTGGCATAGCGCTCCTGGTGGCAAATCCTTTGGCATTTGCTGCTTCTGGCACGGCCGAGCCCTTAGCCCCGACCCCGCTCGTCTCTTACGCTGCCCGCATCGTCGGCGATGACGCCCGAACGCGCATTGTGTTGGATTTTCGCGAGAAGCCGCAGGCGTCGGTACGCTATATTGGCAACCCGGACCGGATCGTGGTCGATTTTCCGGCGACAAACTTTACGTTTCCAGCCTCTGATCTGGCACCAACTGGCCTGTTTCGGGACATTCGATTTGGTTCAATTGATGCCAGCCATTCGCGCGTGGTGCTGACGGCCAAAAAAGCCACAAAACTGACGCTGACGGACATTCGGGAAAATGAGGGAGGCAAAGGCTATCGGCTGATTCTGGACGCTGAAATGACGGATGCTGATACGTTTGCGAAACTGGTGGCCTCGCAGGCATGGAATGCTGATGCATATAGCGCCGGCAAAGCCGCAAGCATTGCGCAGGACCCGCCGCCCTCCAGCTCGGATTTTCTGATTGCTGTTGATGCCGGCCATGGCGGTATTGATACTGGAGCGATTGGACGAACCACCCATATTGCGGAAAAAACCATCACTTTGGCCTTCGCCAAAGCATTTGCGGCAGAGCTGAACAAGCAAAAGGGAATCAAGGCATTTTTAACGCGCGATTCGGATGTCTTTCTCTCGCTCTCGCAACGGGTGACGCTGGCCCGGCAAAAGGGAGCCAATCTGTTTATTTCTCTGCACGCCGATATGCTTAGCCAGTCGGATATTCGCGGTGCCACGGTCTATACCATATCCGACAAGTCTTCTGACCGGTTGGCGGAAGCGGCGGCGGCACGCGAAAACCAGTCCGACGAGGTGGGGGGCGTGGATGCGCCGGAAGCGCCCCATGAAGTGTCGGATATTCTGCAAGACCTGACCAGAAGAGAGACGCAGGCCTTTTCCATTTCCATGGCCAAGGCTGTGGTGGAACAGTTTTCGGGGCAGGTGAAACTGATCAACAACCCGCATCGTTACGCAGGCTTTCGCGTGTTGCAGGCCCAGGATGTCCCATCAATTTTGCTTGAGATGGGCTTCTTGTCGAACAAGCAAGATGAGCATTTGCTGTCCGATCTCACCTGGCGCAAAAAGCTTGTGCATTTGCTGGTGGAGGCCGTGAAAGAATATCGCCAACCGCTGTTGGCCAATAAAGGGTAGGGCTTTGCGGCGGAAAAAGCCGGGCTGACAACAAGAGCGTCGGACCGAAAAGTGGGAACCGGTTTTCGGATAAATCCGATGCGCAAACATAAACTTAGAGTATCGTGCCAATTCCGATTTTCTGCACGATGTTTTAATAGCCAAGAACGCAGATGTGAAAACTTGGGAGTAAAGTGATTGGTAGCCCTAATTTGCGCGCATTATGATATGAAGACCCTGATTATGGGTGATATGGCGTGGAATCAGTGCCGCGCCTTGTAATTGCGGGCGTCCTGTGCAAAACGCCACACGATGTGCATTGGCGAACATGCCTTGCACTTATGACGGAAAGCGAATGCCGGTAGCGTTAAAATGATAAGACTGATTGGGTATCTTTTCGGGCTCGCATCTGTTGCGGCGCTAGGCGCGGCGGCAGCGGCAGCTATTTATTTGGGAATGATCAGCAAGGATCTTCCCGATTATGAGGTGCTTAGTCGTTACGCTCCTCCGGTGATGACCCGCATTCATGCGGGTAACGGCGCGTTGATCGCGGAATATGCCCATGAGCGGCGATTGTTTTTGCCCATTCAGGCGATACCGGATCGCGTAAAAGCAGCTTTCATTTCCGCCGAAGATAAAAATTTCTACACCCATCCCGGCATTGATGTCTGGGGTCTTGGGCGCGCCATTCTGGTGAATTTGCAGAATGTGGGTTCAGGTCGCCGTTTTGTCGGTGCATCCACCATTACGCAGCAGGTGGCGAAGAACTTCCTTTTGTCTGCCGACCAGACCATGGATCGCAAGATCAAGGAAGCCATTCTCTCCTTCAGGATTGAGCAGGCTTATTCCAAAGACAAGATCCTTGAACTGTATCTCAATGAGATTTTCTTCGGTCTCAACTCCTATGGCATCGCCAGTGCCGCTTTGACCTATTTTGATAAGCCTGTAACCGAGTTGACAATTGCCGAGACGGCCTATCTCGCCTCGCTGCCAAAGGGGCCTGCCAATTACAACCCTTTCCGGCATGCGCAGGCAGCCATTGAGCGCCGCAACTGGGTGATTGATCGCATGGTCGAAAACGGCTTTGTTGATCAGGCCGATGGTGATGCCGCGAAAAAGGAACCGTTGGGCGTGAATGTGCGTCAAAGCGGCGGCACAGTTTTTGCGGCAGATTATTTCTCCGAGGAAGTCCGCCGTCAGCTTATTGATAAATATGGCAACAAGACGCTTTACGAAGGTGGTCTTTCGGTTCGCACATCGCTTGATCCGCGCTTGCAGGCCTTTGCGCGCAAGGCGTTGCAGGATGGCTTGATCAGCTTTGATGAGCGCCGAGGCTATCGCGGGCCAATCAAGCACATTGAACTCGGCAGTGATTGGGGCACGCCGTTGGCGGACATTCCCGGCATGTCGGATGTGCCGGAGTGGGATGTGGCGGTTGTTACTGCCGTTTCCAAAACAGAAGTTGAAATCGGCCTGAAGCCCGACCGCGACGATGCTGGCAAGATTGTGCCGCAGCGGCAAAAAGGCATTATCAAAGCCAGCGATATGGAATGGGCCTACCGTTCCGGCAAAGGTGATCGCAAAACGGCAAAATCGCCTGATGGTGTGTTGCGTCCTGGCGATGTTGTCTATGTCGAAAAGATCGGCGGCGATGATTCCAAAAACTATCGTTTGCGGCAACCGCCAAAGGTTGAAGGCGGCTTTGTGGCCATGGATCCGCACACGGGCCGCGTGCTGGCACTTGTTGGCGGCTTTTCCTATGCGCTGTCAGAATTTAACCGTGCAACGCAAGCCATGCGTCAGCCGGGCTCGTCGTTCAAGCCCTTTGTCTATTCGGCAGCTTTGGACAGTGGCTATACGCCTGCATCGGTTGTGTTGGATGCGCCGGTGGAATTTGTCTCTGGCGGCCAGGTCTGGCGTCCTCAGAATGATGGCGGTTCTTCCGTTGGGCCAGCCACCTTGCGTTTCGGTATCGAGCATTCGCGCAATCTGATGACCGTTCGTCTTGCCAATGATATGGGTATGAACCTTGTTGCGGAATATGCTGAACGGTTTGGTATTTACGATCACATGCAGCCGGTTCTCTCCATGGCGTTGGGCGCTGGTGAAACAACCGTTCTGCGCATGGTCTCGGCCTATTCTGTGATTGCCAATGGCGGCAAGCAGATCAAGCCAACGCTGATCGACCGTATTCAGGACCGCTACGGCAAAACCATCTTCAAGCACGAAGAGCGGGTGTGCGAAGACTGCAATGCCGATACTTGGCATGGACAGGATGAGCCGCAGATTGCCGACAATCGTCTGCAAGTGCTTGATCCGATGACGGCTTATCAGATTACCTCGATGATGCAGGGCGTTATTCAGCGCGGAACAGCCTATGGACGGGTGAAACTCGACCGTGACGTTGCGGGCAAAACCGGCACGACCAATGACTCCAAAGACGCCTGGTTTGTTGGCTTCACACCCAATTTGGTGGCTGGTGTCTATATGGGCTATGACAACCCGGTTGGCATGGGCCGTGCGGCCACAGGCGGATCACTCTCCGCCCCAATTTTCAATGAGTTCATGCAGGCTGCCGTGAAGGGCACGCCGCCGAGCAAATTCAAGGTTCCAGATGGCATGCAGTTGATTGCCGTCAATCGCAAGACCGGCATGGCCGCAACGGAAGGTGATCCAGATACCATTGTTGAAGCCTTCAAGCCGGGCACAGGGCCAGCCGATAGCATCAACGTGATTGGTATGGATGACGCGACCGTTCCGCCGGAGGAAATTTTGAAGACTTCACCTCAGGTGAACCAGGCTGTTCAATCTGGAACACCGGGCCTGTTCTAAACCATCGTTGTCATGATTGCGCATGTCCGGCTTTACTTCCCGGTCTTGCGCGATTATGCACCGGCGGACAAAACAGTGATTATTTTGAGTTAAGGACCTATGCGCAACGAAATCGAGAATGTAGTCGACGAAATCAAGCAGGCCATAAGCCTGCTGAGGAGGCATCTTTGACTGGGATCAGGCGATAAGACGACTGGACTGGTTGAACAACAAGGCGGAAGATCCAAATCTTTGGAATGACGCGAACGAAGCCCAAAAGCTGATGCGCGAGCGCCAGCAGCTTGATGACAGCATCGCAGGCGTCAAACGTCTCGAACAGCAGATGTTGGATAACATTGAGCTGATCGAGATGGGCGAAGAAGAGGGCGATGCAAGCATTGTCAAAGAGGCCGAAGACGGTTTGAAGGCCCTCAAGGCTGAATCGGGCAAGCTTCAGGTTGAGGCTATGCTGTCTGGCGAGGCCGATGGCAACGATACTTACGTCGAAGTTCATTCTGGCGCTGGCGGCACCGAAAGTCAGGACTGGGCCAATATTCTTTTGCGCATGTATACGCGCTGGGCTGAGCGCTCCGGTTTCAAGGTTGAATTGCTTGAAGTGCATGATGGCGAAGAAGCAGGCATCAAGTCGGCAACGATTCTCATCAAGGGCCACAATGCCTATGGCTGGATGAAAACCGAATCAGGTGTGCATCGTCTTGTGCGTATTTCGCCTTACGACAGCAATGCGCGTCGCCACACGTCATTCTCATCGATCTGGGTTTATCCGGTGGTTGATGATTCGATTCAAATCGATGTGAATGAGAGCGATTGCCGTATTGATACGTTCCGCTCGTCGGGTGCCGGTGGTCAGCACGTTAACACGACCGACTCGGCCGTGCGCATCACCCATATTCCAACGGGCATCGCCGTCGCATGTCAGCAGGAGCGTTCGCAGCATAAGAATAAAGCCAAGGCTTGGGATATGCTGCGCGCACGTCTCTATGAAGTTGAGCTGAAAAAGCGCGAAGAAGCAGCCAATGCTGAAGCTGCGTCGAAAACCGATATCGGTTGGGGCCATCAGATCAGATCTTATGTTTTGCAGCCCTATCAGTTGGTCAAGGATTTGCGCACCGGTGTGGAAAGCACAGCACCCGATGATGTGTTGAATGGCGATCTGAACGAATTCATGGAGGCCGCACTGGCGCACCGCATCAGCGGTAAGGCCGATGCTGTTTCGGATATCGATTGATGAGAGATCATCCAAATCACTAGATAAAAACCGCCCGAAGCATCGCTTCCGGCGGTTTTTTTATGTTCACTTGAATGATTCCAACAAGGAGACTGCCGCAATGAAACCCTGGACCGATATTGTCTCAGACAATGTGCGTGAATTTGGAGACCTTGTGGTCGGCATTGATCCTTCGCTATCTGATATCCCGTCTTTCTTTGAGCGGAGCGGCGATGGTCACTGGATCGGGCCTTATGTCAATTTCTTGCTGGATGCCGTCGAAGGGCAGGTGGGTTTTGTCAAATTTCAATCGGCCTATTTTGAAGCCTGCGGCCTTGCAGGCCTTGAAGCGTTATCAGCGGCTATGGTGAGGGCAAGATCGGCGCGAATCGGTGTGATTCTTGATGCTAAGCGCGGAGATATTGGTGCCACGGCTGCGGCTTACGCCCGCGCTTATCTCATGCCAGCATCAGCAGGTGGCAGCGGCGATTTTGAAGCAGACTGCTTAACGGTCAATCCGCTCATGGGTCCAGATACCCTGCAGCCCTTCGTCGATTGTGCGAACACCTACGACAAGGGGCTCTTCGTTCTTTGCAGAACCTCCAACCCCGGCGCGACTTGGCTGCAAGATAAGGTCGCAGGCAATCGTCTGGTGTCAGAGCGGCTGGCCGACTTGATTGGAAACCTCTCGAATCGCGAAGAAACAAAGGGCGCACTCAGCAATATCGGCGCTGTGATTGGCGCAACCGTGCCGCAAGAGGGGCGCAGGCTGCGGCAATTTTTAAAGGGCAATATTATTCTGGCACCCGGACTTGGTGCACAAGGTGGAGATATCGCCGGAATCCATGCGCTGCGGGGAGAGATCCTAGGTGACTTGCTGGTGCCCGTGTCGCGCGGACTGACGCGCGTTGAAAATAGAGAAATATCTCCGACTGCCTACCGCGATTTGATTCGTGCCCGACTTTCGGAGTTCAAGTCTGCTCTGGCCTATACTTATCCACAGGGCGATAGCAGTGCTGACCGAATTAATGGCTCTCGCGCATGACCTGAATCTCGCCGAACTCATCAATGATCACGTTCCAGCTTTCTGACTCCGCCGATTTCGGATTGGTTTTCAGGTAAACGCTTGCAAAGAACCCAAGCTCACTGTTGCGCCCTGACGTGTCATCGGTGCGAATATCCGTGATATAGGCCTGTTTATCGGTGAATTCTCGCAGCTCGATTGTATCAATCGGCGTGCTCCCGGCGTCTGTCAACTGCATCTGCTGTAAAAATACCTTGCCGGGGCGGTTCGGCTGTTGAACGGCAATCAGCCGGTAGTGGCCGTGACGCGTATCTTTCGCCTGGATGGCCGCACCGCCACTGGCTTTTGGGCTTTTCACAATGCCACTCGCGTCCACCCCGCCCGGATCTTCCCAGCTGCCGCCGCTGATCAAAAAGGTGACATCAGAGGGAAGGCCGTCCAAAGCGTCAGCAAGCGTCAGCACAGGTGTGCTGTTGAGAAGAATCAGGGCCAAAGCTGGAATCAGTAAGCGTTTTTGCATCGGCGTCCATCAATTGGAAAATTGTTCAGCAAGGATTCTCTCCGACCATGAATGATCAGGGTCGGAAAGAATACGCGCAGTCTTATCATTTGCCTGCTCAATCAGCACACTAACGACGGATTTTACCTCGGTATTATCCGCAACAGCATTCACTGGACGCTTTTCCGCCTCGAGTATTTCGACGGATACCTTGACGCGATCGGACAGGAGTGCGCCCCGCCAGCGACGTGGACGAAAGGGGCAAACCGGCGTCAACGCCAGCAACGGTGCATCCAGCGGCAAAATAGGGCCATGGGCCGAGAGATTATAGGCGGTCGATCCGACTGGAGTCGCAACCATCAGGCCATCGCAAATCAATTCGTCCAAACGCTCTTGCCCATCGATCAACACGCGCAGCTTTGCCGCCTGATAGGATTGGCGCAATAAAGATACTTCGTTGATCGCCAGTGCGATGGTTTGGGTGCCATCCGCGCTTTGTGCGGTCATCTTTAACGGATGAAATCCATTTTCGGTGGCGGCAGCGATTCGCTCTGGCAAATGATCAATTCGAAAGTCATTCATCAAAAAGCCGATACTGCCGCGATTCATGCCATAAATCAGCCGGCTGGAATTCATGGTTTCGTGCAGCACCTGCAGCATGAAGCCATCACCGCCCAGAGCCACAAGCACGTCAGCATCTTCCGGGCGCGTGTTGCCATAAATTTGAATCAACTGCTCACGGGAAGCAAGCGCCTCAACCGTGTTGGCGGCAACAAAGGAAAGCGACCGAGGGGAGCGCACCATGCAAGAAGACCTGTTGAAAACGCCAGAAGACCTGTTGATAACGAATGCCTTGGTACATGATAAATGCCTGACGCGCCAAGGTTTTTCCTGATGCTGCGGTTAGAAAATATTGAAAATATGCAAATTGCCCCTTTACAGCCGGGGCGAATCTGTTAGTTAGGCCGCACTGCCCTTGTAGCTCAGTTGGTAGAGCACCTGATTTGTAATCAGGGGGTCGCGGGTTCGAATCCTGCCGGGGGCACCATTCATTTTCCGTTGTTTTTGCTGGATTTTTTGCTTTGTGAAACGCTGTTTTCATCTTGCATAAAAATTTGCTTCAGCGCTTCGGATAATGAATATTTTGACTTTACAGCGCGTTCGAATCTGTTAGATAGGCCGCACTGCCCTTGTAGCTCAGTTGGTAGAGCACCTGATTTGTAATCAGGGGGTCGCGGGTTCGAATCCTGCCGGGGGCACCACTCATTTTCCTTTCAGAGTTCTGTTTTTTCTCGCGCAAGCGTGCGGCTTTTGCGCTTTGTCATGCAGGCGGTGCCAGAAAGGCGAAATAGCCCCAGACAAGCGCAAAAAAAGCAACGACAGCAAGCCCCGCAAGAAGTTTGCGCAGACCGGGCCGAGGTTGCTTCGGCGGGGTGGGCTTGCGAAATTTAATAACATTGTCGTTCATGAAACCTCCTGCGTATCAGCTGCACCGGATTGCCAAACCTTTTTCAGCAATCGGCGCTGCAGTTCAGTATTTCACGGAAATCTTGCGGCTTGGTTATAAACTGTAACAGGGCATCAGTCTGTGCACAAAAAAAGCCACGAATATGATTCGCGGCCTTTTGATAGGTGATCTGGATTACAGCGTGAACACGCCATCGCCAGAATCAGTCTTTACGCCATGCCCGCCGGATCACCGATTGGCAGGAGTGCCGGATTGGGCACCGGATCATTGGGGTTTTTCGTATCACCCTCATCGGTGACGGGCGGCTTTATGGCTCCGTCCTTTGTGCGGTCAGGCACGCCAGGTGTGTGATTTGGGCCGCGTGGGCCGTCCTGCGGTTTTTCCGGGATTTGTGTTGGCATATCTCGTCCTCCTTTTTGTCACTCGTTGAACTAACGAAAGGGGGAGGGATTGGTTCCCTTAATGGGGACGAATTGACCTTGTTCAAAGATAAGCGGCAATGCCGTCGATCGGGTGTGATGCGACATGTGCCGCACCACACTGCGAAGCGAGAGGGTTGGTCAGACTTTTTTCAACAGATGTTGGCGTGAAGCGTAAAGCGCAATCGCGGCTGCATTGGACACATTGAGCGATTTAATCTCGCCCGGCATGTCGAGCCGTGCCAGTGCATTGACAGTTTCACGCGTCTTTTGACGTAAACCCTTGCCTTCGGACCCAAGCACCAGCGCTATTTTTTCGCCATTGAATCTGCTTTCCAGTGGCTGCGGTCCTTCCGAATCAAGTCCGATGGTGAAAAAGCCGAGTTTGTTCAGCTCGCTAAGGGCGTCGGAAAGATTGGTGATCTGAATATAGGGGATCAATTCCAGTGCACCTGAGGCCGATTTGGCCAGCACACCCGATTCTGTTGGGCTGTGACGCATGGTGGTAATCACGGCACCAGCGCCGAAGGCCACGGCTGTTCGCATAATAGCCCCGACATTGTGAGGATCGGTCACCTGATCCAGAACCAGCAACAGAGGGCTTTCCTTCAATGCTTCCAGCCGGCGGAGCGGCAGGGGCCGTGTTTCCAGCATCACACCCTGGTGGATGGCTTCTGGTCCCAACACCTTGTCGATATCCTGCGGGCTGACGATATCCACAGGAAAGGACAGCCCCGAGATATTTTCAATGTCCAGTCTTGCGAGGGCATTTTGGGTGGCCGAAAGTTTGATCAGCTTGCGCTGTGGATTCTCAAGCGCGGCACGCACAGTGTGCAGGCCGTAAAGGTAGACCTGATCAGCAGCCAGTTGCGGGGGCGTCCAATCAGCATTGGATTTGCGCCGTTTCTGGTGCTCAGGCGTGGGGATTTCGCCGCGTTCGCGCTTTGCATCACGCACCTGGCGGCGCAATGTTGCATAGTGGGTATCGCGGCCCGATTTGTCGTTTGGTGTATCTTTGCTCATGCATCCTTATAGCTGGCCTCTCTCGCGGGGGATAGTGAGACTGTGATTTCGGCGCAAAAGGGCGATGAAAATTTTATCGAAAAAATCCGCAAAAAGCGTGTTGACTTCTTTCGTTCAGGCCGTCATAAGGCCGCCAACGGAACGCAGCGCACCACTGCAAAGCGGCTCCGGGAAGAAAGCTTGGTAGCTTGATCCGGTCGAATAACTGGAGGGATGCCCGAGTGGTTAAAGGGGACGGACTGTAAATCCGTTGGCTCAGCCTACGTTGGTTCAAATCCAACTCCCTCCACCATTCGACTTCGGATCAATACCACCGCGGGTATAGCTCAATGGTAGAGCAGCAGCCTTCCAAGCTGAATACGCGGGTTCGATTCCCGCTACCCGCTCCAGATACGTTTCCAAATAAATTCAGCACTTTAATTTGATTTTTTGCTATAAATGTCTCAAGCCGTCGCGCTTGTGCATTTATCGCTTGCGCAATTGTCGCGAAAGCCTTAAACGGCGGCGCTAAACCGGTTCGCCGGGTCAACCATCTTTCGATCATCAGGAAGCATTCAAATGGCAAAGAGTAAGTTTGAGCGCAACAAGCCGCACGTTAACATTGGCACGATCGGCCACGTTGACCACGGCAAGACGTCTCTGACGGCAGCAATCACCAAGTACTTCGGCGAGTTCAAGGCATACGACCAAATCGATGCCGCTCCAGAAGAAAAGGCACGTGGTATCACCATCTCGACGGCTCACGTTGAGTATGAAACAGCCAACCGTCACTATGCACACGTTGACTGCCCCGGCCACGCCGACTACGTCAAGAACATGATCACCGGTGCAGCGCAGATGGACGGCGCGATTCTGGTTTGCTCGGCTGCTGACGGCCCAATGCCACAGACCCGCGAGCACATCCTGCTTGCTCGTCAGGTTGGCGTTCCTGCCATCGTTGTGTTCCTCAACAAGGTTGACCAGGTTGACGACGAAGAACTGCTGGAACTGGTAGAACTGGAAGTTCGCGAACTTCTGTCTTCTTACGACTTCCCAGGCGACGACATTCCAGTTGTTAAGGGCTCTGCTCTTGCTGCTTTGGAAGATTCGGACAAGAAGATCGGCGAAGACGCTATTCGTGCGCTGATGGCTGCTGTTGACGATTACATCCCAACACCAGAGCGTCCAGTTGACCAGCCGTTCCTGCTGCCAATCGAAGACGTGTTCTCGATCTCTGGCCGTGGTACGGTTGTAACGGGTCGTGTTGAGCGTGGTATCATCAAGGTTGGTGAAGAAGTTGAAATCGTTGGTATTCGTCCAACGACCAAGACGACTGTTACCGGCGTTGAAATGTTCCGCAAGCTGCTCGATCAGGGCCAGGCTGGCGATAACGTTGGTGCGCTGATCCGTGGCGTTACCCGTGACGGCGTTGAGCGTGGTCAGATTCTGTGCAAGCCTGGTTCGGTTAAGCCACACACCACGTTCATGGCAGAAGCCTACATTCTGACCAAGGAAGAAGGCGGCCGTCATACACCGTTCTTCACCAACTACCGCCCACAGTTCTACTTCCGCACAACGGACGTTACGGGCATTGTTGAGCTTCCAGAAGGCACAGAAATGGTTATGCCTGGTGACAACGTGACCGTTAAGGTTACGCTGATCAACCCAATCGCCATGGAAGAAAAGCTTCGCTTCGCGATCCGCGAAGGTGGCCGTACCGTTGGTGCCGGCATCGTGGCTTCCATCGTCGCTTAAGTTCAATCCATCATGGATTTGAAAGCCCCGCTGGCAACAGCGGGGCTTTTTTTGTTTTGCTGCTGCGGCAAATATAAAGAGTGGAAATTGTGTTTTGCGCGTAAGCTGCGAGCTTGGGTACTGTGATGGAGCCTAACTCTCATCAGGAGGGTTTCAGGTTGGGCTTACACAATGGTGTTTTTTACAGCATCGTTACGAAAAGCGGGAACCGGTTTTCAGGTACATCTGATGCGAGAGCAAACAACGACAGCATTGGTGCGATTTTCATTTTTGGCACGATGCTCTGGCACAGCTGCCGTATTGGTCTGCGTTGCCGCGCCGATTGCCAGTCCTGCCGCCGTCATTGTTGTTGAATGCAAACAGGGCGGCCGTTGTGAAGGGTGCGGCTGCAAAGGTGGCCCGGGTTATCGTGCACCAAACGGCAAATGCGTCGGTTTTAAGAATCTTGCTAAACTGTGCGGCACGCCGCCAGAAACACGCTGCGTGTTTGAAAACGCAACCGGCACCGGCGGAAATCGCGATTGTGTGCTTGGGAAGAATGACGGCGACGAAGAATAAGATGCCATAAAGCGTGGATTGTGTGAGCAGTCGCAAAAAAGTGATCTATCTTGCCGCTTGTGGGTCACATTTTCAGGTTAGGTTCATGTTGCCATCAAAGATGGAGACGATTGCCGTTCGTTTCGACCGTTGTGTCGAGATAGAGACAAGCCCAAACCTTTGAGGACGCCCCATGATAAAATGGACGTGCGTAGCTTTTATCGCACTCTCGTTGTCCCAACTTACCTCCATAGCTGTCGCATACGCAAGTGATGGTGACCGTCCGCTGATATGGAGTGTATCGCGCTCAGGCCAGAATGGCGTGATGCTGCGGACCGGCGTGCAGCTGCGAAACAGTTATGAGCCCAAAGTGGGAATAGATACATCCCTGATTCCAAAGAAGTCGGGTGAAGTGGACGCCAACACCATGCCGATCAAGCTCTGGGCGAAGATTCGTCTCGAAGGGTTCGATGTCGGGCCGGGTTCGCCAGTGATGGTCAATGCTGACGTGAATCCCACCCTGGGAAATGGCGGGGTCTCATTGGAGGCGAGTCGTTCATGGAATGTGTCGCCAGATGTCGAGCTTGCGTCCATGTCCGTGTTGCGCGCATCTCGGGTGCATGGCGAAGGGCAGGGGCTTTCCGCCACGCAACGCATCAATCTGTCTGTGCCGGATTGGTCAACATCGATCTATAGCGAGACCGTGATTGATTCTGTGGATAGTCAGACGACCGGATCGGTCGGCTTGAACAAGGATATTTTCAAATCCGTGAACCTTTCAGCCTCGTTGGGCGACGTTTTTGCCGCTCCAAAGCCCGCATTTCATGCGGGCTATCAACATCGATGGTAACAAAGTAAAATACGTTGAAAAAATTCAAAAAAACACTTGCCATTATCCGTTCAGTCTCTTAAACGGAGCGCCGTAGCAAGCAAACAGTTGGCGGTTTCAAAAACGGTTGCGGCACTACAACATAGGGGTATAGCTCAGTTGGTAGAGCGGCGGTCTCCAAAACCGCAGGTCGTAAGTTCGAGCCTTACTGCCCCTGCCAGTTTCCAACACCTTCGAAAGGCGATCAATGTCTTTCGGGGTGTGTGTTAATTTGTTTAAATGGCAATTTTCTTCTTGTGAAATTGGATGTTGCCGTTTATGTATGACTTCAACAGACACGCGGTGCGTGGGGCTGAGTGTTCGGCTTTACGTGCCGTAGATGCGTGGGCAATAGATGGCATCCAAGATTAATCCATTTGCGTTTTTGCAGCAGGTTCGCACTGAAACGTCGAAAGTCACTTGGCCTTCGCGCCGCGAGACTCTGATCTCTACGGCGATGGTTTTGGCTATGGTGATCTTTGCCTCGTTGTTTTTCTTTGCTTCAGATCAGGTCATTGGCTGGGTTCTCAGCCTTGTTCTTAATCTGGGTAAATAATAAAGCGGGAGACGAACATGGCTGCACGTTGGTATATCGTTCACGCTTATTCCAATTTTGAGAAGAAGGTGGCTGAATCGATTGAGGAGAAGGCTCGGCAAAAGGGTCTTGAGCATCTCTTTGAGAAGATTTTGGTGCCGACTGAAAAGGTCGTTGAAGTTCGTCGCGGTCGCAAGGTTGATGCTGAGCGCAAGTTTTTTCCCGGCTACGTGCTGGTTCGGGCAAATCTGACGGATGAAGCTTATCACTTGATCAAGAACACGCCAAAGGTGACGGGCTTCTTGGGGTCTGATAATAAGCCAGTGCCGATTCCTGATTATGAAGCCGAGCGTATTCTTGGTCAGGTTCAGGAAGGTGTTGAGCGTCCCAAGTCTTCGGTGTCCTTCGAGATTGGCGAACAGGTCCGCGTCTCTGATGGTCCGTTCGCATCGTTTAACGGTGTTGTTCAGGATGTCGATGAAGAGCGCTCGCGTCTCAAGGTGGAAGTTTCTATTTTCGGTCGGGCTACTCCGGTCGAGCTTGAATACGGTCAGGTCGAAAAGGTCTGATCGCGGAGGATTTTCCTCCATCGCGTGGGAGGATGGCAGTCTCTAAGCCGGACTGTTCAGACGTACCACGCAACCGCAGCCGCCGGATCAGTCCGGCATAGTTGAGCCGGGCAACCGGTTTGGAATGAAAGGCAGAGAGAATGGCTAAGAAAGTTGCAGGCCAGCTCAAGCTTCAGGTCAAGGCAGGGTCCGCTAACCCATCCCCGCCAATTGGTCCTGCGCTTGGTCAGCGTGGCGTAAATATCATGGAATTCTGCAAGGCGTTTAACGCTGCCACGCAGGAAATGGAAAAGGGCATGCCGATTCCGGTCGTCATTACCTATTACCAGGACAAGTCCTTCACCTTCATCATGAAGCAGCCGCCAATGACCTATTGGCTGAAGAAGGAAGCAAAGCTCACCTCTGGCTCGAAGACACCTGGTAAGGGTGCCAAGGCTGGTTCGATCACCAAGGAACAGGTTCGCACCATCGCTGCTGCGAAGATGAAGGACCTGAATGCTGCCGATATCGAAGGCGCAATGGCAATGGTTGAGGGTTCTGCCCGCTCCATGGGCCTGGAAGTGGTAGGTTGATCATGGCTAAGCTTGCAAAACGTATGCAGAAGGTCCGCGAAGGCGTGGATCCTACAAAGCTCGTAGCCCTGTCTGATGCCATTGGCATGGTCAAGGAACGTGCGATCGCAAAGTTCGATGAAACCATCGAAATTGCAATGAACTTGGGCGTTGACCCACGTCACGCTGACCAGATGGTTCGTGGCGTTGTTAACCTGCCAAACGGCACAGGCCGTGACGTTCGCGTTGCTGTTTTCGCACGTGGTGCAAAGGCTGACGAAGCCCGCGCTGCTGGTGCTGAAGTTGTTGGTGCTGAAGATCTCGTTGAGATCGTTCAGGGCGGCAAGATCGATTTCGATCGCTGCATTGCAACACCTGATATGATGCCATTGGTTGGTCGTCTTGGTAAGGTTCTCGGCCCACGCGGCATGATGCCTAACCCCAAGGTTGGCACTGTGACTATGGATGTTGCTGGAGCTGTTAAGGCTTCCAAGGGCGGCGCTGTTGAATTCCGCGTTGAGAAGGCTGGTATCATCCATGCCGGTATCGGCAAGGCTTCGTTCGACGCCAAGGCTCTGGAAGAAAACATCAAGGCTTTTGCTGACGCTGTTGTCAAGGCAAAGCCAGCTGGTGCAAAGGGCAATTACGTCAAGCGCGTTGCGATTTCCTCGACCATGGGTCCAGGCGTTCGCGTTGAGCTTTCGACGGTAACAGCTTAAAGATTTCCGGGGCTTTCGCCCCGGTTTAACGAATTTCCGCTCTTTCGGGGGCGGAAATGTCTGGTGTTAAAACCAGGCACTCCTGTCCGAGATTGTGGGTGGCCTTCGGGCCTTAATATTGACCCTCATGAGACGGGTGAGACTCGATTTTTTAAAGCGTCTGTAGACGGTTTTGGAAGTTCGGTTCGAGCCTTGTGAGCCTTGCGCCTGTTTGTTCAGTGCGAGGGGGCAGGAAACTCAAACGTCTCTAACGATCCTCTTTGAGGATATCGTAGGGGCAAAGGCAAACCCGGCGGGATTGAAGTATACCAATCCTGCCTACTGGAGACAGACAGTGGAAAGAGCGGAAAAACGCGAATTCGTCACGGAACTGAACGAAGTCTTCAAGGCTTCTGGTTCGGTTGTCGTGGCCCACTATGCTGGTGTCACAGTTGCGCAGATGAACGACTTCCGTTCAAAAATGCGTGCTGCTGGCGGCACCGTCAAAGTCGCGAAGAACCGTCTGGCCAAGATCGCTCTTCAGGGCACGGAGTCGGAAGAGATGTCAAATCTCTTCACCGGACAGACGCTGATTGCATACAGCGCCGATCCGATTACGGCTCCTAAGGTCGTCGTGGAATTCTCCAAGACCAATGACAAGCTCATTGTTCTCGGTGGTACCATGGGCGCAACATCCCTCAATGCCGAAGCAGTCAAGTCGCTTGCGACCCTGCCTTCGCTCGATGAGCTGCGTGCAAAGCTGCTGGGCATGATCCAGACGCCTGCAACGCGCATCGCAGGGGTTGTTCAAGCACCGGCAGCTCAGCTCGCCCGCGTGTTTGCGGCCTACGCCAAGAAGGACGAAGCCGCGTAAGGCGGTTTTTCGCTGTTCATATTTAAACCAGTTCGAACTGAACACTAAAGGACGAATAAAATGGCTGATCTCGCTAAGATCGTTGAAGACCTCTCTGCATTGACAGTTCTGGAAGCTGCTGAGCTTTCCAAGATGCTCGAAGAAAAGTGGGGCGTTTCTGCAGCTGCTCCTGTAGCTGTTGCCGCTGCTGCTGGCCCAGCTGCTGCTGCTGAAGAAGAAAAGACTGAATTTGACGTTATCCTGACCGATGCCGGCGCTAACAAGATCAACGTGATCAAGGAAGTTCGCGCAATCACCGGCCTGGGCCTCAAGGAAGCCAAGGACCTGGTTGAAGGCGCTCCTAAGGCTGTTAAGGAAGCTGTTTCCAAGGCTGAAGCTGCTGACCTCAAGAAGAAGCTTGAAGAAGCTGGCGCTAAGGTTGACGTTAAGTAAGTACGACTTTACGTTGGGGAGAGAGTTTCATACTCTCTCCCTTTCCGTCTTGTTTTAGGAAGTCATTACCCAAAAGTCCGTAAAACGACTTTTGGGTAATGGGTTCTCAAGAGGATGGTTCTCAAGACGTGCACCAGGCAATCCGGCCTGCGGCACCTATTTTGAACGAGATTGACGATCCATGATTGACGGAGCCCCCTGGCCAGGTGCTTCCGTCTGTTGCAGGCCCGGGTGCAAACTGACAAGGAGCGACGATGGCTCAGACCCTTACCTTTAACGGTCGCAGGCGCGTACGCAAGTTTTTCGGAAAAATTCCAGAAGTTGCTGAGATGCCGAACCTTATTGAGGTTCAGAAGGCATCTTATGACCAGTTCCTCATGGTGGATGAGCCGCAAGGTGGTCGTCCAGACGAGGGACTTCAGACTGTTTTCAAATCAGTCTTCCCGATCACCGATTTTTCCGGTGCATCGATGTTGGAATTCGTATCCTACGAATTCGAGCCGCCAAAGTTTGACGTTGATGAATGCCGTCAGCGCGATCTGACCTATGCTGCGCCGCTCAAGGTGACGCTGCGCCTCATCGTGTTTGATATTGATGAAGATACGGGCGCTCGCTCGATCAAGGACATCAAGGAACAGTCTGTCTACATGGGCGATATGCCTTTGATGACAAACAACGGTACCTTTATTGTGAACGGCACGGAACGCGTTATCGTTTCCCAGATGCACCGTTCTCCTGGCGTGTTTTTTGACCACGACAAGGGCAAGAGCCATTCGTCTGGCAAGTTGCTGTTTGCGGCTCGCGTCATTCCTTACCGTGGTTCGTGGTTGGATATCGAGTTCGATGCCAAGGACGTTGTCCATGCACGCATCGACCGCCGCCGCAAGATTCCCGTCACATCGCTGTTGATGGCCTTGGGCATGGATGGGGAAGAGATTCTTTCCACATTCTATTCCAAGTCGAATTACAAGCGTGACGGCAAGCTGTGGCGCGTTCCTTTCAACCCGGAAACGTTGAAGGGCTCCAAGACGATCGTTGATCTGATCGATGCGGACAGCGGCGAAGTTGTTGTCGAAGCTGGCAAGAAGCTCACCCCACGTTTGCTTCGTCAGTTGCAGGACAAGGGTTTGAAGGCGCTTCAGGCAAGCGACGAAGACCTCTACGGCAACTATCTGGCCGAAGACATCGTCAATTTCGCAACCGGCGAGATTTATCTCGAAGCTGGCGACGAGATCGACGAAAAGACCCTGCCGATCATCCTCGAAGCCGGATTTGAAGAAATTCCGGTTCTGGGTATCGACCATATCAACGTGGGTGCTTACATCCGCAACACGCTGGCCGTGGACAAGAACGAGAACCGTCAGGACGCTCTGTTCGATATCTACCGCGTGATGCGTCCGGGTGAGCCACCGACCATGGATTCGGCAGAAGCCATGTTCAACTCGCTGTTCTTTGATAGCGAGCGCTATGACCTGTCCGCAGTTGGCCGCGTGAAGATGAACATGCGTCTTGATCTTCAGGCCGAAGATACAGTTCGCGTGCTGCGCAAGGACGACATCCTGGCTGTGGTCAAGATGCTGGTTGAACTGCGCGACGGCAAGGGCGAGATCGACGATATCGACAACCTCGGTAACCGTCGTGTTCGTTCTGTTGGTGAATTGATGGAGAACCAGTATCGTCTGGGTCTGCTGCGCATGGAGCGCGCCATCAAGGAACGCATGTCGTCGATTGAAATCGACACTGTCATGCCGCAGGATCTGATCAACGCCAAGCCTGCTGCTGCTGCTGTTCGCGAATTCTTCGGTTCGTCTCAGCTCAGCCAGTTTATGGACCAGGTCAATCCGCTGTCGGAAATCACCCACAAGCGCCGTCTTTCGGCTCTTGGACCGGGCGGTTTGACACGCGAACGCGCTGGCTTTGAAGTGCGTGACGTGCATCCAACCCACTACGGTCGTATTTGCCCGATTGAAACACCGGAAGGTCCGAATATCGGTCTGATCAACTCTTTGGCGACCTTTGCGCGCGTCAACAAGTATGGCTTTATTGAAAGCCCATACCGTAAGATCGTTGACGGCGTTGTGACCAAGGACGTACTTTATCTTTCCGCTATGGAAGAGGCAAAGTATTACGTGGCCCAGGCGAACTCTGAGCTGACCGCGGAAGGCCATTTCGTCGAAGAATTCGTCGTTTGCCGTCATGCTGGTGAAGTTATGTTGTCGCCACGTGACACCATCAACCTCATGGACGTTTCGCCAAAGCAGCTCGTGTCTGTTGCGGCTGCGCTCATTCCGTTCCTGGAAAACGACGACGCCAACCGCGCTCTGATGGGCTCCAACATGCAGCGTCAGGCTGTGCCTTTGCTGCGCGCAGAAGCACCGTTTGTCGGTACCGGCATGGAGCCAATTGTTGCCCGTGACTCCGGTGCGGCTATTGGTGCCCGTCGTGGCGGCGTGGTCGACCTGGTTGATGCGACGCGTATCGTTATTCGCGCCACAGAAGACCTCGACCCTTCGAAGTCCGGCGTTGATATCTATCGCTTGCAGAAGTTCCAGCGCTCGAACCAGAACACCTGCGTTAACCAGCGTCCGCTGGTGTCCGTTGGCGACATTCTGAACAAGGGCGATATCATCGCTGACGGTCCATCGACCGATCTGGGTGACTTGGCTCTTGGCCGTAACGCGCTGGTCGCGTTCATGCCTTGGAACGGTTACAACTACGAAGACTCGATCCTGATGTCCGAGCGCATCGTGAGCGAAGACGTGTTCACGTCGATTCACATCGACGAGTTCGAAGTCATGGCCCGCGATACCAAGCTTGGTCCTGAAGAAATCACCCGCGATATTCCGAACGTATCGGAAGAAGCACTGCGCAACCTCGATGAAGCCGGTATTGTCTATATCGGTGCGGAAGTGCAGCCGGGCGACATTCTTGTTGGCAAGATCACACCAAAGGGCGAAAGCCCGATGACACCAGAAGAAAAGCTTCTGCGCGCCATCTTTGGTGAAAAGGCGTCTGACGTTCGCGATACATCCATGCGCATGCCTCCGGGCACGTTTGGTACCATTGTTGAAGTTCGTGTTTTCAACCGCCACGGCGTTGAAAAAGACGAGCGTGCAATGGCCATCGAGCGCGAAGAAATCGAGCGTCTCGCCAAGGACCGTGATGACGAACAGGCCATTCTCGACCGCAACGTTTACGGTCGTTTGATGGACATGCTGCGTGGTCACGTTGCTATTGCTGGTCCTAAGGGCTTCAAGAAGGGCGTCGAGCTTTCCAACGCTGTGGTGTCGGAATATCCGCGTTCGCAATGGTGGATGTTTGCTGTCGAAGACGAGAAGGCTCAGAGCGAGCTGGAAGCACTTCGCGGTCAGTACGACGAATCCAAGTCGCGCCTTGAACAGCGCTTCATGGACAAGGTCGAAAAGGTCCAGCGCGGCGACGAAATGCCTCCGGGCGTCATGAAGATGGTCAAGGTCTTTGTTGCTGTGAAGCGCAAGATCCAGCCAGGCGACAAGATGGCTGGCCGTCACGGCAACAAGGGTGTTGTGTCGCGCATCGTGCCCGTGGAAGATATGCCGTTCCTGGAAGATGGAACGCATGTTGACATCGTGCTCAACCCGCTCGGCGTTCCATCGCGTATGAACGTTGGTCAGATTCTCGAAACGCATCTTGCCTGGGCTTGCGCCGGTATGGGCAAGAAGATCGGTCAGATGCTGGAGGATTACCAAAAGCATCACGATATCACCGAGTTGCGGACAGAGCTGGTCGACCTTTATGCCAGCGAAACCCATGATGAAGTGGCAAAGTTTGACGATGAATCGCTTCTTCGTCTCGCTGATCAGTCCAAGCGTGGTCTTTCTATCGCAACACCGGTTTTCGACGGTGCGCATGAAAGCGACGTTTCGGCCATGCTGGAGCGTGCAGGCTTGAACCCTTCGGGTCAGTCGGTTCTGTATGATGGCCGTACAGGTGAGCCTTTCGACCGTAAGGTCACGGTTGGCTACATGTACATGATCAAGCTGAACCACTTGGTTGACGACAAGATCCACGCTCGTTCGATCGGTCCTTACTCGCTCGTCACACAGCAGCCGCTGGGTGGTAAGGCGCAGTTTGGTGGTCAGCGCTTTGGGGAAATGGAAGTCTGGGCGCTTGAAGCATACGGCGCGGCTTACACCTTGCAGGAAATGCTGACGGTGAAGTCGGATGACGTGGCAGGTCGTACCAAGGTCTATGAAGCTATTGTTCGTGGCGATGATACGTTTGAAGCCGGTATTCCGGAAAGCTTCAACGTTCTCGTCAAGGAAATGCGCTCTCTGGGTCTGTCGGTTGAGCTTGAGAATTCCAAGCTCGAAATCGCGGAAGGTGCTGCTCCGTTGCCGGACGCTGCTGAATAAATGTGACAATGGCGCGCGCGTCTTGACGCGCGCGCCATCTCTCGCAGCTCGATTTTTGAGCGAGCGAAGGGATTGTTGCCGCAATCAGCGGTTATTGTCGTTTTAAGGTTCGGTGCGCTATTGCGGTAAATAATCGCATCCGATGCCAAGCCGAGGGCGCAAGCCCCCACAAGGAGATAGGCATGAACCAAGAGGTCATGAACCTTTTCAACCCGCAGGTCCCTGCGCAGCACTTCGATTCCATCCGGATTTCGATTGCTTCGCCGGAGAAGATCCTGTCGTGGTCGTATGGCGAAATTAAAAAGCCGGAAACCATCAACTATCGTACGTTCAAGCCAGAACGCGATGGTCTTTTCTGCGCGCGTATCTTTGGACCAATCAAGGATTACGAATGCTTGTGCGGCAAGTACAAGCGTATGAAGTACAAGGGCATTATCTGCGAAAAGTGCGGCGTTGAAGTCACGCTGTCGCGCGTTCGCCGTGAGCGTATGGGCCATATTGAGCTGGCAGCACCTGTCGCTCACATCTGGTTCCTGAAGTCGCTTCCTTCGCGTATCTCGACATTGCTCGACATGACGCTGAAGGATGTTGAGCGCGTTCTGTATTTCGAAAACTATATCGTCACCGAGCCGGGCCTCACCGCTCTGAAGCAGAATCAATTGCTCTCCGAAGAAGAGTATATGATGGCTGTGGATGAATATGGTGAAGACCAGTTCACCGCGATGATCGGCGCTGAAGCCATTTTCGAAATGCTTGCCTCCATGAATCTGGAACGCATTGCTGGCGATCTGCGTCAGGATTTGGCCGATACCACGTCCGATCTGAAGCAGAAGAAGCTGATGAAGCGTCTCAAGATCGTTGAGAACTTCATGGAATCCGGCAATCGTCCTGAATGGATGATCATGAAGGTTGTTCCCGTGATTCCACCGGACCTGCGTCCGCTGGTGCCGCTGGATGGTGGCCGTTTTGCCACCTCCGACCTGAACGATCTTTATCGTCGCGTGATCAACCGTAACAACCGTTTGAAGCGTTTGATCGAACTGCGTGCGCCTGGCATCATCATCCGTAATGAAAAGCGCATGTTGCAGGAATCTGTCGATGCGCTGTTCGACAACGGCCGTCGTGGCCGCGTCATCACCGGTGCCAACAAGCGTCCGCTGAAGTCGCTGTCTGACATGCTCAAGGGCAAGCAGGGCCGCTTCCGTCAGAACCTTCTCGGTAAGCGCGTCGACTATTCCGGTCGTTCGGTTATCGTGACCGGTCCTGAATTGAAGCTGCACCAGTGCGGTCTGCCAAAGAAGATGGCGCTCGAACTGTTCAAGCCATTCATCTACGCCCGTCTGGACGCCAAGGGTTACTCCTCGACCGTCAAGCAGGCCAAGAAGCTTGTTGAAAAGGAAAAGCCGGAAGTTTGGGATATCCTCGACGAGGTTATCCGCGAGCATCCCGTTCTTCTGAACCGCGCGCCAACGCTGCACCGTCTGGGCATTCAGGCATTTGAGCCTATTCTGGTTGAGGGTAAGGCAATTCAACTGCATCCGCTCGTCTGCACAGCCTTCAACGCCGACTTCGACGGTGACCAGATGGCTGTTCACGTGCCGCTTTCGCTGGAAGCCCAGCTGGAAGCCCGCGTGTTGATGATGTCGACCAACAACATTCTGCATCCGGCAAACGGTCAGCCGATTATCGTTCCTTCGCAGGACATGGTTCTCGGCCTCTACTATCTGTCGATCATGAACCAGAATGAGCCGGGCGAAGGCATGGTCTTCTCCGATATCGGTGAGTTGCATCACGCTCTGGAAAACAAGGTTGTGACGCTGCACTCCAATATCCGTGGTCGCTTCAAGACTGTGGATGCCGAAGGCAAGCCTGTGTCTCATATTCATGAGACAACACCGGGCCGTATGCTCATTGGTGAATTGCTGCCAAAGAACGTGAATGTTCCTTTTGACACCTGCAATCAGGAAATGACCAAGAAGAACATCTCCAAGATGATCGACACGGTTTATCGCCATTGCGGCCAGAAGGACACGGTCATTTTCTGCGACCGGATCATGCAGCTCGGCTTCCGCCATGCCTGTAAGGCTGGTATTTCGTTTGGTAAGGATGACATGATCATTCCTGAAACCAAGGCGAAGATCGTTGGTGATACCGAGTCTTTGGTGAAGGAATACGAACAGCAGTACAATGACGGTCTGATCACTCAGGGCGAAAAGTACAACAAGGTCGTTGACGCTTGGGGTAAGGCGACTGAAAAGGTTGCGGAAGACATGATGGCCCGTATTAAGGCTGTTGAGTTTGATGCTGAAACCGGTCGCCAAAAGCCGATGAATGCGATTTACATGATGTCTCACTCCGGTGCGCGTGGTTCTCCGAACCAGATGCGTCAGCTGGGTGGTATGCGCGGTCTTATGGCCAAGCCATCAGGTGAAATCATCGAGACGCCGATCATCTCGAACTTCAAAGAAGGCCTGACCGTGAACGAGTACTTCAACTCGACCCACGGTGCCCGTAAGGGTCTCGCAGACACCGCCTTGAAGACCGCGAACTCCGGTTACCTGACCCGTCGTTTGGTTGACGTGGCGCAGGATTGCATTGTCAACATGGTCGATTGCGGTACCGATAAGGGCCTGACCATGACGGCAATCGTCGATGCCGGTCAGGTGGTTGCCTCGATTGGTGTGCGCGTTCTCGGTCGTACGGCGCTTGACAACATTGACCATCCGGTCACGGGTGAGCGCATTGTTGATGCAGGCCGCATGATCCTCGAAGCCGATGTGATCGAAATCGAGAAGGCTGGTATTCAGTCGATCCGTATTCGCTCTGCTCTGACCTGCGAAGTTCAGACCGGCGTGTGCTCGATCTGCTACGGTCGCGACCTTGCACGTGGTACACCTGTCAACATGGGCGAAGCAGTTGGCGTTATTGCCGCTCAGTCCATCGGTGAGCCAGGCACACAGCTGACCATGCGTACCTTCCACTTGGGCGGTACCGCGAACGTGGTTGACCAGTCGTTCCTGGAAGCATCGTATGAAGGTACGATCCTGATCAAGAACCGCAACATGCTGCGCAACTCTGACGGCATTTTTGTCGCCATGGGCCGTAGCATTGCCATCACCATTCTCGACGAGCGTGGTGTGGAGCGTTCTTCGCAGCGCGTTGCTTACGGCTCAAAGATCTTCGTGGACGATGGCGACAAGGTTCGTCGTGGTCAGCGCTTGGCCGAATGGGATCCATACACACGTCCGATCATGACGGAAGTGGAAGGAACTGTTCACTTCGAAGATCTGGTTGATGGTATCTCCGTTCTGGAAGCCACCGACGAGTCGACGGGTATCACCAAGCGTCAGGTTATCGATTGGCGCTCGACGCCACGCGGTACAGACCTGAAGCCTGCGATCGTCATCAAGGATGCTTCCGGCAATGTTGCCAAGCTGGCCCGTGGCAGTGATGCACGCTTCCAGCTGTCTGTGGACGCCATTCTGTCGGTAGAGCCCGGCCAGAAGGTGTCGCCAGGTGAAGTTCTGGCCCGTTCGCCAATGGAAAGCGCCAAGACCAAGGACATCACCGGTGGTCTGCCACGCGTTGCTGAATTGTTCGAAGCACGTCGTCCGAAGGATCACGCCATCATCGCTGAGATTGATGGTACGATCCGTCTGGGTCGCGACTACAAGAACAAGCGTCGCGTGATCATCGAGCCTGCGGAAGATGGTGTAGAGCCAGTCGAATACCTGATCCCGAAGGGCAAGCCCTTCCATCTTCAGGATGGCGACTATATCGAAAAGGGTGATTACATCCTCGACGGTAACCCTGCACCGCACGACATTCTGGCGATCAAGGGCGTAGAGGCTTTGGCTTCCTACCTCGTGAACGAAATCCAGGAAGTCTATCGTCTTCAGGGCGTGGGCATTAACGACAAGCACATCGAAGTGATTGTTCGTCAGATGTTGCAGAAGGTTGAAATCACCGATGCGGGCGATAGCCAGTACATCGTGGGCGACAACGTTGATCGCATCGAGATGGATGACATCAACGATGCGCTGATTGAAGAAGGCAAGAAGCCTGCCTATGGCGAACCCGTTCTGCTGGGTATCACCAAGGCATCGCTGCAGACGCCTTCCTTCATCTCGGCTGCATCCTTCCAGGAAACCACAAAGGTTCTCACGGAAGCGGCGATTGCCGGGAAGACCGATACGCTGCAGGGTCTGAAGGAAAACGTTATCGTTGGCCGTCTGATCCCAGCCGGTACGGGTGGCACCATGACGGTTATTCGCCGGATTGCATCGTCGCGTGACGAGCTGATCCTCGAAGAACGCCGCAAGGGCACTGGTGCTGACTCTGCCACGCCTATGTTGCGTGACATGGCAGGAGAGAATGCGCCCGCCGCCGAATAAGGGCAGGGACATTTTCAACAATTAACAAAGCCGCCCGGTGTGAGCCGGGCGGCTTTGTCGTGTCTTGATGGTGGTTGCTATTTTTTGCTGAGACTTTTTATCGCGTCAGTTCGCTAAAGGTCTGACGTGTGTTGCAAAAAGGGCAGGGCGGCTTGCTGCTCATATCCAAGCCGCCGTTCGGCTTGCGCCAACGACAGCCAGAAAAAACGAAAGGTAACCGGCACGTTTGAGCCGTGTGGAAACATTTCGAGATTGGTCCAGCTGTCGGAAAACGGCCCGTCGAGAGCGATGTGAAAGAAATGGCGGTTGTGCATGATATGTTCGCCGTCGCGTAAGATTGCGTAGGTCGCGGATGCCAGGAATATCGGGGGATATACCGGAGTCAGACCGCTTTCTTCTGCAAACTCCCGCTGAGCTGCCGTTATGAGCGCTTCACCCGGTTCCACAGTGCCGCCGGGCACTTGTGGCAAAATTTCAGGAAAGTCCGGCTCGTCAAAAACAAGGAGCCGATCTTTCCATGTCGCGTAGATCAAGACTTTATCAATGGGTGGCTTGCACACCGTTCAACACTCAGTCGAAGCGAATGATTGCAACTTCGCCCTCAAGCGCGCCCTGATAGGCTGAGGCGTGGGGCTCATCGACCGGAACCTCGGTAACCATGCCGATCTGGTCCAGATCCGCTTCAAGGAAGCCTTCTTCAGAAAGCGCGTTCAAGGCGCTACGCACGGCAGAATCATCATCTGGCGCGCAGAGAAGAATATGCAGGTCTATGCCGTCCGAGCCAGCTTCCTCATAAGCCTTGGCGATGATGATGAAAACCATCGGGTCTTCGGATGTGTTGTCGTTGTCGGGTGTGGAAATCATGTGGGGTCCTTTCGAACGGGAGACCTTGCTCTGATGCAACGGGCCGAAGGATGAAGTCAATGCAAAGATGGCGCTGGGTAAATATTGCGCTGGATACCCGAATTCCGGCGCTGATCCGGGGTGGAATTGAATCGGCACAATCACGTTATAGATCACGACCACCCGGTCAAGATGACAGTTTGTGCGTCAAACTGATTCTGAGACTTTCCCGGTGACAAAGTGCGATTGAATTCTTGCACGTAACCCGGATTCGGCTCATAATCGTGCATAAGAGCATCGCTCAGGGCTGCAACGCCCTGCATAGCCTAATAATTTCGGGCCAAGGCTTGACGAAACCGGGCGAAAACAGTAGTACGCCCGGCATCGGAGCCAATGTGAGGTTATGCTTTTCGGAACGCCATGTTCTGGAGTTTGCCTCAAACAAGGATCCAAAACGCACTTTGAAGACATGAATGCTGCACGCACGACGTATTCTATATGCGTCCTCTGCCTTTTGTGGTCTATCCAGAAATTGGGTATGGCCATGTTTTGCGCATGTAGAAAATTGTGCGGCCACCGCCGGTAACGGCTAAAGCGGGCCACAAGGGCTCAAGTGACAAGAATAAAAGGGATGGTTCTATGCCTACCGTAAATCAGCTGATCCGCAAGCCGCGTCAGGCACAGGTAAAGCGCAATAAGGTTCCTGCATTGCAGGAAAATCCACAGAAGCGCGGCGTTTGCACTCGCGTTTACACAACGACACCTAAGAAGCCTAACTCGGCTCTTCGTAAGGTTGCCAAGATCCGTTTGACCAATGGCTTCGAAGTCATCGGCTACATTCCAGGTGAAGGCCATAACCTGCAGGAACACTCTGTTGTCATGATCCGTGGCGGCCGCGTAAAGGACTTGCCAGGCGTTCGTTACCACGTGATCCGTGGTGTTCTCGATACGCAGGGCGTCAAGAACCGTAAGCAGCGCCGTTCCAAGTATGGTGCGAAGCGTCCGAAGTGATTTCGGCATTCCACATTTTAAATTCCAGCGCTGCGCGAGGTTCTCCGCGTTCTAAAGCGTTCCAACCGTTGAGAGACGAAAAATATGTCACGTCGCCATAAAGCAGAAAAACGCGAGATCAACCCGGACCCAAAGTTCGGCGATCTGATCGTTACCAAGTTCATGAACGCCATCATGTTGCACGGCAAGAAGTCCGTTGCTGAAACCATCGTTTACGGTGCGTTTGATGTCGTTGAGAGCAAGTCCAAGCAAGAACCGATCGCAATCTTCCATCAGGCTCTCGAAAATGTTGCGCCTCATGTCGAAGTGCGTTCGCGTCGCGTTGGCGGTGCAACGTATCAGGTGCCAGTCGATGTGCGTCCGGAGCGCCGCCAGGCGCTCGCCATTCGCTGGTTGATCAATGCCGCTCGCAAGCGCAACGAGACAACAATGGTTGATCGTTTGTCCGGCGAATTGCTGGATGCTTCTAACAACCGCGGCAGCGCTGTTAAGAAGCGTGAAGACACGCACAAGATGGCTGATGCCAACCGCGCGTTCTCGCACTATCGTTGGTAATCTTAGAAGCGATCGAATATCGAAAGGCAGTCCACTATGGCTCGCGAATATAAAATCGAAGACTACCGCAACTTCGGGATCATGGCGCATATCGACGCCGGCAAGACCACGACCACCGAGCGTATCCTGTACTACACAGGTAAGTCTCACAAGATCGGCGAAGTTCATGATGGCGCAGCCACGATGGACTGGATGGAGCAGGAGCAGGAACGTGGTATCACCATCACTTCCGCTGCGACCACGACCTACTGGAAGGGTCGCGATGGCAAGATGCGCCGCTTCAATATCATCGACACCCCCGGCCACGTTGACTTCACGATTGAAGTTGAGCGCAGCTTGCGTGTTCTCGATGGTGCTATTGCGCTGCTCGATGCCAACGCCGGTGTAGAACCACAGACCGAAACGGTTTGGCGTCAGGCTGAAAAGTACAACGTTCCGCGGATGATCTTCTGCAACAAGATGGACAAGACCGGTGCTGACTTCTACCGTTCGGTAGAAATGATCAAGACCCGTCTCGGTGCCACCGCTGTTGTTATGCAGCTGCCAATCGGCGCTGAAACAGAGTTCAAGGGCGTTGTTGACCTGATCGAGATGAACGCGCTCGTATGGCGCGATGAATCTTTGGGCGCTGCATGGGATGTTGTTGAAATCCCGGACGACCTGAAGGACAAGGCTGTTGAATATCGCGAAAAGCTGATCGAAACTGTTGTTGAGATCGACGAACAGGCGATGGAAGACTACCTGAACGGCGTTATGCCTGACAACGACAAGATCCGCGCTCTGGTTCGCCGTGGCACGATCGACGTTAAGTTCCATCCAATGTTCTGCGGCACAGCCTTTAAGAACAAGGGCGTTCAGCCTTTGCTCGACGCTGTTGTTGAATATCTGCCTTCTCCACTCGATATCCCTGCTATCAAGGGCATCGACGTGAAGACTGAAGCTGAAATCGAGCGTCACGCTGATGACAGCGAGCCATTGTCGATGCTGGCGTTCAAGATCATGAACGACCCCTTCGTTGGTTCTCTGACTTTCTGCCGTATCTATTCTGGCAAGCTCGAAAAGGGCGCGTCGGTTATGAACACGGTGAAGGAAAAGCGCGAACGCGTTGGCCGTATGCTTCAGATGCACTCCAACTCGCGTGAAGACATCGAAGAAGCTTTTGCAGGCGACATCGTTGCTCTCGCTGGCCTGAAGGAAAGCACTACGGGCGACACGCTCTGCGATCCTTTGAACCAGGTTATCCTTGAGCGCATGGAATTCCCTGAGCCGGTTATTCAGATCGCTATCGAGCCTAAGACCAAGGGCGACCAGGAAAAGATGGGCCTCGCGCTCAACCGTCTGGCTGCTGAAGATCCTTCGTTCCGCGTCAAGACTGACCATGAATCCGGTCAGACGATCATCGCAGGCATGGGCGAACTTCACCTCGACATCATCGTTGACCGTATGCGTCGCGAATTCAAGGTTGAAGCCACTGTTGGTGCTCCTCAGGTTGCTTACCGTGAAACCATCACGAAGCTGCATGAAGAAGACTACACCCACAAGAAGCAGTCTGGTGGTACTGGTCAGTTTGCGCGCGTCAAGCTCGTGTTCGAACCAAATCCAGAAGGCGAAGACTTCAAGTTCGAATCCAAGATCGTTGGTGGTGCTGTTCCGAAGGAATACATCCCAGGCGTTCAGAAGGGTATCGAAAGCGTTCTGAACTCCGGTCCTCTGGCTGGCTTCCCGATGCTGGGTGTTAAGGCAACACTCATCGACGGTGCTTACCACGATGTTGACTCGTCGGTTCTGGCGTTCGAAATCGCGTCTCGCGCCTGCTTCCGTGAAGCAGCAAAGAAGGCTGGTGCACAGCTTCTTGAGCCGATGATGAAGGTTGAAGTTGTTACACCTGAAGATTACGTCGGTGACGTGATTGGCGACCTGAACTCCCGTCGTGGGCAGATTCAGGGTCAGGAAAGCCGTGGTGTGGCAGTTGTTATCAACGCTCACGTGCCGCTTGCCAATATGTTCAAGTATGTTGACAACCTGCGCTCCATGTCTCAGGGCCGTGCGCAGTACTCAATGGTGTTCGACCACTATTCACCGGTTCCGAGCAACGTTGCAGCCGAAATTCAGGCAAAGTACTCCGGTCAGAAATGATCGGGGTAACCCGCCAGAAAAGATAACAGGAATTTCCCCCATAGCGGGGATGAGATAATGGAGAGCCGAAAATGGCAAAAAGTAAATTTGAGCGCAATAAGCCACACGTTAACATTGGCACGATCGGCCACGTTGACCACGGCAAGACGTCTCTGACGGCAGCAATCACCAAGTACTTCGGCGAGTTCAAGGCATACGACCAAATCGATGCCGCTCCAGAAGAAAAGGCACGTGGTATCACCATCTCGACGGCTCACGTTGAGTATGAAACAGCCAACCGTCACTATGCACACGTTGACTGCCCCGGTCACGCCGACTACGTCAAGAACATGATCACCGGTGCAGCGCAGATGGACGGCGCGATCCTGGTTTGCTCGGCTGCTGACGGCCCAATGCCACAGACCCGCGAGCACATCCTGCTGGCTCGTCAGGTTGGCGTTCCTGCCATCGTTGTGTTCCTCAACAAGGTTGACCAGGTTGACGACGAAGAGCTGCTGGAACTGGTAGAACTGGAAGTTCGCGAACTTCTGTCTTCATACGACTTCCCAGGCGATGACATTCCAGTTGTTAAGGGCTCTGCTCTTGCTGCTTTGGAAGATTCGGACAAGAAGATCGGCGAAGACGCAATTCGTGCGCTGATGGCTGCTGTTGACGATTACATCCCAACACCAGAGCGTCCAGTTGACCAGCCGTTCCTGCTGCCAATCGAAGACGTGTTCTCGATCTCTGGCCGTGGTACGGTTGTAACGGGTCGTGTCGAGCGTGGTATCATCAAGGTTGGTGAAGAAGTTGAAATCGTTGGTATTCGTCCAACGACCAAGACGACTGTTACCGGCGTTGAAATGTTCCGCAAGCTGCTCGACCAAGGTCAGGCTGGCGATAACGTTGGTGCGCTGATCCGTGGCGTTACCCGTGACGGCGTTGAGCGTGGTCAGATCTTGTGCAAGCCAGGTTCGGTTAAGCCACACACCACGTTCATGGCAGAAGCCTACATTCTGACCAAGGAAGAAGGCGGCCGTCATACACCGTTCTTCACCAACTACCGCCCACAGTTCTACTTCCGTACAACGGACGTAACGGGCATTGTTGAACTTCCAGAAGGCACGGAAATGGTTATGCCTGGTGACAACGTGACTGTTAAGGTTACGCTGATCAACCCAATCGCCATGGAAGAAAAGCTCCGCTTCGCGATCCGCGAAGGCGGCCGTACCGTTGGTGCCGGCATCGTGGCTTCCATCGTCGCTTAAGCGATCGATAACTTTGTTGTACGCGCGGCCAAAAGCCGCGCGTATTTCGTTTCAGCACTGCTCGTCATAGATGGCGCACGAGGGGTCGCTGTAACACTTCATATCTGCTGTATAATTTTATCCTTGAACCGATTCCGGTTTAAGGAATTATGCGCAAGAGAATCAGTTGACGAAGGGGCGGGGACGTTGTATGTCCGCGCCACGAACAAGGTACATAGCGTAGCGTTATGTGCCCTTGGCTCTGCTCAGTTTGTCGATCTGCTTAAGATCGGGTTGGCAGGGCCCCCAATGCAGATAAGTGACCGTGGCGCGAAAATGGCGCTGCAGTGATTTTTGACAATACGGGGCCGGCCAGCAATTGGTAATTCATTGTCTTCGCTTATGCGGGGCGCAAGAAAAGAAACAAGGACAAGTCCAATGACCGGCCAGAATATCCGCATCCGCCTCAAGGCGTTTGATCACCGGGTCCTCGATGCCTCGACACGCGAAATCGTATCGACCGCGAAGCGTACCGGTGCGAGCGTGCGTGGTCCAGTACCGCTCCCTACCCGTATTGAAAAATTTACCGTCAACCGTTCGCCTCACGTTGATAAGAAGAGCCGCGAACAGTTCGAAATGCGCACGCACAAGCGTCTGCTCGATATCGTTGATCCTACGCCCCAGACCGTTGATGCTTTGATGAAGCTCGACCTTGCTGCTGGCGTTGACGTAGAGATCAAGCTCTAAAAAAGAATTCCGGCGAGAGCCGTAATAACAAGGAAGGTACGTGGCAAGACCTGCCAACGACTTCTCGAAACGGGAAACCTGAAGGTCCGGAAGGGCTTGAATGGAATCCTTAAACAAAGAGGCGGGCAAGTGTCGCAAGATGCTTGTTTTACTCTCAAGAGGAATGAACCTATGCGTTCAGGTGTGATTGCACAGAAAGTAGGAATGACCCGGGTCTATAATGACGCCGGTGAGCACATTCCAGTAACAGTACTACGCTTGGATAACTGCCAGGTGGTGGCTCAGCGCACCGCCGACAAGCATGGCTATACTGCTGTTCAGCTCGGCGCAGGCCAGGCGAAAGTAAAGAATACATCCAAGGCTATGCGTGGCAATTTTGCCGCAGCAAATGTTGAACCAAAGGCGAAGCTGCTCGAGTTTCGCGTTTCTGAAGACAACATGATTGATGTTGGTGCGCAGCTTACCGCAAGCCACTTCACCTCTGGTCAGCTGGTTGACGTAACCGGCACGACAATTGGTAAGGGTTTTGCTGGTGCGATGAAGCGCCACAACTTCGGCGGTCTTCGCGCGACCCACGGTGTTTCGGTGTCTCACCGTTCGCATGGTTCGACTGGTTCCAACCAGGATCCTGGTAAGGTCTGGAAGGGCAAGCGGATGGCAGGTCATATGGGTCAGACCCGTGTGACAACTCAGAATCTTGAAGTTGTTTCGACCGATGAAGATCGTGGTCTTATCCTGGTGAAGGGCGCAGTTCCCGGCTCCAAGGGTTCCTGGATCATCGTGCGCGACGCCGTCAAGTCGGCATCGAAGTAAGGGAGCCAAGCTATGGAACTCAACGTCAAGACTATTGATGGGAAAGAAGCCGGCAAGGTTTCTCTGTCCGACGCCATTTTCGGCCTCGAGCCCCGCGAAGACATTATCGCTCGCATGATTCGTTGGCAGCTTGCCAAGAAGCAGCAGGGCACACACAAGACAAAGACCCGTGCAGAAGTTTCGCGCACTGGTGCCAAGATGTACAAGCAGAAGGGTACGGGCCGCGCTCGTCACCATTCGGCACGCGCTCCGCAGTTCCGCGGCGGTGGACGGGCTCATGGCCCGGTTGTTCGTAGCCACGAACACGACCTGCCCAAGAAGGTTCGCGCACTTGCTTTGCGTCACGCTTTGTCGGCCAAGCTCAAGTCTGAAGACCTGATCATTATCGACCAGTTCGTGTCTGCTGATCCTAAGACGAAGGGCCTTGTTGGTTCTTTCGAAGCTCTGGGTCTGACCAACGCGCTGCTGATCGGTGGTGTAGAGCTCGACGGCAACTTCAAGCTCGCAGCTGCAAACATCCCGAACATCGATGTTTTGCCAGTTCAGGGCATCAACGTTTATGACATTCTGCGTCGCGGCAAGCTGGTGCTTTCCAAGGCTGCAGTTGAAGCTCTGGAGGAGCGGTTCAAATGACTGATCTTCGCCACTACGACGTGATCGTATCTCCATCGATCACTGAAAAGTCGACCATGGTATCTGAATACAGCCAGGTTGTCTTCAATGTTGCCAAGACCGCTTCCAAGCCGCAAATCAAGGCTGCTGTTGAAGCTCTCTTCGGTGTAAAGGTGACTGCCGTGAACACGCTGCTCCGTAAGGGCAAAACAAAGCGTTTCCGCGGTTTTGCCGGGAAACAGAAGGACGTGAAGAAGGCGATCGTAACGCTCGCTGAGGGTCAGTCCATCGACGTGTCCACCGGTCTCTGAGGAACAGAAAAATGGCATTGAAAAATTTCAATCCGACGACCCCGAGCCAGCGTCAGCTGGTTATCGTAGACCGGTCCGGCCTTTACAAGGGCAAGCCAGTCAAGTCGTTGACCGAAGGTCTCCACTCTAAGGGTGGTCGTAACAACCTTGGTCGCATCACAGTTCGCTTTCAGGGCGGCGGTCACAAGCGCACCTACCGTCTGGTAGACTTCAAGCGTCGTAAGTTTGAAGTTGAAGGCACGGTTGAGCGTCTCGAGTATGACCCTAACCGTACAGCGTTTATCGCTCTGGTGACATACACCGACGGCGAACAGGCTTACATCATTGCTCCTCAGCGTCTTGCTGCTGGCGACAAGGTCATCGCGTCTGAAAAGGCTGTTGACGTTAAGCCAGGCAACACGATGCCCCTGCAGTACATTCCTGTCGGCTCGATCATCCACAATGTGGAATTGAAGCCAGGCAAGGGTGGTCAGGTTGCTCGTTCTGCTGGTGCATATGTTCAGCTGGTTGGTCGCGACAGCGGCATGGCGATCCTTCGTCTGAGCTCGGGTGAGCAGCGCTTGGTGCACGGCACTTGCCTTGCGACAATCGGCGCGGTTTCCAACTCCGACCATGGCAACACCAATGACGGTAAAGCCGGTCGTTCGCGTTGGCGCGGTAAGCGTCCGCACGTTCGCGGCGTTGTTATGAACCCGGTTGACCACCCGCACGGCGGTGGTGAAGGCCGCACCTCGGGTGGCCGTCATCCAGTGTCGCCTTGGGGCAAGCCCACCAAGGGCAAGCGCACACGTTCGAACAAGTCGACAGACAAGTTCATCATGCGCTCGCGCCACCAGAAGAAGAAGTAAGAGAGGTAGTCAGAGATGGCTCGTTCAGTATGGAAAGGCCCCTTCGTTGACGGCTACCTTCTTAAGAAGGCTGAGAAGGTTCGCGAAAGCGGTCGTAGCGAAGTGATCAAGATGTGGACCCGTCGGTCGACAATCTTGCCACAGTTTGTCGGTTTGACGTTCGGCGTCTATAACGGCAGCAAACACATCCCGGTCAGCGTCAACGAAGACATGGTTGGCCATAAGTTCGGTGAATTCGCTCCAACCCGGACCTACTACGGTCACGGTGCGGACAAGAAAGCGAAGAGGAAGTAACGATGGGCAAGGCAAAAGCCGAACGCCGGTTGCAGGATAATGAGGCGCAAGCAGTTGCGCGTACACTCCGCGTCAGCCCTCAGAAGCTCAACCTGGTTGCAGCTATGATCCGTGGCAAAAAGGTCGACCGGGCTCTGGCCGACCTCGAGTTCTCGCGCAAGCGTATTGCAGGCACCGTAAAGAAGACTCTCGAGTCCGCTATTGCGAATGCTGAGAACAACCACGACCTCGACGTCGATCAGCTGATCGTTGCAGAGGCCTATGTTGGTAAATCGATCACCATGAAGCGTTTCCACGCTCGTGGCCGCGGCCGCGCATCGCGCATTGAAAAGCCGTTCGCACACTTGACGATTGTTGTGCGCGAAGTCGAAGCCAAAGTGGAGGCTGCATAATGGGTCAGAAAATCAATCCAATCGGTTTCCGCCTGGGCATTAATCGCACCTG
Organism: Rhizobium oryziradicis; assembly: GCF_001939045.1. Classification (GTDB taxonomy): domain Bacteria; phylum Pseudomonadota; class Alphaproteobacteria; order Rhizobiales; family Rhizobiaceae; genus Allorhizobium; species Allorhizobium oryziradicis. The sequence goes on from NZ_MKIM01000028.1 coordinate 327,115, forward strand.
GGATAGCCGTTGGTTCGCCGACAACGCTGAATACGGTCAGTTGTTGCACGAAGATCTCAAGATCCGTGCCTACATCATGGCTGAATTGAAGCAGGCTGGTATTGCCAAGGTGGTTATCGAGCGTCCGCACAAGAAGTGCCGCGTCACGATCCACTCGGCTCGTCCTGGTTTGATCATCGGCAAAAAGGGTGCGGACATCGAAAAGCTTCGCAAGAAGCTTTCCGAAATGACCAATTCTGAAACGCACCTCAACATCGTTGAAGTTCGTAAGCCAGAAATCGATGCTACGCTGGTCGCTCAGTCGATCGCCCAGCAGCTCGAGCGCCGTATTGCTTTCCGTCGCGCCATGAAGCGCTCCGTTCAGTCGGCAATGCGTCTGGGTGCTGAAGGCATCAAGATCACTTGCGCCGGCCGTCTCGGTGGTGCCGAAATCGCTCGTACGGAATGGTACCGCGAAGGTCGCGTTCCACTTCACACGCTGCGTGCGGATATCGATTACGGTGTAGCAGAAGCTACAACCGCATATGGTATTTGCGGCATCAAGGTTTGGATCTTCAAGGGCGAAATCCTTGAGCACGATCCAATGGCTTCCGAGCGTCGCGCTCTGGAAGGTGACGCCCAAGGTAGCAGCACCAACAACCGCCGCCGCGAGAACGCGTAATTGGCGCCGCGTGGCAGAAAGTTTGGAGAATAGAAAATGTTGCAACCAAAGCGTACCAAGTATCGCAAGCAGTTCAAGGGACGCATCAAGGGCGTTGCCAAGGGCGGTTTCGACCTGGCGTTCGGTGAATTCGGCCTGAAGGCTCTTGAGCCTAACCGCGTCAATGCTCGTGAAATCGAAGCGGCTCGCCGCGCGATCACACGTTATATGAAGCGCGCAGGTCGCGTGTGGATCCGGGTATTCCCCGATGTTCCAGTAACAGCAAAGCCTACCGAAGTCCGTATGGGTAAAGGTAAGGGTTCTGTTGAGTACTGGGCATGCAAGGTCAAGCCCGGCCGTATGATGTTCGAGATCGACGGTGTTTCCGAGGAGATCGCCCGCGAGGCGCTTCGTCTCGGTTCGGCCAAGCTCTCGGTCAAGACGCGCTTCGTACAGCGCATTGCAGAGTGAGGGATCAAGCCATGAAAGCCGCAGATGTTCGCGCCATGAGCGCTGATCAATTGAAGGACGAGCTTGCCAATCTGAAGAAGGAGCAGTTTAACCTGCGCTTTCAAAAGGCGACTGGCCAGCTTGAAAAGTCCTCGCGTGTTAACGAAGTTCGCAAGGACATCGCTCGCGTGAAAACCATTGCCCGCCAGAAGGCGGCAGAAGCCAAGGCCTAAAGGAACAGAAAATATGCCTAAACGCATTCTGCAGGGCGTCGTCGTCAGCGACAAGAACGACAAGACTGTTGTGGTCCGGGTTGAGCGTCGATTCGCTCACCCACTGCTCCAGAAGACAGTTCGTCGTTCTAAGAAGTACAAGGCTCACGACGAGACCAACCAATACAAGACCGGTGACATGGTTTCCATTCAGGAATGTGCACCGATTTCCAAGGATAAGTGCTGGACGGTTATCTCCGCCCAGGCTTAATTTACAGAGAAATGGGAAAGGCTCTTGCGCCTTTCCCAGAAATCTGTATGAAGCACCACAACGGCGCAAGAACGCTCCACTGCGAGCGTTCTTTTGCTTTGAGCGCAGGGAAGGTCCTCTAGAGGAAACCACCTTTGCAAGATCCTCCTCCGCTCGAAAATTGAGAAAAATCCATAAGCCGGAATAGGGGGCCAGTTCGCCCAACCGTTCCGGTCTAACGAAAAGGCGACCTGACATGATTCAGATGCAGACTAACCTCGACGTTGCCGACAATTCCGGCGCACGTCGTGTCATGTGCATCAAGGTGCTGGGCGGCTCCAAGCGTAAATACGCTTCGGTGGGCGACATTATCGTCGTTTCCATCAAGGAAGCTATTCCGCGTGGCCGCGTTAAGAAGGGTGACGTGATGAAAGCGGTTGTTGTGCGTACCGCTAAAGACATCCGTCGCGCCGACGGCAGCGTCATCCGCTTCGATAACAACGCAGCAGTTCTTATCGACAATAAAAAAGAGCCTATCGGTAGCCGTATCTTCGGACCGGTTCCGCGCGAACTTCGTGCTAAGAACCACATGAAGATCATCTCGTTGGCTCCGGAAGTTCTTTAAAGGAGCGATGACGATGCAAAAGATTCGTAAGGGCGACAAGGTCGTCGTACTGACCGGTAAGGACAAGGGTCGTTCCGGTGAAGTTATTCAGGTGATGCCAAAGGAAGACCGTGCGGTCGTCAAGGGTATTAATGTTGTCAAGCGCCACCAGCGCCAGACGCAGACCCAAGAAGCTGGCATTGTTAACAAGGAAGCGTCTATGCACCTTTCCAACCTTGCTATCGTTGACAAGGACGGCAAGCCGACTCGCGTTGGTTTCGCTGTCGTTGACGGCAAGAAGGTTCGTGTTGCGAAGCGTTCGGGAGAAGTGATCGATGGCTGAGATCAAGTATGAGCCCCGGCTCAAGGTAGAATACGTATCCCGTATTCGTCAGGCCATGCAGGAGCAGTTCTCCTACGCAAACGAGATGCAGATCCCGAAGATCACCAAGGTTGTTATCAACATGGGCGTGGGTGAGGCGACTGCCGATTCCAAGAAGCCTTCTGTTGCTGCAGCTGACTTGGCAGCCATTGCCGGTCAGAAGCCTGTGATCACCAAGGCTCGTAACTCTATCGCTGGCTTTAAGGTCCGCGAAGGCATGCCGATCGGCGCAAAGGTAACACTTCGCGGCGCACGCATGTATGAATTCCTGGATCGCTTGACCAACATCGCGCTTCCGCGCGTTCGCGACTTTCGTGGTCTGAACCCGAAAAGCTTTGACGGCCGTGGTAACTTCGCCATGGGCATCAAGGAGCACATTGTGTTCCCAGAGGTCAACTACGATAAAGTTGATCAGATGTGGGGCATGGATATCATCGTTTGCACGACGGCACCAACGGACGACGAAGCACGGGCTCTTCTGAAAGAGTTCAACTTCCCGTTCCGCGCATAACCGTAACGACAAGCGTAGAAGAGGAACTTCGATATGGCGAAGACAAGCGCAGTTGAAAAGAACAAGCGCCGCCGCAAGACAGTTGCCCATCAGGCCGGCAAGCGCGCCGAACTGAAGGCAATTATCATGAACCAGTCCCTTTCGATTGAGGAACGGTTCAAGGCAACCCTCAAGCTGGCAGAAATGCCGCGCGATGGCTCCAAGACCCGCATTCGTAACCGTTGCGAAGTCACCGGCCGTCCACGGGCATTCTATCGTAAGCTCAAGATGTCGCGTATTGCGCTTCGTGAGCTTGGCAATTCCGGCAAGGTGCCGGGCATTGTTAAGTCGAGCTGGTAAGGAGACGGGCAAATGACGATGACTGATCCGTTGGGCGATATGCTCACCCGTATCCGGAATGGTGCCGCTCGCCGTAAGGCTTCTGTGGTTACTCCGGCTTCCAAGCTGCGTGCGCGCGTTCTGGATGTCCTGCAAGCTGAAGGCTACATTCGTGGCTATTCGGAAATCGATCATGGTAACGGCAAGTCCGAGATCACGATTGAATTGAAGTATTATGAAGGTGCGTCGGTGATCCGTGAGATCGGCCGTGTATCTAAGCCGGGCCGCCGAGTTTATGTATCGGTTAAGTCCATTCCGCAGGTCGCGAACGGCCTCGGCATTACGATCCTTTCGACTCCGAAGGGCGTTATGGCCGATCACCAGGCTCGTGAACAGAATGTTGGTGGCGAGGTTCTCTGCTCTGTCTTCTAAGACAGCGCGGAGATCTCCCTAGCGAACAGACAGGATATAAACATGTCTCGTATCGGTAAAAAGCCCGTTCAGGTTCCTGCAGGAATCACGGCCACTGTTGATGGCCAAAAAGTGACTGCAAAGGGCCCTAAAGGCGAACTTTTCTTCGTCGCAAATGACGAAATCTCTGTTGCTCTGGAAGACAACGCTGTTGTTGTAAAGCCAGTCAACGACTCTAAGGATGCTCGTTCAAAGTGGGGCATGTCCCGCACGATGATCGAAAACATCTTCAAGGGTGTTAAGGATGGCTTCGAGCGCAAGCTTGAAATCAACGGCGTTGGTTACCGCGCGTCGCTTCAGGGCAAGAACCTGCAGCTGGCTCTCGGTTTCTCTCATGACGTTGTGTATGAGCCACCGGTTGGTGTTACCATTGCCGTTCCTAAGCCGACGGAAATCGTGATCACGGGGATCAACAAGCAGCAGGTCGGTCAGGTCGCTGCTGAGATCCGCGAATATCGCGGTCCTGAGCCTTACAAGGGCAAGGGCGTCAAGTATGCCGAAGAGCGGATTATCCGCAAAGAAGGCAAGAAGAAGTAAGGAACGCGCGAAATGGCAAGCAGAAAAGAAGCACTTGTACGTCGTGCGAACCGTGTACGGCGTCAGATCAAAGCGGTGGCCAATGGCCGTCCGCGTCTGTCGGTACATCGCTCTTCGAAGAACATCTACGTTCAGGTTATCGACGACGTGGCTGGCCGCACTTTGGCCGCTGCATCGACGCTGGACGCAGGTTTGCGTTCTTCGCTCAAGACCGGTGCTGACACTGCGGCAGCTGCCGCTGTTGGCAAGTTGGTTGCCGAGCGTGCGGTTAACGCTGGTGTGAAGGAAGTGGTCTTCGACCGCGGTGCCTTCATTTATCACGGCCGCATCAAAGCATTGGCCGAAGCCGCTCGCGAAGGCGGTCTTTCGTTCTAATGAATTGCCGCCCGGGTTTACTCGGGCGGCTTTCCGGCTTTTTAGCCGGTCACCCGGACGTCGCCCCGGCCCGATATGGCTTACCCCAAACAGGGCAGGGCGGACATATATTGTAATCTGCCGATTGCACCCGGAAAAGAAAAAAGGAAAAGGACAATGGCACAAGAAAAGCGTGGTTCGCGGGACGACCGTCAGAACCGTGAAGAGCGCGATAGCGAATTCGTCGACAAGTTGGTCGCGATCAATCGCGTAGCGAAAGTTGTTAAGGGCGGCCGTCGTTTCGGCTTTGCTGCTCTCGTTGTTGTTGGCGACCAGAAGGGCCGCGTTGGCTTTGGTCACGGCAAGGCTCGTGAAGTTCCAGAAGCAATCCGCAAGGCAACAGAAGCTGCCAAGCGCGAATTGATTTTCGTTCCCCTGCGTGACGGCCGTACCCTTCACCACGATGTGAACGGTCGCCATGGCGCTGGTAAGGTTCTTCTGCGTTCCGCAAAGGCTGGTACCGGTATCATCGCCGGCGGTCCAATGCGCGCTGTTTTCGAAACACTCGGCATGCACGACGTTGTTGCAAAGTCGACTGGTTCCTCGAACCCATACAACATGGTTCGTGCAACATTTGACGCTTTGAAGCACCAGGTTCATCCAAAGGACGTCGCTTCTCAGCGTGGTCTGAAGTATGCGACCCTGCAGGCCCGTCGTGCCGCTTCCGGCAACGGTTCTGAAGAATAAGGAGCTGAAAAATGGCCAAGAACACTGAAGCCAAGACGATCACGATCGAACAGATCGGCTCGCCTATTCGCCGCCCGGCTGTACAGCGCCAGACGCTCGTCGGCTTGGGCCTCAACAAGATGCATCGGGTCCGCACGTTGGAAGATACTCCTTCGGTTCGTGGCATGATCCGTGCTGTCCAGCATCTCGTTCGCGTCGTCGAAGAGAAGTGAGACGGGGGAATTTGTCATGAAACTGAATGAAATTAAAGACAACGAAGGCTCCAGCAAGAACCGTATCCGCGTAGGTCGTGGTATCGGTTCCGGCAAGGGCAAGACCGGTGGTCGCGGCGTCAAGGGTCAGAAGGCTCGTTCCGGCGTTGCTGTGAACGGTTTTGAAGGCGGTCAGATGCCAATCTACCGACGTCTGCCTAAGCGCGGCTTCAACAATATCTTCGCATCTGAATTCACTACCGTGTCGGTTGGTCGTCTTCAGCAGGCGATTGATGCTGGCAAGCTTGATGCGACTGCAACGATTGATGTTGCTGCGTTGAAGGCTGCTGGTGTGATTCGTCGCATCAAGGACGGCGTTCGCATTCTTGCTGACGGCGAATTGACAGCGAAAGTGACGCTGGAAGTTGCTGGTGCCTCCAAGCCTGCGATCGAAAAGATCGAAAAGGCTGGCGGTTCGCTCAAGTTGTTGGGCGTTAAGGCTGAAGCAGCTGAATAATTGATGAATATAATCGCCCGGGGTGCTTCACACCGGGCGATTTTTCTCCCATATGTGTGCCTCGCGACCCATGGATGGAATAAGTCCGTCTTCCGGGAGATTTCGGAAAACTGAGGGTGAGGCTTTGAGTTGATTTTGAAACTCTGCATCGCTCCGTTTTCGTCAAGAAAATAAGTAATTTTACCTTCGGTGTTCCCATAAAGAATCGGGCACCTGATGGGGTGAAGCGGAGAATTTGATGGCTTCTGCAGCGGAACAATTGGCCTCGAACCTGAACTTTTCTACCTTTGCTAAGGCAGAGGATCTGAAAAAGCGTATTTGGTTCACGTTGGCCGCCCTTCTTGTCTATCGTCTCGGAACGCACATTCCGCTGCCGGGACTGAACCCGGAAGCCTATGCCGCAGCCTTTAAAGGCCAGTCTGGCGGCATTCTCGGGCTATTCAACATGTTTTCGGGTGGTGCCGTGCAGCGCATGGCGATTTTTGCGCTCGGCATCATGCCTTATATTTCTGCATCAATTATTGTTCAGTTGATGACATCTGTGGTGCCTTCGCTCGAAAACCTCAAGAAAGAGGGCGAGCAGGGCCGCAAGATTATCAATCAGTATACGCGTTACGGCACTGTGTTGCTCGGCACGCTGCAAGCCTATGGCATTTCTGTTGGCCTTGAGCATGGAGCCGGTCTCGTCAACGATCCCGGTATCTTTTTCCGCATTTCGACCGTTGTTACCCTGCTCGGTGGCACGATGTTCCTGATGTGGCTCGGTGAGCAAATTACGTCGCGCGGTATCGGCAATGGCATTTCGCTGATCATTTTCGCAGGTATTGCCGCTGGTCTGCCAACGGCGCTTGCGGGCACTCTTGAGCTTGGTCGCACCGGAGCATTGTCAACTGCCGCGATTCTGACAGTGATTGTTGTCGCGATTCTGGTCATTGCGCTGATCGTGTTTTTTGAACGCGCTCAACGACGCTTGCTCATCCAATATCCGAAGCGCCAGGTTGGCAATCGCATGTTCCAGGGCGACACATCGCATTTGCCACTGAAGCTGAACACCTCTGGCGTTATCCCGGCTATTTTTGCCAGCTCTCTGCTTTTGCTGCCTGCAACAGCGGCTGGCTTTACGGGCACATCAACTTTGCCAGCCTGGGCAACCAGCATTATCAGCGCGCTTGGTCATGGTCAGCCTGCCTATATGGTGCTTTACGCGCTGTTGATCGGCTTCTTTGCATTTTTCTACACGGCGATTGTCTTTAATCCCAAGGACACTGCCGATAATCTTAAAAAGCACGGCGGGTTCATCCCGGGTATTCGTCCCGGTGATCGTACGGCGGAATATATCGATTATGTTCTCACACGTATAACCTTGGTTGGTGCGATTTACCTTGTATTCGTCTGTATCCTTCCCGAAATTTTGGTTTCCCAGACAGGGGTTCCCTTATCCCTTGGTGGTACATCGCTTTTGATTGTTGTCAGCGTGACCCTTGATACGGTAGCACAGATACAGGGGCACTTGATTGCGCAGCAATACGAGGGGCTGATCAAGAAATCAAAGTTGCGTGGAGGGAAGAGGGGAAGATGAGGTTAATTCTGTTAGGACCACCTGGGGCCGGGAAGGGCACCCAGGCGCAGAGAATTGTTGATAAGCACGGCATTCCTCAATTATCCACGGGTGACATGCTGCGCGCCGCTGTGGCCGCGCAGACAGAGGTTGGCAAACGCGCGAAAGCGGTGATGGATTCGGGCAAGCTTGTGTCCGACGATATCGTCATTGCGATTGTTGCCGAGCGAATCGATCAGGCTGACTGCGAAAACGGTTTTATTTTGGATGGTTTTCCCCGCACGTTGATTCAGGCGGATGCGACGGAAAAAATGCTGCATGCCAAGGGCATCGAGCTTTCGGCTGTTGTCGAAATCCGAGTCGAGGACGATATTCTCGCGGACCGAATCGCAGGCCGTTACACCTGCGCCAACTGTGGCGCGGGTTACCACGATGAGAACCTGAAGACACAGGTTCCTGGTGTCTGTGATAAATGTGGATCAACGCATTTCAAGCGTCGTCCCGACGACAATCGCGACACCGTCAAAACCCGATTGCAGGCCTATTACAAGGAGACCTCTCCTTTGATTGGCTATTATTATGCAAAGGGCAAGCTGCGTTCTGTTGACGGCATGGCCGATATTGACAGCGTGACGGCAGAGATAGAAAACATTCTTTCCGGTCTTTAATTCGATCGGGTTGAATTTCTTTTGCGGAACAGTTGCTTTTTGCCCCTGATTCCGTTAAACAGCGCGCCAACTCGCGATAGTTCAGGGGTCGGCGCGTTCTTCCACTTTTGGGGACGGGGTCGGTCTTTTTGACTTGTTGAGAACCCAAATAAATCGGCGGCCTTAACATTGGCTGTCAAACGAGACACCACTTGCCGGATGGCAACTGGAACGCAAGGAGAATAGGCGTGGCACGTATCGCTGGCGTCAACATCCCAACAGCAAAGCGCGTTGTTATCGCGCTGACCTATATTCATGGGATTGGTCCAAAGTTCGCGCAGGAAATCATGGACAAGGTTGGCCTTACGGCTGATCGTCGCGTCCATCAGCTCACCGATGCTGAAGTTCTTGCAATTCGCGAAACTATCGACCGCGATTATCGCGTAGAAGGCGATCTTCGTCGCGAAACTTCAATGAACATCAAGCGTCTGATGGACCTTGGCTGCTACCGCGGTCTTCGTCATCGTCGCGGCTTGCCAGTGCGCGGTCAGCGTACGCATACGAATGCTCGTACGCGTAAGGGCCCTGCCAAGGCGATTGCTGGTAAGAAGAAGTAATTTTCGCTTACAGGCGAATTGAAGGCTGGCGCGTCAGTGCCGGCCTTGTTGCAGTTAAGGGGTTGGCTTTATTGGTCTGCCCTGGTGGAGCCGCTGGTGTTACGGCGGTGAAGAGATCAACGAAAGGAAATTGAATGGCCAAGGAAGCCACACGCATTCGCCGTCGCGAACGCAAAAATATTTCGTCGGGCGTTGCACACGTAAACTCGACTTTCAACAATACAATGATCACCATTACAGATGCACAGGGCAATGCTATTGCCTGGTCTTCTGCTGGTGCCAAGGGCTTCAAGGGTTCTCGCAAGTCCACGCCGTTTGCAGCTCAGATCGCTGCTGAAGACTGCGCCAAGAAGGCTCAGGAACACGGCATGAAGTCGCTGGAAGTAGAAGTTTGTGGCCCAGGTTCCGGTCGCGAATCTGCTCTGCGCGCGCTGCAGGCTGCTGGTTTCATGATTACGTCTATCCGTGACGTAACACCGATTCCACACAACGGTTGCCGCCCTCGCAAGAAGCGCCGCGTCTGATCATTCTTAATCCGCCGGGTGTATGTTCGCATGCTCCCGGTTCTTCTCATGCTCGGTCGTTACGATTGAATGGTGACGACGAACGGAAGGTAAACATATGATTCAGAAGAATTGGCAGGAATTGATCAAGCCGAACAAGGTTGAATTCACGTCAAGCGGTCGCACAAAGGCAACTCTGGTTGCTGAGCCGCTCGAGCGTGGATTTGGTCTGACCCTCGGTAACGCTTTGCGGCGGGTTCTGTTGTCTTCGTTGCGTGGTGCTGCCGTAACGGCTGTTCAGATTGACGGTGTTCTGCACGAATTTTCTTCTATCCCTGGCGTTCGCGAAGATGTCACCGACATCGTTCTGAACATCAAGGAAATCGCCATCAAGATGGACGGCGATGATGCAAAGCGCATGGTTGTTCGCAAGCAGGGCCCAGGTGTGGTCACTGCCGGTGATATCCAGACGGTTGGCGACATTGAGATTTTGAACCCCAACCACGTGATTTGCACGCTGGATGAGGGCGCTGAAATCCGCATGGAGTTCACGGTCAACAACGGCAAGGGCTATGTTCCTGCCGATCGTAACCGCGCCGAAGATGCTCCGATTGGTCTCATTCCAGTCGACAGCCTTTATTCGCCGGTCAAGAAAGTGTCCTACAAGGTGGAAAACACCCGCGAAGGTCAGGTTCTGGATTACGATAAGCTGATCATGACGGTCGAGACCGACGGTTCTATTTCTGTTGAAGACGCTGTGGCTTTTGCTGCTCGTATTCTTCAGGACCAGCTGTCTGTCTTCGTCAACTTCGATGAGCCACAGCGCGAGACGGAAGAAGAGTCGGTTACCGAACTGGCGTTCAACCCAGCTCTGCTGAAGAAGGTTGATGAGCTTGAACTTTCGGTGCGTTCGGCAAATTGCTTGAAGAACGACAACATCGTTTACATCGGTGATCTGATTCAGAAAACCGAAGCAGAAATGCTGCGTACGCCGAATTTTGGTCGCAAGTCGCTGAACGAGATCAAGGAAGTTTTGGCTTCCATGGGTCTGCATCTGGGCATGGAAGTTCCTGCCTGGCCGCCAGAGAACATTGAAGATCTCGCTAAGCGCTACGAAGACCAATATTAATAACAGATAAGGCAGGTTCAACTCTGCCTTTCCCAGTCAAACAGCGGGCCGAAGGAAAAACCGGGTGCCCGTATGTGTCAGGAAACGGCAGTGTCGCCACGGAATGTGAGCACCTGCACTAAAGGAGAATAGCAATGCGCCATCAGAAGGCCGGCCGCAAGCTGAATAGAACTGCAAGCCACCGTAAGGCAATGTTTGCCAATATGGCGGCTTCGCTCATCACCCATGAGCAGATCGTAACGACACTGCCAAAGGCGAAGGAAATTCGCCCGATCGTAGAAAAGCTGGTAACGCTCGGCAAGCGTGGCGACCTGCATGCACGCCGTCAGGCTGTATCGCAGATCCGTGACGAACTTGCTGTTCGCAAGCTGTTCGACGCTCTCGCGACCCGCTACGCTTCGCGTAACGGTGGCTACCTGCGTATCATGAAGGCTGGTTTCCGTCAGGGCGATAACGCGCCTTTGGCTGTTATCGAATTCGTCGAGCGCGACGTTGATGCGAAGGGCGCAGCCGACAAGGCTCGCGTGGCTGCTGAAGCAGAAGCTGCAGAAGCCGCATAAATAAAAATCAAACCGTAGGGTTTGTTGGAGCCGGATGGGAAACCATCCGGCTTTTTGCTGTTCAGGAAGATGAATGTGTTTTTTAGAGTCTGTCAGGTTTAATCTGAACCCGGCAGACTCTAAAATTCTTCGTTTTCGTTTGTCTATTCGGGAAAACCGGATTCCACTTTTCCCTGATAAACTCTGATATGTTTGCGCTGCGCAAACATGACGAATGACAGGATGGCGAGCTGTGGCCAAGCGCTCTATTTCGCCAATTGTTCAGCCAAAGGCCTGATTGGGAGAGAGCCACGCACAAAAAGGTGTTGATGTTCTCAGCGGCGAAATGGAACGTCCTGTGAGGATGAGCGAGAACTGCTGGCGTATTTTTCGAGGCCGGTCATAGGGCACTTTGCTGCAAACCGGCTGGCATCATTGCCTCGTTCGTTGCAGCATTCCTTCCACTCATCTTGCGAGTAGGGTCTCTTGTGGGCCTTCACCGAAAAGCGCCTTGTATTCCATTGAGAACCGTCCGAGGTGGAAAAATCCCCACTGTGTCGCCGTTCCCGTCACCGCATTTTTATTTTTGGAGCGAATCAGGTCTTGCCGTGCGCCATTCAGCCGCCGGATTCGGAACCAGTGTTCAACCTTGTAACCATAGGCCTTTTGCAGTGCTGACGTAATTTCAGCTGGTGTCGTTTGAAGCGAGTGTGCCAGGGCCGCGAGATTGGAAGGCTGTTCATCGTCGCTGTTGAGGCGGTGCTCAATTTTTTTGAGAAGGTCAACGAGGGCCGGGCGGGTGAGGTTCATCACGTCTGCGCTTTGAAACATTTGATGGCACTGCATGACACGGAGAAACAGAATATCTTCGAGCGTCTCCGCCATTTCAGCGGTCATCGGGGTGTTTTGGGCGAGCAGACAGTTCAACCAATCCAGCAATTGAGCATCATAAGGACTGATTGGCCGTGACTCGATAATTGGCCGTCCATAGTCAGTGCCAGCCAGCTTTAAAGGGAGTTCGATATTGATAATTTCACTTTCGCCACTCTGCTGGATCAGAAGCTCGGTTCCTCCCCGGCGCATGGCGACAACAGGGTCGTTTTCGTGATGAGCATTCACGCGCCAGCCATGTCGCGATTGGCGCGGAAAGAGCAGGCAGAGATGATCGCGTGGGCTGGTGGTGTCCTGCGTCACCGCCGTGTTGATACGTTCGCGTATAATGGTGATTTGGCCAAGCGCCAGCACTTCACGGGTCGCTTTAAATGCGCCTGCGCCAAATTGGTTTGCGTGCACGCTCCAGTCTTGCTGCGAAACCGAATAATCGCCGACATCAAGATAGGTATGGTTTCTCCGCACTGGCATGATGTCTGCCTGATTTTTAGGCGAAGGCTCGGTCTCCTGGTGGATAGCTCTATCAATTCCCATCATTTAACCTTGGTCAGTCAACAATTGGAGGAGTTGTTTATGACACTTAAAATACACGGTTCTGTGCTTTTGGCACTGGCAATTTCGACTTCGGTGGTGCACGCGGAAGAATCGAAGTGGCTGAGCCCGACTATGGTCAATGCCCGCGCTGGCATGATGGAACCAAGCCTGAATTTTCTCACTTTCCAAAATCTGGATCACATGTTTGCAACCCGCACGGTAGAGGCGGGTAAAACTGCCGCGCCTCTGCCGCGCGCGATTGGTCCGATCGGAGATAAATTTACGTTCGATGGCAAAGATGAGAGCCTGAACGGCTTTTTGGAGAGCACCGCGACAAACGCGCTGTTGGTGATTAAAGACGGCAAAATTGTCCAGGAGATCTATCGAAACGGCAGCCATGACACCACACGTTTCATGTCCTTCTCGATGGCCAAGTCATTGCTGGCTACCATGGTGGGGATCGCTGTTTCAGAAGGCAAGATCAAGAGCGTCAACGATAAGGTTGAAGATTATTTGCCCGCCTGGAAGGGCACGGCCTATGCAGGCGTAAGCATTCTTGATCTGCTGCGGATGCGATCCGGTATTGACTGGCAGGAAGTCTACAAGTTTGGCAGCGATACGCAGCTGACCGAGGTGCATAACAACTCGCTGGTGGGTTACAAATATCGCTGGTGCGATTACGCGCGCGATAAGGCAAAAACGTTGAATCCGCCTGGCAAAGTATTCAATTATTCCACACTTGATACATCCGTTTTGGGTTGTGTCCTTGAAGCCGCTGTTGGGCAGAAGGGTGCAAACTACATGAGCGAAAAGATCTGGAAGCCCGCAGGCATGGAGGCCAGCGCCTATTATCTACTGGATGGGCCTGAAGATGTCGGTCGCGAATTTTATGGCGCTGGCTACAATGCCACCTTGCGAGACTACGGCCGCTTTGGTCTGATGATGCTCAACGATGGCAAAGCGAATGGCCATCAAGTTGTGCCGAAGGATTGGGTGGCATTGTCCACCCGTGCGCCTGAGGATTCGTCGCTGGTCGATCCGGATGAAGGTGTTGGCTATGCCTACCAATGGTGGACAATTCACAATTCGTCAGCCTATTCGGCCATCGGTTTGTTCAATCAGTTCACCTACGTGGATCCAAAGAGCCATACGGTGATTGTAAAGCTGGACGCGCCAGCAAATCCTTTGGGATTTGAGAAAGAGAATCTGGCATTCTTCAAAAAGATTTCCGAAACCCTCGCCGCGAAATAACTGGGCAGGTTTGGGTAAAGCGATTCCATTGGAATATCACAAAAAAGAAGCCGGTATCCGAGAGGGTGCCGGCTTCTCCTCATGCGCAGCCCGCTATAGAAGCAGCATGTTATTTTTGAGTAGGTGAGGGCTTGAGCATATGCATGTTGACCAGAGTTCTCGGCGGATCTGGCTGGTTGTTGCAGCAATTCTAGTGATTCTGATGGGCCTGTCGCTCAGGGCTTTTGGTTATCGGCTTGGCTTATCATTCTTAATCGTGAAATACGGCGGCTCGCTGCTTTGGGGCGCTATGGTCTATCTGCTGGTGGCCGCAGCCTTACCGCGACAGAAAACCGCGATTGTGTGGCTGCTTGCAAATGGTCTGGCAATCGCGGTTGAGCTATCACGCCTTGTTCACACACCGGGATTGGATGCCTTTCGAGAAACGATGGCGGGTGCATTGTTGCTTGGCAGGGTGTTTTCCTTATTGAATATTCTGGCTTACACGCTCGGTATCGCGCTTGCGGTGCTGATCACGCAATGGCTGTACGGCAAAGTTTGCAAGGGCCATCTCAAGGATCAGTCCGGCTCATCGCAACATCAATGAATTTCATTTGTGTGCAAGCAAGCAGGCGGATATGAGCAGAATAAGCGGTGTTTTTTGCCAGATGATTTCGCGGCTGTTCCTGTTCGCCAGATCAAAGAGATGGGCCTTATGACAATGGATGTAAAGGCAGTGGGGGATGTAAAGGCATTGCGGCTACCTGCATTTTTCGCCAAACGCGGCATTCATTATAGCTGGGTTGTGGCTGCGGTCACCTTTTTAACAATGCTGGTGACGGCGGGCGCGGTTGGCGCACCGGGAGTATTGATTGGCCCGCTGGAAAAAGAATTCGGCTGGTCAACAGCGGAGATCTCAACGGCTCTTGCTGTTCGTCTTGTCCTCTATGGATTTATGGGGCCATTTGCGGCTGCGTTCATGAACCATTTTGGTGTTCGCCGCGTCGCATCAACCGCGCTGGTGCTGATCGCGGTTGGCGTTCTGGGCTCGTTGTTCATGACCTCGGTCTGGCAGCTCTTTGTGCTGTGGGGGGTGGTGGTTGGTCTTGGCACCGGGCTGACAGCCATGGTGCTGGGTGCAACCGTTGTCACGCGGTGGTTTTCATCGCGCCGCGGTCTGGTGATGGGGTTGTTGACCGCCAGCACAGCCACTGGCCAGCTGGTTTTTCTACCGTTGCTCGCCGCATTGACTGAGGCCTATGGCTGGCGTGTGGCCTTGATATTCGTGTTGTCCATGTTGCTGGTAGCGGCAGTAGGCGTTCTCTGGTTGATGCGGGATCGCCCGTCTGATCTCGGCATTGCGCCTTTTGGTGCAGACGCGGCAACGGTGCAGGTTGCGGCACCCACATCGTTTAAGGGAATGCTCGCTTCGCCATTGATTGTCTTGAAAGATGCCGCGCAGACACGCACATTCTGGGTGCTGTTTGGCACGTTTTTCGTGTGTGGTGCCAGCACCAACGGCTTGGTGCAGACGCATTTCGTGTCGCTCTGTGGCGATTTCGGCATCGTGCCGGTGACAGCCGCTGGCATTCTGGCCATGATTGGAATTTTCGACTTTTTTGGCACAATTGGTTCGGGCTGGCTTTCGGATCGGTTTGACAGTCGCATCCTGCTGTTCAGCTATTACGGGCTTCGTGGCCTGTCGCTGATCTATCTTCCCTTCACCAATTTCAGTTTCTACGAACTCTCCTTGTTTGGCATTTTTTATGGGCTGGACTGGGTGGCGACTGTGCCGCCAACTGTAAAACTGACAGCAGATCGGTTTGGTGATCGTTCCAATATGGTTTTTGGCTGGGTCTTCACCGGCCATCAGTTGGGAGCGGCCTTCGCGGCCTGGGGTGGTGGCTTTAGTCGAACAGAATATGACAGTTATCTGCCAGCCTTTTTCATCGCAGGCGTCTTGTGCCTGATGGCGGCTCTTTCCATGGTGCTGATTGGCCGACGTGGCGATGAGCAAAAGGTTGCTGTTGCGGCATAAATCGCGAGAGTTTTTCAGGGAAAAGTGGAATCCGGTTCTCCCCAAAAGACAAACGAAAATAAACAATCCTAGAGTCTGTCAGGTTCAATCTGAACCTGACAGACTCTAGGATTGATATGGTTGCCAATGCAGCACTTTGCCGCTGCATCGGCCAACACCCTTTAACCGATGTGATAATCCTTGCGCAGCAGCGCAATCAATTCGTCGTCTGATGCCGGCACCACCAGCTCTTCCCATGTCTCGACAGGCGAAAAACCAAATTGCTGGTAGAGCTGCAATGCGCGCGGATGGTCGAGCGTGTTGGTCATCACAACCACCTTTGAAGGCGCGCTTTGCCATGCGGCATACAGTGCTTGCAGCAAAAACCACTTGCCGATGCCAAGGCCAAGCGCATGCTCGAACAGGCCGAAATAGGAGAGTTCGACCACGTTGTCGGCTTGTTCGCTCAGCTCAAAAAAGCCCGCTGGAGCGCCGTTCACATAGAGCACTGAAATTGACACATCTTTGTTGTGAATGACCGCCTGCAAGGCGCTATCGCTCATCTTGAGGCGTTTATACCAATGCCAGCGCCCGCCAACCTGACGATAGAGAAACCGATAATAGGCCAGCGGCATATCGGTGGCACGAATGATCGCGGTCTGAATATTGATCGGCACCGGCAAGCTGGTCTTGGGGGCTGACGTCATCTCCAGCTTGGTGACGTGGGCGCTTAGCGGTGCTGGCAGGGTGCCGTCAATGGCGTCGGCCGGGCCGGTCACAACCGGCGTGTCTTTTTTAGAGCCCCATTCCGACCACGAGCCATCATAAAGTGTGTTGTTGCGATGACCGATGGATTCGAGCGCCAGCGTAATCACCGCCGCTGTCACGCCCGATCCGCAACTGGTCACAACCGGCTTCGTCAGATCAACACCCGCCTCCATAAAAATGGAGCGTAGCGTTGAGAGATCTTTCAAATGGCCGTTTTCGCTTAAAACAGAGGCTGGCACCGAGCGCGCACCCGGCATATGGCCAGAGCGCATGCCCGCACGCGGCTCGGCATCATCGCCGGTAAAGCGGCCAGCGGGGCGGGCATCAGTAATCTGTCTGGTGCCCTCATCAACAATTTTGCGCATATCTGCAAAGGATGTGACGCGGGCTTCATTGAACTCTGCATGGAAGGTTGCGGGTGCAGGTTCCGGCAGGTCGGTTTCCAAAGGCAGGCCCTGCTGCTTCCAGCCGTCGAGACCGCCATCCAGCACAAACACATCGCGCGCACCCATCACGCGCAGCATCCACCACACGCGAGGTGCGGAAAATAGTCCGGGCCCATCATAGACCACGATGGTATCTGTATCAGAAATTCCGAGCTTGCCGACTGCCTCGGCAAAGCTTTCGGGCGATGGCAAAGTGTGTGGCAAGGAAGACGAGTTGTCCGCAATCTGATCCTGATCGAAAAACACAGCGCCGGGAATATGGCCTTCGGAATATTCCACCGCGGCATTACGGTTATGGGCGGGCAGATACCATGAGGCGTCTACGATGCGAAACTGCGGTGCCCCCAATTGCTTGCGCACCCACTCGGCAGACACGATAAACCGGCTTCTCTCCGCGGACATGCTTTTCTCCGTTGCTATCAGGCCAAAGCATCCAGCGTGCCGAAGCGAAGTCGGAACCGCCGGTTCTCCTTGCCCTTTTTCTCGATTTTCGCGATGTGAATCGCACCGACTTCCTGGGTCTCAGAGACATGTGTGCCGCCACAGGGCTGGCTGTCAACGGTGGAGTTCTCTCCAATGCAAACAAGGCTAACGCGACCCAAACCCAGCGGTGGTCGAACATTTTTGGATTTTACGATATTCGGATTGGCACGCAACTCGTCGTCGGTGATCCAGTTGAGAAAAACCGGGTGGTTTTCATCCACCAGCCGCATCATGTCTTCGCTGACTGTGGCGCGATCGATGGTTTCACTCATATCAAAATCCACCCGGCTCTCATCTTCACCGACAGCGGCACCGGTGATGGGATAGGGGCAGACAACGGAGAGAAGGTGGCAAGCCGTGTGCATGCGCATCAGCTTGTAGCGACGGGGCCAATCAATGTGCAAAACCAGCGCTTCGCCCACCTCTGGCAATGGCGCACCGTCCAGTGGCTTGTGCAAAATGATGCTCTTATCCGCGCCATGCACGGTGACGCCGAGTTGAATCCTGGAGCCATCAGCGCGCTCCAGGAAGCCTGTGTCCCCCGGCTGACCGCCGGAGGTGGCGTAGAAGCATGTCTGGTCCAGCTCGATCGAGCCGTCTTCATGCACAGCCGTGACATTGGCCTCTGCTGTTGAAAGATAAAAATCGTCGCGAAACAGAGGCAATGTGGGCATGGGCATCCTTAAGGCGTCTCAAAGGGAATAGCAAAATCAGGCTTGGTGCTGATCCATTCGGGCTGGGGCAGACCTTTTTGCTTGAGAAAATCGGGGTTGAACAGTTTGGACTGATAGCGATTGCCGTAATCGCACAGAATGGTCACGATGGTGTGGCCGGGGCCAAGATCCCGCGCCAAGCGAATGGCACCGGCAATGTTTATGCCAGAGGAGCCACCAAGGCAAAGCCCCTCATTCTCGACCAGATCAAACACAATCGGCAGCGCTTCGGCATCGGGGATCTGATAGGCAAAATCAGGCGTGAAACCTTCGAGATTGGCGGTGATGCGCCCTTGGCCAATGCCTTCGGTGATGGAAGAGCCGGAGGATTTCAGCTCGCCATTGGTGTAGAACTCATAAAGGGCAGCGCCTTCTGGATCGGCCAGACCGATCTTGACGGAAGGCTTGAGATTGCGAAGACCCATGCCGGTGCCAGCCAGCGTGCCGCCAGAGCCAACGGCACAAATAAAACCATCAACCTCGCCAGCGGTTTGTTCGAAAATCTCGCGCGCGGTGGTTTCGATATGGGCGTCGCGGTTGACCGTGTTGTCAAACTGGTTGGCCCAGATGGCACCATTGGGTTCCGTCTTGGCAAGCTCCGCTGCCAGTCTGCCCGAGAGCTTCACGTAATTATTGGGGTTTTTATAGGGAACGGCTGGCACCTCGACAAGCTCTGCTCCCAAAAGGCGCAGCGCGTCCTTCTTTTCCTGACTTTGCGTTTCAGGAATGACGATCACGGTTCGATAGCCAAGCGCTTTGGCCACCAGCGTCAGGCCAATGCCGGTGTTGCCAGCGGTGCCTTCAACAATCACGCCGCCGGGACGCAACAGGCCGCGGCGCTCTGCATCCTTGATGATATAGAGGGCGGCGCGATCCTTGACGGACTGACCGGGGTTGAGAAATTCAGCCTTCCCGAGAATGGTGCAGCCCGTGGCCTGTGAGGCCGCCTTTAGCCGAATGAGCGGCGTGTTGCCAATCGCTTCAAGTACGGAGGGGTGAAATGCCATGATCACGCTTTCTGTTTCCCGGAAGATAGAGCATTTCCAGCAAAAATGTATAGCAGTTTTGCGTGCGAAAATGCGTAAAAACAGTGCGTGTTTTCAACCTACAGGGCTTGAATGACAAGAAACGTCATTGCGCGGCAAGGGTGAAAGACGAAAAACCTTGCCTCAATCAACATCATCCGCAGACAGCGCCTTATAGGCGGCCAGCGCCTTTTCACGGGCCAGCTTATGCTCGACAATTGGCGCAGGATAAGTTGAGCCAAGAACAACGCCCGCTTTTGCCAAAATCGGCGTGGGGGCCTCAAATGGTTTATGGATCAAGCTGTTGGGAAGCTTGGCAAGTTCCGGCAGAAACTGACGAATATAGGCACCGTCCGGGTCAAATTTTTCGCCTTGGGTGATTGGATTGAAAATACGGAAAAACGGCGAGGCATCGGCCCCCGAGCCTGCAACCCATTGCCAGCTCGCGGCATTTGAAGCCGGATCGGCATCGACCAAAGTGTCGCGGAACCAGGCTTCACCATCGCGCCAGTCGATCATCAAATCCTTGATCAGAAAGGATGCGGCAATCATCCGCACGCGGTTGTGCATCGTGCCATGCTGCCAGAGCTGGCGCATGCCAGCATCCACAATCGGATAGCCCGTGCGCCCTTGCTGCCAGGCTTGCAGCAGAGTCTGGTTCTTGACCCAAGGGAAGCCATCAAACTTGGCGTTCCAGTTTTCCTCTCGCAATGTCGGAAAGTGAAACAGCAAATGATAGGAAAAATCGCGCCAGACCAGCTCTTTTCGAAAATGCACAATGTCTTCGCTGGCTATCGCATCCGGCAGATCAAGCGTGCCATGCCAGATACGCGCGGGCGAAATTTCACCCAGCGCCAAATGGGCGGAAAGCTGCGAGGTGGAATCGGCGGCCGGAAAATCCCGCCGGCTGCGATAGCCCTTTATGCCGACCTTGAGGAAATGTTCCAGCCTCTTTTGCGCTCCATCCTCACCGGGTGTCCAAATTCCTTCGAATGATTTGGCCCAATTGGGCTTGGTCGGCAACAGCTTCCAGCTTTCAAGAGCGTCGCTGTCTGGCCAATTGGCTGGCGCTTGGAGCGCATCGGGTGCCGCGAGGGGCGGCGGTGGATCTCCGCCGCGCTCAATGGCGCGCCAAAATGGCGTGTAGACTCGGTAAGGGCCACCCGAGCCGGTCTTGACCTGTGATGGCTCGTGCAAAAGAAAGCCGCTGTGACTGCGCGCCTCCAAGCCTGCCTGTCGCAAACGGGTTTTGATTTCGGTATCTATGGCCATGCCCGCCGGATCGTAGCGACGGTTCCAATGCACAGCATTTGCTCCGGTTTCCCGGATCAGGTCTTCAAGCACGGTGGCGGCTGGCCCGCTTCGTAAAATCAACCGGCTCCCGCGCTGTTGCAAAGCGTCGGCGAGGCTTTTGAGCGAATGATGCAGCCACCAGGCTTGCGCGGCACCCAATGGTCCTGTCTCAGCATTCTGAGGCTCGCGGATATAGATGGCGATAACCGGTTGGCCGTTTTGAATGGCCGCAACCAATGCTCTGTTGTCGCCCAGCCGCAAATCCTTGCGAAACCAGACGAGTGTTGCTGATATAGGTGAGGGCATTGACGAACTCGCATAGGATTATATGGTCGCTATACGCCACCGCACATGGGATGGATCAGTGTTGGCTTTTGAAAAGAATGGCTGAGGTAAAGAGGTTGGGGTGCCGCGTCTTCATCAGGGATTGCGCGACAACATCGCCAAGCGTTCCTGTTCCTGGTTGATCATCCGCATAATTTCAGCGGCACTTTCTCGCACATACAGACGGTGCAATTTTTCGGCCACCGGGGCATTTGTCAGCAAAAATGTGTAGCGCTCCCGCTCAAACCACCGAAAATCGATAACATTGTTCATGTTCACGTAAATCGGGAGTCCGTCACCATCATGAAGTTCAAGCCACATATCATTTTCCGTTGTTTTGTCTCTATTCGCCTCTGTTAACAAACAAATGTAAAGAGGGTGTTGTGCTGCACGCCATTTGCCGCCGAAGCTGTTATTGATACCCGAGCTCTTTCAGTTTCAGGCCGGAAACGAGAAAGCTCATGGGATTGATGGGGGTGCCATTGCGGCGGATTTCATAATGCAGATGGGGCCCGGTGGAACGGCCAGTGGATCCGGCAAAGCCAATAACCTGCCCCTCATCAACCGCGTCTCCGGTTTTGACGTTGAGGCGCGACATATGGCCGTAGCGGGTGGTAACGCCTTGGCCGTGGTCGATTTCGACCATATTGCCGTAGCCATTGACCTCACCTGCCAAAAGCACCTTGCCAGCGCCGGCGCTTTTGATGGGCGCACCCGTGGCGGCGCGAAAGTCTATCCCCGGATGCAGCGCCAACCGGCCAAGAAGCGGATCGGTGCGATTGCCAAAAGGACTGGTGATCTCGTGGGTGGGGGCAGGGTTGGCGAAGGGCATATCCTTCACGGTATCACGTGCGGTCTCAAGCCGGTTCAGCGCGCCATCCAGCCCTGCCAATGTGGGGGCAAGGCCCAGTTTGGGGTCTGCTGGCATCAAGGGGCCGCCCATGGCGTCTTCGCCGGCAGCAGGGCTGTCGAGCTTGATTTTATTGCTGTCCAGAATCACCTGAATTGCGTCAGCCTTTTCGGTTGCCTGTGCGGTGAGGGCGTGGATGCGCGCCTGCTGGCTTTGCTGAATGCGCTTCAGGGACAATGTCACATTTTGAAAGACGCGGTCGGCATTGTCGGCCATGCTTTCGCTGGCTGAGCTGGTTTGCAAGCCAGCACCAAACAGCTTGCTGCGATTGTTTTTATCGCGGGTGTTCGGCGCAGGCACAGAAATATCAGCCTTTTCCACCAAAGCTTGAGATTCGTCTGGAGTTGGCAAAATGCCCGCCTCTCCGGCACGATCCAGCAATGTACCAAGCTTGCCGCTGCGGGCGGAAAGAGCCATTTGTTGTTCAAGCAGACTTTGCAATTTATCTTCAACCACCTGCTGATCGAGCAATTGGCGAGAGGTGACGCGGTCCACCTGGGCGCGAAGCGCTGAAATACGGTCTTCATAATCGTGCTGCATGCGCGCCTGCCGCGCCATGGAGGCACCAATCAAGCTGTCGCGCATGACAAGATAGGATGTTGCACCAAGATAGCCAATGCAGCCGACAGCAACGAGTGTGACGGCAGCGCCGACCATCCATGGGCGGATATTCATATGGCGGATGGTGTCGCCCGATGCCAGGATCAGCACGTGCTGCTTTTGCGCGCGCGTCCAGAAGCCGTTCAAGCCGCTTTTGCCCATCTCGCACCCCGGATAATGGCTTGTCTGCCGCGCTTCACGGCAGAATCGATCTCCGTTCATTACACTCTGTCATGGTTAACAAAGTCTTATGAGTGCTGAGGTGCGGGTGCCAATTGCCCTGCTTTTCCGTGGGGTCAAGCGTGGCTGATAGACGAAAGGCTGCGATAGAAGGAGGGCGTCAGGCCTGCTTCGGCCCTGGCGATATCATTGAAGGGGGCTTTCAACGTGCCACGGAAATTGGCTCGCACCAGATCCTGAAATGTTTTGGCCGGATCGCGCTTTTCGCGGGCGCAGAGAAAGCGAAACCACTTTGCACCCACGGCAACATGGCCTTTCTCATCGTCATAGATCGTCTTTAAAACATCGGCGCTTTCATGGTCACCGGTTTCGCGCATTTTGACTTGCAACGATGGCGTCACATCAAGGCCACGTGCTTCCAAAATCAGCGGCACCACGGCAAGCCGTGCCGTCAGGTCGTTGCGGGTCGAATGGGCGGCCTGCCAAAGACCATCATGGGCGCTCATATCGCCGTAGTCGGCACCCAAGGCTTTCAAGCGGTCGCGCACCAGACCAAAATGCTTGGCCTCTTCAAATGCCACCAGCATCCAGCCATCAAAAAAGGAATGCGGCACGGGTTCGCTGGCAAAACGCGCCACAATATCCAATGCGAGATCAACGGCATTCAACTCGATATGCGCAAGCGCATGCAGCATGGCAATGCGGCCGGGCAGGGTGTGCAGCGAGCGCTTTTCCGTGGCTTTTGGTGGCACGAGAACGGGTTTTTGCGGACGCCCCGGCCTGTCTGGCAAAGGGGGATCAAGCGGCGAGCGCAAGGAGAGATTGCGACCACGCCAACGCCGTGCCGTTTCCTGTGCAAGGCGGATCTTGTCATCAAGGTCTGACGCGACAATGGCCATTGTCGCGCCTGCGCGGAGTGTTTGAAAAGATGTGTCTGACATGGGGTGTTTCTATCGCATCGGCCGAAAAGTGGGAACCGGTTTTCTTTTCCCTATCGCCGATGCTCTATGGGGCATTTTTAGGCGAGCTCTTCGACAGCTTTCAGCACGGCTTCGGCGTGACCGGGCACTTTCACCTTGGGCCAGATGGCGGCAATTTTTCCATCGCGGTCGATCAGATAGGTGGTGCGCTCCACGCCCATGTAGGTCTTGCCATACATGCTTTTTTCCTTCCATACCTGATAGGCTTCAAGCGTGGTTTTCTCTTCGTCGGAGCCAAGGATGATGGAAAGATTATGCTTTGCCACAAATTTATCATGACTTTTGACGGAATCTGGCGAGATGCCAATCACCACGGCATTGGCCTTTTCAAATGCGCCGGCAAGCTCTGTAAAGGCCGTGGCCTCGACGGTGCAGCCACTCGTGTTGTCTTTTGGATAGAAATAAACCACCACGGGTTTCCCCCTAAAGGATGAGAGTGCCACAGTGCCGCCGCCATCGCGTGGCAAAATAAAGTCGGGAGCAAGCTGTCCAATCGCCAAATCAGCCATGCTGATACCTTTCTTTTGTCGGTTTATGGAAATACAGGTCGCTTCAAGATATAGAGGGCATGGCAATGGCGTCTAGCGACGGCCATGCGATTCTTTGGAATTTTCAGGAGATACGGACGAGGGCATGGGGGAAATCCGGGGCGAGAAGGTCCATTTTCGTAAACGCGATATTGTGTCCCTGGAGTCTATGCCATCCGCGCAGGCTGAAGACAGCCTTGTTGTGCATTGCCCGCCTCGATTTGGTTTTCGGCGCAGGTGCTATCGGTTTGTTTTATGGATCTTTGTCATTGTCGCCCTCTCGATTGGCGCAGTGAGCGCTGCCATCGAGACTGGCACTCTGGATCAAGCGCTGTCAACACTTGCGCGTACGCAGCTACAATCGGCTTTGGGTGACAGATTTAATGCCGAAATTGGCAAAACCTCGATCCGTTTTTCCAGAAGTTGGCGTCTTGCCGTAGCCACCAACGATTTGCGGCTGAGCGATCCGGCATCGGGCGCGCTTGTGGCGGAAACGGGCGTGGTCAAACTGGTGATCAACCCTCTGCAAGTTTTGATTGGCCGTATCTCGATCTCGGAAATCGAAGCCGATAATATTCATTTTGACCGTTCGCCCTTCATCGGTGGCGGCAATTTCAGCCTGGCCAATTTTCGAATCGATCAATTTCCACAGCTTTTGGAAAACCTGTTTCTCAACGTCGATGACGTGCGCGGCTTCATTGCGCGCGGTGGTTTGGATCGGCTGCGGATCGGTGGCATTTCTCTCACCGCCAGAGACAATATCGATCGTGCCGTCGCCGTTTCGATCGATGATCTGGTGTTGACCCGACGCAAAGGCGATGCACTGGCCGTTCAAGGGCAGGTTTCCATCGATGGTAAGGTCAGTCACATTTCTGCTGAAGCACTGTCTGACAAGGGGCGTGCGGTGGCTTTGACCGCCACCATGACCAGCCTTGTGGCAACGCCTTTTACCATGAAATTTTTGCCCGATGGTACGCGCCGCGAAGGTGCCGATACCAAGGTGAATGTTGATCTGGTTGCCCGCCGCGCTGTGCCAGACAGTAAACCGGCGCTCGAAATGCGCATGCGCACAGACAATGGTACGATTTACGTTGATGGCGAGCAGCAGAATCTGACGCAGGCGGATATTAATGTCGCCTATGATTTTGATCGGCTGACAGCTGAAATTCGCCGCTCCACGCTCGATTTCGGCCCCATGCATGTTCCGTTCAATGGCGGGTTTGTGGATCTTGATCGGCTGAAGCGCGATCCGGGTGATACGGCGTCTGGAATTGGCATCGATTTGCTGATTGATCGTGGCACTGCGGTGGTCCCTGCGGCAGGGGAAGATAGTTTTCCTTTTTCGATCAAGGCGTTTGGTCGGTTTGTTCCATCGACACGCGATCTGAGTTTCAGTGAGTTGACGGTTTCAACTCCCAATGGGCAGATGCATTCCACACTGAATGTGCGCTTTGGGGATAAATCACCGGAAATTCGTTTTAATGGCAAGCTGGAAGAGATGAGGACCGGCTTTGTCAAACAACTGTGGCCTTACTGGATGGCAGCCAAGCCGCGCGTTTGGGTTTTGGCCAATTTGTTTGGCGGCACCATCAGCAATGCATCGATTGATGTGTTTATCCCGGCTGGCCGCATGACGTTTATTCCCAGCCCATTGCTGCTGGGGCCGGATGAGTTGCGGATAAAGTTTGATATTGCCAATGCGCGTATGAGCACAACAGGCAATATTCCGCCCATCCGTGATCTGGTTGGCCATTTTGATCTCGAAGGCCCGAAGCTTCATGTGGCCATTGATGGCGGCACATCCTATTTCGCGTCCGGACGCAAGGTGAATGTGGATCAAGGCACATTCACGATAGATGATGTCTATCTCAAGCCACTGATGGCCAAAATTGATTTGTCGCTCAGCGGTGCCGCGGATGCCGTGGCAGAACTTTCGACCTTCAAGCCCATCGAGGGCTTGCAGAGGACCGATTTTGTGCCCGAGGACTTCAAGGGTGATATCAAGGCGCATGTGGCGTTCTTCGGCGGTCTGCTGGATGAGCAGGAGCCACCACCACCGGAGTGGCACGCCGATCTGCAGTTGAAGGGCGTTGAGTTGATGCGCCCTTATCAGGACAGAAAAATTACCGGCTTTACAGGCAGTCTGGCGATTGATGATAAAAATGCCGTGTTGGATGGCATGGGTGATATTGATGGCATTCCCATGCAGATCGATCTTACCCAGCCGATTGAGCGCAATTCCAAACGGCCACCGTCGTGGAGCGTGCAAGGAACATTGAGCGATTCGCAGCGCGATAAACTCGTGCCCGAATTGAAAGGCCTGATCGACGGGCCAATTGATCTTGAACTGTCTCGACTTGACGAGCAAAGGCAGATGGTCAAGGCGGATTTGACCAAAGCGACCGTGAATGTACCATGGATTGGCTGGAGCAAGGGGCCGGGCATTTCGGCCAAAACATCCCTGGAGCTTACCACCAAGGGCTCTTTGAACACGCTTGATAAACTTAACTTCTCCGGCGACGGCTTTGGCGTGCAGGGTAAAATGCTCATCTCCAAGACGGGTGTTGTCTCTGCCGACTTTGATCGTGTCAAACTCGCAAGTCAGGATGATTTCAGCGTCAGCCTGCGCACTAACAAGGGCGTCACCTCGGTCAAGGTGGATGGCGCGGCATTGGATGCGCGCTCGCTGTTCAAGAAGCTGAAGTCCGGCAGCGGAGGCGATTCGTCGTCCGACAAGAGCACGGAAAAGCTCAATCTCGACCTCAGTGTGGGCCTCGACAAACTCGTGGGCTTCAACAATGAAAGTCTGGGCGGGGTGAAACTGCGCTACGGCGCTCGGGATGGCGCGTTGATCACGCTCAATATGAGTGGTGTCACCAGCAGTGGTCAGGCCATTGTGGTGCAATCGGGCAAGGATGGACCGTCGGATCAGATATCCGTCATTTCCAGTGATGCGGGCGACTTGGCGCGTCTGGTGGATCTCTACAATCATATGCGCGGTGGCATGCTGGATTTGCGCATCCGTGGTGATATCGCCAAAAACTGGACCGGCAGCCTCGATCTGCGTAACTTCAGAGTGGAGAATGAGGAAAAGCTGCAGAAGATTGTCACCACGCCAACGCCCGATGACGGCAGAAGCCTCAACAGCGCCGTGAAGCAAAATATTGATGTGAGCAGCGAAAAGTTTCAGCGCGCTTTTGCCCGGCTGATTTACAAAAATGGTGTGTTGTCGACCGAAAACGGGATCGTGCGCGGCGAGCAGGTGGGAGCTTCTTTTCAGGGTGTTATCAAGGATGCGCGCGGCAATATGGAAATGACCGGCACATTCATGCCTGCCTATGGTTTGAACCGCCTGTTTGCGGAAGTGCCAATCATTGGGTTCATTCTTGGCAATGGCCGTGACCGCGGGCTGCTTGGCATCACCTTCAAATTGACGGGTGCCACCGACTCGCCCCATCTCGCCGTCAATCCGCTTTCGATTATTGCACCGGGCGTTTTCCGCCAGATATTTGAGTTCTAAGCATCGGGCCGAAAAGTGGGCACCGGTTTTCGGGTAACCCGATGCGTGAAAAAAACCATCGGGCCGAAAAGTGGGCACCGGTTTTCGGGTAAGCCGATGCGGGAAAAAACCATCGGGCCGAAAAGTTGACAGCGGCTTTCGCGGGTCAATTTTATTGCAGCGGCTGCGGGCCTTCCAGGGCTGGATGTTTGAGATCCAGGCTTTTATTGGCGGTTGGGAAAAACGTAGGCCCGACCTGACGGATATGCGCGCTATCGGGATTATAAACACGAAGTGGCGCTTTATCCTTGTCCGCATTCTTATCCGCTTGTGGCTGTTGCACGGGCGGCGATGCGATGTCTTTGGGCTTTTCAGCCGGGATGGTTCGGATGCTGATCACCGAGGGCGCATCCGTGCTCGGGGTGGATAGCGGTGGTGCTGCGACATCGCTGCAGCCACACTGGCCAGGCTTTCCCGGACGGCGATTGCGGTATGCAAATGCATTGGGCATATCCCGATAGGGCTGGCCGGTGATGGTCGAAACCATGTCTTCGGCTTCCTGGTTGAGCCGCGAATAATAAAGCTCTGTTTGCGTGCCGGGGCACATGCGTTGGCATTGCGCCGCATCGCGGCCAAAATCAGCCGGTGGTGTGCTGGGCGAAATGGGAAAAAATGCCCCGTCGCAGCTGCGAACGCACAGGGTTCTATAGCCGCTTTGGCCATAGGGTTGGCCAACCTCGCCTCGTAAAATCCCGGAAGAGAGCGTGGCCGGGCCTGAATATTCCGGATAGACCGGGGCCTCAAACGGCCTTGGCTCATCGGCTGCGTCGGCAGTGATTTCTGATGGCTGCGATTTTTCCGCGTCGCAGGCATTGGCTCTCAGGGCCGCCTGCAACTCTTTTCTGCGCGGATTAATTCCGCCCTTGCTGTTTGCAGCATCTCGTTGTTGCGACAGTTTCTGCTTGTTTGCCTGCATGGCATCAACGGTCGCTTGCATGTCCTGACACATATCATGCCCAGACGCATCCAGCACACTGACGCTGGAGGAGCAGCCGATATTTTGCATATTTTGCTGGACTTTGCGAATTTCAAAGCTCTGCCGTGTTACGGCTCCGGCAAAAAGCCGGGCATCCTCCATGCTTCCAATGGTGATTGGCGTTTGCGCAAGCTCCGCCCGTAGCGCCTCGCAGGTCTCGTTTGCCTGCGCCATCGCTCCAAGGTTCAGTGCCATCGAGCCAAAGCTCGATGCGATCATCAATTTCACCCAAGTGCGCATACACATCCAAATGGCAGTTTCACGGTGGAAATCCCGCACCGAAGTGGGATTTATAAAATGCACGGTGTTCTTGTCGGTCGCAAACGATTCCTATTCAGGCAATGTTGCTGAAGCTGTTTTGCCGCATAGGGCAGGTCGATGCAACCATGAACCCTCTATGATTTTTAGTATATCGAAAAACAGATATGTAAAAAGCCGATCCCCATGCGGACACGGCCACAGTGCCATGGTTTTTTAAACCCACAGCACTGTGGCAGTTTGGAACAGCGGCAATCGATCAAGCGGCTCTTGCCTGCTCGAGCGACATGGGGGCTGGCAGCAGACTTCCAGAAATGGTGGCAACCTGCTTCATGCGATCGAGGAGGTCGTGGTTGACCTCCCAGGCGATGGCAACAGCATGGACACTGCCGATTTTATGCGGTGCGCCAATGCGCTCACCGGGGCAGCCCATGCGCCGGAACATGCGCTCCAAAAACACATCGGTCACCGTGACGATATGGCTGAGGTTGGATGCAAGGCCAAGCTCGCCAACGCCACACATCAGCTCCGCTGCCGCAACGCTGACCTGATTGGAGGAGCGATCCAGCGAAATCTCAGGATCGATACAGAAGCGACTGGATTCCCAGATCGAAGCACTGCGAATCTCGGGTTGGCTATCGAGCAAGACAGGAAACGTATCGTCCAGCATGTTCGGGCCAAGGGTGGGCAAAAGCCGCAAGGCACCCCGCAAACGACCCGTGGTATCGTCATAGGACATCACATAGATCGGGTTCGCATCATCATAATGATCCATCTCGAAGTCGCCTTGCACCTGCACATCCCACTTCAAGAGATCATGAAACACCTTTTTGCGCAGACGAAACATGTCGGCCAGTGCCGCCTGCTGGGTCTGTTTATGCTTACCATTCAAAATTTTTATCATGCTCAACTCCTTGTCTTGGGAAGGGCTGAGCTTGCAAAAATTGCGGATTAAATGAAACTGACGGTAGAGACAGTTTATTTCTATACAATTATAGGGTAATGGTTTTGGATTGTGCGTTTTACTGTGTTGGAACCTGTGTGCGGCCCGTCTCTATGCTTGATACGGGTGTCAGTTTTGCAGTAACTCTCTGAAGAGGAAGCATAATTTTTCAATCACTCACGCAAATCCGGTGGTATCAATCCCTGCCACACGGCCTTTGCCACGGCTTGCGTGTTTGAAACCGCATCGAGCTTCAGGCGGGCATTGGCCATGAAGTAGCGCACTGTGCGCTCAGATATGCCGAGGATAATCGATGTCTCCCAATAGCTCTTGCCTGCGGCTGTCCAGCGAAGGGTTTCCTGTTCACGCCGCGTCAGTTTTCGTGCGGGATCACGCCCATCATTATCAAGGGTTTTGATGAGTCCAGCATGGTATTTTCCAGCGAGCCTGTGAAGATCGCGATCGAAATTGCGTCGAAAATCTCGCCATTCCTCCAAAGGTAAATCATGCGCAATGGCAAAAATGGCCCCTCGGCCATCATGCGACAGCAGGGGATAGCTGACCGCGCGGGCGGGCAGGTGGAGATCGCGCAATTTATTGCGCAGAACCATGCAGTCTTTATCGCGCTGCGAAAGGTCTTCCATGTCCACAGGCTCAATGGCCCGAATAAGCTGCGCCAGCACATTGCTTAATATTGGCTGGCCAAGAAGTGTGATGGACTTTTCGGCCGAGGGGGCAAAGCTGTGGTAGTGGCGATGTACAAAAAGCCCGGATGTCGAATAGGCGGCGTCAACATACAGACAGCCCGAGAGACCATAGCTCTTTTGCAAGCGCTTTAGAAAATTGAGAGGTGTGACGTGCTGGCATGTGTCCAGCCAATCCAGCAAATCGAAATAGACATCATTGTTAAACATTCAAACCCCACACATTTTATGGGGTTATTTTCTACCATTGAGTCAAAATGTCTATGGCTCAACCATGGCTATACCCTGCAATTCTGAAGGGAAAATTCGACTGGTTACAAGGCTCCTGCGCCATATTATGTTTAAATTTCAATTGTTTGGAGTGTTGTTTTGATGCTTGATGAAATGTGAAGAATTGTCACGTTCAATCGGCTGTGTGCCAATGCACAAAAATGCCCCGGAGCCTTTCGGATCCGGGGCATTTTTAAAAACCAAGCGATAAGTCAGTCGAACTGATTGGCTTCCACAACCGCAAGCGCCGCCATGTTGACAACGCCACGCGATGTCACCGACGTTGAGAGCACGTGTGCGGGCGATGCGGCCCCAAGCAGGATCGGGCCAACATGCAAGGCATCGGTGAAAGAGCGAACAATCCCCAGCGAGATATTGGCGGAGTCGAGGTTCGGGAACACCAACAGGTTGGCCTCGCCACTCAAGGTGGAGTTTGGCATGGCGCGGCGGCGCAGTGTTTCTGACAGAGCAGACCCACCTTGCATTTCGCCATCAACTTCGAGTTCCGGTGCATCGCGCTTCAGAATTTCAAGCGCTGCGCGCATCTTGCGGGCACTTTCCGAATTGCGCGAGCCAAAGTTGGAGTGCGAAAGCAACGCGGCTTTTGGCACAATACCAAAGCGCCGGATGGTTTCGGCGGCCAGAATTGTCATTTCGGCAATTTCTTCGGCCGGCGGGTTTTCGGTTACGAACGTGTCCGTCATGAAAATGGTGCCACGCTGCGAAATCAGCAAGCTGAGGCCCGAAAAATCACGGATACCGGGCTTTTTACCAAGGATATGGCCAACATCGCGCACATGCTTGTCAAAGCGGCCTTCAACGCCGCAGATCAAGGCATCCGCTTCGCCACGCCGAACAGAAAGTGCGCCAATCACCGTCGTGTTGGTTCTGACGATGGTGCGGGCTGCTTCCATATTGATACCAGCGCGGCCAACGATTGAGAAATACTCATCGACATAATCTCGGTAACGTGGATCATCTTCCGGATTGATAATCGCGAAATCCTTGTGCGGGCGGATGCGAAGACCAAAGCGTTGCAAGCGTGCCTCGACAATGCTTGGACGTCCAATCAGGATGGGTTCGCCAATGCCGTCTTCCAGCAGCACCTGGGCTGCGCGCAACACGCGCTCGTCTTCGCCTTCGGCAAAAATCACCCGCTTTTTCGCAGCTGTTTTGGCGGTGGCGAAAATTGGCTTCATGATGAAGCCGGAGCGGAACACGAACCTGCCCAACTTATCCAGATAGGCGTCGTAATCGGCGATTGGCCGGCGGGCAACGCCGCTGTCTTCTGCCGCTTTCGCAACAGCTGGCGCAATGCGCAGAATGAGACGCGGATCAAACGGCGAGGGAATCAGATATTCTGCGCCAAATGTTGGCGTGTCGCCGGTGTAGGCCTTGGCAGCCACTTCCGACACTTCTTCTCGGGCGAGGGCGGCAATGGCCTTCACCGCCGCCATTTTCATTTCTTCATTGATGGTGGTTGCGCCGCAATCCAGCGCGCCACGGAAGATGTAGGGGAAGCACAGAACGTTGTTGACC
Source organism: Rhizobium oryziradicis (assembly GCF_001939045.1). Taxonomy (GTDB): domain Bacteria; phylum Pseudomonadota; class Alphaproteobacteria; order Rhizobiales; family Rhizobiaceae; genus Allorhizobium; species Allorhizobium oryziradicis. Next base: position 359,462 of record NZ_MKIM01000028.1, read on the forward strand.
TGATTGGGGTAATCCGAACGGCCAGTGCAAATCATCGCATCGGGGCGGGCAGAGCGTGCTTCTTCCGGCATGATTTCAGGCTTGGGATTGGCCAGCGCCATGATCAGCGGGTTTGGTGCCATTTGCACCAGAAGTTCTTGTTTCAGCACACCCGCGGCAGAAAGGCCCAAGAACACATCGGCACCGCCAATGCTTTCTGCCAGAACGCGCTTGTCGCTGTCCTGTGCATAGATCTCTTTCCAGGGATCCATCAGTTCATTGCGGCCCTTGTAAACCAGACCTTCAATGTCATGCACCCAGATGTTTTCGCGCTTGACCCCAAGCGACACCAGCAGGTTAAGACAGGCAAGGGCTGCAGCACCCGCACCAGAGGTGACAACTTTAACGTCAGCAACGGATTTCCCAGCCAGTTCCAACCCGTTCAAAATCGCAGCCGCCACAATAATCGCTGTGCCGTGCTGATCGTCGTGGAAAACCGGAATATTCATGCGGTCGCGCAATTGCTGCTCAATTTCAAAGCATTCCGGTGCCTTGATATCTTCCAGATTGATGCCGCCAAACGTTGGCTCAAGGGCTGCAACGGTCGAAACCATGCTATCGACGGTCAGCGCGTCCACCTCGATATCGAACACATCGATATCTGCAAATTTCTTGAAGAGAACCGCTTTGCCTTCCATCACCGGCTTGGAGGCGAGAGGGCCGATATTGCCAAGGCCAAGCACGGCGGTGCCGTTGGATATGACAGCGACAAGATTGGCACGGGCTGTGTAATCATCAGCGGCCTGTGGGTTTTCCTTGATCGCCAGACATGGAGCAGCAACCCCCGGAGAATAGGCAAGCGCGAGGTCGCGCTGGTTGCCAAGCGGCTTGGTTGCCTGAATTTCCAACTTACCCGGACGCGGGTGGAGATGGTAAAACAGGGCCTGTTCATCCAGATCACCAGAGGTGGGCGATGTCTTTGTCTTGTCGTCAGTCATATTGTTCGCCGGTTCATCGTTCATTGATAGGCCCCCTAAATACAACAAAACGGCGTGCGGACCAGAAGATATTTGTCGTTTGACGACAGAATGCTGGGGTTCGCTGGTGGGCAGTGCACCATTGCCCCTCGCATTTCACGGGTTCGCGTTGCAAAAAATGTCACGATCGCCGTCTTTCAGGGCAGACAGATGTGCAAAACCACAACGACAATGTGCGTGTCATCTTCCTGATACACGAGTCTGTTTTTGAAAGGGAGAGAAGTCGACCGTAAAAGGATCATTCCCGTGAGCATCGAAACCGAAACGCGGCATGTGAGAACCCTCTTCATTTCGGATGTGCATCTTGGCTCTAAAGCTGCAAAGACAGATTTTCTGCTAGACTTTTTACGCTATTATGAAGCCGAAACAATTATTCTGGTCGGCGATATTGTCGATGGCTGGCGCCTTAAACGCAGCTGGTATTGGCCGCAGGGCTGCAATGACGTTGTGCAAAAGCTGTTGCGCAAGGCCCGCAAGGGAACCCGGATCATCTATATTCCCGGCAATCATGATGAATTCCTGCGTGATTTTCCCGGCATGCACTTCGGCGGCATCGAAGTGGCGGACCGGATGATTTTCGAGACGGCGGATAAGAAACGCTATCTCGTGCTGCATGGCGATCAGTTTGATGTGGTGGTGCGCAATGCGCGGCTTTTGGCCTATTTGGGCGATTGGGCCTATGACATGGCCATTGCCATCAACGTGGTGCTTTCGGCCGTGCGCCGTCGTTTGGGGTTGCGCTACTGGTCCTTTTCAGCCTGGGCTAAGCTGCAGGTCAAGCACGCTGTCAATTTCATTGGAGAATTCCAGAAAGTTGTGGCGGAAGAAGCCCGTCGCAATGATGTCGATGGCGTTATCTGTGGCCACATTCACCATGCTGTGATGGAGAATGTCGAGGGCATTCATTACATCAATACTGGCGATTGGGTGGAGAGCTGCACGGCGGTTGTGGAAAATTTCGATGGAAGTTTCGAGCTGATCGAATGGGGCAAGCGGTATGGAGCCGCAACGGAGCCGCGCTTGCTCGCCCCGATGGAACCGATTCGCGGCTTTTCGTCCGATGTAACGCTCGCCGCTGAGCGGCAAAGTGCCTGACAGACGGGCGCAATGGGGCTGAAGACCACAAAACTCTGTGAATTGAAGTGTTGGGAGCTCTCAGACGACACTTTTCAACGTGGGGATGGCTGGCATTGTGCAGCAGTCAGGATATAGTCGCCGGAACATGACCGATGGGCGGTCGGGCTGATCGGTAAGATAAGCCTCTGAAAAGTTGTAAATTTTGAGTTCCGGTTTAATGGACAATGCAGCGATTGACGTCGAGCAGTTTGAAGGTGGAGCCGGTCAAAGGCTGCGCCTTTCTGGTGTTTGGCGCAATACGACCATAGACACTGTTCTGGGTCAGCTGAATGACTTGAAAAGCGATTCCCATTCGCATGTCGAAATCGATATTTCGGGCGTATCCAAGCTCGATACATCCGGTGCCTGGCTGATCCGCCGTATGCAATTGGCAGCTGCCGAGCATGGCGATGCGAAAGTGGTCGGCGGCAGCGATGTTATGCGCGAGCTGATCGCTGCTTTGCCCGAGCAGCCGGAGGTGGTGCCGCCGCGCCATTCCAATCGCTCCTCCGTCCAAGTGGTTCTCGATCCGATTGGCCGGTTCGTTGTTGATATCTGGCATGATGTCGTGGCGATGAGCTACGTTTTGGGCTCTGCTGTGCGGGGTGCGCAATCCAAGGAAAAGCGCGGCCGTAGCTCGTCCATGGCATCGGTCGTCAACCAGATGGACCACATGGGCGTGCGCGCCGTGCCGATCATTTTGCTGATGTCCTTTCTGATCGGCGCAATTATTGCGCAGCAGGGGGCGTTTCAGCTGCGCTATTTTGGCGCTGAAGTGTTTGTGGTCGACCTTGTCGGCATTTTGCAACTGCGTGAAATTGGTGTTTTGCTGACCGCCATCATGGTGGCAGGCCGCTCCGGCAGCGCCATCACCGCCGAAATCGGCTCCATGAAAATGCGCGAAGAGGTGGATGCGCTTAAAGTCATCGGCCTTAACCCCATTGGCGTGCTGGTTTTGCCACGCATTATTGCCTTGGTGATTGTGCTGCCGCTTTTGACCGTCATTGCCAATTTTGCAGCGCTTTACGGTGCCGCTGTTGTCACCTGGGCCTATTCAGGCATTACCTTTCAGGTGTTTTTATCGCGCCTGCATGATGCGGTGGATTACACCACGCTGGCGGCTGGCTTGATAAAGGCTCCCTTTATGGCGATTGTCATCAGCATTGTGGCCGCCGTTGAGGGCATGAAGGTGGGCGGCAGTGCCGAATCGCTGGGTCATCATGTGACAGCATCTGTGGTGAAATCGATTTTCGTTGTTATCCTGATGGACGGGCTTTTTGCCATGTTCTACGCCGCGATCAATTTTTAGGGGGCGGCGTGCTGGAAAATCAAACCACACACAACAATGCAGAACGCGAGAAAGTCCTCTCGGTACGTGGGCTCACAGTTGGTTTCGGCGACAAACTGGTGCTGGACAATCTCGATCTCGATGTTTTTCGAGGTGAAATTCTTGGCTTCGTTGGCGCATCTGGTGCCGGCAAATCGGTGTTGATGCGCACTGTGTTGCGATTGCTGCCGCGTCGTGCTGGCAAAATTGAAATTCTCAATACCGATTACGATAGCTGTAGCGTGTCCGAGAGGACCAATCTCGATACGCGCCTTGGCGTGCTTTTTCAGCAGGGTGCCTTGTTCTCGTCTTTGACGGTTAAGGAAAACATCCAGCTGCCGATGCGGGAATATTTGAAGCTGCCCAAGTGGCTGATGGACGAGCTCGCCTATCTCAAGATCGAGATGGTTGGCTTGCCTGCTGATGCCGGTGACAAATACCCGTCCGAGCTTTCCGGTGGCATGATAAAAAGAGCGGCGCTTGCGCGTGCTTTGGCGCTCGACCCTGATCTCGTGTTTCTGGATGAGCCAACCTCGGGACTTGACCCAATCGGGGCTGCGGAGTTTGATGAACTGATTGCCCGGTTGCGTGATACTTTGGGGTTGACCGTCTATATGGTGACACATGACCTTGATAGCTTGTTTTCGGTTTGCGATCGAATTGCAGTGCTTGGGCAAAAGCGTGTGGCAGTCGAAGGCACCTTGGCAGATATGCTGACCTGTGACGATGCTTGGGTTAAGTCCTATTTCAGAGGAAAAAGGGCGCGCTCTATTCCTAAACAGCAGGAGGTTCGCGCCTCACTGGCCGATTGATTGAGATCTCATGGAAACCAAAGCAAATTACTCCATTGTCGGCTTTTTCACGGTTCTTGTGATTATTGCGACGTTTGGCTTCATCTACTGGATGGCAGAATATGGTCGCGGTGGGCCGATGGCACCATTGACAATTCGTATTCCCGGTTCCGCCAATGGCTTGAGCGTGGGCTCGCCTGTGCGATTTAACGGCATCCAGATCGGCTCTGTGCTGAGTTTGAGCATTGACCACGATGATCCGGCCTTTTCTGTTGCAGAAACCGAAGTGCGAGAAGATTCTCCCATCCGCACCAACACCAAGGCGGTGCTTGAAATTCAGGGCCTGACGGGGGCCGCCTATGTCGAGCTTGCTGGTGGTGTCGGTGGAGATAGCCTGTTCAAAAAAGCGCAGGAAACCGGAAAACCGGCCATGCTGGTGGCTGATCAGTCCAGTGTAACCAATCTTTTGGCGACAGCTGACAAGATCATGCAAAAGGCCGATACTGCGATTTCTGATATTCAGGGCTTTGCTGCCGACGCGCGCGGCCCCTTGACCAATACTTTGCGCAACGCCGAGAAGTTCTCAAATGCTCTGGCGGACAACGCCGATGGTATCGACACGTTCCTGAAAAGTGTGAGTGCGCTTTCGGATACGGTGACGGGCCTGTCCGGTCGTCTGGACTCAACGCTTGCGGCGGCGGAAGACCTGTTGAAGGCGGTTGATAGAAACAAGATCGACAAGATTTTGGCAAATGCCCAAACGGTGACCGGCAATCTGGCGGATGCGTCCGGCAAGTTCGGCCCGGCGATCGATAATGTATCGCAAACGGTCAAGACCTATAACGAGGTTGGCAATAAGGCCAGTGGTTCGATTGATAAGGTCAACGCTTTGATTGCCTCTGTGGACAGCCAGAAAGTGGGACGCATTGTGGATGATGTGTCCGTTGCTGTGGCCGATGCCCGCAAGGCGGCAGCAGATTTCCAATCGGTCAGCGCCAGCGTGAAGGACAGAAAGCCTGATATTGATCAGGCGATCACTGACTTCACCCAATTGTCCAATCGTTTGAACAATGCTTCGACACGCGTGGATGGAATTCTGGCCAAGGTTGATGCTTTGCTGGGATCGGACGATACCAACTCGCTGTCTGCCGAGGCAAAGCGCACACTTGAATCGATCCGCGCCGTTGCGGATAATCTCAACACCAAAATCGGGCCGATTGCCGATAATCTTTCAAAGTTCTCGTCGACGGGCCTGAACAATATTCAGTCTTTGGTGAATGATACACGCCAGACTGTGCGCAATCTGGATGACACGATTTCCAATTTCGACAGGAATCCGCAGCGGCTGTTGTTTGGCGGAGACACTGTGAAACAGTATGACGGACGGACAAGACGTTGAACGGCCTTACGGGGGAAAAGGAACTCATGATGAGTTATTCGAAAGTGTTTGAACGTCCATTTGCGGCCTTGCGAACTGTCTGTGCCCTGTCTCTGATCGGTGTCATGCTGGCTGGCTGCGGTGCTGGGACCAACAATGACACCTATGATCTCGCAAGCGTCAGGATCACGCCACCCAAGGCCGGAGTGACGAAGCGCCAGCTGCTGGTTGCCAATCCAACGGCCCTCAAGATGCTGGACAGCGACATGGTGGTTGTTCGCGTCTCTGGCACGGAGGTGCAATATCTGGCGAAATCGCAATGGGGCGACAAGCTGCCTCTGATGGTGCAGTCGAAACTGGTGGAAGCCTTTGATAGCACCCACAAACTCGCCGGCGTTGGTAAGCCGGGGCAGGGGCTTGCGATTGATTATCAGTTGATTTCGGACATCAGAACCTTTGAAATCGACACAAATGGTGGTCGCCGCGCCAATGTCGTCATTTCCGTCAAATTGCTGAATGATCGCAATGGCACCGTTGTGTCGCAACAGGTGTTCTCGGCCACAGTGCCTGCGAGAGGCGAGACCAATCAAGCCTTGATCAATGCCCTGTCTCAGGCATTTGGGAAGGTCACATCTGATATTGTCACCTGGACGCTGAGCACGATTTAAGTCGCAAACACCCCAATGCCACATCAAAATGTGGCATTGTTCCCCAGCGGTGGTTGGTCCAGCACTTGGCGAAGTGTGATAAGTCCTGCTTTCACAGTGTTGCGGTCGGGGCCTTCGCTGAAGCCCGCGCGGATATGGTGGAAGACTTTGGGCGAGCGCGCTGGCTTGAATTCATCTTCATCGTCAATCAAGATACCGGCATCAAAAGCCGCCTGCTTGAATGTGCCTGACAGCCATGGTTCTGGCAGCTTGAGCCAGAAATAGGGAAGCCTTGGGTGGGAGCGCAACTCCAGACCTGAAAACACCGTTCTGACAATTTCTTCGCGTGCTGCAAATTCCGTAATGACTTTTTCCTTGATCTCATTGGCCGCACCGGACAGCACGAGCCGTGCAGACAGTTCTGCCAGCAGAAATGGCAAGCCGCCACACACCATTTTTTGCGTCACACGCACCCGTTGGCTCATATGTTCCGGGCAGGCCACCCATCCACCGCGGACACCCGCTGCCACAGACTTGGACAAGCTGTTGAGCAGAAAGGTTCTGTCGGGGGCCAGTTGCGCCAGCAAAGGGATGCCATCCTCCACCAGCCCGCCGTAAATATAATCTTCAATCAGCCAGACATTGTATTTCCGGGCAATGGCAACAATGTCCTGCCGGCGAGAGAGCGGCAGGCATGATAAGGTGGGATTTTGCCCGGATGACATGATGAAGGCGGCCTTCGGATGTTCGCGCACGCACACGCGCTCAAAATCCTCGGGCAAAATGCCTTCGCGATCCGAATCAACCAGCACAATTTGACGCCCCATAAGTGAGGCGCTGCGGGCAATCTGGGAATAAGTCAGGTGTTCGCAAATGATTCGATCTCCGGTGCCGCTGATCGCTGCAATCACCGCATTGACACCGGCATGTACGCCCATTTGCGGCACAATATTCGCGGGCTCCGGCGACCAGTCACCATTGGATAACCACCTGCGCCCTGCCTCAAGCCAATCGGGCGAGAGGGTTCTGGTGTAAGAGGAAATCTCGCCGGGCTTGTCACGGGCGATCTCCACCATCAACCGACCAACAACATCCGCTTGTCCGACATCAACGGCCGCCGTGGTATCAAACCGCAATTTTCCCGGTGGGGGAGACAGTGTACGGGTGCCGCCATAGGTGAGGGTAACAGGGTCGCGATGCGTTTGCGCTTCGCCAGCCTCCAAACCTGACTGAATATAGGTGCCGCGGCCCACTTCGCCGGTCACAAGCCCTCGTTCGCGCAAAAGAGCATAGGCGCGGCTAATTGTCCCTATTGTCACCTTCAGATCATAGGCCAAATCGCGCTGCGGGGGCAATTTGGTTCCTGCTTGCAGGACTCCATTTTTTATGTCGTCCTCCGCTTTATCTGCAATGCGAATATAGAGTGGTCCTTGACGGTCCAGGAGGTTGGGAAGCCAATGCGTCACCATGACAATTATCCTCATTGTCATTATATCTGAGAGGATTGTATCTATTTCCATGGCGATATCAAGCGATGTGGCGTAAAATGGATACTCAAGGTGATGGTTATGGTGACAATAGATGCAATTGGCTTTGATTCAGGTTCTGAAAACACCAAACTGACACCAACCCGCCCTCGTCGCAGAGCGGTTGGCAAGTGGATGTTTAAGGCTGTGGCCAGGTGGTGGTTGAAGCGCTGCACCCGAGCGGATCTTGCTGATCTTGATGATGCCTTGCTGAAAGACATTGGCGTTACCCGCCAGGAGGCGCGACAAGAGCTACAAAAATCGATCTATCTGCTTAGAAATCTGTAGTCTTGCGGATAGCAGCATTGTTTCAGGCAGAACCATTCCACGGCTTACGTTCATCGGCACTGATGCCGCCAAGCCGTGGAAAATCAAAGGCGCAGATTATTGGCAGGAGGTGCTGCCAGCTGCCCAGCGCTTGACGTCGGTTGAGATGCGAGACGAAACCGGCTCGTTCATGAGGGGACCAAAGGCTTCGAGTTTCGCAGGCGCGCCGCTTGCCATAACCACCAGAAGCGGGCGTATGTCGCTTGAGCCTTTGCGCACCAGCAAAATGCGCGGCTGGCCTGAGAAGGATGTCAGCTCCGCATCCATTTTATAGGCCTTGAAAGCAGGGTCGCTGGATTTAAACCAGCAGCTCGACGCGCCTTTCATGACGCGATGAATCACATCATCGGCGCTGTGATTGGTCGCCCGCATGGGGGGCTTGGGCGCGCAGGACGCCAAAGCCGCCAAACCTGTTAGGCAAGCGAAGGTCAGAATTTTGCGCATGACATATCCTGTTGCGAACTTTTAAGGAGCGTTCGGCAGCGTGAAATTTTCTTACCACTGCATTTCTATCGTGGCTTCATGATGTCACGATAGAAACGGATGATGGCAGGGTTCAGGCCGCAGCTATAACATCGAGTGCGGATGCAAACAGACCACGCCCGTCATTGCCGCCATGGGCTGCTTCAATCAGGTTTTCCGGATGCGGCATCATGCCCAGCACATTGCCACCTGCGTTGACAATGCCTGCAATATCGTTGACGGAGCCGTTGGGATTGGTGCCATCGGCATAGCGAAACACCACCTGGCCATTGTCTTCAATGCGCTTCAATGTTTCTGCATCGGCAAAGTAATTGCCATCGTGATGGGCAACAGGGCAGCGGATGATCTGACCCTTGGCATAGGCACGGGAGAAATCCGTCTCATCATTGACAACTTCGAGCTTGACTTCGCGGCAGACGAACTTCAGCGATGCATTGCGCATCAAGGCACCGGGCAGCATGCCGGCTTCAACCAGAATCTGAAAGCCGTTGCAGACGCCCAGAACCTTCACGCCTTGCTCAGCCTTGGTCTTGATGGCCTGCATTACGGGCATGCGTGCGGCAATGGCACCACACCGCAGATAATCACCATAGGAGAAGCCGCCGGGGATCACGATCAGATCAACGTCGGGAATTTCTGTTTCCGTCTGCCAGACAGTGATGGGCTCGACGCCGGAAATCTTGGTCAGGGCCGCAATCATATCGCGGTCGCGGTTAAGGCCGGGGAGTTGGACAACGGCTGATTTCATGGTGGCGGCTCGAACCTTATTGTTTGCTTCTGCCTATCCTCAGTGAGGTGAGGGCGTTTGAAAAGATTAAATGCCATCATGTGAGAGGCGATGGCATTCGACCATAAAGATCAATCGATCGAAATTGCGTAATTCTCGATCACGGTGTTGGCCAGAAGCTTTTCGCACATGGCTTTCAACTGTTCTTCGGCCTGTGCCTTGTTGGATGTTTCCAGCGCCAGATCAAAAACCTTGCCCTGGCGAACCTGATTGACGCCGTCAAAGCCCAGCGCACCGAGCGCGCCTTCAATAGCTTTTCCCTGTGGGTCCAGAACGCCGTTCTTCAAAGTGACGGTGACGCGAGCCTTAATCACGAGTGTGTCTCCAAAACTTACTTGACCAGAACCGGACCAGTGCCGCGAACGGGTTCGTTTTCATTGATGATTCCGAGGCGACGCGCCACTTCCTGGTAAGCTTCCAGCAATCCGCCCATATCGTTGCGGAAGCGGTCCTTATCCAGCTTTTCGTTGGTCTCTATGTCCCAAAGGCGGCAGCTGTCGGGCGAGATTTCGTCAGCCAGCACAATGCGCATCATGTCGCCCTCATAGAGGCGGCCACACTCAATCTTGAAATCGACCAATTGGATGCCGATGCCCAGAAAAAGCCCGCTCAAAAAGTCATTGATGCGGATGGCAAGCGCCATGATGTCGTCCAGCTCGGCAGGGTTTGCCCAACCGAATGCCGTGATATGCTCTTCTGAGACGATTGGGTCTTCCAGCGCATCCGACTTATAATAAAATTCGATGATCGAGCGCGGCAGCACCACGCCTTCTTCAATGCCAAGGCGCTTTGACAGCGTGCCAGCGGCAACATTGCGCACCACGATCTGAAGCGGAATGATCTCCACTTCCTTGATCAATTGCTCGCGCATATTGAGGCGGCGAATGAAATGGGTGGGAATGCCGATTTTATTCAGGTTTGCGTAAATATATTCGCAGATGCGATTATTCAGAACGCCTTTTCCGTCAATGACATCATGTTTTTTCTTGTTGAAGGCAGTCGCGTCATCTTTGAAAAACTGGATCAGCGTGCCCGGCTCAGGACCCTCATACAGGATCTTGGCCTTGCCTTCGTAAATACGGCGGCGACGGTTCATGACGGCATGTCTCTATTGTTGGCGTCGCTTGATGGACGCTCTGTGTCAGTGTTTGAGGCGGTCCTTATCGGAAAACGCGGCTTTTCACAATCCGGCTCTTCCCCCTTTCGTGATTTTCCGCAAGGCTTCAGCGGATCGGTTGAATACGTCTTCAGAAGGGCACCTGTGAAATGCTTGTATCACAGCTGCCGGAAAGCGCGAAATGGTCGTGTCAAGAAAGGCATGGATAACTTCCATATCGCGTCATTTCCCATGGCCTCACGGCAAAATCATGCCGCTCAAAGAGATGCCAGAAATTTCGCGAACACCATGGTGCCTTCTGGCCATGGCCCGTGCCCTGATTCCGCATTGATGTGTCCAGCTTCACCAGCATCCACCAATGTTGCGCCCCAGGCTTTTGCAATATCGTCTGCATGCTCGTAAGTACCAAAAGGATCGTTCCGGCTGGCAACCATGAGTGTGGGAAATGGCAGCTCCACGCGCGGGTAGGGACCAAATGTCATCAGATGCTTAGGCCTGATGTCGCTGTTGGCAACATCTGGCGGTGCGACCAGAAAAGCGCCAGCCACGGGCTTGGTGAAGTGAGGAGCTGCGTGAATAACCGTTGGCACACCGAGCGAATGCGCAACCAGAACCACGGGTTTTTCGGCCTTATTGACCTCTTCAATCAGGCGGGCAACCCAATCGTCTCTCACAGGTTTAGACCATTCGGCCTGTTCCACGCGCCGTGCAGACGAGAGTTTGTTTTCCCAACGGGTTTGCCAATGATCCGGGCCGGAATTTGTATAGCCGGGAACCATAAGAATATCTGCGTGTGATGCTTTCATGTGCCTTATTTGTAATTAGAAGAGATCGACGTCAAGCCATTCTACCTAAAAAGTCAAAGCATCAATCTTGGGTTGTGCTTGATTTTTTCTGTGTCGCTATTTCTTGTCGGGTGCATTTCTGGTAGAAAATTCTCAATTCCATAAGGTCATTTAGATTTGGCGTCGTTTTTCAATATTCCGACATTGATGCTTTGCCTTTTGGCGGGGTGGACAATCGTTGGATTGCTTACTTTTGTAAATTGGCGACGCGAGCGTGAGCGGTCCGAACTCGGCTTTTGGAGCATGGGATTCGGTGTTGGTGCGACGGGCGTGTTGCTGCTCGGTCTTCGTGGTCTGCTGGCGGATCTATGGACCATTGGGGCCGGTAACGCCCTTGTTTTCATCGGCGTTGGCTATCTTTGGCAGGGCTTTCGAGCCTTCGACGGCAGGACCGTCCACCATTTTCCTGTTTTGGGATTGGCGACGATCTGGATGGTTGCCTATTTGGCCATTCCCGGTTTTGCGCAGGACGTGAACGCGCGTATCATTCTAAGCTCTCTGATCTTGGCTTTTGAGCTATCAATGATGGCTCTGACGATCTGGCGCGGCAACGAGACTGAGCCTTTGCCAACACGTCCAGTCCTGACGGTGATGTTGCTGATCTATTGTGCGATGACACTTGGTCGTATTCCGCCGTCTATTTTTTTTCCCGCGCATGAAGTCAATGGCGTCACGGTGTCGCTATGGTTTGGCCCTTTGACGTTCATGTTGCACATCATTTCATTGCTGTGCGGATTTGGCATATTTTCGCTTAGCCGTGAACGGCTTTTGCTGGAATACAAGCGCGCCTCCGAAACCGATATGCTCACCGGGATTCTCAATCGCCGTGCCTTTATGGAGAGGTTGAATGGCGCATTTGGGCAAGGAGGCCTCCTGGTCCTCGCCGATATCGATTATTTCAAGCGGATCAACGATACCTTTGGTCATGGTGGCGGGGATGCAGCCCTTGTTGGCTTTGTGCGGACAGTTGAGACGCAACTTTCGGACGGCATCATTTTCGGTCGGTTCGGCGGTGAGGAATTTGCGCTTTTTGTTCCGGGAAACGGCAACCAGACCGGCTTTGATTTTTGCGAAAATCTGCGCAAAACCGTCGAGCTTTCGCACTATAAGTGGCGCGACAAGACAATACAGACAACAGTCAGTATTGGCGCTCATTGTGTGCCGCCCGACAGCAACAATTTGGAAAATGCATTGGTTGCGGTGGACAGCGCCCTTTATGCTGCGAAGCATAGCGGCCGCAATCGCGTTGTACTTTTCGATGAGCGGTTGGGTGCAGGTGGTGCAGAGGCAGGCGAGCCTGCCGAGACCATGGCTTTTGGCGCAATATTGAGCCCGCAGGCGTGATCTGGTCTGGCGAATGTAATATCCGCTGGGAAGTGTGATTGACAGCGCCGCGCCCCATCTATGGCACGGCGCTTTAGCGCTTTATATGTTCTGCATGATTTTCGCTTTATGAAGCAATCATGCGGTCGGCTTCTCGATTGCGGTATTATCAATCGCTGTTGCGCGACGGAATGCATCTCGATCGGTCATCCGTGCGACATAGTCTTTGAATGCGGGGCGCTTCTCAACGCCGCACATATTCATCTCGAAAGACAGATGGGATGCGAGGTAAAGATCGGCTGCGGTAAATGTGCTGCCGGCAATGTAGGGGCCAGCCTTGATGGCAGCCTCAATGGCATCGTGCATGACAGCCATATTGCCATAACCCATCATCGCGCGCTTGTCGTCGGGCACAGAGAATCCGCAGACGTTGTTGACGACAGCGGCCTCCATTGGTCCCGATACAAAAAAGAGCCAGCGATAATAGGCACCACGATCGTTAAGCGGCGGCGCAAGGCCTGCATCTGGAAACGCATCGGCCAGATAGGCCAAAATTGCGGGCGTTTCCGTGACGACGGTGCTGCCGTGGCGAATAGCGGGAATTTTTCCAACAGGATTGATCGACAGAAACTCTGGCGACTTCATTTGCGGGCCATAGGCGACCCATTCGGTTTTGTAGGGCTGGCCAATTTCTTCCAGCATCCAACGGACCATACGCCCGCGCGACCTTGGATGGGTGTAAAGCGTGACTTCCGCGCTCATGATGATCTCCTGGAGGGCTGTAGCTCTTTATTTTTGTTGCATAATTTTATCTCTAAACCGATCCCGGTTTAAAGAATGATGCAATAGAAAAAAGCCCGGCGCTGAGGCCGGGCTTAATCTCTTGAAAATTATCGGCTTAAGCAGCCATGGCCTTCTTCAGGTTTTCATCAACCTTGTCGAGGAAGGCTGTTGTCGACAGCCATGGCTGATCAGGGCCGATCAGCAGCGCCAGATCCTTGGTCATGAAGCCGGCTTCAACCGTGTCCACGCAAACCTTTTCAAGGGTGAGGGCAAACTTGGCCAGTTCGGCATTGTCGTCCAGCTTGGCGCGGTGAGCAAGGCCACGAGTCCAGGCGAAGATCGATGCGATCGAGTTGGTCGAGGTTTCCTGACCCTTCTGGTGCTGGCGATAGTGACGGGTCACAGTGCCATGCGCAGCTTCGGCTTCAACCGTGCGGCCATCGGGCGACAGCAGAACAGAAGTCATCAGGCCGAGCGAGCCGAAGCCTTGAGCAACGGTGTCAGACTGCACGTCGCCGTCGTAGTTTTTGCAAGCCCAGACGTAGCCACCAGACCACTTCAGAGCAGAAGCCACCATGTCGTCGATCAGGCGGTGTTCATAAATGATGCCGATTTCTTCGAACTTGGCCTTGAATTCAGCCTGATAGACTTCTTCGAACAGATCCTTGAAACGGCCGTCGTAAGCCTTGAGGATGGTATTCTTGGTGGACAGGTAAACCGGCCATTTGCGCATCAAGCCGTAGTTCATCGAAGCGCGGGCGAAATCGCGGATCGAATCATCAAGGTTGTACATAGCCATGGCAACGCCTGCGGAAGGGGCGTCAAACACGTCCTTCTCAATCACCTGACCGTCTTCACCCACGAACTTGATGGTCAGCTTGCCCTTGCCGGGGAATTTGAAATCGGTTGCCTTGTACTGGTCGCCGAAAGCGTGACGGCCAACAACGATGGGCTGGGTCCAGCCTGGAACGAGGCGAGGAACGTTTTTGCAGATGATAGGCTCGCGGAAAATAACGCCGCCGAGGATGTTGCGGATTGTGCCGTTCGGGCTCTTCCACATTTCCTTCAGGTTGAATTCCTTCACGCGGGCTTCGTCTGGCGTGATGGTTGCGCATTTGATGCCAACGCCATGCTTTTTGATGGCGTGCGCAGAATCAATCGTCACCTGGTCGTTGGTGGCGTCGCGGTTTTCAACCGAGAGGTCGTAATATTCGATTTCCAGATCAAGGTAGGGCAGGATCAGCTTTTCCTTGATGAACTGCCAGATGATGCGGGTCATCTCATCGCCGTCGAGATCGACGACAGGGTTTGCAACCTTGATCTTTTGCATGTGTTTTCCTCATCATTAGCGCGGCCTTGAAATGCGCCGCATCGGAGTTTGAATAATCCGGGTTTGCCTATAGCATTCTCAAAGCTCAAGGCAAACAGGAAGCGGTGTCCGCGTCTGGAATTTCCCGCAAGTCGTTTCAAATTATGTAGCGTACCCGCAAATTCGACGGGTTTTGTCGAAGGCCGGGCAGCCTCCGCTCTTGCCTTTTGCGCCATTTATGCCCATTCAGGCGACAAAAAACCGAAACTCGGTGACATTCAGGACGAAAACCATGGCAGGCACCAACTCAGAACGCGAACTCATTGCCGAAGGTCCGGCGATCATTCTGGTCGAGCCGCAATTGGGTGAAAATATCGGCATGGTGGCCCGCGCCATGGCCAATTTCGGCCTTGGAGAACTGCGTCTGGTCAATCCGCGTGATGGCTGGCCATCGGATAAGGCCCGCTCGGCGGCATCCAAAGCCGACCATGTGATTGATGGTGCGGTGGTGTTTGATACGCTGGAAGAAGCCATTGCGGACCTGAACTTTCTCTACGCCACCACCGCCCGCCAACGGGATAATTTCAAGCCTGTGGCCTCTCCCGTCACGGCAGCCTCCACCTTGCGTACGCGTTTTAATGCTGGTCAAAAAACCGGCATTCTGTTTGGCCGCGAAAAATCCGGCCTGACCAATGAAGATGTGGCGCTGGCCGACGAAATTGTCACCTTTCCAGTCAATCCCGCTTTTGCTTCGCTCAACATTGCCCAGGCCGTGCTGCTGATGTCCTATGAATGGATGAAGTCGGGCATGGATGATGTGACCGCCACGCCGTTTCAGGAAATTGATCAATTGCCCGCCACCAAGGATGAGGTGATCGGCCTGTTTGAGCATATGGAAGATGCGCTGGATTCACGCGGATATTTCCGCCCTGTCCATAAAAAGGCACGAATGGTCGACAATCTTCGCGCCGTCTTGTCAAAGCGCGGGTTTTCGTCGCAAGAAATTAAGGTGATGCGCGGCGTGATATCGTCGCTCGATCGGTTTTCGCGCAAAAACCCTCGCGGGGCAGGCGCGCCTTTGGATGAAGCGGGTGAGGGAAGTGATGTTGATGACGGCGTTGAAAGCTGATCCGAAACCTGTTTTGTTTTTTGATTCCGGTATTGGCGGCTTGACTGTGCTGCGCGAAGCGCGGGTTTTGATGCCCGAGCGCAGTTTTATCTATGTGGCAGATGATGCCGCTTTCCCCTACGGCAATTGGGAGGAGGAGCCGCTCAAGCGCCGAATCGTCGATTTGTTCGTCACACTTTTGGCGAAATATGATCCGGAAGCGGTGATTATCGCCTGTAGCACCGCTTTCACACTGGCGGGGGCCGATCTGCGGGCCACCTTTCCTGACATGCGGTTTATTGGCACTGTTCCGGCCATCAAACCTGCTGCAGAGCGCACGCGCTCCGGCCATATTTCTGTCCTGGCCACGCCCGGCACGGTGAAGCGTGCCTATACCCGCGATCTTATTCAATCCTTTGCCGGTCAATGCCATGTGAATCTGGTCGGCTCGCAAAATCTGGCACGGCTGGCGGAAGACTATATTCGCGGTGACGTGAAGCCAGACGCCGAGTTTTTACACGAGATTGCGCCGTGCTTTGTGTCGGAGGATGGCGCGCAAACCGATATCATTGTGCTGGCCTGTACGCATTATCCCTTCTTAGCCAATGTGTTTCGCCGCCTTGCACCTTGGCCTGTGGATTGGCTTGATCCCGCAGAAGCAATCGCAAGGCAGGCCAGACGGCTGGTGCCGTTGATTGATGGACGCTCAACGCAGCCGGATTTTGCTGTTTTCACCTCTGGCGATCCGGGCTTTGCCACCCGCCGCCTGATGCAGGGCTTCGGCTTGTCCATGGATCAATCGGTATCGTCCCCTCACAACCAAGGGGACTTTTTCCTTTAAATGTACATAGGGCAGGAGATCTGTTCAAATCTCCCAAGCATGTCGCGTTCAACCGGGATCAGTTGATCGATAACCTACATGGGCGACAAAAGGATAAAGCGCGGCTCGGCTCAACCCAACAAAATGTGCCACGCTTTATGTGAAAATACACATCTGCATTTGGATTGCGCTCAGGATTTGTGCTAAAGCTTGGCCCCCGCCGCCTTTTGCGTGGCTCCTATGAGATTTTAAACAGCTTGATCGCCGAAATTGTTATTGTCGCCTTGCTCACCTTGTTGAACGGGTTGTTGTCAATGTCTGAGCTCGCGGTTGTTTCCGCCCGCTCTGCCCGCCTTAAAGTTCTGGCGGAGGCCGGGCATAAAGGGGCCGCTACGGCAATCAGACTCGGTGAAAACCCAGGTCGTTTTATTTCCACCGTGCAAATTGGCATCACCCTTGTGGGCGTTCTTTCCGGTGCTTTTTCCGGTGCCACCCTCGGCTCGCGTTTGACCCAGTGGTTAAGCGCGCAAGGAATGACTGAGCCGCTTGCCAGTGCTTTGGGCGTTGGCTCGGTGGTTGTTCTCATCACCTATCTTTCACTGATTGTCGGCGAGCTTGTGCCCAAGCAGATTGCCCTGCGCAATCCCGAGCTTGTGGCTGCGCGCATGGCTGGCACCATGGTTGTGCTGTCCCGGATTTGTGCGCCGCTGGTTTGGTTGCTGGATGGCTCGGGCCGTGCCGTTCTGGCACTGCTTGGCCAAAAGGGCAGCGGCAATGGCACGGTGACGGATGAGGAAATCAAAACCGTGCTGGCTGAAGCGCAAAGCGCTGGCGTGATTGAATCGGAAGAATCGCAAATGATCTCGGGTGTCATGCGCCTTGCCGACCGCACAGCACGCGGCCTGATGACGCCGCGCCGCGACGTTGATGCCATTGGCGTTGATGATACCGTGGACGAAATTCGCGAAAAGCTCAACGAGAGCCAGCACTCACGCATGCCGGTGCGCAATGGCAATTCCGATGAAATTATCGGCGTTATGCCGGTCAAGAGTTTCTATGATGCGCTGGCGCGTGGTGCTGATATTGATATTCGCGCCTTGACCCATGAAGTGCCGATTGTGTCTGACCTTGCCGGAGCGATTGATATTATTCAGTCCATCCGTAAAACCAGCCAGCATATGGTGCTTGTTTATGATGAGTACGGCCATTTCGAGGGTATTGTCACCTCTGGCGATATCCTTGAAGCCATTACCGGGGCCTATCAAGAGGATGGCGAAGAAGAGCCAGCGCTGTTGATGCGCGAGGACGGGTCGTATCTTGTCGCGGGCTGGACGCCGATTGATGAATTCGTTGAGCATATCCGCGTTCCGGTGGATGATGACCCTGATTTTACAACGGTTGCAGGCTATGTGCTGGATGAACTGAAGCGCATTCCATCGCTTGGCGAAAGCTTTGTCAAAAACGGCTGGAAATTCGAAGTGGTCGATCTGGACGGTCGCCGCATCGATAAAATTCTTGTTTCGCCGGTGCCGCTGTCCGATCCTGATTGATCGCTTAAGATTGCCTGTGGGTTTTGCCAACAAGACCCACGCAATCCCTTTGTTTTCTGCTAATGGATCAGGCTTGATCGGGCATGCGCCCGCTTTCCATCTATAATGAGGGTTATGACGTTGCAGGTCGGAATCGATATGGGAACAGTGTCGGGTGGCCAACCCGCCAAGCTCGATATCGAGGAACTGCTGGCAACGCGCTTGCTGGTGCAGGGCAATTCCGGTTCAGGCAAATCCCATCTTCTGCGGCGCTTGCTGGAGCAATCAGCCCAGTGGGTGCAGCAGATCATCATTGATCCTGAAGGCGATTTTGTTACTCTTTCTGATAAATACGGCCATTTGGTTGTCGATGGCGAGCGCAGCGATGCGGAGTTGATCGGCATTGCCAACCGCATTCGCCAGCATCGCGTGTCCTGCGTTTTGACGCTGGAAGGGCTTGATGTTGAGCAGCAGATGCGCGCTGCTGGCATTTTCCTCAACGGCTTGTTCGATGCCGATCGTGAGTTCTGGTATCCGGTGCTGGTGGTGGTGGATGAGGCGCAGATGTTTGCGCCCTCCGTGGGTGGCGATGTGTCGGAAGATGCCCGCAAACTGTCGCTCGGAGCCATGACCAATCTGATGTGCCGTGGCCGTAAGCGCGGCTTGGCAGGGGTGATTGCCACCCAGCGCCTGGCAAAGCTTGCCAAAAACGTGGCGGCTGAAGCCTCTAACTTCCTGATGGGCCGCACGTTCCTTGATATTGATATGGCCCGTGCTGCCGATCTTTTGGGCATGGATCGCCGTCAGGCTGAAATGTTTCGCGATTTGAAGCGCGGCAATTTTGTCGCCCTCGGCCCTGCATTGTCGCGCCGTCCGCTGCCGATTGTGATTGGTGATGTGGAAACCTCGGCGCGCTCTTCCAGCCCCAAGCTGATGCCGCTGCCTAATGCGCCGCAGGACGTGGAAGACCTGATTTTCACGCCCGATCCTGAAGAGTTTACCAGGCCATTGACCCGTCGCGTGACACCGGCACCGCGCCCGACCACGGATATTCTGGCCGAACTATCGCGCGCAACGCCGGTGATGAGCGAAGAGGTTATGCCGTCTCGCCCATCCGCGCCCGAAATTACCCCGGAGGCCCGCGAGGAAAAAATGGCGGCGGTGCTGAGTGAGATACTCGATGATCCGCAGGCCGCCTATCGCACCGATGCGGTGCTCTATCAGGAATTTCTGGTGCGCTCACGCATGCGGCGAGTGGGCGGCCCGCCGATGCCGATGGGCGAATTCCGCCGCCGTGTGGCAGTGACCCGCGCAGGCGTGGATGATGAAACCGCAGCGTCTGAAGGTTGGCAAACGGCACTGTCCCTGTCCATGCGCGTCTCCGATGATTTGCAGGGCGTGTTTTTGCTGATGGCCAAGGCAGCGCTTCGCAACGAGCCATGTCCATCGGATTTGCGCATCGCCCGCGCCTATGGCACCCATTCGGCCCGTCGCGCCCGCCGTCTGCTGGGCTATTTCGAAGAGCAGGGTTTGGTGGTCGTCCATACCGATTTCTCCGGCAAGCGCATTGTCGCTTTCCCGGATCTGGAAGCCGAGACGCAGCCAGGAGATGCAAACGGCAGCGATGATGACCTTACAGATGGTCGCAGTGCTGCGGAATAAAAGCTATGGTCACATCTCTGGTGTTGAAGAGTGTGACGGATGATGATGTTCAGGCGGCGTTTGTTTATGACACTTTTGGCCGTTAGTCCTTTTGCACAGGCTTTTGCCAATCCGTTGTCGACCGATGCTGTGCCGCTATGGCCAGCGGAGCCACCGGGCGGTGGCGGGCCACAAACGGATCAGCAAAGTGATCCTCATGGTCCTATCTCGCATGTTGCCATACCGACCTTGCACATGGTTCGGCCCGTAAAGCCAAACGGCACGGCCGTGCTGATTGCTCCGGGTGGTGGCTATCGGTTCATTGCAGCAAAGCACGAAGGCGAGGCGGCGGCCAAATGGCTCGCTGAGCGCGGCATAACTGCCTTTGTTCTCACCTATCGCTTGCCGGGTGAAGGCTGGACAGCAGGCCCGCTTGCTCCCTTGCAGGACGCGCAGCGCGCTTTGCGCTTGATCCGCTCCCAAGCTGCAAGCCTTGGTCTCAATGAGACGAAAATCGGCTGCATGGGTTTTTCAGCCGGCGGGCATTTGATGGGCATGCTCTCAACCCGGTTTGATGACACAACCTACCAGCCCGTGGATGCAACAGACCGCCTATCGGCGCGGCCGGATTTCTCGGCGTTGGTCTATCCGGTCATCACCCTCAAACCACCCTATGATCACACATGGACCCGCATGAAAATGGTGGGCAGCAAGCCAACACCGGATGCGGTGGCGGAATGGTCGGTAGAAATGCAGGTGAGGGCCAACGATCCCCCATTTTTGCTTGTGCATGCCAAGGATGATCCCGTGGCGAAATTTGCGAATTCCCTGTTGATGCAAGCGGCTTGCGAAAAGGCAGGTGTGCCGGTTGAGCTGATCACGCTGGAAACTGGAGGTCATGGCTTTGGCATGGGGCAGACACAAAAAGACCCGGTGGTCTGGACCTCGGGTCTTGAAGATTGGCTGCATCGGCGTCAGTTGCTGTGACGGTTATTGCCGCGTTGCCATGATGGCGTGCCACTCTGTCGGCAATTGGTCATAGCCAGAACCAAGCCACGTTTCATGCGTTAAACTTGCCCATTGTCCACTGCTGGACCAGAGCTGTTTGAGTTCGCTTTCGCTCAAGTAATTATAATAACGACCCAGCCCATCCAGTCCTTCGCGCTGGCCGCCTTTGAAGCTCGCCCACACACATCCACCAATCTTCAAAGCGCGATGAATCCGACTGATAATGTCGGGCAGGTCAACACGCGAGGCATGCAGAAGAGAAGCGCTGGCATAAATGCCGTCATAGGCTTGGTCTGCGTCCAATTCAGTGAACAGCATTTGGCGCACAGGTTGCCCAATCCATTTCTCGGCCTCATCGGCGAGTTCTCTGGAGCCGTCTGTGGCATCGACACAAAAACCTGCCTCCAGCATCGCTTTTGCATCGACACCACTGCCGGTGCCCAACTCTAGAATGGTTCCCCCTGCAGGCAAGTGCTGGAGAAAGCTGTCCAAACGTGGATTAACGGTACCGTGTGAAACGTATTTTACGGCATTCTCGGCATAGAAATCCAATGTCTTATTGTTCATTCTGCCTTACCTTGAATCCTTACTTGGCCAGATTTCGAGATTGGTATTGCTTTGAGTGCGAGCTTAATGTGCCCGCTCTTCCCAAACCTTGATCAGCTCAACAATCGTCTTCACCGAGGTTTCCATATCCTGCACGCTGATCCACTCCAGTGGCGAGTGATAGGCATGGCCGCCGGTGTAGATATTGGGGCAGGGCAGGCCCATGAAAGATAGGCGCGAGCCATCTGTGCCACCGCGAATACTGTGCAGCTTGGGTGTCAGGCCCACGCGGCGGACGGCTTCTTCGAGATTGCTCATCACTGCCGGGTGTTGATCCAGCACCACTTTCATGTTGCGGTACTGTTGCTTGACCTGAAATTTATAGGTCGAACCGGGGTAATCGCGCATGACATCGCGGGTAATCTCTTCCAGCAAGGCTTCTTTCTGCGCCAAGCCGTCATCGACAAAATCGCGGATGATGAATTTCAGATGGGCTTCATCCATCGAGCCGCTGATGTCTGTGGGGTGAATAAAACCCTGGCGGCCCTCGGTGGTTTCGGGCGTTTGATCTTTCGGCAGGCGGGCAATGATGGCGCTGGCGATCTTGATGGCATTTTCCATCCGACCCAAGGCGGTGCCGGGATGTATGGCAACGCCGGTGATGGTGATATCCACGCCATCAGCCGAGAAGGTTTCGTTTTCGATCTCGCCCACCGTGCTGCCATCCATGGTGTAGCCAAATTCGGCCCCGAGCTTTTTCAGGTCCACTTTATCGGCACCACGGCCAATTTCTTCATCGGTGGTGAAGAGGATTTTGATGGCACCGTGCTTGATCTGCGGGTTGTCGATGATGAACTTTGCCGCCGTCATGATTTCGGCAACGCCGGCCTTGTCATCAGCCCCCAACAGCGTTGTGCCATCGGTGGTGACAATATCATGGCCGATCTGGTTGTTCAGTTCGGGATTGTTGCTCACACGAATAATCTGGTTTTCATCGCCGGGCAAAACAATATCGCCACCCTGATAGTTCTTTACCACCTGCGGCTTGACGTTGGTGCCGGTGAAATCCGGTGCCGTGTCCACGTGCGAGCAAAAGCAAATAGCGGGAACAGGCTTATCCACATTGGCCGGAATAGTAGCATAGACATTGCCGTGCTCATCCATATGGGCATCAGACAGGCCCATGTCCAGCAACTCCCTGGCCAGAAGGCGGCTGAGGTCTTTTTGCTTTTCGGTGGATGGCTGGCTGTTGCTTTCGGGATTGGACTGAGTGTCGATTACGACATAACGCAGCAGGCGGGAGAGAACAGTATCGGTCATAGGTGCATTCCAATTGTCATCGGTCTCACCGCTATAAACCTGTTTTGCGCCGCGGTGAATGCTCACCGCGACGCAAGGTGTTATCAATTACTCGGCATCCACCTTTTTCACCTGATTGCGGGTGGCCCAGAGCGAGCCGAAAATACCCGTGGCCAAAATGCCAAGCGTGATGGTCAGCGACAGCAGTGGCGGGATTTTCGCAATGTCCAGCATGTCAGCCACAAAGATCTTGGAGCCGATGAACACCAGCACCACAGCCAGCGCATATTTCAGATAGACAAAGCGCTCAATCATCGCCGAGAGAGCAAAATACAGCGCACGAAGACCAAGGATCGCGAAGATATTCGAGGTGTAGACGATGTACGGGTCTGTGGTGATAGCAAAAATCGCCGGGATCGAATCCACCGCAAACACCAGATCGACAAATTCCACCATGATCAACGCCAGCAAAAGCGGGGTGATATAGGTTTTCAGCTTGCCGGTTTTCTCATCAAGCTTGCGCACCACAAAATGGTCGCCCTCAAGCTTATCGGTGACGGGGAAATACCGCCGCACGATTTTGAGAATGGGGTTGGAGGCCACATCATACTGGGAATCGGAGGAGAATAGCATTTTGACGCCGGTAAACACCAAAAAAGCGGCGAAGAAATACAGAACCCAATGGTAGCTTTCGACAATGGCAGCACCCATGGCAATCATGATGCCGCGCAGGATGATGACGCCGAGGATGCCAAACAGCAAAACGCGGTGTTGGTAGGCTCGGGGAATGGCGAAATATCCAAAAATCATGGCTATGACAAAAATATTGTCCATCGCCAGACTTTTCTCAATCACAAAGCCGGTGAGATATTCCACACCCGCTTGCGGGCCGGATTGCCACCAGATCCAGCCGCCAAACAGCACGCCAAGGGTGATATAGAAAGCGGAAAAAGCAAAGCTTTCCGCCATGCCGATCTCTTTGCTGTTTTTATGCAGCACACCAAGATCGAGAACGAGAAGAAAAAGAACGATTGCGATAAAGAAAAGCCACATCCATGTGGGCTTGCCCATGAAATCGACCCAAAGAAAATCCATACTAGGATCCCTTACCGGAAGGGTTTTTGATCGCAGTTCCGACATCACGGGTATCCGGCACTCGCGTCAGAGGGGCCCGGAACTGCCAATAAACACGTAAATGTGAAGGGCGTTGGTAAAGTTCAAGTGCCACCGTTTAATTTCCTCCTTAAATCGGTGGCGATTTAAGCGGTAAATTATGCCGCAGATTTACGCCTCTACAGTCTCTTTTGTGCGATTGGGAAAACGCGCGAGGCAGTAGTGCTTGACATTTATTCGCATCCTGCTTAGAGACCGCCCCAACGCCTGAGTGGAAACGCTCAGGTGTTTTCACGACATGTCCCGTGGCTGCTCCGCTAGCTTAGCGTGAGCCGCCTGTCAGGAACGCTGAAAAGCAATCCAAAGGAGGGCGTGTTTCCAAAAAAATGGGCTGAGCAATTAGCCGATAAAAACAAAGGAAATACGGATGAGCAAGCGCGCATCTTCCAAGTATAAAATTGACCGCCGTATGGGCGAAAATATCTGGGGTCGTCCTAAGTCTCCAGTAAACCGTCGCGAATACGGTCCTGGCCAGCACGGTCAGCGTCGTAAGGGCAAGCTGTCTGACTTCGGTGTTCAGCTGCGCGCCAAGCAGAAGCTCAAGGGCTACTACGGCGATCTGCGCGAAAAGCAATTCCGCGCAACTTACGACGAAGCAAACCGTCGCAAGGGCGATACATCTGAAAACCTGATTGGTCTGCTGGAATCGCGTCTGGACGCCATCGTCTACCGCGCAAAGTTCGTACCAACTGTTTTCGCTTCGCGTCAGTTCATCAACCACGGCCACGTGACTGTGAACGGCGTTAAGGTCAACATCGGTTCTTACCGTTGTAAGGCTGGCGACGTGATCGAAGTGCGTCAGAAGTCCAAGCAGCTGGCAATCGTTCTGGAATCGGTTCAGCTTGCTGAGCGCGACGTTCCTGACTACATCGAAGTTGATCACAACAAGATGGTTGCGACCTTTGTTCGCGTACCAACTCTGTCTGACGTTCCATATGCAGTTATCATGGAACCACAGCTGGTCGTCGAATTCTATTCGCGTTAATCGCGACCTGGAATTTTGGAAAAGCCGCCCCTCTGGGCGGCTTTTTCTGTTTGCAGTGCAGCAAAACTTGCCATCATATACTTGGCAAGAAGGTGAGGTGACCGGATGGATCTGCAGGCTGTTGTTGACGAAATCGTAGCTTCGATGTCCCCCCGTCTGGGCGAAGGCAAAGTGGCCGATTACATTCCTGAGCTGGCGCGGGTTGACCCGAAGCAGTTTGGCATTGCCATCACCACGGTCGATGGCCAGACCTTTATGGCGGGTGACGCCAGCACCGCCTTTTCCATTCAAAGTATTTCCAAGGTGTTCATGCTGACGCTGGCTCTGGGCAAAATGGGAGAAAGCGCCTGGAAGCGGGTCGGGCGCGAGCCGTCCGGCTCTTCGTTCAACTCCATTGTTCAGCTTGAGCATGAGCAAGGCATTCCGCGCAATCCCTTCATCAATGCCGGAGCCATTGTGGTGACGGATATGGTTTTGTCCGGTCATAAGCCACGCGAGGCGATTGGCGAGTTTTTGCGCTTCATGCGCTACTTAACTGATGATGACACGGTGATTATCGATTCCAAGGTTGCGAAATCAGAGCATTTAACCGGCTATCGCAATATTGCCCTTGCCAATTTCATGCGCGGTTTTGGCAATCTCGAACATGCGGTTGAGCTTGTTCTGGGGGTCTATTTTCACCAATGCGCTCTGGCGATGAACTGCGTGCAATTGTCGCGTGCTGGCCTTTATCTGGCCAATCGCGGCACCAATCCGCTCACGGGATTTTCTGTGGTGTCGCCTAAGCGGGCAAGACGCATCAATGCGCTGATGCTGACGTGCGGCCATTATGATGGCTCGGGCGATTTTGCCTATCATGTTGGTTTGCCCGGCAAAAGTGGTGTTGGCGGCGGCATTATGGCCATTGCACCCGGCAAGGCATCAATTGCCGTGTGGTCACCGGGCCTCAATAAGGTTGGCAATTCGGCATTGGGGTCTGAAGCGCTTGAAATGTTGGCAACCCGCACCGGCTGGTCTGTTTTCGGACATTAGCCAACACTCTTTTGTGCGCCAGTACAACGATTGATATGTCGCGGTGACCCTAAAAAAACCATATAGAACGCCGCGGAAGACGCAGATTACGCAGCGTCGAGAGGATGAATGAGAATGATGGGCATAGGAAAGCAGTTTGGCCAGCGGGCAGTGCTGCTGTTTATGGGTGCATTTGTTATTGCCTTGACGCTGCACGCCACATTGTCGCGGGTTAATCTTGATGGCTATGGCGACATGGCCGAAAATTACGCCTGGGGTGTTTTGTGGCAATGGGGTTATTTCAAGCATCCGCCCTTGTTTGGCTGGCTGGTCGCTGGCTGGTTTTCGATCTTCCCGAAATCCGATTTCTTTTATTATCTTTTTGCATCCATCAATGCGGGCGCAACCTTGCTGTTCGTTTGGCGTATCGCGGCACGGTTCGGCTCAAAAAACTATCAGATGTTCGTGGTGCTGGCGGCCGTTGTTGTGCCGGCGCTGTCGTTTCAGGCCATCAAATACAATGCCAACACCGCAATGACCCCGATTTGGGCGGCCATTTTCCTGTTTTACTTGCGGGGATTGGAAAAGCAAAGACTGCTTGATGCCGTGATTCTGGGGCTTTTGGCCACCGCAGCAATGCTGACCAAATATTATTCGGCTGTGCTGTTGGTGACATTGCTCATTCACGCCATCGCCGATGCTGAAGCGCGCAAAATCCTCATGTCAAAATTCGGCGCGGTCGCGGCTGTCGTTTCGATCCTTGCCTTTTTGCCGCATTTCATCTGGTTGGTGCACAATGACTTCATGCCGATTGTCTATGCCGATGAGCAGGGCGAGGGCGGTATCAAGACCTTCATTGTCGCGCTGTTTAAATTTCTCCTCGGCGTGGTCGGCTATATGCTGCCAGCATTGGGGCTGGCCGGATTAACCCGCAGGCCCGGCGATGGCTATCCCTTGTTCTGGTTCTCTTCGTTGACAGAGCTTCGGCAAACGGTCGAGGGCAGGGCCTTGCTGTATTTTGGCGGCTTGACAATCCCCGTCACCATCGTCTTTGCCGCTCTTGCGGGTGCGGATCTCTCGGTTGTCTGGGCCATACCGGTGTTTCTGTCGCTGGTGGTTTTGTTTGGCAAGCTTGTGCCGCCGCAGGCGTTGGAGCAGCGACTGTCCAGCGCGCTTCTGATGGCGCTTGCTTATCTTGTCATCATTGTGGCGATTGCGCCTTTGCTCAAAGGTCAGCTGACAGATCGCGGCGGTTATAGCAAAACCATGCCGCTGCAACAGATGAGTGCCGTTCTGGATGACTATTGGGATAAATATGCTGCGGGATCGGACAATTTCGTCATCGGCGGCGAACCTTTGCTGGCCAATTCCTACAATTTTTATTCGCGTTATAAAGCCATTACACTTGAAGGGAATTCCTTCGAGATTTCCAAAGGATATATTGATAGACAAGGCTTTGATCACCGGGGCTTTGTGTTGATTTGCCAGCAAGAGGACCGCAATTGCCTTGAGATGATCAATGGGCTACGTGGCAACCGTCGCGATGCTTTTGTGGTGGATTTTAAGCTGCCGGATTTCAAAGGTGTGAAAACCTGGCAGTTTCGCGCCATTCTGGCCTCCCCGCAAAAGCCATGACGGGGCCGGCTGAGCAAGAACAGATGTTGAAGGAAACGAATGTGTCACTCCTCTCGCTAGTCGTTCCATTTTTGAATGAACGCGATACCGTGCAGCAATTTGCGGCGTTTGGTGCCAAGCTGAAGGCGGAAGTCAAGCAACGCCACCAGCTTGATCTTGAGCTTGTGCTGGTGGATGACGGTAGCCGCGACGACAGCATCGAGCGCTACAGTGCCGCACTTGAGGGCGAGTGGAGGATTGTTGAGCTGTCGCGCAACTTCGGCAAGGAGATCGCGCTGTTTGCTGGCATTGAAGAAAGCCGCGGCGATTATGTCATGATGGTCGATGCCGATTTGCAGCATCCCTATGACGTCTGCCTGGAGATGATTGATGCGCTCATGGCTGATCCGCAACTGGATGTGGTGTATACCATCCGTGATGATCGGCGCGACGAATCGATGCGCAAAGCCGTGCTGGGCGAGATGTTCTATTGGCTGATCAATGCTCGGCAGCGGTTCAATATCCCGCCCAACGCCGGAGATTTTCGCATTATGCGGCGCTCGGCCGTCGATGCACTTCTCAAGGTGCGCGATAAACGCCGCTTCAACAAAGGGCTTTATGCCTGGCTGGGCTTCCGGCAAAAAGCCATACATTACACCCCTGATGAGCGCGTTGCCGGTGCGACCAAATGGTCCAAACTGGCGCTTTTGACGCTTTCGCTCGAAGGAATCACCTCGTTTACCGCCATTCCATTGCGCATCGCGTCGATTTTTGGCCTGTTGGTGGGCCTTGGCGGTATCATCTATGGTCTGCATATCATCGTGACCGCTTTGCTCTACGGTGCGGATGTGCCGGGTTATCCCAGCTTGATGTCTGCGATCACGGTGTTGGGCGGCTTCAATCTGGCATTGCTTGGCTTGCTGGGAGAATATATATGGGTTGCCGTTGGCGAAGTGAAGGATAGGCCTTTGTATCTCGTGCGACGCTTGCACCACTCAGATAAAAAAGAAAATAATGGTTGACGTGACTATGCAGGAAAAGCCCCTCCATCTCGTGGCAGATGATTATGGTTTATCGCCTGGTGTTGATAAAGCAATTCGGTCTCTGCTGTCTGAGGGTAAAATCTCCGGTACAAGTTGTATGACGTTGTTTCCAGAGTGGCCGGACGCTGCCGCTCTCTTGATGCCGGTGATTGAAAAAAGCGGCGCTGAAATTGGCCTGCACCTGACCTTGACCGATTTTATGCCCTTGAGCAGCGTGCGCGTGATGTGCTCGATGCGCAAGCGCATTGCCCAATGGATTTTGGGCAGTATCGACAAGGGCAAGCTTCATCGCGAGCTGGATGCGCAGCTGAATGCCTTTATCGATGTGGTTGGCCGTGTGCCAGATTACATCGACGGCCATCAGCACGTTCATTTTTTCCCAGTGGTGCGCGATTGGCTGATCGCCAGACGTGACTTGCTCATCAGCCCACGCGGCACAGGGCCGTGGCTGCGCGGCGCGCCCGACGCAGGTCTGGCCAGCAGTATTGCGCTGCGCGGCAAAATTTCCATTGTGGAGCGCATTGCCAGTGGCTTTACGTCAGAGATGGAGGCGGCTGGCTATCGTGTTCGCGGGCCATTGATGGGGTTTTATGATTGGCGCAAGCCCGAAACCTTTCCAGCGGCCCTGCAGCATTTTAAAGAAAATGCGCCAGAGGGTGCCATTGTCATGTGTCATCCCGGCCATGGTGATGCGCTTTTGGCGGCCCGTGACAGCCTTGTTGATGCCCGCGAGGTTGAGTTTGCCGAATTGATGCGGCAGTAACAGCCGGTACCGAACTGAAACAAGGCCCTATTGATCATGACCCTCGCGCTTCCAAACGCAGACACTGAGATTGCCGAGGACGCTGCAGAGGCTGGTGCGTCCAGCCACCCCTTGTTTGATCATGCGCCGCGCTCCGTGTCGTTCAACAAGCTGCGCAAGCGGCTGTTGCGTCAGGTGCGGCAGGCAATGGACGATTTTGACATGCTGAAGGGCCAGAAGCGCTGGCTCATTGGTCTTTCCGGCGGCAAGGACAGCTACGGTCTGCTCGCATTGCTGTTGGATCTGAAATGGCGTGGCTTGCTGCCAGTCGAGCTTTTGGCCTGCAATCTGGATCAGGGCCAGCCGAATTTTCCAAAGCATATTCTGCCGGAATATCTCACCTCAATTGGGGTTCCTCACCGGATCGAGTATCGCGACACCTATTCGGTGGTGAAGGAAAAAGTGCCGCAGGGCGGCACCTATTGCGCGCTCTGTTCCCGTCTGCGGCGGGGCAATCTCTATCGCATAGCCCGTGAAGAAGGCTGCGACGCTTTGGTGCTCGGGCATCACCGGGAAGATATTCTGGAGACATTCTTCATGAATTTCTTCCATGGCGGACGCCTGGCAACCATGCCCGCTAAATTGTTGAATGATGAAGGCGATCTTTTTGTTATGCGGCCCTTGGCCTATGCGGCAGAAGATGATTTGGCCAAATTTGCCACAGCCATGCAATTTCCCATTATTCCCTGCGATCTCTGTGGCTCGCAAGATGGCTTGCAGCGCAATGCCATGAAAGAGATGTTGGCAGGCATTGAGGCAAAAATGCCGGGCCGAAAAGACACAATGTTGCGTGCTCTCTCTCATGTGAACGCCTCGCATTTGCTGGACCCCAAGCTTTTTGATTTTTCTGCTTTGGCTGTCACACAGTCTTCATAGGTTCGAGTCAGGCAGGCATCGAGACGTTCCATAAGCAAGAAAGATTCTCTGTGTTTCATGACCATGATATCGACGCCGTCCTTGAGATTGTTAAAGAGGCTGCCCGTTTAGACATTTTGCCCCGGTTTCGCAGCCCTGATCTGGGCGATGTCCTGGAGAAGAAATCTTCCATCGATTTGGTCACCGATGCTGATCTGCTGTCGGAGCGGCGCATGACCGAGGCGTTTCGCGCCCGTTG
Organism: Rhizobium oryziradicis; assembly: GCF_001939045.1. Lineage (GTDB taxonomy): Bacteria > Pseudomonadota > Alphaproteobacteria > Rhizobiales > Rhizobiaceae > Allorhizobium > Allorhizobium oryziradicis. The sequence continues at coordinate 389,930 of NZ_MKIM01000028.1, forward strand.
GCCCCATGCGCTGGTGGTGGGCGAAGAGGCCTGCGAAACCAATCCGGCATTGATGGATGCGTTGAAGGACGCAGACCTTGCCTTTGTCATTGATCCTGTTGACGGCACCTTTAATTTTCAGGCGGGCCTGCCCACCTTTGGTACCAATCTGGCCGTGGTTGTGCGCGGTGAGACGGTGGCCGGGATGATTCACGAAGCGGTGTTGGGCGACACGTTGATTGCCGCCAAGGGTGCTGGTGCGCAAATGCTGCGCGCGAATGGTCATCGATCATCCATCGCGGTTGCCAGCCCTGTGCCGGTGTCATCCACTGTCGGTACAATTTCGATCAATGACATTGGCTATGAACAGCGGCGGCGCATTGCCGGAAACCTTGCCAAGACTCAGATGGCTTTCGCCTATAATTGTTCAGCCTATGAATATTGGATGGCGGCCACCGGCAAGGTTCATTTTATCGGCCATCATAAATTGATGCCGTGGGATCATCTGGCGGGAGTGTTGATTCACATCGAGGCCGGTGGTTTTACCGCGCGTTTCGACGGAACGCCGTATCTTCCGGGCCACACCACGGGTGGGATTTTGTCGGCACCCGATCGGGATAGCTGGCAGGAGATTCTACAAGAGATTGTTCTGGCGTGATTAAGTCGCCTTAATTCATTGAAAGGGAAAACCATGGCCAATGTTGATATCGCAGCCCTTGCCAATCTGTTGCAAGAAGCGGCTGTGACTGAAATTTTGCCGCGCTTTCGCAATTTGGGCGAGGGCGACGTGCGTGTCAAAACGGAAGCCATCGATCTTGTCACGGAAGCGGATGAAGCCGCAGAGCGGTTGATCAAGGCTCGTATCGAAGAGTTGATGCCGGAGGCCGTGTTTATTGGCGAGGAAGCGGTGGCCAGTGATCCGGCTTTGCTGGGCAAGCTTGCCGATGCAGAGCTTGCCGTTGTGGTGGACCCGATTGACGGCACGTTCAATTTTGCCGCAGGCCTGCCGCTGTTTGGCGTCATGCTCAGCGTGGTGCACAAGGGTGAGACCATTGCCGGTTTGATTTACGATCCCATGGGCAATGATTGGGCGATTACCGAAAAAGGCAGCGGTTCGTGGCTGTGCAAGCCCGATGGCAACCAGGAAAAGATGGAGATGGTGCCAGCACCTGCGTTATCGCAAATGGTGGGAATTGCCAACACCGGATTTTTCGATCTGGAAACCCGGCGCAAGCTGCTGGTCAATCTCGCGGAAGTCCGCATTTTCACCAGCTATCGCTGTGCCGCGCATGAATATCGCGCCCTGTGTCAGGGGCACTTGCATTTTGCGATGTATAACAAGTTGATGCCTTGGGATCATCTGGCAGGCACGCTGATGGCGCAGGAATCGGGGGGATATGCAGCTCGCTTTGATGGCTCACCCTATCTACCTCATCACACAACGGGTGGTTTGCTGATTGCCCCGGATGAAGAAACATGGCTTGAGCTGAAACAGAAGATTTTTACGGTATAAAGTCTGTCGATAAAATTTGCCGTATAGTGTCAAACTATACGGCAAATGACATGATAAATAACAGGATTTGTAAGCGCACCGTCATGCGGTTCTTAATCTTGGATCTGCATTTGTCGCATCTTTAAATTTTTTCAATCGTGAGTCGTAATTCTTTTTGACATACAGGGCATATTCATAGGTATTTCTGGGTGCCCAAACACCGACGAACATCCGTAAATTGGCGAAATCTGCCAATTTGGCACTAAGAGGATATCCAGTGCCGATGTCGATGAGATATTTGACTGTCCATGCGCAGTTTTTGCGGCATGAATTGTATCTGGGGCCATTTTTAATGATATTCTGCCATTCACGACGCATGGCTTGTTCATCAAGACCGGAAATCGTGACCGTTCCTGTTGGCTGTCCTTCGAACTTGATATCGTCTTCAAAGTGGCGAGGAACCATTGGGTCTGTGATCCACGTTATCGGATTTGTGATTTTTGTATCACTCGCTCCCGGCCACCAACTGACATATGTATCAATTCCTGAAGAAGGCCCGCCGCCGATACGCAAAGCCGCGTGACCAAAATTAGGCAAATTCACTTTCCAGTAATAAACCGTAATCATCAATTTGTTCCTTAACCGGACAATCTCAGATTATGGCATCATAAAAATTTGTTAATTTTTTGACTGATCGTATATCTGCTCTTATGCAGCAGATGAGAAGTGTTAAAGCGCCGTGTGCGGTAAAGTATGCCGCAATGTCCTGTTCACGGCGGCATACTTTCGAGTGTGTCAGGGAACAGTGGAACCCGCTTTTCCCGAATAGACAATCAACAATAAGGCAATCGAGGTCGAAACCTAAATTTTCGGATTGTGCGGCTGAAAAAGCTTGCCTTTTTCAGCGATTAACACAAACACGAGGCCGACGACGCCAAGAATGAAATATCCAAACACCAAGGGGCGCGCGCTGCCATCAAAAGCTTGGCCAATGACCGCCCCAAGCAGGGAGCCGCCGACGGTGGAAATGAAGCCCAGAATTGACGATGCGGTGCCCGCCACATGGCCCAGAGGCTCAATCGCGAGGGTTTGGAAATTGCCGCCGATCCAGCCGAATTGGAACATGGAGATCGAGAAGAACATCATGAACACCAGAAACGGCAAAGGCTGAGGCCCATAGAACTCTGCCATCAGCCAAAGGGTATTGATGGCGATGAAACCAAACAGCGAACCGTGAGACAGCTTGCGCATACCGATGCGGCCCACGAGTTTGGAATTCACAAACGATGAGAGCGCCATGAAAATGGCAACTGCGGCGAAGGCCACGGGAAACCATTCGCCGAGATTGTATATGCCTTGATAGATCTGTTGGGCCGAATTGATAAAGCCAAACAGCGCGCCAAAAACAAACGTGCTGGAAAGCGTGTAAAACAGTGCAACGCGATTGGTCAGAACAATCTTGAAACCCTGCAGAATAATCGTCGGCGTGAAGTCGCGGCGATTTGCAGGGTCCAGCGTTTCCGGCAGGCGCTTATAGGCCCAGATACTGGTCAAGGTGGCACCGACGGCGATCATCAAAAAGATCAGATGCCAATTTCCAAACAGCATGATCAACTGGCCCGTTCCGGGTGCAACCACTGGAATGATCATGAACACCATCATGATCAGCGACATGACTTCTGCCATCTGACGCCCGCCGTAGATGTCACGCACGATGGAGATTGTAATGACGCGCGTTCCCGCAGAACCTGCACCCTGAATGAACCGCAGGATCAAAAGCCCAGCAAAGCTCGGAACAACGATAATCGCCAGCGCTGCCAGAATATAGATGACAAGACCAATCAGCATCGGGGTTCGCCGACCAAACCGGTCAGACAGAGGCCCATAGATCAACTGCGCACAGCCAAAACCAATGAGGTAAGAGGTAACAACATATTGCCGGTGATTTTCATTGGCGACATTCAATGCCGTGCCAATTTGTTGCAATGCTGGCAGCATAATGTCGATTGCCAGTGCATTCATCGCCATCAATGCTGCGCAAAGAAAAACAAATTCGAACTTGCTCATCCCCTTGAGGGCGGCAGGCGAAGAACGGTTTAGGTCCGTCATGAAATATGTCCTAGAATCAGCCTAAAGGCGTCGCAGGGTGCGACGCCTTTATCAGAAAGTGATGATTCACAATAACGACACCAGCCTGGATTAACAACAGGCTTTAGGCACTGTCAGGTTTAAATTGCTGCAGACACACGCTCAACATTTGTGTTGAGGTCTCCCATTTCGCAAAAAAAACGGCTTTGCCGTTTCCCTGACAAACGTCAGACGGTATTTTAAGCGGCACCGCGGACAGTAATGCCTTTTTCCTGCAAGTGGGCCTGAAGCTCACCCGCCTGGAACATTTCGCGCACGATGTCGCAGCCGCCGATAAACTCGCCCTTCACATAGAGCTGTGGAATTGTCGGCCAGTTGGAATAGGCCTTGATACCTTCGCGGATTTCCTGGTCAGACAGGACATTGATGCCTTTGTAGTCAATGCCCAGATAATCGAGCATTTGCACCACTTGTCCGGAAAAACCACACTGCGGAAACTGAGGGGTTCCCTTCATAAAAAGCACAACGTCGTTGCTTTTCACTTCATTGTCGATGAATTCATTCACACCGCTCATGGATTTTATCCTTTCACATGCGGGTCAAGGCCGCAGTTTGATATCTACTATATAAGCACCGAGTGCCAAACTTGCAAAACCGAATGGCCGATTTTTATATCAACCGTTGTTTCGGGTTCTGCGCCGTGCCTGTCGTGCAGATTTGCTGCGATGGACAGGCTTGGCGATTTCGGTGGGCTTATCCGTCTGCACAGCGCTGGCGCGATGCAGACGTTTTTCCTTGTATTGCCGTCTATCGGCCATCTCGCCCTTGATAGAGCCGAGAAGCGATTTGATGAATGAAGAGATTGGATTGCTCATGGCTTTTTGCGATTCTATCTCAAGCGTCAGGAATGGATGTTTGCAAGGCAAGCGCATGCAGCACACCGCCCATGTTGCCCTTCAGGGCATCATAGACCATCTGATGCTGTTGCACGCGGGTTTTCCCACGAAAGGCCTCCGCCACAACTTCGGCCGCATAATGATCGCCGTCGCCCGCCAGATCGCGGATGACAACCTTGGCACCGGGAATGCCAGCTTTGATCATGTCTTCAATATCACCGGGTTTCATCGCCATGGTTTTGCTCCCAATTTTCGTTATTCTGCGGCCGCAAGGCTCGGTGCGTTGCCATCCATAAATTCAGGGAACCATGATTCATAGGCTGTGCGCAATTCATCGTTTGCGATTGTGCACACTTCGCGAATGGCAAGCGCATCGCCACCGACCTTGCCAAGGCGGCGGAATGGAATGCCAGACCCTTCCGCATTGGCGCACAGGAAATTGGCCAATTCGGCAGGCACCGTCATCACATAGCGGGCCTGATCTTCGCCAAACAGCAAGGCGTGGTTCAAACCACGGCTTTCAGAGAGGTCAATTTCCATGCCCTTGCCAGATGCAATCACCATTTCACTCAATGCGATGGCAAGGCCACCGGAGGAAATGTCGTGGCAGGCGGTCACCTGACCGTTGCGAATGGCGGAGCGCACGAAATCTCCGTTGCGACGCTCAGCATGCAGATCCACTTCTGGCGCCGGACCATCGGTGCGGCCGAGCAGATCGCGAAGGTAGATCGAGCTGCCGAGATGCGAGCCGTCCACACCAATCATCACAATATGGTCGCCTTCATTGGCGGTGCCAATCTTGGCCATACGGTTCCAATCCGGCAGAAGACCAACGCCGGCAATGGTGGGGGTTGGCAAAATGGCAACACCATTGGTTTCATTGTAGAGTGACACATTGCCCGACACAATCGGGAAGTCCAGCGCGCGGCAGGCTTCGCCGATACCCTTGATGGCTTCTACCAATTGACCCATGATTTCAGGCTTTTCTGGATTGCCAAAATTCAGGTTGTCAGTCGATGCCAAAGGCTCGGCACCCGTTGCAGTGATATTGCGCCAGCACTCGGCAACGGCTTGCTTGCCGCCTTCAAACGGATCAGCTTCAACATAGCGCGGTGTCACGTCCGAGGAGAAGGCCAGCGCCTTGGTGGGGTGGTTTTCAACTCTGACCACGCCCGCGTCGCCGCCGGGCAGTTGCAACGAGTTGCCCTGAATCAGTGTGTCATATTGCTCATAGACCCAGCGGCGGCTGGATTGATTGGCCGAGCCCACAATTGACAAAATAGCGTCGCGATAATCGCTTGGCTCTTCCACCAGATTGGCAGGCAGCGCACCGCGCTTGTCCGATTCGCGCCATGGGCGGTCATATTCCGGGGCCTGATCGCCAAGGTCCTTGATGGGCAGGTTTGCCACTTCTTCGCCCTGATGCAGAATGCGAAAGCGCAGGTCATCGGTGGTTTTGCCAACAATCGCAAAGTCCAGACCCCACTTGACGAAAATGGCTTTGGCAACCTCTTCCTTCGAAGGCTCCAGCACCATCAACATGCGCTCCTGGCTTTCAGAAAGCATCATTTCATAGGCTGTCATGTTTTCTTCGCGCACCGGCACGGTGTCGAGATCAAGCTCGATACCGAGATCGCCCTTGGCACCCATTTCAACCGCCGAACAGGTGAGGCCAGCAGCACCCATATCCTGAATGGCGATAACGGCACCGGTCTTCATCAGTTCAAGGCAGGCTTCCAGCAGGCATTTTTCGGTGAAGGGGTCGCCAACCTGCACGGTTGGGCGCTTTTCTTCGATTGATTCGTCAAATTCGGCCGATGCCATCGTGGCACCGCCTACGCCATCGCGGCCCGTTTTTGCACCGAGATACACAACAGGAAGGCCAACGCCCTTCGCTTCCGAGAGGAAGATCGCATCGGATTTGGCAAGGCCGGCTGCAAAGGCGTTGACGAGAATATTGCCGTTATAGCGCTCGTCAAATTCCACTTCGCCGCCTACCGTCGGCACGCCAAAGGCGTTGCCATAACCGCCGACACCGGCAACAACGCCAGAGACCAGATGGCGGGTCTTGGCATGGTCTGGTGCACCAAAGCGCAGCGCATTCATGGCAGCAATCGGCCGCGCACCCATGGTGAACACGTCGCGTAAGATGCCGCCAACACCGGTGGCAGCCCCTTGGTAAGGCTCAATATAAGAAGGGTGATTGTGGCTTTCCATTTTGAAAACCACGCAATCGCCATCATCAATGTCAACCACGCCCGCGTTTTCACCGGGGCCTTGAATAACCCGCGCTCCGGTGGTGGGCAGGGTGCGCAACCAGCGCTTCGATGATTTGTAAGAGCAGTGCTCGTTCCACATGGCGGAAAAGATGCCGAGTTCTGTGAAAGTCGGCTCCCGTCCGATCAGTTGCAGGATCCGGTCATATTCCTCTGGCTTCAGGCCATGGGAGGCGACCAGTTCCGGGGTGATCTGGATTGCATTCGGGATCGTCATGGTTCTCTCTTCATCCGGCAGTGGAGTTTTGCGCACCTTTTATAACAGGCAATCCAATCGCGCGACTGGAAAATGTGGCATGGGCGTGGAAAATGTAGCCTTTCCAAGGTTTGCAGCGAAATTGCTGTTTCTTTGCCACATTGAGATGTTGTGCTAGGTCTGCTAAACGCGATTTAGGTCCAATGGCGCAATCTGTTTGGGGATTGTGGATTTCTTTTCACCTTTTCGCCGAACCTTGCGTTAAACTCAGGCGATGAATGAGTTGGTTCTATTGATCCAATATAGCAAAGACATAAAACAGGTGGCCCTGTGATCGACCCTTATTCCATGCTCGGACTTGAGCGCGACGCCGATGAGACGGCCATCAAGGCGGCTTACCGTAAGAAGGTCAAGAGCGCGCACCCCGATACAGGCGGAGATCCGGATGAGTTTGGCCGGATCACGACGTCTTATGATCTGCTGAAAGATCCCGTGCGCCGCAAGGTCTATGATGACACTGGCTATGACCCACAATTGGCCGATGTGGCTGATCTGAAGGGCTTGGTGGTTCTCGAATCCCTGATCAACGATATGATTCTGGATGAGCGCGAACCCGGCAGCTTTGATCCCGTGGCGGCGCTGCGTCGCAAACTGACCGATGACGTGTTGAAATCACGTTTCAACATTCTGGAGTTGGAGCGGCATCGCGGTCGGATTCGCCAGCATGTCGATCGCCTGGGCCGGCGTCCGGAAAAAGACGTGCTGGGGTCCATGCTGCGTGCCCGCACGCAGTCCATCTCAGAGGCCATCAAAGCCGCAGAAGCGCAAATTGATGCCATAGAGCGCGCCTATTCGATGCTGGAAGGCTACTCTTATGAGTTGATGCCGTTGGAGCGTCCTGAGGACAATGATGTGTCTGAGGAGGAGGATAGCGCGGAGGACGACGCGTTTTCGGAAGCGACAATAGGGCCGCCGAAGGCCGCAGAATAACTCTCCCACCATTTGTCATTGCCGGTTTTCGAAAATGAAAACCTAAAATCTGCCTTGATGCATGACTGTCCTTGCGGGCGGTCATGCATTTTTTTGTGCCGATTGAGTAAAGCGTAGCCATTGCCTCTGCTGTGCGACAATGGGACGAATGAGATTCGTTGTTATTTTTTGTGTGTTAATGATGGAAATGTGTTTCATTTTGGTTCAAATTGATAAAAATCATTAACTCAGGTTTAATGTGTAATTGAAAAAAACACGTCCTGCGATCTACTCTTTTTGGAGGTATTTTAGAGGGTATGTCCGCACGAGTTGTTGTTGGCTTGGTTCTAAATTTCAAACCAATGTATTGATATGTAATAATATTATTCCGAGTGCGCTCGCGTGAAAACGACGTCCGCGTGCATCAGAGGTTGGTGCTTTTGGATACGGGTGATGCAATTTGGAAGTGAACAGACTGTTGCTTGCTTTCACGTCTTCTCGTAACGTTTCTGCAATGCAGCGTTTGTTTTTCAAAAGTTCGGGAACAAAAGCGTGATTGCGTCATTTTATAGCTGGTTTTTTGAGCAAGTGTCCCGTCGCGCATTTGGACTCGTGGTTCATTCTGTTGTGCTTGGACACGTTATTAAACACATGCGAGTCATGAGGATTCGTAATTTTTCTTTTGGGCGAGGGGTCGCAAAATCGAACTTAAAAGGGATCTTGGTTCATGACTCGTTTCGATATTAGGGGCCTGTTCCGGAGCAGCCATGAAACGTTTGGCGATCGTCTCAATGTAGGACGTGACCTTGCTGGTCTGGAGTTTTCGGATTTGGCTGTGGCGGCCAATGTTTCCGAGCGCACGTTGCGTGCGTGGGAGGCCGGCAAAGGCAATATTGACGGCCAAAGCCTGGAGAAAGTGGCGGCACTTCTGGATGTCTCGCCAACATGGTTGTTGACGGGTGAGGGTGTCGGGCCGCAGGCGCAGAATGAAAACTCTGATATGATAAATTTCATGCGCTGGGAGTTGGAGCGCCTGACAAGACTGCATCAGGAAACGGCAGAAATGATCGATATGCTGCACCGCCAGATTGGTGATCTGGAGCAGAACGCAAGTTTTTAAAGTGATTGCCCCGCCTGATGGCGGGGTACCGGTCAATCCGCGACGGTAGGGCCGAACACAGTTTCAAAGGCTTCTTTCAGCAAAACGTCGACGTCTGCCATGGTCACAGGCAATCCCAGATCGACCAGACTGGTCACACCATAAGCGGAAATGCCACATGGCACGATGCCGCCATAATGGGAGAGGTCTGGTTCCACATTCAGCGACAATCCATGGAAGCTGACCCAGCGGCGCAAACGAATGCCAAGCGCCGCAATTTTATCTTCAGCCATGCTGCCATCGGGCAGGGCGGGCTTTTCCGGGCGGCGCACCCAGACGCCCACGCGGTCTTCACGCCGTTCCCCACGAACGTTCATCATGTCCAGTGTGCGAATAACCACATCTTCAAGAGCGGCCACAAAGGCGCGCACGTCCTGCCGGCGGCGCTTCAGGTCCAGCATCACATAGGCAATGCGCTGGCCGGGGCCGTGATAGGTGTATTCGCCACCGCGGCCGGTGGCAAACACGGGAAACCGCTGCGCATCGATCAGGTCTTTTGAGTCCGCACTTGTTCCTGCCGTGTAGAGCGGAGGATGTTCCACCAGCCAGATAAGTTCATCTGCTTCGCCATTGGCAATCGCCGCAACCTCGCGCTCCATAGTCGCAATCGCGTCTTCATAGGGCACGGGTCGATCACTGATACGCCAGCGCACGGCGGGACAGCCGGGTTTTGCAAACATATCAGTATCAAGATCGGTACGGAGCATGGATTTCAGTCCTGATTTTTATGCAGTCGATATAAGGTGCTACATCGCCGCGTGCCAGAGATGGCGCACGGCGCTGTAGCATATAATTTCTGAAATCGAAATTGATCTTAAGTTTTGTCGGATGCGAGGTAGTCGTGCACCACTTCACCCAGACCCAAAGTCAGATCGGCAAGGATGTGCACGGCTGACAGAACCTCCCGGACGGGCAGATCCGACACAGGTGCGAGAGCGTGATTGAAGAGTTCCAAGCCAGCGGGCCCCTCCCAGGCACCCTTCACGGTGATATCGGTCATGTAATAGCGCACCAGCTCGCAAATACGCGGTGAGCAATCGACATGGGGAATAATTTTCAAAAGAAAATTGGCACCACCCAGACTTTGCTTCACGGGTTCGAGATCAAGTGCACGATACTTAAATCCCATTGAGCCAGTGGCGATGCGGATAGAGCCAACATCCAGTGTGCCGATGATCGCATTTTTCTCCACGCGCAAGCTCGGCTCCGCCAGCTTTTTGGGAAAGCCCCAGATCTCGCGGCCACCAGCGATTGGCGCGTCATCATTGAGATACATGGCGTGGACATATCCACCCTTCTGACCGTTCAGGGAGACGGGAATGACCTGCCCGGACTCGGTGTAATCGCCAAAGCCGGTGGAATCTGGCATGCGTATAAATTCAAATTTGACAACCGGCTCTTCGATTTCCAACGGTTCCGGCACAACAGCGCGAAGCGCGTCCATATCCGTCCGATAGGTTACAATCATATATTCCCGATCGATGAACCGATAAGGCCCTTTGGGATAGGACGGGGAGGTTAAAGGCATGGAAAACGCGTTTTTGCAAACATCTTCAGGTGTCATGTGTCTGAACGCTTTCTTTTGAAGGAAGGTGACGCGCTGCTACCAATGCATTCGGATTATCACATAAATATTGCGCAGCGCGCGTTGGCGTCTTTTTTTAAAGAGCTGGTGCCAAGCTTTAAAGTGGATTCGCGGACACGTCAAAATATCCCTCGTGAATCATCAAATTTCCATGTTTTGGAATAAATTTAAAATCTTATATATTTCAATTGTTTGTGTGGTAATTGACGGTGAAATCACTGGATTTCACAAAAATGTTGCATGCTACTCTTGTGCACCTGAAAGGCATTTGCTAGATGCAGCTCGTCGCCGCAAAACGGTGGACACTACCACGATGCGGTCGTGGCGGAATTGGTAGACGCGCAGCGTTGAGGTCGCTGTGGGGCAACCCGTGGAAGTTCGAGTCTTCTCGACCGCACCAAAAAAACCCGGCTTTCAAGCCGGGTTTTTTGTTGAATGCGTGACTGCATAATTCCCTAAATCGGAATCGATTAAGGTGAAAATTATTGAGCAGATGAAAAGTTTTACAGCGGGCTTTGTGCGTTTTATCAAATGCAGGGCGCTATAAAAGCGCGTCAATCATCGTCTGGCTCGTGGCTGTCGACACCAATGGTCTCGATTTCGTTGATCACGTGATGGACGTGGGGCACACTGAGAGCCAGCCGTGCTGCCATGCGTCGCTCGCCCGCGGTGTCAACCATTCCGGTCAGTGTTGCGGTGTGGCCATCGACGAAAATTTCGACATTGCTCAGCGAGACGTCAGATGCCGCCTCAAAGCGTTCCGAGATCTTGCTCTCGATGTCGTCACTTTCTTCTCGCCCGATGGTTTCTGGCAGCAGCCGATCCTTCAAGCTCTCTTCTTCACCAGCGCCGTCAACGCCAACAATGCGATAGCCGTCATTGTGGTCACGATCGAAATTGCCAGGGGTGGAGCCGTAAGGACGATTTTCGGAGGCGGGCGAACCGGCACCTGGTGTATCGGAATAAGGCCAGCCGTCGCGAATGTTGCGTGATTCAAGGTCGCGAAGGTCGTCTTCGCTCGGAGCTGCGTTTTCATGTCTCGGATAGGTCATTTCGTGCTCTCCCTGATGATCTGGCCGTGCTTGATGGCCTGACGATGATCTTGAGGAGAGAACGTTTGAACTGCGGTTTTGTTCAATTGGCGCGAAAACCCATTGTCCGATAAAACGGCGCGAAGCCTTTCGTGATCAGGCGCGGCTTGCTTTCTGCCACTTTTTGAGTAAGCGCTCGCGCTTCAGACGAGAAAGGCGGTGGATCCAAAATTTTCCGTCGAGCTGGTCGATCTCGTGTTGCATGCAGATGGCGGCGAAATCCCGCAGCTCTTCTTCTACAATGCTACCATTCAGTGTTTGGTATCGTATGACCGCCGCTCTGGGCCGCGTGACTGTTTCCGTCATGCCGGGCATGCAGACGCTGCCTTCCACGTGCTCCATGGTCTCATCAGAGAGCGACAGTATTTCCGGGTTCACATAGGTCTTGCGGCCACCCAGTTCGGGTAAGTCGAGCACCACCAATCGAATGAATTCGCCAACATGCGCGGCCGTGATGCCCACGCCCGGTGCGTCGCGCATGGCATGATAAAGCTGGTCGGAAAATAGACTGAGCGCATCATCAAAACACTGCACAGGCTGGCACGGCTGTTCCAGACGTTGATCCGGGTATCGCAGGATTTTCAACGCCATGGTGGTTATTGATCAACACCGCCAGCGATGCGCAAGCGGCGCTCATCGGGAACGATGACATGTCGATTGTTTTCAATGACAATGACATTCTCTTTGCGGAGTTTGGTCATTTGCCGGCTGACAGTTTCGATGGTCAAACCCAGAAAATCGGCAATATCGGCGCGCGACAGAGGCAGATCAAACGTCTTTTTAAATGCCTGAGTTGGATCAATATGGGTGGCGATCAGATAAAGGAAACTTGCCACCTTCTCCTGCGCTGTCTTGCGGCCCAGGGTCAGCATCCACTCTCTCGCTTCATCCAGCTCTTTCAGAGCTTGCTGGTGCAATTTGTGTTCAAGATCCGGCGCTTCACCCACCAGCCGGTCAAAACTGGCGCGCGGGAACGCGCAAACTTCGACATTTGTGGCGGCCTCCGCTGTGAGACTGCTTTCCTTGAGGAAAGGGCGCCCCATGAAATCGGGAGCAAATTGCAGGCCAACAATCTGTTGGCGGCCATCTGCCATCATTTTCGAGAGCTTGACCACGCCATGGAGAATATTGCTGTAGCCTGCGGTTTGTTCGCCCTGGCCAATCACTTCACTTCCGGCCTCGAAATGGCGTTTTGTTGATGTGCGGTTGAGCTCGATCAATTGCGCGTGGGAAAGTGCGGCGCATACTCCGCCGTGTCGTGCTTCGCATGCGCTACACACTGACGGGGGCGCATCGGGCACACCCGTGTTGTTGTTTCTGCTTTGCGTATCCATTGTTCGCCCCACGCTTAACGTATGAACGGCTGCACCATCCATGGTCGATATCGAGCCTTCGCTACGACCCGCTTTACATCGATATCTCTACTTAAACGAGACTATCAAGAAATTGATCGAAGTCAAAGCGCTGTTATTGCCGATCCTCTAATTCATGAGGCCAAGATGCATTTTTACAAGGCCGAGCCTGATGACTGTGAAAGACCTGCTGGATAAATATTCTGCCGCCGTTCCTCGTTACACGAGCTATCCCACTGCGCCACATTTTCACAGTGGCGTAGACTGCGGCAAATATTCGCAATGGCTTTCCAGTCTTGCGTCCGGGCAGTCCATTTCTCTTTATATTCACATTCCCTACTGTGATCGTCTTTGCTGGTTTTGCGCCTGCCATACACGGCATACTCTGAAATATGGGCCAATAAAAACCTATCTCGAAGCACTTTTTATCGAAATCGAGCAGGTTGGTGCTCTTGTGAGCAATGATTCCAAAGTCGTAGAAGTTCATCTTGGTGGCGGCTCACCCACCATGCTGCGGCCAGAAGACATGATCGGCCTGATGGACCATTTGCGCACGCATTTCAGCTTTGCTGAGGCGGTGGAGGTCAGCGTTGAGATGGATCCCAATGATCTTGATGAAGGTCGTTTTGATGCCCTTGCAGCCATCGGTCTGACGCGCGCCAGCCTTGGTGTTCAGGATTTCGATCCTGTCGTGCAAAAGACCATTAATCGTATTCAGACATTTGAGCAGACAAAATCAGTGGTTGAGGCGGTGAGGGCCAGAGGCGTCACCTCCGTCAATTGTGATATTTTATACGGATTGCCGCACCAGACAGTTGGCACCTTGCAAAGCACTGTGCGCGATATTCTGTCTCTGGCCCCGGATCGGATCGCGCTCTTTGGCTATGCCCATGTGCCATGGATGAAGAAGCACCAGACCATGATTGCTGAGGATGCGTTGCCGGGTGTCGGGCAGCGCTTTGAGCAAATGTCGCGCGCAGCATCCATGCTGGTCGATGCTGGTTATCAGGCGATTGGCATTGATCATTTTGCCCTGCGCGATGATTCGATGGCAACGGCTGCGCGGGAGGGGCGCTTGCGGCGTAATTTTCAAGGCTATACCACGGATGCAGCCGATGCACTGATCGGTCTCGGCGCGTCCTCCATCAGCCAGTTGCCGCAGGGCTATGTGCAAAACATGGCCGCCACAGGGGAATATCAGCGCATGGTCAAGGATGGCGGTCTGGCCGCCGTGCGCGGCATTGCGCTCTCGACAGATGATCGCGCCCGCGCTGCCGTGATTGAGCAAATCATGTGTGACTTCGGCTTTTCATTTGCCGAATTGCGCAAGGCTTTTCCGCAGGATGCCGAGCTGATCATCACGGAGGCTAAGGTTTTTGCAGGCAGTGATCGCGATGGCTTATGCACCATCGAGCAGGACTATTTTGCCTTGAGCAAGGTTGGGAGAACCTTTGCCCGCAGCGTGGCGGCGGTGTTTGATTGCTACCTTTCAAATGGCAAAGCACGGCATTCCATTGCAGTTTGAAGCGCGATGATCGAAATTTTGCGGCAAAGGGGCCAAACAGGCCATTGGCTTTTGTCTGAGTTTTGCCTATGTGAGACGCTGAATTTGAATTTGTGAAGGAAAAATGGCGTGACCGCTACATTCGATAAAGTTGCCGACATCATTGCTGAAACCAGCGAGATCGACCGGGAAACCATTACGCCTGAAAGCCACACCATCGATGATCTTGGCATCGACAGCCTCGATTTCCTCGACATCGTGTTTGCGATCGACAAGGAATTCGGCATCAAGATCCCGCTGGAAAAGTGGACTCAGGAAGTCAACGAAGGCAAGGTAACCACGGAAGAATATTTCGTGCTCAAGAACCTCTGTGCCAAGATTGATGAGCTGAAAGCCGCCAAGGCTTGATGATCAAAACATCAGGCGACGCTTGATGCAGGCGACGCTTGAGGTTTTTGCGAAAGGCAAAGGGTATCTGATGCTTTTGGAATATTTCCAGATGGTCGATAAGGTTGAATCCGTCGATCTCAGTGGTCCAACGTTGAAGGCGCAATCGGTTGTGCCGGAAAAAAGCCCCGTTTTTGAAGGGCATTTTCCTGGAATGCCGCTTGTGCCCGGCGTGTTGCTGATCGAGACGATGGCCCAGGCCTCGGGGCTTCTGGTTCTCGCTGTCACGGATTTTGCGTCCATGCCATTCTTGATGTCGGTGGACGGTGCAAAAATGCGCAGCTTTGTCGAGCCGAATGCCGTGTTGGATATCGAAGCCTATCTGGAGCACGAAGGCTCTGGTTTTGCTGTCACCAAGGCGAAAATAACCTGCGAAGGCAAGAAAGTGGCTGATTGCCAGCTTAAATTACGCACCATGTCCTTTTCCGAGATCCCACTCGGCGACATCGTGCGCAAGCGGGCCGAAGATATCGGCCTGATGGCTGCAATCTCTGCTGCGCGTTAAGTGAGATTCTGAGGAATTCGTCAATAAGGCCGCCGCTTTTGCGTGCGGCCTTATTGCGTAAATCTGTCTGTCGGAGTACGGCAGGTCTATAGCCCTGACCCTGGGGTTTTCGCTTGGGTCAGATATTCGGCTGTAAGAGTTTGTTCGGGAAGAGTGGCTACCAGTTTTCTCCAGAGATAAACGCAAGTAAGAAAATTGAGAGGCTGTGCCGGTTGGCATGAACACGACAGACTCCCTATGTACGGTGCTGCTGGTTTCAAGGCACGGTGTTGCTGAAGAGGTATGATATGCAAAAGACACCCAAGGATGTGGTCATTACCGGCATCGGTATTGTCAGTTGCTTTGGTACGGGTAAAGAACCGCATATTGCGCTTCTGTCTGGCAAAGATGCGCCTGTTCCACCCATTGAGTCGGAAAAGTTCAAGCCATACCCCATTCATCCCATGCCCGAGATTGACTGGTCCTTGCAGATTGCCAAGCGCGGTGATCAGCGCCAGATGGAAAACTGGCAGCGGCTTGGGGTTTATTCTGCCGGTCTCGCTTTGGATGATGCCGGGCTGAAAGATAACGTGGAAGCCTGCGCCACCATGGACATGATTGTGGCGGCGGGCGGTGGCGAGCGTGACATTGCTGTCGATACGCTGATCGTCAACGAAGGGCTGAAGCGCAACGATCGCGAGCAGCTTGTGAACGAGAAGCTGACCACAGAATTGCGGCCAACACTGTTTTTGGCCCAGCTCTCGAATCTGATGGCGGGCAATATCTCGATTGTTCACAAGGTCACAGGCTCGTCGCGCACATTTATGGGCGAAGAAGCGGCTGGCCTGTCCGCCATTGAAACCGCATTTCACCGCATTCGCGCCGGGCAATCGACGCACTCGCTGGTGGGCGGCGCATTTGTTGCCGGTCGTGATGACATTTTTCTGCTGGTCGAGGGCATTCAGGCCCACGCCACTGGCGAATGGAAACCGCTGTGGCAGCGTGAGCAGGCGGACGGCGGCGGCATGATTCTTGGCACCGTTGGCGCATTCCTGGTGCTGGAATCGCGTGAACATGCGGCAGCCCGCGGCGCGCACATCTATGCAACGATTGACGCCATTGAGAGCGACCGGGGCCGCCGCGACGAAGGCGGTCTGGAAAAACGCCTGAACCGTATTGCTGAAGCCGTTGGCAAGGATGTTGCCTCTGGTGCTTTGGTGCTCTCCGGTGCAAGCGGCATGCATGATATCTCAGTGCGGGAAAAGGTTGTGCTGGATGCTGCATTCCCCGGCGCTGTGGTGCGCGGTTTTGGCGGCGTTACAGGGCATGGGCTGGAAGCACAGTTTCCGGTCGGTCTGGCGCTGGCAGCTTTGGCGCTGGATTCCAAAACCACGGTTCCGGCTTTTGATGAAAAGGCCGAAGCTGTCATGAGCAAGCCTGCCAGCGAGGCGATTGTCACAACGGTTGGCTATGTGCGCGGCGAAGGCATGGCGCATCTGTCGGCTGAAGCCTGAGGAGTTGAGACATATGACGAATTCTCGTTTCAAGGATCATTTGGGCCGCCCCATTGTTGCCGTCACCGGCATGGGCGTCATCACCTCGCTGGGGCAGGGGCTTGCTGACAATTGGGCCAAGCTCACCGGCGGCATCTCCGGTATTCACGCCATCACCCGTTTCCCCACGGAAGGCCTGAACACCCGCATCAGCGGCACGGTGGATTTTATTGACGTGCCAGCCAATAACGCTGTTGAGCGCTCCTATGCGATGGCGCGCGAAACAACGCTGGAGGCCTTGGCTCAAGCCGGTATTTCCGGCGAGTTTAACGGTCCGCTTTTCCTCGCCGCCCCGCCGGTTGAGCCTGAGTGGGAAGACCGTTTCATTTTGGCGGAGCGCGCACCCAAGGGCGATTATGCCCATGCGTATCAACAGGTTTTGGCCGCAGTGCGGGCAGAAGCTGACCCTGTGTTTTTGGAAGCTGTGCAGTTTGGCTCGATTTCCGAGCGTCTGGCGGATCGTTTCGGCACCCGTGGCCTGCCAGTGACGCTCTCGACGGCCTGTGCATCGGGCGCAACTGCAATCCAGCTTGGTGTGGAAGCCATTCGCCAGGGCCGCACCGATCGTGCCTTGACCGTTGCCACGGATGGATCTGTGGGCGCAGAAGCGCTAATCCGGTTTGCGCTTCTGTCGGCACTCTCCACTCAGAATGATCCGCCAGAAAAGGCCTCCAAGCCATTCAGCAAGGACCGCGACGGTTTTGTGATTGCCGAAGGCTCGGCAACACTGGTGCTGGAATCGCTGGAAGCGGCTGTTGCGCGCGGCGCAAAGGTGCTTGGCATCATGAAGGGTTGCGGCGAAAAGGCCGATCATTTCCATCGCACCCGCTCTTCACCGGATGGTGGACCAGCTATTGCGACGATCCGGGCCGCTCTTGATGATGCAGGGCTTTCGGCAGAAGAGATCGGCTATATCAACGCCCATGGCACTTCGACGCCTGAAAACGACAAGATGGAATATGGTGCCATGCTCTCGGTGTTTGGTGAGCGCCTGAGCGATCAGATTCTGGTGTCCTCCAACAAATCGATGATTGGCCACACATTGACGGCGGCTGGTGCCGTTGAAGCGGTCTTTTCCATTCAGACCATGTTGACCGGCACTGTGCCGCCAACCATCAACTATACCAACCCGGACCCAAGCATCGTTATGGATGTGGTGCCCAATGTGAAGCGCGATGCGCAAGTCACCGCTGTTTTGTCAAACAGCTTTGGCTTCGGTGGGCAGAATGCCAGCCTGATCATGACGATGGAGTCTGCATAATTGCAGGTTCCCACCCGGAATTAAAAGAATAAGGCCTTCGGGCAAGAAGGATTGAGACCTATGCGCGCATTGCAACTGATCGACGATCGTAAGCTGGAAATCACCGACCTGCCGGAGCCAGACGCTCCCGGCCCGGGTGAAGTGACGCTGCGCGTCAAAGCGGTCGCACTGAACCATATCGATGTCTGGGGCTGGCGCGGCATGGCTTTTGCCAAGCGCAAAATGCCCTTGGTGATTGGCGCTGAAGCATCGGGCGTGGTCGAAGCCATTGGTCCGGGCGTTGGCAATATTCTTCCTGGCCAGTTGGCCGCCGTCTATGGCGCGCGCACCTGCGGGCTGTGCAAGCCTTGCCGCGAAGGTCGTGACAATCTGTGCGAACACGTTGGCGGCGTGCACGGCTTCCATCTTGATGGCTTTGCCCAGGAAAAGATCAATATTCCGGCCCGTTTGCTGGTGCCTGCCCCTCCCGGTGTGGATGCGGTGGCGGCAGCCCTTGCTCCCGTAACCTTTGGCACCGTTGAGCATATGTTGTTTGATAATGCCAAGCTGGAGCCCGGCGAGACCATTTTGGTGCACGCCGGTGGCTCGGGCATTGGTACGGCGGCGATTCAGTTGGCCAAGAAAATCGGCTGCACGGTTATCACCACCGTTGGCTCGGATGACAAGATTGAGCGCGCCAAAGCGCTCGGTGCTGACCACGTTATCAATTATCGCACAGACCGCTTTGAAGGCGTTGTGCGCAAGCTGACCAAGAAAAAAGGCGTTGACGTTGTGTTCGAGCACGTTGGCAAAGACACCTGGGCAGGCTCCATGCTGTGCATGAAGCGCGGCGGGCGGCTTGTGACTTGCGGCTCCACCTCTGGTGTTTCGACCGACATGAACCTGATGATGCTGTTTCAGCAGCAGTTGAAGCTGCTCGGCTCCTTTGGCTGCCGCATGGAAAACATGGCCAATGCCATGCAGAAAATGGCGCGTGGCATTGTGCATCCGGTGATCGATACGGAAGTGACCTTTGAAGATATCGATGTTGCGTTGACGCGCATGGAAAGCCGACAGATTTTCGGCAAGATCATTCTGAAAATGGATTGATGCCGTGAAACGGCTGTTGCGACGCATTCTAACGCCGCTGGTTTTGCGCTTTCGTGCGTTTCCGCAATGGTTGGTGGCCAAGCTGCTGCTGATCTTGCTGCTGACGCTAAAAGTGTTTCCAGCGGATGCAGCCCTGAATTTTGCTGATCGTGTGGTGCGCTTTGTCGGGCCTAAGCTGGCCCGGCATCAACTGATGTTGACCAACCTGCGCAACGCCTATCCGGAAAAAACTGCGGCCGAGATCGAGAAAATTGCCTCAGATGCCTGGGGCCATATGGGCCGTCAGACGGCGGAATATGTGTTTCTGGATAAGCTGTTTGATTTTGATCCGGCAAAGCCGGGCGAGGGGCGAATCGATGTATCTGGCATTCCAATCTTTATGGAATTGCTCAATGCGCGCCGCCCTTTCATTGTTTTCACAGCTCATACCGGCAATTTTGAAATGTTGCCCGTGGCCGGTGCGGCCTATGGTCTGGACGTGACGGTGCTGTTTCGTCCGCCCAACAATCCATATATCGCCGATATGGTGTTTGGCTTTCGAAAAGCCCGTATGGGAAATCTGGTGCCATCGCATGCCGGCTCGGCCTTTCATCTTGCCAGCCAGCTGGAAGGTGGCAATGGCGTTGGTGTCTTGGTGGATCAAAAGTTTTCGCGTGGAAAGCCCACCACCTTTTTCAATCAGGATGTGCGCACCAATCCGCTGTTGGCCAAGCTGGTTCGCCAGTTTGATTGCGATGTCTTTCCTGCCCGCTGCATTCGCTTGCCCGGAAATCGTTATCGGCTGGAAATCGAGCCCAGAATTGCGCTGCCCTTTGATGACAAAGGCAACCTTGATGTGCAGGCCACGGCGCAAATGCTGAATGACAAGGTAGAGAGCTGGGTGCGGGAGTATCCCGAGCAATGGCTTTGGTATCACGACCGCTGGAACATCAAAAACACCCTTCAGGCCTCTTGAAACCAGCGGGCGGCAATTTCGGAATTTCGACCGTTGCGAACGCGCCCGCTCCGCGCTAAACCTCAACCATGAGCGACATATCCAGACCCGAAACGCTTCGCATTGCGGTAGCACAGTTTAACCCGACCGTCGGCGATGTGGCTGGCAACCTTGCGAAAGCGCGGGACGCGCGCGCGCAGGCGGCAGCTCAGGGTGCTGACCTGGTGTTGCTGACAGAGCTGTTTCTGTCGGGCTACCCGCCAGAAGATCTGGTGTTGAAACCAGCTTTTCTCAGAGCGTGTCAAGCGGCGGTTGATCAGCTTGCAGCCGATACCGCAGATGGCGGTCCCGGCATGATGATTGGTTTTCCACGCCAAAGCGAAAAAGGCCGTCATAATTCGGTTGCCGTCATTGATGGCGGCAAAATTTTAGGCTTACGCGACAAAATCGATCTGCCCAACTATGGCGAATTTGATGAAAAGCGGGTTTTCATTGAAGGCGAAATGCCGGGGCCGGTGAATTTTCGCGGTGTGCGCATTGGTGTACCGATCTGCGAAGAGATCTGGAATGATCTTGGCGTGTGCGAAACGCTGGCCGAAAGCGGCGCAGAGATTTTGCTTGTGCCCAATGGCTCGCCCTATTATCGCGGCAAGCTGGATGTGCGCTATCAGGTGGCTGTGCGGCAAGTCATGGAAAGCGGCCTGCCGCTGGTGTTTGCCAATCAGGTTGGCGGACAGGATGAACTGGTGTTCGATGGTGCCAGCTTCTGCCTCAATGCCGATAAATCGTTGGGATTTCAGATGCCGCAATTCGAGGAAGCCTTGACGCTGACAACCTGGCAGCGCGGCAAGGATGGCTGGCGCTGCGAAGCGGGCGTGGTTGCAGACATTCCGCAAGGCGAGGAAGCCGATTACCGAGCCTGCATGCTGGGCTTCCGCGATTACGTGAACAAAAATGGCTTCAAAAGTGTTGTGCTTGGCCTGTCTGGCGGCATTGATTCGGCCATTTGTGCGGCTATGGCGGTGGATGCGCTGGGGCGTGAGCGGGTGCGCACCATCATGCTGCCGTACCATTATACCTCGGAGGAATCCTTCAAGGATGCCGAGGATTGCGCCAAGGCGCTGGGTTGCCACTACGACATTGTGCCGATTTCAGAGCCTGTTGAAGGTTTTCTCTCAAGCCTTGCCGATATGTTTGAGGGTACCGAAAGCGGTATTACCGAAGAAAACCTGCAAAGCCGCACCCGTGGCACCATTCTGATGGCGGTGTCCAACAAATTTGGCTCGATGGTTGTCACAACGGGCAATAAATCTGAAATGTCGGTGGGCTATGCCACGCTGTATGGCGACATGAACGGCGGCTTCAACCCCATCAAAGACCTCTATAAAATGCAGGTCTACGCACTGTCGGCGTGGCGCAACACGCAGGTGCCGGTCGGTGGGCTTGGACCAGAGGGTGAGGTCATTCCTGCCAATATCATTTCCAAAGCGCCTTCAGCAGAGCTTCGGCCAAATCAGACCGACCAGGACAGCTTGCCGCCCTATCCGGTGCTGGACGATATTCTCGAATGCCTGATTGAGAAGGAAATGTCGGTGGACGACATTGTTGCCCGTGGCCATGATGTAGCCACCGTGCATCGCGTTGAACACCTGCTTTACTTGGCCGAATACAAGCGCCGCCAATCGGCACCGGGCGTTAAAATCACCAAGAAGAACTTTGGCCGTGACCGTCGCTATCCGATTACCAATCGTTTTCGGGACAGGTAGAGGCTGATGCTGCGCAGCTCCGTTGAGATCTATAACATCAAGACTCGCCAGAACCGCATTGTCTGGCAGACGGAGCGGCTGGTCGAGGCCCCAAACTGGTCACGCGATGGCGCGTCTCTCATCCTCAACAATGATGGGCTGATGTATCGGCTGCCGCTCTCTGGCGCACCGACGCCCTCCAAAATAGACACCGGCTTTGCCACCCGCTGCAACAATGATCACGGTCTCTCGCCTGATGGTGCGTGGCTGGCGATCTGCGATAAGGTGCAGCACGACAAAACCTGCCTTTACATTCTGCCTGCCGAGGGCGGAACGCCCATTCAGATCACCGATCATCTGCCATCCTATTGGCATGGCTGGTCGCCAGATGGGCAACGGGTGTGCTATTGCGGCATCCGGGATCAGGTGTTTGATATTTACACCATCACCGTCGAAGGCAGTGACGAGCGCCGCCTGACCCATGGTGAGGGCCGCAATGATGGGCCGGATTGGTCGGCAGATGGGCAGTGGATTTATTTCAACTCCAGCCGCACGGGTTTGATGCAGATCTGGCGCATCCATCCGGATGGCACCGGCTTGCAGCAGCTGACCAATGACAATTACGGTAACTGGTTTGCCCATCCATGCCCAAACAATCGTAAAGTCGTGTTTATCTCCTACGATCCAGAGGTGTTTGACCACCCGCGTGATTTGAATGTGCGCATGCGACTGATGGATATGGATGGCGGCAATCTGGAAACCCTGTTTCAGCTGTTTGGCGGGCAGGGCAGCATCAATGTGCCCAGCTGGTCACCATCGGGCGAGGAATTTGCTTACGTGCGCTATTTCCCTGAAAGCGCCTAGCCGCGTCATCATCTTTCCATTACATAGCCTGTCGTCAGGTGCTCATTTTGCAATGAGAGAATCGGGAATGCGGTGAAATTCCGCAACGTGCCCAACGCTGTGAGGTGGATGGTTGCAGCTTTTGCCACTGGTGAAAACCGGGAAGGTGCGGCAGCCAGATGAAGCCCAGTCAGAAGACCGGCCTGACAAGATAGACGTGCCTGCATGGACGGCAGGCGCGTTTTGCTGATCGCGATTCGGTAAGAATCGCGGGAGGCGCATTGTTGGGGACCAAACGATGCAAGACAAGCCAACTGATTCTCTGGTTTCCGCCGGAGCCTTCTCTGACGAAGAGCGCGCCGCCGTCTACCGGGCCATTATGACCCGCCGCGACGTGCGCGATGAATTCTTAGCTGATCCAATCGACGATGACGCACTCTGGCGCATCCTGACTGCCGCTCACCACGCCCCCTCCGTTGGCTTCATGCAGCCGTGGAACTTTGTGCTGGTGCGCGATAGCGCCCGCCGCCATGCCGTCTGGAAAGCCTTCTCGAAGGCCAATGATGAAGCAGCAGCGCTGTTTGAGGGCGAAAAAGCCACGCTCTATCGTAATCTCAAGCTAGAAGGCATTCTCAAAGCTCCCCTCGGCATCTGCGTCACCTGCGATCCAGACCGCGCCGGCCCCGTGGTGCTGGGCCGAACCCACAACCCCCGCATGGACAGCTATTCCACCGTCTGCGCCATCCAAAACCTCTGGCTCGCCGCCCGTGCCGAAGGCATCGGCATGGGTTGGGTCAGCATTTTTCACGATGCCGATTTGCGGGCACTTTTGAATATTCCTGAGCGGATTGAGATTGTTGGCTGGCTGTGCCTTGGCCATGTTGCCGAGCTTTATGATGAGCCGGAATTGCAGGTAAAGGGGTGGCGCAAGCGGTTGCCGCTGGAGGATTTGGTGTTTGAGGAGGGGTGGCAGGAGAATTAGGACCAATCAACAGGAGATGGTTGAATATTAGTCTCTTGCCAGCTTGTAAGCGGAGAACGCAAATACAATTCCCAATGTGCCATCTATCCATCGGCGAAGACGGCTGTAAATGGACACCATTTGGGGCGTGGAGAATGCTATGGCAATCAGCGTATAAAAAACAATAGAGAAGGAAATTGTGCCGGAAAGGACTGCAAAGATTGTCCAGATAGGGGCACCAGGCTCAATCGCGAGAGAAATTATGGCAACCCAGGTGAGAACTGCTTTAGGGTTGGCCAAGTTCAAGCCGCATCCTCGTAAAAACACATGAAATGCTTGGTATTCCTTATTGCCGGTAAGGTTTACATTGAGGTCATAGGTTGAAAATGCAGAGGAAAATGCCTTGTAGGCGAGATACAAGAGATACAAACATCCAAGGATGCGGATAATGTCCAGCATGCCAGCATAGGCTACCAGCAGAGTGGACAGGCCTAGAAACGCAAGAACGCCCCATATCAGTGCACTCATTGCGATACCAAGGCCCAACGCGATGCCAGCTTTTCGCCCCGATTCCATTGCTGTTCCCATCGTTGCCAGCATGGCTGGACCTGGGCTGATCGCTGATACGGCGTAGGTAGTGTAGGCCAGCATGATGCCGGGCCAATAGGAATGGATCGAATTCATCTGTTGCCCTGAAATCAAAAAATATTTGAAATGATATTGGCTCAATTTTCAGACATAAGCCATGCCAATTCTGCGGCAAATTCAATCATTCTGCCAGTCGTTATGAATTTTACAACCGCGATGTTCTCTTGATAGCCGTTGGCGGGCGTTTGTAAACTTCCAGAAAAACGGCGTTGAAGCGTCTGAGGCTGGTGAAGCCGGATTGGAGAGCGATGTCGGTGATCGGTAGGTTCGTTTCTGTGAGAAGGCGTTTTGCGCGTTGCACGCGGGCTGTTTTGGCCACCTGAAGGGGGCTTGCTCCCAGGTGTTTCTGAAACAGCCGTGTAAGATGGCGCGCACCAACGCCAACGCGCTCGGCAAGCCTCTCTACTGTTGCTTCTCGTGCATCCAGAGCGCCTTCCTCTCGTATAAGCCTTGCCGCTCTTTCCACGATTGTCGCGCTGCCTTTCCATGCCGGGCAAAAAGGCGCGGTTTCAGGACGGCATCGCAGGCAGGGCCGATAGCCCGCCAGTTCGGCCGCCGTAGCACTTGGCAGGAATTCGACGTTGCGGCGATAGGGAAGCCGCACTGGGCACACGCAACGGCAATAGATCCCTGTGGTTCGAACGCCAATGAAGAAACGGCCATCGAACTCGGGATTGCGTGCCAGCCACGCTTGCTCACATAGGGAGATATCCAAACTCATGAACGCGATATTATCGCAGTCGCGATGCCCGTAAAAGGACGGAGTCCGATTCCGGCGAGTAAGAGGCGTGAGATCGGATAAGTCTGTCTCATAGTATCACGACAGGACCTTTCCATGCAGAAAACCCAAACCATGCGTCTCTTCGATTGGGCTCTCCTTTTGTTTCTCTCCGTTCTATGGGGCGGTTCTTTCTTCTTTTCAAAACTTGCTCTCTCTGCGCTGCCGCCATTCACCGTGGTTTTTGCGCGTGTGGCAATTTCCGCCTTCGCGCTGTTTGTCTACCTGCGGGCCACGCGGCAGCCCATTCCAACAACTATGAAAATCTGGGCGGCGTTCTTTGGCATGGGGCTGCTGAACAATCTTATTCCGTTCAGTCTTCTTTTCTGGGGGCAGACACAGATTGCCAGCGGTCTTGCTTCTATTCTGAATGCAACAACGCCGATCTTTTCGATTGTTGTGGCGCATTTTCTGACCACAGAAGAACGGATGACGCGCAATAAGGTCGCAGGCATTGTCTTTGGTTTCATGGGCGTGCTGGTGCTGATGTCGAGCAATGCCCTGTCGTCGCATGAGCTGTCATTGCTTGCCCTGTTTGCTTGCCTCGGGGCTGCCCTGTCCTACGGGTTCGCGGGTGTCTTCGGTCGCCGGTTTCGGCGCATGGGTATTACGCCAGCAACAAGCGCTTTTGGCCAGACAACCGCGACAACTCTTATGATGATCCCCATCGTTGCCTTTGTGGATGCGCCCTGGCACTTGGCGATGCCGAGCGGCACAATCATCGCAGCGCTTCTCGGGCTGGGACTGCTGTCCACCGCGCTTGCCTATATCATCTTCTTTCATATTCTTGCGGTGGGCGGCGCGATTAACAGTTCGCTGGTGACTTTGCTCATTCCCGTGAGCGCTATATTTATGGGAAGAATGTTTTTGGGTGAAATATTGCTGATCAACCATTTCGTAGGCATGGTTTTGATTTTTATGGGGCTGCTGTCAATCGACGGGCGTCTGTTTCGCCTGCTTGGTGGAGGAAGCGCGGCGAGGGGCCAATGAAGACTATTCGCTATACTTTTATGAACAGTCCGATCGGCAGCCTTCTGCTGGCGGGTGATGGTCATCGACTATCCCGTATTGGTTTCCCAAGCGGGAAGGGTGCCGTTCAGCCCAAGCCGGAATGGATGTTTGATGATGCCGCTTTCGACGAGGCGAAAGCCCAATTGCAGGCATATTTTGACGGCAAAAGGCAGGAATTTGATCTGCCGCTTGATCTGAATGGAACCAATTTTCAATGTGACGTGTGGCAGGAGCTGATACGAATTCCGTTCGGCGTAACAATTAGTTATGGCGAGTTGGCAAGGCGGATAGGCCGCTTATCGGCGAGTCGTGCAGTTGGGGCTGCGAATGGAGCCAATCCTCTGCCGATTGTCATTCCATGTCATCGGGTGATTGGTGCAAACGGAAGCCTGACCGGATTTGGTGGTGGCCTTGATACGAAAAAATGGCTTTTGGCGTTGGAACGCGCCGTCGCAGGGGACGATGAGCCACGATTGCTTTGATAATAATATCAGAGAGCAATGAAAGCCTTCTGCGCAATCAAGGCGCAGAAGGCTGTTTGTCTTATACCGGGCGAACCAGAATATGCTTCTTCTTGCCCAATGACAGCTTGATCACGCCATCACCAGTTACTTCACCAGCCCCAATGCTCATACGCTCGTCAGTAACGCCTTGATCATTGATCTTCACGGCTCCGCCCTGCACATGGCGGCGGGCTTCGCCGTTGGAGGCAGCAAGGCCGGCCTTGACGATCAGGGCGAGGAGGCCGATGCCGGATTCGAGTTCGCTAGTAGTGACCTCGATGGAGGGAAGGTTGTCGGACAGTGCACCTTCTTCAAAGGTTTTGCGGGCGGTTTCTGCGGCTTCTTCGGCAGCTTGGCGGCCGTGCAGGATGGCGGTGACTTCCGTTGCAAGCACCTTCTTGGCTTCGTTCAGCTCTGCACCGCCAAGGGCGGCCAAGCGGGCCACTTCATCCATCGGCAGTTTGGTGAAAAGCTTCAGGAAGCGGGCAACGTCGGCATCTTCCGTGTTGCGCCAGTACTGCCAGAAATCATAGATCGGCAGCAGGTCAGCGTTCAGCCACACAGCACCAGAGGCGCTCTTGCCCATCTTTGCGCCAGACGACGTGGTCAGCAGCGGTGCGGTCAGTGCGTAGAGCTGTGGTGTGTCCATGCGGTGGCCAAGGTCGATACCGTTGATGATATTGCCCCATTGGTCAGAGCCGCCCATTTGCAAGCGGCAGCCGTAGCGCTTGTTCAGCTCCACGAAGTCATAGGCCTGAAGAATCATGTAGTTGAATTCGAGGAAGGACAGGGACTGTTCACGATCAAGGCGCGTCTTGACGCTATCAAACGACAACATGCGATTGACCGAGAAATGGCGGCCGACATCGCGCAGGAATTCGAGGTAGTTCAACCCGCGCAGCCATTCGGCGTTGTTGATCATCAAGGCACCGCCCTTGGGGCCTTTATCATAATCAAGGTAATGGGCAAAGCAGCGCTTGATGGAGGCGATGTTGTCCTCAATCATGTCGATGGTCATCAGTTTGCGGGCTTCTTCCTTGAAGGATGGATCGCCCACCATGCCCGTGCCGCCGCCCATCAGCGAAATTGGCTGGTGGCCGGTTTCCTGAAACCAGTTCAACATCATGATCTGCATCAGGTGGCCAACATGCAGGCTGGATGCCGTGGGATCATACCCGATATAGGCGGTCACGCTTTCCTTCGACAGCAGGTCATCCAGGCCGGTTTCGTCAGACATCTGGTGGATGAAGCCGCGCTCGGACAGGATATGCAGGAAATCGGACTTGAACTTTGACATGATCGTCACGCCTTCTGGTATCAGACTTGTGGAATTTGAGGCGGCTTTAGCATTGTTCTTTTGAAATTGCACCCATTTCGGCCATGAATTACGTGGTTTATGCGCCTGTCAGAGAAGGAATCTGGACGTTGAGCAAAATCTATCGCGCCATTGGGCTTATGAGCGGCACCTCCATGGATGGTATCGATGTGGCCATGCTCACCACGGATGGCTTGGGCAATGTTGAACGTGGACCATTTTTATCCGTTCCCTATGACGACACTTTTCGCGCCCAGCTTCGCCAGGGGCTTGAGGATGCCAAGAGCATCACCGAGCGGCGACAGCGGCCCGCAAGTTTGCTCTCACTGGAGCACGCGCTGACATTGCGCCACGCCGAGGCCGTAAAGGCATTTCTAACCGCCAATGCGATTCGTCCACGCGATATTGATGTGGTGGGGTTTCACGGGCAAACGGTACTCCACCGGCCAGATCAGGCATTGACCATTCAAATCGGCGATGGAGCCTTGCTTGCGCGTGAAACCGGCATATACGTGGTCTATGATATGCGCGCCAATGATATGGTGCATGGCGGGCAGGGTGCACCACTGGTGCCGGTCTACCACGCAGCAATTGCTTCATCGATTGGTACGTCCGCCTTGCCGGTATGCTTTGTCAATATTGGCGGTATTTCCAACCTGACCTTCATTGGCGCGGATGGGGACATTGCGGCCTTTGATAGCGGGCCGGGCAATACGCTGATTGACCAGTGGGTGGAGGCGCAGACCGGCAAAGCCTATGATGCCGGTGGCGAGATCGCTTTGAGCGGCAAGGTCGTCCCGGCGCTTGCGGATCGCTATCTCAAACATCCATTTTTTACCTCAAACACGCGGCGCTCGCTGGACCGAAACGATTTTGCACCACCCAATGTTGGCGATGCCAGTTTGGAAAACGGCGCGAGAACCCTGGCATATGTGGCGGCGGCCTCGATTTTTGCCTCTGCCCGACATCTTCCCCAAAGGCCAAAGACCTATGTGATTTGCGGTGGTGGCCGCTTGAATGCGGCCATAATGGCCGATTTGGCGGCGATGGCAGCGTGCGAGAGCGCCGTGGTGATCAATGCCGATGATTTGGCACTGGACGGTGACGCGATGGAAGCGGAAGCCTGGGCTTACCTCGCCGTGCGATCTCTCAAATGTCTGCCGCTGACATTTCCGGGCACCACGGGGGTAAAGGCAGCGGTGTCGGGTGGCGTGCATCAGATCCCGGTGGTTTGCGAAACGCAGCGTTTGATTTTGACCCCTTGGCGGGCAGGCGATGAAGCCTTGCTGGTCGATCTGCATTCAACGGCCGAGACCAGCCAGTTTGTCAGCACAGGCGAGCCATGGAGTGCACAATACGCAGCCCAGCGCATATCTGGATGGCTGGATGCCTATGAGGAAAGCGGCTTTGGCAAGTTGAAGCTGCTTGCCAAGGATGATGGGCGTTTCATAGGTCGGGCCGGATTTTCATGGTTGGAGGAAACATCCAGTTTTGAGCTTGGCTATTCTATTCGGCGGGAAGAATGGGGCAGGGGCTTTGCCACAGAAATCGGCAAGGGCTTGAGCCAATGGTTTTTTGAGCGCATGCCGAATGAGCAGTTTATCGCCTTTGCCCATGTGGACAATGCGGCATCCCTCGCAGTGCTGCGCAAACTTGGTTTGCGCGAAACGGATGTGCGCCAACACAAAGGCCGCCCATTTCAATATTTTCAAAGTCTGTCTGGAACATGAACGGCATCGTCAGCGTTAATTCATCAAGAGATCGCTAATTCTAGGCCATCGACTTTACGGAAGACACGTTAGGAGACAAAAATGAGAAAAATTATCGTTGCTGGCCTGATCGCCATCGGTTGCATCACCGCGACAGCTGCCCCCACCATGGCACAAAGTGCGATGGTGGTCATCTCTGACCGTGGCCACCATTCAGATCGTTATGAGCGCCGCCATGACCGCTTTGAGCGCTATCAAGACAGACGTTTCTATGGCCGTGAGCGTGTGCGCCATTTTCGTGGCGAGCGTTGCCGCACGAGCACTGTGAAGTTCCGCCATCACGGTCGTTGGGTCGTGGAAAAGCGCACAGTTTGCCGCTAAGTTCTGGAGTATATCCTGAAAATGAAAAAGCCAGATCGGTAACGATCTGGCTTTTTTACATCAGCTGTAACGCTGGAATATGGCTCCTCGGGCCGGATTCGAACCGGCGACCTGTCGATTAACAGTCGAATGCTCTACCGCTGAGCTACCAAGGAATAACCGCTTGAAGACGTATGATGCGCTTCGTTTGGTGTGAGTGGGCTTCTAGTGGGCCTTAATCGATTTGCCAAGTCTTTTATCGCAATTTTGCACAAGGTTTTCAAAAAAAACATTTTCCCACTGCGTTCCGCCGAGACAGTTGGGCTTCGATGCGCATGAAGCGCCACGATGGCTAATTCTTGATCAAAATTATGAAAATAAAAAAGCCACGCTGCATTAGCGTGGCTTTTAACATCAACCATTCGGTTGGAATATGGCTCCTCGGGCCGGATTCGAACCGGCGACCTGTCGATTAACAGTCGAATGCTCTACCGCTGAGCTACCAAGGAATAAGCCGCCTGAAATGGTGTGAACCACTTCGTTTGGTGTGAGTGGGCTTCTAATCAGCCTTGATCGATTTGCCAAGCCCTTTTTTTGAAAACCAAGTCGTTTTTTTGAAAAAATGACAACTTCCGTCGTTTTCTGCCTTTTGCTATCGGCAGGTGTGGATAACCGAAGCACCTGTCACCATATAAAGCATGGGTAAGTTGGCTGTGGTACTCGAAGTTTTCCTCTTAAATCATTGCAGGTTTAGGGAAAAACTCAAAAGATTTGCAAAGAGGCAGGAGAGAGCGTGAGCGCACGAAAAGCCCGTAAATATCGGATTGATAACGTGAGCGGACGATTGCATCTCGGAGCAATCTCCATGCCCTTTCCTCAGTCTAAGGCCGGTAGGGTGGCTGTGGGCGCTGGCTTGGTTGCCGGTGGCTGTCTGGGTTTTCTGCCTGTTTTGGGTTTTTGGATGGTGCCGCTGGGTCTGGTGGTGCTCTCGCATGATTTTGCCACTGCCCGGCGCATCCGTCGAAGATCCGGCGTCAAGCTTGCCCGGCTGGGGCTGAGATATCGGCAGTGGCGGCAAAAGGGCAGAGCAGACAACGCGCGATAAGCGGTGTCCCCGGAATTGCTGGCAAGCCTGTCAGGCAAAATATTTTTTGCGGGGTTCAATGGCCTGTGCGCTTGATACGGCTGGCAGGCTTTGCATGACGCGCTTGGCGGGCAGAATTGCAATGACTTCTGTGCCTTCACGCAATTTCGACTTCAGCTTGAACTCGCCACCATGCTTGGTCAAAATGGCTTGCACGATTGGCAGGCCAAGCCCCGTGCCTTGTTCGGCGCTTTTGATCGCAACCGACCCTTGCCCAAAGGCCGAAAGCACCACGGGGATCTCTTCTTCGGCAATGCCGGGGCCGTTGTCCTTGATCGACAGGTATTGGCCTCCGCCGACGGTCCAGCCAACTTTTACGACAACTTCTCCGCCTTCCGGGGTGAATTTCACCGCATTGGACAAAAGGTTCAGCACCACCTGACGCATGGCTTTTTCATCGGCCCAGATGGACGGCATATTGGCTTCATACTGGGAGCGGATCTTGATGCCCTTGGATTTCGCCCGCATTTGCACCATGCCCACACAGTCTTCTGCAACGTCCACGAGCGAGATTGCTTCTTCGGAGAGGTCGTATTTGCCCGCCTCAATGCGCGAGAGATCAAGAATTTCATTGATGAGAGCCAGCAGATGTTGGCCAGAGCGATGGATATCGCCGGAGTATTCCTTGTAGAGAGGGTTGTTAAGAGGCCCCAGCACTTCGTGCGCCATGACTTCAGAGAAGCCAAGGATGGCGTTGAGCGGCGTGCGCAATTCATGTGACATGGAGGCCAGAAACCGGGATTTGGCCATATTCGCCTCTTCCGCCCGCCGTCTTGCCTCATCCGAGAGGGACTTTGCCACCTCAAGCTCGGCAATCAGGTCGTCCTTTTCATTTTGAAACGACAAGAGTTTGAGATTGGAAGCATACAGCCGACCGGTGATATAGGTGAAAAAGCCAACGCAGATAATGAATGTGCCTGCAAGTGCTATGTCGTCCATGGCGCGGCTGGTGGCGGCCTGCACACAGAGCGACATAACAATGGGTGCCGCCGCATAGAGCACGGCCTGCCGCAGCAGAATATTGCACATCGCGGTGACGCTCAACACAATCAGAAGAACGGCACCTTTGAGCAAAAGGTCGGCGGTTGGCCCGCAGACTTCGCAGCTTTGATAGGCAAAAATTGCCCAGCAACAGCCCATCATCACGTGACCGGCCAGCAGCAGGTGTCGCCAATGCTCTTGATGTTTTGATATTGGAATGCGCTTGGCGGCTTTGCGAATAAGAAGAATGTTGCCCGCATGCGCACACAGGGTCAAAAGCGCCCAGACGATATAGCCCGGATTATGCGAAAAATAAGCGGAAGCCGCGGCAAAAATCACCGTAACAAAGGGCGTTATCGCCGCACCTTGCAAGCTGGCTTGCGCATGCATCGACAACAGCTCTTTTTCAAAAGCCGGTGTGCCGCCATGGGTGGATTGCAGCCGTTCTCTTGTCGCGCGCAAGGCTTTGGCCGTCGCGTCGTTGCGGCGGTTGCGCTTGAGGTCGACAATGTGTTTGTCAGACGAGTTTGAGACGGTGTTACCCATGATATGGTTGCATTTTTTCCAAAGTGACCCTTACATTAGCGAGGAAACCTTAAGAGTTACTTTCTGGAAAGGTTTTGTTTGCCAATTTTAGACACGGGCTGTTATCCAAATGGGCCGCAATGTGGCGATCGCGAATAGGTGACAATGACAGACGATCAACGAAGGCGAGAAATCGCAGCGCTGCTGCAGGCCGTGCAAGCCTGTCGACTCTGCTATGAATGTCCGGCGGGCGGCCCGGAAAAACAGCTCCCCCATGAGCCAAGGCCGGTTGTGACGCTGTCGTCTTCGGCGCGCATTTTGATTGCGGGGCAGGCCCCCGGCAAACGGGTGCATGAAACTGGGCTTCCCTTTAATGACGCCTCCGGCGACAGGCTTCGACAGTGGCTCGGCATTGATCGTGACAGCTTTTATGATCAAAGCCGATTTGCCATTGTGCCCATGGGTTTTTGCTTTCCGGGCTATGATGAGCATGGCCATGATCTGCCGCCGAGGCGCGAGTGTGCGCCGCTGTGGCGTGAGCGCATCATGCAATCGATGCCGCAGATTGAGTTGATTTTGTTGATCGGCCAATATGCGCAAAAGTGGCATTTGGGAAAGCGCCGAAAGCCGGGTATGACGGGAACGGTCGAGGCATGGCGCGAGTATTTTTTCAGCAATGAAGCCGGGCCAAAAATGCTGCCGCTACCGCATCCGAGCTGGCGCAATACCGGCTGGCTCAAAAAGCATCCGTGGTTTGAGGCGGATGTTCTTCCCGTGTTAAAAAAGGAAGTGGATCATCTCATAAGGTGAGAGCATTTGGCTGTCATCTGTGCTTTTTTGGGATATACCGGAAAAAAATTTCGATTGGATCGCATATGGATCGTCTGGACAGAAAAATTCTTCGTATTTTGCAAGAGGATTCAACTCTTGCCGTCGCGGATCTTGCCAAGAAGGTTGGTTTGTCGACAACGCCCTGTTGGCGGCGGATTCAAAAGATGGAAGAAGATGGCGTGATCATGCGTCGTGTGGCGCTGCTGGACCCGGCCAAGGTGAACACCAAGGTCACGGTGTTTGTGTCGATCCGCACCAACACTCACTCGATTGAATGGCTCAAGCGCTTTTCCGAAGTGGTGGGCGAGTTCCCTGAAGTGGTCGAATTTTACCGCATGAGCGGCGATGTCGATTATCTTTTGCGTGTCGTGGTGCCGGATATTGCGGCCTATGATGCCTTCTACAAACGCCTGATTGCGAAGATCGAGATTCGCGACGTGTCTTCGGTGTTTGCGATGGAGCAGATTAAATACACCACGCAATTGCCGCTGGATTACATGACGCTGGATAACAATAAATCCGGTGAGGAATAAGCGGCAACAGAAGCGGGCAGATGGCCGCCCGCTTCCGATAATTTTTACTTTTCCAATCGCGCCAACAGCGAAGATGTATCCCAGCGCTTGCCGCCAAGTTTTTGCACCTCTGCATAAAACTGATCCACAAGGGCGGTCACAGGCAGGCTCGCGCCATTGTTTTTGGCCTCATTGAGCACGATGCCCAAATCCTTGCGCATCCAGTCGACGGCAAAACCGAAATCATATTTACCTGCATTCATGGTTTTGTGGCGGTTTTCCATCTGCCACGATCCGGCAGCACCCTTGGAAATCACCTCGACGACTTTTTCAATATCCAAACCGGCGCTTTTGCCAAAATGCACGGCCTCAGCCAATCCTTGCACAACGCCCGCGATGCAAATCTGATTGACCATTTTGGTCAATTGTCCGGAGCCTGCTGGCCCCATCAGGCCAATCATCTTGGCAAAGGCTTCAATCACGGGCTTGGCAGTGGCAAACACGGCCTCGTCGCCACCACACATCACGGTGAGCACGCCGTTTTCCGCGCCGGCCTGACCGCCTGACACAGGCGCATCAACAAAGCCGCAGCCCTTGTCTTTGGCAAACGCGTAAAGCTCACGGGCAACATCGGCAGAGGCGGTGGTGTTATCAATCAGAATTGCGCTGGACTTCATGCTGGTCAAGACGCCATCAGCACCAATGGTCACTGCACGCAGGTCATCGTCGTTGCCAACGCAGGTGAAAACAAAATCAGCACCTTTGGCGGCCTCTGCCGGTGTCAAAGCATGGGTGCCGCCAAATTGCTTGACCCAGTTTTCTGCCTTGGCAGTTGTGCGGTTATAAACCGTGACATCATGTCCACCCTTGGTCTTTAGGTGTCCCGCCATGGGGTAGCCCATGACGCCCAATCCGATGAATGCAACTTTGGCCATGCCTTGTTCCTTGCTTGTTTTAATCGCTTTGACTCCCTGTTCGAAGCCCGATTATCCGTCACAAATTATCGCGTGGTGGGCGCAATCAAAAGGGTTAAAGATCAACAATCGGTCCTGTTACGGGTCGATTTTTTAAAAATACACCCAAACCATAGCCGGGCGCATCCATGAAGGCCACGCCACCTGTCTCCAGTGCCAGGCGCAATTGCTCGGCGGTTGTGCGGTGGATGTCATGCCGATCACCCTCAAAATCCCGAATCGTGCTACGCGATACGTGAGAATGTTCCGCGAGCTCAATTTGCGTCCAGTTCAACATGCCCCGTGCCGCTCTGCACAGCGCTGGTGTTAAAATACCGCTTTTATCACCTTGACCCACGTTTCTATACTGCCCATATTGGTCAACATAGAATTTTCATAGCAATGTTTCCGTCTGCTTTCCAGTCTTTGATAAGGAATTCCCATGCCCCATGACACACCACTGATCTCAACAATTGTCGGTGGTCTCGTGTTGGCGTTTATTTTTGGTGTTATCGCGCACCGGTTCAAAATGCCGCCTCTGGTTGGCTATCTGGTTGCCGGTATTCTGGTTGGGCCACACACGCCCGGTTTTGTGGCAGATCAGGGGCTGGCACCCGAGCTTGCGGAAATCGGCGTCATCTTGCTGATGTTCGGTGTCGGACTCCATTTCTCCCTGAAGGATCTTTTGTCTGTTCGTTTTATTGCTGTGCCGGGGGCCGTTGTGCAGATTGGCGTGGCAACGCTGATGGGTCTGGGCATGGGGTATATGATGGGCTGGCCCATCGCTGGCGGCCTGGTGTTTGGCTTGGCGCTGTCCGTTGCCTCCACCGTGGTGTTACTGAAGGCCTTGCAGGAGCGGCGTATCGTTGAGACCGAGCGCGGCAAGATTGCGGTTGGCTGGCTGATTGTTGAAGATTTGGCCATGGTGCTGGCTCTGGTTCTCATTCCGGCCCTGGCCAAGGGTCCAAGCGATGTATCTCACGCCGATCCTGTATCCGTGATGATACAAAACATGCTGGGCATCGATCTGGGGGTTGGCGGTGCAATTGCGTTGACCTTGTTGAAGGTCGCATTGTTTGTGGCCGTTATGTTGGTGTTTGGCCGCCGGTTGATTCCATGGATCCTGCACCACATCGCCCATACCGGATCGAAAGAGCTTTTTCGGCTTGGCGTTTTGGCCATTGCGCTGGGCGTGGCCTTTGGTGCCGCCAAATTGTTTGGTGTATCCTTGGCGCTTGGGGCTTTCTTTGCAGGCATGGTGTTGTCGGAAAGTGAGCTCTCCAATCGCGCAGCGCAAGAAAGCCTGCCCCTGCGTGATGCGTTTGCAGTGCTGTTCTTCGTCTCGGTTGGCATGCTGTTTGATCCAGCCATCATTGTTTCCGAGCCATGGCTGATTTTGGGCACTATTTTCATCATCGTCGTTGGCAAATCACTGGCAGCCTTCCTGATTGTTCTGGCGTTTCGCAAAACCGTGTCAACGGCACTGACAATTTCCGCAAGCCTTGCGCAGATCGGCGAATTTTCCTTCATTCTCGCGGAGTTGGGTGTGGGGTTGAAGATCTTGCCAGAAGAAGGGCGCGATCTGATCTTGGCCGGTGCCATCATTTCCATCGTGCTTAATCCGGTGATGTTCTTTGTTTGTGACCGGATTAAAGATTGGCTGGAGGTCAGGCTCAATGCGGCTCCGGCAACCTTGGCGATGCAATCGGCCTCTCCAGGTGTCGGGGCGGCGGTCCATGCTGAGGCGGTTGTGTCGGATGGTCGGGTTTCGACCGGGCAAAACAATCGTGAAGATGCCCATGTTGTCACCTCGGCGGGTGATGAAGGGGATGTGGTGCGCAGCGCGCTATCGGGCCACGCCGTCGTGGTGGGCTACGGTCGCGTCGGGCAAATTCTTGTGTCCAATCTCAAGGCGTCCAATATTCCAATGCTGGTGATTGAGGATTCCGAACAGCGGGTGCAGGAATTGATGGCGATGGAGGTTCCGGTCATTGGTGGCAATGCAACATCTGAGCGCGTGTTGAAACTTGCCAATCTCGAGGCCGCAAAAAGCATTGCCATTGCTATTCCCAATGTGTTCGAGGCTGGCAATGTTGTGGCCAAGGCGAGGGCGACCAATCCCGGACTGCTGGTTCTGGGACGCGCCCATTCCGATGCCGAGATCGATCATTTGATGAAACAGGGCGCAGATACGGTCATTATGGGCGAGCGGGAAATTGCCAATGGCATGTTGAACCGTCTCAACCAAATTCACTTTGGATCAACTGGATAGAGTGAACAGCTTCAACGATGCACGATGCCATGTTGGGCGCACTGCTGTCATGGCCGCCATCTTCGACCACAATCAATTGGCTGCCCGGCCATGCCTGATTGAGCTGAAATGCGGTTTTCAGCGGACTGCCAAAATCGAGGCGGCCATGAATCAAGACGGCAGGAATGTCAGCTAGCCTGCTGATATGATTCAAAATTTTTCCCTCCGACAACCATGCCCGGTTTGCCCAGTAATGGGTAACCAGTCTGGCAAAGCACAAACGAAAGCGGGCATCGTCCCAACGCGGGTTGGGTGTATAGCCAGGAGTTGTGGCGAGAATGGAATTTTCCCAATCACACCAGGCACTTGCGGCCGGTTCATGAATCATTCTATCCGGGCTTGAAAGCAGACGATGATAGGCTGTTGCGAGATCGGCACCGCGTTCATGGGCTGGAAGATGATCAACGAAGCGCTGATGTTCGCGTGGAAAAAACTGCCCAACGCCATGGGTGATCCATTCGATCTCGGCGTCGCTGGTGGTGACGACCATGTAAAGCACAAAGCCGAGCACGCGATCCGGGTGGGCCTGTCCATAGGCCAGCGCCAGCGTTGATCCCCATGAGCCGCCCACCACCAACCAGCGTTCGATATGGAGAAAGTCGCGCAACGCTTCAATATCGCGCAGCAGATGCGCAAGTGTGTTGTGGCTGAGATCAACGACAGGATCACCCGCATGGGGCAGGCTGCGGCCGCAATGACGCTGATCAAACTGTATGATGTGATAACGGCCCGGATCAAAATATCGACGGGCTGTTTCCGATCGGCCAGAGCCGGGGCCGCCATGCAACACAATGGCTGGAATCCCGTTTGGGTTACCGCTGCATTCAAAATAAAGATGATGGCCATCACCAACTGGTAGATGGCCATGTCTGAAAGGTGTCAGTGGCGGGAAAAGCTTATGCATAATCCCCTCCCGCCGTTTTAAATTAATTCAGGGTTTTAAGCTGGGCAATCACCAGATGGCCGGGCGATGGCTCGCCATCTTGCATGCGCACATTGATGTCGGAAATTTCCAGCACTACAAAACCCGTGGCCGCAAGCCGCTCGCGCACATAGCTTTGCGCGTGCACGAAGCGCTGGTGTGGACCCACTTTATACGGCACGTCCTCGCCCATGGTCTCTGAGGAAAACACAAAAATGCCGCCCAGCGCCAGATTTTCAGACACGCCGAAAAACAATGGCTCAAGCGCGCCGAGATAGGGCAGCACGTCGGTGGCGGTCACCAGATCAAACAGTTCTTCATCATTGTCTTCGAGAAAGTCTTCGACTTCGGCCACGTAGAGCGTGTCGTAGAGGTCTTTCTCATGGGCAATTTCAACCATGTTTTCAGACAGGTCGATGCCGGTGATGTCTTCTGCCATGTCGCGCAGCGTGCCGCCGGTCAGCCCCGTGCCGCAGCCGAGATCCAGCATGCGCTTGAATGGGCCAAGGCCCAATTCTTGCAGGCGCTGGCGCACGATGGCAGGCACCGCATAACCCAACTGCTCGACCAGAATATCTTCAAAATCTTCTGCGTGTTGGTCAAACAGGGTTTCGACATAGGCGTCAGAGGCGCGCGATGGCGTTTCACCGCGCCCCAGCGAGGCAATGCGTACTGCAGCACCTCCGTGATCTTCCGGGTCGATGGCCAATACTTCTTCATAGGCTTTGACGGCTTCGTCAATCTTGCCTGCTTTTTCCAGCGCCAAGGCCCGGTTATAGGCCTCGGACAGCTTTTCTTCATCAATCTTTGCCATTGCGAAACCCTCAAAGCCTGTGCTGCCGCGCAGCTATTGTGGCAGGGAATATCGTCTCAAATACCATTTGGCAACATGAGGAAACCAAACCTTGAGATTTAGCCGGGTTCCTTGCGCCGTGAGGACGGCAGGAACTCCTGCACTGAAAATGGGCAGAAATTAATCACATGTTAGAGGAACAAATATATATTGACAGTTGAATTATCGGATTAACCCGGAGCCAAACGATGTCGTTTTCAATCCGAAACGTGCTGATCAGTGTGTTTGCAATACTCAGCATTCTGCTGGCGGTCCTTGTTGCAAGTTCGCTCTTGAAATCCTACCGAAATTATCAGGTCTATGCTGAGGTCTCAGAACTGACAGGCCTCGACAAGGCGCTTTTTGAGGCACTTCTTGCATTCCGCAGTGAGCGCGGCGATAGCCGCTCCGCTCTGGCGCTCAGCGCGACGGATGGTGCCGGTTCCATTGAATCGATGAAGAAGAAGCGCGCTGCGGTTGACGAGGGTATGACGCAGGCCAAGCTGATTGCGACGCGACTTGCTGCACCGGAACTTGAAGCGCCGGTTGCCAGTGTGATGGGGCGTTATGACGCCTTGCTTGCATTCCGCAAGGTGATTGACGGGGAGTTGGCAAAACCGGTTGATGCGCGCGACGCCAATACCGCCAAGAACTGGATGACGATTGCTGGTGATTTTCTCACCGAGCTGGAAAAAACGTCTCTGAAGGCTGAAGCGCGGATGCGCACGCTCGATCCTTCCCAGATGCCAATGATCCAGACACGCGCCTACGCCTGGGCAACGCGTGCAACCGCTGGCGATGCACTTATCATTCTCAGCAATGCGGTGACATCTGGCAAGCCGATTAACGCAGCGTTGCAGCAAAAGCTTGCGGTTGCCGATTCGAATGCCGCCCTTGCGTGGTACAATGTCAGCATTCTTGTCGATCATCCTCAAACGCCAAAAGCGATCCAGGATGCTTATCAGATCGCGACTCAGTCCTATTTCAAGGGCCAGTTCGCCGATATGCGTGCCGATCTGATCACCAAGATCAGCTCTGGTGAGAACCCGCCGCTGAGCATTGATCAGTGGCGCACGGCCACGACGCCTGCCATCAATTCGATTGCTGCTGTGGCCTCGCTGGCCATGGATACGCTCAACAACGATGCGCAAGCCGCCAAGTCGAAAGCCTTGGTCAACATGTTCTCGTTCCTCGCTCTGTTTATCTTCGTTCTTTTGCTTGGCGCAATCGGCATGCTGGTGATCCTTCGCAAGGTCATTCGGCCAATCGGCACGCTAACCAGCTGCATGCGCACATTGGCCAGCGGCGATCTTTCTGTGATGGTTCCTGGTGCAAAGCGTCGCGATGAAATCGGAGAAATGGCGCGTTCGGTTGAAGTCTTTCAGGTTGCAGCAAAACGAAATCGTGAGTTGGAAACAGAAGCTGAAGAAAGCCGCCGGGCCAATGAACGTGAACGTGCGGAAGTGCAGGCTCGCGCCGAGGCTGAAGCGGAGGCCCGCCTTATCCAGGCAACGGGTACGCTGGCCGCAGGCCTCAAGCGTCTGGCTGCCGGCGACTTGATGTGCGAAATCGATCAGCAATTTGCGCCGCAGTTTGAAGGGCTGCGTCATGACTTTAACACCTCCGTCAAGCAGCTGCGCTCCGTCCTTGTGTCGGTTGGCCAGTCAGCAGGTGCCGTGAGCGGCGGTTCCGGCGAGATTTCCTCCGCTTCGGACGATCTCGCCAAACGCACCGAGCAACAGGCTGCGGCCTTGGAGCAGACGGCGGCCGCCCTTGAGGAAATCACCGCCAATGTCTCGGCAACATCGCGCCGCACAGGTGATGCTCGTAACATCGTTCGCGACACGCGCAACCGTGCAGAGCAGTCTGGCGTGGTCGTGGGGAATGCTGTGACGGCCATGGAGCGAATTGAGCACGCTTCCAAGCAGATCAGTCAGATCATTGGCGTGATCGACGAAATTGCCTTCCAGACCAATTTGCTGGCGCTCAACGCCGGGGTCGAGGCGGCGCGGGCTGGTGAGGCTGGCAAGGGCTTTGCGGTGGTTGCGCAAGAGGTGCGTGAACTGGCGCAGCGCTCTGCCACTGCGGCGAAGGAGATCAAGGCGCTGATCAGCAATTCCGAAATTGCTGTTTCTGAAGGTGTCAAGCTCGTCAATGAAACGGGCGACGGCCTCAATTCGATCTCCGGATTGGTACAGGCAATCAACGAGCATATGGATGCGATCGCATCTGCCGCGCAGGAGCAATCCATTGGCCTCGGCGAAGTGAACTCTGCGGTCAATCAGATGGATCAATCGACACAGAAGAACGCAGCGATGGTGGAAGAAATGAACGCCGCCTCTGCGGGCTTGGCTCAGGAGGCCGCCAATCTTGCAGACCTGCTCCGTCAGTTCCGCACAGGGCTGGAGGGGACGGGAGCAGAGAACCAGCGTGTCCGGACACAGGCTCCATTGGTTTCGCCAAATCGCGCGCGCTCCCAGCAGATGACGGCTGGAAACACGGCGCTTGCCCGCGATAACTGGCAGGAGTTTTAACGCTCCTCTACCGCATCGGTCCGAAACGTGGAAACCCGTTTTCGGACCGATGCTTTTAATGATGAAAGATTAAACGCACGGTGGACCTGGCGTGTCACATGGTCTTTTTGCGTTTGATACAATGAATGGCATCGTCAGCAATGATTGTGCGCCGCAGACCAAGGTTAGACGCGCTCACGCATTTTTGCTTTGAGGACATTGCAAATATCTCAAATGCTGTCCAAGGGCTTGAGATATTTGCAAAAGGGATACCCAGTGAAACGTTCAATGCCTTTGTATCAGTGCAGAATGAACTCGCCCTTCAGGGCGCGCCATTCGTTGGCAGCAATCAGCTTGCGATGGACGTAGCGGACTGAATGCAGCGGCCCATCCAGCTTTTCCTGCCAGAATTTCAAAAAGCTCTGCATTTCGGGAAAATCCGGTGCCAGATCATAGTGCTGCCAAAGATAGGTTTGCAGTACGCTTGGATGATCCGGCATGCGGTAGAGAATGTGTGCGGTTGTCAGGCCGTAGCCTTTCAGCATCATTTCCATGTCTTCGTTCATGGTGACCTCGCTTTCAATCCCACAGGTTGCGCGCGGAACAGATGCCGACAGGACATCCGCTCCGCATCGGCTGTGCCGATAGAGGAATGGTTCCATGTCAGGCTTAATCGAGGCTTAACAAAACTGTCATATTCAAAAAAATGATTTAAATATCAGTGTGTTAGCAGCTTATTGGCGTGAGTGCTGCTAATGTGCTTTGCGTTTATGGGATTCAATCGAGCCGCGCCGTATTCGTCTTTGAGGCTGTCGCGCTCAAATCAATCCGGTTGAGCGCGACATGATTCAGCGTTTGAGATGGCGGGTAAGGTATTTCTCAATCGCGGCCCAGACGTGGCGCAGTGTTTCCACAATTGCGAGATAGAAAATCGCAGCCCATAAATAGGCCTGATAATCAAAGGTGCGCGAAAAGGCGTAGCGGGTTTGGCCCATCAAATCGAGCACAGTGATAATGGCCAGAATGGCCGACGCCTTCACCATCAAAATGATTTCGTTGCCATAGGGGCGCAGGGCAACAATCAAGGCTTGTGGCACAATGATTT
Source organism: Rhizobium oryziradicis (assembly GCF_001939045.1). Lineage (GTDB taxonomy): Bacteria > Pseudomonadota > Alphaproteobacteria > Rhizobiales > Rhizobiaceae > Allorhizobium > Allorhizobium oryziradicis. The sequence goes on from NZ_MKIM01000028.1 coordinate 432,787, forward strand.
TCCAAAAGGTTACGCTGCTGGAAAGCCCGAGCGATGCCGCACCCTCGCGCTGACCGCGCGGCACGCTCTCAATTGCACCGCGCAAGATTTCGGCCTGATAGGCGGCCGTGTTGAGGCTGAGGGCCAGAACACCGCAATACCACGCATCGCGGAAGAACCACCACAAATCCACCTGCTCAAAGGCGTCTCGAAACCCGCCCAAGCCGTAATAGATCATGAAAACCTGCGCCAGCAGCGGTGTGCCGCGAAAGACATAGACATAGGCAAAGGTGATGACATTGGCGATTCGATTTTTCGACATGCGGCCAATGGCAATCGGCACCGACAACACCGCACCACAAACAATCGAAACAGCAACGATCAACAGCGTGGTGACCAGGCCATCAAGAAGCCGTGGGCCGTATTTGACAAACTTATCCTGATCCCAATTGGTGATCATCATCGCCAGCAAACCAACGCCAAGGGCGGCCCAGATCACCAAAAGCACAATGCCAAGCACGCGCGCCGGGTTGAGGCGCGTATAGGCCGCCGGCGGGGCGGGGCGGGGCGGAATAAGGTCTTGTGAATAGCTCATCGGCTTGCTCCAGCGCGTTTTGTCCAGCGATCAATAAAGCCAATGGCAATCGACGATAGAACGGCCAGCACGAGATAGAGCGCGCAGGCGATGAGATAAAACAGGAAGGCTTCTTTGGTAACGCGTGCTGCAATGCCGGTTTGGCGGATAATGTCCGTGAGACCGACAACGGAAACAAGGGCCGTGTCTTTCAAAAGGTTCATCCACAAATTCACGATTCCCGGCAGAGCGATGCGAATGAGTTGTGGTAAAATAACCAGCAACATCGTTTTGGTTTTGGACAGGCCAATGGCCGCACCCGCTTCATATTGGCCATTGGGAATTGCCTTGAACGCCGATTGCAGCACTTCGGCGCAATAGGAGGAAAATACGAAGGCCAAAGCAATCATGCCAGCAAAGAAGGCATTGATTTCGAGCCGCTCCTGAAAGCCAATCGCGGCGAGAGCTGCTTGCAGAAAAATTTGCAGGCCGTAATAGACAATGAACAGTGTCAGCAATTCGGGCAGGCCACGAAAAATCGTGGTGTAAATGGCAGCGGCGCGCCGCAATGGTTTTTCCTGGCTCTGGGCTGCCAGAGCGATCAAGAAACCGATGGTCAAACCGATGGGCAAAGTTGCGCAGGCAAGCGTGACCGTGACTTTGAAGCCAAAGCCAATTTCATCACCCCAGCCAGAATCGCCACAGGCAAGGAGGGTGTTGTTCGCAAACAGCGAGAAAACCCCGACACTGCCGCAAAATGGATCGAAAATATGCGAAACGAACGCCCAGAGAGCGTCGAGCGCGGAAGCCAGTCCGCTCATTGAGCCAAATCCCCGCGCGGTCTTTGCCGCTTTATTGTTGGGTCAAAATCTCTGGCGGATGATTTTTCACCCGCCAGAGGCGTCTTAACCAGATTTATTCGTCGCCGTAAACGTCGAAGGTGAAATACTTTTCGTTGATCTTCTTGTAGGTGCCGTTGGCGCGGATGGCGGCAATGGCCTTGGAGAAACGATCAGCAAGGGCGGTTTCACCTTTGCGCACGGCAATGCCTGCACCTTCGCCGTTGATGGCGACATCAACCGGCAGCTTGGTGAGGATCTTGCAGCAGGCACCCGCGTCGCTCTTGGTCCACTGTGTCAGCACAACGATATCATCGATAACGGCGTCAACGCGGCCATTGGCAATATCCAGCTTGTACTCATCTGCGGTTGGATAGAGCTTCAGCTCAGAGCCGGGCATATGCTTTTCAGCATAGTTGGCGTGAGTCGTTGCCGATTGCGCACCGATGATCTTGCCCTTCAGGTCATCCAGGCTTTTGATCTTGGAATCTTTTGGCACGGCAATGGCTGGTGGCGTGTTGTAATATTTCTTGGAGAAGTCAACCTTTTGCAAGCGCTCCGGCGTGATCGACATAGAGGCGACGATGGCGTCGAACTTCTTGGCCTGAAGGCCGGGAATCAGTCCATCCCAATCGTTGCTGACAAAGGTGCAGGTCACCTTCATTTCGGTGCACAGAGCTTTGGCGATATCGATGTCAAAGCCTTCAAGCTTGCCATCGGTGGTGAGGCTGTTGAACGGAGGGTAAGCACCTTCTGATGCAATAACGAGCTTTTCTTCAGCCATTGCATTGCCCGCAAACAGCGACAGCGCGGTAATGGAGGCAGCGGCGAGAAAACGAATTGAAATACGCATGAGATCCTCTCTGTTGGGTGCCATCGGATAGTACATCATCGCGATGGCGAGGCTCCAGAAAATTGAATGTCTTTTTTTACTGGAACGATTTTCCAGTTTTCCCGTTTTTAGCCAAATTGCAACCGCTAAAATGAAGGCTTCCCCACACAATGGTGATGAACAGGGTGTTCACAGCGGGTTCATTCCCCTGGGGTCATCTTTGTGCCTGAAATTTAGCGTGTGTTCGCAATGTTACGTGGCGGTAACGCTTAATAATGCGAGGTAATGTGCCTCGCTCGTGAGGAAATATCTATGGCTGGAAAAATTGACATAACAGCATCAGTGCTCATTGCACTTGCAAGTTTTACGGCAGGCCATGCAATGGCCGCGACCAATACTTTGGATGCAGCGAGCAACGTTGACAGCTTTAACGCGAATACGAGATCAATGGCATCCGGTACAATGCTGGATGGCCGCGCTACTTTGCGCCCGGCTGGTCAACCCGCATTGCTTTTGGCGCAGGCGCAAGAGCCTCCAGCTGCCGGGCAGGAGGATCCGGAATTGCTGTTGAAGAAAAAACATGAAGGCGAGGGGCAAAAGCCCGAACATGCGCAGCCGCATGAAGCGCCAGCAGCCCAAAAGCCGCCCCATGAAGCGCCACCACCGCCTGCGGAAGCAAAAGAGCCACCGCCGCCGCGCGCACCTGAGCCGCCCAAAATGGAGGCTCCTAAGCCGGAGCCGCAGAGCGCTGCCCCCAAGCATGCCGAGCCGCCACCGCCAAGAGCAGAGCCTGCGCCCGAGCAGCCAAAACCCAAAGCACGTGAGGCGGCACCTGCCGAGATGGCACCGGCAGAACCACCGGCAGTTAAGCATCGCGCACCGGACGCCGAAAAGCCGCCGGTTGAGCCAAAACCAAAGCGTGAAAAGCCTGCGGAGCCAGCCGCAGCTGTGCCACCTGTGGAGGGCAAGGAGCTGCCAGCGCCGAAAGCCGCATCAGAGCAGGCTCCTGAGGGCGTAGCGCCTGCGCTTAAACATAAGGACCCAAAGCCGCCAAAGGCTGAGCAGGCCCCTGCACCTTCCGAGCTGGCACCTCCCGAGGAGAAGCCTGCTGATAAACCAGTGCCAAAGCCAAAGCCTTCTGCTGCCCCGCAGCAAGAAGCGCCTGCGGCCAAGGCTGAGGAGAACTCCCCGCAAAAACCAGCTGAAAAGCCACCTGTTGTCACGGCACCTGCGGCCCCCACCAAGACGCCGCCAGCGCCAGCCGAACAGCCTGCTGAGCCAAACAAAGTTGCTCCCCCACCGGTTGAAGCACCCGCTGGTGAAGCACCCGTAAAGCAGAGACCAGCCAAACCGGGTCAGCCAGAGCCAGAAGCCCGCCCAGCTGAACCCGCAGGCCAGGCAGCAGGGCAGGCAGCACCGCCGCCAGTTCCACCGGCTCCCAATGCCGCATCCGGCTCTCCGCCACCCGTACCACCGGCACCAGCTCCCGGCGATGCGGCCAAAGGGAGTGCGGCCCCTCCTGCAATGTTGCCGCCTTTGAACACCGTGCAATCGCGTGAGCAAAACCAGCCGCCCCAAGGTGGGCAAGGTGGTCAGGGCGCTGTGGGTGGCAAGCCCCCACGTCCCGGACAGCCAGCACAGCCAGGCCAACCCCCGCAGGTGCCTGAAGCAGCGCGTCCGCAATTCTCTCAAGAGCAGCAACCTTTCACACCGAAAGAATTGCAGCGTTTGAAGGCGCTGGCAGCGCGGCCGGATCAATCGAACGATACGATTGTATTGCCGGTTGATAATGGCGCGCCTGTGCTCGACAGTGACAAGGATGCCAATTGGCGCCGGGGCATGACCAACGATCAATTGCGGCAGCTTCGTCAGCGATCGGCTCAGCAGTGGAACTATGCTGTGCCCACATCCGATGAGCAGGCACAGCAAGAATATTACGGCAACCGCCAGCGTCCACGCGTTGAGATCGAATCGATCGATCAATATCAGGGCCGCCGCCTGCAACGGCCACCGCAATTTCTCTATCCAGAAGATGTGCGCGTTGGTCAGGAGTTTGACGATGACCGCCGCGTGATGGACTATGACGGGCAGATTGTTGTTCGCGGAGACGATAACCGTCGCTTTGAGCAATATGGCCGTCCAGTCATTTACGAGCAGGTGGATCACCAGCGTATTCGCGAAACGGTGTTCAAGAAGAATGGTGATCGTATTGTCACCCTGCGCAATCGTTATGGTCAGTTGATCCAGCGTTCACGCATCGATGCTGATGGTCAGGAAGTGGTGTTGTTCTACTCGCCAGCACTCTATGAGGCCGATGATAGCCGTGAGGTGGTCTACCGTGACCCCGGTGCAAGCTTGCCACCCATGCGCCTGCGCGTTCCGCTGAACGATTACATCGTCGATGTCGGCAGCCAGCCGAACCGCGACTACTATGATTTTATCGAGCAGCCGCCGGTGGAGCCCGTTGAGCGGGTTTATACCATCGATGAAGTGCGCAACTCGGCCCGTATCCGTGACAAGATGCGCCGTATTGACCTTGATACGATCACATTTGCCACGGGCAGCTGGGACATTTCGATGAATCAGGCTGGAACGTTGAAAAAAGTGGCGGATGCAATGGCAAAGGTGCTGCGCAACAATCCGGCGGAAACCTTCCTGATCGAAGGACATACGGATGCGGTTGGCTCGGCGCAATCGAACCTTGTTCTGTCTGACCGCAGAGCGCAGGCTGTTGCCGATGTGCTGACCCAGGTTTACGGCATTGCGCCGGAAAACATGGTGACGCAGGGCTATGGCGAACAGTTCCTGAAGGTGATGACCTACGGGCCAGAACAACAGAACCGCCGCGTGACCATCCGTCGTGTCACGCCGCTGGTGCGGCCGTTGCAATAATTCAAACAAAAACCTATCCGCCGCCGGAGTGATCCGGCGGCTTTTTTATGCGCGGAATTCTGGCAGGTTGGTTGCTTGAGCGATAAAATCGGCGATTGCAATGGTGTCATCAAGATCGAAGACGGGGATGGAGCTGTTGTCGATTGCGTGATCTGCGGCAATGGCCACAATATGCGGATCCTGTTCTGAAAGAGGTGTTAGCTTGCTGGCTTCACGCCGCCTGACCTCAATTTTCGCAATCGGCTCGTGTTTATAGCCTTCAATCAGAAGTAGGTCGCACGGTGCCAGACGCGGCAGAATATCGGCAAGTGTTGGCTCTGGTGCTCCGCGCAATTCATGCATGATGGCAAATCTTGCGCCGGAGACAATGGTGACTTCCTGCGCGCCGGCCTGCCGGTGCCGATAGCTGTCTGCGCCTTGTTTATCGATGTCAAAATCATGATGGGCGTGTTTGATGGTCGAGACGACATAGCCGCGCCGGGTAAATTCTTCCACCAAGCGAACGGTGAGCCCGGTTTTGCCAGAGTTTTTCCAGCCGGAAATGCCAAATATGCGGGGATGGGTCATGATTGTAGGGCTTTGAGATAGTGTTCGGCCTGAGCGAGATCGTCTGGCGTGTTGACGTTGAAAAATGGATCAACCGGGCCGATCGCCGTTTCAACATCAGCAAAATCGACGCTGACGACATTGAGAGTTTGCAAAAATACCATCAGCTTTCGGTTTTGCGGATTTTGCAACCAGTGTGTGATCTGTTCTGCCAGCATGACCGGCCAAAGCCCGATAACCGGATGCATGCGACCATTTGAGCACGCCAGAACGACGGCATCATTGCCTGGCTGCGCACCAAGCAGTGCTGCGGCCAGATTATGGGGTAGAAAAGGTGTGTCGACCGGCACTGTCAGGACATGGCGCGCATCTGGCACTGTTCGTGCAAACTGCGTGGCGCGCGCAATCCCCGCCAACGGGCCGGGATGGTCTTCTACTGCATCGGCGATGGTGGGGAAATCGCGATGGGTAAGGCCCGCATTGCTGTTGATGGCCAGCGCGCTGACCTGTGGCAAAAGCCGCGCAAGGATATGATCCAGCATGGGCTTGCCCGCCAAAAGAGTGGCCGCTTTGCTCTGACCCATACGTCGTGACAAACCTCCGGCCAGAATCACACCGGGTACATGGGTTCGGCAGCGAGGATCAACCATCATGCTTCCACGATTACTTTTCTCTGACGCTCCCGGTGGAATGTATAGAGCCCCGAGAGCATGACAATGGCCATGCCGAGCAGCATGATCGGCTCCGGCCAATCCTGAAACACGATAATGCCAAGCCCGATGGCCCAGAGCATGCTGGAATAACGAAAGGGCGCGATGAACGAGATTTCTCCGGTGCGCATTGCTAGAATGACGGTTTGATAGCCTATGAACAGCATAACTGCTGCCAACAGCAACACAGCAAACATGCTCAGCGACACCGGTTGCCATCCGCCCTGTACGGGAATGAGCAGCAATCCTGCAAAGGAATTTCCAGCGGCGGTGAGCAAGGTTACGATAATGGTGGGTGTCGTGATGTTGATTCGCGTGGTGACCAGATCACGGGTGGCCGCAAAAAATACGCTGCCCAATACATAAAGCGCAGACAGCGTGAAGCCTTCCACGCCGGGGCGAATGATGATCATCACGCCAACGAAGCCAACCAGAATGGCCATCCAGCGACGCCAGCCCACCGGCTCACGTAGAAAAACGGCGGCTCCCAGCGTGACTGCCAAAGGCAGCGATTGCAGGATGGAGGCAGCATTGGCCAGAGGAATCAGGGAGAGCGCGGTGAGATACGTAATCGAGCCCAGAATTTCACACATCACACGGGTCAAAATCAAAGGATCTTTGAGAACGTGAAGTGACATGCCAGCACCGGCGCGGCGCGCCACGATATAGATCAGCAATGTGGCTAACGCACCGCGGATAAACATGATTTGGCCAACGCTTGCCATTTGCGTGACAGATTTGGCCAGAGCATCATTGATGGTGAATCCTGCCATGGCGCATGCCATGAACAATGCGCCTTTCATGTTTCTGGTCAATGCCATGGAGAAATGCTTTCTGGATATGGAAATGTGCGCATTGCGCGCTTTATGTCATACGCAGAAAAGAACAGGTTGCAAAGCCGTTGATTTGCCTCAGCCGCCCGTCACACTCATATGGCGCGCCACGGCGGGGCGCTTGGTTGTGCGGTCGATAATGAAATCATGGCCTTTTGGTTTGCGCGTGATGGCCTCATCAATGCTGGCAAAGAGATAGGCATTGTCGTCGCTTGCCCGCAAAGCTGTGCGCAGATCGGCGGCATCATCCTGGCCGAGGCACATATACAGCGTACCAGTGCAGGTGAGGCGCACGCGGTTGCAGCTCTCGCAGAAATTATGGGTCATCGGCGTAATGAAGCCAAGCTTGCCGCCCGTTTCCTCAACCTTCACGTAGCGGGCAGGGCCGCCGGTTTTATAATCCAGATCGGTCAAGGTAAATTGTTCAGACAGCGTTTGACGCACGCTGGAAAGCGGCAAATATTGATCGGTGCGATCTTCGTCAATTTCTCCCATCGGCATGGTTTCAATCAGGGTCAAATCCATATCGCGGGCGTGGGCGAAGCGCAAAAGCTGCGGAATTTCGTCCTCGTTGAAGCCTTTAAGCGCCACGGCGTTGAGTTTGATCTTGATGCCAGCAGCCAATGCGGCATCAATGCCGTCGAGCACGCGGTCCAGATCGCCCCAGCGGGTGATGGTGTGGAATTTTTCCTTATCAAGCGTATCAAGCGAGACATTGATGCGCTTCACACCGGCGTCTGCCAGCTCCGTCGCATAGCGCCCGAGCTGCGAGCCATTGGTGGTGAGCGTCAATTCTTCAAGATCGCCGCTTTGCAAATGGCGCGAAAGACTGCGGATCAAAAACATGATGTTCTTGCGCACCAGAGGTTCGCCACCTGTCAGGCGCAGCTTGCGCACCCCCTTGGCAACGAAGGCGGAACAGAGACGATCCAGCTCTTCAAGCGTCAGCAGATCCTTTTTGGGAAGGAATGTCATGTTTTCTGACATGCAATAGGTACAGCGAAAGTCACACCGGTCTGTGACCGAAACCCGAAGATAGGTAACTGCCCGACCAAATGGGTCAATCATGGAGCCGGTTTGTTGTGCAATCGGGTCCGCTGTTGTGAAAAGGCCGGGCTTATAATCCACGGTAATCTCCTATATGCCTTTTAGTATTTGGCGATGAAGCCCTGGATAGTCAAGCGGCGGCCATCACATTGCATGGGTCGCTGCGCTTGCGCATGACCCGTCTGGCGTCTATTGCCCATACCGTCTGTTTGCAGTGGGAGCTATCGTGGAATGACCGAGATTTGGCCAATTGAATTGAAAGTGTCATCGGATCGTCGTTTTTTGACGGTGGTGTTTGATAATGGCGAGAGTTTCTCATTGCCGGCAGAGATGCTGCGGGTTCTTTCGCCGTCCGCCGAGGTTCAAGGCCATGGTCCGGGGCAGAAAATCACCGTGCCCGGCAAGCGCAACGTGCAGATTGCGCAAGTGCTGGCAACCGGCAATTATGCGGTTCGTATTGCCTTTAACGATGGTCACGACACAGGAATTTTCACCTGGAAATATCTGCGCGAACTTGGCCAGAAAGGCGAGGAATTGTTTGCCGCCTATCTGCAGGATCTCGAAGTGAAGCACCTGTCACGCGACCATCATTGACGGGGAGGGTGCTGCGATGAACAAAGGACGGCTGGAAGCATTTAGCGATGGTGTATTGGCCATTGTGATCACCATTATGGTGCTGGAGTTAAAAGTGCCGGTTGAAGCAAGCTTTGCGGGGCTGATCCCTTCATTGCCACTTCTGCTGGGCTATGCCCTGAGTTTTGTTTATGTGGCGATTTACTGGAACAACCATCATCATTTGCTGACCTTGGCAAGCCGCGTTACGCCGGGGGTGATGTGGGCCAATATGCATCTGTTGTTCTGGTTGACCCTGACACCGTTTGTCACGGAATGGATGGGCAAGCAGAGCTTTCAACCAGAACCCATTATGGCTTACGGTGCTGTTTTTTCCCTGTGTGCATTGGCCTATCACATTCTCCAATGGCAAATAGGCATCACCACAGCGCACCCGGAGCGGTTTAAACAGGCGTTCGGGCGCGATTTAAAGGGCGTTGTGTCGCCTGTTCTCTACCTCATGGCCATAGGGCTTGCCTATGTTTCGCCCTATCTGTCTTACGGGCTTTTTCTGCTGGTGGCGCTGCTGTGGATTATACCCGACAAACGGCTTGTGGCCGTTTTTGAAGCGTCAGACGACGGCAAGCACGATGTGTGACAAGCTTTGCAACATGCTCAAAATTACTTGTAAATCAGCCAGTTTTTGGTGAATTCCTTGCGCATTCCGGCCTCAAACTCGCGTGTACAATTGCGCCCAGAGTTTTTTGCGCAATAGAGGGCAATGTCGCTGCGGCTATAGAGTTCGCCAGAATCCTCGCATTCTGCCGCAGACGAGTAACCAATAGATGCCGTTACCGGACCATAGTTGATGCCCGTGCGTGAGTTTCGAAAGGGTGTGCTTTCCAGATTGACGCGGATACGCTCACACAGGGTGTGAATCTCCTCGTCAATGGAACTCTCAAGGATAATGGCGAATTCCTCGCCTCCGGCGCGGGCCACAAATCCCTCGCGGGGCGCATTGGCGCGAATGACGCTGGCAACGGTTGCCAGGATTTTATCACCAACCGGATGGCCAAACGTATCATTGATGCGCTTGAAATGGTCCACATCAATCAGGATCAGAGTTGCTCTGGACAAATTGGTTGGGAAGTTGAAAAGGCCGGCCAGCTTTTCATCAAAGGCACGGCGATTGGCAAGGCGGGTGAGCGAATCGGTATTGGCGATTCGCTTGTACTCGTCCAACTCCCGGCGCACTGCTTCCATTTCCTGAGATTTCTGGTTGAAACTTTCTGCCGTCTTTTCGCCCCGCGCCAATGTGTCGCCGGTTGCCAGTGTCAGGATTTGAATGGCATTGCGCAGCAGATCAACACTGGCCGTGTTTTTGGCATTGATGCGAACGGATGTTTCGTCCAGCAGCTTGTTGTAGGTTTCGAGCGAGCTCTGCTCTTGCTTCATCAAACGCACAAGGCTGTCGAGCTCTGAAGCGAGCCTGGAATGGGCGTTTTCGATAATGCGGTTGGAGTTGTGGCCAAAAAACTCTTCGGCAATCACATCAATATCAGCTTGCGTGGCATGACTGCCGAGGGCCGCAAGCTTGCGCGTTAATGCGGGGTTTGAGCCAATATAAGCTTCGTAAAATACGGCATAATTCCGCGGCAGTGGCGGCAAGCCCATGGAGCGCATCGCGAAAGTAATTTGTGCCGCTATGTCGAGACCTTGCGGCTTCGGAGTTGATGTCGTATTCATTCGCGCCCCCACGAGAGTGACCTGTACTTGTTATTATTATTAAACAAACATTAATTATTTAAGAACGTAAGTACATATAATATTATACTATACAATTTCTTAAATTGGAATCAATTCAAGCAGGAGTTATGTCGCAAATTTGAAGTTTTGCAGTGTTCGGTGCGCGTTTGATAAAACGCAACGCCCCGTCGCTAAGATCCAAGGGCTTTCAATAAAGCTATTTTCATCACGTTAGCAATGAAAAAAGCGAGCAACCTATGGCTGCTCGCCTGATTTTTAAATCAACCCAAATTGAATTCCTGGAAGAAGTCGTTGCCCTTGTTGTCTGTCACGATAAAGGCGGGGAAGTCTTCCACCTCAATTTTCCAGACCGCTTCCATGCCAAGCTCGGGATATTCCAGAACCTCGACCTTCTTGATGCAGTCCTGCGCAAGACGTGCAGCCGGTCCGCCGATCGAGCCAAGGTAGAAGCCACCATGCGCCTTGCAGGCCTCGCGCACAGCGCGCGAGCGGTTGCCCTTGGCCAGCATGATCATGGAGCCACCAAAGGACTGGAACTGATCAACATAGGAGTCCATGCGGCCTGCTGTGGTTGGACCAAAGGAGCCGGAGGCAAAGCCAGTTGGGGTTTTGGCGGGGCCTGCATAATAAACCGGGTGGTTTTTCATGTATTCGGGCATGCCTTCGCCCTTTTCCAGCCGCTCGCGGATTTTCGAATGGGCCAGATCGCGCGCCACAATGATGGTGCCGGTCAGCGACAACCGGGTTTTGACCGGGTGCTTATCGAGCTCTGCCAGAATTTCGCTCATTGGCTGGTTCAGATCAATCTTGACCATCGACGAGGAGAGGGCGCTCTCATCAATCTCTGGCAGATACTTCGATGGATCAGCTTCGAGTTGCTCGATGAAAATCCCGTCTTTGGTGATCTTGCCCATCGCCTGACGGTCGGCGGAACAGGACACACCAAGGCCGATTGGCAAGGATGCACCATGACGTGGAAGGCGGATAACCCGCACATCATGACAGAAATACTTGCCGCCAAATTGCGCGCCCACACCCATGGACTGGGTGAGCTTGTGAATTTCCTGCTCCATTTCCACATCGCGGAAAGCATGACCGCTCTCGGAACCCTCAGTGGGCAGGTTATCCAGATAGCGGGCTGATGCCAGCTTGACGGTCTTTAGGTTCATCTCCGCAGAAAGCCCACCAATGACAATGGCCAAATGATAGGGCGGACAGGCTGCCGTACCCAGCGTGAGGATCTTCTCCTTAAGGAAGTCGATCATCCGGTCATGAGTAAGAAGCGATGGTGTGCCCTGATAAAGGAAAGTCTTGTTGGCCGAACCGCCGCCCTTGGCCATGAACAAAAACTTGTAGGCGTCTTCGCCTTCTTCATAAATGTCGATCTGGGCGGGCAGATTGGTCTTGGTGTTTTTTTCCTCAAACATCTTGAGGGGCGCAAGCTGCGAGTAGCGCAGGTTCTTGCGCTCATAGGCATCGCGCACGCCTGCCGCTAAGGCTTCATAATCGCCGCCATCGGTCCAGACCTTGCGGCCCTTCTTACCCATCACAATCGCGGTGCCGGTATCCTGACACATGGGCAAAATACCGCCTGCGGCAATATTGGCATTTTTCAGAAGGTCAAAGGCCACGAAGCGGTCGTTATCCGTTGCTTCTGGATCTTCCAAAATCGACGCCAATTGCTTCAAATGGCCGGGGCGTAGCAGATGGTTGATATCGGAGAGGGCGGTTTCGGCCAAAAGCCGCAGGCCCTCAGGCTCAACCGTCAGGATTTCCTGCCCTTTGAACGTCTCAACCGAGACATAATCCGAGGTAATTTTGCGGTAAGGGGTTTTATCTTCGCCAAGGGGAAAGAGATCGTCAGCCATCAAAGGACCTTTCTTGCCGGATCGGTATTTTTCCGAACATCCGTCTAGTCCTGCGACGGTAGATTTGCAAACGATTCTAAACTGGAGTTTGCAGTGCACCTTTTTTCGCCTGAGATTTAGTTTATTGCTAAGGAATGATATTTTGGGAGGGGCGTTTGAAGACCTTTTTATGCAAGGCCTGCAGATGCGGTGGCAGTAAAGGGAATATGGGCTACGGGTTGATTGTTTCACGTGAGGATCAAGCGTCGCATTTTGATCGCTCGATCAAGGAAGTTCTACTTTTGATTCCGGGGTTTGATGAGGCTGTCAAAATCAACATCGATAAACAGTCATTCTGGGGTGATTGCCGTAAATTGATAAAGAAAGAAATAGGCGTTTGGTTAAGAAATAGTGGCCTAGCGCCATGGGCAAAGGGCTCCCCACCTATTGTGAAATTAGTTGTTAGGGAGCCTGGAGTTTTTATGATTGAAGAAGTTTGAAGATCACTTCGGCCCGATCATCAATTCAGGCCGAACGTATTCATCAAACTCTTCATTGGTGAGATAGCCTCCGCCCACGGCCTCTTCGCGTAAGGTTGTGCCATTCTTGTGGGCGGTTTTGGCAATTTTGGCGCAGGCGTCATAGCCCAGCTTGCTGTTCAGCGCGGTCACCAGCATCAGCGAGTTTTCAACGCCCTTTTTGATGTTGTCTTCGCGCGCCTCAATGCCCACCACACAATTGTCGGTGAAGGACACGCTCGCATCGCCGAGCAATTGCACCGATTGCAAGAAGTTATAGGCCATCATCGGGTTATAGACATTCAGCTCAAAATGACCCTGACTGCCCGCGAACGTAATGGCGGCGTTGTTGCCAAAGATGTGGGCGCACACCTGCGTCATGGCCTCAGATTGGGTCGGATTGACCTTGCCCGGCATGATGGATGAGCCGGGTTCGTTTTCGGGAAGCGCCAATTCGCCAAGGCCTGCGCGGGGGCCGGAGCCAAGAAAGCGAATATCATTGGCGATCTTGAAGCAGGCGGCGGCGGCGGCATTGATGGCCCCATGGGCGAACACCATGGCATCGTGGGCAGCCAGGGCTTCAAATTTGTTCGGAGCGGTCACAAATGGCAGGCCGGTGATCTTGGCGATTTCCTCGGCCACTTTTTCAGCAAAGCCGATTGGTGCATTCAGCCCGGTGCCGACAGCGGTGCCGCCTTGCGCCAGTTCATAAAGACCGGGCAGAGTCAGTTGGATCCGCTTGATGCTTGATGCCACCTGAGCGGCATAACCGGAAAATTCCTGCCCCAACGTCAGTGGCGTGGCATCCTGCGTGTGGGTACGGCCAATCTTGATGATATGGGCAAAGGCCTTGGCCTTGGCATCCAGCGCGTCATGCAGGTGCTGCAAGCCCGGCAGCAGATGATGGGTGACATATTCCGCCGCCGCAATATGCATGGCGGTAGGATAGGTGTCGTTGGAGGATTGGCTCATGTTCACATGGTCATTCGGATGGACCGGCTTTTTTGAGCCCATCACGCCGCCGAGCAATTCAATGGCGCGATTGGAAATCACTTCATTGGCATTCATGTTCGATTGGGTGCCAGAGCCGGTTTGCCAGACCACCAGCGGAAAGTGATCGTTCAGCTTGCCATCAATCACCTCTTGAGCTGCCTGAATGATGACCTCGCCAAGCTTAGAATCGAGCTGTCCCAACGCCATATTGGCGCGAGCTGCCGCCCGTTTGACAATGCCAAGGGCGCGAACCACCGGCAAGGGCTGCTTCTCCCAGCCGATCTTGAAATTTCCCAGCGAACGTTGGGCCTGTGCGCCCCAATATTTGTCACTGGCCACCTCAATTTGGCCAAAGGTGTCTGTCTCGATACGGGTGGATGTCATGGCATTTTCCTCATGATCAGACGAGGGAGCTTTGACGCTCCCATTGAAAAGGTGAGTATTTAATGCATCTTTTTGGTCGGCGCGTCAAAGGTATCGGCACAACGCAAATGTGAATGACTTTTTGTCCGCTTCGCAGGTTATGGTTACTGAATATTAACGGTTTGGCGGCTTAACCTTACCTCTGTGTTAACGATGCGCCAGTCCAAAAGGGGTCACGTTAAATTGACCCTTTCATTGTCGGCGTTTTCGCAACGAAAAACTTCCCAACACTGATGCAATCAGCTAGGGAAGCGACCAAAATCAACAGGGATCAATGCTTGATTCCGGTACGCGACTTTCTGAATGGGGAAGCAATTGCAAAAACCTTTACTTCGCAGGGCGCTGACGGTGGCCCTTATGACCACTGCAACCTTTGCCGTGTGCCTGCCGCAAACAGCTGGCGCGACCACATTGATGGATTTGTTGCGTGGCCGCCCCGAAAAGCGGCAGGAAACGCGACCTGCCGAGGTCATTCCTCCCGCGCAACTGGCTGATCCGGAGCCCATCTCGAAAGTTGCTTCTCCTCGCTATTACACCTACAAGCCCGATAGCCAAAAAGCGATTGCTATCAAAGCTCCAGAGACCCCGATTGCGGCCTTCGGCGCAGATCATGATCTGGCCGTAGCCCATTTGGCCATGTCGCAGGTGAAAGTCACAGCGTCTGCGGATGTGGCTGCAGCGGTCCAGAATTACTACAATAACAATGGCGCATTGATCTGGGTTGATAGCAACGGCGTTGCTGAAAAGGCCAAAACCGCCATTGATGCCCTGGCTCTGGCCGACACCGTTGGTTTGGACCCCGCCGATTATGCGGTCAAAGTGCCGCAAGATCTGGCTGGCATGGACGAGCAGGCTCGTCAGCAGGCGTTGATGAAGTTCGAGCTCGAATTGTCGACCAAGATGCTGACCTATGTGCAGGATACCGTGCGTGGCCGCATCGATCCAAATCGCATTTCCGGCTATTACGATTTCAAGCGCAAATCTGTGCCACTTGAGCCGGTGCTCGATCTGCTGCGCGCAAGCCCGGATGTCGGTGCCTATCTGCGCGGCAAAGATCCTTCCAGCCCACAGTTTCTGGCTTTGAAAGCCGAGCTGAAAAAAATGATGGAAGAAAATCAGGCGCAGCAAGGCCAGACGGTTAAGATCAACCTCAAGGGCATTTTGAAGCCGGGCGACACAAACCCCGAGCTTGCCAATATTATTGCCGGGGTGAAAGCCTATGGCAGCGATGCGCTGAAAACCGACAATGCTCTGACCTTGACCAATTACACCGGCACGCCAGACTATACGCCTGAGTTGGTTAGTCTTGTTGAAGCCTACCAAAAGGAACAGGGCTTAAAGCCTGATGGCGTGGTTGGCCCGGCAACAGTGCGGACCATGGTTGGTCACTCTGACGCAGAAAAGATCGAAAAGCTGGTCGTTGCCATGGAACAGCTACGCTGGCTGCCAGCCGATCTGGGTCCGCGCTATGTTTTGATCAATGCTGCTGCGTTTGAAGCCTATTACGTCAACGACAGGCAGCAGCAACTCGCCATGCGCGTTGTTGTCGGCGGCCCCGGCCACCAGACATTCTTCTTCCAGAATATGATCCAGACAGTGGAGTTCAATCCCTACTGGGGCGTTCCACGGTCGATCATCATCAACGAGATGCTGCCAAAGCTGCGCCGCGATCCAAGCTATCTTGACCGTCTTGGTTACGAAGTGAGCTATAAAGGCCGCCGCGTTCGCTCTTCCGAAATCAACTGGAATACGACCAGTGATGTTGATGTGCGTCAGCCGCCAAGCAGCGACAATGCTCTGGGCGATTTGAAAATTCTCTTCCCGAACGCTCATGCGATTTATATGCATGACACACCAGCCAAGAGCTTCTTCAAGCGTGATATGCGTGCACTCAGCCACGGTTGTGTTCGTCTGTCTGAACCTCGTGTGATGGCAGCCGCTGTGATGAACACCACTGTGGGAGATATCAACCAGCAGATCGCCTCTGGCCAGAACCGTGCGGTGCAAGTGCCGCAGAAATTCCCGGTCTATGTGGCCTATTTTACCGCATGGCCGGACAAAGACGGCGTGGTGCGCTATTACGATGATATCTATAACCGCGATGAAGCAGCGCGGAAGGCGTTTGTGGCAACGTCTGCTGCGCGCGCCGGTTAAACGAAGTGTGCTGAATTGAAAAAAGCCCGGGAGAAAATCCCGGGCTTTTATTTTGCTCAGATGAAACCGATTTGAACCAACTTGCTGCCAACGTCGGGCCTGAAAGACGTTTCTCCAAGTCGTGCTTTATGCCATCGCGACTGCAATTTCCGTGGCCAGGCGGGCATTGTTTTCCACCAAGGCGATGTTGGTCTTGAGGCTGCGGCCTTCGGTCAATTGGAAAATGGCATCCAGCAGGAAGGGCGTCACTTCCTTGCCAGAGATTTCCTCGCGTTCGGCGCTGGAAAGCGCGCGGCCAATGTAAATTTCCATCTCTTCGCGGGAAATTTCATGCTCTTCCGGCACAGGATTGGCAATCAACATGCCGCCATCAATCCCCAATTGATCCCGAACCTTCTGGAAATTGGCAATGGCAGCCGGGCTTTCCAGTGTCAGCGGGCTTTTCAGACCAGACTGGCGCGACCAGAAGGCCGGGAACTCATGGCTGTCATAGGTCACAACCGGAACCCCCGCGGTTTCCAATACTTCCAATGTTTTTGGCACATCGAGAATTGATTTTGCACCGGCGCACACCACAATAACGCGTGTGCGAGCCAGCTCCTGCAGGTCTGCCGAAATGTCAAAACTCTCTTCTGCACCGCGATGCACGCCGCCGATGCCACCTGTGGCAAAAACGGCAATATTGGCACGCGCCGCAGCAATCATGGTCGCGGCAACCGTTGTTGCACCGGAGCGGCGTTCGGCAATGGCAAAAGCCAGATCCGCACGGGAGACTTTCATCACGTCCTCCAATTGCGCCAGCTTTTGCAACTGGTCTTCTTCAAGACCAATATGCAAAACGCCTTCAATCACGGCGATGGTGGCAGGCACAGCACCTCCGTCACGGATAATCGCCTCGACGCTTTTGGCCATTTCAACATTGGCGGGATAAGGCATGCCGTGGGTGATAATGGTGGATTCGAGGGCCACGATGGGGGCGTTGCGCGCCTTGGCCGCGGCAACTTCATGGGAATAAACGATAGGCAGAAGCGGGGAGATAGCTCGGGTCATGAAGTGTCCACTTGTCTATTGGCTTAGAGCGCAGGGCTCTGGAATGTCATCGAGATGGGCTGAAAGGCGCTCTGGTGTCAGGTCCTCGGCAGTCGCATGAGGAGATAGCAGGGTCAGCCCCGCCAAGGCAACACCATGCTTCAGCGCTTGCGCCAAACCATGGCCCTTTACCAATTGCGATAGCGTGCCAGCGCAGAGAGAATCGCCTGCACCTGTTACGTCCACCAGAGTATCCAGCTTTGGCGGTGTCAGCGCAAAATCGCCCTCATTGTTAAAGGCAATAACCGGACCAGAACCATTGGTAACAACCCCGCCTTTGAGGCCGAGTTTGCGCAAAAGTGCTGGCCACTCGGCAGGATCAGACGGTGACGCGGCTGTGAGTGTTTTCGCTTCGGCAGCGTTTAAAAACAGATAGTCCATCGCGTCTAAGCAATTGCGATAGCGCACCACTTTTGCGGGCGAAATGCCGATGCCTGCCACGGGTTTTCCAATCTCTTGCGCGTGTCTTGCGAGCGATTCGATCGTTTCAGGCGGCAAATTTGCGTCGATCAGCAAGGCGCTTGCATTCAAAATAGCTTCGCGCACGGCTCTGATTTTTAACCGGCGCGGGGTGAAGAGCCGGTAGAGATCCATATCGGCTATCGCAATCACAAGGTTGCCATCGCGCTCTAAAATCGCGGTGTAGCTGGGCGTTGCGCGATCCAGAAACGTGAATGGACGGTCATCGACGCCTGCGTCTGCGGCCGCTTGCGCCACGCGCTGGCCAATCGCATCACCGCCGCGCGGCGATATCATTGTAACACGAAGACCAAGCCGGGCGAGTGAGCGCGCAGCGTTGAATCCGCCGCCGCCGGGTTCTTCAATCCACCGTCCGGGATTGCTCGCACCCGGCACTGTCTCGCCGTCGATTCGGCCACGACGATCAATGTGCGCGCCACCAAGCACAAGTATGTCGATTTCCACGTGCGACCTCTTCAGATTCTTTGAATTTCGAATCGCCTTTTAAGGCGTTTTCAATAATCGATATCTTGATTCCTCGCCCCATATGCTGCACATAAGTCCATGGAAACATTAAGAGAACAAACGGAAGATTGAGGAATGAACACAATTGGTTAGAGTGGGGTTGTCGAAATGGAACAAAACATGTACATATTCGATGTCTGCAGTTTCGTTGCCTATGCGGCTTCAATAACCTAAAGGTGTTTAAAATGTCACAAAATTCTTTGCGGCTCGTAGAGGACAAAACGGTGGATAAAAGCAAGGCATTGGAAGCGGCGCTGGCGCAGATCGAACGATCGTTCGGCAAGGGCTCGATTATGAAGCTCGGCGCAAATGAGAAAATTGTTGAGGTGGAAACGGTATCGACCGGATCGCTCAGTCTCGATATCGCGCTTGGTATTGGCGGTTTGCCCAAGGGCCGTATCATTGAAATTTATGGGCCTGAAAGCTCCGGTAAAACCACCCTTGCGCTGCAAACAATTGCAGAAGCGCAGAAAAAGGGCGGCGTTTGCGCCTTTGTGGATGCGGAACACGCGCTTGATCCGGTCTATGCCCGCAAACTGGGCGTTGATCTGCAAGGATTGTTGATTTCTCAGCCAGACACAGGCGAGCAGGCGTTGGAAATTACCGATACTCTGGTGCGCTCTGGCGCCATTGATGTGTTGGTTATCGACTCCGTTGCCGCTTTGACACCAAAGGCAGAAATTGAAGGTGAAATGGGCGATAGTCTGCCGGGTATGCAGGCGCGCTTGATGAGCCAGGCGCTGCGTAAGCTGACAGGCTCTATTTCTCGGTCAAACTGCATGGTTATTTTCATCAACCAGATTCGTATGAAGATTGGTGTGATGTTTGGTTCGCCAGAAACCACCACGGGCGGTAACGCTTTGAAGTTCTATGCTTCGGTGCGTCTTGATATTCGTCGTATTGGCGCGGTGAAGGATCGCGAAGAGGTTGTGGGCAACCAGACCCGCGTCAAGGTCGTCAAAAACAAGATGGCACCTCCCTTCAAGCAGGTCGAATTCGACATCATGTATGGCGAAGGCGTATCCAAGACCGGTGAGTTGGTGGATCTGGGCGTCAAGGCCGGCATTGTTGAAAAGGCGGGTGCATGGTTCTCTTATAACAGCCAACGGCTTGGGCAGGGACGTGAAAATGCCAAGACGTTTTTGCGTGACAATCCGGCGGTCGCAGAAGAAATCGAATTGGCCTTGCGTCAGAATGCTGGCCTGATTGCCGAGCGGTTCCTGGAGAACGGCGGCCCTGACGCAAATGACGGTATGGAGAGCGACGAGGGTTGATGAATTTTTTCATCAAATTGCAGGATGTCAAACGGCCGGAGTTTTATCTTCGGCCGTTTTTTTGTCACAGACTGGACAGGCGAGGCGACGGGCGATAAAAGCCGTTGTTTTCTGACGTTTGTCCGCGAGCGGACACTTATTTCCAAGGGCACCCCATGAGCGGCGTAAACGACATTCGATCGACATTCCTCAATTACTTCAAGTCCAATGGGCATGAGGTCGTTGCGTCGTCTCCGTTGGTGCCTCGCAATGACCCGACCTTGATGTTTACCAATGCCGGCATGGTGCAGTTCAAGAACGTCTTTACCGGGCTTGAGCACCGCCCATACTCGACCGCCACAACCGCGCAAAAATGCGTGCGTGCTGGCGGCAAGCATAACGACCTTGATAATGTTGGTTACACGGCCCGCCACCACACGTTTTTCGAAATGCTGGGCAATTTTTCCTTTGGCGATTATTTCAAGGAAAATGCCATTGAACTGGCATGGAACCTGATTACCAAGGAATTTGGCGTGGACCGCGAACGCCTGTGCGTGACGGTTTACCACACCGATGATGAGGCTTTTAATCTTTGGAAAAAGATTGCAGGTCTGCCGGATCACAAAATCATTCGTATCCCCACCAGCGACAATTTCTGGGCCATGGGTGATACCGGTCCTTGTGGTCCCTGTTCCGAAATTTTCTATGATCATGGCGACCATATCTGGGGTGGCCCTCCAGGCTCTGCCGACGAAGATGGTGACCGCTTTATCGAGATCTGGAATCTGGTTTTCATGCAATATGAGCAGATTACCAAGGAAGAGCGCGTTGATCTGCCTCGTCCATCGATTGATACGGGCATGGGCCTTGAGCGCATTGCAGCTCTGTTGCAGGGCAAGCATGACAATTACGACATTGACCTGTTCCGGGCGTTAATTGACGCTTCTGTCGATCTCACGGGTGTTGCGGCCGAAGGTGAACGCCGGGCCAGCCATCGCGTGATCGCCGACCATTTGCGCTCATCTGCCTTTTTGATCGCCGATGGTGTTTTGCCGTCCAATGAAGGTCGCGGCTATGTCTTGCGCCGCATTATGCGCCGCGCCATGCGCCATGCTGAATTGCTGGGTGCGCGTGAGCCGATTATCTACAAACTGCTGCCGGTTCTCGTTCAGCAAATGGGTCGCGCTTATCCTGAATTGGTCCGTGCGGAGTCACTGATTTCGGAAACCATCAAACTGGAAGAAAACCGTTTCCGCAAAACGCTGGAGCGTGGTCTTTCACTGCTGTCGGATGCGACGTCCAACCTGTCCAAGGGCGATAGCCTTGATGGCGAGACGGTCTTCAAGCTCTACGACACCTATGGTTTCCCGCTGGACTTGACCCAGGATGCCTTGCGCGCCCGTGGTATTGGCGTGGATATTTCCGGCTTCACCGATGCCATGGAGCGTCAAAAGGCCGAGGCCCGCGCAAGCTGGTCTGGCTCTGGCGATAAGGCAACTGAAACAGTTTGGTTTGAGGTCAAGGACAAGCACGGCGCGACAGAATTTCTTGGCTATTCGGCTGAGAGTGCTGAGGGCGAAGTCCAGGCGCTGGTGCGCGACGGTGCGGTGATTGAGAAGGCTGCCGCTGGCGAAAGCGTGCAGGTGGTTGTCAATCAAACGCCGTTCTATGCTGAATCTGGCGGCCAGATGGGCGATACCGGTGAGATCGTTGGCGAAGGCTTTGTGCTGGATGTGACCGACACGCAAAAGCGCGGCGAGGGGCTGCATGTTCATATGGCAACTGTGCGGGAAGGCACGGTTGCCACTGGTGCAGTCGTGGTGTTGAACGTGTCAAACGCTCGCCGGTCGCGGCTGCGGGCAAACCATTCTGCCACGCACTTGTTGCATGAAGCTTTGCGGGAAGTTCTTGGCACCCATGTGGCCCAAAAGGGTTCGCTGGTTGCACCGGATCGTTTGCGCTTTGATATTTCTCATCCCAAGCCGATCACAGCTGAAGAGCTGAAGATTGTTGAAAACATGGCCAATGAGATCATCTTACAAAATGCGCCGGTGACCACGCGTTTGATGGCGGTGGATGATGCAATTGCCGAAGGTGCCATGGCGCTGTTTGGCGAAAAATACGGCGACGAAGTGCGCGTTGTGTCCATGGGCACCGCAATTCGTGGTCCCAAGGCTGGCAAGTCCTATTCCACCGAGCTTTGCGGCGGCACGCATGTGTCGGCAACAGGTGATATTGGTTTGGTTCGTCTGCTGTCGGATAGTGCTGTTGGTGCAGGTGTACGCCGTATCGAAGCCCTGACGGGTGAAACAGCGCGCGCCTATCTCTCCGAGCAGGATGAACGGTTGAAAGCTTTGGCTGGAACCTTGAAAGCGCAGCCGAGCGAAGTCATTGGCCGCGTTGAAACGCTCGTGGAAGAACGTCGAAAGCTGGAGCGCGAACTAGCGGACGCCAAGCGCAAGCTGGCCATGGGCGGTGGCGCAAGCGGTGAGGCGGAAGCACCACGCGACATCAATGGCGTGAAATTCGTCGGAAAGCAGCTCACAGGCATCGATGCCAAAGACCTCAAAGGCATGGTCGATGATGCCAAGACCGCACTCGGCTCCGGCGTTGTGCTTTTGGTGGCTGTGGCTGACGATGGCAAGGCCAGTGCGGTTGTTGGTGTGACGGGCGATTTGACGGCCAAAGTATCGGCTGTTGAACTGGTGCGCATTGCTTCTGCTGCTCTCGGCGGCAAGGGTGGTGGCGGACGCGCCGATATGGCGCAGGCCGGCGGTCCGGATGGTGCGAAGGCCGATGAAGCCATTGAGGCCGTGGTTACTGCCATCGCGGCAGCGTAAGGTTTAAACTGGAATTTTCTTAGGGGAAGCGGAGTTTTCGCTTTCCCTGAGAGATGAAATTGACGTTTTCTGCCGGGTTTTGCGCTCGACTGGCGGAGCTGGCGATGTGCAAGGATTGTCCTAAAGCGCGGCGCGTTTTATCGGATTCAGCGGAGCCGCGCTTTATCTTTATTTTTGAGCATGTACGTTATCGTTCAACTGAGACCAGTTGAACGCGACATGCTGTAGCAGTCCTTCCTCGGCTTTTTACTGAATAATTTCTGACATCTAAATCGATTTAAGGCGAAAATTGTGCAGCAGATATAGAACGCTGTAGCGTTTGGCATGGAAATGCCGAATCCGTTTTTTCCGAAAAGATAAACTGAAACGCGAAAAATGCGGGACGATTTGGTTCGATATAACGAACAAGAATCTATTGCGCGGTGTGCTTTATCGAACCTATGAAGGGCCGCAACAGCACGTTTCGCCAACACGCCGAAATAGCTTATCTCTTTGAAATATGGCTTTGAGGTACTGCGATGTCGCGGAAGATTGTGCTGGTTTAGTCTTTCTTGATGCTCATCAGCATGTCCCACATATCAGCACCAGTCTCAAACACTTTAGCATTGGCAGCAAAGGCGTGTTCGGAGCCAATCAAGCCTGTCATCTCGTCAAGCAGGTCAACATTGGATGTGTCAGGTGCTGCTTTTGGTGTCTCTGAAACCGTCGTGGTGACGGATACGCCAGCAGGTGTGGTTGCATTCAGATTGGTATTGAGGCGTCTGTAGCCGGGGGTATCAACATTGGCGACATTACTGGCAATATTGGCCACACGTTTTTGTTGCGCCAACATGCCTAAGGTGGCTGTGTTTGTGATACCAGAGATACTCATGCCAACGCTCCTCATTATCCAAGTTTGCGTTTGTTACATGTATTCTATTAGAAAATTCTCAAGATTTGCGATGAACAGATTTGTTTGAGTGATGGATGAGATGTTATAAACTGATACAGCCGTTTTCCAAATGTGAATGTAAAGTATAACAGAGCCGTGTGTTTTCAAAAAGCACGGCTCTGCAAACTGTTTCTCTCCCCAAACGGGGAGAGAAAATTTTGTAACGGCTGATTACTCGGAAGCCTCGGCATAATCGGTCATCGGTGGGCAGGAGCACACCAGATTGCGGTCGCCGTAGACGTTGTCGACACGGTTGACGGAAGACCAGTATTTGTCCACGCGGAACGCGCCCGGTGGATAGCAGGCCTGATCGCGGCTATAGGGACGATCCCACTCGCCAACCAGATCTTCCACCGTATGCGGTGCGTTTTTCAACGGGTTGTTGGTCTTGTCCATCCGGCCTTGTTCGATGTCGCGGGCTTCCTCGCGAATCGCCAACATGGCGGTGCAGAAGCGGTCCAGCTCGGCTTTGGTTTCCGACTCGGTTGGCTCGATCATCAACGTTCCTGCCACTGGCCAGCTCATCGTTGGCGCGTGGAAACCACAATCGATCAACCGCTTGGCCACGTCATCGACAGTCACACCGGCGCTATCCACCAGCGGACGGGTATCGATGATGCATTCATGCGCCACCCGGCCATTGGCAGAGGTGTAGAGCACATCATAGGCACCGGTCAGGCGGGCGGCGATGTAGTTGGCGTTCAAGATCGCCACTTTCGTCGCCTGCGTCAGGCCTTCGCCGCCCATCATCAGGCAATAAGACCAGCTGATTGGCAAAATCGAAGGCGAGCCGTAAGGCGCGGCGGATACCGCGCCGGGGCGACCGTCGATTTCGATATGGCCGGGCAGGTAAGCGGCGAGGTGGGCTTTAACGCCAATCGGCCCCATGCCGGGACCACCACCACCGTGCGGGATGCAGAAGGTTTTGTGCAGATTGAGGTGGGATACATCCGAGCCAATATCGCCGGGGCGAGAGATGCCGACCATGGCATTCATATTGGCACCATCGAGATAGACCTGCCCGCCGTGGGCATGGGTGATCTCGCAAATTTCCCGCACCGTCTCTTCAAACACGCCGTGAGTGGAAGGGTAGGTGATCATGCAGCAAGACAGGTTTTCGGCGTGCTGACTGGCCTTGGCGCGAAAATCATCGAGATCCACGTCGCCATTGTCCAGCGCCTTCACCGGCACCACCAACATGCCCGCCATCTGCGCCGATGCCGGGTTGGTACCATGGGCCGATGTTGGAATGAGGCAAACAGTACGATGCGCGTCGCCATTGGCTATGTGGTAATTGCGAATGGTCAGCAAGCCCGCATATTCGCCTTGCGCACCAGAGTTTGGCTGCATCGAAATCGCATCATAGCCGGTGACGGCGCAGAGCTTTTCCGACAGATCGTCGATCATTTCCTTATAGCCCAGCGCTTGATCGGTGGGTGCAAAGGGATGAATGTCGGAAAATTCCGGCCAGGTGATCGGCAGCATTTCAGCGGTTGCGTTCAGCTTCATGGTGCATGAGCCAAGCGGAATCATGGCCCTGTCCAGCGCCAGATCGCGATCCGACAGACGGCGGATGTAGCGGGTCATTTCGCTTTCCGCGCGGTTCATGTGGAAGATCGGGTGCGTCAGGTAGGCGCTGGTGCGCAGCAGTCCTTTCGGCAAGCGATAATCTGGCGAGAAGTCGGCCACCGCGAAATTGCCGCCAAATGCACGCCAAACCGCTTCGACGGTAGCAGGCCTTGTGCGCTCATCCAGCGAAATGCCAATCTTGGTCTCGCCCACTTTGCGTAGGTTGATGCCTTCTGCCACGGCTGCACGCAGGATGAGGCCCTGCATATGGCCGACTTCGAGCGTAATGGTGTCGAAGAATGTCTCAGGCTCAATGGTAAAGCCAAGCTTTTCCAGGCCCTTGGCCAGCAGAACGGTTTTTTGATGCACCTGCTGTGCAATGGCCTTCAGGCCTTGCGGACCATGAAACACCGCGTACATTGAGGCCATCACCGCCAGCAGCACCTGGGCTGTGCAGATGTTGGACGTGGCCTTTTCGCGGCGAATATGTTGCTCGCGGGTTTGCAAGCTGAGGCGGTAGGCACGGTTGCCGCGCGAATCCACCGACACGCCGACCAAACGGCCCGGCATGGAACGCTTGATGGCATCTTTTACCGCCATATAGGCGGCGTGCGGGCCGCCATAACCCACCGGCACGCCAAAGCGCTGGGTGGAGCCGATGGCAATGTCAGCGCCCATTTCGCCGGGGGATTTCAGCAAAAGCAGCGCCATGGGATCAGCAGCCACAGTGGCAATCGCCTGCGCATTGTGGAGCGCGTTGATCAGCGGGGTAAAATCGCTGACATGGCCATGGGTGCCGGGATATTGAAATAGTGCGCCAAATACCTCGCCGGGGTTGAGATCGGCAAAGGGATTGCCGACCACCACCTGCCAGCCCAGAGGCTCGGCGCGGGTCTGGATAACGGCAATGGTCTGTGGGTGGCAATTTGCATCCACAAAGAAGGCTTTCGCCTTGGATTTGGATACGCGCTCCGCCATGGCCATGGCTTCGGCCGCAGCCGTTGCTTCGTCCAGCAAGGATGCATTGGCAACATCAAGACCGGTAAGGTCACACACCATGGTCTGGAAGTTCAACAGTGCTTCCAGGCGCCCTTGGGAAATTTCCGGCTGGTAAGGCGTATAGGCCGTGTACCACGCCGGGTTTTCCAGAATGTTGCGCTGGATGACCGGCGGGGTGATGGTGCCGTAATAGCCCTGACCAATCAGCGAGGTCAGCGCCTTGTTTTTGTTGGCGGTCTCGCGCAGCTTGTCCAGCGCTTCGCGCTCGCTCATAGCCGCACCCCAAACCAGTGGAATGGTCTGGCGGATAGAGCTTGGCACCGTGGCCGCAATCAGGCCGTCAAGGCTGTCATAACCAACCACTTTCAGCATCGCATCCATCTCGGCAGGCGATGGGCCAATATGGCGGCGATTGGCAAAATCGTAAGGCTGGTAGTCGGTAAACTGAAATTCTGTTGGCGTTGTCATGCGATCAGCTCATTGTAGGCGGCTTCGTCAAGCAGGCTCTGTGCGTCGGCAACATTGGCAAGCTTCAGTTTGAAGAACCAGCCAGCGCCACGCGGGTCAGAATTGACCAGCGATGGATCATCCACAATCGCCTGATTGATCTCGGTGATCTCGCCATCGAGCGGACAATAGACATCAGAGGCCGCCTTCACGCTTTCAACGGTTGCTGCCTGAGCGTCTTTTGCAAATGTGGCACCAACTTCTGGCAATTCGACAAACACCAGATCGCCAAGCTGTTCGGCAGCGTGCGCGGTAATGCCAACAATGGCGATATCGCCTTCAATTTGCAGCCATTCATGTTCAGAGGTGAATTTCAACATGGGAGATCCTTTTCGGGAGCTGGGATGGAGGAGGAAATGGCAGAGCAGAGCGGGGTAAATCCTCGCTTATCCCTTACCAATCAGCGTTTGTACGTTGGTGTAATGAAGGGCAGGGCCGAAACTGTCACAGGCAGAAACTTGCCGCGCACTTCCGCATAAGCTTGCGTGCCGACGGCTGCGTGATCTGCATGGACATAGCCCATGGCAACAGGGCCTTCGACTGTGGGGCCAAAGCCGCCAGAGGTGACTTCGCCAATCTCCACCTTGCCATCGGCATCGGCAAAAAGCTTGGCATGGCCGCGCACGGGCGCTTTGCCCTCCGGCTTCAAGCCAACGCGGCGGCGGGTAGGGCCGTTTGCCAGTTCAGACAGAATACGCGCTGAGCCGGGAAAGCCGCCTTCACGGTCGCCGCCTGCGCGTCTAGCCTTTTGTATGGCCCATTCAATCGCGCCTTCCACCGGGCTGGTGGTGGTATCAATATCGTTGCCATAGAGGCAAAGGCCCGCTTCCAGCCGCAGCGAATCGCGCGCACCAAGGCCAATCGGCTGACAATCCGGGTGGTCCAAAAGCGCCTTGGCCAAAGCCTCTGCCTTGTCAGCGGGCACAGAGATTTCAAAACCATCTTCGCCGGAATAGCCGGAGCGGGAAACGATGCAGAGTGTATCGAGGAGCGGAATTTCGCGCACATCCATGAATTTCATGCCAGATACACCAGCCCAAAGCTCTGCCAAAACCGCTTCTGCGCGCGGGCCTTGCAAGGCGAGCAAAGCTCTGTCTTCCAAAACCCCAATGGTGCAAGCCTCGCTGAGATGGGCGCGCATATGGGCAATATCGTTCTCTTTGCAGGCGGCATTAACCACCACAAACAAATGATCACCGCGATTGGTGATCATCAGATCATCGAGAATGCCGCCGTCAGCATTGGTGAAAAAACCATAGCGCTGGCGGCCTTCTTTCAGCGCCAGAATGTCCACCGGCACCAGCGTTTCAAGGGCGAGAGCCGCATCGTCCACCTTGCCGGATTTTGGCTTAAGCAGCACTTGACCCATGTGGGAGACATCAAACAGGCCTGCGCTGGCGCGGGTGTGCAAATGTTCTTTCAAAACGCCAGCGGGATATTGCACCGGCATGTCATAGCCAGCAAAGGGCACCATGCGGGCACCAAGGGCAATGTGAAGATCATAAAGAGGGGTGCGTTTAAGGGCGAGATGGTCGTCCAAGAGGCGTCTCCACTGTCATGCGCATGCGCACATAGGCTCAAAATTAGGCACAGCTATGCCGGTTCATGAGCCCCCTCTGTCCTTTTGCCTGAGATTGTTATCCCTTCGGCGCGGCCCATGCATATCAACGCAAGGCTTTTCTCCAGAGTGCAGTCTACCCCTTGTGGTCCGTTTGCCTGAGAGTTTCCGGGGCGGTTGCTCCTTCGGCACCGGATTAAACCGGATTCTCCCAACAAGGTCATAAAGCCATTATCTTCAGGCCCCACGCGTTGGCAAGAGGGCTTGGTCGTTATCAGCTAAATATTTGTCGCCCCCAAAAAGGGGCGGGACGAAATCGTTGTACTCTCAAGGTGCATTTTGCGATCCTCGCCGCATGAGCGCACTTGCATTTCACAAAAATTTGAATAGCTTCCCCTCTGGGGGATGAAGAAAAGCATGAGCACATCGCGATCAGCATTGAAGCTTATGATCCGCGCTTTGTGCGTGATTGCGCTTTTATGCCTGAGCTTTGCCCATAAGGCACCACAACTCTACGCAGCCCCGATTGAGGCCGCCGCGCTGCAACTGCCAGACGGAAGCTATGCCGATCTTTGTGTTGCCGAAAAAGGCATTAAATACCCAGCAGCCAACCCATTGTGCGAGGCTTGCATTGTTTGCGCCTCTATGGTTTTGCCTGCACCGCAGAGTGATGAATGGCTGTTGGGCCATTTCGCAAGCCTATCTCGGCCATGGGTTTCTTCCGCTGCAACACTGGCCGGGCATCTTGCGCCTCTGGCACGGTCTCGAGGGCCGCCGGTTTTCCCTGAATTGCTGAATTTCCACTTTTATCAAGCAATTTGATCGCGAACCGACAGCTTGGTTCGCCGGGAGACATTCCGTGAAATCTATCATTCTGTTGTCATCAGCAGCCTTTGCGCTGGCTGTTGCATCCACATCGGCTTTTGCCCATGCCTCGTTTGCCAATAAGGACGCCAAGGCCGAAGGCTATGTGGTGGCTACCCTGCAAGTGCCACATGGATGCGACGGCCGCGCCACCACTGACGTTTTTGTCAAATTGCCAGAAGGCTTTATCGCCGCCAAGCCAAAGCCAAAAGCGGGCTGGAAGCTGGAGGTGATCGCGGGCAAATACCAGAAATCCTATGAAAACCACGGCTCGCAACTGACCGAAGGTCCGGTTGAAGTGCGTTGGACCGGTGGCGATTTGCCCGATGCGTTTTATGATACCTTTGTCATTTATGGCAAAGTGACGGGTGTGGCACCCGGCACAAAGCTGCCCTTTGCGGTCACTCAGCTGTGCGGTGCAGATGCAAAGGTTGCTTGGGATGAAATTCCCGCAGCGGGTGTTGATGCGCATAGCTTAAAACACCCGGCCCCCACGTTGACAATTGTCGCGGCAGGCGATGATCCACATGCTGGAATGGTGATGGCGGGCAATAGTCATGATCATGCGGCCATGATGGAAGCCACGCAGCCACCAGCCGATTCCAGCACAGCCAATGTCGGTGCACTGAAATTGTCTGCGGGTTTTGTAAAGGCAATGTTGCCGGGCCAGCCAGTGGGCGGCGGTTATGTCACAATTGATAATACGGGTGCTGCCGATGATAAACTGGTGTCGGTTTCATCATCGGATGCCGATAAAGTTGAGATGCACGAAATGTCGATGACCAACAATATCATGAAAATGCGCAAAGTGGATGGTGGGCTGGACGTCAAGGCCGGTGGTCGGCTGGAAATGCAACCCGGTGGCTATCACCTGATGTTCATGGGCGTGAAAAAGCCGTTTGCCGCTGGTGAGAAAGTGCCTGTGACGCTGACGTTTGAAAAGGCGGGCAAGGTCGAGATGTTATTGCCGGTCTTGGCGGCGGGGAGCAAATAACAAAGCGCAAATAATGAAGAGCATGAGCAGGTTGGATTATTCAGCCTGCTCATCCGCCAGATCTTCGGCATCGCGATAGGCCTGTCTGGTTTCTTCCAAGCTGGCGCGGGGGTGTCTGTGTTCTCCCGCTTTCATGAAATGTAGGCCAATGGCGGTCGAATCTTTCAATGTGGCAATGGCCGTGCGGGTAATGCCCTCAGCCTTGTTGAGCTCTTTCTTTGCTTCGATTTGCTGGTTTATTTGCTCAACATAGGGCGACCGCGTCCCTTTTTGGACGGGTCTCAACGTATCTGTTACGTAGCCAGCTGTTGTGGCCGAAACCGACAGCACTTGGGTCATGTTGCTCACCAGATCTATTTGCTCATCGACATCTCACCATATTTAAATATACGAAGCTTTAAACACGCATTTCCAATTTTAGATTGTTTTGCCTTATTTGCATAATTTTGGGGCGAACGTGCTTAACATTGCCTGAAATTTGCGAGTGTCTCTCGCAAAATGTGCCGAGCTATACCATTGTTACCCTCAGAATAACGGCCGCGCCGATCAGATTCGGCACACAGATCATGCAAGAGGCAGAATGGAACATGTGGCATATGTGGCACTTGGCGGAGCGCTTGGATCTGTTCTGCGCTATCTCACCGGCATGGCCACCATCCGGTTGTTTGGTCCGTTTTTGCCTTGGGGCACATTTACGGTCAATATCGTCGGCTCATTCTGCATTGGTTTGCTTATGGAGTGGATTGCGCGCAAGCTGAATGCCTCAACCGATATGCAATTGTTTCTCGTGACCGGTGTTATGGGTGGTTTCACCACGTTTTCATCGTTTTCGCTGGATGTGATCCGCCTTGCAGAGCGTGGAGAATTGCTTTGGGCCATGGCCTATGCGCTGGCCACTGTGTGCCTTGCAATTGTTGCCGTGTTTGGCGGTCTGGCCGTGGGGCGAGCGATATTTTAAGCTGTTCTTCTGTTTTTTTCGATCTGCCGTTTCCCACATCCGTTAAAATACGCTAAAGCCACCCCAAGAAGCAGAGTTTGCCACCGCGTTACGCGGTTTTTGGCTTTGGCTGCACAGATTTTTAAGGCTGGCGCGTCTCGCGCCCAAGGGAACGAAAGACGTCCTTATGGCAGGAATAGAACATATCACCGTGGATGCGGATGAGGCCGGTATGCGCCTCGATCGCTGGTTCAAGATCCACTATCCGGGCCTGGGCTTTGGCCCCTTGCAAAAGCTTCTGCGCTCCGGTCAGGTGCGCGTCGATGGTGGCCGTGTGAAAACCGATGCCCGCGTGCAACCGGGGCAGGTTGTGCGGGTTCCACCTTTGGATGTTGATGCAAAGGCTGTCAAAACCGGCCCGATCGGCATCAAGGATCTGAAGCATTCCGACGATGGCGAGTTGCTGTCTAGAATGCTGTTGCATGAAGACGACAAGGTTTTTGTGCTCAACAAGCCAGCCGGTCTGGCCGTGCAAGGTGGTTCAGGCCTGACCCGCCATCTGGATAAGATGCTGGAAGCATGGACCAGCAAAAAGGGTGAAAAGCCTCGGCTTGTGCACCGGCTTGACCGCGACACCTCTGGCGTTTTGGTGGTTGCCCGCACCCGTGGCGCTGCGCAAAAGCTCACCGCCGCCTTTCGTGAGCGCGACACCAAAAAGACCTATTGGGCCTTGGTGAAGGGCGTGCCACGCAAGCAGGACGACAAAATTTCCACCTGGCTGGTCAAAGAACAGACCGAGGATGGCGACCGCATGCGGATTGCCAAACACGGCGAAGACGGTGCTGACCATGCCATTTCCTATTATCGCGTGCTGGAAACAGCGGCACAAAGCCTGGCCTGGCTGGAGATGGAGCCATACACGGGCCGCACCCATCAGCTTCGCGTGCACGCCTTGCACATCGGCCATCCAATCATTGGCGATCCGAAATATTATGTTGATGATCCCAACTGGGATTTTCCCGGCGGTGTGCAAAAACGCCTGCATCTTCACGCCCGCCATATCGACATTCCGCACCCCAGCGGCGGACGCTTGCGCGTCACCGCGCCCCTGCCGCCGCATATGGTGCAAACGTGGAACCTGCTGGGTCTGGATATGGAAAATGGCGGAGATCATGAATGAAGCTTGTTCTGTTTGATTGCGATGGAACGCTGGTCGATAGCGCCAGCACCATCCATGAAACCATGCGGCGCACGTTTTTGCATTTCAACAAGCCAGAGCCGGCTTTGTCGGCAACCAAATCCATCATGGGTTTGACCTTGGACATTGCCATTGCCCGCATGGACAACAAGCCGCATGTGGATGATGAAGCGCTGGCGATGATGGCCTATTACAAGTCATTGTTCACCGAAGTGCGTCAGGCACCGGATTATCGCGAGCCTCCGTTGTTTGACGGTATTCGCGGCGTGGTTGAGCAGCTGGCAGCGCAAGAAGCGATTTTGATTGGGGCCGTGACCGGAAAATCCCGGCGCGGGCTTGATGCTATTCTTGATGTGCACGGCTTTCGTCCGCATTTCATCGTCTCGCGCACGGCGGATGATTGCCCCTCCAAGCCGCATCCCGCCATGGTGACCGAGTGTTGCGATGAAACAGGCTTGCGGCCAGAACAGACCATTGTGATTGGCGATGCCATTTACGATATGCAAATGGCAAAAAGTGCCGGGGCAAAGGCCATCGGCGTCAGTTGGGGCAGCGCCAGCGTGGAGCAATTGGTGGCCACGGGGGCCGATGTTGTGGTTCATCAACCCCATGACCTTCTCGACCATATTCTGTGAGTGAAACAATGCGCGATATTTTTGAGGGGCTTACGCCTGAATTGAGCGATGCTGATCCGATCAGGCGGGCGCAAATCCAGATGAAAAAGCCGCTGCCAAAGCGGTTTTACACGGAAGTCACTGTTGCTCCCGCAGAGGATGGTTTTGCCGTGCTGCTGGATGGCAAGACGGTGAAAACGCCTGCGCGCAATGGGCTGGTTTTGCCGACCAAGGCGGCGGCAGAGCTGGTCATGGCAGAGTGGCAGGCGCAAGTGGAGGTGATTGATCCCGGTACCATGCCCATCACCCGTTTGGTCAACACGGCGCTTGATGCGGTGGCCGTTAGCATGGATGAAGTGTTGGACGATATCGTCCGCTTTTCCGGCTCTGATCTGCTGTGCTATCGCGCCGATGGCCCCCAGGAGCTTGTGGCACGCCAAAGCGCGCAATGGGACGGTATTCTAACATGGCTTGCCGATCGCCATGGTGCACGCTTCATCCAGACCAGCGGTATTATTCATGTGGAGCAGCCAAAACCGGCCACAGATGTTTTCCGTCGGGCATTGAACTCCTATAACCATGCCTTCGCGCTCGCCAGCCTGCATGTCATGACGTCCCTGACCGGGTCTGCCATTCTGGCGCTTGCTATTGCCGATGGTCATCTTTCGTTGGAGCAGGGCTGGGATATTGCTCATCTCGACGAAAACTGGACGGATGAACATTGGGGCACTGATTCTGAAGCACAGGCGCGGCGCAATGCGCGATTGGTGGATATGCGGGCAGCACATCTGGTTTTGAGATCAACTGTGCAGTGATGAACTTTGGCTGATAAAGCCGTTAAAACCCTGCTGCGTGATCCGTGGCAGGGTTTTATTTATATTTAACAACATCTTGTTGTTACATCCGCGATGCAGATTTACAGGGCGCGCTTTTAAATAACGACAATGTTATTGACATTTCCTGCGGGCTGAACAATGGCTAAATTCTGTTCTCATTGCCAGAGTTTTGTGCTTGCGGGGTTTTATGCTGTCGCGCCTTTTACGTTTTACGGCTGGTGTTGTTTGTGTGCTCTTGCTGGCGGGCTGCGTGTCGCGCGTGGTCGATCCTGCGCCGAAAAAATTCTTCTACGATGTGCGCGCCGTGGTGGTCGTTGCTGGTCCGAAAGTGCCTTTGCCTTTGGTGCAAGGGGTTGAGCGGCGCATGTCGGATGCGGTTGCAGCCACTGCGAGATCAGAGCTTTTGCCGCGCGTTATCCTGACGGTGCGCTTAGAGCAAGTTGGTATTTCCATTGGGCTGGATAACAATAAGAATGAAGCTGAGGTCAAGGTGTCGGCAGCGTCGGTTGAAACGGGCGAAGTGATCGCGCAGGGCGAATTCAAGGTGCTGACCGAGACTGGCAGTGCCAGCCTTGCAGCCGAAAGCCTGGCTGAAGAGGTTTCTGCTCGTCTTCGCTCCTTGTTTTATCTCCAGCGCCCGCCGGTGCAATAAGGGTTTCCCGCGTCAGCGGATCTGTCACCCGCTGATGGGAATGCAGATATGAACAGGTGTGAGATTGACATATTTTTGTCTTGCGCCTAACCATGAACATGGATGGTTTTTGCTTTGAAGAGGTTCAGAGCGGAAAGCAAAAGGGAATGCGAAGGTGTGGACCCCATCAGGGCACGCTAAACGCAGCCGACCCCGCGACTGTAGAGCAGCGAGGGTTTTCCATTCGGCTTTGGACTGATTGGTACGGCGGGCCACATGGTGTGGCCGGTGCGAAAAAGAAAAAAGCCGGAAAAGCCACTGGAGTGGCAAAGCGATCTGCCGGGGTTGGACGCCTCTTTATCTACGAATCGTCCGCCTTTTCGTTTGTGCCCCATGCTCCGGGAAGGTGAGGAAAGCCTGTGAACCAACCTCTTAGGTTGGTTTGACACTGTGAGCCAGGAGACCTGCCGTCCGTGACGGGCATTTGCCCAATTGGGGGAGAAATCCCTGACGCCAGCACGGAGGTTGTCGTGGCGCAACAAATTTTAAGCGGAGCCATCTGGCCCCGCACAGAGGTGCATTGCACCCTGCAAAACCACTCCCTCTTGCAAGAGGGAGTGGTATTGTGGTGATGTTTTCAACGTCGCGCACCATTGTGGCTGGCTTTCTGGCGCTGGCCATCGCGGCCTTGGTTTTTGCCGTTTGGCCGCGCGGTGCTCCTGACGCAATTGATTCCGCTTCAAAGGCTTCGCCGATGTCGAGCGCTCCAATGTCAATGGGCTCCTCCACATTCGGCGGAAAAATGGCGGAAAGCAGGCCCGATGTCAGGGCACGCAGCCTTTTTGCGCCACCAGCGGGTGGCAATTAAGCCATGTCCTATCAAAATGTGAAAAGCACCTTCGTTCTCGGAGGGGCACGGTCTGGCAAATCCCGTTTTGCGGAAAATCTGGCGATTGATAGCGGTCTGGAGCGGCATTATATAGCCACCGGCCGCGCCTGGGATGATGAAATGCGTGCGCGTATTGCAACGCACAAGCATGATCGTGGCACCCTTTGGACCACCCATGAACAGCCGATTGCGCTGACGGATACGCTGATGCGTCTTGATGCACCTGGCCGCGTGGTGCTGGTGGATTGCCTCACACTTTGGCTTACCAATCTGATGATGGAAGAGGCTTCAGATATTGCGGCAGAAAGTGCGGCCCTTGCAGCCCTTTTGCCGAGACTTTCGGCCTCCATCATCCTTGTTTCCAACGAGGTCGGCCTTGGCATCGTGCCAGACAATAAAATGGCGCGAGAATTTCGCGACCATGCCGGTCGGCTTCATCAAATGATCGCGGCGAACGTCGCAGAAGTCTATTTTGTTGCGGCTGGCTTGCCGCTGAAAATGAAGGGTTAAGTGCATGTTGCAGCAAAAAATTCCCGCCACCGTCATCACCGGCTTTCTGGGTGCTGGCAAAACCACCATTATCCGCAACATGTTGATGAATGCTGGCGGCAAAAAAATTGCCCTGATTATCAATGAATTTGGCGATCTCGGCGTTGATGGTGATGTGCTGAAGGGCTGTGGTGCGGAAAACTGCACCGAGGATGATATTATCGAACTGACCAACGGCTGCATCTGCTGCACGGTGGCCGATGATTTTGTGCCGACGATGCAACGCTTGCTGGAGCGTGACGTCAAGCCCGATCACATCGTCATTGAAACCTCCGGCCTTGCTTTGCCGCAGCCGCTGGTGGCGGCGTTCAACTGGCCAGATATTCGCACTCGTGTGACAGTCGATGGTGTAATTACGGTGGTGGATAGTGCTGCCGTTGCCGCTGGCCGTTTTGCTGATGACCACGACAAGGTGGATGCGCTGCGCGTGGCCGACGAAAGTCTGGACCACGACAGCCCGATTGAGGAGTTATTTGAAGATCAGCTCACCTGCGCTGATTTGATTGTGCTTAACAAAACCGACCTTTTGGATGCGCAAGGCATTGTCCGCGTGCGCGAAGAGATTTCCGGCCGCATCGCCCGTAAACCAACCATGGTGGAGGCCAAAAACGGGCAAGTGCCTTCGATGGTGTTGCTGGGTCTTGGCGCAGGCTCGGAAGCCGATATTGATAACCGCAAATCCCACCACGAACTGGAGCATGAAGCGCTGCATGAAAGCGGGGTTGAGCATGAGCATCACCACGACCATGATGAATTTGAAAGCTTTGCCCTGAACCTCGGCAGCATTGCAGACCCATCCGGCTTTGTGGATCGCTTGAAGCCGGTGATTGAAGCCCATGATGTGCTGCGGCTGAAAGGTTTTGTCGATGTACCCGGCAAGCCGATGCGGCTTGTGATTCAGGCCGTTGGCTCGCGCATTGACACCTATTTCGATCGGCCTTGGGCGTCTGGTGAAAAGCGCGAGACCCGTTTGGTGGTCATTGGCCTGCATGATTGGGATTTTGGCGCGGTGGTGGAAGCCGTGCAGGCGGCAGCATAAGCCATGCATCTTCTGGCCGCCCAGCAAGGCTCGATTGTGGATGGAGATGAGGCAATAGACCTTGGCCAAACGCCGGGAGATATTGTGTTTTTATCGGCTGCCGACACCGAGCTTTCAGCGCTTGCTGCGGCTTTGTCGCGGCGCGAGGCGTCCACCCGCTGGCGGCTTGCCAGCCTGATGGCATTGAAACACCCCATGTCGGTGGACACCTATATTGAGCGCACGGCCCGCCATGCGAAATTGATTGTAGTGCGGGCGTTGGGTGGGGCAAGCTATTTTCACTATGTGCTGGAAGGGCTTTTTGCTTGCGCGCAGCGCTCAAACGCCGCCATCGTCGTGCTCCCCGGCGATGACAAGCCGGATGCCGGGCTGGATGGATTTTGCAATGTCGTGGCGGCGGATGTTTCAGCGCTTTGGGGCTATTTGATCGAAGGCGGAGATTGTAACGCGCTGAATTTTATCACTTATGCCGAAGCGATTGTGCGGGGTTCCGAAAAGCCACAGCCGGCAATGCCTTTGCTGAAGGCTGGCCTGTGGTGGCCGGGGCGCGGGGCTATTGGTGTGGAGCAATGGGCGGAGCTGGTGGCTGGTGGTTTACCCCCCTCTGTCCTGCCGGACATCTCCCCCTCAAGGGGGGGGAATGGCCCGACGAAGCCCCTCGATTCCTCTTCAGCCTCAAGGAATGTCGATACAGATGCGCAAGATGCATCATCCCTGATCTCCCCCCCTGAGAGGGAGATGGCTGGCAAGCCAGAGGGGGGGGGTATTCTCGCTCGAAGGCCAACCGCCGCCATCTGCTTCTACCGCGCTCTGGTGCAAAGCGGCGAGACGGCACCCGTGGAAGCGCTCATAGACGCGCTCAGAGCTGAGGGGCTCAACCCGCTCCCCGTTTTTGTCTCTAGCCTTAAAGATGCGGTTTCGGTCGAAACCCTGCGCTCAATTTTCACCCAAGCCAAGCCCGATGTGGTGCTGAACGCCACCGGCTTTGCCGTCTCGGCTCCCGGCTCTGAAAACCCATCCACCGTCTTGGACGAGGGTGGTGCGGTGGTACTGCAAACCCTGTTTTCATCGTCACAGCGGTCCACTTGGGAGGCTTCAACCCAAGGGCTGACGGCGCGGGATCTGGCCATGAACGTGGCACTTCCCGAGGTGGATGGCCGGGTGCTGACGCGGGCGGTATCGTTTAAATCGCAGGCCCGCTATGATGCGCGGGTGGAGACCAATCTGGTCAGTCATGAGCCGGATCAAGGTCGGGTTGATTTTGTGGCAAAGCTTGCCGCCAACTGGGCGCGGCTTCGCAAAACGCCAGCGCCTGAGCGCAACATTGCCCTGATCATGGCCAATTACCCTAATCGTGATGGCCGTTTGGGCAATGGCGTTGGGCTGGATACGCCAGCGGGTAGCATGGAAGTCTTGCGGGCGTTGAAGGCACAAGGCTATGTTGTTGATGGCTTACCCTTGAACGGCGACGCCTTGATGGATGCCTTGATGGCCGGGCCAACCAATGCCGCAACCGATGGTCGGGTGGTCCGTGAACGGCTTTCTCTCGATGATTATCGGGCTTTCTTTGCATCTCTTCCCGTTTCGATCCAGCAGGCTGTTTCCGCTCGCTGGGGTGATGCAGAGACCGACCCTTTCTTTCTGAACGGCGCATTTGCCCTGCCATTGATGCGCTTTGGCAATATCATGGTCGGTATTCAGCCCGCGCGCGGCTATAATATTGATCCCAAGGAGAGCTATCACTCGCCCGATCTGGTGCCGCCCCACGGTTATTTTGCCTTCTACGCCTTTTTGCGTGAGACGTTTGAAGCGCATGCGGTGATTCATATGGGCAAGCACGGCAATCTCGAATGGCTGCCGGGCAAAGCGTTGGCGCTCTCCGAGAGCTGTTATCCCGAGGCCATCTTTGGCCCCATGCCGCATCTTTATCCGTTCATCGTCAACGATCCGGGCGAGGGCACGCAGGCCAAGCGCCGTACCAGTGCGGTGATTATCGACCATCTGACACCGCCGCTCACACGGGCCGAAACCTATGGCCCCTTGAAAGATCTCGAAGCGCTGGTGGATGAATATTATCAGGCAGCCGGTGGCGATCCGCGGCGGTTGAAATTGCTGAAACAGCAGATTCTCGATCTGGTGGCCGATATTGGTTTGGATGAGGACGCAGGCATTGCCAAAGATGATGCCGATGACATGGCCTTTTCCAAGCTGGATGCCTATCTCTGCGACCTCAAGGAAATGCAGATCCGTGATGGCCTGCATATTTTTGGCGTCGCCCCTAAGGGGCGTTTGCTGACAGATCTGGTGGTGGCTTTGGCGCGGGTGCCGCGCGGGCTGGGGCAGGGTGGCGATGCCAGTTTGCAACGTGCCATTGTCATCGATGCCGGGCTTGCCGCCTTTGATCCACTAGATTGCGTCTTTTCTGATCCATGGACAGGTGCAAAACCGGCTATTCTCAAGGCGTTGATCGACACACCTTGGCGTATCAAGGGGGATACAGTTGAGCGCATTGAAGTGCTTGCCGCAAAGCTCGTTTCCGGCGAGATGCCTTGTCCTGAGGATTGGCTCAAAACCCGCGCGGTGCTGGATGAGATTGAAGCGCGGCTGAAACCCGCTGTGGTCACATCCGGCCCTGCAGAGATAGCCGGGTTGCTCAATGGTCTTTCGGGACAGTTTGTGCCGCCCGGCCCATCGGGTGCACCCACGCGCGGAAGGCCCGATGTGTTGCCAACCGGGCGTAATTTCTACTCTGTCGATTGCAGGGCTGTGCCAACACCTGCGGCCTATGAGCTTGGCAAAAAATCTGCCGAGCTTTTGATTGCCCGCTATGTCCAAGACCATGGCGAATGGCCAACATCGTTTGGCTTGACCGCCTGGGGCACATCCAATATGCGCACCGGCGGTGATGATATTGCTCAAGCGCTTTCGCTGATTGGCGTCAAACCCTTGTGGGACAATGCTTCACGAAGGGTGACGGGCTATGAAGTGATTCCCCAAGCCAAGCTGGGTCGTCCACGGGTGGATGTGACTTTGCGCATCTCCGGCTTTTTTCGAGATGCTTTTCCAGAGCAAATTACTCTGGTTGATAAGGCTGTGCGGGCCGTGGGTGCGCTGGATGAGGACGAGGCTGACAACCCGATTGCCGCGCGTATCCGGGCCGAGAC
This sequence comes from Rhizobium oryziradicis, assembly GCF_001939045.1. GTDB lineage: Bacteria > Pseudomonadota > Alphaproteobacteria > Rhizobiales > Rhizobiaceae > Allorhizobium > Allorhizobium oryziradicis. The sequence goes on from NZ_MKIM01000028.1 coordinate 472,738, forward strand.
AGCACAATTTGAAGCGAAAGGCCTCACCACCAAGGAGGCAAAACGTCGCGCCGGATACCGCGTGTTTGGCTCCAAGCCCGGCGCTTATGGTGCTGGCCTGCAAGCCTTGATTGACGAAAAAGGCTGGGAGCGCCGCGCCGATCTGGCCGAGGCCTATCTGGTCTGGGGCTCTTATGCATATGGTGCTGGCGATGAAGGGCTCAATGAGCGTGGCCTGTTTGAGGAGCGTTTGCAAAGCATTGAAGCCGTGGTGCAAAATCAGGATAATCGCGAGCACGATCTGCTCGACAGCGATGATTATTACCAGTTTGAAGGCGGCATGACGGCAGCGGTTGAGCAGCTCTCAGGTGCGCGCCCAACCATCTACCACAACGATCATTCGCGGCCTGAAAAGCCGATTATCCGCACATTGGAAGAGGAAATCGCCCGCGTGGTGCGCGCCCGCGTCGTCAATCCCAAATGGATTGAGGGCGTGATGCGCCATGGCTATAAGGGCGCGTTTGAAATTGCCGCGACTGTCGATTACCTGTTTGCTTTTTCGGCCACCACCGGCGCCGTGCGCCAACCGCATTTTGAAGCGGTTTACCGCGCTTTTGTGTTGGATGAGCGGGTGCGCGATTTTATGCTGGAGAAAAACCGGGCGGCGTTTCAAGAAATGTCGGATAGGTTGCTGGAAGCCATAGATCGTGGTCTCTGGACCCCGAAAAGCAATTCTGCAAAATTCAATCTGTCAAAACTGCATTCTTTGGAGATGACCCATGACTGAAGACGCAACGCCCACATCTCCAGAAGATCTTGCCCGCCATGCCGAGAAAATGGCCAAGAAAAAAGCGGCCCGCGACAAAATCATGGCCACTAAAACCGGCGAAAAGGGCTTGATCATTGTTCACACCGGCAAAGGCAAGGGCAAGTCATCGGCAGCCTTCGGCATGATTTTTCGCCACATTGCCCATGGTAAAAAATGTGCGGTGGTGCAGTTCATCAAAGGGGCCATGTCGACCGGAGAGCGCGATTTGATTCTGCGGCATTTCTCTGACCTGTGCGAATTTCACACAATGGGCGAGGGGTTTACCTGGGAAACACAAGACAAGGCCCGCGATGTGGCCATGGCAAAGACCGCATGGGAAAAGGCCAAGGATCTGATTCGCGATCCATCCAACTCCATGGTCTTGCTCGACGAAATCAACATTGCCATTCGCTACGACTACATCGACTTGGGCGAGGTTGTCGCATTCTTGCGCGATGAAAAGCCGGCGATGACCCATGTTGTTCTCACCGGCCGCAACGCCAAGGAAGAGCTGTTAGACATTGCCGATCTGGTAACGGAAATGGAATTGATCAAACATCCCTTCCGCTCCGGCATCAAAGCGCAATTGGGCGTGGAATTTTAATGACCCAGCATTGGGCGTTCTGGGCTTTTCTGTCGGCAGGCTTTGCCGCTCTTACAGCCATCTTTGGCAAAGTGGGCGTGGCGGGTGTTAATTCCGATCTCGCCACACTGATCCGCACAGTGGTTATTTTTGTGGTTTTGGTCGGCATTGTCACAGCCACCGGGCAATGGCAGGCACCGGCCTCCATCAATGCCAAGACATGGATTTTTATGGCACTTTCAGGCGTCGCCACCGGCGCATCGTGGATTGCCTATTACCGCGCTTTGAAGCTGGGCAATGCCTCGCAAGTGGCACCCGTCGATAAACTATCCATCGTCTTGGTGGTGATTTTTGGCGTGGTTTTTCTCGGCGAGAAAGTGTCGCTGGTCCATTGGACCGCAGTAACGCTCATTGCTGCTGGTGCAATTATATTGGCAGTGTTTTGATGAAAAAGCCCGCCGGATGTGAAATCCGGCGGGCTTTTTTCATCGCGGTTTATCAGAGAACCAGGCGATACTTGGCAAAGCCGTCCGTGCCATTGCCAGCATCTTCAATTTTCGCACCCTTCACCTGTGCTGCAAAAGTCCGGCCTTTGGGGCCAGTCTGGAATGTGGCTGTGGTGCCGGGCAAGGCTGCGAATTTCCAGTTTCCATCGGCTTCCGGGTCAATGGTGCCCTTGGAGATGATGTAGCGCACAATCACGTCGCGGTTGGTGTCGGGGCCAACAAAGATCACCTTGTCGCTGGCAATCTCCGGGAAATGACCACCACCGCCTGCGCGATAATTGTTGGTGACAACCACGAATTTCTGCGCCGGATCAATGGACTTGCCGTTAAAGCTCAGGTTCTTGATGCGGTTGGCATCGGGATTGATGGCCTTGCCATCCTTGTCATATTTCGTGGGCTGCGACAGATCAATCTCATAGGTCACGCCGTCAATCACGTCGTAATTATAGGATGGGAAGTCCAGATTGAGCAGCGCTTCATCCTTGGAGCCGGGCTTGATCTGATTGAACATGCCAGCCGACATTTCCAGCCAGTTTTTCACCTGCGCACCGGTGATCAGCACAGCCTGCACGGTGTTGGGGTAAAGATAAAGGTCGGAGACGTTCTTGATAGCGATATCGCCCGCTGGAACATCGGTGTAATAATCGGCACCGCCGCGTCCACCGGCCTTGAAGGGGGCCGCAGCCGAGAGAACCGGATAATCCTTGTACTTCGTGTCCTTCAACATGTCCTTGATGTACCAGGTCTGGGCATTGGACACGATTTGCACCGATGGATCATCGGCCACCAGAGCGAAATAGGAATAGAGCGGTGCCGAGGTCTTGCCCACCGGCGTGCGCACATAGGTCAGGGTTGCCTCGTGCTCGTCTTTTACGGCCGCAACAATCTTTGGCTCGTCTTTGGTGTCGGCAATGATTTTTTTGGCATCATCGCGGTGATAGATCGGCCGGGCTTCGCAAGTGAAATCAACGATCTTCCAGCTTTTGCCGTCTTTTTCCAGCATCAGATCAATCAGGCCCATATGCGAGCCCCAGAAGCCAGCCATAACGGCGGGCTTGCCCATCAGCGTGCCTTTAACCGGATCGGCACCCTTGATACCGTCCCATGTTTTAGGGCCGGGGAACACCAGATGCTGGTGACCGGTGAAAATCGCGTCAATGCCGTCAACGCCTGCGAGATAGAGCGAGGCATTTTCCATTTTGTCGGTCTGGCTTGCACCATCAATGCCGGAGTGGGAGAGGGCGATGATAATGTCAGCACCCTGCTCTTTCATCACCGGCACCCACGCGCGGGCAGCCTCTACAATGTCGCGGGTCTGGGCTTTGCCTTCCAGATGGCCTGCATCCCACATCATGATCTGCGGTGGTACAAAGCCGATAAAGCCAACCTTGATGGTGCTCTCAACACCGGCACCATCCTTGATTTTCTTGTCAATGATGGTGAAGGGCTTGAAGTAAAGCACATCATTCTTGGGGTCCGAGGCCAGCTCGCCCTTGGTCAGATTGGCGCAAACGATGGGGAATTTCGCAGCCGCCAGCGTGTTGAACATAAAGTCCAGGCCGTAGTTGAACTCGTGATTGCCTAGCGTGCCGCACTCATAGCCCAGCACGTTCATGGCCTTCATCACGGGATGCAGATCGCCGGCTTTGATGCCCTTTTTATAGGCCATATAATCGCCCATCGGGCTGCCCTGCAAAAGGTCGCCGTTGTCAATCAGCATGGAATTGCCTGCTTCGGCGCGAATCGAATCAATCAGCGATGCCGTGCGCGCCAGCCCCAACGTGTCGTTTGGCTTATCGGCATAGTAGTCGTAGGGCATCAGGTTGACGTGAATATCGGTGGTTTCCATCAGGCGCAAATGGGCCTGATTGCTGTTGGCGCGCGCGGCAAACGGGTGCAAGACCACCAGCGCACTGGCAGCAGCAAAACCACCAAGCAAAGATCGACGGGTAATAGGGTGCAGGTCAACGAGAGACGACATGGAAGGGCTCCTGGCAAGCGTTATCATCGCAAATCAGTTGCATTCCTATCATGACAGTCTGATGATGCTAAAGTGCAAATTCCTGAAAACAATCAAGATTGATCAGTTGGTCTTGTGCATCACGACTTCAGCACGGGAATAACTTCGTGATGAAAATGCCGAAAGTAAGCCGTGACTTGCGCAACCGATTTGCTGTTTTGGCGAAATTGAATGCCAAGCCTGCCGCCCTTGTTCCAGCACACGATGCCTTCCATCAAGCCGATGTCGTCATTCTCAACCTGAATCGTGCTGCCGGTGGCGGCGTGAAAGGCTGTGTAAAGCTCGACAGCCAGTCCTTTGCGGGAAATGTTGACAATCCGGCAATTGGCGAGCTGCTTCATATAGCGCACATTGCTGTCCATGCGCACGCGGCTGCGCTCAACGCTTCGGATATCCGCTTTTAAAGTGTTTTCGCTGGCAACAGTCACCTGAATATACTCCCGAGCTTATTTTTATCGATGTTAAAAAATCAAAGAGTTTTGCCGATGCTCCACAGCGTCGTTTGATCTGTGAGGCTGTCAACACTCAAACGGATCTCGTTGCCCGTTTGCCGCAGGCGCAATTGTGCCGCAACACCTTCACCGCGATGGGTGTCAATGCTCCAGAGCCGTTGATTGTTGCGGTTGTGGAAAACAAGATTGCCGGTCTCGCTGATCCGCAGTGTGCCGGGCAGATCGCGTCTTTCATGCTCGGACACCATAGACCAAAGCACCTCGCCTTTGCTGTTTTTCAGCAAGGGGCCTTGATCTGGATCGTTCACAAGGCTTGCGCTACCGTTGAAGGTGGAGAGCGATTGACCGGGGAGCAAGGTCGCATTCACACGGCTATCGAGCCGCGAAAGATCGGCCATTTCGCCCACCAAAGGCGTCTGCATCAGAAATTTCACATCCTCCAGCGACCAGCCGTTGAACTTTTGTGCCGCCAGCAGCACTGTCAGTTTGGCAAGCGACGCGCTTGGTGTCATATCCACGGGGTTCAGTGCGCCAATGGTTGGCAACCACGCGCCAGCGGCATAGGCGTTGTAATCAACGGCACCTTGCTGAACATGGGTGTTATCAACAATTACCACGCCCGCCGCATTGGCATCATGCAGTGCCTGATAGATCGCGCCTTTCTCAGGCGTATTGGCATTGCCGCTCGGGAAATTGCCAGCGCCGTAGGATTGCAACACCAGGCCACCAATGCCCTTTGCTGTGATGGCGCGAATCATATCGGCCAGCATCGCTGCGCCCGTTGCGGGATTATAGCTGGCCGGAAAAGCGTTGAGCTGCACCACCGGCCTCGCATTGATGGCTGTGGTGATGGCCTCAAGCTGGGCGAGGGTTGAGGCGCGGGTGTCGGGGTGGTCGAGGCTCACAGCTTCAGAGACAGGGCCGGGCGGGATATATTCCGGCGAGAGCGAAAATGTGATGCCGTATTGGCCGAGATTGGGAAAGTTGGGCGATGCAAAGGCGCGAAACTGGCTGGTGTTGGCCTTGACCACGCGCGACGCCCGCATCAGCTGATTGTCGAAAAACACCGAAACCGCGGGAATGCCAAGTCGCGCCGCAGCAACCGCGCCACAGACATTTTCAAACGCATCGGTATGAAAACTCACGCCGGAGATGTTGCCAGGTTCTGGCGAATGAAACAGCGGCACTTGCGAACCAGTTAGAATAACCGGCTTGCTCAATTGTGCGCTCATAGTGCCATCCGCATCAAAGCGCGACAGCAGCATGGGAAGCGCTGTGCCGCTGAATTCCAGCGTGTCTGTGCCGTGCAACACAATCCAGCCGTCGGCCTCGGTGTAATGCTCCAGAATGTAGCGGGCTATCAGGCACCAATCTGTGGGTTGCAGATTGGTGCTATCCAGCATGCCGCTGGCGCTTTCGGGGAAGGCGAGGTCGGTGATGTAATCCAGCATCAAACCCGGAAACTGTTGGTGAATGATCGGGTCAAGATGGGTCTGGCAGGCTGCCTTGAATTCCTTGCTGGTCATGGGAGCCAATGGCGAGCCAACGCAACTGATGGTTCCCCCGGTGTTGATAACAGCAATTTTCAAGGCACTCTCCCTAGACTTTTATTGTCCGGCAGATGTGGCCTCTGCCGGTGCACGATCAATCCTGCATTGAAAGCAGTTGTTGCGCGCAGATCTTACATGCACATAGGCGATTTCTGAACGTTCGAGAAGCTCTTGTGCGCGGGTAATGATGTTATCCGTGCTGGTCACAGCACCTGTGCCATAAACAATGCGATCATCATGCCCATAGCCACGCACAATATAGTCCGGGCTATCGAGCATGGGCGGCAATGCGTCGCCGTGAGCATAGCCCGAACATTCTTCCGCATGGATGAAAATTGGCCCTGTCTCGGCATAGGGCTGAAGGGCAGGAAAGGGTCTGTAGGCCAGCGTCAGATAAGGCGCGCCTTCCACAATTGGCCCAAGGCAATGGCGGCATTGATAGCCGCCGGGGCTGTGGCGATGTTCCGGCGCTAGGCCATAGGCATCGGGCGCTCCAGCGCGATAGGCGCTGGCAAGATCGGATGGCATGGGGGAAAATATGATTGATGGCATTGTCAGGCTCCATGTTTGAATGCAGCCAGACATTTCATGATGAATTGCGCGCAAACCACCCGTTTCTTGCCGTTTGCGGCAAAGACTATAGTAGGAGCTGGGACTATAGTGGGCGCTGGATATTGCTGTACACGCTCATCAGTTTTTTCAGCCGTGCATCATAGGCTTGCTCAATGCAGGCCACATCGGCATTGCAGGCCTGGCGGGTTTTGAGCCATGCTGTTTGCTGATCTTGCAATTCGCCCCGGTTGCCCATGGGCAACAGGCCGGAAACGAGATCAAAGGTGGTGACCATTTTCACGTCAAGATCATTTAAAGGTCGATTGTCGCAAATGGCTTTTTCATCGGCCTTCAGGTCTGTTTTGCTACAATCAAAGCTGGCCGCGTGGCTGGATTGAGGAAGAAACATGCCAAGGCCGAGAATCAGTGCTGCAGATGCTAAAAAAAGATAGGTCTTCATTGCCGTCACCGTTTTCCCATTTGAAATCCCTTCTCAACGAAAAGGCACCCCAATTGTTCCCGTTTCATGGCAATTTCATCGACATTACACAGTCTTAATGTGATCACGCATCTTATGACTTGAAATCATGGTTATTTGCCACAATTTTCACCCATCGACCTATTTTGCTGATGCGAAACCTCCCATAGAACTGTTCGCAAGAATGAAGAGGATGCAAGTATGCGTGGCCTGAAACCTTTTATCCCGGCTGTGATGGCTGTGATTGTGCTGACAGCGCCGCTGGTCGTGGCGCAGGAAACCAAAACCGTGCCGGAAAACCGGCAGGAAATGCAGATGTCCTTTGCGCCGCTGGTCAAACAGACTCACGGTGCGGTGGTCAACGTTTATGCAGAGCGCATTGTGCAGCGTCGCACCAATCCCTTCGCTGGGGATCCCTTTTTTCAGCAGTTTTTTGGTCAGCGCTTTCCCAATCGCACAGAAAAGCAAACCTCACTTGGTTCAGGTGTGATTGTTGAGGCCAACGGCACTGTTGTCACCAACAATCACGTGATTGAAGGTGCCGATGACATCAAGGTATCGCTGTCTGATGGGCGGGAATATCCGGTGAAAGTGGTGTTGAAAGACAAGGCGCTGGATTTGGCCGTTTTGAAAATCGACGCCAAAGAACAGCTGCCCACGCTGAAAATTGCCGACTCAAACAAGATTGAGGTGGGCGATCTGGTGTTGGCCATCGGCAATCCCTTTGGTGTCGGCCAAACCGTTACCAGCGGTATTGTTTCCGGTCTTGCCCGCAATCAGGTCACCGATGGTGACTTTGGCTTTTTCATTCAAACAGACGCATCCATCAACCCCGGCAATTCCGGTGGTGCGCTGATGAACATGAATGGTGAGCTGATTGGCATCAACACCGCCATTTTCTCACGCGGCGGTGGCTCGAACGGCATTGGTTTTGCCATTCCGGCCAATCTGGTCAAAGTGTTTCTGGCGGCAGCCGATAAGGGCGATAAGACGTTTGAGCGTCCCTATGTGGGGGCCACGTTTGAGCCTGTGACTTCGGATGTTGCTGATGCGCTGGGCCTGAAAAACGTGCTGGGTGCGCTGGTGGTCAAGACAATCGAGGGCGGTCCTGCGGATAAGGCCGGTATCAAGCCCGGGCAGGTGATCACGGCTGTGAATGGTCTTGTTGTCGAGCATCCCGATGCGCTGAACTATCGCCTGACCACGGCAGGTCTGGGCAAGGCAGTGACGCTGACTGTGATTGAAAATGGCAAGCAGAAAGAGATTAACCTCACCCTTGGCAGTGCGCCCGAAACTCGCCCGCGTGATGAGCGGCTTTTGAGCGGCAACATCCCGTTTGATGGTGCAACAGTGGGCAATCTGTCTCCGCGTCTGGCCTATGATCTTGGTATGCCGACCGATGCGACCGGCGTGGTAATCACCACTGTGGCTGATGGCTCTGTGGCTGAGCGTCTTGGTTTTCAGCCGCATGATATTGTTGTTGCCATCAATGGCACGCAGGTTAATTCCACCGAGCAAATGACAGAGATTGCCAAGAGCAACCCGGCCTTCTGGCGGGTGGAAATTGATCGCAATGGCCAACATATCCGGCAGATGTTTCGATGAGTGATTTGTTTGCCCCCAAGCTGGATGAGGATATGGCGGCCAAACGGCCGCTGGCGGATCGGTTGCGACCGAAAACGCTGGCCGAGGTGACGGGGCAAGACCATTTGACCGGGGCAGACGGTGTTCTGGCCCGGATGATTGCATCGGGCTCGCTTGGCTCGATGATTTTCTGGGGGCCGCCGGGCACGGGAAAAACCACGGTTGCACGGCTATTGTCTGGCGAGGCTGATCTTGCGTTTGAGCAGATTTCAGCAATTTTTTCGGGCGTTGCCGATTTGAAACGCGTGTTTGAAGGTGCGCGCGCGCGGCGTATGTCCGGGCGGCAAACCCTGCTGTTTGTCGATGAGATCCATCGGTTTAATCGCGGACAGCAAGATAGCTTTCTGCCTGTCATGGAAGACGGAACCGTGATTTTGGTGGGAGCCACCACCGAAAACCCGTCGTTTGAGCTCAATGCCGCTTTGCTATCGCGGGCGCGGGTGCTGACCTTTAAGCCTCACGATGAAGCCAGTATCAAAACTTTGCTGGAGCGGGCTGAAGAGGTGGAAGCAAAGCCGCTACCGCTCGATGACGCTGCCCGCGAAAGCCTGATCCGCATGGCCGATGGAGATGGCCGTGCAGCCCTCACCCTTGCCGAAGAGGTTTGGCGTGCTGCCCGCACCGGTGAGGTGTTTGACACCGAAGGCCTTAGCCGCATTGTGCAGCGCCGCGCACCGGTTTACGACAAGGGGCAGGACGGCCATTATAATCTGATTTCGGCCTTGCATAAATCGGTGCGCGGATCTGATCCTGATGCAGCGCTCTACTATCTCTGCCGCATGTTTGATGCCGGTGAAGATCCGCTCTATCTGGGACGCAGGCTGGTGCGCATGGCAGTTGAAGATATTGGCCTTGCCGATCCGCAAGCGCTGGTGATCTGCAATGCCGCCAAGGATGCCTATGATTACCTTGGTTCGCCAGAGGGAGAACTGGCACTGGCACAGGCCTGCGTTTATCTGGCAACAGCCCCCAAATCCAATGCCGTTTATACCGCCTATAAATCGGCGATGCGGGCCGCCAAAGAACATGGCTCGCTGCTGCCGCCCAAGCATATTCTCAATGCCCCGACCAAGTTGATGAAGGGCGAGGGCTATGGCGATGGCTATCGTTATGATCACGATGAGCCGGATGCTTTTTCAGGGCAGGATTATTTCCCGGAAAAAATGGGCCGCAAGACATTTTACGATCCGCCAGAGCGCGGGTTTGAACGCGATATTCGTAAACGTTTGGAATGGTGGTCGAAGCTCAGACGTGAGCGCGGCTGATATATATGGGGGAATTTCGAGTGAGCAATGTTCAATCCGTCAGCCTGTCGTCGGGTCACGCTTTTAGCAAGGAATGTCAGCCGGATATTACTCTGCTGGAAGGGCTCGGTGTTGAAGGTGATGCGCATTTGGGCGTCACGGTTCAGCATCGCTCGCGGGTGGCCAAAGATCCCACCCAGCCAAATCTGCGCCAGGTGCATCTCATCCACGCAGAATTGTTGGATGAATTGGCCGAGAAAGGCTTTCACGTTGCGCCTGCCGACATGGGCGAGAATATTTTGACACGCGGGCTTGATTTGCTCGCACTTCCGCGCGGAGCGAGGCTGCATCTCGGCGAGAGCGCGATTATCGAGGTGACTGGCCTTCGCAATCCTTGCAAGCAGATCAATGATTTCCAAAAGGGATTGATGCAGGCCGTGCTGGATTATGATGCCGACGGGCGTTTGATCCGCAAAGCAGGTGTTATGGCCATTGTGCTGAAAGGTGGGCGCGTGCGCCCCGGCGACAAGATCAATGTCGTGCTGCCCGACGCACCGCACCAGCCGCTTGAGGCGGTATAATCAGACTGTTTTCCGCGCTTTTGCTGGCGGATTGACCATTTTGACCGAGGATTCGGCGAGGCCGTTATGCCCTTCCATATCAACAATCAGATGCCAATGGGCGGTTTCAGGCACGGCAACTTTTACCGGGGCCTTTTTGGCCACACCGCCCGCATATTTGTAATCCAGACCTTCTTTGAAACGCTGAAAATTGGGCGCAGTCATCAAGCGCACATTATTGATCACGGATAGTGAGATTTCCAAAACTGTGCCGCCGCGCAGTTCTTTCAGATCATAATGGGTAAAGCGAAAGGCTGGCTTGGACATAAATCCTCCTCCCTTTATAAAAGGGTGTTCTGTTTTTTGTGGGCCTAAAATAAATCTGCTCTCTTAATGAAGCATAAGCGAGGGTGGTGAATTACCCGTAAAAAACGACTGGAAATGCGCCATAATAGCACCACGGAAGCGCCCAATTGACGCCCCATGGCTTTGCTAGAACGATTTCAGAAATCTCCAGTTGCCCCGCTTCGGTTCTGCCGAGCGGGGTCTTTTTTTATCAGAGCTTGAAAGAGCGCAAGCGCAAGGCGTTGGAGAGCACAAACACACTGGAAAGGCCCATGGCAACTGCGGCAAACATCGGTGACAGCAGCGTGCCATTGACAGGGTAAAGTGCTCCTGCGGCAATGGGGATCAGCAAGACATTATAGCCAAAGGCCCAAAACAGGTTTTGGCCGATATTGCGGATCACGGCATGGCTGATGCCAATGGCGCGGGCAACGCCATTCAGATCGCCGGACATCAGAACCACATCGGCGCTTTCAATGGCGATATCCGAACCGGTGCCGACGGCAAGGCCGATGTCTGCGGCGGACAGGGCCGGGGCGTCGTTGATACCATCACCCGTGAAGGCCAGTTTGCCGAATGTCTTGCGTAAATCGTCAATGGCTGCCACCTTGCCATCGGGCAACACTTCGGCCACCACGGTATCAATGCCAAGCTGGCTGGCAATGGCTTCTGCCGTTTTCTGATTGTCGCCGGTGATCATTGCCACTTTCAGCCCCAGATCGTGCAGCACCTTGATGGCCTCTGGTGTGCTGTCTTTGATCGGATCAGCAACTGCGATCAAGGCCGCAAGCTTACCATCGACCGCTATGTAAAGCGGCGTTTTGGCGGCAAGCGCCAGCCGTTTGGCATCCTCATCAAAGGCGCTCACAGAGATGCCGCTCCGCGCCAAAGCACGGTCTGCCCCGATGATGATGGTCTGGCCGGAGACGGTGCCGCTGACGCCAAAGCCTGGCTCTGCCTTGAAGTCGGTGACGTCAACACTGACCGCGCCTTCGCTTTTGGCCGCTGCCACAATGGCGGCAGCAATGGGGTGTTCCGAACGAGCTTCCAGACTGCTTGCGAATGCCAGAATATCACGACGCGAAAAACCATCTGCGACGATCAGGTCGGTGAGTTCGGGCCTGCCTTTTGTGAGCGTGCCGGTTTTGTCAAAGGCGACGATTTTCACGTCTTTGAGGGCCTGCAAAGCCTCGCCTTTGCGAAACAACACGCCCAGTTCGGCGGCGCGGCCGGTGCCCACCATGATAGAGGTTGGCGTTGCAAGCCCCATGGCGCAGGGGCAGGCGATGATCAGCACCGCAACCGCATTGACGAGCGCATAGCTGAGCGCAGGCGATGGACCGAGCAGAATCCACAGAGTGAATGTCACCACGGCGGCAGCGATAACGGCAGGCACAAACCAAGCCGTTATCTCATCCACCATGCCCTGAATGGGCAGTTTAGAGCCTTGCGCAGTCTCGACCATGCGGATGATCTGCGCCAACATGGTATCGGCACCGACTTTTTCTGCTTCGAAGCGGAAGGCCCCGCTTTTATTGATGGTGCCGCCTGTGATTTTGCCGCCTTTTGCTTTCTCCACCGGCACCGGTTCACCGGTGATCATCGATTCGTCAACGTAAGACTGTCCCTCAATGAGCGTGCCATCCACCGGAATTTTCTCGCCGGGACGAATATCAATCACATCACCGACCTTTACCGCGCTGATCTCGATCTCTGTCACATGACCATCGCGGATCACCCGCGCGGTTTTTGGCGACAGGCCGATCAAGCGCTTAATGGCCTGGCTGGTTTTACCCTTGGCGCGGCTTTCCAGCGTGCGGCCCAGCAGTACAAGGGTGACAATCACGGCGGCCGCTTCATAATAGACATGCACCGCATTGGCAGGCATCAGGCTTGGGGCAAAGGTGGCAACCACGGAATAGATCCAGGCGGCAGAGGCACCCATAACAACCAGCGAATTCATATCTGGTGCGAGGCGTGCAAGATTGGGCAGGCCTTTTTGGAAGAAGCCAAGGCCCGGGCCAAACAACACCAGTGAGGTTAGCAAAAATTGCAATTGCCAGCTATGGTCCATGCCAATGGTTTGCATCACCCACATATGCATGCCGGGCACCATGTGAGAGCCCATTTCAATCACAAACACCGGCAGCGTGAGAACAACCGAGAGAATCGTGAGCCGGGTCAGCTTTTTCGTTTCAGCGTCCCGATGATCTTCTGGCGGCGCATCACTCATCTCGCGCACAGCCGGGTGACGCACAGTGTAGCCCGCCTTGGTAATCGCGGCTTCCAATGTTGCTATGTCGGTGTCTGTGGTTCTGGTGACCGTTGCCCGCTCGGTGGCTAAGTTCACTGACGCCGATGTGACACCAGCAACATCCGTGAGCGCTTTTTCCACCCGTCGAACACAAGAGGCGCAGGTCATGCCTTCGATATCGAATTCGCTGGTCTCGATCCGTGGTGTGTAGCCGGCTTTGGTTATGGCGCTCAGAACATTTGCAAGTTCCGGCTTGTCGACAAAGCGCACACTTGCCTTCTCCGTTGCGAAATTAACGGATGCACTTTCAACCCCCGGCACGCTGGCAATCGCTTTTTCCACGCGCCTGACGCAGGATGCGCAGCTCATGCCCTCAATGGCAATGGTGGTTTCGGTGGATGCATTGGCAGTCATCGGCGTGGTCCTTATTGGAGGAGTGCCTGCCATAAATAGGGCTTCCCACGGGGGGAAGGTCAAGGGCAATCACCAAGATAATTTTCAGCCGTCTTTATGGATGGCTTTGGATGTCGCCAATTGAGGCGGATCGACGCAGCTTGACTTAAGTCAAGGCTCATAGGCCTGGATCATGGAATGACTCCTGCAACAGGGGGTAGTCTTATGAAACCTGATTTGGCTGAACAAACACCGGCGGAACAAATATCGGGGGGTGTTGAACAGTTTAACGCTGAAGCCGTTAACTCGGCGAAAAAACGCGAACCACTCTACGCTGCGCGCAAGAAAATCTTTCCCAAGCGGGCATCTGGCCAGTTTCGCCGGTTTAAATGGCTGATCATGGCCATCACGCTTGGTATTTATTATCTCACGCCGTGGCTGCGCTGGGATCGGGGTGCCTATGCACCGGATCAGGCAGTGCTTATTGATCTGGCCCATCGTCGTTTCTACTTCTTCTTCATCGAAATCTGGCCACAGGAATTCTTCTTTGTGGCGGGCTTGCTGGTGATGGCGGGGTTTGGGCTGTTTTTGATCACCTCTGCCGTCGGGCGGGCGTGGTGTGGCTATACCTGTCCGCAAACGGTGTGGGTTGATCTGTTTTTGGTGGTGGAGCGCGCCATTGAAGGAGATCGCAACGCCCGCATTAAGCTGGATAATGCGCCGTGGAGTTTCAACAAGCTATGGCGTCGGGTGAGCAAGCACCTTGTGTGGATTGGCATTGGTGTGCTGACGGGCGGTGCCTGGATTTTCTACTTTGCCGATGCGCGCGATTTGCTCAAAGATTTGGTCACCGGCGAGGCAGCACCGATTGCCTATATGACGGTGGCGATTTTGACAGCCACCACCTATGTTTTTGGTGGGCTGATGCGCGAGCAGGTCTGTATTTACATGTGTCCATGGCCACGCATTCAGGGTGCGATGCTGGACGAAAATTCACTGGTGGTGACCTACAATGACTGGCGCGGTGAGCCGCGCTCACGCCATGCCAAAAAAGTGGCAGCCGCTGGCCAGCCGGTGGGCGATTGCGTGGATTGCAATGCCTGTGTTGTGGTCTGTCCCATGGGCATCGACATCCGCGATGGTCAACAGCTGGAATGTATTACCTGCGCTCTGTGCATCGACGCTTGTGATGGCGTAATGGATAAGACCGGCAAGCCGCGCGGTTTGATCGCCTATTCAACGCTTGCGGAATATAACGGCAATATGGCGCTGGCCACCAGCAATGGTGCAACGGCCATTGATCCGGCCAAGGTGCGCAATGCCGATGGCACATTTGTCGATACGATTCGCCACTTTAACTGGCGGGTTATTTTTCGCGCACGCACGCTGCTTTACATCGGGGTCTGGTCTGCTGTTGGCATCAGCCTTCTCGTGGCACTTTTAACACGCGAGCGGCTGGATCTTAACGTCTTGCACGACCGCAATCCGCAATATGTTCTCGAATCCAACGGTGCGATCCGCAATGGCTATACCGTGCGCCTGCTCAATATGATCCCGGAGCCGCGCGATTTGACGGTGACGCTGGATGGTTTGCCGGAGGCGACCATGAAGGTGAATGGCATGCAGGAGACGCCAACCCGCTCGATCACGGTGTCCGTGGAACCAGATGAGGCAACCACATTGAAAGTCTATGTGACAATGCCGAAGGGACAGATCACGGACCAATCCGAAACCTTCCAATTCGTGGTCAGCGATCCATCGTCAGGCGAGAACGCCGTGAACAAAGCCACATTCAACGCACCGGGAGGCAAGTGATGACAGCAAGAGTGAAAAAGCAATTTGTCTTTACCGGTTGGCACATGCTGGCAACGATCTGCACGTTCTTTGGCGTCATCATCACGGTTAATCTGACCATGGCCTATTATGCCAGCCATAGCTGGAGTGGTATGGTGGTTGGAAATACCTATGTGGCCAGCCAGCAGTTCAATCGTAAAACAGCTGAAATTGGCACGTTGCTGGCCACGGGAATCAAGGGCGTCATCACGATTGATCAAGGCCAGATTACCTATGATCTTTCGATTCCTGATCAGGGGCCGGTGGTGGCCGATGACGTGGTGGCGAATTTCAGGCGCCCGGTGGGCGAGCATCAGGATTTTTCCCTGACCCTTTTGCCAACCGCGCCCGGCCATTTCACCGGCACGCATCCCGTTGCTGATGGTCACTGGATTGTCGAAACTATTGCCAAACGTGATGGCAAACTGGTGATGCATGAAGCAAACCGCATTGCGGTGATCAGGGGGCAGCAATGAGCTGCTGTGCAGCCGGAACAGAGGCAACACTGGATCTTGCGCAGTCGGCGGCACTTTTGCCTTCGAGCGATGAGATAAAGCTGGCGCGTCGCCAGTTGGGCGATGGCGTGTTTCAGGTCGATTTCAGTGTCCCCGGCGTCTATTGTGGTGCCTGCATCACCACCATTGAGACCGCATTGAAAAAGCTGCCGGCTGTTGAAAAGGCGCGGGTTAATCTCTCCACCCGCCGTGTCAGCGTAGTGTGGCATGGTGCGGATGAACAGGGCTTTGACCCCGCAGATCTCGCCCGCGCGGTTGCTGCCCAAGGCTATGCCTGCCATCTTTTCAGCGCACAGGAAGAGGCGGCCGACCAGCAATTGAAGCAATTGATCCGTGCCGTTGCTGTTTCTGGCTTTGCCGCCGTCAATATCATGCTTTTGTCCATCTCTGTGTGGTCCGGTGCCGATGATGCAACCCGCGATTTGTTTCACTGGATTTCGGCGCTGATTGCCGCACCCGCTTTGATCTATGCCGGGCGTTTCTTTTATGTATCGGCGTGGAATGCCCTCAAGCATGGCCGCAGCAATATGGATGTGCCGATCGCCATTGGCGTCAGCCTTTCCTATTTTTCGTCGCTGTGGGAGACCCTTCATCACGGCGAACATGCTTATTTCGATGCCACGGCATCCTTGTTGTTCTTTCTGCTGATTGGCCGCACCCTGGATCATATGATGCGCAATCGGGCGCGCTCGGCCATCAGTGGCTTGGCACGGCTTAATCCGCGCGGCGCAACCGTGGTGGGAGCCGATGGCAGTCGCGATTATCGTCTGGTGGATGATATTCGCATCGGCGATCACATTGCCATTGCGGCGGGCGAGCGCATTCCGGTGGATGGTGTGGTGCTGGTGGGCCGCAGCGATCTGGATCGCTCCATTGTCAATGGCGAGAGCGTGCCGCAGCCAATTGGCGTGGGCGACGCTGTGCAGGCGGGAACATTGAACCTGACCGGCTCGCTGACCATTGAAAGCACCGCGCAGGCCCGCGATTCATTCCTCGCAGAAGTCATCCGCATGATGGAAGCCGCAGAGGGCGGCAAGGCGCATTATCGCCGCATTTCTGACCGAGCCGCCCAGCTTTACGCGCCGGTTGTGCATCTTTTGGCGCTGGCCTCCTTTGTGGTCTGGGGGTTTTACGATGGCGATTGGAAACATGCGTTGATGGTGGCTATTGCCGTGCTGATCATCACCTGCCCATGCGCCATTGGCCTGGCGGTGCCGGTGGTGCAGGTGGTTGCGGCTGGCAGGCTGTTTCAAAAGGGCATTATGGTCAAGGACGGTGCCGCCATGGAGCGGCTCGCAAAGGCTGATGCCGTGGCCTTTGACAAAACTGGAACGCTCACCATTGGTCAGCCCCGTTTGGTGAGCGATGGTGGTGCAAGCGCCGAGATTTTAACCATCGCCAGCGGGCTTGCGACGCATTCGCACCATCCTTTGTCACGCGCTCTGTGCCGAACCGTTCAGGTCATGCCTCGACATTTTGACTCTGTGCAGGAGTTTCCGGGCCGTGGTGTTGAAGGTGATGCGGCGGAAGGGCGTTATCGTCTTGGCAATCGTATTTTTGCGGTGGGACAGGACGGGGATGATGGAGCAGACACGCAGGCGTCAGAGGTTGTCCTGTCGGTCAATGGCTGTGAACTCGCCAGCTTCCTGTTTGAAGACAGTGTGCGCCCGGGCGTTGAGCAAACCGTTGCAGAGCTTAAAGCAGAAGGATTTCGCTTGGCCATCTTGTCGGGCGATCGTGATTCGGTTGTCTCGGCTTTGGCCGCAAAGCTCGGTATTGTTGAGCATCATGCCGGACTTAAACCTTCGGAAAAGGCGGAATTTTGCAAAGTCGCTGACGCCAACGGGCAGCATTTGCTGATGGTGGGCGATGGCATCAATGATGCACCAGCGTTGACGGCGGCTTACGTATCCATGGCACCCGCCACGGCCTCGGATGTCGGCCGTCAGGCTGCCGATTTCGTGTTCTTGCACGATAGCCTGGATGCCGTGTCCTTTGCCATTGATGTGTCGCGCCGGGCAGGGCAGTTGATCCGCGAAAACTTCTTTTTAGCCATCGGATATAATGTTTTGGCGGTGCCGATTGCGCTTTTGGGCTATGCTTCACCGCTAATCGCAGCGGTTGCCATGTCCACCTCGTCCATGCTGGTGGTGGTCAATGCGCTGAGGTTGAACCGGCTGAGTGGCGCGGCCGCATCCTCTCGAAAAAGTGACCTTGTCGTATGAATATGCTGATCTATCTCATCCCTATCGCGCTGTTTATGGGCGGTATCGGCTTGGCGGCTTTTCTCTGGTCGCTCAAATCCGGGCAATATGACGATATGGATGGTGCGGCCTGGCGGGTGATTGCACAAGATGACGACAAACCTGACACCTGACGTCGCCTTTCGCCTTGCCGGATGACCAAAGGAGTGCCAAAACAGCCTCCTTGATTTTTGGTAGATGAATTGGAGCATTCACATGCAACAGGCGGAAATCGGATTGATCGGCCTTGGCGTGATGGGGTCAAACCTCGCGCTGAATATTGCCGAGAAGGGCAATCGCATTGCGGTGTTTAACCGCACGCCCGCCCGCACCCATGAGTTTTTGGCAGAAGCGGGTGATCTGGCCAGCAACATCATTGGTTGCGACACAATTGAAGAATTCGTTGCCGCCATTCGCCCACCGCGCCCGATCATCATCATGATCAAGGCTGGTGACGCCGTGGACCAGCAGATGGAATTGCTCAAGCCTCATCTTGAGGCCAATGACATCATGATTGATGCTGGCAACGCCAATTTCCGCGATACCATCCGCCGCTTCGATGCCTTGAAGGATTCCGGCCTGACTTTTATCGGCATGGGCGTGTCTGGTGGCGAAGAAGGCGCACGTCACGGACCTTCCATCATGGTTGGTGGTCTGGAAGAAAGCTGGAAGCGCGTCGAACCCGTGCTGACCTCAATCTCTGCCAAATTCAAGGGTGAGCCTTGCGTGGCATGGCTGGGTACCGATGGTGCAGGCCATTTCGTCAAGACCATTCACAACGGCATCGAATATGCCGATATGCAGATGATTGCCGAGATTTATGGCATTTTGCGTGATGGTCTTGGCATGTCTGCCAGTGAAATCGGTGGCGTGTTTGGCGAGTGGAACAAGGGTCGTTTGAACTCTTACCTGATCGAGATCACCGAAAAGGTTTTGAAGGCAACGGATCCGATTACCGGCAACCCGATGGTGGACATGATTGTCGATGCCGCTGGCCAGAAGGGTACCGGCAAATGGTCGGTCATTGAGGCGCAGAACATGGGCGTTGCTGCAACCGGCATTGAAGCCGCTGTTGCTGGCCGCGTTTTGTCATCGCAAAAGAAAGAGCGCGTGGCTGCGGAAGGCATTTTCGGTCTGCCAACGCTTGGCGAAAAGCCACAGGATGGCATGGCCTTCCTTGCCGATCTGGAAAGCGCATTGCTGGCTGCCAAAATTGCCGCCTATGCTCAGGGCTTCGCAGTGATGGCGGAAGCCTCCAAGGAGTTTGGCTGGTCCTTGCCAATGCCAACCATCGCCAAAATCTGGCGCGAAGGCTGCATTATCCGCTCGCAATTCCTCGATGAAATCACCTCGGCTTTCACCAAGGAGCCTGATGTGGCCAACCTGTTGATCACCCCTGCATTCTCGCAGATGGTCAAGGAAACCGATGGCGCTTTGCGTCGCGTGGTGTCTTACGCGGCACTCTCGGGCCTGCCTATTCCGGCGCTGTCCTCGGCTCTGTCTTATTTCGACAGCTACCGCCGTGGCCGCGGCACAGCCAATCTCATTCAGGCACAGCGTGACTTCTTCGGCGCGCATGGCTTTGACCGGGTGGACGGCAAGGAATATCACCACGGCCCTTGGGGCAGCGGTGCTGCGATCTACTGAGTGTTTTAAAATATATAGCGGCTCAATCCTTCACCGGATTGGGCCGTTTTTCTATGGGTAGTGACATGACAAATTCTCTTACGCTTCTTGGTACCAAGGGTGGTCCCGCCATCCGTCCCGGTGGACCCAACCCAACATCCATGCTGTTAACCCTGGGCGGACGCCGAATGGTGGTGGATTGCGGCTTGGGTGTTGCCCGTGGTCTGGTGGAAGCGGGCATGTCTTTGAAAGACCTCGACCTGATTTTCATCACCCATTTGCATTCAGACCATGTGTTGGAGTTGGGGCCGCTGATTCACACCGCCTGGACCACAGGCCTCGCAAACAAGGTGACCGTATTTGGTCCTCCCGGCATCAAGCGTCTTTGGGAAGGGTTTGTTGCCTCAATGTCGTATGACATTGAAACCCGTGTTGCTGACGAGGGACGCCCGGATTTGAGTGCCTTGGTCGAACTGATTGAGTATGGTCCGGGGCTTGTTTTGGACGCAGATGGATTGCGGGTGGATTCCTTGCGGGTTGATCATCCGCCTGTGACAGATTGTTTTGCTCTGCGCATAAAGGCCGAGGGGCGCTGTGTGGTGTTTTCATCCGATACGGCCTATTTTCCGCCGCTTGCCGATTTCGCCTCAGGGGCGGATATTCTTGTGCATGAAGCCATGCTGCCGGAGGGAGTTGATAGCATTATTCGCCGCACCGGCAATGGTGCGCGCCTGCGCGAACACCTGCTGGCGTCGCACACACTGGCAGCAGATGCAGGCCGCATTGCAACGCAAGCTGATGTGCGATGTCTGGTGCTCAATCATCTTATCCCCGCGGATGATCCGGATTTTACGGAAGATCACTGGCGTTCCGCTTTGGCACCAACATGGTCTGGCGAATTGGTGATCGGCAAGGACGGATTATCCATCGTCCTCGATTGAAGTGCTCAATCTTCCCAAACCGGCTTGCTTATGCCCTGCAACAAGTGCGGCTCAACGCCATCAATACTGGCGATGACGGTTTTGGCCAGCTCGCGGCCCGCCATGCGAAAATCTTCCCTGGCCGTGATGATTTCCGGCCTGATCCAGTTGAGAATCGGCATGGATTCCTTGGATACAAGATCAACCTTATCGCCAAGGTGCTGCCCAGCCGCCTCAATACCGGCATTGACGGCAATTGCGGCGCTGCTGGCAGAACAGATGATGCCATCGGGGGCATCACTGGAGCGCATCAACGCTTCGGTGGCTGCGCGTATTTTTTCCAACGGCGCATCAATATCAATGTCGATTGGAACCTCTTGTAAGCCGTGGGTGCGAAGGCCGGCGCGAAAGCCATCACGGGTGTGCGTGAAATATGTCAGCTTGCTGGGCGGTGCGAACAGCGCAATGCGTTTACGGCCACGCGCTGCCAGCTTGCCCACAGCCTCACTGGCAAATTTTTCATTGTCGAAATCATAATAGGGATGGATTGCCCCATGGGCCGTGCGCCCATGGGTGGCAAAGGGCAGGCCGCGCTCTAGCAAAAGATTGACGCGAGCATCATTTGGCTCAGTGCGCGAGATGATAATGCCGTCGGCCGAGCCTGTATCCAGAATATATCGAACCGCCTGCATGGGGTCTTTGCTATGGGAATGGGGCGTAACCACAATGTGGTAAGGCGTGCTGGATAAGACCTCGGAAATGCCAAACATGATCTGGCTGCTAAAGCCCATGATCTCTTCGTCAATGCTCAGCACTAGGGCAATGACATTGGTTTTGCCGGTGCGCAGGCGCACGCCAGCGCGGTTAGGTTGATAGCCAAGCTGCCTTGCCACCATTCGCACGCGCTCTTTGGTGTCGGCACCAATGTCCGGCGCATCCTTCAAGGCGCGCGATACGGTGGTAATGCCTAGGCCTGTCATGAAGGCAATGGTCTTCAGGGTTGGGCGCTCTTTTCCAAGGGCGCTGGATTCTGTGGCCTTTTTGCTTTGTTTCAGATCATCATCCATCGAAATTCCACCTGAAGAAAGCCGTGTTTACACGTGTCGAGCGGTCTTGTGCAAGGGGCGGCAACACCTCTCAATCGACGGAAAAGACGGATAATCTGAAACGTTACAGTTGGAAAGTCCAGTGCAGAAATTGCAGGCGAGACACTTAATGAGGGTGTTGCATGAGGTGATAATAATATTGCATTTGCGATGCTGCATCGTATCATTTTTGCCCAAATCATTCAAAAATATCGCTTTTTTGCAATTTTGCGATGCAAATTTTGTGAAAAATCATGGCTTCGCAGGCGGCTTGCGCCCATCAAAATTAAAGGCGTGAATAAAAAATGAATATTTTCTATCTTCATGGTTGCGTGATCTGAAACTTTGACATAGGTTTTTACTGCAACGTTTCAGTTGGGGAGGAGACCTAATGAATTTCCGGTGCATCGCGGCTGTTTTGGCTGCTACCGTGGCATTGCCGTTTGGCATGGCCCACGCGACCGATCTTGAAGTAACCCATTGGTGGACATCGGGCGGCGAAGCCGCGGCGGTGGCAGAGCTTGCCAAGGCGTTTGATGCCACAGGCAATAAATGGGTGGATGGTGCCATTGCCGGTTCTGGCGGCACGGCGCGGCCGATCATGATCAGCCGTATCACCGGCGGCGATCCGATGGGGGCCACGCAATTCAACCATGGCCGTCAGGCGCAGGAGCTGGTGGAGGCCGGTTTGATGCGTGATTTGACGGATGTGGCCACCAAGGGCCACTGGAAAGACGTAATCAAGCCCGCAAGCCTTCTGGATAGCTGCACCATTGATGGTAAAATCTATTGTGCGCCGGTCAATATCCATTCCTGGCAATGGCTGTGGCTGTCCAACGACGCCTTCAAAAAGGCCGGCGTGGAGCTGCCGAAAAACTGGAATGAGTTTGTGGCCGCTGGCCCCGCCTTGAAAAAGGCAGGCATTCAGCCTCTCGCAGTGGGTGGCCAGCCATGGCAGGCCACTGGTCTCGTTGATACCCTGATGATTTCTCTCGGTGGTAAAGACCTCTACATGAAGGTCTTCAAGGACCGCGACGCCGCAACCATTTCCGGGCCTGAAGTCGCCAAGATCTTCAAGGCAGTTGATGATGCCCGCAAGCTGGCGGCAGGCACCAATGTGCAGGACTGGAATCAGGCCACCAACATGGTCATCACCGGCAAGGCTGGTGGTCAGGTTATGGGTGACTGGGCGCAGGGCGAATTCCAGCTTGCTGGCAAGGTAGCGGGCAAGGATTACACATGCCTGCCGGGCCTTGGCCTGAATGAATATCTCACGGCAAATGGGGATGCTTTCTATTTCCCCAAGCTGAAGGATGAGGCTAAATCCAAGGCGCAGGATGCTTTGGCGGCAACGATTGTTGACCCGAAGGTTCAGGTTGCCTTCAACCTCAAGAAGGGTTCTCTCCCCATTCGAGGTGATGTGGATTTGGCGTCGGCCAATGATTGCATGAAGAAGGGTCTTGCCATTTTGGCTAAAGGCAATGTGCTGCAAAGCCCGGATCAGCTCCTTTCTGCCGATACGCAAAAGCAGAAAGAAGACCTGTTCTCGCAATTCTTCGCCAACCCTTCCATGACGCCTGAGGCCGCACAGAAGCGCTTTGCGGAAATTCTCAAAGCGGCTGATTGAAACTGTCCTTTAAAACAGACGATGTCGGAGCAAATTCAAAGCGGGT
Organism: Rhizobium oryziradicis; assembly: GCF_001939045.1. GTDB lineage: Bacteria > Pseudomonadota > Alphaproteobacteria > Rhizobiales > Rhizobiaceae > Allorhizobium > Allorhizobium oryziradicis. Next base: position 496,001 of record NZ_MKIM01000028.1, read on the forward strand.
TTTCCGCCCGCTTTGATGTGCCCCACGCATATTGAGTTTTCAATTTTTAGGCTGTGAGAAGAGGAGGTTGCTCTGATGATGGCCAAAGGCCAAACCACGCGACCCACCCGGTGGCTGCGCAATCTGAATGCAAAAATTGCATCAATCCCGATGATTCTGATCGCTGTGGTGATCTTCTTCGGTGGCAGCATGTGGACGGTCGTTTATTCCTTTACCAATTCCAAGCTGTTGCCGAGGCTGAATTTTGTTGGCCTTGATCAGTATAATCGCCTGTGGAGTTCGGCGCGCTGGATCGTGTCAATTGAAAATCTGGCAATTTACGGCGTGCTGTCGCTGATTTTCAGCCTTGTCATTGGCTTTGTGCTGGCGGCACTGATGGATCAGAAAATTCGCTTTGAAAATGTGTTTCGCACGATTTTTCTCTATCCCTTTGCCCTGTCCTTCATTGTGACGGGTTTGGTGTGGCAATGGATTCTCAATCCCGAATTCGGCATTCAATCGGTTATCCGCTCCATTGGATTCACCAATTTCAATTTCGACCCGCTCTATAACCAGTCCATCGTGATCTACGGCATCCTGATTGCCGGTCTCTGGCAGGGAACAGGTCTGGTGATGTGCCTGATGCTGGCGGGTCTGCGCGGCATTGACGAGGACATCTGGAAGGCATCCCGCGTCGATGGCATTCCAACCTGGAAAACCTATCTGCTGATCATCATTCCCATGATGCGCCCGGTGTTTATCACCACGCTGGTCATCATCACCAGCGGTATCGTCAAGGTCTATGATCTGGTAGTGGCGCAAACCAGCGGCGGTCCCGGCATTGCCTCGGAAGTGCCTGCCAAATATGTTTATGACTATATGTTCCAAGCGCAAAATCTGGGGCAGGGCTTTGCCGCCTCCACCATGATGCTGCTCACTGTGGCCATTATTGTCATCCCATGGGCCTATCTGGAATTTGGAGGGCGCAAGCGTGGCTGATCGTTCCGTTATCAAATTATCCGACCATATCAGTCCTGAAAAACGCCTGAGAGAAGGGCCGCAGGGAGCCAAGCCAAAGCGGGTATTTTCGTCTCGCAACATTATGCTCTACGGCATCTTGTTTGTGGCCGCCGCCTATTACCTGTTGCCATTGTATGTGATGGTGGTGACCTCGCTGAAAGGCATGCCGGAAATTCGCATGGGCAACATTTTCTCGCCGCCCATGGAAATCACCTTCGAGCCATGGGTGAAGGCTTGGAGCGAGGCCTGCACCGGCCTCAATTGCGATGGCTTGTCGCGCGGCTTTTGGAATTCGGTGCGCATCACTCTTCCGTCTATGGTGATTTCCATCCTGATTGCCTCCGTCAGCGGTTATTCGCTGGCCAACTGGCGGTTCAAAGGGGCCAATCTGTTTTTCGCGGTGCTGGTGGTCGGTGCCTTCATTCCCTATCAGGTGATGATCTATCCGATCGTGATTATCCTGCGCGAAGTGGGTATCTACGGCTCACTGTCTGGTCTGGTGATTGTTCATACCATCTTCGGCATGCCGATCCTCACATTGCTGTTTCGCAATTATTTCTCCTCGCTGCCGGAAGAATTGTTCAAGGCAGCGCGCGTGGATGGGGCAGGGTTCTGGCAAATCTATTTCCGCATCATGCTGCCCATGTCGCTGCCGATTTTTGTGGTGGCCATGATCTTGCAGGTGACAGGCATCTGGAACGACTTCTTGTTCGGCGTGGTGTTCACCCGGCCAGAATATTACCCGATGACGGTGCAACTCAACAATATCGTCAACTCGGTCCAGGGCGTGAAGGAATATAACGTCAACATGGCCGCGACAATTTTAACGGGTGCCGTTCCCCTGATTATCTATTTCGTCTCTGGGCGCCTGTTTGTGCGCGGTATCGCCGCTGGCGCTGTGAAGGGGTAAATCATGAATACCAGTGTTTCTATCCGCGACCTTTCCTTGAATTTTGGCGCTGTGACGGTGCTGAAAGACCTCAATCTCGATATTGCCGATGGCGAGTTTCTGGTGCTGCTCGGCTCGTCCGGCTGCGGCAAATCCACACTGCTCAATTGTATTGCCGGGCTTTTGGATGTGTCGGAAGGCCAGATCTTCATCAAGGACAAAAACGTCACCTGGGAAGAGCCGAAAGACCGGGGCATCGGCATGGTGTTTCAGTCTTATGCGCTCTACCCGCAGATGACGGTTGAGAAAAACCTCTCCTTTGGCCTGCAAGTGGCAAAAATGCCGAAAGAAGAGATTGACAAGCGCGTGGCGCGAGCCTCGGAGATATTACAAATCGGGCCGCTGTTGAAACGCAAACCCGCTGAGCTTTCCGGCGGTCAGCGCCAGCGAGTGGCCATTGGCCGGGCACTGGTGCGCGATGTGGATGTGTTTCTTTTCGACGAGCCGCTGTCCAATCTTGACGCCAAGCTGCGCGCCGAACTGCGCGTGGAAATCAAGCGGCTGCATCAACAGCTGAAAAACACCATGATCTACGTGACCCATGATCAGATTGAAGCGCTGACGCTGGCAGACCGCATTGCCATCATGAAAAGCGGCGTCATTCAGCAGCTTGATGATCCGATGACCATCTACAATCGGCCCAAAAATCTCTTTGTGGCAGGCTTTATCGGTTCGCCATCGATGAATTTCTTCAAGGGCCAATTAGTGGAGAAGAACGGTGCCGTGGTGTTTTCCAGCGGTGGCGTGGATTTCAGTCTCTCCGGCTATGATGCTGATACAAAGCTTGATGCGGGCCGCGAGGTGGTGTTGGGCGTTCGGCCAGAACATATCGCGGTCGATGCAGCGGGTGAGACAGGCCATACTGCAACAGTGGATATTGAAGAGCCAATGGGGGCCGACAATCTGCTGTGGCTGAAACTGGCCGGGCAGAGCCTGTCTGTACGCATTGCCGGAACACGGCGTTATGCGCCGGGAAGCAAGGTTCATCTCTCCTTTGATATGTCGGTGGCGTCTTTGTTTGATGCGAAGACGGAAGTGCGGTTGTGAGAGCTATGTCTGAAACTAATCTCGATCTTTCCGGCCCATGGCAGCTTGCCACATCGGCGGGTGAGCATTCTTGCAACATCACCATTCCCGGTGACGTGCATAGCGCGCTTTATGCTGCAAAGATCATTGCTGATCCCTATTTCGGGCGCAATGAAGAGCAGGTGCAGTGGGTGGCCGAAGCCGATTGGGTGCTGTGCCGCAGTTTCACCATCGATCATCTCGAAGGCGACTGGTATCTGGATATTGAGTATCTCGATACCGTGGCCGTCGTGTTCATCAATGATATTCCGGTGCTGTCAGCGGATAATTGCTTTCGTCGGTACCGTCCGGATGTGAGTGCTGCCTTGCAGCCAGGCGAAAACACCATCCGGATTCTGATCCATTCCAGCATTAAAGCGGGAGAGGAACGGCAGGCGCGCCTACCGTTTTACGTGCCTTATTCCACCGGAAATTCGCCGATTCCCAATGGCAATATGCTGCGTAAACCGCAATGCCACTTTGGCTGGGACTGGAACATTGCCATTGCGCCGCTTGGTCTCTATGGCACTGTTGCCATTCGCAAGCTTGATCCCGCGCGCATTGAGCATGTGGAGGCAGAGCAACATCACCACAGCGATGGGCGGGTGACGCTGACGGTCAAGGCAACGGTATTTGCCAGCCAGCCAGCCGTGACACCGCTGCATATCACCTTTGGTGAGGAGCGCGTTCGGCTGGATTGCGGCATCAATGCCGGTGAAACACGCATCACCCATGTGTTTGAAATCGAAAACCCACGTCTGTGGTGGCCTGCGGGCAGCGGCGAGCAGGCGCTTTATAGCCTGAGCGTTGAAGTGCCCGGGGAAAAGGTGGAAAAGCAGATTGGCCTCCGCACCATTGAGCTTTTGACCGATACCGATGAGGCTGGCAGCCGGTTTGCGTTTAAGGTCAATGGCCGGGAAATCTTCTGCCGGGGTGCCAACTGGATTCCGGCAGATGCGGTTTTTTCCAGATCTTCGCAGGAGAAAACGCAAGATCTGCTGCAATCGGCTGTTGATGCCCATATGAACATGATCCGCGTTTGGGGCGGCGGGTTTTATGAGCCGGATTGGTTTTATGATCTGTGCGACCGGATGGGGTTGATGGTCTGGCAGGATTTCATGTTTGCCTGCAATCTTTACCCTTGCACCGAGGATTTTCTGGAAAATGTCGGCCATGAAGTAGAGTATCAGGTGCGGCGCTTGTCATCGCATCCATCCATTGCGCTGTGGTGTGGCGACAATGAATTGGTGGGCGCGCTGACATGGTTTGAGGAAAGTCGCAACAATCGCGATCGCTATCTGGTGGCCTATGATCGGTTGAACCGGGTGATAGAGCAGGGCGTGAAACGTGCCTTCCCGCAAGGTCTGTGGTGGCCATCCAGCCCGGCATCGGGTTATCTGGATTATAGCGATGCATGGCATGCCGATGGCTCTGGCGATATGCATTACTGGTCCGTGTGGCACGAAAACAAGAGCTTTGACAATTACCGCAGCGTCAAACCCCGTTTTTGCTCCGAGTTCGGATTTCAGTCTTACACATCCTTGCCGGTGATTGAGAGTTTTGCAGAGGCGAAGGACATGAACATCGCCTCGCCGGTGATTGAGTTGCACCAGAAAAACGCAGGCGGCAATGAGCGCATTGCCGGCACTATGTTCCGCTATTTCCGCTTTCCAAAAGATTTTGCCAATTTTGTCTATCTCAGCCAGATCCAGCAGGGGTTGGCGATCAAGACGGCGGTAGACTATTGGCGCTCGCTCAAGCCCCATTGTATGGGCACGCTCTATTGGCAGCTTAACGACACGTGGCCGGTGGCGTCCTGGGCAAGCCTGGATTACGGCGGTGGCTGGAAGGCCATGCATTACATGACCCGGCGTTTCTTTCAGCCGGTGGCTGTTGCTGCTATTCCAAGTGCGGATGGCACGTCACTTGGTTTTTCCATGGTGAATGACACAGCCGACGCCGTGCATATCGATCTTACGCTGTTTTCGCTGACATTGGATGGAGAACGCAAGGAACTCACCACAGCGCGCGGCGTGTGCGGACCTGACAAGGCTGAAACGCTGACGACCTTCAACGTCAGCGATATTGCGGATGATACGCTGATTGCCTGGGAGTTTTCGGCCTCTAACGGCATGAGCGGCGAGGGGCATCATTGCGCAAGCACCTACAAGGCGCTCGACCTCGCCCCGTCAGGGCTTACGCTCGATGTGAAACCCACGGACGATGGCTCTTTTGAGCTTTTGGTCAGCGCCCGAGGCCTAGCCTTGTTTGTGATGATCGAGAGCAAAACGGCTGGACGCTACAGCGACAACGCATTTGACCTGACGGCGGGTGCGCAAAGGCGGGTGATCTTTACGCCATCCATGCGCCTGCCGTCCGAGACTGTTCCTGAGTTTACCCTTTACGATCTTTATTCTTGTCAGGCGTCAAGCTGATCGCTTGGCGGCTGATTGGTTTGCGGCAAGAGTGTTGAGATGTTTTGCCCCGGTGTCGTGGGAGGCACGGGGCCCATTTGAGGAGGAATACCGATGACGAAGCTTGGATTTCAAATGTATAGTGCGCGCAATTTTCAGCCCTACTCTAGCATTTTGGAAAAACTTGGCGCTGCGGGCTACAGCCACGTTGAAGGCTTTGGCGGTATGTATGGCGATCTGGATGCAGCCGGTCTCAAGGCGCTGCGGGCCGATATGGATAAAAACGGTCTGACCATGCCAACCGGCCATTTCGGCATTGATATGCTGGAAAATGACACCGGACGGGTGTTTGAAATCACCGATTCACTCGGCATCAAGGCGATCTATTGCCCGTATCTGCTGCCTGACCAGCGCCCCAGTGATGCGGCTGACTGGTTTGCTTTTGGTCAGCGGTTGGAAGCGGCTGGCAAGCCGTTCGTGGAGGCCGGCCTGACCTTTGGCTGGCACAATCATGATTTTGAATTTGCCACGCTGTCGGATGGCTCGACGCCGCAAGAGCAGATTTTTGCAGGTGGCCCCGGTCTGAAATGGGAAGCGGATCTTGCCTGGGTGGTGCGCGGCGGGGCTGATCCGTTTGCGTGGATTGAAAGCTATGGCAAGCGCATCACGGCTGTTCACGTCAAGGACATTGCCCCTGCAGGTGAAAATACCAATGAGGATGGCTGGGCCGATGTCGGGCACGGCACCGTTGACTGGAAGGGGCTTGTTGGCACGCTCGGCAAATTCAATGTCGATCATTATGTGGTCGAGCATGACAATCCAAGCGATATTGATCGTTTGATTACGCGCTCAATTGCTTCCTTTAAATCCTATTGATTTCAGAATATTAATGAGGTTTTCCAATATGGAACGCGAACTTGGTGTCGGCATCATCGGATGCGGCAATATCTCGACGGCTTACTTCACCCTGGCACCCTTGTTCAAGGGCATCAAAGTGGTGGCGTGCAGCGATATCAATATGAATGCAGCCGAGCTGCGGGCTGAAGAGTTTGGCGTGAAAGCGCAAACGGTAGAGGAATTGCTGGCCAATCCGGATGTGGATGTGGTTGTCAACCTCACCATTCCAGATGCCCATTATCCGGTCTCAAAGCAAATTCTGGAGGCGGGTAAGCACGTTTACTCTGAAAAACCTCTGGTGTTGAGCCTTGAGCAGGGTGAGGATTTGCGCCGGATTGCCAAGGAAAAGGGCCTGTCTGTCGGCTGCGCACCGGATACGTTCTTGGGCGGCTCCCATCAGCTCGCCCGCCAATATATTGATCAGGGTGGCATTGGCCGCATCACCTCTGGCACCTGCCATGTGATGAGCCCCGGCATGGAGATGTGGCACCCCAACCCCGACTTTTTCTTTCTGCCTGGTGGCGGGCCGATTCTTGATCTTGGGCCTTATTACATTGCCAATCTCATCAACCTGATTGGCCCGGTGAAGCGGGTTGGCGCGCTGACCTCCATGGCAAGTGAGACCCGCACCATCACCAGCGAGCCACGCAATGGCGAGAGCATTCCGGTTAAGACGCCCACCAACATCCATGCGCTGTTGGAGTTTGTGAATGGTGCAACCATCACGCTGTCGGCCAGTTGGGATGTCTGGTGCCATCGCCATGCCAATATGGAGCTTTACGGCACCGAAGGTTCATTGTTTGTGCCGGACCCGAATTTCTTTGGTGGGGTTGTTGAGGCAACGGGCCGCAACAAGGAGATCAAGCCGCTCGAAGTGTGGGATCATCCGTTTGGCATTGACAATCAAGAGAGCCAGCAAGGTCCACGCGCCAATTACCGCACAGCGGGCCTTGCCGATATGGCACTGGCCATTCTGGAAGGGCGCGACGCGCGCTGCTCGCTCGATCGGGTGTTGCATGGTGTGGATGTGATGACGGCCATTCTCAAGTCTGGCGCGACTGGCGAGTTCATTACACTTTCTACGACATGTACCCAACCTGCTGCACTTGGCGTAGAAGAAGCGCGTGCCTTGTTAAAGTAGGTGTTTGACGATGGGGCGAGACCAATCGCCCCATCACCAATAAAGGGAGATTACCATGAGCTGGCAACCGGCTGAAAATCGCTATGAGCGAATGACCTATAATCGCTGCGGCAAAACCGGCCTCAAGCTTCCGGCCATTTCGCTGGGTCTCTGGCATAATTTTGGTGACGATACCCCGCATCAGATCAAGCGCGATATGTGCCGCGCGGCCTTTGATCTCGGCATCACCCATTTCGATCTTGCCAATAATTACGGCCCGCTGCCCGGCTCGGCCGAGCTTGCCTTTGGCGAAATCCTGAAGACAGATTTTCACGGCTTGCGCGATGAGTTGGTGATTTCATCCAAGGCCGGTTATCACATGTGGCCCGGCCCTTATGGGGAGTGGGGTAGCCGCAAGTACCTCATCTCGTCTTGCGATCAGAGCTTGAAGCGCATGGGTGTCGATTATGTCGATATTTTCTATTCGCACCGTTTTGACCCCGACACGCCCTTGGAAGAGACCTGTGGTGCGCTGGACCATATCGTAAGGTCAGGTCGTGCCCTTTACGTCGGTATTTCCTCCTATAATTCTCAGCGCACCCGTGAGGCTGTCGAGATTATGAAGGGTCTGGGCACGCCGCTGATTATTCATCAGCCAAGCTATTCCATGCTCAATCGTTGGGTGGAAGACGACAAGCTGTTGGATACGCTGGATGATGTTGGCATGGGCTCCATTGTGTTTTCGCCTTTGGCGCAAGGCATGTTGACCACCAAATATCTTCAAGGCATTCCAGAAGGCAGCCGGGCTGCGCAAAGCAAGTCGCTGAAGACGGAATTCATTCGCCCTGAGATTATTGATAATATCGCCAAGCTCAACACCATCGCCGAAAAGCGCGGCCAGACATTGGCGCAAATGGCCATAGCCTGGGTGCTGCGTGGCGGGCGTGTGACCTCGGCGCTAATTGGTGCCAGCCGGGTTTCGCAGATTGAAGATTGCGTGAGAGCGCTCGACAACCGCGATTTCTCGGATGCGGAACTGGCTGAAATCAATGTTTACGCCAAGGAAGCCGACATCAATCTGTGGGCCAAGTCAGCCGAGCGGGATTGATTTTGATGTTTCCCCGCGCCGCATTGTGGCGCGGGGTCTGTTTTGTGTCTGGGAGGAGAAACCATGATCATCAATCCAATTTTGCCGGGGTTTAACCCGGACCCGTCGATCTGCCGGGTGGGCGATGATTATTACATCGCGACATCGACGTTTGAATGGTATCCCGGCGTGCAGATCCATCATTCACGCGATCTGGTCAACTGGACCCTGATCCGCCGTCCGCTGGAGCGCAAAAGCCAGCTCGATATGCGTGGCGATCCCGATAGCTGCGGCATCTGGGCACCCTGCCTGTCCTATGCCGATGGGCTGTTCTGGCTAGTGTATACCGATGTGAAGCGCTACGATGGCAGCTTCAAAGACGCACCCAATTTTATCGTCACATCCCCCACCATTGAGGGCGAATGGTCGGACCCGGTTTATGTCAATTCCTCTGGTTTTGACCCATCGCTGTTTCACGATGATGATGGCCGCAAATGGTTCGTCAACATGCATTGGAACCATCGGCCTGAGGCGCATAATACCGAGGGCGATAATACGGCTTTTGATGGCATTTTGTTGCAGCAATGGGATGCGACCACCAAAAAGCTGGTTGGGCCTGTGCATAATATCTATCGCGGCACCGAGCTTGGTCTGGTGGAAGGGCCGCATCTTTTCAAGCGCAATGGCTGGTATTATCTCACCACCGCAGAAGGCGGCACTGGCTATGACCATGCCGTCACCATGGCGCGCTCGCGCACCCTGGAAGGGCCGTATGAAACCCATCCGGAAAAATATCTGATCACCTCGAAAGACAGCCCCAAAGCACCGCTTCAGCGCGCTGGCCATGGCCAATATGTTGAAACTTCTGATGGTCAATCCTATCACACCCATCTGCTAGGCCGCCCATTGTCACCTTACCGACGGTGTACGCTGGGACGCGAAACCGGCTTGCAAAAATGCATCTGGAAGGATGACTGGCTTTATTTGATTGACGGCACACCAGTGCCCGCCGTGGAAGTCACGCCGCCGGTGCCAACCGAGCGCAAATTCAAGCCGCAGCGGATTGACTATCTGTTTGATCAGGCAAAGCTGCCAATGGATTTTCAATGGTTGCGCACGCCGGAGCCAGAGCGGATTTTTTCAACCACCGAGCGGTCCGGATTTTTGCGGTTGTTTGGCCGTGAAAGCATTGGCGCGTGGTTTGAGCAGGCCTTGGTGGCGCGAAGACAAGAGCACCACAGGTTTCGTGCTGAAACGCGCATAGAATTTGTGCCCGATACCTACCAGCAGGTCGCAGGACTCACGCACTATTACAATCGCTATAAGCTGCACGCCTTGGCGGTGACCTGGCATGAAACGCTGGGCAGGGCGCTGACCATTTTGTCCTGCCCCGGAGATTATCCCGCAGGTAAGCTGGTGTTTCCCATCGGATCGGGCATTTCCGTGCCGGAAGGCGCACTGGATCTGGCGATGGAGATCGTTGATAACGACCTGCATTTCTTCTGGAAGCCTGCTGGTGCTGATGATTGGCAAGATATTGGCGAGGCACTGGACGCGGGCGTGATTTCCGATGAAGGCGGTCGTGGTGAGCATGGTTCGTTCACCGGTGCCTTTGCAGGCGTTTTCGCCTTTGATTTAACCGGGCAGGGCACACCCGCTGATTTTGACCGATTTGCCTACGAGGCACTCTGAGCGCGAAGAGAGTGAAAAGAGCCTTGGCGGGCGGGCAGCACTGGCACATCAAAATGGTCCGGTGCTTGTCGGGCCTTTGCCCGCTCAATCATCATGTCATAGGCTCGTTCAAGATGACGGCAAAAGCGCTCAGAATCGAACAATGGCGATTGAAAGCGTTGCTCATTCAGATGGGCTTTCAAATCTGCAAGCTTTTGCGGATTTTGGACCAGCGCACTGGCCAGTTCCACAAATGACGCGTCATCATCTGCCACCAAATCATTGAGGCCCATGGCGTTCAGTAGGCTTTCCGACACGCGGGCTGCGAAATTGCCGCCACGTTTGGTGATGACCGGCAAACCAGCCCAGAGCATGTCTGACGTGGTGGTGTGGCCATTGCAAGGGAAGGTATCAATGGCAAAATCGGCGGCCTGCACCCGCGCCAAATGGCCCGCATAGGCCATCTTTGGCGCAAACAGCAGTTGCGATTGTTTGATGCCAAGCGTCTTGAAATGGGCTGCCGTGGATTGGCGGGCGTGGTTGCCATCAATCATCAGCCATAGCAGCGCCTTGGGGTTGGCTTTCAACACCTCTGCCCAGAGCGCCATTGTGGTAAGAGAGTTTTTCTTTTGCGCATTGAAAGCCGCAATGATCACCCGATCCGCAGGCAGGCCAAGCGCTGTGCGTTTGGCAGCAAGCGGCAACGGACGGTGGATTGGATCGTTGGGCTGATAGCATTCTGGCAGGCGGCAGAATTTTTCGTGATAGTGCGGTGCTGAAGACGCCGGCAGCACAAAGCGATCGCCAATGGCATAATCGCAATCCACCTCAATACAGGTGCCGGGAAAGCCCAGCCATTGCACATGCACGGGGGCCAGCGGCCTGTTCATCAGTTGCGAGCGTGTTCCGCGGGTGTGGCCCTTTAGGTCCACAAGAATGTCTATGTTTTTTGCGCGAATACTGGATGCCGCCTCATCATCATTCATCGCCTCGATGCTGATAATATTGCCCCAATCCTTGCGCCCGCCCAGATCAAAACCCAAGAGTTTTTCTGGCGTGTAGCAAAACAAGGTCACGTCGAATTTGGCCGGGTCGTGAGCGGTCAACACGCTGCGAAACAGCCGCATGGTGGCGTGGTCGTCCCATAGGTCGCAGGAGAGATAACCAATGCGGATTTTATCGCCCCATTGATGCGGCTGATTGCGGCGCTGGGCCTGCATCTGTGGGGTTATTGGCGTGATGCTTCCGATGGAGGCGGCTAGGCGGTTGAGTGCCTCATCTTCCTCCCACATAATGCTGCTGTGCGGCGGTTCTTCAGCAAGGCAATCGGTTTGACCGGCCAGCAATTCGGCGCGAAGCAATGGCTCCTCTTCTTTCAGGATCGCATAGTCACAATGTTCGCGCGCCAACCGCAACAGTGTCAGTCGAACATAATTGTCGTTAGGCTGTAATTTTCGCAGTTTTTGCAAAACACTCAAGACGAGTGGATTGCGCGGATCGCCTAGCAAAATCTCTGCTGCCCGTTGCAGATGGATGATGACAGAGCTTGCAGCAAGGGCCGCCACATATTGTTTTATCTGTTCCGGCTCCGCTGGCGAGCGATTGGCATCAAGCGCAACAAATGCGGCTTGCGCCAGTAGGTCGCTGCGTTCTGGCTCCTGCGCGCACTCTGCGGCAAACTGATATGCTTGCACCGCCCCATCCAAAATCTGCATTTTCAACAGAGCATCGCCCAAAAGCCTGGCAGCCTCAGGCCCGGAATGGGAGGCAATCAAGCTCGATAGTATCTCAACAGCCGCTTGCGGCTGATCGTTATCGTATAGGGTTTGGGCGTCCAGCAGGGTTGGCAAGATCGGTATGTCTCCATGCACGTTTGCCCGTGGTGGTAACGTCCCGACCTTGCCCCAACCGGGTGGTTATGTTGCCCGCATCCTTGCAGAATTTTTGCGCTTTGCGGCCATGATTTTCGGGCGGATCAACCGATAGCCCAACAGCACAAGGACAATGGCCGTATATGTTGCGGGCTCCAGCGTGAAGGATTTGCGCGAAAGAACAAAATGCAACAACTCGGCGGCAAGAATGATATAGCTGGCCTTGTGCAGGGTGTTCCATTTGCTGCCCAGCTTGCGGATTGACCAGCGGTTGGAGGTCAGCGCCAGCGGAATGAGCAAAACCAGCCCCAACATGCCCAACATAATATAGGGACGCTTGAGAATATCGCCCAAAATCGACGAGAAAATCAAACCGCGATCCAGGGCCAGATAGACGGCAAAATGCGCCAGTACATAGTAAAACGCCAAAAGCCCCAGTGCCCGGCGGTAGGCAATGAGATTGACCTTGAACAGATCGCGCAGCGGTGTCACCGCCAAACCGAGACAGAGCAAGCGCAGCGCCCAAAGGCCCAGGCGGTGCTCAAACTCACGCACGGGGTCAGCCCCCAGCCCACCAAAGATGCCGAGGTAAAAGGCATAGAGGCCGGGGAGTAGGCCGATGGCATAAAGCGCCCAGATGCTGAGCGATTTCTGTCGGGCGGAAAGTTTAAAATCAGCCATGATCAATAGAACTTCGTCAGGTCCATGCCTTTGTAAAGGCCAGCCACCTGTTCGCCATAGCCATTGAAGGGCAGGGTATCAATGCGCGCGCCACCAAACAGGCCTGCACTTTCGCCAATGCGCCGCTCGGTGGCCTGGCTCCAGCGGGGGTGATCGACCTTGGGGTTCACATTGGCATAGAAGCCATATTCATTGGGGGCAAGAATATTCCAGGTGCAGGGCGGCTGTTTTTCTGTGAGGGTAATTTTGACAATCGATTTGATGCCCTTGAAGCCGTATTTCCATGGCACAACGAGGCGCAGTGGCGCACCATTCTGATTTGGCAGGGTTTCGCCATAAAGGCCGGTTGCGAGAATCGTCAGCGGATTGCGCGCCTCATCCAGCCGCAAACCATCCACGTAAGGCCAGTTGATGGATTGGAAAAAGCCGCTTTGCCCCGGCATTTCATCGGGCCGGACCACGGTTTCAAACGCCACATATTTGGCACTGCCCAAGGGCTCGACCTTATCCAGCAGGGCTGAGAGCGGAAAACCGATCCACGGGATGACCATGGACCACGCCTCAACGCAGCGCATGCGATAGATGCGATCTTCCATGGTGAAAGACGACATAATGTCTTCGATGCTGATTTTCTGCGGCTTGGCCACAAGCCCGCCGATTTCCACCGTCCACGGCGTCGGCTTGAATTTGCCCGAATTGTTGGCGGGATCAGATTTGTCCGTGCCGAATTCGTAGAAATTATTATAGGTGGTCACATCTTTTTTCGGCGTCAGCTTGTCTGGAACTTTATAGGCCGTTGGCTTGCCTGTAAGTGGTGCTGCAAGGGCATCGCCTGCAATAGCAAGCCCCAATGTGCCTGCGGCAGCGCCCATCAATGTGCGGCGAGACAGATAAACGCCCTGCGGCGTGATCTCGGAGGCGGGAATGTGAGGCGGGCGAAATACGGCCATGGTCGGTTTGCTCCCTATCAGCTATAAAAGCATTCTACGCATAAGTACGGTCGGTGGATTGAAAATGTTACAGGGGATTTCAAAATTTCCGTATTTTGCGCTTCACATTCCTGTGCACGCGCAACAGTACCGTTTTCGGCCTTGCTGATAGTGACATAAACGCTCATTTGACCTAGAAAAATTCAAAACCAGCCCGCGCGCGTGATCTATTCCATCAGCGTTGTGCGACAAAACCAGCTTTCGAGGTGACACCCATGCCCGTCTATCGCTCCAGAACCACGACTCATGGCCGCAACATGGCAGGCGCGCGCGGCCTTTGGCGCGCAACCGGCATGAAGGATGGCGATTTCGGCAAGCCGATTATTGCCGTGGTCAATTCATTCACGCAATTTGTGCCCGGCCATGTGCATCTGAAAGATCTCGGCCAGTTGGTTGCCCGCGAAATTGAAGCGGCTGGCGGTGTTGCCAAGGAATTCAACACCATCGCCGTGGATGACGGTATCGCCATGGGTCACGATGGCATGCTCTATTCGCTGCCATCGCGTGAAATCATCGCGGATTCGGTCGAATATATGGTCAATGCCCATTGCGCCGATGCCATGGTCTGCATTTCCAACTGCGACAAGATCACCCCCGGCATGTTGATGGCCTCCTTGCGGCTGAACATTCCAACTGTGTTCGTCTCTGGCGGTCCCATGGAAGCGGGCAAGGTTGTGATGCATGGCAAGAAGGTCGCCCTTGACCTCGTGGATGCCATGGTTGCTGCCGCTGACGACAAGATTTCCGATGAAGATGTGGCCACTATCGAGCGTTCGGCCTGCCCCACCTGCGGTTCTTGCTCTGGCATGTTCACCGCCAATTCCATGAACTGTCTCACGGAAGCGCTGGGCCTGTCCCTGCCGGGCAATGGCTCTACGCTCGCTACTCACTCCGACCGCAAGCGGTTGTTTGTGGAGGCTGGCCATCTGATCGTTGATCTGGCCCGCCGTTACTATGAGCAGGACGACGAAAATGTACTGCCGCGCACCATCGCCTCCAAGCAGGCGTTTGAAAACGCTATGGCGCTGGATATTGCCATGGGCGGCTCTACCAACACCGTTTTGCACATTCTGGCTGCCGCCTATGAAGGCGAGATCGATTTTAATCTCGATGACATTGACCAGCTGTCGCGCCGCGTACCGTGCCTGTCCAAGGTGGCCCCTGCCAAGCAGGATGTGCATATGGAAGACGTACACCGCGCAGGCGGCATCATGCGCATTCTCGGCGAGCTGGATCGTGGTGGCTTGATCAACCGCGATTGCCCAACCGTGCATGCACCAACGCTGGGTGATGCCATCGATCAGTGGGATATTACCCGCACCAACTCTGAGAGCGTGCGCGAATTCTTCCGCGCAGCCCCCGGCGGCGTGCCAACGCAGGTGGCGTTTTCGCAATCATCGCGCTGGGATGAGCTGGACTTGGACCGCGAAACCGGGGTCATCCGCTCGGTTGAAAAGCCATTCTCCAAGGATGGCGGCTTGGCCGTGCTGAAGGGCAATATCGCTCTGGACGGCTGCATCGTTAAAACCGCAGGCGTTGATGAAAGCATTTTGAAATTCACCGGCCCTGCCAAGGTGTATGAAAGCCAGGATTCGGCCGTAAAAGCAATTCTCGGCAACGAAGTGGTGGCTGGCGACGTGGTGGTGATCCGCTATGAGGGACCAAAGGGTGGTCCGGGCATGCAGGAAATGCTCTACCCAACCAGCTACCTGAAATCCAAGGGCCTCGGCAAGGCTTGCGCCCTGATCACCGACGGCCGCTTCTCTGGCGGCACATCGGGCCTGTCCATCGGTCACGTCTCACCCGAAGCTGCCAACGGCGGCACCATCGGTTTGGTCCGTAACGGCGATACCATTGCCATCGACATTCCAAACCGCACGATTGAACTGATGCTCTCGGAAGGCGAACTCGCAGCCCGTAGAGTGGCCCAAGATGCGGCTGGCTGGAAGCCCGCGGAGGTGCGCAAGCGCAAGGTGACAACGGCGTTGAAGGCCTATGCCGCCTTTGCAACAAGCGCGGATTTGGGTGCTGTGCGGAAATTGCCCGAATAAACGCCGGATATTTGAAATGGTGCAGAACGCCGTCGCAAAATTGGTTTTGCGACGGCGTTATCGTTTTATTCAGACCTCAATATTGCTATTCATCCGCTGCCACTCCACAAATGTTACCGTGCCACTGATGTCCAGTCGCGGGCTTTCGGGTAAAAGAGATATAAATTCGAGGGAGTGGCCATCCGGATCGTTAAAATAAACGCTTGCGGCTGGCATCCAGGGAAACACCACCGGCTCATCGATCTCCTCATTGCTTCCGCCACGCCGAGGCACAACGCCTTTTGATCGGAGAAAGTCCGGAGAGAGAAGGAGTTGATCAAGAGTGGTTTGAAATGCGATGTGGAGCCTGAGTTGCACGGGTGAACTGTGAATAGACCAAAGGCCGAGCATCGACCGGTCCCGTCCACCAACCCAGAAAAAAGCAACATCGCGGTTTGGTATTCTGTGAGCGAATTCCAAACCCACGACATCTCGATAAAAATCGATTGACCTGTCGAGATTGGAAACAGTCAGGTGGGTCTCATACAGCCCCGTTATCGGTATCATATGCATCAACTCCTTCTTTTACCTCCGCGTCACACTGTGCTGGGAGACTTGGTTTGGGTTGATCGTGTTTGTAGAACCTCAACTTAAGTTGAGGTCAATAGGGGGCTTTATAAAAACACCGATAAACAGAAGGGCTCAAAGCCCTCAGCCTTTTGACGCACCTTAAAAAAATGTCAGAATTTTACTGCCTGATCACACTGGAATAATCAGCCGGTGAATTGCCCGCAGCCTGTGCCTTGGCACTGATGGCCGCACGCTTGCGAAGCTCAGGCTCCGGCAGCTTCCAGACCGAGGCTCCATGCTCTGCGAGATAGCCGGGCAGGTAACCCGACAGCAAAACACGGTAATCCGTTGGAATGCCCGGCTCAATCTGGCGGGCAAGATCAAACACCACCGTGGTGCAGTTGGTGGTGATCGTGTCGTAGAATTTGGGCTGTCTGGCGAGCTGATCGGCCGAGTTCACGTAATTCAAAAACAAGGCGCGCATCGCCTGTTTGGGAATATCCAGCGGGTAAAGATAGGTGTCCTCCTTGCGCATATTGGTGCGAAGATAGAGAATATCCCGCTCATCGGCGGCCAGAAAAGCCAGTTCATAGGTTTTGAAAAAGCCTGCTATCGACGAATAGGATTCGGTCTTCTCGCGGCGTGTCTCGACCGAGAACACCACGCGCTGACCATCCTCAAAGCCAAAACTGACCAGCGTATGGGCAATGGCATCCATGCCCCAATAGGACAGGACCATATCGGCCTCATTCAGCTTATTGAGATCATATTGCCGCGTCTCCCATTTGGCATCGGCGGCACTGTCGCTTGTCCAGTTGAAATTGCGTACGTTCTGGAGCGTGACGATATTGTTATCAACCGTTCCCGTCACGGTTTTGGATACATCCACCGCCCAATCTCGATCAAGGCTCGGCGTGATCGATTGCCACCAGATGCCGATGAAAACCAAGCTCAATAGAAACAGCCCGACTGAGGCAAGCGGTAATTTTCGAGCCAAGGAAATGATAGCAAGGACAAATATAAGCCACAGACCGGAAGCTGCGCCACGGATAATGTCTAGACCCGGAATGCGATACCAAAGAGCCAGCGTTATCCAACCGCTTACGACAAGTGCGGCAAAAACCAATAGGGTAAGAAGGATCACGCTGATAATGGGAAAAAGAAGTTTCATATAGCATGTCTTTTTTTAAATTAGGCTCTTGAACTTTAACCGAGAAATCCCCAAATGGTTGTTATGGGGCGTTCCACACGGAAGATGAGGAGAGATCTGAATCCCGGATCACGGTCGCGCGTGAGTCATTTGTTTACACTGTCAAGTGGAAAGATGGCGGGTAATGTGATCATGGGATCTATTCTCCTGATTATGATGATTTCGTTATTCTTTATGATGATGCCGATTAAGCTCATCACTACGAATACAGTATATACAATATCGTTGGTAAGGGATGATAGTGGCGCAAATGCCATGCTGTAAGGGCGGAGGCGATAACTGTACAATGCCTGATTGTGTTATTGCCTCCACTCAGCAAAATTGGATACCTCGTGATAAAGATATAAAAAAATATCTCCATTTCGATCGTACTATATCTGAAGAATTATTAGCCTCTATTGCTAATGATCCTAATTTGGTGTCGCGTCATTCATTCTTTCCATTAATTAGATTTTTTGAGAGTTGGATACGTTTTCGGCACGGCGGTAAGAGGATAGAAAAGAAACGCCCTCTTCGTTATGCAGCTCGAATAGATGCTGCGATTTTTGCTAGATACCGTGCGTTATTATCAGATTTTTTTGAAGCAGAGCTAAAACTCAAGGGTCTATCTTCCGTGCCTGTAGCCTACAGGCGCTTGCCTCGAGCATGTGGTGGAAATAAATCTAGTATTGATATTGCTAAAGAAGTTTTTGATTTCATTCGTTCTTGCGATAACTGTATAGTTACCGTCGTGGATATAAAATCATATTTTGAGAGTTTGGACCACGGGCGTATTCGTCAGTGCTGGGAGGCGCTCATAAAACAGCCATTGCCGCCTGATCATCAAGCTGTCTTTAATGCTATCACGAAATACTCTGTCGTAGATTATGATAAAATAATGAAAAGACTCGAGCTAATGGTACATCCAGCAGTGGGTTCGAGGGGCGAACGCAGAAAGCGAAAAATCGATTTACTAAAAGGAAAGTATTATAAACAGCTTTGTAGCGTGGAAGATTTTCGAAATTTAGTTGCGGGGGGAGACCCGAACTTTCCAAGTCTAATTCAAAAAAATGGATTTAATTTTGGTATACCGCAAGGTACTCCAATTTCTGACTTGGTTGCAAATTTCTATTTGATGGATTTTGACGCTGAAGTCAATTCTTGGGTTTCTGAGCATTCTGGTATTTATATGCGCTACTCAGATGACATTATTGTTGTAATTCCCCAATCTAATTCGATCTCAGATTTTGAAGTTAAAGATTTTTTGCAGACTCGTATCCGGCATTATGGCAGCAAGCTGCAAATTCAGGACAAAAAAGTTAGTATTAGTCGTTTTTCTAGAAATGGCTTAGTCCAAGATTTTAGTCGTGTTTTTGGAAGGGCGTCAGCAAACGGCCTTGAATATCTTGGGTTTCAATACGATGGAGCCTCTATTCAGATAAAAAACTCTACACTTTCAAATGCTTGGCGGAAAATGAAGCGACGCGCTTACGGTTCTGCTTGCGCTTACGTTAAGAGATACAGAAGCAAGGGTGAGATTTGGATAAGGGCAAACTATTCTTCTCTGCAACTTGAAACCAATCTTCTCAGAGACGTGACTTATAATCAAGATACAGGTTACGATACTTGGACGTTTTTGAAGTATGTCCGTCGATGCAGCCGAACTTTTTCAAATTATCCTCGGAATTTTTCGAGTCAAACCAAGCGTTACAGACGTTTAACAAAATTAATGATTGAGAAATCTTTAGATAAAGCGATTTCGGTTCACCTTAAATAATCTGCGCCGCATGTAGCGGCGCAGCTGAGGCTTCACCCAAAAACCCGCTTGAAAATCGTATCGACATGCTTGGTATGATAGCCAAGGTCAAACTTCTCGCGGATCTGCTCTTCCGTGAGGGCTGCTCGCACTTCAGCATCGCCCAGCAATTCTTCCAAAAAGTCCTTACCCTGTTCCCAAACCTTCATGGCGTTGCGCTGCACGAGGCGGTAGCTGTCTTCGCGGGAAACGCCAGCTTGGGTCAGCGCCAGCAGCACACGCTGGCTCATCACGAGGCCGCGGAATTTGTTCATGTTTTTCAGCATGTTTTCTGGGTAGATCACCAGCTTTTCAACAACGCCAGCCAAACGGTTCAGCGCGAAATCGAGCGTGATGGTGGTGTCTGGGCCAATGGCGCGTTCGACGCTGGAGTGGCTGATGTCGCGCTCATGCCAAAGGGCTACGTTTTCCATGGCGGGGACAACCGACATGCGTACCAGGCGGGCGAGGCCGGTGAGGTTTTCGGTCAGCACCGGATTGCGCTTGTGCGGCATGGCCGAGGAGCCTTTCTGGCCCGGCGAGAAGAACTCTTCGGCTTCCAGCACCTCGGTGCGCTGCATGTGGCGAATTTCGATGGCAACGTTTTCGATGGACGAGGCAATCACACCCAATGTGGCAAAGAACATGGCGTGGCGGTCGCGCGGGATGACCTGCGTGGAAACCGGCTCCGGCACGAGGCCTAGCTTTTCGCAGACGTGTTCTTCCACGCCCGGGTCGATATTGGCAAAGGTGCCAACAGCGCCAGAGATGGCACCCGTGGCAATTTCAGCGCGGGCGTTGACGAGACGGGCGCGGTTGCGCTCCATCTCGGCATAGAAGCGGGCAAAGGTCAGGCCCATGGTGGTGGGTTCTGCGTGGATGCCGTGGCTGCGGCCAATGCGCACCGAATCCTTGTGCTCGAACGCACGGGCTTTCAGAGCGGCCAGCACGCGGTCCATATCGGCCAGCAGCAGGTCGGCGGCGCGAACCAGCTGAATGTTCAGTGTGGTGTCCAGCACGTCGGAAGAGGTCATGCCCTGATGCACGAAGCGGCTGTCTGGGCCAATGAACTCGGCGAGGTGCGTCAGGAAGGCAATCACGTCATGCTTGGTGACCGCTTCAATCTCGTCAATCCGGGCCACGTTAAATTCCGCAGCGCCGCCCTTTTCCCAGATGGTTTTTGCGGCTTCTTTTGGAATCACGCCCAGCTCGGCCAGCGCGTCGCAAGCATGGGCTTCGATCTCAAACCAGATACGGAATTTGGTTTCGGGAGACCAGATAGCGACCATCTCTGGCCGGGAATAGCGCGGGATCATGAATTTGCCTTCTTATCTTGCGGTGAATGCCGTGGAACTAGCAAAGGTCGTCGGCATTCTCAACGGTTTGGAAGCAGGTGCGACCTGCCATGCGAATGTCATTCAGGGCTTGATGGGCACGGCCAGCCAGCGCCCATCCGAGCCTTGGGTTGATGGGTTCAGCACCAGCACCAGCGCAATCTGCACCACAGCACCGCCGGGAATTTGGTAGGTCACAACACCACCAAGCCGGTAGCCGGTGGGACAGCGGCGGCTGGCAGGCACATGGCCGTCTTCATAGACAACCTTATCCTGCTTGGCTCCGTTAATTTCGGTCATACGCAGGCGAAAACCCTTGATGGTCGGCACCTGATCTTTGCAGGCTGCGGGCGCGCCTTCATCCAGCTCTTCAAGCTTCAACGTATATGGCTGGCCAACCGCGGGCTGCACCTTATGCAGCCGATAGCTGAGGGTGTGGCCATCAACACCAACCTGGCTGATTGGGTTAAACGCTACGATCTCACCAGGATGATTGAGCAGGTCGCGCTGCTGGATGATTTTGGTCACCTGATTGAGGCTTTTTTGCCGCGTGCTTGCAAGACCAGCCTTGTCGTCGTCAGCGCGAATACGCACCGGCGTATCCGGCAGGAAGGTGTTATTGGTCAGATCAATGGCATAAATATTGGAATAGGCTATGTTCGACCCATCCTGAATGCCATATTCCTCAAATGCAAACACACTGCCGTCGCTTGAAAAACCTATAGGGTTTACACTGGCGATATCGCCAGCAAATGCGGGCAGGGCAGCAAATGAGACAATGGCAACGAGCGTGCCGCGAAGCCAAGAGATATTCAAGCCCGGCCTCCTTCAGCGGCAACCCGCAATGCTGATACTGTCTTTTTATAATCGTCCACACCGTCACCTTTGTAAATCGCCGATCCAGCGACAAGCACATTTGCACCGGCTTTTGTCACAATCGGGGCAGTCTCGACAGTTATGCCGCCATCAACCTCAAGTGCGATAGGGCGCGGACCAATCAAAGCATTGGCCTGGCGGATTTTATCGGCGGCAAAGGGAATGAAACTCTGGCCACCAAAACCGGGGTTCACACTCATGATCAGGATCAGATCAACGTCGTCAATCAGATTTTCCAACATGGATACCGGCGTTGCCGGATTGAGCGAAACACCGGCCTTCTTGCCAAGCGCGCGGATGGATTGCAGTGAGCGGTGCAGATGCGGACCTGCTTCGGCATGCACAGTAATGTAGTCGCAGCCCGCATCGGCAAAGGCGGGCAGAAAGGGATCGGCGGGTGCAATCATCAGATGGCAATCAAACACCGCCTTGGTGTGCGGGCGAAGTGCTTTGATGACGGCGGGGCCAAACGAGATATTGGGCACAAAATGCCCATCCATCACATCGAGATGAATCCAGTCTGCGCCAGCCTCGACAACATCACTCACTTCTTGTCCAAGTTTGGCAAAATTGGCCGCAAGGATTGAAGGGGCGATGAGCAGCGGGCGGGTCATATGTGCAATACTCCGAAACGGCAGAACCTGTTGCCGCTGCATAGCATTCCCGTATCCGTGCGACAACTGATTGCGCAGAAGTTTGATCGCTTTGTGTTGCGCTTTCGCAGCTATAATTGCTTGGTTGGACAGGCCGCTTTGAGCACGCTAAAACCGGCATCTGGAGCAGGACAGGGGAGAAGACATGAAAAGACTTGTTGTGATCACCGGCGGTAGCACCGGCATAGGGCGGCAATTGGTGAAAGCCTTTGCAAAGAGCGGTGATCGAGTGGCCTTCAGCTATGTTGGAGACAATGGGTTTGCGCAAAGCCTGATAACTGAACTGGAGGTTTCAGGACATGAAGCACTTGGTCTTTTGGCCGATGTTGGCGATAGCGCGGCTGTTGAGGCGTTTTTTGATGCCGCTTGTATTTGGGCGGGCCGCGCACCGGATGTGCTGATCAATAACGCTGCCGTGCAAACATGGTCGAGTTTGCTGGAGCTGAAAGAAGAGGATTGGAACCGCGTTATCCGCACCAATCTGAGCGGCACCTTTTTCAATACCAAAGCCGCCGCCAAGCGCATGGTTGCCGCAGGTCAAGGTGGCTCGGTGATCAATATCGGGTCTGGCTGCAACAAGACGGCGTTTCCAAACCTGGTGGATTACACGGCATCAAAAGGCGGCGTGGAGCAATTTACCAAGGTTGCGGCGGTCGAGCTTGGCCCCAATGGCATCAGGGTCAATTGCGTAGCACCCGGTGCCATTGCCACAGAGCGCACATTCGATGAGGCACCCGATTATGCCGAGACGTGGGGCAAAGTCACGCCGCTTCGGCGCGTGGGTACGCCCAATGATATTGTGGGGCCGGTGATGTTTTTGGCAAGCGAAGCGGCAAGCTTTGTCACCGGGCAAACGTTGTGGGTTGACGGCGGGGTCTTTACCCGGCCCGTCTGGCCCTATGAGGGTTGAGATTATTGGGTGAGGGGCGTTTGAAATGCCCCGTCCCGCCATTCCAGCAACTGGTAGGGGTTTTCGCTTAACTCGTGATGTGCATCAAAGCTGATGGGGCCAATAACGGTTTGCACCATTGTTTTCGCAATAGCGTCACCCAGTGGTTGGTTGTCTGCTTGCTGGCTAGCCGCATTTAAAAACTGCACGGCAGCATAGGCGGGCAGGGTATAGCCATCCGGTTCAATATTGTTTTTGCGGAATTTGGCTGTTACGGCTTGCGCGCTGGGCAAGGTGGCATAATTGGGCGTGGTCACCGCTAAAACGCTATCTGCCAGCGGCACGGGCCTGTCCGCCGCCCGCATCCCATCTCCGCCCATCACAGTCAGTGCAATGCTTTCTGCCTTGGCGTCGCGGGCGATGATGCTGATGTCTGCGCGGTCACCGCCGATAAAAACATGGGTCGCGCCTGCTTTTTTAAGACGTCGCACCAGTGAAATCTGCTGTTCTTGCCCGGGGCGATAGGTGTCGTTGAAGACTGCTTTCATACCGCGCTGCTCAAGAGGCGCGCGGAGACTGTCCACCAACTCACGACCCCTTATCGTGCCATCATCAATCAGCGCGACGGCAAAGCCCGGCCATTGGCTCACAAGCACATCGACAATTTTGCTCGTCTCCGCTTTGTTGCTCGGAGCCATCCGGTAAAATGGCCAGTGCTTTTTCAATGCATCTTCCATAATGGTCGGCCAGCGCACAGACAGTGTGAGCGCTGGAATATGGGCATCCGCCAATTTCGGCAGGCTTGTTTCAAGGCTCTCACTGCACAGAAACCCAATGGCCGCATCCACTTTTGCTGCAATAAGCTCATCCGCGATGGCTGTTCCACTGCCTGCCTCACAGCTTTCATCAATCATCACAAGCTTGTCGTCACTTGCCTGCGATGCCGCCCGCGCACCGGCCTCCATTTGCTCCCCCAACAGTGCGTAAGGGCCATGCTGCGGAGCAACCAATCCAATTGTCATGGAAAAAGCGGGGGCTGCACACAGCAAAGTGCTTGTGAAAATAACGGATAGAGCAGGGCGAAAGGTCATTATGGTCCGGATCATGATGAATATCTTTTGATCCTACTGCATAATGTATGAAATCGGAATCGATTTAATCGGCAAACGACACATCGGATATAGAGAACCAAAGCGAAGCTTTGTGCGTAATATCAATTGTAGGGCGCAGTGGCGCGCAGGAAACGGAAATTTGCGGCACAGCAATTTTCGCTATGGTTTAATCCTGGCCCATCATGCTCTATAGCCAGTTAGAAATTGATTCCGACGAAGGGTAAGTGAAACATAATGGCCATCGATGCTTTGGATTATCGTGAAGCGATGAGCCGCTACGCCGGACACGTTCAGCTTGTAACCACCCGTTTTGGCGATATCATTCGCGGCACAACCATCACAGCCGCCTGCTCCGTTTCCGACCAGCCGCCGATGCTGCTGGCCTGCATCAACAATCAGAATGAAAACAACCAGCCGTTTTTTGAAAGCGATTGCTTTGTGCTCAACACACTGGGCGCGCAACACGAGGCGCTGGCCGGTGCTTTTGCAGGCTTTGGAAAATTAAGCACCGAGGAGCGGTTTGCCTTTGGCACATGGACGTCAGGAACCACGGGCGCACCTGTGTTGGCAGATGCCATTGCCGCTTATGAATGCCGGGTGGTGGACCGCAAAGTGACGCCCAGCCATACCGTGCTTTTTGGCGAGGTTGTCGGGTTGACGATGGGCAATACGTCAGCCTCTCTGCTCTATCTTAATCGAGGCTTCCATACTGTTGCATGATGGGTGAGGTGGTGCCATGGACAATGCAGATATTGAAGAGATGTTCTGCGCCCTTGGGCCTGTTTCCATACGCCGCATGTTTGGTGGCAAAGGCATTTACCACCACGGTGTCATCATTGCGCTCGATCTGTTCGACGAGATTTTGTTGAAAGCAGACGCCGAAACCGCACCCCTGTTTGAGCAGGCTGGCGCGCGCCAATGGACATATCAACGAGAGGACAAAAAGCCCGTTGCCATGCCTTATTGGTCGATTCCCGAGAATGCTTTTGATGATCCGGATGAGATGGCAAAATGGGTGACGCTGGCCTATGAGGCCGGATTTCGCACCCATAAGCCGAGTGCGAAAAAGGCTCTAGCGAAGAAACGGTAGAATCGCTTTCGTGAAAGCCGAAAGTGGCTCGGGCAAATCATCCAGCGCAAACCAGCCGAAATCCGAGAGCTTGTCTGGCTCGGTCAACTGCGCTTCGCCGGTTATATCATCTGTCTTATAAAGCAGAGAGACCCAATGCTGGCGATCAGCCTCGACAATTTGTTCTGTCACGGAGACGAATTCAATATTGCCGATGGAGAGGCCGGTTTCCTCTTCAGCCTCGCGCTTGGCAGCAATGTCTGAACGCTCCAGCACATCCACTTTGCCGCCAACAATGTTCCAGTAGCCAACTTCGGGTGGGCGCATGCGTTTATAGAGCAAAAGCTTGCCATCCTTTAAGATGGCAAGTCCCACGCCGACACCCGGAAAATCAATACCCGGCTTCATTTATGCTTTTGCGTTGGCAACAATCAGCATGAAAGCTGGAATGTCATCGCCAAAACCAATCGGTGTCGGGCCATCGTCGTGGTCGCGATAGTGATTGCGGCGGCGCTCGCGATGATCATCATTGGCCGGGTTTGGCGACTGATTGTGCCGCTGGTCCCGATTGCCCTGATTCGATCGCTTGTCTGCCTTGCGCTCTTGCTTCACGCTATCCACCTTGGTTACCACGACCTCTTCAGCCGATTCGACGCTATTCTGCACAGTTGCAGTGTCAGCTTTATGACTTGGCTCTGCGGCTTTTGCCGCCGGGCGACGATCACGGTCGCGCTCACGACCTTTGCCCCGTCCGCGACGCTCTTCTTTTTCGCCCTCAACGGCGGCAGGAAGAGAGGCGATATCGCCATCATGCCATTCGATTTTCTTAGTGATCAGTTTTTCAATCGCGTCAAGATATTTGGTATCCGACTTCGTCACCAGCGTGAAAGCGGCGCCGGAGCGGCCTGCACGACCCGTGCGGCCAATGCGGTGGACATAATCTTCCGCATGGATTGGCACATCAAAGTTGAACACATGGCTGACATCTGGAATGTCGAGGCCACGGGCTGCAACGTCTGAGGCAACCAGAAGGGTAATCTGATTGTCCTTGAAGCCAGCCAGCATATTGGTGCGCGAACGCTGATCCATATCGCCGTGCAGAGCGCCAACCGAAAAACCATGGCGTTCCAGCGAGCGGAACAGATCGGCCACATCCTTCTTGCGATTGCAGAAGATGATGGCATTCTTCAAATCATCCTGCGCCCGGATAATGTCGCGCAAGATCGCGCGCTTTTCATAATCCTTGTTGGGGCAGGCGATTAGGCGCTGTGTTACCGTCAAAGCCGTTGAGGATGGCTTGGCCACTTCAATGCGCTCAGGATTTTGCAAGAACCGATCCGCCAGTTTCTGAATTTCCGGCGGCATGGTTGCCGAGAAAAACAGCGTCTGGCGGGTAAAGGGAATCAATTTGGCGATGCGCTCGATATCGGGAATGAAGCCCATGTCCAGCATGCGGTCGGCTTCGTCGATCACCAGGATTTCCACGCCGGTCATTAGCAATTTGCCACGTTCGCAATGGTCCAGAAGACGGCCGGGGGTGCAGATCAAAACGTCTGCGCCGCGCTCCAGCTTTCTGTCTTGCTCATCAAAGGACACGCCACCAATCAGCAGTGCAATGTTGAGCTTGTGGTTTTTGCCGTATTTTTCGAAATTCTCAGCAACCTGAGCTGCGAGTTCACGTGTTGGCTCGAGAATCAGCGTGCGCGGCATACGCGCGCGCGCGCGGCCCTTTTCCAACAATGTCAGCATCGGCAGCACGAAAGAGGCGGTCTTGCCGGTGCCCGTCTGGGCAATGCCGCAAATGTCGCGGCGCATCAGGGCTGGCGGAATTGCGCCTGCCTGAATGGGCGTCGGCACTGTGTAGCCGGCGNCATCGGCAGCACGAAAGAGGCGGTCTTGCCGGTGCCCGTCTGGGCAATGCCGCAAATGTCGCGGCGCATCAGGGCTGGCGGAATTGCGCCTGCCTGAATGGGCGTCGGCACTGTGTAGCCGGCGTCGGTGACAGCAGAAAGAACTTTTTGGCTCAGGCCAAGGTCAGCGAATGTGGTCAAAGGGAAATGATATCCGTTCCGTTCTTACGAACTTTATTTGAAGCGCCATAGAAACAGGCGTTAACGCCAGCGCGGAATAGGCCCAAAACGGGCTAAAGTCAAGGAATAGGGCAAATCGCTGGCAGAAAACCTTAATGAAACTTCAATTTTTATGGGCGGTCGCGAGAATAGCGACCCCTGAAGCTCCCAGAAATCCTCCGGTGAGCCTATTGGCGATCGTGATAGCCTTTGGGGTTTTTAGCACGTTGCGCGCGCGACCGGCCAGCCAGACGTGACCACCGATCACCACAGTTTCAACAATCAGGATGATGGCGACGATGTCGATAAAGACGGTGCTGTTGAAGGATGAGGGCACAAAATTTGGCAGCAGCGCCAAATAGAAGAGTGGCATTTTGGGGTTGCCGAGGTTCAATGCAAAGCCTGTGAAATACACTGGTATAATTGATTGTCTGGCGTGCACAGGTTGACGCTCGGGTAAAACCGGGATTGCTGTCCACAACCGGATGCCCATCCAAATGAGATAAGCAGCACCTGCGAAACGGAGCACTGTCATGACGCCTCCCATTTCGCTGGCGAGGACAGACAACCCCATAAAGGCAAGGGTGAGGTAAATAAGAATGCCCGTGACTGTCCCCAGTCCATAGGCAATGCCAGAATATGGCCCGTGTGACAGGGTTCTGGCTATAACCGTCATGTTGTCGGGGCCTGGACTTGCCGCAAACAGAAAGAAGGCTAGTGTAAAGGCGATAGCGGAATGCAGGTCCATAGAAAAGCCCTCGAAACCAAATGGTTTTACGAGGCTAACATAGATTGTTGCGGTTGCAATATGAATAGGGCCGCGGGGAGGTGTTCCGAGCGGCCCTAAGTGTCATTAACGCAGACGCTTGGCGGCGGGTTCTGGAACCAGCTCGCCCTCAAGGCGGCGATCCAGATAGTCTTCGCACTCAGCCATCAATGTATCGACCTGACCGGAGAAAAAGTGGTTGGCACCCGGCATGGTCTTTTGGGTGATCAGAATACCCTTCTGGGTCTTCAGTTTATCCACAAGACCCTGAACGTCTTTTTCTGGTGCCACTTTATCCTGATCGCCATGGATAATGAGACCAGAGGAAGGGCAGGGTGCGAGGAAGGCGAAATCATAGGTGTTTGGCTGCGGTGCCACAGAAATAAAGCCTTCAATTTCTGGGCGGCGCATCAAAAGCTGCATGCCGATCCAAGAGCCAAAGGAATAACCCGCCACCCAGCAGCTTTTCGAATCAGGGTGCAGGCTCTGCACCCAATCCAGAGCTGACGCCGCATCGGACAATTCGCCAGCGCCGTGGTCAAACTCTCCCTGGCTGCGACCGATGCCACGGAAGTTGAAACGGAGCGTCGTAAAACCGCGCTTTTGGAACATGTAGAACAACTGATAGACAATCTGGTTGTTCATCGTGCCGCCAAACTGCGGATGCGGATGCAGAATGATCGCAATCGGCGCGCTCTTTTCCTTAGAGGGCTGATAGCGACCTTCGAGGCGACCTGCTGGTCCGTTAAAGATGACTTCGGGCATAGATACTCCGGTCTTGCTTGTCTTTTTTCGCGTATAGGCCCACGTGCATCCGAGAGATGACTTGACGGGGACAGTCAGCTTTTCTAAAACGCAGTTTAGAACCATTCGAAATTTTATGACTCAACCACGTTGTTGGATTGTGTCATAGGACAAGCTTGGTAAGAAATTCAAGGAAAATGCACTTTTCGTGACTGAAGTCGGCATTGAGCCTTTAAAAAACTTGGAAACCGGGAAAAAGATGGCAATTGAGCGCATCTATATGGATTGGAATGCCACGGCTCCGCTGCTTGATGAAGCGCGTGCAGCGATGATGGCAGCTCTGATGCTTTCCGGCAACCCGTCTTCTGTGCATAGCGAAGGCCGAAGCGCCCGCTCGTTGGTGGAAAAATCGCGCCGTCAGGTGGCGGCTCTTGTGGGTGCGAGTGCCCAGAATGTGGTGTTTACCTCCTGCGCCACTGAGGCTGCCAATACGGTTTTGTCGCCGCGCTACAAGATGGGGCGCTCCGTTCTGTCTTTTGGTACGCTGTATGTTTCGGCCATTGAGCACCCTGCCGTGCGCATGGGAGGGCGGTTTGAGCGCGTGGTTGAAATTCCGGTTTTGAAAACTGGTATTCTCGATCTTGCTGCTCTGGAGATGCTGCTGGCAGATCATCCGGCCGAGCATGGCTTGCCAATGGTGGCTGTGATGCTGGCCAACAATGAGACGGGCGTTATTCAGCCGGTGGCGGATGTTGCAGCGCTTGTTCATGCCAAGGGTGGTGTGTTGGTGGTGGATGCCGTGCAGGCCGCGGGTCGCATGCCGGTGGATATCGAGGCACTTGATGCGGATTTTCTGATAATTTCCGCTCACAAGCTTGGCGGTCCGAAGGGTGTCGGTGCGCTGATTGCCCGTGGTGAAATGCTGATGCCGGAGCCGCTGATCCGCGGCGGTGGGCAGGAAAAGGGACATCGCGGTGGAACAGAAAATCTATGCGCGATCGCAGGCTTTGGCGCAGCATCCGAATATGCGATAAATGACTTGATAAATCGCAATTTGCGTATCAGAACCTTGCGCGATCAGATGGAAGCGGGCATGCGCAATGCGGCAGAAGATCTGGTTATCCATGGCGAGGTCGCAGAGCGCATTGGCAATACGACGTTTTTCACCCTGCCGGGTTTGAAGGCGGAGACGGGGCAAATTGCCTTTGATCTTGAAGGTGTGGCGCTCTCGGCGGGAGCTGCCTGCTCTTCTGGGAAGGTTGGGCAAAGCCATGTGTTAACAGCCATGGGGCTTGACGCGGGTGTGGGTGGTTTGCGGATCTCTATTGGACCCGCCACCACGCAAGCGGATGTGGATGCTGTGGTCAGGGTGTTTGCAAAAATTGCAGCGCGTCGCCAGCATTCTGGTCAGGCTGCATAAGAATTCGAGAATACTTGCGCGATGTTAAGATTGCGCAAGAGAAATTCGGAAATAACAAGGGGTGAAAAACTCGCCCTCAATACCTACATTGAAGCGGAACCCCGCTTTCAACGTTGACAAGCTGCCGGACCTTGGACCCGGCGAGATTGGAGAACGCGAATGGCTGCCGTACAGGAAACGATCGATCAGGTCCGCCAGATCGACGTCGATCAGTACAAATATGGTTTTGAAACCATGATCGAAGTCGACAAGGCCCCCAAAGGCCTGTCGGAAGATATTGTCCGCTTTATTTCTGCCAAGAAAGAAGAGCCGGAATGGATGCTGCAATGGCGCCTCGACGCCTATCAGCGCTGGTTGACGATGGAAGAGCCGGAATGGGCGCGCGTCAATTATCCGAAGATCGATTTCAACGATATTTACTACTACGCCGCGCCGAAAAGCACAGCGGGGCCAAAATCGCTGGATGAGGTCGATCCCGAGCTTCTCAAGGTCTATGCCAAGCTGGGCATTCCGCTGAGCGAGCAGGAAATTCTGGCGGGCGTGGAACGTCCGAAGATTGCTGTGGATGCAGTGTTTGACTCGGTTTCCGTTGTCACCACCTTCAAGGCTGAGTTGATGAAGGCTGGTGTGATCTTCATGTCGATCTCGGAAGCCGTGCGCGAATATCCGGATCTGGTGAAGAAATACCTCGGCACGGTCGTGCCAGTCACCGACAATTATTATGCAACGCTGAATTCGGCTGTGTTTACCGATGGCTCGTTCGTGTTCATTCCCAAGGGCGTGCGTTGCCCGATGGAATTGTCCACCTACTTCCGGATCAACGAGAAAAACACCGGCCAGTTTGAACGCACGCTGATCATTGCCGAAGAGGGTGCATACGTCTCTTATCTGGAAGGTTGCACAGCCCCGCAGCGCGATGAAAACCAGCTGCACGCTGCCGTGGTTGAACTCGTGGCGCTGGACGATGCCGAAATCAAGTATTCTACCGTCCAGAACTGGTATCCGGGCGACAAGGATGGCAAGGGCGGCATCTACAACTTCGTTACCAAGCGTGGCGATTGCCGTGGCAAAAACTCGAAGATTTCCTGGACTCAAGTGGAGACCGGATCGGCGATTACCTGGAAATATCCATCCTGCATCCTGCGTGGTGATGGTTCGCGTGGTGAGTTCTATTCGATTGCGGTGTCCAATGGGCATCAGCAGGTCGATAGTGGCACCAAGATGATCCATCTCGGCAAGAACACATCGAGCCGCATCATCTCCAAGGGCATTTCGGCGGGCTTTTCCAACAACACCTATCGCGGTCAGGTTTCGGCCCACCGCAAGGCGGACAATGCCCGTAACTTCACCCAGTGCGACAGCTTGCTGATTGGCGACAAATGCGGTGCCCATACCGTGCCATACATCGAGGCGAAAAACTCGTCGGCACAGTTCGAGCATGAGGCCACCACCTCGAAAATCTCGGAAGATCAGCTGTTTTACTGCTTGCAGCGCGGCATTCCGCAAGAGGCGGCTATTGCCCTGATCGTCAACGGCTTTGTGCGCGACGTGATCCAGGAATTGCCAATGGAATTTGCGGTGGAAGCGCAAAAGCTGATTGGCATCAGCCTTGAAGGCTCGGTCGGCTAAGGTCCGACCGCGCATCCCAGCTCCCATTTCTGCGCAAAAGCGCATCACACTATTCGTCCGAAAGGATAGAGAAAATGCTTGAGATTAAAAACCTGCACGCCCGTATTGCCGAAGACGGCACAGAAATCATCCGTGGCCTGAACCTGACCGTCAAGGCTGGCGAAGTGGCGGCTATCATGGGGCCAAACGGCTCTGGTAAGTCCACGCTGTCCTACATTCTGTCGGGCCGCTCGGACTATGAAGTCACCGAGGGAGAAATCCTCTACAATGGCGAGAGCATTCTGGAACTGGACCCGGCGGAACGCGCCGCCAAGGGCATTTTCCTCGCTTTCCAATATCCGGTCGAGATTCCGGGCGTGGCCACCATGCAATTTCTGAAAGTGGCCATGAATGAGCAGCGTAAAGCGCGCGGCGAAGCTGAACTGACGACCCCGGACTTTATCCGCAAGGTCAAGGAAGCCGCTGCCGAATTGAAGATCAATCCTGACATGCTGAAGCGTCCGCTCAATGTTGGCTTCTCCGGTGGTGAAAAGAAGCGTGCAGAAATTCTGCAAATGGCGCTGTTGGCACCGCAGCTTTGCATTCTCGATGAAACCGATTCTGGTCTCGACATCGATGCACTGAAGATCGTGGCGGATGGCGTCAATGCGCTGAAATCGCCGGATCGGGCCACCATTGTGATCACCCACTATCAGCGCTTGCTGGACTACATTGTGCCCGACACGGTTCATGTTCTCTACAAGGGCCAGATCATCAAGACCGGCGACAAGAGCCTGGCGCTGGATCTGGAAGCAAATGGCTATGCCGATATCATTGGCGAAGCGGCCTGATTGGTCGGGAGAGGGAGTGTTATTATGAACATTCAAGCTGCCAACCGGTCTACACCGGCCGAGGAGGCGCTCAACGCGTTCTATTCCGCACATATCGGCGATCTGCCGGGTGATGGCGCAGTTTTGGGCAAGCGCGACATTCTGTTTGACGATCTGAAAAAGGCTGGCCTGCCAACGCGCCGTATCGAAGCCTGGCACTACACCGATCTGAAAACATTGCTACGTACACTGCCAGATGCCGAGGTCTCGGCTATATCAAAAGCAGTGGCACCATTGGTGGAAGCCGCGCGCGTGTTTGAATTGCGTCAAGGTGTGAGCCATGACGTGTCGGGTTTGGAAGGTGTGGGCATTTCGTCTTACGCTGAAACCCTGCGTGATGGCACAGCAGCACCAGAGCTGGTCGCTTTGTCCAATGATGATGCGATTGGCCGGATCAATGGTAGCTTTGTTGGCGACGGCTATGTTGTGACGGTCGAAGACAACGCCGAGCTTGAAAAGGCAATCGAGATTCAGGCGGGCCATGGTGGCGGGCATGTCCACACCCGCATTCCTGCGCGGTTTGGTGCAAATTCCAAAGCCACGGTTATTGAGCGTCATCGCAATGCCGGAGACAGTGCTGCCTTCATCACCAATGTCAGCGATTTGACACTGGGCGATGGCGCTGAAGTGACGTGGGTGATTGTACAGCAGCAAGGCTTGTCTGATACGCATCTGGGTCAGATCAAGGTGTCGCTGGGCGAAAATGCCAAGTTGAAGCTGTTTTTCATAAACGCTGGTGGCAAGCTGGTGCGGCAGGAAATTCATGTGAAAACAGCGGGCGAAGGCTCGGATTTCATGCTGCGCGGCGTCAACCTTCTCGGTGGTGAAAGCCATACCGATGTGACCATGACACTTGGCCATGATGTGCCCAACACCACATCGACGGAAGTGATCCGCAGCGTGGTGTTTGATCGCGCCCGTGGTGTGTTTCAAGGCCAGATCCGGGTTGCTCCGGATGCGCAAAAAACCGATGCCCGGATGGCTTGCAACACGCTGTTGATGTCGGACGATGCCGAGTTTTCAGTCAAGCCCGAGCTGGAAATCTTTGCCGATGACGTGCAATGCGCCCATGGTGCAACGGTTGCCGATATTGACCAAAACCATCTCTACTATCTGATGGCGCGTGGCATTCCGCAAAAGCCTGCCCGCGGTCTGCTGGTAAAAGCCTTTGTGGCCGAACTTGCAGAAGAACTCGAAGATGAGGCGCTGACGGAAGCCCTTGAAGGGGTGATTTCCGATTGGCTGGAAACCCATGGCTGATCAGCACAAGACCAATGGCGGTTCTGACGTTGCACCTTATGATGTGGCAAAAGTGCGGCAGGATTTTCCCATCCTGTCGCGCATGGTGCATGGTAACAAGTCATTGGTCTATCTGGACAATGGTGCCTCGGCACAAAAGCCGCAAAGCGTGATTGATGCCATCAGCCACGCCTATTCGCATGAATATGCCAATGTGCATCGCGGCCTGCATTTTCTCTCCAATGCAGCCACCGACGCCTATGAAGCGGCCCGCGAAAAAGTGCGCCGGTTTTTAAATGCTGGCTCTGTGGATGAAGTGGTGTTCACCAAATCCTCCACAGAGGCGATCAATACGGTTGCCTATGGCTATGGCATGAAAGAGATCGGCGAGGGCGATGAAATTGTCCTCAGCATCATGGAGCATCATTCCAACATTGTGCCATGGCATTTCTTGCGTGAGCGTAAAGGTGCCAAGCTGGTGTGGGTGCCGGTGGATGATGATGGCGCGTTTCATATCGAGGCGTTTGAAAAAAGCCTCACAGAGCGCACCAAGCTGATTGCCATCACCCATATGTCCAATGCCTTGGGCACGGTGGTTCCGGTGAAAGAAGTTTGCCGCATTGCCAAAGAGCGCGGCATTCCGGTGCTGGTCGATGGCAGTCAGGGTGCCGTGCACATGCCTGTGGATGTGCGCGATATTGACTGTGACTGGTACGTGATGACCGGCCACAAGCTCTATGGTCCATCGGGCATTGGCGTGCTCTATGGCAAGATGGATCGTTTGCGCCAGATGCAGCCCTTTATGGGGGGCGGCGAAATGATTGTCGATGTCAGCCAAGATAATGTGACTTATAATGAGCCGCCGCATCGGTTTGAGGCTGGCACACCGCCAATTGTGCAGGCCATTGGTCTTGGCTATGCGCTGGATTATATGGAAAGCCTTGGCCGTGAAGCCATTGCCGCCCATGAAGCGGATCTGACAGCCTATGCCCATCAGCGGCTGTCGGCCATTAATTCCTTGCGGATTATTGGCAATGCGCCCGGCAAGGGAGCGATTTTCTCCTTTGAACTTCAGGGCATACACGCGCATGATGTGTCAACGATCATTGATCGGCGGGGCGTTGCTGTGCGGGCTGGCACCCATTGTGCCCAACCGCTTCTGACACGTTTTGGTGTGACTTCGACCTGCCGTGCATCCTTTGCGCTTTACAATACCCGCGAAGAAGTTGATGCCTTGGCGGATGCGCTGGACTATGCAAAGGGCTTCTTTGCTTGAGGATAAGATGATGACGGTAAGCGAAAACCAGGAAAAGCCAGATGTTCGTGAGGGCATCGTTCATACCTCTCTTGCGCCCGAAGAAGTGGCGCGCTTGTCGGATGATATCATCTCGGCGTTGAAGACGGTGTATGACCCTGAAATTCCGGCGGATATTTTCGAGCTTGGCCTGATCTACAAGGTTGATATCGAAGATGACCGCATGGTGAAAATCATGATGACGTTGACAGCGCCCGGCTGCCCGGTGGCGGGTGAAATGCCGGGTTGGGTTGAAAATGCGGTTGGTTCTGTCGAGGGTGTTTCCGGCGTGACGGTCGAAATGACCTTTGATCCACCATGGACCCCCGATCGCATGTCCGAAGAAGCGCAAGTGGCTGTCGGCTGGTATTAAGCCGACCGCCTTTTGGCCGCCTCCTTGTGTACGGGCGGATCAAACATTACATCTTGACGATCGAAGCACCGGACCTTGACCCCGGTTGTGAGAAGGAGACGAGACAATGGGCTTTGCGGTGATGACCATGACCGATGCGGCAGCCAACCGCGTGAAGGAAATCGTGGAAAATTCGGGTCCCGATGCCAAGGGCATTCGCGTTGGCATCAAAAAAGGCGGCTGTGCCGGGATGGAATATACCATCGATCTGGTGCGCGAACCCAATGCCAAGGATGACCTGATCGAGCATGATGGCGCGAAAGTGTGGCTGGAGCCAGCCGCTGTGCTCTATCTTTTGGGCACGCAGATTGATTTTGAGACCACAACACTGCGCTCAGGCTTCACCTTCCACAATCCCAACCAGACTTCGGCCTGTGGCTGTGGTGAATCTGTGGAATTGAAGGCCGCTGATTTGGCAGAGCTTGCCAAGCAGCGCGAGCAGGCAACGGTCTGAGCTTACGCCCACATTTGTTTTGCGGCGAGCGCCAGAGACACCAACCCGAAGCCAATGAGCAGAATTGCCGAACCCTTGGAAATCCAGGCGGTGAAATGGTCCGGCAATTTGTGATGCATCCAGCGGACGGCACCGCAGAGCATGAAACACCATGATAGTGAGCCGATAAACACACCAGCAACCAGAAAAAATGGGCTGGTGCCACCGGTATCGGCCAGTCCAGCGCCTGCAAATAGCGCCACAAATCCAAAGAGCGTGGCCGGATTGGTGATGGTCAGCAGGAAGGTTGATAGGGTCACCCGTGCAATGTCGCTGGCAACATCACCTGTTTTTGCCACGCGAGCAGGTCTTGGTTTCAGCGTTTGAATGCCAATAATCAGAATCAGCAAGCCACCAATCAATTTTAACGGCAGCGAGATTTCGCGCAAAAAATCCTGCATGGCGGCAAAGCCCGCAGCGGCGGCAATGGCAAACAGCGTGTCTCCAAGTGCTCCGCCGATTCCAGTGGCCACACCTTGCCAAAAGCCGCGCTCAATCGTGCGGTTGATGCACAGAGTGCCAATTGGCCCAACAGGTGCCGCAACCGCGATACCCAATAAAAAGCCCTTGGCCAGCAAAATAAACAGCATTCCAGTCTCCGTCACGCGGGAACCTCCCCGGTGACTGTGAATGCAAATCAGCAATCCTGCGGGCCTTGTTATGGCGTGTTGCCATCGTCATCATGGGTCGATAGCAGACAAGAACAGGAATCGCAATTTCTACCGGGCCTGTTGGCAAAAGATCAAACCAGCGTCTGTCGTTGTTGCCATCATGTCGGCGTGATTTCTGCGTCTTCTAGAGTCTGTCAGGTTCAAGTTGAACCAAACAGACTCTCGATTCCCTTGTTTGAGTTTGTCTATTCGGGAAAACCGGATTCCACTTTTCCCTGACAAACTCTAGCCTGCGTTGGCGGTGGTCTATGAAGGCATGCTTCATGCTGCGAATTTGAGTGAGGTAAGTTGAAAAACACGGCATCTGTATTGGCCATGCTTTGGGCGGTTTCAGCAGGGGCTGCGTATTCTGCACCACCCGCTGGAGGTTGCACCGACGAAACCTTTTCCGGCACGAGCTATCGTGTCTGCCGATTTGATCCGTCAAAACAAACCATCCGTATCTATGATAGAGCGCCCGGTGGTGAACCCTTTGGCGGCTTCTATCCGCTGGTTACCCAGCTTTGGGCAGAGCGGCATACGCTTTTGTTTGCCACAAATGGTGGCATGTATGAATCCGATCTGAGTCCGGTCGGCCTGTTTGTCAGCAATGGCATGATCCGCACGCCAGCGCGCACAGAGGATGGTTGGGGCAATTTTTTCTTGAAGCCCAATGGCGTTTTCTACCTCAAAGACGGCAAGGCTGGCGTGCTGGAAACGCAAAACTACCTGACAAAATCAATCGAGCCAGACTATGCTACCCAATCCGGCCCGATGCTGGTGATTGATGGGGCGATCCATCCCAAATTTTTGGCAGAGAGCGATAGCCTCAAAATTCGCAATGGTGTGGGCGTGGATCGCAATCAGAAGGTTGTCTTTGTCATGAGCAATCAGCCGGTTCGGTTCTATGATATGGCGGTATTTTTCCGCGATTCACTGGACACACCGAACGCGCTGTTTTTGGATGGCACCATCTCCAGCCTCGCAGAACCAGCACAGGGGCGTATCGATCACGCCCATCCTTTGGGGCCAATCATTGCAGTGATTGGCACTGTGCCCAATTAAGCGTTACTGAAAAGGAGCGTGCCTTGGTGGCAGTGGTGCGACATCCATATGATCTGGCTCCAGGCCCGCTTTTTCGCGCTCCACCATCAGCTCAAATGCGCCTTCCAGATGGCGGGTAAAGCGCTCGGTGTCAAACAATGGCGCGGTTAAGCGACGATCCGAAATTTTCTGCCGAATGGTTGCGAGGCTGGCACGGTCTTTGGCAAGCGAGGCGGCAAGATCAACCAGATGATCAGGATCATTTGCCACGAGCTCAGGCACACCAAGTGCTGTCAGCAGGCTTTCAGACACCCGTGAGGCAAAATTGCTGCCTTTGAAGGTGATCACCGGCAATCCGGCCCAGAGCTTGTCCGACGTCGTGGTGTGTCCATTGTAGGGGTAAGTATCAAGCCCGAGGTCTGCCGCCTGCAGTCTGGCAATGTGATTGCTATAGGTGGCGGTATCGGCAAAAAAGATCCGGTCTGCAGAAATACCGTGTTTGCCCATAAACTCGATAAGATTTGCCTGTCGTGACGGGCCTTCGCACAAAATCCACAGCACCGAATCGGCAATGGCTGCCATCACCCGCGCCCACAATTGGGCGGTAAAGGGTGAAATCTTGCGCACGGCGTTGAAGGATGCCAGCACAAACGCATCTTCTGGCAAGCCAAGAGAGCTGCGCGATGCAGCAGGCACCAGCAGGCGGTGGCGGTTATCGTTGGCCTGATAGCATTCCGGCAGGCGGCACAATTTTTCATGATAATAGGGGCGGGAACTATCCGGCGTCACGATCGGATCAGAGATCACGTAATCGCAATCAATGCCATAGGCCGATCCTGGAAAGCCGATATAGGCCACCTGCAAAACGGCCAGCCCGCGATTGATCAGATCAACCCGGACATCCTTCGTGTGGCCTTTTAAATCCACCAGAATATCGAGGTCGAAACTGCGGATGTAGGCACAGGCCGCCTCGTCGTCCATATCGGTGATGACATGGAGATTGGGGTAGGTTTGGCGCATACCGTGATCGGTGGCAACGATCCGATTTTCGGTGTGACAAAAGAGGTGAATGTCAAACCGGGCCGGATCGTGAGACAGCAGAACCGATTGAAGCAGCCGCATTGTCGGATGCTGATCAGAATAATCCGCGGAGAGATAACCGACCCGGATCTTGTTGCCAAATTGGTGGGGCAGGGCGCGTCTTTGCTGCTTTGAGGCAGGTGTGAAGGGTGTTCCGGCCGCCATTTTGGTTTGTTGGCTGTTGATGGCCTCATCGCCGCACCACAGCAGATGCTCATAGGGATCATCCACGGCGAAAAACACAGGATCGCCGGATGTCATGCCATTCACTACAGTGGCGTCGCTTGCCGGAATCTCATCAAAAACAAGCATATCGCGCAAGAGACGCCTCAGCGTGTTCTGGATCTCAACGGAAAAGGGACCGCTGGCGGCGGCACGCTTCGCTGTTTCCAGTGCGCGGTCATTGTCTTTGGCCTGATGGAACAATCTTGCTGCCATCAACAAAAACATGGACTTATTGTCCGGCAAAGCCTCTGCCGCGCGCATGTAAAGTTCTGCAGCCTGTATTTTCTGATCCAGTTTTGCATGGCACTGCGCCGCAACCAGCAGAATATTGCCGTCAATCACGCGATTTTTCAAAACCGGTGCCAGAAGGCGGAGGCATTTGGTGAGGTTGCCCGCTTTATAGGCCTGAAGCGCCTGCATAAAACTGTTGGAGGGGGCCATGTTTCAAAGGGCCGCTTTGGGATAAGCGCGCTCCAGACCGCCGGAGCGGACCAGCCCGTCGCGAAAGGCCTGATAGGCAGCATGTTGACTGGAGCGAGATATTTCCATCAGGCGAATTTGCAAACGCGCAGGCGCGTTGTTTCCAAGCCATTCACCGCAACGTCCCAGTTTGAGGGAGTTGAGAAAGCGTGATTGTGCGGCATTTTCCAGATAAACAAAAAGACCTTCCGTCAAGCACTCGTCCTGAGTGGGATTTTCCAACAGCAGCCGCAGAAACGCAACGTCTTCGTCGCCAAGTGTCGAGAGTTTCGCAGCAACGGTTTCGCGGTCTGGAAAATTGGCTGTGGGCATGACAGTCTCCTGCTATTGTGTTCAAGGCTTACAGCGCTTTGCGCCATAGGTGGTGCACAAACTTGGCTGTAACGCTTTATATCCAGTGCATCTATATTACTTCATGCGTTTATACAGATCACGCTTGAGCCGAGCTTGTCATTTCGCCCGGAATGAATGGTTCCGTTCTTGGCGGTCGCGCAGTGACACGCAAATGATCTGGCGGCAAGCCCTGTGCTGCGCGCTCCATCATCATGCGAAAGGCGTCCTCCACATGGCGCGCACTTCTTTCGCTATCAAACAAGGGTGCCATCAAACGATTGGCGTGGATTTTCTGCCTTATCGCCAAAAGCTCATTGCGATTTTGACTCAAACGCACGGCGAGATTAATAAAATCCGCGTCGTCCCTGGCAACCAGTTCAGGAATGCCAAGGGCGTTGAGAAGGCTTTCTGAAACACGCGAGGCGAAATTGGTGCCTTTCCTGGTCAGAACCGGCAGGCCCGCCCACAGCGCATCCGACGTGGTGGTGTGGCCATTGTAGGGGAACGTGTCGAGGCCAAGATCGGCTGCAGGCATGCGGGCGATGTGGTCATTATAAATGGCTTTGGGGGCAAGGATGATTCGGGCTGGGTCCACACCCGCGTGGGCAACACTTTCAAGAAAATTGCGGTTGCTCTCTGCGCGCTCCCCGAGCATCCATAGCAAGCTGTCTTCGGTGCGCTTCAGGATTTCCATCCACAAATCGAATGTTTCCGGGGTGATTTTGCGGATTGTGTTGCTGGAGTTGAAAATGAATTTGTCTTCGGGCAAACCGAGGAGCGCGCGCGGCGTTGGTGGCAACAGTGACCGATTGATATTGTCGTTCGGCTGATAGCTTTCCGGCAGCAGGCAGAATTTTTCGTGATAGAATGGCGCACTCGACGGCGGCGTCACAATCGGATCGGACAGGATATAATCGCAATCAATACCGTTGCCGGAGCCGGGAAAGCCAATATAGGCCACCTGAATGGGAGCAGGGCCGCTGTTGACCAGATCAATCCAGGCACCCAGAGTATGCCCCTTCAGATCAACAAGAATATCAATATTGTGCGCCCGGATAAGATCATGCGCCTCTTGTGTGGAGAGATGGCCGATTTGCACAATCCTTGAGGCGTGTCTTTGCCGAAACCCGCCATCAGCAGCAATCAAAGCATCAGACGTAAAGCAAAAAAAGGTGAATTCCACTGCCGCGCTGTCGTGATAATCAAACATGCCCTGCATCAGGATGGTTGTGGCATGGCAGTCGGAAAGGTCGTTCGAGAGATAGCCGATGCGCGGCTTTTTGCCAAAAGCATGGGCTCTCGTTCGGCGTCTTGCTCTGCTATCCTCACTGAAGGGCGTTGCATTTTGCATCTGCGTCACGGCCTGGTTCAAGGCTTCATCGCCGCACCAGGCGATGTGATTGAGCAGGGTTTCCGCGCCAATTGCAATTGCGTCGCGCTTTTGAAGCGCCTCACGTTGTTTGGCATTGGATTGACGCAACTCTTCAATGTTCAGCCAATGGTGGATAAAATGACGATACACATGCGCCGCCTCTTTGTCGTGAGGATTGATGCCGTGAAGGTCTCGGGCGACCAAAAAAGCCTGCCAGTTGTCGCCGGTTTTACGCAGCAAGGCGAGTGCGAGCGATAACAGCAACGCAGGCTGCGCGCCGGGTTCGCGTGCGGCTGCCATAAAGCATTGGGCAGCGTCGGCATGTCGTTCCAGCTTGGTGTAGCTTTGCCCCAGCATGAGCAGCCCTTGCAGCGGTAGTGGACTCGCGTGTTGGCAGCGTTCGAGAATGGCGGCAGCGGCCTCGAAATCCTTTGCTGTATAGCGGGCAATTGCTGCTTTGAGAGAATTCGTCATATCGGTACCAAACCCGGGCTTTCTTATCAGCTGATAACTGGCGGCTGGAGCTAGCGCGAGGCTTGTCTCGGCAGTCGCGCACGAGTTGACATCCCCAATGCCTGGGTTGACGATATCATGCGTTATAAAACAGATTCGATTGTTGAACGAGTGAGCTAAATCACCCGCTTATTTGTTCGTTGGAGTTTTGAAATGTCAGAATTGACCATTTGCATGCCGAGCCGGCGGAATTTGAAAGACTCCTTTGCTGCAATCGAGAGCGCGCTTGCCTTTTGCGAAAAGCGTGGCGCTCTTCTGAACCTTTCGGATAATTCCGGCGACGATGAGAAGAGAGCGTTCTGGGAAGGTAAATCTGCCTGTCTCACCTATATTAAAAGCGAAGCGCAAACGGCAAATGACAATATGGTCCTTGCGGTGCAGGCGGCTGACACACCTTTTATTATGCTTATGGGCGATGACGATCTGATTGTCGCAAAAGAGGGTATCGATCCTCTCGATCTTTCGGATATCCCGTTCGATTATGTTGGTGTTTTCCCTGAGATCGAGACTTTCTTGGCCCCAGAACAGCCAGGCCCGATGACAATCCTGTCACTGGAGCAAGACGATGCTTCAGATCGCATGCTCGCTTATTTCAATTCCGGCGCGACGCACAACGGCGGTTTTTATTCGATTTTCCGTCGAGACGTCTGGCTGTCGACTTTTGATTTGTTCTTGCGCTTCCATCCAACGCTGGCAGGATTCAGCGATTGGGCTCTCGCAATTTCGCTGTTCACGGCTGGTAAAATGGCCAGCGATCCCAGCATTCATTATCGCTACAATATGGCAAGGTGGGCCACAACAGAAGAAATTCTCTCCCATCGAGAGCAGTTATTTACCCAGGCAGGCTTGCCACAAAGCGCTATGAAATATGAGCGGCTTTTCATGTTCCTTGACTTTTTCGTGCTGATCAACCGTGTCGGCTCGCCTTTGTCGATTGATGAGCGCCAACGTCTCGGCAAAGCTGCCGTCTATGTTATGCTTGGCCGTTTTATTAACGACGTGGCAAATGCGCCAGAGCGATACGAAGAAGGTATCGGCGCGCTGG
The DNA here is from genome assembly GCF_001939045.1 of Rhizobium oryziradicis. GTDB lineage: Bacteria > Pseudomonadota > Alphaproteobacteria > Rhizobiales > Rhizobiaceae > Allorhizobium > Allorhizobium oryziradicis. The sequence continues at coordinate 538,938 of NZ_MKIM01000028.1, forward strand.
CCGAAATGGTGCTGGATGAAACGGACAGCTTCACGCAGTTTCAGCTCGGCTTGCTGATGATTGAGCGTGCCCAGCCAGGCCTGAAGGATAAATATATCGCTTTTATTCAGGCTGCCCTTGAAGGTGCGTAAGCCGTAGCCCATCGTTCTTTGGAAAATATGTGGTGAGAGATTGAAAGACAGGCGACGGAAAAACTCCGCCGCCTGTTGTTGTTCAGGCCGCTTCAACAGACATTTCGGTGCTCTTGGCAGGAGAAACCATGGCCGAGATGATCAATGATAAATTGACAGAGCCAACAACTTTGCCCGAGCGGTCGCTCACCTGAGCGCTGGTCACGGATTGCTCCACCATGGTTCGTGCGGCTTCCTCCAGCGTTGTGCGCGACGTCAGCTTCAGATTGCTCGTGCTTTGGTTCATTTGCTCCATCACGGTGCCAATTTTGATCACGCGCCCGCGGTTTACCTCTTTCACAAAGGAGGCGATGTAGTCATCGGCAGGTCTCAGAACAATGTCCTGCCCGCTGCCTTGTTGCACCACCTCGCCATCGCGCAAAATAGCGATCTTGTCGCCCAGCCGTAAGGCCTCATCCAGATCGTGGGTAATGAACACCACAGTCTTGTTGAGCTCCTGCTGCAAGTCCAGCAGCACGCTTTGCATATCCACGCGAATGAGCGGATCAAGGGCCGAATAGGCCTCATCCATCAAGAGAATATCGGCATCATTGGCAAGCGCGCGCGCCAGACCCACCCGTTGCTGCATTCCGCCGGAGAGCTGGTTGGGATAATTGGTCTCAAATCCGGCAAGTCCTACCCGCTCAATCCAATGCTGACCTTTTACCATGCTTTCGCTGCGCGGCATGCCTTGAATATCTAGGCCATAGACGACGTTTTCCATCACCGTGCGGTGTGGCAGAAGGCCGAACTTCTGAAACACCATCGCAGTTTTGTGGCGGCGAAAGCTTCGCAACTCTGCTGCGTTCATTGTGCAGACATCCACGCCATCATAGAGCACTTCGCCCGCGGTCGGATCAATCAGCCGGTTGATGTGGCGGATCAGCGTGGACTTGCCGGAGCCAGACAGCCCCATGACCACGGTGATCTCACCGGCCGGCATGTCGATATTGATGTCACGCAAACCAAGAACATGGTTATGGCGATCATTGAGCTCGACCTTGGTGATGCCATCTCGAACAGCGTCAATGTGCTTTTTCTCGTCTGGCCCAAAGATTTTGTAGAGATTGCGGATTTGAATGCCGTGACTAGCCATGAACCACCTCCGTATGTTTTTGCAGGCGACGGCCATAGGCCTGACTTGTGCGATCAAAGATGATGGCAATGGCAACCAGCGCAAAGCCGTTGAGAAAACCAATGGTGAAAAACTGATTGGTAATCGCCTGCAACACGTTTTTGCCAAGACCACCGACACCGATCATGGAGGCGATGACAACCATGGCCAGCGACATCATGATGGTTTGGTTGATACCGGCCATGATGTTGGGCAAAGCCAGCGGAATCTGCACATTGAACAGCTTTTGCCGCTCTGAAGAGCCAAAGGCATCGGCCGCTTCAATAGCTTCCCGGCTCACAAGACGGATACCAAGATTGGTCAGGCGAATGATGGGGGCAACAGCATAAATCACCACCGCGATCAGGCCTGGCACTTTGCCGATACCAAAAATCATCACCACGGGGATGAGGTAGACGAAGCTCGGCATGGTCTGCATGACATCCAGCACCGGATTGAAGATTGATTGGACCCGATCGGAGCGGGCCATCCAGATGCCCACGGGGATGCCGATGACAATCGAGCAGATTGTGCATACCGTTACCATGGACAGGGTCACCATCGTGTCCTTCCAAAGCCCGGTCAGGCCAATCACCATCATGGCGATGGCTGTGCCAAGGGTGGTTTTCCAATCACGGCTCACAAAATAGACAATGGCGCAAAGCGCGAGGATCATGATGATCCATGGCGTATTTACAAACAGGCTTTGCAGCCAATTGAGAAACAGCTGTAACGGGTGCAGAAGATTGTCCAAGAAATCGCCGTAAGCGCGAACGAACGATTTAAATCCCGTATCGACTGTTTTTTTGAAAATGCGCATGCTGTCGCTGTCGATAGACGGAAACTGGCAGAATACGGCGGGGAGGGAGCTGCAAATAGCGAATGCCATATGCTTTCCTTTTCAGTAAAGACCCGGCGTGCATCAACATATTGGGCACGCGGAGCCGCGTCTAATTGAATTCACGGTTTGCTTGAGAGGCATGCAATGACGGCAACGTCTGGAAAATCGATGTTCTTTCACCGGACCAGAGAAGGCAAAGCGCCTGTCAAGACCGGGCTTTTTGCGAAATCATCACCTTTTCAAACCTGTCGTCACACCGCGTTCGAATGAAAAGAGCGGGCAAAATAGTCGCCCACTCCCTATTGATCGACGAAGGCCTAACCTTAAAGTTCAGCCTTAACCTTTTCCGCGACCTCTGGTGAAACCCATTTGGCCCACACGTCTGGATAGGTCTCCAGGAAATATTTTGCGGTATCGGCGTTGTCGGCCTGATTGTCGCTCATCCAGGCAAGAACTTTGCCAACAGTGGCATTATCCCAGCGGCGTGCCTTGATGTAATCCATTGCCACGCCAGCGCGATCGGCAAACTTCTTGGTCACAACCGTATCAACTTCGGCAACAGGATAAGAATTCAGCTTTGGATCGGGGCAATCCGCCACCGTGATGCACTTGTCCCAGGCGGCCTTGTCAAATTTTGTGTCAAAGCTCAGCTTCACCATGTCATATTTGCCAAGAATGGCCGTGGGTGCCCAATAGTAGCCAAGCCAGCCGATTTTCTTTTCAAACGCATGGGCAATCGAGCCATCCAGACCGGCCGCCGAGCCGCTGCCGATCAATTGAAAGCCCTTGGTGTCCGCTTTGATGGCCTTGTAGAGATTGGCCGTGGTGATCTGGCAACCCCAGCCAGCCGGGCAATTGGTAACAGCGCCCTTGGATGCATCTTCAGGTGCCGGAAAAAGCTCTGGATGCTTCAAAGCATCTTCAACGGTCTTGATGTCTGGATGGGCATCCGCGATGAATTTTGGAATCCACCAGCCTTCAACACCGCCGTCTGTCAAAATTTGCGTCACCTTGACGATTTTATCGTCTGCAAGTGCCTTGGCAAGCGGCTCCTGAACGGCATTGACCCACAACTCGGGTGCCATGTCAGGCTCGGCTTTTTCAGTCATGGAGGTAAATGTTGGAATCGTATCGCCGGTGACCAGTTCCACCTCGCAACCATAACCGCTTTCCAAAATGATTTTATCAATGTTTGCTGCAACCCCAGCCGAGGCCCAGTTCATCTCCGCAATGGAAACTTTGCCACAGTCGGCGGCCTGCGCAGAGCCGGTCAAACCAATGAATCCTGCGGCGAGTATTGTGGAAACGAGAAGTGTCCTCATGTCGTGGATATATCCTTTTTCAGTGTCTCATAACAAACGGACCGCGAGGCGATAGAACAGCCTCAGATCGCAGAGTGTGTTTGATGGTTAAGGCCAATCAATAGCCTCAACATGAATGGCGCGGGCGGTGATTTACACAGCCTGATCTATTTGCGACCTTCTTAAGGGTAGGGCTTTTGTCAGATAAATCAACCGCTCTGAGTTATTTTCTTCGAAATAATGTCGCAGAAAAGCCATCGTTTTGCCAATTTCGCCTTGGCCTGCAAGGGGATGTGCTGATTTGCAAAGGCGCATTGCATTGGCTGTTTGGCTGCGTCATAACAGTCTGAAAATACCTTGCGGAGTGCGCGTCCCCTCATGATTTTGCCAAAAACAAAATGCTCGTTTGAGCGAAGTCCGACGAGTGAAGCATGACGCGCACCGTGATGTTGCAAGGCACTGGCTCAGATGTGGGCAAAACCGTTCTGGTGGCCGGATTGTGCCGATTGGCGCGCTTAAAGGGCATGATGGTGCGACCCTTCAAGCCACAAAACATGTCCAACAATGCCGCTGTTTCTGAAGATGGCGGTGAGATTGGCCGGGCGCAATGGTTGCAAGCGCTGGCCTGCGGCGTCCCGTCTTCCGTGCATATGAATCCCGTGCTGTTAAAGCCGCAAAGTGAAGTGGGCAGTCAGATTATCGTGCAGGGAAAAGTCTTTGGTCAGGCCAAGGGGCGCGATTACCAAAGGTTGAAACCGCAGTTGCTGAGGTCGGTTCTGGAGAGCTTTGAGGAGGTCAAGGCTGGTGCTGATCTGGTGATTGTGGAAGGTGCCGGCTCGCCCGCCGAGATCAATTTGCGCGCGGGCGATATTGCCAATATGGGCTTTGCCACAAAGGCCAACGTGCCGGTGGTGCTGGTGGGAGATATTGATCGCGGCGGCGTTATTGCGTCGCTGGTTGGCACCCATGCTATTTTGCCAGCCGAAGATCTCGCCATGATTTCGGGCTATATTATCAATAAGTTCCGGGGTGACCAGAGCCTTTTTCGCGATGGAATTTCTGCGATCGATGGTTTTACCGGCTGGACCTGCTTTGGCGTTGTGCCGTGGCTGAAATCCGCAAGTCGGCTACCGTCTGAAGATTCTGTGGCGCTTGAGCGGCTGACCCGCAAGGCTGATGGTGCGTTAAAAATTGCCGTGCCTGTGCTGTCACGAATCGCCAATTTCGATGATTTTGACCCGCTCATATCGGAGCCATCGGTAGAGTTGTGTTATGTGCGTCCCGGCGAACGCTTGCCGACAGACGCATCCCTGGTCATTTTGCCGGGATCGAAATCCACCATTGGAGATCTGGAGGATTTGCGCAATAACGGCTGGGATCAGGATTTGCAGCTCCATCGCCGCCGTGGTGGACGCATCATGGGCATTTGCGGTGGCTATCAAATGTTGGGAAATTCCGTCTCCGATCCGCTTGGTCTTGAGGGGGAGCCGCGTCAGGTGCCAGGTCTGGGCCTGTTGGATGTTGAGACTGAAATGGCACCGGAGAAAACAGTGCGCAACAGCCGCGCCCATGCGCTGGATTATGATGTGGAGCTGAGTGGTTATGAAATTCATCTGGGCCGCACAACGGGACCAGATTGCCAACGCCCCGTCTTGAGAATTCAAGGCCGCAACGACGGTGCCACATCCGTTGACGGTCGAGTGATGGGCACTTACCTGCACGGGCTCTTTGCCAATGATGCTTACCGAGCCGCGTTATTGCGCAGCTTTGGGCTGCAAGATACCACGGAAAATTATCGCGACAGTGTCGAGCGGGCGCTGGATGATGTCGCGATGGAGCTTGAAACGGTTCTTGATCGTGACTGGATCGATCAGTTGATGGGTTGATGTTGGTCGCGTTTGCGGCCCGCCAAAGCATCGGCGATCATCCATGTGGCGAGCGCCCAGGCACCACCGATTGTCCATCCGGCCAGAATATCGGTGGGCCAGTGAACACCCAGAAACACCCGACTTAGGCCAATCGCTACGGTCAGGAAGACCCCAACTGAGACAATGAAGATGCGCAAACGCCGGTTGGGTTGCGCACGCGCCAGCATCGCGCCCAGGGTCAGATAGGTAATCGCCGACATCATCGCGTGGCCGCTGGGAAAGCTCATGGTTTGTACTTCCACCAGATGCGGTACCACATCGGGTCTTGCCCGCGAAAACAGGAGCTTCAAGCTACCCTCGGCAATTGCACCCAGCGAGATAGCAAGGGCCAAAACCAAGGCATTGCGGGTTTTGCCAGCCACCAGCAGATAAAGCACGCTGAGCGATGTCAGCATCGTAATGACAGTGAAACCGCCAAGGCTGGTGATGTCGCGAAAGGCCAGAGCCAGCCAGGGCGGACCAATCATCTGCGACGGATCACCAGTAACGCGAAGCGCCAGCAAAACTGCCTTATCAAACGCATGGGTATCTTGCTCAAACACCTCATCCGCTATCGTTATAAACAGCAAAACGAGGCCAACCAGCACTGTCAGGCTGGCAAGAAGGCGCGGCTCAATTCTATCGCGGACAATGGCTGGCAGAAATTTCAAATTCTATCTCCTTGTTCTTTCAGGAGATAGGAATTGCTGGCACGGCAACAAGAGCAAGCCATTATTATTTCGACATCAAACCCGCAGCAGCAAAGCTGGGCATTCTTGCCCAACAGTCAACTCCGGCGCAAATGGCGGGCGAACAATCAGTGCATCGGCATTGGCCAACACATTCATCATTGATGAATCCTGCTTGCCAAACGGTGTCGCAACGAGGAAGCCATCCGGCTGGCTCTCTAGGCGTGCGCGAAGATAGTCCTGCCGTTGATCATTGGCGGCAAGCGGGGCGTTGGTTTTCACGCTCACGCGCCGCTTGGGAAGAGGCTGGCGGGCCAGATGGCAGAGCAAGGGTTCCAGAAACAACAGACTGCAAACCATGCTGGAAACAGGATTGCCGGGAAGGCCCAACACATGCATGCCACCAAGCCGCCCAACCATTAATGGCTTTCCGGGCCGCATGGCAATTTTCCAGAAATCCAGCACCATGCCAGCGGCGGTGAGGGCGGATTGCACCAGATCATGATCGCCAACCGATGCGCCGCCCGTGGTGACAAGCACGTCCGCACCCGCCATTTCAGCGCGCCGAACTGCAGCAACAATTGCGTCATGCTGGTCTGGCACCAGCCCAAGATCCAGCACGTCTGCGCCCAAATCATCGCAAAGTGCATGCAATGCAAAGCTGTTGGAGGCAATGATCTGGTTAGGGCCGGGCGTGGTGCCGGGCAAAACCAGCTCATCTCCGGTCGCCAACAGTGCCACAAGTGGCTTTTTATAGACGTTGACGGTTGCGTTATTGGTTGCCGCTGCGAGCATCAGTCGGGTGTAATCCAGCCGTGTTCCTGCTGGCAGCAGTGCATCACCTAAGTAAAAATCCTGCCCTTTTGGCCGAATATGTCGCCCTTTCGAGACTGAAAATGCGGTGCGGATACGGGTACCATCAGCAAGCTTTTCAGCGTCTTCCTGTAGCAAAATGCAATCAGCACCGGCGGGCACGGGTGCTCCGGTGAAAATCCGCACACATTCACCCGCTTTGAGTGTCCCATCGAAGCCATGGCCTGCGGCTGAGACACCGATCACAGTGAGTTCTGTGCCAACGCTTAACGCATCCTCTGCCCGCAGCGCATAACCATCCATGGCCGATGCATCAAACGGCGGCTGGGTGAGGTGAGCATGAAGGGTGTCACTCAAAATACGGCTTTTTGCCAGAGCCAGCCGCAGCGTTTCCACGCGCGCAATGGGGGTTGCTGTGTTCAACAGCCGCGCTTGCGCCTCTTCCACCGGCAGCAATGCCATCAAAACGTCTCCGGAAAATGAAAATCGCCGGATTTTCCGCCGGTCTTTTTCGCAACATGAATGCCGCCAATTTCCATGGTCTTGTCCGCAGCCTTGGCCATGTCGTAAATGGTCAAACATGCGACCGACACCGCCGTCAATGCTTCCATTTCCACGCCGGTTTTGCCTGTCAGCTTCACCGTTGCTGTTACCCGCAAGCCGGGGAGTGTTTCGTCTTCGACAATGTCGACGCTGACCTTGCTCAGCATCAGAGGGTGGCACAGCGGAATGAGATCCGCTGTGCGTTTGGCAGCCATAATGCCAGCCAAACGCGCTGTACCGATAACGTCGCCCTTTTTGGCATTGCCCTCGCGGATCAAAACCAACGTGCTTTGGGCCATTTTAACATGGCCCTCGGCAATAGCGGTGCGCACCGTTTCGGCTTTGTCGCCGACATCGACCATATGTGCCTCGCCAGAGGCACCGATATGGGTCAGGCCGCTCATTCTGCGGCTATGCTGTTGCTGGAGCCAGTCAAAAGCGCGCGGGTGGCTGATGCCACATCATCCTTGCGCATCAGACTTTCACCCACGAGGAAGGTGGAGATGTTGACAGCCTGCAAGCGTTGGCAATCGGCATGGGTGAAAATTCCGCTTTCGCCAACCAAAAGCCGGTCTGCTGGAACCATGGAAGAAAGCCTCTCGCTCACAGCAAGATCAACCTCAAATGTGCGCAGATTGCGATTGTTGATACCAACCAGCGGGGAGGTGAGCTTCAATGCGCGCTCCAGCTCCGCTTCGTCATGCACTTCAATCAGCACATCCATGCCAAGGGCCAGCGCCTGACCTTCCAAATCCGCAGCTTCCGCATCATTGAGGGATGCCATGATCAGCAAGATGCAATCGGCACCCCAGGCGCGCGCTTCGAAAACCTGATAGGCATCAAACATGAAGTCCTTGCGCAAAGCCGGAAGCGCGCAAGCATCTCTGGCCGCCACAAGAAACTCCGGTGCGCCTTGAAAACTCGGAGCATCCGTGAGCACGGACAGGCACGCAGCACCACCTGTCTCATAGGCCTTCGCCAGGGCTGGCGGGTCAAAATCGGGGCGGATCAACCCTTTCGATGGACTGGCCTTTTTAATCTCTGCAATCAAGCCAAACTGGCCATTGGCTTGCCGGGTTTTGAGAGCGTTATAAAAACCGCGTGCAGGCGGCTGATCTGCCGCTTTGGCCTTGATGTCGGCGATGGAAATAGCGGCCTTGGCCGCCGCGATTTCTTCGCGCTTGTAGGCTTCGATCTTGGTGAGAATGTCGCTCATACCTCAGAACCTCCGTTGGAAACGGAAATCAGCTTATCAAGTGTCCGAAGGGCAGAACCACTGTCCAGAGATTGCGAGCCGATCTCCATGCCTTCATGAAGCGTTTTAGCCCGGCCTGAAATCACCAGAGCAGCGGCCGCATTGCAAAGAGAAACATCACGATAGGGGTTTTTCGCGCCATTCAAAACTGCGCGCAAAGCGGCGGCGTTATATTCTCCATCGCCGCCCTTGAGCTTGTCCAGATCCACCTGTTCGACGCCAAAGTCAGCAGGCGTGAGATCAAATGTCCTGATTGCGCCATTTTCGAGCGCGGCCACCTTTGTCACGCCGGTGGTGGTAATTTCATCCAGGCCATTGCCATGAACCACCCAGACACTTTCCGAACCGAGGTCTTTCAAGGTTTCGGCCAGCGGCTCCACCCATTCCGGTGCGTAGACGCCAAGCAATTGTTTCTTGACGCCCGCCGGATTGGCCAGTGGCCCCAGCAGATTGAAAATTGTGCGCGTGCCAAGCTCGACACGCGCAGCGCCCACATGGCGCATGGCAGCATGATGCATCTGTGCAAACATGAAGCCTATTCCGGCTTGCTCGATGCAGCGGCCAATCGTTTCGGGATCGATATCGAGCTTGACCCCAAGCGCTGTCAAACTGTCAGCAGCACCCGATTTTGAGCTGAGTGCCTTGTTGCCATGCTTGGCAACCGGCACGCCTGTGCCTGCAACAATGATGGCGGCAAGCGTCGAAATATTATACGTGCCAGTGCCATCGCCGCCGGTGCCAACAATATCGATGGCATTGGCAGGGGCCACCACCGGCAGCATTTTTTGGCGCATAACAGAAACGGCCCCGGCAATTTCGGGCACTGTTTCACCGCGCATGCGAAGAGCAATCAGAAAACCGCCAATTTGTGCAGGCGTCGCCTCACCAGACATCAAGATTTCGAAGGCCGCAGACGCTTCGTCACGGCTGAGCGACTGCTCGTTGGCAACTTTGGCTATGAATGGTTTCAGCCCGTTCATAATGGATCGCTCTCCAAAGGCATGGGATCAGGCTTTACATGCAAGGGTGCGCGCAAAGCCCGCCTAATTTCTCATGTATCAATCCGGTTTTGCGTGAAAACCGGATTGATGGTCATCTTGTTCGAACTTAACGAACCATGGCCTGTTGAGCCAGCGCCTGATTGATGGTGACGCCATATTTCGTCTGGAGTTCCCCAACCATCTGATCCAGAATGTCGTCGCCAGCGGCATTGGCAAGTGCAGTGATCTGCTTGTCCTGCTGGTCCGGCACATCGCCAGTGGGCTGGGTTTCAATATCCGTGACTTTCAAAAGGATCTGGGTCAGCGGATCTGCACCAACAGCCGAGCCAACTGTGCCAACTGGTCCGCGGAATGCAGCTTGAACGGCGGCTGGGCCAAGCACAGGATCATCCGCCTGGCGACGCAAACCGGTCTTGGTTTCAACCGCAATTCCCGTTTCTGAGGCAATATCCGACAGCTTTTCGCCATTTTCAATTTTTGTTTTCAGGGCTTCGGCCTTCGCACCCAACGCCTGCTTTTGCTGCTCAACGGTCCAATCCGCAATGGCTTTCGCTTTCACTTCATCCAGTGTTCTGTCACGCGGCGCATCAACCGATGAGACATCAAACCAAACGTAGCCGCTGCGACCCAAATTGAGCGGCAGAGGATCGGCTCCGACTTCCGTTTCAAATACGGTTTTCAGAAGCTGAGCCTTTTCGGGGAGACCATCGACTGCCTTGCCGGCTTTATCATCACCCTGGGCATCAATGCCCGCAATCTTGACAGCATGCAGACCAACCTTGGTGGCGGCTTCTTCCAGGCTCGAACCCGAGGCGCGAAGATCTTCGAAACGGTCATGCACATCATTGATCTGTGCGGCGGCCGCAGTTGATGCGAGGTCTTCACGAATCTGCGTCTTTACCTCATCCAGTGACTTGGTGTGGCTTGGCTTGATATTGGTGACGCGCAAAATGACCGGACCAAATGAGCCATCAACAACGGGCGTGGTTTCCCCATCCTTTTCGATGGCAAACACGGCTTTGGCGATAACCGGATCAGGCAGGTCTGCCTGAGAAAAATCACCGAGCAACACGTCTGTTGCGGTTTTTCCCTGATCTGCCACCAATTGGTCAAATGTCTTGCCCGACTTCAATGCCTGTTCCGCTGCCTGCGCCAACTCCTTGGTCTGGAAGGTCAGCTGTTCAATGGTGCGCGTCCCCGCAACCTCGTAGCGCTTCAAGTTGGCTTCATATTCCTTTTTTACCTGTTCGTCGGTGATGGCCTTGGTGTCGGCAATGTCGGCAGGCTCCAGCTTGACATAGGAGAAGCTGCGATATTCCGGTGCACGGTAGCGGGACTTGACCGTATCAAACCAGGTTTTCAGGGTTGCATCATCCGGGGCCTTGATGGGTTCAATTGTCGCGGTCGTCAGCAGCAAATATTCGATCGAGCGGCTTTCCTGACGATAGAGCTTCAGCGCATCAACGAGAACTTTGGGGGCCACAAAACCTTCTGCCGTTGCATCGACAATCTGGCTGCGGACGGCAACTTTTGACCGCTCGGTGATGTAATCTTCCTCACGAATGCCGGAATTGCGCAGGCGCGATGAGAACAATTGCTTGTCGAACTGGCCATTGCTGTTCTTGAAGGCTGGGTCATCGCCAATCAATTGCGCAAGGCGATCTTTCGAAAGGCCAAGATCCATATTTGCCGCCAGTTGATCGAGGGCGGCACCGGCTGCCAACTGCGAATAGACCTGCTGCTCAATGCCAAGCGAGCGAGCCTGCTCTGTGGTGAGCTGCGTGCCAAAGCGACGGCTGAGGTCTGACATCTGGCGTCTGTAAGCCAGCTGGAAATCATTCACATTGACGCTCTGCTGGCCAACAGTGATGACTTTGTTAGATGTTGAGCCCACGAGCGAGCTTGAAATGCCCCAGACGCCGAAGGATGCGACAAGCAGAAGGAGAAGCCCTTTTACAAACCATGTACCGGCGGTTTTTCTCAGGAAAACGAGCATCAGAACGAGAACCTCATCATATTTCCTTCGCTGGATGCGAAGCAGTTGCCGTTCCTTAAAGCAAACTTATGGGAAATTGAAGCTCTCAGGTCATGAAAAAAGCCCGGCGCAAAACGCCGGGCTTTGAAAGCGCCATAGACAAGTGATTTTAACGATTGTCGACGGGAGCGTAATCGCGCTTTGGCGCGCCTGTGTAGAGCTGGCGAGGACGGCCAATGCGCTGCTGTGGATCTTCGATCATTTCATTCCACTGAGCAATCCAGCCGACGGTGCGGGCCAGAGCAAACAGCACGGTGAACATTTCGGTTGGGAAGCCGAGTGCGCTCAATGTGATGCCGGAGTAAAAATCGACGTTTGGATACAGCTTCTTTTCGATGAAGTAAGGATCGTTCAGAGCAATCTTTTCCAGCTCCAGCGCAACCTGCATCAACGGATTATCGCTATTGCCTGTAGCTTCCAGCACTTCATACATGGTTTTCTGCATGATTTTGGCGCGTGGATCGTAGTTTTTGTAAACACGATGACCGAAGCCCATCAGGCGGAACGGATCGTTCTTATCCTTGGCCTTGGCAATATATTCGGGGATGCGATCAACGGTGCCAATTTCTTTCAGCATGTTGAGGGCCGCTTCATTGGCACCGCCGTGAGCAGGGCCCCAGAGGCAGGCAATACCGGCAGCAATACATGCAAACGGATTGGCACCGGAAGAACCAGCGAGACGCACAGTCGATGTCGATGCATTCTGCTCATGATCGGCATGCAGAATGAAAATACGATCCATGGCGCGGGCCAGAACCGGATTGACCTTATACTCCTCGCAAGGCACGGCAAAGCACATGTGCAGGAAGTTGGAGGCGTAATCCAGATTGTTCTTCGGATAAACGAAAGGCTGACCGATGTGGTACTTGTGGGCCATAGCAGCGATGGTTGGCATTTTTGCAATCATGCGCAGGCTGGCCACCATCCGCTGATGCGGATCGGTAATGTCGGTTGAGTCGTGATAGAATGCAGACAGAGCACCAACGGTACCAACCATGACAGCCATTGGATGGGCGTCGCGGCGATAGCCGGTAAAGAAGCGCGACATCTGCTCATGAACCATGGTGTGATGGGTCACGCGATGGTCAAAATCAGCTTTTTGTGCAGCTGTTGGCAGTTCCCCGTAGAGGAGAAGGTAGCAAACTTCGAGGAAGTCGCCTTTTTCAGCCAATTGCTCGATAGGATAGCCGCGGTGCAGCAAAACGCCTTCATCACCATCGATATAGGTGATTTTGGATTCGCATGACGCCGTGGACGTAAATCCCGGGTCGTAAGTGAACTTGCCTGTGTGCTTGTAGAGAGCGGCGATGTCGATGACGTCCGGGCCAATCGTGCCGCTCTTGACGGTCAGTTCAACCGACTTGTCATCAATCTTCAAGTTTGCGCTTTGTTCCGTCATGCTGATCCTCCGGATAATAGGCGGGGAGGCGCGGCTTTCGCTTTGCCTCAGGTTAAGCGTTCTGGATTAGCTATATGATCCGAAGGTTAATGCCAAGCTATTGATGTGATAAAGTGTGCGCCGCAATATGCCGCAAACGCAAATCTCTCTTGCAATATGGTAAAGGCTTTTTTCGCCACTACCCACCACAGCTTTTGATTGATATTGTCTCGCATGTCTTGCAAATATCGTGTGTTTCAAGGTGTTCGGCTGTTTTATGGCCAATAGGGATGATGGTTTCGCTTTGCCAATTGAGGGGCTGATTACACCTCTGGTTGGCCTGAAAACGGGGTAGCGGCAGATTTGGCGCTGGACACGGACGAGTGGCAACAGATTAGCGAAACGCAAGCGCCAAGACCACGAGCGCGCCTAGCGCCATGGCCATTGCCAGCCAGATCGCCAACCCCATCACCGGTGCATGATCACCCGAGTTTTAACGACGCAAACGACTCAGATGTCTATCCAACATCGTCGCTGATTGTATCTCCCTGGCGGCGGTTCATCGCGATGGTGCGCACCTGCGCTGAGCAGGAATTGATCTATGGGCGCGCATTTCTGTTTTTGCCGGTTTTTCTGGGGCTTGGGGCGATATGGTGGTTTAGCCGCCCCTACGATTTGGCTGTCTCGCCGCTTGTTTTGATCTGCGGCGTTTGCACAATTCTTTGGACAAGAACGCGCTTTCGCCAGCCGGTGCTGGCCCGTACTTTGGGCATTGCTGCTTTGGCTGTGGCAGGCATGGTTTTGGCCGCTATCGAGACCAGCAGACTCGACACCATCATTCTGGATGGACCCGTCACCACGCTTGTGCGGGGCAGGGTGATTTCAGCAGAGATTAATGCCAGCGGTCATCAAAGATATGTGATCGCCCTTCTGGAAACGGCCAAACCTCAACTGAAGCGCATGCCCCAACAGGTCGCGTTGCTGGCCCGTGGCAAGCACACGGCATTCAAACCCGGTGATCTGATTGAAGGGCGGGCACGTTTGAGCCCGCCATCTGGTCCGGCTCTTCCGGGATTGAACGACTTTGCGCAAAGCTCCTACTTCACCGGCACAGGGGCGATTGGATATTTCTATCGCCCGCCAACGGCTTGGCACACGCAATCCTACCAGCAGACGGATCTTTGGAGTAAAAGTCTTCAGGCGTTCAGCGATACGACTCAGGAGGTGCGCAATGCGATCTCAGCGCGCATCCGGTTTTGGGTGCCCGGCGATGCCGGTGCCTTTGGTGTTGCCATTGTCACAGGTGAGCGTCGCGGTCTTTCCGATCAAGCCAATAATGATCTGCGTGTCTCGGGGCTTGCCCATATTATCTCTATCTCCGGTCTGCATATGGCGCTCGCGGGGGGACTTTTCTTTGTCGGAATCAGACGAACACTCAGCCTGGTGCCGGGACTTGCTGAAATATTGTCGGTCAAGAAAATCGCAGCCGCAGGCGCGATTGCGACAACCACCGGATATTTTCTCATCTCCGGTTATGAAATAGCGGCGCAACGGGCCTATTTGATGATGGTGATCATGCTGTCGGCCGCGTTTTTTGACCGGCCGGTTCTGAGTTTGCGCAATACCGCGCTCGCCGCAATTTTGGTGGTGGTGATTTCTCCATCGCAAGTGATGGGGCCAAGCCTGCAAATGTCATTTGCTGCGACTTTCGCGCTCATTGCTGGCTTTGATCTTTGGCGACAACGGCCGAGATTGCCCGCCATTTTGCCCCGTATTGCCATCTTAAAGCCGTTCATACCTCTGACCAAGCTGATTGGTGGCATCTTGATGACCTCGGCTTTGGGAGGATTTTCCACGGCAATGTTCTCGGCGGCGCACTTCCACCGGGTTGGTCTGCATGGCCTGGAGGCCAACCTTCTGGCCTCTCCCATTATCTCGATGATCGTCATGCCCTTTGCCATGATTGGCGTACTGCTTATGCCGCTTGGGCTGGAGGAATGGCCGTTGCGGCTCATGGGCTTCGGCCTCGACGGTGTGTTGGCCGTTGCAAGCCGCGTTGCGAGTTGGGGTGCCGGCTTTACGTTTGGACGATTCGAGTGGTGGTTTTTGCCAGTATCCTCCATCGGTTTGCTGGTTTTGACCCTACTGAAAACACGCCTGCGAACAATGGGCGCCTTGATCATTGCGTTTGCATGCGGCTATGAAGCCTTCAAACCACAACCGCCATTGCCGACGCTGACTGTTACCGAGGACGGGCAATTGGTGGGCATTTTGCGTGCCTCAAGCGCTCACTCCGTGACCATTGCCACCAATAAAAAACGCCCGCCGAGCTTCATCTATAACCAATGGGCCACAGCACTTGATATTTCAGAAACGATTGCGGCCGAAAATTTGCCCAAACTTGAAACTAAAAATCCTGAAACTGAAAACAAAACCCGCCCTGAAAAGCAGCAGGACAAAAAAGACAAAAAGCAGCGAATCGACCCTGCCGAGGCATTGAGCGCCATAGCTGCCGCACTTGATAAGGCCAAAGCCAGACGCGATGTTTTTTATTGTCGCACAGGTGGCTTCTGCGTGGCCGCACTCAGCAACGATTGGATTGTCACGCTTGTTCAGGACCGGGATTACAGCGCGGCTGCCTGCACGCTGGCTGATCTCATTGTCTCAACCCAGTCGCGCTTTTACGCCAAGTGCCCAGATCCATCGGCAATTCCATCGACAGTTCAAATGGCATCCACAAATCCAATGAAGTCCGCAAGCGAAAACGAGATCAATACAAGCGCCCCCGTGCTCATTGACCGAGATATGTTACGTCAAACGGGCGCCCTTGAACTCACGCTCGAAGAGCGATCAACCCGATCTTTAAAAATGGCAACAACGTTTCATGGTGAACAAAGACCTTGGACGCGCCACCGTTATTACGATTGGCGCACCAACGCTTATCTTTCTCCTCAAAGTCACGCACTTCAACCAGTCGTGCGTGATGATGAAGAGCAATCTGACGATTCTAGTGATAGCGACGAATGAGACCGACGAGTTTTCCCTGGATCTTCACCCGGTCAGGTCCAAAAATGCGCGTTTCATAGGCGGGATTGGCTGCTTCCAGTGCGATAGACGCACCGCGACGGCGAAAACGCTTCAATGTCGCTTCCTCATCATCCACCAGCGCAACAACAATGTCTCCGGCATTGGCCGTGGTGACATTGCGAATAATCACGGTGTCACCATCCAGAATGCCGGCCTCGATCATTGAATCACCTTTGACCTCCAGAGCATAATGCTCACCCGTTCCCAGCATTTCGGCCGGAACGGAGATGTCATGGGTGTTGTTTTGAATAGCCGAAATGGGCACACCTGCAGCAATGCGGCCCATAACAGGAATGGAGGCGGCGTTTTTCTGGTCATCAACCGATTTGGAAGAGGGCGACGGCACCGGCTGCGGCTTGCCAAGGCTGCCCTGAATGACGGAGGGTGAAAACCCGCTTTTGCGCGGCGGAATGCTGGTCATCATCGCTTCGGGGAGCTTGATCACCTCAAGTGCCCTTGCCCTGTTTGGCAGGCGCCGGATAAATCCGCGCTCTTCAAGGGCAGTGATCAGGCGGTGAATGCCTGACTTCGATGCAAGATCAAGCGCATCCTTCATTTCATCAAACGAGGGTGGCACGCCAGATTCCTTCATGCGTTCATGGATGAACAGCAAAAGCTCCTGTTGCTTACGAGTCAGCATCGTTTAAAACCCTCGAGAATGAGAAACAAATCCAGAACATACGCTATCTGTTCCAGTTGTGTTCTGCAAGCCCCTAATTTTCAAGGTTTTTGATTTACAGCATGTTGCGGTCACGCGGCTGAGTTGAACAAAACGCGCCGCGTTTTAGACGCCGAACCACATCCTGATCGGGTTGGCCGGATCCAGCAGCAATTTGCCCGCCATTGCAATGCAGGTAACAATCAACAACGGCTTGATGATTTTCGCACCGTTTTTCATAGCGAGTCTTGATCCTGTTTGGGCACCCAGAAATTGCCCAGCTCCCATGATGAGGCCCACCTTCCACAAGATGACACCGTTGAAGACGAACACCAGAAACGCGCCTACATTGGAGCCGAAGTTGAGCAATTTGGTGTGGGCAGTGGCTTTCAGCATGCCAAAGCCTGCCAGCGACACAAAGCCGAGCATGAGAAAAGAACCTGTGCCGGGGCCGAACAATCCATCATAGAAGCCAATCAAGGGCGCGAAAACCAGCCCGAAGAGAAATGGCGTGATGCGGCGGTGGCTGTCGACATCGGAAATATTCGGCTTTAGCGCGAAATAAAGGGCAATGGCCACCAGCAGAAACGGCATGATCACTTTCAACACATCGCCCGGCACATAGGTGGCCGCTGTTGCGCCAATTACACCGCCAATCAGCGACATGGTTGCCATGGGCAATTGCGTTTTAAGCTGTACGTGGCCTTTGCGCGCATAGGCAATGGTGGCAGATGCCGAGCCAAACTGGCCTTGGAGCTTGTTGGTGCCCAAGGCTTCGAGCGGAGGAATGCCAGCAATCAACAGCGCTGGAATGGTGATGAGACCGCCGCCGCCGGCAATCGAATCGACAAAGCCACCAATGAATGCAGCGAGAAACAGAAAAAGGAGGATTTGAAGCGTAATGTCTGCCACGGGACTATCCGTTGAAGGAGGGAAACTCTCTTTGCAACACGATGGGCGCAACTGCAACCGGCCTGATGGCGCTTGGGCAAAATTCTGGTTTGACCCGGGATGCTGCCTTCGCTATTCCTGTCGCCAATATGTGCGACGGCGCCTGTTCGACAGGCTGGAAATAGTCCGGTGCGGCTGACCCAAACAGGGGGCCAATTCCGGAGCTGTCCCAAAGGCCATTGGAGCTGCCCCAAAAGGGCGCTTCGGCGCTTCGTACATGCACTGAAACGAAGCATGGAGGCCTTATCTCATGGCAGAAAAACTCGGAATCATGGTCTGCGGTCACGGCAGCCGCAACCAGAATGCAGCGCGCGAATTTGCGGTGATTGCAGAGGGCTTGCGCGCTCGGAACCCCGATATGCCGGTGGAATACGGCTATCTCGAGTTTTGCAATCCGGTGATCTCGGCAGGGCTTGATAGCTTGCGCGAACAGGGCGTCACCCGTGTTTTGGCCGTGCCCGGCATGTTGTTTGCAGCAGGCCATGCGAAAAACGATATTCCATCGGTTCTCAACACCTATCAGGCGCAAAATCCGGGCATGGTGATCAATTACGGGCGCGAGCTTGGGATTGACCTGAAAATGATCCGTGCGGCGGGTGATCGCATTCAAGCAGCCGTGGATGAAGCCAACGCCACAATGGGCGTGGTGGATAAGCATGACACGCTGCTAATGGTGGTGGGTCGCGGATCGTCTGACCCAGATGCCAATTCCAATGCCACGAAAGTGATGCGGATGCTGTGGGAGGGCATGGGTTTTGGCTGGGGCGAGACCTGCTATTCCGGCGTGACATTTCCGCTGGTCGAGCCGGGTCTAACCCATGCTGCCAAGCTGGGTTACAAGCGCATTATTGTGTTTCCTTACTTCCTCTTCACCGGCGTTTTGGTGAAACGCATTTACAGCTACACCGATGAGGTGGCCGCCCGACATCCAGAGATCCAATTCGTCAAGGCAAGCTATCTCAATGATCATCCATTGGTGCTGGACGCCTTTCAGGATCGGGTTAAGGAAATCCTCGACGGTGCGGCGGTGATGAACTGTCAGATGTGCAAATATCGTGAGCAGGTTCTGGGCTTTGAAGCCGATATCGGCCAACCGCAGGAAAGCCATCACCATCACGTCGAAGGCATTGGCGGCGGTTTGGAAAACTGTCCGTGCAAAGGTGATTGTGATGCCTCCTGCCGCAATGAGGAGTTCTGCAAGACGCATGGCCTGCCATTTACACCGCTCCATTCCCACGCTGAGCCTGCATCGCTAGAGCCGGTTTTTGACTACGGTGCCTCCACGACACTCGGCGGCAAATATGGTCATCTGTTGAATGCCAGCCCGGATGCAGAGCTGGATGCCGTGATGAACGCTCCTTCGAGCGGCAAGGTTCATGCCCATGAGCATGGACCAAACTGCGGCTGTGGCCATGATCACAGTCACGATCACCGGCACGACCACGGACATGATCATAGCCATCAACATGGGCATGACCATAGCCACGATCATGGACACAGCCACACCCATGCCCCTTATCCCCATGCTGATCATCCGCTGGGGCCAAAATCGATGAAGAAGTCTTAAATCAAGTGCTGTTTGACCGCATCCTGATTGTCGATTGGTCTGGGGCCAGCAAACCGGTGAAGGGTAAAAACTCCATCTGGGCCTGCTTGATTGAGCAGGAACAGGCGGGGGCCAAAATTCTGTGGCTGGAAAACTTCCCAACCCGTGCGGCCTTCATGATGCGGTTTGAGCAGGTGGTGAATGATGCGCTGAAAGCAGATCACCGCTTGCTGGCAGGGTTTGATTTCGCTTTTGGCTATCCGGCAGGAACGGCAAAACGTGTGACGGGGCAGGCGGATTGGCAAGCTCTTTGGCGGGTGATTGCGGTTGATGTCCACGACACCGACTCCAATGCCAACAACCGGTTTGAAGTGGCTGCACGCTGGAACCAGCACTATTTCAGCGATAGCCCGCGCTTTTGGGGCAGGCCGCAGGCTCTTGTGCTGAATGGGTTGACCGACACGAAACCACCTGCACCTGTTGGCCCGCCCTTGGCTTTTCGTATGTCAGAACAACATGCCAAGGGAGCGAAATCGGTTTGGCAATTGGCTTATGCGGGCTCGGTTGGCAGCCAGAGCCTGTTAGGTATTGCCCGCCTCAGCGCCTTTCTCGATCAGCACCCCAGCCGGGAGAAAATTGCGGTTTGGCCCTTTGAAACAGGGTTTCGCAACCAGTTTTCCCAAGCAGTGGTGTTGGCCGAGATTTATCCCTCGCTGTTTGAGGTGGCATTGAACGACGGTGATGTTAAAGACGCGGCCCAGGTGCGGCGAGTCGCGCAAGAGTTTGCGCGCTTTGACGCTGCCGGGATGTTGGGCGACTTGTTTGCACGGCCATCGGTGTTGAGTGATGCACAGGTGGGTATTGCTGTGCAGGAGGAGGGTTGGGTTTTGGGGATCGGACATGAAAATTTGACTGTGATGGCAGACGAAGAACCGACGCAGGAGACGCCGCTATCACGCCTGGATTATATCCGCGATCCGGCCGAGATTTACCGTCAATCCTTTGAAACCATCCGTCGCGAGGCTGATCTGGCGCGGTTCCCAGAGGTCATGCAGCCCTTGGTCATTCGCCTGATCCATGCCTGCGGCATGGTGGATGTGGCGGAGGATATTGTCTTTTCTGAAGGCGCATTTGAAGCGGGCGCAAGGGCGCTGGCCAGTGGTGCGAAGATTTTCTGCGACGCTGAGATGGTGCGTCATGGCATTATCAGCCGTTTGCTGCCCGCTGGCAACGAGGTGGTTTGCCTGCTGAATGATGTGCGGGTGCGCCCGCTTGCGGCATGGAACCGCACCACGCGTTCTGCCGCTCAGGTCGATCTCTGGGCAAACCAGATGGAAGGAGCGGTGATTGCCATTGGCAATGCGCCCACGGCCCTGTTTCGCCTGCTGGAATTGCTCGACCAAGGGGCGGTGAAGCCTGCCCTGATTCTTGGGTTTCCCGTCGGGTTTGTGGGCGCTGCTGAAAGCAAGGCGGAGCTTGCTGCCAACAGCCGTGGCGTGCCTTTTATTGCGGTGCAAGGACGTCGCGGCGGCTCGGCCATGGCATCGGCGGCGGTAAATGCACTGGCGGGAGGGCTTGGCACCAATGGCTGAAGCATGGCTCACCATCATTGGCATCGGCGACAATGGCTTGCAAAGCCTCACGCCGGTTCAGCTTGCGCATTTGCAGGAAGCGCGAGTGCTGGTGGTGGGAGAGCGGCTTCAGGACAGCGTTCAAGGGGCAATTCCCGATGTGACGCGGATTTTAACCTGGGGCGCAGGTTTTCGTCCCACGTTGGACGAGGTTTTGAAACTGCGCGGCACGCCCGTCACGGTCATCGCCACCGGCGATCCGATGCATTTTGGCATTGGCGCAACCTTGCGACGCTATGTTGAGGCGCATGAAATGCGGGTGCTGCCATCGCCCTCGGCTTTTTCGCAGGCCGCAGCACGGCTTGGCTGGCCCTTGCAGTCTGTCGCGCAGATTTCGCTGCATGGAAGACCACTTGCCCATCTCAATCGCCATGTTTTGCCGGGTGCCCGGCTGTTGGCGCTGACCTCTGATGCTGGCACGGTGCTTGATACGGCAGCGCTTTTGGTCAAGCGCAGTTTTGGTGCATCCATGCTGCATGTGCTGGAGCATATGGGCGGAGTGCGTGAGCGCACCGTGCGCCACACCGCCGAGGAGATGGTGGCGCTTGCACCCGATTTGAGCGATTTCAACACGTTGGCGATTGATTGTGCAGCCTCTGGCCCTGTGTTGTCGCCGCTTGCCGGCCTGCCGGATGATGCCTTTCGCCACGATGGCCAATTGACCAAGCGTGAGGTGCGGGCCGCAACTCTAGCTCAGCTAGCACCCTATCCCAATGCGCTGTTGTGGGACGTTGGCGCTGGCTGTGGCTCGATTGCCATTGAATGGATGCGCGCAGGCATGGGCACCCGCGCCATTGCCATTGAGCCGAAGTGTGAGCGCGTGGCGATGATGCGTGAAAACGCGGATGGGCTTGGCGTGCCGGATTTGGAGATTATCGAGGCGGAGGCACCGGCTTGCCTCTCAAAGCTTGAGCAGCCGGATGTGATTTTTATTGGCGGCGGCATTACCACCGATGGGTTGTTCGAGGCCTGCTGGCAGGCACTGAAACCCGGCGGTAAACTGGTGGCCAATGCGGTAACGCTGGAAGGCGAGGCGGCGCTGGTATCGCTTCGTGGCCAGCATGGTGGTGAGATGAGCCGCATTTCCGTTTCGCGGGCGGCAGCCGTTGGCCGCTTTTGTGGTTGGAAATCACTCATGCCGGTGACGATGTGGAGTGTGGTGAAGTGAGCGGTAAACTCTACGGCCTCGGCCTTGGCCCCGGTGATCCGGAATTGATTACGCTCAAGGCGCATCGCATTCTGACCTCCGCTCCGGTGATTGCCTATCCGGCTCCTGAGACTGGCCCAAGCTTTGCCCGCCAGATTGCCGCCCCTTATTTGCGGGCCGATCAGCTGGAAGTGCCGATGATTGTGCCCATGCGGGTCGAGCGGTTTCCGGCACAAGAGATTTATGATGCCGCAGCCATAACCTTGTCGCATCATCTCGACGCTGGCTCGGATGTGGCGGTGCTGTGTGAAGGAGATCCCTTCTTCTATGGCTCCTTCATGTATCTGTTTGAGCGCTTGGCGGGTCGTTATCCCACCGAGGTTGTTCCGGGCGTATCCTCGATGATGGCGGCGGCTGCCGCCTATGGCCGCCCGCTTGCCGCGCGTAATGATGTGTTGAGCGTGTTGCCGGGGCCGATGGATGATGCTGATCTAAGCTTGCGGATCGAAAGCGCCTCTGCGGTGGCCATTATCAAGCTCGGTCGGCATTTCGCCCGCATTCGTGCTTTGATTGCCTCCATGGGGCTGACGGAACAGGCTGGCTATGTTGAGCGTGTGTCGCTGGCCAATCAAAAGATCATGCCGCTTGCTGACGTGAGCGAAGATGTCGCGCCTTATTTTTCAATGATCCTGATCTACAAGGGGGCCGAGGGCTGGGCGCACACCCCGGCAAAGCCGCCGGAAAGACCGCTATGATGCTGACGACAAAACCCGCCGTTGTTGTGCTGATGCCAACCGCCCTTCCGCTTGCCCGCAAAATTGCCGCTGTGATGGATGGCGAAGTGCACGGAGCGCGCGCGCGCGTCGAAGGCGCGGATGTTGCCTTTGATGATGTGAAAAGCCATGTGGGCGCGTTGTTTTCCCAAGGTCGGCCAATCATCGCTATTATGGCCTCTGGCGCTTTGATCCGCCTTTTGGCTCCGGTGCTGAGTGATAAGCATTCCGAGCCGCCAGTGCTGTGTATTTCTGAAGATGGCACATCCGTTGTGCCGCTTTTGGGCGGACATCATGGTGCCAATGATCTGGCGCGCACCATTGCCGATGCGTTGCAGGCCCACGCGGCTGTGACCACGGCAGGCGATTTGCGCTTTGGCGTCGCGCTGGATGCGCCGCCGCAAGGCTACACACTGGCCAATCCGGCACAGGCAAAGGTCGTGATGGCCGAGCTGGTGGCAGGCGCTTCGGTGAAGCTGAACGGTCATGCCGATTGGCTTACGCAGTCGCGTTTGCCTTTTGCCGATGATGGCCGGGTGACGTTGACCGTCACGGATCTGGCCCATGCGCCGGGGCCATTGGAGCTGGTCTACCATCCCAAAACGCTGGTGCTTGGCATGGGCTGTGAGCGTCATGCATCGGTGGATGAAGCCATCGCTCTGGCGACAAAAGCCTTGGGCGAGAGCGGGCTTGCCGCCCAAAGCCTTGCCGCCATTGCTTCCATTGATGTGAAAGCGGATGAAACTGCCATTCACGCCGTAGCCAACCATTTTGGTGTGCCAGCCCGCTTTTTTACGGCTGAACGGTTGGAGCAAGAGGCAGGGCGGCTTCAAAATCCGTCAGATGTGGTCTTTGCCGAAGTTGGCTGCCACGGCGTTGCCGAAGGTGCGGCTTTGGCGAGTGTCGGGGCTAATGGAAGCCTCGCTCTGCCCAAAATCAAATCCAAAGGTGTGACGGCGGCCATTGGCAAAGCACCGCACATCATGGATGCCAACACCCTTGGCCGCGCGCGCGGCAAGCTGTTTGTGGTCGGCATAGGGCCGGGGTCGGATGGATGGCGCTCTCCCGAGGTCTCAGCCATGGTCTCAGCATCGAGCGATCTTGTCGGCTATTCGCTCTATCTCGATTTACTGGGGCCTTTGGCAGCAAATAAGGCGCGGCACGATTTTGATCTGGGCAAGGAAGAGGCCCGCGTGGTCCATGCCATGGAGCTAGCAGGGCAGGGAAAAACCGTGGCGCTGGTCTGCTCCGGTGATGCTGGCATTTACGCCATGGCAACTCTGGTGTTTGAGCTGTTTGACAAGGGTGGTATTAGCGATGCAGCCCACCGCATCGAGGTGCAGGTCTCACCCGGCATTTCCGCCTTGCAAGGGGCGGCAGCGCGCATTGGTGCGCCGCTGGGGCATGATTTTTGCACCATCTCGCTCTCCGATCTTTTGACCCCGTGGGAGCATATTCAGCGCCGGGTGAAGGCGGCAGGCGAGGGCGATTTTGTCATTGCCTTCTACAATCCCGTATCGATGAAGCGCCGGACGCAGCTGGCCTATGCCCGTGACGAGCTGTTGAAGTACCGCCCCGGCGATACGCCCGTCATTCTCGCCACCAATCTTGGCCGCCCCGGAGAACTAGTGCGTACTGTGCCGCTGGCAAAGCTGAATGTCGATGATGTGGATATGCTCACCGTTGTCGTAGTTGGCTCTTCCGAGAGCCGAACCGTCACGACCGGCGATGGCATAACATGGGTCTATACGCCGCGCGGATATTCCGGCAAGGCGGATACCGCAATGCAGAAGGAAGCACAGCAATGACCGTTTATTTCATCGGCGCGGGCCCCGGGGCACCTGATCTGATTACCGTGCGCGGCTTGCGGTTGATTGAGCGCTGCCCGGTCTGCCTCTTTGCGGGCTCGCTGGTGCCGGAAGAGATTGTGAAGGCAGCACCAGAGGATGCGCTGGTT
This sequence comes from Rhizobium oryziradicis, assembly GCF_001939045.1. Taxonomy (GTDB): domain Bacteria; phylum Pseudomonadota; class Alphaproteobacteria; order Rhizobiales; family Rhizobiaceae; genus Allorhizobium; species Allorhizobium oryziradicis. The sequence continues at coordinate 563,735 of NZ_MKIM01000028.1, forward strand.
AAAGACACAGCTCCCATGCATCTGGATGAAATCATTGCCGAGATGGCCGCAGCCCATGAGAAGGGGCAGGATGTGGCGCGTGTGCATTCCGGCGATCCGGCCATTTATGGGGCGGTTGCCGAGCAGATGCGCAGGCTGGATGCACTCGACATTCCCTATGATGTGGTGCCGGGCGTGCCTGCCTTTGCCGCCACGGCGGCCCGGCTGAAAACCGAGCTGACATTGCCGGAAATCGCCCAGACGGTGATTATCACCCGCACGGAAATGAAAGCATCGTCGATGCCTGAATTTGAGACGCTGGAGATTCTTGGCAAATCGCGCGCCACCTTGGCCATTCACCTGTCCATCCGCAACCTTGCCCATATCCGCGATACGCTGACACCTTACTACGGTGAGGATTGCCCGGTGGTGATTGCCTATCGCGCCACATGGCCTGATGAGCTGTTCATTCGCACCACGCTGAAGGATATGGCAGACGAGGTGCGCAAAGCCAAGATTACCCGCACGGCGCTGGTGATGGTGGGCAAGGTGTTTGGCAATGTCGCATTTCGCGATAGCGATCTGTATAATTCTGATTTTTCCCATGTGCTGCGCAACGTGGGCAAGAAAAAGAAGGTGGGTTGAGGGCTGCACTGGTTGCAGCATCGCGTAAGCGCGGTAATGTCTGCGAGAAGATTAGGTTGAAGGATTGAGCAATGCATAAGGTGATTTTTGACACAGACCCCGGCGTTGATGATGCCATGGCCCTGCTTTTCCTGCATCACCATGCAGAGATTGACCTTTTGGGCATTACCACCGTGTTTGGCAACGCCACCATTGAGACCACCACACGGAACGCCCTCTATCTCAAACGCGAGTGGAATATTGATGCGCCCGTCGCGCGTGGTGCCGGAGAAACATTTATTCCCCATCGCGTTAGCCACGAGCCGCCTAAATTCATCCATGGCGATGATGGTCTCGGCAATATTGGTGTGCCGGATGTGGTGGATGTGCCGCTCGATCCGCGTCCCGCGCATCGGTTTATTGTCGATATTATTCGCGAAAATCCCGGCGAGGTGACGCTGGTTGCGGTTGGCCGAATGACCAATCTTGCCAATGCCCTCAAGGAAGACCCGGAGATTGTCTCACTGGTCAAAGAGATTGTGATCATGGGCGGTGCCTTTGATGTGAACGGCAATGTCACCCCGGCTGCCGAAGCCAATATCCATGGCGATCCGGAAGCCGCAGACATTGTGTTGACCGCCACATGGCCGGTTGTGGTGGTGGGTCTGGATGTCACAACCCGCACAGTCATGACCCGCCAGCAATTGGCCGATATTCGCGATGCGGCTGGCAAGCGGGCTGAATTGCTGTTTGATCTCTCACAATTCTATATCAAGTTCTATGAGAGCCGGGTGCCAGATGGCATGGTGGTGCATGACGCTTGCGCCTGTGCTTATGTCGTGGCACCAGAGCTGTTTAAAACCCGCAGCGGCGCAATGCGCGTTATCTGCGGTGGCCTTGCTGATGGACAAACCATTCAAAAGCCCGATCATATGGGCTTCGGCCCCAGCGATTGGGACAATCTGCCCAGTCAGAATGCCTGCGTGGAAATTGATGCAAACGCCGTGTTGAAATTGATCCACGACACGATTGTCTCGGTAAAAGAGAGCTGATCAAGCCTATGGCATCGTGCAGAAAAGCAAACTAGAGCATCGGCCGAAAAGTGGGAACCGGTTTTCGGATCAATCCGATGCTCTCAGCGCGATGCCATTCTGATTTTTTTAACTTTGCCTTGTTGTGAAGCGCAGAGAGCGCCTCGCAGACAGCTGGAATTGTCCAGATGCGTTATATTTCCCTTTTTATTGCGAGAATACGTCGATCAGTTGCTTCAATCTGGCATCGTTAGACGAAGTGCGCTAAATTTAGTTTGTTTAATTTAACGTGCGTTAAGTTTTTCTTAATGAGGTTTCTGGCTTTTTCTCTGCAAACGAGCGGTTTATTGTTTATTTTTGTTGTTCTGCAAGAGGTATATTGCTAGCCAGCCTTTCAATTTTGATGGTGTGCCTTGCATTCGATATTGCAGATTTCTGATTTATTTGTTATTTAAGAAATTAATAATTTAAACTCTGGCGATTGGTGTCATTAAATTGCGTAAAAATTCAGCGTTGGATCTGGGTATGCCAAGTGATGCAAGACCGAGAGGTGTACTGCGTCGCATATCCATATCTCAAGGCGAATATGTTGTGCTTGATGACCCGAATGCCGTGATCACTACAGTTCTTGGATCCTGTGTTTCAACCTGTATTCGTGATCCAAAGCTCGGTGTTGGCGGAATGAACCACTTTGTTCTTCCAGAACCCAAAGCCTTGGGCGGAGCACCTTTGGGCGGCGATCTGTCTCGCTACGGTTTGCACCTTATGAAGCAGCTGATCGATGATTTGCTGATGCGTGGTGCAGATATGCGGCGGTTGGAGGCCAAGATTTATGGCGGCGCAAGCCCCTGCAATTCCTACTATAACGTTGGCGAGCGAAACGCGAGCTTTGCTTTCGGCTTCCTTGCGGAGAGACGTATTACCGTTGTTGAGGCCCGTTTGGGTGGAAGCTCCGGCTGCAAGCTTGATTATTGGCCAGTATCCGGCAAGGCCATTTACATGCCTTTGCGGCCCGAAAAAATGATGATACCGCCAAAAGCCATTCAGATGAAAAGAGTGCTGCCATTTTAAACGTATCCTTCGCGCAGGACGGCGCTGGAGCCAGCTTCGATTTAAGATATTCCGCAACGAGCTGTTTGATTTTCCGGGGCTTCATCATCACGTCTTGCGATCATCACAACGGGGATGTGCAATCTGCGTGCGGCGCTAATTTTGCCATAGCTCGCATCGCCGCCTGAGTTTCGCGCCACCACATGCGTGATTTTGTGGCTCTCAAGCACTTGTTTTTCCTTTTCCCAATCGGCATCTGCTTTGCCCAAAATAATATGAGCATTTGGAAAGCCAAGATCAGATGTTGGTGCATCGATCATGCGCACAACAAAGTGGCAGTCTTTGCGATGCGCGAATGCGCGAATATATTGGCTGCCGAGTGCAAGGAAAACGCGCGCACCAGACGGCAAAGCCCGCGCCGCTTGCTCTAGTGTTTCGACCTTGATCCACACATCGTCTGGATGGGGCTGCCAAGCCGGTCGCCTCATGACATGCAGCGGAATGCCGGTTTGGCGACAGGCGGCGGCGGCATTGGTTGATATTGTCCTGGCAAAGGGGTGGGTGGCATCGTAAACCCGAGTAATGCCCTCAGCTCTCAAATAGCAAACCAGGCCGTCCACACCGCCAAAGCCGCCGATACGCACAAGGCCGGGCAGGGATGCGGGAGAGGCTGTGCGCCCGGCAAGCGAGGTGATGACCTCTGCTTCACCCGTTTGCATCAATGTGGTGGCGAGCGTTACCGCTTCCGCTGTTCCACCCAGAATAAGATATCTCTCAACGCGCGCGGGCAAGGATTTCGCCCTTTCTGTCGGTTATGATAATATCGACTGAAACATCTGCGTCGCGCAGCGTCGCCTGTGCTGTTTTAAGCGCCAGTTCTGCAATGGGTGTAGCGATATCGAATCTTATTTCCTTTGATATTTCAAGTATTTCCAATGCAGTGTTTGCATTTTGAATTCGATCGATCATATTTGAAGTTAATATGTCATCATAAAATATTGATTTCATGAATGAATTGTCAATTTTACTGCGAGACGAATGCAGATCCAGTGCCCCTTGCGCAAGCTTGCTCATTTTCGCAAATCCCCCCGCAATTGTCAGACGCTCCACGGGATGTTGGCGCATATATTTCAGCAGGCCGCCTGCAAAATCTCCCATATCCAGCAGGGCTTGATCGGGCAGATTATAAAGCTGTTGGGCAGCCTTTTCCGATGTCGAGCCGGTAGCACCCAGCACATGCTTTATGCCCATGGCACGGGCCACATCAATGCCGCGATGGATGGAGTGAATCCATGCCGCACAAGAAAAAGGATGGACAATGCCGGTGGTGCCCAGAACCGAGAGACCACCTATTATCCCAAGACGCGGGTTCCAGGTTTTCTGCGCCATCTCCTGCCCACCGGGTATGGAGATGGTAATTTCGACATCAGCCTCCAAGCCATGGGTGGTCATGAGAGCTTCGACCTCGCCCACCATCATCGTGCGCGGCACCGGGTTGATGGCGGGTTCGCCGATCGCCAAAGGCAAGCCCGGCTTGGTCACCGTGCCAACGCCATCGCCCGCTTTGAATTGAATGCCATGGCCATTCGGCAGCAGGCGCACCTGCGAAATAACGGTTGCGCCATGGGTCACATCCGGGTCGTCGCCTGCATCCTTGATAATGCCTGCCTTGGCCCAGCCATCACCGAGCGCTTCCAGCGCCAGCGCAAAGGCGGGTTCCTGCCCACCCGGCAGGCGGATGCTGACGGGGTCCGGAAAGGTGCCGGTGATCAAAGCCGTCAACGCTGCCTTGGTGGATGCAGTGGCACAGGCACCTGTGGTCCAGCCAGTACGAAGCGGCCCCTGCGGCTTTCGCAGGGCTTTGGAATCAGGGCTGTCTTGGGGCTGTGCCGGATCAATCATAGCCCTTTATAATCAATGAGCCGTTCCGGGGGAAGGTGGTTAGCTAAAGCAAGGTGGTGGCCACGATTGCATTTTTGACCATGGCATCATAGAGCTTGAGGCATGACAGACCATATATTTGAGCAATTGCCGGAGCTTGAACACGGGCATGTGTGGCTGGTGGGCGCAGGCCCCGGCGATCCGGGCCTTTTGACGCTGCTTGCGGCGCACGCGCTCAAACAGGCTGATGTTGTCGTGTATGATGCTCTGGTGGATCGCGCCTGCCTCGCCCTTGCAAAACCAGACGTCGTGCTGGAGCTTGCGGGCAAGCGCGGCGGCAAGCCTTCTGCCAAACAGCAGGATATTTCGATGCGTTTGGTGGAGCTGGCGCGCGAAGGCAAAAGGGTTCTGCGGCTCAAAGGCGGTGATCCCTTTGTTTTTGGCCGCGGCGGCGAAGAGGCGCTGACACTGGTTGAGCACGGCATTCCATTTCGCATTGTGCCGGGCGTCACGGCGGGCATTGGCGGTTTGGCCTATGCCGGTATTCCCGTGACACACCGCGATGCCAATTATGCCGTGACGTTTTTGACCGGCCATGACGCAACGGGCAGTATGCCAGAAGAGATCGATTGGCAAGCGATTGCCAAGGGCGCGCCGGTGATTGTGATGTATATGGCCATGAAGCATATTGGCGCGATCAGCCAGCAGTTGATGGCCGCAGGCCGAAGCAAAGATGAGCCGCTGGCCTTCGTCTGTGACGCATCCACCACAAAACAGCGGGTGGTGGAAACCACCTTGGGCGAGGCTGAGACAGCGATGCGCGATCAGTCTATTCAGCCACCGGCCATTGTTGTGGTTGGCGAAGTGGTCCGGCTCAGGGCTTCGCTCGATTGGCTGGGCGCATTATCTGGCCGTGTTTTGCAAACCGATCCCTTTGCCAGTCATCAGCAAGGAGCGTGCCCATGAGTGGTCTTTTGATAGCAGCACCCTCGTCCGGCTCTGGTAAAACCACCATCACGCTTGGGCTTTTGCGGGCATTAAAACAGGTAGGTCGCGCGCTTGCCCCCGGCAAGGCGGGGCCGGATTATATCGACCCCGCATTTCATGCAGCTGCAAGCGGTGAAACCTGCCTCAACTTCGACCCGTGGGCCATGCGCGAGGAATTGATTGTCGCCAACGCTGCCTTGCACCGCAGTGGCGGGCGCAAGCTGGTGATTGAAGCGATGATGGGTCTGTTTGATGGTGCCGCAGATGGCACCGGCTCTGCCGCAGATCTTGCCGCCATGCTTGGTCTGTCGGTGGTGCTGGTGGTCGATTGTGCCAAAACCTCCCATTCTGTGGCGGCTCTGGTTAAGGGTTTTGCCGATTTTCGCCCCGGCGTGCTGGTGGTTGGCACTATTCTCAATCGGGTTGGCAGTGATCGGCATGAAGCGATGCTGCGGCAAGCACTGGATGATATTCGCATGCCGGTGCTTGGTGTTATTCGCGCAGATGCTACGCTTGCCTTGCCAGAGCGCCATCTGGGGCTGGTGCAAGCGGCTGAGAATGCCGATCTCGATGGCTTTATTGATCGCGCCGCTCACGTGGTTGCCAAGGGCTGTGATCTGGATGCCATTATTCGTGCCGCAACCCGCAGTCCTGATCGGCAATCAAATGCCAATATTGACCGATTGCCGCCTCTGGGGACAAAAATCTCGGTCGCGCGCGATCGGGCATTTGCCTTTTGTTACGATCACATGTTGCTCGGCTGGCGGCGGCGCGGCGCAGAGATTTCGTTTTTCTCACCGCTCAATGACGAGGCACCGGCAAAGGACGCAGATGCAATTTATCTGCCGGGTGGCTATCCCGAACTGCACGCTGGCGCGCTCGCGCAGGCATCGCAATTTCGAAAAGGCATGCTGGATGCCGCCGCGCGCGGTGTGAAAATCTTTGGCGAATGCGGTGGCTATATGGTGCTAGGCGAAGCCTTGACCGATGCACACGGTGTGGACCACGCCATGCTTGGCCTTTTGCCGCTTAAAACCAGCTTTGCCGAGCGCAAACGTCATCTCGGCTATCGCAGACTAAAACCGCTTGCTGCGGATTTTTTCGCACAAACCATGACCGGACACGAGTTTCACTATTCGACTGCCACAGTCGAAGGAAATGCCGAGCGGCTGTTTGAAGCGCAGGATGCCTTGGGCAACAGCCTGGGCAGCGTTGGTCTTCGTCGTGGCATGGTCGCTGGCTCTTATATGCATATCATCGATATTGCGGGTGATGGCGCGTGATGGCGGGTGCTATTCAACATGGCGGCGGCTTGGCGGCGGCCTCTGCCCGCTATGGCGGAAGAATAAACGACTGGCTGGACCTTTCCACCGGCATCAATCCATGTCCACCCGCTTTGCCCGCACTCGATCCACGGGTCTGGCACCGCTTGCCGGATCGCGAACTCGAGGAGGAAGCCCGGTTCGCTGCGCGCGATTTCTATGGCAGTGGCAACATCCTGCCTTTGACTGTGCCGGGTACGCAATCCGCCATTCAGCTTTTGCCAAGGCTATTAAAGCCCGGCAAGCGCGCTGCGATTCTATCACCCACCTATGGCGAATATGGCCGCAGTTTTGCGCTGAATGCCATGCCCGTCGATACCATCAGCACCTTGGCTGACATCAGCCAAGACCACGGCTTGGTGGTGGTGGTGAACCCCAACAATCCAACGGGGCGGATGTTTGAGCCGGGTGTTTTGATTGATCTGGCGATGGCCATGCGAAACTGGGGCGGTGTGCTGGTGGTGGATGAAGCCTTTGGCGATTGCCAGCCGCAGCTTTCCTTAGTGCCCGAGGTTGAGCAGCACGATAATCTTGTGATTTTCCGCTCCTTTGGCAAGTTTTTTGGCATGGCGGGTGTGCGCCTCGGGTTTGTGATTGCAGGTGATGCAATTTCGCAAGTGTTCACTGAGGGGCTCGGCCCCTGGGCGGTGTCTGGACCGGCACTGGCGCTCGCCTCAAATCTGTTGCAGGGAGATACTGATACCATCCGCCAGCAGATTGCGCGTCGAAGCGCTGGTCTTGCGCGGGTTTTAGCAGGTGCCGGTTTGCAGCTTGCTGGCAGCACGCCGCTGTTTTCTCTGGTCGAGCATGCGCAGGCGGCAGTGCTGCACGACCACCTTTGCCGAGATCATATCTTGACCCGGATTTTTGATTACGCTCCCCATTGGCTTCGCGTTGGCCTGACACCTAACGAGGATTGCGATCAGCGTTTGGCGGCATCTCTCAAAACATGGATGGCCAAAGTCGGAGCACAGTCTTGATAGAGGGGCACTTCCTGATTTTGGCGGTGGCACTGGTGCTCGATCGTCTGGTAGGCGATCCGCCTTGGCTTTGGTCGCGTCTGCCGCATCCGGTTGTTGTGTTCGGAGCGGCAATTTCATTCTTTGACCATCTGCTGAACCGCCCGTCGTGGCGCGATGCTTCCCGGCGCATTTTGGGAGCGTTGTCGATTGCTGCGCTTTTGCTGATCAGTCTGGCGGTTGGCGCGCTTTTGCATCGCATTTTTATGTTGCTTGGGCCTTTGGGCGCAGCTCTCGAAGTGGTGGTGACGGCGGTGTTTCTGGCACAGAAAAGCTTGCTGGACCATGTACGGGCCGTGGCCGATGGTTTGCGATCCACGGGGCTGCAAGGCGGGCGAAAAGCTGTGTCGATGATTGTGGGTCGCGACCCCTCCACCTTGGATGAAGCAGGGGTAAGCCGTGCTGCCCTTGAAAGTCTATCGGAAAACTTTGCCGATGGCGTGGTGGCCCCGGCCTTTTGGTATGCTGTGCTGGGACTGCCGGGCCTGGCGGCTTATAAAATGCTGAATACGGCCGATTCAATGATTGGCCATAAATCAGAAAAATACCTGCATTTCGGCTGGGCTGCGGCCCGGCTGGATGATGTAGCCAATTGGCCTGCGGCAAGACTGTCCGGCTTTTTGATTGCAGGCGGTGCTTGGTTGGTGGCGGGGTGCCACGCCGCAAGGCGCAGCATCAGCGTCATGATGCGCGATCATGGTTTGCATCGTTCACCGAATTCGGGCTGGTCTGAGGCGGCGGCGGCTGGCGCGCTTGACGTGGCCTTGGCAGGGCCAAGGGTTTATGGCGGCGAAAGAGTGAGTGAGCCGATGATGAATGCAGCCGGACGGCGCAAGATTTCGGCACCGGAAATTCTGACAGGCATTGCGCTGATGGACCGCGCCTGGCTGCTTGGTGTGGGCGTGGTTGGGCTATGCTGTGTCGTTAGCCTTACGTAAGCGGCATGGTTACTTTTTTCTTCCTATGGGTGTATTTGTATCCTTCTAGTCAAGATGCGTGAGAGGGGCTAACCAAAGAGCCACATGACGCGAAGGCTGACGAGGTTTTTCCTTTTCCGGCCAGACGGCGTTGTGATGTCCATTTGGTAAAAGGAATGTCTTGTGAGCAAAGTTGTCGTTGTTTTTCACTCTGGTTATGGTCACACCAAGCGTGTTGCCGAAAATGTTGCCAAGGGTGCTGCTGCTGAACTGATTGAAATTGATAGCGAAGGCAATATCGCTGATGCCGCATGGGATGTGCTTGCTGGTGCCGATGCAATCATTCTGGGTTCGCCCACCTATATGGGCAATGTAAGCTGGCAGTTTAAGAAATTTGCGGACGCGAGCTCCAAGGTCTGGTTTGTTCGCGGCTGGCAGGACAAGGTTTTTGGCGGCTTCGTTAACAGCGCCAGCCTCAATGGCGATAAGCAGGTTGCGCTGATTTCGCTGCAAACGCTTGCATCTCAGCACGGCGGTATTTGGGTCAGCCTCGGCCTTTTGCCATCCAATAAAAAAGATGCACAGCGCACCGATGTGAACAATCTTGGCGGCTCTGTTGGTCTGCTGGTTCAATCGCCTTCAGACGCCAGTGCCGATGAAATTCCACAGGGCGATTTGGATACCGCTGTTTCTTACGGCAAGCGCGTTGCCGATATTGCAGCTCGGCTGAAGTAAGCGCCGAAGACGCACTTTTCTTTCGATGAATTGATATCAAAGGCCTGTATCTTCACGGATGCAGGCCTATTTATTGATAGACACACCGATTTTGCAATAACCCTGCGCCGCAGGCGTGTTTTTTCCGGTTATGCCATTTTCTATCAATGAGTTTTGGATATGGCTGTCATGATCGAACATCCTCCGATTCTCATAGACCGGGAGCCAAGCCATGACCAATATTGATGAGCAGGTAAGGCCCGGACATCTGCGAAGTGCGGAACCAGACGATATTTATGATGAGGATGGCTCCATTCGCAGCGATTTTCTGGCGCTTGTGGGCGCCGCCATTGCTGACCGCGATGTGCTTTTTTTGCGCGAAAATGTTGCCTCGTTGCATGAGTCAGAACTTGGTCATCTGATCGAGGCAATTCACCCCGACCAGCGCTTGCCGATGATTACCCTGTTGGGTGTCGATTTCGACATGACGGCGCTGACCGAGGTGGACGAATCCATCCGTATGCAGATCGTCGATCAAATGCCCAATGAGCAGATTGCGGCGGCGATTGGCGAGATTGATTCAGACGATGCTGTCTACATTCTTGAAGACCTCGATCAGGAAGACCGCGACGAGATTCTCGCTCAGCTGCCGTTTACCGAGCGGGTGCGATTGCGCCGGGCGCTGGACTATCCGGAAAGCTCGGCTGGTCGTCGTATGCAGACCGAGTTTGTCGCCGTGCCGCCGTTTTGGACGGTGGGACAGACGATTGATTACATGCGCGACGAAGAGGAATTGCCGGAAAGCTTCACCCAGATTTTTGTCATTGATCCCACATTCAAGCTGCTTGGCGTGGTCAATCTCGACCGTATCTTGCGCACCAAGCGTATGGAGAAGATCGAAGGCATCATGCGCGACACCAACCACCCGATTCCTGCCGAGATGGACCAGGAAGAGGCGGCGCAAGTGTTTGAGCAATACGACCTTCTCTCCGCCGCTGTTGTGGATGAAAGCGGGCGTTTGGTCGGCGTGTTGACCATCGATGACGTGGTTGACGTGATTCAGGAAGAAGCCGAGGAAGACTTGATGCGCCTCGGCGGTGTGGGCGATGAAGAACTGTCGGATAGCATTCCCGAAATTTCGCGCTCTCGGGTGTCCTGGCTGCTGGTAAACCTGCTAACAGCGATTTTGGCGGCCTCCGTGATTTCGCTGTTTGAGGCAACCATTGAACAGATCGTGGCACTGGCCGTGCTGATGCCGATCGTGGCCGGCATGGGGGGCAATGCCGGCTCGCAGACCATGACAGTCACCGTGCGCGCCCTTGCCACCCGCAATCTCGACATTCACAATGCCTGGCGCGTTGTGCGTCGTGAAGCGGGCGTGGGCCTCATCAACGGCATTGTTTTTGGCCTGTTGATTGGCCTGTTTGCCGGTTTATGGTTCCATGATGTCAATATTGGCGGTATTATCGCAACGGCAATGCTGATCAACATGATGGCCGCAGCCATCGCTGGAATTCTTATTCCGCTTTTGCTGGATAAGATTGGAGCAGACCCTGCGGTGTCATCTGCGGTGTTTGTGACGACGGTGACGGATATTACCGGCTTTTTCGCATTTCTTGGCCTCGCCAGCTGGTGGTTTTCGATATAGCACCGCCAGATTATCGGGTTGAAACGCCACCGCAGGCCTCATCTTTGATGGATGAGATGAAAAATTGACTTTTACGTCAAAGTTAATATGATTGCCGTCTGACGGATACGGAATCTTATGGCCTTGAAGAAATATTACAGCATCACCGAGTTAACGCGAGAGTTTGGCGTTTCCACGCGAACCCTTCGCTTTTACGAAGACGAGGGCTTGCTTCAACCTGAACGCAAGGGCCGTACCCGTGTTTATCGTGGCGCTGACCGCCACATGCTGAAAGAGATTTTGCGCGCCCGCCGCATTGGCTTTACCGTGGCAGAGATCCGCGAAATCATTCATGTGTACAAGCAGCCACCCGGCGAGATTGGTCAGCTGAAACTGATGATGGCGCGTATTGATGAAAAGCGCGACGAACTGCGCCAAAAGCGCAAGGATATTGACGAGACCCTTGCTGAACTGGATCAGGCTGAAGAAGCCTGCCTGACCCGGCTCGTGGAAATTGGTGTCGGCTCTTAAACCGACCCGACACCTTTTTTAGGTTAAATCCAGCGCCGCGTGCGTTGGCAATAGCGCTCAAAATCCACACCAAAGCGCACCAACTGGTGCAGTTCTTCATAGCGAATGGCAATGAGCGTGGTCAGAAGAGCGGCAATGGGTGCCGCAATCATCAACCAGCCATTGCCCAGCATCAGGCCGCCTGCCACCATCAGAAGCGTATAACCCAGATAGATGGGATTGCGGCTGTATCGATAAGGCCCATCGGTGATCAGCGGGCGCTTGGATTGATGCAGACTCAGTGATGAGTAATGCAACATCAGTGTATGGATTGCCCAAACATTGAAGGCAATCGCGCCAGTGGCAATCATTGCACCAGCTATCAGGGCAATTGTCCCCTTTGGATCAATCAGAGGGGCACTTGCAACGTAATCATCAAGCAACACGGCAATAACACAGGCACCGAGATAAAGAAGCGGCGGCCATGGATATTTTAGCGGCTTCATACGGTAGTTCATGTGAGGACCCATTATTGGCTGGCGATCGTACATTCCCGTGCCAGCTTCAGGACCCTTTCATCTTGCGTTGCTATGATTGCGCCAGACTGGAGTGGTTGCAATAGCTTTTCATCTTGCAATTTACCCAATGTGCAGCCGCAAAACTGTGTGCAGAAATTGACAGCACTGCCGCCTGCAACACAAGATTGCTGGCAGCTGCGGCCATATTCCGCCGCCCGATCTGGCGGCGGAGGCGGGGCCAGAAGCGATGCCAGATAAACCAGCCCAATCAGCACCGGCTGATGGATGAGGTAAAACGCCATGCTGTGACGCCCCGCCAGAGACAGGATGCGCGGCCCGGCAGGCACTGTTGCCAAGCGCTGCAGCAAACCGAAACTGGCGGCAATTTTGCCCGTGGCGACCCCTGCAAGGACGGCTGCAAACCAGGGAAACAGAGGCACATAATCGTTTGAGCGCGGCAGGTTTTCAGACAGGCCAAGCCACCAGAAAACAGCGTGGTCAAACAGAGGGGCGCGTGCATAAAAGGGAAGGGCAAAAGAGACGACTGCCGCAATAAGCGTCAACGCGACAGGCAGCCGCAAAAACGGCAGTGCAAACACGCTCATCAGCGCGATGCCGTGCAAAATGCCAAAAAAGATCCAGCCATCGCCCATGACGAAATAGGTGGCAACAGAGATTAAAAGTGCCGCCGCTGCAATTTGCCCTAAGCGTTCGCCAAACGAGCGCCAGCGAATACCTTGGCCATGGGCAAGAAACAGGCTGAAGCCGACGAGAAACAGGAATGTGGAGGCTATGCAGCGGGCGTAGATTTTCCATGGCCCGGTGACGGCGGTGCCCTGTTCGATATAGCCGAAAAATTCCAGATCCCAGGTGAAGTGATAGGATGCCATGGCCAGCAGGGCGAGGCCGCGCAAACTATCCAGCGCGCCAATACGGGGTATCGCTTTGTCCGGTTGGGTCGAAGAGGTTTGAACGCCCACGGCTTTTCCTTCATGCTGGCTCAATTATTGACAGCGTCTCTCGTGCGCCCAACGGCGGCTGTCGTATCCATCGTTGCGGCAGACGCTTTGATCCGAATCCGGTTTCAGGAATTGTCTGTTAGCGTGGATGTTTGCTTGGCAGACCTTTGAAAATCGTCTTTTTCATGGCTTTGGTCGTTAATTTCTACACCATCCAGCTCGGTTTGCATCATTACCGCCAGGCGGGCATTGGAAAAGAACTGCCGGTGCACCAGCACGGTGAAAATAAAGACTGTCATGACCATAAACATAGTGGCATTCAGAAACCAGCCGAGATAGCCGATGGACATGAAGATCGCCCGCAATCCGGCATTGAAATTCATGCCTGCAATGATGTTGATGGCGATGACGGCTTCCGCATCGCGCTTGGTGCGCTCCGGGTTGCGGCGGGCTTCTTCGGCCATCGGCAGGCAACCGAAGAGAATGGTGCAATAATTGAACAGGCGATAGGACCAGCCAAACTTGAAAAACGAATAGCCCAAAATGGCAATAAGGCCGCAAACCTTGAGTTCGAATGCCACCCTTCCACCAGCGCCCACGAAGGGAAGATCGCGCAATACGGCATCGACTTCGTCTGTCGCGCCCAGCATGGCAAAGCAACCGCCCATGGCAATAATAGAGGTGGATGCAAAAAACGCCGTTCCATTTTGCAGCCCGGCCATAATTTGCGTATCGATCATGCGAAGATCGCGTTTGATCGCATTGTAAATCCACATGCGCCGGCGCAGGGACATCACCTTGGTCAGGCTTGGCCGCGGCAGAGCTATGCGACCGCTGGTGAGCAAACCAAACAGCAGCCAACTCGCACCAAACAGCACCAGAGCGCAATAATCCAGATCAGTCATGGCCAGTTAACGCCTCTCGTCAAAAATTAACTTTTTTGGGTCATCATCCCGCGCTATGCGGCTTTTGCGAAAAACAATAGCGGTTAACTGTTGAGAAAGCGTGTTTGATATTCTATACCTTTGGTTGAGCCTTTCGGGGGAAGGTGCTCAATCATGACGCTTATGGGCGAATGGATCTATTTCTCGGCGGGGGACGACAGCGCGGCTTGATAAAAGCCGCGCTGTTTTTTTTTATATCGATGTCGTATCGGATTGCGCATATGTCGATCCTTCATCATGAAAAAGGCTGACTGTGCTCTACACTTGCCGGGAAAGCCGGGTTCCAGGTTTTCCTGAAAAACTCGAACAAGCACGAACCACAGGCCCGCACCGGGCTGCTTCAAAAAGGCCATCCATGTTTCTCTCCGTGTTTGACGTCTTCAAGATTGGCATTGGACCTTCCAGTTCTCACACCATGGGGCCGATGTCTGCGGCATTGCGCTTTCTGGATTTGATCCTCTCCAATGAATGGCCGCGCCCGGCAGGTGCTGACGTGACTGCCTTGAAAGTCAGTCTGCACGGCTCTCTCGCCTATACGGGCATTGGCCATGGCACAGACCGCGCCGTCATCATTGGCTTGACCGGCGAAGCCCCCCATACGGTCGATCCTGATCGCATGGAGACGCTTGTTTCAGACGTTCAGCGCAGCGGTAAAATCTGTCCGCCCGGCCATCCGGTCTATGATTTCCAGCCAGGCACCGATCTGGTGATGGACAAAAAAACACCCCTGCCGGGTCATGCCAACGGCATGCGATTTTCAGCCTTTGACAAGCAGGGACGTCTGCTGCTGACCACCGTTTATTATTCGATCGGCGGTGGATTTGTGGTGACGGATACCGAGCTGGAGGGCATGCAGAATGCCAAGAAAGCGGCACCAACCGGCGTGAAAGTGCCTTACCCCTTCTCCAGTGCGCGGCAAATGCTGGCCATGGCGCAGTCCTCGGGTCTGACGATCGCCCAGATGAAGCGCGCCAATGAAGAAGTGACCATGAGCCGCGAGGAGCTTGATGCCGGCCTTGATCGCCTTTGGGATGCGATGAGCGGTTGTATTGATCGTGGTTTGCGGGTGGAAGGCATTTTGCCCGGCGGGCTTAAAGTCAAGCGCCGGGCGAAGGCTATTCACGATAAGCTCCAGGACGAGTGGCGCTCCAATCGCCTTAACCCGCTTTTGGCCAATGATTGGCTATCGGTCTATGCCATGGCCGTGAACGAAGAAAATGCAGCCGGGGGCAGGGTGGTGACAGCCCCCACCAATGGGGCCGCGGGCGTTATGCCAGCCACCATCCGTTATTACATGCACTTTCACCCTGATGCGGATCAGGATGGCGTGCGTGACTATCTGCTGACCGCCGCCGCTATCGGCGGCATTATCAAGCATAATGCCTCCATCTCAGGTGCAGAAGTTGGCTGTCAAGGCGAAGTTGGCTCGGCAGCGGCAATGGCTGCGGCCGGTTTGGCGGCCGTTATGGGCGGCAGCCCGGAACAGATTGAAAATGCGGCTGAAATCGCCCTGGAACATCATCTTGGCATGACCTGCGATCCCGTCGCTGGTCTCGTTCAGGTACCCTGTATTGAGCGCAATGCCTTGGGAGCCGTGAAGGCGGTGACAGCGGCATCCTTGGCGATCAAAGGCGACGGCAGCCATTTTGTGCCTCTGGATGCCTGCATTGAAACCATGCGACAGACCGGCAATGATATGAGCGAGAAATACAAGGAAACCTCGCTCGGCGGCTTGGCCGTGAATGTGGTGGAATGCTGATATAAAAAAGGGCCGGGGTGATGTTGATCACCCCGGCCCTTGATTGTTTTACTGTATTTATTGTGGTGCGTGCGAGGCAGCGTCTGCGGCAGCCGCCATCCGGCGCTTGGCGCGACGTGACAGGAACACGGGCACAAGTGCCACGCCAATGGCCATCACCCACAACACGTTGCAAATTGTGCTGGAGAACAGGATGGCGACATCGCCGCCGCTGATCGCCAGCGCATTGCGCAGGTTCACTTCCATAACCCGTCCCAGAACGAAGCCGAGGATGATGGGTGCCATATCAAATCCGGCTTTTCGGAGCAGCCACCCGGCCATGCCGATTCCGAGCATGAGGAAGATCGAGAACACCGAAGCGTGGGTTGAGTAAACACCGACGATTGACAGCACCAGAATACCGGGTACCAGCAACCAATTGGGCACAGTCAGCACGCGCGCAAAGATGTTGACCAGTGGCAGATTCAGCGCCAGCAAAATGAAATTGCCAACGAACAGCGAGGCAACAAGGCCGCCGACGATTTCCGGACGCTCCGTGAGAAGCATCGGGCCGGGTTGAATGTTATAGAGCATCAACGCGCCCAGCATGACCGCTGTGGTGCCTGAGCCGGGAACACCCAGTGTCAACATCGGCACAAATGCGCCGCAGGCTGTGGCATTGTTTGCTGATTCCGGCGCGGCAAGGCCACGCACATCGCCCTTGCCGAATGTGCCTTCGGTATCGGAAAGACGCTTTTCGGTGGTGTAGGAAATTGCACTGGACACGGATGCACCTGTGCCCGGCAAAACGCCAACCACAAAGCCAATGACCGAAGAGCGCAAAACTGTGCCACGGACCTTCATGATGTCGCTCATCCGAGCTGTCATGCGGCCCAGTTCGCGAATAACCGTAAAGCCTCGGCCTTGATGCTCAAGAATAATCAGCGCTTCGGAGATGGAGAAAAGGCCGATAACCAGAACAACGAACTCAATACCGTCACCCAACTCTGCTTCACCAAAGGTAAAGCGATAGGCACCGGATGTTGCATCAAGGCCAACGGTTGCCAGCATAAGGCCAAGGGTGCAGCCGATGAGCGTTTTGACCGGCTGGCTGCCGACCATGGAGCCAAGCGTCGCAAAGGCAAAGACCATCAACACGAAATATTCGGCTGGACCAAATCCGATGGCGAGGCCCGCCATCATTGGCGCAAACAGTGCCAGACCAATCGAGCCGAGAATACCGCCAACAAAAGACGACAGGCCGGAAAGCGCCAGCGCTTCGCCTGCACGACCCTGTTTGGCCATGGGGTAGCCATCCAGTGCCGTCATGACAGCACCGGCATCGCCGGGCACATTGAGAAGAATCGAGGAAATACGACCGCCGTACTCGGCCCCGCAATAAATGGAGGCCAGCAAGATCATGGTGCTTTCAGCGGGCAGGCCCATGGAATAGGCAATGGGCAACAACAGCGCGATACCGTTGATGGGGCCAATTGCCGGCAGGGCACCCACCAATGTGCCAATAAAGCAACCAATAAAGCCAATCAGCAGATTCTGACCGGTGAGGGCCACGGCAAAACCGTGCCATAGATAATCTAAACTCATGGAAACGTCCTTTTCGGGTCAGATCTTTGCTCAGCCAAGCCACGCGCCGAGGGGCAGATAGACTTCCAGAAGATAGGAGAAAATAATCCACCAGAGGGCGGCGTGGCCAAGGCCACCAACAAGCGCCATTTTCAGAGGTGCTCCGAAAATCAGCGCTGTGCCAAAGGTGAGAATGAAGATGGAAGCGGCAAAGCCAGCGGGTTCAAACAGCAGCGCCGTGATAACCATCAGCACCGGAATCGCCAGCACGCGCACAAGCAGCTTTCCTTCGGGAAAGCCTTCGGCGCTGCCGGGTGATCTGAAGTGCAGCAGAGCCAGCAGCCCAAGAATGACACCAAGAGCAACCGGAAAAACGCGCGGTCCCAGCGGGTCGGATGAGAACGAATATTCGACCACAGAGCCGCCAATGCCATAGGCGACAGCCAGGGCCAGCAGGCATAGACCGGAGGCGCGGCCGATCAGCTTGATAGCGCGGGAAGATGGAGTATGGGTATCTGACATAGTGTCGGCCCCTTGGATGATTGAAATGCGTTGATTGAGACACTCAATGCCCGGTTGACCCGATCAGGGTCTTTCTCGGAATTGATCGTGGGCTTGTTTTTAGAATGGGCTTTGCGTCACTTTTCTCAAAACAAGGAAGCTCCCGCCGCCCTGAAACACGATGGCGGGAGCGCTCCCCTCAGATCTTCGGAGGATCATTGAGAGAAGAGTGCGCGCCAAAATCAGGCACGCACAAAGGGTATTCGCTTGGATTACATGCCCGATTCTTTGGCCAGAACCTTGAACTTTGTGACGTCTGACTTGACGCGCTCTTCAAAATCCTTGCCCAGCAGGGTGAATTCAAACAGGCCGCGCGTTTCACGCTCTTTTGCGAATTCCGGTGTCTTGCTCATCTTTTCGAAGGCGTTGACCCACCAGTTATAATCCTCATCGGAAACGTCCTTGCCAACGTAATAACCACGCCAGACCGGCCAATCGATATCAAAGCCCTGTTCTTTGGCCGTGGGCACATTGGCGAGCTCGCCGGGCAGACGGTCTGGAGCCATAACGGCCAGAATGCGGATCTTGCCGGCAACATGGTGCTTAACCATTTCTGCCGCATCGCCAGAGCCAACCTTGACGTGGCCACCTTCAAGCGCTGTCAAAACGGCACCGCCGCCTTCAAGCGCAACGTAGCGCATTTTCTTCGGGTCTTGACCGGCGGCTTTGGCCAGCAGCGAGCCCTTCATCCAGTCTTGCGAGCCAACAGCACCGCCGCCTGCAATGGCAAAGCTGGCTGGATCTGCTTTGTATGCTGTCACCAGATCTCCCAATGTCTTATAGGGAGAATCGGCTGCAACAACGAGAACGCCATAGTCGGCACCAAGTGCACCAAGCCAGCGCACGGCATTTTCGTCATATTTGCCGAATTTGCCCTGAGCAAGCAAAAGTGCAGAGCCAGACGATGCAGCGGTGATCAGATTGCCATCTTTGGCGCGCTTGGAAATGACGTGGTTATAGGCCACAGCCCCAACGCCGCCTTCCATGTAGGTCACAGCCATTGGCTGCTTAATCTCTTTTGTTTCCAAAAGGCCGTTGGCAGCAAGACGGCATGTCAGGTCGAAACCACCGCCGGGCTTTGCACCTGCAAGGCACTCCGGCTTTGTGGGTTCTGCGAATGCGAATGTGCCAGAAAACGCGGCAGCAAAAATTGCGCCGGTCAGCATTGTTTTGGAAATACGGATCATCAAGTGTCCTCCCGTTATCGTTTGTCGCCCGGTTTGGCACTCTGCCCTCACGCAAAGTGTGCATCGAAAAACACGCTCTCTCCGCCGCAACAGTGATGGCGGCATCAATACAAACATTGTTTTCCCGGATTTCCTCCCCGGAGCTGTCCAGACTCGCTCGCCTGAAACTGCTCGCCCAACTTACGCCCCAATTCTGTCACCATCCTGTCACGCTTTTTAAGCGGTGATCTTGCTTGATTAGCGTGCCTTGACGTGTAATCTGCCATCCATGCGTATTTTATTGGTTGAAGACACCGTGGATGTTGGCGAGGCAATCTGCCGCCGGTTTCAAACCACCGGTCATACGGTGGATTGGCAAACCAATGGTGCAGATGCGTCAGACATATTGTCGTTCACAGACTATGATCTGGTTATTTTAGATGTCATGCTGCCGGGGCTGGACGGGTTCTCGGTTTTGCGCAATCTGCGTCAGGCAAAAAACGCAGTGCCTGTTCTGGTGCTCACAGCACGATCAGAAATTGATGACAGGGTCAGTGCGCTTGACCTCGGCGCAGACGACTATCTGGTAAAACCATTTGATTTCAGAGAGTTGGAGGCGCGCGCCCGTGTGCTGTTGCGGCGTCGTAGCGGCGGCGAAGCCACCAATATTATTGCCTGTGGTGATGTCAGTCTTGACCGCGCCAATCGCAGCGTCAAAGTGGGCAAGCGCGAGGTGCAGTTGAAGCGTCGCGAAATGACATTGCTGGAGATTTTGGCATCGCGCCCCGGCAAGGTGTTCAGCAAAGACGAATTGCTGGACCAATTGTTTGGCTTTGAGGAAGCGGCCGGTGCCAATGCAGTCGAGCTTTATGTGGGGCGGTTGCGCAAGAAACTTGAAGGGGCCGCCGCGCGCATCGTGACCATCCGGGGCGTTGGCTATCAACTGGTGTCTGATGACAGCAATCAATAACGCATCGCTTTTTGCACGGCTGATGGTGCGCGCAGGCTTTATTGTCCTGCTGGGAGCCGCATCGCTTGTCAGCGCGGCCTGGCTCTATGCCCACACGGCCGCGGATGATGCCTATGATCGCATTCTGGTGGGTGCCGCCCTGCAGATGGTGGAAAGCCTTGTGATCACAGATGGCGATATGAAAATCGCCCTTCCGTCGTCTGCCTTTGAATTGCTTGGGTTGGCGGGGCGGGATCGGATATTTTACCGCGTCATAGGTCCGAATGGTGCGACTTTAACCGGCTACGGTGATTTGCAAAATGACGTTAGCGCTCAGGAAAGTCACGCAGCCCCGATTTTGCGCGATGGCACGTTTCACGGTGCAGATGTTCGCATTGTCACGGTGGCGCGGGCCATTGCCGATGCAGGCAAATCGGGCTGGACCTACATTGTTTTGGCGCAAACCACAGAAGCCCGCCAAGACCTCGTTTCAGAATTAACCACGCGTGCAATCTTGCTGGTGGCGGTGATGAGCGGTTTGGCGCTGGCCGCAACGGCACTGGCGGCGCGCTACTCCCTCAAGCCTCTGGCTGATCTCGGAGCAGCGCTTTCAAGCCGTGATCCGCAGGATCTCACCCCGTTGACAGTGGATGTTCCGCGCGAGATTTCGCCCTTTGTCTCTTCCATCAATCACTTCATTGTCCGTCTGGATCAGCGGGTGAAACTGTTGCAGCGCTATGTGGCCGATAGCGCCCACCAAATTCGAACGCCGCTAACCGCGCTATCGGCGCAGGTGAGCCTGATCAACGAAGACAATTTGCAGCCCGAAGACCGCCGGCATCTGGAGCGCGTACGAGACCGCGCGGCGGAACTGGGGCGGTTTACCAATCAATTGCTGAACCACGCCATGGTCATTCATCGCTTTGATTCGGCGCAACTGACACCCATGTCGCTGAATGATGTTGCCCGCAAAGCCTTTCGCGCGTCTGTGCCGATTACCATCGATCCTGATGCCGTCGTGTCATTTGAAGCGCCAGATGAGGATTTGACGGTGATGGCCGATATGCTGAGCTTGCGTGAAGCCATTACCAATCTCATTGATAACGCATTAAAACATGGCATGCAGAGCCATCTGGATGTGCGCGTTGCAAGGGTAGGGGATTTGGCATTGGTGGAAGTGGAAGATGACGGTCCCGGCATTCCGCCAGAGCTGTGGCCGCAGGTGATGCAGCGTTTCGTTTCCAACAGTTCTGACGGCAAAACATCCGGTCTTGGCTTTGCCATTGCGTCTGATGTTGCCTCAGCGCTGGGCGGCCGGATTGGCTTTCGGGAAAAAACCGAAACGACTGGCTTCACCACCTATCTTGAACTGCCTTTATACAATGCGAGCGCACAATGAGCCGAAGATTCTCATTCTTGTGTATGGCGCTGATGCTTGGCACCGCTCCCGCTTTTGCCGTTGAAGGCGAGAGAATTGTGTTTGCCGCGCCTGAGCGTGAGCAGGAGCGGCTTATCATTCACGCTGCGACGGATTTGGAGGCAATGCGGCCTTTGGTGTTGGATTTTCAACAGACGCAGCCCAATATCACTGTCGAAATCACGGATTATGTCACCAATGACCTTTTTCGAGAAGCGATGGCGGCCTGTACCTATGGGTCGCAAACCGCAGACATCCTGCTGTCGTCGTCGGTTGACCAATTGGTGAAGCTGGCCAATGACGGCTGCGCACGCGTCCATCAATCGTTTGAAACTGGATCAGTCCCCGATTGGGCCAATTGGCGAAGCGAGGTCTTTGGCTTCACGTTTGAACCTGCGGTGTTTGTGTATGATGCAACGCGCGTTCCCAAAGAAGACGTGCCGAAAAGCCATGAAGCACTGGCGGATCTGTTGCGGCGCAAGCCAAGCCAATATCAGGGCCGTATCGGAACCTATGATATCAATGCATCCGGTGTGGGCTATCTGCTGGCCTTTAATGACGCGCGCCTTGCTCCCACTGTTTATGGTCGCTTGCTGGAAAGCCTGAGCCGAACGACAGCGGTTATCCGCTGCTGTAATAACGAGGTGCTGGGCGAGATTGCCAACGGCAACATTCGCATTGCCTATAATGTGCTTGGTTCATACGCCTATGCGGCGTATCTGAAAAACCCCGATCTGAAAATCGTTGTTCCGCGCGATTATACCTTGATTTTGTCGCGCGGTGCGATGATCCCTGTGCGGGCCGCCAATCCTGATCTGGGAGCGCGTTTTCTGGACTATTTGCTGTCCGTGCGTGGGCGCAAAACCGCGAGAGACAAATCATTTTTCTTTGCCAATGGCTTTGATCTTCCGGCCGGTGTGGATGGCCCTTTGTCATTGATCGAATCCGGCATTGGCAGGCCGATTCGTATCGGCCCTGCGCTTCTCGCAGCACAAGACGAAGCCCAGCGCCGCCGTTTTATCCGCGATTGGCAGGACCTTATTTTAAGACGCTAGACCACTTTGATAACGGAAAAAGCCATTTTGATATAAACGCTTACAACAATCCAAGCTCGGCCAGTTCTCGCTTCATATCATCCGGCATATCGTCTATCTGAGCACCGCCAGCGGAGAGATCGCGCGGTGCATCTGCCTCCGCAAGGTAGCGCCATCCCTGGAACGGTCTGCGTGGCGCAGGTGTTGTTTCAATCACCTCCGGCCCCAAAACCAGCTCGCAGCGGTTTATCCCGTCGCTATCCGTGAAGCTGACGACATCCAGCAATTTTTGCCGAGCCGAAACCTGGCCCTTGATGATCCAGTACAGGGAGCCGCCATCCAGCAATTCATCAACCCGCTTGGGAACCATGCGGGTCACATGCGAACTTTGCGGCGATAGGCCAGCCGACATCGCCACAAGGGCGCGTTCAGCCACCCAATGTTTCAGATCGTCGATACTCTCAGCACCGACACATAGTTTAATCAAATGAAGCGCCATAGCAGACGAAATATAGTTTTGCGCGCTGCCGTCAAGCCTGCTCGGCTGCGAAAGCGCCAGCATCACCCACGATATTAATCCGGCATCAGATCAGAAATCTCGCCATGCGACACCAACAATCGCGGGTTTGCCATGCTACCACTCTCTTCATCCACAGTGACGGCATAAGCGGCAACGCCAATGCAGCGGGATGCCATGGAACTCGCCATTTTCTCTGCCGACGCCACACTGGACGCCTGCCGCATATCTCCGGGAACAATTCCGGCGCGATTTTTCTTGAACTGAACGATAATGATTTTTTCGGCGTCTGACATGATATTTCTCTCGCGTTTGTTCTTTTTATGTTCTGGTTTTGCCAACGTGTCAAGCAGTGTCTGCGCGCCTTGTGAAGGATTGTCTGGCTCGCATCGGCGATTCTCACCCTCATCAACGACTGGTTCGAGATGGGCTGGCAAGCCTGTGCATGGGTGGGGCACTTCACGTTCTGAAATGTACGTTTACTTAATATGACTTTCCATTTGACGATAATGCAGTCATGTCACTATCAAAGCTCCCGTTGGCTGTCGCTGGACATTGAAGAGATAAAGAGTGCAAAGCATGGAAAACCCGGTCGCGTTGAATCGCCTCTCCGAAAATACCGTGTTCCGCAAGGGCGACGTTTTCGTTCTTTTTGGAGAATTGTTCGGTCGTGGATATGCGACCGGATTGCTGGATGAAGCCCGGCGCGCAGGTATGGACATTGTTGGAATCACCGTTGGACGGCGCGACGAAAACAATGTCTTGCGTCCCCTCAATGATGAAGAACTGGCTGCGGCAGAGGCCCGGCTGGGTGGCAAGATCATAAATGTGCCGCTGATGGCCGGTTTTGACCTTGATGCGCCTGCTGGTGGCCCAACGCCAACCGATCTTCTGGCCAACATGACGCTGGAAGGGTGGGAGCAAGAGAAGCTGGATTGGGACCATCTCGCGCAGTGTCGCGACATTGGCACCGAGCGGTTCACCACAGCGCTCAAGCAGGTCATGAGCGTTCTCGACGGCATGATTGCTGATGGTCGCAACGTGTTTTTTGCTCACACCATGGCCGGCGGCATTCCGAAGGCAAAGGTGTTTCTGGTTCTGGCGAATCGCATCTACAAGGGACGCGGGTCCCGTCACATGTCGTCGCAAGCCTTGCTGGACAGCGACATGGGCAAGCTGATTTTGCAGAATTTCGACGAGGTTTCTGCCAACACCTTCAAGCATCTGATTGATTTCAGCGCAGCTATTCGTGAGCGTGTGGAAGCTTCTGGTGGCCAAGTGCGATACACGGCTTATGGTTATCACGGAACAGCCGTTCTGATCGATGGACATTATCGTTGGCAGACCTACACCAATTACACGCAGGGCTATGCCAAGATGCGCTTGGAAAACATTGCCAAGCAAGCTTGGACGGACGGCGTAAAGGCAACGGTCTACAATTGCCCGGAAATCCGCACCAATTCCTCGGATGTGTTTACGGGTATTGAACTGCCTTTGATTCCGTTGTTGCTTGCTTTGAAAAAAGAAAACGGTGGCGAATGGGCAGCCGAGCAATGGCAGGCATGCGAGCAGCTTCTTGCAGACGGTCACACCTTGGAGGACGTTTTCCTCAAGATCGGCAATATGCAGGCAAGCGCTGTCATGAGTCCGTTCTATGACTTTTCGGCCTGGCCGATGGCCAATAGCCAGGAACAAGCCGATCTCACCATCGGGACCTCCAATGAGATCACGCAGATGCACCGCGACAGCAAGGCGATGATCAGTGATCTGTTGAGTGCTCTGGTGGTCGAGGCAACAGGGCAGTTGATTTTTGCAGAATCATCCAATCCTTCTGCACCTGTGCAGTGGCTCAACCACGATATCGTTGCGCGCAGGCTGAATACGTCACACCAAAAGTCTGCGACAACGGTGACGGGGACAAAATTCTCGAACCTTGAGGTTGCTTGATAGCATAGCAGCCCTGCCGGGATCTGTTTGGTAATCTCTTCGTTTCGCTCTATACGGACCTGAGCAACAGAACCTGAGAACGATCTTTGCGCTTTCGTCGCTCACCATTGATCATAGTCTATGGTGAGCGACATTCTTTGCGCAAAAATGAGAGAAAACGCGACATGACCTCCACGGCCGAAAAGCCCGGAAATTCGGGATTTTCACACTATTCCAATGGCAAGGTGTTTGCCGTTGCGCCTATGATCGATTGGACCGATACATTTTGTCGCCGGTTCCATAGGCTCCTGACGCGCAACGCGCTGCTCTATACCGAAATGATTGTTGCGGACGCTATTCTTCATGGCAAGCGTGATCGACTGCTGGATTTTGATGCCAGCGAACATCCGCTGGCCTTGCAATTGGGTGGCTCGGATCCGCATAAGCTGGCGGAAGCGGTGCGGATTGCGAGTGATTGGGGCTATGATGAGATCAATCTCAATGTCGGCTGTCCATCTGATCGCGTACAGGCAGGCACCTTTGGCGCATGTCTGATGCGCGAACCGGAGACAGTTGAAGCCTGTATACGCGCCATGAAGACCGCATCTTCGGTTCCCGTGACGGTAAAATGCCGAATCGGTGTTGATGATCAGCAGCCAGAAGATGTCCTGCCCGATTTTCTAAAGCGGATGATTGGGGCAGGGGCGGATGCGATTTGGGTCCATGCGCGCAAAGCCTGGCTGAAAGGCCTGAGCCCCAAAGAAAACCGCGAGGTCCCTCCGCTCGACTACGCCTTGGTCTATCGCATGCGCGAAGAGAACCCGGATGTCTTCATTGGCATCAATGGTGGAATTACCACGCTGGAGGACGCGTCAGAGCACCTCAAGCATGTTGATGGCGTCATGCTGGGCCGCGCGGCCTATAATAATGCGACCATTTTAACCGGGGTCGATTCTCAAATTTACGGCTGCCCGGAAATGCCAACCGATTGGGATGCAATACGCGATTCCATGATGGAACAGGCGGCACGGCATATTGCGCAAGGCGGCAGGTTGGTGCATCTGACCCGCCATATGGTGGGTCTGTTTCAAGGGTTTGCGGGTGCCAGACGGTTTCGCCAGATCTTGTCAGCTGATGGACCAAAGCCCAATGCGGGGCCTGAGGTTATTGCGCAGGCTTTTGCAGCCGTTGATATCGAGGCCGGGCTCGTCAGGTCTGCCTAATTGTTTGCAAACAAAAACGGCGCTCCGTGAGGAACGCCGTTCGAAATAACCTCGCCAAAATGGCGAAGGCGAAACAATCAAGCAGCGCTGATGTTTACAGCCTTAGGGCCTTTGCCCATGCGGTCAGCTTCTGTGTCGAAAGTCACTTCCTGACCGTCGCGCAGAGTCTGAATGCCAGCAGCCTGAAGAGCGGAAATGTGAACGAATACGTCCTTCGCACCGCCTTCTGGAGTGATGAAGCCGAAGCCCTTGTCCTGATTGAAGAATTTTACAACGCCTTTAATGGCCATGGGATAAGTCCTTTTCCCTTGAGTTTTTAGTAGTGCTTCGCCCGGCACCCGGATGAAGCATTGATCGCCCCTTCACAAAGAGGCAGGTCGGTAGTCGAGATAACGGGGAAAAGACGTCTACCATCGGAGGTTAAGCCTCCAGCGCCGCAAAGCCATCAAGGGCCAGTCGCGGTGATACAATCAGTCCAGTCTCCGGGATCATAAATACCCGAACAGGCGATTATTTATAGGAAATCTGCCCGACCGGCAAGCATATATGACGGTTTGAACTCAAAATACGCGTGCCCACGGCTGGCAAGAAACCCGATTTTTCTAATGCTCTTAAAAAACCACTGAATATGAAGGGGTCGGTTTTTCCCGTGGCAATGATAGCCACCACTCTCAGGATCATGATGGCAGCCATTTGAGTCGAGACCGCCACCATGCGCAAAAGCGGCCTGTTTTAACGCACTGCTGCCCGTGTGGAAAACTGTGGGAGGGTCTTACGGAACATTGACGACATCCACATAGAAACTGGCCTGAATGTCATCTCGAAATTTTAGAGAAGTGGTGAGAGCGATGGGATTCGAACCCATGACCTACTGATTAAAAGTCAGTTGCTCTACCGGCTGAGCTACGCTCTCCCAAGCGAGGCAAATCAGCGCCTCAGGAAGTGGCCGGAACATAGTCACGCGGATGTTTTGGGTCAACCTAAAAAAGTGAGATTTTGCAGCTTTTTAACAGGCCATTGTTATGAAACAGCAAAAAAAGATGATTGGCATGTGATGGCAAACAGCGCTACCACATGCAAAAATCTGTTGCATCTGGTAATATCTCGGGGGAAATCGTGTCTATTGCTGAAATACCGTTTTTAACGGCGCTCATCGCGGGCACCCTATCATTCCTCTCACCCTGCGTATTGCCATTGGTGCCACCTTACCTGTGCTACATGGCGGGCGTGAGTGTTGAGCAGTTTCGAGGCGGCTCAACCGTAGCTGTTGATACACGCATGCGCAGCGGTGTTATCTTTTTTGCGCTGTGCTTTACGCTCGGATTTGCCACCGTGTTTGTGGCGCTCGGGGCAGGAGCCTCCACCATCGGCATGATGTTGCGCCAGCATCTTGATATTCTCTCCAAGATTGGTGGCGTGATCATCATCATCATGGGTTTGAATTTTCTTGGCCTTTTTCGCATTGGTTTGCTGGCGCGTGAAGCGCGCTTTTCAAGCGGCGGCAAACCTGCAACCCTCACTGGCGCGTATGTGATGGGTCTTGCCTTTGCCTTCGGCTGGACGCCGTGTATCGGTCCGGTTCTCGGGGCAATTCTTGCCGTTGCCGCTGCCCGTGACACTGTGGGGCAGGGTGCTGTGCTGCTGGCCGTCTATTCGCTGGGCTTGGCCATTCCATTTTGGATCGCAGCGGGCTTTTCCGGGGCGTTCATGCGGTTTCTCACGCGCTTTCGCCGCCATCTTGGTCTGGTGGAAAAGCTGATGGGCCTGCTGCTGGTGCTCACAGGCCTCGCTTTTATCTTCGGATTTGTCACCGATCTGGCGATCTGGTTTCAGCAGAGCTTTCCGGTTCTCTCAAGAATCGGATAAATCCCTGCATGCATCCGCTTTAATCGGTCTTTTCGAACCAAAGCTTTAAAACCGCGACGTGATCTTGCTTCGCAGCATTTCGGGAAAAGCGCCCAGTCCTTTGCCGGGAGATACCCCCTCGCGCATGACAAACTGGCGCAGCGGCGATAAACTCGACAGCAGATGAATACCCGCCGCCCGTACCATCTGAACCGGCAGAAATGGTGACAGCAGTGAACGGTTCAACAAATCGACACTTGCGGTTCTGCTCAAAACATCCACCTTGCGGCGGTGGTCAAAACGGTTGCCAATCGAAGCGCTGATCGGTTTACTCAGATCTTCGCCTACCAATTCGTCGAGCACCATCACATCGCGCAGGCTCAAGTTCAGACCTTGTGCACCAATTGGCGGAAATGCATGGGCGGCTTCCCCCACAAAGACAGCGCGTCCCTTGCCATAGCGCAATGCTGTCATGCCCGACAAAGGCCATGCCTGCACGCCATTCTCAATGGTCACCTGACCAAGCAAGGATTGCATGCGCTGTTCCACGATTTTGCCAAGCTCTTCCATTGGCAGTGCCATCAAGCGTTCGGCTTCTTTCGGCTGCACCACCCACACAAGGCTGGAGCGGTTGCCGTGCAAAGGTACCTGCGTGAAGGGGCCGGATTCTGTGTGAAACTCTGTTGATGTGTTGTTGTGTGGCAAAGCGTGGGCAAAATTCAGCACCACAGCCGTTTGCGGATAAGACCAGGTGCGCACAGACACGTTAGCTGCTTCGCGCGTCAGGGATTTGCGTCCGTCAGCACCAATAACCAGATCAGCTCCAAGCTCGGTTCCATCATCAAGCGTCACCACGGCATCATCATTGCCAAAGTGAACAGAGGATGCGTTGTTGCGATAGAGCGTGATGTTGGGTTCACGCGCAATCGCTGCTTCAAACGTGGCCAACAACTCCGTGTTGCTAAAATTATAGCCAAAGGCGGGCAGGTCGATTTCCGAGCTCAAAAAGCTCGCTGGCGGGGCTCGCAACAAACGCTGTGTGCCATCAATGATTCGCATTGTTGAGAGCGCTTCGGCTTTTGGCTGCAAATCCTCCCACAGGCCAAGGCGATCCAAAAACCGAATCGATTGATCCATCAATGCGGTTGTGCGCTGGTCCTGAGGATGGGCCTTGCCGCAGACGAGAGCCACTTTGCGCCCGCGCCGGGATAGCGCAATCGCGGCCACCGAACCGGCAAGACCTGCTCCAACGATAACGACCTCTTTTTTATCCACCGGCCTGCTCCTTGATGGTATTCCCAACTGCATCATTCGATATAAAGTGCGACAGCGAACCTTTATACGCCTTATAGGGCGCAACGTCTTTTAGATGTAATGCTGTACTCGAATAAAATCCATGGGCCGAATTGGCGCAGTATGAGAAGAAATGCCCAAAGAGCAGCAATAAAAATTGCCGAAAAACATGGGGTTTACGCGCTGAACCCTATGAAGCGCCGTTTGAAAGGTTGCATTTGAAAGGGATTCGGAGAATATCGCGCCCACCGATCATAGGGACAAAACCGGCGAACCATGAAGATTTTCAACTACAAGCGTGTACCCTATGCGGAAATCCGCGCCTTTTCCGTGCATATTCTCACGGCGTCGGGATCGTTTCTCGCATTTTTGGGTGTTGTGGCTGCCGCCGACAAAAATTTCACCAGCATGTTCTGGTGGCTGGGGCTCGCGTTGCTGGTCGATGGCATCGACGGTCCAATTGCCCGAAAAGTGAGGGTCAAGGAAGTTCTGCCCAATTGGTCGGGTGATACGCTTGATAACATCATTGATTACGTAACCTATGTGCTGCTGCCGGCTTTTGCACTCTATCAAAGCGGCATGATCGGGCAGCCCTGGTCATTTGTTGCGGCCGGAATGATTGTTGTATCGAGTGCCATTTACTACGCCGATACAGGTATGAAAACCGAGGAGTATTTCTTCTCCGGCTTCCCTGTGGTTTGGAATATGGTGATCTTCAGCCTGTTTGTGATCGATGCCTCGGCAACAACGGCCATGACGGTCGTGGTCATCTCGGTTCTTTTGACCTTCCTGCCCATCAACTTCCTCCACCCTGTGCGTGTCAAGCGGTTGCGAATCCTCAATCTGGGCGTCTTTTTCGTGTGGAGCGCTCTGGGCATTTATGCGCTGTTGATGGATTTTTCCACACCGTATTTCGTGCAGATACCCTTCATCGCAACTGGCGTCTATCTCTATGTTATTGGTGGTGTTTTGCAGATTTTCCCTGCCTTGGGCCGAGATTAATCTTGCATTTCTGCCTGATTTTACGGCAGCATCTAAAAAATAGTCGATGTGACGGTTGTGTGATACGCTAAAGTCAGTATCAATGCAGTGTAAGAGGTCCGTTCACGGTGTTGCGTGCTTGTTTAAATCGGAATTGGTTTAAACAAATGTGCGAAAACATCGAAATCTACAGTGAAGCTTTGATGCGCCCAATGTAGCGTGCAGTGCTGTAGTAAAGACGGTGCCTGGTTTTGGGATTTGTACGTTTTTACATTTCGTTCCAGCGGTGTCATGCCGGATGAGACAAAGGGGGTAAGGTGTCGCACAGTCAGGAATCGATGAATGCTTCGCTGCTTTCTGTGCGGAAGTTGACGAAACGGTTCGGTTCTTTCACGGCTTGCGACGGGATTGATCTCGAGATTCGCCCCGGCGAAATTCATGCCTTGCTGGGTGAAAATGGTGCTGGAAAATCCACTCTGGTCAAAATGCTCTTCGGTGTTCTTGCCCCCAACAGCGGCGATATTGTCTGGAACGGCGACCATGTGAACATTGCCACGCCTGCGCAAGCGCGCAAACTTGGTATTGGCATGGTGTTTCAGCATTTTTCATTGTTCGAAGCTTTGACGGTTGCCGAAAATATCGCGCTTTCGCTGGATCGTTCCGTCTCTATCGCCGATATTTCGGAAAAAGCACGCGCCCTTTCAATCTCCTACGGGTTGCCGCTTGATCCCAATTCCCACGTGGCTGATTTATCGGTGGGCGAACGTCAGCGCATCGAAATTGTTCGGGCGCTTTTGCAAAACCCAAAACTGATCATTCTGGATGAGCCAACCTCTGTTCTCACTCCGCAAGAAGCCGATAAGCTGTTTGAAACGCTCGATAAGCTGAAGGCCGAAGGTCGATCGGTTCTCTATATCAGTCACCGCCTGGATGAGGTGCAGCGGATATGTGATCGCGCCACTGTCTTGCGCCATGGCAAGGTGGTTGGAGCCTGTGAGCCACGCAAGGAAACAGCAGCATCACTGGCAAGCCTGATGGTCGGCGGTGACGTGGCCGGCGTAACCCAGGAAGCTGCCCCTGAATTCGGTGATGAGCTTTTGTGCGTCACAGATCTAAATGTGCCACCACGCACACCTTTTGCCATGGCGCTGAAATCGGTTTCGCTGAGTGTGCGCGCAGGCGAGATCCTTGGCATTGCAGGTGTGGCCGGCAACGGCCAAAGCGAGTTGTTTGACGCGATTTCGGGCGAATACCCGGTGAAAATTCACGACGCCATCAAAATTTGCGGGCACTCCGTGGGCCAATCAGGCATTAATGAACGGCGTTTGCTGGGGGCGGGCTTTGTGCCGGAAGAGCGCCACGGCCATGCGGCCATCACCACGCTGACGCTTTCAGAAAACCTGCTGCTCGCCAGACATCGCTCCGATCAGTCGCGGTTTGTGAGAGGAATGCTCGGTTTGATCAGCAGGAGCGCTCTTGCCGACGTGAGCAATCAGATTTGCTCGGAAATGGATGTGCGCAAAAGTGGAGACGATCCGTTGGCGGGATCACTCTCCGGTGGGAATCTGCAGAAATTCATTGTTGGACGCGAACTGGACCGCCAGCCCGATGTGCTGGTTGTCAACCAACCAACCTGGGGTGTCGATGCGGGCGCCGCCCGCAGAATCAGACAAGCGCTGGTCAATCTGGCCAATCATGGTTCTGCGGTTGTGATTATAAGTCAGGATCTGGATGAAATTTTCGAAGTGGCAAACACCATTGCAGCCATATCCGATGGCAAGCTTTCCAAAATCTATCCGGCCCGCACGATGACACGGGAAAAAATAGGCTTGCTCATGGGCGGAATACATGGCTTGGAGAGCGCAGATGCGCATTGAGCTTGAAAAGCGCGCACGCGCATCTCGTTTTTTCACCTTCGCATCGCCGCTTCTGGCTTTAGTGCTGACCTTGCTGTTTGGTGGCATCATGTTTCAGCTGATGGGCAAAGACCCCTATTTTGCGCTTTACAGCTTCTTTATCGATCCGTTGACGCAAGTGTGGTCGCTGCACGAACTGGCCATCAAGGCAGCTCCCCTTATCCTGATTGGTGTTGGCCTTTCCATCTGTTATCGCTCCAACAATTGGAATATCGGAGCTGAGGGCCAGTTTATTGTCGGTGCCCTGGTGGGTAGCTACATCCCCGTGATTTTCTATGAATGGCATTCGCCCTTGCTTTTGCCCCTGATGCTGGTGCTTGGTGCGGTGGGTGGCGCCCTTTACGCCGCAATTCCCGCATTGTTGAAAACCCGGTTCAATACCAATGAGATTCTCAGCAGCTTGATGCTGGTCTATATCGCGCAATTGCTTCTGGATTATCTGACGCGTGGACCGTGGCGTGACCCCAAGGGGTTCAATTTCCCCCAGACCCGCGAATTCGTCGAGGAAGCGGTTCTTCCAGCAATCTGGCCAGATTCTGGCCGCGCCCACTGGGGCTTTGTGATTGCCATTGTTGTGGCGCTGATCGTCTGGTTCATGGTGCGCTTCACCATGAAGGGCTTTGAGATTTCTGTGCTGGGGCAATCGGCGCGGGCAGGGCGGTTTGCAGGCTTTTCATCCAAGGGCATGGTGTGGTTTTCCATGATGTTCTCAGGTGGGTTGGCCGGACTGGCTGGCATTTCCGAAGTGTCTGGCTCGATTGGTCACTTGCAGCCGTCTATTTCGCCGGGCTACGGGTTCACGGCCATTATCGTTGCCTTTCTTGGGCGCTTGAGCCCGCTGGGCATTATCGCATCCGGGCTGGTGCTGGCCCTGACCTATCTGGGGGGCGAGGGCGCACAATTGTCGATTGGCGTGTCCGATAAGGTCACACGGGTGTTTCAGGGCTTGCTGCTGTTTTTCGTTCTTTCCTGCGACACGCTGATTTATTATAAAATCAGGATTGTCTGGACAAAGGCCCGCTCCGCGCTGGGTGGAGGCAACTCATGATTCTGGAAGCAATTCTGCTCACGATTATCACCGCCTCGACACCACTGGTCATCGCGGCCATGGGTGAACTGGTCACAGAGCGGGCAGGGGTTTTGAACCTCGGTGTCGAAGGCATGATGATCATGGGGGCGGTGGCTGCCTTCGCGGCCTCTTATTCCTCTGGCTCGCCACTGCTCGGCATTGTCGCGGGCATTGCCGCAGGCGCAGTTTTCTCGCTTCTATTTGCTTTCCTCACTTTGACACTGGTCGCCAATCAGGTGGCAACAGGGCTGGCTTTGACCATTTTGGGCCTCGGCGTTTCCGGGCAATTGGGCGAGAGTTTTGTTGGCAAGCCCGGCGTGCGCATGCCGGATATCACCATTCCGTTTTTGTCCGATATTCCCTTTGTTGGCCCCGTGCTTTTCCATCAAGATCTGTTCTTCTATCTTTCGATTGTGCTGGTGATTGGTGTTCACTGGTTCCTGTTTAAAAGCCGCACCGGGCTGATGCTGCGCGCAATTGGCGACAGTCACACATCAGCCCATACGCTTGGGCTCAAGGTTATTCATGTTCGCTATCTCGCGGTGATGTTTGGTGGGGCTTGTGCCGGTTTGGCGGGCGCGCAATTATCACTTGTCTACACGCCGCAATGGGTGGAAAATATGTCTGCCGGACGCGGATGGATTGCATTGGCGCTTGTGGTCTTTGCGTCCTGGCGGCCATGGCGCGTTCTGGCGGGGGGCTACCTTTTTGGGGCGGTAACAATCGGCCAGCTGCATGCGCAGGCCTTTGGTATTGGCCTGCCTTCGCAGTTTTTATCCGCTTTGCCCTATGCCGCCACGATTGTTGTTTTGGTGGTTATATCGCAAAATCGACGTACGACTCTTATCAACACGCCTGCTTCGCTCGGAAAGCCCTTTGTCCCAGATCGCTGAACGAGCACATTTTTTCTGCAAACCAATAGGGGAAATTATGAAGAAACTAACACTGGCTTTTGCAGCCACCGTTGCCACAGTGCTGTCCATGTCTACTGCGGCATCTGCCGCCGACAAAACGAAGATTTGCTTCGTTTACGTTGGCAGCAAGACCGACGGCGGCTGGACACAGGCGCAGGATCGTGGCCGTCAGGAGCTTCAGGCTCATTTTGGTGACAAGATCGAAACACCTTATCTGGAAAACGTTCCAGAAGGCCCGGATGCCGAGCGCGCAATTGAGCGTTTGGCGCGCGATAACTGCCAGATGATATACACGACATCGTTTGGCTTCATGGACGCCACCATCAAGGTCGCCAAGAAATTTCCGAAGGTAAAGTTTGAGCACGCAACCGGCTTCAAGGCTGCTGAGAATGTTGCGACCTACAACTCGCGCTTCTATGAAGGCCGCTATATCCTCGGCGTTATTGCTGGTAAAATGTCCAAGAAGGGCGAGGCTGGCTACATCGCATCCTTCCCGATTCCAGAAGTGGTCATGGGCATCAACGCCTTTGAGCAGGGCGCAAAATCTGTAAACCCGGACTTCAAAATGAAGGTCATCTGGGTCAACTCCTGGGCTGATCCAGGCAAGGAAGCCGATGCGGCCAAGGCGTTGCTCGATCAGGGCGTTGATATTCTGACCCAGCACACCGACACAACAGCGCCGATGCAGGTGGCTGAAGAGCGCGGCATCAAGGCTTTCGGTCAGGCATCGGACATGATCAAGGCCGGTCCAAAGTCGCAGCTGACCGCCATTGTTGACACGTGGGGCGCTTATTACATCAAGCGCACGCAGGAACTGTTGGATGGCAAATGGAAGTCGCAGCAGAGCTGGGATGGCCTGAAGGATGGCATTTTGACCATGGCCCCCTACACCAACATGCCTGATGACGTGAAGAAACTGGCTGAAGAGACGGAAGCCAAGATCAAGTCTGGCGAGTTGCACCCCTTCACAGGCCCGATCACCAAGCAGGACGGCACAGCTTGGCTCAAGGCTGGCGAAAAGGCGGATGATGGCACGCTGCTCGGTATGAACTTCTACGTTCAAGGCGTAGACGACAAGCTGCCGAAATAAGCTTGCCAAACCGCATGCATTGATAAAAGTTGAGGCCGCGCAGCAGATATGCTGTGCGGTCTTTTTATCGAATGAGGTGATTGAAATGAAACTTCATCGTGTGACTGAGCAATTGGACGTGAATGATTCCAATCTGTCTGGTTCTCAATATAATGATGCCAATCTGTCTGGCAGTGAGTTTAACCAAATCAATTTTTCTGGCACGCGCGTCAACGACAGCAATCTCACGGGATGGAAAATCAACGACACCAATATGTCGGGCTGGAAATTAAATGACGTCAATCTCTCGGGAGCACGGATTCAAAATGCAAACCTGTCCGGCCTTGAAATCGAGAATTGCCGCCTGACTGGTGTTACCGTTGATGGCATTTCGTTGGAAAAAATGATTTTGGTCTATAAAGCAAGCCAAGGCGAGTCGCATGCCGAAGGCGACGCTTGAACACGGTACCTGAACACGGTGTTTGAAAAGCCAACGTTTACCCCGGATGGCTTTTCAAAAAAACATCACGCAGCGATTTTGAGTTTGCCGCTTCCGCCTGACAATTTGCGCTCGGCGCGCTCTTGCTGCGGCGAGCGATTGTAGAATTCGCGATAACATTTTGAAAAATGCGACGCGGAAACGAAGCCGCAGGCCACCGCAACCTCCACCACCGGCATGGAGGATTGCACCAGCAAATGACGCGCCCGATCGAGCCGGATTTCCAGATAATAACGGGCAGGGGAACGCCCCATTTCCTGCTGAAACAGCCGCTCGATCTGACGGCGTGAGAGATCGACCTTATCGGCGATATCCAGCAACGATATGGGCTCGGAAAGGCTTGCTTCCATCAATTCTATGATCTGCAAGACCTTGTTGTTTTGCACACCAAGGCGGGCGCGAAGCGGCAGGCGCTGGCGGTCGCTGGCCGCGCGGACACGGTCCGTCAGGTGCTGCTCACACACCCTGTTCACCAGCGCTTCGCCAAAGTCCTGCCCGACAAGATTGAGCATCATGTCCAAGGAGGCTGTGCCGCCGGCGCAGGTGTAGAGATTGCCATCGACCTCATAGAGATCGGCATAGACTTCGGCTTGCGGGAAGGCTTCGGCAAAGCCGGGCAAGTTCTCCCAATGGATAGCGCAGCGCTTGCCATTCAGCAGGCCAGCCTGGGCGAGAATATGAGACCCCGTACAGAGGCTGCCAATCGCCACATTGCGGCCATAGGCCTCGCGAAGCCACGCGTTGACCGACTTGTTGTGAAACTCTTCGACATAGACGCCCGAACAGACAATCGCCATATTAGGGCGGTTTTCGCCGGAAAGGTTGCGACGCTCGTCGGCAAGGGCCGTATCCACATCGATGCAGATACCCGACGATGATGACACCTTGGTGCCATCCACGGAACAGATCCGCCATTCGTATGCGTTGTAACCCAACATCCGGTTGGCGATACGCAGCGTTTCGACGGCACCTGCAAATGGCAAAAGCGTAAAATTCGGAATCAGAAAAAAGACTATGCTGCGTTTTTTGATCGGCGTTTTGCTCATATCGTCACCGTGCTGTGGAGATCGGCAAAATTGACATTTTTTAAGTAAGTCAATTGCCTGAATACGACAGTATCACGACATATCACGACAGCAATATTTTATATTTTTCAGCCATAAGATGAAAGTGGCGACCTATAAACGTCTGGTCGCCACCTAAATGTGATGGGGCGGAAAGCCATCCCCTTGGTAAATATTGATTTTCATCATAAAAATCACATTTTTCCCTTTGCCTCACCGTGGTTCGGGATGGTCACTGTGTGTTTGCTGGCAGGCGTTCTGTGTCGATTGCAGGCCAGCCCAGATCCTTGCGCATAGCTACGGGCATAGATGCAAGAGCATGAAGCAGCTTTCGCTGCTCGTTCCAGATTTTAAAGCTCGCATTCCAGCCCAAGAGTGTGTGCTGCCATGTGGTGAACAGGGTTGGCACCTGAGGGCGGGACGTCTGTGTTGGGCACTGCGCGATATAAGTCATCTCCACTTTCCTTTC
Source organism: Rhizobium oryziradicis (assembly GCF_001939045.1). Classification (GTDB taxonomy): domain Bacteria; phylum Pseudomonadota; class Alphaproteobacteria; order Rhizobiales; family Rhizobiaceae; genus Allorhizobium; species Allorhizobium oryziradicis. The sequence continues at coordinate 601,051 of NZ_MKIM01000028.1, forward strand.
TTACGATCAAATGCCAATGAGGCGTGATCGACCTGTTTAAAATGACACCGTTATTGCCATCAATAAATCGAATGTTTTTGATATTATTGATCACGTTTTGTGGTGTATCCACGCATCACCGATAAGGCCGATATCGGCACGTATTTCCGGTGAAAGTCTTGCCACGATCGCGATGGTTTGCGCGCGCTCCGCCTTTAGCCTGCGTCGCTTCAGATAATCGCGCACCTGATTTTTAACCGATGTCATCAGCGTGCTGTGCAGCGCCTCGTACGGGTTCAAGCGCGCTTTTTCGGCAATTGCCATGTCATCGCTCCTTGTTTGATTGTCTGCACAGCATGAAACCGAATTGACATTCAATCAAACGAAACGATATGATCCTTAAGATGAAAAAATCTGAAGGATAGATCATGAAGCTGATCCAGTCTGCCAACTTGCCTTTGCTGGAAAACGATGTTCTCAGAACATTTGTCGCGATTTCAGAAACAGGCAGTTTTACAGCTGCAGCGGAGCAGGTGTTTCGCACGCCATCGGCTGTGTCCATGCAGATCAAAAAGCTTGAGGAACAGCTTTCCGTTTCACTGTTTCGCCGTGACGCACGTTCAGTTTCGCTGACGCCACACGGCGAAATGTTGCTAAGTTATGCAAAACGCATGCTTGCCCTGAGCAATGAGGCAGTATCGCGGTTTCTGATGCCGGAGATGAACGGTGTGGTGCGATTGGGCGCGCCTGACGATATTGGCGAACTGATCCTGCCCGGCATTTTGATGCATCTCTCCCAGACATGGCCGCATCTTGCCATTGAGGTGACGATTGACAGTTCCATTGCGCTCAAAAAGGCAATTGATGAAAAGCGGCTGGATGTGACGTTGTTCAACTTTCTCGATGGAGTAGCGGCCAATCCATCCATGCGCGTGATGACTGAGGATCTGGTGTGGGCCGGTAAAAAGCACGGACAGGCCCATTTGAAATCACCTTTGCCGGTCTCTGTTTGGAATGAGGGATGCATCTGGCGCCAACGCGCGTTGGATGAGTTGACTAAACAAGGCACCACATTTCGGATCGCCTATTTCTGTGGTCACCATATGGGGCAGATGGCCGCCATTCGCGCCGATATTGCTGTCGCACCGCTGGCACGCTTTCTGCTGCAAGACGACATGGTCGAACTGACAGAACATGACGGACTTCCAAAGCTCGGAACCTATGATATCGGCATAGCACTGCGCGATGATGCAAGTGCGCCTGTGAACGCAGTTGCCGATTACGTGCGCTGCGTTTTGGGTGATCGAAGCTTTGTCTCCCATTGCATGGCGGCCTAAGAGGGCGTGTAACGTCTACCAGACGCCTTTTTTCACGCCATTCCACAGCCAAAGCCAGAGGGTTGGCGGAAAATGCAGCGCTGAGGGGCCCGTGGCTGCAACGGGTTTCAATTGGCCCTGCAAAGCCTCATCGACGGCTTGGCGGGTTATATCCAGAGCGGCAGCCGTGAGCAGCATCGGGTACGTGGAAAGGAAGTCGGATTTTTCAGGCTTTGGCCGCACCTGATAGAGCGTGGCACCCGTATCCGTTCCGGCATCAACCATATGGATCGTTGCGCCAAAATTATCGGCATCGTCACTGGCAAGCGCCCAATAGCCTCCCATCTGGCCGCGATAGGCGGGGTTGATCCCAGCGTGAAGATTAAGCACCGACACGTTGAGCGCCTCCAGCATGTCGCGTTTCATCAAGCGTGTGCTGACCAGCAAAATAGCACCGGGATTGCAGTGGCGCACCAACTCCAGCGTTTCCGGACTGTTGATGCTGCGCACGGTTGTCACAGGAACATCTGGATTGAAATGCGGATTGGCATTGTAACGCTTACAAATTTCCGTCGTTCTACGCTGCGCGGCTTTCCTGAGCAGCTTGGCAAAGGCCATTGTCGCCAATTGGCCAAATGCCGGAACGGCACCGAGACGTCTTTTCCGGCGTTGGAAGATCTCTTGTTTGCTTTCTGGCTCTTCGAGCAGAACATGCACAGAGACATGCGAATTGAGGAAATGCGAATAGAGAGCGTTGATAACCATCCAGGGATTCGGGCCTCCTGCTGTCATTACCAAAACTGTCTGCGCATCTCTTTGAACCACCATCACTCCCATTCCCTCCAACCTTGTTGCTGACGATGGACGCCCGCAACCAAAGCTAGCATTAAGTTCTGGCCTTTTTAATCAGAAACATTGGAAAGATTGCGGAACTTTCTTCTGCCTGCCGCATTATATGGATGCAAAGCGCGTTACGCGCCACATGTCGCCACAGGGGTTTTCAAAATGCACTCGAAAAAAATCTTCACAATTGCATCCATCGTCCTGATGACAGCAGCCCTGTCTTCATGCGGCAACACAATTCGCGGGATGGGTAAAGACGCCGCCAGCACCGTAAATGCCACCCAATCGGCTGGCCATTCGGTTGCGAAGGCCGCGCGCTAAACAGCCGCAACGCGGTTGAGCATGCCATCATTGGATCGCATGCTTGACCGAGATTATCCGCCCTTTCGGTGGTAATCGCTTGCTTCGCCGGGACCATGGCGCGAAACGCACCCGGCGACGACATTCAAATTATCAATTTTCAGGCTTCAACCAACACGCTGCCTTTTCGGTATTTTTTTTCAAAAATATTACCGCTACCCTCTTGAAGCTCTAGTCCCTAGAGATCCTATCTTGCATCCATGTGATGAAAAGGATGGATTATGGACAAGAGGATGGAACAAACCCGTTTTCGGGTGGAGGGCATGGATTGCGCCTCCTGCGCCGCAAAAATCGACAAAGCTGTTCGCCGCGTCAGTGGCGTGGAGGATGTGTCGGTTTCCGTTGCTGCCAGCACAATGACGGTGCGCCACAACCCTTCCCATGATTTACCGCTGTCTGTGCAACAACAGGTCAAACAACTTGGCTACAGTGCATCTGTGTTGTCTGCCACCGAGCAACCGCATACGCATACGCATGTAGAGGCATCTTCTTGCTGCACTGGTGATCATGATCATCATGATCACGCGGAGCACCGACATGAGCACGCCGCTGACCATGCGCATGGTGCTCAAATCGATCTTCACAGCCACAATCATGCGGCCACGACTGGGCCATGGTGGGCAAGCAGCAAAGCAAAATTGACATTCTATAGTCTTGCCGCACTGGCGCTGGCCTATGGCATTGGCCATATTTTGCCAGCTTATCAGGGTTGGATTTTCACGGCTGCATTGCTTGTTGGCCTCATCCCCATTGCAAGGCGCGCTTTTATGGCGGCGCGTTTCGGCACGATATTTTCCATTGAAATGCTGATGACCATTGCGGCCGTGGGCGCGGTGGTGATTGGCGCGCAAGAGGAGGCCGCAACCGTTGTTGTGCTGTTTCTGATTGGCGAATTGCTCGAAGGCATGGCCGCGACCAAGGCACGCGCCAGCATCCAATCTCTGGCATCGCTGGTGCCCAAGATCGCCTTGCTTGAAGACGGTGCATCAACGCGTGAAATACCGGCAGATGCGCTTGCTGTCGGCAATGTTATCATGGTGCGCCCCGGTGATCGCATTCCCGCCGATGGCATCATTCTTTCCGGCGAAAGCGCCATTGATGAAGCGCCGGTGACCGGCGAGAGCACACCGGTTCGCAAAGGGCCTGATGCCACGGTGTTTGCAGGCACGGTCAATGCCGACAGCGTGTTGCGCATCAGAGTCACTGCGGCAGCAACAGACAATACCATCGCCCGCATCATTCGGCTGGTGGAAGAGGCACAGGAAAGCAAGGCACCGACAGAACGGTTTATTGATCGCTTTTCAACCTACTACACCCCAGGTGTGGTGTTGATTGCTGCGCTGGTTGCGGTCGCGCCACCACTTTTGGCCGGTGGTGACTGGGCAGAGTGGATATACAAGGGCCTTGCGATTTTGCTGATTGGCTGCCCTTGCGCCTTGGTCATTTCCACGCCAGCCGCCATTGCAGCATCACTTTCCGCGGGCGCGCGGCGCGGTCTGTTGCTCAAGGGCGGTGCTGTTCTGGAGCGCCTTGGTAAGATCAATACCGTTTGCTTTGATAAGACCGGAACGTTGACAGAAGGTAAGCCGGTGGTCACCGACGTTGTGGCTTTTTCGACGGATACAGCAAAGGTCTTGCGCCTTTCCGCAGCGCTGGAAGCAGGCTCAAATCATCCGCTGGCGAAGGCCATTCTTGACAAAGCAGCGCGTGAAGGCCTTTCGGTGTCGCAAGCCTCTGAGGCAAAAGCTGTGGGTGGCAAGGGCGTGCTTGGTACATTTGAGGGCATGAGCCTGTTTTTGGGCTCCCCCAATGCCGCAGAAGAGCAGGCCGGTCTGGATGACGGTCAAAGAAGTACGATTTCCAGATTGCATGCAGATGGCAAAACCGTCTCTGTGCTGGTGATTGATGGCGTGGTGGCGGGCGCGCTTGCCATGCGCGATGAACCGAGAGAAGATGCGATTGCGGCGCTCAGGACGCTCCAGAACATGGGTGTGGAAACCCTCATGCTGACGGGGGATAACAACCAAACGGCAAAAGCAATTGGTGCAGATCTTGGCATTGATGTACGGGCTGAATTGCTGCCGCAAGACAAGCAGCACATTGTTGCGCAATTGCAGGGCAGGGGCCGGATTGTTGCCAAGGTTGGCGATGGCATCAACGATGCCCCGGCCTTAGCCGCCGCTGATATTGGCATCGCCATGGGCGGCGGTACTGATGTGGCGCTGGAAACTGCTGACGCCGCCATTCTCCACGGACGCGTGTCGGATGTGCCAGAGATGATCCTGCTGTCCAAACGCACCATGCGTAACATTGGCCAGAACATCACGGTTGCACTTGGTTTGAAAGCCGTCTTTCTAGTCACAACGCTGCTCGGCATAACCGGTCTGTGGCCAGCCATTATGGCCGATACGGGCGCCACCGTGCTTGTGACGCTCAATGCGCTGAGATTGCTTCGTGCATAAAAAAAGCCGCCCGATGAGGCGGCTTTTCTTTGCATCTCAGATCAAGCTTTTGGCTTGGAGCCGAGAACGCCATAATAGGCGATGTAGAGATAGCAAATAATTGGCATCAGGAAGGCCATGTGGATGCCGATCGTATCTGCAAGACCACCCTGCACCAGTGGCAAGAGCGCGCCGCCGACGATGGCGAGGCACAAAATGCCAGAACCTTGGCTGGTGTGGCGTCCAAGCCCTTTCAGCGCCAGGCTGAAAATGGTTGGGAACATGATGGAGTTGAAGAAGCCGATGGCAAGCACGCTCCACATCGCCACATGGCCGGTGGTCAGCACGGTAACCAGCAGCAAAATGGCGGCCACGGTCGCATTGGCTGTCAGTGTTTTGCCCGCATCCACATAACGCATCACCACAGAGCCGATGAAGCGGCCGACCATGGCACCACCCCAGAAGTAAGAAACGTAATGCGCCGCTGTTTGCTCTGGCATGCCCGCAATGGTCGGATCAGCCATGAAGTTGACAAGGAAGCTGCCAATGCTGACCTCGGCACCAACATACACAAAAATGCCTACGGCACCGAGCACAAGATGGCGATAGCTCCAGGCCGAGCCAGCAGCCTCACCGGTGTGGGCAACCTCTTCTTCTTCATCATCAACCACGGGCAGTTTCAGCGCTGCAAAAATGGCGGCGAGAACAAGAAAAGCGCCTGCCAGCAGCAGGTAAGGGAATTTGACAGCGCTAGCTTCCGCGATATGCAGCGCATCCAACTGCTCTGGTGTTGGGTTTGAAATCGCAGCCGTTGCCGATGACAAGATCAAAAACGCGCCAAAAATTGGCGCAACCGTTGTGCCAAGCGAGTTGAAAGCCTGCGTCAACGTCAAACGGCTGGAGGCGGTTTCAGGCTTGCCAAGCACCGTTACATAGGGGTTTGCGGCGACCTGAAGAATGGTAACGCCAGACGCCAGCACAAAAAGCGCGCCCAGAAACAGAGCGTAAACCCGGTAGCTTGCCGCCGGAATAAACAAGGCGCAGCCGATGGCCGAAATCAAAAGGCCAGTGACAATGCCCCATTTATAGCTGATGCGCTTGACCAAGGCACCAGCCGGCAAGGACACGATGAAGTAAGCCCCAAAGAAGCAAAGCTGAATCAGCATGGTCTGGGTATAATTGAGCTGAAACACATTCTTCAAATGCGGGATGAGAATGTCATTGAGGCAGGTGATAAAGCCCCAGAGGAAAAAGAGAGAGGTGAGGGCAACCAGCGGACCTGTATAGGAACGATCATGTCCGGCGGTGTCTAGATGCGCGCTGCTGCGCGCAGCGGTTTGAATTCCTGCCATTTTCGTATCTTTTTTCTTTATGCTGCGCCACAGCCAGGCTGCAACAGCGTGATGAATGTGCTGGCGTGCGCTCGAGCCATGCTTGGTATCAAAGGTTCACAAGCTCAGAGCGCAGTGCCAAAACGGTATAACGTGGCTTATCGAAACCAGTTCCACGCAGGATGTCGATTTCGGCCACAGGTGTTGTTCGCCGCCAAGCCACTTGGGAGGAAAGCCTTGGCGCGCCTATTGGCCCTAGCTCTTTATCATCCGCTGCTCAAGCATTTGGTGAGCAGAAGGTTGTTTATGAGCGCTTGTGCCATGGTTTTGACGGATCTTTCGCTTCAAATATTGTTGATTGTGAAACAAAACACCCGACGTATGCATCATGCATGCGTCGGGTGGGGCGTTATGGAAAAAATCATGATGAAAAACGCAACACTCGTCGCAATAGGTTTGGCTACCCTCACAGCATCTGCATCAATGGCGCAGGCGAAAAATCTCTGCACATTGATCATGGATAGCGCAACATCAACGCAACTATTTATGCAAGGCGATTGCAACAGCCGCGTGACACCGGCCTCAACTTTTAAAATTGCCTTGGCAGCCATTGGCTATGATGCTGGTATTTTGAAGGATGCCCACACCCCCACACTCGCTTTTCAGCCCGGCTATGCGGATTGGGGAGGCCAAAACTGGAAACAGCCAACGGATCCGACACGCTGGCTGAAATATTCCGTCGTGTGGTATTCACAACAGATCACGCACCAACTTGGTGCCGCAAAGTTTGCCAGCGAGGTAAAGCGGATCGATTATGGCAATGCTGATGTGTCTGGTGATCCTGGCAAAGACAACGGGCTTGAACGCGCCTGGATAGCCTCGTCACTTAAAATTTCGCCACGTGAGCAGGCTAATTTTTTGATCAGACTGCTGAATTCCAAATTGCCACTATCGAAATCGGCAATGGAAAAAACCATCGCCATTGTGGAGACACAGGATAAAAAGCCAGACGGCTGGACTATTCAGGGAAAGACCGGCATGGCTTACCCAAGAGGTGCAGACGGCTCGTTTGATTATGCCAGACCTTGGGGCTGGTATGTTGGCTGGGGCGAAAAAGACGGTCGTCGGATTGTGTTGGTTCGACTGATCAAAGACGAAAAACGTGAAAAAATATCCGCAGGAATTCGTGCACGCGATTCCCTCCTCCAGGACCTGCCAGCACTTTTAAAACAGCAATCGAATTAAGGGCCGGTTTGGCTCAAACAGCCGTGCTGCCGAGCCTTTCATCCAGCTCGGCGGCAAGGGTCTTTGCATTGCGCCCGACAATCATGCTTTGATGGTTGCCAGCGCAGCAAACCCACTCGGCATGGGGAAGATAAGGTGTCCAGATGGTGCGGGCGTCACAATCAATGGGTGAGCCGCCTTTGGAATAAAAAAACACAACATCATCATCGAAGGGCATTGGTCGATAAAGCCCTTTCATCTGAATAATCTGCCGGGCGGAGTTGACGTAAACAGGCGTGTGCCCGCCCGCCCATTGCGGTGCAAATGTGGGATAATCAGCATGTCTGGGATTTCGAAAGCGAAACATCAGCTGATGCCCGCGCCGTGGCGGGCTTTGCCCCGCCACGTGATCTGAAGCAGAAGAGGATGGCGCGGGCTTTGGTCGATGCTTTGGGCGCAATCTGCTCTTTAGCTGGCGAAAGACGATGCGCCGCATCAAGCCTGCCCAATCGCGCCACCGCCAGCTGTGATCATTTTGCGGCGAATCAAGCATTGCCAAAAAGGCAACATCGCGCCCCTCCGCTTTCAAGCGGCGCGCAAGCTCCAGCGCCTGGACGCCGCCAAAAGAATAACCCAGCAGGCGGTACGGTCCGCGTGGATCAATCGTGGTGATGGCCGCAAGTGACACCTCGACTTCCTGCGCGATTGTCGGCGGATTATCGCGCTCAACATCAAAATCTTTGTGTCTTATCCCATAGATGGTGCCATCATAACGAATGGCATTGATCAACTCCTGCATTTCAAGAAAAAAACTCACGCCGCCCGCATAGATAAAAAGGGGTCTGCTTGCGTCGCCTTCACGCAAGGTGATGATTTTGCGATCATCAATCACATCGCCTCTGCTGATAGCATTGACAATGGCGCGCACGCTGCGGCAGCGATAGAAAATATTCACGTCGAGTTCAATGCCGGCGCCAATCCAGAATGCCTTGATGATTTTCAAGGCGCGATTCGCATTCAATCCCTTCTGAATCAGATCGTCATCGGACGAAATCGGGCGACGCATCGCTTGCTGGCAAATCGCATTCAACGTCTCGATCATGGTCGGTTTGAACTCACCCTCTTGTGCCATTTCACTGCGACACGCATTACAGCGTCGTGCGCCATATATGGCGCACAAAGGCTCAAAGTAACACTTTACATCTACTGCGTAATTTTCATCTTCAATCGATTCCGATTTTAGGAATTATGCAGTAGTTTATGGACCAATAATTGACAAATCCATACCAGCCGCCAAGGCGCGCGCTCGTAAGGCTGCCTCAAGCCAACAACCATTTTGCAAGAGAAAGAGGTGTTTGGTGCGGACGACGGGGGTCGAACCCGTACAGCCTAAGGCCGAGGGATTTTAAGTCCCTTGCGTCTACCAGTTTCGCCACGTCCGCATATTTGCGTTTTCAACGACTTGGGTTGGAAATGCAAGAGGTTGTTTTGCACAAATTCCGCAGTGCTGAGCGAAATCCAGAACTTCTGCCACAGATTGGTAGGAGGAATATATCTGGGCAAGGCGCGATTGTGTGATGAAACCCGCCTTGAATTGCCGTCCGCAACGCTACACATTGACAGTATATTTATTCAGGTCAGAAAGCCATATCCCATGCCTCAATCCACCCACGTTTCCGCCGCCATGCTTGCCATTGGTGATGAACTGCTTTCTGGCCGCACCAAAGACAAAAATATTGGCCATCTGGCCGATGTGCTGACGCTGGCGGGTATTGATCTCAAAGAAGTGCGCATTGTTGCCGATGAGGAAGACGCCATTGTGGAGGCGCTGAATGCACTGCGCAGCCGTTACACCTATGTGTTTACCTCAGGCGGGATTGGCCCAACGCACGACGACATCACCGCAGATGCCGTGTCCAAGGCTTTCGGTCTGCCGTGTGAGCATGATGAAAAGGCCATGCAGATCATGGCGGAGATGTATGCAAGGCGTGGTCTTGAGTTTACCACGGCCCGTCAGCGCATGGCCCGCATGCCGCAAGGGGCGGAGCATATTCCCAACGCCGTTTCTACCGCGCCTGGCTTCAAAGTGGAGAATGTTTACGTGATGGCCGGTGTGCCGCAGGTGTTTCAAGCCATGCTGGAGGAGGTCACGAAAACGCTGAAAGGCGGCATCAAAGTGCTGTCACGGGCCATTGCATGCCCTTATGGCGAAGGAGAGATTGGCACCGATCTCGCTGCCGTTCAAAAGGCTCATCCGGAAACCAGCATCGGCTCTTATCCGCGCTATGATGGCTCCAAAGGGTTTCACACAGAGCTTGTGGTGCGCGGCCGCTCGGAAGAGGTGTTGAATGCTGCCGTTTTGGCTGTCGAGGAGATGATTGCTTCCATCAAAGCGTCCAAAACAGTCACGCTCGAAGCGTGAACGCTGCTGGAGGTTGACCGAAATCAAGGAACAGCATGGGTTTCGGCGCATTGTTGTTTCGATTGATAAATACCGTCAGGGAGATGAACATGGGCTACAAGACAATTCTCAGCATTCTGGATACCCAGAAGACGGCACAACAAGTGACCGATTTTTCGATTGCTCTTGCCGAACAGTATGGCTCGCACGTTATCGGTCTCCATTGCGAAGCGGTCGCGGGTATACCGATGATGGCCCCCATGGAAATGCCCGATCCGGTTGCGGTTCAAGCCATGCAGGATCTTGCGGAAAAGGAAACGGCAAAAATTGCCGAGATATTCTCCCATGCCAGCCAGCGTGAAGGTATTTCATCTGAATGGCGCAGCATTGCAACCTCGGTTGGTTCAACCGATTTTCTGATTGATAGTGGCCGTTGCGCCGATTTGCTGGTGGTGGCCCAAGGCGATAGTGGCGCTCTTTCGGAAGGGCGCAGCGAAATGGAAGCTGCGCTGTTTGAAAGCGGACGCCCGGTTCTGCTGGTGCCCTATATTTTGAAGACACCAAAGCCGATCAAGCGTGTTTTGATTGCATGGAATGGCTCGCGAGAAGCCTCGCGGGCAACGTTTGATGCCTTGCCATTTTTGAAACAGGCCGAAGCTGTCGAAGTCTTTTCGGTGGTGGAAGACCACAACGAAAAAACCTCGAAGATCATCACGGCTGCCGAAATTGCCACCACGCTTGCACGCCATGGTGTGAACATCACCGTCACGCAGGAAGAAAAGGGCGAGCTTGCCGCCGCCGCGCACATCGAAAACCGGCTGTCGGATGCAGGAATCGATCTTCTCGTGATGGGCGCTTACTCACACAAACGGTGGTGGGAAGTGTTGTTTGGCGGCGTGACCCGGACCGTGCTGGATTCGATGACGGCGTTGACGCTTCTTTCGCGTTAAGCACTCAAGGCTTTGCTCTTGCACTGCTGCGCAAAAAAACGCTAATAGCAACGGCCAAAGACTGGGTTGCCCTTGCGGGTATCAGATCACGTGGTCGTTGCTACGGGATCGCTTTTTGGCTTTCCCCTGAGCTGCGTGGATTTCAATTGACCCACACCGGCATAAGGGTTTGTTCTCGAGGCTTCGCAAGGACGCTTTGTCGTCATCGTTTTTTGCTGTTTGCGGAGCCAAAGCATGTCTCTTCCCGATAAAGCCTTTCCTGTTTCATGGGATCAATTTCACCGCGATGCGCGCGCGCTGGCATGGCGTCTGGCCGGTCTTGGCCAGGATTTTCGCGCCATTGTCTGCATCACCCGCGGTGGTCTGGTTCCGGCGGCCATCATCTCGCGTGAGCTGAACATTCGGCTGATTGAAACCGTCTGCGTTGCCTCTTATCACGACTATGTCAATCAAGGCGATTTCCAACTGCTGAAAGGCATTACGCCTGAGCTGATGGTAGACGGCGGGCAGGGGGTTCTGGTTCTCGACGATTTGACCGATACGGGCAAAACCGCATTGGAAGTGCGCAGCCTGATGCCAAAAGCCCATTTTGCCTGTGTCTATGCCAAGCCCAAAGGTGTTCCCACCGTGGATACATTTGTGACGGAAGTGAGCCAGGACACCTGGATTTATTTCCCATGGGATATGGGCTTTACCTATCAAGAGCCAATCGCCAAGGGCTCCAAGGGCTAAAACGCTTCACACAATTAAAAAAGCGCCGGACCATGCCGGCGCTTTTTTTATATCTTTCAAATTCTCACGCTGCGGCGCGCTGACCATACCGCGTCGAAGGAGCACCTTCCAACCGGAACTGATCCAGCTGCATTTGAAGCTGCCTTGCTTCATGGGCCAGCACCTGGCTGGCTGCGGTGGTTTCTTCCACCATTGCCGCATTTTGCTGGGTCATCTGGTCCATGTGGTTCACCGACGTGTTGATTTCGCCAAGCGCCATGGATTGCTCCTGAGCGGCACGGGCAATGCTGGCAACGTGACCATTGACGCGATTGACCAGCTCGACAATTTCATCCAGTGACTGGCCGGTCGAAAGCACCAGCGAAACACCACCCTTCACTTCGTCTGCCGATGTCGTGATCAGGCCCTTGATTTCGCGGGCTGCATTGGCCGAACGCTGAGCAAGTTCACGCACCTCTTGCGCAACGACCGCAAAGCCACGTCCTGCCTCACCGGCGCGTGCGGCTTCAACGCCAGCGTTAAGAGCCAGAAGGTTGGTCTGAAAGGCAATCTCATCGATCACCGAAATGATCTGGCCAATTTTCTGCGAGGATTGCTCAATTCGTCCCATGGCATCAATGGCACTGCGCACAATGGTGCCCGATTTATCAGCACTTTCGCGGGTTTGCTCCACCATTTTGCTTGCCTCATTGGCGCGCTCTGTGGATGTCCGCACGGTGGTGGTGATTTCTTCAAGGGCGGCTGCCGTTTCCTCAAGGGCTGCGGCCTGCTGCTCTGTGCGGCGTGCCAATTGATTGGCGGAAGAACTGAGTTCGCTCGAATTATCGCTGATCGTGGTGCCGGCGCCGCGAATGCTTTGCATGGTGCTCTGCAGGGTCGACATAGCCTGGTTGACGTTGGTTTGCAGCTCGGCAAATGCGCCCTGAAATTGACCCTGCATCGACTGCGTCAGATCGGATGTGGAAAGGGCCGCAACCACACGCCGCACTTCGGTGATGCCAAGATCAACATTCTCAACCAATTGATTGACGCTGTTGGCAAAATTCATCAAATCCTTGTCGTCATAGGTCTTGCTGATACGCTTCGAGAAATCCCCAGCGGCCGCAGAAGCCACGATGACGCTAATGCTGGATTGCAAATCACGGCTTTGACCATGCAATGCCGCATCTTGCCGCTCCATTTGCTGCATTTGCAGCCGGTTGGCGCGGAAGATCTCGAGGGTGCGTGCCATTTCCCCAATTTCGTCACCGCGCTCTGTGCCAGGGGCCTTGTCGTTCAACTCACCCTTGGCAATTTGTGCCATGGTTGCGGTGAGGGTGGCGATAGGGTTCACAATGCCACGGCGCGCAATGATAACGCTGATAACCACGCCTAACAAAATGCTCACCACCGCCGTTGTGATCAACACAATCATCGTGCGTTGGGAGCCCGCAATGGCGCTGCTGCGAGCAGTCTCAAGCGATTTGGCGGAGTAATTGCTGTATACCTTGACGGCTGCCGTCACCGTTTTTTGACCGTCGAGCGCCTTATTCAGTTCACCCATCATGACGCCCGGCTGTTTTGCAGCTTCGGTGCCTGCAACCTTCACCATGTTGCGGATAGTGTCAAAATAGCTGTTGAGCGTCGTGCGGATATTCTCCAGCTCTTTTTTCTCGTTAGCATCGGCTGTGGAGGCAATTTTTGGCAAACGCTCCAGCATTTCCTTGGAGCGTTTTTCTGTTTCCGCAGCAAAATCGGCGGCCTTCTCAGGCGCGAATGCCAATTGATAGGTCATTCGGCTGATGGCAATAATATCAACGCGCAAATCCATAGCTTCGCGCGCAACTTCTTCTCGCGCACCCGTATCGCGTAAAGAGTTGCCTAAGGAAAGAAGCCCAAATGCACCCGCCGCCGCAATGGTGCCCGCCGCTATTCCCATGAGAACCACAAGAAGGCTGACCTTCTTTAAAATAGACAGATTGGTGATGTTCATAATGACCCCTTTTGGATGCATCCCGCCCTCGTAGCGTTTTGCATGCCCCAAGCGCGCGTGACGTTATATCACACGTATAGAAGGCATTATTTCACATGAATCTTAATATAAATTGATGGGCAAAATCGAAGGCTCTTGCGCCTCGATCATCAGAAATCTCTCTTTGGTTTTTTAATTTATTAATAAATAACATGCCTATATTCGAAAACACGAAATATGACGCGCAAAATTGGTGCGCAAAGCAGTGTGTTTCCCAGGCCATCTTTTTTAGGAAATCCGATACATGTTTCGAAAATTCAGAGATTGGTCACTGACCCTGAAATTGGCCGCAATCATTGTGCTCGTCAACTTATGCGGTCTTGCGGCACTTGCGCTCTACACATCCAGCGTCGAGCGCACATCTATGTTGCAAATGGCGTCAGCCAATTGGCTGAAAGATACCGGTCAGCTCGCCTCCGTGGCCGCAGGCGGCATAAAATGGGGCAAAGCTGCCGCTGTCAGAGAGACATATGTGCTTTATCGTGATGATGAAAATTTACATCTCGCCCAATTTACCGCATTAAATGCCAATCTTGATGTCGTCGATACGTGGTTGCGCGCGGGACAGACAAACGGGCTCTCCGTGGATGAAATCCGCAAGCTTGCGTCGACCGCCAATCTCTCCATCGATCATAGCCGCGTCAGCGATGGCTTGATGACCGTGGTCGTGCCTTTACCGGCCGATAAGTCTGGTAAAGCGAGTGGTTATCTTGTCACCTCCTGGACAGTCGAAGCGCTGATTGCCGCAGCAACAAACAAGGCCCTTCTGGCGCTTGCGATGGAAGCGCTGGTCATTGCGGTGGTGGTTGGTGTGTTTCTTTTTGCAATGAGCAAAATGGTGGGCAGGCCAATGGCGGTTATTTCTTCGCGCATTTTGGATCTGCAACGTGGAGATCTCAACACGCCTGTGCTGTTTCTCGATAAGAGCGACGAGATCGGCGTGCTGGCGCGTGCGGTGGAAACCTTCAGAACGGAATCGATCAATAAGGTTGAGAATGATGCCAAAGCTGCGGCGCAGCGTTTGCAACTGGACGCCGAGCGCCAGGGCTTTGCCGATCAATCCACAGCCGCCGCCGCCATTCAAAAGCACGCTACAGAAACCTTGGCTGTCGCCCTCGAAACCCTGTCTCGCGGTGACTTCAGCCATCATTTGCGCGGCCTGGATCCACAATTTTCGGATTTGGAGCGAAATTTCAACGCAATGGTCGAGGCTGTGTCTGAGGCAATCGCTGACGCCAAATCTTCGGCTTTGTCGGTCGAGAATGGCGCAACCCAGTTGACGGTCTCTGCAGACCAGCTGGCCAAGCGGACGGAGCATCAGGCGGCAACACTGGAGCAAACTGCAGCAGCCCTCAGCGAGGTCACCAATACCATTCGTGAATCCTCGCAATTTGCGGAATCCACAGTGCAATTGGTGGACGAGGCAAAGGCGGGTGCCAGAAACTCCGCATCAGTTGTGCGCAATGCCATTGGTGCCATGGATCGGATTCAGGATTCATCTGCCAAGATTGGTCAGATTATCGGCTCGATTGACGAAATTGCGTTTCAGACCAATCTCCTTGCCCTCAATGCAGGCGTGGAGGCGGCCAGGGCCGGCGAGGCTGGCAAAGGCTTTGCTGTTGTCGCGCAGGAAGTGCGTGAGCTGGCACAGCGTTCTGCCAATGCCGCCAAGGAGATCAAACATTTGGTTCAGGTTTCCAGTGAAGAGGTTGCTGGCGGGGTTACCCTTGTCAACGAAACAGGCGACGCGCTGTTGGGCATTGAAGAGCATATCAACAATATCAACGATGGTATTACCCGCCTTGTCAGCTCTTACCGGGCGCAATCCACCGGTATTGGCGAAATCAACAGTTCCATCAACCACATGGACCAGATGACCCAGCAAAACGCTGCCATGGTGGAAGAAACCAACGCCGCATGCCACGATTTGTTGCAACTGAGCCGCAGCATGCAAGACAGCATGGGACAGTTCAAAACCGCATCAAAGCGCGGGGCTGGGCAAAATTTCGATGCGGTGCCGCAATTGCGGCATGCATGATCAGGTCGGGCCGAAACCACAGAGTTTGGGCTCAGAGCGGAAATAAACGTGCATCCCTTTCAATTTCAATATGAGCGCTGAGGAGACAATCTCATGAGACACCTGCTGACGACTGCCATGGTTATTGCTGCAACCTATGCCTTTATTCCAGTGACAGCAAACGCTGAAGAGGCGCATGTGGCACCGGTCACGGCCTTTATGAAGGAAAAGGTTGTGAGCTGGGCGCAAGACCCCATGATTATCAAGGCTATCAAAGCGCAGAATGCTGAACACGCCAATCTCAACGATGCCGATATTGATGCACTGGACAAAAAATGGCGTGCTGAAGTGCAGGCCAATGATCAGCCAATGATCAAGGGCGTTTTGGCGAATGATGTCTCTACGTTTTTGAAGGCAAAACAGGCTGAATCAAACGGTGCAATTGCCGAAGTTTTCGTGGTGGACAATAAGGGCCTCAACGTTGGCCAAAGCGATATCACCTCCGATTACTGGCAGGGCGACGAAGCAAAATTTAAAAAGACATTCAACGTTGGCCCCAACACACTGTTTGTGGATGAGGTCGAAAAAGATGAATCTACCCAGGCCCTGCAATCGCAAGCCAGCATGACCATTGTGGATGAAACAGGAAAAGCCATTGGTGCCGTCACAGTGGGCGTCAACCTCGACGCACTTTGATATAGAGCTGACACCAAGATCTTGTATTGAAAGTTTGCTGTGGATACAGGCCGGAGGCGCATACGCCTCCGGCTTTATTTATGAGTGATTCGCAGCTTCGCGTTCACTGGCCGCCATTTTGGCCCAACCCATCGGGGGGCAGTGATTTCTTCAAAAAAATCACAACGGTGGAAAACAATGGGCCTCACCAAACGTTAACCATCAAGCTTTTCGCCCAAGCCCATGAATTTTCTAGGCTAGCCCCTTTCCCCGTTTTCCACAGGTACAGACCACAACATCTTGCGTATATATTTTCGTCACATCCAAGCCCTTGACGGGAAGGGGGCATCCAAGGTTAATGAATTCCATGTTGCGGCGGCGGCTGGACCGAAGTGTTATCGAGGTCGGTTCCATTCATTGAACATTGCATGCGCAAGAAACAGACCAAGGTATGAGGCCTTGGTCTGCATGGATTTTTGCGCGCTTTTTTGTGTTCTCCGCAATCAAGAAGGTCTGGCGGAAAAGCTGTGTTGATACTATATTTAGTGTTTACAGCCACCCTCACCACAAGATAGAGAGCGTCCATCATAATGATCGGCTCCGCTCCTGGTAACGGGCGAAACAACGGCTGACGCTTTCCAGCGTGGCCGATCAACGAATTTTGCGCCCTCAAGGGCGTTGCTATTGACGAGGACAAGGCAAGATGCGCATCGAACGTCGTTTCACCAAGGCAGGCCAGTCGCGCTATGCGGAAATCGAATTCCGCAAGGCAGTGAGTGAAATCAAGAACCCGGATGGCTCTGTTGTCTTCCGGCTGGCAGATATTGATGTGCCAGTTCAGTTCAGCCAGGTTGCGGCCGATATTCTGGCCCAGAAATATTTCCGCAAAGCCGGTGTGCCGAAGATTTTGAAAAAGGTCGAGGAAAACGACGTTCCTTCCTTCCTGTGGCGCTCGGTTGCCGATGAAAAGGCGATGAAAGACCTGCCAGCAGAAGAACGCTACGGATCGGAAACCGATGCCCGTCAGGTGTTTGACCGTTTGGCTGGCACCTGGGCCTACTGGGGCTGGAAGGGCAAGTATTTCACCACCGAAGAAGATGCGCTCGCATTCCGCGACGAGCTGGCCTATATGCTGGCCACCCAGCGCGTGGCCCCCAACAGCCCACAATGGTTCAACACCGGCCTGCATTGGGCCTATGGCATTGACGGACCGGGGCAGGGCCATTTCTACGTGGATCCCTTCACCGGCAAGCTGACCAAATCCAAGTCGGCCTATGAGCATCCGCAGCCACACGCCTGCTTTATTCAGTCGGTTGAAGACGATCTCGTCAACGAAGGCGGCATTATGGACCTGTGGGTGCGTGAAGCCCGCCTGTTCAAATACGGCTCCGGCACGGGCTCCAACTTCTCGCACCTGCGCGGCGAAGGCGAAAAGCTCTCCGGCGGCGGCAAGTCGTCTGGCCTGATGAGCTTCCTCAAGATTGGTGACCGCGCAGCCGGTGCCATCAAGTCTGGCGGCACCACACGCCGTGCGGCCAAGATGGTGGTTGTCGACATTGACCATCCAGATATTGAAAACTACATCGACTGGAAGGTGAAGGAAGAGCAGAAGGTTGCGGCTCTCGTCACCGGTTCCAAGCTTGTCTCCAAGCACTTGAAGGCCATCATGAAGGCCTGCGTCAATTGCTCGGCTGACAACGACGCCTGCTTTGATCCGAATGAAAACCCGGCCCTGAAGCGCGAAATCCGCGCTGCCAAGAAGGATATGGTGCCGGAAAACTACATCAAGCGCGTTATCCAGTTTGCCCAGCAGGGTTACAAGGATCTTGAATTCAAGACCTATGACACCGATTGGGATTCGGAAGCCTACCTGACGGTCTCCGGCCAGAACTCCAACAACTCGGTCTCGCTGCGCGACGACTTCCTGCGTGCCGTTGAAAACGACAGCACATGGGATCTCACCGCACGCCGCGACGGCAAGGTAATGAAGACGCTGAAGGCACGCGATCTGTGGGAAAAGATTTCCTACGCCGCATGGGCTTCTGCCGATCCGGGCCTGCATTACAACACCACCATGAACGACTGGCACACCTGCCCAGCCGCTGGCCCTATCCGTGCATCCAATCCTTGCTCGGAATATATGTTCCTTGACGACACGGCCTGCAACCTTGCATCGCTGAACCTGTTGCAGTTCAAGGATGCAGCCACCAAGAAGATCAACATCACCGATTACGAACACGCTGTTCGTCTGTGGACCGTTGTTCTTGAAGTGTCGGTGATGATGGCGCAGTTCCCATCGCGCCAGATTGCCGAACTGTCTTACGAATACCGCACGCTCGGCCTCGGCTATGCCAACATCGGCGGCTTGCTGATGTCCTCCGGCATTCCTTATGACTCGGCAGAAGGCCGCGCTATCTGCGGTGCGTTGACCGCCATCATGACCGGCGTATCTTACGCCACATCGGCGGAAATGGCCTCTGAGCTTGGCCCATTCCCCGGCTTTGCGCCAAACCGCGACAACATGCTGCGGGTTATCCGCAACCATCGCCGTGCGGCCCATGGCATTGCACAGGGCTATGAGCGCCTCTCGGTTGATCCAGTTCCGCTGGTGCATGCCGATTGCTCTGATCCGGCCCTGATTGCTCACGCAACAGCCGCTTGGGACAAGGCGCTGGAACTGGGCGAACAGCACGGCTACCGCAATGCGCAGGTCTCTGTTGTGGCACCAACCGGCACCATTGGTTTGGTGATGGATTGCGACACCACCGGCATCGAGCCTGATTTCGCGCTGGTGAAGTTCAAGAAGCTGGCCGGTGGCGGCTACTTCAAGATCATCAACAACGCTGTGCCAGAAGCGCTGCGGGCGCTGGGCTACAGCGAAAGCCAGCTGGCCGAGATTGAAGCCTATGCCGTTGGCCATGGCAATCTCAATCAGGCTCCGGGCATTAACCCCGGTGCGTTGAAGGCCAAGGGCTTTACCGATGAGAAGATCGAAGCCGTCAACGGCGCGTTAAAGGCTGCCTTCGATATCAAGTTCGTGTTCAACCAGTGGACACTGGGCGCTGACTTCCTCAAAGACACCTTGAAGGTGTCCGATGAGCAGCTCACAGACATGAACTTCAACCTGCTGGAGCACCTCGGTTTCTCCAAGAAGGACATTGAAGCCGCCAACATTCACGTCTGCGGTGCCATGACGCTGGAAGGCGCGCCGTTCTTGAAAGACGAGCACCTGCCTGTGTTCGATTGCGCCAACGCTTGCGGCAAGATTGGTAAGCGTTACCTGTCGGTTGAAAGCCACATCCGCATGATGGCAGCGGCCCAGCCGTTCATCTCAGGCGCGATTTCCAAGACCATCAACATGCCAAACGAGGCCACTGTTGAAGATTGCGGCGCTGCTTACATGCTGTCATGGAAGCTGGCTTTGAAGGCCAATGCGCTCTATCGCGATGGCTCCAAGCTCAGCCAGCCGCTGAACTCGTCACTGATCGAAGACGAGAACGATGATGACGCCATGGAAACCCTGCTGGCCCAGCCACAGGCAGCCCAAGCCGTCACCATCACCGAGCGGATTGTTGAGCGCATCGTTGAGCGCGTGGTGCGTGAGCAGGAAAAGCTGCCAACTCGCCGCAAGGGCTACACCCAGAAGGCCAAGATTGGTGGTCACACCATCTTCCTGCGTACGGGTGAATATGACGATGGCCGCCTTGGCGAAATCTTCCTGGATATGAACAAGGAAGGCTCTGCTCTTCGTGCCTTCATCAACAATTTTGCCATCTCGGTCTCGCTCGGCCTGCAATATGGCGTGCCTTTGGAAGAATATGTTGACGCCTTCACCTTCACCAAGTTCGAGCCAGCTGGCATGGTGACAGGCAATGACGCCATCAAGAACGCCACCTCGATCCTCGATTACGTGTTCCGCGAACTGGCGATCTCCTACCTCGGCCGCAACGATCTGGCCCATGTTGACACCTCTGATTTCGCCAACACAGCCCTTGGCCGTGGCGTGACCGAAGGCAAGGCAGACGTGGTCTCCAAGGGCCTGACCCGTGGCTACAAGCCAACGCTGGTGCCAAAGTCCGCCACCACGGGCGAGCCACGCGGAGCAGCAACGAGCGCCCCCGCCAAGGCATCGGCTGCCACGGGAGCAGGCAATGTCACCGCCTTTTCGGGCAACGCCGCCCGCAAGCTGGAAGTGACAACAGCCATCGCAACCTCCGAAGTCGTGTCCTTCAAGCGCGATTACGAGGAGAGGGCGGCTGAACTGGTGGAAGACATGGCGTCCGAAGCCTTGTTCTCGGATGCTGCCGCCGAAGACGCGGAAGCCGCCAAGGCTGAAGCCAAAAAAGTAGAAGCCGCCCGCCGCATGCGCTCCATTGCGCAAGGATATACGGGCAACATGTGTTCCGAGTGCCAGAACTTTACCATGGTACGTAATGGCACATGCGAAAAGTGCGACACTTGTGGTTCGACGAGTGGGTGCAGCTGATTAATGCATGGATAAGTAGAAATTACGATTTTTACTTATGAGATTTTGAGTAAAATGGACCCCGTTCCGATTAATTTCGGGGCGGGGTTTTATTTTGTGAGGGAGTTCGATGTCGTATCCGTTCAGCATTAAAATAAATAAATTCAGGTCAATTACGGGAGGCGTGCGAATACCGCTTTCTAATAGAATCACTTTTGCCATCGGACAAAACAATTCAGGGAAAACTAATTTGTTGCGTGCCATGGCAGCAATCTTTAATACTAGATATGACTTAGGAGATGAAAAATATAGCTTTACAATATCCTTTCCTGCGTCCGAAGTAGAAAAGTGTTTTAATTCACTTCATGAAAGGGTTATCCTTCCAATTTTAAAAGATAGAAATTTTGAAATTCTTTTAGAGAATGGCGTGTCCCTTCGAGAAAACGGAAATGGGGTGAAAAATTTTTCTATAGAATTAGGTGCGGGACCTCAAAAGGTTTTTGGATATGACGACTACAACCAAGACGTACTATTGTCGGACCTGCATGAAATACTAGAGAAAAACTTACTAGGCACTGTATATGTTCCTGCTATTAGGTTTATTACCCACCCCGGAAGGGAGCCTGATGCTTTTTCGAAATTCGAAATGCCCGGAAAAGTTATTGCATATGGCAATATAGTAGATGAATTGCACAAGCTTGATAGGCCTAATATTGCTAATCATAGCCGCGATAAAGAAAAATTTGAAAAAATAACGGATTTTCTTAATTATTGCTTGGAAAAAAGCAATATAGAAATACAAATTTCTCATGATAAAAAGGACATAATTATAACAATTGATGGCGTCTCTCGCCCTATGCAAGACCTCGGAGCAGGAATAGAGCAGCTTTTGGTGTTAGGGCACGCTTCCTTGAGCTTTGAGGATAAAGTCATTCTTATTGAAGAACCGGAGCTATATCTTCATCCACGCGTTCAGAAAAGAATGGTGCAATATCTAAAGGAAAATACTGATAGCTATTTTGTTTTTGCAACTCACTCGGCGGCGATTCTTGATGCTGTAGATGCGGATGTGCTTCAGGTTTCCCACGATGGACAAAAATCAATAATTCGAACATTGGATAACAATAGCGCAAAATATGACGCTGTTCGCGATCTGGGGCATTCACCCAGCGATCTTCTGCTCACACGTTTCGCAATATGGGTTGAAGGCCCCTCTGACAGAATCTATCTAAATCATTGGATTGAAAAGATAGATTCATCTCTGAGAGAAGGGATCGACTATACGATATTGTTTTATGGTGGAAAGGTACTGAGCCATCACGGCTTTGACGAGGAAGGCGAAGACCTCGTGAAGGCGGTTTCACTTTCTCGCGCACTTGCCGTTGTGATGGACAGCGATATAAAGACGAGTGGAGACAAGATTAACGCGACGAAGGAACGTGTGCGTCAAGAGGTCGAAAAGCAGAACGGCATATGCTGGATCACAGACGGGCGGGAAGTGGAGAACTACCTACCTATCGACGTGATTAAAGCTTTGCAGCCCAAGTTCAGCGGCGCAACTATTCCAGCAAGCAACTTTGATCAGGTTCTCAATCCAGATAAGGTTAAAAAAACTGAGTTTGCAAAAGCCGCTGTCGAGATTGAAACAGAAGAATGGCCACTGGACCTAAAAAAGCGCGTCACCCAACTGGTTGATGCTATCAACAAGGCACGATGATGACACCTGCCTCAGAACTAGTCGGATCATAGACATTCCGAAAGATAAGACCCGAAGGGCAGGGCGCACTTTGAAAGCGCGCTCCGCTCTTTTTAAAGCCAGATTTTAAAGTCCGGCGCTGAGGTAGCGATTACGCTCCTGCTCGATCTGATCAGGGGCGTAAGGCTCCAGCTTTTCATCAAAGCTCGTCCAACCCTGCTGATTGTAGGCGGCACGACGTTCCGCTGGATCGACCCAGTTCGAGCGCTTCAGAATGTCTTCGGCTTCAGGGGCGAGGTAGTCTTCAACCTTAGCCGTCACCAGCGTGCCACCCCGGCGGATACCTTCTGCATAGACATGCGCGTCTTCTTCAGAAACACCGTTGCTGGTCATGGCACCGATAATGCCGCCCGTGGCACCACCTGCGACAGCACCCGCAATGGCACCGGCTGCTGTTGCAGCAAGCCAACCGGCTGCCACAACCGGGCCAACACCCGGAATGGCCATAATGCCAAGGCCTGTCAGCAAGCCGCCAGCGCCGCCAACAACGGCACCTATTCCGGCACCTGCACCGGCACCTTCAGCGGCGTTCGTGCCTTCGGTGTGGCGGTTGTCGGCATTGTTGGAAACAATGCTGATGTCATTAGACTTCACGCCGGCTGCCTCAAGAGAAGTAACCGCATTGCGTGCATCCGAATAATCGTCGAAAAGTCCCGTGATGGTTTTCATGTTCGCAATTCCCACTGATATTTATATTG
Source organism: Rhizobium oryziradicis (assembly GCF_001939045.1). Classification (GTDB taxonomy): domain Bacteria; phylum Pseudomonadota; class Alphaproteobacteria; order Rhizobiales; family Rhizobiaceae; genus Allorhizobium; species Allorhizobium oryziradicis. Next base: position 624,250 of record NZ_MKIM01000028.1, read on the forward strand.
ATACGTTCAGCTGACAGGTCATTTGGTGGTGACGTTGCCCTGATAATCGAGAGCAACCGAAACCGGCATGCCGCCCTTCGTCGCCGAGGCCATCCAGATACCGTTTTCAGATTTTTTCAAATCCATTACGTTGGAATATCCAGCCTTTTCAATGCGTTCCTTGGCTTGATCTTCCGTGAAGCTGTTTGCACCCTCGACTGGAGCCGTGGTGTTTTTCGACTCAGAAGTCGCCATCGCTGGCTTGGAACCATCAGGGTTGGCGGCGGGTTTGGTTTGCGCAAAAGCTGACACTGCGCTTGCACCAACAAGCGCGACCACAAGAATAATATTTTTCACCGGGATATCCCCTTAGGTTGATTTCGTATTTTCGAACTTACGAACACCTAACCTTGCGGTGTGATAATTGTTCCGATAATTCTCGTTTTTGAACATGTCCCATGGTGTGGACGCAAATGCAGGCCATGGTCACGCTGCCAATGTCCTGAGCAACACTGGAGATATCGGGTGTTGAATTTTGGTGCTGAAAAGCCCTTTATGTCTGAAGGTGAGGGCTCATCTGATTACGTTCCTGCTTTCACCGTTTCGGTGCGAAACATCCGTGCAAAGAACGCCTGATCCGATAGGTGCCGAAGCAAAACCGCGATTAAAGCCGTCGCCACCACGGCGAAAATAAGCCGTCCCAGAAGCACACCATACACATCAGCCCCCAGCGCCATCACCACAAGCGTGTCTTCAATCACGCTATGGGCAAAGCCCATAAACACGCACGATAGAAAGATCTGGCGGGGTGGAATGGTGCCGGATTGCGCCTCGCGGATCAAAAGACCGCCACCATAGGAAATGCCCAGAAACAGGCCGACAGCGGTGAGGTGGCCTGCTTCGCCGCGAATGCCAGCGAGACGCAAAACCGGAGAGATAATTTTCATCAACCACGCCAGCACGCCGCTGATTTTCAGCAGTTCAAGCCCCCAGAACAGCACAAACAGGATGACAAACATCCACACCATGGTTTCAAACAAACCAAGGAAGTAGGCGGGCCAATCAGGCGTGGCGTTGAGCGGAATCCAGGCGGGATTGACCGGAGCCGACAGCCAGCCCGTGACGGTTAGAATATTGTGCAGAATAAATGCATAGACCGCGCCGCCCAGAATGCGCAACAGGGTTGTCACTACCATGCTGGGTCCGGCCTTTTCAATGATCTTCTGCTCAATCGGCAGGCCATGCGCAAACAGGATCAGCGCCGAGAAAATCGTGATATCCGCCACACTCAGCGCAGATTGTGGAACCAACGTGAAAATAAGCGGCACGGCACCCCAGACGCCCACGAGCATTCCCGTCAGCCAGGCTAATCCAAGCTCAGGTGGCAAACCAAACAGGTTCATCACCGGCGCAAAGGCCGGTGCTAAAGCTTTGATCACGCCCATCCGCGCCAAAATCTCCGTCAGAATGGTGATCGGAATGGTGATTTTGATCAAAACCCAATAGATTTCAGCGATATCACGGGTTTTCCGTAGGGCAGGCGTTAAAAAAAGCATCTCAGGCTCCGACATGGTTGCCTCTTTTTGCTAACCCTATCGCGCTCAAATTTTCGGTCAAATATTGCGTATTTTTGCAATTTTATTGCAAATTGCCCAACGTGGGATAGGCTGTCCCCATGGACAAAATAGATCGAAAAATCCTCAACCTCATGCAGCGCGACGCGTCCCGCACCAATGCCGATATGGCCAATGAGGTGGGCCTGTCGCCATCCAGTTGCTTGCGGCGTGTTCAGCGCCTGCACAAATCCGGCGTCATCGACAAAATTGTGGCCATTCTTAATCCAGCCAAGGCCGGGCGAGGGATCAAGGCCCTCGTCACTGTGCAACTTAAACTGCATGGCGAACAGCATATGCGCCGGTTTTTGAGCATTGCATCAGCCGAAGAAGCCGTCACACAAGCTTATGCTGTCACAGGTGAATCGGACGTGGTGTTAATGCTGCGGCTGCGCGATATGGAAGAATTCGAACATCTCTGCGACAGGCTATTTCGGGATGAAACCAATGTGGCGCGTTTCTTCACAATGATGGTCATACGAACCGCCAAAGAGGAAACCGCAATTCGGCTGTGAGTGTGTTGAAACCATTGGCAAGTCGCACTTCATCCTTGAACCCACCCGGCCACACCCGAAGATCAGATAATACAGGTTATGGAACAGCCCGGTCATTTTCCCGCTGTTGCTTTCAAGCGTCAAATGACGCGTTATCCTGTTGCGATTATTTCCACTTAACTGCCGTTATGGCTGTTGCTTTTTCTGTTCCACCCTGGAATGTTCTGTTCGCTGTTCCACGGTGGTGATTCATGCCGGTCAACGTCAATTCGTCAAGCCTCCCGCCATCTCTGAATGCGCTCATCAGCGTTGGGCCGACCAACGTGCCACGGTTCTGGGCAACGGTCTGGAGCGATATCCTCAAGCGTGATATCGAAGCTTCGACCCGGCGGAAGCACCTCGCATCTCTTGATCGCTTCTATGTCGCCGTCGCGCGCCAGCGGCGAACGGACTGTTTGGACAGCTTGATCGCCAACGCCGACGCTGATGCACTCGAAGACTGTCTGATGGGCTTTCTGGCACAACTCCAGAACGAAGCCGCCATCAACGGTGTGGATCGGTCTTCGATATGGCAAACGTCGGTCGCCTTCGTCGTCGATATGCTTAGGCGGGCCGGAAACGCCGCCGGAGCACGGGCGGCACAGATCGAAGCGAAGCTTCTCAGGATTGAGACCCTCTATAACCAGCTTGCGCCCAACCCCGAAAAGCCACCACCACCGATCCGAGCGTTGCCCGCTCTCGTGGTCGAAGACTTGTATGAAATCTTCATGCCAGGCTCGCCGCGAAACCCGTTCAAGACGGAGACGCTCCGCTGGCGAAACCTGCTGATCTTCATGCTTCTTCTGCGCCTTGGACTGAGGCGCGGCGAAGCCGCGCTTCTCATCGACAATTCATTCAAGCGCGACTTCGATCCGGTTTCCGGCAAGACGATCCACTGGGTCGACATCGAAGATACGAACGATGGCGATCCGCGATACGAGCTTCCCAGCCTGAAAACGCCCATGTCACGGAGGCAGTTGCCCGTTCAGCAAGAGGTCGTCGATCTGGTCGACTACTTCAGGAAAAACCACCGCGGCCGAGCCGACTTTCCTCATCTACTGATGTCCCAGAAAGCCAAACCGCTTGCATTGCGGTCGATCAACAAGGTGTTCGACATCGCGACGGAAGCGTTGTCTGTCGAGGCGAAAGCGTCCCTGAAGAAGCAGGGCCTGGACGGCGTGTCGCCCCACGACTGCCGCCATACCTCGGCGGTCGTCCGGATGACCCTCTATAAGGAGGCCGGATTCGATATCCAGCAATCGATCGAGAAGCTGCGCGTGTACTTCGGCTGGTCGAAGAAGTCGGACATGCCGAGGCATTATGCCAAGGCCTACTTCGAGACCAGCCTGGCCGAGGTCTGGAGCGAGAAATTCGATACCTACGTCGATGCCTTGAGGAGCATCAATCCGGAGATGTCCGCATGAAAGCTCCATTGAAACGGCGCAGCCTCCAACTACTGGACGAGATCGCGGCAATCACCAGATCGCTACCGCCATTGCCGTCCGTTGTGCGTTACCACGACGATTTTGCCGATGAAACGCGATCGATCCGGTGGGACGATGAAGAAACAGCCGTGTTGTTGTTGGATGGCACACTATACCGTCTAGCCACAAATAGATTCACTTTTGCAGAAGCGATCATGCGGCACGTTATTGCCGACTGGCTCGCGAGGCTCGATCCTCATACGGTGAAAATCTACATTGAGGCGGCGTTCAAAGCGGTTCGTGACGAGTGTCCCGACGCGTTCTTCGAATTGTTCATCTGCTCCCCGCAGAGCTGTCGGACCATCTGGACATTGACGATACAACCTGTTGTCAGCGCCAAAGTATCTTTTGCACTCAGAGCAATCCTTCACTCGCTTTGCCGCCTGAATATCGGCCAGTGGACCCAGCCAGGCACCTCTATCGTCAGGTCGCTGACCAGTCCGAAGGTCGACCGCTACCGCGTCGTGCGCGCCGGCGACTGCTTCATGCCGCTCGACCAGCAGGCCATCATCGTCGCCCACATTGACGACATGTGTCAGATGCTCGCCGCCGATCCCGAGATGCTCGACAACGATATCCTGCTCGACGTCTGCCTGCTGGTCCTGTCATTCCAGTACGCCTTGAGACCGGGCCAGCTCGCGAGAATCGAGCTGGCCGACCTCAGAGTCTATTCCTTCGCTGTGCACTTCGCGTTCACGATCATCAAGCAGCAGGACCAGTCCAAGCGCATCCGGGAAACCAGAAAGATCAAACGGGAATGGGGACCGCTCTTCGTGGAGCTGGCGAAGCGCAGGCAAAGCGGCGCTCTCCTGCCGGAGGAGGGGGTCTCCCCTCGCCTGCTCTTCGGCCTAACGCCTCCCGGCGTGAGAACGGCGATAAAGGAACTGACCGAACACCTGACTGGCGAGCCCTGGACCCCGACCGATATCAGGCACACGGCGGCCCAGCGTATGGCAGACGCTGGTGTGTCCCGAGCGGTGTTGACCCAGTTCCTCGGTCAGACGAGCGACCGGATCGCCGACGTCTACTACGACCAGTCACCGTCTCAAGCCGAGCAGATCAACAAGGCTCTGGCACTCTCACCGATCTTCAGCGCCGTGGCAAAGGTCGGTACGACCAAGACGATCGACATAGACATGCTCCGTGGTCTTCCGGAAGAGAAGCAGATCGGCGGAGTGCCTCACGGGGTCCCCATCGGCGGGATCGGCGGCTGTCAGCTCGGGCAGAACCTCTGCATGAGAAATCCAGTGATTGGCTGCTATACCTGTCCAGACTTCATGGCCCTGAACGATCCGGAAATCCACGAGGAGGTCCTCGACGGACTACGCCCGGTTGTGAACGAGTTCGCCGCCGCCTCGCGAAACAACCAGATGTCGCCCGCATACGGTCAGCTCAGGGCGACCCTGACAGCAGTGCAACGCCTGGTCGACGAACTTCGCAACGAGGGTGAGCCGTGAACCGCTTCTACGCCGAATTTATCGGGACAGCCCGAGAGTTAGCCGAAAGCCGTGGGCTCGTCTGGAACCTCGAGTTCGATGAGAGCGGGAAGGTCAGCAAGGAAACACGCTGGAACCTGACCGCCCTGGTCGGACTGATGCCGCCACCAACACTGTGGCTCGGACAGGTCGGCGTCGACGCGAACTCTTTCGAAAAATTGAACGAAATCAGACAAAGGATGGGGCAAGGGCCCCTTACCGCCTCCCCGATGTCAGCGGAATGGCAGAACCTATACAAGGCCATCTTCATCCACCAGCTTCTCGTCCGGAAAAACAAGCCGATGAGCGCCATAAAGATGACAGGACCGATCCGTCAACTCGCGCCTGTCGCTGGCGATACGCCGCCTTGGTTGGTCACGCCGGATCAAATCCAGCAGGCATACAATGCGACCCTCGAAGGCCAGGCGTCGGGAAAGGTGGCTCTCGACTTCAAAACGATGGTCAAAACCATTCTTGATGGTCTGCACCTTGCCGACTCCCCTTCCCTCGATCGCTTCTGCGTCCCCTATGCGACCAAAGAGGCATCGGAGGCGCAGGAACGAGCCAATGCGACCAAGACCCGGCAGAACGCGCACGGCGGACGCGACGGTCTGCGGAAGAGGCTCGCCGAGCGCAAGTCGGCCTCCAAGCTCCCCGACGAGCGCGCCTTCTGGGAACTAATACGGATCGTTTTTACCGAAACGCCACGATCGTTCAACGACGCGATCCGCTTTGCCGCGTTCAAGGTCCATATCATCATGGGCTTCCGGATCGGAGAGACCGCATCCATCCCGTATGATTGGAAGCGTTGGCGCGACTATGTCGACTCGAAGGGAAAGCCCGCCGGCGAACGCGGCGGCATCTCGCGCTCGCTGATGATCCGCCACTTCGCCGAAAAGCAGGCGGAAAGCGCGACAAGCGAGGGCATGTCGCTCTATGAGAACACGGCACATGTACCGACGATATTCCAGGATATACTGGTGGAAACGCTGGACTTCGTCGAGAGGATTACCGCACCCTTGAGGGAGCGTCTCAAGCGACAGACGGAGACGGGCCGCATCTTCCCCGAGTACGCCGAGGAGACGTTGATTCCGGCGTGGGAAGTGTTCATTCGCCTGACCGGACACGCCCGGTTCTCGCATGCCGAAATCCCTCCTGAGCTATTCGAGCGATATCGGCAAACATATGATCCAGACTTGCTTCGCGACATCAGGGAATTACAGAGCGGTTTTGCAAAGCGGGGGCTAGCTCAGTTTTGGGAGGCGAACCCCCATCTTACAGTAAGAGACATTGCAGGTGTCCCGTTCGAGAGAAGGGTATCTTGGAACAACGCATTCATCCGGACGGGAGACGTCGAGGAACACGTGCGTGCGAACAGCTTAACCAAGCTCTCGGACACGACTCCAACGACTCTGACAGACGGGACGCTGGTCTATCCCCACGAGCTCATGTTCCTGGTCCCTATCAGGAATCTCATTGAGGGCCGAAACAACGGCATTCTCGACACGACGCTTTACTCCGCGGTCGGACGGACAGACGCAAACGACCTTGTAAATTTTTTGAGCGATGGCGGCACCACGCCGAGCCTGTTCGCCCGCTACGGGTTGACGGAAGAGGATCGGGCGCTTTCGCTGGTGTCACATTCGATCCGGCACCTGCAGAACACGGAGCTGTTCCGACTAGGCGTCGCGGACACGCTCATCAGCAAGAAGTTCAATCGCCGGAGTGTCGCTCAGAGTTACGAGTACGACCACCGGAGTCTGGAAGAGGATATCGCCTTCGTGGATGTACCGCCGGAAGCCGAGGACCGTCTTGGCCACAATGCCCGGCAGGTCTACAAACTGATCGCCGCCAACAAGGCGCATGGCCCGATAGTCGACGAATTCCGGAGCATCCAGCGCGAGTATGGCGACGAAGCCGCCTTCGACTTCCTCGAGGCCGAGGCTGACGGCCTTCACGTAACCCCTTACGGCCTGTGCGTGAACAGCTTCACGAGCGACCCGTGTCCCAAGCACCTCGAATGCTTCAACGGCTGCGTCCACCTCGCGAGGACGAAGGTCTCCAGCGAGCAGACCCATTTGGAGACCCTGCGCGACAGGTTCGCGAAGATCATCATCAAACTGGAGCAGACGCCTGAGAAGCGTCGCAACATCGGGTGGGCCAACCAGCTTAGGCACGCCCGCGTCCGCTATGACAACATTCTCAAGGCTATCGACACGGTCCCTGGCCAACAGGTCTTTCCCGACGGTATCGACCTGTCGGTCACGCCGAAACAGCAGTTCGGCAATACCATCATCGACACCATGAAGAATCTGAGAGACCTCGATGTTTGACAAGGTACGGGTGCTGGAGGAACTGCTCGAGGCGATGATCGCCGAAAACGAGACCATTACCGTCAGGGCGGTTTGCCGCCGGAGCGACGGGGTCTTCAAGCACGCTACCGACATCACGCGCAATACCCAGCGGCAGGCGACGGTCAATGCGGCGGTAGCCAGACAGGAAACCATCCGGACAGCCGTCGAGCGCAGTAGTAAGAAGTCCCGTAGCGAACTGGAAAGGCTGGTCGCGACCAAGAACGACGAGATAGCGCAGTTGCAGGCGGATAAGGAACTTCTGATAGCTTCGCACCGCGCCATGATCCTCGCCGTGGCCGAAATGGGCGGGTTCGCCACCTGGAGGAAGTTCTACGAAGGCTACCAGGAGGTCATAGACAGGCTTGAGAAGATGCGCGCCATCCCGTCAGGCGAAGTGGTGGACTTTCCCCCGAGAGGCGTCACCTGATGGCGCGGGGCACAGGCAAGAGCGGCATCGAGGTCGCCCAGGAGAACGTCGAGGCTCTACAGGCATATCTGGAGGACCTCGGCGACCAGCCGTTGCCTCGTTATGGCGTCGATCTGAACAAGAGCATCATCGCGAAGGCGTGCGGGTTCGACCGTAAGGTGTTCCAGACAAACCCGCGCTGCAACGAAATCTTGAACGAGGCCGATAGCCGCGACCGCGAGGCGAACCTGACGCGCCTCGACCAGGCAGAAGCGGACCGCGAGCAGAAGTCCAAGGTCGATGGCAACCAGATGGCGTTGGAAGAGGAGAACCTTCGGCTGAAGGCAGAGAATGCTTCGCTACGCCGCGACCTTGACCGCCTTAAGAGGCTGAGCGCGGTGATCGCCGAGACTGGGAGGCTTCCATGATTGGGTGTTTGAAGTTTGGTCCTCGGAGCCGCGCCGTCGTGGCCCCGACAGGCCATGGGAGCTGGATCGCAGTGAATGAGGCACAGGGACCCGCGACGGAACGTCGTGGGTGGCCGCAGTGAACGGAGAGCTGGAACCCATGGCAGGGGCCACTGAACGACGGCGTGGTTCCGAGGATCAGACGTTCCTGGTCCTTGGTGAGCGTTCTGAGCAGTCTTCCTGGGAACTTTCCATCACCTCGGTCCATGCCAGCCGGTTCGGAGACCATGTCATCATCGGCCGGGACGAGACCGAGCAGCTCCGCCGTGCCCTCGTTCTTTCCAAGAGGTCACCGCGTGATCCGGCCGTCGGCGAGACGTGGCGTGTCACAGGCTCGATCCAACTCCATCCCGAGTATGGTCCGCAGCTCCATGCCGAGGTAGCCCTTCCGCTCGTGACCAAGGGACGAGCGATCATAAGGCATCTTGCGACCGACAAGCGCTTCGTCAGCATTGGGTGGGCTACGGCCGAGCGGGTCTGGGAGCGCTTCGGCGAGACCATCTATGACATCATCCGAGATCGCGACCTGAAGGTGCTTGCGGAGGTCGTCGGCGCGGATCGGGCCATCGCCATTGTCGACGGCTTTGGCATGCTTGCTGAGGAGGTCGAAATCTTCCGGTGGCTGGATCGGTACGGCGTCTCGCCTCGTGTGGCTGGTGCTGCCGCCCGCGTCTGGAGTCTTGGAGCCATCGACCGCATCAAGGCCGATCCGTTCACGATGACATTGCTGGAGCCGTGGAAGGACGTCGACGCAAGAGCGTTGCGGCTGGGCGTCGCGCTTGACGACCCGAGGCGATTGATGGCCGCCGTCGAGGAGGCGTTGGCCATCCGCTTCCGGGCAGGGAACATGGCCTCCCCTTCCCCGGTTCTGAAGCCTCTCGTGAAACGCCTGCTCGCACCTTGGTCGGGCGATCCAGCGACTGCCATCGATCTCGCCTTGGCCAAAGGTCGCGTGGTCTCACCGTCACCCGATCTTCTCCAGTCGCGAGCCTGCCAGTTCATGGAAGAGGAGGTCGCCCGACAGATCAACGAGCGCATCGGCCGTGAGATTCCAGGATTCGATGGCAAGCTCGTCGTTGACGCTATCGCGAAGGTCGAGGAGGAAATAGGATACGCTCTCACCGATGCACAACGAGAGGCCGTATTCATGGCCACGAGCTGCGGCGTCTGTGTGATCAGCGGCGGCGCAGGCACGGGTAAGACGACAGTCGTCCGGGCGATCCTTGCCGCTCTGGAAGCCGTCCGCGACAGCCTTCCGGCTTCGCAGCGCCAGGGTATCGAACACCTGCAGGTCGCTCTGGCAGGCCGCGCAGTCAGACGCATCAGCGAAGCCACCGGTCGCCCGGCGAGCACCCTCTCAAAATTGGTTCACGAGATCGAAGATGCAGGCCGCCGCGTTCGGGCAGGAACCGTCATCTTCGACGAATCTTCAATGCTCGATACCCCCTCGATATACAGGGTGCTCGCCCAGTTGCCCATCGAGGTGAACCTGATCTTCATCGGCGACCCCGGACAACTTCCGCCCATCGGACCCGGCCTGCCCTTCCACACCATGGTCGAGGCATCAGGCATTCCTTCCGTTATCCTGAACGTGATCCATAGACAGGACGAAGCAACTGGCATTCCAGTCGTCGCGTCAGCCGTGCGTATCGGCAAGGCAATTGACATCAGGCGCTTCGATCCGAATGTTGCGATGGCACCTGGCATCTATATCTTCCCAGCGACGAACGAAGACGTGGCAGTAAAGACCATGGCCGCCTTCCGCGCCATGTGCGGGCGCGTACCGGCCAAGGGCAAAACGGCTGACCTGCATGACTTGGACGTTCAAATACTCACGCAGGTGAAAAACGGCCCCGCAGGATTGAAGGAGCTGAACCGCGCCATCGAGACCGAATACATGGCCAGACAGGCGAACGTCGAGGACTGGGGGCTGAGTGTCGGGTCCAAGATCATGTGGCTGAAGAACGATTACTCGAAGGCCCCTGAGCTTGACACCGAAGGCAAGCCCGTAGTCGATAAGCTAACTGGTGATCCAATCTGCGCGGGGTTCATGAATGGTTCGCTGGGCGTCGTAATGAAACCTCATCCAAAGGGTGCGTGCGTCAGATTTGACGACGGCGCTGAAGACGTAATCACCACGGCTGACCTTGAGAAGCTCACCCTTGGCTATGCGATCAGCGTGCACAAGGCACAGGGATCGGCCTTCAAACGCATCATTATTCCAGTCGTCAGGTCGAAGCTGTTGGACCGGACTATGCTCTACACCGCCATAACTCGCGGAATAGAGACCGTGGTTCTTGTTGGCGATATCGATCTCGTTAACGATGTAATCGCCACCAGCCCACATACGCTCCAGCGCAACCATAGTTTAAGATTCGAAGTTGCAACTTAATGTTGCTCTCGCAGCGACTCTCGCTAATATCTCCTGCAAACGGGGGGGGGATGGTGAGTGGCGGTAGAAACTGATTTGGCGGCGGTCGCGGTAGCTAATGAAGAAAACGACGACATCGAGATCGGCATTATAGGAGCCGAAATCGAGAAGCCGAAGGTCAAGCGACGTCGTGGCAATACGCTTGAAAAGTGGGAAGCGGCTCTGGTTAAGGCGATGATCCGCCGCAAGACTTACAACGACCAGGATATTCTTTCCTACTTCACTCGCCCCACGCGGACTGTGAATCACCGTCTAATCGGTGAAATAAGAACAGGCTCAAAACATAAAGCTGTGAAAGCAGCAGACGACGAGGGACTGGATGCTTTCCTCTCTACGTGGCCCGATATCGATCATGAGACGGGACTGAGTGTCCGTGGCGACGAACTCCTGATTAAGGCCCGAGAGGCGATGATCGCCGCCGTTCATACCTTCAACAGCGCTGGTCTGACGTTCCGCGCTGAATTGTTTGTGGTGACCGCGATCATCGCATGGACCTACTTGTTGCACGCATACTTCAAGCGCGAGGGCGTTACCTACATCTACAAGGGAAGCAAAACACCTAACGGCCAAGATCGCTTCTGGGACCTTGCTCAATGTTTGGACACTGGCAAATGCCCCTTGTCTCCGGGCGTCAAGACGAACTTGCGCTTCCTAATTGGGCTTCGGAACGAGATCGAGCATCAGTCCACCAGTAGGATCGACGACGCGGTTGGCGCAGAGCTTCAATCCTGCTGCTTGAACTTCAACGACGCCTTGAGAACTTATTTTGGACACCAGTTCGGCTTGGAGAAGCGATTGCCTATTGCACTTCAGTTTGTGTCTTTCGGCATGGACCAGCGCACGGCGTTGAAGAAGGCTTCGAGCTTACCTGTTCACGTGTCCTCCTTCATATCGGCATTCGAACATGATCTGACAGAGGAGCAGGTTAAGGACCCTGCGTTCAGGTTGAAGGTAGCTTTTGTTCCTATAGCAGCGAAAAAGGCTGCCGGTGCGGATCAGGCTGTCGTCGTCGTCTCGCCGGTGTCAGACCTCGCCGAACAGGTCGAGGTGGTCTTCAAAGAGGTCAACCGCACTCGCTACATCAGGCAGGACATCCTCGATAAGGCCGCAGAAGCCGGATTCCCGAAGTTCGGCGCCGGGGCACACACGAAGCTGATGAATGAGCTTGACGCAAAGAATCCCGCGCGGGGATACGGCTGCGTGGGTGATTATAAGGCTCACTGGGTATGGTTCGACAAGTGGCTTGAGACGGTCCTGCAGCACTGCAAGGACAATGCGGAAAAATACCAGTAGATACGTGACGGCCAGATCGTGGCCTGCGGTCGCTCGTACGAAAGCAGACTTTATCTTCAGCGTCCTACTGTCGGCGTCAAGAGTGGCTTCAGTGCCAATCGGTATCGCCAGGGCATTGTCTCCGTGGCCCAATGGAAGGCCTCCTAGCACGGGGACCCCAAGTAGGCTTAGTCGATCCCGCAAGACATCTACCACTGTCAAACCCTTGGAAGGGGCGAAGTTGGTGAACTGACCGACAGCCACGCCCTTCACTCCCGCAAGGGAGCCGCTCTTGATCAGTCGCGTAAGATTGCGGTCGATATGCCCGATTCCCTTCTCCACATCTTCGATCAGCAGTATCGCGCCATCGAGGTTAGGAAGTGTCCAGCCTGCTGCTGTTGCGATCATGTCCAGGTGACCGCCTATGAGCGCACCGGTGACCTTTCCGGACGTCGTCAAATCAGCGGTTGGTTCGCCTTCGTGCGAATGAACAAGGGTATCTTCTGTCGACGAGATAGCCGTTTCGAACGATCTGGAAGAAGTCTCACCTGATTGAACCGGATTCCATGCTGCGCCATGTATTCCTGGCACTGAACACTGCTTCCAGATCGCCAAGTGAAGGATAGTGATCTCGCTGAAGCCGATCAGGACCTTTGGGTTCGCACGCATGGCAGCGAAGTCGACACCATCCGCAATCCGGTAGGCCCCCTTTCCGCCCCTCGTCGCGATGATGGCTCGAACGGTCTGATCCCTGATGGCGTCGTTGAGGTCTGCGAGACGGTCTTCGTCTCGACCGGCTAGGTACCCGTATCGGTCAAGGGCGTGGGCTCCCACTTGCGGTTTGAGGCCGAGTCCCGCAAGGAATGTGAGGCAGCGTTGCACGTCAGCTTCATCAGGGGGGCTTGCTGGCGAAACCAACCGGACGATGTCTCCGACAGCTAGCGGTGCCAACTTTGGCGTCTTAGTCGATTCCATTGTTACCTCGGCTCCGGCTCGAAGGAGTCAATTGGTCAATTAGGTGTTTGATTATCGAATTGAGTGCGGCGGGTCGTTCCATCGGCACGTAGTGTCCACAATCCGGAATGACGTGCAGATAGCCATTGTACGCTGAGGCTGCTTGGTTCGCGCTTGTGGTCGTCCCTGGCAATACGTCCGCGTCGCCCGTCACGACATGCACAGGGCCACGGAATGTGGAAAGGATGTCGCCCCTGCTTTGGCGGCTATGGAATGCCCTGACGCCTCGCACTACGTCCTCAAGCGGCTGACGCATAAGAATACCTTCCGCTTCAGCGATGATATCAGGGGAAGTGCTTGAGGAAAAAGCGGGCTTCCACCATTCGGCCCACGCAGCCTTTAGTCCCATCCGCTGGAGGTCATCGGCGTAGGTTATGTTCGCCCCTGAATCCACCCGCCTTGCAGCTTTTGTCCCTATGATTATCAACCCGGCGACACGATCTGGTGCAAGCGCTGCAACCTCCAAGGCGCATGAGCCGCCAACCGAGCAGCCGACGACGATCAGTTTGTTACCCATCGGGAGTTTTAGGGCCTCAGCAGCCCAGTCTTCGACGCGATCACCGAAACCATAAAGCGTTGGCGCATGCGTTGCACCTGGTAGGAGGTCGAGCTGGGCTGCCCACATCGATCCATCCAAAGGCAGTGCATGGAGCAGCAGGAGTTCGGGATTCATGCGGAAGGTTCCAACGATTGCGGGTCACGCCAGCGATGCGGCTGAGTGTCTTTATGGAGATCGCGGTACCGCTTGAGGTTGTTGGCAGATACGACTGAGATCGGTTCCATGCCAACCACCACTAAAACCCCATGCAGCAGCGGATTATCCCACTGGAAGGGAACGTCGCCCCAGAAGAGCGTAAAAGGCCCCTCTCGTTCTTGAACCAAGGTTATCTCGCACAGCGTGCCATAAAAGCGAAAAGCTCGTTTGTGCCGGAAGCGCTTCAGCGGAACCTCTTCGAACTCAGGAATCTCCCGGAGCTTCGTATCCAGTTCTTCAAAGGTCTCGCTGCGATAGAGCATGTCGATATCGCTGTGAGCGAAGGGCTCACGGAGACCCAAAACTTCCTCCGCCATCCCCCGAAGAGATCGCAGGTCATCCCTGAACTTCGTAGCTTGGCTATGATGGCGGCGACTTTCTCTCGGGTGTTTTCCATTGATCTCTCCGGACCTGCGTCGAACATTGTTAATTACCCTGCTTAGGCGGACATAGGGGCGATGGCATCGTCTGTCGGCCGCACATCGCCAAAGCTCCGATAGATGTTGTGGAGTGCTGCGTTGTGGTCCTGATCCCGCCTGGCAGCCGTCCCGTCGGCTATGAAGATTACCCGGAAGCCGCTGGCATAGGCGTCTCGGGCCGAGGACTCACAGCAGATGTTCGTCAACGTTCCGGTGATGAAGACCGTATCGATTCCGCGAGCGCCAAGTACAGCGGGCAAGTCTGAAGAGCCGGGGAAGAACGCGCTATAGGCGGACTTCTCGAAATACAGGTCTTCTGCCTGCGGAGATAGCCCGGCCCACACTCTCTCCGATATCGGACCAGCCCCGCCTGACGTCCGAAATACTTCCGCTACTTCTTCGCCAAAGAATTCCTTGGTGAGGTCGGGATATGGTTGATCGATCCCAGGGACGACCCACGCCACCGTGCCACCAGCGGTGCGAAGCGCGGCGGAGAGACGAACGATGTTGGGCAGTATCCCTCGGCAATAGCCGCTTTCCTCGACGAAAAACCGGACCATGTCGATCACGACCGGAGCCGTTCGACGTGGATCGACAGATTCATAGGCATGGCGTCGCCCGCGCCTTTCCTCCTGCCGGTCGTACTCCCGCTGCTCAATTAGCCAATTGTGAAGCTTTGGGCGTGGACCCGTTATTTGGAGTGATATTGCGCTGCCCTGATCAGAATCCATCTCGGCGAATCCTCGTGCGATGCAACGATGATCACCAGCCGTTGCATCAACGTCAATGGCCCGCACCACGACGCGACAAAAGCGACAAAAGCGTTAAAGGTTTATCAGCCGCAGGGCGGGGTTTAATCGCTTGACAGGACCTACAGGCAAGGCCACCATGAAGTTGGTCGGTGCTACCAGTCCGCTCACGCCCCGCAAAGGGCATGGTGAAAGCACCAGATTGACGATCAAAGTCTCGCGAGAGATCGGTCCGTCAGAAATGTGAGCACTGGCTTTTGGTCCGATCCATCACGGGAAAATCGATGAATACTTTTATGGAAGCCAAGCACATGGCCAAGGTGCTTGAGGGAATACTGCGCGAAAGAAATGTCGCCATCTCACACGGCGAAACTCTCAACATTGTAGCTCGCCAGTTTGGACTGAATGACTGGAATACCCTTTCGGCGCGGATCAAACGTGCCGAGGTCGCAGATGGCCGACGCGTGCAAGCGTTGGTTAGTTGGGATTTTGTAGGAGAGCATCCAACCGAATATGACTTCGGGCTGGACGAGGATGCCCGCAATTCCGGTCGCAGGGCAGCAATGATCAACTACAGCGGAGCCAGGCCAACCCGATACAGAGATGCCAAACAGGCATTTGGATCGCTCTGCCAGACCGTGTCCGCCGTCCCCTATCAGGGGCAACGCCTCGAAGTGACCGCAACCTTGGCAACCGAAAAGGTCTCTCACGGTGCTACAATCTGGGCGCGGGTAGACAAATCTCCTGGCAATACTTTGGCCTTTGACAATCTCAAGGATAGGCCGGACGACGGGTGGATGTTTGGAGACAACAATTGGGGAGTTCGGAGGCTTGTAATTGATGTCCCGCCCGACGCGACATCGGTGCAATTCGGCTTCTTCCTCAAGGGTACGGGAACGGTATGGTCCACTGACTTCAGCGTTGCGGCAGTCGGCGCAGATGTTCCGGTGACTGGAAAGCCGTATCAATCGCAGCGAAAACCGGGCTGGATCGCACCTTCGAATCTTGACTTCTCGCAGGTCGTTGACCTGGTTCCATGAGACGCCGGACATGGAGAGGCACCTCAAGGAGTTGCCCTTCATCATGCTTCGAAGAAGAGCCTTGCAAAAGTGCTTAACAAACGCAACAGGTCGAAAGCTGAGGTTCAGCAACACAGCCGCTCCTGTTGCGTTTGTTCCAAAATCAAAAAGCAACAATCCGGGCTTTAAAACAATTGCAACGGGGTAATGGATCGGCATCTCTCATTATGCCTCCGAAACATGGGTCGCGATCCACATACTCACTCAACTTCAAAGCCGAAACCGCACTCTTTGGAACTTTAATGGATGACCGGGATGTAGCTTAGAAGGTGGAATGGCTCTCTTCTACACCATCCCACTCTACACCATCTCAATGGCGCGTTAAGATTAAATCTCGCCCGATGCCTCGCGTCGCCGTTGGTCGAGTTCTTCACTGTAGCGGCGTAATGTGTGGCTCTCTGTGAGCAATCCGATGGGCTTGACCTGCCCGAGGTCGTTGACCACGGCCAAAGCTTCGCTGTGGGTCGCATCAAAAATGGCCGCCGCCTGTTTGGCGTTCATGTTTGGCAGCAGCACATCCTTGGTATAGCGCAGATAGCTTTCCAGCGTGCGTTCTTCACCATCACGGTCCATGGGATCGGCATAAACTTCCGGTACCAGCACAATGCCTTTGTAGCGGCCTTCGTCATTGACCATGATAACGCGCTGGGTTGAGCCGAGCGGAAACCGCTTGTTGAATTCTTCCAACCCCATGGAGATTTTGGCGGTGCGGACATCGGCGCGCATCATTTTATTGACGGTCAAATCGCGGATCCAACCAACATCATGGGCACTGCGAATGGTTTCGCCGCGCAGATGAAAACGCCATGTGGCAAAGGAATAGCCAAAGGACACGCGCACCACCAGCGACGCGGTCACAACAGCCGCCAGCACCAGCGCGGTGATGGGAAAATCACCCGTCAGTTCCAGCGCCAGAAAGGTCATGGTCAAAGGCCCGCCAATGACAGCGGCAGCAAAGGCGCTCATGCCCACCACGGCATAAACTGTTGGCGTCAGCGTCAGTTGCGGAAAGAAATCCGTGCCAAAGACGAATATTTTGCCCAGCAGCGCGCCCATAAACAGTGAAGCAAAAAACAGACCGCCGCGAAAACCGGAGCCAATCGACACAGCG
This sequence comes from Rhizobium oryziradicis, assembly GCF_001939045.1. Classification (GTDB taxonomy): domain Bacteria; phylum Pseudomonadota; class Alphaproteobacteria; order Rhizobiales; family Rhizobiaceae; genus Allorhizobium; species Allorhizobium oryziradicis. The sequence goes on from NZ_MKIM01000028.1 coordinate 641,390, forward strand.
CTGGCAACTGATTTCAGCATAAAAAGCATCACCAGCGCGCCAAGGGTTGAATCCGAATTGAGGTTGAGATGCAGCGCGCCGTGGCCGCTAGACAGCACCTGCGGCGACACAAGACCCAGAAGCCCCACGATAATGCCGCCGAGAAAGGGTCTGAACACTTGCGAAATCGAGCTTCTACGTGCCGTTTCTTCAATGAAAGACACCGCCTGCATGAGCACAATGCCAATGCCGGCGCAGATAATGCCAAGGGCGATCGTCGGCACATAATCCAGCGGTGTCACAATGCCCATGACACCGACATCAATGGAAAGCCCATGATGCGCGATCTGATTGGCCACCAGATTGGACACCAGCGCAGACACAATCACCGGAGCCAGAGTAATGACCGTATAAGAGCCGATAATCAGTTCAATCGCATAGAAAGCTCCCGTGAGCGGCGCGTCAAAAGCGGCGGCGATGGCACCTGCGGCCCCGCAGCCGACCAGAATGCGCATGTCCCCTCGCCGCAGTTTCAGCTTGATACCGAGCTTGGAAGCAACGCCGGAGGCAATCTGCGTATAGCCCGCCTCAAGGCCCACGGAGGCACCAAACCCATTGGAAATGATGTTTTGCACGCTCACAATAATACTGTCTGTCAGCGATAAGCGTCCACCATGCAGCGCGTTGGCCTCAATGGGGTCAACCATGGGCTTTTTGCGGGTTTTGGACAGGATAAACACGATAATACCCAGCAAAATACCGCCAATAATCGGACCAAACAGCACAATCGGCCCGCTGACCTGACTGCCGCTCAAGGTGTCATCAACGCCAAAAACCCAATAATGCAGGCTTTCACTGAGGAACCGGACCAGCGAAACAAGAAGGCCTGCCAAAACGCCCGTACACACGCCGAGCACCACCAGCGACAGTTCACCACGACGAAACATGGCCTGCAGACGGGAGCGCCGAATATTATCCAGAAAACTGGCGATACCGGGAGATTGGAATGGCTTGTTCAACATCGAAACTTTAGCCGATCACGGGCTGGTTGGATCAAAATTGGGGCGTCACCAGATTGGTTTCAAACTGCATCTGATCATAGGCAGGTTCCACATGTGCGGGCGTTTCCTCCATGACTCTGTCGTAATCAAGAGGAATATGCATGTGAGTCAAAATAGCGCGTTCAGGTGACAGCGATTTGATCCAGCCAAGCGCCTGCGCCAGCGAGAGATGGCTGGGATGTTCTTTGTATTGCAAGGCATCAATCACCAGCACATCCAGGCCCGACAAGCGCTGCACTGTTTCCGTCGGGAAGTCGGAAACGTCACTGCAATAGGCCACATTGCCAATGCGAAAACCAAGCGAGGTGATATCGCCATGCTGCTGCAACAAAGGCAGGAGAGGGATGCTGCCCCCCTTCCCTTCAATCACCACCGGCTGATCCAGGTTTTCAATCACATGCGGTTGCACAATGGGTGGATAGCTGCTGCCCTCAGGTGTTTTCAGGCAATAGCCAAAACCGGCCTCGATGCGGCCCATGGTTTCAGCATCGGCATAGATTGGAATCCGCCGCCGTTGGATCATGGCATAGCCGCGCAAATCATCAATGCCGTGCAGGTGGTCGGCATGGGCGTGGGTGTAGATAACGGCATCGATTTCGCTGATGCGTGCCCGCACCATCTGCTCACGCAAATCAGGGCCAGTATCCACCAAAACCGTGGTTTTGCCGCCGTCATCACTCCATTGCTCGATGAGAAATGCAGCCCTTGTGCGCCGATTTTTCGGGTTTTCAGGATTGCAATTGCCCCATTCACCATTGATCCGCGGAACACCCGGAGAAGAACCACATCCCAAAATGGTGAAACGACGGCGATAGGTCATAGATCAATCATAGCCTTGGCATTTTGGAAAACAATTTCAACGCATTGTCCGTGGTGATCTTGGCCATCTCTGCATAGCTCAAACCCTTGACCTCGGCCAGCACTTCGGCAGTGTTGACCACATAAGAAGGCTCATTGCGCTTGCCGCGCCAACGCTTGGGCGCAAGGTAAGGCGCATCCGTCTCCACCAACAGGCGATCGAGCGGCACATCCTTGGCAATATCGCGCAGTTCTTGCGATTTCGGAAAGGTCAGAATGCCCGAAAAAGAGATATAGCCACCAAGTTCAACGCCAGTTTTGGCAAGCGCTTCACCCGCCGAGAAGCAATGCAGAATGAAGGGGAAGGCCCCTTTTTTTGTCTCTTGCGTCAAAATCGCTGCCATATCCTCATCCGCACTGCGGCTGTGAATGACCAGCGGCAATTGGGTTTGACGTGATGCTTCGATGTGGCGCAAAAAGCCGGTTTTCTGATCCTGTGGCGTTTGCGTATCATAGAAATAATCCAGACCGCATTCACCAATGGCCACAATTTTCTCGTGGGCATTGGCCAGCTGCACCAGATCAGCCGCAGAAATATCCAGCTCTTCATTGGCATTGTTCGGATGGGTGCCAACCGAGCAGAACACCGATGGATAGCGCTGCGTCAATGCCAACAGCGCATCCAGCTTGGCCACTCGGGTGGAGATTGTCACCATCTGTTTCACGCCCGCATCATGGGCGCGCTTGACCAGTTCGTCACGCTCGCTCTCGAAATCGGCAAAATCCAGATGGCAATGGGTATCAATCAGCATAACTTCAAGCCTTGTCAGGGGCAACATAGCGTGGAAACACCGGAGTAGGTGCTTCCAGAACGGTTCCGGGTGTCAGGCGACCCGCCTCACCCAGCTTGTCAAAGCTGCGGTCTTCCGGTGCTACCGCCACGAGATCCAGAAGCTTGGCAGCACTGTCCGGCATGATTGGCTGAAACAGAATGGCAATCTGACGCACCACTTCGGCCGTGACGTACAGCACCGTTTCCATGCGCGGCACATCCGTTTTGCGCAGCACCCAAGGTTCCTGGGCTGCAAAATAGCGGTCTGTTTCGTTGACAATGTTCATGATGGCCGCAACAGCCTTGTGAACCTGCTGCATCGCCATTTCCTCGCGGCAGATGGTGATGGCAGAATCAGCCACGGCCAGAATAGCCTTGTCGGCATCGGTCAATTCGCCGGCCTGTGGAATTTTACCATCGCAGTTCTTGACGATCATCGACAAGGAACGGCTGGCAAGATTGCCAATGCCATTGGCGAGATCGGCATTGATGCGCGTGCCAATGCCCTCTTCCGAATAGCTGCCATCCTGTCCAAATGACACTTCGCGCAAGAAGAAGAAACGCACCTGATCCAGACCAAAGTGGTTGACCAGATTAACCGGGTCCACAACATTGCCCAGCGATTTCGACATTTTCTCGCCCTTGTTGAGCAAGAAGCCGTGCGCATAGACCCGCTTCGGCAGCGGCAAACCGGCAGACATCAAAAATGCAGGCCAGTAGACGGCGTGGAAACGGATGATATCCTTGCCGATGATATGGGCGTCTGCTGGCCAATATTTGGCGCGCGGGCCATTTTCATCGGTCAGATAGCCGGTGGCGGTGATATAATTGGTCAGCGCATCGACCCAAACATACATGACGTGCTTGTCATCGCCGGGCACCTTGATGCCCCAATCGAATGTGGTGCGCGACACCGACAAATCCTTGAGACCGGATTTGACGAAAGACATCACCTCATTGCGACGCTCATTGGGACCGATGAAATCGGGTTGGTCTTCATAGAGCTTCAGCAGCTTGTCTTCATAGGCCGAGAGCTTGAAGAAATAGCTCTCCTCTTCCACCCATTCCACGGGCGTGCCTTGCGGACCATAGCGCACGCCATCACGCACCGAGGTTTCATCCTCAGTGTAATAGGCCTCATCACGCACCGAATACCAGCCAGCGTAGCTATCCTTATAGATATCGCCATTGGCTTCCATCCGCTTCCAGATGGCCTGGCTGGCCTCATGGTGGCGCGGCTCGGTGGTGCGAATGAAATCATCGTTGGAGGCATTCAGCAGTTTTCCCATGGCGCGGAATTCATCTGAATTGCGCTTGGCGAGTTCTTCCGGCGTAATGCCTTCATTGCGCGCGGTCTGCTGCATCTTCTGACCGTGCTCGTCTGTGCCGGTCAGAAAGAACACATCCTTGCCATCGAGGCGCTGAAACCGTGCTAATGCGTCGGTTGCGATCAACTCATAGGCATGGCCAATGTGTGGCTTGCCGTTTGGATAGGAAATGGCGGTGGTGATGTAGAATGTGTCTTTCATGGATCGGCCTTTGGAGTCCGCGTCTTGTCTTTATAAAGTGTATGCCGCTCTTAACGCATGTTGGAGCCATGCGAAACAACAAGTTTCTAGAGTTTGTCAGGGAAAAGACGAATCCGGTTTTCCCGATCAGACAAACGAAATCAAAACAACGATGTCTCTGGCTGCATCAATCTGAACCTGACACGCTCTCGTGAATGACCTTTTTGCAAAGAAGCCGATTGCGCTTGACCACCCTGCCCCGCATTTGGTTCATTGCATTTACAGTGATGCTTTGCGCCCAATACCGCAGAAACAAATATCTGACCCAGAGCAAATTTTAGGGAGTCTTTTCTTCATTGAGGCAAAAACAAGACCAGAAAATCTTTGGCTGCATATCATAAGAAGTGGTATAGCCTGCTAACTATTTGAAAATACGTCATTCATCGTGAGTCCATGGCTGAAAGCTTTGTAGATCAGGTCAAGAACACACAGGGTGGCACACCCGGAGACATAGCTTGCTGACAAATTTTTCTTTTGACCCGCTGCTATCCCTTTCCGGCTTTCTCGTTGGATCTTTGGTGGGCATTACAGGTGTCGGTGGCGCATCTCTGATGACACCGCTCATGGTTCTTATGTTTGGAATTCACCCGACGACGGCCGTCGGAACAGACCTTCTCTATGCTGCGATCACCAAGATGGCCGGCACGGCTGTTCATCATCGCCATGGCCATATTCGGTGGCGGCTGGTGGGTCTTTTGGCCATGGGAAGCATACCCGCAACCGCCATCACCCTGTGGTTCATGAGCGGTATGGATCGGAAAAGCGCCCATTCAGTGGCAATTTTAACCACCAGCCTTGGCATCATGCTGATGCTCACGGCTTTGATCCTGCTGTTTCGCGATCTGCTGATGCGGTATGAAATGCAATGGCTGAAAAGGCACAGCACCCCAAGCCCCAGAACAATTGATGCCGGCACATTGGTATTGGGCGTTATTTTGGGCGTATTGGTCACGATGACCTCGGTAGGCGCTGGTGCCATAGGGGTTACGGCTCTGCTCTTTCTCTACCCGCGTGCCAAAATCAACGACATTGTCGGCTCAGACATCGCGCACGCAATACCGCTGACATTGCTTGGTGGCCTGGGTTACTGGATGATCGGCGATGTAAACTGGCTTTTGCTGATTTCGCTGCTGATAGGCTCCATTCCCGGCATCATTCTGGGTAGCTATGCCGCACCAAAACTTCCAGAAAAAGCAGTGCGCACCACGCTTGCTATTGTGCTGGTCATCGTCGCGTTCAAGCTCATCACCCATTGATATAAAATGCAGTGTCTGTGCTTACGCCGCCACTTCAGCCAACACTTCCAGTAGGCTTTGCTTGCGGTCAAGATTATAGGCTGAGGCAATCCCGAGCTTCTCAATAATGCCACTGGAAAGCCGTGACAGCCTCTCGGCCCGGCTAAGGTCGCCTGCCATGGCGGCGTGCTTTGCATTGTCCATCAGAAATTCGGTGATATGCTCAATGAAAAAATGATAGATAACGTCGCTGTCCTTGGCTGAAAGCACATCCGCCAGCTTATGCATCTGCCTTCGCGCAGCAGCCCCCTCATTGGCCAACATGTCATTGAAGGAATTCACAATATCCACACCGCCATAATTGATCAGTTTCAGCGCTTGCGACACGCTACCCTTTGCGTCCGTTGCCAACATGGTAGCCTGTTCGGGCGAGACGCGGGTGCCAAGGTGCGATAAAGCCTGGGTAAGATCCGGCACACTCAAAGGGTTCAGCTTCAAAGGCATGCAGCGAGAGCGAATCGTCGGCAAAAGCTTGCCCGGCGCGTGCGACAGCACCAGAAATAGCGAGCGTTTCGGCGGCTCTTCCAGCACCTTCAAAATGGCGTTTGCCGCATTACGGTTCATGTCATCAGCGGGATCGAGAATCACAATGCGCCAGTTGCCGCTACCGGATGTTTGAGAAAAAAAATGCCCCGCTTTGCGCACCTCTTCCACCGTGATGTAGGATTTGACCTTGCCGGTCTTTTCATCGGTCGGGCGGCTCAAGTGCAGCAAATTATGGGATGCACCAGAGGCAATTTGTCGTCCCACCAGCGAGCTCTGATCTGGATCATACAACACATCGGGGGCGGCATCTGGCTCCGGGCGCGATAAAACATGATGAGCAAAGCGAAACGCAAGCGTGGCCTTGCCAATGCCCTGCGGCCCTTCAATGAGAATGGCGTGGTGCAGCTTGCCGGATTGGTAGGAACGCGCCAGGAAATTCTCGGCTTCCGCGTGACCAAAAAGCTTGGTGTTGGCAAAGGGGGCAATAGCCCCATCCAGAATGCCCGGTGTTTCCATATCAGTTCACCTTTTCCGCATCGTGCTGTCGGCCAATCAAAAGCGGCTGCAACAATTGGAAAATATTTTCTTCGATCTGGCCGACCTCAGCCTCTGCATTGACCACGCGACAACGGTGCGGCTCTGCCTTGGCAATCGCTAAAAAAGCCTCGCGACGACGCTCGTGGGTTGCCAGTTCTTCTTTTTCAAAGCGATCAGGCGTGTTTTCACCAGCATCCCCTGCCCGCCTTTGCGCCCGCGCCAGACCTGCCTTGGCCGGAAGGTCGAGAATAATGGTAAGATCCGGCATAACGCCGTTCACCGCCAAACGCTGTAATTCCTCGATAAAGGCAGGCTGCAGGTTGCCAGTCGCTCCTTGGTAAACACGAGAGGAATCCATAAAACGGTCACATAGCACAATATCGCCGCGCAGCAGGGCCGGGCGCACCCGCGTTTCCACGTGGTCATTACGGGCGGCGGCAAACAGAATTGCCTCCATCTCCACCCCGAAAGGCTCGGCCGCCCCTGACAAGAGAACATGCCGCAGCGCCTCAGCGGCGGGCGAGCCACCCGGCTCGCGCGTGACCACCACCGATAAGCCCAAGGCCATCAGCCGCGCCTGCAACAGCCTGATCTGAGTGGATTTCCCCGCCCCCTCGCCGCCTTCAAAAGTGATGAACAATCCACGACCCAATGCCAATGCTACGCTTTCTCTGCCGCCCATATCCATGGGCATCAAGTTTGAATGATTGCTGTTTATCGCAAGCGGCTATGTTGCGAAACCTCTACAGGCACAAACAGAGAGGTAAATTACCTCCATTTCAGCTTAAACCCATGAAAACAGCAATTCCACCACGGCATCACGCACCCGCTTCATCAAAGCACCAAGCGTTGAAGGCTCTACCGCCTGCAAGGGCAAATCGCGCAACTCTTTATCGCCAAGCAAGATGTGAAGCCGGGCAACCTCCTGTCCTTGCGCAATTGGCGGGCGCAAGGGCCACCGATAAACAAGCTTTGCGGTCAGCTTGCCTGCCGCATCCGTTGGCACGTAAACGTCCACAGCTTGCGGAGATGCCAGAGAAATCTCTCCGGGCTCGCCCCCATAGACGCTCGCTTTGCCAACAATCTGACCTGCTTCAAACAGACGCTTTTTCTCAAACGCCGAAAAGCCCCAGGCAAATGCTCTTGCTGCATCATCGCGTCGGGTCTGTTCGGTTGCGCTCCCGGCCAATGCTAAGTAGAGCCGCACACCGTTTTGCTCGGCTGAGGCAACAATGGAATATCCCTCGCCCTCAGCGAAACCCGCAACCAACCCATCAACACCCGGCACCTGCCCCAACAGCGGGTTGCGATTGCGCTGCGCAATACGGTTCCACTCGAACTCGGGCTGGGCATAGAGCTTGTAAAACTCCGGATAGGTGTTTTTGATGTGCTCCGCCAAACTAATCAAATCACGGGCGCTGACCTTATTGTCCGGGTTTGGCAGACCAGTGGCGTTGGCAAAGTGGCTGTCTTTCAAGCCCAGCGCAATGGCTCGCGCATTCATCATTTTTACAAAATTATCTTCCGATCCCGCCATGCCTTCCGCCAGAATAAGGCAGGCATCATTGGCCATCTGCACCATGGCCCCCTTCAACAAGGCCTCTACGGGCACACGAGAGCGCACGGCGGCAAACATGGCGGCAGTGCGCGATGGTGCACCGCCGGTGCGCCAGGCATATTCCGACACCGGAAACTCTTGCGTCAGAGAGAGCTTGCCGGATTTCAGGGCGTCCAGCACGAGTTCCACTGTCATCAACTTTGAAAGCGAGGCCGAGCTGAACGGTGTTGAGGTATTTTTTTCGAAGAGAACACTGCCCGTCTCTTCCTCAATCAACAAAACCTGCTTGGCTTCCGTGGCAAACACTGCAGGTGCGGATGCATTGCTGGCAGGCTTATCGGTTGCCGCGGGCGGGCTTTGCGAAAACGCGGGCGTGGCAACTTGCACAGCCACAAAAGCCAACACAACAAAGGCTCTGGCAAGCCCAAGTGCATTTCCAAGGGCATTTTTTTTGATCGGCAAGCTCAAATGCATTGCCACCTCTTGCAAAAACGTTGGCCGCATCCGCGACAAACGCCTGTTTTCAGGACGAAATCGCAGCAAAAAAAGAATCGCTCCGCTTCATCCTATGCTTAGGTTTTCCAATCCACTTGGTCCAGAAAAATCTAAACCGCTTACGTCCCAACGCCGGAAGGACCAACAACCCAACCTGGAGGCAAACCGCCGTTTGAGCGCGGCGCGGCTGGCTTGGCGGGTGCTGTCCGTGCAGGCCTTGGCGCATAAGACGGCGCTTCGTTGCGCGCAACAGACACCGCAGGCGCTTGCGCCCGCGTGGCGGGGGCATTCCAGGAAGGCTCACGACGCTGCGCTGGCATTGGCACGGCTTCGTTTTGCGATGCAATGGCAACTTCGGCATGGGTTGCCGGCTTGCTGTAAGCCATCGCCGCTGTAGGAGCAGCCGCTGGCTTAGCCGACTTGGCGATTGGCCGTGGCGTTTCCGCCGGACCTGCAAAACGGCCAAAGAAGCTCTCTCGTTGCGCAACTGGCGCATTGGAAGCCACCATCACGCCGCTTGCAATCTGACCACCACCCATGGGATCGATGCCCGGGCCACGCTGGCCTTTGCGCACATAAGACGCCATCAAATAAGGCATATCGTGACCGCTCATATCCGCCGGGCCGACATATTTCACACGAACATGCGCTGTGCCGTGACCTTTCACGTCCAGCAATTGCGCGGCTTTGTCCGAGAGATCAATCAGGCGATTGGCGTGGAACGGTCCGCGGTCATTAACGCGAACGATAACCGAGCTTCCTGTATCAAGATTGGTAACACGGGCATAGCTGGGCAGCGGCATGGTGGGGTGAGCCGCTGAAATGCCGTACTGATCGTAAACTTCGCCATTGGCGGTGTAGCGACCATGAAAGGCCGAACCATACCACGAGGCCAAACCGGTCTGGTCATAATTGGGGTTTTCGCGGGGCTTGTAGACCTTGCCAGCCACCACATAGGGGTCGCCAACCAAACGACGACCGCCGCCTTTCGGCACGGGACCGCCGTTCACCACCCGCGGGCTGGCCTTTACGCCATAAGCGGATTCGGCGAAATATTCCTTGCTGCGTTTTTTTGAACTGACCTTGTCGCCAGAGTGCGTGGTGCCGCACGAGGCCACGGCTGCACCTGCCATAACCACAACGGCCAAACGCAGCGAGACTGAAACTGGACCACGAACTTTCAAGATACTCATCCCCATCTACGTACCAAGACACCGGCTTGTACCGCGACGCGGTCACTCACACCTGAAAAACACACATATCTGTCCCCGAATGAAACAGCTCGTGCCATAATCTACATGGGGACAAAATGGCAAAAATACGATTATGGTTAAAGCCTTTATTGAATAACTTGTTGCCATGGTTAATGAATTACTAATTTCTGGCATCGAGCCAAGGCTGCCACATTCTCATAACTCTTCGCAGTTCGCTACTGATACCGCTCCCCGAGATGATGAGATTTTATGCTGTAATGCCGCGTTTCCCGATGTTTTTAATGGACCGAAATAACAGCCGCACACCACTATTTTGCCTTTATAAAACGGACACTGATATATCAGAGCAAATCGCATAGGTTAATTTCCAACTCACCCCTCTGATATATCAGTTGGTGGATTTTGGAAAAATCCGCTATAGACAGACCAATTGAAGGCACATCGATCTGCTTTTCGGGAGAGTTCATGTCGGACATTCAAGCATCACAAAGCCACAACGCCTATCGCGCGTTGGAACTTTTGATTGTGACCCTCAAGCTCGCCCCCGGCGAACAGGTGACGGAAAAGCAGTTGATTGAGTTGGCAGGCCATGGCCGCACCCCGGTGCGCGAGGCCATTCAGAAACTGGAATGGCAAGGGCTTATTGTGGTGCGCCCTCGCGTTGGGCTGCAAATCTCGCAGATCCACCCGGAACACCACAGCCAGATCATGGCCGTGCGCCAACAACTGGAACCCCTAGCTGCCGCCCTCGTTGCCACCAACGCCAGCACGGAGCAGCGGCAAGCCTTGGTCCAGTGCGCCAAAGCAATGACAGGCGCTGCAACGGAGGGCAGCATTGACGACTTCCTGACGGCCGACAAACTGTTTGACGAAATTCTGGAAGCCGCCTGCCCCAACCCCTTCCTCACTGCCTCGCTGCAACCCCTCCAAACCCACTCCCGCCGCATCTGGTATTCAACGGCAACGCTGGAGAAAATGGACCGCTCTGTGTCGCTGCATGTGGCGGTTATTCGGGCGATTAAGGATGGGGATGAGGGGGCGGCGAAATCGGCGATGGGGGCGTTGTTGGGGTATTTGGAGCGGGGATAGGTTACAGAGCAAGTGGTTCGTGCAGTGTCTACAATCAAGTCAGGGAGTTTTCAGTTTATATGCTGCTCAGCCTCATTTAAGATAACCCAAGTATGCACTGAAGGTGATATGCTGACCCTTGTGAATTGAGCCAGCTCATTCATAGGAACTACGTGCGCCAACTCGGATAAGCACCATTCGCCAAGATTTTTTGGATCGCTTCTTGCACGAACCGCTCTATTTCGAGTGCGGAAAAGCGCGAGCTGGAAAGAAACTCACCTCGATGTACTGCGCGACTTAGCATGTCATAAATCGCATCGGTTGCAGTTTTTGACTGACCTAAGTAAGGAGCGCCACGATTTTTTACCTTTGAGGCAATCTCGTCCTTCTCTCCATCATTGATAAACATGTTCTCTATGCATATCCGCAGATGAATAGCCTTCTGTACCTGATTACTGCTCAGTCGAGCACGATAAAACTGATCCATCAGGATGAAAAGGCGGCTTCGATCATTTACGGCAAACCTGCCAATCAGATTCAACACCCCGTCGATTGCGACTAGATCTTCATTGGTCAGATCGGTCGGTATGAAACTACCCAAGTCCATGCGCAAGTAGCGGCAAAATTTCTTGCTCAAGAAGTCGTATCGGTGAGGTACTGCGACTTGGCGAAAGAGTTCGGGGGCTCCCCCTCGGGAGATGAGAGCTATAGCCAATCGCGTCCAAGTGAAATCGTCATCATCTCGAAAATCTGGGTCAAAAAGTTCCGGATCCGCCTCTAGAGGCAGCATTAGCTTTTTAACTCGGTAATGTCTTGCTAACACAGCATATACGCGATGATTGGAAATTAGTCCTAGTTGTTGCTGATCAAGCTGGTCCGCGAGAGTCGAGGGTACAACATCCTTGCAACTGATGAAGGAGATACCATTGCAAAACCTGTGGGCGTTATCAGCGCTGGTATCCACTAACACCACAACCTGCTGCAAATCCACATGAGTGTCAGATAAATATTGCTCGATTTCTACAAGAGCTGCTTCGATACCAACAATGAGCGCTCGTCGCACGACATGTATGCTGAAATCCAAAGGCTGAGGTGTAAACCACCCATTTCCGTAAACATGCTTTGCGTGCAGAATTTCGCGGGCGGGCGGATACTCTTCGATCGCAGGAGCGATCTCCGCAGCAATATCCATGATGTCCCAAATATTCTGAGGCTCTTTCTTTTGTGTAAATTTATTGTAGGCCTGAACTGCGCGTTCCTTCAATTACTAAACTCCCGCACCTACAATCTGTGCTGCGATACAACGATACCGAGTTATCTCAAGAAAAGTAATTGAAACAATAAAAAAATATAGCCGCCAGTTCATCATCGACCGCGGATTTATCTTTCACAAAAGGTGAATTTTATCGTCATCCGCGACACATGCCACCTCCCATTGCGGTCCTATCAACAGCCTAACTTTAAGGTAATTAATACTCGCTCAATAAGGATTGAATTTAGCCAATGAGGCCATTAAAATTAGTCCATAGAGTGAATACGACGCTACCGTTTCTATCCGTGGCTTACCCCCCCCTCTGCCCTGCCGGGCATCTCCCCCTCAAGGAGGGAGATAGACTCGTGGTGGGCTTCACTCTTCAAATCATCTTTGCCAAGAGTATGAAATCACGGCGTTATCGGTTAGAATTTGCGGGTAACCCCATCAGATCTCCCTCCTTGTGGGGGAGATGGCTGGCAAGCCAGAGGGGGGTAAATCGCACACCGAAACGTTTATGTAACGCACTGCAACGACCTATCCCAGTTACAACACAACACAAATCACCCCACAAACGCCCGCTCAATCACAAACTCGGCAGGCTTGTTATTCGCGCCCTCGTTCAGCCCTGCCTTTTCCAGCAGCGCCTTGGTGTCTTTCAACATGGCTGTGGAGCCGCAGATCATGCCGCGGTCGGTTTCGGGGTTGAGGGGTGGAACGCCGAGGTCGGTGAAGAGTTTGCCGTTTTCGATCAAGTCGGTGATGCGGCCCTGGAAGGCGTAGTCTTCGCGGGTGACGGTGGCGTAGTGTTTCAGCTTGTCGCCAACGATTTCGCTCAGCATTTCATCGGCCTTGATCTCTTCGACCAGATCAAACCCGTATTTCAGCTCGGCCACATCACGGCAGGTGTGGGTGAGGATAACTTCCTCGAACTTTTCATAGGTTTCCGGGTCGCGGATCAGGCTGGCGAAGGGTGCAATGCCGGTGCCTGTCGAGAACATATAGAGGCGCTTGCCGGGGGTGAGCGCGTCCAGCACCAGCGTGCCGGTGGGCTTTTTGCGCATCAAAACCTTGTCGCCCGGCTGAATTTTTTGCAAATGCTGGGTCAGCGGGCCGTTTGGCACCTTGATGGAGAAAAACTCCAGTTCTTCATCCCAGCTTGGGCTGGCGATAGAATAGGCGCGGTACAGCGGCTTGCCGTCCACCATCAGGCCAATCATGGCGAATTCGCCAGAGCGGAAGCGAAAGCCCGCAGGCCGGGTCATGCGAAACCGGAAAAGGTGGTCGGTGTAATGCGTCACGCTCAGCACCGTTTCGGCGTAAACGCCTTCTGGCACGATCAATTCGGCATTATCGGTCTTTACGGGAGCATTCATGGGAGGTCGAATCCTTCAAATCTCGTCTAGACAGCGCAGCAGTTCATCAAGCGCGCTGTCGCAATTTTAAATTTACCGCCTTTGCGGAGCCTATAGACCAAATTACCGCCAAAGAACATAGGCTCGATGGCGGCAAAGACAGAGTGGCGTCAAGCGCGTATCCATCATCAGGCCGAGCGGCGGCGCCAGCTATAACCTTCCACCGGGCCGTTGCCGCGCGCGGCCGGCTGGTAGTGGTTATCAATGCCAGGCAAACGCCCCTCTTCCAGCCGCTGCAAAGCCACCGCATTGCTCACGGCAAAGCTGTCAAAGCCAGTGCGCAGCATCAGCGGAATCTGGTCGATCAACACATCGCCCACGGCCCGCACTTCGCCCTGATAGTTGAGTCGATCGCGCAGCAGCGACGCATGGCTGAAACCACGGCCATCGTTAAACGCTGGAAACTTCACAGCCACCAGCGCGATACGGTCGAGAGAGGGGGCAAGCTTGGTCACATCATCGGCAGGGGCAATGACCACGCCAAAATCAACGGCATTGCTTTCTTCAACGGCAGTCAAAAACGCATCCAGCGGCAGAAGAGGCTTTTGCCCCTCGCCTGCTTTCAGCTCTTCGGTTTCGATAATCCAAGGGTCTTGTGCGGCAAAACCGGCTTCTTTCCAGATACGGGTCATTGGCAGCACTCCTTACGCGGCTTCAGCGGTTGCACCGCCATACAGAGCTTCCTTGAACGGCTTTGGCCCCACACGGCGATAAGCCTCAAGGAAAGTTTCCTTCGGATCAAGACGAAGGCCCAGATAGGTGTTAACCACCGTTTCCACGGCATCCGTCACCTTTTCCGGCTCAAAACCACGACCGATGATTTCGCCAATCGACGAGTTTTCATCACCAGAGCCGCCAAGCGTGATCTGGTAAAGCTCGGCACCCTTCTTTTCCACGCCCAGCAGGCCAATGTGGCCGACATGGTGGTGACCGCAGGCATTGATACAGCCGGAAATCTTGATTTTCAGCTCACCAATCTCTTCCTGACGGGCTTGCGAGCCAAAGCGGTTGGAAATGGCCTGCGCCACCGGAATAGAGCGCGCATTGGCCAGCGCGCAATAATCCAAGCCGGGACAGGCAATAATGTCAGTGATCAAACCGGCGTTGGCAGTTGCCAGCTTTGCACCATTAAGCGCTTCGTAGAGTGCTGGCAGATCAGCCATGGCCACATGCGGCAAAATCAGGTTTTGCTCGTGGCTGACGCGAATTTCATCAAAGGCGTAGCGCTCGGCCAAGTCTGCCACCAGTTCCATCTGGGCATCCGTGGCATCGCCCGGTGTGCCGCCAATGGGCTTGAGCGAAATCGTCACCATGCCGTAATCAGGGTTTTTATGCGCCTGTACATTTTGCGATACCCAAGCGGCAAAGCCTGCATCTGCCTTTTTCGCCTTGGCCAGCGCTTCCCAGCCTTCTGCCCGTGCGGGCAACTCAGGCATGGCAAAATAGGTCTCGATGGCGCGAATATCACCTTCAGGCAGCTTCAAAACGCTGTCCTTCAGGTTGGCGAATTCGGCATCAAACTGGCGGGTCAATTCCTCTGTGCCCGTTTCGTGCACCAAAATCTTGATGCGCGCCTTGTACTTGTTATCGCGGCGGCCATGCAGGTTATACACCCGCACAATGGCGGTGATGTAAGACAGCATATCCTCTTCGGGCAGGAAATCCTTGACCTTTTTGGCAATCATCGGCGTGCGGCCCTGGCCGCCGCCCACGTAAACTGCAAAGCCGAGATTGCCGTTTTCGTCCTTTTTCACATGCAGGCCAATGTCATGTACCTGAATGGCGGCGCGGTCGCGCTCGGCACCCGTCACAGCAATTTTGAACTTGCGCGGCAGGAAGGAAAACTCCGGGTGAACGGACGACCACTGGCGCAAAATCTCGGCATAGGGGCGCGGATCTGCCACTTCATCTTGGGCTGCACCGGCAAAATGATCAGCGGTGACGTTGCGAATGCAATTGCCCGAGGTCTGAATGGCGTGCATTTCAACACTTGCCAGATCCTTCAAAATCGCCGGTGTGTCCGACAATTTTGGCCAGTTGTATTGAATGTTCTGGCGCGTGGTGAAATGGCCGTAGCCGCGGTCATATTTGCGCGCCACATGGGCCAGCATCCGCATCTGTTTTGCATTCAACGTGCCATAGGGAATGGCAACCCGCAGCATATAGGCATGCAATTGCAAATAAACGCCATTCATCAACCGCAGCGGTTTGAAAGCGTCTTCGGAAATTTCGCCCTTGAGACGGCGTGCCACCTGATCACTAAACTGGTCCACGCGAGCGGACACGAAAGCGTGGTCGAATTCATCGTAACGATACATAGTCTTCCTCAGGCGGCTATAAAATCAGGATCGGCAAAACCGTGGCCATCGGCATAGGCCATGGTCGGGCCTTCTGCGCGAATGCGCTCGCGCAGGCGCAAAGGCCAAAGCGTGCCATTGCGCTCTTCCACATCAATAATGTTGACATCCACCACCAGATTGTCGGCCAAAGCCTGCTTGCCGGTGTTTTCAAGTGCAGATTCAGCTTCTGCATGGCGGGCCACAAATGCGTCTTGCAATTTTTCGGTCCACTGGCCGGAAGCATCAAGCCAAACGGCAATGCCATCGCTCAAGCGGTTTGCAGTCAAGACTTTCTCTGCCATGCTCATACCTTCATCATGTTGTGTTCAGCGCCAATGGATGCGCCCAATGGCGCTGAATGGACAAAATTTGCGCCCGCAACGGCATCACCGATAATCACCATCACCGGCCCGGTCAATTCGGTGCGGTTTTCAAGATCGGGCAACTCCCGCAGCGTGCCATGCAGCAAACGCTTGTCGCCTCGGCCAGCGTTTTCCACGACGGCCACCGTGGTGTCCGGGGCCAGGCCACCGGCCATCAGCCGCTCTGCAACCGAGGCAGCCACACTGCGGCCCATGTAAACAGCAACCGTTGCACCCGAAAGCGCAACCCGCGCCCAATCTGGCAAAACATCGCCATTCAAATCGTGGCCGGTGGTGAACACCAGCGTGGACGACACACCGCGCAGCGTCAGGGGCAGTTCAAAATCAGCGGCGGCTGCGAGAGCAGACGTAATGCCGGGTACAATCTCATAGGCCACACCGGCATTGCGCAAGGCTGCCATTTCTTCGCCAGCGCGCCCAAAGATCAGCGGATCGCCAGATTTCAGCCGCACGACACGCTTGCCTGCCCGTCCAAGCTCTACCAGCAGATCATTGATCTCGTTTTGCGATTTGGTGTGACAGCCTTTGCGCTTGCCCACCGAAATGCGCTCGGCGTCGCGTCTGCCCATATCAACAACGGCCTGAGGCACCAAAGCGTCAAACACAATCGCGTCGGCTTCCATCATCAACCGATGAGCACGAAGCGTGAGCAGATCTTCTGCCCCCGGCCCGGCCCCCACCAGAAACACCCGGCCTTCGCGCGAGGCAGTGGCAGCGCCCTTGAGCAATTTTGTCGCTTGACGGCGCGCAGCACTGATATCACCGCTTTCAACGGCATCAGCCACATCACCTTGAAAAAACGAGCGCCAAAACAGGCGCCGCGCCACACCGCGCGGCACGAGCCGATCAACGGCGCGGCGATAGCTGTTGGCCAGCCGACCAAGCTTGCCCAGTGAACGCGGCAATTGCCGATCAATACCGGCACGGATCATTTGCGCCAAAACCGGACCAACGCCTTCTGTACCAATGGCAATGGCAATCGGCGCACGGTTCACCAGTGCCGGGGTATAAAAATCGCAATAATCGGGCTGATCCACGGCGTTTGCCGGAATTTTGGCAACGCGAGCGGCATTGACAATCACACGATCAGAGGCACCCTCGCCGGTGGCCGCAAACACCAAAGACATGCCGTGAAGCAGGTCTGCCGAAAAAGACGAATGATCGACCTCAATGGCTTTGCGCTTCAAAAAGGCGGCATAGTCCGGCTCAGGATCGGCTGTGAAGGCGATGATCTTGGCTGAAGTGTTGCTGATCAATCGTGCTTTCGCAAACGCCTCATCACCATCGCCAAACACAGCCACCTTTGCGCCTTCAACGCGAAAGAAGGCCGGAAAGACCGACAGTTTTTCAGAATCAACGCTCAATGGACCAATCCCTTGTTTAGCGGCATTATCGGCGCAAATACCAGTTTATTGAAGAAACAGAAATCCGCCTTGTCATGCGTGCCGATATTTCTTTGCTAGCCTGTTTGCTGATCATAGCAAAAGCAACCCGCAGCGCACAATTTTCTTTATTTTATCGACCGGCCTTTGCCTCACACTCTCCTTTAGGGCTAAATGCCAGACAAGATTCTCTAAAGAGGCTAGCCATGAGCGACCAAAACCTGACTGCGCGCCTGCTCGATGTCATTGAACATGATATTATTCCTCTCACGCAACAAGGGGTCGCTGCTGGCAACAAGTTGTTTGGTGCTGCCGTTTTGCGCAAATCCGATTTGTCACTGGTGGTGGCCGAGACCAACAATGAGCTGGAAAACCCGATGTGGCATGGTGAAGTGCACACATTAAAGCGCTTTTATGAAATGGGCGAACGGCCAGAAACCAAAGACCTGATTTTTCTCTCCACGCACGAGCCCTGCACGATGTGCATGTCGGCCATCACTTGGGCGGGCTTTGATAATTTCTACTATTTCTTCACCCATGAAGACAGCCGCGATGCCTTTGCAATTCCCCATGATTTGAAAATTCTCAAAGAGGTGTTTGGTCTTGAGCCGGGCGGCTATCGCAAACAAAATGCCTTTTGGAACAGTTTTGCCATCAATGATCTGATTGAGGTGGAGGAAGATTCGCGCCGCAGCGGCCTTCTTGCCCAATCACAGAAAATTCGCAGCCTCTACGCGGACCTTTCCACGCAATATCAATCCAGCAAAAGTGGCAACGCCATCCCGCTGAACTGACATCGATACAAAGGATAGGCCTCATGGAACCCTCAACGGATATCGCGCGCCTGCTCGAGATTATGGCCGCCCTGCGTCAACCGGAAACCGGCTGCCCATGGGACATTGTCCAGACATTTGACACCATCAAACCCTATACGCTCGAAGAAGCCTATGAGGTGGCCGATGCCATAGAGCGCAACGACCCGGATGATCTGTGCGAGGAATTGGGCGATCTTCTGCTGCAAGTGGTGTTTCATGCGCAAATCGCAGCCGAATCCGGGCTGTTCACCTTTGAAGACGTGGTTGAGGCCATTACCAAGAAAATGATCCGCCGCCATCCGCACGTTTTCGCTCGCTCAGATGCTGACACGCCGGAAGCGGTGAAGCAGCAGTGGGACAAGATCAAGAAGCAGGAAAAAAGCGAGCGCGCCGCTCGCCGCACTGCCCGCGGCATGGCTGATGTGTTTCAAGACGGCCTGCTAGGCTCTGTGCAGCGCACATTTCCTGCCCTCACCGAAGCCGTGAAATTGCAAGAACAGGCCGCAAAAGTTGGTTTTGATTGGGATAAGGCAGAACCGATCCTCGACAAGATCGAGGAAGAAATTGCCGAGTTGCGCGAAGCAATGCGCGAGGGTGATCAACACAAAATTAAGGATGAATTGGGCGATCTCACCTTCGCACTGGTCAACATCGGTCGTCATGTCAAAGCCGATCCGGAACAGGCGCTGCGCGGAACAAACGTCAAATTCCGTCGTCGTTTTGGTTATATTGAAAAAACATTGCGCGCCAACGGAGAAAGCCTGGAGCACGCCAGCCTCGCCCGTATGGAAGAACTGTGGCAGGAGGCAAAGAAGCTCGAGCGAGGAATAGCGGGATCTTAGAGTGTGTTTGGTCAGGAAAACCGGTAACCACTTTTCCCTGACAAACTCTAATCCCGCTCCCAATCCTCTTTCGCTTGGCCCTGCAAAACACCAAGCTTGCGCTCCAGTTCATCGGCCTGGCGATCTGTGAGGCGCAAATCAAGGCTGACGGAACCGTCTTCCATATCTTCGCGGCCATCAACCACTGCATTTTCATAGGCCCAGGACACAACAGCCTGTTTATCGGCGGGAATGATAACGGTTGCTTCTGTCAGCACGCCTGAAAGCCGCTGCGAGATAACATCCATCAGGGCATCAACACCCTCGCCGCTCAGAGCCGAGACCGGAATAACGTTTTTGCGGGCCGCAACCTTTTGCAGAATGGCGTCATGCGCTTCCGGCTCCAGCCGGTCAATCTTGTTCCAAACCTCAATGATACGCTCATCACGCGCTTTTTCGTCAATGCCGAGATCGCTCAAAATGCGCAGCACGTCGCCCGACTGGGCGCCATTGTCAGGATCGGCCATGTCGCGCACATGCAAGATCAGGTCCGCTTCCAGCACCTCTTCCAGTGTTGCGCGAAAGGCAGCAACCAGATGGGTGGGCAGATCGGAGATAAACCCAACCGTGTCTGACAAGATCACTGTGCGCCCTTGCGGCAGCTTCATGCGGCGAAGGGTTGGGTCCAGCGTGGCAAACAACATGTCTTCGGCCAACACGCCAGCACCCGTGATACGGTTGAACAGCGTGGATTTTCCGGCGTTGGTATAGCCCACTAGTGCCACAATCGGATGCGGTACCTTGCGGCGCTTGGCGCGGTGAAGCTGGCGGGTGCGCACCACTTGCTCCAGCTCGCGCTCCAGCCGCACAATGCGATCTTGCAGCATGCGCCTATCGGCTTCGATCTGGGTTTCACCGGGACCACCCATGAAACCGGCACCACCACGCTGACGCTCCAAGTGGGTCCAGCTCCGCACCAGACGGCCCTTTTGATAGTTCAGATGGGCGAGATCAACCTGCAACGTGCCTTCCTTGGTGGAGGCGCGACGACCAAAAATTTCAAGAATGAGACCCGTGCGGTCAATGACCTTGGCGTTCCATTCTTTTTCGAGATTGCGTTGCTGAACCGGTGTGAGCGGATGATCAATGATCACCAGACCCGCATCATGGCTATCCAACAGCGCCTTGACTTCCTCAATCTTGCCGCTGCCCATCAAGGTTGCCGGGCGCGGCTGATTGACCGGTACAATCAACCCTTCAACAACGGTGAGATCAATGGCGCGGGCCAGCCCCATCGCCTCTTCCAAACGGCTCTCATTGCTGCGGGTGGGTGCCGGAATACTCTCTCCTGTCGGCTTTTCAGCAGAACGAGCCTGCTTGAGCACAGGCACAAGCACCACGGCGCGCATATCGTCGCGGTGCATTTCCTGTTCAGGGATAATAGAGTCCGATGTTGTGTCCCGATTTGAGATAGCCGTTTTCCTGTCTTGAAATAGAAATGCTTATTCCCCAGCGCATTTACCGGGGAAGGTGAATAGACCGATGGGTGCGCTGAAGATTAAGCTGTGCTCTCTTCGCCTTCAAACATCTGCATCGGCTGGCCCGGCATGATGGTTGAAATGGCATGCTTGTAAACGAGCTGAGAATGCCCATCGCGACGCAGCAACACACAAAAATTGTCAAACGAGGTGACAACGCCGGTCAATTTAACACCATTGATCAAAAAAATCGTCAATGAAATTTTCTGCTTGCGAACCGTATTGAGAAAAAGGTCCTGCAAATTCTGAGAACGTTCCGCCATGGCGCCGCTTCTTTCTATTTTGCCGGTCGGGGATACCGGTTGGAGATTTTCTATCTGATTTTTTGAGCAAACTGCCCTCATGCCCCTTGGGACAGTTTGGTATCAAATCAATGAGCATTCCGCAATCTGGAAAAATCCATTTGAATTCATTGCCAGATCGCTTTGCGCTCGGAACACGCCATCAAACCCCGAGGGATTTCAGTTTACGATGAAGTGCTGACCTCTCCATACCGACAAATTCAGCGGTGCGTGAAATATTGCCGCCAAAACGGTTGATCTGCGCAATCAGATAATCGCGCTCAAACATCTCGCGCGCCTCACGCAAAGGAAGCGTCATGATCTGGTAATCGCTGCGGCCTGAGACTTTCGGCAGCATTTCACCCAGATCCGCTGGCAGCATTTCGGCGGTGATTGTGGTGTCCGGGCTATCGCTTTGGGCCAGGATCAGCAGGCGCTCGATATTGTTGCGCAGCTGGCGAATATTGCCCGGCCAATCATGGGCCTGCAACACCGCCATCGCATCATCGCCAATCTTGCGCGGACGAATACCCGCCTGTTCGGCAATATGGCGCACAAACATATCCACCAGAAACGGAATATCCTCGCGCCGCTCCGACAAAGCAGGCACCCGAATTGGCACAACAGCCAAGCGATGAAACAAATCCTCCCGAAACTCGCCATCGGAAATCATGCTTTCCAGATTATAGGCGCTGGAGGAAATGATCCGCACATCCACCTTGACCCGCTTCGAGCCACCAACACGCTCAAATTGCTGATCCACCAGAACCCGCAGAATCTTGTTCTGGGTCTCGCGTGGCATTTCGCCCACTTCATCCAGATAGAGAATACCGCGATGGGCCTCCTCCAGCGCACCAATGCGGCGCGCCTGGCCAGGGCCGCCTTCTGTGCCAAACAGGGCAACTTCCATCCGGTCAGGCGTGATGGCTGCGGCATTCAAGGTCACAAACGGTCCTGCCGCCCGCGCCGAACGCTTATGGATCATACGCGCCACCAATTCCTTGCCGCTGCCAGACGGCCCGACAATCATGATGCGGCTGTTGGTTGGTGACACCTTTTCAATGGTCTGGCGCAATTGTGAGACGGCAACAGAAGTGCCAATTAGCTCGCTGGAATCACCGGTACGGCGTTTCAGATCCGATACTTCGCGCTTGAGCTTGGAGTTTTCCAAAGCCCGCTCGGCGATCAAAATCAACCGATCCGCCTTGAAGGGCTTTTCGATAAAATCAAACGCACCGCGTTTGATGGCCGAAACCGCCGTTTCAACATTGCCATGGCCTGAAATCATCACCACTGGCAAATCGGGATGCCGGGCCTTGATTTCATCCAGCAGCGCCAACCCATCCAACCGGCTGCCCTGCATCCAGATGTCGAGAAAAATCAGGCGCGGCGCACGATCCGAAATCGCAGCCAGCGCGCTGTCCGCATCATGGGCCGTGCGCGTCTCATGCCCTTCATCACTGAGAATGCCGGAGACAATCTCGCGAATATCTTCCTCGTCGTCGACAACCAGAATGTCAGAGGCCATAGGCTACTTCCTCACCATTTTGCGCGTCAGCAGAGGCAGTGCCAGCCTGTCTTGGAAGCACCACGCGGATCATCGCACCCCGGCCTCCATCAAACTCGGCTGGTGCATCATGCAATTCAAGCTGACCACCATGTTCTTCAATGATTTTTTTGACAATTGCCAAACCAAGGCCGGTGCCCTTGTCACGCATCGTCATATAGGGCTCCAGGATGCGGTGGCGGTTTTCCACCGGCAATCCTTTGCCGTTATCGATAATGTCCACCACATAGCTGTCGCGGCTCTCGTCAGTCCGGGTCAAAATCCAGACGTGACCGGGCAATTGTGGCGCGTCACTTGGTACCGCCTCAATGGCTTCAACCGCATTTTTGATGAGATTGCCAAAGGCCTGGGCCAGCATTCTCGCGTCAAATGACCCTTGCAATGGCGCATCGCCCAATTCGCGCGTGAAGCTGCAATCGCTGTGCCCCATCTCTCGCAAAAAGATCGCGTCTTTCAAAATGTCGCGCAGATCGGCACTTTGCTTGGTGGGCTTCGGCATGCGGGCAAAGGACGAAAACTCGTCCACCATCCGGCCAATGTCTTCCACCTGCCGCACAATCGTGTCCGTGCATTGATCAAACACGGGGCGATCAGCGTCATCGATCTGCTTGCCAAACCGACGCTTAAGACGCTCGGCAGACAGCTGGATCGGTGTCAGTGGGTTTTTAATTTCATGGGCAATGCGGCGTGCAACATCGGCCCAGGCGGTTGAACGCTGGGCGATCACAAGATCGGTAATGTCATCAAGAGTGATAACGTAGGATTCGGCAGCGTTGCGGGTTTCTTCACGCGTCACCTGCACAGAGAGTGTGCGCTCTTTGCCGCCGCGAATAAAATTCACCTGCTTGCGGAAATCTCCACGATGGCGAAGGGCGGCTTCCGCAAAGACAAGATTGATTTCGGGGGCCACGGCATCAAGTTTTTGCCCCATCAATTCGTCTTGCGTGCGCGCCAGAAACAGCTCTGCCGATGGATTGACGATGGTGATCGAGCCATCATCCTCAACACCAATGACGGCCGCCGTCACGCCGGATAGCACCGCCTCGATAAACCGGCGGCGGTCATCGACCTCGTCTTTCGCTTCGAGAATTTCATCACGCTGGGTTCTGATCTGTGAGATCATCTTATTGAAGGTGCGCGAAAGGCTGCCGACGTCGCCATCCGCCACACGCACGGGCACCACGACATTCATATCGCCAGACGCCACGTGTTCGGCAGCGCCAATCAGCAAACGAATAGGGCGCACAATTCGGTCTGCAACAGCAATCGCCGTCCAGATGGCCGCCAGCAAAACAATCAATGCAAAACCGAGATACAAAACTGCAAAAGCGATTTGCAGCGTCGCCCGCCCCGCCTCCATCGCCTTATATTCGGCCGTGTTATCTTCCATCTCACGCATCGCCTGCATGACCTTGGGGTCAACGGCACGGATGGTGTAGAGAAAGGCACCACTGAGGGATTCCAGCTTCATGATGGCGCCGACAAGATTGGTGGAGCCTGGCGGAATCAACGTGGGTTGGCCAGCGGCAGCTTTGGCAAGCGCGTCTTCAGGTATCGGCGGCAAAGTGCCGTTCGTGGCAATATTGGCCTCAACAATGGGAGTGCCGTCCTTTCGGACAAGAAATGCACCAAGCAAACCGCGCCCCTTGGCTTGGCGGGTCATCAAATCAACAAAGCCAGTGCGATCCAGGAAAAACAGTGAGCGATTGCGCTCAAGGTCATTGGCCATAGAAATTGTCTGGCCCTGCAAATAACTGGCGTTCTCCATCAAATACGCCTGCGCGACATTCATGGATGAACTGACGATGGACTGGGTGCGAATGGAAAACCAGCGATCCAGCCCCACATTAAGCGTGATTGTCGCAAAGATTGCCACCAAAATGGCGGGCGTGATGGCAACAATGGAAAACAGCGCCACAATGCGCACATGCAGGCGTGCCGCCGCCCTGCCCCGTCTGCGGGCCTGCACGAGACGATGGACCTCGCGGCCAATCAAAAACAGCAGGCAAACAACGAACAGCGAATTGACGATAGCAGAACTGATCAGAACTGTCTGGGTCGGTGCAATCGGCGTCAGGCCCAAAAGTACCGGCAAGGTGAATATGGCACACGCCAGCGCACCACCTGCCAGCAACAGGCCCGGCAGGGCGAAAGAGGAGCGTCTTTCCTGCTGCAGGACGGCAGAGGCTTCTCGCTCAGAATGTAATGCCGGTCGGCGCATTGCTATCCAATCTTGTTTTCGCAAAACGGCGAAATATTCCAGATTGATAAGGTCGCCATACAATCTGCGACCCTCCCCCCACACCTCAAAAACCGCCTATCTTTCTCACGGTCCTTTTCGGAAAACGTGACAAAAACAACACGACTATGATGAGTCTTTCATGCGTTGCTATTGAGCAACGCATTGTGGCGAAATTGCAACGCTACCTGCCCTTATGTCAAGCACTGCGCGAACTGCGATACACAGAAACACCCAGTTCGCGAATTTTCTTGCGCAAAGTATTGCGATTCAGCCCCAAAAGATCGGCGGCTTTGATCTGATTTCCCCGTGTTGCGGTGAGGGCCGCAAGAATCAGCGGATATTCCATTTCTGTCAAAACACGGTCGTAGAGACCGGGCGGTGGCAGCGCATCACCAAAAGAGGCGAAATAGCTGCGCATATTCTCCTCAACGGCCTGAGCAATGGTCACGTTGCCGCCAGAGGTGCCTGATTTTGAAATCGGGCTATCATTGATGTCAGAGCGCAATTCCTGCTCAACGATCTCGCGGGTAATCACATCTTGCGGATAAAGCGCCATCAACCGGCGAATGAGGTTTTCCACCTCGCGCACATTGCCCGGCCAGGCATAGGATTTCATCACTTCCAGCGCTTCTTGCTCAAACCGCTTGGCGTCCAGCCCTTCCTTTTCGCCCTGCTGCACGAAATGGCGCACAAGATCGGGAATATCCTCGGCACGATCGCGCAGAGGCGGCAGGCGCAAAGGCACAACGTTCAGACGATAATAGAGGTCTTCGCGGAACAGTCCCTGATTAATCGACTGCTTCAGATCCTTATTGGTGGCCGCCACAATGCGCACATCCGTGCGGATCGGCGTGCGCCCGCCCACAGTGGTATATTCACCCTGCTGCAACACACGCAGCAACCGTGTCTGCGCATCCATGGGCATATCGCCAATTTCATCCAGAAACAGCGTTCCACCTTCGGCTTGCTCAAAGCGGCCCGATGAGCGGTTCTGCGCGCCGGTGAAGGCTCCTTTTTCGTGACCAAACAGCTCGGATTCGATCAAATCGCGTGGAATTGCCGCCATATTAATGGCAACAAAGGGACCATTGCGCCGCTTGCCGTAATCATGCAGCGCCTTGGCCACAAGCTCCTTGCCGGTGCCGGATTCGCCGGTGATCATCAACGTCAGATCCGTTTGCATCAAACGGGCCAGCACCCGGTAGATTTCCTGCATCGCGGCAGAGCGGCCCACCAGCGGCATACCATCTTGCATATCATCGCCAAGACGGGCCGGTTTTTTCTTGGGCTCGGCCAAAGCGCGGCCAATGATGGCGATCAGCTCGGTCAGGTCAAAAGGCTTGGGCAGATAATCATAGGCCCCTTTTTCCGATGCCCGAATGGCCGTCATGAAGGTGTTTTGGGCGCTCATCACCAAGACAGGCAGATCGGGTCTTGCCTTTTTGATACGCGGCAACAGATCAAAGGCGTTTTCATCCGGCATCACCACATCGGTCACCACCAGATCGCCCTCACCGGCCGAAATCCACCGCCACAAGGTCGCTGCATTGGAGGTGATCCGTACATCATAGCCAGCGCGGCTGAGAGCCTGGTTCAATACAGTGCGGATGGCGGCATCGTCATCGGCAACAAGAATGGTTGCGGTCATCTGGCTTTTCCCGTGTCTTTGGCAAACGGCGCGTCATCCTCTGCTGCTTCTCTCGAAACAGGCATCAGCACGCGAAATGTCGTCCGGTTGGCTTGGCTGTCGCATTCGACAATGCCACCGTGGCCACCAATGATTTTGGCAACGAGCGCCAGTCCAAGACCGGAACCGTTGGTTTTGGTGGTGATGAAAGGATCAAAAAGATGCGGTAGCAAATCCGATGGCACGCCGGGGCCATTGTCATGCACACAAAATTCCAGCGGCAGCGAAATCTTTTCGCGCGAGCCGGCGACAGAAAGGCGAATGCCGGGACGATAGGCCGTTGTCAGCTGAATCTCGCCATCCGGCTTATCGCCAACGGCTTCCGAGGCATTTTTGATCAGATTGAGAAACACCTGCACCAGCTGATCCCGGTTGGCAAACACCGGCGGCAGCGACGGATCATAACTCTCTGTGATTTTGATGTTCCGCGCAAAGCCCGCCTGGGCAATCGCCTTGACGTGGTCCAGCACCGAGTGGATGTTGACCGATGTGCGATCCACCGGCCTCTCATCAGAGAAAATCTCCATCCGGTCAACCAGCGACACGATACGATCGGTTTCATCACAAATCAGCCGGGTCAGGTTGCGATCTTCATCCGGCACGGAGGTTTCCAGCAATTGCGCAGCACCACGGATGCCAGAGAGCGGGTTCTTGATCTCATGCGCCAACATGGACGCAAGGCCTGTGACAGAACGCGCTGCGGCGCGATGGGTCAGCTGGCGGTCAATTTTATCGGCCATCGAGCGTTCTTGAAACACCACCACAACAGCACCCGGCTCGCCGACCACAGGAGCCACATAAAGATCGACCAGCTTGTCTTGGCCAAGTCGGGGAGAGCTCAAATCGACACGATATTCGTTCACTGGCGCACGGCGCTCGCGCACCTGCTCAATCAATTCCAGCAGCGGACTGCCAAAGGGAATAAAAGTGGAAATCTTATAGCGGGCCAAGTGACTGGCACTTGCACCAAAAAAAGCTTCGGCCTCCCAATTGGCAAAGGCAATCAGACCTTCCGCATTGACCAGCACAACCGGATTTTGAATGGCGTTCAGCACGGCCATTGCCAGTGGATTGCCAGCACTCATCATGTCATTGCTCATGCAGCCTCTTCCTGCGGTGCGCAAACCGCTTTAGCCAATGCCTCGTGCAGGCTCCGGGCCACAAACTCAGGGTCTTTCGACGTCATCACTGCCGTTTTTTCCGGCGCAGATAAAACCGCACCATGCCGGTCCAGATACCAGGCCACATGCTTGCGCGCGTGACGCACGCCAACATCTGCGCCATAATGCTCCATCATCAAGCGGTAGTGCTCGACGGCAACATCGGGAATAGATTCGGCATCTGGCCCTTGGTGACCAGCAAGCACACCCGCGTGCCACGGCCTGCCCTGACATCCGCGACCGAGCATCACGGCATCGGCACCCGAGCGGCGCAGAATGTCCTGCGCATCGGCTTTGGTTTCCACATCTCCATTGGCAATCAGCGGAATGGAAATCGCCTCGCGCACGCGGGCAATCGCATCCCAATCGGCCCTGCCCTCATAAAATTGCATACGGGTGCGGCCGTGAATGGTGATGGCCTGAACACCAACCGATTCGGCCCGGCGCGAAAGCTCTGGCGCATTGATGGAGTTTTCATCCCACCCCAGCCGCATCTTCACCGTCACGGGTATGGACACGGCCTTGACTGTCGCTTCAATCAGCGCGAGTGCCACCTCTGGCTCGCGCATCAATGCCGATCCAGCATAGCCGCCAATTACCTTTTTGGCGGGACAGCCCATATTGATATCGATAATATTCGCGCCATTGGCCTCGGCAATTTTGGCGGCTTCGGCCATCCAGCGCGGCTCTCGCCCTGCCAGTTGCACCATATGAGGTGTTAATCCCGCGCCTTTCAGGCGAGACCAGCTCTCGGCAGCATTGAACACCAACTCCCGGCTGGCAACCATTTCGGTCACCACAAGCCCTGCGCCATAGCGAAAAGCCAGCTGTCGAAACGGCAAATCCGTCACACCCGACATGGGAGCAAGCACCACGCGGTTGCGAATGGCAACCGAGGCTATAGTGAACCCTTGATCAAGAGGCGGATGCGGCAAATGATTATCTTTCGAGCATGAAGCCAGTCTGCCTGATTTTTAGACATAAAATTCTTTCATGCCAAGCCCTTTCCGGGCGATACAGACATTTTTTCGAAGGCATGCTGGAAAACCTCCAAAAGCATCGCTAGACAACTAAAACCTGCTAATCGACTGGAAAGACTATGGTGCATACTAAAGCGAGTGGAGCAAGGTCAACAGCGGTGATATTGGTCGCCGCAGGCCGTGGTGAACGCGCCGGAGCCTCAATTGAAGGGCCAAAGCAATATCGCACCATTGGCGGAAAACCTGTGATTCTGCATACCGTGCAGAAGTTTCGCACCTATTTGCCCAATGCAACAATCGTTATGGTTATTCATCCCGATGATGAACAACTGCTGGCAAAGGCACTCAAGTCGATTGCGCATCTTAAAGACGAACTCATCGTCACCCATGGCGGCAAGACGCGTCAGCAATCCGCCTTGGCGGGCCTCCATGCGCTGAAGGCCTTAACTCCAGACACCGTATTGATTCACGATGCTGTGCGACCATTTTTTGACCAGATGCTGCTGGATCGGATCACCAAAGCCCTTGATGAGGGCGCTGATGCCGTTTTGCCAGCCATGCCGGTGGCTGATACACTCAAGCGTGGCAACCACGATGGCTTTGTGAGCGATACTGTTTCGCGCGCTGGACTTTTCGCAGCCCAGACACCACAAAGTTTCAACTATGCCAAGATTTTGAACGCGCATGAAAAGGCGGCAGCCTCTGGCCAGGATGATTTTACCGATGATGCCGCCATTGCAGAATGGGCAGGCATGCCGGTGCAATTGGTGGAAGGCCGGGCCGACAACATAAAACTGACTGTAAAGCGAGATATTGAGATGGCCGATGCCCGCCTTTCCACCACGCTACTTCCCGATGTTCGCACTGGCAATGGCTATGATGTGCACCAATTGGTGCCCGGCGATGGTGTCACACTTTGCGGCGTTTTCATTGCTCACACGCAAGCTCTGAGCGGCCATTCCGATGCCGATGTTGCGCTCCACGCGCTAACCGATGCGCTGTTGGCAACCTGCGGCGCTGGCGACATTGGGGATCATTTCCCGCCGTCTGACCCACAATGGCGCGGTGCTGCCTCGCGCATTTTTCTGGAACACGCCGCAAAAATAGTGCGCGATGCTGGCGGCACGATTATGAATGCAGACATTTCGCTGATTGCCGAAGAGCCGAAAATCGGCCCACACCGGCTGACCATGCGCGAAAAGCTCTCTGAAATTCTGGATATTTCGCTCGACCGCTGCTCGGTAAAAGCCACCACCAATGAAAAAATTGGCTTTGTTGGTCGCGGTGAAGGCATTGCGGCCATTGCAACGGCAACCGTGGTTTTTCAAGGCAAGCCCCAATGAACCTGTTTCCTTCTGATCTCGAACATATGGCTCAAACTATCATTGCCGATTTCACCAAACGTGGCCTGACAATTGCGACTGCGGAATCATGCACCGGCGGCCTGATTGCGGGGCTCCTCACCGAGATTGCCGGATCATCAGCCGTTGTTGATCGGGGTTTTGTAACCTACTCCAATCAGGCCAAAACGGACATGCTGGGCGTACCCGCTCTCACACTGGAAACCTATGGTGCGGTATCTCGCGAAACAGCCATAGCCATGGCCCATGGCGCACTTTATCGCTCAGGCGGATCGGTGGCCATTGCCGTCACCGGCATTGCAGGCCCCGGGGGGGGCACGGCGGAAAAGCCTGTGGGGCTAGTACATTTGGCTGCCACTAAACGCACGGGACAATTGATTCACCTAAAGATGCAATACGGCACGCGAACCCGCGACATCATCCGACAAGAAACCATAAAAACAGCGCTTTCAATGTTGAGTGACATTGCCAGCACCTAAGGAGGCTCTCTCCCAAAAGCGACATTTCGCAACTCAGAGGTGATTTTTCGGAGCATTCTAACTCACAACCTCTGGAAAATCGCCGGATCCCCTCTATTTTCCCGTGTCATTTCCTTTTGCAAGCATGATTTAAGGCTTTTCGCGGGATAAATCAGATGATCTCTTGGACTATATTCAAGCATTCCCTAAATTTAATCAAAGACAACAAGAACGCCGCTTTAAAGATCACGCTCCCTTTTATCGTCGTGACGCTTCTTATGCATACCATGCTGATTTTTGAGGCGTCGACTGACTTCTTTAACGCCGCTATTTTTTCCAGATTTATGTTGTTTGCTTATCTAATCTTTGCCGTGATTAGCTACCCTTGGATTGCAGTGGCATGGCATCGATATATTTTGATTGATGATTATCCAAGCCTTCTACCGCGCTTTCATGGGCCACAGATATTCCGTTATCTCGTCACTGGAACAGCTATTAGCCTTTTGCTGGTGATATGTGCGCTACCATTCTTTATTTTTTCCCATCTCTTGGCGCTGACTCAATCTCTTGTGTACGCGGTTTTGATCATTGCATCGCTTGGTATAGTCGTCTCATCCGTTATTATGATGCGCCTTTCCACCATTCTACCTGCCGCAGCCTTGAATGAGCGAAGATCATTTGGTGAAATATGGACTGTAACGCGGGGTCATACGAAAACATTCGTAGCACTGTTGATTATGATTTTCTTCGCCAATGCTCCCATGAAAATCATCTCAATCATCCTCGCAAATGCCCAATTGCCGCTGGTATCACTTCTATGGGATACATTTTCCGGCTTTGCGATTGTCATGATCGGATTATCCGTCATCACAACGCAATACGGTTATTTCGTCGAGAACAGACCTTTGCAAGAGTAGAATTACACTCTTGCGTTTCAAGCTCTCGAATCTCGAGAAATTTTGGAAAAAAATGCAGTTTATTGTACGATTATAACACTATAGGGGGGAGACTGAATGAAATCCTGGGCAATTTTCCAACACTCCCTGAAGATGATTATCAGACATTGGACAATTGCACTTAGAATAACGTTACCTTTCGCTCTCATCACCTTGCTTTTTCAAGCGGTCGCACCAATCAGAGATATCTCGCCTCAAGCAGAAACGAGCACCTTTTCAATTGTGATCAATATTGCCATTTTTATGTATGGTTGCCTCAGCTATCTCTGGATTGCTGTTCTGTGGCACAGATACATCTTGCTCGTCGAGCATCCAAAGCCTATTCCAAAATTCTGGGGTGCCAACATTGCGTCTTATTTTGGAAAATCATTTCTGATCTGTCTGGTGACTTTGCCCGCCTTGATGCCACTCGCACTGGCAACCATGATACTCAAAAATCTCACATACGATTGGCCGTGGCTTTCAATCGCATTTGGTGCGATCGGGTCGTGCTTTGTCGCAATCGTGTTTTTGCGACTTTCATCGATACTGCCCGGTGCCGCCATCGATTGTTATCACTCTTTGCATGATGCGGTCGCTGCCACCAAGGGCCAAAGCCTCACAATCCTCGGAGTCGGCATAATGCTGACACTCTCGCTAATGCCATTGCACATCATCTCCGTGTTCATGGAAAGCGCACCCGCAGTCGTTGCCTCTCTTTGGAACATCCTGTCTGGAGTTGCAGAGATCGTGATTTACATATCCGTCATCACCACTCTCTATTCATATTATGTCGAGAAGAAATCGATGGTGATTTAGGGCATCGCGCCCAAAAAATCGAAACTGGGCGATGCGCCAAAGCGTCACTCGGTGCCATAAATCTTGTCAGCCCGCGCCTCGAATGCCTCCGTGAACATGCGAAAGGCGCGATCAAACATGGAGCCCATGACGGCACCCAGAATGCGGCTTTTGAATTCGTAATCGATGAAGAAATGCACAGTGCAGCCGCCATCAGCCGTTTCTTCAAATCGCCAGCGGTTATCGAGATATTTGAACGGGCCTTCGATATACTTCACATCAATGGCACGCTCATCGGGCTTGAGCAGCACCTGGGTGGTGAATGTCTCGCGGATGGCCTTATAACCCACCGACATATTGGCAATGAGCAACTCCTTGCCGTCGCGCTCCTTGCGAGACTGGATGGAGAGTGCATCGCAGAGCGGCACAAATTCGGGATAGCGCTCAATATCCGCAACCAGCGCATACATGCGATCGGGAGAGTGCTTTACAGGACGGCGGGTTTCAAACTTTGGCATAAATGGCACTTAAGCCTGCACGCCGACAAGATCAAGAAGCCGAGCCACATCCCGGCGTGATTTTAACACAAAAACCGGCACTTGCGGGCCGTAGAGGTCAAAATTGCGGATAAAAATCGGCGCGTGCTTGCGCTCGAAATTCCAGATGTAGGTTAGAAAGTCGCGATCAGGCCACTTTTCCACGCATCCGGGGGCCATATCAATTCTTGTCTTACCCAGATTGTGAAACGCGCGCCGATAAACACCCAGCAGGCAAAGCCAACGGGGCATACGCACCCAAAGAACCAAATCAGTGCGCGGCAAACGAAGATCGAAGCTTGACGGATTGCTGCCATCCATCAGCCAGCGTTCCTGTGAAATTTTATCCTCGATGATATTGCGCTGCTGAGAACGTGTGCGCTTTTGCCATCCTGGCAACCAGAAGATATCACGATCAAGCGATACAAATTGGAAGCCAAATCGATGGCAAAGCTTCATTGACAGCGTGCTTTTGCCGCCACCAGAACAGCCAACCACCATCACGCGCTGGCTGCTTCTCAAAATGTCAGCAGCATCTTCGACACTTTGCAGGTAATGCACCATATCTTACACCTCACGGTGGTTTTTGGCCAATTCCGACAACAGCTCTGCACTTTGCTTGCGAGATGTCACCATAATCACCGGGAGGTCTCCTCGCGCCTTTTCAAACTGCTCCTGAAACTGCGGCACCTCTTTGGCCTCAAAGTTCCAGACATATTTCAAAAACGCCCAGTCAATTTTTTCCGGGCAGCCTTCCGCCATTTCCGGCCGCACTGTGCCGTGATATTTGAACCAGCGCGAGAAAACACCGTAAAGGGACACAGCGCGCGGTGGCCGCATCCAGATGACCAGATCGGCACGGGCCAATCTCGCCGGCAAGGTGCCGGGGCTATTGCCATCAATGATCCAGCGGTCACCTGCAATGAAGCCTTTCATCCGTTCAACGGCTTCTGGCCTTGGCCGGAGTTTCCATCCCGACAGCCAAAACACATCGCGATCCATGGAAATGTAGGTGAGGTTGAAAAGGCGGCATAGCGCTTGAGACAATGTGCTCTTGCCGCTGCCCGAGCAGCCGATCACACAAATGCGCCGGGCGTCTCTCACAAGGCTTGCCGCCTCAGGGCCCGTTTTGAGATATTTCACCAATGCCGCAACCCTGAAACGTTAAAACCCGACGTTTATAAGCGTCGGGTCTCAAACCATGCAAGGCTGTTACAAAAATTTCACTCGGCAGCGGCCAGCAGCTTCTTTTCCCGGTTGGCTCTCAACCGTGCAAAATCATCGCCAGCGTGGTGCGACGAGCGGGTCAGCGGGCTGGACGACACCATCAAAAAGCCCTTGGTATAGGCAATATCCTCATAGGACTTGAATTCTTCCGGCGTCACAAATTTCTCGACCTTGTGATGCTTGCGCGTCGGCTGGAGATATTGGCCGATGGTCAGAAAGTCCACATCCGCAACCCGCAGGTCATCCATCAATTGCAGCACTTCGTTGCGCTCCTCACCAAGGCCGACCATAATGCCGGATTTGGTGAACATGCTTGGATCCAGCTCTTTCACGCGCTGCAACAGGCGCACGGAGTGGAAATAGCGCGCACCGGGACGCACGGTGAGGTAATTGCCGGGCACGGTTTCCATATTGTGGTTGAACACATCTGGCTTGGCCGCAACAACACGTTCCAACGCACCCGGCTTTTTCAAAAAGTCCGGTGTGAGAATTTCAATGGTGGTCAACGGCGAGGCTTCGCGGATAGCCCAGATGGCCTTTTCAAAATGTTCTGCACCAC
The DNA here is from genome assembly GCF_001939045.1 of Rhizobium oryziradicis. GTDB lineage: Bacteria > Pseudomonadota > Alphaproteobacteria > Rhizobiales > Rhizobiaceae > Allorhizobium > Allorhizobium oryziradicis. Next base: position 676,017 of record NZ_MKIM01000028.1, read on the forward strand.
CATCGTCCAGATCATCACGGTCCACCGAGGTGATGACCACATGAGAAAGCCCCATTTGTTTCACAGCCTTTGCGATATTCGCAGGCTCATCCATATCAAGCGCATTCGGCTTGCCGGTGGCAACGTTGCAAAACGCACAGGCGCGGGTGCAGATTTCGCCCATGATCATAAAGGTGGCGTGTTTCTTTTCCCAACATTCGCCGATGTTGGGGCAGCCAGCCTCTTCGCACACAGTCACTAGCTTGTGGCTGCGCACCAGATCACGGGTTTCCTGATAGCCCTTGGAGGTGGGAGCCTTGACGCGAATCCACTCCGGCTTGCGCTGCACTTCGGTGTCGGGCTTGTGGGCCTTTTCCGGGTGGCGAACGCGCTTTTCAGGAGCCTGAGTTCTATCGAGGATCGTGACCATGATTTTGACCTGTCCAAGCCGCAGCTCTGCGGCAGTAAAAATTTAGCGGCGCACCAGTTTGGCCACAAACAGCAGAAGGCTTGCGCCCACAAAACTGGTGATTAGATAGCCGAGCCAATCACCTTCCACGAAAATTCCAAACCGGCGGAAAATCGCAGACGCCAGAGCGGCACCAACAATGCCGATGATGATATTCATGAAAATGCCAAAGCGCATATCCATGAGCTTACCAGCCAACCAACCGGCAAGACCGCCGACGATGATTGTCATGAACCAGCCTAATTCAAACCCAGTCATCGCCTGCTCCTTATGTGCTTCCTGCCGACTATATAGGCGGCAGGAAGCCTAATCGCAACCAACTCTTAGGCGTTCAGCACTTTGCCATAAGCATCCAGCACGCTTTCCTTCATCATTTCCGACAGGGTCGGATGCGGGAAGATGGTGTGCATCAGTTCTTCTTCGGTGGTTTCCAAATTCATGGCCACCACAAAACCCTGGATCAGCTCGGTGACTTCCGCACCAACCATGTGCGCGCCAATCAATTCGCCGGTCTTCTTGTCAAAGATCGTCTTGATCATGCCATTGTCTTCGCCAAGCGCAATCGCCTTGCCATTGGCGTTGAAGTTATAACGGCCTACGCGGATGTCGCGGCCCTGTTCCTTGGCCTTGGCTTCCGTGAGGCCAACGGATGCGACCTGCGGGTTGCAATAGGTGCAGCCGGGGATCATCGACTTGTTCATGGGGTGAACATTGGGCAGACCAGCAATCTTTTCAACGCAGATCACGCCTTCATGCTCGGCCTTATGAGCCAGCATTGGCGGGCCAGCCACGTCGCCTATGGCGTATAGGCCTGGCACGTTGGTCTTGCCATAACCGTCGATGACAATGCAACCACGATCGGTCTTGACGCCCAGCGTTTCAAGGCCGAGATTTTCGATATTACCCTGCACGCCAACAGCGGAGATCAGACGATCCGCCGTGATCTGCTGCACCTTGCCGTCCTTGGTTTCCACATGGGCGGTGACAGAGTTTGCACCCTTTTCAACCTTGGAAACCTTGGCCTCGGTGATGATCTTCATGCCGCGCTTTTCCAAAGCCTTGCGAGCAATGGTAGAAATTTCAACATCTTCCACCGGCATGATGTTGGCCATCAGCTCAACCACCGTCACATCCACGCCCATGGAGCGATAGAAGGAGGCGAATTCGATGCCGATCGCGCCAGAGCCCATCACCACGAGAGATTTCGGCATGAAATCCGGCTTCATGGCTTCGAAATAGGTCCAGATCAGCTTGCCATCTGGCTCGATGCCGGGCAGTGCGCGTGGGCGTGCGCCTGTGGCAACAATGATGTGCTTGGCAGTGTAGGTGCCCTCACCCAAAACGCCCTTCGGCACAGGGTTCTGTGGCTGCACGGCAGGCTTGGAGGTTTTACCAACTACGACCTCGCCGGGCTTGGTCAGCTTGGCTTCGCCCCAGATCACGTCAATCTTGTTTTTCTTCATCAGGAAGGCGACGCCGCCGTTGAGGCGCGCGGATACGCCGCGCGAACGGGCAACAACGTCTTTCACATCTGCGGTCATCGTGCCGTTCAGCGTCAGACCATAGCTCTTGGCATGATTGGCGTGATCGAGAATTTCAGCCGAACGCAGCAGCGCCTTTGTAGGGATACAGCCCCAGTTCAGGCAGATACCGCCCAGATGTTCCCGCTCAACAATCGCGGTTTTCAGGCCGAGCTGGGCGGCACGGATCGCGGTGACATAGCCGCCGGGGCCAGACCCGATGATGATGACGTCATAAGCATTCGACATGGGCGTTTCCACTCCTCGGTTTCTTGCGGCAACCACCGCTCGGTGATTGCCGGTCACGGGATTGGAAGCGCCTCCGGCTTATACTTCCGGCGTTTCGGCTTCCGGTTCATGGTGAACCAGCATCCCGTAGATTTCATCTTTGAGCCGCATCCGGTTTTTCCGCAGGTCTTCCATATGGAAGTCGTCTACCGGCTCTATATTTGTTTCAGCGCGATGAATTTTCCCGTTTACGTCATGGTAGCTGTCAAACAATCTGGCAAAATGCCCATCGGTCATTTTCAAATGATGGATCAGCGCCACAAATTCAGGAAATTCAGCCGTCAACTCATGCGGTGTGTTTGCCATGATCTCTTCTCCTCTTCAGGTGTATGAGATCAGCTTACGCACTCCGCAAAATACCTCCTTGATGTTGATCAACGCGGTTACATCCAGCCGCGTTAAACACCCAATATCACCCGAACGACCGGCTCAAGACCGCGCCCGACAGCGCGTGTATTGTCGGCATCCAGATGAATGCCATCCAGCGGCGAACATTGCGCCACCGAACTGGCATCAAAAAAACTGCAATCCATTTCATCGGCCAGATCACTGTAGAGACTGGCGACCATGGCTGATTCATCCAGCGCATCGCGAAACATCGCCGCAAATGGCTCATTGGCTGTTTCACAAATCACCGGCGGGGCAACGATCAGAATATCCGGCCCATCGGTTTCCATGGGCCAGGCATGATGACGAATAAGCTGCACCAGCCGCTTCATGCCCTTTGTCGCGGCGTGGGCCGTGCCAGCCGGCCCACGTTTCAAATCGTTGGTGCCCAAAAACAGGATCACCAGATCCAGCGGCGCATGAGTTGCCAAAACGCTCGGCAACAGCTTCACGCCATTGCGTTCGCAATCGGCCAGATAATCATCATAAGCGGTGGTGCGTCCGTTCAAACCCTCGGCAGTCACCGTCACCTCTGGCCCCAGCGCCTTTTGCAAGACACTCGGCCAGCGGTTCTGATACGCATGCCGACCGAGGGATACGGGATCGTACCCCCAGGTCAGACTATCGCCGTAGCAAAGAACGGATTTCATGCCACCTCTTTCAGGTCAGACCAGCATACCCATCGGGCTTTCGATGTAGCGCTTGAAGGCTCCGAGAAGTTCGGCACCCAAGGCTCCATCGACGGCGCGGTGGTCGGTGGACAGCGTGACGGTCATGACGTTGGCGATTTTCATTTCGCCCTTCTTCACAACAACGCGCTCTTCACCGGCACCAATGGCCAGAATCGTCGCATGCGGTGGATTGACCACAGCTGCGAAATTCTTGACGCCCATCATGCCCATATTGGACACGGCCGTGGTGCCGCCCTGATATTCCTCAGGCTTGAGCTTGCGTTCCTTGGCGCGCTTGCCCAGATCCTTCATCTCGTTGGAGATGGCAGACAAGCTCTTCAGCTCGGCCTGACGGATGATCGGGGTGATCAGACCGCCGGGGATCGACACAGCTACACCAACATCGGCGTGCTTGTGCTTGACCATATTGCTGTCTGTCCAAGATACGTTGGCATCCGGCACATCGCGCAGCGCCAGCGCCATGGCCTTGATGACCATATCGTTGACCGAGAGCTTGTAGACCGGCTTGCCATCCTTTTCAGGCGCAGAACCGTTGAGCTGAGCGCGCAGTGCCAGCAGGGCATCCAGTTCGCAATCTACGGACACGTAGAAATGCGGAATGGTCTGCTTGGATTCTTGCAGGCGCTTGGCAATGGTCTTGCGCATGCCGTCGTGCGGAACCAACTCGTAAGAGCCTTCCGAGAACAGCTTGAGCACAGCCTCTTCCGACATGCCCTTAGCAAGAGCAGGAGCAGGTGCGCTGGCTGGAGCAGCCGCGGGAGCCGCAGCAGCTGGCTTTGCACCACCGGTGCTGACAGCTTTCTCGATGTCGCTCTTGACGATACGGCCATGTGGGCCGGAACCGGCAACAGCCTTGAGGTCAAGACCGGCTTCCTTGGCCAAACGGCGCGCCAGCGGCGAAGCAAACACGCGTTCACCGGAATGGGCAACAGCCTGAGTTGGAGCAGGTGCCGCAGCCGCCGCTGCTGACTTTTCAGCCTCAGGAGCTTCCGCCTTGGCCTCTGCCTTCGCAGGAGCCGCTGCACCGCCACCAGCGGCAGCCGCAGACACGTCTTCACCGTCAGCAGCGAGGACGGCAATCAAGGCATTGACCTTGACGCCTTCGGTGCCAGCCGGAACAACCAGCTTGGCAACAACGCCCTCGTCAACGGCTTCCACTTCCATGGTTGCCTTGTCTGTTTCAATCTCGGCAATCACATCGCCAGACTTGACGGTGTCGCCTTCCTTGACCAGCCACTTGGCCAGATTGCCCTCTTCCATGGTGGGAGAGAGGGCCGGCATGGTGATATTGATCGGCATATGCCTCGCCTCCCCTTATTTGTAGCAGACGGCTTTGACGGCCTGGACCACTTCGCCGACATTCGGCAGAGCGAGCTTTTCAAGGTTGGCAGCGTATGGCATCGGAACGTCCTTGCCAGCGATGGTCAACACAGGGGCATCAAGGTAATCAAAGGCTTCGCGCTGGATGCTGTTGGCCACGAAATCGCCAACCGACGACTGCGGATAACCTTCTTCCACCACAACCAGACGGCCGGTCTTCTTCACTGACTCGATAACCGTCGGCAGGTCCATCGGACGGATGGTGCGCAAGTCGATCAACTCAACGTCAATGCCGAGCTTGGTCAGTTCTTCCACGGCCTTGGTCGCATAGGTCATGCCAATGCTCCAGGACACAATGGTCACGTCCTTGCCGGTCTTGTGAATGCGCGCCTTGCCAATTGGCAGAACTAAATTATCCATCTTCGGCACATCAAAGCTGTGGCCATAGAGAATTTCGTTTTCAAGGAAGATGATCGGGTTTGGATCGCGAATGGCAGCCTTCAGCAAGCCCTTGGCATCTGCCGCCGTGTAAGGCGAGATCACCTTAAGGCCGGGAATCTGGCTATACCATGCAGCATAATCCTGGCTGTGCTGGGCACCAACGCGGGCAGCAGCACCGTTTGGACCACGGAACACGATTGGCGCACCCATCTGACCGCCAGACATATAAAGTGTCTTGGCAGCAGAATTGATAATCTGGTCAATCGCCTGCATGGCGAAGTTGAATGTCATAAATTCAACGATTGGACGCAGACCCGCCATGGCAGCACCAACCGCCACACCGGCAAAACCATGCTCGGTAATAGGCGTATCAACAACGCGGCGATCACCAAACTCGGCCAGCAAGCCCTGCGTAATCTTGTAAGCGCCCTGATATTCGGCCACTTCTTCACCAATGATGAAGACATCTTCATTGGCGCGCATTTCTTCGGCCATGGCTTCGCGCAGTGCTTCACGCACGGTCATCGACACCATTTCCGTGCCTTCTGGAATAGAAGGATCAGATTCTGCCTTCGAGACCGGTGCCGCTGGAACCGGCGCAGATGCAGGCTTATCTTCCTGCACAGCAGCAGGTGCCGCAGCTTCTTCTTTGGGTGCAGCAGCCGCAGAATCGGCGCTCTCGCCGTCTTGCAACAAAACAGCAATCGGCGTGTTGACCTTGACGTTTTCAGTGCCAGCCGCAATCAGCAGCTTGCCGATAACGCCTTCGTCAACGGCTTCCACTTCCATGGTTGCCTTATCGGTTTCAATTTCAGCAATCACATCGCCGGACTTAACAGAATCGCCTTCCTGCTTCAGCCACTTGGAAAGAGTACCCTCTTCCATGGTTGGCGACAGGGCGGGCATGAGAATATTGACGGACATGGATAAACCCTCCCTCGCTTACAACAGGATGTCGGTGTAGAGCTCGGACGCATCCGGCTCTTTATCGGCTTGCGCAAAATCGGCACTATCGGCCACAATGTCGCGCACTTCCTTGTCGATCAGCTTGAGATCGTCTTCGCTGGCCCAGCCCTGCTCCATCAGGCGGATTTTAACCTGCTCGATAGGATCATGCTCGGAGCGCATTTTCTGCACTTCATCCTTGGAGCGATACTTGGCCGGGTCGGACATGGAGTGACCGCGATAACGGTAGGTTTCCATTTCCAGAATAACCGGACCCTTGCCCGAACGGCAATGATCAACAGCCTGTTCTGCGGCAGCCAAAACAGCGCGCACATCCATACCATCGACCTTCATGCCGGGGATATTGAACGAAACGCCGCGCTGGGAGAAATCGGTTTGGGCCGATGCGCGCGCAACGGACGTACCCATGGCGTAGCGATTATTCTCGATCACGTAGATAACCGGCAGGTTCCACAGGCGAGCCATGTTGAAGCTCTCATAAACCTGACCCTGATTGGCAGCGCCGTCACCGAAGTAAGCGAGCGAAACATTGTCGTTGCCGCGATAGCGATTGGCGAAAGCCAGACCCGTGCCCAACGATACCTGCGCGCCAACGATGCCGTGGCCGCCGTAGAAGTTCTTCTCTTTGGAGAACATGTGCATGGAGCCGCCCTTGCCCTTTGACAAGCCGCCCCGACGCCCGGTCAACTCCGCCATAACGCCGCGTGCACTCATGCCACAGGCCAGCATGTGGCCGTGGTCACGGTAACCGGTGATCACCTGATCGCCTTCTTTCAGCGCCAGTTGCATGCCAACAACAACGGCTTCCTGACCGATGTAAAGATGACAGAAACCACCAATGAAGCCCATGCCATAGAGCTGACCCGCTTTTTCTTCAAAGCGGCGAATCAACAGCATTTCGCGGTAAGCCTTGAGCTCCTGATCGCGATCAAACTCCACGATAGAACCTTCGACGAATTCGCCCTTAGCAGGCTTGGCCGTATTCTTCCGGCCAGAAGCAGTCGCGTTAGTGCGCGGTGCCATTCATCCCTCCCTGAGTTGTGTAAGGGTTTTTTAGTTGGCACCACCATATTCAAGAAACGGGAAAGTCGCAATGCATTAAATGCATGCCTTGTATTCCGTATAAACAACAGAAAACAAACAGTTTTTTAAGATTAACTGAATTTCAGTTAATTTCGAAATCCATAAAATAGAATGGGTTTATCGGTTGAAAATCACAATTTCATTGGGCTTGGACATATTGAGCTGATAACGCGCTTTCTCGTCCATCATATCGCGATCGAGCGAACCATCACTCAAAAGCCGAACCTGAGTCTCAAGCTTTTTTCGCGCATGGACAAGGCTTGCAAGCTCGGTATTGCGCGTTGCCAGCAGCACATCAAGCTTTTCGCCAGCCTTGAGGCCGTAATCGCCGTGAATACTGTGATAACCGAAATATCCGAGAAATGCGATGGTGACGGCGGGAAGAACGAGCCGGCCGAATTTTCTGTTTTTATGGTGGCGTGTCCACATATTGGCTAAGGCCCTGCAACGCAAAACTGTTGAACGTGAGCATCATGCTCCGATACTGCCGCGCAATGCCGCTATCGGCACCGAACATTGCGACCTTAGACCAATATGCTTAACCGATCGTTGACCATAGCGCCGAGGCACAAAAAAGCCCGCACCGAAATGATCGGTGCGGGCGCAAAAATCATAGCTTTGACGGCCAATCAGCCCTTCAAAATGGAGGTGCCAGCATAGGATGCCTGCAAGCCCAGCATTTCTTCAATACGGATCAACTGGTTGTACTTTGCCAGACGGTCAGAGCGCGACAGCGATCCCGTTTTGATCTGGCCGCAGTTGGTGGCAACCGCCAGATCAGCAATGATCGAATCTTCTGTCTCGCCAGAGCGGTGCGACATAACGGCGGTGTAGCCAGCCTTATGGGCGGTTTCGACAGCATCCAGCGTCTCGGACAATGAGCCGATCTGGTTGACCTTCACCAGAATGGAGTTTGCAACACCCATGCGGATGCCATCGCGCAGACGTGCCGAATTGGTCACAAACAGGTCGTCACCAACAAGCTGTGTCTTGTCACCGATTTTGTCGGTCAGGTATTTCCAGCCAGCCCAATCGTCTTCGCCCATGCCGTCTTCAATGGAGATGATGGGGTATTTACCGGCCAGTTCAGCCAGGTAATCTGCCATGGCTTCAGGCTCAAGGGTGCGGCCTTCGCCAGCCAGCACATATTTGCCATCCTTGAAGAATTCCGTGGAAGCGCAATCGAGCGCCAGATACATGTCTTCGCCGGGGCGGTAGCCAGCCTTTTCGATAGACTTCATAATGAAATCAAGCGCTTCTGGCGCGCTCTTCAAGCCAGGCGCAAAGCCGCCTTCATCGCCAACATTGGTGTTGAAGCCTTGCGACGACAGCTCTTTCTTCAGCGTGTGGAACACTTCCGAACCCATGCGGATCGCATCACGGATATTGTCCGTGCCAACCGGCATGATCATGAATTCCTGAAAGTCGATTGGGTTATCGGCATGGGCACCGCCGTTGATGATGTTCATCATTGGCACAGGCAGAACATGGGCGTTCGGGCCACCAGCATAGCGATAGAGCGGCAGGCCAGACGCTTCAGCAGCCGCCTTGGCAACTGCCAACGATACGCCCAGAATGGCGTTTGCACCGAGGCGCGACTTGTTTGGCGTGCCGTCCAGTTCGATCATGATGTTGTCGATCATGATCTGGTTTTCAGCGTCATGACCGCCAATGGCTTCATAAATTTCGCCATTAACAGCTTCAACAGCCTTTTCGACGCCCTTGCCGAGGTAACGCTTGCCACCGTCGCGCAGTTCAACCGCTTCGTGGGCACCTGTGGATGCGCCCGATGGAACCGCTGCGCGGCCCATGCTGCCGTCTTCCAGATAAACGTCAACTTCAACGGTTGGATTGCCACGGCTGTCGAGAATTTCGCGGGCAATAATGTCGGTAATAGCGGTCATGTTCGCTCCCTGCTGTGTAGATTGACAGGGCAATGTGTCGCCCCATCTGAACCGATTGAATTGTCTTAACCGATGAAAGAAAAATTACAATGACAGTCGATGATGGAATATCGGTATCATACCGCTTTGGTTACCGCATCATAAGCCAACAGCCTGCCCAGCAATCGTTCAAGATCATTGAGATACACCATATTCGGGCCATCTGATGGCGCGTTATCCGGATCTTGATGTGATTCGATAAACAGGCCGGCAACGCCCACAGCCACAGCGGCACGAGCCAAAGTCTCAACAAACTCACGCTGACCACCACTTGATCCGCCCTGGCCGCCCGGTTGCTGCACCGAGTGAGTCGCATCAAACACCACCGGCGCGCCGAAACCTGCCATGATTGGCAGGGACCGCATATCCGACACCAGCGTGTTATAGCCAAAGGAAGCGCCGCGCTCGCACAGCATCACATTGGGATTGCCTGAGAACGTGATTTTTTCCATCACGTTCTTCATATCCCAAGGGGCCAAAAACTGGCCCTTCTTGATGTTAATGGCACGACCTGTCTCGGCAGCCGCCACCAGAAGATCGGTCTGGCGGCACAAAAACGCGGGGATTTGCAGCACATCCACCACGCTTGCCACTTCAGCACACTGATCTTCGCGGTGAATATCGGTCAAAACCGGAAAGCCGAATTCCTTCTTCAACTCTTCGAAAACCTGCAAGCCTTTTTCAAGACCAATGCCGCGACCGGCCTTCAAGGACGTGCGATTGGCCTTATCGAAAGACGATTTATAGACCAGTCCAATGCCCAGCTTGTCGCAGATTTCCTTGATGCTGCCCGCCATCATGAAGGCGTGTTCACGGCTCTCCATCTGGCATGGACCGCAGATCAGCGAAAAACGCGCCGCATTTGAAAACGAAACTTGGCGATTGCCTTCGCCGACAACAACTGTCGAATTAGGGGACGTCATAACGCATTCTCCTCAAACAGGAAGGTAACACCCTGCCCAGGTGCTGCCTGGACGACAATCTCGTCCTGTGTTCTTACATGGCACACGCCATTAGCAGCCAGAACGGCCTCTGTCACCTTAAGATCGGCCACGGTAAACACCAGTGCAAGCACAACAATGCCAATACTGGCATCATTGCCCACAACAACCTCAACGGACATGTTGCGCGCATCAAAGGCATGCCCATTGGTGATCTCGCGGCTGGCCCGGCCGAACACCGGCGTCATCAACTCCTGATAATTTTTATGGCCGGTTTGCATGAGAACGCGCTTAACGCCCAACACGCCATTGGCATGCGTTTCCAGCGCGTCCCTATCGACCGGCAAGGGATTTAACCGCTGGCACGCGAACAAAAAGAATGTCTCGACCAAAGGCTCAATCGCAAATGCGAGGCGAAAGCTGCTGATGCTTTCCTGTCCATCTGGCAAACGCACCGGGCGGGAAAATTCCAGAATATCGCCTGATGCGCCCACTCCGGCCGCCGCAAAAGCGGCGTGATCAGCGATCGCATCTTCGGATTGCACCACAATGGCAGAAAGGCCCTCGGCACGATGTTGGCGAAACACCTTGTCGCGCGCAACAAACAGATTTCCATTGGTGATGGCACCTTCTGCCTCTGCTGCGTCAACAACAGCCAGAGGCTCGAGATAGGTGTTGTCAGGCAGGAATATACAGGCGTTTTCAGTGCCAAAGGGATGACGCCCATTGGCCGCAACACAAAAACCAAGTGATTGCAAACGCGCCCGCGCGATTTCGAGATCAGACACAGGCAGGACCAGATGATCTACTGAACGAATATTGCTTTGCACCACGGCCCTTGTCCTGACTCAATTTGATCACCAGCCACATCCAATTCATGACAATGTGGAGCAATTGTTGAGGTTGTGTGTAAATCATGCACACACAAATAAAAATTAATAGAGAATGAAGCTCTCCGAAGGAAACTCCATTTTTGGGAGGTTTTTCGGACAACAAAAAGAGGATAAAAAACGCTTCTTCGAAGCAAAATTACTGAAAAAAACACAGATACAAAATAGTATATTTAAGAAATTTAAAATATTAAAGTCATGATGAATTCTAGAGCCACATAGAGCGTTGATGTCACGACAGAATATGTAAAAACCATAAACAAAACCATTCTCATGTACTTAATTTCGAAATATGGGTCAACACATGCACCTGCACGCATCGAGACGGGATTCTTGATCCGCAAAAGACGAAATCTAGACTTTTTTAAAGAAAACTCTCCACAACGGCGCTGTAACGCTTTAAATCTGCTGCATAATTTTATCCTTAAATCGATTCCGATTTATGGAATTATACAGTAGTCCGAAAACCGGTTTCCAATTTTCGGACCAAAGCTGTAAAGCGCGGCTCTGAGGCCCCAGTCAAACGCGTCGCATTTTAGGCACGTGTCACGCCGCGCTTCACCATTGATGATGGAGTTCACTTCAATGCGGGTGGCGTAAAATCCAGCACATGACGGGTATAACTTTCGACCACCATGCTGATAGGCGCGCCGTCTGGCAGGCTCAAAAGAGCTTTATGCTCGATAACATGGTTGGGCAGTTCAAGTGTCTTATCGGTGGCGGCAGGAATCGCTGCGCCCATATCCCAGCCTTCAGGCAGAGGTTGCCATAGCAATTTTGCCGAGAGCGTGTGACGCTGAAAGTTCAACGGTTTGACCACACGGCCAAATGCAGCGTCGGTGGTTTCCAGTGCCTTGTTCATATCGGCAGTCAGACGCGATGGCACATACCAGTTATCGGCATCAGACAACACACGTTCACCACACATCAGGCGCACGCGGCGATAGCCGACTTTTTCCGTCTCGCTGACCTTCAAGGCTGCACGGATCTCTGTGGTTGCTGGCTTATCGACGCCCTTCACAGGCTCTGCAACAATTTTGGCGTGATCGGCGAGCTTATGATCACTGCACCAGCGATCAAGCGTCAGCGTGGCGCTGTCGTGACTGAGCAGATCAGCATTGAGCGACTGCAGCACGGCAAGCGCCGACACCCGCGCAATCGGCGTATCCGGCCATGATGCCGATTGTGCTGCAAAGCTGCCAGAAGACGCCATCGTTGAGACAACCACCACGGTTAAAAATAGATTCCGCATATAACCTCCTGAAAATATTTAGCATTCTGCAAAATACAGAATGTGTATCACACCATCACGAGATCATGACGAACAGATGTCGACCCTGCTTCACCCCTCGAAAAAAGGGACTTAGGATCGACATCCAGGACGTGGGCAAACGCCATGTCACTTTAAGTTTGTTGTCACTTCTGGTTTACCATCTCGGCAAGCTGCACCATGATTTTAGCGGCACCGGCCAAGCGCTTTTCCGGGGTTGGCAAATCGCGCGTCAGGAAAACGCTGTGATCCGGCCTGATCTTGGCCATGGTGCCTTGCTTGGCAATAAAGCCCACCAAGGCCGCCGGATTGGGGAATTCCTTGTTGCGGAACTGCACGACAACGCCCTTTGGACCGGCATCGAGCTTTTCAACATTGGCCTTGCGGCACAGCGCCTTGATATACACAATCTTGAGCAGGTTTTGCACTTCGATAGGGAGCGGCCCGAAGCGGTCGATCATTTCAGCGCCAAAACCGTCAATCTCACTCAGCTCGGTCAATTCACCAAGGCGGCGATAAAGGCCAAGGCGCAAATGCAGATCAGGTACATAATTGTCCGGGATCATCACCGAGGTACCAACCTGAATCTGCGGCGACCAGCCGCTATCCACAACCTGATCTTCACCCTTCACTTCGGCCACAGCCTCTTCCAGCATCTGCTGGTACAGCTCGAAGCCAACTTCCTTGATATGGCCGGATTGCTCCTCGCCCAACAAATTACCCGCACCGCGAATATCGAGATCGTGGCTGGCCAGCTGGAAGCCAGCGCCCAATGTATCCAGCGATTGCAGCACTTTGAGCCGCCGCTCGGCACTGGCCGTCAGCACCTTGTTGACCGGCAGTGTCAACAGCGCGAAGGCGCGCACTTTGGAGCGCCCCACGCGGCCACGGATCTGGTAGAGCTGCGCGAGGCCAAACATATCGGCACGATGCACAATCAATGTGTTGGCGGTTGGTACATCAAGGCCGGATTCGACGATGGTGGTGGACAGCAACACATCGTAACGCCCTTCATAGAAGGCATTCATAATGTCTTCCAGCTCGCCAGCAGCCATTTGCCCATGGGCGATCGCCACGCGCAATTCCGGCACGTCTGAGTCCAGGAACGCTTTAATGTCGGCCAGATCAGCCAGTCGAGGGCAGACGTAAAAACTCTGGCCACCACGATAATGCTCACGCATCAAGGTTTCGCGGATCACCAGACCATCAAACGGTGAAATAAAGGTGCGCACCGCCATGCGGTCCACCGGCGGCGTGGTGATCAGCGACAGCTCACGCACGCCGGTCATGGCCAGTTGCAAGGTGCGCGGAATAGGGGTGGCCGAAAGTGTGAGCACATGCACGTCGGATTTCAGCTCTTTCAAGCGCTCCTTATGCTTGACGCCAAAATGCTGCTCTTCGTCGATGATCAACAGACCAAGATTGGCGAATTTAATACCCGCGCCAAGCAGAGCATGGGTGCCAACGACAATATCGGTCTTGCCGTCTGCCACTTCCTTCTTCACCAAATTCAGCTCTTTGGTGCCCACAAGCCGCGAGGCCTGCTGAATGCGAATGGGCAGATCGCGGAAGCGCTCGGTAAACGTCTTGAAATGCTGGCGGGCCAACAGCGTGGTTGGCACTACTACGGCCACCTGAATGCCGTTCATGGCGGCAATGAAGGCGGCACGGAGCGCCACTTCGGTCTTGCCAAAGCCGACGTCGCCGCACACCAAACGGTCCATCGGGCGGCCAGCGCCGAGATCACCGCGCACGGCCTCGATCGCGCTCATCTGGTCCTCGGTTTCATCATAAGGAAAACGAGCGGCAAACTCGTCGTAGAAACCTTCTGTGGTGGACAGCACCGGGGCCGAGCGCATCATGCGTTCCGCCGCAATGCGGATCAACCCACCGGCCATATCCAGCAATTGCTTCTTCAGCTTGGCCTTGCGCATTTGCCATGCGCCACCGCCCAGCTTATCAAGCTGCGCTTCGCTGCCTTCCGAGCCATAGCGCGACAGCAGATCGATATTTTCGACAGGCAAGAACAGCTTGGCCTCATCGGCATATTGCAGCTCAAGGCAGGCATGCTGGCCGCCCGCGGCCTGAATGGTGCGAAGGCCAACGAAGCGACCAATGCCATGCTCGGCATGGACAACGATCGAGCCCTCATCAAGGCCCGCCACTTCCGAGATGAAATCAGCGGCCCGCTTGCGACGCTTGGAGCGGCGCACCATGCGGTCGCCGAGAATATCCTGCTCGCCAACCACCACCAGATCGCTGGCTTCAAACCCGCCTTCAAGGCTAAGAACAGCCGCTGCCGCCTCACCCTTCTTGAGTGTCTCCAGATCATCCAGCTTCGATATGTTTTTGAGCCGCTCCAGCCCATGCTCATTGAGCACCTGCAACAGCCGATCCAGCGAGCCTTCAGACCAACCGGTAATCAGCACCTTGGAGCCTGCGGCGCGCTTGTCGGCGATATATTTGACGGCCTGGGTAAAGACGTTGGCGCGCTCACCCTCTTCTTGCTTCTCCGCCGACACGGCCTTGGCCCAACGCGGACCGGAATGGGCGGAAATATCAATAATCTTGCGGCTTGCCGTGCCAATTTCCGCAAACGGCGTCAGGCGAACCGGATTGAGCGCATCCAGCGACTTGGAAAAATCCGCAGCGCCAAGATAGAGATACTCGGGCGGAATAGGCTTGTAAGGCGCGCCCTGCCTCAGATGGCCTTTGCCGGGCGTGGCCGATTCCAGACGGGCTTCGTAATAATCGCGGATCAGTTTGGCGCGCTCTTCTGCCGATTCGCGAACCGTGTGGTCGGTCACCAGCAGGAAGTCTTTCAGGTAATCAAAGACGGTTTCCATCTTCTCATGAAACAGCGGCAACCAATGTTCCATGCCCGCATAGCGACGGCCTTCGGATACAGCCGTATAAAGCGCGTCGTCGCGGGTGGATGCGCCAAACAATGAGAGATAGTTTTTGCGAAAACGGCCAATGCTCTCTGGCGTCAGCGTCACTTCGCTCATCGGGTTCAAGCTCAGCTCCCGCACCTGCGCAATGGTGCGCTGGCTGGCGGGATCAAAGCTGCGGATCGTTTCCAGCGTATCGCCAAAGAAATCCAGCCGCACCGGCTCTTCAGCACCCGGCAAGAACACATCGAGAATACCGCCGCGCACGGCATATTCACCCACTTCGCGCACGGTGGCGACGCGATCAAAGCCGTTGCGCTCAAGGCGGGCGGCTATATCATCCATCCGCACCTGATTGCCGGGGCGGGCCGAAAAGGCCAGACTATCAATAACCTCTGACGGCACCATTTTTTGCAGCATGGCATTGGCGGTCACCAGCACAATGGCCGGATGCGGCTTTTTGGCATGCGCTATCAAGCCGGTGAGGGCAGAAAGACGCTTGGCAGAAATATCCGCGCTGGGCGATACGCGGTCATAGGGCAAACAGTCCCAGGCGGGCAGCGACAGCACCGGAATTTCCGGCGCGCAAAAGCCCAGCATTTGCTCAATATCAGCCATACGGCTGGAATCGGACAACAGATATGCCACCGGCCTGCCCTGTCTGGCCAGTTCCGCCACCAAAAACGCATCCATGCCATCCGGCACGGGCGAAAGCGTGACAGCAGCCTTGGCGGCTGCCGCCTTTTTCGCATCAAACAAAGAGATCATTGATCAACCACTGTCGAATAATCGTGCACAGGCGAGAAATCCGGACGGATGGCAGCAATACGGGTAAAGAGCGGGCCTTTGATATGGTCTGGCGTCTCTTGAGCGCCGGTGACCCATTTCACCAGATCATTGTCTTCTTCTTCCATGATCCGTTCCAGCTCATCCAGATCGGCATCGTTGAGCGTGGCAATCTCGGCCTCGGCAAACTGCCCCAACACCAGATCCATTTCGCGGATACCGCGATGCCAACAACGAAACAAAATGCGTCTACGGCGCGGATCAAGATCAGAGCTGCTGCGAACCAAACCAGTCATTGGGCATACCTTCCTGTTGATGCGTCTCTATAACCTCTGCAATCCAACTTGTCAGCCTTGCATTGCGCTCCAAGTCGCTCCATTTTCATCCATCATGCGCCCAACCATTCTTGATCCCTTGTTTGCATCCGTTTCCACGCTTTCCGGCGTTGGGCCGAAGCTTGCGCAATTGCTGGCAACCCTTGTGGGAGCCGACGATGCCGATGACGCCCGCGTGGTGGATCTGCTGTATCTGGCCCCGCACCGGCTAATTGATCGACGCAACCAACCCGGCATTGCACGCGCCCAGCAAGGGGCCATTGTCACCGTGACCGGCCGGGTGGACCGACACACCCCGCCACCGCGCGAGAATAAAGCAGCGCCCTACCGGGTATTTTTGCACGATGACACTGGCGAGTTGGCGCTGACTTTCTTTCGAGCCAAGGGCAATTGGCTGGAAAAGGCCCTACCAGTGGATGAAATCATCACCGTTTCTGGCAAGATTGATTGGTTTAATGGTCGCCCTTCCATGGTCCACCCGGATTTCATGGTAAAAGCCAGTGAGGCCGCCAATATGCCGTTGGTGGAGCCGGTTTATCCACTCACGGCTGGCCTTTCGCCCAAAGTATTGCGCAAGGCCATTGACCACGCGGTAGAACGGGTACCCGACCTGCCAGAATGGATTGACCCCGCTCTGGTGGTCAAACAAGGCTTTGAAACCGCCAAAGCCAGCTTTGAGCGGCTGCACAGCCCGCGCGATGAAAAGGACGTTGACCCACAAGCCCCCGCCCGCAGACGTCTGGCCTATGATGAGTTTCTGGCCGGACAAGTGTCGCTGGCACTGGTGCGCCAACGCCTTCGCAAAGTGGAAGGCACGCCAGTAAAACCAACCGGCGTTTTGAGCAGCAAAATTCTGGCCTCCCTGCCCTTTATCCCCACCAACAGCCAAGAACAGGCGGTTGCCGACATCCTGAAAGACATGCAAAGCGATGAGCGCATGTTGCGCCTTGTGCAAGGCGACGTAGGCGCTGGCAAAACACTGGTGGCACTTTTGGCAATCGCTGCCGTTGTGGAAAACGGTGGGCAAGCGGTGCTGATGGCCCCGACTGAAATTCTGGCGCGCCAGCACCACGCGACAATTTCAAAAATGGTGGCCAGCGCCGGTATCTCGGTTGATGTCCTGACCGGCCGCACCAAGGGCAGGGAGCGCGAGGCCATTGTCGAGCGCATTGCATCGGGCGATGCGCAAATCATCATCGGCACCCACGCGCTGTTTCAAGACACAGTCATCTATAAAAACCTGCTGTTGGCCGTGGTGGATGAGCAGCATCGTTTTGGTGTGCATCAACGTCTGCGGCTAACATCCAAAGGCATTTCCCCCCACATGCTGGTGATGACAGCAACGCCCATTCCGCGCACGCTGGTGCTGGCTGCCTTTGGCGATATGGACGTTTCAAAGCTGACTGAAAAACCAGCAGGCCGAAAACCGATCCAAACCGTAACTGTGCCCACGGAGCGCATTGGCGATGTTGTTGGCCGCTTGAAAAGCGCTATTGCCGAGGGCAAGAAGGCCTACTGGATTTGTCCATTGGTGGAAGAATCGGAAGAGTCTGAGCTGATGTCGGCAGAAGAGCGCCACGACACGCTGGCACGCTCCATCAAAGCACCCGTCGGTCTCGTGCATGGCCGCATGACAGGCGCTGAAAAAGACGCCGCCATGCTGGCCTTTAAGAACGGCGAAACCCGCCTGCTGGTGGCCACTACCGTGGTGGAAGTGGGCGTTGATGTGCCGGACGCCACCATTATGGTAATTGAACACGCAGAACGTTTTGGCCTTGCGCAATTGCACCAGCTGCGTGGCCGGGTTGGCCGTGGCGCGGAAGCGTCATCCTGCATCCTGCTTTACAAAGGCCCATTGAGCGAAAATGGCAAAGCGCGGCTCTCGATCTTGCGTGATAGCGAAGATGGCTTTCTGATTGCCGAGGAAGATTTGAAACTGCGCGGCGAAGGCGAATTGCTCGGCACCCGCCAGTCTGGCACTCCGGGCTTTCGCATCGCCAGTCTCGAATTTCACGCGGATTTGCTGGAAATAGCCCGCAAAGACGCCGCCTATCTGCTGGACCGCGACCCGGATTTGACATCGCAGCGCGGCGAAGCAGTGCGCACCTTGCTCTATCTGCTGCGTCGCGATGAGGCTGTGCGGTTTTTGCGAGCCGGGTAAAGCATCGCCCTACCCGGCTTTCTCACGTTTATTTCTTCGCCACACCCGGAAGCGTCACGCGAAAGACTTGGAACATGGTGTCAACCTCAGCACCGTCAGCCGCCTTGTAGGCGGCACCCACCTGATAGCCATTCTGCGTCAGGAAGTCGTTGTCATTGGCAACAAACATGAAGAAATCATCGGGAGCGGCGGGATCGAGCACGGGTGCAATTGAAATTGCTTCCCACTTTTCCGAGAGATTGTTCTTGTCGTTCGGTGCACCATTGTGCAGGCCAAAACGGGCGAGATCCTTGGCATCATTGAGGTCGATGAACGGGGTCACTGTTGCCACCTTCACCGATGCATCAACCACACCCTTGGGGGCCACAGGTTTGAAGCCGTCAAACTCGGTATTGGCAATATCGGTGGCACTCGATAGATCCACCACATCAATCTTGCGATAGACGGACGTGTCGCCCTTCAGGCCCTGGCCATTGTTGCTGTCACGCGCCAGCATCAGAAATGTCTTGTCGGACAGCGCCAGAATTTCGCTTTGGGCCGCAACGGCGACCTTACCCTTGTCATCAAATGTGGGCAACGGCACAACATATTCATGCACCAGCCTGAGATTATCCACGTTCGCAGCATCATAGATCAAGGCGCGGGTATTCATGCGGGTGGTTTTCTTGTCGCCGCCATCCTGGCGGGTTGCCGATTGCAAGACGGCAATCAAATATTTGCCATCGGGCGTGAGCGACATTCCCTCAAGACCCTGATTGTTCTGGCGGCCCGTATCCGGGTCTTTCGGATCGGGCTTCTTGCCACCCTCACCGACGTTGTCAGACGAGAAATTGATCTCTCCCTTGCGCATCGGCAAAAAAGCCTTTGGCGGTTGGGTCGCTGAGATCATTTTGCCGTCGGTGCCGAAATGGTAGATGTAAGGACCGTATTCGTCGCTGATCAACATGGAGCCGTCTTTGAGGCGCACAACCGCTTCGGGGTCCAGCGCCACTTTTCCATTTTTTGCTTCTGGCAAGACAGGCATATTGCCACTCGCAGCACGCACGCCGCTTTCAGGATCGAGGCCGGTGGTTGGTTTGCCCTGATTATCCGACAGAATAATCGTATCGGCGAGTTTTGCCTCGAACCCCGTTTGCTGTTCTGCCTGTGGCAGGGTCTCAGCCGGTGCCGCTGGTGTCAGGTGAAAATCAATCCGGTTGATGCGATCGTTGTAATCGGTTGTGCCTTCAACATTATATCCGCGGTCTGGCAGCAAAAACAGCGAGCCTGAATAACCTGTACCGTCCTTTCTCCAGCTCGACAGATCCATTGCCATGCCGGAACCAGAACCGAATGTGTCTCCAAACCGATCTTTCTGACTGGCTGGAATACGACCGACGGCAACCAGACCGTGATTAACAAGTGTCACGCCAGCCACTGTCGCCGAGCTCTCGGCCAATGCACCCGAACTCAAGCAAAAAACAACGCCAGCGGCAAGAAACGCCGATTTACAGGAAAGCAAATTCATCCCAAACCTCCAGGAATAGTGTGGGATACGCTGAACCGACACGCTGAAACCAGCAAAGATTCACCAATTGTCGCACCCCTTCCCTGCAATTATGCTGTATAAATGACAGAGGCGTGACAAAAACGAGAAAGATCAACTGGCCTTTTTATTCGTTACTTTAGAATTGGATCCAGTCACCGTCATCGCACTATCAACTGCTTTCCAATCGGGCATGACCAAACCGCCAGATATGAGAAGTTTCGCGCCCTCTTCCGGCGTCATATCCAAAATCTTGAGCTTGCTTTTGGGCACAAACATCAAAAAACCCGCCGTCGGCACCGGGGTGGGCGGCATAAACACCGCAACCATCTCTTCGCCATTGGCATTCAGCTTGGCCGCAATTTCGCCCGTGGCTTCGGTTGCCACAAACACCAACGCCCACATGCCGGGACTTGGAAATTCAATCAGCCCGACGGTCTTATAGGAGTTGGATTTTTCCTTCAGTGCTGTCTCAAAAATCTGCTTCAGACTTTTGTGCAATGTGCGCACCAGCGGCATGCGGTTGAGAAGCGATTCACCAAAATTGACAACCGACCGGCCAACCAGATTGCGGCCGAGAAAGCCGATGATCGTAATGCAGATGACCGCGATCAGCAGGCCCATTCCGGGGATGGTGATGTTAAAATAATAGGCCGGATTGTAACGCTCAGGAATATAAGGCGTCACCCAGCTATCTGCCCAATCAATGAAGGCAAATGTCAGCCAGATGGTGATGGCAAGCGGCGCACAAATAATCATGCCCGTGAGAAAATTTGTCCGCAAGCGGGCGGCAAAGGAAATTATCTCAGGTTTTTCGGTCATAAGGTCCGTTTCAGTTGATTATTCGCCATAGAATCCAGCATGGAAGGCAACAGTTGCACATGGAATCGCCCCCGACAAAGCCAAGACTTGAAAATACTGCGGCGGAACCTCCGGCAAAACAAGGTCTGGTGTGTTCACAAAGCCGAAAGCACCGTAATAATCGGGCGATCCCAGCAGGCAACACCCTTTGGCCTCTTGTTCTGTGAGCTTTTCAAGCCCGGCCTTGACCAATGCACGCCCAAAACCCTGCCGCTGCCATGACGGCGCAACAGATAAAGGCCCAAGCCCAAACCACCCCTCATCGCCATTGGAGAGGGTAACCTGCGAAAACGCGATATGCCCGATAATCTCTTCGCTATCCATCGCGACCAGAGAAATGTGCAGAGCGCCTGCGCGCCTTAGCCGATCTACAATCAGGTGTTCGGTTTGGTTGCTATAGCTCTTCCCGGCAAAGGCAGCGATGGTAATGGCAGCAATTGCTGCCTCGTCGCCCGCCTTTTCCGGTCGAACCATCATTCCACCGTCACCGATTTTGCCAGATTGCGCGGCTGATCAACATCCGTACCCATAAACACCGCCGTGTGGTAGGCCAAAAGCTGAATGGGCAGCGAGAACACCATAGGCGCAATAATCTCAGCCACATTGGGCAGAACAATTGTCGCCATGGTTTCAAGCTTGGAACTTGCAGCGCCCTTTTCATCGGTGATGAAAATGATCTTGCCGCCGCGTGCTGCCACTTCCTGCATGTTGGACACCGTTTTATCAAAGAAACGGTCATGCGGCGCGATGACAATCACCGGCATGTTTTCATCAATCAGCGCAATCGGCCCATGCTTCAACTCGCCAGCCGCATAGCCTTCGGCATGAATATAGGAGATTTCCTTCAGCTTCAGCGCCCCCTCAAGCGCCAGCGGATAGCTGGTGCCGCGCCCAAGATAGAGCACATCCTTGAACCGTGACAGTTCCCGAGACAGGCTCTCCATCTGCGGCTGAATGAGGTTCAAAACCTTGCTCATAATGCGCGGCATTTCAGCAAGATGGCGCACAAGTTCGTTTTCATCCGCAGGGGTGATCAATCCGCGTGCCTTGCCCGCCGCAATGGCAAGTGACGCCATCACCGCCAGCTGGCAGGTAAAGGCCTTGGTGGAGGCAACACCGATTTCCGGCCCAGCCAAAATCGGAAACACCGCATCGGCTTCGCGGGCAATGGTGGATTCCTTGACATTAACGATGGCACCAATTTTCAGGCCAGAATCCTTGCAATAGCGCAAGGATGCCAGCGTATCGGCGGTCTCGCCCGATTGGGAGATAAACAATGCCGCCTGATCCGGCGACAGCGGCATCTCGCGGTAGCGGAACTCTGACGCCACATCAATTTCGACTGGCAAGCGCGCATAGCGCTCAAACCAGTATTTCCCGACCAAGCCTGCAAGATAGGCGGTGCCGCAGGCGGAAATTGCTAGTCCACGCAGGTTTTTGAAATCAATGGCGGCATCCGCCGGTTTCACCGTATGGTCCGCGAAATCAACATAATGCGACAGCGCGTGCGAGATCACTTCCGGCTGTTCATAGATTTCCTTTTCCATGAAATGCCGGTGATTGCCTTTATCGACCACATAGGCGCTGGCTTGCGAAATCTGACGCGCACGGCTGACCGGGTTGCCGCTGTAATCAAAGACCTGTGCACCATCGGTTTTCACAACGGCAAAATCGCCATCCACGAGATAGCTGATTTCGTTGGTGAAAGGCGAAAGCGCAATCGCATCAGAGCCTAAGAACATTTCACCACGACCATAGCCAATCGCCAACGGCGGCCCAAAGCGGGCGGCAAAAATGGTGTTTGGATCATCGGCAAACATCACCACCAGCGCATAGGCTCCGGTAATGCGGTTCAGAGTGGCCAGCATGGCGGCCTTGGAATCGAGCGCGCTTTTGCGGTATTTTGCGGCAAGATGCGCCACAACTTCGGTATCCGTCTGGCTGGTGAAAACCGCGCCTTCCGCCAACAATTCATCACGAAGTTCAGAGAAATTCTCGATGATGCCATTGTGTACAACGGCCACGCCATCGACAAAATGCGGATGGGCATTGGTTTCATTGGGCACGCCGTGTGTGGCCCAACGGGTATGGGCAATGCCGATATTGCCGGGAAGCGGCTCTTCAGATAGCTTTTTCTCAAGATTGAAAAGCTTGCCTTCTGCCCGGCGGCGATCCATCACGCCGTGGTCCAGCGTGGCAACGCCCGCAGAATCATATCCCCGGTATTCAAGCCGCTTTAGCGCATCCACAAGGCGCTCTGCCACAGGCTGGCAACCGACAATTCCAACGATTCCGCACATGCACGTCTCCTTCTCGCAAAACAACAGGGCTTTCGAATCCCGAAAGACGAGAGTCTTCTGTTCTCGTTTGTCTTTTCGGGAAAACCGGTTTCCACTTTTCCCTGACAAACTCTAGCGCTGCGAGATCTTTCCTAATGGTTTTGCTGGAATTGGCAATCAACGCGGCAGTCACTTTGGGTTTCGCTGCGTTACGAAAATATCGGCCTTTATGACTTGGATTTTTTCATTGCCTTGATGGCGAGATTGCGCGCGCGAATCGTCTTTGCGCGCTCGGGCTTTATCTCCTGGCGGGCACGGCCAAAAGCCAGCGCGTCCGCGGGCACATCCTCGGTGATCACACTGCCCGATGCGATCAGGGCACCATCACCGATTGTCACGGGAGCGACCAACGCGCTGTTGGAACCAATGAACGCATTGGCCCCAATACGGGTTTCATGCTTGTTCACGCCGTCATAATTACAGGTGATGGTGCCTGCGCCGATATTGGTACCAACCCCAACGAAAGCATCACCGATATAACTGAGGTGATTGACCTTGGCACCAGCCCCAATGTCTGCCTTCTTCACCTCGCAGAAATTGCCAACCTTGGAGCCTTCGCCCAGATGTGCACCGGGGCGCAGCCGTGCATAGGGGCCGACAGTCGCACCCTTTGCCACATGCGCACCTTCAAGATGGGAAAATGCATGAATCACGGCACCGCTTTCCACCGTAACGCCGGGACCAAACACCACGTTTGGCTCAATCAACGCATCCTGACCAATCACCGTATCATGGCTGAGAAACACGGTTTCTGGCGCAATCATCGAAACACCAGAGATCATGATCTCAAGGCGGCGACGCTCCTGCCAGAGCTTTTCAATAGCAGCCAATTCCGCACGATTGTTACAACCCGACAATTCCGTCTCAGGCGCATCAATCGCCACCGCCTTGCCGCCTTTTGCACGGACAATTTCAACCAGATCAGTCAGATAATATTCGCCCTTGGCGTTGGCATTGCCAATATTGGAGAGCAGCTCAAGCGCCTTGGCTCCATTAATCGCCATCAGGCCGCTGTTACACCATGTCACCTTGCGCTCTTCATCGCTGGCGTCTTTTTCTTCACGAATGGCAATCAGTGCGCCATTTTCAACCAAAAGCCGACCATAGCCTGTTGGCTTCTCAGTGTGGAAACCGATAACCACAACGTCATTGCCTTCGGCCATCGCAGCGCGGGCCGATTTCAGCGTCTCGGGGGTGATCAATGGCACATCGCCATAGGCAACGAGAATTTCATCATAGCCGCGTGCAATCGCTTCTTTAGCCGTCAATACCGCATGGCCGGTACCAAGACGTTCGGTCTGCAAAAAGGGTGTCACGCTTAAGCCCTTGAGGCTTGCGGCCTTGGCCACATTCTCGGCATCGCGGCCCACCACCAGCGCCACATCGTCAATGCCCGCTGCCAAAACCGCGGCCGTCACATGAGCAATCATTGGACGCCCAGCCACCGGGTGCAGCACTTTGGAGATCGAGGATTTCATCCGTGTGCTATCGCCTGCGGCAAGAATAACGGCAAGACAGGTGCGGCTCATGGTATCTCCGAATGCAAATCACGTTTATGCGTGAGCTACCATGAGCGCGCCTCCATCAGCAAGCGCCCTTCAAATATATTGCGGGCGATCGTCCAGACTGAGGCCCGGAAACACCGTTCCCGTCAGCGACGACGCTGACAAACCAAACTGCTTGCTCAACAAGGCAGCCGCCACGGCACGCACATCGCCGGTAGGGTTAAGGTCGCGGTTGTCAAGCAGGTTTTGGTCTTTCAAACCCGGCCATTTGCCATAAACCCGACCACCCCTCACGGCACCGCCTGCGATGATGCAACACCCGCCCGTTCCGTGATCGGTTCCGGCATTGGCATTTTGCCGCACCGTGCGACCAAACTCCGTCATGGCCACAACGGCCGTTTTGCGCCACGCGTCTGGCCCCAGCTCATCCCGCAGGGTCAAAATTGCGGCGGCGAGATTGCGGACAGCACTGGCAAAATTGTCTTTTTGCTGCACATGCGTATCCCATCCCGTCACCGAAAAACTGGCGATACGATAGCGCTCATTCAGCAGGGACGCCGCCATTTTTGCCATGTCTTTGACGCCGCCGCCGCGCTTTTGCTGCTTGTACAGCAAATCCGTATAGGCATCGATACCGATAGCCTCTTTAAAGGTGGCGGCAAATTGTGGATCATCCTGATACAGCCGCGCCAGAAAGCCCAGCTCATCTCCGCCCATGGCCAGATCGGCCTGCGGAGACCAGACATCTGCTCTGTTCGGCCCGGAGAGAATGATCTCCTTGCCGCTGGAAATATCGATGGCCTGCACCGGCGTGTTGGTAAGCGACAGCGCACGGTTAAGCCAGCCGCTGTCCTTGGATGCCAAACTCATGCCCCCGGCTTCCAAGATATCCTGTCCGTCAAAATGGCTGCGTTGGTTGCGATAGGGCGTGGAAACCGCATGGACAAAGCCCAACTCGCCCGCCTTCCACAAGGGCATAAGCGGTGCCGCAACCGGATTGAGACCAAAGAAACCATCCAGATCAATCAAACCTTGATCAGAAGACAGCGCCAGATCCGGTCTGGCAAGTTTCAAGGCCGGATCACCATAGGGCTGCACCAGATCCAGCCCGTCCATGGCTCCTCGCAAAATAATCGCGATAAAGCGGTTATCACCCGGCATTTCGGCAAAAGCCAAAGGGGTGAAGATAGGGGCGGCAGCGGCGCAGCAGGCTGCGCCCAAAAAGCCGCGCCGTGAGAGCGTGTTTGGCATTTCCATCCTGCAATCCTCTTCACCGTCTGTTGAACTCGGGGGAAACCAGCGTCATCATCAATCCAGATTTTCGATTGGGGGCCTGGGTCACAACGCGAATGGTGTCATCGCGGGCGTAATCGGCCAAAACAAGCTTCACAAACTGGCGCGGGTCTTCGGTGGCCCCGCCGACTTGATTTGTAAGCCGCCGCACCCATTGGATGCGCTGGCTCATCTGGCTGGCACTAAACCAATGATCGGACTTATCAGAAAAACCCGCCGCATCGCTTGGCCGCCAGATCGGCTGCCCTAAAGACGAAATCACATTGGCGGCCTGCCGCCCCAGCGGCTGCTTTGGTGCAGGCACCGGTTTGGCTGCATCCGCCATCTGCGGCGGCTTGGCTGCCGAAGCGCTTTTGGACGCATCCGCCATCTGCGGCTGCATCATCGGGCTCTCATTGCTCTTGCTTTGCGCCATATCGACCACCGGCATGACAATCCGCCCGAGCGGTTTGGCATCTTCGCCCATGATGTCGTCCTTGGTGACGCCCACAGCCCGCAGGGTTGAAACAACGTAATCAAACGGCAGTTTATACTTCTGCCCCGGCTGATCCCATGCGCCCCGGCTTTGCAGCATCGCGCGGTAAACGTCCGGCAAATAGCCATCGCCCTGCTTCCATGCCGCCACCATGGCATTGATGGCGCTATCATCGACCGTTTCAGCAATGAAATGGGCATAAAGCTGGCGGCTGACGTGGCGCATCGTTCGCTCGTCTTTGGCCAGATCTTCCAGCACGGCAACGGCATTCAGAAAAGGCTCCACGCTGCGCGTGTAGGTTTTGCCCAGCACATTGAAACTGCCCGGCTCGGCTCGGTTGACATCATAGCCCGCGGAAACGGCGATCCGGTCAAACGTAATGCCAGTCAACAGCAATGAGAGCTGCCGCACATCAGCCTGTGTATAGCCGGTGCCAGCGCCAAGGGTGTGAAGCTCCATAACTTCACGGGCAAAATTTTCGTTGGAGCCACCATCTTTGCGTTTCAAGCCTGCTTTGGAATTTGGTCCGATGGACTGGGCCTGATCGAGAAAGACGATCATGGCCGGGTGAAGGGACACTTCCTTCAAAAGCGTCGCAAAATGTCCCCCGAGATGCGGGCGAATGGCCTCCGCCTCAAACAAGGGCACCAGCAACCTGTTCTCCGTGCTTTTATCGGCGCTCACGGTGAAATGATTGAGCCAGAAGGTCGCAAGGCGCTCATGAAAGCCAAAAGGCGAAAGCGTGGCTTGCGCAATCCGCGCCGAAACATCGGCGTTGAAGCGGTTGGCGACATCCTTGTTCAGCGCCTTGTCGACCTCGCCATCCGCAAAACCGGCCTTTTTCTTTTCTTCGATTGTTTTGCGAAGAGCAAAATAATCTGCAACAGTCTGCCGCCGGGCCTCTACGCCTTCCAAAGGAAAGAAAGGCGCTTTTTGCGCAGCATCAGTCAATTGCTTCATCATCGCATCCGCGTCTTGCGGCTCGGGATCACCTTGCCGCAAACCATAGCCGTAGCGAATAGCGGCTGTCGTTGAGTGAGAAAGCAACGGAATCACCTCCAGGTTAAACTCATGGTTCACCGACAGCGCCGCATGTCCTGTTAACCGCACACAGCTTGCTGTCGGAGTTTAAATCTGCCACGCAATGTTGCTTACAAGCCATTTTGGCTTCAGGAATGATGCAATAAAAATCAGCATAACAGGCTTCAATCAAAGGACTTCCTTGAAAGCCTTCCGACTGAAGCCTCTCCTATCCGCCGCGAACCTGTCGCTCGCCCCTATGAACTGCCGTTATTGCGGTAAAAACATGGCTGAAACCTTACAGTTTGGTAAACTTTACCAAGACATGAAATACAGGCTGAAAGCCACATGGCTTCAGGCAATCGTTCAGGTTCCCGTCAGGCTGAAAAGCTTCATGCCCTTTGCCCTGCCGTCATCCTCCCCACCGCGATCGGCAGGAATGATTTCATCGATATATTTTTGAGAATGGAACCCGCACCATGACCTCCGTCGCCTCAAGACAAGCAGACACGCAGAATCCCGAACGATATAACAAAGGCATGATCTGGTTGCATTGGGCAACAGTCGTGCTGGTCCTGACACTTTTCATCTCGGCTGAAGCCTGGGATTTTGCCGAGAAGGGCGGAGCACTTCGAGCGGATTTGAAATTGGTGCACTATGCAGCCGGTATAATCCTTGCAGCCGTTTTTCTCTGTCGCGTCGTCTGGCGAATGTTGAGCGCCAAATCCATTCCTGCTGCTGAAAAAGGTCTGATGGGCGTGGCTGCAAAATGCGCCCATTATGGGCTTTATCTCGGCCTGATTGTTCAAATTGCCCTTGGGTTTTCATGGCGCTGGTCGCAAGGCCGCGCTGTCGATTTCTTCAATTTCTTCTCAATCCCCCCGCTTTTGCCAGTTTCGCAAGAATACCGCCATCTGCTGGGAGACCTTCACTCCGCCATCGCCTGGATCATCATCGTTGTTTCAACACTGCATGCGGCAGCAGCGCTCTTTCACCACCTCGTCATCAAGGATAACACGCTGCTGAAAATGATGCCTGCCCACGTCAAGGCAGCCCAAAACACAAGCCGTTGAAAGACCAGCGATTGCAAAAATTGAAAACGCGGCGCTTCAATTGTTTGGGGTGTCGCGTTTCAACTGTCTCTGTTGGGTGCGAAAACTGCGACCAATGATGACAAAAAATATCGAAAAACCAGAACGATAAGCCATTAATCAATAAAAGATATCTCGAATATACAACCTTATAAATCTCATTCAAACGTTATTAACAACGCTATGTAACGGTAACTTAAATCAGACGCCATACAACCAAATGGATTTGTATTTAAGAACGAGATTATTTTGATTTCTGCACCGTCAAATCACAACCCAAACTTCGCCCAGGCGGTGCGTCAAACGCAAGCCAACGGCACGCTTGCGTCCTCCAAGACAATTTTGATTGTCAATCTCGTCACCATGCTCACGGCGGCTGAGTTGATTATCCCTTTGCATGACAATGCTGGCCGCCTGCTGGCGTGGATGGCCCTGCTTTCATTTTTTTCAGTTTTGCGATTTTTGCTTGCCAAGGTCCTGCTCAAAAAGCAACTCGCATCACGGCAGCCGGAGGACGTGATTAAAATCATGTCGGTGGCAGCGTTTTTTCAAGGCTTATCGTGGAGCCTGCTGCCCAATGTCTTTTTTCATCTGGACATGCTTGGCAGTGATGCCCCGGTGATGCTTATCCTCATTGGGTTAGCCGGTGCCGCCATGCTGCGGCAGTCATTTACCAGCCAGACGGCCTTCAGTTTTACCACGCCGATCTTGCTCGCTTGCGCCTGGAATTTCTTACAGCACGGTGGTGTTGTCGCGATTATCTCAACGCTTGATTTGATTTTATTGGCCAGCTTTCTGCTCTATCTGATGGCAAAGGCAGAACAGCGAGCAGTCGAAGGCGAAATCGCAAAATTCACCCGCGATCACGCCACCCAATCCTTGATCATTGCCAATGAAGATATCCGCCAGAACAATATGCGACTGGAAATCCTGGCCAATTGTGATCCGGTAACAGGCCTGTTCAATCGCATTTATCTGAACGGAAAAATTTCAGGCGCACTGGCCGCAGCCACTGTCTCCGAGCAAAAGGTGGCGCTTTTGCTGTTTGATGTTGATCGCTTCAAACGAATCAATGATGCCTTTGGCCATCACGGCGGCGATCAGTTTCTCACCATTGTTGGGCAACGTCTCAAAAATGCGGCCGGTTTGGACGCAACAACAGCACGCATCAGCGGCGATGAATTTGCCGTGCTGATCACCACCGATGATGTGCGCCAAAAAAGCATTGCGCTGGTGCAGGCCATGGTCGAGTGCGATCTACCACCCATTACCATCAACGGAACATCCCTTGTGCCCAACCTGAGCGCGGGACTGGTTTTCTTTCCCTCCGGCGGCATAACGGCCGATGAAATCTTCTCGTCGGCCAGCTTAGCCCTGTTGCATGCCAAACAGACAGGCCGCAAGCAATGGCGCGAGTTTGATCCGAAGTTCAAGCAAATCACCGACCGTCAGCGTCAGATTGAACAAGACCTGAAGGATGCCATTCAAAACGAGGTTATCACCGCTTGGTTCCAGCCACAGATGGATCTCAAAAGTGGAGCGGTTGTTAGCTTTGAAGCACTGGTTCGCTGGCTTCACCCGCGCTTCGGCTATATCTCGCCTCCTGAAATCATAAATGCGGCACAGGCCACAAACCTGAGCCAGGCCCTGACCGTCTTGATAGCGCGCAATGTCTGCGCTTTGCTCAAGGCATTGCCAGATCGCGATTTCTCAGCCGCCACCGTGGCGTTGAACATATCACCGCGCGAGTTTGCAATCTACAATGTTGCAAAAATGCTGGACGATGTCACCGCTGCACACGGCATCAACCGTCAGCGCATCGAGGTTGAAATCACCGAAGAAGCAATCCTCGATCCTGACATTGCGGGCGAACAACTGCGGCAGATGGAAACCAGCGGCTACAAACTGGCACTCGATGATTTCGGCATTGGCTATTCGTCGCTGGCCTATCTGATCAGTCTCAATATCGGCCGCCTGAAAATCGACCGAAGCATCATAACCAACATCAGCGAATCGAGTGTCAATCAGGCCCTGGTGGCGGCCATGGTTGGCTTTGGCCGTGCGCTGGATGTTGAAATTGTAGTGGAGGGGGTCGAGACAGCCGATGATGTGAAAGCACTGACGGCGATGGGCTGCGACGTCGCCCAGGGCTTTTATTATGCGCGGCCAATGCCCGCCGATGCGTTGATGGACTGGCTGCAGCAAGCCAGCAACCTGGCGCAAAACGATAGCGCCCACCGTGCATCAGCGTGATTTTGCAAGGTTGCTTTTTTGTTCTGATTTTTGCATCTCACACTTCCATTTGCCGATGAGATTATCCATATTCAGCTTATGGCAAAATCAACGCGCAAAACACCCGCTCCCAATAAAGACACGCACGCGTCAATTGAGAGCCCATCGCAGCCCTACAATGGATTCGAAGAATCGCCGCAGGCGAGCTTTGAAGGTGCGCCCATGACGACACCTCTATCAGGGAGCGTGTCTGATTGGGTCAGGCAACTCGAAGCAGAGGCCGAGGTCTCTGGCATCGAAACCCAGCGCGAAATTGCCTCAAAAGCGGGCAAGCACCGTAAGAAAATTGAAATTGAGGCGCGCAAGCACAGCGAGAAAGTTGCGCTTGAAAAGGCGACGAAAGCCAAGACCGTTGGAAACACCAAAACGTCGCGTGGTGTTTCCATGGGGGCCACATCGGACCCGGCTGCGCGCGCAGCCGCCGGGCTTCACGCCATTTCCGGCATGGATACCTCTCTGGAAGAAGCCGAGAGCCTTGCATCCGGCGGCGTTACGGCAACAGTTGAGGCCTTGTCAGCTCTGATTGAAAGTGGCAATCCGCTGTTTAAAGACGGCAAGATCTGGACGCCGCACCGCCCTCACCGCCCCGCCAAGTCCGAAGGCGGTATTCCGATCCGCATGGCGTCGGATTTTGAGCCCGCAGGCGACCAACCAACCGCCATTCACGATCTTGTCGAAGGCTTGAACAACAACGACCGCACCCAAGTGTTGCTGGGGGTCACAGGCTCGGGCAAGACCTTTACCATGGCCAAGGTGATTGAAGCGACCCAGAGGCCTGCTGTGATTCTGGCCCCCAACAAAACGCTGGCGGCACAGCTTTATTCAGAGTTCAAAAAATTCTTCCCGGACAATGCGGTGGAATATTTTGTCTCTTACTATGATTATTATCAGCCTGAAGCCTATGTGCCGCGCTCTGACACGTTCATCGAGAAAGACAGCTCGATCAATGAGCAGATCGATCGGATGCGCCACGCCGCCACACGTGCCATTCTTGAGCGTGACGATTGCATTATCGTGGCTTCAGTGTCCTGTATTTACGGTATCGGCTCGGTGGAAACCTACACCGCCATGACGTTTGAAATGTCGGTTGGTGACCGCATTGATCAGCGCCAATTACTGGCAGACCTTGTTGCGCAACAATATCGCCGTCAGGACATCAATTTTATCCGTGGTTCTTTCCGTGTGCGTGGCGATACCATTGAGATCTTCCCGGCGCACTTGGAGGATGCAGCCTGGCGCATCTCCATGTTTGGCGACGAGATCGATGCCATCACCGAATTCGACCCGCTCACAGGGCAAAAAACTGGCGATATGCAGTCGGTGAAGGTCTATGCCAACTCACACTACGTCACACCTCGCCCTGCCTTGAATGGTGCCATAAAAGCCATCAAGGCTGAATTGAAACAGCGCCTTGACGAGCTGGAAAAAGGCGGCCGCCTGCTGGAGGCGCAACGCCTTGAGCAACGCACACGCTATGACATTGAGATGTTGGAAGCGACGGGTGTGTGTGCGGGCATCGAAAACTATTCTCGCTATCTCACCGGCCGTGCGCCGGGAGAGCCGCCGCCGACCTTGTTTGAATATATCCCCGATAATGCCCTGTTGTTTATTGATGAAAGCCATGTATCGGTCAGCCAGATCGGCGGCATGTATCGCGGCGACTTTCGGCGTAAGGCAACCCTTGCCGAATATGGCTTTCGTCTGCCGTCTTGCATGGATAACCGTCCTCTGCGCTTTGAAGAGTGGGATGCCATGCGCCCGCCAACAATCGCCGTCTCGGCAACGCCCGGCAATTGGGAAATGGAACAGTCCGGTGGTGTCTTTGCCGAGCAGGTTATTCGTCCCACGGGCCTGATTGATCCGCCGGTTGAGGTGCGTGCCGCCAAAACCCAGGTCGATGACGTGCTGGGCGAGATCAAGGACACCACGCTCAAGGGCTACCGTACCCTGGTGACCGTGCTGACCAAGCGCATGGCGGAAGACCTGACAGAATATCTGCATGAGCATGGCGTGCGCGTGCGTTACATGCACTCGGATATTGATACGCTGGAGCGTATCGAGATCCTGCGTGATCTGCGCCTCGGCGCGTTTGATGTGCTGGTGGGCATCAACCTGTTGCGCGAAGGTCTGGATATTCCAGAATGTGGCTTTGTTGCCATTCTGGATGCCGACAAGGAAGGCTTCCTGCGATCTGAAACCTCTCTTATTCAGACCATTGGTCGTGCCGCGCGTAACGTCGATGGCAAGGTTGTGCTCTATGCTGATAAAATCACCGGCTCGATGCAACGGGCGATGGATGAAACCACCCGCCGTCGTGAAAAGCAGGTGGCCTATAACGTTGCCAATGGCATTACCCCTGAATCGGTGAAATCCAGAATCTCCGACATTCTCGATTCCGTCTATGAACGTGATCACGTCCGGGCCGATATTTCCGGGGCCAGCGGCAAAGGCTTTGCATCCGACGGTCATCTTGTCGGCAATAATCTGCAAGCGCATCTCGCAGCCCTTGAAAAGCAGATGCGCGATGCCGCAACCGACCTTGATTTCGAAACTGCCGCACGCCTGCGCGATGAAATCAAGCGCCTCAGAGAGGTTGAATTGGCCAGCATGGGCGATCCGGGCGAGAAGGAATCGGCCCGAAATGAAGAGCGCAACGCCTCCACCGCTGGCAACACGCCACGAACATCGTCTTCCGAAGGATCAGATGACGAAACGGGCACAGCAAAACCGCTATTTCGAAAAAATACGCTCGATGAAATGACGGTGGGACGTACCGAAAAGCCGATGCCGGGTAAAATCCCTCAGAAGCCGGATTCAGCCACATCCGGCTCTCGGCGTGATCAAGACGATCCCCGCCCGATCATCCGCGCAAAATCAGGGGCTGGATCGTACGAAGACGAGAGCGAGCAAAAGCGCCAAGCCCGCGGCAAGGCAAAGACTGGCAAACCGGGGCGTTAAGCGCCCCAAAAGTCGCTGCGGTCTTGGCGAAAACAGCAGCGCAGCGCACTTCGATGCATGTCGGTTTCTATCGCCCGACATGCCGAGGGCTTCCGGCAAAGGTCCGGCTCAGATATCGCCCACATGCATCAACATTCTAGCAGCAATGTCTCGCTCGGAGGGATAGCCAAAGGCATTGTTGATATAGGTCACCCCGTCCTTCACCACCTGCCGATTGAGATGGCTATGGCCATAGAAATGCGTGTGCGACCCTAGCGCGCGAATATGCGCCTCTAGCTTGCTGGTGCCGAGAACAGGATAGAGAAAGTGATATTTCTCCGGCATCCGCGCAGGCATGAGATCGATACGCGGCAAAAAATGCGAAAAAGAAAGAATGGATTTGAAACCCGCCGTATCGGGAAGGCGGTTTTCTGTATCGAAAAGGGCACTGACCTCGGCATCGGAATGCCCCTCCCAATCGCACCGGCGATAGTCCATCCACGCACTGCGCAGCATTTGCCCCGGCATTCCAAAAGAATAATCATACCAACCCATGAGCGGCACAATCAGCGTATCACCGCTGGAATAGGCTTCCATACCGATGTTGAGGTCAGCACACAGCGCTTTGATGGCTTGCAATTTCTCAAACGATGACCCGCCAACGCTGCGTTTGATCCACACATCATGATTGCCGGGCACATAGAGCACTTTTGAAAAACGCTCCGCAAGCAGGCTCATAACATAGGAAAACAAGGGCATATCATTGGCAACATCCCCAACCACCAGCAGGATGTCTTGCTGATAGTCTTGCTGGGAGAGTTGCTCAAACCAGACAAGGTTCTCCTGGTAATCAACGTGGAAGTCGGAACCTACAAAAATACGCATGAATGCCTCAAATTCAATCTATCCTTTCAACGCGCATGACACTGCATTTTAACACAACCGAGCGTCGAATTTTATTATGATAATCTTGGTACCACGGCGATATTCTTGGAGAATTCCTGTTTATATATGGGGTTTATTCGAAAATATACTTTCGAGAATCACCATATTTGCTATCGTGCTTCCCATCGTGATCGATATAGCAGGAGGGAATGGCTATGTCTGACAACATTCACTTGGAACGATGGGCTTTGGAGCGCGCGCACAACATCATGTTGCATGAAGGCATGAGCTTGATGAACGCCGCGCAATGGCTGGATAAGCAGCAAACCAGAAAAAGCACACAAAACCTGCGCGATGCAATCCAACGATCTCTGATCGATGCTGCGATGCTCAAAAAACCAGCGGCTCCCACCGATGAGACAGGCAACAGCTAAAACCGCATCGAAGGCGGGGCTCTTTACAAGCCCACGCTGAGTTTATGCAGCCGGGTTAGCGCGGGTCAATATCACCCCTCGCCCACATCTCCATGGTCTCGGCCTTGAAATCTTCAAACCGGCCCTCGGCGATGGACTTGCGAATACCCTGCATCAATTCCTGATAATAGGAAAGATTGTTCCAAGACAGCAACATGCCGCCCAAAGCCTCATTGGAGCGGACCAAATGGTGCAGATAAGCGCGGGAGTAATCGCGCGCAGCAGGACAAGACGATTGCTCATCCAGCGGCCGCATATCCTCGGCATGGCGGGCATTGCGAATATTGACTTTGCCACGGCGCGTGAACGCAAGACCGTGGCGGCCCGAGCGCGTTGGCATGACGCAGTCAAACATATCGACACCAAGCGCCACAGATTTCAACATATCATCCGGCGTGCCAACGCCCATCAGATAGCGCGGCTTCTCAGTGGGCAAAACAGGCAGAGTAATATCGAGCATGCTCAGCATCACGTCCTGTGGCTCACCAACCGCCAGACCGCCCACCGCATAGCCCTTGAGATCAAGCTGCTTGAGACCTTCAGCCGAGCGAATGCGCAAAGCAGGCTGATCGCCACCTTGCACAATGCCAAACATTGCCTTGCCCGGCTGTTCGCCAAAGGCCACGCGGCAGCGCTCCGCCCAGCGCAGCGACATTTCCATGGCGCGCTCAATCTCACGTGGCTCGGCGGGCAGAGCAATACATTCATCAAGCTGCATCTGGATATCGCTGTCCAGCAAGCCCTGAATTTCAATCGAGCGCTCAGGCGACATATGGTGCGATGAGCCATCAATATGGCTCTTGAAAGTTACGCCCTGCTCATCCAGCTTGCGCAGGCCCGAAAGCGACATCACCTGAAAACCGCCGGAATCAGTGAGAATCGGTTGAGGCCAGCGGATCAGTTCATGCAAACCGCCCAGACGCGCAACCCGCTCGGCACCCGGCCGCAGCATCAAATGATAGGTGTTGCCGAGAATAATGTCAGCCCCGCCCTCGCGCACCTGATCGAGATACATGGCTTTAACCGTGCCGACAGTGCCAACAGGCATGAAAGCCGGGGTGCGAATCGTGCCACGCGGCATGGAGATCTCGCCAAGGCGCGCCTTGCCACTAGTGGCTTTGAGGGTAAAGGTGAACTGCTCAGACATCGTTTCAGTCGTCTTTCCGGAAGAGAAGGCTGGAATCGCCATAAGAATAGAATCGGTAGCCGGTTTCAATCGCATGGGCATAGGCGGCCCGCATGGTTTCCATGCCCGCAAAGGCAGACACCAGCATAAACAGTGTTGATTTCGGCAGGTGAAAATTGGTCATCAGCATATCGACAGCCTTGAAGCGATAGCCGGGGGTGATGAAAATGCCTGTCGCGCCGGACCAGGGCAAAACCTGACCATCATCGCCGGACGCACTCTCCAGCAAGCGCAGCGAGGTGGTGCCAACGCTGACAATCCGCCCGCCACGTGCTCTGACAGCGTTCAAGGCATCGGCCGTGGCCTTGGATACATGGCCAATTTCCTGATGCATTTTGTGATCATTGGTATCATCGGCTTTGACCGGCAAGAACGTGCCCGCGCCAACATGCAGGGTCACAAAATGGCGCTCAATGCCGGCCTTGTCCAAGGCGTCAAACAGCGCAGGCGTAAAATGCAAGCCTGCGGTGGGGGCCGCAACGGCACCCTCTTCGCGGGCATAGATCGTTTGGTAATCCTGCTTATCCTGCCCGTCTTCTGGGCGCTTGGCCGCGATATAAGGCGGAAGCGGAATGTGTCCCACAGACGCAATTGCCTGATCCAGCTCTGGGCCAGAGGCATCAAATACCAGATCGATTTCGCCTGCATCCCCTTTTGCAGCAACGGTGGCCAGCAATCCATTGAAATCGATAGAATCGCCCTGCTTTATGCGTTTGCCGGGTCGCGCAAAAGCCTTCCAGCTGTTGGCGGCCACGCGCATATGCAGCGTGCAAGACACGGGCGTACGCTCGGCTCCCTCGCGCAAACGCACGCCTTCCAACTGCGCCGGAATCACCTTGGTGTCATTAAACACCAGCGCATCTCCCGCCTTTAAAAACGAAGGCAGGTCAAACACCTGTCTGTCTTCGAGCATCGGCTGCCCATTGGGGCGCACAGCGAGAAAACGCGCATGATCCCGCGGACTGGCAAGCCGCAGCGCAATATTCTCTTCAGGGAGATCAAAATCAAACAGGTCTACACGCATGATACCGTAACTGCATTTGAAACGCGAAAAACCCGCCCCGGCGTGATCACACCGGGGCGGGTTTATGAATAAGCCCACACTCAGGCGTCGGCTGCAACCTTCATCGAGATGATCGAGTCAGGATCGGTGACAGGTTCACCCTTCTTGACAGCATCAATCACATCCATGCCTTCAATAACCTGACCCCAGACGGAGTATTGCTTGTTCAGCCAAGGTGCATCGGTAAAGCAGACGAAAAACTGCGAGTTGGCCGAGTTCGGGCTCTGCGAACGTGCCATAGAGCATGTGCCACGCACGTGAGGCGTTGCCGAAAATTCAGCCTTCAGGTCTGGCTTGTCAGAGCCGCCCATGCCGGCGCGACCGGGGTTGAAGCTCTCGCCACCCTTCTTGCCAAACTTCACGTCGCCCGTCTGGGCCATGAAGTCAGGAATAACGCGGTGGAAAACCACGCCGTCATAAGCACCTTCGCGCGACAATTCCTTGATGCGCGCAACGTGGCCTGGAGCCAGATCGGGGAAAAGGGCGATAACCACCTTACCCTTGGTGGTTTCCATGATGATGGTGTTTTCCGGATCTTTGATCTCGGCCATGTCTCTCTCCTTGGCTTTTCGGGCTGATCACCCGGTTTTTGCTGCCTCTCCTTGCCATTTCGTCACACCGAAAAGCAAGACAAGGGCAGTGGAAATATTGTCATGCTGCCCAAAGGCCGCAATTATTTACGCCCCAAAGTCACCTTGATCATGCGATCGGGGCTGCTCACTTCGCCGTTGCTGCCTGCGCCGCGCTTGATCTTGTCTACAAATTCCATGCCCGACACAACCTTGCCGACCACGGTATATTGTCCATTCAGGAAGCTGCCGGGAGCGAACATGATGAAGAACTGCGAGTTGGCGGAGTTTGGGTCTTGCGACCGCGCCATGCCCACCGTGCCACGCTCAAACGGTACTTTTGAAAATTCAGCCGGAATATTAGGAAGTTTGGAGCTGCCCGTGCCTGCGCGGCTCTTATCAAAGCCCTTTTCCATATTGCCATACTGCACGTCACCGGTCTGGGCCATAAACCCGTCGATCACGCGGTGGAAAGCAACATTGTCATATTGCCCTTCCTTCACCAGCGTTTCAATCTGCGCAACATGCTTGGGTGCTACATCGGGCATAAGCTGGACGACCACGGGGCCATCTTTCAGCTGAATTGTCATATAATGATCTGTGGCCTGAGCCTTGGCCGCCGTTGTCAATGTCGACAAAGCGAGAAGACCTGCAAATGCAAAAGACAGAATTTTCATGATGGCTCCGTGATTGTGTAAAATGTCTCAGGCATTCTGCCTGGAAGTCAGCGCCTTTAAAACGGGCGCAGGTACAAAAGCGCTGACATCGCCGCCCATCGCCGCGATTTGCCGGACCAATGTGGCCGTTATGGGCCGAGATGCCGTGCCTGCGGGAATAAAAACCGTTTGAACATCCTGCGCCAACTGGCGATTCATGCCTGCAAGCTGCATTTCATAATCAAAATCCGAACCATCCCGCAGCCCACGCACCAACAAGTTTGCGCCGAATTGTCTAGCCGCATCGACCGCCAGACTATCGAACGAAACCACTGAAACATCGGCTTTTCGCGTCGGCAATGCATCGAAAAGACATTGGCGGATCAGATCGGCGCGCTCATCAAAGGTGAACATCGGCGCTTTTCCGGGATGAATACCAACCCCGACAACAACATTGGAAGCCACGTTCAGGGCCTGAACCAGCACATCAAGATGACCATTGGTCATCGGATCAAAAGAACCCGGATAAAAGGCTGTGGTCATGATGAGGCCCTGCTGTTTTATGCATGCCTTTTGTCATGGAAGCCCCAGCACTGCAAGGCTTTGTCTGAACAGGTTTGTTCATATTTATGGCGCGCTCCTCAGCGCCCGCCCCATGAACGCCACCTGAACGACGCATTCAGGCGGGCTTCAAAACAGAGCGGCTATAACAGCATCATGTTCAACCAGACAGCCAAGAGAGATTGAAATGCTTGCAGTATTTTTGATTTTCGCGGCCATCTCGGCACTTTTTATCGAAGTGTTTGTGGATTGCCTGGACGACCATCGTAAGGAGACACTCTTTCACAAGGCACACTAGATGAACGCCAGATGAACGGAGTGTTAAGGACAGCTTCAGCAGCACACTTGTAAAAAGGGTGCAATGCACAACGGAACATGATGTGGGTCTCGCCAGTTTGGCTTGAGGCTTCACGTTTCAAAAAGGATTGATTCAATGCTTGATAAAGTGACGATGATTAACTTGGTTTGGACCGCAATGATCGGCGCAATGCTTGCAACCAGCATCACCTTTCACATGAAGGATCAGAAAATGGCCTCCATGTACGGCCCACAGCTCACAGCGAGCTACGACAGCTTCAACCGCTAAGCGCGAGAGCGTGAATAGAGAGAGCCTTAAACGGCGTGAATTCGCCGCCAGTTCTCTCATTCACCATTCAGATTGATATCTTGCGTCCACAGTTTGGAATGCAGGACATAAACTCAATCGACAAAGAAATTTTTCGAAACCAGCGGTCTATGGCCGCTATTTTTTATGGCTTAAGTTTCGCATGCATATTGATTGCGTTGATTACGCGCTCATCGCAGACATAACAGTAGATCAAACAAAAAAAGCGGCCAGATCGGCCGCTTTTTTGTTTGTCTGTCAGATTCAGTTGAACCTGACAGATCCAAGACTGGTGTTAAACCTCATCGGCAGGCGGTGTCTCATCAACAACAACGCCGGGCTCAACAACCACCTCGAGCTCGTCTTCGTCACCTTCCGGCTCACTGATCCGCTCAACCGACACGACTTTCTCGTCCTTGGCGGTGTTGAAGATCGTCACGCCCTTGGTGGCGCGGCTGGCGATACGAATTCCATCCACCGGCACCCGGATCAGCTGGCCCTTATCCGAAACAAGCATGATCTGATCCTTGTCTTCCACGGGGAAGGCAGCGACCAATTGGCCAATTTCGGCGGTTTTTGACGTATCCGTGGCACGAATGCCCTTACCGCCACGACCAGACGTGCGGAAATCGTAAGATGAAGACCGCTTGCCGATACCGCGCTCGGAAATCGTCAACACGAACTGCTCGCGCGCCTTCAATTCCTGATAGCGCTCTTCCGACAGGTCGCCGACTTCACCAACCTCTTCGCCCACCAGCGCAATATCATCTTCATCAATGCCGCTGGCACGACGCTCAGAGGCAGACCTCTTGAGGTAAGCCGCGCGCTCCCAAGGCTCCGCATTCACATGCCCAACAATGGTCATCGAGATAATACGGTCGCCCGGTTGCAAAGTCACGCCGCGAACGCCAACCGAGTTACGGCCAGCAAAGACGCGCACTTCATCAACCGGGAAGCGGATCGCCTGGCCAAGCGCTGTGGTCAGCAACACATCATCATCAACCGTGCAGGTCTCAACGGAGAGAATTTCATCACCCTCTTCATCGAGTTTCATTGCAATCTTGCCATTACGATTGACCTGCACAAAATCCGACAGCTTGTTACGACGCACCGTTCCACGTGTCGTGGAGAACATCACATCGAGGTTTTCCCAGCTTGCCTCATCCTCAGGCAGCGGCATGATGGTGGTAATGCGTTCACCCGCCTCAAGCGGCAACATATTGATCAACGCCTTGCCGCGAGATTGCGGCGTGCCGATTGGCAGGCGCCAGACCTTCTCCTTATAGACAATACCACGCGACGAGAAGAACAGCACCGGTGTGTGGGTGTTGGCAACAAATAGCCGGGTAACGAAATCCTCATCCCGCGTTGCCATGCCCGAACGGCCTTTGCCACCGCGACGCTGGGCGCGATAAGTCGTCAAAGGAACGCGCTTGATATAACCCAGATGGGAAACAGTGACGACCATGTCTTCGCGGGCGATGAGATCCTCATCGTCCATGTCCGGGCCGCCTTCCATGATCTGGCTGCGGCGCGGGGTGCCAAACTCATCACGAACGGCAATCATCTCAGCCTTGACGATATCCTGAATGCGCTTACGCGACGACAAAATATCAAGGTAATCAGAGATTTCCGCGCCGATCTTGTTCAGTTCTTCGTCAATTTCGTCGCGACCCAGAGCCGTCAAACGGGCAAGACGAAGCTCCAAAATAGCACGGGCCTGCTCCTCGGACAGGTTGTACGTATAATCTTCATTGATGCGATGACGTGGATCATCAATCAATTTGATCAAGCTATCGACATCGGACGCAGGCCAACGACGTTCCATCAACTGTTCACGCGCTGTCTGCGGATCAGGAGCATTGCGGATAAGCCTGATGACTTCATCAATATTGGCAACCGCAATCGCTAGGCCAACCAGCACATGCGCGCGGTCACGCACCTTGCGCAACAGATACTTTGTTCTCCGGCTAACAACCTCCTCGCGGAAGTTGACGAAGGCACGCAGCATGTCCAGCAGCGCCAGTTGTTCTGGCTTGCCACCGTTCAACGCCACCATGTTGCAGCCAAACGAGGTCTGCAGCGGCGTATAACGATAAAGCTGATTCAGGATAACATCGGCATTGGCATCACGCTTGAGCTCGATCACCACGCGATAACCCTGACGGTCTGACTCGTCGCGCAAATCGGAAATGCCTTCGATGCGCTTGTCGCGCACCAATTCGGCCATTTTCTCGATCATCGTCGACTTGTTCACCTGATAGGGAATTTCGGTGATGATAATCTGCTCACGGTCGCCGCGCATAGGCTCAACGCGAGCAACGCCGCGCATGATCACAGAGCCGCGCCCGGTTTCATACGCCTGCTTGATGCCACTGCGGCCAAGGATCAACGCACCGGTTGGGAAATCTGGTCCAGGAATAATCTGCATCAATTCCGGCAATTCGATAGCCGGATTATCCATCAACGCAACGCAGCCGTCGATGACTTCGCTGAGATTATGTGGCGGAATATTGGTCGCCATGCCAACAGCAATGCCGCCGGCACCATTGACGAGGAGATTTGGAAACTTCGCGGGCACAACGACAGGCTCGGAAAGAGTGCCGTCATAATTGTCGCGAAAATCAACCGTTTCCTTGTCCAGATCATCCAAAAGCGAATGAGCCGCCTTCTGCAATCGGCACTCGGTGTAACGTTCAGCCGCTGGCGGGTCACCATCGACAGAGCCGAAATTGCCCTGCCCGTCAATCAGCGGCAGACGCAAGGACCAGTCCTGCGCCATACGCGCCAGCGCATCGTAAATCGCCATATTGCCGTGCGGATGGTATTTACCCATCACGTCGCCGGTAACACGAGCACATTTGACGTATTTTTTATTCCAATCGATACCAAGCTCGGACATGCCGAAAAGAATGCGGCGATGGACGGGCTTCAATCCGTCTCTCACGTCGGGCAGCGCACGGCTCACGATCACGCTCATGGCGTAATCGAGGTAGGACCGCTGCATCTCCGTCATAATCGAGATGGGTTCGATATCGGACGGCATTTTACCGCCGGGGGTGGTTTGTTCAGTCAAAACGGGTCACGCCTGTTAGAATCACTCGGCTTTTTATAGCGGAAAGCCCCTTCCCGCGCCATTTTTCTCAATGGTTTTGAACAGGCTTTTGCGGCTATGACAAGGCAATTCTTAAGCCTCGTCGCGCTATCTTGCCAAATGGGCTATATCGCAGTCTAAATGAATGTTCAAAAAGGAGAAAATCCATGGCCACCACAGAAATTCTCCTCAATGCTTTTACCACGCTGCTGGTGACGCTCGACCCACCGGGCCTGGCACCGCTGTTTTTGGGGCTTACCCGCGGCATGACACGCCAGCAGCGCAAACAGGTTGCCTTGCGCGGTTCCTTGATTGCGCTTTGTATTCTCTCAGTGTTTGCCATCTTTGGAGCCAGCATTCTTGGCGCGTTGGGAATTTCGATTGGCGCATTCCGCATCGCAGGCGGCCTGATGCTGTTTGCCATCGCTTTTGAAATGATCTTCGAGAAACGGCAGGAACGTAAAGAAAAAACATCTGAAGATGCCATCACCCGCGATCACATGCAAAATATAGCCGCTTTCCCACTCGCCCTGCCGCTGATTGCGGGCCCCGGTGCCATTTCGGCAACCATTCTGCTCGCAGGT
The DNA here is from genome assembly GCF_001939045.1 of Rhizobium oryziradicis. Taxonomy (GTDB): domain Bacteria; phylum Pseudomonadota; class Alphaproteobacteria; order Rhizobiales; family Rhizobiaceae; genus Allorhizobium; species Allorhizobium oryziradicis. Next base: position 719,392 of record NZ_MKIM01000028.1, read on the forward strand.
GCCCTTCCGGGACCAGTCGAACGGTTGGGGCTTCTCGCTGTGATCGCTCTCAGCGTCAGCGTGGTGCTCATGGCAATGATTATTGCCGACCGCCTGGACCGTTTTTTAGGGGTGACGGGCCGCGCCATCCTGACACGGCTGCTGGGGGTCATTCTGGCCGCCCTGTCCGTGCAATTTGTACTGGACGGCATCAAGGCGACGTTTCAGCTATAAAGCCGACAGCCGTGGCGAGAAAGGTAGCGGACGCCAGCAATATCCAGACATTGATACTGTCTGGATATAAAAGGTTTTTCATCACCTCGCGCGCAATATCCATTTCCAGATCGTGCCACCGAAAAATCGATTGAACACGACAAAATACACCACGACCAACGCAAACATGATGAAGGCGGGCAAACCGTTCAGCTGAAAACCGTCAGGCGTTAGACCGCCGCTCAGATAGCCCACGATATAGCCCAAAACAAAGAATGACGTGAACAAGTCTAGAATAAAGGCCAGAATAATGCGCCAGTTAGCCGGCCTAGCTCTGATTTCGTTTTCTGACATTTCAGCTCAATCTCCGTGCAACGACGCTATTTTTCAATAAACCATTTTATCAAAACGGAATATCATCATCCAGATCGCGCGAGAAGCCGCCGGAAGGTGCGCTGGCACCCCGACCGGACGATGCGCCGCCACTGCGGCTTGGCGCCGAAGGTGCGGAACCATAATCGTCATAACCACCGCCGCCGCCAAAGTCATTACCGCCACGGCTTGCGCCGCCGCCTTCGCCGCGACCACCCAGCATGGTCAGTGTCGAATTGAAGCCTTGCAGTACGATTTCCGTGGAATAGCGGTCGTTGCCGGTCTGGTCCTGCCATTTGCGCGTCTGGAGTTGACCCTCAATATAAACGGTCGCGCCCTTTTTGAGATATTGCTCGGCAACTTTGCAGAGCCCCTCATTGAAAATCACCACGCTATGCCACTCGGTCTTTTCCTTACGCTCACCGCTGTTGCGGTCGCGCCAGGTCTCGGATGTGGCAATACGCAGGTTTGCAATCGGCCTGCCGTCCTGTGTGCGGCGAATTTCAGGATCTGCCCCGAGATTGCCGATCAGAATAACCTTGTTGACGCTTCCAGCCATGATACTCACCTAACTGCCGCCACGGGGCGACTTACAAAACCTAATCAAAGTTAACCTTACCCCATACAGCCCCAACAATGGCAGGGCGAAGGAATGTAATCCACAACGAAAAATGTTCTTTCTTTGTTCTAAATAATCTCTATGATCGTGTCAAGTGAATCAAAAACGGTCCATAATGACGCCGCCTGTCTCGACAGAACGTCATTGTGATCTACATAAGGGCAGCAGTCTTCCCGCTGGCTCCCTCCCAAGTCGAGTTTTGTTATGAGCGAATTGAAAACGATTTCCATCCGCGGCGCGCGCGAACACAACCTCAAGGGCGTTGACCTTGATTTGCCTCGCAACAGCCTGATCGTTATGACAGGCCTGTCCGGCTCCGGCAAATCGTCGCTCGCATTCGACACGATATACGCGGAGGGGCAGCGGCGCTATGTGGAAAGCCTCTCGGCCTACGCTCGCCAGTTTCTGGAAATGATGCAAAAGCCCGATGTGGATTTGATCGAGGGCCTGTCACCGGCCATTTCCATCGAGCAGAAAACCACGTCACGCAATCCGCGCTCGACAGTCGGCACAGTCACCGAAATTTATGACTACATGCGCTTGCTGTTTGCGCGCGTGGGCGTGCCTTATTCACCAGCCACAGGCCTGCCGATTGAGAGCCAGACAGTGAGCCAGATGGTGGATCGCGTTTTGGCCTTGGAAGAAGGTACTCGGCTTTATGTGCTGGCACCGATGATCCGTGGCCGCAAAGGTGAGTACAAAAAAGAACTCACCGAATTGATGAAAAAGGGCTTTCAGCGCGTCAAGATTGATGGCCAGTTTTATGAAATTGCCGAGGCTCCGGCTTTGGACAAAAAATACAAGCATGACATTGATGTTGTGGTGGACCGCGTGGTGGTGCGGCCCGATATGGCCGCGCGTCTGGCCGACAGTCTTGAGACCTGCCTTCGACTGGCAGATGGTCTGGCTGTGGCCGAATTCGCCGACAAACCATTACCGCCCGAAGAAACGGCGGCAGGTGGCTCCGCCAACAAATCGCTGAATGAAACCCATGAACGTGTTTTGTTTTCAGAAAAATTCGCCTGCCCGGTTTCTGGTTTTACCATTTCGGAAATCGAGCCTCGCCTGTTTTCGTTCAACAATCCTTTCGGTGCCTGCCCGTCTTGCGACGGACTGGGTTTTCAGCAGAAAATTGACGAATCCCTGATCATCCCGGAAGTCGACAAGCGTTTGAAAGAAGGCGCGATTGCCCCTTGGGCCAAGTCAACCTCCCCCTATTATGAGCAAACGCTGGAAGGACTTGGCAAGGTCTATAACTTCAAGCTTTCCAGCAAGTGGTCGGATTTGAGCGCAAGCGCGCAGAAAGTCATTCTGCACGGCACAGACGAAAAAATTACCTTCACCTATGCCGACGGCGAAAAATCTTACACAACAACCAAGACGTTCGAAGGCATCATACCCAATCTGGAGCGGCGCTGGAAGGAAACAGACAGCGCTTGGGCGCGCGAAGAGATTGAGCGGTATATGGCGGCGGCCCCCTGCCCGGCGTGCCATGGATTTCGCTTGAAGCCTGAGGCTTTGGCCGTCAAGATCAATGGTCTGCACATCGGTCAGGTGACTGAAATGTCCATCCGCGTGGCTGGGAGCTGGTTTGAAGCTTTGCCTGCTTTGCTGAGCGACAAGCAAAATGAAATTGCTCAGCGGATTTTGAAAGAAATTCGAGAGCGTCTGACCTTCCTCAATGACGTAGGGCTTGATTATTTGAGCCTGTCGCGCAATTCCGGCACCCTATCGGGTGGTGAAAGCCAGCGAATCCGCCTTGCATCGCAAATCGGTTCCGGTTTGACGGGCGTTCTTTACGTGCTGGATGAACCTTCCATCGGCCTGCACCAACGCGACAATGCCCGCCTTTTGGAGACGCTCAAGCATCTGCGCGACATTGGCAATACCGTGATCGTGGTCGAGCATGACGAAGATGCCATTCTGGCCGCTGATTACGTCGTCGATATCGGGCCGGCTGCCGGTATTCATGGTGGCGAGGTGATCGCCAAAGGAACGCCTCAGGACATTATGGCGCATCCCAAGTCGCTCACCGGCAAATATCTGACCGGCGAACTCGGTGTGCATGTGCCCAACAGCCGACGCAAGCCCAAAAAAGGCCAACAGATTAAGGTGGTAGGCGCACGTGGCAATAACCTGAAAAACGTCACCGCCGCCATTCCGCTTGGCGTGTTCACAGCCGTCACGGGCGTATCTGGCGGGGGTAAATCCACCTTCCTGATCGAAACACTGTATAAGTCTGCAGCCCGCCGGGTGATGGGGGCGCGTGAAAACCCTGCAGAACATGACCGCATCGAAGGCCTGGAATTTGTGGACAAGGTGATTGATATCGACCAATCACCGATTGGCCGCACGCCGCGCTCCAATCCTGCCACCTATACCGGTGCCTTCACGCCGATCCGTGATTGGTTCTCTGGCCTGCCGGAGGCGAAAGCGCGGGGCTATCAGCCAGGACGTTTCTCATTCAACGTCAAGGGTGGGCGGTGCGAGGCGTGTCAGGGCGATGGCGTTATCAAGATCGAGATGCACTTTCTGCCGGATGTCTATGTGACCTGCGATGTGTGCCACGGCAAACGCTATAACCGCGAAACACTGGATGTCACCTTCAAGGGCAAATCCATTGCTGACGTGCTGGATATGACCGTGGAAGAAGGCGTTGCCTTCTTTGATGCCGTTCCGGCTGTGCGGGATAAATTGAAGGGCCTTTTCGATGTGGGGCTTGGCTATATCAAGGTGGGCCAGCAGGCCAATACGCTCTCGGGTGGTGAAGCCCAGCGCGTGAAACTGGCCAAAGAGCTTTCGAAAAAATCGACCGGCCGCACCCTCTATATTCTCGATGAACCAACCACCGGCCTGCATTTCCACGACGTCGCAAAACTGTTGGAAATGTTACAGGAACTGGTCAATCAGGGCAATTCCGTGGTGGTTATCGAGCACAATCTCGAAGTCATCAAGACAGCGGATTACATCATCGATTTTGGCCCCGAAGGCGGTGACGGCGGCGGGCAGATCGTGGCCCAAGGCACGCCGGAGGAGATTGTGAAAATCGATGCATCTTATACCGGCCACTTCCTTAAAGAGCTGCTTGAGCGCCGTCCGATGAAGAAGACCGAAGCTGCGGAATAAAGCGTGGACTGTAAAGTGTGAGAGCCGCTTATGGGTGATCACCGTGAGGACGGTCAAACATGTATAACCGTGCCGCCATTCGTGGTCGGCACTCTTCCCTGTGCATCATTTGAGTGGGGCTGGATGTGAGAAGGGCTAACAACCATGAGCGCTGGTAAAATACGAACAGGAATTGGCGGCTGGACCTTTGAGCCATGGGAAGGCAAGTTTTACCCGGAGAAACTGGCGAAGAAGCGGCAGCTGGAATATGCCAGTCGCCAGCTCACGGCGATAGAAGTCAACGGTACCTATTACTCCAGTCAGAAGCCCGCGACCTTTGCGAAATGGGCCTCTGAAGTGCCCAAGGATTTTGTGTTTTCCTTGAAGGCCAGTCGCTATTGCACCAACCGTAAGGTGCTGGCCGAGGCTGGACCTTCGATCGAAAAGTTTCTGGGCCAGGGCATTGCCGAGCTTGGACCCCATCTTGGGCCGATTCTCTGGCAATTCATGGGGACCAAGAAATTTGAGCCTGATGATTTCGAGGCATTTTTAGCGCAACTGCCAAAAACGCTGGATGGCCTACCCCTTCGTCATGTGGTGGAGCCGCGTCACGTCAGTTTTCAGGTGCCTGAATTTATTGACATGTTGGCCCGCCATAACATTGCAGCCGTTTGCGCCGACCATCACGATTATCCGATGTTTGCCGACGTGACAGCCGATTTTGTCTATGCACGCCTGCAAAAAGGTGAAGACGAAACAGTGACTTGCTACCCGGAAGACCAAATCGATGATTGGGCAAAACGATTCAAGGCCTATGCGGCGGGCGATGTGCCTGAGGATTTGTCCTTGATTGCCAGCGGGCGGAGTGCGGCGAAAGAACCGAGAGACGTTTTTGCCTTCTTTATCACCGGCGGGAAAGTGAATGCGCCGGAAGGTGCCCGAAGACTTCAAAAAGCCGTTTCCATCTGAAGCGGGCGAACGGCTGCCGCCAGATCTTCAGCCGTCAGCCCTTCGCCAACGCGCAAAGCCGCCTCGCCGTGCATATAAACACCGGCGGCTGCCGCCTCAAAAGCTGGCATGCCTTGCGCCAGCAAGCCACCAATAATGCCTGCTAAAACATCGCCTGAGCCTGCTGTTGCCAGCCATGGCGGGGCATTTTCATTGATGAAGGCACGTCCATCTGGACTGGCGATGACGGTGTCAGCCCCCTTATAGACCACAATCGCATTGGCGCGTTTGGCGGCAGCCAGCGCTTTTTGCACTTTGCCAAGCGCTGGTTCGTTGGCAAGGTCGGGAAAAAGCCGGGTAAACTCGCCCTCGTGAGGGGTCATAACCAGATGTGTTGGGGCATTCTTTGCAAAATGCTCGAACAGATCCTCGGGCTTTTCATGGAAAGAGGAAATGCCGTCCGCATCCAGCACCAGTTTGCGATCACTCAAGGCGAGCGTAAACGCGCGCGCCTTCTCACCAACGCCAAATCCCGGACCGAGCACAAAAGCGCTCATCCGCTTGTCCTTCAAATATTCATGCAGCGCAGGCAGATCATCGACCTCTTTGACCATCACCGCCGTCGTTTGTGCAGAATTCACGCACAATGCCTCGGTGGGCGTTGCGAGTGTGACCAAGCCCACCCCCGCCTTCAATCCCGCCATTGCAGAGAGGCGGGCAGCACCGGTCGCACTCATCGGCCCGGAGAAGACAGTCAGGTGGCCACGGGTAAATTTATAGGCCGCACCGGTTAATTTCGGCAGAGAACCACCCCAGATCCCGGGTGTGTTGATCGCAACATCGCCTCTATGGGCATCGAGAATGCGGCCGGGAATGCCGATATCGAAAACCTCAACGGTTCCACAGAGCGCCCTTCCCGGCATCAGCAGATGGCCCGGCTTGCGCGCCATGAAGGTCACTGTGTGGCATGCCTGCATCGCCACAGGTCTTGGCTGCCCCGTCAATCCATCCAGACCTGAGGGTAAATCGACCGCGATGACCGGCACAGACGCCGCATTGATCCGCTCAATGACCTCCACAACAGGCTGATCCAAAACTCGCCCGAGGCCTGCGCCAAACAGCGCATCAATCACCAGATCACCGGAGCACGGCCCATATTCGGCAAAAGGACGCACCTTGCCGCGATAAGCCAGAAAAGCTGCACTGGCATCCCCTTTCAAGAGAGCCGGATCACCCAGATGAAACACATGCACGTCCACACCGGACAGGCGCAACGCCTCGGCGGCAATGTAGCCGTCGCCACCGTTATTGCCGGGTCCGCACAGCACCGCCATTCGCACAGCTTCGGGAAAAAGCCGCAGTGCGGCAGCACACACAGCCTGCCCCGCCTTTTGCATAAGCCCAAAACTGTCAATGCCAGAACGCGCGGCATCTCTGTCCACGGCTGCCATGGCCGCAGGGGTAATCAAATGATAAAATGAGCGCTGTTTCATGCCCCCATTAGAGGGCAAAGCAACGATGCAAAGCAAGTCTTAAAAAAAGCGGCAAAAAGATCAAAATTTATGCATTTGCATTTTTAATGCGCTATTTATTGTGCATTATTTTTGCGCATCCTGCTTCCTGCGCGAAAAGATCGATCTTTTTAATAGTCACACATTTTAGAGACTTACCTCTGGTGTTTTGCCGTGCTTTAGGCAAGACTGTGCCTGCAATGCGCGTGGTTTTCTGTTTTCTTCGCAATAAGTGAACAAAATTGGCACGGAAAGTGCATCAACGCAGGGCAAACAGGGCAAACCTGCATCAATGAGGGAAGCGGAGATACATTTTCTCATGAAAAAGATCGAAGCGATCATAAAGCCTTTCAAGCTGGACGAAGTGAAGGAAGCTCTTCAGGAAGTTGGCTTGCAGGGTATAACGGTCACCGAAGCCAAAGGGTTTGGACGCCAAAAAGGCCATACCGAGCTCTATCGTGGCGCTGAATACGTCGTGGACTTCCTGCCGAAGGTAAAGGTTGAAGTTGTTTTGGCCGACGAAAATGTGGATGCGGTGATCGAAGCAATTCGCAACGCTGCGCAAACAGGCCGCATTGGCGATGGCAAAATTTTCGTATCCAATATCGAAGAGGTCGTCCGGATTCGTACAGGCGAGACCGGTATCGACGCTATATAACGGCGGCTGGGCACAGGGAGGCCCCGCCGTAAATCGTCATCCAATTGAGGACTATAATAAATGACGACCGCACAAGATATTTTGAAGCAAATCAAAGACAATGACGTCAAGTTCGTTGATCTTCGCTTTACCGACCCAAAGGGTAAACTCCAGCACGTCACCATGGATGTCGTCTGTGTTGACGAAGACATGTTTGCCGATGGCGTGATGTTTGACGGTTCATCCATCGGTGGATGGAAGGCAATCAACGAATCAGACATGGTGTTGATGCCAGACGTCGATACGGTTCATATGGACCCGTTTTTCGCGCAGTCCACCATGGTTATCCTCTGCGATATTCTCGATCCGGTTTCGGGCGAAGCCTACAGCCGCGATCCGCGCGGTACAGCCAAGAAGGCTGAAGCCTACCTGAAGGCATCCGGCATCGGCGACACCGTTTTTGTTGGCCCAGAAGCTGAATTCTTCATTTTTGACGATGTGAAGTATAAGGCCGATCCATACAACACAGGCTTCAAACTGGATTCGACCGAGCTGCCATCCAACGATGACACTGATTACGAGACCGGCAATCTTGGCCACCGTCCACGCGTCAAGGGCGGCTATTTCCCGGTTCCGCCAATCGACAGCTGCCAGGACATGCGCTCCGAAATGCTGACCGTGCTGTCCGAAATGGGCGTCACGGTTGAAAAGCACCACCATGAAGTGGCTGCCGCCCAGCACGAACTTGGTATCAAGTTTGATACGCTGGTGCGCAATGCCGACAAGATGCAGATCTATAAGTATGTGGTGCATCAGGTTGCCAACGCTTATGGCAAAACGGCCACCTTCATGCCAAAGCCAATTTTTGGCGATAACGGCTCGGGCATGCACGTTCACCAGTCGATCTGGAAAGATGGCAAGCCAACCTTCGCAGGCGATGAATATGCCGGCCTGTCGGAAAGCTGCCTCTATTACATCGGCGGCATTATCAAGCATGCCAAGGCGCTGAACGCTTTCACCAACCCCTCCACAAACTCTTACAAGCGTTTGGTACCGGGTTATGAAGCACCTGTGCTGCTGGCCTATTCAGCCCGCAACCGCTCTGCCTCTTGCCGTATTCCTTATGGCAACAATCCGAAGGCAAAGCGCGTTGAAGTGCGCTTCCCCGACGCAACTGCCAATCCTTACCTCGCTTTTGCGGCCATGCTGATGGCTGGTCTTGATGGCATCAAGAACAAGATCCATCCCGGCAAGGCCATGGATAAGGATCTCTATGATCTGCCACCAAAGGAACTCAAGAAGATCCCAACCGTTTGCGCATCGCTGCGTGAAGCGCTGGATAGCCTCGACAAGGATCGCAAGTTCCTGACAGCCGGTGGCGTGTTTGATGACGATCAGATCGATGCCTTCATCGACCTGAAGATGCAGGAAGTCATGCGCTATGAAATGACCCCGCATCCCGTAGAATTCGATATGTACTACTCGATTTGATCAGACGGACATTCCAACGCAATCAACCGGCGGCCATACCGCCGGTTTTTTTATTCATATCAGAAAATTAACGGATTTATTTAATATGCAGGATGAGAAAAAGAGACCCATCACTTTCGACTGGATTCTGTTTTTTGCAGCGCCCTGCCTGTTCTCATCCAATCTCATTTTCGGCCGTGGTATTCAGGGCGAGATTGGGCCTTTTATCACCGCCTTTATCCGTTGGGCTGGGGCGCTGCTGCTGATTGCGCCGCTGATCTACCAAGACCGCCGCGCATGCCTTGCCTTCATTCGCCACCATACGCTGCTTTGGCTGATGCTTGGCATTCTGGGCATGGGCATTTGTGGGGGCTTCGTTTATTGGGCGCTGACGGTAACCACCGCATCAAACGCAACCCTGATTTACACCACATCATCCCTGTTTATCATTCTGTTTCAATGGATGTTTCAGGGTCGCCGATTGATCGTTCGGGAGATTTTAGGAATGATGATCGCGTTTACCGGCGTGGCAGTCATTGTTCTTAAAGGCGATGTTGGCGCACTTCGCCACCTGCACTTTAATATCGGCGACCTGGGCATGTTAGCAGCGGCCATTGCCTTCGCGGTCTATTCCATGCTGCTGCGCCATCCCGCCGTATCAACCGTTGCACCCTTCTCGCTTTTCGGCTTGCTGGCATTGTCAGGTGCTCTGGTCTTGCTGCCTCCCGCCCTTATTGAAGTGGCCCAAGGGGGGCTGTTACCAACCACAGGGACCTCCTATATCAAACTTGCGGGCATCATTGTCTTTGCTTCCATCATGGCATTTTACAGCTTCCAGCATTCTGTTCGGGTGTTTGGTCCGGCCATGGCGGGCACAACGCTCTATCTCATGCCACCCGTCTCCATTATCATGGCGGTTCTGTTTCTTGGTGAGAGATTTGAGTCCTATCATGCAGTGGGTATTGCCCTGGTCATGGCAGGCGTTATCTTGGCCACAGCACCCATCACTGTTTTCAAATCGAAAAAAACAGTTTTATGACAAACATTGATCAAAGGTCTTGATGTTTGCCATCTTCTCTCCCAAATATTGAGGGGAAAGGAAACCAAGCCATGAAAGAACGTAGCGCTAAATTTGGCATCGGTGACATTGTCCGCCACAAGATTTTTCCGTTTCGCGGCGTTGTTTTTGATGTCGACCCAGAGTTTTCCAACACTGATGAATGGTGGGAGTCTATTCCGGCTGAAATTCGGCCTGTGAAAGACCAACCATTCTACCATCTTTTGGCCGAGAATGACGAAACAGAATATGTTGCTTACGTCTCGGAACAAAATCTGGAGCAGGATGAAAGCGGTAAGCCGCTTAGAAATCCCCATATTCAGGCGATTTTTGTCGAAGAACAATCGGGGCATTTCAAGCCGCGCGCAAATTTCGCGCATTAAGGTGATGTAGAGAACCGACTCCCATTTTCGGTTCCATGCCGTCACCCTTCGCTGAAATAGCATAAAAAAGGCCCGGAAAACCGGGCCTTTTTCTGTAGAATAATAAGAGTTATTTGCTCTGCTTGGCGGCCTTTTGCGCGTCTTCCAGAGCCTTCTGGGCTTCTGCATTCTTTTTCTGCATGGCTTCTTCGAGCAAACGCTGACGCTCTTGCGCCTGAGACTGCGTGATGGCCTTGCCATCGTAAGAGCCGGTGAAACCTTCAAGCGAGATCTTGATTGGGTTTGGTACACGGCGGAAGTTGATGGACGTGAACACAACTTCGTGACCCTTCTTGAGGGCAGCAATCATTGCATCCGTCATTGGAACTTCAGCTGTGCAACGGTCTGCAAAACATACAGCGTAATCGAGCTTTTGGCCCTTGCCGCCGTCGATCTGCATCATCACGCCCGGAGGAATCAAACGAGCAGACGGCACGGACACCTGCATCAATTTGCGGCTGACCTTACCTTCAACGGTGATCAGGCCTACAGCAATCACCATCTGGCGGTTCTGGGCCAACTGGATGTTTTGCACAGAGCAAATATCATTGTCTTCCTGCTTGGAGCAGGTCTTGAACCAGCCCTGCGGCGGCAAACCACCGTCACCAGCGGCCTCTTGAGCGAAAGATACGCCTGCAAAGCCTGCTGTGAATACGGACGCGGCGATGACCGCACGCGCAGTCTTGGTTGCTTTAAACATCATAACGAGATCCGTCTCCTGAAATCTTTGTCGAACCGCAGCTCAGACCCGATTAGCTCGGTCCATTTACGCATCACCTGGGTTTCAATTGAGGCAAATAGATGACCTGTGCTTTCTGGCCAATCTGTTAGCGCGCATTGCTACAAATTTCCAGTGCTTCTTGGCCATTAAATGACATATGCCCGAATTCTCGCAATAGCGATTGGATTTCCACCAGTTCGTGATATTTTGCCGCGAATTCCAGAATATTGATTTGAGAGGAAATGGTGTGCGGCACCTTTTGTTGACCCTACTGGTCCTGCCGTTTTGCGGTATTTTCACGCCCTCAGTTGTGAAAGCGTCACCGGTCTACGGCATTTCCATGCATGGCCAACCAGCCCTGCCAGCCAATTATCAGCATTTTCCCTATGTGAACCCCGAGGTCAAAAAGGGTGGCAAGATTGCCTATGGCGTGGTGGGAACGTTTGATAGCCTTAATCCCTTTGTTATCAAAGGCATGCGCACCACAGCTCGCGGCATTTGGGACCCAGAATACGGCAATTTATTCTATGAAACGCTGATGACGCGCTCGGCTGCCGAGCCTTTCTCACTCTATGGTCTGCTGGCAGAAAGTGTGGAGTGGGATGATGCCCGCAGCTTCATTCAATTCAATCTCAATCCGAAGGCAAAATGGCAGGACGGCCAGCCGGTGACACCGGAAGATGTGATCTTTTCCTTCCAGATTTTGCAGCAAAAGGGCCGCCCACCCTTTAACAAGCGGCTGGATACTGTTTCCAAAATGGAAAAGGTCGGCGAGCACAGCGTGCGCTTTACCTTCAACGACAAGGCTGATCGCGAAACACCGCTGATCATTGCCGCTTCCACGCCGATTTTGCCGAAACACGCCATCAACCCGGACAAATTTGAAGAAAGCTCACTCACAACCCCGGTGGGTTCCGGGCCTTACAAGATCAAGGAGATTCGCCCCGGTGAGCGAATCACTTACGAGCGAGATCCGAATTATTGGGGCAAAGACATTCCCGCCAAAGTCGGCTTCGACAATTATGACGAGATCAGCATCACCTATTTCCTGCAAGACAGCACGCTGTTCGAGGCCTTCAAAAAAGGTGAGGTCGATATCTATCCCGATGGTGACACCAGCCATTGGACGCGTTCTTATAATTTCCCGGCCGCCAATTCTGGCGATGTGCAGCGCGACACATTCACACCCCAGCTCCCCACAGGCATGCTTGGATTTGTGTTCAACACCCGCCGCCACACATTTGCCGATGTGAAAGTGCGCGAAGCGCTGACCTTGGCATTCGACTTTGAATGGGTGAACAAGAACCTCTATGGCAACGCCTTCAAGAGAACAGAAAGCTATTGGCAGAACTCGGCTCTTGGCGCTTTTGGCCATGCCGCCGATGATCGCGAATTGAGCATTTTGGGTGCTGCCAAAGATAAGATTGCCCCGGAAATTCTGGCTGGAACCTATACCCTGCCGATCTCGGACGGCTCTGGTGCCGACCGCAATGTGCTGCGTCAGGCTGTTGCTTTGCTCAGTCAGGCTGGCTACTCCATCAACGATGGCAGAATGGTTGATGCCTCGGGCAAGCCCCTTTCTTTCGAAGTCATGACCCAAAATGATGGACAGGAAAAAATGGCTTTGGCCTATCAGCGCACGTTGCGGCTGATTGGAATCAATATGACCATCCGCACCGTGGATGATGCGCAATATCAGGCGCGTTCGAACAGCTTCGACTATGACATGATCGTCAAGTCCTACCCCTCTTCGCTCTCGCCGGGCGCTGAGCAGTTCAATCGCTGGGGCTCGGCCTCACGCGACCAGCAGGGCAGCTTCAATTACGCGGGCGTTGCCAACGCTGATATCGACCGGATTCTTAAAGATATTGTTGATGCCAAAGGCCTGGAAGATTTTCAGGCCTCGGTGCGCGCTCTTGATCGGCTTTTGGTGGCAGGGCATTATGTGGTGCCACTCTACTATAGTAACGAACAACGGCTGGCCCGCTGGAAGCGGATCAGCAGGCCAGATCAGGTGCCCCTGCAGGGCTACCAACTTCCCACATGGTGGGATGCACGCGCTCAATAATCCGAGCAGACTTTTTTGAAGGGCCTAAGCCCCACTCCCAACAGGAGCGTAATCTATGCAACGTATTACTATTGATCTCGTATCTGACGTCGTGTGCCCATGGTGCTACGTCGGAAAGGCCCGTCTGGAACTGGCCATTGCCGAAGTGCAGGACGAAGTCGGCATTGATATCAATTGGCGTCCCTATCAGCTCAATCCCGATTACCCGCCAGAAGGCGTTGACCAGCAGGTGGAGCTGGCGAAGAAACTTGGCGGCAAAGAAAATATGGATCGTGGCCATGCGCAGCTCTCGGCCATGGGCAAGGAGATCGGCATCAATTTCGATTTCGACGCCATCAAAATCGGTCCTAATACGCTTGATGCCCACCGCCTCATCCACTGGGCAGGTGTAGAAAGCCGCGACATACAGGACAAGGTGGTCTCGGCTCTGTTCAAGGCCAATTTTGAGCAGGGGCGCAATATTGGTGATCATGCGGTTCTGGTGGAGATTGCCAAAGAGGCCGGTCTGGATGGTGCGCTGATCGAACGCCTGCTTGCCAGTGATTCGGACCGAGATATGGTGTTGAGCGAAATCGAAGCCGCCAAGGACATGGGCGTTAACGGCGTGCCATTTTTCATCATCGACCAGAAATATGCCGTCAGCGGTGCACAGCCGCAAGATGTGCTGGCCAATGCGTTTCGCGAAATCGCCGCCGAGAAAGCCGCGGAACAAAGCAAACTGAATTGACCTAAGGCAAGATCAGCCATAATCACTGTTCGTCTCCCTCCCCCAGGACAAGCCGAATCGTGACATCTGATAAAACTTCGCGCGGGATTTTTCTCGCTTTTGCGGCGTTTGCCGCCTATGCCTTCAGCGATGCTTCTGTGAAGCTCGTTGAAGGCCGGGTCAGCCCGTTTGAGTCTGCCTTCTTCGGCTCACTTTTTGGCATGCTGGCCCTGCCATTTTTGCTCAAAAAAGGCGACAAAATCACCGACATCGTCAAAACAAACGCGCGAGGGCTTTGGCTGACGCGGTTTGTGGCCTCTGGCACCAGCGCCATTGGTGCGGTGACCGCCTTTACGCATCTTTCCATGGCTGAGGCTTTCTGCCTCATCTTCCTGCTGCCGTCTTTCGTCACCATTATGTCAGTGATTTTCTTGAAGGAGCAGGTCGGAATCCGCCGCTGGAGCGCGGTCATCATCGGCTTCATTGGTGTGATGATCGTGCTTCGCCCCGGATTTCGCGAGCTTTCCGTCGGCCATCTTGGTGCCGTGATTGGCGGACTTGGCGGCGCGGTCAGCATCGTCATTTATCGCGCCGTTGGTCCGCGCGAAAAAGGTGTTTCGCTCTACGGTGCAGGCGCGCTTGGCACCATTACCATCTCGGGAATTTGCATGCTGCACAGCTTTACCTGGCCGCAAGGCACAGATTGGCTGCTTTTGATGAGCTATGGTTTGCTTGCCGCACTGGCAACCGTGTTGATGATGTTTGCGACAAAATCTGCGCCAGCGGCCGTGCTGGGTCCAACACAATATAGCCAGATGCTGTGGGCAATCTTGCTTGGCTATCTGGTCTTCGGGGATAAGGTTGATATTCCGATCATTCTCGGTAGCCTGCTGATTATCGGCTCCGGCCTGATAACCCTGTCACGCGAGAAAACCCGTGGCGTGCCGCTGCCGCCATCTGTGGCTTCAGGGCCACAAGCCAGCCTGTCAACGACAGAAGACAATCTGGATTAAGCAAGCCCTCCTGCCCCAAAAAAAGCCACCGCTTTAAGGGCCCCAATGAAAAGCCGCCCCGTTAAGGGGCGGGATTTTACGTGCTGCGTGTTTTCTCGCCATCGGCAAACAGCGCCGGTCCATTCTGATCAATAATCATTTTTGCCTTGCGCAAGGTGCAATCCTGCGCATCCTCTTTTGAGGTAAACAGATCGGCGCGAATGAATGTACGGGTCAGGATTTCGCCATTCACGTCCTTTTCGATGCGCCCCGCCAGCCGCAATTGGTTGCCCTCACGCAAAGGCTCAACATAGATGCGGCAGTCGCCGTGCAAAACCGGCTCAGAGGGCTGTGCCTGTTTTTCTTCAGAACCGGACGATGCGCCCGAAAATGCCGAGAGAAGCTTTTTAAAAAATGCAGCCATTAGATACGCCTCATGCCTGTCACAGCACAATTTTAAACGCCACTTCAGCGCCTGCAATTTGCCACAACGTTACGCCGATCACACATCACTTCACCATGGGCGGCTCAACTGATCGTGCAACATCAAAACCAGACTTGGTTTTGGCCAGACATGCACGATAAATCAAGAGCAAAACCAACGTTTGTTGAAGAACATCGCCAGCACCGGGCTGTATCATAACACGTTAAGGAATCATGCCGTGGCATTTTCAGCGTCGAGCGATTTCACTGCCGTCTCGTCGGTCATCAAACGGCGATTGCGCAAAAAGAAGCTCAAACTCCTTGGTATGCGCATGAAAAAACCGGGGTAGGCAAAGCCAAGACGCGCCAAGACCTTCAAATCCGGCAGAAAGCCTTTGGCCACGCCACGCAGCAATGCGTATATGTAAGCACCCTCGTAGAGCTTTTGGCGAAACAAGACTGTCGGCTTGTCTGCCATCAGAATAATCGGCGTGTCCTTCAAGTAATTATATTGAAGCGCCAGACATCCCTGAATAGCCACGGACTTCGGGCTATCCCACGAGACATTCGACCAATAGAGATTAACACCTTCAAGGCAGCTGACATTGATCCTTGGATCAATCACCGTGTCGTTGAACAGGCAAAGCTCGATCCAGAAAACATGGTCTTCGCCCGCACTTCGCAACTGGCCATTGAAGCGCAAATCTGCATTTTTCTTGTAGCGATAAACCACTGTGGACGTCTGTGGCGGGCATTCGCGGATCATCACCTCAGCCATCTCGCCCTTGCGGACCGCATGATAGCCGTCTTTGGCGATCGAGCTGCTGTTTTCTGCAAGCGCCCGCCGTGTCAGCGGTAAGCCCACGAAATAATCGGGGTAATGTTTGCCACGCACGTGGTTACAGAAGAAGAAATCGCCATGTTCCAGTCCATTCAGCGCCCGCTCAAGATGATCGTCATGCCAAACATCATCCGAATCGAGAAAGGCAACGTAGTCGACAGGCGTTGATTCCAGAAAATCCAGCGCCATGTTGCGCGCTTCCCCGGGGCCGCCATTTGATTTTTCCAAAAGCGTCAGAAAAAATGCCACGCCGGGGTCAAAATCCGCCAGTTCCTGTTTTGTCGAGATCGGCGAACTGTCATCTACAATGATCACGCGCAAATCCAGGTTGCGATTAACCTTTTGTGCCTTCACGGACTCGAGCGCCCGGCAAAGAATGCCACGTTCCTTTTGAAAGAACGGAATGATGACGGCAACCTTGATATTCATCGACACACCTCATGTTGCCTGCAGGGCACAGAAACTCCGCCCGAGAGAAACGCAGGTTTGATCCGTTCAGCTCAGATTTGACGCTGTCACACGGCTGTGGCCCAGTGAATACTTAAATTAATTAAAATTTAACCATATTCAAGAACGAATATCGTATAAACGATTTAAAATGACAATTATTCGTTCTGTTGCATGAAATAATGTTGAAATGAATCACAATAGTTTCATCTTGATACATCCGTATCACAATCAGAATCCCAAATTGATACAACAATATAACTCTAAATTACATAATAAATTAAATACAACCACTTTGAATTGCACCAAGATGCACAGCGATGAAAATATTCGTTGGAATGATGATGAACACTGGCGAGCAAGATAAAGTATTTCGGGGATCATGGCGGAATGGGTGGCACAGCCCTGTTCGAAGGCGAGGGCAAATTTTCCGTGCATTTCGCAAGGGTATGTCTTATCGAAGCAATCTCGCAGTATGGGAATGACGACGATGATGAAATCTGGTGTTGATCACGCGGTGAATGCAGTTCGGGAATTGTTTGCGGCAACGCCTCTGCAACTGAACGAGCACCTGAGTACGCTGTTTAACGCCGATATTTATCTGAAACGCGAAGACTTGACGCCGGTGCGCTCCTATAAGGTGCGCGGTGCTTATAATTTCTTTCAGAAAGTGATTGCCAAGGGCGACACCGACAAGGTGTTTGTCTGCGCGTCTGCCGGTAATCACGCGCAAGGTTTTGCCTTTGCCTGCCGCCATTTTGGCGTTAAAGGCGTTGTTTTCATGCCCGTCACCACACCACAGCAGAAAATTGACAAAACCCGGAAATTTGGTGCCGAGTTTATTTCCATTCGGCTGGTCGGCGATATTTTTGACCAATGCTACAAGGCCGCTCGCGATTACGTTGCAGAGGCCAATGGCTATATGGTACCGCCCTTTGATCACGCTGATATTATTGAAGGCCAGGCCACGGTGGCCGCAGAAATTGTTGAGCAATTGCCAGAGGGCGTCACACCAGACCTTATCATTCTGCCCGTTGGCGGCGGTGGCCTGAGTGCTGGCGTTACCAGCTATCTGAGTGACACCCTGCCGCCCTCCTCTTTTATCTTTGCCGAGCCTGTAGGTGCACCCAGTCTCAAGCGCTCGCTGGAGGCGGGCCATGTTGTTACCCTTTCCAAGGTCGACAATTTTGTCGATGGGGCTGCCGTTGCCCGCATTGGCGATACCAATTTCGAAGCATTGAAGCATTTTTCTGCAGATCAGGTGATGCTGATACCGGAGAATGCCATTTGCGGCACCATCATCGACATGCTCAACGTCGAAGGCGTGGTTCTGGAACCCGCCGGTGCGCTCTCTATTGCAACGCTCGGCCTTTTGGACCCCAAAAGTATCGAGGGCAAAACCATTGTGTTAGTGGTGTCTGGCGGCAATTTTGATTTTGAGCGCCTGCCGGACGTCAAAGAGCGCGCCATGCGATACGCGGGATTGAAAAAATATTTCATCCTTCGTCTGCCGCAGCGTCCCGGTGCCTTGCGTGATTTTCTCAACCTGCTTGGACCAGAGGATGACATTGCACGGTTTGAGTATCTGAAAAAATCTGCCCGAAATTTCGGCTCCATCCTGATTGGCATTGAAACAACCGAAAAAGAAAATTTCGCCGGTTTGTTTGATCGGCTTGAGCAAAACGGATTGGGCTTCGAAGACATCACCGACAATGAGATCCTCGCCAATTTGATTATTTGAAATCTCGGCCGCGGCAGAGGAGATCAATCATCGTGTCTGAGCTATCTCGCCGCATATTCATGAAAGGCTGTTGCATGGCTGCTGTTGTTTATGGTGCCTCTTCCAGGGTGGCACAGGCGCAAACCCCAAACACGCCAGATGCCATTGTCGATCAAAACCACATTCGCCAAGCCACGCAGGATGGCACACCGATCTATGGTACGGTCGCAGACGCCCTCGCCAGCGCACCAGACAACAGCGTGACCCCGTGGACAATCGCGCTTATGCCCGGCCACTATAGTGAAAAGCTGACGATCACCAAACCGAATATATGTCTGGTTGGCAGCGGACGCGGCGAAACATGCATTGCATTTGATGCCTTTGCCGGTGCGGAAAAACCCGATGGCACCGGCCAATGGGGCACCCCTGGCTCGGCTACGCTCACCATCAACGCGCCCGATTTCAAAGCTTACCATCTGACCATAGCCAATGATTTCGACTTTCTCGACAATGATCGTCGTGATCCCCACGGGGCCAACCGCATCGGTGCCAGTCAGGCCGTTGCGATCTATTTGGGAAACGGTGCCGATAGAAGCCTGTTTTACGATGTTGCCATGACAGGCTATCAGGACACCGTGTTTGCAGATCGCGGCCGTAGCCTGTTTTCCCATTGCATCATCAGCGGTAATGTCGATTTCATCTTTGGCGGCGGGGCCGCATTGTTTGATCATTGCGACATTGTCAGCCGTCCGCGCGCGGTCCCCACCACCCTGCCCGCCGGCTTTGTCAGCGCACCCAGCACCGCCAAAGACAGCCCGTTCGGGCTTATTTTTCGCTATTGTGATCTGAAAAAAGAAAATGCCGATCAGCCTGCTGGCAGTCACTACCTTGGCCGCCCCTGGCACCCGACCCGTGACTTCAAAGACGGGCGCTACGCCGACCCGGACGCCATTGGCCAAGCCGTGTTTTTTCACTGCCATATGGAAGACCATATCGCCACGGATGGCTGGACCTCTATGTCCGGTCTCGCGAAAGATGGCCAGAGAAAATGGTTCCAGCCCTTAGTCGATGCGCGATTTTTGGAATATAAAAGCACTGGTCCCGGCGCAAACATCAATGCAAGCCGCCCGCAATTGTCCAATGCAGAAGCTTTAACCTATAGCCCTGAACACATATTGGGTGACTGGAAACCGCAACTCGAACACTTCAATTTATAACGCGGGAGAAACCGGAGGGATAAGCCCCCAGCCCTTGCATCTTACTCATGTGCGTGATCATCATTGGAGAAAATAGGAACTCCGATGGCTTCTGTCTCCGATACAACCTCCAGCCATTTGCAAGGCATGGCCTTGATGGCCGGCTGCATGCTGCTGTTGCCGGGCATGGACGCGATTGCCAAATATATGGCCAATATGCAGGGAATGTCGCCCGGGCAAGTGACCTTTTATCGCTTCTTTTTTCAACTGGCCTGCACGCTCCCCTTTCTGATGGTCTTGCAAGGCCGCCATGCCTTTACCGCCAAACGCCCATTTCTCAATCTGCTGCGTGGCGCGCTGCATGGTGCTGCGAGTTTGTGCTTTTTTGCCGCCGTGAAATATATGCCGCTCGCCGATGTCTTCGCCATCTATTTCGTCGAACCTTTTATTCTCACCGCCCTTTCCGCTTTGTTTCTGGGTGAAACCGTCGGTTGGAGACGCTGGCTTGCCATTCTCGTCGGTTTTGGCGGCGCAATGATTGTCATACAGCCGAGCTGGGAGGTTTTTGGCGCAACGGCTTTGCTTCCGGTTTTGTGCGCCTTCCTGTTTGCGCTCTACATGTTTCTCAACCGCGCTATCGGCAACGCGGATTCGCCCATGACCATGCAAACGATGTCAGGTGTAGGCGGAACAGTGTTCATGGGCGGAGCCATAGTGCTGGGTCACGCTGCTGGCAGCGCAGATTTCACCCCATCTTTGCCCATCAACGCTCTTGGTCTGGGCCTTCTGGTGCTGCTCGGCGTTTTGTCAGGCTATCTCCACCTTCTGGTGGTGAAAGCCTTTCGCATGGCACCTTTGTCTGTGCTGGCTCCTTTTCAATATTTCGAAATCATCGCCGCAACCGTGCTTGGCTATAGCCTTTTTGGCGATTTCCCGACCCCATCCAAATGGCTCGGCATTGGCATTATTGTCGGCTCCGGCCTGTTTATTCTTTGGCGGGAACACAAGCGCAACCGCAACACGACGCAAACCCCATAGCCAGCCCGTGACATCAGGCAGGCACGAAGGAAAAGAAACGATATCCCTAAAAAGGTACAGGACACAAAAAGGTGTTTGCCTTGGTATAACATCTTCAAAACGCACTGAATTACTTAGATATTTGCACCAAATCTCCACAAACTTGCATCAACCCAACACAGATTAACACATCATAAACCATAGCTATTAGCTTAAGAGCAACGGGTGCGAACTACAGCAATCTGCGGTTTCATGAAGAAACGAGGTTCTGAGCATGAGCGATTTTCGGCTCTCATTTCCAGCGTGTGTTATCGCTGGAAAGACGAGATTGGACTTACATGACGTTGTCCTTCTCAAAACATACAGCCTGCCCAATGGCGTTCGCAACCGAGGCGATGCCATGACACTTTTGGTTCTAAATTCTTGCTGCCCCGAAAAATGTGCGGAATGGCACAGCTATTTCGTCGAAGCGATGGCGTCATACATCGTAGAAATTTTAGAACCCAAAAACCGTATTGATCAAACAAAACTCGACTGGATGACAGAGATCTTCATGACAGACGGTTTGGCGAATTCACCCATTGATGGCGAAGTGCTTCTCGGTGTCATGGATTTGTTGATCCATCCAGCCAAGAGGTCTCACTCGAAACTTCACAACTGGCAATTGCCGCAGCATGAAGACGCATCAATGCAGCCCCACGAGCACATTCGCATGCATTGACAGCACGGCATGCAGCAGGCTGCAAATCGCCCTGCTGCTTGGAAAATCCTGTGGACCACAATCGATAGGCCCGCCATTTTGCCATGCATTTCAAAGCATGCGAATAGTGGAATAAATGGAATAAAATCGAAATCGCATCTTGAGGCTTTTTGCCTGAGGGTGCAAAACTCGCCCGAGAGATGTGAAAGGGAAAAAAGAAAATGGATGTTCGCGCCGCCGTTGCCACACAAGCTGGCAAACCACTTGAGATTATGACCGTGCAACTGGAAGGCCCCAGAGCCGGAGAAGTTCTTATTGAGGTCAAGGCCACCGGCATTTGTCATACCGATGATTTCACGCTGTCCGGCGCTGATCCTGAAGGCCTGTTTCCCGCCATTTTGGGCCATGAAGGTGCAGGCATTGTTGTTGATGTTGGTCCCGGCGTCACGTCCGTGAAAAAGGGTGACCACGTTATTCCGCTCTACACGCCGGAATGTCGGGAATGCTACTCCTGCATGTCGCGTAAAACCAATCTGTGCACCGCCATCCGCTCCACACAGGGTCAAGGCGTGATGCCCGATGGCACCTCGCGCTTTTCGATCGGCAAGGACAAGATCCACCACTATATGGGCTGCTCGACATTTGCCAATTTCACGGTTTTGCCGGAAATTGCGCTGGCGAAAGTCAATCCCGATGCGCCCTTTGACAAGATTTGTTACATCGGTTGCGGTGTTACCACCGGCATTGGTGCGGTGATCAACACGGCCAAGGTTGAAATTGGTGCGACAGCCATTGTCTTTGGCCTCGGCGGCATTGGCCTCAATGTGCTTCAAGGTTTGCGCCTCGCAGGTGCAGATATGATTATCGGCGTTGACCTGAACAACGAGCGCAAAGCTTGGGGCGAAAAATTCGGCATGACGCATTTCGTCAATCCGAAGGAAGTTGAAGGCGATATCGTGCCCTATCTGGTCAATATGACCAAGCGCAACGGCGACACAATTGGCGGAGCGGACTATACGTTCGATTGCACCGGCAATACCACCGTTATGCGTCAGGCGCTGGAATCCTCGCACCGTGGCTGGGGCAAATCGGTGGTCATCGGCGTTGCCGGTGCAGGTCAGGAAATTTCAACCCGTCCGTTCCAGCTCGTCACCGGGCGCAACTGGATGGGCACCGCCTTTGGCGGCGCGCGTGGCCGCACCGACGTGCCAAAGATTGTCGATTGGTATATGGATGGAAAGATCATTATCGACCCGATGATCACCCACACCATGCCGCTGGATGACATCAACAAGGGCTTTGAGCTGATGCACAAGGGTGAAAGCATCAGAAGCGTGGTGCTCTATTAATGGCGTCCGCGCCCTATCAGGTTCACACGCGGAGAATGGAAGACTTCTCCGCGCATGAGCTTTATGCGCTGCTCAAGATGCGAGTTGACGTGTTTGTGGTGGAGCAGAAATGCCCCTATCCAGAGTTGGATGGCAAAGACGTTGGCGCTTTGCACGTCACCCTGCTGGATGGCGATGATCTGCTGGCCTGTGCCCGCATTTTGCCACCCTCGCAAGCTCAAGACCCCGTGAAAATCGGCCGTGTCGTGGTGTCACCCAGCCACCGCGGCAAGCATCTTGGAGATGCATTGATGCGCGAGGCGATTGCGGTATGCGAACAGCATTTTCTCGGTCACGCCATTGCGCTGTCCGCCCAGAGCCATCTTCAGCTTTTCTATCAATCTTTCGACTTTGCGCCGACCTCGGCGGAGTATCTGGAAGATGGAATACCGCATATCGATATGGTCAGGCCCGTCTCGATCGGAAGGGCTTGAGCATCATGATTTACGTTGATGCCGATGCCTGCCCGGTGAAAGCCGAGATCTTGAAAGTCGCAGAGCGCCATAATTTTCCGGTGACGTTTGTGGCAAACTCCGGCCTGCGACCTTCCCGCGATCCCATGGTCACCAATGTCATCGTTTCCAGCGGTTTTGATGCGGCCGACGACTGGATTGCCGAGCGCTGCGGCCCGAGCGACATTGTCATCACCGCAGACGTACCTTTGGCTGGACGATGCGTTGCCAGTGGCGCACTGGTCACCGGCCCCACGGGCCGCGTGTTTGACGACACCAACATCGGTATGGCCACGGCCATGCGCGATCTTGGCGCGCATTTACGCGAAACCGGCGAAAGCAAAGGCTACAATGCCGCCTTCAGCCCGCGCGATCGTTCTCAATTCCTCGAAACCATGGAAAAGCTCTGCCGTCGCAGCAAGGCCGTCACATCATGAAGATGCCAGGAAAGCTCCGGTTTGCGCACAGCCTGCGCTCGCATCGCCGCAGTCCCTTTTATGCCGCAAGCATTATGGGGTTAATGACCCTTGTGATCTTGCTGTATATCAAGCCAGCGCTCTCGATTGAATCCGCAGCAATTGTGTTTTTTCTGGTCTACCTCGGCTTTATGATCAGGCGTATTCCAACGGTCACCGCTGAACGGCTAAAAACCAGCCCTGAGCGCGATGACGGGCCAGCGGTCCTCATTCCCGTTGTAAGCCTTCTGGCAATCGTCGCTGCCGTCGTGGCCTTGTTCAATGCGCTCAATCAATCCGGCACACCCGATCTGCTGAAAGTGTCGCTGGCATTCCTCTCGGTTATCAGCGGGTGGTTCACCATTCACACCATGTTTGCCATGCATTACGCACATCACTACTGGCAATATCGCAAGAGTGATCAGGGCGAAGGGCCGCGGCAGGGATTGGACTTTCCCCAAACGGAAGAACCCGGCAGTTACGACTTTCTCTATTTCTCCTTCGTTATCGGCATGACCGCCCAGACCTCTGACGTTGCTGTCACCACAACAGAGATGCGCTGCATCAATCTTGCCCATGCCGTCGTATCATTTTTCTTCAACACGGTCTTGGTCGCCGCCGCCGTCAACGCGGTGGTATCAATAGCCTCTTAAAACGTCGGACTGAAAAGACGGAAAACCATTGCATTCTCAGGAGAGCAGCATGAAAATCCTTTCCCAAAACACCGCATTCGGCGGCATGCAGGGCGTGTTCAGCCATGAGTCAGATGTCTGCAAAACCGAAATGGCCTTCGCGGTCTTTGTGCCACCACAGGCTATTTCTGAACCCCGCCCGGTGTTGTGGTATTTGTCGGGTCTCACCTGCACCCACGCCAATGTCATGGATAAAGGCGAATATCGCCGTTTGGCAGCCGAGCTTGGTTTGATCATCGTCTGCCCCGACACCAGCCCACGCGGCAATGACGTGCCGGATGAACTGACCAACTGGAAGATGGGCAAAGGTGCCGGCATGTATCTCAATGCCACCGAGATGCCTTGGTCCGAGCACTTCCAGATGTATAGCTACATCACCGAGGAACTCCCCGCGCTGATCGCCTCACAGTTTCGTGCTGATATGACAAGGCAGGGCATATTTGGCCACTCCATGGGCGGCCACGGCGCGCTGACCATTGCCTTGAAGAATCCAGAGCGTTTCAAGAGCTGCTCGGCATTTGCGCCCATCGTCAGCCCACTGAAAGCGGATTGGACACAGGACGCCTTTGAGAAATACCTTGGCCCGGACCGTGCCAACTGGCGACCCTATGACGCCTGCGCCCTGATCGAAGATGGCGCACGCTTTCCGGAATTTCTGATCGATCAAGGCAAGGCCGATAGCTTTCTGGAAACGGGTTTGCAGCCGTGGCTTCTGGAAGAGGCTGTCAAGGGAACTGATATTGGCCTCACGCTGCGCCAGCACGAGCGCTATGACCACTCCTATTATTTCATCTCATCCTTTATGGATGACCATCTGCGCTGGCATGCGGACCGACTATAGGATCTTCCGATCCTTTAAGAGATCCAGCACAACCTTCGCCCCTGCCTCACCGGCGGGGGTTTCTGTCTGCATCTTCTGCCACACCAGATCAAAGCCCTGCATCATCGCATGATGTTCCGGTGTATCGCTCGAAAGACGCTCCATCCAGCGTGCCAGCGACGCACCGCGCAACTGCTCATTCAAATATTCCGGCAACACGACATAATCAGCAATCACGCTGGGCAGCGCCCCGGTCCAGATCTTGATGCGCTTGTGCAAAAGTTTGATCAACCAATCGGTCTTATAGGTCGAAACCACCGGCACGCCGGCCAGTGCTAGCTCCAGCAATACCGTTCCAGACGCGGCAATGGCAGCATCGGCTTGAGCAAACGCCCGCCACTTCTCATCTTCGCCAATTAGAATTTCGGGCTGAATGGCCCAATCTTTCACGGCATCGCGCACCATCTGTTCGCGCCGCGCCAATGTTGGCAGCAAAAACCGTGTGGGGCCGTTTCGTTCCACGAAAATTTGGGCCGCATCGCCCAATACCGGCGTCAGTCCCGAAATTTCGGCCCCGCGCGATCCGGGCAGCAGCATAATGGTTTTGGGCGCACCCAAGGCAGTGAGAGGCCGAAGCGCGCGCGCCGCGCGACAAGCCAGAACAGCCGGATTGGACGCGAGACGATGACCAATGAAATGGGTTTTCGGCCCCCCCAAACGCTGCATAACGGCGGGCTCAAATGGCAAAACCGCCAGAACCGCATCAACATACCCCAGCATGGCTTGAGCGCGATATTCCTTCCACGCCCACACGCTGGGACATACGTAATTCACCACCGGCAACGCAGGCATTGCAGCGCGCATTTTTTTGGCAACCCGATGGGTGAAATCAGGACTATCGACAATCAACAAAAGATCGGGTTTCGCTTCACTCAACGCCTTGGCGGTTTTGCCAATCAGCGAAATGAACCGTGGCAATCGTGCCAAAACCTGGGTGATGCCCATCACCGAAAGTTCAGAGAAATCGAACAATGATGTCAGTCCCTGTGCCTCCAATGCAGGACCACCAACGCCGATCAACTCGATTTCGCCAGCATACTGGCGTTTCAAGGCGGCAATCAGATCGGCCCCCAGAAGATCGCCAGACACTTCACCTGCAATCACCGCAATCTTCAGCCGTTTTGCATTCACCGTCACATCTCCAGATCCAAACCAAAGACGAAGATACCCGCAGCGTCAGCACGCTTCAATGTCTCTTCCCGCTGCAACAGCAGTGCCCGCCCGGCCTGCACAGCAACGCCCGCAAGGCCCGCTGCCGCCACCCGATCAATCGTGGATTGACCGATGGTTGGCAGGTCCGCACGGATATCCTGCTGTGGCTTGCACAGTTTCACGAGAACACCGCGGCGCTTGGCCGAAATGCGACCTTCAGCACGAAGCTCCGCCACCCGTTCCAGCATTTTATCTGTGCCTTCAACGCCTTCGAGTGCGACAATGCGCCCGCCGACGCTTACGGCCCCCTGCCCGACATCCAGACGCCCAAGCGCTTCGGCAGCGGCCATTGCCGCTGCTATATCGCGTCTATCATCTTCATTCGGAGCCTGATGCCCCAATGGTCCCGTCTCGGCCAGCAGCTGCGGGGCAATCTCGTGGGCACCCACGACGCGGCACCCTTGCGCTTCGATCAACTGAATGACCATCTTGAGCACAGCATCATCGCCGCCTGACAGCAGTGTTTTCACCGCGAAAGGCAGCTTCACCAAAAAGCGAAGATTGAAGTGTATCTCATTGAAATTTGGTCTTTTCTTGACAGCACCAGACATGACCACACGTTTGATGTCGTGTTTCTTGATCAGGCTTGCCAATTGGCGCATATCGCCAACGCTGATCACTGCGTGATCAAAGCCACTCCAGCGTTGATCGGCTTCATTTTTCAGTGGAAAGATGAAAGGATCTTCACCGGCTGCGCGCGCCGCATCGGCCACGTAAACCGGCAGCATGCCGCTGCCGGCAATAATTCCGAGCCGTCCGGCCTCGCCGGTCATCGCTCAGCTCTTGCCACGAAATGGTGAAGACAAGGCCCGATCACTGTCTGCCGCAATGAAATCAAGAACTTCCATGGCTTCTTTACAGTCAGCAAACTCGTCCCGAATGGCTGATGCTTTTTCCCGGATCGCACCCTCCTCATCGAACAACGCCTTGTAGGCCTTGCGCACCCGATGGATGGTGGCGCGGTCAATGCCAGCCCGCGTCATGCCAACAACATTCAGCCCGCCAAGCAGGCCCGGGTTGCCATTCAACATGCCATAGGGAATGAGATCGTAGCTACAGGCAGAAAGGCCGCCAATAAAGGCTTGCCGTCCGATACGGGTAAACTGATGCACAGCACATCCACCGCCCAAAATCGCCCGATCATCAATTTTGACATGCCCCGCCAACATAACGTTGTTCGAGAGAATGATGTGGCTGCCAAGCTGGCAATCATGAGCGACATGCGAATTGGCCAGAAAAAGGTTGTGATTGCCCACAACTGTACGCCCACCACCCTCGACAGTGCCGCAATTGATCGTCACACCTTCACGCATCGTGCAATGATCGCCCACGTCCAGGGTCGTTTCCTCGCCCGTATGATGCACACTTTGCGGATCGCCTCCAATCACAGCATTGGAGAATATCTTGCCGTAAGCGCCAATTGTTGTGCGCCCGGTCACCACCGCATGCGCCAGCAATTCCGTGCCTTCGCCCAGCACCACCTTGGGACCAACATAGCAGAATGGTCCGATGGTGACATTGTCCCCAATCACCGCGCCATCTTCGATGACACTTGAGGGATGAATGCGCGCGCTGGCCGAAATGGATGTCATTGTTCTTCCTTACGTACGATCATCGCTCCGATATCTGCTTCCGCCACGAGAGCGCCATCAACTTTGGCGTCGCAATGGAATTTCCAGATATTTCCACGCTGCTTCTGCTTGGCAACGTGATATTCCACACGATCTCCAGGTACCACAGGCTTGCGGAAACGGGCATTATCAATCGTCATAAAGTAGACAAGATCCCCAGCATTTCCCGATTTGCGTGCACAGATCGCACCAGCCGTCTGCGCCATGCCTTCAACCAGCAAAACACCCGGCATAATAGGCTGAGTTGGAAAATGGCCGGTAAAATGTGGCTCATTTGCCGTCACATTCTTGATGCCGATGGCAGAGCTGTCGCCATCAATATCGATAATGCGATCAACCAATAGAAAGGGATAGCGATGCGGCAGGAGCTTCATGATCTCCAGAATATCCGCCTGCCCCAATTCATTCTGCTCAATAGTCATTTCTGCCCCTTTCTCGCTTTAGCTCTGTTTTCAGATCGCGCGATGATCTCAGCACAATCTCGCAGAAACTCTCCAAGTGGACGCGCTGGTATTCCGCCGAATTTCTCTCCAGCGGGAAGATCGCCCACAACGCCGCTCATGGCGGCAATTTGAACACCATCCCCAATCTTGATATGGCCGTTCACACCCGAACCACCGCCGATAAGCACGCCATCACCAATCACTGTGCTTCCGGCAATCCCCACTTGCGCCACAATACCGCAATGGCGACCAATGCGGACGTTGTGGCCAATCTGAACCTGATTGTCGATCTTGGTGCCTTCACCGATCACCGTGTCATCCATCGTGCCACGATCAATGGTGGTGTTTGCGCCAATTTCAACATTATCTTGAATGATCACGCGGCCGATTTGCACGATCTTGACCATACCACGGGCCCCAGGTGCATAGCCGAAGCCATCCTGACCAATGCGCACGCCATTGTGAATAATCACGCCATTGCCAAGATAGGCGGCAAGCACACTCGCTCCTGCCGCAATCGAGCAATTGCGCCCAATCTTGACACCCCGACCGATCACAGCCCCAGCGCCGATATGGCACCCCTCGCCGATCTCGACGTCCGCACCAATGACCGCCATCGGCTCAACGGTAACTCCACCTTCAAGCCGCGCAGATGGATCGACAAAAGCCGCTGGCGAAATCTCTGCTGTTTGTGAACGGGAAATGTGCAAAGGAAGCTGCGCCTCCGGATGCAAAATCTGCCCGGCAGTCGCAAATGCAGCGTGAGGATTCTTGATCAGGAGAACAGGAATATGGCCTGGCACCAATGAGCGAAGAGCTGGATCACATAAAACCGCCCCTGCATCGCAAGTCTCAAGCTCAGCGCGATTTTTTCTCGAAAGAATGTAGCAAAGCTCGCTTTTCTTGGCCCGGTAAACCGGCGCAACGGACCGTATAAGCCGATCCTCTGCGCCGTCACTCGTCACCAATTCCGCCCCAAGCTTCTCAGCCAACTCTTTCAAGCTAACCCCCGCATGGGGCGGGTAAAAATGTTCATGCTCCATTATACAATCCCAGACCTCTGAATTCGTCTGAGGTTCCGACTATAGAAATCAGAACTGGTTCGCAATGGAGAATCGGAACTGTTGCACTTTGTCGTAGCTCTGCTTGACAACAGGCTGTGCAAAATCGAACCGCAGTGGACCAAATGGCGATGCCCAGATGATACCGGCACCAACGGACGCGCGCCATTCCATATCGGAACCCTGCACGCCAGCGCTGTTTTTCACATCATTTCCATAGAGAGTTCCGGCATCACTGAACACCGCAAGTCTCAAACCGGCATCCTGCGGAACACCCGGCACTGGCATGCTGGCTTCAGCAGAGGCTGTGAAATAGGTAGTGCCGCCAAGCGGATCTTCGTTGGTTGGCATACGAGGGCCGATACCGTTGTTCTTGAAACCACGGATTTCCTTGCCGCCGATCTGGAACTGGTCGAAGACATTCAGGTTGCTACCCGTTGCCATAACGTGACCGGCACCAACGGAGAGCGAGCCGATAACGTCAAGCTCGTCGGACAGCGTCTTATAGTATTTCGCCTTACCGTAGATCTTGTAGAACTCGGAATCACCACCGAGACCTGCAAATTCATGCGTGAAGCTGGCGTAGATACCTTCATGTGGCAGTGTGCGATCATCAAGTGTGTTATACACGAAGCTCTGCGACACCGACGACTGAACCCAAGGGCTTCCAGCAATCAGGTCGAGATAGGGTGCGGACATCACATCATCACCACCACCACGCACACCGTTAGCACCATAAGCGCCGTTATTCTTATACTTAATTTCCTTGTAAGTATAACGGAATGTAGTCGCCAGGTCTTCCGTAATCGGCGCGGTTACACGAATTGTGCCCCCCTGCTCGTCATACTTATAGAAATCGTTGCTGCTGGTTGTGCTCTTGAAAATATCAAAGCCGACAGCGAGACGATAGCCCAGGAAATAAGGCTCGGTGAACGAGAGATTGTAGGTCTGGCTGTTATCTGTACCAGCGCCTGCAGCCACGCGGATATACTGGCCGCGACCGAGGAAGTTCTTTTCTTCCACGGATGCCTCAAGCACGAGACCGCCACCACCAACAGCATAACCGGCACCGATGCCGAACGAACCCGTGGACTGATCCTCAACATTCACGACAATGATAACGCGGTCAGGTGCGCTGCCCTGCGCTGTCGTGATATTGACAGAGCTGAAATAGCCGAGCGCCTCGAGCCGACGCTTCGCACGGGAAATAACTTCCTGATTGAAGGCATCGCCTTCGCTGATATCGAATTCGCGGCGAATAACGTAATCGCGTGTACGGGTGTTACCCCGGATTTCAATCCGCTCTACGTAAGCGCGCTCACCCTGGTCCACCATGTAGGTAACACCAATTGTGCCTGTCTGCATATCGCGATTGCCACGAGGCACGATACGAGCAAAAGGATAGCCCATTGCAGAAACGCGCTTGGAAATGGCTTCCATCGACTTCTGAATTTCGCGAGCGCTGTAAATGCTTCCTGTCGAGGTCGTAACAAGCCCCTTCAACTCGGCTGCATCAACACCGGCAACAGAACTGTCAACGCTGATATCGCCAAACTTGTAACGCTGCCCTTCGTCGACCGCGATATTGATCGTGTATTCGTTGGTCTGCTCATTGAGCGACGCGTCAGACGAGACGATTCTGAAGTCTGCATAACCATGATTATAGTAGAACTGACGCAGTTGCTCTTCGTCAGCCTTCAGCTTGTCTTCGTTGTAAACATCCTTGCGGGTCAAGAAAGACAGCGGATTGGATCTTTTCGTGCTCAGCACCGCAGCGAGGCGACTGTCACCATAGGCATGGTTACCGGAAAAGTTAATCGCAGCAATCTTGGTTCTATCGCCTTCATTGATGACAAAAGCAAGATTAACGCGACCAGCACCAACAACGGCTGTCTGGGTTGTCACCTGAACATCGCTACGGCCAATTGCGGCATAGGCGGCCTTGATACGACTGATATCCGCATCCACCAATTCCTTGCTGTAAGGTCCAAGCGGCTGAGTCTGAACAACGGTTTTCAGCTTGTCATCCTTGATCTTCCGATTGCCGTTGAAGACAACCTGGTTGATCAACTGATTTTCACTGACATTAACAACGAGGGAGCTGCCGGAAACGGAGATCTTCACGTCCGAAAAATATCCGGTGCCGTAAAGACGCTTCACCGAATCATCGATATCGGAATTCGTGAAAGCCTTACCCGGCTGGATCGTCAAGTTCGAGCGGACAGCCTCCGTCCCGACGCGGGTTGCCCCGCGAACATCGATACGCTGGATGACTGCAGCATTAGCCACAGACGTAGACGCGATAATACCGATCCCAGCACTCAGGGATACTACACCAGCAGACAGCGCTACCGCCGACACCGCGTTCAAAAATCTTGAACCAGCCTTCATGTGAACTTCTAACCTTTTTTCCGTTGTCCCTCGGTCAAAAAACCGACTCCGGTACTTTGGTGGTTTTAACCGCTTTTGCTCTACAAGCAAGGTCGCGGGTTAATTTCCATTTACTTCGTTTCAATTTGCGGCAAATTCACCACGACCAATTTGAAACATCGTAAACAAATCCTTTCGATCAATGCAAGCCGTAACCTACCCAATCAATCGACTAATATCATTCCAAGTCGCAAACACCATGAGCGAAAGAATCATGACCATTCCAACTCGGAACGCAATCTCCTGCGCATAGGCACTTACCGGCTTACCCCGAACTGCTTCAATCGCATAAAGGAATAAGTGTCCGCCATCAAGCACCGGAATGGGCATGAGGTTAAGTAAACCGATGGAAACAGACAGAACAGCTGCCAACTGCAGCAATGCGGCCACACCTAAGGTCGCAACTTGGCCGGAAGCCTGCGCCACACGGATAGGACCGCCGAGCTGATCGGCATTCATGTGGCCGGCCAACATGTTATGAATATAGTCGTATGTGCCAGCCACAATGTTCCATGTCTGCTGAACACCCTCTTTTATTGATTCGACCACACCGAGTTTTTCCACACGAAAATTACCGCTTTTGGCCGTGGTCATTATGCCGATCTGGCCAACTTCCATTTTATTGCCAAAGCGATCCGTCGTTTCAGTGCGGCGCGGCGTCAGCGTCATGTCGATATTTTGGTCACCGCGTTTTACAGTCACGACAATCGGCACTTCAGGCCGAACACTGACATAGCGCACAACATCGTCAAAGGTTTTGACCCGGCTGCCATCGAGCGCAAAAAGCACATCGCCCGGCTCCACACCCGCCTCTGCCGCAGCACTTGCAGGCTTGACTTCGGCCACAACTGGATCAGAAACGGCCTTGCCGTAGATGCTGAACGTGACCGAAAAAATTAAAATTGCCAGCAGGAAATTAGCAATTGGTCCAGCGGCCACGGTCGCGGCACGCTTCCAAAGCTTTGCACCGTTTAGCGTTCTGGCGCGCTCTTCGCTCGACATGGCGTTCAGCTCGGCCGTATTGCCCTTGCTGGACGCATCCGCATCACCAAAGAATCGGACATAGCCGCCGAGCGGGATCAGGCTCAATTTCCAGCGGGTACCGTGGCGATCATTGAAGCCAATAATTTCTGGGCCGAATCCCAGCGAAAACGCAAGAATACGAATGCCAGACCAGCGGCCGACCAGGTAATGCCCCATTTCGTGTACGAACACGATCAGGGAGAGAACCAAGACGAAAGGGACAATGTACCCAGTCAGGAAACCGAAAATAGCCATAAGCCCGCTCACTTTTCCACAGCCCTCACGCCAAACATCTTATCTTGGCAGTGTTAAAGCACAGCTGGAGGCTTCACGCCAGATCAAAGCGCAAAGCCGCTATGCGGCTGATAGGATGGATAAAAATCAAGCACTTTGATTTCGGATCACTTCCCGACAAAACCAAAAAGCAAACCGCCAATAGAATCAGTTAACCCGCTGCCACTGGCCGCCAGCGACATGGCGATGATGAATGCGCCAAAACTGGCCGTCGCCAGGCCATCGACGCGGTCCATGACACCGCCATGGCCGGGAATGAGATGGCTCGAATCCTTGGCACCAAACCGACGCTTGATGAAGGATTCGAAAAGATCGCCCATTTGACTGAGCACGGATAACGCCAAAGCGAGAAGCGGAATCCACAGACCGGAGACTGAAAAATAACTGAAAGCGACGATGTAGCCACCTATTACGCCTGCAATTGTGCCACCAATTGCCCCTGACCAGGTTTTGCCGGGGGAGATGCGCGGCGCAAGCTTTGGCCCGCCCAATGTACGCCCAACGAAATAGGCGAGTATATCTGTGCTCCAGACGATCACGAACACAAACAGCATGGCAACAAAGCCAAGGGCATCATCATCGCGAATGGACGCAAGAGCGACGATACAGGCACCGGAATAGAGAACACCAGCCGATAGCCACCAGGACCATCGCCAGATAAAGGTCGCCAATATCAGCGTAACGGTAAATCCTCCCAGCAGCGGGAGGCTGAGGGTCATATCACCGACCACCACATTCAGCGCGATCACCGCCACCGAGAACCAACCGGCCGTAGCCCCGCGAATGCTGTTCTCAACAAGGCCGGTCATGTGCGACCATTCCCAAAATACCGTCAGACCAATGACAGCGGCGAGGCCAGCAAAATAAAACCCGCCAAGCCATGTGGCTGCCAAAACGACAACCAGCATGACAATAGCGGACAGAGTACGGAGCCTAAGTTCACGCGTCATTGAAACTCACGAGCCTGCGACGGAAACGGGTGGATTAAGGCCACCAAACCGCCTGTTGCGGGAGGAATATTGCGCAAGGGCTGCCAAAAAATTATCCTTGCCAAAATCCGGCCAATACTCGGGCACGAACATCAGCTCCGAATAGGCCGATTGCCACAAGAGAAAATTGGACAAGCGCTCTTCACCACTCGTGCGAATGATCAAATCGGGGTCGGGAATGCCAGCAGTGTCCAGACGTGCAGAAATCGCTTCTTCTGTCACGCCATCGTCTGCCACGTCCCCTGAGCGTATATCGCGCACAAGAGCGGCCACAGCGCGGGTGATCTCGTCACGCGCGCCGTAATTGAAGGCAATCACCAGCGTCATGCCGCCATTGTTGCGAGTCTTTTGCTCAGCCTCGATCAACAGGTTGAGGATGTCGCTTTTGAGGTTGGCTCTGTCACCAATTACCCTCACCCGCACATCGCGCGCGTGCAATTCAGCTAGATCACGACGAACAAAGGTTTTCAGCAATCCAAAGAGATCTATGATCTCGGTTTCGGGTCTGCGCCAGTTTTCCGAAGAGAAGGCAAAGAGGGTCAGATATTTAATGCCGACATCCCCCGCCGTGCGCACAACGGTATGAAGTGTTTCCATACCCTGCCGGTGGCCATAGGCACGCGGCATATTGCGCGCATTCGCCCAACGTCCGTTGCCATCCATGATAATGGCAACATGTTCTGGTAAGGCGGGAGACATAAAACTCGTCATATCAGGTCCTGCATTGACGGCTCAAATCGGGCACCAATGGCTGCTTATAGCATGGCGTTCAACTGGTCTCAGTTGAACAATAACCTACATGCTGAAAACGAAGGATAAAGCGCGGCTCTGCTTTATCCAACAAACCGCGCCGCGCTTTAGACGTGCATGATTTCCTTTTCCTTTTCGACAAGCAAGCGGTCGATATCGGAAATCGTATCATCGGTCATCTTTTGCACCTTATCAGACAGAGAGCGGGCATCATCCTTACCGATGTCGCCGTCTTTTTCTGCCTTCTTCAGGTCGTCCATCGCGTCACGGCGAACATGGCGCACGGCAACCTTGGCATTTTCGGCATAGCCATGGGCAACCTTGACCAAAGACTTGCGGCGCTCTTCGTTCAGTTCAGGCAAAGGAATACGAAGATTCTGGCCATCCACAATCGGGTTCAATCCGAGATTGGATTCGCGAATGGCGCGATCCACCGCGCTCACCATGCTTTTATCCCAGATCGAAACGCCCAGCATGCGTGGCTCTGGCACAGTGATGTTGGCAACCGTGTTGAGCGCCACACGCGATCCATAGGCCTCGACCATGACCGGATCGAGAATGTTTGGCGAAGCGCGGCCGGTGCGCAACGACGCAAGGTCGTTCTTGAATGCATTGATTGCGCCATCCATGCGACGCTTCACATCATTGAGGTCAATACCAACTGTCATGTCGAAGTCTCCGTAAACTCTTGTGAGCTTTTTGTTCGTCTTGTCGGGAAACGCGGCGAACCGCCCTTCCTCGCAAACTTTCATCGCGTCTTGAAAACGTTAAATTGGGTCGGTGTCAATCGTCGCTGACAACCGTTTTCAATCCACCGCCGGCCAGAATTTTACCAAACTCGCCCTTTTCATGAATTGAGAACACGATAATTGGAATATTATTCTCGCGTGCGAGTGCAACAGCCGTCACATCCATCACCGCCAGGCCTTTTTCAAGCACTTCGCTATGGGTCAATCTATCGAAGCGTGTGGCGTTTGGATCTTTTTTGGGGTCTGCCGAATATATCCCGTCAACCTGCGTGCCTTTGAAGATCGCCTGAGCGCCAATCTCCGCACCCCGAAGGGTGGCCGCCGAATCAGTGGTGAAAAACGGATTGCCTGTGCCACCCGCAAAAATCACCACCCGGCCTTGCGACAAATGATGAATGGCTGCGCGCTGCGAAAAACTCTCACAGATCTCCGGCATGGCAATGGCCGACAAGACAACCGTTTCAACGTCTTGCTTGCGCAATGATGTTGCCAGCGCCAAGGCGTTGATCACCGTGCCCAGCATGCCCATGTGGTCGCCGGTGACACGGTCACCGCCCTTGGAGGCCACAGCGACACCACGGAAGATATTGCCGCCGCCAACCACGACGCCAACTTCGACGCCCATGGCACGTGCCTCTGCGATGTCGGATGCGATTCGATCTGCGACCGCAACATCAATGCCGAATCCTTGGGAGCCCATCAGAGCTTCTCCAGAGGCTTTGAGAAGAACGCGTGTGTAAAGGGGTTTGGAGGTCATGGTCTCTCCTGAAATGGAACTCAAAGCTGTCAGGTTCACATTGAGCCTGGCAGCCTCTCGATTCTTGTGTGGTCGTTTGTCTGTCTGGAAAACCGGGGACCACTTTTCTCTGACAAACTCTCAATGCCGGATACACGAAGGGCATCGCGTTGTCACGCGATGCCCTGAGTTTTCCCATGCTAGGAGCGTTTTACGGTAAAGACCGATCAGCCCTTGGCGACAGCAGCAACTTCGGCTGCGAAATCGCTTTCTTCCTTCTCGATGCCTTCACCGAGCAGAAGACGCGCCATGCCGACAACTTCAATCGCGGCACCAGCTTCTTTTTCAGCTTCCTTGATAGCAGCGCCAACTGTCAGGTCAGGGTTGACAACGAAAGCCTGCGACAGAAGAGCAACTTCTTCGAAGAACTTGCGCATACGGCCATCAACCATCTTTTCAATGATGGCGTCTGGCTTGCCGGATTCGCGAGCCTGTTCGATGAAGATTGCGCGTTCGCGCTCGGCAACAGCCTGATCAACTTCTTCAGCGCGGATGGCGAGTGGGTTGGTTGCAGCAATGTGCATGGCAACCTGACGACCAATCGAGGTCAGAACAGCCTTGTCGCCAACGGACTTCAGAGCAACGAGAACGCCGAGCTTGCCGATGCCGTCGCCAGCAGCGTTATGGATGTAGGTGGCAACAACGCCATGCTCAACTTCGAGCAGGGCGGCGCGGCGCAGAGCCATATTCTCGCCGATGGTGGCAATTGCGTCCTTGATGGTGTCAGTGACCGATTTGCCGGTTGCTGGGTAGGTTGCAGCAGCAATGGCGTCTACAGAGCCGTCTGTGCCCAGAGCAACGTTGGCAACGCCACGAACGATATCCTGGAAGGAATCATTGCGGGCAACGAAGTCTGTTTCAGAGTTGACTTCAACCACAACAGCCTTGTGGCCAGCGCCAGCAATACCGATCAAGCCTTCGGCTGCGGTACGGCCAGACTTCTTGTCGGCCTTGGAGATGCCCTTGGCGCGGAGCCAGTCAATGGAGGCTTCCATGTCGCCATTATTTTCAGCCAAAGCCTTCTTGCAATCCATCATGCCTGCGCCAGTCATTTCGCGCAGTTGCTTCACCATTGCAGCAGTGATCTCGGTCATTGTTTGCCTCTTGTGTCTGTTCATGGGCGGGCCAGCCAACAGAATCTGTCACCAGCACCCGGACTGGGCACGACTTGTACCCGGAAATGTTACACCGTGATGAAACCCTGTCATCACAAAGATCAGGCAGATGCTCTCTGCCGATCCGCTCAGTGAGCGAAAGGAGCGGGCCGCCACACAGTCTAATCCTGAGGTGGCGGCCCATCAATCCGTAGAACCTATCATATCTCTATAAAATCAAGGATATGTTCTATATTCTTACCATAATGGATAAAAGAGGGCGGGCTGGTGACAGCCCGCTCTCCTCACTCATTAAGCTTCGGCAGAACCTTCGAGCGCAGGCTCAACAGGTGCTTCGAAAGAAGCGCCGATGTCACGGCCCGAAGCGCCCTGCTGACGAGCAATACCATCGATGGCAGCGCGCGAAATCAGGTCGCAGTACAGAGCGATGGCGCGCGATGCGTCGTCATTGCCTGGGATCGGGAAGTCGATCAGGTCAGGATCGCAGTTCGAGTCGATGATAGCAACGACTGGAATGCCCAGACGCTTTGCTTCGTCGATGGCGATCTTTTCCTTGTTGGTGTCTACAATCACCATCAGGTCAGGGGTGCCGCCCATATCACGGATACCGCCAAGAGCCTTTTCAAGCTTTTCGCGTTCGCGCTCAAGGTTCAGGCGCTCCTTCTTGGAATAGCCCTGTGCTTCCGAATTCAGGATCTCGTCGAGCTTGCGCAGACGCTGGATCGAATTAGAAATGGTCTTCCAGTTGGTCATCATACCGCCGAGCCAACGGGAGTTGACGTAGTACTGAGCCGAACGCTTTGCAGCATCCGCAATCAGGTCAGACGCCTGACGCTTCGTGCCAACGAACAGAACGCGGCCACCACGAGCAACAGTGTCGGAAACGACCTGAAGGGCGCGCGACAGCATAGGAACTGTCTGAGCCAAATCGATGATGTGGATGTTGTTACGATCGCCGAAGATGTACGGCTTCATCTTTGGGTTCCAGCGATGAGTCTGGTGACCAAAGTGAACGCCAGCTTCCAGAAGCTGACGCATGCTAAAATCAGGCAATGCCATGCCTTTTCTCCTTTTCCGGTTTAACCCCCATGAAGCAAACAGCGCTCTTTGCAGAGACGCCACCGGGCGGAACCATTCGGATTTCTCCCGAACAATCCCAAGCTTCACGTGTGGAATGCCGGTCGCCATATAGCGGTTTGACCAGCAAATCAAGGCTAAGACATCAAAAACCCACGCATGACGCTATTTTTCCGCATTGCAGGTCTCAGCCGGCAGCATTTCCAGCTTCGAGAGGTTGCCCGTCAGAATCACGTCGCCGTAATCCAGCGTAAGATCGCGGGTAATGCCATTGTCATAGAGATTGAACGACTGGGTATAGATTGGCAACTGATCGCCGGACGACTTGTCTTCATAATAGGCAATGGAAACAGGCCAATAGCTATGGCCAGACAGCGGGTCTTTGCTATCTTTGCCAAGGGTTTCGGTTTTCCCCAGCACCGTGGTCGTCAGATAGCTTTTGTCGCCATCTTCCGTGCCATCAAAAATGCGCGTTTCAAAAAAACGATTACCTTTGCGGGCATGATCAATCATTTCAAGCACGTGCTGGCTTGGGAAAAGCGCCTTGGCCAATTGCAATTCACGCTGCTGCGGCTCTTTCAGCTCCACCTGCATGCCATTGGCCTTGCCCATGGCAAAGCCTTTCACATCCTTGTCCAGCTTGTCATCGGTAAAGGATTTGCTTTCAAAATCAAAACGGCTGGCCCCGACATTTTCAAATGTCTTGATCTGCTGATCGGTGACGCTGACCTGATCGCCGGTTTCAATCTTGGTCACGAACCGAAAATTAGTTTTATAGCCGGTACAGGTCGAACCGTTGAACTCATAGACCATGCGTCCGCTCATATCATCAACACCTGATTGATCCGTCGCTTTTTTCAGGCGGATGTCATAGGTGGCGCGGTGAGGGGCAAGAATCGTCGGCGTATGCGGATCAACCTTCACAGGTGTCATTGCCGTGTTAGCAGTGAGTGCCAGAACAAGGGCCAAGGTCGCCTGCGGCATGCATAATCTCCTGTTGCAGTCCAAAACAATGCTATAAGAACTGAGTTGTCAAAAGCGAGGCAGTTCCGCCTCACATACACGTTTATCACCACGTTTCAGTCGAATACGGGATTTGATCATGTCCGACACCATTGATAGCCGCCTGACCACCCTTGGCATCACCCTGCCAGTTGCTGCTACACCTGCCGCAAATTACGTTTCTTTCGTCATCAGTGGCAACCTCCTCTATCTTTCGGGCCAGTTGCCCATGGAGAATGGCAAAATTGCTGTCACCGGCCTGCTGGGTGCAGACGTTGAATTGGCAGACGGCCAGCGCGCAGCTGAGCTTTGTGCCATCAACATTCTCGCACAGGCCAAAGCCGCATTGGATGGTGATCTTTCGCGAATCGTCAAGGTCATCAAGCTCAATGGCTTTATTGCCTCCGCGCCGGGCTTTACCGATCAGCATCTGGTGATGAATGGTGCCTCCAATCTGATTGCCAATGTGCTTGGCGAGGCTGGCAAACATGCCCGTGCCGCCGTCGGCATGGCTGCCCTGCCCTTGAATGCGGCAGTTGAAGTTGATGCCATCATGGAGATCAGCCTGTGATTGACGCAAGCTGGATCAAGGATGTTCCTGTTGCCCATCGTGGCTTTCACGACCAGAACAAACTGGTTTGGGAAAACACGCTCTCGGCGGCAGCGCGTGCCGTGGACGCTGGTTTTGCCATTGAGTGCGACCTGCAATACACCACCGACAGCGTGCCCGTGGTGTTTCATGACGACGACATGCAACGCCTGTGCAATATGACCGGAGACGTGCGTGACCGCACCGCAGCCGAATTGAAGCTGATGTCGATTGGCGGCACCAAGGACAAGGTGCCCACGCTGAAACAGCTGCTGGATCTGGTCAAGGGTCAGGTGCCGCTGATTATTGAACTCAAGGGTCGGCTGGGTAACGACGAGGGCTTTGTCGAAGACGTGCTCGACGTTCTCGATGGTTATCAGGGAAAAGTCGCCCTGATGAGCTTTGACGTCCACCTGCTCAAAGAGTTGAAGGCGCAAAACTGCCCCTATCCTGTTGGCTTGACGGCGGAAGGCACAAAGCCCGAAAGCTTCTTTGCCCATGATGAAGCAATGCAACTGGGATTGGATTTCATTTCCTATTGCGTAGCGCACTTGCCCAACAGCTTCATTGAAGCCCAGCGGCAGAAAAACATTCCCGTGATTACATGGACAGTCAGGGATGAAATCATGCGGGCGCAGACCTATAAATATGCAGATCAGATGACGTTTGAAGGGTTCGATCCCAGAGACCCGGTCGTCACTGCGTAAGTTGGAGCCGCATGACCGAGGAAGTCACAATCAGGGTCGAGCAGTCCTTTAAGGACATTGCACAATCTGCCTGGGACAGGCTTTCCGGTGCCAGCAAGGCATCGGAAAATGCCGCCTATAATCCTTTCAACAGTTGGGCCTATCTTTCATCTTTGGAGGAATCTGGCTCGGCCACCGCCAAAACCGGCTGGATGGGCCACCATCTTTTGATGGAAAGCAGCTCCGGCCAGCTTTTGGCGGCCATGCCCTGCTATCTCAAAAACAACAGCCAGGGCGAATACGTGTTTGACCATGGCTGGGCCGATGCGTTTGAGCGCGCCGGTGGGCGATATTACCCCAAGCTTCAAGCGTCCATTCCGTTCACACCCGCAACCGGGCCTCGGCTGATGGTGGCACCCGGCGTGGATGCACAAAGCGCTTATGCCGCCCTGTCGAGCGGATTGGCGGAGGTGGCAAAGCAACTGGGCGTATCATCCGCCCACGTGACCTTTTTGCCAGACAACGAATGCGCGAGCTTTGAAGCGTCCGGTTTTCTGCCGCGGACCGATCAGCAGTTTCACTTTATCAATGAAGGATATGCCGATCACGATGCCTTTTTGGAAACGCTGGCCTCGCGCAAACGAAAAACGCTGCGCAAAGAACGTCGCTCAGCGCTTGAAAACGGCATTACCATTGATTGGTTGACCGGCAAGGACCTGACCGAGGATATCTGGGACCAGTTCTTCGGCTTTTACATGGACACTGGCAGCCGCAAATGGGGCAGGCCTTACCTCACCCGACAGTTTTACGCGCTGATTGGCGAGCGCATGGCCGATGATATTTTGCTGGTCATGGCCAAACGCGAGGGGCGTTACATTGCCGGTGCCATCAATTTCATTGGCTCCGAGGTGCTGTTTGGTCGCCATTGGGGTTGTATAGAAGACCATCCATTTTTGCATTTTGAGGTGTGTTATCATCAGGCCATTGATTTCGCGCTGGCCAAAGGCTTGAAGAAAGTTGAAGCAGGCGCACAAGGCGAGCATAAGCTGGCGCGCGGATATCAGCCCGTGACCACCCACTCAGCCCACTATATTTCTCACCCCGGATTGCGACGCGCCATTGCCGACTATTTGGAGCATGAACGCCGTGAAGTTGCCCATGCGCAGGAAATTTTGGGCGACCATACACCCTTTCGAAAAGGCGAGCGCCAACCGCGCGATGGCGAAGAATTTGACGGTTGACCAACAGTACCGACAGCATCACAGACAATATATCGATAGAGAATGAGGAGACCCGCATGAGCATTTCGGCCTATGATCCCGACAACATCTTTGCAAAAATCATCAAGGGCGAGATTCCATCGGTCAAACTCTATGAGGATGACGATACGCTGGCGTTTATGGATGTGATGCCGCAGGCTCCCGGCCATCTTCTGGTGATTCCAAAGCAGGGATCACGCAATCTGTTGGATGCCGATCCGGCCGTTTTGGCAAAGCTGATCCCTGTGGTGCAGAAATTGGCAGTTGCCGCGCAAGAGGCCTTTGATGCCGATGGCGTCTATGTGGCGCAATTCAATGAACCGGCCGCTGGCCAAACCGTATTTCACCTGCATTTTCACGTCATTCCCCGTCATGATGGCCTGCCCTTGAAGCCGCATGTGGGTGGCATGGAGAATATTGACGTGCTGAAGGCCAATGCCGCAAAGATCATTGCGGCTTTATAAAAACGCCAAGCCAAGTGCCAGCAGACCAAGCGAAACGGTCACACCCACAATGATGCGTTGCCCTGCCACGAGAAAGGCCACAAAGCCAAGACTGGTGGCCGCAAGGCGCAGCCACAGCGGTGACGCTGCCAGTGCCCCGGTTGGAAAAACAATGAGTTTGGCGGTGACGGCCATCACCAGAGAGGTGGCCACCGCCCTCACCCAATAGAGAGGCTCCGAGCCTTCTTGCAGGCGGTTTCCGGCGATCACGCCCAGCCAGCGCCACAGATCGGTGGCAAGCCAACCGGCCACGATAATCACCACAAAGGGCCA
Organism: Rhizobium oryziradicis; assembly: GCF_001939045.1. GTDB lineage: Bacteria > Pseudomonadota > Alphaproteobacteria > Rhizobiales > Rhizobiaceae > Allorhizobium > Allorhizobium oryziradicis. Next base: position 762,305 of record NZ_MKIM01000028.1, read on the forward strand.
ATAATCCGCCATCATGCACCTTCCTGCGCCAACACAGCTTTGGCGCGCCCGCGAATGAAAACGCGATCAATCAGATAGGCCAGAGTTCCACCGCCAATCCCGGCAATCAGAATGTCAAATCCGGGAACGATAACAGCCAGCAGCGGGCCGGACACGATGCCGATGACAAAGGCAACCTTCACCACCGTTTGGCGGCCGGTTGCCCAGATGGAAGCGACAAAATAGACCGGCGTAAGAAAAAACAGCACGCCCGCAACAAGAGGCGGGAATGTTGACACCAGACTGTAGCATATGCCCACCAGTATCGTGTTGACGGCCACCAGTGTCAGACCAAATCCGGCAAAGAAAGCAATGCGGCCTTCGCGCGGAATGGTCTTCAGATTGGCCATCGCGAATACCCAGGCGGTGATGGCGACAAAATGAGACAGGATCAGCAGCAGCCAGGTTGGTGTTTTGCTGTCGCGCATTTCCGGCACCAATGATGCCACCATTGGCATCATACGGATCGACGATAGCGAGACGGCCAAAAAACAGGCCAGCAGACTGGCACCGCTGCTCATCATGCCAATCAGAATCATCTTGGCAGGCAGCGCCCAGATAATCGCCGTCATAAACATGGCTTCGCCGCGACTAATGCCACTTTCAACCGCAAAGGCGCTAAAACCCACAAACGACACCATGAGGATCATGGCAGGGATACTGAAGAGACCACGCATGCCAATCAAAAACCAGCGGAGCTGCGGGCGGGCCTCAAAAAAAGACGATGACATCAACAAACCTATCAAAAGACAATGCCGGGCAGCGTGCCCGGCATTGTTGATTTTCCATCACTCGTGTTTCGACTCCAACGCTTGGTTCCCAAGCATCGGCCCGAAACCCTAGCTTATCTTTTGTTTGTGTTCAGGATTCACAAACGCTTGACGACTGCCACCGGGAATCAAGCGTTTGATCCAGAAATCTATGGACGCTTATTTCTTCTTCGGAACCTTCGGCACGGAGCTTTTCTTTGCCGATGGCTTGATTTCGTTCAAGGCCTGAACCTCTGGCTCAGCCTTTGCCTTTTTTGCTTTCGGCAATGGCTTGGTCACAACGTCACCATCATCGTGCATGGCTTCGATCTGCTCGGCCTCCGGCTTTGGCGCAACAGGTGTTGCATCCGACACGCAATCCAGCGTCAAGCCGTCTGTTCCGTCATCCTTCGTGGCAACGCCAACCTTAACCAGACCGCCCTTCTTGAGTTTGCCAAACAGGATCTCATTGGCCAAAGGCTTCTTGATATGCTCCTGAATAACCCGACCCAAAGGACGTGCACCCATTTTTTCGTCATAGCCCTTTGTCGCGAGCCATGCCACGGATTCTGGCGACAATTCGAATGTGACTCCACGGTCAGACAATTGCGCTTCCAGCTGCATGACGAACTTCTGAACCACCTTGTGAATGACTTCACTTGGCAGCGGAGCGAAGGGAATGATCGCATCCAGACGATTGCGGAATTCCGGCGTGAACAGGCGGTTAATGGCCTCCTCATCTTCACCGCTGCGCTTGGACGAGCCGAAGCCAATGGCAGATTTTGCCATTTCCGAAGCGCCCGCATTGGTTGTCATGATCAAAATCACGTTGCGGAAATCGATCTTCTTGCCGTTGTGATCCGTCAAAGAGCCATGATCCATAACCTGCAACAGGATGTTGTAGATATCCGGATGAGCCTTTTCGATTTCGTCAAGCAGCACCACGGAATGCGGATGCTGATCAACACCATCAGTCAACAGGCCGCCCTGATCGAAGCCAACATAGCCGGGAGGTGCACCAAGCAGGCGCGACACCGTATGGCGCTCCATATATTCCGACATGTCGAAGCGCTGCAACTCGACACCGAGGGACGAAGCCAGCTGCTTGGCGACCTCGGTCTTGCCAACCCCGGTGGGGCCTGAGAAGACGTAAGAACCAATCGGCTTGTTTGGCTCGCGCAAACCAGCACGCGCCAGTTTGATGGCTGTGGACAGCGCTTCAATGGCATCATCCTGACCATAAACCACCGAGCGCAGCTCCTGCTCGAGATTGGCCAAAACCATCTCGTCGTCCTTTGACACCGTCTTGGCCGGAATGCGGGCCATGGTGGCAATGGTCACTTCGATTTCCTTTTCAGTGATCAGCTTGCGCCGACGCGACGCTGGCAACAGCATCTGGGCCGCGCCAGTTTCGTCAATCACATCAATGGCTTTATCCGGCAGCTTGCGATCGCTGATATAGCGCGCCGACAGCTCGACGGCGCTCTTGATCGCCTCATTGGTATAGCGCAGCTTGTGATATTCCTCGAAGTAAGGCTTGAGCCCCTTCATGATCTCAATAGCATCATCAATCGATGGTTCATTGACATCAATCTTCTGGAAGCGACGCACAAGTGCGCGGTCTTTTTCAAAGAACTGCCGATATTCTTTATAGGTTGTCGAACCGATACAACGAATGGCACCAGAGGACAGAGCAGGCTTGAGCAGGTTGGACGCATCCATAGCCCCACCCGATGTTGCCCCTGCGCCAATCACCGTATGAATCTCATCGATAAACAGCACGGCACCGGGATAATCTTCCAGCTCCTTGACGACCTGCTTCAAACGTTCTTCAAAATCGCCGCGATAACGGGTGCCGGCCAGGAGCGTGCCCATGTCGAGCGAGAAAATGGTGGCATCCGCCAAAGCTTCCGGCACCTTGCCTTCAACAATGCGCTTGGCCAGACCTTCGGCAATCGCGGTTTTGCCCACGCCCGGATCACCCACATACAGCGGGTTGTTCTTGGAGCGGCGGCAAAGCACCTGAATGGTGCGGTTGACCTCGTTATGGCGGCCAATCAACGGATCAATCCGACCCTTCTTGGCCTTTTCATTGAGATTAACGCAATAGGCCTTCAAGGCATCCGGCTGCTTCTTGGCCGGGCCTTCTTCGTGATCGCGATTGGGCTTGTTGCTGGCTTCGCTCTCTTCTTCCACGCCGCGTGGCGGGCGTGACTGAGAGGTGCCAGGCCGCTTGCCAATGCCGTGGGAGATGTAGTTCACCGCATCATAGCGGGTCATTTCCTGCTCTTGCAGAAAATAGGCCGCATGGCTTTCGCGCTCGGCAAAGATGGCCACCAGCACATTCGCGCCAGTCACCTCTTCGCGGCCAGACGATTGCACATGGATGACCGCGCGCTGAATAACGCGCTGAAAACCCGATGTGGGTTTGGAATCTTCGTCATAGCCAGTCACCAGATTGGCCAGTTCGTTATCGACGTATTCGCTCACTGTTTTGCGTAAAACATCAAGATCCACATTGCACGCCCCCATAACAGCGGCGGCATCGGCATCTTCTATCAACGCCAGCAGCAAATGCTCGAGAGTTGCATATTCGTGATGACGCTCATTGGCAAAAGTGAGAGCCTGATGCAGCGCCTTTTCCAGGCTTGGAGAAAATGTTGGCACGGTCAGATCCTCATTTCTTTTCCATGACGCATTGCAGCGGATGTTCGTGCTGCCGTGCGAAGTCCATGACTTGGCTTACCTTGGTTTCGGCGACCTCATAGGTGAAGACGCCGCATTCCCCTACCCCGTGGTTATGCACGTGCAGCATGATGCGGGTTGCTGCTTCCCTGTCCTTTTGAAAAAACCTCTCCAGTATATGTATCACGAACTCCATGGGCGTGTAATCGTCATTCAGGATGAGAACACGATACAAGTTCGGCTTTTTGGTCTTCGGCTTTGTGCGCGTGATGACAGACGTGCCCCGATTGGGTCCGTCTCCACCATTCCCCGGCCTTTGCATGACGATCGGTTGCGCGATCATTTTCAATATAGTCTCCCGACACCCGGTCTTTTTGGCAGAATCCGAATCTGCAGGACGTTAACCTGTCCATAAGGTAGTTCATTTGTCGACGATTTTAAGCCCATTGCCCATCACTTCAAACAGAATTGCGCAGCCTCATTTCGAAAAACCTTAAGACACTGCAACTTCATCGTCTAACTTTCATTTTTTTCGGCTCGTTCACGCTATCCGTGTTTCATCCAGCGTGCCGCGATGTCCTCATGAAAGATAGGTTTTAATTTACATCCTTCAAGCGAAAGCCCCAATTGCAATTGGGCCCATGCAAAACAATCTTGTGATACGAAATTTAGCAGGCCTTCACTGTCCGAAGCTGACCAATAAACACAACGGCTGTGCAAGATGGTTCTGGTCGTGGCGCTGTTGCACGTTACATTGAGCGCAACCCTCACAGGATTTTACAGCACAGCGGGTTTGATCAAGCGCTCCTCCAGACACGAAAAATCGCAAGAGAGCGATGCAGGAAGAAGAATATGATTTCAAAATGGCGATGGATTGCACTGCGGTTTGTAAAAAGGCTCTGGTTTCGCCCGGCAATCTTTGCCCTCATCGGCTTAGCAACGGCGCTGTTTTCCGTGTTTTTCTCGCCACAATTGCCGCCATCGCTGGCGGGAAAAATCGGGGCCGACGCGGTGGACGGCATCCTCAACATTCTCGCCACCAGCATGTTGACGGTCACCACATTCTCCCTGACCACAATGGTTACCGCCTACGGCTCCGCCGCAAGCAACGCGACGCCGAGGGCAACACGCCTTGTGGTCGAGGATTCCACAACACAGAATGTGCTGGCCACCTTCATTGGTGCCTTCCTGTTCAGCCTAGTCGGCATCGTCAGCCTCAGCACCGGGGCTTACGGAGACCAAGGCCGCGTTATCCTGTTTGTGGCAACCTTGCTTGTCATTGCCGTCATCGTGCTGACATTGCTGAAATGGGTTGATCACCTTTCGCGCCTTGGCCAGATGATAGACACAATCGGGCGGGTCGAAGCCGCCACAGCCAACGCGGTCAAGGCGCGGCAGGGCAATCCTTATCTTGGTGCCTTGCCGCTGCCCAAGGACTTGGCAAGCGACATTTCCGGCTTCACCATCCATGCGCAATCCATTGGCTATGTGCAACATGTTGATGTCGGCACGTTGAACATGATCGCCCAGGCGCACAATACTGTGCTCGACCTCCTCGCCGTCTCCGGGAGTTTTGTCGGACCCAACCGCCCCATTGCCAGACTTGGTGTGGCTGTAGACGATGACGCGATCGCCTCCATCCAAGGCGCATTCACCATTGCTGAGACCCGCTCCTATGAGCAGGATCCGCGTTTTGGCTTTTGTGTTTTGTCTGAAATCGCCTCACGGGCCCTCTCACCTGCGGTGAATGATCCTGGCACCGCCATAGATGTCATCGGACGCGCGGTTCGCTTGCTGGTGATGATGCAGCCAGACGCCGAAAAAAAAGCAGACCCTGAACAGGAAACACCTGACGTTGCTTTCCCCCACGTTCGCGTTCCAGCGCTTAGCATTGAAGACCTGTTTGCAGACGTGTTTGCGCCAATTGGTCGCGATGGAGCCGCGATGATCGAAGTTCAAATCCGCCTGCAGAAAGCGTTCGTCGACCTTTCGTCTTGCGGTAACGATTTCAAACGGGCGGCAAGAACACAGTCCCGGCGAGCGATGCAACACGCCGAAAAAGCAATCGTGTTAACCGAGGACTTTGAGCGGCTGAACGGCATTCGAGCCTATATATGAGTGCCCGCACCCGTAAAAATAACGCAGCAATTGCAAACAAAAAACGGCCGCCCGATAAGGCGGCCGCTCTGTCTAGCAATCAATGCTTATATATTATGCAGCAGGCGCGACAGGCGCAGGCTTCGTTGCTTTTGCAACAGGCGCTTCATAAGGCTTGTAAGCTGTCTTGGCCAAATTGGCATACATTTCGCCAATCTTGGTTGCTTCGGCAACAAAGGATTCGTAGGAGGTCTTGGCGAATTTCGTCTGCAATTCAACCACGGTTTCGATGCTGCGCGCAGCTGTGAGCTGCTCGACAAAGCTGGTCAATTCCTGAACCGACTTCTTGGAATATTCAGTCGCTTCGGCCGCGATCGACTGAAAGTTTTTGGTCACTTCCGCATAGTTTTTGACGGCCGTGTCCATTGCTTCCTTGCTCTTCTTGCTGGCTTCTTCGATATTGATCATGCGAGCACTCCTTTTCCTCTTGCTTCGACCACTTTAGGGCATTTCCCTAAAAAAGGTCAAGTGAATTTGTGCGACGCACCATATCTCAAAAGTTGCAATTGTCAAAAAACAAAAAGGGCGTTCACATCCATGAACACCCTTCTCGACACGATATAGCCAGATATTTCAATTAGTAACGCAACGCGTGATTACAAATCCACGTCAAGAATGGCCATCGAAAAATTGTAGGAAAGATCGCCATCTTCATCATCTTTGAAAACGACGCCGAGAAACTCTTCGCCGACATAAACCTCTGCCGAGTCATCCTTGCGCGGACGAGCCTTGACAACCATGGTTGGATTGAAGGTACGCTTGAAATAGGCGTCCAGCTTCTTGATTTCGTCTGCTTTCACACATGTCTCCATCGGTCTTCCACAGCGCAACGGCGTGCGACAGCCGCAAAGCGGCACTGTGTTTTTTAAAATTCCAGCACAATCATTACCAACCGGAACGATCAGCAACGTTACGCCATGACTGCATAAGCCTTCAACCAAGGCAGCGCCAAGGCAAAAATCACACAGAAAATCACATTGCAGCGCTATGCATTTCGCAAATCACATAAAGCACACTGCAACATTTATACACGCTGCACCATTTTCTCCTGCGATGCACTTTGGTGCAGGACGTGATGCCGTGGCTTGCGGCCACACATCTGCATCAAAGCCAATGCGAAACACCACAAGCGAGCCGCTTGTTGCACGGGCCAAACGACCATGTAAAGCAGCGAATGCACACAACCGCGGCATTACCCAAATCTATCTGCCTCTGTTTCAGCAAAACAATTGCCGCAGCATTCCATCACACGCCAGCGACCATCTGGTCCATGGAGCGTGCGGGTTCTGCACAGCCGGCCTCGCCAACCACCTTGGCAGGCACACCGGCCACAGTCTTGCCTGGCGGCACCGGCTTTAACACCACAGAGCCTGCAGCAATGCGCGAGCAGCAGCCGATGTCGATATTGCCAAGCACTTTTGCGCCCGCGCCAATCAGCACACCATTGCCAATCTTCGGGTGACGATCTGCCCCTTCTTTGCCGGTGCCACCCAAGGTGACGCCATGGAGGATGGACACATTATCGCCAACGCGCGCAGTCTCGCCCACCACCAGACCTGTCGCATGATCCAGAAAGATCCCGCGTCCAATGAAAGCAGCCGGATTAATGTCGGTTTGAAACACGCTGCTTGAGCGGCTTTGCAGATAGAGCGCAAAATCGCGACGGTTGTTGTTCCAAAGCCAATGGGCCAGCCGATGGGTTTGAATGGCGTGAAAGCCCTTGAAGTAAAGTACGGGCTCAATAAAGCGGGTGCAGGCTGCATCTCGGTCGTAATAGGCCTGAATATCAACGCGGAGAATCGAGCCCCACTCCGGCCAATCCTGAAGCATTTCATCAAACGTCTGACGCAGCAGCGCGGACTGCAAATCGGGGTGATCCAGCCTTTCGCAAATGCGATGGATAACGCAATCTTCCAAAGACCGATGGTTCAGCACCGTCGAATACAGAAAAGCTGCCAGCAAGGGATCTCTATCCGCGGCACACCGCGCCTCTTGCTTCAGCGTATCCCATATCGGGTCCATTGGCTTGATCATCTCCCGCTTCGCAAGATCGGTCTTGGCCGCCATGGCAATCTCCTCATTGACGTTCGCGCTCCAATATATAGATCATATGTCTCTGAGACCAGATGGGAGCTGAAAAATGAAACAAGCGCGCATATTTGGTGGCGGTGGTATCCGTGCTGCCGGGCAAAATGGCATTGGCGCTTTGATTTTTGATAATCCAACCCGCAAAAATGCCATCACCAAAGCCATGTGGCGCGCCGTTCCTGATGCTCTCGATTGGCTTTTGGAAGACGGCCAGATCCATTGCATTGTCATGACAGGCGGCGGCCAAAAAGATTTCAGCGCCGGAGCCGATATTTCTGAGTTCGCCACAGAGCGCGCCACGGCCGTTCAGGCCCGCATGTATGAGGCGGAAAACAGCGCGGCGTTCACCGCACTCCGCGAGGTTCGCATTCCGGTGATTGCCTCTATTCGCGGCGCTTGCTACGGCGGTGCCTTTGGTTTCGCAGCAGCAGCAGACCTTCGCATTGCCGATGACACCGCCGTTTTTTCCATTCCCGCCGCCCGTCTGGGCCTCGCTTATCCGGCAGATGCGGTTGCCGACTTGCAGCGGGGCTTGGGAAGCCAAATGGCCAGACACATGTTGTTTACCGGAGCCGCCCTGCCCGCCAAAGAGCTTTTGGCCTGCGGTTTTCTCAGTCAGGTTGTTGTACCATCGGCTCTGGAGGGGGCTGCCTTTTCACTTGCGCAGACTATCGCCGCCAATGCCCCACTTTCTGTCTCGGCGGCCAAGCTTGCCCTACGGGCCAGTGAAAGCGAAGATGAAAACCTGCTCACCGAAGCGGCCGTGCTGGGAGCTGCCACCTTCGAAAGCGCAGATTACCTTGAAGGCCGCACCGCATTTCTCGAAAAGCGGCCTCCGGTTTTCAAAGGTGAATAATCCCCCTCAAGGCTGATCGAGTTCGCGATAAAAGTCGAGTACGGCGGCCTTGAACACGCGGTCGCCGACAGCCAGCATATGATCGCGATTGGGAATATCGACGGCGCGGGCATTGGGCATCAACGCGGCCAGTTCCTGCGCCGATCCGGCGATATCATCCTTTGTGCCAACGCCAATCAGGGTTGGCACGGTGAGGCGTCCAAGTTCTTCGCGCGTTACAAGATCGCGCGATGTGCTGATGCAAGCGGCAAGGGCTAGACGATCACTGCCGGTCTGCTCGGCAAAGGCCCGAAACATTCGACCACGCTCATGGCTCACCACGTCGAGCGAAGGTGCCAGAAGCGCATCAGCAATCGGATCCCAATCACCAACGCCATCGCACATGCCTATACCCAGACCACCAAACACCAAGGATCGAATGCGCGTTGGAAAATCCAGCGCCATAAACGCCGAAATACGCGCGCCCATGGAATAGCCCATCACATGGGCCTGTGCGATGCCGAGATGATCCAGCAAAGCTGCCGCATCTGACGCCATGTTTTCGGGATGATAAACCTCTGCCTCATGGGGCTTATCACTTTGGCCATGGCCGCGATTGTCCAGCGCAATCACCCGGTAGCCTGCATCTGCGAGTGTCTTCAGCCAGCCCGGATGAACCCAATTGACCATGGCAGAGGATGCAAAGCCGTGAATCAACAAAACTGCGGGAGCGGATGGATCGCCCTCATCAAAATAGGCAAGAGACAGCCCATCATGGGTAAAGCGGGAAAAAGCAGGCGCATTCAAGTTCATGGCAATCAATCCGTCAGTCAGGCCATCATCAGGCATAGGGGAAAAATTTTTCCCAACGATAGTGCACCTGCTGCCGCCCGCAAGCCCAACACCTTGAAAAACTGTGGGGCGCTTGCTGCATTGCCACTACACTTTTGCAAAAAAGAGGGCTAATGTCCGCTCACCCCGTTGAGGCGGCCTGCTAGGGCTGCATGTGAAAACATGACAGCTACGCACTGCCGCAACTGTTTTCATCTTCTGCAAAACCCGGCCCTGAACGGTGTTGGCAATTTTGCAATTCAAGGCATTCGGAGCATAGACATGGCCGGTCATCACATTCCCCATTTCCAAAATGATGGCGGACACCAGGTTATCGAAATTGGCGTGAAGGAATTCATGTGCACGGGCGCTTCCGTTCCGTTTGACCATCCGCATATTTTCATGGATCTGGGGCAGGACAACGAAAAAGTCTGTCCTTACTGCTCCACACTCTATCGCTACAACAGCACCTTGAAGGCAACCGAGACCGTACCGGCGGGTTGCGTATTTCACGTTAAAGCAGCCTGATCTCAGTCAGGCAGACGGATTTTTCATGTCCACGAAAGCCGTGGCAATTGTTGGCGGTGGCATAGCTGGTCTTGCCGCTGCTCTTTGCTTTGCCCGAAAGGGTATTTCGACTCGTATTTTTGAAAAAAGCGCTGCCCTTGAAGAGGTCGGCGCGGGCCTGCAACTGACGCCCAACGTCACCTGCATTCTGGATCAACTGGGTCTTTTACCAGCTTTGAAAGAGCTGTGGTCTGAGCCCGATGTCGTGGCGCTCGCGTCAGGCTTGACCCTGAAACGATTGGGCAGCGTGCCCGTGCGCGACACTGCAAAGACCCGCTGGGGTGCACCTTACGCAGTGCTGCACCGGGCAAGTTTGCAACGGGTGCTGGCCAATGCCGTTATGCAAAATCCGCTTTGCGCGCTCACATTGGATCAACAGGTCGAAAGCCCGGATGCGCAAGTGCTGCGTGATCCGTGCTCGGGCAAGCGACCGGATCTGTTGATTGCTGCCGACGGTGTGTGGTCACGGCTGCGCAATTTCGTGGCCGGTGGCCCCGACGTGACATTTTCCGGCAATATTGCCTGGCGCATGACCATCCCTCAACATCAGGCACCCGCCTTTATTGATCGCGGGACCGTTACAGCCTATCTCGCCCCCAAGGCGCATCTGGTCACCTATCCCTTACGGGAAACCGAGAGTATCAACATCGTTGCCATTAGCAGCGGCGTAGACGCATCCGAGGGCTGGGCCGCACAGGCCGGTGCCGAGCAACGAGCGCTGCTGGAGAAATCGTTTCACGGATGGAACAGCGCAATACGGGATATGCTGCTGAAGGCTGAAAATCCAACGTTCTGGCCCTTGTTCGAGGCGGGCGTTGGCCGCTGGCACAATGACAAGGATCTTATGCTGATCGGCGATGCCGCCCATGCCATGATGCCATTTTCAGCCCAAGGCGCAGGCATGGCGATAGAGGATGCCTATGAACTGGCCAATCTTGTGGCGGCCCTGCCCGTTGAACAAGCCCTTGCGCAGTTTGAACAGCAGCGCTCTGCACGCATCGCGATGGTGCGCAAACGCGGCAATTTGAACAAATTCGCCTATCACGCCGCCGGTCCTTTCAGAATTGGCCGCGACGTGCTTTTGCGCTTGCGCCCGCCCGCCAGCTTTGCACGCGATCTGGATTGGCTCTACGGGTACCGCGCACCCACCTGAAACCTTCCCGACGCTGTTTTCAGATCGTATTTGTCGCGCAACGCCCCATGCAAAGGCGTTGCGCACCTCAAAGACCTTACTTCAAAACCTCACTTCACAAGGGCGGCTGCCGCAAAGCCGCGCTCCAGATCGGCGATAATATCGGCAACATCTTCGAGGCCAATTTGCAGGCGGATCAGCGGACCTTCCGCTGGAGCTTTGCGGATTTTGCGATCATTGAGATTGACCGGCACGGCCAGGCATTCATAGCCACCCCACGACCACCCCAAGCCAAACAGGCGCAAGGCATCAAGGAAGGCATGGCTTTTCGCCTTGAACTGCGCAGGCTCATCCGCCGCTAACACAAACGAGAATATACCGCTTGCGCCCTTGAAATCGCGCTTCCAGATGTCGTGGCCAGGAAAGCTGGGTAAGGCGGGATGGAGGACAGAACTGACATCATCCCGCTGCTCCAGCCATTCCGCCACCGCCCGTGCGCTGCGATCATGATGGGCAAGGCGTACCCCCATGGTGCGCAAACCACGCAGCACTAGGTAAGAATCGTCTGGCGCGCCGCATAGCCCCATAAGCCCATTGGCTTCTTTCAGACGCGGCCAATGCGCGGCATTGGCTGAAACCGTACCCATCAGAATATCCGAATGACCGGCCGGATATTTTGTCGCCGCATGCATGGAAATATCGACGCCAAAATCCAAGGGGCGGAAATACAGCGGGGTGGCCCAGGTGTTGTCCATACTGACCACCGCACCATGACGATGGGCAACATCCGAAATTGCGCGAATATCCTGCATTTCAAATGTGTTTGATCCGGGTGATTCTGTGTGAACCAACCGGGTGTTGGGTCGCATCAACGCCTCGATGCCAGCACCAAGCAGCGGATCATAATATTCAACCTCAACACCAAGGCGCTTGAGCATCGTATCGCAAAACTGCCGGCAGGGGCCGTAAACCGAATCAACAATCAAGGCGTGATCACCGGGCGATAAAAATGCCAGAAACGGCACAGTGATGGCCGCCAGACCAGAGGGAAGCAAAATCGTGCCTGCCGAACCTTCCAGCGAATCGATCGCTTCGCAAAGCGCATCGGTCGTTGGCGTGCCGCGGGTGCCATAGGTGTATTTCTGCGTGACCGTTTCCATTGCCGACGCTTGGGGAAAAAGCACAGTCGAGGCACGCACCACCGGCGGATTGACAAAACCGTGGTAGCTCGATGGATCATGGCCAACATGGCAAAGACGCGTATTAACACCGGCTTCGGACAACCACTTTTCTTCATCTGACATTGGATAAAATCGCCTTCTCGCTGCATGGGCTATCCATGGGTTTTCGCCCACCATCGCCACATCGGTCAAGGGCGATATGGAGAAACCATTCGGATGAAATTATCACCTTATTTTGCGTCTATTTTTTCATCAAATCCCTGGTGATTTCGTTTCTTTGTGACTAAATATTGTGCAAATTCACAAAAATGCCGCTTTTCAACGCAATTTCCATCCATAAACTCTTGACCATGAACCCATTTATGAATGTGATGCGTCTGCACGCCCCTCGGGGACGCGTGCCGTCAGTGGAGAGGGGGAGAACTCGCCCAAGTTGCTGCCGAACGAACGACACAAGATAACAAAGGTTGGGAAACATGAAAAAGACGCTTCTGTCAGTTGCGCTGGGCGCTGCAGCATTCGGTTTTAGCGCTTATGGCGCTTCTGCGGATACGCTGAGTGATGTTAAAGCAAAAGGTTTTGTACAATGCGGCGTGAGCCAGGGTGTGCCCGGCTTCTCGAATCCTGACGACAAGGGCAATTGGAGCGGTCTGGACGTAGACTATTGCCGCGGTATTGCCGCTGCCGTCTTCGGTGACGCCACCAAGGTCAAGTTCACACCACTTTCCTCGAAGGAGCGCTTCCCTGCCCTTCAGTCTGGTGAAGTGGATGTGCTGACGCGTAACACCACATGGACCATCAGCCGCGACACATCGCTGGGCTTCAACTTCCGCTCGGTCAACTACTACGATGGCCAGGGCTTCATGGTGAAGAAGGCTCTGGGTGTAAAGTCCGCGCTTGAACTGTCTGGTGCAGCAGTTTGCGTGCAGGCTGGCACGACTACCGAGTTGAACCTCGCCGACTATTTCAAGGCAAATGATCTCAAGTACAATCCTGTTGTGTTTGAAAAAGAAGCCGATGCGACATCTGCCTATGATTCTGGTCGTTGCGACGTGTACACCACCGACCAATCAGGCCTCTATTCGATGCGTTTGAAGCTGAAGGAGCCCGACAACAACATCGTTCTTCCAGAAGTCATCTCCAAGGAGCCGCTTGGACCAGCTGTTCGCCAGGGCGACGACAAGTGGTTCGATGTTGTGAGCTGGGTTCACTACGCGATGCTGAATGCTGAAGAAGCTGGCATCACATCCAAGAACGTTGATGAGTTCAAGGCAAACGGCGGCCCAGACATCAAGCGTATGCTGGGTGCAGAGCAAGGCAGCAAGATCGGTGCAGACCTCGGTGTATCCGAAGACTGGGCTTACAACATCATCAAGCAGGTTGGTAACTACGGCGAAGTCTTCGACCGCAACGTTGGTTCCGGTAGCCCTCTGAAAATCGCACGTGGCGTCAATGCTTTGTGGACCAAGGGTGGCTTCCAGTACGGTCCTCCGATCCGTTAATCGCAAGATCTCTCAAAAGATCGCCACTCCGGGGAGGTCGCTCAAGCGTCCTCCCCTTTGAAAACCCGTTAAGGGAAAGCACGCCCAAAAAGGGCGAATAAGGGGAAAAAGGCCTCAATGGCAGACAATGCGACAAGCTCGTCTAAAGCCGGAAAAACCGGCTCTTCGTCTCTGATCTACGACCCAAAAGTCCGTGGTATTTTCTACCAAATCGTCACTCTTGCACTCGTCGTTCTGTTCATCGGGATCGTCATCAGTAACACCAGTCACAACCTGCAAAAAGCCAATATATCTTCTGGATTTGGCTTTCTTCAAGGGCGCGCAGGCTTTGATATTGGCCAGCGCTTGATCGCTTATAGCAGCGATTCAACTTATCGTCAGGCGATTATTGTCGGCCTTCTCAATACATTGCAGGTTGCCGTTGCCGGGATTATTACAGCATCCGTTATCGGCTTCATTGTGGGCATCGGACGCTTGTCCAAGAATTGGCTGATCGCCAAGATTTGTCAGGTCTATGTCGAGATCTTCAGAAACATCCCGCCATTGCTGGTGATTTTCTTCTGGTACAAGGGTGTTATCTCGGTTCTGCCCCAGCCCAAAGACTCGATTAAGCTTCCGCTTGAAATTTACATCAACAATCGTGGCGTGACCTATCCAAAAGCGGTCTATGGCGACGGCTCAGAGTTTGTTTTTCTCGTTTTTGTTCTTGGCATTATCGCCAGTTTATTCATGGCATCCTGGGCAAAGCGCCGGCAAATGGCGACAGGACAACAATTTCCAACACGTTGGTTGGCACTCGGCCTGATTATCGGCCTGCCTGTGCTCGCCTATTTTGGACTTGGCCAGCCATTATCGTTCGACCTGCCTCAAGTCGGACGCTTCAGCATGCAGGGCGGCTCAGTCATAGGCCCAGAATTTACCTCGCTGTTTTTGGCGCTGTCATTTTACACAGCCTCATTCATTGCTGAAATTGTGCGCGGTGGTATTATGGCCGTTTCCAAGGGTCAGACCGAAGCAGCTGGTGCGCTCGGCTTAAGTGCCGGCCAAACATCTCGCCTCGTTGTCGTGCCCCAGGCCATGCGTCTCATTATTCCGCCTCTCACAAGCCAATATCTCAATCTGACAAAGAACTCATCTTTGGCGGTTGCAATCGGCTTCTCCGATATCGTCTCAGTGGGCGGTACAATTCTCAATCAAACCGGTCAGGCTGTTGAAATTGTTGCTGTCTGGCTCGCTGTCTATTTGTCGATCAGCGTCAGCACAGCAATGTTCATGAACTGGTTCAATGCCAAAATGGCTCTGGTAGAGAGGTAATATGATGGCAAACCAGAAAACAGCTTTTGTCAGTCAACAGCTCATCGGTCCCTCACCTGCACCCGCAGGACAGGTCGGAGCAACGGCGTGGATCAGAAAAAACCTGATCGCCACGCCGAAAGATGTCCTGCTCACCATCATCTCCCTCGCTGCGCTGGCCTATGTCTTGCCTGGCATTGTTCAGTGGCTCTTCATTGATGCCGTCTGGACCGGAAGCGATCGTACCGTCTGCCTGAGTGCCGCACAGGGCGGCGCAATTGCCGATGGACAGGTGGGGGCATGCTGGGCGTTTGTGGGCGCAAAATTCCAACAGTTTATATTTGGCCGTTACCCCTCTGCGGAGCAATGGCGACCAATGCTCGTCATGATCATGTTTGTGCTCCTATTGGTGCCGATGCTCATGCCGAAGGCACCGTTTAAAGGCTTGAATGCGCTGTTGCTTTTCGTGGTCCTGCCAGTCGTTGCGTTCTTCTTGCTGACAGGCGGCTTTGGCCTGCCGCATGTTGAAACATCCAGCTGGGGTGGCTTGATGGTGACGCTCATCCTGTCCTTCTTCGGGATCGCGGTGTCCTTGCCGGTTGGCATCCTGCTGGCATTGGGGCGGCGCTCAACCATGCCCGTGATCAAAATGCTGTGCGTGATCTTCATTGAAGTTATTCGTGGCATTCCTCTGATCACCGTTCTGTTCATGGCCAGCGTCATGCTGCCATTGTTTTTGCCCGATGGCTGGACCTTCGACAAATTGCTCCGTGCACTGGTCGGTGTGTCGATCTTCTCGTCTGCCTATATGGCCGAGGTTATTCGCGGTGGCTTGCAATCCATTCCAAAGGGCCAATTCGAAGGCGCTGATTCGTTGGGCCTGAGTTACGTCCAGAAAATGCGGTTGATCATCTTGCCGCAGACGATAAAGCTGGTCATTCCCGGCATCGTAAATACGTTTATCGGTCTGTTCAAGGATACGTCGCTTGTGTCCATCATCGGCATGTTTGATCTTCTTGGCATCGTGACCCTTAACCTGTCTGACTCGAATTGGGCGACACCTGTGACGGCTGTAACTGGCCTGATATTTGCAGGCTTCGTGTATTGGATCTTCTGCTTCGGCATGTCCCGGTACTCCCATTTCATGGAAAAGCACCTCGACACTGGCCACAAACATTAAATTCTAAGGAACCGACGATATGGCTGTCGCTCAAAATTCTCTGACAAAGTCAGACCACAAGACTGCGATTGAAATCATCAATATGAACAAGTGGTACGGCGAGTTCCATGTGCTTCGTGATATCAATCTGAAAGTGAAAACCGGCGAGCGGATCGTCATTGCCGGGCCGTCTGGCTCTGGCAAATCAACCATGATCCGCTGCATCAATCGCCTTGAAGAGCACCAGACGGGCAATATCATTGTCGAAGACATCGAGTTGACCAACGACTTGAAAAAGATCGACGAAATCCGCCGTGAAGTTGGCATGGTGTTTCAGCACTTCAATCTGTTCCCGCATCTCACGATTCTGGAAAATTGCACTTTGGCACCAATCTGGGTTCGCAAGATGCCCAAAAAGGAAGCAGAAGAAATTGCAATGCATTATCTGAAGCGGGTCAAGATTCCCGAGCAAGCCCATAAATACCCGGGCCAGCTTTCGGGCGGCCAGCAGCAGCGCGTAGCCATTGCGCGTGCGCTCTGCATGAAGCCGAAGATCATGCTGTTTGATGAACCTACCTCGGCCCTTGACCCGGAAATGGTGAAAGAAGTGCTGGACACAATGGTGAGCCTTGCGGAAGAAGGCATGACAATGCTGTGCGTAACCCATGAAATGGGCTTCGCCCGCCAGGTCGCCGACCGGGTTATTTTCATGGACCAGGGACAGATCGTTGAAGAAAATGCACCTGCTGAATTCTTCGATAATCCTCAGCATGAGCGCACAAAGCTCTTCCTGAGCCAAATTTTGCACTAATATTGTCTCGGGAAAATCCACTCGGGTTTCCTCGGCACAAACGCTTATAGAGCGAAAATTGGCTCTATTGATGATTTGCAAAACGCCCCGGTGCCATGCGCCGGGGCGTTTTGCATGCCCGCCTTTCGCGATGGTGTGTCGCCGCCCTATACCAACTTTGGCCCGAACAGTGGGAACGTTTAGGAATGGTCAGTGCAATATGCCTATCGCCAGCACGGCCTTTGCACTTTATCATCCTGTTGAATTTCATAGAATTTGGGAGAGAGACATGGCTGAGGATCTCAATCGTATTGATTACATCGAGTTGAACGTCGCGAATATCGAGATTTCAAAGAGCTTCTATGGCAAGGCTTTTGGCTGGAGCTTTACAGACTATGGTCCAGACTATTGTGAGTTCAGTGACGGCAGGCTGAAAGGTGGTTTCACCACCACAGCTCAGGTTTCCGCAAAAGGCGGCCCGCTCATCATTCTTTTTGCGGCAGAATTAGAGGCATGCCAGCAAAAAGTTGAAACCGCGGGCGGCACAATTTCCAATCCGATTTTTTCGTTCCCAGGTGGTCGTCGGTTCCATTTCAACGATCCGGACGGCTATGAGTGGGCAGTCTGGTCTGATCGATAAAAAAGGGCGCTTGAAGCGCCCTTTTGCTTGAAAAGCTGCTGCGACCTTATTTAAAAAGCCGGGCAAAGACCAATGTGGGTTTAGAGCCCGCCTGGTTACATCCAAACCTGACGGGCTCTATCCGTGCCGTGATTACTCACCACCGCCCAACGAGTGAACATAGATGGCCAGTTCCTTCACCGTGGTGTCGCCCAAACGGGCGGTCCAACCGGGCATTACGCCATGCTTGGGATGCGCCACTTGCTGGGCAATCTGCTGTTCGCCCTTCACCTTCAGCCAGATAGCATCGGCCAGATTAGGCGCGCCCATATCGCGATTACCCTCCGCTTTTTCTCCATGGCAGGCCGCGCAATTATCCGCAAACACTTGCTTGCCTGGCTCGACCAGAGCCGGATTGAGCGGCTTGTCCGTCAGGCTGACCACATAGGCGGCAACCTGGCGAATTTCTTCCGGTTTCAAGATATCGGCAAAGGCTGGCATTTCCGATGTGCGGGTTTCTGGATCACTCGCATAGCGAATACCGTGCTGTAGCGTGGTATAAATCGCATCAATGCTGCCGCCCCAGAGCCAATCATCATCGTTCAGGTTTGGATAGCCTTGTCCGCCAGCCGCACCCGATCCGTGACAGGGGGTGCAATTGACTTTGAAGGCGGCAGCCCCGCCAGCGGTCGCAAATTCCGTCAACTCTTTGTCTGCCAGAATATCCTGCACCGGAAGGGCTGCAATTTTATCAATGAAGACAGATTGCGCCGATTTCGCAGCGGCCAATTCCTGTGTCACCGCCGCACGATTGGTATAACCAAACCAGCCCTTGGTGTTGGTGCTCAACATCGGCCATGCCGGATAGAAGATTGTATAGGCAATAGCCCAGACGATGGTGACATAGAATGTATAGACCCACCAACGCGGCATGGGGTTGTTCAGTTCGCGGATGCCGTCCCACTCGTGGCCGGTGGTTTCGACGCCGCTGACCTCATCAATGTCTTTTTCTGCCATGATCAATCCTCCCGCAAAGGGATAGAGGCGGCCTCGTCTGCAAGCTTCTTGGCTCCGGGCCGAAAAACAAACAGAACAACGCCCAGGAAAAACAAAGCCATGCCAAGCATGCCCCAGCTATCGGCAAAGTGGCGCATGGCGGTGTAAATTTCAGTTCCTTCCATGGTGCCCTCCTTAACGGTATCCGGTTGCGTCATCGTATTTGGTAAAGTCCACCAGCGTGCCCAGCATTTGCAAGTAAGCAACCAGAGCATCCATTTCGGTCAGCTTGGTGGGGTCACCATCAAAATCACCGACCTTGGCCTTGGGGTAGCGCGCCAAAAGCCCCGTGGTGTCGGCGTTCGGATCAGCCTGAGCGGCAAGATCGGCTTTGGCATTGACAATCATGTCCTGCGTATAAGGCACGCCGACCTGACTGTTGACGGTCAAATCACGTGAGATATCGGTGATCTTGAGCGGCGTGTCCTTCAGGAAAGCGTAGCGCGGCATGATCGATTCCGGCACCACATCCCGTGGGCTGCTGAGATGCTGAACATGCCATTCGTTGGAGTAGCGATCCCCGACGCGGGCCAAATCTGGTCCGGTGCGCTTCGATCCCCACTGGAAGGGGTGATCGTACATGGATTCTGCCGCCAGCGAGTAATGGCCATAGCGCTCCACCTCATCGCGGAACGGGCGGATCATCTGGCTGTGGCAGAGATAGCATCCCTCCCGCAGATAAATGTCGCGTCCAGCCAGCTCGAGCGGGCTATAGGGCCGCATGCCCTCCACCTTTTCGATGGTGTTTTGCAAATAGAACAGCGGAGCGATTTCAACGATACCGCCGATAGACACGACAAGAAGCGAGCCGACGAGCAACAGGCTGGCGTTCTTTTCGATAACCTTGTGTTTATCAAGAATAGACATGGTTGCCCTCCTTATTCAGCCGGTTGCAGGGTTGGGGGCAAGGCGGCTCCACCAATGGGCGCTTCTTCGCGCTGATGGCCGAGAATTGTCATCCAGACGTTGTAGGCCATGATCAGGCCACCTGCGAGGTAAAGCCCACCGCCGAGTGCACGCATCACGTAGTAAGGGAACATGGCCTTCACGGTTTCGGCGAAGGAATAGACCAGGAACCCTTGCGAGTCATACTCGCGCCACATCAAGCCCTGCTGAATACCAGCCACCCAAAGCACTGCCGCATAGACGACGATACCGAGCGTTGCGAGCCAGAAGTGCCAATTGACCAGACGCATCGAATAAAGACGATCGCGATGCCACAGCTTTGGTGTGAGATAGTAGATTGCACCAAAGGTGATCATGCCCACCCAGCCAAGTGCTCCGGAATGCACGTGCCCAATGGTCCATTCGGTATAATGGCTCAGAGAATTCACAGTCTTGATAGACATCATCGGACCTTCAAAGGTCGACATGCCGTAGAAGGCGATGGCCATGACCATCATGCGGATGATTGGGTCTGTCCTCAGCTTGTCCCATGCGCCTGACAGCGTCATCAGACCGTTGATCATGCCGCCCCAGGAGGGCATCCACAGCATAATCGAAAACACCATGCCCAAAGTCTGTGCCCAATCCGGCAGAGCCGTATAGTGCAGATGGTGCGGACCGGCCCAGATATACATGAAGATCAGCGCCCAGAAGTGGATGATCGACAGCCGGTAGGAATAGACCGGGCGATTGGCTTGCTTGGGCACGAAATAATACATCATTCCGAGGAAGCCGGCTGTCAGGAAGAAGCCCACCGCATTGTGGCCATACCACCATTGCGTCAGCGCATCCTGCACGCCAGAGAAGGCGGAATAGCTTTTGACACCGAGGAACGATACCGGGATCGCCAGATTGTTGACGATATGCAGCATGGCAATGGTGACAATGAACGCAAGGTAGAACCAATTGGCCACATAAATATGCGGCTCCTTGCGCTTCAGGATCGTGCCCAGAAACACCACAAGATAGGCCACCCAGACAATCGTCAGCCAGATATCGACATACCATTCCGGCTCGGCGTATTCGCGCGCCTGGGTGATGCCCAGTACATAGCCGCTGGCCGCCATGACGATGAAGAAATTATAGCCCCAGAACACGAACCAGCCGAGAGAGCCACCGAACAGACGTGCACGACAGGTGCGCTGAACCACATAAAGCGAGGTCGCAATCAGCGCATTCCCGCCAAAGGCGAAGATAACGCCGGAGGTATGCACCGGCCGCAAACGACCAAAATTAAACCAGGGGCCGAAATTCAGCTCGGGCCAGGCCAGTTGCAGAGCTACGACCACACCCACGAGGAAACCAACGACGCCCCAGAACACTGTGGCAATCACGCCATAGCGCACAACCTCGTCAAAATACTCGGATTGGCTATTGGCCGATGATTTAGCGCTCACGGCAGCCGGTGCAAACTTGGTATGCCGGAGCATAAAAACGGTGCCGATAAGCAGCACGATAAAGGCGACCCACATGTGGGCAGCAAAAAGACTGTCGTAGGCGAATCCCGCCCCGAGCAGTGCGGCGAAGGTCAAAAGGACCAACCCCATCGTCTCGAACGTATAATTCATTGTTGGAGTCCCCCAACGGCTTGGCGTCCAGAGCAGCCGTTCTCCAAAGGATACCGGCCGCTCCAATGTGCAATCTCGCAACCCCATGACGGATGTGTCTCCAGACATCCTCAGGCGTTGTGCGCGCAAGGTTGGCGGCAGCGCCGCGCAACCTCTGCGTTGCCTGCCTTTGTGCCATCAAGAGGGGCAAGTGGCCTTGATTCAAATCAAGGCAAGACGGTGCCCGATTTCAGATAGATAATGTCTTATCGACTGCCAAAACCAGAAACAGCACAGCAAAAGCATCTGTCGTTGCTGCAATTGGCGTAAAAAAGGGAGGCATCAATGGAGATGGACATGCGGCGCACGATTGAGCCAATCCCCTCAGCACAAAATCACCTTTCGGGCCTGGTTCCATGTGACACCAGCCTTGAATGGTTGCAGCGCGCCCACGCGGAGCAGTTGGCGCTTTGCGACCATCTTGAAGAAATTGCTGATTCGCTGCCGGGCAATGTTGATTTGCAAAAATGTCTCTATGCCGCCAAAGCCCTCGGCCCCTTGATCAAGGGCGTGCACACTTATGAGGAAACCATTCTGTTTCCCTGGCTGGAGAGTACATCGAACATCCAGCCCGCGCTTCGCGAGACCTTGAACCGCCTGAAATTTGAGCATTGTGAAGATGCCTGCTTCGCCGAGGAATTAACGGACACATTGCTGCGGCTGGGCAGCGGCCAGTCGGTCAACGTGGAAGCCACAGGCTATATGTTGCGTGGCTTCTTTGAAGCCTTGCGTCGCCACATCGCGTTTGAACGCGAGCATATCTTGTCAAATCTCAAAGCGGGCAATCAATAATAACATCAATATATGCAACGCATAAAAAAAACCGCTGCCCGAAAGACAGCGGATTTTTTTCTATTTTCAAGCAAATGAAAAGTCGTAATTAGCCGTTTGCGGCCTTCAAACGCTTTTCATCACGGCCACCCTTCATGCGCTCGGCCAGCAGGAAGGCCAGCTCCAACGCCTGATCGGCATTCAGACGTGGGTCGCAATGGGTGTGGTAACGGTCCTGCAAATTCTCTGCAGAGACAGCACGGGCACCGCCGGTGCATTCCGTCACATCATTGCCGGTCATCTCGATATGGATGCCGCCTGGGTGCGAGCCTTCAGAGCGGTGGATCTGGAAGAAGCTTTCCACTTCCGACAGAACACGCTCAAATGGGCGGGTCTTGTAATTGTTGAGCGTAATCGTGTTGCCATGCATCGGATCGCAAGACCAAACCACCTTGCGACCTTCCCGCTCCACGGCACGGATAAGGCGTGGCAGATGATCTGCGACCTTGTCGTGGCCAAAGCGGCAAATCAGCGTCAGACGACCGGCTTCATTCTGCGGATTGAGAATATCAATCAGGTTAAGCAGATCATCAGCCTGCAACGAAGGGCCGCATTTCAAGCCAAGCGGGTTCTTGATGCCACGGCAATATTCCACGTGGGCGTGATCCGCCTGACGGGTGCGGTCACCAATCCAGATCATGTGGCCCGACGTGGCGTAAACATCGCCCGAGGTCGAATCAACGCGGGTCATCGCTTCTTCATAGCCAAGCAGCAGAGCTTCGTGGCTGGTGAAGAAATCGGTTTCGCGCAAGGACGGGTTGTTCTCGGCATTGATGCCCACGGCCTTCATGAAGTCCATGGTTTCGCTGATGCGGTCAGCCAGCTTGCGGTAGCGCTCGGCCTGCGGGCTATCCTTGACGAAGCCCAGCATCCACTGGTGCACATTTTCCAGATTGGCATAGCCACCCATGGAGAAAGCGCGCAGCAGATTGAGCGTTGCAGCCGACTGGCGATAGGCCATCAACTGACGTTGCGGATCAGGAATGCGCGACTCTTCGGTGAACTCGATGCCGTTGATAATATCGCCACGGTAGCTCGGCAGCTCGACATCGCCTTGCCGTTCCATGTCGGACGAGCGTGGCTTGGCAAATTGACCGGCAATACGGCCGATTTTCACCACGGGAAGCTGGGCACCAAAGGTCAGAACAACGGCCATCTGCAAGAAGGCGCGAAAGAAGTCGCGGATTGTGTCGGCACCATGCTCAGCGAAGCTTTCAGCGCAATCGCCGCCCTGCAACAAAAAGCCATTGCCTTCGGCCACATTGCCAAGAGCCTTTTTCAATCTGCGCGCTTCGCCAGCAAAAACCAGCGGCGGATAGGATGCGAGCTGCTGCTCGACTGCCTTCAATGCTTCTTGATCTGGATAGGCCGGAACCTGCTTGATTGGCTTTTGCCTCCAGCTCGTCGGGGTCCAATTCTGCGCCATAGTCTTCACCTACATATAATCCTGGCCGTCCTTACGCCCAGCTTTGATCGGCGGCTTATAAACCGTTGCTCATAGCTTGGAAAGCTCTTCTTGAGCGCAAAAGTGCTTTCTAGAGTTTGTCAGGGAAAAGTAGAAACGGGCCGATAAACAGCCCGCCCTAACTTCATGCCCATGTATGCCAGCAAATGCGCTTAAACGCGCTCGCCATGGCGCACCCGATAGCTCGGGCTATACATGGTGACCAGCTCCTCCGCAGCGGTCGGATGCACCGCCATGGTGCGGTCAAAATCATCCTTGGTGCAGCCTGCCTTCAACGTAATGCCCAAAAGCTGCGCCATCTCGCCTGCGTCGTGGCCAAGGATATGCGCACCCACCACCTTGCGATCCGCAGCATTGACGATCAGTTTCATGATCATCTTTTCCGCGCGGCCAGACAGCGTCGCCTTCATCGGGCGGAATTCGGCCTTGTAAATTTCAATTTCCGCAAAGGCCTTGGCCGCCTCTTCTTCCGACATGCCAACAGTGCCAATTTCCGGCTGCGAAAATACGGCTGTCGCGATCATGTCGTGATCGGGCGATGTCGGATTGTTCTTATACTCGGTTTCGATAAAACACATCGCCTCATGGATCGCCACCGGCGTCAATTGCACCCGGTCGGTCACATCACCAAGGGCAAAAATGCTTGGTACATTGGTGCGCGAATATTGATCGACAATAATGGCTCCGCGTGCATTCACGGCTACGCCCGCTGTTTCGAGCCCCAGTGATTTTGTATAGGGATCGCGCCCCAGCGCCAGCATCACCTGATCCGCTTCCAACACGCCATTGTTCAGCGTGCGCACGTTCAATACACCCGTATCGGTTTTGGAAACCTCTTCAATCACATCGGTGCAGAGAATGCGAATGCCCTTGGCTTCCATAGCCTGATGCAGGCCGCGGCGGACATCCTGATCAAAGCGCGACAGAATTTCCTTACCGCGATAAATCAACGTGGTTTCAACACCGAGACCATGAAAAATATTGGCAAATTCAACAGCGATGTAGCCCCCACCGGCAATCACGATCTTGCGCGGCAGCTCTTCGAGATGGAAAGCCTCATTGGAGGAAATGCACAGTTCATGGCCTGGAAGCGATTT
This sequence comes from Rhizobium oryziradicis, assembly GCF_001939045.1. Classification (GTDB taxonomy): domain Bacteria; phylum Pseudomonadota; class Alphaproteobacteria; order Rhizobiales; family Rhizobiaceae; genus Allorhizobium; species Allorhizobium oryziradicis. Next base: position 786,933 of record NZ_MKIM01000028.1, read on the forward strand.
GTGATAATTTGCCTCGCCGCCAACGGCAATAATGATGCGTTCCGCAGTCACGATTTGGCCGGTCTTAACGATGCGCACGCTGTTTGGGCCAGCAATTTCGGCACGGCTTTCAATCTGCTCGGCACCCGCATTGGTCAGGCCTTTGCGATACAGGCCTTCAAGCCGTGCGATTTCCTGATCTTTGGCTGCAATCAGCTTTTTCCAATCAAAACTGCTTGCACCAACACTCCAGCCAAAGCCAGCAGCATCTTCAAAATGCTCATGAAATTGCGATGCGTAGACAAACAGTTTCTTGGGCACGCAGCCGCGTATCACGCATGTGCCGCCAAACCGGTACTCTTCCGCAATTGCAACCTTTTTGCCCATGGATGCAGCAAGGCGCGCGCTACGCACACCACCGGAACCGCCGCCGATGACAAAAAGATCATAATCGAAAGATGACATGGTAAACTCCTAAAGCATGTCGCGTTTTATTGTCCTCAATAAAACGATAACGTACATGCGGCAAATTAAGAACGAACGCGCGTCGCGACCCCGACGGTGGTCTATAGCCCCTCAGGGGAGCCAGACACGCGAGGGAGGCCAGCAAACTTCTTCACATATGGAGATGACAAAGACAAAATAAAAGCCCGGAATGTCCGGGCTTTTGAAATTCGCCTGCCCTTGGATCAAGGCTTCGCAGGTTCTTTTGCGGGTTCTTTCGCAGGCTCTTCAACGGGAGCTTGCGACTTCAGTTCTTTTCCAGCCGTCTTCATCAGCGCCTCATTGGTGCTCTTTTCAAGATCACGTGCAATGCCAGCCGCCCAGATATCGGCAGCCTTGCCAAGTTCGCGGTTGGCGACAGGCTGATCCTTGATCAGCTTTTTGCCAGCCGGGCTATTGAAGAAAGTGGCAATCTGCTTCAGTTCGTCCTGCGTGAATGCCTTGGCATAAACAATGGCAGCCTCTTTTTCGAGATCGCCACGGCGTGCGGCCAGCGTGATCGCCTGCTTGTCAACGGTGGTGTTGATCTGCTCTTCCAGGTTCGGATAGGCTTCGATCAACTGACCCTTCAAACGGGCTGCGATATTGGGCAAAATGTTGTCGAATATATTCGTAACACCCAATGACGCGATTGCCGACCGAGCAACATCGATCTGCGCGTCCGTGACTTCTTGCGCGCGCGTGACGGGCGCAGCAAGAAGCGAAGCAGCGATAACCACACCGGCTGCAAGACGACCGATACCTTGATACTTGCCCATAAAATTCATGCTCCTGTTAGCTTCAAAAGCGCCGCGCGTTCACATCTATGCCGCGCTGGCAAACTCATTTCATAATTCACTGCATCAATCACGTCCGGCTATCAGGCCGACGGTTCCATCACCCGCGCACCGTTCGGGCCTGCCACAACGGCAAGCGAGGCAAGACCGATGAACAGCCCATGCTCCACAACACCCGGAATCGCAAACAATGCTTCTGATAGCGCCACTGCATCAGGAATGCGGCCAAAAGAAGCATCCAGAATCTGATGTCCACCGTCCGTCATAAAAATTTCATCGCCCCAGCGCCGAACGGACAGCTCGCCGGACAGGCCGAGACGCGTTGCTGCCTTCTCAATGGCGATCCGGGTGGAGACGGCACCAAAGGGGTTGATCTCAATCGGCAGAGCAAACGCACCCAAGGTTTCAACCACTTTGGTTTCATCGGCAATGACAATCATGCGCGACGATGCAGCCGCCACAATCTTCTCTCTCAACAGCGCACCGCCGCCGCCTTTTATGAGGCTCAGACGGCTGTCCAACTCATCCGCGCCATCAATGGTGAGGTCCAGCTCAGGCAATTCATCCAGCGATTTCAATGGCACACCCAGCTCGACACACAGCCGCGCTGTGCGCTCGGAGGTTGGAACGCCTTGCACCTTGAAGCCGTTTGCGACCTTTTCGGCCAGCAAACGCACGAATTCTTCGGCCGTGGAACCTGTGCCAATGCCAAGCCGCATGCCGTCTTCAACATAGGACAAGGCCACTTCGGCCGCTTTGATCTTCATCTGGCGAACGTCCATGCGCCAACCGCTCCTTTAAGAATGCGCCACCCTCATTTGAAGAAACGAGCAAGGGTGTCGCAATACTGAATTCATGCGCCCGGTTTTAAGGCCAGTCTGGCCACACCTTAATAAATTGACCAAGCTCTCGCTTGTTTACACGGCTCTCCTTGCAAACGAAAGCCCCTTTTGCGATCAGTCCCACGTTGCATTTGTGGGCGGAAATGCCTACCCATTTGCACCGTCTTCCCTGTATGAAAGAGAACGCGCGTGTCAAAACCCACAATTGTCTTCGACCTTGATGGAACCCTCATCGATACCGCGACAGATCTTGTCGCAAGTCTCAATTACACCATTGCCGCTGCCGACCTCGAGCCTGTGGGCGCAGATGACCTCAACCATCTGGTCGGCCATGGTGCACGTGTCATGATTGAACGCGCCTTTGCTCTGCGCGGCAAACCTCTTGCCGAAGACGAATTATCACCGCTTCTCGATCGTTTCATTGCGCATTATCAAGCCAATATGCCGGGCGAAAGCCAACCCTACCCCGGTCTGATCGATACTTTGGACAGGTTTGAAGCTGCCGGATACAGGCTTGCAGTCTGCACCAATAAAATGGAAGGCTTGGCCCGCCCATTGCTCGACGGCCTCGGTTTGACGCGCTATTTCTCAGCCATCACCGGCGGCGATACATTTGCTGTGCGCAAGCCCGATGCTCAGCACCTCTTGGGCACAATCGAGAAAGCCGGTGGTGATCCGCAACGCGCCATTATGGTGGGCGATAGCCGCAACGACATTCTTGTCGCTCAAAACGCCAACATCCCGTCTATCGCCGTGCCCTTTGGCTATTCCGACGTGGCGGTGGCAACACTCAACCCCACGATTGTCATCAACCACTTTGATGAGATGACGTTAGAACTGGTTGAAAAGCTGTTGATTCAATAGAGCTTATGGTCTTCTGCGCGGAGGGCAAGCGACTGCCCTCCGGGAAGCCTTTATGCGTCCAACATTTCCCGCACAGCAACGGCCAATTGCTTGAGCGAAAACGGCTTGGGCAGGAAGCCAAATTTGGCGTCGGCAGGAAGGTTACGGGCGAAGGCGTCTTCAGCGTAACCGGATACGAAGATAAATTTCAGGTCAGGATAGTTTTTCCGCAATTCCTTCAACAGCGAAGGACCATCCATTTCCGGCATCACCACGTCAGAAACGACGATATCCACCTTGCCTTCCAGCTCTTCCATGATGTCCAGGGCTTCAACGCCCGAACATGCCTCGTGCACCGTGTAACCACGGGTTTCCAGCATGCGCTTGCCACCTCGGCGCACCGCGTCTTCATCCTCAACCAGCAGCACCACGGCCGAATTGCCCGTGAGGTCTTCAGGCTCTTTGTCCTTCTCAGTAGGTGGCGCTTCCAGCGCTTGCTTTGCGGCCCCGGCCTTGGCCTCGGCATCAAGGGTCGAGATTGCCGGTGTTTCCATCACATGGCGCGGCAGGAAGATGCGGAAAATCGTTCCCTCCCCAACTTCGGAGTCGAGATAGATATAACCACCGGATTGCTTGATAATGCCATAGACCATGGCAAGACCAAGCCCGGTGCCTTTGCCGACATCCTTGGTGGTAAAGAAGGGTTCGAAAATCTTGTCAATAATATCGGCCTCAATGCCGGTGCCGGTGTCCGCAACCTCAATCAGCACAAACTCTTCCGCTGGAAGACCGCGATAATTGAAGGTCGATGCTTCGGCACCCGACACATTCCGGGTGCTAATTGTGATACGCCCACCCTGAGGCATGGCATCACGGGCGTTGACACACAGATTGATCAGCACCTGCTCGAATTGCGACAAATCCGCCTTTACCGCCCACAGATCACGGCCATAATCCACGAACAATTTGACATTGGTGCCCGAAATCAACCGATCCACCAGCATTCTGAGATCGCCAATAACATCGGTGAGGTTTAGTATGCTTGGCCGCATGGTCTGCTTGCGCGAAAAGGCCAAAAGCTGGCGCACGAGGACAGCGGCGCGATTGGCATTGCGCTTGATTTCCATCAGGTCGGCAAAGCTCGAATCTGACGGGCGCGCTTGCAAAAGCAAATGATCGGATGACAGCAAAATCGCGGTCAGCACATTGTTAAAATCGTGGGCGATGCCACCCGCCAAGGTTCCAACCGCGTTCATCTTCTGCGTCTGGGCCATCTGGGTTTCCAGCGCCTTTTGGTCGGTCACATCGACCGCATAGACAATCGCCGCCTCTTCCGGCGCTTCATCGCTCTGGTCAATCACCGCGTTGACGTAAAAGCGGAAGTGGCGAGCATCATCGAGCGGATGGCGCGAATCGATTGGCGCAATATCGACCTGCCTGTCGCGCGCATCAGAGAGGGCGTCTTCAAAGCGGGCACGCTCGTTTTCATGCAACACCGCTTCCAGCTTCACCTTGCGATCAATGTCGTCGCGCGAGACAACGCTTGAGAAAAACTTCAAGAACGGCGCATTGGTGCGCAAAATCCGCCCTTGCCCATCCACAGAGGCAATCGCCATCGGCGTGTTATTGAAAAACCGGGTAAAGCGCATGGATGCCGACGAATCGGATCGATCACCCGTGCTCGCCTCCTGACGCGCCAACACGATTGTGCGGCTTTCGCCCGGAGCGCCGTCACGCGCAGATCGCACCCTGTGCACAAGGCGGGCCGGAAAGCTGCGGCCATCGGCGCGACGCAAATCCAGCTCCAGCGTGGCTGTTTTTGACAGGCCTGGCTCCGCCTGGACGGATTGAATCAGCGCCATGCCCTCCCCGGCCACCAGATCCTTCAGATAGATAGAGCCCGGCGAAAACTGCGTCAGATCAATGCCCAGCCATTCAGACAATGTGGCATTCAGATAGAAAACCTCACCTTTTCGGCCTGCAGAGAAAAATCCGGCAGGTGCGTGATCAAGGTAATCGATGGCATTTTGCAATTCCTTGAAAAAACGTTCCTGCTCATCGCGCTCGGTGGTAATGTCCGCGATCTGCCAGATTTGCAGGTCGTTGCGGCTGCCATGGCCCAGCAGGCGGCGGGCGCGCAGCCGATACCAATGCGCACCCGATCCATTTTCCGAAAGCGGACCCAATGGCTTGAGCAGACGAAACTCTTCATAACCGTCGCGCCCGTCGCGCAAGCCATTGATCAGGCGATACAAGGCCTCGCCAGCCTCACGGTGGCGCGACAACAGCGCTTCGAGGGTTTGCACCTCGGTTGCCCGCCGCACACCCGTCATGCGGCCATAGGCGGCATTGGCATAGATAATATGGCCCCGTTGATCGGTGATCAGCGTGCCTTCGCTTTGATTGTCGAGAAACGCACGACCAAGCCCATCGGACGGGGTTTGCGGCATCACCTCAATGAAACCGATGAAGGCGGACACCAGAAAAAAGATGCCGACAATGGCCAGAACACCGAGAACGCCCAGCACGATTTGATTGTCGAGCGCGTGTCTGAACACCACAAAGGCACCGGCTGCGGCCAGCAACACAATGGCAAGGATAACAATGCGCAGCGCCGCCCCACTGTTGGGTCTGCGATCAACCAGCGGCCCCACGCTATGCTCCGTCTGCGGCTGGTTTGTCATTCTTTCCTCGTTCTGAAAGGCATTTCGCCCTTTGATAGCGTGTCTTGCAGCAAATTTCCTTAAATCCGAATCGATTTAAGATGAACCCGATGCAGCAGATATAGAGTGCTACAGTAAACTTTTGTGCGCCATAGAGAACGAATGGTGCTCTAGGCCTCCTGTCGCGGCAGCAATAGACAGAATCGCTGTGTATATGAACTCTAACAATTTGTAAGGTGCGCAAAAAGCACAACTGGCTTGTGATTTTCCATCATTCACAGGCAATCTCACACGGTTGCCGCAATGTTATGGAAGAAACCGCGCGGACTTCATCCTTATCACCAGAAATAGACAAACATCACGCGTTGGCTTCTTGCCTCCGTTGCGGAAACAACGTTGAAGTAGCCTTGAGATTCAGACGGAGACTGTGACCATGATAGACGAAATCCTCAACGCCTATGGAGCACGCTTTGTCATAGCAATCGGCGGGGTGTTTTTGGCGCTTGTTGTGCTGGTTGCCGTATTGTGGATTATTCGAAACAAAGCACCTTCCCCTTTTGTGCGCGGTGGACGCAGCCGCCAACCTCGCTTGCAGGTGCTGGACGCCGCAGCCGTGGACGCGCGGCGTCGCCTCGTGCTCGTCCGTCGCGACAATATTGAGCATCTGATTTTGATTGGCGGGCCAAGCGATATCGTGATTGAAAGCGGGATTGGCGAACCAAAGGCTTACCTTGCAGGCGAACTGGCAGCAAATGCCGCGCTGACTGAACAGCAGGCGTCAGAGACGCGAATTGCGCAGCAAGAGCAGGCCGCTCTGCATATGCCCGAAAGAGCTTTGCCACGAGAAGAGCCAGCACCGCGCCCAGAGCGTGCACAGCCAAAAGAACCACGCCCGCAACAGCCGCGAGAGGTGCACCAAAAAGCCGAACCGGTCGAGCTGGTCATGCCTTCCGCGCCGCCGACGGTGGAAAGACCAAAGAGACCGGAGCCGCCTGTCAGCAAACCTGCCCGTACGCCAGAAATAACTCCTGAGATGGCGAGGCCGCGGATGCGTCCGCCTGCCCCGGTGGCTGCCCCTGTGGCAGAAGTTGCGCCCGCGCCGCGCGCACCTGCTGCGCCGGAGCCACCAACGGCACCTTCTAAAATTGAGCCATCAGCACCTATGCCCGCCAAACCGCCGGAGCCCGCAAAGGAAGAGGTTCCGAATGTGGAATTGGCACCCGAGAGCGCCCAAACGCCTCCAAAGGTTCGCGCTGAAGATGCTGCTCTTGTGCTTGATACGGCACGCGCGCGGCTTGCTGCGCAAAAGGTCGAAGCGCCCAAAGTCGAGCCCTTTGCTGCGGACCGGTTTAAGCCGCCGGTCGAGGATTTTGATATTCCAACACCGAGTGAGCCCGCCCCGCGCGTCGATCCCGACATGGAAAGCATCAAAAGCGAGTTTGAGAAAATTCTGGATGCTGACGTGCTCCCAGAGCCTCCGCAGCGCCCGCGCCCGACAGTTGAGCCACCTGTTACCCATGCCATCCCGGTGATCAACAGCCCTCAAATGGTGCCCAGCGTTGACGCCAACCGGCCAGCGCATGGCAAAGAAGGTAATTTGCAAGACGAAATCGCCCGTATATTTGGCGAAATGGGCGAGCCGCGCAAAAACTGATCGCGAGTTTTATGCTCGTGTCCAGATCTTCAGCGAACAGAAATGGCGGGCAAAAGCCCGCCACTCAAACATGTCGCGCTTCATAGTTGATAACATACATCCGGTAAAATAAGAGCTTGAGCGTGTTGATACCCCCTTTGCTCGGTGGCTCCTGATCCTCGGGCCTGTCCCACAGCTGTCGGGTTTCAATTTCTGGACATGGCGCTCGGTATTGATTCTATTTGTGTTCAAGCGTTTGGCGACGATTTGGACACGAAACAGGACAACGGCGGGCAAATACGCCAACACACCGCTGCCGCTCACCATGAGGTAAGCTCAAAAGAGCACGCAGTAATCCTTTAGAGAAGAACTATGCAAACCTGCAGAATGGCCGGGAGCTCTAACCCGGATTTTTTCATTGTGCGTAAGCCGTCTGCGCTTCGTAAGCGAATTACTGAAACACAGATATCGCTGGCGGGTTGAAAAGCCCCTGCACTTTGGCAAATTTATCGCCAAAAATAACAACAAGACAAAGCCCGTCCGGCAGATCAGGCTTCAAGACAGCATAAATCATTGCAGCGCAGCGGGTACAACCCGCTGCAAGCACCACAATAAATCTATATTCACTCGTCGCGGTAGACTTTTTCGCGACGCTCGTGCCGTTCTTGCGCCTCAATCGAGAGGGTTGCAATAGGCCGGGCGTCAAGACGCTTCAAGCTGATAGGCTCGCCGGTTTCTTCACAGTAACCATAGGTGCCTTCATCGATACGCTGCATCGCTGCGTCGATCTTGGCGATCAACTTGCGTTGCCTGTCACGCGCACGAAGCTCAATCGCCCGATCGGTCTCGGACGAAGCGCGGTCTGCAAGGTCTGGGTGATTTGCACTTTCCTCAGCAAGGTGGCCAAGGGTTTCTTTTGCTTCTCTCAGAATGTCATTTTTCCAGGCAAGTAGTTTTGCACGAAAATATGCACGCTGGTTAGCATTCATAAACTCATCGTCATCCGAGAGCACTGGCTCAATAAGATCGATCTTCTCACTCAACGCGATTCTCCTGAAGAACATCTCTTGGCGGACGTATAGCCTTGAAAATTGTCTCATTCAAGCCTTACTCTTGCCTTTGTGTGATTTTTAAATTTGTCACAAAAATCGTCTAAAGGACTATATTTTCATCATTTTAAAGTGAACTCCAAGAGGAGAGCATGGGGACTTGACAGCATTTTCCCGATCGCACTGATCGGGATTCAACCCTTTGCGCATATAGCAGTTGACGCCGTACAAGCCCTCGGGATAGGCATAAACAGCTTCAACGGAAACCTCTCGCATGATCGTTGTTTCTTCGTCTCTGTCGCGTATTTACCTTTTGCGCCACGCCGAATCCGGGTGGCCAGAAAATGGGCAGAAGGACTTTGACCGCTCCTTGAGCGATGCAGGATATGCACAGGCAGAAGTGGTTATGGACCAGGCCGCAGACCGAAATTATCGGCCCGATCTGGTTTTATGCTCAACCGCCGTGCGCTGTCGCCAAACCGCAGAAGCCGTGCGCCGCACACTTTGCGCAGAAGACATCCCGCTGCGCTATATTGATCAGCTCTACAACGGCGCTCTGAAGGTCTATCTGGAAATCCTGTCAGCAACAGACACGGCCAGCTCCGTGATGCTGATTGGCCATAACCCGACGATCAGCGAAACGCTGGAAACGCTGGTGGGTGCTGATCAGGTGGCAGCCGTGATTGCTCAGGGTTATCCGCCTTGCGGCCTTGCCGTACTGGAGCGCAATATTGATGCCTCGACCACAAAACCAGATTGGCGCGTGATTGATTTTCTTCAGGCCTAAATGTTTAGTCCCGGTTTATAGGCTCTCTTCAATCCGCTCTCTGCAAACCCTATATGAGATGGAGAAGAAGAGGATACACTGAACGTGCCGCCATCTCTGACCCGCTTTGCAGACGAAACCCGGATTGCACTTGATAACCTGACCGACCGGGCCTCCAACCTGCTTTATCCCACCATACGCTTAGGTGTTACGGGCCTTTCGCGGGCAGGAAAAACCGTTTTCATCTCATCGCTGGTCCATAATCTGCTCAACGGCGGACGCTTGCCGCTGTTTGAACCGCTGCAATCAGGTCGCGTGGCCCGCGTTAGCCTAGAGCCGCAGCCAGATGATGCGGTGCCGCGCTTTCAATATGAAGATCACATCAGCGCGCTGGTGCGTGACCGTATCTGGCCGGATTCAACCCGCGCCATCTCGGAATTGCGGCTGGTGATTGACTATAAAAGCGCCAGCGGCTGGAACCGCATGTTTTCATCCGGCAAGCTTGCCATCGATATCGTCGATTACCCCGGCGAATGGCTGCTGGATTTGCCGCTGCTCAATCAGGATTATGCCACGTTTAGCGCCAGTACGGTGGCGCTGGCCAACACCGGCGTTCGGCAAGAGTTGGCAGCACAGTGGATGCAATTGGCGCTGGGTGTTGATCCAGACGCACCCGCCGATGAAACGACTGCCAGAGCGCTTGCATCGGCTTTTGCCGATTACCTGAAAGCCTGCAAAGCAGATGAACGCTCTCTCTCCACGCTCCCGCCCGGTCGTTTCCTGATGCCCGGTGATCTTGATGGATCACCCGCCCTCACCTTTTCGCCCCTGCCGTTCCAGGCTGATAATAAAGTGGTTCGTGGATCATTGCGCGCCATGATGGAGCGGCGCTTTGAGGCCTATAAGTCTGTGGTGGTCAAACCGTTTTTCCGTGAGCATTTTGCACGGCTGGATCGCCAGATTGTCCTGGTCGATGCGTTGCAGGCCATCAATCGCGGCCCCGAGGCGGTGCAAGATCTGGAAAGGGCACTGGCCGATGTGCTGGCTTGTTTTCGCCCCGGCAATTCGAGCTGGCTGGCAAGTTTGGTCGGTCGCCGCATCGACAAGGTGCTGGTGGCCGCCACCAAAGCCGACCACCTGCACCACGAAAGCCACGAGCAATTGCAGGCCATCACCCGGCGTCTGGTTGACAGAGCGATCACCTCGATTGGCATGGCGGGTGCCGGTATTGAGGTGCTGGCCCTGGCATCGGTGCGAGCAACCCGCGAAGCAACGGTAAAGCAAGACGGCCATCTGCTGCCCGTGGTGGTGGGAACGCCGATGGCAGGCGAAACCATCGGATCCCAGAGGTTTGATGGCCTGCGCAAAACGGCGGTCTTTCCCGGAGATTTGCCCCACAATATCGAGCCGCTGTTTCGCACAACACCGCTTGCAGCCGAGGTGCGTGATGGCGCTCTGCCCGACCTCAATATCATTCGCTTTCGTCCGCCGGAACTCGATGAAACCGGCGGCGGTATCAAGCTGTCCATTCCGCATATCCGGCTGGATCGCGCCTTGCAATTTCTGCTGGGAGATCGTCTCGCATGAGCAAGCCACCACATGATGAGCGGCCCACGCCCCGCCGCCCCGCTGTATTTACGCTCGATGATGATGCACCGACAGCCACTGCGAAAGATGCGCAGACAAACCGCCCCGCCGAGGCCACCAAACGCCCACCCCGGACGTTTGCGCCAGACATTTCGATTACGCCGGATGCTGAAGACCCTTTTTTGCGTGAAATGACCGATGATGAGATTGTGCCGATTGCCACACCGCGCAAGCCCGGATTTTCCTTTGGCAAGCTGGCAATGGCGGCCTTTGGCACATTGCTGTCCCTAGCGGTGGGCATCTGGATTGATGATCTGATCCACAATCTTTTCACCCGTGCCGATTGGCTGGGCTACACAGCCTTAACCCTGCTTTCGCTTGGTCTTTTTGCGCTCTTCGTGGTGATTGCGCGGGAAGTGGCCGGGATATACCGGTTGAATGCCGTGCAGGCGATCAAGGAGCGCGGCGCAGCACTTGCCCTGCAAGGCACCGCCAGTGAAGCGCGGCAGCTCGTCAAGGAAGTGGCGGCCCTCACCCGCCATCGCCCGGAAACGGCGCGTGGCCGATCCGTGCTGGATGCAGCCGAGGGTGATATTATCGATGCACCGCATCTGATTGCTCTGGCTGAGCGCGAATTGCTGGGACCATTGGATGCCAAGGCCCGCAACATGATCGTGCAATCATCCAAGCGCGTCTCTGTTGTCACCGCCATCAGCCCGCGTGCGCTGATGGATCTGGCCTATGTGCTGTTTGAAGTCGTGCGCCTCGTGCGTGGCATGGCCGAACTTTACGGCGGCCGCCCCGGCTCTTTTGGCATGATGCGACTGCTGCGTGATGTTTTCGCCCACCTTGCCGTGACCGGCTCAATTGCCATTGGCGATGGATTGGCACAGCAGGTTCTTGGTCATGGCTTGGCATCTCGGCTGTCGGCACGACTCGGCGAAGGTGTCATCAACGGGCTGATGACAGCAAGAATCGGCATCGCGGCCATGGATCTTTGCCGCCCGTTGACCTTCAAAGCGTTAAAGCGACCGGGGGTAAGCGATTTCGTTGGCGACCTGCGCCCTTCCATGGGAAAAGACGATAAGCCTCTGTAATACCATATTTTTCATCGTGCTTTCCATAGAGAGAATATGAGCTTTGGTTAAGACGGATTGGGGTTCTCAGTGAAAAAGAAAGGAAATGTTAACCATCTTTGCGCTATAGATAGCCCATGAGTTTAGCTGTTCGCGCCAAGGAAAAGCCGATGTCGCACCGTTTTTTTTCGATCCTCGGAAGCCTGTCCGCTGCTTGCGTGATTGCTTTGCCGCTTTCTTCCGCAACTGCCGCCCAAAAAGATCGTGAGTTTTTTGAATCCGCATCTGGCGTTTGGAGCGGTCCCGGTGAAATCGTCGCTGGCAAATATAAGGGTACAAAATTTAGCTGCAACCTCACAGGCGAGCCTGTTGATGGTGGCGATACCGGCATCAAGCTTGGTGGCACTTGCCGCGTTGGCGTGTTCTCGCAGCCCATGAACGCGGTTATCTCCATGAAAGGCGGCACTTACACCGGCCAATTCCTCGATGGTGCCAGCGGTAAGGGTCTCGATATTATTTCAGGCGAAGTGACTGGCAACAAAGCCGTTATGGGCATCAATCGCGCCAAATTGAATGGTGCCATGGTTGCCAGCATGCAAGACAACAAGGCGATCAATGTCACCATCTCGGTGAAGGTTGAAGAGCGCATGATCCCCGTGATCGGGCTTCGCCTCAACCGTCAGGTTGATCAAGTCGCGGTTGGCTCCATCAAGAAATAAACAGACGATCCAGACTTTTAAAAATCCCGCCGGTCAGAGATGAACGGCGGGATTTTTTATGTATCAGCTTTTTTCCACCAGTCAGCCTTGGCATTGACTTGGGTAATATCCGTTGTCTCTACGCCCTCCAGCCATTGCGCCACTGATTTTCCCGACACAATCCACTCTGCCGCAATATCTGCCAATGGCTGCAGCACAAATGCCCTCTCCAACATGCGCGGATGCGGAACAGACAGGTGCGGCTCTGCCACCACCTGATCATCGTAGAGCAAAATATCAATATCCAGTGTGCGCGGCCCCCAGCGCTCCTTGCGAACCCGCTTCATCGAGCGCTCCAGACCCAGACAGGCATCCAGCAATTGCGCCGGCGGCAATGTGGTTTTCACCAAAGCGCAGCAATTGAAAAAGTCGGCCTGATCCAGCTTGCCCCAGGGCGGCGTGCGATAGAGGCCGGAAACAGCAAAAACTGCGCAATCACCGCGCTCATTCAGCGCCTTTAGCGCAAGCGCCATCGTCAAGGCCGGATCACCAATATTGCCGCCCAACCCAAGTGCTGCCGTCGCAGCGCAACACTCATTTATGGTGGTCAACGGAAACCTCAACATAATCCAGCATGCCGGTAATCGGCGCACTGGGTTTGCGCACCGTGATCTTGGCGCGCACAATGGGCTCAAACCGCGCGCAGAGTGACTTGGCAATGTCCAGCGCCAAAGCCTCAATCAAATAGCGGCGCTTGCCCGTGACAATTTCTTCGATCACGTTGAAGGCCACGCCGTAATCCACGGTACCAGATAGTTCGTCGGTTTCCAGCGCTTCAGAAAACAACACTTCCAATTCAGCATCGACAAAAAAACGCTGACCAAGAAACTCTTCCTGTTCATGAAAACCGTGGCGGGCAAAAAATCCGCAATTCTTCAAGGTGATTTTATAAACATCCGCCATTGAGCCATCCTTCCGCAGCGCCGCGCATCAACGCACAATCCACCGCCCTCGTTTAGGCTGTATCAAGTTCAGATTAAACCGGACAAAGCCTCATTTTTTCATTTTCACTTGGTTTTTCCAAAAAAGCCGGTGATCGCAGACCGCTGATACGGTTTCACTCATATTTTGGCGCATGCGCACTGTCGTTTCATCGAGGACAATGAGTGCGACATGCTCTAAATCCGGGCTTGCGCTGCCAACATCGCATCGGCAACCGCCAAAGCATCCCGATTGACCTTCACATTATGCACGCGAAACACGCTTGCGCCCTTCATGCGCAGCAACACAGAGGTGGCAGCCGTTGCATAATCGCGCTCAGCGGCATCACGCCCGCTCAATGTGCCCAAAAACCGCTTGCGCGACGTGCCCACCAGCAGCGGAAACCCAAGACCATGCAACTCTTCAAAACGCGCCATCAGATCCATGTTCGTCTCAACCGTTTCCTTGGCAAAGCCAAAGCCCGGATCAAGCGTGATCGTTGCGGGCAACACCTGAGCAGCCGCGGCAATGGCCAGCGAATTTTGGAAGAAGAGATTTTGATCAGCAATCGGGTCGGCAAGAACCTCGCGACCTCGCCCCGTATGCATCATGCAAATACCAGCACGAACATTGGCTGCAACCGCAGCAATCTCCGGCTCTCGTTGCAAACCATAGACATCATTGATGATGTGCGCGCCCGCCGTGAGCGCCAATCTGGCTGTCTCTGCCCGGTAGGTATCGATTGAAATCAAAGCATCCGTCTGTTTGGCAAGAGCCTCGATGACGGGCAACACCCGATCCTGCTCTTGCGCTGCCGATACTGGCTCGGCCCCCGGACGGGTGGATTCTCCGCCAATATCGAGAATATCGGCCCCCTCTTCCAGGCAGCGCAACCCAAAGCTGACGGCATCTTCGACTGCCACATGATCACCGCCGTCTGAGAAGGAATCTGGCGTAACATTGACAATTGCCATCAGCCGCGCCTTCCCGCCAAGCGTGAGCGTGCGTCCATGGGCCAACAGCCAATCCCGGTCTGCAATCTTCACAATCTCTTCCTTACCCAAAGCCGTCACCGCACCGAATAAAGCAAACCGCGCAATGGACATAAAGTTTTACCAAATCCAGGCGCGTTCTTGTTTGACCTGCTGCGCTCTATGCACCAAAGTAGATGGAGTTTCAATGTGATGGATGCGATCTATGATAAAAGCAAGCGGTGTCTCAACCTCTCTCACGCTTGCCCTTTTAACGCTCGTCACGACACCTGCTTTTGTTGCACAACAGGCCAACGCCCAAACAATCGTACATAAATCCATCCGCTACTTCTCCATTGGCGGCAAGACCGCAGCTGAGCTTGATCGGCAATTGGAGACCAAAGGACCGCACACCCAAACCACCGGCAGCCGCCATCCCGGAGCCACCAAAATCAAATTTGGCGGCACAATGGACTACGTTCAACAAGGCGGCCGCTGCAAAATCGGTGACATAAAGGTCAAAGTTGCCATCACCCTTATCCTGCCAAAGTGGACAAACCGGCACAGGACCAATTCGGAACTTGCCCTGATATGGGACACTTTATCCTCCGATATCAAGCGGCACGAAGAGCGCCACGCGGAGATCGCAACGCAGCATGCAAGAGATCTCGACCGACGGCTCAAGGCGCTGCCGTCTGCCACAAACTGTCAGGTGTTGGCGCAAAAAGTCTCGGCGTTAACCGATCAGGTAACAGACGAGCACGACGCTGATCAATTGCGGTTTGACCGGATAGAGGCCATCAATTTCAACGCCCGAATTTTGCGCTTGCTTCATAACCGCATGCCAAAGCATTAAACAGCCATCCGCAAAAGCCTTTCTGACGACAGGAAGAGCGGGCCCGCGCCACAACATCAGCATTTCACAAAATGCTCTGGTCCAAAGCGACGGGTGTCAAGCTTCCAATGGTGGGAAATGACCCATTATTTCTTGCAGTATGACGTTAAGCAAATCTAATATATAAAGTTATTCATGAAATTGCATAGAGCATCGGCCGAAAAATAGGATCCGGTTTTCGGATCAAGCCGATGCGTAAACATAAACTGAGAGCATCGCGTCCGATTTTTGATCCGGTGCTCCAGCGTGTTCAGCATTCAGTTCAGTCTGTGTTGAGTTCCATCTGTTTCCCCGGTGCGTGCAAGGCTTGCAAGAATCCCTCCCATTGCACACCACAATCGCACCAAATTGGCCTCGCTCCTCTGATGAGGAGCGAGGCATTTTTTAGCGCGTTAAGCTTGGCGCTCCGGCACATGCACAACCAGACCGTCTAACGCCGGAGCCACTTTGATTTGACAGGATAGCCGAGAATTGGGCCGCACATCGGCTGCAAAATCCAACATATCCTCTTCCATTGGCGCAGGGCCGCCAACCTTTTCCACCCACGTTTCATCAACATAGACATGACAGGTGGCACAGGCGCACGCACCGCCACATTCCGCATCAATACCCGGAACCGAGTTGCGCACTGCATTTTCCATGACCGTCGAACCATCAGCGGCATCGAAATCGTAACGGGTGCCGTCAAAGGCAATAATGGTCAGTTTTGTCATTTTTGCTGTCCGCAGGTTAGATTCATTCAAACACATCCGTCTTCCAACAAATCCACAAATCAGTCAACCGACAGCCAAATGCAAAAACCCGCGCCATCCATGGCGCACGAAGCTGCAAGCATACGTTAAAGTTGCAAGCCTGATCAGACGCGGCAAATCTTGAGGATAAAATGCTCGGTTTCAACCACCGCCAATGTCACAGCCGCAATACGCGCTGCATCCCCGCCGTGCTCTTCTATCGCGCCTGCAGCGCTGACCACGTGAAATGCACCAATGGCACTGGCTGCACCCTTGAGGCGATGGGCAATCGCCTTTTGATCGGCATCACTTTCCGTCAAAGCCTGCAAGCATTTGCGTGCCTGCTTGGCAAACAATTGCAGCACCTCGATCTCAAGCTCTTTGTCGCCCATGGTTTGTGACGCAAGATGGGGCAAATCGATAGGACTTGCCTTGCACGGACCATAGCCGTTTTCAACTTCTGGTGCCTCGAAGGCAATGTTTATGGCCACCATGATCCGCACGATCCTTATTGTTCTACTTTGCTCATTCAAGCATTGCGGTCAATCGTGGGATTACGGTTAAATTTTGGCTGGGCCAGGCGAAAAAATGCTCATATGGTTAATTTTCTCCAATTGCCATATAAATCTGCATTTTTGCCCGCTTTCTTGCTTTAAATTGTGTTAATAAGCCAACTATCCCCTTAGGATAAGGCTTGGCGTTAATTGTATCATAATAGGGAATGTGTCACTACGGAACGGTTAGAAGGGCAGAACGCGCCCAAGCTTTGCGACTGCGCCTCTGTGATGCTATGGATATCCGTTGCATGACACGCGTATAAGAAGAGTGATGCGTGATCTGCTAAAATTCAAGCCAAGTGGCAATGGCTGAATGATCATGGTGTTAGCCGCGTTTGCCGGGCCTCAAAAGCGATCCGGTCAGGCAAAGCGGCCTGAGTAGGCGTAAACGAGGCGTACCTATGGCGAACAAAAAGACAAGCGAGTCGATTGACGATAGCGCTTTCCAGGCCCTCGAGGCAGCCCTGAGGATCGACTTCGAAAACGAAGACGATACGGCAGCGTATAGCGCCAGTTCTGAATCCGCGGAGGCGAAAGTGTCCGAGAGCCTGAAGCAAAGCAAGTCTGTGCAACGCGCCGATGCCGCTCTTCGCGAAAAGGAGCAGGCCGCCAAGCGCGCCAGCACCGCAGCGCCTCAGGCACCCGCTGCCAAGCCCGTGCCCCCTCGCCCGCAGTCCAAAGCTGCAAAACACCCAGCCATGGCACCGGCGGAGCCCGCACCAAAATCACCTTTGCTCGCCCCTGCCAATGATACATCGCGCCGCGCGCCATCAACGCTTTTGAAATCGCTGGACGGCGGCTCCATGAAGAGCGCCATGCGTAACGCCAGCATTGTTTCGCTGGTCTGGGGCATCGGCGGTTTCACCCTAACCCAATTGCTGTATAGCTCCACCATGTGGAGCGGTGGCCTGGCAGGCCTGTTTGCCAACCCCGGCATTATTGCCATTTTGGTCGGCACTGTTTTGCCGATTTTCGTCTTCTTCTCCTTCGCCATCATGATGTCGCGCGCTCAGGACATGCGCAACGCAGCCCGCTCCATGGCCGAGGTGGCTTTGCGTCTGTCCGAGCCTGAAACGGCTTCAAGTGATCGCATGCTGTCGATCAGCCAGGCTGTGCGGCGCGAAGTCTCTGCCATGAATGAAGGTATCGAGCGAACAATCGCCCGTGCCACAGAGCTTGAAGCGCTGGTGCAGAACGAAGTCAGCGCGCTGGAGCGCAGCTATTCGGACAATGAAACACGCGTTCGCAATCTAGTAAAAGAGCTGTCTGCCGAGCGTGACGCCATTGTCAACCACGCAGACCGGGTTCGCTCGTCCATTCTCGGTGCCCATGACCAACTCAAGGAAGATCTGTCGCTGACGACCGAGGAAATCGGCATTCGCCTTTCCACCTCGGGCGAAGCCTTTGCAACGCAGATGGACTCACGCGTTACAGCCATTGTTGAAAAGTCTGCAACGGCTGCCGACACGCTCGGCTCGCTTCTGTCTGCAAAGACGGACGATATGGTGCAGACGGTCAGCGCCGCCGGCTTCTCGCTGTCCACAGAGCTTGATGGCCGCCTCCAGAATTTGACAAGCTCCATGTCGAACCATGGCGAAGAGATTTTGCGCCAGTTTGAGACCCGTGCATCGACGCTCGACGCCAGCACTGAGAAGCTCAATAGTGCGCTGAGCGAACGCGCCAAACAGCTCAACGAAACCCTAGTGGCGCGCACCAAGGAAATTGCTCAGGGCTTCACCCAGGGCGAAACGATCATTTCCAGCAGTCTGGATTCCGCGCTGGAGCGTTTGAATACGTCTCTGGATCAGAAATCGGAAGCCTTTACCCGCAGCCTGCAATCCAACGCCGAAGATGCGCTGGTTGATATTGATCTTCGCGCCGGTCTGTTTGAAGACCGGATGCAGTCGACGATTGGTCAAGTCAACGCCAGCTTTGATCAGCGTATGACGCAGTTCACCGATGCGTTTGATCAGCGAGCAGGAACGCTGGACGAAAAGCTCACAGGCAGCCTTTCTCGTCTCAACGAGACGCTTGCCCATGGCTCTGACGCCATTGATGGTGCAATGAACAGCTCGATCGAGCGTCTCGGCAACACCATGAACGACCAGTCGCTGGCGATTGCCATGACACTGGGCAACGGTCAGGATGTTATGAATGAAGCGCTTTCCAGCCACTCCCGCGAGTTGGCCGAAGCGCTGGAGCGCCGCCGTCAGGAACTTGACGAGACAATTTCGCAAGCACAATTGCGCATTGATCAAATCATGGCAGAGCGCGCTGGTGCTCTGACCGAATCTCTGAACGAATCTCAGAAGCGGTTTGATGATACACTCGGCAGCCGTTCCGAAGCGGTTATCAGCCAGCTCACGGGCAGCCACGATCGTATCTCCGATATGCTCCAGAATGCTTCTTCCGGCATTATTGAAGCTGTATCGTCCTCGGAAGGACGGCTTGCCGAAACGCTGGATCGCAAAGCGCAGACGATTATTGACGCTGCAAATGGTGCGGATTCGCGCATTGAAGCCTCTTTGAACGACAAGGCAGACATCATTCGTGCCGCTTATGAAGAGAGCGAAGCACGGTTGAACAAAACGCTGGATGCCAAGGTTGAGCAAATCACCGACGCCGCCACCGATGCCGATCTGCGTATTGAAATGGCTATTGGTTCCAAGGCTGATGATATCCGCGCCGCTTATGAAGCCGGTCAGGCCCGTCTGGGCCAGACGCTTGATACCAAGATTGAACAATTGAGCGACGTGGCGACCGAAGCCGATATGCGCATCGAAATGGCCATTGGTTCCAAGGCTGACGACATCCGCGCCGCTTATGAGGCCGGTCAGGCACGTCTTGGCGAAACGCTTGATACCAAGATTGAACAGTTGAGCGAAGTGGCAACCGAGGCCGATATGCGCATCGAGTTGGCCATTGGTTCCAAGGCTGACGACATCCGTGCCGCTTATGAGGCTGGTCAGGCACGTCTTGGCGAAACGCTTGATACCAAGATTGAACAGTTGAGCGATGTGGCAACCGAAGCTGATATGCGTATCGAGCTCGCCCTTGGCAGCAAGGTCGATGCGATCCGCTCGGTTTACGAAGACAGCGAAGCGCGCCTTGCTGGCACCATCGATGCCAAGGTCAATCTGCTGTCCGAGACCGTGGACAATGCCGGCAATCGTCTTGAACAGGCTATTGGCAACAAAGCTGACAGCATTCGCGCTGCCTATGAAGAGAGCGAAGCACGGCTGAACAAAACGCTGGATGCCAAGGTTGAGCAAATCACCGATGCTGCCACTGATGCCGATTTGCGCATTGAAATGGCCATTGGTGCCAAGGCCGACGATATCCGCACTGCTTATGAGGCCGGTCAGGTCCGCTTTAGCCAGACGCTTGATACCAAGATCGAACAGCTGAGCGATGCGGCAACGGAAGCAGACATGCGTATTGAGCTTGCTCTTGGCAGCAAGGTCGATGCCATCCGCTCGGTTTACGAAGACAGCGAAGCGCGCCTTGCTGGCACTATTGATGCCAAGGTCAACCAGCTGTCCGAAACCGTGGACAATGCGGGAAGCAGACTTGAGCAGGCCATTGGCGCGAAAGCGGATTCCATTCGTAACGCCTATGAAGAAAGTGAAGCGCGGCTCACCCGCACGCTGGATGCCAAGGTGGATCAAATCACCGATGCGGCCACCGAAGCCGATATGCGCATTGAGCTTGCCCTTGGCACGAAAATGGACGCCATCCGTGCGGTCTATGACGACAGCGAAGGCCGCCTCAAAGGCACCATTGATGCCAAGCTGAGCGAACTGACCCAGACCCTCGGCAGTGCAGATGCACAGATCGAGCAGGCATTCGGCTCCAAGGCGGACCAGATCAGCGCCGCCTATGAGGCAGGTCAGGCCCGTCTGGATAAAACGCTGGACAGCAAAATCGAGCAATTGACCGATGTTGCAACCGAAGCCGACATGCGCATCGAATTCGCCCTTGGCAGCAAGGTGGATGCCATCCGCTCGGTTTACGAAGACAGCGAAGCGCGCCTTGCCAGCACCATCGATTCCAAGGTCAACATGCTGGTTGAAACCGTTGGCAATGCCGATGCGCAGATCACACAAGCATTGGGCTCCAAGGCAGAGCAAATCAGCGCCGCCTATGAAATAGGCCAGAGCAATCTGAACAAGACGCTCGATAACAAAATCGAGCAATTGACCGATGTCGCGACAGACGCCGATATACGGATTGAAATGGCGTTGGGCGGCAAAGTCGATGCGATCAAGGCTGCTTATGCCACAGGCCAGGCCGAGTTCGATAAAACGCTCAACAACAAGATTGAGCAATTGACCGACGCTGCCACAGAAGCTGATATGCGGATCGAATTCGCCCTTGGCAGCAAGGTTGATGCCATCCGCACGGTTTACGAAGACAGTGAAGCGCGTCTTGCAGGTACAATCGATTCCAAGGTCAATCAGCTGGTTGAAACTGTGGGGCAAGCCGATAGCCGATTGGAGCAATCGCTTGGCGCAAAGGCCGAGCAGATCCGCGCGGCCTATGAGACAAACCACGATCGCCTTACCTCCCTGCTCGACGGTCGCGTTGAGCAGTTGATGGATACAGCCGCTGAAGCCGATCTGCGTCTGGCACTGTCCTTTGGTGGCAGAGCGGATGATATTCGCGCGGCCTATCAAGAAAATCAGGGTCGCCTCGACCAGTCTTTGGAAGCCTATTCCACTCGTCTGGCAGAAACACTCAACACCTCAACCGACCGCGTCGACAGCCTGCTGGGCTCTGGCGTGTCGCGCATTGAGGACGGCTTGCACAGCAGTGTGTCGCGCCTTGCAACCACGCTGGACGAAAACCACACGCGCATCAGCCAAACGCTCAATGATCGCGGCGGCGCGATTGCGACGGCGCTTCAGGACGCCAGCACCAAGCTCGAAGACATTCTCTCCGACCAGGGCATGGCAATTGGCACATCCATCGCCGCCAGCGCTGGCATGTTGGAAATGACGCTGGAAGAGCAGCAGAAAAATCTGCGCGAAACCATCGATACCAGCGGTCGAGAGTTGCAGGACCGTCTACGCGGGTCTGCCGGTGCAATCGCATCCGAATTTGGCGAGACGGCGCGGGAAATCACCCGTACGGCCGACGAATTCTCGACCCGTGTGGAAAACACCCTGACCGGCGTGACCGATCGCTTGAGCGAAACGGGCAACCGTATGGAAACCAGTCTTAACAGTCTGGAAAGCCGGATCAGCAGCAGCATCGAAACCGTTGACCTCAAGGTGTCGTCTGCGGGCGAAACCGTCGCTGCCAAACTCTCCGAAAAAGTCTCGGATCTCGAACGCGTCAGCGCCGATGCAACGCAAAAGATCGAACAAACCCTTGGCACAGCTACGCAACGGGTTGCCGATACGCTGGATAGCCGCACATCGATCATTGATGAGCGTCTTTCAACCATGGACCGCGCGCTGAATGTTGGTCTGCAAAATGTGAACAACACGATTGAAGGCAAAGCTGCGGGTCTTGCCACATCCCTGCGCGAAGCCGTCATGGATGCCACCCGCGAAATCGACGCCGAAGCGCAAAAATCTGCCGAGTTGCTCAGCCGTACTGGAGAGCAATTCACAACATCTGTGAGCGCCAGGAACGAAGAATTCTCGCGCTCTGTGCTGGAGCAATCCGACAGCCTCGCGCGCCGTATCAGCGAAACCCAAAACCGCCTTGCCGGTCAGGGTGCGCAGCTTGCCCAGAGCTTCTCGGAAGCAGGTGACGCCATTGTTCGCAAGGTTGCCGATGCACAAACGACAATGTCAACGCAGGCTGGCAGCATTGCAGCCGCACTGAGCGACGCCGAAAAAGCCCTTGAAGCCCGCGGCGGTGCCCTGCAAGCCAACCTTTCCAACACAACAGCAGAATTTTCCTCTGCGCTGGATAGTGCCGACAAGGCACTGGAAGCACGCAGCAGCGCCATCCGCACCACGCTGGATGAACGCACACGCGAGTTGAATTCGATGCTGGCTGGTCGCTCCTCTGAGCTTGCACGCCTGATTGAAGAAAACGCCAAGCCAACGGTTGAGCAGTTCTCGCAAATCGGCCGTGATGCTGCGGAACGGATCGCGCAAGCGGCGGAGCAAAGCGCCAATCGTCTGCGTCAGGAAAATACGCAGCTGACGGACGCCCTCACCGCGCGTGCAGCCAAAGCTGCCGAGCAAATGAATGTGACAGAACAGACATTGGCCAACACAGCAGGCCACATGATCAATCGCCTCACAGAAACCAACGAGACGCTTTCTGCCGTTGTCTCGCAGGCCTCGCAGTCCATGGCTGAAGCGGACCGGCAGTTTGGCGCGACAACAGATCGCCTGGCGGCCACCGCCAGCAAGGCAGCAGATGTTCTTGGCAGCTCCGGACGTTTGCTGGAAAGCAATCTGGAACGCCTCACCAATGCCTCCGAGCAGGCCTTGTCACAGGTCACCGGCATTGTTGGCCGGTTTGGCGATCACGCCAAGGTGCTGGGTCAGGCATCGGATCTTCTGGCAGCGGCGCAATCCAATCTCGCTGGCACACTGGAAGAACGCCAACAGGCGCTGCGCGATTTGTCGATCGGCATCGTAAAGCGCTCCGAAGAAATCGAAAACACCATGAAGTCTCTGGCAGGCATGGTGGATGGCGCGTTTGATCAGGTTGAGCAACGCTCAAATCAGGTCGCAGGCAATCTTCGCCACGGCATCGAAACTTCCTTTGCCGACATTGGCCAGATCCTCGGTGAAACCGAGCAGAAGGCAAAGACCACGGCCGATTCCATGCGCGGTGCGCTGCTCTCTGCCGGTGAAGAAGCCACACGTTCGATCGAGCAGACACTCGGCACTGCCGAGCAGCGCTCGACAGACCTTGCAAATCGTCTGCGTGACGGCCTCTCGTCTTCGCTCAGTGATGTTGATCGCATCTTGACCGAAGCCGGTCAAAAGTCTGATGGCACAGCAAAGCACATGCGCGAAGCCATCCGCTCAACGGTGGAAGATGCACTTGGTCGTTTCTCTGGTGCGACCAACGAAATCCGTCGCTCCGCGCAGGAAATTCGCAACGAGCTGGATTTGACCCGCTCAGAATTGAAGCGCGGTGCCTTCGATCTGCCAGAAGAAGCGAAAGAAAGCGCCAGCGCCATGCGTCGGGCTGTCGCCGAGCAAATCAAGGCCTTGCAGGACATTTCGCAGCTGGTCGGACGTAGTGCGCAGCAGATGGAAATTTCCCAGCCTGCCCCACGCGCAACGCCTGTCAAGCCAGCGGCACCTGCTCCCAGAGCGGCAGCACCTGCGCAACAGACGAGAGCGACACCTGTTGCGCCGCCACGCCAGACACCGGCGCAACAGCTTGGCCTGCGGGGCAACCTGCCGATCGATCAGGCACCAGCCCCATCAGGTGCCGGTGAGCAGTCTGGCGGCTGGATCAGCGATCTTCTGCGCGGTGCATCATTGGAAGAGCAGACCGGCACCTCCACAAACCGGGCGCGCCCGGCGGCTGACGCTCCACGCAGCAATGACGCCCGCAATCCACGCCATATGGTCGAGTCTCTCAACTCGCTGTCCGTGGACATTGCCCGCGCCATCGACCACGACGCCTCTGTGGACCTGTGGCGTCGGTATCAGCGTGGCGAGCGTGACGTCTTTACCCGTCGTCTCTACACCCTGAAGGGTCAGCAGACCTTTGATGAAATCCAGCGTAAATATGATCGCGAGCCGGAATTCCGCACCGCCGTTGATCGCTATATCGCTGATTTTGAAAAATTGCTGTCTGATGTTGCCAAAACCGACCGTGACAAGTCGATCACGCAATCCTACCTCACCTCGGACACCGGTAAGGTCTACACCATGCTGGCGCACGCGGCAGGCCGGTTCACCTGATAACCGAATTGCAAGACACTCAAAACCGGGGCTTTCGCTCCGGTTTTTTGTTGCGCGCACTTGTTGCCCATAAAAGGCTCACAGCGACACTGAATATCCGCGGCATCATTTATTGGACCGATTGCGAAACGTTCCACTCGTCGGGATTGGTGGAAGTCGCAGTCCGCTACCTGATCCTGAGGGAATGCGACAGCATCTCGATTGTCGCATCAATTTTAGGGCTCAGTTGGCGTGCACGCGGCCAAACCAGATAGAGCGGCAAACCGTCCGCAGCCATCTGGGGCATAATCTCGACAAGCTCACCGGTTTCCAACGCATCCTGGATCAACCACGTCGCCAGCTGCGCAACGCCCAAACCTGCCTTGACGGCGGCAACTTGGGCCTCGGCACTGCCCAATGCAAGCCTACCTTCAATCGATTTGCTCTCAACCAAGCCATGCTCAGTCGCAACGCGCCAAGGCATGGTCGTGCCATCCGGCCGGCCATATAAAATGGCCATCCCATTCAGATCATCAAATGAATGAGGAGTACCGCAACGCGCCAGAAACGAGGGTGCAGCACAGATGATGAGCTTCTCCTGGCCCAAATACCGCCTGCCCAACGCCTCCGGCCAGACCTCCGAGGCTGTGATGCGGACAGCAACATCAACACTTTCCTCTACCACATCAACAAAGCGATCGGTAAAATGAACCTCCGGCCTTAATCCCGGATGCATTTCAGCGAGCGCAAGAATAATCGGCATAACCCGCATATGACCAAATGCGACGGGAACGTTGATCTTCAATCTACCGACAGGCTCACGATCATGAGCCACCATCACCGCTTCTGCTTCGGCCAAGTCAGCGAGTGCACGCGAGCATATGGCATAAAAGGCCTCACCAGCATCGGTCAGCGCCAAGCGCCGGGTGGTGCGCTCAAACAGCCGCTGCCCAAGCCGCGCCTCCAAGCGCGCGACACTCTTGCCAATAGCCGAATTGGTTAAATTGAGACGACGAGCAGCAGCTGTAAAACTCCCCGTCTGCGCCGCTTGCACAAAGGCCTCAATACCCTTCAACCGCTCCGTCTCAAACATACAATCTCGCTATTGTGGAATTGATGTCCATAGATACTGGAAAAATCACCGCAAGACGAGATCTATGATCCACATTATTGAATGCTCCAAGCATTTGGAGAGAAAACATGTCAATCAACCTTTCGTGTCAATCAGCAGCAGGCCAAAGATCCAGCGGCGGCATTTCCGTCATTTTTCTAGCCGTCTCTGCTTTTCTCATCGTCACGACGGAATTCATCATTGTCGGCATGCTGCCAGGCCTCGCCCGCGATTTGGGCATCTCCGTCTCCGCAGCGGGACAACTCGTGACGCTCTTTGCCTTCACGGTCATGCTTGCCGGTCCCTTTCTCACGGCGATGGTGTCGCATTTTGAGCGCAAGCGGCTCTTCGTGTCGATCTTGGCGCTTTTTGCCATATCCAATGCCATCGCCGCATTGGCACCCAATATCTGGGTGCTGGGCATCGGACGGTTTATACCGGCCTTGGCTTTGCCCGTGTTTTGGGGCACCGCGAGCGAAACAGCAGGACAACTGGCGGGATCAAAGCGCGCCAGCAAAGCCATCGCGCAGGTCTATATGGGGATTGCTGCAGCCATGGTCCTGGGTATTCCGTTGGGCACGTTGATTGCTGATGCCTTGGGCTGGCGAGGAACGTTCTGGACCCTTGCCGCGCTCTCGCTCTTAATGGCAATTCTCCTGGGATTCTTCATGCCAACCATGGCGAAGCCAGAAAAAATGAGTGCGCTGGCACAAGCGCAAATCCTGAAAGACCCATTTTTTCGCGGAAATATCATACTGTCAGTCGTGGTCTTCACGGCTATGTTCACAGCCTACACCTATCTCGCCGATATCCTCGAAACGATGGCAGGCGTGCCTTCAGCCCAAGTGGGTTGGTGGCTGATGGGATTTGGTTTATTTGGCCTGATCGGAAATTGGCTGGGAGGCAATATGGTGGAGCGCGGGCCCGTTATGGCGACAGGCGTTGCCACCATGGTTCTCGCGGGCGGAATGATCGCCGCGACAGCCTTTTCATCGTCTCATATTCTGCTCATTCCAGCACTTGCAGCCTGGGGCATCGCCAATACAGCGCTCTATCCGATTTGCCAGATACGGGTGATGAAAGCCGCATCCCACGCCCAGGCGCTTGCGGGTACACTCAATGTGTCCATGGCCAATGCAGGCATTGGCCTGGGCGCGCTCATAGGCGGGGCAGTCATTCAGCGCTGGAGTCTGTCTAACCTTGGCTATGTCGCCGCAGCGATTGCCTTGATGGCAATTCTCATATCGGTACATGTCGCGCGGCTCAAACCCCATATCGCGACGTAGGACGATTGCAGTATTTGTTCAATCGGAACCGATCTGAGGTGAACTTATGCAGCAGATCGAAAAACCGACAAAAAGCCTTTGTGCGCCAGAGATGGCGCACAGCATTCTCACGCGCTTGATTTACGCTTGGCGCGCCTTGCGATTGGCATAACGTTTGTCACGCTCGGCCTTCCGTGCCGCTTCGTCATCCAGGACGCGCGCAATACGGTTCTTGTCGGCCAGTTCACGAGCCAGATTTTCAGCATTCGCTTCAGCTTCCAGAGCAGCTTCGCGCTCCACGGCTTCAGCTTCAAGGCGAATTTTCTCATCAATCTTCGCCTGTTTGCGTTCTGCTTGCCGGGCGTCGCGCGCTTCGGCAATTGCAACCCGCTCAGCACGCTTTGCTTCGCGGGCTGGATCAACAGCAGAATGGACTGCCCGAAAAGCAGCTAACTGAGCAGCTTTTGCATCGGTCGCAGTGACGCGTCTGTCGTGAAGTTCATTATTTTTGACGTTTTTCAAATCTCTATTCCAGTTGAAATGTCATTCCGAATAAATTTCCGGGATCTGACATATTTTGAAAGTGGCGAGCCGATAGACAAATTTTTGTCTCGCAACTCTTGGCAAGGCACACTGCACTTAACCTGAAGCATCGGACCGAAAAGCGGGAAGCGGTTTTCGAATAAATCCGATGCGAAAACATAAACTTGGAGCATCGCGCTCAAAATCGGAATTGGTCCGATGTTTTAGAGCGCGTGCGCCATGTGTGGCGCGCCACAGAACACCTGAACGCGCAGTCGCACATATAAAAAAAGGCCAGGCTAGTCGCCTGACCTCAGATTGGTTTCATGCCTTCAACAATGCCAGTACATCCGTGGTCAAAGGAAAGCCGAGACCGAATTAAGCAGCCTGAAGGTTGCAAGCCGACATCTTGCCGGACTTGTTGTCACGCTCGAGATCGTAGGAAACCTTCTGGCCTTCAACGATTTCGCGCATGCCAGCGCGCTCTACAGCAGAAATATGCACGAATGCATCTTCGCCGCCGTTGTCAGGCTGAATGAAGCCGAAGCCTTTTGTGGAATTAAACCATTTAACTGTGCCAGTGGTCATGATGAACCCTTTCATAGCAATATAAGTGCCCACAACGCGGATGCGCTGCGGATCAAGGTAACGATTGTTTTAAAGGGAGGGTTCGTTAAGGGCGCGGTGCTAATCGCGCAACAACCAAAGCTCAGCAAGAAAATATCGATGTGCTATCAATAGAGCCTGTGCGCAGATATGTCAACTTTTAATTTTCCTCAAAAGAGAAATACGATTTTCAGTTGTTTCACGCAGCAATATCGCCCCATCGTCGGCATTGAATCATCGGGATGGTCAACCTATTTCCTAACAATGACCCCAGCACCGATACCCACCTATCATTACCCTATATCGATCTCACCCGGTGACATCGACCACATGGGCCATGTCAACAATGCCGTATACCTTCAGTGGGTACAGGAAGCCGTTGTGAGCTATTGGGAGCACGGATCCACGCTGGAGGCACGAGAGCAAATGCTCTGGGTCGCGCTGAAGCATGAAATATCCTACCGAATGCCGGTTTTTCTCAATGACCACGTTGAGGCACAGGTGACGGCCACAGGCACACACGGTTCAAGGGCATCCTTTACCACCCTGTTCAAGCGCGGCGATGATCTTGCAACAGAGGTTCGAAGCTCGTGGTGCTGTGTCGATGTCACCACACGACGGCCGCGTCGCATCTCGCCCGATATCGCCAATATATTTTTGCCTCAATAGAGCCTCCGGGCCGTTGCAGGCACCCCGCCGCCCTGAAATTAAGACGAAAAAACCCGCCTCTAAGGCGGGTTTTTGATTCTTCCTATAAGCCTGACGGACTTAAACCAGCCTGCTCTGCTCAAGGGCCGCTTCCACAAAGCTCTTGAACAAAGGATGTGGATCAAGCGGACGAGACTTCAGTTCTGGATGATATTGCACACCCACAAACCACGGATGATCCGGATATTCCACCGTTTCCGGCAAAAGACCATCTGGAGACATGCCCGCAAAAACCAGGCCACAATTTTCCAGCCGTTCCTTGTAGTCCACGTTCACTTCATAGCGATGGCGGTGACGCTCTGAAATCTCGGTAGAGCCATAGATGTCGGCAATACGAGAATTTTTCTTCAACGCCGCCTTATAGGCACCAAGACGCATGGTTCCGCCAAGATCGCCCGCGCTTGAGCGCTTTTCAAGCGCATTGCCCTTCATCCATTCGGTCATCAAGCCAACGACAGGCTCCGAGGTCTGACCAAACTCGGTCGAGGATGCCTCTTCAATGCCCGCCAGATGACGCGCCGCTTCCACCACAGCCATCTGCATACCAAAGCAAATGCCGAAGTAAGGAACCTTGCGCTCACGCGCAAATTGGGCTGCCAGAATCTTGCCTTCCGAGCCGCGCTCGCCAAAGCCGCCGGGCACCAGAATGCCGTGAACCTTCTCCAGATAAGGAGCCGGATCTTCCTTTTCAAAGACCTCGGATTCGATCCACTCAAGCTTGACCTTCACATGGTTGGCAATGCCGCCATGGTGAAGCGCTTCGATCAGCGATTTATAGGCATCTTTGAGGCCGGTGTATTTGCCAACGATGGCAATGGTAACCTCGCCCTCAGGTGTGTGAATGCGGTTGGATACTTCTTCCCACGCATCAAGACGGGGCTTCGGTGCTGGCTCAATGCCAAAGGCGGCCAACACTTCGCTGTCCAGACCTTCCTTGTGGTAGGCCATGGGCACGTCATAGATATTGGCAACATCCAGCGCCTGAATGACCGCAGACGGACGCACGTTGCAAAACAGCGACAGCTTGCGACGCTCTGGCTCAGGAATTTCCCGATCCGCACGCACCAGCAGAATATCAGGATGAATACCAAGAGCCTGCAATTCCTTTACAGAATGCTGCGTTGGCTTGGTTTTCAACTCGCCTGCTGCCGGAATGTAAGGCATCAAGGTCAAATGCACATAGATTGCAGTGCCGCGCGGCAGCTCATTGCCGAGTTGGCGAATGGCTTCCACAAAAGGCATGGCTTCAATATCGCCGACCGTGCCGCCGATTTCGCAGATCACGAAATCATAGTCACTATTGCCTTCAACCACGAAATCTTTGATTTCGTTGGTCACATGCGGAATCACCTGAACGGTTGCGCCGAGATAGTCTCCGCGCCGTTCCTTATCGATGATATTCTTGTAAATGCGACCTGTGGTGATGTTATCGGTCTTGGTAGCCGATCGACCTGTGAAACGCTCGTAGTGTCCAAGGTCAAGGTCTGTTTCTGCGCCGTCGTCGGTCACAAAAACTTCGCCGTGTTGAGTCGGGCTCATGGTGCCCGGGTCAACGTTGAGATAGGGGTCCAGTTTGCGCAGTCGCACGCGGTAACCACGTGCCTGTAACAAAGCCCCGAGAGCCGCAGCCGCTATTCCCTTACCAAGAGAGGAAACCACGCCGCCTGTGATGAAAACATATCGCGCCATGGGATTCACCGGATACCGTTTCAAATTCGATTCCGCCAGCCCTAAAATGCAAAGAGACGACGAAATACACACAAACAAACAAAAACCGGCGAGCTGAAAAGCTCGCCGGAGCGAAGAAGATTAAAACCGATCAGTTGCCGGTTGGAACGCTGTCTGGCTGCTTGGCTGGAGCGGCAGGTGCCGCTGTACCGGCAGCAGGAGCTGTCGTGGCAGGCGCTGCACCAGGAAGCTGATCCAGCACATTGCCGCTTGGAGCTTCCTGACCTGCGGGAATCCGATTGAGGATATCCGTTGGCTTGGCTTCAAACCGCGTCATGATGCCAAGACCAAGCGAGGTGATGAAGAAAAGCGCTGCCAGAATAGCCGTTGTGCGGGTCAATGCGTTAGCCGCACCGCGCGCCGACATAAAGCCTGAACCACCACCAATGCCGAGACCGCCGCCTTCGGACCGCTGAATCAGCACAACGCCAACAAGAGCCAGCACGATCATAAGGTGAATGACGATTAATACGGTCTGCATGGGTACGATCCATCCTGCCCAAGTTGGGCCAATTTCGGCGAAGTCAAAACAACGTTCGGCGGCTCTCTACAACAGGAGCCGCCGCAAAGAAAGCCCTTATCCGATTTTATCAGGCAAGGATTTCGGCATACGCATTGTATATGGCGAGGAAATCGCTGGCTTTCAAGCTGGCACCACCAATCAGCGCACCATCAACATTTTCCACACTCATCAATTCTTTTGCATTCGATGGCTTCACCGAACCGCCGTAGAGAATGCGCATCTTTGCGCCTTCTGCGCCGAATCGGCGTGTCAGTTCGGTGCGCATAAACGCGTGGGCCTCGGCCACATTTTCAGATGTGGGCGTCACACCCGTGCCAATGGCCCAGACAGGCTCATAGGCAATAACCGTGTTTTCAGCATCCGCACCATCCGGCACGGAGCCAGCCAGCTGACGCTTGAGAATATCAAGTGTTTGGCCACCCTTGCGCTCATCAGCGGTTTCGCCAATGCAGACAATCGCCGTAAGCTCGGCCGCATGCGCTGCAATCGCCTTGGCGCGCACCAGATGGTCGGTTTCAGCATGATCAGTGCGGCGCTCTGAATGGCCAACAATGACATGCGTGCCAAAGCAATCGGCAATCATATCGGCCGAAATTTCACCGGTGTGGGCACCCGCGGCGTTTTGATGGCAATCTTGCGCACCAATCCACAAAGGGCTGTCCTCGCAAAGGGCCGTCGCCACATAAAGCAAGGTTGCAGGTGGGCAGATCAGGCTTTCGACTTTTTCCGACAAGTCACCCTTCACACCCTCCGATATCGCCTTGATTTGATCCAGGGAATCCCGCGTACCATTCATTTTCCAGTTGCCAGCAACCAGTGGGCGCACATTCGGTGTCATATCGTCTCCAAACCCCAGAACCATCAATCTTACATTCTGCCATAAAAGAACGTGCGAGCAAAAAAGGCAAGTTGCAATGCAATATGCCACTAAATATAGCAAAAATTTAGGTATAAATAATGTAGCAGATCACGGCCTTCGGCTCACCGTATCAGCCAGTTCAGCGCAGCGCGCCAATCTGTCATGCGCACAGGTGTTCCATGGGAACCCGTCAAAAACAGCGTGAAACGACAAGGGTAGCCCGCCCGATGCAGGCGATCATAGAGGCCAATCTGATCTCCCGCCGCATAAACACTGTCTCGGCTGCCATGAGTAAACCAGATCGGCAGCTTCCGCTTGAAGGCAACACTGCCAATAAAGGCGGGATCCGATGCACCACCAAGGATAGCCATGCCCGATAATTGTGCAACTGCTTTAGCATTGCGTGTTATGCCCCAGCAAATGAAACTGCCCATGGAGGCGCAGGATAACACCACCGGCCGCCCACCCGAACGGGTCGAGGCATAATTGATCAAACCGGCAATCTGGGCCACACCCGCCTGATCAAATGATCGCACGCTGGGCGCATAATAGGTGCCGCCATTCTCCACCGCCAGATTTTTCAATCGATTGAAATTTCCGCCGAATTTATAATCATCCGCCCCCAGACGGCGATCACCGCCCCGGCCATGGATAAAAATAACGGTAAATTTCGCACCATCGCTGACACCTGTGCGAGTCACGTCTAGCGTGCCACCCTCGCCCAGATCAAGCGTTTCATCATGCTGCTGATGGCGCACGCCCAGCGATACATAGGCGGATTTGACTTTGCGCTCGGGAATTTCATCGCGACCATTGATGTCGCGCATTTCCTGGTAATCAATCGTCTGGAAATCACCCTTGTCGCGTGTTTCCAAAACAGCCTGTGATGAAAAAAGCTCATCTTTAAAGGGTTTCAGATTGGCAGCCGCAGCCGCCCCCTGAACAAGGCAAAGCCCAACCAAGAAAGAGGTAAAAGTCAAATGAACTGTGGACATCCGCATCCAGAATCGATCTCCTGCATATCGCAGCCTTGCCATGACGTTGCGACAAACGCAAAGATTTCTGTGAACGGAAACCGATCTTTTGACTATCAACAGTGAACTCCTTTTTGAGCGGGAAATTTTATCCGGTTTGAATTGAGGTGTTGCGCTCAGAAGGCAAGCCGCGTTACAAGGTGAACAAACCAGAAACCAACCTTAAAACCATCAGGGTGGCAACTGGATTTTCATGCGCAAGCGGCCATCCGACGTTATGCGATAGCGTCACAAGATCACAGAAAAAACGACAGAATAGAGACATGGACGAGAATAAAGATCTTTTCGCTGCCCTGCCCCTGACGACGCCAGCCGCGCCAGAGCCTGTGCAAACCGAAAAGACGACAGCCCCCGTAGCCCCCTCCAAACCCGCCTTGAAGGCTTCGGGTGAGGATGACTATGGCGCATCTTCCATTCGTGTTCTGGAAGGTCTTGAGCCGGTGCGCATGCGGCCGGGCATGTATATTGGTGGCACCGATGAAAAGGCCCTGCACCATCTGTTTGCCGAAGTGCTCGACAATTCGATGGACGAAGCGGTGGCAGGACACGCCAATTTCATCGAGGTCTATCTTGATGCAGAAGGGTTTTTGACCGTTTCCGACAATGGACGCGGTATTCCTGTGGAGCTACATCCCCAAGTGCCGGGCAAATCCACGCTTGAAGTGATCATGACCAAGCTGCACGCGGGCGGCAAATTTGACGGCAAGGCTTATGAAACCTCCGGCGGTTTGCACGGCGTTGGTGTATCTGTGGTCAATGCACTGTCTGATCTGCTGGAAGTGGAAGTCGCGCGCAATCGCAAGCTCTATCGCCAGCGCTTTTCCCGTGGTGTGCCGCTTGGGCCTTTGGAAGAGCTGGGAGATGTGCATAACCGCCGTGGTACGCGGGTGCGGTTTCATCCCGATGCGCAGATTTTTGGTGATCATGCCAAGTTTGATGCGGGCCGCATTTTCCGCATGGCGCGCTCAAAAGCCTATCTGTTTGGTGGCGTCGAGATCCGCTGGTCTTGCGATCCATCGATTCTGCCAGCTGGCGGCGAGATTCCCGAAAAGGCGGTGTTTCACTTCCCCGGCGGTTTGAAGGATTATCTGGCGGCAACGCTTGGCAAGGATTTCACCGTAACCCGCGAAATCTTTGCCGGAAAAACGGAAAAATCCGGCGGCCACGGTGCCATGGAATGGGCCATCACCTGGTATGGCGGTGATCCGGTGCTGCACTCCTATTGTAACACCATCCCCACCCCTGAAGGCGGCACCCACGAGGCTGGCCTTCGCATTGCCTTGACCAAGGGCCTGAAAAATTATGCCGAATTGACGCAAAACAAGCGCGCCCAGCAGATCAGCACCGAAGATGTGATGATCTCTGCCGTTGGCATGCTGTCTGTGTTTATTCGCGAGCCGGAATTTGTCGGCCAAACCAAGGACAGGCTGGCGACGGTTGAAGCCCAGCGTCTGGTTGAAAATGCGCTGCGCGATCCCTTCGACCATTATCTTGCCGACAATCCCAATGAAGCGGCAAAGCTGCTGGATTGGGTGATTGAGCGCGCCGAAGAGCGCCTGCGCCGCCGCAAGGAAAAGGAAGTCAACCGCAAGACGGCCGTGCGCAAGCTGCGCCTGCCCGGCAAACTGGCCGATTGCGCCCAAAACACCGCTGAAGGCGCTGAACTGTTTATCGTCGAAGGTGATTCGGCTGGCGGCTCCGCCAAGCAGGCGCGCAACCGCTCCAACCAGGCCATTTTGCCACTGCGGGGTAAAATCCTCAACGTGGGCAGCGCCAGCCGTGAAAAGCTGATGGCCAATCAGCAGATTGCCGATCTTATTCAGGCACTGGGCTGTGGCACGCGTGGCAAATATCGCGAAGAAGATCTGCGTTATGAGCGCATTGTGGTTATGACTGATGCCGACGTCGACGGCGCGCATATTGCATCCTTGTTGATCACCTTCTTCTATCAGGAAATGCCGGAACTGATCCGCGGCAACCACCTTTATCTGGCGGTGCCGCCGCTCTACGTCATTCGTCAGGGTGCAAAAACCGTCTACGCCCGCGACGACGCTCACCGGGCCGAGCTGATGGAAACGGTGTTCAAGGGCAAAAAAGTCGAAATCGGCCGCTTCAAAGGCCTTGGCGAGATGATGCCAGCCCAATTGAAAGAAACCACCATGGACCCGGCCAAACGCACCCTGCTGCGGGTGGGCATTGACGAGGTGGATTTCGAAGGCACGCGCGATGCTGTGGATGCACTCATGGGCACCAAACCGGAGGCACGCTTCCGGTTTATTCAGGATCGGGCAGCTTTTGCGGAGAATCTGGATATTTAAGGATGACGCATGGAGCGAAAGAGCATCCCTGCAATTTTACCGAATGGCAAGGGACACCAGTTTGTTATTTATGGTGACTCCTGCTCAGGGGTGCCTAGCCACTTACATGAAAAAACGTTCGCCTCTGTCAATGCAGTTGTGAGAGAAATTGATCCACAGCCGGAATTTATTATTTTCCCGGGAGACGAAATTATCGGCCTCACGCCAGACCGGGAAAGATTGCTTGATCAATGGAACCATTGGCTAAATGTTGAGACGGCGTGGCTCGATAGGACGAAAATTCCGATCTGGCACTCAACCGGAAATCACACAACCTATAACAAAATGAGTGAAGACCTTTTCAGGGAGGTTTTGCGACTGCCGGACAATGGACCGGCGGACCAAAAAGGACTGTCTTATTACGTCCGCCGTGGCGATCTTCTACTGGTTTTCATCAACACACTCTGGAGTGGTCTTGGTGGTGAAGGGCATCTCGAGACGCAGTGG
Source organism: Rhizobium oryziradicis (assembly GCF_001939045.1). Lineage (GTDB taxonomy): Bacteria > Pseudomonadota > Alphaproteobacteria > Rhizobiales > Rhizobiaceae > Allorhizobium > Allorhizobium oryziradicis. Next base: position 822,515 of record NZ_MKIM01000028.1, read on the forward strand.
TTAGCGCAAGTTCTCTCGACGCACGCCGACGCGCAACATAAGTTTGTGATAGGTCACCACCCAGTCTTCCCCGTCAATGGTTTCTCAGGAGCTTATCAAAGAGAAATCGGCCAGGAATATGCCAAGCCATTTTGGGATATTTTGATGAACGCGAATGTATTTGGCTATATTTGCAGCCACATCCTCGCCTTCGATGTTCAGGTGCACAGTGGCGTTTTGCAAATATGCACTGCGGGCGCTGGCACGGCCCATCGTATGCCTGAAGATGTCGAATATCTCCATTGTATTCAAGCAGCACTGGACGCAGATGGATTGCGCTATCAAGTTCTGGATACCGATGGCATTGTCCGAGAAAGCCTAAAGTGGCCACCGAAGCCAAAAGGCTTCACGCCGTGGGCCGCAGATCTAGCTGGTATTTACGAAGCGCCATTTTCTGGAAACTTGCATCGCGAAGCATTCGTAGAATTCAGGCTCACAGGAAAGACAGCTCAGCAAATCCATCCGGTTGAGCAGACGATTTTTTCTGCTGTCGAACCGGGTAGAATTGCGCCGGTCTGGCTTGGTTTGCGTGGACCGCGCCAGACGATGACCCTGATTGTCGGACAAACTCCGGGCAGAAGTCCTGCTTATTGGCTGGGCCCCGACTTTCCAAAAGATCAGGACTTTGACATGCATATCGCCTTCTGCCCCGCCATGGGTCCAGGAGGAATGCTGTTCCGCAATCATGACGACCGAGGCTGGACATCCATGAAATCGGCAACATCTCGTGGCGTAGAAACTCTGCTATGGCCGCAGAACTGGAGCATTGGCCAAGGAGAAGACGGGCCATCTGATCGCCCATTCAAAGGCGATACCCTGAAAATTCAATATCATCATCATTGATGAGACACCGTTTTCTCCATAAACATGCTCAATGGATCTGGCTTATACGGTTCGAAGGGTTCAATCTCGATAAAGCCCGCTTTGCGGTAAAGCCCGATGGCTTCTGGCTGGCTGATGCCGGTTTCGAGGCGAATGGCACGTAAGGCGAGGCTTTGTGCCTGCTCTTCCAAAGCGGCCATCAGCTTTTTGCCCAGCGATAGACCTCTTGCTTCGGGATCAACAAACATGCGTTTGATTTCGGCTGTACCATCGCCCGCCTCGACAAGAGCGGCACATCCAACGACCCGCCCCTCGTTGCGGGCCACAAAAAAATGCACAGCGTCTTTTTCCAGTGCCGATACATCCAGCAGATGGTTGCTTTCTGCCGGGTAGAGCGACGCCATATAGGCATCGGAGAGGGTTAAAAGCCTTATAACGTCGGGCTGGCGGGGAGATTCTCGGGTTATGATGATCGTCATGTTTTTTCCAAAAATACGTCAGATCGCAAGATCAATCTTGGTCCTGCCGTTCTCGCTCTTTAAAAGATAAAAGTCGATTCCATTGAAGGACGGACCTATGCAGGCTTCTCTTGTAATAATGACCATTCTGGGATGCAATGATAGCGTCAGCCAATGCCAATATATTGCCACGCCCGAGCAGCGATGGGTGACCGTTGAGCGCTGCAATGCCGATAGCGAAAAGGCACTCGCGGACTACTCAAACGCAAAATACCCAAGCGTTGTGGCCTTTTGCCAAAAGCAGACCATTGATCAGCCGCAGATTGCCGCTCCAAAGCCAGACGCTACGCCGCCGGTGGTTCCCGAGCAGGAAAAGCGCTCTTTGGCCGGGCGCGCCATTCGGACAATTCAGGAAGTCTTGCCTGGCAAGGCCGATATCAAGATGGTGTTCACCGCCCCGGTGCATGTTGTCACCGATACTTACGCATGGGCGGTCAAAATGGTCGGGCAATAAGCGCCCACTTCAGAGTTTGTCAGGCAAAAATGGTCACTGGCTTTCCCGGAAAGACAAAGGAAAACAAAGAAGCCTTGGGCATCGGCTGAAAAGTGGGAACCGGTTTTCAGAAAAATCCGATGCGTAATAAGAAACTTAGAGCATCGTGCCGATTTCGATTTTCAGTCCGATGCTCTAAAGTCCGTTTAGTTCAATCTCAACCTGACGGATTTTAGGCGGCATCAACAACCAGATGTGCGGCATAACGGCGAGCCTGACGTCGTTCATCATCGTGCATAAGGCTTTCCACCAGATCCAGCAGCTTTTGTGCAAAATCGTCACAAGCGAGACTGCGACCTTTGTGCAGCAATGCCTGGCAAATGCTGCCCATTTCACTGTGGCGTGCAGTTTGCACCGCATTGCGCCACAACATCACCGCCTCGACAAAAAGTGGCGCAACAGAGCGGTTTAACCCTGCCGATTCCAACAGGGCGCGCACAGCATGCATACGCCCGGTGGCGAGGATGGAGCGCACTCGGCGCTCGTGCACACCGCTCAGCGCTTCAATGGCTGCAGCAAAGAAATCCGCCTTGCCGCGGCAGAGAATCTCCATCAACAGGGCCGGGGTCAAATGGCCGTTTGCGCACATCTGCTCGACCAGAGCCGGGATTTCTTCAAACGCCACATCGCCCGCAATCACGGCTGCGGCAGAAACACCGGCCTCGCAATTGACGCGCGACAGTTTGGCCTCGCCCAACGCAAACTGCACCAATGACGAGGCAGCAAACGCATCTCCCACAGAGCGCACCAGCAGATGTCGCGCCTGCCCCGGAAGATCGGGCCGATCGAGAAGCGCACCGCGAACGGCATCATTGCGGCTATGGCGCTCAGTGAGCCTGATCAAACTGAATGGCGAGAGGTTTGCGCTTGGGTTCTCCAGCAAAATCAGGCATTCCGCCATCTCACCGATTTCAACCAGGGCGGCAGCCACGGCAAAGGAAAGGCCGGGTCTTGCAGCAATCAACGCACGGGTAAAGCTGGACCCTCGCCCCGCCAGATCGACCAGATCGCGATCATCCAGCACGGGTGAGCAAAGAAGTATCCGCGAGGCAATCTCAGGCTGATCCTCGGCCAGAGACAGAATCAAAGCGCGCGGTGCATCTGCGGCAGAGCCAAGGGTTTCGGCCAGCGCCAAACGCACTTTCGGCGATGGATCATCGAGCAGATAGGTCATTGCCACATAGGTTGAGCGGCGGTCATCATCAGACAAGGCCGATTGCAGATAGGCCCGCCCAAGCGCATTGGCCGCCTTGGCACGATCCCCGGCCTTTGCAGTTTCCGACCAGCGAAAGAAAGCCTTTACAAGCACCGAGAACCCCGATCAAAACAACAGATAACAGTTATGATGACGATGCTATAAGTAAAAAGTTTAAGATTGGTTCACCATGTCCATTAACCATAGCCAAATCCCGTCGCATCAGCATTTTTATCTTGGCTCGCGCCGGTGCCGCAGTATTTTGCTGATAGAGAATGAGAGAGAGGTCTTGCCGTGCACGCCGGATGCGCTGGCTGTGAATGGAGGCAACCTCAAAGCACGGGTGGAAAAACTCCGTCACAGCGCGCTGGGCACCCTGCCCCTTTTGCTGTGCATTTCCGCCACGCTGGATAATGACGCCTTCGCAGAGAGGCTCCGCGATCTGATGGGGCTGACGCCGGACGGCTTCATTCTCACGGATGCAAGTGACCACGCCGATGGGGAGCGGCTGGATGCAATGCTGCGTGTGGAAGAGGCTTTGGCGGGATTGCCAGATGGGCAAACGCGCTTTCTCGCAATGCTCGGTTTTGAAACCCGGGGCTTTGCTTCAACAATTGCCTTGGCACAAAGCTCAGCCCGTCTCATTGCCATAGGGCAAGACAGTCGGGCCATTGCAACAGCGATTGGAGCAAAGACAACGGAGGCGGCCGAGCCGGTTTTGCAAACCTGCCGCAGCCATGTTCAGCTCGCTGGTGCAAGTGCAAAAATTCCGGTGTGCGAAATTCTTGGCACCAGCCCACAGCCCTTCGCGAAGCAGGTGGAAACCTTGGTCAACCAAGGTTTTCAGACACTCATCACGGATGAGTCGCACAGCATTGCAATGATCAACGCTGCCTTTGAAAAAGCATCAAGCCTTTGAGGGGCGCGTCATCTGAAACACCTCGGTGACGGTTGCATAATCCATATAGCCAAGCCGTGCCAACGGCTGAACCAGCGTGACATCAAAACGTCCATCCCGCATGGCTCTGTCGGCAATATGAATTCCGACCACCTCGCCAAACACCACAAAATTAGAGGATGGTTCGCCTGAGCGCGTTTTGGGCGAAATCACCTCTGTGACTTGGCATTCCAAGACGGAATAGGCTTCACCCACGTAGGGCGCATCCACCAGTTTTCCAACAACAGGCGTCAATCCGGCCATTTCAAACTCACTCACGCCATAGCCCGCAGGAGCCGATGAAACGTTCATCGCATCGCGCAAATCATGGCTGACAAAATTGACTGTGAAGCAGCCAGTTTCTTCAATGTTGCGCAAACTGTCTTTTCGACCCAAGGATGAAAACATCACCATCTTTGGCACTTCGGATATGGCATTGAAAAAAGAATAGGGTGCCAGATTGAGAGAACCATCCTTGCCCTTGGAGCCGATCCAACCAATGGGGCGCGGCGACACAATCGCCTTGAAGGGATCATGCGCCATGCCATGGCTGTTGTTTTCAGTGTCGTAAAACATCAATCATCGCCTCCCACCCACGTGACAACATCGTCTAGGGATGGGCGGGGACGCTCGGTAATCGGAAACGTGGTAGAGCCCATGTGGATAAAGCCAGCAACGCGCTCGCCCGGCTGAATGCCAAGCAGCGGAAACGCATCACTGTCAAACGCGAACCACTCTGATAGCCAATTGGCCACATAGCCATGGGCATTGGCCGCCATCAGCACATTGATGCACACAGCGCCTGCGGACATCACCTGCTCCCATTCCGGCACCTTTGCATGGGCACTGGCCGTACTGACCACGCCGATCACCACGGGCGCGCGGGTAAAGCGCGAGCGTTCCACCGCAATCATGTCTTCGCTCAAGTCGGGCCGCTTTACCAGCGCCATGCTCAACAGCGCTTCACCAATTTCAGCCCGCCGATCACCCCGATAGACAATGAAGCGCCATGGAGCCAATTTGCCATGATCGGGCACCCGCACAGCAAGTTTCAATATGTCTTCAAGCTCACTTTTGGATGGCCCCGGCTCACACATCTGAAAAGCAGGCACGGACCGGCGCGTTGCGAGGTAATCTAGAAGTTTAATCTGTTCATACATATCGAATGTCTCTCACGGGCAAAGCAACTGGAATCAATCAAGCTGAGTTTTGCAGCAAACGCGCTGCAATGGGAAGCGCGACAGCGCATTTGAATTTGCCTTTCCGCATGCGTGCGCTCATCGAAAACCTTGAACCAGTGAAAACCTTGAATTTGCCATTGTCGCAAGATTGTAGTAATTGCACACCAAGGCAATGAAACGGTCGGAACTGTTATGATATCTTTTTCCTGCCGTCTTCCCGTGATCATGACCGTGATGCTGATGGCAGCAGGCCTGCAAGGCGCGCGGGCGGAAGACGCTTTCGAGACATTCAAGCAGTTGGATGGCAGCACCAAGATGCCAAAGCTCAACGCTTTTTCCAATCCATCCGTAAACCCGGTTCAATCCAATGCGCGATTGGTCAAATTTGAGGCAAAGCTGGACAAGGATGCCCAGCCCATGCAGCAAGGCCTGCAATGGCGCGTTTACAGCCCCATTGCAGGCAGCGATGGAAAATTGCCCATGATCGCCAGCAGCCAGGGCGGAACCGCCGATCTTCAGCTGGCCCCCGGCGATTATTTTGTGAATGTATCGTTTGGCCGCGCTGGTATCACCCGTAAATTAAGCGTTCCGGCTGAAGGCGATGTGGCAACGCAGGTGATGGTGCTTGATGCGGGCGGCATGGTCTTGAATGCCGTGACAGGTGAAAACACCCGGATCCAATCCACCAAATTGAAATTCAAAATTTATGCAGGCGATGGTCAGGACGATACCGGACACAACCTGATCATGGATAATGTTGAGCCCAACACGCTGATCAGCTTGAACTCTGGCACCTATCATGTCGTATCGGAATATGGCTCGGTGAACGCCGTTGTGCGCGCTGATATCAAGGTGGAAGCAAACAAGATCACTGAAGCCACCCTGCAGCACCGCGCAGCACAAATGAACTTCAAGCTCGTCTCCAATCCCGGCGGGGAAGCCATTGCAGACACTGCCTGGTCGATTCTGACATCCTCAGGCGACGCGGTGGCCGAAAGCGTCAGTGCTTTTCCCGTTCTGGTGCTTTCAGAGGGAAATTACACGGCAATTGCGCGCAACAAGGACAACATCTACCAGAAAGACTTCAACGTCAAAGCTGGCGTCAATACCGACGTTGAACTGGTGATGAAAGACAGCGCGCAGAACCTGCAAAAGGCCAGCATTTACGACACCAACTGACGCGCAACACCTCTTTGTCGTTCCCATTCTTGCCGCGAGAGCATCGGCTGAATAGTGGGAACAGGTTTTCAGATAAATCCGATGTGCAAACAAAAACTTGGAGCATGGTGCGTTTTATCGAATGCGTGGGGCTGTCGCTGTATCGTTGCGATCCATTTTTAAAAATGGAGAAACAATGATCGAATTGTGACTAAAAAAGCACGGGCGCAACAGTGTAAACCCTGGATAATCTTGACTACAAAGGTTTATTTTCGTTTCACTCATACATCCAGAAATACTGCGGCATTTTGCCAGTCTTAAATTCTTCAATCCCAATAACGACCTCTCTCAATGTTACAATTGATACATCATTGGGAGTGAAAAATGAAAATCTTATCCGTAAAATCTGTCATCGTTCTTCTCGCTGCCGTCGCGGTACCATCCATATCAATGGCCGCCGCATGCAAACCAGCGATCAGCGAAGCTGAAGTCAAAACCACGCAGGACAAATGGGGAAAAGGTCTGGTTGAAATCGGCGCGGCAAAAAATCCAAAAGCTGAAGCAGAAAAATTTATTGCGGATATCTATGCCTACCAGAATGGTCCCGTGCTTTTCAAACCAACAGTAGCATCAACAGACGAATTCCGCCAAACACCGGAAGAAGCGCTATCCTACTTCGTCACAGGTCAGGATAAAGAAGACAAAGGTTTTGCGCTGGCACCCTATACCAAGGTTCGTTTTGAAAACCACGCCATAACCTATGACTGCAATACGGCGGTCTCAATGGGCAATTACTATTTCACTGGCAAAGATGGCAAGGAAACAAAGGTAACCTACACCATGGGATTTGTGAAAGAACCGGATGGGAAAGTTAAAATCAACATCCAGCACTCTTCACTTCCCTATGTTGCAGAGAAAGCTAAAGACAAAAAGGGATGATCTTCACTGAAGACGTGAGGCATCTTGAATTCAAGAAAAGGGGCGCTTCAAAGCGCCCCTTGATTGTTTAAAGTTTCGCTGCGCGTTGTGCGGCTTTGCGCTTGACGTCTGGCGGCGTTGCTTCATCCACCAGCGAGGCAATCACCTCTTCCAGCGTCATCGACACCTGATCCTGGCTACCAAGGCGGCGAACATTCACCGTGCGCTCTTCAGCCTCGCGCTTACCGCAGACGATGATGGCAGGCACCTTGCCAACCGAGTGCTCGCGGATCTTGTAATTGATCTTCTCGTTGCGGAAATCGGTTTCCACTTCGAGGCCAGCATCACGCAGCAATTCGGCAACTTCTCGACCGTAATCGTCAGCCTCGGAGGTAATGGTGGCAACCACCACCTGCAAAGGTGCAAACCACAGCGGCATGTGACCGGCAAAATTCTCGATCAGAATGCCAAGGAAACGCTCCATCGAGCCGCAAATGGCGCGGTGGATCATCACCGGCTGGGTCTTTTCCGAGTTCTGATCAATGTAGAAAGCACCAAAGCGTTCCGGCAGGTTAAAGTCCACCTGCGTCGTGCCGCACTGCCAGTCGCGGCCAATGGCATCCTTCAACGTATACTCGAACTTAGGCCCATAAAACGCGCCCTCGCCCGGCAAAATGCCGGTCTTGATGCGACCGCCGGATTGCTCCTCGATGGTCTTCAAAACCTCCATCATCACGCTTTCAGCGCGATCCCACAGATCGTCAGAGCCAACGCGCTTTTCAGGACGAGTGGAGAGCTTGACCACCACTTCCTGAAAGCCGAAGTCTTCGTAAACCGACAGGATCAAGTCATTGATCCGCAGGCATTCTGCCGCCATCTGCTCTTCGGTGCAGAACACATGCGCATCATCCTGCGTGAAGCCGCGCACGCGCATCAACCCATGCAAAGCGCCAGACGCTTCATAGCGATGCACAAGGCCGAATTCTGCAAGGCGAACAGGCAATTCGCGATAAGATTTCAATCCATGCTTGAAGATTTGCACGTGGCCGGGGCAGTTCATGGGCTTCAATGCAAACACACGCTGATCGGCTTCCGGGTCATTCGGATTGGTGAACGCATGGGCGGATTTAACCGCAAACATGTTTTCCTGATACCAGCCCCAGTGACCGGATGTCTCCCATAGCGACTTGTCCAGCACCTGTGGCGCGTTGACTTCCTGATATTTGCCAGCCAGACGGCGGCGCATATAGGCGGTCAGGGTCTGGAACATCTTCCAGCCCTTGCCATGCCAGAACACCACGCCCGGACCTTCTTCCTGAAAATGGAACAGGTCCATTTCACGGCCCAGCTTGCGGTGGTCGCGCTTTTCAGCCTCGGCCAGAATGTGCAGATAATTGTCCAGCTGCTCCTGCTCGGCAAAGGCAGTGCCGTAAATGCGCGTCAGCATCGGATTGTTGCTGTCACCACGCCAATAGGCACCAGCCACCTTCATCAGCTTGAAAGCGGTGCCAATCTGGCCTGTGGAGGCCATGTGCGGACCACGGCAAAGGTCAAACCAATCGCCCTGATAATAGATCTTGAGATCCTGATCTTCCGGGATCGCATCAACCAGCTCAACCTTGTACTTCTCGCCCTTGGCGGCAAAAACCTCGCGCGCCTTGTTGCGCGGCCAAACCTCTTTGGTGAAAGGCTTGTTGCGCTGGATGATTTCCTTCATCCGCTTTTCGATCTTTGGCAGATCTTCCGGCGTGAAGGGTTCAGCCTTGGCAAAGTCGTAGTAAAAACCGTTTTCAATCACCGGACCAATAGTCACCTGGGTTCCGGGCCACAGCTCTTGCACGGCTTCGGCCATGACGTGGGCGGCATCGTGACGGATCAGCTCAAGCGCCCGTGGATCGGTGCGAGTCACGATCTCGATCTTGCCGTCTGTCACTGGGTCAGAAAGGTCACGCACTTCGCCATCAATGGCAATGGCAACGGCTTTCTTGACCAGCGATTTGGAGATGGATTCAGCCACATCACGGCCGGTTGCGCCAGCCTCATAGGTGCGCACAGAACCATCTGGAAATGTTAGGGAAATAGGGTTTGACATGCTAGGTCTCCTTATCCAGTCCCGCCAACCAATGCGGGTGGTGCAAAATGGCCGATTCCTGATCGGCAACAAACGTGGGCTGAATAGGCCGAAAGTGTTACAGAGTAAAGAATTTCTTCGAAATTCTCTAAACCGCCCAATAGGCTGATGCCTCCGGTGCCAGCTGATTCAGTGCCCGCTGAAAGGCTACAGGGTCTACCGATTGGCGCAAGGCGAAAGCCACATCGGCAATGGACGTGTCTGGCGAAAAATTATGGTCGCGGCGCAAGGCTTTGACCTCATGCGTCATGTCAGCCCGGCTGCCAAACGGTTTGATGGCGCGAGACATATCCCACTCGGACACAAAAATGGCCCGCAACACAGCTGGCAACGCTTGCGCAAACGCAATGGCCTCAGAAACCGTCAAGCGAGACCGAAACACCTGCAACACGCCCTGCACCATCGTATAGGTCTGGTTACGGGTGGTCAGGCCAGAGCGCTCACGCGCGGCCTCCATGAAGGCATCAAACTGCTCTGACGCATGGCGATATTCCATGGGCATCGGCATATGTTATATCCCAGCCTTGCGCTGACGCCCCACCGCCAAATAGCGCCATGGTGCCCACCAGACATAGCGTCTTTCCATCACCTCCGGCACGGCATCCACCCCCCATGTACCACCCGGGCCGCAGCGCCCCACCCGAAACAACGTGAGCCAACCGCCAGTCCATAATCCGTGCCGGGCTATGGCTTCATAGCCATATTCTGAGCAGGTTGGCATATGGCGGCAATGGCTGCCAACAAGGCTGGAGAGGGTCAGTTGGTAGAGGCGGATCAGCCCCATGCCCAGCAAGCGATCCGGCGTTTTTCGAAACGGGCCATGATAATTGCGGCCTTTATAATGTGGCTTCTCATCCTCATCATCAATTTCGCAGAACTGGCACATGAATCAGCCCACCAATGCCTGATCGCGGGCATCAATCTGGTCGAGACAGTCGCACACGGCGTCAAAGGTCAGCATGGTCGAGGCGTGGCGGGCTTTATAATCGCGCACCGGCAGGAGATAACGCATATCCTCAAACCGGCCGGATGGCCCCTCGCCGTCCTCTTTCAGCATGGCCAGCATATCGGCCCGCGCCTGGCGCAATTCGTCAAAGCTGGCCCCCACCACATGACGCGCCATAATGGAGGCCGAGGCCTGGCCCAATGCACAGGCGCGCAGCTCGTGGGAAAAATCTGTCACCACACCGTTTTCGGCGTTGAGGTAAACCGTCAGGCGTGAGCCACAAAGTTTGGAGTGTTTTTCAGCTCTGGCATCGAAATTATCCAGCGCCCCGATCCGGGCAATATTGCCAGCGAATTCCAGAATTTTGCCGTTATAAACATCATCCATCGCCAAACTTTGCTCCTGAAATGCTCAGTCACGCAAAACCAGACCTTTCAGACGATCCATATTTGCGCAACATTGGGTTGGCTGTAAGGGCTTAACCAGATACATGGTTTTTACCTGTATAGCATGTGTGCCGATATAACATGTATGAACGTGATCCAGAATATCAAACCTCGCGTAGTAAGCACCATAGCCACGGATTGGACTTGCCAAAATGGCAAGAATTACCCATTTAAGGCTCAGAGAGCTAAGAAGGGTTTCCTCCAGGGCACCTGAGCGGAGAACAACGGCATGGATGCCATCGTGAAAAAATTGACACCAGAAGCGGGTCGCCCCAGCCGGGCAGAAGCCGAAGATGCTGTGCGAACCCTGCTACGCTGGGCTGGCGAAGACATAACCCGCGAAGGCCTGCTGGATACGCCAAAGCGTGTCGCCAAGGCCTATGCAGAGCTGTTTTCCGGCTATCACATCAGTGTGGAAGATGCGCTTGGCACGACCTTCGAAGAGGTTGGTGGCTATAACGACATCGTGCTGGTGCGAGATATTCCGTTTTTCTCCCATTGCGAACATCATATGTTGCCGGTGATTGGCAAGGCCCATGTGGCATATCTGCCAGCGGGTCGCGTGCTTGGCCTGTCCAAAATTGCGCGCGTCGTGGATATTTTTGCTCGCCGCCTGCAGACGCAGGAAACCATGACAGCGCAGATCGCTGAAGCCATCGACACAAACCTGATGCCACGCGGCGTCGCTGTGATGGTTGATGCCGAGCATATGTGCATGGCCATGCGCGGCATTCAAAAATCCGGCTCGACCACGCTGACAACAACCTTCACCGGCGAGTTCAAGGACAATGCGGCCGAGCAGGTCCGATTCATGACCATGGTGCGTAGCCGCTGAACCTAAACCGGTTGCTCAGCCGAGCTATTGCTGTAATAACATAACGCGCACCCAGATGGATGCGCGTTTCTTTTTGCGGATACAGACAATGATTGAATTTGCCTCCCCTTCCACAGACAAAGCCATTCTCGAAGACAGCGGCGCATTGACCCCCAAGTTTGACGCGCATGGGCTGGTCACTGCGATTGTGACCGATCACCGCGACGGCGAATTGCTGATGGTGGCGCACATGAATGCCGAGGCACTGGCGCTGACAATTGAAACCGGCCTTGCCCATTATTACAGCCGCTCACGCAAGGCCCTTTGGAAAAAGGGCGAAAGCTCTGGCAACATGCAAAGCGTGAAGGAAATCCGGGTTGATTGCGATCAGGATGCCATCTGGCTGAAGGTTGAGGTCGCCGGCCATGATGCCACATGCCACACCGGACGCCGCTCCTGCTTTTATCGCCGCATTGAGCTGGACAACGGTGAAGCAAAAACAGTGATCATTGATGATCACCGGCACTTTGATCCCGATTCGGTCTATGGGAAAAATTAGATTAAACTGTAATCATCAAGGCTTTGGTAATCTCGCGGGTCCACAATGTTCTTGATATATGTTCAACCGAGGAGGGTCGATACATATGCTGAACTGGAATTTAAAAGGCCAAGTGGCAAAGAATGCTGTTGCCAGTGGCCCGACAGAACCTACCTCTACGGAGCGACCGCCACAGCCAAAACCGAAAATTGCACTGGCGCTCGGCGGCGGTGCTGCGCGTGGCTGGGCACATATCGGTGTTTTAAGGGCGCTGGACGAGGCTGGCATTGAAGTTGGCATGATTGCCGGAACATCCATTGGTGCGCTGGTGGGCGGCTGCTATCTGGCAGGCAAGCTGGACGAGCTTGAAACCTTTGCCCGCTCGCTGACCATGCGCCGCATTGCTGCCCTGCTGGATCTGACCATTGGCGGCAGCGGCTTGCTGGGTGGTATGCGCCTGACCAAGCGGATGCAGGAACATCTGCAAGGGCTCTCGATTGAATCCCTGCCAAAACCATTTGTGGCGGTGGCTGCCGAGTTGCACACGGGCCATGAAGTCTGGATCGATGGTGGCAGCCTGATTACGGCTCTTCGTGCATCCTACGCCCTGCCCGGTATTTTTGAGCCTGTTCGCAGTGAAAACAGAACACTGGTCGATGGCGCTTTGGTCAACCCGGTGCCGGTCTCGGTGTGTCGCGCCTATGAACAGCCGCTGGTGGTGGCCGTCAATCTTCATTACGACCTCTATGGTCGCTCGGCTGTGGTCAAACACAAGGTTGGCCCGATTGGCCCTGATACAGGGGCGCGACAAACCCAGAACCGCATTGGCGTCACCGGCGTCATGGTGCAGTCTTTCAACATTATTCAAGATCGTATTTCGCGCGCCCGCCTCGCAGGTGATCCGCCCGATCTGGCGCTGCATCCACGTGTCAACGAAATCGGCCTGTCAGAGTTTCACCGCGCAGGCGAATCGATTGACCGAGGCTATGAGGAAACACGAGCAAATATTTCCGCTATTCAGCGCATGCAGCAAGGCTGCGCGCGCTAATAAAGCAATGCGTAAAAGCGTTACAGCGCCCTTTGGGGCAGAGCGCTGCACTCTCCTGATCAACCGGCAATATAGGCCTTGATATGCTCGGCCTCCAACTCAACCTCACGGATGCGCTGTTTGACCACGTCACCAATGGATACGATGCCGATCAGCTTTCCACCGCTTTCGACGGGGACGTGACGAAACCGCTTGCTGCTCATCATTCCCATCAATTCGTTGACGGTGGTGTCTTCGGTGCAGCGAAACACATTGGCGGTCATCAGCTTGGAGACGGGAAGATCCATCGCCTCCACACCAAGCCGGCCAATGGCCGAGGCAAGATCACGCTCGGTGAAAATACCGACGATCCGGCCTTCCATGCCGACCACGACAACAGCACCAATTTTATTGTGATAGAGAACGCGGGCGGCATCTGCCACGCTGACGGTTGGCCCCACGGTGATAACGTCTCGGCCTTTTTCACCGAGAATATTCCTGACTGTCACAGACATTTGCTTTCCTCCTCAATTGCAGATCTCCGGGCATAGGACTCAGGCCTCTCCCCCTTCCCCAAGATAAGAAGCCTGAACGCCTATGCTGCCTGCATTTTCACAAGAACGCAACCGAGTGGGCAGTCAGCAATATTTATTTTCCCTAATTTGATGTGCGCAGCGGTTTAGGCTGGCGATCAAACAGAGCAAAACCGAAAAAGCCCACCACAAAACCGCCGATATGGGCATCCCAGGCAATGGCACCACCGGGATCACCAACCAATGGGATACCAAAGGCAATAATCAGATTGCCCGCCAGAAACATCAAAACGAAAACCAGAACCGTGCGCTGGGCAAGCGCTTCAAACACGCTCAATCGCACCACCCACGCATCATCTTCGCCAAAGCTGAAGCCAGCACGACCAGAGCCAAAGGCAAAGCGGCAGGCAGCCCCCATCAAGCCGGAAATGACGCCGGAGGCACCGATCAGCAAATCTTCAGAGCCCCAATTCAGCGCGGCATGGGCAAAGGCCGAGGCCGCCGCCGTCACCAGCCAGAACAGGACAAAGCGCAATGCCCCGATACGCCGCCAGACCGGCGTGCCAAAAGCCGCCAGCCAAAGACCATTGAAGGCCAGATGCTCAACGCTGCCATGCAACAGCGAATAGGTGAACGGGGTCCAGATCCATGCCAGATCCTGATCGGAAAACGGCGTGACGTAACGTATGGGGGAAAAACCGAATTCACGCATGATCCAGTCGGACAGTTCGGTGGAAACAATCCAGCTGGTGAGAGCAAAGATCAAAACCACCAAAAGCAGTGACAGCAGCACCCCGCCGGGCATATTGAAAACGGGTTCGCGCTTGCGGCCGGTGTTGACCGGGCTTTCGTCCAACCCCTCATCAGCATCGTCGGGGTCCTGATCCCAAGGCCCATTCGATTTATCGTCCATGCACTCGATTCCCTATGATGCGCGGCCCCTGCAATACGCCAGTTTGAGCATATAGCGATGCACCTTCAAAAGGAAATGGAAACCCCAAAACCTGTCAGAAAACTGTTACCTGACAACCCTATAGACGAGCCTGAATTTCGTCAATCGAGACCACAACACCCCTTTCAAGAGTTGACACTCTTCTAACAACTCGATTTATTTCGTCATGTTGACGAATAAAAACCGGAGCCCCGCGCTTTTCCTCTCGCTTATATTCGCAGAAAAGGCCTTTCATGACCCGTTTTCAGTCCATAGCTGCTGCCTCCGCCGCACTTTTGCTGGCCACCGCCCTGACCCCTGCCTTCGCAGATAACCTCTCCTTGCCAGCACCGCCGACCGGCGTTGGGCATGCCGAAACAGCGCCACCACCGGCCAATGTGCTGGCCTATGTTGACACAGGTGCCACCAACCAGCGCGGCGATGCTTGCCACGCCACCCTGGAAACCAACGCAGGTGTTCGGGTTCTCTCCGGCTTTCTCGCCGTTTGGACGCCCCGCACGCCTTTTGTCGACGCCGATCAGGACGCGCCAGCCAAGGATGGCTGCCCGGCGATCAAAAAAACCGATTGGGATGGCATTCCTGGCAGTGCGACCGATGGCGTGAAGAAGCGTCCGGATCTGCACAGACAAAATATTGCCTATTCCATCAAAGTCACGGGTGAGCACACGCCGGAGCGCGATCTTTCCGCCTATCTTGATGACCGTCGCGGCAAAAATGTCAGCGTCACTGACGGCCTTGGCCCACTGACCGATGCGTGGCGCAAGGGCGCACAGCAGACCACCACCATCACGGACATGCCTGCCGACGCAACAACGGTAAAATATGAAGATAAGGGCAACAATCGCGGGGTTGGTGCAAAAGACAATCCCGATCTGGGCAAGGCTGTTGATTTGATTGAAGCAGGCAGCGCCGATGGCTCCACCGAGCCCGCCAAGCGCTATTACAAATTCGCTCGCCCCTATCGCCAGAGCGACAAGGTGCGTGTTGTGCCGCAGCTGGTGCCGGCCGAAAGCTCCAAGCCGATTTCTGATGGAGGCTTCCCAAGTGGCCACACAGCCGAAGCCTGGCGCGATGCGCTGGTCATGGCCTATCTGGTGCCGCAGCGCTATCAGGAAATGGTGACCCGCGCCGCCGTTCTCGGCGAAAACCGCATTCGTGCCGGCATGCACCAGACATTTGACGTTCTCGGCGGCCGCGTCTTGGCAACGGCCATTGTGGCTTACAATCTCAATCTGCCAAAAAATGTGCCTCTGCGTCAGGAAGCCTATGAGCAGAGCCAGACATGGCTGATGAAGGCAACACACTCGTCTGACTTTCAGGCATTGATGGCCTTTGCCCATTCCGAGCCCAAGGCCAAGGATGCCTTGGCCGATTACGCTTGGAACAAGGCTTTCGTTGATGCGCGCCTGACCTATGGCTATCAACAGATCAGCGATCCAAACCTCGCCCCCACGGTGCCAAAGGGTGCAGAGGTGCTTTTGGAAACCCGCCAGCCCTATCTGAATGCAGAACAGCGCCGTGTTGTGCTTAAGACCACCGAAATCGCCTCGGGATATCCCATTATCAGCGATCCTGAGGGCTGGGGTCGTCTCGACCTGTTTCGGGCTGCCGATGGCTATGGCGCATTCAACGGCGATGTGACGCTGGTTATGGACGCCAGCAAAGGCGGCTTCAATGCTGCAGACACTTGGAAAAACGCCATCAGCGGCAAGGGTATGTTGCTCAAGCAAGGCACCGGCAGCCTCACGCTGGCCGGTAAAAACAGCTGGACCGGCGGCACGACGATTGAGGATGGCACATTGGTTGCTGCATCCGACACCGCATTTGGCAATGGCGATATATATCTGAGCGGTGGCAAAGCCGTGATCGACACACGGGGATTGCAGGTGCGAGGCAACATAACCGTGCGCAAACAGGCCAATGTTGAGATCAAACTGCAAGACAAGAACAATGTTCGCCTGCAGGTTAACAAGACTATGTCGATTGAGGGCGGCAACCTTGTGCTGACCGCAGCGCCTTCGCAAACGTTTAAGGCTGGGGATACGCTGAAACTGGTGAATGCCAGCACGGTTCAAGGAAAGTTCGATTCCATTTCACTTGCCGGGCACACGCTCAAGGTGACTTACAGCAAAAACGACATTTCCGCTCGAATCGTAAAATAATGCGATGCTGCGGTGCGCGCTCTGCGGCGCATACCAGTTGACCGCAGATTTAAGTTGAAACAAAACGCCCGGCTTTTGTCGGGCGTTTTGCTTTTCAGCGCAGCGCACGGCACAAGGGAAGCCGGATTTCGATAAAAATCCATACGAAAACAAGAAATGACAGCATCAGACTGGTACTCATTTTCGGCTGAGTGCTCTAATGCCTATTTCCAAAACCAGAATCGGTTACGGATATATGCCGTATCGGGCGCACCGCGCTGTTAACGCCCTTCTGGCATTATGGGTGAAGACTATATTAAGGGCTACCATCTAATATTCACCTCCAATCAAGGCTTCGAGACCCGGTCATGTATTCCTTTCAACAGACACAAAAAAGCGAGACAGAAAGGCGTCAGGTTCAACGCGCCTTTCAGCGTGTGTCCGTTAGTCTTGAAGGGCGCTTGATGGTGCCAAGCCAGGACGAATATGTTTGTCTGACCGTGGATATGTCGCCCGGTGATGTCCGCTTCATCTGCGCAGCCCGCCCGGTGGCCGGTGATCGCATCATTGCTTACATCGACAATATTGGCCGCATCGAGGGCAGTGTGGTGAAAACCACCGATGATGGCTTTGTGATCAGCATCGTTGCCACAGACCGCAAGCGTGAAAAACTGGCAGCACAATTGACCTGGATTGCCAATAAACACGAATTGGGCCTGCCGGAAGATCGTCGCCATGATCGCCTCACCCCGCGCAAGGCACGTGCCGAGCTGACACTGGAAGATGGTCAGAAATTCAGCTGCCGCATCATCGACCTTTCATTGTCGGGTGCCGCTGTGGAAATGGAGTATCGTCCGGCCATGGGCACAGCTGTCCGTCTGGGCAACACCCGTGGTCGCGTGGTCCGCCACTTTCTCGAAGGCGTCGCCATTGAGTTTACCACGCTCCAATCGCGCGATTCCCTGAAAGACTTTCTCTAGAGAATCGGCCGAAAAGTCAGAACCGGTTTTCGGATAAGTCCGATGCGTACACAAAAACTGAGAGCATCGCGTTTTACTGGATCCGCAAAGCAGCACCTCATCATTCTTTTTCCAGCACGTTACGCGCTCCGCTGACGTTTCGAACACGTCCGCGTCAAAACGAAAACCGCAAATCGCCAAGTCCAAGCCCATATCTGCTCATCGCCAGCAATGATGACGGCCCATTTCGCCTTGGCCCAAAAGCTTTACAAAAAGTATAGAAGAGCCTGCATGGCGCAAATATAGTGTCTATGCCTTTCGTTCATCAAGCATTCACCATCCCACAGCTTAATAAAACAAATAATCGCCCTAACAGAAGCGCATATTGCCCAAAGAGGCGAATTTTGCGTTCCAAATCGGGAATATCGCGCTCTCCCAAAACAGGAATGCGGCCAAAAGCGCACCAAAACGCAGCGCGTGCGCCGCATTAAAAAATTCGACTTTATATATTTATTTCAATTGGATAAATAACGAGAAACGGCAACGGGTGCCTCCACATACGCACAACCGCTTTGCTTGATTTCTATCTTTTCGCCTACCAATTTCATTAGAATTTTCGATAAATTTTATACTTAGTCTATTCAAAACTATACTTATTTTGAGCTCTAAATTTTGCGAGAGATAAAAACATCAGCGTCATTCTACTCCCAGAACGGGGAGACATCCAATGACAAAGAAAAACACAATCAGTTTCGCCATTATCACTGCTATCGCAACTCTCGTATCAGTGGGCAGCGCAAACGCCGGACAAGCGGCCATGACGATTGCTGGAAAGACCAGCCAGCCAATTGGTCATTATGAATTTTGCAAAACCCATGCTGCTGAATGCAAGCCTCTGGGGAAAGATTTCGGCCCCGCAAAACTGACACCTGAGCTTTGGAAAACCATTCTGGATGTTAACTACACTGTCAACACCACCATCAGACCTGAAACAGATCTGGAGCAATATGGTGTCGAAGAATTTTGGGCCTATCCGGTCACCGCTGGCGACTGCGAAGATTACGCGCTGCTGAAACGCCGCGAGTTGATGGAAAAAGGCGTGTCGGCATCGGATCTTCTGATCACCGTTGTGTTGCAGCCCAATGGCGAAGGCCATGCCGTTTTGACTGTGAGAACCGATCGCGGCGATTTCATTTTGGACAATATGCGCAACAAGGTGATGCTGTGGTCCGACACGGAATACACCTACCTGAAGCGTCAGGCTGGCGACAACCCCGGCCAGTGGATCAAAATTATCGACAGCCGCAACTCGGCGGTGGCTGCTCTGCAAACAAAATAAGCCGCACAAGACATCGCGTTTACTCGATACCGCTCTCGAATTGGTCCGGTCTTCCCCGCACACCTACCCAGACCGACCAAGAGCCGGTTCCGCTGCCACGGAACCGGCTCGCTTTTGTTAACCGCACATTAACCATAATGTCGCAACGCTATAGAATAACTCAGACATTCTTCAAGCGGAGCAGCGTTTCAGCGTGGAACATGCGCAAGACGACAATAGCCCAGGGCAGGAAAAGCCGCTTTTATCCTTGCGTCACAAAATCGCCCTTGCTGCAATCTTGGGATTTATGGCGCTGTTTTCGCTCACACTCACCTATTTCAGCGAAACACTTGGCCATCTTCTTTTGGTGGGAGATTACAGCGATCGCCAGACGGTTCGCCGCATCACTATCGGTCTCGATGAATTGCAGATCGAAGAAAATGCCATTCGGTTTGAGCGCCAGCGGCACGATGGCAAGGCGATGCGCCTTGATCTTGCGCTCATGTGGCCGGAGATGCGCGGCTATGACGTTGCAGACAGAATGCGCTTTGACAATGCCAGCCAGACCAACCGCTTGATTTTCATCCAAATCAGCCAAAGCACCATGTCGCAGGATATGTCTGGACGGGTGGCACCCATTTACACGCAACTTTTTGACGGCGCGCCACAGCAAGGGCCTTATGGCCTGACCATTCACCGCCTCAAACAGGGCAGCGGTTATGATGGTGAGATCCTTTACACAACACATCGGCCCGGTAACGCCGATTACGCCATACGCTGCATGGATGCCCCAAAACTGGAAGATCAAGCAATAGACGATTGCCAGCGGGATATTCACCTCGGCAAGGACTTGAGTGTTCTCTATCGCTTTTCTGCTCAAAATCTGGCGGATTGGCAAAAAATTGACGATGCCGTGACCGCCTATGTGAGCAAACGCATAACAGCAAATGCCAATCCATAAAAAATTGGTGAAAATCGCACAGTCTCTGGCAAGGAGTTGTTCATCATAAACCACTTGGTAACGCTGTCGTTCTAAAGTGGGAACAGTGTCGCTGGGGGGCGGCAAAATCGTGGATTCTGGAAAAAAGAGCATAGTGGTGAAGAAGCAAGTCGCGAGCCTCCTTGGCCGGAGTATGATGATCCGGTATATGACCCGTCTGTCTGTCGCTGCCCTCATTGCATGTGCCGCCAGCCTCAGCAGCACCGCCACGGCAAAGGCTGCCTACTCGCCGCCCTATGCCGACATCGTGGTCGACGCCAACACCGGCAAAGTGTTGAAATCTGCAGACCCTGATGCGCTCCGCTATCCTGCATCGCTCACCAAGATGATGACCCTTTATCTTGTGTTCGAAGAGTTGCAGAAGGGCAAGATCCGGCTCAACACCCCCATTCGGGTATCGGCTCATGCGGCATCACAAAAGCCATCAAAGCTCGGCGTTCGGCCGGGACAGACGTTTACGGTCGAGCAGGGCATTTTGGCCGTCGTCACGCGTTCCGCCAATGATGTGGCCACGGCCCTTGGTGAAGCACTGGGCGGCAGTGAAGCCCGGTTTGCCGAGATGATGACCGCAAAGGCGCGGTCTCTTGGTATGACGCGCACCACCTATCGCAACGCAAATGGCCTGCCAAATTCACAGCAGATGACCACAGCGCGAGATCAGGCGCGACTGGGCATGGCGCTGTATAAGCAATTTCCGCAATATTATCATTATTTCTCGGCCCAGCGCTTTGTCTATGGCAAGCAGGTTATCGGCAGCCATAATCGCTTGATTGGCAGCGTACGCGGCGTAGACGGTATCAAAACCGGCTTCACAAATGCCTCTGGCTTCAATCTTGTCAGCTCTGTGCATATTGATGGCAAGTCGCTGGTTGCTGTGGTGCTCGGCGGTGTTTCAACCCCTGCCCGCGACAATCGCATGCGCCAACTGATTGCCACCTATTTGCCGCAAGCCTCAAGCCGCGGCAACACCCGTGCGCTCATTGCTAGCCAGACATCGATACCGGAGCCAGTTGCCCACGCAGCGCGCGGTATGGAACCCGTGCCCAGCTTGCCAATGGCAGACGTGCCTGTTCCCGGTGCCCGCTATGAGAGCGGTCCGGCTTTGGGCGAAACCGCTTACGCCAATGATAACAACGATGATGGCGCGTCGAAGGCAATCTCTACCATTGCGCCAACGCCCAAACGCCGCAAGATGAGCGGCCATCACCCCGTGCCGCCTGCCAATGTGGATAACACAATGACGTTTTCCACAAAGTCCGAAGCAAAGCCGGAATCCGGTTGGACCGTTCAGATTGGCGTTGCCAATAGCCATAGCGACGCCATGGATTTGCTGGAGCGGGCAAAAGCCAAAGGCCACGCCGGATTGAAGCGGGCTCGCCCTCTGGCCGTCGCCTATGGCGAAGGCTCGGCGAAGATCTACCGCGCCCGCTTTGTGGGGTTTGATGATCAGCAAGCCGCTTTGAAAGCATGTCAATCTCTGAAAAAAGCCGGCGTAAGCTGCTGGGCCGCAATGCAATAACCACAACACCACCCACCTCGAAATGTCATGCGTGCGAGGAACCCAAAAATGGCAAACAACGAAAACTTTGAAACCATGATCTCAGAAGATACGGCCATGCCGTATAACCCGCGCAGCGTGTTGAACCCCTTGCACGAAGCGGCCTTCAAGCTGGCAGAATTTGGCACGAACAAGCCACGCTCAAAGACCCGCGAGTTGATGAACCTGCTGATGTGCCACGGTGCACGCGCCTGGCGCTACTCGCAGCCGGAAGCCAATATCCATATCCACATCGGCATGCAATCTGGTCGCATTCCGCTGACAATGCGCCTGAGATAATATCAATATTACCTTGATTGTTGGGGGATAGCATCATGCCACTTTACGCTTTGGGTGATCTGTCACCAGCTTTGCCAGACTCCGACCGGTTCTGGATTGCGCCAGATGCGCATGTGATTGGCAATGTCATTCTCGGTGAAGACGTTGGCATCTGGTTTGGCGCTGTGCTGCGCGGTGATAATGAAGCCATTACGCTGGGTGCTGGCACCAATGTGCAAGAAGGCGCCATGATCCACACCGATATGAGCTTTCCCGCAACCATCGGCCAGGGATGCACCATTGGCCATCATGCCATTATTCACGGCTGCACCATCGGTGATAACTCCCTGGTCGGCATGGGCGCGACGGTTCTCAACGGTGCGAAAATTGGCAAGAATTGCCTTGTTGGGGCCAATGCGCTGATTACCGAAGGCAAGGAATTTCCCGACAACTCCCTGATTGTTGGCGCGCCTGCCCGTGTGGTGCGCACACTGGATGACAAAGCCATCGAATCGTTACGGAAATCCGCCACCAATTACATTGCCAACTGGCAGCGTTTTGCCCGCGACCTGCGGCAGCTATAAGCCTGCGCAATTGGCGCAAACGCCCTTGATCTCAATGGTGGTTTTTTCGGCCTTGAACCCCCTGCCCTTGGTCCAATCCTGCAACTGGTGTTCAATGGCGTGATCGTGAAACTCCTGCACCAGACCGCAGCGCTCGCAAATGGCAAAGGCCACCGTACCATGGCTGCAGCAATCATGCTTAGGGTGGGAGCAGACAACAAAGGCGTTCAGGCTTTCCAGCCGATGCACAAGCCCAAATTCCAGCAGCTTTTCCAAAGCGCGATAGACCTGAAGCGGTGCGCGAAAACCGTGTTCGCGCAGTTTATCAAGAATCGTATAGGCCGAAAGAGGTGCATCTGCGCTCTCGAGAGCCTGAAACACAAGGGCCTGATTGCGGGTTAGTTGCGGCGTGGCCATAGACATCATCCTTTCCCGTTGGAGGCGCGAAGACCGCGCACGGGCAGCAGGCTTAAAAGAAACAACACAAGAGCCGCCACCACGATGGAAGGCCCGGACGGCGTGTCATAGGTCAGCGAGCCAAACAGCCCACCAATCACGGCCAGCCCGCCAATCACCGAGGCCATAACGGCCATGATCTCGGGCGTGGCAGCAAAGCGCCTTGCTGTTGCCGCCGGAATGATCAGCAAAGCCGTGATCAAAAGAATACCCACAATCTTCATGGCAATGGCGATGACAACCGCCATCAACAGCATGAAAATAAGTCTGGCGCGGGCGGGTTTCAAGCCTTCGGCCTCGGCCACATCCTCGTTCACCGTTGCTGCCAGCAGCGGACGCCACAGCAGGCACAGACAAACAATCACGAAAAAGCCGCCCAGCCAGACTGTGACGATATCGGTGGTGGTCACCGCCAGAATATCACCAAACAAATAGGCCATCAGATCAAGCCGCACCCAGGTCATGAACGCCACCAGCACAAGGCCAATTGCCAACGTGGAATGGCTTAAAATACCCAGCAGCGCATCAGATGACAGACCCTGCTTTTTCTGCAAGCCCAGCAACAACAGCGACACAATTGCTGCCACCAGAAACACGCTCAATGTCAAATTAATCGAAAACAGCAAGGACAGCGCCACGCCCAACAGCGCGGAATGGGCCATGGTATCGCCAAAATAGGCCATACGCCGCCAGATCACAAAACATCCAAGCGGACCAACGGTAAACGCCAACCCAACACCGGCAAGCAGTGCACGCACAAAGAAATCATCCATCATGGCGATCTCCATTCAATGCGGTTGCAGCCGTGCCTTCGCCATGGTGGTGATGTTTTTCCCCGTGATCATGATCGTGATGATGGCTTCTCTCATGGCCATGATGATGGCCGTCGCCCGGGTGGCAATTGTCGGTAATCGAGCCATCCTGATGCTGCACCCGCCCATCCGGCAAGTGGGTATGGTCGTGGCGATGATTATAGACCGCCAAGGTGCGGGCGGCAGCCGCGCCAAACAAGCGCTGATATTCCGGGCTTTGGCTGACAATATCGGGTGTGCCCCGGCAACACACATGGCCGTTCAGGCACACCACCGTGTCTGTCTCCGCCATCACCACGTGCAAATCGTGTGAAATCAGCAAAATACCGCAGCCGGTTTTGCGGCGAATGTCAGAAATCAAATCGTAAAGCGCAATTTCACCCGCGAAATCAACACCCTGCACAGGTTCGTCCAACACCAGCAAATCAGGTTTGCGCGCCATGGCACGGGCCAAAAGTGCGCGCTGAAACTCGCCACCCGACAGATTTTGCACCTGTGCGCGGGCCAAATGGGCAATGCCCACTGCATCGAGGGCGGCTTCCACCTCGCGCTTGCTCAGCTTTACGGTCAGCGTCATCAAACGCTCAACACTGAGCGGCATGGTCCAATCAACCGAAAGCTTTTGCGGGACGTAACCCACGGTAAAATCGCGCAATCGCTCGACACTGCCTTGGTCAGGCTTGAGAATGCCGATCGCCATTTTGGCCGTGGTGGATTTACCCGATCCATTCGGACCGATCAGAGTGACAATCTCGCCTTTGCGCAGCTCAAGCTCGACACCACGCACCAGCCAGCGCCCACCGCGCTGGATACCAGCATTGCGAAGAGTGACCAGCGGAGCTTCACCAGAGATATTCAGCACGCAAGCATGACCTTAAATTTGTCTGTTGCATCACGCTATGCCACACGTTATAGCGTTACGCAATCTATGTAATAACATTACATAGACATCAAGGGACATGACATACAGGAGATCTTCATGCGCGCAAAGCACCTTGCTTACCTTGGCTTTATGAGCAGTTTTTTGGCGTGCGGCTCGGCGTTTGCCTCTCCCAATGTCGTGACCTCGATCAAGCCTCTCAACTCGATTGTCGCCGCTATTATGCAAGGCGCGGGTACGCCCGATCTGCTGGTGGAGGGTGCTGGTTCTCCCCATAATTACAGCCTCAAGCCTTCGAAAGCCGAAGCGTTACAACACGCAGATGTGGTTTTCTGGATTGGACCGGGGTTGGAGGCGTTTCTGGATAAGCCTTTGGATGCATTGGCGGGCAAAGCCAAAGTGGTCGAGATGCAACATGCGAAGGGCGTCAAGCTTCTCCCAACACGCCAAGGCGGAACATTTGAGCCGCACATGCACGATGAAGATCATGATGCGGACGCGGGCGGTGAGCATCACGATGCAGAACACGCACATGACGACCATGCCCACGGCGACCATCACGAGCATGATGAAGCCTTTGACATGCACATCTGGCTGGACCCAAGCAATGCCAAAGCCATGGCGAAAGCAGTCGCTGACACATTGAGCCAGCAAGATGCTGCCAATGCGGCCCTATATGCCAAAAATCTGGCTGCTTTCGATGCCAGCGTTGATGCGCTGGACAAGAAACTAACGGCTGAACTGGCTCCCGTGCGCGGCAAGCCGTTTATTGTCTTCCATGACGGTTATCAGTATTTCGAGCATCACTATAAGATGACCGTTGCGGGCTCCATTACCGTCAGCCCCGAAACCGCCCCCGGTGCCAAGCGCGTGGCCGAAATTCACGCCAAGGTCAAAGAGCTGGGAGCCACCTGCGTGTTTGCCGAGCCGCAGTTTACCCCAAAGCTGATTTCTGTGGTGGCAGAAGGCACCAAGGCCCGCACCGGTGTGCTTGATCCCCTCGGCACAGATTTGAAGGATGGGCCAGACCTTTATCCGGCTCTGATGACCAATATGGCAAACGCCATCAGCACCTGCCTCAAGGGCTGATACCAAGTTCAAAAACGGCGGATGCAGACATCCGCCTTTTTAAGATTATCGAATGTAATGTTATTACATTAAGGAGTGAAAAATGACGCAGAGACTTCCAGTCACCGTTCTTTCCGGCTTTCTGGGCGCGGGAAAAACCACCCTGCTCAACCACATTCTTGGCAATCGCGACGGCTTGCGCGTGGCGGTGGTTGTCAATGACATGAGCGAGGTGAATATTGATGCCGCCCTCGTGCGGGATGGCGGCGCAAACCTGTCGCGCACCGATGAGCAATTGGTGGAAATGAGCAATGGCTGCATCTGCTGCACCCTACGCGAGGATTTGCTGACGGAAGTACGCCAGTTGGCCGCCTCCAATAAATTCGATTACCTGCTGATTGAGGCCACCGGCATTGCCGAGCCGCTGCCGATTGCCACCACCTTTGATTTTCGCGATGAAGATGGCCAGAGCCTCAACGATATTGCCCGTCTGGATACGATGGTGACGGTGGTGGACGCCGCCAATCTTCTCAATGATTACAGCTCCACCGATTTTCTCGCAGACCGAGGCGAAACGGCGGGCGAGGAAGACAACCGCACGCTGGTGGATTTGCTGGTCGAGCAAATCGAATTTGCCGATGTCGTTGTGCTCAACAAGGCCAGCATTGCAGGCCCTGAAAAGCTCGACGCCGCCCGCAAGATTGTCGTTGGCCTCAACCCCGACGCCCACATTATCGAAACGGATTTCGGCCATGTTGAACCCAGGCAAGTGCTTGGCACCAACCGCTTTGACTTTGCCCGCGCCGAAACCCATCCGCTTTGGTTTAAAGAGCTGCACGGCTTTAAAGACCACGTGCCGGAAACCGAAGAATACGGCATTCGTTCCTTTGTCTATAGAGCTCGCCGTCCTTTTGATCCCATGAAGTTTCAGGCGTTTATTGACAGCGTCTGGCCGGGCGTTATCCGTGCCAAGGGCTTTTTCTGGCTGGCCACCCGCCCCCACCATGTTGGCGAGATGAGTCAGGCTGGCCCCTTAGTGCGCACGGGCCGCATGGGCTTGTGGTGGGCTTCGGTGCCAAAACAGCAATGGCCTCAAGACCCCGGCTTCATGCGGGCCATGGCCCCTTATCTCGATCCGATCTGGGGAGACCGTCGTCAGGAACTGGTGTTCATTGGTGCCGATCCCATGAGTGAAGCCGATATCCGCGCAAAACTGGATGCATGTCTGGTGCCAGCTGATGGCTTCACGCCCGCTGTATGGCGCAATATGGAAGATCCCTTCGCGGAATGGGCAGCACCACAGATGGCAACAGCCTAATCAAGGCACCACGCGATACACGCTTTGCCAAGGCCGCCGCCTTATCTGTCAAAGATACAGGCGGCGGCAGAACCAAGATCAAGCATCGCGATCCGCGCGCTTCATCCGCTTTATATTGGCCACTAGATCGCCAAAGCGATCTCCCTGCACTGCGATATGATCTCGCAACACGTGACGGGCCTTCTCAGCGTCGCCATCAAGAATGGCTGCAACAATTTCACCATGCTCCCGCAAGGACGTTTTCATGCGATTGCGTACACGCAGTTGCAAACGGCGGTAAGGTCGAAGACGCCGATGCAACAGCACGCATTGATCTTTCAAAAAACCGCTATGGCAGGCCTCATAAATCGCATGATGAAACACCTCGTTTTCATAATAATAATCGTCGGTGTCTTCCTGTAGGCAAGCCCGCTCACACCGCGCATGCGCGTCCAGAAGCGCAATCCGATCTGCGCTGGTGTGGCGGCGTGCGGCGTGTGCGCCTGCCATGCCCTCAAGCTCCGCCATCACATCAAACATTTCAAAGACATATTGCGGCCCAAGATCAACCACCGCCGCCCCGCGCCGGGGCCGGATCTCAACCATGCCAATCGCACTCAACTGCATCAATGCTTCGCGGATCGGCGTGCGCGAAACGCCAAAGCGCGACGCAAGCTGCACTTCATCCAACCGCTCGCCCGGCACAAATTCCCCCGCCACGATACCGTTTTCAATTTCATCCCGGAGCTTGTGGAAAGTGTTTGAAGACATGGCGGATCTCTGCGTACAATATTGAAAATCTTGTATACAACATTATTGACATTGCGTGCAAGACAGGGGCATCATGATAAAAATCCGGCGGGGAGGCTGGAACCAAGGGAGGAAAAAATGAAAAAAATCAGACAGATACTTAAAGTCGGCGCGCTGGCCGCCATCGGCACCGTTGCGGCATGGAGTGCCCATGCAGACACGGTGCTGAAAGCGTCCCATCAATTTCCGGGGGGAAAAGGCGACATCCGCGATGAGATGGTTCAGCTTATCGCCCGCGATGTTGCAGCCGCCAATGTCGGGCTGACCATTCAGGTGTTTCCGGGGTCTTCGCTTTACAAACCCAATGACCAATGGAACGCCCTCACCCGTGGTCTTCTGGATATGACCTCTTTTCCGCTGGATTACGCCTCGGGTCGCAATCCGGAGTTTTCAGCAACCTTGATGCCCGGTCTCGTTGGCAATTTTGACCGCGCCAAGCGCCTCAACACATCACCCTTTATGGCCGACATTAAAAAGATCATTGAAAAGCAAGGGGCCATCGTGATCTCCGACGCCTGGCTTTCGGGGGCCTTTGCCTCCAAAAAGGGCTGCATCACCTCACCTGAAACCATAAAGGGACAAACCATCCGGGCCGCTGGCCCTGCCTTTGAAGAGATGCTGGTGGGCGCCGGTGCCTCCATTTCGTCCATGCCGTCTTCAGAAATTTACACCGGCATGCAAACCGGCGTACTGGATGCGGCCAACACATCCTCAGCCAGCTTCGTCTCTTACCGTTTGTTTGAACAGGCCAAGTGCCTCACGGCACCCGGAGAAAACGCGCTCTGGTTCATGTATGAGCCCGTTCTGGTTTCCAAGAAGACCTTCGACAAACTGACGCCGGAGCAGCAAAAAGCCATTCTGGCTGCGGGCAAAAAGGCTGAAGAATTCTTCGACAAGGAAGTGCGCAAAGGCGATCAGGTGATGATTGATGCCTACAAGAAGGCAGGCGTGCAAGTGGTTGAAATGACCAAGGCCGATTATGATGCCTGGCTCGAGATTGCCAAGAAAACCTCTTACAAAAACTTTGCTGAGAAAGTGCCAGGCGGTGCCAAGCTGATTGATGAAGCACTCGCCGTAAAATGATCGACCAAAGCATCGAGGGCTGCGGAAGCAATGCCGCACCCTCATGGCAAAAATTGGGGAATATCAAGATGGTAAAGGCCTATATTTGGACAATCAGCCAAATATCCCGCCTGTTTGCTTTCATTGCAACAGCACTTTTGATTGCGTCCATGCTGGTCGTCTGCCAGATGATTTTACTGCGCTATGCGTTCAATCTCCCCACGATCTGGCAAACCGATTTTGTGGTGTTCGCAGCCACCGCCGCCATGTTTCTCGGAGCGCCCTATGTGCTGCTGAAAGGCGGCCACGTTGGTGTTGATGTGGTGGAATTGATGGTCAGTGCACCGACCCGGCGCGGGCTGAAACTGATTGGCAGCCTTTTGGGTTTGCTGTTTTGTGTGATCATGCTGCTGGCGGGATGGTTTCAGTTTCATGATGCGTGGGCCGGTAATTGGAAACACTCCAGCGTCTGGGCACCGCCGCTCTGGGTTCCCCTGCTGTCTTTGCCCATCGGCTTTGGCCTTTTGAGCCTGCAATATACCGCGCAGATCCTGTCGCTTCTCACCCATCAGCCGCAAGACACCTCCAATGCGTCCGAAGATCCACATTCTGCACTCAAGGAGATGCCGCAATGAGCCCGACTGCTGCCGGATTGCTGATGATCTTTGCGTTGTTTGTGCTGCTGGGCACAGGCATGCCCATTGCGTTTGCGCTTGGCCTTGCCGCTGTTTCTGCGCTGTTTTTCCAAAGCGGTTTTGATATTTTCTATGTGCTGGGCGACACCATGTTCTCCGGCATTGCCAATCTGGCCTACGTCTCTATCCCAATGTTTGTATTGATGGGGGCCGCCGTTGCCTCATCACCTGCGGGGTCTGATCTCTATACCGCACTGGATCGTTGGTTAAACCGCGTGCCGGGCGGCCTGGTGCTCTCCAATATCGGTGCCTGCGCCATTTTTTCCGGCATGACTGGCTCTTCCCCCGCGACCTGCGCTGCCATTGGCAAAATGGGCATTCCCGAAATGCTCAATCGGGGTTATCCAAATTCGGTTGCAACCGGCTCTATCGCCGCCGGTGGCACGCTTGGTATTTTGATACCGCCATCGGTGACGCTGATCGTCTATGGCATCGCCACCGAATCCTCCATTGGCCGCCTGTTTATGGCAGGCGTGATCCCCGGCATCATGCTGACGATCATGTTCATGATATGGGCAGTGATTGACTGCAAGCGCAAAGGCTATGTGTTTGATGCTGGCGGTATTCGCTACACGTTAAAACAACGAATGGCATCTCTGCCGCGCATTCTGCCCTTTTTGCTCATCATTGCCGGAACGCTCTATGTGCTCTACGGCGGCGTAGCAACGCCATCGGAGGCGGCGGGCGCTGGCGCATTTCTCACGCTTGCCGTTGTTATCATCGCCTATCGGCTGTTTCGCATCAAACCCGTCGCCCAGATTTTTTCCTCGGCCATGCGCGAGAGCGTGATGATCATGATGATCATGGCGTCTGCAGAATTGTTCGCCTTCGCTCTATCGTCACTTTACATCACCCAATCGGTGGCAACCTTCATTGCCGATCTCGACGTGAACCGCTGGGTGCTGATGCTGATCATCAACGTATTCCTGCTGATCTGCGGCATGTTCCTGCCACCCGTTGCGGTCATTGTCATGACAGCACCCATGCTGTTCCCGATTGTGACGCAAGCAGGCTTTGATCCCTATTGGTTTGCCATTATTCTCACGATCAACATGGAAGTCGGGCTGATTACGCCACCCATCGGGCTCAATCTGTTCGTCATCAATGCCATTGCGCCCAAGATACCCACGCGCGATATTTTGTGGGGTGCTCTGCCCTATGTGATCGTGATGTTCATTGCCATCCTCATTTTGTGCGTCTTTCCCGATATTGTGACATGGCTACCCAATCATATGCTCGGAGCAATGTGATGAACACCACATCCTTCTTTGGCGACATGCTGCAAGCCATTACCGACAGGGGCCGCCGGCTGCTGTCCTTTGGCCCACGCAATGAAGATGACAATCCCTTGAGCACCATGGAAGTGCTCTGCGAGACCTTGCTCTCCAGCCGGGGTGAGGCATCGGGCATGGCGCTCGCCACGGACATTCTAGCCGCCTGGCAAAGGCTTGATTCGGCCCAGCAAAAAGCCTTCATGCACCTGCTGCTCACACGCTTTGGCCCCAAAACAGACCGGCTGGAAAAAGCGATAGACGATTACCGCGACAAACCCAGCCCCAAAGCCTTGCTGGAACTTCACTTTGCCTCCGAGCCGCGCCGTCAGGAGTTGATCCGGCGGTTTAACCTTGCTCCCAATGGCGTGGCATCCTTGGTGCGCATGCGCGAAGCACTTCTTGGCATCAAGGCCAGCGACCGTGATCTTGATGCGGTGGATGCCGATTTCGCCCATCTGTTCGGTTCATGGTTCAACCGCGGCTTTCTCATGCTGCGGTCCATCAATTGGTCCACGCCCGCCAATATCCTCGAAAAAATCATCCGTTACGAGGCTGTGCACCACATTGGTAGCTGGGATGAGCTGCGCCTGCGGCTTGCGCCAGATGACCGCCGCTGCTTTGCCTTTTTCCACCCGCAACTGGTTGATGACCCGCTGATCTTTGTGGAGGTAGCACTGACGCAGGAAATCCCCTCCAATATCGCCGGTCTGCTGCGAGAGGAACGGGCTGAAATCCACACCAAAGAGGCAACAACTGCCGTGTTTTACTCCATCTCCAATTGTCAGGATGGTCTACGCGGCATTTCCTTTGGCAATTTTCTGATCAAGCAGGTTGTGCAAGACCTGCGGCGGGATCTGCCCAAGCTTGAAACGTTTGTAACACTTTCGCCCGTACCCGCCTTTGCCACATGGCTTGCAAAGGAGCGAGACAATGACGCATCAGACGCCCTCACCGCCACAGACAAAGCCAAGCTGGCGGCACTGGACCAACCGGAATGGTGGAATGATGACGCGTTGTGCGAGCAAATTCGCCCCATCATCACCATGGCTGCCGCCTGGTACTTCTTGAAAGCGCGCAACAGCGAAGCCAAGGTCATCGACCCTGTAGCCCGCTTCCATTTGGGCAATGGTGCCCGCCTTGAGCGCATCAATTTTCTTGCAGACCGCTCACCCCGCGCGTTGAAGCAATCCTTTGGTTTGATGGTCAATTATCTCTATAAACTGGATGATATCGAGACAAACCACGAGGCATTCGCGGCCCGCAACGAGGTTGTTGCCGCGCAAACCATTCGTAAGCTCGTGCCAACAGATAAGGCACCGAGAAATCTGATTGCTCTGCCACAAGCCTTGACCGCCCCACAGGCCAAAGACGAGCATAAAACCGATAGCAGCAAGGAGTTTCATGTATGAGCAACCATCTTTTTGATGCCATCTGCGCTGGCATCCGTTCAGACGCGCCCTTTATCGAGACGTTGGAGGGTAAGTCCTGGACCTATGGTGATATGCTCACCCTCTCTGCCCGCCTGGCCTCTGCCCTTGTCAAAAGCGGTGTCAAACCCGGCGACCGCGTGGCCGTACAAGTCGAAAAAAGCCCGGAAGCCCTAATGCTGTATCTCGCCTGTGTGCGGGCCGGTGCTGTCTATTTGCCCCTTAACACGGCCTATACGCTGGCCGAGCTGGAGTATTTCATTGGCGATGCCGAACCAAGCATTGTTGTGTGCGCACCAACCGCCAAGCCCGGACTTTTGCCGATTGCAACAGCCAAAAATGCTGCCGTTGAAACGCTGGATGAAAAAGGCGGCGGCAGCCTGATGGAGCTGGCCGCGCAACAGCCCGATGCATTCGCGGACGTCGAGCGCGGAGCCAATGATCTTGCCGCGATACTCTACACCTCTGGCACCACAGGCCGCTCAAAGGGTGCAATGTTGAGCCACGACAATCTGCTGTCCAACGCCACCACCCTGCGCGATTACTGGAAATTCTCCAGCGCAGATCGGCTTATCCACGCCCTGCCGATCTTTCACACCCACGGCCTGTTTGTGGCATCCAATGTCATCATGCTGGCAGGCGCATCTATGTATTTCCTGCCAAAATTTGACGCCGACACAGCACTGCGCCTGATGCCGACATCGACAGTCATGATGGGCGTTCCCACCTTCTATGTCCGCTTGGTGCAAAGCCCCGATCTGACAGCTGAATCCACCGCCCATATGCGACTGTTCATCTCTGGCTCTGCGCCGCTGCTGGCCGAAACCCATCGCCAGTTTGAAGCCATGACCGGCCATCGAATTCTGGAACGCTACGGCATGACGGAAACCAATATGAACACCTCCAATCCCTATGACGGTGAACGGGTGGCCGGGACTGTGGGTTTTCCCCTACCCGGCGTCGCATTGCGCGTCACCGACCCCGAAAGCGGCAGGCCATTGGCAGACGGCGAAACGGGGATGATTGAAGTGAAAGGCCCAAATGTGTTTCAGGGCTATTGGCGCATGCCGGAAAAAACCCAAAGCGAATTTCGCACTGACGGCTTTTTCATCACTGGCGATCTGGGCAAAGTGGATGAGAATGGCTACGTCCACATCGTCGGCCGCGGCAAGGATCTGGTGATTTCAGGCGGCTACAACATCTATCCAAAGGAAGTCGAGAGCGAGATCGACATGTTGCCAGAGGTGGTCGAAAGCGCCGTCATCGGCGTTGCCCATCCAGATTTCGGCGAAGGTGTCACAGCCGTTGTCGTGCTCAAACCCGGCGCATCCTTGGATGAAAAAGGTGTTTTAACAGCCCTTCAAGACCGCTTGGCCCGCTACAAACAACCCAAGCGCATCATCTTTGTCGACGACCTGCCGCGCAACACCATGGGCAAGGTGCAG
Source organism: Rhizobium oryziradicis (assembly GCF_001939045.1). Classification (GTDB taxonomy): domain Bacteria; phylum Pseudomonadota; class Alphaproteobacteria; order Rhizobiales; family Rhizobiaceae; genus Allorhizobium; species Allorhizobium oryziradicis. The sequence continues at coordinate 856,186 of NZ_MKIM01000028.1, forward strand.
AAAAATATTCTCCGCTCCACCTACGCCGATCTGTATCAATCTTAAAAACTCGCGCGCCGTGTGGTTTATAAAACGCACGGCGCTTTTAAAAAAATCGGGTCATCTGCTCATTCTGCTCAGACCGAAAACGAATTATCCGACCCCTTCACGGAAAACGGTTCTTTTGCCGCATTCTGCATGGCACTGACACTGCCGACCCTTTGGGGCCGCACAGAAAGGGCCTTGTATAGGCGCTGAAACGCCATCATCTTTGCGCCGCAAATGCGCCCTTATTTCAGAAACATCGTAGTTTCAGGAACAAAGATATACCTCTCGTCGTTACGGTAATAAGCAAAAGAGAGGATAAGACCATGCTCCATTGGATATTGATTTTTCTATTGATTGCCGCAGCCGCCAGTCTTCTGGGCTTTCGTGGCGTAGCAGGCGCTTCGGCAGGAATTGCCAAGATCCTGATCTTCATCGTCCTGGTTATCTTCATAATCGCATTTGTTACCGGCATCGTGGTCGTCGCCTGATAAATGCGCGGTGAACGCTAAAACTATTCGATTATGAGCGGCTTAAGCCCTCGCTCTGACTCCTATCAATTCTGGTGGGGTTGGAGCGAGGCATAATTATGCGTGAACTTTTACTGGTCCGCCCCCCAAATAGGTAAATTTCAAGCACGGCTCCGAAGCGGAAGATGATGACGTGGTCTTGGTTTGTCCCGTTTCGGAAATGAACCTCTGATTTCATTGATCTTTTTTAGAACCTCACAAACAGGTCTGGGCATCAGGCTGGATTTAATTTGGGCACTTCCCTGCTCTGGGCACGAAAAAACCGCCATCGAGGCGGGCTATGAAGTCGATATGATCGGCTGGTATCAGATATTGAAGTCAGCCTGAGCGAGATCAGCCCGCAGGTAGGACCGCGCATTGGATCCCATCGGTTCAAAGATCGGCGCGACACCGAGCGCCTCAAGTTCAGACTTGACGGTGCACGTCGTCGTGCCAGGCGCGAACTCCGCCTCCTTGAGCCGTATCAACGTCTCATCGCCACCTGCCGTCCGACCGGCGTCGATCTCCAAAGCCCCCGGTCTTCAGCCGAAGCCGCCGAAATACAGGCTCCTCTCCGGGCACCATGAAGGCTTCGAGATTCCCGGAGAGGATCATTGCCACGAGGTTTCTATATTCGCGATGCATTGCCCGCGCTGCTTCGCGAAGCGACATCATACCTTCGTCATCCCCCACTAGGGTCGTTCGGTTGGAAATCCTAAGGATCAAATCGTCCATGTCCTCCACCCGGATGCGGGCGTAAGCCCGTTCGCCACCTCCCCTCGTCTCCACTTGATGAAGGATACCATCCTGAAGAAAGTAATGAAACGTCGCTTCCCCGAACCGCATCACCATGGCGCGATTAGCCAGCTGCTGATCACCCGTGAGCAGGTCCGCGACCTGAGGCGTTCACGAATAAATCGTGTGGAGAGGCCAATCCTCGATCTGCATGAGGTTTTTGAGGCGGTCCTCCGCGTCGAGGATGGCATTAGCACTGCTGTGTCGCTGGAGGTGCTGGGCCTCGTCGAGGTGGAGGAAGACGATACTGCGTTTTGGCCACCACGTAGCTCCTGAATTTTAATGGTGAGTTCGTTTGTGGCGGAAGCCTCGCCGTCTGAACGGTCGATATCGAATATGACGACTTTAAAATCCGCGTTGGAAAGGGCCACTTCCGCTGAGCGTCCTTATGATTTGCGCATTGCATTACGCCCTCATGGCGTGCATTTTTGAGCTAGGAATAAAATTGGGGACTAAAATGGATGAAGGCCATCTGGATAAAGAGACGAACTTTGGGATTGCTCTGATCGAGAGCGGGGTAGAGGCAAAAACCAAATCAAGAACGGTGGGCCCCGCTTAAGAGTTAGGGGCGCGGGAGAAAAGTGGGTCCCCTATCCTCAAGACCTTGACCTATCCATTCGGACCGAGATCGGAATGGTGAAATGCGCCTGAAGGTGCAAGTTTCAATTCCGCGGTTTCCCAACGATTCCATCTTCATCCGCAGACCCGAGAGCTTCGAACTCCCTCGTTTACGTTACATGGGGTGCGGTGACCGTGTTCCGCTGATGGAAACCTCGGCCCCTTCCCAATTTGACACGCATTTCAAAGTTCATGAGATACACGCTCAAAAAACACACGCCAGACCTTGACCTTTTAGGAATGCGGCTTAATTTTTCGCATTGGCGCGATTGCTACGCCAGATTGCGCGATCATTGCATTGATACGATGATTTGATTTTTGAGAACGACATTTTGGGGGCCTTTCGTATGGACGACGAACTCTCACCCGCCGATTTCATTCAGGCCAGTCGTGTTT
>NZ_MKIM01000029.1 GCF_001939045.1 Rhizobium oryziradicis
TTCTGAGCCAGGATCAAACTCTCAAGTTGAGAATTCAATCTTAACTAATCACTGTATGTTCTGAATCGACGAGAACTCACTTATTTTTTGCTTCAAACCAATTCAAAGCATCACTGCTCTGATCAATCCGGTTCAGGTCCCGTCCTTCCAAAGGAAGGACTAAAGGCATCTGAACCCAGCAAAAAATGGTGTTCTCATATCAAAACGTGACCGTCATTTGTCTTCTATCAGAGTGTTTATTGCTAAACTCTCCAACGCAAAACCGCCGTCCACGTTTCTCTTTCTTCTCATATGTAATTGTCAAATAACTGACGATCAAAACCGTCAAAAAACCACCTCAANAGCAAAAAATGGTGTTCTCATATCAAAACGTGACCGTCATTTGTCTTCTATCAGAGTGTTTATTGCTAAACTCTCCAACGCAAAACCGCCGTCCACGTTTCTCTTTCTTCTCATATGTAATTGTCAAATAACTGACGATCAAAACCGTCAAAAAACCACCTCAACCAAACCCGAAAGCTCGGTCATTCAAACTATAAAAGCTATCAAGATGATCTCTAAGAGCGAAACCAACACTTCCTCAGAAGCGCCGCCTCGTTCGGTGAGGCGGTTTCTAGGCCCACAGCCCAAATATGTCAAACAGATTTTTAGCGAAAATCCCACTTTTCTGGCAATGGTTTGATCGTACACGATATTTGGCAATTTCAGGCGGTGAATAATTCTATGGAACGTCTCTGATGTCGTTACTCGACAGCAATGGTGTGATCCACATCCAGCGGGCCATTGGTTCTCAGCAGCAACAAGGCTGGCATTACGGCGAGAGACATGATCATCAACAGTTTGAAATCATTCATATACGCGATAATTTCCGCCTGTTTCTCGATGACTTGTTCCAAACCTGCGCGGCCTGCGGGTGTCCAGGGGCTCAGCCCGGCCGCAGCCGTGGCATGAAATGCATGATTAAACGGTGTGACATAGGTTGCCAGCGTGGCGTGATTGATTTGCTCGTTTCGCACCAACAGGGCTGACACCACCGCGATGCCCACGCTGGAGCCAATATTACGAGATAGATTGTATATGCCCGTGCCATCACCGCGCATATCCGCAGGAAGCGTGGAAAAGGCCACGGTTGTTAACGGCACGAACAGAAAGCCAAGTCCGGCCCCTTGAATAAAGCCGACGTAAACAATCGTCCATTGCGAGACATCAGACGTCCAGCCGGTCATGTCATACATGGCCCATGCCGTCACGCCGAGGCCAAGGCCGAGCAAAATGCGCGTATCGACCCGCCCAATCAGACGTCCGACAACGAACATGCACATCATCGTGCCCACGCCACGCGGCCCCATGACAATGCCTGCCGTAACCACGGGATACCCCATGAGCGATTGCAGATAGGGCGTCATCAAAGCCAGAGACGCGAGATAGGTGACGCCCACGACAAAGATGAACATGAAACAGACAGCGAAATTACGATCAAGAAACAGTTTGGGATTGATAAACGGCCGGTCGGAGGTGAACATATGCACCAGCAGCATGTAAAATGCTGTGCCGCACACCAGTGCCTCGATGATGATTTCGCCCGATGAGAACCAGTCCAGTTGCTCGCCACGATCGAGAAACAATTGCAACGCAGCAATAGACAAGCTGGCCAAGCCGAATCCGAACCAATCCAGGCGGGCGCGATTATCCACCTTGGTCTCTGAAACAAAAACGGTAATGCCAATGAAAGCCAGAATGCCAATCGGTACATTGATATAAAACACCCAGCGCCAACTGAGATGATCGGTAAGCCAGCCGCCGATAACAGGCCCCAGCACCGGACCCACCATCACAGATATGCCAAACAGGGCCATGGCCGAGCCTCGCTCTTCCAGCGAATAAATATCCAGCAGGATACCTTGAGATAGTGGCACGAGGGCAGCACCAAAAAAGCCCTGCATCAGGCGAAAACCGACAATCTGCCCCAGAGACTGCGCCAATCCGCACAGCACAGAGGCCGCAACGAAGCCGATAATGGCCACCAGAAGCACGCGTTTGCGCCCAAAGCGGGCCGACAGGAATGCGGATGGCGGCGTCATGATGGCGGCTGCCACGATATAGGATGTCAGCACCCAGTTGATCTGGTCAGAGCTGGCGGAAACACTGCCCTGAATATAGGGCAGTGCGACATTGGCGATGGTTGTATCCAGCGCCTGCATGACCACGGCCAAAATAATGCACGCCGTGATAGCACCGCGATTGGCAATATGTGGTTGATCCTGAGCGAGCGTGGTCATTTGACACGCTCACTCACGGCCCGGTGCATTGGCGAGGCCTCGGTCGCATTCGCCGTTTTGGCCCCAAACCACTGACCGATAAAATCTGGCAAACCGCGCGCATGACCCGTATCGATCGATACCTCTGTGCTCATGCCGACACGCAGCGGGGGCTTGTTGGTAGCGTCCGTGATGGACACGCGCATGGGAATGCGTTGCACCACTTTAACCCAGTTTCCAGACGAGTTCTGGGCCGGCAACAGCGAGAAGCTGGAGGAGGACGCAGGGCTGATGCTGTCCACCTTGCCGTGCCAAGTGGTGCCCGGATAGGTATCCACCGTGATGGTAACATCCTGACCGGGGCGGACATAGGTCAGCTCTGTTTCCTTCGGGTTGCTGTCAATCCACATATTGTCATTGGAGACCAGCTCAAACGCGGCCTGCGAAGCTGTCATGTAGCTGCCAACCTGCAAGCTGCTGACTTGTGTGACAATGCCATTGAAGGGGGCACGGACAGTTGCGTGATCCAACTGCCTTTGGGCATCGTCCAGCGCTGCCTTGGCCTCCAGATAAACAGGATAGCTTTCCACGGGTGCGTCAGCCTTGCCTCCCAATTGGGCCAGAACCACGCTGACTGCGGCTTTCGCAACATCGACTTTTTCGCGCGCCGCAATCAGTGCATGTTGGGCGTCATCGAGATTTGCCTGCGTCGATGCAGATGTGTTTTGCAAGCGCTGCTGGCGCTCAAGATTTGTTTGATAATAAGGCAGATCCGCCTGAGCCTGAGCGAGCTCGACCAAGCTTTGTTGATAGCTGGCTTGAAGGTTGAGAATCTGATCTCTGGCCGCACCAAGCTTGGCCTTGTCGCCATCCACCGCAATCTGAAATGAGCGCGGGTCGAGCGTGAACAGCACTTGGCCAGCCTTGACCGCCTCGCCCTCATGCACATCAATCGACTTGACGAGGCCGGAAATATCCGTGGTCACGCCAACAATATTGGCCCCGATATAAGCATTGTCTGTCGTCATGACCTGCCCGCCCGTAACATAGGCATACCCACCAATCACTAGGGCCACGGGCACCAGAGCAAAGAGGAAAAGTCGCGTGTTGGCGCGGCGTGAACGCGCTGCTTTCCTAGGCCCAGGTTTTGGTGATGTTGGCTCATCGTACTTGGTTTCGCCGGTGCCAGTGTTGTTGCCAATTTCGTTACCGGTGCGCAAAGAAAGGTTATCAGACATGTTATTCGCAAGCCGATGATCGGCAGGCCCCTAGAAGGTTGACTTTCATTTTGTTCAAAATTTCAAAAAGGCGTTGGCGATCCGCATCCGAGATGCCTTCCAGCGCTTCTGCACGAGTCGCATCGCCCAGAGCGCGCAGCTCACCCAAGAGCGGACGGGACACATCGGTGAGATAGAGCCGCTTGACCCGCCGGTCATTGGTATCAGCACGGCGCTCAACCAATTGGCGCTCACAGAGCTTATCAACGACCCTAGCCAGCGTAATGGGCTCTATCTCGAGCAACTCGGCGAGACTGACCTGATTGGTACCCTCGCAGCGTGCCAGATAGACCAGCGTTTGCCATTGGGTGCGCGTCAAACCAATGTCCTTGGCATGCTGCTCAAACCGCTTGCGCAAAAGGCGCGCCACATCATGCAGCAAAAAGCCAAGCGTCGGATTGAGCTCCATGATGATGTCCCTGATCATAAGTGCCGCTATAGTTAGCATCCTTATTATAGCAGTCCTTACAATCGTCAAATCATAGGTTTGTGATGATGCTGAGCGTGCGCCTCGCTTCGCGATATTGCCTCCGGTTCTGCCCCGGATTCGACAACGACCCAAGGAAAGGCATGCGCTTGACAGATCCGCATTGAGGCACATCTATTGGCGGGCAAACGGAGAAGGAAAATGACCAAACGCATCGTCTTCACAGGTGGCACCGGAAAGGCCGGTCGCCATGCTGTCGCTCATCTTCTGAGCAAGGGCTATTCTATCCTCAATCTCGATCTGAAACCGCTGGACCTGCCCGGCGTAAATACGCTGATCACTGACATTACCGATAGCGGCCAGGTGTTTAATGCCTTGACTACGCATTTTGGTTTTGACGGTTACAACAACGGTGAGCCACCCTCTGCCCCGGATGCGATTGTGCATTTTGCTGCCATTCCCCGGGTCATGATCGAGCCTGACAACAAGACGTTCTCGGCCAATGTGGTTGGCACGTATAATGTTATCGAAGCGGCGATGAAACTGGGTGTGCGCAAGGTTATCGTTGCGTCTAGCGAAACCACCTATGGTGTCTGCTTTGCGGAAGGCGATAAGGATTTCCACTCGTTTCCGCTTGAAGAAGATTATGACACCGACCCGATGGACAGCTATGGCCTTTCCAAAGTCGTGAATGAAAAAACGGCCCGCGCCTTTGCCATGCGCTATAGTGCCGATATCTATGCCCTCCGCATCGGCAATGTGATTGAGCCCCAAGACTACGCCAATTTTCCCGGCTATCTCGACAACCCCATGTCGCGAAAGCGCAATGCCTGGAGCTATATTGACGCCCGTGACCTCGGCGAAATCGTGCATCTGTGCATCGAGAAAGACGGTCTCGGCTATCAGGTGTTTAACGCCGTCAATGATACGATTACCGCAGACCTGCCCACCCCGGAATTTCTCGCCAAATACTGCCCCGACACCCCGGTTACGCGGCCGATGGGGGCAGATGAAGCTCCCATTTCCAACCGCAAGGCGCGTGAGGTGTTAGGCTTCAAGGAAGCCCATCCCTGGAAGGCCTATGTCAAGCGGTGATGATGGATTGGGGCCGTGGCGGCACATCGCCTCGGCCCATTTTCGTTGGCCAATGGGGCTATAATTGCATGATTGGTGATTTTCTTGCGATTGCCGGTGAAATGCCATATATAATGTGCGTAGAATATGGCATTATTTATGGCGTAACACCACGAGGCGATCGATATGAGCTCTGTACACAGCCTGCCCGTTCAGGCCGAGCCGCTTGTGCTGTCTTACATGGGCAAGGGTGGCAAGATTGCCGTCGAGGCCGTTGCCAATGATTTTGGCATGTCCAAAGGGCAATTGGCTGACACAGCCGGACTGTCGCGCGAAACCGTCTATCGCACCGCACGCAGCAATACGGCCCGCACGCAAGGGCGTTTGCTGGAAATGCTGGAAATCATCAGCCGGGTTGCCGATTGGGCTGGCGGCAAGGAACAGGCCATGGCCTGGTATCGTGCCCAGCCACTGCCCGCATTTGGCGGAAGAACAGCGGAAGCGCTGGTGAAAGATGGCAAGGCCTCTGCCGTCAGAGACTATCTCGACCATATGGCAGTCGGTGGTTTCGCTTGAGGTTCAAAGGCACCTGTTATCGCGCGCATGATCCCAGATGGGCATTCAAACCGCTTTCTGGAGAAGGTGCCGCCATTCGGGGTGCGCGTTTTAACCCCAAAGGAGTTCCAGCACTCTATCTGGCCCTCAGCATTATGACCGCCATCAAGGAAGCCAATCAAGGTTTTGCCCATCGCATCGACCCTTGCGTGCTGTGCTCCTACGAGGTCGATTGTGACGATATTGCCGATCTCACCTCATCGGAGGGGCGAGAAAGCTATTCCGTTACCCTGGACGAGTTGAGCTGCCCTTGGGCAATGGCGCTTGCAGGGGGTACGCGGCCAGCCTCATGGGGGATTTTTGACCGGCTGAGGGCGCGCAATATCTCGGGTATTCTTGTCCCAAGTTTTGCACCGGGCGCGGAGCGTGACGATAAAAATCTGGTGCTCTGGCACTGGGGGGCAGATATGCCGCATCAGGTCAATGTGCATGATCCAAGCGGGCGCTTGCCGAAAGATCAGCTGTCTTGGCGATAGTGTCTGTCAGGTTCAGATTGAACCGGGCCCGTTCTCATCGGAAACCGCTGCCAATATTCTCACCCAGGAGCGGATGCCCTTGTGAAAAGAGGGGAGATTGTATTTTTCATTAGGGGAATGCACACAATCGTCATCCAGCGAAAAGCCCACCAGAAGGGATTCCATGCCAAGCATGGTCTGAAAGTCACCAACAATCGGGATGGAGCCGCCGCCACCGGTAACGATGGCAGGTTTTGGCCATTCTTGTGACAATGCCGCCTTTGCCTTTGCAAGCAGTGGTGAATCGTAAGCGAGTTGGATGGCAGGCGAAGCGCCCTCAGCCTGGAACTCAACCCTGCAATCGACCGGAAGTTTTGAGCGGACGTAGGCACGAAAACTCTCGCGAATTTTCTGCGGGTCCTGACGACCCACAAGGCGAAAAGACACTTTCGCCATGGCTTCTGCGGCAATGACCGTCTTGAAACCCTTACCCGTATACCCCCCTGACATGCCGTTGATTTCTGCGGTTGGCCGCGCCCACAGCAGCTCCAGAATTGAGCGTCCCTTTTCGCCAGAAGGGGTGGACAGGCCAATGTCTGAGAGAAAGGACGATTGCGATTTTTCCAGCGCGTCCCAAACCGCCTTTATGTCCGTAGGCGTTTCATCGACACCATCGTAAAAGCCGGGCAAGGTCACCGCTCCGGTTTCATCATGCAGGCCCGCCAGTATATCGCTGAGAACATGCAGCGGATTGGCCGCAACACCGCCATAACCCCCGGAATGCAGATCTCGGCTGGCGGCCTTAATGGTGATTTCCTCGCCCACCAGACCCCGAAGACTTGCGCAAATCGCTGGCGTTTGCGCATCCCACATGCCGGTATCGCACACCATGGCGAAATCTGCCTTCAGCTCCTGCCGGTTGGCCTCCAGAAATGGCCGGAGCGAGGGAGAGCCCGATTCCTCCTCGCCTTCAAACAGCATGGTGATGCGCACCGGCAAGCCGCCGTTTGTCTCTTTTAAGGCCCGCACCGCCTCGATAAAGGTCAGCAATTGCCCTTTGTCGTCAGAGGTGCCACGTCCGGTGATGATTTTGTCTCCGTTTTCGGCCTCACGAATGGCTGGCTCAAACGGATCATGGCTCCACAGGTTCAGCGGATCCACCGGCTGCACATCATAATGACCATAAAACAGCACATGCGGGCAATCGGGACTGTGGCCCGCATGATGTGCCACCACCATGGGGTGGCCCGTGGTGTCGCGCACCGACGCATCAAAGCCAAATCCGGCCAGATAATGTGCCAGAAACTCAGCCGCCTTTCGACAATGCCCTTGGTAGGCGGGGTCGGTCGAGATCGACGGAATGCGCACCAGCTCAAACAACGTTGCCAAACTGGAAGGAAAATTGGCATCAACGCGGGCAAGGATGTTTTCGATATCGGTCATCACGCGGCTTTCTATCCCTGAAGATCGTTTACTTAGTGCGCGCCGCCGCAATCGCGGCCTGCACATCACTCCAGAGTGCCTCCGTGCCTTCCAATCCGACATGCAAACGCACAGACAGCGGATCAACACCGAAAGCGGCGGCAAAGCTTGGCGGTGCCTTTTGGTTGGCCACCACATCTCCCGGCACAATCAGGCTCTCATGGCCGCCCCAGCTCACGCCCAGTTTAAACAGCGTCAGATGATCGCAAAAGCTGCGAATATTGATCTGATCTTTGAAAATGAAGGAGAACAGCCCCGACGTGCCATGCAATCCCGGTGGGAGGGCATTGTTGAGGGCCGGATGGCAAACCTTCTCGACAATATCCAGTGCCTGCAAGCGGTGGGCGATCTCCAGCGCTGATGCCTCATGGGCTTTCATGCGGATCGGCAGGGTGCGCAAACCCCGCACCAACAACCATGCATCGAAGGGCGAGAGCTTGCCACCGAGATAGGGCAATGTTTCGGTGCGAATGCGCTCGATCAACGCTTTGGGGCCAGCAACCACACCGGCGACAACATCGCTGTGTCCGCCCAGATATTTTGAGGCCGAATGCAGCACAAGATCGACGCCCAAGGTCAAAGGCCGCTGAAAAACCGGCGTCGCCCAACTGTTATCAATGACGGACAACACGCTGTGTTGCTTGGCAAGTGCTGCTAAAGCGCCGACATCATGCGCATCCATCACCCAGCTTGTCGGGCTTTCGAGATAGAGAAGCTTTGCGCCGGGAAGCGCTTTGGCAACTGCCTCTTCATCTCGCCCATCAACGTAAATCACCTCAACGCGCATGCGTTTCAACACGGTTTCAAAAAACCGAAAGGCATCAGGATAGAGATGACGCACCGCGACAATGCGATCGCCCGGCTCGACAAAACTCAACACCGTGGACGAAATTGCCGCCATGCCGCTGGCAAACGCCAGCGCATCATCCGCCCCTTCCAACCTTGCCAGCATGTCTTCAAACACCCGAACCGTTGGGTTCAATCCACGGGAATAGACGGGCCGCTGCTTTTCTCCGCGATAGGTGGCGACCATTTCATCGTAATCACTGAAGGTGAAAAGAGAGGTTTGCACAATGGGTGGCACCACCGCATCAAATGCATTGCTCTCATCATGGGCTGTGATCAAGGATGCCCTTAGCAGATTATCAAAAGCGTCACTCATTTGGACATTTCCTTGATGTCTTCTTCGACAATACCGAGGATTTTCAGGGTTTCGTTGCGCGCGCCTGCACTGTCTTGATCGGCAATGGCGCAAAACAGGGTGCGATGAAAGGGAAAGGAACGGCGGGCAAAATCGGGCCGATCAAAGGGCTTGTCCCAGAAGCGTTCAAACGCCTCGCGCATCTGCGCGAGGATCTGGCCAAACAATGGGTTATGAGTGGCATCGTAAATCGCCACATGAAAGGCAAGATCTTCCTTGCCCGATGTTCCCTTGGCCAGATGCACCCGCTCCATCACATCCAGCTTTTGCTCAATCCGCTTGAGATCATCGTCGGTTCTGCGCAAGGCCGCCATGGCTCCAGCCTCCACTTCAATGCCACGGCGCACCTCCAGCGTTTGCAAAAGCACATCGCGCAAATTGGCGGTCTCCATGCGAAGCGGCATGTGAACAGTGGAAGCATTGATCTGTTGCAACAGATAGGTGCCGCTGCCTTTTTTGGTTTCCACCACTCCCAGCGCCTGAAACCGCCCGAGAACCTCGCGCACGGTGGAGCGGCCCACGCCAAGGGCATTCATCAATTCGCGCTCGGTTGGCAAACGGTCACCACGCTTGAGACCTGCTTTGTCAATATAGCCGACCATTGCAGTGCTGACCTGCTGAACGCGATCCAATGGAGGCAGTTCCACAAGATGCTGGGACCGCCTCTTTGCCTTTTCAATGGATGTGGCGTCAGGCTGCATGGCCTCGGGAGGGCTTGTCATTCAGAATTCTTCCTTTTGTCGACCGCTTGACAATTGGTCTGACATCTTAGCAGTATGCCACCCGGCGGCAAAGTCAAGACGACCTCAACGGCGCTGACGAAAGCTAAGAACGCGAACACCATAAATTTCATCTTCGCGGATAGGATGAAAAGCAAAAACAACAGGTTATCCGCATCAAAAAAATGAGGGTGCCGCAAAGGCGCGAACAGATAAACTGGGGATTAAAGGTATGAAATTTCGTCTTTTAGGCGGAGCTGTTGCCGTTTCGGTTGCTGCTTTGCTCACACATCCGGCCTTTGCTTTTGAAGGCAAAAACCTGACGGCACCGGATTGCAGCTATGGCGGCAAAATCAAATCCATCGTCGCCACTGACGAGCACACCGTGACATTTTCCATGTGCTCACCAGACCCGGCTTTCAAAGCCAAGGCCGCCTTTGTGCCCTTTGGCATTCAGCCCGCCAAGCACATTGAAGAATTGGGTCCGGCCAAAAAGCTGTTGGACAACCCCATTGGCACCGGTCCCTTCAAGCTGGAGAGCTGGAACCGTGGCGATTCCATCACCATGGTGCGCAATGACGCTTACTGGGGCGACAAGCCCGCCTTCGACAAGCTGGTGTTCCGTTGGAACCAATCCGGTGCAGGCCGCCTGAATGAGTTGCGCGCTGGCACCGTTGATGAAATCACCAACATCAGCCCCGACGATTTTGACAGCGTCAAAAACGATCCCGATCTGCAATTTTTGCCGCAGCCAGCGCCCAATATCCTCTATCTCGGCATGGTCAATACGGTAAAACCCTTTGACAACGAAAAGGTGCGCCAGGCCATTGCCATGGGCATTGACCGGCAGCGGATCGTTGACAATTTCTACCCGCAAGGCTCGATCGTCGCCTCGCATTTCACGCCCTGCTCGCTGCCCAATGGCTGTGCTGGCAAGGACTGGTATAGCTTTGATGCCAGTGCTGCCAAAAAGTTGATGGCGGATGCCGGCTTTCCAAACGGCTTCAAAACCAAGATCTATTATCGCGATGTTTTCCGCTCCTACCTGCCGGAACCCAGCGTGGTGGCGGTTGAGTTCCAGACCCAGTTGAAGAAAAATCTCGGCATTGATGCCGAAGTGGTTCCCATGGAATCTGGCAAGTTCATTGACGAGTCCAGCGCAGGCCGCCTCGACGGCTTCTACCTGCTTGGCTGGGGTGCAGATTATCCGCACATCACCAATTTCCTTGATTACCACTTTGGCAAAACATCAAAGCTGTTCGGCACCACCTTCCCTGATATCACCAAGGGATTGACCGAAGGCGGAACCATTGCCGATGTCAAAAAGGCCGAGCCAATTTATGCGGCCGTCAACGATGCCATTCGCCAGCATGTGCCCATGGTGCCAATCGTGCATGGGGCCGCCGCTTTTGCAGCCCGTGCAACCTTGAAGAATGCATCTGTGCGCCCCTTTGGCTCACCGCTGTTGCAGGATGAAATTCCCGGCAAGGACACACTGGTGTTTATGCAAAACGCCGAGCCCATCAGCCTCTATTGTGGCGATGAAACCGACGGCGAAACGCTGAACGCCTGCACACCCATCACCGAAACACTGCTCAACTATGCCAAGGACAGCGGCGATATCACCCCCGGTCTTGCCACCAGCTGTGATGCCAATGACGATTCCACCGTCTGGACCTGCCATTTGCGCAAAGGTGTGAAATTCACCGATGGATCGGATTTCAATGCCAATGATGTTGTGGTCTCCTGGGCTGCGGGTCTGGATGCTTCAAATCCTGCCCATGTCGGCAACACCGGCTCGTTCGATTACTTCTCATCCCTCTGGGGCGGGTTGATGAACGCCAAGAAGAAGTAACACCATCGCTGACGCATCAGGCTGGGCACATTTGCCCAGCCTTTTATAGCGAAGCCCCACCGACAGGCTGGGTAGGATGCGCTATAATATATTCTATTTATTGCATAATATCTTCTCGAGGCCGTTGATGGTTCGATGGTCTATGCAATGAAATCCGGTGATAGGACCTGCGATGCTCGGATACGCTTTCAAACGTTTACTGATATCCATCCCCGTTATTTTCGGCATTCTGATTGTGACTTTCGCTCTCGCCCGGCTCATTCCGGGTGATCCGTGCAAGGCCATGCTTGGCGAAAAAGCCAATGCCGAGACCTGTGCGGCCTTCATTACGCGCTACGGCTTTGACAAGCCTTTGCCTGCGCAGTTTTTCATTTATGTCACCGACATGCTGCACGGCAATTTTGGCATTTCCATCCGCTCTTCACGGCCTGTCACCCAGATCATTGTTGAGCGTCTACCGATGACCGCCGAGCTCGCGGTGCTGGCGCTGATTGTTGCCACCATCACCGGTGTTGGCCTGGGCGTTATAGCCGCCCGTCGTCATAATTCTGCGGCTGATGTTGGCACCATGGTCATCGCCAATGCCGGTATCTCCATGCCAGTCTTCTGGCTGGGCCTGATGCTGGCCTATCTGTTTGGGGTCATGCTGCGCGGCACGCCTCTTTGGTTGCCGCCATCGGGACGGCTTTCAGCCGGGGTCAATTCCATTCCCTTCTATGAGGTCTGGCACTGGCAATTGGCAGCGGACAGCAGCTGGAGCAGAATCCTCGAGTTTTTCTCCAATTTTTACATCCTCAACGCCTTGGTGACCGGAAACTGGGCCGTATTCTGGGACGCTGTGCGCCATATGGTCCTGCCGGTTTTGGCGCTTTCCACCATCCCCATGGCCGTTATTGCCCGCATGACCCGCTCATCCCTGCTGGATGTGCTGGGGCGTGATTATGTGCGCACCGCCCGTGCCAAAGGGGTGCCGGAAAAAAGCGTGGTGCGCGAACATGCACTGGGCAACGCGCTTTTGCCGGTGGTCACCATTCTGGGCTTGCAAATGGGCGCGCTGCTCAGCGGTGCGGTGTTGACCGAAACGGTCTTTGGCCTGTCTGGCGTTGGTCGCATGCTGGTGGAAGCCATTTTTGCGCGCGACTATCCCGTGGTGCAGGCGTTCACGGTGATGATTGCCGTGTCCTATGTGGCCATCAACCTGCTGGTGGACCTCTCCTATACTTACCTCGATCCCCGCATTCGCCCACAATAGGATCACTCATGACCCGTTTGAATATTGCATCGGCCAATGCAGCAGAGACTATTCTCGAAGATGGCCTGATTGGTGATCCCGTGCCCTTGTGGCGCAAGACGTTGGGGCGTTTGCTGCGGCTTCGCTCTGGTCAGGTCGGATTGTTCATTATTGGCACCTTGATTCTGGTGGCGATTTTCGCACCCTTGATTGCGCCCTATGATCCCGATCAGGTTTTGATCGGCGTTGAGCAGGTCAAGCGCCGCGAACCGCCGTGCATTCATCTGCTTGGCTGCGATGCAAGCCGCCCGCAGCATATTATGGGCATCGATGGCAACGCACGCGATTCCTTTTCGCGCATTCTCTATGGCACGCGCGTCAGCCTGATCATTGGCCTCACCACCGTCACCACCGCGCTGATCGTTGGCGTGTTTCTCGGCGCTATTGCCGGATATTTCCGGGGCTGGGTCGATAATATCATCATGCGGATCATGGATGTGATCCTTGGTTTTCCATCACTGTTGCTGGCCATTGCCATTGTTGCAGTGCTGGGGCCGGGTATTCGCAATGCGCTGCTGGCAATCTCCATCGTCTCGGTGCCCGCCTATGCGCGCGTCACCCGCGCCAGCGTGCTCTCGGTCAAAACCTTTGATTTTGTGGCCGCAACCCGCGTTCTGGGCGGCAGCAAATGGCGCATTCTGTTTTTGCGCGTGCTGCCCAACGCCATCACTCCCATTGTGGTGCTGGCAACGCTTGGGGTTGCCACCGCCATTCTGGATGCCGCGGGCTTAAGCTTTCTTGGCCTTGGGGCACAGCCGCCCACACCGGAATGGGGCACCATGTTGGGCTCTGCCCGCAACGAGATCTTCTCCGCGCCGCATCTGGTGTTCTTTCCCGGCCTTGCCATCATGCTGACCGTGCTTGGCTTCAACCTTCTCGGAGATGGGTTGCGCGATGCCCTCGATCCGCGGCTTCATACGTGAGGACAGCATGACCCATCCTAGTCTCGAAATGCGGGCTATTCTCGAAATCCGAAATCTGAGCACGCGGTTTGACACACGATCCGGCACGGCACAGGCGGTTGATCGTGTCTCTCTGTCGCTTGAAGCTGGCAAAACCCTGTGCATCGTTGGTGAAAGCGGGTGCGGAAAATCCATCACCGCACTCAGCATCATGGGGCTTGTGCCCTATCCCGGCAAAGTTGTTGGTGGCGAAGTGCTGCTGGATGGGGTCGATCTTCGTACCATGTCGCCAGTGGATACCAGCAAGGTGCGCGGCAACCGGATTTCGATGATCTTCCAGGACCCATCCTCCGCCCTCAACCCGGTTCACACCGTGGGGCGGCAGATTGCCGAGGTCTATCGGCTGCATAAAAACATGAGCAAAAGCGAAGCCGAGGCTGCGGCGATTGCCATGTTGAGCGCGGTCGGCATTCCAGACCCCAAGCGCCGCATGAAAGCCTATCCACATGAAATGTCGGGCGGCATGGCCCAGCGGGTGATGATTGCCATGGCGCTGGCCTGCCAGCCGGAAGTGTTGATTGCCGATGAGCCGACAACGGCATTGGATGTCACCATTCAGGCGCAAATCCTGGATCTCATGCGCGATTTGCAGCGCGATTTCGGCACCGCCATCATTTTGATCACCCATGATCTTGGAGTGGTTGCCGAAATGGCAGACCATGTGGCTGTGATGTATGCCGGGCAAGTGGTTGAGCTGGCCGATGTGAGAACGCTGTTTAAATCCCCCAAACATCCCTACACCCAAGCCTTGCTGCGCTCGGTGCCCGTGCTTGGCCAATCGCCGGACATGCTTGAGGTGATTGAAGGGCGCGTACCGCAACTCACCCATTTGCCGGAGGGCTGTCTGTTTGCGCCGCGCTGCACGCTGCGGCGCGAGACCAATGATCCGCGCTGCGTGAACGAGACTCCCGACCTCATCGAGATCAACGATGCCCATCACTGTCGATGTTGGCTGACGACTCCGGCCTATTCTGAGGGAGAGCCAGCATGAGCGCGCTTGTTGAAATGAACCATATCAAAATGGCCTTCCCGGTTACGGGCGGTGCTTTTCAGCGCGTGAAAGGCTATGTCAATGCTGTCAACGACATCAGCCTGACCATTGAACGCGGCCGTACATTGGGCGTGGTAGGTGAAAGTGGCTGTGGCAAATCCACGCTGGCACGGATTGTGGTGGGATTGTTTGCCCCCACCGCTGGCGAGATTGTTTTCGATGGCAAACAGATTGCCGGACCCGGCTTGGGCGTTGATTTTGCCTCCAGCCGCCGCATCCAGATCGTGTTTCAAGACCCCTACTCGTCGCTGGACCCGCGCCTCCCCATCGGTGATTCCATTGCCGAGGGATTGATCATCCACGGCATCGGCGACAAAGCCAGCCGTCGCAAGGCCGTGAGCGATATGCTGGAATTGGTGGGTCTTCCACCCCAGGCCGCAGATCGCTATCCGCACGAGTTTTCCGGCGGCCAACGCCAACGCATCGGCATTGCCCGTGCCCTCATTCTTCAGCCGGAATTTCTGGTGTGTGACGAGCCAACCTCGGCGCTCGATGTGTCTGTGCAGGCGCAAATCCTCAACCTGCTCAAACAGTTGAAGACCCGGCTCAACCTGACCATGATGTTCATTTCCCACAATCTGGCTGTGGTCCGGCATATCGCCGATGATGTTGTGGTGATGTATCTCGGCCACGCGGTTGAGCATGGTCCGGTGGAGATGCTGTTTAGCAATCCGCGCCATCCCTACACCAAGGCACTTCTATCCGCGACACTGATTGCCGATCCGGATCGACGCGGCGAGCGCATAAAGCTTGTTGGCGAAATGCCATCGCCACTCAACCCACCCACCGGCTGTCCGTTTCACCCGCGCTGCGCATTGGCCAATGAGCGCTGCAAGGCAGAGATGCCATTGATGACAATCGTGAATACCGTCACCGTCGCCTGCCATGCCGTTGAAGAAGGCAGAGCCTGATTCCGTCATCCGTTGAGGGTTTTCGCTTCGAAACAAGGGAATAAAACATGTCATCACCCACGTCTGTGCCGATGATTTCCACTCCTGAGCGCCTCCAGCGGCTGACGAGCTTGCGTTTGAGAATGGCGGCGCAAGGTATTGGTGCCGTCTTGCTTGGCTCCACCGAGAGCCTGGGCTATTTCACCGGCCTGGTCTGGCATTCCAGCGAGCGCTTGCTGGGTGCCGTGATCACCTCTTCTGATCTCGTCTATATCGTCCCTGGATTTGAGCGCAGCCGGGTGGAAACGCTCAACCATCTGCCCGGTGAGATAAAGGTCTGGGAAGAAGAGGAAAGCAGTGCGCGTCTGGTGGCCTCCCTGTTGCCGCAAGGCACCCATCTCGCCGTGGATGATGCCGTGCCGCTTTTCGTCTACCATGCGCTCAAGCAGCATATCTCAGCCGACAGACTGATCGACGGCGGCCCGCTCCTGCGGGGCCAACGCCTTCGAAAATCACCTGCGGAAATCGCCATTATTCAATATGCCATGAACTTGACACTGGAGGTTCAGCGCAAAGCCCACGCCATGATCAGGCCCGGCATTGCGGCATCCGATGTGGTTCGTTTTATTGATGAAGAGCACAGACGTCTTGGCGCAAGCAATGGCTCGACCTTTTGCATCGTCTCTTTTGGTGAGACCACGTCGCTCCCCCATGGGGCCGATGGCGAGCAATTTTATCAGCCAGGTGATGTGGTGTTGGTGGATACCGGATGCCGCATTGACGGCTATCATTCCGACATCACCCGCACCTACATGCTGGATGAGCCAACGGCGGATTTTGCGAAGATATGGGCCATTGAACGCGAGGCACAGCAAGCCGTGTTCGATGCCGCGCGCATTGGTGCCACCTGCGGCAGCCTTGATGATGCGGCCCGCAAAGTATTGATCCATCACGGACTTGGGCCGGATTATCGCCTGCCCGGTCTGCCGCACCGCGCCGGCCATGGTCTTGGCCTTGAGGGGCATGAAGAGCCCTATATCGTGCGCGGCAGCACGGTTGCTCTGGAAGAAGGCATGTGCTTTTCCAATGAACCGATGATTGTTCTGCCCGGTCAATTCGGCCTGCGCCTTGAGGACATCATCCAGATGACCGCCGATGGGCCTTCATGGTTCACGATGCCTGCCAAAGGACCGACCGAACCCTTTGCGTGACGGGTGATGTTACGGCAAAGGCGGTGTGGCAACGCTTGCGGTGGATTTGCGCTCAACAATATGACATGCAAGCTCAATGCGACGGGCGGGCCGGGATAGGCCGCCAATGCCATCGAGCAAAAGGTCAAGGGCAGAGGCCCCAATTTCGCGCATCGGAATATGAATCGTGGTCAAGGGCGGGTTGTAAAATGCGGCCTGCGGCAAGTCATCCATGCCCATAACCGAAACGTCGTTTGGTACCGTGAAACCAGCCCGTTGCACCCCAACCATGGCCCCCGCCGCAAGGCTCTCGCCTGCCGTCAACACGGCCGAGAAATCCAGCCCCCGCTGCGCAATGCGCTTGAAAATTGCGTCAGAAGCAAGGTCTGGCAGCCAGTCCTCAACATTCACGACCATGTCTTGCACATCGCTGATGCCGCTTTGAACCATGGCGTCGCGCCAGCCTTCAAACCTTCGCTCGATGGTGCGCCGTCCACGCCGCATCATGAAAAGAATGCGCTCATGACCAAGCTTTTGCAGATATTCTGTTGCCATGCGCGTAGCGGAGCGATTGCACGGCGTGACGCTGGACAGCCGCATCAAAGGATCATCACCATTGATCAGCACAACAGGTTTGCTGAAATCGCGCGTCAGCGCCAAAATTTCTTCGTCGTCCAAAGTGAGGAACAAGAAGCCGGCGACATCGGGGTCCGCCAATGCCTCTTGCAAGGACTCAGCGATATTGCTTCGCTCAACAATCGGCTGGGTAACGATTTCAATCCCCAGCGTGTCGGCCCGCTGATGAAGACCTTCCAGTACCTGCGCGGTGAATTGATTGCGCACATAGTCGATCATCGCCGCGCTGCTGGCGGCCAAAACCACTTTTTTACAGCTCACGGCGACGGGAACCACATAGTTCAGCGACTTTGCCATCTCCATGACTTGATTGCGAATTTCTGCGCGCACGCCTTTCTCACCAGCAAGGGCGCGCGATGCCGTGCTCAGCGAGACACCGCACCGCTCTGCAATATCTTCCAGCCGCACTTTCCTGCTTGGTTTGCCACGCTTGCCCAGTTTCGTCATCTTGCGGTCCTCAAGGTTCTTTCTCGCAAACTGCAATAAATTTTCATATTGCGCAAATCTATTCGCTATGTCACCACTGCATTCGACAACGCAGTGCGCGAGGGAAGACGCTGTACTTGCGGATATTGGGAGGAGTTTCCAGATGACACTTGACGGACGCGTGATACGCGAACGCTTGAGCGCGCTTGTTGCGGGCATGACCAATTTGCAGCATGACGGCCAATATGTTGAGCCCAACCTCGACGGCACGCCCGGCGACTATATCAGCTTCAAATCATGGGAATGGCCGCAGGGCGTGGGTCTATACGGGCTTGTGCGGCTTTGGCAGGCAACAGGTGATGATGCGCTGAAATCCCTGTTGGAAGGCTGGTATTCGGATCGTATTGCAGAAGGTCTGCCAAAGCTGAACATCAACACCACCGCCCCCATGCTGGCGCTGTCGTTTTTGTGGCGCGAAACCCGTGATCCGCGCTGGGAGACCGTTCTCGACGATTGGGCAAACCGGGTTTTGAGCGAAATGCCGCGCACCCCAGAAGGCGGCCTGCCGCATATTGTCTCCGACAAGATCAACGATCAGGAGCTTTGGGACGACACGCTGGTAATGGTTGGCCTGTTTCTGGCCTGCTATGGTCAGACAAGTGGCCGCAAGGAACTGGTCGATGAAGCCTGCCATCAATTCCTGTTGCACAGCCGCTATCTGGCCGATCCCAAGTCTGGGCTGTGGTTCCATGGCTGGACGTTTGAAGGACGTCATAATTTTGCCCGTGCGCTGTGGGGACGTGGCAACTCGTGGATTGTGCTGGGCATTCTGGATCTGGTCGATTGCGCTGAGATCCCGGCACCGGTGCGCAGCTTCCTGTTAGGCGTTCTGGAAACCCAGATTTCAGCGCTTTTGGCCCTGCAAGCGCCTTCCGGTGCCTGGCACACCTTGCTGGATGATCCATCCTCCTATGAGGAAATCTCAGCCACGGCGGGCATTGGCTATGGCCTGCTGAAAGCTGCGCGGCTTGGCATTGGTCCCAAAACATGCCGAGAGGCTGGCCTCAAGGCGCTCCAAGTCGTCATGGACAATATTGACGACACCGGCACCGTCTCCAACGTGTCTTACGGCACCCGCATGGGCCATGATTTACAGTTTTATCGTGATATTCCCATTCAGCCGACAGGCTACGGTCAGGCGCTGGCCATTCTGTGCCTGACGGAAGCCTTGGCCCATATCCCATCTGATGGAGAAGCATAAATCATGCGTATTCTCTATGGCGTTTCACCCCATGATATTCCAAGCTTTGACACCAAGCGGCTGCGCGCCGAATTTTTGATCGAAAAGCTGTTTCAGCCCGGCCAGATCGAATTTGCCTATACTCATGTGGATCGCATGGTTGTGGGCGGGGCCTGCCCGACCGATACACCCTTGAGCTTTGGCGATGGCGCGGATGTTGGAACGCCTTTGTTTTTTACCGCGCGTGAAATGGGCATTGCCAATCTTGGTGGTTCAGGCACCATCACGGTGGATGGACAGGTGTATTCGCTGAACAATCGCGACATACTCTACGTAGGTCGCGGTGCGGAAAACGTCGTTTTGACCAGCACTGACGCCGCCAATCCGGCCCGCTTTTACATGAATTCCGTGCCTGCCGGGCGCGATATTCCCCATCGCCTGATCACACAGGCTGAGGCCAAACCGCTGGATCTCGGCGAAGACGCCCGCGCCAACAAGCGCAGGCTGCGCATGTATATTCACCCGGAAGTCGCCCCCTCGTGCCTTTTGTTGATGGGTATCACTGACCTCGCCCCCGGCAGCATCTGGAACACCATGCCGCCCCATCTGCATGAGCGGCGCATGGAAGCCTATTGCTATTTTGACATGCCAGACAGCGAGCGCGTCATCCACCTCATGGGCCGCCCCGATGAGACCCGCAGCCTGATTGTGGCAGACAGCGATGTGGTGCTCTCACCAGCCTGGTCAATCCATATGGGGGCTGGCACCGGGCCTTACGCCTTTGTCTGGGGCATGACGGGTGAAAACCAAGCCTATACCGATGTATCTCCTGTTGCCATTGCGGAGTTGAAATGAACATGACTGCGTCTCCTATTGATTATCTGCGCAGACCCCTGCCGATTGGCGCACCCGTGACCTATTGGCAGGTCGGCGCCACGGATGAGGCGCGCTATGATGTGCCGGATCAGCCGATGAAGGGCGAAATGGACCCCTTCTTCTTCCTGACCAAGCACAAGAATTTCATTCCGCATGAATATCCCTGCCGCACCGCCTTCGGTGTTGAGCGCCGTGGCAAGCGGCCAGAGGTGACATCAGAATTTGCGCTCAATCGCTTCTGGCTGCCGTTTGGCTCGCCGCGCGTTGATCTTTCCGGTTTCTGGTTTCGCCCAACCGTGATTGGTACATGGGCACGCACAACCATCTGGGCAAAAGAAGCTGGCACAGCCACGTTGCGGCTTGGCACCTGCGGTGGCGCGGTGCTTTTGGTCAATGGCGCGGAAATTGGCTGGATGGCCGATTATGTGCGCAACCTTGAAGCCAAAAAGGATTTCACGGTTGAGCTTAAAGCCGGTGAAAATACCATTTCGCTATGGTTTGATGATCTGGCCGAGCGCGATGCACGCTATTTCTTCCAGCTCGATTATGTTGCAGGTCCACAAGCTGAACAGGCTCTGCCGGTGCCAGTCGCGGCCAAGGTGGCTGACGAATTTGAAAAAGCCCTCGACAGCATGTATTTCGAAAAGCCGGTCTATCGATCTGGCGAAGTTGCACTGATGACCTCCGCCCCGGTTTCGACCGATGTGGATGTCGAGATCACCATCGCCGGTGATTTCATGTCGAGAGAGGAAAGCGTCAAGCTGTCTTTGACCCTTGCGGCTGGCCAGACACGCCTGCCCCTTGGTGACACCGCAGAACTGCCTGCCGATTTTCGGCATTTCCATGTTGATCTGCACTCAAACGGCTTCACTGCATCGCGGGTTTTCGGCATTGAAATTTGCCCCGCTGAGCGTCAGGGCGTGGCCCCGGCAAAGCTTGAGGCGCGCATTGCTGAAGCGCTGGATGAAATCTCGGAATACGGCGAGCCGGACAATGTCACGGCCCTCGCCCGCCTTGCATCGGGTCGCTTTGGCGACAAAACCGATGCAATGATCCGCGACACCCTGCCGACCATTGAGGATTGCCACGACTGCGCCGATTTTGCGCTCGTGCCGCTGTTGTGGTGCCGCACGGCCTATGCCCAGCATATGGCACCTGATCTGGTGGCGCAGATTGATCACACCATCCTGTCCTATCGTTACTGGATGGATGAGCCCGGCAATGACGTGCAATGGTATTTTTCTGAAAACCACGCGCTGTTGTTCCACACGGCGGCCTATCTGGCCGGTAACCTATTGCCGCAGTCCCGCTTTCAGCGCTCCGGTCGCCTGGGCCACGAGCAATCCGCTGTAGGCCGTGAGCGGGTTCGCGCCTGGCTCGATCATTTCGAAGCGTGGGAAATGGCCGAGTTCAATTCGGCCCCCTATTTCCCGATTGACCTCAAGGGACTGACCGCTCTCTATGCTTTGGCACCCGATCAGGATATTCGCGAGCGCGCTGGCCGTGCGGTGAAAAGACTGGTGCGCATTGTTGCTCTGTCGGCCCACCATGGCATTCTGACCGGCGCGCAAGGCCGCTCTTATGAGCACACACTTCGTGCCGCTGGCTCTTTGGAACTGTCGGGCATTGCCCGCCTGATCTGGGGTACGGGCAATTTCGGCCGCCGTGTTCATGCGCTGCCGCAAATGGCCATCAGCCTCCGTGATCACGGCTTGACCATCCCGAGCGAGCTTTCCACCATTGCCGATTGGCAGAGTGACGACGCGCAAGAATGGATGTTTGCCCAAGGGCAGGACCGCATGGCACGGCTCTACCATTACAAAACCAAGGATTTCGCCATGGGCACCGCCGCCCATTATCGCTGGCGGGAATGGGGTTATCAGGAAACCGTGCTGCAATTACGGCTTGGCACCAACCCTGATGCGCAAATCTGGATCAATCATCCCGGCGAAACTATCCACTCGGGCTATGGCCGCCCGTCCTATTGGGGTGGTTCCGGCTCACTGCCGCGGCTTGGTCATTATCGCGGGCTGGCGGTGATGGTGTTTGAATGTGCGGCAGAACAGCCCGATTTCACCCACGCATGGTTTCCGTGTCAGGCGTTCGATGCCAGTGATGTTTCCGGTCCGGTTGCGGTGGCAACATCGGGAACGGGTATGGTGCTGCTGAAAGGTGACCGTGCTTTTGAGCTGGTCAATGATGGCCCGACTGCTGGAAACGAGCTGCGTCTGACGGGACATCGCAGCGTGTGGATTGTGCGGCTGGGTGCTGTGCAGGATCACGGCCCACAGCCAGATTTTTCCGCTCGATTTGGATCACTAAGTGCTAACATAAGCGCTGATGGTACCATTACGATCAATGATCCCGAGTACGGGCTGGTGGAGTTCCACCATGACGGGCGTGTTTCTGCCGAGGGCAGAGTGCTTGACCCCGCCAACTGGACCGTGGAGGGGGATGTAGCGCAGATGCCAAGAGGCCCCCTGCTGGGCAAAAATTGA
The DNA here is from genome assembly GCF_001939045.1 of Rhizobium oryziradicis. GTDB lineage: Bacteria > Pseudomonadota > Alphaproteobacteria > Rhizobiales > Rhizobiaceae > Allorhizobium > Allorhizobium oryziradicis. Next base: position 22,424 of record NZ_MKIM01000029.1, read on the forward strand.
CGATCCGGGCGGGACGGTTTTGGGAAGGAGCGCCCCGCCTTTTCTAAAAATGACGGTAAATCCGTCCATCGAAGGAGGAGACGATGGTGAGAAAAACAATCATTCTGGCAACGACCGCCCTTGCGCTTTTGTCATCAACCGCAGCATTTGCGGGCGATGTGCGGGTGATGTGGTATTCCGATGGTGTGGAAGGGCAGGTCTTCAAGGATCTGATTGACCGCTTCATGAAGGCCAATCCCGACATTCACGTCACCGTTGATGAGGTGTCCTACAGCACCATCAAGGAACAATTGCCGGTACAATTGGCCGCCGGAAACGGACCGGATATTGCCCGCGTCACCAACCTCAAATCACTGTCGCAATATTGGCTGGATCTGACGCCCTATCTCAAGGACGTTGATTTCTGGAAGAAAAACTATGGCGATCAGATGGACTGGATGCGGCCTGATGGATCGAGCATCATTCCGGGTTTCATGACGCAGATTACCCTCACCGGCGGTTTTGCCAACAAGACTCTGTTTGAGCAGGCGGGCGTAGCCCTGCCCGGCGAAAAGGCCACTTGGGATGATTGGGTCGCAGCTTCAGAAAAAGTTGCCAAAAGCCAGCAATTGAAAGCGGCCTTTGCCATAGATCGCTCCGGCCATCGCATCACCGGGCCTGCCATTTCCTATGGTGCCAACTATATTGGTGCCGATGGCATGCCCGCACCTCTGGATGCGAACACCAAGAAATATCTGACGGATCTGGTCAAATGGACCGCTGATGGCAAAGCCGACAAGGACGTCTGGGTGGCCAGTGCGGGTACGACCTATCGCGCCGCTGCCGATGATTTTATCAACAGTGAAGTGGCAATGTATTACGCCGGATCGTGGCAAATTCCCAACTTCATGACCAAGATTGGCACCAATTTTGATTGGGTGGCGATTGGAAGTCCATGTGGTCCTGCAGCCTGCACGGGCATGCCGGGTGGAGCCGGACTGGTGGCCGTCAAATCCACCAAAAATCCAAAGGATGTGGCCAAGGTGATGGATTATCTGGCCTCGACCCCGGTTGCCAAGGAATTTGCCGAGCGCACCCTGTTCTTGCCATCCAACAAGGAGGTTGTTGCTGGCGGGCTCGACTTCAAGACGGACAATGCCCAGGCCAAGGCTGCCCTGAACACCTTTGTCAAAGCGACATCGACAACGGCCCCTCTTGCGCTGAAACTGCCGGGCTGGAAATGGTCCGACACCTATTACGGCGCGTTGGTGAGCCGCATTTCACAGGTCATGGCAGGTGAAATGTCTTTGGACGAAGCGTTCAAGCGCATCGATTCCGACATTGCTGCCAAGGTGCAAGAAGCAAAATAAGCCAGTGCGGGGGAGCGAAATCTCCCCCCATTGAGATTTGCGTTTTCAAATTGCTGAACATTCACGGCAAGACCGGCGTGGTTGGTGCACACAAGGCACCGACCATCTGGTCAAGGGGGCACTATGGTTGAAAAACCGAGCGGATTTTCAAATATTGCGCAAACCATGACAGGCGCTGCCATTGGTCGCGTGATGGGGTTGATCGACATTCCCTTGCGGGCGTTGCAAAAGGCAACAGGCACCCGCGGCATGGCCGCTTTCTTTCTCGCACCCAACATGGCCATTTTCGCCGTGTTTGTGCTTGTGCCGTTTGTGATCAATTTCATGTATTCGATGACCGGCGGTGCGGCGATCTTTCTGGATCAGCGCAGCTATGTCGGGCTTGATCAATATCGCCAGATCATGGACTGCAAAGACTATCTTGATCCCAACACCTGCGTTCAGGATGGTTTTTGGATTGCCGTTAGCAACACCGCCTGGTTTGTGGTCATTCAGGTCACATTGATGATTGTGGTGGCCCTCATTACCGCCCTCATTCTCAATCGCGAATTGATTGGCCGCAGTTTCTGGCGCGCCGTTTTCTTCTTTCCGGTCTTGCTCTCACCTGTGGTCACGGGCCTGATCTGGCGCTGGATTTTGCAACGCAATGGCATTCTCAACGCCTTTCTTTTGAATGTGTTTGGCACCGAGCCAACCAATTGGCTGACCGAGCGCGCCAGCTCTTTTGCCGCCACCATTGGCGTGTCCATCTGGGCGCATGTTGGCTTTTACACCTTGATCCTGCTGGCCGGATTGCAGGCCATTCCCAAAGATCTCTATGAAGCCGCCGAAATGGATGGCACCCGTCGCGGCCGCATGTTCTGGCGCATCACGCTGCCTTTGCTGATGCCCAATCTGATCGTTGTGCTTGTTCTGGCCCTGATCAAAGCTGTGCAGATTTTCGATGAAGCCTTCGTTCTCACCGGCGGCGGCCCCGGCACCAGCACCATGTATATCGTGCAATATATTTACGAAATGGGCTTTGCTTCCGAATTGCGCAACCCAGGCCTTGCAGCGGCTGCATCCATTCTGATGGGAGCCGTACTGGTGGTTCTCACACTTTTGCAAATGGCGGCGTCCCGCCGTAACGAGAAAAAGGGAGAACGCTGATGGCGCATGTTCTCACATTTCTAACCCGCCGCCGTGGCGGCAGCCGCTGGCATTGGAGCGATATTGCCACATGGGTGTGGCTGTTTGGCGGGTTGTTCATCATTTTCGGCCCCGCCGTCTGGCTTGGCTTGTCGTCTTTCAAGACGCCTGCGGCGCTGGCCGAATTTCCCCCAGCTCTCTTGCCGTATATTTCCCAAACGGTCGCTGTTGAGGGCTATGATAAGCCCCTGCCAATCTTTACCGTGACATTGCCAGACGGCAAAAAGGCCGAGCTTGCCGAAGTGCGCCGCATTGGCATCATGGCGCAAATGGTAGATCCGAAAAATCCGGGCACTATCATCAAGGTCAATATCAAGGACCGCACGCCTGTGCAGAAGGTGTCGTTTGAAACCTCGAACTATACGCAGCCCTTCCTGCATTTCGATTTTCTGCGCTATTTGTGGAACTCGGTCTTTGTCACCACCATGGCAACCATCATCACGCTTGCCATCAATTCCATGGCGGCCTTTGCGCTGTCGAAATATCAATTCACCGGCAAGAATCTGATTTTGCTGCTGATTGTTGCGACGTTGATGGTGCCGCTTGGCGTTATCATGGTGCCGCTCTATTCGGTGGTGTCCAAGCTTGGGCTTTTGGACAATCTCTGGGGCGTGATTTTGCCAACCGTTGCCACACCAACGGGCGTGTTTTTGCTCCGGCAATATATGCTGACCATACCCGATGAGTTGATTGATGCAGCCCGCATGGACAAGGCCTCGGAATGGCAGATTTACTGGCGCATTGTCATGCCGCTCTCGGCACCCGCTTTGGCCGTCCTTGCCATTTTCTCGGTGGTGTGGCGCTGGAATGATTTTCTGTGGCCTTTGATCGTGCTGAGCCGTTCCTCGCTTTATACGCTTCAGGTGGGCTTGAATGTCTATTCCGGCCAACTCAACGTTCAATGGCATTACATTCTGGCCATGACAGTCGTTACCATGATCCCGGTCGTCCTTGTCTTCGTGTTCCTGCAACGGTTCATCACACGCGGCATTGCGGCCACCGGTCTGAAATAGGAGTGAAAAATATGGGCCGGATCACGCTGCAAAAGGTCGTTAAATCCTTCGGTGCTTTCGATATTCTCCACGGTATCGATCTTGAAATTGAAGATGGCGAATTTGTCGTCTTTGTCGGTCCGTCGGGCTGCGGAAAATCGACGCTGCTGCGCCAGATTGCCGGGTTGGACAAGCCAACCAGCGGGCAAATTCATATTGATGGGGAACTGGTCAATGATGTGCCAGCCGCTGATCGTGGCCTTGCCATGGTGTTTCAGTCTTATGCGCTTTATCCGCATATGACCGTGCGCCAAAATCTGGCTTTTGGGCTTGAAAACGCACGCCTGCCCAAGCACGAGATCGATACCCGCATTGCGGAAGCCGCCAGGATGCTGGAAATCGGTGACTATTTGAGCCGCAGGCCGGGTCAGCTTTCGGGCGGCCAGCGCCAGCGCGTTGCCATTGGCCGCGCCATTGTGCGCAACCCAACGGCGTTTTTGCTCGATGAGCCTCTCTCCAATCTCGATGCGGAATTGCGCATTTCCATGCGCGCCGAATTGTCGGCCCTGCACGCCCGCCTCAAGACCACGATGATCTATGTGACCCATGACCAGATTGAAGCGATGACGCTGGCCAACCGCATTGTGGTGTTGCGCAAAGGCAAGATCGAGCAGGTGGGCACCCCGCTGGAGCTGTATAACACACCAGCAAACCGCTTTGTCGCGGGCTTTATCGGCGCGCCGAGCATGAATTTTCTAAGCGGTACAATTCTATCAACGGGAGCGGATGGCACACGACTGACCGTGCTGGGTGAAACGCAACTCACCACGTCGCGCACGGCCCTTGATGCAAAAGCCGGTCAGAAAATCAGTGTCGGGGTCCGCCCGCAGCACATCCGTCTGGCAAAGCCGGAGGAAAACGGCATCAGCGCCCATATCGATATGGTCGAAGCCCTTGGCTCGGAAACCGTCATTCATGCCCATGCCGCAACCGGCGAAACCATTCTTGCGGTGCTAGCCGGTCAGCATGATCTGGCAAAGGGTGCAGAAGTACAGCTCAGCTTTGAAAGTCGAGACATTCATCTGTTTGATGAAGCAGGCTTACGGCTGGCAGGCACTTAAAGCCTGTCGCAGTGAATAGGATTCACTGCGACAGGCTTTAGCTCTTGCTTTTTTCGCATGTACGTTATCGTTTTATTGAGGACAATAAAACGCGACATGCTCTAAGTGGGCACAAGCAATGTCTGTCAGGGCCACATGCCCCGACAGACATTGCCGATCAAAACCGTTCAAGCCGATAGGGTGAAGGATCGATAAGCGGTGTATACCCCATGATCAAATCTGCGGCCAATTGGCCAGCGGCGGGGCCTGTGCCAAAGCCATGCCCTGAGAAGCCTGATGCCACGGTAAAGCCTTGGATTTTTGCAACTGGCGCAATAACGGGAAGCGAATCCGGGGTAATATCCATCATGCCAGCCCAAACTTCTTGGATTTTCGTCTGTTGAAACGCAGGCCAGGCGGCAATCAAATTCTTCATGGCCTCGTCATTGAGGGCCGGAATGGTCGGCGGGTCCATGGTGCGGATATGCTCAAACGGCGATTTGCTTTTTGGCCCCCACCGGCGTGGCATGGCAATATCGCGCAAGAAATCCTTGCCAAAACTGATGCGAAGCAAATCGCGCTGAGCGCGCAACATATGCAGATAGCGCATACCAATCAGCAGGTGATCGAGCAGAAGTGGTGCGCCCAGCGCACCACGCTGGGTGATGGTAAAACCGCCATCGGCGCGGCGGCGGAAAGAGAAATCCGGCCCGCCAACCGCAATCTCGGTTGGCCCTTCCATGGGGGCGGTGCGGATGACCGAGGAGATCAGCGGTAGCGTGGGCAGAGAAACGCCGAGATTGGCAAGGAATTTTCGCGACCACAGACCGCCTGCCAGCAGCACCTGATCGCAGCGGATTTCACCGCGCTCCGTCACCACACCACTGACCTTGCCATTTGACGTGCTGAGTGTACGCACCGCACAATTTTCGACAATGACCGCGCCTTTTTTGATGGCAGCATTGGCGATTGCGCTTGGAGCAAGGGTTGGTTCGGCCCGGCCGTCAGAGGGCGTATAAATGCCCCCTGCCCACTTGCCTTGTCCGCCCGGCACAAGATTATCGATCTCTATTGCACTCAAAAGCTTTGAATCAAGCGACAACTGGCTCACCGTTTTCAACCAGCTGCGATGCATATCCATTTCCGCATCTGTTCTGGCCAGATACATGATCCCGGCCTGCCGATAGCCAACATCCGCCCCGACCCGCTCCGGCATCTCGGCCCAAAGCTTGTCAGCCGCCAACGACATTGGCACATCCGGCGCAGAGCGCCCCATTTTGCGCACCCAACCCAGATTGCGCGAGGATTGCTCACCCGCCACCCTGCCCTTTTCCAGCACCACGACAGGAATGCCGCGCTCGGCCAATGTCAGCGCAGCCGTCAGCCCGACAATGCCTGCGCCAATCACAACAACCGTCGTTGATGAAGGAAAGCCGGGAGAGGTTTGCACAGGAGAAATCGTCGGGGCCATCAGGGGTGTCCTTGCGTGGTTAGAAAAATGCAGTTAACGCAATGGCTTGGATCATTGCGCCAAAAGAGATCACAGCGAAATCGTACGCTCTTCAACGTCAGCTGAGGATGCGCCCTTATAGGCGGTCACCTCGATCTCAACCTTGTAAACGGTGGAGCCGAGTGGCGGGCAGGTCACGGTGCTGGCCGGGTTGATGCCACGGAATTTTTCGCCCACCAGCGTCATAACCGCCATCGTGTCATCCGGGTCCTGAATGAAAACGCGCGAAGCAACCACATCGGCAAGAGACGAGCCGACTGCGGCAAGGGCCGCCTCAATATTGGCAAACACCTGTTTGGCCTGTTCGGTCACATCCTCGGGTATTTCTTTTGTCTGCGGATTGCGACCGGCGGTATTGGAGACAAAAATCCAGTTATCGACAGCGACGATACGTGAATAACTTCCATGCTCTTCAAACTTGGAACCCGTTTTGATCTTCACAACCTTGGTCATTGTATTTCCATTGCTTTTTGAGTGACATAAACGGCAAGACGCCTTGCTTGATCAAAGCGCCTTGCGTTGAAGCGGGTTCGCCAAAAGATCAGCGCAAGACAGGCACATCCCAAAGGTTCAATTTGGTGCCGATGCCGCGTTCAATGGCGTTGCGATACACAATCGTACCCCAGGCCACGTCTTCAACAGGCATGCCGCCCACCGACATGATGATGATCTCATCGTCATTTTGGCGGCCCACGGCGTCACCGGAAATGATTTTGCCAATGTCTTCAAGCTGATCGCGGCTCATCGTGCCGTCAGCAATCATGTCCATGAACTTCACGCCCAAAATGGGCACATGCACATGCGCAGGCTTTGGAAGTTCGTGATACCAGGCATCATAGAGGCCAGTGTTATCGACCACTTTACGAATATCCGGCTGTTCCATGCCGTCATCAATATCGCAAAGGGCTGGCATGGCCAAAAAGGCACCCGGCTTGACCCAGGCGCGCTGAATCTTGGGATAGGTGGATGGATCACCAACGGCACCGGAGTTGCAGAAGGTGACGAGGTCGGAATCGCGCACCACCGCTTCAATGCTATCAACAACCTCAACCGTTGTGACCTGCGCGAAGGTTTCAGCCAGCCAGGAGAGAAAGGCATCAAGGCTCTTTTGGCCGCGACCCTTCACCTTGACCGTATCAATATTGGGGCATGTGGCCATGAAAGCCGCGAGCGTGGTTTTGGCCATCACGCCCGGACCCAAAATGCCGACAACTTTCGAATCCTTGCGGGCCAGATGCCGCGCGCCGACGCCCGGAATGGCCCCGGTGCGATAGGCCGACAAAAGATTGGCCGACATGAAAGCAAGCGGAGCACCCGTGTCGGCGTCATTGAGGCAAAACATCAAAATGGAACGCGGCAAACCCTTTTCGCGGTTTTCAATGTTGGAGCCATACCATTTCATACCAGCGCTTTTGAACCGGCCGCCCAGATAGGCGGGCATGGCCATAAAGCGGCGATCGGCAGTGGGCTTTGGCATATCGGGGAAAGGGGAATTTTCGGGAAAGGAGATCGCAGCACCGTGAGAATCGCTGTTGGGGCCGGCCATGCGATAATCGCCTTGATAAAGCAGGCCGAACATTTCTTCCATCGCGTCAACACACTGGGGCATGTCTGTCACCCCTGCCCGGATCATGTCCTGCTCGGAGAGGTAGATGAAGTCGATCTTGGTATCATAGCTCATTATAAAAACTCGTGTTGGGTTGCGAGGATTGTGGCCGCCCGAAGTTCCAGTTCGGGCAGAGGATGACGGATGCAAAAATGCCATGTTCAAAGAAGGCCTGGTTGGCCGGGGTTGCAGCGCAACCCCATGCGCTCAAGCTTCAAAAATTTCGCCAAGGGCTGCGTAACGTGCCGGACTGGTTTTCCTGATCGACAGCGCATAAAGCACACCGAGGATGCCAACAGCGACGACGATGAAGGGGAAGGAGTCGACGACAATGTTCGACGAGCCCGCCAGAAGATCGAGATTAGAGATGACCAGAACAATTGCGCCAGCAAGGGCCAAGAGCGCGATTGCGGGAGCAACCGCCGTTCTCAACACGCCGTGGCCTCTGCGGTTGTTGTGGAAGAACATCAAGATCGCGATAGAAACCAGTGCCTGCGTGCTCAGAATACTCAGCACAGCAAGCGCTGACATATAAGAAAACACCACCGTGAATGGATCCTGCCCGGTGAGAGCGAAGGCTGCCAGAACAATGGCTGCAATGGACGACTGCAGCATGCCTGCCACATAGGGAGATCCGTGGATCTCATGGACCTTGCCAAGTACCTTGAAGGCCAAACCTTCTCTGCCGAGAGCAAAGAAATAGCGGTTCAGCGTGTTGTGGAACGACAGGATGCAGGCAAACAGGCTGGTGATCAGCAAGATATTCATGGCATGCGCAGCCCATGGGCCAAGCACTTTGGTGGCGGCATCAAAGAACAGCGTGTTCAATGCACCACTGGCAACAGTGCGAATGTTGTCCGGCCCGTAATATTGCACAATCGCCCAAGTGGAGAATGCGTAGAAAATGGCAATCAACAGCACCGAGACATAGGTGGCCCGTGGAATAGTGATCTCGGGGCGGTGCGCCTCTTCACCAAAAATAGCGGTTGCTTCAAAGCCGATAAACGAGCCGACAACGAAGACCAGTGAGACGCCAATGCCGGGGCTGAACACCGTTTCGGGGGCAAATGAGGTCACACTGAACCCTTGCGGCCCGCCACCGTGCAGCACAATGCCAATATCCAGCATCAAAAGAATGACCATCTCCGCCAGCATGCAGATGCCGAGAATGGCCCCTGAAAAGGCAATGTTGCGCTGCCCGGAAAAATGCACGATCAGCAAAAACGAAAAGGACCAAACCCACCACGGCAGATCAACTCCGAGCGCTGCAAACGCGGTTTGGGTGAAAACGCCGATCATGCCGTAGACGGCAATTTGCACGGAACTGTAGGTCAAAAGCGCCATGAAGGCACCGCCGACACCGGCTGGCTTGCCAATACCATTGGCGATATAGGTGTAGAATGCGCCTGCACCGCGAACGTGGCGGCCCATTGTGGTGAAGCCGACAGAGAAAACCAGATACAAAAGCCCGGCCAGAACAAAGGCTCCCGGCACGCCTGGGCCATTGCCAAAGGCAAAGGCGGGTGGCGTGGCGCCAACAACGGCTGTCAGTGGTGCTGCGGCGGCGACAACGAAAAAGACAATATGCGCAATTCCAATCGAATTGCGCGCCAACTTATCGGAAGGCACAGGTGTGCTCTCTCCAGTTTGCATGTTGAACCCCTTTTATTTTCATTTATTGTTGATGAGATTAAACCTCATTTTGGCGCTGGCAGTATTGCAAATCATGTCACGGATTTGATAATATACGTCAATATTACCGTAAATTTGGATGGCACCGATGAATGACATCCTGAAGCCCGCAAGGTCTGTTGCCTTTATCAGGGTTGCTGCGATCAAACCTTTGCTCGAACAATTCGCCTCTCGCCAAAGCAAAGCGCGCGAGCTGCTGCATAAGCATCGGATCCTGCCATCGGTTCTTGATGACAACTATGCCGTCATTCCCCTCCATCGTTTCGTAGCGTTTTTTGAGGATGCGGCCAGCTCTCTCGATGCCCCAGCTTTTGGCGCAAAGTTGGGTGCGACCTTAACACCGGGCGATATCGGCCCGATGGGCGTGCTGGTGTCCTTTTCGCCCACCATTCGCTCAGCCTTTGAAAACCTTTCGAAATTTGTGAATTCCTTGCAAAATTCGACAACATCCAGCGTCCGACAGGATGGTGACATCCTGATCTGGAGTTATCGCATCGCCGATGACTCCATTTGGCCACGCCGCCATGATGCCGAATATTCGCTGGCTGCGAGCTGTCAGCTTATCCGCACCAATTTCAAGGTAAACTGGCAGCCGATGGAAGTGCATTTCGAGCACGAAGCACCAGAGCAGGCCGATGCTATCCGCCGAATTTTCAAGGCCCCGGTTTTGTTCAAACAGTCCAGCAACCGTATTATTATGAACGTGGAAGAAGCCGATCGGGTCTACCGCACCGAAAACAAAGAGCTGACGCTTATTCTGGAACGGCACATTGGCGATCTGATCAACGAAACCAACGTTGGCAACAGCATAACCGCGAAAGTGAAATCGCTCATTGAGCTTTATATCGGTGTGCGCCCCATCACCATTGGTCTGATTGCAGAAGAACTGGGCCTGAAGCCCAGAACCCTGCAACGACGCCTGGAGGACGAAGGAACCTCAATCCGCATTCTGACACTGGCGTGCCGGCAGGAACTGGCCAGCAGGCTGCTCTCCACCAGCGCCTCGACCATGTCCGATGTGGCGCAAGCCTTGGGCTATGCCGATGGCGCGGTGTTTTCGAGAGCCTTTAAGGGTTGGGCAGGTCATCCGCCATCAAAGGCATGACCGTGACGGGGCTGGACTGTTCATTCCAGACCCGCTCCAGATCATGCTCGCGAAAATATCGAACCAGCGCATCAATGAACAGCCGCGTTCGTGCGGGAAGATGGGTGCGGGTTGGAAACGCCACATTCATGATCAGCGGTTGCAGCGTCCACTCCGCCAGAACCGGAACAAGCCGGCCAGCAATGAGGTCATCCTTGATGATATAGGCCGGCTGAACCAATATTCCCATGCCATTAAGCGCCGATTTGAGCAGCACCTGCCCATCATTGCAGGTCACCTCGGCACTGACCGTCACACGTTTTGTCTCGCCATTGCGCGCAAAGGTCAGATGATCCCAATCGTCGGACAAGGTGTATAAAAGCATGGCATGGCGCTCCAGATCTTCAGGACAGCGCGGCACACCAAAACGGGCCAGATAGTCCGGCGACGCCGCGAGAAGTCTCGGCAGTTCTGCCAATTTGCGAATGGTCACAGAGCTATCCATCTCCATGCGCCGCGTTCTGATCGCAAGATCAAGGCCATTTTCAATAATATCATAATAGCGGTTTGATACTTGCAGATCGACCCGCACGCGCGGATGGTCCTGCTTGAACATCTGGATCACCGGCAACAAATGCAGCAGCGTAAAGGACAGCGAAGCACCAACGCGCAAGGTGCCCAGCGGCTCCGCCGAAACAAGACTGACGCTGTCTTCCGCGGTCTGAAGGCTCATCAGGATGTCGCGGGCGTTATGTGCAAAGCGCTCGCCTTCAGCCGTCAGCGACAATTGCCGCGTTGTACGCTGCACCAGCCGCACGCCAAGCCGAGCCTCAAGACTGGTCAGACACCGGCTGACACCCGAAACAGAAAGCCCCAGAATCTCTGCGGCGCGGGTCAGGCTTGCCTCGTCGGCGATTTTCGTGAAGACCTCAAGCTCTGTGAAACGATCCATGGCTCTTCCCCTTATTTTTAACGGTAATTTTCACTTAAATTTGTCACATTGCAAGGCCAATCCTTGTCTTTTGCAAATTCCGCAATAATGTTTTCCAATTTACGTGATTTATCCTGTAATAAAACGATGAAAAGGTAATGCAGATGGTGTGATCATCTTCCAGAGCCTGTCAGGTTCAGATTGAACCTGACAGGTTCAGATTTCTTTGTTTTCGTTTGTTCTTCGGGAAAACCGGATGCCACTTTTCCCCAACAAACTCTAAGCGCCAGCGGAGTTGCGAATGACATCAACCTCGGCCACTTCCTCCCCGATATGCCACATCGTCATGTGGAATGCTGCCGGTGCGACACCCGCTGAAAAGGCAGGCAATATCGCAACCATCATGCGCGAATTCCAAGGGCTGAAAGGGAAAATTCCGGGTATGATCAAGCTGGAGGTTGGGGTTGATACCAGCCGCATCTCTTATGCGTGTGATGTTGTTCTCGTCACAGAGTTCGAAAGCCAGGCCGCGCTTGATGCCTATGCCACCCATCCGGCCCATCTTGCGGTGCGCGACCGGCTGGAAGGCTTGCGCATCGCCCGCCATCAGGTGGATTACCCCATGCACAACGCCGAGGTTGAACTGGTATGAGCACCCAAAACTTTACCTATACCGGCCACCCTGCCCGCGTCATTTTCGGCTTTGGCACCACAACACAATTGCCGGATGAGGTTGAGCGACTTTGCGCGCGCCGCGCACTGATCTTGTCAACGCCTGCGCAAACGTCGCAAGCGGAGCATTTGGCTGGCTTGCTTGGTGCCACCTGTGTCGGCATCTTCTCTGGTGCTGTCATGCACACGCCTGTTGATGTGAGCGAGCATGCTGTCAGCCTTGCAAAAGAGGTGGGTGCCGATGTTGTGGTGGGCGTTGGTGGTGGCTCTACCACCGGGCTTGCCAAGGCCATTGCGCTGCGCACCGATCTTGCGCAAATCATTCTGCCCACCACCTATGCCGGATCAGAAATGACACCGATTCTGGGTGAAACCAGCGATGGTGCCAAGCGCACACAAACCACGCTGAAAGTTCTGCCCGAAGTGGTGATTTATGATGTGGACCAAACACTCGGCCTGCCGCCCGGCATTTCCGGCACCTCCGGCATCAATGCCATGGCCCATGCCGTTGAGGCCTTGTACGCCCGCGATAGCAATCCAGTGATTTCCAGCCTCGCGCTGCAAGCCATCAAGGCGCTAGCCGTGGCCTTGCCCAAAATTGCCAAAGACTCCACCGATCGGGATGCGCGTTTTGATGCGCTCTACGGGGCCTGGCTGTGTGGTATTTGTTTGGGCTCGGTGGGCATGGCGCTGCACCACAAGCTGTGTCACACACTCGGCGGCAGTTTTGATCTGCCCCATGCCGAAACCCACACGGTGATCCTGCCCCATGCGCTGGCCTATAATGCCCCGGCAATGCCCGAGGTCATGGTGGCACTTGAGGGGGTTTTAGGCCCTGATCCAGCGCTTGCCTTGCAGAAACTTGCGCGCAGCGTGAACGCGCCAACCAGCCTCAAAGAGATTGGAATGCCTGCTGATGGCGTGGAGCGGGCAGCTTTCATTGCCATGTCCAACAGCTATTGGAACCCACGGGCGCTTGAGATTTCGCAGATTCGCGATTTGATCGGGCGTGCCTATGAGGGAGCCCCGCCCCTCGCAACAGATCACTGACGAGGAACACGTGAACATCGGGAGGATGACACAATGAGCTATTTAACCGAGGAAACATCCGTTGATGTCGTCAATGGGCGCATGGGGGAGGAAACATCGCCGCGCCTGCGCCAGATTATGTCATCGCTCGTCAGCCATTTACATGACTTTATCCGTGACGTCGAATTGACGGAAGCAGAATGGGAAGTCGCCATCGATTTTCTGACCCGGACCGGGCAAATCTGTTCTGGCAACCGGCAGGAATTCATTCTTCTCTCCGACACGCTTGGCGTCTCCATGCTGGTGGATGCCATCAACAACCGGGCACCAACCGGTGCCACCGAAACCACCGTTTTTGGCCCCTTCCATGTTGACGGTGCCCCGGAGCGGGAGATGGGAGCCAATATCAGCCTTGATGGCAAGGGCGAGATTTGCCTCTACCAAGGCCGGGTGCTGGATCTGGACGGCAATCCCATCAAAGACGCACTGATTGATGTCTGGTCCGACAATGAAGACGGCTTCTACGATGTGCAGCAGCCCGGAATTCAGCCGCCTTTCAACAACCGCGGCGCTTTTCGAACCGGCGCTGATGGCCGCTATGCCTTCCGTGGCATCAAGCCGGTCTCCTACCCCATCCCCGATGATGGTCCGGTGGGCAAAATGCTGGCAGCGCTTGGCCGCCACCCTTGGCGGCCCGCCCATATGCATTTCATGGTCACGGCCCCCGGCTATCGCCGCGTCATCACCCATATTTTCGCAGCGGGAGACCAATATCTCGTTTCTGATGCCGTGTTTGGGGTCAAACAATCGCTGATCGTTTCGTTTGAGCCAGCAGATGGCGTCAACGAAGCATGGCATGCCGATTATGATTTTGTGCTGTGTCCAGCGCAACCGTGAACAACAAAGCCAAACGCCAGCACCGAGCATCATGAGGTGCTCCGATCATCACCAAAACCAACAATAAAAATTAAGCTCCAAAGGGACATAAAATGCACATTGCTCAACCTGATCTGGCCGTTGATACCATTGCGGCCTCCGTCTCCGAATTTTTAAAAGCGCCTTTGGCACTGATTGACGGCAAGTCCGTGACCGCGCAATCGGGCGAAACCTATCCTGTTTACAATCCTGCCACCGGCGAAGTGCTGGCACATCTGCCCGCCTGCAATGCGGCGGATGTGGATCTGGCCGTGCGCGCTGCACAGGCTGCCTTTGAGGGTCCGTGGTCAAAGCTTCTTCCGGCGCAGCGGCAGGGCATATTGCTCAAACTGGCCGATTTGATTGAGGCCAATGGCGAGGAACTGGCACAGTTGGAAACGCTGAACCAAGGCAAATCCATCATGCTGTCGCGGCTGATCGAGGTTCAGTCTTCTGCCGAATATTTCCGCTATATGGCGGGCTGGGCCACCAAGATTGAAGGCTCGACGCTGGATGTGTCCATCGCCATTCCACCCGGCATGAAATATCAGGCCTTTACCCGCAAGGAAGCCGTTGGCGTTGTGGCCGCCGTAACGCCGTGGAACTTCCCGCTCAATATGGCAGTCTGGAAGCTTGCGCCAGCATTGGCCGCTGGCTGCACCGTGGTTTTGAAACCGGCAGAAGAAACGCCGCTCACCTCCATTCGTCTGGCCCAGCTTTGCCTTGAAGCTGGTATTCCTGAAGGGGTTGTCAATGTCGTCACCGGCATGGGTGAGGCTGTGGGCGCACCGCTGGTTGCCCATCCCGGCGTTGCCAAAATCACCTTCACCGGCTCAACCGAGACCGGCAAGCTGATTGGCATTCAGGCCATGCGCGACATGAAGCGCGTCACGCTTGAGCTGGGCGGCAAAGCCCCGATGGTGATGTTTGATGATATGGATCTTGAGCTTTTGGGGGCGGCTGCCGGCATTGGTGCCTTCTTCAACACCGGACAAACCTGCTGCGCAGGCACCCGTATTTATGTGCAAAAAGGCATTTACGAAAAGGTTCTCGAGGTTGTAACCGGCATTACCCGCAGCCTTGCCATTGGCTCTGGCCTTGATCCGCGCAACCAGATCAATCCGGTTGTCTCGGCGCGCCATCAGGCCCATGTCAAAGCCTGCATCGCCCGTGGCATTGAGCAGGGCGCAACCCCGCTGATTGGCGCGCAAGCACCGGAGAAAGGCTATTATGTCTCACCTGAGCTTTTCACCGATGTGCGTCAGGATATGGCGCTGATGCAGGATGAAATCTTCGGCCCGGTGGTGACAATCACACCGTTCAGCGATCCGGACGAGGCCATCCGCCTTGCCAACGACACCAAATTTGGCCTGAGCGCGTCGCTTTGGACCAATGATTTGAACAAGGTTATGCGCTACGTGCCAAAGCTTCAGGCCGGGACGGTCTGGGTCAACAGCCACAACATTCCCGACCAGAACATGCCCTTTGGCGGCATGAAACAATCGGGCATTGGCCGCGAGCATGGCAGCGGTGCCCTCGACAATTATCTTGAAACCAAGTCGGTGTGCGTCGCTTACCGCTAACCATTGATAAGCAGGCGGGCGCAAATGTCCGACCTGCCTTTGTCCACGCTCCATCGTGAATTTGCTCCAACGCTCCGGCCTTCCACCGCCGGGGCGCGTGGTGCTTGTGCTTTT
Source organism: Rhizobium oryziradicis (assembly GCF_001939045.1). Lineage (GTDB taxonomy): Bacteria > Pseudomonadota > Alphaproteobacteria > Rhizobiales > Rhizobiaceae > Allorhizobium > Allorhizobium oryziradicis. Next base: position 38,189 of record NZ_MKIM01000029.1, read on the forward strand.
CTACCAAGGTCAAAGTCTAACAAACAGAAGCCTTCCCTCGGCCTCCTCCCGGACACGAGGGACAAGGACTTCAAAAAGGGGAACAAGAATGACAAAGATTGCCGCATTTCCCATCATCAATGTCTCAGGAGACGAATTTGATTACATCGTATGCGGTGCAGGTGCCGCAGGCTGTGCCCTTGCGGCGCGGCTGAGTGCAGACCCCAATGTCAGCGTTTTGCTGATCGAGGGTGGCCACGGCGATACGCCAGACATGGTCTCAACCCCCTTGCGCACCATTGAAATCTGGAATTCGGATTACGACTGGGGCTATTCAACTGTCCCGCAAAAGCACTGCCACAATCGCCAGATCTATTGGCCGCGCGGCAAGGTGATGGGTGGCTCTTCCTCCATGAATGGCATGATTTACGTGCGCGGCCATGCCATGGATTATGACATGTGGGCGCATCTGGGCAATCATGGTTGGGATTGGGCCAGTGTGCTTCCCTATTTCAAGCAAGTGGAAGATTTTGACAGGGGTGCCGACGCCTATCACGGCGTGGGCGGGCCAATGCATGTCACCACCGATTACAAGGCGCATCCGCTCATGGACGCCTTGATTGATGCCGCCGTGCAGGCGGGCATTCCCTTTAATCCGGATTATAATGGCGCATCGCTGGATGGCATCAGCCGCATTCAGTTCAACATTTCCAAGGGCAAGCGGGTATCCACCGCCGCAGGCTTTCTGGAACCGGTGCGCGGACGCTCTAATCTCACGGTGGCACCATCAACGCGGGTGGAAAAGCTGATCATTGAAAAAGGCCGCGTCACCGGCGTACACTGCGTGCGCGGTGCGGAGCGATTTGATGTGGGTGTTCGCTTTGAGGCGGTGCTTTCGGCTGGTACGCTGGAAAGCCCGCGCATCTTGATGCTCTCCGGCATTGGCCCGAAAGCCCATCTGGCAGAATTTGACATTGAAACAAAGGTCGATCTTGCCGGCGTTGGGCAAAACCTGCACGACCACACATTCCTGCCAATGGTGTTCGAAGCCCGCGCGGATTATCCCTTCCCTGATGATCCATCCCTGCCGCCTATGCAGGTACATATGTTCTTGAAATCTCATCCAGATATCGCTGTGGCCGATATTCAGCCGCTGTTCTTTTCCGTACCCGCCTACGCGCCGGGGCAAAGCGGGCCAATGAATGCATTCACCCTTCATGCCGGGGGCATTCGGCCAACCTCGCGCGGTGAACTCAAGCTGACGGGCACCGATGTCAATGATCCCTTGCATCTCGATCCCAATCTGCTGGCAACCGATTATGACGTGAAAACGCTGATCACATCCATGCGCCAGATCCGCGAGATAGCGGCGCAACCGGCGCTGAAAGATTGGGTCAAGGGAGAGGTCTATCCTGGTCCAAAGCGCAATAACGACGAGAGCCTGGCCGATTATGCCCGATCAGCTGTCGGCAGTTATCACCATCAGGTCGGCACCTGTGCCATGGGTGTGACGGCCCAATCGGTGGTTGATCCGCAATTGCGGGTCTATGGCGTGAAAGGCTTGCGGGTTGCCGATGCCTCCATCATGCCTTTCGTGCCATCGGGCAATACCGCTGCACCCTCGGTGATGATTGGCACAAAGGCTGGCGACATGATGGCCGCCGCCCATAACTAACCAAAAATTGCGTTGCTGCATGATGTCCTATGCAGCAACGCTTGTACTTTGAAAAACGCGTGGCGTTATCGTTAGGGCTGCATCAGCATCGATTTTGATGGATAATCCGACGCCCATGTGGCTGGCAGCGGTGCAACAAAGACATTTTCGGTGCGCGTGCGGGTGATTTTCCACACACCATCAGGTTCTTTGCGGAAGGTGTTGTTGAGGCGCGACGAGCGCAAAAGCGCCTTGCCATCTGAAAACAACCAGGGCTGCATATGCACCCATTGGCCGTCAGCAGTAGTTCCATTCTCATGGATGTGGATTTGCTCGGATGTCAGGTAGTGACAATTCAAGATCAGCGCCGGATCTTTCTTACCACCCCAGAAGCCTTCAAAATGGCGACGAATGGCGGCCGCACCATCGGCCTTGCCGAATTGATTGGTGTAATATTCGCCAACGCCTTCCCACACGGCATCCTCGGTGTAAAGTTCCATGATGCGGTCGATGCGCTGGGCATCGTCCTCAACACCATATTCCGGGTTGGGCGTATCGCACAAAAACATATACCGGGCCTGAATGCGGCGAATGTCGGCTTCTGCTTCAAGGACTTCTATACGATGAATCAAGCTCGCAAGGTCGGTTTGGCTGGTCATGAAAAGTTCCCTGTTTAAATGTGTTCTCTTGCTGTGGTGAAGGCCCATGCGCTGCAGAGCGTGTGCTCAAACAAGGGCGGCGTGGTGATAAGATGCCGGGGTGGCCTACACGAAGCCTAATACAGGTTCGGCACCGGTCAAGCGGTAATATTCACGCAATCAGGCGTCATTCTGTCTAAATGCCCGTAAGTGCCTGTTACCAAGCGCAATCACACTCTTTGCTGTGGGTCAGAAACTGTTTTTCAGATTCCGCAACAGTATTACATGAATATTCATGTTATCGTCCCATCACCAAAATCAAGCATCTCCGTCAGGCCAGCAACGCCCAACCGGTGCCAAAATTTGAACTTTGTCAGTCTCTTGCGCCCGGCCCGCAGCACACGCGGGGCGGCCAATCTGCGTTTAAATGTCTGAAATAACGAAATAAAATTAAAAATCTTCACTGTTTTCCAATTGACAAGCTGCAATTTTACGGTAATTTTACTGCAATAAAAGGGAACCGGCCATAAGGCTGATAAACAATGGTGCATCATGAGCATTCCAGCAGAAAGCCATCTGGCGTTCATCGCCACATTTACGCTTGGTGATCCGCAAGGTCCTTGCGTGGCTGTCAAAGACTGTATCGACATTGCCAGCATGGTGACCCGCTGCGGCTGCGAAGCGCTGAACACTGCGCCGCCTGCCATCGCCAATGCCCCGGTGATTGATCACATGCTGGAATCCGGCTGCCAGATCATTGGCAAAACGCGGATGCACGAGCTGGCCTATGGCATGACCGGCATCAATGTTTTTGAGGGAACACCAATCAACCCGAACTGGCCCGACCGTATCCCCGGTGGCTCCTCCTCCGGCTCGGCTGTGGCCGCCGCTGCTGGAGTGGTGGATTTTGCCATCGGTACAGACACCGGTGGCTCGGTTCGCCAACCTGCCATCTGTTGCGGGGTTATTGGTTTCAAGCCAAGTTTTGGACGGGTTGATCGCACAGGTGCCCAACCTGCTCAAAGCTCGCTCGACAGCATTGGCCCCTTCGCCCGGACAATGTCGATGATCGAGCGGGCCATGGTAGCGATTGATCCGACATTTCAGATTGAGCATCTGGATCATGCGCCCCGCATTGCCCGGCTCACCATTGACGACAAGATTGATCCACGCATGGCTGAAGCCGCAATGGCGGTGCGGGCAGGGGACGGCAGTGTGATTGACACTGTCGAGCTGGATTTGCTCGACGACGCCTTTTGCGCAGGCATGACCATTATTGCCCGCGAAACGCTTCTGGCCAATGCACACCTGCTTGATGCTGGTGCCCCCTTGGGTGAGGATGTGCGCAAACGCCTTGAAGGGGCCCGCGCTGTCACAGATGCGGAGATGACTGCCGCTGAACATATCAGGCAGCGTTTTATCGCCCAGGTTGATGCCATTCTCGAAAACCATGACGTTCTTTTGACACCCGCCATGCCGATTGTGCCGCCATTGCTCTCAGAGGCGCGCGATCCGTCCAAGGTTCTGACGCTGACCCGCTATTTGCGTCCATTCAATCTTTCCGGCCATCCGGCCATCGTTTTGCCCACTAAGACGGCAGACGGCCTGCCTTCAGGCGTCCAGCTTGTTGCCCGCAAAGGGCAGGACGCCCGTCTTTGCGCCGTTGCCCGCTGGCTCATTGAAACAAATCTGATTTTTCAGACGGAGGAATAACACCATGAATTCCCATAACCCGCCTGCACCGGGGGCCGCTCTTGAGGCCCTGAAGACTGAAATCGTCCAAAGACGAGAGGAATTTCAGGCCCTGCGTCATATTCCGCTCGATATCGTGCGGAAATTTCAAGACATCGGCATTTATCGCGCTTTTGTACCAACCCGCTTTGGTGGCGACAATATTTCGCCGCAGGCTTTCTGTCGGCTGATTGAAGAAATCTCGATGGCCGATGCCTCGGCCGGTTGGGTTGCAAGTTTCGGCGTTTCGGCCACTTATCTTGCATCTTTGCCACCCGAAACCTATGCCAAAATCTATGGTGCTGATCCCAACACCGTGTTTTCCGGCGCAATGTTTCCGCCATGGCCTGCCCGCACCACGCCTCAAGGCTTTGAAGTCAGCGGCCGCTGGCCATGGGGCTCGGGCGTCATGGGCGCATCGATTGTGGGTGCCGGTATTAAAGTTGAGGGTGAGAACAATCCTCTGCCGCGCACTGCCGTTATGCCGCGTGATAAAATCACCGTTGACGAAACCTGGGATACCATGGGTCTGCGGGCAACCGGCAGCCACGATATTGTTGCCGACAAGGTGATTGTGCCGGAAGAATGGACCTTCATTCGCGGTGGCAAGCCGCAGCAGGATGATACCATCTTCCGCTATCCCGCCATGGCGCTGGCAGCGCAGGTGCTGGCTGTTGTGGCCCTTGGCACAGCGCGGTCCGCGCTTGATTGGGTGCGCAACAATGCCATCAGCCGCGCCTCGGTCACCGGTGCACCAAGCCCGGCCGCGCGTGCCTATATCCAGATTGATTATGCCAAGGCTGAAGGTGTGCTGATGGGGGCAAGATCTGCCTTCTACGACGCCATCGAACATGGCTGGGAGCAGATGCAAACCAAGGGCGAGGTTGATCGCCCGACCATGATCCGGCTGCGCCATGCCGCCTCCAAAGCCGCGCAAGATGGCGCTGAAGCCGCTCGCCTTGCCTTTGTGATGGGTGGCTCGGAAGCCATGGCCACCGGCCATCCGCTTGGGCGTGCGATGATTGATGCAGCCTGCGTTGCCCAGCACGCCTTTATCAATTCCGGCTCCTGGCAGGCCGCCGGAGCCGCGCTTTTTGAGCAGCCGACACCGGCTGGTTATCCATGATTGTTGTAACTTGAGGATTTTATGATGACAGAACCGACACCCATCCGCACGCTTCTGTGCCTGGCCGTGCAGCCCGCGTTTTTCGATCTTCCGTTCAACAAGATCGGTCCGGTCTGGAAGGGTACGCAGGAATTCATGAGCGGGGTTGCCAAGCTTGACGGCGTCACTGTTTTGGGAACGCTGGATGACGACCAGACGCAAGTGGGCACCTCACCCTCCTTTCCCTGGACCTGGTATATGATGTGCGATTTCCCAGACCGCCAGTCTGTGATTGCCGCCTGCAATCTGCTGCGCACCATTGTGGTCGATGAGGATGACCACCGGCTTTGGAAATATATGCGCGTTGAAGCCCGCATGGGCCGAGCGCTGACCATTCCAGACCTATGAATTTGCGCCAGACCTATCAATTTTGCGAGAGGAACAACCAATGTCGCAAGCACAGATGAAATTCAGCGATCTGGACGCGCTCTATTCGCCAGATGCCAAAGTGGCAACCTCCATGTACGAAGATCCAGACCTCTTCAAAGAAGAGATGCAGCGGATTTTTCACAACACTTGGGTTTGGGTGGCCCATCAGAGCGAGGTGCCTGAAAAGGGATCGTTCAAACTCTCAACCGTCGGTCAGGATCCTGTGATCGTCGTGCGCGATCGCAAGGACCAGATCCACGTCATGGTCAACCGGTGTCGCCACAGGGCGGCCACCGTCTGTGAGGTCAAGAAGGGCAAAACCTCGTCTTTCCAATGCCCTTACCATGGCTGGGGCTATGGTCTGGATGGTTCCTTGCGCGCACTTCCCTACCCTGAGCAATATGGCGATGACTTTGATAAGGAAAGCCACGGCTTACGCAAACTGCGCACCGAGAGCTATGGCGGCATGATTTTTGCCACCTTCAACGAGGACATTGAGCCGCTGGCGGATTTTCTCGGCCCGGTGAAGAAATGGATCGACCTGTTTATGAAGCAGGGCGGTGGTTTTCCGGTCAAGGTTTTGGGCGAGCATCAGTTCAGCGTGCCCATGAACTGGAAGGTTCAGCTGGAAAACACCACAGATGCCTATCACTTCCCGGTGGTGCACAAGAGCTTCCTTCAGTCGCTCGATGGCCAGACCAACGAGATTTTCCAGTTTCTCGAAACGGGAAAAGGCTGCGTTGAAGACCTCGGCAATGGCCATTCCGTGATGGTAATGATCCCCGAACTGGTGGATCTCGATGAAAATCTCGACGATCCTATCCCGGACCGTTTCGAAGAGCTGGCGCAAGAGCTGCGCGATGAGGGCTATCCGGACGATCAGGTGCGCAAGATCGTGCGTGCCGTCGGCGGCGCAGGCTTTAACCTCAACCTGTTTCCCAATGTGTCGTTTTCGCTGTCTTTCTTCCGCGTTTTGACACCGATCTCAGTGAATAAAACCGATGTCCGTCACATTGCCCTTGGCATGGAGGGCGGCCCGGCTGCGGCCAACCGCATGCGTCTGCGCCTGCATGAGCATTTTCAAGGCCCGATGGGCTTTGGCTCACCAGATGATGCCGAAGTGTGGGAGCGCGTGCAGCGCGGAACCCAAGGCGGTGAAGAGCTGAAGATTCTGGTCAATCGCGGCATCATTGATGAAACCCCCGGCGAGGCTGGCCCCATTGGCCACATCAGCGCGGAAACCGGAATGCGCGCCGCTTATGCGATGTGGAAGAGGATGATGTCGGTATGAACATGATCACGACAATCAAAGACGATGCGCTTTTGCAAAAGGTCAGCGCTTTTCTGTGGGCTGAAGCCGATCTGCTGGATGGCAAAAACTATGACGCCTGGCTGGCGCTCTGGCTCAAAGATGGCATGTATACGCTGCCCATCGGCGACACCGAGGATTTCGACAATGCGCTGAACCTGTGCCACGACAACGATAAAATGCGCCGTGAGCGGATCAAGCGCTTTCAGCAAGGGTTCTCGATCTCGTCGGCACCGCCTGCCAAAACCATCCGAACCGTGTCACGCTTTGTCATCACCCATGTTGAGGGTGATGAGGTGACGGTGACCAGCGCCGAACATGTGATTGAAGACAAGTTTGGCAGACAGCGCGTTTGGGCTGCGAACATGACCCACACGCTGGTCATGGCCACAGACGGCTTTAAAATCCGCACCAAAGTGGTGCGCCTTCTCAACTCGGATGGGATGCTGAATTCGTTCAGCTATTTGTTCTAATGGTAGCGCCCCTTCCCGAAAAAATCCAGACCGCCGTTGTCACGGGTGCGGCCCGTGGCGTGGGGGCCGAAATTGCCAGAGCATTGCACCGCGCAGGCTTCCGGGTTGTCATTTCCGATCTTGATGCGGATGCAGGCTCAGCCCTTGCCTCCGAGCTGGATCTGGCCGGTGAAACGGCGGTGACCGCAACGCTTGATGTCAGCAAGCCCGAGGATTTTCAAACCATCCTTGATCGCTGTATCGAGCGTTGGGGCTCGGTGGAAGTGCTGGTCAACAATGCCGCACGCACCGCCGTCAAACCTCTGCTCGATATTGATCCTGCGGATTTCAACGCCATTCTGACCACCAATGCTGGCGGCACCTTTGCCGGTAGCCAAATTTTTGGCCGCCACTTCAAACAGCGTGGCTATGGCCGGATCATCAATCTCGCGTCACTTGCGGGTCAAAATGGCGGCACCGCCACAGGTGCCCATTACGCCGCCTCCAAGGGTGCCATTTTGACGCTGACCAAAGTGTTTGCCCGTGATCTGGCTCCCTTCGGTGTCACCTGCAACGCCATTGCCCCCGGGCCCATGGATACGCCCATGGTCCGCTCGGTGATCACACCGGATAAAATGCAGGCGGCGCTGGCCAATATTCCGGTGGGAGAGCTGGGGGATCCGGCCTTCGTGGCCGAATTGGTGGCACTGCTGGCAGGCCCTAAAGCAAGTTTCGTCAATGGCGCCTGCTGGGACGTCAATGGCGGCCTCTATATGAGATAAGGTGGAATTATGGCCTCGAACATGATGAAATTGACGGTTGCCAAACGGATCGAAGAGCCGGGCGGCATTGTGCGCTTGACGCTCGTTGACGCTTCCGGTGCGGCCCTGCCCGCATTTGAGGCTGGCGCTCATCTCGATCTGCATCTTCAGGATGGGCAGATTGATCTTTGGCGGCAATATTCACTGTGTTCGGACCCGCAGGAGCAAAGCTTCTACGAAATCGGTGTTCTGCTCGATCCCAAATCGCGCGGCGGTTCCATCGCCGTGCATCGCCTCGCAACGGTGGGTGCGCAGTTTGACGTTGAAGGCCCGCGCAATCATTTTCCGCTGGATGAAACGGCGCGCAAAACCGTATTGCTGGGCGGTGGCATTGGCATCACGCCCATGCTGGCCATGGCGCAGCGGCTTCATCGCCTTGGCCGCGATTTCACCTTGCATTTTTGCACGCGCTCAAGCGAGGTTACCGCCTTTAAAACCATGATTGCCGATGCCCCTTGGGCCTCAAACGTTGTGTTTCACTTCGATGATCAGGCGGAAGAGCAGCGCCTCAATCTGAAACGCGATCTGCCGCCGCCTGCAAAAGATGTGCATCTCTACGTCTGCGGCCCGCAAGGGTTTATGGATTGGGTGATCAACACCGCAGAAGCCGCAGGCCATGCCTCCGCCAACGTCCACCGCGAATATTTCTCGGCGGATGTCGACCAATCGGGCGACGGATTTGATGTTGTGGCCAAACGATCCGGCATCACGGTGCGGGTGGAGGCTGGCAACACCATTGCCAAGGCACTCGCACAGGCCGGGGTCAAAATTGAAGTGAAATGTGAAGAAGGTGTCTGCGGCACCTGCGTGACCGACGTTCTGGAAGGCACTCCCGATCATCGCGACAAATTCCTGACCGACGAAGAACGAGAAGAAGGCACGATGATCTGTGCCTGCTGCTCACGCGCATCCTCCTCAACTCTGGTATTGGACATTTGATCATGACAACTCCACAGACTGCACCCGAAATTTCGCCCAAGGCCCAGGCATTTCGCGACGGCATGAGCCGCCTGGGTGCGGCGGTCAATATTGTCACCACCGATGGCCCGGCAGGCCGCCACGGCTTGACCGTTTCCGCCGTATGCTCGGTCACGGATACCCCACCAACCTTGCTGGTTTGCATCAACAAAAGCAGCCACGCACACAATGCCTTTGTCGAAAACAAGGTGCTTTGCGTCAACGTGCTCAGCCCCAGCCATGAAGAGCTGTCGCGCGCCTTTGCCCGCTGGACCGGCGAAGACCGGTTCGCAAAAACCGAGTGGCATAGCAACGGCACCGGCGCACCCGTGCTGGCCGACGCAGCCGTGGCCTTTGATTGTCGTATTGTCGAATGTCAAACCCGCGGCACCCATACCGTATTTTTCTGCGAGGTGATGGCAACCGAACTGGCTGAAGGCAATACGGATGGTCTGGTGTGGTTTAGCCGCCGCTTTCACCCGCTGGAAGCCTCATAATCCAACCCGCTTGCAGAGCAATGTAAAAGCAACTTTTCGCCACAGCATAAGTATATCGGCGTGGCGCGCTTGAATATCCAGATCGCTATGCGTTTTATAAAAACGCATAAAGAACAATCTAACGCGTTAGATCAGCTGCATAATGTCCGTCTCAAATCGACTGCGGTTTAAGGAATTATGCGCAGGTGATCCCTGACAAGCGGAAAAGTGTGGATGCGTCAGCATCTGCTGTTCCGCAGCGGGCGACGATTTCGTCTCAATTATTAGCACAAAAATGTTTTCCAAAAAACGCAAAAATCTTCTGCGCATCAACGTGCTAGCCTTCATTTACAGGCGATCACGAAAACTTGAAAAGGGTTTCGATGAGATGCCAGAAACGAAAATCGGCAATCTGTCTCGTTCACGCTCAACATGACGGAGGCACGCTGATTTCAAGACGCTCAAAAACAACAATCAGATCACAAACTGATAGGGGAACACAATGTCACGACTTCCACGCATTAACACATATATTTCTTTTGGCTTGGCAATTCTATCGGGCATGACGACACTTACATTGTCGACAGCCGCATTTGCTGAGGATAATCTTCGCTCCCTGACCGTCTTTCCCTCAAGCGATGCCACGGCACAGCTGTATGAGCGCTTCGTCAAGCTGGTAAATGAGCGCGGCAAAGGCAAGATCAAGATTTCGGTGGTCGGTGGGCCAGAGATTGTGCCCGGTTTTCAGCAAACAGAAGCGGTTGCGCGTGGCTCAATCGATATGACCTACGCACCGATCAGCTATTCATTGGGCAGCATGCCGGAGGCTGATGCCTGGGTTGGCAGCAATCTGCCTCCAAGTGTTCAGCGCGAAAACGGTGGCTTTGCCCTGTTTCAGGAAATTGCCGCAAAGCGCTTGAAAATCCACGTGCTGGCACGCTTTGCACCAGCGGCTCCGCTGAATGTGTTTTTGATCAATACGCCAAAGTTCAAGGCGGATGGCGAAATTGATCTTTCGGGCCTGCGCTTGCGCGCATCGCCGCTCTACAATGCATTCTTTGAAAAAATGGGCGCAACGCCGGTCACGATTCCAGTGCCCGATGTTTACACAGGTCTGGAGCGCGGCACCTTTGACGGCATGGCCTATCCTCCCTCCGCCATGGAAGGCTGGTCGTGGGATCGCTTCTTGAAATACCGCATCGAGCCGGGTTTCATGCAATCCGACCTCGGCATTTACGTCAACCCTACCAAATGGGCGGCATTGAGCGCCGACTCCCAGAAAATCCTCACCGACACGGCGGTGGAGTTTGAAGGCTCCTCCTACAAGGAGTGGCAGGATGTGACGACCACCATGAATGCCAAGTTTGACAAGCAGGGAATGAAAGCAATCGTTCTTGAGGGGGCCGCCCGCGATGCCTATCTCAAAACGGCCTATGATTCCGTCTGGAACCGGCTGAAGGCTTCAGGTTCGCCTGATTATGAGAAACTGCGCGCCCACTATTTCGCCGATTAAAGTTTGTCAGCGCCAATCTGACTCCGACAGACTCCACGCGCATTTTAACCCTTCATCCCGTAAGGCTGCCTGCTTCAGGCAGGTAGCCGTCTTTTGCGGAAGGCTTCTCCATGAAAACCATCCTATCCCTCTATGACCGGCTCATTTTTGCGCTGGCCTATATCGCGGCGGCAAGTCTGGCACTTGTCACCGTTATTGTCGCGCTCGACGTCATCATGCGCAATCTCAACATGCAAACACTGCGATGGATCAGCGCTGTCGTGGAATATGTTTTGCTGTTTTCCACCATGGCAGCGGCCCCATGGCTGGTGAGGATCAATGGCCATGTTTCGCTATCATCATTCGTCAACCTGATGCCACGACGCCTCCAGACCATTGTTGGTGAACTGGCTCTGGTCGTTTCCGCGCTTTCCTTGGCATTTCTGGGCATTATCTCCGCAGATCTCACCGTGCAGCGATGGATGGACGGCTCGGTGGACATGCGCTCGGTCAATCTGCCAGCATGGCTTCTCTATGCCTTTCTCGCTGTCGGCTTTGTGCTTATGGCTTGCGAATTTGTGCGCCTGCTGTTGCGCGGCGAGCTTTATAATGGCGCAGAGGGGAACCATTGACATGATGGAATGGTATGAAGCCACCGCCCTTCTGATTGGCGGCCTCATGGTTTTGATGTTCATCGGCATCCCGGTTGCCGTGGCATTTCTGCTGATCAATATGGCCGGCGTCTATGTTTTCATGGGCGGGTTGATCGGCGTTGAACAGATGATCGCAAACTCCACCAGTTCGGTCACCAGCTTTGCACTGGTGCCCGTGCCGCTCTTTCTGATCATGGGAGAATTGCTGTTTCACTCAGGCCTCGCGTTTCGGGTTTTCAACGCGCTGGACAAATGCTTTGGCGGTGTGCGGGGCCGTCTGGCTTATCTAACAGTTGGCGGTGGTACGATCTTTGCCACGCTCTCCGGCTCATCCATGGCAAACACCGCCATGCTGGGCACCACCATGATGCCCGACATGATGGCGCGGGGCTACAAGCCGCACATCATCATGGGGCCAATTCTGGCCACAGGTGGTCTGGCCATGATCATTCCGCCCTCCTCGCTTGCGGTCTTGCTCGGCTCGCTGGCCCGTATTGATGTGGGTGCCCTGCTGATTGCCGGTTTGATTCCGGGGCTCATTCTTGCACTGATGTTTGTCGCGGTGATCTGGATCTTGATCCGTATCGACCCCGAAGCCGCCCCCGGCTACGCGACAGAAAAATACGGCATTCGAGAGGTTGTGTGGGCACTGACCCGCGATGTCTTGCCCATGGGCTTCGTGGTGTTTTCGGTCGTCGGTCTGATTTTGCTCGGCTGGGCGACACCCACGGAATCGGCGGCCTGCGGTGCGATTTCGGTGCTGATCCTGGCCGCCGTCTATCGTTGCCTCAACTGGTTCGTCATTCAGAAATCCTTGATGGGGTCTGTCAAAGTCTCGGCCATGATGCTGTTGATCATCATTGGCTCAACAACATTTTCGCAGATTCTGGCCTTTTCCGGTGCCTCTCGCGGCTTGATCGAGTTTTCAACCGGCTTTGATCTTCCTCCCGCAGTCATGCTTCTTGCCATGCTGATGGTGGTGATTGTCATGGGCATGTTTATGGATCAGCTTTCCATCATGATGCTGGTTCTGCCCATCTTCATGCCCCTCGTTCATCTTTATCATTTCAACGAGGTCTGGTTTGGGGTGCTGACCCTGCTGGCGCTGGAACTCAGCCTTGCAACACCACCCTTTGGTCTGTTGTTGTTCGTTATGCTGGGGGTCAGCCCGCCCGGAACAACCATGCGCCAGGTGGTGATGGCCGCAGCCCCATTCCTGCTTTGCACCCTGCTGTTGATGGTTCTGATTGCCATCTTCCCGCAGCTTACACTGTGGTTGCCCGGCATCATCAGCGGTTAGAACAATCCTGCCGCCAGTCAGGCTCTGACTGGCGGTTTTTTGCCTCAATCAATCACACGTCACGTTCCTGATTGCTCTTTCCTCTTCCAAACAGCTTGATGACAATCACGTAGAAGACCGGCACAAACAACACGGCCAGAACCGTTGCCGAAATCATGCCGCCAAACAGCCCGGTGCCAATCGCATGCTGCGTTTCCGAACTCGCGCCACTTGCAATCACCAGAGGCACGATGCCCAGCGAGAAGGCCAGTGATGTCATCACGATGGGGCGCAGCCGCAGTCGCGACGCCTCGATAACCGCATCTTTCAGGCTTTCGCCGTCCTTTTGGCGTTTGCGGGCAAACTCAATGATCAAAACCGCGTTTTTGGCGGAAAGGCCAATCAGCGTAATCAAGCCCACTTTGAAAAACACATCGTTTTCCAGACCCCGCAGATGAACAGCAATCACCGCGCCGATGACACCCAGCGGCACAACCAGCATGACGGAGAGCGGCACCGTCCAACTCTCATACAAGGCGGCCAGCACCAGAAAAACGACTAGGAAGGAAAACGCCATCAGCATCGGGGCCTGCGCGCCCGATAACCGCTCTTGCAACGATTGACCGGTCCATTCAAGGGCAAAGCCCTTGGGCAATTCCTTGGCCAGGCTCTCCATTTCCGCCATGGCATTGCCGCTGGAGGTGCCAGCAGTGGCAGAGCCGGAAATGCTCATTGAGGGATAGCCATTGTAGCGTGTGACCTGCAAAGGAATGGTTGACCACTCCGCCGTGACAAATTCCGATAGCCGCACCATCTTGCCCGTATCATTTCTGACATGTAGGTTCAGCACGTCCTCTACCTGCATCCGGCTCGCGGCTTCTGCCTGCACAATCACCTGCTGCAAACGACCGTCGCGCGGAAAATCATTGATATAGGTGGAGCCAACCGCACCACTGAGCGTGTCGCTGATGGCAGAATAAGCCACGCCCAGCGCCGCCGCCTTGGGTCGGTCAATCTTCAACGTCACACTTGGCCCGCTGGGCAAACCATCGACGCGCACATCCGAGAGCAGTTTGCTCTTGGCTGCCAGCTGCGTGAGCTGCGCCGATGCCGCAAGCAGTGCAGCTGCTCCGTGATTGGCGCGATCTTGCAGGCGCAAGGCAAAGCCCGATGTCGTGCCAAGTTCATCAATCGTTGGTGGTTTCAGACTGAAGATCTGCCCTTCATTGGCAACAGACATGGCAGAGGTTGCGGCCTCAAGCTCCTCATCCAAGGTGGTGGTGCGCTCACCCCACGGTTTCAGCGTGGTGAAAGATTGGGCCGTGTTGGGACCAGATCCCGAAAAGCCAAACCCCATGACGGTCAAATTATTCTCGATATTGGACCGGGTTTTGACATGCGCTTCAAAGAGATCGACCACCGCGCGCGTCCGCTCTGCCGTCGCATCTGCGGGCAGCGTGAAAGAGGTCATGAACGAGCCTTGGTCCTCCTGAGGCACAAAGGCCGTTGGCAAAGCATTGTAACCAAGGGCCACGGCAATGAGAATTGCGCCATAGATGGCTATCACGCGACCGGTCTTGTTGATCAGCACGCCAACCCAGCCTGCGTATCGCGCTGTCAGGCGCTCAAACCCGCGATTGAAGCGCGCAAAAAAGCCGGTACGTGTGTGGTGATCGGCCGCAATCGGCTTAAGCAACGTTGCACACAGCGCAGGTGTCAAGCTCAGCGCCAGAAAGGCGGAAAACAGGATGGAAACCGCCATCGACACCGTAAACTGACGATAAATTGCCCCGACAGAGCCGCTGGCCATGCCCATGGGCAGGAAAACAGCCGTCAAAACAAGGGTGATGCCAATCACAGCACTTGAAATTTCCGTCATGGCTTTTTGGGTCGCCTTGCGCGGCGAGAGGCCCTCTTTCGCCATGATCCGCTCGACATTTTCAACCACCACAATGGCGTCATCGACAATGATGCCAATGGCCAGCACCATGCCAAACATGGTCAGCACGTTGATTGAATAGCCAATTGCAAACATCACCGCGAACGTGCCCAGCAGCGCAATGGGTGCCACAATGGCCGGGATCAGGGTGTAACGAATGTTTTGCAAAAACAACAGCATGATGAGAAACACCAGCACCATCGCCTCCAGCAGTGTTTGCAACACCTTCTGGATCGACACTTTCACAAAGGGTGCTGTGTCATAGGAAATGGCATATTCCAGACCTGCCGGCATGGTGGTGGCAAGCTCGGCCAGCCGATCGCGGACACCTTGCGATGTGCTGACCGCATTGGCCCCCGGGCTGAGCTGAATGGCCGCAGCCGTGGCAGGCCTGCCGCCGTCTCTAATCGAGAAGCTCGACGTCTGAGATCCAACCTCGATTTTTGCCACATCCCCTAGCGTCAGCTTTGAGCCATCGGGATTGGAGCGCAGAATAACCTTGGCAAACTCCTCAGGGCTCTGCAATTGGCCGTGAACGCTTAAAGGCACGCTGACTTTCTGACCCGGCACTGTCGGCACTTCGCCAAGCCGCCCGGCTGCCACCTGCACATTCTGCGTCTGGATGGCCTGAGTGATTTCCGTCATCGAAATCGAATAGGAAACCAGCTTCACGGGATCCACCCAGACGCGCATCGCCGCTTCCGAGCCGAACGATTGCACGCGGCCGACCCCCGCCACGCGCTTAAGCTCTGGGGCAATATTGCGCACCAGATAATCGTCCAGCCCCAGCGGATCTACCTTGCCATTTGACGATTTGAGCGAAACGATCATCAGGAAGCCTGACGACGCTGCCTCCACCGTCAGGCCCGCGCGGCGAACCTGTTCTGGCAATCTTGGCTCAATGGCTTTCAAACGGTTTTGCACATCCACCTGCGCAAGCTCAGGGTTGGTTCCCGGCTTGAACGTCACCGTAATATTGGCGCTGCCGGATGAATCCGCCGATGAGTCAAAATACAGGATGTTCTTGACGCTCGACAGCTCGCGCTCGATCAAGCCGGTGACGCTGTCATTGATCGTTTGCGGCGTGGCACCCGTGTAGGTGGCCAGAATCGACACGCTTGGCGGTGCAATGACCGGAAAGCGCGAGACAGGAAGCTGCGGGAGGGACACAACGCCAGCAATGACAATCAGAATGGCGATAACCCATGCGAACACGGGCCTATTGATAAAAAACTGTGGCATGATTGGTGTTCCTCAACCCTTCACGTCTAGGGCGGATGGCATGTAGGGTGTGGTTTCCAGCTTCACGCCGTCTTGTGCGCGGTCTTGCCCAAGCACGACAACATTGTCTTTGGCTTCAAGGCCGGAGAGGACAATATATTGACCATCCACAAGCGCACCCAAGGACACATTGCGCCGACTGCCGTGAGAATCCTTATCGACCACAACCAGTTGCGGCCGCCCGGATGGATCCCGCACCACCGCCTCTTGCGGCACCATCAATGCCTGGCTGTAGATGGCGCGCGGCACCTTGGCGCGAATATACATGCCCGGCAACAATTGCTGTGCCGGATTTGGAACCAGAACCCGGATGGCAACACTGCCGGTGGAGGTATCGACCGAAATATCGGAAAACAGCATCTTTCCCGGCTGGTCATAAGCCTTGCCAGCAATTGTCAGGATCTTCACAGGAAGATCGAGAGCGGCATCCCCGGTGTTCGACGCCATGCCCTCAAGCATTTCCTTGCTCATCGCAGATTGCCGCACATCGACATAGACCTGGTCAATCTGTTGCACCACGGCCAAAGGCGTGGTGGCCGATGACGACGCAAGGCCGCCTTCGCCGAGGAATGACCGACCAATGATGCCGGCAATCGGGCTCTTGATCGTGGCATAGGACAGTTCCAGTTTGCGCCGCGCCAGATTGGCTTTTGCTTCCGCCACATTGGCCTTGGCTTGCGCAAGGGCGGCCGCCGCATTGTTGAGCGCTTCTGCGCTGTTGATCTGCTTGGCGGACAAAAGCTCGGTGCGCTCAAATTTGATGCGAGCGTTCAATAGCTCGGCTTCAACACGGGCCAGCACCGCAGAACTTGCATCCACTTCTGCGATAAACAGCGCCGGGTCGATCTGGAAAAGCGGTGCATGAGCATCAATGCTCGCACCTTCCTCAAACAGTTTCTTTTCAATAATGCCGCTGACCTGCGCCCGTATTTCAGCGGTGCGATAGGCCGATACCCGGCCCGGCAATTCATCATAGACAACGACTTTGGCTGGCTGAACGGACAAAACACTGACACGCGCGGGTGCCGCTGGCTCAGAGCTTGTCGCCTGTTGGGCGGCCTTTTCATCGCTGCAAGCCGCCAGAAAGCCCATTGATGCGATGAGCAAAGCAATTTTGATTGAACGAGGTTTGCGGCGCATGATTGATTACCATCCAAAACGTGAGAGGCCAGATATGTGCGAGGCCCAAATCCAAAGTCGCATTTCATCCCATGGGCCTTAAGCGCCTCAGGTTTCGGCTTTGTGGAGGTTATGTTAACAACCGATGGAGGCGAGGAATGGATGCTCGACGGCAGCCAATTTCGATGGCAATCATAAGCCAAGGAGACTGAATTTCCATGACAGCACTTGTTTTGATCGCCGAGGACGATGTTGAAATCGCCAACATCCTCGAAGCTTATTTTATCCGCGAAGGGTTTCGCACCGTGCACGCGCGCGACGGCAAAGTCGCGCTTGAGTTGCATCTAGCGCTCAAACCCGATATTGCACTTGTCGATGTCACCATGCCCCGCCTTGACGGCTGGGAGGTGCTGGCCGAACTGCGACGGCGCGGCAACACGCCCGTCATCATGATCACGGCCCTCGATAAAGAGGTTGACCGGCTGCAAGGTTTGCGCATTGGCGCTGACGATTACATCGTCAAACCCTTCAATCCGATTGAGGTCGTTGCTCGTGCCAAAGCCATTTTGCGCCGTGCTGGCCTTGCCAATACGGGCGCAACCATCCGCGTTGGGCGCTTGACCATTGATCTCGACAGTTATCAGGTCAACCTTGAAACCAACGGTACGGTGAAGCCGGTGACGTTGACACTGACCGAATTCAGGTTGCTTGCCCACCTGGCACGCACCCCAAGCAAGGCCTTCACCCGCGGCGAGCTGATTGATGCCTGCCTTCCTGGCTCTGACGCCATGGACCGCACAGTGGATAGCCACCTCAGCAAATTGCGCAAAAAGCTGGAACTGGCCGGAGCAGAGGGCATGTTGGCAAGTATCCGCGGCATTGGATATAGATTAGTGATTGAGGCATGATGCTGCGTCAGGGATTGAGCCGGCAAATCCTGCTGGCCATGTCGGCTGTGACCGTCATCGCAGGTCTGCTGGTCTTTTTTGGCACCTATCTGGCCTTCAGCATCATTTTTTATTTCAGCCCCTGGAATGAAGACGAGAATGGATTGCTCACGGGCACAGATTTTCTCGTGCTTTCCGGCTTGATTTTCCTTGCCCTGATCATGGCAGCCATTGCCTCGGTGCGGCTTGCGCGGCGCATTCTCGAGCCTCTCGAATCCCTCGCCCAAAGCGCCAGACGCATCAAGGATGGCGATCTGTCTGCCCGTGCGACGCCCGGAGACCATTCGCTGGGTGAAACCGCCCATCTGGTGGCCGATTTCAATGCCATGGCCCAGCGCCTGCAAGACATGGCAGCGGATGTGACCCTGTGGAACGCCATGATTGCCCATGAGTTGCGAACACCCTTGACGATTTTGAAGGGGCGTTTACAGGGCATTATCGATGGTGTGTTCGAGCCTGACGAATGCTCGCTGCAAAGCCTGATCCTCCAGGTGGATTCTCTGGCACGGCTGGTCGAAGACCTCAGAACCGTGACATTGGCCGATAGCGGCCATCTGGATCTGCACATCGAGCCAATCCGGCTTCAAGACGAGATCCAGAACCTCACGCACGTGATGGAGCCAGAATTGAACGCGGCAGGTTTCCAGCTCACCCTGGACCTGGATGACATTGTTGTGCGCGCGGATGCGCTGCGCATTCGCCAAGCTCTACTGGCATTGATCACCAATGCTCGCCGCTACGCTGTGCGCGGCACCATCGAGATCACACTCTCAGAGGAAAACCAGCTGGCCATTATCTGCGTTTCAGACGAAGGCCCCGGCCTTCCAAGTGATCTTGAGCCCTGGGCATTTGAGCCATTCAAGCGCGGTGCCCATGCTGGCTTCAGTGAAGCCAGTGGCAACGGGTTGGGACTGTCCGTCGTGCGTGCCATCGTCGAGGCCCATGGCGGTACTATCAAGTACAGACGCTCATCCAAGGGTGGCGCAACGTTTGAAATATCCTTGCGGATGCCCGCACCCTAGAGTTTGTCTGGGAAAAGTGGAATCCGGTTTTCGGACCAAAGCCGCATGTTTCAATCGAAATAACCAAGGATAGATTTGACCTCGAGATACTCGGCCATTCCTTCAAAGCCATATTCTCGGCCATTGCCCGATTGCTTGTAGCCACCGAACGGCGCATTGGGGTCCCATGCAGGATAATTGAGGTGAACCTGACCTGAGCGGATTTGGGCGGCGACATTCTTGGTCATCGCCAGATCCTTGCCTTGCACATGGGCACCCAGTCCGTAGACTGTATCATTTGCGATTTCGATTGCTTCATCCACCGTGTCGTAAGCAATAATGCACAGAACCGGTCCAAAAATCTCCTCCTTGGCGATCCGCATATCGGTTCGAACCTCAGAAAAAATCGTTGGCTTTACATAAAGCCCTGTCTCCATTCCATCGGGTCGTCCCACTCCGCCGACCAACAGCTTGGCACCCTCCGCCACGCCCGCTTGTATCATCGTCTGCACGCGGTCGAACTGGGCCACGTTGGCCATAGCGCCATGGGTCGTGGCGGGTGAAAGCGGATCGCCAACAACAATCGCGGCTGCGGCTTTGGCCGCAATTGCTTCAACCGTAGACAGCAAAACACGCGGCACGATCATACGTGTCGGCGCGCTGCACGATTGTCCGAGATTGCGAAATGCAGCCGTAACGCCCATCGACACAGCACGCTCAAGATCGGCATCGGGCAGGATCACGTTCGGAGATTTTCCACCAAGCTCCTGCGCCACCCGCTTCACAGTCGGGGCCGCCGCCTGCGCCACGAGAACGCCAGCGCGGGTGGAGCCGGTGATGGAAATCATATCGATATCGGGGTGTGAGGCCATATGATGCCCAACCACCGGACCATCGCCATTCACCAGATTGAACACACCGGCGGGAAAACCCGCATCGTCAATGGCTTCCGCAAACAGCAGAGCATCAAGCGGCGCAAGCTCACTCGGCTTGAGAATGACGGTACAGCCAGCCGCAAGCGCCGAGGCAACTTTTGCGGTAATCTGATAAAGCGGCCAATTCCACGGAGTGATCAGACCGCAGACGCCAATCGGCTCACGGGCAATCACTGTGTGGCCACGCTGTTCCATAAACGGAAAGGACAAAACACCATCGCGCGCCGTTTGAAGATGCGCAATGGCCAGCGGAACCTGCGCCGCACGCGCATAACCAATCGCCGCTCCCATTTCGAGCGTTATGCACTGGGCAAACAGCTCGCTGCGCTCTTCAATCAACGCAATCAGGCGTGTGAGCAGTTGAGCGCGATATTCGGGCGTTGTCCGAGACCAGGAAGCAAAGGCGCGCCTCGCCGCAAGCACCGCTTTATCGACATCCTGTGCATTGCCAAGAGCAATATGGGCGAAGACCGTCTCGGTCGCGGGATTGGTCACCGCTCCCTTCGCCGCCCCCAAAGGAGCAACCCACCGCCCGTCAATAAAGAAATGATCCAGTCGATTGGCCCGGCTGAGGTGTTCAAGAGACGCATTCATCGGAACGCATCCTTCATCCGATAATAGGCACCAAGAATGGGCAAAAACCAGGGGGGACCAAAGTGACCCGGAATGGCTGGCCAATCAAAATCTCTCCATGGATTGAGCTCTTCCTTGCCATCCATAACATCGGCCATGATGCTGCCCATCAACGTCGCCATGTGGGTGCCATGACCGCTATAGCCCATGGAATAATAGATCCCATCGCGCTGTCCGGCGCGCGGCAGGCGGTCTCGGGTCGCATCCACCATACCGCCCCAGCAATAGTCGATGCGGGTGTTGGCCAATTCCGGAAAGACATCAACCATGGCGGCCTTGAGAATCCGACCGCTTTTTTCGTCCGATTGCGGGTTTGATACGGCAAATCGCGCGCGACCGCCAAACAGCAAGCGATTATCCGGCGTCAACCGCCAATAGACAACCAGGTTACGGGTATCCACCACCATGCGGCCTGTGGGCATGAGACGGGCCACATCCTGTGGTGACAGCGGCTCGGTTGCGATCAGGAAAGCACCAATCGGAACAATACGCCGACGAATCCAGCCCAATGGCCCCACATGCGAAATACCGGTTGCCAAAAGAACCTGGCGCGCAACAATCGTGCCTGTCGGGGTTTGAACCTGGTGCCCACCTTGAACCCGGCGGATACCCATCACCGGGCTTTGTTCATAGATCTGGGCACCACGCTTTGCGGCGGCAGTGGCCAGCCCGCGAACAAAGCGCCCGACATGCATGCCCGCACTCTTGGAAAACAGCAGCCCGCCGTAGTAACGGTCAGTCCCCACTTCATTTCGCAGATCCTGGCGCGAAATCATTCGTGTTTCGGGATCGACATTGGCGGCCAAAAGCTCTTGTGTGCGGGCAAGAACATCGTAATGCTCCGGCTTTGCCGCAATCTTGAGCTTGCCATAGCGGGCAAAGCTACAATCGATGTCTTCCTCTTTCACGATGTTTTCGACCAGTGAAACACCGGCATCAAACGCCTTGTAGAGCGCATTGGCTTTGTCACGCCCAAGCCGGGCCGATAGATCGGCATAGTTCTGGGCAAAGCCATTGTTGCACATCCCACCATTGCGGCCCGACGCCGCGCTGCCAATGGTGCTTGCTTCCAGCTGAACAACGCTGGCACCCTTCTTGGCAAGGGTGAGTGCGGCGGAGGAGCCGGTCAATCCGCCGCCAACCACAACAACGTCACATTGGCCACCAAGTGGACGATCAGACCCGCTCCGAAATGGCTCTGAGGTATCTAACCAGTAGGATGTAAGCTTCATTGTCGATTACCTCAGTGGCGTGAAAAAATCAGCACAGGCTGTGTCAAAACAAAAGCCCCTCGATTGCGTGCTCAGAAAAACCGGGTTCCACTCTTGCCTGATAAACTCTAGCTGAACGATTGATTGGCAACCGCATACATATGCGTAGGAGCGATTGGCGCAGGCCGTACTCCCTTCACCATCGATATGGCCTCACTCACCTGTTTAAGGCCGCGCTCCTCAAGCCATTCGCTCAATCCGTCTTCGGCATACACATCAATGCGCACGAATTCTCCGGTGAGTTTGGCGAGCTGCGCCTCAATCAGGCATTTTGCATCCTCAATATTATCAGCGGCAACCGGCCCAACAACGTAGCCGCGCCCAAAACGCCTGCGAATGGAAAAGCCCGATATTTGCCCATCGCGCTCCAGCACGATGGCGTCTCCAACATTTAACAGCGCCTTTACGAGCGTTCCGCGTGGCATTCCAATCGCCCGGTGGTCGAGCGCTTGAATGCTGTCAAAATCTCTGGCAACCGCATCTCGAATGTCGTCACGGTGTTTCGGTGTATATTCCTCGTTCAAGAGGCATTGGTGCTGGTGCACCATTCCCCATCTTTCGAAACCACGGCGAAGATAGAGCGGCAGCCCCTCTTCTGTGGCATTGAGAAGAACGTTCCGCCCCCTTGTTGCCTGCAAAAGCGCATCGAACAAGCGAGACCCATTGCCACCGCCCTGCGCTTTCTCCGTCACGATAATCATGCCAGCTGTTGCGTAATCTTGGCCATAGCACCACCAAAGAGCCGTGCCGAGCACCTCGCCATTTCGTTCAAGGACAACACCGTCGCCGACCTCCAGTGCGAAGGCCCAATCCTCCAACCGGTACGGCCAGGAGAACTCTTGCGAAAGCTTCAATCCGCCTTGCAGGTGGCGACGATCGAGCTTTACCAGTGAAATTTCATCCAAAATGGTGGTGTCATCATAATTCATGTGCTGTTGCTTACCCAAAATATTGATGGCGGCGCGGACCTTGCACCTCGAAAATTCAGGAGTGTTTAGAAAGCTTCGCTGATTTGCGAAAGTTTTCTTTGCTTTTTTTGCGGGCCTATTTGGTGGATTAATCTGTTTTGGCCAGCAAGGCGGCATCACCTGTGCCGCTATGGCAGATCAAATCTCTGCGGCTGGTTCAGAAATTCGCACACCTCCCCATGCCTGCACGCTTTACACGGAACATTTGGTGATTGTGCACGTTAATTAGCGATAAAATATCACGAAAATCCAGGACAACAGGTACAAGTATGGCTCGAGAAGAGATCGTGGAGCTGATACCCGCTTTGAGAGCGTTCGCGTGGACCTTTTGCAGCAATCCCGAAGATGCTGATGATCTGGTACAAGAAACACTGGTGCGCGCCATCAACAGCTTTGATCAATATAATGAAGGGACTCGGCTAAAATCCTGGCTTTTTACGATCATGCGAAACACATTCAGCACCCGCTATCGAAAACGCAAAAGGGAAACGGTTGGTATCCCCGACGGCATGCTGAACACCCTGACGACGCCCGCCACACAGGAATGGAGCGCTCACGCGCGTGACGTTTACAGCGCTTTGATGCGCATTCCTCTGCAATACCGCAATGTTCTTATTCTGGTTGTTTTGATGAACGAGACCTATGAGGACGTTGCCAAAATATATGGATGCAGGGTCGGCACGATCAAAAGCCGCATGAGCCGCGCCCGCCAGCGACTGAAAGAAGAGTTGGGAGAGGTGGCGATCACCGACACCATGACCTCACCAGAAATAGCTCCTGTGCGCGACGCTACAAATGATGCAAACAAAGCTGTCTAAGCGTGAACTTCCATCGTCTACGTGCAGAGATTGTCTTCAATGGTCGGCATCGCAATGGACTGATCGACGTTGTCATCAGAAATATTGTGGCTGGGCAATCGCAAGGTGTTTGCGCTTGCATGTTGTTTCGGATCAGCCTTTGCGCCAAACACAGGGCGTGATTGCGCAGCTCCATTGGCTTACCAAGGGCGTGAAGAGACTGGTTAGTGGGGAATGTTGAAGGTGCGGCGAAAATAGGTGCGCACGGCTTCCATGGCCGGGCTGAAGTCGACCTGTTTGCGCCACGCTATGCCCACATCCATTGAGGGAATGTTATCGCGCAACGTCACGGTTTCAATGCGCCGCCCTTCCAGCGACCACGGCCTGTGCACCATATCGGATAAAATCGCAACGCCCTGCCCATTGGCCACAAGCGAGCGCACAGCTTCAACCGAAGATGTGCGCAGGCTGACTTTGGGCGTGTACGGCGTCTGGCTCCAGTATTTCAAAGAGGTATGGGATGCCTCATCCACCGTCAGCATGATATAATCCTGATCAGCCACCTCCTTGAGACCCACCGACGGCATGGCCAGCAGGGCGTGGCGGGCGGGCAGCCACAGCCGCCGCTGTGAGCTCAACAGCTTTTCTGTCTGAAGCTCCGGGTTGAGAATGTTGGATGTCAGCATCACCGCAAGGTCATAGCGATTGCTCAACAGACCTTCCTCGACACTTTCACGGTTCAGCTCGAAAAGCTGAATATCGATATCGGGAAATTGGCGCTTTAGCCGCTCCATATGCAAAGGCAGAAAATAGCCGATCACTGTGTAGGTGGCCGCAAGCGTCAGCTTGCCCTTCACCCCGCTGGTGACCAGATGCAGCGACGCGACATCGTCAACCTTTTGCAGAATATCATAGGCATGAGAGAGCAGTTGGCGGCCCGCTGTGGTCAGTTCCATTCCATGTGGTGTCCGCTCAAACAGCACAGCCCCGACAATGGTCTCAAGCTCCTTGACCGCCGTCGTGATGGCCGATTGCGAGATGGAAAGGTTGACTGCGGCCTGCGAGACCTGCCCGGATTCGGCCGTTGCAACAAAATATCGAATCTGGCGCAGACTGATGGACATGGCACGACTTTCAATCTGAATCAAAGATGACGATGTTCTGAAAATCAGAACGAAAATGTTGTTGATTGCGCTTTTTCAAACATTACACGTTTAGATTTCGGTAAAAATGCAGAAATCATGACATTTTTGCCGATATTCATGGCTCATACCAACATCTCTAAATCAGATAATCAAATTTTGAAAATAGAATTTTCCAAACGCATTGTTTCTTCCTAAAGTTTTTGCTGAAAACACAGGCATTCAGTTGATCTGCAAAAAATGCAGGCAGAACAGGAAGAGCAGTGCTGCGCGATACTGTCGATATCAATTGCGATATGGGAGAGGCTTTTGGCCGCTGGCGGGTTGGCGATACCAATGACGCCACCCTGATGGGGCTGATCAGCTCAGCCAATATTGCGGCTGGCTTTCACGCCGGCGACCCCAACCTGATGGATGAAACCGTGCGCATTGCGGTGGAGCATGGCGTCAGCATTGGTGCCCATCCGGGCTATAAGGATCTGCAAGGCTTTGGCCGCCGCCGCATCAATGGCACGGCGCGTGAACTGGTCAATGATATGGTTTATCAAGTGGGGGCGCTGCGCGAATTTGCCCGCCGCCACGGCGCACAGCTTCAACACGTCAAGCCACACGGCGCGCTCTATATGGAAATGGCCGCCAACCCGGAGCTTGCCCAATTGTTCATGCAATATATGCGCACTGTGGCCCCAAATGCCTACGTGTTCTGCATGGCCGGATCGATCACTGAATCTGTTGCCATGGATGTGGGCCAGCCTGTTGCCCGGGAGCTTTATGCCGACCGTGATTATGACGACAGCGGCTCGATTGTCTTTACCCGCGATGTCGGACGCCCCGATCCCGCGGCCATTGCCCGCAAGGTGGTGCGCGCCTGTCTGGAAGGCAAAGTCACAACCGTGACCGGCAACGACATTGACATCCCGTTTGAAACGATCTGCTTTCATTCCGACACGTTGGGCGCGCTCGAGATTGTGCGCACCATGCGCGAGGCCCTGCTTGCCGAGGGTATTCGCATTTCACCTCTTTCGCCCACGACACGATAATCCCAACCACACACCAATCGGAGACCGCGATGAGCAAGCATGAAATCCAATCGCCCCTGCCCGGCACGTTTTATCGCAAATCCTCTCCCGATGCGGCCCCATTCAAGGCCGATGGTGATGCGGTGGCGCAAGGCGAGGTGATTGGATTGATTGAAGTGATGAAGACCTTTCACGAGGTCTATGCCGACGCTTCCGGCACCGATATTGTCTTTATCGCCGAAGACAATGAACCAATCATGGCCGGCCAAGTGATTGCCGAGGTCAAGGCATGAGCATTTCGTCCCTTCTCATTGCCAACCGGGGTGAAATTGCGGTGCGCATTATACGCGCAGCAAAAGCAATGGGCATACGCACCGTGCAGGTTCATTCGAGCGCCGACCGCGATATGCTGGCGGTGAAACTGGCAGATCAGGCGGTGGAGATTGGCCCGCCGTCTGCGGCAAAATCCTATCTCAATATTGATGCGGTGATGAAGGCGGCTTTGGAAACCGGCGTGGATGCCGTCCATCCCGGTTATGGTTTTCTGTCGGAGAATGCTGCTTTTGCAAAGGCCGTCACCGATGCCGGGCTGATTTTCATCGGCCCCGACCATGCCGCCATCAGCCTGCTGGGCGATAAGGTCGAGGCCCGCAAGGTGGCCATGAAGGCGGGCGTGCCCACCGTTCCCGGTTCCAATGGCCGAGTGGATGATCTTGATCTCGCCCGCTCTCTCGTCGCCGAGATCGGCTTTCCGGTGATGATCAAGGCGGCAGCCGGTGGTGGTGGTCGGGGTATTCGCATTGCTGAAAACATGGAGGAATTTGAGCGGCATTTCCCGCAAGCCTCCACAGAAGCCCTGGCCGCTTTTGGCGATGGTGGCTTGTATATTGAAAAGGTCATCACCCGCGCCCGCCATGTCGAGGTGCAGATTTTGGGCGATGGCACCAACGCCATCCACTGTTTTGAGCGTGAATGCTCGCTGCAACGCCGCCGCCAAAAGGTCTGGGAAGAAGGGCCATCCGTGACCCTGCCCGCTGATGCCCGCAAAAGCCTGGTTGAGAGCGCTGTGGCCCTGGCAAAATCCGTGAACTATCGTGGCGCTGGCACGGTGGAATATCTCTACGACGAGCAGAGCGGCGCATTTTACTTCATTGAGGTCAACACCCGCATTCAGGTTGAGCATCCGGTGACAGAAATGATCACCGGCATTGATCTGGTGCAGGAAATGATCCGGGTGGCGGGTGGAGCATCCCTCTCCATTACGCAAGACGATGTAAAAGTGCGTGGCCATGCCATCGAATGCCGCATCAATGCCGAAGACCCGACGCGGGGCTTTTTGCCGGGACCAGGGCTGATCACCAGTCTGACAATTCCCGAAGGCGATGGCATTCGTTTTGATACCATGCTGTATGAAGGCTATACGGTTCCGCCTTTTTATGACTCGCTGCTGGGCAAGCTGATTGTCTGGGCAGACAGCCGTGAGGCCTGCCTTCTGAAGCTTGCGGATGCGCTGGACGGGCTAACAATCGGCGGCATTGCCACAACCATTCCCCTGCATCAGGCGTTGGTTCGGGATGCTTCCGTCAAAGCCGCAGATGTCCACACCCGTTTTCTGGAGCCCTGGCTGGAAAGTGTATTTCCAACAGTGGTTGCCTCAAGGAAGGAGAGTGCCTGATGCCCATGCGCTACACATTTGGCGGCGATGAACATCTCTTTGTGGAATGCAGCGAAGAGATGTCGCTGGAAGCCTTCTTCAATTCGCTCTCGATGACCAACGGCATCAAACAGGCCGACATCAAGGGCGTCACCGAAATTTGCCCGGCCAATGCCTCGCTCCAGATCAAGTTTGACCCCGATATCATCCATCCAAATGATGTTTTGAAAGAGGTGCAAGCCATTGAAGTGGCCGCCGCCAAGGCCGAGCCGGTGATTACCACGCGCATTGTCGAGATTCCGGTGTTTTACAATGACCCTTGGACCCATGAAACCTTGATGCGCTTTCGCGAGCGCCATCAGGACCCCAGCGGCACCGATCTGGACTATGCATCGCGCATCAACAATTACAGCTCTGTAGATGATTTCATTGCCGCCCATTCGGGCTCGCCATGGTTTGTCTCCATGGTCGGTTTCGTCTCTGGGCTGCCGTTCATGTATCAAATGGTCGAGCGCCAGCGGCAGATCGAAGTGCCCAAATACCTGCGGCCTCGCACCGATACGCCGAGGCTGACGGTGGGCCACGGTGGTTGCTTTGGCTGCATCTATTCGGTGCGCGGCGCGGGTGGCTATCAGATGTTCGGCATCACCCCGATGCCGATTTATGATCCGACGCAGACCACCTCCTACCTCAAGGATTTCATGGTGTTCTTCCGTCCCGGCGATATTGTGAAGTTCAAGCCGGTCGATCGCGATGGTTATGATCAGGCGGTGGAAGAGGTCGATAAGGGGCAATTTGTTCCGCCAATCCGCGAGGTCTCGTTTGATCTGCGTGAGTTTCAAAAAGACATTGATGGTTATAACGCCAAGCTGGAGGGCCTGCTCCATGGCCATTAAGGTTATTCATCCCGGACTTGCCACCTCGGTTCAGGATCTGGGCCGTCCCGGTTACTTTCACCTTGGCATTCCGCTGGGCGGTGCCATGGACCGGCTGGCGCTGAAAGCCGCCAATCTCTTGGTGGGCAATGCGGAAGGGGCGGCCGGTCTTGAAGCCGTGTTTCTTGGCCCCAAGCTGGAATTCACACGCGATACCATGGTGGCGGTGACCGGAGCAGACATGCCCATCAAGCTGGATGGCGAAGAAAGGCCCGGCTGGACGGCTTTCAAGGTCAAGGCGGGACAATTATTGTCGTTCGAATTTCTGAAAAAGGGTGCGCGGATTTACATCGCCGTGTCTGGCGGCATTGATGTGCCATTAGCCTTGGGGTCGCGCTCCACCTATGCCATTGGTGCGCTGGGTGGTTTCAAGGGCCGCCCGCTGGCGATCGGTGATGAATTGCCGGTTGGCGAGATAGCCTTTTCTGAAGAAGGCAA
Source organism: Rhizobium oryziradicis (assembly GCF_001939045.1). Taxonomy (GTDB): domain Bacteria; phylum Pseudomonadota; class Alphaproteobacteria; order Rhizobiales; family Rhizobiaceae; genus Allorhizobium; species Allorhizobium oryziradicis. The sequence goes on from NZ_MKIM01000029.1 coordinate 67,243, forward strand.
AAGCATTCCACCAGAGCTTCGCCGTCACCCCGGAAAGCCAGCCGAATTGCGCGTGTTGCCGGGGCTGTACTGGGATCGGATCACCGAAGAATCGGGCCGTAACTTTTTTGAAGACGAGTGGAAAGTCGCCCCCGAAGCGGACCGCATGGGCTATCGCTTCCGGGGTGGGCGCAAGCTGGATTTTGTGCCACGCACGCCGCCCTTTGGCGCGGGCTCCGATCCATCCAATATCGTCGATAGCTGCTACCCTTATGGCTCCATTCAGGTGCCGGGCGGCACGGAGCCGATTATTCTGCACCGCGATGCCGTTTCCGGCGGTGGCTATTTCATGGTCGGCACGGTGATTTCGGCAGATATGGACCTGATCGGCCAATTGCAGCCGCACACGCCAACCCACTTTGTCAAAGTGGATATGGAAACGGCACTGGCGGCGAGAAAAGAGCGCCATGCGCTGATCAATCAAATCCGCAGCCTGTTTTCACCAACCCGTTGAGGCTATCATGGGCAGATCGCTAGCATCATTCCTGAACACGGGTCAGATAGGGAGCGATTTCGCTTGGGTCCGGTATAATGGCAATGATTTTCATCTGGGCAATGGTGCGGTTCATGGCCGCTTCCAGATGGGTCTGATGCATGGCGGCGGCAGCCGCCGTGGCACCACGGGTCAGCAGCTCCACAATCAGGCGCAACTCGGTCATGGTGCCAAGGTCGCCGGGCAGACCCAGGCGACCCAAAAGGCTCTCAATGGCCGTGACAGGCAGAAGATTGTTGCGGATCAATTCCTGCAAACGCTCGTTGGGCGTAGACAGCAGACAGGTTTCAATAAAGCAATCGTGCGCGGCCCGCATCTGGTCGACAACATCGGCTCCAACGCTTTTTTCGAGCACCATCAAGCGCTGCAACAAGTGCAAAAGTGCATCCTCGTCAATCAAAGGGGCGGCCGACACCAGCGCCTGCGGCTCCAGCATGCCGCGCAGCACAAAATGATCCTTCACGGTTTGCGCGGTCAAGGGACCGGCAATCCAATGAGAGCTTTGGTTTTTACGCACCAGTCCCCGTTCGCTGAGGCGAGTCAAAACATCGCGCACCACGGTCCGACTGACGTGGAAATGGCTGGCCAGCTCTGCCTCAATCATCCGGTATTGGCCAAACACCACACAGCCCGCCACGTCGCTTTCAACGCGGTCGTGAATGCGCTCCCAGGAGGAACGGCTTTGCAAGGCATTGTCGGCATCATCCGGCACACTCAGGCCAAGGGTGCGAATATCCTGACGGTCTGGTTCAATGCCCTGATCCGCCGGGCCAACAAGATAACCCCGACCATTGAAGCGATGCACCAACCCATCGGCTTCCAGCGCTTGCAATGCACGCTGCACGGGCGCGCGGGAAATCTGCAAGATCTCGGCAATATGCCCTTCCAGCAACACCAGCCCATTGGGCAGCGTTCCTTGCGCAATATTGGCGCGCAGAACCTCCTCGGCAATTTCATAGCGGCGTTGGGTGCGCGTGGCGTGCATAGGGCGATGTTGATCCTGTGGTCTCTATCCTGCCTGTTTACTGTGACTCGGCATCAAAGGCCTAGTGCCAAATAAAATGAATATTGCGTACAATTTCATATAATTTCAAGATGGACGACACCACCTAACGTAAACCGCAGCGCCCGACCTTCGCTGCACTCTGGCGAACACGGAGGTAAAATGCAATTTTAAGGCATTTTACCGTCCACCAGCCGTGCAGCAACAGCACGAGATTAGATAACAACAATCAAAGACCCTAAAAATTTGGGGAATTTGCAAAAACAATAAAAAGAATATTGAATACAAAAATCATTTATGCAATGATTTGTGTGCATCACGACAATAGAAACGTGAGCGGCGGAACATTTTAAAAGTGCCCCTTCATTCTCCCCTGTCATGCGTCATCACACCAATGAGGCAGACAACGGGCCGTGCGCGCTTGATGGCGCAGGTACGGCAGGATGAGTTGGCCAAAACTGGCAGGATTCGCTGTGACATCAGTGCTTGAGCTTACCGGTCTTGTGAAAACCTACGGCGACACCCGGGCGCTGGATGGGTTGAGTGTGTCACTCCCCGAGAACCAGTATATTTCTCTTCTGGGGCCAAGCGGCTCTGGCAAAACCACCCTGTTGCGGGTGATTGCGGGCTTTGAAAAGCTTGAAAGCGGCGCAATTCGTTTTGCTGGCAGCCAAATCAATGCCACACCGCCGCACCGGCGTGGCATTGGCTTTGTGTTTCAAAACTTTGCGCTTTTTCCCCATCTCACCGTGCAGGAAAACATTGCCTTTGGTCTCGCCAATCGGGAGGCTGACGCGCTGACCGATGCCCGCGAAATATCCGATCGGGTGCGCAGCATTATCGATCTCGTCGGGCTGTCCGGTCTTGAAACCCGTGCCGTCACGCAGATTTCCGGCGGACAAAAACAACGTGTGGCCCTCGCCCGCACGTTGGTGACAGAGCCGAAAATGGTGCTGCTGGATGAGCCGCTGGGTGCGCTGGATGCCAATTTGCGCAGCCGCATGCGCCACGAATTGCGCGAAATTCGCGAGCGCTGCGGCGTCACCTTTCTGCATGTCACCGGCAGCGAAACAGAAGCTTTGGCCATGGGCGATACGGTTCTGGTGCTGGATCGTGGCCGCATTGCTCAAAAAGACAAATCTGATGCGGTCTACAGCCGCCCGATCTCGGCCGATGTGGCGCGTTTTCTCAATTGTTACAATCTCTTCTCTGGCCGTATTGAGGGCGATGCACTGATAACCGCAGTCGGCACTCTGCCCCTGGCCGGTTTGCGCCAACCTGCCGCCTCACCCGCCTACGCCATCCGCCACGATCGCATTTCCGTTTGCGCCCTATCGGAACAGGCGCAACCCGATGAGGTTCGCCCCGACGAGGTTCGCATTGAAGGCCGCTTTCTGGCCGAGGAATACACTGGCTCGGCGATCTATTCGTTCTTCGCGCTCGATGACGGCGCGGTGTTTGAAGTGGAAACCCATCTCAGCCATCGCAGCCGCCAGACGCTGGAGCCGCAAAGCCGTTATGCGCTGGTCTGGAAAAAGGAAGACGCCCTTGTTTATGCCTGATCCTGCCGCACCCATCACCTTTTATCAGGGGAGCCGCGCCCAATGAGCACAATCGTCACCGATGAGCCCGCTGTTGTCAGCGTGGCAGCGAAATCATTCCCCAAAACCATGCTTCTAGTGCTTCCCGGCGTCATATGGATGCTGCTGTTTCTGGTGCTGCCGATGGCGATGATGGTCTATGTGTCGTTTTGGACCCAGACCACCTTCAAGATCGAGCCGACGCTCACCCTGCAAAGCTGGATCACCTTTTTCTCCAGTGACACCTATATGGGCGCGCTGTGGACCACGGTGCGGATCTGGCTGATTGTGCTGGCGGCAACCCTTGTGGTTGGCTATCCGACAGCGCTTTTCGTGGGCCTGTTTGTCAAAAACAAAACGCTGCAAACCGTGCTGCTGGTGCTCTGCGTTATCCCGTTCTGGACCTCGTTTCTGATCCGTGTTTTGGCGTGGCGGCCCATGCTGGGCAAGGAAGGTGCCATCAATATTATCCTGATGAAACTGGGCATGATAACCCACCCCATCGAAGTGCTGCTGTTTTCCGAACTTTCAGTCATCATTGGCATGACGCAGATCTATTGCGTCTTCATGGTCGGTCCCATTGCCTTCATGATGGGCCGGATTGATCCTGCCATTATTGAGGCAGCACAGGATCTGGGAGCCAGTTTCTGGCGCATTTTCCGCACCATCATTCTGCCCATGTCCATGCCGGGCGTGGTGGTCGGCTCCATTTTCGTCTCCGTCATGGTGCTGGGTGAATTTGCAACCTCGTCGGCGCTGTCTGGCCGCAAGGTCAATCTGCTGGGCAATATCATTGTCACCCAGGTCGGCTCATTGAAATGGGCGTTTGCGGCGGTGGCGGGCGTTGTTCTCACCCTGCTGATGGGCCTTGTGGTGGCCGCTCTCCTGCGCGTCGTTGATCTCAGAAGGGAGCTTTAAGATGAACTCCGGCGGTGTCAAATTCGGCCTTGGCGTTTATACTGGCCTGTTTCTGGTGTTTCTCTACGGCCCTTTGGTGGTGCTGGCGATCCTGTCGTTTCAGGCGGGGCCAGATGGCGGGCCACAGTTTCCGATCATTGAATGGTCGGTCTATTGGTACAAGCACCTGTTTGGCCTCACTCCGCCATCGCGCGTGGCACCGTTGCCGATCAATGATGCGCTGGTGCGCTCCGTGGTGCTGGCGGGCCTGACCATGATTGTCTCCACCGTGCTGGGTGTTTTGTCGGCGCAGGCCTTTCGCAGCCGGTTCAAAGGCTCCGGCTTCGTGTTCTACCTGATTGTTCTGGGCATGATGGTGCCGGGCGTGCTGGTGGGTCTGGGCATGGCGCTGGTGGCCAACAGCTTTGGCATTGATCGCCATTGGTGGAGCACAGCCTTTGTGCTGCATGTGGTCTATACCTTCCCCTTCGCCTTTCTGGTGATGCTGGCGATTTTCAATCGCTTTGATCCCAGCGTGGAAGAAGCCGCATGGTCCTTGGGCGTCACCCCGGCCCGCACCTTTCGCAAAATCACCTTTCCGCTGATCTTTCCCGGTGTGCTTTCAGCCATGCTGTTCGCCTTCACACTGTCTTATGATGAGTTTTCGCGCACCCTGTTTGCCTCCGGACGCGATCTGACCTTGCCGCTGGCAATTTACGGCACGTTTTCGGTGGAGGTTCACCCCAATGTCTTTGCCTTTGGTGTGCTGACCACGCTGTTTTCTTTTGCGCTGCTTGGAACCTATGCCGTGCTGATGGGTCTGTCCGTGCGCCGCGCCAAGCGCATTGCCGTGCAGGAGGAGGTGTAACATGAAGATCACTCCCACTTCCACCATTGTCACAGGGGCTGGCTCCGGCATTGGCCGTGCCATTGCGCTCAGGCTGGCTCAAGATGGCCATGCTGTTTTGGTCAACGACCTCTCCTTGGACAGTGCCGAGGCGGTGGCCGATGAAATACAAAGCTTAGGCGGCACAGCAGCTTTTGCGGCGGGCGATGTCTCCAGTGAAAGCGATGTTGCCGCCATTGTTGCAAGCGCTGTTTCCAACCATGGCCCGGTTGGGCTTTTGGTGAACAATGCAGGTATTGTTCACCAGAGCCTGTTGGAAAACATGGCACTTGCGGATTTTGACCGAATGTTTGCCGTTCATGTGCGCGGCAACTTTCTCATGACCCGCGCAGTCCTGCCTTCCATGCTGGAAAGCCAAAAAGGCGTGATCATCAACATCGCCTCCCAACTCGGCCAGATCGGCGGAGTTGAGCTTGTGCATTACTCCGGCGCAAAGGCCGCCATCATTGGCATGACCAAAGCCTTGGCGCGCGAAGTCTCTGCGCGTGGCGTGCGGGTCAATGCCGTTGCCCCCGGCCCGGTCAACACACCGCTGGTGATGGCAATTTCCGAAGACTGGCGCAGCGCCAAGAAAGCCGAACTGCCCTTGGGCCGCTTTGGCGAGCCGGAAGAGGTGGCGTCTACCGTGTCGTTTCTCGCCTCCGATGAGGCGGCGCTGTTTGTGGGGCAAACGCTTGGGCCAAATTCAGGCGATGTGATGCTGTGACAGGAAAGGGTGAAACCATGGACAATCAGGCAAAGCGGGTGGTGATCGTCACGGGTGCCGGGATCGGCATTGGCGCTGCAACGGCCATGGCCCTTGGCGCACTTGGGGACCATGTGGTGGTCACGGATATTCTCGTCAGCGAAGGTGAGGCGGTAGCGCACGCTATTCGCGCCACTGGTGGCTCTGCCGAGTTCCACGCCTACGATGTGCGCTCCACCGATGCAACAGACGCACTGGTGCAAGACATTGAGGCGCGTCATGGCCGCATTGATGTGGTGGTGGCCAATGCTGGCATTGCCCACCGCACGCCGCTTGCGCAATTGACAGACGAAAAATGGGATATGACCTTTAACATTGATTTAAAGGGTATTTTCCGTCTCACCCGCGCAGCTGCTCCCGGCATGCGGGCCCGCAAAACTGGATCAATCATCGCTCTCTCCTCCATCATGGGCGTCGCCTATGGCTGGGATGAGCATGTGCATTATTCAGCGGCCAAGGCAGGTGTTGTCGGGCTGGTGCGCGGTCTTGCGGTCGAGCTGGCCCGCGATGGCGTACGGGTGAATGGCCTTGCGCCGGGCTATATCCGCACTGCGCAACTGCTCTCTGAAGAAAACTCACTTGGCCCGACTGGGGCGGAAAAAGCCGCCGAATTCATTCCCATGGGTCGGCTTGGCACGCCAGAAGACATTGCCGATGTTATCGCCTTTCTCGCCTCAAATGCGGCCCGCTACATGACCGGCCAGGTGCTGGTGGTGGATGGCGGCCTGCTGGTGGGGCGCTACTAAAACTCAAGCTCGGCAAAGACCGGGCATCAAAAAGAAAATGTCGGGAACCTATCAACACTGGAGAAGAGACATGTCATTCAAAGAGCTTAATCGTCGCTCGCTGCTGAAGCGCTCAACCGGCGCAATCGCGCTGGCCATGGGCGCTGGCTCGCCCTTTCTGTCATCAGGCAAGGCCTATGCGCAAGCCTCGAAACTGGCCAGCGAGCAACTGCGCACCATCGGCCTATCGGTGACAGTGCAAGAGCGCATTCTGGCCGATTTCAAAAAGGCCTCGGGCGTCGGTGCCACCTCCGGCACCGCGGCAACCTTCCCCGATGCGCAGACAAAAATCCTGTCCGGCTCCAAGGATTATGATTGCTGGGAAATCATCGCCGAGCGCCTGCCATCGATTGTCATGACCAACAATGTCGAGACCATTCCTGCCGCATCGATGAAAAACTGGGCCAATATCCGCGACACTTTCACCAAACCTTCAGACAAGTGGGATCGTAAGGCGCAGATCGTTGGCCAAATCTGGGCCGATGAAGCGCAGACCACACTCAACATGGTGCCCGCCGTCTATAACTATGACTCGATTGGCTATAACCCGGATGTTCTGTCTGCCGAAGAAGCCAACACCTGGACGGCGATTTTCGACAAAAAATGGAAGGGCAAATCCGGCCTCAACACTGACCCGCTGATTGCCTTTGGCCAAGCCATTATGGCCATGAACACGCTGGGTCTGCTGAATGTCAAAAACCCTGGAAACCCCAGCGCCAAGGAAATTGACGAGGCCGCCGCCTTCCTGATTTCCAAAAAGAAGGACGGGCAGTTCCGCGCCCTCTGGGGCGATTTCGGCGAGTTGGTCAACCTGATGGCCTCTGGCGAAATGGTGGTGTGCGATGCCTGGCAGCCTGCCGTGATGGCCGTGAAAGCCCAAGGCAAGCCGTGCAAATATGCGGTTCCCAAGGAAGGTTATCGCGCCTGGGCCATTGGCCCTGCCATGATTGCCGGAACCCCCAACAAGGATGCGGTAGCCGCCTATGCCGATTATTGGCTGTCCGGCGAGCCGGGCATTGCGGTGTCAGAACAGGGCTATTACTCGCCCTCCACCAACATCAAAAATGTCATGGCACCGGAAAAATACGGCTTCTGGTACGAGGGCAAACCTTGGATGGGCAAGGAAGATCGCGGCATCAAGGAAGGCGATTTGCGCGATGGCGGCTCGCTGGAAGAGCGCGCCAAGCACGTCGCCTATTGGCACCAGTGGCCTGATGAATACGACCATCTGGTGCAAAAGTGGGATGAATTCCTGAACGCCTGATCCGATCCCGTTGTGACCGGAAGGTGTTTCTTCCGGTCACAAACTCCCAGTCTCTCGGAGCTTATCGATGATTTATGACCTCGAACTGATCAATGTCGGCAAGGTTTATGACAACGGCACCACGGCTGTGAGCGAATTCAGCCTTGCGGTCAACAAGGGCGAATTCATTGCCTTTCTCGGCCCTTCCGGCTGCGGCAAAACCACGACCTTGCGGATGATTGCAGGCTTTGAGGGTATTTCATCAGGCGACATGATGATCAAGGGCGTGCGGATGAATGACATCGCCCCCGAACAACGCCCGACAGCGACGATTTTCCAAAACTATGCGCTGTTTCCCCACATGAGCGTGCGGCGCAATGTTGCCTATGGGCTGGATGTCAAAGGTATGCCGAAACGCGAGCGTGACACCAAAGTGGAGCGCATTCTGGCAACGCTGGGCATTGAAGATATTGCCGAGCGCAAGCCCGACAAGCTCTCCGGCGGCCAGCGCCAGCGCGTGGCTTTGGCCCGTGGGCTGGTGATTGAGCCGGATATTCTGCTGCTGGATGAGCCACTCGGCGCGTTGGATGCAAACCTCAGAAAAGCCATCCAGAATGAGTTGAAGCTGCTGCAACGGACCTTGGGCGTGACCTTCATTTTCGTCACGCACGCGCAATCCGAGGCCCTGGCGCTCTCAGACCGGGTGGTGGTGATGAACCAAGGCCGTGTTGAGCAGATCAGCCCGCCCTATGAACTTTACACCCGGCCCAACACGCCCTTTGTGGCGCAGTTCATTGGCCGCAACACAATTTTCAAGGGACAGGTTCGCTCCGAACAAGCTGACCTTCGCCATGTTGAAACCGATGTCGGCCTTTTGGGCGGGCTTGCCAACGGTGCGGCCCCTTCCGGCAGCCGGGTCAATCTTGTGGTGCCTGCCGAAGCCATCGAGGCGCACAATGCCGAGCATACCAGCAGAGAGCAGATCGCTTTCGCCAATGATGGCAATGCCATTGATGCGATGATCACCCGAAGCGACATTGTTGGCCATATCGCCCATATGTCGGCAAGCCTTGAGGATGGGCGGGTGATCTCGCTCGAAGCCCATAGCGAGAAATATCAGGGCCGGAATTTCCGTCCCGGCTCAAAGGTGGTGCTGTCGTGGAAGGCAGCGGATGCCACCGTTATTCCAGCCCATTAACTCGAAGAAATTCAAAAAGGAGAAACACCATGGCAAAGGAAATTTTTTGCAGCTTCGGCATTGATGTGGATGCTGTTGCCGGCTGGCTTGGCTCTTACGGCGGTGAGGATTCGCCAGACGATATTTCCCGTGGTCTGTTTGCCGGTGAAGTCGGCGCACCGCGCCTGTTGAAACTGTTCGAGCGCTTTGGCATCAAGACCACATGGTTCATTCCCGGCCATTCCATCGAGACTTTTCCGGAGCAGATGCAGGCCGTGGCCGATGCGGGCCACGAAATTGGCATTCACGGCTATACCCATGAAAACCCGATTGCCATGACCCGCGAACAGGAAACCGAGGTGCTGGACAAGTGCATTGAGCTTGTCACCAAACTTTCGGGCAAGCGCCCGACCGGCTATGTGGCTCCATGGTGGGAATTTTCCAATGTCACCAACGAATTGCTGCTGGAACGCGGCATCAAATACGACCACTCGCTGATGCACAATGACTTCACGCCTTACTATGTACGCGTGGGCGATAGCTGGACCAAGATCGACTACTCCAAAAAGCCATCGGACTGGATGAAGCCGCTGCAACGCGGGCAGGAAACCGATCTGATCGAAATTCCGGCCTCGTGGTATCTCGATGATCTGCCGCCGATGATGTTCATCAAAAAATCGCCCAACAGCCACGGCTTCGTCAATCCGCACGATATTGAGCAGATCTGGCGCGATCAGTTTGACTGGGTCTATCGGGAAATGGATTATGCTGTCTTTCCCATCACCATCCACCCCGATGTCGCAGGCCGCCCGCAGGTGTTGATGATGCTGGAGCGCCTGTTTGCCCATATGAGCAAGCATCCGGGCGTTAAATTTGTCACCATGAATGAAATCGCCGATGATTTCGCCAAGCGCTTTCCGCGCAAGAAGTAACAATAGGCATAACCGGGGCGGCAACCGCCGCCCCGATCTCTTTCAGGAGGCATCACATGTGTTCACTCTGCGGCGCAATCGGTGGAAACGAGCATTGGGCTGATGCGGCCCCGCGCCCCGGCGTTTATACCCGCAATGGTGAGCGCACCGACAGAAGACGCGAACGCCTCAAACGCGTGGCCATTGCCAATCGCGTGCTGGCCGCCTTTGGCCTATCCCTGTCCGATTGGCAGGGCTCGGCCTATCTGCTGTCAAGCCTGACCGGAAAAACGGCCATCATTGATGATCTTGGGCATTTGTGGTCAGAAGCCGAAAAACTCTGCGGTCGGTCCTGTGATCCGCTTGATCCCACTGTCATTGCCCGCATGGAACAGGCTCATGGCTGAGATTCCGCAATTTACACCCGTCAATCTGCTCACAGGCTTTCTCGGCTCTGGCAAAACCACGCTTTTGAAACGGCTTCTCAGTGACCCGGCCCTGTCCGATACCGCCGTGCTGATCAATGAATTTGGCGAGATTGGCCTTGATCATGATCTGGTCGAGCAGGTGGATGGCGATATGGTCATGCTGCAATCGGGCTGTGTCTGCTGTACCATTCGCGGTGATCTGGCCGAAGCATTGCGGGCCTTGCATGAGCGGCGCGAGCGCGGCGCTATGCCCGCCTTTCAGCGGGTGGTGATTGAAAGCACCGGCCTTGCCGACCCCTTCCCCATACTTTCGACGTTGAAAGCCGATTCCGTTCTGCGCCATCATTTTCGCCCTGGCAATGTCATCACCACCGTGGATGCCATCAATGGGTTGGGGCAGTTGCAACGCTATGCCGAGTCCAGCCGCCAGGTGGTGATTGCCGATCAACTGGTGATTACCAAAACCGATATGACCAATACGGCGGATTTTGACCAGTTACTGGCACAACTGGCAAGGCTCAACCCCGACGCCGTGGTGACCTGTGCCGCAGATCAGGGTTTTCAGCCCGCCTCTGTGCTGGATGAAACCATCAACCTGATCAGCGACAGCCTGCAATCGCAAAGCGGATTTTATTGCGATATACCCAATGCGCTTGAGAATGGTGAGAATGGCCACAGTGCTGATTTCCGCTCCTTTGTGGTCACGGTCGATCAGCCGGTGGATTGGACCGCCTTTGGCATTTGGCTCACCATGTTGCTCAACCGCCATGGACAACAGGTTATCCGCGTTAAAGGCATTTTGAATCTTGAGGGAGAAGACCGCCCCGTTGCCATTCACGGCGTGCAGCACCTTGTGCATCCGCCTGTGCATATGGCAGGCTGGCCGTCAGATGATCGGCGCTCACGGCTGGTGTTTATTGTGGACGGATTGGAAACGGAGCTGATCCGGCAATCTTTTGAGGCATTTACAGCATTATGACGCTCTCTAGCCACGTTTTTCCAGCGCCTGCCCTGCACACACAAGGTCGTCCGCGCCTGCGCGTGTTGGGCACAGCCATTTCCCTGCTGGAACAGTTGCGGCTGCGGGCCGAGGAAGACCTCGGCATTGATGTTGTATTTGATAACAACGACTTTCTCACCACCCAGCACAAAGCTGCCCAATCGCCTGACTCTTACGACATTTACGACCAATGTTTCCATAATCTTGATATTGTCTGGTATTGGCGGGCCATTCAGCCCATTTCCATCAAACGCATTGCGCTTTGGGATGAAATTACCGAGCTGACCAAAACAGGTCGTCTTGGCCCCAATGCCCGGTTGGGCCAAGGCGATGCCCCGGTGAAAAAGCTGTTTGTGCAGCCGGATCAATCTTTGGGCGAGCATCCAACCGGGCAGATTTCCATGCTGCCCACCACCCACAACTTCGATAGTTTTGCCTATCGCGACCCCTTGATCAAACATCAGCCGGACGTAACCAGCTGGGCCGCTTTGCTGGATCCGAAATGGGCCGGGCGCGTGGCTCTGGTGGATGAACCCGCCATTGGCATTTTTGATGCGGCCTTGGCCGCAGAAGCCGCCGGGTTGATGAGCTTTAAAAACATCGGCAACATGACCGTGCAGGAAATTGACCAGCTGATGGACATCTTACGAGAGCGAAAGCGCAGCGGTTTTTTCCGCACCTTCTGGCGCACCGCCGAAGATGCCGCAAAGCTTATGGCCGAGGGGCGCACGGATATTCAAAGCATGTGGTCAACGGGGCTTACCCTTTTGAAAGGCCAGGGCGTGCCTGCGCGCCAAGCCGCCCCTGTGGAAGGCTACCGTGCCTGGCATGGTGGCCTATGCATCGCCCGTGGCCTCAGTGGCCGCATGCTGGATGTAGCCTATGACTATCTGAACTGGTGGATTTCCGGCTGGCCCGGAGCCGTCGTGGCACGGCAGGGCTATTATATCTCCACGCCGGAGCGCTCCCGCGCCTATCTCTCTAGAGCCGAATGGGATTACTGGTACGGCGGATTGCCCACAGAGACTGATCTGGTTGGACCAGACGGTGCGGTGTGTATTTTGGCAGGCCAGGCCCGCAGCGGCGGCTCCTATTGGCAACGGGCCAATCGCATTGCAGTGTGGAATACCACAATGGATGAGCATAATTATCTGGTGCGTCGCTGGATGCAATTGATGGCAGAATAGGGTGAGATAGGCATGAGCTATGACAATGCAGGCAAATCCATCGCGCAGCTTGCGGTGCTATTGCAATCGGGCCAACTGGATGCGCGCGCCCTTGCCGAGGAAACGCTCGCTGCCATTGGTGCCTATGATGATCAGACCATTTTCACCCGCCTGACGCCTGAACGGGCGATGATAGAAGCGGGCATCGCCGCCAACCGCATTCGCAATGGCCGCTCTCGCGGCATGCTGGACGGCATTCCCATTGCATGGAAAGACCTGTTTGATCTCAAAGGCATCACCACCACCGCAGGCTCAGTCGTTTTGGCCAATGAGCCACCGGCAGCGCGCGATGCGGCCGTTGTCGCGGCCTTGGCACAGGCTGGCATGGTCTGCGTGGGACAGGTGAATATGAGCGAATTTGCCTTTTCCGGGCTTGGGCTTAACCCACATTATGGCACACCGCGCAATCCCCGCAGCCGTGATGAGGCGCGGATTCCGGGTGGCTCGTCCTCCGGGTCTGCGGTGGCGGTTGCCGCAGGTCTGGTGCCCGTTGCCATTGGCACAGACACGGGCGGATCGATCCGCATTCCCGCCGCCTTCAATGGCATTGTCGGCTATAAGTCCACCTGGGGCCGTTATCAGATGGATGGGGTATTTCCGCTGTCCAAAACACTCGACAGCCTTGGCCCGCTGTGCCGCACCGTTCAGGACGCCATCTGGGTGGATGCCGCCATGCGGGGTTTGACGCAGCCGTCAGTGCGCCGCGCACCGCTTGCGGGTCAGCATTTCGTTGTGCCGGAAACGGTGTTTTTCGATGATGCCGAGGATGGCGTGATTGTCGCATTTGAAGCCGCCCTTGAGACTTTGGTGAAGGCGGGTGCCATTATCCGTCGGCAAAAATTTCCGGTCATTGACGACATTTTCGAGCTGATGCGCAGCCACGGCCCACTGGTGGTGGCCGAAGCCTATGCCCTGCATCAACAACGACTTACCGGGCCACAGGCCTTGCAGATGGACCATCGGGTGGTGGAGAGAACCCGCAAAGGTGAGGCAATCTCCCTGCCACAGTACATCGAGATTCTTGAGCGGCGCAAACAGATGATTGCGCAATTTTCAGCGCAAATTGCCCCCAATGAGTTCATTCTCACCCCCACCCTGCCCCATGTGGCTCCTCCCACGGCACCGCTTCATGCCGACGATGAGTTGTTCGTGAAAACCAATGGCAAGACCCTTCGAAACACCTCCATCGGCAATTTTCTAAACTGGTGCGGTGTCTCGATCCCCTGTGGCGTGGGTAACGCCAACATGCCTATTGGCCTGTTGGTGTCTGGCCTTGCGGGCAGTGATGATGCCCTGCTTGGCCTTTCACTTGCGGTAGAGGATGCCATCATCGCCTAAAGCTTTGAGAGCGTGACCTGCCAATCGGCTCGCTCGATAATCGAGCGGGCCCGCAACAGCTTCCACAACCCGTATTTGCTGAAATCAAACTCCAGCAGGGAGATCTTGTTTTGCAGCATGGACCAAAGAGTCCATTTGATATCGGCCAGAGCTTTATACACCGTCATGCGGTTCATCATACGCTGATCAAACTTGCCGAAATAGGCTTCAATCAACGCGGCCTCGATGGCCTCATCGAAGAACATTTCCGTGCTCCACGCCCCCAGATCATAGCAACGGTCGTTGTTGGAAGAATATTCGTAATCGATCAGCACCAGATGATCATTCGGGTCGAGCAGAAAATTACCGGGCATCGGATCGTTAAAACAGGGCACGAAATCGAGGCCAGATGCCTCAAGCGCCTGCCTTGCCTGCCGATAGGCTGTGATCAATCCGGCTGTTGCGTCCGGCATGGCGGCTGACACTTTTGCAATCTGCTCAAGATGTTCCTCAATCATGTCAAATACAGTTTTGGTCTGCGACAGCGGCGTGCAGGCATGCAGTTTTTGATAGGCTTCAACCACAGCCCCACGCACAGAGGGGCGCAAAAAATCTCGGTTGGACGCGGTGCGATAGCCTTCTACAAACTCGATAATTTCCACACCCTGTGGCGCTTGCAGTTGATGTACGCGCGGGCCAATACCTGCTGCCTCGGCCTTCAGGCTGGCTTCTAATGCCACAGCCCGATTGATAAACATCTCTGTGCCGCGTCCGGGAATTTTGACAAAAAAACTCTTTGGCTCGCCTGTGATCCACACCCGCCAATTGGAATTGCTGATGCCACCACCAACAGGACTGAAGCGGGTTACGCGCCCTTTCCATGCGGGAATCTGATCCAGTACCGTTTCAATGGTCAGCGGCTCGTCGCTTATCTCGATCTGCTCAGACATGGCGTATGATCTCCTGAAAATCCTTGGCAAGAACAGCCATACGGCAGCGGAGCCAGCGCCATTGCCCATATTTGAGAAATTCCAGATGCTGGCGTGGCGATGTTGCATCCATCAACAGGCCCCAGAGCGCCCATTTCAAATCATCGGCAAAGGCGTAGGTAACAATCCGGGCGTGAGATGTGGCACGCACCTGCCCCTCGACGGTTTCAAGAACAGACAGATGTTGTGCCTCATCAAGCGGAAAAATCTCATTGAGAACCAACGCCAGATCAAACAGCGGATCAACATTGCCTGCCTCATCAAAATCGATCAGTTGCAGAGCTCCATCGGGTGCTAGCATGACATTGGATGACACACCATCGGCATGGGCCGGAACACGATCAATACCTGAAGCGACAATTGCCTGATCCAGCGTCTGGGCAAGGGTGAGCATCTCCTCCATCTCCTGCGGCCAGAAAGCGGTCTTGGACCGCGCTTTGACGGCGAGATCGCGGATATCGGAAAACACATTGCGATCAACAGGAAAAGGTGCCAGGCCATGCAACGCGCGCTTGGCCGCCAACAACCGATTGAGACCATCCTCGGTGCTCAATTGATGCAACCTTGCAGGCATCCAGCCATCGCCGAGATAATCCATCACCATGCCACGGCCATCTTTGAGCAGCAGTCTTGGCGCAGGCGTGATGCCAAGGCTGAATGCTGCCTGTGTCATGGCAAAAATGGCGTGTCCATCCGGGCGCTGGGCAAGATCATCATGCCAGATTTTCACAACAAAACGCTGTGTATCGCCAGCCGTGCGCAGCACCCGCGTTTCGGCATCAATCGCCTGATGCAAGGGCGATACGGTGGCCGCAAACGGCGGATCGAGCGTGAACGGCGTACCAAGCCATGCTGCGACCTCTTCCTCATCTGTGCAAATGTCAGAGATCATGTCATCCCCCAAGTGGTGTGTGATGATCCGCAAAGCCGAAAGGCCGCTTCCAATAGCAGGCTGGTTCCGGCATCCATATCGGCATCGTCTGTTGCCTCGGCCTCGTTATGGGAAATGCCGCCAATGCTGGGCACAAACACCAGCGCCGTGGGGCAAATGCCGATCAGGCTGAGGGCATCATGGCCCGCCACGGTATCAAGCCGCATGGGCTGTTGCCCCAGTGACGTGCTACAGCCTTCCAGAAAATCCACCATGGTTTCGGGCATGGTGCGGGCCAGCCGCAGCGAACGGTTTTGGCGGTGCAATGTGACACCTGTGGCCTGCGCCACCGCATCAAATTGGGCTTGCGCAAGCTTTTCGATCTCAATCAGGAAGGTGTCGTCGGGAGAGCGGATTTCCGCCGTCAACTCCACCCGATCCGGGACAACATTGGAAGAATTGGGCGACACCACGATGCGTCCGACAGACGTATGCAGCCTATCCGGGTTGGCATCTGCCAATTGGCGCAAGCCGTCAATCACGCGAGAGGCCGCAAGCAATGCATCGCGGCGCTTGGACATTGGTGTTGGGCCGGTATGGGCCTGCTCGCCTTCAAACACCAGATCCAGCTTGGCCGCACCCCAATTACGCGTGACAAGGCCGATCTGAAGACCTGCTCCCTCCAGCCGTGAACCCTGCTCGGCATGCAACTCCATATAAAAATCGGGGATGGGCGGGCGAGGATCGGTGCCGCGATAACCAATCGCCAAAAGCGCGTCTTCCAGTGTCACACCATCATCATCGCGGCAGGCCAGTGCAAAGGCCTCGGTCAGGTGCCCGGCAAACACACCACTGCCCAGCAGGCTGGGGCGAAAACGGGCACCTTCTTCATTGGTCCAGTTGACCACATAAAAATTGCGCTGAAACCCATGGCCTTGCTGTTTGGCAGCATGGAGCAACTGCCCCACTTCCACTGCGGCCATAACACCCAGCGTGCCATCAATCTTGCCCGCACGCGGCTGGCTGTCCAGATGTGAGCCGATCATCACGGGCGCAAGCGTGTCATCATCGGTCAGTCGAAACAGGCCAAACTGATTGCCAACGGCATCAACCGTCACCTCGGCACCGACGTCTTGCAACAATTTGGTCAGGCGATCCCGCGCCTCGCCGTCTGTGGGCGACGCACAAAGCCGCGAAACACCACCGGCGGGTAGACTGCCGAATTGTGCAAACTCCCGTACCAGATCACCAACACGGCTAGGGCGGACGGAAAACCCCTTAGGGATGCAGGATATCCACCTCATGCCGGGCAAATTCCTGCTGAAACTGCGGCGGCGGTGCCTTGTCGCAGACCACAGTCAGCGGCTCTTCCAGACCGAAGGTTTTCAGATAGGCTTGCCGGTCGAACTTGCCAACATCGGCCAGCATCACCCGGCGTCGGGCGCGGCTGCGCAAGGCTTGGCGCAGGGTGGATTCGTGTTCCTCGTAATCCATCCAGCCCAGCGCGAGATCGCAACCGCCAATGCCCATGAAGGCCATGTCGTAAAAATAGCGTCCGACATAGGCAATGGTTTCGTAGCCCACCAGCGCATTGTCCTTGGTGCGCAAGGTGCCGGGGGTCAGGTTGACCCTCGGCAGGCTTTGCCCGAGCAACAGAGCGATATCCAGCGAATTGGTGGTGACGGTGATGTTTTTGCCTATCAACTGACGCGCAAACGCCAGCGTTGTTGTGCCCGTATCGATAAAAATCGACATGCCATCGGTGAGCAGGGATTGGGCAAGCTCGCCCACCCGCGCCTTGCCGCGCATATTGTGCTTGCCACGCTCGATCAGCGGTTGCTCCTGATCCAGCCGGGGCGGCACCGCGCCGCCATGCACCCGGCGCAACAGGCCGCGCCGCTCCAACTCGGCCAGATCGCGCCGCACGGTTTCTTCCGAAATGCTCAATCCCGTCGCAAGCGTTGCCACGGCAACACGCCCCTGACTGCGCAGGTGGCGCAGGATTTCTTCGTAACGATGCTCTGCCATGCCTGTTCCTTGCCCCCTCTCTACTGTGGGCATTTTCACCGGGCGTGACAGGAATTGCCATAAAATGCAACCATGTCATGCGCTCTTGTCCCCGATTGAAATCAAATCAGGTGCCTTGCGATGAAGGGTTGCCTGCTCATAATCGGAAGCCAAAGACAAAAGCCGTGCCTCCGACCAAAGCGGCCCGACAAATACCAGATTGAACGGTGATCCATCCTCATAATAGCCTGCCGGGATGGTCAGAGCCGGAAGGCCGGCAATGTTGATTTCACACACCGTGGTTTCGTGAATGCTCTCCTCTCCGACCCTTGGCGGCAAGGGATCGCGCATTTGCGGAAAGACCAGAGCATCAAGTTGATACTCGGCCATAACCGCATCAAAAATAGAGAGATACTGTTCACGCACCTTGAGAAATGCGGCCATGGACGGCGGTGTTTCCGGGTCGGCCATGCATTCCAGCAGTTCTGGCATTTCGTTCATGAACGCCAGCACACCGTTTGGTGCAAAGGGGTCTTCGGCACTCACGGCTTTGGCAAAATCCTCATAGGTGGCAAAGGGATTGCCGGAGCCGAGACGCTTCAAATAGAGCATCATGTCATAGGGCACGCATTCCATGCCGCGGGCATCATAATGGTCCAGACCGGGCACAGGCTGACCCAGATCGGCAAAGCCGCTGTTTTTGAACGGATCGGCAACCATGCTGGCACCAAGGCCAGTCATTTCACCTTGCGCCCGTGCATAAAGCGCTTGCGTTGCATCAGACAGCGGACGATTGCGCCAGCCGGAACCATAGAGTCCTAATTTTGCACCCTTCATGGCGTGAGGCGTGATCGCCGCGGCGTAGCCCCCCACCGGTCGCTTGCCAATGCCGGCCACGGTTTTGGGATCTTCCACGCAATAGCCAGCAAGAACATCCATCACCAGCGCTGCATCTTTCACGCAACGCGCAATCGGCCCCACCACATCGCGGGTGCTGCCCGCCAGCGGCATAACGCCCGCATTGGGCACCAGTGCGAAAGTCGGCTTCAGGCCAACAAGACCTTGCGCCGAGGCCGGGTTCTGGATCGAGCCGCCCGTTTCTTCCGCCAAGCCAAGAATGGCCATGCTGGTGCCAACCGCCGTTGCCGTGCCTGCACTGCTGCCGCCGGGCATGCGGTCGGGAGCGGCAGAGTTAAGCGTTGGTCCGGCCCAGCTATCGTTGGCATGGCTGCCGGTGGCGCTCAGGACAGGCACATTGGTTTTGCCCAGGATGATACAACCAGCGGCCCGCATCCGTGCCACCACCGGCGAATCCCGGTCCGGCATCAGATCGGTGCCACCCGTGCCGCTGTACAAAAGCTTCCAGCCGCCCGTGGTGGGAAAGCCTGCCATATCCATGGTGTCTTTGACCACAATGGGAATGCCCGCCAGCGGCCCAAGCGGCTCGCCTGCGGCCCGCTTGCGATCAATCTCGCAGGCATCATCCAGCGCCTCCGGGTTGGGAAAGATAATGGCATTATAAGCAGGGTTATAGGTCTTGATGCGTTCCAGAAAGGCAATGGTCAGTTCTTCTGCGGTAAAGGCACCACTGGCCAGACCTGCTGCCGCCTGTTCAACTGTCATTTCCACCAGATCAATGCTGGTTGTGCTTACATGCGGGTTCATCATACATCTCCTCGAAAAAATCAGGCCAATTCGGCAAAGGCTTCAAGCCGCTCAATGTCATGCATGGCGTCAGGGGGAACTTCGCGGGTGATTTCACCGCGTTGCAGGATCAGCACCCGCTCGCTGACGGCTGCGATAAAGCCGAGATTTTGCTCGACCAGCAGAATGGCCAGCCCTCGGCTGATCGCTGCGGCTTTCAGCGTATCGGCAATTTCCTCAATAATAGAAGGCTGAATGCCCTCCGTTGGCTCATCCAGCAGCACAATGCGAGGATCGCCACACAGGCAGCGGGCAAGCGCCAGCAATTGCTGCTCGCCGCCAGAGAGTGCTCCGCCGCGCCGATCCAGATAGGCTTTGAGGCGGGGAAACAGCTCCAGAATATCCGCAAGCACGTCGGTTTCCGGGCGCTTGGACAGGCGGCACCCCACCCGCAGATTGTCCATGACCGACAGGCCCGGAAAAATCTCGCGCCCCTGCGGCACATAGCCAATGCCGCTTCGAGCAATGGTGGTGGGGCTGGCACCCGTGATGGATTTTCCCTCAAACGATACCTTGCCATCACTGGTGGGCAAATGGCTGGTTATAGTGCGCAGCAGGGTGGATTTTCCCATGCCGTTATGCCCCAGAATGCCAACCCGCTCGCCGGGATGAACGCTCAGGCTCAGGCCTTGCAAAATGGGGATACGGCCATAGCCGGAGCGCAGGTTTTTCACCTCAAGCAGTGGAGTTGCGTTGCTCATGCCGCCGTCCTCCCCAGATAGACATCGCGCACCCGCTGATCAGACAGCACGGTATCCACATCGCCTTCCACCAGCACAGCACCTTGGGCAAAGACGGTGACGGTTTTGGCAATCATCCGGATAAAGGCCATGTCATGCTCCACCACAATCACGGCTTGGGTTTTGTTGATTTCCTTGATCAATTCGGCGGTGCGGCGCACTTCCTCGTTGTTCATTCCCGCTGCCGGTTCATCCAGCAGGATCAGGTCGGGTTCTTGCGAAAGCACAGTGGCAATCTCCACCCATTGGCGCTGACCATGGGCCAATTGCCCCACCAGACTGTGGGCAAGGCTGGTAAGACGAAGCCGCTCCAGCACGTCCGAGACAATTTTGCGCGCCGTTGGCCCGGTGCGCTGACGCTGGGCGGCCACCAGCACGTTTTCAAACACCGTGAGACCATCAAACACATTGGGCACTTGCGTTTTGATGCCCACGCCAAGCCTGGCAATCTCATGCGGTTCTGCGCGGGTGGTGTCGGTGCCGCGAAAGGTAACCTTGCCTTCGGTTGGGTGCAATTGCCCGGTGAGGATTTTGAAAAACGTGCTTTTTCCCGCCCCGTTGGGGCCAATCAGGCAACGTAATTCGGATTCTGCCAGCGTGAAATTCACATCCCGCACGGCTGTCACGCCACCAAAGCGCATGGTGATGCCTTTGGCATCGACCAGAGGAACAAGGGTCATGGTTTTGCCTCCTGTGGTTTTGCGGCAATGGGATGTGGGGCTGGCTTCAGCTTAGAGATAAGCGCTGCAATCGATGGCAGAATGCCTTGCGGCACCAGAATGACGAAGATGACCAGAATAATGCCCATGCCGAGGCTGGGGTTGATCACCGCTTGCGTGCCCGACAGATTGATCAGCGCCTGCATGATGACCGCCCCCAGAATGGGGCCGAGAAGCGTGCCAATGCCACCGACCAGCACCGAGACAATCGCTTGTGCCGACATCGACAGTGCAAACACCGACGGGTTCACAAACCCACCCCAAGCCGCATAAATGCACCCGCCGAGACCTGCGATGGCACCGCTGATGGCAAAGGCTGCGAGTTTGTAAAATCGCACATCATAGCCCACCAGCATGGCGCGGGTTTCGTTTTCGCGAATGGCAATCACCACCCGGCCAAACCATGTTGCCAGCAGGCCGCGCAGCAGCACATAGATCAGCAGCAACGCCCCCATGGCGACATACCATGTGCCTTTCTCGTCCAGCCATTGATCCGGCTCGCCGGGAATGTTGAAAGGCGCAAGACCCGGCATGCCGTTAAAGCCACCAAGCTGGGCGCTTCCGATCCGATATTGATCCCCCGATGTGCTGTTGGACAGTTCATAAAGGATGGTGGTGACGGTCAGCGTGATGACCCCGACATAGGCATCGCTGATCCGGCCATAGAACATGAAATAACCCAGCAGGGCGGCAAAAGCCGCGGGAATGAGGATCGACAGGGCAATGGCCCCGGTGGAATCGCCAAAATTGATCACGCCCACGGCATAGGTATAGCCACCAAGACCAAAGAAGGCCGCCTGCCCAAACGACAGGATTCCGGCATAGCCCCACAGGAAAGCCTGACTAAGCGCCAGAATGGCAACCGCCACAAAAAGCGTGGCCTGAAGCAGGCTGAATCCATCGAGAAACAGCGGCATGATCAGCAGTGCCGCCAGACCAAGCCCTGTGACCGTGAGAAAACTGAGAAGACGCGAAGAGATGGGCAACGTCATAGGCTGCTCCTGAAAAATCGACCGGTAATGCCGTTGGGAAGGTTGCGGATCAGCACAATGGCGGCTGCCAGCAAGGCCACTTCGCCCAAAACTGGCGTGGACAGGAAGGATACGATCTCGTTGATCAGGCCAAACAGACCGGATGCCAGCCCCGTTCCCATCACCACTGCCGGACCGCCGCCCAGAACCGTGATAAAGGCGCGCGCCACATAGGCGGCCCCCATGGAGGGTGACACCCCGGAAATGGGCGACAACAACCCACCTGCAAAGCCCGCAAGGCCTGCGCCCAGCGCAAACGTGGACATAAACACCGTTGGCGGATGAATGCCCAATGATGCCGCCATGCGCGGATTTTGCATGGTGGCCCGCAAGAGCAGGCCAAAGTTGGTGCGGCGCATGAGCAGATAAAGACCGCCGAGGGCGAGGATGCTGGCGGCTAGTAGAACCAGACTATAGCCGCTGGCTCCATAACCGCCAATGTTGAACCCACCCACGGGCGTTGGCACCGAATGGATGACATTGCCGAAAATGCTGGTGATCAACCCCACCAGCCCGAGGCTGATGCCCCATGTGGCCAGCATGGTATCAATCATCCGACCATAGAGAAAGCGGATGACGCAGCGCTCAAGAATGAGCCCGATCAGCGCCACCACAATCGGTGGTAAAATCAGCAGTGCAATCCAGATATTGACGCCATGTTCCACAGCGGTTGCTGCCGTATAGGCCCCCAGCATCATGAATTCGCCATGGGCCAGGTTGATAATCCGCATCATGCCGTAAATCACCGCAAGGCCAATGGTGATCAGCACCAGTGTGGCAATGCCCGTGACAATGTTGAAGGCAATCAGGCCAAAGATGTCCATGCTCTGTCCTCAAGTGATGAAACGTAGAGAAGTCCGGCGGGTGGTAGGTGACCCGCCGGGAGGCCCGTTAAAACTGAGGCGTGAACTGTGTCTTGGTATCCGGCTTGGCAATCAGATCGCAACGTCCGCCCGTGTCGGCGGGATATTGATCGGGGAAGGTGGCAAGGATCTCCCATTTGCGGTTTTTCGGCTCTGCCAGATAGGTCGGGCGAATGGTGGCATGGGTCTTGGGGTCCATGGTCACTTTGCCAGCAGGGGCATCGATCGAAAGGCCGCTTTCCAGTGCGGTGATCACTTTGGCCGCCTCAACCGAGCCCGCCTTTTCCACCGCCTTGGCCCAGAGCATCACGCCGTCATAGGTGGCCGTGGCAAGCTCGGAAATATCCTTGGCATCCTCGCCAATGAATTTTTGCAGGCCCGAGACAAAGCCCTTGGCGGCAGGCGTATCCAGATCGGGATAGAAGCCGTAGCAGGTGACAATGCCGTCAGTGGTGGACACATCCATGGCCTGCAATTCATCGCCCAGACCAAACACGCTGGAGCCAACCGGAATCTTGGCCTTCATGCCCGTGGCATCCCACTGGCGATAAAAACCGAGGTGATTGGCTCCAACCAGTGCGGACAGCACAAATTCAGGTGCTGCCTGCTGAATGCGGCTGATGGTGGAGGAAAAGTTGGTGACTTCCAGCGGCAGAAAGTCCACGCCGGCCACCGCGCCGCCATTGGCGGTGACGAATTTCTTCATCCAGTCAGCTGTGATATGGCCGTAATTGTAGTCAGCGGCGATGATATAGGTCTTCTTGCCCCAGTTTTTGGTGGCGTAATCCACCAGATGGTTAACCGTTTGCGCAGGCGTGGTGCCGGTGCAAAACACATTATGATCGCAGACGCCGCCTTCATACTGGGTGTTGTAGAAATACAGCGTCTTGGTGCGATCAAAAATCGGGCGAATGGCCTCACGTGAGGATGATGTGATGCCGCCCTGAATCACATCCACCTTGTCGCGCATGGCCAGTTGCTGGGCATATTGGGTATAGAGCTTGATGTCGCTCTGGGTATCAAAGGCTTTCAGCTCGATCTGGCGGCCCAGCAATCCGCCTTTTTCATTGATCTGGCTGACGGCATATTCAGTGGCCTTGATCATGCGGCGACCTTCAAGGCCAAGCGGCCCCGTGGCATCCAGCAGGCTGCCCATTTTGATCGGCGCTTCTTTTGCGAAGCCCTGACGAACAAAAACAGGTGCCGCCAGCATGCCCGCTCCAAGCCCTCCCAGTTGCAGAGCCCGGCGTCTTGTCATGGAAAAATGCGATTTTGTCATTGAGTTCCCCGACCTTTTGTTTGACCGTTTTGACTGTTTAAATCTTACAGTCACAGGGAAAGCATGAACCGTGCCAACTTATTTTATAATTTAATATCAATATTTTCATTAACTATTGCCGTTTTAATCTGACTTCAATGCTCATTTGATAATCACAAAAACAACAAAATGGGCAAATCGGTTAATTGCCAAAAAGGAGCACGCTCGAAAGATGGCGACACTCTTGCGATTTAGGAAAATGTGAAATTGAGCCGAACGGCTGCGGCGATCCGTTCTGTATCGACGGCATCGCGCCATTGGCATTCATCCTCGCACTCGCCGCGGTTAAACGCCTATCCGAAGGCGATAACGTCAAGCCCGAGGAGGTTGGCCACTCCTCAGGCCCAACCATATCAACATGCTCGATCGATACCCCTTCACACGGCCGGATTTGTCGCACGAGAGGCCCTCAGGCCGTTGTGCAGCCATGCCGTTCTGATGGAGATGATGCAGATTTTCTGCTCAGAGCCCAAGATTAGAGACTGTCAGGTTCAGACTGAACCAGACAGTCTCTAAATTTCTTTGTTTGAGTTTGTCTTGTCGGGAAAACCGGATTCCGCTCTTCCCTGACAAACTCTAGCCGGTGTGGCTTGGATCCATTGCGTTGCGAACATCGGCCAAACCTTTGACGCCGTCAGGATTACCAATAGCGGCCAGACTTTCAAACACTCTCTTGGCATCCCCATAGCGTTTCAAATTCAGATAGACATAACCACGCAGCACCATCAGGTCGACACGCTCCGTTGCAAGGCGGGCACGGCGATCCAGCAGATTGATCGTCTCGGAATACCGGCGTGCCTGAAAACTGGCAACAGCCCGATCGGCCAACAATGCCACCTGCAATTCTGTGGCCTTGGTGCTGTCGAGGTCGCTATTTGTCGCAGCAAAAGCGGCATTATTGGTCAAACCCAACCGCATATAGGCCAGTGATTTGCCATAGCTGGCGTCGCTGCGCACCTTGGCCTGAGCACTGCCAAGAGCATGGTCAAATGCCTCGACGGCTTCCGCCGCGCGATCGGCTTTCATCAGGCACCATCCTTGTGTCAGGGCTTCATCCTGCGAAAGATCTCGCGCGTTCAGGAGCGACCGGCACCCAACAGCACCCGCTCCCCGGTGCTTCGGTGATGGACGCGGAGCGGTATCTCGGCGACCATCCGCGAGGCTGCCTGAACCGTCCCTGTCAGCGTCATTCAACACAACCTCTCGTCGCACACCATTGCGAGATGGTTCAGCAGACGCGACAACGCCGGGCGGACGCTCGCTCAAGGCGGCGATGCGCGGTGAGCGCGCGGCCCAAAGCGCTTGGATACGCTTGACCTCAGCTGGCATTTTCAGCTCATCGGCAGTGACGGCTACTCCATAGGCCGAAGGCTCATCATCGGGCTTCCACGACAATGCCAGCTCAAACCACTTCAACGCGAGCTGTGGCTGCTGAAAAGCGCGGGCATACCAGCCAAATTGCTGGGCGGTATTTGCGTCTTTGGCAGAGGCTGTTTCGGTCGCCATGCGCTCGAGCACGTCTGATTGAATAGCAACCGGAGGCACCTGCGCCAGAAGATTGGTTGCTGCGGCGAGATAGGAGCTTCGCGCCTCATCGGAGCTGTTGCGCCACCCGTACATGACCTGTTCTGCGGCTGCAAAATCCTTGCGCGATTGCAAAATCAGTGCAAGCCCTTGCGAGGCCGATGCACTGTCTTGCTTTTCATGGGCAAAGCGGAACCATTTTTCTGCCTCCCCCGGCATATTGCGCCGGAAACTATACCAGCCAAGCAACAAGGCATCGGCAGCACTTTGGCGTGTCTCAGCCAGATGTCGCAATCTGTCTAGCCAAACACCTGACAAAGCCATAGATGGCTTATCGGTGGCTTCGGCCACAAAACGGCGAGCAAGATCGTCGCGCAAGCCTTCAAACTCAGGCTTTCCTGTCGCATCCGGCTTTTCCATTGCCAAAAGCCCATCCAGCATGGCCGGAGGCAAGAGATTGGAGGCTTTCTGCACTGTCGCGAGGCGCTCGGCAGGAACCGTACAATTTGTCAGAATATAGCCGTAGGCATCACGCGACCTCTCAGGGCGTCCGGTTTTGGCAAATGCCTCCGCAACGCGCCAGAGCGCATCAACATCGTTACATGTCAGCAATTCAGGATTCCTGGATGCCGTCTCGATCACGCTGCCATATTGCTTCAGCTCGGAAGCCTTGACCAAGGCCTCATGAACTTCGGCCTGCTTCAGCATTGCTGCGAGGTCATCTGGCACCTGCCAGCTGCTGTCGGTCTTTTGGCGCTCGGCGATCGCTTTCCGCACCTCATCAAAGCGCTTTTCGGCAAAGAGTTTCCACATGGCATCGATCTGCGGATCTCCGCCAGGCTGGTCTGCCAAGGGGTCTTTGGGAGGCACCCAATTGGGGTAGAGCGCTCTTAGACGCGCAGTTTCAGCCTGAAGCCTGACCGTATCTCCACGCCTTGCAAAATAGCGAAGAGCGCTGAGATCCGCAGGAAGCGGCCCTGATCTGGCGTTTGTCGCCGGTGATGATGCCCCCGCCCCCGTCTGTCCATTGATGGTTGGCACCGCCTGTGCCAGCAACACCGGATCACGCGGCAATCGCTCGGTGCGCGGCCATGCCTGTGATTGGGACGCTGAGAGCAGCTCACCTCCTGTCTCAAACGCTTGATCCAACCCACCCAGACGAATGCCTGCGACGGCACCGCTTGACACAATGAGAGATGAAAAAGCGATGATAAAGCGATATTTCAATGCCGCCTCCCAAGTCTGCCAAGCAAGAAGTTCGTAACCAAGCCCAAAGCGACGAGAAAGCCAGCAAGTGTGAATGCATAAAAGGAGATGTTGCTGGAGAACCAGTTGGCCGCGATCAGCCTCACGTTACTGAGAGAAAACGATTGGGTGGCAAACAGTTCTGTGCGTTGAGGCGCAACGGTCTCCACCTCGTTCGTCGCCGTATTCAGTGTCGAAATGCGACCAGAGATCCGACGCCAGTTTTCCTCTTTCGCCATCAAAGCCATACCGAGATCCAGGTCGGTGCCTGTCGGGGCTGTTATCAACGTCAGAATCCCTTTTCCCGAGCTTATTTTGCCTTGTGCAATCATGAATGCGCTATTGTCGGAAGGTGAAAAATCCACATCCGCACTCGGCAAAAAGCGCAGTGAATCGGATGTGAGGTTGAAATTGCGGGCAAGCCAATCACCGAACACGCCAATATTGCCTTGCCATCCGCCATCATGAACCTTGGTCTTCCAATCCTCGAACCGCACTGTATTGTCGTCCTCACGGGCTCGAGCCTCCGGTGTATGCCAGGCTGTCTGGCTGCCGGGTTCTATACTGAGATGCGCCAGAAGAGCGGGTGACATTTCCGATATCGCGCCCACCATGATGCTATCGCGTCCCGTCATCGCCGCAGGGGTCGAAACAACCTCAAACGGAATAATGTGGCCCGCCGAGGTTGCCAGCCGTGCAGCAAGGGTCGCCGTTGCCGAAAATGTATCCGTATCCAGCCTGCTCATGTAGAGCGCTGCCGGGCGCTGCTCCGTGGCTGACGCGTAAGGGGCCGCCGTTCCATTGGTTGCAGCGAGATTGGGTGTCACCCCCATGCGCGCAAAATCGGGCATGTAGAATTCTGACGTATCGAATAGCGCAAAGCGCGGCGCATGGGATTTTGGAGCGCCGGGCAGGCATGTGACATCGGACTCCGTGCGCAGCACGGCCTCAATATCGATTCTATTCGTGCCGGGAACGAAATGCCGCATCGGAATTTTAATCGGCATATGGCGGAAAATGCCGCCCTCGTGCGAGCTGATGGGCATGGTGGAGGCAATCTGCCCGTTGACGTAGATGTCGATCTGGCTTCCCGGCAACACCTCTGGCGAATAGGCTGCATCCAGCAGTATCTGCGCCTCACCATAGGCTTGCGCGTAGAAATCAGATGGCACGGCAACCATAAAGCCCGTGCGGAAGCGTCTGCCGGAAAATTCCTGGCTGCGGATACCCAATTGCGACAGCGGAAGCGTGGTTTCAGAGTCAATCACAGGTGCATCTGGCGCAGACCAGCCGCTATTGGACACGATGGCGCTTTGCTCTGTTGAAACGACACGTGAACCCGCCAGTGTATCAACGGCAGCTTTCAGCGCCTCCGGCGTTGGCCCGCTGACAACCAATGCATTGACCCCACCAAACGAGGGCGGGCCAGACATGAAGGAAACACTTGGCCCGGTTCGTGAATCTTGCGGAGCGGACGGCAACATGCCCGTGATCTCAGCCGTCGTGCCGAAAAGAACGACGAGATTGCCTGCGGGCGCAGACGGTGGCAGATCCGGCCGGATTGTAATCTTCTCATTCGGCATATGCGCCCGAAGGGCCAATGCTTGCGCCAGGCGCAGCAACTCTTCCGTGCGGGTCGGATTTTCCAATGCGGGCGCCACAATATCGATTGTGGTCACGCGTTGCGCATCAAGACCGACAGCAGCAATATCACCAACACTGGTCAACTCACCCGCCACATCGCTGCTGAAAGAGAGATAGGTCTTTGCCGGATCAAGCCGGGTCCAAAGATCGTAGGTGGATTGTGGTGTGCAATCGGTTCTATGGGTCTGAAGGACCGAGAGCGATAAAAGATTTGCCCCCGGCTTCAAAGCACCGGCCGGCAACGTAAAGACCATGCTCCCGCCAGCATCATCGGGAGAGGCGATTGCCGCAGAACCCGATGGTACGCCGTTAATCTCAAGGGACAACTGCGAGCTTTCCGGTGAGACAAGAATGGAATTTTGATAGCCAACCGTCACTGTGTTGGCAGCAGCAGCCTCTTTTGCGGTCAGATAGATCACCCAACGCCGCGCATCAATTTCGCCGGAAAGGCTTAAGTTGGCGAAAGGCAAGAGGTAACGGCGATTGCGATCTTCACGCGGCACAGCCACAGCAGCCCCGGTGTCGCGCGCAATGCCTGCGGGAGCGGGTGCTGGGCTTGCGGGAGCCGGTGCTGGTGCCAATATAGGTGCCAGCATCGGTGTGGATTTGGCAGGCGGCATCACAGGGCTCTGCACAAGAGGCTCCGGCGCGGCCGCACCCGGCACCTTCTCAGGCGTCATGTCAAAAGGAGCGGCCTGTGAAAATGCCACGCTTGCGGACACAGAAAACAAAGCAATGGTGAGACATACGCGCTTCATCACTTGCCCCCCTCAACCGGGTTGACCTTGGTGCTGAACGCCTTTGTCAGATAATAGAAGCCGCGCGTGGTCTGGTAAAATGCAATGCCGAGGAAGTTGATCGTTCCACGGATAAGACCCGGATTTTTATGACGGCGCTTCTGGAATTCACTCCATTGGGAGGAATTTGCAAACATCAAATCGGCAATCAACCTGTGATCCAATGTTTGCTGCGGAGAAAACGTGCAACCAATGCCGACATAGCCATCCCCCACATGACTGCGGACAATATTGACCGGCATGGTCGAAGGCGCACCGTCGCAAAACGGTTTGATCCGGATTGTTCCAGCCGTTTCCTGTGCGGCTGCCTGCATGCTGGCCGCATCGCTATCCTTGCAAAACACATGGATCAGCATGCCATGCACCGACACATTCTCCACACGGGCCTGATGCCATTCATTGGCCAGCATAAACTCGCAGCGGCGCTCGACCGTGACACGGCGGGAGGATGATTTATCGCCCTTTTCCGAAACGACACCCAGCGCACAGCCTGCAAAAATCAGGTTGAGCAGGTTCCAGCCGCCAACCACCAGCGTCACATCCGCCTTGTATGGCTCGGCGTAGATACGATAGGCCGCCACCACGGTTGCCACGGCCAGCACGCCGAAAATGATAAAGAACGGCAGGCCAATTTCCGACAGACGGCTCTGCTTGATCGATTCGTCCTTGGCCGTCACTTTGAAGGTCGGCTTGGTGGGATGAAGCATCACAGAAATGATGGCAGGCAAGAGATGGATCGTCTGCACATATTCATAAAGCTCAGAAATCCACGGCCAGCGAAACCGTCCGTAGAGATAATTCTGTATCAGCAAATTCGCCAGCATATAGGTGGCTGTATAGGCGAGGAACGTCCCTCCTGATGCCACGAAAATCTGAAGATCGAAGAAAATGTAGAACAAGGGCGCGATCAGAAAAATCGTGCGCGGGATTGGAAACAACCAGAACAGCGTCGACGACATATAGCAAAGCCGCTGGGCAAGGCTCAGGCCACGCCTGAACATGGGCTGACGAAAAATCAAAATCTGCATCATGCCTTGCGCCCATCGGCTACGCTGGCCGATAAAGCTGGCAAATGTTGCCGGTTGCAAACCGGCGATCAGCGATTTGTCAACGTAAACGCTGTTCCAGCCACTGGAGTGCAAGGCCAACGCCGTTTCGCAATCCTCGGTGATGCTGATGCCGCTAAACCCGCCAGCTTCGTCAAGCGCTCTGCGGCGCAGCACCGCCGCCGAGCCGCAAAAGAATGACCCGTTCCATTTGTCCAGCCCGCGCTGGATAATGCCATAGAACATCTCGTTTTCGCCGGGCATTTTCTCAAATGTATTGAGATTACGCTCAATCGGATCCGGATTCAGAAAGAAATGCGGCGTTTGAACCAGGAACAATTTTGGATCGTCTTCGAAGTACCCAACGGTTTCCAACAGAAAGTCCTGGGCTGGCGCATGGTCAGCGTCAAACACCACAATCAACTCTCCGGTTGAATGCTGCATGCCATTGTTCAGATTTCCGGCTTTCGCGTGTTCATTCCTATCGCGTGTGAGATAGCGTACCCCCATTTCGCGGCACAGGGTCTGCAACTCTTCGTGGCGTCGCTCTGCCGCATGGGCCTGCGGAATGTCATTGGAACTGCGCTTTTGAAGTGTGCCGCCATCATCAAGCAGCCAAACCGTAATTTTATCAGCCGGATAGTCGAGATTTCTGGTCGCCCCGAGCGTATTGGCAAGCATCTGGGGATCTTCGTTATAGGTCGGGATAAAGATGTCCACTGTCGGTTTATAATCGGCGGAGCCGCGCTTGCCCACGCTGGAGCGCAAGGGCGACGACACAATCACCAGACTGAGTGCCAGCATGACCACACTGTACATTTCGGCAATGTAGAGCACGATGCCGGGAATGAAGTTCTCAAGCTGGTTCACCGGCGGCAAGGTGCTGGTGGTGCGCCAATAAACATAACGCAGCACAACAGCCGTGCCGCAAGCCAGGCCAACCATGCGCCAGGGCCCTTTAATCTCCAGTGTCTTGAGCGTGGCCAGCACAACGACGGCAAGAAGTGTCGCAATCAGATGCGTCTGCAAACTGATCGGCAGCGAGATCAGGATCAGAAAACCGGCGGATACCAGCGCCCACGCGAGAAAGCTCACTGCCTTTAGCATATCGACAACTCTTCACATGAGGAATTTGAATTGTGAGCGCCCGCGCGCGCATGCCGCCGCAGATGACGATCCAATTGGTCACGATCCGCTTGGTCAGGGTCCGCTTGGTCAGGGAAAGGCAGCCGGGCTATTCGCATGTTGCATTTGTCCTTCCTGCCGGGCAAGGCGGAGACGGGATGGTGACTTTCTGGAAAGGCCTGCTGCTTCCGGCACCCATTGTATCGGTGGACATGCCTTGAAGAGCCTGAGACGAAGGCTGGCTGGTGGAGACGGGTGGCGCAGGAATCTGCGGCATGACCGCCCCCGGTGTGGCTGCCATTGGTGCAACAGGCTGAGGCGCGTTCGATGGCTCGCGATTAACCTGCTGAACTTTTTGTACATTTACGGGCTGCACACTCGCAGGCCGCACATTCACGGGCCTTACCCCATGGACCATCAGCGGAGTTGCGGCAACGGGTTTGTCAAGCTCACCCTGTCTACCGATCGGATAGAGCGGTTGACCGGCAGTGCCAATGTTTGCGGCAAGCCGTGGTGGTGCTCCATAGGGGTTCCAGGCTGACGAATTGAACGCGCCCGTCAACGTGTAGTGGTACATCACAGACAGCAATGTGTTTTGCGTCGCCCCTGCCTGACACAACCGCAACCGAATCTGAATCATGCCGGTATCACCGAACAGGGTTCGGTTCTCGTCAGCCGTGCGAATTTGCTGCCATCCAAACAGGCATAGATCGTTTCCAACACCTTTGCCGATGGCATAGGAAAACGCACCATAATCATTCTGAAGATAGTCAGGCGATATGACCATACGCGTAGATGGAAAATCTGCCTGCATCTCTGCCGCCAAACGCGCCTGATGGAAAGCAACATAAGGGAGATTTTCTCGCGCTTCATATTGAGGCCCCACAGGCCCCCAATAGGTCGCCTTGACGTAGTTTTGCCCTGACGTTAGTGCATCTGTTCTGAGATATATTTGCTGCACAACGGCATTGGAGTAATTTGTCTGAACAATTGTTAGCGCGTCAAATGACCCAGGCGAGAGAAACACCAAAGCTTTCTCTGGCGCCACCGTAACCGGGACAATAGACGTCTGGATACCTCCGGTTTGCGCACAACCATAAAGAACAAGACCGAACAGAATCACCCCTATTCTGCCGATACCAGCAGCCGCAGCTCCGACAATATTTAAAAGATAAAGCGACGGCATTGGCAACATTCTCAACTTTTAACAGGAAGTTAAGTAATGTTTAAATAAATATGGTTAATTATGGGTTAACCAAACAGACAAAGCTGAAATACACCGCGAGGTTGCGTCGCAGCTCCAGGCGGCCAAAACACACGCGAAAAAGAAATATGGCAGTCTGTCTGGCCCAATCTGAACCTGACAGGTTCTAGAAATTCGCAACCACGCTCATCTGCGCCGCGCTGGAGCGCAGACCTTTGCCGAATTCACCGGAATAGCCCACCGTCAGGCGGGCCGACTTTGAGATCTTTGCAGAGACGCCGAGTTTTGCCAGCAAGGAATCCCGAGGCATCTCGACACCTTCGATGATAAACGGTGAGCCACTCGCAAAAGCCAGACTGGAATACGGCGTCCCATCGCCGCCGATATGCCGCCAGCCCAACATGCCTGAGACGGCCACAGGCAAGTCGACTTCCAGCCAATCCATGGACCAGCGCAAACCAAGCGTAGACGTCGCAATCGCATCACGGCTGTCGGCAGCCGACAAGGCCGCAGCACCGCCGTTTTCCCGGAAAGCACCAGTGCCGAGATTGACATAGGCAACGTTGGCAAATGGCTGAAGCTTGACGGCATCCAGTTCCTGTGTCCAGGACAGATCCGCGAAAACCTGGGAGGTGGCGCTGGCATAATCGGCGGAGAGTTGGTTGAAAAACGTGCCAAA
Organism: Rhizobium oryziradicis; assembly: GCF_001939045.1. Taxonomy (GTDB): domain Bacteria; phylum Pseudomonadota; class Alphaproteobacteria; order Rhizobiales; family Rhizobiaceae; genus Allorhizobium; species Allorhizobium oryziradicis. The sequence continues at coordinate 100,500 of NZ_MKIM01000029.1, forward strand.
AGAGACAGTGCGCAGGGTTGACGCTTCGTTGTGGGCGTAGATGGCCCCGCCAACGAGTTTCATCATGCCGATATCGCCCACGGTATAAAGGCCAGCATGATACGATTCTGTGTTCGCGTGATCGAACGAGTCACGGCTATAGCCCACCAGCCCGCCGAAGCGCCATTGATCGGAGATCGGCGCGTCTGCCCCCAAGACAACGCCTGCGGTGCGGGAATCAATGCCTGCTGCATTTGCATTGCTCGACCATTGGTTGGACGACGCAAAGCCAGAGCTCCAGACCATCACGCCGTCCTTTGGCTGAGCAGGACGCGACGCGATTTCGTCGATGATCGCCTCGCGCGTAAAACGGCTTTCCCAGAGCAACGCGCTTTTGAGTGAAGCATGCACCTCGCCGCTCAACTGCGAAAACGCGCTGTTCGCAGTCGTGGAATCCAGCGACAATACCGCACCATAAAGCAAGTTTCCTGATGGCAATGTTTCAACACCCGTCGCGGCCGCGCGACCGTTTGGGGTGCGCGCAACATCCTTGAATTGCACACTGTTCCGATCAAGTTGCATGTCTATAGTGGAGGCACCGTAGGCCAGCGTTGGCGACAGGAAGGCAAAATCGCTTGAAACGCTGTCGAATCTGCCCGTGATGTTACCAGCGCTCAGGATGTTATACTTGGTTGCCAACCCATAATTGCCGCCGGCAGCTCTAATGTCCAGCGTGCCTCCTTGGATGGAAACAACACCCGTTGCGCGCACCGTATCGGAAAGCCCGCTTGCGTCAATGTCCACCTGATAGGTTGAACCTGAGCGAAACGTCAGGTCTCCGTTAACAGCCATCGTTCCGATTCCCGGACCCGGTGCAAGCACGCCTCCTGCATTCACAAAAAGCCCGCCAACGAGGCCGCTGCCTGACAGCAGACCACCGTCATCAATATCGACTGCTCCGGATATCGTTCCATCATTGATCAGTGAGCCGCCCGAAACTGTTGCAGTCCCATTGATTGTGCCGGTGTTGGAGAACGTGCCACGTTTATTGGTGAGTGCTGCAATTGTTCCGTCGTTCGAGCCCTTACCCGAATTTGCGATCGAACCCGCCACTGCACCGCTGTTGTTAACAAATCGGCCAGCCGTTCCAACATCAACATCAGCCAGTGTCGCATTGTTGATAACACTGCCTCCATGCACTGTCGTGGTACCCGTAACTGCACCACCTGCATTATTCGTGAAGGTGCCAGCATCGTTCTGTAGCGACGCAACCGCGCCCGCGTTGGTGACCGTACCGGAATTCCGAATTGCGCCAGCCGTGGCTCCGCTGTTGTTGACGAACGCAGCGACCGCCGCCACATCCGCATCGGTAATGACGAAATTGTTGGTAACAGTTCCGCCTCCGATTGTCGTTTTACCGGTAATCGTACCACCTGAATTATTGGTGAAATTGCCACTCGTGTTGGTCAAGGCGGCAAGAGAGCCAGCATTCGAGCTCTTGCCAGCATTGACAACCGTACCGGCGGTGGCACCGCTGGCATTGGTGAATGTGCCGTTTTGACCGACATTGACGTTTTTGAGAGTGGCGTTGTTCGCCACGCTGCCGCCGGAAATGTTGCTGTCGCCTGTCACCACGCCGCCCGCATTGTTGGTGAAAGAACCGTCGTCGTTCTGCAGGGAGGCAATGGTTCCTGCATTGACGACAGTGCCTAAATTCTGGATTGCGCCCGCGGTTGCGCCAGTATTGTTCACAAATGCGGCCGCTGCGGCCACATCGGCATCCGTCATGATAAAATTATTTGTGACAGTTCCGCCCGAAACCGTTGTTTTTCCCGTCACCGTCCCACCGCTATTGTTGGTGAAGTTGCCTGCGGTGTTGGTCAGGCTTTTTATCGTCCCGGCATTGGACGTGGTACCCGCATTGGTGACCGTGCCACCCGTCGCGCCACTGTTATTGACGAAAGTCGCGCCCGCGGAAACGTTGACCGCGCCAACCGCACCATTGTTGGACAGCGCGGTCCCAGCCCCAACCAAGGCACGACTGAGTCCGCCGTTCACGGTGACATTGCCGTTGTTAAGCATTAGTTGACCATTCAGATCACCGTCAACGGCGAAGCTGCCGCCATCAAGGTTGACGTTCGAGTTCATCACTCCGCCTGCATTGATGCTGACACTGCCAGAATTGATCGTCGTGCCACTCGTGGCCGACAGTGCGCCGGTATTGGTGATGGTAACGTTTCCGCCACCCACATCCAGATGATTGACTGTCACATTATTTGTAACCTGTGGCGAGCCTGCATTGACGCTCGCCGTATCACCTGCGCCAGGGGATGCAGGGGTCCAGTTTGACGTATTGCTGAATTGATTGTCAGCACTGCCAGACCAAACAGATTGGGCAAAACCCTGCGCAGGCAGCACGATACAAGCCAGCGCCGTGAACACGCACATACGGCTGTAAAATGCTGAGAACAGTGATTTCATCTGGATCCAACTGAGGCTAACATGTAACCGAATACATCGACAGGACGGTTAACAATTTCTATCGAAGTCTGTTTAACAAAGTGTTAGATCTACAACATAAAGGCCGCAGGGGATTCGTGGGCATTTCTGCATCAGTACACCGCTAAGAATTCCTATTCACGTCTCGACGAACAGCCAATTGGCCTTCTCTCGGTGTTTACTGTTGATTTTCATTGGGAACGAACCTGCCTTTAATAACGAGGCCCTCTGAAATTGCCTGATGTCAACGGCCTTCAATATGCATCAGGATGATACTGCTATGGCCCACGCCAGCGCACCAGAAACGGCCGGGAGGCGGACCAGTCCGCCCATTGCATGCTTTGTCATTGATCTTTAAAGGGGGCTCGAGGAGCTAGGACGCGTCAATTGGCGGGCTCGGCTTGCAGCTCATCCGCGATTGAGTCGAGCGCTTCGATGGGCACCGCAACCACTATTGCACGTGCTTCTCTCTATCTCTGGGCCGTCGTGGACTTGTTCAGTCGGACTGTTCTGTCGTGGGGGCTGTCGATCACGATGGAAGCAGCCTTCTGAAGCGAAGCGGTCAAGAACGCGATGGCCAGTAACGGCAAACCCGTCATATTCAATGCCGACAATCCAAAGCTCCCAGTTTCCCTCTATGGGCTTCAAGGCCGTGTCGAATAATCACGATTGTTCGCAACAACGGACGGACATTCGGCGTCTATTGTGATGTGCTGAACACTGGCAGGCTGAAGGTTGGCGGTGGGATGGAGCTGGAGGCGGGCGCATTCGGCGCTTGAGTGTCCAATGCTGCGTTTAAAGCTTCTATTACCCCCCTATACGCAGAAAAGCCCACTCGCGAGAGTGGGCTTTGATTTTGTTGTATATTTGGTTGCGGGGGCAGGATTTGAACCTGCGGCCTTCAGGTT
>NZ_MKIM01000030.1 GCF_001939045.1 Rhizobium oryziradicis
TCCTTCATCGCCTGTGCATGCCAAGGCATCCACCAAATGCCCTTATTACACTTAATCGTTCTCATTGCCGATGCTCATCATCTAGCAGCCCGAAGGGCTGCAGAATGTTTTACCTTTTACAAAACATTCGTCATGATGCCATCAACGTGTTCGATCTGGACACTTTATTGGAACTACGCCGAGCAGTTCACTTGTGCCAGATCATTAAGACCAGCTTCTCGAGATCAAATCCGGTACCGCGCGGTCAGGCAACGGTAATCCGATCGTTTGTCAGACAACACGCAAGGTGTCGAACAACGCACGATCCAGAGTGACAAGCTTCCTTCCTACCTCCAATCCTTCCCCAAACTCCGGTCGGCTAGACCGTCATAAGGATCAATAGGATTGGGCTCGGACATCGCAAGGTAAAAACCTCGCAACACCTGGAAGCCTCCAGATCAATCTTCTCTTCACAATGTACTAGAACAGACAACACCCGNTACCTCCAACCCTTCCCCAAACTCCGGTCGGCTAGACCGTCATAAGGATCACCAGGATTGGGCTCGGACATCACAAGCTTTCGCCTGCAACACCTGGAAGCCTCCAGATCAATCTTCTCTTCACAATGTACTAGAACAGACAACACTCGCTTGAGTGCTGTAAACTTTATTTTTTCTTCAAAAGATATCTTTCCCAGCCCACTCAACGCAAACCGGACACCTCCAAACAGGTGAGATAGCACCACGCGGAGCGCCCTCGTGGAGGGCGTCGCCACAGGCGACAACAGCCCGTGAACGGTATCCAACATTTACGAAGTAAATGGTGGAGCTTATCGGGATCGAACCGATGACCCCCTGCTTGCAAAGCAGGTGCTCTCCCAGCTGAGCTAAAGCCCCGAAA
>NZ_MKIM01000031.1 GCF_001939045.1 Rhizobium oryziradicis
AGAGCGAAACCAACACTTCCAAAGAAGCGCCGCCTCGTTCGGTGAGGCGGTTTCTAGGCCCACAGCCCAAATATGTCAAACAGATTTTTAGCGAAAATCCCACTTTTCTGCCAATCAATTGATCGTACACGATGTTTGTTGTTTTCATTGCGTTTATGACAAAAACATTGAGCGCCAAAAGTTGAAAAACACTGCCAAACCTCGGCGTCGCTCGCTCAATCGCACAGAACTTGATAGTTTCTGCATTCATATAGAGGGAGATTTTGATGCTGGTATTGAATGAACATGAAACAGAGCGTGCGCTGGAATGGCTCGCTCTTATAGACGCGCTCAAAGCGATGTTTTCGGCACCCTGTGAAATGCCTGTACGGCACCACCATAATATGAAGGTGCCCGGGCGCGCCGATGCGACATTGCTGTTGATGCCCGCCTGGTTGCCGGGGCAATATTGTGGGGTGAAGCTGGTTTCTGTCTATCCTGATAATCATCTGTCTGGTCTGCCAGCGGTGCAGGGCGGTTATCTTTTGACATCGGGCAAGACCGGTGAAATGTTGGCTTTGGTGGATGGTGGTGTCCTGACGGCGCGGCGCACAGCTGCGGCCTCCGCCCTGGCGTCCAGCTATCTTTCACGCGATGACGCCAGCCACATGCTGATGGTGGGGACAGGACGCCTTTCTCTTCATCTTATAGAGGCGCATTCAACGGTACGGCCGCTTAAGCAGATATCGATATGGGGGCGCAACGCCGCCAATGCTGAAGCAACGGCGACTGATGCGCGCTCGAAGGGCTTTAATGCCCAAGCCGTGACCTCTTTGGAAGAGGCAGCGCGTCAGGCGGATATTATATCCTGCGCGACATTGGCAACTGATCCGTTGATTTCTGGCGAATGGCTGAAGCCCGGTGCGCATCTTGATCTGGTGGGCGGCTTCAAGCCTTCGATGCGTGAAGCCGATGATGCCGCCATTCGCCGCGCAAAGGTATATGTTGATACCCGGGCGGGTGCGATGGCGGAGGCTGGCGATATTGTGCAACCGCTGGCCAATGGCAGCCTGAGCGCGGAAAAGATTTGTGGTGAGCTATCTGAACTGGTGCACGGCGCGGCAAAAGGTCGTAACAGTGCGGACGAAATCACCCTGTTCAAATCGGTGGGTGCAGCGCTGGAAGATCTCGCCGGAGCGATTCTTGCCTATGAGACGGTGCGCAACACTTAAGAGACCCGACCTGCCATTATGCCCATAACGCTTCCTGTTTATCCGGTTTCCGAAATCCTGCCTCCTCTTGCTGCCGCCTTGGGGGCTGGAAACCGGGCTGTCGTCTCGGCTCCTCCGGGTGCTGGCAAAACCACGCTGATTCCTCTCTATCTGTTGGATCAGCCTTGGCGGGGCGATGGCCGGATTATTCTGCTGGAACCGCGCCGCCTGGCTGCACGGGCAGCGGCAAGCCGCATGGCCAGCCTTTTGGGCGAGCAGGTCGGACAAACGGTGGGCTATCGGATGCGGTTGGATAATCGCATTTCCGCCAGCACCCGGATTGAAGTGGTGACGGAGGGGGTGTTTGCCCGGATGATTCTGGAAGACCCCGAATTATCGGGCATCAGTGCTGTGCTGTTTGATGAGTTTCATGAGCGCTCGCTGGATGCCGATTTTGGCTTGGCACTGGCGCTGGATTGCCAATCGGCCTTGCGGGATGATTTGCGCCTGATTGTCATGTCTGCCACGCTGGATGTGGAGCGGGTGGCCGCGCTGATGGACAATCCACCCGTTTTGGAAAGTGCGGGGCGCGGATTTCCCATCGATATTCGCCACCGCGACCGGCCCGGCACCGAGCGGATTGAAGACAGCATGGCAGCCGCCATTTTGGACGCCCACGCCAATGAGGCGGGTTCAATTCTGGCATTTTTGCCGGGTCAGGCCGAAATTCGGCGGGTGGCAGAACGGCTGGAGGGGCGGCTTCCTGCCTCCACACTGATTGCCCCGCTGTATGGCAATCTGACCCAAGGTGAGCAGGATCAGGCGATCAAGCCTGCCCCTGCTGGTACGCGAAAGCTGGTATTGGCGACGTCGATTGCCGAAACCTCGATTACCATCGACGGGGTGCGAATTGTTATTGATAGCGGCTTGCAGCGTCTGCCAGTCTATGAAGCGTCAACCGGCATCACCCGACTGGAAACCGTGCGGGTGTCGCGCGCCTCTGCCGATCAACGCGCCGGGCGCGCCGGGCGCACCGAGCCGGGGATCGCCATTCGGCTATGGCATGCGGGACAAACGGCGGCCCTGCCTGCCTTTACCCCGCCGGAAATTCTCTCCAGTGATCTTTCCAGCCTTGTGCTGGATATGGCCCATTGGGGGGTGAGCGATCCCGCCGACCTCTGCTTTATCGATCAGCCGCCGAAAGCGCCGCTGAAAGAAGCGCGAAATCTTCTTTTGTCGCTGGGCGCGCTGGATGATCAAGGGCGTTTGACTGCGACGGGCAAAACCATGCGCGGCCTTGGCCTACCGCCGAGGTTGGCCGCCATGGTGATTGCTGCCGCAGAGGATGGCAATGGCAGAACGGCCAGCGAATTATCCGTTTTGATCACCGAACAGGGCCTTGGCGGCAGCGATCTTGATCTGGAAGAGCGGTTGCGGCGTTTTCGCCAAGATCGTGGGGAGCGGGCGAATGCGGCTCGCAAGCTGGCGGAGCGGTTGGTCAAAGACCTGCCTCGCAGCAAAAACTCACCCTCGCCGGTCTCTGCCGGGCAATTGCTGCTGCACGCCTATCCCGACCGGATTGCTTTCAAGCGCGGGGGGCGCGGACGTTATGTCATGGCCAATGGTCGCGGGGCTGAAATTTCCGAGACAGAACGGCTGGCAGCCAGCGAGATGTTGGTGATTGCCGATCTGACCGGGCGTGCCGCGCAAGCACGTATCCTGAGCGCTGCCGAAATCCTGCTTGCCGATATTGAGGCTTATCTGCCAGAGGCGATCACCCAAGGCGATGAGAGCTTTTTTGATCTCTCTGCCAAGGAAGTGCGCGCCCGCCGGGTCAAGCGCATTGGAGCCATCATTCTGGAAGAAACGCCACTGGCCAAGCCGACGGGTGAAGCCGCAACCAAAGCCTTGGCTGAGGGTTTGCGTCAAATCGGGCTGGAGCGCTTGGAGTTTAGCAAAGCAGCGGAGCAATTGCGCCAGCGGATTGGCTTTCTGCATCGTTCCCTTGGTGCACCTTGGCCAGAGATGAGCGATGAGGCGTTGCTGGAGCGGCTGGATGAATGGTTCCTTCCATTTCAAACGGGTGTGCGCAGTTTTGCCGCCATTTCCGCCAGTGGATTGATGGATGGGTTGAAATCTCTTGTTCCCTATGAGGTTCAGCGCGATCTGGAACGGCTGGCCCCCACCCATTTCACCGCCCCCACCGGCATGAACCATGCCATCCATTATGAGGGCGATGAGCCAAAATTGATCATTCGAGTGCAGGAGCTTTATGGCTTGAAGCAGCATCCCACCATTGGTGGTGGAAAATTGCCGCTTTTGCTGGAGCTCACCTCACCCGCCCACCGGCCCATCCAGACCACGCGTGATCTGCCCGGTTTCTGGGCCGGATCGTGGAGTGATGTGCGCGCCGAGATGCGTGGGCGTTATCCGCGCCACCCGTGGCCGGACGATCCGGCCAATGCAGCCCCCACGACACGGGTAAAACCGCGTGGTACATAAGGATAATATTGGCTGGGGAGGGTCAATATAGCTTTGGTCCGAAACGTGGGAACCGGGGGGATTCGCATGAACGAAAATGTGGATACGCAGATGAATTTTGGCACTACCAGCCGCCGCCTCCGGCTTGAAACACTGGTTCGCCTTCGCTGGTTGGCCGTTGCAGGGCAGACGATGACCCTGATCATCGTGTCGCTGGTCTTGCAATTTCCCATGCCGGTTCTGGCGGTGGCGATTCTGATTGGCACGCTGGCAATCGTGAATTTCATTTTGCAAGTCGCCTTCCCATCCACCCAAAGGTTGGAGCCGATCTGGACCTTTGCCATTCTGGCGCTGGATCTTTTGCAAATGACCGGGCTGCTGTTCATCACCGGCGGGCTTTCCAATCCGTTTGCGCCGCTGATTTGCGTGCCTGTTATTATCACCTTTGCATCGCAACCGTTGCGTCATGCCATGGCGCTGATGGTGCTGGCGTTAATTTGCATTTCAAGCTTGGCGTTCACGCCTTATCGGCTGCCCTGGTATGCCGATTATATTGATCGTGGCGGACCGGTGATGCTGGTGGCCATCTGGTGTTCTATTGTCTCCATGAGCACGTTTGCGGCGTTCTATGCCTATCGGGTTTCCAAGGAGGCCAATCTTTTGGCCGATGCGCTGACGGCAACGGAGCTGGTGTTGCAAAAGGAAAAGCACCTTTCGCAACTGGATGGTCTGGCCGCCGCCGCCGCCCATGAGCTAGGCACGCCGCTGGCCACTATCAGTGTTGTCGCAAAAGAAATGGAGCGTGAATTCGGCAAAGACCCGCGCCTGAGCGAGGATTTGCAGCTGTTGCGCAGCCAGAGTGAGCGGTGTCGCGATATTCTCAAGCAGCTGACCACGCTGTCATCCGAGGGTGACGAGCATATGCGCACCTTGCCTTTGTCATCCTTGATTGAAGAGGTGATTGCGCCCCATCGGGAATTTGGCATCAAGCTGACCGTGCTGGAGCCATCCGGGCGCGAGGGCGAGCCAGTGGGCAGCCGCAATCCCGGCATTCTTTACGGTCTTGGCAATCTGATCGAAAACGCCCTGGATTACGCAAAGGACCAGGTGACGGTGACGGTTGAGCACGACCACCGGCACGTCACCATTACCATCGATGATGACGGCGAAGGGTTCACGCCCGACATCCTGCTGCGGATTGGCGAGCCTTACGTGACCAGCCGCAAGAGCGATGCCCGCGCCGGCGGCCTCGGGTTGGGATTGTTTATCGCCAAGACTTTGCTGGAGCGCTCAGGCGCGCATCTGAAATTTGAAAACAGAGCGGGGCCGACGCCGGGTGCGCCTGTGCTGGGTGCCTCTGTTGTTGTGCGCTGGCCGCGCAAGGCCATGGAAACCCCAATAAAGTGACTTTACCATGACAGCCGTACGGGCGATAAACCTTTGGAATGAGAGTTTGTTCGGTAAAAATAATCGCTCCTTTTCCAAAAAGCAGACTCATACAAGAGAACCGAGAGTCAGTCTGGTTCGTATAAAGCTAGAGTGACGCTCTACCCTGTCAGGTTCAAATTGAACCGGACAGGGTGGAAACTTTTTTATTTTCGTTTGTCGGATCAGAAAACCGGATTCCACTTTTCTCTGACAAACGCTGAAGGACTGAAAATATGACCCAGGATAGTTTGCACCAAGAGCAGCAGGCAAAGGACGTCGCCTCCAGCGAAGACCTCAACGACACCGTCGATCTTGGCGTGGACCCCACGCTGTTGATTGTCGATGACGATTTGCCTTTCTTGCGGCGCCTGGCGCGGGCCATGGAATCGCGCGGTTTCAAAGTGGATATGGCCAGTTCTGTGGCCGAAGGCATTGCAAAATCCATTGCGGCCGCACCCAAATATGCCGTGGTTGACCTTCGGCTGGGTGATGGCAACGGGCTTGATGTGATTGCAGCCATTCGTGAGCGCCGCGACGACACGCGGATTATCGTTTTGACAGGCTATGGCAATATTGCCACCGCCGTGACCGCTGTGAAGCTGGGTGCTGTCGATTACCTGTCAAAACCTGCCGATGCAGATGATGTGTTTAACGCCCTCACCCAACGCGCTGGCGAAAAAGCGGATGTGCCGGAAAACCCGATGTCTGCAGACCGGGTACGCTGGGAGCATATTCAGCGCGTCTATGAAGCTTGCGAACGCAATGTGTCTGAAACCGCAAGGCGGCTTAACATGCATCGCCGCACCCTGCAGCGCATTTTGGCCAAACGGGCACCCAAATAGAGCGCACCCAAATCATTCCACCTGTTTTTGGCGGGGTGGGATGGCATCCCACTCGGCTTTCATCAACCGATGCGCAGCAGCGGTTGCGAAATTCAAGGTCACGGCCTTGCGGGTGGCGGGGGCCAGCCTGTGTTCCGGTGCCTCGCGCAGGATATGGGCGGCATAGCCATCCGAGAGAATAAAGCCGCAATCGGGTGGAAAAATCTCCTGCGGCACATCGGGCAAGGTTGCGAAAAACAATCGGTCGCAGTGCTTGCGATAATCGGGCCATTTGCGATCCACCCGAAAATCTTCAATCGACGACTTGATCTCGATAATCCAGATCTCTCCCTTGTCCGAGAGACTGATGAGATCAGCCCGCCGTCCACTGGCCAAGGCAAGCTCCGGCAAGCAGGCTTGACGCATCTGGCGAAGCAAAACTTGCACGCCCCGGCGAATCATTAACGCGCGCTCCGATTGTCGTCCGTCGATTAAGGAGTCTTTAACGGAAACGTTAAGAATCGTCATTTTTCAGCCCTCCTCGCGTCATCGATATGTTGCAAAAAAACCATCCTTCAGCAATTTGCGAGGCGCGAGCGCGCTTGATCGCCCAGAGCGCTTGCAAACTTTCCAGTAATAAAAAATATACCTCTATCAAAGCTGTAAACCCAGTTAAACTTCCTGCCCGAAAGTCGATGAGCCTCCCATGCGAATCCGCACTGCACTGACCGTGCTCGGTCTCCTGTCCACCATTGCCATCACAGGCTGCACAACAACATCTCAAGCTGACACAAAAAAGACGGCTGCCGCAACACCGGTTGCCGCCCCAGAGCCAGTCAAGGTTGCCACAGCCAAAATCTTTGACGATGCTTATGGCCCTGTCACTGATGCCGGTTATGCGCTGCCAGCCATTCCAATTCAGAAGGTCAACCCAAAGTTCCGCCGTCAGGTGGTTTCTTATCAGACCAATGAAAAGCCCGGCACGATCATCGTCAACACCAAGGAACGTTTCCTGTATTACGTTCTCGGCAATGGTGAGGCGATGCGCTACGGCATTGGCGTCGGCAAGGACGGTTTTGCATGGCAGGGCGAGGCCTATGTGGCCTGGAAGCAGGAATGGCCAACCTGGCATCCGCCCAAGGAAATGGCTGTTCGCAAGCCTGAAATTGCCAAATATGTCGAAAACGGTATGGGCCCCAGCATCAGCAATCCGCTGGGTGCGCGCGCCATGTATCTGTTCAACGAAAAGGGTCAGGACACGTTGTTCCGCATCCATGGTTCGCCAGAATGGGCCTCCATCGGCACCGCCGCATCGTCTGGCTGCATCCGTATGATCAATCAGGATGTGATTGATCTTTACAGCCACGTGCGTCCGGGCAAGGAAACCAAGGTTATCGTTCAGCAGAGCTGAGCGTAAAACTTGTTCTACAAAAAAGCCGCCGAATGCACATTCGGCGGCTTTTTTGTTTCACGTGAAAACATGTGAGGCTTTTCAGGCGGCTTTCACTTCCAGCCGACGGCGGTGTAAAACTGGCTCTGTGTAGCCATTGGGTTGCTCGCGGCCCTTCAACACCAGATCCAGCGCTGCCTGAAACGCAATTGATCCCTCGAAATCCGTTGCCATAGGCTGATAGAGCGCGTCGCCAGCATTTTGCTGATCCACCACAGCCGCCATGCGCTGCATGGTTTCCACCACCTGCTCTCTGGTCACAACGCCATGATGCAGCCAGTTGGCCATATGTTGGGCAGAAATGCGCAAGGTCGCGCGGTCTTCCATCAGACCGACATTGTTAATGTCAGGCACCTTTGAGCAGCCAATGCCCTGATCCACCCAGCGCACCACATAGCCCAGAATGCCTTGGGCATTGTTGTCCAGCTCGCGCTGGATTTCTTCTGGCGTCCAATTGGGACGGGTTGCCACCGGCACCGAGAGAATGTCGGAGAGTTTGGCCCGCGCCCGGCTTTTCAGGCTGGCCTGCACACCGGCAACGTTGACCGTATGATAATGGGTGGCATGCAGGGTTGCTGCCGTGGGCGATGGCACCCAGGCGGTGTTGGCTCCGGCCTTTGGATGGGCAATTTTCTGCTCCAGCATCGCTGCCATCAGATCGGGCATGGCCCACATGCCCTTGCCAATCTGGGCGTGGCCAGAAAGGCCGCATTGCAGACCAATATCCACATTCCAGTTTTCATAGGCGGCAATCCATGACGCCTGCTTCATATCACCCTTGCGGATCATTGGACCCGCTTCCATGGAGGTATGAATTTCATCGCCGGTGCGATCGAGGAAGCCGGTGTTGATGAACACCACGCGGTCCTTAGCGGCGCGAATGCATTCCTTCAGGTTCACCGTGGTGCGGCGCTCCTCATCCATAATACCCATTTTGATGGTGTTAGGGGCCATGCCCAGTGCCTGCTCGACTTTTGAAAAAATCTCGACGGCGAAAGCCACTTCTTCCGGCCCATGCATCTTCGGCTTAACCACATACATCGAGCCAAGCTGCGAATTTTGGCGGCGACCGTTAGGGCCGATGTCATGCAAGGCAATCAGCGCGGTGACCATTGCATCCATAATGCCTTCCGGCACTTCATTGCCGTCACGATCCAGAATGGCCGGATTGGTCATCAAATGCCCGACATTGCGCACCAGCATCAGGGAGCGGCAATGAATGTCGAAGGATTTGCCGTGCGGGTCGGTGAACTGGCGATCCGGGTTGAGCTTGCGGGTAAAGCTGCTATCGCCCTTGGAGACCACCTCCTCCAAATCGCCCTTCATCAGGCCAAGCCAGTTGGAATAGGCCAGCACCTTGTCTTCGGCATCCACCGCTGCAACCGAATCCTCGCAATCCATGATCGTGGTGATCGCCGATTCAAGCCGCACATCGTTGATGTTTGCCGCATCGTTTGCTCCAATTGCGCCTGTCGCATCAATGCAGATTTCGATGTGCAGACCATTGCGCTGCAAGAGATAGGACGTGATTGCGCCAGCTTTGGCGTTGGAGCCGGCAAACTGGCTAGGATCGGTCAGGCCCGTCTTGACACCATTGGTCAATGTGACGGCAAGATAGCCATCGCTGAGGCCAAGGGCTGCGACATCGGCCCAACTGCCGCCCGTGAGCGGCACCGACTGATCGAGAAAATGGCGCGCCCAGGCAATGACTTTTGCGCCGCGCACCGGATTATAGCCCCTGCCCTTTTCCGCACCGTCGCTCTCGGCAATAGCATCCGTGCCATACAATGCGTCATAGAGCGAACCCCAGCGCGCGTTGGCAGCGTTCAAGGCGTAGCGCGCATTCATCACCGGCACGACCAGTTGCGGCCCGGCAATAGTGGCAATCTCGGCATCGACATTTTGAGTGTTGACCGAAAAATCCGGCCCTTCTGGCAGGATATAGCCAATCTCACGCAGGAAGGCTTCATAGGCTGCAAGATCGTTCGGCGCGCCATTTTTGCGATACCAGTCATCGAGCTTTGCCTGAAAATCATCACGCTTGGCAAGCAATTCACGGTTTTTGGGGCCAAGGGTGTGGATCAGATCGGCAAAAGATTTGAAAAACGCCTCAGCCTCCACCCCTGTGCCGGGCAGCGCCTTGTGCACGAGGAAGTCATAAAGCCCCTGATCAATCGCCAGACCATAGTGTTCAACACGCGCCATTTCAGCCTCCTGCGGTCATTTTATGCCATTCTACAGCCTGCGCACCTATCATCAAAGGATAGTCGCGCCTGCAAAATCCAGTTTGCACAGTGATGCTGCGCGTGCGCTTCTGTCAATCAGGCACAAGTTCGAAAGATTTATGCTTTTTTGGAAATAATCGTCTGCTATGCAGCAGATTTAAAGTGTTACAGCGTCTTTTGTGCGCCATATATGGCGCACGGCGCTGTAGGCGTTTACAGCAGACCCTTGAGCTGCTTCAGCCGATCATTGATCAGCCAGCCGTAGTAATTTTCCTCAGGCCAGACCGTGGCACCACCCACATTGCGCCGCGCCAATGCCTTGGCCCGTGCCACCGAATCACCAAGGTTATAGAGCGTTGCGGTCAAACCCGGATTATCGGAAATATCAAAGCCTGCTATGTTTTTGTAATCATCGATGGATTTGCGGATAATGGCGGCCATATAGGCCAGCGAAATATCCGGATCCATAATGGCTTTATAAACGCCGGCCGCATCATTTTCATTCAGCTTGGGATAGCCGGAAACACGATGCACCATATCGGTCAGCATCAGGGCTGTCAGAGGGTTGATCTGACCCAAACCAAAGGTTTGGCCAGCATAGAAGGGCTGAAAAAACACCGCGCTGAAACGATTGTTGGGAAAGCGTTTGCCGCCCACCGTCTTGCCCTGAAACTTGTCTTGCCACACATCATTGCGGCAGGTCCACAGGCGGTCTGAATCCTTGAATGCGCTGCATTGGGCAAATTCGGGACGGGATACGAACTGATCAATGGTCTCCCCCTCATAGGCAAAACGGAACGAATTGCCAGCGTAAGAGGCTGCCTTCACATAATAGCTCTGCAGCGTATCGTAGGCGTCGACATTGTAGGTGTGTTCGCCAACCAATGCGCCAATCATATGAATGGGATCAATGCCATAGGCCCCAGAGACTTTTTTGATTTTGGAAACCAGATCACGATCACGCGTCAGCAGATCAATGATCTTGTCGTATTTCAGATCAAATGTGGTCTTGGTCTCTTTGGTACGCTGCTTCGATCCGCCCGGAATGGGCGGTTGCTCCGCATTGCGGTTGCCCTCAGGCACCATCTTCGCTTGAGCGACAGCGGCAACAGACGAAAAACAAGCGAAAGAGAGGAGCAAAATAACAGCAAAGCGACGCAGCATGTCTTATCCCGTGCAGAGGGGTCGGTTCGGCGGCGTGCGCATAAGCCACCCCGAACATGGGTTAGTCGCAGCAACGGCCAGATCGCCTCTTACAAGGTGAAGACCGCTGCTGTCGACCAATAGATCATCTCAAGGCGAAATTAGGGCGCGTGCCCGCCGATTTCAGCATGAGACGGTGCATAAACATCACAGAATATAGCGCGACAGATCCGCATCGGCAGCGATTTCGCCGACATGCTCATGCACATAGGCCGAATCAATCACCACTTTTGCGCCATTGCGATCCGGCGCGCTGAAGGAAATCTCATCCAGCACCCGCTCCATCACCGTTTGCAGGCGACGGGCACCAATGTTTTCAACCGAGGTGTTCAGGGCCACGGTCACATCGGCCAAGGTATCAATCGCATCCTCGGTGAATTCCAGATCAAGGCCTTCGGTGGCCATCAGCGCAATATACTGGCGAATGAGACTGGCTTCCGTTTCCGTCAGGATCCGGCGAAGGTCTTCCTTGGTCAGTGGTTTCAGCTCGACCCGGATCGGCAGACGGCCCTGCAATTCTGGCAGAAGGTCCGATGGCTTCGACACATGGAAAGCGCCCGAGGCGATAAACAGAATATGGTCGGTTTTCACCGGGCCATATTTTGTGGCAACGGTTGTGCCTTCCACAAGCGGCAGCAAATCGCGCTGCACGCCTTCGCGCGAGACACCGGCACCCATGGCACCCTCGCGGTTGGCGATCTTGTCGATTTCGTCCAAAAAGACGATACCGTCATTTTCCACCGATTTCACGGCTTCGCGCTGGATCAGCTCATTGTCGATCAACTTCTCCGATTCATCGCGGATCAGATCGGTATAAGAGGCTTTGACCGTTGTGCGCACCTTTTTGGTGCGGCCACCCATGGCTTTGCCAAACATATCCGAAAGATTGATAATCCCAACATTGCCACCCGGCATGCCGGGAATGTCAAAGCCAGGCATGCCGGATGCACCCGTATCCGCCACCTCGATGTCGATTTCCTTGTCATCCAGCTCGCCAGCCCGCAGCTTTTTGCGAAAACTGTC
Source organism: Rhizobium oryziradicis (assembly GCF_001939045.1). Classification (GTDB taxonomy): domain Bacteria; phylum Pseudomonadota; class Alphaproteobacteria; order Rhizobiales; family Rhizobiaceae; genus Allorhizobium; species Allorhizobium oryziradicis. The sequence goes on from NZ_MKIM01000031.1 coordinate 11,822, forward strand.
GCGGGTGGCCGGTGAGGCTGTTGCCCCCACCAGCGCATCCAGCACACGCTCTTCAGCACCGGCATGGGCCTTGGCTTCGACCTCCTGCCGCTTCTTTTCCTTGATCAGACCAATGCCGATCTCAACCAGATCACGGATGATCTGCTCAACGTCGCGGCCGACATAGCCCACTTCGGTAAACTTCGTGGCTTCAACCTTGATGAACGGCGCGCCCGCCAATTTAGCAAGGCGGCGCGAGATTTCGGTTTTGCCAACGCCGGTTGGGCCGATCATCAGAATATTTTTCGGCATCACTTCATCGCGAAGGCTCTCATCCAGCTGCTGGCGGCGCCAGCGATTGCGCAGCGCAATGGCAACGGCGCGCTTGGCATCATTTTGGCCAATGATGTAGCGGTCGAGTTCTGAGACGATTTCGCGGGGGGAGAAATTGGTCATATGCAATATCCGTAAAAAGAGAACGGGAAAGTCGGTTTAGTCATCTGCGTCAAGCATCTGGATCGAGCGACAGCGTTTCAACCCGCACGTTTTCATTGGTGTAAACGCAGATATCGGCGGCGATCTTCATGGCCTTGCGCGCCACTTCCTCGGCTGTCTTATCTGTGTCCATCAGGGCAAGGGCCGCCGCCAGCGCATAATTGCCGCCAGAGCCAATGGCAATGGTGCCGTGCTCAGGCTCCAGCACATCGCCATTGCCGGTAATGGCCAGCGTGATGGTTTTATCGGCCACCAGCATCATGGCTTCGAGATTGCGCAGGTATTTATCGGTGCGCCAATCCTTGGCAAGCTCGACGGAAGCGCGCATCAATTGGCCAGGATATTGCTCCAGCTTCTTTTCCAGCCGCTCCAAAAGCGTAAACGCATCAGCCGTAGCACCGGCAAAACCGGCAATCACATCGCCACCCTTGCCAATGCGGCGCACTTTTCTCGCATTGCCCTTCATCACGGTCTGGCCGAGGCTAACCTGACCGTCGCCTGCCATTGCCACCATATTGCCTTTGCGCACCGAGATAATTGTGGTGCCATGCATTGTTCCATAAGGATTATGTTCGCTCATATCCAATCCGTTCCGGTCTAACTCTTTGTCCTTACGCATTTCCGGACGGAAAACCGCTACGCACTTTTCCTGGAAATGCTCTAAAGGCCGCACAAATCGGCCCCTGATGTTAGACCCTATGTAAGCAGCCCAATCGCAATTGCAAACAACTGTCACAATCCCTTGATCAGGCCACTGATCTAGCCATGGATTGCCCCTAATGCACCGCATCAAAATCGCCGTCATACTTCTGGATATTTCACCCCTGCCCTGATAAACAACCTCATCTTTGCAGGGAGAGACTTGATGAGTGAGAGCCGCAGCGCCGCTATTGTGCGCAAAACCAACGAGACCTCGGTATCCGTCTCCGTCAACATCGACGGCACCGGCACCTCGAAAATCTCCACGGGCGTCGGCTTTTTCGATCATATGCTCGACCAGCTCAGCCGCCATTCGCTGATCGATATGGAGATCGACGTGCAGGGAGATCTGCATATTGATGATCATCACACGGTCGAAGACACCGGCATTGCCATCGGCCAGGCCATTGCCAAGGCGCTGGGCGACCGCCGCGGTATCATGCGCTATGCCTCGATTGATTTGGCCATGGATGAAACCATGACCAAGGCCGCCATTGATGTGTCAGGCCGCCCGTTTCTGGTGTGGAATGTGGCGTTCAGCGCGCCCAAAATCGGCACGTTTGATACCGAACTGGTGCGCGAGTTCTTTCAGGCGCTGGCGCAAAATGCTGGCATTACCCTGCATATCCTCAATCACTATGGTGCCAACAACCACCATATTGCCGAGACCTGTTTCAAGGCCGTGGCCCGCGCTTTGCGCGCTGCCACCGAGATTGATCCGCGCCAGGCTGGCCGCATTCCTTCGACCAAGGGAACGCTGGCCTGACACTCCGCTCTTGGGGTTTATTGAGGTATCGAAATGCGTGTTGTGATTATTGATTATGGTTCGGGCAATTTGCGCTCCGCCACCAAGGCGTTCGAGCGTGCCGCCCGTGAAGCCGGGCTTAGTGCAGACATTGAACTGACCGACAAGGCCGAGCGCGTGGCAACAGCCGATCGCATCGTGCTTCCGGGTGTTGGCGCTTATGCCGATTGCAAGCGCGGCCTTGATGCCGTGCCGGGCATGAATGAGGCGCTGGTGGATGTGGTGGAACACAAGGCCCGCCCATTCATGGGTATTTGCGTTGGAATGCAGCTGATGTCATCGCGGGGCTTGGAAAAGACCGTGACCAACGGCCTCGGCTGGATCAAGGGCGATGTGGTGGAGATGGCCCCATCGGACCCCGCTTTGAAAATCCCGCAAATCGGCTGGAACACGCTGACCTTGAACCGCCCTCACCCGCTGTTTGATGGCATTGCCACGGGAGAGCAGGGATTGCATGCCTATTTTGTGCATTCCTACCACTTGGCAGCACAAAACCCCGAAGACGTGATTGCCACCACAAATTACGGTGGCGCGATGACAGCCTTTGTCGGCCGCGATAACAAGGTTGGCGCGCAATTCCATCCGGAAAAGAGCCAGACGCTGGGTCTGAAGCTGATTTCCAATTTTCTGACATGGGCTCCATGAGCCTCTCCGCGATGGAGTGCACGCTATGATTCTTTTTCCCGCCATCGACCTCAAAGACGGCCAGTGCGTACGCCTGAAACTGGGCGATATGGAACAGGCCACCGTTTACAATACTGATCCCGGCGCACAGGCCAAAGCGTTTGAAGATCAGGGGTTTGAATGGCTGCATGTGGTGGATCTTAATGGCGCTTTTGCTGGCGAGAGCGTCAATGGCGCGGCAGTAGATGCGATTTTGAAGGCGACCAAAAACCCGGTGCAGCTGGGTGGTGGCATTCGCACGCTGGCGCACATTGAAAGCTGGCTGTCTCGCGGACTCTCAAGGGTCATTCTCGGCACCATTGCCGTGCGCGATCCGGCGCTGGTGATTGAGGCCTGCAAGCAGTTTCCGGGCAAGGTCGCGGTGGGTATTGATGCCAAGGGCGGCAAAGTGGCGGTTGAAGGCTGGGCGGAAGCGTCTGAACTGGGCGTGATTGAGCTTGCCCAGAAATTCGAGGGTGCTGGCGTTGCCGCCATTATCTATACGGATATTGACCGCGACGGCATTCTTGCGGGTATCAACTGGGCCTCGACGCTGGAATTGGCCGAAGCTGTGTCCATTCCCGTGATTGCCTCTGGCGGCTTGGCCTCCTTGGACGACATCCGCCGCATGGTGCAGCCGGATGCACGCAAACTGGAAGGTGCCATTTCTGGCCGCGCGCTCTATGATGGCCGGATTGATCCGGCGGAAGCTTTGGCGCTGATTGTCGCTGCCAAGAAGGAGCCCGCACGATGACCTTGAAAGCCCGTGTTATCCCCTGTCTCGACGTCAAAGATGGCCGCGTCGTCAAGGGCGTCAACTTTGTCGATCTGATTGATGCCGGTGATCCGGTGGAAGCCGCCAAGGCCTATGATGCCGCGGGTGCCGATGAGCTGTGCTTTCTTGACATTACCGCTTCATCCGACAATCGCGAGACGATTTTTGATGTGGTGGCACGCACCGCGGATCATTGCTTTATGCCTGTCACCGTCGGTGGTGGTGTGCGCGCCGTGGGTGATATTCGCAAACTGCTTTTGGCTGGCGCTGATAAGGTGTCGATCAATTCGGCTGCCGTCAACAACCCGGATTTTGTTGCGGAAGCAGCGGATAAATTTGGCAATCAGTGCATTGTGGTGTCGATTGATGCCAAACGGCGCCGTAGCCAAGCAAGCGGCGGTGATAATCTCAGCGCATGGGAAATTTACACCCATGGCGGCCGCAATGCCACGGGCATTGATGCCGTCGAGTTTGCGGTGAAAATGGTAGAGCGCGGCGCTGGCGAATTGCTAATCACATCCATGGACCGCGACGGTACCAAGATCGGTTATGATCTGGAATTGACCCGCACCATTGCCGATGCCGTGCGTGTGCCGGTGATTGCCTCTGGCGGCGTTGGCACGCTGGATGATCTGGTGGCGGGCGTCAAAGAAGGCCATGCCACAGCGGTGCTGGCAGCCTCCATCTTCCATTTCGGCACCTATTCCATTGCCGAAGCCAAAGCCTATATGGCTAACGCTGGCATCCCCATGCGTCTTGATCAAGCGTGAGAGAATTTTGATGAGCACATTCACGCTAACCGATCTGGAAGCCATTGTCGCCACGCGCGCCAAAGCATCGCCTGACGAGAGCTGGACCGCCAAGCTGGTGGCTGCCGGACAGGATAAAGCCGCGAAGAAACTGGGCGAAGAAGCCATTGAAGCCGTGATGGCAGCGGTCAAGGATGACCGCGCCAATTTGATCTATGAAAGTGCCGATCTCCTCTATCACCTTTTAGTGGTATTGAAAATTGCTGACATCCCGGTAGAAACGGTGATGGAAGAACTTCAACGACGCACCGCCCAATCCGGTTTGAGCGAGAAAGCCAGTCGGCAAAGCCCATGATAACAGCGGTCAAGGAAGCGATGGGCGGGGAGCCTGAGGTGGAGGAGAACCTTGATCACTTTCGAGTCGGTAGCTATTCGCCCTATCTGTTCTTCTCAACCGATGAATGGGCAAAATTTCGGGCTGACACGCCCCTCACATTGACGCTGGATGAAGTCCATCGCCTGCGATCTATTGATGACCCGATTGATCTGGCCGAAGTACGGCGCATTTATCTGGCACTGTCACGGCTTTTGTCGTCGCACGTTGAATCATCGCAATTGTTGTTTGAGCAGCGAAACCGCTTTTTGAGCACCAATGTCACCAAAACACCGTTTATCATCGGTGTTGCCGGGTCTGTGGCGGTTGGCAAATCCACCACGGCGCGCGTGCTGAAAGAGCTTTTGGCCCGCTGGCCTTCCAGCCCCAAGGTTGATCTGGTCACCACCGACGGTTTTCTCTATCCCAATGCAACGCTGGTGCGTGAAAACCGCCTGAACCGCAAAGGTTTTCCAGAAAGCTATGACACGGCAGCGCTTTTACGTTTTCTCTCCGCCATCAAGGCCGGTCAGCAAAATGTCAAGGCACCGCGCTATTCGCATCTGACCTATGATGTTCTTCCCGACGAGCATACGATCATTGACCGTCCAGACATTCTGATTTTCGAGGGCATCAATGTTTTGCAATCGCGTGACCTGCCGCGCGACGGGAAAATCGTTCCCATGGTCTCGGATTTCTTCGATTTCTCGATTTACATCGATGCCGATGAAAACCTCATTCACCGCTGGTATGTGAAGCGCTTCATGAAACTGCGCCAAACGGCATTTCGTGATCCCAATTCCTACTTCCATCGCTATGCGACGATTGGCGAAGAGGAAGCGCTCGCCATTGCGGAAAGCCTTTGGGCGAATATCAACCTGAAAAACCTACGTGAAAACATTCTGCCCACCCGACCAAGGGCCGATCTGATTTTGCGAAAAGGCGAAAACCATCTGGTTGAGCAGGTTGCACTCCGCAAGCTTTGATGGCACCCTCCCAGATAGTAAGTAGTCAATACTTTACTGTCTCTGGGAGGAGAAGCACAATGTCAGACATTTCAGCACCGAACCACGTCGATCGGCAAAGACGACTGTTTCTTGGCGTCGCCACCACCGCACTGGCCGCAAGCACCGGCGGTCTTCAGGCACAAGCAACAGACGCGGCAACGCCGGACGGTGGCCCGCTTTCCGATGTGCCCATCGTTTTACCAAAAACAGAATTTGTCTATGAGGCAATCGTCACGCTTCAGGACACCATTGAAATGGGCCAGTCACCTCTCGGCGATCGACGCATTATCAACATCACCGGTGGTGAATTTGCAGGCCCCCGTATCAAGGGCAAGGTTATGCCAGGTGGCGCGGACCGGCAATTGCTGCGAAAAGATGGCGTGCGGCTTTTGAATGCGCTCTATGAAATGCAGACCGAGGATGGTGCGATTATCACCGTCAACAACAGGGTTCTGATCGATTCGCCCAAAGATGGGCCTCGATACGCATTTTCTCATATCGACATCACCGCACCAGAAGGTCCGCATGACTGGCTGAACCGCCGGATGTTTGTCGGCACCCTGCATAGCCTGCGGCCAAAGCCCATGGTTCTGATTCGGGTTTTCAGCCTCGTGTAACAGACACGCCGATCAAGCGATCAATCCTGATCGGGTTTGACGCGCATTTTCTTGATTTCGCCGCGGCCCGTCTTTGCCTTGAGACGGCGCTCAATCGAGCCTTTGGTGGGCTTGGTTTTGCGCCGTGGCGGCGGCGGTGGTTTTGCGGCTTCCAAAACCAGTTCTTTCAAACGCTCGCGCGCATCTTCACGGTTGCGATCCTGACTGCGAAACCGGCTGGCCTCTATCAACAGCACGCCTTCTTTCGAGAGCCGGCGGCCTGCCAGCTTGATGGCATTGTTTTTGACCCGCTCCGGCAAGGATGGCGAACCGACCAGATTGAAGAACAGTTGAACAGCCGTCGAAACCTTGTTGACATTTTGCCCACCCGGACCACCGGCCAGCACAAATTGCTCGGTCAGTTCCCAACCGGCGATCGTGATTCTGTCGTTGATGTAGAGCGGGTCGCTCGCCATGGGTTCTGTCCAGCCTTGCTATCCTTTGGCTTTAGCCGAAAAGCGACGCGCGATCAAACCCGGATTCCAATTGACAAAAAGCCGGATTCAAAAAGCAAAAAGCCCGGCGATGATATCGCCGGGCCTCGAAAAAATGGTTCCACGTGAAACCTTTTATTCGGCTGCAACCGCCAAGACAGGTGCAGCATCACGCACATTGCTGTCCACATGGGCTTCGAATTTCTCGAAGTTGTTAATGAACATGCCCACCAGCTTCTTGGCTTGTGCGTCATAGTCTGCCCCATTGGCCCAGGTGGAACGCGGATCAAGGATCTTGGTATCCACGCCATCCACAGCCACAGGAACCGCGAAGCCGAAGTTGGCATCGGTGCGGAACTCAGACTTCTTCAACTCGCCAGAGAGTGCTGCGGTAAGCAGCGCGCGGGTTGCCTTGATGGGCATACGGCTGCCAACGCCGTAAGCGCCGCCGGTCCAGCCGGTGTTGACCAACCAGCAATCCACCTGGTGGGTTGCAATCAACTCCTTGAGCAGATTGCCGTATTCAGCCGGATGACGCGGCATGAACGGTGCGCCGAAGCAGGTCGAGAAGGTTGCTTCCGGCTCGGTCACGCCACGCTCTGTGCCAGCCACCTTGGCGGTGTAACCCGACAGGAAGTGATACATGGCCTGCTCAGGTGTCAGCTTGGCAATGGGTGGCATCACGCCGAACGCATCGGCAGTCAGCATGATGATGGTCTTGGGATGACCAGCGCGACCTGTGTCCGATGCATTCGGAATGAAATCCAGCGGATAGGCGCAACGGGTGTTTTCCGTCTTGGAGCCATCGTTGAAATCCGGCACGCGGTTTTCATCCAGCACCACATTTTCCAGCACTGTGCCGAAACGCTTGGTGGTAGCGAAAATTTCCGGCTCGGCTTCAGCCGACAGACGAATGGTCTTGGCGTAGCAACCACCTTCAAAGTTGAAGATGCCGTCCTCGCCCCAGCCGTGCTCGTCATCGCCAATCAAGGTGCGCGATGGATCAGCCGACAGCGTGGTCTTGCCCGTGCCCGACAGGCCGAAGAACACAGCCGAATCACCAGCAGGGCCAACGTTGGCCGAGCAATGCATGGGCATTACTTTCTTGGCGGGCAGCATGTAGTTCAGCGCGGTGAACACCGACTTCTTCATTTCACCCGCATAGAACGTGCCAGCAATCAGCACGATATTGTTGGTGAAATCGCAAGCGATCACCGTTTCGGTGCGGCAACCATGGCGCTCTGGGTCTGCTTTGAAGCTGGGCAGGTCAATGATGGTGAACTTGGCTTCAAACGTATCCAGTGTGGTGCGATCCGGGCGAATCAGCAGGTTACGGATAAACAGCGAATGCCAGGCCAATTCCGTTACCACACGGGTTGGCAAAGCATTGGCTGCATCGGCACCGCCAATCAGATCCTGCACAAAAAGCTCTTTGCCCGCCACATGCGCCAGCATGTCTTTGTGCAAGATGTCGAAATGCTCTTTCGACATAGGCTTGTTGTTATCCCACCAGATTTTGCCATCGGTGTTTTCATCGCGCACGATGAATTTGTCCTTCGGCGAGCGGCCGGTGTGCTGGCCGGTTTCTGCCAAAAGCGCACCGTCCGCGGTCAGAACGGCTTCGCCCTTGCGAATGGCATGCTCATAAAGAGCAGCCGGAAGAAGGTTATAGTGGACGCGGGTGGCCTGACCCAGACCCATCGTCTCAACACCTGTCCTGGTATTGTTCACTCCAAGCTCCTCCATGAGATATTTCCTTTTTTGGCAGGATTGGCGGTATGAATATGACTTAACGCTAGAGCCTAGATTTTAAATTTGCAAGGGCGAAATTTCAATAAAATTCAATAAAATCATATATTTAATCGGTTTAAACTGATATGCCAGTTTTTAAATCGGTTCAATTTCTGGCCAGCATCCGCTTGGCGCTTTTCAGATCGTCTCGAGCCATTGCAAGATCATCCGCATCTTGCCCTTTATCTTTGCCACAATTTGTTCCACCTTTACCCTCATGAAGCGTTTCAGCAGGGACCATTGATCACGAGATGGCTGAAAAGCCGGGAACGCACAAAGATGACGGAGATAAGCCGCATGCAAACAATCGCGCTGGTTGACGACGACCGGAACATTCTGACGTCCGTATCCATTGCTCTGGAAGCGGAAGGCTATAAGGTCGAGACCTACACCGACGGCGCATCCGCACTCGACGGACTTTTGGCCCGCCCCCCGCACCTTGGAATTTTTGACATCAAGATGCCGCGCATGGATGGCATGGAACTTTTGCGCCGCCTGCGGCAGAAATCCGATATGCCGGTGATTTTCCTCACCTCCAAGGATGAAGAGATTGATGAGCTGTTTGGCCTGAAAATGGGTGCCGACGACTTTATCACCAAGCCTTTCTCCCAGCGCCTGCTGGTCGAGCGCGTCAAGGCCATTTTGCGCCGCGCCGCCAACCGGGAAAATGCTGCCGCCGGCGGCACAGTCAAAACAGCCGCCGAACAGCAAGCCCGCAATCTGGAGCGTGGCCAGTTGGTGATGGATCAGGAACGCCACACCTGCACCTGGAAGGGCGATCCGGTAACATTGACTGTGACGGAATTCCTCATTCTGCATTCGCTGGCCCAGCGCCCCGGCGTGGTCAAGAGCCGCGATGCGCTGATGGATGCCGCCTATGATGAACAGGTCTATGTGGATGACCGCACCATTGACAGCCACATCAAGCGATTGCGAAAAAAGTTCAAAATGGCCGACAATGACTTCGACATGATTGAAACGCTCTATGGTGTAGGATACCGCTTCCGCGAAAGCGCGTGAGCCTCGTCTGAGTACTGGGCTCAACGCCAGAGCTGACATGATGGTTGAAAGGCTACTCCCTTGATGAGGCGATCTGCGGATAAGGATACAGAACTGGGCGACGGTCGCCCAGCCTCAAGACGCTTGTCCTTTTCCCATCCTTTCACGCTGATCCGGCGGATCTTCGGCAATGCCGTTTTCTCCAGCCTGACGCGCCGCATCGTGTTTTTCAATCTTGCCGCCCTCATCGTGCTGGTGGGCGGTATCATGTATCTCAATCAGTTCCGTGAAGGGCTGATTGATGCGCGGGTGGAAAGCCTGCTGACGCAAGGCGAAATCATTGCCGGCGCCATTGCGGCGTCAGCCTCCGTGGATACCAATTCGATCACCATTGATCCGCAAAAGCTGCTTGAGTTGCAGGCCGGACAAAGCATTACGCCTGTGCCCAATGATGAGGATCTGGAATTTCCCATCAACCCGGAGCGGGTGGCACCAGTTCTGCGGCGCTTGATTTCGCCAACCCGCACCCGCGCCCGCCTGTTTGATGCCGATGCCAATCTGTTGCTGGATTCACGCCATCTGTATTCGCGCGGACAGGTGTTGCGTTACGATCTGCAACCCGTTGAAGGCGATACGGAAAGTTGGGGGGATTGGGTTGGCAAGCTGTTTAACCGCATGCTCCAGCCCGGCAATGTTCCGCTCTATAAAGAGGCCCCCGGCGGTGATGGTTCTATTTACCCGGAAGTGATGAACGCCCTGACCGGCGTGCGCGGCGCAGTAGTTCGCGTCACCGAACAAGGCGAGTTGATTGTCTCGGTGGCCGTGCCTGTGCAGCGGTTCCGCGCCGTTCTCGGCGTCTTGCTGCTATCAACACAAGCCGGTGATATTGACAAGATCGTCCATGCCGAGCGGCTGGCAATCCTGCGGGTGTTTGGTGTTGCCACGCTGGTCAATATCGTTTTGTCGCTGCTGTTGTCCTCCACCATCGCCAACCCGCTGCGCCGCCTCTCGGCTGCGGCCATTCGCGTACGGCGCGGAGCCAGAGAACGCGAGGAAATTCCGGATTTCTCTGTGCGTCAGGATGAAATTGGCAATCTTTCTGTCGCCATTCGCGAGATGACCACAGCGCTCTATGACCGCATTGATGCCATTGAGAGTTTTGCCGCCGACGTCAGCCATGAGCTGAAAAACCCCCTCACCTCGCTTCGAAGTGCTGTGGAAACCTTGCCGGTGGCCAAGACCGACGCCTCCAAGGCGCGTTTGCATGAAATTATCCAGCATGATGTGCGCCGCCTTGATCGTTTGATCAGCGATATTTCCGATGCGTCGCGGCTGGATGCCGAGCTTGCCCGCTCCGATGCCTCGCCTGTTGATATGGAGGTGGTGCTTGGCAATATGGTGGAAATCTCGCGCCAGATCAGGAGCAACAAGAAGCCGGTGAAAATCGAATATGTGCTGGAGCACAAACAAAACCAGAAAGCACGCTATATTGTTGAAGGTCACGACCTGCGCATCGGCCAGATCATCACCAATCTGATCGAAAATGCCCGGTCTTTCGTGCCCGAAAAAGAAGGGCTGATTTCGGTACGGCTTTCGCGCACCCGCAGCCGCTGCATCGTCACGGTGGAGGATAACGGTCCGGGCATTCAGGCCGAGGATATCGACCGGATTTTTGAGCGCTTCTACACTGACCGCCCGGATGGCGAGAGCTTTGGCCAAAATTCTGGTCTCGGCCTGTCCATCAGCCGCCAGATTGCCGAAGCCCACGGCGGATCACTGCGGGCAGAAAACATACTCGAAGAGGAAACCGGCAAAGTTCTGGGTGCGCGCTTCATTCTGACCCTGCCTGCCGATCCAAGCACCCATGAAAAATAGCGGGATCAACATCCATGCAACGGGAATTGTGCTTGGCCGGCAAGGGTTTTTGATTGTCGGTCCAAGCGGCTCTGGTAAATCGCGCCTCGCATCTGCACTTTTGGCAAATGCCGCTCAAAACGGGATTTTCGCAGCCTTGATCAGCGATGACCAGATCTGGATCGAGGCAAAAGCCGGGACAGTGATTGCCCATCGCCCTGAGACCATCCGGGATTTGATCGAGATCCGCTTTAGCGGCATTGTTCAAATGCCCAGCATCCGTTCTGCGGTGATCGATGCTGTGCTCATGCCGGTCTCAGCAGGCCTTGATACGGAGCGTCTGCCAGCCTTGCATGAGACCATGGAGATTTTGCCTCAGGTGTCTCTTCCGGTCTTGCGGCTCTGTGTCGATTTCAATCCCGATGTGGCCATGGTGAAAAACCTCATGCATGGCCGCATACGCGATCAGGACGCCCGTTCTTAAACACCCATCGAAGCACGTTGCACGTCTTCAAGCGAAGGGCGCGGCCCGCTCTGTTTTTCCTCTCAGGCTTGCTGATGCGGATGATCCTGAATTTCTACGGGTTTCGCAAAAACCCACCCCATTTTTTTTGACAAATGCGAATCATAGGCAGCATGCAAATATTTTATGCTTGCACTTCACATTTTCATCGCCAAGATAGCCATCCAGTTGAGAAGAATTCCAAATCATGAACGGTGTGTCTACGCTGTTTGATGAGGGAATGCAGTGGCTTTTGAGATTGTGGCGGGCAAGACGATTGATCTTCGATCAACAGACGGGTAAACGGGCCTTTTGCAGTGCGATAACTGGCCGTCAGCAGTTGAGCAGGGAGCTATAAGCGAATGATCGGACTTGTGCTTGTCACCCATGGCAAGCTGGCTGAAGAATTTCATTATGCCGTGGAACACGTTGTGGGTCCGCAGAAATTCATAGAAACAATCTGTATTGGCGCAGAAGACGATATGGATCAGCGCCGCCAGGATATTCTGGATGCGGTGTTGCGTGCCGATGATGGCCATGGCGTGATTATCCTCACCGATATGTTTGGTGGAACGCCCTCCAATCTGGCGATCTCGGTGATGAATACCGGCCGTATTGAAGTGATTGCCGGTGTTAACCTGCCCATGCTGATCAAGCTGGCCGGTGTGCGGGGCGAGAATGATATGGAAAAGGCCCTGATTGATGCATCAGAGGCCGGGCGAAAATATATCAACGTGGCCAGCCGCGTTTTGAGCGGCAAATAGGAACCACGACCAGAATGACGTCTTTCACACGAGACCTGCTCATCATCAACAAGCGCGGCCTTCACGCCCGCGCTTCGGCCAAATTTGTACAGACAGTACAAGGGTTTGAAGCCACGGTTCATGTCTCCAAGGACGGAACGACCGTTGGTGGCACATCCATCATGGGCCTGATGATGCTGGCTGCCAGCCCCGGCTGCACCATCACCGTAACGACATCGGGACTGGATGCCGAAAAGGCACTGGATACGCTGGATGCATTGGTTGCCGACAAGTTTGGCGAGGAAATGTAAACCAAGAACAACATAAAGATATAAAGACCTCTTTATGTGATTATTGCCATCATTGGCTTTCCCTGATACACCGGTTGCAATGGCCTGCCTTAAATGGTGGGCGTCGCTTGCCTGTCTTCTGCTTGAAACCAGATCGCAGGCCTGCGGTTCAATCCCGGTCTGGAGAACGCCATGAGCACTACACAGGATTACATCGTCGCCGATATCACCCTTGCCGACTACGGTCGCAAAGAGCTTGATATTGCTGAAACGGAAATGCCGGGCCTGATGGCCTGCCGCCGCGAGCTGGGCGAAACCAAGCCTTTGAAGGGCGCGCGCATCAGTGGCTCCCTGCACATGACCATTCAGACAGCCGTGCTGATTGAAACCCTCACCGCTCTGGGTGCAGAGGTTCGTTGGGCATCGTGCAACATCTTCTCGACGCAGGACCATGCTGCTGCGGCCATCGCCGCTTCTGGCGTTCCAGTGTTCGCCATCAAGGGCGAAAGCCTCACCGAATACTGGGAATACACCGACAAGATTTTTCAGTGGACCGACGGTCAGCCTTCCAACATGATCCTCGACGATGGCGGCGATGCCACCATGTACATCCTGCTCGGCGCCCGCGCTGAAGCTGGCGAAAATGTTCTGGTGAACCCATCTTCTGAAGAAGAAGAAATCCTGTTTGCCCAGATCAAGAAGCGCTTGGCTGCAACACCGGGCTTTTTCACCAAGCAGCGCGATGCCATCAAGGGCGTGACCGAAGAAACCACCACAGGCGTGAACCGTCTGTACCAGTTGAGCCAGAAGGGCCTGCTGCCTTTCCCCGCCATCAACGTCAATGACTCGGTCACTAAGTCGAAATTCGACAACAAATACGGCTGCAAGGAATCGCTGGTCGACGGCATTCGCCGCGCAACCGACGTGATGATGGCTGGTAAAGTTGCCGTGGTCTGCGGCTACGGCGACGTGGGCAAGGGCTGCGCTGCATCGCTGATCGGCGCTGGTGCTCGCGTAAAGGTCACGGAAGTTGACCCGATCTGCGCGCTTCAGGCCGCTATGGACGGCTTTGAAGTGGTGACACTGGAAGACGTTGCCAAGACCGCTGACATTTTCATCACCACCACCGGCAACAAGGACGTGATCCGCATCGAGCATATGCGCGAGATGAAGGACATGGCGATTGTTGGCAACATTGGCCACTTCGACAATGAAATTCAGGTCACAGCCCTGAAGAACATGACATGGACCAACATCAAGCCACAGGTGGACATGATCACCTTCCCGGCTGGTAACCGCATGATCCTTCTTTCCGAGGGCCGTTTGCTCAACCTTGGCAACGCCACAGGCCACCCATCCTTCGTGATGAGCGCCTCCTTCACCAACCAGGTTCTGGCCCAGATCGAGCTTTACACCAAGCCCGATGCCTACCAGAAGCAGGTCTATGTTCTGCCCAAGCACCTCGATGAAAAGGTCGCGCGCCTGCATCTGGAAAAGCTCGGCGTAAAGCTTTCTGTTCTTTCTGAAGAACAGGCTGCCTATATTGGTGTCACTCCGGCTGGCCCATTCAAGGCTGACCACTACAGATACTAATCATTAACCATATACCCACAAGATATAGAGATCGCGGTCTTGACAAAGGCCGCGATTTCTTTTTTCGCCCTACCCCTTCCCGATGAATCTTATCCACAGTATTGTTTTAACACTTGATTCGCGTGCCAACGTGAGTGCGCGGAGGTGGACAGACAATTGGTTTCTGTTCAGCTCCTTCCCCAAAAGGGATGCACTTGTGCGGTTCTCTTTTTCAAACGCAGTTGATGCCTGCGGTTTTTGAAAAATGGAGTTGCGCTAAATTGGCACATGAAATGGGGATGTCTTGTCAAAGATGCGGCAATAGGACGGAGACAGACCGGAAATGACGGTTCATACGAAATACCCGTTCCTACGGGGAAGGACGGGTAACATTCTGCGTGCCGGAATGACGCCTGTGGTGAGATTAACATATCACGGTGCAGGTGGTGGGCGCGTGATCGGTCAAAGAGCCATGCGTTGGCTGCGGTGCGGCACCATGCTCCGGGGCAGCGCTTTGAGCCTCACCGGTGGCGTGCTCGGCGCAAGACCTGTGTTCGCGCAAAGCGTGAACGCAGTCGGTACCAACACATTCTCCTCCGCAGAAATGATCGGCTTCTCTCTGGTGATCGGTGCGATTTCCGCAACGCTTTTGTCCACACTCTGGCTGGTGCGCCAACGCAACACCATTGAGGCGGAAAGCCAGGAAGCACGAACGGCTCTTTCCGAGGCCAACCAGCGCATCTCCCGCTATCAGGCGCTGATTGCCGATAAAAACCGCCGGATCGTCATCTGGGATGGTGAAGCGGAAAAGCCGGAACAGCTCGGCCATTTGCCGATTGAGACCGGTGCTCCGCAGCAGGAATCCGAGTTTTTGGCGTTTGGCCGCTGGCTCAAGCCTGTATCGGCTGCCGATCTGGATCAGGCCGTTGAAAAATTGCGGTTCAAGGCGCAAAGCTTTGATCTGATTGTTGAAACCCATCGCGATGAAGTGCTGGAAGTTCAAGGTCGCGTCTCCGGCGGCCGCGCCTTTGCCCGCTTTGTTGCGCTCAATAATCTGCGCGCCGAACTGGCTGAGCTGAAAATTGAAAAAGCCCGCCTATCCTCGACCATCGAATCCTTTGAGGGCCTGCTGGAATCCGTTGAGCAGCCCGTTTGGCAGCGCGACAACAATGGCCGGCTGATTTGGGTCAATCAGGCCTATAGCGATGCCGTGGAAACCTTGACGCCGGACCAAGCCGTGCTTGAGGGGCGTGAAATCCTCAACACCATCACCCGCGAGAAAATTCGCGCCACCATGACGCCGATTTCGCCGTTTATCGACACCGTCTCCACGGTGGTGCATGGCAACCGCACGTTCTTTGACGTGGTTGATACCAAAACGCCCAATGGCTCTTGCGGCATGGCCATCAATGTTTCGCGCGAGGAAGCGCTGCGCGAAGAGTTGAACCGCACCTTGAAAAGCCACGCCGAAACGCTGGATCATCTGGCTACACCGGTTGCGATTTTTGACGGCGAGCGGAAATTGCAGTTTTACAATCAGGCGTTCCAACAGCTTTGGGATCTGGATCTTGCTTTCCTGGAATCGCGCCCTGACCATAGTGAATTGCTGGACCGGCTGCGCAGCGCTGGCAAATTGCCAGAACAGTTAAGCTGGAAAGCATGGAAAGAAAACACCCTTTCCGTCTATCGCTCGATTGATACCCAAACCGTGCTGTGGCACCTGCCTAATGGCCAAACCTTGCGCGTCATTGCCTCTGCTCATCCGCAAGGCGGCGCAACCTGGGTGTTTGAAAACCTCACCGAGCAGGTGGATCTGGAAACCCGCTACAACACATTGGTGCAAGTTCAGGGCGAAACCATTGATCACCTGTCTGAGGGTGTCGCCGTCTTTGGTCCCGATGGCCGTATCCGGCTGTCCAACCCGGCATTCCGGGCGCTGTGGGGCATTACCGAGGCAGAAGCGGCCCCCGGCACCCATATCCGCGGCATTGAAGCCGCCTGCCTGCCCTCCTATGACAAGCCGGATGGCTGGCGCGCCTTTGGCAAGATGATCACCAGCTTTGAAGATGAGCGCCCTTCCAGCCAAGGCACAATTGAGCTTTTGTCGGGCCTGGTGCTGGACTATGGCGTAACACCGCTGCCAAACGCCCAGACGATGCTGACGTTCGTGAACATCACCGACAGCGTGCGAGCAGAACGCGCGCTTTTGGAAAAGAACGATGCGCTGCGCAAGGCCGATGAGCTGAAGAATGATTTTGTGCAGCATGTGTCCTACGAGCTGCGCTCACCGCTGACCAATATCATTGGCTTCACCGATCTTTTGAAAACCTCGGCGATTGGCCCGCTAAATGAGCGGCAGGCGGAATATGTCGATCATATTTCCACCTCGTCTTCGGTGCTGCTCACCATCGTCAATGACATTCTCGATCTGGCAACGGTGGATGCCGGCATCATGCGGCTGAACTATTCCGAGATTGATCTGACTGATCTGCTGGACGATGTATCGATGCAGATGACAGACCGCTTGCAAGAAGGTGGCGTGACGCTGGAAATCATGGTGCCGCCGCAGCTGGGCGACATTGTTGCCGACCAGCAGCGCTTGAAGCAGATCCTGATCAAAATCGTCACCAATGCCGTGAATTTTTCGCGCGAAGGCGAAACGGTGGTGCTGAAATGCTGGCGCGAGGGGGCGGATTTCGTGTTTTCCGTCACCGATACCGGCTGCGGTATTCCCGAAGACATGCTGCCATCGGTGTTCAAGCGGTTTTCCTCCAACGCCAAGAGCGGCAAACGTTCTGGCGCGGGTCTGGGTCTCTCGATTGTTGAAAGCTTCGTGTCCTTGCACAATGGCACGGTTGCCATCAACAGCGTTCCCAATCAGGGCACAACGGTCGTTTGCCGGATTCCATCTGGCACGATCTCTCATTCGGTTGCCGCTGCAGAATGACAACGGCACCGTCCTTGATCACTCTGAACCTTGCCGATGAAGCCGCAACCAAGCAGCTCGGACAGGATTTGGCGCTGGCGGTAAAGCCCGGTGATTGTCTCGCTCTCCATGGCGATCTTGGGGCTGGAAAATCCACCTTGGCGCGGGCCTTGTTACGCGCGCTTGCGGAGGATGAAGGCCTCGAAGTGCCAAGCCCAACGTTTACATTGGTGCAGAGCTATGATCTGCGCATACCGGCCTCGCATTTCGATCTTTACCGCTTGGGTGACGCTTCTGAATTGGACGAGCTTGGCTTTGACGAAGCGCTGGAAAGCGGCATTTGCCTCGTGGAATGGCCAGAGCGCGCGCAAGATCGTCTGCCGAAAGACACGATTTCCATTGCCTACAGCTTTTCCGCGGATGGTGGACGGACACTGACCATCACCGGGCTTGAATCGAAACTGAGCCGGATTCAGCGCAGCCTGAACATTCGCAATTTCCTCGACACCAATGGATTATCGGAGGCGATCCGCCTGCATCTGGCCGGTGATGCCTCCATGCGCGCCTATGAAACCATAGCTGTGCCGGGCCGCCCACCGATGATCTTGATGGATGCCGCTAAACGTCCCAACGGGCCACCAATCCGCGATGGCAAGCCCTATTCGCAAATTGTGCATCTGGCAGAAGATGTTTACCCGTTTGTGGCCATAGGCGAGATGTTGAAAACCAAGGGCCTTGCGGCACCGGCGATTTTTGAGCGCGACCTCGATCAGGGTATTTTGCTGATTGAAGACATGGGCCGCGATGGCGTGCTGGATGAGAGCGGCCAACCGATTGCCGAGCGCTATCAGGCTGCCGTTTCCTGCCTTGCCCATATCCACACGCTCGACATTCCACGCGAGATCAGCGTGACCGAGCGCTACATTCACCGCATTCCTGATTTTGATCGGGTGGCGATGAAGATGGAAGCGGAATTGCTGATTGATTGGCATATTCCATGGAAGCTCGGGCGTGAGGCGACAGCGGAAGAGCGGGCAGACTATCTCAGCATCTGGGACGGGCTGATTGACCAGCTCAAAACCGCAGAAACATCCTTGGTGCTGCGCGATTTTCATTCGCCCAATATTATCTGGCGGGGTGACAAAACCGGCGTTGATCGCGTTGGGTTGATCGATTTTCAGGATGCGATGATTGGGCCTGCGGCCTATGATCTGGCCTCGCTTGCTCAGGACGCGCGCGTTACCATTGAGCGTCCGCTGATGGACGCATTGATGGAGCGCTATATATCCGATCGCCATACCCATGGTGATTTTGATGAAGCCCGCTTCCGGCGCGATTTCGCCATTATGGCCGCCCAGCGCAATTGCAAGCTGGCGGGCCTGTGGTTCCGGCTGCTGAAACGCGATGGCAAACCGGGCTATATGCGGCATATGCCACGCACGCTGACCTATCTTTCCATAGCTTTCGAACATCCAGCCCTTGCAACGCTCAGGGATTGGTGTGCAAAACTCGGTCTGTTGCATTAGAGTTTCATAGGGAAAAGTGGAATCCGGTTTTCCCTAAAATCCAAACTCAAACAAAAAAACAGATTAGGGCTCCGTGATGATCCATCAAGCCATGGTGCTGGCCGCAGGGCTTGGCACGCGCATGCGTCCCGTTACCAATTCCATACCCAAGCCACTGGTGAAGGTTGCCGGTAAGACATTGCTGGATTACGCGCTTGATCATTTGCAACAGGCCGGGGTGGAAACGGCGGTGGTGAATGTCCATCACTTTGCTGATCAGATGCTGACGCATATCGCCCAGCGCCACGATTTGAGAATCTTGATCTCTGACGAACAGGAACGGTTGCTCAACAACGGCGGCGGGCTGGTTCAAGGTATCAAGCTGATGCCACCAGGCCCGCTTCTGGTGATGAATGCCGATCTGTTCTGGATCGGCGAGCAGGCAGGCCAACCAACCAATCTTCAACGTCTTGCGCAGTTTTTTGATCCTGAGCGCATGGATATGGCCATGCTCTGTGTGAAGCTTCAAAACACCACAGGACACAATGGCAAAAACGACTTTAACCTCGCGCCCGATGGACGTTTGAGCCGCTATCAAGAGAATGATCCCAACCCCTTTGTTTATTGCGGCGCACTGGCCATGCACTCTTCCCTATTGGATGATGCGCCAGAAGACCCCTTCAACATCAATATCTATTTTGACCGCGCCATTGCCAAGGGCCGTCTCTATGGGCTTGAGCTGCAAGGCCATTGGGTGACCGTGGGCACGCCAGAGGCCATTGGCGAGGCGGAAGTGGTGATGCAACAGCATCAGCAAGGTGCCTGATAGATGAGCCACCCCCGCATTCTCACCATTCCCGCTTCAAAGCCGTTTTTGCGACTGATCGCGCAATCGCTCTGCGATGGACGCCTCGTGCCGGGGTTTACGCATAATCCAGACGATCCGCTGTCGCTGTCCAATGTCACCATTTTGGTGCCCACCCAGCGCTCTGCCCGTGTGCTGCGGGCGGAATTTGTTGAGGTTTTAGGGGGCAGAGCTGCGATTTTGCCGATCATCAAACCGCTGGGCGAGGCAGAAGAGGACGCCAGCTATTTTGATGTCGACACCCCTGCTCTCTTGGCGCTTAACCCGCCGATCAGCAACACGGTGCGGCTGTTGGAACTGGCACAGCTGATTTTGCTCTGGCGCAACAAGCTGCCGGATATTGTGCTGAGCATTCACGCAGAAACACCGCTGGTGGCCCCGGCCAGCCCCGCCGATGCGGTGTGGCTGGCGCGTGCCCTGGTGCAGCTGATTGATTCGGTGGAAACAGAAGAGCGTGATTGGGCTGATCTCGATAAGTTAGATGCCCGCGATTTTGCTTCCTGGTGGCAATTGACGCTGGAGTTTTTGCTGATCGCCAGTGCCTATTGGCCCGCCCGTCTGGAGGAGTTGCGACGCTCGTCGCCGGTTTTGCACCGCAACAGCCTGCTCAAAGCCGAGCGCGCAAGGCTTGCGGCAAACCCGCCCCCCGGCCCGGTGATTGTAGCGGGCTCCACCGGCTCCATTCCGGCAGCGTCCGAGCTGGTGGCCACCGTCTCACGTCTGCCGCAAGGGGTTATCGTTTTGCCGGGGCTGGATAAAACCATGCCCGACCAACAATGGGCCGTGATCGGCGGCGAACAGCCCGCTGGCATGCCGCCAGAGCCTACCGCCCGCGCCCATCCGCAATATGGTCTGCACCGTCTGCTGGGTAAGCTTGGCATTGCCCGCGACGAGGTGGCGGTGCTGACAGCCGCAGAGCCGGATTTGGCGGATCGCGCTGAGATTCTATCCCGCGCCCTGTCACCCGCCAAAGCCACCGATGGCTGGACAGCCTGGCGCGAAAGCTTTGGCGATGCCCGTTTCAAAGCAGCCTTTGCTGATGTGGCCCTGATTGAAGCCGCCAATGAGCGCGAAGAAGCAATTGCCATTGCGGTGGCGCTGCGGCTGGCGCTGGAGCAGCCGGGCTTGGATGGCGGTGAAAGCCGCGCCGCTCTGATCACGCCGGATCGAAACCTTGCCCGCCGCGTGGCATCTGAGCTGGCCCGTTTCGGCATTATTGCAGATGATTCGGCCGGAACGCCGTTTTCATCGACCCCGCAGGGCACCTTAACCGCCCTTGTGCTGGAAGCCATATTGCGCCCCGGCGATCCGGTCTCGATTGTTTCGCTGCTCAAGCACCCGCTTGCCTGTTTTGGCCAAGACGATGAAGGCTTGCAAGAGGCCGCAGACGCGCTGGAAGTGATTGCGCTTCGCGGCGGCAAAGGCCCCGTGGATATTGCCGATCTGGCCAATCTGTTTGATCGGCAGTTGGTGGAGCAATTCGATGACCGTCACCCGCCCTCGTGGCGGCGCACTGTGAGTGATGACGCCAAAGCGCGCGCCCGCGCCTTGGCCGTGGCCATTGCCGAGGCTGTGGAGCCCTTGGCGGGGCATGTGGTGTCCAAACCGGATGGGCGCTCCTTCACCACGCGCCTGTCTTTAAAAGAATGGGCAGAGCGCACAGGCCGGGTGCTGGAGGCCGTGGCAAAGCGCAAAAACGGCGATCTCGCCCCCCTGTGGGCCGATGAAGCTGGGGCAGTTCTGGTTCGGCTGCTCAGCGAAATTATGGAAACCGATGGTGAGCTATTGGCTGATGGCTCGCAATGGATTGATATTCTGACCGCTTTGACGGCATCCGAGTCAGTCAAGCCCAAGGCGTTGCGCCATCCGCGTGTGTTTATTTTCGGGGCGCTTGAAGCGCGTCTGCAAAGCGTGGACACCATGGTTTTGGGTGGCTTGAACGAGGGATCATGGCCCGGCACCACCACCAACAATCCATTTTTATCGCGCACCATGAAAACAGAAATGGGGCTTGAGCCGCCGGAGCGGCAAATTGGCCAGCTGGCCCATGACTTTGAAATGGCCAATGGCACAAGGCAGATGATTTATAGTCGCGCCCTGCGTCAAGGCTCTGCCCCCACCGTTGCCTCGCGCTGGCTACAACGCCTGATGGCTTTGGCCGGCAAGGATTTTGCGGCTGCGATGAAAGAACGCGGCGAGCGCTATCGCCACTTTGCCGATCTGCTCGATCAAGGCGGTGATCAGGCCCCCGCCCAGCGCCCCGGCCCCAAACCACCGGAGGATTTGCACCCGAAAACCTATTCTTTCAGCGAGGTTGGGCGGTTGAGGCGTGATCCCTACTCTATCTATGCACGGCGAATTTTGAAACTCGATCCAGTCGATCCCTTCAACAGCGATCCGGGCGCGTCGGAGCGCGGCACGCTCTATCACGCCATTGTCGAGCGATTTATCTCAACAATGCCAGAAAAGCTGGGACCGGATGCGGAAGTTTTGATGCAGCAAATCACCGATGAGCTGTTTGATGCCGAGAACCTGCCTGCCCATATTGATGTGGTGTGGCGCAAGCGCTTTGGCGATGTTGGCCGCGCCTTTATTGAGTGGCAGCGCCAGCGCGATCCGGCCAAGATGGTGACAGAAGCGCGCGCGGGCGTTGATCTCGATGGCATCAATATCCGGCTAACAGGTATTGCCGACCGCATTGATATTCGCGCAAGCCACGCCGATATTATTGATTATAAAACCGGCTCAAACCCCAGCACATCGCAGGCGCGGTCCTTGCTCGATCCGCAATTGGCGCTGGAAGCAGCAGCTTTGAAAATGGGAGCTTTCAAAGATGTTGGAAGACTGACACCGGAAAACCTCACCTATGTGCGGCTTCGCCCCGGCGGGCGATTTAAGGCCGAAATGGTCAATAATGAGCTGACCGGCAAGGGCGACAAGGCCAAATCGGCGCTCGATCTGGCCGCAGAATCCATTGAGCAGCTCACCCGGTTTGTCACGCTTTTGCAATCGGGTGATCGCGGCTATGTCTCGCGCCTCATGCCAGCGCAGATGAATGATTACAGCGGCGATTACGATCATTTGGCCAGAGTCGCCGAATGGTCGACCGCAGAAAGCACAGAGGAGAGCGCCAGCGATGAATGATCTTGATGCGCTTCCAGACTCCGACGATCCGAAACTGTGGATTGACTGGACAACGGCCAAACAGGCCACGGCCTCGGACCCCACCCGCTCGGCTTGGGTGTCGGCCAATGCGGGGTCTGGCAAAACCCATGTGTTGACCCAGCGGGTCATTCGCCTGTTGCTGGCGGGGGCACGGCCATCGTCGATTCTTTGCCTCACCTATACAAAAGCGGCGGCATCGGAAATGTCCAACCGCGTGTTTGACCGGCTGGCGGAATGGGCCACCCTGCCCGATGTCGCCCTTTCCAAACGCATTGAAGACATTGAAAAGACCCCACCGGATGCGCTCAAGATTGCGGAAGCGCGCCGCCTGTTTGCCCGCGCACTGGAAACGCCGGGCGGTTTGAAAATCCAGACCATTCATGCCTTTTGCGAATCGCTTTTGCATCAGTTTCCGCTGGAGGCCAATGTCGCCGGGCATTTCTCGGTGCTGGATGATCGCGCAGCCTCTGTGCTGCTGGCGGATGCGCGCCGCTCACTGCTCACTGCAACCGCAACAGAAGACGACGTGGTGTTAGCGGACGCCTTTGCCGAAGTGCTCAGTCTGGGTGATGAATTCGGGCTGGAAAATCTGCTCTCGGATATCATTGCCAATCGCCATGCCATCCGCGGCTTTATCACCGCAGCAAGCTATAAAGGCGGCGTGGATCTGGCTTTGCGGCAGGCGCTGGGGCTTGGACAATATGAGACAGAGCAATCCTTGGCGGAAGCCTATTGGCCACTGGCCGATTTAAGCGGCCCCCTTCTCTCCACCTATATTGATCTGGCTTTCAGCAAGGGTGGGGTGAAGGTGCAAGATACCGCACACCTTCTGGAACGGGCGGTGCGCCAGACCGATCCGTTTTTGCGCGCTAAGCTGCTGGATGAAGCCTTTCATACCGCCGCCGACAAGCCAAAGGCCGATGTGTCGCTGATCGCAGCAGCCATGAAAAAGGCAGCCCCAGAGCTTTCGGATGCCGTTGCCAATGCGCGCGAGCATGTGGTGACTTGTCGCGAACGCTTGCGGCTCTTTCGGCTGTTTAAAGCCACCAAAGCGGCGCTGACCTTGGCTGAACGGTTGAGCCTAGACTATGAGGAGTTGAAAAAACGCAGCAGCCAGCTGGATTTTGAAGACTTGATTGCCCGCACCGCCGAGCTTTTGACCCGCAGCGCCGTTGGCCCTTGGGTGCATTACAAACTCGATCAAGGCATTGACCATATTCTGGTGGATGAGGCGCAAGACACCAGCCCGGTGCAATGGTCGGTGATCCGCTCGCTACGAGAGGACTTTTTCTCGGGGCAAAGCGCACGGCAGGTTCGCCGCACCTTCTTTGCCGTGGGCGATGAAAAGCAATCGATCTATTCGTTTCAAGGCGCAAGGCCGGAGCGCTTTTCGCAAGAAGCACGCGAAACCGAGCGGGAAGTGGCCAGAGGCGGCGAAAACTTTAGCGCTGTGCGCCTGCCGCTCTCGTTTCGCTCCACCAATGCCGTGCTCTCGGCCGTGGACCAGGTGTTTGCCCAAGGCCCCAATGCGCGTGGCCTGTCTGCTGTTAACGAGCCGGTGGTGCATATGTCCAGCCGCACGGGCCACCCCGGCAGCGTCGAAGTGTGGAAGATGGTGGCCCCCGAAGGCATCGACAATGAAGAGGACTGGACAGCCCCCTTTGATGCCACGCCGGAAAGCGCGCCGTCGGCGATTTTGGCCCGGCGCATCGCCCAGCGCATTGAAGCGATGATTGGCCGAGAAACCATTGTTGAAAAGGGTATTGAGCGCGCAATTGAGGCGGGCGATATTCTGATTTTGGTGCGCAAGCGTGGCGCTTTCGTCAATGCCCTGACGCGGGCTTTGAAACGGCGCAACAATATTCCGGTGGCTGGTGCAGACCGCTTGCGCCTGACCGGCCATATCGCCGTGCAGGATCTGATGGCGCTTGGCCGCTTCACGCTGCTCACTGCGGACGATCTGTCCTTGGCAGCGCTTTTGAAAAGCCCACTGTTTAATCTCACCGAAGAGGATGTGTTTGCGGTGTCGGCACGGCGCGGGGACTCAAGCGTCTTTGGCGAGATCCAGCGCCTGGCGCAGGAAGGCGTTGAGCCATGGGTCTCGGTGTCGACGCGGCTCACGGAGTATCAAACGCAGGCGCGGGAATTGCCGCCCCATGATTTTTACGCGCGCGTGCTAGGCCCGCTGGGTGCGCGCCGCGCCTTCCTTGGGCGCCTCGGCAGTGAGGTCAGCGATATTCTCGATGAATTCCTCACCTTTGCCCTTGCCCACGAGCAATCTGGCCTGCCGGGCCTGCAATCCTTCATCACCATGCTGGAGTTGGAAAGCCCCGAAGTGAAGCGCGAGCAGGACAAGGAGCGCAGCGAAGTGCGGGTCATGACCGTTCATGCCTCAAAGGGTCTGGAAGCGCCGATTGTGTTTCTGGTCGATGACGGCTCCAAGGCGTTTAATCACAGCCATCTGCCGAAATTCCGCATGATTGCATCGGAAAATAGCGAGATGGAATTTCCCATCTGGGCACCCGTGAAGGCGGTGGACAATGCCATTGTCGCCGCTGATGTGGCGCGCCGAAAGCAGGCGACCGAAGAGGAATATCGCCGCTTGCTCTATGTGGGCATGACGCGGGCTGCTGACCGCTTGGTGGTTTGCGGCTATCGCGGCAAGATCCAGCAAAGCGAGGTCTGGCATGAGATGATCATGTCGTCGCTGGAGCTGGATGAAAACCAATGCCGTCAGGAGCGCTTTTCAGGGCCGGAAGGGGAATGGGAAGGCTTGCTTTGGCAGCGTCCCGGCCCAAGGACCAGCTTTGAGCGTTTTGAGGCCCATAAAATCATCAAAACGCCGGAGCCTTTGCCCGACGCCCTTTTGCGCCCTGCGCCGCCACCGCCGCGCTTGCCAAGGCCGCTCAGCCCATCCGGTGCAAGCCTTGCCGTGGATGAAGACGATGGCGAGTTGATGCTTTACTCTCCCCTGTTTGATCAGGGGCAAGATGCCGGGCTTGCGCTGCAACGCGGACGTATTGCCCACCGCATGTTGCAGATGTTGCCCGGCCTGCCGCCGTCAGAGCGCGGCGATGCGGCCCACCGTTACGCGGAAAGGGCGGCGCGCTTTTGGCCAGCGCATGAGCGTGAGCGCATGGTCGCTTCGGTTTTGAATATTTTGGCCCACCCTGATCTAAGCGATGTTTTCTCCGGTACCGGTCAGGCGGAGCTTTCGATTATGGGCACAATCCGTCTTGGGCGCGAACTTCGCGCCGTGTCTGGCCGAATTGACCGCTTGGTGGTGACAGACGAAAAAGTGATCCTGCTGGATTATAAAACCAATCGGCAGCCACCAACGAGATCTGAAGACGTGCCCTTTTCCCACACGGCCCAGCTGGCTATCTATCGGGAACTGCTCACCCCTCTCTATCCGGGCAAGCCGATAGACTGCATTTTGGTTTATACGGAGGGTCCGAATGTTGTGACAATGAGTGAGGCTGGAATGAGCCATGCACTGGAAGCACTTCAGCCTCCTGAATAATTCCTTCAATCGAAATCAATTAAAGGAATTATTCAGCAAATTTAAAGTGCTACAGCGAAGCTAGATGCGCCTTAAAAGGCGCACGGCGCTGTCGTGCGCAAGATCACATTGAAATCTGAATGATTATCATCATATATATGACAACAGCATTTCTCCAAGGAGCAGCCAATGGCTACCGTAAAAGTTGACATGAACAATTTCGACGCAGAAGTTCTGCAGTCCGCAGAGCCTGTTGTTGTAGACTTCTGGGCAGAATGGTGCGGCCCATGCAAGATGATCGCTCCAAGCCTGGACGAAATCTCGGTTGAAATGGCGGGCAAGGTGAAGATCGCCAAGCTCAACATTGATGAAAACCCGGAACTGGCCGCCAAGTTTGGCGTACGCTCCATTCCAACGCTGGCTATGTTCAAGGGCGGCGAAGTGGCTGACATCAAGGTTGGCGCATCGCCAAAGACCGCCTTGTCCAGCTGGATCTCCAGCGCGGCCTAATCTCTGGCCCACATAGTCAGCAAAAAGCCCGGTTGATGCCGGGCTTTTTTGTGGGCATTTTTGAACGCACTCTCAACCTTTCGTCACCCTCAAGCCTGTCCCGAGGGTCGCAGCCGGAGAAGATGTCGCTGGTGTCAGTTCTCACATTGGGCAGCAGCAGATGCTCGGCACAAGACCAAGCATGACGCCGGAGCGTTTGGAACCGTGTTGGAGCTCACGCCGGTGGCGTGCCATTGTCCGCCAGCACATTGCCAACCAGATAGAGCGATCCGCCAATCAGAATACGCGCTGGCTCGGCACTGCCTTCCATGGTGGCGCGGATAGCCTCCAGCGCGTCTGTCACCGAAGACACCGGCGTGGCAGGTATGCCCTCGTCATAGGCGGCGGCGGCCAACGCGACGGGGTCCAATGCTGCATCGGTTCCGCGAATAGGAACCGTGAACACATGAACGGCCAATCCCTCAAACGCCTTGAAGTAACCGTGTGGCTCTTTGGTGTTGAGCATGCCGATAATCAGATAAAGCGGGCGGGACTGACGCTCTTCAAAGCCTGCCATGGCCTCGGCAATCACTTCGCCTGCACCGGGATTATGGCCGCCATCCACCCAGATTTCTGCGTTTATTGGCGCGTGGCTGATCAACGCACCTTCGGTCAGTTTTTGCAGACGACCGGCCCATTCAACGCTGGTCATAGCAGCGTCGGCCATCGCCTGGGTAACCGTAAAGCCTGCTGCGCGTAGTGCCCGAATGGCAGCGGCGGCATTGGCATATTGGTGGCGCCCCGGCAATTTCGGCAGGGGCAAATCCATCAAACCGGATTCGTCTTGATAGACGAGGCGCCCATGCTCTTCAAAGGCCAGAAAATCCTGACCGAAAACAACATGCGGACAATGGAGCCGCTCGGCGGTGTCCACCAATGTGTCTCTTGCTGCTTCAAATTCCTGATGGCCGATCACCACCGGACAGCCTTTTTTCATGATCCCGGCTTTTTCCGCCGCAATCAACTCCACCCGGTCACCAAGATACGCCTGATGATCAAAGGAAATCGGCATGATGACTGAGACGGCCGGTTTATCGATCACATTGGTGCAATCCAACCGTCCGCCCATGCCCACTTCCATAATCACCACATCGGCGGGAATTTCGGAAAACAGCAAAAAGGCCGCAGCGGTGAGGATTTCAAACACGGTGATGGCTTGGCCATCATTGGCTTTGGCCACCCGGCGCAGCGCATCGGCCAGCACCAGATCATCCACCAGCGCTCCGCGCCCACCTTTGACACCAATGCGATAGCGCTCGTGCCAATTCACCAGATGCGGCGAGGTGTGAACATGCACGGCAAGGCCAGCCTGCTCTAACAGTGCGCGGGTAAAAGCGGTAAACGAGCCTTTGCCATTGGTGCCTGCCACATGGATCACCGGCGGCAATTTGTCTTGCGGATTGCCCAACACGTCTAGCAGGCGGCGCATACGCCCAAGGGTCATATCAAAACCCTTGGGATGCAGGCTCATCAATTCATCAATAACCTGTTCGGCTTGGCTGGCGGCGATATCGGTCATGTCTCTATCCAAGTCTTACAGGGTGTCTTTGTCGTACAGGTCTGCGATCGGCTTTAAGCAGACGCAGCCCGCGATGCATCGGCAATCGATAATTTCGCGTTGTCGACATTCGCAGGCTTTTTCGTCATGATTTTCAGCACGCGCGCCAAAGTGTCTGGAATATCGTGGCGCTTGACCACCATATCCACCATGCCATGCTCCAGCAGATATTCCGAGGTCTGGAAGCCTTCTGGCAGCTTTTCACGAATGGTCTGCTCGATCACGCGCTTGCCAGCAAAGCAGATTTCAGCACCTGGCTCCGCCATATGCAAATCACCCAGCATAGCGTAGGACGCGGTCACGCCGCCCGTTGTCGGATTGGTCAGCACCACAATATAGGGCAGGCCTGCTTCTTTCAGCATATTGACCACAACGGTTGTGCGGGGCAACTGCATCAAAGACAAAATGCCTTCCTGCATGCGCGCCCCGCCAGAGGCCGGGAACATCACTAAGGGGCATTTTTCAGCGATAGCGCGCTCAAAAGCCTTGATGATGGCTTCGCCTGCGGCAATGCCGAGCGATCCGCCCATGAAGTTGAACTCGTGCACCACAGCCACCAGCTTCAGGCCCTGAACGGTGCCAACGCCAGCCACAATTGTGTCTTCCTGCTCGGTCTTGGTGCGGCTGTCTTTCAGGCGATCCGCATATTTTTTGGAATCGCGAAATTTCAGCGGGTCTTGCGCCACTTTGGGCTGGACCAGCGCTTCAAATTGGCCGCCATCAAATAGATCGGCCAACCGCGCCTTGGCGGGCATTTTCATATGATAGCCCGAAGCCGGGATCACCCACTTGTTTTGCTCGAGATCTTTATGAAAGACCATCTCCCCGGTTTCGGGGCATTTGATCCAAAGATTTTCGGGCACATCGCGGCGACCCAACATGGAATTGATGCGCGGACGAACGTAATTTGTGAGCCAATTCACTGAAAACACTCCTGGCTGGCGCAATTCCTCGGGGGCCGAAGTGACTTTCCCGACACTGAACTGCTTTAAATCGACAATGTGGGGAGCGGTATCATTTGATACCCTTCCCCACGGAACCCAAGGGCGAGAACTATTCAGCGGCCGCTAGGCGGGCGGTATGCACGCCGCTGGCCAGACCACGCACCAGCGTGACCACCGATTGCACCGTATCTGCTGTTGCCTTGTCGTCCTTGGTCAGGCTCAGGGCCACCTGATTGACAATAGCCGTGCCCACAACAACGCCATCGGCATTAGCCCCGATCAGCCTTGCGTGTTCAGCGGTTTTAACACCAAAACCAACGCAGATCGGCAGATCGGTATGGGCCTTGATGCGCTGTACGGCACCGGCCACCTTGGACGGATCCGGCAAGGCCGAGCCGGTAATGCCATTCATCGACACATAATAAACGAAGCCGGAGGTGTTTTGCAGCACTTTCGGCAGGCGCTTTTCATCTGTGGTTGGCGTCGCCAGACGGATGAAGTTGATGTCGCGCGAACGGGCAGGCAGGCACAGCTCATCATCCATTTCAGGCGGCAGATCCACCACGATCAAGCCGTCAATGCCAGCTTCCAGCGCGTCATCGAGAAACTTTTCAACGCCGTAGATATAGATGGGGTTATAATAGCCCATCAGCACAATCGGTGTTGCCTGATCATGCTCGCGGAATTTGCGCGCCATATCCAGCGTCTTGATCAGGGTCTGGCCCGCTTTCAACGAACGCTGCCCGGCCAGCTGAATGGCAGGGCCATCGGCCATCGGATCCGAAAAGGGCATGCCCAGCTCGATCACGTCAGAGCCAGCGGCAGGAAGCGCTTTCATGATCTCAAGCGAAGTGTCGAAATCCGGATCGCCACCCATAAAATAGGTAACGAGGGCCGGACGGCCCTCAGCCTTCAGGTCGGCAAACCGTTTGTCCATACGCTGTGTCATATCACAACCCCATTCCCAGAATTTTGCCGACGGTGAAGATGTCTTTGTCGCCGCGACCGCAGAGGTTCATCAAGATGATCTCATCCTTGCCCATCTTTGGCGCACGCTTCATCACTTCGGCCAAAGCATGGCTTGGTTCAAGGGCTGGAATGATGCCCTCGGTGCGGGTCAGAAGCTGGAAGGCTTCCAGTGCTTCCGTATCCATGATCGGCACATATTCCACCCGGCCAAGGTCTTTCAACCACGAATGCTCCGGGCCAATGCCGGGATAATCCAGACCGGCCGAGATGGAATGACCATCCTTGATCTGACCGTCAGCATCTTGCAGCAGATAGGTGCGGTTGCCATGCAAAACGCCAGGCGAGCCCGCTGTCAAGGATGCGCAATGTTCATTGCCGTCAAGCCCCTTGCCGCCCGCTTCAACACCTACCATGCGAACGCTCTTGTCGTCGAGGAAGGGATGGAACAGGCCAATGGCGTTGGAGCCACCGCCAACAGCGGCGATCAGCATATCGGGCAAGCGGCCTTCAACCTGCAACATCTGCTCGCGGGCTTCCGCGCCGATCACCGATTGGAACTCGCGAACCATTTCCGGATAGGGATGCGGACCTGCGGCTGTGCCAATCATATAATAGGTGTCATCGACATTGGTGACCCAATCGCGCAGAGCTTCGTTCATGGCATCTTTCAGCGTGCCATGACCAGAGGAAACGGGGCGCACTTCTGCGCCCAAGAGCTTCATGCGGAACACATTCGGAGCCTGACGCTCGACGTCCGTTGCACCCATATAGACAATGCAAGGCAGGCCAAAGCGGGCCGCCACCGTGGCCGAGGCCACGCCATGCTGACCGGCACCGGTTTCAGCAATGATGCGGGTCTTGCCCATGCGCTTGGCAAGCAGGATCTGGCCAAGGCAATTGTTGATTTTGTGCGAACCGGTGTGGTTCAGCTCATCGCGCTTGAAATAAATCTTGGCACCGCCAAGCTCAGCCGTCAGGCGTTCAGCAAAATACAGCGGGCTTGGGCGCCCGGTATAATGGGTGTTGAGGTGATCCAGTTCGGCCTTGAAGGTTGGATCGGTCTTGGCCTTATCCCATTCTGCCTGAAGATCAAGGATCAGCGGCATCAAGGTTTCGGCCACGAAGCGGCCGCCAAAAATGCCGAAACGGCCATCTTCATCCGGACCTTCCCGGAAGGAATTGGGGATTGGGTTCTGGTTCACTTTGCACTCCCTGTCGTCCGCTCTGAAGCCAGCTGGACGCTTTTAAAGAATTCTTCCATCCGTGCGAGATCTTTCACACCCGGAGCACTTTCCACGCCAGAGGAAACATCCAAGCCGCGTGCGCCCGTTTCTTTCAAAGCTTGCGCCACATTGTCCTTATGCAGCCCACCCGAAAGCATGTAATCGATATCTGCGTCAAGATTTTGCAGCAGACGCCAATCAAATGTCACGCCATTGCCACCGGGCAGCTCTGATCCTTCCGGCGCTTTGGCATCAAACAAAAAGCGATCGACAATCCCTATATAGGGATCAATGCGTTTTAGATCACCCGGCTCGCGAATAGAAAGGACTTTCATCACCGGAATGCCATAGAGCGCCTTGATGGTCAGCACCTGTTCCGGTGTCTCATGGCCGTGAAATTGCAGGATATCGGGCTTGAGCAGATAAACGATGTCATCAAGATCATCATTGTCTGCATCCACGGTCACGGCCACAATTTTAGCGCGGCCACGGGCCTTTTCGGCGATGCGCCCGGCAATATCAGGCTCGATATTGCGTGGGCTCTTTTCAAAGAAGATGAAGCCCACATGGGTTGCCCCAAGGCTGACCGCCTTCTCCACGGCCTCGCTGGTCTTCAATCCGCAAATTTTGACATCTGGTTTCATGGTGCCGAAGTGACATGAAATCGATTGCGAGTCGAGCCAAATTGCAAATAGGAAGGTGCCTGAGAGGCGAAAAAGTCAATCGAAATCGATGGCGTGCAATTCAGAGCCATGGCGCTTCAACCAGGACTTCGCCTCTTCCATGCCGGGACACAGGCTTTTGCACAGCGCCCAGAATTGCGGACCGTGATTCATTTCCTTCAGATGCGCAACCTCATGGGCGGCCAGATAATCAATCACCTCCGGCGGTGCCATGACAATGCGCCAGGAAAAACTCAAATTCCCTTCCCAGGAGCACGATCCCCAGCGGCTGCGGGTGTCTTTCATCGTCAAGCTTTTGGCACGCTTGCCCAAGCGTCCGGTATGAATGGCCACCAGCCGATCCAGATCCAGCCGTGCTTCCTTTTTGAGAAAGGTCGAGAGCCTGCGGCCCAAATGCTCTTCATGGCCACTCACCCGGATCACCGGCTCACCATCCAGCATCACCGCTTCGGTAATGCCGCGCAATTGACCTGTTGGCACAATGCGGTGATCAACCCCGCGCAGCGCGAGTGTGCCCCCTGCCCTCACCTTGGCATCACCCGAATATTTAGAGAGTTTCACTTCCAGCCAACCGCGATGGCGATCCAGAAAATCGGCCACATCGGCTTCGCGCACCCCCTTCGGAATGGTCATTTTGAGCGCACGGCCACCCGGCTCAATGCGCAGCGTGATGCGCGTGGCGCGCAGGTTTTCGCGAATGGCAAGCGGCACCACACGCCCGGCCACATGCAATTCGCGGCTTTCCGGCGTCTTTGGCTTTTTCAAAGCCCGTGTCGGTTTTCGCAAAAACTGGGGAAACATCTGGGCCTTTTATCGTGCTCGCCGTCGCTTTTGCTCCTGTCGCGGAGCGTCAATCACTGTGCTTGGTAGTGCAAGTTCTGCCGGGTTGGCAAGAAATTTCCCGGCGCAAGCACCATGCGCCGCACGAACTCTTCGAAGTGAGAGCGCATAAAAAAGACCGCCATTGGGACATGCCGGTCTCTTAAAGATCATCACAATGATCTTGCTATTTGCTGCGGTTGAGATTGCGATCCTGCATGAAGCGATCAAACTCTTCCTGATCTTTTGCCCGGCGAAGCTCGCGCATATAGCTGGAAAATTCATCGCGCATCTCATCAAGCTTGCGCTGTTCTTCCTGCAGACGCGCCAATTCGGCTTTACGCCAATCGTCAAACGCCACATTGCCGCTTTCGCGCATCGGCGAAGCACCCGGCGTTTTCCAACCACGGCATTTGGAAACCAAATCATCAACCGATAGGTTGGCGGCTTCCTTGAAGGTATTGAAACGGTCACCGAAGAGAATATAGGCAAGCATGGCAAGGCCAAGTGGCCAAAAAACCACGAAACCGAGCACCATCAACGCTACTGTCGCGGGCGTCCAATCGGGCCGCAGCAATGCTGACTGATTCATGTTCATCATCCTCATGTCTGCCGGCAGCACCATGCTGCCGGTATGATCGAGATGGGAATGATCGGCTCTGCCTTCAAGCCGCTGGATATGTCAATCGGCTAACATACTCAAAAGAGGCGCTTAAATCGCCTCCCCTCTCAGGCAGATTTGCCGCCCTTGATCACCCGCTTGACCGGGCTGGATTGCGGCCTTGCGGCAGGCGTGGAGTGCTCCTTGGCGAAGGCCACGATGCGCGGCGCAATTTCCTTGCGGAAACGCGAACCGTTGAACACACCGTAATGACCAACATCGGGCTGCATGTAATGCATCCGCTTGTCGTCTGGCAAATTGGTGCAAAGGGTTTGTGCTGCCTTGGTCTGGCCAACACCAGAGATGTCGTCGTTCTCACCTTCAACGGTGAGCAGCGCGACATTGCGGATTGCGGAGCAATCCACCGGCTTGTCCCGATGCATCATTTCGCCCTTTGGCAGCGCATGCTGCATAAACACGGTTTCGACTGTCTGCAGATAAAACTCCGCCGTCAGGTCCATAACCGCCAGATATTCATCATAGAAGTCGCGGTGCTTTTCTGCCGGATCTCCGTCATTCTTGATGAGATTCATGTAGAAATCTTTTTGCGCGGTCATATGCCGGTCAAGGTTCATCGACATGAAGCCGGACAGCTGCAAGAAGCCCGGATAGACCGGCCGCATGAAACCCGGCTGCGGCCAAGGCACATCCATGATGACGTTTTCCTTGAACCATTCGATCGGCTTGTTCTTGGCCAGCTCATTCACCGCCGTTGGGTTGATGCGCGTATCAATCGGCCCACCCATCAGCGTCATTGAGGACGGGGCCAGCGGATCGCTGTCTGCTTCCATGCGCGCAACAGCAGCCAGCACCGGCACAGATGGCTGGCAGACCGCCACAATATTGGTGCGCGGACCAAGATGATGCACCATCTCGATCACGTAATCGATATAATCATCGAGATCAAACAGGCCATCGGTCAGCGGCACCATGCGGGCATCCACCCAATCGGTGATGTAAACCTCGGCATGGGGCAAAAGTGCTTCGACCGTTCCACGCAACAGCGTGGCATAGTGGCCGGACATCGGGGCCGTGATCAGGATTTTCGGATCATCTGGCCGAACTGATGGGAGCGCTCTCTTGAAGTGAATGAGATTGCAAAAGGGCTTGGACCAGGTGATTTCCTCAGTCACCTTGACCGGTGAGCCATCAATCGTGGTGGTGGCAAGACCAAATTGCGGTTTGCCATAGCGGCGTGTGCTGCGCTCAAACACTTCGAAGCTGGCAGCCACAGTGCGGCCAATCACCGTGTGAGACAAGGGATTGAGAGGATTGCCAAAGGCGAGGCGCATGGCATCTGCGGTTGCCCGCAAAGGAGCCATGGCTGCATGATTCATTTCATAGAGTTGATAGAACATAGACTTGATTGCCTTTTTGGTTTGCTTCTATCCATCCCACCGACAACGATCAGTGGGCCCGTAACGTTCCACAAAGAGTTCATGCCAGACAATCAACACACATATAGCCTGACGTTTAACCAGCCTCTCGGCTCTTGTTCATGGTCACCATGGCATAAAAGCGTTTATTTTTTCTACAAGATATGCGGGAAAAGCGAAAACCGGCTTTTCTGACAGGACGAGGACAAACACAAACACGCTTTTCAAAATGCTTGCGCGGCCTGACGTTCTTTTACCAAGGTGAGGTGCTGCTGACACAGCCTTGCCTTGAAGACATTACGAATACCAAGAGCCATTTTCAATTTCTCTTGATAGAAGTGGTGGTGCAGCATCTAAAGCACGACCTATTTTACTGGATGCACGAGAGCCGCGCATTGTGCTTTTTTCGTGCAGATGCGCAGCGTCCAATTGCTCGCAGTTGAACGTGACCGCTTTAGCGTCTTGTTCCTGCCGCGCCTACGTTCTATCTCAAGGGAGCGAAAAGAACGTCAGTTCACTCAATCCATTTTGAACAAAAGGCAGATCGAACCATGACAAGCAGCAATAACCGTACAGCCAGCAAAAGCATCAACCCAATCTTCCTCGATCGTTGGTCTCCCCGTGCTTTTACCGGCGAAACCATGAGCCAAGATACGCTGCTGACCATTCTCGAGGCTGGTCATTGGGCACCGTCCGCGTTTAATTATCAGCCTTGGCGCTTTATCTATGCGCTCAAGGGCACTGCGAATTTTGATGCCTTGCTCAGCACCTTGATTGAATTCAACCAAGGTTGGGCCAAGAATGCGTCGGCCTTGGCGTTTATTGTGTCGGACACTTTGAGCCGCCCAGCCGATGGCGGTGAGGCAAAGCCATCGCGCAGCCACAGTTTTGATGCCGGTGCTGCCTGGGGCTATATCGCGCTTCAGGCTCTTCATCTGGGCTACCATGCCCATGGCATGACCGGTGTGGATTTTGACAAGGCCGCCAGCACCATCAATCTGCCGGAAGGCTTCCACATTGAAGCGGCCGTGGCGATTGGCAAGATGGGCGATAAATCGATCCTGCCAGAAGGCCTGCAGGCCAAGGAAGTACCAAACAGCCGCAAGCCGCTGGATGAAGTGGCTTTTGAGGGGCGTTTCGCTTAACCCCTCCCCTGACAATGTTTCACGTGAATCACGTTAAGATCATCATAACCATGTTTCACGTGAAAACAGAGAGTTTGTCAGGTAAAAGTGGTTACCGGTTTTCCCGAAAAGACAAACTCAAAAAAGGAACGAAGAGTCCGTCAGGTTCAAAAGGAACCTGACGGACTCTTCGGATAAAAAAAAAGGCCGCACCTGGATCAAGTGCGGCCTTTTTTCAATTGAGTTGAATGGGTCAAATATCGAGATTGGCGACGTTCAACGCATTTTCCTGAATGAAGTCGCGCCGTGGCTCAACCTCATCGCCCATCAGGCGTGAGAACAAGCTGTCAGCGTCCGTCGCATCAGGAACGCGAACCTGCAACAGCGAGCGCACATTCGGATCCAGCGTGGTTTCCCACAGCTGTTCGGCGTTCATTTCGCCCAGGCCTTTATAGCGCTGCATCGACAGGCCCTTGCGGCCGAAGGTGAAGACGGCATCCAAAAGACTGCGCGGACCGGAAATTGATTGCTGACCATCCTTGCGGCTCAACACCGGCGGCTGGCCGTAAATATCGTTGAGGCGGCTTGAGAGCTGATCAATATGGCGGGCATCGGCCGAGCCAATCAGCGCCACATCCAATGTTGCCACTTCCTTGACGCCGCGCACCATGCGCTCAAATCGCAAACCGCCCTGGTCATTGACGTGGCCAGTCCAGCCGCGCTCGGTTTCATCCGCAATCAAATCCAGACGGCGCGCCACTTCAGCGGCGGTCTGTTCGGCCAGCGCCCGGTTGGCCGTCAATTCATGGTTCAGCGCACCAACAATGGCGGCCTGCTCAACCACGCTGCGGCTGTAGCGTGAGTGCAAACCATCAATCAGGCTGCGCAGACGAAGGGCATCCTGCACCACTTCGCGCAGATCCTGGCCGGTGCGCACTTCGCCGCTGCCAAGCTTAAGAGCGGCATCATCGAGACCCATGCCAATCAGATATTCTTCAAAGGCTTTTTCGTCCTTCAAATACTGCACCGACTTGCCGCGCGTCACTTTATACAGTGGTGGCTGAGCAATGTAGATATGGCCGCGTTCAATCAATTCCGGCATCTGGCGGAAGAAGAAGGTGAGCAACAAGGTTCTGATATGCGCGCCGTCCACGTCAGCATCGGTCATGATGATGATCTTGTGGTAGCGCAGCTTGTCAGCGTTGAACTCGTCCTTGCCAATCGATGTGCCAAGCGCGGTGATCAACGTGCCGATTTCCTGACTGGACAGCATCTTGTCAAAGCGTGCGCGCTCGACATTGAGGATCTTACCACGCAGCGGCAAAATTGCCTGTGTTTCACGCGAACGACCTTGCTTTGCAGAACCACCAGCGGAGTCACCCTCGACGAGGAAGACTTCGGATTTGGCCGGATCGCGCTCGGAGCAATCGGCCAGCTTGCCGGGCAGCGATGCAATATCAAGCGCGCCTTTACGGCGGGTCAATTCACGGGCCTTACGAGCCGCTTCGCGGGCCGCAGCCGCTTCAACCACCTTGCCGACCAGAATTTTGGCTTCCGTGGGATGCTCTTCAAACCATGTGCTCAAAGCTTCATTGACGAGGCTTTCAACAACCGGCCGCACTTCCGACGACACCAGCTTGTCCTTGGTCTGGGACGAGAATTTCGGATCTGGCACTTTCACTGACAAAACTGCTGTCAGGCCTTCGCGGCAATCTTCGCCCTGAAGCGTCACCTTTTCCTTTTTGGTGATGCCGGAGCTTTCACCATAGGAAATAATCTGCCGGGTCAAAGCACCGCGGAAACCGGCCATATGGGTGCCGCCGTCGCGCTGGGGAATGTTATTGGTAAAGCACAGCACATTTTCATGATAGCTGTCGTTCCACCACATCGCCACTTCAACGGTGATGCCGTCTTTTTCGCCCTTGATGGCAACTGGCTTGGTCACAAGCGGCTTTTTGGCGCGGTCTAGATACTGCACAAAGGCTTCCAGGCCGCCATCATAGACCATTTCTTCGACGCGAATGTCTGACTTGCGCTTGTCGGTCAACAGAATGTGGACGCCGGAGTTGAGGAAGGCGAGTTCGCGCAGGCGATGCTCCAGCGTTCCAAAATCAAACTCGGTTTTGGTAAAGGTCTCTTCGCTGGGCAGGAAGGTGAGTTCCGTGCCAGAGCGACCTTCATAAGTGCCAGTCACTGCCAGCGGGCCATCGGCCACGCCATGGGTAAAGGTGATTTCATGCACCTTGCCGCTGCGGCGGATTTTAAGCGACAGTTTGACCGACAGCGCGTTCACCACCGACACGCCCACACCGTGCAGACCACCAGACACCTTATAGGAGTTCTGGTCGAACTTGCCGCCGGCGTGCAGCTGGGTCATGATCACTTCGGCGGCGGAGATGCCCTCGCCCGTGTGAATATCGGTTGGAATGCCGCGGCCATTATCCGTGACTGTGACTGAGCCATCAGCGTTCAGCGTCACCGTGACAATGTCGGCATGACCGGCCAGCGCTTCATCGATAGCGTTATCGACAACTTCGTAGACCATGTGATGCAGACCGGAGCCGTCATCCGTGTCGCCAATATACATGCCCGGCCGCTTGCGAACAGCGTCAAGGCCTTTTAGAACCTTGATGGAGTCGGCGCCATAGGCATCACTTGCGGCATTGGCGGCAGTTTCAGCTTCGGTCAGTTCAGTCATTCAGCGATCTTTCCAGTGTCAGACAGTGAAATCTGCAAAAAGGCAAATTGCACAACAGGTGCGAATCACGCACTTATACAAATTTGACTATAGGGATTTTATGGCCAGTTCCAAACCGTAGCGTCCAATTACGGCAGGATTTCAGGGGATTTCATCGCCCCTTCTCCACTTTTTTCAAAACGGTATTGAGTTCTTCTATCACATCCGGTGGCAGGGTGCGAATCATCCGTGCAAGTGTGTTGGCAAATGCCGTGTAACTGGCGGGCAAACCGGCAGTATCCACCGTGATTTTCGGATGCGAAACCCCGGCGACCGCAAACAGCGCATCGGCTTCATCCCAGATAATATTGAAATAGCCAGCAATGCGTTGCAGCATATCAAAGGTGGGTGCGCCACGGCGCCCGTGTTCCAGCGCCGAAAGATAGGCAGGGGTCACCCCCAGCGCCTGCGCCATCTCTTTCTGGCTGACGCCTTTTCGTTCGCGTAACACCCGCACAGCCTCACCAAAGGGCGTCATGTGCCCTCCCGGCCATGACGCGACAGGCGAACATACAACGCACCCTCGCCGCCATGATGCGGTGCTGCGACTTCATGCGAGGAAATCAGATAGCGAAATTCTGCCTTGGAGAACCACAAAGGCACGGCCCGTTTTAACGCGCCTTCGCTGCCCATCGAGCTGCCCTTGCCGGTGATAATCAACACATGGCGCAAGCCCCGCTCATGAGCACGAATAAGAAAGCCCAGCAACATGCCGTGGGCCTCGCTTTGGATCATCCCGTGCAAATCAATCCGCGCTTCCAGCTTCAGCTTGCCGCGCGACAGCTTGCGCTTCACCGGGCGCTCAAACGGATGGTGAAAACCGGATGGTTTCTTGATCTCTGGTTTGGCCGCCGAGCTTTCAAGGGCAGCCTTAGTGAGCGACACGCTGGTGCCCTGCTCTTCGCCTTTTTCAAACTCGGCAAAGGCCTCTTCAAACGCTGTCAACTCCTCCATCCGACCAGCCATAGGCCGGGTGGAGCGCGCAACCTTGCCCCAGAGAATGCGATCTTCTGCACTGATCTTGTCATTGCTCACGACGAGATAAACCTTGCTGCCGCCTGCTTTGGGATCAGTATATAGAAATCTGCATCATTGCGCACCGCCCCCGCAAGATCGCCGGCATCGTCCCCAGAGCCGGTGAAAATATCGCCGCGCGCCGGGCCAACAATGGCCGAGCCGGTGTCGAGCGCCAGCATGAGCCGCGAAAACGGCTTTCCCCCATCAAGACGGGTGAGGGTTTTGGCGTGAATGAAGAACGGAAATCCAAATGTATGGATCAACCGGTCCACAGCCAGAGAGCGCCCCGCCACAAGCGGCACTTTTGCCGCAGCAATGGGTCCACGCGTGCGGTCTTCAACCTGCGCTTCCTTGAAGAAAATATAGGAAGGATTGTGCCACAGCACCTCGTTGACCTGATCGGGGTGATCGGCAAGCCAGGCGCGAATGGACTGCATCGACATGGCTTCCAGCGGAATTTCACCGCGATCCAGCAGCAATTTTCCAATGCCCGAAAAGGCATGTCCGGCTTT
This sequence comes from Rhizobium oryziradicis, assembly GCF_001939045.1. Classification (GTDB taxonomy): domain Bacteria; phylum Pseudomonadota; class Alphaproteobacteria; order Rhizobiales; family Rhizobiaceae; genus Allorhizobium; species Allorhizobium oryziradicis. Next base: position 52,343 of record NZ_MKIM01000031.1, read on the forward strand.
GGCGGCATAGGTGATGCGCCCTAACCGTCCGTCCGTATAGCGCAATCGAGCTGCACCCTGCACATGCACAAAAAACACATCGACGATGGATTTCGCCCAGGCAATTTCCAGCCCCCGACCTTCCAGCGCCCCTTGGTCAATGGCTTTGCGATCCGGGTAAAGACCAATCCCGTACTGATCTTGCAGACCAAAAGCATAGGATGGGTCCATATCCGCAGGCCGGTTGGCATCATTCACATCAATCAGATCATCGGGCCTGCGGTAAAATGGATATTTGAAAACCGCGTCCTTCTGATCCGCAACATCAATCTCCGGCTCATAAAACGCCGTCACGAACCCTGCCTGACCATCGGTACGGTTGATGCGAAACGGCTTGCATTCTACCTCAAAAAACCGCCGCATGGCTTGCGCATCAGCGGCCGCAAAATTTGAGGCCTTCGTCAACAGGGGCCGCAAATCGTCGGCTGTCAGCCCCAAGCCACCTGGGCGGTATGGCTTCCCCGTCTCAAGATAGGTCAAACAATCGGCCATTGCCGGAAGCAGCGGGCGCGGATCATCCGCCTGCCACCCCGGCAGGTCGGTGAAATCCATAGGCTCAAGCGTGAAAGACGGATCGGACATCATTGCTCGGATTCGGTGGCAATCAACTTCCAGTTCGGATCCCGCGAGCGCGTGTCGCGCGCAAAGGTCCAGATGTCATTGACCTCAACCACGGCTTCCGCGTCGCCATCGATCAGCGTGCCCATCTTGTCATAGGTGGCCGAAATCAAATGGCTGAACAGACGCACGGTGATCTGCTCTTCATTGCCTTTCACGCCAGCCGAGGTGATTTCGGCTTTTTCAATCCCGACAAAGGTGAATTTCATCACCGAGCCACTGCGCTCGCGCTCGGAAATGGCGGCATCAAAGCCATCATAAACCTCAGCTGACAACAGGCCCTTGAGCGTTGCGCGATCACCGGAGGCAAAGGCAGTCACAATCATCTCATAGGCAGCACGAGCACCGTTGAGAAATTCCTTGGGCGTAAAGGACGGATCAACCTGCGCCAGTTCGCGCAATTGCTGGTTCAAGGGTGTGCCAGCCGGGCTGAAAGCATCAATGGCGGCAAACCGGTCTTCTGCTTCAGAGCGCGCCAGCGTAACCACCCGATCCTCATCACTGGGACCGGCACTGTCTTTTGCCCGTTCGCCAAAAATATCGGCAGGCGGCTTTTCATTGCCGGTGCGACGCCCCAAAACGCTGCGCAATTGCCAGAAGATCACCACCGCAGCGACCAGAAAAAAGAGAGTCACAAAATCATTGGAATTCATCGACTGTTGCACCGCTGTTTAAATTGAAGCTTTCACACACCATATAGTCTGCATACACCCTTCATTCAAATAGCAGATGATAATCTTTGGGCCTAAATGCCACATTCACAGGAGACCTTATGCGAATACCAGCCATAATCCTGCTTCTTTTACCCTTAGCGGAGATTGCAGGCTTCGTTTTGGTCGGACAGTGGCTGGGTGTTTTAACCACACTGGCACTGGTTCTTGCCTCATCCGTGCTTGGTCTCCTGGTGCTGAAAAGCAATGGTGTCAGCCTTGCCCAACGTTTGCGCCGTCCGCAGAGCGATACGCCAGAAGAAACGGTAAAGACCCTGGTGGATGGAACAGCTCAGGTGGTTGGCGGCATTTTGCTACTGGTGCCGGGCTTCATCACCGATATTGTCGGTCTTTTGCTGCTGGTGCCGCTGGTGCGCACAACATTGTGGGGGTTTATCAAAACCCGCATTGTCACCGTGCGCACGCGCAGCGATTTTCAGTGGCGTGAAGGGCAATCCCGTCCAAGTTCCAAAGACACCGTGGTTGATTTGGATGCGGAAGAATACAGCCGTCATGACCCCAACACACCATCCCCATGGAAACAGCTGCCGAAAGACGATCGCTAAACATTATGGGAAAACCGGTGATCCGCTTTCTCTGACAATCTTCAACGCGAGGCTGAAAGCCTTGTAACGGCAGTCTTGAAATGCTAGATGCCGACAGCAACCAAAAAGCCTTGAGGAACCCCAATGGCCAATGAAAACAGCACCGGGGCGAGCCCGTCCCTGAATATTCTCGCGCAATATATCAAGGATCTTTCCTTTGAAAATCCGGGCGCGCCACACTCGCTTCAGGCCAGAGACAAGGCCCCGTCGATCAACATCAATGTCAATGTCAACGCCAATCCACTGTCTGAAAATGACTTTGACGTTGTCTTGACCCTGAACGCCGAAGCCCGCGATGGCGATAAGGTGGTTTTTGCAACCGAGTTGGTTTACGGCGGCGTTTTCCGCATCGAAGGCTTCCCGCAGGAACACATGCTGCCCGTGCTCTTCATCGAGTGCCCGCGCCTTCTGTTCCCGTTTGCCCGCCAGATCATTGCCGACGCAACCCGCAACGGCGGCTTCCCGCCCTTGATGATCGATCCTATCGATTTCGCACAAATGTTCACACAGCGTTTTGCTGAAGAGCAGGCCCGCGAAGCAGCAAACACCAGCGTCAACTAAAATTCGCCGGAAAACCGCTCAAGCGATTTCCCGTTTATAAAAAACCCGGATACTGCGATCGGCAGATCCGGGTTTTTTAGTGTCTGATGACAAGGGGGCGTTATTCGCCGGGTAAATACTGGCCCCAAAGCGCCTTTGAGCCCAATCGTTTCACCAGTCCCTGATGGCCTTCGCGCTCTTCCTCCGTCACGCGGGGTGGCAAAGGTGTCGGGCGAAGCGCAATTTCGACCTTCACATCATCGCGTCTGGAACTGCCCTGCTCTCGCGATCCCGATTGCTCGAGACCAAAGGTCGCCTGACGGCCACCGAGCATTTCGATGTAAACTTCCGCCAGAATTTCAGAGTCGAGCAAGGCGCCGTGCTTTGTCCGATGGGAATTGTCGATACCGTAACGACGACACAAAGCATCCAGCGAGTTTGGCCCCATCGGGTTTTTGCGGCGCGCCAGCGCCAAGGTATCCACCACCAGATCATTGGAAATTGGCGGCTTGCCCAGTCGATCCAGCTCGGCATTGATGAAGCCCATATCGAAGTTCGCATTATGGGCCACCCATTTTGCGCCTTCGAAAAAGGCCAGAAACTCATCAACAATGTCGGAGAACGGCGGCTTGTCTTTCAAAAATGCATCGGTAATGCCGTGCACTGCCAAGGCATCGGGATGCACCGGCCGATCACCGGGATTGATATAGACATGAAATGTACGCCCGGTCGGGAAATGGTTGAACAGTTCAACGCCACCAATTTCGATCACCCGATCAATCTTGCTCTCGAGACCGGTTGTTTCCGTATCAAAAATGATTTCCCGCATTATTCATCCTCCAGCCATGGCACATCCGCTTCAAGGCGAAGCGCCTGCACGATGTCTTTCACTTGCGCCTGGGCTATCTCAAGTCCAAATCCGGTCTCGACCACAAAATCAGCGCGAGCACGCTTTTCCTCGTCGGGCATTTGCCGTGCCAATACCATAGCCAGCTTCTCTTCTGTCCAGCCGGGTCTTGCCAACACCCGCTCACGCTGGGTTTCGGCATCGCAACTGACCACGACAACCTTGTCCAGCTGCTTTTGGCCGCCGGTTTCAAACAGAAGCGGAATATCAAAAGCCACGAGATCGGCACCTGCCAGTTCCTGATCTTCCAGAAAGGCCTGCTGTTTGCGCCGCACCAACGGATGCACAATGGCTTCCAGCGCCTTCATCTTATCCGGATTCTGAGCCAGAGTCTGACTAAGAACAGTGCGATCCACCACGCCGTCAACAATCGCTTCCGGAAAGACCGCGCCGATCGGCTCAACCGCCTCATGGCGATAAAGTTCGTGAACGGCGGCGTCCGCATCATAGACGGGAACCCCCTCCTGACGGAAAAAATCCGCCGTGGTGGTTTTTCCCATGCCAATAGATCCTGTCAGTCCCAGCCGGATCATGATGCCTCCAGATCGACAATGATCAACTGCCGCAATTCATCTGTCACCTCTGGTCGCACACCAAACCATTTTTCAAAACCCGGCACAGCCTGGTGCAGTAACATGCCAAGACCATCCACCGTTGCAAATCCTGCCTCACGGGCACGGCGCAACAACTCGGTTTCGAGAGGCACGTAGACAATATCTGTGACCACCGCATCTGCTGCCAGTTTTTCCCAGGCGATCGTCGGAAAAGCCTCGCTGTCTGCGTTTGACGCTTTCGACATTCCAAGCGAGGTGGTGTTGATCAACAGGCCCGCACCTTGCAAAACGTCGTTCAAGGCATCGAATCCGTGCCCCTCAACCGAGGGTCCAAAGCGCGTTGCCAGATCCTGCGCTTTTTCTTTTGTGCGATTGACCACATGGATTTTGGCAATGCCCCGATTGCGGATCGCTTGAATAATGGCGCGGCTGGCGCCACCTGCCCCCAACACCACGGCGCAGTCTGTGTTGTCCCAGCCCGGTTGTTGCTGGTCAAGATTGGCAATGAAGCCATAGCCATCGGTGTTGGTGGCATGGAGTGCGCCATTTTCCAGCCAAAGCGTGTTTGCGGCACCCAATTCTTCAGCCAAGGCGTCAGGATAGTCGGCCAATTGATAGGCGGATTCCTTATGCGGAATCGTCACATTTCCACCTTGATAGCCGGAGTCAGATCTAAGCAATTTCGATAGAAAACCCGCAAAGTCTACAGGCTCAACGGCAAGTTTTTCATAACCGCCCGAAATGCCATGCTGCTTCAGCCAGTAGCCATGGATCATGGGTGAGCGTGAATGGGTTATTGGATAGCCAACAACAAACGCATGTTTCATTTTCGTTTCACGTGAATCATGCATGAAGAACACCCAACTCCCGGAGTTTTTCCAGCAACGGAAAAAGCGGAACCCCAATAATGGTGAAATAGTCGCCGTTGACCTTCGAAAACAGCTGAACGCCCATTCCCTCGATTTGGTAACCGCCAACGCTTTTCAGAATTTTGTCGCCAACTTTATCCAGATAATCATCCAGAAACTTCTCGCTAAACATCCGCACAGACATTTGTGCCTCACTCACATGGGACCAGATGATCTCGCCATCTTTCGCAAACGCCAGTGAGCTGTTGAGCACATGGGTCGCACCCCGCAAGCTGAGAAGCTGTGCCCTTGCCTGCGTCAAATCTTTGGGCTTGTGATAAACCGTCTCTCCAAGCGCCATGACCTGATCACCGCCGAGAACCAAAGCACCCATCTGCTTTCTGCTCACCGCCAGCGCTTTTTCGCGGCCCAATATATCCGCAAGCTGCAAAGGCGATAAAGACTGATGTTCTGCCCGCGCCTCAATTTCGCGCTCGTCAATATCGGGCGCTGCTGTGGTGAATTCCAACCCTGCCTGTTGCAACAACTGCTTACGAAAAGGGCTGGTGGATGCCAGCACGAGGGGTAGAACCATAACAGCCTCGAAACGTTAAAAACCTGAATTTGGCTTAGCGCAGCTTGCTGCGCAGAGCAACGATTGCGGCCGCCGTCTCTTCAATTGAACGGCGCGTGACATCAATAATCGGCCAATTGTGGCGCGCGCACAGCATTCGCGCATATTTCAGCTCTTCGGCAATGGTGGCGCGATCTGTGTAACCGCTCATATCCAGCCCCGAAACTGTGCCCAGCTCACGATGACCACGCACCTGCGAAATCCGGTCCGATGTGGCAATCAGCCCCACGATCAGAGGCGTGCTGGCGCTCAGCAAACTTGCGGGCAAAGGAACACCGGGAACAATGGGAATATTGGCGGTCTTGATGCCCCGATTGGCAAGATAGATGCTGGTGGGTGTTTTGGATGTGCGGCTGATGCCCACCAAAACCACATCAGCCTGATCATAATCATCCGTCATCTGGCCGTCATCATGATCCATCGTGTAGTTCAAGGCTTCAATGCGGGCGAAATAATCGGCGTTCATCACATGCTGCGCGCCAACCCGCCTGCGTGCCAGCGGGCCGAGATAGGTTTGAAAGGTGCCAATAATCGGCTCCATCACATTGACACTCGGCACGCCAATTTCCACACAGCGCTTATCAAGGAAATCAGCCAGCTCCGGATCAACGATTGTGTAGAGAACAATGCCTGGTTCTTTATCGATGGCGCTCAGCACAGCGTCGGCCTGTTTGCGGTTTCGCACCAGCGGATAGACATGCTCAATCGGGCTGGCGTGCAGAAATTGCACCGCAGCGGCGCGCCCCGCCGAGATCAGCGTTTCTCCTGTTGAGTCAGAAATCAAGTGAAGATGAAAGAAGTTTTTGCGGTTCTCCACGTTATCCTGCCCCCTCTGTTGATAAGCTTGTACAAAAGCAGGTAGCGTCGGGAAGCGATTTTAGGCAAGTGGAAAACCCCCAAGTTGTCCACAGAAGTCACCCGTCGGGACCAAGTTTCTACCGGCCTGTGGATAGAGTTTGACGCCGCACGTTTCAAATCAGTCATACCCAGCTTATCCACAGGGTGGTTCATCCAGAAAGCGCAAATCAATTCTTTGATTTTTCGAGATTTTTTTGAACCATTCCCATTGTTCTTCCAATGAGACAATATGCCATTCCACAGTGTGGATATAATCCCATAACATGGCCGCGATTTGTGGATAGTCTTTAACCCGTGCTAATCACAGACTCTTAGAAATAGAAGAAAAAAGATTCTCTCTTTTATAATTTGAAAGGTACGGATGTGAGCGTCGAAAACCGTAAGATCTTGAAGGTGCTCCAAGGCGAAACCCTGTCTCCGCCACCCATCTGGCTCATGCGTCAGGCTGGCCGATACCTTCCCGAGTATAGAGAAACGCGCAAAGTCGCCGGAAGTTTCCTCGATCTCTGTTATTCTCCAGAACTTGCCACTGAAGTCACCTTGCAGCCGATCCGCCGCTATGGCTTTGATGCGGCCATTCTGTTTTCTGATATTCTGGTCATTCCAGACGCATTAAAGCGCAATGTCACCTTCAGCGAAGGTGTCGGCCCTGAGATGACGCCCATTACGGCCGATGAGATTTATGCGCTTTCGATCAACTCGGTCTTTCCGCACCTGAACCCGGTTCTAGACACCGTTGAGAAGCTCAGAGCCACCCTCCCCCATAATACCACCCTGCTGGGCTTCTGTGGCGCTCCCTGGACGGTGGCGACCTATATGATTGCCGGTCATGGTACGCCCGATCAGGCCCCGGCCCGTTTGTTTGCCTATCGCGAACGGCAGGCATTTTTACGACTCCTGGATATTCTGGCGGATCTGTCGGCAGAATATCTTATGGGTCAGCTGGAAGCGGGCGCGGATGCTGTTCAGATTTTCGATTCCTGGGCAGGTGTTCTTGGCGAAGATGAGTTCGCTGATTTTTGCGTCGCGCCGGTCAAGCGCATTGTCGATACAGTGCGTGCCCGCCGTCCGGACGCCAAAATCATTGCCTTTGCCAAGGGTGCCGGCATTTTGTTGAAAGACTATGCGCGCAAAACCGGCGCGGATGCCATTGGTCTTGATTGGAGCGTGCCGCTGTCGTTCGCAGCGGATCTTCAAAAAGAAAGCCCGGTGCAGGGCAATCTCGATCCCATGCTGATGATCGCCAGTGGCCAACCGATGAAGGATGGTGCCAGCCGCATTTTGGATCGGCTTGGCAATGGCCCGCTGATTTTCAATCTCGGCCATGGCATTACCCCTCAGGCTTTGCCGGAAACAGTCAGCGAGCTGGTGCGCCACGTGCGTGGGGAGACGGCGTGAGATGAGTGAGAGCCAAAAGAGCGCAAAGGTCGGAAAAAAAGCGCAAACTCGCGCGGTGATAGCCCTGTTGATATTTTGCGCAATCGGGCTGTGGTTGTTTTGGCTGGGTCCGGATGAGGCCTATCTCTGGATCAAAGCGCTTCATATTATTGCGGTGATGTCTTGGATGGCCGGGCTTTTGTATATGCCCCGGCTGTTCATTTATCACTCCGATGCGCCCAAAGGATCGGTGCAGGCAGAGACGTTTGCGGTGATGGAAAGGCGGCTGATGAATGTCATTATGCGGCCAGCCATGGCGATTTCATGGATACTGGGCCTGTATATGGCCTCTGCTTTTTTTCATTTTCAAGGCGGATGGTTGCATGCCAAGATCGCAGCCGTTCTGGCACTGACCTTGGTGAACGAATATTTCGGCAAAAGCGCCAAAGCTTTCGCCAGAGGCGATTATGTAAAAACCCCGCGCTTTTGGCGGGCAATGAATGAAATACCCACAGTGCTGATGATCGTCATTGTGGTTCTCGTGGTGGTCAAACCCTTTTAATTGAGGGGGACAGGTCGGAGATTTTGGTTATTTTGCGCTGAAATCGCCGTGTCCCCTTGCGGCGCAGTCTGGTTTTGGCTATTTTCGCCACACAATTCTTCGAGGCATGCATATCACGTTCTTATCGGTCCACCCGAGAGGGCCGAATTTCCCCCGCACGCCCTTCCCCAAACCGATAGATTATGGTCCCCTTCATGGCTGAAATGAAGCTACAAGAACTTAAAAGCAAATCGCCAACCGATTTGCTGGCCTTCGCTGAATCGCTTGAGGTCGAAAACGCCTCCATTATGCGCAAACAGGAATTGATGTTTGCAATTTTGAAAATGCTGGCGGCTCAGGACGTCGAGATCATCGGTCAGGGCGTGGTTGAAGTTCTTCAGGATGGCTTTGGATTTTTGCGCTCGGCAAATGCCAACTATCTGCCGGGTCCAGATGATATTTACATCTCTCCCTCCCAGTTGCGCCGCTTCTCACTGAAGACGGGCGACACGGTTGAGGGTCCGATCCGGGGTCCCAAGGAAGGCGAACGCTATTTCGCCCTTCTCAAGGTCAACACCATCAATTTTGAAGATCCGGAAAAAATCCGGCACAAGGTTCACTTCGACAATCTCACACCGCTCTATCCGAATGAGCGGTTCAAGATGGAGTTGGAAAATCCAACCACCAAGGATCTTTCCGCCCGTGTGATTGATTTGATTGCTCCGCTCGGCAAAGGCCAGCGCGGCCTGATTGTGGCACCGCCACGCACCGGTAAAACGGTTCTTTTGCAAAACATCGCTCATTCCATCACTGCCAATCATCCGGAATGCTACTTGATCGTGCTGCTGATTGATGAGCGGCCGGAAGAAGTCACGGATATGCAGCGCTCCGTGCGTGGCGAGGTTGTCTCCTCGACCTTTGACGAACCCGCCGTGCGCCACGTGCAAGTTGCCGAAATGGTGATTGAAAAGGCCAAGCGCCTGGTGGAACATGGACGTGATGTTGTCATTCTGCTCGATTCCATCACCCGCCTCGGCCGCGCCTACAACACTGTTGTTCCATCATCGGGTAAAGTTTTGACCGGTGGTGTTGACGCCAACGCCCTGCAACGCCCCAAGCGCTTCTTCGGTGCGGCGCGTAATATTGAAGAAGGCGGATCGCTGACCATCATTGCCACGGCCTTGATCGATACGGGCAGCCGTATGGACGAAGTGATCTTTGAAGAGTTCAAGGGCACAGGCAACTCGGAAATCGTTCTCGATCGCAAGGTTGCCGACAAGCGCATCTTCCCATCAATGGATATTCTGAAATCCGGCACGCGTAAGGAAGATCTGCTGGTACCGCGTCAGGATCTGCAGAAGATTTTTGTTCTTCGCCGAATTCTCGCGCCAATGGGCACCACCGATGCCATTGAATTCCTGATCGACAAGTTGAAGCAGACCAAGACCAACGGCGATTTCTTCGAATCGATGAATACATAAAGTAAGCCGGATTCTTTTTTACGACAAATGACCTCTGGTTTGAAAAAACTGGAGGTCTTTTCGTTTATCTGGATAGAGATTCGGTCCGAGAATTGAGGACCGAGAGCGCAATACAGATGACGCAACGAAATAGCGGTGTGATCTGATGCGGTTGGAAATGAGGATGCCTATGGCAGGTGATACAATTTTTGCTTTGTCCACGGGAGCTCTTCCCTGCGGCGTTGCCGTCATACGTCTCTCAGGATCATCCGTGCAAGACGTGCTTCGCGCCGTATGCGGCACACTTCCCTCGCCGCGCGTTGCAGCATTGAAATCGATTCGGGACCGTGACGGTCAAACCATTGACCGCGGACTGGTGTTGTTTTTTCCAGGCCCCGCCTCCTTCACGGGCGAGGATTGTGCAGAATTTCATGTTCATGGCAGTCGTGCGGTTGTCGCCTCTCTGTTGTCGCGGCTGAGTGATGAAGCCAATTGCCGCATGGCTGAGGCCGGTGAATTCTCCAGACGCGCGTTTGAAAACGGAAAACTGGATCTTGTTGAGATCGAAGGTCTGGCTGATCTTCTGGCTGCTGAAACCGAAATGCAACGGCGGCAGGCCATGCAACAAGCCGATGGCAAAGCGACAGCGCTCTACAATGGTTGGCGGGAACGTCTGATCTACTGCCGCGCCATGATCGAGGCCGATCTGGATTTTTCAGATGAGGGAGATATTCCGGGGTCTGTTGCTCCCATTGTCTGGAAGGAATTGTCGGCCTTGCGGCAATCCATCCATGAGGCCAGTCTTGATGAACGTCGTGGCGAGATTATTCGCGACGGGTTTAACGTGGTGATTGCCGGTCGTCCAAACGCTGGCAAGTCCAGCCTGCTGAATGCTTTGGCCGGGCGCGACGTTGCAATTGTGACGCATTACGCCGGCACCACCCGCGATATCCTTCAATGCGACATTGACCTTGAAGGTTACGTCGTTCGCCTGTATGACACCGCCGGTATTCGCGAGACTGAGGAAGAAGTCGAGCAAGAAGGCATTCGTCGCGCTCTTCGCAAGATAGAAGAGGCTGACCTTGTTCTCTTGCTTGAAGATTTGTCGTCAGAGCGGGCGGATAGTGCAAAAGGATTCGTTTCGGTTCCGTATCTATCCATTGGAACAAAAGCTGATCTGATTGAAGCTGAAACTCAGTCTGATCGATTCGATTTGATGCTATCCAGCCAACGAGCAAGTGACATTGAATCGCTCAGAACGCTTCTCCTAAAAACGATTCGGAACCGTATCGGTTCGGGAGAATCGATTATTCCGAGCCGCCAAAGACATATTCAATGTCTTCGACAGGCGCTGGATTATATCGACAGCGCGCTGGATAGCCGCTTTGGTCTGGAAATACGCGCGGACTATCTGCGCTTGGCGTCAGATAGCTTGGGTCGGTTGATTGGTCGAGTCGATACCGAAACATTATTGGGCAAGATTTTCTCTGAATTTTGCGTTGGAAAATGACTCACGTGAAACATTGGTGATCAAGATGGCAGTGGCAAAGCAAAAATTCGATGTTGTGGTGATTGGGGGTGGCCATGCGGGTACCGAAGCTGCTAGCGCCGCTGCACGCATGGGTGCTTTAACTGCGCTGGTGACCCATAAGCGGGATACCATCGGGGTGATGTCGTGTAATCCCGCCATCGGAGGCTTGGGCAAAGGTCATCTTGTGCGTGAGATCGACGCCCTCGGCGGCGTGATGGGTCTGTGCGCTGACGCTGCGGGCATCCAGTTTCGTCTGTTGAACAGAAAGAAGGGCCCAGCTGTCCGTGGTCCTCGAACGCAGGCTGATCGGAAACTCTATCGCAATGCTGTGCAGGCCACTCTGTTCGGCCAGGACAATCTTTCCATTGTTGAAGGCGACGTGTTTGATTTGACGATCATTGATGGTCAGGTTCGAGGCGTGGTGCTGGCTGATGGGCAGGAAATTTCGGCGGGCGCCGTCATTCTCACGTCTGGCACATTCTTGCGTGGACTCATTCATATTGGTCAAAAGAAAATTCCAGCCGGTCGTGTCGGTGAAGCGCCATCTTTGGGTTTGAGTGAGACTCTTGGAAAGTTGGGTTTGAAGCTGGGCCGTTTGAAAACCGGCACACCTGCGCGTCTTGATGGCCGCACAATTCGCTGGGCCGAGTTGGAAATGCAGTCTGCCGATGCTGATCCTGTGCCGTTCTCGTTCATGACCGATGCGATTACCAATCCGCAGATTGATTGTGGGATCACCCGCACAACAGCGGCAACCCATAAAATCATTCGAGACAATATCCATCTCTCGGCCATGTATTCTGGCCAGATTGAGGGCGTCGGCCCACGCTATTGCCCGTCCATTGAAGATAAGATCACGCGCTTTGGCGATCGTGATGGCCACCAGGTCTTTCTTGAGCCGGAAGGACTGGATGACTTCACGGTCTATCCGAATGGCATTTCGACATCCTTACCCGAAGACGTTCAGCACGCCTTTATGCGCACCCTGCCCGGACTTGAAAATGTAACAATTTTGCAGGCGGCTTACGCGATTGAATATGATCATGTTGATCCGCGTGAGCTGTCTCCGAGCCTGGAGTTGAAACGACTAAAGGGGCTCTATCTGGCCGGCCAGATCAATGGCACGACCGGTTATGAGGAAGCGGGTGCGCAAGGTCTTGTGGCAGGCATCAACGCGGCGCGTGCGGTCGGTGGTTTGGATGCGGTTCACTTTAGCCGGACACAGTCTTACATCGGCGTGATGATTGACGATCTGACCAGTCGCGGTGTTGCCGAACCCTATCGAATGTTTACCTCGCGCGCTGAGTTCCGTCTGTCTCTGCGGGCTGATAACGCCGATGAACGGTTGACACCGCTGGGTATTGAAATTGGCTGCGTGGATAGCCCGCGTGCCGAGAAATTCGGCCGCTACAGTGCGGATGTAAGGCAGGCAATTGCAGAGCTGCAGAGTAAGGTCGTCACTCCCAATGAAGCACAGGCGCGCGGCATTGCGATCAATCAGGACGGACGCCGACGTTCGGCCCTTGAATTGCTTGCTTACCCGGATTTGGACCTCGCAAGCCTGACCAAGATTTGGCCGGAACTCTCGGATCTTGAACCGAAGATTGCCGAGGCCGTCGAAATCTATGCCACTTATGCTGTCTATATGGATCGGCAAAATGCCGACATTGCAGCCACCAAGCGCGACGAAGAGCGGCGCATTCCACCCGAATTTGACTTCGCGTCTTTGTCGGGACTATCGAACGAATTGAAGCAGAAGTTGGAAAAAGCCCGGCCCTTGAATTTGGCACAGGCCGCGCAATTGGACGGAATGACGCCTGCGGCGATTTCACTTCTTATTGCATATTTAAACAAGGAAACAGTGCGTCATGCCAGCTGATACAATGTCCGCGAGTCTTCTGGCTGATCTTACCGGGCTACGTGTTTCACGTGAAACACACCAAAAGCTGATCCATTTTGTTGACCTGTTTCAAAAATGGTCGAAGACCATGAACCTTGTGGCCAATTCCACCCGAGATCAGGTGTGGCACCGACACGTGGCTGATAGTGTACAATTGTTCAAGCTCTCGCCGGAACCAAAGCATTGGATCGATCTGGGCAGCGGAGGCGGATTTCCTGGCGTGATCACGGCAATTCTTCTCAGCGAATTCGCGGATGGTTGGGTTGATCTGGTTGAGAGCAACCATAAAAAAGCGGGCTTTTTGCGTACAGCTTTGATGGAGACCGGAGCGCGCGGCAAGGTGCATCCCGTTCGAATCGATGATGCCTATAAAACCCTTCCTCACTGCGACGCAGTTTCAGCACGCGCACTGGCTGACCTTGATCTGCTTTTTGATTACAGTGTGCCTTGGGCGGTCGAAAACCCCAAGGCAAAGCTCTTTTTGCATAAAGGCCGGGATTATCTCGCCGAAGTGGAGAAAGCGCGTGGTCGTTGGGCTTTCGATCTGGTAATACATCCAAGCGTGATCGAGAGAGACTCCGTAATCCTCGAAGTTGGCGGTCTCGCGCGATCAGATTAAGATCAGTCGGGTGACCTCATGGCTTACGAGAAAAATCGCATCATTACCATTGCAAATCAAAAAGGCGGCGTCGGTAAAACCACGACGGCCATTAATCTTGCGACGGCCTTAGCAGCGATTGGCGAACGTGTGCTGATTGTTGATCTTGACCCGCAGGGCAATGCCAGCACGGGTCTGGGCATCGAGCGGAAAAACCGCAAGCTGTCATCCTATGACCTGTTGATTGGCACGCACACAGTGGATGAAACCGCGGTCGAAACGGCTGTTCCCAATCTTTCGATTATCCCATCGACGCTCGATTTGCTGGGCCTTGAGATGGAAATTTCGCAAAAAACCGATCGTGCATTCCGCTTGAAAAATGCTTTGGCGTCGCCCGAAGCCCTGGGCTATTCTTATGTTTTGGTGGATTGCCCACCGTCCTTCAATTTGCTGACAATGAATGCGATGGCGGCAGCCCACTCTATTCTCGTTCCGCTGCAATGTGAGTTTTTTGCCCTCGAGGGTCTTAGCCAATTGCTGGAGACGATCAGTCAGGTGCGGCGCAGCCTCAATCCAACCTTGGACATTCAAGGTATTGTGCTGACAATGTTTGATTCCCGAAACAATCTTGCTCAGCAGGTTGTCAGCGACGTGCGCACGCACCTTGGCGAGAAAGTCTATCATACGCTGATTCCTCGGAATGTGCGCGTATCAGAGGCACCGTCCTATGGTAAGCCAGCCATTCTGTATGATTTGAAATGCGCGGGCAGCCAGGCCTATCTCCAGTTGGCCTCTGAGGTTATACAGCGCGAGCGCCAGCGCAAAGCGGCCTGATTGAATTTCGACGAAAGAGGTTCGTTATGAATGACGATATTTCAAAGCGGCGTCTGGGCCGTGGTCTTGCCGCGTTGATTGGCGAGATGGATCAACCCATCCCAGTTGATGAGGCGAGAGCGCCTGTTTCGCCTGATCGGATGACACCCATCGAGTTCGTATCACGCAATCCGCGCAACCCCCGTCGCTATTTCGACGAGACTGTTTTGCAGGAGCTTGCTGGTTCCATCCGTCAGCATGGTATCGTGCAGCCCGTTGTTGTGCGCACTGTTGGCACCGGACGGTATGAAATCATCGCCGGTGAGCGTCGTTGGCGCGCAGCGCAACTGGCAGGTTTGGTTGAAATCCCTGTCATTATTCGGGATGTGGATGACAGAACCGCTCTTGAGCTGGCTATCGTTGAAAACGTTCAGCGTGCTGATCTTAATCCGCTGGAAGAAGCCATGGGTTATGATCAGTTGATTGAAGATCACGGCTACACTCAAAATGATCTCGGTGAGATTATTGGCAAAAGCCGAAGCCATGTCGCCAACAGTTTGCGATTGTTGAAACTGCCAGAACCGGTGCGAGACATGCTGGCGGATGGCTCACTGTCCGCAGGGCATGCAAGAGCGTTGGTTTCCACGTCTGACCCAACTGCCCTCGCCCGCCAGATCGTGGCAAAAGGCATGTCTGTGCGCGATGCAGAGCGGATCGCACAAAACGATATTCGCGGCGTGACCCAAGGCCGTCAGACGGTTGCCAGCCAGAGCAAGGATTCTGACACGGTTGCGCTTGAGCGGAGCCTGACGGATCGCCTCGGTCTGGACGTTACGATTAGTCACAAAGGAAGTGGCGGCCAGTTGCGGATCAATTATAAAACCCTTGAGCAATTGGAGGAAATTTGTCGCCTCCTCGAAGCACGCTGAGATCAATCGGTCTTGGAGTGATCACACGAGCTCCGGCTTTGATCAGAATTTTAACCCGGTGATGCTTCGCGTCGCCGGGTTTTTCATGCGCTATCACTCGATTGTTTGAGTTTGTCTGATCAGAAACCGGGTTCCACTTTTCGCTGACAAACTCTAGCCAGCTAATAATTTCTTATCGGTTGCGCCGTGCTGATTGCAATGTGATCGCCAAAAGGCTGTGTAATGCCAATGTGTCTTCCAGTGATTGTTGGCGTCGGCTCGCCAAAATCGTGGCCTGCAGGCGCTGCATTTCTTGTGTGATGGCGGCGAGCGGCCAGTTTCGCAACGCCTTTTCAAACAGCGGTTTGCGCTTGAAATGGATGCCCCTGCCCAAGGTCTGCATGACCTGGGCTGGCTGCTGGCGCTTCTCTTCCATTTCACTGCGCATAACATCGAGCAGCTGGAATTGGCGCAGGCACCCCTGAAGCACCAGAAACATCGGTGTCTTGGATGTCGAAATCTTTTGAATGGCGTGAATCAATGCATCCAGGTTGCCGGCCAGCACGGCATCCACGGCTTCATCGGTGGAAATGGCGCTGGCATCGCCAATAATGGCTTCGACATGTGCCTCATCGATCAGCTCATCGTGGAGGCAATAGAGCAGCAATTTGGAAATTTCATTGCGGGATGCGCGTCTGTCTCCGCCCAGGGATTCCGATAACAGGGTGCGGGCGGCGGGTGTGATTCGCTTGTTGGCAGCAGCGCATTCAGCATCGATCAACGCATTGATGGCGCGTATGTCATCCTGATAGCAAGGGATGACGGCGATATTGCGGGCTGGTTCTGCGACCTTACGCGTCGCCGCCGTTTTCTTCAAATCACCGGCTTCAAGGATCAGGCAGGCCGTTTCGGGTGGGTCTTTTGAGAGCAGTTGAAGCGCATCCACCACAGATTTTTCGTTGGCAATGCCGCGCACCCACACCAAACGTTCGCCACCGAATAGACCCAGTGCGTTCATTTCATCAAGAAGACGGCCAGGATCGCCTTGCAGATCGCTGCTGTCGAGGCGAATAATCGAGAAAGGATCATCCAGTGCTATGCCGGTGGATTTCGCCAAAGCGGCAGCGCGCTCAGCAACAAGGCCAACATCTGGTCCGTAAATCAGGAAAAGCTTATAGTGTTGCGCCGATTTTTGTAAAAATCCATCGAACTCGTGCGACTTGATTTCAACCATGTGCCTCGTGTCCGAACCAACCGCATTCGCTTACCAATCGCAATTGGTCTAGGCAATTTTGCGGCGGATTTAAAGTGTTACAGCATGTTCGTGCGTATTATAGCACGCGCCATGCTGTAAATTTCATAGTGAATTGAACACGATGGTTGAAAACAGCATCGTGTTCAAGCAGGGTCGTGACTCTCGCGCTTAGCGGGTCAGCACGGCAGCGAGATCCGCTGAGATCAACTCAGCCAACTCGTTGGCGGCACGGTTTTCGCCATCGCGGATTGCCCGAAGCTTTGCATATTCCTGGCCGGGGAAATCCAGCAGTGCCACCGATTGCCGATGGGCAATCCGCAGAACGGTGCCTTCCTTGGCTTTTTTAAGCACATAA
This sequence comes from Rhizobium oryziradicis, assembly GCF_001939045.1. Classification (GTDB taxonomy): domain Bacteria; phylum Pseudomonadota; class Alphaproteobacteria; order Rhizobiales; family Rhizobiaceae; genus Allorhizobium; species Allorhizobium oryziradicis. Next base: position 69,394 of record NZ_MKIM01000031.1, read on the forward strand.
TCGCCGCGCACAACAACGCGACCCGCGCTAAGCGTGTTGGTTGATTGGTCCGGAAGCACTTCGCTGACGCTGGTGCTGACGTTCAAATTGACAATATATTCCGGATGCGCAGGCTCCCCTTGGCCGCCAGCGGCCAGGAAAATCAGTCGATTGCGCACAACCTGACCGACGCGATCTGTCGCATCGGAGAAGGCAATGGATGCCATCAAGCGGCGTGTGCCTTTGGCTTCGCTATAGAGAGGGCGAACCTGACAGCTTGCCAATCCACCAAGAAGACCGGCCGTGCCGATCAGCATGGCACGGCGGGTGATAGTGTTGCGTGAATCAAACGACAATGTTCACAATCCTCTGCGGAACCACGATAATTTTCTTCGGGCTTTGGCCCTGAAGAGCGGCTTTGACGGCATCCAGATCAAGCGCCGCTTGGCTGACGGTATTTTGATCTGCATCGCGCGCGATTGTCAATTCAGCCCGCTTCTTGCCATTGATTTGCACCGGCATCATGACATCGTTTTCAGCCACGAGATCAGCGATAAACACCGGCCAGTCGGCCTTGGCCACCAGACCCTGATTGCCCAACACGCTCCAGCATTCTTCCGCTAGATGCGGTGTCATGGGGGCAACGATCTGGATCAGGATTTCGGTGGCATTGCGCACGGCAGCAGTAAAGGCTGCGTCGGCCGTGCCAGCAGCCACCTTGGTGAGTGGGTTGGCAAGGGTGTTGACCAGCTCATAAATGCGCGCCACAGCCTTGTTGAAGGCCAGTTTATCAAGATCGGCTTGCACCGCTTGCAGCGTCTTGTGCGCAGCCTGAGACACGGCTTTGCCTTCGCCATCCAGCGCGGGCTTTGCCGCAACAGCCGAGAGATGGATTGCCGCTTCCGAGATCAGGCGCCAGACGCGCTGCACGAAGCGGTGCGCACCCTCGACACCGGCCTCAGACCAGATCACGTCGCGGTCTGGCGGAGAGTCAGACAACACGAAGAAACGCGCGGTATCAGCACCATAGGAGGCAATAATATCATCGGGATCGACGACATTTTTCTTCGACTTCGACATTTTCTCGATTGAGCCGATGGTGACTTCTTCGTCGGAGCTCAAAAGATAGGCCTTGCGGACGCCGTCTTTTTCTTCAATGCGAATGTCAGCGGGCGCAACCCAATGACCATTTGCGCCCTCGCCTAAGCGATAGGTTTCATGCACCACCATGCCCTGCGTGAACAGGCTCTTGAACGGCTCGCTCACCGCCACATGGCCGGTTTCGCGCATGGCGCGGGTGAAGAAACGCGAATAGAGCAGATGCAGGATCGCGTGTTCAATACCACCGATATATTGATCGACTGGCAGCCAATGGTTGGCAATGGCCGGATCGGTCGGATTAGCCTCGTTTGGTGCCGTGAAGCGGGTGTAATACCAGCTGGAATCGACGAACGTATCCATGGTGTCGGTTTCACGCCGGGCAGGCTTGCCGCAGCAGGGGCAGGCAACAAAACGCCAGGTGGGGTGGCGATCCAGCGGATTGCCGGGCACATCGAATGTCACATCATCGGGCAGCTTGACCGGCAGATCGGCCTTGGGCACCGGCACCACGCCGCAGTCTTCGCAATGGATGACCGGGATTGGGCAGCCCCAATAACGCTGGCGCGAAATGCCCCAGTCGCGCAGACGGAAATTGACCTTGCGTTCGCCCACCGGGGCACCATTCAGCTGTTCAGCGCTGAGCTTACTGGCCACTGTTTCAAACGCTTCATCGGTGGTCATGCCGTCGAGGAAGCGTGAATTGATCATCACGCCGTCTTCGACATAGGCGGTGTCGCCGACGGTGAAGCTGGCTGCATCGCCATCCTTTGGCATGACAACAGGCACAACGGGCAAATCATATTTGCGAGCGAAATCAAGGTCGCGCTGGTCGCCAGACGGGCAGCCGAAGATGGCGCCCGTGCCGTAATCCATCAGCACGAAATTGGCGACATAGACGGGCAGCTCCCAAGCAGGGTCCAGCGGGTGCTTGACCTTAATGCCGGTGTCGATGCCCTTTTTCTCGGCGGTTTCGAGTGCTGCCAGCGAGGTGCCGGCGCGGCGGCATTCGTCACAGAAAGCAGCAACGGCTTCGTTGCTCTCGGACACGGCCTTGGCCAGCGGATGGTCTGCAGCGATGGCGAGGAAAGACGCACCAAACAAGGTGTCAGGACGGGTGGTGTAGACTTGAACGTCAGAGAAGCCTTCTGGAGCCTTTCCGGCCAAAGCCCAACGAACCGTCAGGCCTTCAGAGCGACCAATCCAGTTTTTCTGCATCAGGCGCACTTTTTCCGGCCACTGATCCAGCGTGTCCAGGGCATCCAGCAGGTCTTGGGCAAAATCGGTGATCTTAAAGAACCACTGCGTCAACTCGCGCTGCTCAACCAGCGCGCCAGAGCGCCAGCCGCGGCCATCAATCACCTGTTCATTGGCCAGAACGGTGTTGTCAATCGGATCCCAGTTGACCTTGGATTGTTTGCGATAGATCAGGCCCTTTTCCATCATATCGATGAAAAGATGCTGCTGCTGCTGATAATATTCCACGTCGCAGGTGGCGAATTCACGGGTCCAGTCCAAAGACAGGCCCATGGATTTCAGTTGCGCGCGCATGGCGGCGATATTCTGATAGGTCCAATCCTTGGGATGGACATTGTTTTGCATGGCGGCATTTTCGGCCGGCATGCCGAAGGCATCCCAGCCCATCGGATGCAGAACATTATAACCACGGGCGCGTTTATAGCGGGCAACGACATCGCCCAGCGCATAATTGCGCACGTGGCCAATGTGAATGCGGCCCGATGGATAGGGAAACATCTCGAGGACATAATATTTTTCGCGCGGGTCTTTGCTGTCGGTTTCAAAGACCTTGGCCTCAGCCCATTTTTCCTGCCAGCGAGGCTCTGTATCGCGCGGATTGTAACGTTCTGTGCTCATCAATGTGCGTCCGGATTCAATCTGTATCTTTGGTGTCAAATTTGGTTGGACCTTCATCATGAAACAAGCCTAACGTCAAGGTTTTGGGCTTGAACAAGCCTTTTTCCTGCCTGTGCTTGCGGCTCTGGCTCTTGTGTTTCTTCTCGGCTATCGTGAAAACAGCATGGAATGAGACAAGATGGGTTTGGATGATGACGATTGAAGAACGACTGGCCGAGGTGAAGGCCAATATTGCGCAAGCTGCAAAAGAGGCAGATCGCAAGCCGGAGGCCGTGCAATTGGTTGCCGTGTCGAAAACCTTCGATGCTGACCATATCCGGCCTGTGATTGCCCAGGGCCAGCGGGTATTTGGTGAAAACCGGGTGCAGGAAGCACAGGGAAAATGGCCAGAGCTGAAATCCGAGACAGTCGGAATTGAGCTGCATCTGATTGGCCCCCTGCAATCCAACAAGGCCGCCGATGCAGTTGCGCTGTTTGACGTGATCGAAACGGTGGACCGTGAAAAAATTGCCCGCGCACTGGCGGATGAAATGAAAAAGCAGGGAAAAACCCCTTTGCTTTACGTGCAGGTCAACACCGGGCTTGAGCCACAAAAGGCCGGGATTGATCCCCGCGAAACCATTGCTTTCGTTGAGATGTGCCGAAAAGAGCTTGGGCTTTCCATTGAAGGCCTGATGTGTATTCCGCCAGCCGATGAAAACCCCGGCCCTCATTTTGCGCTGCTGGAAAAGCTTGCACAGCAATGCGGTGTTGGCAAATTGTCCATGGGCATGTCGGGTGATTACGAGACGGCCATTGCTTTTGGTGCCACAAGCGTCAGGGTTGGGTCTGCTATATTTGGCAACCGTTGATTTTGTTTATAAGTAATATAGAATAAAAAGGCGACGGCCTGAGCATCAAAGAAAAACCCCGGAGCCATGGCTTCCGGGGTTTTTTGATATTTCAGTTTTATGAATCGAAAACAATCAGAACTGATCGTCTTCCTCTTCATCCTTGCGGTCGGAAGACAGCGACTTGAGCTTGGCAAATACGGCGTTGGCGTCGATTTCCTTCTCTTCTTCCTGCGCGTAGAAATCGAGATGTTCGGTGGCAGACGCTGCCTGCAATGTGGCGCCCAGTTCGGCGGCCGTTGGCAGAGGACGGCCCTTGGAGGCCTTTTCAACTTCCATATCCAGATCAATCTGGCTGCACAGGCCCAGCGTGACCGGGTCCATCGGTGCAAGGTTGGTGGAGTTCCAGTGGGTGCGCTCGCGGATCTGCTCGATGGTGCTCTTGGTGGTGCCAACCAGGCGCGAAATCTGCGTGTCTTTCAGTTCAGGATGATTGCGCACCAGCCAGAGAATGGCATTGGGGCGGTCCTGACGCTTGGACACTGGTGTGTAGCGTGGGCCGCGGCGCTTGGATTCTGGCACGCGCACCTTTGGCTCTGAGACTTTGAGCTTATAGTTGATGTCTTTTTCGGCGCGGGCAATCTCATCGCGGGAGAGCTGGCCTGTCGAAATCGGATCAAGCCCCTTGATGCCTGTCGCTGCTTCGCCGTCCGCAATTGCCTTGATTTCAAGCGGGTGCATTTTGCAGAACTGGGCAATCTGATCGAATGACAGCGCCGTGTTGTCGACGAGCCATACAGCTGTTGCCTTGGGCATGAGCAGTGTTTGGGCCATGAACTTACAATCCTTCTGTAGGTCCGCGGCGGGTGTCGCGGGCCGTGGATCAAACCACAATTTCCGGGAATTCGGTCTTCTCATACTCTTATTGTCGCAGAAATGCAATTCTTTGCAGCAGAAATGACCTTCGTCTAATTGATGCAATGCGTTGAACTGCTATGAATCATTCGAGGATGTACGAAAGTGTGACGTGATTTTGCCAAGGCATCATGCTCTACATGGGTGAGCAAGCATGACCATGGCGTGGCAAATTCGCCTGTGCATCAAGGCATAATTCGGAGAGCGTGGAGATCTCCGCAAGCCCTTTCGGGCTAAATCATATGAGGAGGATTGCGATGTCGGCCAAGATTTATCCCGTTTTGAAATCGGCCAAAGCCCAGGCGATGATCGACAGTGACAAGTATCTGAAATGGTACGAAGAAAGTGTCGAAGAGCCTGAGAAGTTCTGGTCCAAGCATGGCAAGCGCATTGATTGGTATAAGCCCTACACCAAGGCCAAGAACACCAGTTTCAAAGGCAAGGTCTCCATCAAGTGGTTTGAAGATGGCCTGACCAATGTGTCTTACAACTGCATTGATCGGCACTTGAAAACCCATGGTGAGCGCACGGCCATTATCTGGGAAGGGGATAATCCCTATATCGACAAGCGCATCACCTATAATCAGCTTTATGAAAATGTCTGCCGCCTGGCCAATGTGCTGAAAGCCAATGGCGTCAAAAAGGGTGATCGCGTCACCATCTATATGCCCATGGTGCCGGAAGCGACCTATGCCATGCTGGCCTGCGCGCGCATTGGCGCTGTGCATTCGGTGGTGTTTGGCGGCTTTTCGCCCGAAGCTCTCGCTGGCCGCATTGTCGATTGTGAATCGACCTTTGTGATCACCTGTGACGAGGGCGTGCGCGGCGGCAAGCCTGTGGCGCTGAAAGAAAACACCGACATCGCCATTGATATTGCTGCCAAGCAATATGTGATCGTCAACAAGGTTCTGGTGGTGCGCCGCACCGGCGGCAAGGTTGGCTGGGCACCGGGTCGCGATCTTTGGTATCATCAGGAAGTCGCCAAGGTGAAGCCGGAATGCCCGCCAGTGAAAATGAAGGCGGAAGATCCGCTGTTTATTCTCTACACTTCTGGCTCCACCGGCAAGCCCAAAGGCGTGTTGCACACCACGGGCGGCTACCTTGTCTACGTCGCCATGACCCACGAATATGTGTTTGATTACAAGGATGGTGAAGTGTTCTGGTGCTCGGCCGACGTGGGCTGGGTGACGGGCCATTCCTATATCGTCTATGGGCCGCTGGCCAATTGCGCTACCACGGTGATGTTTGAAGGTGTGCCGAATTTTCCCGATCAGGGGCGGTTCTGGGAAATTGTCGACAAGCATAAGGTCAATATTTTCTACACGGCTCCCACCGCCATTCGTTCCCTCATGGGGGCCGGTGATGAGTTTGTGAAGCGGTCTTCGCGGTCTTCCTTGCGCCTGCTGGGATCGGTGGGTGAGCCGATCAATCCGGAAGCCTGGGAATGGTATTACAACGTGGTGGGCGAGAAGCGCTGCCCGATTGTCGATACCTGGTGGCAGACGGAAACCGGCGGTATTTTGATTAGCCCCCTGCCCGGCGCAACCGATATGAAACCCGGATCGGCCACGCGGCCTTTCTTTGGTGTCAAGCCGCAACTGGTTGATAATGAAGGCAATATGCTGGACGGTCCAGCCGATGGCAATCTGTGCATCACCGACAGCTGGCCGGGTCAGGCCCGCACGATCTATGGCGATCACAGCCGGTTTGTGCAGACCTATTTCTCGACTTATAAGGGGAAATATTTCACCGGCGATGGCTGCCGTCGCGATGAGGATGGCTATTACTGGATCACGGGCCGTGTGGATGACGTTCTGAATGTATCGGGCCACCGTCTCGGTACTGCCGAAGTTGAATCAGCACTAGTGTCGCATCATCTTGTGTCTGAGGCCGCCGTGGTGGGCTATCCCCATGCCATCAAGGGCCAGGGCATCTATTGCTATGTCACGCTGATGGCGGGTCATGAGAGCAATGAGGAGCTGCGGCAAACCCTGATCAAGCATGTACGCGCCGAGATTGGGCCAATTGCAGCACCCGACAAGATCCAGTTTGCACCGGGACTGCCCAAAACCCGGTCGGGCAAAATCATGCGTCGAATTCTGCGCAAAATCGCAGAAGATGATTTTGGTGCCTTGGGGGATACATCCACATTGGCCGATCCGGGCGTTGTGGATGATCTGATCGCCAACCGCCAAAACAAGATCAATGCCTGATCACGGGATAAGCTTGGCAAGAGGGGAAGGGATGGGTATGCGCCCGTCCCTTTTTCAAATGGCTACTGCTCTTTTCCCAATTGCCTTTCTCAGCGGCCTTTGGCCGTTATACTCAATTGACACAGGGCAGAGTGGGAATGGTACTCGTAATATGGGTGTAAAGAGATTATATGGAGAACTCTTAGGGTAGTTTTCGCGCCTCAGCCTCGGCAAGGTGAGATAAGCTATTGATTGTAAGCATGCCGTTTTCGCAAACATCTGCACGTTTGTGAGCGATATGCTGTAGCAGGAGTTTCCATGGCCCGGATCGATCAATCCGATGACTGGCGCGAAAAGCATGCGCCGACCATTAGCACCTTCGAATCCCTTGCGATCGAGGCTTTTGGCACCTTGCCGAAAGAATTTCGGGATCTGACCGGTAATCTCACCATCGAAGTGGCTGATTTTCCAACGGATGATGTGTTTGAAGACATGGCATTGGAAACACCTTTCGATTTGCTTGGCCTGTTTGAAGGTCAGGGCTTGTCGGAGCGTTTCACCATGGACACGGGCGATTTGCCCAATAAGATTATTCTCTATCGCCGACCTATTCTCGATTACTGGGCCGAAAATGACGAAACCTTGGGCGACATCGTCACCCACGTGCTGATCCACGAGATTGGCCACCATTTCGGCCTTTCCGACGATGACATGGAGCGGATTGAGGAAAACGATGATTCACCGTTGGGTGATCATTCCTGATAGGATCAAGGTTCTTGAAATAGCGCCGCTGTCTCATTCGAAACAGCGGCGCTTTTGTGTTTTATCCTTCAATCACGATCAACAGATCCTTGGCGTCGATCTGATCACCGTTTTTCACCAACACTTCTGCCACCTTGCCAGCTTTTTCGGCATGTAGCGCCGTTTCCATCTTCATGGCTTCAATCGAGAGCAGCACATCGCCTGCCTTGATCTGCTGGCCGCTTGAGACAAACACCCGCGAGATCACACCGGGCATCGGCGCACCGACATGGTTAGTGTTCTCAGCCTCTGCCTTGCGCCGCACAGCCGCTGTTGCCGCCTGGCTGCGATCCGGCACCTTGATGCGCCGTGGCTGGCCGTTCAGCTCAAAAAACACCGTGACCAGACCTTGGGCATCCGGCGCGCTCGACGCCTGATTGACAATCACCAGCGTTTTGCCGCGCTCAATCTCGGCAAACAATTCCGCGCCATCGGCAATGCCATAGAAGTAAGCGGGCGTTGGCAGAACGGAAACCGGACCATAGGTATCCGAGGCCAGAGCAAAATCTGTGAACACCTTGGGATACATCAGATAGGAGGCAAATTCGAAATCATTGACGGGGCGTTCCAGCTTGTCTTCGATCACCTTGCGCTCGGCCTCAAGATCGGCTTCCTTCAACAGTGAGCCGGGGCGGACCGTGTAAGGCTGCTCACCCTTGAGGGCTTTCTTTTGCAGGGCCTGCGGCCAGCCACTTGGTTGTTGGCCAAGATCACCCTTCAGCATGGAGACAACCGAATCCGGGAAGGCAATGTCCTTTTGCGGATCTTGAACATCCTCGACTGTCAGATCCTGCGCTACCATCATTAGCGCCATATCACCGACCACCTTGGAAGATGGTGTGACCTTGACGATATCACCAAACATCTGGTTGGCGTCGGCATAGGCCTGCGCCACTTCGTGCCAGCGGGTTTCAAGGCCAAGAGACCGTGCCTGCTCCTTGAGATTGGTAAACTGGCCGCCTGGCATCTCATGCAGATAGACTTCCGATGCCGGGCCTTTGAGATCGCTCTCAAAGGCCGCATATTGGCTGCGCACGGCTTCCCAATAGAAGGAAATGCGGCGGATCCATTCGGGATCAAGGCCGGATTCCCGCTCAGTGCCGTTGAGCGCTTCGACAATCGAGCCAAGGCAAGGCTGCGATGTATTGCCAGACAGTGCATCCATGGCCGCATCCACGGCATCCACGCCCGCATCAATGGCCGCCAGCACGGTGGCGGCCGAAATGCCGGAGGTGTCATGGGTGTGGAAGTGAATAGGCAGGCTGGTGGCCTCGCGCAGCGCTTTGAACAGCACCCGTGCCGCCGCAGGCTTGAGCAATCCGGCCATATCTTTCAGCGCAATGATATGGGCACCGGCTTTTTCCAACTCTACCGCCAGATTGGTATAATATTTCAGGTCGTATTTGGGCCGGGCGCTGTTGAGAAGATCGCCGGTGTAGCAAATGGTTGCTTCACACAGCTTGTTTTCTTCCTGCACGGCATCCATGGAGACGCGCATGTTATCGACCCAATTGAGGCAATCGAACACGCGGAACAGATCAATGCCGCCCTTGGCTGCTTGTCGGACGAAATATTTAACAACATTATCCGGGTAATTGGTGTAGCCCACGCCATTGGCACCGCGCAGCAGCATTTGCAACAGCAGGTTTGGTGCTCCTTCGCGCACCAGCGCCAGACGCTCCCACGGATCTTCCGTCAAAAAGCGCATGGACACGTCAAAGGTGGCACCGCCCCAGCATTCCAGCGACAACAGATTGGGAAGCGCGCGTGCATAAATTGGCGCAATCCGGGCAATATCGTGGGTGCGCATGCGGGTGGCCAGCAAGGACTGGTGGCCGTCGCGCATGGTGGTATCGGTGATCAGCACGCGCTTTTCATTGCGCATCCATTCGGAAAAGCCCTTTGGACCCAGGGCATCGAGCTTTTGCTTGGTGCCGTCTTGAATGGTCCCCTCAATGTAGGGAAGCACAGGCTTTGCGGCCTTTTCCGATGGCTTTGGCCGGTTCTTGGTTTCCGGGTGGCCGTTCACGGTGACATCGGCCAGATAGGTCAACAGCTTGGTGGCGCGGTCTTGGCGCTTGACGTGCGAGAACAGTTCCGGTGTCGAATCGATAAACCGGGTGGTGTAGGTGTTATCGCGAAATTTCGGATGGGTAATAATGGCTTCAAGGAAGGTTAGATTGGTAGCCACGCCGCGAATACGGAACTCGCGCAGCGCCCGGTCCATGCGGCTGATGGCCTCTTGCGGTGTGCTGCCAGCGGCTGTGACCTTGACCAGAAGTGGATCATAATACCGGGTAATGATCGCGCCGGTGTAGGCGGTGCCACCATCGAGCCGGATTCCGAAACCGGCGGCAGAGCGATAGGCAGTGATTCGGCCATAATCGGGAATGAAATTATGCTCGGGATCTTCCGTGGTCACGCGGCATTGCAGCGCATGGCCGTGCAGGCGAATGTCTTCCTGTTTGGGCACGCCCGATTCAGGTGTGCCAATGGCAAAGCCATCGAGAATGTGAATCTGTGCTTTGACAATATCAATGCCAGTCACCACTTCCGTGACGGTGTGCTCCACCTGAATACGGGGATTGACCTCGATGAAATAGAATTTTCCGGTGTCGGCATCCATCAGATATTCGACGGTACCAGCACCAATATAGCCTGTGGCGCGGGCAATTTTCAAAGAATAATCGGCCAGTTCCTGCCGCTGGGTCTCGTTGAGGTAAGGAGCAGGCGCGCGCTCGACCACCTTTTGATTGCGGCGCTGCACCGAGCAATCGCGCTCAAAAAGATGCACGGCATTGCCATGGGTGTCGCCGAGAATCTGGCTTTCCACGTGGCGGGCGCGTTCCACCAGCTTTTCAAGATAGACTTCATCCTTGCCAAACGCGGCCTGCGCTTCGCGCTTGGCTTCCGTTACTTCTTTCGCCAGATCGCCTTCGCTGCGGATCACGCGCATGCCGCGGCCGCCGCCGCCCCACGACGCTTTCAGCATCAGCGGATAGCCAATCTCGGCGGCCATTTTGGCAACCTCGGCCATATCCTCTGGCAGGGGTTCTGTGGCCGGAACCACGGGAACGCCGATTTCAATGGCCAGGTTGCGGGCAGCAACCTTATTGCCCAATCGCCGCATGGTCTCAGACTTTGGGCCAATAAAAATCAGACCTGCATCGTTGCAGGCGTCAACAAACTCTGGACTTTCCGAGAGAAGACCATAGCCGGGGTGGATAGCATCGGCCCCGGAAAGCTTGGCAACGCGGATAATTTCCTCAATCGAGAGATAGCTCTCAATCGGTCCAAGATCGCGCTTGAGGTGCGGGCCACGGCCAACCTGATAGCTTTCATCGGCTTTGAAGCGATGCAAGGAGAGCTTGTCTTCTTCCGCCCAGATGGCGACGGTTTTTATGCCAAGTTCGTTGGCGGCGCGAAATACGCGAATGGCGATTTCGGAACGGTTGGCAACAAGAATTTTCGAAATAGACAATAGACCCTCCTCGGCAGCAGGCGTAACCTTTCGCGTCTGCGAAAAGAATTGATAGCTGTTTGTAAGGACATACGCAATTTCTGCGCAACGCAACATAGAAAATATTCATCGTCTATGAAGAGGCATTTTTATCGCATATACCATTAAACTCGTATTAGTTGAACGGTATCGATAATAAATCCTATAGGATGCATAATATTTGATGCCTGCGCCTTTGGAGGCAATTGTGCCAATAAGCGAAAGGCTTTGGTTTTCGCATTCGATGATCCGAAAACCATTTTTGCCTGATGGGGATGTTTGCAGGGGTCAGGTTCCATTTGAACCTGACAGACTCTAGTGAATTAATCCGAGCCGAATGGCCAGTCCAACCATGTGCTGGCGGTTTTTGGCGCTCAGCTTGTCCTGCAATTCATTGACATACCAATCCACGGTATGATTCGAAATTTCGAGCAGCTTGCTCATTTCGTTTGAGGTCATGCCTTCGCCGAGATAGTTGAGAATCTCCAGTTCACGGCGCGTGAGGCGAACGTCCACTTTGGGCGCGCTGTTCAAAGCGTCTGCTTCGCCGTTCAGCTCCATCAGCCGCCAGAAGGCGCATTTCGCCACGGCGTCAAACAGCATGATTTCAATTGCCGACAAGTCTACCGGCCGCCCGCCGATTGTCATATTGCCCAGAATGCCACCGCGGCCGTGGATTGGGAAAATATAGCCTTCCTCCAGACCAAATTTATAGGCGTCTGCCATCATTTTCTGCATGCGCTTGAAATGCGGGTCATCCTTGAACGCGGGCAGCGCCTCACTCCAGCGGAACGGGCGATGGGCCTGGGCCAGATAGCGCACGGAAGGATCAATCAATATCAGCTTCTTGGTCACATAGATCTGCGGCCATTTTTCCGGCCAACGACCCGCCAGCACCAGACTTAAAGGGTTTTGATCCGGTTTTGGTGTGCGCACCACGCCGTAATATTCGAAGCCATAAACGCTAAGGACCTTTTCCAGCTCGGCAATGAGCTCTTCACGATTCCTGCACCCCTGTGCGACAGCCATGAACTGTATAAGATGGTTGACCGTCACAAGTACCCCCTTGATCTGACCTATGTCAGTAAATCATGTTGTTCTAATTAGCATTAAATTTTATCAGGTCAAAACATACGTGTTCGACGTCTGTCACTTCAATCTTGAGTATTTATTAATTTTACCGTTCCCACCTTGTCCATAACCTCCAATTTGAAAAATTGAATCTGCAAATTGAGATTTTGCACAATTGATAGGGAACTGTACAGGCGATGTTCATGTTTGTTTCCCTATAACAATCATACCTATGGCAGATCTATGCCCCCAGCGGGCAAATTACCGGATAATTTCGGTATGGAATGGAGAATTCGACGGCATGTCCTTGTTGCAAATCTATTGGCGTGCTCTGCAGTATCTCGGGGCTTATCGCTTAAAGGTTGGCGTCGTCGTTGCCGCTAACATCATCCTTGCTGTGATCACCATTGCTGAACCTGTGTTGTTTGGCTGGATCATTGATGCGATTTCCACAGGCAAGCCTGTCACGGATATTTTGATCATGTGGGGCGGTTTCGGCGTTTTCAATACGGTCGCTTTTGTGTTGGTGGCCCGCGAGGCAGACCGCCTTGCCCATGGTCGCCGCGCTTCCTTGCTGACAGAGGCCTTTGGTCGAATCATTTCGATGCCTCTATCATGGCACCACCAGCGCGGCACATCCAATGCATTGCACACATTGCTGCGCGCCAGCGAGACATTGTTTGGTCTGTGGCTGGAATTCATGCGCACACACCTGGCAACGCTTGTGGCGCTGGCGCTGCTTATTCCCACGGCTTTGTCGATGGACGTGCGCCTGACCGTGGTGCTGATTGTGCTTGGCCTGATTTATATCGTGATTGGCAAAGTGGTGATGGACAAGACCAAGGATGGTCAGGCCTCTGTCGAGGGCCACTATCACACAGTTTTTTCCCATGTCAGTGATTCGATCAGCAATGTCTCGGTAGTGCATAGTTACAACCGCATTCAGGCGGAAACAGCCGCGCTCAAATCCTTCACCACCAATCTGATCAATGCGCAATATCCGGTGCTGGATTGGTGGGCCATTGCCAGCGGCCTCAACCGTATTGCCTCCACAGCTTCGATGCTGATCATTCTTATTCTAGGCACCATGCTGGTGCAAAAAGGCGAGTTGCGGGTGGGTGACGTCATTGCCTTCATTGGCTTTGCCAATCTGTTGATCGGGCGCCTGGACCAGATGCGCCAGTTCTCGACCCAGATTTTCGAGGCCCGTGCCAAGCTTGAAGACTTCTATCAGCTGGAAGATTCGGTGAAGGAACGCGACGAGCCTGCCGGAACAGTGGATCTTCCCCCTGTGCGTGGTGATGTGGAGTTCAGGGATGTGTCGTTTGACTTTGCCAACACAACGCAAGGTGTGAAGCATGTGTCCTTCCAAGCCAAGGCTGGCCAGACGATTGCGATTGTCGGGCCTACGGGTGCTGGAAAAACCACATTGATCAATCTGTTGCAGCGGGTGCATGAACCTCAAGAAGGGCAAATCCTGATTGATGGGGTGAATATCACCAGCGTGACACGCCATTCGCTGCGTCACAGCATTGCCACCGTGTTTCAGGACGCAGGCATTCTCAATCGCTCGATTGCCGACAACATTCGCATTGGCCGTGAAAACGCGACGGATGAGGATATTGTCAAAGCGGCGGAGGCTGCCGCCGCCACCGACTTTATCGAGAGCCGACTAAACGGCTTTGATACCAGCGTCGGCGAGCGTGGTAATCGCCTCTCCGGTGGTGAGCGCCAGCGCATCGCCATTGCGCGTGCGATTTTGAAGGATGCGCCCATTCTGGTGCTGGATGAAGCCACCAGCGCTTTGGATGTGGAAACCGAAGCGCGGGTGAAAGAAGCAATTGATCGCCTGCGTAAAAATCGCACGACCTTCATCATCGCCCACCGTCTTTCCACCGTGCGCGAGGCGGATCAGGTGTTGTTCCTCGATCATGGCCGCATCGTTGAAATGGGCACCTATGATGAATTGAGTGCCAAGGGCGGCCGTTTTGCCTCGCTGTTGCAAACCAGCGGTCTGCTCAAGGAAGCCGATGAAGGCCCGCACATCTGATCGGGCCAGATCTGATCAAGCCTGGCGACGCAAACATTTTCAAGAAAGGCGCGACTTTGCATGTCGCGCCTTTTTTATGTCAGGCTTTCGCCAGCCATTTTTCTGCAAGCTCGACCCAGAATGTGGTGCCGGTGGGAATAATATCGTCGTTGAAATTATAGCGCGGGTGGTGAAGCTGTGGGTCGTCGGCGGTTTTTTGCGTGCCGAGGAAAAAATAGGTTCCGGGCTTGTTTTCCAGCATATAGGCAAAATCTTCACTGCCCATGATCGGGTTTTCCATGTCGAAGACTTTGTCATTGCCGGCAAAGCGCTTGGCCAGATCACGGACAAAGTCTGTTTCTGACTTGTGGTTGACGGTTGCCGGATAGCCGCGCTGATAGTCGATCTCAACCCGCATGCCGTAGCTTGCCGCCTGCCCTTCGGCGATTTGGCGAATGCGCGTTTCCAGTGCATCGCGCACGCCAGCATCGAGGGCGCGGATGGTGATAGCCATCTCAGAACGCTCAGGGATAACATTGCTGGCGATGCCGCTGTTAAAGGCACCCACGGTGATAACGGCTGATTTCAGCGGATGGATGTTGCGCGACACCACCGTTTGCAAAGCCATGATGATGCTGGCACCCGCCACAATCGGATCGGCTGCATCTTGCGGCTCGGCACCATGGCCGCCCTTGCCAATCACGGTGATTTTGCATTCATCCGCCGATGCCATGATTGGCCCTTCACGGAAGACAAATTGGCCGAAAGGGATGCGCGGATCATTGTGCAGGCCAAACACGGCGTCACAGGGAAAGCGCTCAAACAGACCATCTTCGATCATCAGCTTTGCACCGCCAAAATTTTCTTCGGCGGGTTGGAAAATCAGATGAATGGTTCCATCAAAATTGCGGCGCTCAGCCAGAATTTTGGCAGCACCCAGCAGCATGGCCGTGTGGCCATCGTGGCCGCAGGCATGCATAAGGCCGGGATGCTGGCTGACATAGTCCACGCCCGTCTCTTCGGGGATGGGCAAGGCATCAAAATCGGCTCGAATACCAATGCTGCGGGGGCTATCGCCATTTTTCAGTGTTGCAACAATGCCGGTTTTGGCCAGACCGCGGGTGATGTCATAGCCCATTTCTGTCAGCTTTTCAGCGACGAAATCGGAGGTTTTGAATTCGGACAGTCCGAGTTCCGGGATTTGGTGCAGATGGCGGCGGATGGCAACGATATCTTGCATTTCATTCGACAGGGGGAGAGACATGATGGACCTGAAATTGCGGTGGAACCATGGGCGCGGCACAGAATGTGTCGGCAGGCGTGTCTGTTTACGATGACATTTGTTCAGCTTCCATTCAAGCAAAGCAATGCAAACTTTCAAGCTTGATGTCTTGTGGTGAAGGACGCTTCATCACCCTTATATGGGAGAGACCCTATGAATATGGCAGGATTTTTCAAAACCCAATCAAACGTGACGGTTTTGTCGCAGCAAGGGATTGGGTCGACTGCTCGTGTTTTTTGCCCGATTTGTGCTGACCAAAGATCTCTTTAAGGCCAATTTGTTTTGCTTGTGGCCTTTACTGGAAACCAAAAGCAAACGGATAAACGATATAGACTGCAACATAGCTTGGCGCATCTGCCATAAAATGCTGTAGGACTTTAAAATTGCTGCATGATTTTTTGGGGAACTGATTTGGTTTTTCAAGCGTTGTGCAGAACACCCCACTCTTGCTGGTAACAGAATTCGAGAACATGTCCCCATCTATGACGCCTTCTGCTGCGCCGCGCGACACTGAAACCCGAAACATTGACCACAATGATTCGATCAGAGGTGTCTATCTGACAATTGATGAATTGAAGGATAAGTCCAAGAGCCTCGCCACAGATGTTGTGGCAACGCTTCCGGCTTTCTTTGCCTTCGATTTTTTTGCGCGGCATAAAGAAAACGAGCGGGAAATCCTGCGCGTTTACCGCACCACGGCAGCCGATCTGGAAGCCGGTGCGACCATTACGCCCGCCGCAGAATGGTTGCTCGACAACCATTACATCATCGAAGAAGCCATTCAGGAAGTGCGTCGTGACTTCCCTCGCCGCTTCTATGGCCAATTGCCCACGGTGAAAATTGGCGATCAGGTGATCCCGCGCGTCATGGCACTGGCCTGGCTCTATGTCGCCCACACCCACAGCACCGTGACCCGTGAGGGCATGACGGCACTGGCCGAGGGCTATCAGTCGGAACAATCTTTGGAAATCGGCGAGCTTTGGGCACTGCCGTCCATGGTGCGCTTTGTGCTGGTGGAAAATCTGCGCCGCATTTCCACCCGCGTGGAACGCTCGCGCCAGATGCGCCGCAAGGCCAATGAGGCCGCCGATGAAGTGATTCGTCTCAACGACGAGGCTGCGTGTCGCGAGTATCTCAAGACCATTGAAGCGCTGGTTGACGACAATACCTTTGCCACGCAATTCCTGTATCGCATCCGCAATGGCTCGCAAACATCCACGCTCGCCGTCAACTGGCTTGAGCAGCGGATGGCTGCCAAGGGCCGCAGCAGCGAAGAGGCCATGGCGGCGGAGCACAACCGTCTGTCGTCGGGCAATGTCACCATGGGCAGCATCATCAAGGGTCTTCGCACCATTGATGATACGGAATGGTCGGTGTGGGTGGAAGAAGTCAGCCATGTTGACAAAATCCTGCGCTCGCACAGCGATTATGAAGCGCTGGATTTCGGCTCACGCAACAGCTACCGCAACACCATCGAAAAGTTGGCACGCCGCTCCGACAAGACCGAGTTGCAAATTGCCCAAGCTGCCATTGATCTGGCTCAGTCTGAAGCAACAGCGGCCGGCCAATCAGATTCGATCTCCAACGTCGGCAGCGTGCTGGTGGGGGCGCGCAAGCAGGAGCTTGAGCGCAAGATTGGCTATCGTGTGCCTGTGCACATTGCCATAACCCGCAGCTTCAAGCGTCTGCACTGGTTGGCCATTGCCCTGCCTATTCTGGCTTTCACCGCTTTGGCTTTGGCTTTGGTGGCCTGGTATCTTTCCTATGCGGGCCTCTCGGTGCCGTTGATTGTGCTGTTGGTGGTGCTGTTTGCCTTGCCGGCGTCTGAAGGGGCCACGGGCCTTTTCAACACGCTCTCCACCTTTGTGCTCAAGCCTGCCCGTCTGGTCGGGTATGAGTTCAAGGAAGGCATTCCCGATGAGGCGCGCACGCTGGTGGCGGTGCCCTGCATGATTTCCAAGCGCGACCATGTGGATGAACTGGTGCGCAATCTGGAAGTTCATTACCTCACCAACCCGCGTGGCGAGGTTTATTTTGCGCTGCTCAGCGACTGGCCGGATGCCAAGGTGGAAGAAACTGCCGCTGATCTGGAAGTGTTTGAATATGCCAAGCGCGAAGTGGCCAATCTCAATGCCCGTTACGATGACGATGGCAAGACCCGTTTTTACTTCCTGCACCGTCGCCGCCTGTTCAACCCTCAGGAAGATTGCTGGATGGGTTGGGAGCGCAAGCGCGGTAAGCTGCATGAGCTGAACCTGCTTTTGCGCGGCGACAAAGACACATCTTACATGACCGGTGCCAATACGGTGCCGGATGGCGTGCAATATGTGATGACATTGGACGCCGACACCCGTTTGATGCGCGATGCCGTGACCAAAATGGTCGGCAAGATGTATCACCCGATCAACCGTCCGGTGCATGATCCAAAGACCGGCCGTGTTATCAGCGGCTACGGCATTTTGCAGCCGCGCGTGACACCATCGCTGACCACCGGCAAGGACGCCTCCGTGTTCCAGCGCGTGTTCTCGATCAATCGCGGCCTTGATCCTTACGTTTTCACCGTCTCCGACGTCTATCAGGACATTACCGGCGAAGGTAGCTTCACGGGTAAGGGCCTCTATCACGTTGATGCATTCGAGACCGCCATCAAGGGCCGGATCGACGAAAACACCATTCTCAGCCATGACCTTTTGGAAGGCTCGTTTGCTCGCTGCGCGTTGGTGACTGACGTTGAGCTGGTCGAAGACTTCCCAACCCGCTATGAGGTAGAAATCTCGCGTCAGCATCGCTGGGCGCGTGGCGACTGGCAGCTGCTTCCTTATATTTTCGACCCCAATCGCGGCATTACCTCGCTTGGCCGTTGGAAAATGGTCGATAACCTGCGTCGCTCGCTGACCCCTATTGCGTGGTTTGCAGCATCCGTCATTGGCTGGTACGCCATGAACCCGCTGGACACTTTGGTCTGGCAGCTGATGTTGATCTTCTCGCTGTTTGTGGCTCCGACCATTTCGCTGATCAACGCGCTGGTTCCACGCCAGACGGATATTGTGCCAAGTGCGCATTTCCAATCCTTGTGGGCTGATGTGCGCGGTGCCAATGCGCAAGTGGCGCTCCGCATCGTGTTCATTGCGGATATGGCCTGCATGATGGCCGATGCCATCATTCGCTCGATGTATCGTCTGCTGGTCAGCCGCAAGATGCTGCTGGAATGGCGCACCGCCGCCAGTATTCAGTCTGCCGCGCAAGGAAGCATTCTCACCTATTACAAGACCATGCGCTATGCGCCGATCTTGGCAATTGTCGCCTTTGCTCTGTCGTTCTGGGAAGCAGGCTTTGGTGCCTTTGTTGGTCTGCCGTTTACGCTGATGTGGGTGCTGTCACCGCTGGTGGCCTGGTATGTCAGCCAATCGGCAGAAACCGAAGACCGCATGTTTGTGCCGGAAGACACGGTGATTGAGCTGCGCCGGATCGCCCGTCGCACCTGGCGCTATTATGAAACCTTCACCAATGCCGGTGAACACTTCCTGCCGCCGGACAATTTTCAGGAAACACCAGAGCCGGTTGTGGCGCGGCGCACCTCGCCCACCAATATCGGTGTTTATCTGCTGTCCGTGGTTTCGGCCCGTCATTTTGGCTGGCTCAGCTTTGAGCAGACCATTGAAAAGCTGGAACAGACCATCGGCACGCTCGACAAGATGGATAAATTCCGGGGCCATATCTACAACTGGTATCACACCGATACGCTGAAGCCTTTGGGCAACCGCTACATCTCGGCCGTGGACAGTGGCAATCTCGCGGGTCACCTGATTGCCATTTCATCGGCCTGCCGTGAATGGGCAGAAGCGCCATCGGCGCACCTTCAGGCCAGCCTCGACGGCATCAGCGATGTCGGCGGTATCCTGATGGAAACCTTGAGCGAGCTGCCGGATGACCGCAAGAACCTGCGCCCGCTGCGTGGTCGCCTGTTTGAGCGCATTCAGGGCTTCAACAACGCCGTGGAAGCGGTGAAGCGCGAGCATGAATTCGCCTCCATTCAGGTGATGAACCTCGCTGTTCTGGCCCGCGACATTCAAAAGCTGGCCGCCAACCTTCACCATGAACTGCGCTCGGACAAGAGCACGGACATCATGCGCTGGAGCGAATCGCTGGTCAGCGTGTGCGAATCGCACATTGCCGATAGCGCGTTCGATTTGTCCAACATTGAGCCGCTGCGGGTGCGTCTGAGCCATCTGCGTGATCGCGCCCGCGATCTGGCGTTTTCGATGGACTTCTCCTTCCTGTTCCGCAAGGAACGCCGCCTGCTGTCCATCGGCTACCGTGTTGAAACCATGGAGCTGGACGAAAGCTGCTACGACCTTCTCGCTTCGGAAGCCCGCCTCACCTCGCTGTTTGCCATTGCCAAGGGCGATCTGCCCACTGAGCATTGGTATAAGCTGGGCCGTCAGGTGGTGCCGATTGGTTCGCGTGCCGCGCTGGTGTCGTGGTCCGGTTCGATGTTTGAATATCTGATGCCGCCACTGGTCATGCAGGAGCGTCAGGGTGGTATTCTCAACCAGACCAACAATCTGATCGTCAAGGAACAGATGAACCACGGTCGCCGCCTGAACATCCCTTGGGGTATTTCGGAAGCTGCCTTTAACGCCCGCGACCATGCTTTGGCCTATCAGTACACCAACTTTGGTGTGCCAACCCTTGGCCTCAAACGCGGCCTTGGCCAGAACGCCGTTATCGCCCCTTACGCTTCCATTCTCGCCAGCCAATACGATCCAAAGGCTGCGGCTGAAAACCTGAAAAAGCTGCGCTCGCTGGGTGCGCTGGGTCAATACGGCTTCCATGACGCCGTGGACTTCACCCCGACCCGCGTGCCCAAGGGCAAGACCTGTGCTGTGGTCTATAACTACTATGCCCACCACCATGGCATGTCGATTGCGGCCATTGCCAACGTGACCTTCAACGGCCTGCTGCGTGGTCTTTTCCATGCTGACCCGGTGATTGAAGCGGCTGAACTGCTGTTGCAGGAAAAGGCACCGCGCGAAATTCCGGTAATGAGCGCGAAATACGAGCCGCAGACCCCCGGCAAGGGACAGGCAGACCTGCTGCGGGCAGAAATCCGCACCATTACCGATCCGCTTTCCAAGGATCGCGAACTGGTGCTGCTGTCCAACGGCCATTACTCGGTGATGTTGACGGCCACAGGTTCGGGCTTCTCGCGCTGGAACGGCCTCTCTGTTTCGCGCTGGAAGGCAGACCCAACCGAAGACCGCAACGGGACCTTTATCTTCCTGCGCGATATGACCTCGGGCGAATGGTGGTCCACCACCGCAGCTCCGCGCCGTGCTGCGGAAGAAAAGACCCGCGTGGTGTTCTCCGACGACAAGGCCGAGTTCACCAAGACGGTGGGCGACATTACCTCCACCGTGGAATGCGTGGTTGCCACCGAGCATGATGCCGAAGGCCGTCGCGTCACCATTCTCAACACCGGCACCGAAGATCGCTTCATTGAAGTGACCTCCTATATGGAGCCGGTACTGTCGAGCGATGACAATGACAACGCCCATCCGGTGTTCTCACGCATGTTCATCAAGACCGAGCTGGGCCGTAAGGGCGATGTGATCCGCGTCGAGCGCAACAAGCGTTCGCCAAGCGATCCCGACATCTGCGTGGCGCATCTGGTGTCGGATACCTCAGGCCCCGGCCGCAACACCGAGTTCGAAACCGACCGTTACAAGTTCATCGGTCGTGGCAGAACGCTGGGTGAAGCCGCAGCCTTTGATCCGGGTGCAACACTGTCGGGTACCCAAGGCTTTACACTGGACCCAATCGCCAGCTTCCGCCGTGTTCTTCGTGTGCCTGCTGGCAAAAAGGTCAGCGTAGTCTATTGGACCATTGCCGCCCCAAGCCGTCCAGAACTGGATGCGGCCATTGAGCAATATCGCCACGCCGACGCCTTCAACCATGAAATGCTGCACGCCTGGACCCGCACACAGGTAGAGATGCGCCATATCGGCATTACCTCGCAGCAGGCGGCAGCGTTCCAGCAGCTCGGACGCTATCTGGTCTACCCGGATATGCATCTGCGCGCCGACCCGGAAACGGTTCGGGCAGGCCTCGCATCGCAATCGGCGCTGTGGCCAAACTCGATCTCGGGCGACTATCCAATCTTCGCCGTGCGCATCAATGATGACATGGACACAGAAGTGGTCCGTGAAGCCCTGAGCGCGCAGGATTACCTGATCCGCCATGGCGTGGTCAGTGATGTGGTCATCCTCAACGAGCGGGCAGCCTCGTATGCTCAGGATATGCAGCACGCGCTGGAGCAAATGGCCGAAGGCATCCGCTCCAAGCAGACCGATGGCGGCCAGCAGCATGTGTTTGCCGTGCGTCGCGATCTGATGGATGACAGTGGCTGGAATGCCGTGCTGGCAGCCGCGCGCGTCGTGCTTCATGCTCGAAACGGCAAGATCACCGATCAGGTGACCCATGCCGTCGAGCTGTTCTCGGCACCGCGTGGTGCCGATAGCGTGGATTCGGATTGGTATCCGCCAGTGCCCACCATGGTGAAGCCGGAAGATCAGCCTGTTATCACCATTGATGGCAGCGATCTGGACTTCTGGAACGGTTACGGCGGCTTCAGCAAGGACGGTTCCGAATATGTGGTGCGTTTGGCCCATGGTCAGTCCACACCGCAGCCATGGATCAATGTGATCTCCAACGACAACTTCGGTTTCCATATTTCGGCCGAAGGTGCAGGCTTCACCTGGAGCCGCAATTCGCGCGACTATCAGCTGACCCCATGGTCAAACGATGCCGTCACCAACCGTACCGGCGAAGCCTTCTACGTGGCTGATCTGGACAGTGGCGATGTGATCAGCCCGATTTCGGCAGCGAGCAAGCGTCTGGATGCCGTGTATGAAACCCGCCATGGCCTCGGCTATTCGGTGTTCAGCTCAACGGGTTCTGATCTGGAAGTCGAGTTGACAGTGACCGTTGATCAGGTCGAGCCAGTGCGCTTTACCAAGCTGACGGTGCGCAACACCGGCACCACGGCACGGCGTTTGAGAAGCTACGGTTATGCCGAGTGGATTCTCGGCAACAACCCGCAGAAGACCGCCGCTTTCGTGCTGACATCAAAGGATGAGGAAACCGGAGCGCTTCTGGCCACCAACCCCTATAGCATCGACTATTCGGGCCGGTTTGCCTTCATGGCGGGCGTCGAGACGGCTTCGGGCTTTGCCTCCAGCCGCCGCGAGTTCATCGGTCGCCATGGCGATATCAAGATGCCACAGGCTGTTGCCAAGGCATCGCCGCTGTCGGGTTCGATTGACCCCGAAGGCGATCCATGCGCGGCTCTGGCCTTTGATATTGAGTTGCAGCCGGGTGAAGAAAAGTCCGTCACCTTCCTGATGGGCGATGCAGCCACTCTGGAGGCTGCCCGCGGCGTGATTACCGCTGCGCGTAAGAAGGGCTTCGAGAAGGCCCTCAATGAGGCCAAAACATTCTGGGGCGACTTTACCGGCCACCTAAAGGTCAAGACCGGCGATGCTGGCTTTGACAATATGGTCAACCATTGGCTGCCCTATCAGACGCTGGTTTGCCGCATCAAGGCGCGTGCTGGCTTCTATCAGGCCTCGGGTGCCTATGGCTTCCGCGACCAGTTGCAAGACAGCCTTGCCTTCCTGCTGTATAAGCCGGAACTGGCCCGCAACCAGATCCTCAATGCGGCATCGCGCCAGTTCAAGGAAGGCGATGTGCAGCATTGGTGGCTACCGCAGAATGGTGCGGGTATCCGCTCCAGCATTTCCGATGACGTGGTGTGGCTGGCCTATGCCATCGATAGTTACGTCACCGCCACCGGCGACGCCGCCATTCTGGATGAGCAGATCAACTTCCTCGATGGCCCAACCTTGGCGCTGGGCCGTCACGATGCCTTCTTCACACCTGAGATTTCCAACGAGTCGGTGGCGCTGTATGAGCACGCCGCCCGTGCGCTGGATCTCGCCATCACCCGCACCGGCACCAATGGCTTGCCATTGATCCTCGGCGGTGACTGGAACGACGGCATGAACCGCGTGGGCGTGGCAGGCCGTGGCGAAAGCGTGTGGCTGGGCTGGTTCCTGGCCAATGCGCTCACAGTGTTTGCGCCTTACGCCAAGCAACGCAATGACGATGCCCGCGTGACCCGTTGGGAGAAGTATCTCACCAGCCTGAAGGCTGCGCTTGAAAAGGCTGGCTGGGATGGTGACCACTATCGTCGCGGCTATTTCGACGATGGCGATCCGTTGGGCTCTGATCTGTCGGATGAGTGCAAGATCGACGCGATTGCCCAGTCCTGGTCGGTTCTGTCGGGTGCAGGCAAGCCTGAACGGCAGGAAATCGCCATGGATTCGGTGGTCAAGCGGTTGATCGATGATGAGGTTGGCATTGTGCGCCTCTTCACCCCGCCGTTTGAAAACACCCGTCTGGATCCCGGCTATATCAAGTCCTACCCACCGGGCGTGCGTGAAAATGGCGGTCAATATACCCATGCCGCTATCTGGACAGGTTTGGCACTCTCCAAGCTCGGTCGTGCTGATCAGGCGTGGAAAGTGTTCTCGACCCTGAACCCGATCCACCACGCCGAGACCACCGAGGCCGCAGACCGTTACCGGGTAGAGCCATACGTGGTTGCTGCTGACGTTTACGGCGGTCCCGGCTATGAAGGCCGTGGTGGCTGGACATGGTACACCGGCTCGGCTGGCTGGATGTATCGCTTCGCCATCGAAGGCTTCCTCGGCATTCACCGCAACGGCGAACACTTGAGCCTGCGCCCTGCCCTGCCTTCGCACCTCAACGCCTATGAGGCCGAGGTCAGCATTGGCGGCAAGGCTGTCAAGATCAATGTGGCACGCAAGGGTAATCGTTATGAGGTCAGCGCCAATGGCAAGGCCGTTGAAGAGCGTGACGGTGCCTTTGCTGTGAGCTTCTGAAGCAAGCCCATCGAGACATGAAAAAGCCGGCGTTCGCGTCGGCTTTTTTTATGCTTTTCTGTTTGCTGGATACGGCGTCTTCAACAAAAGAATCAGCCCAAGGCCAAGGAAAATCAACAGACAGGCCATGCCCGCCCGCGCGGAATGGGTGGCGGCGGTAACAAGTGAGAAGGACAATGTGGCCATGAAGCTGGTGGCCCGGCCTGACAGGGCATAGATGCCAAAATAGCGACCCGCTTCATCGGGCGTAATGCTGCGGGCCAGATAAGAGCGAGATGAGGCCTGCACGGGCCCAAAGGCAAGGCCAATGAACACGCCATAGAGAATATAGACCTTTTCTGCCGTGGTACCAAACAAGCTGCCGGTGCTGAGGGTGGAGAGCGGCACAAGGCCAAAGGCGGTAAAATCCGGCCCCGTTGAGACAATGCCGAAGACCGCAAACAGTAAAAAGCATAGGCTGATCACCACCATAGTTTTAGAGCCAAGCGCGTGGTCCAGACGGCTGGCTAGCAGGCAGCCAAAGATCGCGACAATATTCAGAATGATGCCGTAAAGACCGATTTCCATGGTCGACCAGCCAAACATGCCCGCTGCAAACACGCCGCCCAGAATGAGAACGCCATTGACGCCATCCTGATAGATCATCCGTGCGATCAAAAACCGAAAGATACCCGCCCTCGCCCGCACTTCTTTCAGTGTTTCCTTGAGGTCGGAAAGCCCGGCGCGCACGGCTTTGCCCAAAGGCTCGCCCTTTGCCTGGTCGGGCGTGAAGAAAAACATCGGCAGAATGAAAAGCAGATACCACAGGGCCGCGATTGGGCCGGTGATGCGGGCATCTTCGCCGGTTGTCGCATCAATACCAAACAGCGGGGTGATGCCCAGGATGGTTTTTCCTGTGGCCGGATTGGCCGCCAGCAGTGCCACCACGGCAATCAGCACAATCATGCCGCCCAGATAGCCCAGACCCCAGGCGGCATTGGAAATGCGGCCTACGTCTTTGGCGCTGACCAGTCTTGGCATCATCGAATCATTGAAGACAATGGAAAATTCAGCGGCAACCGAGGCGAGGCTGAAGAAAATCAACGGATAGATCACGGCAGAGCCGGGAGCGGCAAACCACAGCAAGCACAGACAGGTGATCTTGATGGTGGCGAAAAAGGCAATCCACGGCTTGCGCGCCCCGCTGCGATCGGCAATGGCCCCCAAAATCGGAGAGAAAAGCGCAATGATCACAGATGCGACTGTGGCTGCATTGCTCCAGGCCGCTTGGGCTGCAACGGGATCGTGGGTGAACCGCGCAACAAAATA
Organism: Rhizobium oryziradicis; assembly: GCF_001939045.1. Taxonomy (GTDB): domain Bacteria; phylum Pseudomonadota; class Alphaproteobacteria; order Rhizobiales; family Rhizobiaceae; genus Allorhizobium; species Allorhizobium oryziradicis. The sequence continues at coordinate 95,239 of NZ_MKIM01000031.1, forward strand.
AGGTCCGAAGATAAAGGTGGTCACAACCGTAAAAAACGGCTGCGCTGCCCAATCAAAAAACATCCATCCCCAAATCCCGGCTTTGGTGGCTGGAGTGATTTTTTGTTCTGCTGTCATTATTGTACCGCCGTCCCACTATGCTGTGACGGCGACATTGGCATTATGGCATGACAGGTTCAACAATGATTGAGATGAAACACTGTACTGCCGAGATGATGACATCTCGGCAGCTTGTCGTGTTCAAGTGCTGGCCCTTCGCTTCTGGCCTTTAGCTTCGAGCTTGCGCAATGTCGGTGAGCAGGCTCGCCGCAACTGTCAAACGTGACAGGCTTGGCTCGCCATCAGTCAGCGCGATCAACTCGCTGCCCAGCCTGTTGATGCGCACCGCATCTTGGGCCTGCCAGCTTGCAATGGCATTTTTTGCCTCGCTATTGGCTGTAAGCGCCTGCACAACAATGTTGCGCCGGGCCGACAGGATCAAATCCAGACTGCGCAGCAAGGCCAGATTGTCATAATGATCGCTGGTCTGGATTTTTTCCAACGATGCCAACAACCGCCCGACACGGAATATCTCGCTGACCTTGTAGTAATTTTCGGTGGCGCGCTGCAAACTGGCATTGGCGCGAAGCGAGATGGCCATAACCTCTGGGACCACAATGAAAGCCGACAGTTCTGCAATGGACTGTGCCAACTCATCAGGCACGCTGGCTTCCTTCATCTGGGCGGCATCCGATTCGATGTGATGCGAGAAATCGGCCGGCATCACCGATTTGCTGAAGCCCTTGAAGGATTTGATCGCCGTTTTCAGTTTGCGCACCGTGTCCGAGAGATCTCCATCCGTCAGTTTGGTGTCGATCGCCAGTTTTGTGAAGGCACGATAGACATATTCAATCCGGCTATAGAGATCGTTTTGCGCATCGCCCGAAATTTCGCCATCCAGAGCATCAATCTGCTCCCAATAGCTGTGCAGATCCAGCCCGTCGCCGGCCAGAATGGCACCCTTGACGATATCGGCTGCTTGCGCGCCGGTGGCATCCATCATCCATACCATAAAGCTGGGGCCGCCACGATTGATCACGTGATTGGCCAGTGCTGTTGCGATGATTTCGCGCTTCAGCCGGTGTCCTTCAATTTCACCCTCGTAGCTGCGGCGCATTTTTTTCGGGAAATACTCCTTCAAAAGGCTGTCGCAATAGGGGGCATCTGGCAGATCGCTTTCAACCAGATCATCAAACAGCGAAATCTTGGCGTAAGACAGCAACACGCCAATTTCGGCACGGGTGAGGGCCTGACCGCCCACGTAACGCTCGGAAATCGCCGCATCATCGGGCAGCATTTCAACTTTACGATTGAGGCGGCCGGATGCTTCCAGCACGGTCATCAACCGGGCCAACTCATCACGGTTGCTGGCGCGCTGGCGCTCGGTCAGGGAAATTGCCAGCGATTGCAGATAGTTGTTGCGCAACACCAGCTCGCCAACTTCTTCGGTCATCGAGGCCAGCAATTTGTTGCGGGCGGGAAGATCAAGACGGCCAGAGGCCAGAGCCGAGGAGAGGGCAATCTTGATATTGACCTCAACGTCTGAGGAATTGACGCCTGCCGAATTATCAATCGCATCCGAATTGCAACGCCCGCCCTTGAGACCAAAGGCAATACGGCCCTTTTGGGTGACACCCAGATTGGCCCCTTCGCCAATCACCTTGGCGCGCACCTCATCAGCTGTCACGCGGATCGGGTCATTGGCGCGGTCGCCCACCTCGGCATCTGACTCGGACAGGGCTTTGACATAGGTGCCAATGCCGCCAAACCACAACAGATCAACAGGGGCTTTCAAGATGGCGCTGAGGATTTCCAGAGGGGTTGCCACCAGCTTGCCAAGATCAATGGCATCTGCGGCTTCCTGGGTCAGCTTCACCGATTTTTCCGAACGCGAAATGATCATACCGCCTTTGGAGAGCAGGGCGGTGTTGTAATCCTGCCAGCTGGAGCGGGGCAGGGCGAACATGCGCTTGCGCTCTTGGAAGGATTTTTCCATATCCGGGTTGGGATCAATGAAAATATCGCGATGATCAAAAGCGGCAATCAGCCGGATCTTGTGCGACAGCAACATGCCATTGCCAAACACGTCGCCCGACATATCGCCCACACCCACCACCGAAAACGGGGTTGTCTGGATATTGGTGTTCATTTCGCGGAAATGCCGCTTCACGGCTTCCCATGCGCCGCGGGCGGTGATGCCCATTTTCTTGTGGTCGTAACCGGCAGAACCGCCCGAGGCAAAAGCGTCGTCCAGCCAGAAGCCTGCCTCGCGCGCCAAGCCATTGGCGGTGTCGGAGAAGGTGGCTGTGCCCTTATCAGCCGCCACCACAAAATAGGGGTCATCGCCATCTAGCCGCACGGTGTCCACTGGTGCCACAACCTCACCATCCTTGATGTTGTCGGTAATGGAGAGCAGCGTGCGGATATAGGTCATATAGGCTTCACGCCCCAGCCGCAGATAGTCCTCGCGGTTGGTAATACCCGCCAATTGTTTGGGATAGAACCCGCCCTTGGCACCAACCGGCACAATCACCGCATTCTTGACCTGCTGGGCTTTGACGAGGCCGAGCACTTCGGTGCGATAGTCCTGAGCGCGGTCCGACCACCGTAAGCCGCCACGGGCCACTTTGCCAAAGCGTAAGTGCACACCTTCCACCTCGGTGCCGTAGACGAACATTTCCCTGAAAGGCTTGGGCTGGGGCAGGCCGTCGAGCAGTTGCGGATCAAATTTGAAAGCCAGCATGGGCTTGACGCCAGTCGATCCCTTTTGGAAATAATTGGTGCGCAGCGTTGCATCAATGGCATTTTGATACCGGCGCAAGATGCGGTCGTCATCGAGGCTCGGCACATCTGCCAGCGCCGTTTCAATCTGGGCTCGCAGCTCTGCGAGCTTGCGATGGCGGGTTTTGTCTGAGGCTTTGATATCAAAGGACTGGTGGAACAGGCTGAACAGATCGGCGGTGATCTGCGGATATTTGTTGAGCGTTTCAGCAATATAGGTCAGCGAATAGACCAGCCCGCCTTGGCGCAGGTAAGCGGCATAGGCGCGCAGCACCGCCACTTCAGCAACCGAGAGATTGGTGCTCAAAACGAGGCGGTTGAAGGCATCATTGTCCACCAGCCCGCTGAAGGCGGCGAGGAACGCGTCTTCCACCCGCTTGGCATGCTTGCCAAATTCAAAGGCCTGCCCGTGGCGAACAGTCAATTCCATGTCGTGCAACACAACATGCTGCGGCTGATCGTTGCTCTTGGGTTTTTGAACGCCAACATCAAAGGTTCGCTCGCTGATGACGTTAAAGCCAAGGTTTTCCAACAGCGGCACGCGGCGTGACAGCGGCAGATGATGGCCAGCATGAAACACCTTGAGGTAGAGCGTATCGCCGCCATCCGTCTTGCGACCATGGAAGGCAATGGCAATACCGGCCCGCGTCAGGCTGGCTTCGATCAAGCTGAGATCAGCAACCGCTTCTTCCGGGGTAAAGGCATCTTCAAAGGCGCGATTGACCAGAAGCTGTGGGGCGTTTGCAGGAGCAAGCGTTGCAAAGCGGTCATCCCAGCGCGAGGTGATGGCCTTGACGGCCTCTTCCAGCCTGGCTTGGGGAATGCGCGGTGTTTTGCCTTCAGAACGGCCAATGATAAAATGTACGCGTGCCACGCCACCTTCGGGGAAGGCGGGATAATAGGCGGAAACACGCCCGTCATAGGCTTTGACAAAATAATCGCCAATGCGCTCCCGCACCAGCGAGTTATATTCTTCACGCGGCACATAGACGAGCAGGGAGACGAAGCGGTCGAAATGGTCGATACGGGGCAAAACCCGCACGCGCGGACGCTCGCCCAGATCGGTAATTTGCTCGCAGAACCGCGCCAGAAGATCAGCATCAATCTGGAACAGGTCATCACGCGGATAGGATTCCAGCGTGTTTTGCAGCATGCGGCCAGAGTGGCTTTGCGGATCGAAGCCAAAATGCGCCACGACCTTTTCCACTTTTGCCCGCAACAGCGGGATATGATTGACGGAATGGGTGTAAGCGGTGGCGGTGAACAGGCCAACGATGCGCAATTCGCCAATGACTTTGCCGCTCGCATCAAAGCGTTTGACGCCAATATAATCCATATAGGCGCGGCGATGCACCACCGATTTCACATTGGCTTTGGTGACAATCAGATCATCCGGGCCTTGCAAGAAGGCCAGGATTTCGGGTGTGGTGGTGACGGCATTGCGGCCCTGGCGCAGCACCAGAACATCCGGATCGGACAACATGCCAAGGCCGCGACCCTTGCCGCGCTCCACTGTGGCGTTGGCTCCCTCGCCGGAATAGATATATTCACGCATGCCGAGGAAGGTGAAATTGTCGTCGCGCAGCCACTCGAGGAAAGCCAGCGATTCGGCCCGTTCCGCTTTGCGTCGGCTGGCGGGCTGTGCAGTCAAATCCGTCACCGCACCCTCAAGCAATGCAATCATCGGCTGCCAATCGTTGGCTACGGTGCGCACCTGTTTGAGCACATCTTCCAGCCTGGCAATCAGGCCGTCGGCCTGTTCGGTGCTCAAGGCTGCCAAGTGCACCTGAATATAGCTTATTCGGCTGCCAGCCTCTGTGTCCTTATCGGCCAGCGCCCAGCCTTGCTCCGTGCTGGTTACGATGGGGTGAACGGCCAGATGAATGTCGCGGAACTGGCTGGTGATTTCGCCCATGACGGAATCATACAGGAAGGGCTTGTTGCTGTCGGCGATCGACAAAAGGCTGATCGGGGAGCCGTCAATCACAATGTCCGCTTTTGTTTCAATTGTGACCTTGGCTGTTTTGCCATCAAAGCTCTGGAGGTCATCAAAGGCGCGCTTTGCGGCCTCGGCCAGCATGGGAGGTTCATAGCGCTGGAGGTCGTCGTCGCTGGCGCGTCCAAACAAAACCTCCGGATCAAGGGCGCTGATGACTTGTTCTTTGAGCACCGAGCGGGCACCATCAAAAAGCTGATCCCGTTTTACCCGTTTACCTGCAACCACGATTATCCTCCCGTGATGGAATTTTGTGTTGTCTTCGCAGCAGTCTGCCTTAGCAATGATGTCTGAACTCTATACAATACGCTCATGATGGATCGAATTTGTCGAAACACGCACCATGTTTGGCATATTTTTCAAAAAATCACCGATTTTTTCCTGAATTGGCGATAAAAATTGAAAAGATAGCGACAAAAACATGGAAATGACCCCAAATTTAAGGCCCAAAACCTAGTCAGGAATGTCCTTCATGTCAGATTATTCGGCAAGCGCCGTCATTGCCATTTCGAGTCACGTTGTTCGTGGTTCTGTCGGAAATCGTGCTGTGGTTTTTGCGCTGGAAAGTCTTGGCTTTCCTGTCTGGGCCATGCCGACCGTGGTTTTGCCCTGGCATCCGGGTCATGGGCCTTCAACCCGCATGAATTTCAACGACGATGTGTTTGACAAGGCCATTGATGATCTGATTGCTGCTCCATGGCTGGGTGAGGTCAAGGCCGTCATCACCGGCTATTTCGGCAGTCCAAAACAACCCTTGGCCGTGGCGCGTCTGGTGTCGGCCCTGAAAGAGCGCAATCCCGATCTGGTCTATCTGTGTGATCCGGTGGTGGGCGATCTGGGCGGGCTCTATGTGCCGGATGCTACGGCGCAGGCCATTCGCGATCACCTTATTCCGCTTGCGGATATTGCCACCCCCAATCGCTATGAACTTGCGTGGATGGTGGGGGCGCCGCTGGAGACCAACAGTGCCATTATTGATGCGGCGCTTTCGCTTGGGCCTGCGCGTATGGCGGTGACATCGGCGGTGCCGATGATGGCGGGCAGCATTGGTAATTTGCTGTTGTCCAATCGAAATGCATTGTTGGCCGAGCATCGGGCCATGGATGGGGCACCCAATGGTTTGGGCGATCTGTTCTCGGCATTGCTGCTGGCGCGGTTGCTGGAGAGCCATGACGAGGAAAAGGCTCTGCAATTGGCAACCGCCAGTGTTTATGAGATCCTTGCCCGGTCCATGAAGCGCCAAAGCGATGAGCTGACCTTGGAGCAGGATCAGTCAAGCTTGAAGACGCCGATGGCTCTGGTGCAACTGCGACGGTTGTTGCATCCGGCCAGCAAGCCCAAAAGGTTGTAATCTCCAAAATGGGAAATTATAGATTTCTTTGCCTTGTCAAAGATATTGCAACGCGGTAATCAAAAACCATGACACAGTTTCCTTCTTCACTTTCGACCGGCTATCGTGCCTTCATGAGTGGCCGTTATGTTGATGAGCGGGAGCGCTATCGCGTTCTTGCCGACCAAGGCCAAAATCCTCAGACCATGATTGTGGCCTGCTGTGACTCGCGCTCTGCGCCGGAGACCATTTTTGACTGCGGTCCGGGTGAATTGTTCGTGGTGCGCAATGTTGCCAATATGGTGCCGCCCTACGAGCCGGATGGCCAATATCACTCCACATCGGCAGCCCTTGAATTTGCGGTTCAGTCGCTGAAGGTGAAAAATATCATTGTGATGGGCCATGGCCGCTGTGGTGGTATCCGTGCAGCGCTTGATCCCAATGCAGAGCCGCTTTCGCCCGGCGATTTCATTGGAAAATGGATGAACCTCGTGAAGCCTGCGGCTGAGCAGCTGCAAAATGCCTCCGTGATGACGGACGCTGAACGCCAGACGGCCATGGAGCGGATTTCGATCCGCAATTCTATTGAGAACCTGCGCACCTTCCCCTATGTGCGGGCGCAGGAAGAGGCTGGCGAGATCGCCATTCACGGTGCCTGGTTTGACATTTCCAATGGTGAGCTGTGGGTGATGGATTCGGACACCCGCGATTTCAAGCGGCTTGATCCTTGATCAAACCTCATGAGAGTTACAAAAAAAGGCCGGTTTTGATACCGGCCTTTTTTGTTGTTGTGATTATTGATCAATCTGCTTGCCGATATAGGCAATGGCCTGCTGATACACCACAGCGGCATTCCAGCCGGCAATGGCATTGAAATTCGGCTCACCCGGCTGATAACCGGCACCTGCGCGCCAGCCATGGCCCTTCAGGAAGTTGGCGGTCGATGCCAAGGCGTCGGCGCGGGAGCCGATCAGATCGATATGGCGGTCGCCATCGCCATCAACCCCGTAGAGCAGCACGTTTTTCGGCAAGAATTGGGTCTGGCCCACTTCACCGTGGGCGGCACCGCGCGATGAGCTGCTGAGCGTGCCATCAGCCACCAGCTTGAGGGCAGCATAAAGCTGATCGGTAAAATATTCGGTGCGGCGGCAGTCAAAGGCAAGCGTTGCCACGGCCGACAGGGTGGGCTGGGTGCCCATATAATTGCCAAAGCCGGTTTCCATGCCCCAGATGGCAATCAGCGGGCCAGCAGGCACGCCGTAACGGCGCTCAATCGACGCAAAAAGTGCGGCGTTGGCGCGTTTCATGGATTTGCCACGGCTGATAATGGCGGCACCGCCGCGCTTCTTCATGAACTCGTCAAACGACAGCTTGAAACTTTTTTGGCCGCGGTCGGCGCGAATGGTCGGGATATTATAGTGAACCCCGGTGAAGGCCCGGTCGAGAACCGAACGGCTGATGCCCTGGCCTTGCGCCTGCACTTTGAAATCATCCACCCATTGCTCAAACCCTGCAGCGGTGCTGCTGCATTTGGGGGCAGCCGTGGCGCTCTGTGTGGCTGCCGTGAGAGCTGTTGCGGCCACAAAAGCCAGTGCAAAAAACCGCGAAAGTCGCATCGATACCTCGTTTGGGGAAGGGGTGAAAGGGATGGGGAGCGAGCTGCGACAATGTCAGCCAAAGTGGTTTTTGTCACCTACCCATGAGCCTGTCTTTGAGCCGGTCTTTGGTTCAACACCAAGACGTGATCGCTCATCATGGAAAAACGACCGAAGGTTTGCACCCCCGGTCGCTTCAAATCTCAAAAGCCTCAGGCCGCATTGGCCTTTGGCGTGATCAGGCCGCGGTTGATCAGCAATTCAGCAATCTGAATGGCGTTCAGCGCGGCACCCTTGCGCAGGTTGTCGGAAACCACCCAGATGTTCAGGCCGTTTTCAACGGTTGCATCTTCACGGATGCGCGAGATGTAGGTGGCATCTTCGCCAGCGCACTCAATCGGGGTGATGTAGCCGCCGTCTTCATGCTTGTCGACCACCAGACAACCTGGTGCTTCGCGCAGGATTTCGCGGGCTTGATCCGCAGAGATCTCGTTTTCGAATTCGATATTGACCGATTCCGAGTGACCAATGAAAACAGGCACGCGCACAGCCGTGCAAGTCACCTTGATCTTCGGGTCCAGCATTTTCTTGGTTTCGGCCAGAACCTTCCATTCTTCCTTGGTGTAGCCGTCTTCCATGAAGCTATCGATATGCGGAATCACGTTGAAAGCGATGCGCTTGGTAAACTTCTTGCCCTGAATCGGATCGGCGACAAACACGGCGCGGGTCTGCTGAAACAGCTCATCCATGCCTTCCTTGCCAGCGCCGGACACGGACTGGTAGGTGGACACCACCAGACGCTTGATCTTGGCAAAATCATGCAATGGCTTCAATGCCACAACCAGCTGGGCTGTCGAGCAATTGGGATTGGCAATGATGTTGCGACGCTTGAACGCCTCAATGGCATCGGGGTTCACTTCCGGCACGATTAACGGCACGTCGGAATCATAACGCCAGGCAGAGGAATTATCGATGACAACGCAACCTTGCGCGCCAATCTTGGGCGACCACTTTTGCGACACGGTGCCGCCAGCCGACATCAGGCAAATATCGGTATCGGAAAAATCGTAGTTTTCGAGATTCTGAACCTTCAGGGTCTTGTCACCATAAGACACTTCCGTGCCTTGCGAACGGGCCGAGGCCAAAGCCACGACTTCGCTGGCGGGAAAACCGCGCTCAACCAGAATATTCAGCATTTCCCGGCCTACATTGCCGGTGGCGCCTGCTACTGCAACTTTGAAACCCATAATCTCGCTCTCTTTCTGTCTCTCCTCGGGCTGGTTGAGGGGGAAGCGCGCAAGCTTTGCGCCCTTCCTTGTCCCCGGCCGTGCCGGGGAGAGAGCGGTGGCCAGAGACGTCAGACGGTTTTGGTCGTCGTTTTGGCCGTGGTTTTGGAAGGAAGGGAAAATGCGATGCGCACATCACGATGAAACACACCGGCATTGTCTGCCAGTGCATCGTGTGCAGCACTATCAAAGCTGAACGCAAGCATTCCACATTTCCTCTATGTCCCCTTGCCTTTAGCGTTTTTTTTCCGCGTGTCAAGAAAACTGCATCGATTTTGGCGGGCTGCGTGCCGTAAAATCGGCGCAGATGCACAAGCGGGCGCTAATGTATATTAGACGAAAGTCATGCGTCGAAAGCATATCTCTGCGTTTGAGTTAATTTCTGTCAGTTTAGAGAGAATTCGACATCGACGCATAAACCCTGGAGGAGGGGGCGTGGTCTTCGGAGAGCTTGTTTTGGAGGAACAGCAATGGCAAATGGCGCAGTGTCTCGTGCAGCACCTCGCAGCATGACGCCCGAAGAGCGAAAGGTTATTTTTGCCTCATCGCTCGGTACGGTTTTTGAGTGGTATGATTTTTATCTCTATGGTTCGCTTGCCATCTACATCGGGGCAACATTCTTCTCGCAATATCCCGAAACCACACGCAATATCTTCACGCTGCTGGCCTTTGCGGCAGGCTTTCTGGTGCGCCCGTTTGGTGCGCTGGTGTTTGGCCGTCTGGGCGATCTGGTGGGTCGCAAATATACGTTTCTGGTCACCATTCTTATCATGGGCGCATCGACATTTCTCGTCGGTGTCCTGCCCGGTTCGGCCACCATCGGCATTGCCGCTCCCATCATTCTGATTGTGCTGCGCATGTTGCAAGGCCTGGCATTGGGCGGCGAATATGGCGGTGCTGCAACCTATGTGGCCGAACACGCGCCGCACGGTCGCCGTGGCTTTTACACCTCATGGATTCAAACCACTGCGACACTGGGTCTGTTTTTGTCGCTGCTGATTATTCTGGGTATCCAGACCCTGCTGGGCGCAGAAGCCTTTACCGCCTGGGGTTGGCGGGTTCCGTTCCTGCTGTCATCCATCCTGCTAGGCGTTTCTGTCTGGATTCGCATGCAGATGAACGAATCGCCCGCCTTCAAGAAAATGAAGGAAGAGGGGACGCGCTCAAAAGCGCCGCTGTCTGAAGCGTTCGGGCAATGGAAAAATGCAAAATTTGCCCTTATTGCCCTGTTCGGTGCCGTCGCCGGTCAGGCTGTTGTCTGGTATGCTGGCCAGTTCTATGCGCTGTTCTTCTTGCAAAACGTGCTGAAGGTTGATGCGCAGGCCGCCAATATCATGGTGGCGATTGCTCTTGCGATTGGCACGCTGTTTTTCGTGGTGTTTGGCTGGCTGTCCGACAAGATCGGTCGTAAACCCATCATCATGGCAGGTCTGTTGCTGGCCATGGTGACCTATTTCCCATTGTTTAAGGCCATGACCTGGGCGGGCAATCCGGCTCTGGCGCAGGCGCAAGACACCATCAAGGCTGTGGTGACGGCCGATCCTAAAGATTGCAATTTCCAGTTCAACCCGACCGGCACTGCAAAATTCACCACCTCTTGCGATATTGCCACAGCACTTTTGACCAAGAATTCGGTGCCCTATGAAGTTGTGGCTGGGCCTGCGGGTTCGACAGCCACCGTCAAGATCGGCGATAGCCAGATTGAAAGCTATGATGCCGTCAAAGCGGCCGCCAATGCCAAGGCGCTGGACACTGTGTTGCAAAAGAAAATCAACATCGCGCTGCATGACAGTGGCTATCCGCTGGTGCGTGGTTCGGTGCGCGTACCAGACAGCAAGCTGGACGCCTTCATTGCCGCAAACCCTGAGCTGAAGCTGGATGCCGCGACTGTTCGGGCCGGTGCGAACACCATGGTGCCAACCGCAAAGCTGGTTGGCGACAAGCTGCTGACGGCTGATGAAGCCGCCAAGGCTGCAGCGCCAGACATGGCCGTCTACACCGTTGCCAATGGCGGTGCCTTCAAGATGGTGGCAGATCCTGCACGGGTCAACTGGACCTCGCTGATTGCCATTCTGACGGTTCTGGTGATCTATGTGACCATGGTTTATGGACCCATTGCCGCCATGCTGGTGGAAATGTTCCCGACCCGCATTCGCTATAGCGCCATGTCTTTGCCCTACCATATCGGCAACGGCTGGTTCGGTGGTCTGCTGCCAGCAACGGCCTTTGCCATGAGTGCAGCCAAGGGCGATATTTACTACGGCCTTTGGTATCCGATCATCATCGCTGGCATTACTTTTGTCATCGGCATGATTTTCCTCAAGGAAACCAAGGATAATGATATTGATGGCTAAATAAAGCGACGATTATTATGGAAATCGATGCCCGGAGAAAAACCCTTCGGGCATTTTTTATGCGAGCTCAGTAAGAGGACAGCGCGCGGGCGCTACTCTCTCTCTATTGGGTTGTCCGCCGTCCACGCCTGTCATTGCATCTTTCGGTGCAGCGGGAGCAAGTTTTTGCAACCTCTGCCGCAAAACCGGTCTTCCCTGTTCGTCCGTGCGGAAAACCAGACCATAGCGGGCAAACAGGCGGGCCATGATCCAGGCAAAGCCCGCGCCAAAACAAAGACCCGCGATAACATCACTGGGATAATGGGCACCCACCATAACCCGTGTCATGCCCAACCAGAGCGCGGTGATGGCAAAAGGCAGGCGGTATTTTGGCACAAGCAGCGCCGCGATCATGCAGAAGGCACCAATGGTTGTTGCATGGCCCGAGGGAAAGCTTTCAAAACGCGCGTTGCTCGAAAAGGGCGAAAAATCAAAGGGGCCAGCGCCGAGAAATGAGTTGGGTCTTGCACGGCCAATGGCTCTTTTGAGCAGATTTGCACAGAGGCCTGACAGAGCAATCGTCAGGAACGCATAAACGCCGATGCTGGTCACAAACAGGGCGTGGCAGCGGTGCCGCAGCGTTTTGGCCAGATGCGACACGGCGCTCGCTTCAAGCACCAGAACGAGGCTGATGACAAGGCACCAGTCTGCTTCACCAAACCGGGTGAATGTGGCGGCAAGCGCCAGCAAGATGGGGTTTGCAAGGCGGCCAGCGTGGCCGCTGGCGGCATCAAACACAAGGGCCGCAAGGGGAATCAAGCTGATAAGGGCAAGAATTTGGCTGTCGATTTTTTGCTGCATGAGCAGACGACAACGTGCCCGCTTTCGAAATCGCGCAAAAATTGCGTTCATTCCTGTTCCCCTGTAATATAACCCGCCGAAAGCAGCTCTAGCAGGTCAATTTACAAGGCATATGACGTCGCATCGCTCTTTTTACATTATTTCCAAGGAGGTTTTTCTTGAAACTATGCAAAGAGAGCGATGCAACAATATTGTTGTTATTGCATCAAAGATTTGAATTCGGCGAGGATTGCGTCGCCCATTTCAACGGTACCAACCTGTTTGCAGCCCTCTGCCATGATGTCGCCTGTGCGAATGCCACGGTCGAGAACATTGGCAATGGCCTTCTCCAAGGCATCGGCCTGAGCGACTTCGCCAAACGAATAACGCAGGCACATGGCAAAGGATGCGATCATGGCGATCGGGTTGGCAATGCCCTTGCCAGCAATATCGGGGGCAGAGCCATGCACAGGCTCATACATGGCCTTGCGCTGGCCGGTTTTGCCATCTGGCGCACCCAGCGAGGCAGATGGCAACATGCCGAGCGAGCCGGTCAGCATCGAGGCAACGTCAGACAGCATATCGCCAAACAGGTTGTCGGTGACAATCACGTCAAACTGCTTGGGCGCACGCACCAGCTGCATGCCGCCAGCATCGGCCAGCATGTGGTCCAGCTTCACATCGGCAAATTTGGCCTTGTGGAGTTCGGTGAGCACCTGGTTCCACAACACGCCGGATTTCATGACGTTGCGCTTTTCCATCGAGCACACGGCATTTTTACGGGTGCGGGCCAGCTCGAAAGCAACGGCGGAAATACGCTCGATTTCATAGGTGTCGTAGACTTGCGTGTCGATGGCGCGCTTTTGGCCATTGCCGAGATCGGTGATGGTCTTTGGCTCACCAAAATAAACGCCGCCGGTCAACTCGCGCACGATCAGAATGTCGAGACCTTCAACCAGTTCTGGCTTCAAGGAAGAGGCCGAGGCCAGCGCCGGATAGCAAATGGCAGGGCGCAGGTTGGCAAACAGCTCCAGATCTTTGCGCAGGCGCAAGAGACCTGCTTCTGGACGCACATCGTAAGGCACGGCATCCCACTGCGGGCCACCAACAGCACCAAACAGCACAGCGTCTGCAGCCATGGCCTTGGCCATGTCCTCTTCCGAAATCGCCACGCCATGGGCGTCATAGGCGGAGCCGCCAACCAGACCTTCATCCGTCTCATACGTGCCGCCAAGCTCGGCGTTCATATAGGAGATGATCTTGCGAACTTCATTCATGGCTTCCGGCCCAATGCCGTCGCCGGGAAGAAGGAAAAGCTTGCGGACTGTCATGAGCGTAAACCTCGTTGGTGCACGATTGTGCGGGAAACAGGATTGCGGGCGTTTTATCGCTCCCGGTACAGCATTTCAAGGACAGACCGGGGCGATGCGGTACGCATAAATGCTGTAAATTCCATGAAAAAAGGCAGGTCTTGCGACCTGCCTTTGCTTTAAGTCTCTATTCTGTCGGCATTAAGCCCAAGGGCGGCTCTGTGCGTTGGTTTTCTCAAAGCTTGCAATGGATGTGGCTTTTTCCAGCGTCAAACCAATGTCGTCCAGACCGTTCAACATGCAATGACGGCGGAAAGCATCAAGCTCGAAGCTGATGGTGCCGCCATCCGGGCCGGTGATTTCCTGGGTTTCCAGATCAACGGTCAAGACTGCGTTTGAGCCGCGCTGGGCATCATCCATCAGCTTTTCCAGATCTTCTGGGCCGACCACGATGGGCAAAATGCCATTCTTGAAACAGTTGTTGTAGAAAATATCGGCAAAGCTGGTGGAGATGACGCAGCGAATGCCGAAATCCAAAAGCGCCCATGGCGCATGCTCGCGCGAAGAGCCACAGCCGAAATTATCGCCAGCGACGAGGATCTTGGCGTTCTGATAGGCGGGCTTGTTGAGCACGAAATCAGGGTTCACAGAGCCGTCGTCGAGATAGCGGGCTTCGGCAAACAGGCCGGTGCCGAGACCGGTGCGCTTGATCGTCTTCAGGTAATCCTTCGGGATGATCATGTCGGTGTCGACATTAACAACCGGCAATGGCGCTGCGACCCCAGTGAGTTTGGTGAATTTATCCATAGACGTGACCTTCGCTCGGCGTGACGGAACAATTTTCCTCCGCATAGCGGAAAATCGACCGGATTTGAAGGAGAAACTTACAAATCAGCTGTAAGCACACCTTACATATCGATGATCGTGCCGCGGCCGTCGTTCCAAACGCGCATGGGCTTGGCCTCATCACGGCGACGCGCATGGACAGGCACCGGCTTTTGCCTCAGCGTCAACATGCGAAAGGCCAGTGTTGCGCTCAAGATCGCACCTGCAATCAATGTTATAGAGACGGTGAGAACCGCTGTTGACATCAAAGCCACGACACCGAGACCAACCAATCCGAAAACACGAAGATTTTGCATCATGATAATCCTTTCATGATCACAAGGTGGGACTTCTCCTGATGGGTTACAAGGGGTAATAAAGTCGCATCTATTGTCGCAGCCTCTTTGCTCCCTTTTAGAGATAACATGCCATGTCGACGTCCAGTGCCGCTCCATCTGCGCGATTGCGCCGCTCCATCCTCAGCGTTCCTGCTATCAACAAGCGCGCATTGGAGAAATCGCTGTCGCTGGATTGCGATGGCATCATCTTTGATCTTGAAGATTCGGTGGCAATCGACATGAAGGACGAGGCCCGCGACAATCTGCGCCAGCTGTTTGAACACAAGGATTTGAACGGCCGTGAGGCGATTATCCGAGTCAATGGCAGCAATACGCGCTTCATCACTGCTGATCTAGAATTGGTCAGAGCGTGCCGTCCTGATGCTGTTTTGTTGCCCAAAACCGAGCAGCCAGACGAGTTAACGGCATTGCGCCATAATGTCGATGCGGATGTGCGCCTGTGGGCGATGATTGAAACACCAAAAGCGATTTTGAACGCGAGCCACCTTGCAGCAAAGGCAGCAGAGGTCGGGCTCGCGTGTCTGGTGGTTGGTTTGAATGATTTGCGCAAGGAAACCCGCGTGCCGGCTGAGCCCGGTCGGCACTTTCTCATTCCATGGTTGATGCAGGTGGTGTTGGCCGCCCGCGCCTATGGGCTGGATGTGATTGATAGCGTGTCGAATGATTTCAAAGACCTTGCGGTCTTTGCTGCCGAGTGCGGGCAGGGGGCTGCCATGGGATTTGATGGCAAGATGCTGATCCACCCTGCGCAAATTACTGCTGCCAATTCGCATTTCGGCCCATCGGATGCGGAGATTGCCGATGCCCGTGCTCTTGTGGCGGCTTTTGCAGCACCCGAGGCGGCTCATCTCAATATCATCAACCAGAATGGCCGGATGATCGAACGTCTCCACGCGGAGCAGGCTGAGCGCCTGCTTTCAAAACTGTCTCTCCTTGACCATAGAAAGGTTTAAACCCATGAAAGTGTATCGTTTTTTGACCGGACCTGATGATGCATCCTTTTGCCATCGTGTGACCGATGCCCTGAACAAGGGCTGGGAGCTGGCAGGCTCCCCGACGCTGTCGTTCAACCATGCAACAAACACAATGTATTGTGGCCAGCCCGTGGTGAAGACCGTGCATGGCAAAGAGTATGATCCGTCGATGAAGCTTGGTGAACAATAAATGTGATTGGGGTCGCAGTTCACGCGGCCCCTTTACCCCTCTTCCGAGTCCCATAGAATACGTGGCATTTCTGAGTTGTTTTATTTTTCCAATTCTCGCCCGCATTTACTTGTCATTCTTGAATTGGGACTAATGTGTGCGCATATCGCTCCCGTGAGGTGTTTTCGTGCACGCAGTTTTAAAGACACATCCGACCAGAGGGTCTCGTACTGATTTTGAGGTCAAACTCACGACAGCGCATTCCCGCCTTGAAAAGTCTTTCCTCGAGGGCGGTGCCGTTCTGGTATCGGTCGTCGAAATCCTCAATGGTCTGGTGGAGAGCCTGGATCATCTGACAGGTGTTCTCGACGGTAAAACGGCCTCGGAAACGGTCAAGGGTTTGCGGCGGACAGTGTCGGATCTTGCGCTTTTGCCAGAGCGGGCGATTGCGCGGCAAACATCATTTGATCGTATTTTGAGCCTCTGCGCATCCACCTCATCGCATGTTGAAGAAATGCGCGAGACCATTCGTTATTTGCGCACATTTGCCATCACCGTGAAAATCACCGGCGCGGGCCTGGATGAGTTTTCCGGCTTTGCCGATGAAATTCGCGAGCGTATTCAATCGGGTGCGGAAGAAATCGATCGTTTTGCGGATAAACTGGCCCATATGCGTGGCCAGCTTGACACGGCCAGGGCGTTTTCTGACAGCATTTTGACGGATTTCAGAAAAACAATTCCCACCATTGTCAGCTCGCTCAACGCAAGCTCCGAACAATTGGCAGCCCAACATCAGGCCATGACCACCATTGCCAATGATGTGAAGTCGGTCACCCGCAATATTCAAGCCAAGGTTGGCACGGTTTTGTCGGCATTGCAGATTGGCGACATCACCCGACAGCGGATTGAGCATGTGCAAAGCATGTTCCAATGCCTCGAAGAGTTTCTGGCCCAAGGGTCTGTGCAGGATCCTGTTCTGGCCAATGGCGTCCGGCAGGCCGTGGCGCATCTGGCCCATGCGCAGTTGCAGGAATCACTTGATGATTTCCGCATGAAATGCAGTGCCATTTTTGTCAATCTGTCGAGCTTCACCAGCGATGCGGCCCATGTCCTATCCCTGCGTGACGATCTCAACAAATCGGGTGGCAGTGCCGAGCATAGCGTTTTGCGCAAGATGGAGGCCGATATCACCCATGCGTGCTCGCTTTCCAATCGCGTTCAGGATCGCTCGCAAGAGTCTGACTCGTTTGTAAGTTCCGTCACAGAATCCGCGCAAGCACTGCTGGCCGGGATTGAGACCATCCGCGCGATCAAGACGGACATTCATTATATGGCGCTCAATTCCAACCTGCGCTGTTCGCGTCTGGGTGATGCGGGCCGATCGGTCAATGTTGTCAGTGGTGAATTGCGCACATTTGCAGCAAAGCTGGAAACGCCAGCCGATGCGATTGTCGAAGACATGCGCGATGTCGAGGAAGAAACCGCCGTTTTGTCGCGCGATGACAGTGACGACATCAGCCATATCCACGATCCGCTCAATGAAGCCCTGGGCGCTATTCAGAGTGTTTCCGCGGATATGGAAAAGGGCCTTGAGGCTTTTGGTTCGGAAGGGCAAATTGTTTTCAATCGCATCAGCTCTGCCGTTACCACTCTGGATTTTGAGCGTGAACTTGGCGGCTTGCTTTCTGATTGCTTGCAAATTGCTGACCGCTCACGCGGCGAGTTATTGCCGGTGGAGGCTATTTCTGCCATCGCCCAGCCGCTAAGTCAGCGGATCTACGCAATCTACACCATGGCCCAGGAGCGTGACATTCACACACGCTTCCTGCCGATCAGCAATGGCTTTGCGGGAGATACAGCAAGCGTTTCGGCTGCTGCGGATGATGATCAACTCTTTGCCGATGCGCTATTTTAACATGCTTTGAGCCGGTTGATCTCAAAACAGGCTCTCACCTTTTGCACCGATGGACGACGGCCTTCTTTATGCGTTTTTATAAAACGCATAAAGAAGGCCTTTTTCTATGATAATGTTCAGCTTAAATCGAACCCGATTTCAAGAAATACGCAATAGGCTTGAAATTTTTTAAACAGGCATGAAGCATTGCTTCTGTCAGCCTTTGCAAAGGCACAAAAAAACCCGGCATTGCCGGGTTTTTTTGTTGCTCATGAGCGTAAAGCTTATGCAGCTTCTTCCTGGGCGTCTTCTTCTTCCACGGTCTTGCCGCGCTTTGGGCCTTTCGCAAGGTTCACTTCAACCATACGAACAGCCTCGGTTTCCGACATTTTATTGACGGCGGCGATTTCACGCGCCATGCGGTCGAGGGCTGCTTCATAAAGCTGACGCTCGGAATAAGACTGTTCCGGCTGGTGCTCTGCGCGGTAGAGGTCACGCACGACTTCTGCGATGGAAATCAGATCGCCGGAATTGATCTTTGCATCATATTCCTGCGCGCGGCGCGACCACATGGTGCGCTTGACCCGGGCCTTGCCCTGAACGACTTTCAATGCACGTTCGACGAAATCCGTCTCGGAAAGCTTGCGCATTCCAATGGTGACAGCCTTGGTGACTGGCACCTTCAAGCGCATTTTATCCTTGTCAAAATCGATTACAAAAAGCTCTAGCTTCATGCCCGCGACTTCTTGCTCTTCGATTGCGGTGATCGTACCGACGCCATGAGCCGGATAAACGATTGCCTCACCGGTCTTGAAGCCCTGACGCGTTGAAGATTTTTTCTGCTGGGTCGTCATTCGCTTTAAAAACTCCCTGTTACTGTATCGACATCAGCCGACACCGGGCCGGACGGTCCGGATAAGACGGGGGAACCGTCGGGTGACTCCATGCTGGTCCAACCAAAACAAGACAAAAATGATTCAATCAGCGACCTAACCGGCAAGGTTGAATTGTCACAGATTAAACTTGGGTGGATTTTTTGGCTTTCGTGGTAGGTTTGGGCACAAAAATGCCCTAACGGTGGAACAGTTTTAGAGGTATAGCATAAAAATGTGAGGAAATCAATGTTTTGCTACCCAATCGCGTCTTGACGGTTGAGTTCTTTGCTCGGTAGGAGATTCTCCAACCGCGTTTTTGCAAACGGTATGCTGTCTTTCTTCAGAAAATCTATAATTATTTGAATTTATTGTATTATTTTTATTCTACTGATTCGTTTGTGGGCCTGACCATATTCATACGACTACGTGCGTAAAATGTAAAATACTCTTTTGCTGTGGAAAAACGCATAGCAGCTGTCACAAAATCACAAGCTTGCCAAAGTTATCAGCAGTGCCATCTGCGAATAATTCTCAAAGTTTTTGTAAGGGCGTCACAACACGCTGCCACCCAAGCCTTGCCTCAATCGGGCCAAGGCATGGGCTAACATCTGATGAGACCGTTACATTTTCTCAATTGCCGCGCAGCACTGCGTTGCGGCAATCTTTCGCATAAAGTCTGTCCCCCAAAGGGGCGCAGGTTAAATCAGTCGCCAGCGCCGGGCTTTTCCGAGAAATAAAGCTCGAACTTGCCTTCAACCCCATCCATTTCCTTGGCTTCTGGCATGGCATCCCGTTTGGTGGTGATGTTCGGCCAGCTCTGGGCGTAGTCGGCGTTGATCTTCAGCCACTTGTCCAAGCCTGGTTCCGTGTCTGGCTTGATGGCTTCTGCCGGACATTCCGGTTCGCAAACGCCACAGTCGATGCATTCATCCGGGTTGATGACCAGAAAATTCTCGCCTTCATAGAAGCAGTCAACCGGGCACACTTCCACGCAATCTGTATATTTGCAGCGTATGCAGTTGTCGGTCACGATATACGTCATGCGGTACTCCAGAGGTCTCTAGAATGGCCTTGTCTCGGCAAACTAAGTCTTGGCAAAATAACTTTTGAGAGGAATGCTCCGCGTTGAGGGCAACGCATGCATTTTCCACAGGGCAGTGAGCTAATGCTTTCTGCGCGTGTTAGCAAGAATAAATCATCCCCAAGCCGATCACGGCGGGGTAGAATTTCCTAAAACCCATCTCTTGCCACTCTGAAAGGCGGCTTTGGGTGCCTCTGGCATGTCGCATTCAACCGTGGCCGTTGAATGATAACGTTCGTGGGCGAGAAAACGGCAAAGCCTTGTTGTCTCAACCCTAACAAACTGCTCCGGGCTAATCGTCGCTGTCCATCAAGCGATCCAGCAATCGACGGTCGCGCTTGGTCGGACGCCCGGCTCCGGGTTCTCTTTGGGCGTTGGCACCGCTGAGAAAGGGGTCGCGCGGTTCGGGTGGGGGCGAAATGTCATCGTAGAGCAGCTTGGCCTCCTCATAGGGGCCGCGGCGCTCACCGGGCTTCTGCACAATCAGGATCAGGTCTCTGTGATGCAGTTTGATCTCAACCCGATCTCCGGGGCGAACCACAGCGCTGGGCTGGCGGATTTTTTGACCATTGACGGTGACATGGCCAGACGAGATTTCGCTTTGCGCCAAAGTGCGCGATTTGGTGATGCGCGCAAAAAACAGCCACTTATCGATTCGCTGAGGCGTACCTATCAGTGGCTGTTTGTCGTTCATGGCTTACTTCTTCATTTGCTCCTTGAGAGCAGCCAGCTTAGCGAAAGGTGAATCCGGATCTACCGGCTTTTCCTTGCGGGGCGGCTTGGCCTCAAAGCGCTGCGGCTGCGCAGGCTTGGTATCGCGGTCCTTGCGCGGGCCACGGTCATTACGATCACCACGAGGTGCCGTCTTGTCACGCTGGCCGTCGCGGTCACGCGGTTTGCCATTGTGGCCACCGTCGCGACGTCTGTCTTCGCGGGGAGCGCCATCACGGGCACCCGCTTCACGCTGGCCTTCTGTCTTCTGTTCCGTGCGTGCTGCCTGATTGCCACCGTTGTTGCGGCGCTCACCTTGACGCACAGGGCGCTGATTGTCGTTGCGACCACCTGGACGCCACAACAGCACAGGCTTTGGCTCAGCCGGTGCGTCCGGTGTGACCAGAAGATCGGCGGCAGGGGCTGCCACGGTTGTATCCGTGGATGCAGCTTCCTGCTCTGCGGGCGCGTCTTCCTTGGCCGTGTCGGCTTCTGTTGCATCTTCGATGACAGCGGCGGCGTCTGCAGTCTTTTCTCCGCTTTCAGCGGCGAGGAACGCAGCAGCTTCTTCAGGCTTCACGGCATCGGCGCGATAGCCAAGACCCTTCAGGATCTCTTCCATATCGTCGGGTGTGGCACCCAGAATGGAGAGCATGGCCGTGGTGGTGGTAAAGCGGCGGCCGTCATAAGCACCATCTGGACGTGCACCTGATCCGGGCTTCCATTGCAGAAGGGGACGGATCAGATCCGCCAAGCGCTCGAGGATATCGATGCGCACCGCGCGCTTGCCAAGGAAGCGGAAGCCCGCCAGCTTGTAGAAATTGCGCTCAAAACTGGGGTCAGTCACAACCGACGTGCGGCCAGCGGCCAGAACCGGAATAAGCTCGCCAAAGCCCGGCTTGTCCAGGCCATCATTTTTCAAGGCCCACAACAGCGTGATCAATTCGGCAGGAGCCGGCTTGAGCAAGGTTGGCATGAAAATGTGGTAAGCGCCAAAGCGCACGCCGTAGCGGCGCATGGAGGCGCGCGCATCCTGATCCAGCGACTTGACCTCTTCGGTCACATCGCGACGGAAAAGAATGCCGAGGCTTTCAACCAGCTGAAAGGCCAGCCCCTTGGACAGGCCCTGCAAATCTTCAGCGCGGGACAAATCATCCAGCGGCTTCAAAATGGTGGAAATATGGTGATTGACGAAGCGCTCAATGCGGGCAACGACGTGGTCGCGGGCATTGCCGGTCAGTTGCTCGTCGGCCAACAGGATAACCCGCGGACGCATGACGTGATCCGAGCCAACCAAACGGGCAACGGGATCGCCAAGCCAACGCACCAGGCCATCGGAGCCGAGGGCAATGTCATTATTGCCTGACGCGTGCAATCTTGCGGCGCGTGCCTCAAATTCCAGGCCAAGTGCCTTTTGAGCGGCAGTTTGCACTGCCTTCGCATCAGGCCCTTCTGTTCCAGAGATCGGCGTAAACCGGAATCCGGAGAGTTGGCCCACGTGATGTCCCTCTACGAACACATCACCGTTTACACTGATTTCTGCTTCCAGCATCGCATTCTCTCTCAAGCGCTTCATGAGCACAGATGTCCTGCGATCAACAAAGCGTTTCGTCAACCTCTCATGTAACGCGTCAGACAATCGATCTTCGATTTCCCGCGTCTTTTCTTGCCAGTGTGTCGGATCGGCAAGCCAACCTGGCCTGTTTGACACATAAGTCCAAGTCCTGATCTGCGCAATGCGCGCAGAAAGCGTATCTATTTCCCCATCTGTCCGATCGGATCTGCGCACCTGTTCGGCCATGAAATCCGCATTCACAGTACCGTGTCGCGCAAGATCCGAATAGAGGGTGAGGATAAGATCTGCATGTTGTGCCGGGGTTATTCGCCGATAATCGGGCAATGCGCAAGCATCCCAGAGCAGCGAAACGCGCTCGGGCGTGTTTGCGAGGTCCTGAACCTCGGGATAGCGGGCCAAAAATTCCAGTGCCTGCTGGTCGATGGCGGGCAGGGCGCGGGCAAGGCCCGGCACCCTCGGTGGGGCATCCAGACTGCGAAGCAGATTGGCAATCGATGAAAAATCAAAATGTGGCGTGCGCCATTGCAGCACTTTCACCGCATCAAAATTATGGGCCTGAAGCCGCTCCACCAATTCCGGATCGAACGGATCAACCCGGCCGGTGACACCAAACGTTCCGTCTTTCAGGTGTCGTCCGGCGCGTCCGGCAATCTGGCCCAGCTCGCCTGCATTGAGATTGCGAAATTGATAGCCGTCAAATTTGCGGTCCTGGGCAAAGGCTACATGATCGACATCGAGGTTCAGCCCCATGCCGATGGCATCCGTTGCCACCAGATATTCCACATCGCCGGACTGATACAGCCCCACTTGCGCATTGCGGGTGCGTGGGCTGAGCGCACCCAGCACCACGGCGGCACCACCGCGCTGGCGGCGGATCAGTTCGGCGATGGAATAGACCTCATCGGCCGAAAAAGCGACAATGGCAGTGCGCTGCGGCAGGCGGGTGATTTTCTTCTCACCGGCGTAAAACAGTTGTGAGAGGCGCGGGCGCTCAATCACCGTGATGCCGGGCAGCAATTGCTGCAAAATTGGCTTCATGGTGCCGGAGCCGAGCAGCAGCGTTTCTTCACGGCCACGCAAATTCAGCAGGCGGTCGGTGAAAATATGCCCGCGTTCCAGATCGCCCGCCAGTTGAATTTCATCAATGGCAACAAAGGCAACTTTGGTTTCGCGTGGCAATGCCTCGACAGTGCAAACGGAATATTTGGCTTTGGGCGGGGTGATTTTTTCTTCGCCGGTGATCAGGGCAACATTGTTTGCGCCCACGCGCTCAACCAGACGGGTGTAAACCTCACGCGCCAGCAATCGCAACGGCAGGCCAATCATACCCGATCCATGGGCAATCATGCGCTCGATGGCGTAATGGGTTTTGCCCGTATTGGTCGGCCCCAGCACAGCAATCACGCTGCGACCGCTCAGGATCATGGGTTGCGAAGTCAAATACACGCTCCGGACTGCACTTTTCACAGATGCGGCTGTTACAACCGCTATCCGCTGCAACACATGGCGATGCGAGGCGCGAAACGCAAGGAAAGAATTGAATGAGCGGCGCTTTTTAACCAGATCGGTGGCTTGAAAGAGCATTTCCGGCGGCTTCGTGCCTTCTGCCAATCCACGCTCGGCAAGAACAGCCTGCGAACGAATCAGAGACGAATCGCTCACCTGGCCAGATTCAGGATTTGTTCGCTCTCATGTCATCGTGGCCACTGAGGGCACGCCGCGCGTGAGGGCACGAGATCTCGATCTAATTTTAGAGGCGCAAACGGTGGGTTTTGCTTTTTAGAAATTGCTTGCTTCACAATAATGTCATGCAGCGGCGGAACAAAGTGAGCGGTGGGCCGTTATGACTGCGATTCAGCACGGTATCTGAAATAAAATAGGGGGCTCTTCGATGTTGGGCACAATACTGCTTATTATTCTCATCCTTATGCTTCTCGGCGCACTTCCGACCTGGGGTCATAGCCGGAGTTGGGGATATGGCCCATCGGGTGGCTTGGGCCTCGTTGTCGTCATTCTCATCATTTTGTTGCTTATGGGCCGCATATAAACCCCTCTTAAGCGTAGTCGGGAGAAGGAAAATCCAATGAAAAAGTCAGTGATTGCTATGGCGATGATCTTGCCGTTGATTGCATCTTGCACGGCAACAGAGCGGGGCGCTTCTATCGGCGCAGGCTCCGGTGCGATAATTGGCGGCATTGCCACCAATTCCTGGGGTGGTGCTGCTGTTGGTGCCGTTGGCGGTGGTGTTATTGGTGCACTTATTGGTCAGTCGCAGGAACGGCGCGGTTATTGCATCTATCGTGGCCGTCATGGCCAACGCTACGAAGCACGTTGCCGCTAATCTGCTACGCAGTTTCAAGAAAATGCCGCAGGAGACTGCGGCATTTTTTATGTCCGAAGAGATGTTGGAGTCTCAAGCCGGTTCTAAAGCATATCGCGTTTTATTGTCCTCAATAAAACGATAACGTACATGCGACAAAATAAGATCTAAAGCCTGTCGCAGTGAATCCTATTCGCTGCGACAGGCTTTAGACAAAAAACTGTCCGCCATTGGCCGAGATGGTTGATCCGGTGATGAAGCCTGCGTCGTCGGATGCCAAAAACACCACAATCCGGGCGATCTCTTCCGGTTCACCCAGGCGACCCACCGGAATTTGCGGAAGAATCCGCTCATTCAGCACTTTTTCGGGGATGGCGCGGACCATTTCCGTGCCGATGTAGCCGGGGCAAATGGCGTTCACGGTAATGCCCTTGGCGGCACCCTCCTGTGCCAGTGCTTTGGTAAAGCCGAGATCCCCAGCCTTGGCCGCCGAGTAATTCGCCTGTCCCATTTGACCTTTCTGGCCATTGATGGATGAAATATTGATGACGCGGCCAAAATTGCGATCGCGCATCCCGCTCCAGATGGGATGGGTGACATTGAACAGACCTGTCAGGTTGGTTCCGATCACGTCATTCCAATGCTCGGGCGTCATTTTATGGAACATGCCGTCGCGGGTAATGCCCGCATTATTGACCAGCACTTCAATGGGGCCGAGCGCCGCTTCCACCGCCGCAATTCCCTCGACGCTTGCCTCGTAACTGGAGACATCCCATTTGAAAACGGCAATGCCTGTTTCCGCTTCAAAAGCTTTGGCTTTTTCATCGTTGCCCGCATAGTTGGCCGCAACTTTATAGCCAGCCGCCTTGAGCGCCACCGAAATAGCTGCGCCAATTCCGCGTGTGCCGCCTGTAACCAATGCCACTTTGCTCATGCTCTGCTCTCCCTGTGTCTCTTGTCCGGACGAGAGCGTCGGATCGAAAATCGGACTTGACCCTATGCTCTCAGTTTTTGTTTGTGAATCGGATTGATCCGAAAACCGGTTCTCACTTTTCGGCCGATGCTCTATCGCCGCGTTCTCATCTTGCCCTGCTTTTTTAAAAAAAGCTTCGCCGACCGCGCTTTCGCGCGGTGGCAAGAGTTCAAATTTCAGATGGAATGGTGCCGAGTATTACATTGCTTCCAGGCACATCGCGACGCCCATACCGCCACCGATGCACAAGGTTGCCAAGCCCTTCTTCGCGCCACGGCGCTTCATCTCAAACAAAAGTGTGTTCAAGATGCGGGCACCAGACGCGCCAACCGGGTGGCCGATGGCAATGGCACCGCCGTTGACGTTGACGATCGATGTGTCCCAGCCAAGGTCTTTGTTGACGGCGCAAGCCTGGGCCGCAAATGCCTCGTTGGCCTCAACCAGATCCAGATCGGTGACACTCCAGCCCGCTTTTTCAAGCGCCTTGCGCGAGGCGGGAATGGGGCCCGTGCCCATGATCTTTGGATCAACGCCAGCCGTTGCCCAGGACGCGATGCGGGCCAGAGGCTGGATTCCGCGGCGAACGGCTTCCGCCTCTGTCATCAAAAGGGCAGCTGCCGCACCATCATTCAGGCCGGATGCGTTACCCGCAGTAACAGTGCCTTCCTTGTCGAAGGCTGGACGCAGCTTGGTCATGCTCTCCAGAGTTGCGCCGTGGCGGATATATTCGTCTGCATCAACGATGATGTCGCCCTTGCGGCCCGAGATGGTGAAGGGGATAATTTCATCCTTGAACTTGCCTGCCACTTGCGCGGCTTCGGCTTTGTTTTGAGATGCGAGGGCAAAGGCATCTTGTTCATCGCGGGTCAACTGCCACTGGCGGGCAACATTCTCGGCGGTGACGCCCATGTGGTAGCCGTAGAAGGCGTCTGTCAGGCCATCCTTGATCATGGTGTCGATCATTTTCATGTCGCCCATCTTGGTGCCCGCGCGCAAATGGGCGCAATGGGGCGAAAGCGACATGGATTCCTGACCACCTGCAACGATGATGGAGGCGTCACCCATAGCGATCTGCTGCATGCCAAGTGCCACGGCGCGCAAGCCGGAGCCGCAAAGCTGGTTGAGGCCCCATGCGGTCTTTTCCTGCGGAATGTCTGCTTTCATGGCAGCCTGGCGCGCAGGATTCTGGCCTTGCCCGGCTGTCAGGATCTGCCCGAGAATCACTTCATCAACTTCTGCGGCATCAACGCCTGCGCGCTCCAGAACGCCCTTGATGGCTGCAGCCCCAAGATCATGGGCGGGCACAGAGGCGAAGGCACCATTGAAGGAGCCGACCGCTGTGCGCGCGGCACTGGCGATAACGATGGAAGGGGTGGTCATGTGGGTATCTCCTCGGGTGTCCGTATCCTCGCCTCGGAGACTGGCAAAGCTGATCAGAGAAGTCAAACGCTAAGCAATTAATTTTTTCCTGTCACGGTTGTGTGAATTTGAAATGCGAGCAGAAGATACAGGACGGTGGTCTTGCGCCGCACAAAGAGATTGTCAGGCTGCGTGATTTGCGATTAGACTTCATATCCGGGAAGAGCAAAAATAAATATCACGTGGGTTAGGAGACAAAGATGGCAAAAGTCGACGGCGAAATCGTCATTAAGAAATACGCCAATCGCCGCCTCTACAATACAGGGACGAGTACGTATGTGACGCTTGAAGATCTTGCCAAGATGGTCAAGAAGGGGGAGGATTTCACCGTTCAAGATGCGAAGTCCGGTGATGACATTACCCATTCCGTGCTCACGCAGATTATTTTTGAGCAGGAAGCCAAGACCAACAATACGCTTTTGCCAATTTCTTTTCTGCGCCAATTGATTGGTTACTATGGCGACCAGATGCAGATGGTGGTGCCCAGCTTTCTGGAGCACTCCATGAAAGCCTTCACCGAACAGCAGGTGCAGATGCGTGAACAGGTCACGCGCGCATTTGGCGAAACACCGTTGACCAAGAACCTGCAGGCTCCCATTCAAATGATGGAAGAGCAGGTCAAGCGCAACACCGAGATGTTTCATCAGGCCATGCAGATGTTTTCGCCTTTCATGACCCCAACAGCCGCGCCGGAAAAAAAGCCGACGGAAGCCAAAGACATTGATGAGCTGAAAGAGCAGTTGCGCAACCTGCAAAACAAGCTGGATAAGCTCTGAGTGACCCGAGTTCGCGGCGTCTCAACGGATAGGAGAGACGCTGCATCATTCCTGACATCGAAATTGATTGAGGAAATGCTGCGCTCAAAAAGCGAATGCAGCATATAGAAAGCCTGACAACGAACCTTTGTGCGCCATATATGGCGGACGGTGCTGTCGCGTGCTTGAGTTATGGGCTCTGGCAAAAAATCCCAATAAAAAAGGCCCGCAAAGCGGGCCTTTTTTATTCAGTCTCAAGAAAACGCTTATGCGCTTTCCTTTGGCGTCAGAACCTGACGGCCACGGTACATACCGGTCTTCAGATCGATATGGTGTGGGCGACGCAGTTCGCCAGAATTCTTGTCTTCCACATAGGTCGGAAGCTTGAGCGCGTCTGCAGAGCGGCGCATACCGCGCTTGGACGGGCTTGTTTTTCTTTTTGGTACAGCCATTTAAATTACTCCACGTGACGGGCGAAAGCAGAAACATCGACCTTTTTTGAGGGCGAAAAAATCTCTCTCGAACTCGGAATTTGCCGGGCTTATACATGCCGGATAGGGCTTTGACCAGTCCCTGAATCGATTTTTTTGAATCGGATGATGTGCTTACACCTCATCCTCCGTCACGATCCATGGTTCCGCCAGTGCGGCATCGCGCCATTCGACCCACGCGGGGAGCGCTTGAATGCGCTCCATATAGGCCAGACTATCTGCATTTTGTGTCAGTTGGTAGACAGAAAATCGGTTAACCACAGGCGCAAACATCGCGTCTGCTGCCGAAAACGCGCCAAACAGAAAAGGCCCGCCCGATCGTGCGATTTGCTCACGCCAGATGGTTTCAATGCGCTTCACGTCGGCGAGGACATTTTCATTGACGGCAAGTACGCTGGGTGTCCGTCGAAAATTCATCGGGCAGGCGTTGCGAAGGGCGCGAAAGCCCGATGCCATCTCAAGGCTGATGGCGCGAGCGACGGCCCGGTCGGCGGCAGGCTTCGGCCAAAGAGCGGCCTCGGGGAAAAGCTCGGCAATATATTCAATGATCGCAAGAGATTCCCAAATCTTGATATCGCCATGGACGAGAACGGGCAATTGGCCGCTGGGGGAAATGGCTTTAAAGCCGGGATTGCCTGCCGGAACATCAAGCAGGATTTGCTGCTCATCAAAGGCAACCCTTGCGGCTTTCATGGCCATCCATGCCCGCAATGACCAGGAGGAGTAATTCTTGTTGGCGATGTAAAGGGTGAGATCAGTCATCAAACGGCTCCATCAGCAATTGGTGTCTTGATGATTTTCTACCAAGCGGTGCCGATGATGACCAACGCTATTTATTGACGTTATTGATCAAGGCAGGTGATGTAAGGTCCGGCATTGCGGGCGCGGCGCTCCACCATGGCTGCCAGCCGTCTCAGGCCGGGGCCTGGCTTACCGGCATTGCGGGCGATGGGGTTGGGAAGCGATACGGCAAGAAGCGCTGCCTGACGCGCTGAGAGCTTGGAGGCTGGTACTTTGAAATGATACAAGGCCGCGGCCTGCGCCCCGTAAATGCCCGGTCCCCATTCCGCGACATTCAGGTAAAGCTCCAGAGTGCGGCGTTTGGACCACAGCACATTGGCTGTCAGTGCCATGGGAATTTCCAGACCCTTGCGAATGAAAGAGCGGCTGTTCCACAGAAACAGGTTTTTCACCGTTTGCATGGTGATGGTGCTGGCACCGCGGGTTTCTTCACCATCCATGGCATCATCAATCACGGATCGCATCTGCACCCAGTCAACGCCGTTGTGGGCGCAAAACTGGCCATCTTCAGACATCATCACCGAGCGGATGAGATAGGGTGAGATTTTATCCAGCGGCACCCATTGCCGATCATAGCCCTGCAAGGTGGCCAGATCTGCCAGCATCAAGGTGGATGGCGGGTGGATGAAAGAGGGGCGATAGAGGAGCATCAACACAACGGGAATACAGGCAAGGATAACCGCGATCTTGATGGCTCGGTGCAACAACAGCCGCCAGTCCCCTTTTTCTCGCTCTTGGTTTGCCTGAGTGGCACCTTCTGGGTCTGCCTGAATGGCACCGTCTGGCGCGTTTTCCTCAGGCGCGGTTTCCCCAGACGCGTTTTCCATTGTCAAATCGTGCCACTCGTCCTTGTCCCCACATGCTTTATTAGCCTTGAATGCCCGCCAATACCAGACCAGCCGGTGATATCGACCTTTCAGCACACAGATTCTGATTGCGCCATGGGGGCGGGCATGGCAAACAGCGCCCGCAAGCATGAGGCCATGATATGTTTGACGATAAACTTCGCGATGCAGCACTCCGCGTGCAGGCGCTTTTGACCGATCTTTTGCAGCCAACGCCGGGGGAGGACGAAATTGCCAGACCTGAGCTGCTTTTGGCTGCCATGCGCCATGCGGTGCTCAATGGTGGCAAGCGGCTTCGTCCCTTTCTGGTGGTGGAAAGTGCACGGCTGTTTGGTGGCAATGATACGGCGGCCTTGCGCATAGGTGCTGCATTGGAGTGTCTGCACTGCTACTCGCTGGTGCATGATGACCTGCCTGCCATGGATGATGATGATCTGCGGCGCGGTCAGCCGACTGTGCATATTGCCTTTGATGAGGCCACCGCGATTTTGGCCGGTGATAGCCTGCTGACCTTTGCCTTTGATATTATAGCGGCCTCTGAAACCGATCTGAGCGATAGTGCCAAGACAGCGCTGGTGCTGGCTTTAGCCCGTGCTGCTGGCATGGGCGGCATGGCAGGCGGCCAGGCGTTGGATCTGGCGGCGGAAAAACAGGCCCCGGATGAGCAGGGCATTGTGACCTTGCAAGCCATGAAAACCGGAGCCCTGCTGCGCTTTGCCTGCGAGGCGGGGCCGGTGATTGCCGGTGCATCGCTTGAAGATCGCCAGCGGCTTCGCACATTTGGTGCCTTGATTGGTCGCGCCTTCCAGCTTGCCGACGATCTTCTGGATCTGACCGCCGATGCCGCGACCATGGGCAAGGCAACCGGCAAGGATGCAGGACGTGGCAAGGGAACGTTGGTGAGCCTCAAGGGGCAGGCATGGGCAGAGGGAGAGCTGGACCGGCTGGTGGCGGAAGCCGTGGCACTGTTGGCCCCCTATGGCGCGCGCGCTGAGACCCTGATGGATGCAGCGCGCTTTATCGCCAATCGCAAGAATTGATATTGCCTCTGTGACACGTTTTCAGATGCGATTGGCGCGATGATCGCTTAACCGTAAGCTTCACTCTTGCTGTGAAAGCGTCTTTGATGATCTCTGCCCATTTTGCGCAATTTCTGTCCGGTTATCTGGTTTATCTGGTGGCGGTGATCAGTCCCGGCCCCGCCAATATGGCGATTATTTCAACGGCCATGTCTCAAGGGCGACGGGCAGGTCTGGTGATAGCGCTTGGTATTTTTGCAGGCTCCTTCACCTGGGCCATGGCCGCATCCTTTGGCTTGGCGGCTTTGCTGCACCGCTATGGCGAGGCGCTGGTGGTGCTGAAAATTGCCGGTGGGCTTTATCTGTTTTACCTTGCCATCAAGGCGGCCAAATCGGCGCTGCGCAAAGAGCAGGCGGTGGTTGAGACAGATGTGGTTGTGCGACCAAGCCACACCGGCACCCTGTTTTTGCGGGGTTATCTCATTCACTTGACCAATCCCAAGGCAATTTTTGGCTGGGTTGCGATTATTTCGCTGGGCCTTCCGCCAGATGCTTCGCTCAGTGCGGTGGCGATCGTGGTGGGTGGTTGCTTAACCACAGGCTTTTCGGTGTTTTGCGGCTATGCGCTGTTGTTTTCAACGGCGGGCGCCTTGCGCATCTATAGAGCCAGCCGCCGCTATGTTGAAGGCGCAATGGCGTTGATGTTTGGTGCAGCAGGCGTGAAAATGCTCACCACGACCTTATAAAAAAGCCGCCTTGCGGCGGCTTTCCAATCAGTGAGGTGTCGATCAATTGCCCTGAAGCGGTGAGATCGAGACTTCGACGCGGCGGTTTTGAGCGCGGCCTTCTGGCGTGGCATTGCTGGCAATCGGCTGGCTTGGACCATAGCCCATGGCCGACATGCGGCGTGGATCAACACCTTGTGAACCGAGATAATCCAGCACGGCGTCAGCACGCTGCTGCGACAATTGCTGATTATGTTGCAGGCTGCCGGTGGAATCGGTGTGGCCGTTGACGTCGATCAGGGTCTTGTTGAACTTCTTGAGCACGATGGCCACCGAGTTCAGCGTTGGGTAGAACGGTGGCAGAACCTGATATTGATCGGTTGGGAAGGTGATGTTGGATGGCATATTCAGGATAATGCGATCGCCCTGACGGGTAACGGAAACGCCGGTGCCTTGCAGCTGGGCACGCAGCTCTGCTTCCTGATTGTCCATATAGCCGCCGATTGCGCCGCCTGCCAGCGCGCCGATGCCGGCCCCAATCAGGGCTGCATTGCGCTTGCCATGGCCGCCGCCGCCCACTGCCAAACCGCCGAGCGCGCCAAGGCCAGCACCAATCAACGCGCCGCCAGCTAGGTTCGACGTTTTTTGCTCACCTGTATAGGGATCGGTGGTGGTGCAGGCACTGAGATAGGTCGCGCAGAGCGCAACAAGCACGAATCGTTTCAGCATTGGGACGAGCTCCATGGTGTTCGGATTATCCTGAACATAGCAATTGCGGCGATATCAAGAAAAGGGCGGATGCTCATTCCGCCGCTGTTTTTTGGCCGTAGCGCTTTTCAATATAATCGATCACCAGAGCTTCAAAATCCTCGGCGATTTTGGGGCCGCGCAAGGTCATGGCCTTTTGTCCATCGATAAAGATGGGGGCGGCCGGATTTTCGCCGGTGCCGGGCAGGGAAATGCCAATGTCTGCGTGTTTGGACTCGCCCGGACCATTGACGATACAGCCCATGACCGCAACGTTGAGACCCTCAACGCCGGGATATTTTTCGCGCCAGACCGGCATGTTCTTGCGCAGGTCGTTCTGGATCTTTTGCGCCAACTCCTGAAACACCGTGGATGTGGTGCGGCCACAGCCGGGACAGGCCGCAACAACTGGCACAAACTGGCGAAAGCCCATGACTTGCAACAGTTCCTGCGCCACCTGCACCTCGCGGGTGCGGTCGCCGTTAGGCTCGGGCGTGAGCGAGACACGAATGGTATCGCCAATGCCCTGTTGCAACACATAGCCCATGGCCGCAGAGGATGCGACAATGCCCTTGGAGCCCATGCCTGCTTCGGTAAGGCCCAGATGCAAGGCGTGGTCCGAGCGTGATGCCAGCATGGAATAGACCGCGATCAAATCCTGCACCTGGCTGACCTTGGCTGACAGAATGATACGATTGCGGGCAAGGCCAATGTCCTCGGCAAGCTCCGCTGATAGCAGCGCCGATTGGCAAATGGCTTCGCGTGTCACCTGCCGGGCAGAGAGCGGAAAGCCCTTGGCCTGATTGTCATCCATCAACTGGGTCAACAATTCTTGATCGAGAGAGCCCCAATTGACGCCAATGCGCACCGGCTTGTCATAGCGAATGGCCATTTCGACAATATCGGCAAATTGCTTGTCTTTTTTGTCTTTGAAGCCAACATTGCCGGGATTGATCCGGTATTTGGCCAGCGCTTCGGCGCAGGCCGGATGATCGGCCAACAGTTTATGGCCGATATAGTGAAAATCGCCGACCAGCGGCACATCAAGGCCAAGACGCTCCAACCGCTCGCGAATTTTCGGCACGGCTGCGGCACTTTCATCGCGATCCACCGTGATGCGGACAATTTCCGAGCCAGCCTTATAGAGGGCTGCCACCTGTGCCACCGTGCCATCAATATCGGCCGTGTCGGTATTGGTCATCGACTGCACGACAACCGGAGCATCCCCACCAACGATTACGCCGCCAACATCAACAGCAACACTTGCGCGGCGCGATTTTGGGTCAAAGTCTTCAGCGGACGCCATGGCGAAACCTATCATTGTGGTCAATTGATCGTCAGGTGGATCAATCATGTTCGGTTGTCAACATCGTGACAAGGGTTGCGTTTTTCAAGTCGTGCTTTTTAAGTCGTGATTTTTTCAGGCCCTGATTTTTTCATGTATGAGATTGATCGGCATGGCGGGCAAGCCGTGACAGCAGCAAAACAACAACAATCAACACAGGCAGCGCTTTGAAAACCAGCGCGAGTGATGTGTGTTGGGCAACAAAGCCAATCAGGGACGGTGCCACGAGAATGCCGGAATAGCCCATGGTGCTGACCACGGAAATACCGACGCCGGGTGCCATGCCGGGCAGATTGCCCGCCGCCGAAAAGGCAATCGGCACCAGATTGGAAATGCCAATGCCCATCAGGGCAAAACCAATGATAGCCACCGATGCATCGGGTGCATAGCCTGCAATCAAAAGGCCGATGATGGCAATGACGGCGCAGATCTGGGTTGTCTTCACGGCACCCAAGCGGTTGCGCACGCCGTCGCCAGCAAACCGCATGATCGACATGGTCAGCGAGAAAGCAGCATAGGCATAGCCCGATAGCGCAATATTGGCACCCAATTCATTGCGCATATAAAGAGCACCCCAATCCAGCACGCTGCCTTCCGGAATCATGCTGAACAGCGCGATAATGCCCAACAGCCATGGCAAAGCATGTTTGGGCAGGCTGGCTTTGGGGTGGTTTTCGTGCGCCTGGGGCTTGTCATGCAGCAAGCGTGGCCATGCATAGACCAATAGGGCAAGCGCCAGCAGGGTGGCAATGAAGCTCTGGGCCTCAGGGCCAAAGGCAACAATCAGCGGGCCGCCGATGCTTGCCCCAATCAAGCCGCCAACACTCCAGAACGCATGGCAGGAGGAGGTGATGGCACTGCGCATAAAGCGCTCGGTTTCCACCGCATTGGCATTCATGGCAATGTCCATGGCACCCATGAGCCCGCCAAACAGGAAAATGGCGGGAACGGCCAGCGTGATTGTGGGTGCAAGGGTGAGCAACAGCAATGTTGGCAAAAACAGCGCCGCAGAGACAAGGCTGACACGGTTGGAGCCAAACCGGGCAATTTGCGCACCGGCCAAAGGCATAAACACAATCGAGCCAATGCCAAACACCAGAATCATCAAACCCAATTGCGCTTCGCTCAAATGGTGCTTTTCAGCAAAGCCCGGAATTTTGGGAGCCCAGGAACCCATCATGAAGCCGTTGATGAGGAAAAGCAGCGACACCGCCGTCCGTTCGCGTGGAAATTTCATCGCCAGCATTGCGCCTCTCCTCCAGAGTTGAACAACTGTCTGTGTTGAACAACGGGATTTTTCTTTTAAATCGATTTAATTTGCAAGCTGGCGATGACAGCCTCAGCATCACAAATGGTTTGGGCCTGTTACAGAGCGCTCAAGCATCATTATCCTCTTTCAACAAGAGGGTGCGTCCAGCGGTGAGGTCAATCAGCATTTTTGTCACAGTTTCAGCCTGATGGTCCGGGATGGCGCAGACCAGATCGGCACCGGTTTCGGTGTAATGTTCTGCGCAGACCACGGCATTTTCAATGGCAGACAGCCTTGCTTTCACCAGAGCCAGATCGGAAAAGCCCACCCGAAACATGTGCTGGCTGCGGTGGATGACTTCGACCTTCTCGGCTTCGCGCAAACACTGGGCAGCGGTGCCGCCATAGGCGCGAATCAGCCCGCCACTACCCAGCAGGATGCCGCCAAACCAGCGGGTGACAATCACGAGGACGCCGTCCATCTGCTGGCCATCAATGGCCTGCAAAATCGGCTTTCCGGCGGTGCCGGATGGCTCGCCATCATCGTTGAAACGATACGTCTGACCCAGCCGCCATGCCCAGCAATTGTGATTGGCAGCCAAATCGCTGTGCTCAGCCAAAAGCGCTTTGGCATCCTCTTCGGAGGCGATGGGACATGCAAGTGCTCGAAACCGGCTCTTCTTGATCTCCTGATCGTAGCTGTGTAGGCGGGGCAGAGTAAACATGGCTTGTTGTGACGTGATTTGGTCAAGATGCAAAGGTTGATCTTTGTTCATTCACGCCTTTTCAAGCTCCTTTTCGTTTTATGAGGTGCCGTCGATCCAGTTCCGCGCAAGCGAATGTTTATAGGTTTGTTTCAGGCAGAATCAGAGTGAGAGTTTTCTGATTTTACCGAGCAATTTTGAGAGGTTACCGCGTCTTTGCGCGTCATGATGACGTTGGGCGCTGTGATTGAAAAAACCGGGATGAGCCCGGCGAAAACGACAGGATCAGCTTATGTCAGACGACTTCGACCTCGACACAAACACCGACCACTCCAATTTGGCTGCTTTGGTTTTGAGTCAGGAAATTGATTCGCTGACCGACGTTCTGGTGAATGCCCTGACCGAAGTTTTGAACATTCTTGACGACAATTATCAGCGTCCGGATACCGTTCACTAAATTCAAGCGGCTTTAACGGCCATATTCCTTCACAGCCTGCATCACCACAAAGGTCGATGTGCTCGACACATGCGGCAGGCTGGAAATCTTCTCTCCCAGAACATGACGATAGCGGCGAATATCGCTGGTGCGGACTTTCAGCAGATAATCAAACGCACCGGCGATCATGTGGCATTCTTCCACCTCGCGAATTTTGCGCACAGCCGCATTGAATTCGTTCAGCGCCGTCTCGCGCGTATCGCTCAATTTCACTTCCGCAAAAGCAATGTGGTCGAGGCCAAATTTGCGCGCATCCAGCACGGCGCGAAAGCCCAAAATATAGCCCTCATCCATCAATCGCTTCAGCCGCACCTGACAGGGCGTTTTGGAGAGGCCAACCCGTTGCGATAGCTCGGTAATCGTTATTCGGCCATCTTGCGATAAAGCCTCGACAATTTTCATGTCGAACCCATCCAATTCACCAGGTGTGTCGGCTTTTTTCATCTTTTGTCTCGAAAAATATCTAATGTTTGGAGAAATTACCTAGGTTTGACTGAAATTCAAGTTCGATGCTTTCGCAGATGCCATGATATATTTCTCATCAGGCAAAACTCGTTTCAGGGGCGTCGCGATGCAACAGGCCAATTTCACCCAAAAGCTTGAGAATGAAACCGCAGCTTTTACAGCTTTTGCAGATTTTGCGCCGCCCATTCGCGCCCAAAGTCCGCTGCGGGTTGCCATCACGAATGCTTATCGACTGCCTGAGCCAGAGTGTATTCAAGCTTTGCTGGAGCCAGCCACGTTGCCAGAGGATTTGAAGCGGGCCACGGCGGCAACGGCCCGTCGGTTGATCACAGCGTTGCGGGCCAAGCACAAGGGCACCGGGGTGGAAGGTCTGGTGCATGAATATTCGCTCTCCAGCCAGGAAGGCGTGGCGCTGATGTGTCTAGCGGAAGCGCTGCTGCGCATTCCAGACGATGCCACCCGTGATGCGCTGATCCGTGACAAGATCTCTGAAGGTGATTGGAAAGCCCATCTGGGCGGCGGGCGCTCACTGTTTGTCAATGCCGCCACCTGGGGCCTGGTGGTGACCGGCAAACTGACCTCAACAGTCAATGATCGCAGCCTGTCGAAAGCCCTGACGCGGTTGATTGCCCGTTGTGGCGAGCCAGTCATTCGTCGCGGTGTTGATATGGCCATGCGGATGATGGGCGAGCAATTTGTCACGGGCGAAACCATCCATGAGGCCTTGAAGCGGGCGCAGCGGCTGGAAGCCAAGGGCTTTGGCTATTCCTATGATATGCTGGGCGAAGCTGCGACCACCGACGCAGATGCCAAACGTTATTATCGCGATTATGAAGCGGCGATCCACGCCATTGGCAAGGCATCAAGCGGGCGCGGGATTTATAAAGGTCCGGGCATTTCCATCAAGCTGTCGGCGCTGCATCCGCGTTATACGCGCGCCAAGGCGGCGCAGGTGATGGGCGAGCTGTTGCCGAAGGTGAAGCAACTGGCGGTACTGGCCAAGCAGTATGACATTGGCCTCAATATTGATGCCGAAGAAGCCGACCGGCTGGAGCTGTCTTTGGATCTGCTGGAGGAGCTTTGCCTTGATCCGGCATTGAATGGCTGGAACGGCATGGGCTTTGTGGTGCAGGCCTATGGCAAGCGCTGCCCCTATGTGCTGGATTTTATTATTGATCTGGCGCGTCGCGCAAACCGCCGCATCATGGTGCGTCTGGTCAAGGGCGCCTATTGGGATGCCGAGATCAAGCGGGCGCAAGTGGATGGGCTGGAGGATTTTCCGGTCTTCACTCGCAAGATTCATACAGACGTGTCCTATATCGCCTGCGCCAAAAAGCTCTTGGCGGCGCGTGATGTGATTTTTCCGCAATTTGCCACCCACAATGCCCAGACCTTGGCCACCATCTATCAGCTGGCCGGACCTGACTTTGAAATCGGTTCTTACGAATTCCAATGCCTGCATGGCATGGGTGAGCCGCTCTATGATGAGGTGGTGGGAGCAAACAAGCTTGACCGCCCCTGCCGCATCTATGCGCCGGTTGGCACCCATGAAACGCTGCTGGCCTATCTGGTGCGCCGCCTGCTGGAAAACGGGGCTAACTCTTCCTTCGTTAACCGTATTTCCGATCCCAATGTCTCGATTGATGATTTGATTGCCGATCCAGCGGATGTTGTTTCGGCCATGCCGGTGCCGGGCGAAAAGCATGAGAAGATTGCCAAGCCCGCCGATATTTATGGCGGGCGCAAAAACTCTGGAGGCCTTGATCTTTCCAACGAAGCGGTGCTGCAAGCGCTGAGTGATACGTTGAAATCGACAGCATTGATGGCTTGGGAGGCAAAGCCGCTGCTCCTCGCATCAACAGGCGAAGGCCCAAGAACAGGTGAAGGGTCTGGCCGTTCGGTTCTCAACCCCGGCGATCACCGTGATGTGGTTGGCACGGTGGTTGATGCCACAGCAGAGGATGCCATGCAGGCTGTAGCCGAAGCTGGAGCGCAAATGCAGGCGTGGGCGACGACAACACCTGCGCACCGCGCCGCACTTTTGGAAAAAGCGGCGGATGTGATGCAAGAACGTCTTCCCGTGCTGCTGGGCTTGATCATGCGCGAGGCCGGAAAATCGGCCCCCAACGCCATTGCCGAAGTGCGTGAAGCGATTGATTTTCTGCGCTACTACGCCGAGCAGGCCCGCCTCACCCTCACTGAGGAGACAAAGCCGCTTGGCCCCGTTGTTTGCATCAGCCCATGGAATTTTCCATTGGCGATTTTTACCGGCCAGATTGCAGCGGCGTTGGTGGCGGGCAATCCGGTTTTGGCCAAGCCCGCAGAAGAAACGCCGCTGATTGCAGCCGAGGCTGTGCGGATTTTGCATGAGGTTGGCGTGCCGGTGGCAGCGCTTCAGCTGGTGTTGGGTGATGGCCGCATTGGGGCAGCCTTGACCTCTGCCCCCGGCGTTGCGGGTGTTATGTTCACCGGCTCCACCGAGGTTGCCAAGCTGATCCAGAAAGAACTGGCGGGTCGCTTGTTGCCCAATGGCAAGCCCATTCCGCTGGTCGCCGAAACCGGCGGCCAAAATGCCATGATTGTTGATTCGTCAGCGCTGGCCGAGCAGGTGGTGGCCGATGTGATTGCCTCTGCTTTTGACAGTGCCGGTCAGCGCTGCTCGGCGCTGCGGGTATTGTGTTTGCAAGACGACGTGGCCGATCGCACTTTGACCATGCTGAAGGGGGCTTTGCATGAGTTGAGCCTTGGCCGCACGGATATGCTGGCAACCGATATTGGTCCGGTGATTTCCACTGATGCCAAGCAGATCATCGAGCGCCATATTGAGGCCATGCGTCTAAAAGGCAAAACAGTTGAGCAGATCGGCGCACTTGCGGGCACAGAGCACGGCACCTTTGTGCCACCAACCATTATCGAAATCAGCAGCCTGGCAGAACTGAGCCGCGAAGTGTTTGGCCCGGTTTTGCATGTCTTGCGCTATCGCCGTGCGGATATGGATCGGCTGATCGACCAGATCAACGCCACCGGCTACGGCCTGACCTTTGGTCTGCACACCCGGCTGGACGAAACCATTGCGCAGGTCACCTCCCGCATCAAGGCAGGCAATCTTTATATCAATCGCAATGTCATCGGTGCCGTGGTGGGTGTACAGCCATTTGGTGGGCGCGGCCTGTCTGGTACCGGGCCAAAGGCGGGCGGTCCGTTGTATCTTGGCAGGTTGGTCGAGACGGTGGTGCCGTCACAGCTCAAGGGTGAGGCCACAGCTGATCCCGGCTTGATTGCCTTTGCCGATTGGCTGGATGCCAAGGGCAAGGAGGCACAAGCGGCGCGCCATCTGCGCACGCTTTCAAAGCTCGGTCAGGTGCAGGAGATGCCCGGTCCTGTGGGGGAGCGCAACCTTTATCTGACACATCCGCGTGGACGGATTTTGCTGGTGCCAAAGACGCTGCAAGGCCTGTATGCGCAATTGGCAAGCGCGCTGGCCACCGGCAATTCGGCTTTGATTGACGCAACAGATGATCTGAAACCCGTGTTGCAAAGTCTGCCTGACAGTGTGAAGGCCCGTATTCAGGTTACTGAACGCGGTGGTTGGGCGGGGGCTGATCTCGCTGGTGCTCTGTTGGAAGCTTCAGGTGAGGAACTGATTGCCCTCAACAAAACCATTGCGGCGCTGCCCGGCCCACTGCTACTGGTGCAGGCAGCCGCGAGCGCCGAGATGGGCAAAAGCAATGCCTATTGCCTCGACTGGTTGGTCGAGGAAGTGTCGATTTCCACCAACACGGCAGCGGCGGGCGGCAACGCCAGTTTGATGGCGATTGGATAGCGTAGGATATAGATGACGGAGAAGAACATTGCCATCA
Organism: Rhizobium oryziradicis; assembly: GCF_001939045.1. Lineage (GTDB taxonomy): Bacteria > Pseudomonadota > Alphaproteobacteria > Rhizobiales > Rhizobiaceae > Allorhizobium > Allorhizobium oryziradicis. The sequence goes on from NZ_MKIM01000031.1 coordinate 135,426, forward strand.
TCGGCGGCGGCCCGGCCGGGCTTATGGCGGCAGATGTTCTCTCCGGTCATGGTCATCGCGTGACCCTCTATGAGGCCATGCCGACCGTTGGGCGAAAATTCCTGCTGGCCGGCAAATCCGGCCTCAACATCACCCATTCCGAAGACTACCAAAATTTTGCCAATCGTTTTGGAGCGGCCAACGGGCGGTTGAAAGCTGCACTTGATGGCTTTACCCCGCAAGATGTGCGCGATTGGGCGCAAAGCCTTGGCACGGAAACCTTTGTTGGCAGTTCCGGCCGGGTTTTTCCCATTGTGATGAAGGCGTCGCCTTTGTTGCGCACCTTCATTCACCATCTGGAAGAGCGCGGTGTGGAAATTCGCACCCGTCATCGCTGGGCGGGGTTTGCGCATGGCGGCTACCGCTTTGAAACGCCGCTTGGCGACGAGATCATTCAGCCCCATGCCGTCCTTTTGGCATTGGGGGGTGCCAGCTGGCCCCGGCTGGGATCGGATGGGCAATGGGTGCCATGGCTCAGGCAGCAAGGCATTGCCGTAGACGATTTTCGCCCTGCCAATTGCGGTTTTGATGTTGAATGGTCCACCCTTTTCAAAACCCGCTTTGCCGGTGAGCCGGTGAAATCGGTAACGCTTACATCGCCCCTCGGCACAACGCAGGGTGAGTTTGTCATCTCAAGCCATGGGGTTGAGGGCAGTTTGATTTATGCCCATGCCAGCGCCCTTCGCGATGGCTTGGAACGGAGCGGTAAGGCCGATCTGGTTCTGGACCTTGCGCCTGCCAAATCGCACGCGCGCCTTGCAGATGATCTCGCCCGCCAACCGGCAAAAGCCAGCTTTTCGACCCGGCTGCGCAAGGCCGCGCATCTGGATGGAGTGAAAGTGGCGCTGTTGCGTGAACGGGTACCGCAGATTGCGACGCTGGAGAGCAAGGCGCAGGCCGCATATATCAAGTCATTGCCGGTACCGCTTTTGCGCCCAAGGCCAATCGCGGAGGCAATTTCGTCTGCAGGCGGGGTTGCGTGGCATGATGTTGATGATGGCTATATGCTGCGCCAGCACCCCGGCCTGTTCGTGGCTGGAGAAATGCTGGATTGGGAGGCTCCCACCGGCGGCTACCTTCTCACCGCGTGTTTTGCCACGGGACGGGCGGCGGGTCGTTCTATGCTGAGATGGCTCAACAATGCCGCCGATCTCACCATTCAAGACGCTTGATAGTCGTAAAATGTTTTCTGCATCGTGTGCGATATAGTTTGTGATAGTATTATTTGGATTGGCTTGCGCCACACTCTACTCCTACCGTTTAAACCCGTGAATATAGTCAACGTCGTTTCGGCGCAGGCGCGATACTTCTGTGTCGTCTTCTGACGACTGCCAGTTTTTGCGCTTTTTTTCGTTAGTGGTAGTGCAATAAAACAATGACTCAATTGGTATGTTAGCTCAATTTTAACCGGTAAGCGCCAAGATACAATCAGAGAAAGATGGTTGTATAGCGACAACCGCCACTCGTTAGACTACCCCTGCATGATGCGGAATGGTTTCACAAAAATTTAATATGATGCCGATGCGTTGCAAACGTTGCGGGCGCTCTCGCGTGGTTCTTTGACTGCTTTGAGGGGGTTTGTGCCAGGATAGTGGAGTAGAACTTTGAAAGTTGTTCTGATCGACGACAGCCGCTCTGTGCTTTTGGCGCTGCGTCACGAGCTTGAGCAGCTTGACGATGTTCACGTCCACGCGTTTGAAGATCCGGAACAGGCTGTTGTGGAATGCTCCAAGCAGAATTTTGATCTGGTTCTGGTTGATTACAACATGCCCAGGCTCACGGGTATTGATGTGATCAGGGCGCTGCGTGCCATGCCTGCCTATGATCTGGTGTCGATTGTCATGATCACCTCGGAGACCGAACGGCTCTTGAAGGTGAGCGCAATTGAGGCCGGGGCAACGGACTTTCTGCAAAAGCCGATTGATATGGTTGAGCTGAAGGCCCGTGTCAAAAACCTGATGAATTTGCGCCGTGCGCATCTGGAACTGGCAGACCGGGCGGAAGGCCTTGTGGCTGTTGTTCATGCAAAATCGGTGGAACTGGCCGCCAGCGAGGAAGAGATTATCTGGCGTTTGGCCCGCGCGATTGAATATCGCGATGGTGCAACGGGTGATCATGTCTCGCGGGTGGCGCAAATTGCCCTTTTGATTGCGCAGGACCTCAATCTGGATCCAGACCTTTGCCGCAGGATTTATCTCGCCGCACCGTTGCATGATATCGGCAAGATTGGCATTCCAGATGATATCTTGGCAAAGCCGGGCCATCTGACGGCTGCAGAACGCGATATCATGCGCCAGCATGTCGAAATCGGCGTTAAAATTCTCGAAAATGGTACCTCGGATCTTTTGCTGGTGGCCGAGCGCATCGCCGGTGGCCACCATGAGAGATGGGATGGTTGCGGCTATCCAAAGGGATTGTCCGGAGAGGATATCCCGATTGAGGCGCGGATTGTTTCTCTCGCAGATGTGTTCGATGCCTTGTGCTCGCCCAGGCCCTACAAGGCCGCCTGGTCGCCGCATGACGCTTTGGTGCATATTTTCCGTGAGAAGGGTCATCATTTTGATCCGGCCTGTGTCGATGCTTTTGAGCGGCAATGGGCCAAGATTTCCGCAATCATGGCAACTCACGAAGATCTGTCCGTAAAATTGCGCATTGCTGCCACGCCACCCCTTTCAAAGGATCAACATCCCGCACCACACCCTCAATATGCAGGGAGAGGACGTTCATGACATTGACCGCCAAGATTTCAGAAACTGTCGCACTGCCATCTGTGCTCACCATTCGGACCGTGCAAATCACCAAGGATGCGGTTCTTGCGGGATTTTCCGCAGCCGAGAGTATCGTGCTGGATGTGCCGCAGGACGCTGACTGCGACTTGAGTTTTATTCAAGTGGTTGAATCAGCGCGCCTGTTTGCACAATCAGAGGAAAAAGAGATCACCTTGCTGCGGCCAGCAAGCGGTGGATTGCTCGCGGTTCTCGAGCGTGGCGGATTTTTGACGGACATAGATCCGTCTGATCGATTTTTTTGGTTGCATGAAAGGCACATACAATGACCGCAAATATCCTCACTGTCGACGATTCTGCCAGCATTCGGATGACGACAAAGATTGCCCTGACCAATGCTGGCTACAAGGTGACAGAGGCCGTCGACGGCCTCGATGGACTGAACAAAGCAAAATCGGCACAGTTTGATTTGATTGTCACCGATTTGAACATGCCGAATATGAACGGTTTGGCCATGATTGAAGCCTTGCGCAAATCGCCTGCGCACACGGGCATTCCGATCATCTTTCTGACCACGGAGTCGGATGCGGCGATGAAGACGCGGGCAAAAGCCGCAGGTGCCACGGGCTGGATCACCAAGCCCTTTGATGCTGATCAGCTTGTCAAAATTGCGCGAAAGGTTTTGGGCAAATGACCAATCTGGATCCCATTCAGGTTTTTAGGACGGAAGCGGCCGAGCTGTTCGAGCAGATTGAGGGCGGTCTGCTTGACCTGTTGCATGACCTCTCCAATCAGGATCAGATCGACGCGGTGTTTCGCGGCCTTCACACCCTGAAGGGATCCGGGGCCATGTTTGGCTTTGAAGCTCTTGCAGCTTTTACCCATCATTGCGAAACGGCTTTTGATCGGGTGCGCAAAGGTGAAGTGCCAGCGACAGCCGAGCTTGTCGCAGCGGTTCTGGATGCCCAGGACCATATGAAATCTCTGGTCGCCACGCCAAATGGTGATCATGAGATGGCGGGCGATGTGCTTTTGGCCAAATTGCAGGCAGCCGTTGGCGCAGGCGGTGCCCATCATCATGCACCCACTGCTGCCCCGCAGCCTGCAGCTGTTGCCGCTGAGGCGGCTCCAAATGGCGCAACGGTTTGGACTTTGGTCTTCCGTCTCCCGATGAATTCCATGGTCAACGGCACAAACCCGCTGGGTTTGCTGGATGAATTGCGCGAGCTGGGCGAGTGCAAGGTCGTTGCCGACAAATCCAAGATTCCTGACCTCGACAGTTTGACGCCGCAAGAACTTTATCTGGGCTGGACTGTGACATTGACCACGGACAAGCCAAAATCCGATATCGAAGATGTGTTTATCTTCGTGATGGATGATATGGAGATCGCGCTGACACAGGCGCGTGCCGATGCGCCAGAGGCTGACGTGGTGGCACCTGTTGTTGCAGCACCGCCGGTTGCCGCTGTTCAGCAAAAATCAGCCCCAGCCCCGACTGCGGCTTCCGCGCCGGTTGATGCCAAGCATGCCAAGCCCGCGGCAGAGAATGTGCGTGTCCCGGCAGAACGCCTGGATGAATTGATGGATCGCGTTGGAGAACTGGTGATTGCCCAGTCTCGTCTGTCGCAATTGGCAGGCTCAAGCGCCGACATCATGCTGCGGTCGGTCTCGGAAGATGTCGAGCGTCTGTCTGGTGAATTGCGTGACACGATGATGGTGCTGCGGATGGTGCCGGTTGGCAGCCTGTTTACCCGCTTCCGTCGTCTTGTGCATGATCTGGCGCGTGAAACCGGCAAAATCATTGAATTGCAAACCGAAGGTGAAACCACGGAAGTGGACAAGACCGTGATCGAGCGCCTTGCCGACCCGCTGGTGCATCTGGTGCGCAACTCCATCGACCACGGCCTTGAAATGCCGCAGGATCGTTTGGCGGCGGGCAAGCCGGAGACGGGCAAGGTTACATTGCTGGCCCGTCAATCGGGCGGTGAGGTGATCATCACCATCAAGGACGACGGACGCGGTATCAACCGTGAGCGTGTGCGTGCCAAGGCAGAATCCTCCGGTATCATTCAGCCAGGCGCGCAGCTGATGGATCAGGAGCTGTTACAGCTGATTTTCCAGCCCGGTTTTTCCACGGCCCAGCAGATCACCAATCTTTCCGGCCGTGGTGTTGGCATGGACGTGGTGAAGAAAACGGTCGAAGCCCTGCGTGGCGTTATCGATGTGCGCAGTGAGGAAGGCAAGGGGTCCGAAATCTCGCTTCGCATTCCGCTGACGCTGGCGATTATTGATGGTTTGTTGGTGCGCGTCGGCACCGGCTGCTACGTCATTCCGCTGTCGGCGGTTGAGGAATGCCTCGAGCTGTCGATTGAAGATGATCTGAGATCGCGCGGTCGCAGCTTTATCTCGCTGCGCGATAGCTTAGTTCCATTCCTTCGCTTGCGCGACATGTTCCGCACCGGAACGCAACCCGACCCTTATCAGAAGGTCGTTGTTATCTCGACCGGCAATGAGCGGGTTGGCCTGGTGGTTGATCAGATCATCGGCGACCATCAGACGGTCATCAAGGCCATGTCGAGGCTGCACCACGATGTGGTGACCTTCTCGGGGGCCACCATTCTCGGCGACGGCAGTGTGGCACTGATTCTGGATGTCACCAATCTGGTCAGTATCGGCCAACAGCAGGAGGCGCAATTGCGGATAGCAGGATGAGTGTTGTACCCACAATGAGCGATTTTCAAAACCTCTGGCATGGCCGTGACGATCTGGCTGTGTTGACCTTCAATCTCAATGGCGAAACCTTTGCCATTGAAGCGGTGACGGTGCAGGAGATCATCGATCTCTTGCCGGAAACCAAAGTGCCGGGTGCCAAGCCATTTGTCTCCAGCGTCATCAACTTTCGCGGCAAGGTTATTCCGCTTGCCGATATTCGGCTGGCTTTCGGCATGGAGGCAACCGAGCCGACCATTGATAGCCGGATCATTGTGATCGAACTGGAACTTGACGGCGAACTTGCACTGACAGGGATCCGCACCGATCGCGTTTTTGAAGTGACCACTTTGATGCGCTCTGCCAGCGAGCCTGCTCCCCGCGTCGGTATGCGCTGGCGCGCTGATTACATTGAATGCCTGGTGAAGCGCGATGGAGAATTCATCATTCTTCCGAACCTTCAGGCCATTTTCGGCGGGTCTGATCAACGTGCGGGGCTGCCCGCATCCACACAGCAAAATTGAGGCTGACTATGCGCTTTACCATTAAACTCAAACTGGCACTGGCCTTCGGTTTTGTTGTCGTCCTGCTCGTTTGCAGCTCATTCTTAGGCATTCGTAGCCTCGGGTCTCTCAACGATGCCATGGGCGATGCGCTGGAAGGTCCCGTTGATCGTTTGCGCCTTGCGCAGGTGCTTCAGCTGGAGCAGTTGCAACAGATCCGCCAGCAAAAGAACCTCTTGCTGGCTGAAACACAAGATGAGCGCGCGGGCAATATTGCCAAGAGCAAAGAGGCGCGCGCCAGCTTTGACGAGGCGTTTTCCGCAGTCACGGCAAAGGCGACGGCGGCTGGACGGGTTGTCTGGGATCGCTTGAATGCCTTGGAAACGGATTTCCGCAAGCAGGATGACCAAATTCAAAATCTGGTTCTGGCGGGCGATGGTGCCGGCGCGTTGAAACTTTCCAATGGTGAAAATCGTAAACTTGTGAATGAAATTGACAAAGCTCTCTCCGAGATCGTAGCGCTTGAACAGAGCCGTTTGCGTGATGCCGAGGCAGCCGGTGACGCTGAGTATGGCAAAACAAGCACGATGTTGATCGGCTTGTCGGCGGCGGCGTCGATTATCGCGATCATCGCGGCAATCTGGATTGTGATAAGCGTAACCAGCGGTATCAATCGCGCCGTGATTGCGGTGCGCAAAGTGTCGGATGGTGATTTGACCGAATTTGCAGAGATCCGCTCGCGCGACGAGATCGGGACCCTGTTGGAATATGTCAACACCATGGTTGAGCGCTTGCGCGGCGTTGTAGGGGATGCGCTTGCCGCATCGGACAACGTGTCGTCTGGCAGCCAGCAGTTGTCCTCTGGCTCCGAGCAATTGTCGCAAGGTGCCACCGAGCAGGCCTCCAGCACTGAAGAAGCCTCGGCTTCGATGGAAGAAATGGCCGCCAACATCCGCCAGAATGCCGACAATGCAGCGCAGACCGAAAAGATTGCCCGTCAGTCTTCCAAGGATGCCGAAGCCTCTGGCGAAGCGGTTGCCCGTGCTGTTGGTGCCATGCGCACCATTGCCGATAAAATCTCGATCGTGCAGGAAATTGCCCGCCAGACCGACCTGCTCGCTTTGAATGCGGCTGTGGAAGCAGCGCGCGCTGGCGAACATGGCAAAGGCTTTGCGGTGGTGGCCTCCGAAGTGCGCAAGCTGGCCGAACGCTCACAGGCTGCTGCTGCCGAAATCAGCACGCTGTCGGGTGAAACCGTGCAGGTGGCAACACAGGCAGGCGATATGCTGAACCGTCTGGTGCCAGATATTCGCAAGACCGCAGAACTGATTTCTGAAATCTCGGCTGCCTGCCGTGAGCAGGACATCGGGGCCAACCAGATCAATGAAGCTATTCAGCAGCTTGACAAGGTAACCCAGCAGAATGCTGGCGCTTCGGAAGAAATGTCGGCGACATCTGAAGAACTGGCCGCTCAGGCTGAAGAGCTGCAAGCGTCCATTGCCTTCTTCAAGGTTGATGGTGCGCATGAGAAAAAAGCGCCTGCTCGCTCGGCTCAGACCGGACGGGTGTCGGCCCAATCAATGACAAAGGCTCCTGCATCGAACCGCAGGCCAGCGGCTGCGCAAACGGTAAGTGCCCAACAGGCACGCGCCAAGGGGTTTGCACTCAATCTGTCCATGGGTGGCCCAGACGACGAAGACAATGATTTCCGCCAAAGCGCGTAATATTTGACAACGGATCTGGCATCTTCGGTTGTCAGATCCCCTGCGGGTGAATGAGATCGCTGCGTAGAACACTTCGGAAATTGAACAAGGTGCATTGCTTAGACCTTGGTCTTTTTTGAATGAAATAGCTCTAAATGCCGCGCGGATGGAAAATGAACAGGTGATTACACCTGTTTTCAAACCGCTTTTGCCTTCTCGACGCGAAACAATGGCCCTTTGTGGTGCCGTTTCCAGCTGAAAGGTCAGCATCCCAGCTCATATAAGTTCACTCGTATTGAAGGACATCGACCCATGCGCTTCACAATAAAGCTCAAGTTAGCGCTGACATTTGCTCTTATCATCGCCATGATGGTGGGCAGTAGCCTTTATGGAATCTCCAGCCTCAATTCGCTCAACAACGCTATAAGCGATATGATTGCCGGTCCTGCGGAGCGCCTTCGTGCCGCACAGGAAATTAGCCGGATTCAATTGCGAATTGCACGTTCCGAGATGAATATGGCAACGGCAGCGACCCTTGCTCAAGCCGAAAAATCAATGACCAACAGTGATGGTCATCGTAAAAACTTCGCTGATACTTTGACGGTTTTGATGAACACCGCAAAGACAGAAAAGGGTAAGGCCGACTGGGCGGAAGTCTCGCGTCTGGCTGACCAGATGTACAAGATTGATGACGAGGTTCGCGCGCTGGTGCGGGCTGGCAATTCCGAGGGAGCGATCAATAAAGCCCGCACCGACGGCCGCCAGGTCATGGACAAGATCGGTGACATTGTTGATGGCCGTGTCGAAGCCAGCAGAGAGCAGATGAAACAGGCCGATGCTGATACCGATATGCTTTATGACAACACGAGGACAGTGACACTCATTATTGTCGGGGTTGCGCTGGTCATTGCATCGATTACGGCGTTTTGGATTGCTCTTGGCATCAGCCGCGGTTTGCAGAAAATCCAGACTGTTGCAGAAGGTGTTGCCCGTGGCGATCTTGACCAGAAAATCGAGATCAAGACCAATGATGAAATCAAGGATCTGGTCAATACCATCAACGTCATGACGGAAAACCTGCGGAATACCGCAGCCACAGCCAATCTCATTGCAGAAGGCGATCTCTCCAAAGATATTCATCCTCTCTCGGACAAGGATGTTTTGGGGCATTCCATGCGCAATATGGTTCACAATTTACGCGAAACATCTGCGGTTGCTGATCAGATTGCATCGGGCGATCTCACGGTGTCACCCAAGCCGCGTTCAAATGTTGATACACTCGGCATCGCTTTGCAAAACATGGTTGAGCGGCTGAAGGGCGTTGTCGCCGATGCGCTGTCTGCTTCCGAGAATGTCTCGTCTGGCAGCCAGCAGTTGTCTTCCGGCTCCGAGCAATTGTCGCAAGGTGCCACCGAGCAGGCATCATCTGCCGAAGAAGCCTCGGCTTCGATGGAAGAAATGGCCGCCAATATCAAGCAGAACGCTGACAACGCCGCACAGACCGAAAAGATTGCCCGTCAGTCTTCCAAGGATGCCGAAGCCTCTGGCGAAGCGGTTGCCCGTGCTGTGGGTGCCATGCGCACCATTGCCGATAAAATCTCGATCGTGCAGGAAATTGCCCGCCAGACCGACCTGCTCGCTTTGAATGCGGCTGTGGAAGCAGCGCGCGCTGGCGAACATGGCAAGGGTTTTGCCGTGGTGGCATCTGAAGTGCGCAAGCTGGCTGAGCGTTCCCAGGCGGCGGCGGCTGAAATCAGCACGCTGTCTGGCGAAACGGTGCAGGTTGCCACTCAGGCTGGCGATATGCTGAACCGTCTGGTACCAGATATTCGCAAGACCGCGGAACTGATCTCTGAAATCTCGGCTGCCTGCCGCGAGCAGGACATCGGGGCCAACCAGATCAATGAGGCTATTCAGCAGCTTGACAAGGTAACCCAGCAGAATGCCGGCGCGTCTGAAGAAATGTCGGCAACCTCGGAAGAATTGGCGGCCCAAGCCGAAGAGCTGCAAGCATCTATAGCCTTTTTTAAGGTTGATGGAGTATCTTCTAAAAAAGCAACACCGAACAATACGAGTGTTCGAAGCCAATCACAGTCGAAGGTTGCGCCTCGTAAAGTGTCCGGTGCCCAAACGGTCAGCGCCCAGCAAAAGCGCGTGTCAGGCTTTGCTCTGGATCTGTCCATGGGCGGGCCTGACGACGAAGATAATGATTTCCGTCAAAGCGCGTAACAGGCTTTGGCACAAAGCGATGGCGGGCCAGTGGCCCGACATCACCCGACACGCATGTCTGCAAGCGCCGGGCAGTTCTACCCTTTTCTGATGAATGATGTCGTTCAGTTCTGGGCTCACTTTTGAAGCTCTTTCTAAAACGGGACAACGCTTATGCGCTTCACCATTAAAACCAAGCTGGCACTCTCTTTCGGCTTTCTCGTGGTTCTCATTGCCGTTCTTGGCATCTTCAGCCTTCTCCAAATTGGCAATGTCAATGGCAAGGCAAACGAGATTGCAACGAACTGGATGCCCAGTGTCGATGTATCCAATCGCATCAATACGATGACGTCTGACTTCCGGATTGCGGAATTGCAGCATGTGATTACGCAAGACGAAGTTGGAATGAAGCGCTGGCTCGACCAACAAAATCAATTGGCCGATTCAATTGCCAAGCTTTCAGCCAAATATGAAACGCTTATTGGTGCGCCTGAAGAGCGCACTCTGTTTGAAGCGTTCAAGACTCCTTGGGCTGAATATCTGAAGTTGCATGAAAAGGCTGTCGAACTGTCGTCGCAAAATCAAACTGAGAAAGCCATGGCTATTTACAATGGTGATGGTCTTAAAGTTTACAACGATGCCTCTAATGCGCTGCTGAGACTTGTTGAATATAACAGCAAGGGCGGCACGAAAGCAGCTGATGACGGTGTGGCAATTTACGATTTGGCCAAGATGCTGGTCGTTTCAGGAATTGCGTTTTGTGCAATTTTTGCCACTGCAATCGCCTTCTGGATCTCCCTGTCTATTGTTCGTGGTTTGAAACGCGGCACGGAACTTTCGGACGCTGTGGCAATTGGTGATCTCAACTATGAGGTTAATCACCCATCGAATGATGAGATCAAGGATCTGATCGATACCATGCAGCGCATGACATCCAACCTGCGCAACACAGCAAATATTGCCGACCAGATCGCCAATGGTGACTTGACGGTCACGCCAAAGCCGCTCTCCGACAAGGATACTTTGGGTCAGTCTCTCCAGTTGATGGTTGAGCGCCTGCGTGGTGTTGTGGGTGATGCAATTTCTGCCGGTGAGAATGTATCGTCTGGCAGTCAGCAGCTGTCTTCGGCGTCCGAGCAGGTCAGCCAGGGTGCCACCGAGCAGGCATCATCGGCCGAAGAAGCCTCGGCTTCGATGGAAGAAATGGCCGCCAATATCAAGCAGAACGCTGACAACGCAGCGCAGACCGAAAAGATTGCCCGCCAGTCTTCCAAGGATGCCGAAGCCTCTGGCGAAGCCGTTGCCCGTGCTGTTGGTGCCATGCGCACCATTGCTGAGAAAATCTCGATCGTGCAGGAAATTGCCCGCCAGACCGACCTGCTCGCTTTGAATGCGGCTGTGGAAGCAGCCCGCGCTGGCGAACATGGCAAGGGTTTTGCGGTTGTTGCTTCCGAAGTGCGCAAGCTGGCTGAACGCTCACAGGCTGCTGCTGCCGAAATCAGCACGCTTTCGGGTGAGACTGTGCAGGTGGCAACACAGGCCGGTGATATGCTGAACCGTCTGGTGCCAGATATTCGCAAGACCGCAGAACTGATCTCTGAAATCTCGGCCGCGTGCCGCGAGCAGGACATTGGTGCAAGCCAGATCAATGAAGCTATTCAGCAGCTTGACAAGGTAACCCAGCAGAATGCTGGCGCTTCGGAAGAAATGTCGGCGACATCTGAAGAACTGGCCGCTCAGGCTGAAGAGCTGCAAGCGTCTATCGCCTTCTTCAGGGTGGATCGCGCTTCCAATGCGCGTCCAACCCCGGTTAAAAAGGCCGCCCCAAGCCGCGCTGCGGCCCCGGCAAAAAAGCCAGCTCCGAAGCAATCTGTCAGCGCCCAGCAGGCACGCGCCCAGGGCTTTGCGCTCGACCTTTCCATGGGCGGGCCAGATGACGAAGATCGTCTTTTCAAGGAAAGCGCATGATATGAGTGAAAATTCCTCCGAACAGCAATTCGTGACCTTCAGCCTTGGTGAAGAGGTGTTTGCCGTGCCTGTCGCGGTGGTCCGGGAAATCCTGGACCATGAGGATGCCTTCAAGATTCCCCATGGGCCGGATTATTTGCTTGGCCTGCGCGATGTGCGTGGGCAGGGCGTTCCTGTGATTGACCTTCGTTTGAAACTCGGCATGACGGCGACGATCAAAACACCCCATACCCGCATTCTGGTAATGGATATTCCATTGGCCAACCGCTCATTGGCGGTTGGTGTGGTGGCCGACAAGGTGTTTGAGGTCATTCCGTTTCAGCTCAAGGATATTGAGCAGGCACCGGATATCGGCGTTCAATGGCGCTCTGATTATATTCACGGCGTGGTGCGCCGTGAGCAGGGCTTTGTCGTGATTATTGATCTCGCCCGATTGTTTTCTGGAGAAGAGGTTGCGCTGGACGTAACCCCGTCAAGAAAATTTGCCACAGCATGACAGGAGAATGCCAGCGTGAGTGCTTTGGCCGAAACAAGCTTTGACGATCACCGGATCAGTTCTAGAAACTTCAAACGGTTATCGAACTACATTTTTGACTATAGCGGCATCAAAATGCCGGAAGCAAAGATGACGATGCTGGAGGGGCGGCTGCGCAGACGGTTGCGGGCCACGGGCATTTCCTCGTTCGATGCCTATTGCACTTATATTTTTGATCAGGGCGGCCTTGAGGAAGAGGCCGTGCATCTGATTGATGCGGTGACAACCAACAAGACCGACTTTTTTCGCGAGCCGAATCATTTCGATTATCTCGCCAGCAAGGTGCTGCCCGCCTTTGATGCCAAGGGTGTGCGCAATCTTCGTGTGTGGAGTTCGGCCTGCTCGATTGGTGCCGAGCCTTATACGCTTGCCATGGTGATTGCGGATTATCTCGAACAGCGCAGCGGCATGGATTATCGCATTCTGGCGACCGATCTTTCTACCGATGTCTTGCAAAAGGCGCGGCGCGGCGTCTATCCGCAAGATATGCTGGAGCCGGTGCCGCGTGCCATGGCGGCGAAATATGTCATGCAATCGCGTGACAAATCGAGGAACGAGGTTCGCATTTCGCCAAAGTTGCGCGCGAACGTTGGCTTTGGCCGACTGAATCTGATGGATAACAGCTATCAGGTGGGAGAGCCGATGCATGTTATATTTTGTCGCAACGTTCTGATCTATTTTGATAAGAAGACGCAGCAACAGGTTTTGCAGCGGTTATGCGAGTGTCTGGCTGTGGGAGGCTATCTTTTCATTGGTCACTCAGAATCGATTGCGGGAATGAGTCTGCCTGTTCGGCAGCTGGCCAATACGGTGTTCAGGAAGGACTGATCGGGGATGAGGAAAAAAATCCGGGTTCTGGTTGTTGATGACTCAGCCAGCGTGCGCCAGATTCTGACTGAAGTGCTGCAATCGGATCCGGATATAGAGGTGATCGGTGCCGCACCCGATCCGTTTGTGGCAGCGCGCCGAATTGCCGAAGAAATCCCGGATGTTATCACGCTGGATGTTGAAATGCCGCGCATGGATGGCATTACCTTCTTGCGCAAGCTGATGTCGCAACGGCCTATTCCCGTGGTGATGTGCTCATCGCTGACCGAAGCCGGCAGCGAGACCCTGATGCAGGCTATGGAGGCCGGCGCAGTCGACATTATTCTCAAGCCCAAGATCGCTGCCGCAGACCATTTGGCGGAGCAGGCCGAGCGTATCTGTCAGGTGGTTAAAAGTGCGGCCCAGGCACGCCTTGGCACGCGCAAGGCAATTGCCGCAGACAGACCCGCAGGCGTGCATGAACCTGCCAAAAAACTGACCGCTGATGCAATGTTGCCGCCACCCACCGGACGTGCCATGGCCAAAACCACCGAAATGGTGGTGTGCGTGGGCGCATCCACGGGCGGCACAGAGGCGCTGCGCGAGTTTTTGGAAAAAATGCCCGCCAACTCACCCGGCATCGTCATTGTCCAGCATATGCCGGAAAAATTCACGGCAGCCTTTGCCAAGCGCTTGAACGGGTTGTGCGAAATGGAAATCAAGGAAGCCGAACATGGCGATCCGGTGCTGCGCGGCCATGTGCTGATTGCGCCGGGCGATCGCCATATGATGCTGGAGCGGCAAGGTGCGCGCTACAGTGTGGCCGTCAAGCCCGGCCCGCTGGTGTCGCGCCATCGTCCCTCTGTCGATGTGTTGTTTCGCTCGGCAGCCCGCGCCGCAGGAAGCAATGCCATGGGCGTTATCATGACCGGTATGGGTGATGATGGCGCGCGCGGCATGTTGGAAATGCATCAGGCCGGTGCCTATACCGTGGCACAGGACGAGGCAACCTGCATTGTGTTTGGCATGCCCAAAGAAGCCATCGCCCACGGCGGCGTCGATAAAACCGTGCCCTTACACCAGATCGCACCGGAAATTCTGGCAGCCGACCGGCGGCGCTAGAGTTTATCAGGGAAAAGTGGGAACCGGTTTTCGGAAAAATCCGGCTCTCAAAAGAAGAATAAAGCGCGCTTTGCTAAATCCAATGAAATGCGCCGCACTTTATCGTCTTACACAATGATGAACGAAAAACCGCCACGCAATCAGGCCTGCTTTGTCTTCTGCTGGACAATCGGGGCCTTGGGTTTTGTGGTTTGCCACACGGCGGATCGCTTCACCCCATCGGCGAAATATTGACCCCATCTCCAACCGGGCGGATACCAGCGCACAGCTCGGCATGGTTTCAGGCGTTCAAGCACCATGACAACAGATGCAAATGCCATAAGGGGCAAGTGGTGGGTGTGAACAGCAATTGGCAGCAACATCAGCGCCCAGCACGTGCCAATGCACAAGCATGCATCCCGTGCGCCATAGCGAAGACAATCACGATCAGCAGCCCAGCCAAAGACACTCAGCCTTGGCGTCCAGTGGCACAGGTTTAGAAAATGCTGTTTCCAAGGGGTTGTTTGCCAAAACATCAGAATGGAAACCGCGAAAATCCAAGATGGCACGTTCAACAGCGCGGTGGCAACCTGGATCAAGATTCCGCTGAAAACCAGCAGCGGGGCAAAGAGCAGCCAGATGCCGCAATAGCTGGATAAGAAACAGACAATTGCGCGCACACGTCGCCTCTTCATGCTCCGGTACCAGATGTGCCGAAAGGGTGGCACCAGCACCAGAGACATCATGGCAATCAGCATCAATATCCATGAAAGTGCAAGGTTCACAGGATCTGCCAGCCACAGAGCGGCTTGCAAGGCGCGCCAACTTTGATCAATCAACGCGCCGGATGCCGTAACACACAGATCTGGAACACTGTTGCTATGGCCCAAAAGGGCCATAGCAAACCAGGCAGCCAAGCTGATACTCAGCACGAGTGGCCATGGCGGCTCCGAGAGTAGAGAGCGGATGGCCTGAAATTTCAGGCTATAACGCTGCAACATTCAGGCAGACTGTTTGTAGAGGCTGATACGCTCAACTGTCACCTTGGCATCATCCGTCAGGGTGATGCGTGGCACCAGATTGACGCTGAATTCGCCCTTGTTCAAAGCGCCATTTTGCGCCAATCCAGCCACGACATTGGTGACATCCATGACTTCTGTCACCCCGGCCCCGCCATGAGCACCGTCGGGTTGTGATGCCTTGCGCACACCAAACAGGCCAATCGAGCCGCAGAACAAATCCATGCGGCCTGTGTGGTCTGCCCCTTCAGGCAGCTCCATATAAACATCAATGACAAATCCGTCCTTTGCGGCCTTGATATTTTCCAGATTGAGGAAGTATCGGTCGCGGGCAGGTTGGGCCAATTTGGCCTGGATGTTTTGGCCTGGATTGGCGGACAAAAGTGCCCTGGTCGGAGCATCGAGGGCGAGGCTCGAAGAAGACATTTTCCCTGTCACGCTCACGACAGACGCATTTGCGCCAACCAGTTCGGGTTCTTGAGATTGCGACAAAGTCTTCTCTCCAACATTGCTGGTCAGAACAGAGCTGACGGCCGTTGCAGCCACAAATTCATCATAGGTATAATCGAGGTTTGGGCTCGTCGTATCAAGCATGTCTTTGGGCGCGTAGTAATAGGCGCTGCCATCAACGTTTGGCACAACAAACTTTCTGTCTTGCGGGCCGTTGAGCCAAGCAGGGTCAGTCGGGTTGGTATGCGTCGCACTCGACTTGTTCCACACATCCCAGAGCCGATCGATGTTGGCATGGTGCAGCCAGAAAATCGGATCAAGACCGGCAATATCGGGATCAGCCATCAAGCCCGGCCCGGCATCATTTTGGCCGCCAATGTCCACATGGACAATGTTATGCGGCTTGCTTTCCAGCTCTCCAGTCTGGATGCCGTTGTGCGAGAAGCCAGTTTTGCCGCCGCCCAGCCCTGCACTGGCACCCACTTTCAAGCCGACAAATTGGGTGGCAGACAAAGCGCCCAAGGTCACATCGCTCGCGGGCAAGACAATTGGCGTTGAGCCCAGACCATAGCGCTGCGCCACATAAAGCGGATTTGGGCTTCCGTCTGGCATGTTGGTGGCCGAGAAGGCAGGCGGCAGCAGCAGAGCCTGCGGGTTTTTCTGGTCGCTGTAGTTCCAGTAAGGCATGGCCCAGTCCTTGGGGCCGCCCGCCTTGACAATCTCTGCGCGCACCAGACCCTCGATCGACCAAACATAGCCGCGATGCCATGGCAGAAAATACCAGCTGCCGTGCTGGCACTGGTTCCAATAAAGCTGCTGCTCGGCTGAAGACGGAAGCGGCTCGCCAGGCGTATAGTAACCGTATTGCTCCCAAAGGCTGCCGTCAGAACTTGTAATATCAATCCCGTGAATAGCCGCCATAAAACGCCAGCTGGTATTGTCGTTCAGCCCTCTTTTCTGCAAGGCAGAAACGCCGATTGCATACCAATACAGCAACGGATCATCAAAACCGCCGCCATTTGCCCATACACTTTTGCGAATATATACCACGTCATTCCCCCCGAAAGATTCGTTGCGCCAGCGGATACCTGAAGACTGAAAGTGTTCAGCCAAGTTTCGAAATGAACTACAATTAAAAGAGACAATGCAAAAAATTACTATCTTTGATTGTTTTTACAATCAAGAGGGTGTTTTAAGAATTTTAAAATAAACGCATAAGGCGATTTTTATCTGTCAGAAAACCTGTTTTCTGTTCGCGATCGTTTGCAGAATGGGTTTGAAAAGAGCGCAGAAATTCTGATCCGGCATGCTCCACCAAAGACCGTCACCGGGCCGCTTCCTTCAGATTTTGATCGATGTTTTTGCGGGCATGCGATATTTAATGGATCCCTCATAACCACTGATTAACCATGTTGGCGCACAATGACTTTGCCCGATGAGACTCTGATGAGACTGGGCCTTGGTGAGCGATGCGTGGCTCTTGTGCTGGTTTTCTGAGGTTGCTCCATGTCCATTATCACGTTTGCCAACACCAAGGGCGGTGCCGGAAAAACCACAGCGGTTTTGTTGCTGGCCACCGAGTTGATGCGGCGCGGATATCGGGTTTCGGTGATTGATACGGATCCGCAGCGCTGGATTTCGCGCTGGTTTGAAGGTGCAGAACCAAGCACGGATTTGCGGGTTGCCACCTATGTGTCGGTCAACTCCCTTCAGCGCACCATTGAAGCCTATCGCGACACATCGGATTACGTGATTGTTGATTTGCCCGGCGCGCAATCGCCGCTTTTGGCCACGGCCCTTGGCCTGTCAAACCACGTGCTCATTCCCATTCAGGGCAGCGCCATGGATGCGCAAGGCGGCGCGCAAGTGATTGAGCTTTTGCAATATCTCTACACCAAGGGCAATATTCGCATTCCGCATTCTGTGGTGCTCTCGCGTGTCAACTCGCTGGTGACAACGCGGGCCTTGAAGGCGGTGAAAGCTTTGCTGGCCGAGCGGCATGTGCGGGTGCTGGACACGCCCATTATCGAGCGCGCTGCCTATCGCGATATGTTCGAGTTTCGCACCTGCCTGCACCGGCTTGATCCGGAACGGGTGAGCAACCTCGACAAAGCCGTGGCCAATGCCGAGCGCTACGCCGATGAGGTGGAAATGCTGGTGCCGGTTTTTAAAATGCCGGTGGCGGACAACATCGACCACCGGATTTTCACAAATCATCCGATTTTGCGGAGAGCTTAGAGTTTGTCAGGGAAAAGTGGAATCCGGTTTTCCCGAAGAGACAAACGAAAACAAGGGAATCGAGAGTTTGTCTGGTTCAATTTGAACCTGACAAACTCTCGCGCTTATCCTACCAGATGTTTGAAGCTGGCCACCACTTGCTCGTAAACCCCGCGCTTGAAGGGCACGATCAGGTCTGGCAAGTCCTGCATGGGCTTCCATTGCCATTCGTCAAATTCGGCATGTTCAGTGGTGGGTGGCGGATTGATCTGAATTTCGCTTTCATCGCCTTCAAAGCGAAAAGCAAACCAGCGCTGGGTCTGGCCGCGATATTTGCCTCTGAGACCAATGCCGATCAGCTGTGGCGGCAGATCGTAATTGATCCACTCCGGGGCTTCTGCCAGAAGAGTGACGGTTTTCATGCCGGTTTCTTCGTAAAGCTCGCGATAGGCGGCGGCTTTGGGATCTTCCCCCGCATCAATGCCGCCTTGCGGCATCTGCCACAGTTGCGGTGAGCCATCATATTCCGAATTCAGCAAGGGAATGCGCCGTCCGGCCCACACTAAGCCGGCATGATTGAGCACCATAATGCCAACACAGGGGCGGTAGGGCAGGTCTTCTGCTTTGATCACAGGTTGGGTCACGGTGTCCTCATCGTTTATGGCAGGGTCTATTGCTGGTTTTCAAGAGCAAGGGCAGAGAGGCCGACGATTTCGATACCACGGCTTTTTGCCTCGCGCACCCACTCCGCAATGGTGGTCACACTTTCATCAAAGGCCGAGGCAACGCCAATGGCAGTGCCATTGCGCTTGGCAATGCGTTCCAACTCGTCAAGACGTTTCAAAATCGCGTCTCGTTGCAACTGGTCATCCAGCTGCAAATCGGCGACCGAGTAAGGCATGTTCATGGCTTTTGCGAATTTTCCGCTCAAGGATTGCGCCGATGAGCCGTCATCGAGAAACAACAGGCCCCGATCTGAAATATCACGCATCACCGGCTCCAGCGCATTGGTATCCGACAAAAAGCGCGCACCCATATAATTCATGATGCCGGTGTAATTGGTGATACTGGCCATGGCCTTATGCAAGAGCGCCAGGTTTTTGGCGCTGGATTGATCCGCCAAAAGCGTATCGCGCCCCGGATTGTTTGCCGGGTAACCAAGGGGCTCCAGCGGCATTTGCAGCAGAATTTCGTGGCCTGCGCGCCTTGCATCCTGCATCCAGCGTTGCAGGCTGTTGCCGCTGGCAGCAAAGCCAAGGGTGATCTCTTCCGGCAAGAGCTTGATGGCCTTTTGCGTGCCAGTCTGGCTTAACCCGAGGCCGCTGACAACGATGGCAATGCGCGTGCCATGCGCGCCTGACCATGGCCGTGCATATTGCTCAACCGGGCGCAAGCCATCCGGCCCTATCACCGGAATTCTGCCTTCAGGACTGTCTTGCAACAGCGCGGGATTAGGGGTTGCCGCCATGCGGGCATCCTGACCGATATGGGACGCGCTGATCAAAGCAGGACCTGAGCCATCGCGTGAGGCCGGCGAATATTGGGTGACAACCGAGCCATCCGGCATGGTGCTGCGTTCAACAATGGCACCCGATGTGGGCGAGCGGGTTTCCAGATGCGGCGGCGGGGCGGCGACTGCTGCGTCTACCGGCTTGGGGGGCGCTTGGGCCACCTGTGGCAAGGGCGCATTCAAAGGTAAAGGCGTGAGGGCGGTATAGAAGGACAGGCCAAGAATGACCAAAACGCTGACAACACCAACACTCGCAGGACCGAGACCGGAACCCCCAAGCCCGTTGCGCCTTTTGGTGCGCGGCTTTTTGCGGTTCTGGCCCAAGGGGGCGTGCAGATCATTGCCCAAATCACTGCCTTTCAGCGAATCAACGGAGCGGAGTGCTTTGCGATATACAGGAGGGGTGCGTTTGCCGCCATCCCTTGCCAGAGTTTGTCAGGGAAACGTGGATCGCGCTTTTCCCGAAAAGACAAACGAAAACAAAGAATTTTAGAGCCGGATATTAACAACCAGCCCGCAAAGAAAAATGCCGACCCTTGGGCCGGCATTTTTGAAGTCGATCAGTTTTTCTTGGCGTTTTCCAACACAACCTTGCTTGGATCCGGCGGGAAAGACGGATCTTTCTTCACGCCGCGCAACAGGTCCAGCGCATAGTTGAGCTGCACATCGTCCTTCGGATCCGGCGGTACGTAGGCAACAGAGCCAGAGCCTTCTTCGGTTTCGCTTTGGCCCTGAATGTGGCCCGGCAGCGCCGATTCACCCTCTGGCTTCAGCTTGCCCTTCAGATCGGCAGGCAATGGCTCTTCCACGGTGATATCTGGATGAATGCCCGTGCCCTGAATGGATCTGCCAGACGGCGTGTAATAGAGCGCCGTTGTCAGGCGCAGAGCACCCTTGTCACCCATCGGGATGATGGTCTGCACAGACCCCTTGCCGAAGCTGCGGGTGCCGACCACGGTTGCCCGCTTCAGATCCTGCAACGCACCGGCGACGATTTCCGAGGCCGAAGCAGAACCACCGTTGACCAGGACGATCAAAGGCTTGCCATCGGTCAGATCACCCGGTGTTGCGTTAAAGCGGCGGGTATCTTCCGGATCGCGCGAACGGGTGGAAACAATCTCGCCCTTTTGCAGGAAGGCGTCAGACACATAGATGGCCTGATCCAGCAAACCGCCCGGATTGAGGCGAAGGTCGAGAACAAAGCCCTTCAGCTTGTCGTCTGGAACCTGCTTCTTGATCTTGGCAATGGCGGCCTGCAAATCGTCAAAGGTCTTCTCGGTAAACGAGATGACGCGGAGGTAACCCACATCGCCATCAACCCGCGACTTCACAGCCCGGATTGGAATCACTTCGCGCTTTACACTCAGCTCAATCGGCTTGTCCACGCCTTTGCGCAAAATGGTCAGCTTGATCGAGGTTCCAACCGCGCCACGCATTTTGTCAACGGCAGCGCTCAGCTTCATGCCGCGCACGGCCTGGCCGTTGATTTCAGAAATATAATCGCCAGCCAGAATGCCAGCCTTGGCACCGGGCGTGTCATCAATCGGGGTGATGACCTTGATCAGTTCGTTTTCCATCGTCACTTCAATGCCGATGCCACCGAACTCACCCTTTGTCTGGGTCTGCATGTCGGCAGCTTCCTGCGCGTTCATGTAGCTGGAGTGAGGGTCGAGCGACGACAGCATGCCGTTGATGGCAGCTTCGATCAGCTTCTTCTCATCGGGAGGTGTCACATACTGGGCGCGGACGCGCTCAAACACGTCTCCAAAAATCGCCAGTTCTTTATAGGTGGATGTACCCGCCGCTTGGGCTGGAACGCCTGCCGAATAAACAACGCTCATGGCTGTTGCGCCCATCAGCGCGCCCACGAGCATTAGAGAAGCCCTACGTATCATTGCGTACCTTTCCGGCGTCCTTCGCCCACCATGGTCGGGAATCAACCGAGTTGCCGTCTTTTCTAAATTCTATGTAAAGCGTTGGGCGATTTGTTTCCAGCGAGAAAGCAGCCGCACTCGCAACTCTCTTATCTCCCATAGCACCAATTGGTTCACCAGACAGCACGAATTGGCCTGCGTGAACATTCACCGCATCCATTCCGGACAAAACTATGTGATAACCACTGCCTGGATTGAGAATAACCATTTTCCCGTAACTGCGAAACTGTCCCGCATACACCACTGTGCCGTCAGCGGGCGCTGTGACCACCGCTGCTGGTGCCGTTGCAACAACAATGCCCTTGGCATCGTGTCCGGTGCCATCAGGATCGCCAAATGTCCGCAAGACATCTCCAGCAGCTGGCAATTCCAGCTTTGCTTTCAGCTCATCAAACGCAAATGCAGGTGCAATGCGGTTTTTATCGGGCGGTGTGTTCTGCGCCTGTGCGCGCTCGGCATCGGTCATTTGCGCCCGCTTCTGGTCTTCCAGCTTTGATTGTTCCGTGGCGTTTCGCACCGATGCCACCTGGTTTTCCAGCGAGGAAATGAAGCCCTGCAATGACGCCGATTTTTGCGCAAGCTCTTGCGAACGCTGCAATTCGTTTTGCAATTGCGCCGAATTTCGCTCGCTCAGTTTGGCATTTTCATCCAAAAGCAGCGCCATGCGGCTTTCTTCTTCCTGCCGGCTTTGCAGGCTGGCCATCATCTGCTCGCGCTCGCCCTGGCTGGCTTTTCGCAGATTGGCCAATTCCTGCAGGTCATTGGCCAGCTTTTCGGTTTCCTTGCGCATGCCGGGCACCACGGCCCCCAGAAGAATGGCGGTGCGCACAGCCCCCAGCGCATCCTCTGGCTTGACCAGCAAAGCGGGTGGCGGATTGCGCCCCATGCGCTCAAGCGCGCCTAACACTTCCGCCAGAACGCCACGCCTAGCCCGAAAGGATTTGCGAATAACATCTTCGCGCACGCCAAAATCAGCCAATCTGCGCTCACTGTCGGTGATCTTTTGCTCCAGATCCTTGCGGCGTGCGGCCGAGTCAATCAGCGCCTGACGCAAAGACGCGCTGCTTTTGTCGAGCGCGTCAATGCTCTGGCGCAATTGCTCTGCCTTGTCCGTCGACAGCTTGATCGATTGCGAAAGATCCTGCAGCTCTTTCGTCACCTCATCGCGCTTGGCCTTCAAAGCCGCAGCTTTATCAGCTGCAGATTGCGGGGCGTCGTCTGGCGCTTGCGTGGTCGGCGCTTCAGAAGGTGGGGCTGGCGGTGGGCTTTCCTGGGCAAGGACTGAGGCAATGCTCGAAAAACACAAAAGCGCTGCTGCGCTGAGCGACATCGCCGATTGCGTCAGACGCTCGCCCGTCTTTTTCCGTAACATCAAATTCCAGATCGCCCTAAAGCATGCCGCGTTTCATTGTCTTCAATGAAACGATAACGTCCATGCGATAAAATAAGACATAAAGCGGGTCGCCGTGAATGCTGTGATCTGCGACCCGCTTTAATGGTTTCAACGCAATCTAACTGATTTGCGATCAGGGGAAAAGTCCGGTTCTGCGCGATGGAAGATGCACCTATTCCTCTTTCAGAGGCAACGATCAGCCAGAGAAATGGGCGTTGAGGTTATGAAAACACCTGTACCAAATTGCGGCCACTTTGTTTGGCGCGATACATTGCCAGATCTGCGGCCTTGAACAGATCGCCGGCTGTTTTTCCATGATCTGGAAAATAGGCAATGCCAATGCTGCAGTGTGTGTGAAGCTCGGCGTTGTCCATCAAAGGTGCCTGCGCAACAGTTTTGCGGATGCGCTCAAAAACATCTTCGAAACGCGCATCGCTTTCGTGCAGAACAACGATAAATTCGTCGCCGCCAATGCGCGCCACCATGCCGTTTTGCGCAACAATTTGTGAAATCCGCGCAGCTGTTGCCTTGAGAAGTTCATCGCCAACCGCATGGCCTAAGGTATCGTTGACCTGTTTGAAATTGTCGATATCGATAAAGCCAACCGCCAGCGTCTGGGCGGTGCAGGTGGCAGAGGCAAGCAGGTCCGGCATTCTGGCTTCAATTGCGCTGCGGTTCATCACCCCCGTCAAAGCATCGTGGTCAATGAGAAAGCGGATGCGCTCCTCGGCCTTGCGTCGATCAATGGCAATGCCCGCCATATGGCTGGCACCCGCCAGAAATTCTATCAGGCTTTTGCTCAGCGCGTTTTGGGCGAACACGCCAACCAGACCTTGATTTTGGCCACTCGCAGACGAAATCTCGAAGCAATGAAAATGATCCTGGTTTGATGCCAGATCAAACATGGCCTCGCAAATAAGCTCCGGCGATGCAGACGACAGCGCCTCGGACAGGCGCTTGGGCAAGCGGGAAAGGCTGGGAGCTTCATACATTGGTGGGTGATTGTCAGGCGAGAAAATAACCGTGGCGCAGCTGATGCCTTCAGATAGCCCCTCAATCAATGCGGCCAATTCCTTCATCAGCAGGGAAATGTCGATGGAATCGACAATCATCCCCAGAATACGGTTTTGCGCCAGCATCAGTCGCTCCGACGCCTTTCGTGCCGAAATATCCCGCGATGTGCCGACAACGCCAATGATGGTACCGCTGCTGTCTCTGAGTGGCACACGGGACATCATCAGCCAGCGATCGCCCCCGACCATTGCCGGTTCTTCAAAACCGAGATCCGGCTCGCCGGTTTCAATAACCCGCTGCTCTATTTCGGCTATGCGCGCATTTTCAGCCGCTTTGCCATGCAGATCAAAATCGGTCAGTCCAATGATGTCATCGATGCAGGAAAGGCCATTGTTTTCAAGAATAGCCTGATTGGCATATAGAAAACGCCCCTCGCGATCCTTGGCGTAGATAAAATCGGGAATGTGATTGACCATTGCGTCGAGCCACAAATAACGCTCTTTCAGCTCTGCGAGCGAATAGATTATCTGAGGATCGCGATGCCATATGTTCACGTTATTGGGGCACTTCTCGCCTTGAAATGAAGTCTCAGTGGGTGTGTCATCCATGGAAACGATATTTTTCACAATGAAGATACTCCAAAGTAGCCTTAAAACACTATTCAGAATGCGTTATATTTCGATGAACGGCTTCATTTTGACGACGATGAAAACGGTCTGTCTTTGCTACCCTCTCGTCTTTTGAGAGTGCTTCGAGCGCATGTAGACTTATTTTATTAACAAAGATGGGAGAATATTCGAATATTCCACATAAGTGCTGCGTCTTATGCAGCGGTCCCAAATCTCACTGAACTATAGCTCAACTTTAATTTGTTATTAGAGATAATGAAATTGGATTTTTTGCATTCGACCAAAATAATCCCCGGTCAATGTTGATCTTTTTCCCCTTGCGCGGCGCGCTTCGAGCAACCGGCTCACGGAGCGTTTGCCATCTGACGGCAAGAATAAGCCGGGAGCGTCAAGGCAAAAGCAACCATAGGGGGATTTTTAAGGTCGAAATAACCTCAAACAGCAGGATTTATCGCTGATTGCGGCGTTTGGGCTAGACTCACCCCTCGCGTGAGCCTAGTCAACCGGTATCTCTGATTGGGTTGAGGTGGCGCATGAGCGATGCGACACGCGATTCCGTCTGGCAAACACAAAATAATAAGGACAAGACATGATCGAACTCACGCCAACACAGATCCGCGGGCTGAAACTTGCGAAAGACGGTGATTTGTTTCCGCAGGCTGCCAAGAAGTGGACGCATCTCAATGCCGAGGTGACTTACTCCAAGACGGACCGTTTCAAAGAACGCCCGCAGAAAATCAAGTTTCTGACCACAACCACCATGAACGAATTGACAGAGCTTGGCCTGATTGAGCGCAACAATGTCGAAGATGATGCCGATCAGGATCCGCGTAAGATCACCATGGCTGGCAAAATGTGGCTGTTGCAAAACAAATAAGCCTGCAAGAGATGTGATTGGTTTGTCGCCACGGCCCAAAGCCATTTTCTGGCGACAGACACTGCCGGCCCACCACTGCCGCGCATGAGACAAAACCCGCCACGAAAATTGAGACAAATGCGCGATCTCGTGCCATAAGGGCGCGCGAAACCTTATGCGCATTCGCAAGACATGCTTTAAGCCCGGGCCGAATTTGACATGATCCGCATTGAAAATATCTCCAAGCAGAACAGCCATCGGCTTCTGTTTATCGAAGCCTCTGCAGCCCTGAACAAGGGCGAGAAAATCGGCCTCGTCGGTCCCAACGGGGCCGGTAAAACCACGCTGTTTCGCATGATCACCGGTGAGGAACTGCCCGATGAAGGGCAGGTGTCCACTGAGAAAAATGTCAGCATCGGCTATTTCAATCAGGATGTCGGCGAAATGGCCGGGCGCTCGGCTGTGGCCGAAGTGATGGAAGGTGCTGGCCCTGTCAGCACCGTTGCAGCTGAGCTTCGCGAACTGGAAGCTGCCATGTCCGATCCGGACCGCATGGATGAGATGGACGCCATCATTGAGCGCTACGGCGAAGTGCAGGCCCGTTATGAAGAGCTGGATGGTTATGCACTGGAAGGCCGCGCCCGCGAAGTGCTGGCAGGCCTGAGTTTCTCGCAAGAGATGATGGATGGTGATGTTGGCAAGCTGTCTGGCGGCTGGAAAATGCGCGTGGCTCTGGCCCGTATTCTCCTGATGCGGCCCGATGTGATGCTGCTTGACGAGCCAAGCAACCACTTGGATCTCGAAAGCTTGATCTGGCTGGAAGACTTTTTGAAAAACTATGATGGCGCGCTGCTCATGACCTCGCATGACCGCGAATTCATGAACCGTATTGTCACCAAGATTATTGAAATCGATAGCGGTTCGCTGAACAGCTATTCCGGCGATTATGCTTTCTATGAAGGCCAGCGCGCCCTGAATGAAAAGCACCAGCAATCGCAGTTTGAACGTCAGCAGGCCATGCTGGCCAAGGAAATCAAGTTTATCGAGCGGTTCAAGGCGCGCGCGTCCCACGCAGCCCAGGTGCAAAGCCGGGTGAAAAAGCTGGACAAGATCGATCGCGTAGAGCCGCCGCGCCGTCGCCAGACAGTGGCGTTCGATTTTCTCCCGGCTCCGCGCTCCGGCGATGATGTGATCAATATCAAGAATGTCCATAAATCCTATGGCAGCCGGGTGATTTATGAGGGGCTTGATTTCATGGTCAAGCGCCGCGAGCGCTGGTGTATCATGGGCATCAATGGTGCCGGCAAATCCACGCTGCTCAAGTTGGTGGCTGGCACCACCCAGCCCGATGAAGGCAGTGTGGCCATCGGTGCCAGCGTCAAGATGGGCTATTTCGCCCAGCATGCCATGGACGTTCTCGATGGTGACAGCACCGTGCTGCAATGGCTGGAAGAAAGCTTTCCCAAAGCCGGTCAATCGCCGCTTCGCGCCTTGGCGGGCTGCTTTGGCTTTTCCGGCGATGATGTGGAAAAGCGCTGCCGGGTGCTCTCAGGGGGCGAGAAAGCGCGGCTGGTGATGGCCGCGATGCTGTTCGATCCACCAAATCTGCTGGTGCTGGACGAACCGACCAACCATCTTGACCTTGATACCAAGGAAATGCTGATCAAGGCGCTCTCCGCCTATGAGGGTACCATGCTGTTCGTTAGCCATGACCGCCATTTCCTCGGCGCGCTGTCCAACCGGGTGCTGGAGTTGACGCCGGATGGCGTGCATCAATATGGCGGCGGCTATCTCGAATATGTCGAGCGCACCGGACAGGAAGCGCCGGGCCTGCATAGCTGATCTGAGTGAAAGATGTAAAAAAGGGCGCGGAGAGGATGATCTCCGCGCCCTTTTTGTATTCGAACACCCATCAATGGCGGAAGTGGCGCACGCCTGCGAACACCATGGCGACGTTATGCTCGTCGGCAGCAGCGATCACGTCGGCGTCGCGCATCGAGCCGCCGGGCTGGATCACGGCAGTGGCGCCAGCGGCAATGGCAGCCAGCAAGCCATCTGCGAACGGATAGAAGGCTTCCGAAGCAACCGCAGAGCCGCGTGTCAGCGGCTCAGAAAGGCCCATAGCCTTGGCGGCGTCTTCGGCTTTCATGGCGGCGATGCGGGCCGAGTCAACACGGCTCATCTGGCCTGCGCCAATGCCCACGGCTTGACCGCCTTTCGCATAGATCACGGCGTTGGATTTCACGTGCTTGGCGATTTTGAACGCCAGCTTCATGTCTTCCAGCTCAGATTCTGTTGGTGCGCGCTTGGTTACCACCTTCAGCTCCAGATCTTCCACAACCAGATTGTCACGGCTTTGCACCAGCAGGCCGCCGGAGACGGTCTTGGCCGTCAAGCCCGGCGCACGCGGATCGGCGAGGCCGCCGGTGACCAGCAGGCGCAGGTTTTTCTTGGCAGCAATGATCGCCTTGGCGTCTTCGGTCACATCGGGCGCAATGATCACCTCGGTGAACAGTTTGACGATCTCTTCGGCGGTTTCCGCGTCCAGTGTCTGGTTGAGCGCAATGATGCCGCCGAAGGCCGACACGCTATCGCAGGCCAGAGCGCGCAGGTAAGCATCTTTCAAAGTCTTGCCAACGGCAACACCGCAAGGGTTTGCGTGTTTGATGATGGCGCAGGCCGGGCCGTTTTCCGGCAGGAATTCCGACACCAGCTCAAAGGCGGCGTCGGTGTCATTGATGTTGTTGTAGGACAGCTGCTTGCCCTGCAACAGGGTTGCTGTGGCAACGCCGGGGCGCTGATCGCCATTGACGTAGAAGCCAGCCTTCTGGTGCGGGTTTTCGCCGTAGCGCATTTCTTCGCGCAAACTGCCGCCAAGCACCCGGTTGCGTGGTGTTTCGATATTGAGTGCCGTGGTGAACCAATTGGAAATTGTCGCATCGTAAGCGGCGGTGCGGGCATAGGCGCGGGCGGCAAACTGCTGGCGCATGGCGTAGAATGTCTCGCCATCATTGGCTTTCAACGCGTCCAGCAGCTCCGTGTAATCCGCAGGATCGGTAACAACCGTGACATAAGCATGGTTCTTGGCCGCCGCACGGATCATGGCGGGGCCGCCGATGTCAATGTTTTCCACGGTGGTTGGGTAATCACCACCGGCTGCAATCACGCTTTCAAACGGATAGAGATTGATCACAGCCAGATCAATGGCCTCGATGCCATGCTCGCGCATGGCTTTCACATGCTCGGCATCATCACGAATGGCCAGAAGGCCGCCATGCACATTGGGGTGCAAGGTCTTGACGCGACCATCCATGATTTCGGGAAAGCCGGTGACGGCTGAGACGTCGGTGGCGGGCAGGCCGGCATCGACCAATGCCTTATAGGTGCCGCCGGTGGACAGCAAGCGCACGCCCATGTGGTTCAATGCGCGGGCGAGATCAACGATGCCGCTTTTGTCAAACACCGACAAAAGCGCCGTGCGAACCCGCACTTTTTCTGGAATGGGGGTATTTTTCGACACGACAGCCATGGCATTTACTCCGATAGGGTTTGTCAGGGAAAAATGAGACCCGGTTTTCCCGAAAAGACAAACGACGACAACAGAAGTGCAATCTGGCGAGAATCAAGGACGGTTCTCCATCCCAGATTGCTTGAAAACGAAGAGCCGGTGCAGATTGCAAAGCCAAGCTGATACCGGCAGTGAACTCGCTGCCCGCCTACCATAGCTGCTCTCTCAAGGAAACAGCCGTCTCAAAGCTTTGAGAAAAACCAGCCGATTTCCGGTGTTTCCATGGTGATCTCGATCTGCTCGGAGCGCTCAATGCCCGAGATACCTGCAAAGAACACATCCTCTGCAATCACCGGATAGCCCTCGGGACAGGAAAACACAAAACCTTTGCTGCCATTGGCTTCCAGCCGAATGGTGTGCGGATCTTCTTGCAGCAGGCGTACAGAAGGGTGGATGTGAAACCGCACAACCGCACCGCCTTTGGGCATGGCACTCAAAACATCACCCTTGCCGGACAAAATCCGATCATGACCGGAAAGCGTGTTGCCCGCCGCATTGAGGCGCAAGCCCCGCTCATGCAGCACGCCAAACGTCTGACGATAGCCATCGTGACGGGCAACGACCTGATCGCTGTCATCATCGCCCGCTCTGCGTGCTACGTCTACTTTTGATGCCCCACCCAGAATAACTGGCCCCAAAAAGCGCGATGGCGAAATGCGGCTTGAGGACTGATCGGCAATGGTCAGGGTCGAATGGGCGGCGGTTGCCCTTGCCATCTGGCCGTAGCGTGCACCGGCAAAGCGCGGCGCGCCCGCATTGACCACAAATCGCTGCGGCCCGCATGACAGCTCAAACGACAGGCAACCGGCGTGGCTGGTGCGGCTGACTTCGCCTTCTGGCGGCAGGCCGGTATCCATCAACACCACCATGTCATTGATTGCAAGCCGCTGATAATGGCTGTGGGGCAGCGCCTTGAAAGGTTGGCCACGGCTTTCATCAAAGCGCATGACCGAGGCAAGTTCATCCAAAGGGGTTGCTGTTGCGCCATTAAACAGGGCGAGTTCCCCATTGCTGTGGCTGAAAAAGCGCAGAACCGGAAACATCCGGTCAATGGTGGAAATCAGTTTAACCGGTCCATCATGGCCAAGATTCACATAGGTATGACGCAGCGGCAAAAGATCGAGCAATATCTCAAGCGCTGCTTGCGGATTGCGCGAGATATGACCGCCATCGGGCAAGAATTGCTGTTCCAGCTCGCTGTCCAGCAGGCGGGCAGCATTGCTGATCTGGGACGCGGAGGCGGGCATGGCAATGGAGGCCATGGCTAGGGCAATGCGCAATCTCAAGCGGTCAATGCCGTCCGGCATATGGGCAACAATGGAGCGCCCGTAGGCGACCTGCGCGGTCAGGCTGCGCAAAAAGCGCCGATAAAAGCCTTTTTCGCAATCTTGCAACACAATCGGCGAATGGGAGAGCCAGGCAATAATTCTCTGCGACAGCACCCCGGCATCCCAGGCAATGCCCTCGCACTTGGTAAACAGCTTGATCCAGCTGTTAACAATGGAGCGGGCCTGCGCGCAGGTCTCTGGCGTTTTATGGCCACGAATATGCCGCAGCCAGGAGAAAGAATGCAGCTCGGTGGCAAAAACCACCGAGGGTAATTCCATGCTAAAGGGGGATGCACGCCCGCATTCCAGCATGCGCCCGGCCAGTGGAAACCGACCCTCGGCAATATCGCCAGCAATATCGGGATCAATCGATCGCAGATCGGTGGGTGCCACCAAAAGGCGTGTTGCGTTGCGACCAAGACGGGGGGCTGCCGCCTTGACGGCCAAACGACCACGCCGCCAGCTTTCACGCAGGTAAAGCGAGGGCAAACTCTGGCTTTGTCTCTGTGGCATCCAACATTCCGTTCCGAGCAGACCCGTCATGGGCAGCAACACCGCGCGTCCATGGGTGGTTTTCTGCGGATTGCATGCGTTAACCGCAATGGACCCCGGCAACCGATGGACGCGATTGTTATGACGCGCCTAATTTCGTAAAGATTTCTTTAAATCTTTCTTAAATGGCATGCATAAAAGCCATCCAGACCGCTGGAAAAGCCGTCTGCGACCTGCAACATCGCCGGTGTGGTGCGAAATTCGCCAAGCGGGGTGATGGCGGCTTCCAACCCGGGCCATTGCTCTGCCTGTACCGGCACGCGCTGAAAATCGGGATGATCGGCCAGAACCTTGACAACCACGTCTTCGCCTTCCAGCGGGTCCAGAGAGCAATTGGAAAACACAATCGAGCCGCCGGGTGCCACCAAAGTCATGGCATGGCGCAGCAGCTTTTCCTGCACGCCTGCCAGCTTTGTGATGTCTTGCGGTCCCTTGGTGTAGAGCACATCGGGGTGACGGCGGGTGGTGCCGGTGGAAGAGCATGGGGCATCCAGCAACACAACGTCAAACAAATCGTCAGGCTTGAACTCCATCAGGTCCGTTTGTACCAACTCGGCTTCAAAGCCCAAACGCTGCAAATTTCCGTCCAGCCGCTTCAAACGATTGGCGGATTGCTCCACAGCTGTCACCTTGGCACCGGCGCAGAGCAATTGCGCAGTCTTGCCGCCGGGAGCAGCGCAGAGATCCACGGCCCGCTTGCCAGCGATATCACCGAACATCTGCACGGGCAGGGCGGCGGCGGCATCCTGCACCCACCAAATGCCCTCTTCAAAACCATTGAGGGCGGCAACGCCGCCTGCAAAGCTGGCCAGCCGCACGCTGCCGGTGGGCAGCACAACGCCGTTTAGCCGTTCGGCCCATTGGGCTGCATCAGATTTGGTGGTGAGATCAATCGCAGCCGGTGTCATCTGGGCATCGGCGATGCGCCGGGCCTCGTCGGCACCATAGACGCTCACCAGTCGATCAAAGAACCAGCCGGGCATGCACACCACATCGGCGGTTTCATCCAAAAGAGCCTGCTTTTCGCGACCAATACGGCGCAACACGGCATTGACCACCTTGGCAAAGCGGCGGTTGCGCGGATCGCGATTGGCCTGTTCAACGGCCAGATCGACGGCCGAATGGTCTGGCACATCCAGATATAGCATCTGGGCGGCCGCAATGATCAAGGAGTGATGCAGAGCGCGCGCGCCATCGGGCAAAGGTGTGTCGAGCAGAAGGCTCAGCATCGCTTCAATGCGCGGCAAAAAGCGCAAGGATGTATTGAGAATGGCGCGTACCAACCCACGGTCGGCATCAGAAAGCGCGGTATAGGCCGGATTGCCATGGTCGCCATCCATCATGCCATCCAGCGAGGTCTTGCGATCAATCACAGCGGCCAACAGGCGGCTGGCGGCAAGCCGTGCCTCAAGCCCCGGCTTGTTTTCATAAACCCGCCCTTGAGGTCTTTTATTGGTCTGGGGTTTCTGGCCTTTGTTTCTGCCGCTATTCTCGTTCAATTCCACGGTCCCTTCGGGGGTTCATCTGGCTTGCGGCCCCCGCCGATTGAGGGCACAGAGCGCGTCTTTGCGCTCCCCTTACCACCCCAGGGATCATTCGTCGACTGGGCTGCTTGCGGCCCCGCACCGCCCCATGGTCCCTGTGATACGGTGGAAGACCGCGCCTGTGGCTGAGAAGGGCCGCGCGCGGATGTAAACACGCCCATGGCCTGCGCCTGGGCTTGCAGTTCAGAGATACGATTGTTGGTATCAGGGTGGGTGGAAAACAGATTGTCCATTTTCTGCCCCGACAGTGGATTGATAATGAACATATGGGCGGTTGCCGGATTGCGCTCCGCCTCATAATTGGGTTGGTGCGCACCGGCAATCTTGGCAAGAGCCGAAGCCAGCCACAGAGGATTGCCGCAGATTTCAGCACCGCGCCGATCGGCGGCATATTCGCGGGTGCGGCTGATGGCCATTTGCACCAGCATGGCGGCAAACGGGGCCACAATCATCGCCAACAGCGCTCCGATCATGCTGCCACCATTGCCATTTTCATCGCGCCTTCCGCCAAAGAAAAAGGCAAAATTGCCAAGCATGGAAATGGCACCGGCCAAGGTTGCGGTTATCGTCATGGTCAAGGTGTCACGATGTTCCACATGGGCCAGTTCATGCGCCATCACGCCCGCCACCTCCTCGGGTGTTAATGCGCGTAAAAGCCCGGTGGAGGCAGCAACTGCGGCATTTTCCGGGTTGCGCCCGGTTGCAAACGCATTGGGCTGCGGATTGTCAAACACATAGACCTTTGGCATGGGCAATCCGGCATTGCGGGTGAGATCGCGCACGATGGTGTAAAATTCCGGTGCCGTGCGCTCATCCACTTCTTGCGCATGATAGGCCGACAGCACCATGCGGTCGGAGTTCCAGTAGGAAAAGAAATTCATGCCCGCTGCAATCACCAGCGCAATCATCATGCCGCCCTTGCCGCCAATCAAAAAGCCAACCCCCATGAAAAGGGCGGTCATGGCAGCCAAAAGCAAAGCTGTGCGCATGATGTTCATGATCATCCTCCAGAGGTTTGACGACGGCTAAGGGTTTTCCCGCGCGCTTCGATGCACTAAATGTAAAGATTAGAAACTGCGTTTCAATCTCTACAGGATAAATGCCGCCATGAATGAAGAGCCAAACAACCGGCGAGATATGGAAAACCAAGGCATTGCGGCCACGCCACCCGCTGCAAAACCACTCTCTGCGGCTGCAAAGCGTGCGCTGGCCGAAGCAGAGACGCGCCGCAAAGCGGAAAAGACGGAAAACGCAGCCCCCGAAATTGGCGGTCGCGGTGGTGCCGATCCGGCGCGCTTTGGCGATTGGGAGATCAATGGTCGCGCCATTGATTTTTAGGTCAACATTACAATTTCGTCATGAAAAACAAATAAACTCAAGCCTGCAACTTTTCGCCTTTATCTGCGTTCACATCGCCTAGACTGCAATTTTTTGAAAGAACGCACATGAAGAAGATTTTCCTTGCCTCGGCATTCGCTCTCGCTACTCTCACGGCCAATATTGCTGCTGCACAGGCAGAAACGATCGTTGTCCGCACTGACAACCGCATGGAGCATCGGCGCGATATGCACCGTATGCCGCAGAAGCATTGCGTGACCAAAAAGACCGTCCGCTGGCACCATGGCAAAAAGATCGTAACAGAAAAGCGCATTTGCCGCTAAGCCGTGTGAGGCTCAGCAAACGAGCGCACGGTCATCAGAATTGGTGACCGTGCGCCCAACGCCACAAAACTTAACCAGCAGTATCGCAAGAAACGAGCATGCCGGTTTTTAAGCTTCAACAGCCTCCCGCACATCATCCAGAAGAAAATGCACAACCACATAATGAGTCGTGTAGTGCTTACCGCTATCGGAAACACTTTCAACGCTGCCACCCTCGGACGGATGCCATTTCTGGTAATGCGGGTTGTTGGTGATCAAGGTGATCGCTTTCCCTGAAAAACGCCCGGCAAGCCGATAGCGAGCCTCAGAGAGAGGCCAGATCTTTTCAAAGTCCTGCTGGCTGATACGCGCTTTCAAAGCTCTCCTGATGACCGCCTTCTCAGCCGAACCATCACTGTTTACAAGTGGTTGAAGCTGAAGATCAACTTCTTCCGCATTGTCCAGCATAAAGGCATATTCGTCTGGCCACATCCGTTTCACGTAACGCTCCTCCCAAAGCTTTCCGTCCCTTAACACCACAAGTGTAGCGCTTTTGCTGTGAGAGGCAAGGCTGATGTGAACCACGCCAGCGCGTGCCTTCGCGAGGTTACGGGGCGTGCCGTGTGATCTCAAATCGTTGTTGGAGATCGTGCGTGGAATGATGCTGGCGGGGTGCCTAAGACTATGAGTAGCAGGAAAGCGCGGTCATATTTTGTCTTTATTTCTCTCTCTGCATGTGTTTGTTTGTCTTACAAAAGTCGTTGAACCTCGTCATCGTTGAGTCCTTCTCATGAATTTACCGCATACTGAAGCAGACTCTGCCAAGGGGTCATACGATAAAACGGTTGCTGAATGGGTTTACAAGTTTCTTGTAGAATCCGGCGAGCCAGCAAAGCCTGTGCTTCTATCCAAACTTGGCGGTCGTATCGCGAAGGAGTTTGGTAAACCAGTAAGATTGCTGCTCGGGCGAGGCATCACCTTATCGCAGATCTTGTCTGAACAGCTTGAAGGGAAGGTCGGGTTTACTGGGACGCAAGGCACTCTTGCGGTATTTCTCGACGAGACAGCAACTTCACGTCGCGACGAGCCACTACCTCGACTAGACAAAGTTCTATGGACGGCATTCTTCAGACCTATAAAGGAAGGCGATAGACGTTTTCTAAGACTTAAGCCGGAAGTTTATTTTTGGGATGGTCCAGAGGATTCGGCGGCACCTTCGCCTGGATGGGAAGAAATCGAGCCTCATCGCATTCCTCCTGAAGAGCTGGCCCTTCCACAGCGGAACCGTGCTGCATACAATGCGATCGAGGAATGGTTCAAACTCAGGGGGTATGTCCTCCAAGATCACGTTAAGGCAGAAAATAGCCCGCAGGCGCGAAGCAATTACAGTCCTGAATTGAATCTTGAGGTTGCGCCATTGGTCTCGAACACAATGACCTCAAAAGGGATAGATGCTTTACGGCATCTTGTGTTGTCTATACCTGAGAAAGATCGAAAGGGTTATAGTATGCCGCTAGATCTCTTGGCTGCCCTGTTGCTGTAGTAAAAATGGCAAATACAGCAGTTGTCTTAGCAGGAGTTCCAAGTGCAATCCACAGTGCTGTGCTTGCGAGTTTGCGCGCTCATTATCCTACAGGCTACGTTTTTCGCGTCGCATCATCGCGACGGCAAAAAGATGACAAGGCTCACTATCTCGATGATGAAGTTCAGGCAATCTTGGAAGCTTGCCGGGATGCTGTATTTGGAGAGAAAAAACGACCTAGTAGCTTCTGCAGAAGTCCTACCCAGCATTGCGCTCTTACTCATTCGGCAGGTAAAAGCTGTTCTATATTTGACGGGCAAACCTGCAGTCTGTTGAAACCAGATTATTTTATTCTTTTGTATCAACCGGGCGAGAACGTTAAAAAGCTCCAGGAGGTTTTACACCACTCTCCGTTAGCCGTTCCGCTAAGCGAACAGTGTTATGGTAAAGCCGATAGAACCGTAGCGTCAGCAATCGACGCTATTGGTGGCGCGCGCGCCGCGATAGCTCACTTGAAGGATCATATGAGCTCTCTAAACTCTCCCTATCTTCTGCCGCCGACCAATTACGGAATGGGAATCGAAAAGCTCTTTAAAATCGATTCTGATATCGAGAAGCAGCAGAGAAAGGTAAAATCCTTCCGTGTGGAGCGCTTTGCTGACCGCGCATACAAGGCAAAGGGAGACTTGCGGTTTAGCCCGGCCTCCTCAGAGATTCAGCATGGGAGTGCAGGCCCCCAAGATCGTGCGGAAATCGCCTTGACGCGCCATTTTCGACTGGGTTGCACCTACGAGGATAAATTTCACTTTGATGTTACGCGGGCGGATGGACATATCCATAAAGGCCGAACAACGCTATTCTGCCGCCTTAATGGTGTTTGGAAGCCGGAGAAGATAAATGCGAACCTACTTGTTGACGATTGCATGAGAGGAAACGGTTAAAGCCTCGTAGCTGTTAAGCTCGAGGCTTTCCGAATTTCGTGAGAGTTGATGACGATTTTTCAGACATACGTCTGGTGCCTAGTCTACTTGATCCCCAGGCCTGTAGGATTAAGCATCTATGAATGACATTTCGCTTACCGCCCCTCTCAGAACGAACCAAAGCGCAGCTATGGCTCAGTTCAAGACGTTAAACGTGAGGTCCACTTCGTCGATTCAACATATTAAGTGGTCAAGTTTGCCGACTTTGTCAAGTTCAATATACGCGAACCGCGAATTCTATAAAAATCTAGCTCCAATACGGCTAACGTTGAATTAATGTTGGAAGCTCACTTTGTTTCCTTCGTCTTAAAGGCAGGAGGTAAGAAAAATATATGCAGTCTATGCTCCGACATGGCCATGTTGTGCCGATAACGTGGCCCTGTGATCAT
Organism: Rhizobium oryziradicis; assembly: GCF_001939045.1. Taxonomy (GTDB): domain Bacteria; phylum Pseudomonadota; class Alphaproteobacteria; order Rhizobiales; family Rhizobiaceae; genus Allorhizobium; species Allorhizobium oryziradicis. Next base: position 172,270 of record NZ_MKIM01000031.1, read on the forward strand.
TTGTGATCGCACGTTCTAATCTGCCGATCGTTATGATCTTCATAAGATTTGGTAGCGCATTGAATTAATTCAATAAATGGCGGAGAGGGTGGGATTCGAACCCACGATACGGTTGCCCGTATGCCGCATTTCGAGTGCGGTGCTTTCGACCACTCAGCCACCTCTCCGCTTCACTGGTCGGCGCTAACTTGCGCGGGCTGTCTCATAGCGGCGTTTAGGAGGGCTGGCAAGAGTGGATTGTGCATAATTTTCAGGTTTCGGGGCGCCTCTTTGAAAAAGGGCGTGACGGAAAAATGACAGGGTGGGTGAAATTTGCGCAAGCCATCGTAAATCCTTGCGAAATTCTCTCTCTTTGTCTTGACAGTTTGGGTGGGGTGACGTAAGCGACCAGCGACTTAGATATGGTGTGCTGTGTCTATACTCGTTTTCGCTCTCAATTGAGCGTTTCCACCGGTGAGCTGAGAGGCTTGCTACTTCGACTGACAAAAAGACGGTCATCTGGTTTTTCGCCAGACAAGAGCCGGAAACGAACATGAAAGGATAAACAATGTTCGCAGTCATCAAAACTGGCGGTAAGCAGTACCGCGTGAACACCAACGACGTGCTGACCATCGAAAAGCTGGAAGCCGAAGCTGGTGCAACTGTTGAATTCACTGAAATTCTCGTTGTTGGCGTTGGTGCTGACGCGACGATTGGTGCGCCTTTTGTTGCTGGTGCAACGGTTAAGGCTGAAGTCGTTGAGCATAACCGTGGCAAGAAGGTGATCGCGTTCAAGAAGCGTCGTCGCCAGAATTCCAAGCGGTCGCGCGGCCATCGCCAGCACCACACAGTCGTTCGCATCACCGACATCGTCGCTGCGTAATTGGTCCAACGAGAAACTAGGTTTTAAAGGAGAACTCCAATGGCACATAAAAAAGCTGGCGGTTCATCGCGCAACGGTCGCGATTCGAATTCCAAGCGCCTTGGCGTGAAGAAGTTCGGCGGCGAAGTCGTCATTCCAGGCAACATCATCATTCGTCAGCGCGGCACGCAGTGGCATCCGGGCGCAAACGTCGGCATGGGCAAGGACCATACCCTCTTTGCACTCACCGCTGGCAATGTGAACTACCGTACGAAGTCTAACGGCCGCGTATTCGTGTCCATTATGCCAAAAACGGCGGAAGCCGCAGAATAAAGCCGGAGCGTTTTTAACAACCGGCGTCTCATCGACCCGGTTGAACGTTTAAGGTTCAGTCCAGAAAAAAGGGAAGATGAGGCGTCAAAACCTCTCTTCCCTTTTTTTCTTACCTCCAAAGGAGACTGAACCATGGAACACTTACTTCTTAGGGATGACCAATACCGGTCGCCCGATGATCGGCTGAGGCCTGATCGGTTAAGGCAGAGTTGCCCCGTCCTCTTATCGCAGCGGCTGGTTTTGCGCGCTCCGCATGTTGAGGACATTGACGCCCTTACCCATCTCGCCAATAACGCCGCCGTTGCGACCATGGTGTCGCGCATGCCACATCCCTACACGGCATCTGATGCCGCCGATTTTGTGCGACGTTCCAATCTCGGCGAAATCGGTAAATGCGTGTATGCCATCACCAAAGCGGAAAACGGCGAATTTCTCGGTTGCTGCGCGCTAGAGCCGCATACCGACCTTGAAACGCTGGAAATCGGCTATTGGCTGGGTGAACCTTACTGGAATGAGGGTTATGCCACGGAAGCGGCCCATGCACTGATCGATATGGCCTTTCGCACCCGTGATATTGCCTTCATCGACGCCCGCTGCCGGGTTACCAATGTGGCAGCTAGACGGGTGATCCAGAAGTGCGGCTTCCAGTTTCAGGGCGGCGGCATGGTGGGGCACTTGGCAGCACGCGGCATGGTGCCGGTGGAATGGTACAGGCTGGATCGCAAGACCTGGATGTCCCTCAAGAGCTGGGGGGAAATGCGGTGATTGCTGTTCAGGAAAGACGACCAACCCCGTTATCGACACCGGGCTCCTGCCCGGTGATTGAAACGCAGCGGCTGATTTTGCGCCCGCATCGGATGGGCGATGCGGATGCGATTGCAACATCGCTCAATGATTGGCAGGTGACGCGGATGTTGAGCCGGGTACCGATACCCTATCATCGGCAAGATGCGGTGGATTGGCTCAACAAGATCAAAGCTGGTGTGACACCGGATTGGTATCTGGCCATCACCTCTGGCGATGATGTGCATATTGGTATGATCACGGTGGAGCTGCGCCATGGGCTTTGGCACATGGGCTATTGGCTCAACCGCTTCTATTGGGGGCGCGGGCTGATGAGTGAGGCAGCGGATGCGGTGGCGGATCGATTCTTCATGCGGATGCCCGAAGCGGAGCTGCATTCCGGCGCGTTTGCCGATAATGCAGCCTCGCTGAAAATCCAGCAAAAGCTGGGTTTTACCATCACCCGGTGTGGCGACCTCTACAGTTTGGCACGCAATGCCATGGCTCCACACCTTGAAACCCGGCTGACGCAGGATGGATTTCAGGGAGTGAAGGCACATTGAACGATACGAGGGCGGCCTTGCTGGTCGCCCTTGTTTTAAGACAATTCCACCCAGACCGGGAAATGGTCTGAGCCAACCGCGTTGATATCGACATGGGCCGTCTTCAAACGATGGGCAAGCGAGCCACTGAGAAAGGCGTAATCCAGATGCAGACGTTTTTCCGGGTTGCCAACCTCTTCCCAGCTATAGCAGCCGGGCGTGAGTTGCCCCAAGCGGGCCAGCGCATCGATAGGTGCATCATGGCGGGCGGTGCGGCCGTAATAGGCATCGATTGTGCCGAGCATTTCAATATATTCCGGCGATTCCGGCTGCATGTTGAAATCGCCCAGCAGAATGTAATCGTCTGGCAAAGGCGGCTGGGCCAGATTGTGCAGCTCATGCGCGCCGGTCAGCGCGCCACCTTCTGCCGTAAAATTGACAACGCGCTGTTTCAAAAAGCGAATTTGGGCAATGCGCTCATCGGGGGCAACATGGTCCAGATGCACAGAATAGACTCGCAAGGGGCCGGTCGGTGTGTCAATCACCGCTTCGGTGGCACCGCGCTGGATGTTGAGCTTTTCAAAGGTGCGGGTGCGCGGCAACAGCAGCAGCCGGTTGGTCAGGATCGGCCAGCGCGACAGGATCATATTGCCGATCTGGTGCCGCTTATCCACCCGGCGGCCTTTGATCAGGGCAGATGATGCATGCAGATCGCAAGCGGGGCCGTAGACATAATGGTGTTCAGGGAAATGATTGGCAAAAATCTCCACGAGATCGGCCCCGCCATTGGCAGGCGAGCCGCGGGTGACTTCCTGAAGGGCGATGATGTCTGCCCCCTCCAGATTTCGAGCAATGCGTTCAGGGTTGAATTTTCCATCCAAACCGACGCCATATTGGATATTGTAACTGGTGAGACGCACGATACTCTTTGACCTCTGGCGAAAGCGGCTATAACGATGGCCACATGCAATGGGTGTTCAGCCGGGACAAGAAGGATGACCTTCTGATCTTGCTGATCATCTGATTTTTTTATTCATGCGCAGAAGCATCCGATCACACGCGCCCCTCGGGTTGTTGCATCTGATTAGGTCACTGCGCTCAGGTATCCTGACACAGGAAGTATGGCAAACACATGAAGTTTCTCGACGAAGCGAAAGTCTATATTTTTTCCGGAGCTGGGGGCGCGGGTGCCGTATCCTTCCGCCGCGAGAAGTTTATCGAGTTTGGCGGACCGGATGGTGGCGATGGCGGTCGCGGCGGCGATGTGTGGGTGGAGGCCGTCAATGGTCTCAACACCCTGATCGATTTCCGCTTTCAGCAGCATTTCAAGGCATCCATTGGTATGCACGGCATGGGCCGCAACCGCACCGGCTCCAATGGCGAAAGCGTGACGCTGAAAGTGCCGGTGGGCACGCAGATTTTTGAAGAAGACAATGAAACGCTGATTATTGATATGGTCACCGAGGGCCAGCGCTTTCGTCTGGCCACAGGTGGCAATGGCGGCTTTGGCAATACGCATTTCAAATCCTCCACCAATCAGGCTCCAAACTGGGCCAATCCCGGTCTGCCGGGTGAGGAAAAGACCGTCTGGCTGCGGCTGAAGCTGATTGCCGATGCCGGTCTGGTGGGGCTTCCCAATGCGGGCAAGTCTACGTTCCTGGCATCCGTGACCCGTGCGCGGCCGAAAATTGCCAATTATCCTTTCACCACGCTGCACCCCAATCTGGGTGTCGCCACGGTGGATGAGCGCGAATTCATTCTGGCCGATATTCCCGGCCTGATTGAAGGTGCACATGAAGGCGTTGGCATTGGCGACCGCTTCCTCGGCCATGTGGAGCGCACCCGCGTGCTGCTGCATCTGGTGTCCGCACAGGAAGAGGATGTGGCCAAGGCCTATAAGACTGTCAGCTATGAGCTGGAGGCCTATGATGGTGGCTTGGAAGACAAGCCGGAAATCGTTGCCCTGTCACAGATTGATGTGCTGGATGAGGACGAGCTGAAGAAAAAGGCCAAGGCCCTGCAAAAGGCCTGCGGCAAGAAGCCTCTGCTGATTTCGGCCATCACCGGCAAGGGCATGACCGAAGTGCTGCGTGCGCTGCGCGATGTGATTGTTGAAAACCGCAGTGATGCCGACAATGTTCTCTCGGATCGTCCCAAGAAGATGCGCCATAAGCTGGAAGATACCATAGAGGAGATTGAGGAGGACGAGGAATGAGCGCACCGCTTGCCTCACTTTCCGGCTATCGTCGCATTGTGATTAAAATCGGCTCCGCCCTGTTGGTTGACCACGGGGCAGGGCTGAAACATCAATGGCTGGATGCGGTCTGTGATGACATTGCCGCCCTTCGCGCAAGCGGCGTTGAGGTGTTGGTGGTGTCGTCGGGGGCGATTGCGCTGGGGCGCACCGTGTTGTCGCTGGCACCGGGTGCTTTGAAGCTGGAAGAAAGTCAGGCGGCCGCTGCCGTTGGCCAGATTGCGTTGGCGCGGCATTGGTCCGAGAGCCTGTCGCGCTCATCCATCGTTGCGGGTCAGATTTTGCTGACGCTGGGCGATACAGAAGAGCGCCGCCGTTATCTCAATGCGCGAGCCACCATCAACCAACTGTTGAAGCTGGGTGCGGTGCCGATCATCAATGAGAATGACACCGTGGCCACCACCGAAATCCGCTATGGTGATAATGATCGGCTGGCGGCGCGGGTGGCGACCATGACGGGCGCGGATCTGCTGATCCTGCTCTCCGATATTGATGGGCTGTATACGGCTCCGCCGCATCTGGACCCCGAGGCCAAGCTGCTTCCGGTGATTGCCGAGATTACGCCAGAGATTGAAGCGATGGCGGGTGGTGCGGCGTCGATTTTTTCGCGCGGCGGCATGCGCACCAAGATTGATGCGGGCAAGATTGCCACCAGCGCAGGCTGCGCCATGATTATCACATCTGGCAAGCCTTTTAACCCCTTGAAGGGCATTGACCAAGGTGCTGCCCATTCGTGGTTTGCGCCATCGGCAACGCCAGTGACAGCGCGCAAGACGTGGATTGCCGGGCAATTGCAGCCAGCCGGAACGCTGACAGTCGATGCCGGTGCCGAGCGGGCTTTGCACGCTGGCAAAAGCCTGCTACCTGCGGGTGTGTGCGACGTGATCGGTCAGTTTCATCGCGGCGATACGATTTCCGTGGTGGGGCTGGAAGGGCGCGAAATTGCCCGTGGTTTGGCGGGCTATGACGCCGATGAGGCGCGGCGCATTGCCGGGCATAAATCGGCGGATATTGAAGACTTGCTGGGCTATGCCGGACGCGCTGCGATGATTCACCGGGATGATCTGGTGATGACGGAAGCGACGGGCAAGAAGACAGAGAAGAAGGACGAGATCCATGCTTGATAAGGTCGCTGAGGCGAATGGGATTGACGCTTTGATGCAAGAGATTGGCAAATCTGCCAAAGCAGCAGCGCGACCATTGGCCATGGCACCGCCGGAGCAGAAAAATAAAGCGCTTCTGGCCATGGCCGATGCGCTGGAAGCCTCCAAAGACGCCATTCTCGCGGCCAATGCCGTGGACATGGCGGCGGCTAAGGAAGCAGGCCTCGCAGCATCCTTTATGGATCGATTGTTGTTGAATGATGAGCGCATTGCGGCCATGGCGCATGGCTTGCGCGAAGTGGCAGCGCAGAAAGATCCGATTGGCGAGGTGATCACCGAGTGGGATCGTCCCAACGGCCTGCATATTGAGCGCGTGCGCACCCCCTTGGGCGTGATTGGCGTGATTTATGAAAGCCGCCCGAATGTGACGGCAGATGCGGGAGCACTTTGCCTCAAAGCGGGCAATGCGGTGATTTTGCGCGGCGGTTCAGACTCGGCCCACTCATCCCGCGCCATTCATGCCTGCATGGTGGAGGGTTTGAAGGCAGCGGGCTTGCCTGAGACAGCCATTCAGTTGGTGCCGGTGACCGATCGCGCAGCCGTGGGCGCTTTGCTCTCCGGCCTTGGCGGCACGGTGGATGTGATTGTGCCACGCGGCGGCAAAAGCCTTGTGGCACGAGTGCAGGCAGAAGCGCGGGTGCCGGTTTTCTCGCATCTTGAAGGCATTTGCCACGTCTATGTCGATGCTTCCGCCGATCTGGAGATGGCTAAGAAAATTGTCGTCAATGCCAAGATGCGCCGCACCGGAATTTGCGGCTCGGCTGAAACCCTGCTGGTCGACAGTGCGGCTTTGGGCACGCATTTGCAGCCCATTCTGGAGGCGCTGACCGAGGCTGGCTGCGAAGTGCGTGCTTCTGCCACCGTGCTGAAAGTGCTGCCGTTTTTCAAACCCGCCGACGAAGAGGATTGGCGCACGGAATATCTCGATGCCATCATTTCGGTGGCGATTGTCGACGGCGTTGGCGGGGCAATCAATCATATCGCTCACTATTCATCCAACCATACCGAGGCGGTGATTGCCGAAGACCCAGACGTTGTGGAGCGCTTCTTCAATGAGGTGGATTCGGCCATTGTGCTGCACAATGCATCAACCCAATTTGCTGATGGCGGCGAATTTGGCATGGGCGGCGAAATCGGCATTGCTACGGGCAAGATGCATGCGCGCGGGCCAGTGGGTGTTGAGCAATTGACCTCGTTTAAATACCGGGTGCGTGGCACCGGGCAAATACGGCCCTAACGTGCCAGAACAGAGAATAGACGCTCACTATTTGCGGATGCCGCATACCGAGCGCGGCATGGCCATTGGCCTGTTCGGCGGATCGTTCAATCCGCCGCATCAGGGCCATGTGCTGGTGGCCGAAATTGCTTTGCGCAGGCTGGGGCTGGATCAACTCTGGTGGATGGTCACGCCGGGAAATCCGCTGAAAAACCACAATGGTTTGGCTCCATTGTCACAGCGTTTGGCCCTGTGCGAGCAGATTGCCGAAGACCCGCGCATTAAAATCACAGCCTTTGAGCGCGAGCTGGGCAGCAGCTATACGGCCAACACGTTGGCCCATGTGAAGCGTTTGAACCCGCATGTGCATTTTGTCTGGGTGATGGGGGCGGATAATCTGAAATCCTTCCACCATTGGCAGAATTGGGAAAAGATCGCCACGACCTTTCCCATTGCGGTGATTGACCGGCCGGGGGCGACACTCTCCTATCTTTCTTCCAAAATGGCCCATAGTTTTGGCTATGCCCGCGTGGATGAATCGGACGCGGGCGTGCTTTGGAAAAAGAAGGCACCGGCCTGGACCTTTATTCATGGTCCCCGCTCAACGCTCAGTTCTACCGCACTTCGTGAGAAGCCTGTCTTGAAAGATTAACCATTCAATGCCACCTTATAAGTATGGCTCAGGGCAATGGGTGCCGTGAGTCGTTTTCGTGCTGTTACTTTCGGAAAGGTCGAACACTGACAACAGTACACTTCAAGGGACGCGACGCGATCGCGACACCCCGCAGCCCGGAACGTGGCGAAACTGCCGCTGCCCGCGCGCTTGAGCTGGTCCTTGCTAGTCTTGAGGACTCAAAAGCAGAAGATATCGTTTCCATCGACATTGCTGGAAAATCCGCGATTGGCGACTACATGGTGGTCGTATCCGGTCGCTCATCCCGCCATGTCATGGCGATCTGCGAACATCTCGTCACCGATCTGAAGCAGGAAGGCCTTGGCGCACCGCGCGTTGAAGGCGCTGAAGCCGGTGATTGGGTGCTGATCGACGGTGGAGATGTTATCGTCCACGTCTTCCGTCCTGAAATCCGCGAATTCTACAACATCGAAAAGATGTGGTCGGCCCCGGATATCGACGAAGGTCGTTTGCACTAAATAGAAGCTTTGGTGACTGCGACCACCGCTGAGGGTCGACAGGGGGTGGGCTGATCTCTATGGATGGCGTAAATATCACTGTCGCCTGAAGAGAGTTTCTATGCGCGTAGGCATTGTTGCCGTTGGCCGGTTGAAAGCCGGGCCTGAGAAAGATCTTGTGTCTCGCTATCTGGACCGCTTTGCCAAGGCAGGCCCAGCCAGCGGTCTTGATTTCTCACGGGTCACCGAACTGGTGGAAAGCCGCGCCTCGAATGCGGCTACCCGTAAGCGTGAAGAAGCGGTGCAGATCGAAAAAGCGCTACCAGACAATGCGCTGGTGGTGGCACTGGATGAACGCGGCAAAAGCTGGGACAGCGAAGAATTTGCAGCCTATGTTGGTGATCATAAAGACCGTGGCCGCCGCGATATGGTGCTGATCATTGGCGGTGCCGATGGGCTGGACCCGGCCTTGCGTGATCGCGCCGATCTCACCCTTAACCTTGGGAAAATGACCTGGCCGCATCAGGTGGTGCGTATCCTGTTGGCCGAGCAGCTTTATCGGGCTGTGACGATTCTATCCGGCCACCCCTATCATCGCTCATAAAGCTCAGATTTCTTTCTTGACAAAAGGGGTCTTGTTTCGGCATAAATCACGATAGTAAATGTCATGTTTGATAGGCATGCCGAAATGTTGGTCTGTAGCTGCAATTACATCACTGAAAAAGAGATCCGCGACACCATCACGGAATTTCTCGATGAAGACTGTTGGCAATTGATTGTGCCGGTCAAGGTCTATCATGCGATGGAAAAGCGCGGCCGTTGCTGCGGTTGTTTCCCCAATGTTGTCGATATTATTGTCTCCACCACACAGGCCTATCATGCGGCGCGCCAAACGGACGGCGATAAGGTTGTGGACTTCATGGAGCGTTTGAAGCGCTTTCAGGAAGAGCAGAAATCCGAAATTATCGAGCGTCGCAATCGGGTTAACCGATCTGCTTGAGGCTGGTTTTGGATCATGAACAAGCCCCGGTTCCAGCCGGGGCTTTCTTTTTATCCGTTTTCCCCTTTTGTTTGGAATGATTCTAAATATGACACTCGACTTTTCCGGGCAATCCTGCTTTTATAGCTGAGGGCAATGGGATGCGCCGGTTCGGCTGCAGCTGTTGTAGCGATTTGAAATATAACTGTTTTCCTCTATGCCATGGTGGTTCGAGGAAGAGATGAGATTAAAACACGTATAAGGGAGTCCTCCGATGAAGGGCGATGCAAAAGTTATTGAACGTTTGAACCAGGCACTGTTTCTGGAGCTTGGTGCCGTCAACCAGTATTGGCTGCATTTCCGCCTGTTGGAAGACTGGGGCTTTACCAAGCTGGCCAAGAAGGAACGGGCTGAATCGATCGAAGAAATGCAGCACGCTGACAAGATCATTGAGCGCATCATCTTCCTCGAAGGTCATCCAAACCTTCAGACCCTTGCTCCGCTGCGAATTGGCCAGACCGTGAAGGAAGTGCTGGAAGCTGATCTTGCTGGCGAATACGAAGCTCGTACCGCTTACAAGGAATCCCGCGATATCTGTCATCAGGCTGGCGACTATGTCTCCATGAAGCTGTTCGAACAGCTGATGATCGACGAAGAAGGCCATATCGATTTCCTCGAAACTCAGCTGGAACTGTTCTCCAAGCTTGGCGAAGAAAAATACGGTCAGCTCAATGCTGACTCGGCTGACGCCAGCGAATAACCTATTTGGATTGAGAAAAGGCCCGGTCTGTGCAAGCAAACCGGGCCTTTTTTTGTCCGCTGGAAAGGTTTTATGCCTTCAACGCCTTTTCAAACAGCCGCCCCATGCGCTCGGCAAAAGCGCGTGGATCGGCAGGCTTATCGCCGTCCAGAATGCGAGCCTGATCGTAGAGCAGGTGAACGGCATCCTGTTGCAGGGCAGGACTGCTTCCAGCCGAGGCAATGGCCTTGATGAGGATGTGGTCTGGGTTGATTTCCAATACCGGCTTGCTTGCTGCCTGCAATTGGCCAGCACCGGCGAGGATTTTTTCCAGCTGGCGATCATAACCGCTCTCAGAAGCCACAAGGCAGACAGCGCTTTCGGTGAGGCGATCAGAGGCGACAACGTCAGACACGTCATCGCGCAATTGCTCCTTGGCCAGAGCGACGAACCCTGAAATCTCGGCCTTTGCTTCTGGCGTTTTTTCTTCCTCAGCGCTTTCCGGCTTGGCAAATTGCGCCAGATCAGCAGCCCCCTGGCTCACAGATTTAAAGCTCTTGCCTTCAAATTCCGGCGCATTCATCACCCAGAAGCTGTCAACCGGATCGGCGAGCAGCAACACTTCAATGCCGCGAGCCTTAAAACCTTCGAGCTGCGGAGAGACGCGCAATTGCTCAACACTGCTGCCGGTCAGGTAATAGATGGCGTTTTGCTCGGGCTTGGCATCCTTGACATAATCGGCCAGGGAGCGCTGATTTTCGCCGGACGTGGTGGTGCGGAAGCGGGCGAGGCCCAGCAACTGGCTTTTGCGCTCGTAATCGTCGTAGAGGCCTTCTTTCAGCACAATGCCAAAATTGTTCCAAAACGTCTGGTAGGCATCCGCATCATCCTTGGCCTGTTTTTCAATGGCGCTGAGCACGCGGTTGGTGACGCCTTTGCGGATGGCGGCCAGAATCGGGCTCTCCTGAATCATCTCGCGCGAAACGTTCAGCGGCAGGTCGGAGGTATCCACCAGACCCCGCACAAAGCGCAGGTAACGCGGCAAAAGCTCGGCATCATCGGTGATGAAAATGCGCTTGACGTAAAGCTTCATCCGGCCTTTGCGGTCGGGATCAAACAGATCAAACGGTGGCGTGGTCGGCACGAAAGCCAGCGTGGTGTATTCGTGGCGGCCTTCGGCGCGGAAATGCACGGTCAGGGACGGGTCGTCATATTGGCCTGATACGCCATGGTAGAAATCCGCGTATTCCTCCTTGGTGATGTCGTTCTTGGATTTGGTCCAAAGTGCTGTGCCGTCGGTGATTTGCGCTGGCTTTTCATCGGGCTTGTCATACAGCATGATTGGCACTGGCACGTGGCCGGACTGTTGCTTGACAATGGCTTCCACCTTGCCGCGACGGGTATAATCCTTGGCATCTTCCATCAGGTGCAGGGTGATGCGGGTACCGCGCGTTGGCGCATCCGCCAGATCCAGCGGGCGAACTTCATAACTGCCCTTGCCGTCGGATGACCACAGCCATGCCTCATCCTCGCCGCCCTTGCGCGAGGCAACATCAACGCGCTCAGCCACCATGAAAGACGAGTAGAAGCCAACGCCAAACTGACCAATCAGCTGTGCGCCCTCGGCGGCCTTGCTGGCCTCAATGCGCTCCATAAAGGCGCGGGTGCCTGAACGGGCAATGGTGCCCAGCGCTTCAATCAATTCAGCGCGGCTCATGCCAATGCCGTTGTCTTCAATAACCAGACGATTGTTGTCTGCATCCAGCACCAGCATGATGCGAGCATCAGGGTCGCCAGCTAAAAGCGACGGAGTGGAAATGGCCTCATAGCGCAGCTTTTCGCAAGCATCGGCGGCATTGGAGACCAATTCGCGCAGGAACACATCCTTGTCGGAATAAACCGAATGGACCATCATATGCAGCAGGCGGGCGACATCGGCCTCGAAGACATGGGCTTCTGCTGGTTTCTCAGCGGTAGCAGTCGACATTTCTCTCTATCTCCCCAATCAGTTAGAAGGTGAAGCGGACAGGTGTTTTTGCACCAATCACGAGTTTCCTCTATCCGGCGATCATTTCTGCTCACAGGATAGTTTGGATGCCGTATAAGCACAATGAACACCGCCGACACAAGATACTATGGCAGAAATTCAAGATCACGATCTATGCCGTATAGAATGAAAGCCTTCGGAGACGCAGTGATTTGACTGTCTGGATCAATGCTGATGTGGACAATCATACGGGCGGATAGACGAAGGTTATCGGGACTTGAAATTAACACTTTCAATACAGTCTGGCACAGATGCGCCCAAGCCAAAGCTGGTGCCGGGAACTTTGGATCTTCTACATTGCTTCGACAGGTTGCCAATGGCGGATTTTGTGAAAGGACGTCCTGCCTTATTCGACGGTGCAGGGTTATTTATATGAATGACGGGCCATGGGTTTTTATGGACTTGTATCAATCATTCTCTGGTCAAGGATACCGATGAACTTGAGGGGCGTGAAGCTTCACCATCGGTGAGTGATGGACAGTAAAGCGTTAAAACCATTGAAAGTGGAGAGAGTAGCGGCTATGTCGTGGGTAAGAAGATCAAGGACCGCAACATCGTTGTCGACACGCTCGGTCTTGTGGTTCACAGTGCGGACATCCAAGACCGTGATGGCGTGCCGGATCTTCTCGAGACAATCAAACGTCGCTGGCCGTTGTTTCTCCATGTTTTTGCCGTATGGCTTCTCTGCAGGCGGCATGCTGTGAGGCTGGTTAAAGAAGGTTGGCGAGTGGGCGCTGGAAATCATTACGCGAAAAGATAAGGTCAACGGATTTGAACTTCTTCCCGAAGTTGGCTCGTCGAGCGCATTTTTGTATTGCTTGGCAGAAAACGTGGGCTGGCAAAGGAGTAAGAAAAATCCATTGCATCCGTCAAAGAATGCATCATCATCGTCTACATCCGTATCATGACAAAGCGACTGGCAAGATATTGCTGTCGATGAATTCTTTCTGAGTCAGGCTTTTAGCGCACGGCTCATAGTCTCAATCTTGCAAGGTGGAAAAATTACAGATAAACCCTCCAAGATATCGAAGCTTACGCAACCAAAATCTCTATGGCTGCAGCAAATATTGTTACAAGGCGTCTGAATATGAAGCTCATTAGTGATAAGATTAGGTATATTTCCTCTCGCATTAAACGAGAAAACGTATTTGAAAAACGCTATACATCATTATTTGATAGTAAATATTATTACTCTGCTTATCCAGATGTGAGAAGGTCTGGTGTTGACGCTTGGAACCATTATAGTTCTGTGGGCTGGAAAGAAGGGAGAAATCCTTCTAGCAAGATCAATACGGTCGCTTACATTGTTGAATATCCATCCATAATCGATCTTGATATAAATCCTGTTATGCATAGCGTCGACGTAGGTAATAAACATGTCGAGGCAGTTCATTCAAATTACCCATCGACAGAGAAAATAAAGAACATACTGGAAAAGGAAAACCTTCCTGAAAGCCTGCGTGTTTTTATTTCGAGCTATTACTTAATAAAAAATTCCGAAAATTTTGATAAAAATTATTATGCGGGGAAAATGGGGGCGTCTATACTCGACCCTGTCGAGCATTACATCCGGTACGGTGGATTGGGGATGATATCGCCTCACGCCGACTTCGATCCTGTATTCTATTATGAGGCTTATCCTGACGTAAGACGGGCAGCTATCGATCCGTTGTTGCATTATTTGCGGCATGGCCAACATGAAGGGCGTCAGCGAAATTCGGCAGAATTTGCAAATGAAAATGGACGCACCGGAAACGGAAGTAGATTTCGGGCGGCCCAAATCGAGCAAAAAATCCATAATACTTGTGCGGATATAAGAGAGAGATTGGAGCGTGCGCCGAGGTCTGCTCCGAATGTTTCGGGTCCACTTATATCGATTCTAACGCCGGTTTATAATGTCGATGCTCACCTTCTCAGAGAGATGGTGCAGTCAGTTTTGAGGCAAAATTACACGAATTGGCAGCTTTGTTTGGTGGATGATGCATCGACCAATACCGAACTAAGAGACGTACTTGGTGAAATTGCAAGTCTCGATTCGCGTATCGATGTCGCTTTTCGTCCTGCAAATGGAGGCATATCCGCTGCCACGAATGACTGCCTAACAATGGCACGGGGGGAATATGTTGCTTTGGTTGACAATGACGACTTAATCACCTCCGACGCTCTCGCCGAAATGGTTAAGGCTATCAATGAAAATAATTTTCCTGATTGGCTTTATAGTGATGAATGTAAAATTGACGTTGACAACAACGTGTCAGACCTTTTCGCGAAGCCTGACTGGTCGCCTTTGCTTCTAGTAAATTACATGTACACTGGCCATCTCACACTCTATCGGAGATCGTTGGTAAACAAGCTTGGTGGCTTCCGCTCAGAGTATGACTTTTCCCAAGACTATGACCTTGCGCTTCGAATGTCTGAATGCGCGAAAAATATAGTACATGTTGAAAAATATTTGTACTGCTGGCGGATGATTCCAACCTCCGGCTCAATGGGGGGTAAGCCAACTGCTAGAATATCTAACATCGCTGCACTCAAAGATGCGGCTGATCGGCAGTCGCTGAATGGCGAAGTATCGGCACTTCCGACGGCTAACAGACTAAAAATAACGGTGTCGAATGATAAGGTATCGATAATTATACCTTCGGACAATAAAGAAAACATTCGCCAATCGATTGACTCTATAATATCGCTTTCCACATATAAAAATTATGAAATAGTAGTTGTCACAAATAGCGTTATTGTTGACGATTTAAATGTATTTTATTCAAATGAAAATCTAATTTGGAAAAGATATGACAAGCCCTTTAATTTTTCGGATAAGTGCAATGCGGGCACACAAGCGTCATCAGGCAAATATGTTATATTCTTCAATGACGATGTTCGAGTCATCACGCCGGATTGGATAGAAGCCATACTAGAATGTTTTTCTTTCCCAAACGTGGGCGCGGTTGGGCCGAAATTGCTATACGAAGATGGCTCGATTCAACATGCAGGCATGGTCACAGGCGTAAGACGATTTGTGGGGACTGCATTTCATACCTATCCGAGTGATACTGGTGCTCACTTTAATTTTGCACAGTGCTTGCGCGAGGTTTCGCTTATCTGCGGAGCTTTACTTGCCATACCCCGGGAAATTTTTGATAACGTGGGTGGCTATGACGCGATTAACACTCCGATAAATCATTCTGATGTGGATCTCTGCTTTAAGATTCGTGAGGCCGGCTTTACCTGCGTTTACACGCCATACGCCAGCCTTTTTCATATCGGGCATGTTTCGATTGGAGCTGAGGAACAGTTATCTTCGCAAAAAAAGATCGAAAAAAAGAAAGAAAAAATTGACACCTATCTCATTCATAGGTGGGGAAATTATATAGCTCGTGATCCTTATTTTCCGCAATCAATCCGTGACCTTACATTCATCGATTCCCAAGAGCCATTTGATTTTTACCCCCCACAACCCCAAGCCTCTGGTGACCGCGACGTCTTGATCATTTCACATGATCTGAGCGGGAGTGGCGCACCCAAGCTAGTCTATGATTTGGCCATTATGTTACGCCGCTCTGGCTGCAGAGTGGTCGTTGCATCCCCTGCGGACGGCCATTATCGCCATCATTTGAGTAACGAAGGTTTTGCGGTTATAGTCGACCCATTGATAGCAATCGCGCACGAAGCATCGATGGTTGTTTTGGGAGGGTTTGATGTCGTTATTGCGAATACTATCGTTTGCTGGAAAGCGGCTTCCGAGTTAAGTAAAAGCGCTGACGTCTATTTATATGCTCATGAGACCGAGCTGGTGAGGCACTTTGTGTCTCACAACGAAGAATTCGTTAAAGCTCTTTCTGGAATTAAAGGTGTTTGGTGCGGCAGTGAGCAATCGGCCAGGTATTTGCGCGAAGCCGGAATTGTGCCCGAGATTATAGAATACGGCGTGGATGATTTGGCTATAATGCCTAGATCGCCAAGGATATCTATATGTTTGTTTGGATCAATTGAGCCCCGTAAAGCGCAAGATCTGGCAGTACTAGGATTTGCAGAAATTGCAGACGATATTAGAGATAAAGCTAAACTTGATATTTATGGAAGAACGCTTGATAAAAATTACAAGTCGGAAATAGATCGAATCGTAACATCATTCGATAATGTTCGCTTACATGGAGAACTCGACTATAAAGGCTATCTCGAAGAGCTTGAGCGATGCGATATCGTCTTAGTTTGCTCCAGAGATGATACGCTTCCTTTGGTTTCCCTTGACGCACTTGCGTTGGGCAAGCCGTTGGTCTGCAGCCGCACGACTGGAACGTCTACCTACTTGGTGCATAAGGAGTCTGGGATTGTTCTTGAAGAAAACAGCCCACATGAAATCGGACAGGCCCTCCAGTCACTGATTGATAGTAGCGACCTTCGTGAGGAGATCGGCCGTGGCGGTAGATTGGTGTTTGAAAAACATTTTACTCGGTCTGCCTTCTCGCGAAGATTGTCAGAGCAATTGCAATTCTCGGTCAATTAAGTAGGTCTGTGATTGCGCTCGAGTTCACCGTACATATGTGGACGGCCCACTCTTGCCATTGTGAAATTTTGTTGTGATCAGAATGCCTACGCGCATCAGATGAGAAATCGTCGGTAGAGAGGCATAAAGAGAATCATCAAGAGCGCGGAGCGTGTGGCGCGGCAAAACGCAACGATCACCGCTTCGGCCTCCGGTGACAGCACTGTCGAGTGTGCTGCTTTTGGGGCGGTGGGCAGATCAGCCACAGACGTTCTTCTCCCAGTTGGCAACAGTCCTCTGATCAATCCCTTAGCGCATTGAGAGCATTCGCAGACTCGTTTGACTGTTTTACATTGCTTGGCCGATTGACCTTGCCTTCAAAGGAAAAATAATGCGCCATTAAAGTGTATATTCAGACAGATAGACGATGCGTGATTGCTTTTGTTTCTATCTTGCCGCGTGCAAATCTGGCGCTAAACGGTGAGTCATGTGTCGACCGTAGCCTGCCCCTCGGCAAACAGTTTGAGACACATGCCAATTGAGACACATGCCAAGTCCTGCCTTCAATATGAGGCTTGGGTTCAATCCAGAATTTTCCGGGCTTCCGAATCCAGCATGATCGGAATGCCGTCGCGAATCGGATAGGCGAGTTTAGCCCTCTCTGACACCAGTTCGTTGCGCTCGCGGTCGAGTGTCAGCCGTCCGTTTGTCAGCGGGCACACCAGCAATTCCAGCATTTTCGGATCAACGCCATTGACGCGACGCTCCATAGGGGCACCTCTTGTTTATTGCAGGATCGTATCCGCATCACCGTAATCGCGGGCCAAATAAATCTCGGTGATCGCGATCAAGGTTTCGGCGCGAGTTTTCAAATCGGGTGCCTCCAGCAAGGCTTGTTTTTCTGCCGGTCCAAAAGGAGACATCATCGAGAGAGAATTGACCAGCGTGAGATTGCTTGCCCGCTGCACGCTTTCCCAATCGGCCTCGAGCCTGTTGGCTTCCAGATAGGCTCGAAACACGGCCAGAAGACGCTGACGATCAACCGTGCTTTCCTCGTCTTTTGCGGTCAGATCGCTCATAAAGGGCGAGATATGGGCGCAGCGGAACGGATGGGAGGATTTGATCTCCTCCATGACCCGAAAGCGGCATACGCCGCTGAGCGAGACGATATAGCGCCCGTCGCCGGTCTCGGAAAACGAGGTGATGCGGCCAATGCAGCCAACGCGCGCCAAGGCCGGCATACCCGGCGAGATCTCAAAGGGTTCGTTCAAGGACACTTGCACCATGCCGATCAATCGATTGGTGCGCAGCGCGTGATCAAACATTTCCAGATAGCGTGGCTCAAAAATATTCAAGGGAAGCTGACCGCCGGGCAGAAGCAAGCCGCCCGTCAGAGGAAAGACCGGCAGGGTTTCCGGCAGATCTTCCGCTGTCAGATATCGTGCGTTGCCAACGTGCATTCTTGACCTCCTCTAAGGGTGATTGAGGACATCTTCACCCTCATGACTGCCAGCATCTTTCAGGTTCAATTTGACCCTCAAAGACCTTGGCTTGTTTTGTCGTCGTTTGTCGTTCGAGAAAACCGTATTCCGCTTTTCTCCGACACACTCTAATGTGGCGCTAGTCTTTCAAATCTCAAGAGCGTGAAAGTTCATTGACACGCCCTGTAGGAGAGTGACCTCTGAAGCACGCCACCCTTTCGTTGAAAGGATGGCTTTATCGCCATTTCTATCTTTGCGTGTTTCTTGATGCAAACCCGCAATCAAGAAAACAGAACAGCAGACAGCTTGCGCCGCGCCTGAATTGTGGCGGGATCTTTCGGTCCCCACACATCAAACAATTCCACCAACTGGCGGCGCGCACCATCGTCATCAAAGGTGCGATCTTTCTTCATGATCAGCAGAAGATGATCGGCAGCCTCATCGCGCTTGCCTTCAACATTGCGAATCTTGGCCAGCTTCAAGCGGGCTTCATGGTCATCCGGGTTCAGCGACAACACATGTTCCAGTGCAACCGGATCACCCAGCTTGCGCGCCTCTTCAATCTGCTCAAGCTTTTTGACAACCGTTTGGATTTCAGGTGCGGCACTCATCGCTTCCGGCAGGCCATCGACAATCTGGCGTACGCGCTCGTGCTGATTAAGCGCGAGCATGCAATCGGCAATGCCGGCCACAGCCTTTGGATTTTCAGCATCTGCCTGCATGACGGCGGCATAGAGTTGGGCTGCGCCATCAAAGTCACCTTGCTCGAACAGCCCTTTGGCCTCTTCCAGCACAGCTTCAATTTCGGCGGCCTGGTCGCCACCTGCATCGGGTCCTGCCAGCTTGTCGACAAAGGCTCGCACCTGACTTTCTGGCAAGGCCCCCATGAAGCCATCGGCTGGGCGGCCATCAATGAAGGCAACAACGGCGGGAATGGACTGGATACCAAGCTGACCTGCAACGGCCGGGTGATCATCAATGTTCATCTTGACCAGCTTGACCTTGCCGCCAGCTTCATTGATCACTTTTTCAATCACGGGCGTGAGTTGGCGGCAGGGACCGCACCAGGGTGCCCAGAAATCCACCAGAACCGGCTGGTTGCGCGATTCTTCCAACACATCCTTGGCAAAGCCCTGGGTGGTGGTGTCCTTGATCAGGCTGCCGGACGCGGCTGTTGGTGCAGGCGTGCTGCCACCAAACTGCGCCTGTGCCGTCATCTGGCTGCCATAAGAGCTGCCGTAAGGATTTCCTGTCTTGCTCATCGCCGTCTCCCGCCATTCCTGCGTCGGCCCCAACGGGCCATGTGGTGTATAAATCGTATGTCAGGCCGTGACTTTCAAGGCAACTGGCAAGATAAGCGGCTTATGTCCTGTGGCTTCAAGGAAGCGAACAAGCTCATCGCGGCCAATGGATGTGGTGGCATCATTGGAAAGGGGGTGACAATTGATAATGTCTTCCTCCATCAAGGTTTCGTCCAGCACAAAGGTCACGTTGTGGCCGACATCATTGATGGCCCCAAAGGCTGTGACGGAGCCCGGTATCACGCCAAGATATTCCATCAGTTTTTCCGGCTTGCCAAACGAGACCTTGCTGGCGGCTCCAATGATGGTGTGCACGGTTTTGAGATCCACCGAGGCATGTTCCTCCACCGTCAGCAAAAAGAACTGGTCTTTTCTATCCTTCACAAACAGGTTCTTGGTGTGCCCACCGGGAATTTCATCGCGCAGCGAACTCGATTCTGCCACGGTGAAAACCGGCGGATGGCTCTTGGTGCTGTGCGCAATCCCAAGGCTGTCGAGATATTGGTAAAGATCCTCAGGGGTTTTGGGTGTGATGTCGGTCATGGGAATCCTGCGTGAAGAAGAGCGTGTGCCGCTTTTAGAGCATCGGCTGAAAAGTGGGAACCGGTTTTCAGAGAAACCCGATGCGGAAACAAAAACTTAGAGCATCGCGCCGATTCTGATTTTCGGCACGATGCTCTAAGCAACTATGGGGCAGGGTTCTACGCCTGATCAAAGCCTGTCGCAATTCAAAATAATCTTAAATTTCGTTTTAAAGACAATGGCTTCTATGAATGTCGGTGAAATTCGCGCCAATTGCTTCATTTCCCTGTTGCATTCCAAAAAACTTTGGGCGATATAGCACCCGTCGCCGCACAACAGCGACCCACGGTTCAGCGAACTACCCCGGACCGGTGGATATATGAGCGGGTGTAGCTCAGGGGTAGAGCACAACCTTGCCAAGGTTGGGGTCGAGCGTTCGAATCGCTTCACCCGCTCCATTTCTCTCCGATATTGAAAATAGTCGCCCTTCGGGCAAGAGAATTTGCGCTGATCTGCGTCGATTTCCGCGCTGTATTTCACGCTCAAAAAATCAAAACCAAATGCAGATTGTTGTCATTTTTCTATTGCATTTCAAAAAACTTTGCGCCATATAGCACCCGTCGCCGCAAGTCAGCGACCCACGGTTCAGCGAACTACCCCGGACCGGTGGATATATGAGCGGGTGTAGCTCAGGGGTAGAGCACAACCTTGCCAAGGTTGGGGTCGAGCGTTCGAATCGCTTCACCCGCTCCATTTCTCTCCGATATTGAAAATAGTCGCCCTTCGGGCAAGAGAATTTGCGCTGATCTGCGTCGATTTCCGCGCTGTATTTCACGCTCAAAAAATCAAAACCAAATGCAGATTGTTGTCATTTTTCTATTGCATTTCAAAAAACTTTGCGCCATATAGCACCCGTCGCCGCAAGTCAGCGACCCACGGTTCAGCGAACTACCCCGGACCGGTGGATATATGAGCGGGTGTAGCTCAGGGGTAGAGCACAACCTTGCCAAGGTTGGGGTCGAGCGTTCGAATCGCTTCACCCGCTCCATTTCTCTCCGATATTGAAAATAGTCGCCCTTCGGGCAAGAGAATTTGCGCTGATCTGCGTCGATTTCCGCGCTGTATTTCACGCTCAAAAAATCAAAACCAAATGCAGATTGTTGTCATTTTTCTATTGCATTTCAAAAAACTTTGCGCCATATAGCACCCGTCGCCGCAAGTCAGCGACCCACGGTTCAGCGAACTACCCCGGACCGGTGGATATATGAGCGGGTGTAGCTCAGGGGTAGAGCACAACCTTGCCAAGGTTGGGGTCGAGCGTTCGAATCGCTTCACCCGCTCCATTTTTCCAACTCATAATTGAGTGCATATGAAAGCCGACACGGCTTTCCTGATCCGTAGCGCACAGCGTTGCTGTGGGTCTGGCGTTGCCGCAAGTTGGCCTCTGCCTCCAGCGTCATTCTTTGCATTGAACGCTCTTTGCGGGGTGGACATGATTTTTGACTTTCGGACCGAAAGCGGGTCTCACTGTTCAAGGCGCAATGAAAAACCCCATCCCGGCAAGGGGAAGGGTCTTTCTTTTTGCGTCGTGTGCTATGCCCGCTTTTCGGACCAAAGCTGTCGATTTTACTCTTTTGAAAACACGTAGTCTGTTTCCTGTCGCAGCACTTCGCCGGGGCGCAGCACGGCGCTTGGAAAGCCGGATTGGTTGATAGCGTCTGGCCACACTTGCGTTTCCAAGCAAAGGCCCGCGAATGGGCCGTAGCGACGGCCCTCAAGCCCGGCGACAGGTATGTTGAGATACACACCTGCATAAAACTGCACACCGGGTTCCGTGGTGCGAACTTCCATGGTCACGCCAGAGGTAATGCTGCGCACCAGCGCGACGCTGCGCTTGGCACCGCGGTCGTTTGAGAGGCAGAAATTATGATCGAAGGGCACCTGTGCGCCATCGTCCTGACGGCGAATGCTGTGCATTTGCCGGAAATCAAAGGGCGTATCAGTCACGGATCTTTGCTCGCCCAAGGGGATCAGCTTGTCGTCGACAGGAAGATAGTGATCGGCGGCAATCATCAATTCGTGGTCCAGAATATCGGGCGAATCATCGAGATTGAAATAGGAATGCTGGCAGACATTGACCAGCGTTGGTGCATCCGTCGTGCTTTCATACACAACCGATAACACGCCATTGTCTTGCAAATGATAGGTGGCGCGGGTGGTGACATTGCCGGGGTAGCCAGCACGGCCATCTGGGTCACAAATTTCGAGCACAACGCGATCGCTTTCAAGCTCGACGATCGACCAATTGCTCTTGCCCATGCCATCGCTGCCGCCATGAATATGGGTCAAGCCGCGCTCGTTGCATTCCAGCTGATAGGCATTGCCATCCAGTTCAAACCGGCCATTGGCGATGCGGTTGGCGCAGCGGCCCGGCGTTGCACCAAAATAGGGGGAGCGGATGGCGTAGTCTTCAAAAGTCTCAAAGCCCAGCACCAGAGGTGCCACATGCCCCTCAAGCCGCAGATCCTGGATAACGGCACCCCATGTCAATATTCTGGCGGTCAAACCGCCGCCGTGCAGCAGCACCAGTTCCACGGTTTCGCCCTTGGCTGTGGTGCCGAAATTAAAACGTTGCATGCAATTCCCCTCTGTCGGGCGTGTGGTGCCCGGAGAATTCTCCAGATCCTCCACCCCAGTCTGTATTCAAGTCTGTCAAATGCCTGTTGTGCAGAAATATGGCTGGCTTTGGCAAAAGTCCAATGTTTGCGCAAAAGCACCCGTCAAATTGGCTTTTGATAGATGATAAATGGCGTTTTTGTCGCCAGCCGGTCATAGAGCTGGCGGGCTGTGGCGTTAAACTCCTGTGTCATCCAATAGAGCTTGCGAGCACCAGCAGCCGTTGCGGCGTGATGGACCGCTTCTATCAGCGCCCGGCCCACGCCTTTGCCGCGTATCTCGGGATCAGCGTAAAGATCCTGAAGATAGCAAACATCATTGATATACCAGCAGGAGCGATGGAAAACGTAATGGGTCAGGCCCACGGGCTTGCCATCGACAATGGCCAGAAAGCCACGAAATTCGCCTGCCGCATCGCCGGTCAGGCGGGCGAATGTGGTGGCGTAGATTTCTTCCGGCAATTCGGTTTCGTAAAAGGTGAGATAGGCCTTCCACAGCCGTCGCCATTCTGCCTCATCGCTGCTGTGCAGCGGCCTGATCTCAACGGATGTCATTGTCTCACCCCTTTTTGCCGATCTCGTTCAAGTCATAGGTTGTTGTCTGGTAAATCTCGTTGATCCAATTGCCAAACAGCAGATGGGCATGGCTGCGCCAGCGGTTTTGTGGCGGCAGCGTATCATCATTGTGCGGGAAGTAGTCATGCGGAATCTTGATGGGGATGCCGGCGTTGACATCGCGGAAATACTCATCGGCCAGCGAGGTTGAATCATATTCAACGTGGTTGAACATGTAGAGGCGCTTTCCGTCCTCTTCCTGCACAAGGCACACGCCCATTTCATCGGATTCCATCAGGATATTCAATTCAGGCACGGCCTCAATGTCCTTGCGGCGCACTTCGGTCCAGCGCGACACCGGTACCTGAAAATCGTCTGAAAACCCGTTGAGATAGATGGATGACGGGGCCAGATTGCGATGGCGGAAAACGCCAAAGGCTTTTTCCTTCAACGGATGCTTTGGCACCTTATGGAAGTGATAGATGGCAGCCATCGCCCCCCAGCAGACATTCATGCTGGAGTGGACATTGGTTTTTGTCCATTCGAAAATCTCGCACAATTCATCCCAATAGGTGACCTCTTCGAAGGGCAGCATTTCCACCGGCGCACCGGTGATAATGAAGCCATCGAATTTGCGCTCCTTCACCTCTTCCCAGGTGTTGTAGAAGGACAGAAGATGCTCTTGCGAGGTGTTTTTGGCCGTATGACCACCAACCCGAACCAGCGTCAACTCGACTTGCAAGGGGGATGCCCCGATCAGCCGCGCAAATTGCACTTCGGTCTTGATCTTGTTGGGCATGAGGTTGAGCAGCCCAATCTGCAACGGGCGAATATCCTGACGGATCGCCGCAGTTTCAGCCATAACCCGCACACCCTCGTTCACGAGGGTTTCAAAGGCGGGCAACGTATCGGGTATCTTGATCGGCATGGGTTCCAACTTTCCTGTCACCACGGATTTTCACCGCTTCAACAAAAACACCGGCAGCTTTTTTTAAATTGCCAACGGCCTCGGAAAGTTTGGAGAACTTGCCTCGGCCCTTTAGCAACTTATTTAACGTGGCTGCAAGCCGGCCGGCCAAATCACCACGATGAGTGCTTTTCATACGCTCACAAACATTGCTAATCAATGAAAAAGCGCCATATGGATTGGTACTCGGGTTCGCAGAAAAGTTTATGGCTGCCAGGCAAGTGCAAATAAAGCTTGTAAAATGCCATAAATCTGCGAGGCTAAAGGCGCATCTTGTTCTGAGATCCGGATCGGGTGGCGTTTTGGCAGAAAAGCGTCAATGCCCGGGATTATGCTGAACCGTATTTTCTCTGCCGTCTTCGGATATTGATCCATCATTTGGATTGTTCATCCGCCACCATTGTTGGTCGCATTGTTCTCGCGGCGTTTCACTGATCTGTTGCAGCATCCTTTTTGCGAAATGGAAAACGCATAAAGGATGCTGCAATCTTGGTTTTTTGCAATTTTATCGCTGGAGCCGTGTCTCAATCCTTGAGCGACACCGTCCAAGGAGAAAGACATGGCAGCGCATCTCTACCAGAGCGGCGATATGATTATGCTAAAAGACGGACCTTTGCGCATGGCCCGCTCCGGTGGCTCTTGCGAGGTGCTGGCCACCTTGCCCGAATCGCAAGGGGCAAAGCGGTACCGTGTTCGTTTTGCCAACGAAACATTTGACCGTTCTGTGTCTGAAGACGAAATCGATCTTACTCTCTCGCCTCAATCTGGCAAAGTGCTGGCTGGCAACGTGCTGGTTGAGAGCAAAGGAAAAAACCATGGCTAAAGGTCAGCAGCGTTCGAACAAGGAAGTCAGAAAGCCAAAGAAGGACAAAGACAAGGCAGCCCCTGCGGCAGCCTCTCCCTTCGCGGCCCAAATGAAGAATGCCGAAGCCCCCAAGGGTGGTAAGAAACCATAAACACTTATCGTTGCAACAACCAAAGGAGAAACTGTGCAGGTACTCGTTAGAGATAATAATGTTGATCAGGCGCTGCGTGTTCTGAAGAAAAAGATGCAGCGTGAAGGCTTGTTTCGTGAAATGAAGGCCCGTTCGGCCTATGAAAAGCCATCGGAAAAGAAGACCCGCGAAAAGGCAGAAGCCATTCGTCGCACGCGCAAACTGGCGCGCAAAAAGCTTCAGCGCGAGGGCCTTTTGCCTGCGCCGAAGAAGAAAGTTTTTGCAGCAGCATCTGCTCGATGATCAAACAGGCGTTCCATGTGGTTTCCACGCTTTGGAACGCCTTTTGCTTTTTGCCCAAGTAGGCTAAAGGCAACGCATGATCGACACCACTTTCACCATCCTGCTTGGCGGAATGCTGCACCCAACAGACCGGCTCAAACGCGCCGTGATGCACAGCCGTGCCATTGCCGCGGATGGCGGCATGCGCAACGCCACACCGCTTGGCCTTCAGCCTGAGCTTTGGGTTGGCGATTTTGACAGCTCCAGCGATTTGGCCGTTGATGCTTTCTCCGATGTCGAGCGTATGCCCTATCCTGCCCAAAAGAACCTGACTGATGGTGAAATTGCCATTGAGCAAGCCCGTTTGCGTGGTGCAAAGCGGCTGATTTTGGCCGGTGCCCTTGGCGGGGAGCGATCCGACCATGCCTTGATGCATCTGTTACTGTCGGTGGCGCTGGCGGCTGAGGGGCTGGATGTGCATCTGTCATCCGGCACGGAAGAGGCTTGGCCTCTTTTGCCGGGCAAGGCGCTGACCCTGGACCTGCCAAAAGGCTCGCTGTTTTCCATTCTCGGCTTTTCTGCCCTGAAGGGCCTTTCCATTCGCGGTGCGCGCTATCCACTCAAGGATTTTTCCCTTGCGTTTGGCTCGTCACGCACTATTTCCAATGTGGCTGAAGGGCCGGTTACGCTGTCGCTGGACAGTGGTGATGCCGTCGTCCTCGCCCGCCCTTATGACATGACCGGAGCGTGACCCTTGGCACCGCCTATCCTGAAACTCGACGATATTTTTCTGTCCTTTGGTGGCGCGCCGCTGCTCAATGGTGCCAATTTGCAAGTGGAGCCGGGCGACCGCATCTGTCTGGTGGGCCGCAACGGGTCGGGCAAATCGACATTGATGAAAATTGCCGCCGGTCTGGTGGAAGCCCAGTCGGGTGAGGTTTTCCGCCATCCATCGGCCACCATTCGATATCTGGAACAGGCACCTGATTTTGCGGGCTACACCACTGTGCAAGCCTATGCCGAAGCCGGTCTTGGGCCGGGGGATGATCCGTATCGCGTTGCTTATCTTTTGGAACACTTGGGCCTGACGGGGCAGGAAGATCCCAAAAGCCTCTCTGGTGGTGAAGCGCGCCGCGCCGCTTTGGCGCGGGTGCTGGCCCCTGAGCCCGACATTCTAATGCTGGATGAGCCAACCAACCATCTCGACCTTCCCACCATCGAGTGGCTGGAAGAAGAGTTGCGCAAGACCCGCAGCGCCCTCGTGCTGATCTCCCATGACCGTCGCTTTTTGGAAAAATGCTCCACTGCCACCGTCTGGCTGGATCGGGGCTTGGCGCGACGCCTTGGCAAGGGCTTTGGCTTTTTTGAGGAATGGCGCGACAAGGTTCTGGAAGAAGAAGAAATTGAGCAGCACAAGCTGGGCAAGGCAATCGAGCGCGAAGAACATTGGCTGCGCTATGGCGTAACGGCCCGACGCAAACGCAACATGCGCCGCCTTGGCAATCTACAAAGCTTGCGTGCCGATTATCGCGGCCACAAGGGGCCGCAAGGCACCATTCAGGCCAGTGCTACCGAGGGCAAGGAAAGCGGCAAGCTGGTGATTGAGGCAACCCAGATCACCAAGCATTATGGTGATCGCACCATCGTTGCGCCTTTTTCCATTCGCGTGCATCGGGGCGATTGCATTGGTTTGGTGGGGCCAAATGGTGCTGGCAAGACCACGCTGTTGAAAATGCTGACGGGCCAGCTCAAGCAGGACGAGGGCAAGATCAAGCTCGGCACCAATCTGGAAATCGCAACGCTGGATCAAAAACGCGAAGACCTGAACCTTGAGGATACGCTGGCCCATTATCTCACCGATGGACGGGGCGATAACCTGCTGGTCAACGGCGAGCAAAAGCACGTCACCGGCTATATGAAAGAGTTTCTGTTCCAGCCGGAGCAGGCGAGAACCCCGATCAAGAATCTGTCTGGCGGCGAGCGTGCCCGCCTGATGCTGGCGCGGATTATGGCCAAGCCCTCCAACCTGCTGATCCTCGACGAGCCGACCAACGATCTCGACATCGAGACGCTGGACCTGTTGCAGGAAATTGTCTCCAGCTATTCCGGCACGGTCATTCTGGTTAGCCACGATCGTGACTTTCTCGACCGCACCGTGACCTCGACCATTGCACCTGCCAATCCAGACGCGCCCGATGGTCGCTGGATTGAATATGCTGGCGGCTATTCCGATATGTTGGCGCAGCGCAAGGGCGTAGAGGATGAGCGCAAGCGAGCGGAAAAAGCCGAAAAGGCTGACGCTGCCAAAGCGTCTGGCACCCCTTCAAAAAGCAATGATGGGGCTGCCAAAAACAAGGGCAAGCTGTCGTTCAAGCAGAAATTTGCTCTCGAAAACCTGCCAAAAGAGATGGAAAAAGCCCAAGGCCAGATTGACGCCAACGAGGCGAAAATGGCCGACCCTAATCTCTTCACCAAGGATGCGGCCACGTTCAACAAACTTGCCGTGGAAACGGAAAAGCTGCGGGATTCGATTGCCCGCATGGAAGAGGAATGGCTGGAGCTGGAAATGCTGCGCGAGGAATTGGAAGGGTGAGGGAGCGTGGTGTTTTTTGTGTGAGGAGCATAAGGTAACGGGCTCCGGGATTAACTCGCGGTTGGCAGTGTTTTTTTACGGTTTCTTGTTATGATTTCTCCTTTGAGTGAAGTTCTGACTCGACTCATTGATCCGATGTTGGTTGATTGCGATGCAATCAGAGGATTTGTATGAGCAAGATAGCCATCACTGCGGTTTTATTTTTTATCGGTGTTACGCAAGCTGTATCGGCATCGCTTTATGAAAAATATGATGCCGAGCGAGATATAGCCATCAATCCCGATAAACGTGCTGGATACATTAAATTGATGCGTAGCTGGAAAGCTAAGGATGGTTTTCAGCCGTTAGCAGGTGCTTTTTGCGTGAATGGCGATGAAGGATGCCTATCGGCTGCGGCTGAACTCTCTGTTAATGCTGCTTACGCTTATCGTGGTCTCTATCAAGCTCAACGGAATCTCGCATATTGTCTTGATAGTGGGTGTAGCGGAGCAATAACACCGAACCTTCAATTGTCGTGTGCTTGGCGAATTGTCGTTCTTGCATCGGCCCATGTTGATGCGGATGATACCGATATAATGAACCTCCAAATTTGTTTGCGGAAATCCAATCCCATGCAAATTGCAGCAGCAAAAGCCCAAGCAGCAAGGCTTTTCAAGGTGGTTTACAATAAAGAGATCAGTAGAGACTGGCGTTAATTTTCACCTGTCCTACGGGGTGAGCAGCTACTGTGGCCCGCATAGTGTAGACCTGTTGTCAAAAACTCTAATCCGCACCCGGCACTGGCACATCTAGCCGTTCCAGATGCAGCACGCGGGGCGAAAGGGCTTCAAGATAGGCGGCGTTGCGGCCCAGATAGATGAGAGTGGCATCCTTTAAATCCGCCATGATGCCGGTCAGGATGTCAGTGGTGTCTGGCTCCAGCCCTTCGAGCACGTCGTTGAACACCACCCAATGGGGCTTGCGCAGCAGGATATGGGCAAAGGCGAGAGACATTTGCTCTTCCTTGCTCAGCGCCCGGTCCCAACGCTGGCGGTCATTGAGGGCGCTGGTGAGACGGCCAAGCTTGACGGCTTTCAAGGCGGCAACAATCGCCTCATCATCATAAATTTCCGCAGCCTCGGGATAGGCCAGCAGATCGCGCAACCGTCCCTCTGGCATGTAAGGGGTCTGCGGCACAAACAGGATGTGGTCTTCTTCAGGCAGGCGGATGGTGCCTTCGCCATAGGGCCAAAGACCGGCCATAGCGTTGAACAATTGACGCCGGTTGATGCCAGGGTCACCGTTGATCAGGATTCGCTCTCCGGCCAGAATGCTTGGATTGTCTTCTTTCAGATGATAGCCGCCCCAATTGGCCTCGGCCTCTTTGGGAGTACGGATATAAAGATCTTCAAAGGTCAGAACGCCCGGTTTGCCCACCTCGACCTGAATTTGTGCGCCAACCGGATCGACCAGATCCGGCTCGGTCAGGGCCGCGCGCAGCACCATGACGCGCAAAAGCGTTGCCTTCCAATCGGCAATGGCTCCA
Source organism: Rhizobium oryziradicis (assembly GCF_001939045.1). Classification (GTDB taxonomy): domain Bacteria; phylum Pseudomonadota; class Alphaproteobacteria; order Rhizobiales; family Rhizobiaceae; genus Allorhizobium; species Allorhizobium oryziradicis. The sequence goes on from NZ_MKIM01000031.1 coordinate 201,620, forward strand.
AAATTATCGACATACCAGCGCAGCGCCGTGTAGACCTGCGTAAAGGCCGATGCTGCCATCATCAAGCCGCCAAAGCTCATGGTGCCAGAGAAAAAGGCAGGGGATGCAATCAGCACCGGCACAATCAGCGCAAGCCAGCCAAAGGCGGCGGACACCCAAGTGAGATTGGTCAGCGCCATGGCCAGTTTGCGGATAATGCCCAGAACGTTGTCGATGGTGCTGTGAATGGCGGTACGCTCGACATCTTCACCACGGGCCAGCGCGATTTGCTCCAGGTGTTCGTTGCTGCGCATCAGGGCTGCGCGCATTTCGGCCTCGCGAGCGTAGCGAATCGCGTTCAAGCGTGTCAGGCGTGCGCCCACCAAATTGCTGGCCACGGCAGCACCGCCAGCATAAATCAAAGCCCCCCAAACCATATAGCCGGGTATGGACACCTGATGACCGAAGATCGGCAGCACAAAATGGCCTGATAATGCCCACAGCACGCTGACAAAACTGATCAGAAGAATGGTGGATTGCACCAGCCCAACACTGAGGGAGGTGGTGGATTCGGCCAGCTTGCGCGCATCTTCATGCAGGCGCTGATCGGGATTGACGCCGAGCGGGCTGGACACCGAGAGGCGATAGGCGCGCCTGCCTTTCAGCCATTGGTCGACCATATCGCGGGCAAGCCCTTCGCGCATATAGAGCGCTGTCATTTGACTGAGATAGGTCTGGGCAACATTGATCACCAGCAGGAAGGCGGCAATGTAAAAGAAATTGCGCAATTCATGCCAGAAAGCGCTGAGATCGCGGTTTTCCAGTGCATTGTAAAACGGCTGATTCCAGCGATTGAGCAAAATCTGCCCATAGGTCAAAAGCAACAAAACCCCAAGCAGCGACAGTGACAGCAGGATGATGCGCCCACGCACCCGGCTGGCCCAGAACGACTGGCCCGCCATCCGCAATTGATCCATGAAGGACATGTCCAGTCCGGCGGCCGAGATAACATCGTCAGAAACAGGTGTTTTGGGTGCAGTCATCGGTGATCATGGCCTTGAACTATTTGCTCCTATCCATACCATGATATGGTTAACGCTCCTTGGCGGCCTCTGTTTTTTTTAAACCGCCTGCTGATTTCAGCGTGGTGTGGCGCCGGCAATAGCGCTTGATACAAATTGCTCCTGGAGTTCGTCAGGGAAAAGTGGAACCCGGTTTCCCTAAAAGACACACGAAAACAAGAGAAGCGACAATCTGTCTGGTTCAATCTGAACCTGACGGACTTTAGCTCATTTCTTGCGGCGCTTTTCTCTTGCTGGTTCTTGGGACAGCGATAATGTCTCGCGACGAGATCATTCGGAAGTCCTTGGCCTTTTTATAGTCAATCACTTCCAGTTCGGCGGGCTTTCCTATCCCGGCCACACTCCCGGCAAATCCCGTTGGTGGCGTCGTAAATCGAATTTCCTTTTTGGGATTTTGTAAATTTTGGGCGGCAACATGCACGCATTGCGTAAATCGCTGAGCTTCAGGATGCCACCTGTAGAGATTTGTTGTCCAGACCTTGACCTTCAAAACCTTGATCGTTCTTTGGACGGCTTCCTCGACAAACTCCCATTCAACGTTTAATGCCCCGGTTGCATATTGCCAGTCCTGGTTCTGAAATTCAGGTTGGTGAACCGGTATGACCCCTGCCATGCCTTTCAAAGGTTGTTTTGCTGCATCACGCGCATCGGCTTGGACGTTGATTTCACGAAAGATTTTGGAACGAACACCGGCATCTTCATCCAGCAATGTTTTCATCGAGAATGTTACATCGGTCCCACTGCCCTGAAGATAATGGGTCAGGAAAGCTTCAGCCCTGCCGCCACGCTTCATCGCAAATTCTCTTGCAAGATTCATGATTTGCAGATCAGACCAAGTCTCATTGTGACCTGTCATGACGCCCAATGCACGAACGACCGAACATGCTGTAGAAACTGAATTTGCCATTTTCATTCCTCCATTGCAAAATTCATTTCGTTTTTGATATGTCTCAGAATTAAAATCCCAGAATTGTGGATCGTCAATATAAATGGCGCATCAATGCTGAATTGCCACTTATGGGACGCAATTTTTATTGTGCTCTTCAGGCCTTGTCAGTTTCATTTCCGCTCGCTAAACCATCCCATGATCTAACGGGGTGCAATGTGTGCAACACATTGCTGAGAGGCTTTGCGCCAACCCGCGGAACCTGATCCGGTTAACACCGGCGGAGGGATTAGATGTGTGGCCGCCATGCCGCCCTATCCCCTATGATAACCTGTTGAAGAGGAGAGGCGAATTGGCCACTTTGATGTCGCGTATTCACCACACATTCGGAGCCGCTTTTGCAGCACTGTTGCTCACATCTGCCATCGCAAAAGCAGATGACAAGGTGTTGACGGTTTATACCTACGAGAGCTTTATCTCTGAATGGGGGCCCGGTCCCAAGGTCAAGGAAGCCTTTGAAAAGACCTGCGGCTGCACAGTCAATTTTGTTGGCCTTGAAGATGGCGTGGCGCTGCTCAATCGCCTCAAGCTGGAGGGTGCCTCCAGCAAAGCCGATGTGGCCTTGGGCCTTGATACCAATCTGATTGAAGAGGCCAAGCAAACCGGCCTTTTTGCCCCGCATGGCATTGATACGTCTGCGGCTCACGTGCCCGGCGATTTCAAGGATGACGTGTTTGTGCCCTATGATTACGGCCATTTCGCTGTGGTCTATGATACTCAGGCCATCAAAAATCCGCCGAAAAGCCTGAAAGAGCTGGTGGAGGGCGATCCTGCCCAAAAAATCGTGATTGAAGATCCGCGCACATCCACACCGGGCCTTGGCCTGCTGCTGTGGGTCAAATCGGTCTATGGCAAGGATGCGCCCGCCGCCTGGGCCAAGCTGAAGGACCGCGTGCTGACCGTCACCCCCGGCTGGTCGGAAGCCTACGGCTTGTTCACCAAGGGTGAAGTGCCGATGGTGCTGTCCTACACCACATCGCCTGCCTATCACATGGTCGAGGAAAAATCGGATCGCTATCAGGCGGCCGAATTCTCGGAAGGCCATTACATCCAGATCGAAGTGGCCGGGATGTTGAAAAGCAGCAAGCATCAGCCATTGGCGCAGGATTTTCTGAAATTCATGCTGACCACCGGCTTTCAGGATCAAATCCCGACCAAAAACTGGATGATGCCGGTTGCCAAGACATCTACACCTTTGCCGGAAGCTTTTTCCAAACTGGTGCAGCCCAAGAAGACATTTTTGATGAGCCCGCAAGAGGTTGCCACTAATCGCAAGGCTTGGATTGCTGAGTGGCAGACGGCCATGGCGGCAAAATGAGCCAGCTGTAGGCTCGTATTGTGACGCGCAACCAACGTATAACATCAATTGCTGGCGGGGCCTTTGGCCTTGCCAGTGTTTTGGCGTTTATTGGCCTGTCGGTTTTTGCGCTGCTGGCGACAACGGGTTTGGGCGTTGCCGTTGAGTTTGACAGCTACACCCTTTCCATTTTGCGTTTCACCCTTTGGCAGGCTGGCCTTTCCACTTTGCTATCACTGCTGTTTGCTTTGCCTGTGGCACGGGCGCTGGCGCGTCAGCGGCATTTTATCGGTCGTCAGTGGCTGATCCGGCTGATGGCATTGCCCATGGGGCTGCCGGTGCTGATTGGTGCCTTGGGCTTGATTGGCGTCTGGGGCCGCAATGGCATGGTCAATGATCTGCTGGCGCTGCTGGGCAAGCAGGCACCGGTGAATATTTATGGCTTGAGCGGCATTTTGCTGGCCCATGTGTTTTTCAATATGCCGCTGGCGGCCCGGCTTTTGCTGGCCGGACTGGAGCGGCAGCCGCCGGAATATTGGCGCATTGCCACAAGCCTTGGCATGACGCGGATGTCGATTTTTCGCCTGATCGAATGGCCAGCCTTGCGCGGCCTTCTGCCCGGAATTGCGGGCTTGATCTTCATGCTCTGCGCCACCAGTTTCACGCTGGTTTTGACCCTGGGCGGCGGGCCGGGGGCAACCACGCTGGAAGTGGCGATTTATCAGGCCCTGCGATTTGATTTTGATCCGCCAAAAGCGGTGGCCTTGGCCTGCTTGCAACTGTTGATCACGGCTTTGCTTTTGGCGGTGTTGACATTGATGCCGCCGCCCGATGATGGGGCGATGACGGATGAGCGGCCTATCCGCCGCATGGATGGCGAGAGCAAAACCGCACGCATCGGCGATGGCATTGTGCTGGCATTATCAGCGGCCTTTCTGCTGGCTCCGCTCTTGGAGATTCTGCTGGCGGGCTTGAAATCGGATCTGATGAAACTGGTCATGGACCCCGCTGTCGTTCGGGCATTGGGCACCAGCTTTGCCATGGCCATTCCGGCAGCTCTGGTCTGCCTTGTGCTCAGTTGGCTGTTCATCAATGCGCGCGCAACACTTCAATCCCTGCGTCACCCCACTCTGCTGAGCTGGCTGTTGTTTCGCTTGATTGGGGCCACATCCTCGCTGGTGCTGCTGGTGCCTGCCATTGTGTTGGCCACAGGCTGGTTTTTGGGTCTTCGTCAGTTTGGCGATGCAGCACCTTTTGCGGCTCCGGTTGTGGTTGCCATCAACGCCATCATGGCTTTGCCGTTTACCATGCGGGTGCTGGCTCCGGCCATAGCTGTTCATCGTCATCGCACCGTGAGGCTTTGCGAAAGCCTTGGCATTTCCGGGTTTGCCAAATGGCGGCTGATCGACTGGCCCGGTCTTCAACGGCCCCTTTTGATGGCTTTGTCCTTCGCCATGGCGCTGTCTTTGGGGGATCTTGGAGCAGTTGCCCTGTTTGGCTCCGACACGCTCATCACCCTGCCATGGCTGCTCTATAGCCGCATGGGCAGTTACCGCACCACCGATGCCGATGGTTTGGCATTGTTGCTGGGCCTTGTCTGTCTGCTGTTGACCATTCTGGGCACGGCCGGTAGCCGGTCGGAGGAAAAATCATGACCCATGCTTCGATCTGCCTTGATCACGTGACTTTGACGCTGGGCACGGCCGATTTCGCCTTTGATGCACAGATTGCGCCGCAAAAAATAACCGCCGTCACTGGAGCATCCGGCTCTGGCAAATCAACATTTCTCAATCTGATTGCCGGTTTCGAGGTGCCTGCGCGCGGTCGCGTGCTGCTCAATGGTAAGGATGCAACACAGCTTTCGCCGGGCGAGCGGCCTGTGTCGCTGGTGTTTCAGGACCATAACCTGTTTGCCCATCTGGATCTGGCCACCAATATCGGCCTTGGGATTGATCCCGCGCTGCGGCTGAGGACTGAGGACAAGGCCGCCATCACCCATGCCCTGCAGCGGGTTGGCCTTGGCGGCTTTGAACACCGTAAGCCCTCCAGCCTGTCGGGCGGTGAAAAGCAACGGGCGGCTTTTGCGCGGGCTTTGGTGCGCGACAAGCCGATATTGCTGCTGGATGAGCCGTTTGCAGCGCTTGATCCGGGCCTTCGCGCCAGCATGGCCGAGTTATTGCTGACGCTGCATCGGGAAACCGGCAACACGGTGCTGATTGTCACCCATGATCCGCGCGATGTGGAGCGCTTGGCCGATGATGTGATTTTTATCGACCACGGCACAATTCATCTGCACGGCACGAGGGCGGATTTTTTGCACGCGGAGAAAACTGAAGCCCTGCAAAGCTTTCTTGGCCTTGCAAAAAATCAATAGATCGGGCCTTGCCTGCCTCATTTCAGACCCCCGCCTCATTTCAGACCAAAGTCATCGCCATCTGTTTTTGCTCTGCAACGCACAAAACAATGCGAGCGTTAATATTTTCTTATCCAAATTAACGATCTTGTGCAGTGTGCAGTTTTATCGAAATCGATAATGTGCTGTTAAGTATTAAGTGAATCGTAAGAACCCCGATTTGCGAAAAATCGAGGCAGACGTTGATGAGCAGGGGACCAGCAAGTTTTTAGGATGCGCCGCAAAATGACCGCGATGGTGTCGATCTGTTTTGACAGGGCACCCCGCCACCATGCCGCTGTGCGCAGGCTCAGTGCCGGCATCTCTGTGCTTGCCGTTTTGTCGCTTGCCGGTTGCCAGTCTATCTTTGAGCAATCCTATCAAGCCAATGTGGCACCATCGTCGTCGCCGCAAATTGTCAAGGAAGTGCAAAAAGACGATCCGCGGGCGCAGATGGGCGCGCGGGAGCATCCTCGCATTCTGGCAAGCTATGGCGGCGAATATCACGATGCCAAGACCGAGCGGCTGGTGGCAAAAATTGCCGGTGCCCTGACGGCGGTGTCAGAAAATCCGCAGCAATCCTATCGGATCACCATTCTCAATTCGCCCAATATCAACGCCTTTGCGTTGCCGGGCGGCTATCTCTACGTCACCCGCGGACTTTTGGCGCTGGCCAATGATGCGTCGGAAGTGGCAGCGGTTTTGTCCCATGAAATGGCCCATGTCACCGCCAATCATGGCATAGAGCGCCAACGCCGCGAAGAGGCGGAGGTGATTGCCAGCCGGGTGGTTGCCGAAGTGTTGTCGAGCGATCTGGCGGGCAAGCAGGCTCTGGCCAGAGGCAAAATGCGTCTGGCGGCTTTCTCGCGCCAGCAGGAATTGCAGGCGGACACCATTGGTGTGCGCACGTTGGGTGAGGCAGGCTATGACCCTTATGCCGCCGCCCGTTTTCTGGATTCCATGGCGGCCTATCAGCATTATAATTCGTCTGATCCCAACGCGGATCAAAGCATGGACTTCCTGTCCAGCCACCCCAGCACGCCACAGCGGGTTGAGCTTGCGCGCGATCACGCCCGTGCTTTTGGCCCCGAAGGTTCGACCGGCGACAAGGGCCGTGATTATTTTCTCGATGGCATTGATGGCTTGCTCTATGGCGATAGCCCGCAGGAGGGCTATGTGCGCGGCCATACCTTCTTGCATGGTGGCCTTGGCATTCGCTTTGATGTGCCTGATGGCTTCCAGATCGACAATAAGGTCGAAGCGGTTATGGCCACAGGCCCCGGCGATATTGCCGTGCGCTTTGATGGTGTGGCTGACACCAAAAGCCGCAGCCTGACCAATTATATCTCCAGCGGCTGGGTCACGGGCCTGTTGCCGGATACCATTCGCGCCATCAAGATCGATGGCATGGAGGCGGCAACGGCACGGGCCTCCGCCGACCGGTGGGATTTTGATGTGACGGTGGTGCGGCTGGGCGATCAGATTTTCCGTTTTCTCACCGCGGTGCCGAAGGGCAGTGATCAGCTGGAGCCGACTGCCGAGGTGTTGCGCCGCACTTTCCGCCGGATAACACCGGAAGAGGCGAAAAGCCTCAAGCCGTTGCGGGTCCGCGTGGTCACCGTTGGCCCATCGGATACGCTGGCAACGCTATCGGCCCGCATGATGGGCACGGATCGCAAGCTGGAGCTGTTCAAGGTGTTGAATGCGCTGCCCGCAGGCCAGGCACCCGCCGTGGGCAGCCGGGTCAAAATCATCGCAGAATAGGCTTGTTTGCTTGCATCAAAAAAGCCGCGCACCTGATAGGCTGCGCGGCTTTGCTGTGAGAGCGAGGGAACTTTCAAGAATAGGGAACTCTTAAGAATGTAGAGTGGCTCACGCCACCATTTGCGGATTGGTTTCCACCAGCGCCACTTTGAGCTTCTCCATGGCGCGGGTTTCAATCTGGCGCACACGCTCCTTGGAAATGCCCAGCTCAGAGCCTAGCTCTTCCAGTGTTGCGCCATTGTCCGAGAGGCGACGGGCGCGGATGATGCGGGTTTCGCGCTGATTGAGATTGCGCATCGCCCCTTTCAGCCAGTCCAGACGGCGTTCCGTGTCGATCATGTCGGTCACCTGTTCGTCCGGTGTCGGCGCATCGCTCACCAACATATCCAGACGCTCGGCACCGTCATCGCCCGCGGTTGAGACCGGCGCATTGAGCGATGTGTCGTTGCCAGACAGACGGGCATCCATCGATTGGACGTCGGAAATGCTCACGCCAACCGCTGCGGCAATTTCGGCGTGAATGGCCTGATCGGTCAGGCGCTGGTCACCTTGGGCGAGCTTGGCGCGCAAACGGCGGAGGTTGAAAAACAGCGATTTTTGCGCAGAACTGGTACCGCCGCGCACAATCGACCAGTTGCGCAAGATGTAATCCTGCATGGAGGCGCGAATCCACCAACCGGCATAGGTTGAAAACCGGAATTCTCTTTCGGGCTCAAACCTTGCCGCGGCTTCCAGAAGCCCTATATAGCCTTCTTGAATGAGGTCGCTGAGCGGCAGACCGAAGCCACGGAATTTGGAGGCCATGGCAATGACAAGCCGCATATGCGACATGGCAATCTGATTGCGGGCGTTCTGATCGTTGCTGTCTTTCCAGCGAACGGCCAGATCACGTTCCTGGGCGCGCTCCAGATAGGGTGCGGCCATAGCGGTTTTGATAAACTTTTTGTCAGCTTGCACAGAATCCACGACAACCTCCATTCGGGCAGCAAAAGCGCCTTGATCGAAATCAGTTTAATGAGCATCCGTGGTGATCTACGCCCTTGAGTGCCAGTTGGATCACCGAACCCTTATGGCAAGGTAAACACGCCGGGAGACAGAATGTTCCCCGACAAAGGCAGATTTTTTGGCCAAGCCAATGGAAGGAAGTTTCAAGCTTGAAGCGCAGAGCGCTTTATCCTTCACTTGGGCATGTACGTTATCGTTCAACTAAGCCCGATTGAACGCGACATGCTGTAATATGGCGCTGCGTCTGAATTGGTCAAGCGGTGCCGAAAAAAATGCTAAATTGCATGCCCTGTCAAAAGTTTAGGGTTATTGGCGACAGTTGTTCCGGCAGCCTCCGAGATAAAATAGTTTTTCAGCTTGGGCAGGCGTTCCACCAGTCCAAGGCCAAAATCGCGGGCAATGCGCAACGGCATCACATCGTTGGAGAATAGCCGGTTCAGCACATCGGTGGTGACACCCATGCGGAAAGTGTCAAAGCGCCGCCATGTCTGATAACGCTCCAGCACATGGATGGTGCCGATGTCGAGGCCCAGACGATCGGCGTCAACAATGGTTTCGGCAAGGGCTGCCACATCCTTGAAGCCAAGGTTGAGTCCTTGGCCTGAGATGGGGTGAATGCCGTGGGCGGCGTCGCCCGCCAGCGCCAGCCTCGGTGCCACAAAGGCCCGTGCTAAGGTGAGGCCCAGCGGAAAGGCGCGACGGTCGTGTGATGCACGAATGGCACCCAGCTTGTGACCGAAGCGGCGCTCCAGCTCGGTGTCAAACACCAGATCATCCGAGGCCACCAGCCGATCCGCATCTTCTGTGCGCTCTGTCCACACCAGGGAAGAGCGATTGCCGGTCAGCGGCAGAATGGCGAAGGGGCCTGCGGGCAGAAAGTGCTCTTCTGCCACGCCTTCATGCGGACGTTCATGTTCAACCGTGGTGACAATGCCGGACTGGCCATAGGCCCAGGTGACGGTTTTAATGCCAGCCATATCGCGAATGCGCGAGCGCACGCCATCGCAGGCGACCACCAGACGTGCACTCAGCGTTGTGCCGTTGGATAGGCTGATGTCTGCCTGATGGCCGCTGTTGGAAAACCCGGTGGCCCGCACATCATTGTGGATCGGAATGCCCGCTTTTTCAGCCGCTTTCAGCAAGGCACCGACCATGGCGACATTGGGGACCATATGGGCAAAGGGCTCGCCGTTCTCGACTGTGCCATCAAAGGTTAGAAACACGGGCCGCACAGGGTCGCTGGCTTTTGAATCGGTGATGATCATTTTGTTGATCGGTTGCGATTGCGGGGCAATCTCATCCCACACGCCAAACACCGTCAGCATTTTTGTGGCCGCCGAAATGATGGCGGAGGCGCGGGGATCATGCTTCCACTGGTTTTGAGGGGCCGCCTCGATCACCTGAATATCAAGGTGCGGCGCTGCCAGCTTGACCGCGAGCGCTGCTGAGAGGCCAACATAGCCACCGCCAACCACAATCATATCCGCCATCGCTCATTCCCTTGCACATTGTATTGCTTTGCTCCTCTATATAGATCACTTCAATGCATCTTCCTACCACCGGGGCTTTTCCAAAATGACGCAGCCAGCACTTTCCACCACACCTATGGAGCAATTGCTTGAGACGCTTGATCTCGAGGTGCTGGAGGTCAATCTGTTTCGGGGCACAAGCCCGCAGGTGGGCTGGCAGCGGGTGTTTGGCGGGCAGGTGATTGCGCAGGCGCTGGTGGCGGCGCAACGCTGTGTGGATGCAAATCGCTACGTTCATTCCCTGCATGCCTATTTCATGCGTCCGGGCGATCCCGCGGTGCCGATTGTCTATGAGGTGGAGCGCATTCGCGATGGGGCAAGCTTTGCCACACGCCGGGTTGTGGCCATTCAGCACGGCAAGGCCATTTTCTCCATGTCGGCATCGTTTCAATATGACGAGGAGGGGCTTGATCATCAGGTCGATATGCCCGCCGTTGTACCACCGGAAAAGCTGATGGCGGAAGCGGACTTCCGGCAGATGTTTTTGGCCCAAGCCCCGGAATCCGTCAAAAAATACTGGGGACGGGAGCGCCCGGTGGAGTTTCGTCCCACATCGTTCAAACACTATATGTCGACCGACAAGCTTGAACCAACATCGGATATCTGGGTGCGCCTGACCGGCCCTGTGCCGGATGATCGCGGCCTGCAGGCGGCAGTGCTGGCCTATCTTTCCGATATGACGCTGCTGGATGTTTCGCTCTATGCCCATGGCATGTCGATCTTCGATCAGCGCATTCAGGCAGCCAGTCTTGATCACGCCATGTGGTTTCACCGGCCCTCGCAGCTTGAGGATTGGATGCTCTATAGCCAGGATAGTCCCAGCACGTCTGGCGGGCGTGGCATGAGCCGTGGCTCGATTTATACGCGATCCGGGCAGCTGATTGCCTCTGTTGCCCAGGAAGGTTTGATTCGGAAAAGAGCAAATGATTAATATTTGTGCACATTTGTGCAAATGCACAAAAAATGCAGGAATATTGCCTAATCAATTGCCTTTTTCTTAATCTTCTCCTCGTTCATCTTTACTTTTCAATAGGTTATTGGCCTTTTTCAAACTGGCACGATGTTTGAATGTAAGAGGACAGTCGCTGCTGGTAAATGCTGGCCAGCGGCAAGGAGATCGGTGTCAAGCCGAGGATAAACCAGAGGATGGGAAACCAGATGAAGATTGTGATGGCCATTATCAAGCCGTTCAAGCTGGATGAAGTGCGTGAGGCACTGACAGCCGTCGGTATACAGGGCCTGACCGTGACCGAAGTGAAAGGCTACGGGCGTCAGAAGGGGCATACTGAGATCTATCGCGGCACCGAATATGCTGTCAGCTTTTTGCCAAAGCTGAAAATCGAAGTCGCTGTGTCATCCGACATTGCTGAAAAGGCTGTTGAGGCAATCGCATCGGCTGCCAAGACCGGTCAGATCGGCGACGGCAAGATTTTCGTTTACGCCATCGATCAGGCTGTGCGTATCCGTACCGGCGAAACAGACACCGAAGCCTTGTAAGATCGGCCGTCAAGGGGAGTTCATTTCTATGTCATTTTCCAAGTTTACATCCCGGGCCGCGAGCCTTGGTGCTGCATCGGCAGCGCTGTTGGCACCGGTCGTGGCCTTTGCGCAGGACGCTGCACCTGCTGCGGCAACGGCTGCTGCTGCCGTGCCTGAAAAGGGCGATACAACGTTCATGTTCATCTCCACATTGTTGGTGCTGTTCATGGTGGTGCCAGGTCTCGGCCTGTTTTACGGCGGTCTGGTCCGTGCCAAGAACATGCTATCCGTGTTGATGCAATGCACCGTCATTGCCTGCATGGTCATGATCATCTGGGTTATATACGGCTATTCCTTTGCGTTTGGCGGCAGCGAAAGTCCTTTCTTCGGCGGCTTTGCCAAGTTGTTCCTCTCGGGCGTTACGCCTGCATCCACGGCTGCGACCTTTACCAAGGGCGTTGTTATCCCTGAATACATCTTCATGCTGTTCCAGATGACCTTTGCGGCGATCACGCCCGCCCTGATCATCGGTGCCTTTGCCGAGCGCATCAAGTTCTCGGCTGTGATCCTGTTTACATTCCTGTGGGTCACCTTCGTTTATTTCCCGATTGCGCACATGGTTTGGGACAGCAACGGCTATCTCTTCAAGCTGGGCGCGCTTGATTTTGCAGGCGGCACGGTTGTTCACATCAACGCCGGTGTTGCTGGCCTGGTGGGTGCCATTCTCGTTGGCAAGCGTACCGGTTACGGCAAGGACATGATGGCTCCGCATTCGATGACCATGACCTATATCGGTGCCGCTATGCTGTGGTTCGGCTGGTTTGGCTTCAACGCCGGTTCTAATCTGGAAGCATCCGGTGGTGCGATGATCGCGACTGTAAACACCTTTGTGGCAACGGCTGCTGCAACGCTGTCGTGGTGCGTGGTTGAATCGTTTACCCGCGGCAAGGCATCCATGTTGGGTGCGGCATCGGGCATGGTTGCCGGTCTGGTTGCTGTCACCCCTGCGGCCGGTATCGTTGGCCCAATGGGTGCGATTGTTCTCGGTGCGATCGTATCGCCGCTGTGCTACTTCTTCGTTTCGGTTGTGAAGAACAAGTTCGGCTACGACGATACGGCTGACGTGTTTGGCGTGCATGGCATTGGCGGCATGTTCGGTGCGATTGCAACCGGCATCTTCGCAAGCGCCTCGCTCGGTGGCGTCGGCTATGCTGAAGGTGTGACCATGGGCCATCAGGTCATGGTTCAGATCCAGGCTGTGGTCATCACCATCGCATGGACCGGCATCGGCTCTTTCATCCTCTACAAGATCGTCGATATGGTTGTTGGTCTGCGTGTGCCTGTTGAGGCTGAGCGCGAAGGTCTTGACCTCGCTTCTCACGGCGAAGCTGCCTACCACAATTGAGTGGGTTGAGGGTCGGTTCCGTTCTGAAACGACCCTTGCGATCCTCTTCAACATCCTCGAAAGCCCGGTTCGTGCCGGGCTTTTTGTTGTTTTCGGGCGGTTTTGGTCGCGAATTCTCCATGGTTAAAGGAGCATTAACTCCGCATCGGCTACGGTGTGCTGTTAGAAGACCGGATTTTATCTGACTGATTCGTCCGGTCTGCCCCCTTTGTCTCAATTGTACTGGCAGGCGAACAGGTATGAGCAGAACCACGCTGGCAGCATTGGAAGAGAGAACGCCCCGGTCCGTTGTGATCGGTTTTCTCATCAGGCAGTTTATGGTCCTGATTGGTTTTGGCGTGTTTCTGGGTCTGGTCGCGGCTGTTGCGGCACTTTCCACCTGGAATATCGACGATCCCAGCTTTTCCTATGCCACAGATCGCGCACCCACCAACATTCTTGGCTATCCCGGTGCGGTGTTTGCCGATCTTTCCATGCAGTTTTTTGGCTTGGCCTCGGTTGCCGCCTTGCTGCCTGTTTTGGCCTGGGCGCTGTCTTTGATTTCAGGCCGCCGAATCACACGTCTGCCACGCCGCCTTGCCGCCTGGGGGGCTGGTGCCGTTGTGGGGGCCGCGGTGTTTGGCTGCTTTCCGCCGCCTGCTACATGGCCAATCCCCAATGGTATCGGCGGCGTTATTGGCGATATGATTTTGCGCTTTCCGGCGCTGTTTGTCGGAGCCTATCCCACCGGCACGTTTGCAATGACGATTGGCTGCATTCTGGCTGTTCCCATGCTGTGGTTCATGCTGTTTGCTGCCGGTATCATTGGCAATTCCGAGGATGAGGATGTTGAAGACGACATTATTGCCGTCCGCGCCCGTCCAAATGGGGCAGCGGCCAAAAATCAGACCGATAAGGGTGCGGCAAACAAGCAGAGTGCCCGTGACATTGAGGACGAGGAAGAAGAGGATCGCGTTGGCCCCTTTGCCCTGATTGCAGGCAGCATTACACATGCATGGTACACCGGCAATGCCCGCATCCGCCGTTTGGCTGGCCTCAAGCCCAAGACGCGTGAGCGGGCCGATTTCGATCAGCCCTATGATTTCAACGATGACGAATTTGCTGGCGGTGATGCCCCGCATATGAGCGGTGTTCGTGCCGAGCCAGCCTTTACGCCTGCAAATGTGCGGCGACGTATTGCGGCTCCATCTGTGAGCTTTGACGACGAACGGGATCAACCGCCTTTTGACCTGAAGGGAAGAGGCCGGTCCTCGGACGATATTCTGTTTGATGATGACGATGAGGATCTCGCGCCGCAGCCAACGGGACGGCGTGGTCCGGCGCGCTCTGAGCGGCCCCGTGCGGCACCTGTGGCCCCTGCTGGTCCCCGCAACAATCGCGGCTTCCAGCTACCGTCTGTGGATTTGTTGATCGAGCCACCGCGCAGCGTGACCAAGGATGTCACGCTGTCCGCTGACCAGCTGGAGCAAAATGCCCGTCTGCTGGAAGGTGTGCTGGAAGACTTTGGCGTCAAGGGCGAGATTATCGAGGTGCGTCCCGGCCCGGTCGTCACCCTCTATGAGCTGGAGCCAGCACCGGGTATCAAATCGTCGCGTGTGATTGGTTTGGCCGATGATATCGCCCGCTCCATGAGCGCCATTGCCGCGCGTGTTGCCGTGGTGCCGGGCCGCAATGCTATCGGCATCGAGCTGCCAAACCGCACGCGTGAGACGGTGTATTTGCGCGAAATGATCAGCAGTCGCGATTTTGATGGCTCAAAGGCCAAATTGCCGATGGCGCTGGGTAAAACCATTGGCGGTGAGCCAGTGATTGCCGATCTGGCCAAAATGCCACATTTGCTGGTGGCGGGCACCACCGGTTCTGGTAAATCGGTGGCGATCAACACCATGATCTTGTCGCTGGTCTATCGTCTGCCGCCGGAAAAATGCCGCCTGATCATGATTGATCCGAAAATGCTGGAACTGTCGATCTATGATGGCATTCCGCATCTGCTCTCGCCCGTGGTGACCGATCCGAAAAAGGCAGTTGTTGCCTTGAAATGGACCGTGCGCGAAATGGAAGAGCGCTACAAGAAAATGTCCAAGATCGGCGTGCGCAACATCGATGGCTTCAACAGCCGGGTGGAACAGGCGATTGAAAAGGGCGAAGTGCTGACGCGCACCGTGCAGACCGGCTTTGACCGCCAGACCGGCGAGGCCATGTATGAAACCGAAAAATTCGATCTCAAGCCCATCCCCTATATCGTTGTGATTATCGACGAAATGGCCGATCTGATGATGGTGGCTGGCAAGGACATTGAAGGTGCTGTGCAGCGTCTGGCGCAGATGGCGCGTGCGGCGGGCATTCACGTGATCATGGCGACCCAGCGTCCATCGGTGGATGTGATCACCGGTACCATCAAGGCCAACTTCCCGACCCGTATCTCGTTTCAGGTGACGTCCAAGATCGATAGCCGCACCATTTTGGGCGAGCAGGGTGCCGAGCAGCTGCTCGGTATGGGTGATATGCTCTACATGGCAGGCGGCGGGCGCATTCAGCGCGTTCACGGCCCGTTTGTATCGGACAATGAGGTCGAAGACATTGTCGCTTACCTCAAGACGCAAGGTGCGCCGGATTACCTTGACGCGGTCACCATTGACGAGGAAGACGACGAGGGTGGCCCGGCGGGAACCGGCAATCTGGCGGCGTCCGATGATCCTTATGATCAGGCCGTGGCGGTTGTGTTGCGCGATGGCAAGGCCTCGACCTCCTATGTTCAGCGCAGACTGGGCATTGGCTATAACCGCGCGGCCTCCTTGATCGAGCGTATGGAGCAAGAGGGCATTATTGGCCCGGCCAACCACGCTGGAAAGCGCGAAATTCTTGTGCCGACCGAAGCCGATATCATTGAAAGATAATAATCGGACCATAGATCGTGACATAAGAGCATCGGCTGAAAAGTGGGAACCGGTTTTCAGATAAATCCGATGCGGAAACAAAAACTGAGAGCATCGCGCTGATTCCAGTGTTCTGCACGATGCTCCCTTGTGGCTGAGCGATCACGATGGTGTGTGCGTCATTATGATGCCGTCTTGATACATCACTGTCGAGGCGATGAAGGAGAATAGAATGCGTGAAAAACAAGCCGCTGCGGCTGGCTCTTCCTGTTTCAACCGCCGTGGCTTTCTGGGCCTTTCGGCTGCTGTTGCTGCAAGCTTGGCGTCTGGTTCGCCGGTGTTTGCGCAGGCCACCAGCAGCACGGCGCAGAAAATTGCCGATCACTTTGCCTCGGTGAAAACCATGATGGGCGAATTTGTGCAATTTGGCCCGCGCGGTGATCAGACAGCCGGTAAATTCTATCTGGAGCGCCCCGGCAAGCTGCGGTTTAACTACGAGCAACCTTCGCCCATGCGGGTTATTTCTGATGGTCGCAATGTGGCAATTGGCAATACCAAGATGAAAACATGGGATGTTTATCCCTTGTCGAAGACGCCGCTCAGCCTGTTGCTGTCTGATCGCATCGATCTTGGTCACCAGATGGTGCGTCAGGTGAAGGAAGAACAGGATCTGACCACCATTGTGCTGGGCGATAAGTCGATTTTTGGCGACCAGACGATCACTTTGATGTTTGACCCCAAGACATTTGAGTTGCGTCAGTGGACGGTAACGGATGCGCAAGGCAAAGACACGTCGGTGATGATTTTCAACGTGCAGCAGGGCGTGAACTTCGACGATAAGGTGTTTCAGGTGCCCTATGACGAGATCAACAAGCGCGGTGGCTGATCTGTTGATGACTGCTTGATGTGGAAAAGGCGCGGGCTCGGTAAGCTTTGCGCCTTTTTGCTGTTCAAGGCCGCCGCCATTGCCTAAACCGATCTATCGGCTTTGCGGTCGTGCCGGCAAAAGGATTGTTTCTGTTATGGCTTTTTCACTCTCCACCTGGAACATCAACTCGGTGCGTCTGCGCATGCCGATTGTCGAGCAGTTTGTTGCCGCCCATCAGCCGGATATTTTGTGCCTGCAGGAAATCAAATGCCAGAACCACGAATTCCCGATGGAGGCCATGCAGGCCCTTGGCTATCCGCATGTGCTGGTGCATGGGCAGAAGGGCTACCACGGGGTCGCAATCGCTTCAAAGCTGCCGTTGACCGAAGATTATCGCAAGGATTATTGCGGCGTGGGCGATAGCCGTCATATCTCGGCGCTGTTCGAGGTGGGCGGCCGGCGCATTCGGGTGCATAATTTCTATGTGCCCGCCGGTGGCGATGAACCAAACCGCGAGATCAACCCGAAATTCGGCCATAAGCTCGATTTTGTCGAGGAAATGAAGGTTCTTTCGGCGACAGCCGAGCCTCAGACCTCGGCTATTTTGGTGGGCGATCTCAATATTGCTCCGCTGGAGCATGATGTTTGGTCGCATAAGGCGCTGTTGAAAATTGTCAGCCACACGCCGGTAGAAACCGAAGGCCTGCTAGAGGTGATCCAGAAGGGCGGATGGGTGGATCTGATGCGCGAACTGGTCGATCCATCGCAAAAACTCTATACGTGGTGGAGCTATCGCGCCAAGGATTGGGATGCCGCCGACAAGGGACGGCGTCTGGACCATATCTGGTCGTCACCAGACCTGCGGCCTGCGCTCAAATCGATTGATATTTTGCGCGAAGCCCGTGGCTGGGACAAGCCATCCGATCATGTGCCAGTGACAGTGCATTTCGATTTCTAGAGTTTGTCAGGGAAAAGTGGAATCCGGTTTTCCCGAAAAGACAAACGAAATCAAAGGAAGCTAGAGTCTGTCTGGTTCAATTTGAACCTGACAGACTCTAGCGAAACTGATCTTCCATGCTCTTTGCGCCGCTGGCCAAAGCCATAAGGTTCTGGCGAATCCGGTCCTGCATCACAGAACCCAACCTTGGGTATTCTTCCAGCAGGCGGTGAAACAATTGGCGGGGAATGCGCATCACCTCGGTGTCATCAAGGGCAACCGCGGTGTATTTGCGCTCGACCATGGTCGCCATGGCCAGCTCGGATAGCATGGTGCCGGACCCGACCGTTGTAACAACTTTTGGCTTGCCATCGCGCCCGAGGATAGAAAGTTCAAACTGGCCGCGCACCACCACATAGGCGCATTCGGCAGGTGAGCGTTCACGAAACAGGATCTGGCCCGGCCCAACGGTTCGGTGCTCGGCTCCAAAGGCAATCAGCCGCAATTCGTCTGGCTCCAGCCCGTGAAACAGGCTGAGAGCCGAGAGCAATTGCATGTCATCGCTGAGTGCCATCAGGACAAATCTCTAAATCACGGAATAATCTTGTATCCGCCGTTTTCTGTCACCAGAATTTCAGCGTTGGATGGATCTCGTTCTATCTTCTGGCGCAGACGATAGACATGGGTTTCCAGCGTGTGGGTGGTCACACCGGAGTTGTATCCCCAGACTTCTTCCAACAGCACATCGCGGGTGACCACTTTTTGGCCGGCGCGATAGAGATAGCGAATGATGGCCGCTTCTTTTTCGGTCAGGCGAATTTTCTTGCCGTCTTCAGTGGTCAGCAGCTTCTGGCTGGGCTTGAACACGTAGGGGCCAACGGTGAAGGTGGCGTCTTCGCTCTGCTCATGCTGGCGCAGCTGCGCACGAATGCGGGCCAAAAGCACGGCAAATTTGAACGGTTTGGTGACATAGTCATTGGCACCGGCTTCCAAGCCCAAGATCGTGTCGGAATCGGTATCATGGCCGGTCAACATGATCACGGGTGCCTTGAAGCCGCCCTTGCGCAGCAGCTTTACCGCTTCGCGGCCATCCATATCGGGCAGGCCAACATCCATAATCATCAGGTCGATCTGACCATTGCGCGCCGTTTGCACGCCTTTGGTGGCATTCGATTCCTGCTGAATGGAAAATTCCTCATAGAGGGAGAGCTGTTCTACCAGCGTTTCACGCAGATCGTCGTCGTCATCGACCAGAAGGATCGTCCGGGCAGCCATTCCACATATTCTCCCATACATCTTACAAGACGGATGTCTTGCAGTTTACTGTATAATTCCTTAAATCGGAATCGATTTAGGGAGAAAATTATACAGCAGATTTAAAGCGTTACAGTGTCCTTAGGATGTTTGATAAAACATGGGGCACTACAATATCTCTGTCTTACCTAATCACTTTAGATTACAATAAAAGCCCGCAGTTAAGCAAAAATACGTGAACAGAATGCCCAAGTCTCACATCAATGCCAAAACGGGTGTTTTTCATGTCATTGTTCGCCGTAAACCGGGGCATAAAACCAAAGCCATTGTGCAAGCTGGACCTTTGCGCTTGCAAGCCGCAATTGGCCGCAGCGGTATCACCAGTTTGAAGCGCGAAGGCGATGGAGCAACCCCGCGTGCCAGCATGGGGCTGCTCGGTGGCTTCTTCCGTGCGGATAAGCTTGGCATGGTAAAAACACGCCTGCCGCTGACATCAATCCGCTCGGATATGCTTTGGTGTGATGCGCCAGAGCATGCAGCCTATAACCAACGGGTCAAAGCGCCGTTCAAGCCCAGCCATGAACGGATGAAACGCGATGATCGGCTCTATGATGTCTGTCTGGTGATGGATTGGAACATTATATCACGACGGCGTGGCCGTGGTTCGGCGATTTTTTTCCACATTGCCAGGCCCGATTATAGCCCGACGGAAGGCTGCATTGCCATAAGCCCCGCCGATATGCGTCGTCTGCTGCCTTATCTGTCGCGGGCCACCACCGTAACGGTGTTATAATTTCACCTTTGCCAGCCTTTTGATTGGTAAATGCCGGATTCAACCCTATCTCTAAGGTTCGCATTGTTCTGATGCGATATGTTGCGCATGGCGTTGCGAACCTCTGTCCGTTTCTACGCTGCGCGACGTTTTGAGAAATTTTCAAACCGGAGATTTTAACGTGGCACATCAACCCCATATCACGTTTCACGACGGCAATAGCATTCCGCAGGTCGGCCTTGGTGTTTGGCAGACCCCCAATAATGACGCGACAACGGCGGTGAAAGCTGCGCTGGACGCTGGCTATCGCCATGTCGATACGGCGGCGATCTATGAAAATGAAGAGGGCGTCGGCAAGGGCCTTCAGGCTTCTGGCGTAGACCGCAAGGATATTTTCCTCACCACCAAGCTGTGGAATTCGGAACAGGGTTATGACACAACCCTGAAAGCTTTTGATGCCAGCCTCAAGCGTCTCGGCACCGATTACGTGGACCTCTACCTCATCCATTGGCCAGCGCCGAAAAAGGGCCTGTTTGGTGATACGTGGAAGGCTTTCGTCAAGCTCAAGGAAGAGGGGCGGGCGCGCTCCATTGGCGTTTCAAACTTCTATCCCGAGCATATTGAAAAGATTGTGGCGGAAACGGGTGTGACGCCGGTGATCAACCAGATCGAACTGCACCCGGATTTTCAGCAGAAAACCGCCCGTGCTTTCCACGAGAAGCACAAGATTATCACCCAATCCTGGAGCCCGCTGGGGCAGGGCAAGCTGCTTGATCATCCGGTGATTGGCAAAATTGCCGCAAAGCATGGCCGCACAGCGGCGCAAGTGATCATTCGCTGGCATATCGACAGTGGTCTGGTGGTGATTCCCAAATCCGTCACACCATCGCGCATTGAAGAGAATTTCAAGGTGTTTGATTTTGCGCTGGATCAGGATGATATCGCAGAGCTTGCCAAGCTGGACAGCGCCGGTGCGCGTATCGGCCCGGACCCGATGACGGCGACGTTTTGATTTCACGTGAATCATTGGTTAAAAAACAGATAAGGCGGCTCGAGAGCCGCCTTATCTATGTCAGCTTATACAGCCGCACTTATTTCCAGGTGCGAATGTCCACGAAGTGGCCAGCAACAGCCGCAGCAGCGGCCATGGCAGGCGACACCAGATGGGTGCGGCCCTTAAAGCCCTGACGGCCCTCAAAATTGCGGTTCGAGGTCGATGCGCAACGCTCTTCCGGTTTCAGGCGGTCGTCGTTCATGGCAAGGCACATGGAACAGCCGGGTTCGCGCCATTCGCAGCCAGCATCGAGGAAAATCTGATGCAGGCCCTCGGCTTCCGCCTGTTCCTTCACCAGACCGGAGCCGGGAACCACCATGGCCGACACGGTTGAGGCAACCTTCTTGTCTTTCAGCACGGCAGCAGCAGCGCGCAGGTCTTCAATGCGGCCGTTGGTGCAGGAACCGATGAACACGCGATCAATCTTGATGTCGGTAATCTTGGTGCCGGGCTTGAGGCCCATATAGTCCAGTGCGCGCCACTTGGAGGTACGCTTGTTTTCGTCTGTGATATCGTCTGGGTTTGGCACAACGCCTTCGACCGAGATCACATCTTCTGGAGACGAACCCCAGGACACGATTGGTGGCAGATTGGCGGCATCCAGCACCACGGTGCGGTCGAAATGCGCGCCTTCGTCGGTGTGCAGCGTCTTCCAATAGGAAATCGCAGCTTCCAACTGTTCGCCCTGTGGAGCGCGTGGCTTGCCCTTGATGTATTCAAAGGTCTTTTCATCCGGTGCGATCAGGCCCGCGCGTGCGCCGCCTTCGATCGTCATGTTGCAGACGGTCATGCGGCCTTCCATGGACAGGGCCTGAATGGCTTCGCCTGCGAATTCAATCACGTGGCCGGTGCCGCCAGCGGTGCCGATTTCGCCGATGATTGCAAGGATGATGTCCTTGGCGGTCACGCCTTCGGGCAGCTTGCCATCCACACGCACCAGCATGTTCTTGGCTTTCTTCTGGATCAGCGTCTGGGTGGCCAGAACGTGCTCCACTTCAGATGTGCCAATGCCATGCGCCAAAGCGCCGAACGCGCCATGGGTGGAAGTGTGGCTGTCGCCGCAGACAATGGTCATGCCGGGCAGGGTAAAGCCCTGCTCAGGACCAACGATATGCACGATGCCCTGACGCTTGTCTTTTTCCGAATAATATTCAACGCCGAAATCGGCAGCATTCTTGGCCAGAGCCTCAACCTGAATGCGGCTTTCTTCGTTCTTGATGCCTTCTGCACGATCAGGCGTGGTGGGAACGTTATGGTCCACAACAGCCAGCGTGCGGGCAGGCGAATGCACCTTGCGGCCTGCCATGCGCAGACCTTCAAAGGCCTGCGGGCTCGTGACCTCATGCACGAGGTGACGATCGATGTAGAGAAGACAGGTGCCGTCTTCCTGACGATCGACCAGATGGTCATCAAAAATCTTGTCGTAGAGGGTGCGAGGTGCGCTCATGGGGTTTCATCCATCGATGGTTTTTAAAAAGGGATTTCTGTCATTGGATCACGGAAATGCGACCAGAAAACAACAGCCGTCTTCGCGGCATTCGCGCTTAAGCTCGATGGCTGTTGAGCGCCCCGGAAATACGCGCAAAAAAGCGTGCCGGCAGACGCTTATGGTCTTGCAGCACGAATATGTGAGGCGCGAGACATCCGAATTTCGATCCCATGGCGGCACTTCTAGCAGCTTCTTGGGGCATCGGCAATTCAAACCTTTTGCCAGATGCCCATGCCCAGGCTTCTGGCTATGATGCCGATAAGAGCGTGCGCCGGAAGCGATAGAGTGCGATGCCGAAGAAGCCAGCACCAATCAGCACCAGCGCTCCCATGGACTGCCACACCAGCGAAAAGCCCGCGCCACGATAGAGAATGCCTTGTGACAGGGCGACAAAATGCGTCGAGGGCGAAATCTGCATGACATATTGCAGCCAGGACGGCATGCTCTCCATCGGCGTTGTGCTGCCTGACAGAAGGTTCATGGCAATCAGCACCGGAATGGCGATCAGGCCAAATTGCGCCATGGATGTTGCGGCTGTGGCAATCAAAATGCCCAGCGATGTCACCGAAAATTGATAGAGCAGGGCCGCCAGAATGAACAAGCCCAACGATCCGGCCACCGGCACACCCAGCACCTGCTCGACCATAACCACCAGCGACAGAATGGAGGCCGCCACAATGACCAGCCCGTTTGACCAGATTTTGGCAAACATGATCTCGCCGGGCGTGACGGGCATAACCAACAGATGCTCAATTGTGCCATGCTCGCGCTCGCGGATCAGGGCAGCCCCGGTGAGGATGACGGAGAGCATGGTGACATTGTTGATCACCTGCATCACCGCCGTAAACCACATGGACATCAGGTTGGGGTTGAAGCGGGCGCTGACCACGAGATTGATTGGAGATGCGGTCACCACTTGCGGCAGGGCGGCTTTGACCTCCTGCAAGATGATGCTCTGGATATAGGAGGCACCATTGCCGGCTTGCGACATGGCTGTTGCATCAATATCGAGCTGCACGGTGGGTTTCAGATTTTTGAGTGTGTCCTGCTCGAAGTTTGGTGGGATCTCCAGCACGAAAACATATTTGCCGCTGTTCATCGCTGCATCCACGTCTTTTGCCTCAATCAGGGCCGGTTCCTTGAAAAACGGCTTGATCAGGCCGTCGCGCAGCCGGGTGGAGAGCATGGAGCGATCCTCATCCACCACGGCCACAGAGGCATTGCTGACCTCCATATTGGCTCCGGTTGCCACAGTATAAATGGCGACGGTGAACGCATAGACAATCAGGATCAACATGACTGAATCGGCCCGCAGGCTGTAAAGTTCCTTGATGCCGAGGCGCAAGATTCGCAGAAGGCTTTGTTGCATGTCATGCACTCCGCTTGCGCAAGGCTGTGAGGGCCATGGCGATAAATCCGATGCCAAACAGCAAGAGCATGGCAAGGTTGCTCCACAGATCCGCAAACCCCAGCCCCTTGGTGATCACCCCGACGGTGATGGGCTGATACCAGGCTGCGGGAAACATCAGCCCCATCAAACGGCCACCACCCGATAGCGACGACACCGGCACCAGCAGGCCGGAAAAATTCACCGCAGGGACTATGGCAATAATGGCTGTTGCAAAAATCGCGGCTACCTGGCTGCGCACAAAGCTCGACACCACCAGACCAAACCCTGTGGCGGCAAACACATAGAGCAGCGAGGCCGACACCAGCGTGAGCATTGATCCCTTGATCGGCACATGAAAGACAAGGCGGGTGATCAGCAACAGCAGCAGAAAACTGGCAAAGGCGATGATCACATAAGGGAGTTGCTTGCCCAGCAAAAACTCGATCCGGGTGACAGGTGTTGCCTGAAAATTGGCAATCGACCCGGTTTCTTTTTCCTTGACGATCCCAAGCGCCGTCATGATGGCCGGAATGAGAATGAGCACCAGAACAATGACGCTGGGCACAATGGCATTGGCGCTGACAAAGGCCTGATTATAACGGTAGCGACTATCAATCAGCACCGGCGCGGATGATGTGATTTTGCCGGTGCTGCGGGCTTGTGCGTCCGCCAGATAGCTGTTGACCAGCCCGATCATATAGCCACGGGCGGTTTCGGCCCGAAACGGCATGGCCGCATCCAGCCAGATGGAGACCTCCGGCGTGTTGCCCCGCTCAAGATCCCGGCCGAAATTGGGTGGTATCTCCACGCCAACGCTCAGCTCTCCACCTTGCATCCGCTCTTGCAATTCTTTCGATGAGGCAATGGCCCTGCGCTCCGTAAAGTAGCGAGAGCCTTGCAGGCTTTCCACCAATTGGCGGCTTTGTGCCGATTGATCCTGATCGTAAACGGCAAAGGGCAGGTGTTCCACATCAAAGGAAACACCGTAACCAAAGGTCAGCAACAGCAGGGCGGGACCGGCCAGCGCAAACACCAGACGGGCGCGATCCCGCAGAATTTCCAGCATTTCACGCCGGGCATAGGCCCAGAGCCTGCCCGGATCAAACCGTCGCATCACCCGGTGTTGATGGGTGTCAATTGTGGTCTCTGCCATCTCATCATTGGCGTCTGCGCCCATGCCCGCTTGCGTGAGCACATCAATAAAGGTCTCTTCAAGTGTTGTTTTCTGGCGCTGCGCGCATAATTCCTGCGGTTGACCAACGGCCAGCACGCGCCCTTGATGCATGAGGGAAATGCGATCACAGCGGGCCGCTTCATTCATGAAATGGGTGGAGAGAAAGATGGTAACGCCATGATCGCGCGACAGGGACATCAGTGAACGCCAGAACGTATCACGCGCCACGGGATCAACGCCGGAGGTCGGCTCATCCAGAATAAGCACTTCCGGCTGATGAATCACCGCTGCCGCCAGCTGCAAGCGCTGGCGAATCCCAAGCGGCAGATCATCGGGGCGCTTGTCTGCCACATCGACCAGATCATAGTCGGCAAGCATGGTCTTCACGCGCGGCTCGATCTCATCCTTGGGCAAAGCATAAAGCTGGGCATGCAGCACCAGATTTTGCCGCACACTCAGCTCGCCGTAGAGCGAAAAAGCCTGCGACATATACCCCACCCGCTTGCGGGTTTCGATGTCGCCGGACTGCAAGACCTGGCCAAACAGTTTGGCAACGCCTTCGCTAGCTGGCAAAAGCCCGGTCAGCATTTTCATGGTCGTGCTTTTGCCGCTGCCGTTTGAGCCGAGAAAACCGAAGATCTCGCCTTTGGGAATTCGAAAACTGACGTGATCAACGGCGACAAAATCGCCAAAGCGGCAGGTCAAGCCTTCCGCCTCAATGGCGGGCGGACCGTCAGTAAACACCCGTGGTGGCGGCGTCACCAGTGCCTCCGCAGCTTTTTGCGACACTTTTTGATCAACGGGCATCAGGCTGGCAAAGGTTTCATCCAACGTTGATTTGCCGGCTAAGGTTTTAACCTGTTCGGGGCTGCCTGTGGCCAGAATGTGACCATCATGCAAAGCCGCCAGCCAGTGAAAACCGTCCGCTTCTTCCATATAGGCGGTGGCCACAATCACGCTCATGGCGGGTCTGCGGGCGCGGATGCGATCGATCAATTGCCAGAACTGACGCCGCGACAGCGGATCAATGCCGGTGGTTGGCTCATCCAGAATCAGAAGGTCGGGATCATGCAAAAGCGAGGCGCAGATGCCGAGTTTTTGTTTCATGCCGCCAGAAAGCTTGCCAGCCGGACGGTCGCGATAGGGCGCAAGGCCCGTGACCGACAACAATTCATCCATGCGGGTCTGGCGCTGCTGGCTGCTTTGGCCGAAAAGCCTGCCGAAGAAATCCAGATTTTCCGCAACGCTCAAGGTCGGGTAAAGATTGCGCCCCAGCCCTTGCGGCATATAGGCAAGGCGGGCGCACACCTTGCTGCGATGACTGGCAAGCGCCATATCGCCGCCCAGCACCTCAACATGGCCGTGCTGAATGCGGGTGACACCGGCGATCAAGCCCAGAAGTGTGGATTTTCCAACGCCGTCGGGGCCAATCAGACCCACCATGCGGCCTGCCGGAATGGCAAGATCAATCCCGTCAAGGGCCGCCACATCACCATAGTGATGGGTGACGGATTGAAACTGTGCGACAAACTCCGTCATTGTGGCAGCTTCGTTTGCAACTCAGCGGGCCAGGCCGTTGCCGGATTGCTGCGCACATAGCCAATGCCGCGAATGCCGGTTTTGACCTGATTTTCATGACTTTTCAGCAGTTCGGGGGCGATCTTCAGCTTGACGCGGAACATCAGCTTTTCGCGCTCATCCGAAGTCTCCACCGTTTTGGGGGTAAATTGTGCCTCTGAGGATACAAAGGACACTTTGGCCGGAATGACATATTGCGGGATCGGGTCCAGAATAATGCGGGCCTCATCACCGAGTGATACCTGCCCTGCTGCCTTGGCCGGAACAAAAATGGTCATGGTGACATCGGAGAGATCAAGCAGGGTGGCAATCGGCGCACCCGCAGACACCACTTCGCCCTTTTGCACCAATCTATATTCGATCCGCCCGCGTGTCGGCGCTTTGAGCGTGGAATCATCGATCTGCGATTGAATGCGGGCCACCTCGGCCTGCGCTGCCTCGGCAGCAGCACTGGCATCAGCGCGGCTGGCGGTGGCGGCTTTCAAGGCGGCTTCAGCGACGCGCAACTGGCTTTCGCGTGCATCGCGCTGTTGCAGGGTGCCGCTGCCTTTCTCGCTCATGGTTTTGGCACGTTCATACTCCTGTTTGGCCAGCGCCAGCTCGCTTTGTCGCTGAGTGATCATGGCGTCGGCGGCCACTTCGCTGGTCAGGCTCTGGCGCACTTTTGCTTTGCTGCCCACCAGTTCAGCATCGAGTGCTGCGGTATCCATGCGCGCCAGCACAGTGCCGGCATCGACGATCTGGCCTTCAACGGCAAACATCTCCGCTACGCTGCCCGCAAGCTTGGAGGAGATGAGGATTTGCTGTGCCTCAATGCGGCCGTTCGAGGTGGCAATATCGGCTGGCAGTTTCTGGCCCGCCAATTTGCTCCACAGGGCCTCAAACCGGCTTTTCAAAGCTTGGTCGTTATCAGCCGCAAAACCGGGTTGCGCAAGAGAAAGGGCGAGCAGGGCCGCGACCAAAAAGTGTTTTGGCATCAATATCACAACAAATCTCCGACTGGATGAAACCATTGAATAGAAAGGACGATGCCCAAGCATGTCGCAGTCTCTCGGAGTCCGCTTTGATATGTGTCAAAGTGACGGTTTTGTTTGAGTGACAATTTCTATGGCAGTTATCCAGAAAACCAGCGGGGATACTTAATGGCTGGCGTGATCCTTGGCCCGCATGCGTTTTTCGATCCGCCTCAGCACAAGGGACAGGCCGATGGTCAGAATCAGATAGATATAGGCAACGATGGAATAGGTCT
Source organism: Rhizobium oryziradicis (assembly GCF_001939045.1). Classification (GTDB taxonomy): domain Bacteria; phylum Pseudomonadota; class Alphaproteobacteria; order Rhizobiales; family Rhizobiaceae; genus Allorhizobium; species Allorhizobium oryziradicis. The sequence continues at coordinate 229,139 of NZ_MKIM01000031.1, forward strand.
CGAAGAAGCGAAAGCTGCCGGAAGCGTAGATCTTGCCAGCCTGACTGATATCAGCCACGCCCAGCACCGAAACCAGCGAGCTATCCTTGACCATCGCGACAAAATCGTTGGAGAGCGGCGGAAAAATCACCTTGATGGCCTGCGGCAGCACCACAAGACGAAAGCGCTGGCTGCGGGTGAGGCCCAGCGATTTCGCAGCTTCAATCTGGCCCTTGTCGATGGATTCAATCCCTGCGCGAAAGATCTCGGCAATGAAGGCGGAGTAGCCGATGGTCAGCGCAATAATGGCCCGCCACATCAGCGAGACATCCCGCACCTGCAAAGGCTCCATCCATTCGGCTTTTATCAGCGGGGCGGCCAGCGTGTTGACCAGGCTGACAAACCCGGGGGCTCCGACAAAGGCAATATAAAACAGCAAAACCAGCACAGGAATGCCGCGAATGACCTCGATGTAAAACCGCGATATCTGCCGCAGTATGATGCTGTCAGCCATGCCCGCCAGGGCAATCAGCAGGCCGAGAAGCGAGGCCAGCGCAAAGCCCATGACCGTGACAAAAATGGTGACACCAATGCCCCGCGATACCGTTTCAAACACCTGCGCATAGATGTTGTTGACGGCAATGGTAATGGCTAGCCCCAGCGCCAACGCGCCAAGGGCCACCAGCCAATAGGGATAATCTTGCTTGCTGCCGCCTGGCAGGGTTTGCAGGCCCACGGATAAGGTCCAATCTGGGCTTTACTGACCCATTTTATAGGTGACGAACCATTTCTGGTTCAGCGCGTCCAGCGTGCCATCGGCCTTCATCTCGGCAATGGCAGCATTGATGGGCTTTACCAGAGCCGAGCCCTTGGGGAAGATGAAGCCAAAATCCTCGGCACCCAGCGGCTCGCCAATGATTTTCAAAGCGCCGTTGGAAGCATCCACATAGCCTTTTCCGGCAACGCTATCGCTCAACACCAGATCCACATCACCGGCCTTGAGGGCCTGCACGGTTGCACCAAAGGTTTCCATCAGCTTGATGCGCGGGTTTTGCTCATTGCCATCCAGCACGTCATTGACGGCGGTGTAAAACGGGCTGGTGCCGGGCTGCGCACCAATCAGACCTTTTTTGAAGTCGCGAAAGCTTTTGGCATCGGTAAAGCGGGTTTCATCGCCGCGCACCAGCATCACCTGTTGCGAACGCATATAGGGGTCGGAGAAATCGACCTTGGCCTTGCGCTCCTCCTTGATGGTAATGCCGGTCATGCCGATGTTGTATTGGCCATCGGACACAGCCTGAATCATCGCATCCCAAGAGGTGGTTTGATATTCCACCTTGAAATTCAGCCGTTTGGCAATTTCATTCATGGCGTCATATTCCCAGCCCACGGCCTGCCCGGTGTTGGGATCAACAAACTGCAAGGGTGGATAGGCATTTTCTGTCACCACCACCACTTTCATGCCGTTCAAATCGGGCAAATTGGCCGCCATGGCACCGAAAGGTGCAAGCAAAAGAGCGGAAAGACCGGCGAGAACGGCGCGGCGCAGCAGCATATGATTTCTCCTGAGATATGGCGAAGGCACTTTGTCACAAGTTGTTGTATGATTTCAAGGAATGAAAAACCATTTGCGGGTTTAGATTGGCTCCATCACGCCGAATATAGCCACCAATCCGACCGCGACAGTGGCAAGTGCAATTTCCAAACCTGTTCCAAGCCGCAAAAGCCGAAGAGCGCGGTTGCGATCATGGGTCATAAGCGGCACAAAGCCATAACGATTGATGCAGGCAAGACCCACCATAACCAAAGCCACCGCAATTTTGAGCAGCAAAAGACGCTGATAAGGCACGGCAAGATCTAGCCAGACGTGACCAAGGATCATCCAGCCATTGATGATGCCGGTGAGAAGGGTCAGTGCCACGGCAGCGTGGCCCAAAGTGGAAAATCGCATCAGTGCGGCAATGGAGACGTCCCATTCCTCACCGTTGGGTGGATGCTTCAACAGCAGAAAAACCGGACAAAGCGCGCCGACCCATGCGCCAACAGCCAGCATATGCAAGCCATCATTCAAAGGATGCAGCACACCAAGCAGGCCTGAGTGCATGGCGGCATGACCGTTCATGGTCAGACTTGCCAAAAACAATCCCGCACCCACGGCTAAAGAGATCAAACGATAGGCGGGCAGGCTCATGTAGGTGATTGCCAACAAAAGCGCCAACAGCATCTGCACCGCAAGCGCCCATCCGCTCTCTGTGTCCATGACCAGATCGTGGATCAGGGAGAGGTTGGCGGCATCGCTCCAGCCATCGCCCAACATGGCAGCCTGAAGGGGAATTTTGCAGGCGGCGGACACCACCAACAAGCCGACAGCCAAGGCGGTGAGAGGAGTGAATTGGCGTTGCAGCTTTGCCGCCAGCGCTGGCGCAACGCCTGCCCACAGATAGGCATGCGCGCCCCAAAGCAGGAGCGCGCAGCCATCTGCAACAAACCGACAAATGATCAGAGCGTAATCGGGGGTCACGGCTTGATGGTGAAACTGGTGCTGCCCTTGGATTTATGGCCATCCACCGAGAGCGCATGCCAATCCACCGTGTAAGTGCCGGGTTTCAGCGTGGCATTGAGCGGAACGGTCAGCGCTTTCTTGTCCTCGCTTAAGGTTGGCGTGCCAATCGCGACCTTTTCCTTTTCAGGACCAGTCACCTCAACGCCGGAAAACTTCAATTCGAGGCCTTCGGTGAAGCTCAGATCAATCTCTTTCGGGGCGGTGGCAACGGTTGCTTTGTCAGCCGGTGTTGCGCTTGCCAGATGGGCATGGGCAAAGGCCTGACCGGACAGAGAAAGTCCGGCGAAAACGGTCAGTGCTGCAAGTGTTTTCAAAGATTTGGTCATGGTGTTCTCCAATTGCCGCCCGAACAGGGCTGGCGGATCATTCAGCTTTGTTTCAAGAGTGCATCGCGAATGGTGGCAAGTGCCTGATCTTTTTCAGTCTGGTAAGGGATCATGTCTTTCAGGCGACCATCGGGACCAATCAGCAGTAAAGAGATTGTGTGGCTCATGTGATAATTGCCGTCTTCACTGGGAAGCTTTGCGGCATAGATCATCCAGCCATCGATAACCTTTTTCATCTCTGCCGGATCGCCGGTGATGCCGGTGATCCGGTCGCTGATGGCACTGACATATTGGTGCATGATGTCTGGTGTATCGCGCTCGGGATCAATGCTGAAGAAATAGGCCTTCAGCGGCTTGCCGTCCGGCCCCAGCGTTTTCATCCAGTCGGCCATTTCAAACAGCGTTGTGGGGCACACTTCGGGGCAATGGGTATAACCAAAATAGACCAATGCCGGACTGCCCTTGAAGATCGATTGATCCACCGCCTCGCCCCGATCATTGACCAGCTGAAACCGGGCATTGAAGGGGCCGGGGCGGGGGCTGTCGGCAGCCACCCAGATGATGATACCAATCAAGGCAGAAACAAACACGCCCGCAATGGCCAGAGCGGCAATGACTTTTGGATTTCGGGTCATTTTTTCGGGTCCATCGGCATTTTGTGGTTGGAGTGATCGTGCATGTCGCCGCTCTTATCATCGCCATTGGCGGCAACAACGGTGAATTCAACCTCAACCGGCCCGGCCTTTTCAAAATTCAGCACAGCCTTGATTTTTTCGCCTTGCTGAAAGGGTTTTTCCACGTTCATGAACATCAGGTGGTAGCTGCCGGGCTTCAATTCGGTTTTGGTTTTTGCCGGCACAGCAAGGCCCTGCTTCAGCTCGTTCATGCTCATCACGCCATCAGCGATTTTCATTTCATGCACCTGCACGCTGCGGGCGCGTTGGCTTGTGCCGCCAACCAGCCGGTCATCGGTTGCGCCTTCATTGTCAATGGTCAAATAGCCACCGCCCACCTGCGCGCCGGGCAACATGGCGCGGGCAACGGGATGGATGATGTGCAATTCGCCCACCTTGAAATCGTGGGAAAAGGCAGGCTGTGCCAAAAGGAGGGCACCGACGGCGGCGATGTTGATCAGGAGATGTTTCATGATGAGCTTCCTTAGGCGGCAATTGAGGAGGTGGGTGAGGCAAGTGGGTGGAGCGGAACAATCACGGGCGCGCCGGCAATGTCGGGCAGCAGAATGGCGCGCATGCCATAGACGCGCTCCAGCCTTTCCTCGGTCATCGCATCGGCAAAAGGGCCTTTTGCTTCAAGCCGTCCGGCATGCATCAACACGATCTCGTCGCTGTAGCGGGCGGCGAGGTTGAGGTCGTGAATGGCCATAATGGCCAGCGCGTCGTTTTTCTGAACATAATCGCGAATAAGCTGCATGACCCGCATTTGGTGGGCCATGTCGAGGGCGCTGGTGGCTTCATCCAGCAGCAGCAGCTTGGGCTTTCGGATCAGTCTTTGCCCCAGCAAAACCAGTTGTTGTTGGCCGCCAGAGAGGCTGGTCATGGGCCGGTTGGCCAGCGCCATGATATCAAGGCTTTGCAACATCTCGCCCGCGGCATCCATCTGGCTGTTCTTGATTCTCAACCCCAGCGTTTCATGCTGGCCCAGCAGCAGCACTTGCAGCGCTGTGAGATCGGCATCGACCCGGCATTGCTGGGGCATATGGCCAATCATGGACGGGGTCAGGGCGGTGCCATTCCAGGTGATCTTGCCTGTTGCGGCAAAGCTGCCGGCCAGTGCGCCCAGCAATGTCGATTTGCCCGCGCCATTGGGGCCAATGCAGCTGACCAGCAGGCCCGGCTGCAAATGCAGCGTGACATCATGCACAATCGGCGTTTTACCACGGGTGACATTCATCTGCCGTATCATCAAACCACGGGTCATTGCTTTTGGCCTCCGCTGCGGTTGATAATCAGGGCAAACAACACGGGCACGCCTGCGATGGCGGTGACAATGCCAACCGGCAAAGCACCGGCGGGCGAAATGATTTTGCCAATCACCGAAGCTGCCACCACCAAGACCGCGCCGGACAAAGCCGAGAGCGGCAATGTCAGGCGGTGGTCTTCACCCACAAGGGCGCGGGCCATATGCGGGGCAATCAGCCCGATAAAGCCAATGGTGCCGACAAAAGACACCGCGGCGGCGGTGAGAAGCGCGATCAGCAAAAAACTGCGGCGGCGCACATTTTCAACCGACAGGCCAAGGCTTGTGGCATTGGCATCACCCAATCTGAGCACAGTCAGCTTCCAGCTATCGGCCATCGCAATTGGAAAGCACACCAGCAAAATGCCGCCTGCAACCGCAACGCCGGACCAACTGGCCTTGAGCAGGCTGCCAAACAGCCAGAAGACGATCTGTTGCAGCACTTCCGGACTGGCCAGAAACTGCAACAGGGCTTGCAGCGATTGGAAAAAGAACATCACGGCAATACCGGCCAGCACCAGAAGGCCCGCACTGGCACCGCGCGTCATTGCGACGATATAGACCAGGCCGCAGGCGGCAAGCGTCATAACAAAGGCGAGCAGAGGCGTAGTGATCGAAAGCGGGATCGCGAACGCACCACCAAACATGATGGCCAGTGCTGCGCCAAAGCCTGCGGCTGCCGAAAAGCCCAGCGTAAACGGGCTTGCCAGTGGATTGTCGAGAATGGTCTGCATTTTCAGCCCGGCCAGGCCCAGGCAGGCCCCGACAACAATGCCCATGATGGTTTGCGGCATGCGCAATTGCCACAAAATAATCGCGTTCATTCTGTCTGCGCCCCAGGGGCCGGCCAGAAGCGTTGTCCAGATCTCAGAAAAGCTCATGCCAGATGGTCCGGAAATCAGATCGGCAAAGGCCAGTGCCAGCAAAATGGCCCCAACGATCACAAACGCCAGCCGGTGTCGCTGGCTGGCGCGATGATAACCACGGCGCATACGATCCGCGTGTGTAGGGACGAGCAGAGTCATTGGGCCGCCGCTTTATAAGACAGCATGAACACGCCATCGGCTTTGATCGGCAGCCATTTTGCATAATAGTCGCGCAGGTTCTGAGCCGGATCGATATCCCTAAAGGCAGCAGGATAGAGCTGTTTTGCGATATATTGCGTAAAGGCATAATCATATAATGTCCGCGCCCCGCCATGATAGATGGCAAAGACTTCACCGTTCTTCACGGCTGGCAGCTCCGCCCAACCTGGGCGGGCTAGATAGGCTGCCATGCGCTCCCGCGTGATGTTTGGGTCAGCACCAAAGCCCACCTGCACAGATTGCGGCTTGTTCAACCATTCGGAACCGGCCAGAAAAATCAGGTCCGGCTTTTGTGCCAACACATATTCCGGGCTCAGCGGTCCCCAATTGCCAATTTGCCCCTTGGCAATGTTATGGCCGCCGAGACTGGTGATCAAAGATCCCCACATCGTATCACCATAGGAATTGCCAATGGAATCTGCACCCTTCTGGGCCAATTCGACATAGACTTTCTTGGTGGTGGGGCCTGCGGCCTTGATGCGGGCATCAATATCTGCCATGGCGTTTTGATAGTTTGCGGCCAGCTTTTCGGCGCGGTCTTCGGTGCCCATCACCTTGCCCAAAACCTCGGTGGACAGCACATGTTTGGCAACGGTCTGGCTGTTGAAATCCAGCGTCACCACCGGAATCCCGGCCTCTTCAAAACGATGAACACCGTCGCCCAGCGCGTCATAAGACCATGACGCCAGGATCACCAGATCGGGGCGCGCTGCAATAGCCTTCTCGATCGAGAAATTGCTATCTTCCGTGGAGCCGACATCGGGAATGGAATGCAGGGTCGGCATGGCTTTTTCGTAGGCCGCAAATTGGCTTGGCCGCCAATCTTTCCAGGGGCTGAGGGAGAGGGCAACCACCTTATCGATGGCACCGGGGCCTGCAACGGCCAGGTAATCCTCATAGTAAAAGCCCAACACCACACGTTTTGCAGGTTCTGGCAGTATCACGGTGCGGCCTTTGACGTCAGTCACGGTGATCTCGGCTGCGGCCTGGCCTGCCCATAACACGCTGATGCCGATGAGGGCCGTGGTTATCATTGTTTTGAACATGTATTTTGCTCTCTGATGTCGCATCCATGTCCTGTGCTGCCTGCTCTTTCGAGCGGCGCACCAAGGCATGTGCAACATTGTGAATGTTATTTAGAAAAATTATCGCAAAAGTTGCTCTTCAAGGAAGAACAAGGCATCTGGCAATCGGGATCACGACCCGTGATATTGCGACGCGGTGCACTTGGAGCGTCGTGCTCAAAATCGGAATCGGCCCGATGACAGTCAATCAGGCGATTGGCGGTGCCCGTGGTGATGTGTTGGGGGAGAAAATGCGGGCGAGGACCGGCTCGTCTATTCGCTGATAGGCCTGCTTGCGCTCAAGCTTTGCCAAAAGGCCGACGGTGTCTGCCGGTGTCGGCAGCAGGATGGAAGCCGAAATCCGGCAGGCTTCACAACCGCCATTGGCTTTGTGCTGGTGATCCTGCCCATGGTCTGACGTTGCCTGATCGGCGATACACAGAACAGGCAAGCTGCCGTCTGGAAGCGTATAGGCCACAATCTCGGTGGGCGTCAGGTGTGCGTGCGACAGGCTGGGGGCCTTATGGGCAAAGCCGACGGCAACAAGTGAGAGCATGCACAATGCATGCAACACCATCTGCCATGTCATGAGCTTTGCGCGCACGGTCATCCCCTGTTCCTCGTGTGAGTGGTAACAGCGGCCTTGATGATCTTCAAGAGAGTTTGGCGCACAACACATGCGGCGCGTGGCCGCAGACGCGACCTTTCAGCCAATAAAAAAGGCGACCCGAAGGCCGCCTTTTCTCAAAACCCGAAGGTTTAATGCTTATTCAGCGGCTGGCTCGGCAGCGGCTGCAGCTGCGGCGGCTTCAGCAGCGGCTGCTGCTTCTGCTGCGGCCTTTTCAGCGGCCAGTACCTGTGCTGCTGCTACCTTTTCGGCTTCCAGACGTGCCTTTTCTTCGGCAGCGGCAGCGCGTTCAGCGTCGTTCAGCTTGCGGGCGCGGGTGCCGGTGTTTTCAACGATACGAGCAGACTTACCGCGACGGTCGCGCAGGTAGTACAGCTTGGCGCGACGCACCTTACCGCGACGAACGATTTCAACGCCTTCAACCATTGGCGAGTAAACAGGGAATACGCGCTCAACGCCTTCGCCGTAAGAAATCTTGCGAACAGTGAAGCTCTCATTGATGCCGCCGCCCGAACGAGCGATGCAAACGCCTTCGTAGGCCTGTACACGAGTACGTGTGCCTTCTGTCACGCGCACGTTAACGCGAACGGTGTCGCCTGGTGCGAATTCAGGAAGAGTGCGCTTGGCTTCGATCTTGGCGGCCTGTTCGGCTTCCAACTGTTGAATGATGTTCATAGGTCTAACCTTTTCAAGTTCTTCTAAAACAGCCAGAGCGCTCAACTGTGGTCCCTTGGTCATTGCCTCAGGTGTACGCCTTGCGGCGGGAGCGGTGTCGTGTTCTTTGTTTGCTGGTAGACGGGACAAGGCCCATTTCCGACGCTGCCCATATAGCAATTCCTTGGGCTTGTCATCCCTTTGGCTGCTTATTTTTGCTGTTTTTGTGACTCTGACAACAAATCTGGCCGCCGCTCGCGGGTTAGCTTCAACGCTTCTGCATTTCGCCATTTTTCAATGGCGGCATGATTGCCAGATGTCAGCACGGCCGGAATTTCACGCCCCTCAAACACCTGTGGTCGGGTGTAATGTGGATGTTCCAAAAGCCCGCCTTCAAAGCTCTCATGCAGGCCGGACAGATCATTGCCCATCACTCCGGGAATGATCCGCACCACGGCATCCAAAAGCGTGAGTGCCGCAGGCTCGCCGCCGGAGAGAATATAGTCGCCAATCGACACTTCTTCGAGATTGCGCGCCTCAATCACCCGCTGGTCAACTCCTTCAAAACGGCCACAGACAATCACCACGCCGTCGCCACTGGCAATCTCGCGCACGCGCTTCTGGCTCAAGGGCTTGCCACGCGGGCTCATCAACAGTCTGGGGCGGTTATCATCGGCAATGCTGTCGATGGCGCTTGCCAGCACATCGGGTTTCAGCACCATGCCAGCACCACCGCCCGCAGGCGTATCATCAACACTTCTGTGCTTGTCGCTGGCAAAATCGCGGATCTGCACCGCGTCAATGGCCCATTGGCCACGCTCGAGGGCGCGACCGGCAAGGGATACGCCCAGATGCCCCGGAAACATTTCCGGGTAGAGGGTTAAAACCGTGGCCTTGAAGGTCATTCTGAACGCTTGCCTTTGGCAGGCGGCGTGCCATCTGCATTAAAAGGTGGCGTGCTGCCATCATCAATCAAACCGGCAGCTTCCGGATCAATCAGCAGCTTTCCGCCCTCAAGATCAATTTCCAGCACGGCAGCTTCCGTGAAAGGAATGAGAACAGGGCGCTTGGCCGGAGCCCGGACTTCCAAGAGATCGCCTGCGCCGAAATCGAAAACCGCAGAGACAGTGCCATAGCTCTTGCCATCCGCATCCACCACGTCCAGCCCTTCCAGATCGGCATAGAAGAATTCGTCATCGTCCAGATCATCATCAGACAGCGCGCTGCGATCCACAAACAGTTCCAGCCCGTTCAAGGCTTCTGCCGCGTTGCGATCATTGATACCACGAAAGCGCACGACAACCACTGTTTTGGCTTCGCGCACATCCAGCACTTCAAATTCGCGGCCATCCTTGGCATGCAGCTTGCCATAATCGCCAATCGCCATGGGATCGGCGGTGAAGGATTTCACCCGTACTTCGCCTCGCAGGCCCTGAGCCGCACCGATCACGGCCATCAGCACCGGATTTTCAAGCTTGGTCATGGGCGCGCGCGTTCCTTCTCAATTGGTGGTTGGCTGAATTCATGTTGGAGCATCATTATGCAAAAAATCATGGAAAATAAACGCAAAAAGCGGGCACCATGTTGCCATGCTGCCCGCTTTTTAAATCTTGGCTACAAATTATTCAGCAGCTTCAGCTGTTGCAGCAGCAAGAGCATCAGCCTTCTGCTTCTTCTCAGCCAGACGCTCAAGAGCGCGCTTGCCTGGCTTTGCCTTTTCAGGGTTGCTGCGCGCTGCGCGTTCAGCCAGACCAGCTTCGGCCAAAAACTTCAAAACGCGGTCTGTAGGCTGTGCGCCCTTTGCGAGCCATTCCTTGATGCGGTCGGCGTCCAGCTCAACGCGCTTTTCAGCGTCCTTGCCGAGCATTGGGTTCCAGGAACCAACCTTTTCAAGGAAGCGGCCGTCGCGAGGCGAGCGAGCGTCAGCAATAACGATCTGGTAGTAAGGACGCTTCTTGGAACCGCCGCGAGCAAGACGAATTTTCAGGGACATGGGTAACTCCTAGGTTTTTATACGATCATCTTTGATGATCGGTGTTTGTTGAGGCCGCCGTCAGGCGGTCTGTTGGGTATTGCTGCCGTGTTCAGCAGCGATGGCTTCATGATGCCGGATGACTTCCTTGATGATGAAGTTCAAAAACTTCTCAGCAAAATCCGGGTCCAGCTGCGCGTCGTTGGCCAAGCGCCGCAGACGTTCAATCTGGTATTCCTCGCGTGCCGGATCGGCAGGCGGTAAATCGTATTTGGCTTTCAGCACGCCCACAGCCTGGGTGCAGCGAAAACGCTCGGCCAGCATGTGAACCAATGCCGCATCGATATTGTCGATCGACTGGCGGTAGCCGGATAATTCCTGTTTGATGGCGGGATCAATCATCAGTGTCTATCCTCACTTCTTCTTTGGGAGGCCGGGAAGGCCCGGAAACCCTCCACCAAGACCCGGTAATTTTCCACCACCCAGGCCGGGAAGACCACCACCCATGCCACCAAGACCTGCCCCACCAAGGCCAGGAGGTGGTTTGATGCCAGCCGCTTCAGCCTGCTTTGCAAGGGCTTCCAGCTGCTTGGGGTCCATGCCGGACAGATCAGGCATGCCGCCCATTCCGCCGCCCAGACCCATTTTGCCAGCAAGGCCGCCCATCAGCTGCTTCATCATGCCGCCGCCCTTTTTGCCGCCCATCATTTTCATCATGTCGGCCATCTGGCGGTGCATTTTCAAAAGCTTGTTGATCTCGGAGGCATCCGTGCCGGAGCCTGCCGCAATACGCTTTTTGCGGGAATGCTTGAGAATATCCGGGTTCGAGCGTTCGGCCTTGGTCATCGACGAGATGATGGCGATCTGACGGCCAAACATCTTGTCATCCAACCCGGCGGCTGCCACCTTATCTTTCATGCCAGCCATGCCCGGCATCAGACCCATAATGCCGCCCATGCCGCCCATTTTCTGCATCTGGCGCAGCTGGTCGGCAAGGTCGTTGAGGTCAAACTTGCCCTTGGCCATTTTTTCGGCCATGGCCTTGGCTTTTTCGGCATCAATATTCTCGGCGGCTTTTTCCACCAGCGAAACAATGTCGCCCATGCCCAGAATACGGTCGGCAATACGGCGCGGATGAAATTCATCCAGCTCGTTCATGCGCTCGCCAATACCGATCAGCTTGATCGGCTTGCCGGTGACGGCGCGCATGGAGAGCGCTGCACCGCCGCGGCCATCGCCATCCATACGGGTCAGCACAAGGCCGGTGATGCCCACGCGTTCATCAAAATTGCGCGCCAGATTGACGGCGTCCTGACCGGTCAGCGCATCGGCCACCAGCAGAATTTCGTGTGGCTTGGCGTTCTTCTTGATGTCGGCCATTTCGACCATCAAGGGCTCATCAATATGCGTGCGGCCTGCGGTGTCGAGAATCACGACATCATGGCCGCCCAGCTTTGCGGCCTGTACGGCGCGGCTGGCAATATCGGTGGGCGATTGGCCTGCAATGATCGGCAGGGTATCAATGCCGGTCTGCACGCCCAATTGGCGCAATTGTTCCTGCGCTGCCGGACGGCGGGTGTCCAGCGAGGCCATCAGCACTTTTTTGCGATCACGATCGGTGAGGCGCTTGGCAATCTTGCCGGTGGTGGTGGTTTTACCCGAGCCTTGCAGACCCACCATCATGATCACAACGGGGGCGGCAGCGTGCAAATCAATGCCCACGCCTTCAGTGCCCAACATCTCCACCAGCTCATCATGAACGATCTTGACGACCATCTGCCCGGGCTTGATGGACTTGAGCACAGCCGCACCAACGGCCTTTTCGCGCACCTTGTCGGTAAAGCTGCGCACAACTTCGAGGGCGACGTCGGCTTCCAGCAGAGCACGGCGAACCTCCCGCAGCGCCGCCGAGACATCAGCCTCGGAGAGCGAGCCACGGCCGGTCAGTCCATTCAGAATGGAACCAAGGCGGTCCTGCAGGTTATCAAACATCGCATCTTCCTCATTGTTTCAAAAGTGTTGGCTGCTTTTGAAACTTTGTGTGTTTCGTTGAAAAAAACAAGACGCAAAGCCCAACGACACCCGAGGGCGCATCGCGCTGTCGGGTGTTGACCTCCGGGAACTCTTTATACCTTTTCGGGTCCCGGTCGGCGGCTCGGAGTCTTATCTCTTCGCAGATTTGGCAGGGGTAAACAGGATTTTGGCCGCAGAGTCAAGAAAAATGCCGATTTGTTGCCGAAGCTCGGTTTCTTGGAGTGAAAGTAGCCGACATCACGATGTGGATCCTCTTGCTCTGGTATTTCTTTGTAATTTTAGGATTAAAATCAAAAAAATGTCCCTTTCTTGAAATCTACAGTTGAAATTCTGTCTTTTAATTCCCACGTACGAACTGTAGTTAAGTGAAGGGGCAGGAAATGGAAAATATTTCAAGTATTCAATCTTACAAAATTTCATCAATGGCTGAGGCAGATGAATATTTGTCTGAACTTTTATCTCAAGAGAGATATCGTTCTCTGGATGAAATTGAACGACGTGCGGCAGTGTATATTGTTGATAGGGATATAGCGGAATACTTCCTCAATAAAGGACGCGAGCTTTTAAGTGAGAGGACTGCGATTTGACGGATTTGGATGTATATAGTTTACCGGCTTCTCTTGTTGATGAAGCTTGGATCAAGGCGGATGAGGCGCTTCAGCGCTACTCTGTGAGTACAGCTAGTGTAAGTGACGACGATGTCAGGAAATTAAGTTGCTCCATGATTGCGACCTTGAGCGAGTTGCGGACCATGTTTGACGGTAAAGTCTTTAAACAGGTACTTAATAATTGCGGATATGATGTGCAGCACGAATTTAATCAGGCTGTCGCGTATGCTTCGGGCAATGTGGACGATTCAGACATCATTGAGCCATTAAATGGTTACTTGAGTGCGCACGCGCACCTAAACAATACATGCCATTCACTTGATAAGCTGCGTGCTTTGGTTCCAAGAACTCAGCGCTCGTGATGGAAATGGTGACGTTGGTTAAGCCGGTCAACGTCACCCGTATTTGCTGAGCATTTCGTCACTTCCGAGCTTTTAATTACCGGGATTAATCCTATCTGATTGCCAGGACTGTGCAGTCACCTCTTTGCAAGAGCAATCAAAATTCATGGCAAAAAACCCTTACTTTTCCGGCACGGTCTCAGACCATTTTGACGGAACGCGCTTTTACAATCCCGGCGGGGTGTTGCCGCTGGGATTTTCGCAAGTGCTGCGCTGGAAATTGAATGGGCAAAAATCTCGATGGCCCAAGCGGATCGATTTGCCTGTGGGCGCGGCCAAGCCTTCTTCGCACGTTGAGGGTGATGGGTTGCGGGTGACGATGATTGGTCATGCCTCCATGCTTGTTCAGGTGTGTGGGCTGAACATTCTGTTGGATCCGGTCTGGCAAGAGCGGGTCAGTCCGGTGTCTTTTGCGGGGCCAAAGCGGGTGGTGGAGCCGGGGGTGCGGTTTGAAGACCTGCCGCCGATTGATATCGTGCTGGTGACGCACAATCATTATGACCATCTCGACATCAAAACGCTTGATCGGCTGCATCACGCTTTTCATCCGCTGTTTATCACGCCTTTGGGCAATGACCGAATCATCCATAAATCGGTGCCGCTTGCGAATATCCGGGTGGTGGATTGGGGTGATCATATTGAGGTTGCCGATGGGGTGCGGATCACCGCCGAGCCGAGCCATCACTGGTCGGCACGCGGTATGAATGACCGCTGCATGGCGCTGTGGGCGGCGTTTGTGATCTCGACCCCGGTGGGGCGCATCTATCATATTGGCGACACTGGCTTTCATGATGGCATCAATTACCGCGCTGCCACTGAGAAATATGGTGATTTTCGTTTGGCGATTTTGCCGATCGGGGCCTATGAGCCGCGCTGGTTCATGCGCGGCCAGCATCAGAATCCGGAAGAGGCGGTGGAAGGCTTTCAACTGTGCAAAGCCGCTTTTGCTGTTGGCCATCACTTCGCAACCTTTCAGCTCACCGACGAGCCGATGATGGAGCCGGTAGAGCATCTGGCAGAGGCACTTTCCAAAGCGGGTATAGCACAGGAACGTTTTCGGCCTTTGCGGGCTGGTGAGGTTTTCGATGTGCCGATTATAAGGTAGAGTGGCAAAGACTGGTAATTCTGGTTGAATTCCGCCATATAGCGCTGAAACGCGCTAAGAAAGTGGAGCCCATGGGCAATTTGGTCGAATTTGCAAAGATGAACGGACTTGGAAACAAGATTCTGGTTGTTGACATGCGTGGCCAAACCAAACCCGTGACGCCGGAAGCTGCCATTGCACTGGCACAAGACCCCGCCACCAATTTCGATCAGATCATGGCGATCCATGATCCGAAGCTGGATGGCACTTTTGCCTATATCGACATTATCAATTGCGATGGCACGCGGGCGCAGGCCTGTGGCAATGGCACCCGCTGCGTGGTGCAGGCTTTATCAGCCGAAACGGGCTTGAAGGCTTTTACCTTCCAGACGCTGGCGGGCATTCTCAATGCTGTTGAGCATGAAGATGGGTCGATCTCGGTGGATATGGGCACGCCGGTGTTTGAGTGGAATAAAATTCCGCTCTCGGAAGAATTTCATGACACCAGCCGGATTGAATTGCAGATCGGGCCGATTGATGCACCGATTTTGCATTCGCCATCGGTTATGTCGATGGGCAATCCCCATGCGATCTTCTGGGTGGATCGTGACCCGATGAGCTACGATCTGGAGCGATTTGGGCCGCTTTTGGAAAATCATCCGATGTTTCCGGAAAAGGCCAATATCACGCTGGCGCAGGTGACATCGAAATCCACCATGATCACCCGCACCTGGGAGCGTGGGGCCGGGTTGACGCTGGCTTGTGGCTCTGCGGCCTGCTCGGCGGGTGTCTCGGGTGCCCGCACCGGGCGCACGGAGCGTAAGGTGGTGATCACGGTGGCCTCCAGCCCCAATCAACAAGCCCTGACCATCGAGTGGCGCGAGCGCGACAACCACGTCATCATGACCGGGGCTGCGGAATGGGAATGGTCGGGCCAACTCGATCCTGTTACCGGAGCATGGCAACGTAGCGATGAGGTTTTGAGCGAGGCATCAGGCTCGTGAGCGGCATTGATGTCATCACCTTCGGCTGTCGTCTCAACACCTATGAATCGGAAGTGATGAAGGCCGAGGCGGCTAAGGCTGGCCTCAACAACGCCATTCTGGTCAACACCTGTGCTGTGACGGGCGAGGCGGTGCGGCAAGCGCGCCAAGCCATTCGCCGCGCACGGCGGGAAAATCCAGAAGCGCGGATTATTGTCACCGGCTGTGCGGCCCAGACGGATGCCGCTGGCTTTGCCGCCATGGCGGAAGTGGATATGGTGCTGGGCAATGAGGAAAAGCTCAAGGCCGAACACTATCGCGCTCTACCGGATTTCGGCGTGGCCTCTGAGGAAAAGCTGCGCGTCAACGACATTATGAGTGTCACGGAAACCGCACCGCAAATGGTGGCCCATATTGATGGCCATGTGCGCGGGTTTTTGCAGGTGCAAAACGGTTGTGATCATCGCTGCACATTCTGCATCATTCCGTTTGGACGCGGCAATTCCCGTTCCGTCCCCATGGGGGCTGTGGTGGAGCAGGCCCGCAAATTGGTGGAAAGCGGCTATATTGAAGTGGTGCTCACCGGCGTGGATGCCACCAGCTATGGCGCGGACCTTCCGGGAACACCGACGCTTGGGCTTTTGGCCAAGACACTCTTGAAGCAAGTGCCGGAAATTACCCGGCTAAGGTTATCCTCCATCGACAGTATTGAGGTGGATCAGCATCTTTTCGATTTGATTGCTGAAGAGCCGCGCTTTATGCCGCATCTGCATCTGTCTTTGCAGCATGGCGATGATATGATTTTGAAGCGGATGAAGCGGCGGCATTCGAGCGCGGATGCGCTTGCATTTGCCAAACAGGTGCGCGCCCTTCGCCCCGATTTCAGCTTTGGTGCGGATATGATCGCTGGTTTTCCGACCGAGACGGAAGAGATGGCGCAAAATTCTGCGCGGCTTGCGGAAGAGATCGGCATTGCGCATTTGCATGTTTTTCCCTACAGCCCGCGCCCTGGCACACCGGCTGCAAAAATGCCGCAGCTCGATCGGGCCGTGGTCAAACAGCGGGCGGCCGCTTTGCGGGCTATGGCTGAAAAACTGCACAGCAACCATTTGCAGGGTTTGGTGGGAACACGCCAAAAGCTGCTGGTGGAGCGCAATGAATTGGCTCATAGCGAAGACTTCACCCTCGTGGCGGTGCCGGGTTATCAGCCCGGAGCGCTTATCGAGGCTAACATTTCCGGTCACAATGGCCGTCACCTGACACTTGAACCCGCAAGCCCTGTTGCGGCCTGATCAAAGAAAAGCAAGACCCATGGCCATCGGTTTCTTCAAAAAAGTCTTCACCTTCAGCTCGGAGAAATCCACCGATGCGGTGGTTGTCGAGGAATTGACGGCGGAAGAACGCGAAGCCGTTGCGGCTGCCAGTCTGCCGAAGCAGCGTACCCCCGACGTTCCCGTGGTCACTGACCCGGTGCTGCCGGAAGAGATGGAAACCGCAGGTGGTCCGGCCAGCGATGTGGCAGTTGAGCGCGTTGAGCCGGATTCGGATGATCTGGACGTCGTGCCAATGGCGCTGCTGGAAATGGAAGAGGCTCAATCGACAGATGCGTCTTCCTCTGCGGAGCTGGTTAATGATGAGCCAGCCAAAGAGATTGCGTTGCCAAAGGGCTTTTCTACCTCCACCGTGGTTGCGCCGGAACCGGAAGTGCCGCAGGAAAAACTGAGCTGGTTCCAGCGCCTCAAAGCAGGCCTGTTTCGCACCTCCTCGCAGCTGACCGGGCAGATTGCCGCCCTGTTTACCAAGCGCAAGCTGGATGATGACACGCTGGAAGAGCTGGAAGATTTGCTGATTCAGGCCGATCTTGGCGTGGAAACCGCGATGCGGGTCACCGGCGCACTCTCCAGTGAACGTTACGGCAAGGATGTCACCGGGGAGGATGTGACCCGGATCATGGCCTCGGAAATCGTCAAGGTGCTTAAGCCGGTGGCCAAGCCGCTGGCGCTGGATCTCAACCACAAGCCGCATGTTATTCTGGTGGTGGGTGTGAATGGCACCGGCAAAACCACCACCATTGGCAAGCTGGCCGCCAAGCTCTCTGGTTCCGGCCTCAAGGTGATGCTGGCGGCGGGCGACACTTTCCGTGCCGCTGCCATTGAACAGCTGAAAATCTGGGCTGATCGCACCGGCTCCGGCTTTATTGGCACCAAACTCGGGGCTGATGCGGCGGGCTTGGCCTATGATGCGTTCGAAAAGGCAAAGGCCGAAAAATCTGACGTGCTGATCATCGACACCGCTGGCCGCTTGCAAAACAAGACCGAGCTGATGGCCGAGCTGGAAAAGATTGTCCGTGTGCTGGGCAAGCTTGATCCCGATGCACCGCATACGGTGTTGCAGACGCTGGATGCCACCACCGGCCAGAATGCCATGAATCAGGTGGAGATTTTCCGCAATATCGCCGGCGTCAACGGTTTGGTGATGACCAAGCTGGATGGCACGGCGCGCGGTGGTATTTTGGTGGCCATTGCTGCCAAGCATAAATTGCCGGTCTATTTCATTGGCGTTGGCGAGGGCGTGGATGATCTGGAGCCGTTTGAGGCCGAAGATTTTGCCCGCGCCATTGCCGGTGTAAACGCATAGAATTTGGTCCGTAAATCGACGTAATCTTTGATAAGACAATTTGAAGCCAAGAAGCCAAAGAGTGTGAAAACCGTGATCGAAAAAAGCCAGCAACCAAGTGAAACAGAGAAACACAATCCGATGCTAAAAATGGTGTTGGAGCTGGGGCCATTGCTGGTGTTTTTCTTTGGCAATTTGCGTGGGGAATGGCTTGCCAAACAATTTCCGGCACTGACGGCGGTAGGCGGGCCACTGTTGATTGCCACGGCGCTGTTTATGGCGGCCACCGTGTTGTCGCTGATCGTCTCCAAGATTGTCTTCAAGCATTTGCCGATCATGCCTTTTGTGTCCGGCATTGTGGTGCTGATTTTCGGCTCGCTGTCGATCTGGCTTCAGGACGAGACGTTTATCAAGATGAAACCCACCATCGTGAATGCGCTGTTTGGCGTGGTGCTGCTGGGTGGCCTGTTCTTTGGCCGCTCACTTCTGGGCTATGTGTTCAATGCCGCATTTCAGCTCGATGATGAGGGCTGGAGAAAGCTCACCCTTCGTTGGGGCATTTTCTTTCTGTTTCTCTCGGTGCTGAATGAAGCTGTGTGGCGCAATTTTTCCGATGAAGTCTGGGTGAATTTCAAGGTTTGGGGCACCATGCCCATCACCATCATTTTCACTCTGGCGCAGATGCCATTGATTATGAAACATTCTTTGGAAAACAAGACAGACGAGAGCGGCAAGTGAACCCAACCGCAAAGCCTCATCAGGCGGCTTCTTTCTGGCTGTTTATCCCGCTGATCATCCTCATTGTTCAGGTGGTGGCTGAGCATTTTATGGGGCGGATCTGGATTTGCTCCTGCGGATACATCAAGCTGTTTGAGCCGGGCGTGAACACGCCGGGCAATTCCCAGCATCTGGCCGATTGGTATACGCCGTCGCACATCATTCACGGCTTTCTGTTTTATGGCCTTGGCTGGCTGGTGTTGCGAAAAGGCTCGTTTGGTCAGCGCCTGACTCTGGCCACCCTGATCGAAGCCGCATGGGAATTGCTGGAAAACTCGCCGATCATCATTGATCGTTACCGCGACAGCACCATGGCCGTTGGCTATGCAGGTGACAGCATTCTCAACTCGGCCATGGATACGGTGTTTATGGCGCTGGGCTTTTTGTTTGCCTCTCGCGCGCCGATCTGGCTGACCATTGCGATTGCGCTGGTGTTTGAGCTCCTCACCGGCTACCTCATCCGCGACAATCTCACCTTGAATGTGCTGATGCTGGTGTGGCCGGTGGATGCGATCAAGGCGTGGCAGGGCGCGCTTTAAGAGAGCCCTATTTTTTCGCCAGCACTTTGTCGATGGCGGGCAACAACCCCTGTTCAATGGACTGGGCATCAAAAGGCCCCACGCGCTTATAAACAATCGTGCCATCCGGTGCGACAAGGTAGCTTTCCGGGATACCATAGACGCCCCAGTCAATCGCCGCCTTGCCGTTGGGATCAATGCCGATTGCCTTGTAGGGATTGCCCAATTCGCCAAGGAAGCGCAGCGCGTTATCGCTCTTGTCCTTGTAATTGATGGCGACGATTTGAATGCGCGGGTCTTTGCTCAATTCTTTCAAAAACGGGTGTTCATCGCGGCAAGGCACACACCACGAGGCAAAGATATTGACCAGCGTGAGCTTGCCTGAAATGGCCGCACTGGTCAGCGCTGGCAGGCTGGCACCGGCAAGCGGCGGCAGGTTCAGCGACGGGGCCTTGGTGCCAATCAGGGCTGAGGGAATCTCGGCTATATTCTTGCCGTTGACATCTTGATCATAGAGCATTTTTCCGGCAATGCCGACAATGGCGGCAAACACCAAAAGCGGAATGGCGGCTACGCCATAGCGTGATAATGCGCTTTTGCGCGGCTCTGGAGGGCTGTTATCGCTCATGAGCTGGCCTTGTCCGCGCTGGAGCGGCGGCGAATGCCGGAGGCTTCGAGCGCTTTCAGTTCTTTTTGTCGTGCTCGGCCATCCAGAAAGACCCAGGCGATGAGACAGAGCACAATCAGGCCAGCCGCCCCGTATGACGTGTTGATGTAAAAAGCGTAATGGCTCATGTGTCGTCCTGCCCGGCTTTGCGCGCGGCCATTCTGCGTTGGGCGGCAATGCGACGTCGCCAGATTTCGTTGCGCATGGCCGCCATGTGTAGGGTGAAAAACAGCAGCGTTGCGGCAATCGCCATCACCAGCAACGGCTTGAGAAAGGCCGGATCAACCGCCGATCCGCCCATGCGGAGGATGCTGGCGGGTTGATGCAGCGTGTTCCACCATTCCACCGAGAATTTGATAATCGGAATGTTGACGAAGCCCACCAGAATCAAGACTGCACTGACGCGGGCCGCTTTGGAGGGATCATCCATGGCGCGGTTGAGCGCAATCAGCCCCAGATACATTAAAAACAGCACGAAAACCGAGGTCAGGCGCGCATCCCACACCCACCATGTGCCCCACATGGGCCTGCCCCAGAGCGAGCCGGTGACCAAGGCAATCAGCGTGAAGGCGGCACCAATGGGTGCTGCGGCCTTATGGGCCACATCGGCCAACGGATGACGCCAGACCAGTGTGCCAATGGCCGAGATGGCCATGACGGTGTAGCACATCATCGACAGCCACGCGGCAGGCACGTGGATATACATGATCCGCACCGTATCGCCTTGCTGATAATCGCTTTCCGAGGTGAAGCTGAGGTAAAGCCCAATGGCAAACAGAAGGGCGGTGATGCCGACCATCCAGGGCAGCACAATGCGCACCAGCGCCAGAAACCGGGTTGGGTTGGCGAGATCGGAAAGCTTGGTGATGGCGAGGCTTGTTTCGGTCATGTTGCCTTTTATCGTGAGATCTTCGTTGCGGCAATTGAAATTTGCAATCTTGAGTAGTTATATCCTATCAGTCTTCTGTGTTGGTCTTACACTCTTTTCATGACTGCCTCTTGGCACAGATCAATCGGCGGTATTTCGCAATGCCAATGCCGCGGCAAGCGGGCCAATGACGGCAAAAAACAAGGTCAGCGCGCACAGAAACAAAAATGGCGGCAAGAAGGGTGCTGGCTCCTCGACGGCAGCATAGGAGGCGCTGACACCAAAAATCAGCACCGGAATGGAAAGCGGCAAGACCAGGATGGAGACCAGCAAGCCACCGCGCGGCAGCGCCACCGCCACAGCCGCCCCCGCCGCCCCAATGAAGGTGATCGCTGGAGAGCCAACCAGCAGGGTCAGCATCACGGCACCAATCGACACTTCATTCATATTCATAAACAGGCCCATCAGCGGCGAGGCGATCACCAGCGGCAGGCTGGTGGCCGTCCAATGGGCAAGGCATTTGATGAAGACGGTGAGCACCAGCGGCGCTTCCTGCATCAACAAGAGATCCAGCGAACCGTCGTCACGGTCGGCCTGAAACAGCCGATCCAGCCCCAAAAGCGCTGCCAGCAGCGCCCCAATCCAGACAATGGCAGGACCGATGCGCGCGAGCAGGTTCATATCCGGCCCCACACCAAAGGGAATGACGGCAACGACCGTGAGGAAAAACAAAACGCCAATCAGCGCTCCGCCACCGGCGCGCATGGAGAGTTTGAGGTCGCGAAGGAAAAGGGCGATCACACCATCTCCTCCAGATCATCAAACTCAAATCCGCGCATCTCCAATTGCTGGGCGTTGTCTAGCCCAAGCGGCTGATGGGTTGCGGCCAAGGCCATGCCGCCGCTTCTCAAATGATTGCGCACCATGGCGGAAAACATGGCGTCGGCTTTGGCATCAAGGGCGGCAGTTGGCTCGTCGAGAATCCAGACCGGCCGATAGGCCACCAGCAGGCGGGCCATGGCAAACCGGCGTTGCTGACCAGCCGAGAGATAGCCGTAAGGCAGATGGGTGATGGAGGAGAGGCCGATCACGTCTGCGGCCTCTTCAATGCTCAAACCTGTGCCACCCTCAAAACCGCCAAGGAAGTCTTTCCAGAAATGCAAGTTTTCAGACACACTTAGCTCTGCCTTCATGCCATTGCGATGGCCAAGATAATGGCAGGCCTCTCTCGCCGGGCGTGATTCGGTGCCTTGCGATTGAAATGTGACTTTGCCACTTTCGGGGCGGATAAATCCGGCTACCACCCGCAGCAGTGTGGATTTTCCCGAGCCATTTCGGCCCGTCAGCACCAGGGCTTCACCGCTGTTGACGCAAAAGTTGAGCTTTCGAAACAGCAGGTCTTCCCCGCGTTTTGCCGACAAATTCTCGGCTTTCAACTGCATCATTTGCTTCTTGTTTAGCAAAGCTTTAGTGCCTTTAAAAAATTGTGCCATTTGGCTGTTCTACACTCTGGAACAGTTCTTAGAAATTATCTATAAGACCTGCAACCACGCCAGCGACCGGCGTGTTCATCATCCTAGAGCCGAACTTGAAGTTTGCGTAAAGCGATTTTCACGGGCGGACAGCGGAAATGGTCGTACCCGCATCCTGATGTGCATGAAGTGCATAGGCGTCCGCACGTATGTGTTGGCTATCAGTATTCAGCGGGGTTCTACCTTGTCCAAGTCACTTGACAGCTTTAATTGCCGGTCGACGCTTACCGTCGACGGTAAGGACTATGTCTATTTCAGTATCCCGAAGGCCGAGGCAAACGGTCTGGCTGGCGTTTCCAAGCTGCCTTACTCCATGAAGGTTCTGCTGGAGAACCTGCTGCGCAACGAAGACGGCCGTTCCGTCACCAAGGCCGACATTGAAAACGTGGCTGCCTGGCTCGTTGACAAGGGCACCGCTGGCAACGAAATCGCTTACCGTCCGGCCCGTGTGCTGATGCAGGACTTCACCGGCGTTCCTGCCGTGGTTGACCTTGCTGCCATGCGCGACGCGATGGTCAACCTTGGTGGCGATCCTGAAAAGATCAACCCGCTGGTTCCTGTTGACCTCGTCATCGACCACTCGGTTATCGTTGACGAATTCGGCACGCCAACCGCTTTTGCCCGCAACGTTGAGCTGGAATATGAGCGCAACGGCGAGCGCTACCGCTTCCTCAAGTGGGGCCAGCAGGCGTTCAAAAACTTCCGCGTTGTTCCTCCGGGCACCGGCATCTGTCACCAGGTGAACCTCGAATACCTCGGCCAGACGGTCTGGACCAAGGACGAAGACGGCGAAACCACGGCCTATCCTGACACTTGCGTTGGCACCGACAGCCACACCACCATGATCAATGGTCTGGGCGTGTTGGGCTGGGGCGTGGGCGGTATCGAAGCGGAAGCGGCCATGCTTGGCCAGCCGGTTTCCATGCTGTTGCCGGAAGTTATCGGCTTCAAGCTGACTGGCAAGGTCAAGGAAGGCGTCACCGCCACCGACCTCGTGCTGACCGTTGTGCAAATGCTGCGCAAGAAGGGCGTTGTGTCCAAGTTCGTTGAATTCTTTGGCCCCGGCCTGGATTCGATGTCTTTGGCTGACCGCGCCACCATTGGCAACATGGGCCCAGAATATGGCGCAACATGCGGCTTCTTCCCGGTTGATGGCGAAACCATCAACTACCTCACCATGTCTGGCCGCACCAAGGACCGGATTGCCCTGGTTGAAGCCTATTCCAAGGCGCAGGGCATGTGGCGTGATGGCGATGGCGCTGAACTGGTGTTCACCGACACGCTGGAACTTGACCTTGGCGACGTTGTACCATCCATGGCCGGTCCAAAGCGTCCGGAAGGCCGCTTGCCTTTGGAAACCATTGCACCAAACTTCGCAACGGCGCTGGAAGGCGATTACAAGAAGCCTGGCCAGCTCAACAACCGTTACGCGGTTGAAGGCACTGACTTCGATCTCGGTCATGGCGATGTAGCCATTGCAGCGATCACCTCTTGCACCAACACCTCCAACCCGAGCGTGTTGATTGCAGCTGGCCTTCTGGCACGCAATGCTGTTGCCAAGGGTCTGAAGTCCAAGCCATGGGTCAAGACATCGCTGGCACCTGGATCGCAGGTGGTTGGTGAATATCTGGCCAAGTCCGGCCTGCAGGTCTCGCTCGATGCTCTCGGCTTCAACCTCGTTGGTTTCGGCTGCACCACCTGCATCGGCAACTCTGGCCCGTTGCCAGCGCCGATCTCCAAGACCATCAACGACAAGGGCCTGATCACCGCAGGCGTGCTTTCGGGCAACCGTAACTTTGAAGGCCGTATCTCGCCGGACGTTCAGGCCAACTATCTGGCATCTCCGCCGCTGGTTGTTGCTTACGCGCTGGCCGGTTCGGTCCAGAAGGATCTGACAGCTGAGCCTCTGGGCGAAGATCAGGATGGCAATCCAGTGTTCCTCAAGGACATCTGGCCAACCTCGAAGGAAATTCAGGAATTCATCCTGAAATACGTCACGCGCGAGCTGTATGAAAGCAAGTATGCCGACGTGTTCAAGGGCGATGAAAACTGGCAGGCCGTTCAGGTTCCTGCTGGCCAGACCTACGCCTGGGACGACAACTCCACCTATGTTCAGAACCCACCTTACTTCGTGGGCATGGGCAAGACCGGCACTGGTCTCAAGAACATCGAGGGCGCGCGCGTTCTCGGCCTGTTCGGCGACAAGATCACCACCGACCATATCTCGCCAGCTGGCTCCATCAAGGCGGCTTCGCCTGCGGGCGCTTACCTGCTGGAGCATGGCGTTGGCGTGGCCGACTTCAACCAGTACGGTACCCGTCGTGGTAACCACGAAGTGATGATGCGCGGCACGTTTGCCAACATTCGTATTCGCAATCACATGCTTGGACCAAACGGTAAGGAAGGTGGCTACACCATCGAATATCCGTCCAAGGAAGAAATGTCGATTTACGATGCGGCCATGAAGTACAAGGAAGCTGGCGTTCCGCTGGTGATCTTTGCGGGCGTGGAATATGGCAACGGCTCGTCGCGTGACTGGGCTGCCAAGGGCACCAACCTGCTCGGCGTTCGCGCCGTGATTGCCCAGTCGTTTGAGCGTATTCACCGCTCCAACCTGGTGGGCATGGGCGTTGTTCCTTTCGTGTTTGAGGAAGGCACCACCTGGGCCAGCCTCAACCTGAAGGGCGACGAAACCGTGACGATCGAAGGTCTCGAAGGCGATATCAAGCCACGCGAAACCAAGATTGCCAAGATCACTTACGCTGACGGCACCGTGAAGGATGTTCCGCTGATCTGCCGCATCGATACGCTCGATGAAGTGATCTACATGAACAATGGTGGCATTTTGCAAACCGTTCTGCGCGATCTGGCGTCCTAAGCCGTCTCGGCATTCTTGAACAACAACGGCCGCCGGTGTTACAACCGGCGGCTTTTTCGTAAGCGATATCAGGAACTGATGGATTTCACCCCAACGTGACTTGGTATTGATCTGTGCTATGCGTATCTTTGGTCGATCGGAAAATGGCGCTGCGGGTTCTCTGCTGCGGTATGATAGGTTTGTTTTGATGGTTTTGACACAGATTGCGAAACTTGCGGCACGGCTGCTCATGACGATGGTCATGGGCTCAGTCTGCTTTTCGGTCGCAATGGCGCAGGATGGCCGGTCGCTGAAGGGTGTTGTTGAGCTTTTCACCTCGCAAGGCTGCGTTTCCTGCCCTCCCGCGGATCGTGCCTTTGAGACCCTTGTCAACCAGCCAGATGTTGTGGCGCTGGCCTATCACGTGGACTATTGGAATTACCGGGGTTGGGTCGATACGCTCGGATCTGCCGACAATACGGCGCGGCAATATGCCTATGCCAGAAGCTTTGGCCGCAGCGGCGTTTATACACCGCAAGCCGTGCTCAACGGGCGTGTGCAAATGAAGGGCACGGATTCGCAAGCGCTGTCTGGCAAAATCGACACGTTGAAATCCAGTGGTGACGGGCTGACAGTCAAGGTCAATGCCGACATTCGCGGCGATGAGCTTGCGGTTAATATTGGCAGTGGCCAAGGACAGGCCGATGTTGTTGTGGTCTATTTCAAGCGGCGCAAAGAGGTTGATGTTCTAAAAGGTGAGAACAAGGGGCAGCGCATCACTTATCTGAACAGTGTCACGGATATTCAATCCGTGGGCATGTGGCGTGGTGATGCTGTCAATATTTCGCTGCCCGCCAAAGTGTTGCGCACCGATGGTTGTGATGGATTTGCGGTTTTGCTGCAATCATCGACCCCGGCTGGCGATCCGGGTAAAATTCTGGGTGCCGCCATGGTGTTTGCGCCAACGCCGACTGTTAATCCGGCGGACTATAAACCGTGAGACTCGGCGTCTTGCTGGGAAATTAAAAGTGGTCTGGCAGTGCCGTTTGCCTGACGAATTGATCGCCAACACCGCTCTTTTTGTAAACATCGGCTGATGTTTTGACTGTCGCGAAGAGAAGAGCGGGTCCGGCCAATGCATTGGGGCTGGGGGTAAGGGGTCAATGCATCAGACCGGACCCTGACGCGTCTGCGCCAGAAGCAGACATGGCTCTAAAAATGGGGCGCTGTTTTGACCAAATTGGGGCATATCAAAAAAATCTATCCAAAAGTGGTAAGGTTTGCCTGAAGCCCTAAACCTTTGCCCGCCGTATATGGCACGCCGTGCTGTCGGACATATTCCGGCACTTGCAATTTGGTGCCCGTCAGGCAAACTGTCACTGGTTTGTCATCATACGTGTGAAGGAGCCAGCATGACTGATCAGCCGGATTTATCCCGTGAGGGCCGCGAGCGGCAGGCAAGCAGCCCAGCGCCTGTGATTGATCTTAAGGAATATCGCAAAACCGATGATCCCTTGCCCGTTACCTTCCATCGCACAGAACTTGATGCGATTCTCTGGGTCTACGGGCGGATGGTGGGTGAAGGTGAGTGGCGCGATTACGCTTTGGATCATCTCCGGGACAAGGCGGTGTTTTCGGTGTTCAAGCGCTCCGGCGAGCTGCCGCTCTATCGAATCGAGAAAAATCCAAAGCTTGCCGCCAAGCAGGGGGCCTTTTCCGTCATCAACACCAACGGAATGGTTCTCAAGCGGGGGCATGATTTGCGACAGGTGTTGAAAGTGTTCGATAAGGTTTTGAAGCTGGTTGAATAGAGCGCTGTAGGGCCGGTAAAGCTAAGCCTTGAACAGGCTTCCCGGATAGGCTTGCTCATCCGGCAAAGTCTGTTGGCCCTCGCCAAGGCTGATCTGCATGAACACCGTGTCCAGCCACTGACCCATTTTGAAGCCGGATCCGGCAATGCCGCCTGTATGGGTAAAGCCAAGACGTGTGTGTACACCAATGGAGGCCGGACTTGCGCCACCGATGACGGCAATCATCTGCCGAAAGCCGAGTGTGGTGCATTGCTCAATCAGGGCTTTCAGCAAAGCCTTGCCAACGCCTTTGCCTTGGGCATCTGCGGCGAGATAAATCGAATCTTCCACCAGCCAGCGATAGGCCGGGCGTGTGCGAAATGGCCCCGCATAAGCATAGCCCAGCAAAGCACCGTCATGCGCTTGCGCGACAATATAGGGATAGGACTGGCTCAGAATTGTTGCCATGCGTTGCGCCATTTCCGTCTCGTCCGGCGGGGCAATCTCATAGCTGGCGGTGCCGTTCAGCACGGAGTGCCGATAAATTGCGGTAATGGCGGGAATATCGGCGGGGGTCGCAGGGCGAAGCGAAAAGGTCATGGCTCAGCAGCTTATGTTGTTCTTGTGGCTTCTCTTTCACAAGTGCCGATGTCTCGCAAGATAGAAATAAAAAGGGCGGCTCAATAGCCGCCCAATTCTTTTGATCTTGCTGTCACAGCTGTTAGCGACGGTCGCCCATAAAGCGGAGCAGGAACAGGAAGAGGTTGATGAAGTCGAGGTACAGCGTCAGCGCACCCATGATAGCCTTGCGGCCAGCGGTATCGGCACCGTCGCCATCAAAATACATTTCCTTGATCTTCTGGGTGTCGTAGGCAGTGAGGCCTGCGAAAATCACCACGCCAAGAGCCGAGATAACAAAGGCCATGGCCGAAGATTGCAAGAAGATGTTGACCAGAGATGCGATGATCAGACCAAACAGACCCATCATCATGAACGAACCCATGGCCGACAGGCTGCGCTTGGTGGTGTAGCCATAGAGCGACAGGGCACCAAAAGACGCGGCTGTCACAAAGAAGGTCTGCACGACGCTCTGGCCGGTATAGAGCAGCAGGATGGACGACAGCGACAGACCAACAAGACCGGCATAGACCAGAAATGTGGTGCGGGCAGCAGAAACGCTCATCGACTGGATTTTAAAGCTCAGGAAAAACACCAGAGCAACAGGGGCCAGCATAACAACCCATTTCAGCGCGCTACCATAAAGCGCGACACCAAGGCTTGTCAGCATGATGCCGTTGCCAAACTGTCCAACAGCCTGGGCCGGGTCAGTCGTGGTTGCCAGCATTGCGATCAGATAGGCAGCAACACCGGTAATCGCCAAGCCCAAGCCCATCAGGTTGTAGACCTTGAGCATATAGGTGCGAAGGCCCTGATCGATTACTTCAGCGGAACGAGCGCCCGTCTGAGCCTGATAATTGCGAAAATCAGACATTTTTTCCTCTCATTTAAGCTCCGGGTTGGTCACGGTGCGGGACC
The DNA here is from genome assembly GCF_001939045.1 of Rhizobium oryziradicis. Taxonomy (GTDB): domain Bacteria; phylum Pseudomonadota; class Alphaproteobacteria; order Rhizobiales; family Rhizobiaceae; genus Allorhizobium; species Allorhizobium oryziradicis. Next base: position 257,658 of record NZ_MKIM01000031.1, read on the forward strand.
CAAGTTTGGACTTAAGTCCCCGGCGCCGCTGCGGAGCTCCAGCATGCGTGATCTCAATATGTGGCTATTGTGCCTTTCATACAAGAGCATTTGCCTTAAACTCTGGTAATGAAAGCGTCATCGGGCTGCAAATTTTGCGTTTTATAGCTCCCTCAACACCGGGGCGGCTTTTTGCCCCAGCACCCGCCACGTGCCAATCAGGCCAATGCCGATGGTGGTGACCAGTGCCACAGCCACGGTAATGACCGCAACACTGGGCAGGAAGCTGGCCGGCAGCTTCATGATCTGCGACACCACATACCAACCGGCAACGCTGCCCGCCAACAGCGCGAAGATGGCGGTGGCCAGTCCTAGCAGCAGATATTCATAGGTAAAGGCGCGGATCAGCATGGAGCGGGTGGCTCCCAGCGTTTTCAAAATCACCGCATCATGGGTGCGGCCACGGTTGCCAGCAGCCAAAGCCCCGGACAGCACCAGCACGGACGAAATCAGCGCAATCGCGGCAGCGGCGCGAATGGCGGTGGCCAATTGGCCCACCAGATCATTGACCACATCCAGAGCATCCTTGACCCGCACACTGGTGATGGTGGGGAAGGCTTTGGTGACGGTGCGCAAAATATCAGCCTCTTGCGCAAGGCTGGCATTGGGTTCGGTCAGGGTGGCAATCCAGGCATGCGGGGCACCGGCAAAGGTATTGGGCGAGAACACCATAACGAAATTGATCGACAGCGATTGCCAGTCCACCTTGCGGAAATTGGCGATTTTGGCAGTGATGCTGCGGCCCAGCACGTTGACAGTGACGCTGTCACCGAGCTTAAGGCCCAGCTCCTTTGCCTCTTGCGCTGAAAACGACACCAGCGGTTCGCCCTTGTAATCGGGTGCCCACCATGTGCCTTCCACAAGGGTTGAGTTTTTCGGCAACTCGGTCTCATAGGTGATGCCGCGATCACCGCGCAGCACCCAGCGGCCTTCCGGCGGCACGTTCATTTTGGCCACATCCTGACCATTGAAGGCGATGATGCGACCGCGCAGCATTGGCACTTCGGTGATTTTGCCTTGCGGTGCCTGGGTTTTCAGGATGGTGCGAAACTCATCCAATTGGCTGCGCTGAATATCAACAAAGAAAAAATTCGGGGCTTTTTCGGACAATGTGCCGGTGAGATTGCGTCGCAAATTGCCATCAATCATCGCAAGCGTCACCAAAAGCGCCAACCCCAGACCGAGCGAGAGAATAACCGAGGGCGTGAGTGCGCCGGGCCGGTGGATATTGCCGACGGCGAGGCGAAGGGCGGGTGAGGGCAGCCGAGGGGCCCTGCGCGCAAGGGCCGCCACGCCATAGGCCACCAGCCGCAAAACCACAAAGCTGGCCGCCATGGCAATCAGAAAAAACAGTGCTAAGCGGCGATCATAGGCCGTGAAAATTGCCAAACCACCAAGCGCCAGAATGGCCAAGGCTGCCACCAGCACATAGGGCCAGGACGGCAGGCGGCGGGTCTCGAAGCCCTGCTCGCGAAACAAGGCGGTTGCGGGCACTTCGCGGGCATGGCCCAGCGGCATGACCGCAAAAGCCAGCGTGGTGAGAATGCCAAACACCAGCGCCAGCACCAGTGCGCGCGGATAGATGGTCATATCCGCCTCAATCGGCAGGAACTGCGCCAGATAGGAACTGGCAATCCACGGTGAAACGATGCCGATGACCAGGCCAAGGGCGATGCCGACGCTGGCAATCATGATGATTTGAAACAGATAGACCATGACCACCACGGAGGCGGGCGCGCCCAAGCATTTCAGCGTGGCAATCACGCTGCGCTTGCTATCGAGAAAGGCGCGCACGGCATTGGCCACGCCCACACCGCCGACAATCAGCGCGGTTAAGCCGACAAGCGTGAGAAACTGCGAAAAGCGATTGATGTTTTCTGTCAGGTTGGGTGCCGCCCGATCGCTGGTGCGCACCGACCATCCGGCGTCTGGAAAACTGGTCTTGGCCTGATCCTGAATGGTTTTCAGCGGCGGCGCTTCAGGCTTTAGCTTGATTTTGTAGACATGCTCCACAAGGCTGCCGGTTTGGATAAGACCGGAGGAGGTCAGCGCCGCGTTGCTGGTGATCAGGCGCGGGGCAAAGCCAAAGCCTTCGGAGACGGCATCCGGCTCGGTATCGATGGTGCCGGTGATGATCAGCTTTGCCGAGCCAATCAGCAGCGTGTCGCCAATTTTCAGACGAAGCCGATCCAGCAAAAGCGGAGCTGCCACCGCGCCAAACGAATCGCCGGTTTTTGCCAGCAATTCCGGCAAGGGCTTGTTCGGATTGGCTTTGAAACTCCCGTATAGCGGATAGGCCGTATCAACCGCCTTTACTTCCACCAGCGACTGGTCAGAGCCATCGGGCAGGCGCGCCATGGAGCGCAAGCCCGTGGAAGTCGAGACCACGCCGAGCGCGCGCAAAAAATCGGCCTCTTGCTGATTGGCTTCGCGGTTGTTCAGCTCAAAGCGGATATCTGCCCCCAGCAGCGATTGGCCCTGCGTGGCAATCGAGCGGGTGATGGCGGTCGAAATCGAATTGACGGCGGCAATTGCGCCGGTGCCAAGAGCTATGCAGGCGAGGAAAATATAAAAGCCTTTCAAGCCGCCGCGCATTTCACGCAAGGCCAACCGAAAGGCGGTTCTGAGACGTTGCATAAACCCGCTCATGCCCTGATAGCCCCGGCAGAGTGCGCCTCAGCAGACGCGTCATCCGGCTCAATCCGGCCAGAGCGCACCTTGATCTGGCGCGAGCATCGGCTGGCCAGAGACGTGTCGTGGGTCACCAGAACCAGTGTCATCTGGCGCTCGGCCTGTTTGGCAAACAAAAGATCGGCAATCTGCCGCCCGGTGGCACCGTCGAGATTGCCGGTGGGCTCGTCCGCAATCAGGACCGTGGGCGAGGGGGCAAGGGCGCGGGCAATGGCCACACGCTGCTGCTCGCCGCCCGAAAGCTGGCCGGGATAATGGTTGAGGCGATCTCCAAGCCCAACCGCCTGCAATTCCTTGGCGGCGATGTCGAACGGGTTTTTGATATTGGCCAGTTCCAGCGGCACGGCAACATTTTCCAGCGCTGTCATATTGGCAATCAGGTGGAAGGACTGAAACACGATACCGATGTTTTGACCGCGAAACGTGGCCAGCGCGTCTTCTCGCAAATTGTGAAGGGCGGTGTCATTGATGATGATCTCGCCCGAATCCAGACGCTCTAAGCCCGCCAGCACCATCAGCAAGGTGGATTTACCCGAGCCGGAGGGGCCAACAATGCCGATGGATTCGCCCATTGCGATGGAGAGATCAATGCCTTTGAGGACGTGAACGGTGGCGGCGGCGTTGCCAAGCGTCAGATCGGCTTTTTTCAGCTCAATGATGGTTTTTTTCACGCGCATTCCGTCCTATATGAAATTTGACAGGCAAAGCTGCCCGTTGGACACGCTTGGTTGGCAATCATGTCCCTGTGCGAATTTAGGAAAGCCATCATGGGTTTTAAAGCGGTTGGCCTTCAATTAGGCGCAGTAATGCTGAGTTTCATGGCGATTTCGGGTGCAACCCCTGCCACCGTGTGGGCGCAACAGGCCGCGCCAGCCCAGCAAGAAGCCCCAATGGAAGATGTTGTTCCCGATGCGCCCGTTAGTGAAAAGCAGGTGCAGATCATCGGTCTGGGCGACAGTTTGATGGCGGGCTACCAGCTCCAGGGTGACGAATCGCTCACCAGCCAGCTTGAAAAAGCCCTGCATGACAAGGGTCTTAACGTCAGCATCGGCAACGCGGGCGTCTCGGGCGATACCAGCGAAGGCGGATTGGCGCGGGTGGACTGGTCAGTGCCTGATGGCACCGACGGGGTGATTTTGGAACTGGGTGCCAATGATGCGCTGCGCGGCATTGCGCCAGAGGCGACTGAGAAAAATCTTTCCATGATTATCGAGAAATTGCAGGCCCGCAAAATGCAGGTTCTGCTGGTTGGTATGATTGCCCCGCCAAACATGGGCGGCGATTACGCCAAGCGGTTCAACGGCATCTATAAGCGCTTGGCAGATCGGTATAAAGTGCCGCTCTACCCCTTTATTCTGGATGGCGTTGCAACCAACCCCAGCTTGAAGCTGAGCGATGGCATGCACCCCAATGCGCAAGGCGTGGGCGTGATGGTGCAACATATGTTGCCGATCATGCAGAGCTTCACAAAAGCTTTGGAGGATAAGATCAATTAAGATCTTGCTTACTATTTGCAAGCATGATTCCTTGTTAGCATCTGCAAAAGATTCGGGGAGCTCTCTATGCCAAGATTGTTCACTGCCCTCGAAATTCCGCGTAACGTTGCATTGAGCCTTTCTTTGCTGCGCGGTGGGCTACCAGGAGCTCGATGGATTGATGTGGAAAATTACCACATCACCCTCCGCTTCATCGGCGATGTGGATAACCGCACCGCAGATGAAATTGTGGATCGGCTGGATCGGATTGATCGGCCAGAATTTCAGATCAGTTTGAACGGTATTGGCTCTTTCGGGTCGAAAAAGCCGCATTCGATCTGGGCGGGTGCCACGCCAAATGCTGAAATGACCGCCCTGCAAGGCGAAATAGAGCGCATCTGCCAGCGCATTGGCCTGCCACCGGACCCTCGAAAGTTCACGCCCCATGTGACGCTGGCGCGGTTGAAATCAGCGCGGTTGGACGACGTTATTCACTACCTATCAGGGCGCGGCAATTTCCAGACCGCGCCCTTTTTTGTGCCGCGCTTTGTGTTGATGTCGTCAAAGGATTCGGTTGGTGGCGGACCTTATCTCAGCGAGGAGTATTTCCCGCTTTATGAGATACGCTCAAATATGGCCCCTGCCCTCAGCGCCGAGTACCCGCTCTAGCATTCTGCTTGGCGGCTTCTTCCGGCTGGCCTCGATGGCCAGCCAAGACCAAGGACATGATGATGCGATATGAAAAGCTGAGCAATGAGGCGGTGGCACTGGCGCTCTCAGAGCTTGATCACTGGATGCTTTGCGAGGATCAAACAGCGATCAGCAAGGAGTTTGCCTTTGGTGATTTTACGCAAGCGTTTGGCTTTATGACGGAATGCGCGCTGGTGGCCGAGAAAATGGACCATCATCCCGAATGGTTCAATGTTTACCGCCGTGTCGATGTGCGGCTCACCACCCACGACGTCAACGGTTTGACGGCGCATGATTTCAAATTGGCGGCCGCCATGGACAAGATTGCGGCGCGTCGGGTTTGACCTGATGGACAGGCATCACCATATCCTTGGGATACGAGGCAAGGATGGTTGCAATGGATGACGTGAAAATCGGCGAAATCCTGCTACCCGGCGATGAGGCCAAGCAGGAGCGTCAAGAAAAAACGGTGTTGAAGAAATTCTGGCCGACCATGAAAAAGGCGATCCGCCATGTTCCGTTCAGCCGGGATGTGGTGGCGGCATTTTATTGTGCCACAGACCGCAACACGCCGCTCAGAGTGCGCGGTATTTTGCTGGCGGCGCTGGGCTATTTTGTCATGCCGATTGATGCCATTCCCGACATGCTGGCCTTTGTTGGTTTTACCGATGATATCGCCGTTCTGACCACCGCACTTGCGCTGATCAACGGCCATATCAAGGATGCGCATTATGATGCTGCCGATCTGGCGCTGGCGGATAAGGTGGAGGCCGAATAGGTCTGAGCGTGCTGGGCTTGCATTGAAGTGAAGAGAGACCCGCTAATTCTCTTTTGAGGCGCTGCTCTCTCATTTGTGAAGAGGCAATGGATTTATGTGCTTTTCAGTCTAAATCCTGCCCGATTTTCTGTGTTGTTCCATTTGGTGCATGAGTGTTTTGGGTGGCCTGTGCGCTACTCAAGATTGGCCTTCTGTGCCAATTTCGTCGTCACTGGATCATTCATGCGTGAATATGTCGGGTTTCGAGGGGTCAATTGCGCAAGTGTTGACGATTTGGTAACCAAAATTAAGTCAAATTGAATGCGATTTCGAGGCTCGATTGGTTGGCGCGACGGCTGTTTTTAGTTTGTGCGACAGATTGGCTGGATTTCAACTTCGACGAATAGAAGCGGCGGTAAGAAAATGTTTGTAAAAAGAATCGCAACGGCATTGGCTCTTGTACTCGGCTTTACTGGCGTGGCGATGGCACAAGCGCCAAGCCCCACGCGGATCGAACAATTCAAGGCTTGGGGAGCTTATTCCTACAAGTCGGGAAAAAACACAGTTTGCTATGTTTTGTCGGTGCCCACCACCAAGGAGCCGGCATCGGTCAACCATGGCGATATTTTCTTCATCGTATCGCAGCGCCCGGGCCAGAATATTTCATACGAGCCACAGGCGATGATGGGCTACACGCTCAAGGCTGGCTCCAAGGTTACGGTGAAAATCGACAACAAGAGCTTCACCATGTTCACCAAGGACAGCGCCGCCTGGGTTGAAAATGCGGCTGAAGAGCCTGCTCTTGCTGCGGCGATGAAATCGGGCAAGACCATGTCGGTCAGCGCATTTTCCGCCCGTGGTACGCCAACCAGCTACACCTATTCTCTGCAGGGCATTTCCGATGCCTTCAAGCGCATTGAAAAGTGCAAGTAAGCTGAACATTCATTGTGGGTTTTATAAGGGCCGGTTTTCCGGCCCTTTTTGATTTTGGATGACGCGGCGGTTTTTTAATGATAAGTGCGCGACAACTGTGGCCTTGAAGGCCATTTCGCCCACGTCTGCGGATGGTGTGGCGAGCGCATATTTCTTGAAACGCGAGATGTGAAATCAAAGATGGCGATAGCCCGCATGCGTGTGCGATGGCGGTTGCCTCTGGTTTTGATGAGGTGAAGCAATGGCTGCCACGGACATGATGATTGAACGGGAAAAGCCCGTGAGAACTGCGGCGCTGGCCGACAACACCAAACCAAGCCTGATCGGCGTGACCCGCGAAGAGATGGGCGACATGCTGCGCGAAAAAGGCGTGGCTGAAAAGCAGATCAAGATGCGCGTGTCGCAGATCTGGAATTGGATTTATGTGCGCGGCGTCTCTGATTTTGATCAGATGAGCAATGTGTCCAAAGATATGCGCGAGGTGCTGAAAAAGCATTTTACCATTGGTCGCCCGGAGATTGTCGAAGAACAGGTCTCCAACGACGGCACCCGCAAGTGGCTGTTGCGCTACCCACCGCGCGGCGCTGGTCGCCCGGTGGAGGTCGAATGCGTTTATATTCCCGAAGAAGGCCGGGGTACGCTGTGCGTGTCCAGTCAGGTCGGCTGCACGCTGACTTGCACCTTCTGTCACACCGGCACGCAAAAGCTGGTGCGCAATCTCACCGCTGAAGAAGTGCTGAGCCAACTGTTGCTGGCCCGCGATCGGCTGGGTGATTTCCCGGATCGCGATGCCCCCGTTGGCACCATGGTGCCGAATGAAGGCCGCAAGATCACCAATATGGTGATGATGGGCATGGGCGAGCCGCTCTATAATTTTGAGAACGTGAAAAAGGCACTTCTGATAGCATCAGACGGCGATGGGTTGTCGCTGTCCAAGCGCCGCATTACCCTTTCTACCTCCGGTGTTGTGCCGGAAATTTATCGCACAGGTGACGAGATTGGCGTGATGTTGGCGATTTCGCTGCATGCCGTGACCGATGAGCTGCGCGATCTGCTGGTGCCGATCAACAAGAAATACCCGCTGAAGGATCTGGTGGAAGCCTGTCGCAACTATCCGGGCCTCTCCAACGCCCGGCGCATTACCTTTGAATATGTCATGCTGAAGGATGTGAACGACAGCTTGGAAGACGCCAAAGGCCTGATCAAACTGCTCAAGGGCATTCCAGCCAAGATCAATCTTATTCCGTTCAACCCATGGCCCGGCACCAATTACCAGTGCTCGGATTGGGACCAGATCATGAAATTCGCCGATTTCATCAATGCGGCAGGCTATGCCTCGCCAATCCGCACCCCCCGTGGTCGTGATATTCTGGCAGCTTGCGGCCAGTTGAAGTCTGAGTCGGAGCGCATGCGCAAGACCGAGCGCCTGGCATTTGAAGCGATGATGATTGTGGGCCACGGCGAGGACGATTGATCCTCGCCAATTTGGCTTCACCGCGCCTGCGTCATCAAAATCTTGGCGGCAAACACCGAAAACACGCCTGCAAAGGTGTAATCCATGCCGCGCAGAACCTTGGGGTTTTCCTGTAGCCAATTGGCGAGCTTGTGGGCCGCCAGCACGATGGCTATGGTGACGGGTAGCGACACCAGCATGAACCAACCGCCGAGAAACAGCAGTTTTCCGGTGACGTCTGGATCATGGGCGGTCACAAACTGTGGCAGAAAAGTCATGAAAAAGATGATGACCTTGGGATTGAGCAGATTGACCCAGATACCATTGAAAAAAGCGCTTTTCACCGAGCCTTTTGCTCCGGTTTCGGCTTTGGCCACGAATTTCGAGCCTTTGCGCACCGCCTGAAAGGCCAACCACGCCAGATAGGCAGCACCGCCGCTTTTCAAAATCAAAAAGGCCGTTGGCGAGGCAACAATCAGCGCCGAGACACCAAACGCAACCAGCATGGTGTGAACGGCAATACCGAGATTGGTGCCGAGCAACACCGCAAGGCCTGCCGCTTTGCCATCGCGCAAAGCGCGGCTGATGGAGAGCGTCATATCTGGCCCCGGCGTTGCGGCCAGCAGCAGGCAAGCGGCGGTAAAGGCCAGAAGAGTGGGCAGGCTGGGTATGAAATTCATGGCAGTGCTCGCAAAAAAGCCCGATAAGGGTTCATTCCTATCGGGCTTCACTGGTTTTGCCAATATGCTACTCTTTCACGATATTATTTTGAAAGATGCGCCTGAAAGGCTTCGGTATAATCAGGATGCCAACGTGACAGCGGCGGGCGGTTTTCAATGATGTCGCCAGCAGCCCAGGCGATGCGCTTTTCATCCAGGCTGCGCGGCACATCATTATCCGGGCAGAGAATGTAGAAATCGCCGTTGTGCAGGCTTTGCATCATGAAATCGGCGGTTTGTTCCGCAGTCCATGCGGCGGGCGGCTTTTCTGTGCGGCCATTGGCGGTGAGGCCGGTGAACACAAAGCCCGGAATCAGCAAATGGGCCGATACGTTGCAATTTTCCGTATTGCGCAACTCATGTTGCAAAGCCTCGGTGAAGGCTTTGACGCCTGCCTTAGCAACATTATAGGCGGGATCACCGGGGGGCGTGGTGATACCCTGTTTCGAGCCGGTGTTGATGATGATGGCAGGTTCGCTATGGGCGATCATGCCGGGCGCAAACACCTGAGTGCCGTGGATGACGCCCATGAGGTTAACCGCCAGCACGTTATCCCAATTGACCTGCGGGCCAAACAGGCTGCTGCCGGGCTGAATGGCGGCATTGTTCATCAGGAGGTGCACATGGCCGAACCGCTGGATAACGGCGCGTTCCAGCGCCTCCAGTTCGTCGCGCTTGGCCACGTCTGTTTCAATGGCAACAATATCGCTTTCGGGATTTTCAGAGAGAGCGGCCACATCGATACGGGCTTGCGCCAAAGCATCGCCTCCGAGGTCGACCAGCACAACACACATGCCTTTTTCGGCCAATATTTTGCATACGGCCAGCCCGATCCCTGAGGCTGCACCGGTTACCACTGCGACTTTGCCTTTGGCAATGACGGATTGGATGTCTGTCATGTCTTGCTCCTTACGTCGCTGTTGCGATTAACCTTGAGGATATGGGGCAGTTTATTGGCAAGTCAATTCGGGTGCGGCTATTGCACTGTTGTGTGGCTTCACCCTTGCATGATGGGATAATCCGGCTAAAAGTGCCTCAAACCCAAGGAGGCCCGGTTGAGTGGTCTCGCCCAAAGCACACGGACTTTGAAACATCATGGCACTTCCCAAAGACGTAAAGAAGGTCGTTCTCGCCTATTCCGGCGGTCTTGACACCTCGATTATCCTGAAATGGCTGCAAACAGAGCTTGGAGCAGAAGTCGTCACCTTCACCGCTGACCTTGGTCAGGGCGAAGAGCTGGAGCCTGCGCGCAAAAAGGCAGAAATGCTCGGTATCAAGGAAATCTTCATCGAGGACGTGCGCGAAGAATTTGTCCGTGATTTCGTCTTCCCGATGTTCCGCGCCAATGCGGTCTATGAAGGCGTTTATCTGCTGGGCACGTCTATTGCCCGCCCGCTGATTTCCAAGCACCTGATTGAGATTGCCAAGAAAACCGGCGCTGACGCCATTGCCCATGGCGCGACCGGTAAGGGTAACGACCAGGTTCGTTTCGAGCTGTCGGCCTATGCCCTGAACCCAGACATCAAGATCATTGCCCCTTGGCGCGATTGGGCCTTCAAGAGCCGCACCGATCTTCTGGCCTTTGCCGAGCAGAACCAGATTCCGGTTGCCAAGGACAAGAAGGGCGAGGCCCCGTTCTCGGTGGATGCCAACCTGCTGCACTCTTCGTCTGAGGGCAAGGTTTTGGAAGATCCAGCCCAGGAAGCACCGGAATATGTGCATATGCGCACCATTTCGCCGGAAGCTGCTCCCGACAAAGCCACCATCATCAAGGTTGGCTTCCGCAAGGGCGATGCCTGCTCGATCAACGGTGTTGAAATGTCGCCAGCCACGCTGTTGGCTGAGCTGAACACCTATGGCCGCGAAAATGGCATTGGCCGTCTCGATCTGGTGGAAAACCGTTTCGTCGGCATGAAGAGCCGTGGCATTTACGAGACCCCCGGCGGCACGATTCTTCTCACCGCGCACCGCGCCATTGAAAGCATCACGCTCGACCGTGGCGCTGCTCACCTGAAAGATGAGCTGATGCCGCGTTATGCCGAACTGATCTACTACGGCTTCTGGTTCTCGCCAGAGCGAGAAATGTTGCAGGCGATGATCGACAAGAGCCAGGAACATGTTGAAGGCGAAGTGACGTTGAAGCTCTACAAGGGCAATGTCATGGTGATTGGCCGTGAAAGCGACAAGTCGCTCTATTCCGACCAGCTCGTCACCTTTGAAGACGATCAGGGCGCTTACGACCAGAAGGATGCTGCGGGCTTTATCAAGCTCAATGCGCTGCGTCTGCGCACCTTGGGCAAGCGCAATTTGTCCAAGTGATTGCCGTACTGTGATGGCTCAGACCGCTGCCGGGACACCGGTGGCGGTTTTTTATGGCGCTTTTCTCCAAGCCCTTCGAAAGCCAAGATAGGCAAAAATCGCCAGAAATTCCATGGCGGGAATAATGGTGCCAAAGGCGGTCAGTGGATCACTAAGCCACGCGGCCCCTACGCCGCCCAGAAAGCCGCAGCCCATTTGCACAAAGCCCAGTAGCGCTGAGGCTGAACCCGCCAGCTTGGGGTGGGGTGTGAGGCCTGCCGTGGTGATATCGGGAATCACAAAGGCCATGCCGAACGAGCAGATGGCAACCGGCCCCATTATTGAGAGATAGGTGGGGGTGATCAGATGGGTGGAGAGAAAAATCAGCACACCGCCAAGACCCGCAAGCGTCAGACCAAAGATCAAAGCACCCCCGATGGGCAGTTTTTTAGCAACCAGCCGCAAGGCGACGGAGCCGAGAAAATAAGAGCCGGTCTGCATCAACATGCCAAGGCCGAATTGCGAGGGTGTCAGCCCAACCTTGTTGATCAGCACAAAGGGCAGCATGGTGGATTGCGCATAAAGCGCACCGACGCAGCCACCCAGCACAAGAGCAGCAAACAGCACCCGCAGATCGACTATCAGGGTTGCATAAGCGATTATCAGCCGCGTGGGGCGAATCAGGCTGCGGTCTGGCGTGATGGTTTCTTTCATCAGCAAGGCCACCACCATGAAACTTGCAATGCCAAAGCCGACCATGAGAAAAAACACCGATTGCCAGCCAAACGCCGCCAGTGCCAAGCCACCCACCGTTGGCCCCATGGCCGGGCCAACGGCCAGCATAATGCCGATCATATTGAGAATGCGCGCCGCTTCCGTGCCTGCAAATTGATCGCGCACAATGGCGCGTGACACGGTAACGCCCACGGATGCGCCAATGCCTTGAATGATACGCCCTGCCAGCAGCATATCCACCGAGGGTGCAAAGGCGGCCAAAAGACTGCCAATCAGGTAAATGCTCAGAAAAAACAGCGTTGCACGGCGGCGGCCAAAGGCATCGGAACAGGGGCCAGACAGCAATTGCGCACAGGCAAAACCGGCAAAATACAGCGATAGACTGAGCTTAATGGCCGCATCGGTGGTGCCAAAGGCATGCACCAACTGCGGCATGGCCGGGGTGTAGATCGACATCGAGAGCGGACCAATCATGGTCAGCAGGGCACCCAGCATGGACGTGCGGTTTTCGCTCATGCGGGCAGGCGGTGTTTGGGATTGGGTCATTGTAACGTCACTGGCGAGGGAAATCTGCGTGTGTTGTTTCTTGCTAACGCAATCAGATTGGAATTGAAATTGCTGAACGCGCTTTCGTGCCGCAAGGCGTGACAATTCCAAAATGGGTGCCTATATCTTTCATAGAATTTTGATGAAGGAATCGCCCCATGAGCCAGAGTGAAAAATCCTATTCCACCGTCACCGAATGGAATGGCCCGCACGGCTTGCCTCGGTTTGAGCTGATCAAGGATGAGGATTTTGCGCCGGCCTTTGAAGCGGCTCTTGCTGAACACAATGCCGATATTGATGCGATTGCGGGTGATCCGTCCGAGCCTACGTTTGAAAACACCATTGTGGCGCTGGAACTTGCCGGAGATGTCCTATCGCGCGTCTCCGCCTTGTTCTGGAACAAGGCCGGTGCCGATACCAACAAGGTGATTCAGGCGCTGGAGCGTGAGATTGCGCCGAAAATGTCGCGCCATTATTCGAAAATCAGCATGAATGCTGCGCTCTTTGCGCGCGTTGATGCACTGTGGGAAAAGCGCGACAGCCTTGGCCTCTCGCTGGAGCAGACCCGTGTGCTGGAGCGCCATTGGAAAGGTTTTGTCAAAGCCGGAGCCAAATTGGGCAAAGATCAGCAGGAGCGGTTAGCTGCGATCAATGAACGGCTGGCAAGTCTTGGTGCCAACTTTGGCCAGAATGTTCTGGGCGATGAAACCGATTGGGCGCTGCCGTTGAGCAGCGATGAAGAGCTGGTTGGCCTGCCTGACTTTCTCAAAGATGCTATGGCTTCGGCCGCCAGCGCACGCGGCAAGGGCGAGGCCTATGTGGTGACGCTGTCGCGCTCCATCATCGTGCCTTTCCTTGAATTTTCCGAGCGGCGCGATTTGCGCGAACAGGCTTTCAAGGCTTGGGTGGCGCGTGGCGAAAATGGCGGTGAGCGTGACAATCGCGCTATTGTCAAAGAAGTGCTGGCGTTGCGCGACGAGAAGGCCAAGCTGCTGGGCTACAAGAATTTTGCCGCTCTCAAGCTCGACAACACTATGGCGAAAACCCCGGAGGCCGTGAACGATCTGCTGATGCAGGTCTGGGATAAGGCGGTTAAGCAGGCAGGCGTGGAAGAGCAGGAATTGGCAGCGCTGATTGCCAAGGACGGCAAGAACCACGAAGTTGCCCCTTGGGATTGGCGCTTCTATGCCGAAAAGCTGCGCACAGAACGCTTCAATTTCTCTGAGAGCGAGCTGAAACCCTATCTCCAGCTCGAAAAAATCATTGAAGCCTGCTTTGCCGTTGCCAAAAAGCTTTTTGGTATTACGGCCGTGCCGCTGAAAGACGTGGTGGGCTATCACCCCGATGTGCGGGTGTTCGAAATCCGCGAAGCCGATGGCACCTTAAAGGCGCTGTTCCTTGGCGATTATTTTGCAAGGCCTTCCAAGCGCTCGGGTGCCTGGATGAGTTCTTTCCAGTCGCAGCACAAGCTGCCCTTGAAGAATGGTGTTAAGGGCGAATTGCCGATCATCTACAATGTCTGCAATTTCGCAAAGCCTGCCGAGGGCAAGCCAGCCCTTTTGTCTTTGGATGATGCCCGCACGCTGTTTCATGAATTTGGTCACGCGCTGCACGGCATGTTGTCGGATGTCACCTATCCGTCTGTGTCGGGCACAGGTGTTTCGCGGGACTTTGTCGAGCTGCCTTCGCAGCTCTATGAGCACTGGCTGACAGTGCCGGATATTCTGAAAACCTATGCCGTGCATTATCAGACAGGTGAGGCCATGCCGCAGGCGCTGTTGGATAAGGTGTTGGCCGCGCAAACCTTCAATGTCGGTTTCAACACTGTGGAGTTCACCTCTTCGGCGCTGGTGGATATGGCGTTTCACACCATGGACAAGCCGGTGGAAGACCCGATGGCGGTGCAGGCCGAGGTGCTTGCCAAAATCGGCATGCCTGCATCCATGGTCATGCGCCATGCCACGCCGCATTTCCAGCATGTGTTTTCCGGTGATGGCTATTCGGCTGGTTACTATTCCTACATGTGGTCGGAAGTGCTGGATGCCGATGCTTTTGCAGCCTTTGAGGAAACAGGCGATGCCTTTAATGCCGATATGGCAAAGCGGTTGAAGGACAATATCTATTCCATCGGCGGGGCGGTGGATCCGGAAGAAACCTACAAAGCCTTCCGTGGCCGTCTGCCAAGCCCGGAAGCCATGCTGAAAAAGCGCGGTCTTGCGGCGTAAGGCTTTGTCGCAAATTCTGTGACGATTTGGTGAAATTTGCCCGCTCAGCGGGCAAAGATTGGCGTTTGAAAGGGTGGTGGAGCGAATCGAATCGCCTGCCCCCCTTTCGCATTTGCAAAAAACAAGGTATGAGCGCCTCAAAGTAACAGGCGTGCCACCGGCATTTGCGCCAGAGCCATCAGAGATCCTTATTATGAAAATTCGCAATATCGCGATCATTGCGCACGTTGACCATGGGAAAACTACCCTTGTTGACGAACTCCTGAAGCAATCCGGTTCGTTCCGTGAAAACCAGCGCGTTGCAGAACGCGTGATGGACTCAAACGATCTGGAAAAAGAACGCGGTATTACCATTCTCGCCAAGGCAACCTCGGTGGAGTGGAAGGGTGTTCGCGTTAACATCGTTGACACCCCCGGCCACGCCGACTTCGGCGGCGAAGTTGAGCGTATTTTGTCGATGGTGGACGGTGCAATCGTTCTGGTTGATAGTTCTGAAGGCCCAATGCCACAGACCAAGTTTGTGGTTGGCAAGGCGCTGAAGGTTGGTCTTCGTCCCATCGTTGCCATCAACAAGATCGACCGTCCCGATGGTCGTCATGAAGAAGTGATCAACGAAGTCTTCGACTTGTTCGCAAGCCTGGATGCCACCGATGAGCAGCTCGACTTCCCAATCCTCTACGGTTCTGGCCGCGATGGCTGGATGAACGTCAACCCTGAAGGTCCAAAGGATCAGGGTCTGGCTCCTCTGCTCGATCTGGTGTTGCAGCACGTTCCTGAGCCAAGCGTTGGCGACGAAGACGGCGCGTTCCGCATGATCGGCACCCTGCTCGAAGCCAACCCATTCTTGGGTCGCGTTATCACCGGTCGTATCCATTCTGGCTCTATCAAGCCAAACCAGTCCGTGAAGGTTCTGGGTCAGGACGGCAAGGTTATCGAAACCGGCCGTATCTCCAAGATCCTCGCATTCCGTGGCATTGAGCGCACAGCCATTGATGAAGCCCATGCTGGTGACATCGTCGCCATTGCGGGTCTGTCCAAGGGCACGGTTGCCGATACATTCTGCGATCCGTCGGTGTCTGAGGCGCTGGAAGCCCAGCCAATCGATCCGCCAACGGTGACCATGTCCTTCCTCGTCAACGACAGCCCGCTGGCTGGCACCGAAGGCGATAAGGTTACCAGCCGCGTCATTCGTGACCGTCTGTTCAAGGAAGCCGAAGGCAACGTTGCCCTGAAGATTGAAGAATCAGAAGGCAAGGATTCGTTCTTCGTGTCTGGTCGTGGCGAATTGCAGCTGGCCGTTCTGATCGAAACCATGCGTCGCGAAGGCTTTGAGCTGGCTGTGTCGCGTCCGCGCGTTGTGATGCACAAGGACGAGAACGGCACCCTGATGGAGCCGATCGAAGAAGTTGTGATCGACGTGGATGAAGAACATTCCGGCGTTGTTGTTCAGAAAATGTCTGAGCGTAAGGCTGAAATGACCGAACTGCGTCCTTCGGGCGGCAATCGCGTGCGTCTGGTGTTCTTTGCACCAACCCGTGGTCTGATCGGTTACCAGTCTGAACTGCTCACCGACACCCGTGGTACGGCGATCATGAACCGTTTGTTCCATGATTATCAGCCGTTCAAGGGTGAAATCGGCGGTCGTTCCAACGGCGTTCTGCTGTCCAACCAGTCCGGTGAAGCCGTGGCCTACGCCATGTTCAACCTGGAAGATCGTGGCCCGATGATCATCGAGCCAGGCGAAAAGGTTTATGCAGGCATGATCGTCGGCATTCACTCGCGTGATAACGATCTGGAAGTGAATGTGTTGAAGGGCAAGCAGCTCACCAACATTCGTTCTGCCGGTAAGGACGAAGCTGTGAAGCTGACCCCGCCAATCCGCATGACGCTGGACCGCGCTCTGTCGTGGATTCAGGACGATGAGCTGATGGAAGTGACGCCAAAGTCCATCCGTCTGCGCAAGTTCTACCTCGACGCCAACGACCGTAAGCGTTTTGGCAAGGCACGCGCTGCTCAGGGCTGATTGTCAGTTCTTTTCGGGTTGAAAATTTCATACCCCGTCCGGTTCGGACGGGGTATTTTTTTGTGCGTATCGCCTCTGGTCACTCTTGCTGAGATGCTTAAGGATCTGTTAATTTTAACCGATGAGGTTAATGAAAGTCTGTGGGTAAGGGTGTCGCTAAACTGCTGGACGGATTCTTTTTGGCCGAATCGGTTTAATGGAACTCATGCAACACATTTGAAATAGGGGATGGCGTGTCCGTCTCCCTCTTAAGCGGCCCTATTGCACCGGCGCAACCAGAGTGGCGTTATGAAAACGTTGTCCATTGACGTGCGTCCGGCGGCTCCGGGCGATGCAGTCGCACTGTCCGATGTGCATCGGCAGGCGTGGCAATATTGCTATAGCGGTGTGATACCGCATAAGCCGCTGTCGAACATGATGGAGCGGCGCGACATCGCATGGTGGCGAAAGGCCACCCGTGGTCCGGCAACGGTGCTGGTGGTTGATATTGGCGATACCATCGCAGGTTATGCCACTTTGGGCCTCAACCGGGCTCGCGGACTCCCTTATGATGGCGAGATCTATGAGATCTATATGCGGCCTGAATATCAGGGCGTTGGGCTTGGCCATGTGCTGTTTAACGAAAGCCGCCGTGCGTTGAAATCCTTCGGCTATCAAGGTCTGGTGGCGTGGTGCCTTGAAGATTGCGATGCGGCTGTCAGCTTTTTTCGCGCCAATGGCGGTGTTGATCTGGTTGAAGGAACGGAAGATTTCGATCACGTCAGCTTGAAGAAGCTGGGCTTTATCTGGCAACGCTGAGGTTTGAAACCTGTGCCGCGATGCGCCTTGGTGCATGCTTTCTTGGCTATGCATCTCACGGCCAGTTGATTTGCCACCAGAAACCCTTTACGACACCGGGGATTTCAACAATCCCATGGGGTTAGATATGCGTATTGATGCAATCTCTATCGGCAAGAACCCACCTGATGACATCAATGTTATCGTTGAGGTGCCAATTGGTGGCCAGCCGATCAAGTATGAGATGGACAAGGACGCCGGTGCGCTGATCGTTGACCGCTTCCTTTATACTCCGATGCATTATCCGGGCAATTACGGGTTTGTGCCGCATACTCTGTGTGAAGACGGTGACCCGATTGACGTGTTGATCTGCAACACGCGCCCTCTGGTGCCCGGCTGCGTCATCAACGTGCGCCCAATTGGCGTTATGCTGATGGAAGATGATGGCGGCAAGGATGAGAAGATCATTGCTGTGCCGGTGCAGAAGCTGACCCGTCGTTACGACAAGGTTCAAAACTACACCGACCTGCCAGAGATCACGCTGAAGCAGATCCAGCACTTCTTTGAGCATTACAAGGATCTGGAACCCGGCAAATGGGTCAAGATCGGTGACTGGATGGATGTGGATGTTGCCAAGCAGCTGATCCTCGATTCCATCGAGCGCGCCAAGAAGTAAGATCAGGCTGTCAGCTTATCGAGCTTTCCAATCAAATCCTCCGGGTTGCCATCGATCCGGAGGATTTTTTGTCGGGCGGTATCGCCAGAGACCAGCGTTATCGACGATTTGGCAATGCCCATTCGCTTGGCTAGAACCGCAATCAAGGCCTTATTGGCCTTGCCCTTTTCGGGCACGTCGCTGACGCGCACTTTCAAATGCGCTTCACCATTGCTGTTTCGCTCAACGCCATCCACACCATCGCGCCCGCCGTTGGGTGTCAGCCGAACAGCGAGGCGAATATGATCGTCAAAAACCCGGTAGGGCAGGCTCACAGACGTTTAGGATAGCAAGATGGGTGCCAGCGTGCTCCACATCAATTGCCGCACAAAATAGATGATCAGCAGCAGGATGATGGGCGAGATGTCGATGCCACCCAGATCCGGCATGATACGGCGAATGGGCCGCAGCACCGGCTCGGTGACATTGTAAAGGAACAGACCGATCTGGCTGACAAACCGGTTGCTGGAATTGATAACATTAAAAGCGTAGAGCCAGGAATAGATAGCACTGGCGATCAGAATCCAGGTGTAAAGGTCAAGGGCCAGGTCAATCGTTTTCAGCAGGGCCAGCATGGCAGTCTCCATTTGCGTGTTATTCGCAGATGTAGCTATTGAGACCGGATCGGGCAAGTGTTGCCTTGCCAGCTGCGTTGATTCATGTTTAACGCAAGTATGTTGACGCGCCAGACCCCCACTGGCTGGAGAAATTGACCGCTATGTCCGTATTGCAACAGGCTGACCGTTTTGCAGCATTCAGGCATGCTGCCTATGCCAAGTTTTTCATGGCACGGTTTTTGGCCGCCTTCGCCATTCAAATCGTCAGTGTTTCTGTCGGCTGGCAGATGTATGAAGTGACTGGCAACGCGCTCTATCTCGGTTTGATTGGTCTGGTGCAGTTTTTGCCCGCCCTTTTGCTGGTGCTGGTCACAGGCACGGTTGCGGATCATTTCAATCGGCGGGTGATTGTTGCAATTTGCCTGGGTGTTAGCGCTGTCTGTGTCGGATTGCTGCTGGTCTTGACCATAAACAATGCGTTTGCACCGATTCCGGTGCTGTTGATCATGACGATTTTTGGCATTGAGCGGGCCTTCATGGGGCCCGCGGTGTCATCTCTGGCCCCCAATCTGGTGCCGGAAAAAGATCTGGCCAATTCCTTTGCCTGGAATGCCTCGTCCTGGCAGACGGCGTCCATTCTCGGCCCTGTTGCGGGCGGCTTGCTCTATGGCGTCGGTGCCAGCGTTGCTTATGGCGTGGCGCTTGTGTTTATGGCGGCGGGCACGCTGTTTATTCTGCTGGTGCCAAAGCCAGCCAAGAGAACAAACAATGAGCCCAAAACCCTGACCTATCTGCTGGCTGGATTTAAATTCATCCGCCATGAAAAAGTGGTGCTGGGGGCGATTTCGCTTGATCTGTTTGCGGTTCTCTTGGGCGGGGCTGTGGCACTGATGCCGATTTATGCCTCGGATATTTTGACGATGGGGCCGCTTGGCCTTGGTATTTTGCGCTCGGCTCCCGGCGTTGGTGCCATTCTGATGGCAACGTTTTTGGCAACCTTTCCAATCCGCCACCGCGCGGGCCTGCTGATGTTCCTAGGCGTTGCCATTTTCGGCATTGCCACCGTGATTTTTGGCGTCTCGAAAGTCTGGTGGATTTCGGCCATCGCTCTTGCCGTGATGGGCGCTGGCGACATGATTTCGGTTTATGTGCGCGAAACCCTGCTGGCGCTGTGGACGCCGGATGCCGTGCGTGGCCGGGTCAATGCCGTGAACTCGGTGTTTGTCGGGGCATCCAATGAGCTGGGCGAGTTTCGCGCTGGCACCATGGCGCATTTGATCGGGCCGGTTGCCGCCGTGGTGGTGGGCGGTGTTGGCACCTTGGCAGTGTCGGTTATCTGGGCCCTGGCTTTTCCAAAATTGCGCACCATTGATACGTTGGAAAATCCCGACCTCAAATAGAGATTCTTGTTTATGCATCTGATTTATCCGAAAACCGGTTCCCACTTTTCGGTTCGATGCTGTAACACCTCATCCTTGAAAACAAGATCGAGGAAGTCGGATAACCACGCTTTCAACGGTGCATCAAACAACATGCGGCCTTCCAGATGGTCCCGGCCTTTTTGCGCGTTGGGCATGGTAAAGCGTGAGGCCCCATGCACCACCCAGCGCTGCATCATGGCGCGGGTCAATTCGGCATGAAACTGCACGCCGAATGCCTTCTCGCCATAGCGGATGGCTTGATTGGGGTAGGTGTCGGATGTGGCCAGCAAGGTTGCGCCGTGCGGTAGATCAAAACCCTCGCGATGAAATTGGTAGACCATTTTCGGCCATTTCATCAACAGCCTGCCGTGATGGGTCGGCTCAATCGGATACCAGCCAATTTCCACCAGCTCTTTCGTATGGGGTTGCACCCGGCCGCCCAAGTGGCGCACCAGCATTTGAGCACCAAGGCAGATGCCGAGATAGGGGCGGTTTTCCTTGAGCGGAACGGAAATCCAGTCGATCTCGTGCTGGACGAAATGTTCGGGATCATTGGCGCTCATCGGCCCGCCAAACACCACAACACCGCTGTGGTCATCCAGGGTTTCGGGCAGGCGATCGCCAAGGGCCGGGCGGCGAATGTCGAGCGGAAATCCTTTTTCAAGCAGCATTTGCCCAACACGGCCCGCACTGGAACGCTCCTGATGCAGAACGATCAGAACAGGCCGTCTTCCTGACAGCCGCCCAACGGGATCAGGGGGCATCACTATCTCCGGCTATATCGCCAGATTGACCCGCGCGTGCCGCTGCATTTTGCCGAGAAATGATGCGGTCGCGATCCGATACGGCGAGCAGATCGGCAATGCGCCACAAGATGTGGTCTTCCATCTCATTGCGCACGCCATCAGCATAGACAATGTCCCACAGCACACCCACCAGCTCAAGCCGCTGGTCACTATCCAGTCGCCGCTTCAACTCGGATGTGAAATGATAAAAATCGACCGCTTCATTTTCCGCCCGCTTTCCCGCTGCCAGAAGAGCCTCCAGCTTGCTATTATCCAGCGGGTAATGATCTTTGACACTTTTGCGCAAAACCTTGCGTTCTGCCTCGCTGATGGTGCCGTCCGCTTCCATCACCTGAAAGCAAAGCGCCACAATCAGCACGCGGGTGTCGTCCATTGCGAACTCGCCGCTTTGCGGTGTGTTCACAAGCGTTTGAATAAAGGCATTCAGCCTTTCCAGCATAGTATGTCCTTCACAAGATATTCAGTCGGGCTTTTTCGTCGGCAGTATTGCCGGGCTTGCGCACGCCGGGATCATCCGGCGGTCGGCCAAAGAACGGCTCGGGGGCTGCATCTTTGGACCCGTTTGCGTTTTTGGGTGTGGTTGGCAGCGGCTTGGGCGTGACAACTTTCACGCTCTCCTGCCTCTCCGCCGTTTGTTCGGCAACAGGTTGCGATTTAACCTGATCTGGCTTGACCTGATCCGATTTCGCGAGTGCCGGAAGTTCGGCAAGCGCTGAGGCACCACTCACCACGGTCCCGTCTTCTATTGATCCTGACACTTGCGCGTAGGGCACTTTCCACTCAAACGCATCAAGCTTGCCGCTGATCGGAGAATAGGGCAGCCATTTTTCCGAAACCTGACCCTCGGCCACCCAAGCCGGATCGCGCGGTGCTTTCAGAGCTTGCGCCATCCAGTAGCGAATGCGGGCCTGATCGCCGGTTTCAGCATCTTCAATGTCCGCCAGCAGCAAAAATACCCGCTCGCAGGCCCGCATGCGGGCTGCGGCTTCGGCTTTGGCGCGTGCCTTGATGAAATCATGCGCTTCCAACGCCATTTCGGCAACAATCATCAGGGATTCGACATTGTTGGGTTTGAGATGTTCAAGCCGTTCGGCCCGTTTCAGCCTGTCCATGGCCCCATCGCCGCTACGGGCGCGCACATAGACCCTTGCAATGTCGGGGTGCGGTTCAAGCTTCCATGCGCTTTCCAGCACAGAACCGGCTTTGCGCAAATTGTCTTCGCGCAGCAGGGCGCGGGCGGCAGTTGTTGCGGCTGGCACCAGATCCTTGGCGAGCTTCAAGGCGTTCATGGCATTGTCGCGGGCAAGAGCCGGGTCTCCGTCCAGAAGATCCATTGCTTTGGCGGTGAGCAAGACGGCCTTCATACGATCGGCCTCGCTGCGGCTGCTGACGCCTGCCACGCGCTGGCGGTCGAGCAGCAAAATGGCTTCGTCCCAATTGCTGGTCTGACAGCGGTGTTCCAACGTTGCGGTGGCCGCCCACGGCAGATACGGCGCTTCTTCTGCGGCTTTTTCGGCATATTGCCGTGCGGCCTCATGGGCACCCAGCCGGGTTGCCTCGAGATAGAGACCACGCAGGCCAAGCTCGCGGGTTTCGGGATCAGCAACCATTTGCTCATAGATGCGGCGGGCATGGTCGTGCTTGCCCTCAATCATCGCGGTTTGCGCTTCCAGCATCATGATCAAGGGCTCTTGATCGGCACGGATCAGCCCGCGTGCGCGCGAACTCATCCGATGGGCCAATTGCGCATTGCCTGCACCTGCGGCAATCAGGCCAGTTGAGAGCGCTTGATAGCCACGATCGCGCTTGCGGGCGCGGAAATAGCGGCGAACAGAGTGTGGAGAGGTCCAGATGGTGCGTATCAGCCACCAGCCGATCATCACCACGGCAACAAGCGCCACAATCATGGTAGCGGCAGCCGTGAGGCTCATTTCGATCAACTGGCCCTGCCAGACGATCTGCAATTCACCGGGCCGATCAGCCAGCCACGAAAAACCAAAGCCAAGGGCGAGGATCAGAAGAACATAGACAATAACACGGATCATATTGTTTCTCCTCAGCCTTGCCGCCCGGCAACCGAACGCGCCAGCGCGTCGGATACCTGAGCTTCCACAGCAATGCTGGCATCAAGGGCTTTTTTGAAAGAGGCAGAAACGTTCCGGCCCGCTTCCGGCAGGGTTTCCCACTCGGCTGCCGCTCCCTTGAGGTCGCCATTGCGGATCTTGTCTTCAATGCGCGCAACAATGGCCGATGGGCTATCACCTGCAACATTGCCCACCGGGCGCACCTTGATGATCGACATGGCGCTGGCCATCAGCCGCTCACCAATATTGGCGCTTTCAGCCGGTTGGTTGATAGCCGATAAAATGCTGTCAGCCACCGGGCCAAAGCGCTGCAACAGCTCGGCGCGTGATGCCGTGCCGGTTGTGGCATAGGGCTCAAGGGCTTTGACGGCGGGGTCTTCCGGCACAATGCTGCCGAGCGTGCGCAATTCGGCCAGGAACGGCCCGCCGCGGTCTGCTGCGGTTTTGAGGGCCGATGCGGCAATGGCGCGGGCCACTTCAATATCGTCGCGGGGCCTATCCAGCTTGGTCTGAATGGCGGTGAGCTTGTCGGAGAGATCGCTCTGGCCACTGGTCAGGCTTTGAATGCGACCTGTGACATCCGATTTCAGCTGATCAATGGTTTGTTCCGTGCTGGCAAGCTTGGTCTGAAGCTCCGTTATGGTGGTGGGATCAACGCTCTCGGCAGGGTTTTGCTTGGCACTTTCAAGCTGGGCAAGGCGAGCTTCCAAAGCCGATGTATCGGCGGCAGGCTGCCCCTTGGCCACCATCTGTTTCAGGCTTTCCACCTCTGCGCTCAGGGCTGCGACCTTGTCACTGTTGCCAGATCCCATAGCAGGCAAAAGGCCAGCATATTGAATGCTGCCAGCGGCAAGCAGCGCAATCAAGCCCCCGGCAATGCCTGCGGCCAGCAGGCTGGATGTGTTGCTGGAGGAGGGGGCGACTGGTGCCGCTTGCTCTTCCTCAGGCCTTGGCGCATGGGCGGCAAAGGCGGAGGTGCTATTGCTTTTTTCCGTGCCGTCTTCTGCCTCAGGATTTTGCGCCTCAGCAGCAGCTTTTGCCTCACTCTCTGGCTCAGATTTTGATGCGTCCTCGAAGGCGTGATTTTCGGCCGGTGTCTCGGGCTCGGGGGTGTGCGATGCTGGCGTGGCCGCTATTTCGGCATCCACCTTTTGTGGCTCCGGTGGCGGCGCAGTTGCTTCGACTGCGGGTTCCTTGCTCGATTGCTTGCTCGGTTCCGTGGTCGGTTCCGGGGAGGTCGCCGGTTCTTCAGGCGGCTTTTCCGGCGCAATCTCCGTTGCCTTCAGGTCGATGATAACCGGTTCTTCGGTCGTTTTCGAACGGCGTGGGGGTTTTCCCGAAACCATGGCAACCTCGCTTTCAATCTCTATTGGGTTGAAGTTAGTCAGGGATGAGCCGGAAGGAAAGGGGGAAGCGTGATTTTGCCGATATACCTTTGGCTCAAAGCAAAGAGAGCAAGCTTTCCTCGTTTGGGTCTAGGGCGACAAAAAGCCTGGTGTTGAAGGGAGGCGACACGGGGTCCGCAACGTTTTGGCTCAAACATAAAAAGCGTGCCGAGGCAAAAAGTTCCATGTTTTTTGCGTTAAAAGGCAGGGCGCAAAACCGCTTTGCGGTCTCAGCCGAATAAAGCAGCACCGCGTCAATCGGCTTATCGTCAAGGTGTTGGGCAATGTCGCGCTCTTGGTAGGCAATGGTTTCCATGCGATAGGCCTCGCAAACGCGATAGGCCATGCCGTATGTGTCCAGCGCGCGCTCCAATGCTTTGGCACGCGGATACCCGGCCAGATAGAGAAGAGGTGCTTCATCCGCCTGATGCTGGGCCTGAGACTGGACATGCAGCAGGTCTGCCAGCGCCGCACCATCGCCGTCTGCGGTGCGCACCTGTTGGAAGCCCAGTGCTTTCGCCGCTTTTGCCGTCGTCGATCCCACAGCAAAGAGGGGCGTGGAAAAGTGATGGTGCAAAGTGTCTTTTATCGCGGCCAGCGTCGCGATGGCTTCAGTGCTGGTCACAATCAGGGCCGAATGGGGTTGCTGAAGGGCTGTGAGCGCATGATCTGGCGCATAAACAGGTTTGGCAAGCGGCAGCATGGCGGCCTCGAAACCCGAGCGAAGAAGGCGTTTGGCCGTTTTTTGCCCCGCCCTCTCTGCTCGCGTCACCAAAACACGCATGTGTTACGTCCATCCCTCAAAAAAGCCCGGTCCGGCCTTGGCGCGAACCTTTTCGCCTGCATCCCAGCCCAGTTTGAAGCCGTCGTCGCAACGTCCTTCTGCCTCGACCGAATGGGAAACCTGCCCATCTGGGGTCAAGATTGTGCCCGTGAGGCGAATGTTTTCGCCATCGGAAAGCGCAAAACCGGCAATCGGCGTGCGACAGGAGCCATCAAGTGCTGCCAGAAAGGCACGCTCGCATGAAACCGCGTCAAAAGTCGGGCGATGGTTGAGCGGTTCCAGCAGATCCTGCACGCGGCGATCACCAATGCGGGCCTCAATACAGATAGCCCCTTGCGCCGGCGCTGGTGGAAAGCGCTCGATATCGAGATATTCCGTGATCACATTTTCTTTATCCAGCCGCTTCAAACCGGCAACGGCCAAAAGCGTGGCATCAACCTGCCCCTCGGCCAGCTTTCGCAATCTGCTCTCCACCGCGCCGCGATAGGTGATGACCGAAATATCAGGGCGCAAGCGTCGGATCAGCGCCTGACGCCTGAGCGAGGCAGAGCCAATCACGGCTTTATCAGGCATCTCCATCAATTTTGGGGCTGTGCGGCCAATAAAGGCATCGCGCATGTCTTCACGCGGCAGATAGGCGGCAATTTCCAAACCATCGGGCAGGGCAGTCGGCATGTCCTTGGAAGAATGCACGGCAAAATCCAGCTCGCCGGTGGTCAGCTGTTGCTCCAGCTCCAGCGTGAAAAGACCCTTGCCGCCAATCTCGGCCAAGGCGCGATCGGTAATACGGTCGCCGGTGGTGGAGAGTACGACAATTTCGAACATTTCCGCATCAAGGCCATGGGCTGCCACCAGCCGGTCGCGAGTTTCATGGGCTTGCGCAAGCGCCAAAGGGCTGCCGCGTGTGCCGATACGGAAAGGTTTCGTTTGCATCCAAGGTCATCCATTGTTACCGGAGGGTCTCGTACCCATGTTTCGCTTCTATCGCAATCAACCAAATCGACGCAACTTACAGTCCATGGCAGATTCTCTGAAAATTCTCGGTATTGAAACCAGTTGCGATGAAACCGCAGCCTCCGTTGTTGTGCGTCATAGCGATGGTCGCGGCGAAATCATCTCCGATGTGGTTTTGAGCCAGCTTGACGAGCACAGCGCCTATGGCGGCGTGGTGCCCGAAATTGCGGCCCGCGCCCATGTCGAGGCGCTGGATGTGTTGATTGAAGAAGCGCTGCTAAAGGCAGGCATGACGCTCAATGACGTTGATGCCATTGCCGCCACCTCTGGCCCCGGCCTGATTGGCGGCTTGCTGGTGGGGCTGATGACGGCAAAGGCCATTGCCAAAGCCGCCAACAAGCCACTCTACGCCATCAATCATCTGGAGGGCCATGCGCTGACAGCAAGGCTCACCGATGGTATTCAATTTCCCTACCTGATGCTTTTGGTGTCTGGTGGCCATACCCAATTGGTGCTGGTGCGTGGTGTGAATGATTATCAGCGCTGGGGCACGACCATTGATGATGCGCTGGGCGAGGCCTTTGATAAAACGGCCAAGCTTTTGGGCCTTCCTTATCCCGGTGGCCCGGCGGTGGAAAAAGCCGCCTTGAATGGCGATGAAAAGCGCTTCAATTTTCCGCGTCCATTGGTCGGCGAGGCGCGATTGGATTTTTCCTTCTCCGGTTTGAAAACCGCCGTGCGCCAGGCAGCAGAAGCGGCAGCGCCGGTGAGCGATCAGGATATCGCCGATATCTGCGCATCCTTCCAGCGCGCCATTGCCCGCACCATGGATGACCGCATTGGTCGCGGGCTGGAGCGGTTTAATGCTGAGTTTCCAAATCCCGTTGAACAACCCGCCTTGATTGTTGCCGGTGGTGTGGCCGCCAATCGGGCTTTGCGAGGCGCTTTGCAAAGCCTGTGCGACAAGCATGGTTTTCGCTTTGTGGCACCCCCTCATCATTTGTGCACCGATAATGCCGCGATGATTGCCTGGGCTGGCCTTGAGCGCATGGCGCTGGGCCTGCCTGCCGATGATCTCACTGTTGCGCCGCGCTCGCGCTGGCCGCTGGACAGCAATGCCCAAGCCATGCTTGGCTCTGGCAAACGCGGAGTAAAGGCATGAGCAACGCAGGAAACGGGCAACATCATATTGCCGTGATCGGCTCTGGTGCCTTTGGCACGGCTTTGGCAACCGTGATGGCGCTGGAAGGGCGCGCAAAAGTCACGCTGATTGGCCGCGATCCGGCCCTGATTGCCGATTTGCAGGCCGACCATCTGCACGACGCTGCCTTGCCCGGGGTCTATTTGCCCGATGGGCTGGCGTTTTCTGCCGAGCCAGATGCTGTCTCGGATGCCGATATTGTGTTGTTTGCCATGCCATCGCAGGCGCAGGCCGATGCCGCCGCAACTTATGGCCCTTATCTTCAAACGGATGCCATGGTTGTCACCTGCGCCAAGGGCATTGATCGGCAAAAAACGCGCCTGTTGAGCGATATTTTGGAAGAAAAACTGCCCTATCACCCGATTGCCGTGCTGTCGGGGCCGGGCTTTGCCATGGACATTGCCCGTGGTCTGCCCACTGCCATGGCGCTGGCGGCAAGCACGTTAGAGCAGGCCGAAGTGCTGGCCCGTGCTCTGTCTACTCCGACGTTTCGGCTTTATGCCTCCGATGATCGCATTGGTGTGCAGCTCGGGGGTGCGTTGAAAAATGTGCTGGCGATTGCCTGCGGCATTGTTGAAGGCCGTGGCCTTGGCGAATCGGCCCGCGCTGCCTTGATTTCCCGTGGGCTGGCCGAAATGTCGCGTCTGGTCAGTGCCATGGGCGGCAAGGCCGATACGGTGCGCGGCCTCTCTGGCCTTGGCGATCTGGTGTTGACCGCCACCAGCCACCAATCGCGCAATCTGCGCTATGGTATTGCGCTGGCCCATGGTGAGGCGGCAAGCGGCTATCTGGTGGAAGGCGCCTTTGCCGCCGCTGTTTCGGCCCGTCTGGCCGAAGGACACGAACTGTCCATGCCGATTACCGAGGCCGTGGCCTCGATTATTGAAGGTTCGCTTGATATTGACCGTGCCGTGGATGCACTTATGACCCGCCCGATCACCACTGAATAATCTCTGCCGAATAATCCCTGAAGGAGACTTGCCATGCTGTTTGCTGTGATTTGCACTGATAAACCCAACCATCTTGATCTTCGCATGGAAACCCGCCCGCCGCATGTGGAATGGCTCAACGGTCTGAACGCCGCAGGTGTTTTGAAAATCGGCGGCCCGTTTCTCGATGTTGCTGGTAAGCCCTGCGGCTCGATGCTGCTGATCAAGGCCGATGATCTGGATTCGGCAAAAACCATTGCAGCACAAGACCCCTATGCCAAGGCCGGTCTGTTCGAAAGTGTAGAGATCAAGCCCTACAATTGGGTTTTTAATAACCCTGAGGCATAAGGTGCATCATGGCTTTCTGGCTGTTTAAATCCGAACCCTTCAAATTCTCGTGGGAGATGCTCAAGGCCAAAGGGGCCGAGGGCGAGCAATGGGATGGGGTGCGCAATTATCTGGCCCGCAACAATATGCGGGCAATGAAAATTGGCGATAAGGGCTTTTTCTACCATTCCAACGAGGGCTTGGAAGTGGTGGGCATTGCCGAGGTTTGCGCGCTGGCTCACCCCGACACCACAACCGATGATCCGCGCTGGGAATGCGTCGATATTCGTGCCGTGTGCGATGTGCCAAAGCCGGTGACGCTGAAAGATGTAAAAGCGCATCCCGGCTTGCAGCAGATGGCGCTGGTCACCTCCATGCGGCTCTCGGTGCAGCCGGTGACGGAAGAGGAATATCTTGAAGTTTGCCGCATGGGCGGGCTTGATAATCCGCCGCGCTGAGCTTTGCCGTGAAGATCGATCCCGAGCGCTTCATTCTCGACAACACCGAGATCATGGCACCGCCGCATGTGCCCGAGCTTCGCCTGCATCTGGCCAGCGAAGTGCATGATTTGTGGCAAAAGACCGAGGAAGATCTGGCGGAGATCGGTCTGCCGCCGCCGTTCTGGGCCTTTGCCTGGGCCGGTGGTCAAGGACTTGCGCGGCATATTCTCGATTATCCCGATCTGGTCGCGGGCAAACGGGTGGTGGATTTTGCCACCGGCTCCGGCTTAGTGGCAATTGCAGCCGTAAAAGCCGGAGCTTCCCATGTGCTGGCGGTCGATATCGATCCCTTTGTCGAGGCGGCGTTGCGCTTGAACGCGCGTGAAAACGGCGTTGAAATTGGCTTTTCGCGCGAAAACATCGTAGGCCAAGCGCTGGAGGCTGATGTCTTGCTGGCGGGCGATGTGTTTTACGACAAAAGCTTTGCCGATTTCCTTGTGCCGTGGTTTTCTGGTCTGACTGCGGGTGGCATCAGCGTTATCGTTGGCGATCCAGGGCGCAGCTATTGCCCTCAAAGCCGGATGACGTCTTTGGGCGTTTATCAGGTGCCGGTGACGCGCGTGCTGGAAGATAGCGAAGTGAAGAAAACCACCGTCTGGCGGTTTCTATAGCGAATCGTCCGTAGGAAGGCGCAGGACGCACACGTTATTTTGATAGGTGCAGGCCGGTTTTTTCAGTGCAGCCTTCACATCAATGATTTTTGCTTTTGGCGCCAGCTCATTTGTTTTTACCTGTCTTGGTCCGCTGTGCCAGGCTGAAGCGCCAAACACATAGCTTCCTGCTGCCGTCTTGATGGTGATCAGCGAACTGCTCACAGTCTGCTGAATGGGGTAGATGCGGTCGTTCAGGCCTTCTGCCTGGGCTGAGCTTGACAGAATCAGCCCCAAACATCCCGCTATTGCGCAAGCTGGGCGTTTTATGCGGATCAAAGAGCGCAGATATGGCAAAAAAGGAACTCCGACCCAAAACGATAATATGATTAACAAAAGGTTACTTTGTTTTTTCGCAGAATCAAGGGGACGGGGTCACGCGAAGCCGTTTCTTAAGGAATTCCCTTTACTTTGCAGCGCATCAGTGGTTCGTCAGGGTCTGGCTCTGTCAATCGATTAAATTGAAAGACGTGTTCAAAAGCGCCTTGTCCTTGATCAATCGGAGGATTAAAGGTCCAATTTGACGCACTGCACTCCATGAAGGAGCGCCCTATATCCCTTCATTCCAAGGATGGAATGCAATTGAACGCCGTGAGGACGAGATGGCGAACGTGACAAAACAACGGCCTTTGTCGCCGCATCTGCAAATTTACAAGCCGATTCCAACCATGATGATGTCGATTGTGCATCGCATCACGGGTGGCGCGCTGTATTTTGGCACCGCGCTGGTTGCCTGGTGGCTGATTGCCGCTTCAGTCGGTGCCGATTATTATGATTGGGTCTCCTGGTTCATGGGAACCTTCATTGGCAGGATCGTGCTGTTTGGCTTTAGCTGGGCGCTGATTCACCACATGCTGGGCGGCCTTCGCCACTTCATGTGGGATCTTGGTTTTGGCTATGAAAAGCACTTCAACACCAAATTGGCCAAGGCCACGCTGGTGGCTTCTGTTGTCCTGACCATTCTGGTCTGGATCATCGCTTTGATCATTCGCTGAGGGGTTTTATCATGGATATGCGTACGCCACTCGGCAAGGTTCGCGGCCTCGGTTCGGCCAAGGATGGCACTGAACATTTCTGGCGCCAAAGGATCACCGCCGTTGCCAATGTGCCGCTTCTTCTGTTTTTCATCGGCTTCATGCTCACACACGCTGGCGCGCCTTATGCCGATGTCGTGTCTGCGCTCTCCAATCCCGTGGTCGCGGTCATCATGGGTCTGGTTGTGTTGTCGGGTCTCATTCACATGAAGCTCGGCATGCAGGTCATCATCGAGGATTACATTCACCAAGAATTTGTGAAGATCGTACTCCTGATGCTCAATACATTTTTCGTGATCACCACGGGTGCGCTCTGTCTTTTCGCCATCCTCAAGATCGCGTATGTAGGATAATTCATCATGGCATCGACAAACTCTTCAAAAGACACTGGCCCTACCATCAACGGCCGCACCTATACCTATGTTGACCACGCCTATGACGTGGTTGTGGTTGGCGCCGGTGGTGCCGGCCTGCGTGCAACCCTTGGTATGGCAGAGCAGGGTTTCAAAACCGCCTGCATCACCAAGGTGTTCCCAACCCGCTCGCACACCGTTGCGGCCCAGGGCGGCATTGCTGCATCCTTGACCAACATGACGCCAGATTGCTGGCAGTGGCACCTTTACGACACCGTCAAGGGCTCTGACTGGCTCGGCGACGTAGACGCCATGCAATATCTGGCCATGGAAGCGCCCAAGGCGGTTTATGAGCTGGAACATTACGGCGTTCCCTTCTCGCGTAACGAAGAAGGCAAGATCTATCAGCGCCCGTTTGGCGGCCACATGCAGAATTATGGCGAAGGCCCGCCAGTGCAGCGCACTTGTGCCGCTGCCGACCGCACCGGCCACGCCATTTTGCACACGCTCTATGGCCAGTCGCTGAAGCATAACGCTGAATTCTTCATCGAATATTTCGCCCTCGACCTGATCATGGCTGAAGACGGCCGTTGCACCGGCGTTGTGGCCTGGAACCTCGATGACGGCACAATCCATCGCTTCTCTGCCAAAATGGTGGTGCTGGCGACCGGCGGTTATGGCCGCGCTTACTTCTCTGCAACGTCCGCCCACACCTGCACCGGCGACGGCGGCGGCATGATTGCCCGCGCTGGCCTGCCGCTTCAGGATATGGAATTTGTGCAGTTTCACCCAACCGGTATCTACGGCGCTGGCTGTTTGATCACGGAAGGTGCACGCGGCGAAGGCGGCTATCTGGTCAACTCGGAAGGCGAGCGCTTCATGGAGCGTTATGCGCCGTCCGCCAAGGATCTTGCCTCGCGTGACGTCGTGTCGCGCTGCATGACGTTGGAAATCCGCGAAGGCCGTGGCGTTGGCAAGAACAAGGACCATATCTTCCTGCATCTTGACCACCTCGATCCCGCAATTTTGCATGAGCGTCTGCCTGGCATCTCCGAGAGCGCCAAGATTTTCGCAGGCGTTGATGTGACCCGCGAACCGATCCCGGTTCTGCCAACGGTTCACTACAATATGGGCGGTATTCCGACCAATTATTGGGGTGAAGTGCTGAACGCCGATGCCAACAACCCTGAGCGTATCGCGCCCGGCCTGATGGCTGTGGGCGAAGCCGGTTGCGCATCGGTGCACGGTGCGAACCGCCTTGGTTCCAACTCGTTGATCGACTTGGTCGTGTTTGGCCGCGCCGCCGCCATTCGCGCCGCCGAAGTCATTGATCGTGCATCGCCCATTCCGGCGCTCAACATTGATGCCTGCAACAAGATCATGGAACGCTTCGACAATATCCGTCATTCCAGCGGCTCGACGCCAACGGCTGTGCTGCGTGACAAGATGCAGCGCGCCATGCAGGAAGATGCTGCCGTGTTCCGCACCCAGGAAGCTCTGGAAAGCGGCTGCCGCCGCATCTCCGAAATCTGGAAGGAAATGCCGGATATCAAGGTGACCGACCGCTCGCTGGTCTGGAACTCCGACCTGGTCGAAACGCTGGAACTGCACAATCTGATGGCCAATGCCATCACCACGGTTTACGGCGCGGAAGCCCGCAAGGAAAGCCGCGGTTCTCACGCCCGTGAGGATTATGTCGATGGTCCGTTCGGCGGCCGTGATGATGTCAACTGGCGCAAGCACACGCTGGCATGGGTGAACGAGGCGGGTGATGTGAAGTTGGATTATCGTCCGGTTCACACCGAGCTGCTGGCAGATGGGATCGATCCGAAGAAGATCGAGCCCAAGGCCCGCGTATATTGATGTGAGGATATCGACATGGTTGAACTGACTCTCCCTAAGAATTCTCAGGTCAAGCCCGGCAAGACCTGGCCAAAGCCCGCCGGTGCCCAGAATGTGCGCGAATACCGCATCTATCGCTGGAGCCCGGACGATGCTGAAAATCCGCATATCGACACCTATTATGTCGATATGGACGATTGCGGCCCGATGGTGCTCGACGGTCTGCTCTACATCAAGAACAAGATCGATCCGACCCTGACCTTCCGCCGCTCCTGTCGCGAGGGCATTTGTGGCTCCTGTGCCATGAATATCGATGGCACCAACACGCTGGCCTGCACCAAGGGTGTGGATGAGGTCAATGGTACCGTGAAGGTCTATCCGCTGCCGCATATGCCGGTGGTGAAGGATCTGGTGCCTGATCTCAGCCATTTCTATGCGCAGCATCGTTCGATTGAGCCTTGGCTCAAGACGGTGTCTCCGGCTCCTGCCAAGGAATGGAAGCAGAGCCACGAAGACCGCACAAAGCTGGATGGTCTGTACGAGTGCATTTTGTGCGCTTGCTGCTCGACATCCTGCCCAAGCTATTGGTGGAATGGCGACCGTTACCTCGGACCAGCCGTGCTGTTGCAGGCCTATCGCTGGCTGATCGACAGCCGCGATGAAGCCAAGGGCGAGCGTCTGGACAATCTGGAAGATCCCTTCCGTCTGTATCGCTGCCACACCATCATGAATTGCGCCCAAGCCTGTCCGAAGGGGTTGAACCCTGCCAAGGCGATCGGCGAAATCAAGAAAATGATGGTTGAGCGTCGCCTGTAATGATTATCAATGCCGCCGGATCAACCCGGCGGCACATTTTTTTGCTTGGCCGAGCGCGTTGTTTTGCCCGGCAGAGCACGTTTTTTTGATCGTGAAACGGGCAATGATCCGGCGCGGTCAACGATCTGGTCTTCTCATGCCGGGATAGTGCCTTGATTTATGATTGGTATTGACGTTATTTTGCTCATATCTAAAGGCAAATGCTCAATACAGAAAACCACCGGGAGTATGAGGATGAATCTGAAATTTGCGGCGACAGGTCTTGCGGTCGTGCTTGCATTGGCCGGATGTCAGCGCACGTCGAGCGATTATGGTTCTTCTTCCTTGCCGCCCTTGCAGGCGCAGCCGGTTTCTCCGGTGACCTCGGGTCAATTGCCGCCTCCAGGTGCTGCAGGATCGCAATTTCCGGCTCCTCCAGCCAACCAGACCGCCGCGTTGACACCCAATGCGCCTCCGCCAGGCGGTGCCATGGATTTCACCAAGGAGCAATTGGTGGGCAATTGGCGTGTTGCCAACGGCGGCTCCAGCTGTGACATGTTCCTGACCTTGACCAATCTTGGTGGAGGTTCGCGTGGCGGCACCCGCCGTTGCGTTGGTCCTTTGACCACAATGGGCGCATGGGATGTGACCAATAAGCAGTTGTTGCTCAAGGATCGCGACGGTAACGTGATCGGCACGCTCTACAAGACGGCTGAAAACCAGTTCAGCGGTTCGACCAGCAGTGGCCAGCCCGTCAGCCTGAGCCGCTAAGCGGAAGCGTTACTCCATCCGATTTTTCTATTTTGCCTGCCCATTCATGGGGCAGGCATGCGCTTATGCGGAGTTCTCCATGCAGCCGATGCCCGATTACACCCTCAGCGTCAGCGAGGCGCTGAAAGCGCGGACAAAATCGGGAGAGCTTCAGGCCGATCCCGCACAGATGGATGTGGCAGCACGCCTTGATCGCATCCTCAGTGCGCTGAAAGAGCGCAAGCCGGCCAGCAAATCCTCAGCCCTGGGGTGGATTTTTGCCCGGCGCAACAAGGCGAAAGATCCGATCAAGGGGCTATATGTCTATGGCAGTGTCGGGCGTGGCAAAACCATGCTGATGGACCTGTTCTTCTCCATGGCACCGATTGAGAAAAAACGTCGGGCGCATTTTCATGAGTTTATGGCCGATGTGCACAATCGCATTTATCTTCATCGGCAGAAATTGAAAAACGGCGAAACCAAACAGGCTGATCCGGTGCCGCCGGTGGCTGAGCAATTGGCGGCGCAAGCCGAGCTTTTGTGCTTTGATGAATTCACCGTCACCGATATTGCCGATGCGATGATTTTGTCGCGCCTGTTTACCGAGCTGTTCGCGCGCGGCTGTATTCTGGTGGCCACGTCCAATGTCGAGCCGAACAATCTCTATCCGGATGGTTTGAACAGAAGCCTGTTCCTGCCTTTTGTTGGGCTGTTGCAGCAATATGTCGAAGTTAGTTCGCTCGATTCACCCACCGATTACCGGATGGAAAAGATCGATCATCTGCCGGTGTATCTCACCCCGGCGGATAGCGCTGCCGATCGTGAGATGGACCGCGCATGGCGTGCAGTCACAAAAGCCCAGCCAGAAAAGCCTGAAGAGATTCAAATGAAGGGTCGGGTTGTGCCTGTGCCACGCGCTGTTGACCGGGCGGCACGGTTTACCTTTGCACAATTGTGTGAGCAGCCGCTGGGTGCCAGCGATTATCTGGCCATTGCCGATCGGTTTGATACGGTGTTCATTGATCACATTCCCTATCTCGGCCCGCAAAAGCGAAATGAAACCAAACGTTTCATCATCCTGATCGACGCACTCTACGACCATAAAGTGCGCGTGCATGCTTCGGCTGCTGCTGCGCCAGAGGCGCTTTTGACCGAGAAAAAAGGCACAGAAGGCTTCGAGTTTGACCGCACGGCATCGCGTCTGTTTGAGATGCAAAGCAGCGACTATCTTAACGAAGGTAAATCAGACCTTTCTGAAATGTGAAGATTTGGTGACGAAAATTCTTACCTTTACGTAAGAATTTTATAGTCTAACCGATTGAAAAATAACATCACACAAATATCGTTTGCGTTTTTTGCTGTGTCGGGCTATGCGATGATCCGCAATGGCTGGCCCTGACCCTTTGGTGCTCGCCTTGGTTTTGGATCTAAAAGGAAGCATTTCAATGGCGCGCAACAAAATCGCACTTATTGGTTCTGGAATGATCGGCGGTACGCTGGCTCATCTGGCTGGCCTCAAGGAATTGGGCGATATCGTCCTGTTCGATATTGCTGACGGTGTACCGCAGGGCAAAGGTCTGGACATCGCGCAGTCCTCTCCTGTCGAAGGCTTTAATGCCAAGCTGACTGGCGCAAGTGATTATTCCGCGATTGAAGGTGCTGACGTTTGCATCGTCACCGCTGGTGTGCCGCGCAAGCCCGGCATGAGCCGTGATGACCTTTTGGGCATCAATCTCAAGGTTATGGAGCAGGTTGGTGCTGGCATTAAGAAATATGCCCCTAACGCTTTCGTCATCTGCATCACCAACCCGCTTGATGCGATGGTTTGGGCGTTGCAAAAATTCTCCGGCCTGCCAGCCAACAAGGTTGTCGGCATGGCTGGCGTTCTGGATTCCTCGCGTTTTCGCCTGTTCTTGGCTGAGGAATTCAACGTTTCTGTTCAGGACGTAACGGCCTTCGTTCTCGGTGGTCATGGCGATACCATGGTGCCTTTGGCGCGTTACTCTACCGTTGCCGGTATTCCTCTGACCGATCTGGTCAAGATGGGCTGGTGCACGGCTGAGCGTCTGGAGCAGATCATTCAGCGCACCCGCGATGGTGGTGCTGAAATTGTTGGTCTTCTCAAGACCGGCTCTGCTTTCTACGCACCTGCGGCTTCGGCAATCGAAATGGCTGAATCCTACCTCAAGGACAAGAAGCGCGTTCTGCCTTGTGCTGCGCACCTCACCGGTCAGTATGGCGTCAAGGATATGTATGTTGGCGTTCCAACGGTTATCGGCGCAGGCGGCGTTGAGCGCATCATCGAAATTCAGCTCGACAAAGATGAAGAAGCGGCTTTCCAGAAGTCTGTCGGTTCGGTTGCAGGGCTTTGCGAAGCCTGCATCGCAATCGCTCCGGCGCTCAAGTAAAGGCGAGTGTAAAATGGCCCGTGCCATTGGCATTTTAGGGTATGTCCTGCTTGTGTCAGGGTTTATTTTTATTGTGTTTGGTTACGGGTCAGTTTTGTATTTCGAGGGTTTCGCGAAACTTCAAGAGGTTATGAGTCCGTTTAATGTCTGGAACTTTATTTCTGTGTGCGTAACGCTGGCACCAGGATACTTGTTGATCAGATTAAGCGAGAAGCTTCGAAGCTCAGATTGAAGTCATCGGATTAGTGGTTCAAAAGGAAAGCTTTATGAACATTCATGAATATCAGGCCAAAGCTCTGTTGAAGAGCTTTGGTGCACCGGTTGCCGAAGGTGTGGCAATCTTTTCTGCGAATGAGGCCGAAGCTGCTGCAAAGCAGCTTCCTGGCCCACTTTACGTGGTCAAGAGCCAGATCCACGCTGGTGGCCGCGGCAAGGGCAAGTTCAAGGAACTCGGCCCAGATGCCAAGGGTGGCGTGCGTCTTGCTTTCTCGATCGACGAAGTAAAGGCCCATGTTGCTGAAATGCTCGGCAACACGCTGGTGACAAACCAGACCGGCCCGGCTGGCAAGCAGGTCAACCGCCTGTACATCGAAGACGGTGCCGACATCGAGCGCGAACTTTATCTCTCGCTGCTCGTCGACCGCGCTGTGGGTCAGGTTGCTTTCGTGGTTTCCACCGAAGGCGGCATGGACATTGAAACCGTTGCCCATGACACACCTGAAAAGATCGTCAGCGTTGCGATCGACCCAGAAACAGGTGTTACGGCTGCCAATCTGGCTGCCCTGACGGCTGCTCTGAAGCTCGAAGGCGAAGCCAAGGCGGATGCTGAAAAGCTGTTCCCGATCCTCTACAAAGCCTTTGTCGAAAAGGACATGGCTCTGTTGGAAGTGAACCCGCTGATCGTCATGAAGAACGGCCGTATGCGCGTTCTCGATGCCAAGATGTCTTTCGACGGCAACGCTCTGTTCCGTCACGAAGATGTGGTTGCGCTGCGCGACAAGACCGAAGAAGACGCCAAGGAAATCGAAGCCTCCAAGTATGATCTGGCCTACGTTGCTCTCGACGGCAACATCGGCTGCATGGTCAACGGCGCAGGTCTTGCCATGGCAACCATGGACATCATCAAGCTCTACGGCGCTGAGCCTGCAAACTTCCTCGACGTTGGTGGCGGTGCGACCAAGGAAAAGGTAACGGCAGCGTTCAAGATCATCACGGCTGATCCAGCTGTGAAGGGCATTCTGGTCAACATCTTCGGCGGCATCATGAAGTGTGATGTGATTGCAGAAGGCGTGCTGGCCGCTGT
The DNA here is from genome assembly GCF_001939045.1 of Rhizobium oryziradicis. GTDB lineage: Bacteria > Pseudomonadota > Alphaproteobacteria > Rhizobiales > Rhizobiaceae > Allorhizobium > Allorhizobium oryziradicis. The sequence goes on from NZ_MKIM01000031.1 coordinate 295,817, forward strand.
CAAGGAAGTCGGTCTTACTGTTCCTCTCGTTGTGCGCCTTGAAGGCACCAATGTGGATCTGGGTAAGAAAATCATCAACGAATCCGGTCTCAACGTCATTTCGGCGGATGATCTGGACGATGCTGCACAGAAGATTGTTGCAGCAGTGAAGGCGGCTTGAGCCTATGGCCAACACATCAAAGACCGTAACACGTCAGGCTTTCGGGCCAAACGAGACGGACATCAATCTCTGCTATTTCGTATCCTGGGATAGCGAGATTCCGGGTGAAGGCGAAGTTGCCGAGCGCTGGGCACATTTTAACGACAAAGATGATGCCGACGCCTATTTCGCTGAAAAATCCAAGGATGCCGACCTGTTCGTCTGGAAGGGTGAGCTTGGTGTTTCCAAGTCACAGGGCCATTTCGACTGGTTCTACACCCAGTGGTCCAAGAGCCTTGATAAGCATCTGACGCAGAAGCCGGCCCAGGGCATGGGCTACCGCTTTTCCAACGACGCCTTTGAGGCATTTGAACCCCTCGAGTTCGAGGAAGAGGAAGCCGAATAATGTCCATTTTGATCAATAAAGACACCAAGGTTCTCGTACAGGGCCTGACCGGCAAGACCGGCACCTTCCACACCGAGCAGGCTCTGGCCTATTACGGCACCAAGATGGTGGGCGGTATTCACCCTGCCAAGGGCGGCACCAACTGGACCGGCTCCAAGGGCGAAAGCCTGCCGATCTTCGCATCCGTTGCCGAAGGCAAGGATGTCACCGGCGCAAACGCATCGGTGATCTACGTTCCGCCAGCAGGCGCGGCCGCTGCTATTTTGGAAGCCATTGAAGCTGAAATTCCGCTGATCGTCTGCATCACCGAAGGCATTCCAGTGGCCGACATGGTCAAGGTCAAGGCTCGTCTGGACAAGTCCAAGTCGCGCCTGATTGGCCCCAACTGCCCAGGCGTTATGACGCCGGAAGAATGCAAGATCGGTATCATGCCGGGCTCGATCTTCCGCAAGGGTTCTGTTGGCGTGTTGTCGCGTTCCGGCACGTTGACATACGAAGCCGTGTTCCAGACATCGAATGAAGGCCTCGGCCAGACATCGGCTGTCGGTATCGGCGGCGACCCGGTCAAGGGCACTGAATTCATTGATATTCTGGAAATGTATCTCGCTGATGAGAACACCAAGTCGATCATCATGATCGGTGAAATCGGTGGTTCTGCTGAAGAAGAGGCTGCACAGTTCATCAAGGACGAAGCCAAGAAGGGTCGCAAGAAGCCAATGGTTGGCTTCATTGCCGGTCGTACGGCTCCTCCCGGTCGCACCATGGGTCACGCAGGCGCTGTGATCTCTGGCGGCAAGGGCGGCGCAGAAGACAAGATCGAAGCGATGGAATCGGCCGGTATTCGCGTATCGCCGTCTCCAGCACGCCTCGGCAAAACGCTGGTTGAAGTTCTCAAGGGCTGAACCACATAAGAGTGTGGGCAGGCGCTGACCATGATGCGCCTGCCCATGCTTCAGTTTCAAGTCCAGTTGAGCGCAAGTTCTGGCTGGCACATATTTGACAAGCCAAATATTCGGCCGAATATTCGGCTATGACCTCAAGTCGGGAGGCGGGCACGGGGCCCGCAGAAAACCATGGCAAGGCAAGAAGCCAACGAGCAGTTTCAGATTACGTCCTTTCTGGATGGATCGAATGCGATCTACATCGAGCAGCTTTATGCGCGTTACGAAGAGGATCCGAATTCGGTATCGTCGGAGTGGCAATCCTTTTTCAAGGCGCTGGGCGATAATCCAAGCGACGTGAAAAAGGCAGCGAAGGGTGCCTCCTGGCAGCGGAGCAATTGGCCGCTGACGCCTCGCACCGATCTGGTATCGGCGCTCGATGGCAATTGGGGTCTGATTGAAAAGGCCATAGAAACCAAGGTCAAGGGCAAGGCCGAGAAGGCAGCTGTCGCTGGTACGCCGGTTTCTGAAACCGAAGTGCTGCAGGCGACCCGTGATAGCGTTCGCGCCATCATGATGATTCGCGCCTATCGCATGCGCGGCCATTTGCATGCCAAGCTCGATCCGCTCGGCATTGCAACGCCTGTTGATGACTATAATGAATTGTCGCCGTCTTCCTATGGCTTCACGGATGCCGATTACGACCGCAAGATCTTTATCGACAACGTGTTGGGGCTGGAATACGCCACCATTCGCGAGATGATCGAGATTCTGGAGCGCACCTATTGCTCGACACTGGGTGTCGAATTCATGCATATCTCCAATCCAGAAGAAAAGTCCTGGATTCAGGAGCGCATCGAAGGCCCTGATAAAGGCGTTGAATTCACGCTTGAGGGCAAGAAGGCGATTTTGCAAAAACTGATCGAAGCTGAAGGCTTTGAGCAGTTTATCGATGTGAAATACAAGGGCACCAAGCGTTTTGGTCTCGACGGCGGTGAATCGCTCATTCCTGCGCTGGAACAGATTATCAAGCGCGGCGGTCAGGAAGGTCTGGAACAGGTTGTTCTGGGCATGCCGCATCGCGGCCGTTTGAATGTGTTGACCAACGTGATGGGCAAGCCGCATCGCGCCGTGTTCCACGAGTTCAAGGGCGGCTCCTTCAAGCCGGATGAAGTCGAAGGCTCTGGCGACGTAAAATACCATCTCGGTGCATCGTCTGACCGCGAATTCGACGGCAACAAGGTTCACTTGTCGCTCACCGCCAATCCGTCGCACCTGGAAATCGTCAACCCGGTGGTCATGGGTAAAGCGCGTGCCAAGCAGGATCAGCTTGCCAAGGTCTGGGACGGCGACGTGATTCCTTTGAAGGAACGCGCCAAGGTTTTGCCATTGCTTTTGCATGGTGATGCGGCTTTTGCCGGTCAGGGCGTTGTTGCTGAAATTTTGGGCCTGTCGGGTCTGCGTGGTCACCGCGTTGCGGGCACCATGCATGTGATTGTCAACAACCAGATCGGTTTTACCACCAATCCGGGCTATTCGCGCTCGTCGCCTTATCCATCGGATGTGGCCAAGATGATCGAAGCGCCGATCTTCCACGTCAATGGTGATGATCCGGAAGCGGTTGTTTATGCGGCTAAGGTTGCTACCGAATACCGCATGAAGTTCCATAAGCCTGTCGTGATCGACATGTTCTGCTATCGTCGCTTTGGCCATAACGAAGGTGATGAGCCATCGTTCACCCAGCCAAAGATGTACAAGGAAATTCGCGCCCATAAGACGGTTGTGCAGCTTTACGGCGAGCGCCTGATCAGCGAAGGCTTGATCACTGAAGGCGAATTGGAAAAGATGAAGGCCGATTGGCGCGCCAATCTGGAGCAGGAATTCGAAGCAGGCCAAGCCTATAAGCCCAACAAGGCTGACTGGCTGGACGGCGTTTGGTCTGGTATGCGCGCGGCTGACAATGCCGACGAGCAGCGCCGTGGCAAAACGGCTGTGCCGATGAAGACCCTCAAGGAAATCGGCCGCAAGCTGTCGTCGATCCCGGAAGGTTTTAACGCGCACCGCACCATTCAGCGCTTCATGGATAACCGCGCTCAGATGATTGAGACCGGTGAAGGCATTGACTGGGCGATGGCGGAAGCGCTGGCGTTCGGCTCGACCGTGCTGGACGGCCACAAGATCCGTCTGTCCGGTCAGGATTGCGAACGCGGCACTTTCTCGCAGCGCCACTCGGTTCTCTACGATCAGGAAACAGAAGACCGCTACATTCCGCTGGCCAATCTGGCTCCAAATCAGGCGCGTTACGAAGTCATCAACTCCATGCTGTCTGAAGAGGCAGTCCTTGGGTTTGAATATGGCTATTCGCTGGCACGTCCAAACGCTCTGACCCTGTGGGAAGCCCAGTTTGGTGACTTCGCCAACGGTGCGCAGGTGGTGTTTGACCAGTTCATCTCCTCGGGTGAGCGCAAGTGGCTGCGTATGTCCGGTCTGGTTTGCCTTCTGCCGCATGGCTATGAAGGTCAGGGGCCAGAGCATTCGTCGGCTCGTCTTGAGCGTTGGCTCCAGATGTGTGCAGAAGACAACATGCAGGTTGCCAACGTCACCACGCCAAGCAACTACTTCCACATTCTGCGCCGTCAGGTTAAGCGCGACTTCCGCAAGCCGCTGATTCTGATGACACCAAAATCCTTGCTGCGCCATAAGCGTGCAACATCGACCTTGGCGGAAATGGCGGGCGAAACCTCGTTCCACCGTCTGCTGTGGGATGATGCCGAGATGATCAAGGACGGCCCGATCAAGCTCCAGAAGGATGCCAAGATCCGCCGCGTGGTGATGTGCACGGGTAAGGTTTACTATGACCTGCTGGAAGAGCGCGAAAAGCGTGGCATTGATGATGTCTACCTGTTGCGTATCGAGCAGCTCTATCCGTTCCCGGCCAAGGCGCTGATCAATGAACTGAGCCGTTTCCGCAATGCGGAGATGGTCTGGTGCCAGGAAGAGCCCAAGAATATGGGTGCATGGTCGTTCATTGATCCTTACCTGGAATGGGTGCTGGCGCATATTGATGCCAAGTACCAGCGGGTACGCTACACCGGCCGTCCGGCGGCAGCATCGCCTGCAACGGGCCTGATGTCCAAGCACCTTGCCCAGCTTGAAGCCTTCCTTGAGGACGCTCTGGGCGGCTGATGCCGCGCTTAGTGCGGTTCACTGAAACAGTGAACCGCACTAACTCTTTGTTTATACGCATTTCCGGACGGAAAACCGCACCACACTTTTCCTGGAAATGCTCTAGGCACCCTTGTTTGAAACGCACACAGATCAACGGAATTGTTTTATCATGGCCACTGAAATCCGCGTCCCCACTCTGGGTGAATCCGTCAGCGAAGCCACCATCGGCACCTGGTTCAAAAAGGTTGGCGATGTCGTCAAGGTTGACGAACCGCTTGTCGAGCTTGAAACCGATAAGGTGACAGTTGAAGTTCCTTCGCCTGTTTCCGGCGTCCTGACCGAAATCGTCGCCCAGAACGGCGACACCGTTGGTCTCGGCGCTCTGCTGGGCAATATCACTGAGGGCGCATCGGCTGGTGCCTCAGCACCTGCTGCCGCTCCGGCTCCAGCGGCTGCTCCAGCAGCCCCCGCTCAGGCCGCACCTGCTGCTTCCTCTTCCATGCCAGCGGCTCCGGCTGCTGCAAAGCTTGCCGCTGACAACAACGTCAACACGGCTGATGTTGATGGCTCCGGCAAGCGTGGTCAGGTGCTCAAGGGCGACGTGATTGCAGCGATTGCCAAGGGTCCGGTTGCAGCAGCACCTGCGGCTCCTGCTGCACCACGTCCAGTGTCCAGCGCTGACGATGCATCCCGCGAAGAGCGCGTCAAGATGACGCGCCTGCGCCAGACCATTGCCAAGCGCCTCAAAGATGCCCAGAACACCGCTGCGATGCTGACCACTTACAACGAAGTGGACATGTCGGCCGTGATGAGCCTTCGCAACAAGTACAAGGACATTTTTGAAAAGAAGCACGGTGTCAAGCTTGGCTTCATGGGCTTCTTCACCAAGGCCGTGACCCACGCCCTGAAGGAACTGCCTGCTGTGAACGCCGAAATCGACGGCACAGACATCATCTACAAGAACTATTGTCACGTTGGCATGGCCGTTGGCACCGACAAGGGTCTGGTCGTTCCGGTGATCCGCGATGCTGATCAGATGTCGATTTCCGGCGTTGAGAAGGAACTGGGTCGTCTTGCCAAGGCAGCCCGCGATGGCTCGCTTTCCATGGCCGACATGCAGGGCGGCACCTTCACCATCACCAATGGTGGCGTGTATGGCTCGCTGATGTCTTCGCCAATCCTCAATGCGCCTCAGTCCGGTATCTTGGGCATGCACAAGATTCAGGATCGTCCGGTTGTGGTTGGCGGTCAGATCGTGATCCGTCCGATGATGTACCTGGCACTGTCCTATGACCACCGGATTGTTGACGGCAAGGAAGCCGTGACCTTCCTCGTGCGCGTCAAGGAAAGCCTGGAAGATCCAGAGCGTCTGGTTCTGGACCTCTAAGCATTGGTTGTTTCCTGTCCTCTTTCTCGACCTCCGGGTCGTGGAAGAGGACATGGTTTAACGTGCGTAGCGGCATTCCCGTGGAATGATGTCGATCAAAAAAGTGGAGTCTGATCATGCAGCCAACTTTTCTTGCCGCCTCGCCCTTTTTGCCTATCCTTGGTTTCAGTGTTGTTTTGCTGATTGCGCATATCCTGCTGCAAGGCATGACCGCGACCAAGGAACTGGGAACGGATTGGAATGCCGGTCCTCGCGATGACAACAAGAAGCCAAAGGGCAATCTTGCCGGTCGTGCCGAGCGCGCATCCGCGAATTTTCGCGAGACCTATCCAGCTTTTATTGCGCTCGCCTTTGGGCTGATCCTTGCGGGTGATCCCCATGGCTTTGGTCTCATTGGTGCCTGGGTGTGGGTGCTGTGCCGGATTGTGTATATCCCGCTTTATCTGGCCGGAATTCCTTATATTCGCTCCATGATCTGGCTGGGTTCGCTGGCAGGTCTGGTTGCAATGCTGTTGGTGTTGCTGTTTTAATCGGTGGCGATTGTGCTGAGTGAGAAATGTTGATGCACCCCTATTTATTTGAACTTGCATCGCTGATGGCAATTTTTGCATTTGCAATCGTCTCTCCGGGTGCGGATCTGGCCATGGTTATGCGCCAATCGCTGATCCACGGTCGCCGAGAGGCGATCATCACCAGCTTTGGCATTGGCGCATCGCTGATGTTTCATGTGACATATACCATTCTTGGTCTGGGGCTGATCATTTCCCAATCGATCACCCTGTTTAATATCGTCAAATGGTGCGGCGTTGCCTACCTTCTCTACATTGGCGTTAAATCGCTCCGCGCTGGAAAATCTGATTTGACTGCGCAGCCTGCTGTGGTTGAAGCCGACAAAAAGCGTCAGTCTGCTGCCAAGTCCTTCCTTCTGGGGTTTGCGGCCAATGTCTTGAATCCGAAGGCGGTGTTTTTCTTCCTGTCGATCTTCTCCACAATGGTCAGCGTTCAAACGCCAAGCACGGTCAAGTTTGGCTATGGTCTTGTGATGGCAACATGCCTGATCATGTGGTTTGTCGGTGTGAGCATTTTCATGACAACACCAAAAATGCGGGCAACCTTCTCGCGTGCCAGTCAATGGATTGATCGCGTCAGCGGCGCGGTCTTCATCGTGCTCGGCCTGAAGCTTGCGACCGAGAAGGCTGGTTAATTCGGGGCGCTTTGCGTCCATCATGGGACGGATTGACCGTCTCGATTGTGCTTTGCCTTTGCCCAAGAGATGGGCGGCATTACGTTTGATATAAAGGAATGAGAAAATGGCGTATGATCTTGTGGTGATCGGTAGCGGCCCTGGCGGTTATGTCTGTGCGATCAAGGCAGCCCAGCTCGGCATGAAGGTGGCTGTGGTTGAAAAGCGTGCAACTTACGGCGGCACCTGCCTCAACGTCGGCTGCATCCCCTCCAAGGCTTTGTTGCATGCCTCTGAAATGTTCCATCACGCCGCCCACGGCATGGCCGATCTGGGCGTCGAGGTTGGTGCACCAACGCTGAACCTGCCCAAGATGATGGCCCATAAGGATGCCACCGTGAAGGCCAATGTCGAAGGCGTGTCCTTCCTGTTCAAGAAGAACAAGATTGATGGCGTGATTGGCACCGGCAAGATCGTGGCGGTTGGTAAGGTCTCGGTCACCAATGACAAGGGCGAAGAGCAGGTTCTGGAAACCAAGAACATCGTGATTGCAACCGGCTCGGATGTGGCTGGCATTCCCGGTGTGGCGGTCGATATTGACGAGAAGATCATTGTGTCGTCCACCGGCGGCATTGCGTTGGACAAGGTGCCGGGCAAGATGATCGTGGTTGGCGGCGGCGTGATCGGCCTTGAGCTTGGCTCGGTTTGGGCGCGTCTGGGTGCCAAGGTCACAGTCGTTGAATATCTCGACACGATTTTGGGCGGTATGGACGGCGAAGTGTCCAAGCAGTTCCAGCGCATGCTGGTCAAGCAGGGCATGGAGTTCAACCTCGGTGCCAAAGTCACCGCCGTTGAAAAGTCCGGCGCAGGTGCCAAGGTGACGTTCGAGCCTGCCAAGGGCGGCGAAGCCACAACTCTGGAAGCCGATGTTGTGCTGGTGGCCACGGGCCGCAAGCCTTACACCACGGGCCTTGGCCTTGAAACTGTTGGCGTTGCCCTCGACAACCGTGGCCGCGTCGAAATCGACAACCACTTCCAGACCAATGTGGCTAGTATTTACGCCATCGGCGACGTGGTCAAGGGCCCAATGCTGGCCCATAAGGCTGAAGATGAAGGCGTGGCTCTGGCCGAAATTCTCTCCGGTCAGCATGGTCATGTGAATTACGATGTCATTCCGGGCGTGGTCTACACCCAGCCGGAAGTGGCCTCTGTTGGCAAGACCGAGGAAGAACTGAAGGCCGCAGGCATCGCCTATAAGGCTGGCAAGTTCCCGTTCACCGCCAATGGTCGTGCGCGTGCGATGAATGCCACGGATGGCTTCGTCAAGGTTTTGGCCGATAAGGACACCGACCGCGTTCTCGGCGTTCACATCATTGGTCTTGGCGCGGGCGAAATGATCCATGAAGCCGCTGTTTTGATGGAATTTGGTGGCTCGTCTGAAGATCTGGGTCGCACCTGCCATGCGCATCCGACCATGTCGGAAGCCGTGAAGGAAGCTGCATTGGCAACCTTTGCCAAGCCAATCCATATGTAATCCTCTTCTGAAAAGAAGAGAAAAATCGACCAGTATTATATTTTCGTCATATTGAAAGCCGTGGCTTGTTATCCAAGCCACGGCTTTTATCATAGGGCCGTATGTTCCTTTAACCTTTTGATAAAAGGCAAGAATTATGGTCGAAAACACAGTCACCGGCTATTCCGTGCTGCAAAGGGCCTTGCATTGGCTAATGGCAGCGTTGATTTTCTTCAATCTGATCTTTTCTGACGGGATGGAGCACTGGAACCGGCTGATGCGCCGGGGTGAGGCAATCACGCCCGATGATATTAGCTCCGCCAATATCCACGCTTATGTCGGCATTGCTATTTTGCTGCTCTGTCTGATCAGACTGGCGGTGCGGCTAATGCAGGGCGCACCCGATGCACCGCCGCAAGAGCCGCCTCTTTTAAAACTGGCCGCAAAACTCGCCCATTGGACGCTCTACGCGCTGTTTGTGCTGATGCCCGTCACGGGCATGGCCAAATATTACTTTGGCAATGACACCCTTGGCGAGTTGCACGGCGGGCCTTTGAAAATACTGCTGTGGGCGCTGATCGTCTTGCACGTCCTGGGCGCGTTGGTGCATCAGTTTTATTGGAAAACCAATGTGCTGGCCCGTATGACGCGCGGTGTGTAACGTTAATCCCACCTTACGTTCAACGAGGGCTGTCGCCGCGATTTATGGCATTGCGGTTACGGTAAAGCCTTGCTGGCGCAACAGCGCGACAACGCCGCCTTCTCCCGGCAGATGCAGCGCGCCGACCGCCATAAAGACATTGCCTTGGTTCAGTGTGGGGGCTGCGCGCTCCGCCATGATCTTGTTGCGGTCCAGAACGATCCGCTGTTCAAACGCGGCATAGTCCGCATCTTTGGCGGATGCGGGGTCTGGAGAGATGGCTTGCAGCAAAGGCATGATGGCACCAATATCGCCTTTCAGGTAAAGGTCGATCATGGTTTCGTTGACGTCATTCATCGTGTCGCCGAGCTGCAATGTGTCGATCAACGACTTCAGGTGAAAGGCCATGGGCAGGTCATTCAGGGCTTCAAGCTGCTCTGCATAGGTTTCCAGCCCTACCACCCGCTTTCCGGCATTGGCAGCGTCTTGCGCAATGCGTTTATCAAGAAACGATGTGCCTTCGGCCTTGCGTGCCAGCTCGCAGGCCGGAAGGGCAACAAAGCTGGCAATGATCCATGGTTTCATACGGTTGACGGCGGAGAGGGCTAGCCCTCTTTTTTTTAACCCGGCTTCCAATTCCTTCACCTGCTCAGGCGTCAGATGACTGGTGATGGTTGAGCCATCGGTGAACATCGAAAGCTCAGGCTTTGCCATCAGTGCAATTGCCGCCTTTTTATCGTCCAGCACCTCGTCCGATTCGACAATGATTGTGTCGGCCCCCTTTGCGGCATCCTGTGCGCCCTTTGGCATGGTCAGCACGCGCGGATCGGTCACATGCATGGTGCCGAGCAGATACGAAGGCTTGAGGCCGGGCTTTTCAATCTTCCAGAAAATCGCCTGACCATTGGGCGTTTCAGCTGCCTCGGCCGCCACACGCCCATAGGCCTTTGGGTCGCGCTGTTGCAGCTCCGGCAGCAGGTTTTTGCCCACACAGGCGCGATCCGGCGGTGTTTGGGCTTGGGCCGGGGTGAAAAGCAGTGCCATCACCAAGGCGAGGATCACGCCCAAGGCACCGCGAATGGGTGCGGTCCATTGACCTTTGCGTGGCACTTTGCATGCGCGGTTGGTGGGCTTCATCATGATGCTTTCCAGAGTGTCGAAGAAGCGGGTTTATGCCCTTGGGTGGGCGCGATCATAGACATCCATCAGGCGGACCGAATCAATGCCGGTATAAACCTGCGTGGTGGAAAGGCTGGCATGGCCGAGCAATTCCTGAATGGTGCGCAAATCGCCGCCGCCGCTGAGAAGGTGGGTGGCAAATGAATGGCGGAGCGCGTGCGGCGTGGCGGTTTCCGGCAAGCCGAGGGCGGAGCGCAAGCGTTGCATCTCCCGCTGAATGATGCCCTGCTGCAATTTGCCACCGCGCGCACCGCGAAACAACGGCTCGCTGGGGTCAAGATGGTAGGGGCAAAGCTTTCGATAGGCCTCCACCGCTTCTCGCACCGCAGGCAACAGCGGCACCAACCGCGTTTTATTGCCTTTACCCGTGATGCGCAGCGTGGTGGTGTCACTGTCAAAATCGACTGGCAGCAAATTCAATGCTTCGGAAATACGAAGACCGCAGCCGTAGAGCAGCGAAAGCACGGCGGCATCGCGGGCGGCAATCCACGGCTCTTCATTCATCTGCGTATCAGCGTCCACCACTTGCAACGCCTGTTTGGCGCTCAGGGGCTTGGGCAGCGATTTTGGTTGTTTGGGCGAGCGAATGGCACCCGCACCTGCGGCATTGACAAGGCCTTTTCGCTCCAGAAAGCGCAGCAGCGAGCGAATGCCCGCTAGGTGGCGACCAAGCGACCGTGCACCGGAACCTTCCTTGCGGCGCGAGGCCAGAAAAGCGCGCAAATCCGAAGGCTTCAATGCCTCAATATCCTTGATAGAGGGCGGTCCACCGAAATAGCCAGTCAGAAAGGTCAAAAACTGGCGCGTGTCGCGTTCATAGGCGGTCAGGGTGTTTTCTGAAAACCGCTTTTCCTGGGTGAGGTTGGCAAGCCAGCTTTGTCGCTCACTCATCAGGTCGGGCGCGGCAATCAACAATAGCTCGTTCACGGAAGCAGCCCTTTGCTCTGTCAGTCATCGCTTCAAATTGCCCGATAGCTGTTAGGGAATGCTTAACAAATGGTGCTCGTTCTTCATTGCACCACTCTGATTGTGGGAAATTGACATCACCCACACGCTTAAAAACCTCATCTTTGAGGTGCTTTATTGATTTCATCAACCAAGAAATGCGCGAGAGAATTTTCCCGAGTATATTTCAGGTTTATGAAAACGCACCTATAAATAACAATCATCAATAAGCACATTAGACTATAGTTATTTTCCATGAAATTTCAGGGTATATTTCTGTATTTTTAACATTCTAAATAAACAATTCATGATGAAACGGCGTTATTCCCGTGATGGGTCCGTTCTTTTCTCAATGGAAGAGGTTGTCATGCAGTTTAAATCCATCCAGCTCAAAATCGCAGTTCTTTCAGGCGTTTGTGTCCTTGCAGCCACTGCCGGTCTGGTGGGATACGGAATCATGGCGGCCGACACGACCCGCACGTATGTTGGCGGGGAGGTCAACCAGTTGACCGAGGCCAAGACCCGCGAAGCTTTGTCGACATTGGCCTCGACGCAAGCCGAGGTTATTCGCGCCTCACTCAATCAGGCTTTTGATACGGCACGCAATCTTGCGCGTAACTTTGAAGTGGTTGTTGGCGACAAGAACAACAGCACCGTGGCAGAGCAGCGGCGCGGCCAGCTCAATGCCATGCTTCTCAATCAGCTCAAGGATAATCCGCCCTTCAATGGCACCTATAGCGCTTGGGAGCCGAATGCTCTGGATGGCAAAGATGTAGACTTCAAGGAACGTCGTGACCTTGGCTCGGACGCAACAGGGCGCTTTCTTCCTTATTGGACCCGTGATGCGGCCGGGAAAATCGCTATACAGCCTTTGGTCGAATATGACAGCAAAGAGCTACATCCAAATGGCGTCATGAAAGGCGGTTGGTACATCGGTCCCAAGGAAGGGCGGGGAGAGAGCATTCTCGACCCTTTGCCCTATATCGTTCAGGGTAAAAACGTTTTCCTGGCGACAATGTCTGTGCCGATCATGATTGATGGCAAGTTTCAGGGCGTGGCTGGTGCAGATTTTGATCTCTCCTTTGTGCAGACCCTGGCAGATCAGGTTCGCCGCTCGATTTATGATGGCAAGGCAGCGGTTAAAATCATCAGCTTTAAAGGCTTGGTGGTCGCAGACAGCGCTCGTCCGGAAACGATTGGCGAAGCCTTTGATAAAAGCGCAGCCGAATCGTCATCGATTTTGCCTCTGATCCAGGCGGGAAAGGCAGATGTCTTATCGGATAAAAACAGCTTTCAGGCGCTGGCACCGATTGTGATCGGGCGCACAAAAACACCGTGGTCGGTGATTGTCTCGGTCCCACGGGATGTGGCGATGGCGCAGGTGAAAGCTTTGGATGCGGCCATGGTTGCCCGTGGCCAACGCGATATTATGCTCCAGGTGGCTGTTGCGCTGCTGGTTGCATTCGGGGGCATTGCGGCCATGTGGTTTGTTGCGCGCAGCATTGCCGGGCCCATTCGCGCCATGACCACAAGCATGGGCGTGCTTGCGAGCGGCAAGACAGACCTGACAATTCCCGGGGAAGGCCGGGTAGATGAAATCGGTGCCATGGCCGGAGCGGTTGTTGTGTTTCGTGATAATGCCGTGGCAAATCTGCGACTGCAACAAGAGGCTGAGGCCAGCCGCCTGACAACCGAAGGCGAGCGCCGCCGCAATGCCGAAGTGGAAAAGACCCGTGCAGAGGCCATGGCACAGGCAACCTCAGGCCTTGCCGATGGTTTGCGCCAACTGTCGCGCGGCGATCTGACCTTTCAGCTGGTTGAACCTTTTGCGGCTGAATTTGAGAGCCTGCGTGCCGACTTTAATGGTGCCATTGTGCAATTGCGCGATGCGATGATGTCTGTCACCGAGGCATCGCAGTCTATCGATGGCGGCTCTTTGGAAATCAGCCGCAGTTCTGATGAGCTGTCAAAGCGCACCGAACAGCAGGCAGCCTCCCTTGAGCAAACGGCAGCGGCGCTGGATCAGATTACCGCCAATGTCTCCAATTCGTCCAAACGCGCCCAGGAAGCGAGAACCGTGGCCATTGAGGCCAATAAAAGTGCAAGCGCGTCCGGTCGCGTGGTGGCGGATGCGGTTGATGCCATGCAACGGATTGAGCAATCCTCGAACCAGATTGCCAATATTATCGGGGTGATTGATGAAATCGCCTTCCAGACAAATCTTCTGGCTTTGAATGCGGGTGTGGAAGCCGCTCGTGCTGGCGATGCCGGCAAGGGCTTTGCTGTGGTGGCACAAGAAGTGCGCGAACTGGCGCAGCGTTCGGCCCAGGCTGCGCGCGAAATCAAGGAGTTAATCCGCAATTCGAGTGGCGAGGTCGAAACGGGTGTAACTCTGGTGCGCAATACGGGTGATGCCTTGAAGACAATTGAGACCTATATTGTCGCGATCAACCAGCATATGGATGCCATTGCCACATCGGCGCGCGAGCAATCGGTGGGCCTGTCGGAAGTCAATACGGCGGTGAACCAGATGGATCAGGTCACTCAGAAAAATGCAGCCATGGTGGAAGAAACCAATGCCGCCAGTGCCGCTTTGGCAGGTGAAGCAACAACGCTGCTTGATCTCGTGCGTCGTTTCAATCTTGTGTCGTCCCCTTATGGGGGCGATGCGGCCGATAAGTCCGGCTATCGAAAGGTGGCTTGATCCGCCAAAGGACTGCACCGTGCCGCGCCTGCATCGCTTTTTTCTCGCCTTGATTTCTTTGCAAGGAAGCATGCTGCCACAGCACGGTGCCATCCTCCCGTTCGGGGGATGGAGCCATACTTTCCTGTTTCATTTTTTGGTCTTTGCGGGCATTGTCCGCCGCAATGAGCTTTGAACCGTCTGACCTGTTTGGACCGCTTGCAAAAGCGGAGCCCGCCACCCGCACAGTACCTGTGCTGGTGCCCATGCCCGCGCCCGGGCCCTATAGCTATGGCGTGCCGGCTGGCATGGCTGTGGTGCCCGGCTCTATCGTGCAGGTGCCGCTGGGGCCGCGCAAAGTGATTGGCGTGGTTTGGGATGGTGAGGAGGCTGGCAAGGTTGAAGCTGCTAAATTGCGGCCCATTGAAAAGCTGTTTGATTGCCCGCCGCTGGATGAAGCCATGCGACGCTTTATCGATTGGGTGGCGGCCTATACCTTATCGCCGCCGGGGCTGGTGGCCCGCATGGCGATGCGTACGCCAGCCGCCTTTGATCCGGAACCGATGATTGAAGGTCTGCGCTTTACGGGTCATGAGCCGGATAAATTAACGCCTGCCCGCCGCAAAGTGCTGGAGCTTTCCAGTGATGGCCTGTCATGGACCAAAAGCGGGCTTGCCCATGCGGCTGGCGTTTCCACCTCGGTGATTGATGGCTTGGCAAAGCAAGGCTTGTTTGAGACGGTGTTCTTGCCGCCGCCGCCTCTGGTGGCCAAGCCGGACCCGGATTATGCACCGCACCGGCTGGCGGGACCGCAGGAAGATGCGGCCGAGGTCATTGTGGACGATGTCAAAGCCGGTGGCTTTTCTGTCTCCCTGATTGATGGCGTGACGGGTTCGGGCAAAACCGAAGTCTATTTCGAAGCCATTGCCGAAACCCTCAAACAGGGCCGTCAGGTGCTCATCCTGCTGCCGGAAATTGCTCTGACCACCGCTTTTCTGGAGCGGTTTCACGACCGGTTCGGGGCAAAGCCCGGCGAATGGCACTCGGATCTTGCCACCAGAACCCGCGAAAAAGTCTGGCGGCAGACTGCCACCGGCGATATTCGCGTCGTGGCCGGGGCGCGGTCTGCACTGTTTTTGCCCTTTGAAGATCTGGGCCTGATTATTGTCGATGAAGAGCACGACCCGGCCTTCAAACAGGAAGACCGGGTGTTTTACAATGCCCGGGATATGGCCGTGGTGCGGGCCCATATTGCCAAAATTCCAGTGGTGCTGGTGTCGGCCACGCCGTCGGTGGAAAGTCAGGTCAACAGCTATTCGGGTCGCTACAAGCGCATCCATCTGCCCACCCGCTTTGCCGATGCGGCCATGCCCGATCTGCACCTGATTGATATGCGCAGGCATCCGCCGGAAAAGGGCGGCTTTCTCTCGCCATTGATGCTGCGCGCCATGGCAAAGACCTTGGAAAAGAAAGAGCAATCTCTGCTGTTTCTCAATCGGCGTGGTTATGCGCCGCTGACCCTTTGCAGGGTTTGTGGCCATCGGTTTCAATGTCCGCAGTGTTCCAGTTGGCTGGTGGAACACCGCTTTCGCGGCCAGATCCAATGCCATCAATGTGGCTATGCCGAGCCGACGCCGCAGGCGTGCCCGGAATGCGGCACGCTGGACCATCTGGTGGCGTGCGGGCCGGGCGTGGAGCGCATTGCCGAAGAGGTGGAAAAGCACTTTCCCGAGGCCCGCACATTGGTGCTCTCCTCCGATATGGGTGGCGTGAAGCGGCTGCGGCTGGAGCTGGAAGCCATTGCCAAGGGCGAGGCCGATATCATCATCGGCACGCAATTGGTGGCCAAGGGCCATAATTTTCCGCTGATGACCCTTGTGGGCATTGTCGATGCCGATATTGGCCTCGCCAATGGTGACCCGCGTGCTGCCGAGCGCACCTTTCAATTGCTGAGCCAGGTGACTGGCCGGGCGGGTCGCACCGGCTTGAAAAGCCACGGCCTGTTGCAGACCTATCAGCCGCAACATCCGGTGATGATGGCGATTGTGTCTGGCGATGCCGGTGCCTTTTACGAGCGCGAAATTACCGAACGGGAGAGAGCGGTTCTGCCACCGTACGGACGGCTGGTGTCGATGATTGTGTCAGCAGACAACCGCATTGATGCCGAAACCCATGCCCGGCAATTGCGCATGGCGGCTCCGGCTGTCACGGGCATTGCGATTTTAGGCCCAGCCGAAGCGCCCTTGGCATTGATCCGCGGTCGTCACCGTTTTCGCCTGCTGATTCATGGTCGAAAGACCAGCGATATGCAGGCTTTTGTGCGGACCATGCTGGAGCGTGGGCCAAAGCCCGTGCGGTCGATTCAGGTTCAGGTGGATGTTGATCCGCAGAGTTTTCTGTAAAACCATTCAGCGCGGCGGCAATCCGCCAAAGTAAAGCATGGTTTTCGATGACATTTTATCCAGCACAGCTTGTTGCTCCGGTGCCGGAAATCGGTGCTGATAGGGTATCAACCAGCCGACCGTGCCGCCTGCAAGGGTGATGTGTTCCTGAGCGATGCCAGCCGCCTTCACAAACGGACTTGGGTCGCTGATGCCACTCAGCGAAAATCGTGCAAGGCGCTTCAGAGCGCCACCATTGTCCTGATAAAGATCAATGCCATTGGCGTCGGCCAGCTCGGCGGTGATCACCAGAGGGGCAACCGCAAAAAGATGATAGTGCAGGGCCTTGGCCCGTCGGCCCATTTCCAGCGGCAGGCTGCCATCCGTGGTAACTTGACGAAGGCCAATGCATGCACTGTCCACACCCCAATCAAACAGATCGCGGCGATTGGCCGCAATGCCTGCGGCAGACACGGCAAGGCCCGCCCAATAGCGATGATTGTTGCGCGCATCCTCGGCCTTGGGACGTTGATCATAATAGCGTCGGTTCTGCATTGCCATTGTGGCGAGCCAGTGAGTGATCAAGCTACGGTTTGCCGGTTCAATCTGCGAATCATTTCTGATTTTCAGCCATGCGATGGAAAAGGCACCTAGCACCCAGCCCTGAACGTAACTGGCCTGATTGCCCTGCATGGTGCCGGTCAAGCTGTTGGCTTTGGCCAAAGTGGCAAGGTCTGCGGCAGCGCAAGCCGCATCGCCAGGATCTCCCTTTTGCTGATAGCGATCTGCCAGCCGGGTAATGATCTTGGCTGTCTCATAGACTGAATTTGTCGCGCTTTTATAGAGCCTTAAACGCTCCTGATCGATGATCGAATGGTTTTTATCGGTATAATAGCCTGACACCGTGAAGGCTTTCGAAAGGGCAGGCAAGGCGGCACATGGGCGGTTGGAAGACATGGTCTGCGCTATGGGTCCATCCCACGGACTTGCCAGCGGTTTGGTCTCATTAGCAGCGCTTGCCTGGCTCGACACGAGCAGGCTGATGCCCCATAAAGCGGAGAATACGGACTTCATGGCTCTCTCCCTTTCGCCCAAGATCTGCGGTGTCGCTTGTTTTATCCGCCACGACTTCATGCCATAACACGGCGAATCATTTCCGGTGATCCGAGGTCGATATGCAGTTCTATTTTCCCACCGAGCTTGGCGAGCAATTGGCTTTTACAGGGGCCAGTCTGGCTGCCCTTCTGGGTTTTGTCATCATGTTTGCGCCGGGGCTGACCATGCGCTTTTTCGGCCTTGTCCAGCGCGAGGATCGCTTTGAAGGAATGGGCCTGCTGCGCTTTCTAGGCGGCATGATGCTGGGCCTTGGGCTTAGCGCCATTCTACTGGCACAGGTCTGGGTCTATATTGCGATTGGGGCAACATTTGGCATCGGCTTTTTTGGCTTGGCCCTGTCCATGCTTCAAGATCATGGTGCAACTTTTCGCAATATACTCTTCATGGTTGTTGTTCTTGCCCTTATCGCCCTGCCTCTTGCGTATGTCTTTGGTCTGTTTTGATGCAATTTATGCCAGTGTCTGCGGGCGCATGCTGATATTTTCGCATTTCAGATCACAAAAACGTCAAAAGCGGGTTGCCCTTGGCGCGTATTCCGTTAATACCCGTGTTGCGAGTCTAGGGATCCTATGCTAGACGAACCGCGAATTTTGGATAACGCAGGTGTTCTGATCTGTGTTTCCGGGGGAAAACTTAAACGATTTCAACCTGGTCTTGCTCGCAATTGTGCGTTTGACCGGGTGGGATCCTAATCAGGGAAATTTGTGCCCGTGGCAGACACATCCCAGCGGATTTCTGGAGTTGCCGAGCGCTACGCCTCGTCTCTTTTTGACCTGGCGCTTGAGGCTGGTTCGGTTGATGCAGTCGCTGCTGATCTCGACCGGTTCAAGGCGATGATCGCAGTGAGTGATGATCTGAAGCGTCTCGTTTCGAGCCCGATCTTCACGTCAGATGAGCAGGCGTCGGCTGTTGAAGCCCTCTGCGCTCAGGCTAAAATCGGCACGCTGGCGGCTAATTTTCTCAAGGTTGTTGCTTCAAATCGCCGGCTGTTTGCCGTGCCGGGCATGATCGCCGCTTTTGGCGAAATTGCTGCACGCCACCGTGGCGAATTGACTGCCGAGGTTATCACTGCTCATGCGCTGTCCTCAGCGCAGGAAACCGAACTGAAGGAGGCGCTGAAGGGCGTCACCGGAAAGACTGTCACGCTCAATGTGACTGTTGATTCTTCTCTCTTGGGTGGTTTGATCGTGAAGGTCGGCTCCCGCCAGATTGATACGTCCCTTCGCACCAAACTTTCCACCCTTAAGCTTGCACTGAAAGAGGTTGGCTGATGGACATCCGCGCCGCGGAAATTTCCGCAATTCTGAAAAATCAAATCAAAAACTTTGGTCAAGACGCTGAAGTTTCCGAAGTCGGTCAGGTGCTTTCCGTCGGTGACGGTATTGCTCGCGTTTACGGTCTGGACAATGTTCAGGCTGGTGAAATGGTCGAGTTTCCCGGTGGTATCCGGGGCATGGCGCTGAACCTCGAATCCGACAATGTCGGTGTGGTTATCTTCGGCTCCGACCGCGACATCAAAGAAGGCGACACCGTCAAGCGGACCGGCGCTATCGTTGAAGTTCCTGTTGGTCCTGAATTGCTGGGTCGCGTTGTTGACGCGCTTGGTAATCCAATCGACGGCAAGGGCCCGATCAATGCAGCGCAGCGTTCGCGCGTTGACGTTAAGGCTCCTGGCATTATTCCACGCAAGGGCGTTCACGAGCCTATGTCGACCGGCCTCAAGGCCATTGACGCACTGATCCCTGTTGGCCGTGGCCAGCGCGAATTGGTGATTGGTGACCGTCAGACCGGTAAAACCGCCATCATTCTCGACACCTTCCTCAATCAGAAGCCTGCTCATGATGCTGGCGCTGATAACGACAAGCTGTTCTGCGTTTACGTGGCTATCGGCCAGAAGCGCTCGACTGTTGCTCAGTTCGTGAAGGTTCTGGAAGAGCGCGGCGCTCTGAAATACTCCATCATCATCGCAGCTACCGCTTCCGATCCAGCTCCTATGCAGTATCTGGCTCCGTTCGCTGGCTGCACGATGGGCGAATACTTCCGCGACAAGGGCCAGCATGCTCTGATCGCGTATGACGACTTGTCCAAGCAGGCTGTTGCTTACCGTCAGATGTCGCTGTTGCTGCGTCGTCCTCCGGGCCGCGAAGCTTATCCTGGTGACGTTTTCTATCTGCATTCGCGTCTTCTCGAGCGCGCTGCCAAGCTCTCTGATGAGCGTGGTGCCGGTTCTTTGACCGCTCTGCCTGTTATCGAAACCCAGGGCAATGACGTTTCGGCCTTCATTCCAACCAACGTGATCTCGATCACCGACGGTCAGATATTCCTCGAAACCGACCTGTTCTATCAGGGCATTCGTCCTGCTGTGAACGTTGGTCTGTCGGTATCGCGCGTTGGTTCTGCCGCTCAGATCAAGGCCATGAAGCAGGTTGCTGGTTCGATCAAGGGTGAGCTTGCCCAGTATCGCGAAATGGCCGCCTTTGCTCAGTTCGGTTCCGACCTTGATGCCGCCACCCAGCGCTTGCTGAACCGTGGTGCACGCTTGACGGAACTTCTGAAGCAGCCACAGTTCTCGCCTTTGAAGACCGAAGAGCAGGTTGCTGTGATCTTCGCAGGTGTGAATGGTTATCTCGACAAGCTGGCTGTCAGCGATGTGGGTAAATTCGAGCAGGGTCTGTTGTCCAATCTGCGGGCAGAAGGCACCATTCTCGAAGCGATCCGCAATGAAAAGGCGATCAGCGACGACATCAAGGGCAAGTTGAAAGCTGCACTGGATAGCTTCGTCAAGTCTTTTGCCTAATCGGACTCGAGCCAAGGACGGATTAACGGATGCCTTCACTTAAGGATCTGAAAAACCGGATCGCCTCCGTTAAGGCGACGCAGAAAATCACCAAAGCGATGAAAATGGTCGCCGCGGCGAAGCTGCGTCGTGCCCAGGAGGCGGCAGAGGCCGCACGGCCTTATTCGGAGCGGATGGGGGTTGTTCTCGCCAATATCGCGCAAGCGGTTGGCAGCGATGGCGACGCACCGAAGCTGATGACGGGCACTGGCAAGGACGACGTGCATCTGCTCGTCGTCTGCACGGCTGAGCGCGGTCTTTGCGGTGGTTTCAATTCGCAGATCGCTCGTTTTGCCCGTGACCACGCACGCAGCCTGCTTGCCAAGGGCAAGACGGTTAAAATTTACTGCGTTGGCAAAAAGGGTTTCGACAGCCTGCGTCGTGAATTCGGATCGCTGATTGTCGAGCGGACAGAACTGCGTGATGTCAAGCGCGTTGGCTTTGAAAATGCTGACGTGATTGGTCGCAAGGTTATCGCGATGTTCGACAAGGGTGAGTTCGACGTGTGCACGTTGTTCTACTCTGAATTCAAATCGGTCATCAGCCAGATTCCAACGGCTCAGCAGCTTATTCCAGCTTCGGCTGGCGATACATCTGCCAGCGCTGAAGGGTCTTCGGTGTATGAATACGAGCCTGATGCCGGTGCGATCCTGACGGATCTCATTCCGCGCAACATTTCGGTCCAGATTTTCCGCGCTCTCCTTGAGAATGTTGCGGGCGAAATGGGTGCCAAGATGAGCGCCATGGATAATGCGACGCGCAACGCCGGTGACATGATCAACAAATTGACGCTGAGCTATAACCGCCAGCGTCAGGCGAAGATCACCACCGAACTCATCGAAATCATTGCGGGCGCAGAAGCGCTCTGAGCTTGAAGAAAAAGAGGGTATGAATATGGCTAGGGCAGCGACCCAGACATCTCCCGCAGCTGGCAAGGTGACGCAGGTCATCGGCGCTGTCGTCGACGTGAAGTTCGATGGCGTTTTGCCTCCGATCTTGAATGCGCTGGAAACAGACAACGGCGGCAACCGCCTGGTGCTTGAAGTTGCTCAGCATCTCGGCGAGAACGTTGTGCGCACCATTGCTATGGACTCGACCGAAGGTCTGGTTCGTGGTCAGTCGGTTTCCGATACAGGCGCTCCAATTTCCGTACCAGTCGGCGATGAAACGCTCGGCCGTATCTTGAACGTGATCGGTGAGCCCGTTGACGAGCTTGGCCCGGTTGGCACAGACGCCCGTCGCGCCATCCACCAGCCAGCTCCGGAATATGTTGAGCAGTCAACAGAATCCGAAATTCTGGTTACCGGCATCAAGGTTGTTGACCTTCTGGCTCCTTACGCCAAGGGCGGTAAGATCGGCCTGTTCGGCGGTGCCGGCGTTGGCAAGACCGTTCTGATCATGGAATTGATCAACAACGTTGCTAAGGCTCACGGTGGTTATTCGGTGTTTGCGGGCGTGGGTGAACGTACCCGCGAAGGTAACGACCTTTACCACGAAATGATCGAATCCAAGGTAAACGTTGACCCGCATGAAAACGGTGGTTCTGCTGCCGGCTCCAAGTGCGCGCTCGTTTACGGCCAGATGAACGAGCCTCCAGGTGCGCGTGCTCGCGTTGCCTTGACCGGTCTGACCATCGCTGAAGACTTCCGCGATAAGGGTCAGGACGTTCTGTTCTTCGTGGACAACATCTTCCGCTTCACGCAGGCTGGTTCTGAAGTGTCGGCTCTTCTGGGTCGTATTCCTTCGGCCGTTGGTTATCAGCCAACGCTGGCAACCGACATGGGTGCTCTTCAGGAACGCATCACCACCACGAACAAGGGTTCTATTACCTCTGTTCAGGCGATTTACGTTCCCGCCGACGACTTGACCGACCCGGCTCCTGCAACATCGTTTGCCCACTTGGATGCAACGACGGTTCTGTCGCGTTCGATCGCTGAAAAGGGTATTTACCCGGCTGTTGACCCGCTCGATTCCACATCGCGTATGCTTGACCCCATGATTGTGGGTGAAGAGCATTACGACGTGGCTCGTAAGGTGCAGTCGACCTTGCAGCGCTACAAGTCGCTTCAGGACATCATCGCCATCCTCGGGATGGACGAACTGTCGGAAGAAGACAAGGTGACTGTTGCACGCGCTCGTAAGATCGAACGCTTCTTGTCGCAGCCTTTCCACGTTGCTGAAATCTTCACCGGTTCGCCGGGCAAGCTGGTTTCGCTGGAAGACACGATAAAGGGCTTCAAGGGCTTGGTAAACGGCGAGTACGACCACTTGCCAGAAGCTGCCTTCTACATGGTTGGTTCGATGGACGAAGCCATCGAAAAGGCCAAGAAACTGGCTGCCGCCTGATCCATGGATCAAAGGGAACACGGCGCTCGTCGTGTTCCCGTTCTCCGTTCTAGACTGTGTCAGGTTCAGTTGGCCTGAGAAACGCTAGATTGTTTTGTTTGAGTTTGTCTTTTCGGGAAAACCGGCGTCCACTTTTCCCTGACAAGCTCTGAAAAAAAGTGAAGTGTCATGGCCGACAATTTCAATTTTGAACTCGTTTCGCCCGAGCGCTTGCTGATCTCGGAATTGGTGAGCGAGGTTGTCATTCCGGCGACCGAAGGCGAAATGACCGTTATGGCGCGTCATGCACCGACCATGACGACAATTAAGCCGGGTGTTGTCAGCGTTAAGCGCGCCTCGGGCGACGTGGTAAAGTATGTGGTGTTCGGCGGCTTTGCCGATGTGACGCCTGAAGGCTGCACCCTGTTGGCTGAAAGCGCTGTGCAACTGTCTGAGTTGAACCGCGAAACCCTTGCCAAGCGCATCGAAGCCGCCAAAGCAGAACTTGACGACGCAGAGCATCACGAGCACAGAACAAAGCTGGAGCAGTTTTTGTCTGAGTTGACCCACCTTGGTGGCACGTTGATTCCTGCTTGATCCTTGTTTGAATGGATTGATTGAAAGCGGCCCTTCAAGGCCGCTTTTTTTGTGTTTCACAGCCATTCTGTCACGCCTCGATCGTCCTTAAAGCCACATGGTTTTGAGGCAAAAATTACGTGGCAGATACAAACCATCGCGATGCTTCAAGGGAAACCGGGAGCCGATATTGGCATTCAGCCTAGGGCTTGCGCATGTCCAACAGTCATGCGCGAATTCGCCACCAAAATTGGCGCGAATGGGTGGATTGACAGCATTGCATTGTGTGGTCAATCTCCAGACATAATCTGGTTGTTAAAGCAGGGGATGCCCCATCTGGCTGTTTTGGTCGGGGGTCATATTTATTTTGGTTTGAGCAGCGATAATGCGCAGAGGTGGGGTGACACACCTTGGAATGAAGCCGCGCGCGCGCCATAAGACGCCGGGCTTTTTGCCCATTGTGCATTGGTGTGGCCGGGGGCAATGGCTTGGCCGGTGTGTTCATGGCATCTGCGGCTCCAGCGCGCTTTATAGGTGCGTTTTCGGTTTGGAGCCGTTCCGATTGAGGGAATGATGCTGGAATGGTGGGATTTGGGGGAACTGTTTTGAAAATCGGTATCGTCGGAGTGGGAATGGTCGGCAGTTCCGCAGCCTATGCTATGGCGCTGCAGGGAATTGCCCAGGAACTCGTTCTTGTCGATTACAACAAGGAACTGGCCGCTGCGCAGGCGGAGGATATTTCCCACGCGGTGCCATTTGTGTCGACCACTGTGGTGCGCGCTGGGGATTATGCGGACCTGGCCGGGGCCGGGGTGGTGATTATTGCCGCAGGTGTTAGCCAAAAGCCCGGAGAAAGCAGGCTGGATTTGCTTTCGCGCAATGCAGAGGTGTTTCGGATCGTGGTATCCCGGATCCTCGATGTGGCACCCGATGTCATTTTATTGATCGCGTCAAACCCGGTGGATATCATGACAGACATCGCGACACGGATCTCCGGCCTGCCGCCATCACGGGTGATTGGATCAGGCACTATTTTGGATACGGCGCGTTTTCGAAGCCTTCTTGCGCGCCATTTGGCAATTTCGCCGCAATCGGTGCACGGCTATGTGTTGGGTGAACATGGGGATAGTGAGGTCTTGGCATGGTCCTGTGCCTGCGTTGGTTCGGTTCCACTGATGTCGTTTGCCAAGCAGATTGGCAAGCCCTTGACGGATGCCGTGCGGGCGGAGATTGACGATGGCGTGCGCCGGGCGGCGGCGCGCATCATCGGCGGCAAGGGATCGACCTATTATGGCATTGGTGCCGGACTGGCGCGGATTGCCAAGGCGATTGCCCGCGACCAGCGCGATATTCTCTCTGTCTCCAGCGTCACAGAGGATATTGCCGGGGTCAGTAAGGTTGCGGCCTCGGTGCCTCGGGTTATCGGAGCGGGAGGCATCATGATGGATTTGATCCCGGAGTTGAATGTCGAGGAAAGTGCCTCACTCCATCACAGTGCAGCCATGCTTAAAGCGCTCGCGGCTTCGGTGCCGCTTTGAGGATTGTCTATGCCAATCCTCATTTCAAGGATATCTTCTCTCAATGGCGATCGTTGCTAAATTGAACAGTTGGAACAGATGATTTCTTCTTTGATCGACCCTGAAAACGCGCCACTGCCCTTGGCAGATTTCATGCAGCAGGCAACCGATGCGGTTGCTTTGCTCAAAGCCCTTTCGCATGAAAACAGGTTGCTGATTTTATGCATCCTGTGCAAGGGCGAAAAAACCGTTGGTGAGCTTGAGGAGATGCTGCATCTCCAGCAAGCAATTGTGTCGCAGCAACTGGCCCGGTTAAGGGCGGATGGTCTGGTGTCGAGCCGGCGCGAGGGCCGTCAGATCTATTATTCTATCGCCAATCCCTTGGTGCAAGATGTCGTTGCTCTGCTCTATCGCATGTATTGTGCGCCCAAAGTTGCGCAAATAACGCCTTGATGGTCCGTGCGTGCAGCGAAAGGCAGAGGCGGTTGCCGCGTAAGTGCTATAAGCAAGGCTTATTGAACGGGACCGGTGAGGACCATGATCGACAAGCTGGAATTTTTTATAGCCCTGGCCCAGGCCGAGCATTTTGGCCGGGCCGCTGAAGAATGCGGAATTTCTCAACCCACCTTGTCCGCGGCCATTCGCCAGCTTGAAGATCAATTGGGTGTCATGCTGGTGCAGCGCGCCTCACGCTATCAAGGCCTGACACCCGAAGGGCAGCGGGTGCTGGAATGGGCGCGGCGCATTGTGGGCGATACCCGCACGATGCGCGATGAAATGCGGGCGGCGCGCAAAGGTCTGGCCGGACACATCAGAATCGCGGTTATTCCCACCGCGCTTGCCATGGTGCAGAAGATTACGGAGCCTTTTCAGGCCCGCCATCCCGCTGTGACCTTTCAGATTTTATCGCGCAATTCGTTGCAGGTGCTGAGCCTGTTGGAAAATCTCGAGATTGATGCGGGCATTACCTATCTGGATAACGAACCGCTGGGCCGCGTTACGTCCGTGCCGCTCTATGAAGAGCGCTACCATTTGATTGCCGCAACGGGTACGCCGTTGGCAGATCGGGAGTCTGTCACGTGGCGCGAGGTATCGAATTTGCGGCTCTGTCTTTTAACCCCGGATATGCAGAACCGCCGCATTATCAATCAACATTTGTCTGAAGCCGGGGTTGTCTCAAAGCCAACGTTGGAATCCAATTCCATGATTGTGCTTTTTTCCCACATTCGCACGGGTCAATGGGCATCCATCATGCCGCGCAATGTGGCTCAATCCTTTGGTTTTCCTGAAGAAATTCGAATGGTGCCGATTACGGAGCCGCATACGCAGCATCTGGTTGGCCTGGTTGCTACCCACCGGGAACCCTATACACCGCTGGTGTCGGCCCTTTTGCACCTGGCCAGCAATCTCGCAAACGCGAATGCCTTTTGATAGTTTTTTTCTATCGCGTAACGAGAGAGCCTTATTGACCCGATGATAGGGCACCGTGCATGCTAAGAATCTATCTCAATACTATGCTTTTTCCGCTTTGAAGCGTCATGTTGATCGGGATGAGGTGATTGTTTTCTCTCTCCTATCTCAGACGATAGAAGAGTGTGATCGGGAGGATCCGATATGAATATTCACGTGGTTGCCGAACAGGAGGCAGCTCGAATTTCGCATATCATTGCGGAGCATCAGGGCGATGAAGGCCCGCTTTTGCCGATTCTTCATGATATTCAAGCCGAGTTTGGTTATGTGCCGGAAAGCGCCAAGCAGATTATTGCCAAGGCGCTGAACCTCTCGCGTGCCGAGGTGCATGGGGTTGTGACCTTCTATCATGATTTTCGCGATCATCCCTCCGGTCGGCATGTGCTGAAACTCTGTCGGGCCGAGGCTTGCCAATCCATGGGATGCGAGCCTCTTGCCGATAAAATCAAAGCCAAACTGGGGATTGATTGGCATGAGACCACAGCCGATGGCGCGGTGACGCTTGAGCCGGTTTTCTGTCTTGGTCTGTGTGCGTCTGCGCCCGCCGCCATGCTGGATGATGCGCTTTATGGACGCCTGAATGAAGACTGTCTGAACGACATTGTTGCGGAGGTTGGCCGATGAGTGTGACGGTTTTCGTTCCTCGTGATGCGGCAGCCCTTGCTGTGGGTGCCGATAAGGTGGCAGCCAGCATTGAGCATGAGGCCAACGCGCGCAATCTTGATGTCACCATTGTGCGCAATGGCACGCGCGGCCTGTTGTGGCTGGAAGTGCTGGTTGAAGTGCGCACCGAGCATGGCAGGGTTGCCTATGGGCCGGTGAAGCCTTCCGATGTGGCTGGCCTGTTTGATGCCGGTTTTCTGAGCGGGGCAGATCATCCGCTCTGTCATGGACTGACCAAAGAAATCCCTTATCTCAAAAACCAGACCCGGCTGACCTTTGCCCGCTGTGGTATCACAGATCCGCTGTCATTAGACGATTACAAACATTATCAAGGTTTGACCGGGCTTACCAAAGCCATTGCCATGTCCTCTGCTGATATTGTCAAGCAGGTGACCGATAGCGGCTTGCGCGGGCGCGGCGGTGCAGGTTTTCCAACCGGCGTGAAATGGAAAACGGTGGCGGATGCCAAAGCCGATCAGAAATACATTGTCTGCAACGCCGATGAGGGCGATAGCGGCACTTTTGCTGACCGCATGATCATGGAAGGTGACCCCTTTGTGCTGATTGAGGGCATGGCCATTGCGGCCATCGCAGTCGGTGCCAGCAAGGGCTATATCTATACTCGCTCGGAATATCCGCATGCCATTGCTGTGATGCAGGACGCCATCAAGATTGCGCGGCGTGAAGGCATTTTGGGTGCTTCAGTGATGGGTTCGGCTTACGCATTTGATATGGAAGTGCGTGCAGGGGCTGGCGCTTATGTGTGCGGTGAAGAAACCTCGCTGCTCAACAGCCTTGAAGGCAAACGCGGCGTGGTGCGCGCCAAACCGCCGCTTCCGGCGCTGGAAGGCCTGTTTGGCAAGCCCACCGTGGTCAACAATGTAATGTCGCTGGCATCGGTTCCGGTGATCATGGATCGGGGTGCGCAGTTCTATCGTGATTTCGGCGTTGGCCGCTCGCATGGCACCATTCCAATTCAGCTGGCGGGCAATCTCAAGCACGGTGGGCTGTATGAGACGGCTTTCGGCCTGACCTTGGGTGCGTTGATCCATGACATCGGCGGCGGCACCATTTCCGGCCGTCCGGTCAAGGCCGTTCAGGTGGGCGGACCATTGGGAGCCTATTTCCCGCCATCGCTGTTTGACACGGTGTTTGATTATGAGGCCTTCACGGCCGCTGGCGGCTTGATTGGCCATGCCGGTGTGGTGGTGTTTGACGATAGCGTCGATATGCTGAAACAGGCCCGGTTTGCCATGGAGTTCTGCGCTGTGGAAAGCTGTGGCAAATGCACCCCCTGTCGCATCGGTTCCACCCGTGGGGTGGAAACGGTGGATCGCATTGCGCAAGGTGTTGAGCCAGAGAAAAACAAGGCTCTGCTGGAAGACCTGTGCAACACCATGAAATTTGGTTCGCTGTGCGCGCTGGGCGGCTTCACGCCCTATCCGGTGATGAGTGCCATGACGCATTTCCCGGATGATTTTGCGCCCACCACCCCCCTTGTTGAAGCTGCGGAGTAAGGCTCATGTCGCTGATCCACGAAATTGACTATGGTACACCCGCTTCCACATCCACGGATATGGTCACGCTGACCATTGATGGCCGTGAAGTTACGGTGCCTGCTGGCACATCCATCATGCGGGCTTCCATGGAGGCGGGCATTCAGGTGCCAAAGCTGTGCGCCACCGATATGGTTGATGCCTTTGGCTCCTGCCGGCTCTGTCTGGTGGAGGTCGAGGGTCGCAATGGCACTCCGGCCTCCTGCACCACGCCCTGCGCGCCCGGCCTTGTGGTGCATACCCAGACGGAACGCCTCAAGCAGATCCGCAAAGGCGTGATGGAGCTTTATATCTCCGACCATCCGCTCGACTGTCTGACCTGTGCTGCCAATGGTGATTGTGAATTGCAGGACATGGCAGGGGCTGTCGGCCTGCGTGATGTGCGCTATGGCTATGAAGGCGACAATCATGTCAAGGCGCGGGTAAGCGATGGCCTGAACGCCCGTTATATGCCGAAGGACGAGAGCAATCCTTACTTCACCTATGATCCGTCGAAATGCATTGTCTGTTCGCGCTGCGTGCGGGCATGCGAGGAAGTGCAGGGCACGTTCGCGCTGACCATTGAAGGCCGTGGCTTTGATAGCCGCGTCTCGCCCGGTGCGCATGAGGCCTTTCTGGAATCGGAATGCGTTTCCTGCGGTGCTTGCGTGCAGGCCTGTCCGACCGCGACATTGACCGAAAAATCGGTGATTGCCATTGGCCAACCGGAGCATTCGGCTGTCACCACCTGCGCCTATTGCGGCGTCGGCTGCTCGTTTAAGGCCGAAATGCGCGGTGAAGAGCTGGTGCGCATGGTGCCGTGGAAAGACGGCAAGGCCAATCGTGGTCATTCCTGCGTTAAGGGTCGGTTCGCCTATGGTTACGCAAGCCACAAGGATCGTATTCTCAACCCGATGATCCGCGAAAACATCAGCGATCCATGGCGGGAAGTGAGCTGGGACGAAGCGTTTGCCTATGTGGCTTCCGAGTTCAAGCGGCTGCAATATCAATATGGCCGCGATTCCATTGGCGGCATTACCTCATCCCGCTGCACCAATGAAGAGACATTCCTGGTGCAAAAGCTGATCCGTGCCGGCTTTGGCAATAACAATGTTGATACCTGCGCGCGTGTTTGCCACTCACCAACCGGCTATGGTCTGGGCCAGGCCTTTGGTACGTCGGCGGGCACACAGGACTTTGACAGTGTTGAGCATTCTGATGTGGTGCTGGTGATTGGGGCCAACCCCACCGACGGCCATCCCGTGTTTGGCTCGCGGCTGAAGAAGCGGCTGCGCAAAGGGGCCAAGCTGATCGTGATTGATCCGCGCCGGATTGATCTGGTCAAGACGCCGCATGTGGAAGCCTCTTTCCACCTGCCGCTCAAGCCCGGCGCCAATGTGGCGGTGCTGACAGCCATTGCCCATGTGATTGTCACCGAAGGCTTGGCCAATGAGGCGTTTATTCGTGAGCGTTGCGACTGGTCCGAGTTTGAGGATTGGGCATCGTTTGTGGCCGATCCGCAGCATAGCCCGGAAGACACCGAAAAATTCACCGGCGTTCCGGCAGCCGATTTGCGCGGCGCGGCCCGGCTTTATGCCACCGGCGGCAATGGCGCGATCTATTATGGTCTGGGCGTGACCGAACACAGCCAAGGCTCAACCACCGTGATGGCGATTGCCAATCTGGCCATGGTCACCGGCAATATTGGCCGTCCCGGCGTGGGCGTGAACCCGCTGCGCGGCCAAAACAATGTGCAAGGCTCGTGTGACATGGGCTCCTTCCCGCACGAATTACCAGGCTATCGCCACATCTCCGACGATGCCACCCGCGATATGTTTGAAAAACTCTGGGGTGTCACCCTCAACAATGAGCCGGGTCTTCGCATTCCTAATATGCTGGATGCGGCGGTGGAAGGCACATTCAAGGGCCTTTACATTCAGGGTGAGGATATTCTTCAGTCTGATCCTGACACCAAGCATGTGTCGGCGGGCCTTGCTGCGATGGAATGCGTGGTGGTCCACGATCTCTTCCTCAATGAAACCGCCAATTACGCTCATGTGTTCTTGCCGGGTTCCACATTTCTGGAAAAGGATGGCACATTTACCAATGCCGAGCGCCGCATCAACCGCGTGCGCAAGGTGATGACACCAAAGAATGGTTATGCGGACTGGGAAGTGACCCAGAAAATGGCGCAGGCCATGGGCTTGGCGTGGAATTACACCCACCCCTCGCAGATCATGGATGAAATTGCCGCCACCACACCAAGTTTTTCCGGGGTGTCTTATGACTACCTTGAACAAAATGGTTCGGTGCAGTGGCCTTGCAATGAGGCGCATCCGAACGGCTCGCCGATCATGCACACCGATGGTTTCGTGCGTGGCAAGGGTAAGTTTATCCGTACCGAATATGTGGCAACCGATGAGCGCACCGGCCCACGTTTCCCGCTGCTTTTGACCACGGGGCGCATCCTCAGCCAGTATAATGTGGGTGCACAGACGCGCCGCACGGAAAACACTGTCTGGCACGCCGAAGACTTGCTGGAAATGCATCCCCATGATGCCGAGCAGCGCGGAATCAAACAGGGCGACTGGATCAAGCTGGCCAGCCGCTCGGGCGATACCACGCTGCGGGTGTTGATTACGGATCGGGTTGCTCCGGGCGTGGTCTATACCACCTTCCACCACCCGGATACGCAGGCCAATGTGATCACCACGGACTTTTCCGACTGGGCCACCAATTGCCCGGAATATAAGGTGACGGCGGTGCAGGTTTCGCCATCCAATGGTCCAACCGAATGGCAGAAGGACTATGAAGAGTTGTCGCTCAAGTCCCGCCGCATTGCGGGCAAGATGGAAGCGGCAGAGTGATGGCACGGCAAAGAGACGGGAGGTGCCAATGACCACTATTGATGCCGCCCGTACCGTGTCCGTGCTGCAATATCGCCAGAGTGTTGCGGTTGAGGCCAGCCGGATTGTGCCCGAGGAAGTGCCAATCGCCTTTTCCTATCGGGGTTCAACCCATGCCGTGATGATGGCAACACCTGCGGATCTTGAAGATTTTGCCATTGGTTTCTCACTGGCTGAGGGCATTATCTCAACGCTCAGTGATGTTGTTTCTGTGGAGCCGATCGAGGCCGGTGACGGTATTGATGTGCAGGTGATGCTCAAAGACGCCAATGTTGAGGCGCTAACCGCGCGAAGGCGCCAGATGGCCGGGCCGGTTGGCTGTGGCCTGTGCGGCATTGAATCGATTGAGCAGGCAACGCGCAATGTGCCAAGCATTGGTGCGTCTTCGCTTTCCTTGACGCCGCATGATATTCACGCCGCCATCAAGGCCCTGGGTGCTGCTCAGGACTTGAACAACAAAACCCACGCCGTGCATGGCGCGGGATTTTATATTCCCGGCCAAGGTCTTTTGGCCATTCGCGAGGATGTGGGCCGCCACAATGCTTTGGACAAGCTGGTGGGCGCAGTGCTGCAGGCGGGGCGGCGTGGCGAGGAGGGGGCGGTGGTTGTCACCAGCCGCCTGTCCGTCGAGATGGTGCAGAAGACAGCGGCCTTGGGATGCCCGGTGTTGATTGCCATTTCTGCGCCGACGGCGCTTGCGATCCGCGCAGCGGTTAGCGCTGGCATGACCCTGATTGGCATTGCCCGGCATCAGGATTTTGAAATTTTTACCCGGGCCGACCGATTGAATACAGGGACATCAAGCTATGTCGCATGACCATATCACAGAGAAACTTGTCCGCATGGCCAATCAGATTGCCACGTTTTTCAAGTCTCAGCCGGAAAGTGAGCGCCTTGCGGGCATTGCCACCCATATCAACAAATTCTGGGAGCCGCGCATGCGGGCTCAATTTTTCGAGCTGGTAGACGCGGGTGGCGATGGCCTTGACCCATTGGTGATCTCTGCTGCGACATTGATTCATCGACCTGTTGATAATTCCAGCAGATCATTTGGTCTTTCGGGAGAAAAGACGGCGTGATCCACAATCATGGTGGATGAAAAGGGCAGGGTCTTAAAATTGTATTGCGTGCAGCATACTGTTGGGGGCAAGGCCTGCCGTGAGATTTTTTGTAAGCTTTACAATATGATGCATCGCAATTTTAGAAATATGGAATGATTTCGGGACGACATCAGGAGGAAATGCGCATGGCAGTGACAAGTGCGCCGGGGACCGGGGCGACAACACCTGCAGGTATTCTGGACCGGGAAAGAATTATTGCCCAGCCGGGTTTTAACCGGTGGCTTGTGCCACCGGCAGCGCTGGCCATCCACCTGTGCATCGGCATGGCTTATGGCTTCAGCGTTTTCTGGCTGCCACTCAGCAAGGCGCTGGGAACATCTGTTCCGGCGAGCTGCACCAGCATGTCCTTGCTGGATGCGCTGACCACCACCACCTGCAATTGGCGTGTTGCTGATCTGGGCTGGATCTATACCCTGTTTTTTGTGCTGTTGGGCTGTTCTGCCGCTCTCTGGGGTGGCTGGCTGGAGCGTGTGGGGCCGCGTCGTGCCGGGTTCGTTTCGGCCTGCTGCTGGTGTGGTGGCATTGTGGTCGCCGCCATCGGGGTGATGACCCATCAATTGTGGCTGATGTGGATTGGTGCAGGCGTGATTGGCGGCATCGGTCTGGGCCTTGGCTATATTTCTCCGGTGTCCACGCTGATCAAATGGTTTCCAGACCGTCGCGGCATGGCAACGGGCATGGCCATCATGGGCTTTGGCGGCGGTGCCATGATTGGCGCGCCATTGGCCAATATTTTGATGAGCTATTTCCGCGTCGATGGCACCATTGGCGTATGGCAGACCTTTCTGGTGATGGCCGGCATCTATTTCGTGTTCATGATGGGCGGCGCTTTCAGCTATCGCATTCCACCAGCTGGCTGGCGTCCGGAAGGCTGGGTTCCTCCTGTTGCTAAAAGCAGCATGATCACCACACGCCATGTGCACCTGCGTGATGCGCACAAGACCCCGCAATTCTGGTTGATCTGGGCTGTGCTTTGCCTCAACGTTTCTGCCGGTATCGGCGTGCTGGGTGTTGCTTCGCCCATGCTTCAGGAAATTTTTGCCGGCTCACTGATTGGTCAGCCGGGCTTGAGCTTCTCGCAATTGGATCCAACACAAAAGGCGCAGATTGCAGCCATTGCCGCCGGATTTACCGGGCTTTTGTCGCTGTTTAATATTGGCGGGCGCTTCTTCTGGGCTTCGATGTCCGATCGTCTGGGCCGCAAAAACACCTATTACTGCTTCTTCCTGCTGGGCATTGTGCTGTATGCGCTGACCCCGACACTGGCACTTATGGGCTCAAAGGCTCTGTTCGTGCTGGCACTGGGTGTCATTCTGTCAATGTATGGTGGTGGTTTTGCCACGGTGCCTGCTTACCTTGCTGATATTTTCGGCACGCAATTTGTGGGCGCAATCCATGGACGCCTGCTCACGGCCTGGGCCACAGCGGGTATTTTGGGACCAACTGTGGTCAATTATATTCGCGAAGCACAGATTTCGGCCGGTGTTGCACCCGGTCCTGCGCTCTACAGCGGCACGATGTATATCTTGTCTGGCATGCTGGTGCTTGGCCTGCTTGCCAACTTCCTTGTTAAGCCGCTTTCGGACAAATGGTTCATGTCCGATGCCGAGGTGGCCGCACTTCAGGCCAAATCCGCTGCGGCCAACAGCGCCGAGACCGGTTCTTTCGGGATCGACAAGGGTGGCTTTGATGCCAAGGCCCTGCTGGCTTGGGCCGTGGTGGGCATTCCGCTTCTGTGGGGTGTCTGGGTGACGCTGAAAAGCACGCTTGTGCTGTTTGGCTAACCATTGCACAGGATGGATAAAAGGGGTGGCTTGGCTGCCCCTTTTTTTGTTGTCACGGACAATGTGATGACATTGCGCCTTGAAACACCCGAATGGGGCGTCACATGATGGGAAAGCATTTCGCTACCCAGCTTTGATTTCAGGGAGTTTCACACCATGCGTTACAATCAATTGGGAAATACGGGCCTGTTTGTCTCTGAGCTTTGCCTTGGAACCATGACCTTTGGCGAGGCCGGAAGCAGTATGTGGGGTGCTATCGCCGATGTTGATCAGGCGGCAGCCGACACCATTGTCGAACGCTCCCTGGAGGCTGGCATCAATTTCATTGACACGGCCAATGTTTATTCTGGCGGCGTATCGGAGCAGATTCTGGGGCAGGCGCTGCAAAATCTCAACGTTGCTCGCAAGGATGTGGTGATTGCC
Source organism: Rhizobium oryziradicis (assembly GCF_001939045.1). Classification (GTDB taxonomy): domain Bacteria; phylum Pseudomonadota; class Alphaproteobacteria; order Rhizobiales; family Rhizobiaceae; genus Allorhizobium; species Allorhizobium oryziradicis. The sequence goes on from NZ_MKIM01000031.1 coordinate 330,594, forward strand.
ACCAAGTTTTACGGCGCGATGGGCGATAGGCCCAATGATCGCGGTGCCTCACGCGGGCATATCCTCGATCAGGTGGAAGCAAGCCTTGAGCGGATGCAGCTCGATTATATCGATCTCTACCAGATCCACGCCACCGATACCGTGACGCCGATTGAGGAGACCTTGAGGGCGCTGGATGATCTCGTGTCGCGTGATCTGGTGCGCTACATCGGCCTGTCAAACTGGGCGGCGTGGCGCATTGCCAAGGCGCTTGGTATCTCAGAGCGCAAGGGCTATGCCCGGTTTGAAACAGTACAGGCCTATTATTCGATTGCCGGGCGCGATCTGGAGCGGGAAATTGTTCCGCTTTTGAAAGAGGAGAAAATGGGCTTGATGGTCTGGTCGCCTCTGGCGGGTGGTTTGCTGTCTGGCAAATATGGCCCCGGTGCGCCCGGAAATGGTGAAGGCCGCCGCGCCAGTTTTGATTTTCCGCCCGTCAACAAAGATCGGGCTTGGGACTGCGTGGCCCTGATGCGTGAGATCGCCCAAAACCATGGCGCAAGCGTGGCCGAGGTGGCGCTGGCCTATATTCTGGCCAAGCCCTTTGTCACCAGTGTGATTGTCGGGGCCAAGCGGCTGGAGCAGCTGGACGAAAACCTCAAAGCCGTCGATCTGCGATTGTCGGAGCAAGACTTGGCCCGGCTTGACGAGGTCAGTGCCTTGCCTGCGGAATATCCCGGCTGGATGCTGGAGCGTCAAGGCGCTGGGCGCGTTCCCAAGCCATTCAAGCCGTAAAAGACGCAGTAACAGCTTTAGAGTCTATCAGGTTCAGATTGAACCAGACAGACTCTAGATTCCTTTGTTTGAGTTTGTCTGATCAGAAAAACCGGATTCCACTTTTCCCTGACAAACTCTAATCTGGCGGATAATTTTCGCCTTAAACCCACTCCGATTGAAGCAATTGTGCAATAGACATAGAAAAAGTCGCCGGATTGGTCATCCGGCGACTTCAACGGGAGGCATGTTTTCTGCGGCGATTACGCGGCCAGTTCTTCCAGATCGCTGCCCTTGAACATCTTGGCAAGGTTCAAGAAGCAGATCATGCCGTGTTCGTTGGCGATAATGCCTTCAGAGAAGGATTTGTCGAACGAGGCAGAAACTTCAGGCACTGGCTGAACCTGAATGGCTGGAATGGTCAGAATGTCGGAAACGCGGTCAACCAACATGCCGATGACCATATTGTGCACTTCGGCTACAACAATGGCAGAGCGCTCATTGGCGACGGTGCTGCGCATGCCGAGCTTATAGGCCAGATCAATGATTGGAATAACCGAACCACGCAGGTTCATCACACCAATCACATCCGCAGGTGCGTGTGGGATGGGTGTTGATGGTGCCCAGCCGCGAATTTCGCGAATGGTGGTGGTTTTCACGCAGAATTCCTGATCGTGCAGGCGAAACGCAATGATTTCAAGGTTTTCACCGCCGAAATTGGTGGGGTTTATAGGTGTGGCCATGTCTGTGTCCCGCCTGTCCGTGCCCGAATTGAGGATCTGCAACCTCTGCTCTCGGGCGGTTTTCGCCATTTGTCTGCTTTTGCGCGTCTTGCGTTTTCGAGACGCACACACCACGCAATTGATCTATCTCGCTTGGAAAAGCTCCTTGCTCCATAGCTGTTGGACCTGACTATAGCGGAAGAATGTTTCTCAAATCTAAATTGCTTGCACTATTTAATCGGGATTTTTGCCAATTGTGCTCTGCACATGTGTGGGTGCCGCATGGATGTTTTCCCAAGAAAATCATCCCTGTTCAATATTCCTTCTCATAGAAAATCCCGCCGCCGCTGGAGCCGCCTGATCCGGCCGAGCCCTTCAGCTTGAAGCCACGGCCAACATCGAGATTGATAATGGCCTTGCTGCCCTCGGTGCTCTGTTGGAATTCCAGATAGGTCTTGTCGTTGAGATATTTGCCCGCACCCACCTGCGCATTGCCCTTGGCATCGGTGCTGATGTCGAGGTCATCAACGCCCACGGCACCGCGCAGGCTGTTAAACAGCGACGTTGAGCGCCCGCCCGCCAATTGGCTGACCGCATCCGCCAATTGGGCAATTTGCAGCGGTGAAAGTTTGGAGAGGGACTGCCCAAAGATCAGCTGTGCCAAAATCTCATCCTGCGGCAGGGATGGGCTGGAGGAAAAATCGATATCAGGGTCCGTTGCCACGCCGGAAATGGTGGAGTTCAGCGTGGTGCTGCCTGACGTGGTGGTGGCCACGAAATTGATCACCGGCACAAGCCCGCCGCCAAAGGTGATTTGTCCAGAGCTGAAATCAAGGCGCTTGGTGAGAATGAGGATGCGGCCGCGCCGCAAGGTAAACCCGCCCGATACAATCGGGTTGGCCGCCGTTCCCCTGATGGTCACATCACCGTTCAGCTCGGCGTCAATGCCACGTCCGCGCACAAAGATCTGCGAAGGTGCGGAGATGATCAGATCCAGCGCAATGGTGGAATCCTTGTTTGAGGACGGATCATCCGTTTGCAAAATCGCCAACTGGCGTTTCACGTCGGCAGGCGCATGACGGTGCTTGATGTTGAGCTGCGCGATCGAACTGGGCAATTTCGAGGGGATGATGATGGACGTCTTATCCAGCGTCAAACGGCCAGACAGAGTTGGGCTGGCCAGCAACGGCCCTTTCAACCCCAGTGTTCCATTCACCGTTGATGTCACCAGCGATCCATCGACATAGACGGCGCGATCAAGCTTGACGCTGAGATCTGTCGGCAAGTCGGCTGATTTCAGATCAACTGTCCCCGTGACCGTGAGCGTGCCGCCCGCAGAGATCTTGCCCGACAGGGTGTTGATCCGGGCCTGATCGCCTGTCAGGGCAATGTCGACGGTTACGCCTTCGAGAGCAATGTTGCGCTTGATGTCAATCAGCCGCACACCTTTTGATGTGATGTTGCCGGTGATCGATGGGGCGGCGATGGTGCCGCCAACGCGAATGTCGGCAAGCACGGTTCCTTCTGTCACCAAGCCTTGCTTGGTCGCCAAACCTTGCACGGCTGAAAGTGGCAGACTGCCGTTGAATTGCATGTCCAGCGGTCTGGAACCGTTGAGATCAAGCGTGCCGCCGCCTTTGACATTCAGCCCGCCGCCGGTGACGGTGCTTTGCACCGACACACGGTTGGCGGCGTAAGTGCCAGCTGCCGACACGGTTACAGGTGGCAGGCCAGCGGCCTTTAATGCGGCAACGGTGCCATCGTTCCAGCGTAAGTCATAGGTGACTTTCGGATCAGACCCTTTGCCCGATGCATTGATGGTGCCGGAAATTGTGCCGCTTGCATCAAGATTTGCTTTGAAACCGTTGGCGAGGGAGGCTGGCAAGGCCTTTATCTCACCCGCCAGATCGAGCGTGTCGCCCGCCCGGCCTTTCAGTGTCAGCATACCGCTGCCCGCTTTGATCGCCAGCGTGTCAATGGTGACGTCGCCATTTTGCACGGTGATGGCTGCGGGTTTGGCAAGGGTAACGGCAATGCCGCGTGGCGCGGCTGCAAAGCTTTGCAAGGCGATGGCAAGGCGACCGCCATCTTGCGTGATTGTGGTTTTGCCACTGAGCGGCGCGTTATCGTAGCGCCCGCTGAGATCCACGTCTGTGCGGTTGCCATTTCGGCTCAGTTGCAGAGCGGGGCTTTCCAAAAGCGCGCTGCCCGCGTCAATGCGAGCGGCTTTGATGGAGCCTTCCAGCGCCAAGGATTGCAGATCAGAACTGCTGAGCGCGACAACGGGGGCATTGACCGTAACGCTTCCTGTGCGAAGCGTGCTGCCTTTGGCCGCGATGTTTGCACTGATCTTGCCGCTACTCTCTGCCAGTGTGATTGTGCCGTTCAAATCACCAGATGCCGTTTGGCCGCCAAGGGCTGCCAGAAGGCCGAGATCGGGAAAGGTGAAGTCCAGTTTGCCCGTGGGCAAAAAGGCTTTTGAAAACGTCATAGCGCCTTGCAAATGGTTGGCACCGACGGTCAAGACCATGTCCGGCATCGCGGTTGTGCCATCCTTGGAGGTCAGCTTCAGGCTGGCATCGACCGGCTTTCCATCCAGCTTGCCCTTCGCCGACAAGGTGGCCGCAGGCGCATCTTTTGCCAATGTTGCATTGGCTTGCATCGAAAAGTCAGAAAGGTTACGGCCAGCCAGCTTGGCGGAGGCAATTGTTATGTTGGCATCCGCTTTCAAATCGTCCAACGGGCCTTTGGCATTGAGGTCAAATTCCGCTTTGCCCGAGGTGTTGGCCTGCACAGCCGCCAGATCTTTGAGCGTGCCGGAGATTTGTATTGCCAGAACCTGAGCGGCAAGGCTGATGCTGCCCTTGGCAGTCAACAGGTTGGAATTGATAGAAAAACTTGGAACAGTGATGCCATTGGATGGAGAATAGCTGGCTTCGCCCGTCAGCTTGACCATGTCTTTCAGCTTGCTGGCAAATTGTGCGGGCAGGGCGCTTGGGGCCGCAAACAGGGTAAAGCGGGCGTCCGCTTGTTGCTGCGCCAGCGCATAGCTGGCATCCATGGTGCCGCCAATGCCGGGGCTCTCGACGGTTACCGGAGCGGCCGAAATCTGCTGTTGGGTGATGGCAATCGGGGCTTTGATGGTCAGGGGTGCCTGTATCGCGCGGGCCAGATTTTCATCGCTCAACTGCGCCTGTCCGATACGCAACACGCTGTCCAGGGTGCCGGTGCCGGTGGTGAGGTTGAAGGCATCGGATGTTGCGTCCAGCGCAACATTGCCAAACGTGCCTTGCGGGACGGACAGGCTTTTCACCTCGGCCTTGGCTGTCACCTTGGCGGCTTCCGCAGCCCCGGTCAGGCTGAGTGCCATGGTGGTAATCTGTGCGCTCAGGCGGCCTTGCGCCAGCGGCCAGTTGAAGGGGATCGTTCCATTCTTGGCGGTGAGGGTGGCCGTTAGCGTGTTGTTGCCTTTGACAGCGTAGGTGCCATGGGTATTGAGGAAGAGACTGTTGGTGTCGATCTTGCCGCGCTCCACCGTGATCGCGCCATCCTGCGCCCTGTGGGCGGCAATGTCGATTTGGGTTTTGCCGGCAAAAAGCCCGCGGAAATTGGGTGGCAACAGGCTGTCAAACGCGCCAGAACCAATAACGGTCACTCTTTGTCCGGCCGCATCCGCGCGGTGGGTTGCGTCCACCTCCAGCCGGGGCGTGCCATCCAGGGCAGCCTGAAGTGTTCCCTTCCAATCATTGAGTGGGCCGCCGCCAATCAGGGTGATATCCAGGGCCGGGCTGTCTTCGAGCTGGAGAAGTTTCACCAGCACACCGCCCTTTGGTTCGCGCAGCAAGGCATTGATGTCCAGCCGGTTTTCGTTGGGCGCATAGGCCAGCCTGGCCCGCAGCGCTGCATCCGGCTGATCCGCGCGGTTGAGGTTGATGTTACCGTCGATTGTGTCTTGGTTGGCATCGACATTGCCGCTCAAGGCTAACACCTGCTCATGGCCGAGCAATGCGCTACCCAGGCGGATTTCGGGCAGCGACACCTGATCAATTTTTATACCCAGCGGCAGCGAAAAACCACTTTGCGTGGATGTGCTGGCCGGTGCCTCTTCGGTTGTTGGCAGCGGCTCGCGGGTGACGGAAACAGATGCTGCCTCAATGTTGGATGCAGCAAAACGCTTGGATAGCAGCGCGAGAGGCGACCAGTCGATAGACAGGTCTTTCACCTGTGCGTAGGTGCCGTTGGCATCTGACACAGTGATGCGGCCAGCCCGCAAATGGCCGTCCAGCAAGCCACTGACATTGTCGATTGCCACGATTCTGTTGGGCTTGGAAACAAGCGAGGCGACGAGATCACTCACAAAGCGCGTGCCAAATTGCGTGGTACCAACAAGTGTCAGGGCAATGGCAAGCAGGCCTGCAATGATGCAAAGGCCATAGATGCAATATCGGCCGAGGCTTGAGAGGAAGATCTTGAGCTGGCTCATATCTGCACGTCGCTTTCTCTTGTCCGGAGGATTATTGTTTCCGCACAAGCTTTAGAAACTTTGCCCAATGCCGACGTAGATGCCGTATTTGTCGCCTTTGGGGTAGGGATTAAGCGGCAAAGCCACATCCAGCCGAATAGGGCCGAAGGGTGTGGCATAACGAAGACCAAGGCCCGCACCCGCCTTGATATTGGAAAAATCGGGCACCTGGCTATCTGATACGGTGCCGACATCCAGAAAGGGCACAAGGCCGATGCTGTCGGTGATGTGCACGCGGGCTTCAACAGATGCCGTGACGTAAGATAGTCCGCCGGTTGCCTTGTCGTCGCTGTTTCTGGGCGAAATACCCTGATAGGCGTAGCCGCGCACCGAGCCTCCACCGCCGGAGAAAAAGCGCCGGTTGGCTGGAATATCCACCAGATCGCCGTTGCTGAACAAGGTGCCTGCCGCCAGCTTGCCAGCCAGAACCACGTGATCTTCCATGCCGAGACCATAATAGCCCGAGATTGAGCCTTCGGCGTTGGAAAAAATGGTTCCGTTTCTGAATTCGTAGCTGGGCGCTGCCGTGAGCGTGGCGTGATAGCCTTCTGTCGGGTTCAATTTGTCATCGCGGGTGTCGCGGGCATAATCGAGCGGAACGGAAAAGGTCAGGTAATTGTTGCGGCCAAAGGCATCGTTGACCCTTGCATATTGCAAGGATGTGCCGACAGACACGGTATCAACATCGGTCAGCTCGTAGGAATAGCCCAGCCTGCCGGTGATGGTGTCGGCCTTATAGGAATCCGTGTTCAGGGTCGCCGCTTTGATGCTGGCATCCAGCGTGCCGGACGGCAGCAAAAAGCCGGGCTTGGAAAAGCTGACGCCCGCCGCATAATCCAGTTTGGATGCGCCTGAGCTCTTGCCAAAGCCGCTGACAGAGCCATCTACCCGCAGCGATTCAGCGCGACCAAACAGGTTGCGATGGCCCCAATAGCCCTGTAGCCCGGCACCATCGATGGTGGAATAGGTGGCACCTGCGCCGAAATAGCGGAACTTGCTTTCCGACACTCTGATGTTAAGCGGAATTGCACCATTGGCATCGAGCTTATCGGCCTGATGAACCGTGATGGATGAAAAAACACCGAGTTTGCGCAGCCGATCCGAGGCTTTGCGCAGGTCTTCCGGCTTATAGGGCTGGCCTGCGTTGAGGCGTGAATATTTTTGAATAAATCCGGCATCCACCGCCTTGTTGCCGGACACCGTGACCGGGCCGAGCGGCGCAACGGGGCCGGACTTGATGGCAATCGTGACATCAACCGTGTTGTTGGCATGATCTGCCACCACATCACGTTTGGCAATCTGGGCCAGTGGCTGGCTGTTGGCCTTGATATCATCCAGCATCTTGTTGGCGGCCTTGATGATCGCCAAAGAACCGGCAGGCTTTCCGACCACCAGATCGTAAGTCGCCGGGTTCATATTTTGCGCATCATCGGTCAGCCGCACGTTGCGAAGCGTAAACAGCGGCCCGGGCTCCACGGTGACATCAACGGCAACCGGAGTGCTGCGGGAAAACGTGGGATTGGGCGGCAAACTGTCCAGCGGGGTGCCGTTTATGGTGATGGTGATCACGCCACCATAATAGGAATGTTCGTAAAGGGTTGCCAGCAGACGCTCCCGATCTTCGTTGGCCTTTATGACCACGCCCAGATCGCCCGAAACCGGTTTTGATTTGTCCTGAAGCAGCATGGAGCTGCTCTCCAGTGCATTCTTCAAATCTTTAGATGCCTGCGGTGTGTTAAAGGTGATGTTGTAATTGACAGGGTCAATAACATCTGTGGAGGCTTTGTTTTCGCCCCACAGGGTGACGCCAAAAATGGTGAAGGCGTGGGCCTGCAAGGGATGCAGGCATGCTGTCGCCCCTATGGCACATACCAACAGACGCGCTGATCTCCGAAACCCAATACGCAAATCCGGCAATATCGACTCACCTGCTGTAGACAGTGTCTCAATTCCTCACATTGTGCTGCCAACCCCACAGCCCGGCAAATACGCGCCGATCGAAACTGTAGGAGCATCCTCCTCCACACTATAGATAGGAACTTTACAGATGTGTAACGTTTTGACGCAAATTGCGCCTCAAATTTCAAACCCGACGCCATGCGCCGGGTTTGAAACATGCTTTTGATTAATAGTTGCTTGGGCAAGCATCTACATAGCGGCGACCGTAACGGTCACGGTAGTAGCACTGGCCTGGCTGTTCGCTGACCTTGCCAATAACCGCACCAGCCACGCCACCAATGGCCGCACCAACAGCTGCACCGCGCACGTTGCCGGTTGCCAGGCCACCGATGATGGCACCGGATGCCGCACCAATGCCTGCACCCTTTTCAGTTTGCGAGCAACCCGCAACTGAAAGCCCCGCAAGTAACAGTATAATTGCTTTCTTCATGATCATCTCCACATTTGATCGGTCCGGTTGCCCGGAAATGCTCGCCCCTGCATGACAGCATTTTGCCACACTGTAACCTAGATCGGGTTGGATTTAAGGTAAAGTGATGGTGTCATTATAAATTTTTCAGAGTGTCACCATAATGCACTCATGAACGATGCCGTCATGCTCCATACGCAGGTCCTGCCTTTAGATCGAGCGCAAGATACGGAAATCCATTTGTTGCGCTTTCAAAGACAAGATATGGCGGCTTTGCGCGAAGTCCACGGAGACAGACAGTATTTTTTTATGGGTTTTGATTTTTTTCGGTGGTTTAAGCCCGATACAATACAGGCAGAGACACGCCCCATTCAAAATAGAGCACTGATGCTCTGCTTTTCCTCTCAACAGATCCATCGTAAATCCATGCTGGCGCGCACCGGCTCTTGGTTGCGCGCGAGGGGATTTTGCCGTTTTGGGTAGCAGCATTTTAAGATGATTGTGTCAGACTGTTTGGAATTTGACGTAGATCAAGTCAGAAGGCGTGTTGATCCAGTAATCGTTTGACCGTGGGAGTCTTCATCCTGTTGGTTTTGAATGATGGGAATGCTATCTTTGGGTGTTTTATTTTTTAATACACTTAAAGATTGATCTTTGGCGCGATTTGTCGCAGTTTAGAATCACTTTACAAAAGGGGTTGACCGCTGCCCCGAAGGCTCTCAAAAGAGAGATGGATAGATTGGAGCGAGCGCAATGGATTTCGAAGCGTTTTTCAAGAGCGAACTGAGCGCAGTACACGAAGAGGGTCGATACCGCGTTTTCGCCGATCTTGAGCGCCAGCGTGGCAGTTTTCCAAAAGCGACGCGCTACACGGAGAACGGCTCGCACGAGGTGACTGTGTGGTGTTCCAACGATTATCTGGGCATGGGCCAGAATGAGCGCGTTGTTGATGCCATGAAAACCGCCATCGACCACTGTGGCGCGGGTGCTGGCGGCACCCGGAATATTTCTGGCACCAATCACTACCACGTTCTGCTGGAAAATGAGCTTGCCGACTTGCATGGCAAGGAATCGGCGCTCATCTTCACCTCTGGTTATATTTCGAATTGGGCAACCCTTGGCACGCTCGGTCAAAAAATCCCTGGCCTGATTATTTTTTCTGACGCCTTGAACCATGCCTCGATGATCGAGGGGATTCGCTATGCGAAATGCGAGCGCGTCATCTGGAAGCACAATGATCTGAAAGATCTTGAGGCAAAACTGAAGGCCGCCGATCCCAAGGCTCCAAAGCTGATTGCCTTTGAATCCGTCTACTCGATGGATGGAGACATTGCGCCGATCAAGGAGATCTGTGATCTGGCCGATGCCTATGGTGCCATGACCTATCTGGATGAAGTTCATGCCGTTGGCATGTATGGTCCACGCGGCGGCGGTGTGGCCGAGCGCGAAGGCATTATGGACCGCTTGACCATCATCGAAGGCACGCTTGGCAAGGCCTTTGGCGTCATGGGTGGCTATATTGCCGCGTCCAATGCGCTTTGCGATTTTATTCGCTCGTTTGCTTCGGGCTTCATCTTCACCACTGCTCTGCCGCCATCTTTGGCTGCGGGGGCGGTTGCGTCCATCCAGCATTTGAAATCCAGCCAGATCGAGCGCTTTGCCCATCAGGAGCGGGTGCGCCGTCTGCGGTCCATGCTGGATGCCCGTGGTATTCCGCATTTGCCAAACCCAAGCCATATTGTGCCGGTGATTGTGGGTGATGCGGCCAAGTGCAAGTGGATTTCGGATATCCTGCTGGATAATTTCAATATCTATGTGCAGCCTATCAACTATCCCACGGTGCCGAAGAAAACCGAACGCTTGCGCATCACGCCAACGCCTCTGCATTCGGATGAAGACCTCAATCATCTGGTGGGTGCCCTTCACCAATTGTGGTCGCGCTGTGCGCTGGCACGGGCCGTGGCGTAAACACCATTTTGTTAGCCAGCAACAGATCTACGCAATGTGTACATTTTTGCGTGTAGCTGTCGGATGGCACTTGCCATTTTTGTGCTTCTCTTCCTAAAATCCTGGTTTTAGGAGGAGATTTTTCATGGCTATTGGTGAAAATATCACGCGATTTCTGGATGATGCGGTCGCCCGCGAGGAAATTGTCGGCACTGTTGTGCTTGTACACAAAAACGGGCAGCCTATGGTGCAGCATGCCGCTGGTCTGGCAGATCGTGAGGCGAAAAAACCTGTTACGCTGGACAGCATTTTTCGCTATGCGTCCTGCACCAAGCCGTTTGTGGCAACCACCTGCCTTGCCATGGTCGAGAGCGGCGTACTCGCCCTGGATGATCTCGCAAGGACTTACATTCCGTGGTTTCATCCCAAAACCCCGGATGGCCAGGAAGCCGCGATCACCATTCGCCATTTGCTGACTCATACCTCTGGTCTGTCTTATAACCCAGAGCTTGAGCGCTTACCGCCGGATCTGGCCGTCAATCTTGGCCTTGGCAATACAGATCTCAGTCTCGAGGAAAATTTCAGTCGCCTCAATGCTATTCCGCTGGCCTTTGTGCCGGGGACGCAATGGCTCTATTCCTGCGGCACGGATGTGTTGGGCGCGGTGATTGCTGCGGCCCATGGGGATAGTCTGCAAAGCGCCATTGATCACTATGTCAATTCAAAGTTGGGCATTGTTGATGCCAGATTCAGCGTCACCGACGAGAGCCGCCTTGCCGTGCCCTATGCCGATGACACACCACGGCCACGGCGGATGACAGACCCTTGTCCGGTCGGCAGCGAGGCGTTCGGCCAGACAATCTTTTCGCCTTCGCGAATCCACAATCAAAAGGCCTATCAATCGGGCGGCGCAGGCATGGCTGGCACCGCAGGTGACATGCTGAAACTGCTTGACGCTCTGGCCGCGGGCGGCGGGCCAATTCTGTCAAAAGCAACGGTTGAAGCCGGATTCTCCAACCAGATTGGTGATCTTGAGATGTCGGAGGCGCATAAGGGCATGCGGTTTGGCTTCTTTGGTGCGATTGTCGCCAAACCGGATGCGGCAAATACGGTTTTGCCGGTGGGCGCGTTGCAATGGGGCGGGGTCTATGGCCATAGCTGGTTCATCGATCCAAGCCATGGTCTTACGGGGGTGAGTTTCACCAATACCGCGATGAATGCCTGTATTGGTGAATATCCGGAACAGTTGCGCCGCGTTATTTATCAAGAGCTTGGTTGAGTGGGTATTCCCCACTCTTTCTGTCTCAGGTAAGCGGTCAAGCTGCCCGTGTTTTGGCTTTGATCAACCTGTGGGCAAGGTTTCTCGCCTCGGCATCTGCGGCAAAGACATCAGCAATGGAGGTTGCTGGTGTTAGCCCGGAGAGCGTGTCCATCACCTCTTCAACAATGTCTGCCATGGTGAGAAAGCGGATTTTTTCATCGACAAAGGCTTCAAAGGCCGCTTCATCAGCCGCGTTAAGCACGGCACCTTGCAGACCGCCACGCTCCAATGCCGTGCGCGCCAGCCGGATGGCTGGAAAACGGCTCTCGTCGGGTGCCTCGAAATCGAGCCGCGCCAGCTTGGTAAAATCAAGGCGATCCACATTCAAGGGGCTGCGCTTGGGATAGGTCAAGGCATAGCCGATGGCGGTGCGCATATCCGGCACGCCAAGCTGCGCAATCACAGAGCCGTCGGTGTATCCCACCATGGAATGAATGATGGATTGCGGATGGACAATCACTTCAATCTGCTCGGGGCGGACATCGAAAAGATACTTTGCCTCAATCATCTCCAGCGCCTTGTTGAACATCGAAGCGCTGCCAATGGAAACCTTGAGACCCATCGACCAATTGGGATGGGCGCGCGCCGTCTGCACGCTGACATCGGCCATTTGGGCGCGGCTGAAGGTGCGAAACGGCCCGCCCGAGGCGGTCAGCACAATGCGCTCCAGCGTGTCACGGTGGCTTTCATCCAGACATTGGAAAATGGCAGAGTGTTCGCTATCGACCGGAATCAGCTTGCCGCCGCCTTGCTTGACCGTATCGAGAAAAAGATCACCTGCGGAAACAAGACATTCCTTGTTGGCGAGAGCAATATCTGCGCCCCGGGCCGCAGCCGTCAATGTGGGCTGCAGTCCAGCCGTGCCTGCAATTGCAGCCATCACCCAATCTGCTTCCAGGCTTGCGGCTTCCTGAAGGCCGCTGGTGCCAGCCGCGACGTCAATGCCATGGCTGGAAAGGGCATCTTTCAGGGCAATATATTGGCTTTCATCGGCCGTGACCGCCAGCTTGGCGCGCGCCGCAATAGCTTGGCTTGCCAAAAGCTCGATGTTGCCATTGCCGGTCAGGGCCATGATCTCAAAATTCGCCGATCCACCCAGTTGCGCAACCACATCCAGAGTGTTTGTGCCAATGGAGCCGGTGGAGCCCAAAATTGTGATTCGGCGTGGTGAGGTGGTGACGGTGCTCATCAATCTATCCGGCGCGTGACTGCTTCGTGTCTGATGCGCCAAGGTTTTCACGGCTCTCCTGCATCGGAGTTTTGACAAAACGCACAATGCTGTATGCCGCTCTGCATCAGACTTTTTGGTCTGTAGCGTCTACAGTGGAATTCGGCATGCAGCAAGCAACTTACACCAAGGCTTTGCCGTCTGTGCCGCGATCTTTTACCGTCTTGTCGAGATCGCTTACGGGGGGGTGGTAAAACTATGCAGCGAAAACAGCGATTTACACTGACCTGCGTCGTATAGTCATAGCTTTAATGGAGCGAGCAGGGAAAGCCATTTGCCTGCAACCCAGCCACCGCATCTCGGTGAGGGTCATGGTCGCGCAAGATCGCGCAGTGAAGCCAATATTTAAAATATTGGTCTGGACAGATTTACGGGTTTGCGCCATTCGCTCACCGAAACCGTCAAAATCGTAAATGCTGCCAGCACCGCTGCGACAACTCCAAGAACAATCATTGCTCCACCTTTCGACATTCATGCCGTCTATACGTACTATAGCACAACTTAATCTTGCGCCAAGCTGGACTGACCCGCAGGCGAGCGGCAAATATGACGTGATTGCAATGGTGGATAGATTGCTCCTGACAGCAAATCGCGATAATAAATGATAATAAACGGTAAAAATTATTAACCTTCAATCAACAAATTAACCATAAGATTGACAGGATACGTCGGAAATGGGCGCTTGACGTCCCCATGGGCATGATGCCACTCCCGCGTGCCGGTTTCGATCCGGTATCTCCAAAGCAGAGTTTCTTTGAGCAAAGCACGGCTTACGCTGTGCGTGCGAGAGAATGTGAGCGCAGCAACATGGTCTGCCCCTTATCAACGGGGTGATCTGAAGGGGATTGGCAATTGGTTCAGCAGGGTGAGGCAGAACGGTCGGGGGGATCGCAGGCGGGAAGCTTGCGTGACAGGCTGAACTTTGCCGGTCTCGATGCTGAAACGCGCGATTTGCTGCGCCGCTATCGTCCTGGGCTTGAAGCCGATGTCGAGGCTGGAATCAGAGATCTCTTTCATCGCTTTCAAACGGCCCCCGATGCTGCCAGACAGTTTTCTTCCGAGCGGCAAATCGATCGATTGCATGACCTTTACATCTCCCACTGGGAGGTGATGACCGATGCGCGTTTTGATCCGCTGTATGCCGAACGGGTGAAGGTGCTGGCCGATACCCAGAGCCGCATGGGGTTGGATCCCCGCTGGCAGATTGCCGGTCATGGCGTGGTTCTTGAGCATCTTGTGGTATCGGTGTTTCAGGATCTGGCCAGCCGTGGCCTTCTTCCATCGTCGCGCAAGCGCACAGCAGAGCTGCAGGATCTTGTTCGCGCGCTGATACGCCTTGTGATGGTCGACGTTGAAATTTCCGTTTCCCTGCGCTTCAATGAGCTGCGCCTCAAGCATCATCGCGAGTTGAGCGAACTGCGCCGAAGCGAGCGCGCAAGCGTTCAAGACCTCTTTCAAGAGACATTTAGCGCCTTGTCGGAAGGCGATCTGAGTTGTCGGCTCAAAACCGATGTGCCCGAAGAATATCGCGAGCTTGCCACGACATTCAACAGCGCGCTCGACAGTATCTGCTTGGCAATTTCGGCGATGAATGTGTACCGGGAGCAGGCGAGTGCTGCAAGCGAGAGCCTTTCGCGTCAGGGCGAAGAGCTGCGCGCGCGTGCTGAAGAGGCAGCTGCCAATCTCGATCATGCCAATGCCAATCTTCGCGCCGTAACAGACAATGTGCGCCGCAGTGCTGCCCAGTCAAAAGCCACAGAAGAGGCCGTTGGGCGCACGGTTATGGCGGCCGAGCAGAGCGGCGAGGTTGTGGGCAAGGCCATCACGGCCATGGCCGATATTGAGGCCTCTGCCGAACAGATCGGCCATATTATTGGCTCCATTGATGAAATAGCCTTCCAGACCAATCTTCTGGCGCTCAATGCCGGCATTGAGGCAGCACGGGCTGGAGATTCGGGTCGTGGTTTTGCCGTGGTGGCGCAAGAGGTTCGCGCCCTTGCGCAGCGTTCGGCTGAATCTGCGCGCGAAATCAAGGCGCTTGTGGCGACCACAAAAAGCCAGGTCGATGCCGGGGTGCAAATGGTCAACAAGACGCAAGGCGCGATTTCCAGCATCGTGGGTCAGGTGGTGGAAATCAATCAGTCTGTTGCCACGTTGGCCGGCGATACCGCTGAACAGGCAAGGTCATTGGATGTTATGGCCGGTGTGCTGGATGCCTGCGGCGCGGCGTCACGCATGAGTGCAGAAATGTCACATCAGTCTGCTTTAAACAGCAGTGATCTTCACACGGTTATTCTCGAATTGGGGCAAACTGTACGCCAATTTACAATCGAGCGCCTTGGCAAGCAGCGCTCGGAGCCTGCTGTTACGCCGCAGGGCCGCGCACTCCAAACGGATATCGACGATGGGCAAATGTCGGTTTTTGCGGACGTTTCAACAAAAAATGACTTTCTGGTGCCAATTAGGTCTGCCGGAGCATCGATGTGAGAAGTTTGTTTACTAAGTCCTTATACAACGGATACGGGTCCAGGGCGAAAGCAGTTTTCCGTGCCGGAGAAGATAAGTTTTTAACCCCTGTGTCCTTATAGGAATGCAGACAGAAACAGTAGGGAAACAGCCTATGGCGAGCAAGACAGGCGCATCGAAGCAATTGAAGCTGGCATCGGTTCTAGACTTGAATGAAGCATCTCAGCTGAAGGACAAGCTTCTGTCCTTGCGAGGCTCTTCCGTTGAGATTGATGCGTCCGGCGTGGAGCGCATGGGCACGTTGTGCGTACAGGTACTCTTCTCAGGTGTAAAAACCTGGGAGGCTGACAAGCAGTCCTTTTCTATCACGAAGGCATCTGATGCCTTCACCAAAACCCTGCAACTCTTAGGTTTGAACGGCGACCAGCTGGTCGCGACGGAGATCCGGCAATGAAGAAAAAAGTCCTAACTGTGGATGATTCCAGAACCATCCGCAACATGCTTCTCGTGACCCTCAACAATGCGGGTTTTGAGACCATTCAGGCAGAAGACGGCATCGAGGGCCTTGAGGTTCTTGAGGAATGTAATCCTGATGTCATCGTGACCGACATCAATATGCCGCGTCTTGACGGTTTCGGTTTTATCGAGGGTGTGCGCCGGAATGAAAAATACCGCGCAGTGCCGATCCTTGTTCTGACCACCGAAAGTGATGCGGAAAAGAAGAATCGTGCTCGTCAGGCCGGTGCGACCGGGTGGATTGTCAAGCCATTCGATCCGACCAAGCTGATTGATGCGATTGAACGTGTAACCGCTTAAACAGGGTTTCCCGCGATGGATATGAACGAAATCAAAGAGATCTTTTTCCAGGAATGCGAGGAGCAACTCGCGGAATTGGAATCGGGCCTTCTGAAAATGAATGATGGGGACCGGGACCCCGAAACGGTGAATGCCGTTTTCCGAGCCGTTCACTCCATCAAAGGGGGCGCTGGTGCGTTCGGTCTCGATGATCTCGTTGCCTTCGCGCATGTGTTTGAAACCACTCTTGATGGCGTTCGGTCCAATAAGCTGGAACCTCATCAGGAACTGATGAAAGTCATGCTTCGCTCAGCCGATGTGCTGGCGGATTTGACCAATGCGGCCAGAGATGGCGGCAGTGTTGACGAGGCCCGCTCCAGCGGTCTGGTCAAGGAACTTGAAGCGCTTGCCAATGGGGAGACGCTGGCTCCTTCGGCTGCTCCAGCCCCTGCTCCCAAGGCGGCTGCAAAGCCGGCAGCCGCGCCTGCCCCTGCGCCAAGCGATGACAGCGGCTTCCAGCCAATCCCCTTCACGTTTGAAGGGTTTGGCGAAGAAGCGCCAGTGGATATTTCGACGTCGTTTGAAGTGACCTTCAAGCCCCGTGCCGATCTCTACTCCAAGGGCAATGACGCAACTCTGCTTCTGCGTGATCTGTCTCGCGTCGGTGACGTGAGCCTGCATTGCAATATTGACACCATCCCGACGCTGGACATGCTGGACCCGGAATCCGCTTATTTTTCCTGGCGGGTGGTGGTCAAGACCGACAAGGGCGAAGAGAGTGTCCGCACGGTTTTTGAATTTGCCGAGTGGGATTGCGAACTCGACGTAAAACTTCTGGAAGAGTCGCCTGAAGGTGAAGCGGACGACGATCGGCCCATGGTGCCGGTTCCGTTTGACCTTTCCGTGCTGGATGAAGGTGATGCTTCTGACGACAGCGACGCGCAGAGCCTGGCCGAACAAGCCGTTGAAGCTGCAGAGACGGCAACCAATGTTGCCAACGCTGTTGCCGCAGCTGCAAAGCCGAAAAAGGAATCACCTGCGGCTGCCGCAGCGGCTGCCGCTGCTGCCGCAGCACAGAATCAGGCCGCCGCATCTGCGGCTGGTCAGACCATCCGCGTTGATCTCGACCGTGTTGACCGCCTGATCAATCTGGTGGGAGAATTGGTTATCAATCAGGCCATGCTCTCGCAGAGCGTGATCGAGAATGACACCAATGGCACATCCTCGATCAACATGGGGTTGGAAGAACTTCAGCAACTGACTCGCGAGATTCAGGACTCGGTTATGGCCATCCGCGCTCAGCCGGTGAAGCCTGTCTTCCAGCGCATGTCGCGTATCGTTCGCGAAGTGGCCGATATGGTGGGCAAGTCGATCCGTCTGGTCACGGAAGGTGAAAACACCGAAGTGGACAAGACGGTTATCGACAAGCTTGCCGAGCCGCTGACCCACATGATCCGTAATGCCGTGGACCACGGGATTGAAACCCCTGAAAAACGCACAGCCGCTGGTAAAAATCCAGAAGGCACTGTCAAGCTCACTGCAAAGCATCGCTCAGGCCGTATTGTCATCGAGTTGGTGGATGACGGTGCCGGTATCAATCGCGAGCGCGTGCGCCAGAAAGCGATTGACAACGATATTATTGCTGCCGATTCCAATTTGTCGGATGAAGAAGTCGATAACCTGATCTTCATGCCCGGCTTTTCAACGGCAGACAAGATTTCGGACATTTCGGGCCGTGGCGTGGGTATGGACGTGGTCAAGCGTTCTATTCAGGCGCTTGGTGGTCGTATTTCTATCAGCTCTCGCCCGGGCCATGGCTCAACCTTCACCATGAGCTTGCCGCTCACACTTGCCGTTCTTGATGGTATGGTGGTGACAGTTGCGGGCCAGACTTTGGTTGTTCCGTTGACGGCAATTGTTGAGACCTTGCAGCCGGAAGCTGCAAATATTCATTCATTTGGCGCAAATCAGCGGTTGATTTCGATCCGTAACAGCTTCTGCCCATTGGTCGATGTGGGTCGTATTCTGAATTTCCGCTCCAGTCAGGCCAATCCGGTCGATGGTGTTGCACTTTTGGTGGAATCTGAAGGCGGCGGCCAGCGCGCACTGATGGTTGATGCCATTCAAGGCCAGCGTCAGGTCGTTATCAAGTCTCTGGAAGCGAACTATACGCATGTGCCGGGCATCGCTGCGGCAACCATTCTGGGTGATGGTCGTGTGGCTCTTATTCTGGATGTGGATGCTGTTGTGTCAGCGTCTCGTGGCCAATCCCTCAGGCAAGAAATGTCTCTGGCAGTTGCGGGATAATATCATGATGTCTGTGCGCAAGAATTCTGGTGCCAAGGCAAGAAAGCGTAACGCTCTTTGCAGAAGCGACAGGGATTCCTGTGCCAATACTCTGTCGGTAAGCGGGAACGCGGGTGCAAGCCCCGCGCAGACCTGCATCCAAGCAGATGGTGACATCATGGGCGTGATGAATTTGTGTCGTGTGGGTCTTGCGATTGTTTGCCAAGTCTCAAGGCTTTGGGTGCTGCTGTTACCCAAGGCTTCATCCTTTCCTCAGCGTCAATATGGTCGAGATGGTCTGGCTATCGATAAATGGATGTTCTGTTTCATCGTATGGGCAGACGTTCTTCCACAATCTGAAAGCGAAGCGGCATGATATCCACATTTTCTGCGAATAGCCGTCAGTCGGATGATGAGGTCATGGCCAGTGGTGAATATCCGCTGACACGTCGCGACTTGAACGAAATTGCGGCAATGATCTATGCCGACGCCGGCATTGCATTGAACGATTCGAAAGCCTCGCTGGTGTATTCGCGGCTCTCGAAGCATATTCGCAATTTGGGTCTGCGTGGCTTTCGCGAATATTGCGCCCTTGTGGCGTCGCCGGAAGGGGCACCTGAGCGGCGGGAAATGTTGTCGCATTTGACCACCAATTTCACGCGGTTTTTCCGTGAAAATCATCATTTCGATCACCTGCGAACCGAGGTTCTGCCGGGCTTGATTGCCCGCGCCAAGGCGGGTGGACGCGTTCGGATCTGGTCTGCCGCGTGTTCGGATGGTCAGGAGCCTTACTCAATCGCCCTGACGGTTTTGTCGATGATGCAGAACGTGATGGATTATGATTTCCGCATTCTGGCAACAGATATCGATCCCAAGATCCTGGCGCTGGCGCGGGCCGGTGCTTATGACGAAACCGCACTGGAAACAGTCAATCCGGCCATGCGCAAGCAGTGGTTCAAGGAAGTTGACATTGGCGGTCGTCGCAAGTTTCAGATTGACGATCGGGTTAAGCGCCTGATCACATTCAATGAGTTGAATTTGATGGCGCAATGGCCGTTCAAAGGTCCTTTTGATGTGATTTTCTGCCGTAACGTGGTGATTTATTTTGACGAGCCAACACAAGTGAAGATCTGGTCGCGTTTTGCCGGGCTTTTGCCCGAGGGAGGCCATCTTTACATCGGCCACTCTGAACGGGTTTCGGGCGATCCGAAGAACCTTTTCGACAACACCGGCATTACGACCTACAAATATATTGGCAAGTCTGGAGGGCGCAAAACATGATGGCACGTGCCCGCGTTCTGGTGGTCGATGACAGCGCAACAATGCGCGGATTGATCACTGCCGTTCTCAATTCGGATCCAGATGTCAGCGTTATCGGTCAGGCTGGCGACGCCATGGAAGCTCGAGCTGCTATCAAGCAGTTGAATCCAGACGTTGTGACGCTGGATATCGAGATGCCAAATATGAATGGCCTCGAATTTCTGGAAAAGATCATGCGGTTGCGGCCAATGCCGGTGATCATGGTGTCCACCATGACCCATCGCGGTGCTGAAGCCACCCTGGCTGCTTTGGAAATTGGCGCGTTTGATTGTGTTGGCAAGCCCATGCCGGGCGATGCACGGCCCTTTGGCGATCTGGCGGAAAAAGTAAAGGCGGCTGCGCGTTCGCAACGGCGCGTTGCCGGTCCTGCGGCCATTGCGGCAAAGCCCGCTACAGATTTTCGGGTCGGGCGCAAGATTGTTGCGATCGGTTCATCAACGGGTGGTGTGGAAGCCCTGATTTCTGTGCTCCAGAAGTTCCCACAGAATTGCCCTCCGACGGTGATCACGCAACATATGCCGCCGACGTTTACCAAGAGTTTCGCAGAACGGCTCAATCGTCTCTGCGCTCCTATCGTTCAGGAAGCAACGGATGGTGCCCGGCTGGAAATTGGCAGAATTTATCTTGCTCCCGGTGGGGATCGGCATCTGCAGGTGGTAACCCCCTCCGCCCCCAGCTGCCGATTGATCGAATCAGGTCCGGTTAACGGACATCGGCCTTCGGTTGATGTTTTGTTTGACTCGGTTGCTGAACTGGCTGGACGCAATGCCGTCGGTGTCATACTCACGGGTATGGGACGTGACGGGGCGTCGGGACTGCTCAAAATGCGAAGTGCGGGTGCACGAACAATTGGGCAAAACGAGAAGACCTGTGTGGTCTATGGCATGCCTCGCGTCGCCCATGAATTGGGAGCTGTCGAGCATCAATTGCCGCTTGGCTCAATCGGCGAAGAAATTCTAAAACTTACGGCCGCACGGAAAGAAGGTTCGGAATAATGTCAATAGCAGAGAAAATTAAAGTCCTGATTGTGGACGACCAGGTGACCAGCCGCTTGCTCTTGAGTGATGCGCTGACGCAGCTTGGTTTCAAACAGATTACTGCCGCCGGCGACGGCGAACAGGGCATGAAGATTATGGCGCAGCAGCCTCATCATCTCGTGATTTCTGACTTCAACATGCCGAAGATGGATGGTCTTGGGCTGCTTCAGGCGGTGAGAAGCAATCCCACCACCAAGAAGGCGGCGTTTATCATTCTGACGGCTCAGGGCGACAGAGCGCTGGTGCAGAAAGCCGCGCAACTGGGGGCCAATAACGTTCTGGCGAAGCCGTTTACCATCGAAAAGATGAAGGCGGCCATTGAAGCTGTTTTCGGAGCATTAAAATGACGAACGAAGCTGCGGCGCGCAGGGTTCATATTATTCAAGGAGAATACAAGGTTATCAGTGACCCGGATGTGGTCCTGTCAACCATCCTGGGGTCCTGTGTCGCTGCATGCTTGCGTGATCCAGTCGCTGGCGTCGGAGGTATGAACCACTTCCTTCTGCCGGGGTCTGCAAACCCCGGCATGGGCGGTGGAGATGCAACACGCTACGGTGTTCATTTGATGGAGTTGTTGATCAACGGTCTCCTGAAAAAGGGTGCGAAGCGTGAGCGGATCGAAGCGAAAGTCTTTGGTGGAGCCAAGACGATTGCGACATTCTCAAATGTTGGCGAACAGAACGCCGCGTTTGCGATGCAGTTTTTGAGAGATGAAGGCATCAAAGTTGTCGGTTCTTCAACCGGCGGCGAACATGGCAGAAAGCTGGAGTTTTGGCCTGTGAGCGGCCGTGCTCGTCAGTATCCTCTCACGGGTGCAGAAACGCAAAAGACGGTTGCTCAGGAACAGCGTCCAGCGCCAGTTCAGAAGCCGGTCGAAAGCTCGATCGAGTTCTTTTAAGAGCATCGCCTTGCGTCTGGTTGCGCGTGGTCTGGTGTGGGAGTGAGCTGTCGCCGAAAAATGAGTTCAGGCGCGCTCAAAGGAAGAGAAGGCGAAGGCAGGAAGGATCAATTGGATCCCGTGTCGTTGCCCGGAGAAGCACCAGGATTGGGCCTCATGATTTGAGCGGGGCCGCGTTTTGGTGGGGCAGATGTGTCGAAAGGGGATTGATCCCGTTGTCGACGAAAAGTGTACGCGGATCTGTTTTTTGTCAAAAAAATAGTCCGGAAATCGATGCCATTCGAAAGTATTTGACGCAGGAGGCCACGAGCATGCAAGAATCACTGCCAGAAATTCTGATGCGTGTCGTGACGGAATTGCACGACGTTGCTTATCTGATTGAGCGAATTGAGCCTCAGCTTCTTGATATCGCGGGCCCCAAAGCAATGGAAAATCCAGATACTCTTAAAGTCCTGCAAGGCATTGATCTCGCTGTGCAGAAATCGAGAGGGCTCGCCGAATTTATTGATACGATAACCGCTGATGTTTCCAATGAATGGACGGTGGATATGACCACAGCCTTGAGCCTGGTGAAATTGAGCGAAATGAAACGTGCTCTCGGAGATGGCTTGCGCCATGGACATTCCCAGCCGCTTACCAAGGTTGCTGGAGACTTTGATTTCTTCTAATCCCGGCCACTGAAAATCAGTATCCTCATCGTCTCTGGCGCTTGTCGCCGCGGCACCGTCATTGGAAAAAACGGATCTGTCCATGCGGTCCGTTTTTTTCGTTATCGGGCTCAAAAGTGGGAACCTGCTTTCGGGTGAAACTGATGCAGCAGATTTAATGTGATACAGCGTGCTTTGTGCGCCATATATGGCGGATAGTGTTGTTGCCGCGTCAGTGAGCAGCCTTCAGATGAGTGCCGGGATCTATTTTCAGTTTCGGCTTAAGCGAAACGTTCGCGCAAGTTTCGAATTCTAATGTCTCGAATAAGGCAAATGCCGTAACCTCATTCATTGACGGTGCGAGACAGAATGAATCTGTTAAATCAATTACTACAAGTCTTCAAAAACCTATCATCCCTAGGTCCGACGAAACTATGGACGCTTGGTGGTGTCGGTGTCGTCTCTGTGGCTTTGATCATAGGTGCCGCTTTTTTCGTCAACAAACCGGCGTATGAAACGCTGTATGTTGGCTTGGAAAAGAACGATATCAACCAGATCAGCATGGCTTTGGCCGAGTCCGGCATCAATTTTGCCACCGGAACCGACGGCAAAAGCATTCAGGTTGAAGCAGGTATGACGGGCAAAGCCCGGCTGATGTTGGCCGAGCGTGGCTTGCCCAGCAGCACCAATGCTGGCTACGAACTGTTCGATAATGTTGGCTCTCTGGGGCTGACGTCATTCATGCAGGAAGTGACCCGTGTTCGGGCCCTGGAGGGCGAAATCGGACGAACGATCCAGCAGATCAGCGGTGTCGCTGCCGCGCGTGTCCATATCGTTATGCCAGATGTTGGCGATTTCAGACGCGGCACACAGAAGCCGACCGCTTCCGTTATGATCCGCGCCAGCACATCAACAGGCCGTAAAGTTGCTGCATCTATCCGCCATCTGGTGGCTTCGGCTGTTCCCGGCCTTGAAGTTGATGATGTTACGATTCTGGATTCGACTGGCCAGTTGCTGGCATCGGGCGATGAATCGGGCGGTGCTGCCAACCGCAATCTGGGCGTTGCCCAATCTGTTCAGCAGGAAATCGAGTCGAACATCGATAAAGCGCTTGCGCCATTCCTGGGCATGGACAATTTCCGCTCCAGCGTCACAGCGCAGTTGAATACGGACCAACAGCAAATCCAGCAGACGGTCTACGATCCTGATTCGAAGGTTGAGCGCTCGGTTCGCACCACCAAAGAAGCGCAGAAATCCCAGCAGAAGCAATCTGATACTGCGGCAACCGTTGAGCAGAACATCCCGCAAGCTGCACCGCAGGCCGGTGGTGGTGGACCTGAATCGTCTGATCAGCAGGACAAAAAAGAAGAGCAAACCAACTACGAAATCAATTCGACCACCACCGCGACGGTGAGAACAGGCTATAAGCTTGAGAAATTGTCGGTGGCGGTTGTGGTGAACAGGCAGCGTATCGCCGCTATGGTTGGCGAACCCGCCGATCAAGCCAAGGTCGATGCCTATCTGGCCGAAATGCAGAAAATTGTCGCATCGGCAGCGGGCCTCGACACCAAGCGTGGCGATGTTGTAACCGTGACACCGATGGACTTCCTGGAAAACCAGCTTCTGGATGAAGCACCGACAGGTCCAGGCGTGATGGAAATCCTGAGCCGCAACCTTGCCGGTATCATCAACTCGCTTGCCTTCCTGGCTGTTGCTTTCCTGGTTGTCTGGATGGGCATTCGTCCAATGGTTCGCTCCATGGGCGGCGGCAGTGGTCTGGCCCTCGAGGGTGGTACTGAAGCTGCGGCAGGCCTTGAGCTTCCCGACTTCTCGCCGGGCCTTGATCTGGATGCCGGTGGTGGTGGCCTGATGGATGGGTTCGGTTCTGACTTTGGCTTTGACAGCGCCGATGATGTTCTTGCCCTTGATAATGATCCGAACGGTGGCTTCAATCGCAGGGTTAGAGAAGGGCCCGAACGGAGACTGGCCCGCATGGTCGAGATTTCTGAAGAGCGTGCTGCCAAGATCCTTCGGAAATGGTCCGTGGAACACGCGGCCTAACCTGCCCCACATTTCCTACGTCGATTTTGCTGCGCGGACACTCGTTCGCGCAGCTTCCTTTTGGATGATGCTCAGAAGCCACACCTTCCGCGTTTCCCCTAGTGGTGTTTAACGAAGTTTTACCTAGAATAGGTTCAAGTGATTCGCGCATTTCGCGGGTCGCAGCATTTCCCCTGAATCCTTCGGTTTGAGGGGGTTATGAAACAAATTTCAAGTGTTACAGCATGTCTTTTGCAATTTTCGAGGTGCAGGGTGTTGTA
This sequence comes from Rhizobium oryziradicis, assembly GCF_001939045.1. GTDB lineage: Bacteria > Pseudomonadota > Alphaproteobacteria > Rhizobiales > Rhizobiaceae > Allorhizobium > Allorhizobium oryziradicis. Next base: position 355,225 of record NZ_MKIM01000031.1, read on the forward strand.
ATGAGCGTCACTGCGGAAATGGCGGCTTCCGTGGTAAAGCATAACGAGAGGTGCCGTATCATCCCTTGAAAGGGGAGCATTATGAATGTGGAACTCCTGGCACCGGTTGGTGATCAAGGGATCCGGAACCTGGTGGTGGCGGACAGGACCAACGGTCAAAGGTTGCGAGATCAAATGATCAAGCAGCTTTCAGCTGCGGCGTCCTTGGGAAATCTCCCTGTTGCCATGCGGATTCTGGCAGATTATGCCGGTGCTTCTCATTATTTGCTTGCGCGTTATGATCTCATCCAGGAGCAGGGCCTGGACTTTGTCGTGACGGCCGATTGGCCATTTGATCTTGCACGCAGTCTTGCCAGTGAATTGGCTGGTTCGTGTTCCCGTGCAACGGAACTTGAAAAATGCATGGGCCTTCTCCAGGCTAAATTTGTCCTTTTGCCAACAAATATCGATGTGCCCGCTGGTGCCAGTCGTCAATATTGTTCCGTGATGTTCAATGTTGGCCGCACCCGTCTTGCCTTGGTTTTGCTCTTGCCCGACGGCTTTGTGATTTCGCCGGATCGATTGCGCGATGTCGGTCTATTGGCCGCTTATTGTGTGAGCCTGTCTGCAGGGCGCTCTCAAAAAGCAGATCGGGATTTTGAGCTGACCGAGCGCGAACTTGAATGCCTGTTCTGGATTGCTGAAGGCAAGACCAGCGATGAAATCGCGACGATTTTGGGCATATCGCGCAATACGATTAACAATTATATCACTAGCGTCATGCGGAAGACGGCAACGAAAACCCGATCAGAAGCAATCGCTTACGCTGTTCGAAACAACTTGGTCTAAGAGGCGGTTTATGGCGTTCAATGGAGATATGTCGAGCGGCAGAAGTGGCATGGGAGCCGAGCTGAAAAGCAGGATCATGTCCAGCCGAGGTGATATTTTTCCCAAGCTGATTGCCATGCAAAAGCTTATCCAGGCACGCAGCTTTGCCGTCTTTCGTGTCACCGGCTCTGGATTGCCGCGCAAACGGGTGCTGTCTTGTGAATGTGAAAGCTGGGCTGCGGGCGGCACGGGTGGCAGTTACAGTGATGCCTTTGTGGCCTGCTACGGCGAATTTTTACTCAGCCATATCGATGATTTGCTTTTGCCATTGATGTGGAACGCCAAGAACGACGCGATAAGCTGCACCAGCAGTGATTTTGGTGCCTTTGTGTCACGGCTTCCAACAGCCAGTCTCCCTTTCGCCGGCTTGGCTTTTCCGGTTCGGCTGGGGGCCGTGGGCAACGGTTTTGTTGTGTTTGGGATGAGCAGTTCTGACGATTTGAGCAGCGAGGTGATTATTGATCTGCACAATCGCAGCTGCAAATTGATGATGGACATCCTCTCGATGAGCGAACGCAAGATGACGCAATCGGAAGCACTGAGCGATCGAGAGATTGCCTGTCTGCAATTGGCAGGCGATGGGCGAATTAGCGAAGAAATTGCCGATAATCTCGGCCTCTCTGTTCATACCGTCAATGCATATCTTGGATCTGCAACCATCAAGCTGGATTCGGTGAACCGAATTCAGGCAATCGCCAAGGCTATTCGTCTGGGCTATATCAACTAAAGCCTGTCGCGGCGAATAGGATTCACTGCGACAGGCTTTAGATCTTATTTTGTCGCATGTACGTTATCGTTTTATTGAGTACAATAAAACGCGACATGCTTTAATACACTGACGCATTCACGTTGTTTATACAGAGATCCAAACCCGACTGAAGTCTCTATTTGATTTCGGAGGCTTCCTGGCGCGCTTCCAGNTACAATAAAACGCGACATGCTTTAATACACTGACGCATTCACGTTGTTTATACAGAGATCCAAACCCGACTGAAGTCTCTATTTGATTTCGGAGGCTTCCTGGCGCGCTTCCAGCAGCCATTCACGCCAGATTGCTACAAGAATAGCCATCAGAACCGGGCCAACAAACAGGCCAAGAAGCCCCATTGTTTTGACGCCGCCGACCAGGCCAAAGAACGTTGGCAGGAAAGGAAGCTTGATCGGGCCACCGACGAGGCGTGGCCTGAGGGTTTTATCAACGATGAAAAGCTCCACGCAACCCCAAACCATAAGACTGATACCGGCAACCACGGATCCGCGTGCGGCGAGATAGACAGACACCAGTGTAAAGGACAGCGGCGCGCCGCCCGGAATGAGGGCCATAAAGCCTGTTATGATGCCAAGCGTGACCGGTGAGGGGACACCTGCGATCCAATAGGCGATGCCCAGCACAATGCCTTCACCAATGGCAATAACGGTCATGCCTGTGACAGTTGAGCTGATGGTGAGTGGCACCAGGCGCGAAACGCGCTCCCAACGACCGGGCAGAATACGTTCACCAACGATATCCACTTGTCCCACGATCCGCTCGCCATCGCGATAGATAAAGAACAGCGAGATCAGCATGAAAAGCAGGGTCAGAACGCCATGGAAGGCCGATGCACCAATGACCAGAATGCCCCGATAGATGGTGCCGATATTGGCCCCGCTGATCAGTTGCACCAATTCGCCAAGCGCACCCGGATGGCCGACATATTGATCCCAGTGGGCAGAAAGCCATGCACCTGCAAAGGGGACTTGTCCAATCCACAGCGGCACGGGTGCGCCAAGTTCGTTGGCTTTCAGCGCCCAGGCTCCCCAGGTCTTGATTTCGGCCACGGCATAGATGCCTGCGAGTGACAGAGGAACAACGATGAATGAAACAACCAGAATAATAGCGATCGTGGCAGCAATGGTTCTGTTATTGCCGACAGCGCCCAGCAGGCGTCGATACAAAGGCCAACTGGCAAAGCCAATCACCATTGCGGCGAGCAGCGGGACCAGAAAACCATAGAAGAAATAGGCGCTGGCCAGCAAAACGGCCACCAGCAGCCAGCGTGCTGCAGAGGTTGGAGCAACCAGCGCATGACGGTCCGACGCCGTTCTGCGCACCATGGGAGAAGAGGCAGGTTTTGCGACAGCCTCGGTCTTTGCACTTCTCACAGTCACCTGCACACTCCGAATTCTCAATGCTGGCGATAAAGCCTATTGCCACGGCTCTGTAGCATTGCGCAGGCAACCGGAACCTGCGCCATGCTATAGGTTTTGTTTGCGCATCGGATACTTCCGAATGTGCGTTTTCACACCCCGGCCGATACACGAGTTTAGGGGGTGATCTCCCCCCTTTCAACGACTGTAGTTGCTAATTCCAAAAAGCGAGTGAAAATATGTCGACAAAAACCATAATTGCCAAAAATATTTGGCTCGCTTGATAGCCGTTCATCTGTCCAGATTTTGAATTATAGCTTCTTTGTGTCGGCATGATGAGAAAACACCCTGTGTCGCACCTGTTTTTGCGATATACTGCGGGTCGATCATATTGCCAATTCTGGCCTGCTTTCGCGGGTCATGCCGATGTTTTGGAAGAAAATGGTGATCCCGACGCGATTCGAACGCGTGACCCTCAGATTAGGAATCTGATGCTCTATCCTGCTGAGCTACGGAACCACTGATCCGTTACATACAAAACCCTTGGGCGTTCGCCAAGGGTTTTGTTGGTGTCGTGATCAATCGGCGAGGCGTTGCTCAGCCAGCTTCACCCAATAGGAAATGCCATAGGCAATGGCCTCGTCGTTAAAATCGTAGGCCGGGTTGTGCAGACCGGCCGTATTGCCGTTGCCAATCATGATATAGGCACCGGGGCGGGCTTTGAGCATGAAGGCGAAGTCCTCGCCTGCCATGGATGGGTCCACATCGGTGTCGACATTGTTTTCGCCAACAATAGCCATGGCTGCACGCGCTGCATTGTCGGTTTCTTGCGGATGATTGCTGGTGACCGGGCAGGGGCGCTCATAAACCACCTCGGCCTTTGCGCCATGGGCTGACGCAATTCCTGCGACGATTTCGCGGATGCGGCGCTCGGCCAAATCCTGGGTCTCATCGTCATGGGTGCGCACGGTGCCGGTCAACTCTGCCGTCTCGGGAATAATGTTATGGGTGGTGCCAGCCTGAAAGCGGGTGACGGAGACCACAACGGAGCGCACCGGATTGGCGGATCGCGCTGTGATCAGTTGCAAATTGCTGACAATCTGTGCCCCGATGGCAATCGGATCAATGGCGCGATGGGGTTCTGCGGCATGGCCGCCGCGACCGGTGATCGTGATGAAGAACTTGTCGGGGGCCGCCATGATGCCGCCCTTGCGAATGGCAAATGTGCCCACCGGCATGCCAGGCATGTTGTGCATGCCATAAACTTCCGTGATGTTGAAGCGATCCATCAAACCATCTTCAACCATCGCCAGGGCACCGGCACCGCCTTCTTCAGCGGGCTGGAAGATCAGGGCAACGGTGCCATTGAAATTGCGGGTCTCAGCGAGATATTTTGACGCACCCAGCAACATGGCTGTGTGGCCATCATGGCCACAGGCGTGCATGCGGCCATCGGTTTTTGAAGCCCATTCCTTGCCGGTGATTTCTTGCAGTGGAAGTGCGTCCATGTCGGCGCGAAGCCCGATCACGTTGTTGCCGTTGCCGCGGCCTTTGATCAAACCGACAACGCCGGTGCGCCCGAGGCCTGTGACAATCTCGTCCACGCCGAATTCCTTCAGCTTCTCTGCCACGAAGGCGGCCGTCTCGTGGACCTCATAGAGAATTTCCGGATTTTCATGCAGATGATGACGCCATTCGGTGACATCGGCTTGCAGTTCGGCGGCGCGGTTCAAGATAGGCATTGAAGTTCCTGATCACATGCGTTTGAACCGGGTGCTTCCCGGCTCTTTTATCACTCGGTTGCGATTGACGTGGCTTGTATGCTTTGCCATTGCTGCAACATATAGGACATAAAGTCGCTCGTTACGAGATGAATTCGATGCGGCCCGTTACAGATTTACGTTAAGGAGATGTCATTGTCCGGCCAGCCTAGCGCCTTCAGGCGCGTCTTGATCACGCTCACCACGCTTGTTGCCCTGCTGCCTGTGGCAGCATTTGCCAATCCTGTTCTGGTGGTCGATGTAGGATCCATGACGGTGCTGGAGCATCGTGATAGTTTCAAAAAGTGGTATCCGGCATCGCTGACCAAGCTGATGACGGCCTATACCACCTTTCGAGCCTTGAAGGCCGGTGAAGTGAAGCTGGACAGCGTTGTGACGCTCAGCGCGCTTGCGGCATCGCAATCACCCAGCAAGATGTATTTCAAGCCCGGCTCCAAGATGACGCTCGACAGTGCCTTGCGCATGATGCTGGTCAAGTCAGCCAATGATATTGCCATGGCCGTTGCTGAAAATGTCGGCGGCAGCCAGGAGGCTTTCGTCAACCGTATGAATGCCGAGGCCGCCCGCCTGGGTTTGACATCAACCCATTTCGTCAATCCAAACGGTTTGCCAGCACCGGGGCAATATTCCAGCGCACGGGATCTTGCCATTCTTGCCGTGACCATTCGCCGCGAGTTTCCGGAATATTCCAATTATTTCAAGATTGAGGCGATCAACACCGGCAAGAAGATTTACCCCAACGTCAATATGCTCATTGGCCGGTTTGATGGCGCAGATGGTATGAAGACAGGCTATATCTGCGCCTCGGGATTTAATCAGATCACCTCGGCCACCCGCAATGGCCGCACGCTGCTCTCTGTTGTTCTCGGTGCGGACAGCCTGGCCGAGCGCGCCGATATGTCGGCCGATTTGCTGCAAAAATATTTCAACATGCCGCGCGCCACTGGAGAGCCGCTTTCGGCGCTTCGGCCGGATAGTGTTGAAGGTCTTGATGTGGTGAATGATGTCTCCGTGCAGATGTGCTCAACAGAGGCGCGCAAACGTCGCTCGGAAACCCGTGATGAGGCCGGGCGAATGAAGCTGCAATCGCCTTATATTCATGAGATGGCCGCTCCGCCGGTTGCCGTATTCGCGGGCCTCATTCCCGGTACAGAACCACCGGAGCCAGCGCCTGGCGTGATCAGCGGCAATATTCCCATCCCGACACCACGGCCACAGCTTTAGAGTTTGTCAGGGAAGCGTGGAACTTGGTTTTCTCTGAAAGACTCTCGTCTTGATTTATCGCGACGTTATAGTATTACGTCGCGTCATGTGAAATCCTGCAGGGCAGATGTGTTCCCGCGTCTGGCGTATCCGAAAATTGGTTCTCCCGTTTCGGTCGATGCTCTGGAGCTTGAGAAGGTTTGCGAAATGGCTGTTGTTGCGGATCGTATTCCCGTTTCGATTTTGACGGGCTTTCTGGGCGCTGGTAAGTCCACCTTGTTGAACCGTTTGTTGAAAGATCCGGCGATGCGCGATGCTGCCGTGATCATCAACGAGTTTGGCGAGGTCAGTATCGACCACCTGCTGGTGGAATCCTCGAGTGATTCGATTGTTCAGCTTTCAGATGGTTGCTTGTGTTGCACGGTGCGCGGCGAATTGATCGATACGCTGGCCGAGCTGATGGATGCTCTTCAGACGGGCCGGGTTAAATCCCTGTCGCGGGTGGTGATTGAAACCACCGGCCTTGCCGATCCTGCGCCGGTCTTGCAATCTGTGCTGGGCCACCCTGTGTTATCGCAGTCTTTCCAGCTCGAAGGCGTGGTCACAGTCGTGGATGCTGTCAACGGGCTGACTACGCTGGATACCTATCCCGAGGCCGTTCGGCAGGTGGCGGTGGCGGATCGGCTCATTTTGAGCAAGGCTACCCTTGCCGACAGCGCCACCTTGAACAAGATCAGGAAGCGGCTCTCGACGCTTAATCCCCGTGCCATCATTACCAACGGCGACAGCGATGAGGCTGGCAGCGTGGCGATGTTGGAAAACGGGCTTTATGACCCCGCTAGCAAGACACCGGATGTCGCCCGTTGGCTGCACGATGAAGAACATGCGGACGCGCACCACCACGATCATGATCATGATCATGAAGGCCATGACCACGATGAACATGACGATGACGATGACGATCACGGGCACGCGCACCACCATCATCACCACCATGATGTGAACCGCCATGGCGATACCATTCGCTCGTTCTCGATCCTCCATGATGACCTGATTGATCCGCGCGCCTTTGATATGTTTATCGATTTGATGCGCTCGGCCCATGGTGAGAAAATGCTGCGCATGAAGGCCATTGTCGGCCTGAAGGATCAGCCGGAGCGGCCCGTGGTGATTCATGGGGTGCAGACGATTTTTCATCCGCCTCATCGCTTGCAGGCCTGGCCTGATCCCTCAGATCGTCGCAGCCGTTTGGTGATGATCACCGATGGGTTGGACGAGAGCTATGTGCGCGATTTGTTTGACGCTTTCACCGGCAAGGTGGCGGTGGACCGTCCTGACCGACAGGCGCTGGAGGACAATCCGCTGGCGGTGCCCGGAATGAAGTTCTGATCTGCTCTATGCTTTGATGATCTCAAAGCGATGGCCGTTTGGCGTTTTCTCGCTTGAGACCAGCGTGTGGCCATCTTCCTGGCATAGATGCGCAATGTCGATGACGGCCAAGGGATCGGTGGTTTCCACCACCAGCATGGCTCCGCTTTGCATGGATGCAAGGCGCTTGCGGGTCTTGAGCACTGGTAAGGGGCATTTCAGCCCCTTGAGGTCATAAGGCTGTTCTGAGGCAGCACTCACTTTGATGCCCAGAATTTCCAGAACGGCTTGGCTGCTGGCTCTGCTGGCGCATCCATCGTCACCATGCTTGGTTGAGGCAGAGGCGGCAGAATGGGGTTGGCCGTGGGCATAGGACCGATTGCGGGCAAGGGTACGGTCGCTGTGGAGGATGGGTCTATCGCATTGGCGCTTTGAATCGTCGGGCCGTTTTCTTGCGGCAGTCTTCCTGTTTTCGTAGACGTATCCAGAGACGCAAAAAGGGCTGGCGACTTCGCCTTGTTGGGATCAATAACCGGGTTGGCAGGGTCGCTCACTTGCGAAAGTTCCAGCAACTTACCCGCTTTCAAGGCCGATCCCGTTGGCGCAAACGCCAGATCATGGCCAACTTTCAGCTTGGCAACCAGCGCCTTGCGCTCGGCCTCAGTGGGGTCATACCAGACCTTGTCGGCATATTTTTTCAAAGCCTTGCTGTAATCACGATCATAAGCGGCATTATAGGAGGCGACGGCCGCAACCAGTTGCGGCGGCGTGCTCATAGCCGGGCAAGCGCCCCCGGGGTTGAGGCCTTTTCCGCCATCAACCTGCTTGTTAAACACGTATTTCTTGTCGCATACGCCAACCTGTGGCGGCTGTTTGGTAATCTCAAACTGATCATACCCGGCCTTCAGCATTTGCCAGAAGCCATAATGCGGGCTGAAACGGTGGCGCGCCATATTGTCTGCGGTCATGCGGAAGGGAAAGGCTTGCAATTGCACGGTTTGCTGGCCGCCGCGGAAGGCATCGCGGGCGAAGGCGTAGATTTCCAGAATCTGGGCATCCGTCATCGAATAGCAACCAGATGACGAGCAGGCTCCATGAATCATCAGATTGCTGCCGGTGCGGTTGTTGACCGCATCATAGCGATTGGGAAAGCCGGTGTTGATGGCGAGGTAATATTTTGACGAAGGATTCAGATTGGCAGGGGTGAGGTTATAAAACCCTTCCGGCGCTTGCCGATCGCCTTCTTTTTCTTTGGGCCCAAGCCTGCCAGACCAGGCGCAAATCTCATAGCTGGCGATTTTTTCATAGCGGCCATCCGTCTTGGCCTTCCAGATTTCCAAAACACCTTCTTCTTTGAAAATGCGAATGGCAATCGGCGAGTTGCGCTCCATGCCCTTGGCTTTCATCTCCGCCAGAATGGACGAGGGCAGCGGCTGCTCGACCTTGTTGGAAATATTGCTCGGCAGCTTTTTATCGCCCACGCTGTCAAGCGTGTCGTTGCAGCCTGCCAGAAGGGCAGTTGTGGCAATCAGCAAGGTGGCGGTGTGCAGACGCATCATTGAGCTCAATCAGGTCTCATTACGAAATTAGGCAAGCTACAGTCCTGACTCATGCAAGAGCCGCATTCTGCCCATAAATAGTGCTGGAACATAGTTTCCAAATGGTAAACATTTTCAAAACTGATACTCAAGCGCTGCAACTTACGCCATCGCGTGCAAATTTTGAACAGCCCCGGTCTGCAATTTTTCAAAACGGGGCCGCTCATTGAGCATAATTTACAGGTTGCGTCCGATGTCGAGGAATTTTTGGCGGCGCGCATTGCGAAGTTGCTCGCCGCTCTGGCCAGACATATCAGCAAGAGCCGCCGCAATTGTTTCGCCGGTGCGATCAATCACGGTTTCCGGGTTGCGATGGGCACCGCCCACTGGTTCAGGGATAATGTCATCAATGATGCCAAAGCCCTTCAGATCGGTGGCGGTGATCTTCATATTGGTGGCCGCTTCCTTGGCGCGGGTGGAATCGCGCCACAGAATGGAGGCTGCACCTTCGGGTGAGATCACCGAATAAATGGCATGCTCAAGCATATAGACCCGATTGCCCGTCGCAATGGCAATGGCACCACCAGAGCCGCCTTCACCGATCACCACGGAAACCATCGGTGTCTTGAGGTTGAGGCACATCTCGGTTGAGCGGGCAATGGCTTCGGCCTGACCGCGTTCCTCGGCACCAACGCCCGGATAGGCACCCGCTGTGTCCACCAGCGAGATCACCGGCAGGCCAAAGCGATCCGCCAGTTCCATGATGCGAATGGCTTTGCGGTAGCCTTCAGGGCGGGGGCTGCCAAAATTATGCTTCAGGCGAGACTTGGTGTCATTGCCTTTTTCCTGGCCGATAATGGCAACAGGCTGTCCGCGAAAGCGGCCAAGACCGGCCTGAATGGCCGCATCCTCGGAGAATTTGCGATCACCAGCCAAGGGCGTGAAGTCGGTGAACAGACGGGCTGCATAATCGACAAAATGGGGGCGCTGGGGATGGCGGGCCACCTGAGTCTTCTGCCAAGGGTTCAGCTTGGAATAAATATCTTCCATAGCCTCACGGACACGGATTTCCAAACGGCTGATTTCCTCAGACGTGTCGATGCTTTCATCTTCACCCTTCAGCTTTTTCAGCTCGTGAATTTTGCCTTCGAGGTCCGAAATGGGTTTTTCGAAGTCGAGATAATTGATCATGATATCCGTTCCGATCCGTTACTCTGCCTGTCATTCAGATGCGCTGCACCACATGCTTGGTGCCAAAGGGATTGAATACAATAATTTTTTCGCAAAAACTGTGTCATGCATCCGGTCTGTTTTGGACAATCCGCTCAACACGTTGTCTCTATAATCTTCTGGCACGATTGCTCGTTCCATGGCCTCAAGGATTAAACCATCCTCTTTGCCGGGGTTCTAATCGGGGTTTTTGCCCCGTTTTGCAAGGGGGTGATGCGTTTGTACCAGCATCTGCAGCCTTTCTTCGAGAACATGGGTATAAATTTGTGTCGTCGAAATGTCGCTATGCCCCAGTAATTCCTGCACAACGCGCAGATCAGCGCCGTTTTCCAGCAGGTGACTTGCAAAGGCGTGCCTGAGCACATGTGGGGAGACAGCATCCGCATTCAAGCCGGCGCGAATGGCAAGGTCTTTCAATTCGCGGGCAAAAACCTGCCGCGGCAAATAGCCCTCTTTGCTGATGGAGGGAAAAAGAAAGCCGCTTTCCTTTCCCGTCTTCTCCTGATGATGGCCTCTTGCCTCGCCGTAGCGCTTCAACGCCTCAATGGCCGAGCGCGACAGCGGCACCAGCCGCTCTTTATTGCCTTTGCCGCGCACCACCAAAAAGCGCTCTTGCTTGCCCAGCACATTGGCGGGCAGCGATACCAGCTCGCTCACCCGCATGCCGGTGGCATAAAGCAGTTCCAGCAGGGCCAGCATGCGCAAGCGGTTCAAGCGGTCTGGCCCTTCAAGCTCCGCTTCCTCTGCGGCCAGCAGCAAGAGTTTATCCACCTGCGCGATCGAGAGGATTTTCGGCAGAGACTGCCCTTTTTTCGGCGCATCCAGGATCGATGTCGGGTCATCGCTGCGCAGCCCCTCGGCGTAGAGGAATTTATAAAACTGCCGCATGGTGGAGAGCCTGCGCGCCTGGGATGATGCCTCAAACCCGCGCTTGGCAAGGTCAGCCAGATAGGCCGAAAGATCGGCGCTGGCAGCCTCCATGACGCTCACCTGACGCTCTTTGAGAAAGCCGTGAAGATCATTCAGATCATGCTCATAGGAAATCAGCGTGTTGCCCGCAGCCCCGCGCTCGGCACTCATCATTTCCAGAAAGGCTTCAATGCGGGCGAGACTGAGATCGGTCATGGGGTATCTGTATCCTGAAGCCGGTGATGTTCTTTTGTTTGCGTTTGTCTTATCGGGAAAACCGGATTCCACTTTTCCCTGACAAACTCTACAGCATGTCGCGTTCAACTGGTCTCAGTTGAACGATAACGTACATGCTCAAAAATAAAGATAAAGCGCGCCGCGCTTTAGGGCGTTTTGGGTGCTGTCTGGCTTGGAAAAACCGTTGTGCTGATCTCACGCGGGCGTGGCTCTACAAAAATTACCAGCGCCCACATGAAAGCATAGGCCATTGCCGCCACTGTGGCGATGATGAACAAAAAGCGAAACAATGTTGGCATGGAGCGATCCTTCTGCCTGTTTTCTATGGTTTCTAACATGCGACGAAAGAGCATGTCTGTAAAACCCTGCTTTCTTGAGCGCATTTGACGCGATGGCTTGACGTCGCGGCAGCATTTGTCAATACGGTGGTAAAACGGTTACGAAAAGGCTGATGACCCACTCGATCTCACTTGTTGCTTCTCCGCTTGCTGAGCGGACCCGTGCAGTGCTCAAGCGCCGCAACCTGATTTTCGTCGGTTTGATGGGGGCAGGCAAGTCGGCGATTGGCAGGCTCGTGGCCAATCAGTTGGGCTTGCCTTTTGTCGATACCGATAACGAGATCGAGCGTGTGTCGCGCATGACGATCAGCGAGTTGTTTGCCACCTACGGCGAGGCCGAGTTCAGGGCTTTGGAAACGCGGGTGATACGGCGTCTGTTGCGTTCTGGTCCCAAGGTGGTCTCCACCGGCGGCGGCGCATTCATCAATGATAAAACCCGTCGGCAAATCGAGCGCGGCGGCATTTCTGTCTGGTTGAAGGCGGATCTGGATGTCTTGTGGGAGAGGGTCAACAAGCGTGATCATCGTCCTTTGCTGAAAACCGAAAACCCCAAGCTGACGCTCGAAAATTTGATGAATGAGCGCTATCCGATCTATCAGCGCGCCAATGTCACGGTGATATCGCGCGATGAGCGCAAAGACATTATTGCCGCAGAGGTCATGGAAGCGGTGATTGCGCACTTAAGCCAAGGCAGGAAAAATCATGAGTGAACATTCATCCTCCAACACGTCATCGGCTGAACGTCTTGTGCATGTGCCCTTGGGTGAGCGCGCCTATGATATTCTCATCGGCGATGGCCTTTTGGCCCGCGCTGGCGGCGAGATCTCGTCGCGCATCAAGGGCCGCAAGGCCGCCATTATCACCGATGAGCATGTGGGGCCGCTGTATCTCGAAGCCTTGATGGATAGCCTCGAGGTAGACGGTATTGAGGCGGTGTCGTTGACGCTGCCTGCTGGCGAAAAAACCAAAAGTTTCGACCATCTCACCAAAGTCTGCGACGTGCTTCTGGAAGCCCGCATTGAGCGCAATGATACCGTGATTGCCTTGGGCGGCGGGGTGATTGGTGATCTGACCGGCTTTGCCGCAGGCATCGTGCGCCGTGGCGTGCGCTTTGTGCAGATTCCGACCTCGCTTTTGTCGCAGGTTGATTCGTCGGTGGGCGGAAAAACCGGCATCAATGCCCGCCAAGGCAAAAATCTGGTGGGCATTTTCAACCAGCCTGATTTGGTGCTGGCCGATACCAGCGTGCTCAACAGCTTGAGTGAACGCGAATTTCGCGCAGGCTATGCCGAAGTGGCCAAATATGGCTTGATCGACAAGCCGGAATTTTTCGACTGGCTGGAGCGCAACTGGCGCGAGGTGTTTGCCGGTGGGGCTGCCCGCACGGAGGCCATTGCCCTGTCGTGTCAGGCCAAAGCCGATGTGGTGGTGGCCGATGAGCGTGAACATGGCCGCCGCGCGCTTCTCAATCTTGGACACACCTTTGGCCATGCGCTGGAAGCGGCCACAGGGTATGACAGCAGCCGTCTGGTGCATGGCGAAGGTGTTGCGATTGGCATGGTGCTGGCCCATGAATTTTCAGCACGGCTCAATCTGGCCAGCCCCGATGATGCATCGCGCGTGGAAAAGCACCTGAAAGAGGTGGGCCTTCCCACTCGTATGAGCGAAATTCCCGGCGAGCTGCCGCCCGCTGATGTGCTTATGCAGGCGATTGCGCAGGACAAGAAGGTGAAAAGCGGTCAGCTGACGTTCATTCTCACCCATGGCATTGGCCAGTCCTTTGTGGCCGATGATGTGCCCTCATCGGAAGTGCTGAGTTTCCTCAATGAGAAGCTCGCACAATAAATTTACCAGCGGGTCGCCTCTCCGGGGGCGGCGGGCTCAATGGCCAAGGCGTGCAGGCCTGCATCCAGCTCAGGCTTGAGCAATTCGTTGACGGCGCGGTGACGGGCAAGGCGGCTCATGCCGGAAAAGCTTGCAGAAACGATGCGAACTCGCATATGTGTCTCTCCGGTGCCGGTGATGTCCGGCTGGTGGCCTGCGTGCAGGCTGCTTTCGTCCATCACAATAAGCCGTTCCGGTTGAAAAGCCTGTGTGAGTTTTTGCTCGATGCTGAGGCGTATCGACATGGTATGGCGTCCTGTGCTGGTGTCCTTTTAAGTGGCTTTTCAAAAATCCTCTAAAAGGGCAAGAACATTCTGATTTGTCAATTCTTGTTGTGAGATGGGTATCGGCCCATAATTCCCGGATGAAACTCGACTCAAAATATTTCGACAAGATCCGCACGCGCCGTAAAAAAGGCCCGGAGCCGGAAGCAGCGGCCACCACCTGCCAATGGGATGGCTGTGAGCGCCCCGGTGTGCATCGCGCGCCCGTGGGCCGCAATGCCGAGGGCAAGTTCTTTCTGTTCTGCTTTGAGCATGTGCAGGAATACAACAAGGGCTATAATTATTTCTCTGGCCTGTCGGACACCGAGATCGCCCGATACCAGAAAGAGGCTCTGACGGGCCATCGTCCAACCTGGTCGGTGGGTGTCAATACGTCTGCGTCCAAGGCCTCGCCCATTCACTCGACAGCGCGTTCTGGCTCTGCCGCATCGCAAGCGCGCCTGAAAGACCCGTTTGGCTTTGTCAATCAGGGGCGCGGCAATGGGTCGCGGGCAACGCCACAGGCGCGCAAATTGAAGACGTTGGAGGCAAAAGCCTTTGATGCCTTGGGTTTAACCGGCGCTGCAACCGCACAAGACATCAAAACCCGCTATAAAGAGCTTGTCAAAAAACATCATCCAGATGCAAATGGCGGAGATAGAGGGTCTGAAGAGCGTTTTCGTGCTGTTATTCAAGCCTACCAATTGTTAAAGCAGGCAGGTTTCTGTTAATCGAAGAAAACACCTGATTGCATGAGAGATGCGCCGGTTGATGCCGCCGGGCGTGGAGAGACGATGAGCAAAATTGATCTTGATATAACCAACCTGCCCGACACCACCGTTTCCGTTCGGGAGGTCTTTGGTATCGACAGCGACATTATGGTGCCTGCCTATTCCAAGAGCGATCCATATGTGCCCGATCTGGACCCCGACTATCTGTTTGACCGCGAAACCACGCTGGCCATTCTGGCCGGTTTTGCCCACAATCGCCGCGTTATGGTCTCCGGCTTTCACGGTACGGGTAAGTCGACCCATATCGAACAGGTCGCTGCCCGGTTGAACTGGCCTTGCGTGCGCGTCAATCTCGATAGCCATGTCAGCCGTATCGATCTGGTCGGCAAGGACGCCATCGTTTTGAAAGACGGCAAGCAGATCACCGAATTCAAGGATGGCATTCTGCCTTGGGCCTATCAGCACAATGTGGCGCTGGTATTCGACGAATATGATGCCGGTCGCCCGGACGTGATGTTTGTTATCCAGCGCGTGCTGGAATCCTCTGGCCGTCTGACCCTGCTTGATCAGAGCCGCGTGATCCGTCCTCATCCTGCTTTCCGCCTGTTTGCGACCGCCAACACCGTTGGTCTGGGCGATACCACCGGCCTTTACCATGGCACGCAGCAGATCAATCAGGCGCAGATGGACCGTTGGTCGATTGTGACAACCCTGAACTATCTGCCGCATGACAAGGAAGTCGATATTGTTCTGGCCAAGGTCAAGGGCTTTGCCAAGACGGAAGGCGGCCGCGACAATGTCAACAAGATGGTGCGTCTGGCCGATATGACCCGTTCGGCCTTCATCAATGGTGACCTTTCCACCGTGATGAGCCCACGTACCGTGATCACCTGGGCAGAAAATGCCGAGATTTTTGGCGATGTTGGCTTTGCCTTCCGCGTCACCTTCCTCAACAAATGCGATGAGCTGGAACGCACGCTGGTGGCTGAGCAATATCAGCGCTCGTTTGGCGTTGAGCTGAAAGAAAGCGCTGCAAACATCGTACTCGGTGCCTGAGGAAGGCGAATATCATGGCAGGTCCCGGCGACAATTCCAAAGCAAAATCCGGCGTGGGTCCCGATATGGAACCCTTGCGCCGGGCCATTACCGGCTGCGTGCGCTCCATTGCGGGCAGCGCCAATGTCGAGGTGGCCTTTGCCAATGAACGGCCGGGGCTGGCCGGTGAGCGCGTGCGCTTACCAGAACTCTCCAAGCGTCCCACCGCGCATGAACTGGCGGTAACGCGGGGCCTGGGCGATTCCATGGCGCTTCGCCTTGCCTGCCACGATCAGAAAATTCACGCGACACTGGCCCCGGAAGGGCAGGATGCGCGCGCGGTGTTTGATGCGGTGGAGCAGGCGCGGGTGGAATCCATTGGTGCCTTGCGCATGCAGGGTGTGGCCAACAATCTGCACTCGATGAACACCGAAAAATACGCCAAAGCCAATTTTTCCGGCATTATCAATCGCGAAGACGCGCCTTTGTCTGAAGCGGTGGCCATGATGGTGCGCGAAGCCGTGACCGGTCAAAAGCCGCCTGAAAGCGCTGGCAAGGTGCTGGATCTGTGGCGCTCTTTCATTGAGGAAAAAGCGGGCGGCGATTTTGCCAATCTGGCCAATGTCGTCGAAGACCAGCAGGCTTTTGCCCGCGTGGTGCGCCATATGCTGTCGGCCATGGAAATGGCCGAGGATGTGGGTGATGATGCGGAAGAATCCTCCAATGAGGAGGAGAATTCCGAAGAAGATCAACAGCGCAGCGGCGAGGAAGAACAGGAAAATTCCGAGCAGGAAGCTGGCTCTGAGAGTGCGCCTGCCGATGAGAGCGAATCTGCTGAAGAGCAGATGGAAGACGGCGAGATGGACGGCGCGGAAATTTCCGACGACGACATGTCGGAAGAGGGCGACGAGGATTCGGAAACGCCTGGCGAAATGCGCCGTCCGGCCAGCCCATTTGATGATTTCAATGAGAAGGTTGATTACAAGGTCTTCACCGAGGCCTTTGATGAGGAAATCACCGCCGAAGAATTGTGCGACGAGGCTGAGTTGGATCGCCTGCGCGCCTTCCTTGATAAGCAGTTGGCGCATTTGCAAGGGGCCGTGGGCCGTCTTGCCAACCGCTTGCAGCGCCGCCTGATGGCACAGCAGAACCGCTCGTGGGATTTTGATCTGGAGGAGGGCTATCTTGATCCGGCCCGTCTGACCCGTCTGATTATTGACCCCATGCAGCCGCTGTCGTTCAAGCGCGAGAAGGACACGCAGTTCCGCGACACCGTGGTATCGCTGGTGATCGACAATTCCGGCTCGATGCGTGGACGGCCTATTACGGTTGCGGCCACCTGCGCCGATATTCTCGCCCGCACGCTGGAGCGTTGCGGTGTGAAGGTCGAGATTCTGGGCTTTACCACCAAGGCATGGAAGGGTGGTCAGAGCCGCGAGCAATGGCTGGCCAGCGGCAAGCCGCCGACACCGGGCCGCCTCAATGATTTGCGCCATATCGTTTACAAATCCGCCGATGCGCCTTGGCGCCGCTCGCGCCGCAATCTCGGTTTGATGATGCGCGAAGGGCTGCTCAAGGAAAACATCGACGGCGAAGCGTTGATGTGGGCGCATAATCGTCTGATGGGACGGCGTGAGCAGCGCAAGATCATGATGATGATTTCCGACGGTGCGCCGGTGGATGATTCAACGCTGTCGGTCAATCCGGGCAATTATCTGGAGCGGCATTTGCGCGCCGTGATCGAGCAGATCGAAACCCGCTCTCCGGTCGAATTGCTGGCCATTGGTATCGGCCATGATGTCACCCGCTATTATCGCCGCGCTGTGACCATTGTGGATGCCGACGAGCTGGCGGGGGCGATGACCGAGCAGTTGGCAAGCCTGTTTGAGGATAAGCCCGCCAAGGCGTCACGTGGCTCTCTGCGCCGCGCTGGTTGAGTTCTTGAGCAAGCGCCTGTGGTTCTCAGCATCGTTGCTGTGTGCTGTACTGTTGTGCAGCACACCCGCCATCAGCGAGTCCAGTGCGGTGAGCACACGGCAGATCAGCCAATTCAAGCCGGGATCTGATCAAACCACATTTGGCAAGCTGGAATTTATCGGTGGGCTGGTGATGTCTTCTTCCAACCCTTTGTTCGGGGCATGGTCATCGGTGCGTTTCTTGCCCGATGGTCGGCACTTCATTGGCGTGCTGGATACCGGAGACTGGATTTCGGGCGCGATCGAGCGCGATCATCAGGGAAGGCTGTCGGGCCTGGACTCGGTGTCGCTCAGCCCCATGGTGGACGCCAAGGGTCGCAATGACAGCGCCAAGGTCAAGATGGATTCGGAAAGCCTGGCGATTCGCGATGGCAAAATCTATGTCGGCTTTGAGCAACGTCACCGGATCGACCAATATCCGCTCACAGATTTTGAACGCGCCAAGCCAGAGCGCAGCCTACCCCTGCCGTTTCCCACCCGTGTGTTGCGCGGCAATAAAAGCCTCGAAACCGTGATTGCCTCACCGGTGAACGGGCCACTTGGTGGCGGTCTTGTCACTATCAGCGAGGAAAGTCTGGATGAAAATGGCAATCTCTATGCAGGGATTGTCGATGGTCCCCTGCGCGGCGCTTTCAAAGTGGTGCGCCGGGATGATTTTGATGTCACCGATGGGGCGTTTTTACCCGATGGCGATCTTATCTTGCTGGAGCGGCGCTTTACCCTGCTGGGCGGTGTGGCCATGCGCCTTGTGCGCATCAAGGGCGATAGCGTGAAGCCCGGAGCGCTGGTGGATGGCATCACCCTGCTTGAGGCCAATTACAGCGCCCAGATCGACAATATGGAAGGTTTGGACGTGGTTGATCTCGGCAATGGTGATGTGCGGCTGATTTTGGTGTCCGACGACAACCATTCCTTCCTGCAACGCAATCTGATGCTGGAATTTCGCCTGATGCCGTGAAGCCTGGCAGCAGGCATTTTTTAAGTGCGTGCTGCCGGGTAAGGTTTGATCACTGTCATCATCGCCCCATAGGGCAGCAGCATGACCATGCCAACCAGCATCTTGACCGTGAAATCACCGATGGCCCAGGAGATCCAGCGCGGAATATCGGGCGAAAATGCGCCCAGCATGGGGGCCCAGCTGACGGCAAAATCATCATTCGGGCCGATGAAGCCGAAAAAGGGTGCGAAAGACAGTGAGAAGAAAATCACGGTGTCCAGCACAGACCCAAACAGCGAGCCTGCCAGCGGTGCCTTCCACCAGCTTTTTTGACGCAACCGGTTGAAGACCGTGATGTCCAGCAGTTGACCAACCAGATAGGCCGAGCCAGAGGCAATAGCGATGCGGGGCTGCGAGGTCACCAGCGAGATTGTGACCCCCACCAGAAAACCGACAAACACCACCTTGCGCGCCGTGGATGGGCCGAATTGGCGATTGGTAAGGTCGGTGACCAGAAACGCGACCGGATAGGTGAAGGCCCCATAGGTCAGGAGATCGCCAAGCTGGATGCCCGCCAATTGCCCGCTCAAGGGAAATTGCACGAGAATATTGGAGGCGACCACGACAGTGGTCATGAGAAGACTGTAGATGAAGATGTGTCGCGTCAGACGCATTTTTTTACCCTGGGTGATGCCACCAGCTTGAGGATTGGAAGGCCTCTTCAAATAGCCTGAGGTCGCGCAGGTCAAGTGTTTTCTTGCAAGAGCGTTTTATAGCTGTAAAGCGCGGCGCATTTCATGGGGTTCAGGAGGGCCGCGCTTTATGTTTTCAGTCTTTAGTCGGATTTCATTCTTGGTTAGGCAACCCAGCGCAGTGCTGCATTGTTTTCAAACATGGGCAGGCGGGAGAGCACTGCATCCAGACCGAAATAGTGACCTGCCCGGCGGTTGATCAGCAATGCAAGCACCATGGCATAAATCATGTGCTCATCAATCAGCAGGTTATTGATGCTCTGGACATAAGGAAAATCCAGATGGGCCGTCCAATAGGTCAGCATGATGAAGATTGCGAAGGGGGCACTAACGCGCACCAGAAGGCCCGAGATCAGAGACAGGCCAATCAGCATGTGCCCATATTCCACTAAAAAGGCAATGACAGGCATCAAGGCTGATTGGGAGAGGGGGCCGTAAATGAAGTGGAAGGTTTTGGTGGAAGAGAGGAAGCCCGCAACATAGCCGGTGCTGCCGTAATGGTGAATAGACGCCCAGAGGAAGACCCAACCGATGCAAATACGCAAAGTGGCCAGAAGAATACGCTCTGCTTGGTTGGTTTGATCAATATGTGCCATGCTTTTTGCCTCACAATATAATTATTGCATAATTTAAAGCGCTGCAGCGTCCTGTGTGCGGTTGATAAAACGCAATGGGCTGCAGGTTTATGGCGCAAGCTTAGGCCTGACGGCCTGTCGCAGATATGATCTGTGTCAATTGATGGCGCACGCCCAAAAGGGCGTCAGAGTGCGTGAGCGCGCAAGAACTGCGCATGGAAAACAACACCGGAATAGAAAAAGACCCCTATGTTGCCATAGGAGCCTTTCAACAATAGTAGACCAGTTTTGTGAGGCTTATGCAGCTTCAGCGGTCTTCTTGACGATCTGGCGACGCAGCAAACGTGCGCGCATGCTCAGATCGGTTTCGCTTGCCTTCAAAAGGAAAGCGTCGAGGCCACCGCGATGCTCTACGGAACGCAGAGCAGCTGCAGAAACGCGAAGACGGTAACGCTGGCCGAGGGCATCGGAAATCAGCGTAACGTCGCACAGGTTCGGCAGGAACTTGCGACGTGTCTTGTTGTTTGCATGGCTTACATTGTTACCCGACTGGACGCCCTTGCCGGTCAATTCGCAACTGCGGGACATGATGCACCTATTCTTATTGGCAATTGGATCTACGATCCGAGCATGAAAACTCGGGCGCAATCCAACGCGGTCTGATTGGAAAGTTGCGGTTCTATAGTCAGCTGAGGCGCCCGCGTCAAGACAAACCTTGGCAAAACCGCGGATTTCTCGACTCTGCCGTATAATTGCCTGAACCGAAATCGGTCTGCGGGTTCGATGATGCCGCGATTTTAAAGCCTTTCTGCGCTATATAGGACGAAGATTGCTGTCGTGCTATCGTCTTGCCACAGTGCGGGTCATACATGCAGATGGTGTCTCCTTTTGAAATGGTGGTTTGATGACTGCACGCATGTTTTTTGCCTCTCTTGCGGGTCTGTTTGCCAGTGTCATCTCGGCGCATGCGATGGAGAGTTATCACACAGATTATCGGGTGACGTTGATTGGCCTGCCGGTGGCGCGGGCCACATTTACCACCCGCATCACCGATCCCGCCTATTCGATCACCGGCGATATTTCCTCGGCGGGCATTGTCAATATTTTCACCAGCCTGAAGGCCAGAAGTACGGTGACCGGCACCATGATGCGCGGTGATCGGATGGTGGCGAAATCCTACCAGCTGGTCTACACCCGTGGCGACAGAACCCGCACCTATGATGTGCGCTACGCATCCGGCAACGTCGTGGAGACCTCGATTACGCCGCAGCCAAACCGCGACAGCAACCGCTGGATTCCGGTGAAAACCATTGATTTCAAATCGGTTCTTGATCCGATTGGTGCTTTCATCGTTCCTGATGATGGCAAAATCTGCTCCAGAACGCTGCCTGTTTATGATGGTGAAAGCCGCATGGATCTGGTGTTGTCGCCCAAAGGCAAGGCAAAGTTTGATGCGGGCAATGTCTCTGGTGACGCCATTGTTTGCTCGGTGCGCTATGTGCCGAAATCGGGCTTCAACAAGGACCAGTCCGATATCGATTATTTGCGCAATGCAAAAGGCATGGAAATCTGGTTTGCCAAAACCCGCACAGGCTCTTTATATGCTCCGGTCTATGCGCGCGTGCCAACCAGATTGGGCGCGCTGTCCATCACGGCCACGGCATTTGGGAAATAGCGGTTTTCCGGTGGCCTTTGATACCTTGGGGGCCTTATGAAACTGCGTGCCACGTTGATCGGTTTTTCGGCCATTCTCATGTGGTCATTTCTGGCCTTGTTGACGGCGGCCTCGGGCTCCATGCCGCCCTTTCAGCTCTCGGCCATTTGTTTTGCCATTGGCAGCCTGCCGGGCGTGATCACGTTTTTGGTCAAGCCAGCACGGCTTAAACTCCTCAGGCAGTCACCCAAAGTCTGGATTGTCGGCATTGCTGGCCTGTTCGGCTATCATTTTTTGTATTTCACCGCCCTGCGTAACGCGCCTGCGGTGGAGGCAGGCCTGATAGCCTATCTATGGCCGCTGCTGATCGTGTTTGGCTCGGCGCTTCTGCCGGGAGAGCGCCTGCGCTGGTATCATGTTGTTGGCGCTTTGGCCGGGCTGTGTGGCACGGTGCTGATCATTGGCAAGAATGGCCTGTCCTTTGATCCAGCCTATAGTTTGGGTTATAGTGCGGCTGGCCTGTGCGCATTGACGTGGTCCACCTATTCGCTGGCAACGCGCCGTTTTGAAGCGGTGTCCACCGATGTGGTGACAGGCTTTTGCCTGGTCACCGCCATTCTGTCGCTGTTTTGCCACCTGGGGCTTGAGCAAACGGTCTGGCCAGAGATGGCAAGCCAGTGGCTGGCGGTGGTGGGGCTTGGCTTGCTGCCGGTTGGACTGGCGTTTTATGCCTGGGATTTTGGCGTCAAAAATGGTGATATTCAAATTCTCGGTGCTGCCAGTTATGCTGCACCGTTGCTCTCGACGCTTATTCTCATTGCCTTTGGATTTGCCGAGCCAAGCCTTCGCATTCTTGCGGCCTGTGTGTTGATTACCGGCGGTGCAGTGCTGGCGGCAAGCGGCATGCTGCGCCGACCAGCTAAAGCTTGATTTTAAGGTTTTTGCCCCGGTGACCAGCCAAGTGCTGCCATTTCAAATTGCTCGAAGGTGAAGCCGGGCGCAACCGTGCAGCCCACAAGCGTGAAAGCCCCCAGGCTTATGGCTGATTGCCAGCTATTGGCCGGAATAACCGCTTGAGGGCGCTGGCCATTGGCCAGATCCACGCCCAAAACCGTGGTTTCGACGGTTTCACCATTGTCTGAGCAGCTCAGCGCCAGTGGTGCGCCCGCGTAATAATGCCAGATCTCGGACGCATCCTTGACCCGGTGCCAGTGGGAGCGTTGGTCGGCCTCCAGCAGATAGTAAATCGCCGTGGAGTTGCCGCGCGCACCACCAAGCGTGTCACGGAAAGTTTCCGTATACCAGCCGCCTTCCGGGTGGGGACGCATATTGAGGGCTTTGATGATGGATTCTGCATCCTGCATCAGAAATTGTCCTTGCGCTTGCGAATCTCCGCAAACACCTCTTCATTGCTTTTGCTTTCCATCAAAAGATTGCGACGAATGGCCGGGTCCGACACGCGCAGGAATGGATTGGTCTCTTTTTCCAGGTACATGGTGGTGGGAATGGTGAAACCGCCATTGGCGCGCAAAGATTCAATTTCCTTGGCGCGCTGCACCAGCCGAGGGTTGTCCGGATCGATTGTCAGGGCAAAGCGGGCGTTGGACAGGGTATATTCATGGCCAAAATAGATCGCGGTTTCATCGGGCAGCACTGAGAGCTTTTGCAAGGAATGCCACATGTCGGCAGCGGTGCGCTCAAACAGCCGTCCGCAGCCCAGCGCGAACAGCGTGTCGGCGGCAAACAAAATCTTATCGTCCGGGAAGCTGTAACAGATGTGGCCAGCGGTATGGCCGGGGGTTTCAATCACCTTGACGCGGTGCTGGCCAAACAGAAATTCGTCGCCATCGCTCACAGCGCGGTCCAGACCCGGAATGGCCACGGCCTCATTGATCGGTCCAATGATCTCGCAGCCATATTCCTTCTTCAGCGCCAGATTGGCCTCGACATGATCGGTGTGGTGATGGGTGGTGAAGATATGGGTGATGGTCCAGCCGCGTTTTTCGGCCATCGCCACAATCGGCGCATATTCGGGAGCGTCTATTGTGGCAGTCAGGCCGCTTTCAGGGCAGTGAATCAGCACACCAAAATTATCCGTGCGGCAGAGGAATGTTTCAATTTCCAGGCTTTTCATGGCTGACCTCTTTATCATGACTGCGATCTTATTCCTGAATCTAGTACCATAGGCCTTGATGTCCAACAGCGGGATGTTAACAATCGTGCCATGCATGTGGATATTGTTGACCTTCGCCAGTTCTATCATTCTCAACTTGGCCATGTCGCCGAGCAGTCGATCACGATGGCGCTATCATCCCTTTGGCAGCGCCTGCCAGAAGAGCGTTTGGTGGGGCTTGGCTATTCCGTTCCCTATCTGGATCGCTTTCGCGCCGACACCGAGCGCACCTTTGCCTTTATGCCAGCCGGGCAGGGCGCGGTGAACTGGCCGCCCGGCGAACCTTCGGCCACCGCTTTGGTGTTTGATGAGGAATTGCCACTGCCAGACAGCTCTGTGGATCGTGTGCTGATGGTGCATTCGCTGGAATTTGCCGAAAACCCCCGTGAGACCTTGACCGAGATCTGGCGGGTTCTGGCTCCGGGAGGTCGGCTGGTGATTGTTGTGCCCAACCGGCGCGGTGTGTGGGCGCGGATGGATCACACGCCGTTTGGTGCGGGCCGTCCTTACTCGCGCGGGCAATTGACGGCGCTGTTTCGCGAGGCCAATTTCACGCCCGGTGCCAGCGCAGAGGCGCTGTTTTTTCCACCCTCGCGGCTGAAAACGATTTTGCGCATGCGCGGCATGTTCGAGCGGTTTGGCAGGGTCTTGTCGCCTGCTTTTGCAGGCGTGATTGTGGTCGAGGCTCAAAAGCGGCTCTATCAAGGTCTGCCGGTGGCGGCCAAGGCATCCAGACGGGTGTTTGCGCCGGTTCTCTCTCCCCATGGTGTGCCAACAACGCGGGTGAAGCTCAACCCTCCCTCGACAAAATAGGTCTTCCGCGCTATGGCCGTGGGATTGTTTTTGTGCTGGCTCAGGCTGGCAATTTCGTGATCAGGAAACAGTTTGATGAGCAGTGACATGAACCAGCCCGTTCCACGTCCCGGAATTCTTGATATTGCCGCCTATGTACCGGGCAAGGAACATGCGCCGGGCGTTGCCAAGGTCTTCAAGCTGTCCTCCAACGAGACGCCGCTTGGTCCAAGCCCCAAGGCAATTGAAGCGTTCAAGGCAGCTGCCGGTAATCTGGAGATCTATCCCGATGGTCAGGCGCTGAAGCTGCGCGAGGCCATTGCCAGCGCCCATGGCCTGAACCCTGCCAATATCATCTGCGGCAATGGCTCCGATGAGCTGCTCGGTCTCTTGTGCCATGTTTACTTAAGTGCTGGCGATGAAGCCATTATCACCGAGCACGGCTTTCTGGTGTATAAAATCCAGATCATGGGGGCCGGTGCAACGCCTGTGACCGTGAAGGAAAAGGATTGCCAGGTGGATGTGGATGCCATTCTGGCCGCCGTGACCGACAAGACCAAAATGGTGTTCATTGCCAATCCCGGCAATCCAACCGGCACCTATGTGCCGGGTGCGGACATTCGTCGTCTGGTGGCGGGTCTGCCCAAGCATGTGATGCTGGTGCTGGACGCCGCCTATGCCGAATATGTGCGCCGCAATGATTTTGAAGCCGGTATCGAGATTGTCTCCGAGAACCGCAATGTGGTGATGACCCGCACCTTCTCAAAGATTCACGGTCTTGCTGCGCTCCGCGTGGGCTGGATGTATGGACCGGCTGCCGTGCTGGATGCGCTGAACCGCATTCGCGGCCCGTTCAATATGAATGCACCGGCCATTGCCGCAGGTGAAGCGGCTATTCTGGATCGTGCCTTTGCCGACAAGGCCGTGCAGTTCAATCTTGAGTGGCTGGAAAAGCTGACGGTGGCTTTTGAAGGGCTAGGCCTGAAGGTGACACCATCGGTGACCAACTTCCTGCTCATTCATTTTCCCGATCAGGATGGCAAGCGCGCGTCTGAGGCGGATGAATTCCTCACCAGCCGTGGCTTCATTCTGCGGGCCGTGAAGGGCTATGGCTTTGCCAATGCGTTGCGCATGTCTGTTGGCACGCCAGAGGCCAATGAGGGCGTGATTGCCGCTCTGACAGAGTTTATGGGCAAAGCGTGATGAGTGCTGCACAATTTGATCGTATCGCGCTGATTGGTATCGGCCTGATTGGCTCGTCTATCGCCCGTGGCGTGCGTGAAAAGGGGCTGGCGAAGGACATCGTCATTTCGACCCGTTCGCTTGAGACGCTGAAGCGGGCAGAAGAGTTGCAACTCGGCGATCACTATACGCCGTCGGCCGCCGAAGCTGTCAAAGATGCCGATCTGGTGATTGTCTCGGTGCCGGTTGGCGCATCGGAAAGCGTTGCCAAGCAGATTGCCGCCCATCTGAAGCCGGGTGCGATTGTCACCGATGTTGGCTCCACCAAGGCGTCGGTGATTGCGCAAATGGCTCCGCATCTGCCGAGCCATGTGCATTTTATTCCGGGCCACCCTCTGGCGGGTACGGAAAAATCCGGCCCGGATGCTGGCTTTGCCGATCTGTTTAAAGGCCGCTGGTGCATTTTCACGCCTCTGCCCGATACGGACCCGAAAGCCTTGGCCCGCCTTGTGGCCTTTTGGGAGGCGCTTGGCTCGAAAACCGACCAGATGGAGCCTGAGCATCACGACAAGGTGCTGGCGATTGTGTCGCATCTTCCGCACATCATTGCTTACAATATCGTCGGCACTGCGGATGATCTGGCAGCGGTGACCGAATCGGAAGTGATCAAGTATTCAGCGTCGGGTTTTCGTGACTTCACCCGCCTTGCGGCGTCAGATCCCACCATGTGGCGGGATATTTGCCTGCACAACAAGGATGCGATTTTGGAAATGCTGGCGCGCTTTTCCGAAGATCTTGCATCCCTGCAACGCTCTATCCGTTGGGGCGAGGGCGATAAGCTGTTTGAACTGTTCAGCCGTACCCGCACCGTGCGCCGCTCGATTATCGATGCGGGGCAGGATGTGGACGTGCCGGATTTTGGCCGTCACAGTCTGGACAAAAAAGCCTGAAAATATCTGGATCTATTCAGATCGGCGGAATATTGCCGAGCGGAATAAAGCCTAAAACAACAGTGCCATGGGTAATCTGAAGAGTGACTTGCCCATGGTTTTGGCCGAAGAATGCCATTTTCAGGCCTTTGGCTGCAAGCTTGGCAATGTCTGTGGTTTCGGGATAGGCGGAGATCACCATGTCCCGCCACCCTTCAACCTTGTTGATTTGCAATTTCAGCGAGCCTGAGAGATAGCCATCCTGATCGATGGTCAAAGGGCCGCTGGCGGTAATGGTGCGGCCTTCGCCGACATCAACCTGTAGCCCGCGCAGTTCCCCATTCAAGCCTCTTAAATCAATGGGTTTCGGGTTCTCAATGTTCAGAGCATCCGCCTGACCGATCAATCTCAAATCAAGATCGGCAGTCATGGGGGGGACTTTTGACGTGCCATCATTTTGCTGAAAATTCACGTCGGTGAAACGCGCGGTGGTGAGAAGATCATCGCTATCGCGTTGGATGTTCAACTGACCCTCAGATGCATTGATGCTCAGCGTGGTCCCCGTGAGCGCATTGGTAATGTTGGTGCGAAGGGCCTTTATCGACGTTACCTGATTCTCAAGACCAATGATGCCCACCGACATGCTTGTTTCAAGCCTGTCCCATTGCACGGATGTGGCGATGCCGGTCGAGGTCTGCAGAATGGCAGGGCCATTCAGCTGCCAATTGACCGTGCCGGGTCTGAATATTTTTGCAGCCGAGCGGAAAGCTCCGACCGAGCCGGTGATGCCGTTTTTATGATCATTGACGGTGATTTTCGAGCATTTGAGGCTGATCCGCAAAGGAAAACCACCCACATGCATATTGGCACAGGTGAGCACCGACGCCAGCGGACTTGAGCCATCAAAGGCCCGCTCCAACTTTGTGGTGGCATAATTGGCTGCCGCAAACCAACCTGCGGTGTAGACGGCCAGAAGGATGACCACTGAAAGAACCCCAGGAAAAACTATGGATCTTTTTCGTCGTGTCACCGTGCTGCTTGACGTCGCCATTCGCTTCTCCAATTGTGTCGCCGGTTCGGGAGCAATTAGGTTTGACGTGCGATATGGACGATTTTTGGGTGTTTGGCTATGGTTCTTTGATGTGGAACCCCGGTTTCCCCTTTGAGAAACAAATAAATGCCCGCGTACACGGCTTTCGGCGTGCGCTGTGCGTGCGCTCATGGGTGCATCGCGGCACGCAGCAACAGCCGGGACTGGTAATGGGGCTGGATTTTGGTGGCTCATGTCAGGGTGTTGCGTTCAAGGTGGCACCAGAGCATTGGCCGCAAACACTGAACTATCTGCGTGAGCGGGAACTGGTGACGCGGGTGTATCTGGAAAAAAGCTTAAGATTGCATCTGGCGGATGGGCAAAAGGTGGTGGGGCTCGGCTATGTGATCGATCGCAGTCACGAGCAATATGCCGGTGCCTTGACCGTGGAGGAGGCCGTGGAGGTGGTGCGCACCGCGGTCGGTCAATCGGGCCCCAATGCAGCCTATGTTGAAAGCACCGTTGCGCATTTGCGCAGCATGGGCATCCGTGATCAATGGCTGGAGAGGGTTGTTGCTGGCCTTTAGAGTTTGTCAGGGAAACGTGGGAACCGGTTTTCGCCACGACGTCAGCGCCAAGCAGAGGCAGACGAAGATGTTTTACAGAGAGTTTTCGTGCATCACAGAGGGCGCATGGCGCTGTAGTGCCTCAATCCGTGCGACGGCTTCCGGGGGGAGTGGCAGCCCAGGATTGGTGTCTGCCGCATCCAGCAGCAGTTTATCGCTGGCGGCTTCGAGATCGAAAATCAGCGTCTCGAAAAACACACTTGGCTTCAAACCGGGTTCTATGGCGGGCAGAATCCGGATTTTATAATGGCCCGGATAGCGCATCAGGCTGCGGCGTGGCCAAAATAGGCCAGCATGGACCGCCACGGGCACGACAGGCACCTTCAGATCACGATAGAGCCGGGCTATGCCGAATTTATACACAGGCTCTGCGCCCGGTGGGCGGCGCGTGCCTTCGGGAAAGATGATCAGCTGGCGACCGTTTTTCATCTCTTCGGAGGCGCGCTTCATCACCAGCATCATTTCTTTGCCCTTGCCGCCGCGATTGACCGGAATCATCTTGAGTTTGGCGGCATACCAGCCAAACACCGGAATCATCATCAATTCCCGCTTGAGAATGAAAACAGGATCATCCAGCCAGGGCAGAAGCGCATAGGTATCCCAAAAGGATTGATGCTTGGGTGCCAGAATATATCCAGACTTTGGAATATTCTCGAGACCTTCAATCTCAAATGTGGTGCCGACAACGACTTTCATCAGCCAATGGCATGATAATGCCCATGTTTTGGGAATGCGATACGCCGTGCGCCGCGGCAAAAAGAAGTAAATGGGCAGACAAACAACCATCCAGAGGATCAGGTTGGCGTAGAAGATCACGTTGAAGAGATGGGAACGCAAAGCAAGCATGGATCGATTCCGAAATGTGTCGTGCCTTGACTATATGAATTCAACCGTTAGCGGAAGATCTATATAAAAGCTGGGTGATCATGTTAGAGCATCGGCCGGAAAGTGGGAGCCGGGTTTCGGATAAATCCGATGTGTAAACAAAAACTTAGAGCGTCATGTCGAGTTTGGTTTTCGATCCGATGCTCTAGCTGGCGGGCTCGTTGGCGGTGCGCAATCCGCGCCAGGTGCCCCAGCCTATGGTGTCACGGGCAGAGGCGAGCAGAATCTTCACATATTCGGACAACAGCGTGCGCAAGGCGTTGGGATCGGCATACCATGCTTTGGTGCGCAGATCAGAGATGACAACCGGATAAGGAATGAACCGGGTGTTCGGTGCCGTGCGGCGCAATTCCATCAAGCTGCGCTGCATGTGATAATTGCTGGTGACAACCAGCACGGAGGAATAGCCCTTGTCGTGAACCCATTGGGCGGTTTCATTGGCGTTGCCAATGGTATCCAGAGCCTGATAGCCCATATCGACGCAGCAGGCGAAGAGATCGTAAGAGCTTTGCGTCATGGTGCGGATTTGTTTTGGTGTGGTGGTGGGGTGCACGCCTGAAATGAGCAGGCGTTGTCCAGAGCCCTTGCGCAACAGATCAACCGCCTGATCAATGCGTTGGTAGCCGCCGGTCAGCACCACAATCGCATCGGCTTTGGCATGTTCAGGCGGCCGCATGAGGGTGACGGTATCGGCAAAGTACAAAAAGCCGCCAATCAGGCAGGCGATGATCAGAATCGTGGCATAGCCCCCAAAGCGTAACACACGACGCAGCCAGCCGCTCCGGTGAAAGAGCCGGCTCAATTGCTCGCTCTTGCGAGGGCGTTGATCCGTTGAAGGATCATTGGGTGGCGTCGTCATTGCTCGTCCATATTGCAATCATTCCATGGCAAAGCCAATCTGTCATGCCATCTCTATCGGATAATGGGCGCAACAGGAATCCGTTTCCGACATTATCCCGCATCGACATCCGGCAAAAACATGGTGCGTGGCCGTGCGCAAGGGGGATTCTGCGCCGCTCACGCTTTGCATGATCATGCGTCGGGATTGTGTCAGATTTGATGAGGGCTGTGCTTAATCGGGAGGCAGGCCGCTGCTGCGGCTGGGGTCCGAGCGGATCTGATCAATGTCGTAGATTGCGCTGATTACGGTCAGCCGCGCCGTTAATGTTGTCAGCAGTGCAATGACAATCATCGTGGCAAATATGCCCATATAGCCGGAAAGGCCAATTTCGAAACGGCCAAACAGGGCCGTTGCCTGATCGGTTTGCGGGGTCGCCAGCGTGTTATCTTGCAAAAAACTGGCAAAGGCAAAAAAGGCCGCGGCCATAAAGCCACCGGCCCCAGCCCCTTTGAGGCTGATTTTCAAAAAGTGCTTTTGAAACTCTCGCGCCACAAACTGGCTTTCGGCACCGACAAAATGCAGCACCTCGATAATGTGGCGATTGCCGGATAAAGCGCCACGGGTGGCAAAAATCACTGTCAGAATCATGGCGGTAAATACCAGGATCAAGACGCCAAAGCCGATCAGCACGGTTGTGCGGGCCATGGAGACCAGCTTGTCCACCCAATTGCGGTGGTCATCCAGCGTGGCTTGCGGAATTTGCGTTGATAAAAGATCGCGCATGGCGGCAAAATCGGGTGGGTGGCTTTCATCAATGGTAATGATGACCAACCTTGGAACCGGCAGATCCTTGATGTCCAGTCCGGTGCCGAGCCATGGCTCCAGCAAGCGGGCCGTTGCGGCTTCATCAACAATCTGGCCGCTCTTGGTGCCGACAAAACTGAGAGCCAGATCTTTGGCGCGGGTGAGCGCCTGATCCATATTCACATTGTCGTCTGGCTTGATCTGAATTGTCACCTCGCGCGAGATCTGGCTTTGCCAGCTGGCGGCGGTGGCCCGGATCATGGAGACGGCTCCAAGGGTCAGGCAGGCCAGAAAAGCCATGATGGCAATCACCACCATCAACGCATTGCCCTGAATATTGGAGGGCGGCAAAATCGGCGCGGTTGGCCGCACCTGCATGGAGACACGTCTGGCCTGCTGTTTGGCGGGCTGGCTTTGGCTCTTGACGTTCGAAGGCGGCGTGGGGGTGCGATCATTCATAGATATCGAGCCGCCCTTCGCTGAGAATCATCCGGCGCGCATCCACTTGTTCCATCAAAGCCAGATCATGGGTGGCAATCACCACGGCGGTGCCGAGTCGGTTCAGCTCCAGAAACAGGCTGAGCAGGCGGCGGGCCATGGGCGGGTCCACATTGCCGGTTGGCTCATCGGCCAGCAGAATCTCAGGCCGATCAATCAAGGCGCGGGCAATGGCGGCGCGCTGTTTTTCGCCGCCTGATAGAATGGCGGGCAAAACATTGATCCGCTCGCCAAGGCCCACCCACTTCAACAGTTCCAGCACATCCTGCTTATAGCTGGCCTCTTCCTTGCCGCGCACCCGCAGAGGCAGGGCGACATTTTCATAGGTGGTCAGATGGTCCAGCAGCTGAAAATCCTGAAACACAATGCCAACGCGCCGCCGCAGCAGGGGCAATTCCTGACGCGGGATCTGGGTAATGTCGCGGCCAAAGCTTCTGATCAGCCCGCGCGTGGGCTTGAGTGACATAAACAGCAGGCGCAAAAGCGTGGTCTTGCCAGCACCAGAGGGGCCGGTGAGAAATTGAAAGGAGCGCTTCGGGATGTCAAAGGTCAGGTCGCGGAGGATCTCAGGCCCCATCCCGTAACGCAGGCCAACATTTTCGAAGTGAATCAATTGAGAAACCCGGTCTTGAGCCAGTGGATGAAAGCCTACTTCTTAACGTCTGCGGTTACCATTTGGTAAAGAGCGCTATCTTGCAACGAGAATTTGGTAATTTTGCAAATCATTAACCATTCGAATTTACGACTTGTAGAGATTGGTTTCAATGCCTCATTCCATCTGCTTGCGTCATCGCAATTGCCCATGGAAATGCGGCCTTGCGAGGGATTGATGAACGCATTCCGTTTCCGGCAAAAGCAGGTCGAGCCAGATGTTGACGTCCTGTTGCCCGAGCATCGGCCCCGCCCGGTGCCGCGCAACGGTTTTCCGCTGGCAGACGATGTCGCGGATGCGGATTTTATCACCGTGCAAGACCCGGTTGGCGCGATGCGAAGCCGCCTGCAGGCCGAGTTGAATGCAGCGCCTCTGCGGCAGTCGCACCCTCTGGTTCTGCTCTTGAGGCAGCGTCTGTCGCCTGTTTTGATCAAGGCAGAGTTGTTTCTGAACAGGCTATCGGAGCGCTCCTTCACCACGCTGGTGTCAGTCATGGTGCTGGTGGTGTTTGTTCTGGCGGGTGGTTTTACGCTGCTGGGCAGCCGTGGTCCATCGCCGTTTACCGGACCGGCCCTTGATTTCACCCATGTTACGCTGACACCCCAGGATGCCGATGGCATGCATGTGCTGACCGTGAATGCGATTATTGAAAACCGGGCCAATACAAAACAGGCTTTGCTGCCGGTGCGGGCCGATCTTTACAAAGATGGGCGTTTGATTGCCTCCACCTTGATTGCACCACCTGCCAGCGAGATTGATGTGGGCCACAGCCGCGGCATTTCGGCAAAATTGCGCCATCCCGGTGGAAAAACGCCGCAGTTGAAACTTTCTTTTGCGACAAACGATGTCTCGCATCCGTGACTATGGTATCGCGGTTTCGAGATTGTCAGGCGCGATGCGCCAAATTCTGGAGAGATTATGCCCATCGTTCGCGGAAAAGTGATTGAGCCTTATTTCACCGCCGAGCAGATCGCGACGCGTAATATTGAAATTGCCAAAGCCATTTCGGAAGGTCCATCCGATAATCTTCTGGTGATTTCCATTCTGAAAGGCTCGTTCATTTTCGCAGCCGATCTTATCCGTGCCATGCATCACGTCGGTCTGGCCCCGGAGATGGAATTCATCACCTTGTCCAGTTACGGCAAAGGTACGGTATCGCAGGGTGTAACCGTTATCAAAGATATTGATAGTGACGTGACTGGCCGCAATGTCTTGTTGATTGATGATATTCTGGAATCAGGTCGCACACTGCAATTTGCCCGCGATCTTATGTATGAGCGCGGTGCCGCCAACGTCAGCATTGCAGTGCTTTTGGATAAAAAGGTCAAGCGCAGTGAAGAGCTTGAGGCCGATTATGTTGGCTTTGAATGTCCCGATTATTTCGTGGTCGGTTATGGCATGGATGCGGCTTACGCCTTTCGGGAACTGCCTTTTGTCGGTGTTGTTACCGGCGATGCGGACTGATTGTTGCCGCACACTTACCTCAAATTTTAGGTGACTTGTTAACCATACGCAACGTGACCTTTGCGATGTTTACCTATCGCAAAGGAAAAGCTGGTCATTTGCGTGTGTCGGCATGATCTCTTCCATTGAGCCCGAGGAAGAAAATCATGTGGCGGTGGAACATGCAACGGCATCATGAGTTCGTTTTATCAAACGGGCGATGCTGTAAGGGCTGATGCTTTAAATGGGATTGCGAACATGGCCAAGATTTTAATTACCGAAGACGAGGATGGTTTGCGTTCTTTTGTCGCCCGTGCATTGCGGATGGATGGGCATGAAACCCATGAAGCGGCAGATGGTGCTGAAGGGTTGGAAAAGCTGAGCATGGCCAGCTTTGATTTATTGTTGTCCGATATCCGCATGCCGGTGATGGACGGCATTGAGCTGGCGCATCGTGCCCATGGGGATTTTCCCGGCTTGAAGATTTTGCTGATGACCGGCTATGCCGACCAGCGTGAGCGCGCCGATGACCTGATGGAAAAGGTGATTGATGTGGTGCCAAAGCCCTTTGCTTTGCCCGATATTCGAAAAGCAGTGGCGCAGGCGCTGAACAGGGCGGCGTAACGCCGCCACGTCATATTTAAGACAATTGGGCGATAGCCTATTGCATATCCAGCAGCCGCTCCAGGTAGCGGCGCTCAATATCCGGGCTGGTATTGTCACCCAGTTTTTCACGAATGGCATCGAGAATTTCGCGCGCCCGCTGCACATCAATTTCGTCGGGAATGCGTACGCTGTCATCCGTGTCCGGCCCTGTTGTGGGCCGTGAGCGGCCAAGCGGATCGCGGCCATTTTGCCCGCCCTGTGCCATGCCGGGGTTCTGGCCCTGACCCTGGCCCTGCTGGTTTCGCATGGCCTGCATCATCTGGTTCATCATATCGCGTGCGCCTTGGCGAAGCGCTTCCAAAGCGCGGCCTTGGCCCTCGACGGCGCGATCGCCCTGACCCTTGCCAAGCTGTTCGCCAGCACCATTCATTTCCCGGCCAGCCTGTCCAAATTCCTTGCCCGGCTTCACGCCCATTTTGCCAAGGGCTTCTTGCAATTGTTTCAATTGCTTGCCCAGATCATCCTGTCGTTTACGCAAGCCTTTCAGCGCGTCTCGCAACTGCTGTTCGGTCATCTGATCGGTTGGCGATGGATTTTGACCGGGGGCGGGCTTGGGCCGTTCCTGGGTTAGCTCATCCTCGCTTTTCGGTTGGCCGTCCTGGGGTTGGTCCATGTCAGGATCGGTCGGGTCGCCCAAAGCCATACGATCTTGCAGCGCCTGATCCAGCTTGAAGGTTTCATCCATCAGTTTTTGCTGGTCCTGCATGATTTCGCCCAGCTTGTCGATCTGCTTGCGGGCCTCGCTTTTTTCCTGCGGCTCTTGCTGGTTCGGGCGTTGCATGCGTCCGGTCTGAAGATTGTTCATCAGCCGTTGCAACTCCGACAGCATTTGGCGCGCCGCATCCTTATTGCCGGAGCGGGCCAGATTTTCGATCTGGTTCATCATGTTTTCCAGATCGCGCTGGGTCAGGGTTTTGGCAGCATTTTGCTGCGGTTGGCCATTTTGCGGCTGCTGGCGCTGCGCCAAGGCTTTCATGTAGTCCTGCATCGCCTGCCGTAACTCGTCGGTGAGCTTCTTGATCTCAGAATCAGGCGCGTTGCGCTCCAGCGCATCCGATAGTTTTTGCTGGGCCTCTGAGAGTTTGCGCTCCGCCAGCGATACATCACCGTCATCAATGCCAAGTGCTATTTCCCAGAGATAGGCAGCTGTATCCTTCATCTTGTCGGCATCATTGGCAAGAGCCATGCGCGCCCGCGCCGATTTGATCAGCAGGTAATGGGAGAGATTGGGAATGGTCTCGTCAGCCCGCAGCGTCAGAGCATCATTGAGGGCAATGGCGCGGGGCATTTGGCGGGCATCCAGCGCAAACACCTGCCGCTCTTCGGCAACGGCGGCGGCCAGAGGCTCGTTGAACGGCCGACTTGGCAAAACCATCTCATAGGGCCCGCTTTTGCCTTCCTGTCCTGCACCATCCTTGACGATCAAGGTGATGCGCACCTTTTTGCCAGCCAGCGGATGCTCGGTCAGGTTATGGCTGGCAATGCCCTTCGCTTCCTTGGCGTTGCGGCGCGGAAGCTCCAGCTTGTAATCCGGCAGGGGATAGAGCGGCTGGGCGGCAGGATCATTGTCCAGCGGCACAATATCGGCACGCGCTTCCTGCACGCCATAATCGTCTTTGGCAAGAAAGCCGATTTCCAGCGCACCGTTGACCGCACGCTTTGGCACGCCTTCAAACGCAATGGTTGGCGGCTTGTCGGCAATCACGGTCAAGGGCCACTGCTTTTGACCCACGTCCAGCGTGCCACTTTGCGCAAGGGTCAGCGTCATGGTGCGCGCATTAGCATCTGGTGTGGTGGTGGCTGCGCTTTCCTTGGGCGCTTCCGCATCTTGCAGGGCAATGGCTTGCTCACCGGTGCTGGGCTTGAAACTTGCCTTGGCATCATGGGCCCCGCCGGTGAAACGCACGGTCACCACCGATTTGGCGGGCACCGAAATGTTTTGCGGTGCTTCACCATTGCGGCTGGTGAGAAACACGGGCGGCTGGCCGGTGTAGCCGGGCGGCGTGATCCAGGCGTCCACGCGTACACCCGGTTGATTGTCTTGTGCAGCAACCAAGCGGAAGGCATCGCTCATGCGCCCGGCGTTATTGGAGCTGGAGTAGGCAAAGGCCACCACGAGCAGCAAAACCGGAACAGCGCGCAAGGCATGGCGATCAAACCGTGCGATGTCGGGCCTTGGCAAGCCGGGATCGAGGCTTGCGATTTTTGCAGCCATCCGTCTTTGGTGTTCCTGCCAAAGCGCACGGGCAAAGGGGGTATCAAACGCCGGTTCATCTTCCTGCACCCGCACCGGCTGGTGCGGCAGGTGGTTGCGCTCTTCCAGCAGGCGGTCTGCCTCTGGCACTTTCGGCCAACGCAGACGAAAGAGCGGTAAAAGTGCGGCGAGAAAGCCAAATGTCAGCACAAACACCAGCGGCCAGCGCAAAAGTGACGGCATGTCGCGAAACAGGCCAAGCCAGCTCAATGACAGAAAAATGGCAGCTATGGACGCAGGGATCAGCAAAAGCGGGGCAAGACGCTCGCAAAACAGCACAAGCCGGGCGAGGCCACGGTTGATCGCAACGCGCTTGGCGAGCTTTGGATCGCCTTGATACGCGCTTCTAGCCTTATGCCCGTCCGATGCCGCCATACATGGATCTCCGTTTGTCTTTTCGCGAAAAGCGGGATCACGGTCCCTGACATATTTTATGCAGGATAGCATTGTTTGTGGCGAAGACGAGGGGAGCGCCCCTCATCCGGTCTGTTTTTAGTGCAATCGCTGTGATTGTGAACGGTTTTCAGTCGAGCCAAGCTGGCACACTGTCCAGCCCGATCAGCTCTTCATAGCTTGTGCGCTTGCGAATCACGTGGAATTCATCGCCCTTGACCAGCACTTCCGGCACCAGCCGTCTGGTGTTGTAGGTGCCTGCCTGCACGGCCCCATAGGCACCGGCTGAGCCAACCGCGATCAAATCGCCGGGCTTGGGCATGGCCATTTCCCGATCGAGCGCCAAGTAATCGCCGGTTTCGCAAACGGGGCCTACCACATCGGCGCGAATGCGCGGCGCATTGGCAGCCGAAATGGTCACGGGGCGGATTTCGTGATGGGCCTCATAGAGCGTTGGCCGGATCAGGTCATTCATGGCGGCATCAACGATGACAAAGGTCTTGTCGCCGCCATCCTTCACATAAATCACTTCGGTCACCAGAATACCGGCATTGCCAACAATCAGGCGGCCCGGCTCGGTAATGATTTTGCAATCCAGCTCTGCCAATTGTTCCTTGACGATCTTGGCGTAAGCCGCTGGTTCTGGTGGCGGGTTGTTGTCATCCTTATAGGGAATGCCAAGACCACCGCCGACATCAACGTGGTCAATGCTGTGGCCATCCGCGCGCAAGGCGTTGACCAGTTCCCGCAACAGCTTGAAGGCGTCGGCAAAGGGTTGCAGCTCGGTGATCTGGCTGCCGATATGCATATCAATGCCGGTGACCTGAATGCCCTCAAGCGAGGCTGCGCGGGCATACACGGCGCGGGCGCGCTCATAGGAAATGCCGAACTTGTTTTCTTTCTTGCCGGTGGAAATCTTGGCATGGGTGCCTGCATCCACATCCGGGTTGATGCGGAAAGATACATGCGCCTTCTTGCCGGCCTTGATCGCCCGCTGATTGAGCACTTCCAGCTCCGGCTCGGATTCGACGTTGAAGCAGTAAATGCCCACTTCCAGTGCCAGATCCATCTCGGATGGGGTCTTGCCAACGCCGGAGAACATGATGCGGTTGGCGGGAATGCCTGCTGCCAAGGCGCGGCGTAATTCGCCCTCTGATACCACGTCGACGCCAGCGCCGAGGCTTCCAAGCGTTTTCAGCACCGCCTGATTGGAATTGGCCTTCATGGCGTAGCACACCATGGCATCCACGCCTTCAAAGGCCTCGGAAAACACCCGGTAGTGGCGCTCCAGTGTGGCGGTGGAATAGCAATAAAAAGGCGTGCCGACCGCATTGGCAATTTCGGTCACGGCAACGTCTTCGGCATAGAGCACGCCGTCACGATATTGAAAATGGTTCACGAGCTTGGCCTAATTTAGAGCAACGGATCGAGGAGAAACTTCTTTTCAGGTGTTGCGGCAGCAGGCGCACCCATTTTGTTTTGATCAACAACCGCAACGCTCGGCTTGTCGAGATCGCCTTTGCGCCCGCAACCGGCGAGCATGGTGCTGGTCGCGCCCAGAAGAAGGGCTGAAATTATCAATTTTTGATATGAAACGACCATGGTGTCCTGTTCCAATGAGGTGATGCGCAAAGCTTTTGTTGTGAGATTCAATATCGAAAAACCGGGGCCTTGTGCACCCCGATTTTTGTGATCTGATTATTTCAAGCCCTGATCAATTCGGATCAATGGGGAATCAGTTGCGCGAGCGCCACCATTTGATCTGCTTGCGCACTTCATCCGGTGCCGTGCCACCAAAACTTTTTCGGCTGGCAACCGAGGCTTCGACAGTCAAGACATTGTAGATGTCGGCGGTAATCGACGCATGGATCGACTGCAAATCTTCCAGAGAAAGATCGGCCAGATCGCATGATTTTTCCTCGGCCATGGCAACGGCGCGGCCGGTGACATGGTGGGCATCGCGGAAGGGCAGGCCTGCTTCGCGCACCAGCCAGTCGGCCAGATCGGTGGCGGTGGAGTAGCCAGAACCGGCTGCGGCCTTCATCTTGTCAGCGCGCACTTCCAGATCGCCAATCATGCCGGTCATGGCCGCAAGCGACAGTTCCAGACTTTCGGCGGCGTCAAACACCTGTTCCTTGTCTTCCTGCATATCCTTGGAATAGGCGAGCGGCAGGCCCTTCATGATGGTCAAAAGCGCAATCAACGAGCCATTGATACGGCCGGTCTTGGCGCGCACCAACTCGGCAGCATCCGGATTTTTCTTCTGCGGCATAATGGAGGAGCCGGTTGAGAAGGCATCGGAGAGCCGGATAAAGCTGAATTGCGACGTCGACCAGATGACGATTTCTTCGGCCAGACGCGACAGATGGGTGGCGCAAATGGCGGCAATGGAGAGAAACTCCAGCGCGAAATCGCGGTCTGATACGGTATCAATCGAGTTGCGGGTTGGCTCGCGAAAGCCAAGCGCTTTGGCGGTCATGTGGCGGTCAATATTATAGCCGGTGCCAGCAAGTGCTGCAGAGCCAATTGGGCTTTCATCCATATGCTCAATGGCGTGGCGCACACGCTGGCGGTCGCGGCCAAACATTTCGACATAGGCCATGCAATGATGACCAAAGGTGACGGGCTGCGCGGTCTGCAAATGGGTAAAGCCCGGCATCACGGTGTCGGCATGTTCTTCGGCGCGCTTCAAAAACACGGTGATCAGATTGGTGAGAAGTGTCTCAGTCTTTTGCAGCTCTTCCTTGACCCAGAGGCGGAAATCCAGTGCCACCTGATCGTTACGGGAACGAGCCGTGTGCAGGCGGCCAGCAGCGGGGCCAATCAAGGTGGCCAGTCGCGCTTCGATATTCATATGAATATCTTCCAGCTTGCGGGAGAACTCAAATTGGCCAGCTTCGATCTCTGACAAAATCGTGTTCAAGCCTTCAATAATTTTATCTTTGTCTTCGGCTGAAATAATGCCTTGATGGGCCAGCATGGTGGCGTGGGCAATGGAGCCGCGAATATCTTGTGCGTAGAGTTTCTTGTCGAAACCGATCGATGCGTTTATCTCCTCCATGATGGCGGCTGGGCCAGAGGCAAAGCGGCCGCCCCACATCTGGTTGGAGGATTTCGTGTCCTTGGTTTCCTCAGCCATGCTCAATAGATCCTGGAGACGTCGATGACGAAAAAAAGACCATTGGGA
The DNA here is from genome assembly GCF_001939045.1 of Rhizobium oryziradicis. Lineage (GTDB taxonomy): Bacteria > Pseudomonadota > Alphaproteobacteria > Rhizobiales > Rhizobiaceae > Allorhizobium > Allorhizobium oryziradicis. The sequence goes on from NZ_MKIM01000031.1 coordinate 394,985, forward strand.
CTTCCTTCCGTCAAGCTGGTTGCAATTGCGGCGGTTGCCGGACTTTTTGCCGGCGCGGTTGCGGTATACGTGAAGGAAGCGGGGTATGGCAATGGCACAGAGCTGGCGGCCGCCAAGGGATGTGAGGCAACACCGGCCAGCCTCAAGGCGCTGGAGCCGTTTATCAAAGGTCAGGTGGCCGCCATTGTTGCCGCCAATCCGCCGCGCGTTCTCCAGACCCTGACATTCAAGGATGCCAGTGGGGCCGATAAAACCCTGAAAGATTTCAAGGGGAAAGCATTGCTGGTTAATCTGTGGGCGACCTGGTGCGTGCCCTGCCGTGAGGAAATGCCGGCTTTGAACGGTTTGCAGGCCGCCAAGGGCAGCGATCAGTTTGATGTCGTGGCGGTGAATATCGACAGTGGCACGGATGAAAAGCCCAAAGCGTTTTTGAACGAAAATGGCATTGATCATCTCGGGTTTTATCGTGACAGTTCCATGGGCGTTTTTAATGCGCTCAAAAAGGAAGGTCTGGCCTTTGGCCTGCCCGCCACATTGGTGATCGATAAAAACGGCTGCCTGCTTGGCTCGATGAATGGACCGGCGGCTTGGGATAGCAATGATGCCAAGGCTCTGGTGGATAAACTGGTTTCTCTTTGAGGGGATAATATATGTTGAAAATCTGGGGTCGTGCCAACTCGACCAATGTTAAAAAAGTGCTGTGGATGGTTGAGGAGTTGGACCTTGTGCATCAGCGGATTGATGCCGGTGGCGCTTTCGGCGTTGTCAATGATCCAGCCTATCGCGCCATGAATCCCAACGGGCTTGTGCCGGTGTTGGAAGATGGCGATGTCGTGTTGTGGGAATCCAACACCATCGTGCGCTATCTTGCATCGCGCTATGGTGATGAAGGCGCGGATCAGGTGGGCGCTGTTGCGCAGGCGCAGGCCGAAAAATGGATGGACTGGGCAACCTCATCCCTTGCTTTGCCATTTCGGGATCTGTTCTGGGGCATGGTGCGCACGCCGGAAGATCAGCGCGACATGGCCAAGATCAACGCCGCAAAGGAGGCGGTGGGCAAGCTGCTTGCCATTCCCGATGCAGCGCTTGCCACACAGCCTTACCTGTCTGGCGATAGCCTTGGCGTTGGCGATATTCCGCTTGGCTGTTTTGCCTATGCGTGGTTTGAAATGCCGATTGAGCGGCCAAACCTGCCAAATCTTGAGGCGTGGTATGCCCGCCTCAAGGGCCGTGATGCCTATCAGCATGCTGTGATGACGCCTCTGACCTGAGCCGTCATCTTTATGAAAATTACCGCGTCGGAACAGGAATTTCGCTGCGGTAATCATAAAAGCCACGACCGGATTTGCGGCCCAGCCAGCCGGCTTCGACATATTTTACCAAAAGCGGGCAGGGGCGATATTTGCTATCGGCCAGCCCATCATGCAACACCTGCATGATCGAGAGGCAGGTGTCGAGACCAATGAAATCGGCCAGTTGCAGCGGCCCCATCGGATGATTGGCCCCCAGTTTCATGGCAGTATCAATGGCCTCCACCGAGCCCACGCCTTCATACAGCGTATAAATGGCTTCATTGATCATCGGCAGCAGGATTCGGTTGACGATGAAGGCTGGAAAATCCTCGGCAACGGTGATGGTTTTATCCAGCGAGCGCACAAAATCCTTGGCGGTCTCAAAGGTTTTTTCACCGGTGGCAATGCCGCGCACCAGTTCCACCAGTTTCATCACCGGCACAGGATTCATGAAATGAATGCCCATGAACTGGTCTGGCCGGTCCGTGGAAGCGGCAAGGCGGGTGATGGAGAGCGATGATGTGTTGGTGGCCAGCAGCGCTTCCGGCTTTAGAACTGGGCAAATCTGGCCAAAAATCTTGCGCTTGACGTTCTCGTCCTCGGTTGCGGCCTCGATCACCAGATCCATGGCGGCCAGATCCTGCACGTCGGTGGATCCGGTGATGCAGGAGAGGGCGGTTTTGCGCTCATCATCCGACATTTTGCCATTGGTGACCTGCCGGGCCATGTTGCCGTTGATGGTGGCAAGGCCGGCTTCGATCCGATCCTTCGACAGGTCGTAAAGCGTCACTTTATATCCGGCGAGAGAGCAGACATGAGCAATGCCGCAGCCCATCTGTCCGGCACCCACAATTCCAACATTCTTGATCATCACGCTCATTCCATGTTGCGGCGCCGTTGTGCACGCCTGTTACGCTGCTGCTGATCGAGCAGAAGATGCACGCTTTGATCTGCGTGGTCATAAGCCTCTCCCGCCGTGGCCTTTGAACAAGTGATAATGCGATGCGGTTTAATTTTCCAGTCTTTCGTTCTTGTCGATCGCGGTTCTGCTGCCACGCGTGGCCCCAACCTTAGTCATATTTTAATGCGCTCGGGCTACAACTGGTGCGAATGAGGGAATATCAGAACGGTCTTGCTCGCGACAAGCATTGGCGTTCTGATGGGGAGACGACATGCGTATTGCACGAAAATTACCGTTGTTTGTTTGTGTTATCACACTTTTGTCCATTGGTGCGGCCAGCTGGGCGGCATTGATTCAAAGCTCCTCGCTGGTGCGCCAGGAAGTGATGCAGAAACTGGAAGCGACGGCAGACGGGCGGCGCAATGAAGCGCAGTTGTATTTCGAAAACCTCATTACCAATATGCGCGCCTTTTCCAGTGCACCGAGCACGGGTGAGGCGCTTTATAAGTTCAAGCGCGACTGGCGTTACCTGGGCACGTCCCCGAAGCAAACATTGGTCGAGCGCTATATCACCAACAATCCCAATCCACCCGGCCAGCGTCTGGAGATGGAAACGGCGCGTATCGATACCTATGACAGCAACCACGCCCTTTATCATCCCCTGTTGAAAAAGGGCGTGCTGCAATATGGCTATGCCGATGTGTTTCTGATCGATCCCAAGGGCAATATTGTCTATTCGGCGCAAAAGAATAACGAATATGGTGCCAATGTTGCGGATCCGGAGCTGAAAGATGGCCCGCTGGCCAAGGCATTCACCTCTGTCGAAGCCAGCGACGATCCGAAGTTTTATGCACTGTCAGATTTTGTGCGATATGGGCCTTCGGGCAAAAGCACTGCCTTTTTGTCGTCGCCCTTGTTCATGGGCGAGTTGAAGATGGGCGTGCTGGTTGTCGCCATTCCAGCCAATCGCCTGGACGCTATTTTTAATAACCGCACGGGCTTGGGCCAATCCGGCGAAACGATCCTGATCAATGACCAGCACATTATGGTCAATCATTCGGCCCTGTCCAATGACAAGGACGCGCTGAGCCATAAGGTCGAGTCTCCGCTGGTTGACGATGCCCTGAAGGGCAATAAGGCCACAGGCAAAATTGCCGACTATCGGGACATGGACAGTTACGCTGCGGCCGTGACCCTGCCGTTTGCCGGGCACACCTGGGCCGTTGTGGCGCTGATGGGTGAAAATGAAGCGCTGGCCAGTATCGCACAATTGCGCAATACGGTGATGTTGATCGCAGCCGGACTTCTGATCCTGGCAATGACCGGTGCCGTTCTGTTTTCGCGCAGTCTGACGTCCCCCATCAATCGATTGGTGGACAGCATGAAGCGCCTTGCCGATGGTGATACAACCATTACTCTGTCGGGCGAAAAACGGGCCGATGAGATTGGCGATATGGTGCGCTCTGTGGCTGTGTTTCGCGATGCCGCCATTGAAAAAACAAGGATTGAGGCGGCAGCCCTTGCTGATCGCACTATGTCGGAAGCGGAGAGACAGGCACGCGAGCAGGCCAGCCGCGAGGAAACTGCAAGGCTTCAACAGGCCGTCGAGGTTTTGGGCGCTGGCTTGCAGCGTCTGGCCGCTGGCGATTTGACCACCACAATAGACACCCCATTTATGGCAGGTCTCGACCGGCTCAGAACCGACTTTAATGAATCGATCTTTAGGCTTGCCAATACGATCCGCGAGCTTTCCAGCAATACGGATTCCATCAATGGCACGGCCACCGGCATGGTGTCGGCAACCCACGATTTGTCGCGTCGCTCCGAGCAGCAGGCTGCCGCCATCGAGCAGACCTCGGCCGTCATCAGCCAGATCATGGAGGCCATTCGCACCTCGACGGATCGGGCCGGAAATGCTCGCCGGATGGCAGCGGATGCGAAAACATCAACCGAGCGCTCTGGCGATATCGTTGGCTCGGCCATTAATGCCATGGGCAAGATTGAAGAGGCATCGCTTGCCATTTCGCAAATCATCAATGTGATCGACGAAATTGCGTTCCAGACCAACCTTCTGGCGCTGAATGCCGGTGTTGAGGCGGCGCGCGCTGGCGAAGCGGGCAAGGGCTTTGCGGTGGTGGCGCAGGAAGTGCGCGAACTGGCGCAGCGCTCTGCCGGTGCCGCCAAGGAAATCAAGGAGCTGATCAGCAAATCGGGCGATGCAGTGAAGAGCGGCGTCGGCTTGGTGCGCAACACGGGTGAGGTGCTGGGTGAAATCGCCGATCAGGTTGCCCATATCAACGACGAGATTTCGGTGATTGCCGAGGCGGTCGGCGAGCAATCCGAGAGCGTGCGGGAAATTTCCACGGCCATCCGCAGCATGGAAGAGGTCACGCAGCAGAACTCGCAAATGGCAGAGCGCACCAATTCCGACATGGCCAAGCTGACAGAAGATGCGTCTGCCTTGTCCAATCTCGTCGCCCAGTTCCGTCTTGTAGACGGGCAAACCACGCCACAGGCTTCTTCCTCCAGCTTCACCCCATCACCACGCCAGACACCGCCAGCAGCTGTGCGGCCTGCACCCATGCGCGCACCCGTCAGGGCCGCTGACGTGACAAAGAACCGCCCGGCAGCATCGCCTGCGCGTGCGCTGATGGGCAAGCTGGCCGCTGGCTTTTCGAACAGCAGCAATTCAAAGCCTGCACCCACATCGTCCAAGACGGCCACATCGTCCAAGGCGGATTGGGAGGAATTCTGAGCCAGCATAGGTTCATAATCAAAAAAGGCCGCGCCAGAGATCTGGCGCGGCCTTTTGCATTTATTCCGGTTGAAAGCTCAGAGCGCCTTTTCAAGCTCCGGCAGCGCGTCAAACAGATCAGCCACCAGACCGTAATCGGCCACCTGGAAAATCGGGGCTTCCTCATCCTTGTTGATGGCAACGATGACTTTCGAGTCCTTCATGCCTGCCAGATGCTGGATGGCACCGGAAATGCCGCAAGCGATATAGAGCTGGGGTGCGACCACCTTGCCGGTTTGGCCAACCTGCCAATCGTTGGGGGCATAGCCTGCGTCAACCGCTGCGCGCGAGGCACCAACGGCTGCACCAAGCTTGTCGGCAACAGGCAGAATGACCTCTTTGAACTTCTCCGATGAGCCAAGGGCGCGACCACCGGAGATGATGATCTTGGCCGATGTCAGCTCTGGACGTTCCGATGCGGAAAGCGCATCCGACACGAAGCTGGACAGACCGGGATTGGCAACGGCTGCAACAGCCTCAACCGCCGCAGAGCCACCTTCCCCCGCTGCCGCAAAGGATGCGGTGCGCACGGTGATGACCTTTTTGGCATCGGTTGATTGCACGGTCTGGATCGCGTTGCCAGCATAGATCGGCCGCTTGAAGGTGTCCGGTGAGACAACATCGGTAATTTCCGAGATCTGCATTACATCCAGAAGGGCAGCGACGCGCGGCAGCACGTTTTTGCCAACCGAGGTCGCCGGTGCAATGATCACATCATAGCTTGGTGCCAGCGATACAATCAAAGCGGCGAGAGGCTCGGCCAGATTGTTGGCCAGATCGGCGCTGTCAGCCAACAAGACCTTGGCGACGCCGGAGAGCTTGGCGGTGGCGTCGGCTGCTGCTTGCGCACCTGCGCCAGCTACCAGCACATGCACATCACCGCCAATCTGGGTTGCGGCGGTCAGGGTCTTTGCGGTCTGCTCAGATACGCTTGTGTTGTCGTGTTCTGCCAGAAGAAGAATGGCCATAATTTTATCTCCCGATTCGCTGTTAAAGCACGCCAGCTTCGTTTTTGAGCTTGTCAACCAGCTCAGCAACGGAGGCGACCTTGATGCCAGCCTTGCGGCCACTTGGCTCTTCGGTTTTCAAAACCGTCAAGCGTGGTGCGGTATCAACGCCAAAATCGGCAGGCGTTTTCTTGTCCAGCGGCTTTTTCTTGGCCTTCATGATGTTGGGCAGCGATGCATAGCGCGGCTCATTGAGACGAAGATCGGTGGTGACAATGGCCGGAAGCTTGACCGAAATGGTCTGCAAACCGCCATCCACTTCGCGGGTGACATTGGCCGAGCCATCGCCAATTTCCAGCTTGGATGCAAAGGTTGCCTGGCTCCAGCCGAGCAGGGCAGACAACATCTGGCCGGTCTGGTTGCTGTCATCATCAATGGCCTGTTTGCCAACAATCACCAAGCCGGGGGCTTCAGCGTCGACCACGCCCTTGAGGATTTTGGCAACGGCCAGCGGCTCGACAGTTGCGTCGGTTTCCACCAGAATGGCGCGATCCGCACCCATGGCCAGCGCTGTGCGCAGGGTTTCTTCGGCCTTGGCTGGTCCAATGGACACCACCACCACTTCCGATGCCTTGCCAGCCTCCTTGAGGCGCAGTGCTTCTTCAACGGAGATTTCGTCGAACGGGTTCATCGACATCTTCACATTGGCAAGCTCGACGCCAGAACCATCGGGCTTCACGCGAATTTTGACGTTGTAGTCAACAACGCGCTTTACGGGCACAAGAATCTTCATGGGGTCCTTCCTTGCTTCGGTCGGCTGTAATTAGCGCCATTTTGCGCATCTTCGATTGTCGGTTGGCGACATCGATACGCATTTTTTCCGCAATTACAACGGTGCGTTACAATCCTTTGGGTATTCTTTCCGGTATGCCATCCGGATGCTCCTCCCGGTGTCGAGGAAGATTTATCTAACTTTTACGTTCACGTCAATTATTTGCGTGTCGCTCCGTGAATTTTGCCTATCGATGTTTTCCGGGCACCCACAAAATATCGGCCTTGCCAATGTCATTGGCATAGCGCGCGGCGACAAACAGAAAATCAGAGAGGCGATTGACGTATTTTAACGCAGGAGACGCCAGAACCTCACCCGGGATCTGCATCAGATCGACCATAATGCGCTCTGCTCGCCGCGTGATGGTGCGGGCCAGATGCAGATTTGCGGCAGCCGGCGTGCCGCCGGGCAGCACGAAGGATTTTAGCGGCTCAAGATGCGCGTTCAAAGCATCAATTTCGCTTTCCAGACGGTCCACTTGCGACTGCACGATGCGCAAAGGCTCCCATTCCAGCGCCTCACCGGTATCGGGGGTGGCAAGGTCTGAGCCGAGGTCAAACAGATCATTTTGAATGCGCAGCAGCATGGCATCGAGCGGCTGTTGATCCTGCGTGTAAAGGCGGGCCATGCCAATGGCGCTGTTGGCCTCATCGATCGTGCCATAGGCCTCGACGCGAAGATCATGCTTCAGGCGGCGCGGGCCACAGACCAGTGCTGTTGTGCCATCGTCGCCTGTGCGGGTGTAGATTTTATTGAGCTTTACCATTGCACCATGCAGTTAATTGGAGATTGAAAGTGAGAAGGGGTATGCTTTAGCGGCCGCCGCCAGTGATCCAGAGCGTCAACATGATCAGCACCACGGCAATGGCTTGCAAAAGCACACGCAACTGCATCAGCTTGTTGGAGCGGTTGCCGTCGCCGCCTTTGAGCATATTGTAAAGCCCGCGCATCAAAACAAGCGCGACAAGCCCCATGACGATCACGGCGAGAATGGTGGTGAATGTTGACATGGATGTCCCCCCGACGTCCGCTGAAATACGGTTGATCTTTGTTTTTAATCCAGTGACCGCATGAGCCGATAGAAAAGATCGGATGGCATCAGTCGTTTCAAGAGCGCACCCTGCTTCGCGGGTTTTGTCACGAGATAATGTGGTCGCGGGCGCTTGGCGGTCAAGGCGTGTTGCAGCACTTTATATACAGCATCCGGTCCCAGCTTGTTGCGGTTGATCGCGCCTGTTTCCGTTAGCCTTGCCATTTGCCGCTGATAATCCTGAGCATGAACCGAATTCTCAACATCGATATTGCGCTGAACAGCCGCTAGCGAATTGGCTAGAAAACGGCTGGCAATCGGCCCCGGCTCAATCAGGCTGACAAAAATGCCGCTGCCATCCAGCTCCATGCGCAATGTGAGAGACAAGCCCTCAAGCGCATATTTTGACGCCGTGTAAGCGCCGCGCCAACGATAGGGCAAAAGCCCGAGAATGGATGAGCATTGCACGATACGGCCATGCCCTTGCGCGCGCATCACCGGCACAATTCGTCGCGTCAGATCATGCCAGCCGATCACATTGGTCTCGAATTGCTCGCGCAAGGCCGCCGTTGGCAGATCTTCCACAGCCCCTGCCTGGCCATAAGCACCATTGTTGAACAGCGCATCCAGCGTGCCGCCGGTGCGGGCCAGCACGTCCTTCACCAAGGCTTCGATGCTGGCTTCATCGCAATAATCCATGACCAGTGCTTCCAGCCCGTCATCCTCAAGCGCTTTGAGGTCTTGCGGATTGCGCACCGTTGCAAAAACCCGCCAGCCGTCTTTTTTCAAGGCGCGGGCTGCATAGGCACCAATGCCAGAGGAGCAGCCGGTGACGATAATGGTTCTTTGCTGTGTCATAAGGCAGTTTTCCTCTTCAAAACAGGATACCATGTCCCATATTCAGAAGTCACAGGCAATGTTTACACGCAATGACAGCATAAACGGGAGACGGAATGGGGATTTCTCTGGGGAGACTTTATCGCGTGATCGCCGATACGGTCTGGCATTTTTCCGAGGATGATGGTTGGGCCATGGCCAGCCATGTGGCACTTTCCATTCTTCTGGCTGTTTTTCCGTTTTTGATTTTTGGCACGGCGTTGGCGGGCCTTTTAGGTGCTGATACCTTTGCGCCCACCGCCATTCACTTTATTTTTGATACCTGGCCAGAGGAAATTGCCAAGCCGATTTCTGAGCAGATTGTGCAGGTGCTGACCATGCCGCGCGGCGGTCTTTTGACCATATCGGTGCTGGCTGCCGCCTATTTTGCGTCCAACGGCGTGGAAGCGCTGCGCACGGCGCTCAACCGTGCTTATCGTGTGAACGAGACACGCCCCTGGTATCTGACCCGTCTGCTCAGTCTTGGCTTTGTGATGATGGGGGTCATGGCTTTTGCCGTGATCAGCGTTGTGCTGATCGCGGTGCCGATTGCGCTGCGCTTTGCGGAACAAAAATTTCCACTGCTGAAAGATGTTTTGGCGTTGATTTCAAATTGGAGCGTGCTTGGCACCCTGATTTTGTTGACCATTGGTCTGACGATTTCTCATCTGTGGTTGCCCGCGGGCAAACGACGGCTCAGAGAAGTGTTGCCGGGCATTTGTCTTACACTGGTGCTTTGGCTGGGTGGTGCTTTTGCTTTTGCCACCTATCTGGCTACCTTTGCCAACTATGCCGCCACCTATGCCGGTCTTGCTTCTATCATGGTGGTACTGATTTTTCTTTATATGCTGGGCGTGTTGTTTTTGATCGGGGCAGAGTTCAACGCATCCTTGATGAAATTTAAAGGACCGCGCTTGCTGCGAAAACGTCATTTAGAGGCCCAGGAGCACGCGAATATCGGCGGGTGATGTGCCAAGTGCTCGCAGATAACCCAGCCCGGAAGCCCCCTCGCTTTTGGAAAGCTTGCGTCCATCGCTACCCAAAATCAGCCGATGGTGGGTGTAATGGGGGGCGGGCAGACCCAGCAGGCTTTGCAACAGCCGATGCACCGATGTTGCGTGATAGAGATCGCGCCCGCGCACCACATGGGTAACGCCTTGCAACGCATCATCCACCACCACGGAAAGATGATAACTGGAGGGCGCATCAGAGCGCCACAGAATCACATCACCCCAGGCGGCGGGATCAGCGGTGATGGTGGCGTTGTCCGCCCCTTCCGTCCAGTTCAGCGGGGCGTTTAGCAAAGACAGAGCCTTGCCCATATTGAGCCGCAGGCTGTGGCGCTCGCCTTGGGCAATGCGCCGCTGTGCGTCCAAAGGATCGAGACATCGCTCATCCATGGGGTAGTGCGGAGCGCCATCCGGGTCGTGCGGCCATGATTGGCCGTTGCTGCTGGCACGTTTCACTTGCGCCTTGATCTCCCCCCGGCTGAGAAAGGCGGGGTAGATCAGGCCAAGCGCTGCCAATCGATCAAGCGCTGCGCGATAGGCGTCAATATGCTCGGACTGGCGGCGAACCGGCTCTTCCCATGTCAGTCCAAGCCAGGTCAGGTCGTCAACAATGCTGCGCTCAAAGGCTGGTGTGCAGCGGCCAATATCAATATCTTCCATGCGCAACAGCAGGCGGCCGCCTGTTGCTTTTGCGCACTTGGCATTCAACAATGCAGACAGCGCATGCCCCAGATGCAAAACCCCATTGGGGCTGGGCGCAAAGCGAAAAATGGGTGTGTGATGGTCAAGATCCGGCATGGCTTCTTCTGCCATGATTTGCGGCAGGAGTAAAAGATGAAGCCTCACAGTCGCATCCAATCGGATGCGGATATTATGGATGGGTTGACGCATCTCTTGATACAAGACCCAAGGCTTGTGCCGATTGCCAAAATCGCCGGTCCTTTGCCGCTTCGCCTGTCTGAACCGGGTTTTGCCGGGCTTGCCTCCATTATCGTGTCACAAATGGTGTCGCGGGCCAGCGCCCAGGCCATCTGGGGACGCTTGACGGCGGCAATGGTCGAGCCTTCGCCGCAAGCCTATCTGGCGCTGAGCGATCGCGCTTTGGCCTTGGGCTTGTCGCGGGCCAAGCATGCCTGCCTGACGGCTTTGTCGCACGCCATCCTAGTCGGGGAGATTGATCTTTTGGCGGTGCTGGATCAGCCGGCGGACGTTGCCATTGCCGAGCTTTCCCATCTTCGCGGCATCGGGCTTTGGACATCCGAGGTTTATTTGATGTTTTGCGGCGGTCACGCAGATGTGTTTCCGGCAGGCGACGTGGCCTTGCGAACAGCGGTGGGGCAGGGGCTTGGTTTGAAGGATCGGCCCGATATTGCGACGACCCAAATGATTTCACGGGATTGGCAGCCTTATCGCTCTATAGCGGCACGGTTGTTTTGGGCCTTTTATGCCATAAATTTTTCCCGCGAGGCCTTGCCTTTGTAATCATTGTGGAGAATCATTTGCTTACTTCTATGTTGGGCTTCATAATCCTGTAACAGGCTGCCGAATATAGATTGAAGAAGATGCCTAATCGATCAGGAGAACGCCTTGACGATTGCAGTTTCACCACAGTCCTTGCCAGCGTTGGTTTTAAACGCTGACTATAGGCCACTGAGTTATTATCCCTTGTCGCTCTGGTCCTGGCAGGACGCGATCAAGGCGGTTTTTCTTGACCGTGTCAACATCATTGCTGAATATGATCATTCGGTGTGCTCGCCCAGCTTTTCCATGCGGCTGCCCAGCGTTGTCAGCCTGAAAACCTATGTGCAGCCGACGCGAAACCCAGCCTTTACCCGCTTCAATGTCTTTCTGCGCGACAAGTTTCAATGCCAATATTGTGGATCCCACGACGATCTGACCTTTGATCACGTCGTTCCACGCGCCCATGGGGGGGAAACCACGTGGATGAACGTGGTTGCCGCCTGTTCGCCGTGCAATTTGCGAAAAGGTTCCAAGCTGCCGAAACAGGCCGGGATGTTTCCAGCCCAAAAGCCCTATCAGCCGAGCGTGCAGGATCTGCATAACAATGGCAGGCTTTTTCCACCCAACTATCTGCATGAAAGCTGGGTGGATTATCTCTATTGGGACTCTGAGCTTCAGCCTTAACATTCAGGCGTTGATTCGCTTTGCACCGAAAAAGGCAATACTCGCGAGAATAAGGCTGGTGACAACATTCCAGCCAGCCAGCGAGATGCCAAAAATCCGAAGCGCTGCTTCGGTGCAGGATGGGCCTTTGAAGCTGTTGAGCTGGCCCAAAATGTCGCCTGTGCCGGTAAAGCCAGCGCCCGCAGTGGCCGAGCAAGCACTTGGGCCTTCCCAGAAATGCCACTCAACGCCTGCGTGGTAGACGCCAAGTCCTGCGCTGACAATCATGATGACGCCTAGCAGCAAAATCAGGCTTTTGGTGACGCGGGCTGGCAGATGCATGGCTGCGCAGACAAGCGTGATCACGCCAATCACCAGACCAATATAATAGGGCTTGCGTTGCAGCAAGCAAAGCTCGCAGGGAATATAGCCGCCGATATATTCAAAGGCGAGTGCCGAGCCGATCACGGCTGCCATGCCAAAAACAAGAAGGGAAGCGGTGGTGAGGCCCGTTCGAGGGGAAAGCGCTGTCGTCATCAAGATCTCCTGTCCTCAAACTGCGAGGACGTGAAAAGCGGCATACAACAGAATAAGCACAACTGCACCACCGGCGGCAATTAAACCCAGCCTCTTCTCGATAAAGTGACGGATTGGCTCGCCATAACGCTGCAACAGCCACGCCAGAAAGAAGAACCTTGCGCCGCGTGCCACAATGGCCGAGATGATAAACAGCCAGATATCGACATGCACAACACCAGACAGGATCGTGACAATCTTGATAGGCGGAAGATGGGCGAGGCCCGATGTGACGAGCAACAAGACAATCGTCTCATAGCTCACCGACTGGCGAAGCTGATCAAAGGCGTCAGCCTTGCCATAAAATTCCAATATTGGTCGCGCCACGCTCTCATAGGCGTAATAGCCCAAAACCCAACCGGCAATGCCGCCCAGAACGGATGTGATGGTGGCAATGATGGCATAACGCCAGACTTTTTCTGGCTTTGCCAAAGCCATGGGCAAAAACAGCACGTCGGCCGGAACCAGAAACACGGAGCTTTCGACAAAAGAGATAATGCCGAGCCAGACTTCTGCCGATTTGCGCGAAGCCAGCGACATGGTCCAGTCATAGAGGCGTCGCAGCATTTTTATTCCCTATGGTTTTCAACAGAAACACACCTTGTAAGCAGGCACGAAATCATGTGCCCTGTTGCAGATGCTAAGTCTTTATGGGCAAAGCCTTGTTATGTGTAAATGCGGCTGAATTAGCGTTGCGGTGTTTGTGGCAGGTTTTTCGGCAAAATTGAAAAAAAAGCAAAATTTGGGTTGACCGATACCCCGTTCTGCATGTATTCGCTCCCCATCCTTAAGGCCCCTTTGGCGGAATTGGTAGACGCGCCTGACTCAAAATCAGGTTCCGAGAGGAGTGCTGGTTCGATTCCGGCAAGGGGCACCATAGACTTTCAACCGCAGCAAAATCTTGCTCTGTTCTTACGCGGTTATTTCCCGATTTTTGCATTTCATTTGGCCATTTTAGCGGTATTTTTGCGCTTTTCACTCAAGCACGGATTTTCTGGATTCGTGGCAAAAATCATGCGGGACCTCAGTGTAAAACGGCCTCTTATGCTCCATATAGGATGTGAGAGTGGCCGAATTGACAGGGTGGAGATTGCAATGAAAAATTTCGAGAAATTTTATATTGATGGCGCATGGGTTGATCCCCTCAGCACCGCTCGTCTGTCCGTGATCAATCCTGCCACGGAAATGCCGTTTGCCACCATCGCCATGGGCTCCAAGGCCGATGCCGAGCGGGCGATTATGGCAGCAAGAGCGGCTTTCACCAGCTTTAGCGAAACCTCTTTTGCCGAGCGGCTGGACTTGATGGAGCGTATCTTGAGCATTCTCAAGCGCCGCAACGACGAGATTGGCGATATGATTTCCCGCGAAATGGGGGCACCTGTTCCCATGGCGCGCAGCCAGCAGGCCGGAATTGGCATTGCCCATTTCAGCGCCACAATCGAGGCCATGAAGAGCTTCGAGTTTGAGTATATGCAAGGCACCACCCGCATTGTTCATGAACCGATCGGCGTTGTCGGCATGATCACCCCATGGAACTGGCCGATGAACCAGATTGCTTGCAAGGTTGCGCCAGCACTGGCGACCGGCTGCACCATGGTGCTGAAACCGTCGGAAATTGCGCCGCTCAATGCCATTCTGTTTGCCGAAGTGCTGGATGAAGCGGGCGTTCCCAAGGGCGTTTTCAATCTGGTCAATGGTGATGGCCCAACGGTTGGCGCTGTGCTCGCTTCTCATCCCGAGATCGATATGGTGTCATTCACCGGCTCCACCCGTGCCGGTATTTCGGTGGCGCAAGCGGCGGCTCCCACGGTGAAGCGTGTGCATCAGGAACTGGGCGGTAAATCTCCCAATATCGTGCTGCGCAGCGCTAATCTGGAAGAGGCTGTTGCGGCCGGTGTTCGCAAATGCTGTGACAATTCCGGCCAATCGTGCAATGCGCCCACCCGCATGCTGGTGCCGATGGAAAGCATGGATGCTGCCATTGAAATCGCCGTGAAGACAGCCAACAGCATTACCGTTGGCGCACCTGATAATGAAGCAACCGTGATTGGTCCGGTGGTCAGCGAAGCCCAGTTTGATAAGATTCAAGGGTTGATCAAGGTGGGCATTGATGATGGCGCGGACTTGATTGTCGGCGGTCCCGGACGTCCTGCCCATCTCAATTCCGGCTATTACGTGCGCCCGACCGTGTTTGCCCGCGTGACCAATGACATGACCATTGCGCGCGAAGAAATCTTCGGCCCGGTGTTGTCGATTTTGGGCTATGATACTGTCGAGGATGCTGTGGCGATTGCCAATGATACGCCTTATGGTCTGGCCGCCTATATTCAGGGCGATCTGACTGACGCGCAGGCTTTGTCGCGCAAGCTGCGCGCTGGTGTTGTGCGCGTCAACGCATCAGCCTGGGATGGCTTTGCGCCGTTTGGTGGCTATAAGCAATCCGGCAATGGCCGTGAATATGGTAAGTTCGGCCTGCACGAATTTACCGAGATCAAAGGCGTTGTCGGCTATCTTGACGCCTGAAATATCTGCGTTTTTGCACCGCCACATCAGGGCATGATGTGGCGGCGCAGCATAGTCACAGGTGTATTGTGCGACTGCGAAGGCAATGCTAGTCTTATCCATCAATATGGATAGGCCCGATGTTTTTGCCCGCTGGCTCCTCCTATGAGGCGCTTTTTCAAGATTTCTGCTGGAACATACCTGATCGCTTCAACATGGGTCGGGTTGTGTCGGATGCGTGGGCGGTGCGCGCGCCTGATCGTATCTGCCTGGAGCATTTTTCCACCGATGGCCATCACCAATCCATGACCTATGGTGCCTTGGCGGCGCAGTCTTCTGCTTTTGCCCATGCCTTGTCCAAGCTTGGCATTGGTGTTGGCGATAGGGTCGCGTTGCTGTTGCCACAGGGCTTTGCCACCGTGGTCGCCCATGTGGCGATTTATAAATTGGGGGCGATTGCCGTGCCTCTGGCGCTGCTGTTTGGCGCGGATGCCTTGCAGTATCGGTTGAAAACGGCGGGTGCCGTGGCGGTTGTGACCAATGATTTCGGCCTGCTTCGCCTCAATGATCTGCGCGCCACCTTGCCGCAATTGCAGCATGTGATTTCGACGGAGACAGACGGCAGCGGTGTTTTATCCTTCACCAGCCTGTGCCAGCAGGGATCCTCTGATTTTCAAGGGGCGGAAACCGGCCCGGATGATCCGGCGCTGATGATTTTCACCTCTGGCACCACGGGTGCCGCCAAGGGTGCCTTGCATGGCCATCGCGTCTTGGCGGGTCACATTCCCGGCTTCCAACTGGCCCATGAGGGCTTGCCGCTGGCGGGCGACAAGATCTGGACGCCATCGGACTGGGCCTGGGCGGGTGGGCTTTTGAATGTGCTGATGCCCGCCCTGATGCTGGGTGTGCCGGTTGTGTCATCGCCTGCGCAAAAATTTGATCCGCATATGGCGTTTCGCATCATGGCCGAGATGAAGGTGCGCAACGCCTTTATCCCACCAACCGCCTTACGTTTGCTAAAGACAGTCGAGAACCCCCGTGCACACTATGATCTGGTGTTGCGCAGCATTGGCTCTGCGGGCGAATCGCTGGGGCGTGAGACCTATGAATGGGTCAAATCAGCGCTTGGCATCACGCCCAACGAGTTCTATGGCCAGACCGAATGCAATTTCGTGCTGTCGTCGGCCGCCAATCTCGGTGTCAGTAAAGCCGGAGCCATTGGCAAGCCGGTACCGGGGCATCGGGTGGCCATTGTGGATGCGCAAGGCCGTGAGGTGCCGGTGGGGCAGTTGGGGCAGGTGGCCATAGCGCGGCCCGATCCGGTGATGTTTTTGCACTATTGGCAAGACCCGGAGGCAAGCGCGCAAAAATTTGTTGGCGACTGGATGTTGACCGGCGATCTTGGGCACCAAGATGCTGAGGGCTATATTGCATTTTTCGGACGCGATGATGACGTCATCACCTCGTCCGGCTATCGCATTGGACCAGCCGAGATTGAGGATTGCCTGATTGCGCATCCTGCGGTGCGCCTGGCTGCGGCGATTGGCAAGCCGGATGCATTGCGCACAGAAATCGTCAAAGCCTATGTTGTGTTGGCGGATGGCTTTACCCCAAGCGACGCCTTGGCGGCGGAGATTGCCGATTGGGTCAAGCACCGCTTGTCCATGCATGAATACCCGCGCGAAGTGGCTTTTATCGATGATATGCCACTCACCACCAGTGGCAAGGTTATTCGCAGGCTGCTGCGAGAGCGTGATATGCCGCAGCAGACGGCGTTCAAGCGTCAAACACGGGCAGTTTAAGCGTCTTTTTTGCGCTTGCCCAACACCTTGTCGCGCAGAATGCGGGCGAGATTGCGGGTGTTGCGATAGAGGTGCAATTGCGCTGCGGCCTGGCGCACATCTTTGTCGCTGTTGCGTTTCAGGCCAATGACCAAAGTGCCCATGGTCTCGCGCTCTCGCCACAGCCTGCTCATGATCGGGTGATCAGCCACCGCGCAAGAATCGGTGCGCATGATATTGGCATCATCGAGGTGCCATTCTGTCAGCTCGCTGGTGAGTAGTTTGCCGGGCGAAAAGCGCGCATAGCGCTCATCATAGGCGGTCTTCCAGGTATACGCCTCGCCGTTCATGATGAAGACAATCATCGAGGCAATGGCACTGTCATCGAGATCCAGCGTGTGAATACGCACGGCATCAATGGTGGCAAGGTTGGTGATGGCCTCGCGCGCAAAGGCGGCATGAAGCCGGTCCATGACCATGGCGGTGCGCTTTCGGCCCTTCCAGCCGCTGGCTTCCAGCGCCAGAAATTCTTCCATCCGCGTTTCAATTTCCTGCGGCTGGCGGGCGATGCAATAGGCGACAGTGCCTTGTTTTTCCAGCAATCGCATTTGCCTGCGCATGTCGCGCAAATGGGATTTGCCGACAGATTGCGCCAGATAGGTCGGTCCATCTTCTAGGCTTTCCAGCATCGGGCGTTGCACCATATTGGCCACCGTCAACGGCAAGTCGCGGTTGATGGCGACAGCGCGGAGCAGTTGGGCCACGGGGCCATCCATCCGCAAATCGGGAAAGACGATTACATTCGGCAATTTTGCAACGGGGCTGCCCAGCGCCTCCAGAAGATTGTCAATGGTCTCGCTGGCGTCTTCTGCATCCACCAGGGGGGTGCCAAGGGGACCAAACGGATTGGACCAGACCCGCAAAATCGGTGGACCCATGGAAAAACCGGGCTTTTCAATGGAAAATGGCATCAACAGGCGAATACGCGAGCGGCCGCTGCGATCATCCCGGATCAGCGCTGTTCGCACCTGCCGCTCATCGAGACGCGGAATGGCCGGAGCCAAAAACCGCGCCGAGAAAAACACATTGGGCTCAAGGGCGCGATTGGTGAGAAAATCCATTTCCTCTTCGAGGTCATAGCTGGCCTGACGGGGATAGAGCCACAGTTTGCGCCCCACTCTGCCAACCGCAATCTGCCCGTCTGCGGGGGGAGCCGGTGTCGCCTTGCTCACAGTTTGCGGTCCTTGCGGAACGGTTTCTGCGTCAAGCCTGTTGTCAATTCCGTCCATGGACAATTTTATCTCAGCCACGATCATGTCCTTTGAGCCGTGAGAGCGGATCGGCGAATGCAAACAAAACGATACCCAATGCGCGCCGGACTGCGATATGCAAGAGCAGCGCTTCTACAAGTGTCGCAAGAGCGGTGGCCATGGCGGCACCAACTAACCCATAAAGTGGGATGAGAGTTACATTCAGCCCTATATTTGCAATAAGTGCAATGAGATACAGCAGCACGCACAAATTTTGTCGCCCAGCCATGGTCAGAAGCACTTCTCCGGGGCCAATCAATGCTTTTGTCAGGATGCCTGCAAACAGGATGGCCATGAGCGGATAGCCAGCCGTGAAATTGTGCCCGAACAGGCCCAGCAGCAGCTTGCCTGCTGCCAGAACAATCAGGCCAATGCACAGCGATGGCCAAAAGCACCAGCGCGCCATCTTGCCAGAAAACGCTGCCAATGGCCGGATGTCGTCGGCATTCATCAAGGCGGAAAAGCGCGGACCTGCGGCGGCTTTGACGGCAAAATAGACAAATTGCACCATGGCCATGGTTTTCGCGGCCGCAAAATAGATGCCCACCTGATCGGGCGGCAAATACAGCCCAACCACAACCACATCGGAATTGGTCAACAGAAACAGAAACCCTTCGATGAAAAAAATGGGTACGGCAACGCGAAACCACACCCAGAAATCGATTCGTCTGGGCGATTTTGGAAATTTGTTTCTCATCCGCCAACTGACCGTGAGGAACTGCCCAAGGGTGGTGATATAGGTGGCGACCAAGGCCGCCTGCATGGCTGTGGTTGCCACGCGCGGCTGGCCCAATCCGACAAAGCCCAGCATCAACCCTAAAATCAACAAGGGCCGGATGATATAGGTGGGGCTGAGGGCTACCACAGCCCAGCTATTGGCGCGGGCGGTGCCATCCAGCACGTCGCCAAGGGCAATCATCGGCAGGGCAAACAGGCCCAAAAACAGCGGCGTGATATAATAGGCAGCGATGCGCTCTCCGCCAACATGCAGCACGGTAAGCCCGACCACGGCCAGCAGACTGGCAATGCCTATGGCAACCAGCCTTGCGGTGAGGGTCAAGCCTAGGATCGGCTCTATTTCGCCACGCCCCTGATATTGCGGCAAAAAGCGAATGATGGTGGAGTGAAAGCCAAGGCAGGACAGATTGCCAAACAGAACCACCAGCACCCAGACAAAAACGAAAATGCCATATTCGAAATCGCCCATCAGGCGGGCCTGAATGATTTGCGAAAAAAAGGCTATTGCCGCACTGACTATGCGGATGGCAAACGCCACAAGCGCCATGCGCTGGGCGCGGGCCACGTCATCATCTTCAATCAGGGCATGGAACAGTTTGCGAGCAGGCCCTGCCAGCCGGGAAGGCAGATGTCTTTCCACCATCTGGACAAGAGCCATGATCAAAACGCAATACTCACAAGATGATACGGTAAAACCAATATTTAGAGCCTGTCAGGTTCAGATTGAACCTGACAGGCTCTAAATTCTTTGTTTTCGTTTGTCTTTTCGGGAAAACCGGGTTCCACTTTTCCCTGACAAACTCTAGTCTTGCCAGTTCAGGGTTAACAAAATCCTGTCGCGCATACAGAAACGGGACACATCTTGCGATGTGTCCCGACCAATTTTGGGTTTATGCAGATTAAGCGATCAGCGCGCCGTGGCAATGCTTGTATTTTTTGCCAGAGCCGCAAGGGCAAGCCTCGTTGCGGCTGACGCGGCCCCAGCTTGACGGATCATCGGGATTGCGGTTTTCCGGTGCCACATAGGCATCATTGGCCGCAAACTCATCTTGACCCGTAAATGGATCCATATGATGCGCTTCCATGGCTGGCAATGTGGGCTCGCCTTCGGCTTCACGCACGATCTCAACCCGCATCATCTGCGCCGTCACGCCTTCACGCATATTGGCGAGCAGGGCCTGAAACAGCTCAAAGGCTTCTGCCTTGTATTCCTGCAAAGGATCGCGCTGGGCGTAACCACGGAAGCCCACAACCGAGCGCAGGTGATCGAGATTGACGATATGCTCGCGCCACAGATTGTCGATGGTCTGCAGTAGCACTGACCGTTCGATATAGGCCATGATTTCAGGGCCAAAACGCTCGGTCTTTTCAGCAATCAGATCATCTGAGATCTTCTTGAGGCGCTCGACAATATCGTCTTCGGCAATGCCCTCTTCCTGTGCCCATTCAGCAATCGGAACATCAAGGTTGAGATGGGCCGTGACGGCAGCACTCAGACCTTCCACATCCCACTGCTCAGCATAGGCGCGCTCTGGAATATGGGTGCGAACAATGGTTTCAATCAGCTCGTGACGCATGTCGGCAATGGTTTCCGACAGGTCTTCCGATTCCATCATTTCAACACGTTGCTCAAAGATCACCTTGCGCTGATCGTTGAGCACGTCATCGTATTTCAACACGTTTTTACGCATGTCGAAGTTGCGGGCTTCGACCTTTTTCTGGGCGCGTTCCAAGGCCTTGTTGATCCACGGATGCACAATGGCTTCGCCTTCCTTGAGGCCCAGCTTTTGCAGCATGCTGTCCATACGGTCAGAGCCGAAGATGCGCATCAGATCGTCTTGAAGCGACAGGTAGAACTTTGATCGGCCCGGGTCGCCCTGACGGCCGGAGCGGCCGCGCAACTGGTTGTCGATACGGCGGCTTTCGTGACGCTCCGTGGCGATTACGTAAAGACCGCCCGCCGCCAGTGCCTTTTCTTTGAGCTGTTTGACCTCGGCGCGAATGGCCGCTTCCTTGGCATCGCGCTCCGGGCCTTCTTCCATGCCTTCCAGATCGCGCTCAAGGCGCATGTCGATGTTGCCGCCGAGCTGGATGTCGGTACCGCGACCCGCCATGTTGGTGGCGATGGTGACGCCGCCGGGAACGCCAGCCTGCGAAACGATATAGGCTTCCTGCTCATGGTAACGAGCGTTCAAAACGTGGAAATCGGTAAAGCCGGTCTGGCGCAGCATGGTGGCCAGCAGCTCGGATTTCTCAATCGAGGTCGTGCCGACCAGAACAGGCTGGTTGCGTTCGTGGGCTGCCCGAATGTCTTCAATGATCGCTTTGAATTTTTCTTCAAACGTCCGGTAAACTTCATCATCCTCGTCGATACGCTGGATGGGAAGATTGGTCGGAACTTCAATCACGCTCAGGCCATAGATATCCTGAAACTCTTCTGCTTCGGTTGAGGCCGTACCAGTCATGCCGGCCAGCTTTTCATACATGCGGAAATAGTTCTGGAAGGTAATGGAGGCCAGAGTCTGGTTTTCTGGCTGGATTGTGACCTTTTCCTTGGCTTCGAGGGCCTGATGCTGCCCTTCCGAATAGCGACGGCCCGGCATCATGCGGCCGGTGAATTCGTCGATGATCACAATTTCGTCATTGCGCACGATATAATCTTTATCGCGCTGGAACAGCTTGTGTGCCTTGAGCGCATTGTTGATGTGATGCACGATCGCGACGTTTTCCACGTCGTAGAGCGACACACCTTTCAAAAGGCCTGCATCCTTCAGTAGGTTTTCCAATTTCTCGGTGCCGACTTCGGAAAAATTGGCTGAACGCTGCTTTTCATCGATTTCATAATCATCCGATGTGAGCATTGGAATGAAGGCGTCAATGGTCGAATAGAGATCGGATCGGTCGTCCAGCGGTCCGGAAATGATCAATGGCGTGCGGGCTTCATCGATCAGGATGGAGTCGACTTCGTCGACGATCGCGAAATTATGGCCGCGCTGCACCATCTGGCTGCGTTCGAACTTCATATTGTCGCGCAGATAATCGAAGCCAAGCTCATTGTTGGTGGCATAAGTAATGTCGCAAGCATAGGCCGCACGGCGCTGGTCGTCGTCTAGACCATGAACAATCACACCGGTGGTCAGGCCCAGGAAGCTGTAGAGCTTGGCCATGATGGCGGCATCGCGTGAAGCGAGGTAATCGTTGACGGTTACCACATGCACGCCCTTGCCAGACAAGGCATTGAGGTAAACGGCAAGGGTTGCCACCAGCGTTTTACCTTCACCGGTTTTCATTTCGGCAATGGCATTTTCGTTGAGGATCATCGCGCCGATGAGCTGAACATCAAACGGGCGCATGCCAAGGGCGCGCCGCGATGCTTCGCGCGCAACCGCAAAGGCGGGTATCAGAATATCGTCGAGCGTTTTGCCATTTTTGAGCTGCTCGCGAAACTCGAGCGTTTTTGCGGCCAGTTCAGTGTCGCTCAACGCCTTGATGCTGTCTTCCATCGCGTTGATCGCGGCGACACGAGGCTTGTTTCCCCGGATGCGGCGTTCATTCGAGGAGCCGAAAATTTTGCGGGCTATTCCACCAAGACTGACCATGTCTGTGGTCCTTTCTGAATTCCGTCACGAGGTTCTCGCGTCACTTATCGCTGCCTTGCGAAAAGAATGACGTGCCACGCCCGGAAACTGCTCTGGACGTGGAGTTGCGTGACAGATAAGAGGGGGGTCGAATTATGTCAACGGCACAGCATGCACCACAAGCGCCACAATCTGGTGCTTTCTGTTGTTTTGAGCTGATTGGCAGTCTCAGTCGGCGTCTTTTTTACCTGAAGGGTTCTTTCATGCTGCGTTCTCATAAACTCGTTTTGGCTGCTTGTGCCGCTGTGGTGGCTTTGTCCACGCAGGCTTTTGCCGATGACGCTGTCGTCGCCAAGGTGGGTAAGCTCGAAATTCACCAGTCCGAACTGGATTTGGCCATGGCCAATCTGGATCCGCAATTTGCGCAGATGCCAGAAGAACAGAAAAAAGTGGCGGCCTTGTCTGGTGCCATTGATGTCAAGCTTCTGGCTGGCAACGCCATCAAGGATGGCATGAAGGATGATCCGGCCTACAAGCAGCGCATGGCATTTATTGCTGACCGCGAATTGCACAATGCCTACTTCAAAAAATACGTGGTGGATGCCACCACAGAAGCTGAAGTGAAGGCACGCTATGAAAAAGAAATTGCCGCTCTGCCCAAGCAGCAGGAAATCCACGCGCGTCACATTTTGGTGAAGACCGAAGACGAAGCCAAGGATATCATCAAGCAGCTCGATGCTGGCAAGGATTTTGCTGAACTGGCCAAGGAACATTCGACCGATCCGAACAAGTCGGAAGGTGGCGACCTGGGCTATTTCACCAAGGGTCGTATGGTGCCTGAATTTGAAGAAGCCGCATTTGCGCTGAAGCCCGGCACCTACACCAAGACACCGGTGAAGACCCAGTTCGGCTACCACGTCATCAAGGTTGAAGACATCCGCGATGCGGCTCCGCCGAAGTTTGAAGACGTTGAGCAGCAGGTTCGCCAGCTGGTGATGCGCGACAAGTATCTTGCTCTGCTGGAAAAGGCCAAGGCATCGGAAAAAGTTGATATTCTCGATGCGGACCTGAAGAAGGGCTATGAGGACATCAGCAAGGCGCAGGCTGGCGACGCAGCAGCACCCGCTGATGCAGCACCTGCTGATGCAAAGCCAGCTGACGCAGCACCGAAGAAGTAAGCTTTCCGTTCTTCAAACAAAGGGTCTGCCGTTTACGGCGGGCCTATTTCCATTTTATCTCCGGGGGCTTTCCATTCATGTCTGCGACCGTTTCTCCTCTTGCGCCCAAAAGCTATGCTGAAATGCCTGCTGTTCGGGGCGTGTCCATGGCCACTGCCGCCGCCGGCATCAAATATAAAAACCGCACCGATGTTTTGTTGATGGTCTTTGATCGTCCAGCCAGTGTTGCCGGTGTGTTTACCCGATCCAAATGCCCTTCTGCACCGGTGGATTTCTGCCGACAGAATCTCAGCCATGGCGTTGCCCGTGGCGTTGTGGTCAATTCCGGCAACGCCAATGCCTTTACCGGTGTAAAGGGCAAAGCTGCGACCGAGTTGACCGCGAAATCTGCAGCAGTAGCGCTGGGCTGTGGTGAAAATGAAATTTATCTGGCCTCAACCGGTGTAATCGGCGAGCCGCTGGATGCGACGAAATTCTCAGGCGTGCTGGATCAGATGGCCAAGGACGCCACGGGCGATTTCTGGCTGGAAGCCGCCAAGGCGATCATGACCACCGATACCTATCCGAAGGTTGCAACCCGCACCGCCGAGATCGGTGGCGTGCGCGTGACCATCAATGGCATTGCCAAGGGTGCCGGCATGATCGCGCCGGACATGGCCACCATGCTGTCCTTCGTGGTGACAGATGCCGATATTGCCCCGCATGCGTTGCAATCCTTGTTGTCGGCAGGCGTTGGCCCAAGCTTTAACTCGGTGACCGTGGATAGCGACACATCCACGTCTGACACCTTGATGTTGTTTGCCACGGGTGCCGCAGCCGGTGATGGTCAGGCCAAGGTCGAGAGCGCCGATGACGCGCGTCTTGAGAGTTTTCGCGCGGCCCTGAATGATCTTCTCAAGGATCTTGCCTTGCAGGTTGTTCGCGATGGTGAAGGGGCGCGCAAAATGTTGGAAATCACCGTCAAGGGTGCGCAAACCAACGCGGCTGCCAAGGTGATCGCCCTGTCGATTGCCAATTCGCCTTTGGTGAAAACGGCTGTGGCTGGTGAAGACGCCAATTGGGGCCGCATTGTCATGGCTGTGGGCAAGGCTGGAGAAGTGGCCGACCGCGACCGTCTGGCGATCTGGTTTGGCGATGTGCGCGTGGCCGTTAATGGCGAGCGTGACCCGGATTATTCCGAGGCTGCGGCCACGGCTGTGATGCAAGGGCAAGACATTCCGGTCACGGTGGATCTGGGACTAGGGTCTGGCACGGCAACGGTCTATACCTGTGATTTGACCAAGGAATACGTGGCCATTAACGGAGACTATCGGAGCTGATGGCGGAGGCTGATCAATCCATTGCACAGCCCAGCCTGCCGCAGGTGCGCAGGCTGGAGGCGGTGAGCTTTCGGGCATGGCCTGCCGCATCGGTGCATTATGACGGCAGCTGGCAGGTTCGCCTGACCGGCGGCCATCCATCGAAACGGGTCAATTGCGTTGTGGCGCTGGATCGTTCGGACACGCGCGACATTCGTTTGCGACTGGAGAAAGCCCAGCGCAAATTTCTGTCCTATGGTCGCGAGATGGTGTTTCGCGAAACGCCGCTGGCTCCGCCGCAGGTGGTGGATGTGTTGCGTGAAGACGCCTGGCATCGGTTTGATGAAAGCATTGTGATGGTGCTGGATCTGGCCAATCTGGGTGAGCATGACGTGATGGATCATCTGCCCAGCCAGGACATTGGCCGCTTCGTTGATGCCAGCCTGACGCTGCAAAATGAAGACCCGGCATTGAAGCCCGCCCTTGCCGAGCTTATCACCAATATCAAGCCGCCATCCGGGCTGTTTCTGGTCGAGGTTCCCGGTAACGGGCCTGTTGCTGGCGTTATCTGTGTGCATGACAATGATTTGACCGGCCTGTTGCAGCTCGCTGTCAGCGAGAGCCATAGAGGCCAAGGCGTAGGGTTTGAGCTGTCCTACGCCGCTTTGCGCTGGGCCAGATTGCGCGGCGCGAAAATGGCGTGGTTGCAGGTGCAGGCCGATAATGGTGCGGCTCTGGCGCTCTATCGCAAGCTTGGATTTCAAGAGGCCTATCGCTATTGCTATTGGCGTCCAGAGGGCGTGCCATGACCCAGCCGGATCGACCCATTCTTCTGGTGGCGGCCTGCGCCTTGCTAGATAGTGATGGCCGCATCTTGCTGGCCCAGCGGCCGGAAGGCAAATCGCTGGCTGGCCTGTGGGAATTTCCCGGCGGCAAGGTTGAGAAAGGCGAAACACCGGAAGAAACACTGGTGCGTGAGTTGGTCGAGGAAATTGGCATTGTCACCAAAGTCGCGTGTCTTGCCCCCCTGACCTTTGCCAGCCACACCTATGAGACCTTTCATCTGTTGATGCCGCTCTACGTCTGCCGCCGCTATGAAGGCATTGCCCGTGGATGTGAAGGACAGGCGATAAAATGGGTCAAACCCATGGATTTGCGTAGCCACCCCATGCCGCCCGCCGACGAGCCTCTGATCCCGTTTTTGCAAGACCTTTTGTAAAATTGTGGATGAACGGTTAAAACCCGTGTTAATTTGGGGCTATTTTGTGTCTTGTGGGTGAAGTTTAACAGAGTGTTAAGCTTCACGGCGGCATTCTAGCGATATAGGCTTGGTCAGCTTCAGTTATTGAACTGATTCGCCGCTGGATGATTTTTGAAATCGGCGTGGATTTCAGCAATCGGGCAGCAGATGAAAAGCGATGCAGCGTCGTTTGTGGGTTTGATAAAACCAACGGCGCTGTCGCGTGTTGAAATTTGAAACTGTTATCTCGTGGTGTTCCATGGCTCGTGAGCCGGGCCATGCGCAAGAGGGCATGTTGGGGTTTGGTATGACAAATAAGGATTTTGGAAAGGACGTTCGGCAGTCGCGACGTGCGGCTTCCAGATCTGGTCGGATCGGGGTGGTGAATGTCGCCCTGCTTTTCGCCGTGGCAGCGGTTGCTGTGACACTGGTGGTAACTCCTATGGTGTCAGATCCTACAAGTTCAGCACAGATGGCATTGAAGCCCGGCTCTGTTGATACCATGAGCACAGGCTCCATCACCTCATCCGGTGAGCCTGGCAAGCGTTACACAATCCGCCGCAGCGTGTTGCAAGAGACGCCCGGTGCCGTGTGCATTGTCGGTGCCAGTGCGGGCGATGGCGGCTGTTGAATTTATCGTGAGCTGATAAAAAAACACGATTGCATTCTTTTTATGGCATAAACTCCCCTGTAACCCTCTGTGCGTTACAGTTCGTCTCATGTTGTGCAAAGCAATAGTTGATACGATGTTGCGCAGAGCAACAGTTGGTCGGGGGAAGCATGTTGTTCAAGCACCAGTTACGGCATTACCGTCTTGCAATAACACTGCGCGGTTTCATCTCGAGCCAGACCGGCGCAACGGCCGTGGAATATAGCCTGATAGCCGCCCTTATTGCGGTGTCGCTCTATCTGGCGCTGGGCGAATATTATAAAGCTCTGAACAATTTGTTTGACTATATTATCACCACCATGAGCAATGCGCTTGCCTGACGCGCAGGGCCTGTCCATTCGCAAGCGGCTGCTCCCCGTCAAATGCGATATGCTTTAGCTTTTGTCCTCAAGCGAATCCATGGTGTCTTTGAGCGCGTCGGCAAGGCTGATGCGGGCCGAGCCGCGCTTGAGTGGCTTGGGCTGGTTTTCGTGGGGTGCCCAGCCTGACATGTAGATGATCGAGAAGGTGGCACGGATGCGGCCATCGGGATCGCTGTAGCGCTCGGCATAAAGCTCTGCGGCCCGCATGAAAAAGGCACGATTGAGGGGCTTGCGGCTGCGGGCCTGCAGCGGATTGGCCATGCCCATGGCTTTCAAATCGCGCATCAGCGGAAAAATCGAATCATAACGGACTGTGTAATCTTCCATGTCGACCACGGGCAGGGCAAAACCTGCGCGTTGCAACAGGCTGCCCATGTCGCGCACATCGGCAAAGGGCATGACACGCGGGCTGGCACCGCCGCTCATTTCCACCTCTGTTGCCAGCAATACATCGCGCAATTCGGCCAGCGTGCCAGCACCCGGAAGAGCGGCCAGCAGCAGGCCATCGGGCTTGAGCGCGCGCCGCATCTGAATGAGAAGTCCCGGCATGTCATTGGTCAGATGCAAAACCAGCGGCGAGAGCAAAAGATTGACGGATTGCTCTTCAAGCGGCAGGTGCTCAATCGGCGCATGAATGATTTCTTCGCCGGGCTTGGCAAAGGCATCGCTGGTTTCCACTCGGCGCAGCGCAGAAATGCGGCCCGTTTCAAAACAGGCCAAGGCCGCGCGGCCGTCCACGCCATGCAACTCGACTGCCTGATCAAACTGTCGCTCGACAACGGCAACACGCTCCGCCAGCTCAGTCGCAACAATATCCAGCAGGAAACCGGCATCTGGTGTGGCGCGCTGCGCTGCCCGCGCGCGGTTTCCGCTGATCAGCGCTTGATCAAAAAGATGCTCCATGGCCGTGTCCTTTTTCGTCTGCAACAGGCTATAGGCCAGCCGTTCGCAGAAAGAAAGTTGGTTGCGCAAAATCCGTGGTCTTGCTCTAAAGAGATCCATGAAGATTGAATGGCGCAATCCAGCGAGATGGGCAGGCCTTTGCCAGGGCGGATGGCACCATGCGCGCAAGTTTGCCCATGGTGTGCGTGACATTGTCTATCCGCCGGGCTGCGCCACCTGCGGATTGCCGATTGCGGAGGGGGGAGCGCTTTGCTCAAGCTGCTGGCGCAGCGTGCGCTTTATCGAGCGCCCTTTTTGCGAAGTTCTGGGCCTACCGTTCAACTATGATCCGGGTGCGGGCATGATCAGCGCTCAGGCCATTGCCGATCCGCCTCCGTTTGATCGCTTGCGGGCCGTGGCTGCCCATGATGGCGCGGTGCGCGATCTGGTTCATCGGCTGAAATACGGTGATCGCACCGATCTGGCACCGATGATGGCGCACTGGATGCTGCGCGCCGGTCGGGATGCGCTGGCGGAGGCCGATGCGATTGTGCCGGTGCCGCTGCATCGCTGGCGGCTGTTTTCGCGCCAGTATAATCAATCGGCAGAATTGGGCCGGGCTTTGGCGCGCCTTTCCGGCAAGCCCATGGTGTCTGGCGCATTGATGCGGGTAAAGCGCACGCAAAAGCAGGTGGGGCTGACAGCCAAAGGGCGGGCCGACAATGTGCGCGGCGCTTTCAAGGTGCTGGAGCGCAGGCGCTCCGAGGTGCTGGGCCGCCGTCTGGTGCTGATAGATGATGTTTACACCACGGGTGCCACCGTGAAGGCCGCAACACGGGCGCTCAAGCGGGCGGGTGCCACTGATGTCACGGTTTTGACCTTTGCAATGGCGATTGCTGGTACTATATCAACATGAGAAATCGATCTTCTTACACATATGAGCCGGAGACGACATGGCGTCCGTGACAATTTATACGCGACAGGGATGTGGCTATTGCAGCCGCGCCAAATCGCTTTTGACATCCAAGGGTGTGGACTTCACCGAAATTGACGCGACGGGCAATCCGGCTTTGCGCCAAGAAATGATGGACAAATCCGGCGGCACCACCTTTCCGCAGATTTTTATCAACGGCCAGCATATTGGCGGCTGTGATGATCTGTATGCTCTGGACCGGGCTGAGAAGCTTGATCCGATGTTGGCAAATTAAGGATTGGTCATGACCATCAAAGTTGCAGCGCTGCAAATGTGCTCCGGCATGGACCCGGAAAAGAATGCCGCGACCATGGTCAAGCTTGCAAGGCAGGCAGCGGCAGACGGTGCGACTTACGTGCAGACACCGGAAATGACCGGGGCTTTGATGCGTGATCGCGACGCCCTGCGCGCCATGCTGCGCGACGAAGACACAGACCTGATTGCGGCAACTGCCGCTGATCTGGCCAAAGAGCTGAACATTCACGTCCATGTTGGCTCCACCGCCATTGCCCGCCCGGATGGCAAAATTGCCAATCGTGGCTTTGTGTTTGGGCCGAATGGCAAACGAATCTGCACCTATGACAAGATCCACATGTTTGACGTGGATCTCGACAATGGCGAGAGCTGGCGTGAAAGCGCTGCCTATGAGCCGGGCAAGGATGCCCGCGTTGTTGACCTGCCCTTTGGTAAGCTGGGCTTTGCCATTTGCTACGATGTGCGCTTTCCATCGCTGTTTCGCACCGAGGCCATGGCAGGCGCTGAGATCCTGACTGTGCCTGCCGCCTTTACCCGCCAGACCGGCGAAGCCCATTGGCACGTTCTGCTGCGGGCGCGAGCCATTGAAAATGGTGCCTTTGTGATTGCGGCGGCACAAGCCGGTCTGCATGAAGACGGTCGCGAAACCTATGGCCACTCGTTGATCATTGACCCCTGGGGCCGGGTTTTGGCAGAAGGAGCGGGCGAGGGCGAGGCTGTGGTGATGGCTGAAATTGATCTCGATGTGGTGAAAGCATCACGGGCAAAAATTCCCAATCTGAAGAATGGCCGTGATTTCAATCTCGATATTCTGCCTGCACTTGCCAAAGGGGGGATGACGGTTTGATCCGCTATTCGCTGATTTGCGATCATGGTCATGAATTTGAAGGCTGGTTTTCTGAAAGTGCCGATTTTGACCGGCAAAAGGAAAGCGGCTTTCTGACCTGTCCGGTCTGTGCGTCGGCTTCGATTTCCAAAACCCTGATGGCTCCGTCTGTGGCAACCGCCAGAAAGAAGGAAGAAGGCCAGAAGCTGGTGTTTGATCAGGTGCAGAAAGAAGCGTTTATCAAGCTCAAAGAAGCCGTTGCTGCCGTGAAAGCCAATAGTGAAGATGTTGGTGAACGCTTTCCTGAGGAAGCCCGCAAGATCCACTATGGCGAAAGCGAAGCCCGTGGCATCATCGGCAATGCCTCACCAGATGAAGTGCATGCCTTGATTGATGAGGGCATTGACGTGGCCCCGCTGCCGGTTCTGCCGGATGATGTGAATTGATCGATGAGCGCCGGGTATCAGCCCTTGAAGCCGCCTTCATCCAGATAGGACTGTTCTGCTCGTGTGGTCGTGCGCCCCAGCGCGATGTTGCGGTGGGGAAAGCGGCCAAACCGTCTGATGATGTCCCGATGCAAGATCGCAAATTTCAGCGTTTCTTCGTCGCCGGTTGCGTCAAAAAGGGCTTGGAAAAGCCGCATGGAGGTCTCTTGATCGGCAAGAGCTTCCGAGTGCTCATAGGGCAGATAGAAAAACAACCTCAGGCTTGTCTCACACTGCTGATCAAAGCCTTCAGCAATGCCGTCTTCAGCGATACGGCGCGCCAGGCTGTCGGTGGCATAGCTGTGGGCGCTGTTGCGAAAGATATTGCGCGGCACCTGATCGAGCAAAATCAGCAGAGCCAGCGTGCCTTGCGCACTCGCCCGCCAATCATTCAATTCGCCTCGCGCGGCCGCAAAATGCAGCCGCCCAAGCATTTTTTCGACCTTCGCATCAAAGGCATCGTCCTTGCTGAACCATTTTTCTGGCCCGGCGTCCTGCCAGAAGGCAATGATATCTTGCGCTCTCATGCGTTTTGGCTGTTGGGACGGCGTGTCAGCATCATGTAATTGACATCCGTGTCAGACGAGAGGTTCCACTGGTTCAGGAAGGGGTTGAAAAACACCCCGACTTTTTCCGAGACTTCCATACCGGCCCCGAGAATTGGCTTTTCCAGCTCTTCCGGGCGCACCAGCTTTTCATATTGATGGGTGCCGCGCGGTAGCCAGCGCAGAATATATTCGCAGGCACCAATGGCAAGCGCGCGGGCCTTGAGGGTGCGGTTGATGGTTGAGATCAACATCAGCCCGCCGGGGCGCACCATGGAGGCACAGGTCGAGATGAAATAGTCGACATCGGCAACGTGCTCCACCACTTCCATGTTGAGCACCACATCAAATGTTTCGCCATTGGCAGTCAGTTCTTCTGCGGTGATGGCGCGATAATCGACAGCAACGCCGGTTTGGGCCGCATGGGTGCTGGCAATGCCAATGTTTTTGGGCGATGCATCGGCACCCAGCACCTCGGCACCCATGCGAGCGATCGGCTCGGACAAAAGCCCGCCGCCGCAGCCGATATCCAGCACGCGCAGACCGGCCAAAGGCTGGTGGGCGCGCGGGTCACGGCCGTAATGTTCCGAAACCTTGTCGCGGATATAGGCAAGCCGCACAGGGTTGATCTTATGCAAGGGTTTGAATTTGCCGGTTGGGTCCCACCATTCGGCGGCCATTGCGGAAAAGCGGTCAACTTCTGCCTGATCAATTGTGGTTTTGGCGGCGTCACTCATCGCAGGTCTCCTGAATTTCTACAGCGCCGTGCGCCATATATGTGCACCAAGGTTCACTGTAGCTCTATAAGTATTGCATGATTCTCTAAATCGATTCCGGTTTGGAGAATGATGCAGTAGACCGTGAGGTCGGACGAAGCAGGGCTAAAGTCAAGGGTTTGACATTGCGATCACGTTTTTTCTCGGCAGATGCTTCCATCTGTCCCACCTGAGGCACCGTAAAAGCGGCGTAAACCTGCCAGCAGCCACAAAAAAGCCTGTCGATGTTGTTTCAGTATTTCATATAATGCAAAAGCTGAACCGCCGGGAACAACTATCCGTCACGGACGTTTACAAGCGATTGTCATAAAAAGACAAGAAAAGCCAAGGTCAGGGACGGCCACGGAGCACATGGAATGAAACGAGTTTACCTATCTGCATTTGCGGGGTTGATGGCTGTTGCAGCGCCGGCAATGGCCGAGGCGGCACAAGCGATCTCAACCGCAAATGTGAATTTGCGCGCTGGCCCCAGCACGCAATATCCGCCGGTTCTGGTGGTGCCAGCCGGAAACAGGGTTGAAATTTTTGGTTGCCTGTCATCGGCCAATTGGTGCGATGTGGGCTATGCGGGCTATCGCGGCTGGATTTCCGGCAGCTATCTCCAGACCCAATATTCCAGCCGCCGGATTTATGTTGATCCGGATTATTATGGTCGCCTGGGCATTCCGACCGTGACTTTCCGTGTCGATCAATATTGGGATCGCAATTATCGCGGTCGCGATTTCTACCGTGACCGGGATCGTTGGCGCCGTGCCCCGCCACCACCGCCGGTCTGGCACCGCGACGGTCCACCGCCAAGGTTCTCAGATGATCGCGGCCCAGACATGGATCGACGCGATATGGATCGGCCGGACATGGGTAGGAGAGACATGGATCGGCGCGACCAGGAGAGGTGGCGCATGGACCGGCGTGACGGCATGGAACGGCCGAACGATCGCTTTGATAGACGTCCTGATGATGGTCGCCCCGGTGGCCCACCACCTCCGCCACCGCCACCAGACCGCAATGATGGTGACCGAAGAGGCCCCCGCGATATGAACCGTCCGGGTCCTGACGGTGGTCGTCCTATTCCGACCTGTGGCCCAGGCGACGTCTCGTGCATCGAGCGATAAAGCATGTCGCGTTTTATTGTTCTCAATAAAACGATAACGTCCATGCGACACAATAAGAGATAAAGCCTGTCGCAGTGAATCCATTCACTGCGACAGGCTTTAGGATCTATGACGGGAAATAGAATTCCGTTTTCCCTTAACAATGAAATAGAAAAGGGCCGCTTTAAAGCGGCCCTTTTGCTGTATGGATCGACATCTTTCGTCAGATCAGTCGAGCTTCTTGGTCTTCAATCGGTCCAGCAAAATCTTTGAAAGCGCATCGTAATCGCCGTCGAAGTGATGGCCACCATCCAGCTTGACGATGTCAACCTTGGTTGGATCAAGGGTGTGGCAACCGTCATCGTCAATGTCCTCAATGCCGTAGATGCATTGCACCAGACCTGCGGGCATTTTCGCCACCTGCTTGGTCGGGTCACCGCCCTTGCCTGCGCCCTTTGCACCCAGCCAGCCGGTGACCGAGATCTCAAAATCCGAGGCATGCGACATGGACAGAAGCGAAACCAGACTGATCTTGGCCTTCACATTGGCGGGCAGCAAGTTGTAGACGGGGGGGGTAATGTCTGCACCAAATGAAAAGCCGACCAGCATGACGTGCTTGACTTTCCACCGCTTGGTGAAGGTGTTGATAACACGAACCAGGTCGTCGGCGGTTTCCTGCGGTTTGCGCTCTGACCAGAAATAGCGCAACGAGTCGATGCCCACGACCGGCAGGCCTTCATCCTGAAAATTGGTGCCGATCTCGCTGTCAATATCGCGCCAGCCACCATCGCCGGAATAAATGATGGCCAGCGTGTCGAATTTTGGCTTGTCGACGGGCAACAGTGTGAGCGGCAGACCCAGTGGCTCTGCCTCTTTGGCCGTTGCGGCAATCATGTCGTCAATGCCATTTGACAGACTTGTGTAAGCATCTTTCTGGGTATCGCTGACATCAATATCGGGATGGTCTTTCAACAGTTCAGCCACATGGGCGCGCCCGGCTGGATCCGCTGTGGTGGAAAAGCGAACCGTGGCTGGATCAGGCAGATCGCCATCGGTCAGGCCATAGACAATACCGCCATCTTTGACCACCTTGTTGGCGGGTGTGCAAAACTGCTCTGGCAAGGGAATGACGTCGCCGGGATCAACCGCCAGCGTTTCACCAAT
The DNA here is from genome assembly GCF_001939045.1 of Rhizobium oryziradicis. GTDB lineage: Bacteria > Pseudomonadota > Alphaproteobacteria > Rhizobiales > Rhizobiaceae > Allorhizobium > Allorhizobium oryziradicis. The sequence goes on from NZ_MKIM01000031.1 coordinate 429,021, forward strand.
GGTGGCATTGGGCGTTTGCGCCAAAATGGCCAATGCCAGGGTGCCTCCTTCGCCAACGCCCGCAACAAGCGGCAGGACATAGTCGTTTGAGCCCGTCTGGCGCTGGATCTGATGCGACAGGTCTTCAATATCCGAAACGGTGTAGATGCAATTGTCCTCGTCGGTGGAGGCTTTGTAATCCGCTTCCAGCGATTTCAGATATTTGGGCGTATCAATGCCGACAACGATAGAGCCATTGCTGCGCAAACGCTCGCCTTCCGCCTTCATCTTGTCGCTCCAGCCATCCTTGTCGGATAACAAGAACACAATGGATTTTGGCTTGCCATCCGGCATGGCAATCACCGGATCGGGGATTGTGCCGGTTTCATATTTTGCCTGTTGTGCTTGTGCTGTTTGCAGCAAGGCCACGGTTGCCAGACCGAAGGCGAGAAGTGTTGTTGTTATTCTCATTTCTTTACCACGCCTTTCAGGCCGCCACCAATCAGAAGAGTTGCATCCAAAAGGGCAATCACCGGGCTTAACCCGCCGGATACGGCGAGATAGCGTGGTTGCCACTCCGGGTGAAACTTGGATTTGAACGCACGAAGCCCCTTGAAATTATAGAAGCGCTCTCCATGCTCGTAAAATGTGTTGGCAATACGATCCCAGACCGGGGCAACATCGCGGCGCGAAAGGCCGGACAGCGGTGCCATGCCGAGATTGAAATGCCGGTAGCCCTCGCCACGCAGATGGGTGAGCAGGCTGACAAACAGATAGTCCATGGACCCTTTGGGAGCCTCGGGCGAAAATCGCATCAGGTCAATGGAGGCGTCGGCCTTGGTATCTGTCACCATGATATTGGCAAAGGCGACAATTCTGCCTTCAAACCGCAACACAATGACAGGCTGGCTGAGGATATAATTATCGGTGAAGGCACCGAGCGAAAAGCCTTTTTCCTTGGCACGGTGCTGGGCAAGCCAGCCGTTTGAGACGTCGCGCAAATCCTCCAGAATGGCAGGCACGCCTTCTGTCGGGATGATTTCAAAGCTGAGGCCATCGCGTTCAGCCTTGGTGGCGGATTGCCGCAAATTGGCCCATTTGCCACCCTTGAGGTCAAATCGGGAGAGGTCCACTTCGGCAAGTTCGCCCAGCTTGAAGGCTTGCAGCCCTGCATCGGCAATGGCGGGCAAAAGGGCAGGCGAGGCTTGGTAGAAAACCGCACGGCAACCTGCCGTTCGCGCTTCTTCCACAAATTGCCAGACCAGTTCATCGCGGGCTTTCTTGGGGCCAACCGGGTCCAGAAACGCGATCCAGGAGCGGCCCTGCTTGCCATACATCAAAAATGCCTTGCCATCGGGCGAAAACATGATGGCCTTATCGCCGGTGCGTACCAGATTGCTATCGGCCACGTCATGGCTGTTGACGATCACGGCGGCCTTGTCAATCTCTTCGCGGCTGGAGGGGGTAACCGCCGGGGCTGCCGGTCGCAGCATGCTGAAAACGGCGAGCGCTGAGGAGAAAATTGTCAAGCCAAGCATGGCGCGCAAGGAGCGCGGCGCTTCTTCCGAGAACTCGAATTCCCACCACAGCGAGCGGCTGTAATCGACATCACGATAGACGAAAAACAGGATGAAGAAGGCGCAGATACAAATCAGCGCAATGGCCATCAACCAGGGTGAGGTCAGCACCTGACGAAACAGCGAGGCTGGACGCACAAACAGGCGCTTGCTGCCAAACAGGCCAATCAGCAGCACGGCCAGCGCCGACGCCTCAAAAACAGCAAACGCCTTGAGGAGAGACAGGATCAGGCCAATGGATGCACCGACCACCGCCGCCCACCATGCGCCATCGAGCCGCTGCACTAGGCCGCGTGCCGCAATCACCAGAAACAGGCCGATAATGCTTGATAGGAAATGCGCACTCTCCATGATCGAGAGCGGCACGATGCCTTCGAGCATTTCCAGATTGCGCTCCGGTGTGGGCGTCACGCTGGAAAAAATCAGCATTGCCCCGAGAATGAAGGTCAGGGCACCCAGCAATGCCGGTGAAATGCGGGCGGCGGTGCGCCCAACGCCCGCCAGCGCCGGTGTTTTGGAAAAATGCCTCAGCTCGGTGATGGTCACCAGAATAATGGCAAGGATCAGCGGCAGCACATAATAAATCAGGCGATAGACCACCAGCGATGCCAACACGGCGTCAATATTGGTGGTTGGGCCAAGGGCTGCAATGATAATGGTTTCAAACACGCCGATGCCGCCGGGCACATGGCTGGCCACGCCAATGCCGATGGCAATGGAATAAATCGCAAAAAACGCAGGCCAGGAAATGGCCGCCTGTGTGGGCAAAAGCGCGTAAACAACCGAGCAGGAAAAAGCCAAATCGGCAACAGTGATGATGAACTGGCGCGACAGCGTTGGCGTGTCAGCAAGGCTCAGCGTCACACCTGCAAAGGTGAGGCTGCGGCGTTGGCCGATGATGATCAGAACGGCAAAGCCTACCAGAATGGCAATCGCAATGGTGCGCAGCCAAAACGGGGTGATGTCCAGAAGCGGTGCGATTTCCGATGACATCGGAATGAGCGACAGCGCTGTGATGACGGCAAGGCCGAGCATGAAAGACAGGGACACAAAGGCGACAATGCGCCCGATTTCGTCAGGGGCGAGGCCTGCGCGCGAATAGGCGCGGTAGCGAATGGCACCACCAGACAACATGCCAAAGCCTGCAGCATTGCCAACGGCATAGGCGCTGAAGGCGGTGAGGGCCACTTCTGCCGCCGGGCGCTTGCGACCAATGAACTCCAGAGCGTTCCAGTCATAGATACAGAGCGTGCCAAAGCTCAAGGCTGTAAACAGGATCGCCAGCGCGATCTGATCGTAGCCGGTATGCGCCACAGCAGCCACGACATCATCATAGCTGACTTCTTCGGTCAGCCGGTAGATGGCATAGGCAACCGCTGCAAAAACGATCAGGGTAAAAATCGCAGCCAAAGGCCGCCCCAGGTTTGACAGTGCAGCGCGCCACCCCGAAGTGGATGGCCCTTCGGCGCTCTCCTCGGTTTCGGCGTTTATCTTGGCTGCCATGCAACTCTCCCACTCTTCGGCCTGTTCATTCCATTTGCTTTCGAGAAGCGTTTTTTTATGCGCTCGTCAAGGCAAAGTATTATGTCCTATGCCATCTTGCTGAATTGTAGCTGAAGGCCTTACAGTAAAAAGATGACAAAAGCGTTTGTGTTGTCCTGTCTGTCGGGCTTTGTGAACTTGTCGTTGCGTCGCAACGCCGAATTGGATAAAAGCCCGCCAGCCGTCTTATAAAAACGGCAGAAAAATGATTTAGCCGAAATTTGCGGCGTATTGATGAGGTCGAGACGGTCAAGGCCATGGCACGCATTGTGATGAAATTCGGCGGGACATCCGTCGCCAATCTGGAACGCATTCACAACGTGGCACGACATGTGAAACGTGAAGTTGATGCCGGTCATGAAGTTGCTGTGGTGGTTTCGGCCATGTCCGGCAAGACCAATGAACTGGTGGATTGGGTGCAGAACATGCCCAAGGTGGCAGGTGCTGATTCGCCCTTCTACGACGCACGCGAATATGATGCCATTGTTGCATCCGGTGAGCAGGTTACCTCTGGTCTTTTGGCCATTGCGCTGCAATCGCTCGGCATCAACGCCCGCTCTTGGCAGGGATGGCAGATTGCCATCAAGACCGACAATGCCCATGGCGCGGCCCGCATCCAAGAAATTGACGGCTCCGACATCGTGCGCCGCATGGGCGAGGGGCAGGTGGCCGTTGTGGCTGGTTTTCAGGGCATTGGCCCGGATAATCGCATTGCCACCCTTGGCCGCGGCGGCTCTGATACGTCCGCGGTTGCCATTGCCGCAGCCGTCAAGGCCGATCGTTGCGACATTTATACCGATGTGGATGGCGTCTACACCACGGACCCGCGCATCGAGCCAAAGGCACGCCGCCTGAAAAAGGTGGCCTTTGAAGAAATGCTGGAAATGGCATCGCTTGGTGCCAAGGTGTTGCAGGTCCGCTCGGTGGAGCTGGCCATGGTCCATAAAGTGCGCATGTTTGTGCGCTCAAGCTTTGAAGATCCCGATGCGCCGGGCATGGGCGATCTGCTGAACCCGCCCGGAACGTTGATTTGCGATGAGGAAGAGATCGTGGAACAGGAAGTTGTAACCGGCATTGCCTATGCCAAGGATGAAGCCCAGATTTCGCTGCGTCGTTTGGCCGACCGTCCGGGTGTTTCGGCCGCCATTTTTGGCCCGATGGCCGAATCACATATCAATGTCGACATGATCGTTCAGAATATTTCTGAAGACGGCTCCAAGACCGATATGACCTTTACCGTGCCCTCTGGCGATATCGACAAGGCGCTTGCCGTGCTTGGCGATAACAAGGAAAAAATCGGCTTTGACGTTATTCAGAGCGAAAAAGGTCTGGTGAAAGTGTCGGTTATCGGCATCGGCATGCGCAGTCATGCGGGTGTTGCCGCAACAGCCTTCAAGGCGCTGGCGGAAAAAGGCATCAACATCAAGGCGATCACCACCTCCGAGATCAAGATTTCCATTCTGATCGATGGCCCCTATGCCGAGTTGGCGGTTCGCACTTTGCATTCCTGCTACGGTCTCGATAAGAGTTGATCATCGGGCAAGAATTTGCCACCTATACTGATCATGACCGCCGGCATTGCGTCGGCGGATTGTTTATATCGGGAGCACACACGCGATGAGAGACCTTTCTGCAGGTCCACGCGTCCTTCTCAAACGGCTTCGCGAAATTATGGCGGAGCCTCTTGAGCCACAGGAACGTCTTGACCGTATCGTTCGCCAGATTGCGAGCAACATGGTCGCCGAGGTGTGTTCCGTTTATGTGTTGCGATCGGATGGCGTGCTGGAATTGTACGCCACCGAAGGCCTTAACCCTGATGCGGTGCATCTGGCCCAGTTGAAAATGGGGCAAGGTCTGGTCGGCACCATTGCAGCTTCCGCCCAACCGCTCAATCTGTCTGATGCACAGGCACACCCTGCATTTCGCTATCTGCCTGAAACCGGTGAAGAAGTTTATAATTCGTTCCTCGGCGTGCCTATTTTGCGCGCTGGCCGCAGTCTTGGCGTTCTTGTTGTGCAGAATAAAGCGCAACGGAATTATCGGGAAGACGAGCTTGAAGCGCTGGAAACAACAGCCATGGTGTTGGCTGAAATGATTGCCACGGGCGATTTGAAAAAAATCACCAGACCCGGTCTGGAACTGGACCTGACGCGATCGGTCACCATTGATGGTGATAGCTATAGCGAAGGCATTGGCCTTGGCCATGTTGTGCTGCATGAGCCGCGCATTGTCGTGACCAATCTGCTCAACGAAGACACGGATACCGAAATTCAGCGCATGGCCGAAGCGCTGGGCTCGCTGCGAATCTCCATTGATGACATGTTGTCACGCCGCGAAATTGCCATGGAAGGTGAGCACCGCGAGGTGCTGGAAACCTATCGCATGTTTGCCCATGATCAGGGCTGGGTGCGGCGCATGGAAGAGGCGATTCGCAATGGTTTGACGGCGGAAGCCGCCGTTGAAAAAGTGCAAAGCGATACCAAGGCGCGGATGATGCGCCTGACAGACCCTTACATCCGTGAACGGATGCATGATTTTGACGATCTGGCCAATCGCCTGTTGCGCCAGCTGACCGGTTTTTCCGGGCGAGGTTCCGAATCCTTTCCGCCCGATGCGGTGATTTTTGCCCGCGCCATGGGTGCCGCCGAATTGCTGGATTATCCGCGTCAGAACATTCGCGGTCTGGTGCTGGAAGAAGGTGCCGTCACCAGCCATGTGGTGATCGTGGCACGCGCCATGGGCATTGCCGTGGTGGGTCAGGCCGCTGGCGTGGTTGCTCTGGCCGAAAATGGCGATGCCGTGATCATTGATGGCGATGATGGTCAGGTGCATTTGCGCCCCATGGCCGATCTGGTGGTTGCCTATGAAGAAAAGGTCAAGCTGCGGGCGCGCAGACAAGAACAGTTCCGGGCGCTGCGCGATGTCGAGCCGCTCAGCAAGGATGGCCAGCGCATCAAGCTGCAGATGAATGCCGGCTTGATGGTCGATTTGCCGCAATTGGTAGAATCGGGCGCGGAGGGCATTGGTCTGTTTCGCACCGAATTGCAGTTTATGATTGCCTCGACCATGCCCAAGGCCGAGGAGCAGGAAGGCCTGTATCGCAATGTGCTGAAACAGGCCAAGGGTGCGCCTGTTACCTTCCGCACGCTCGATATTGGTGGCGATAAGGTTTTGCCCTATTTCCGCAATCATGAAGAGGAAAACCCGGCGCTTGGCTGGCGGGCAATTCGTTTGTCGCTGGACCGTCCCGGCCTGTTGCGCACCCAGATGCGGGCGCTTTTAAAGGCGGCGGCTGGCGGCGAATTGAAAATGATGCTGCCGATGATCACCGAAGTGGCGGAAATTCGCCTGGCAAGAGAGCTGCTGCAAAAGGAAGTGCAGCATCTTTCCAAATTCGGCCACGGCTTGCCGCGCCGCCTGCAATTCGGGGTGATGCTCGAAGTGCCCGCTTTGATGTGGCAGTTGGACGAGCTGATGCAGCAGGTGGATTTTGTGTCTGTCGGCTCCAATGACCTGTTCCAGTTTTCCATGGCGGTGGATCGCGGCAATGCGCGGGTTTCTGATCGGTTTGATATTCTGGGTCGGCCCTTCCTGCGCATCTTGCGCGATATTGTTCGGGCTGCCGACCGTCATGATACGCCGGTGACGTTGTGCGGTGAAATGGCGGGCAAGCCTTTGTCGTCCATGGCGCTGTTTGGCCTCGGCTATCGCTCGGTTTCCATGTCGCCCACGGCGATTGGCCCGGTGAAGGCCATGCTGTTGCAACTGGATGTGGGCGCATTGTCGACACAGCTGAATGCCTTGCTGGATGAGGTCAATCCGAGCGAATCGACCCGCAGCTTTTTGATGCGGTTTGCCGAAGAAAACGGCGTGCCGATCTGAGCGAAGGATGTGAAAACCTGATGCACTCTATGCCGGTGGCATCAGGCAGAATTTTTGTTTCGACATGATGGCGTTGCAAACCGTGACATGCGCGGTTTGCGCATCATGCTTTAGAATTGGGGTGAAGGGTGGCGAAGCTTCCTGTTGATAAAATGCGTGAACTTGAGCGCCGATTTGGTGAGATCGAGGCCCGCATGTCTGCGGGGCCTGCGGCGGATGTTTACGTGAAGCTGGCCTCGGAATATTCCGAATTGCAGCCGGTGGTCAAAGCCATTCGCGAACATGGGCAGGCTGAGCGCGAAGCTGATGATCTCAAAGCGCTGCTCAATGACAAGACGACCGACCGCGACATGCGCGATCTGGCCGAAATGGAATTGCCGGAGGTGGAAGAACGGCTGGAGGCTTTGGAGAAAGAAATCCAGATTCAGCTGCTGCCCAAGGATGCCGCCGACGAAAAAAGCGCCATTCTGGAAATTCGCGCAGGCACTGGCGGCTCGGAAGCAGCCCTCTTTGCCGGTGATTTGTTTCGCATGTATGAGCGCTTTGCCAGCGGCAAAGGCTGGAAGGTCGAGGTTCTATCGGCAAGTGAGGGTGATGCGGGCGGCTTCAAGGAAATTATTGCCACCGTGTCTGGCCGTGGGGTGTTTTCCAAGTTGAAATTCGAATCGGGTGTGCATCGCGTTCAGCGCGTGCCGGATACCGAAACGCAAGGCCGGATTCACACCTCGGCAGCAACGGTTGCGGTTTTGCCGGAAGCAGAAGACATCGATATTGAAGTGCGCCCCGAAGATATTCGTATCGATACCATGCGCTCGTCCGGTGCTGGCGGCCAGCACGTCAACACCACCGATTCGGCGGTGCGCATTACCCATCTGCCCACCGGTCTTGTGGTGACCAGTTCTGAAAAGTCGCAGCATCAAAACCGCGCCAAGGCCATGCAGGTGTTGCGGTCGCGGCTTTTCGACATGGAACGCCAGCGCGCCGATAATGAGCGCTCTGCCGATCGCAAAAGTCAGGTCGGCTCCGGTGACCGCTCTGAGCGCATTCGCACCTATAATTTCCCGCAAGGTCGAGTCACGGATCATCGTATCAATCTGACGCTCTACAAGCTCGACCGCATGATGATGGGCGAAATTGATGAAGTCGTCGATGCGCTGATCAATGATTATCAAGCGGGCCAGCTGGCCCAGCTTGGTGAAAATGTCGGATGAGTGCGCCTTTGACGTTGCGCGAGGTAATTTTGGCGGCAAGACGGCGCTTTTCTGAGGCGCAGATTGACAATGCGGCAACGGATGCACGGGTGCTGATTGCCGGATTGCTGGGCCTGTCGATGACTGATCTTGTCGTCGATGATGGGCGAATTGTCACCGAGGAAGAGGGTGCGTTGATTGAGGCTGCGGTGCAGCGACGCCTCAATCATGAGCCGGTTCATCGCATTTTGGGCAAGCGCGAATTTTACGGCCTGGATCTTGCCCTTTCGCCTGCAACATTGGAGCCGCGCCCGGATACGGAAATTCTGGTGGAGGGGCTTTTGCCCTATCTGCAGGCGATGGTAGAGGCCAAAGGCACTGCGCGTTTTTTGGATATGGGCACCGGCACGGGGGCGATTGCGCTTGCCCTTTTGGGCGAATGTCCCGGCACGGCAGCTTTAGCCACCGATATTTCCAGTGAAGCTCTTAAGACTGCGGAGAATAACGCTGCGCTGCACGGACTGGACGGGCGGTTTCACACGCTGCGCAGCGACTGGTTTGACGAGGTGCAGGCAAAATTTGACATGATCGTGTCAAATCCACCCTATATTACCAGTCAGGTTGTCAGTGAACTGGAGCCGGAGGTCAGGCTGTTTGACCCCCTTGCGGCCCTGGACGGTGGTGCCGACGGTTTGGACGCGTATCGCGTGATTGCAAAGGGTGCCGGCGCGCATCTGGAGCCTGACGGCATCGTTGGGCTGGAGATTGGCTTTGATCAAAAAGACAGCGTCACCGCACTGTTTTTAAGCAACGGGTTTTTGTTGCTTGAGGCGAAATGCGACCATGGTGGCCAGGATCGTGTGTTGATATTCCGTCTCAAACCATCGATCGCGCACAGATAAGAACAGGCTTATTGCCCTTTGAAAAGAGGGAGTTATACTCGGTTTTTGCGGTGCAACAGTCACACCTTCAAGGAAGTTTATTTTCGGCAAAGAAAAGGCTTGGTTTTCGCAAAGAAGCGAGATAGGTTGCGGGCACACACTGGGCAGCAGGAAACGAACTAAGATTCGTTTGGGTCTGGGTCGACTTCAAACATTATTCTCCTTGGAGACGTTTGCAGCGCGAAGTGATCTCGGTGCGTGGATCAGATAATTTAATGTTCACCAGCGGCAGAATGGTGCGATGGCGCAATAGGCACCGTGGCACGTGCAGCCTGAGCTCGGATTATACACGAGCAGGCCGTGTCGCCCTCATATCAGCAAGACAGAAATCAGGTGAGTAATCGATGAGGCCAGGACAGCAGAACAAGCGCAGTCGGGGGCGTAGCAGTGGCGGCGGTGGCAGCAACGGCAACAATAATAATTTTAATCGTAAAGGCGGAAACCCGCTGACACGCAGCTATGACAGCTCTGGTCCGGATGTTAAAATTCGTGGTACCGCGCAGCATATTGCTGAGAAATACATGACCCTTGCCCGTGATGCGCAAAGCTCCGGTGACCGGGTTATGGCTGAAAATTATTTGCAGCACGCAGAACATTATAATCGCATTATTGCATCGGCACAGGCCCAGATGCAGGAGCGCGTTCAGCGCGATGACCGCGATTACAATGATCGCGAAATGGTTGATACGGATAACGACAGCGACAATGATAGCGACGGCGATGATCAGGACATGATCATGGAGCGCGGCCCGCACAACGCGCCAGAGCAGCAACCTCGCCAGCAACGTCCGCAGCATCAGCCACGGCCGCAGCATCCGTCGCGCCAAAGACCCCAAGTTCAGGCCCATGGCGATGCTCAACCTCAGTTGGAGCGCCAGCCCCAGCCGGAGCGCCAATCTCAGCCGGAACGCCAATCTCAGCCGGAACGTCAGTCCCAGCCTGAGCGTCAACCACGGCCTCAGCGTCAGCCTGACGTGGAAATTGCCGGTAGCGGTCCACAGCCGATTATTGAAAATACGCCGGTTGAAGCAACTGTTGCCGCCGAAGAAGTGGCGCAGCAGGCGGAAGCTGGCAAGAAGGAACGCGCCGCACCGCGCCGTCGCGCAGCTGCTGCTCGCCCGCGTCGTCCGCGCCGCACAGATGGCGACACCTCGGCAGATGCTGGCGATGCCGGTTCTGATGCGGGTGAAGCGCCAACATTGGCAACAGTGACCTCTGAATAAGCCCGCTTTCTGGCAGGCATGATGATTTTAAACGGCGCGGCCTGTCTATCGACACGCCGCGCCGCTTGTTTTTTGGCCTCTTTGCTGCACGATGCGCCTCTCAAACCAGCGGCAAAGCCGGTTAATTGGCGACAATTGCGCTTGGTCAATCGGCCACGTAAATTTTGCGCTAGAGTGCTCTTTAAAGGGGAAAACCCACTCCCCATATCAAGGCCAATGGATTGAAGAAAAGCCATTCTATTGGTTTCGATCTAAGGACCTGCCTTGATAAGGGGGTCTATCCTCAACAACCGGACTGTGCCGCTTCGGGCGGTCTGGAAAACGGAGAGCGACGATGAACATTGAAAAATATTCCGAGCGCGTGCGCGGCTTTTTGCAGTCCGCCCAAACCAATGCCCTCTCTGAGGGACATCAGCAATTTACCCCGGAACATGTGCTGAAAGTGCTGCTGGATGACGAGCAGGGCATGGCCTCGTCTCTGATCACGCGGGCTGGCGGCGATGCGAAAGAAGTGCGTCTGGCCAATGATGTGGCTCTTGGCAAATTACCAAAAGTTTCTGGTGGCAACGGACAGGTCTATCTGTCTCAGCCGCTGGCCAAAGTGTTCACCACGGCGGAAGACGCCGCCAAAAAGGCTGGCGACAGCTTTGTCACCGTTGAGCGCTTGCTGCTGGCTTTGGCCATAGAGACATCTGCATCCACCTCCGCCAGCCTGAAAAAGGGCGGTGTGACCGCCAATGCGCTGAACCAGGTGATCAACGATGTTCGCAAAGGCCGCACGGCTGACAGTGCCAACGCCGAACAGGGCTTTGATGCGCTGAAGAAATACGCGCGCGATTTGACCGAAGAGGCCCGCGAAGGCCGCCTCGACCCGGTGATTGGCCGCGATGATGAAATTCGTCGCACCATTCAGGTACTTTCGCGCCGCACCAAGAACAATCCCGTGCTGATTGGTGAGCCGGGCGTGGGTAAAACCGCGATTGCCGAAGGCTTGGCACTGCGCATTGTCAACGGCGACGTGCCGGAAAGCCTGAAAGACAAAAGATTGATGGCGCTCGATATGGGTGCGTTGATTGCCGGTGCCAAATATCGCGGTGAATTTGAAGAGCGCTTGAAGGCGGTTTTGAACGAAGTTCAGTCCGAAAACGGCGACATCATTCTGTTTATCGATGAAATGCACACACTTGTAGGTGCCGGCAAAGCCGATGGCGCAATGGATGCGTCCAATTTGCTCAAGCCCGCCCTTGCCCGTGGTGAGTTGCATTGCGTTGGTGCGACGACGCTGGATGAATACCGCAAGCACGTGGAAAAAGATCCAGCCCTTGCCCGGCGGTTTCAGCCGGTGATGGTGGACGAGCCAACGGTGGAAGACACCATCTCGATCCTGCGCGGATTGAAGGAAAAATACGAGCAGCACCACAAGGTCCGCATCTCGGATTCGGCTCTGGTGGCGGCAGCAACCCTTTCAAACCGCTATATCACCGACCGCTTCTTGCCCGATAAGGCCATCGACCTGATGGACGAGGCCGCATCGCGCCTGAGAATGCAGGTGGATTCCAAGCCGGAAGAGCTGGATGAACTGGATCGCCGCATCATGCAGCTGAAGATCGAGCGCGAAGCCCTGAAAAGGGAAACGGACGCCTCCTCGATTGATCGTTTGGCCAAGCTGGAAACCGAGCTTGCCTCGATTGAAGAAGAAGCGGATGCGCTGACGGCCCGCTGGCAGTCGGAAAAGCAAAAGCTTGGCCTTGCTGCTGATCTGAAACGTCAATTGGATGAAGCCCGCAATGAACTGGCGATTGCCCAGCGTCAAGGCGAGTTTCAGCGCGCCGGTGAGTTGGCTTACGGCTTTATTCCGGATCTGGAAAAGAAGCTTGTTGAGGCGGAAGCGCAGGACAGTTCCGGCCATGCCAGCATGGTGCAGGAAGTGGTGACGCCAGACAACATCGCTCATATCGTGTCCCGCTGGACCGGCATTCCTGTCGATCGGATGTTGGAGGGCGAGCGCGACAAGCTGTTGCGGATGGAAGACGAGTTGGCCAAATCGGTGGTCGGGCAGGGTGATGCCGTGCAGGCGGTATCGCGTGCGGTGCGCCGCGCCCGTGCTGGCCTTCAAGATCCAAACCGGCCGATTGGCTCGTTCATTTTCTTGGGGCCAACCGGCGTGGGCAAAACCGAGCTGACCAAGTCCTTGGCACGCTTCTTGTTTGACGACGAGAGCGCCATGGTGCGGCTGGACATGTCGGAATATATGGAGAAGCACTCCGTTGCGCGGCTGATCGGGGCACCTCCAGGCTATGTCGGCTACGAGGAAGGTGGCGCGCTGACGGAATCTGTGCGGCGCAAGCCTTATCAGGTCATCCTGTTCGACGAGATCGAAAAGGCCCATCCCGATGTGTTCAACGTGTTGTTGCAGGTGCTGGATGATGGTCGCCTGACCGATGGCCAGGGCCGTACGGTGGACTTCAAGAACACAATCATCATCATGACCTCCAACCTGGGCGCAGATTATCTGACCAGTGTGGGCGAAAATGACGATATCGAGAGTGTCCGCGAACAGGTGATGGATGTCGTGAAAGCGTCGTTCCGGCCTGAGTTCCTCAACCGTGTGGACGAGATCATCCTGTTCCATCGCCTGCGCCGCAGCGAGATGGGCACGATTGTCGACATTCAGATGCGCAGGCTTGTCACGCTTCTGTCTGAGCGCAAGATCACCATTGATCTGGAACCCGATGCCCGCAATTGGCTGGCCGATAAAGGCTATGATCCGATTTACGGTGCGCGGCCATTGAAGCGCGTGATTCAGAAATATCTGCAAGACCCTCTGGCCGAGCAGATTTTGGCAGGCCATGTGCTGGATGGAGCTGCGGTCAAAATCACAGCAGGTTCTGACCGGCTGTTGATTTCAGCGGCGAAACCATTGGAGCAGGCTGCATAAGCCTGCGCTAACCCAAGACATGAAAACGGCGGCCCTAGGCCGCCGTTTTTTATGATAGTTCAATTGTTTGCGGCAAGCTGCCGATTTTTTTCGTCACTCGACAGCAAATCATCGATGCGTTTGCGCTCAGCCTCAAAGCTGGCGAGCAACTTGCCATCAAGAGATTTTCCATCTGGCAGACGCACTTTCATGGGGTCTACCTTGGTGCCATTGACGATAATTTCGTAATGAAGGTGTGGCCCGGTCGATTCGCCGGTGGTGCCAACCCAGCCAATGACCTGACCTTGTTTGATCTTGGCACCCGCAACAACGCCTTTGGCAATCGCGCTTTGGTGATTGTAGGAGCTCTCGTAGCCATTGGGGTGACGGATAATGGTTTGATTGCCATAGCCGCCGGAATCCCAGCCAGCTTTCTCCACGACACCACTGCCAGCTGCAACAATTGGCGATCCTGACGGCGCGCCCCAATCGACACCGGTGTGCATTCGTGCAAAGCCAAGAATGGGGTGACGGCGCATGCCGAACCCGGAGCGGAACACACCATTTGGCACGGGATTGCGCAGCAGGAACTGGCGATTGGTTTTGCCGTTTTGGTCGTAATAGTCCACGGAGCCGTCCGTGGGATCTTGAAAACGGTAGAGTGCAGTTGTCGTTTCGCCAAACCGGGCGCGAAGGAACAGCAATTCGGAGTCTGCGCTCGCTTTGCCGCTTTCATCGGCGGCAGAATAAAACGCCTCAATACCGTCACTGGGCTTGAGGGGGGACTGCAAATCAAACCCGCTGGCAAGCAGCCGCACAACTTGCGCCGTCAAACTTTTGCCCATGCCATTGGAGAGTGCTGCGCGGTAAATGCCATCATAAATGCTTGGTGTATCGCGGCCACTGGTGATGGCCGGACTGTTTTCATCAAATGCGGTGGCGACGGCATCCAGCATGGGCGGGGCATCTCCCTCCACCAGTTGCCCCTTGTCATCCACCGCCATGGTAACAAGGTGCTTACCATCGCGATAAGCACTGAAGCGCACAACGCGCGCCTGTTCACCGCGCTGAATAATGCCGATTCGCAAGACATCGCCTGCTTTGAGATTGGGGGAGTCGAGTTTTTCACTCAAACTGTCGGCAATCGCCTGTGCCTTGGCCGAAGGATAGCCGGAACTTGTCAATGCGGCGTTGATTGATTGCTCGCGACGGATCGGAATAATGTCGTCGGCATATTGTTCCGTTTCAGGCGTCACAGGGTCGGGAGCTGCAACGGAGAGGTTTTGCTCGACAACGCGCGCCTCCAACCCCGGGTTCATATCCAGATCGCCTTCGGTATCGGCAAAACGCTGAGGATCAACATAATAAAGGGCCGAAACTTGGGATGTTCCTTCTGTGAGCAAGGAACCATTGGAGCGGACGTTTTCTTCGACCTCATCCGAACTCATGCCGGGTGCCAACTTGAATCCCAACTGCGACGTTGGAAAAGGAACCGTTTTTAAACTGACCTCAGAATCCACGTTTGACCCATAGATCGTGCCAGTCCGCGGGGTAACGGTCGCATCATCACTGCCAAAAATCGTCAGGGGATCGAAAGGAGGATAGCTTTCCTGCGTGGGTAAGCCTGAGGATATCAACATGCGGAGATGCGTGAACGGCTGACGCTTGATAACGTCCTTGTCACCCACCCGGCTCATGGTTGACACATTCAACACAGAACGACTGGCGGCCTTCGAGGATATGACGTTGTTAATCAGCCGACCACCGCGCTGAACACCTTGTGAACTATCGGTATCGCGCAACTTCATATCACTCAGCGCGTAGGCCTCGGCGGGTATGGCCAATTGCTGACGACCATCAAGAGCAGCAAAAAGCGCAACCCCCATCAACACAGACGAGGTGATGCCGGTCAGAAATGTTCCGGTAAGCCAGCGGAGCGAGATTTCACGACGATCAGGAACACGCCAGCCATCTGCCAAAAGAGGCGGCTCTGTTCCAAGAAGGCGGGTAAGGTTGTTGTCAGACGTCATATCAGCCGTACCAACTCCGTCTGTACCCGTCGCAATGCTGTTGTTGCGGCCCTATTCCGATCTGAGAGGTCATTTTTACCATATATAAACATCTGCCCGCTTGCGCGCCATCTGTCAAACCCGCATTGAATTGGAAACGGAATTATCCGGCAAATGCCAACTCGGATATCCTCTCTGTCAGATCTCCCAGAGCATGCGAATATGAACATTCGGTGGCAGGAGAACGCTAAATCCTCTTAATTAGGCAGTGCGCGCGACATTTTTTAAGCAGCCTGGATAGGATTTGTGCAAATCAGAACGCGTTTATTCGCTGAATGGCTGGACATTTCATCCATCTTCACGAAAATGAATTCTAATTTTCTCGAATAAAATCGGTAAGTTATCTAAAATATGATAATTTTATAACGGTGAGCGTTGACTTGTTGGTTTTGTGGGCTTAGAAACCGCCTCACAGCAGACGGGGCGGCGGCGCGAGAGCGGCGAGCGGCTTTGTTG
>NZ_MKIM01000032.1 GCF_001939045.1 Rhizobium oryziradicis
AGCCAGGATCAAACTCTCAAGTTGAGAATTCAATCTTAACTAATCACTGTATGTTCTGAATCGACGAGAACTCACTCGATTATGTCTTTACGCATCCAAACCGCATCACTGCAATCCAAACACAACACAACCTGGTGTTCTCATATCAAAACGTGACCGTCATTTGTCTTCTATCAGAGCGTTTATTGCTAAACTCTCCAACGCAAAACCGCCGTCCACGTTTCTCTTTCTTCTCATATATAATTGTCAAATAACTGACGGTATCAACCGTCAAAAAACCACCCCAACCAAACCCGAAAGCTCGGTCATTCAAACTATAAAAGCTATCTAGATGATCTCTAAGAGCGAAACCAACACTTCNTCTCATATATAATTGTCAAATAACTGACGGTATCAACCGTCAAAAAACCACCCCAACCAAACCCGAAAGCTCGGTCATTCAAACTATAAAAGCTATCTAGATGATCTCTAAGAGCGAAACCAACACTTCCAAAGAAGCGCCGCCTCGTTCGGTGAGGCGGTTTCTAGGCCCACAGCCCAAATATGTCAAACGGATTTTTAGCGAAAATCCCACTTTTCTGCCAATGGTTTGATCGTACACGATATTTGTTGTTTTCATTGCGTGAATTGGAAATGCAAGCTCGCAAATGCCTCTGACAATTTTTTACGCTCTGCACATAGCGCACTCATATCATTCTAAAATGGATGCGCTTGACGCGATATCCGCACGTCTTGGAGGGCGGAAAGGAAACCAGTTTTGCTTTTTAAGTCCAGTTAATTGACATGGTCTATTAATTTTATAGACTGATAGTAGTTAACCACGGGAGCCATTTATGAGACGCAGAAGCATTACACTTGGACTGCTCGGAATTTCTCTCGCGACGGCTATCTTGCCGACAGCACCTGCTTTCGCTGGCCAGGAGCTTCTCAACGTCTCCTATGATCCGACGCGCGAACTCTACAAGCAATATGATGTCGTGTTTGAAAAATACTGGAAGGGCAAGACCGGGGAAGATGTCACCATCAACCAATCCCATGGTGGCTCCGGCAAACAAGCGCGCGCAGTCATTGACGGATTGGAAGCAGATGTTGTGACTTTGGCACTTGAGGCCGATATTGACGTGATTGCCGAAAAGACCGGGAAAATCCCTGCCAATTGGAAGAGCCTGCTGCCCAATAACAGCGCTCCTTATACATCCACCATCGTGTTTCTGGTGCGAAAGGGCAATCCCAAGGGCATCAAGGATTGGGGCGATCTGATCAAGGACGATATTCAGGTGATCACGCCGAACCCCAAGACCTCGGGCGGAGCGCGCTGGAATTTCCTCGCCGCTTGGGCATGGGCGAAAAAGGCCTATGGTGGCGATGATGCGAAGATCCGCGACTATATCACCAAGCTCTTCCAGCATGTCCCCGTTCTTGATACCGGCGCGCGTGGTGCGACACAGACTTTTGCAGAGCGCGGTATCGGCGACGTTCTGATCGCATGGGAAAATGAGGCCTACCTGTCGTTGGACGAACTTGGCCCGGATAAGTTCGACATCATAGCACCCTCCATCTCCATCAAAGCCGAGCCACCGGTGGCATTGGTCAAGGGCAATGCCGACGCCCACGGCACCACCAAGGTTGCGACAGCCTATCTCGAATATCTCTATTCGCCAGAAGGCCAGCAATTGGCGGCCAAGAATTATTATCGCCCGTCCGATCCGTCAAAAGTGAATCCCGAGGACTTGAAGCGGTTTTCCAAGCTGGATCTGGTAACAATTGAGGATTTCGGCGGATGGAAGAAAGCTCAGCCTGAATTTTTCAGCGACGGCGGTATTTTTGATACGATTTACAAGCCAGCGCGGTAACAGATCATGACCACCCTTTCCCTCTTCAAGGGTTGGCATTGGAAACATCCGAGCGTCATTCCCGGTTTCGGGATGACGCTCGGACTGTCTCTGTCGATGCTGACACTCATTGTTCTCATCCCGCTCGCAGCACTGGTGCTAAGGGCGGGTTCGCTTGGACCAACAGGAATTCTGGCGATTGCCTCCGATCCTCGTATTCTGTCGGCATTAAAGGTAAGCTTTGTCACAGCGATGATCGCCGCCACGGCGAATGCAGTGTTTGGTACGCTCACGGCCTGGGTTCTGGTGCGTTATCAGTTCCCCGGCAGACGGCTGCTGGACGCGCTGATTGATCTGCCGTTCGCCCTGCCGACAGCGGTTGCGGGCATCGCGCTCACAACAATTTACGCACCCAACGGGCTGATTGGCCAATGGCTGGCCCCACTTGGCATCAAGGTGGCCTATACGCCTCTTGGCATTGTTGTTGCGTTGATCGCGGTTGGCTTTCCCTTTGTGGTGCGCACGGTTCAGCCCGTGATGGAGGAAATTGCGCGCGAAACGGAAGAAGCCGCAGCGACGTTGGGGGCCAGACGGTTCCAGACATTGTTTTATGTTGTTCTTCCGCCTCTCGTTCCCGCCATTCTCACCGGATTTGCGCTGGCACTGGCGCGCGGCGTTGGTGAATACGGCTCGGTGATCTTCATTGCGGGCAATTTGCCATTCAAATCAGAAATCGCGCCGCTTCTGATCGTGATCAAGCTGGAAGAGTTCAATTATACGGCTGCCACCGTGATTGCCGCGATCATGCTCACCATCTCTTTTGTGATGCTGTTCATTATCAATGGCATTCAAAACTGGAGCCAGAAGAGGTTTGGCAATGGCTGATCAATCTCAACGTAATTTGGCCCAAAGCAATCTGGCACAACGTGATCCGACAACCGAGCCCACTGCCATTCGCTGGCTGCTGATCAGCCTGGCATTTGTTTTTCTGGCACTTTTTCTGATCGTGCCGCTGGGTGCCGTGCTCATTCGCGTTTTTCAGGCAGGCTGGAATTCTTTTGCCGCAACACTGACCGATCGAGATACGCTCTCAGCGATCAAGTTGACGCTTGCGGTGGCGGCTCTGGCTGTCCCCTTTAATCTGGTGTTTGGCATCGCCGCCGCTTGGGCGATTGCCAAATTTGATTTCAAGGGAAAAACCATTCTGATCACGCTGATCGATCTGCCGTTTTCCGTCTCGCCTGTGATTGCCGGTCTGGTCTATGTCTTGCTGTTCGGGGCCGATAGTTGGCTGGGGCCGCAGTTGAAAGCCATGGGCTTTCCTGTTGTGTTTGCCTTCCCCGGCATTTTCCTGGCCACGGTTTTCGTGACATTTCCGTTCATCGCGCGCGAGCTTATTCCTTTGATGGAAGCGCAAGGCACGGCAGACGAGGAAGCCGCCATTACGCTGGGTGCCACAGGCTTGCAGACCTTCTTTCGCGTCACCTTGCCGAATATCAAATGGGCGCTGCTCTACGGCGTGCTTTTGTGTAACGCCCGAGCGATGGGCGAGTTTGGTGCCGTTTCCGTGGTGTCTGGCCATGTGCGCGGCAAGACCGACACGATGCCGCTGCACATTGAGGCGCTTTATAATGACTATAACACGGGCGGAGCATTTGCCGTTGCCTCGCTGCTGGCAGCCCTTGCCCTCGTCACCCTTCTTCTCAGAACATTGCTGGAACTGCGTTTTGGCAATGGCGCTGCTCACAAATAAGCCGGAAAGGCAGGACTGTTCATGGATATCCGCATAGACCACATCCGCAAGGAATTCGGCGATTTCCCAGCCCTTCACGACGTGTCTCTCAACATCGGCTCCGGCGAGCTGATTGCGCTGCTCGGCCCTTCCGGCTCAGGCAAAACCACCCTGCTGCGTTTGGTGGCCGGGCTGGAGTTTCCCACCCAAGGGCGGATTCTGTTTGGTGATGAGGACGCGTCGTGGAAGAGCGTGGCTGAGCGCAATGTTGGTTTTGTTTTCCAGCACTATGCTTTGTTTCGCCATATGAGCGTGGCTGACAATATTGCCTTTGGCCTGAATGTGCGCCCTGCCAAAAACCGCCCGCCAAAAGCCGAAATTCGCCGCCGCGTTGAAGAACTGATCGAGATGGTGCAGCTGTCCGGCATGGAAGGGCGCTATCCGGCTCAATTGTCCGGCGGGCAGCGCCAGCGTGTGGCCTTGGCCCGTGCCATGGCCATTGAGCCGCGTGTTCTTTTGCTGGATGAGCCCTTTGGCGCGCTTGATGCCAAGGTGCGCAAGGAATTGCGCAAATGGCTGCGCGAGTTTCATGATCGGACCGGCCACACCACGCTTTTTGTCACCCATGATCAGGAAGAAGCGCTGGAACTGGCCGATCGCGTCGTGGTGATGAGTCAGGGCAAGATTGAGCAAGTTGGCTCTGCAGATGATATCTATGACAACCCGCAATCGGCCTTTGTCTTTTCTTTTGTCGGTGACAATGCGTCGCTGCCTGTAAGCATTGATCAAGGCCAGGTGCTGTTTAACGGCAAACCTTTGGGAATCGAAACATCGATTGCCCGCAACAGCGCCCGCCTGTTCTTTCGTCCGCGCGATATTGCGCTGCGCAGCGAAGGACCGGCGCTGGAGGGGCGGATTGTGTCCAGCCGACGGCTCGCCGGTGCACGCATTGCCGAGCTGGATATGGGATCAGGAACGGACGGGCGGATCGAAATTGAACTGCCGCTCACGGTTGCGTCCAATCAGGGCGACATTGTCCGCTTCCTGCCATCACGATGGTCAGTATTTTAAGGCAACGGTTTTTGCTCCTACAGCGCCATGCTCCCTTTTTGGCTGATGGCGCTGTAGGGAAAATCGACATTCATTCATTTAACCGTTCCTAAGCCTCACGCGCCTCAATCCGCTGCGCCTGGAGTTGTCGGGCGATGTGTTGCGCTTGCAGGCGAATATCCGGAATTGCGATTGTCTCCCAAAACGTGCCCAGTGTGACCGGCCCCATGCCGAAAATCCGGTTTGAGCTTTTGCCATGGGCATCGATGAGGCTGAAATTTCCGTCAAACTCCAAGCCTAAACCCAAACAATCCTGCCGCGCTTGCCCTTGTTTGAGCAATGAGCCGAGCAAGGGGGGCAAGCCATGCACCGCTCTTCTGCGGATGCCCCGACAATCATAGACCGCATCGGCTTCCAATTCGCAGCAGCTATTGGACGCGATGTTGTAAAAGGTCAGGATTGTTCTGTCATTATAGGCCAGCGCATCCACAAACCGTCCCTTCTTGATCTCTAACTTTTTCTCGTGCAGGGCGGCTTGCAATCGTGCCGCCTGCGTCTGGGGCATGCGGTGACGATGAATATCCCACAATGATGCGGCATGCCGGAGAAACCGGGCGCGTGAATCCTTGGGCAGATGTTTCCACACGGTCTGAATATGGGGCCGCAGACCATCCATCACATCGCGCCAATTGCCCCCCACCGCTTGATGGGCCGCAACAAGCTGTGTAAGCCAGCGCATAAGATAATGAATGCTTGCGCCCAGCGGAATATCGGCTGTGGACAGCGAAAGCGGATGGTGCGGCCCATGCGGTCTTGGCAGCAGTCCTTTGCGCGAGATGGCAAGGATTGGCCCTTGATGGCCAGCATCGAGCAAAGACAGCACTTTATCGACCATGGTCAACCCCGTGCCGAGAATGACCACCCGCGCTTCGCGATCATCTGGCACCTCCTGCGCCCAAGGGTCGAGCAGCGGTCCATCCGAAGCCTGCCGCGTGCCGAAACCCGCGGCAATCACCACGAAATGCGCGGGCAAAACGGAGCCATCGGCCAACAGCACCTCAGCACCGGCTTCAAGTGGGCGCAGGCCACAACATTCCTGCGCGATAATCTGCACCGGTGCGGCTTGCGCCGATGTGGTCAGGGTGTGCAGCAGTTTTTCGAGATAGTCCCCATACAACATGCGAGGGACAAATCCGTCACCCGCTGTGGCTCCCGGATGATGGATGTCCAGCCAGCGCACAAAATCATCTGGCACATCGGCGAAAGCGCTGATCTGCGCTGCACGCACGTTCAGCAGGTGAGAGGGGTTCGATGTTGAATAGGCGAGCCCACGCGCCAGATGGGGTCCGGCCTCAACAATCGTGATCCGGAATTTGTCTACTTCATTGCGATTTTGAAAGAGATGGGCGGCCATCACAATGCCACTGGCACCACCGCCGATGATAACGATATGCTTTGTCATGACGGCCTCCGGCAACACATCGAAAGGCGTTCAAGAGAGTTTAAGAAACCCCCAGCATACGCCCCAATCCATCGGCTTCGTTGTCCACCATATGTCTCAGGTCGGAGAGGGATTTGTTGTCGAGCACCGCCGCAATGGCCTCGCGCACTTCCAGCATTGTCAATCGGACCGGGCAGGTTGCTTCGTCGGCACAATCCTTGCAGCGGTGATAGGCGGTGCGGCTCGCGCAGCCTATGGGTGCCAAAGGCCCGTCGAGAACGCGCAACGCGTGGCCCACCATGATCTCTTCCGGCTTGCGGGTCAGGCAATAGCCGCCGCCCCGCCCCTTTCGGGCAAAGACAAACCCGCTGTTGCGCAGATCTGCAAGAATGGCATCGAGAAATTTTTTCGACATTCCCTGCGCTTCGGCAATTTCCATCGATTGAACCACGACACCTTCGGGCAGGCCTGCAAGATGATAAAGCGCTTTCAACCCATATTTGCCTTTCATGGACAACATCGGGCACTCTTTCCTTCTGGCAATTGATATTGAATATGGATTCGGTCCACAGACCATAAAGACATTCGCGTCCTTCTTCACTCTCGAACTCGTCCATTATTCCCTCCATCTGAAGCATTTCAGATCATGAGAGCCTGTCTGGGAAAAGCGATGAGTGGTTTTTCCGAAATGACAAGCTCGAACAAAGGAAACGAGAGCCCGCACGTTCAATCTGAACCTGACCGACCCTAATGCATAATCCTCTAGATGCCTTCCGATTTAGAGGATTGCCCATTAGTCTATCAGTTTTATGGACTATGTAAACTAAAATTCTATTCTGAATGACGCAAAGCTGCCATCGGCGTTTTTGCCGTGCCTCAGCAAATCATATCGCGGGTGTTGTATTGCTTGTTCAAGCCCACTTCGCGCACGATATCGGCAATTTGCGCAAACTGCGCTGCCAGTGGGTTTGTTTTGCGCCAGACCATGCCGATGGTACGAAACGGGCGAGGCTGCGCCAGCCGCGACATCGACACATCAGACGAGCGGGTTTCAATCGAAACCGCCATATCCGGAATGAGGGTGACGCCAATACCGGCACCGACCATTTGCACGAGGGTGGAAAGCGAGCTGCCTTCCATCAAATCCCGTGGGGCGGATGCGGTTATGTCGCAAAAAGACAGGGCCTGCTCGCGAAAGCAATGGCCCTCTTCCAACAACAACAGCCGCATTTTTTTCAACATATCGGCAGACGGCACCGGCTTTTGCCGATCTTCCAACGGGCGTACCAGCACAAATTCTTCATCAAACAGCCCCACCTCTTCCAGCGATGGCTGCGAAACCGGCAAAGCCACAATGGCCACATCCAAGCGGGCTTGCATCAGGTCTTCAATCAATTTTTGCGTAATCGCCTCTCGCGGCCTCGGCTCCAGTCCGGGATAGCGTTGCGCCAGCAGCTTGATAATATCGGGCAGCAAATACGGTGCCACGGTCGGAATAACACCGATGCGCAAACGGCCAGCAAGAGGGCCTTGTTCGGATCGTCCGAGATCTTTCAGCTCATCAACGGAGCGCAAAATGGCCCCCACCCGCTCGGCAAATTCTTCGCCCAAGCTGGTGAGGCGGATTTGTCGCCCACCGCGCTCCACCAGAGATGCGCCGATCATTTCTTCCAGCTCTTTGATCTGCACAGACAATGCTGGCTGGGAAATGGCACAGTTTTCGGCCGCACGGCCAAAATGGCCATGGCGGGCAAGCGCATCAAAATAGCGCAGATGTTTCATAGACAGTCCTATCATAATCTCAGCTTATCGCAGTCTTCAGAATATACAATTGGAATTTATGGAATTGCCTTGTTAGCTATTGTTTGTCCGAAAGTTGGTTTCGACGGGCCTTTGGCGCGCGTTGTCGCGGCTGGCCGATGGAAGTCCCTTTCAGGGTCCGGATCATAAATGAACACGTCTATTGGAGACTAAAATGAGTGCGAACGACATGAAATCGGCCGGAAAATGTCCGGTTATGCACGGCGGCAATACCGCGACCTCCGCGTCGAATACGGATTGGTGGCCGAACGCTCTCAATCTCGATATTTTGCATCAACATGATACCAAGACCAATCCCTTTGGCAAAGACTTCAACTACCGCGAAGCCCTCAAGACGCTTGATGTTGATGCCTTGAAAGCCGACATGCATGCCTTGATGAAAGACAGTCAGGAATGGTGGCCTGCCGACTGGGGTCACTATGGTGGCTTGATGATCCGTATGGCATGGCACTCGGCTGGTTCCTACCGCCTGGCCGATGGTCGTGGCGGCGGCGGCACCGGCAACCAGCGCTTTGCCCCGCTCAACTCCTGGCCAGACAACGTCAGCCTTGATAAGGCCCGCCGCCTGTTGTGGCCGATCAAGAAGAAGTACGGCAACAAGATCTCCTGGGCCGACCTGATGATTCTTGCAGGCACGATTGCCTATGAATCCATGGGTTTGAAAACCTTCGGCTTCTCCTTTGGCCGCGAAGACATCTGGGCACCGGAAAAGGACGTTTACTGGGGTGCCGAAAAGCAATGGCTTGCCCCAAGTGACGAGCGCTATGATGATGTGAGCAATCCAGCCACCATGGAAAATCCGCTCGCCGCCGTGCAAATGGGTCTGATCTACGTCAATCCTGAAGGCGTGAACGGCACCCCCGATCCGTTGAAAACAGCGGCTCAGGTGCGCGAAACCTTTGCCCGCATGGCCATGAACGACGAAGAAACCGTGGCCTTGACCGCTGGCGGCCATACCGTTGGCAAGGCCCATGGCAATGGCAATGCAAGCCTGCTTGGCCCAGAGCCAGAGGCTGCCGATGTCGACATGCAGGGTCTTGGCTGGGCCAACCCGAACCAGACCGGCAAGGGTCGCTACACGGTCACCAGCGGCATTGAAGGTGCTTGGACAACCCATCCAACCCAGTGGGACAACGGCTATTTCTATCTGCTGTTCACCTATGAGTGGGAGTTGAAAAAGAGCCCGGCTGGTGCGCACCAGTGGGAGCCGATCAACATCAAGGAAGAAGACAAGCCGGTTGATGTGGAAGATCCTTCGATCCGCTACAACCCCATCATGACCGATGCCGATATGGCCATGAAGATGGACCCGGCCTACCGCGCCATTTCCGAGCGCTTTTATAAAGATCCGGCCTATTTCTCGGATGTGTTTGCCCGCGCCTGGTTCAAGCTGACCCACCGCGACATGGGGCCAAAGCCGCGCTATTTCGGCCCGGATGTTCCTTCGGAAGATCTGATCTGGCAGGACCCAATTCCTGCTGGCAAGACAGATTACGATGTGGACGCCCTCAAGGCCAAGATCGCAGCCTCTGGCCTGTCGATCAGCGAGATGGTGTCAACCGCCTGGGACAGCGCCCGCACATTCCGCGGCTCTGATATGCGCGGCGGTGCCAATGGTGCCCGCATTCGTCTGGCTCCGCAAAAGGATTGGGAGGGCAATGAGCCACAGCGTCTGGCAAAGGTTCTGTCCGTGCTGGAACCCCTTGCCGCGCAAAGCGGTGCAAGCATTGCCGATGTGATCGTGCTGGCCGGTACCGTGGGCGTTGAACAGGCTGCCAAGGCTGCGGGCTTTGACGTGAAGGTGCCTTTCGCCCCCGGTCGTGGTGATGCAACAGATGCCCAGACCGATGCGGACTCCTTCTCGGTGCTGGAGCCGCTGCATGATGGCTATCGCAATTGGGTCAAGAAAGACTACGCTGTCAGCGTTGAAGAACTGATGCTGGATCGCACCCAGTTGATGGGTCTGACAGCGGCTGAAATGACCGCTCTCGTCGGCGGCATGCGCATGCTGGGCACCAATTATGGTGGCACAAAGCATGGTGTTTTCACCTCCCAGGAAGGTGCCCTCACCACCGACTTCTTTGTGAACCTGACGGACATGGCCAATACATGGAAGCAGATCAGCAAGAATATTTACGAAATCCGCGATCGTAAAACCGGTGCAGCCAAGTGGACAGCAACCCGCATGGATCTGGTGTTTGGATCAAACTCGATCCTGCGCTCCTACGCCGAAGTCTATGCGCAGGACGATAATAAAGAGAAGTTCGTTCACGACTTCATCAAAGCCTGGACAAAGGTAATGAACGCCGATCGCTTCGATCTGGTTTAATCGCCCTTGGTGTTTGCTCGAGTGCCGCCGCCTTGAGCAGCCCCTGCATGCTGGTGATCCAGCATGCAGGGGCTTTTTTTGTCGTGAAACAGATGGATGGCCGACCACGTCCATTATGCATATTGAAATCAGCCACTCCGAGAACCAGATAGCTTAGAAGGCTGCGGTGGAGGAGGAAACATGAGGCGGATATCGACAACACTCTTTTGTCTAGCGTTGATCGGCTCTGCAAACGCGCAGAGCATCAATGCCGGTGACAGCCCGGTATCTCCCACCAAGCCCTTTATTGCCAAAGAGGTTGCGCGCTTCAACACGCCATGGGCAATTGCCGTCTTGCCGGATGCGCAGATGCTGATCACCGAAAAGCCGGGAAAGATCTTCCTTGTGGACCCCAACGGCCATAAAACGCCCGTGTCAAACGTGCCAGCCGTTGCCGCAGAAGGCCAAAACGGGCTGCTGGACATTGCGGTATCGCCCGGCTTTGCAACCAGCCGCGACATCTATTTCACCTATTCCGAGCCGGGCGCATCGGGCAGCAGCCTTGTTTTGTCGCGCGCAAAACTTGTGACATCAAAAGATAAGGCAGCACTGGAAAACAAGCAGATCATCTGGCGGCAAACGCCCGCCGGTGGCGGCGGACAGTCTGGCGGTATCATTGCCTTTGATCCCAATGGAAAGCAGCTCTATCTCACCGTGGGCGACCGTATGCGCCCTGAGACAGCGCAAGACCCCGATCAGGCGCGCGGAAAACTGCTTCGGCTTAATCTCGATGGCTCAATCCCGGCGGATAATCCCCACGCGGATAAGGGTGGTGTGCGCGGCGAAACCTTCACAACCGGCCATCGCAACCCCTATGGTTTAGCCTTTGCGCCCGATGGCAAATTGTGGCTGCATGAGATGGGACCGCGTGGTGGCGATGAGCTTAATCTGATCAAGGCTGACGGCAATTACGGCTGGCCGCTGGTCTCAAATGGCGACAATTACAGCGGCAAACCCATCCCGCGCCATTCCACCCGGCCAGAGTTTATCGCGCCTGCCCTTTATTGGACGCCGGTGATTGCGCCTGCAGGGCTTGTTTTCTATCAGGGTGACATGTTTCCAAAGTGGAGCGACTCGGCGCTGATTGGCGGCCTTGCCGCAACCGCCCTGGTGCGGGTGAGCTTTGACGCCAAAGGAAATGCCCGCGAGGCGGACCGCTGGGACATGGAGGCGCGCATCCGCGATGTGGCTGTCGCGCCTGACGGTGCGGTGTGGCTGATCGAAGATGACAGCGATGGCCGCCTGTGGCGTCTGACACCGCGAAAGATGTAAACGCCAAGCCTTATCGCCCTACCTCAGGGCGTGGCCAGTCTCATCAAAGCGATGGAGGCACCCCTCCATGGGCTTGACGCGAACGGTGTCACCAATCTTCGGCTCATAGCTGCCACTGGTGCGGACTTGCAATTTTCCGTAGATGCCGCAATCCATGGTGATGAATGTATCACTGCCAAGGCATTCGGCAACGGTGACAGTGCCGCGCCAGGCATCGTCATCCTCTGACAGCACAAAATGTTCAGGCCGCACACCAATGGTGGTCGCGTTGTAGTGAGAGGCCGCCTCGCCCGACACAAGATTCATTTGCGGTGAGCCAATGAAGGCGGCCACAAACAGATTGGCCGGCCGATGATAAAGTTCCAGCGGCGTGCCGAGCTGTTCCAGAACACCCTTGTTGAAAACCGCAATCTTGTCGGCCAT
Organism: Rhizobium oryziradicis; assembly: GCF_001939045.1. Lineage (GTDB taxonomy): Bacteria > Pseudomonadota > Alphaproteobacteria > Rhizobiales > Rhizobiaceae > Allorhizobium > Allorhizobium oryziradicis. The sequence goes on from NZ_MKIM01000032.1 coordinate 11,940, forward strand.
GGTCATGGCTTCCACCTGATCATGGGTGACGTAAATGGTGGTTGCGTTCAGTCTTTTTTGCAAATCGCGAATTTCAGAACGCATTTGCACCCGCAATTTTGCATCAAGATTGGAAAGCGGCTCATCAAACAAAAAAACCTTGGGATCGCGCACAATGGCGCGGCCCATGGCCACCCGCTGGCGCTGCCCACCGGAAAGAGCGGCGGGCTTGCGGGCCAGATAGGGTTCCAGCCCCAGAACGTCAGAGGCTTGCGCAACACGGGCCTTGATGTCGTCCGCCGAATGGCCTGCCAATTTCAAGGCAAAGCCCATGTTCTCGGCAACCGTCATATGCGGATAGAGCGCATAATTTTGAAAGACCATGGCAATGTCGCGCTCACGCGGGCTCAAATCGTTGACGCACACGTCATCGATAAAAATATCGCCACCCGACACCTCCTCAAGGCCCGCCAGCATGCGCAGAAATGTGGATTTTCCACAGCCAGATGGTCCCACCAGCGCCAGAAACTCGCCATCACCGACAGCGAGATCCACACCATGGATCACCTGTAAAGCCCCATAGGATTTGCGTAAATTCTCAATGCGCACCACAGCCATGATTTCCTCCCAGACAAAATGCTTGACGCAAAACAAAAGTGATTTAATCTATTTATTGCGCGATGGGAAGATGTCTGCCGGAGGAGAGAGCAGACACCCGATAACCGCACGGAGCGGGTGTTGCCCTGTGGTTGAGCGCCCGCAATTGAGGGTTTCACGCATGGCATGCAGGGCCTTGCGATCTTGGGAGGAAGAGATGAAAAACAACACGCATGCTTTGGCGCTGGCGGCACTGATGATTGCCCCCACCGTTGCGAATGCCAGTGACATGATCACCGGCGACACGGTTGGACCGGCTGACGCCGCCAATAAAATGACATTTCGCATGACCACCGATGGCCCGCGCAACAATGATCCCGTGGTGGCGGAAGGCTATGGCAAGCTGTTTAACCAGTTTATTGCCAAGCATCCCGGCTGGCGCATTGAATTGCAGATGATGTCGGGCGATATTGGCCAGGAACAGGCCAGATTGGTCGAGCAGGCCAAATCCGGCAATGCGCCCGATTGCGCCGCCGTCGATTCCTTTGTGTTGCCGCTGTTCAAAAAGGCTGGCGTGCTGAAATCCTTCTCGCCCTATTTCACCAAGGAAGAAATTGCCCAACTCTTCCCCTATGTCCGTGAAGGCATCACCGGAACGGACGGACAAATTTATGCCTGGTGGTGGTCCACCGATCTGCGTGTGCTTTATCGCAACAAAGAGATCATTCCCGATGCGCCGCAGACCTGGGATGAAACCAAGGCTGCCGCTTTGCAATCGGTCAAGCAAGGCATGGAGGGCATTCTCTTCAACGGCTCGCGCTATGAAGGCACCACCTTTGATTGGCTGGCCAATTTCTGGGCGCAAGGCGGCAAGCTGGTGGATGATGCCGGCAAGCCCATCTTTGGCGAAGGGGCAGAGCGCGAAAAATTCGTCAAGGCGGTCAATTACTATCGCGATCTGGTGAAATCCGGTGCGGCCCCCAAGCGGGTTGCCACCATTGGCAATTATGACGATTTCAATGCCGCAGCGGCAGCGGGCACAACGGCGCTGTTTGTTGGTGGCAATTGGCAATATGCGCAGCTGCAATCGGCATTGGAGCCGGAAGAGCTGGCGAAATGGACCTTCTCGCCCCTGCCCGGCCCCACCAAGGATCAGCGCTCGACCGGCACCGGCGGCTGGACAGTTGCCTCTTTTGCATCCGATCCTGCCAAGGTGAAAATGTGCGCCGATCTGGCCCGCGAGGTGTATATGGGGCCAGCCAATGAGGTTCAGGGGCAATTGCCCACCCGCGCCGATCTCTATGACAAGTACAAGATCTTCTCCTCTGACATCAACAAAGCCTTTTCTGAAGCTTTGAAAGTGGGCCAGGCCCGGCCCGGTGCACCGATCTATCCTGAAATTTCCAATCAGATTCAAATCATGATGGGCAAGGTGTTGACGGGCACGCAAGACACGGATGCCGCCGTGGATGAAGCCTTCAAGGCCTCACTTGCCGCTTACAAACGCCAGTGAATGCCGTTTGAGGCTGCGGAGCCATGGCTCCGCAGCACTTTTATTGACCTCAGAAGGTGTAATCCATGACAACCATCAGCGTGCAGGCTGGCAAAACGCCGGGCATGGCCCGAAGCCGCCACCGACCAAAGGTCGCCCCCTGGCTTATGCCGCTCATTCTGGTGCTGGGCGTTTTCTATCTCTATCCGGTGCTGGATGTGCTGCGGCTGGCCTTCACCCACGCTACCTTGCTGGGTGATGAGGGCGGCTACACGGTCTCAACCCTGATCAACACGCTGACCCGCGCAGAAATTCCGCAAATTCTGTGGGTGACGCTGACCTTCACGGCGGGTTCCGTTCTGGCGCAACAGCTGTTTGGACTGGTGATTGCGCTGGTGGTGGTGCGGGCGGAAAAACGCAGGCTGTTTGGGGCCACGCTTTTGCGCACCACAGCCCTTATTGCCTGGGTGGTGCCGGGCATTGCGGGTGGCATCATTTGGAAAATGCTGTTTAACGAAGCCCCGTTTGGCGGGCTAAATAGCCTGCTAAGATTGATTGGTGCAGGCCCTGTGCAATGGCTGTCCGATCCGCATCTGGTGATGTGGTCGGTGGTTTTATCCAACGTGTGGCGCGGCACCGCCTTTTCCATGGTGGTGATGTATGCCGCCATCAAGGCCATTGATCCGGTGCTGTATGAGGCGTCAGCCGTCGATGGGGCGCGGGCAGATCAGCGGCTTCGCTACATCACCCTGCCGCAGTTGAAATCGGCCATTCTGGTCAATCTGATTTTGATCACCATCCAGACGCTCAACACCTTTGATGCCATCATTTCGCTGACCGGCGGCGGGCCGGGACGCGCCACCGAAGTGCTGTCGCTCTATACGTTCAATGTGGTGTTTCGCAATTATGATCTGGCGGCGGGTGCGGCGCTGTCCATCCTCATGCTGATCATCTCGCTGGGGCTTGCCTTGATCTATGCCGCCTTTTTGCCAAAAGGAGACGACACATGAAGGCGCGCACGAGTGAACGTCTTGGTGACGCATTGAGCTATCTTTTCATGCTCGTCACCTTCGCCTTTTTTGCGTGGCCCCTGCTGTGGCTTTTGTCTTTGGCGCTTCGCACCCGCAAGGAAGTGTTTCTCGGCGTCAGCCGTTTCATTCCCAAAGCGCCAACCTTGGATAATTTCGCGATGATCCTGTCGTCCGACAAGTTCATCTCATACCTTTGGAACGCCCTGAAGCTCTCCAGCCTGTCGGCGACGGGCTGTTTGATCGTCGCCCTGCCCGCCGCTTACGCATTTTCGCGTTTTCAGTTTAAAGGCAAGGGCTTTTGGATGATGGCGCTGCTCTCGGTGCAGATGATTTCGCCGCTGGTGATCATGGTGCCGCTCTATCGCTATATGGCGGCAATTGGCCTGCTGGACAGCCATTTTGGCACCACCATGGTCTATGTGGCGCTGGCCGTTCCGGTGTCCACCTGGATCTTGAAAGGGGCCATCGACGGCATTCCCAAAACGCTGGACGAAGCGGCAATGATGGACGGCTGCACCCGCTTTGGTGTGTTCATTCGTGTCATCTTACCGTTATCGACCCCCGGTATAGCCTCGGCCTTCATCATTGCCGTGATCAGCGGCTGGTCGCAATTTCTGGTGCCGTTCCTGCTGATCACCAAGGAATCGCTCACCCCGATTGGTGTCGGCATTTTTCAATATGCTGGCACCCAAAATGACTCCTCCATCCAACTTCTCGCGGCGGCCTGCCTTGTTTCGGTTGTGCCTGCCATTGTCGCCTTTCTCTCGCTCCAGCGCCTTATTCTCGGCGCGATGACCGCCGGAGCCGTGAAGGGCTGAGCCAACCGTGTTGAAAGACTTTAGGAATCCATCATGAGCCTGACCTACACTCAACGTCTTGAGCGGATTGAAGTCCGCAATGCCGAATTTCAGTTCTGGCGCGCCCGCAAAACCGTGGCCGTGGAAGGCTGGAGCTTCGACGGCCAACCCATTGCCGTGGGTGAGGCCTGGCCGCACAAGAACCCGCCGATTGGTTTTACCGCTGACGTCACTGTGCCCGAAGGCTGGCCGCTGGCAGACACCTATCTTTATCTCAACCTCGGCGGCGAAAGCCTTTTGAGCATCACGGCTGCGGATGGCAGCACCAAGCGTTATGGGCTTGACCCCTATCACCGCGAGTTTTTAGCCCCGTCACAGAGCTTCTCGCTGCAAGCGCAATCGGTTCCGCGCCTGCCATTTGGTGAGCCGGTGCGCGCACCCAAGCTGGAGCGCTCGGAATTGTTCTGGATTGACCGTTCCGTCGATCGCATGTGGCTGTTGATGCGCCAGATTGCTGAAGCGCTCCGGGTGCTGGAAGGCCATGATGTTGTACCCTATCTGCTGGATGCGGCAGAGCAGGCCTTTTATGCTATTGATTGGCCATCGGCGACGGCGGATTATGTAGCGCGCACGGCACCTGCGGTGATGCAGCAAAAGATCTGGCAATTGCCAGAACTGAAGGCCAATCCCGAAGGCTTGACCGACGTCCAGCGCGCCAAGCTGGATCAGGCCTATGATGCGCTCATTGCTCGCCTTAGCGAATTGCGTGAACGTTTCCCCCCACAGGGCAAAGTGGCGCTGACCGGCCACGCCCATATCGATCTGTGCTGGCTGTGGCCTTATGACGAGACCCGCCGCAAAATGCGCCGCACGTTTCATACGGCGCTGTCGATCATGGAAACCTCCAAGGATTTCCGCTTCAACCAATCCACCGCCCATTATTATTGGCAGTTGGAAGAGGATGATCCTGAACTTCTGGGCAAGATCGTGGATCGCGCCAAAGACGGCCAGTGGGAAACACTGGGCGGCATGTGGATTGAACCAGACACGAATATGCCGACGGGTGAAAGCCTGACGCGGCAAGTTCTCTACGGCCAGCGCTATTTTGAAAAGCGGTTTGGCACGCGCCACAGCGTGTGCTGGCTGCCCGATTGCTTTGGTTTTGCCGGTGCCCTGCCGCAGCTTCTCAAGCAGGGCGGCATGAAAAGCTTCTTCACCATCAAGGTCAATTGGTCCGAGAGCAACCATATTCCCAATGATCTGTTCTGGTGGGAAGGGCTGGATGGCAGCCGGGTGCTGGCGCATTCGTTTGACAATCCGATGGAAGGCTATAACGGCTTTGTGCGGCCCGATTGCATCACGCCCACATGGAAAAACTATCGCCAGAAAGACCGCCACGACACCACCCTGCTCTGCGTTGGCTATGGCGATGGCGGCGGCGGCCCAAGCCCGGAAATGGTGGTGCGCGAAGAACAGCTTCGGGTGTTCCCGGCCATCCCCGAAGCCCGCTGGATGCGCGTGCATGACTTCTTTGAAGATGCGCATACAATGGCTAAAACCATGCCGGTCTCGGTGTGGAAAGGCGAGATTTATCTCGAACTGCACCGCGCCACGCTGACCACGCAAAGTGCCATTAAAAAACTGCACCGCAAGGCCGAGCGCAGCCTGATCACCGCTGAAACGCTGGCATCTCTTGGCCATCTTCTGGGGGCCGCGCAGCCACGCTCGCTAGAGCCGGAATGGCGGGTGGTGTTGAAAAATGAATTCCACGACATTTTGCCTGGCTCTTCGATTGCGGAAGTGTATGTGGATGCGAAAACCGAGCTGGAACAGGTGCTTGAAGACGGTGCAACGGCACAGAAAGCGGCCATTGATGCCATTCTGGCGCAATTGCCTGACGGTGATGATGGTGCTGTGCTGGTAATCAACCCAACCCTCAGCCCGCGTCCCATCCGTCTGACCGTGAAGGATGACAGCATTGCGGCTGACGGCATGGTGCCAGCCTTGGGTGTGAGCGTATTGCCGGCAAGCGCCCTTGCCCCAAAAGCGGGCCTGAAAGCCACCGACAGGATGTTGGAAAATGACATTCTCAAGGTGACATTAGCCGATGACGGCTCGATTGCCTCCATCATCCACAAGCCGTCTGGCCGCGAGGCGGTTGAGGGTGGTGCCAACCGGCTGTTTGCCTATACCGCCGATAAGCCCCGCAATTGGGATGCCTGGGATGTGGAAGAGGATTACGGCCAAAAAGCCGAGGAATTGAGCGGGTTTGACTCGATTGAGCTGGTTGAAAACACCGCCCATGTTGCATCCATTTGCATCAAACGCAGCTTCCGCGATTCCACCATTGTGCAGACCTTGAGTCTTGCCGCCAACGCCCGCCGTCTTGATATTTTCACCGAGATTGACTGGCACGAGCGCCGCGTCATGCTGCGCACGGAGAATGGTGTGGCTGTCAGCGCCAACCGTGCTACGTGTGAAGTGGCTTACGGCGTGGTGGAGCGTCCGACCCATTCCAACACCTCCTGGGATGAAGCGATGTTTGAGGCCCCAGCCCATCGGTTTATCGATCTGTCCGAGCCGGGCTTTGGGGTGGCGCTGCTGAATGACGCCAAATATGGCCATTCGGCCAGAGGCAATGTTCTGGGCCTGTCCCTGTTGCGCTCACCGATCTATCCTGATCCCATGGCCGATGAAGGCTATCAGAGCTTCACCTACGCGCTGATGCCGCACGAAGGCCCGTGGTATGAAGGTCAGGTGCGCGAAGAGGCCGATGATCTCAACCAGCCGCTGATTGCAGTGCCTGTCACAGCCAAGGCTGTTGGCGAATATTGCCCGCTCAAGGCTTCAGGGCTTGATGTTACGCTCTCCGCCATCAAGCCTGCCGAGGATGGTGATGGTCTGATTGTGCGGGTCTATGAGCCAGCCGGTCGCCGGGGCGGTTTCCAGCTTACGCCGACCAATGGTTGGGCGGTCAGTGGTGCCCTCAGCATTCTGGAAGAGCCAATGGAGGCGGATGCTGCAAGCCTGAAGCCCTTTGAGGTCAAGAGCTGGCGTCTGTCGAAATCGACTTAAAAATGCTTTCCTCACGCACGCCTATGGTGCATGGTTTCCTCGCGGCGGCAACAGGGCCGCGAGGAGAGTGATGATTGAAATGGGTTATTCTGGGCGTTATTCAGGAGCCAATGGCGAGCAGGCAGCCGCCCTGAACCGGGCGATGATCCTGAATGCCATTCACCGTGGCGGCCCCATTTCGCGCACCGAAATTGCCAAGCGCTCGCGCCTGACCAAACAGGCCGTGACCCGCATTGTCGATAAATTGCTGAATGAAGGGCTGGTGATGGAAGCGCGTCGGCGTCAGGGCTTGCGCGGCCAGCCCGCCATTGAGCTGGAGATTGATCCCGAAGGTGCCTTTGCCATCGGGGCCAATATTGACCGCGACCACCTGACCATTGTGGCCGTGGATGCGGTGGGCAATGTGCGCGGGCGCATTCACCACGAATTGCGATTTTTGCTGCCCGATGCGTTTGTGAAGCTGATGGAAGATACGGTGTCATCGTTCTTGCGCCGCAAGGTGATCACAGAATCGCGGCTGAGCGGCATCGGGCTTGCCATTCCCGATTGGTTGGGCGAAGTGCAGGTGATTGGCTTTCCTGAAAGCTATCGCCAATGGAGCGGCTTTGATGTGCGCGCCGCTCTGTCAAAAATCACCCATCATCCGATCTATATCGATAACGATGCCAATGCCGCTGCCCTGGGCGAAATCGAATACGGGTTGGGCACGGAAATGCGCAGCTTTTTCTATATTCTCATCTCGGCCTGTCTGGGCGGCAGCCTGATCATTGATGGCATTCGCCACAAGGGCGCAAATGGCTTGGGCGGCGAAATCGGCTGGTTGTCCATGGCCGTCACAGAAGGGCCTCTGGAAGGCGAAACCCGGCCGATTGGCGATATGTTGTCGCTCTCGGTGCTGATCAATTATCTGGCCGAGCGCGGCATTGCCATTGCCCATCCAGCCGATCTTTTGACGCTGGAAGGAAGCGACAGAGCCGTGCTGAGTGGATGGCTGAAAAAAATGGCCGTCAACCTCGCCGAAGCGGTGATGGACATTGGCATGGTGGTCGATCCCGATGGTGTCATTCTCGGCGGGCGGCTGCCCGTGCGGCTGGTGGATGAATTGCTGCTTTATGTGCATGAGGAAATCACCCGCCGTGGCGCGCTGGCCCCCAGCCTGCACCGCGCCGCCGCCTCGGAAGATGCGGCAGCATTGGGGGCTGCGGCCATGGCACTGGCAGACCGGCTATGCCTGCCGTCTGCCGATCCCGCCCATCGCAACCATGCGCCCATCACGGCGGCCATGCGGCCCTCGCCGGTGTTTGCCTGACGTCAAAAGTAACCCATTCTGCCTCAATACGGCTTGGGCAATAGAAGCTCGATAAAGGGTGCAACGGCAGCACCATAAACCGGATCACGGCTTGGAAAGCTCAAGGCCCCCACGGGGGGTATCCAGCCGGTTGGAACAAAATAGCGTTCTTTTTCAAGGCGGGCTTTGGCAATTTCATCGATCAGCCGTTTGATAACATCGTCAGGCAGATCTCCACCCAGCAGCACGACCCCCGGCGAGAAGAAACCCGCAATGGTCACAACGCCATCCAGCAGGCGGCGCGCGGCCTGTTTTATCCAGCCCTCGATATCATCCGCCCCACCCTCAGCCAAAAAAGCGCGAAAGGAGGCTGCACTTGCGGCCATGTCCAGTGTGCCTTCGCCAAGGCCGGGCCGCATGGCACCAATGGCCCCTGCCCTGCCATGGCTGCCGCGATAAAATCGGCCATTGATCATAAACCCGGCCTGTACCCGATCTTCAATCAAAATCACAACCAGTCCGCCTTCCGGCTCGCCAACGCCAAACAGCTTTTCGCCAGCCAACACGGCCTCAGGCTTTGACAGCGAAAAACAGGGCAGATCGTCAAACAGCGCCGAGAATTCATCATCGGCACCGGAAGAGATAATCACCCCAACGCCAAGCGGGGCTGGAAATCCGGCTTTCGCCTGACGGATGCGCAAAATGGCATCAAAAAATGCCTCATCCCGCTCAAACGCTTCACACAGCACCATAGCACCTGCGAGATCACACAGCGCAATGGCACCGCCCTGGGGGGTCCGCTCTATGCCCAATCCATAAGCACCAGACGGCACCAGCGAAAACTCGGCGGCTTGATAGCGCGTCTTTGTCTGGCGCTTTCCTTGGCGCACCAGCCCGGCCCCAAGCAGCCGTTGCAGAATGCCGGTGATGGCGGGTTCTGTCAGCTTTAACCGTGCAGCAAGCTCCTGACGGGTCATTGGCCCTTCACGCAGCAAAAGCGCCGAGATGGTGCGGCCATTGTGGTCTGCGATATCTTCGGGGCTAAGGCCTTGCGCGGCGCTATCCGCCAACGGCCGAACCGTTTGATGCCGTACAAGTCGTCGCGCCACAGTCTCAATTCCATCGGCCGGTTACACTGTCATCCTGTCGTCATACATCACCCCAAAGCAATAGAACAGCAAGCAAATAGGCCGATGCAATGCCAAAGCCCCAAAGCCAGAAGCCTGCCGATTGACACAATGAAATCAGCCTGATGATAGTATCACCATGACAAACAACACTGATTTCTCCATCGCCGTCATTGCTGACGCGCATTTTCACGATATCGAGGGCGATTATGGCATCAAAGGCTTGGCCTCAGGCCATCGCAGCCTCACATTGCGCACCTGGGATGACACCCGCACCTCAACCCGTGTGTTCAATGAGAGCGTATTGGCGCTCAACGCTGCGCTGGATGAGGTCGCGGCCCGCAACATCGGCCATGTGGTGCTGCTGGGTGATTATACCGATGATGGCCAGAGACAAACCACATTGAGCGTCGCAAAACTGCTTGCCGATCATGAAAATCGCTTTGGCACCCGCTTTTACGCCCTGCTCGGCAATCATGATATTTTCGGCCCCAACGGTCGCCATCAGGCCAAGCGGTTTTTGCAGGCCGATGGAACCAGCCGTCTGGTAACCAGCAATCCGGCAGAAGATGCACCAGACAATGTCTTGAACGCACAAATGTATTGCGAGGGCTATCCGCTTGGGCTGAACCCCATGGCCGCCTTCGGCTATTTTCGCCGCGCGGGCGATCTGCATTGGGAAACGCCCTTTGGCGTGAGCGATGATCCCGCACAGCGGATGTATTCGGTATTCTCACCCGACGGGCAAAACCACTATCGCCTGATGGATGCTTCCTATCTGATCGAGCCACAACAAGACCTTTGGTTGTTGATGCTGGATGCCAATGTGTTTGAGCCTAGAAACGGCACTTTTGATGCGGGCTCAGAGCAGGCCTTTATCGACAGCACCGCCGCTGGCTGGAATGCCATGTTGCGCCTCAAGCCCTTTATGTTCGAATGGATTGCCGATGTCGCAAAGCGTGCCAGACAGCTCGGCAAAACGCTTCTCGCCTTTTCCCACTACCCAGTCATTGATCCGTTTGATGACCCGTTAGATACCGGCAAAACCCTGTTTCCCAAAAGCAATATGGCCAAGCGCAAACCCTCGGATGCGGTGGCTGAAGCCCTGATAACTGCTGGCATTCCCCTTCATTTCAGCGGGCATCTGCATGTTGAAGGCGTCACCCGCTTTGCCAATCCTCATGGTCAGTTGACCAACGTGGCGGTGCCCTCGCTGGTCGCCTTTCCGCCCGCCTTCAAGCATCTGAACGTGCACAGCAATACGGTTGCCATTGACACGGTTGATCTTTCAGCACTGCCGGTCGATCCGGACATTATCGCGGCCTATCAGCAAGAAACTGTAGCGGCGGGATACGCGCCAGATGCCGCCCTTTTTGCAAAAACCTACGGTGCGTTCTTGCGCCTGCATCTCACGGCCCTTGTCGAACAACGCTTTTTTGTGCGCGAATGGCCCCGCGACGTGGTGAGCTGTCTTGCCCCCATGTCCGTGCAACAACTCTGTCTTGACCCGCGCACACGCCCCGCCAAACTCGATGATATGGGGCTTGAGGATGGACAAGACCTCGCATCCCTTTCCGTCATCGAGATCGTCTCGGACTGGTATTGCCTGTGGCATGGCGGGGCGCGGGCAGTGCCGATTTTGGGAGAAAAGCGGATTGCGCTGTTGCGCTGGCTGGCCGATCTTTACGCCGAACCCTCAAAGAATGACACATCCATCACGCTGTTTTTGCACGCCTTCTTCAAGGCCCTTCGCCATTTTTTAAGCCGGGCCGAGCAGGTAGACGATCAGATTTCGCTTGTGCCGGTTTCGCCCAAATAAAATGAAAAGCCGTGCAGGCCATAAGGCTCTGCACGGCATTATCAGACCGATAAAGCTAGAAATCAGTCGACATCGACAGTTTGACGGTCAAAGGCGCGCCTTGTGACAGCGTGCCAAAGCTTGCGACGCCCGACCAATAGTTTTTGTTGAAGACATTTTCGACTTCAGCGCGGAAGGTCACAGGCCGTTCCTTGATGGTGGTCTTATAGCGTGCGCCAAGGTCAAGCCGTGTCCAGGCGGGCAGCTTCTGGATATTGGCCGTATCGGCATATTGTTTGCCGGTGTGGATCACGTTGCCGGTCAGGGTCAGGCCGGCCAGGAAGGGCGTGTCCCATTCAGCCCCCATATTGACCAGCACTTTTGGCACGCCAATCGGGTCATTGCCCTGGGTTGATGCGTTGTTGGTCTTGGTCAATTCACCCTGCATGAAGGTAATGCCTGTCAGCAGCCGAACGGTGTCGGTCAACTCGCCAAAGGCACTCAGCTCAAGGCCGCGATTGCGCTGCTCGCCGCCGCGCACAAACACCAGATTGCTGCCGCGCGTTTCCAGCACGCCAAAAGGCTTTTCGATCTGGAACAAGCTGGCCGTCAGCGCCACCTGGCCGAGATCAACCTTGGTGCCCACTTCATACTGTTTGGACTTGTATGGGCTCAGCGTTTCGCCTGCGTTGATGGCATTGGTCGGTGCTGTCTCGCCAATGCTGAGGCCTTCAGCATAATTGGCATAGAGCGAAACATTCTCCCACGGCTTGACCACCACGCCGACCATAGGCGTTGTGGCGCTGGCATCCGAAGACGATGTCACAGAACCATTTGTGGCACTGTAGTTTTCAGAATCAATATGCTGGAAGCGCGCACCAAGGGTGAGCTGTGCCCGCTCATCCCACATCGACATGGTATCGGACAGGGACAGCCCATAGAATTTGCTCTCGGTGGCTTTTGGCACATTCGAAGGCTTGGCCACAAACTGCTCAATACGATCAACCGGATTGTAAAGATTGGTGCGCTGCGTGGTGCCGGAATTAAAGCCGCGCGACAGGGTCTGGCGCATCACATTTGCCTGCAAGGTCACGGAATGCTCAATAATGCCGGTGTCAAATGTTCCGCGTGCGCCGATTTCGGCCGTGCGCCGCTCCACGTCAAACACGTAATGCTGGGGCAGAATGCTGACATTGCCGCTTGAGCTGGTAATGGTGGGCGTGCCAAACAGGCGCTCGACATTGGATTGTCCGCCACCTGCAGCACCAAACACCGTCAAATTGTCGCTCAGGTCATATTCAACCCGTCCAAGGGTCGAAAACTCGCGTGTTCGCGACCATTCCCAAGGCTCCTGCACATTCAGCCGGTTGTCGGGCGCGCGCGGCAGAGCAATGCCCGCCGTTGGGAAAAACGGACGCTGCGGCGCATCATAATGCTCATATTGATTGATCACATCCAGCGTGGCGCGCAAATTCTCGCCCTGATAATCCAGCGCCACGGCACCGACCGATGAGAGATGGGTCAGATCATCAATATTGCCGTTGCCGCCCTGCACGCTGCCGTTTAAGCGCACACCAAACTGGCGCTCGCTGCCATAGCGACGGCTGATATCCACATGGGTGCCGCCCTGCAAATCGGACTCATAAGTGGTGGTAACGCGGGTCAAATCCTGATCAAGGGCGCGCTTGGGCACAATATTGATTGTGCCGCCAACGCCGCCATTGGGCGAAATACCGTAGAGAAATGACGTTGGCCCTTTGAGAACCTCAACGGATTCAGCGTAATCGGTAAAGACCCGATAATTGGGCGCCACGCCAAACACGCCATCATAGGCAACTTCACCAAAATTGCCATCCCCAATGGGAAAACCGCGGATGTAAAAGGAATCGACAATGCCACCCGCGGGATGGGTGTTGCGCACAGATGCGTCCTCTTCCATCACGTCGCCCACGGTCGAGGCACCCTTATCCTCAATGGTTTTGGCCGTGTAGCCGCTGGTATTGAAAGGCGTATCCATAAAGCTGCGGTTGCCCAGACTGCCCAACCGCGCACCACGCGTGACCATGCCGCCCGCATAAGGGGCATTTTGCGTACCAATGGTCGCATTCGCCTTACCGGCCTGCCCCTCGACAACAATGGGCTTGAGAACCGTGTTCTCTTCGGCCTGCGCGCCCGTTCCCAGCGCTGCTACAATTGCACCCAAGGCAACGCCCGCTTTAAAACCCATCATCTCAACAATCCCCTCAACAGAGCTGACCCGAACGGTAAGCCACGCGCAAAAACCCTCGTTGCGCCCTCGGTATTGAACATGATTGAATGAGTCAACATTTAATTTACAAAGCCAAATAAATTAGCAAAATCGAATTATCTTATTGTTTATAAACATTCTTTTTTTAAAATACCAAATTGACATTTCCAAAAACTGCCTCCATCATAAAATATGATAAATATAGTCATCTTTATGAAGCCGTGATTTTGCCCGTGATTTAGATCGAAAGGCTGTCTTTCATGTCCTATAAATTTGCCCCAACGGAATGCCTTGTTGCCACAGAAGACGTTGACGACCTCGCGGTCGAAAATCTGTACAAACGCATTGTCCAGGCAAAGATCTGGACCCGGCCGATTGCGGTTGAACGCAACCATATGCTGGTGATGGATGGCCACCATCGGCTTGAGGTGGCAAAGAGATTGCAACTTTCCGTCGTGCCTGTGGTGCTGCTGGATTATCAGACGGTTTCGGTCACCAGTTGGCGGGCGGAAGACCACATTACCCCGGAGCATATTTTCGCCATGGCCCGTTCCGGCCGAAAATTTCCGATCAAGACCACCCGCCACATTTTTCCAGACACCTATCCCGGCTGCAACGTGCCGCTTTCCACCTTGATCGCGCCTCCTGAAACCCAAAGAGAGATGCGCCATCACAACAGAGCGGTGGGTGCATGATGTTGGCCTCCAAGCAATCGCACCCGCTCTCACCCCTGATGCGCAAGGACATTGCCGATTTCCTTGAAAATCAGCAGCCCATTTTGCGCGAGGGTTTTGAACGCTTCGGCTCTCCGCTTCATCTGCTGTGGCCCGAGGCGCTGAAAGACAATCTTCGCTCCTTGCGCACTGTGCTGAACGCGCAAAACGTCGCTTCAAAAATTTACTACGGCGTGAAGGTCAATAAATCCCTGGGCCTGATGGGTGCCGCCTTGGGCGCGAGCGGCGGGCTGGATGTGTCCAGCCTTTATGAGCTTCAGGATGCCCTGCACCTTGGGGCAGAGGGTCGTGATATTGTGGCAACTGGCCCTGCCAAAACACCGGCATTTCATCAGGCTCTTCTGGCCTGCAACGCTTTGATTTCCATCGATTCCGTTGAGGAATTTGATGATCTGCTCCGTCAATTGCCAACTGAAGGCGGGCCGCATCCTGTACTGTTGCGCCTCCGGCCCGGCAATCAGGGACAAAGCCGGTTTGGCATGGGGCTGGATGATGCCATCCACTGCCTCAAGCGGCTGGTCGACATGCCAGCGCTGCGGTTTGAAGGCGTGCATTTCCATCTCGGTGGCTATAGCGTTGAAACACGGGTTGAGGCCCTTCAGGAAGCAGCGGATCTGATTGCCATCGCCCGTGGCTTGGGATTGTCGCCACGGCTCATCGACATTGGCGGTGGCTTGCCAGCGCGATATGTCGATCACGCCGCTTATGTTGCCTTTCAGGAGGCACAGACAGCGGAGGATTATCGCACCCATCGTCTGCCGCAGTCCTTTTACCCCTATGGTGGGCCTATCGATGCTGTGGAATGGCTGCGCCGTCTGCTCAGCGCCACCATGCGCGATGGCCGTGACGTCGCCAGCTATTTTGCGGGCGAAAACCTCACGCTTGCCATGGAGCCAGGCCGCGCCCTTGCCGATCAATGCGCCGTGACGGTGCTGAGGATCACCCGCGTGAAGGCGCTGGATGCGCGCTCGGCGGTTATTTTCGTCGAGGGCAGCAGTTTCAGCGCCTGCGAAACCTGGTTTGCCTCTGAATTTCTGGTGGACCCGATCTTGCTGTCCAACCAGCCAAAAGCGTTGGCAGCGGCACCGTTGCGGGCCTATCTCGCAGGCCATAGCTGCCTTGATGATGATGTGATTTCAAACAGATGGCTTGATTTTCCATCAGCGCCGCAAGCCGGTGATTTTCTCGCCTATGTCAACACCGGCGGCTATCAGATGGATCTGATGGAAAACCAGTTTCACCGCCATCCCATGCCAACCCGCTTATGTGTCAGGAGGACCGCAGATGGACTGTCCGAACTTATTCCGGATCAATGTGAGGAGACACAATGCTCTATACATCTGTAACACAATTGATTGGCCAGACACCACTTATTCAGCTTGATCTCGCAACCAGCAATGCAAGACTGTTGCTGAAAATGGAGAAGAACAACCCCGGCGGCTCGATGAAGGACCGCATGGCCCGCAGCATGGTGGTGGCAGCCCTTGAGGATGGCCGCCTGCCCAAGGGCGGAACGATTGTTGAATCCTCTTCCGGCAACACCGGCACCGGATTGGCCTTGGCGGCGCTGGAATTTGGCCTGCGCTTTATCGCGGTTGTCGATCACCATGCCGCCCCGGATAAAATTCGCACAATGCGGGCCTTGGGGGCCGAAATCCGCTATGTGGAAGGCAATTTTCGCGAGGATGAAGTGGCCGTGGTGGAGCGCCAAAGGCTGGCAGCCCAGCTTGGTGCACAGCTGCCCGGCGCGCTTTTTATGAACCAGTCCGACAATCCGGCCAACCCGGATGGTTATGCTGGCTTTGTGGATGAGCTGGTCGAACAATTGCCTGATGGACTGGATGCCTTTATCGGCTGCGTCGGCACGGGCGGTTCCATGACCGGCATTTCGCAGCGCCTCAAGCGCATCAATCCCGCCATCAAGACCATTGCCGTCGAGCCAGCAGGCTCGATCGTGTTTGGCAAGCCCGGCCATCCTTACTATCAGTCAGGCACCGGCACACCGGCTGGCGATGAAGTTGGCAAAGTGCTGGATTACAGCTGCATTGACGAAGGCGTGCAGGTGACCGACACTCAAGCCTTTGAAACGGCACGCTATATTGCCAAACGAAAAGGCATTCTGGTGGGCGGATCAACCGGCGGCACCATTTACAAGGCGCTGGAGTTCATTGCATCCGGCAAATTGAGCGGCACCATTGTCACCGCCGTTGCCGATGGCGGCGAGAAATATCTCGGCTCGGTGTTTGATGACGAGTGGATGGCAAAACGCGGGCTTTTGAACCCGGCCATTGCCGCCCAGCTGGATGGTTGGTTCTTTGGCATGGCAGGTGCGGCATGAAGGTCGCCATCTGCGGCGCGGGCCGCACCGGGCACCTGAACGCCGTGCTGTTCAAGCAAAACCCAGAGGTTCATCTCTCGGTTTTCACCGAAAACCATCTTTTGGCCCAGCAATGGGCCAAAACCTCAACCCCATGGCAGGCCTTTTTGCCCGATGGACAGGCCTTGACGGGCCGCCCCGATTACGTCGGCAGCGATGCGAACACAGCCTTAGGCGATGCCGATCTCATCGTCATCACCCAGCCAGCCCATGTCCGCAGCCATCTGCTGAAGCGCATCAAAGACAGCATATCCACCACCAAACCGGTGTATCTGGGAGCGATTCCGGGCTTTTGCGGCTTTGACTGGCTGGCGGCGGAGCATTTGGGTGCAAAGGACAATGTGATCATCTGGGGTTTGAAAGATGTGCCGCATATTGCCTTTGAACTGGTGGCCGGACACAGCGTTCGCATGGGCGGCGCAAAGGCCCATTTGTTTGTTGGTCTTCACCGGCGCGAAACCAGCGACAGCGCAAAAGCCCTGCGAGCGATGCTGATTGCGCTTTACAATGCGCCCGTCACGCTTTTGCGCGATTATCTGGAAATCACCCTGACACCCGGCAATGCATTGATGCATCCGGCCATGCTCTATGGCCTGCTGGGACCGGGGGCTGCGTGGGAACACACACCGTTTGCCGAGCCGCTTTGCTGGTGGAGTGATTGCCCCGAGGAAGGCGCGCAACTTCTGGAACAATTTGACGCCGAAAATCAGGCCTTATGTCAGGCCATTGAAGCGCGCACCGGCATTGATCTCAGCTCCGTCAAACCCTTACGGGAGGAGTTGATTGAGGCCTATGGCGATCAGATTGCTGATCCTCAAACCATGTTTTCGCTGCTCAGAACCAATCGTGCCTATGCGGGCATTCAATTGCCCCTGATTTCCAATCCCAAGGGGACAGGCTGGCTGATTGATCGCGACAGCCGGGCGTTTCACGAGGATGTTGCCTGCGGGCAGGCCTTGCTTGTCAAGCTCAGTGAGCGGCTGGGCGTGCCCACGCCCGCCATTTCCAAGACCTATGCATGGGCGCGCCGCTATCACGGTGCATTGCCCGACGCATTAAGCCCCGTTCCTCATGATTGGCTGGAGGCTGCCTGATGACCCATTCGCTTTCGCCCGAATTTGACACCGATACCCGCACCATACACCCAGCTTTGCACAAAGCGGCCATTGCCAATGCCATCAATCGCCTGGTGCGCTGCCTGTTTGCCGAACGTCTGCTGGCACCCGAAGCCTTGCTGTGGTCACGCGATGGTCAGCAGGCGTGGCTGCCGCTGTGGCACACACGCCGGGTTTTGCATTTCAAACATCTGCATGCCGCCCCGGCAGGCACATTGCAAAACCGTGGCGAGATCGAGGTTCTCGATGCCAAGGGCGCAATTGTGCCGATTGATCACCCCGATGCCTTGCTTGCCGAAGTGGCGGGCGCGCTTGCCATCACCCCTGCCCCCGATGGGCTGGAGGTTTTAAGCCGCGACATCAACGACAGTATTAACAACGACATTCTGGCCCGCAAGCATCGGCACGTCTGGACGCAGGACCTTTCCAGCAAAATCGCAAAGGCGGGTGCGAAAGATTTCATCGATTATCTTTACAGCCATCTGCCCGCCCATCAGGCGGCCATGCTGCTGGATCAATGGGGCGCGCTGGAGGGCCATCCCTTTTATCCAACCTGGAAGGCCAAGCCCAATTTGCAGCCCGATGACGTTGTGGCTCTTTCGCCGGAATTTGGCGCGAAAGTACCGCTTCGCATTGCTGCGCTTCGCAAGGATTGGGCCTATGTGGAAAAAATGCCGCATGTGAGCGATTACAATTCCTGGTTCGAAGCGGCCTTTCCGGAATTGTATGAATCATGGTCTAACCATTTGATAGAAATGGGAAAAGCTCCAGACGACTGGCTTCCTTTACCCATTCACGGCTGGCATCTTGAGCATTTTGTCACCCAGGAATTTGCGCCGGAAATTGCGGATGGCATTTTGCTGCTCGATGGGCCTCAGATTGTCACATCACCATCCATGTCATTTCGCACCATGCTGCCGGATGATGAGATTTTAAGGCCGTTTATCAAACTGCCGGTTGCCATCTGGCTGACCAGCGAGCAACGCACCTTGCAAGCAAAATCCATTCATATGGGGCCGCGTCTTTCCACCTTGATCAGCACAATTTTGCAAAACGAGAAGGAGATTGGCGCACAGCTGGAAATCTTCACCGAGGAATTGGGCGCCATTTTACATGACCCCGCGACCGACGATGAGCATCGCGGCCGGTTTTTGTCGGTGGTCTATCGCAATGCCGAGCCTTTGCGCCGTGCGGATGGCAAATACGCCATCACGGTCGCCGCCCTTTTGAGCGCAAGCCCCAGCAATGGAAAACCCATCCTGTGCGAGCTGATTGCACGGTATTGCCAGCAACATAAAGACCGTGAACTCATTGAAAATGTTCGCAGTTTCTTCAAGCGCTATACCGAGATCGTGGTGCGCCCTGCCCTTGCCATGTACTTGCTTTACGGCATTGCCTTTGAGGCTCACCAGCAAAATGCCACCATTTTGTTTGATCCCTCCGGGGCACCCGACAAGCTGATCATCCGCGACTTTGGCGATGGCCGCAGCTATGCGCCGTTGCTGGAAGCACGCGGCTACCATCTCAAGCCCTTTCAGCGTGCCGGCATTTTGCCCACCACCTTTGACGGCGACATATCCCTGGTGCGGTCCTTCCTCATCGACGCCTGCTTCATTTGCCATTTGCATGAAATTGCTCTGTGCCTGACGCAGCACTATGGCATCGACAACGACGACCTTTGGATGGTCATCAAAGAGGTCACGGAACAGGCCTTCGACACAGTGCGCCCTCGCGTCACCTCGGATGCGTTCTGGCAGGAAGAACGGCAGGCTTTGCTGGAAAAACCATGGCCAACCCGCTCGGTTTTGACCATGCATCTTCAGCGCTACAAGGATTATCGGGTTGAACATCTGCTTCCCAATCCGTTGGTGGGCCGGTGATGCTCAAAGCCGCAGCTCTGCTTCGGGCCTACACGCCTGTTTTTCTTCTGCTGTTTGGGCTGCAGTTCATTTCCATGGGTGCCATGGAAATGAGCGGCCCCTTTTGGGCCTTGCAAATCAAGGCGCTCAGCCCGTCAGATGCGGTGTTCGGGCTGGCCAGCATCGGGGTCTACATCTGCCCGATGCTGGGCATCTCCCTGACCAGCGCTTTCTGGGGCCGGATGGGTGATCGCTATGGCAATCGCCTGATGATGGTGCGGGCGTTGATCGGGCTGGCTGTGACGCAATTGCTGATCGCCTTTGCCCAGGATGTCTGGATCATTCTGGTGTTGCGATTTTTGCAAGGTGCCTGTGCTGGCTATATTGCGCCTGCGCAAGCCTATGCTGTGCAGGTCAACAGCGGGCGTGACCGGGCAAGCCTGTTTGCCTGGCTACAAGTGGCCACCAATCTCGGCTCGCTGGGCGGTGCCTTTGCCGGCGGGCTTATTCTGGATGCCATGCCCTTTTCCGCCGTCAACATCACGGCAGGTGCCATCTGCGCGCTCTGCGCCCTTGCGGCCTGGATCACCCTTCCGATCCCAACCGTGAAGAGTGCCAAAAGCAAGGCAACCTTGACCGAGAGGGACGTGCCGCCAGCGCCCGCCAAAATCGCCTCCCCTCCCCTTCAGGAGAAACCAGCCCCGGTGTTGGGCCTGCTGGTGCTGATCTGCGCCTTGCTGGCCAGCCGTATGGTGCTGCAGGTTCCCTTTTCGCTGTATATGGTGCGCGTTTTCGGCGCGGATCACTGGATTATTGGCCTGAGCTATGGGCTGATGGCCTGCGGCTTTGTGATAGGTGCCCCGCTTTGGGCGCGGTTTTTCAAAATGCGCAGCCTCGGCTTTGTGCTGGGGGCCAGCAGCGCCATTGCGCTGGCCTGTGCGGCTGTGACCCTGCTTGCCGGGTTTAGCACGTCCGTGCCCGTCTTTGCGGCCCTCTATTTCGTCTGGGGCGTGCTTTTGGGCGGCACAACGCCGGTGCTGACGGCGCGTCTATCGCAAGCCACAGCGCTCCACCGGCAAGGCGAAATTCTGGGTCGCGCCCAGAGCTTTCAGCAAATCGCCTCTATCCTCGGCATTGCCTCCGGTGTCGCCTGCATGCAGCTTTTGGGTGTTGATGCCGCGTTTTCCGTGGTGGCTGCCTGCTATCTTCTGTCTTTCTTCGTTGGCTTGTCGATCAAGTTCAAAACAAGCCTTCTCCCCAACCGCATAGGATAAAACGGTGATCAAACCAGCCATCACACTCTTTGCCCCCCTGCTCTTGGCAACCCTGCTGTCGTGTCTTGTCGCGCCTGTATCACCCTCCTACGCCACGGATCAGGTGCCGCCGCAGACTTCTGCGCCCGCGCAGCATCGCATCACTGTCACCGACATTTCGGGACGGCAGGTCTCACTGAATGTTCCCGTCCATCGCATGTTGCTGGGCGAAGGACGCCAACTGTATCTGGTGGCATCGTTGGAATCCAAAGATCCGCTCTCCTTTCTGGCTGGATGGAAAAATGATCTGATCGAAGCCGATCCTGCCACCTATGCGCAATATCTGGCAAAATTTCCAAAACTTGCCGATCTGCCTACCTTTGGCGGCAAGGAAAGCGGCCTGATCGATCTTGAATCCGCCATTGTGCAAAAGCCCGATGTGGTGCTGCTCAACTTAGAAACCCAACGCGCCACGGCCGAGACCGCCTATATTGAAAAGCTCGCCTCCCTTGGCATTCCGGTTCTGTATATCGATTTTCGCCACCAGCCCTTGAAAAACACCGAGCCAACCATCCGCCTGCTGGGCGAAATCATGGGCCGGGAAAGCCGCGCTGACGAGATTATCGCCTTTCGCAAAAAAGCACTGGCGCAGGTGACGGATGTTATTGCCCAGAAAAAACCCGCCCGCCCCAACGTGTTTGTTGAACGCATTGGTGGTTATACCGATGATTGCTGCCTCACCTTTGGCAATGAAAATTTTGGCCGCTATGTTGAAATCGCCGGTGGACACAATATCGGCGGTGATTTTCTGCCCGGAACCTTTGGCCAGTTGAACCCTGAACAGGTGATTGCCACGGATCCAGATCAGGTGATTGTCACCAGCGCCAATTGGCAGGCTTACGTGCCGGGCGGCCACTGGATTCCCCTCGGGCCGGGAGCCGATATGAAAGAGGCGGAAAAAAAGCTGGAATGGTTCACCACACGAAAAGCCTACAGTGGCACCAAGGCGCTCAAAACCCGCAGCTTTCATGGCATTTGGCACCAGTTCTACAATAGCCCGTATGAATTTATCGCCATCCAGCAGATCGCCAAGTGGCTTCATCCAGACCTGTTTGCCAATCTCGATCCCGATGAAACCTTTCGCGAATATCACCGCCTGTTTCTGCCGATCGATTATAAGCCGGGCTACAGCGTAAGCCTCACACACTAAGCCATATCCGCAAGAAGACTGCACCGCCGCCAATTTCCCGGAAATTGGCGGCGGTTTTCATAAAAAAAAAGGGCCTCCAAACGTTTCCGTTGTGGAAGCCCTTCTCATAACCTTAAGCACCCAACGAATCGCATTTTCGCGAATCATAGTCAAGAATCACTGCGGAAAAAATCCGCTGTTTTTATAAATAACAGGCGTCGTCCGCGGACGACAGCTTGATATCGCCAAGGCTCACGTTTCATAGGCCCGCAAAATTCATAGTTAAATGTTTGTAAATTGGTAACGAATCTGCGCATAGTGTAATTGCGCAGTTAGGGCGTTTTTTCCAAAAAATGCGCAGTTACCCCGAGGTTTTCAAATGCAGCCGAGCCCAATCATCCACGATCCACAAGAGCATCTGCCAACCGTGCTCTCCACGGATGCGCAGGAGCTGTCCTATCAGCTCCAGCAGCATCAGGCGAAAATTTTCCCACCGCAAGCGAGAAAGTCGCTACGCGCCTTTTCACCGGCGGAAGCTGCGGCCTTTATCGGCATTGGCGAGGGTTATTTGCGCCAAGTGGCAGCCGATGGCCACGGGCCAGAGCCCTTGGCCAATGGCCGCAGGCTCTACACCGCACAGGATATGGACCATATCCGTCGGGTGCTGGACGAGCGCAACGGCGCGCCAAAATACGTGCCGCACCGCCGCGACGGCGAAAAGCTGCAAGTCATCTCTGTCATGAACTTCAAGGGCGGTTCCGGCAAAACCACAACGTCTGCCCACCTAGCCCAATATCTCGCGCTCAAGGGTTATCGCGTCCTTGCCATCGATCTCGATCCGCAGGCGTCGCTCTCGGCGCTGTTTGGTCACCAGCCTGAAATTGATGTGGGTGAGGGTGAAACCCTGTATGGGGCGATCCGCTATGACGCCCCTCGCCCGATTGCTGAAATTGTCCGCGCCACCTACACGCCCAATCTTCATCTCATTCCCGGCAATCTCGAGCTGATGGAATTTGAGCATGAAACACCAAAAGCGATGATGGCTGGCAAGGCGGAATCGATGTTCTTTGCTCGCATTGGCGAAGCCTTGACCGAGATTGAAAGTTTCTACGATGTGGTGGTGGTGGATTGCCCACCGCAGCTTGGCTTTTTGACCATGTCAGCCTTGTGTGCGGCCACCTCGGTGCTGATCACCGTGCATCCGCAAATGCTCGACGTGATGTCGATGTCGCAGTTTTTGACCATGACCAGCGAGCTGATGTCGGTGGTGGAAAAGGCCGGCGGCCGAACAAGCTATGATTGGATGCGCTATCTGGTCACCCGGTTTGAACCCAATGACGGACCGCAGAGCCAGATGACCGGCTTCATGCGGGCCATTTTTGGCAACCGCATGCTCAACAATGCCATGGTCAAATCCACCGCTGTTGCCGATGCGGGCGTGACCAAACAGACACTTTACGAGGTCGATCGCGCCCAGTTTACCCGTGGCACCTATGACCGCGCCATGGAATCCCTCGCGCTGGTCAATGGCGAGGTCGATACATTGATCCGCAACACCTGGGGGAGGAGATAAATAAATGGCCCGTAAAAACCTGATCGGCATTTCAGACTCATCCATGCCCCGACATGAAACCCCTGCTCTGAACGAGCGCCCCATTGCGGGCCTTGTGCCGCAAACGCGCAGCTCTTCACCCGTGGGCGGCATTACCAAAACGCTTGGCAGCATTACCCAAAAAATGGAACGTGCTGGCGATCTTGAACGCCAGCTTGCCGAAGGCAAAATGGTGATCGAGATCGATCCGGCCTTGATCGACGCATCTTTCATCTCCGACCGCATGGAAATGGATGGCGTTGAGCTGGCAGCGCTGGCCTCGCAGATTGCCGAGCATGGGCAGCAGGTGCCTATCCTTGTGCGCCCTCACGCAACAGCCAAGGGGCGCTATCAGGTGGCCTACGGCCATCGGCGTCTGGCCGCCGTCAAACAACTCGGCATCAAGATCCGTGCCGTGGTGCGCGAACTCAGTGATGAGCAATTGGTGGTCAGCCAAGGTCAGGAAAACAACGCCCGCGCCAATCTCTCCTATATTGAGCGTTGCCTGTTTGCCCGCCGTCTGGAAGAGCGCGACTTCAGCCGCGCCACCATTATGGCTGCCCTCAATGTCGATAAGCAGGCGCTGTCGAAAATGCTGATCATCATGCGTCAGATGTCACTGGCGCTGGTGCAATTGATTGGCCCTGCCCCCGATGTGGGTCGCCGTCGCTGGATGGAGCTTGCAAGCCATGTGGAAAATGCCGATGTTGAGGCACTCATTGGCGCGCTGTCGTCCGCGGACGACTATCAAACCCTGTCCAGCAATGACCGGTTTCAGCGCGCCCTTGATTTGGTCACAACGCAAAAGCAAAAGCCGCGTGCCACAACACCAGACATTCAAACCAGTGCCCTGCCCGTGACCATCAAAAAAACAGCAACCCGCAGCACCTTTGTTTTTGATAGCAAAGCCGAGCCAGGGTTTGACGACTTTGTCCATCAACGGCTGGCTGATCTCTATGCCGAGTTCAAAGGCAAACCCACCGCATAAGTCGATCGATCGCATCCTTTGACAACAATATCAACGGATGCTGCGCCGTGCGTTCTTTGAGACGCACGGCGCTTTCGTTTCAAGGACGCTCATCCCCAAAAGAAATTCCGCTAAAGCAGGTCTGTGCCATGGACACGGGCAGGGCGACAGGTCTATTGGCTATCGGGCAGCGCGTGATATAGATAGCAGGCGCTGCAGTGCTGACAGCATAATTCCTTCAATCTCGCTCGATTGAAAGCGAGAATTGTGCCGCAGATGACCCGTTTGCGCCATTGATCACGGCGGGGCTTAGAGTTTGTCAGGGAAAAGTGGAATCCGGTTTTCCCGAATAGACAAACGAAATCAAAAGAACGATGAGTCTGTCTGGTTCAATCTGAACCTGACAGACTCTAAGGGGCGCTACTGCACAATTTCCTCAATCGCACCCGATTGAGAGAGACAATTATGCAGCAGATTTCAACTTTGTCGCATTGGCTTGCGCGGCTTCAAAACCGCACAAGCCGGTGAGAAAACGCATTAACGATGGGGGCTGGCATGACAGACCAGAATGATGATTACGTATATGATGAAGCAAGCGGCGAATGGCTGCCTGCATCCGAGGTTGCGAGCGCAAAGGCAAAGGCGTCAGAAGTGCGCGATGCCTCCGGCAATTTGCTGGTCGACGGCGATTCTGTAACCCTGATCAAGGATTTGAAAGTGAAGGGTGCCGGCCAAACCCTGAAACAGGGCACGGTCATTAAATCGATCCGCCTGACCGAAAACCCGGAAGAGATTGATTGCCGCCACGACGCCATCAAGGGATTGGTGCTGCGCACCGAATTCGTTCGCAAGCGTTAAGTCTTTATGGGGAAGGGGGGAAGCACGGGGTACGCAAAACCCGGCTTTTTCCAAAAGGTAAACTCACTCAAGGAAGCTGACTGGTTCCATATGAACCTGACAGTCTCCAGATACAAACAAGGCCGCGCATGGGATGCGCGGCCTTGTTGTTTGGTGAAGCCGGACGAGTGCTGCCCGGCGGCCTTTCTAACAAGCCTATTGCGCCTCACGCGGAATGCGGAACCAGGCCACATAAAGAGCTGGCAAAAACAGCAGGGTCAGAATGGTGCCCACCACAATGCCACCCATCATGGCATAGGCCATTGGTCCCCAGAACACTTCACGGGCAATGGGAATAAGCCCAAGCGTAGCAGCCGCCGCCGTCAGCATAATGGGCCGCATGCGGTGCTCTGTCGCCTCGATCACCGCCTTGTAAGCCGGAACACCTTCACTGCGCAATTGCTCGATCTGGATGATCAGGATCACCGAGTTTCGGATCAAGATACCAATCAGCGCCAGCACGCCGAGAATGGCAACAAAACCCATGGGCGCGCGGCTGAGCACCAGTGCCGCCACAACCCCAACCAATGCCAAAGGCGCAACAGAGAACACCAGAAACAAACGATGGAAGCTCTGCAGCTGGATCATCAGCAGGGTTGCCATCACAAACAGCATCACAGGCACGACCTTGATGATCGGCGCTTGCGATTCCTCGCTTTGCTCAACCGCACCGCCCACCTTGACATCATAGCCGAGCGGCAACGATTTGGTGAACGTGTCGACCTTGTCTTTCAGCTCGTTGACAACAGTGGCTGGCTGCTTGTCGCCCACCACGCCCGCCTTGACGGTAATAGTTGGAATGCGGTTGCGCGTTGAAATGCTTGGCTGTTCGAGCTGGTAGTGGAATGTCGCCACGGAAGACAGCGGAATGGATTTTCCCGATCCATTGGGGATCTGCAAGGTCAGCAGCTTGTCAATGGATGAGCGATCCGCATTGTCGGCACGGCCCACGACATTGACCAGATAAATGCCATCGCGCACCTGGGTCACCGTTGTGCCCTGCACCACACTGTTGAGAAGATTGGCAATGTCCTGGGTGGACACACCCAGTTCACGTGCCTTGTCTTGCAACACATCCAGCTTGACCACGCGTGCAGGCTCATTCCAATCCAGAACAATGCTGGTGAGCGATGGATCGCTCCCCATCACGGTGGCCAGCTTCAAAGCCTGATCGCGTACAATGGTGGCATCCGGGCCGGACAGGCGATATTGCACCGGCTTGCCGACGGGCGGGCCAATATCGAGCAATTTCACATAGGCATCCGTACCGGGGAAAGTCTCCTTCAGATAGGCCTGAAGCTTGGGCCGCAAGCGGTCGCGGGCTTCGAGATCTTTCGACAGGATCACGGTCTGGCCGAAAGAAGGGGAGGGGTCTTGCACATCATAGGAGAGAATGAAGCGCGGAGCACCTTGCCCAACATAGGTCGACCAATGATCAATATCGGCATTGCCGGCCAGTTGCTCTTGCTCGAATTTTGACATCTGTTTGCTGGTTTCAGCAATCGAGCTGTTTTGTGGCAGGTTCCAGTCGACGATCAATTCGGGACGGTCGGAACTGGGGAAGAACTGCTGCTGAACCAGCGACAGCCCGGCAATGGAGAGAGCAAAAATACCAATCGTCACGGCAATGGTCACCCAGCGAAACCGCATGCAAGCCACCAACATGCTTGAGAAGCTCCGGGCAACCCAGCCTTGATGCTCGTGGTGCTTGGCAATGGTTTTGGGCAGAAGTGCCACGCCAATCAGCGGCGTGAACACCACGGCAACCACCCAGGATGTCACCAGCGACACGGCCAGCACCACAAACAGCGTGAAGGTAAATTCACCGGCGCTGCTGTCGTTAAAGGCAATGGGCAGGAAGCTGGCAACAGTGACCATGGTGCCGGTCAGCATCGGAAAGGCAGTGGAGGTATACACGTGGGTTGCCGCCTTGCGCAGGGTATCGCCTGCCTCCAGCCGCGCCACCATCATTTCCACAGCAATCATCGCATCATCCACCAGCAGGCCCAGTGCAATAATCAGCGCGCCCAGCGAAATACGCTGCAGCGAAATGCCGGAATATTGCATCACCATAAATGTAATGGCCAACACCAGCGGAATGGAAATCGCCACAACAAGGCCGGCACGAAAGCCAAGGCTGACAAAGCTGATCACAAGAACAATGGCGATGGCTTCAAACAGTGCACGGGTGAAACCAGACACGGCTTCTTCCACCACGACCGGCTGATCAGCAACATGGGCAACTGAAACGCCAACCGGCAATTCGGTCGAGATCTTGCTGATTTCCTCTTCAAGCGCCTTGCCAAAGACCAGCAGATTGGCACCCGGCTTCATGCCGATTTCAAGACCAATGGCCGGTTTGCCATTATAGCGAAACAAGGCCGTTGGCGGATCAACATAGCCACGGCGGATATCGGCAACATCGCTCAAGCGGAAGAAGCGATCATTGACCCGCAGGTTCACATCCCGCAGGCTTTGCTCAGATTTGAAATTGCCGCCAACGCGCAAGGCAATGGCCTCAGGCCCGGCCTGCATGATACCGGATTGCGTCACAGCATTTTGCGCCTGCAAGGTAGACACCACGGCGGATTGATCCAGCCCAAGGGCTGCCAGTTTCTGGGTCGAGAACTCCAGATAGATCACTTCATCCTGAGCACCAATCACATCGACCTTGCCGACATTAGGAATGCCCAACACTTTGGTTCTGGCGTTTTCGACAATGTCGCGCAATTCCCGCTGGGTCAGACCATCCGAGGTGAAGGCAAAGATGTTGCCGTACACATCGCCGAACTGATCGTTGAAAAACGGACCTTGAACACCAGAGGGGAAATCACTGCTGATATCGCGGATCATGTTGCGCACGCGCAGCCATGCCGGAGTGACATCCTTGGCCTTGGTCGTTGGCAGCAGATTGACAAAGACCGTGGTTTTGCCAGCCTGGGTCACGCTTCGCGTATAATCAAGCGATGGCAGTTCCTGCAGCTTTTTCTCGATGCGGTCGGCAACCTGCTGGGTCACCTCCTCGGCAGAGGCACCGGGCCACTGCGCTTGAATAACCATGGTTTTGATGGTGAAAGAGGGGTCTTCTTCGCGCCCCAACTGGGTATAGGCAAACAGGCCCGCCACCGAAAAGGCGATCATGAAATAGAGGACGAGAGAGCGGTGCTCGAGCGCCCAATCTGAGAGATTGAATTTCTTCACGTGCGGCGCTCCTGTCCAAGCCGAATGTTCTGTCCATCCTGAAGTTCGTCCACGCCAGCGGCGACAATTTTATCCCCGCGCGAAACACCTGAGAGGATGCGCATGTGCGAGGAATTGGCAAATTTCGGATCGGTTTTGACTGCAGTCAAATGCACCTGTTTTCCGTCGGGATCGATGCGCCAGACGAAGTCTTTGCCATCCCGGTGCAAAAGGGCAGAAGTGGGCAGCATAATCACTTCAAGGCCGTCATCGGTGGAAAAGCGCACCGTGACCACAGAGCCAAGCCGGAAGGCGGCAGGTGCCGTATCGATTGCGATTTTAAGCCGGTGGGTGCGGGTGGTGGCATCCGCCTCAGGGGCCACTTCGCGCAATATTCCGCGTGCTGTCACATGCGGATCCAGCTGCAACTCCACATTAATTTCCGGCGTGGCGCGAACGGCAGGCAGCAGTGCTTCCGGCACATCCACCACCGCATCGCGCTGATCCAGACGGGCAAGGGTCAGCATGGTCTGCCCGGATGCCACCGTCTGGCCAACGTTTCCAAGTGTTGAAGTGATAGCTCCATCAAAATCGGCTTTCAGCAAGGCATAGCCAAGCTGTTCGCGCGCTTTGTCGAGACTGGATTGGGATTTATCCACCGAAGCCTGCGCCGAGATCAGCCCTTGCTGGGCCAGTTCCAGATCGGCCTGGCTGACACTGTTGCTGGCCGCCAGCGTCTCTTTGCGCTTTTCGGTTATGCGGGCATTTTCCAACTGGGCCTGAGCCGAGTTCAAATCAGCCTGCGCACTGCGCACCGCCAATTGCAGCGCCAGCGGATCAATTTCCATCAGCACGGCACCTTGCTTGACGACATCGCCAACCTGCACGTTTCGCGCCGTCACGCGCCCCAGCGTGCGAAAGGCCAGATCGGTCTTGATCCGTGGTTCCACGGTCCCTGCAAAATTTAAAAGCCCGGCATGCTCCGCCTTGGCTTCCACCCACAACACCGGGCGGACCTCTGCTGCTGCAGCGCCGCCTTCCGCAAATGCCGGAGTAAGGGACGAGAACACCATCAGGCCAGCCACAAGGCCGCGTGATAGTCCTGTGCGAAATAGCGTCATATCAGCGCCCTTTCCAATCGAGAACTTGATCCGGGCGCACCAGCTTTACGCCGTCCGTCACCACGAGATCGCCGGTCTTCAAACCATCGCTGACAATAAAGTCACCCAGGCGGTACAGGGCAATTTTAACCGGCCGCAATGTTGCTTTTTTGCTGTTTGGATCCACCACCCACACGGCAGGCGCGCCGTTGTCTGATGAGATCGCACTCCATGGCAGCGTGATCCCGGTTTTTGCCGGAGCACGAAAAGCACCAATCACGGGGGTACCAAGCGCCCAATCTGTGTCGTCCGGCAGTTTCAGTTTGACATGGATCGTGCCGGTCTTTGCATCAATCACCGGCGCGGTTTCGCGAATACTCGCCGTGACCTTGCGGTTCGGATTGCTGATGGAGGACACCACCACGTCTTTCGAAGGCTCACCTTCGAGGAAGAAAGCCTCATAGACATCGAAAACAGCGTCTCTTGGTCCATCATGGGCAATGGTCAAGGCGGCTTGGGCGGCCGTTACCACGGCACCAATTTCCACATTGCGCGCCGTGATGATGCCATCAGAATCGGCCTTGAGGCTGGTGTAGGACAATGCGTCGCGCGCCGTCGCCAATTGCGCCTCGGCAGATTGCAGCGAGCCTTGCGCAGTGGCCAGATCCTGTTGAGCCTGATCCAGCACCTGTTGCGCAATGGCATGGGCTGAGATCAAAGCCTGATAGCGGTCAAACGCCAGATTTTTCTGTTTCAGATCGGCCTGCGCCGACCGCAACGAGGCTTCGGCAATGGCAACATCCGACAGCTGCTCGCTGTTGTCCAGCTGCATCAGCACATCGCCCTTGTGCACATGGCTGCCGACATCCACATTGCGGGAAATGATCTTGCCGCCAACGCGGAAGCCGAGATCGGTTTGAATACGGGCGTCCACTTCGCCGGATATATCGGCAACGGGTTGGTACTCGCCAAGAGTGGCGGCCTCCACCCGAACCGGCTGGCCCGAGGAAGCCGCTTGCGTCTTCGGCTCGCCGCATCCTGCCAAAGCAAGACCAATGACCATCAATGCGGCGACGGCGCGGGTGGCCGGTGGCCCATGGGGCCGCCGTTGGCACCCTCGTCCTTGGGCTGTTTTCAGCCTCATTGATCGGGATAGAAAGCACATCATCGTATGGGTGTCCCGCTGGAGTCGTGGTTGATATCTTTTGCAACAATTTGACGCAACGAGGGTGGATTGAAGCACATCCCTCTGTCGCGAATTCTGATCAAGAAGCTTGGCATAGGTTATATTTCGGTTTGATGAAGAACGCCGTTTTCCACGGTCACACCCGTCGGTGCCCGTGGTCTGTAAAAGTCCAAGCGACAATCAACACCTGTTGACATCAAAAGTCAACAGGTGTTGATTGCCTCCCAAGCAGGCCTATGGTAAGGGCCTCTCCAACAAGGCGGGACAATCATCATGGTATTGCCACACACTTCCGAAAAACCGCAGGAGCCGACGCGTGACCGCATCCTGCATCACGCGCTCATGCGGTTTTCCAACCAGTCCTATGATCGGACGGGCTTGCGCGAAATTGCAACCGATGCGGGCGTTGATGTCGCCTTGGTGCATAGAAGCTTCGGATCGAAAGAAAAACTGTTTGCCGAATGTGTGCGTGCATCCATCGCCCTGGGGGGCCTGACCAAGACAGGCCCGGGCGCGCTGGATGAATTTTTTGCCGACGCCATCAAGCCACGCGAGGAGGGGGAATGGCAACCGATTGACATCGTGGTTCATTCCTTTTCCAGCGAAGATGCCGCCCGTGTTTTGCGCGAGGTTGCCATGGAACTGGTCATCGATCCGCTGGTCAAAGCCTCGCCCCATGGATCACCCGTAAAAATTGCATTATCGACCTCTCTCTTGTTCGGCTTTGCCATTATGCGCGACATCATTGGCGTTGAAGTGCTGAAGGCTGCTGATGAGGACGAGCTTGCAAAATTGCTTGGCCGCGCCAAGGACGCCTTAAACCGCGACGATGCGCCATCCGAGGAAAACAACAGCGGGCAAATCCAGTAGCCGGTGGCAAACGGTCGACACAGTACCTATCTGACGCCAGAGCTTATCCGAGAAAAGTGGGAACCGGTTTTCGGATAAATCCGACGCGAAAACAAAAACTTAGAGCCTGATCCAACATCTGATTGACGGGAATTTTTCACCATGAATGACATTCAATTGCCTCTTCCTCAGCCTGCATCACGTCGCCGTTGGCGCTCTGTCTTTGCAGCCTTTGCCCTGTTTGCGACGGTATTGAACTTTGGTGCGTGGACCTATGCTCCGCAGGCTGTGGCCGCTGAAGTTGCGACCAAAAAATCGCATCATGTGGTGCTTTTGATTGATAGCGATGAGGAGAAGGTCATGCGCCACGCCATTGCCTATATCGTCAATCTGTCACGCGCTTATTCTGAAAAAGACGAACCGCTTTCCATTGAAGTGGTTGCCAACGGCTCCGGCATCAAACTGTTTCGGGCCGATACTTCACCCTTTTTGAAAGAGCTGACTGCTTTGCGGGGGGCCTATGCCGATGTGACCTACAGCATGTGTGGATCGTCACACGCCCTGGCCGAACAGCGCGAAAACAAATCCATTCCGGTGATGGATGGGGCCAGACTTGTTCCTTTCGGCATCAGCCGGGTTGTCGAGCTGCAAGAGCAGGGATGGACCCTCATTCAGGGTTAAAAATCAAGAAAGTCCCGCGTTACAGCGCCGTGCGCCATATTTGGCGCACAAAAATTCGCTGTAGCTCTCTCCTGTGTGAGAAAAAGGGATGGCGTTTCTGCGCACGCGCGTTCAAACATGAATTTTCAGTATAAAGAGAACCAATGACACTATTACGTCGAGATTTTCTGGGTGGCCTTGCGGGCTTTGGCCTTTTGTCTGATCGGGCGCTTGCGGCAAGCACGCAGGATTATCCTCCGGTTTTTGAGACGGTGCGTTCGCAATACACCCTGCTGGAACCCGTCTTGCCGCTGGCTCCCGTCATACTTGCAGATCGCACTGGCAAACCGAAGATCCTGGCCCCAGTGCCCGGACGGGTGATGCTGGTGAATATCTGGGCAACGTGGTGCGCCGCCTGCATCACCGAAATGCCATTGCTGGAAAAACTGCACAAGGAATTGGGCGACAAGATCACGATTGCGGCCGTTTCCACCGACCGGATCTCGCAAGAACGGGTGAATGACTGGCTGAAAACCAACGCCATCAGCTCCCTGCCGGTCTTCCTCGATCCGGATGGCAAGGCAGCAAGCTCAGCCCCCAACAGCAAGGCACCTTTGCGCGCCGATAAAATGCCGACAACCTATCTGATTACCACGGATGGCCAGATTGCCGGCTACATCTCGGGTGCCGTTGATTGGCTCACGCCCGAGGGCAGACGTCTTTTGGCCTATTATGGCGTGAAATAGGCTTTTCAATCGCAGATTTGCGCGCATTACTGCATCATTCCTTCAATCGATTCTGATTTCAGGAATTACGCAGTAGAACGGGCTGTCGCACCATATGTCGATCACACTGAGACAGATTGAAGTTATCCGCGCCGTGATGGTGGCGGGCACCATTGCCGGTGCTGCCCGCCTGATGAATGTGGCCCAGCCGGGGGTGAGCCGCACCATCAAGCACATTGAAAGCTCTATTGGGCTGAAGCTGTTTGTGCGCAAAGCCGGGCGCTATGTGCCCACCACAGAAGCACGCGATGTGTTTTTGCAAATCGAGGAAGTGCATCGCAAGATCGATCACCTGCAATATTCCATCGCCCATCTGGAGCGGGGCAGGGGGATGGAGCTTGCCTTGGGCTCAGTGCCCAGCATTGCCAATGTGATGGTGCCGCAGGCCATTGATGGCCTGTTGCGCATCTATCCTGAACTGAACATCAATTTTGAAATCCTCAAAATCGAAGAGGCGATTGATTATCTGCTGTTGGGCCGTGGCGAAGTGGTTGCCATGAGCTATCGGCTGGATCACCCCTCCATCATCTTTCAGCCACTGGCCCGTGGCCATCTGGTGTGCATTGCAGCGCGCGACCATCCCATTGCCGAGCGAAAAACCATCTCGGCGCGCGACATTATCCGCTATCCCTTGATCGGTATTGATCCGAATGATCCCTATGGGGCCATCATGGCCAGCATTTTTGCCCGCGAAAAGCTGGAGTATCAGATTGCCATCAAAGCGCGGTTTGGCACGACAGTCTGTACCCTCGTGAAGCGCAATCTCGGCATTGCCGTGCTGGATGCCTTCACGGTGGCCGATATGCCTCCGGATTCCATCGCCATTATCCCGATTGAAGAAGAGACCTCGTTTCAGACCTATATTGCCTATCGCGCCGATGGCGCACTTTCGAGCTACGCGGAACGTTTTGTCAAAATCCTGCAAAAGGAAATGGAGACGGCGATGGCCAAGCGCTGAGGTAAAACATAACATGATGTTATGATCCACTGATAAATTGGTATTTGCGGTATGGACATAAAACTGCAAAACTTCAAACCGAGCTGCAAACTGCAGCAAAAATGGGTGCGAAGGAGGTTTCGCACGGGTATAGGAGCATAGCCTGATGAGCATCTTGTGATGCTGATCACGGACGCTATGGACAATTTAATGATGTGAATGATTGCCCGCCATTGATCTTTCGGAATGCGTGGGCATGGACAGTCGAATGAATGGGGAGGAAACTTATGTTCAAAACAATCCTGGGGGCTGCGGCCCTCACGCTGGTATCCACATTTGCGCAAGCCGCAGATTATCCGCAGCAAGATCTTCAAGGCGTGATCCAGTGGGGCGCAGGCGGCAGCACCGATCTGGTGATGCGCTCGGTATCGCCGCATGTCGAGAAAATCCTCGGCCGCAGCATTGTCATGACCAACAAGACCGGCGGCGTTGGCGTGATTGCCACCCAGTTCGTCGCAACCCAGCCTGCGGATGGCTATACCCTGCTGATGGGTGCTGAAAACCCGGAGCTTTACAAGGTCATGGGCCTGTCAAAGCTGGATTACAACGATTTCTATCCGGTAGACATTCTGGCCCGTGGTATTCCCGTGCTGGTGGCCAACAAGGATGCACCTTACAACACAATCAAGGAATTGGTTGAATATGTGCAGGCTCATCCCGGCACCGTCAAGATGGGCTCTACCGGCCCCGGCGGTCTGCCATCGGTTGTTGGTGCCATGCTGTCCAGCAAGATCAAGAATTTCAAGGTCACGTCCGTGCCGTTTGACGGTGACGGCCCCGCGCTGACGGCCATGCAAGGTGGTGCGGTGGACTTCATGCCCGCCGTTCTCGGCGCTGCTGTTGAGCAGGTCAAAGCCGGTCGCATCAAGATTCTCGGCATTTTCGACAAGGAAGCCAACGCGGTTTTGCCCGATGCCAAGCC
Organism: Rhizobium oryziradicis; assembly: GCF_001939045.1. Classification (GTDB taxonomy): domain Bacteria; phylum Pseudomonadota; class Alphaproteobacteria; order Rhizobiales; family Rhizobiaceae; genus Allorhizobium; species Allorhizobium oryziradicis. Next base: position 47,033 of record NZ_MKIM01000032.1, read on the forward strand.
AATCGTTGCCGACTATCCTGAATTTGCCGAAATGCTGCCTTGGGGGCCTTTCTTTGGCGTCTTTGTGAAAAAAGACACGCCAGACGCCATCAAGACCAAGCTGGTTGACGCCTTCAAAAAGGGCGCAGAACATGCCGATTTTCAAAAGCTGTTGAAAGACCGCGGCTATGTTTCGATGAATATTTCCGGCGATGAAGCCACCAGCTTCCTCAAGAAATGGCAATCGACCACAGCCTGGGTTGTTTACGACAATGGCATGGGTAAAAAGTCGCCAGAAGAGTTTGGTATTCCCAAGCCTTGATGCGCAGAGAAGCAAAGCCGGTGCAAACCGGCTTTGCTTGCCAATTTGCACGTCACACGATCAATGATAACGTCTTTCTCCAGGTTGAAGACCAGACATGATCGGGCGCACCCATTGTGCGGCACCTTGCCTTCGGTCTACAGCACTGTTCGCCCATATGGCGCACAAAGGACGCTCTGACACTTTTAATCTGCTGCATCATCTTCAATCCACGCCGATGTGAGGAATGATGCAGTAAGGGAGCATTCTCACATGTCCACACCCCAAACCACAAGGCGCCCCGGCGAACTGGTGTTTACCATCTTGCTGTTGGCAGCCAGCACCTTCATGCTCTGGCAGGCCTATGCCATTTCCGGTTTTGAATCGTTAAGCTCGGCCGGTGCTTTTCCCATGGCCATGACGGCCATCATGGTCGGCTCGATTGCCTATGTGCTGGCCAAGCTTTTTCGGCGGGCGGCACCCGCCCATCTGGTGTTGCGCTTGAAAACAGAAATCATGCCGCGCACGGTCGTGGTGTTCAGCGTTATCATTGTGGCCTATTCGCTGGTGTTGGAAACGCTGGGGTTTGTGATCGCGTCCTTTGTTTTCCTGCTGGTCTCGATCTGGTTTCTGGAAGGCGGGCGCTTTAAACGCGCCCTGTTGTTTTCGGTTGTGTCGATCGTCTGCGTCTACATTGTCTTCCGCTTGATCTTTCAGGTCGTGCTGCCCGAAGGGCTTATTCCTGAGCGGGAAATTATCGCAGCTATTCAAGACCTTCTGGCCGGGAGACATTGATCGCCATGGACGCACTGACCTATCTTTTCAGCACCTGGGTGCAGCCTGAACTTCTGGCATTGACCGCCATTGGCACGTTTGCCGGCATTTACATTGGTGCCATTCCCGGCCTGTCGGTCACCATGGCCGTCTCGATCCTGATTTCGTTTACCTTCAGCTGGGATGTGAACCACGCGCTTGCGCTGATGAACGGCATTTTCATGGGCGGCGTTTATGGAGGGTCGCGCACCGCCATCTTGCTCAACATTCCCGGCGCACCTGCCGCCATTGCCACAGCCCTTGATGGCTATCCCATGGCCAAAAAAGGCGAGGCGGGCAGCGCCATTGGCCTCTCCACCGTCATGTCCTTTATCGGCGGTTTTGTTGGCATTGTGGTTTTGGCCATTGCCGCCCCGGCCATCAGCGAATTCGCCATTAAATTTCAGCCGCGCGACTATATGCTGATTGCCATGATGGGCATTTTGCTGGTCAGCGCGCTCTCGGGCGAAAGCCTCGCCAAGGGCATTTTTGCCGGTGCTTTGGGCATGTTGCTGGGCACGGTTGGCCTTGACCCCATGACCGCCGAGCAGCGCTTCACCTTTGATTCCGTCTCCCTGATGAACGGCATTTCGCCCATCGCCCTGATGATTGGCATGTTCGGTGTCTCGGAAGCGCTGTTGCAGCTTCATCATTTGAAAACCGAGGCTGTGAAGCAGAAAATCGACCGCATTATTCCCATGTGGAGTGATGTGAAAAAATACCTGCCACTGAGCATGCAAACCTCGGCGATTGGCGTGATCATCGGTGCCTTGCCGGGCACCGGTGGCGATATTGCCGCTCTGATGGCCTATGACCACGCCAAGCGCGTGACCAAAAACCCGGAAGTGCCGTTTGGCGAAGGCGCAAAAGAAGGCCTGATTGCGCCGGAAAGCGCCAACAATGCCGCTGTGGGTGGTGCCTATATTCCCATGCTGACGTTGGGTATTCCGGGCGATGCGGTGACGGCGATCATCATTGGTGCGCTGTTTATCCATGGTCTCAATCCCGGCCCGCTGCTGCTGATCGAAAAGCCGGACATGTTCTGGTTTACCGTTGGCAATCTGACTTTGGCCAATTTCTTCATGCTGATCTTTGGTCTGACCGGCATTCGCCTGTTCACCAAAATTGTTGAATGCCCGAAGGCGCTGTTGTTTCCGCTCATCCTGCTTTTGAGCGTTGTTGGCTCCTATTCGATCAACAATTCCATCTCCGATGTGTGGTGGATGCTGGGCTTTGGTATTTTCGGCTATTTCATGAAGCTCTATGGCTATCAGGTTGGCCCGGTCATTCTCGGCGTTATTCTGAGCCGTTTGATGGATGATAACTGGCGCCGCTCGATCATTTCCGAGCAGGGCAGTGTGTCCGGACTGGTGCACGGCATTGTCACCAGCCCACTCTCGCTGGTGCTGTTGTTGATGATCATCTTCATTGTTGGCACCCAGACCCCCTGGTGGAAGGCCGCCTTTGACAAAAAAGACAGCGCGGCAAAAGCTGTGCAGAAAGAAGGGTAATCCATGTCTGGAACGACAATCAGACTTGGCCTGATCGGCGACAATATCGCCGCATCACAATCGCCACGCCTGCATGAGCTGGCAGGCCGCCTCTGCGGTCTGGACGTCAGCTATGAGCGGGTGGTGCCGCCACAGCGCGGCGAAGATTTTGAAACCACGTTTCAGTGGTGCCGCGATCAGGGTTTCACGGGTCTGAACATTACTTACCCTTACAAGGAACGGGTCGTGCCGCTGTTGCAGGTGCCGGATGCTGCCATTAAAGCGGTGGGTGCCTGCAACACGGTGGTGTTTAAAACCAACCCACCCAGCGGCTCTAATACCGATTTCACCGGCTTTGTTGGGGCTTTCCAGCAAAGCTTTGGCACCGATACCAAGCCCGGTGTTGTTGCCATGGTGGGTGCGGGCGGTGTTGGCAAGGCGGTTGGCTTTGGTTTGGCACAACTCGGCTGCTCGCATCTTCGCCTGTTTGATCGTGACACAGCAAAGGCCGAAGGCTTGGCGAAAGCGCTGTTGGCAGGTGCCGCCACCATGCGTGTGGATGTGGCATCCACCGTTGAAGAGGCCACAAGCGGCGCAGACGGCCTGGTCAATTGCACACCGCTTGGCATGGAAGGCTATCCCGGCTCAAGCGTGCCGGAGCCGTTGATGCTTGGCAAAAAATGGGCGTTTGATGCGGTCTACACGCCGGTGAACACGCAGTTTTTGCAAGGCTGCACAAAAGCGGGCCTTGCCATTTTGAGCGGCTATGAGCTGTTTTTCCACCAGGGTGTTGATGCCTTTCGGATCTTCACCGGCCAAGATGTCGATCAAACACGTCTGCGTCAGGAATTATCCAACCCGTGAGAGAGGGCCTAAGCCATGCGCACGTCCATCGCCACAGTGTCCATCAGCGGAGAATTTCCGGAAAAACTCAGCGCCATTGCCAAGGCGGGGTTTTCCGGCGTTGAGATCTTTGAAAACGACTTTCTGGCCTATGATGCATCGCCTGCCGATGTTGGGCGCATGGTGCGCGATCACGGGCTGGACATTACGCTTTTCCAGCCGTTTCGCGATTTTGAAGGCATGCCGGAGCCGCATCGCGCCCGCGTGTTTGATCGGGTCGAGCGCAAATTTGACCTGATGGGCGAGCTTGGAACCGATCTCATGCTGATCTGCTCGAGCATCTCGCCCATTGCACTCGGCGGCATTGATCGCGCCGCCGCTGATTTTGCCGAACTTGGCGAGCGCGCCGCCAAGCGTGGTTTGCGCGTTGGCTATGAAGCGCTGGCCTGGGGTCGGCATGTGCACGATCATCGCGATGCCTGGGAAGTGGTGCGCCGCGCCAATCATGCCAATATCGGCCTCATTCTGGATTCCTTTCACACCCTGTCACGCAAGATCGATCCCAATTCCATCCGCTCCATTCCCGGCGACAAGATTTTCATTGTGCAACTGGCCGACGCGCCCTTGATCGATATGGATCTGCTCTACTGGAGCCGCCATTTTCGCAATATGCCGGGGGAGGGGGAGCTTCCGGTGGTCGAGTTCATGCGCGCCGTTGCCGCCACCGGCTATAATGGTCCGCTGTCACTTGAGATTTTCAACGATCAGTTTCGCGGCGGCTCGGCCCGCGCCATTGCCGAGGATGGTCATCGCTCGTTGATTTACCTGATGGATCAGGTGGTGCGGCAGGAGCCGGATATTAAAATTCCCGTCCCCACCATGCCGGAGCGGATCAAAGCCAAAGATGTCAGCTTTGTCGAATTTACCGCAAGTCCGGATGAGCAGGCCGATCTTGCCGCCCTCTTGCACACGCTGGGCTTTGAGCATACGGCCCGGCATACATTGCGCAATGTTGATCTCTATCAGCAAGGCGATATCCGCCTGATCATCAACACGGAAGAGGAGGGCTTTGCCAATTCCTCCTATTCTGTCCACGGCACCAATGCCTATGCCTTTGGTATCCAGGTGGATGATGCAAAAGCGGCGATAGCGCGTGCCCATGCGCTGGGGGCGGCAACCTTTGCAGAGCCACGATACCCCGATGAAGTGCTCATTCCGGCGATTGAAGGCGTGGGCAGCGGCGTCATCTATTTTCTGGATGAGACGCCAGAGCTGGCGTCGGTGTGGCAAAGCGAATTTGAACCTTTATCATCAGACCCAACACCTGTCGGTGTCGGCCTCAAACGCTTTGACCATCTGGCGCAAACCACCCGCTATGATGAAATGCCAACATGGCTGTTGTTCTACAGCGCGATTTTCAACGTTAACCGCACACCCATGGTCGATGTGGTAGACCCCGGCGGATTGGTGCGCAGCCAGGCCATTGAAAGCGTGGAGCAAGGCCGTTTCCGACTGACCATGAATGGCGCCGAAAACCGCAAGACGTTCGCGGGTAAGTTTCTAGCCGAAGGCTTTGGGTCCGGCATTCAGCATCTGGCTTTCACCACCGACGATATTTTTGCGACCGCGAATGCCCTGAAAGAGCGGGGCTTTCAGGCTCTACCGATTTCCCGCAATTATTACGATGACCTTGAAGCACGATTTGGCCTCGATCCTGATTTTGCCGATACGCTGCGCGACAACGGCATTCTCTATGATCGCGATGACAAGGGTGAGTATTTCCAGATCTATAGCCGAACCTATGGCGAGGGGCTTTTCTTTGAAATTGTCGAGCGCCGTGGCCAATATGCCGGCTATGGTGCCCCCAATGCGCCGTTTCGCATCGCGGCACAACGGCGCCTTTCACGCCCCGATGGCTTGCCCAAAGGCTGAAATCTACCGACCAACCATGGCACACGCGGGTCTTGTGCCATGAGTTTTGGGCCTTGCATCGCCTCATTGCCGCTCAACAGGGTCGGCTCATTTGCAATCCACAGCCACAATTGAGCGTCGTGGGTTGTAATATCGCAACATGTCGCAATTCAAACACATTCTGTGGGCGTTTTTGCGTTTTTACAATTGTCAGAATTCTGTCCGCTGCTATCAATATCAAAATATATATATACGATTCTTTTTTCGGGGATTTTGCATGAAGAAGATTGTGCCAGTGCTGATGATAGCGCTGTTGAGCGGTTGCGCAAAACCATCCGATGGTCCGAGTGCAGGCAGCATCCGTTCAGCAACATTTCCACACAGCGCTGACAGGATTCCTGTTATTGAGCTTGCCAATGCACCGGCAGCAACGGCGGCCAATTCAACGGTGTTGACAAATTCCTCCGACAAGGGGCTGGCAGGCCTTCGCGGTGGATCGTTCAATCAGCAAAGGCTGCGCCCTGGTGATGTCATTGATGTCACGGTTCTTGATACGGGCGAGGATGGTCTGTTTTCCTCAACGCAGAGCAAAACCTTGAATCTGGGCCGTTTCACGGTTGATCAAAGCGGCAATGTAACGATGCCCTTTGTGGGCAAGCAGCGGGTGACCGATTCCACCCCCGAAGGTCTGCAATCGCGCATCGTGGCAGGCTTGAAAGGATCATCTGTCAATCCTCAGGCCGTTGTCACGGTTGTTGATAAGCCAACAAGTGCTGTTGTGGTGTCTGGTGGGGTGAAGAACCCCGGCAAATTCCCGATTACCGCCCGGCGCGAACGCGTTCTGGATATTATTTCGGAAGCAGGCGGTGCGTCTGCGGCAGCACCGGCTGCGATGGTCACTGTTGTGCGCGGAAATCAGCGCGCCAGCGCCATGCTCAGCCGCATCATGAATGACGAGAAGCAAAATATCCGCCTTGCGCCTGGCGATCAGGTGATGGTGGATGATGACACTGTGAGCTTTACGGCATTGGGTGCCTTCAAGAGCACCGGCGAGTTTCAATTTGAACCGGGCAAGCTCACTCTGGCGCAGGCGCTGGGTCGTTCCGGCGGCTTGGCCGATGACCGCGCCGATGCACGCAATGTGTATATCTTCCGCAACCAGATTGTTCAGGCCCCGGCCACCACGTCTGGCACCCCATCCATCACCACCAAGCCGGTCATCTATCATATCAACATGAAAGATGCCGCCAGCATCATGTTGATGCAAATGTTCCAGATGCAAAAGGGCGACGTGATTTACGCAACAACCGCAAGCACGGTTGATGCCGCCAAGCTTTTCACCATCTATGACAAACCCTCTATCGGCTCCGTCGCCCCAGCCCCCGGCTCGAAATAATCTTGAGTTTGTCGGGTTCGGAGTACACGCCGCAAACATCTGCATGCGTGGCTTACCCCTTCTGCCTTGCCAGGCATCTCCCCCTCAAGGGGGGAGATCGGCACGGAGCAGAGCCTGAATACTTTGTTTGACTTTGTCTTTTTGGAAAAACGGATTCCACATATCGATCTCCCCCCTTGAGGGGGAGATGTCCGGCAGGACAGAGGGGGGTAAGCCACAGGGAAAACCTTTGCGCCACTTACCCTATACGGCGCGCAAAGGATGCTGTAGCGCTCTACATCGGCGGCATAATTTTCCCCTTCAATCCACTCCGGTGTAAGGGATTTTCCAGCCTGTCAGCCCAAAAGGCCTTTACTCCGTTTCAACTCAGCCAAAGCGATGTCGGCACTTTGTGGGCGATCTTCTGGATTTCGGGCGCAAAGATCCTTTGCAAAATGCGCCAGTTCACCAACGCGCTGATCGTGGGTCACCGTGAGCAATTGATGCAAAATCCGCCCTGCACTGTAGATATCCATAGTGGGGTGCGCGGGCCTATCGGGTGCTTGCTCCGGCGCGCAATAGTTTTCCGAATAAGCCGCCTTGAGATCCAGTGCCGCGTGGGTTTCGCCGATCTTCAACGCGATGCCGAAATCGCCAAGGGAGAGGTGAGGGGCGGCACCGGGCAACAAAAATATATTGGACGGCTTTACGTCGCAGTGAACATAGCCATGCTCATGCAGACGGTGAAGAGCCTGCAGCAAGCCCCCCATGATCGCGGTTATTGACGCCACATCCCGTGACTGATCTGATGTTGATTGTGTAAGCCGCGATGACAAAGGCTCACCGCCCCATGGCTGAAGAATTGCCGGTCGGCCATCGGCAAGGCGCAGCAAAGCTGTGGTTTCAACAAGATGCGGATCGCGAAAGCAAAGGCCAATCTCGGCTTCTCGTCGCAAAAGAGCGGCGCGGCTGGGAGCAATTGGCTGATCCTGGCGCAAGGTTTTCAGCACATGCAGGCTTGCCAGATCGCGGTGACGCAGCTTGAGTATATCGTGATGCGCACCGCGATATAGGCGGGTTTCAACCGCAAATGTCCCCGCAATAAAGCCGGGCTCAGCGCTCTGCAGCATGGGTTCCATGCCGCTGGCTGCGCGATCAAGGGTGTTGCGCAATTGATCAATCAAGATTTTCTGTTGCCCCAATGGGCGCATGTCACCGTTTTGGTGGCGAACACACGCCATCAGTGCCGCAAAGCGCGCGGTCAGCTCATCACCTTCATCACGCACCATCATCTTGACCATAGCCGATAACGATGGCGCTGATGTTTTCGCGCACATTGGCAATCAGCGCTTCCTGCACCAGACTTTCTGCGCCTTCGACGCCCGGACTTTCCAGCAGGATTTCGGCAATCGTCCGCTCTTTCAAGGCGTGAACCAGCGGATAGCTGCACAGCAACAGCCGATCACCCGCATTGAGCGGCTCGATCAGAGCCTCGGGTAAAAATTGCTGTTCAAGGCCGACACCACGGCGCAAGCGCTTTTGCAATCCGACACTGACATGATCGCGGGTCAGCGGGCGCATAATGCCATCGCGCAACAGATAACCCCGCGCATCGCCCGCCCATAGCAGCAGCGCTTGGCCATCCATAAGGGCAGCTGTGATAATGCTGGCATGCAAGGGGCCATGATCACCGCGATTTTGCCGGGCCAGCAGCAGGCTATTGGCACGGCCAAGCTTGCCCTTAATCTCCTGAATCATCGCTTCAACACTCACCGCCTCGCCAATATCGGTTAAGCTATGGGTCGCCAGTTTTGCGGCCTCGGCAGCAATGGGCTGGTCGCCAACACCATCGGCAATGGCAAACAAGGCTGGCTTGTCGCACAAAAACAGGGAATCCGCGTTGAGCGAAAACCGGGTACCTGCATGGGTGGCGTAGCCGTAAGCAATCTTTCGAGGCATTGACGCTTGATGTTCAGCCTGATGAGAACGCGCAGGCTCACGCTCAACTTTTTCGCTCACGGGTGCCGGGCTATCCTGCGGTTTGGAGCGATTGCTTTCACGAAACAACTGCACAAAGCTCTGTGGAGCCAAGGTTCCCTGAAGTCTCACCCCACGCGAGCGTCCGGTTTCGGTATCAATATACCACCAGAGTGCCGAGGGATCCGTCTGGGCCACGCGACCGCCCTCTTCATCTTCTGGCCGGGGCAAGCGCATCCGCTTCAAACTTGCGGTAAAATGACCAATATCAAAATCGCGGGTCAGAGAGGTTTCTGCCAGCCCTTCTGCTGCCATAAACCACGTATGATCCAGATAAAGCGTGCGTGGATGATAGGCAAACTCATGCAATTGCGCGACAATCAACAGCGGAAAGCTGCGCCCGACTCGGTCCTTGCTGGGCAGCATCACACCGGCGTAGGTTGCATCCCCCCACACACCTTTTTCAACAATGAAACGCCAAGGCGGTGATGCTGCAAAGATTTTGGGCCAATGGGCACCAAACTCCTGTTCGCAGGCATGCAGGCCACCCCTTATCCATGCGTCCAGCACCGTGATGGTGTCACGCTCCAACCCTTCCGAGATGAAATCACCATGACTTGGCAATTTCCCGAAAAAGCCAATCCGATCCTGGCCAGATGGCTTAGGTTTGGGTGCCGAGCGCAACGCCATGGCTTGTCCTCACTTGTTTCAAAACTGGCCCCCATCAAAACTGTGCCGGGCAGGCAAAGTCCGACATGGCCTTGAGCCGGAAGGGATTGAGCACCGAGCCGAACTGCACATCAAACTCGGCATTCTGCCCCGCATTGTCGAATCTGACCCGAAACAAACCGTCCCGATCACTTTCGATTTTGGCATCATCAAACAGGCGGAAGGGCGACCAATCGCCATTTTCGGTTTTGGCCTGCTGCCACCCGCCCGGCTGAAACGCAATGCGCGACATGTTGGCGGGCTGTTTCGATGGCCATGTGATGGATTTCGCCTGAATGGGTCCGTGGAAATAGACCACGCGCTCGCCCTCGATTTCCAGCATCACGGCGTTGGAGGCATCGGTGAGCGATACAGGTTTCACATTGATGGTCACCTCAGGTGTCTCGCTGCCATTGGGGAAGAAGGACCGATAGATTTTGTCGGCATTCTCAAACTGGGCAATGGCCCCACTTGGGATTCCGGCCGCGCCAAACGTGCCTTTCCAACCCCATGGCGAGCTGGTTTGATCGACAAAAGGCTCCAGCCTTTGCTTGAAGAATGTCTGGAACAGGCCCTTAGGCCCAAACAGACGGACAAAATCACCCATCGTCACATCGCGCTTGGCGTTGCGATCAAACGGATAGCGGCCCGTAATGGCCGTCGAGCAAAGGCTTGCGCCTTCCGCCGCCCAGAGATCGGAAATACGGCTGCGGGCAGATTTGACCGCAAGCGAGCCAATGTCAGCGGCAAGCCCGGCCATCCAGCCATCCAGCGGTGCAGGCAGGCGACGCGCCTCTTGCAACAGATCCTGATTGGATTTGGTCAACTGGCTATCAACATCAAACACTTTGGCAACCTCGGCCGATGAGGTCGCCGAGCGGGACAGTTGGTCGTGCAAATTATCCAAAAGCGGCAGGATTGCATCAACCTGTGCCAGATTTTTGCTATCAGAGGCGCTCTTTCCCGAAGCATCGGCCGCGGGCGCATCCAGTGCGTCGCGCAATTTTCCATAAGGGTCCGGGGCCGCCATGGTCGAGGTCAGCATGGCAGCAATGGTATCATCATTGCCAGACGACACCGTTGTGACAGTCGCCGTTCCATATCCTTGCGGACGCAGATCTGTGGCTTGCGCAATGGAGCGCGCCGCAAGCCCAATGATATTGCGCTCATTGGACAGAATACGGGTTGTTTCAGCCGCATCCCCCAGACTTTGCGATGGCTTGACCGTGATGTCGCTCAACACAGTGGCCCATTTTTGCTCAAAGCGGTCAAAATAGATCTGAAGGGCAGCTTGCGACACGGCCTCAAGGGTCTGGCCCTTGATTTGCGTGTCCGAACCCCGCACCCAATCTTCCCGCATGGCCTCGCGGGCGGCATCGGCCAGACCGGGCAGAACAATGTTTCGATATCCGGTAGCCGTGAACAGCCCCTCGACACCTTCTGTCAGCGGTGCACCGGAGGTGCGCATAAAGGCCTTATCACCCAAAGGGCCAAAGGCCTGCGCTGGCAACCAAGGTGCGGTTGCGCGGGCTTTCCGCGACCCCGCCAGAATATCATAGGCCCGCTCGGCAACACTTTGGCTGGCAATCGTGGCCTGCGCCTTGGCAATCAGCCTGCTGTCCAGCTCAATCGGCGGCAGGGAGCCTGCCGCCATGGCATGGGCATGCTGAGTGAGGGCGCGGCGGGTGGCCGCACGCCCTTCACCGGGATAGAGCGCGTTGAACATCTGTTCCGCCTGATAGGAGACGAAATCGCGATCCAGTTTTCCAAGTCCGCCCAGCATCTCATACAGTTTGAGGGCGTTGAAGGTCTGCGTTACGTCTTTCTCATTGGTCAGATCGCGCTGCAATTCCACCAGCATGCGCGGCAAAAGCAGGCTGTTTAAGGCCCGCTGATAGGCATCGCGCTGGCGGCTGGCAATCTTGTCGGCCTGATTAAGCCCAAAGCTCGCCACCCAGACATGCCGCTCGGCAAAACCATCCGTGACCGAGCGCAAGCTATCCAATGCCGGAAGCACGCGCAGAAAATCGGCATCATCCACATCGCGCACTTTGACGCCCAAAATCAGCTTGTCATAGGCGTTGAGTTTTTCATCGGCGGCAATCAAGGCCATGCGATTTTGGTAATAGGTCGTGGCCCAGCCGGTAAACACAATGGCAACGGCGGCAATGGCCAGCCCATAAGACACCCGGCGCAGCAACAGTTGACGATAGGAAAGGCGCTTGTCGCGGGCCACAAGGGCCGCTTCATTGAACACCACCTCTTTGAAAAGACGTGGCAGAAAATAGCTGCGTCGTGCCCTTGGAATGCTGCTGGCCGCCGCCGTTTCCTCGCCCTGGGTTGCCGAGACAAAATAAAGACCGCGAATGAGCGGGGCCTCAACCAGCGCCGAGCCAGCAGACAGCTCCACCAGCGCATCGTGCAGCTTCTCTTGCAGGCTGGCAAGCTCAGCCGGGAACTTGAAAATCCGTCCCCTGAGTTCGGTGCTCTGTTCCTGTTGCAACCGTTCAACCAGCATGGCATCAACGCGCTGCTGCAACAGCGAAAATTCCTCGTTGAAGCGCTCAGGCAGGGTTTTTGCCCCATAGCTCTCGTCAAGGCCAAAGGTCATGCCCCAGACCTGTTCACGGTCGCTTTTGTTGAAACCGTCGTAAAACTCGACAAATCCGGTGAGCAAATCGGCTTTGGTCAACAGCACATAGACCGGCGCGCGCGCGCCCAGATATTCATCCAGCTCAGACAGACGCTTGCGAATAGCGCGTAATTCTTCGCGCTGGGCTTCCGGGTCGCGGGTCATCAAATCGCCGATCGACAGCGTGACCAGCGCGCCATTGACCGGCTGCGAGCGGCGATAGCGCCGAAGCAGCCCCAAAAAGCCTTCCCATCCGGCTTTGGACGAGCCGTCCAGATCGTCCTGCGTGGTGTAGCGTCCGGCAGTGTCGATCAGGATCGCTTCATCGGCAAACCACCAATTGCAATTGCGCGTGCCGCCAATGCCTTTGATGGCGTCGCTGCCCAGCGCTTCGCCCAGCGGAAATTGCAGGCCCGAATTGGTCAAGGCCGTGGTTTTGCCAGAGCCAGGTGCTCCAAAAATCACATACCACGGCAAATCATACATATAGCCGAAGCGTTTTTTGGTGATGCGCTGCAACAGCGCCATCGCTTCCTTCAAGCGTGTTTGGATTTCACCAACTTCGGCATTGCGGCTGGCCAGCGCCTGCTGCTCGATGCTGTCAACCAGCTCGGCGTCCTGTTTGCGAGCGCGCAGCGTGGTGATCGCCATATAGATCAGCCACACGGCAACAATCGCAACAATGGTCCAGATTCTTGCCGTCGAGGTGGCAAAGGGCTTGAAGCTGCCAAACGCCAGAAGATAACCGTAGAACCAGATGATCACGCAGATCGCAATCACCCAAATGACAGAGATAAAGCGTCTGCCAACAATGCCCGCATAGCTATCCACATAGGAGCGGATCGAATAAAAATAGCTGAGAGGATTGATCATGGCTTTCCTCCCTGCTGCGGTTTGCCGCTCTGATCATCCACCTGAACGGGGGGCGAAAAAATCCCGGCATCGGAGAGCTTTTCATCCGGATTGGTCAAAACCAGAATTTCCGTTCTGCGGTTCATTTCTCGGCCTTCTGCGGTGGAATTATCGGCAATCGGGTCACTGTCGGCACGCCCCTCGGTCAAGATCGCATCGCTTCCGGCGTAAGCTGCCAGAATATCGCCAACCGCCTTGGCTCTCGCCTCGGACAAATGCCAATTCGAGGGGAACTGCACCGTTTTGATCGGCACATTGTCGGTATAGCCAATCACCACAGCGCGGAATTTCTCGGCGGCCAAAGCACCCCCGATGCGCTGGATCAGATCTTTAAATTTGGCGCTGACATCGGCACTTCCCGTATCGAAAAGCCCGGAATTGTTGATGCGAATCCGCAGGCGTCCGTTGACATCCGACAAGGACACCAATTTCTTTTCCACCTCGGGCTGAAGGAAGGCCATCAGGTTTTGCAGCCGGCTTGGTGGCTGCGGCGCTTCGACTTTCACAGGCTCTTTTGGTGGGGTCTCAATCTTTTCCGGCAGCTTGGCAGGGGTCTCCGGCGGCGGTGTGGGCACGGTGATCAGCACGCTTGGGGCTGCACGCGGCTCAAGTGCTGCCAGTCTCTGGAAGGTTCTATCTGATGTATCGTTCAAGATCAGCGTGAAAAACAGATAGCCAAGCCCAAACGCCAGCGCCAGAACCGACAAAAGGGTCCAGAGCGCCGCCATGGTCTGCAAGGGTTTGTGACGGGCATTCACGCCCTGCCAATGGGGCGAAAGTTCGCGCTCAAACACGCCATATTGGCCAAGAAGAGTTTTGTAGAGGCTATCGCGGATGCGTGCCAGCTCAAGTGCGCCGCGCGACGATACACGGGTGCGGCCTTCAAAGGCCAGTGACAGGCTGAGATAGATCAGCAGCAGCAGATCCTTGTTGGCCCCCGGCGATTGGTGAAAATGATCGAGGATATCAAACACCCGATCGCCGCCGGTCACGTCATTGTGGAAGGTCGAGACAAGGCCTGAGCGCGCCCAGCCAGCCCGCACACCCCACGGCTTGGACAGCACCACATCATCCACCGTTGCGCAGATGACATAATGCGCCGCACGGGCGCGCTCCGGGCTGATGCGGGCGCTGGCCAGATCCCGCTCATAGCGGTTCACCGCTTCAATGCAGACGCGGCGCAGCTCTTGCGTATCCGGCTCGGCTTCAAGATAGCGAAGCGCATGCGCCAGATTGAGAAGGGCTGCTGCCGAGCGTACCAACACCGGCATTTCATGGCTGCCGAAGCGAAAATTGTCGATCAGGTGATTGACGGACACGCCACCGCCTTGTCTGGCTGCCGGATCGCCGCCGTCGACCACACTGTTGAGCAAATCGGAGACATTTTTTGCCGTCTCGTCCTGCAGCTGTTTTTCCTGCGTGACTTCGACAACGGTTGGCATGTCCTGCCAGTGGGAAGGCCGTTCTTCGCTCATTCTCTCAAGGCCCATAGTTCCATCTCAAGGCCGGGAAATTCGCCAGCGAGATGCAGCGCAATTGCGCCAGATGTTTCCAATTGTTTCCAAAGCGGTACTTTGGTGTCGAGCTCGAAATAGATCGTGCCCGAACGATAGGGCAATTGGCGCGGCAGAACCGGCAATGGCCGCACCGGAATGCCGGGCAGGGCCACATTGACCAGCTCGGCAATTTTCTCCACGGGGCCAACCTTGATTTGCGCTGGCAATTTGCGCCGCACATCTTCCGCCGACATTTCGGCGCGCACGGCCAGAACAAAGCCCGCATCTTTCAGCAGGCTGCGATCGTTCAGCGTTCCGACCCGCACCCCATGGCGCCGCTCGATCAGCTCGATGGCAACCGCCGCCTGTTCCAGCACCGACGAGAGCGATGTGCGCAGATCGTCGATCACGGCAGCAAATGTTGCCTTCAGATCATCATGGCGATAGGCCGGAAAATCGGTGGCGCGTTTGCTCTCCATGGTGAAGGTGGCAATTTCACCGGCCAGCTGAATGCAATGCTCATAAAACACCATGGGGTGAATGCGCGTCGCATTGGCCAGCAGATGCTTGAGCAGCGGATCGGCCCGGTTGAGAATTTGCAAAAGGAAGTAATCGCCCACTTCGGCTGTGCCGCGAATGGTCGGATCGCCAATGCGTTCGGCAATCGCCGTTGCACGGTGGCGCACAATGCCCAGCAATTCCGTCATCAATTCATTGAGCCTTGATGCCGCAGCACAGCTCAGGCTGGGTGGAATAAAATCGGGATCGAGGATCACCGCCCGGTCAGAGCGCACCTCCACCACCCGCGCCAGCCCGATCAGCTCATAACCGGCCAGATTATCGCCGGTCTTGAGGAATTTCAGGTTCAATCGGGCAACATCAATCGGCGCAATGAAATCGGTGTCAATATTGGCATCCGGCGCTTCATAATTGGACGCCACCACCCGCACGCTGTTGGCCGTGGCAGCCCCTTGGGCTGCCATATCTGCCTTGCCCGGCTGTCGGGCCGGAAGTGCCAGATAGATAATGGCGTTCTTGGTGTTTTCATCCAGATCAAGAGCGCTTGGAAGATCGGCATCTTCCGGCGCATCAAAGGGCGTGCCATCGGGCAGCAAACCACGCAGGT
This sequence comes from Rhizobium oryziradicis, assembly GCF_001939045.1. Classification (GTDB taxonomy): domain Bacteria; phylum Pseudomonadota; class Alphaproteobacteria; order Rhizobiales; family Rhizobiaceae; genus Allorhizobium; species Allorhizobium oryziradicis. Next base: position 62,596 of record NZ_MKIM01000032.1, read on the forward strand.
TGGACAGGGCAAACTGGCCAATGGCCAGCGCGCTGCGATCTATTCCGATTTCCAGCAAGCCCCACGGATAGGGCGACAGGCTGCGGGTGATCGAGCGGACCAGCCGCTCTGTCCATCGGTCTGCCTGTTGGAAATGCTGCACACGAAGAAACATGCCCTCGGTCCAGGCAACGCGGTTTTCATGCCTCATCTTTTGTGTCTACCCCCTTGAAAGTCTCAGGCTCGGCTGCTGGCTCTGGCGCAATGGCAGGCTCACCCGTTGCAGCACGGCGAATAAAATCCTTGATCGAAATGGTCTGGCCAGCCTCTTCAAACTGCTGGCGATAGGCGCTCCAATAGTCCCGGCCACGCAAAAACGGCAGGCGGGGTTGCTCGGCATCCACACGGGCCTCGACAATTCTTGGATCGAGCGTGTGGCTTGCTTCGCGCATCACTCTTTCAAGCGCATCGCTCAAGCGACGCTGACGCTCAACAAGATGCTCAAGATGACGGATAATCTCCGCACCATCCGTGACGGGCAATCGCGCCGCATCATCCGACTGCATGCCAAGTGTGGCAAAGCAATCGGCACTGGCCGCGTCCAGACGCGCAAGCGTCTTGGCAAGGGTTTGCAACAGCCGCGCATCCATGCATGCAGAGGGTGCAACACGCTTTGAATCCGGTTTGGACGGCTCGGCGAAAATCTCGTCAAAATCGCTGCGCGACACAGGTGCCGGATCAGCCTCCATGATCGCAGCTTCATCCGATGCCACATCTTTTATGCGCTTTGGCGGTGCAACGCTGACCACCGTTCTGGTGGCGTTATGGTGCTCAAGCTGGCTGCCATAATCTTCGTCTTCAAACCAGTTGTCGGGCAGAACGGTTGAAGACCCCTTCACCTCCGGCGGGCCGCTCCAGCCAATATCGACATTGCGCGTCAAGGTTTTTCCGCTTTTGCCTGACGACGTTGGGGCCACGGCCCATGGTTCTTCGGCCACGCGCTCGCCCATAATGCCACGGGCGGTTTTGCCATTGGGGGCAATATCGGACAGGATCGACGAAATGGTCAGCGATTCATCACTGAGCGGCAAGGAAGACACCGGATCACCAAGATCCTCCTCCACTTCACCAATGATGGTGACAGTGAAGGCGTGGCCGCGAATATCGATCACCGAGCCATTTTTCAGCGGGCTGGTTTCGCCTTCCATCAGGGTTTTGCCATCAACCACCGTGCCATTGGCGCTCTGGTCTGACAGGCTAAAGCCTTTGCTATCGCGAAAAATCGTGCAATGCAGCTTGGAAACGCGGCGCGTATCATCTTCAATTTGCCAATCGCATTCGCGTGAGCGCCCAAGCGTGCGCCGCCCGTGCTCGATGGCCCATATGGATTGACGACTATCCGTTTTGACTTTGGGACGCAGCTCCAGCCTCATGCCGCCGCTCCTGCCGGTTTGATGGCAAGCGCTGCCTGCCGCTCGGTCACAATCGCATCCGTACTATCACGCGAAGGCTCTGCAACCCGCGCCCAGCTGTTCCAGCCAAGACGAGCGGGCATGGCTGCGTCGCCCATTTGGCAAAAGGGCACATCTTCCTTTTTCAAAATCACCTGCGCATCAATTTCAAACCCGCTGCCCACGAACAGCCGCGCCAGTGCAAACATATCTCTCAGACGCCGCCCGCCAGGAGCCAGCGTCAGATAATCGGCATAGTTCACCGGGCCAATGACAATGCGAAACGCCCCGCTCATATCCAGCGCCTTGCTGCCAGCCATGGCGGAAACACCAAGGCGGGGAGGGGTTGCGCCGCCCATCTGGCTCAATTCTTCTGGCGCAACCGAGACCCAGCGCGGGCGAAATTGCTCGATGCGGATGGGAAGGCGTGAAAACTCTTCCAGCATGGCACGCAAGCTTGCAGCATTGCGCGTGCGGTCCGCAAAAAAGCCCGCAAACCGCAGGATCACATTTTCATCGACCCCGGCTGTCTCCACCATTCTGGCCGTGCCAAAACCTGCCAGCGACAAAAGCGCCTTGCGAAAGGTGTTGTCTTCCCGCCGTTTGCTCCAGCGCAGACGCCGCGCCAGCCGGTATTTTTCCGCGGCTTCCACAAACAGTTCGGAAAACCGCGTGGCAAACAGGCTGACAAAACTGGTCAGCGCCCGCGATTTGTTGCGCTCTTCGCGCAACAGCAGCTCATTATATTCCGGTGGCATGGAGCCAAGCGGCCCGACAAGCGCGGCTAGTGCCGATTTAAGCTCAAATTTGCCTTTGCGTTGGCGAAAACCGCTGACTGCCAAGGGCGTCGGCTCTATGCCCAGATGCGGCGCAATCTCCAACTCGCCATCTTGCGCAAGGTGCTGTGCGAGGCGAAAGGCCGTTGTCGGCTCAAAATGGGCCGGGTCTTGCTGCAAACGGGCGGCAAGCTTTTCGCGCTCTGTGTCACTTTGCGGGTTTGTCATGTGAACATTCATGATCATCCCCCTACAGCAACGGCCGCTCGGCCGCTCTTGCCGGCCAGCGCACCACCACACCCGATTGGCCACGCATGGTGACCGTCAGGCGGGTGAAACTGTTGACAGAGGTATAAAGGCCGCAAAAATGATTGAGAACACTGCCAAACACGAAAGCGGCAGAGCGATCAATCATCGCCGGATCGAACTCTATGGTGATGTCCAGACCCGGCACCATGGCAGGCCCTAAACGCGCCAAAGCGTTTTGCGCTTCAACTTTTGAAATCGCCTCCACCAATTGTCGGGTTTCCGGCACATCGCGAAAGGCATAGAGCGACAGAATGTCTTTAAGGGCCGCTCCACCATTGTCGAACAACGACAAGTGATTGAGCATCAGATGCGACACCAGACGCCATTGCCGCGCCGTTTTGCTGTTCATGCGCACAGACGGCGTGGGCGGCAGAAGGGCCGTGACCGTATCAATGGCTTCGCTGCGTTTGCTGAGCTTCAAAATCGGATGGCCACCCCCGAACGGCAGGCGTTCCGGCAGGTCGCGGTTGAGGCAAAGCGCATCCACACTGGCGGTGACGTTTGTAGGGCCGAGGGGGCCGCGCTCGCGATCCACAAAGGCGATATCGGTGTCAGACAGGCCGTCATCGGCATCAAACCGCCGGGTTGCCTGCCAGAAAATGCCGCTGTCAGTGCCATTTTGTACACGCGCGAAAAACGGATGCGACCACAATTCATCACCGCTGCCATCGGCAATTTTCACATTGTCGATGGCAAAAATCTCGCGGGTGCGATGGCGGCGGCTGTCGGACAGCAGACTATATTCCGTGCGGCTGCCATCCAGCTTGATCGGCTCTGAAACCTGATGAAAAAGATTGATCACCGGCGCTGTGTTCAGGGCAAAATCACTGGCAGAGACGGTGCGCTCCAGCCTCGGATCGCTGCTTTTCAGATAGATATACATCTCGCAATCATCGCCGGGCCAACGATCCAGCCCGTCAATGTCGAGGTAGAGGAATTTTTGCGGCAGGGCGAAAAACTCGGTGAGCAGGCGATAGCCATCAAAGCTGCTGGCGGGCGTGGGCAACATTGCTTCATTCGCTGCAAAGCCTTTAACGCGCAAATTGCTGGCTGGCAGGAAAACCGCATTGCGATCATCCGCATGGCGCGCCAAGGCGATGCCCATGCATTGATTGGCCAAAAGCTCATACAATCCGGTGGCTTGCTGCCAGGCGGATGCAACAAACAGGGTCATCCTTTTGATGCCCATCGAGGCAAAATCGTCTTTCTTGGGGCCGGTGGAGCGCAGTGATAAGCGCAAACATCCGGCCGCACCGGCAAAGGGCGGGGCGGGCGCGTCAATCGGCTGGCCCGTCAACGCCGCAGAGGTGATGGTGAGCGGTAAAAGCTCGACATCCTGCGTGGTGCGAAACTGGCAAATCTCGCCCGCCACTTCTTCAGTGGTAATCTCGCTATGGCGGGGCAAAAGCTGCATGGTGGCCAGCACAGCGCTTGGCTCAAACCGCACAATGCTCATCGATGGCAAAGGGGCAAGATAATGCGGATAGAGTGTTTCCAGCAAACTATCGGTCAGCTCCGGAAACTCATCATCCAGCTTTTGCCGCACGCGGGCGGCGGAATAGGCAAAACTCTGGATCAGTCGCTCAACATGCGGGTCATCGGCCACATCGCCCGACATGCGCAACCGCCCGGCAATTTTTGGAAAAGCGCGCGCGAATTTTTCAGCCCGTTTGCGCAGGGCAAACAGCTCATCATTATAGCGCTCCAAAAAGCTTTCAGCCATTGCCTGCCTCAACAATGAAGGATTGCGTGGATGGATCGATACGCGATTCAAAACTGACGGGGGGCATGCCCTCATGCAGGCGGAAACTGGCATCAATGCGCATTCGCAGCGAGCGCTCTCCTTCCATCCGCGCTTTCAAAATGGTCACCTTGATGTCGGACAGCCGGGTTTCAAACATGGCAATACGGCGCTCCATCAGACGCGCCAGCTTCAGCTTGGATTCATCCGTCACCAGACTGGCCGACAGCATGCCATCAACTCCGTAAGACACGAGGGCATCGCTCAACTCGCTCAAAGCATCGGGAGGGGCCTGCGGGCGACGGCGGGTGTTCAACAGGGATTCCAGATCCCGGCGAATTGTTTCACGCATCTCCACCACCTGCTGCGACACGCTCAAAACCGGATCGACATCCAGATCAGGATTGTCATCCAGCAAGCGATCCAGCACAGAGCGGGTCAGAACGCGCTCGCTCGGGCGATAGCGATCGAGCGGATCAGCCATGAACAATCCGCCTCTCGCCAGACGTGCTCTCAGCATCCAGCTCGCTCACCTCATGCAGCGAGACAATCTCGTCATCGGCCAAAAAGCACTTCTGCCCTTGCCCCACCACCAGCCCGGAGGCCAGATCTTCCCACGCCGTTTCACGCGCCAATTGCAAAGCCGCATCGCGGGTGCTGCTGTAATAGACAGCGGGGAGCAAAACCGATGCAACAGCCCCGCCGTTCAAGGTCAGTTGGGCGGGACGAAAGGCAAAGTCGCGCAACCGGGCAATTGGCTCCACCGACACGTTGTCAATCTTGCGAAAATCCACCCAGAGATAGGCTCCTCCGGTTGTCAAAACCTCCAGCGCATGGGGGATGCGATCATCCAGATCACGCCAATCGGCGACGGATGTGCCGTTGTAGTTCATTGGGCAGGCCGCACGGGCATCTTCCATTTGCGCCACGATATCAACGGCAAGATCAAGGGCACCGTCGCGGATGGCAAGACCAAGCTTGAGCGCCATCTGGTCCAGATCGGTTGGGCCTGAGGGAAAATCGGGCACCGCACCCGTCTCGAACCATGCCTGGCGCGCCGCCATGGCTCTGATCTGCTGGCGAAGAATGGAAAAACCAACAGCATCTGCAGGCTGGAATTTGGCGGCAAGGTCGCATTGCTGATCGGCGCGCTCATATTGGCCGCTTAAAATCAGCACATCAATATAAAGATGGCGGATATCGTGGTCAGCGGGAGCGGCTTTCAGCGCCGCTTTCACCTGCTCAAGCACGTCGTCCAGTGTGTGATCATTGGCGTGATCATCCAGTAAAGCGGCGATACGGCGCGACTGCACACTCATGCTGAAATCCTTTTTTGATCCGGTTGGGTCGATGATGAACCCATGGATGCCGCTGAGGCCTCAGCGACCAGATGAAAACTTGTTGAAACGTCGTCTAACTGAAAATGTGGTTGTAAACGCACGGTGCAGGAGAAAGTTCCCGGCTTGCCGGGAATTTCCGACACGCCAATTCCTGCGGACCGCAAGGGATAGCGGGTGCGCAGCGATTGCTCGGCATCATCATTGCCGAGCGTATAGCGCGACAACCAATCTTCGAGTTTGCGCTGAATGAGACCCGCCGTGCTCAACTGGCCAATGTTGTCGCGCATGATCACTTTCAGATAATGGGAAAAGCGTGAAGCGCACATCACATATTGCAGCATAGCCGCAAGGCGGGCGTTTTGGCGGGCGGTTTCCGTCGGATAATGGCCGGGCGCATGCAGCGATTGGTTGGCGTTGAAAATGGCGCAGGATGACATATAGGTCGTCGAAATCGGCACGATGCCCATGTCTGAAAACTGCAATTCCTGTCCGCGCGTCAGGCGCACCTCAACCGGCGGCTGGCTGGACAGTCCCTCGCTTTCTATTCCAAGGTCGAGCGGCGGAAGTTGCCATGGTGCCACCATGCCACCATCTATCTCATCTTGCGTCACGCCACGCAGATCGGCAAACCAGCCGGTGTCAATGAAGGTGCGGATAATCACCGTTGCAAAGCCAAAGGCACCATTGCCCCACACCAGCGTTTGGCCACTTTCGGCAACATGTTCGCGGAAGGGAAAGCCATCATCGCGCTTGCGCGAATAGGCTTTATGGGGCGGGCGCATCAAAATGCGCGGACCCACCAGCCCCAAAAAGCGTGCATCCTCATTTCGCCGCAGGCCGTTCCATCGAATTCGGGAAAGATCAAATTGCAGGGATGAAAAATCATGCACGCGGTTAAGCTCATGAAAGCTCTCAAGGCCAACGCTCAAAGGCGAGGCCCCGGCAATGAAGGGGCAAAACGCCGCCGCTGCCACCGAGCTGATTTGCGCAAGGGTGGTAATGGAATCTGGTCCATCTCCGGGGGCAGGCGGAAGCTGATAATCGCCCAGCAGCAGGCCGAAAGGCTCGCCACCCGGCATGCCAAATTCCTGATTATATACCAGCTCAAACAAGTGGCTCTGATCAAAATCGTTGGCCCGCTCCATGCTGCGGCACAGCTCTTTCCAACTGGCGCTGAGAATCTTGATCTTGACGTCTGTGCTCTGGCTCGCCTCACGCACCAGCATGGCAAGCCCGAGCCAGCGGGCTTCCATGGCCTGAAATGCGGGATGATGCAGGATTGCGTTGACTTGACGGTTCAAAGCCTCGTCAATCAACAAAATCAACTCATCCGTTCGTGCCCTTAACGATGCGCTCACCGTTTCCCCCGAAGTATCAGGCCATTCGTGAGCGTCGCGGCAGGTCATTGACACCACCGCGACACCCAAATTCGTTTGAAAAACTAGCTCTTCGATGGAATACGGGCCACCATTCGCAAAGACGTGGTCAGCTCTTCCATCTGCAACCATGGGCGCATCCAGGCCACCGCATTGTAGGAGCCGGGCTTGCCGGGAATTTCCTGCACGGTCACCTTTGCATCGCGCAGCGGATATTTTGCCCGCGATTCTTCGCCCGCATCGTCGTTGGCGTTGACGTAAGAGGCGATCCAGCGGTTCAGCCAGACTTCGCAATCGGAGGCTTCCATGAAGGAGCCGATCTTGTCGCGACCCATCACTTTCAGGTAATGGGCAAAGCGCGATGTCGCCATCATGTAAGGCAGTCGAGCCGAGACGGCAGCATTGGCGGTTGCTTCGGGCTTGTCATAGAGCTTTGGCTTATGGGCGGTCTGCGCACCAAAAAACACCGCATAATCCGTGTTTTTGTAATGGCAGAGCGGCAAAAAGCCCAGTTTGCCCAGTTCCGCATCGCGTCGGTCGGTAATGCCAACTTCCGTTGGGCATTTGAGATCGAGATCGCCGTCATCGCTGGAAAACACATGCATTGGCAGATTTTCCACCTTGCCGCCGTTTTCGGCACCACGAATGGCCGTGCACCAGCCGCTCTTGGCAAAGGCTTCCGTGAGGCGGGTGCCCATCACGAAGGAGGCATTCATCCAGCAATAATCATTGTGTTCCAGCTCGCCGGTGGTTGAACCACTGGTTTCGTCAAACACAAATTCATCAATCGGATTGGTTTTCGGGCTATAGGGCATGCGCGCCAAAACACGAGGCAGCGCCAGCGTGACAAAGCGCGAATCGTCGCTTTCGCGAAAACTGCGCCATTTGGCATATTCCACGGTTTCGAAAATCTTTTCGAGATCGCGCGGACGCGCCAGATCGCGATAGTCGTCAAAACCAAACATGCGTGGGCTGGCCGCCGAAATAAACGGCGCGAAGGCCGCCGCCGCAATTGAGGAAATCCCCTGCAGCAGCTGCACATCGTCAAAGGAATTGTCGAACTCGAAATCGCCAATAATGGCACCCATCGGCTCACCACCGGGTGTGCCAAACTCATCTTCATAGATCGACTTGAACAGACGGGACTGGTCAAATTCCACGGCCTTGGACAGATCCTTGGAAAGCTCGCGCTTGCTGGCGTTGAGCACCCGGATCTTGAGGTTGACGCTGGTTTCGGAATTCTTGACCAGATAGTTCAACCCGCGCCAGCTGCCTTCGAGCTTGGTAAACTCCGGCGATTGCATGATCTCGGCCAGCTGGGTTGAAATGGCCTTGTCCAGCTCCGCAATGGCGTTGTTCAGCGTCACCGTGAGATTGCGGTCGTATTTGACCGTGCCTTTCAAGGCTTGATCGGTCAGCGTCCGCAGCAGATTCTGGGCGCGATCCGGCTCTGTCTGTCGGGTTGCCGCAACAACTTTTGACAGGAGTCCCTGCTCCTGTGTTTCTAATAGGGCTTCACTGGTTTGCACCAAGCTTTCAGCACTCATGTTCTTATCCTTCCAATGTGGCGCAACGCTTCACTGTTGCTGCCGACAAACCGGGTTATTTTTTCACGCGGGCCATGCATCACCTGTCGCACTCATTGCTGATCAGCTGAGCCGGTCTTGTCTTTCAGTTCCGACACAAGCTTCGAAAGGTCCGTCTTGTTTTGCAAAATATCTTCCAACAGCTGCTCAAGCTCCTCGGAGCGGTCTGCCTTGCTCAAAAGATCGCGCAGCTCGTTGCGCGCATCCAGCAGCGCCTTGAGAGCGGGGACCTGCTTGACCACCGAGCCGGGGAGAAAATCGTCCATGCTGTCAAACTTGAGATTGACGGCAAGATCGCTGCCATCATTTTGCAGCGTGTTGTTGACGGTGAGGTTCAGCCCCGGCGACATCCGCCGCATGACATCATCGAAATTGTCACGATCAATCTGCACAAATTTGCGCTCGCCGAACGGCTTCAGAGGTTGGGTTGGATCGCCGGAAAAATCACCAAGCACGCCCACCACAAACGGCAGTTCCTTGACGACCATGGCTCCTTCCGTTTCCACTTCATATTTGATGTGAACACGGGGTTTGCGCACCCTCTCCAGCTTTTCATGTACACTTGCCATGTTGAAACTCTCCTTCGTGCCCCTCGGGCATCAACACACTCATGATCCAGCAGTACAAACGCCGTCCAAAAACGGCGTCAAAGACCTGTCAGTTTCCGTTCTCCTTCGTGGGCTTGATGCCCGCAGCTGTGAGAACGGCGTTTCTCGTTTGAAGTTCCGGCAAAAGTTCCGCCAGCAATTCAGAAAAATCCATTCGGCCCCGGCGCACCAATGTTTCAATGGCCAGCGAAATGGGCGAATGCGGCTCCGTGCGACGAAAATATCGCGCCACATTCATCAAAAGCTCAAACGCTTCATCGCGCGAGGCAATGCCCTCCGGTGTCACAACGCGTGCCGTCTCTGCCACGGGCACTGCAATGGCAGCTTCCACCACACCTGCCTGCGCCGCCGGTGCCTCTGCGCTGCCATCATCCCCAAGATCACGACCACCAAGACTGCGAACGGCTGCGGCAATTTCCTGCAGCACATTGCGAATATTGGAGCTTGGCGGTGCCAGCTGGCCGCAACGCGCCGTCAACGCCTCGCTTAGCGCCGCAAAGGAGCGGATGCAGGCATTGACCTCCGCAAGATGGGCCGACATCGCCGCGACACCTGCCTCTGTGGCGGCGTTATAGATGGCTTCACGCCGTCCGGCCTCATCACTGCGTTGGCCAAGCTGATAATCCCAAAGGCTCAATGCGCCGAATTTTTCGCCGGGAATCAGTGACACCAGGCGCAGAGGCTGGATGAGAGTGCCTTCTGTGCCAAAACCGTTCAATCCGGCCAGTGGTGCTAACTTTTCCTCAACATCGTTTTCATCAATTGAATGGATGTCATCCCAGTAGGTGTCCAAAAGCGCGGCTGTGGCGTCGTAAATTTCGCTGAGACCCGCAAAACCTTTCAGTCGCAAATGCGCTTCGGCAAGCCAGGCCAATACTTCGATATCCTTGCTGATCGAAGATATTATACGCAATCCCAAATTGCTCACAAGATTCCAATCACTGGAAACCTTGAACACTTCACCCGGCGTTACAGATCTTTCTTCTGCTCTTGCTTGGTTCCTAGCATCTTTAATTTTGTAGTATATTTCACGAACTTCAATATTCGTGCGAATATTACATCCACACGGTGCATTTTCTTCTATTGGATTTAACAATATAACCTCGCCCACCGAAGCCTCTAACTCAATTTTAAACTCACTAATATAATTATCTTATAGATGTGGAGCGGCTATATTGTTTTGTCAACCTGAGCTGTAAAATCAAATTGTGAAATTTATGGCGGCAATTTTTTTTGAAAAAAAACTCTCACCCCTCTGGAAACTTCGAAATAATCGCCCTAGTTGTCTTGGCGGGGGCATTGCTGCGGTCGGCCCCGGGGAGTGTTTTATGTCGTTTATTGACCTTAATCGCTTGATTGAAGCCTTTGAGCCTAACCTGCGTGTGGCCTTGGAATTGGCCGCATCCACGGCAGCCGGTCGTCGGCATGCGCAGGTTGATATTGTACATTTTATGAATGCGATTGTCGAAAGTGTATCATTTCAGGACAATCTTGCCGAACTCGGTCTTCCGGTGGAAAACCTGCGGCGCGAGCTTTCACAGGCACTTGATGATGTGGCTGTGGGTGGCGAGCAGAACTTGTCTTTGTCGCAAAATATTTTAACGCTTGGCCGCGAAGCCTGGGTGTGTGCCTCCCTTCAGGGCGGGCGCTCTTCGATTACTCTGGCGGATGTGTTTTCCGCCCTTGACGATGAACCCTCGCTTCGAGCGCTGACGCGCGGACAGTTTCCATCGCTGCGGATGGTGGATCGCTCGGTTTTGGAGCGTATGCGCGAGGCAGGTGATGCAAATTCTCATTCCTCAGGTTCAAAATCCGAGATATCGCCGGATGCCGCCCTGAGTGGCCGCGCGAATGACGAGTTTTTACGGCTATATACCCATGATCTGACACAGGATGCCCGTGATGGCCGGATTGATCCGGTGATCGGGCGCGATGTCGAGTTGCGGCAGATGATCGATATTCTGACCCGCCGACGGCAGAACAATCCTATTCTGGTGGGCGAGGCGGGCGTTGGCAAAACAGCCGTTGCCGAGGCTTTCGCTTTGGAAATCGCAGCAAGGCGTGTGCCGGAAAAGCTGAAATCCGTTCGGCTGCTGATGCTCGATTTAACGCTTCTTCAGGCCGGTGCGGGTGTCAAAGGTGAATTCGAGCGACGGCTCAATGGTGTGATTGAGGCTGTCAAACGCTCGCCGGAACCGATCATTCTGTTCATTGATGAAGCCCATGGCCTGATTGGGGCCGGTGGCGTGCAAGGGCAGGGCGATGCTGCCAATATTCTCAAGCCCGCGCTGGCGCGTGGCGAAGTGCGCGTGATTGCCGCGACCACCTGGAGCGAATACAAGCGCTATTTTGAAAAAGATGCGGCCCTGACCCGGCGTTTTCAGCCGGTGCATGTGCGCGAACCCGATGAAGAAACCGCCATCCGTATGCTGCGCGGCGTGGCAGGCTCTTTCATGGCCCATCACGGCGTGACCATTCGCGATGAGGCCATTGTTGCGGCCGTTCAGCTCTCGGCCCGCTTCTTGCCAGCGCGGCAACTGCCGGACAAAGCGATCAGCCTGATTGATACCGCCGCCGCCGCCGTATCCCTGGCGCGTCAGACGATTCCCGAAACCTTGATGGCTCTGCAAAGCGAGAGAAACCATCTTGCGGTGGAGGTTGAATGGCTGGAGCGCGAAGGTGAGGCGGAGGAGGTGGCCGAAGACGTGATTGAGCGCAAACTGTCCATCCAAGCCGAGCTGGACCGTCTCGATACGGAAATTGCCGCGTTGCAGGCGCGCTATGATGCCGAAAAGCAGGCGATCGCTGCGTTTGATAATCAGAAGGATGGCACTGAAAGCAAGCTCAGCCAGATCACGGAGCCTCAGCATCAGGGCGGAAATGTTTCGCCCTTGAAGGGCCGCGGCCTGACCCGGCGGGCGGTGTCGATTGCCACATCGTTAAACCACGATACAAGCCTTATTCCGCGTGAGGTTGACCGCCACGTCATTGCCTCGGTGGTATCGCGCTGGACCGGTATTCCGCTGGGCAAGCTGCTGGCCGATCAGATTGAAAACGCGAAAAGTCTGGACACGCGACTGGGCGAAAAGGTTGTCGGACAGGATGCCGCCCTAAAACGCATTGCCGATGCCATGCGGGCCGCACGGGCAGGGCTTTCCGATCCGCGCCGTCCCCCGGCCGTGTTTTTGCTGGTGGGCATGTCGGGCACGGGCAAGACCGAAACCGCACTTTCGCTGGCCGATCTTCTGTATGGCGGCAGCCAGCACCTGACAACCATCAACATGTCAGAGTTCAAGGAAGAGCATAAGGTCTCGATGTTGCTGGGGGCTCCTCCCGGTTATGTTGGCTATGGCGAAGGTGGCGTGCTGACAGAAGCCGTGCGCCGCAGGCCCTATGGTGTGCTGCTTCTTGACGAGATCGACAAGGCCCATGCTGGCGTTCAGGATATTTTCTATCAGGTGTTCGACAAGGGCATTTTGCGCGATGGCGAAGGCCGCGATGTTGATTTTAAAAACACCACCATTTTCATGACGGCCAATACCGGCTCGGAACTGCTGGCAACTCTTGCCAGCGACCCGGACACCATGCCGGAAGGAGAAGCCCTTGAGGCCTTGCTGATGCCGGAGCTGCAAAAGCAGTTCAAGCCAGCATTTCTGGGCCGCACCATCATTCTGCCCTTCATGCCGCTGGGCACAGAGGCGCTCGCAGCCATTGTCGATCTCCAGATCGAGCGGATCAGGGACAGAATAGTTGCTGCCTATGGCACAGACCTTGTGGTGGAACAGAGCGCCAGAGACGTGCTGGTGAGCCGGGCTGGCGCAAGCGAAATTGGCGCACGCGCCATTGAAATCATGATTGGCCGCGATCTCCTGCCACCCTTGTCCACCTTCTTCATCGAGCTGGTGGCGAATGGACAAAAGGTTGGCCGAGCGCATGTCACGCACAGTGAGAACGGTTTTGCTGTGCATGGGCAAGAGACGGACAATCAAAGGGAATTTATCGAAGATCGATTGGTCTCGGTAAATGAAGACGCCGTGTCGGATGGGGTATCCCGACGCATACGGTCATAAATGCTGCGCGGACCATATCCACGAATTTTGGTGGATAGGCAGCATTCATACGAAAGGTAACCATGCCTCACAGTCAATGAGGTGCATTTCATGAAACAGGAGATTTAACAATATGCCAATTTATCTGAAAGTTGACGGTATCCAGGGCGATGCAACCCACGAAGAGCACAAGAAGTGGATGGACATTGAGGCGCTGCACTGGAACGTAAGCCGCGCCATGAACACCACAGCAGGCTCGACCGCCAATCGCGAAGCCTCTGAGCCAATGGTGTCGGAAGTTATCTTGACCAAAGTCAGCGATTCCTCCTCGACCAAGCTGTTCCAGGAAGCCTGCGCTGGCCGCACCGGCAAGACAGCCGTTCTGCACCTGGTGACAACCGGCAACCCCGGCAACACCTATATTGAATACACGCTGACCAACACCTTGATTGCCAACTATTCCGTTGATTCCAGCGGTGACCGCCCGATTGAAACAATCCGTTTGAACTTCACGAAGATCGAAGTGAAGTACACGCCTTATGGCGAGGACAACACGGCGCAGTCTCCAATGATTGCATCCTACGATCTTTCGACCACCAAAGCGGCTTAAACGCGCAGCACGGAAAGGCGTCGCCTGCAGCGGCGTCTTTCTATTTTATAGATGCAAAGGCTTTTATGCAGTCCCACTGTTGAAGAGATTGGTTTGGCTGATCGAACCCGATCCTCCTACCCATCAACAGCAGTCATAACGGGACAGATAGTTTCAAAGAATATTACGAAAAGCGAGAAGGCTATCAGAGCTTGCTTCAGCACGGCCAGCTACACCGTGTTATCAATCTGGAGATAAACACCAATGTCATCAGCCAAAGACCGCCTGACTTCCATAATGGACGAGTTAGATAAGAAAAAATCTCAGTGGGAAGTGAGCGTCGTCAGCCCCTACGTCCGTTCTTACGATTTCGCCTATAACAATTATCAAAACACGTTGAAGGCTCAAGTGGCGCGTGACAAGATGGGGGCGGAACTTTTAGTCTTCACGGCTGGAGTGCTGAGCGGTTCAGTGTTGATGGCTGCTTTCGCGTCGTCGTCCTTGCGCGTGCTTGCCGGGCGCGCTTTGCTTCGGACAATCTGCAATAATAATCTCAATAGAACATTTGATGCAGTTCATGCTGTCACCAACAACAAGGCCGCAATGTTTGCCTTGGGCAGCGTTCTGGATAAAGCCAAAGGGATCGCGGGCCAACACATCACCGCAGCTGTTGAGAATTTTACGGTAAGAACCTCTGGTATCCAGTCGCAAACATCAGTGAATTTTCTGACGCGGTTGCAGGATTTTGTGAATGTGAGTTTTATTGCGGTTCATGAGTTCGTCACTGGCGTTCGTAACGATAACAGCATCAAAGAGAGCGACAAGCTCAAACTTGCGGATATGGTCGAGGCAACCCCTTTCTGGCTGCCCCCTCGCGCCAACCGCGTTGATGAAAACAAGCTGGCACAACAGATGGAGCTCTTGTTCTATATGACGTCTGTTCTCGATTCGGATACGCTGGTTCGTCATGCGCCATCGATCGGCAATGGTATCGGCGGCGGCATAGGAGAGGGCATCCGTAGCAAAGAACGGATCAACCAGATGCCAACGGCCAAGGACTATCCAAAGGAAAGCGAACCTAAAATCATTCGTGGGGCGACTTACGAACCCGGTCAGCGTATCGAGTATGATGACCTCGGGTCTGTTGTACGAGCGCGCATTGATACATTAAGTCGAGCCGTCACAGGCTCACCGTTTTATCCGCAACAAAGTATTGGCATGCGTATCGCTGGAAATGATCCGACCGGACGTGAACAGATGGTCAAGGCTGAGCATATTATTTCGCGCCTTTCAGCACAAACGAGACCCAAGCAGTTAAGCGATGTTTTCATGATGTAAGAACAGGTGAAAATAATGCAGGAGATTTACTGCATAATTCCTCAAATCGGAATCGATTTAAGGTGAAAATTATGCAGCAAATTTAAAGTGTTACAGCGTCCTTTGTGCATTGGATAAAACGTGCGGCACCTATCTCTTGTGATGAAACAAACAGAATTTGAGCCGCAATGATCCGTGGATTGAAGCACTCTATAAGAGGTGGGCTGCTGTGCCTTGGTATGGGCATGCTCAGCCCCGTTGCGGCCTGCGCAGACCCATCGATTGATGCCTCACTTGTTCAAATTGAGCAGGTCGGCGAGCGCGTCGCCAATGCCGGACTGCTTGCCGACAATGTTTTGAAATACATATCTGATCAGGAAGGCTTGCACGACAAGCAAGCCGACAGCATGATTGAATCCGCAACACGTGATGCATTCAATGCGCAAGCATTTGTGACTGAAATTCAAAACAGCATGCAAAATGTTGGCAATTCCTCAATTGATGCTCAGCGCCTGGCAAAAATTGCCGATGATCTCAACGCAAGCCGAAAAAAGATCGAGACCCTGGCTCAATCAAAAGGCGATGCCGCCCTCCAGACCATGGACGCTGAGATTGTGAAAAAAGCCGATAGCCCGCGCGTTGAACAGCTCGCTCAGTTGATGGCAAGCCCCGACCTTGCCGCAGAAACCGCCGTTACGGCGCAGGCGATGTATGTTGCCGTTCATGCGTTTTTCAATTCGGACCCATCGCAATTTGCCGCGCTCTCGCAAGAGCAACGCCAAGACATGCCAACGCAGATATTGTCATACCTGCAACAGAAAACCGAGAATGAAAAACCCTACTCAAAAGACGCCAACCGCGCCAACGAAAAGCTCCGACTTGGCCTTGCTCTCGCAGGCTTAAGCGACGGCGATATCCTCTATCTCACGAACCTCTATCAGAGCCCGGAAGGGAAAGCCAAGCGGGCTGCACTGCTTGATCGCTATAAGCGCCTGTCTACCGACGCAAACCAGAAAATGTTGCAAGACTATTTCACGCAGCTGGCAGACAATCTGACAAAGCGTAAATCCAACAACTGAGAACGTGACAGCACTTCAAAAGTTTTGTTGCATCTATTGCATTTTACAGTCAGCCTTTTGCAGCGGGACAGCACGCGCACCATTCGATTTAAATCGATTCCGATTTAAGGAATTACGCAGTAGAACATGTCACGGGCGCATGAGCGAAAGAAACTGTTTTTATCGCTCATTTTTCTGCTATAAATTGAGCGATAAATGGGGAGTTTATCGCCTATGGCTTGGAATTGGCAATTGCAGGGGTGGCCAAACTTCGAGTGGCAGCCTGATCTCCTTCGAAAGAGGGAGCAGACTTTCATGGAAAATGCAGCCATTGCCGTTGGCACCATGCGGCACCTGACGCAAGGCGACCGCGAGGACATTGTTATCGAGCTGCTCAGCGCAGATGCCATGAGCACATCCGCGATTGAAGGCGAAATCCTAGATCGAGACAGCGTGCAGTCGTCCCTGCGCCGACAGTTGGGAATGGCGGCCGCTCCTTTCCGCAGCAGGCCGGCAGAGGCAGGCATTGCGGAAATGATGGCCGATCTTTACCGCGCGCCCCTTGCCCCCATCACCGAAGCGCGGCTTCAGGAATGGCATCGAATGGTGATGAACGGCCGCCGGGATATTGTCGATATCGGCCAGTATCGCCGACACAAAGAGCCAATGCAGATTGTTTCCGGCGCTTTTGGTCGCGAGCGCGTGCATTTCGAGGCTCCACCGTCCGACCGGCTGGCCATTGAAATGAACGCGCTGCTCGATTGGCTGAACAAAACCGCGCCGGATGGGCCAAACCCGCTTGCCGCTCTGACCCGTGCAGGCATTGCGCATCTGTGGTTCGAAAGTATCCATCCCTTTGAGGATGGCAACGGCCGCATCGGGCGCGCCATCGCCGAAAGTGCACTGGCGCGCGCCATCTCCATCCCAACGTTCAGCGCCTTGTCGAAATCACTGCTCAAGCATCGCAAGGATTATTACGCGATGCTGGAGGCGGCAAGCACCACGCTCACTCTTGATGACTGGCTCTCGTGGTTTGCGGATCGCGCGCTCGAAGCGCAAGCATCCGCAGATGATCTGGTCCGTTTTTTGATTGAAAAAACGCGATTGATGGACAGTTTGCGGGGTCTATTGAATGAGCGGCAGGAAAAAGCACTCCTGCGCGTGCTGGCCGAAGGCCCAGACGGTTTTACAGGCGGTCTCAGCGCCCATAATTACGCCACCATCACCGGTGCGCCGCCATCCACCATTACCCGTGATCTCGCCGATCTGGTCGAAAAAGGGGCCTTGTTACGAACCGGTGAGCGCAAGGCAACCCGTTATCACCTGAACCTCAACATATCCTGATCCCCCACACTTCGGCGGGGGACCAAAATCATGAGATCAACCAAGATGATGCGGTTTTTGCAACCCGTAAACCGGCGTATCCAATCCAACCTGCCGCGCCTTTAACTGCAAGGACAGATATTGCGAATAATGGCGCGACTGGTGCAGGTTTCCGCCGTGAAACCACAGGCCTTCCTGTTGGGTTGGCTTCCACATATTGCGCTGTTCGCCCTCCCATGGTCCCGGATCTTTGGGCGTGTCTGAGCCAAGGCCCCAGCATTTGCCCACCTTGTTCGCCACATCCTTTGAAATTAGATCCGCTGCCCAACCATTCATCGAACCATAGCCGGTGGCATAAACCACCAGATCAGCGGGCAAGACCGTTCCGTCTTTCAGCACCACGGCATCTTCTGTCAGATGGTCAACATCAGACCCCGATTTCAGCTTGATGCTGCCATCAATGATCAGATCGCAAGCGCCAACATCGATATAATAGCCAGAGCCGCGTCGTAGATATTTCATGAACAGGCCAGAGCCATCAGCCCCCCAATCCAGCATGAAACCGGCCTTTTCGAGATCAGCATAAAATTTGGCGTCTTTCTCGCGCATCTTGTCATAGAGCGGAATTTGAAATTCATGCATGATCCGGTAGGGCAGGGAGGCAAAAATCAGGTCGGCTTTGCGGGTTGTCACGCCGGACGCCACAGCCCGTTCTGAGTAGAGATCGCCAAGGCCGATTTCCATCAAGGAATCCGAGCGTACAATATGGGTGGACGAGCGCTGCACCATCGTGACATCGGCGCCTCCTTCCCAAAGGGCGGCGCAAATATCATGGGCGGAATTGTTTGAGCCAATCACCACCACCTTTTTGCCGCGATAAGCATCGGGGCCGGGATGTTGGGATGAGTGCTGCTGCTCGCCTTTGAAAATATCCTGACCTTTAAACTTCGGCACATTCGCCTTGCCCGACATTCCGGTTGCCAGCACCAATTGCTTGGGCTTGAGCACAACCTCCTCGCCATCGCGCTCGACAACAACGGTCCATTCCTTGGTTGCCTCGTCATATTGGGCCGATTTGCAGGCGGTAGAGCTCCAGTAATTCAGCTCCATGACTTTGGTGTACATCTCCAGCCAATCGCCAATTTTGTCTTTGGGGGCAAAAACCGGCCAGTTTTCTGGAAACGGAATATAGGGCAGGTGATCATACCAAACGGGATCATGCAGGCACAAAGATTTGTAACGCTTGCGCCAACTGTCGCCCGCTCTCTCATTTTTCTCAATGATAATGGTGGGAACACCCAATTGCCTCAGCCGTGCGCCCAGTGCAATACCGCCTTGGCCGCCGCCAATAATCACCACATAGGGCTGGGTTTTATAGCCAAGCTCGGCAGCTTCTTGCAGGCGCTTTTCTGCCCAGGTTTTGCGGTTTGGATCATGCCCATGTTCGGCCCCCATTGGCCGGTTCAAACCTTTTGGCTCTTCATGGCCCTTGAGCTCGGACATGGTGGTGAGCAAGGTCCAGATCAGACCATTTTTGATGCGAATATGGCCGTAGCCGCGCGCAACTTGGGTTTCAAAGGAAAACCAGCCATCAATCACGCCATCATTGGCGGTTGCCATTTCCTTCTCATCCTGACGAAAGAGGGAAGGGCCGATGCTGGCAAGCTGCGTTGTCAGCATGTCACGGATCTGATCGTGACCTTCCAGCGTCTTCAAATTCCAGGTGAATGTCGCCAGATCCCGCCAATAGCAATCGGTTTGAAACAAATTAACAGCGGCATCAATATCGCCATTTTCCAGCGCCTTGCCCAGCTTGGCAAGAACCGCGTCAACGCGGGTGTTTGGGCTATCTTCAAGCATGTGAACTCCTCCATTATGCTCATTTCAGTTTTCCAAAGGCTGGTGTGTGGGCTCCTCTCCTGAACACCAGCCTGATCCACTATTTCTGAAGATCGATCAGAATTTTCAGGTGTTGGCCTGCCGGGTCCAAAAGCGTGTCAAACCCTTCCAAAACGGCCGTATCCAAAGTGATGCGCTTGGTAACCACCTGTTTGGCGGGCAAAAGACCAGAGGCAATCAGGCGAATGACCCGCGGCCAATAATGGGTCGGATAGGCCCAGGAGCCACGAATATCGATGTCCTTGAAGGTCACCTGAAACCAGTCCAGCGGGTTTTCATGGGGATGCAGGCCGGTCTGCACCACAACACCCTGTTTGCGCACAGCGTCAGCGCACGCCTTCAGTGCATGTTCATTGCCCACACATTCAATAGCAACATCACAGCCGACCTTGCCTTCAGACCATGAACGCACAACATCGCCGGGATTGTCGCGCTTGGGGTTGATGGTGATCACGTCGGGCAAAATCGATTTTGCAAAATCAAGGCGCGCATCATTCACATCAGAGATAAACAATTGCGCCGCACCGGCTGCGCGCGCGGCCAACAATGTCAACATGCCAATCGGACCCGCGCCCGTAACAAGCACGCTAGAGCCTGCCGTGACCCCGCCGCGATCACAGGCATAGACGGCAACGGCTGTTGGCTCAACCAATGCCGCCTCTTCATCCGTCATGTCATCGGGCACTTTTTGAACATTATAGTCGTTCACCAGCGCATATTCGGCCATGCCGCCGGACTGCCAGCTCAATCCCACCAGTGCCAGTTCTGTGCTTAAGTGAAACAGGCCCCGATCGGCGAAATAATCGCCAGACCGTGGCATGATCAACGGCTGGATCGAGACACGATCGCCGACTGCGACAGAGGTAACCCCTTCGCCAACCGCTTCCACCACACCGCCAAATTCGTGGCCCAAGACCTGCGGGCCGTGTGCACCGGTGAAAGGATGCGGCTCTTTTGGAATGAAAATCGGACCATAGCTATATTCATGCAGGTCTGTGCCGCAAATGCCGACAAAGCGATTGCGAACCAGAACCTGACCGCGCGCGGGTGCCGACGGCTTGGCAATGTCCTCAATGCGCAAATCTTTTGCGGCGTGAAATCGGAGGGCTTTCATATTGCCTCATCTCCCTTTGTTGTTGTTGTTGGAGATAAGTTTGCAAGCCGCGTGCCAGAGCGGCATTTGCAAAAAAGACAATGGTTTCAATGAGATTAGTGACGTGTTCTGTTGCAAACACCCAGCTTTTGCAACAGGTGTGGCGCAACAGGTTGCCGCACGTTTCTCACAAAAGGCATGTGCTACTTGAGTTGATAGCGCTTGATCTGGCGATGAACGGTTGAGCGATCAACGCCCAACTGCCGAGCCGCTTCGGACACATTCCAATTGCAGGCCTTCAAGGTTGCATGCAGCGTCTGTCCCTGATGTTCATCCTGCCGTATCGCATTGTTGCAAAAGCCATCCGGCAAATCAGCAAGTTCAATGGTGCCGCCCTCGCTCAAGGCCACCGCCACCGCCAACACATTGTCCAATTCGCGAATATTGCCGGGCCAAGTGTGGGTACGCAGCGCCATCATCACTGCTGGCGATATCACCGGTGCCACCGCGCCATCGCCATGGCGCGACAGAATGCGCGCAACAACCCAGTCAAAATCCGCTCGGTCGCGCAAAGCAGGAAGGCGCAAAACAGCCGTGTTGAGGCGATAAAACAGATCTTCGCGGAAATGCCCTTGCTCCACCAAAGTCAACAGCGAACGATGAGAGGCCGACACCACACGAATATTGACTTTGCGTGGCTCCACGCCGCCAACCGGCATCACTTCCTGCTCTGCCAGCACGCGCAAAAGCCGACTTTGCAAGGTGAGCGGCATATCGCCGATTTCATCCAAAAACAAAGTGCCGCCATCTGCCTGTTCGATCAGCCCTTTTCTGCCCTTCAAGGCCGCACCGGTAAACGCGCCGGGCACATAGCCAAACAGCTCACTTTCAATCAACTGTTCGGGAATGGCGGCGCAATTGATGGCAACAAACTGACCTTTCAGGCCACTTGCTTCATGAACAGCATGGGCAAGATACTCTTTGCCGGTTCCTGTTTCACCTTGAATCAGGATCGGCAATCTTGTGCGGGCAAGTTTTGCCACCTTCGTTTGAAGCGCTGCAATATCAGGATCGGCCCCTCCCAATTCGCGACCGACTAAGTCTTGAGCGGGTGAGATTGATGTGGATGTACGTCGTACATGAGACTGAATTTGTGGCTCGATGGCATGGGCAAAAAGCGCGTTGCCGTCGCGAGCGAAAATCATCCGGTCTCGGGTTGGCCGCCGACGTGTCAGGTTGGCCAGACCATCCACATCCATATCGAGGAATTGTGAAATCGGCTGGCCAATCAGCGATTGTGGTTCTCGCCAGTCCGCCCCGCAGGCCCGCGCCAGGATTTGCGCACCGCCATGGGTCATGCCGAGAACGCGACCACTTCCATCCAGCGAAATTGCGGCCTCAGGGTCCACGTCGACAAATTCGGGTGAGCGGGCAAAACGAAGCACCCATTCATGACGTGTCTGCGCCATCAGATTGGCCAATTCAATCCGCCGCACCGTGGCGCTGACCAAATGCCGTGCCAGATTTTGACTGGTCTTTAAAATCGGCGAACTGAGCAGCGAAATATCCACCACCGCGCAAAGCTCGCCTTGCGTGTCATAAATCGGCGCGGCTGTGCAGGACAGCGGCGTATGGGTGTTATCAAAATGATCGCTTTGATGAATTGTCAGCGCTTCGCCCGTTTCAATACACGCGCCAACGGCGCAAGTACCCGCCCGGGCCTCCGACCATTCGGCTCCAAGATACAGCCCGGCTTTGCGCAAATGATTGTCGAATGACGGATCTCCCAGAAATTCGACGGCAACACCTTTTCGATCCGACAGCAGCAGCACATAGTTTTGGCCCGCGACCTGATTGAACAAATGCTCAAGCCCTGAGCGCGCAATTCGGATCAAGTCTTCAGACTGCTGGCGATGTTCGCGCAATCTCTCAGCCGGAACAATAAAGGCTTCACAGGCTCTGGTCGGGTCCAGATGATATTGCTCAAGGCAGCGCAGCCAGGATTTGATCACCGTGGCATCGCGATCAATCGCCAAACCCAGCCCTGCCTTTTCAATCTCACGAATATGGTCAGTGTGCGATGTCATCGTGATGTTCAGCGATCACAGATACGCTGTCCTCCGTTCCTCCTGATGATAACAGGACATGAATAGACGAGCTTGTAAAGCGTCCGTCATCACGCTTGCCCCGCTCACCCGGTTTTTTGGCCGTGCGCATCATTTGCGCGGATCAGCGCCATGAGCACCGGCCCGAGTGAGAACTCGCCCCTTTGCGCACGCCGCGTCAGATCACGC
>NZ_MKIM01000033.1 GCF_001939045.1 Rhizobium oryziradicis
GCAGGTTCAAATCCTGCCCCCGCAACCAATCTTGTCATTACAACAAAACCCCGTCAGAAAATCTGGCGGGGGTTTTGCGTTAACGACAAAACTCCGCAGACTTTATGTGACGGCGGCCCCAGGTGCCAAGCTCATCAAGCCGCCAACCACTAGCCTGCCCGCGTTCAGCGCATCACAATAGACGCCAAATATACGTCCGTTCTTGCGCACAATCGTGATTATTCGACACGGCCTTGGAGTCCATAGAGCGAAACTGTGAGCCTTGGATTGTCGGCATTGAATATGACGGGTTTGCCGTTACTGGCCATAGCGTTCCTGAGCGCTTCGCTGCAGAAGGCTGCAATCGGTTTGTTGTCAAACCTCCGCGGGAGGGCCGATATAGAAGCCATCGAGGAAGAAATTCAGCGGGTTTGCCTGTCTTCGTACCAACGTTGATTTAAGGCAGAAGCTCGGTCGAGCCTGCATGCCGGGGCAATGCGGAAGGTGAGGGATGCACTATCCCTCACCTTTGAAATCAATGAAAAATTTCTGCAATGATGGTGCCGAAGATGAATGTTCCGGCGTTGGCGACCAGCGATACGACGATGATGCGCCAGCCAAGCTGTTTCAGGATTGGCAGATCCTTTGCCAGTGATAGGCCAGCGAAAGCGAGCACTGGAGTGACTAACGGCAACAGCGCCATCTTCGTCGCGAGGGGGCTCACATATGCCGCAAGAGGTGAAAAAGGGGCCGTGGCCAAGATGGCGAGCAGCGAAACCCAGCAGACAAGAGGAATCTTGAGGAACGCCAGCGTGTGGTGGATCAGGTAGCCGCAGATTGCAATGCCTCCCATGATGAGCATTGCTGGCAGTGCGACAGTCGGTGAGGTTCCGGTTGCGATCCAGTTGCCAATCAGCGCGGTGCTGCCAGAAACGATCAACGTTAGGGCCATGAGCCATAGTGGCGTGTGTTCAGCTTTTGAAACAGACGAAAGGGCCTCGTTCATTTCGTTCGACGTGCCCCGGGTGTTGCCATACACGGAACGCTTTGGCGACAGGATCGGTTCAAGCTTGTTATAAAGCCAGTTGGCAATTGGTAGCGACAGGAACAGAGTAAAGTAGGTGCCAACAGTGGTGGTCAAGAGGTTGGCCGCAGCCGCAAAAGCAGCAATCTCCTTGGCGTCAGCTGGATGCTGCGCCGTTATGGCTGCGACGGCCGCAGACATCATGCTGCCAGAGCCGACACCGGCACCCATGGCCAGAGACCATGGATGGAAAATGCCAAGACCCGCCATGGTTCCGGCCAGAAAGGCGATGAAGAGGGCACCGAGCACTGTTCCAATAACATATTCCGCAAGCACGCCTCGACCTTCTGCCGAGTTCATGCCGTAGCGTTCAGAAATAATGGCAACGGAGAATTCCCGGCCAATGGAGAATGTTGCGCCAACAGCTTCACGCTTGATACCGAGCATCAAAGCGAGCGGCAGGGCAAAGACCATTGTGCCAAGGAAGTGGCCAAGTTCCTGAAAGACAAGCGCCCAGCCCGCCGAGGCGATCTTCGGCAGCGATTCTCCAATGATGAAGCCAAGCTTTACAACGAAGAACGCGATTGCCACCTGAATCAAGGCCGAGGCTGTGAACTGTGCCTGCACCGACGAGGCACGCTGCCCCGGCATGTTGCGATGGATGATGCTGATGACCGCTCCGATGAGGAGCGCCCAGACAATTGGAAACAGCACGACGTTGGTGATCCCAAGCGGGATTGTTATGTTGCCGATGGTCTCAGCTACCAGAACAGCAAAAATCATCGCCACGCTGATAAGAATGAAGTGAGCGAACAGATTGCGCGGTGATGCCGCCGCGCCGGAGGTTGGCGTGTAACTCGACATGTGCATTCCCCTTTTTTTGTTTTGCCTTGGCCGTTGCACGGAGCCAGGACTGCTGGAACATACGCAGTGAACGTCACCGCTCGTGGTTTGTGTAGCAGGCCAGTTCGGGACATTGTGTTGCAATTGATGCAACAAGGGGTTGGAGGAGGGAGAGAACCATCGGTAGTCGGCCTTTAAGACAAAAAGGCCGCCGCCCACGATGCGCGGGCTGCGGCAAGTGCATGTCCGTTTCGTTTTGTAAGAGCCGGTTCAGCGGTCAGCCAGCGACATAGCCGAATGTCACCGCCGGCTGGGCGGCGGTTTCCACCCACACACTCTTGGCCTGTGTGTAGGCCATCAATGCATCCCGGCCGCTGGAACGACCGTAGCCACTGCGGCCGAAGCCGCCGAAGGGCGACATGACGCTGATCGTCTTATAGCCGTTGATCCAAAATGTCCCGGCGCGCACCTGTGCCGCAATGCGATGAGCGCGACCGACATCCCCGGTCCAGACGGCCCCCGCCAGACCGTAAGGGTTATCATTTGCCAGGGCAATTGCCTCCTCCTCTGTGTCGAAGGGGGTGACGCCAACCACAGGTCCGAAAACTTCTTCTCGGGCAATGCTCATCTCAGGCCTGACGTCGTCCAGGATGGTCGGCGCGAAATAGTAGCCGCCCGTGTGATCAAGGCTTTCCGGCCGTGCTCCACCCGCGACCAATTGCGCGCCTTCGCCGATGCCCTGCTGCACCATGTCGCCAATCTTCGTCCATTGGCGCAGATTGTTGATCGGACCCATGTGGGTCGTATCGAGAGAGGGATCACCGACGGGAATGCGGCTCGCGGCTTCGACATACTGTTCAACGAACTGGCGATGGATGGAGCGGTGGACCAAAAGGCGCGACCCGGCAACACAGCTTTGCCCAGCACCACCAAAGATGGCTGCCTGCGCTCCGGCAATGGCTCGCGAAACATCAGCATCGCTAAAAACAATGTTGGCGGATTTTCCGCCAAGTTCCAGAATGCAGGGTACGACGTTTCGGGCGGCACTGGCAGCAATCATCGAACCGGCAGCGGCAGAGCCGACAAAAACCACCAGAGCGGTCTTGGAATGCGAGACTGCGGCCTGGCCAGCGGTTGGTCCGGCACCCGCCAGCACATTGACAAGCCCTTTTGGCGCACCGCCTTTTTCGCAAAGGAGGCCCAAAATAAGGGTGCTAAGCGGTGTCAGTTCTGATGGCTTGATGACCACGCCGTTGCCAGCGCAAATTGCAGGCGCGATCTGCCAGCCGCCGGTAAACAAAGGCGCGTTCCATGGGGTGATCTGGACCACGACGCCGACCGGCTCATGTCGCGTGTAATTGAGGTGGCTCGTTGGGACCGGTATGACCTCGCCATGCAGCTTATCGCACCAGCCAGCATAATATTCGAACATTTCCGCGACCTTGATCACCTCGCCACGAATGTCACGGATCGGTCGCCCAGCCGAGCGGCTTTCGATTTCGGCAATAACTGCGGCATGTTCGCGGATCTTGCGACCGATTTCGTTCATCACCCGTCCGCGAGCAGAGGCCGTGAGCGTCATCCACTCCCTTTGTCCGCGTTCGGCAGCCAGCATTGCCGCATCCACAACGCTTTGATCGGCATCGGCAAACGTCGCAAATTCCTTGCCGGTGGAAGGGTCGGTCAAGCTCAGGGTTTCACCCTTGCCTGTCATCAATTCCCCACCAACCAGGCTACCGATGACGTCGCTGCCGAAGAGATCTTTCAGAAGTTCGCGGATTCGCGCACCGGGTTCCACGCTCGTTTTCAAAGTGTCCATTTATCTGTTCCGCCTTTAGTTTTTCTGCTTGAACGCGCCCATGCGCGTGAAATCGTCACTGTCTGCCAGATCGGCAGAGCCGGCCCACAAGCTCGCGACCTGCTCTGACAGCGGAAGCTGTGCTCCGGTGCTGTCGGCCAGCTTCTTGGCCAGCCGCACATCCTTGCGCATCAACCCCATGGAAAAACCGCTATCGAAGCGATCGGACATAACCCAGGTGGGGAAATGGACGTCGCTGATCATCGATTTGCCGGAGGCGGCGTTGACCACGCGAAGTGCTGCTTCCGGATCAATGCCAGCCGCAAGGGCGAGTTTCAGCCCTTCACTGGTTGTGATCATGTGGGCTGCCGCAAGCAGATTGTTGACGAGCTTTGCCACATTGCCCGCACCACTTGGCCCCACATGCAGCGCCTTTGCGGCCATGGCCTCAATGACGGGACGGGCAAGGGCGAGGTCTTCTTCAGAACCGCCAATCATCATTGTCAGCTTTCCTGATGCTGCACCCGCTGGACCACCACTGACGGGCGCATCCAAAAACCCATGGCCAAGGGACGCCAGCCTGTTTGCGAGATCACGGCTGACATCGGGTTCCGAGGTGGAGGTGTCGATGATGATCACGCGCTGGCCAGACTTTGCCTGAAACAAATCCAGATGACTTTCAACGACCCCTGATACATCCTGTGCCGTGGGCAGTGAGAAGACAAGAAAATCGCTCACGGTGATCACCTCGCCGATCGTCAACAGAGGTTCGACACCAGCGTCTTCGGCGAGCTTGCGGCGATCCGCAGACAGGTCGAATCCGACCGTTCGAAATTTTTTAGTGACAAGTGTCTGGGCCATCCCAAGTCCCATGCTGCCAAGCCCGATGACCCCCACGGTCGTTGTTGCGTCCGGCATCTCGTTCCATCCTTCTATTGGGCGCGATTTGGTCACGCGCCTTGACCTTGTCAGGCTGACATCAGAGGCCGTTTCACGCTAGCGGTGGCATCAACAACAATGCGTTGCAACGAGGGCAACACCCCGTCAATTGCTCTTGAAGGCCGACATTGCCGTTGCGAGATGGCTTGCAAGCCGTGTAACTGAATTGGGAAGACGACGGCGTGCCTTGACCATCAGATGAGCGCATGCCTCGTTCAGCAGCGGATCGGAAAGCTCAATTGCTTCGACGGTTCCGCGCGCAAGCTCTGTCGCAACCGCAAAGCGCGGCAGATACGTTACGCCAAGACCCGCGACCACAAAACGCCGCAGCGCGTCTACAGAGGTTGTGACCACCAGCGGTGCCATGGCGTGTCCGTTATTCGCGGCCACGCGACCAACAAGATCGGTCACGCCATGCCCTTTCCCCAGCAGGGCGCAGGGTAGAGACATGCACTGGATAAGCGGAAGCGTCTGCTGCCCCACCAGCGGGCTTGATGGATGAAGGATGGCGCATAAAGGCTGCCGTGAAATTGCAAGTGATCTCACCTTCGGCTCTATAACCGGATTGTAGGCGATGCCGATGTCGGCGTCCCCGTCAATCACGGCCTGCATGACCCCATCCGTCCCACCAAGGTGCAAATCGTAGCTGACCGAGGGATAGACATCGGCAAAGGCTTTCAGCCCATGCTCGATCAGGTCTGCCAGAAAGCCCTCACCACAGCAAATGCGTACACGACTTTGCTGAACACCCTTTAACTGTTCCAGTTGTTCCTCGAGAAGTCCTCCGTCCTCCAGAACCCGTTTGCCATGCTCGAGTACGAGGACACCGGCGTCCGTCAAACTCACCCCACGGCTGCTGCGATGAAAGAGCGGCAGGCCGACATTTTTCTCGATATCCGCCACCTGTCGGCTGACGATGGAGGGGGCAATCGACAGATGGTCCGCAGCACTGCGGATCGACGTGTAGCGAACCACGGCCATGAAAATCCGAAGGGCCTTGGCGTCAAGTATCTCCATGTTTTATCTTCCATTGGTATCCGCCACTGCAGGCAAATATTCGCAGTGGCAATCCGGCCATCCTTACACTGGCTTGCCGGTTCCTGAAAAGGCGACGAAAACATTGCCATAGATCGCAGCATCAGTCAGCCGTATGCTGTCTTGATTGATAACCGCCGGAACCGCGCTTTCCTCCAGAATGGCTGCAACGCGATCGATATCAGGCACCTTGATGTGAACCGCTACGCAGCAGGGGCCGTCGCTCTGGTTCAGGTCCACTGGCAGAGCACCGTAACGGCGCTCAATGCCTGCTCGGTTCGTCACCACATAGGCACCGCGCCCGCTCCGGGCACCGAAGCCATCCTCAAGTGCAAACAGGCTTGCCTCGCCGTAAAGCCCTGCCAGACGCTGACGTACGGCAGGCTGGTGCTCTTCGTCTGCCATGATGGTCAATTGCGAATAGCAAATTGCGCCATTGCGGTGCGTGCTCCATTGCGGCACATAGATCAGATCGGGCCGATGCTGCTGGCAGATGAAGTTGGAAAGGCGCGGCATCGCGTCGGACGCCAGGATCTTCAGCGTCGTTGCCGTACGGTCGGGCGTTCCATCAACACGTTTGACGTCGCGTCCGAATTCGATGGTACCTTGGCAATCGATCCCACGCCGCGCAACCTGTTCAGCATCGGCTTCCGCCGCATCGCTGTTGAGCGCTGTCAGGGCAATGCCTTCGCGCTTGCGAAGATGGTCATGAACGAAACGACCAAAACGAAAATTGCCAGCTGCATAGCTGTCCAGCAGGGTCTCGTCGTAGATGCTGACAAGCTCGATCAGCGAGCGATCCATGATCGCAATGCATGTGCTGGTTCCCCACGGATGGCGGCTTTGCGGCGCAAAGGTGAAGCCCAGCGCGCGATAGCGCATGACAGCTTCGTCAAGATCGCGCACGGCAATCAAGGGGTGATCGATGCCAAGAAATCCGGTCATGCTGAAATTCCTCTTCCATTAAATGCCTGTGAAAGACGCTTCCGTGCGCGGCTTGCTCGTTGCCGGGACACCGGCCACGGTTGTCTCTGGTTCAACATCGCGCAACACAATTGAACCAGCCGCAATCACACTGCCCGCTCCGATATCTATGCCGCCGAGAAGAATGGCATCCGCGCCGATCGTCACATTCGCGCCCAGCCGTGGATGGCGCCGCGTGCCGTTGTCTTTCAGCGTGCTGCCGAGGGTTACCCCGTGCCAGATGCTGACGTTATCGCCGATGATCGCGGTTTCACCAACCACGAAGCCAAGACCGTGATCAAGCCAGATCCCTTGGCCGAACACTGCGGCCGGATGGATATCCGTCGAAAAGGCCCGTCCGAACAACGTCTTCAGGGCCAGCGCAAGATCCGTCTTTGCGCTCATCCAATAATAATGCGCCACTCGATGGCCAAGAAGCGCATGGATGCCCCGCGAATAGAGCAGGGTGGCCGAAAGTCCACCAGGCTCGAAATTCTTGCGCGCGGTCGTCTCAATATCGGTGATGGCAGCACGAAAGCCGTCAGTGTCAGAGTTGAAAGCAACAGTAGCAAGGTTCCGAACATTTGATGAATCGCTCTGGCCTCCCGTTGCGCTGGCCAGAACATCGGCGAGCAAATCAGCGGGATTGTTCGCGGCCTCCGGTGAAAGACCAAGCAAAGCGGGAATCTCCGGCTGACGCCGGTACAGGTTCTGAACCTCTGCCACAAGGCGTTGGGCAAAAAGTTCAATGTCACTCTCCTGACCGTTCATGGCGGACATTCTTTCTCTCGGTAAAACTCTGATGGTCGAAGTGTTCACAATATCACTCGCCAGGTCTAGTTAATAATTCTAAGGTTACTCATTAGCAAAACAGGATGGTTTCAGTGGATTTGCAGAGACTTCGAACCTTGCGTGAGCTTCACCGTCGAAAGACAATGGCAGCCGTGGCCGATGCCTTGCTAATCTCTGCTTCTGCCGTGTCGCAGCAGATTGCGCTTTTGGAAGAGGACGTGGACACGAAGTTGATTGAGCGTCGCGGTCGAGGCGTCACCTTCACGCCTGCCGGGCTCAAGCTGGTTGCGCATGCGGCAAACATCTTGGGGCTGGTTGAAGTGGCCAGAACCGACCTTGCCGAATTGAAGCAGACCATAGCGGGCGAGATCCGGATTGCCGCCTTTCCGTCTGCTGCTGCAACGATCGTGCCTGCCGCCCTTCAGATGATACAAGAGCGTTATCCGCAGCTCGATGTTATCCTGACCGCGATGGAACCTTCAGAGGGACTGGCGGCACTTCGTGCCTGGCAGACCGATCTCGCTCTCATCGACGACCTTACTGCAACCACCGGCGCAACAGACGAGCGCGTGGACCGGATATCCCTGCATGAGGATGAGCTTTTTGCCATTCTCCCTGCATCGCACGCGCTTTCCACTGCCAAGACCGTGACCTTGCAGGATCTGCATAAAGAGAAATGGGCACTGGATGTGGCCTCGCATGTCTACAGCGATGTGCTCCGCGACCGCTGCAGGCAGGCGGGCTTCGAGCCGCAGGTCAAAGGCTTTTGCAATGATTTCGAGGTGGTGTTGGCCTTGATCAGGGCGGGCTGCTGCATATCGGTGATGCCCGGTCTGCGCCTACGGCACATGGAGCGCGACATTTGCGTCAAGCGCTTGAGCCCGCCGATAAGCCGAAGCATCATGATGGCCGTACGGGCAAATGAAAGGCGCAACCCCGCCGTGGCTGTCGTTGTTGATGCATTGCAGCAGGCTGCGGGCGGCCTCACAAAAGCTGAACCCATCCAGCAATCCTCTTGAAATCTGGAGGCGTTGCGTAAGAAACAACATTGCGTTGCGCCGGTTTACGCTTCAAACGCACGGCACAAATTGCCAAGATGGCAGATGTCACCTTCGCTCAAAGCTCAGGAATTCGAAATGATTGCTCTTTCGTCAGAGAAACTTCAAGAGGCCGTTCGCTGGCGGCATCATCTGCATGCCCATCCTGAGCTCGGTTTTCAGGAGACCGAAACGGCACGTTTCATTGCAGAACGGCTTTCCGAATGGGGTTATGCCGTTCGCACCGGCTACGGTCGCACCGGCGTTATTGGCACTCTGACAAAGGGAAGTTCGCGCAAGGTGCTGGGTATTCGCGCCGATATGGACGCGCTTCCCATCCTTGAGGAAACCGGAGTTGACCATGCCTCCAAGACCGCAGGGGTGATGCATGCCTGTGGACACGATGGACATGTGACGGTGGCGCTCGCCGCAGCACGGGAGCTTGTCACCGAAACGTTTGACGGAACGGTTCATTTCATCTTCCAGCCGGCCGAAGAAAATGAGGGCGGTGCCCGCGCGATGGTCGAGGACGGCCTGTTTCGCGATTTTCCCATGGATGCAGTGCTGGGGATGCACAATTGGCCAGCCTTGCCGGTTGGCACTCTGGTTGCGCGTGATGATGACATGATGGCAGCTTTTGGCACATTCGAAGTGCGGGTTATTGGCCGTGGTGCCCATGGCGCGATGCCGCATGAGGGGGCCGATCCGCTTTTGGCCGCCTCCCAGATTGTCAGCGCGCTCAACACCATTGCCAGTCGCAATGTCTCGCCCTTAAAGGCCTCTGTCGTGTCGGTCACACAGATCCACGGCGGCGACGCCTGGAATGTGATCCCCGAACGTGCCATGATCCGCGGCACAACACGCTGGTTCGACGCCGATGTGGGTGATACCTTGCAGGCAAGGATCGAGCAAACCGCCCGGTCCGTGGCCGAAGGGTTCGGATGCCGCGCCGAGATCGACTATCAGCGCCGCTATCCGGCAACGATCAACAATGCCGCAATTGCAGCCATGGTCCGCGCAAGCGCTGCCGCCATAAACCTGAATGTGTTGGATGCAGCGCCATCGATGGCGGCGGAAGACTTCGCCTTCATGCTCAACGAAACACCTGGCTGTTATTTCTGGCTGGGCGCTGCTCGGACCGGGGGTGACAATCCCGGCCTGCATTCGCCCCGCTTCGACTTCAACGATACCGTCATTCCCGGCGCTGTCGAGATGTGGCGTTCGACAGCGATCAATTTCCTCGCATAGGGCGAATATTCGAGATTTTGGACAAGCACCGCCATGGCAAGACGGTCGAATATGGCTCTGCGCGGCAGATCATAGCGATACCAAACCAAGACTATACGCAAATCTTGCTCACCACCGTGCCGGATATGCGGATTGGCAGGCTCGATGAGAAGCTGAAAAAGCAGATCCTTTGTCCATGATGCCCCACGCATGACCCCGTTCGCGTTCCCTGTGACGATCCGATCATGGTGCACTGCGCTATAGCACTGGCCAGGCGGGAAATTCATTGACGAACTTATAAGATTCATAATATGACTCATATTATGAGTTGAGGATAGGAGACATCGATGTATCTTGGAACGCAGCTTCCGGCCCGCCATGATGATGATTATCGGGTTATGAAGCAGCTGGGCGTCAACCATGTGTCGGCCAACCCGGACGGTTCATGGCTCGATTGGGACCGTGAAACACTTGAAAAATTCCGCGACAAGCTTGAGACCTTTGGCCTGACGCTCGACATGTTGCTTTTGCCCATGCCGTCTTCACCGGTCGACACGCAGGAATGCAAGGACATCCTGCTTGCAGGCCCATCGCGTGATCAGCAAATCGATTCCATCTGTAACCTGATTGAACAATGCGGTGCGGCGGGAATTGCGTCGGTGCGCTATAATTTCAACTATATCGGCATTCCGCGAACCCCTATGGAACCGGGCCGGGGCGGCTATATGGCCGAGGCCTTCCGCTGGGATCTGGTGGATGCAGATGCAGAAGGCCCCGCCGGGGTATTGGCGGAAGAAACGATCTGGGAGCGTATAGACTATTTTCTGGCGCGCGTTGTTCGGGTCGCGGAGAGCGCCAATGTTCGTCTGGCCTGCCATCCACACGATCCGGCGACACCGCCGGGCTATATGGGCGTTACGCGTGTGCTCGGCACGGTGGACGGCATGAAACGCTTCGTTCAGATGCATGAAAGCCCCATGCATGGCTTGAATTTTTGCATTGGCACATTGGGCGAAATGCTCGAAAACGTCAGCGATGCGCCCGACGTGACACGCTGGTTTGGCGAGCGCGGCAAAATTATGAACGTCCACTTCCGCAATATTGCCGGAAATCGCTATTCCTTCCGCGAGAGCTTTCCAGACGATGGCGATATCGATATGGCGAAGGTCATCGAGGTGCTGCGTGAAACCGGCTACCAATACATGGTGATGCCAGACCATGCGCCAACCCTTGCTGGTGAAAACCAGCAGCAGGTGGCTTTTGCCTATTGCTACGGCTATATCGCAGCCCTTTTGCAAAGCCGGACCTGAGGTATTCTACAGAAGGAATGACGTTTTACAGCGCCGTGCACCATACAAGGTCAACGGCGCTGTAAAGCGCGGCGCATTGTATTGAATTGTATGAAACAGCGCTGTGAGCATTCCCCTGTGTGGGTCATCTTTCAACATTGGTAGTTGTATGATGAATCCATCGGAGTTCAGCGAAAATAACGCGTTTTTGGCTATGCCACCTTCAGCCAACACCCGGAATTGGCGAATGCCGAAATGCGGAGCAGAGAGGCTGCACGATTCCCTGAAAGGGCAATTCAACGGCGAATATATCGCCGCCAGTGCCGTTTTTCTCAAGGCTGGTGATATAGGCGGTTTTTAACTCGCGTCCGGCAAAACAGATATTGGTGGGATTGGACACAGGCACCGTGATCTCTGCATCGATCCTGCCTTCCGGCGTCAGTCGCAACACACGGCCGGAATCACTTGCGGCAATCCAATAACACCCATCCACATCCATCGCCGCCCCATCAGGCCTTCCGCCGAGCGTTTTATAATCAGCGAACAGGGTGGGGTTGGTTCGCTCTCCCGTCTCGGGATCAAAGCGATAGCACGTCACTCCCACATTCGATATGTGAGAATCCGAGACATACATCCTGCGCCCGTCGGGGCTCCATGCAAGGCCGTTTTGCACGCGAAACTGTCCGCCGCGCGGTGTCACATCGCCGTCTCGCTCCAGCGAAAACAATTGACCCCAAGCGTCCGGCTCCGCAGGCGTTGGCGACAGCGAGCCAGACCAGAAGCGCCCTGAAGGATCGCAAGCACCATCATTCATGCGCCAACCAATACCAAGCTTTGGGCCAAAACCAAAGGTAAAAACCGGGCCATCCCTGCTGAGTTCGAGGTGAGCAAACCCTCTTTCGGTGCCAGCGGCGAAATGACCGTCACAGGATGGCACAAGGCAGCCAATGGTGAAGGCGAGTGGAAAATCCGTGACGCAGCCCGTTGAAATGTCGAGCTGAAACAGACGCCTTCCGACGATATCCACCCAATAGAGGCAAGCCTGCTCCGCGTGCCATACCGGGCTTTCCGCAAGAGCGGAGCGGGGCGTTGCCACCCGTTCAGCTTCGAAGCGGCGTATGGAGGCAGAATTGGTCATGGCTTGCGTGCAATCCGTTTTTCGCTTTTGCGGTCAAAAATCAACAGCTTTTCCGCATTCGGACGCAACGAAATCACTTCTCCGGGTTTCAAGCTGCTGCGCTGTTTTGAGGCCACGAAAACCTCACCCAATGGCGTATCGCAGATGACCGTGGTGTCCGAGCCTGTGGTTTCCACCGCCTTCACCTTGCCCGCGATTGCGCCCGCTTCGCCATTGTCCGTGATATCGAAATGCTCGGGACGAATGCCTGTCAGCACATCACGGCCACCTTCAACCGTGTAACCGTGCGGCAGGAGAATGCTGGAATTGCCACCTTCAAGCCGCAAGCTATCCGCGCTTTCGCCAATTTTGGCGGGCATCATGTTAATAGCTGGTGAGCCGATAAAGCCGGCCACGAAAACACTATCGGGCGTATCATAAAGCTCAAGCGGCTTGCCTGCTTGTTCTACGCGGCCATCGCGCAACACCACGATCTTTTGCCCCATGGTCATGGCTTCCACCTGATCATGCGTCACATAGACCGATGTTGTGCCGAGCCGACTGTG
The DNA here is from genome assembly GCF_001939045.1 of Rhizobium oryziradicis. Classification (GTDB taxonomy): domain Bacteria; phylum Pseudomonadota; class Alphaproteobacteria; order Rhizobiales; family Rhizobiaceae; genus Allorhizobium; species Allorhizobium oryziradicis. The sequence goes on from NZ_MKIM01000033.1 coordinate 12,610, forward strand.
CAGATCACGGATCTCTCCGCGAACCTGCACGCGCAGTTTGGCGTCCAGGTTCGACAGTGGCTCATCGAACAGGAAGGCGCTTGGGTCGCGGACGATCGCCCGGCCCATGGCAACGCGTTGACGCTGTCCGCCGGAGAGCTCGCGCGGCAACCGCTCCAGCAAGGCCTCCAATCCCAGCATTTGCGCAACCCGGTCGGTCTTTTCGATGATCTCTGCTTTGGGGCGGTGAGCCAGGCGCAGCGCAAAGCTCATGTTTTCCCGCACTGTCATTTGCGGATAGAGCGCATAACTTTGAAACACCATGGCAATGTCGCGCTGCTTGGCCGAAAGCCCGGTGACATCGCGCCCGCCAAATGTGATGGTGCCGTGTGACAAGGGTTCCAACCCCGCAATGATGCGCAGGAGGGTTGATTTTCCCGATCCACTTGGCCCAATCAACACGCAAAACTCGCCTTCATCGATGTCCACGGACACGTCGCGGATAACGTCGACTGCGCCGAAAGACTTCGAAACGTTATGGAGTGCGATACTGCTCATGCCTTTACCTCTTGGAGTTCACGCAACTGGCCTCAGCCCTTGACGGCGCCGGACATCAGCCCGCGATTGAACTGCTTTTGCAGCAACAGATAGACGATGACGCTTGGTGCCATTGCCAGCATTGTCGCTGCGATGAATACATTGGGACTGATCAATTCATCGGCCTTTAACATGCCGAGAACCACAGGAACCGGATAGAGCGACTGGTCGTTGATGACGATCAGTGGCAAGAGATACTGGTCCCAGATCATGATGAAGCCGAAGATAATCACGGTGCCCAGGGCCGGTTTAACCAGAGGCAGGATCACCTTGGTAAAAATTTGAAACTCATTGGCACCGTCAATCCGTGCGGCATCCTCAAGCTCCTTTGGCACAGCGCGCATGAATTCAGTCAGCATGAAGATAGAAAAGGCCCAACCAACAACCGGCAGGATCATCGCCGCATAGGTGTTGTAAATAGAGGCATCGACAATCGGCAATTTGCCCTGGATGACCAGATAAAGCGGAATGGCAATCACCTCGTCGGGCAGCATCATCGTGCACAAAAACAGCAGGCTGACGATGGCGGCACCGGGGAATTTCTTGCGCGCCAGCGCATAGGCGGCCATGGCGCTGACAATGACCTGACATGTGGTGCCAACCACCACGACAATCAACGAGTTCATCAGGTAGCGCCAGACCTCATGATCAACCAGCGCTGTTTTGAAATTGGCAAGTGTTGGCTGTTCCGGCCAAAAGAACATTTGTCCCGGCTGGAGAACACGACCGCTGAACGCGCTCACCGCGATGCCCCAGAACGGTCCGACAAAAACAACAAGCACGACGGCGAAGAACAGGAGCCGCAAGGCCTTAAGAGAAAGCTGACGGGTCATGGCGCTAGTCCTTTGCAATCCATGCCTTGAGCCGCAGATGGATCAGGGTCAGTAGGATGGTGAAAATCAGCAGCAGGAACGACACGGCAGACGCATAGCCATAGTTGAACTCGTTGAAACCCGCCTTGTAAATATAGGTCATGATGGTTTCGGTCGAGCCAGCCGGTCCGCCGCCGGTGGTGGCATAGACCTCGGCAAAGACCCGAAAGCCGCGGATCAGGGACAGAATGATGACCACTGAAATGGCCGGGATGCTTCCCGGCAGCGTCACATGCAGGAGCTTGCGCCACCAGCCTGCACCATCCACGTCGGCGGCATCATAAAGCTCACGGTTGATACCTGCCAAGCCCGCGATGAAGATCATCATGTCGTAGGGCGTGTCCTTCCAGACTTCGAGCAGCACAAGCGTACCAAGAGCCTGATGCGGATCACTGAGAAAGCCTTGCGGGGCAATACCGAGATAGCCAATCAAGGTATTGACGACACCGTAAGGCGCTGAATTGAAGATCAGTTGCCAGACCTGTGCCAAAACGGCGGCACTGGTGATGGCGGGCAGGAAGATTGCCGTGCGAATAATGCCGAGGTGGCGTGCCGGTCCTTCAAGGCCAAGTGCTAAGGCGAAGGCGAAAATAATTGAAAACACCAGCGAAAAGATGACGTAAATTGCCGTATGCCCAACGGCAATCGCCAAATCCTCGCTGGCGAAGGCGCGGGTAAAATTCGCGAACCCCACCCATTTGCTGGCGCTGTAAAATTGCACGTCGTAGAACGACATCTGCAATCCGCTCAGCATCGGATAGAATTTAAACCAGGTGAAAATAATCAGCGCTGGCAGCAGAAACAGCCAAGGTGACAGGCTTTCGCGCGAAAACCGACCGCGTTTGCCAAATCTTGCATCTTGCGAAGACATAACCGGCTTGGGGGAGGTGTCTGGCATCACGTCTCCATGTTCATAAAAAAGGGCCGCCGTCGGGCTATGCGACGGCGCGCCCGGAGTTCAAATCGGTTATTTCGCAAGAACGCCTTGAGAGGCGAGGGTGGTGGCGATATCGGCATCCAGCTTTTTGAGACCTGCCGGAATATCAGAGTTGCAATCGGCGAGGATCTTGTTGAAGCCATCGGCGATCAGCATGCGGAAGGGCTGCCAATCTGGAACGGCTGGCACATAATGGCTATGCTTGGCATAGGTTTCAGCAAACACATCCCAACGCGGGTCCTTGCGAACCTTTTGCAAGGATGGATCGTCGATCACAGGCAAGCGCACCATGGGCGGCAAGCCGTTATCAACGGCCATACCGGTCAACTGTCCCTGAGGAGAAATCAGATATTCCGCAAACTTGCGCGCTGCATCAGCATGTTGGCTTCCCTTCATGAAATAGATGCTGGTGCCTTCTGCAAGCGATTCAGGACCGCCACCGGGACCGCTTGGTGGTGCAACCACCTCGAATTTGTCCTTGCCAGGCTGCGTATCATAAGCCGAAATATTGTAAGGGCCGGTCAAATACATGCCGGTCTGACCAGACCGGAAAGCCGGATTCACATCTGCCGTGGTGGCATTGATTGCACCGGGCTGCGTTAGCCCTTCGCAGACCATGGAGCGCACGAATTTCATGGTTTCTGCACCGGCCTTGGAGGAAAGTGCGGGGACATAGCCGCCATTCTTTTCCTCTACGAACTGACCGCCAGCCTGCCAGAGAAAATTGCTGATGAACCAGGATGCGTAGCCGCGTGTGGTGGAGGCTGGCATGGTGAAGCCATAGGTGTCGTTCTTGCCGTTTCCGTCCGGATCCTTCTTGGTGAAGGCCTCGGCGACGTCATGAAGCTCCTGCCAGGTTGTCGGGGCTTTCAAGCCAAGCTTGTCCAGCCAATCCTTGCGGATGAACAGGCCAAAGGATTGAGCCGACATGGGAACCGCATAATATTTGCCATCGTTGGACTGCGCGCTTTTCCACGCCGCTGGCAGCACTTTGTCGCCCCCCGTGATGTCTTTCGGGTTAACCTCTTCAAGAATGCCGATCTTGAGAAGATTTCCCAATTGCCCTGAATCGTTGAGGACAAGATCTGGCAGGTCGTGGCCTGCCGCTGCGCGCACAACGCGCTGCTCGAAATCATTCATCGCCTTGTAGAGTTCGACTTTGATGCCGGTTTCCTTGGTGAATTGTGCGGCCATCTCCTCAAGGGTTTTGATGGATTCCGTTGTTTCGCGCGACCAGACCTTGATTGTCTCTGCGCTGGCCATCTGCGGGGCAATCAACAACCCCGCTGAAAGCGCAGTCATCGCTAAAAAATTCATCCTGCTCATTGCAATCCTCCCTGTTTTATTTTCCGGTATCATTGCGCGGACCATCCGGGTGACCTTCCCCGGATGTCTTCCCAAGGAAGACTTGGCCTTCAGATGTGCAATGAGCCTCCCAGCTCGCTGGACCCGCGCGGCGTCAATCTCACACCGTGTTTCAGGCGGCCTTCTGGCGTTGGTAGGGCGCGATCAGCGCCTCCAACATGCCTTCTTCTTCCGCCGATAAATCGCAAAGAGGGCTGCGAACCGCGCCCGCATCAAACCCTATCAGCCGCACACCTGCCTTGATGGCCGCCACCGCATATCCTTTGCCGCGATTGCGAATGGCCATGAAAGGATAGAAGAATTCGTTCAAGATGCGCTCGCACTTGGACCGTTCACCGGCCCGCAATGCCTTGTAAAACTCAACGGCAAGCGCCGGGACGAAATTGAACACCGCCGAAGAATAAGTGGTGAAGCCCGCACCCAGATAGGCCTCCGCAAACAATTCAGCCGTCGGCATGCCGCCGAGATAGGTCAAGCGATCACCCATTTTTGCCGAAACGTGGCGCACCAGACCGATATCACCGGTTCCGTCCTTAAATCCCACCAGATTGGGGCATTCGTCGCAAAGGCGCGCCAGTGTGTCGGGTTGCAAGATTGAATTGTCGCGATTGTAAACCATCACGCCAATGCCCACCGACTGACAGACCCGCTTCACATGGTGATAGAGACCCGCCTGTGGCGCATCAATGAGGTAATGCGGCAAAAGCAGAATGCCGTCAGCACCGGCCTTTTCCACCGAGCGGGCGATGTCTACTGCAATCTCTGTTCCGTAGCCGCAGCCAGAAACAATGGCCGTGTTGCCCGCAGCTTCTTTCGCAGCCCTGACGATGTCTGGGATTTCGTTTGGTGTGAGCGAAAAAAACTCACCCGTTCCGCCTGCTGCGAAAAGCACCGGCGCATCATATCCCGACAGCCACTCTACATGACGCTGATAGCTGTCCTTTGCAAAAGCGCCCGACGTGTCGAAATGCGTCACGGGAAAAGATAAAAGCCCTGATCCCAGCGCTGTCTTGATGTCTTGCGGATGCATTCAGTCGCCCTCTCAATTCCTGAATTGAGATAAATGCTAGCAGCTGATGGCAGGCGCGTCAACAACTCATACTATAAATTCATCAAACTTCTCTGATGGGCTAAGCGATACCGGGATAAGCTGCCTTGTATATGGATTTTCATTGCCGCTTTGGCGGCAGATTCGTCGCCATTTGTCACCGCCTCGACAATGGCTTCATGCTCTTTGTGAATCTGCAGAAGATAATTGCGCTGAGATGCAGGTTCAGCACCTTGTGCCAGCGCCGAGCGCGGAATCAAATTCTGGCCAATCATCACCAAAATCTCAGCAAAACGGGGATTGCTTGTTGCACGAGCAATCGCCAGATGCAGTGCAAAATCGGCCTCAGCCGTCGGCTTTCCCGCCTCGAGAAGGATGAGGAAATCGCGGTGGCGTTCCCAGATTGCGCCTTCCTGCTGGGGTGAGCGACGCAAGGCGGCAAGCCCCGCAGCTTCTACCTCAACGGCCAAGCGCAATTCAAGAAGCTCCAGCACCGAGGACATATGATCTCGGTTAAAATCTTGAAAAGGAAGAGAAACTGGAACGGGAGGTGACAGCACGAAAACGCCAGCGCCCTGGCGCGGCTCCACCAGTCCGTCGGATTTCAAGGCAGCAATTGCCTCGCGGACCACAGTGCGGCTGACCGCATAGCGCGCCGTCATCTGTGCTTCGCTCGGCAGGCGATCACCTTTTTGAAATTCGCCAGCGACAATTGCGGCTCTCAGCTTTTCCACCAATTGGGTGACGAGTGTTGCCTTGCCGCCCTGCTCTGGGGTGTGCTGTTTTGTTTCGCTTATCAATAATTCCATTCCCTTTGCCTTGCGTGGCAACAATGTGCGGGCAACAATCTCACAGCTTTCACGCGACTTCAAGAGAATTGCCACAAACTCATATGATAGGTTGTCGTATAGCCTTGCTTGGTTTAAGGTTCTGCTATGACATTTTCATCGAAACCGCGCATCGGGAGACTTCCGTGCATCGACTCTTGATTACCGGCGCAGCTGGCGGCATTGGCCAGATCATGCGCCGGAAGCTGGCTCCTTTGGCCAAAATATTACGCCTTTCCGACATCTCAGACATGGGGGTCGCTGCTGAGAATGAAGAGCTTGTAATCTGCGATCTGGGTGACAAGCACGCGGTGATGGAATTGTTGCGCGACTGCGACGCTATTGTTCACCTCGGTGGCATGTCTGGCGAGGCACCTTATTCGCAGATATTGAACGCCAATATTACCGGCAGTCTCAATCTTTTCGAAGCGGCCCGCGCCCATGGGATGCCGCGAATTCTGCTCGCCAGTTCGCAGCACACTGTTGGCTTTTATCGGCAGGATGATTATCTCGAGACCAGCGCACCGATGCGCCCGGATGGCCTTTATGGTCTGTCGAAATGCTTTTCGGAGCTCATGGCGCAGATGTATTTCGATAAATTCGGTCAGGAGACGGCCATTGTGCGGATCGGCTCCTGTTTTGAAACACCGCGAGACCATCGCATGCTTGCGACCTGGCTCTCCTTTGACGATTTTGTCTCGCTGACTGAGCGCGTGTTTTCGGTGCCAAAGCTCGGTTGTCCGATTATCTGGGGTGTTTCAAACAATGATACGCTATGGTGGGACAATAAATCTGCCAATTTCCTGGGTTGGAAGCCAAAGGACAATTCGGGCGATTATCGCGCGTCTATTCTAGCGAATGTTCCCAGACCTGATCCCGGCAGTGTCAGCGCCCTTTTCCAAGGTGGCGACTTCACGCAAAAGCCGATTGTGCACGATCTGTAGACGAGGACTGGTCCGACTTGGTAAAGTGTTGCCAGTTTTGTGCTTTGCCCGCGTCGCGGAAGGCAGAAGCGACTGTCTGGACATGCCCATAAAAAATGGAGAGGGCACGCCTGATCTTTGATAGGGGTTAGCACAAGAGGCCAGACAATGCCATCTCGCCACGAGTTGGCGCTTCGTGCAGCGCAAACGTTTGGAAAATCTCAGAATCCGCATCCCTATCGGGCTGAGAAATGGTCGTCATGCCGCAACGTTATCCCGAGCCTAGAGTCTGTCTGGTTCAATGTGAACCTGACAGACTCCAGGCTCGGGTTTTATGAAATGTGGGATTGCGGCGCGCAAGGTTACGATCTGTGCAACAAGAGGGTCTTGAGCCATTCATGAACAGGCGGGGCGGCGGCCAGCAGAGAGCCGCCTTCTGTTGGTGTGGTGCCAACGAGGGATGTGACGCGCGCGCCGGTTTCTTCGGCTATGAGTTTGCCTGCGGCATAATCATAGTAGCTCAGGCCATCTTCGAAATAACCGTCAAGGCGACCGGCGGCGAGATAGGCGAGGTCGAGCGCTGCGGAGCCAAGGCGACGAATGCCAGCAGTGTCATTTGTTGCCTGGTCCAAAGCCCGAAAGAAGGCGTCTCGGCTGATGGCCTTCAATTGTCCGCGAACCGGCATGGACATGGAGATGATGGCGTCTTCGGGCTGTTTTGGCTGAATTTTCGCCAAGCGCGTGCCATTCAGCGCTGCACCTTTGCCACGCACGGCGGTGAACATGTCTTTGCGCAACGGATCATAGACAATGCCGAGGATTTCACCTGCGTCATCGCAGAGCGCGATGCTGACAGCAAAATACGGAATGCCCCAGATGAAATTGCTGGTGCCGTCCAGCGGATCGACGACCCATCTTTGTGCGGCATCGGCCCTCTTTACGCCGGTTTCCTCGCCTAAGAAACCGTAATCGGTTCCGGCTTTTGCAAGCACAGATGCAATTGCCGTTTCGGCTGCGATATCAGCCTTGGATGCATAATCACCAAGCGCCTTGCGCTGCACAGCGTCTCTTGGCATCTGGCCGAAATGAGCCAGCAATTCCTCGCCGCCAGCAAGGGCCGCTGCGCGGGCAATGTCCATCAGATCATCAAGTGGCAGGTCTGTCATGGTTTATGCCCCGGTTGGAAGATAGGTAAAACGCTCAAAAGCGACGCCAACGGGCGTGCCGAGATCGAGTGCATTACGGGTTTCGATTGAAATCAGTGGGCCATTCTGCAGTCGCAGGCCGTGCGTCCAGGCCTTGCCCATATAGCGTCGATCTTCGACCACAGCATTGAACAGGCCGTGGCCGCATTCTCGAACAATGACCTGCTCGGGTCGCACCATCAGTGTGGCGGGGCCGGAGCGGTTTTCATCGGCAAGAGGCAGCCTTGGTCCATCCGAGAGGAGAAACCCTTCGCCATCAAATGTGCCATCAAGGAAGTTGGCACTGCCGACAAATTCGGCAACAAAGCGGTTGGCTGGTCTTGAATAGATCGTCTCTGGATCGGCGAGATGTTGCACCAAGCCGTGTTGCATCACGGCGATCCGATCCGACATTTCCAAGGCTTCTTCCTGATCGTGCGTGACATAGATTGCTGTCAGGCCGAGCCGCTTTTGCAGGGTCCGCAATTCGTGACGGAGGGAAACGCGCAGGCGGGCATCGAGATTGGACATGGGCTCGTCCATCAAAAGCAGAGGCGGATCAATAACGAGGGCGCGGGCCAGCGCAATGCGCTGTTGCATGCCACCGCTCATCTCCGAAGGATAGCGCGTTTCTACGCCATGCAGCTCCACTTGTGCCAGCGCAGCGCGCACTCTTTCCGTGATGTCGCTTTTGGCAACCTTGCGCAGTTTCAGGCCATAGGCGACATTGTCGAACACCGTCTGGTTTGGCCAAAGTGCATAGTTTTGAAAGACAAAGCCGATGTTTCTGTTCCAGGCGGGAATGGTGGTCACGTCCGCGCCATTAAACAGGATGCGGCCGTGATTGATGGGGTGAAAACCGGCGACGGCGCGCAAAAGTGTGGTTTTGCCGCAGCCGGACGGCCCAAGCAGGGTGAAAAATTCACCGGGGCGGATCGTGAAGCTGACATCCTTGAGCACGGCATTGCTGCCGAAGCTCTTGGAGACACTGTCGATCACGACTTCGCAGCCTCGGGGCTCAGCTCCGGTTTCAGCTTGTTTTGAAAGAGTTTCAACCACCGGATTTTCCTTGGGTTTGGCCATAGCGAACGATGAAATAAAGCGGGATGTAGATGATCAGCATCAGCAGAATGGTTTGCGCCGCGGAAACGCCGAAATCGGCATCAACCAGTGTGTTTTCGAAGATCACTGCAGTCATCGGCTTCCACGGCGGGCGATAGAGAACGATGGTCGAGGAAAGCTCGGTCACGATATGCAAAAACGTCAGTGTCGCACCCGTTACAGCGCCTGCGAGAACCAGAGGGGCTGTGATGCTGATAAACACCCGCATCGGCCGCGCCCCGAGGCTGATTGCGGCCTCCTCGAGTGCTGGGTGCACGCGGCGTAAGGCTGCCTCGGACGCTTTAACAGTAAAGGGCAGATTGCGGATCAGATAGGCCAGCGCCAGAATGAACCATGTGCCAGTCAGCTGCAGTGGTGCCTTGTTGAACATCATGATGAGGCCGATACCCAGAACGGTGCCGGGAATAACATAGGGCATCATCACCGTCAGGCTGAGAATGGGCGCAATGATCCTGTATCGCTTGCGGATAATGACATAGGCGATGCCAAGTCCGAGTGCGGTTGCGCAAAACGTGCCGGCAATGCCGAGTGAGAGGGTGACCCAGGCAGCGCCTAAGCCGGTTTTGAACATGGTCGTGTAATTGGCGAGCGTAAAGATTGCCCGCGGCAGCCCAACTTTCCACTCGAGGAAGCTGGAGACGAGCACGGTCAGATGAGGAGTGAAGGCCATGAGCAGCGCCAGCCCCACAGCCAGCAAGATCAGGGCGTGTCCAATTGGTGATAGTGGCTTTTTGTCCAGACTGCGCGACGAGACAACGGCGAAGCCACGCCGCGCGAGATAGATCTGCTGTGCCATCAAAAACAGGCTGGAAATGCCGATCAGCACGACAGAGCCGGTGGCCGCCAGCGCTGGATTGCGGCCCGCTTCGCTGAGAAACGATGTGTAGATGAGCACGGGCAGCGCGTTGACATCAAGGCCGATGATGCGTGGGGTTCCGAAGTCGGACAGGGCGGCCATGGTCGCGAGATAAAGGCCGGTGATGATGCCAGGAAGCGCCAAAGGAATTTCAATCGAGAAACGGACGCGGGAGGGAGCGGCACCCAGACTTTCGGCCGCTTCAATATGGCCGGCATCAAGGCTGCGAAATGAGCTGTGGCTGAGCAGGAAAATGATCGGGAAGACCAGCCAGGTGATGACCCATATCACGCCATGCAGACCGACAATCGACATGTTGTAGCCGAGATAGGTGGTTATGACACCGTTGCGGCCCAAGAGCAGACGCCAGGCATAGGCCCCCAGAAACGGCGGCGACACAGAGGCCATGGTGATCAGAAATACGATTGCAGTGCTGCCAGCGACTTGATAGCGGGCGAGACAATAGGCAAGCGATACGCCAATCACGGCGGCAAGCGCGGTTGATGTCAGGGCAATAATCAGGCTGTTGACGGTTGCCGAGAGCGTCTCGGACCGCGTGAAGAAGTCGAGATAGTGAACAGCAGACAGCGACAGCGCCGAATTTTCGAAGGTGACGTAGGCATTGGCGGCGTGCGACAGCACCACCGAAGTGTCCGCCTGCTGTTTGATGTCGAGAATGGCAGGGGCGGAGTTGGCGAAGAGGCTGCGCGGTGCTTGCTGAGACAGGGTGAAGCGGGTTTGCCCGATGGTGAGTTCAACGCTGCCGTTTTCATTCCTGCGACCTGAAAGGTTTTGTGGACTGCTCAAAAGCAGGGTTTGCGCGTCCTTGGTCTCGATCGTCAGGTCTTGGGCGGACGTGAGTGCGACATCAAGCTGACCGTTGCGTGCTTTAACACTGTAGCGGCTGGTCATTTCCGGGACGGACTGAAGGCCGTCCCGGTTGTGCAGCATCGTGAAGCGGCCTCCTTCTTCAAGGAGCGAAGCCGCCATCAGCCGGAGTTGCGGGACGATAATCGTCAAGCCGCAAAGCAGAAGCGCGACGATTGAGAAGAGAAGCCAATTGTCGCGCAGTAGCCTCATTTGCTGCGAACTTCCTGAAAGCGGGCGACCACGACAGCGCGCGGATCCATGGCTGACACAATATTCAGCGAGGCAATGTCGGGAAGGGCGGCAGGCGGAGGCGTGTCCTTGCGTGCCGAACGGCGCACGGTGGCATCACGTACGATTTCATGGGCAGCCTTGGTACCAAGGAAGTCGATGAAGCTCTTGGCTTCGGTGAGATGCTGCGCCCCCTTGACGATTGCCTGGGCATCGATCTGGCCCGTGACAGCATCGGTTGGATAGACGATTGCGATTGGCAAACCCTGAGCTTTCCACTTGGCACCAAGATCCTCGTTGATCCAGCCCACGGCGGCTTCGCCGTCACGCACGGCATTGAAGGCATCGTCTGAACCGGGTGCGATGCGTGCGGATTTCGCGAGCTTGCCAATGAAATCCCAACCGAAATCGCCAGCCAAAGCCGATAGAATTGTGTAGCCGGTGCCGGATTTGGCCGGATCTGGAATGATCAACCCGCCCGCTTTGGCGAAATCTGGCGATAGCAGGTCTTTTTGCGTCTTCGGCATGGAAGCGGCATCGATCCGCTTGGTGCTGACAATCAAAGGCTGGAGAAGAACCGTAAAGGGATGCCAGACATGATTGGGATCGACGGTCACCATATCGGCATCAGACGGGCTTTGATAGGCTTGAAACAGCGCTGCGTTTTCCTCAAAGGTCTGGGTTGGGCCGCCCCACATGACGTCTGCCGATGCATTGCCAGCCTCGGCGCGAATGCGCTCGACAATCTCGCCCGTGCCGCCGCGCACAATCGTGACCTTCACGTCCGGATGGGCTTTGGCAAATGCCTCCAGAATGGGCGCGGAGGTCGTTTCGCCATGGGCGGTATAGACCACCAGTTCGCCGGCATTGGCGATGCCGAGAAGTGATGCTGACGCCAATGCGCCCGCCAGTATTCGCCGCAAGGTCCATTTCAGCATGTCAGTTCCCTTTCAAGTTAACGATGAGGAAGGCCGCCAATTAATTCCATTAAGAGGATTAAAAATCAAGTGGCGGTTTGGGCCAATAGACCTAATATATTGCAGTTATGTGACGAAAATGATCTTCCGTGCTTTTTATTGCTTGCTTGACGGGTGATTTTTCGCCTGATAAAATCCTGTGAATAGAATAAATATGAGCGATTTTCATGACCCTTATGGGCAACAATCACACCTATTCGGGCCGATATAACCGGCGTCTCGTTTTTGATCTTATCCGCTCAGGAGAGGCGGTAAGCCGGCGGAGCCTTGTTGATGCCACGGGATTGAAGCCCCAGACGATGTCCAACATCTGCAAGGATTTAATTGATCGGATGCTGGTGGTGGAAACCACCCGGCTTGAGGGTGCGCGCGGCGCACCCCAAAAGGCGTTGCGCATTCGGGCAGAGGCGGGGTGCAGCCTTGGGGTTCACATTGATCGTGATGGTCTTCTTGGAATCCTCTGTGATCTTTCCGGGCGCGAACTTGGGCGGGAGAGGGCGACCGCTTCTCTCGCTGACCCCAGAGATACGATCAGTGCGATTGCCGAGATGGCAAAGCGTCTGAGGCTTTTGGCTCCCGATGCTGCGGCTTGGGGCGTCGGGGTTGCCATGCCGACCCTGCAGGAAGCGGAGTTTGAGCACTCCGTTGGCCCGCCGGGATGGGATGCCTGGAGCCGTCTGCCCGTGGCCGAAGCCATTGAAGAGGCTTGTGGTCTTCCTGTGATCATTGAAAATGATGCAACAGCAGCAGCCGTTGCCGAATTGAGGATCGGGCGGGCCTGTGGTCTTAGCCACTATATTCATGTGTTCGTTGGTCATGGTTTGGGTGCCGGGATTATCAATGACGGCATGCCGCTTCAGGGATTTTGGAACAATGCCGGGGAAATCGGCCTTCTGACCTGGCCGTCCGAGCTGGCATGTGTGGAAGCCGCAGGTCAAACGCCGTTTTCGATTGATGAGCTTGCCGCGATGCTGGGCCGCGAGAGCGGTGAGATTTTCGCACCCGGCCAGTTGGAGGCTCTCTATAGTCAACGCGATAGCGTGCTGATGCGATGGCTTGATCTTAATGCCCGACGGTTGCGCCTGCTGGTTTCGCTTTTGGAAAACATGCTTGATCCGCAGACCATTGTCGTTGGCGGACATTTTCCGGCCGTTCTGATCGATTCTCTGATTGATAGAGCCTATCCGCTTTTGCCATCTGTGAGCGCGCGCAGCGAGCGCGAGATGCCGCGCCTGTGCGCGGGCGCACTCGGGCCGGAAGCAGCAGCCCTTGGGGCTGCGATGTTGCCGGTGATTGCCCACGGCAGCCCGGACTTCCGGCGTCTTTCTTTCATGCGTGGCCGCAGTCAGTCCATTGATTTTGAGAGGCGTTTTGATCGTGTCGCGGGTGCGCCGTCGGACGATGATACGTCACTGTAATCCATTAGCCCTTACGAACGGAACTATAGTATGAAGATCGCAGTCGCCGGGCTTGGCTTTCGGCTCGCCAATGTCATTGCCTCATTTCGAAAGGCATGCCCCGAACTTCAGGTGGTCGGTCTTGTCGATCCAAATCCTGCAGGGCTGCCTGCTCTTGTGTCGGCGGGCATGCCAGAGCCGCGTGCTTTTGAGACGGTTAGCGAAATGCTGGCTGCAACGCAGCCAGACCTGTTCATGGTCGGCTCTCCCAATCTCTTTCATCTGGAGCATATCACGGCTGGATTGCGGGCCGGGGTGCGGGTTTTTACCGAAAAGCCTGTGGTGATCGACGAGGATCAGACCATGAAAATGGCGGCCCTTTTGGCGGAATATGGCCATGACCGCGTGCTTGTTGGCTTGGTTTTGCGTTACTCCGATCTCTATCGGGATCTGCGAGCCGCGCAAGCCAATGGTCATATCGGCTCGATAACCTCTATCGAGGCATCAGAGCATATCGCACCGTATCATGGTGCGTTTTTCATGCGCGACTGGCGCCGCCATACGCGCTATGCTGGCCCCTTCCTGTTGGAAAAATGCTGCCATGATATCGACCTCTACGGCAGCGTGGTTGGCCAGCGGGCCTCTGCCGTCGCCAGTTTTGGCGGGCGCAAGACGTTTATTCCCGAAAACAAGCCAGAGCACCTGTCCGCTTTTCAACAGGAGCAATATTATCAAAAGCCAAGTGGCTGGCAGGAAGGCGACGCTGTGTTTGAAAGCGACGGCGATATTATCGACTATCAGACAGCGATTGTCGAATACGACGGCGGAGCCACCATGGCTTTTCACACCAACCTCAACGTTCCCGATCAGTTTCGTCGCTTCTGTGTGATCGGCACGAAGGGCATGGCGGAAGGCGACTTTATCCGCAATCGTTTCCAGGTCTATTCGGCCATCTCGGGTGAAAAGCTGGTGGAGCGCAGCTATGATGGCGTTGAGAGTGATCATTATGGAGCGGATGATCAAATGGCGTCAGATATTTTTTCGCATCTCACGCAAGGTGCGCCGTTGCCGGTCAATATTGTTGCCGCTCTGGAGGCTGGACTGGTGGCAATCAAGATTGAAGAGGCGCGCCGCACAAGACGCACCCTTGAGCTTGCCGAAACGTGGCAGCGATTTGACGATGCGCTTGATGCGCCCCGTCTTGCCGTGTGATGGGCCAAAGCTATGAATGATACCAGTCTTTCCCCATCTATTCGCATTCGTAACGCCCGCGCAACCGACGAGGCTGCGGTGCTGGATATTTGCCTGCGCACGGCCGATCGCGGTCATGATGGCACCCACTGCTATAGCGATCCCCGGCTTCCGGGCTTTGTGTGGGCGTTGCCCTATCTGCGGATTTGCCCGGAAAATGCCTTCGTGATCACCTGCGACGACGTGGTGATGGGTTATTGCGTTGCGGCTTCTGACACCGTTCTTTACGAGGACCGCCTTGAGACCGAGTGGTGGCCGATGTTGATGGCAGAGCTTGAGAGTTTTTCTGCGACCACAGCGCAGGATGAGAATGTGCTGGCCTATATTCGAAACGCCCCGCGGACCCCGCCGCAGATAACGGCACCCTATCCGGCCCATCTGCATATCAATCTCCTGCCAGCGCTGCAAAAAGGCGGCCATGGCGCGAAGCTCATGCACCATCAGCTGCAATCTCTTCGCGATGCCGGTGTTTGCGGCGTGCATCTCGGCATAGACCCGCGCAACGAGGGCGTCATGCGCTTTTACAGCAAATTCGGCTTTGCCGAAATCGACCGGACGCCTTCGATCATCATGGGGAAAAGTCTGGTTTGAGCGCCGGGAAAATTCAAGGGGCGTTCAACGGAGCATCGTGCAGAAAATCGAAACCGGCACGATGCTCTAACCTCCCCGCACAGATCGGCGCCAGATCAGGTCTGGCTCCAAAAGCAGGCGCGATACGTGGAGCAGATTATCGGTTTCCTGTGGGTCGCAAAGCCATGAAACCGCGGCATTGGCAATGGCCTGCAAGGGCTGGGCAAAGGTTGTCAGCTTATACGATTCCCAAGCTGCCTGCTCAATATCATCGAAGCCGACAAGACAGAGTTGCTCTGGCACGCTCAGGCCAAATTCGAGACGTGCGGCATCCATGAAGCCACAGGCCAGCAGATCAGTGGCGCAAAAGACGGCTTCTGGCCTGATCGCTCGTGTCAGCAACCGATGTGCCAGAACCTTTCCGGCCTCATAGCCGGTCCAGCCAAACCGCTCCACGCACACCTCCATGCCCAATGCTTTGGCGGCAGACACGAAGCCCCGTTCGCGGGCCATGAGGCTGGGCGTTCCAGCCTCTGAATTGGCAAAAGCAACAGTGCGACAACCGGCTCTCTCGAACACCAGCGCGACGCGGCGTCCAGCCTCCTCATCCTTCAGATTGATCCTTAATGGTCCCGGCTGGTCGTCATCACGGTTGATCAGCACCATGCGCTGGCCATTCTTCAGGCAGAGCTGGGTGATCGATTTATCCGGCAGGCCCGACAGGATAATGGATGCTTCTGCCTGATAGCGGATTGCCTGTCGCAGAGCGTTGCCCACACTGTCATCGGAGCGATCCGTGTTGATCAGCATAACAACTTTGCCAGCGTTTTGCAGGTGGATTGTCAGCTCTCTGAGCAGCGCCGAGCGATAGGGCGTTGCCGCATCGGAAACAATCAAACACACAATGCCGCTTTCGCGGCGCATCAGCCCCCGCGCCAACTGGTTAACGTGATAGCCCAACTCTTCCGCAGCCTGCAGCACCCGGCGGCGCGTTTCTGCAGACACGCTGGCTCCCGGCGTGAAGGTGCGCGAAACCGCAGACCGCGACACGCCTGCGCGTTCTGCCACATCATGCGCACTGATAAAGGGCTTTGAGGCCACGCCTTCCACCTTTCAAAATCGATACCCCACTCCCCATAGAATGCACAAGAGTGCATCATAATAAAGAGCCCAATATCAAGAAAAGACGATATTTCAGGCTTGACTTGCACCAAAGGGGCGGGCAGTCTTTGCACACGCTTGCAAGCGTGGCGGTGTGGAGGCCGTCGAATGGGAGGAAGATCATGAAATTGAACCGTTTAATCGCGCTTTGCCTCACTGCAGGCGCATCCATGTTTGCCATAGAGGCCCATGCCGCCGGTGATTTGAACATCATTTGCTCTGCCGATCCGGAAGTGTGCGACGTGATGAAAGCTGCTTTCGAGAAGCAGTCTGACATCAAGGTCAATATGGTGCGGCTCTCGGCGGGGGAGACTTACGCAAAAATTCGCGCTGAAGCCCGCAACCCCAAGACCGACCTTTGGTGGGCGGGCACGGGTGATCCGCATATGCAGGCGGCAGATGAAGGCCTGACGCAGGAGTATAAATCGCCCCTGTTCGACCAGTTGCAGGGCTGGGCGCAAAAGCAGGCAGAAAGCAGCGGCTTTAAAACTGTCGGCGTCTATGCTGGTGCACTTGGCTGGGGCTACAATACCGAAATTCTTGCCAAGAAAGGCCTGAAGGAGCCAAAATGCTGGGCCGATCTCCTTGATCCGTCCTATAAGGGCGAGATTCAGATTGCCAATCCCAATTCATCAGGCACAGCCTATAACACGCTGGCAACGCTTGTGCAGATCATGGGCGAGGACAAGGCTTTTGACTATCTTGCCAAGCTGAACGGCAATATTTCCCAATATACCAAATCGGGTTCAGCACCGGTGAAAGCCGCAGCGCGAGGCGAGGCAACGATCGGCATCGTGTTTATGCATGATGCTGTGGCCCAGACGGTTGCTGGCTTTCCGATCAAAACCGTGGCCCCCTGTGAGGGAACCGGTTATGAAATCGGTTCGATGTCGATCATCAAAGGGGCTAGAAACCTGGACAATGCCAAAAAATGGTATGACTGGGCTTTGAGCGCTGAAGCGCAATCGCACATGAAGGAGGGCAAATCCTTCCAGCTTCCATCCAACAAAAACGCGGAAATTCCGAAAGAAGCGCCCCGTTTTGAAGCGATCAAGCTGATCGATTACGATTTCAAAACCTATGGCAGTTCGGAAAAGCGCAAAGCGCTGTTGTCGCGCTGGGACAAGGACATCGGCGCACAGGCCAATTGATCCAATCTGGAGTTTGTCGGGCAACACGGAAACCCGTCAGAAACGCGCGCCCGGCGGCGCTCTTATTCGCGCCGGGCGCTTGATCCTCTTAAAATGGATGACATCATGACCAATAGCATCCGTCGGCTGGACTGGGTTCTGCTGGCCAGCCTTGTCGCGCTGACCTGCTTGCCCTGGTACCGCATTGAGTCAGGCTTCTTCGGCCTTGGCTGGTTGTCCGGCTTTCCCAATGATCCGCAATCGGCACCCGCCGTTCTGGAAATCATCCTGTATGGCAAAGCTTGGTTGATAGCCTTCGTGGCCGTCTTTGGCCTTGCCCTTTGGGCGCGCTGGATCAAGGAGCCACACAGGCGAGGGGCCGTGCTGGTCGCCTGCGGGGCGTTTGGCGTTTTGTTTCTGGCCTTGCAGGGGCTCGCCATCACATCGATTGGCTGGACCTGGCATTTTCCCGAATTGCTGTTTGGGCCGCTATCTGACGGCCAATCGTCCATAGGGGCCGGGGCGACGCTGACCGGCATTCTTTGCGTGTTGCTGTTTTCGTTCGGCTTAGCGGATCGGGGCGTGATGAAGGGCGATGCCTTTGTGGTCAGCGCCATCAGCCTGCTTATTTTTCTCGTGGTCATTTTTGTCTTCTATCCGGTCATCAGCATGTTGGTGGCAGCCTTTCAGGCGGTCGATGGCTCGTTTGACCCAGATGGTTTCATCCGCAATATGCAGGACCCGTCGATCTGGAGCCTTGATTGTCTGATGGGCGGCGCGCGCTGCGGCGTGGCGTGGCGTACATTCTGGCTGGCCATTCTGACTGCCACGGGCGCCACCACGATTGGCCTGTGCTTTGCGCTCATCGCCACCCGCACCCGCTTTCCCTTCAAACCGCTTCTGAGAGTATTGACGATTCTGCCGATCATCACGCCGCCCTTTGTCGTGGGCTTGGCGCTGACCCTGTTGTTTGGGCGTTCCGGCATGGTCACCGAGGCCTTATCATGGCTCTTTGGGATTGAGCCCGGACGCTGGCTTTATGGACTGACCGGTATCTGGATTGCACAAGTGTTGTCGTTTACGCCGATTTCCTTTCTTGTGCTGATCAGTGTTGTGGAAGGGGTCAGCCCGTCCATGGAAGAGGCGTCGTTGACGCTTCGGGCCGATCGGTGGCGCACATTCTGGAAAGTTTCACTTCCCCTGATGAAGCCTGGCTTGGCCAATGCCTTTCTGATCAGTTTTATCGAAAGCATGGCGGATTTTGGCAATCCCATGGTGCTGGGTGGAAGCCATGGCGTGCTGTCCACCGAAATCTTCTTCGCCGTGGTTGGCTCACAAAACGATCCTTCACGGGCCGCCGTGCTTGCCATCATCCTGCTTGCCTTCACCATGTCGGCCTTTCTGGCGCAGCGGTTCTGGCTGGCGGGCAAGAGCTACGCAACCGTGACCGGAAAAGGCGATTCCGGCTCCCATATTGCTTTGCCCCGGCCGATTTCACTGGCTGTGCATTCTGTTGTTTTGCCATGGATTGCCTTTACCATCGTGGTCTATGGCATGATCTTCTATGGCGGTTTTGTCAAAACCTGGGGTCTCGACAATAGCCTCACCTTCCAGCACTACATCAAGGCCTTTTCCATGGGCTGGCGAGACAGCGGCGGCATTGCCTGGACCGGGGTGGCGTGGAATTCCTTCTGGACCACGATGGAAATTGCGCTGATTTCTGCACCGCTGACGGCCATTGTCGGCCTTCTGACCGCCTATCTGATTGTACGTCAACGGTTTGTCGGGCGCGGATTGTTCGAATTTGCCTTGATGATGAGCTTTGCCATTCCCGGAACGGTCATTGGCATCAGCTATATCATGGCGTTCAACCTGCCACCCGTTGAGATGACCGGCACGGCCTTGATCCTCGTTGCCTGCTTTGTATTTCGCAATATGCCGGTGGGCGTGCGGGGCGGCGTGGCCGCCATGAGCCAGCTGGATAAAAGTCTGGATGAGGCGTCGCTAACCCTTGGGGCCAACAGTTTTCGCACTATCCGCAAGGTCATTCTGCCTTTGCTGCGCCCAGCCATCACCGCAGCCCTTGTCTATTCCTTCGTGCGGGCCATCACATCCATCAGCGCGGTCATCTTCCTCGTCAGCGCCCAGTATAACATGTCCACCGCCTTCATCGTTGGACTGGTGGAAAATGGCGAATATGGCGTTGCCATTGCCTATTCCTCGGCATTGATCGTCGTCATGACGGTGATTATCACCGGCTTCCAGCTTCTGGTGGGACAGCGCAGACTTCGCCGCGAAAATCGCATCACCCTTTCAGCACCCGCTGCAGCCAATGCACCCGCTATTATCAAGGAGACAGCCGCATGAGCAAAACCGCTCCCGGTTCCGTCGTGTTTGAGAATGTCACCAAAACATTCGGATCCTTTACCGCTATTCCCGATCTGTCGCTGACCATTGAGCCGGGCACATTGGTGACCTTGCTGGGGCCTTCCGGCTGCGGCAAAACCACCACGTTGCGCATGTTGGCAGGCCTCGAACATCCCAGTGCGGGCCGTATTCTGATTGGCGGCAAGGACGTCACCATGCTGCCCGCCAATGAGCGGGATGTGTCGATGGTTTTTCAGAGCTATGCGCTGTTTCCGCACATGAGTTCGCTGCAAAATGTTGCTTATGGTCTGGAATCCTCCGGCATCAAAGGCAAAGAAGCGCGTGAACGCGCCGAAGACGCGCTGACGCTCGTGGGCCTCTCGGGCATGGGCCACCGCTTGCCCGCCGAGCTTTCAGGCGGCCAACAGCAGCGTGTTGCCGTGGCCCGCGCGCTCGTGCTGGAGCCGCAAGTGCTGCTGCTGGATGAGCCGCTGTCCAATCTGGATGCACGCCTGCGCCGCCGGGTGCGCACCGAAATTCGTGAATTGCAACAGCGGCTTGGGTTTACAGCCGTTTACGTCACCCACGATCAGGACGAAGCACTGGCGGTGTCTGATCAGATCATCGTCATGCAGGGCGGCAAGATTGCCCAGAAGGGCACACCAAGGCAATTGTATGACCGCCCGGCCTCCGCCTTCATCGCCGATTTCATGGGCGAGGCCAATGTGCTGGCTTGCACGGTGACCGCCATAGACAACGGAACAGCTCTGGTCGATATCAACGGCCTGCACCACCGCATGCCCTGTGATGCCATCTCATTAGGCCCGGCAGAGCTTGCCGTGCGCCCCAATGCGATCTGCCTTGAGCCTGCAAAAGCAGGGGATGGTTTTACCGGCAAGATCATCCATTCCGCCTATCTCGGTGACCATGTGGAGTATGAGGTGGAAACGGCCAGTGGCAATCTCTTTGTCGTTGGCCCCGTGGTTGAGACCCCGCTTCAGCCTGCTACCACAGTTGCTATCAGCCTCAACAATCAGGGTATTGCCTTTATTGGCATGTAACCTTTCCTTTCTGCCAAGGATTTTCGTGATGACCATACAGCCCAACCTTGAAATAGAAGCGCGTTTCGCACTGGCCAAAACGGCGGCACAGGAAGCGGGTGCGCTTGCCTATCGATATTTTCAACAGCGCGAAACTTTGGTCATCGAAACCAAGCATGATCCGCAGGATGTTGTTTCCATTGCCGACCGCGAAGTGGAGCAATTGCTGCGCGCGCGTTTTGCGCAAACCTTTCCCGGTGATGGCGTTTTGGGCGAGGAATATGGCCTTGAAGAGGGAACCTCCGGCTTCACCTGGGTTGTGGACCCGATTGATGGCACCAGCCCCTTTGTCAACGGCATGCCAAACTGGTGTGTGTCCATCGCATTGCTGCAGGCAGGACGCCCGGTGGTGGGGGTGATTTACGCGCCCTGCCATAACGAGCTGTATGCCGCAGCCGATGGACTGGGGGCAAGCCTCAACGATCGCAACCTGAGCCTTGATCCCGCCCGCACCATCCGCAATGCCGTGACGGGCATTGGTGCCAACAATTATGTCACCCCGGCTCTTGTTGCGGGAATTGTCGAGCGACTTTTGGAGGCGGGAGGCAATTTCATTCGCAATGGCTCAGGCGCATTGATGCTGGCTTATGTCGCCGCTGGCAGGCTGGTTGGCTATTATGAACCCTATATGCATGCCTGGGATTGTCTGGCGGGCTATTGCCTCGTCAATGAAGCGGGCGGCTGGTGTCATCCTTTTCCCAGCCAAGGAGCGGGATTGGTGAAAGGCGCGCCCGTGCTGGCCTGCGCACCGGGCGCGGTTGAAGACTTGCGACAGATCGCAGGCATTTGACATTCGTCAGGTATGGCAGTCTGTCAGGTTCAGATTGAGCCTGACAAACCCCAGCGCCCTCCATCTTATTTGCCCGAGGAAAAGAGCCGAAAAGCGCAAGCTGCGCTTTTCGGATAAATCCGATGGGAGCACGAAAACCGAGAGCGTCATGCGGTTCTTGAATGCACAACACGCCGCCCACGGTGGAAAAACAGACTTCATTATTTCAATAATCGTTGAATTATTGAAATTTTAATGCATAAGCTCAAAAGCCACAACCGTTCGCGGCACAAGTGGCAGGACGGCAGGGCAAACGAAACCGGGTTTTCAGGGTGGGGATAAAAATTCTGAGAGCCGAGAAATCGCTTTTCCGCAGCAGCAGGATGTTCAATGCAAGAACAACAGGTTTTGGCGGCATTCAGCGCGCTTTCGCAGCAGACGCGTTTGCGTGTTATTCGAAAGCTTGTGGTGGCAGGCCCTACGGGGCTGGCGGCAGGGGTGATTGCTGACGCGGTGAATGTGTCTGCATCCAACATCTCATTCCATCTGAAAGAATTGGAACACGCCGGATTGATCACCGCCCAGCGCGAGGCGCGGTCGATCATCTACAGCGCCAATTATGACACGCTTGGCGGCCTCGCGCGCTTTCTCATGGAGGATTGTTGCGCTGGCCAGTCTGCCACCGGTTGCACGCCTCGCGATGAAACCGCTTCAGATTTGTAAGTCACTGATAATGTGAATTTTCTGTATGCAATGGAAGGACTCTCATGGTTGATCTGCCAGCTGCCGCGCTTGACTTCATCCGCCAGCCTGATCTGGATGCGCTTCGCCCGCCGTTATCACAGCACAAGCCGCGTATTCTGATCCTTTATGGGTCGCTGCGTAAAATCTCGTTCAGCCGATTTCTGGCGCAAGAGGTGGCACGGCTTTTGGAGCACTTTGGCTGCGAGGTGCGGATCTTCAATCCTGAAGGGCTTCCTCTGCCCGATGGCGCACCGGAAACCGATGCCAAAGTGCAGGAATTGCGGGCGTTGTCGCTGTGGTCTGAGGGCCATGTCTGGATCAGCCCTGAGCGCCACGGTGCCATGACCGGCATTATGAAAGCGCAGATTGACTGGTTTCCATTGACGACCGGCTCCGTGCGCCCAACCCAAGGCAAGACATTGGCCGTCATGCAGGTTTGTGGCGGTTCACAATCGTTCAACGCGGTTAATCAGCTGCGCATTCTGGGTCGGTGGATGCGGATGATCACCATTCCGAACCAGTCATCGATTGCCAAAGCCTGGCAGGAGTTTGATGAACAGGGCCGCATGAAGCCCTCAAGCTATTATGATCGCATTGTTGATGTTTGCGAAGAACTGGTCAAGTTCACCCTTTTGACCCGCGATGCCTCTGATTATCTCACGGATCGGTACAGCGAGCGCAAGGAAGATGCTGCAAAATTAGAACAGCGGGTGGATTTGAAATCCCTATGAGCGAGCGCCCGCCAATTGCCACCATTCTCGCTCTGGGCCTGACCCAGATCATTGGCTATGGAACCCTCTATTACAGCTTCAGCATTCTCGCGCCGGATATGGCAAAAGATCTTCACTGGTCCAGCGAGTGGATTTTTGCAGCCCTCTCCGTTGCTCTTCTGCTGGGCGGCCTGAGTGCGCCGTGGCTTGGTAGGGCCATGGACCATTTTGGGGCGGGTTGGGTGATGACGGCGGGTTCTGCAATCGCCGCAACTGCCCTTGTCGCCTGCGCTTACGCACCCGGCAAAACAGGCTTTGTCGCGGCTCTGATTGTGATCGAGGTTGCCGCCAATCTGGTGCAATATGGGGCGGCCTTTGCGCTGCTTGTGCAGGCAAGCCCCCACACGGCCCAACGCAGTATCACCTATCTCACGCTGATCGCCGGTTTTGCCTCAACGATCTTCTGGCCAATCACCACTCTATTGCACGCCCATCTGTCATGGCAGAATGTCTATCTGGTTTTTGCGGGGCTGAATTTGCTCGTTTGCCTGCCTGTGCACGCCTGGTTGGCTTTTGGGCTTGCCAGAAACACAACCCGCAAGCAGGATAGCGCAAAAGAGGTGGTTGAGGGGTGTCTTGGCCCAGACATACGCCCCCTTGGTTTTCTGCTGATGGTGGTTGGCTTCTCTTTGCAATCTCTCGTCAGTGCAGCAATTCTGGTGCATATGGTGCCGCTGCTGTCGGGGCTTGGGCTGGGGGCAACCGCTGCCATTGTCGGTACGGTGTTTGGTCCGTCGCAGGTTCTCAGTCGGTTTACCAATATGGTGCTTGGCGGCAATCTGCCGCCACTGGCTCTGGCAACCATTGCCTCCGCATTGATCCCCGGCGGCGTGCTGATCCTTATTGTTACAGCGCCCTCGGTTGTGGGAGCCATGGCCTTTGCCCTTGTCTTTGGTCTGGGCAGTGGTCTCTTCAGCATTGTCACCGGCACATTGCCGCTGATGCTGTTTGGCAGCGATGGTTACGGTCGGCTTCAAGGCAAAGTGATGGCCGCACGGCTGATTGTTTCGGCCACCGCACCCTTTGCGCTGGCGTTTGCAATTGTGCATATCGGTACATTTGTGTCGCTCACCATCACAGCGGTGCTGGGCGCTTTTGCCGTCGTCGCATTTCTTTCAATTGCACATCTGCAACGCCGTGCACCCTCTCTGGTGCAGAAAGCCTCGCTGTAGCGCTTATGCAGATTTGGCTTTGTCAAAATATTTGCGGCCCATCCACAGTGCCATTTGCACCAGCAGGATCAGCACCGGCACTTCAACCAATGGGCCGATCACGGCGGCAAAAGCCACTTTTGAGCTCAACCCGAAAGCGGCAATGGCGACGGCAATGGCCAGCTCGAAATTATTGCCAGCCGCGGTAAAGGCCACTGCCGTTGTGCGCGGATAATTGCTGCCAACAGATTTCGCCATCCAGAAGCTGATCAGAAACATCACGAAGAAGTAGATGATCAGCGGAATGGCAATTATCACCACATCGCCCGGCAGGCGCACCACATCGCCACCCTTGAGGCTGAACATGGCAACAATGGTAAACAGCAGCGCTGCCAGTGTGATCGGGCTGATTTTGGGCAAAAATACCGTCTCGTACCATTCCCGTCCTTTGGTGGCGGTGAGGATGCGGCGTGACAGATAGCCCGCCAAAAAGGGAATGCCGAGGTAAATCAGCACCGCTTCTGCGATTGTCCAGAACGAGACCTCAATCACACTGCCTTCGAGACCAAACAGCGGTGGCAGCACGGTGAGAAACAACCAGGCGTAAACGCTGAAAAACAGGATTTGAAAAATGGCGTTAAACGCAACAAGTCCGGCAACATATTGGTTGTCGCCCTTGGCGAGTTGGTTCCAAACCAGCACCATGGCGATGCAACGGGCAAGGCCAATCAGGATCAGACCCGTCATATATTCAGGATAATCGCGCAGAAACACCACCGCCAGCGCAAACATCAGCACCGGACCAACAATCCAGTTTTGCAGCAGGGAAATGGCCAGGACGCGCTTATCGGCAAACACTTGTGGCAGTTCTTCAAAGCGCACTTTTGCAAGCGGCGGATACATCATCAGGATCAGGCCAATGGCAATGGGAACATTGGTGGTTCCCACAGACAGGCTATCAAGGGCGGCTGGCAGGCCGGTGAAAACGGTGCCCAGCAGAACGCCAAGTGCCATGGCGACAAAAATCCAGACCGTCAGATAGCGGTCAAGAAAAGACAGCCGCAGTGTTGGTTGTTTCGGGCGCATGGGCCTTCTCCTGACAGATGTGATGATCCGCAGCCGTAATATCCAGGGGCAGCGAACAAGTTTGCATAACGGCAAGAATGTTAAACGACCCGGTTGCCATTGGGATCAATCACCACCTCGCCGTCCTCCTTGGTAAAGGCGGCTTTTTGGTCAAGGGGCAGAATATCAAGCACCGCTTCCGAAGGCCTGCAAAGCTTGACACCCATGGGCGAGACAACAATCGGGCGGTTGATCAGGATGGGATGCTGCATCATCGCATCAACCAGTTGCGCATCGCTCAGCGCCGGATTATCCAGACCAAGTTCAGCAAAGGGTGTGCCCTTTTCGCGCAAAAGATCGCGCGGCTGCATGGTCATGCGGGCAATCAATTGCTCCAGCAGGGCGCGCGACGGTGGTGTCTTCAGATATTCCACCACATGCGGCTCAATCCCGGCGTTACGGATCATCGCAAGCGTATTGCGCGATGTGCCGCAGTCTGGATTGTGGTAAATGATGATATCCATGCAAGTGCTCATGCGTGATTTGGCCTTTTAGGGTGAAACAGAAAATCTTGGATACGGGAAGCTCGCGGGTGACATGCCGTGGTCGTTACGACTTGGCTTTTTGAGGAGAGCAGCAGGGCGCAAGATCGGCAATCAGCGGTGCGCACAGTTCAGCCTTGCCGCCGCAGCAATCTTTTAAAAGAAACAGCGTCAATTCACGCAACTTTTCCATCTCCGCTCGATAGGCAATGACCCGACTTTGTCGCTCAGACGAAACCAACCCCGCCCGAGACAGAATGTTGAGATGGCTCGACATGGTGTTTTGCGGCACTTCAAGAGTGCGGGCGATTTCGCCGGCAGGCAATCCCTCCGGCTCATGCTTGACGAGCAGGCGAAATGTTTCAAGCCGAGTTGGCTGAGCGAGTGCCGCAAGGACGAGAATTGCGTTTTCAATTTCCATATATCCAGAATAATAGAAATGAGTCTATTGTCAAGATCATCTTCAAACGATGCCATTTCTGAGCGCCTGGATTTAGCTCTTCGTGGCCTTTGCAATCCTCGGCTGCTTCATCCATGTTTTAGGATTTTTTTGAGGCGATACAGGGCGCTCCCTGATTGACAAATGCGGGCGATCGCGCTTCTATTTGAACAGGTTTGAACAGGTTTGAACAGGTTTGAACATGTTCATTATACAGGTCTGGATAAATCGGTCTTTATGAAAAACACATTGTCGCCAGGCGCGCCTAAACCCAAGCAGATCGCCAATGAACTGGAGCAGGACATCCTCTCCGGCAAGCTCGGCTTCGGGGATCGCCTGCAAAGTGAAAGTGAGATGGTGCGGCGCTTTTCTGTGAGCCGCAACACGTTGCGCAAAGGTCTTGAAGAGCTCAACAGCCGAGGTTTGATCACCACCAGGGTAGGCATTGGTTCTTTTGTGACCTTCAATGGCAAAACCATCAACGATGCTTTCGGGTGGTCAAAGGCGCTGGCCGATGTTGGTGCGGCAACCGCCACACGCATGTTGCGGATTGAAGTGCTGGAAGATGCGGCTCTTTCGGAAATGCTGGGGCTGGAGTTGAACACCTATATCGCCATTGATCGCCTGCGCTACCTTGTTGAGGACGACCGGCCCATTTCGCTCGAGCGAAGCCGTCTTCCTTTGGTGCCAGAGTTGGAAATGGTGCCGCTGAAGGGGCTTGCTGCGGGCTCCTTGCGCGAAACCCTGCGCGAGGCAGGCCTTGTGCCAGCCAGCGGCGAGGAATGGGCTGATATTGAAATGCTGAATGCCATGGATGCGGATCTTCTCAAATGCCCGGAGGGATCGGCATTTTTACGCACACGACGGCTAAGCCGGGATGAGGAGGGCAGGCCGATGGAATATGTTGTCAGCCTGCTTCATCCAACGTTTTTTGCTTTGCATCTGGAGTTCTGACCATGACGGCAGCTTTGTCGATCAAACGTGACCGGGCGCTGGCCGCACTGATGGGTGGTGCACTTGGCGATGCCATGGGCATGCCCACGCAACTTTTGTCGTCCCGGCAGATCCATGCGAGCTACGGCAAGGTCGAGGATTTTGTCGCGCCCACGGACGATCACCCCGTCTCAAAGGGACTGCCAGCTGGTGCCGTTACCGATGATACGGAGCAAACGCTTCTGCTCGGCGATGTGCTGCTCCATTCCGACCAAGGTTTTGATCATCTTCGCTGGATTGATGCGCTGGTGCGCTGGGAAGACGGCATACGCGCGCGCGGCGGCTATGACCTGCTTGGCCCGTCCACCAAGCGTGCCATCGATGCCATTCGCAATGGTGTTGCACCCGAACGGGCAGGGCGGTTTGGCGATACCAACGGTGCCGCCATGCGCATAGCACCCGTCGGCATTTTGGTGCCGCCATCCGACGCGCTGATTGCGCGGGTGGCAGACACGTGCCGCGCCACTCATAATACCTCTATTGCCATATCGGCCGCAGCCGCTGTCGCAACGGTTATCAGTGCAGGCATTGATGGTCTGGGATGGTGTGATGCGGTTCTTAAAGCGGTTGATGCCGCTCGCGCTGGCGAAAGTCAGGGCGCTTGGGTGGCCGGTGGGCGGCTGTCATCGCGCATTGCGCTGGCTTTGGAGATGGCGGCCCGCGTCAAGACAGAGGCCGATATTCGGGCAATGTTTGATCTGCTCGGCACCAGCGTTGCCTCGCAGGAATCTATTCCCGCGGCCTTTGCAACGCTTGTGGTTGCCGAGGGCGATTGCTGGAAGGCGGCCGTGATTGCGGCCAATCTGGGTGGCGATACCGACACCATCGGCGCAATCGCGTGCTCCATGGCTGGCGCTTGCTCTGGCATGGCATCTCTTCCCGCTGATAAAATCCAGAAATTGAAAGGTTTTGACGCCAAAGCCGCAACGGCGTTGGCCCATCAACTGCTTGATCTCAGATTGAGCAATTCAGGCGGTAACGCCAATGGATGAACCGCGGCTTCTGCATTTTGGAAGTGCTGTTGTGGATTTCATTTACCGGATCGTGCATTTGCCGCAGCCTGGTGATGATTTGATTGCATCCAGCTTTCTACAGATGCCGGGTGGCGGCTTTAACATGATGGTTGCTGCGCGCCGCAGTGGCGTGAAGACCGTGTTTATGGGCCGGATCGGTGACGGTGTTGCAGGCTCCCTGCTGGAAAAAGCGTTTGAGCAGGAGAAGATTGATTGTCTTTTGCCAAAAATACGCGGTGAGGACACCGGGGTGTGCATCGTCTTGGTGACGGGTGACGGCGAGCGCACCTTCGTCTCCCATCCCGGTGCCGAAAGCAGGCTGCAGGCCGCCGATCTTCAAGCCATCAAGACAGGGCCGAACGACTGGTTTTTCACGTCGGGCTATACGCTTGCCTATCCCGAATGTGGTGCCCAACAGGCCGAATTTATTGCAGGCTTAAGGCCGGAGCAAACATTCGTTTTCGACCCCACGGGCATTGTCGGCGAAATTGCGCCGCCCATTCTGGCATCGGTTTTGAAGCGCACCGACTGGTTGAGCTGTAACCGCGACGAGGCCCGGACCATCACAGGCCTAGTAGAGCCTGAGGCTATGGCAGACGCATTGCTCAACATCCATTGCCCGCGCAGCAGAGGTGTGGTGATCCGCCTTGGAGCGGAGGGGGCCTATCTCGCTGAGCGTAACCAGAAGCTGCACTTCGCGCCAGCCTTCAAGGTTGCGACCATCGACACCAATGGTGCAGGCGATTGCCATGTCGGAGCGTTCATAGCCGCCTTGATGCGGGGCGAAACACCAACATTTGCTCTGCGCTATGCCAATGCGAGTGCGGCGCTTTCCACCACCAAACACGGCGGTGCGACCGCGCCGACACGCACAGAAATCGATCTGCTCCTGACCGGCACCGGGGAAGAATGATCGATCAATAAAAAGGACGACGGTGCAGCCACTGAGAGGAACATGTCATGAAAACATTCACAATGCTGACGGCCTCCGCCGTATTTGTCGCCCTTGCCCAAACTGCATCGCTTGCTGCCGAGGTCCATGTCCTGAACTGGAAGGGCTATGGTGCTGATGAGCCTTGGGCCATTGCCGCCTTTGAAAAAGCCACCGGCAACACGGTGATCAACGACTTTTTCAACTCCGAGCAGGAAATGCTCACCAAGCTGCGGACCAATCCGGGCCTGTATGACGTCGTGATGATCAATGCCGCTTTCAATGATCAGGCAACATCCGAGGGATTGATTGAGCCGATTGATGCCTCAAAAATCGCCAATTATGCCGATCTTGGTGCCGACAAGAGTAAATCGCCCATGCTCAACCACAATGGCAAGGTCTATGGCGTTCCATGGGTCTGGGGCCTGACCTCGATTGCCGTCAACGACAAGGCCTTCGATAAAACGCCAACCTCGATTCAGGTGATGTGGGACCCAGCCCATAAAGGCCGTGTGGTTTTGCGTGACGATGCGCTTGAAGCCATGCAGTTTGGTGCAATCGCCACCGGCCAAAATATCAATAACATCAAGGATCTGGATGCGGTGAAAGCCAAGCTCACCTCATTAATGCCGCAGATCCGCACGTTCTGGAGTGCAGAAAACGACTGGAACCAGATGGTTGCGGCAAACCAGATCGACGTTGGCACCTATTGGAGCGGCTCGGCGGGACGCGCCAAGAAAAATTTCAAGCTGCCCGTGACTTTTGTGGTGCCAGAAGAGGGTGCTGTGGGTTGGCTTGATGCCTTTTCCATCCCTAAAGGTTCCAAGAATGTGGCCGGTGCGGAGGCTTTCATCAATTACATGATTGATCCCTCCTTCTACGTTCAGTGGGATAATAAAGTTGGCGCACCGGTGTCTGCCAATACCAAGGCGGTGGCGCAATTGCCGGCTGATTCTTTTAATCGCGCCGTGTTGGGCGACCCCAAAGTCGCAAACCGTATTCAGTTTCAGGCACCGGTGCCGGATGACGTGCGTCAGAAATATCTGCAAATCTGGCAGGAGCTCAAGGTCAACGTCAAGTAACGGTCTTGCAGGCGGGAGGACAGCAGATGGCAGGTGGTTCATCAAACATCTCACGCAAAGGCGCTGCTGCGAAGGCAGCACCACTGCTGCTTCCCGCCTATCTTTGGTTGACACTTGCGATCTTTTTGCCGCTGTCGGCCATGATCTTCTTCAGTTTTGCAAGCAATATGCCTTTGAGCGGCAAGCCGTGGTCGCTGACGCTCGGTCATTACGGCGCTTTCATCTCAAGCGACATCTACGCCAGATTGTTGCTGACCTCGCTCAGACTCGCGTTTGACGTGACATTCTGGTGTTTGGTTTTGGGCTTTCCTGCCGCTTATGTGTTGGCCAAAGTGCTCAAGGGTCGCAGCCGTGAGGTTGTTTTCCTGCTGGTCATTTTGCCGTTCTGGAGCAACGGACTTGTGCGGGTGTTCTCCTGGGCCATGGTGCTGAGAAGCGGCGGTATTCTTGATAGCATCTTGAATGCCATCCTGCCGTTCAAGATCAATATTGATCTGATGTATTCCTATCCAGCGGTGATCATCGGCCTTGTGCACTCCTATGTGCCCTATATCGTGCTCACCTGTTATCTCAGCTTGCAGGCCATTGATGACAGCATCATCGAGGCTGCGCGCTCGCTTGGTGCGTCACGCTTCACGGTGTTGAGGCGCTTGATACTGCCGCTGTCTCTGCCCGGCATTGTTGCTGGTGCTGTGCTGGTGTTTGTGCCCGTGATCGGATCTTTCATGGAGCCACGCATTCTGGGTGGTCGCACTGGCACGTTTTACGGCACTGTGATCGAAGACCAGTTTGTTGCCGTCTACAATTGGCCGTTGGGTGCCGCTCTGTCTTTCATCTTGCTCGCGGTGGTTTTGCTCATTCTGGCGTTGGCGTCGCCCATCCTGCGGAGGTCGTGATGAAGAGGCTAACGCGCCTGCTGAACGGTTTTGGGCGGCTCTATATCGGCCTGCTTTTGGCGTTTCTGTATTTGCCCATCATCATTATGGGGCTTATGTCTTTCAATGCGTCGCCTTTTTATATGCTGCCTCTGGAGTGGTCGACAATCTGGTATCAGGCGCTCTGGCAGGATCATCAGTTGATCCATGCGGCTTTGAACAGCCTGAAAATTGCGATTTTGACGACAGTCATCGCCACAACATTGGGCACGTCAGCCTCTCTTGCGCTGTTTCGGTATGATTTCAAAGGCAAGGCAATTTTGCAGGCTTTGCTGTTGCCGCCCATTGCCATTCCGTGGCTGATCACCGGCACAGCGATGCTGATCTTTTTCTTTGGCGTGGGCATTGGCCGTGGCTTGCATGCCATTCTTCTCGGGCATGTTGCTCTTGCCTTGCCCTACGTGATCATAGTGGTGAATGCGCGGCTGAAAACCTTTGCACCAGAGCTGGAAGAGGCGGCACGCTCGCTTGGAGCCAACCAATGGCAAGTCACGTGGCGCGTCACACTGCCTTGGCTTTCGCCCGGCGTAATGGCTGGCGCACTCTTTGCCTTTGCGGTGTCGTTTGATCAGTTTGTCGTTTCCTATTTTCTGGCCACACCCGGCCAGACCACGCTTCCCGTGGAGATTTATGCCGCGATCCGCAAGGGTTTTACCCCGGAGATCAACGCCGTCTCGACCATCATCATCGTGGTGTCCATGGCCCTGATGCTGATCACCGCACGCTTCTACAAATTCGGAGGAAATGACTGATGGCCAGTGTCGAGGTCAAAAACATCTCCCGCAGCTTTGGCCTTTATAAAGCGCTGGACAGTGTTTCCATTCGTTTTGAGGATGGTGGTTTCTATGCACTTCTCGGTCCCTCCGGCAGCGGAAAAACCACGCTTTTGCGCATGATCGCAGGTTTCGATTTTCCTGATCAGGGCCAAATCGAAATGAACAATGAGAGCGTTGAGCAGGTGCCACTGGAAAAGCGCAATATTGGCATGGTGTTCCAAAACTATGCGCTGTTTCCCAATATGAATGTGTTCGACAATGTGGCCTTTGGCTTGAGTGTTCGCGGGCTGGCGCGGGCTGATATTCGCAAACGTGTTGGTGATGCGCTGGATCTTGTGCAATTGGCCCATTTGGGTGCGCGCCGTCCTCATCAGCTTTCAGGTGGCCAGCGCCAGCGCGTGGCACTGGCGCGTGCCATCGTCATCAATCCTCGCGTGCTCTTGCTTGATGAACCCCTCGGTGCGCTCGATAAATCGTTGAGACTGGACATGCAGGTGGAACTCAAGCGTATTCAGCGCGAGATCGGCATCACCACCATTTTCGTCACTCATGATCAGGAAGAAGCCCTGACCATGAGTGACCGCATCGGTATTCTTCGCGCTGGCCAACTGATTGAGGAAGGCACGCCAGAAGAGATTTATAACCGCCCCCGCACTTCGTTTGCGGCCACATTTTTAGGCGAGGCCAATATTTTTGAAGGGGTTTGGAAATCCGGAGCGCTTGAACTCGCTGATGGCAATCGCATCCCTTTGCCGGGCCATGTCAGTCTCGGCTCGGATGGCGCATCTGGTCGCTGCATGGTCAGGCCTGAGCGCATCAAAGTGCTGACAGGCCATGACCAGAAACCTCTCAATCCAACAGACACAATGCTGACAGGCCATCTGACGCGTCGGCTGTTTTCAGGCAACTGGACAACGCTGTTTGTTGATCATGCGGGCCAGAGCCTGCGTGTGGGCGTTCCCAACGATAGCCCTTTGCCAATTGCTGAGGGCGATGCGCTCACCCTGACATGGACGGCTGATAGCGCGGTGCCATTGCGGCATTGATCACGCAGGCCGCGTTCAGTTTTGTGTCAGCATTGCGCCATAACACCCCCCTGAACATTTCGTTTGAACCTCGCGAGGCTGCATTGCGCGTGAAAACTAGAGTCTGTCAGGGAAAACCGGATTCCACTTTTTCCTGACAAACTCGAAGCGATGGATCGGCTGAAAATCGACTACATAATTCTTTAAATCGGAGTCAACTTAAAGAATTATGCAGAAAATCAAAAGTGTTACAGCGTTCTTTGCGCAGTTGATAAAATGCAAGGCTCTGTAAATTGTTAGCTTATCTTGCTGCGCGCCTGCACAGCCTGCCCGATATGCCCAGCAATGGTTCGCCGCTGCACCTTCTATCGATGTGATAGTTTTCTTTCTTAAGTGATTCAAAATGTGGAGAAAAATTATGCAGTAGCGCAGGTCGCAGGCGCGTGTTATCCGAGAAAAATTGGCAGACTGAAGAGTGCTTGTCACGCCGCACGGCTGGTCCTTGAAGATGAAAATACTGTGAAAGCTTTAGTAGAATGAACAAGGATCGTGCCATTGTTTGGGGTTTGCTCTCGCTCCTCATCTTGAGATTGCTGGCGATGCTATGGGTGCCGCTCACGGACCCTACAGAGGGGCGTTATGCTGAAATTGCCCGCAAAATGGTCGAAACCGGCAACTGGATAACACCGCAGTTTGATTATGGTGTGCCCTTTTGGGCAAAGCCGCCATTGCATACCTGGGTGTCGGCGGCAGGAATTGCGCTGTTTGGTGCCAATCCTTTTGCCGCAAGACTTGGCATATTGATGGCAACCCTCGCAACACTGGCTATCCTGTGGCGCTGGGGATGCTCGATTGTCGAGCGGCGAACGGCCTCGGTGGCCGTGTTGTTAACCGCAAGCTCCGGGCTGTTTTTCGTCTGCGCTGCCTATGTTCAAACCGATATGCTCCTGACACTTGGTGTCGTTGCCTGCATGGCGGGCTTTTATGGTGGACTGAAAGGTGATCGCCGTTGGGGATGGTTGTTTTTCATAGGGATCGTTATTGGCCTTTTGGCGAAAGGCCCTGTTGCAGGCGTTCTTTCAACCTTTCCCATTTTTATCTGGATGCTCTGGCGCGGCGGCTGGCGCGATCTTGGCCGTTTGCCTTGGGTTGGCGGCACAATCATGTGTGTGGTGCTGGTTGTGCCATGGTACGTTGCGGCAGAAATCGCCACGCCGGGCTTTCTCCACTATTTTCTGATTGGCGAACATATCCAGCGCTTTTTACAGCCGGGCTGGAAAGGTGATCTTTACGGTGCGGGTCGCGAACAGCCAAGAGGAACAATATGGTTGTTCTGGATTGCAGCCACCTTGCCTTGGAGCCCGCTTATCCCGCTTTTGATCTGGCGTCAGCGAAAGGGGAGCATGCGTGACAAAGATGGTCTGCGGCTCTATCTTTTGCTGTTTGCCCTCACGCCGCTGTTGTTTTTTACTGCAGCTGCCAACATTTTGATCGCCTATGTGCTGCCCGGCATCCCCGCCGCAGCCCTGCTTGCTGCGATCTTGTGGGCC
Source organism: Rhizobium oryziradicis (assembly GCF_001939045.1). GTDB lineage: Bacteria > Pseudomonadota > Alphaproteobacteria > Rhizobiales > Rhizobiaceae > Allorhizobium > Allorhizobium oryziradicis. The sequence continues at coordinate 47,156 of NZ_MKIM01000033.1, forward strand.
CAAACCGGGCGCTCTGGTGTGCGCTGGATGACGATTGGCATGATTGAAATCGTGGTGCTTGCGCTGATGGTCATTGGTGCTTCGTTTATGAGCATCAGCACCTCGCCCCTGCCCAGCGACGGCCCGATTGTGTCGGCCTATTCGGGGCAAGGTCGCCTTGCTATCCTCGATTCACGCAGCTTCTCTGCCGAGTTTTACACCAAGGGCAAGATTACCAGATTTAAAACACCGAATGAGCTTGCCCAGTGGATGAAGCCCGGCGACGGTGTGTTGGTGCGAAAAGATGAGCGCGCCGCCTTTGTTGCTCGTTTCGGAACCTCCGTTCACCCGTCTATAGAGGATGCAAATTACATTCTCTTTATCTGGAATGGCCCTGTCAAAACATAGATCTGCCAAAACATAGATCTGGCGAAAGCTTCAGAATGCGTGTGGATGGTGGTGATTGCCCAACCATTGAGAAAAGCGTTTAACAGCAGAGTTGGAGCGTGAACAAAAACCGCGCAGGATCGTTAGCCTGTGTGGCGAATGGAGATTGATATGAGTGTTGCGTTTACCAAAGAAGACAGTGCTGAGACAGCAGCGGAAACGCAATTGCCCGAGCGCCCCATTTCGCCCCATCCCAATTTTGTCACGCTATCGGGATTAAAAGCGCTGGAATTACAGCTGACGCAAGCCCGCGCTGACTATAATGTGGCGAGCACCATTGAGGATGTCAATGAACGGCGGCGTCAAATGGCAAGTCCATTGCGCGACCTTAATTATTTTACGGAACGGCTCCATACAGCGCAGGTCATGCCTGAACCAGCCACGGGCGGTCGCGTAGCCTTTGGCAGCACAGTTACCTTTGCGCGCGACGATGGGCGCGTGCAGACCTATCGGATTGTTGGAGAGGATGAAGCCGACCCGAAGGCGGGGTCAATTTCCTATGTTTCCCCTGTTGCAAAAGCTTTGATGGGAAAATCGGTCGGCGATGAGGTCAGTCTGGGGCCGCAGGCTTTGGAAATTACAGCCATCAGTTAACGCCGAACACCTCGCATCTTTTTGGCTGAGGTGGCGCTGCTCTATTGAAACCCAGGCATCCTCCTCCTTTGCATGCAATGGTGATCGAAAGGTTGACTCCGATTGTTGACTATGGTTGATTGTTGACAATCGATCACCGAGTGCGAAGGCCCGCCATGACCGTTTCACAGTCGCAGAATTTTATGCGCGTGCCAAAGGCGACGTTTCGTGCGCATATTGCCGATGGCTTGCGAAACGCGATTTTAAGCGGAGAAATTGCGCCGGGTGCACAGGTGACAGAGCAAAGTCTGGCCGAGCAGTTTGGCGTTAGCCGTGGGCCATTGCGAGAGGCCATGCGCCAACTGATTGATGAAGGTCTTCTTGTGACCGTACCTTACACCGGTACCCATGTGGTGGAGCTTTCTGTTGAGGATGTTCGGGAGATTTATTCTCTGCGGGTGACGCTCGAGATATTTGCATTTGAATTGGTCTGGTCACAGCGTGATGAGGGTTTTCGGCGTGGTCTTCTGGCCCGCCATGACGCCCTCACGCATTGCATTGATGCACAGGATGATGTCGGCAGCATTCATGCAGAGCTTCAGCTTCACGGCTTTGTTTATGAGGCGTCCGCTCACAAAATTCTGATCAAGACATGGGAAAGTATCCGCGGCCGTCTTCAACTTTACTGGGCAGCCCATCATCGTGCCCACGGAATTCGCGGCCCGCGCCGTGATGGTCACGACAGCTATGTCGCCACAGCACTTGGTGAGGATCTGGCCGCGATGCGCGCGGAAATCCACAACCATATGGCTCGGGGCGGGCAGCAGACGGAAGATTTCCTGTTGGGTCTGGCAAAGCACAAAGACCCAGCCACGTTTGCATAAAAACCATCATAAGAAGCCTTAAAGGCCATTGAACAGGTTATGAACCACAGAGGACGAACTCCATGAGCACCAATCGCAGAACATTTATGGCCCTATCCGCAACTGCCCTGGCCAGCAGCGCATGGCCAGCATTTGCGCAAGGCACATCGACGCTCGACCGTATCAAGCAGGACAAGCAACTTCGCATCGGTGTGACCTCGGCAGAACCATGGTTTTTCAAAGATCCGATGACGGAAAAATGGACCGGTGTTGGCGTTGCCATGGGTGAAAAGCTTGCCGCCAATCTTGGCGCAACTCTGGTGCCGGTTGAAACCACCTGGGCCAATGCAGTGGCGGCGTTGCAGGCCAATCAGATTGATCTGATGTTTGTTCTGGACCCCACCGAAGAGCGCAAAAAGGCAATCGATTTCCCCGAAGCTCCGCTGTTCTATTATGCCATGGGCGCGCTGGTGGCGCAGGATTCGCCCATCAAGTCATGGCAGGATATCGATAAATCCGGCATTCGCATTGGCGTCACCTTGGGCACGTCGCTCGACAAGAACGTGACAGCCATGGTCAAGACGGCGGAAATCAACCGTTTCTCCAACAATGATGAGGCCATTGCCGCTTTCGCGTCTCGCAGGGTTGATGTGGTGGTGCAGTTTCACCCCGCTCTGGTGGTGCAATATGCCCGCCTGAAACTGGGCAAGGTGATTTTGCCAACGCCTGTTAATCCCGTTGCCACCAGCGCAGGCCTTCGCAAGGAAGCCAACCCGGCTTTCCGCGATTGGGTGAGCGAACAATTTGCCACGCTCTACAAGGAAGGCGTGCCAGATCAAATCTTTGATGCCTATTTGAAATCAAAGAACATTGATCCGAAGGGCATTCCCGGTCTGGTCAAGGAAGCCTGGCAATAAGCCGATAGACTTGCGGGAGGGCTTTGTTCTTCCCGCCCAATATCACCTCGCAATAAAACGACGCTCGCCAGTATCCTGAGCGACAAGGGCTTCGCACGTCTAAAGGGTTCAGCCGTTATGAACTACCAATGGGATTTTTCCGGTGTCTTTGCGAGGTGGGATCTGCTGCTCACAGGCTTGGTCAATACGATTAAAATCGCTGGGATTTCGATTGTTCTCGGCGTGCTGGTGGGCCTTGTTTTGGCCTTTGCCAAGCTTTCGCCGCGCCGATATTTCTCCTTGCCTGCGTCGATTTTCATCGAGTTTTATCGCAACACACCGCCGATCATTCATTTTTTCTGGTTCTTTTATGCGCTGCCGATGCTGGCCAATATTAGCCTTGATCCGTTCACGGCTGCGGTTTTGGCGCTCTCCACCCAATCGGGCGCGTTTTATGCCGAAGTGTTCCGAGGCGGCATTGTCTCGATCGAACAGGGGCAATGGGAAGGGGCAAAATCGCTTGGCATGAGCCATGGGCAGATGATGCGCCGGATTATTCTGCCGCAGGCGATGACCCGCATGTTTGCGCCTTTTGTCGAGCGCTCGTTTGAGCTGACCAAAACCACGGCGCTGGCTTCAACGCTGGCCTATGCCGATCTTCTCTATCAGGCGATGATTGTGAACAGCGAGACGTTCCGACCACTGGAAGTCTACACCACAATTGCCCTGATGTATGTCATCTTGCTGGTCACGGCCAGCACGCTCGCGCGGATCGCTGAAGCGCGTCTGACAGCCTACCGCTGAGGAATGTTGCGATGAATTATCAAATTGATTTTCCGCTCATCCTTCAAAGCCTGCCCGTCTTGTTTCGCGGCTTGCTGGTGACGATTGAGCTGTGGGTGCCGAGCATTCTTCTTGGGTTGGCGGGTGGATTTTTGCTGGCTTTGGCGCGGCTATCGAAACGCAAGGCGCTTCGAATTCCAAGCCTCGTTTACATTGAGCTGTTTCGCGATACGCCGGTGCTGATCCAGCTGATCTGGTTTTTCTATGCCTTTCCAATCATCATCGGCGTGCAATTGTCACCCTTTACCGCAGCACTGCTGGGTCTGGGGCTGAATACGTCGGCCTATAGCGCCGAGATTTTTCGAGGTGGCATCCAGTCCATCGGTCATGGGCAATGGGAAGGCGCAAAGGCGCTGGGCATGCGCCAGTCCAAAATCCTGCGCCGGATCATTTTGCCGCAGGTGTTCAAGCGCATGCTGCCGGCCTTTACCAACCGCGCAATTGAGGTTGCGAAAATGTCATCGCTGGCATCGGTGCTCTCAGTGCATGAGCTGATGTATCAGGGGCGGTTGTTGAGTTCGACCTATTACCGCCCGCTCGAAATTCTCACCACGGTCGCCTTCATTTATTTCGTTCTCATCTACCCCGGCACATGGCTGTCTGCGCGCCTTGAAAAGCGCCTTGCGGCAAAAGCCTGATCCTGCTGGTTAAAGGAGCCCCCATGAGTGAGCCTATTCTTCAGGTGTCGAGCCTGCACAAAAAATTCGGTGATCTTCACGTTCTCAAAGGCATTGATTTTTCGGTTGAGCCGGGCGAGCGCGTGGCCATCATTGGCGGCAGTGGTTCTGGCAAAAGCACGTTTTTGCGCTGCCTGAACTTTATGGAAATGCCCACCAGCGGCACGGTTGCCCTTGACGGCAAAGAGATTGGCAAACCAACCGGCAAAGATGGTGCGCGCCTTTATCCCGAAGCCGAGCTTTGTGCCGTGCGCGAGCGGGTTGGCATGGTCTTTCAGCAGTTTAACCTGTTTCCTCACATGACGGTGCTGGAAAACACCATGGAAGGGCTTGTGACCGTCAAGGGCATGAAGCGTGCGGCGGCAAAAGAACGCGCCATAAAAGAGCTTGAAAAGGTTGGCCTTGGCGGAAAATTCGATGCCTATCCGGGCCGTCTTTCTGGCGGACAGCAGCAGCGCGTGGCTATTGCCAGATCGCTGGCGATGGAGCCTGAGATTTTGCTGTTTGATGAGCCAACGTCCTCGCTTGACCCCGAATTGGTGGGTGAAGTGCTCACCGTGATCCGCAAGCTGGCCGAGGAAGGGCGCACCATGTTGCTGGTCACCCACGAGCTTGGCTTTGCCTATCACTTCGCCACCAAAGTGATTTTTCTGGCCGATGGTGTTTTTCACGAAATCGGCACGCCCGATGAGGTGTTGAAAAATCCAAAGCAGGAGCGCACCCGCGCTTTTCTCAACCGCTTCACCGAGTTCGCGTTCTGACCGAACGAATCTGATACAAAAACAAGGACTTTTACCATGAACGCAGTTGCCGCCAGCAATACCAGCTCTCAGGGCTATATGGCCGATCCTCGCAATGACAATGTTTTGATTTACGTAAACGGCGAATATTTCAAACGTGATGAGGCCAAGGTGTCGGTGTTCGATGCTGGCTTTGTGTTGGGTGACGGCGTTTGGGAAGGGGTTCGTCTCGTCAACGGCAAAGTCATCGCACTCGATGAGCATCTGGATCGCCTCTACGAAGGTGCCAACTCCATTCAACTGGATATTGGCATGACCCGCGAAGAGCTGACCACCACGCTCTGGCAGGTGTTTGAGAAGAACGGCATGACCGATGGTGCCCATGCGCGCCTGATGATTACGCGCGGCAAGAAAAAAACGCCCAATCAGGACCCCCGTTTTGCCATGGGGCAGGCGACTGTCGTGATTGTTGCCGAATTCAAGCTGCCCAAGCCAGAGTCCAAATCAAAGGGTCTGTCGCTTTTGACATCGGCTGTTCGGTGCAGCACGCCCGATGTGTTTGACCTGCGGCTCAATTCTCACAGCCGCCTGAATTTCATTCATGCGCTCATTCAGGCCATCAATGCTGGTGCCGATGAAGCCTTGATGCTCGACCCCCATGGCTTTGTGGCCAGCTGCAATTCCACCAATTTCTTCATTGTGCGCGGGGAGGAATTGTGGACCTCGACCGGACGTTTCAATTTCAACGGCATCACTCGTAAAAAAGTCATAAAGCTCTATGCAGAAGCGGGCTACGTTGTGCGCCAGCATGATTTTACACTTGCGGAGGTTTATGGGGCGTCTGAAGCCTTTGTGACAGGCACGCTTGGCGGCATTACCCCGGTAACCCGCATTGACGGTCGCCCGGTGGGGGATGGCAAGCCCGGCCCGATCACGCAGCGCATTGCAGATCTCTACGCTGAATTTATCGCGCGCTAGAGTTTGTCAGGGAAAAGTGGTTATCAGTTTTTCTGATCAGACATACGAAAACAAAACAATCGAGCGTCTGCCCGGTTCAATCTGAACCGGGCAGCGTTTACGAACGGAGCAGATTGAATGGTCAATCTTGACCAGTCCGGGGGCGTCAAGGCGGCGACCCCGGACAGAAAATGGTTCAAAATACCACATCGTCTGCGCGCCATTGTGCGTGCAGACGAGACTTGGCTTGTTGTGCTTGCCGCTTTCATTGGTGTCATGGCGGGCGGCTGTGTTGCGTTTATGGTGGCAAGTATCCAGTGGTTTCACCACGTTATGTTTGCCATTGAGGGCACCGAGGTCAGTGGTGCCGCCTATATCGAGCCTTGGCGCGCCGCTCTTCTCCCCGCAATTGGCGGTATGTTGCTCGGCCTGGTCGGTTGGATTTCTTTGAGGCGCGCCCGCATCGCCATCATTGACCCGGTAGAAGCAAACGCGCTGCATGGGGGGCGCATTCCCATGGGTGGCAGCCTGCTTCTGGTGCTGCAAACCATGATTTCCAACGGTTTTGGTGCCTCTATCGGCATGGAAGCTGGTTATACGCAGATAGGTTCGGCGATAGCCTCTCGGCTTGGACAAATCTTCCATGTGCGCCGCGGAGATTTGCGCATACTGGTGGGCTGTGGTGCCGCAGGTGCCATTGCTGCCGCCTTTGATGCGCCTTTAACCGGTGCGTTTTATGCCTTTGAGCTGATTATCTCGACCTATTCCATTGCCTCACTGGCCCCCGTGGTGGTGGCCTCGATTACCGCCGTTGGCGTGGTGCGCCTGTTGTTGACCCAGCCATCCTTTGAGGTTGGCTTTGCCGGAAACTTGAGCGCGTCGGATTACTCGCTGGTGCTGGTCATGGCCATTGTCAGCGCGCTTGTGGCCATCATCATGATGCGCACGGTCACGCTTGTGGAGATGCTTTTTGCCAAGAGCCGTCTGCCGGTGTGGATCCGACCCACCATTGGCGGTTTGTGTGTGGGCGCGATGGCGCTGGTGACACCTGCTGTGTTGTCATCTGGCCATTCGGCGCTGCATGTCGGCTTTGGTGCCTATTATACCGTGCCCGTACTTTTAACGATGATTTGCCTCAAGGTGCTGGCGTCCGCCATCTCCATTGGCTCTGGCTTTCGCGGTGGCCTTTTCTTTGCCTCGCTGTTTTTGGGAGCAATGCTTGGCAAACTGGTGGCGATTGGCTGGATGATCCTGTTTGGCCTGCAAATTCCGGGGTTAGTGGTGGCCATTGTCGGCATGTGCGCCATGGCCACGGCTGTGCTGGGTGCGCCGCTGACCATGGCGTTTTTGGCGCTGGAAACCACGGGCAGCCTGCCTTTGACCATTGCCGTTCTAGCGGCTGCCGTGGTGTCCTCGGTCACAGCCCGCCGTATTTTTGGCTATTCTTTTGCCACATGGCGCTTTCATCTGCGCGGCGAATCCATCAGGAGTGCAGCGGATATTGGCTGGATTCGCGAACTCACGGTTGGCCGCATGATGCGCAAAGATGTGCGCACCGTGATGGATGACACGGATATTGCAAGGCTCCGGCGCGATTTTCCGCTTGGGGCAACCCAACGGGTGATCATCGTTGATCGTATGGATCGTTACATCGGTATTGTGCTGATTGCGGAAATCCATGGCGAGGTGCCAGATGGCTCAACAGCACGCGATCTGGTGCATTTTGCCGATACGGCTCTTTTGCCCAATTTGAATGTGCGCGAAGCAATGAAGGCGTTTTCAGCGGCAGAAGCCGATGCGCTTGCCGTGATTGACAGCACGGAGAGCCGAAAAGTGATTGGTTTGCTGGCCGAGCAACATGCCATGCGCCGCTATAATGAGGAGCTGGACCGTCGCCAAAACGAAGGAAATCCATATACTTGACATCGAAAATGCCAAGCTCTGTGGCTGATAATCTCCTTCAATGAGCGTGTTTCTTGGCACATGGGGTTGAAATGCGTGCTGAAGGGTGATCACGATCACCGTGTTCAGTCCTCGTCTTCCCCTTGTTTAAAAGCCGAGAACAGCATGTCGATTTCAAACAGATTATACCGGCCTTTTGAAAATTTTATTCGACCCCTCGATATTGCCTATCGGCCCATGCCGACGAAGGGGCCATTCGCGGTTCTCATGCATTTTATTGGCATGTTTCGCGGTGTGCTGATTGCCCTTGCGCTGTCATCCATGGCGATGGAAGCCATCAATCTCGCCATTGTCTGGGGGCTTTCCGTCATTGTCGATGGTGTGAGCCAAAAGGGGGCGGCGCAATTCTTGCAAACAGAGTGGCCGCTTTTGGCATGTCTCGGGATTTTGATTTTTCCCGTCATGCCCATCGTTTCCTTTTTGCTCAACACGCTCAATTCGCACACGCTGGGCATTGGCATGCCAGCGGCCATTCAATGGCAGGGGCACAAAGCGGTTGAACGCCAGGATCTCGCGTTTTTCCATGATCTGTTTGCAGGGCAGGTGGCTTCGCGGCTGCAACAGGTATCGTCTGCTGTTCAGCAGCAAATTATTGCGGCATTTCAGGTGGTGCCGCGCTTTTTGTTGCAGCTTGTCGGCTCGGTGTTTTTGCTGCTGACTCTATCCTGGCAGCTTGCCTTGCCGGTAGTGGTCTGGATTGCGTTGAATGTCGCGCTCAGTGTCAAGCTGGCACCGATCTTCACCGAGCGATCGCGCAAAACAGCCAAGCAACGGAGCCTGGTGTCGGGTGCCATTACCGATCTTTATAGCAATATGCAGATGATCAAGCAGTTTGCTGCCGAAGACAGCGAAGCCGGGGCCGTTCGACGGATCATTCAGAGGAGCATCGATACACAACACGCCGAGCAGCGCATCTATCGTACCTCAGAGCTGATTGTTGTGGTCCTCAATATGGTGCTGTGGCTGGTGATGTTGTGGATTGGCTTTGCAGGCCTTCTTCATAAGACCCTGACGGTTGGTGAGTTTGTTGGCTCCGTCTATATTCTGCAAAGGCTATCAACGCAGATTTATACATTTTTGGGCATGGGCCAGCAGATTTTTCAGGCCATGGGAACCATCAAGGACGCCATGCCTGTGATGACAACGCCACCAACCATCACCGATCAGCCTGATGCGGCAAGCCTTGAGGTGCGCAAGGGTGAAATTCGTTTTGAGGATGTCTGTTTCGCCTATAAGGCGGGAAAACCGGTTGTCGATCACTTGTCGTTGACAATTCAACCCGGCGAGAAAGTCGGGCTTGTTGGTCTTTCCGGGGCTGGAAAAACAACACTGGTCAGCTTGTTGCTGCGGTTTTATGATATTGGCGCAGGACAGATAACAATTGATGGGCAGAATATTCGCGCTGTCACGCAAAGCAGCCTTCGCCGCAACATTGGCGTGATCGCCCAGGATGTGGCGCTGCTGCATCGCTCAGTGGGTGACAATATCCGTTACGGCAGGCCAGAGGCCAACCAAGAGGCAATCGAAGCGGCAGCCAAAGCCGCCAAGGCTGACAGTTTTATCGCGGATCTGACCGATGGTGAAGGGCGCAAAGGCTATGACGCTTTTGTGGGAGATCGCGGCATCAAGCTTTCCGGAGGTCAGCGGCAGCGGGTTGCCATTGCGCGGGTGCTGCTAAAAGATGCGCCAATTCTGGTGCTGGATGAGGCGACATCGGCCCTCGATAGCGAATCAGAAGCCGCCATTCAGGAAAAGCTCGACCTTGTCATGCAGGGCAAGACCGTGATTGCCATCGCCCATCGGCTTTCCACCATTGCCATGATGGATCGGATTGTTGTTCTGAACCAAGGCCGCATCGTTGAAGAGGGCAGCCCGGCCGAGTTGATCGAACGAGACGGTCTGTTTTCCCGTTTGTGGCTGCGGCAAACCGGCGGCTTTATTCCCGAAGATCTCGGTGCTTGATCTCTCCTTGCATGTATTCCTATCGGCACCTTTGGCTACAATCCTGAATTGCTTCTTTCGACGGCATTTCAGTTATTGACCGCGCCCGCTTGACAGATGCCGAACCACTCCATAATAAATTCGTCAGCGTACCGAACAAAATAAGGATGAGCTGCGTGTCTGGTTCGGCCAACAAATTCAATGTCGGAATATCCATTGCCCATCATGAACGCGAAGTCGGCTCTCACCAAAGCTGCGTCATCGGTATAGACCTTGGCGGCACCAAGCTGCTCGCCGGGATTGCCAACGCTGATGGCGATATTTTGACAAGCCTTGAACAGCCGACCCATCATGGTGAAGACGGCTCTGTGCTGGATCAAATGGTTGCGCTGATTGCCACACTTCTTGCCAATGTCGGCCGCACCCCAGGTGACCTGCTGCGCGTCGTCATCGGTGTTCCTGCGGCAGTGGATCCCAAAACCGGCCTCGCGTCGCTCTCGCCAAATTTGCGCCTGCCAGCCGACCGCTCTCTTGCAAACGTGATGACGGCAGGCTTGAGCGCGCAAAATATCAGCTGTCCGGTTGTCGTCGAAAACGATGTCAACCTTGCTGCCCTTGCGGAATCGACGATTGCTTTGCCACAGGGTGATGACACCTTGGCCTTTATCTCGTTTGGAACCGGCGTTGGCATGGGTTTGGTGGTCAATGGCGCGCTCTGGCGCGGCGCTTTTGGCCGGGCAGGCGAGATTGGTTATCTGCCTTTCGGCGCGACACCCCATGCGCACGCACCCGGTTCGGAAAATGGTCTGTTTGAGGATGCCGTCGGTTCAAAGGGCATCCGCGCCCGGTTTTCCTCCGATCGCCAAACAGTGACCGACTTATTCGCCAATGCTCGACAGGGCGACGGTGCGGCCCAAGCCGCCATTGAAGAAATTGCCCAAAATGCTTCGGTTGGGTTGGCGGCTGTCCATGCATTGCTTGATCCCTCCATGACAGTGATTGGTGGCGGCATCGGCACGCAGACGGAGTTTTTTGAGGCGTTGAAGCGCCACTTGAAGCCTTTGTTGCCTTTTGAGTGCCGGATTGAGCCAAGCCGGTTTGGCGGACAGGCGGGCATGATCGGGGCTGTGACGCTGGCCATTCAGGGAGCAGTCAAGCATTTTAAGGGCTTGCAAGACGTGTGTTAAGTTTTTGTTTTTCGCCGGGTGGAAACAATGGGTGCCTGCATATCTAACGCAGCGCCAAAGGAGAGCGACATGGAACAGGTGAAACCTTTGGCGCGAGCCAGACAAGACGGCTTGGTGGAGAGCGAACAGCCGTTGCAGCTGGCCTTTATGGCTCCTCGCTTGCAAGGTGATTTCTTCCCGGAAGGACGTCTGGAGCTTTCCCTTTGGGGCTGCGGGCGCATGGCCAATATTTTTCTGGCACCATGGAGCGGCCCTTTCACCTATGCGCCAAACCGCATTACAGCAGACGGCCACGGATTGTATGTGGCCCAATCGGCTCCGGTGCTGGCCATCGTCGGCGCATCGATCAAGTCCGTTCGCCCGGCGCGCCGCTGTGCCTGGTGGGGCACGCTGACGGAGCCACAAAAGATTGTCCGGCAGGGTGCGCGGCGTATCGCGACAACCCCTTGGGGCATCACCATTGTCGAAGAGCGCGGCAACGGTGTGGTTGTCATTGCCGCAGGTGCAAGCGTTGAGGAAGCAGAGCGCGGCATGGCGCTGTCGGTCGATGTCATCATGGCCGAAGCCGGTGCCTATATTGAGCGCTGCGATCTTCTGCCTGTCGCACCGCCTTTGTTGCGCAGCATGGCTGTGCAAAGCGCCCATGCGTCGCTCTCCAGCATTCGGCGGGCTGAAGATGGATCGTTCTTGGGGCTTGCCGCAGGGCAGGCCTATAGCGCGCCGACGCGGACCTATTATCGCGATGGCTATTGGACGCTGCAAGCGCTGTTGTTTCTCGATATTGAGGCCGTGCGTGACCAGATTGATCTGTTGGCAACCGGCATCCAGCCCGATGGTGAAGCACCAAGCGGCGTGATTTTGACCGGGCCGCAGCAGGGTGAGGAATGGGAGAAATTCCGCACCACCAATGCCGATTACATGGAGCACAAGCGCCGCACCGACTGGTGGAGCGATCATTTCGACAGTCCGTTGTTTTTCATTTTGACCATCGGCGACTATATCCGTGTGAGCGGTGACAAGACGGTTTTGACCAAGCATTGGCAGACAGTCGAGACGATTTTCCGTCGTTATCTCGGTTTCGATCACAATGGTCTTGGCCTGCCGATGAAGCCGCGCCATGATCGCGATTGGGCGGATAACGTCTATCGCCATGGCTATGTGGCCTATAATCTGGGTCTCTGGGTTGGGGCGCTGGATTTTCTGGCAACCTATGCCGGTGACATCAGCGCGGATGTGGCGGAAGAAGCACGCCAAACGGCCATAAAGGCCCGCTCATCGCTGGATGAGGCGTTGCTGACCCCAGGTGGTTGGTATGCGGATTACGGCACCAAGCAGGATTTTCTTGAGGACCACCTGACGCTGGACAGCCTGACCTTGCTGCGGTTTGAGGCTTGCGGCAAAGAGCGTGCCAAGATTGTTCTTGGCAAGGCAGAAGTTATGCTGGAAACCCGCAACAATGATAAGCAGCCCTACGGTGATTGGGGCGTGATGTGCGCGTGGCCCCCATTCAAGCGGCCTGCCGACACCCGTGCCAAATCAGCCTTTGCCTATCGCTACCACAACGGTTCTGATTGGCCTTATCTCTCTGGTCTCTATGCCGAGCAGCGTTTGAAATACGGCCTGAACGGCTGGGATTATCCGATGTTGCGTTGGTGGAAAACCAGTCTTGAAAATGGCTGGATCGGCTCAGTTGAATATTTCGCGCCGCCATTTGGTCGCGGCTCGCTGCTACAGGGGTGGACCGGTATGTCTGCTGCGGCCATTTTGGAATATAAGCCGCAGATCGAAGCCGCCATTGCTGCGGGCTTGACAGAATAAATGAAAATGGCCGGGGAGACCCGGCCATTTTTCTACTGCATAATTCCTTAAATCGGAATCGATTTAAGGTGAAAATTATGCCGCACATTAAAAGCAATACAGCGCCGAGCGCCATATGTGGCGCTCGGCGCTGTATTGCTTGATGACGATGATGATCAGGCTGCAAATCGGGCGTCTGCGGCAGCAGAGTCCAAAAACCAAAGAACACGATTGTGGGTTTGCAGGGCCGAGGCCGGACAATCTTCTGAAAATGTGCCGCAATGGGCATCGCGCACGGCATCTGCTTTTGCAGCACCCGTGGCGAGCACCACAATTTCGCGGGCTGATAAGATTGTGCCAATGCCCATGGTGATCGCGGAACCCGGCACTTTTCCACCGTCAAAAAACTTGGCGTTTGCGGCCAGCGTCTCCTCATGCAACTCCACCAGACGTGTGCGGCTGTCAATCGCGGAACCCGGCTCGTTAAAGCCGATATGGCCATTGCGACCGATGCCGAGCAGTTGCAAATCGATGCCACCCGCTTTGACAATCATGGCTTCATAGTCGTTACCAGCGGCAGCCGACGCATCAAGGGATGCCTCTGGCAGAAAGGTTCTATTCTTGTCGATATCGACATGATCAAAAAACAGTCTGTCCATTGTGCTGCGATAGGAGCCGGGATCAGATGGAGACAAGCCAGCATATTCATCGAGATTAAACGTGGTGACACCTGAAAAACGGACATCGCCGCGTTGATAGGCTGCGATCAGGTGGGCATAAACCGGCTCCATGGTGGCACCGGTTGCAAGCCCCAGAACGGCATCTGGCTTTGCCTTCACCGTGTTGATGATGTGGGCCGCAACCGCCTGCGCGGCCGCGTCAGATGTGGGAAAGATGTGCCGCTGGCTTGAGGAGGTCTGCATAGTCAGTGTGCCTTCGTCGTAGATGAGCAAGTCCAAAACATCAAACCGAAACGTCGAGCGATGTTTTATTATTATGGTGCAATCAGGCTGCCATCCGCTCTGCGCTTGGCAAATGATAGACCGCTTTCCCCATGGAAAATATGAATATTGGCCGGGGTGACGCCAAATTCAATCAGATCATTTTCATCAACCGCAACATGGCCAGAGAGATGTACAATGGTTGACGTGTCGCTGCCCTCAATTTTTCCATAGACATAGGTTTCCGTGCCAACACTCTCGGAATAATCGGCGCGGAAGCTGATCTTGTGATCACTCGCTGGCGATTGTGCGCGCAAATGGAAGTGATTGGGGCGAATTCCCAAGGTTACGCTTTGGCCGACAGAAGCCGTTGAGCCATCGACCGGCACCGCAACAAGTCCAAGGCCAGCAACTTCGACGGTGACTTTTTCGGCTTCCACCTGACGGAGTGTGCCCTCATAAAAATTCATCTGGGGGGAGCCGATAAAACCGGCCACGAATTTATTGGCAGGAAAATCAAACAACTCAAGCGGTGCGCCAAATTGCTCAAGATTGCCGCCGTTCAAAACCGCAATGCGGTCTGCCATGGTCATGGCTTCAATCTGGTCATGGGTCACATACACCATGGTCGCCCCCAGCCGCTTGTGCAGACGGCTGATTTCACCACGGGTTTGAACCCGCAACGCAGCGTCCAGATTGGAAAGCGGTTCATCAAACAGGAAGATTTTGGGGTCGCGGACGATGGCGCGTCCAATGGCCACACGTTGGCGCTGGCCACCAGACAATTGTTTTGGCAAGCGATCAAGCAGCGGCTCAATTGCCAGCATGCGGGCGGCTTCCGCCACCTTGCCATCAATCTCCTGCTTGCTGAGCGAGAGGTTTTCCAACCCGAACGACAGATTTTTGCGCACCGTCATATGGGGATATAGTGCGTAAGACTGGAAGACCATGGCAATGCCGCGATCGCCGGGCTGCAGATGGGTCACATCCTCATCGCCGATGACGATCTGTCCTTTGGATGTGGTTTCCAGACCCGCAATGATTCGCAGCAGCGTGGATTTTCCACAGCCGGATGGGCCTACCAGCACCACGAATTCGCCGTCGTTCACCGCCAGATCAATTCCGTGGAGAATAGGGTGGGCTCCATATTGCTTGACCACGCTCTGCAGCGTTAGACCTGCCATTGTCTCTTCCCTTTGCTTGGTTGCTTCACGCAGGCTATAAGGCGCGAACACAATTCATAAGCTCACTCTGCGTATTTCGTCATAGTTCGTCAAGGTGCCGAACATAAAATTCGACAAACAGGCGTTTCTTGGTGGTGATGAGGGAATGCGCGCTTGACACTTTGTTTTTCTCATATTTAATTCGTCTTGGTAACGAACAAATTCGAGCTGCATTGAATTCCACCAGAGGTAGCTCGCCGCACACTTTTCGTGAAGCATGGTTCATCAGGGGCAGGAGTCCTTGGAAAAAAGGGGAATGTGATGAATATTTTGAAGTGGATGGGCAGCGCCGCATTGGCGGTCACGGTCATGGTGTCAACAGCGTCGGCAGCCCAGCTCAAGGTTCTGTGGTATATTGACGACGATGCACAGGAAGCGGTGGTTCGCAGCCTTTTGGACGAATATACAGCCGCCCATCCTGAAACGACCTTCGATCTCCAGATCACGCCTTACAGCGGTATGATTCAGAAGTTTCAGCAATTTGCGGCGTCTGGCATTATGCCCGATGTTGCGCTGACATCCTCGATGGAACCAATTATTCGCCCATTCCTCGCTGACTTCAATAAAGAGATTGGCCCTGAGTGGATCAACGATTTCGTCAAAGGCTGGGCCGATGGCGCGCGCCTTGGTGACAAGGTTATTGCAGCCCCGCTTGATGTGACTTCCACCGGCATGTTCTTCAACACAGATGCCTTCAAAAAAGCCGGTGTGGAAATTCCGTCTCAGGAAAAGGGCTGGACCTGGGAAGAGATGGTTCCCAAGCTGAAGCAGGTGGCTGAAAAATCAGGCACGCGCTATCCTCTGGTTTGGGATGTCTCGGCCAGTCGCTGGATTGTGCATCAATTCCAGTACGGCAATCACATTTTCTCGGAAAAAGCCCCTGTCAAGGTGGTGATGGACGATGCCAAGTGGACCAAGTCTCTGGATGATTTCATTGCCATGAGCAAGGATGCCATGCCGCCCGGTCTGTGGAGCGGCGCAAGCTCGGATAATCCAAAAGAGCTGTTCATGGGCGGTCAGGCTGTTGCCTACATGTCTGGCAGCTGGCAGATTCCAACTCTGGCTGAAAAGGCCAGCTTCAAATGGCAGGCAGGCCCCACGCCTTCGGGCACGGTTCGCTCTTCCATTTATGGCGGCGACTATCTGGTGGCCTTCAACACCAGCCCCAACCTGAAAGAATCGATCTCCTTCATCAAGTGGATGACGGGACCAAAAGCACAGGCTGAATTTGCCAAGAAAATGGGCGTTATTCCCGCCAATTTGAAGGCTGACACCGTGGACTACGGCAACACCATGGCGTCTGACGCGGTCAAGACCATGCAGGGCGAGCTGAACGCAAGCCCGGTCTATGCCGCCACTGACCAAGCCTGGCCGCAGATGCAGTCCGTTTGGGGTCCAATGAAGGCAGCCGTGTCGCAAGCCGTGGCTGGCCAGATCACCTCCGCAGAGGCGATTGCGCAGATCCACAAAGCCGCAACCGACGCAGTTGAGGCCCAGCAGTGAGCGCTCATCTCACACCAACGAAGACGGCGGCCACTCGGCCGTCGTTTTTCCAGTGGCGGACGTTGCGGCGGTTGTCGTGGCCTTACTTCCTGATCCTGCCAACCATGGCGCTGATCGTGGCTTTTTCCCTCTATCCGCTGGTGCAGGGCTTTTATATGTCCTTGTTCAAGCGCGGTGTGGTGGTGTTGCCGCAGGTGCCGCAAACACTGCCGCAATATGTGGGCTTTGATAATTTCATTCACCTGCTCGACAATGCCGATTTCAGGGTCACATTGCTGAAAACGGTCGGTTTCGTGGTCGTTGCCGTTCCGCTGAATATTATCCTGTCGCTGTCTCTCGCCATTCTTTTGCAACCGCAGACCCGGCTGTTTGCCTTTGCCCGCACGGTGGTTTTCTTCCCGTCCATGATCAGCTTGCTGATTATTGGCATCACCTGGCGCTGGCTGTTCGGTTTGAACAACGGCTTGGTCAATTATCTGCTCTCTCTGGTCAGCATCGCGCCGGTGCCGTGGCTTGAGCAGGATACCATGGCGCAGATTGCCGTGGTTGTCGCTTGGGTCTGGTGGCAGGCGGGCGTCAATATGATGATCTTTTTGTCGGGCCTGACGGCGATTTCGCCGGATTATTACGAGGCAGCCTCGATTGATCGCACCAGCAAATGGCGACAATTTACCCATATTACCCTTCCGCTTTTGCGGCCGACATTGGCTGTTGTGCTGGTGCTGTCGTCCATCGAGGCCTTCAAAGTCTATGAACTGGTTGTGTCACTGACGGGCGGTGGTCCGGGCAAGGCAACGGTTTATCTGATCCAGACGATTTATGACACAGCGTTCCAGATGCCGATGAAAGCGGGCGTTGCCGCGGCCCAGTCTGTGGTTCTGTTCTGCGTTTTGATGGTGTTGGCCATCATTCAGCTGCGCGTTGCAAGGAGTGCAAAATGAAGAATCCTTATTCGCCTACGCGGTTGGTCCTTCTGGCACTTGTTCTGGTGGTTTTCATGCTGCCGCCCATCTGGCTGTTTTTGTCTGCGCTCAAGCCGCAGGCAGAGATTTTTCAGTGGCCGCCGACGCTGTTTCCAGAGCATCCAACGCTGGTGAACTTTATCAACACCATGTCAAAGGCGCGGTTTTTCACCTTCTTTAAAAACTCGGCCATTGTTTCGGTGCTGTCCGCTCTACTGTCTGTCACCATCAGCGTCATGGCAGGCTATGCGCTGGCCAAATTCCGCTTCAAGGGCGACACGATTTTCTTTTTGTTGATCATGTCATCCCTGATGGTGCCGTTGCAGATCATTTTAATCCCGGTGTTTCTGGTTTTGAAGGATCTGGGCATGCTGGATACGCTAGCGGGCGTTATCATTGCTCCTGCGGCCACGCCAACCGGCGTGTTCCTGATGCGGCAATATATTCTCAACATTCCCGACAGCCTGCTTGAGGCGGCGCGGTTGGAAAAGACACCGGAATGGCGGATTTTGTGGCGCATTATCGTGCCGCTATCGCTTCCTGCTATCGGCACGCTTTTGGCCTTCAATCTCGTCTGGCGCTGGAATGACTATCTCTGGCCGTTCCTGATCATTACCAATCAGGACCAATGGACCTTACAATTAGCGATTGCCAACTCCATTGGCCGCTTTGGCATCGATTGGCCAAAGCTGTTGTCGATGTCGGTTTTGTCGGTTCTGCCGGTTCTGGTGGTGTTCACCGCTTTGCAGCGCTTGATGATGGGCGGCATTATGGCGGGTGCTACCAAGGAATAATCGAAATCACTCCTACAGCGGCGCGCGCCAAATGTGGCGCACAAAGGACGCTGTAGCGCTTTAAATCGATTCCGATTTAAGGAATTATGCAGTAGACGGAAACACCCGCAGATGATGCGTCATCTGCGGGTGTTTTCGTTTCCAATCTTTATTGTGTTGAGATGGGCAGGCGCATTTCGCTTGGCAGATCCTGCGGCGAAAACAGGGCGTTGTGCACCTGATTGAGCGCGATTGCGACAGCGCCCATCAACGTCGAGCGCGACGCCAAAGCACTTGCCTGAACCACAATGGCGCGCCGCGTGCAGGCTGGCAGGGCCTCTTGAATAAACTGCACCATCAGCGGATGCCTGCCGACATTCCCGCCCAGAATAACCTTTTGCGGGTCAAGAATGGCATCAACAGAGATGATCAGCAACGCACTGAGCCTTGCGGTTTCGCGCACGGTTGCCAAGGCATTTTCTTCGCCTTGCTCGGCCCGAAGCAGAATGTCCCGCGCCGTAAGCGTGGCAGTGCTGTCGCCATAGCGTTCAACAATGCCCCGCGCACTGATGGCGCATTCCAAAGCGCCGCGCTCCAGACTCTCGAGCTGGTAGGGATCGGCACCAAAAGGCAGATAGGATATTTCACCCGCAGCCCCCTTTGCGCCGCGCATCAGTTTGCCATTGACCAAGGTGCCCAGACCAATGCCGGTGCCCAGCGAAATCAGCGCAACCGAATCCAGCCCCACGCCGCTGCCCTTCCAGCTTTCGCCAATCACCGCCGCATTGACATCGTTCTCGATCACAACATCACAGCGCAAAAGCTCTTGCAGCTTTTTCACCACATCCATGCTGGCAATTTCCGACATGTTGGGCGCAAGCGAGAGGGTTCCGGTTTCTGGATCAACAACGCCGGGCGTGGCAACGGCGGCCAGCAAAATCTTGCTGCGGGCAATCCTCGCCTTTTTGAGGCAACTGTCCACGAGATCACTGACGTGTTGCAGCAAGGCTTCGCCCGAGCGGCCATCGCATCCGGTTTCAATCTCTTCAACGATCGTGCCGACAATATCGACAATGGCGATGCGGATGGTGTTGGCTCCCAGATCAATGCCGATGACGCAACCGGCGTCTGGCACCACTTCATAGGTCACGGCGCTGCGCCCGACCTTGCCAGACACCACACCTTTCGCTCGCACCCAGCCGGATTCTTCCAATGTGCGGATCACTTCCGACATTGTTTGCTTTGACAATCCGGTCTTTTTGGCCAAGTCCGCGCGCGAGGTTGAGCCCTCGTGCAATAGAATTTCCATGGCGGCACGCACAGAAATCTGGCGAAGCATGGGCGGCGTGCTGGTCCGGATGTTCATGCGTTTGGACTCTCCATTGCGTCAGGTGCTGCGATTGGTCGTGATTCTTATGTTTTAAAATATCGCATGCGCACCATGCTGCTGCAAACCATTCGTTCGACTGGCGAATTATTTGCTGGGCGAAAAATGCCGCATGCGGTCTTGGCAAACGCCGCCATGAAGGACTTGGAACATTGGTGGAGGCAGGCCGTTACCTTCCTGCTTGATCAATGTGTCGGACGTTTCGTTTGATACACGCGCGCCCCAGAGGTGCGGATGGCTTTTACAGCTATGAGTGGATTGATCAGGGTCAAGATCGTCTGCGCGGCACGGGACTAACATCAAGCTGTGTCCTGCATTGGTTGGATCGGTTCCGGCACAATGCTCGAAGGCCGCGAAGAGCGGCGCATATATGCGCGGCCTTTGGCGAGCGTGACCACGAGTTAAAAAGCAAAGGACTATTCAATGGCTTACGCAACAAGAAATCCTTACACGGGCGAACTCATCAAGAGCTTTCCTGAGGCAAGCGACCAGGACGTGAAGGCAGCCATTCAAGCGGCTGACACGGCCTTTAAACACTGGCGCACAGTCAGCTTTGCTGAGCGCGCCAAAGTAATGCACGCTGCTGCCGAAATTTTGCGCCGCGATGTCGATGAATACGCAAAATTACTGACGCTGGAGATGGGCAAAGTTGTTGCTGAGGCGAAAGCCGAAGTACAGCTATCGGCTGATATTTTCGACTACTATGCCGTCAATGCCGAGCGCTTGCTTGCGGAAGAGCCTCTGCCGGTTGCCAATGTTTCGGAGGGCCGGGCCATGCTGGTCCATGAGCCGCTTGGTGTGTTGTTGGCAATTGAGCCTTGGAACTTCCCTTATTATCAGATTGCCCGCATCATCGCGCCGCAACTGTCCGCTGGCAATACGATGCTGTTGAAACACGCCTCCAACGTGCCACAATGCGCTGCCGCTTTTGAAAAATTGATGTTGGAAGCGGGCGTGCCACAGGGCGGCTTTACCAATCTCTATGCCACCCGCGATCATATTGAAATGATCCTCAATGATCCACGCGTCCATGGTGTAGCGCTGACCGGCTCGGAAGGGGCAGGGGCTGTTGTTGCGTCTCAGGCTGGCAAGGCGCTGAAGAAATCGACCCTGGAGCTGGGCGGAGCCGACGCATTTGTGGTGTTGGCGGATGCTGATCTGGAGAAAACGGTTAAATGGGGTGTGTTTGGTCGCCATTGGAATGGCGGGCAGGTCTGCGTCTCATCCAAGCGGATGATCATTGCTGATGAAATCTATGACGACTTCCTGACCAGCTACAAGACGGGTGTGGCCGGTCTGAAAGCGGGCGACCCCTTTGATCCAGAAACCACGCTGGCTCCGCTCTCATCGCAAAGTGCTGCGGATGAAGTGAAGCAAAAAATCCGCGAGGCGGTGGAGCTTGGCGCGACGGCTGTGGAAGTGGGGCCGCCCGTGCCCAATCAGGGTGCGTTCGTTCAGCCGACAATTTTGACAGACCTCGCGGACGACAACCCGGCCCGCCATTGGGAATTCTTCGGCCCGGTTTCCATGTTGTTTCGTGCCAAAGACGAGGCAGACGCCATCCGCATTGCCAATGATACGCCCTTTGGCCTTGGCGGGTCGGTGTTTACCCGCGATACCAAGCGCGGGGTCGAAGTGGCGCGCCAGATTGAGACCGGCATGGTGTTTATCAACCATCCCACCATGGTCAAAGCGGACTTGCCCTTTGGTGGTGTAAAGCGCTCTGGCTATGGTCGCGAATTGCTGGGCCTTGGCATTAAGGAATTCGTCAACACCAAGCTGATTGACGTGGTGGACATCGACGCACCATTCTAAAATAAAACCCCGCGCAGTTTCAGGCTGCGCGGGGTTTTTCAATATTAGACGCGCTCCAGCGCAATGGCGATGCCTTGGCCAACGCCGATGCACATGGTGGAGAGCGAATAGCGCCCACCGGTGAGCGACAGCTCCAACGCCGCCGTGCCGGTAATGCGCGCACCGGACATGCCCAGTGGATGGCCAAGGGCAATGGCACCACCGTTTTTGTTCACACGCGGATCGTCATCGGCAATGCCAAGCTGGCGCAGCGTGGCAAGGCCCTGCGAGGCAAAGGCTTCGTTCAACTCAATCACGTCAAACTGGTCTTGCGTCATGCCAAGGCGGGCCATCAATTTTTGGCTGGCAGGCGCTGGACCAATGCCCATTACCCGTGGCGGCACACCTGCCGTGGCACCACCCAGAACGCGGGCAATCGGCGTCAGGCCATATTTTTTCACAGCTGCTTCCGAGGCAATGATCAGGGCCGCCGCACCATCATTGACGCCCGATGCATTGCCAGCCGTGACCGTGCCACCTTCTTTTTTGAAAGGCGTGCCCAGTTTCGCCAATGTCTCAAGCGTGGTGGCCCGGGGATGCTCATCCTTTTCAACGATGATCGGGTCGCCCTTGCGCTGGGGAATGATCACAGGGGTAATTTCCTGCGCCAAACGGCCATTTCCTTGTGCCTTTGATGCCTTGTCCTGACTGCGAACGGCGAAAGCATCCTGATCTTGCCGCGAGATTTTATAGTCCTCGGCAACGTTCTCGCCGGTTTCCGGCATGGAATCCACGCCATACTGCTTTTTCATCAGCGGGTTAACGAAGCGCCAGCCAATGGTGGTGTCATAAATCTCGGCGCTGCGCGAAAAGGCACTTTCGGCCTTGGGCATCACAAAGGGTGCGCGGCTCATGCTTTCCACGCCGCCAGCAATCATCAACTCGGACTCGCCGGATTTGATGGCGCGGGCAGCGGCAATAATCGCATCCATGCCGGAGCCGCACAGCCGGTTGATGGTGGTGCCGGTGACAGAAACGGGCAGCCCGGCCAACAGCAGGGACATACGGGCAACATTGCGGTTGTCTTCGCCGGCCTGGTTGGCGCAGCCGAAAATCACATCGTCAATGGCTTCCCAATCCAGGCTCGGATGGCGGGCCATCAGCGCCTTGAGGGGTACGGCTCCCAGATCATCGGCGCGGACCATGGCCAATGATCCGCCAAAGCGACCGATGGGGGTGCGGATATAATCGCAAATATAAGCGTCCGTCATGATCTTGTCCTTAAAGCTGCGGCACGACGAGATCGGCCACCGGGCCATCTGTGTGCAGGGGCGCACCGGTCATTGCTTGCAATTCGTCCATGGTCATCGCGGCCAGTTTTTCGCACACCACAAACCGGCCGCCCTTGATGTCAATCACCGCATGGCTGGTGTAGACGCGGGTAATGCAGCCAACACCCGTGAGCGGGAAGGTGCATTTATCGAGCAGCTTGAACTCACCCTTCTTGCTCACATGCTCGGTGATGACAAAAACCTGCTTTGCGCCATGCACCAGATCCATAGCCCCACCGACGGCAGGCACGCCCTTGCTGCCAACCCGCCAATTGGCGAGATCACCATTTTGCGCCACCTGATAGGCACCCAGAATGGCCACATCGAGATGGCCGCCGCGCACCATGGCAAAGCTGTCAGCGTGGTGGAAGAAGGCAGCGCCGGGCTTGAGTGTTACCGCTTTTTTGCCAGCGTTGATCAAATCCCAGTCTTCTTCGCCTTCTTTTGGCGCTTCACCGAAATTTAAAATGCCGTTTTCGGTGTGAAAAATCGCCTGCCGCCCCGGTGGCTGGTATTGTGCCACCATTTCGGGAAAGCCAATGCCGAGGTTCACGTAAGCGCCATCGGCAATGTCTTGGGCTGCACGCCAGGCAATCTGTGCGTTGGAAAGCTTGATGTCTTCGCGGGTATCTATTGTCATTTGTAAGCCGCTCCGGCGCGGATCAGCGCTTCTTCCTGTTGCGGATTGGCGATCTCAACGACGCCGTCGACAAAAATACCGGGGGTGATGATGATTTCGGGATCGATCTCTCCGGGAGTAACAATCTGCGAGACTTGCGCAATGCTCTTCTTGGCGGCCATGCACATCAGAGGGTTAAAGTTGCGGCCCGCTTTGCTGTAGGTGAGATTGCCATGCAAATCACCGATATGGGCTTTGACGATGGCAAAATCGGCTTTCAGCCAGCGCTCCTGCACATAGGAACGGCCATCAAACTCGGCAATCACTTTGCCTTCGGCAAGCTCGGTGCCGTAGCCGGTGGGGGTGTAAAAGGCCGGAATGCCAGCGCCACCTGCGCGGATGCGCTCGGCCAGCGTGCCCTGCGGCACCAGTTCCAGCTCAATTTCACCGGCGAGATAGCGATCTGTGAAAGCGCGCGGATCGGATGAGCGGGGAAAGGAGCAGATCATTTTTTTGACCAGCCCCGCATCAATCATCGCGGCAATGCCAATGCGACCATTGCCAGCATTGTTGTTGATCACGGTGAGGTTTTTAGGCCTTTTGTCGATCAGTGCGTGAATAAGTTCGATTGGTGCACCAGAGCCGCCAAAGCCGCCAATCATGACGGTGGCCCCGTCAAAAATCTCGGCCACGGCCTCTGCCGCACTCTTAATGGTCTTGTCCATGGGGATCTCCCGGTTGTGAATGCGCAAGTCCAGCCCGCGCGCCTCCAAGCCTGACGTTAGGCGTGTGGACAACCGGCAGCAAGTATTTTGTGCGATAATTGACATTTGTTCAAATATCGCACAAAATGTACAAATAACCGGAGCGGCGATATGCGCGAAACAGATTTTATGGGCGGTTTTGCCAAAGGGCTGAAAATCATCGAGGCTTTTGATGAGGGCACACAACGCCTCTCGATTGCTGAGGCCTCGAAAATATCGGGGCTGGACCGCGCAACAGCACGTCGCTGTTTGCTGACCTTGGCACAGCTCGGCTATGCAGATTATGACGGTAAATTTTTCTCCCTGACGCCAAAAATCCTGCGCCTCGGCCATGCATGGCTTTCCGTTACGCCACTTCCCGCCATTTTGCAGCCTCACCTTGATCAGCTTTCAGAAAGGGTAGGGCAGAGTGCGTCGGCCTCCGTGCTGGATGGAACCGAAATCGTCTATATCGCCCGCGCATCGCAGCGACGGATCATGTCGATCAATCTCACCCCCGGAAGCCGCCTTCCGTGCTTTTCTGCCTCCATGGGGCGGGTGTTGCTGGCGGCCTTGAGCGATCAGGAGGCGCGTGAGGTGCTGGATCGATCCTCTTTGGTGGCCAACACGGCGATGACCAAAACCGACCCGGATGTGTTGATGGCGGAGATTGCCGCAGTGCGTGCCAATGGTTATGCGATTATTGATCAGGAATTGGAAATCGGTCTCTGTTCCATCGCGGTGCCGGTCTATGATGATCGGGGAAAGGTGGTGGCCGCCATCAACATCGGTGCGCCCGCAGCGATTATTCCGGCCGTTGAAATGGCAGAGCGCTTTTTGCCCGCGCTGCTGGCCACGCAAACCTCATTGCGCCCCCTGCTACGGTGAAGTCGCGCTCAAATCGTGGGTGAGCTTTGCCTGTTTTTGCCATTCAGCCACCCGCCAGGCTCTTGGCGTCATCCCGGTCTCCCGGACGAAAAATCGTGAAAAATAAGCGGGATCACCAAAGCCAAGATGCAGAGCGATAGCCTGTACCGAGGCATGGCTGAAGATAAGCTCCTGCTTTGCGGTTTCAACCTGTCTGGCAGCAATCAATTGTTGCAGGGTCAGGCCGGTTTGTGACCTTATGATGCGGTTAAGATGGGTGGTGGAAAGCCCCATGTGTTCGGCGTAAAAATCTGCGCGCTGTTGTTGGCGAAAATGCGCATCAACAAGCGTGCCAAGGCGAACCATGCGTTCAGCATCCTGACCCATGGGTTGGCGGGTTGCTGCGTTTTCGGGCGTGAGCAGCAAAAGCACGGTCGTGAGATAGCTTTCCAGCAGCGCATTGCGGATGGATCTTTCTGCGCCAAATTCCAGCAAAATCCGCTCCATGGTGTCATGGATATGGCCGCAATCCGGGTGATTCGTCAGCGATAACAGCGTCGGGTGCATAAAGGTGTTTTGCAGATTTGCGCGCACCGGAAGCGGCAGGGCTGCGGGCAGCACGGTGATGATCATGCCCTTGATGGAGCGTGAAAAGCGAAATCCGTGATCAAACCCGGGTGGAACCACAATCGCGGTGGGCGGCGCAATGGTGTGCGTCTGCCCATCTAGCCATGCATCACCCTCTCCGTCGGAAATGTGCAAGATCTGTAAAAAGCTATCATGGCGGTGAATATCGATCTCGAAGCGGTGAAGACTGCTGCGGGAATAAAGCGTTTCGCAATGCAGCCAAAAATCAAGGCCTTTCGCGCTCTCTTCACCATAGAGTCGATCAATCTGAACACTGTTCATTTTCGTGGCCTTTTGAATAATGTTCGGATAGTGCAATTTTCTGTGCAAAAAATCCATTGAGAAGCGCAGTCATCGGCGTCAATTTTTTGACAGAGAGCATTTTCGGGAGGAATTCATGCGTACTCAAGTTGTTATTATTGGCTCCGGCCCTTCTGGTCTGCTGCTTGGGCAATTGCTGCACCGTCGCGGCATTGACACAGTCATTCTTGATCGCGTCAGCCGAGACTATATCCTCGGTCGCGTGCGGGCCGGTGTTTTGGAAGAGGGCATGGTGCGCATGATGCAGGAGGCCGGAGCATCGGCCCGGCTGGAAAGCGAAGGCCTGCCGCATGATGGTTTTTCGCTGGCCTTTGACGGGCGCGATCACCGCATCAATCTGCATCAGTTGACCGGCGGCAAGCGGGTGATGGTCTATGGCCAGACGGAAGTAACCCGCGATTTGATGGATCACCGCAATGCTGCGGGTGCCACCACCATTTATGACGCTGCCAATGTGCAGCCCCATGATTTCGATGGTGAAACTCCCTATGTCACCTTTGAGCAAGATGGCGTGTCGCATCGCATTGACTGCGATTTTATCGTCGGTTGTGACGGCTTTCATGGCGTGTGCCGCAAATCTGTGCCGGAGAAATCAATCAAGGAATTCGAGAAGGTCTATCCCTTCGGCTGGCTTGGCATTATGGCAGACGTGCCGCCTGTGTCGCATGAGTTGATCTACGCCAACCACCCCCGTGGTTTTGCGCTCTGCTCCATGCGCTCCCACACCCGCAGCCGCTATTATGTGCAGTGCTCGCTGGACGATAAGGTTGAAGAATGGAGCGATGACCGCTTCTGGGATGAGATCCGCCGCCGCCTGCCAGCGCAACACGCCGAAGCCATGGTGACGGGGCTATCGTTTGAAAAATCGATTGCGCCGCTGCGCTCGTTTGTCACCGAGCCCATGCGGTTTGGACGACTGTTTCTGGCCGGTGATGCCGCCCATATTGTGCCGCCGACAGGAGCCAAGGGGCTGAACCTTGCCGCCAGCGATGTGCATTACCTCAGCGAAGGGTTGATCGAATATTACACTGACAAATCCTCAGCCGGAATTGATGCCTACTCGGTCAAGGCGCTATCTCGCGTGTGGAAGGCTGTGCGGTTTTCCTGGTGGATGACGACAATGATGCATCGGTTCCCAGACACAGGAGATTTCGGCCAGCGTATTCAGGAAGCCGAGTTGGATTATCTGGTGCATTCCACAGCGGCCTCAACATCGCTTGCCGAGAATT
The DNA here is from genome assembly GCF_001939045.1 of Rhizobium oryziradicis. GTDB lineage: Bacteria > Pseudomonadota > Alphaproteobacteria > Rhizobiales > Rhizobiaceae > Allorhizobium > Allorhizobium oryziradicis. The sequence goes on from NZ_MKIM01000033.1 coordinate 74,338, forward strand.
ATGTGGGTTTGCCCTATTAAAAGGTTATCGCCCTAACCCCTCCCAAGGCCTGCTGCCGCATCGCGGATCGCTTGCATGAGAAGCGATTGCGGCAGCGTCGGGATGGCATCGGTGCGCACCGTGAGGCCAACCGGGCCGCGGGTGCTGGACGAGTCAATGGGCAGGGTTGTCAACGTGCCTTCCGCAATGTCACCGGCCACAACGCCTTCGGAAATAATCCAGATGGCGTCGCTGCTTTTGAGAAAGGCACGGCCAAAAGCATCCGAAACGGTTTCAATCTGGTTGGGAAGGGCAGGGATGCCATTGGCGATCAAAAAATGATCAACAAACGGCCGGATGATCGAGTTTCGTGTTGGCATCAGCACCGGAAATTCACGAATGCGATCAAACAGCCCTGTGTTGACAGACAACAAGGGGTGGCCTGCCCGCACCGTAAAAAGCACCTGCTCGGAATAGAGATGTTCAAATGAAAAGCCGGTCATTTTTTCCGGGCTAGCAAGGCGGCCAACCACGAGATCAAGCTCGCCCACGCGCAACTGCTCCAGCAAAACCGCATTGTCGCCGGTGACAATCTTGATCCGGCTGCCGGTGTTTTCATTCAGAAAAGCCGTCATCGCTTTGGGCATGATACGGGTGGATACGGTGGGCAAAGCGCCGACGCGAACAGGCGGGCCAAGCTGGGCGCTGTCATGCGAAACCGAATCGAGCGCTTGCCGAAGCGCCGTCATGGTGGCACCCGCATGGCGCAAAAATATCTCCCCGTGGCGGGTGATGATGATGCCACGGCCTTCGCGCTGAAACAGCGCAACGCCAAGCACCTCTTCCAGTTCACGGATGGTTTTCGTCACCGCCGGTTGGCTGACATGCAGCACGTCTGCGGCCCGCATCACGCTTTTTTGCCGCGCGACCTCGACAAATGTTTGCAGATGCCGAAATTTGATACGCTGTTCGATCATGGTGATTTCATAACTATATGGTTATTTGCGGCGGAGATAATCTCATTTTACTTAACCGTATGGTCGCTTCAATATCAAGTCAGGAGGAGAAGGCATGAATTTTCTCAAAACGTCGTCCACGGTCATTCACTACCGTGCGGTGGGGCTGGAAACCGGCAAGCCGGTGATTGCCTTTGCCAATTCGCTGGGCACCGATTTTCGCATTTGGGATGATGTCATTGCCCGCCTTGGCGATAGATTTGCCTTTGTGCTGCATGACAAGCGGGGGCACGGCCTCTCGGATGTAGGCTCGGCACCCTATTCGATTTTTGACCACGTCGATGATATGGCGGCTGTTCTGGATCACCTCAATCTTAAAAACGTTATTGTCTGCGGCCTGTCTGTGGGCGGCTTGATTGCACAAGGGCTTTATGTGCGCAGGCCTGATCTGGTGAAGGCGTTGGTGCTGAGCGATACCGCCCATAAAATTGGCAGCGACGAGATGTGGAACACCCGCATCAAGGCTATTCAAGCCAATGGCATCGGCTCGTTGCTGGAACCAATTATGGAGCGTTGGTTCACGCCACCCTTTCGTAGCCCCGACAATGCCGTTTATGCGGGCTGCTGCAATATGCTGGTGCGCCAGACGGCGGATGGCTATTGCGGCACGTGTGCTGCCATTCGCGATGCGGATTTTACCGCTGATGCTGCGCGGATTGCGGTGCCGACGCTTTGTGTGGTTGGTGATCAGGATGGCTCGACGCCGCCTGCATTGGTGCGCGCTCTGGCTGATTTGATACCGGGCAGTGAGTTCGTGGAAATCGAAAATGCCGGGCATATTCCGTGTGTTGAGCAGCCGGACGCCTATGTAGCGGCGCTGTTACCCTTTCTTGAGCGGTACGCTTAAATCCAAACAACATGATTTAACCGAGGCGATTTTTGAGCCGGTGATGAAGGCTATTTTAAAAAATTGCGCAATGGAGACAATGGCATGGCTGATCAAACACCCAATTCTGATGCGTATCGGCGTGGTATGGTGACCCGCCGTTCTGTGTTGGGTGACGCCCATGTCGATCGCGCCCAAGTGAACACCACCAGCTTTGATGCTCCCTTTCAAACCCTGATCACGGAAGGGGCGTGGGGAACGGTTTGGTCTGGTGATCAATTCACCAAGCGCGAGCGGTCCATTGTTACCATCGCACTTCTGGCCGCCTTGGGCCAGGATGAGGAAGTGGCCATGCATGTGCGTGCAACAGCCAACACCGGTGCCACCCGCGAAGATATTCGCGAAGCGCTGATGCATGTGGCCATTTATGCCGGTGTGCCTGCCGCCAACCACGCCATTAAAATTGCCAAGGGTGTTTATGCTGAGATGGATCAGCAGGCCGCCACAAAAGGCGGATAATTTCGCGTCTGTATCGATTGCTTTGATAAGAGATTGAGGAGGAAAAACATGAAAAATACTCTGCCCGAGACAGGGCCGTTTTTTGCGCGCGATCGCGCCATGCATCCGCAAGCCTATACGCCGTGGTATAAAACCAGCGTGCTGCGCTCGCCGCAGCGGGCGCTGATCTCGCTGGAAGGTACCAAGAGCGAAATCACCGGGCCGGTGTTTGGCCATAACATTTTGAATGAGCTGGATAATGATCTGATTTGCAACTATGCCAAGCCCGGCGAGTTGGCCATTGGGCCGCGCATTCTGGTGCATGGCCGGGTGCTGGACGAGCGCGGCGTGGGTGTCGCCGGTGCGTTGGTTGAGTTCTGGCAGGCCAATGCCGGTGGCCGTTATCGCCACAAGAAAGAGACCTATCTGGCCCCGCTTGATCCCAATTTTGGTGGTGTTGGCCGCACCATTACCGACGAGAATGGCTATTACTGGTTCAAGACCATTCAGCCCGGCCCTTACCCTTGGCCCAATGGCGTGAATGATTGGCGCCCCGCCCATATTCACTTTTCCGTCTTCGGCCATGGCTTTGCCCAAAGATTGATTACTCAGATGTATTTCGAAGGCGATCCGATGATCTGGCTGTGTCCAATCGTCAAGACGATCCCGGATGAAGATGCCATCAAGCGCCTCGTGGCTGCTTTGGATATGAACGCCACCGTCCCGATGGATATGCGCGCCTATAAATTTGACATTGTGCTGCGAGGACGTCGCTCTACCCTGTTTGAAAACCGTAAGGAGGGCAACTGATATGGTGCAGCCACTCGGATATTTGAAAGAGTCCGCCTCGCAAACCGCTGGACCTTACGTGCATATCGGTTGCACGCCGAATTTTTCGGGCATTCACGGCGTCTTTGAGACCGACCTTGGTTCAGGACCGCTTTACAACGACAAGACCCGTGGTGAGCGCATCACCATTCGCGGCCATGTGTTTGATGGCGGCGGCAATACGCTGAAGGATGCCCTGGTGGAAATCTGGCAAGCTGACACGGATGGGCTTTATAACAGTCCATCGGAAACGGCTGGCAAGGCTGATCCCAATTTTCTGGGCTGGGGCCGTTGTCCCGGCGATATGGCCACGGGCGAATTTGTGTTTGAAACTATCAGGCCCGGCAAAGTCCCCTTCAAGGGCGGAAAGTTCATGGCACCGCACATTACCTTTTGGGTGGTTGCGCGTGGCATCAATCTCGGTTTGCAAACCCGGATGTATTTTCCAGAAGAGGAAGCGGCCAATGCCGAAGATCCGCTTTTGGCCCGGATTGAGCACAAAGTGCGGGTTCCAACCCTGATTGCTCGCAAAGACGGCAGCGCTTACGTGTTTGATATTCACCTGCAAGGTGAAAACGAAACCGTGTTTTTTGATATTTGATGGTGCCATGAGCGTAAATCTTTTTGATCACCCTTTTCTCAGTGGCTTGTTTGGCGACGATGACGTTGCGGCACTGTTTTCTGCCGAGGCCGATATTGCCGCCATGGTGTCGTTTGAAGTTGCCCTTGCAAAGGCACAAGCTGAGCAGGGGGTGATTGAAGAGGAGGACGCGCAGAGTATCGCAGCCGCTTTATCTGGCTTTAAGCCCGATATGGACGCGCTCAAGAGGGCCACGGCCCGCGATGGCGTGGTTATTCCCGAACTGGTCAAGCAAATGCGCCAGGCTGTTGGCGGCACGGCTTCGGAAAAACTGCATTTTGGCGCGACCAGTCAGGATGCGATTGATACAAGCTTGGTCTTGCGCCTCAAGGCGGTGGCATTGCTGCTGGATCAGCGGCTTGAGGCTTGCATTGCGGCATTTGCACAGCTGAATGAGAATTTTGGGGCACAGCCCCTGATGGGTTACACGCGCATGCAGCCCGCTATTGCGATCACTGTGTCGGATCGGATTGCAGCATGGTGCGCGCCGCTTGAGCGCTACCGCGCCCGCCTCGCCAATTATGTGGCAGATGGCTTTGCCGTGCAGTTTGGCGGTGCTGCAGGCACGTTGGAAAAGCTGGGGGAGCAAGGTGGGGCGGTTCGCACAGCACTCGCTGGCGGCTTGGGTCTTTCTGCTGCCACGCAATGGCATAGCCAGCGTGATCGCATTGTCGAATTTGCCGATCTTCTCTCGCTGATTTCGGGCAGTCTTGGCAAATTTGGTCAAGACATTGCGCTGCTGGCCGAAGTGGGCAAGGAAATACAGCTCAGCGGCGGCGGCGGCTCGTCTGCCATGCCCCACAAGCAAAATCCGGTGGCAGCGGAAACGCTGGTGTCGCTGGCGCGGTTTAACGCGGTTCAGGTCTCTGGCATGCACCACAGCATGGTGCATGAGCAGGAGCGCTCAGGTGCTGCCTGGGCGTTGGAGTGGATGTTATTGCCGCAAATGGCTGTGGCAACGGTTGCGTCGACGCGCACGGCCCATCATCTCATTGGGCAGATTGTGCGGCTGGGCGGCTGACGCCCCTTATTTTGTTACGTCAATCACCACACGCCCTCGGGTCTTGCCCGCCAGAATGGCATCAGCCAGAGCAGGTAGATTAGACATTGGCTCCACGCTGGTCATGGCCGCAAGGTGGTCGCGGTTAAGGTGCTTGTCGAGATAATCCCAAGCGCGAACACGTTTTGCCATCGGCGTCATCACCGAATCGATGCCGAGCAACGTCACGCCGCGCAAGATAAACGGCATGACGGTGGCAGGAAGATCGGCACCGCCCGCAAGGCCGCAGGTCGCCACCGCGCCGCCATACACGGTTTGGGCAATGACATTGGCAAGTGTGGTGGACCCCACCGTGTCAACAGCCCCAGCCCACCGCTCTTTTTGCAATGCGCCACCTTTATCAGCGAGGGAGGCCCGGTCAATAAACCCGGATGCCCCTAGACTGCTCAGATAAGCGTGGGTTTCAGGCCGTCCAGTCGAGGCGGTGACGCGATAACCAAGGCTCGATAAAAGGCTAACCGCAATGGAGCCAACACCGCCAGCGGCACCGGTGACAACAACTTCACCAGCATTGGGCTGAATGGCACCCCAATCCTCAAGTGCCAAAACGCAGAGAGCCGCGGTGTAGCCCGCCGTGCCAATGGCCATGGCTTGTTCGAGCGAAAACCCGTCCGGCAAGCGCATGAGCCACTCCGGCTTGACCTTTTGAAAGCGCGTATAGCCACCGCCCTCGGTTTCCGTCATGCCAAAACCGTTGACGACAACGCGATCACCGGGTTTCCAGTCAGGCGAGCGGGACTGAACCACGGTACCCGCCAAATCAGCACCCGCAACAAGCGGTGTGCGGCGGGCAATGCGGCCAGCGCCGGTAAAAGCAAGGCCATCCTTGTAGTTCAAGGTGGAATAGGCCACTTCCACGAGAACATCATGATCGGGAAGGTCCGTCAGCGCCAGCTGGCGAAACATGCCTTTGGGCTTGCCATCGACCTGATCGATAACCACAGCCGTGAATGTCTCAGTCATGATGCATCCTCCCAGATCAGCACGTCATGAACACGTTATGCTCGGCGAAGGTGCCATGGTTGCCACGGCAACGCCAGCCTCTTTGTGTGTGTCGCTATGAGAGTTTATGTGCGAAAAATATGCACATTTTGGGACAAAAAACAGAGTGGCTGATTATCCTCTGATTTCAAAGGGCTGAGGTGATCTTCTCACCGGTGCCATTTTTGCCACTCTCGCGAAAACAACGGGTTAACGTAAATAAATTGCACCACTCTTCGACGATTTACCGCGCCATCGAAACGAGTGGTTAACCTTTATTTTTTACTTCTTTTAGACACAAGCGTTCTTTCTCACCTGAGTGTCAGTTATCATGCGTCTTCCAACACAGAACCACTCTCGTTCCGATGATCACTCCGATCTTGATGATCAGGATGATGGTGCCCTGTCTTATGGCAGTGATCGTCAGGGATTGATTCCCGATGACGCAAAAAAAGTGCCTTTGGAGCCGTGGCAATCGGCTTTCGTGCTGGGGCCAAATGTTCGCTTCACGCGCACTCCGGAAAGCGTTATTGCACGTCGCCGCGAGGCTGAAGCCGCAGCCGAGCTGGCAGCGGCAGAAAAGGCAGCAGCGGAGGCGCAAGCCCGTGCCAACGCGCCTCAGCCCACCGTGTCTTACACCACGTCAACCATGACGTCGCAAAACGCCAATGTTTTTGTTTCCACCGCCCCGACCAATTCCTTTGGCCTGCCCAAGACCGGCAGTCCGTTGATTGTGCCGCGTCGCAGCCCTCCACCGCGCCCGGTTGATGCCAAGCCTGTGGTGGCGGAGCCCTCAGTGGTTGCCGAGGTTCAACTCCCAGACGTTCAGTCCTTAGAAGTACAAGTCGAGCCTGTTGTTATGATTGCACCCCAGTTAGCCTCCGTTGCCCCGGCAATGCTTGATACGGCCAAAATGGATGCTGTTGCATCGCCTGATTTGGAAGCCACCCGCCTGCGCCAGGCCGCAGCGGCCATGCGCATGGCCGAAGACATTGCCGTCCATCTGCACGCGGACGACACGCAACCCGAAAAACCAGCTGCCCCGAAAGTTCTGCCCGCTTTGACAATCCATGCACAAAAAGATGAAACCGTCACGTTCGCTTCTGGCAAATTGGAGGTGTCGGACTTTGCATTTTTTGAAATGATGTCGTTTGACGCGGCAGAGATTGCACCGGCTGCCCTGCCTGAGCCGGTTGCCTATGTGCCGGTGTCTCGCCCCATCACAATGCCGCTCTATGGTTCGGTTGCAGCCTTTTATCGTGAAATCAAGGTTCGCTCTGCAGTAAAGGCAAACGAGTACCGGCTTTGGCAATGGTCGGAATTTCCAGTCTCGGCCAATATTTACCCTCCGGTGACGATCCCGGTGCTCGCCAAGAGCGCGGTGCCTGCGCCACAGCCCGTTGCGCCTGTCATGACTGCTGTGGCACCTGAAAAGATTCTGCCTCAGCCGGTGGTCGAAGTCGTTAAACCACAGGCGGTTCAGGTGGTTGAGGGCTTGGTGGCTCAGCCAGCTGTGCCCACACCCATCGAGCCCGCTTTTGTCGAGCCTGTGCCTTTTGAACCCGTTGCCGTAGAGACGGCTCCTGCCGAAGTGCTGCCAGCTGTTTCCAGCCGCTCGTTCTCGGAGAGCCCGCGCGCAAACCGCGCAATTGGTGGCTTGGAAATGAACCGCAACCATCCTTTTGACGGCGAATATATCTTCCCGTCCATCAGCCTGTTGCAAGAGCCGCCAGCGGTGCGCGCAGAAGCCATGCTGCCAGAAGCGCTGGAGCAGAGCGCTGGCCTGTTGGAAAGCGTGCTGGAAGATTTCGGCATTCGTGGTGAAGTGATTGATGTGCGTCCCGGTCCGGTTGTAACGCTCTATGAATTCGAGCCAGCCCCCGGTATTAAATCATCGCGGGTCATTGGCCTTGCCGATGATATCGCCCGGTCCATGTCGGCGCTGTCTGCCCGTGTGGCCGTTGTGCCCGGCCGTAACGTTATTGGTATCGAATTGCCAAATGCGGTGCGCGAAACCGTCTATTTGCGCGAATTGATTGAATGTGAAGATTATTGGGAAACCCGCTTCAAGCTGGCGCTTTGCCTTGGCAAATCCATTGGCGGCGAGCCGGTGATTGCCGAACTTGCCAAGATGCCGCATTTGCTGGTGGCTGGCACCACCGGTTCTGGCAAGTCAGTTGCCATCAACACCATGATCTTGTCTTTGCTCTACCGACTCAAGCCAGAAGAATGCCGCTTGATCATGGTTGATCCGAAAATGCTGGAACTGTCGATTTATGATGGCATTCCGCATCTCTTGACGCCTGTGGTGACGGACCCGAAAAAGGCCGTGATGGCGCTGAAATGGGCCGTTCGCGAAATGGAAGACCGCTATCGCAAGATGTCGCGTCTTGGCGTGCGTAATATTGATGGTTACAATGCCCGCGCGGCCCAGGCCCGTGAAAAGGGCGAGGTCATTACCGTGAGCGTGCAGGCAGGCTTCGACCGCCAGTCGGGCGAGATCCTTTATGAAGATCAGGATCTTGATCTGTCGCATATGCCGTACATCGTCATCATCGTTGATGAAATGGCCGATCTGATGATGGTGGCTGGCAAGGAAATCGAAGGTGCTATTCAGCGCCTGGCGCAGATGGCGCGTGCGGCGGGTATCCACCTGATCATGGCAACTCAGCGTCCGTCTGTGGATGTGATTACCGGCACGATCAAGGCCAATTTCCCAACCCGTATTTCCTTCCAGGTGACATCGAAAATCGACAGCCGCACCATTTTGGGCGAACAGGGGGCCGAACATCTGCTGGGGCAGGGCGATATGTTGCAAATGGTGGGCGGTGGCCGTATCTGCCGCGTGCACGGGCCGTTTGTATCGGACGCAGAAGTAGAGCAGGTGGTTGCGCATTTGAAAACGCAAGGCCGCCCCGAATACCTCGGCACCGTGACCGAGGAAGACGGATCAGACCCTGCACCGGCCGCAGTGGCCGCCGCGGTTTCGGATGAGACCTATGAGCGCTCAAGCGCAACAGGTGGAGACGAGAGCGACGAGCTCTATGAAAAGGCTGTGAAGGTTGTGTTGCGCGACCAGAAGTGCTCGACCTCCTATATCCAGCGTCGTCTGTCTGTTGGCTATAACCGTGCGGCGTCTTTGGTGGAGCGGATGGAGCGCGAAGGGCTGGTGGGTGCTGCCAATCACGTTGGCAAGCGCGAAATCATTGCGGGGTCAGCAATAGAGCCTGCCAATAGCGGCATTGGCTTTAACGACGGCGAATAATGGATTGTGACATCAGCGGCAGGCGATAAAGCGTCTGCCGCTTTTTCTGTTCAGATGGCTTATATCGGCGTTTTACCATTTGCGTGGTGGATCAACTGGCGAATGTCGCACAGGTGCTGCCAATTTTTGGTCTTTGACTCAGATGATTTTTCAAGGTTGCAATAAAACTCTTGAGGTGGGCCGGTTTGTTGCTGCCGTAAAGATCCACCACCACAACCTTTGGCGATGGCACCTTGTCGCTGAGGGCAACGCGGGCAATGCGGCTTCGGTCGCTGGTGAAGTTATTGTTGGAAATTGTGTTGAGCAGTGAAAAGCCCAGCCCGCCCGCCACGGCGGTGCGCACGGTTTCATAGGATGTGGTGCGCAATGCCACATGCGGGCGTCTGGCAATCATATCAAACATGGTCAGCAGGTAGACAGAGGTCTCCGGCAGATCGAGCAGGATGAAGGGGTAATCCGCCAATTCGTCTAGCGATACGCTTTCTCTTCGGGCCAAGGGATGATCTGGCGGCAGTGCGGCATGGGTTGGCAATTCACAAATGGTGGTGGAGCTGCCCGCAAATGTGCGGCCAACATCGACGGTGACGGCAAATTCGATGTCGCCTCGGACCAACCATTCGCGCAGCTGTGGTTGACTGCCCTCCAGAAGATCAATCGTGCCAACATTGTTGTGCTGCCGAAATTCCTTTAAAATATCGATCATATAGGCCGGCCCAAAGGGCACAAAGCAACCGACACGAATATTTTCCGGTGTGCTATGGCCCATTGTGCCCAAAGAGCGGGAAAACTCGGCCTCAGCCTCCAGCAACGAGTGGGCAATGCTCAAAAAGCGCTCGCCTTCCTGCGTGATCAACACGCCGCGCGCTTGTCTGCGATCGAATATTTTTGCATCCAGCGCATTTTCCGCCAGCGTGATCGCCGCCAGAATGGAGGATTGCGAAATATGCAGCGTCTGCGACGCTTTTTGAATGCTGCCCTGCCGAGCAACCTCGGTCACATAGCGGATTTGGCGCAAAGAGAGATTCATAAGTGCCACAATTCCAAAAAATGGAGAAATATTTCACGAAAAATATACTTTATGCAAAGCTAGAAAATAGGCAACCATCTCGTCGGCTCAAATGTTGGGCAAAAAACAGGTGAAACGGTGAACCCTCGTTGCAGAGCGCACTGTTTACAGCCTGCAAAAAAAGAATGAGGAGAACGGTTCAGTGAAGATTTCCCGCAGACAGCTTTTGGGAACAGCCGCCGCAGCCACCGCCGCATCTGTTTTGCCTTTTGGAATTGGCAGCGCCTATGCCAATACCCCGCTTTTGAAAGTTATTCCCCACGCCGACCTGAAGATTGTCGATCCCATCTGGACGACCGGCTACATCAGCCGCAACCATGGCTATATGATCTACGATACGCTTTTTGCCATGGATGCCGAGCTGAACCCACAGCCGCAGATGGTGGATACGTATGAGACCAGCAGCGACGGATTGGTCTGGACTTTTAAGCTGCGTGATGGTCTTGCCTGGCATGATGGGCCTGCGGTGACGGCGGCAGATTGCGTTGCCTCGCTAACCCGCTGGGGTAAGCGCGATGGCATGGGCCAGCGCTTGTTTACGGTGATTTCCAAGCTGGAAGCGACTGATGACAAGACCATCGTGATGACGCTGTCCAAGCCATACGGCCTTGTGCTTCAGTCTCTTGGCAAGATCTCTTCCAACGTACCGTTTATGATGCCAAAGCGCATTGCTGAAACCGATGCCAGCGAGCAAATCAAGGAATCGATCGGGTCTGGCCCGTTTATCTTCAAGGCCGATGAATGGGTTCCCGGCTCCAAGGTGGTCTATATCCGCAATGAAAAATACGTCCCACGCAAAGAGCCACCGTCTTCTGCGGCAGGCGGCAAAGTTGCCAAGGCCGATCGTGTTGAGTGGATCACCATTGGCGACCCAACCACAGCCATGAATGCTTTGGTCTCTGGCGAGGTGGATTACTGGGAACAGGTGCCGCCGGATCTTGCCCCGCTTGTGGATGGCAACGAAGGGGTCAAAACCGCCGTGCTCGACACGCTCGGCTCTATGGGCATGGCCCGTTTCAACAGCCTTGTTGGTCCAACCGCGAATGAAAAACTGCGTCTGGCCATTGCCAAGGGCTTTAAACAGCAGGACTTCTTGCAGTCTGCCATTGGTAATCCTGATTATTTCAAGGTCAGCGCCAGCATTTATCCGGCAGGTTCAACATTTGCCTCGGATGTCGGTGCCGACATGGTGGATGGCGACCTGGAGGCTGCCAAGAAAATGGTGGCTGAATCGGGCTATAAGGGCGAAAAGCTTGTGGTGCTTCAACCCACCGACAACCCTATTCTCTCGGCGTTTGCGCTGGTCTCTGCCGAAAAAATGCGCGCCATGGGCATAAATGTGGATTTGCAAGCCATGGACTGGTCAACGGTTCTGTCTCGCCGCGCCTCCAAGGACGATATGGATCATGGCGGCTGGAGCATTTTCTTCACCTGGTGGATTGGGGGCGATTCCATTCATCCGCTGGCCAATGTGCAATTTGGTGGCAATGGTGAAAAGGGTTGGTTTGGCTGGGCCAAGGATGATCAGCTGGAGCAGTTGCGCAATCAGTTTGCCGAGGCAACCGACCTCGCCAAGCAAAAGGAAATTGCCAGCGCCGTGCAAAAACGGATTTTCGAAATCGCTCCTTTTGCCAATCTGGGCACATTTTTTGTGCCTTGCGGCTATTCGGAAAAGGTGACGGGCATGATCCAGTCGCCGGTTCAATTCTTCTGGAACATGGATAAGGCTTAATCGGTCTCCCCCTCCAGACATGGCGAGGCATGTGCGCCTCGCCAACCTTTGAACCTCATTTCGAAAGGTGGCGACCATGTGGTTTTTCATCGCGAAACGGATCGTCGCGACGATTCCGGTGCTGATCATCGTTGCATTCATTGTCTTTCTTCTTGTACGCTTGGCCCCCGGCGATCCTGCTGTGGTGATTGCCGGAGATTACGCCACACCTGCGCAAATCCTTGCCATCCGCGCCAAGCTGGGTCTGGACCAGCCCATCGGCATGCAATTTCTGCTGTGGATGGGTCGCCTGCTTCAAGGCGATCTCGGCATGTCAATTTTCACCAATATGCCGGTGACAAAGCTGATCAGCCAGCGGCTTGAGCCAACCGCCATGCTGGCCTTGGTCACCATTGTTTATTCGACGCTGGTTGCCGTGCCCCTGGGCGTGATTGCCGCCTGGAAAGAAGGCAGCATTATTGATCGGCTGATCATGGTGTTTTCGGTCATTGGTTTTTCTGTGCCGGTGTTTGTGGTTGCCTATATGCTGATCTATGGTTTTTCCATCAGTCTCAAATGGTTGCCAGTGCAGGGCTACAAAAGCCCGTTTACGGACCTCGCAGGCTTTACGCGCCATCTGGTGCTGCCGGTTCTTGCCCTTTCCGCCATTTTCATCGCTCTGATTGCCCGCATGACCCGCGCAAGCGTGCTGGAAGTGTTGCAGGAAGATTATATCCGCACAGCCCACGCCAAAGGGCAGGTGGAAAGCAAGGTCTTGCTGGTTCACGCCCTTAAAAATGCGGCAGTGCCGATTATCACCGTGATTGGTTTGGGTGTGGCCTTGCTGATTGGCGGCGTGGTGGTCACAGAGACGGTTTTCAACATTCCCGGCCTCGGCCGCCTTGTGGTTGATGCGGTGCAAAAGCGGGATTACCCGATCATTCAGGGGCTGATCCTGTTTTTCTCCTTCATCTACGTGATGCTCAATCTGCTCATCGATATTGTTTACACCTTTGTTGATCCGAGGATACGCTATTGACCGCGCTTGCCCAAACGCCTGCCCGCCCGATGCGCGGTTTTTCCATCGTGTCGGTTGCCCGGCGCTATCCTTTTGCCTTCGCAGGTGGTGTTGTCATCCTGATCATGGCGCTCGCCGCGGTGTTTGCGCCTTGGCTTGGCACGGTTGATCCGATTGCCATGATGCCATCCAACCGGCTCAAGCCGCCATCCGCCGCAAGCTGGTTGGGAACGGATATGTTTGGCCGTGATATATGGTCGCGTGTTGTCTATGGTTCACGCATATCCCTGTCCATCGGTGCATCCGCCTCGATCATTTGTGTGGTGATCGGCCTTTTGATTGGTCTGTTTTCCGGCTATTTCAGATGGGTGGATGCCATTGTTATGCGCATCATGGATGGCCTTATGTCCATTCCCGGCATTTTGCTGGCCATTGCGCTGGTGGCCATTTCCGGCACGGCCAATATCTATACGGTGGTGATTGCCATTTCCATTCCCGAGGTTCCACGCATTGTGCGGTTGGTGCGCTCGGTGGTGCTGACGGTGCGTGAAGAGCCCTATGTCGAAGCGGCAATTTCGCTTGGCACACCGCTTCCCAAGATTCTTGCCCGGCATATTTTCCCCAATACCGTGCCGCCGCTGATTGTGCAGGCCACCTATGTCTGCGCCAACGCCATGTTGACCGAGGCGATCCTGTCTTTTCTCGGTGCCGGCATGCCGCCGGAATTGCCCAGCTGGGGCAATATGATGGCCGAGGGGCGAACTTATTTTCCACTGGCTCCATGGATCGTGCTGTTTCCCGGTCTTGCTTTGGCGCTGACCATTCTGGCGGTCAATGTGCTGGGTGACGGGTTGCGCGATCGTCTTGATCCCCGCATTGCAAGGAAAATGTCATGACACATAGCGACAAGCCAGTCCTTTCAATCGAGAACCTGACCGTGCGTCTTCCGGACGGAGCAGACCGCAGAAATGCCGTCAGCAACGTCACTCTCACCGTCAATCCTGGTGAAATTGTGTGCGTGGTTGGCGAATCCGGCTCCGGTAAATCGGTCAGTTCGCATGCGGTGATGGGGCTGCTGCCCAAGGAGCTGCAGGTGGCCACAGGTCGCATTCTGGTGAACGGCGAAAACGTTGTTGAGAAATCGCCCAAAGAGCTGCGCGCCATGCGTGGCACAGAAATGGCGATGATTTTTCAAGAGCCAATGACCGCACTCAACCCGGTTATCAAAGTGGGCGAGCAGATTGACGAGGTGTTGCGCATTCACACGAAGCTCTCCGCAAAGGAGCGCTATGATCGGGTGATTGACATTATGACGGCTGTGAACCTGCCCGATCCGGTCAGCATGGCCAGTGCCTATCCGCATCAACTGTCAGGCGGCCAGCGTCAACGCATCATGATTGCCAGTGCTTTGGTGCTCAATCCCAAAGTGTTGATTGCAGATGAGCCGACCACCGCGCTGGATGTGACAACGCAAGCGCAGATTCTCAAATTGATTTATGAGATTCAAAAAAGCCGTGGCATGGGCGTGCTGTTTATCACTCATGATTTTGGAGTGGTGGCCGAAATTGCCCATCGGGTTGTGGTGATGCGCCGAGGAGAAGTGGTTGAAACCGGAACAGCCGATGAGGTGCTGAACCGCCCCCAGCACGAGTATACCAAAATGCTGATGGCCGCCGTGCCCGGAACGGTTCCACCCTATCGTCCCTCCAAGGCCGCGAATAAAATCGGCTTTGAAACGGTCAAGCTGGAAAAGACCTATGGCGGGCAAAGCGTGTTCAAAAAAGACCGTGTTGTGCACGCTCTCAAAGGGGTGGACCTGCGTGTGCGAAAGGGCGAAACACTGGGTATTGTTGGTGAATCCGGCTCAGGAAAATCGACCTTTGCCCGCTGTGTGGTGCGCTTGATTGATCCAACCGCAGGTGCGGTTTTGATTGGCACGGAAGATATTGCCCGGATGAGCCAGCGGCAATTAAAGCCCAACCGCAAGCGGATTCAGATTGTCTTTCAAGATCCCTATCGCTCGCTCAACCCGCGTGTCAGCGTCGGGCAATCCATTATCGAGGGGCCGATGAATTTCGGTGTCAGCGAAACGGCGGCCTTGGCCAAGGCGCGCGATTTGATGGCCCTTGTGGGCTTGTCGCCAGACGCGCTGGATCGCTTGCCGCATCAGTTCTCGGGCGGTCAGCGCCAGCGCATTTGTATTGCGCGGGCTTTGGCCATGGAGCCGGAGATTTTGATTGCCGATGAGTCAGTGTCTGCCTTGGACGTGTCTATCCAGAAGCAGGTATTGGAACTGCTCGATCGGGTGCGCGAAGAGTTTAATCTCGCCGTTTTGTTCATCACCCACGATCTGCGGGTGGCGGCCCAAGTGTGTGACCGTATTGCGGTGATGCATCGCGGTGAAGTGGTGGAACTTGGCGAGACTGCGGCCATGTTTGCCAATCCAACCCATGAATATACCCGTGCGCTCTTTGATGCCGCACCCGGAAAAAATCACAGATTTGGACAGGTGGCTGCGGTTTAGAGAAACCTTTCGAATCCAGTTTTACGCATAACGCAACAGGCGTCTTACGATTGAGCAAAAGAGGAATGATCCATGAGCGTGAGGCGTGTTGCCTTTGGCGGTTTTATGCATGAAACCAATACATTTGCGCCCAGCAAGGCGTTTTATGAGGACTTTGAGCGCGGCTGGGGTCCACTGCCCTTTGTGCGGGGTGATGAGATTGTCACGCGTGTTGGCAGCATCAATATCGGCATAACCGGTGCGCTGAATTGCGCGCAAGCCGCGGGCTGGGAGATATGCCCCGCCTTGTGGTGCGGTGCCACGCCATCCGCCCATGTTGAGGCAAGCGCCTATGAGCGCATTGTCAGCGAATTGATTGAGCGGATTGTTGCATTTGGTCGGCTGGATGGCATTTATCTTGATCTGCACGGCGCGATGGTGGCAGAGCATATCGATGACGGTGAAGGGGAGCTTCTCAAACGGCTTCGCCTTGCCGTGGGCCCTGGCGTTCCGATTGCCGTGAGCCTTGATCTGCATGGCAATATCACGCCTGAGATGGTGGAGAATGCCGATGTCATGGTCGGCTATCGCACTTATCCCCATGTCGATATGGCAGAAACGGGAGAGCGGACCGCCGTCGCGCTGGATCAGATCATGCAATCTGGCGTGCGACCCGCCAAAGCGCTTCAGACCATTTCCTTCCTGATCCCGATTTCGTGGCAGGCAACCGAGCTGGAGCCGTGCCGCTCAATCTATGCCAAGGTTGCGGCGCTGGAGACGGGCGATGTGACATCGCTTTCCTTTTTTCCTGCTTTTCCGGCCGCCGATTTTGACGGATGCGGGCCAACGGTGATCGCTTATGGACAAAGCGAAAGCGCTGTAAGGGGCGTGGCTAAGGCTATCGCCAGCATGGTTGAAAGCCTTGAGGATGCTTTTGATGGCAAGGTCTATACACCGATTGAGGGTGTGAGGGCGGCCATGGCGATTGCCGAAACAGCGAGCAAGCCTGTGGTGATTGCCGATACACAGGATAACCCCGGTGCAGGCGGCGATGCCAACACCATGGGCATGCTGCGTGCGCTGGTGGAATGCGATGCCCAGGATGCGGCAATTGGTTTGATTTACGACCCCGCTGCGGCGGCCGCAGCCTTTGCCGCCAAGGAGGGCAGCGTGGTAACGCTTACTATAGGCGGAACATCCGGCGTTGCGGGCGATGCGCCCTTTACCGCCGAGTTTCTGGTTGAGAAAGTCTCGGATGGTCGCTTTCAAACCACCGGGCCGTATTACGGCAAGAGTGACATGGATGTCGGCTTGGCGGCATGCCTTCGCCTGGGGGGCGTGCGGGTGGTGGTCGGCTCCCACAAGGTGCAAATGGCCGATCAGTCCATGTACCGCTTCGTCGGAATTGAGCCGACAGCCATGAAAATTCTGGTCAACAAAAGCTCGGTGCATTTCAGGGCTGATTTTGCACCGATTGCGAGCGCTATTCTGGTCTGTGCCGCTCCCGGTCCCATGCCGGTATCGCCGATATCTTTGCCCTGGACGAAATTGCGCAAAGGGCTGAAGCTGGCTCCCAATGGTCCGGTTTACGCTTAAAGAAAATGTATAGGAGGAACATCCGAAATGTCCGTTATTGAAAAAATTGAAAGCTTTAAGGGCGATCTGGTCGATATTCGTCATGACATTCACATGCATCCCGAAATTGGCTTTGAAGAAAAGCGCACCAGCGCCATCGTGATCGAACATCTGCAACGCTATGGTGTTGAGGTGCATAGCGGCATTGCTGGCACAGGTGTGGTTGGCATCATCAAGGGCACCAAAGGTGAGGGGCCGACCATTGGCCTTCGCGCCGATATGGATGCTTTGCCGATGGAAGAGATGACCAATCTGTCTTACGCGTCCAAGCATCCCGGTGTTTTTCATGGCTGCGGCCATGATGGTCATACCACCATGTTGCTGGGCACGGCCCGCTATCTGGCTGCCCATCGCGATTTCGCCGGTACAGTGGTGCTGATTTTTCAGCCCGCCGAAGAAGGCCTTGGCGGTGCGCGCCGGATGATTGCTGAAGGGCTGTTCGAGCGTTTTCCCTGCGATGAAATTTACGGCATGCACAATCGGCCCAATGGCAAGCCTTTTGAGGTGTATATTTCGCCTGCGGCGGCCATGGCGGGCGCGGACTTTTTTGATATTCACATCACCGGTGCAGGTGCCCATGCCGCCATGCCTGAAGTTTCAAAGGATGTGATTGTTGCCGCAACGGCCCTTGTGCAGGCGCTTCAGCCCATTGTGTCGCGCAATGTGGCGGCATCGAAAAGGGCGGTTTTGTCCGTGACCCAGATTCACGCAGGCACGGCCTATAATGTTTTGCCGGGTGAGGCGAAAATCACCGGCACTGTGCGCTATCTGGATCGCGCGGTCAGCCAGCTTGTTCATGAGCGTATGACGGCGGTTTGCGAGGGAATTGCCCGCACCTATGATGTTGAGGTGCAGCTGGATCATCGCAATGTCTTCGATGTGCTGATCAACACCACGTCGCTGGTTGGCCCCTATGCCGAGGCCGCCGCCGACATTGTTGGTGTGGAAAACGTGTTTACCGATGCGGATGCCGTGATGGGCAGCGAGGATTTTGCCGACATGCTGGCAACCGCCCCCGGCGTTTATTGCTCTATCGGCCATGCAGGCACGGTGCCGGTGCATAATGCGGGTTTTATCTTTGACGATAATTTGCTGCCGGTTGGTGCTGCGATTTTTGCGCGCATTGTGGAGCGCCGCTTAGGGGCCGCTTGAGCAGGCAATGGGAGATGAGCATGAGTGCAATTCAATTGCCGTTTAACACGGATGAAATTCTGGCGGGCTTGAAGCCGTGGGTGGAGTGCGAAAGCCCGACATTTGACGCAAGCGCCGTGAACCGGATGATGGATCTGGCCGCCTATGATCTCGCAGCAGCCGGTGCCGTGATTGAGCGGATTCCGGGGCGCATGGGCTTTGGTGGCTCGGTGCGGGCGCGCTTTCCCCATACCGATATGGGCAAGCCCGGCGTGTTGATATCGGGCCATCTCGATACGGTGCATCCGGTTGGTACTTTGGCGCAAAATCCCTGGCGCGTTGAGGGCAATCATTGTTACGGCCCCGGCATTCAGGACATGAAAGCGGGCTGCTATATGGCCGTGGAAGCGATGCGCCACATCGCGATGGCGGGTTTGCAGACGCCGCTGCCGGTGACCATTTTGTTCACGCCCGATGAAGAGGTCGGTACACCGTCCACCCGCGATCTGATCGAGATGGAAGCGCGCAAAAACCGCTACGTTCTGGTGCCCGAACCAACGGACCCAAAATGCGGTGCAGTGACTGGCCGTTATGCCATTGCCCGCTTCAAGCTGCGCACATCGGGCCGGGCCAGCCATGCCGGATGGGCGCTCAAAGATGGGCGCCCCGCCATCCATGGCATGGCCAGAAAGATCATTGAGATCGAGGCCATGTCCAGTGAGGATTGCACCTTTTCGGTGGGTGTTATCCATGCCGGACAATGGGTGAATTGCGTGGCGGACAGTTGCGAGATCGAGGTTTTGTCCATGGCCAAGCGTCAGCACGATCTGGATGCCGGCGTGCAGAAGATGCTGGCCCTGGCCGGGGAGGCCAATGACATTCAAACCGAGGTTTGGCGCACCTATACCCGCCCTGTCTGGGAGGCTGATGAAGGCACGCTTGCACTTTTTGAGATTGGCAAAAGCGTTGCCGCCGATATCGGTTTTGTGCTCACTCACGGCAGTGCCGGCGGCGGATCGGATGGAAATTTCACTGGCGCTCTGGGCATTCCGACGCTTGATTCCATTGGCGCGCGTGGGGCGGGATTGCACACGCCCAATGAGCATATTTTCATCGATAGTTTGACAGAGCGAAGCCGGTTTATGGCGGGGCTGCTCATGCGCCTTGGTGGGCAAGGGTGATGACGTGTCACAACGCGAGGGATTTGAGATGAGCAATTTTTCCACCACACAGAAGATAAGCAAGCAGCTTGTGACATCACGCGGTGGGATCGTTGCTGCGCAACATCGCACGGCAGCCGAAGTTGGTGCTGCCATTCTTGCAGCCGGTGGTGATGCCATTGACGCGGCCATTGCCACGTCTTTCGCGGTGGGTGTGGTTGAGCCGTGGATGAGCGGCCCCGCAGGCGGCGGGGCCATGGTGATCTGGCGGGAGGCTGAGAAAAAGGCCTATACGCTGTTTTTTGGCATGCGCTCGCCCAAAGCGCTTGATCCAAACGACTATCCGCTCGATGGCAGCGGTCGCTCCTCTGATCTCTTTCCATGGAAAACAGTGGCGGATGATCGAAATGTGCAAGGGGCTACGGCCATTGCCGTGCCAGGCACGGTGGCAGGCATGGAGCTTGCCCATCAGCGATTTGCAAAACTGAGCTGGAAGGCGCTTTTGCAGCCAGCTGCGGCTCTTGCGCAAAAGGGCATGCTGGTGGATTGGTATGGTTCGATGCTGATTGCCTCTGCCGCGCGCGATCTGGCAAAAGATGCTGATTGCGCCGCCCAGTTTCTGGATGACGGCACGTGGCCGATCATGTCGGGATGGACGGCCTCGGAAAAGCGACGCCTGAACCAGAAGACACTGGCCGCAACCTTGGAAAGACTGGCCGACAAAGGCCCGCGCGATTTTTATGAGGGCGACATTGCCGCCGCCATGGTGGGCGATGTGCAGGCCAAAGGCGGATGCCTCAGTCTGGACGATCTGGCGACCTATCGCGCCGAGTTGCGCGATACAATCGAGGTGCCTTATCGCGGCGGCGTGGTGCATGCTGCGCAAGGTCTGACTGCGGGGCCAAATATTGCTGAGTGTTTTGCAATGATGGAAGGCGCATTTACCCCCGGTGATGCGCCAGATGGTGTGAGCTATGGCGAAATGGCGAAAGCGCTGAACGCGACCTATCAACGGCGCTTGCGCGAAATGGGGGATTGTGACGCACCACATGCGCCCTCCTGCACCACCCATTTTTCGGTGGTCGATCGCGATGGCAATATGGTGGCTGTGACCCAGACATTGTTATCGATTTTTGGCTCAAAGGTAATGTCGCCGTCCACAGGCCTGATGATGAACAATGGCATCATGTGGTTTGACCCGGAGCCCGGCAAGCCCAACTCGCTGGCCGCCGACAAGGGCTGCTTGATGAATATATGCCCGGTCATTGGCAAAACCGCCGATGGGCGTCAATTTGCCGTGGGCGCGTCCGGTGGCCGTAAAATCTTGCCCGCCGTTTTGAACCTCTCATCCTTCATTGCCGATTTCGGCATGGATCTCGAGGAAGCCTTTCATCAGCCAAGGATTGACTGCTCGGGCTCCGGCAAGATCACTGCCGATGAAGATCTGGCACCCGAGGTCATTGCCGCCCTTTCAGACATTGCACCAACCAGCACGACCAAAAGAACCATTCTACCCTTTGATTTTGCCTGCCCATCTGCGGTGATGCGTTGCAATGGCATCAACAGCGGCATGACAGAGCCGGTGTCGCCATGGGCCGATGCTGCAATTGAGCCAGTGGCTTAGAGTGTATCCGCAAAGGCGGCCTTGCTTTCATTTGAAATCAATCAGGAAAATATCATGAAAACTGTGATGCGTTGGGATGAGTGGTTTAGCCAGGATGGAATTGGCCTTAGCAATCTGGTGCGGTCGGGCGAGGTGACAGCCGCAGAGCTTGCCGCTCAGGCGGCCAGCGCCATTGCCAGCATCAATCCCGACATCAACGGTGTTGTTGAAGTGTTTGAAGACGCGGTTGCCGATCCCTGGGCCAATGGCACGGATCAGGATGGTTTGTTCAAAGGCGTGCCGTTTTTGTTGAAAGACCTTGGGCCAACCATGAAGGGCAGGCTTCAGGAAATGGGCTCGCTTTACATGAAAGGCAACCGCGCAAGCGCCGACAGTTTTTTGGCCACAAAGATCAAGAAAGCCGGTTTGAACGTGATTGGTCGGACAACAACGCCAGAATTCGGCTGCTGTAGCTCGGCCGAAAATCCGGCGGTCTACGTGACCTGCAATCCTTGGGATACGCGATACACCAGCTGCGGCTCGTCTGCGGGTTCTTCTGTGATGGTTGGGGCTGGCGTGGTGCCGCTTGCCCATGGCACGGATGGCGGCGGATCTATTCGTATTCCGGCGGGCGTCAACGGTGCCATCGGGCTGAAATCGTCAAGGGGCACGTTTTCCATCGCCCCGGCTGGCTCGGATTTCACCTCTGTTGTCTCCACACAAGGCTGTATTAGCCGTACGGTGCGCGATACGGCGGCCTTTGTGGATACGTGTCGCGGCGGCGCGCCGGGCGAATTTATGCCCTACTGGACGGCGGAGGTGCCGTTTTTGACTTTGATCGAGCGTGACCCAAAACCGCTTCGCATTGCCGTGTCACACGAGTGGGGCGTTTATAGCGCATCGCCCGCGATTGTCGCAGAGCTTGAGCGTGTTGCGCGTTTCTTGGAAAGACTTGGTCATTATGTGGAATGGGGGCCGCTGCCAGACATTGATTTCGCCAAAGCCTATGCCGCGCAAACCACCTGCTACATCACCAATTTTGCGCAGACGGTGAACAGCCTGCTGCGGTTGAAAGGGCTGGAAAAACCACCGGAGGATCTGATCGAGCCGATGAATATCCGCATATGGGAACAGGGCAAGGATGCCACCTATACCGAGCGCGCTGATATGCAATTGGCCTTCAACGCCACAGCCCGCGCTTTTGGTGCATTTTTTGAAGAGTGGGATATTATTCTGACGCCCACCACGTCGAAAGAAACACCGCTGTTGGGCACCACAGAATATTTGACCATGACAGACAATCCATCGGCACTGGATTGGTTTGCCAATCTATGGGGCTTTTTTGCTTATACGCCGCTGACCAGCCTTTGCGGAACGCCCGGCATTTCCTTGCCGCTGGCAAAGCAGGCCAACGGCATGCCGCTTGGCATGCTGGCGCAGGCGGCGCAAGGCAAAGATGGGCTGTTGCTTCAGCTTGCCGCGCAGATTGAGCGCGCCATTGATGGCAAATGGAACAATGGCGATAAGCCGCAGGTCCACGTCACCAGACTGAAGGCGGCAGAGGACTAAAAAACAAAAGCCGTGCCCTCGACGCTGAGATAGACAAAATCTCCGGGTGAGGGCAAATCCAGCCGCGATACGCGGATGGACAGTGGCTGGGTGCCATTTGATGCAACTTGCGTGTTCAATGTCACGGTGCCGGTCGCCCCGGCAAAATCGATGTCAGTGACTTCAACGGGGCGAATATCCGGCTGTGCTTGCTGGCTGATCGAAATTTGCTCGGGTCTCAGCATGATGTCGCGTTGTCCCGATGCCGCGCCCTCGACAGGGATTTTCCCAAGAACGCAGTCTGCAACTCCGTTGGAAATTGTGGCTGGTAAAAGAACCGCATCGCCCAGAAACAGGGCTGTTTCGCGATCAACAGGGCGCTCATAAAGGGTGCGCGGCGGGCCAACTTGCACCACGGCACCCTCGCGCAACACGGCAAGCTGATCGGCAAATGACATGGCCTCGGTTTGATCATGGGTGACGAGAATGGTGGTGATACCGGCTTGGGCAAGCAGCTTTGACACCGCTTTGCGCATGGTTTCGCGAAGGCCGGTGTCGAGCGCCGAAAACGGCTCATCCAACAGCATCAGCCGCGGTTGCCGCGCAAGGGCGCGCGCCAATGCCACCCGCTGTTGCTGTCCGCCTGAAAGTTGATGCGGGCGTCGGCTTAGCATGACGGCATCCAGTTCAACCATATCGGCCAGATTGGCAATGCGCTTGTCGCGATCGGGTGCTGCGCGCTCAATGCCAAAACCGATATTATCAGCAATGCTGAGATGGGGAAAAAGTGCGCCATCCTGCGACACTAGGCCGATGCCGCGCTTGTGAGCGGGGATCAAAAAGCCCGCATCTGCCTGCAATTGCTGATCGAGGGTAATGGTGCCCGCGTCTGGGGTTTCAAAGCCGGCAATCAGCCGCAGAAGTGTGGATTTTCCAGAACCGGACGGGCCAACGATTGCCGTTCTGCTGCCCTTTGCGATGCTAAGCGATACAGCGTTCAAGGCTTGCGTTGTGCCATAGCGTTTGCTGACGGCGTGAATATCAAGAAATGTCATTGGCCAGCCGTGCGTTTGGATTGCGATTGCAGCAGAAGGGTGAGGGGCAGGGATAAAACCACCATCATCACCGCATGCGGCGCTGCCGCCACATAGTCTATCTCACTGGTGAGCGACCAGAATTTTGTTGCCAATGTTTCCACGCCATTGGGTGCAAGCATCAGTGTCGCGGTCAGTTCATTGGTAATGCCCATGGCCACAAGCGCAATACTGGCCGCAGCACCTGGGGCTGCCAGCCGCATGGTGGTGAGCCAAACGGCCATGGTCGGGCTTTTGCCAAGGCTCATGGCGGCGCGCTCCAGCTCAATCGGAGCTTGGGCAACGCTGGCCCGCAGGCCAACCATGGCGCGGGGCAAAAACAGCAGAATATAGGCGATAATCAGGGTGGCAAAGGTTTGATAGAGCGGCAAAAAAAGCCGCACGGTAATGGTGACCAGCGATAGGGCGACGACAACACCCGGCAGCGAGCCGACATAGTAATGGCAAGCTTCCAGAATGCGCTGAAAACGGCTTGGTGCGCGCACCGACAACCACGCCATCGGCGTTGCTGTCACCATGGCCAGAACGCCCCCAGCCAGAGCCAGCACAATGGTCTGGATGAAGGCATTGCCAACGGTGTCCATCCGCCAAATACTTGCACCACCGATATAAAGCCAGCGAAGCAGTGTATAGGCAGGCACACCCAGAGCTAGGATGGCAACAATGGCGGGAAGCAGCAATGCCGGTATGAGGTAGACGCCAAGTGCGCGGCGCTGGACGGGCCTGATCGAGCCTGAGCCGACACGGGCATAACGCTCCTTGCCGCGTAAAAGGCTATCGAGGCCCAGCAGTAGAATGCAGCACAGCACCAAAACGCCGCTCAGCATATTGGAGGCCGCGCTGTTATAGGCGGATTGAAATTGATCAACGATGGCCGTTGCAAAGGTATCGAAGCGGATCATGACAAACAGACCGTATTCCGACAGCAAATGCAGCGCTACCAACAAGCCGCCCGCAAAAATAGCCAGACGCAATTGTGGCAAAACCACCCGAAAAAATACCCGCCAAGGCCCAAGCCCCAAAGATGCCGCGGCGTCTTCTATGGACGGGTCCAACCGCCGCAAGGTGGCTGCAACGGGCAGGTAGATAAACGGAAAATAGGCAATAACCGAGATGAAAACAGCGCTCCACAGCCCATGCATGCCGGGTGCAACGCCAATCCATGCGTAGCTGTGCACAAAGGCTGGCACGGCCAGCGGCGTGACCATCAACCACGACCATAGATTGGGAAAGGGAAGGTGTGTGCGCTCAATAAGCCATGCCAGAGCAACGGAAAGTGTGACGGTGATGGGCAGGGTTGTGGCTTCCAACAACACCGTATTGATCAGCAACTCGCCAACACGGCCACGAAAAACCAGCTCAACCACGGTTTTCCAGCCGACGTCTATGGTGACCCAGACAATAAACCCGAGCGGGACGAGACTGACGAGGGCGACGATGCTGGCAATGGCAAGAAGACCGACATGCGATGTGGACCTGCGGAAGGCAAAACGCCTGCCACCCGGAACCAATGCCTGCATAGTATGTGCCTGTCGTCTGTTATCTTGCAGCAAGATTGCCTGATCACTCTTGGTTCTCTGCGCTCAAATCGCGCAGATAAAAAACGATGCAATCGCTTTTTTCAAAGCGATTGCAGATGTCTGGCCTAAGCCTTTCTTGAGCAAAAGACAATAGTTTCAGACGTCACCAACAGGTGACGCAGAGCATTACAAAATGCCGGCTGCCGTCATCATTTCTGTCACTTTTTGGTTGTTCAGCTTGGAAGGCTCAACCTTTGGCGCATCAAGATCCTTGAGGGGAACCAGCTTAGGATTGGATTCTGCGCCTTTGGCGACAGCATATTCAAACGAGGTGCCGTTTTTGAGAATGGCCTGACCGTTTTTGCTGGTCAGGAACTTCAAGAACGCCTGCGCATCCTTCATGTGCTGGGTGGATTTGATGATCCCGGCACCCGATGTGCTCACAAACGCACCTGGGTCCTGATGCTTGAAATAATGCAAGGCAACATTCTTGCTGTTTTCGCCGGTCTTGGCCTGATCACCAAACCAGTAGTAATGATAGATCACCGCGCCTTCAACTTCGCCAGCATTCACGGCCTTCATGGCTACGCTGTTGCCTTTGTAGAACGTGGCATTTTCTTTGAGAGCCTTCAGCCACTTGGCTGTTGCTTCTTCACCCTTCAACTCCAGAAGAGCGCTGACAATGGCCTGAAAATCCGCACCGGAAGGTGATGCTGCCCAACGGCCTTTCCAAGCTGGATCGGCCAGATCCAGCAGCGACTTTGGCAGCTTGTCGGCACTCAGCTTGTTTTTGTCGTAGGCAAAAACGGTTGAGCGGGCCGCAATACCAACCCAGTGGCCGTTGGTTGGACGGAACTCGGCAGGCACTTGCTCAAGCGTGTCCTTGTCGACCGGGGCAAACAGGCCAGCGTTGTCAACCAAGGCCATGGCCGGAGAATTTTCAGTCAAGAACACGTCGGCCGGGGAGGCGACACCTTCCTGCACCAATTGATTGGCAAACTGCATATCGCTGCCCTGACGGACTGTCACTTTAATGCCGGTGGCCTTGGTGAAGGCATCGATCCATTCACGCCCCAAGCTTTCGTGCTGCGCGTTATAGACAACGATCCCTTCGCCGTCGGCGGCAACGGCATAGGAAGCAGGGCCTGTGGCCAAAAGCGTGGCGAAAACAGCAAGGGCCTTTGCCCCACGAATGCGAGAGGTTTTCAAGTTTGTCTCCTGTGAAAGCTACTTGGTCTGTGCATTCGATTAGATAAGCTGACTTAAGAAGTCAAGTTCTATGCGCAAGATACACGGAGACGTTAAGCAGAGTGACAATATTCTAAAGAATACATTTGGAATATGTCACGGCTGGTTTGCAACCGGCATAGGTATTGCGGCCGCGCCATCTGTAAGGGTGCCGCTGCCATTGCGCACAACAACGGCGTTTGACGCAAGATTGAGGCCCGCCTGCTTGAAGGCGCTCAACAGCCTGCGAATGCCCTCGCGCTTGATAATGCTAGGATTTCCGGGGCGAGACGTGAATTTGAAACGAATGACCATCGAGTTTTCGGTCACCTCTTGAATACCCTGCATTTTCAGTGGCACGAGGAATTCGTGGCCAAATTCCGGATCTTCCAGCATGGCCAACCCCACTTTTTTCGCCGTTCGGCGGATGGTGTCCAACTCGGTATCGCGGTCAAAGCGCAGCTCGAATTTAATCGTGCCCCAATCGCGGCTGAAATTGGTCACTGCAGCAATTTGACCGAAGGGGATGGTATGAATTGGGCCGTTCTGGTGGCGAAGCCGGATGGATCGCAGCGAGATTTGCTCGACGGTACCCTTCAATTTTCCGGTATCGATGTATTCACCAATGCGGAAAGCATCTTCGGCGAGAAAGAAGATGCCGGAGACCACGTCTTTCACCAGTGTTTGCGAGCCAAAGGATAAGGCCAGACCCAAAACGCCAAAGCCTGCCAGAAGCGGTGCGACATCAACACCCAGGGATGACAATGTCACCAGCAGGGCAATGGAAACCACAGCGCCCAACACCAGATTGCGCACCACGGGCAGCACTGTGGAAAGCCGGCTTGTTGTCTTATGTGCGCTGTCATCATGGCCCGGCAATGCCACGCCCTTTTCCGGTGAGACCGCTTCAAAATATTTCCAGAAGAAGCTGCATGTAAACCAGCTACAGACAGCCGCAAAACCAAATTGCTGAAGATGGATCAACCAGGTGGATGTTGAGATGCCTGCGCCATCCAGCAGAGGCCGCCACATGAGGAGGGTAAACTGGATGCCGAAAATCCAGCATGCCCCGGCAAAGGGAATGCGCAAGGCCCACAGCAGCACCGAGGGAAATCCCGGCCCGGATATGGCTTCCCGTTTGTTGCCGAGCAGGCGAAACAGCGCTGAAAGGCCGCGCCCCAAAATGGGCATGAGCACGAACAACACCTGACTTGCCCCCGCCACCCGCGACCAGGTGGCGTTTTGCGCGGTTCCCGCAACCAGAAAGCCGAGCAACCAAATGAAGATGGCAGAAAGCGCGTAGAAATAGACGGTTGCCTTGCCGACGGCCCGCGACAGGCCATTGGCATCGCGGCCGGAAAATGCAGCGGCTATGTCGTTACGCCCGACAATGACCCAGGTGAGTTTGTAAATGGTGAGGATGGTGGAGCTTAAAAACAGCCAGCCATCGGTGGCCATCGGGTCCAGCCCACGGGTATCTGCCAGTCTGAGGGTGGCGGCAATGATGCCGGAAAGGGCACCAAAGCCGATGGTCATTCCAAGATGCCAGCGGGGATTGGCGATGTCCAGCAACGGTCCTGATGATCCATTGTGGTAAAACAACAGGCGACCTGCGGCCGCAAATGCGGCGGTCAGCGATACTGTTTGGATGATACCGCTGGCAACTTCACGCGCAAAGGAGCCCGATGCCAGTGACATATGCACGCTGCTTCGGGTGATGGCCAAAAATAAAACCAGCGCGCACAGATCGCCAAACAGCCGAAGCGCTGCTGTCCACGCCTTGGCCAATGGTTCGCGATCCGATTTTAATTCTGGTGAAAGCCGCGTGAAGATGAACAGAAAAACCAATGCTGCCGCTAACCCGGAGAAGATAGCGATGGCAACGGTGTCGCTGACATCCTTCATGCCTGAATCTTCTTCGGAGAGCGAAATCCAGCTGTTGTGAAAGGCGGTAGGCAGACCGTATAGCCCGGTCAGCGCGATATCGCCGCCGCGAACCAGGGTTGCCAGGATTGTGCTATAGGCCGACATCATCATATCGGCTTCCGCCGCCGCGGTGCTGGGTTGTGACGGGGTGGCAGCGGGTGCGTTTTTCCAGTCGACCTCAACAGGCTTTCCGAGGCTTTTGGCAGCATTCAACGCTTTTTCAATGTCGCTGCTGGTTTGACCCGGGCCGATATGGATGGTCACGGTTTCATCGGCTGCAAAGGAGTGCGATGGCAAACTGAGAGAAACGGCGATGAGCAAAAACAAAAAAACGAGACGTTGAAACGAGAACCGCATGTTGCCGTTCATAGGGGTGTGTCTCCAGCCATCGCCATTCTGATCCACGCCACCCGTGGCTCGGGGGCTGTGCCCAGAGACTACCTCGAAAAAGGTAGATTTTTGATAAATGACTGTGGCGAATTTGGCACGGTTGCCCACTACCTTGATTTTCAGCAAAAAACCGTCTTGGCATCCATTTTTCAACCGTCTACACTTTTTGCATTATCAACGCGCTCAAAGGGAGGTTTATGATGGCATATTTTTCAAAATCTCCCGTGGCATCAGCCAATATCGCGACCGGCGTCCGATTTGGCTCTATCCCGGATGCCGCTGCATAGCAGCTCCTTTCGTTGATTGCTCAGCCGTTCGAGTTCTGGGCTTCTCATCTTTCAAATTCTAAATTCTGCCGTTGGCATCTCTTTGCGTACGGCTCTCTCCTTCTCTATTTCGTGAGGCCGGTGGTTGCCGGAATTTATTATGCTGTTTGGAAAAAAATCCCGGAGGACCGGGGCATTTAGGGACGTTTTTCGTTTTTGTGGGGTTCATTGGCGGCGTCAGCCGGGCCGGGCTGCGTTTATGGTTTGCGCAGTCTTGCTCTCAACGCTTGCCGATGTTCTCACGCCGCTCTTTTCTGGTCGCCTGGTCGATGCCGTTGTCACCGGTCAGGCCAACGATGCGGTGACCTGGCACAACGCCATGACCGCGTTTGGCTGGCTGATGGCGCTCTCGGTGGGGGCGGTCGTGCTGCGTCACGCAACCTTCACCACCATCATCCAGTTTACCCTGCGCAGTATGGCAGACATTGCGGGCGATGCGTTTTTCAGAATTCAGCGGTTTTCCAGCGATTGGCATGCCAATAGTTTTGCGGGCTCGACGGTGCGCAAGGCAACGCGCGGCATGTGGGCGCTGGATTTGCTCAATGATACTGTTTTCGTGGCGCTGTTTCCGTCGGTGGTGATGCTGATAGGATCAACCGTGCTAATGGCGTGGCATTGGCCAATGATGGGCCTGCTGGTTGGGGTCGGGTCTTTGGTGTTTCTGGTGTTCACGGCCAGCATGGCCTTGGGCTACGTGGCCCCGATGGCAAGCCTCGCCAATAGCTGGGATACCCGTCTGGGCGGAGCGTTGGCTGATGCGGTGACCTGCAACGCTGTTGTGAAGGCCTTTGGGGCGGAATCGCGCGAAGATGAGCGGATTGCCCGCGTGGTGCGCAAATGGCAGGACCGCACACGGCGCACGTGGACGCGTGGAACCTTGAATGGTTCTTTGCAAGCCGCGTTGCTCACCGTGTTGCGCGGGAGCGTTCTGGGCCTTGCCCTGTGGCTTTGGGCCAGTGGCCGGGCCAGCGCAGGTGATATCACTTTTGTGCTGACGGCGTTCTTTATCTTGCAAGGTTACCTGCGTGAAGTGGGCATGCACATTCGTAACCTTCAAAGGTCGGTCAATGATATGGAGGAACTGGTGTGGCTGCATGATCAGCCTCTGGGTATCGAAGATATGCCCGGTGCCAAACCGATCCGCATCACCGAAGGCCGGATTGAGTTTGACCGCGTGAATTTCCATTACGGCCGCCATTCCGCGCCGCTGTATCGGGATTTTTCGGTCACGATCAAGCCGGGCGAGCGTGTGGGGCTGGTGGGTCATTCCGGCTCTGGCAAGACCACGTTTGTCAAGCTTATCCAGCGGTTGCATGATGTGAATGGTGGCATGATCCGCATTGATGGGCAGGATATCTCCCGCACCCAGCAGGCGGCATTGCGTCGGCAAATTGCCATTGTGCAGCAGGAGCCTATCCTGTTTCACCGCACCTTGGCCGAAAACATTGCCTATGCAAAACCGGGTGCCAGTGCACGCGAGATTGAAAATGCGGCTCGGCTTGCCAGCGCGCATGGCTTTATTGAAGCCTTGCCGAAAGGCTATTCAACCATGGTTGGAGAGCGCGGCATCAAGCTTTCGGGCGGTGAGCGCCAGCGTATTGCCATTGCCCGGGCATTTTTGGCCGACGCACCTATTCTGATCCTGGACGAAGCAACATCAAGCCTTGATTCAGAATCGGAGATGCTGATTCAACAGGCCATGGAACGGCTGATGCAGGGACGCACAACATTGGTTGTCGCTCACCGTCTGTCCACCGTGCGGGCCTTGGACCGTCTGCTGGTGTTCGAGCATGGCCGGATTGCGGAAGAGGGCACGCATGCAAGCCTGATCCGCATCAATGGCGGCATCTATCGCGGCTTGTTTGAGCGGCAGGCTCTTGAATTGACCAAGGGCCTGGTGATTGGCGAGTAAGAGGCTGGCGAATGGATGATCAGTGCAGTGACCTGGCCGAGGCGACGTCCTCGGCCAGTTTGCGATGGTGATTATGAGGCTTGTTTTGCCAGAGGTGCTTTTGCTGCCTTCCGGTGCTTTGTGCGCCAATCGCCCAAGAACAACAGGATGGGTGCTGCAATAAACACAGACGAGATTGCGGCCACC
The DNA here is from genome assembly GCF_001939045.1 of Rhizobium oryziradicis. GTDB lineage: Bacteria > Pseudomonadota > Alphaproteobacteria > Rhizobiales > Rhizobiaceae > Allorhizobium > Allorhizobium oryziradicis. The sequence goes on from NZ_MKIM01000033.1 coordinate 105,387, forward strand.
ACAATGCCAAAGACCATCGGTACGGCAAAGCTCGACACAGCACTTCCGCCCCAGATGGCCATGGGCAAGAGCGCCAGAAATGCCGTTGCAGAGGTGTAAATGCTGCGCGCCAATGTTTCGTTGATGGAGAGATTGATCACATCGCGCAGCGGCATGGATTTATAGAGCCGCATATTTTCGCGCATGCGGTCATAAACCACCACTTTGTCATTGACCGAATAGCCCACCAGCGTTAGCAGCGCCGCAATGGCCGTGAGGTTGAAATCCATGCCTGTCAGGGCAAAGAAGCCCAAGGTTTTGGTCACATCCAGCACCAGCGTTGCAATAGCACCGACCGCAAACGGCCATTCAAACCGCACCCAGATGTAAGCCATCATGGCAAGGCTGGCCAGCACCACGGAGAGGAAACCGGCTGTCGCCAACTCACCACTCACTTTTGGACCAACAACCTCGGTTTTTTGCACATTGCTGGTTTTATCGATTACCACCAACTCGCTGCGGAGTTTCTCGACCGCTGCGGTCTGGGCTTCCTCGCCACCCGGCTGGCGCTCCACGCGCAGCAGGAAGTGCTTTGGATCGCCAAACTGTTGCAAGCCAACATCGCCAAAACCAAGGCTCTCCAGTCCCTTTCGGAAGGATGCAAGGTCGGCGGGATCTTGGGTGGAAACCTCCATCTGGATGCCGCCCTTGAAATCCACACCGTAGTTCAATCCGGGGGTGATGAAGAGCACAACAGAGGCCACCGACAAAACGGCGGATAGGCCAATGCCAATGAAGCGCGCATTCATGAAGGGTATTTTGGTGCCCTCAGGCACCAGGTTCATGGAGAAAAGCGACTTTATCTCCAGCGTTTTCAACTTCATGCGGCCGACCAGCGCGATCATGGCAACCTTGACGATGGAAACCGCCGTGAACATGGAAATAACAATGCCGAGGCCCATGGTGACAGCAAAACCGCGCACAGGACCAGAGCCGAACCAAAACAGCAAAACCGTGGCAATCAAGGCGGTAACATTGCTGTCGATGATGGTGGAGTAAGCTCGGCTGAAACCGGCATCAAGAGCTGCCATGGCCGAGCGGCCTTTGCGGGTTTCTTCGCGGATACGCTCATTGATCAAGACGTTGGCATCGACTGCAAGACCAATGCCAAGCACAATCCCCGCAATGCCGGGCAAGGTGAGGGTGGCCCCCAGCAAGGTCAATCCGGCAAAGGTGAGAATGACATTCAAGGCAAGCGCCAGATTGGCCAGCAGACCCCACGCACCGTAAAGCACAAACATGAAGGTGACGACCAGACCAAAGCCAATCAAACCGGTCATGATGCCAACCGAAATGGCGTCGGCACCAAGATCTGCCCCGACGGTTCTTTCCTCAACCACGGTGAGCTTGGCGGGAAGGGCACCGGCGCGCAACAGAGCGGCAAGGTCGTTGGCCGACTGCACCGTGAAATTGCCCGAAATCTGCCCCGCACCGCCGGTAATTGGCTCGTTGATCACCGGTGCGCTCAAGACTTTGTTGTCCAGCACAATGGCAAAGGGTTGCCCCACATTGGCGCGGGTGATTTCTGCAAATCGTTGTGCGCCGGTGGTATCGAAACGAAACGAAACAACAGGCTCATTGTTATTCTGGTTGAAGCTCACCCTTGCATCCGTCAGGTGATCGCCTGACAGGGCGGCGCGCGACAAAATCTGGAATTGCTGGCCTCTATCGTCTGAGAGCGTTTCGGTGCCCGCGGGCATCCGGCCATCAGGACCGGGATTGGCCATGAGATGAAAGCTCATCTTGGCTGTCGAGCCCAGCAGATCGCGCAACCGTTTTGGATCTTGAACGCCAGGAAGCTGCACCACAACACGGTCTGTGCCAGCGCGCTGAATTGTAGGCTCCGCAACACCCACTTGGTCTACACGTTTGCGAATGATCTCGAGGCTTTGATCAACGGCTGCGGTAACACGGTCCGCCAGACCTGCATCGGTCAGTGCGACGATGATTTGCGAGCCAGCACCCGTCATGGCAAGGTCAGAGCTACCCGTGACGCCCACAGGCGTGGCGAGTTTTTGCAGCGCTGTTAGAGCTGCTTGCCTTTGGGTTTCATCACTCAGCGTGATGACCAGTTGTTTGTTATTTTGCCGCAAGGAGGTTACGGGTATTTTCGCCTCACTCAGTGTTTGTCGGGCATCCTGCATCAATGTTTGCAGACGTTCTTTCACAAGATCGGCTGAATCCACCTCCAGCACCAGATAGGAGCCGCCACGCAGGTCTAGTCCCAGAGAAACACGGTTGTGGGGTAGCCAGGATGGCATTTTATCGAGGGTGGATTGTGGCAAAATATTCGGCAAAGCCGTCAAGAGGCCGAACATGATCACAAGGCTATAAATAGCCAAAAGCCAGCGTGGCGTTTTCATCTATCTCATTCCATATTCTATGGTTTCAACCACGCCCATTGGCCTGAAAAATGGCGCAAAGCAGCGGGTTAAATCCATTATAAAGCTCTGGCGCGGAATGCGCCGATCTATGCATCAGGAATGTTGCAACGGTGGCGCGCGCGGCTGATGCGCGCTGCGATAAGATGAATGCGCAAGCGTGGTATGCTCCCACCCGCCTTGTGGCGCGGCCCGCTGAGGTGGAGTGATGGGCGAGACATCAACGACAACGACGGGAATATCATTGGGAGGTGGCCCTCCTTTGTTGTCGTCGCGATCTGCATCACGCAGATGTCTGCTTTCGTTGCGCGCAGACAGATGAACCTTGCCACGGAGCGCGCTGAAATCAAGATCATTGGCACTATGGCTGGGACCAAATGTGGTGCCCGGAAACCACGGAAGAAACAGGAGGTAAGCCAGCAGAAATGCACACACCGCCAACACGCTGCCGTCACTATGGGGGCGCGGGCATGTGGTGCGTATGGCGGGCCGAAATCCGTAACGTTTCATAGGGGCTCGGGTAACACGTCTCTCAGTCACTTGTCGACCGTTAAAGCAGCTTTGCGCTCACAGGCCTCGATTTGGCAGGGTTTTGTCTCACAAAACCCTTAGGCAGACGACGAAAATCCCACGGATATGAGATGTGAAGGAGAGTGGCATTTTGCCATTGCAATTGGCTTGCGCATGGCGATCTCGCAGTGAGATAGTCGTCCATCTTCACGAGTCGCTGACACAGGTTCGGTGTCCAATATGAAAACATACATCAAAAGCCTAGCACACAGAGATCGAACCGAGGCAAGTGACCGCCATCTCGCTTTTTACCTCACCTTTATTGCTGGCGCAGCCAATGCGGGCGGGTTTATGGCCGTGCATCAATACACATCCCATATGTCCGGGATTGTTTCATCCCTTGCTGATAATCTTGTTTTGGGAGAGCTCGAATTGCTGCTTTCCGGTTTCACCGGATTCGTGTTTTTTCTGTTTGGTGCAGGCGTTTCGGCAATCCTCATCAATTGGGGGCGTCGTCGCAATCTGCGCTCGATCTATGCTCTTCCTTTGGCCCTGGAAGCCTCATTGCTGGCGGCGTTTTCGCTATCGGGTTTTCTCGGGCCGATTGGCCGTGATCTCGCGCTCATGATTATTGCGCTCCTGTGCTTCGTTATGGGGTTGCAGAACGCGATTATCACCAAATTGTCAGGCGCGCGCATCCGCACCACCCATGTGACCGGATTGGTGACCGATACAGGCATCGAATTGGGTAAACTGTTCTATTGGAATGGCCGTCACGTCGCGCCAGACGGGCCGCCAGAGGTAAGGGCCGATCTGCCGAAATTATGGCTTCTTTCGCGCATGGTCTTTCTGTTTTTTCTGGGCGGTGTAACGGGGGCCATCTCGTTCCAACATATCGGCATTTCGGCGGCAATCTTTCTTGCAATTCCCGTTGCCGTACTTGCCATTTTCCCCCTGCTGGAGGACTATAACGCACGCGGCAAGAAGGAATAAAAACGCACGTAAATTGAATGGTTTCTCAGCATTTTGTTGTTATGGTGTTGACGTTACGTTTTGTCTGGCTATAACCCAAAATCAGAATCGATAACAAACCATATCGATACGGTCAGAGTTCGCTCTGGCATTGAAGGAAGAGTGTCCGAGTGGTTTAAGGAACCGGTCTTGAAAACCGGCGTGCGGGAGACCGTACCGTGGGTTCGAATCCCACCTCTTCCGCCATGCCTAAAATTAATCAAACAAAATCAATTATTTAAAAGGCAAAGTGTCAAACTATTGGGCGCGGTTTGACAATTTATGTTCTATTTTATCCCCGCCTTGAAGGTGTGGCTCGGCTTGGGTTGCGAGTTCTCGGCAGTTGGCGGCGATGGTGTAGCGGGTTACTTCGTCAAGTGATTTATGCCCGCTGATTGACAGATATGGCGCGTGACCTTTCGCTTCAATGAAGTTACCCAAGCGCTTGAGCATATTACCTGAGGCGATGGGTTGTGCCTGTGACAAAACGCACATTTCCCGAATGTTCGTCATATCCTATAGATGATTGAATGTATTCAATTTTTCAAAGGAACTGTTCAATGACGAGTGACTGGGTGGATTGGTTCCCTATCGTCTTCTTTCCGTTAAAGATTATCGTGCTCGGCACAGCCATGTTCTTTGCTATCAAATGGCATCACGATCAAGATAAAGCCGAGAAGAAGAGAAACGAAACAACGGCATCGCAGGCGAGCGCCGAACACCCCCTCAATACCGCAGATTAGGCAATTGGCGTGTCGACGAGAGCGAGGATGGCACCTGTTCATGCAGGAGCCATCGCCGGTGCGCAAGACCAGGCTGCTATTTCCACTGCATAATGTTCGCCTTAAATCGATTCCGATTTAAGGAATTATGCTGCAATCTGGCAGAGCTTGAATTCGTGTTCGGAAAATCTCTGCGCCTTGCGAAATTCGATCGAGAACAGCGTCCAATGCCCAGAATTTCTCATGAATATCGTAAGGCACCGCGCGGCTATCGACATGAGCAAATGTCCCGAGACGCTGGTGAAAGAATTTGGCGAGTTTCGGATAACCCATCGGCTCGCACATCGCCGAAAGCGCCAGAAAAACATCCAGTTCTGCGGCTAAATCCGCGTGTTTGTGACCGTGATCTTGCAGCCAGCGGTAGAGGTCGGGATGGAAATTATTCATCACGCCACAAAAGCCGCCGCCGCTGACGGTCATCGCCGGATAGGCAATGGCTGCATTGGCGTTGCAGATCAAAAATGGTGTGCCTTTGGTAATTTCAGCGCGACGGGTGACCACCTCCAAGTCGCAGGAGACGTCTTTCAACAAAACAAAGCGGCCAGTTTGCGCGCAAAAGTCGATTTCGTCATCGCTCAACAAACGCCGATAGGGTGCCGGGCATTCGTACATGCCAAGCGGCATATCGGTAGGGAGGGCGGATAGCAGCGCATCCAGCGTCGCACGTACAGTGCTTGCACCCTCTGTTGCTGTGGCCAATCGATTGCTGACCAAAATAACGCCATCTACGCCGGTTTTTGCGATGGCGCTCAACTCGGTAATTTGGTCGTCCAGACCATCCGACACATGGCCAGAGGCAACAACAGGAATGCGACCGGCCACTTTTTCTGCCGTGAAGCGTGAAAGCTCAACGCGCTCATCCAACGACAGAAACCGCATTTCGGACGATTGGCAGGCGGCAAAAAGCGCTTCCGAGCTGTTGGCGATATACCATTCAATCAAGGCTTCAAGGCCTGCCCAGTCAATTTTATCGTCCGGGGTGAAAGGCGTGATCATGACGGGAATAATACCAGAAATACGGGTGGTCACATGCCGCTCCTATAAAAACGAAGAATAAAACGATCCCAAACCGCAGGCTCAGCCGGAATAGCCGAAGAGCTTGGGGAGCCAGAGCGTGATTTCAGGAAACAGGATCATCAACACGAGCGCCAGCACCAGTGCGGCGATGAAGCCCCAGATTTCCGAAATAATCTCTTTGAGTGGAATGCCTGTCGTGGCGTTGATCACGAAAAGCAATATTCCATATGGCGGCGTCACCATGCCAATCATGGTGTTCACCACGGTCACCACGCCGAAGTAAATGAGATCAATACCCAACTCGCGGCAGGATGGTATGAACAGCGGGATGATAACCAGAATGATGGTCGATGCATCCAGCACGCAGCCCAGCAGCAGCAGCAGAATATTGACCCCAAACATGAACATCAGCGGAGAAACATGAATGCCGCTCAAAGCATGCGAAATTGACACGCCGATATTTTCGGACGCGACAATATAGTTCAGCACCAAAGCGCCCCCAATCACCAATCCCACGGATGCTGAAGGGCGCGCACTTTCCACCAGAATGTTATAGAAGGACTTGATTGTCAGGGTGCGATAGAAAACGGCTGCGAGAATGAGGGCATAGGCCGCAGCAACGGCAGCTGCTTCTGTCGGCGTGGTAATGCCGCCATAGATGCCATAGAGCAGGATGGCTGGCATGAGAAGTGCCGGAAATGCTTGCGCCGTGAGGCGCGGGATTTCACGAAGTGGCACGGGCTCTTCTTGGACCATATCATGCTTGTAGGCATGAATGACATTCATGATCATCAACACAGCACCCATGACCAGACCGGGCATGACGCCGCCGAGAAACAAATATCCAATCGACGTATTGGAAACCAGCGCAAACAGCACCATGGGAATAGACGGCGGAATAACCGGGCCGATGGTGGCAGATGCCGCTGTTAAGGCGGCGGCATAGCCGCCAGAGTAATGGCCACTCTTGCGCATCATGTCGATGACAATGCGGCCAACACCGGCAGCATCGGCCACAGCCGATCCTGACATGCCTGAAAAGATCAGCGATGATACCACATTCACATGGCCCAATCCGCCCTTGAAGCGGCCAACTGTTGCCACGCAAAACTTCAACAGGCGTTCGGAAATCGCACCCGCATTCATGATGTTGGCAGCAACAATAAACAGCGGCACCGCAAGCAGGACGAAGCTGTCGTAAAGGCCTGAAACCATCTGTTCACCGGCAATAGCCGGGTCTTGGCCCTTTGCCACCAGATAAACGATAGAGCCAACAATGATCGAATAAGCGACAGGTGTGCCAATCGCGGCAAGGCCCAAAATGGCGATGAGGCATAGTGTCAGGGCAAGGCTCATTGGTCTGCTCCAGCGGTGGAAGCCGAGGCTTCGTCTTCTACTCCGTGTTTGAAAAGAGTGACGATTCTCCAAAGCTGGGCTGCAATCACCGCCACCAGAAAAATGGCGTAGATGCTGTAGATGTCGCGCATGGGGACACGGAGCGTGGCACTTTTCTTGATTTTAAGAAAATCAATCCAGCCCCAGGTTGGCTCCAGTGACCACAAAAATGCGGCAGCGATGGCCAGTGCCGAAATGAGCGCCATAACCCTGCGAGGGCCGCGCGGCACAGCCATGTAGAGAATGTCGAAGCGGATATGATCACGCTCGCGAACAATAAATGCCCCACCGAAAAATACCATCCAGAGCCAGAAGATCAAACAGAGTTCCAACGTCCAACCAAATGGTGCATCCATGACATAGCGTGAATAGATTTGCAGAAGAAAGGTTGCAAAAAGCCCAAACATCATCAATGCACTGATGGCTTCTGCCCCTTTTCGGAGCCAATGAAAAATAGCGCCCATGCAGGCCTCCCAATGTGCGGATCACGATCGTGCAAACCGCGCCCGAGATCAGCTCGAACGCGGCACGCTTTCTGATCAGCTCGCCAGAGCGTTGATTTTATCCAGCATGCCCTTGGGCCATGATGCCGCATATTCGCTGCTCAAAAACAGCTTCTGCACGTGGTCGCGGAATGCTTTGATGTCAGGCTCATAGACATCCAGACCTTTGTCTTTGAGGAAAGCGATAAGGTCGTCTTCCTTCTTCAACTGGTTTTGCCGTCCGAATTCAGCCGCATCATTGGACGCTTTGAGAAGGGCTGCTTGCTGATCTGCGGGCAGGGCATCAAACACTTTTTTGGAAATCGCCAGATAGTTCAGATCGACAAGATGGGATGTGAGGCAAATCTGTTTGGTGACTTCGTAGAATTTCGCGTCCACCACAGTCGGCAACGGATTGTCTTGTCCGTCGACCGCGCCGGTCTGCAAGCCGGTATAAATCTCGGTGAAGGCCATGGGCGTCGGGTTTGCACCAAGGGCTTTTCCAAGGAACTGCCAGGCATCTGTGCCCGGCATGCGCAGGGTCACGCCTTTGAGATCGGCGGGTGTCTTAACTGTCAGTTCGGCCTTGGATTTGCGAAGATTGAGCTGGCGACGACCGAGATACATGACGGTCAAAAGCTTGACGCCGAGGTCATCCTCAACCTTCTTCTTCATCGGCTCCATCAACGGATCATTGAAGACCTTCACCTGATGGGCGGCATCCTTATGGACATAGCCTGCGGAAAAAATCGAAAACTCAGGAAAAAACACCGCCAATTCCTGCGCCGAGGTAATCGCCATATCGAGATTGCCGCGCGAGATGGCCTCCAGCTCGGTGCCCTGCTTGAACAGCGTGGCATTCCAATGCGGCTCGAACGTCGCAAAGCTGGCAATGGCCGGCGCAAATTTCTCGATAAGTGCGACGGCGCGCTGGTCTGTCTCAGAGGCCGGTGACGATAGGCGAAGCACTGGTTTGCCTGCGGCAAAGGTGCTGGATGCAAAGGGCAAGGTTGCTGCTGCGGCCGCCATGGCGAGTGCCGAGCGGCGCGTGAATTGCTTGTTCATTCTATTCCTCCCAATCAGAATTCTGGCATTTGACGCCAGTTGCAAGCGAAAAGTCCAACACGTAGCTGTGTTGCAACCCACTCAATCCACCCCTCCTCAAGGCCGCACCGAGTTCTGCTCAACCTCTTTATAACTTATTAATCGAGCGTGACAAGTCACTAACATGTTAGTAAGCTGTCAAAATGAAATGAGAGAGACGCGATGAACAGCCTTACCCCTTCTGCCGATGATGATGGTACAGCTAAGGCCACCAATCGGGCTGGCACCGCCACGCTCAGACAGGTGGCCTATGACAGCATTGAAGATTTGCTGAACAACGGCGGGCTCAAGCCGGGTGATGTTGTTTCTCAACGCGAGCTTATGGAAAAAACCGGTGCAACGCTTGGCGCAGTGCGCGAGGCCATCCCGCGTCTCGAAGCAGAGGGCCTGCTGATAACGTTGCCCAAGCGCGGGCTGATGGTGCCCAGTCTCGATATTACGTTCGTGCGTGACGCCTATCAAATGCGCACGATGATTGAGATGACCTCCGTGCCATTTGCAATCAAACACATTTCAAAATCTGTCATTGCCGGGTGGATTGATTGGCACAACAGCGCGATTGACCACTTGGATCGCGGCGATGAAGAGGTCGCACAGCGTTTGCAGCGCCTTGATTGGGACATTCATTTGCAAATGGTCAGCGCGATCGGAAACGCGTTGATCACCAACGTCTATCGTGTCACATCAATCAAAACCCGCATGGTCGGCCAATCACGTATTCGGGTTACACCGGCCAATGCAAGCCGCGTGATTGGTGAACATCTGGCCTTTTTGAACCCTCTTTATGCTGGCGATGAGGTTGAGGCGACAAAGGCGCTCTGTCAGCATATCGACAATTCCCTGACCCTTGCCTTGGGTGGAACATTATAGCCGTATCTGCCTGGGGCTCATCACTTCGATGAATGGCGAAACAAATACCAGAGGAAAACCAGGCTCATGAGGGCCATGACGAACCAGGTGATGGCGTATTGAAGATGGCTGTTGGGGAATTTTACCTGCGTGAGGCCACCGACTGGAAACGTGCCGCCCGTGGCGGATTTGTCTGCATCAATGAAATAGGGCGCAACGTTGCTCAGATCCCACTTGCTGGCGATGGCTGCGACATCGCGGGAATACCATCTGTCATCTTGCGGCACGTTTGAGCGCAAAAGGGTGCCGTTTGGCTCAGACAGGCGGAGCAGGCCTGTAACCGTCACGGGGCCAGTGATCTGACCCTCAAGACGGGTGGATGGCGCTTTCTTGTCCAATGGTACAAAACCGCGATTGATCAACACCGTTTCGCCATCCGTGGTGGTGAGCGGGGTCAAAACCCAATAACCCGCGCCAAGCTCTGTCGAGGCATAGACATAGGTTTCTTTTGTATTGTCAAATTGACCGACGATCTGGACATGCCGGTATTCGTCGTTTTGTTGATTGATTGTTGGCCATTGGGCGCGCGCAGGAGCCTGAACGGGGGCGGCATGCACGCGGGAATCAACACGCGCGATCAGATCGCGCTTCCAACCGAGGCGCTCGATCTGCCAAATTCCCAATGCAACAAACCCTGCACAGGCCAAAAGCAGGAAGGCGGAAAGCAAAGCTTTGCGAGCGACGCTTTGTCTTGGGGCAGGGGCAGTGGTCATTGTTATATCCTGAAACACATCGGGCGGCTGTTAGGCCGCCCGACGATAGAGCCTGATTAGGGCATATTTCTCATCATCTCGACGCCCATGGGCATCATATTTGTATTCAGGTGATGCATAACCCAGAGCGAGCCAGACAGAACGATGACCACGATAATGACCGTGAACATCAGCGCCATAACGGTCCAGCCGCCTTCAGACTTGGTGTTCATGTGCAGGAAGTAGATCATGTGAACCACAATCTGCACCGCACCAATGGCCATGACCAGACCAGCCAGTAGGGCCTTGTTTTCAATGGCACCGCTCATCACCATCCAAAAAGGAATAGCGGTGAGGATGACAGAGAGGATAAAGCCAGTGACATAGCTTTTCACGCTGCCGTGGCTTGCTTCATGGCCGCCTGAGTGATGACCATGATCGTGAGCATGTGCGTTCTCGCTCATCCGATAACTCCCAGCAGGTAAACGTAGGAAAATACGCCGATCCAGACAACGTCCAGGAAGTGCCAGAACATCGACAGGCACATCAAACGGCGCTTGTTTGCGTCATTCAAACCATGTTTCTTGACCTGTACCATCAGCGTGACAAGCCAGATGAGACCGAAGGTGACGTGCAAGCCGTGCGTTCCAACCAGCGTGAAGAACGCCGACAGGAATGCGCTGCGGCTAGGGCCTGCACCCTCATGGATCAAATGCACGAACTCATAAAGTTCGAGATAGATAAACACCGCACCGAACAAGCCGGTGATAGCCAACCAGATCAGCGTCGCAGACTGATTTTTCTTTTCCATCGCCAGCATGGCAAAGCCATAGGTGATGGACGAGAACAGCAGCATTGCCGTGTTGATGGCAACGAGCTTGAGGTCAAACAGATCAGCAGGCGAAGGGCCGGCCGCATAATTGCGGCCGAGCACGGCATAGGTTGCGAACAGCATCGCAAAGATAAGGCAGTCGCTCATCAGGTACAGCCAGAACCCAAGGTTCGTGCTGCTTTCTGGATGATGATCCTCGGTGAGGTAGAATTCGGGCTTTTCGGCCTTATAGCTTCTCGGATCCATCAGATCACCCCTTATTACCAAGAAGAGCGGTGCGTGTGGCTTCGGTGTTCACCACCTCTTCCGCGGAGATGTAATAGTCACGGTTGTAGTTAAACGTGTGACCGATCGCGACCGCGACAATTGCAACGAACGAGATGATCGCAAGCCACCACATGTACCAGATCATCCCGAAGGCAAAAGCGATGCTCAAGCCAGACAAGATCACGCCCGTGCCGGTGTTTTTCGGCATATGAATTGGGCGGAAACCAAGCAGCGGACGGCTATAGCCACGCTTCTTCATATCATCCCATGCGTCAGGATCGTGAACAACCGGCGTGAAGGCGAAGTTGTAAGCAGGCGGTGGCGACGATGTCGACCATTCCAGCGTACGGGCATCCCATGGATCGCCCGTGAGGTCACGAAGCTTTTCGCGGTTCTTGATGCTCACGCCAATCTGCACGATGAACGAGCCGATACCTGCTGCAATCAGAACTGCACCAAAGGCGGCAATGACGAACCAGATCTGCAAAGACGGATCATCAAACTGGTTCATACGGCGGGTAACACCCATCAGGCCCAGAACGTAGAGCGGCATGAAGGCGAAGTAGAAGCCGACCAGCCAGAACCAGAAGGACATCTTGCCCCAGAAAGCATCCAGTTTGAAGCCGAAAGCTTTCGGGAACCAGAAGTTGATGCCGGCGAACACACCAAACACCACGCCGCCGATGATAACGTTATGAAAGTGCGCGATCAGGAACAGCGAGTTATGGAGCACGAAGTCAGCTGGAGGAACAGCGAGCAGAACGCCCGTCATACCACCGATGACGAAGGTGACCATAAAGCCCATGGTCCACAACATTGGCACTTCGAAGCGGATGCGGCCACGATACATCGTAAACAGCCAGTTGAAAATCTTCGCGCCCGTGGGGATCGAGATGATCATCGTGGTGATACCGAAGAACGAATTCACACTTGCGCCGGAGCCCATGGTGAAGAAGTGGTGCAGCCAAACCAGGTAGGACAACAGCATGATGCTGCATGTCGCGTAAACCATCGATGTGTAGCCAAAGAGGCGCTTGCCAGAGAAGGCAGACACAACTTCGGAGAACACGCCGAACACTGGAATAACCAGAATGTAAACTTCAGGGTGGCCCCAGATCCAGATCATGTTCACATACATCATCGGATTGCCGCCGAGGTCGTTTGTGAAGAAGTTCATGCCGAGGTAGCGGTCAAGCGACAGAAGCACGAGTGTTGCGGTCAGGATCGGGAAGGAGGCCACGATCAGCACGTTGGTGCAAAGCGAGGTCCAGGTGAAGATTGGCATCTTCATGAAGGTCATGCCTGGGGCACGCATCTTTACGATGGTTGCAATCAGGTTGATACCAGACAGCGTGGTACCAACGCCTGCGACCTGCAGACCCCAGATGTAATAATCGACACCGACGCCAGGGCTGTAATCACCACCCGACAGAGGTGGATAGGCCAGCCAGCCTGTGCGAGCGAATTCGCCAACAAACAGCGAAATCATCACCACAACGGCACCTGCAACCGTCATCCAGAACGAGAAATTGTTCAGGAAGGGGAAGGACACGTCGCGCGCACCAATCTGCAACGGCACAACGAAGTTCATCAAACCTGTGACGAACGGCATGGCGACGAAGAAGATCATGATCACGCCATGGGCGGTGAAGATCTGGTCGTAGTGGTGTGGCGGGAAGAAGCCCGGATCGCCGTTGAAGGCCATGGCTTGCTGGACGCGCATCATCAATGCATCGGCAAAGCCGCGCAAAAGCATGATGACGGCCAGAATCATATACATGATGCCGATTTTCTTGTGGTCAACACTGGTGAACCACTCTGACCAGAGATAGCCCCACAGTTTGAAATAGGTAACGGCACCAAGGACTGCGGCACCACCGATGGCGACAGCAATGAACGTCACCACAAGAATGGGTTCGTGGTACGGGATGGACTCTAAGGTCAAACGCCCGAAGATAAACTTCATGATGTCTGGGTTTGAAAACATGGGAAGCCCCGTTGAGTTGAATGCGGCGGAATGGCGGTTCAGTTTTTGGCTTGAGCCGGCGTCGCCGCGTCTTTTTCGCTGTCGGGCATGTTCATTCCCGGCATGGTATGGTTCATGTGCATGGTGGTGTCGTCGGCTTTTGTGGTCGAAGACACGGGCATTGCATCAGTCTTGATGCTGGAGTGCTCTTTGGCACCTTCTGTGCCGTGATCTGGGCTGACGCTCAAATCCACACCGCGGTCGTCATATTGCAGCTTGTCGCGGTTTTCAGCGCTTTCTTTGCCTGCGCCGCCCATCATGTCGATATGCATCATCTTGTCGACGCACATCTTGTCCGGATCAACGCACATGTTCAGAACCTTGTTGTAGAGGTTCTTCTCGGTCGAGGCGAAGTATCGCACAGGATCCTTTTCGCTCGGCTTTTCGAGCTTCATGTAGGCGTCCTGGTTCAGCGCTGTGCCATTGGCCTTGACTTGAGCAACCCAATTGTCGAAGCCCTTCTGGTCAAGTCCGTGGAACTTGAAACGCATGTTGGAGAAACCTGCGCCAGAGTAGTTTGCAGAGAAGCCTTCATAAACGCCGGGCTTGTTTATAACGCCGTGGAGCTGTGTCTGCATGCCCGGCATGGCGTAGATCTGTCCAGCCAAAGCAGGGATGTAGAAGGAATTCATCACAGATTGCGCTGTGATCTTGAAGTTGATTGGCACATCCACAGGCGCTGCCAGTTCATTGACCGTTGCAATGCCGAGATCGGGATAGACAAACAGCCACTTCCAATCCATTGCCACAACTTCAACCGTCATCGGCTTCACGTCAGCCGGAATGGCGCGTTCTGCGTCTAGGCGGTCCAATGGCCGGTAGGGATCGAGCCGGTGGGTCGCAATCCATGTCACGGTGCCCAAAACAAGAATGATCGCGATGGGCGCGGACCACACAACAAGCTCAAGCTTGGTTGAATGGTGCCAGTCGGGCAGATATGTCGCGGATTTGTTTGAGGCGCGGTAGCGCCAGGCGAACAGGAATGTCAAAAAAATCACCGGAACGATGATCAGCAACATTAAAACGGTGGCAAAAATGATCAGGTCGCGTTGCTGCATTGCGATATCGCCGGACGGCGACATGACAACGAGATTACAACCTGAAAGCAGCAACAGAGGTGCTAGCATTAGAATTGGTAGTGCTGGGATTTTTTTCATTACTTTGACTCACATCAAGCGCGTACTGGCGAATTAGTCCTTTTTTTCAAAGAAGAAACGCGCATTTTGTCGCAGGCAGAGTCTCTAATGTAAGCTTTAGTGCGCGTGCGCAGTCCGTTGTTTGGCATTTTAGACTTCTGCTTCTTCTAAAATAATGCCGTTAATTCTGTGGCTTATGAAAATCTTCACCTTCGCATGTGCGGCATAAAACAGGCGGCTATCGGGTGATTTTTGGGCGCGCAGTTACCAATAATCAAATTGTCGCACCCCCCTGTTGAGAGCCCGTGTCTGCCACCAACTGACAAAACCAAAAAAATATTCAGGGCGTGGAATAAATGAGCATGGGGGTCCGTATATAGGGCATGGACAAGAAGATTGGCTCATTTGACGTGATTGGACAGCTCGCCGCACTGCGGCGTTACGCGATGTCGCTCGTGCGCAATAAGGATGACGCTGAGGATCTGGTGAATGATGCCTTGGTGCGCGCCTATGAACGCCATGGCAGCTTTCGTCAGGATGGAAATCTGCGTCGCTGGCTGTTTGCAATTTTGCACAACACGCACATCGACCGCGTGCGGCATAAAAAATCGGCAGAGCAGCGCGATGCGATTGCGGCTGAGCTGTTTGATCCGGTGGTTGAGAGCGGGCAGGAGCAGGTCGTTCGCCTCAATCAGTTGCGGGCCGCGTTTATGGCATTGCCGGAAGAGCAACGTCAGGCGTTGCATCTCGTGGCGATTGAGGAGTTTTCCTATCAGGAGGCCGCCGACATGCTGGGTATTCCGGTTGGCACTCTGATGTCACGCCTATCGCGTGCCCGCGCTCGACTGCGTGCGTTTGAAAACGCGCACGGCACGGTTCCCAAGCTTCGGATTGTAGGAGGTTCTGATGACACGACAGTCTGACCCGATTGTGGATGCGGATATTCACGCCTACATCGACAACCAACTCGATATGGCGCGGCGTATCGCGGTCGAGGCCCATCTGGCACAAACGCCTGAGCTTGCCGCACGGGCGATGGCGGATTTGCAGGTGCGCGACGAGTTGCGTCTGGCCTTGAGGCTCAATTCAGGCAGTCCTGACACGCTTGATGCCCATAAAACCCGGCATACGGCCCGCTTGCTGGAGCAGGCGCTGCGCAACAAAGGGCGGGTTGCACTTTTGCGGCGGGCAGCGGCGGTTGCAGTCTTTGTCGGTTTTGGCTGGGTGGCGCATTCCTTGATCAACCCGTTCACGGCGACGCCAGTGGTTGCCTCGGTGCCCACGCCTGCATTTGTGCGCGAAGCCTTGCAGGCGCATGAAGCAACCCTGGTGCGCGAAAAACTGCGCCCGACTGTGACGAACACGGCTTTTGATGCTGGTGAAGTGCGGGCTGCAACCGGCATTGTTCTGCCAAAGCTGCCGGAAAATTGGACGGTGTTGGACAGCCAGATCTTTCCGTCGGATTTCGGTCCGAGTGTTGAAATGGCGGTAAAGCAGCGCAATGGCCGCGACCTCACCTTATTTGCGGCGAGGACCGGCGCGTTTTCTGTGCAGCGTGTAACGCTTGCCTCTTCCGGCAAGTCAGCCGCCGCTTATTGGCAAATTGGCGAGGTTGCCTATGCGCTGATTTCCGATGGTGGCGATACGGATGCGCTGGCGGCATCAGCAGACCGGCTGGCCAAAACGCTTTATTGAAAACTGAAAATATCAACACAGTTTCAAAAAGTTACCTATCTTTGACACTTTTGAACATGTGTCGAGACAAAGAACGAGAGGAGTATCCATCAATGGATCCAGTCAATAGAAATTATCAAATGGGGGCTGGCGTGCACTCTGCCGCGGCACTCGATCAGGGTTTGCGCCAACACATGTTGCGCGTTTACAATTACATGGGTGCTGGTCTGGTGATTACCGGTCTGGTCGCCTATTTCGTTGGCTCCACGCCAGCACTTTATGTGCCAATCTTTCAAACACCTTTGAAATGGGTGGTGATGTTGGCTCCGTTGGCCTTTGTGTTTTTCTTCTCATTCCGCCTGCATGCCATGTCAGCCAGCGCTGCCCAAATGGCGTTCTGGGCATTTTGTGCCGTCATGGGACTGTCGATGGCCGCTGTGTTTTTGCAATTCACGGGAGCCAGCATCGCACGAACCTTCTTCATTTCAGCGACCATGTTTGGTGCCATGAGCCTTTATGGCTACACAACCAAGCGTGATCTCTCGAAGTTCGGTTCGTTCTTGATGATGGGTTTGATCGGTGTTGTGATCGCCTCCATCGCCAATATTTTCCTTGGCTCAACGGCATTGCAATTTGCCATCTCCGTCATCGGTATTGTGGTGTTTGTTGGCCTCACGGCTTGGGATACCCAGACGATCAAGGAGCAATATGCCGAGAACATTGACCACGAGTCTCAGCAGAAACTGGCCGTGTTCGGGGCTTTGTCGCTCTACCTGAATTTCGTCAATATTTTCCAGCTGTTGCTGAACCTGACAGGCGAGCGCGAATAAGCGCAGGTTAAGTCGGTCATTACAGCGCCGTGCGCCATATATGACGCACGGCGCTGTACCACGTTTAATTGGCGGCACCGGATGATGGCCAGCGTGGTCCTGATGTGAGACGCGGCTTAATGCAGTGAATCAAGCTCTGTGATCAGGGTGGTGCTGGCTTTCGGAGGCAGTTTTGCGTCCTTGATCGCTTGCGCATTGGCTGCGGGCGCATCGCCAACAACAACCACGGCCACCATGCCCATGCCGACATGGGGGGCGCATTTGATGCCATAAGCGCCAGCCACAGGAAATGTCACCTTGATCGTCTCGTTGATTTTTCCTTTGAAAGGCTCGGCACCCGTTGGTAACAGGCCGGGAATGGTTTCTGCGCTGTGTCCCTTATCGGTTGGAATGAAGGTGACGGTATCGCCGGGGGCGATTTTGAGGGCGGCGGGCTCAAAGACCATAGCCTGCCCATTTGCACCCTTGTTCAGCATGTGAATTTCATAGTCGGCTGCCATGGCGGGCGTGCCTGCAGCAACTGCGATCAATGCAATGAGGGCGAGGGATGTGCGCATCAATATCTCCATGAGGGCATCATGTGAAACCGAAGGATCAACACGATGCTCAAGTTTTTTGTTTGGGCTTGCCCGCACAGGCATAGTGGCATTTTGCACCCGCCACTTTGATTGAGCGCAAATCGCGTTTTGTTGAAGAGCGCGCTTGGTAGGTTTTTTGGCAGTGCGGTGCTAAGAGATCAAAGATCGGCACTAGGCCCAGTCATAAACAACACGGCGCTTCTTCATGGCGAATTTTATTCTCGCATTTTTCTTTTTTCTCTTCACGCATTCGTTGCCGTCTTTTGCAAGGTTGCGCCAACACCTGATAGACCGGCTCGGGCGCTCGGGGTATATGATCGGTTATTCCCTGCTATCTTTAGCGTCGCTGGCATGGCTGTTTTATGCTTTTGCAACATCGGAAGACGTTGCGCTTTGGATGGATCATCCGTGGCAGGCATGGGTGACATTTCTTTGTGCGCCGATCGGCATTTTTCTGGTGATCTGTGGTCTGCTCAGTCCAAACCCTGCCTCCATCAGCTTTCGCCCATCGGGCCGCGTTGGCGCCATTGTGTCAATCACCCGCCATCCCGTGCTATGGGGCTTTTTCCTGCTGTTTTTCGGCCATATCTTTCCCAATGGTGAGCTTGCCGCTTTGATCTTATTTGGCGGATTTTCCGCCTTTTCGCTCATGGGCATTGTCATTTTAGAGCGCCGTGGCCGTCGTCGGCTTGGCGCGCGATGGAGCGAGATCACCAGTGCAACATCAATCATCCCTTTTGCCGCCATGTGTGCTGGGCGGGCGCATCCAAGAGCGGATGGGGTTATGCTGCTGTCGTTGTTGGCAACGGCATTGATCACGGGCCTGCTTTTGTTTGCGTTCCATGAAGTGCTGTTTGGGGTCGATCCTCTTTTGCTTGCGCTCTACGGTGTTTGATAGCCAAAAAAACGCCCCGGTTTTGCCAGGGCGTTTTTATGAATTGGCAGATGGATTTATGCCGCAGCAGGTGCTGGCAGCTCCTCAATCACATCAATTTCTTCCGGCAAATTACCAGCCATGGCGGCGTTGAACTTTTCAACGTCAAGTTCATTTTCCCAGCGGGCAACAACCACGGTTGCAACAGCGTTGCCAACGAAGTTGGTCAGCGCGCGGCATTCCGACATGAAACGGTCAATGCCGAGAATAAGCGCCATGCCCGCGATTGGAACGGAAGGAACGACGGACAGGGTGGCTGCCAGCGTGATAAAGCCCGCACCGGTGATGCCTGCGGCACCCTTGGAGCTCAGCATTGCCACCAGCAGCAGCAAAATCTGATCACCGAAAGACAGGTGAATGTCTGTTGCCTGGGCAATAAACAGGGCGGCCAATGTCATGTAGATATTGGTGCCATCCAGATTGAAGGAATAGCCGGTTGGAATAACCAGACCAACAACCGAGCGCTTGCAGCCCGCACGCTCCATCTTGGCCATCAGGCCGGGCAAGGCTGCCTCGGACGATGATGTGCCGAGCACCAGCAGCAGTTCTTCTTTGATATAACGGATCAAAGCCAGAATGGAGAACTTGTTGTAACGCGCCACGGCACCGAGGACGACGAGCACGAACAACAGGGACGTGACATAGAAAGTCGCAATCAGGTAGGCGAGATTGGTCACCGAACCAATGCCGTATTTGCCGATGGTGAAAGCCATGGCACCAAAGGCCCCCACGGGAGCTGCCTTCATCAAAATTGCCACCAGCTTGAACACTGGCACGGTCAAAGATTGAAGGAAATTGGTGACAGGTTTGGCTGCATCGCCAACCATGGCCAATGCGACACCAAACAGAATGGAGAAGAAAAGAACCTGAAGGATATTGCCGGAGGCGAAGGCACCGACGATCGTATCAGGAATGATCTCCATCAAGAAGCCGGTGATGCTCGCGTCATGCGCTTTCTGGGCGTAAGACGTCACAACCTTGGCATCCAGCGTGGCTGGATTGATGTGCATACCTGCGCCCGGCTGAACGACGTTGGAAACCAACATCCCAACTGCCAGGGCAAGAGTGGAGAAAACCAGGAAGTAAATCATGGCTTTGCCTGCCACGCGGCCGACTTTTTTCAGGTCGCTCATACCGGCAATTCCGGTTGCGACGGTCAGAAAAATCACTGGCGCGATGACCATTTTAACGAGCTTGATGAAAGCGTCGCCAAGAGGCTTCATCGATTCGCCAACGGATGGGTAATAGTGCCCCAGCACAATGCCGATAATGATGGCGGTGATGACCTGAAAATACAGGTGACGATAAAATGGAAGCTTGCCACCCTGTGGGGCGGCGGACGTGTCTATATGCATCTGACCCTCCGTAAGCGCCCCAACCGAATGGATCGGCCTCCCGGGGCATCAGTAAATTTCAACATCACTGCAGATGTTTGGTTATACTCAGCAAAGACCGTGCCAAGTTGGGTTTGACATAGAAAGTCATTGAAAAAACAAGAAAAAGCCAAAGTCTTTTCCAACGAAGCCTGAAGATTTGCGCGGATGTTCGCGCATGCGGTTGCAATGTGTGCGGAAAAATGCACAACATCCGAAATGGTGGTTCGCGCACAACATCAAGAAACGGGTTTGTCGGCTTTGCCATCAAGGCCCAGAAAGCCATGGTTTTTCCTGGCGCTTATTGCACTGTGCGTCACGGGCTTTGGGCTGTATGCGGCTGGCGTTTATGGGCGCAATTCTGCCCTCAACGACACGGAAGAACAGGCAAAGGTCAGCGCGGGGCTAAAAGTTGCGTTTCTGCGCGCCGTGCTGGAGCGCCCCCGCTCCTTGCCGTTGTTGCTGGCGGAAGACCAGCAAGTGTTGGACGCCCTGAATTTAAAAACCTCAGCTGCCGTGATCCGTTTGAGCGACAAGTTGGAACGCCTTGTTGCGGCCACAGGCGCATCAGTTTTATACGTGACCAATGCGCAAGGCGTGGCCATTGCGTCGAGCAATTGGCAGCAGGCCGATAGTTTCGTCGGTGTTGACTATTCTTTCCGTGAATATTTCAAGCGGTCCATGAGCAGCGGGTCTGCCGAGCACTTTGCATTGGGCAGTATCAGTCATCGTCCCGGTCTCTACATTTCGCGTCGGGTGGGGCTTTCAGCTGCTCCCGTGGGTGTGGTGGTGGTTAAGGCGGAGTTTGACCAGCTCGAAAGTGATTGGCTGGAGGCATCTCGCGGCGCTTTTGTTACCGATCGTCGCGGCGTGGTGCTGATTTCCAGCATTCCATCGTGGCGGTTCATGACCCTCTCGACACTGTTGCCCGATGAAGTGCGCGACATTCGCACCAGTCTGCAGTTTGGCGATGCGCCGCTGACGCCGCTCCCCTTCAACCAAGCTGAAACAATCGGGCCGGGGATGATGCTTGTGCGGGCCGTTCTGCCAGGCGAGACGGCCGGAAATTATCTGTTTCTCTCCATGCCTGTTCCGACAACAACCTGGCAGCTGAACTATCTTGTGCCCGTTGATGCCGTCATTGCTTCAACGATGAGAGAGTTTCGCCTGTTGGTGCTGGCGGTGCTGGTGCCCTTTTTCTTTGTCTGTGCATTGGTGTTATGGCGACGGCAGGCGGGTGCCATTCGCTTTGCCCGGGCGCAAGCCAATCAGGCCGAACTGGAACGGCGCGTTGATGAGCGCACCAATGATCTTTTGCGCGCACGCGACCGGCTTCAAGCGGAAATTGCCGGCCATAAAGCCACCGAGGGCCGCTTGCAGGGCGTGCAGCAGGAGTTGGTGCAGGCCAACAGGCTTGCGATTTTGGGGCAGGTCGCGGCAGGGGTTGCCCATGAAATCAATCAGCCAGTCGCAACTATTCGCGCCTTTGCCGAGAACGCCAAAGTGTTTTTGGACCGCAAACAGGAAGGCCCGGCACAGGAGAACCTTAGCCTGATTGCGGCTTTAACCGAGCGGATCGGAACGATCACGGATGAACTCAAAGCTTTTGCGCGCAAGGGCCGCACAGCACCCCAGCCAGTATTGTTGAGAGATGTGCTGGATGGTGCGGAGATGCTGCTTCGAAGCCGCTTTGCGGGCAGGTTGGATGCCTTGAACATCCCGGCGCTGCCAGATCATTTCATCGTGAAGGGCAATCGGATCAGGTTGGAGCAGGTGCTGATCAATCTGTTGCAAAACGCATTGGAAGCGCTGCAAGATACCCCGGATGCCTGTGTTGAGGTGAAAGCAAAGGCAACGGATGACGAGATTATCGTGACAGTTGCAGACAATGGTCCGGGCATTCCCGAAAACATTCGTCCGCTATTGTTTACCCCGTTTTCGACCTCCAAAGAAAAGGGGCTGGGGCTCGGGCTGGTGATCTCACGCGATATTATCAGCGACTATGGCGGGCGTCTGCTGGTGGAGAGCAGCGGGCAGGGCACCACATTTACCATTCATCTTTTGCGAGCTCAGACATGAACAGACCAGCAAGCGTTATTCTGATTGATAATGATCAGGATCTCCTGCGTGCCACGCGACAAACGCTCGAATTGGCAGGCTTTGATGTTGCTGCATTTTTATCGCCCATCGAAGCTTTGCAAGCGATTACCAGCGATTTTGCCGGTGTTGTCGTGTCTGACATTCGCATGCCGGACATTGATGGGCTGGAAGTGTTTCGGCGCGTCAATACGATGGATGCGGATCTGCCGGTGATTTTGGTGACAGGCCATGGCGATATTGCCATGGCGGTTGCGGCCATCAAGGATGGTGCCTACGACTTTATCACCAAACCCTTTTCTACCGATCGGTTGAGCCAAAGCGTGCATCGCGCCGTGGAAAAGCGCCGTTTGGTGATGGAAAATCGAAAGCTGCGGCTGGCGGCCGATGATGCTCAGTCCGGTTTGCCGCTGATTGGCCAGACCCCTGCCATTGAGCGGTTGCGGCGCACCTTGCGCCAGATTGCCGATACGGATGTTGACGTGCTTGTCACCGGCGAGACTGGCAGCGGCAAGGAAGTGGTCGCCAGTCTGCTGCACAGTTTAAGCCGGCGCGCCAAGGGCAATTTTGTTGCCTTGAACTGTGGAACGCTGCCTGAAAGCGTGATTGAAAGCGAGTTGTTCGGCCACGAGAGCGGCGCATTTACCGGTGCTCAGAAAAAACGTGTCGGCAGAATCGAACACTCCAGCGGTGGCACGCTTTTTCTGGACGAAATCGAGAGCATGCCAGCCTCCACCCAGGTGCGGATGTTGCGCGTGCTGGAGATGCGTGAAGTGACGCCACTGGGCACCAATGAAGTGCGTCCTGTTGATCTGCGCGTTGTTGCTGCATCCAAGATCAATCTCGGAGATCCCGCCCAGCGGGGAGAGTTTCGCGAAGATCTCTATTACCGGCTGAATGTTGTGACCTTGACCATTCCGCCGCTGCGTGAGCGGCGTGCGGATGTGCCTTTGCTGTTTGCACATTTTGTCGAGCGTGCAGCAGCAAAGTTTCGCCTTGAACCTCGGGTGATGACGCCAGATGTTGTGCGTTACCTGCAACAGCATGACTGGCCGGGCAATGTGCGTGAACTGGCACATTTTACGGAGCGTTTTGTTTTGGGCCTTGAGGAATTTGAAGAAACCAAACCCGAAGCTGAGCAGTCTGGGTTTTCATTGCCCGAACGTCTGGAGCGTTTGGAAGCCGATATTATCCGCGATACGCTCAGCCGCTTCGATGGCGATGTGCGACAAACCATTGATGCGCTGAAAATTCCGCGCAAGACCTTTTATGACAAGCTTCAGCGCCACGGCATTGTGCGCAAAGCCTTCTCGGCAGGAGACGAGGGCTGAACTATGCAGCGTGTTGCATTGAGGACAATGAAACACGACATGCTTTATTTGAGCGATGCCAGGATGGTTGCGACAATGTGCTCTCCCCAAGCCGTTGTGGCTTCCGGGCTGGATGTGTCATGGCCAAAGCTGACCGCAACTGTATGTTTGTTGCTGATGTAGTAGAAGCTCATGGCCAATATGGTCAGGTGGATCATGCTTGGATTGATATCTTGGCGAAACACACCTTTTTCAATGCCACGGCGCAAGACATCGGTGAGCTCTTCGACAAAATGCGAGTGGATGTGTGGAATTTTTTCAGATTTTTTGAGGTGTTCTGCCTTCAGTTTGTTTTCCGTGCTGACCAGACGCACAAAATGCGGATGCTCCAGCACATAGTTCCAGATAAACAGTGTTAGTTGACGGATTCCATCTTCCGGTTCTTTTGATTTGAGATTCAAGCCCTTCTCAGCAACAAGCACTTCCGCGAACATTCTTTCGAGAACGGCAAGGTAAAGTCCTGCCTTGTCGATGAAATAGTGATAGAGCATGCGTTTGTTGGTCTTTGCGCGCACAGCAATGCTATCGACGCGCGCACCGGAAAAGCCGTGGGCGGAAAACTCTTCGGTTGCGGCATCCAGAATTGCAGCTTGGGTTGCTTCTGCGCTGCGTATGGTGCGGCCATTCACTGTCAGTTGAAAAACTTCATTTAACGGTTTCACGGCGCAATGAACCTTGGTGGGGTTGGCGGGTGCTGTTGTATCGCGCTTTCGCATTTCCCCTCCATATCAATAGCTCGAATCATCCATAGGCATCGAAGTAACAGAGCGATAGGGTGAAATCAAAACTTGTATTGGTTGTACAAGTTTCGAATGTAAACCT
Organism: Rhizobium oryziradicis; assembly: GCF_001939045.1. Lineage (GTDB taxonomy): Bacteria > Pseudomonadota > Alphaproteobacteria > Rhizobiales > Rhizobiaceae > Allorhizobium > Allorhizobium oryziradicis. The sequence goes on from NZ_MKIM01000033.1 coordinate 129,648, forward strand.
GCCTTCAACGAAAAATAAACTTTGACATTCATTGCACCCAGATTGAAAAAGTCGCTCTCTCAAATTTTTTCTTAAGTTTATGTTGTCTGACGGGCACTCTCGTGCGTGCAAGGCACATCAATCACCTCTTTATCCGACTGGTTTTAAGCCACAGTATATGAGGAGTGTTTAAAATTATAAACTACCTTTGGTAGAATTGAAATCATAAATTCGTTTTATCTCGGCTCAAGGACAGGCCGAGAATGGCAGCGCCAATCAAGCCCGGCTCAATTGTGCACTGGGCTGGCACCACCAGCGGACGAGAGAAGCGGCGAAGGATTCGGCTTCGAACAGCATCATCAATGGCTGAAATCAGCTTCGGAGCATTGGAAAGTCCGCCGCCGACGGGAATAATGGTCGTGCCCGTGATGTTCACCACCAAGGCCAATGGGGCTGAAATGACATCCAGAAAAACCGAGATTGTGTGGCTGGCCGCAGCATCGCCTTGTTCCCAGGCGCTGACGATATCTTCGCTGGACGCTGTCAGCTTATTCAAATGCAGGTGAAGTTTTTCGATGCCGCGTGCGCTGCATGTTGCATCAATGCAGCCCTTTTGGCCGCAGCCGCATTGAAACCGGGGGAGTTTTGACGGCGGTGTGCCTGCTTCTGTGGCGGCAACCGGGCCATGGCCCCATTCTCCAGCAAAACCACCGTCACGATTGATCAGATGACCGTCAATCACAAGGCCGCCGCCGACACCTGTGCCAAGGATGGCTCCAAACACCACCCGATGCCCGCGTCCGGCTCCAATTGCTGATTCCGCCAGCACAAAACAATCCGCATCATTGGCAATCAGGACCGGCAATCCAAGGGCTTTTTCCAGATCCGCTTTCAGCGGGCGGCCGTGAATGCACGGAATATTGGCAACAACCGCAAGGTTGGTGTCGGGATCGATAATGCCGCAGATGGAAAGCGCAATGCAATCTGGCCGCGCCCCAGCCTCCGTAATGATATCGCTCATGGTGGTGACAAACGCATCAAAATCCGTGGCCGGTGTCGGTTTGCGCGGAAAGGGCCGTATATCGTCTGGCGCGTAAGCAATGGCCCCTTTGATAGCCGTGCCACCAATGTCAAAGCATACAATCATGATTGAACTGGCTCCATCATAGGGGCGTTGCTGTGAACGCAATTGCCGCCGATCCATGTGGAAAGCAACTCGATCTCGGGCGACAGCAGCAGAAAATCAGCATCCAATCCGGCGGCAAGCTGGCCCTTCTGGTTGCAGTTGATGGCTTGTGCCGGATAGAGGGAGGCCATCTTGAGGGCCTCGGTCAACGGCAGGTGCAAATGGTGATGTGCGAACCGCACGCAAGACAGCATATCAATATCGGCACCGGCCAAGGTGCCGTCAGCCAGCGTCAGGCGTCCATCTTTGCGATAAATCTGGCGGCCATTGAGCATAAACCCGGTTTCATCGGTGCCAATGCTGGACATGGCATCCGTCACCAGAAAAATCCGGCCGGGGCCGGTTTTGGCACGAAGCGCAATCGTCATGGACACCGGATCGACGTGAAAACCATCAGCGATCAAACCGCAAGACAACGCGGGCGTTTCAAGGGCGGCTCCAACCAGACCCGGTTCGCGGTTGCCCAATTGGCTCATGGCGTTGAACAGATGTGTCACCATGCTGGCACCCGCTGCAACATAGGCCGCCACATCAGCACATTGCACATCCGTATGGCCAAGACTGATTGTGTAACCCGCCTCCCGCAGTGCTTTGACCTGATCGGTGGTGACATTTTCGGGTGCGATGGTGATCAAGGAGATGCCAAAGCGCCCTGCAGCATGGCACAGTGCTTTCAGATCGTCCTCATTCATGGGCCGGATCAAGGCTGGATCATGGGTTCCTTTACGGCTCAACGACAGGTGCGGGCCTTCAAGATGCAAGCCCAAAAACCCGGGAACCTGTGCCGCAAAAGCCGCCTGCGCGGCAAGAAGTGTTTGATCGCGCACGGAGGCATGATCCGTAATCAAGGTCGGCAAAAGTGCTGTCGTGCCATAGCGGGCATGAGTTGTGCAGATTGTTCTGATGCCGTCCAGATCGGGTTGATTGTTGAGCAAAACGCCACCGCCGCCATTGACCTGAAGATCAATGAAACCCGGGACAATCAACGCACCGTCAGCATCAATTCTGCTGATACCGGCGGGCAAAGCGCTTTCACCATCGATACTGACAATTTTGCCCTTCGAGACCACCATTGCGGCTTGATCTAAAAAGCGATTGCCATCGAAAATTTTCCCGCCTGTTACGGCAAACGTTGCAGTCATTCCGGTTCGTCACTTTCTTAGCGGCAATAGGTCACCATCAGCAATTTGATGGATTGAATTGGCTTGTCTTTTCTTTTCATCGTGCAATCGTCAATTCTGCAACAAGGTCATAGGCATCGCTGCGGTAAAGTGCGCGGGAAATTTCCATGACACGCCCTGTTTCCAGATAGGCAATGCGCTGCACCGAAAGTGCAGCAGAGCCCTGCGGCACGCCAAGCAATTCTGTTTCATCGTCTCTCAGCACCACCGCCGAGATCCGCTGGTTGGCGCGCACGGGCCTTATGCCAAATTGTCCAAGATAGGCGTAGAGTGAATTTTCAATCGCTTCCGGATTGGGCAAGAGATCATCAGCCAGACTGGTGCGCTCCAGCGCAATGGGCATGTCATTGGCGGTTCGCAGACGGCGGATGCGCGCAACGCGGGCATTGCCCGACAGGCCCAATGCCATGGTTTCCTCCGGAGTTGGAAAGCACAGCGCGCGCTCAAGCCAGCGTGAACCGCCGACCATGCCACGTCTTTCCATGTCTTCGGAAAAAGAGGTCAGGCGCGTGAGTGGCTGCTGCATGCGCGGCATTGGCTTGAACACAAAGGTGCCCGAGCCGTGGCGGCGCACCAGAAGTCCATCGTCGACCAGATGATCAATCGCCTTTCGTACCGTGACGCGACTGATCATGGCGGCATCGGCAATGTCGCGCTCCGAGGGCAGGGCATCGCCATGCTTGAGCGCGCCCGTTGAGATTGCATCTTCAATGCGCTTTTTGAGTTTCAAATAGAGCGGTCCACCGTTCAGCGAAGGCAGCTGCGTGAAGATGTCAATGTTGGTCATTCCCAATCTCCGCCTTCCTGTTTCGGTTATCCTTTGAGCGAACTTGCCCTAATGTCAATACCAAGATGATACCAATTGTGCGATATCGGAAAATTGGTATGTCTTTTTAACCTCAAAAGCGCCCTTTAGCGCATATTCAACGCAGATACCCTTAAAAATGCAAGGATTCAAGAATTCGATCTAGACGATTGGCATTTTTTTGGTATGGTTTCTTAACAACAAGAAAGAAACGGGAATTGCTGGCCTTTCCAGAGAGGGATTCCAACTGCGCTCGGGATGTTTGTGAAAATAAATTTCATGAATGCAGGAGTGAACGGATTTCCTCTTGACTAATTCGGCCTTAATTCGCAGCATTGTGAAAATAGTTTACGACTGAAGGGTCAAGGGCATGAAAGTTGCGGTCATTGGGCTTGGTTTCCGGCTTGGGTATCTGGGGCAGGTGTTCAAGGAAATTGATCCCGATTTTGAGATTGTCGGCTATGTCGATCCCGAACCTGCAGGTCTTGCGGGTTTGTTGGATGCGGGTGTTCCGGTGTTGAATGCCTATGATACCCCGCAGGAGATGATTGCCGCTGAGAAATTCGACCTCCTGATGGTGGGGTCGCCCAATCACCTTCATCTGGACCATATTCGCATCGGGCTGGAAGCCGGATTGACTGTCTTTACCGAAAAGCCAATCGTCATTTCGATTGAGGAAAGTCTGCAACTGGCATCCTTGCTGCACCAATATGGTTCTGACCGGCTTTTGGTAGGGCTCGTGTTGCGCTATTCGCCGCTTTACCGTGATCTTCGTGCGGCGCAGCAGCAGGGCCTGCTGGGCGATGTTGTGTCCATTGAGGCGTCCGAGCATATCGAGCCGTATCACGGCGCGTTTTTCATGCGCGATTGGCGGCGTTATGGTCGCTACACCGGCGGTTTCATGCTGGAAAAATGCTGCCACGATCTGGATCTCTACAATGGTGTCGTTGGGCGTCGCCCGCGCTTTGTGGCAAGCTTTGGCGGTCGCAAAAGCTTTGTGCCGGACAATGCCCCGCAAAATGCCGGTATCAACGATATGGAAGTCTATCATCGTAAACCAAGCGGTTGGCTTGGTGCCGACAAGGTGTTTGATAGCGATGCGGATATTATCGATTATCAGACCGCGATCATTGAATATGACAACGGCGTGTCGATGACCTTCCACACCAACCTCAATGTTCCAGACCATTTTCGCAGGTTCTGCGTTGTCGGTTCAAAAGGTATGGCAGAAGGCGATTTTGTCCGTGGTTTTCTGGATGTGCATAATGCGCACAGCAGCGAAAAAGTGGTTGAAAACACCTATTCTGCCCCTTCGGAAAAATCGCAGCATTACGGCGCTGACGAGCAAATGGCGATGGACGTGCTGGCCTTTGTGAAAACGGGTGCCAAGCAGCCGGTTTCGGCGCTGGACGCTATTGAGGCTGGCATTTTGGCGCTTTCCATTGATGAGGCACGGATCGGTCGCAAGGTTGTCGATCTGGCACCGATTTGGGAGCAGTTTGATGCCTGCCTGCACGGCACGACATTGAAACAATCAGCGTGAGAGGGCCAATCTGATGGAAGCCCGCCGAAGTGCTGTCATTTTTGCCTGGTGTTTGTTGCTGCCCGCCGCACTCTATATCGCGGTGATTGTTGCCTATCCGTTGGTTGATACGTTCATTTTGTCCTTCACCGATGCGTCCTTGAAACGGGTGACGAATTGGGTTGGTTGGGTCAATTACGATAAGATCTTCAACCATACTTTTGCCGACGTCATCATCCGCACCTTCGTGTGGACGTTCTTCTCCGTTCTCATCAAGATGATTATTGGCACGTTCGGTGCCACATTGTTGAACACTGCAGTCCCCGGACGAACACTGTTTCGCATCCTCACCATGCCGCCATGGATTGTGCCAATGGCGATTGGCATTTTCATGTGGGGCTGGATGTATAACGGCCAATTCGGGATGATTTCGGGCATGTTGCAGCGGGTCGGGCTGGTCGATGGTCCGGTGGCGTTTCTGGCTTACGGTTCTACCGCCTTCTGGGCGACAATTTTCACGGATGTGTGGATTGGTGTGCCCATGGTGACACTTTACATGCTGGCCGCCATGCAGGCTATTCCATCTGATTTGCATGAAGCCGCATGGACAGACGGAGCAGGGCGCTTCTATCGTTTTAGGCGCATTACGCTGCCGCTTCTGGTGCCATCGATGATCACTATGTCAATGTTGTCGCTGATCTCGACTTTCAATTCCTTCGATATCATCTGGATTTTGACGCAGGGCGGCCCAAGCGGCTCAACCACAACCATGATTATCGACACCTATAAAACGGCGATCGGCTCTTATAAATATGGCGAAGGGGCAGCGCGTGCTGTGCTGATCTGCATTTTCCTGTCCATCTTCAGCTATTGCTATTTCCGCGTCACCAGCCGCCTTTCTCAGGAGCCTGCCCGATGAGCGTTGACAGACATGCAATGATCAATCGCTACAAGTGGTATGAAATTATCGCGATTTACTGCGGCATCGCCGTGTTCTTGACCTTCGTGCTGGCACCCTTTGTCGAAGGTTTTCTGGTATCGCTGAAGCCGATCAGCCAGCTGTTTTCCTCGCCGTATCGGTTCTGGCCGGAAAATGGCTCGTTTGAGGCCTATTACACCATGTGGGATCATGTGCCGGGCTTTGCCCGCTACATTTTCAATTCGTTTTTCATCTCAACGATAGCCACTGTGGTCGTGCTCTGCCTTGTGGTGCCAGCCGCCTATGCCTTTGCCCGGTTTGAATTCAAAGGCAGAGGCGTGTTGCTAGGGGCGTTTCTCGCCGTCAACATGTTTTCAGGGGCAGTGTTGCTGATCCCGCTGTTTCGGCTGATGCGGTCCATGGGGTTGTTGAACACCTATTTCGCCATGATTGTACCGGGTGTTGCTTTCTTGATCCCGTCCGCCATCTGGCTTTTGCGCACCTATATGATGCGGATTCCACGCGAGTTGGAGGAAGCCGCCTATGTGGACGGCGCTGGTTATTTCTACACCTTCCGCCGCGTGGTCTTGCCTTTGGCAATGCCGGGTATCGCGGTGGTTGGCATCACCACCTTTATCGGTGCCTATGCGCAACAGTTTATCTTTGCGCTGACCTTCAATTCAAAAACAGAATTCATGCCGTTGCCGATTGGACTGTTTGCCTATTTTGGCCGCCAGGAGGTGATCTGGAATGAACTTATGGCCGCGAGCTTTGTGGGCATAACGCCTGCCATGATCGTGATTTTCTTCCTGCAACGCTACCTCGTCAGCGGCTTGACCGCGGGGGCTGTGAAATAAACGTATAACTCAGGTTTCGAGACTACCGGGCACATTTCACTGTCAACAAAGGGGAACCATACAATGAAAAAATCTCTCACACTGATTGTCGGCACGCTTGCGTTGCTGGCGGGTTCAGCGCTTTCCAGCTTCGCTGCGGATAAGGAAATCAGTTGGATCTATTGCGGCGACAAAATCGACCCTGTGCACGAAAAATACATCAAGCAATGGGAAGAAAAGAACGCAGGCTGGAAAATTGCGCCTGAAGTTGTCGGCTGGGCCCAGTGCCAGGACAAGGCAACAACGTTGGCTGCCGCGGGCACGCCGGTTGCCATGGCCTATGTTGGTTCGCGCACGCTGAAGGAATTTGCCCAGAACGATTTGATCGTGCCCGTGCCAATGACGGATGAGGAACAGAAGAGCTATTATCCACATATCGTCGATACCGTGACATTTGACGGCACCCAGTGGGGCGTTCCAATCGCGTTTTCGACCAAGGCTTTGTACTGGAACAAGGATCTGTTCAAAAAGGCTGGTCTGGATCCTGAAACACCACCAAAGACCTGGGCTGAAGAAATTGCCTTTGCCAAGCAGATTAAGGAAAAGACCGGCGTTGCTGGCTATGGCCTTCCTGCCAAGACCTTCGACAACACCATGCATCAGTTCATGCATTGGGTTTACACCAACAATGGACAGGTGATCGACAAGGATGGCAAGATCACCATGGACAGCCCGGAAGTGCTGGCAGCCCTTCAGGCCTATAAGGATATCACGCCTTACTCTGTTGAAGGTGCGACCGCCTATGAGCAGAATGAAATTCGCGCCATCTTCCTCGACGGCAAGGCTGGCATGATCCAAAACAGCACTGGTGCCGCCTATCGCTTGCTTAAGACGGATATTCACTGGGGTGTGGCAACACTGCCGCTTGGCCCGGAAGCCAAGGGTCCGGGCACGCTGTTGATCACCGACAGCCTCGTGGTGTTCAAGGGTTCTGGTGTTGAAGACAAGGCCAAGGAATTTGCCAAATTCATCACCTCGCCTGGCCCTCAGGAAGAGTATGAGTTGACGACGGACTCTGGCCTGACGCCTCTGCGCCCATCGCCGCGCGTTGATCAGCTGGTCAAGGACAAGCCTTACTGGAAACCATTCATTGATGGCATCGCTTATGGTGGTCCAGAGCCGCTGTTTACCGATTACAAGGGTTTCCAGAATGCCATGATTGAAATGGTGCAATCTGTGGTGACCGGCAAAGCTGAACCTGCCGCCGCCTTGAAAAAGGCAACAGCTGCAATCGAGCAGTATAAGTAAGCATCAGAGATCCGGCTGTGATTTGAGAAAGTTGCAGCCGGTCCTTTCTTGTAATGGAGTTGGTCACGACCTGTGACCGTTTGACTGGAGACGCCAAGCCGTGGGTCAGCTTTACCTCAACAAAATCGTTAAATCCTATGGTCATTTTGACGTCATCAAAGGCGTGTCGCTGGAGATAAAAGACGGCGAGTTCATGGTGTTTGTCGGCCCATCCGGATGCGGAAAATCTACCCTTTTGCGCATGATTGCCGGCCTGGATGACACAACGGACGGCGATATCGTGATTGACGGCAAACGGGTGAATGCTCTGCCGCCCGTTGAGCGCGGCATTGCCATGGTGTTTCAGTCCTATGCTCTTTATCCGCATATGTCGGTGTTTGAGAATATTGCCTTTCCTCTGCGGGTGGAAAAAATGCCAGAGGCGCAGATTCGCGAAAAGGTTGATGCGGTCGCCAAGGTTTTGCAGCTCGATCAGCGTTTGCAGCAGCGTCCGGGCCAGCTTTCCGGTGGTCAGCGCCAGCGTGTGGCCATTGGCCGTGCCATTGTGCGCGAGCCGAAGATTTTCCTGTTTGATGAGCCGCTTTCCAATCTCGATGCCGCCTTGCGCGCTGACATGCGCATCGAGCTGACCCGATTGCATCGCCAATTGAAAACCACGATGATCTATGTCACCCATGACCAGATTGAAGCCATGACCATGGCGGATCGTATTGTGGTGTTGCATGGTGGTGATATTGCGCAGGTGGGTGCACCGCTTGAGCTCTATCACAAGCCGCAAAATCTCTTTGTTGCGGGCTTTATTGGCAATCCGACCATGAATTTCGTGCCAGTGGTTTGCAAAGGCGTGAGTGCAGAGGGCGTAACCGTTGCCTATCAGGACCAGATCGCCACCCTGCCGGTCACCGGCCGTTCCGAGCTTATCGGTCAGTCTCTCACCCTTGGTATTCGCCCCGAACACCTCAGCCTCGGCAAGAGCGATTTGACAGTGACGGTGACACCCAACGCCATCGAGCGCCTTGGCATCAGCACCATTGCCTATTGCACATTGCCAAGCGGCCAAGCCTATTGCGCGGTCTTGCCTGGATCAGCACCCGTGCATGTTGAGCAAGCGGTTGCCACCGGCATTCGTGTATCCGATTGCCATTTGTTTGATGGCAACGGCAATGCGCTGGAGCGGCATATTGATTGGCAGGCCGAAACCATGCCGGAAGGCCTGCGCGCCGCTGGTTGATTGGTTTACATGCAAAAAAGCCCGCCCGGTATTGGAAAGCCGGGCGGGCTTTTTTGCGTATTATTCAGTAGCGTAAAAGTTACCAGACCAGCCCGCGGGCAGCCACCGTTTCTACCCGTGTGACCACTCCATCGCGGTGGAAGGTGATGAAATCAAACAGGTTGGAAACCACGCAAGTGTGATTGGGAATAATGCGGATTTTGTCTCCGATCTCAGGCCTTTTACCAGCGATTTTGCTCAGATCAACAGTGCCATGCTCTTCCGACAGGCCGGTGATGCTGGCCTCTGGATAGTCGATGATATGGCCGTAATCGCTCATGCCCAGCAGGTCGGAGGTCAGCGCTTTTGAGCCAGCGTCGATGATGGCGCGATCGGGCGTTGGTCGAGACACCACGGTTGCCAGAATGTGCATGGCGCAATCGTCTAATGTTCCATGGCCTGCCCCCGCCATCGCACGATCGCTGTAAAGATAGGTTCCCGCCCGATGTTCTGTGGCTGATGGCACAAGATGGGCCGAGAAAAGGCTTGGCGTGCCGCCATTTGACACGATGGGGCAGGCTATGCCGTGCGCGCTAAGCGCTTCTATGGTTTTTGAAAAAAATGCCTCAACCGCAGGCTCCGAATGCGCCTTGGGATAGGTTAGCAAGCCGCCAAAATTCAAGCTCGGGCTGTCATGGATCAAATGGGCCAATAGGACGGCGTCTTCCGGGCTTTGAACACCACAGCGCCCGCCGCCCGTGTCGCATTCGACCAGCACGGTCAGGGGCTTTTTGCCTGCAAAATAATGGGCAAGGCCATCGACCGTGGCCTTGCTGTCGGCCACCACTTTGAGGTCCGAAATTTTCTCATTCAAAGCGCAGAGCCGCTCAAGCTTCTCCTTGCCGAGAATATTGAAGGTAATCAGAATATCTTGAAATCCAGCGTCGGCGAAAACTTCAGCCTCGGTGACTTTCTGACAATTGATACCTTTCGCACCCGCCTGAATCTGCTGATGGGCAAGGGCAGGAATTTTATGCGTCTTGATATGGGGGCGAAAGGCCAGATTATGTGCATCCATATAGGATTGTACGCGGGTAATATTGGCCTGCAACTTGTCTTCATCAATCACGGGCAGCGGCGTTGAGAGTGTAAAAATGGATTGGCCGGGCTCTGGGCGGAGAAATGTCATATCAAATGGTCTCATTGCCGTGCGGGTTGGCCATCATTGGCCAAATATCGCGCCGCACTCTTCGATAGGGGTTGGTTGCCGGATTATTGGGGTAGGGCGTTCCGGCTGAACAGTAAAGAATGTCTGAGGCGATTTTTGAAAAAGCGGCATAGAAATGATTGGTGGATTTCACCACGAGAATATCCTTGGTCAAAGGATCGACCCCAAGGGCGGTAAAGAGCGACGGATCGTAGCTTTGCACGCGCACGGAGCTGAGGATGATATCAATGCCATCCAGATGAATGTGAGCGGCATCGCCAAAGGGTGCCAAGCTTTCACCAAACGTCATTTCGGCATTGGCCACCAGTTTTATAACCTTGACCAGACCATCGATGGGGTTTCCGGTTCCGGGGGCTGATTTTGCGCCAAAGCGCAGTTGGATTTCGGCTCCTTCGCCAGCGGCCATGCAGATTTGCACGGCAATGGGATCCCAAATCATACCAACGGCAACATTTTTTGCACCCCTCGCCATGAGTTCGGCCAAAACAACCGTGGCGTCGCCTGCCGTGCCGCCGCCCGGATTGTCCCAGATGTCGGCAATGACAACGGGGCCTTTGGTTGCAGCAAGGGCTTGGTCAACCGCCTGCTTCTCGTCAATTTGCGACACCATGAACGTGCCGCGTTTTGAAAACAGCTCGAGGCCGAGCGTGCGCGCAAGGTCTGCGCCTTTGCTGCCATTGCCATTGGTGACAGCAATGATTTTTGTGCCCATTTCCGGCACGTCGCCAGCCATAAAGCCGTGGATGACTGACAAAGACAGCACGTCGGCATCAGACGCTTCAGTGGCCATCAATTGATCCACAAAGGACCGCATCGGTTCTTTTGAGGTCGGGAAAACGTCGATCATGCGACAGTCAAAAACCGACATGACGGGCGTGACCCGGCCCTCCAGCGTATCAACCGCGATGCTCCAGAGATCTTTGGCCCGATCGACAAAATCCGTGTGCGGAAATTCTTTGAAGACCACAAAGAAATTTGCGGCCTGGCAGCGCTTTTCTGTGAGATGGCTATGGGGATCAAGCTCGGCACAGAGAAGGATGTCGGGACCGATGATCTCCCGAATACGCGAGAGAAAATCGCCTTCCGGGTCAATATAACCATCCGCAACCATGGCACCATGCAGCCCGATCACCACGGCATCGACGGGCATGGCGGCGCGCAATTGGTCAAGAATCTCATCCCGCAAGCCCTCATAGGTCTTCTTGTTGACCAATCCGGCGGGATCAGCCCAGGCGGCAGTGCCCTCAATCAAGGTCCAGCCCTTTTGAGCGCATACCTCGCGCCCCACCGTGATGGGCGCGGTGCAAAGGGTTGGCGTCGAGGGATGCATGCCGGGAGGGGCGTAGAGCGATTCCTCAAATGCGCGACGGTCAACACAAATGGGAGAAAACGTGTTGGTTTCTGTGGCGAGGGCGGCGGTGAAAATGCGCACTTGATCTGACCTTTGTCGCATGGGTGTTGAAAGCGTATTGTGCCGAGTAATTTAAACAGAATGATACGCTTGTATTTGTTTTTGCATCGGATTTACCGGAAGAGCGTTTGCAACCTTCCGGCCGATGCGCTCACTTAAATCTTGCCCATCGGGTTTGGCAGATAGCCCGTGAAACCGGAAATCTTCCATCGACCTTCATGCAATCGGCAATAATACAGTGTTTGCCATTGCATCACATCGAGCGTGCCGTCTGCCTTCTTGATGCCGCCGTCAAATTTCTTCCGCACTAAAGCTGTGTTGCCTTCAATTTCGATGGATTCCAGCGTGGTCGTGGTGAAAATTGCTGTACGAGGATCTTCCGCGAATGTTTGCTGGGCAAAATCCTTGGCTTGGCGCAGCCATTCATCGCGATAGGATGGCAGATCGGGAAAGCTTAAGCGCCAATTGTCGGGGTTCGAATCCTTTTGGCCGTTCACGCCGATGAAGCCTTCTGCAATGAAATCATCCTCGACCATCGACCAGTCTGCGGCGAGAAAGGCATCAATATCGCGCAAAACGAGCATATCCCAGATGGATGAGCGCGCTGCGTCTGAGGCTGGAAAGGGATTTTTGAACGGATCGCGCATCTGTGTCGCCTTTTGTCTAAAATAATTTCATACATGGTGAAATTCTCTGGCAAAAATCCGATTAATATGATGGATTGTCAATCAGTGACGAAAATAATTTACAAGAGGGTTGCATGACCATCAAACGTTATGGCGCAGAAAAAGCGGGCGCGGGCGGGCAGAGGTTGCCGTTTGCGCGGGCGGTAGAGGCCGATGGCTGGCTCTATGTATCCGGGCAGGTCGCCATGGAAAATGGCGAGATTATCAATGGTGGTATTGTCGAGCAAACACACAAGACCATCGCCAATGTGCTGGAGATTTTGCACGAGGCAGGTTACGGCGTGGAAGACGTGGTGCGCTGCGGCGTGTGGCTGGATGATCCGCGTGATTTCTGGACCTTCAACAAGATCTATCAGGGCTATTTTGGTGAGCACCCGCCGGCGCGCGCCTGCGTGCAGGCATCTATGATGGTGGATTGCAAGGTCGAGATTGATTGTGTGGCCTATAAATCCAAGACATAGGCTGCCGCGAGGAATTTATGGATATTTTTGCAACCATTCAGGAGGAGCGCGCGCAGCTGTCGCCGTCGGAGCAGCGCATTGCCGATATCCTTGTGAGTGATCTTGAGTTTGCGGTCCGGGCGTCGATTGTGGAGTTGGCTGAAAGGGCAAGTGTTTCAGCACCAACCGTGACGCGGTTTTGCCGCCGGTTGGGCTGCCAGAATTTTGCAGATTTCAAAATGCATCTGGCCAAGACGGCCTATGTGGGCGTGCGCTATCTCAATCCGGAAGCGAAAAGCACCCAGGCAAGCGATGTCGCCGAAGATGTGATCACCAAGGCACAGAATGCGCTGTATTTGATGCACCGCGCACTTGATCCCGATGTCTTGGAAAAGGTGGCAGATCGGTTGTCGCGGGCGGAGATGATCTATGCTTTCGGCTCTGGCGGCAATTCCTCGATGATTGCCATGGAATTGCAAAACCGGCTGTTTCGCCTTGGCTCGCGGGTCACGGCCTGCAATGACCATAATATGCAGTTGATGATGACATCGGCGGCGCGCAGCAATGATGTGCTGATTGGCTCGTCCTTTTCGGGCAAAAATCTGGAACTCGTACGCTGCTTTGAACTTGCGCGCGAAAACGGTATTTCGACAATTGCGCTGACCCAGAGCGATGGCCCGGTGGCCAAGGCGGCCGAGGTGGTGGTCGGCATAGACCTGCCCGAGGGCGATAACATTTTTCGGCCAACCTCGACGCGGTTTGCCTATCTCGCGGTGATTGATGTGCTGGCCAGTCTCGTGGCTTATCGCAACCGTAAGCTCTCAACGGTGACATTGCGCCATATAAAACAACAGCTTGTAGAACACCGCGATGGCGATGACCGTCAGGTGATGGGAGATTGATGTGGTAAAGTCTATCGCGGTGGTGACCGGTGCGGCGGGTGACATCGGCTTGGCAATTTCCAGCCGCTTGGCCGATAGCCACGACAGTGTGGCCTTGATTGATATGGATGCCACTGCTTTGCAAAAGGCGGTGGCGTCGCTTGGCTCTGCTGATCGCTTCATTCCCATTGTCTGCGATGTGACCGATGCAAACAGCGTGGCTGAGATGGCAAAAGAGATCGTGACGCTGGGCTTGGTCCATACGCTGGTGAACAATGCGGGTGCCGCGCGCGCCGTTTGTCTGCATGATACTGATCAGGCAATCTGGCAGGCAGACAGTGCGTTAAATCTCGAAGCGCCGTTCATCGTCTTTCGCGCCTTGGAAGAATCGTTGAAGGCATCCAAGGGGTCGGTGGTCAATATAGCCTCCGTCAATGGCATGGCCGTGTTTGGCCATCCCGCCTATAGCGCCGCAAAGGCAGGCCTTATTCATCTGACCAAGCTGATTGCGGTGGAATATGGCAAGTTTGGCATCCGTGCCAATGCGGTTGCACCCGGCACCGTGCGAACCCAGGCTTGGGAAGCGCGCGCAAAGGCAAACCCACAGGTCTTTGAAGAGGTAAAACGCTGGTATGCGTTGCAACGTATTGCCACTGCCGAAGATGTGGCGAACGCTGTTTTCTTTCTTGCAAGCGATCAGGCCCGTGCCATTACCGGCACATGCCTGCCCGTTGATTGTGGGTTGACGGCTGGACAAACTGAGCCGGCCCGCACTTTCTCGCAATCCGATCATTACTGAGTAAAGGCAGGGTTTATCCGATGACTGAAGCTGTTTTTCGTCTTGAAAATGCCTGGCATCCGATTGAAGGCGATCCGGCGGGTGGATTGATCTTCTCGCTGATCAATTTAACCGATCAGCCGATGCGTGATTTTAAGCTCGCCTACACCACATTGACACGGGTGAAGAGTGCCCCAGTGGTCGAGAATGCCGTTTTCATCAAGCGCAATGCAAACTTTCACCAGTTCGCCGCGCCTGCGGGCTTTGTCTTGCCGCCCGGCGGCGTTTGGCGCTTTACGGTTCAAGGCCTGTGGCGCTCGGCGAAGCATCGCACCGATGGTGCGAAATCGGCTTACATCACTCTGGCGGATGGCCAGCATGTGCCTGTTGCGGTTGATGATCTGATGCTGGAAGGCAGACATAGCGAGGCAGCACCCGCCTTGTTGCCAAAGGGCGAGGCAAAACAACCGTTTTCCTTGCTGCCTTGGCCTAAAGCGTCAAATTTGACGGCGGGCGATGACATTCCGGTTGCAATTTTCCCAGCTGATGGCACCGATCTTGCCGATCTCAAGGCCATGCAAGGCGTCAATCTGCTCTATCGTCGTTTGTTTTCTGTGGCCCATGTGCCGTTTTCGCATGTCGGCGTGCAGCAGGGTGTTCCGCTTGCTTTTATTGCGGATGAGACCTTTACGGCTGAAGCCTATTCGTTGACGTTTGGCGAACACATTTCTATGCGCTATGGTGATGCGGCTGGCCGACACTATGGTTTGACGGCTTTGGCGCAGTTGCTGCATGGGGCGCGGCTTGATCCGGCACAATTTCGCTTCCCGGCATCGGGCGTAATTAACGATGCCCCGCGTTACAATTGGCGCGGCTGCCATCTGGATGTTTCGCGCCAGTTTTTTCCAACGCCGGATGTGACCCGCCTGCTGGATATTATGGCATGGCTGCGGCTCAATGTGTTCCACTGGCATTTGTCTGATGATGAGGCGTGGCGGCTGGAAATCAAGGCCTATCCGCAGCTGACCTCGGTTGGTGTGCTGCGTGGGCCAGACGAGCCGATGTTGCCGCAGCTTGGCAATGGGGCTGAACCCGTTGGTGGTTTCTACAGTCAGGACGATGTCAGGGCCATTGTGGCACATGCAGCCGCGCTGCACATAGCGGTTTTGCCGGAAATTGACATTCCCGGCCACAGCACGGCGATCTTGACGGCTTTGCCGGAACTGGTGGACGGGCAGGAGGCACCCGAAAGCTATCATTCGGTTCAGGGTTACCCCAACAACGCGCTCAACCCGGCCATTGAGCAGACCTATGCGTTTTTGGCGCAGGTGTTTGATGAAATGGTGGCGCTGTTTCCATCAAAGCTGATCCATGTTGGTGGTGATGAAGTTGCCAACAACACCTGGATGGCGTCACCACTTGCCAAGGCCTTGATGGAAAAAGAAGGTCTGGATGGCACCTTTGGCCTGCAAAGCTATTTTATGAAACGTATCCAAAAAATGCTGGCGGATCGTGGTCGTCAATTGGCGGGTTGGGATGAAGTGTCCCACGGCGGTGGCGTGGATGCTGACGGCACCTTGCTGATGGCCTGGCAAAAGCCCGAGGTGGGCGTGGCACTGGCTGAGCAAGGCTATGATGTGGTGATGACACCGGGACAGGCCTATTATCTCGATATGGTGCAGGATGAAGCATGGCAGGAGCCGGGCGCAAGCTGGGCCGGAACCGTGCCACCCAAGCATACCTATCATTACGAGGCTGTTGGTGAATTTCCCGATGCGCTGAAGGTGAAAATGCGTGGTGTGCAGGCTTGTATCTGGACCGAAAACTTCCTCAATCGGGATTACTTCAACCATCTCGTTTTTCCGCGCTTGGCAGCCGTTGCCGAAGCAGCATGGACTCCCAAAGACAACAAAGACTGGTCGCGGTTTTTAGCCATCGCGCCACTTGTTCCCAAGCTTTAAGGATTTGCTCAGATGACATTTCGCATCGCCATTGGCGGTATTCATACAGAATGCAGCACATCGTCTCCGGTTTTGATGCGCGAGCATGACTTTCGTGTCTTGCGGGGCGAAGACCTGCTGGCGGCTGACTATTTCAGCTTCATAGCTCAAAGCGAGATTGAGGCCTTGCCCTTGTTGCATGCGCGCGCCGTTCCCGGCGGGCCGGTTTCGCGCGAGACTTACGAGGCTTTCAAGGCTGAGTTTCTGGAACGTTTGTCGGCAACGTTGCCATTGGACGGCCTTTACCTTGCCATGCATGGGGCCATGAATGTCGAAGGCATGGACGATGCTGAAGGCGATTGGATTTCAGCCGCTCGACATGTCGTTGGTGCCGATTGCCCCATTGCCGCCAGCTATGACCTGCATGGTAATGTCACGCAGAAGATCATTGATCAGCTGGATATTTTTGCCGGCTATCGCACCGCGCCGCACATTGATGTGCGTGAAACCATGGTGCGGGCCTGGTCCATGCTGTTGCGCGCCTTGAATAGCGGCGAAATTCCGGGCGTGGTCTGGGCACCTGTGCCGGTCTTGCTGCCGGGTGAACGCACCTCGACCGAAGATGAACCGGCAAAGAGCCTCTATGCCCATTTGCCCGGGCATGATCTGCGGGTTGGTGTCTGGGATTCCAATTTGATGGTGGGTTATGTGTGGGCTGATGAACCGCGCGCCACTGCCTGCGCCGTGGTGACAGGTGTCAACCGAGAGGAAGCGGCAAAGGTGGCGCAAGAGATTGCCCAATCCTATTGGCAGGCGCGCACCGAATTTCAATTCGGCCCTGTGACAGGCAGTTTGGATGACATGCTGGATATTGCCGAAAAAGCAGAAACCGGGCCGGTGATTTTGGCCGATTCAGGCGATAACCCCACTGGCGGTGGTGTCGGTGATCGAGCCGATGTGTTGAGCGCTCTGATTACCCGCAATTTCGAAGGCGCTGTGGTTGGTGGCATTACTGACAAGCCAGCGGTTGATGGCTGCTTTGCAGCCGGTGAAGGCAACGTGGCTGAGCTGAAAATTGGTGGATCGCTGGACCCCGCAAGCCCCTATGTGAACACGCAAGTGCAAGTGCTGCGGTTGGATACGGGCGAGGCCGAAAGCGAGCGCCAGGCTGTGGTCAAAATTGGCGGCATCACCGTTATACTGGCGTCCAAACGCAGACCCTATCACAATATCGCAGATTTTACCCGCCACGGCATTGACCCAAAAGAAGTGCGCTTGCTGGTGGTCAAATCGGGCTATCTCTCGCCGGAGCTTCAGCCGATCTCCAATCCTAATTTGATGGCGCTGACCGATGGCGTGATCAATCAGGATATTGAAGCCCTCCCGAGCAAGCGACGCGTGCAGCCGATCTTTCCGTTCAAAAAAGATTTTAATTATCAGGCTGTCGCCAAATTTTCAGCACGGTGGACAGATTAACATTCCGCGTCATATCTCTTCGGGTGGCAATTGCCGCCCGCTTCTCTTCTCTTGATGAAAATTGCAACATGGTGCCCACCCTATCGGTTATTCTGCACAATCCGGGCGTACGGGTTAGCGCAATTTCCATTTTCTTCTTTGGCTTGACGGGGGCAACAACGGCCCCCTTCATGTCGTTGATCGGCATTCACGAACTTGGGCTGAGCAATGCCCATTACTCCATGCTGATTTTCGCAGCCTCCTGCATCAATGTCGTGGCCAGCGTGCTGGTGGGCGCACTTGCAGATAGAATGGGGCATTTTCGCATGCCTATGCTGGTTGTCAGCCTGTTTGGTGTGGTTGGCTATGGGGCGGTCTATCTGGTACCGCACCAAATGGTGTTTGTGGTTTGTACGTTATGTTGCTTGCCGGTCTTTGGCGCTTTGAATTCGCTGATTTTTGCCAATGTACGAAGCGCGTCCAGCCATATGCCGGTGAGAGATTTGATCGCTGTCAATTCCGGCGTGCGGGCCATTATCTCGGCCTCCTGGGTTCTCGTTCCGGGCGTTGTCGGCTTTATGC
The DNA here is from genome assembly GCF_001939045.1 of Rhizobium oryziradicis. Classification (GTDB taxonomy): domain Bacteria; phylum Pseudomonadota; class Alphaproteobacteria; order Rhizobiales; family Rhizobiaceae; genus Allorhizobium; species Allorhizobium oryziradicis. The sequence continues at coordinate 147,995 of NZ_MKIM01000033.1, forward strand.
TGGCAGGAAGCCCCAGCATGTTGCCCGCTTTTCTATATGCTTGCCTGGGGGCTTTCGCCTGCTTCTTGCTCTATTCGCTGTTTTTGCCCAAAGCGGAAAGGGGGGCGAAAGTGGCCTCCAACTCAAAATTTCTGGCCTCGATTTTTGACGTGGCGTCGCCCGGCCTGTTGCTGCGGCTTTTAGCGGTTGCTCTCATTTCCTCAATGATGCAGATGAACGGGGTGATTTTGCCGCTGGTTGTGGTTGGTCCAGCCCATGGCACCAATGCCGATGTGGGGGTTCTGGTGGGGATCGTCGCCTTTCTGGAAATCGTCTTCATCCTGCTTTGGGGATGGGTCGAGCGTCGAAGCTCTTCCGTGCTTATTTTGGCAATTGGTGCGGTGCTCTATTGCGGCTACCTGTTTTTGTTGGGTTTTGCCACCACACCGTGGCAGGTCTATGTGTTGACGCCGCTGGCGGGGCTTGGCGCTGCCGCGATTATCAGTGTGCCGATCAGCTATCTCCAAAATCTCATTGCCGATCGGGCCGGGCTTGGCAGCTCGCTGATTGCCGTCAATATGTTTTTGAGCGGTGGCTTGAACTCGCTGGTGTTTGCGCTGGGAACAAGGGTGAGTGACTATGCCTTTACTGCAAAACTGGGGGCAGGCGTTGGGCTTTTGGGTGTGGTGATGATGATTGTTATGGAAAAGCCGCGGCTGCGGCCAAGCCGGAGTTTTTAAAATGGCGGATCGACTTCAAACGACCGGCGCGATCCTTGAAATTTGCGTGGATGATGTGGCTGGCATGGAGGCCGCCATCGCGGGTGGCGCTGACAGGCTGGAGCTTTGTGCCGCATTGGCCTGCGGCGGGTTAACACCATCGCTCGGGCTTATTGAACAGGCAGTACGCGCACCAGTTCCTGTCCATGCCATGATCAGGCCGCGATCCGGCTCTTTTGTTTTCAGCCCGGCTGAAGTCCAACTGATGATCAGTGATATTGCGGCGGTTCAACATGTGGGGCTTGCGGGTGTGGTGCTCGGCGCGTCACTGCCAGATGGCCGGCTGGATTGCCCGGTGCTCGCGCAATTACTTGTTGCATCCGAGGGACTGGATGTGACGTTGCACCGCGCCTTTGATCTCGTGCCGGATCGCTTGCAGGCCCTTAGAGACGCCGATGCGCTCGGCTTTCGCCGCATTCTCACCTCTGGCGGGCAGAAAAGCGCATCTGTCGGCATTGAGGCTCTCAAACAGCTTGTATCTGTGTCACAGGGGCGGATTTCCATCATGCCCGGTGGCGGCGTAAACACTGAAAATATTGATCTTTTTGCCGCCGCTGGCATCACCGAGTTTCACGCATCCGGCAGCCAGCCGGTGCTTGCCGCGCCAAATCTCGTGGAATTTGGCTTTGAGCTGGCTGCCAGCCGGCAAACCGATGTGCAGACCGTGCGCCTATTGAAGCAGCGTATTTCCGCGCTCTGTGATCGTGATGGATGAAATGCTTTGCGTGTTAAGGCTTTGGTGATTTTATATTCATATATCTCTATGCATTCTCAGGTTGATCTCGATCTTTGAATATTGTTCTTTGCAAAAGCCGGTTTTACGTTTTGATGCAGATTATTCACAGTTGGAATTGTGAATTTTGTTCAGGAAAAAATCTTAAGTAAGCAAAATCGCAAATGTTAAATTAACGATTCTTACGTATTCTACGTTGAAATGTCATGACGATAAGCACTGCGGCATGGTGCCTTTGGCCAGAGATATTGCGGCCAGCAACATCGGCGTATTGGTTTGAAGGCTTCTCCAGCCCGCGGCAGGGTTGGTCTGATAATGAATGATGTTAAGTTAAATGCAGCACCTAAAGGCGAAAGCTGGGAGGAATTTGGATGTCGACGGGTTATGTAGGGCAGGGCGAAACCCTGGAGATTATTGCATTCCGCCTGCATGAACAGGAGTTTTGCGTCAAGACCACGTCTATTCGTGAGATCCGTGGTTGGGCACCTGTGACCCCAATTCCCCACGCGCCTTATGAAGTGATTGGCGTTATGAACCTGCGCGGCACCGTGATTCCAATCGTGGATCTGGCGGTTAAGCTTGGAATGGCCGGAACAGAAGCCAATGTGCGCAGCGCCATTGTGGTAACGGATGTGAACGGCATGACCATCGGTTTGCTGGTGGACGGCGTATCCGATATTTTGACCGTGCCACTTGATCGCTTGCAGCCACTGCCTCAGGCAACAGGTCCAAGCTCCGCATTCTCAGACGGCATAATTGCGCAAGGGCAAACGATGATTTGCTTTCTCAACCTTGAGCGCATGTTTGGCGATGACGATGCGGCCGACTGGGGTATGGTTGCCTGATCGGGCCATCAACGTTTCAACTGCTGTGAAAATCTCAACCCCGACCCGTCACGGCTCGGGGTTTCTTGTTGTGGCACAATCGACGTGCACCGAATTCAGTCAGAAGCCGGTTGTACCTGCCGAGGCTTGCCGTTCTCGTCCAGGGCAACCATGATAAAATGGGCATCGGTCACTTTTTGCCGTTCCTGCGAGAATTGGCGACGGACCCAGCACTCAACATAAAGCGTCATGGAGGTGCGACCGACCTGACTGACAGAGCAGTAGATGCAGACCGTGTCGCCCACTTTTACCGGCTGCTTGAAGCTGACTTCCTTGACCGCAGCCGTCACGGTGCGGCCCTTGGCACGTTCTGACGACTTAATACCAGCGGCGGCATCCATCTGCGCCAAAACCCAACCGCCAAAAATGTCACCGGCCGGATTGGTGTCCGCAGGCATCGCCAGCGTGCGCAGTGTAAGTTCACCTTGGGGTTCATCAAGTTCAGTCATAGGCTGTGTCCTGTCTGTGCATTGTCAATTCATGCAGGGGGAAATAGCAACAGAATGGGGCGTCACGAAGCTATTTCTGTGGAGGGCAGCTATGCGCAAACCGGCAATGTGAGACAGGCTTCGAAACCATCAACATGACCTCGCGCTGGCGAGGCAATTTCAAACCGGGCGTTCATCTGCTTTGCAAGGCGCTCGATAATGGACAATCCCAGGCCAGAACCGGGAGCGGTGGAATTGCCCCTTTGAAAACGTTTCTGAATTGCCAGCAATTGCGCGTCGCTCAGCGCCTCCGCCCCATTGGTGACCAGAATGCTGCGTCCGTCAACGATGGATATCTCCACAGGTTGGCTCTTCAAGCCGTGGTGTAAGGCGTTTTCAATCATGTTGCGGATTGCAATTGCAAAGGCATCTTCGCTGACAGGGCAGCGCAATTGTTCTGTGTCCGCGCGGTGGTAAATAAGCCGGTCTGCTCCAGCGCGCTTGAAATCCTCGACCACCAGATCAAGCACGGGCAGGAGGTTCACCGGTTCGCCCGTCGCGCCAATGCCCGCCTCTGCGCGTGATAGCTGCAGCAATTTTTCCACCAGTTTCGACAATTTTGTCAAAGATGCCTCGATCTGCGCCCCGCGTGCCGGCGCATCCGGCGCTTGCAGGTCGGTGATGAGAAGCTGGGTTTGCGCCAAGGCACCTGCAATTGGTGTGCGCAACTCATGGGCGCTGTTGGCTGTAAATTCCCGCTCGGCATCAAGGGCCGCGCGCAATCGCGACAGCAAAAGGTTCACCGATCGGCCAATCGGCTGTAGCTCATTGGGCAGGGGCGTGAGGGCGATTTCCTGTAAATTTCCCTTGTCTTTTTCGCTGATGGATTGGCGAAAATCCTCCACGGGACGCAAAGACAAGCGGATGATGAGCCATGCGGCGATGACGCTGAGTGGCACCAGAGCGAGGGCAGGCACCATCATGGCCAAGGTGGCGTTGAGGGTTGAGATGTTGCGATGGGCTATGGAATCGGCCACCTGCACAAAGATCGTGTTGCTCACAGCGGCTGTGGTGTAAATGCGATAGTTGTCATCCTGCCAAAAGCCCACTTTGAGGGGGGCTGGAAATGGCACCTTGGAATCCGGATGCGATTGCATCAAAACGCGCCCTTGCTCATCCCTGACCTGATAGATCAAATGCCCATCCGACTGCGGTGACATATTGGCAAGGTCAAGCACGGGCGGTTGCTGCGGGTCGTGTTGCATGAGGTCGTCAACCACCAAAGGAAGCAAGCGGTCTCCGGTTTGCTGCAAACCACTATCAAATATCTCGCCGAATTCGTCTTGCATGACGAAGGCACCCAGCCCGGCTGCAATCAGCCACAATATCGCGGTGGTCACGGAGATCCACAGGATAAGTCTGCGGGTCATGCTGTTGTTTTTCATACCGTGATGCCGATGCTGTAGCCGACCCCGCGAACTGTCGAGAGAACCTCTTTGCCGATCTTTTTGCGAAGCCGGCTGACATAAACCTCAACGGTGTTGCTTTCGATTTCAGAGCCAAAAGCATACAGCGCTTCTTCAATCTGCGCCTTTGAGACAATTGCTCCGGGTCTCGCCAGCAGGGTGTCCAGCACAGCCCATTCGCGATTTGAGAGGGTAATATGTTTTGCACCATCGGTGATGCGCCGGTCTGTTGTGTTGATCTCCAAACTGGCGAGGCGGATAATCGGGTTTGGCTTTGCGGTATAGCGACGGGAAACGGCCAGCATGCGGGCCGTTAACTCATTTAAATTGAAAGGCTTGACCAGATAATCGTCTGCACCGGAGTTCAGCCCGTTGATGCGATCTGAAATCTGGTCATGGGCGGTCAGAATAATGACCGGCGTCGGGCAGTCCTTTGCGCGCAGTCTTGTCAGAAAATCGATGCCATTGCCGTCGGGCAAGCGCAGATCCAGCAGGATCAAGCTGTAATCAACGGTTTGCGTGCAAGCCTCGCCGTCTTTTAACCGCTGCATCCAATCAACGGCATGGCCATTGCCGATCACATGATCGCGGATGGCCTCGCCCAGAATGGTATCGTCTTCGATCAGCAAAACCCGCATGTCCGCTCCGGCGTTGGTTCCGAATTTTATGGCATCGTGTGACTATGGGATCAATACGATGCTTTCATCCTGCTCCGTCCCACTCAACCAAAATGATGACCAGAGTCTGTCAGATTCAGATTGAACCAGACAGACTGATCGTTCCTTTGATTTCGTTTGTCTGATCAGAAAAACCGGTTTCCAATTTGGCCTGACAAACTCTGGCATGAGCCCGTTCGAAATCTTTTGGCTCGATAGCGCCGCGCGCCATATTTGGCGCGTCTAACTGTGCGGTAGCTTGTCACATCAGCCGCATAATTTTCATCTTGAACCGGCTCGGATTTACCATTCATGCAAAAAAAAGCGCCGCGTTTGAGGCGCGGCGCCAAATCATCAATCCGAGCGAGAGGGGGCACGCCGGAGAAGACAGGTTGTGTGAATGTTCGAAGTGTCAACGGAGGGGTACGTGACGTTCTGCATTCCCTGTATGATCAGGTATAACAGAGATGTCTTACTTATGAATTAACAATATCTAATAAAGCAATCTTTGTTTTATTTTTTACCTGCCTCGCTTTCCAACAGGTCAATTTGAATCTGCTGCAACTCGGCCAGGCGTTGCCATTGCTGTGCCATCTGGTGATCAATTTTTTCATGCAATTGGCGAATTTCCAGTTCGGCTCGCAAATTGATCATATAATCATTTTCGCTGCGCAGCCGGTCTTTTTCCTCCTGCCGCTTTTGGCTCATCATGATGATTGGCGCTTGCATGGCCGCCACGCAAGACAAAACCAGATTGAGCAAAATAAACGGATAGGGATCGAACGGCTGCTTGAAAAGACCGATGACATTGATGGCCATCCAAATCACCAGAACGCTGGCAAAGAGAATAATAAAGGTCCACGATCCGCCAAAGGCTGCGACGGCATCGGCGGCGCGCACACCAAATGTGTTGGGCTGCACGACCTCCGGGTCCACTGTTGCAACGGTTGAAACATCGCTGCTCAGGTCATTCAGAACGCGACGGTCGAGGGCGGAAAGTTCGCCGCGTTCGTCTTGCAATAATTGCTCGACGTGCTTGCGTCGAAGCTTTGATAGATCGCCTTCACAGATCATGGCGTGATCAGGCAATGCGCCCTCCTGCTCTTCCAGCATCTTTATAATAGAAGGCCGGAGATGATCGACGCTGCGCAGATGCCGCAGCCCGAAGGGTTTATGGCAAATACAGCAGACTTGGGTTGTTTTGGCGTTGGCGCGATGAGGCGATGTCACGGGTGCGGCTCCAAACAAAAGAAAAGGCGGCTGCGAGGCTGCCTTTAGCGTTTGTCGGGGAAACGTGAAATGCGGTTTTTCCGAAAAGACAAACGCAAACGAATAGAAAGACAGTGTGTCAGATTCGATGTGAACCTGACACACTGCCTCGTGTCTATTCGCGCATTGATTATGGCAAAAGTAATGCCAAGATCAAACAATACCGCCAGAGCCACCTTTAACAGCGGGACGCAAGCTGGCAACCCTCGCGCGGTATCCGCTGGCGCGGTAGGCTGCGACCGGATCAATCGCGCCGCCGGCGCGAAGCCTTGCCTCGGCCAGAATGGCCTCCACATCGGTTCGATAGGCGCGTTTCAACATTTCCGACGCCATAAGGGCGTCATTGTCGTTTTGATAGCCCTCCAATGATGCTCGATCCACCAAAAGGGCTTGGGTGTAAGCGCGACGAATTTCATTGGCGCTGGAGATCAGGCTCTCGATTGGATCGGTGACATTGTGTGACTGATCAATCATATGGGCCGGATGAAAGCCTGTGACACCGCGATATTCAGCATCCACCAGCTCGTTGAACACCAGAAACAGGCGGTAGGGCTCGACCGAGCCTGCGTCCAGATCATCATCACCATATTTGGAATCGTTGAAGTGAAACCCGCCCAGTTTTCCAAACTGGATCAGGCGCGCAACAATCATTTCAATATTGGTGTTGGGCGCGTGATGGCCAAGATCCACCAGGCATTGGGCTTTCGGTCCCAGCGTCTGGGCAATCAGGTAATTGGTGCCCCAGTCCTGCACAACGCTGGAATAGAAGGCGGGTTCATACATTTTATGCTCAGAGAAAAGCCGCCAATCATCCGGCAGAGATTTATAAATCTCCGCCATGGAGGCAAGATAGCGCTCAAATGATTTGGTGAAATTGCTTTGGCCCGGAAAATTCGAGCCATCGCCAACCCAAACCGTCAGCGCCTTGGAGCCAAGAGCACTGCCCAGTTCAATACACTCGATATTGTGCTCGATGGCTTGGGTGCGGGTTGCAGCATCCACATGGCTAAGAGAGCCATATTTATAAGAATGGGCCTGATCGGCAGAGTCTGAGAATGTATTGGAGTTCATGGCGTCAAAACCAAGCCCAAGAGCCGTGGCTTTCGCCTTTAGCTCGCTCGGGTCGGTCTTGTCCCACGGAATATGCAGAGAGACTGTTGGGGTTGCGCGGGTCAATTGTTGAATAACGCCGCAATCGTCAAGTTTATCAAAGATATGACGTGGTTCGCCCCTGCCGGGAAAGCGCGCAAAGCGCGTACCACCTGTGCCGACACCCCAGGATGGGATGGCGACAAAGAACTGAGCCACTTTGGCGGTGATAGCGTCGATATCAATATTGCTGCGCGCCAGCTTCTCACCTAGGGCGGCATAATCGGATGTGTGTGCTTTTGAGCGTTTATCATTGTCAGCAGCAACAACATCCGCTGCGATCATCAATTCCGTCATCTGATCCTCCCGATCAATTCCGATTATCGTGTGAAACTTTGGGCGTTGCCAGCGTCCACATTGATAATATTGCCCGTGGACTTGGCCGAGGCGTCAGATGCAAGGAAATAGATCGCTTCAGCAATGTCTTCGGGAAATACATTGAGCTTCAGCATCGAGCGTTTGCGGTAATGTTCCTCAAGATCATCCACCTCAATTTTGGAAGACGCCGCCCGCTGCTCACGCCACTCGCCATTCCAGATTTTCGAGCCGCGCAGAACTGCGTCAGGATTGACGGTGTTGACCCGAATACCGGCATCTGCACCCTCGAGAGCCAGGCAACGGGCCAGATGAATTTCAGCCGCCTTGGCGGTGCAATAGGCAGAGGCATTGGGCGACGATGCAAGGCCGTTTTTGGAGGCCACAAACACCACGTTGCCACCGAGATTTTGACGCCGGAACAGTCGGAAGGCTTCGCGCGATACGAGGAAATAACCCGTGGCGAGAATGTCGATATTCTTGTTCCACATGGCAAGGGTTGTGTCTTCCACAGGCGCAGAAGAGGCAATGCCAGCATTGGACACCAGAATATCGACGCCGCCGAATTCAACGGCGCTTTGCGCAAAGGCTGCAATCACCGCATCTTCTTTGGTCACGTCCAGCACAACAGAACGAACCGCATCTGCGCCGTGACGTTTGGCAAAGTCCGTCACTGTTGTGTTGAGCGCATCCGCGTCAATATCGGCCAAAACCACGCAAGCGCCCTCAGACACCAGCCGTTCTGCCGTTGCCCGGCCAATGCCGCCGGCACCGCCAGTGACAAAGGCCACTTTGCCAGCAAGGCTCTTGGGCTTGGGCATGCGTTGCAGTTTGGCTTCTTCCAGCAACCAATATTCAATATCAAAGGCTTCCTGCTCTGGCAGGCCCTGATATTCCGATACGGTTGAAGCTCCGCGCATGACGTTGATGGCGTTGACGTAAAACTCACCAGCAATTCGCGCTGTTGCCTTATCCTTGGCGAAAGACAGCATGCCAACGCCGGGGATGAGGAAGATCACCGGGTTGGGATCGCGGATTTTAGGCGAGTTGTCGTGCTTGCACGCTTCATAATAGCGCGTGTAATCTGCGCGGTAGTCTTCCAGCGCTTTGTCCAAGCCTGCAATAACCGCATCAACGTCTGGCTTTGCAGGATCAAATTCCACAATCAACGGGCGGATTTTTGTGCGCAAGAAGTGATCGGGGCAGGAGGTGCCAAGCGCGCCAAGCGGCTTCAATTGCTTGGAATTGACGAATTCAAGCACAGCGTCCTGATCGTCAAAATCACCCAGCTTGCGCTCAAGCTTGCCAATACGGCCGCGAATTTCGGGCATGAGCTTTGCGGCAATGGCGCGGCGCTGATCGGCGGGCAGAGATGTTGTCGCAGCACCACCAAAAATCACCTTGCCTTCGGTTTCTTTCGCAAACCAGATGATGGCCTTGTTGATGATCTCAAGTGTCAGTTCGTAACATAGCTTGGCATCATTATCCCAGGTGAAAAGGCCATGGCTTTCCAGCACAACACCTTTGGCATTCGGGTTGGCTTTGACAAAGGCTTCCAGATCGAGACCGAGCTGAAAGCCGGGGCGCCGCCATGGCAGCCAGCCAATGGCATCACCGAAGATTTTTTGCGTCAACTCTTTAGAATTTTTAGCCGCTGCAATGGCGATGATGGCATCGGGATGCATGTGATCGACATGGGTGAAGGGCACAAAACCGTGCAAAGGCGTATCAATAGACGCTGCACGCGGATTGAGATTGAACGTGCAATGGGGCAAAAAGCCCACCATGCGGTCCTCATCATGCACGCCTTTATAAATACCCTTCAAGGCATCCAGCTTGTCTTGATAAAGGGTGGCAAAACCATCAAGCTTGATGGTGCCAACATCGCCGCCAGACCCTTTGACCCACAAGACTTTAACCGTCTGGCCTGTCAGCGGATCAATTTCCATCACCTTTGCCGAGGTGTTGCCGCCACCGTAATTGGTTATGCGCTTGTCCGCGCCCAAAAGATTGGAGCGATAGAGCAACTTGCCAGGCTCATCGAGCGTGGCTGCGTAAGAATCATCCCAACGGTTATCAAGAAGGCGTGGTTGGCCTGTCATGCAATCCTCCCAAAGGCGTTTATTGGCCGACTGAATGCAGTTGGCCCTCCATCTTGGATGAAGGTATCGCGCAAAGTTTGAGAGGTTGTCAATCAAAAACGATCATAAATTTGCATTGTGCGCCGCAATATAATTTATTTTGATCGTTTGTGATTGACGACGTAAAGAGTTTATGAATAAATCGCTTCCAGGAGGACGCCATGCACGAACGTGAACGCCATCGCATCATCATCAGCGCTGTTCAGGAAAAGCCTGTTGTAACAGTGCAGGATATTGCCGAATTGACAGAGGCGTCCGAGGCAACAATTCGCCGTGACATTGCGTCTTTGCATGTTCAGGGTAAAGTGAGGCGGGTGCGTGGTGGCGCAGAAGCACTGCATCCGCCCCAGCAGGGCAATTTGGCGGCACGGCCGTTCAAAGTGTCAGAAACGCTCAACAATGACAAGAAACGCGCAATCGCGCGGGCCGCTGTCGATTTGTGTGAGGAGGGTTCCTCGATCATCATCAACGGTGGCACGACGACCTTTCAGATGGTGCATTTCATGTCCGCGCGGCGCCTTCAGGTGATGACCAATTCGTTTGCGATTGCCGAACATCTGGTGAAGCACTCAAAATGCAATGTGAATGTGCCGGGCGGTGCGATTTATCGTGACCAGAGCCTCATTCTGTCACCCTTTGAGAATGATGCGATCCGCAATTTTTATGCGCAGCGCATGTTTATCGGTGCGCAAGGCATCAATGCGCTTGGCGTGATGGAGCCGGATGCTTTGGTTATTCAAAGTGAGCAGCGTTTGATGCGGCAGGCGGAGGAATTGATTGTCATGGTCGATTCCACCAAGTTTTCGCGCCGCTCCAGCATGATTCTCTGCCCGCTCGACAATGTTTCGACCATTATCACCGATGATGGCGTGTCGGATGAGGCGGCGGCCATGGTGGAGGCGGCCGGAATTAAGCTTTTGACGGTGAAGGTTTCGGCCTCAACGGAAAAGGAGAATACCCCTTCGGTCGCCTGAGGAGCGATGCGATCGTTTGGGGGTAACGATCAATTAACACTGGGAGGAAGAACTGTGAAATTATCCAGAAGACTGTTTGGCGCAGCCGCCATTGCTTTTGTTGCAACAGCAGGCGTATCGCATGCGGCCGATATGAAGATTGCCATTGTGGTGAAGTCCTTGGGCAACGGCTTCTTTGAAGCCGCCAACAAGGGCGCAGAAGAGGCCGCAAAGGAGCTGGGCGGCGTCAAGATTATTTACACTGGCCCAACCACGACAACGGCAGAAGGCCAGATTGAGGTGATTAACTCCCTCATCGCCCAAGGCGTTGATGCCATTGCCATTTCCGCCAATGATCCCGACGCGGTTGTTCCGGCTCTGAAAAAGGCAGCGCAGCGCGGCATCAAGGTCATTTCCTGGGATTCGGGCGTTGCGCCTGCAGGTCGCATCATGCACCTCAATCCATCGTCCAATGAGCTGATTGGCAAGATGTGCCTGAAACTGGCCGCCGATCATCTGCCAGACGGCAAGGGTGATTTCGCCATTTTGTCAGCCACCACCACATCCACCAACCAGAACATCTGGATTGGCGAGATGAAAAAGCAACTGAAGGATTTTCCCGGCCTGAAATTGACCACCACCGTCTATGGTGATGATTTGGCTGATAAAAGCTACCGCGAAGCGCAAGGCATCATGACCTCTCATCCTGATGTGAAGGTCATTGTGGCTCCAACCACCGTTGGCGTGCTGGCCGCGTCGCAGGCCGTGAAAGATGCCGGCAAGATCGGCAAGGTCTATGTCACGGGTCTTGGTCTGCCCTCAGAGATGGCGGGTGCCATCAAGTCTGGCGCCACCAAGGAATTTGCCATCTGGAACCCGATTGATCTGGGCTATTCCGCAACCCAGATTGCCTATCATCTGGTCAAAGGCGATGCCACCGGCAAGCCCGGCACCGAAATTCCAACGGGTCGTATGGGTAAGATCAAGATTGATGACAAGGGCGAAGCCGCCATGGCCGATCCCTTCATCTATGACGCCAAGAACATCGATCAGTTCTCCAAAATTTTCTGATCCTCCCAGATCTTATGTCATCAATCCCGGCAGCAGGTGCTGCCGGGAAACCTCGATTTGTGTCTGGTGAAACCAATGATGAGTGTTCAAACCCAAGCGCTTGATGCGACGGCTTTGCCGGTCACGCCGCCAGTTTTGGAAATGCGGGGCATTTCCCAGATATTCCCCGGTGTGAAAGCGCTCGATAGCGTCAATATCGCGCTCTACCCCGGCCAGGTGACGGCTTTGATTGGTGAAAATGGTGCTGGCAAGTCGACGCTGGTGAAGATTTTGACCGGAATCTATCGCCCGAACGAGGGTGAGATCATCATCGACGGTGCGCCGGTGCATTTTGCCAATGCGCAAGCTGCCATTGATGTGGGTGTTACGGCGATCCATCAGGAAACCGTGCTGTTTGATGAGCTGAGCGTTGCCGAAAACATCTTTATTGGCCATGCGCCCAAAACCCGGTTTGGCTTTATTGATTGGGTCAGCATCAATGCGCGCGCAGGCCAACTCATGGCCCGGTTGGAAAGTAATATTGATCCGACAATAAAGCTCAAGGATCTGTCGATTGCCCAGCGCCATCTGGTGGCCATTGCCCGCGCGCTTTCTGTCGACGCCCGCATTGTGATTATGGACGAGCCAACTGCGGCGCTGTCGCGTAAAGAGATTGATGATCTCTTTCGTATCGTTGAAGGCCTGAAGCGCGAAGGCAAAGCCATTTTGTTCATCAGCCACAAGTTTGATGAAGTCTATGAGATTGCCGAGAACTTTGCTGTTTTTCGCGATGGTAAAATGGTGGGCGCTGGCAAGCTGGAAGACACACCGCAAAACGAAATCGTGCGGCTTATGGTCGGTCGCGATGTGCATGATGCCTTTCCCAAGATCCAGGTGGATATTGGCGCGCCGGTGCTGAGCGTCGAGCGCTATTGTCATGAAACCGAGTTTCGCGATATTTCGTTTGATCTGCGCAAAGGCGAAATCCTGGGCGTCTATGGGCTCATAGGTGCGGGCCGCTCTGAATTATGTCAATCATTGTTTGGCATCACGCGCCCAGCCTCTGGCCGGTTAAGTCTGGAGGGCAGGGCGCTCACCATCCGCTCGACGTCCGATGCCATTGCGGCTGGCATTGTTTACGTGCCGGAAGAGCGCGGTCGCCACGGTTTAGCGCTGCAAATGCCGATATATCAGAATATGTCGCTGCCATCTCTGGCCCGCACGTCCGTGCGCGGTTTTCTCAACGCGATCAATGAGTTTGCCTTGGCGCGGCAATATGCCGAGCGGCTGGATTTGCGCGCTGCCGCCCTCTCTGTACCGGTTGGCACGCTATCGGGCGGCAACCAGCAAAAAGTGGTGATTGGCAAATGGCTGGCCACGCAGCCGAAAGTCATCATTCTAGATGAACCCACAAAAGGCATCGATATCGGCTCCAAAGCGGCGGTGCATGGCTTTATTTCCGAGCTTGCCGCCCAAGGCCTTTCCATCATCATGATCTCGTCGGAACTGCCGGAAATATTGGGCATGTCAGACCGGGTGATGGTGATGCGCGAAGGCTTGCAGGAGGGGATTTTTGACCGGGACGGGCTGACGCCTGAGATATTGGTGCGCGCCGCCACCGGCAATGCATAAGGGGTGAGAATGAAAAGCCTTTTGAAACATCGAGAGATCGCGCTTGGCCTGATTGTTGTGCTGCTGATTGGCGGGTTCGCCACCAGAGCGTCAGGATTTGCCGAGCCCGCTAATCTCGCCAAAATCTTCAATGATACCGCCATTTTGATTATTTTGGCTCTGGCCCAGATGGTGGTGATCCTCACCAAATCCATTGATCTTTCAGTCGCCGCCAATCTGGCGCTGACCGGCATGGCGGTTGCCATGGTCAACGCGGCTTTTCCCGGCGCTCCGCTTGTGTTTTTGATTGTGCTGGCCGTGGTGTGTGGGGCAGCGCTTGGTGCCATTAATGGCTATCTGGTATGGCTGTTGCAAATCCCGCCGATTGTGGTGACACTGGGCACATTGACGATTTATCGCGGCATGGCCTTTGTGCTGTCGGGTGGTGCCTGGGTCAATGCCTATCAGATGACGCCGGACTTTCTGAACTTTCCGAGATATTCTGTGTTGGGTCTGCCCATTCTGTCATGGATTGCGATTAGCGTGGTGCTTGCGATGTGGTTTGTGCTGACCCGCACCAGCTTTGGTCGTGCCACTTATGCGGCAGGCGGCAATGCCGTGGCATCGGTTTATGCTGGCATTAATATTGGTCGCACGCAATTTTTTGCCTTCATGCTATCCGGCGGCATGGCCGGATTGTGTGGCTATCTCTGGGTGTCGCGCTACGCGGTTGCCTATGTGGATGTGGCCAATGGGTTTGAGCTCGACAGCGTTGCGGCTTGCGTGATTGGCGGCATCTCGATTGCAGGTGGCATTGGCACGGTTGCTGGCACTGTTCTCGGTGCTCTGTTTTTGGGCGTGATTAAAAACGCCCTGCCCGTGATTGGTATTTCGCCCTTTGCGCAAATGTCGATTTCGGGCATCGTGATCGTATTGGCCGTGGTGTTTAACGCGCGCTCCGAGCGCAAAAAAGGCCGCATCATCCTGAGAGATCGCGCAGCAGGTGGCAAAGCCGGGGAGATTGCAGCATGACCAAGGCAAGCTCAATGACCAAGACATGCTCAGATCAGGCAATCTCAAAGCGCAGCATTCCAGACCGCTTAGGCACCCCCTTGCGCCGCCTTATGGGGCGTTGGGAAGTTCTGCTGTTTGGCGTGGCAATCTTGATTTTTATCGCCAATTCGCTGGCGTCGCCCTATTTTCTTAATATCTGGAATCTCTCTGACGCAACCTTCAATTTCACTGAAAAAGCCATGATTGCTTTTGCCATGGCCTTATTGGTGATTGCTGGTGAAATTGATCTTTCTGTCGCAGCCATTATTGCCATTGCCTCAACCGCCATGGGTGCGGCTGCCCAAATGGGCATCGGCACGCCGGGGCTAGTCGCGATTGGTATTGGTGTCGGGCTTGCGTGCGGCGTATTTAACGGTGCTTTGGTGGCAGGGCTGAAACTGCCGTCGATTGTTGTCACCATTGGCACCATGAGCCTGTTTCGCGGCATTTCCTATCTGGTGCTGGGCGATAAAGCCTATGGCAATTACCCCGAAAGTTTTGCGTATTTCGGTCAGGGTTATGTTCTTGGCCCTCTGTCTTTCGAATTGATGTTGTTCTTTGTGGTTGCGGCAGCGATTGCCATTTTGCTGCACGCCACCAACTTTGGACGTCAGGTCTTTGTGATCGGCAACAATCCCTTGGCGGCCCGGTTTTCCGGCATTCCGGTCGAGCGGGTAAAATTCATTCTCTTTGTGCTGACGGGGTTAATGAGTGGCATTGCAGCGGTCTGCCTCACATCGCGGCTCGGCTCTACCCGGCCATCCATTGCGCAAGGCTGGGAGCTTGAAGCCGTGACTATGGTGGTGTTGGGAGGTGTCTCTATTCTGGGCGGATCTGGCACCATCGGCGGCGTGGTCATTGCGGCTTTTGTGATGGGATTGGTCACCTTTGGTCTTGGGCTTTTGAATGTGCCGGGCATCGTGATGTCGATCTTTATCGGCCTGTTGCTCATCATCACCATTGCATTACCCATCATTGGTCGTCGCATGCGCGATATGAGGAATTGATATGTCTTTGAACGAAAAATACGCCTTCAAAATGCAACTTCATCCCGGCATGGAGGCAGAATACCGCAAGCGCCATGATGAGATCTGGCCGGAATTGGTCGCTTTGCTGCGAGATGCGGGTGTGAGCGATTACTCCATCCACCTCGATGCTGATACCAATACACTGTTTGGGATATTAACCCGCAGCGCCGATCATGGAATGGCCGAATTGCCAGATCATCCAGTGATGAAGCGTTGGTGGGCGCATATGGCGGATATCATGGCCAGCAATCCGGACAATTCTCCCGTTTCTGTCGAACTCCAGCCCGTTTTTTATATGCCATGACCGCACAATACCAACGCCCACGATACAAACGCATTGCCGTGATTGATATTGGTAAAACCAATGCCAAGGTTGTGGTCATTGATGCTGTAAGCGGTAGCGAGTTGGCAGGCCAGCGAACGGCCAATACGGTGATCACGGATGGGCCGTACCCCCATTTTGATACGGAGCGGCTTTGGTTTTTTATAATCGATGCGCTCCGACAGCTTGCGCAAACGCCGGGCTTTGACGCGATCTCGATCACCACGCACGGCGCTTGTGCCGCTTTGTTGAACGGGGAAGGCGGGTTAGCGCTGCCGGTGCTGGATTATGAGCATCCCTATTCTGACGATGTTCAAAAGGCCTATCAGGCACTCAGGCCCGATTTTAATGAAACCTGTTCACCTTTATTGCCCTGCGGGCTTAATCTCGGTGCGCAGTTGCATTATCAAAAAGCAGTATTTGCCAGCGAGTTTGCAAAGGTCAAAACAATTCTGACCTATCCGCAATATTGGGCATTTCGACTGACCGGGGTGGCCGCCAATGAAGTGACCTCGCTTGGGTGTCACACCGATCTTTGGAATCCTGCTAGCCGGCAGTATTCTCAATTGGTTGAAAAACTTGGGCTTTTGGAAAAAATGGCTCCGGTTCGCGCAGCCTTTGACGTGCTGGGGCCGCTCAAGCGCGAGATCGCTGACCAATTGGGACTGAAAGAACCGGTTTCGGTCTATTGTGGCATTCACGACAGCAATGCCTCTCTTCTCCCACAATTGATGCGTCGTAAAGCGCCATTTTCAGTCGTGTCAACGGGCACCTGGATCATCAGTTTTGCCGTCGGTTGTAAAACCGAAGCACTCGATCCGCGCCGCGATACGCTGGCCAATGTTGATGTCTTTGGCAAACCGGTTCCTTCGGCGCGTTACATGGGAGGGCGCGAATTTGAGATTTTGACAAAGGGGCTCTCGGAGCCCGCCGACGACTGTTTGGATGTGGCAGTGAACGAAGTGATTGCCAATGACGTGATGCTCTTGCCGAATGTTGTTGCCGGTTCCGGGCCATTTCCGAGACAGACCACGCGCTGGATCAATGAGCCAGCGGATAGTGCCCAGCGATATGTCGCCATCTTGCTTTATGTGGCGCTGATGACGGCAAGCTCCCTTGCAATCGTCGACGCTGACGGACCTATTGTTGTTGAAGGCCCATTTGCAAAAAACCGGATCTATTTGCGGGCTCTGGCTTCTATCACGGGTCGCAATGTGCATGTGGGGCAGGGCGGCACCCCGACAGGAACGGCGGAGGGGGCTGCCTTGTTGACCGGCATATCGGTGCCTGAGGTGCATGATACGATAATTCCAGCCGGTTTGATTGACACCCTGCGCTACCAGCAGGACTTTCTTGAGCGCGTTGGAAACAGCGCTCATTTTGCACGCTGACGTGATAGCGCCCGAAAGGATAGGGCTTGGTTTGTTGGGTGGCGGTTGATAGAAATCTTGAGCCGATTTGCCTTCACTATCCATTTGGGAGAATTTTCTATGAAATTTGTCAGTTTCACCCGCCTCGGGCGCGCAGGCTTTGGCGCATTGGTTGAGGGCGGTATTGTCGATCTGACCGGGCGGTTGAGCTATGATTGCCTGACATTGAAGCAAGCAATTCTCGACGATCTTTTGGAAATCGCTGGCGATTATGTGCAAGATCGCAGGCCGGAGCTTGCACTCTCCGACGTGGCTCTGGTGCCCGTCATTCCAGACCCTGCTAAAATTTTGTGCATTGGCGTGAATTATGTCGCGCATCGTGAGGAAACCAAACGTCCAGAGGTTGGTTATCCAACGGTGTTTACCCGTTTTGCCGACACCCAGATTGGTCACGGCCAACCAATGGTGAAGCCAGCGCGCTCGAACAGTCTTGATTTCGAGGCCGAACTGGCGGTGGTGATAGGGCGTGGCGGTCGCAATATCGCTGAAGAGGATGCACTCGACCACATCGCTGGTTATTCCTGCTATCACGATGGTTCTGTTCGAGATTGGCAGCGCCACACATCACAATTTGTGCCGGGCAAAAACTACCCCGCAACGGCAGGCTTTGGTCCGGCGCTTGTGACACCAGATGAAGTGGGTGATTACCGCACGCTTTCCATCACTGGACGTTTGAACGGTGAGGTGGTCCAGCAGGCAACGCTTGATGATCTGATTTTCCCGATCCCGCAGCTGATTGCCTATCTCTCGGCTTTCACGGCGCTTTCCGCAGGCGACGTGATCGTCACCGGCACACCCGGCGGTGTTGGTGAGCGGCGCGAACCGCCGCTGTTTATGAAGGCGGGCGATGTGTTTGAGGTGGATATTCCAGGTGTTGGCCTGTTGCGCAATCCGGTTGTTGCAGAGATGTGAGCACAGCAGAGCACGGGTCAAGAATGACATCTTGACCCGTGGCATCAGTGAGAAGCAACGTTGATCGCCTCATGGTTGTTTTTGCGCCGTCGCGTCGATTCCCGCGCAAGGAGTTTTTTACCCTAAAATTAGATGGGTCTTTAATCGCGTTATTTGTAATGCCTCTTTAATACGATATGTCTAACGTAATCTCTTCGAAGATTGGGCGGGACGACGCATGCTGACGGCATTTCAGAACATGATTTTGGAGAAAATCGCGAAGGGCGACGTGCTTGTCGACATTCTCAACTGCCTCTGTCGTGCTGTTGAGGACATGGTACCGGACATTGTCATCTCAGTCTTGTCGCTTGATGATGAGCTTTGTCTACATCACCTGGCGGGCCCTTCTATTGCGCCCTCCTATGCTGACGCCATTGATGGTTTAAAAATTGGGGAAGGTGTCGGCTCGTGTGGCACCGCCGCATTCCGCGCAAGTCCTGTCCTGGTTGAGAGCATTGCGACGCATCCTTTCTGGAGTGCATTTAAGCATCTGGCTTTGCCTTTGGGTTTCAGAGCGTGTTGGTCAACCCCGATTATCTCGGATGATAAGGTTCTCGGCACTTTCGCCTTTTATTTTTTCAGAGAGCGCGGGCCGAGTGATTTCGAGCGGCAGATTGTTGCGGCTTGCGTTCATCTTTGTGCAATCGGAATGGACCGGGAACTCCGATCCGTTGAGCGCCGCCGTATTGCCCAGACGGATTCTTTGACCGGCTTGCCCAATCGGTCGCGATTTAATGACATCATTGCGCTCGAAGATGCTTCAAAAAGGCATTGGGGCCTGTTGCTGATGGATCTGGATGATCTCAAGCTCGTCAATGACACTTTCGGGCATCTGGCTGGAGACGATTTGATCGCATCAGTTGGCCGCAGGCTCCAAAGCCTTTGCGGCCCTGATAGTGCTTTTCGTTTGGGGGGAGACGAGTTCGCCGTCATTGTTCGCGGTGATGAGTGCGTGGATCTCGGATTTTTCGCCAGCCATATACTCGATTGTTTAAAGGCTCCGTGTTTGTGCGTCGGGCAGACCATTTATCCATCGGCCACGATTGGCGGGGCTGTCGCCGTTGTGGGGGAGAGCATCGCAGAAATCCGTCAAAATGCCGATTTTGCACTCTATGAAGCCAAAGATCGGGCACGGGGAAAATTCATCGAATATTCGCGCAATTCCGGTTCGCGGTTTGCGCGCCGTTTTGGAGCTTTTCAACAATTGGCGGATGGCCTGCGTGAAGGGCGTGTTGATGTGCACTACCAGCCGATTGTTGATTTGCGGACCGGGCATATTCTCGGATTGGAGGCCCTATGTCGCCTGACCAATCGAAATGGTGAGGTTATTTCTGCGTCTCACTTTCACGAAGCCACGCGGGATGCAAACCTCGCAGCGGAATTAACACGGCAAATATTGAGGATTATTGCCACAGATGCGCGGCGCTGGATGGATCTTGGGCTCGATTTTGGTCGGGTCGGGTTGAATGTGTCAGCAGGTGATTTTCTCGATGGTCAACTCTCGGAGAATATTGTCGGTGTTCTTGAAACGGCAGGCGTGCCAACCAACAAGATCGTGATTGAGCTGACAGAATCGATTTACATTGGTCGTCATGAGCAATCGGTCGTTGGGCAAATCGCAAAATTGCGCAAAGCCGGAATGGAAGTTGCGCTTGACGATTTTGGCACCGGATTTGCCTCGCTCACCCACCTTGTCACGATACCATTGGACATCATCAAAATCGACCGATTGTTTGTGGAGCGTATGATCGTCGACAGATCAGCATCGGTGATTGTTGAGGCTTTGCTGTCAATTTCGGAAAAATTGAACTTCAAAGTCATCGCAGAGGGTATTGAGACACGAGAACAGTGTGATTTTCTCTCCGGTTTGGGCTGTGTGCGCGGCCAGGGCTTTTTGTTTTCAAAAGCGGTGGACCGCGAGCAGGCAACCCTGCTGTTGCGACGACAGGCGGAAAAGACCGCAATCGTACCTATGCTCCGGTTTGCGCTTTAGAGTTTGTCTGCTTCAATTTGAACCTGACAGACCTTACGCGCTGATCGCCATCGCATCGGGCTGAAAACCGGCTAGCAGCCCACTATAGGGCTTATGCACGGGGCTCGCATAGGCATTGGATTTGCCTGTGGTCAGGCCAAGGGCGATCAATGCCTCAGCCTGTTTCACCGCTGCCGCGACCCCGTCAATCACCGGAACCTGAAATTCTTTCGCGAAAGCGTCGACCAAATCGGCCATGCCTGCGCAGCCCAGAATGATTGCGTCTGAACGGTCCTCGCGTAGGGCTGTGGCAATCTCTGCTCTGAGGCGCGTGCGTGCATTTGAGGTTGGATCTTCCAACGACAAGACGGGAATATCTGCCGCGCGCACGGTGCAGCGATTGGCAGCACCGTAGCGTTGAACAAGGTGTTCTATGGGCAGGCGAGAGCGTTCCATGGTCGTCACGATCGAAAATCGCTGGGCAATAAAACCGGCCGTCGCCACAGCAGCTTCGCACAGGCCGATCACGGGCATGTTGGCCATAGCGCGCGCAGCATCCAGGCCGGTGTCATCAAAACAGGCGATAATGGTGGCCTGTGCGCCTTCCATCGCGCCCGATGCTATTTCCTGCAAAAGGCCTGGAACCGCCAAGGCCTCATCATAATAGCCCTCAATCGAGGCCGGTCCCATTTTTGAGGTGCGGGGCAGAATTTCAGTGCCTTTTGCGGCAACTCTGCGGGCGGCATCCGCTGCGGTGGCCGTCATGCTGGCGGTTGTGTTCGGGTTGACCAAAAGAATGCGCATAAAATGTCCAATCAGGCCGCGCCGCGGTTTTTGTTGAGACGTCGGATCAGGAAAAGCGTGAACAGGATGACGAGGAAGGAAAACACGGTTGTCACAGTGCCCAACGCATAGAGCACGGGTGTCGTGACATTGGTGGTCATGCCGTAGATCTCCAGCGGCAGGGTGTTGAATGTGCCGGCTGCCATCAAGGTTCTGGCAAATTCGTCATAGGAGAGCGAGAAGCCAAACAAACCAACGCCAATCAGGCTTGGCGCAATCATCGGCAAAAGCACGTAGCGAAAGGTCTGCCAGGATGATGCGCCCAGATCGCGTGCGGCCTCTTCATAGGCAGGCGAGAAGCGGTTGAACACGGCGAACATGATCATCACACCAAAGGGCAGAGTCCAGGTGAGATGCGCGCCGAATGCCGATGTGTACCAGCTTGGCTGCAACCCGAGCTGTTGAAACACCACGCCAATGCCGAGCGATATAATGATGGAAGGCACAACGAGACTGGCAATTGCCAGATAGAACAGCGCCGTTGCGCCGAAAAACTTGCGGCGGAAGGCGAGGCCCGCCAGCAACGACACCACAACCGTCACCACCATCACCATCAGGCCGAGGGTGAGTGAGCGTTGGAACGCGCCGCCGAAATCACCCACGGCTTGCGTCTCAAACAGGTTTGCAAACCAGTGAAGCGAAACGCCGTTGAGCGGAAAGGTCAGTCCGCCATTTTCGCCCTGAAAAGACAGGATGACGATGGCAGAGAGCGGACCATAGAGAAAGAGTACAAACAGGGCAAAGAAGCCTGCAAGGAAGTAGAATTCGCGGCTGCGTTTTTCGCGTCCCATCGCTCATAGCTCCTTTCGAATATCAACAATGCGCAAAATTCCGGCAACCATCAGCAAAACAAGGATCAACAGGATCACGGCATTGGCAGCAGCGGCGGGATATTGCAGCAGAGACATCTGGTTTTTCATAATCAGGGCCACGGATGCGCTTTGGCCGCCGGACATCACTTGAACCGTCGAAAAATCCGCCATTACCAATGTCACGACAAAAATCGTTCCAATCGCCATGCCGGGCTTGGCCAGCGGCAAGATGACATTGGTGAGAATTTGCCAGCTGGAGGCACCGGCATCGCGCGCAGCCTCCACCAGTGATTTATCAATGCGCATCAGCGTGTTGAAAATCGGTGTGACCATGAAAAGCGTGTAGAGATGCACCATGGCCAACACGACAGCAAAGTCGGAATACAGCAGCCATTCCAGCGGCTGCGGAATAATGCCACTGCCCACGAGAGCTTGATTAACCAGACCATTGCGTCCCAGAACCGGTATCCACGAAATCATGCGAATGACATTGGAGGTTAAGAACGGCACCGTGCAGACCAAAAACAACACGCTTTGCATGGCCGCGGTGCGAATGTGAAAGGCCAAAAAATAGGCAATCCAGAAACCAATAACCAGTGTGATGGCCCATACGATAAAAGCAAAGCGCAATGTGTTGAGATAGGTCTTCCAGGTCACCCACGATCCCAGCGTTTCGCTATAATTGAAGGTGACAAAGCCCGGATACATCTGGGCAAAGTCATAATCCCAAAAGCTGACAACCGCGATCATCAAAATTGGCAAAAGTAAAAAGCAGCCGAGAATAAGGGCCAAAGGGGCCGCTTGCAGATAAGCGGGCAACCATGCGGGCAAGCGCAAAGTGCGCTTTTGCCTTGGCGCGCCAACCCCTAGAAATCTCACTGTCGTCATCGCTTTTGTCCTTCGGAGCGCGGTCAATGCCCCCGCCGATAAAGCGGGGGCAAATTCGGATCAGGCCGCCATGAATTCGTTCCAACGGCGAACCATGTAGCGGTCCTCGTCCATCACAGAGTTCCAGCAGGCAACCTTGCCCATGCGGTCTTCAAACGAGCCACCATCGCGCACGGCACCGGCTTTTTCCATGACCTTGCCTTCTGGAGACAGGATGTCGCCCTGCGCGGGCTTGCCTTCGATCCAATAACCCCATTCGTCAGCGGTCATGAAGTTCTTGGCGGTGTCCATGCAGGCCGAGTAATAGCCCTGACGATTGAGGTAGCCACCCACCCAGCCAGAGGTGTACCAGTTGATGTATTCGTAAGCCGCGTCGAGCTGCGCACCCTTGAGGTGCGATGCAAGGCCAAGACCGCCACCCCAGGCGCGATAGCCTTCCTTCAACGGCTGATATTTGCAGGCAATGCCCTTGCCGCGAACAGCGGCAACAGCAGGCGACCACATGGATTGGATCACCACTTCGCCCGATGCCATCAGGTTGACGCTCTCGTCAAAGCTTTTCCAGAAAGCGCGGAACTGGCCATCGCTCTTGGCCTTGATCATGAAGTCGATGGTCTTGTCGATCTCGGCCTTGGTCATATTGCCCTTGTCGGCATATTTGATCTTGCCCATGGCTTCCATAATCATCGCGGCATCCATGATGCCGATGGATGGAATGTTCAGAATGGCGGCCTTGCCCTTGAATGCTGGGTCCATAATGTCGGCCCAGCTGGTGATTTCACGGCCAACCAGATCAGGGCGAATGCCGAGCGTGTCGGCATTATAGATCGTGGGCACCATCGTCATCCATTGGGTTGGTGCCTTGGCAAATGTTTTTGCACCGGGCTTTTCAACAAAACCAACAGTGTGTGGGGCTGTGCCTTGGGCAATGACGCTGTCCGGCTTCAATTTGCCGTCGATGAAGAGTGGAACGATCTTGTCGTAATATTTCAGTTTTTTCACGTCCATTGGCTGCAAGACGCCAGCGGGAAACACCTTCTTGGCAATCCAGTATTCAATGTCGGCGATGTCGTAAGAGTTTGGCTGGGTCACGGCACGCTGGGCTGCTGCGTCGGAATCCGTTGCCGTCATTTCCAGTGTAATGCCGAGATCGGCTTTGCACTTTTCAGCAATGGCGTTGATGTTTGAAACGCCGGTACCGAATTGGCGAAGAGTGACTTTTGTCTGCGCCCAAATGGTTGGGAAACCCGTAATAATGCCCGAGCCGGCGGCAAGACCGGCAGCGGCAGCACCGGTTTTCAGCAAGGCGCGGCGGCTTACGCCCGATTTGGTGTTTTTGGTATCAGTCACGAAAGTTCTCCTCTGGTTTTTTCTTTGGGTTTGACTGCGTTCAATTGCCAAGAACAATCGCGTCAGCGCTGTTCCAGCAAAGCGAAACTGCCTCGCCGACCTTCACCGGATTGGCGAAATAGGCGGCATCGGACAGAATGGCGGTAAAATCTTCAACGCCTGCGCCGCTGAGCATGAGCTTGACCGTGGCACCGCGATATTCAACGTTGGTCACCGAGCCTGTGAAGCCGAGGCCGGGGGTGTCGCTCTGGCCGATGCGGACCCGATCGGTGCGAATGGCTATGTCGACAGGCGTGTTCAACTCGGCCACGCCGGTGGCCACAAAATCGCCGCCAGCTGCCACGGAGATTGTTGCGCTCTTTTCCGAAACCTGTGTTGCACGGCCGGAAATGACGTTGTGATCTCCCATGAAGCGGGCGACAAAAGCGGTGGCGGGGGCTTCAAACAGGGTGCGCGGCGGTGCAGCTTGCTCAATCCGGCCATTGTTCATCACCACAATCAGGTCTGCCAACGCCATGGCTTCTTCCTGACTGTGGGTTACGTGCACAAAGGTGATGCCAAGCGAGGTTTGCAGTTTTTTCAATTCTGCCCGCATGCGGATTTTCAAGAATGGATCAAGTGCCGAGAGGGGCTCGTCGAGCAGCAAGGCTTCTGGATCGGTAATCAAGGCGCGTGCCAGTGCCACACGCTGCTGCTGGCCACCGGACAATTGGGCGGGTTTGCGACTGGCATAGGCTTCCAGCTGCATCAAGATCAGCATGTCCATGGCTTTTGCCTGCCGCGTCGCCTTGTCCACACCCTTCATTTTCAGGCTGAAAGCGACGTTTTCAATCAAATCCAAGTGCGGAAACAACGCATAGGACTGAAACATCATGGCCGTGCCGCGCGCGGCAGGGGGGAGGTCCGTGATATTGGTGTTGCCCAGCAAAATATCGCCGCTGCTGACGCTTTCATGACCGGCGATCATCCGCAAGGTTGACGTCTTGCCGCAACCGGATGGGCCAAGCAGGCAGCAATAGGTGCCAGCGGCCACTTTGAGGCTGATATTGTCCACGGCAGTGGTGCTACCGTAGATTTTTGAAACGGCTGCAATGTCGATGGCGGCGGCTTTTTTCATGCGGTAATCCCCTATGTCCGCACATGATGAAGCATGTGGCGTGCCAGATTGATGACAATCTCCTAGCGCACTGATATGATTGGTGATTTTTTTGAGACCGACCGCGCCCCGCAATAAGATGAGCCGCATTGCGCAAATTATTGGCGATTGTTTTGTGAATATGGCAAAATTGTATGCAATATCATTTTACAGTGTCGGCAATTGAGGCGTTGTGGATTTTACACGCTGATGTAAGATGTGAATTCGCAGTACGGATCATGTTATGCCCCTGGAAGAAAAAATCCCTTTGACTGAGACAAATGCCGAAGATCGCGCCGTTATCATCCGCGAATCCTTGCGAAATGCCATCATTGATCGTCGTTTGACGCCTGGTACCAAATTATCGGAGGCCGAAGTTGGCGAGTTGTTTGGTGTGAGCAGAACAGTGGTGCGCAGCGCGTTGCAGATGCTTACCTTCGAAGGCTTGATAAATGCAGAACGAAACAGGGGTGCTTTTGTATCCAATCCATCGCCGGATGAGGCGCGGCAGGTGTTTGCTTCGCGCCGTTTGATCGAGCCGGGCATTATGGCGGCGGCGGTTGCCCGCTTGACCGACGAGGATATGGTGGCGTTTCGCAAGCAATTGGAAGAGGAATCGCTCCATTTGCACCAGAGGGGGCCATCTGCGCGGCGTGCGGAAATAAAGGCGTCAGGCGATTTTCACCTGCTTCTGGCCAAAGTGGCAGGCAACGTGATCCTGCAAAAATTTATGGATGAATTGGTGGCGCGCTCGTCGCTGGTGATTGCGCTCTATGGTGGCTCTGGTGCGTCCAGTTGTGGCCACAGCGAGCATGAGGCAATTTTACAGGCAATGGCACAGCGCGATGCAGAGCGTGCAAGTGCGCTCATGCTGCATCACATTGACCATATTGAAGCCGATTTGGATTTGCGTGTGCGCGACGGTCTGGCGTTGAAAGATGCGCTGGATTTGTGAGCCATCACGTTTCTGTCGTTAGTATAACTTTATCCTTCCGCTCATACCTTAAGCTCCGGGTAAATGGTTTAGAGTTTGTCAGGGAAAAGTGGAGTCCGGTTTTCCCGAATAGACAAACGAAAACAAGGGAATCTAGTGTCTGTCTGGTTCAATTTGAACCTGAAAGACACTCGGGGCGACTTATGACAGAAAAACGCAAAATTTCGAGGCACAGGACACTGAAAGCAGCACGGATCGTGCTGAAAGGTGGCAGTTCCACCATGAACTGTACGGTCAAAAATCTCTCAGATGCAGGTGCCAAACTTTTTGGCGACAACTTTCTGGATATTCCAGATGATTTTGATTTGTTGATGGATGGCTTCGAAAAGCGCCATTGCGTGGTGCGGTGGCGCAAGTTGAAAGAGATCGGGATCGAGTTCGTTTAAATTGCGCCATCCCACGGTTTCAAAAGGAGCAGGGCTGTTCGCTGGCACCATTGAGCGTTATCTCTCGTTTCAACACAATCGAAGCGGATAAAATTGATGGTGCTGCTGCTGGATACGGTGAAAAAGACCTACCCGACCTCCGAAGGGCCGCTTGCCGTTCTCAACGGGGTCAGCCTTATGTTGGGGGTGGGCGAGACCATGGCGCTGACCGGTGAATCCGGGAGTGGCAAAAGCACTCTGCTGCATCTGGCCGGAGGGTTGGATGGTGCCGATTCTGGCAAGGTCGTGGTAGACAGCCAGGATATTTCAGCACTTGACGAGGCCGGACGGGCAAAGCTGCGACGCAGCAGCGTTGGTTTGATTTTTCAGCAGTTCAATCTGATCCCCTCGCTTGATGTGGCGCATAATCTCGGTTTTCATGCCCGTTTAGCTGGGCGATTTGATCCGGTGTGGCAGGCGGAGCTTATTGAGCGCCTCGGTCTTTCCGCGCTTTTGAAGCGCTATCCGGAGCAATTGTCGGGCGGCCAGCAACAGCGGGTGGCCATTGGCCGCACGCTTGCGGTTCGGCCAAAGCTGGTGTTGGCCGATGAGCCAACCGGCAATCTTGACGAGGCAACCGGCGATGCCGTGATGGCATTGATGCTGTCTCTGGTGCAGGCAACAGGTGCTGCTCTTTTGATGGTGACGCATTCGCCAAGATTGGCGGCTTTGCTGGATCGGCAGGTGCACTTACGCGCCGGACTGGTTGCGTGATGTATCGCACCGCATTTTCCGCTCTGTTATCCCATTGGCGCAGAAAGCCGCTGCAACTGGCGATGTTGTTGCTTGGCCTGTCGCTTGCGACGGCGCTGTGGTCCGGGGTTCAAGCCATCAATGCCGAGGCGCGGGCATCTTATTCCCGTGCCGCCGCCATGCTTGGCCAAAACCGCCTGTTTGAAATTGCCAATCGTGATGGCAGCGCCATTGCGGTGCAGACTTACGTGAACATGCGCTTAGCCGGATGGCTGGTGTCGCCGGTGTTGGAGGGAGATATCCGCGCGGGCAGCCTTCGTCTGCATGTGATTGGCATTGATCCGCTCACTTTGCCGCAGGTGGCGCAGCCCGTCGATTTGCGCGGGGGCAGTGATATAGCGCAATTTCTCGTGGCCCCTGGCCAATGGGTGGTGTCGAAAGCGACAGCCGATGCCTTGCAAGGTCATGAAACCCCACCACTCACCGTGGTAAAAGATCTGCCCTTTGCCACTGTTTTCACCGATATTGGCAGGGCGACGGCGCTTTTAGGTCAAGGTGAGCATATCAGCCGTCTGGTGGTTGCGCCGCAGCAGAGCCTCCAACAGGCTGACCTTGCCAAAATATCCACCAAGTTGCAGCTGAAAGCGCCCGATGGCGAAGGTGATCTGGCGCGACTGACCGATAGCTTTCACCTTAATCTCACCGCCTTTGGCTTGCTGTCCTTTGTGGTGGGTCTGTTTATCGTTTACGCCTCCGTGCGCTTGGCGTTTGAACAGCGACGCGCAACCTTTCGCACTTTGCGCTCGCTCGGCCTCTCAGCGCGGGCACTGTTGCTTTTACTTTTTTCTGAACTTTTGGTGTTTGCGTTGATAGCAGGCATTGCGGGCGTTGCATTGGGCTATCTGGTGGCGTCCGTGCTGCTGCCCGATGTGGCGATAACCTTGCGCGGCCTTTATGGGGCTGACATTCCGGGCACCCTTGCCTTTCGCCCCCAATGGTGGGCAACGGGCATTGGCATTGCCGTGTTTGGCACCATGGCTTCTGCCGGGCAAAGCCTTTGGCAGGTATGGCGCATGCCACTTTTGGCGGCGTCCAATCCGCGGGCCTGGGCCATGGCGTCAGAAGGGGCGTGGCGTTTTCAGGTGGCGGGCACCGTTGCGCTGTTTCTCGCAACAGCGATTTTGATGCAGATTGGCCATGGTTTGGTGGCCGGTTTTGCAACACTTGGCACGCTTTTACTTGCCTCTGCACTGGCGTTGCCAGCGCTCTTGGTGCCCTTGCTGAAACTGCTGCAAAGCATGGCAAGAACCCCTGTGATGCAATGGTTTTTTGCTGATACCCGCCAGCAATTGCCGGGCTTGTCACTCGCGCTCATGGCTTTGCTGCTGGCATTGGCCACCAATGTCGGGGTTGGTACGATGGTGTCCAGCTTTCGGCTGACCTTCGTGGGTTGGCTTGATCAGCGCTTGGCAGCCGAACTGTACGTGACAGCACGCAGTGATGCCGAGGTGCCGCGTCTTTATGCGTGGCTGGAAACAAAGGCGGATGCTGTCTTGCCCATCTGGAGCGCGCAAGGCCGTGTGCTGGGCAAAAATATCGATATTCATGGCGTTGTGGATGATGAGACCTATCGCAAACACTGGCCGATCATTGCGGCATCGCCGAACCTTTGGGATCGCCTTGCAAAAGGCGAGGGTGTCTTGCTCAATGAGCAGATGATGCGCCGAGAGCATTTGCGGCCGGGTGATGCGCTGACCATGCCGGGTGATTGGCGCACACAGGTGTTGGGCGTTTATTCCGATTACGGTAATCCCAATGAAGAGGTGATTGTCTCCCAAAAAGATCTCGTCAAACGCTTTTCTGATCTGTCGCGGCTGCGGTTTGGCGTGCGGATTGCGCCTGAAAAACGTGATGCCATGCGGCAGGCCTTGAAAGATGAATTTGGCTTTGGCAATCAAAATGTCGTGGATCAGGCTTCTATCAAAAAGCGGTCTTTGGAGATTTTCGAAAAGACGTTTGCAGTGACGGCGGCGTTGAACGTGCTGACGCTCGGGGTGGCAGGGCTTGCCATGTTTGCCAGTTTGATGACGCTTTCAAGCATGCGGATCGCCCAGATTGCACCGCTTTGGGCCATGGGTCTGACCCGCCAAAAGCTCTTGACGCTTGAGCTTTGCCGCACGCTGGCACTGGCGCTGTTCACCATGGTGGCAGCCCTGCCGACCGGGCTGGCACTGGCGTGGGTGCTGTTGGCGGTGGTCAATGTTGAGGCGTTTGGCTGGCGCTTGCCGATGTATGTATTTCCAATGCAGTGGGTTTCTCTGGGTTGTCTTGCGATTGTGGCTGCTTTTTTTGCGGCTCTCTTGCCTTTGCTGGCAATCGCGCGTCTCAAACCGTCTGATCTGTTGAAAGTCTTTGCCAATGAACGATAATGTGAAACGTGTTGTGTGGCTTTGGCTCTGGTGGTTTTTGTGCGGCAGCCTGGCCATGGCGCAAGGCTTTGCAGGCCTTGGAACGGCGGCAGGCAATGGCTTTTCTGTGCCGCAACCCGGCCATGTGTTTTCATTTCCTGCCGATCATGGTCCCCATAACGATTTTCGGATCGAATGGTGGTATGTGACCGCCAATCTCAAAGACGCGGCCGGACGCGATTATGGGGTGCAGTGGACGCTGTTTCGCTCGGCTTTGGCCCCCGGCGACGAAAAGGGCTGGGATAGCCCGCAAGTGTGGATGGGGCATGCTGCGGTGACCTCGGCTGAACACCATTATGTTGCCGAGAAATTTGCTCGCGGCGGCATTGGGCAAGCGGGGGTGACCGCGTCTCCTTTTAATGCCTGGATTGACGATTGGGCGATGACGGCAAAGGCGGAAGGTCAATATGGCGCTTCCCAAGATGCCATTGCCAATGTGAGCCTGAAAGCGCGGGGCAGCAATTTTGGTTATGATCTTTCCCTTCAAGCCAGCGGCCCCTTGGTGCTGCAAGGCGATAAGGGTTATTCGGTGAAATCGGCGACGGGGCAGGCGAGTTATTATTATTCCCAGCCGTTTTATTCCGTTGCGGGTACCCTGCATTTGCCAACTGGCGATGTCGCTGTAACAGGCAAAGCCTGGGCGGATCGTGAATGGTCGTCACAACCGCTCAGCAGTGATCAAACAGGCTGGGATTGGTTCTCGTTGCATTTTGATGATGGTGCCAAAATGATGGGCTTTCATTTACGCGGTAAAGGCAGTGATTACACCGTTGCAACCTGGATTGCAGCCGATGGCACCACGCAATTGTTCAAGCCGGGCGCGTTAAAACTGACGCCGCTCAAGCGGGTGAATGTCTCGGGTCGTGATATTCCGGTTGAGTGGCGGCTCGATCTGCCCGAAAAGGGCTTGAGCATTACAACGCAGCCCCTCAACCCGCAAAGCTGGATGCCCGTGGCATTTGCTTATTGGGAAGGGCCAATCCGCTTTTCTGGCAGTCAAAACGGTGTTGGATATCTGGAAATGACCGGATATTGAACATCCAGAGATGACCTCCGACCCGTATGGAATCGGAGGTCTGGGTCAGATCATTGACCGCTCCATGGGGTAAGGGCTTTTATCTTGTCAGCCCTTTGTTCGTCGGCAGAGAGCTTGTAATTGCTGTTAAAGGGGGCGCTTTCAAACGAGCCATACATGGGATTGGCAATTGCAATCCAATCATGGCCCCAATGGGCTGCGTCTGCATCAAATTCCTTTTGGCGCTCCGCCATGGAACCATTGAATTTATCAGTAAAATCGCCAAAATTGTCGCCAAACAGCAGCGTAACGCGATAGTTCTTGGCAATATAGGCAAAACGTGTGCCCTTGGCAGAGGTCCAGTCTGGTTGGTCTTTCTTTGCTAAAAATGTGTCCGTCTTTTCATCGAACGGGAAGCCCATGGCTTTCATTTCTTCAATGGTTGCTGGCTTTTCCTCACTGATGCGGTTGGTGACGTAAAATACTTTTACGCCTTTGGATGCCGCATATTGGGTGAACTCAAGTGCGCCGGGAATGGGCACATCCTTTTTCGCTTTGACGTAATCCGTCCATGTCTTGCCGGAAAATTGCGTGCCTGCGGCGATGTTCCATGCTTCATAGGCCGAGGTGTTCAAAACCGTATCATCAATGTCCAGCACGACGGCAGGGGGAAGATCTTGATAATTGCCGGTTTGGTCGGGCAGGGCCGTCCAGTTTTTATCTTTCAGCGCCTCATCAAGGCGCATTTTGCCTAGCGCATAGGCACCCAATGCGTTGGCTTGAAACTCGACCGAGGTCTGATGCCAAAGCGTGGCATTCAAATTGTCATTTTGTGCAACAGTGCCGGCGGCTGCAAAAGCGGTCGTTTGGCAAAGCAAGCAGGCGACGGCGGCAAGTGCGCCGAGCGAGAGAGGTTTTATTGTCATCATCAGGCTCTTCGTTGATATCACACGGGGTTTGCAAGCACGCGATGCTTGTTTTTCATGTGGCTTGCGTCAAGCGCCATATGTGTCCACCCCATCACTTGTCGGTGAGCGTCTGGCTGCTTGCGTGGCACGCGGTTTGCTTCACGTCATTGCGACGGGCGATTATCATGGGCAATTGATGGTGGCCCATGATAGTGTCGCACAGAACACCAAGATAAGGCGCAGGCCGGGTTGAAACGTCTGGCTTAAACCATGTCCTCAGGGGAATATTATGGCATCCTATTCGATCATCCTTGGACGCGAACGGCATGTGTTTGATGATTTGAAAAGTCTCATGGCGTGTGCGTCAGCGCAAAAGTCGGGCGACCACTTGGCCGGAATTGCCGCCTCCAGCAACGAGCGCCGCGTGGCAGCTCGTTATGTGCTGGCAGATTTGCCTCTGAAAACATTTTTAAACGAAGCACTCATCCCCTATGAGGAGGATGAAGTTACCCGCCTGATCGTCGATAGCCATGATATGCTGGCGTTTGCAGCGGTCTCCTCGATGACCGTTGGGCAGTTTCGCGATTGGCTGTTGTCTTACGAGGCCACCACGGAGGCTTTGGCGGCACTTGCGCCGGGTCTGACACCCGAAATGGTGGCAGCGGTATCGAAACTGATGCGCAACCATGATTTGATTACGGTTGCAGCCAAATGCAGCGTTATCACCGCTTTTCGCTCCACGCTTGGCCTTCCAGGACATCTGTCCAGCCGTTTGCAGCCCAATCACCCAACCGATGATCCAGAAGGCGTGGCGGGTTCGACACTTGATGGTTTGCTCTACGGTGTCGGCGACGCCGTGATTGGCATCAACCCGGCCACCGACAATCTTGATGCATGTGTGCGTTTGATGCATCTGTTTGATCGCTTGCGCGAGCGTTTTGAAATTCCCACACAGTCCTGCGTGTTGACCCATGTGACCACATCTATTCAGGCGATTGAGGGCGGAGCGCCGCTGGATTTGGTGTTTCAGTCTGTCGCCGGCACCGAGCGTGCAAACCAGGGGTTTGGCGTTGATCTCGCGGTTTTGAGGGAAGGGCGCGAAGCGGCCTTATCCTTGAAGCGCGGCACGGTTGGCGACAATGTCATGTATCTGGAAACCGGGCAGGGCAGTGCTCTGTCTGCCGATGCCCATCATGGTGTTGATCAACAAACGCTGGAAGTGCGTGCCTATGCCGTTGCCCGCGCCGTAAAACCGCTGTTGGTCAACACGGTCGTCGGGTTCATTGGTCCCGAATATCTCTATGATGCCAAACAGATTATTCGTGCGGGGCTTGAAGACCACTTCTGCGGCAAACTGCTGGGTGTGCCCATGGGTGTGGACGTATGCTACACCAACCACGCCGAGGCCGATCAGGATGATATGGACAATCTGATGGTGCTGCTCACCGTTGCCGGGGTTAATTTTCTCATCGCCGTGCCGGGTGCGGATGATGTGATGCTGAATTACCAAAGTCTGTCCTATCACGACATCGTGGGCCTGCGGCATCAGTTCAACCGCCCTCCCGCCCCGGAATTCGATGCCTGGCTGAAGCGTATGGGACTGGTGGATCGTACGGGTCGATTGGCCCCAACCACGCAGGCCAATGCCTTTGCGCGCAATCTTCTGTCTTATAAGGGCTGAGCATGAGCAATTCTGTTGATTTTGATCCCTTTGCCCGCTTTCGCAACGCTACACGCGCGCGCATCGGTATTGGCCGAACCGGCGATGCCATGACAACCAGATCGGTGCTAGATTTTCAGCTTGCCCATGCGCGGGCACGCGATGCCGTGCATGGCGCTGTGGATTTTGCGGCCCTTTCGGCCGACCTCGCCCCAGCCCAGACGGTTCTGGTTCGCTCCCTGGCCAAAGACCGATCGACGTATTTGACCCGCCCTGATCTGGGACGCAGACCAGATCCTGCGGATTTGCCCAAGGCCGGTGAGCACTACGAGATCGCTTTTATCATCGCGGATGGCTTGTCAGCGGCCGCGGTGCAACGCCATGCGGCTCCGGTTTACAAGGCGGCAGCACGTCGGCTTGGCGGCTTTTCCCTGTCACCTGTTATTCTTGGTGAGCAGGCACGGGTTGCCTTTGGCGATGAGGCGGCGGCGGCCTATGGGGCGCAAGTCGCCGTTGTGCTTGTGGGCGAGCGGCCGGGCTTGAGCGTGCCCGACAGTCTGGGTGCCTATATCACCTTCGCGCCACGATTGGGGTGTCGCGACAGCGAGAGAAATTGCATTTCCAACATCCATGATGATGGTCTGAGCTATGAACTTGCGGCCGAGAAAATCGCCTGGCTGGTGCGCGAAGCGCTCAGGCTGAAGCTTTCCGGGGTGGATTTGAAGGAAAATGCAGGCGACGCCGGCTTGCTGGAGGGCTGAAGGCACAATTGCTTGTATATTTTTAATTTCAACTGATTTTTTCATTGACGTTTTCGCCTGATGATTTACGATTGACGAAATACAAAATTCGTCAATCGTTAGAGTTTCGCGTGATAGAGCAATCTGAAAGCCCTCCTGATCTGGTCAAACAGCAGAATATAGACCGTATTCTGGCCAGTGCGGAGCGTCTCTTCAGGCAATATGGCTACACAAAAACCAATGTCGCAGATATTGCGCGTGACCTCGGCATGTCGGCTGGAAATATTTATCGTTTTTTTCCGACAAAAGCCGCAATTCATCAGGCCTTGGCTGAGCGAATTCTTGATGTTCTCTATCGAAATGCCTGGAATATATTTCATTCCGATCTATCGGTTTGTGATCGTCTGCGTCGATATGCGCAAATGAACTATCAGTACACATTGGACATGATGATCTCGGAGAACAAGGTCTATGAAATGGTCGTGGTTGCCATGGAGCAGCATTGGACCGTTGTGAAAACCCACATGGACCGGGTCTCGCTTCTGATGCAGAGTGTTATTCGCGAGGGCATTGATGCTGGCGATTTTCCGGAGCAGGACGAAGCTATAGCTGCTCGATGCCTGTCTGCCTCTCTCGCGCAGATAAGTCATCCGGTCTTGGTGGCTCAATGTTACGTTGAAAATCACGAGCCGTCTGTGTCGCAATTGATTGAATTTGGTCTCAACAGTTTAAAATATGGCAGTTCTTGTCGGGCCAGTTGATGGTTTCGCCAATCCTGTAATCAAGGAGTTTCGAATGCGCCGTGAATTGCTCTGGTCAGCCCTTGTTGGTGCATCCATGGTCCTTCTTGCTGGCTGCTCGCAAGAGAAAAAAGCCGATGCAAAAAATGAAGAACGCCCCGTAAAAACGGTCGAGGTTGCGGCAGCAAAATCGATAAAACAATTGGACTATTCTGGTTCGGTCAAGGCGCGCTATGACGTCAGCCTGTCTTTCCGCGTTGGCGGCAAAATTCTGGAACGTGTCGTCAATGTCGGTGAGCACGTTAAATCCGGTGATCTTTTGGCAAGGATTGACCCTTCGGATTATCAATTGGGTGTTTCTAAAGCGGAAGCGGATCTGGATGCTGCCTCGCGCCAGGTTGAGACCTACGCGCTGAATAAGCGTCGTGCGCAATCTCTTTTCGATCAAAACGTCGTGTCAAAATCCGAGCTTGATCAACGTAATCTCGCTTATGATCAGGCAGTTTCCTCGCAAAAATCCGCAACAACTGCCCTCCAGCAGGCTAAAAACCAGCTCTCGTATACCAATCTCTATGCAACCTCGGCTGGAATTGTCACGCAGGTTGATGGCGAGCCGGGGCAGGTGGTGAGTGCGGGGTCTCCCGTCATGACCATGGCACTGGACGGAGAAAAAGAAGTGGTCATCGCCGTGCCTGAAACGGAGATCAGCCAGTTCAAGGTCGGCAAGAGTGTAAAGGCGCAGTTTTGGGCCAGAAGAGATCTCGTGTTGACAGGCACTGTCCGCGAAGTTGCCGGAAGCGCAAATGCGCAATCGCGCACCTTTAATGTGCGGGTCAGTCTGCCGCAAAATCCCGATATATTGCTTGGCATGACGGCAACCATTGAAGCGCAGGGCGATGAGCCTCAATCTGGCTTTGACTTGCCTCTTTCGGCGATTGCGAAGGTCGATGGCAAAACGGTGGTGTGGGTGGTCAATCCCACATCATCAACGGTCGAGATGCGGCCCGTGTCCGTGGGCGAGTTTTCCGCAACAGGCCTGCATGTCTTCAGTGGTGTGCGGGCTGGTGACAAGGTTGTGGCTGCGGGAACCCAATTTATGACCGAGGGCATGAAAATCGCCGTTATGGGCGACGATAGCGGTGCTGTAGCAACGACGGCTGGCACCAATGCGTCCGCATCCGTGATCAATTGATAGTTTTCTGGGGTAGGAGATTGTGATGGCTGGTTCTGCTGGCGGTAAAAAGCCGTTCAATCTCTCGCGATGGTCGATAGCCCATCCGAGCATTGCTCGCTTTCTGTTTGGGCTGATCGTTATTGCCGGCGTGATCGGTTTGGCCAACATGGGCCAAAAAGAAGATCCCGATTTCACGTTTCGCACCATGGTGATCCAAACAGCTTGGCCGGGCGCCTCTCTTGTCGATATGCAAGAGCAGGTCGTGAATAAAATTGAGCGCAAACTGCAAGAAGTTCCGCATCTCGATTATATCAGGTCATACGTGCGCGCTGGCAGTGCAGTAACCACCATCAACATTAAAGGCGACACCACGGCTGCAGAGGTTAAGGACGCTTTTTATCAGGTACGCAAGAAAACCGGCGATATCAGCGGTTCCCTGCCTTCTGGCCTCATGGGCCCCTATTTCAACGATGAGTTTGGCGACACATTTATCACCATGCATGCTGTCTGGGGCGAAGGTTTCACCTTTGCGGAACTCAAGGCATTTGCCATCAAGGCGCGTGATATTCTTCTATCCGTGCCGGGTGTTGAAAAGGCCACAATCCTTGGCGATCAGTCGCAGCGCATTTACATAGACCTGTCTTCAAAAATGCTGGCAGAGCGTGCCTTGACGGTGAACGATATTGCCACTGCTCTGAACGGACAAAACAATGTGGATGCGGCTGGGTCTATTCAGACCTCCGAGCGTTCGGTCCGGGTCAATGTGCAGGGCGATGTTCTGTCTGTAAAAGATGTCGAAAATCTGCGCCTCAAGGCGGGATCCGAGGTGTTGCGTCTTGGCGATATTGCAAGCGTCACGGAGGCTTATGAAGAGCCTTTTCAGCGGAAATTTCGCTTTGATGGCCACGATAGTGTGCAGATTGGTGTTGTCATGGCACCGGGCTTTAAAGTGACGGACGTTGGGCATTCGGTGGAACAGGCCTATGCCGCCTTTACCAAAACGCTGCCTTTGGGCGTCATGGTCAGTCAAATCTCCAATCAGCCTGAAGTTGTGTCCGAGGCGGTTGGGGAGTTTGGGCAAGCACTTGTTGAAGCCTTGGTTATCGTGCTGGTTGTCTCCTTGCTTTCCATAGGTTGGCGCCCAGGCATTGTCATTGCGATTACCATTCCCTTGGTTTTGGCGGCGACATTTGCCGTGATGTATCAGTTCGGTATCGAGCTTCAGCGTATTTCGCTCGGCGCGTTGATCATTGCCCTTGGTCTTCTCGTTGACGACGCCATGATTGTGGTCGAGTTGATGGAGCGCAAGCTGGAAGAGGGGTTGGAGAAGCTTGATGCTGCCAGCTTCGCCTACACATCCACCGCGTTTCCAATGCTGACAGGCACGCTTATCACCGTCGCCGGGTTTATTCCGGTTGGTTTTGCCAATTCCACTGCAGGCGAATATGTGCGTTCCCTGTTTTACGTGGTCGCTATAACGCTGGTGATTTCATGGTTTGTGGCGGTGTATTTCACGCCCTGGCTTGGCTATATGATCTTGAAACAGCGCGCGCACGCTGGTCAACATCACGATGCCTTTGACGGGCGATTTTATCGCAAACTCTGGCAGGCCGTCGCATGGAGTGTGCGCCACAGGTTCCTCGTTCTTTGTGTTACTATGCTGGCATTTGCGGGCGGCATTGCCTCGTTTCAGTTCATCCCCAAAAGCTTTTTTCCGCAATCTTCGCGGCCTGAAATTCTGGTCGATATGTGGTTGCCGGAAGGCACTGCAATCGAAGAGGTGGAACGTCAGGCAAAAAGGCTTGAGGCAAAGCTTGTTGGCGATCCTGATCAGATGTTTTTTGCTACCTACATCGGCGAGGGCATTCCGCGGTTCTTCCTGCCGCTGGACCAGCAATTGCCCAATCCAAACTTTGCACAGATCATGGTGATGTCAAAGGGAGGTGAAGCGCGCGAGCGG
The DNA here is from genome assembly GCF_001939045.1 of Rhizobium oryziradicis. Classification (GTDB taxonomy): domain Bacteria; phylum Pseudomonadota; class Alphaproteobacteria; order Rhizobiales; family Rhizobiaceae; genus Allorhizobium; species Allorhizobium oryziradicis. The sequence goes on from NZ_MKIM01000033.1 coordinate 185,969, forward strand.
CTAATCCACCGGCTTCGCACCGTGCTGCATGACGAGTTTCCGGCGGTGCGCAGCAAGGTTGATCGCCTGTTCCTGGGCCCGCCCGTGGGCTGGGCCGTGCAGATGCGCGTGATTGGGCCTGATAGCCAAAAAGTGCGCGACATTGCCGATCAGGTGAAGCAACGGTTCAAGGCGGATGGCCGCATCACAACCATTCATGATGATTGGCTTGAGCCCGTGACAGAAATGCAACTGGTTATCGATCAAGATCGTGCACGCGCTTTGGGAGTGACATCGCAAATGGTGCGCCAGGCGGTCAATGCTGCGGTAAGTGGTGCTACCATCGGCACCTTCCGTGATGGCGAAGAAACCATTGCGGTGGTTGTGCGAGAAACGCCGAAAGAGCGCAATCTGTTGTCCGCTGTTGCCTCCCTTTACATTCCAACCAACTTTGGCACAAACGTGCCTTTGTCGCAGATTGCCCGTGTTCAGCCTGTGCTTGTGCAAAGCATTGAGTGGCGCCGCGACAGGCTGCCGACAATCACCGTGCGCGGTATCGTTCCCGACGGCATGGAAGGAAGCGACGTTGGCACCAAACTTTATAGCGAAATGGGCGATTTGATTGGCGCCCTGCCGCCGGGCTATAAAATAGAGCAACAAGGCGGGGCTGAAGAATCGGCGATCAGTCAGCAATCCATCGCTGCGAAGGCACCGATCATGCTGCTGGTTATTCTGTGCCTCTTGATGGCCCAACTCCAGCATTTTGGCAAAGCCATGCTGGTGCTTGCAACCGGGCCTCTTGGTATTATCGGTGCGGCCATCGCTTTGCTGATGACACAGGCTCCGTTTGGATTTGTGGCCATTCTCGGCGTCATCGCGCTTTTGGGTATCATTATCCGAAACTCGATTATTCTGGTCGACCAGATTGATCAGGATATCGCACAGGGCATGAAGCGTGAGGATGCGATCGTTGGCGCGGCCGTTCGTCGTTTCAGGCCAATCGTGCTCACGGCGATGACGGCGGTTTTGGCGCTCATTCCCATTTCACGCGGTCTGTTCTGGGGGCCTATGGCCTATGCCATGATGGGCGGTATTCTTGTTGCAACTGTTTTGACCATTTTCGTGTTGCCAGCCTGCTATTTTCTGTTTTTCGGAAAAGATCCCAAACAGGAGCAGGGGCAATCCGGCGCGAACGACAGCAAGAAAGAGCCGTTGGCGATCGCTGCAGAATAACCGATCTCGCTTCTTTTGATCTTGCATGCTTCGCCCGGTTGAAGGGCGAAGCTGGGCGCTTTTGCGTGCTTTCCAGCGTGTGCGCCATATGTGGCGCACAAAGTTGCGTATTTTCAGCACAATTCCCACACTTGACCCGAATCAAAGCTTGCTTCAATTTACGATCAAATGCCGCGTATAGGTCGTTTGTCCGTAACAAGGTGTGGATGCTGTTAGTTTTCGTGGTGCGCGTATATCATTGTGATGTCGAATCGGTCATGAGATGGATTGCGGCATGAAAATGTCGGCCGGCTTGGTACGCACACGATAGCAGTCGGATTTGAGGAAATTGTGATGGCGGTTGCATCTGTAAAGGCAACGGAACAACAGGAGATGGATTTGCGACCCGCCGATGAAACGATTGCGGAAGACGCACAGGCGCTATCCGCTCAGTTGCAAGCCATGCGGGAGCGTCTGTTTGCTCCTTCCTCCCGTAAGACGTTGCGCACCTTCACGTCTGGCGAAGCGGCCCGCCTGGTTGGCGTATCAGATGGATATTTGCGACAGTTGTCTTTGGCCGGAGAAGGGCCAGCACCGGTGGTTGGCACCGGGGGGCGCCGCTATTATTCACTCGCCGATATTGATGCTCTACGCCATTATCTGGGTGAGCAGGCGCTGGCGAAGGGCAATGTTGCCAAAGCGAGATCTTACGTCAAATGGCGTGATGAGGCGCGTGGCGAACATCTACAAATTATATCCGTGACCAATTTCAAGGGCGGTTCAGGAAAGACAACGTCGGCTGTGCATCTGGCGCAATATCTGGCGATGACGGGGCATCGGGTTCTGGCGGTCGATCTTGACCCACAGGCATCGCTTTCGGCCTTGTTCGGCTATCAGCCTGAGCTTGATCTGGTGGGCAATGACACGATTTACGGTGCTATTCGTTATGATGACGAGGTGCGGCCGCTCAAAGATATTATTCGCAAGACCTATTTTCACAATCTTGATCTTTTGCCCGGCAATCTCGAGCTGCAGGAGTTTGAGCATGTCACCCCGCGCGCGCTTGCTGAGCGCAAGGGCGGCGATGCGAAAAGTCTGTTTTTTGCGCGGGTGCAGAACGCTCTTCACACGGTGGCAGATGATTATGATGTGGTTGTTATCGATTGTCCGCCTCAACTTGGTTATCTCACACTCTCAGCTCTCTGTGCATCGACTTCGGTAATCGTAACCGTGCATCCACAAATGTTGGATGTTGCGTCGATGAGCCAGTTTTTGTTCATGACCTCCGATCTTCTCGGTGTTGTGCGCGAAGCCGGTGGCACGCTGAATTTTGACTTTTTGCGCTATCTCGTGACGCGCTTTGAGCCTAACGACGGTCCGCAGGCGCAAATTGTCGGCTTTCTCCGCTCACTGTTTGGAGAGCGTGTCTTGACCTCGCCAATGGTGAAATCGACCGCAATTTCTGACGCCGGACTGACAAAGCAAACGCTCTATGAAGTCGGGCGCGAAAACTTCAGCAGGGGCACCTATGACCGTGCAATTGAAGCGCTGGAATCGGTCAATGCCGAGATTGAGCAATTGATTCACACTGCCTGGGGGCGGAAAGAATGATAGGCAAAAACCGTAAAAGCGAATTGAGAGCATTGTTTTCTGACTCTGCGCCGACGCAGAAGTCTTCTCCCGCCGACGCGGGTCATGAGAAAAATGCCAACATTCCGCCGCATGCGGATTTAGCGCCGGATGCCACGGTTGAAGCCCATGGTAGCTCTGTGCCACGCGCGGCTTCCGGTGCCATTAAGGCCATGGGATTGACCTTGTCGTCGATTACGCGGGAAGCTGATGAGGCACGTGCGCTGCGACAGGCTCTCGATGAGGGGGAGCGCGTGGTGGCACTGGACACTGGCGTGATTGATGCCTCTTTTGTATCTGATCGCCTCAGTGACCAGGAAAAAGACGACCCTGATTTTCTCGCGCTTGTCGAGAGTATTCGAGAGAGCGGGCAGCAGGTTCCGATTCTGGTGCGGCGTAACCCCTCCAATCAGGAGCGGTTTCAGGTGGCCTATGGTCATCGCCGACTAAATGCGGCCAAACGGTTGGGCATCCGTGTCAAGGCGCTGGTACGGCCATTGAGCGATGATCAACTTGTTCTCGCGCAAGGCAAGGAAAACGCCGAGCGGCGCAATTTGACCTTCATCGAGCGGGCGCTCTTTGCAAAGGCCCTTGCAGAGCGCGGGTTTGACCGCAAGGTGATTGGAGATGCTCTTTCGGTACAAAAGAGCGAGCTATCGCGCTTGATTCAGGTTGCTGAGAGCGTTCCAGACCGATTTGCGCGCGCCATTGGCCCTGCTCCCAAGGCTGGGCGTGAACGATGGATGTCGCTTGGGCAGTTGCTCATGAGCGAACATGGCCAGATCAAAGCGGGCGAAGTGGTGAGGGAGGAGGCGTTTCGCGCCAGTCCCTCTGACGAGCGGTTTCAGACGCTTTACGAGGCGCTGTCGCGCAAGCCTTCCGTCGAACGCCCTGAGCCCAGGGACGTGCGCGGCCCCGACGGACGCACCTTTGCCAGGGTTTTGCGGCAGGGGCACCGGGTAAAGGTTGAGTTTTTAGCTGAAGCGGACTCTGGCTTCGTTGGTGAATTCGAGGAGCGTCTGGCCGCGGATTATGCGACATATCTGGCGCGATCGAAGCATTAATTCGAGGCTTTGGGCGCGCGGCAAGACAGTTACGACAGGCCAGGATGCCTCGTCGCTTGGAATACCAATTTGTTATCAACATGAAAGGTAGTGCTGAGACAAGAAAAAAGGCCCCAAAACGTCACCATCTCGGAAGCCCTCTTCTATGTAGCAATCTAAGAGAATCACTTCCTGCCTAAAAAGTCAAGACTCTTCCTCGGAAACGGGGAGGCTGTGTTGTTTTGCGCCTGTTGCATCTCAGCGATAAGCTGCGACGCAGGACTGCGTAACTACGTCACTTATCTTGGGTGATGGTATAAAAATTATGCCGCGCGTTGAAGGCGTTACGGTGTTGTTTGCGTCTTTAACAAGCCGCAGATCTCTGTAATATGATGGTGATTTCAGAAGATGATAGATATTTTGACGTGTCTGGTTGATGCGTTGATGACCTATGTTTTCCGATATGGTGTCGCTTGTCTCCGTCTGTGGAGCGGAAAGCGATGGAAAGACTTGCAACGACACCGTTTGGCGGTGGGCGATTGACCAGCCGGGTCTTGGCGCGGCAGGCGAAGATTGGTCAGCGACAAGAGCAGTTGAAGCGCGGAGAGGCGGGAAATGCCTCAGGTCGCGCTGACAAGTGGCAACTCTTGCGGGCGCTGACAGAGGCACGGCAGGTCTATGGTCTCGGTGACCGCACGATTTGCTTGCTGGAAGCTCTCGTAAGCTTCACGATCGAGCGAGAGCTTGATGGGAGCCAGCCTATTATAGTTTTCCCATCGAACAGAGAGCTGTCTTTTCGCGCCCGTGGCATGGCACCGGCGACTATTCGCCGGCATTTGGTCAGCTTGGTTGACGCCGGGATGATCTTTCGGCGGGACAGCGCAAACGGCAAGCGTTTTTGTCGGCGCGATGACGCAGGATTGGTGGAAGATGCCTATGGCTTCGACCTGGCCCCTTTGGCGCTTCGAGCCGAAGAGATCTATAGCGCGGCTGAAGCCGCAAGGGCAGAAGCGAAGCTGGCAAGAGCATTCCGTGGCGAAATTACAGTCCTGCTTCGCGATGCGTCGCGCATTATTACGCTGGCCTTGGAGGAGGGGCGTGTTGGTGACTGGGACGCCTTTTTGGTTGCCTATCAGATGAATGCGCGCGATGCGTCGCGTCGCAAGCACAGCAACGATCTTCAGTCTATCGCAAATGAGCTTCGCGCATTTCGCACACAAGTGGAAAATGCTTATCTTTCAAGCCTTTCAGATGAGGAAATGAGCGGCAATGATGATGATTTTGAGCATCACCAACAGAATTCAAATACAGAACTAACACTTGAATATACAGCCCTAGAAAAAAAGATTGCCGAGACAAGTGATGCAAAACCCGGTGAGGAAGACAGGAAGCTCGCGATTAGCCTTTCGAAATTGAAAGCGTTGTGTCCGCTCATCAATGATTACGCCAGGGACGGCATTTCCGGCTGGAACGATGTGATACAAACTGCAGATCTGGTTCGGACGATGTTGGGCATCTCACCGGACGCTTGGTCTAAGGCGAAAGCGGTCATGGGACATCAAGCCGCGGCGGTAACGGTTGCTGTCATGCTGGAACATGCCGAGACCATTCGATCACCAGGCGGTTACCTGCGAACATTGACGGCAAAAGCGGAAGCTGGAAAATTCAGCGTTTATCCAATGCTGCTTGCGCTTGAGAAGCCGACTGCGAGAAAATCGGAATAGAGAGGATTTCGTGTTTAGCGCTGCCGCCGTGTGTCGGAATTCAGGAACGTGAATGATATAGATGTAAGTTCCATAAGATGGATTACCGCACTTTCAATGTGCCGGGGTGGGTTCAAGGATGAAGCACAGAGCGGACATAAAGTGAGCGATCTCGCCGACAGTTTTTTATCTGATCCAACCAAACAACGGTAGAGAGCAATGGGTTGTCCAGGCAAGAGCACTTGTGCTCTTGCCTGAAACGAGGTCTTTACCAAAGGCGTGGGTGTCTGTTGACATCCTTATAAAGCAGATAACGAAAGCGCCCAGGGCCACCCGCATAGCAGGCTTGCGGACAAAAAGCCCTCAGCCACATAAAGTCGCCGGCCTCCACTTCCACCCAATCGTCATTCAGTCGATATACAGCTTTGCCTTCCAACACATAGAGCCCATGCTCCATGATGTGGGTTTCCATGAAGGGAATAATACCGCCTGGCTCAAACGTGACGATGTTCAGATGAAAGTCATAGCGAATATCGTTTGGATCAATAAAGCGCGTTGTTCCCCAAGCGCCATTGGTATTTGGCATCATGGCAATCTCGTGCTCGTCTTCATGGGTGAAGATGGCGGGCGGCGCATCTAGCCCATCAACGGGTTGGAACGCTTTTCGAACCCAATGGAATTTCGAAACCGCCTCACTGGTGTTATGCAAACGCCAAGGTGTACCCGCTGGCAAAAAGGCAAATGAACCAGCCTTAAGTGCATGTTCCTCACCTGCGTAGGTAATTGTTATGGAACCCTCGACCACAAAGATGGCGGCTTGAGCCCTCACGTCCGGTTCGGGGTTATCGCTGCCGCCGCCGGGTTCCACTTGCATGATATATTGCGAAAACGTTTCTGAAAAACCCGTCATCGGGCGGGCAATGATCCAGGCCTTGGTCTCACGCCAGTGAGGCAAAAGACTGGTGACAATATCGCTCATAACACCTTTTGGGATAACGGCGTATGCGGTGGTAAACACAGCTTTGCCGGACAGTAACTGGTTCTGAGGCGGCAGACCTCCCAAGCTGGTGTAATAGGTGTTCTTACTCATCGAACCTGTTTCCGTGTTGCAATTGATGGGCAATCTATTACGACAATTATTGCAATATCGGAAACTGCGGCCGGTATTTAGACGAGGGACGTCATTTTGCCATCGGCACGAAAAGGCTCAGCTTGATGTCTCTCAACACAACATTGGTATGCATTCGTCTGATCTGTGGATTTTCCGCCATCAAGACAGCAGCAATGTCATCATAGTGCTCGACATCCCTTGCGGTAATAATTGCAATAAGATCCACCTGCCCTGTCACATAGTAGACCTGCTGCACATGATCCTGCCGTTCTGCCCAAAGACGGAACCGGGCCAAGGCATCATAGTTATCACGCTCGATTTCCATGCCAACGATAAACACCATGGGGTGACCAGAGGATTTTCGATCGATAATGGCCACTTCACCCTTGATAACTCCGTCATCGCGCAGTCTCTTCAAGCGCCGTTGCACGGCGGATGCGGAAAGACCCACCTCCTCCGCGATCGCTTCAGCTTTCATTTGGCAATTGCGCTGAATGATCTCTATGATCTGGCGATCGAAGCGGTCGAGTTGTTCCATGGCAATGCCCTTTGCTGGTTTGGTCGAACAGCGCTCTTTGTTCAGTTTATACGCCGCATTTGCAATTGTTTTTCGCGGAATTTATGCAACAAAGTTTTATTTTGCGGGTAAATCCCGCGCACAACAGCCATTATGGTGCGAAATTATGACAGGCTGGACCAATTGATGACAGAGACCGCGCCCTGCGCCCTTCAGGTGGAGAACATCCATAAAAGCTTTGGCTCGCAGGAGGTTCTAAAAGGCATTTCTGTCACGGCCAATAAGGGCGATGTCATTTCCATTATTGGTTCGTCCGGCTCTGGCAAGAGCACGTTTTTACGGTGCATCAATTTTTTGGAATTACCTGATCAGGGCCGGGTGGTTGTCGCGGGCGAAGAGATCGCGTTAAAAACCGGGCGCGGTGGCAAAATGCAGCCGGTGAGCTGGCGGCAGATCGAGCGTGTGCGCACCGGTCTGGGCATGGTGTTTCAGAGTTTCAATCTTTGGGCCCATCTGACTGTGCTGGAAAATGTTATTGAAGCCCCCGTTCATGTGATGGGCATCAAGCGGGCCGACGCCATCGAAAAAGCGAAGGCGCTGCTGCACAAGGTCGGGCTGTACGACAAGCGCGACGCCTATCCCGCCTTTCTTTCGGGCGGACAGCAACAGCGGGCCGCCATCGCCAGAGCCTTATGCGTTGAACCTGCCGTGATGTTGTTTGATGAACCGACGTCGGCTCTCGATCCTGAGCTGGTTGGCGAGGTGCTCAAAGTGATCCGCGACCTGGCTGAAGAAGGCCGAACCATGTTATTGGTAACGCATGAGATGCGATTTGCGCGCGACGTCTCCAGCCACGTCATGTTTTTGCATCAGGGCCGGGTTGAAGAGGAAGGTTCGCCCGCGCAAGTGTTTGGCAACCCGACGAGTTTGAGGTGCCGAGAGTTTACCGCAGGTTTGACCGACTAGCCCCCTTCTCTCCCCTTTTCATATTTTCACCTTCAACAGGAGACGACACGTCATGAAATTCCTCTCGATGCTTTTGGCAGGCGCGGCTTTTGCTGCATCGGCTGTTGTGGCGCAAGCAGATGTCCGGTTTGGCATCATGAATGAATCCTATCCGCCGTTTTTTGCCAAAGATGCCAGCGGCAAATGGCATGGCTGGGAAATCGACATGATGGATGCAGTTTGCGCCGAGATGAAGGAAAAATGCTCGATTGTGGAACTCTCCTGGGATGGTCTGATCCCTGCCCTCAACGCCAAGAAATTTGACGTGATCTGGTCTTCGATGTCCAAGACAGCCGAGCGAGAAAAAAATATCGATTTCACTGATAAATATTACAACACGCCGAGCAAGTTAATCGGTATGAACGACATGAAGCCCGGTGCGACGGCGGATGACGTCAAGGGCAAGACCATTGGTATTCAGGTTTCAACCATCCAGTCGGATTACTACGCGAAGTATTTTTCCAAGGTTGCCTCGCAGAAAACCTACCAGACACTGGATGAAGCCTTTCAGGATCTCGCCGCTGGCCGCATTGATTACGTGTTTGGTGACTCCATTGCATTGGACGCTTTCTTGAAAAGTGACACCGGCAAAGATTGCTGCGCTGACATGGGCGATGTTGCCGATGATCCGCAGGTTCTGGGTGCCGGCGTCAGTGGCGGCGTGCGCAAGGAAGACACGGCTTTGAAGGCCAAGCTGAATGCAGCCATTGCGGCCGTGCGCGCCAGCGGAAAATATGACGAAATCAGCAAGAAATATTTCAACTTCAATATCTACGGTAAGTAAGATAACGCTGATACAGTATTGATATGGCAAGCACCCAAAGCCTTCTTGAATTGCTCTCCCCCTACCCTCCGGGCTGGGGTGGAACTTTGCTGTCTGGGGCTATGGCGACGCTTGCCATTTCAGGCGGTGCCTTTCTGATCGGGTTACTGATTGGCATGGTCGGCGCGCTGGGCAAACTGTCTGGCAATCGCGTTTTGAAAGCTGTGCTCAATCTCTACACGACCACGATCCGGGCGGTGCCTGAGCTGATTTTGATCGTCGGCCTCTACTATGCGGGTACCGATGGATTAAACCATTTGCTCCATGCATTCGATGTGCCACCCATTGAGGTCAATGGTTTTGTCGCGGCGGTTGTCGTTTTAGGATTCGTGCAAGGTGCCTATGCAACCGAAGTGCTCAGAGGTGCAATTCTCGCCATTCCGGTCGGCCAGGTTGAGGCGGCGAGGGCTTTTGGTATGGCCCCATTCTTGCGGTTCAGGCGGGTGATTTTTCCGGCTCTTTTGCCCAACGCCCTGCCCGGCCTTGCCAATTTGTGGATGGCCGTGACCAAAGACAGCGCGCTTGTTGCCGTGGTAGGGTATCAGGAACTTGCCCTTGCCACCCGATTGGCGGGGGCGAGCACGAAACATTATTTTTTGTTCTTTTTCGCGGCAGCCTGTCTCTATCTGGTCATAAGCCTTGTTTCCAATTTTCTGTTTATGCTGATTGAGCGCCGGGTCCGGCGCGGCCAGCCGACACTGGCTTAAGGGGCGAAAAATGGATTTTTCATGGATCGCCCGATATTGGCCGCTTTTGCTTTCAGGTGCGTGGCAAACGGTAACGCTCCTGGTTCTCTCTGTCGCTTTTGGATTTGTCATTGCAATTGGCTTGGCGTTTGCACAAGTGCGCGGTGGACGAACCCTTCGCTGGTTGTCAAAATCCTATTGTGCTTTCTTTCGTGGAACACCGCTGCTCATTCAGCTCTGGTTGCTGTATTACGGCGTTGGCTCCCTCCTGCCGATGATTCCGGGCATACGCCATAGTATTTTTTGGCCAGTTTTGCGTGAAGGTTTCTTTTTTGCGGTGGTCAGTTTCACGCTGAACTATGCTGCCTACGAAGCTGAAGTGTTGCGCGGCGCGCTTTTGGCTGTGCCAAAAGGTGAGTTGGAGGCCGGGCGCGCCTTTGGCATGGGCCGCTTTACCTTGATCAGGCGGATCTGGTTGCCGCGCGCCATTCGTATCGCTTTGCCGACCATTGCCGGCGAAGTGGTGATGCAGCTGAAATCCACCCCCCTCGCCTTCACGGTTACAGTGATGGATTTGTATGCCGTGGCTTACAAAGTTCGACAAGATACATTGCTGGTCTATGAACCGCTGATTGTTGTCACCGTCTTTTATCTCATTTTGACTGCCATAATCGCGCGCGCGTTTCACATTGTCGAAGCGCAGGTTCCCGTGCGCCGTTAACGAGGAAACAGGAAAGCAATGACGAAACTTCGTATTCTTGATGGCGGCATGAGCCGCGAATTGATCCGCCTCGGCGCAGAACTGAAGCAGCCAGAGTGGTCGGCACTGGCGCTGATGAACACGCCCGAGATAGTGCGGCAGGTTCATGCAGAATTTATTGCCGCTGGTGCCGATGTTGTGACAACCAACAGCTATGCGCTTGTGCCGTTTCATATTGGCGAAGAGCGCTTCCGCAAGGACGGCCCTGCCCTGATTTCACGGTGTGGGAGACTTGCTCGCGAAGCGGCAGATGCTATTTCTGATCGTAAAATCAGTGTGGCAGGTTCGCTCCCACCTATTTTTGGGTCATACGAGCCGCAGAATTTTGATTCATCGCGGGTGCAAGATTATCTCAAAACGCTGGTTGACGGCCTTGAGCCCTTTGTCGATGTTTGGCTTGGCGAAACGCTCAGCCTGATTGCCGAAGGCGAGGCTGTGCGCGTTGCCGTTGCCAAAACCGGCAAGCCCTTTTGGATATCTTTCACCCTCGCTGATGAAGACGAACAAGTTTCGGGTGGCGCGCCAAAGTTGCGCTCTGGCGAATTGGTCAAGGATGCAGCACTTTGGGCAGCAGATTCCGGCGCATCGGCTTTATTGTTCAATTGCAGCAAGCCGGAAGTGATGCTTGCAGCTGTTGAAACAGCGGCGGCTGTGTTCAAGGACAAGGGTGTTTCACTGGAAATTGGCGTCTACGCCAACGCGTTTGAGGGCGAGCAAGGCGACGCAGCAGCCAATGAAGGGCTGCATGAGACTCGGGCCGATTTGACGGATGATGCTTATTCGCGCTTTGCATGTACATGGGCAGATGCCGGTGCCACGATGATTGGCGGATGTTGCGGCATTGGGGCCGCCCATATTCACGAGGTTGCCAGAGTGCTGCACGCACGCTGAGCATGTTGACTTTTTCCTGCGTAAAATCTGGGTTGGATCTTACGCAGGAAATTGCCGACAGCATCGGACCTAAAAGTGTGAACCGATGTTAGGCACCATGCTTTAACGTGCGCTGTCTTTGCGCATGATCCAAACAAAAGCGACGCAGCCAACGATGCCGGTGACAATCCCAATCGGCATATCTTCCGGTGCCACGGCCAATCGTGCCACAAGATCGGCCAGAATAAGCACCAAGCCACCAACCAAAGCAGACATTGGCAAGACGCGGGCATTGTCAGACCCCACCATGGCGCGGACCATATGTGGCACCATCAAACCCACAAAACCAATGGCTCCGGAAAATGCCACCATTGTGCCCGTCACGAGGGCTGCAACAACAAAGAGGATGAGGCGAAAACGGGCGACGTTGACGCCCAATGTTGTTGCGGTTTCATCGCCCATGGCCATGGCGTTCAAGGGTTGCACGTTGGGAAGCAGATAAACAAGGGCCGCGAACAGAACAAGTGCCGGGTAGAGCAAGTGCTGCCATTGGGCGAGACCAAGCCCTCCCAGCATCCAGAACATCACCGTTTGTGTTGCGCGGGGATCTCCTAAAAACACCAGAAGATTGCCAAGGGCTGTGAAGAAGAAAGCGACAATCACGCCCGATAGCACCAGCCGATCTGCCTGCATGCCGCGCCGCGCACCCGCCACCAAGGGTACCAAAGCCGTTGCCATCAAGGCACCGGCAAATGCAAAGAGTGGAACGGTGAAAAGGCCAAATACCATGCCTGTATGCAGCAAGGCGATGATGGCTCCAAAGGCGGCACCCGATGATACGCCAAGCAAATGCGGGTCCGCCAGCGGATTGCGTGTGGCTGGCTGCAAGACTGCCCCCGTCAGAGCAAGCCCGGCACCAACAAGACCACCAAGCAACACCCTTGGAAACCTGACATCCCAGACGATGCTGTCGCGCCCTTGTGACCAATCAGCCGCAAAGCTGTCAGCATGAAGGTGATTGGCAACAATTTTCCAAACCGTGACTACAGGTATGGGGGCAGAACCTAAGGAAACCCCGGCGCTGATGGTGATCAACACCAGAGTGAAAAGAAATGTGGGCCAGAAAACCTTTTTTATACAATGCACAATGAAAGCCTGGCCTTACAATGACTGAGGATGAAAAGCAGCGGCCAGCCGCGCAATGGCATCAATATTGCGTGGACCAGGTGTTGCTTCGACGTAATCCAGCACGATGAACCGCTTGTTTTTCACGGCATCAATGTTCTTGAAAGCCGGGTTTTGCATCATGAAATCGATTTTCTGTTGCGCAGTGACATTGCCATAATTGACAATGATAATCACTTGCGGGTTTCGCTCAATCACGGGTTCCCAAGACACTTCGGTCCAGCTTTTCTGGACGTCATCCATAATGTTGATGCCGCCCGCCGCCTCGATCATTGCGGTGGGAATGCCGAAGCGACCGGAGGTGAAAGGTTTTTGCTCACCGGAATCGTAAACAAACACCCGCTCGGGTTTGTCCGTCTTGCTGATTTTTGCCTGAATGGTTGCAAGTTGCTGGCGGTATCCATCAACAAGCTTTTGCGCGCGATCTTCCACTCTGAAGATTGTGCCAAGGTTCAACAGATCCACGAACATATCGTCCATGGTCGGTTTTTGCTTTTGCATGATGTGAATACAGCTTTCAGTCAACTCATAGACCTTGATGCCCAGAGGTGCCAAGGTTTCGGGTGTAACCTCTCCACCCACTTTCATGCCGTAATTCCACCCGGCGAAATAAAAATCCGCGTCGGCATTGAGCAGCACTTCTTTGGTGGGATATTTCGCTGAAAGTTCTGGCAATTGCTGGATGCCATCGCGCAGTTTTTCATCCAGTGTTTTCCAGCCCGAAACGCCGGTATAGCCAACCATGTGATCCTGTAGTTTCAGAGCCAGCATCATCTCGGTTAAATTGACATCATTGGAGATGGCGCGGGTCGGTGCCTTGTCGAAGGTAACGTCACGGTTACAGCTTTTCACTGTGACGGGTGCGGCCGATGCGGCGGTGGCACCCCCCGCTGCGAAGAACGCTGAGAGGAGGAGAGCGGTTGCGATTTTCTTCATGATGTGACCCGGTCAGGAATTGAGTGCAAAGGAAAAATGGTGACTGGCACCATCCGAAATGGCATGTGCGTGCGTTTTGACATTAAACGCGCTGGAGATATGCTCAGGCGTCAGCACCTCTTTGGGCGGGCCACAAGCGATCATCTCGCCATTGTGCAATATGGCTGCCTTGGTGGCGAAACCTGCCGCCAGATTGATATCGTGCAGCGTCGTGATAATGGTGATGCCGAGACCGGCCAGAAGGTCCAGAATTTCCAGTTGATTGCGGATATCGAGATGGTTCGAGGGTTCATCCAGAATGAGCAATTGCGGCTCTTGCGCCAGCGCACGCGCCACCAGAACACGTTGTTTTTCGCCACCGGACAGCGTACCAAAAGATCGCTTTTCCATCCCACGCAGGTTTAGGTGTTCCATGGCGTGATGCGCTTTTGCGCGGTTTTCAGACGCATTGCTGCTGAGGCCTTTGCGCCAGGGTATCCGCCCCATCAGCACGATATCTTCGACGGTGAATGGGAAAGACGCGGGCGTTTCCTGCACTACGACCGCGATGCGCCGGGCAATATCGCGGGAAGACAGGCTTTCGAAATTTTGACCATCGAGTAGTACCCTCCCCTCACTGGGTTTCACGGCGCGATAGAGGCAACGCAACAATGTGGTTTTGCCAGCGCCATTGGGCCCAACAATCGCCAGAAGGTCACCCGCTTGGATCGATAACGTGATGGAGTGGAGCAGCCGGTGCCCACCCGGAGGTGTATAGCAGAGATTTTCGACGGCGAGTGCCGCGCCTTGCGTGTTACAACTCACCAGCGCCCCCTGCCCTTTGAAGGAGCAAGGCTTATGACCACTGGAAACAGAGCCAGTGTCGAAATTGAATTTGGCCACGCCATTTGGCGCGCCCTGAGCCTTGATAGTGCCATCGGAACACCCCGTCCGCTGCGGTTGAACATGCGAATGGCAGGTCTCCTGGCTCGCGGGTCGCTGCTGGCCTGCGCCTTCCCGGTTGTTCACCAGTGGCATGATGCAGACGTGCTCGCCGCTTACAGTTGCGGGGGCAGCCGCGGTCTCGGTCCCTTTTGGGTCGTCCTCACCGCGTTCCCTTTTCAGCCGCAGCCTCTTTTCGAAAGCTGCAGCACCATTCAAAGTTATCACTGCCATGGAGATGTGTTCCGCGCAAGTCTGACGTTAGATATATGTCGTGTTTTGGTATAACATTACATTTATTTCGTCAATGCGTTTGCTCGTGCCGACTTTTGCGGTGCTTGTTGATTTTTGCAGAGATAGGCTGTGTATATTTGTGAACTTGCACCCAAGGATTGCTAAGTAATCTTTTTGCGGATGACGCGCTTTCTCCACGCACCAGCCAGTTTCTAGATGAATCTGACTGGTGCCTGGAGGTGTTCGTCTTGATTATTTCGCCCACCCATTTCGACAATGGGTGGCTGGGCGTTGGCCGGGAGCGGGCTTTCGTAGGCTTTTCCTTTTCGACGCGCCACCAGATCTTGCAAGGCGGCTTCGCGTAAATGGTCGCTCTCAAATGCGGCCCTGCCGGTTGCTGCCATCACCTTGGCCGTGGCGACCATGCCCTTATGGGCCATCTTGCTTTTGCCTTGGGCCACAAGCTGCCATGTGTGAAATGGGGTGCCGATGGCGCAGGTTGGACCATCGGCTTGCACGGTCGGAACGACCCAGCTCACATCACCCACATCCGTCGAACCGGTGATGATTGGAGTTCTATCGTGGGCGGGGATGATGAAGTCGGCCAAGGGCACGTCCCGCTCACTCAGCTGTTCGGTGCGCCAAGGTGCTGATATTTCGGCGGGCGTAAGCGTGGCGCGGATTTCCTCTGCAAATGCCCGGTCGGCATCATCGAAAGGTGGCGGCCCCAGTTCTTCCCACGCCTGCTGCATAACGTCCATCAATGGACCGTTGGTGATCACATTGGAAACGGCGCTGATAACCTGGGATTCCACGTGGGTTTCCGTCATCAATGCCGCGCCCTCGGCGATTTTATGTACGCGGGCAACCAACTCGCGCATGCCATCCAGTTCAGGAGCACGGATCAGATAACGCACTTTGGAATAGGCCTGCACAACATTGGGTGAAATACCACCCGCATCGAGAATAGCAGCATGCACGCGGCAATCAGATGGCATATGCTCGCGCATATAATTGACGCCGACGCTCATCAGCTCGACGGCGTCAAGCGCGCTGCGTCCAAGTTCAGGATTTGCCCCTGCGTGTGCCGCCCTCCCCCGGAAGGTGAAATCGACTCTGGAATTGGCAAGCGAGGTAGAGCGTTGGACGGCGGCGAATGAACTGGGGTGCCAACTGATGGCGATGTCGACGCCCTCGAACGCCCCCTCGCGAACCATAAACGCCTTGGCCGCTCCCCCCTCTTCCGCCGGGCATCCATAATAGCGCACGCGACCGGGTAGTCCTTTTTCCTTCAACCAATCTTTCAATGCGGATGCAGCTAACAGAGCGGCTGACCCCAGCAAATTATGGCCGCATCCGTGGCCATTTCCGCCGGCGTGAACGGGACGGTGTTCTGCGACACCCGCTTCCTGGCTGAGGCCGGACAGTGCATCATATTCGCCGAGAAAGGCAATAACTGGTCCCCCCTCCCCTGCTTCACCCATAACAGCTGTCGGGATACCAGCGACGTGTTCGGTTACCCGAAAGCCTTCTTGTTTGAGCATTGCAACATGCTCGGCAACAGAGGCTTCCTCCATGTAGCATGTTTCAGGCATTCCCCAGACACGATCGCTTAAGTCGATAAACGCGGGTGCCTTCTGGTCGATCACGGACCAGAGTGCGGCGGAACTATTTTGGGAGATGGTCATAGGGCACCTTTATTGCACAGTCTCTATATGGTCAGCATAGGCCGCTTATGGCGTGACGCAAGGGTGTTTTGTGCGCTTTCCTAGCGTGAATTTTAGGTTCCCCGCCGGCGAAAAAGGAGCGTGATTTGTGAAAATCATTGCCAAGAAAACGCGATGGTTGATGTCGAAACATGACAGTGAACGCACCGGACTTTTCCACGTGTTCGCCTTGGGTGGCGAGACGCAAGGAGACCCTCATGAATAGAGATGTGAAATGTCTCTGCTCGTGCGACGTTCGTTGACAGCTGTCAACAGGGGATGGTGTTGAGAGATCCCCTTCCCTCCTCGTGTGTTTTTTGTCGTGAGCGAACGGTGTCTGCCCTTTGTTTTGCCGTGATTTGTAATGGCGGGTCAGCCCGGCTCGAATTGCATTGCCAGCACGAATGGACTAACCCGTGCGGCAGAAACCAATATGATATTAAGGCTGTCATGAAACGCTTCCTGCCTGACACATTCACTCTTCTGTTGATCTGTACTGTTTCCCTGGCGTCGGTTTTGCCGATCCACGGTGTTGCGGCGGATTATTTCGCGATGGCGACCAAAGTTGCCATCGCCGCTTTGTTCTTTCTGCATGGTGCGCGTTTGTCGCGCGATGTGGTGTTGGCAGGCCTTCTTCACTGGCGGCTTCACCTCTTTATTCTCGCCGTTAGCTTCGTTTTGTTTCCTTTGCTCGGGCTGGGCGCTGGCATCTTAACAAGCGGTTTTCTGCCGCCTGCGCTGGCGTTGGGCATCATTTATATCTGCGTGCTGCCGTCCACGGTTCAATCCTCCATTGCTTTCACCTCAATGGCCGGGGGCAATGTGCCTGCCGCGATCTGTGCCGCGTCAGCCTCGAATATTCTTGGCATGATTTTAACGCCGTTGTTGTGCGGCTTGCTCCTATCAGCGGGTGGTCACGGCGGTGTATCGCTGGATGCGATTTTGCAGATCTTTGTGCAATTGTTGCTTCCTTTCATGGTGGGGCAGGTGATGCAGCCTTGGGTCGGGCAGTGGGTGCGCGCTCGCAAATCTCTTCTCATGCCGATAGATCGTGGTTCCATCTTGATGGTGGTTTACGGCGCATTTAGCGAGGCCGTTATTGAGGGGATTTGGCGCAGCTATTCGCTCACTGATATTGGCGTGGTCGTGCTGATCGATATGGTCTTGCTTGCTATCGTTCTGATGCTGACGATGTTTGGCAGTCGGTTGATGGGCTTTGCCAAAGAGGATGAAATTACCATCACGTTTTGCGGCTCCAAAAAGAGCCTGGCGTCTGGCGTGCCAATGGCGAGCGCGATATTTGCGGGCCAAAGTGTTGGGGCGATCGTGATGCCTTTGATGCTGTTTCATCAAATTCAGCTCATGGCGTGTGCGGTTATTGCTCAGCACTATGCCGCTAAGGCCAAGCTGGCTGCCAAGTGAATTTCACCTGTTTGGGTTAAATCTTTGAATTTGATTTTCCAGCCGCGAGGATCTTCTCGCGGCTTTTTCTTTGGCGCAGTTGCTGTCTTTGATTGATAGGAGCAGGGAGGGGGAGGGCGTTGACAGCTGTCAACCATGCGACAAATTTTCGGTCCCTGTTACGCTTAAGTTTGTGCAGGCGTGGGCACTTCGTAAGTGGTCTTTTCAGCGTAATCTCAGCTTTATACGAAGATTGTGTGGAATCGCGATGATAGCCGCTTTTATTTTAAGGCAAGATCTGCGATAAATACCAATGATGCCTGCATCTGGCAGCTTTGATCTGGCAAATTGCTCTCCAACTGTGTCAGAATTTCATTTTAGCAGCATCTCTAGTGAAAGTGAAAGAGCAGTTCGCTTTCGTTTGGCTGTTGTGATAACGTATTTTCAATGCGTTACCCAATCGAGAAAATACCGCTTTCTTCCTTGCTTTTGCCCATCAGTGTGGCGGGCGAAGCTTTGGTGCGTCTTGATGAGCGTTTAACGCATTCTGAGGTTGGATCGGGATTGATTGAGCGCATGCACTATTCGGATGCGGTGGGTTCGCTTTGGGTTGATGGCGAATTGGTTCATGTGGAAGATCTGGTTTTCCATGATGCCCGCATGGATACCCGCACACCGACCCACGAGCTGACCGTTGCACACCTGGTTTTGCGTTCACGACGCGACATCACCCAGCATCCCGCAGCATGGGCGCTGTCCAACCAAGGTCTTTCAAGGTTGCGGGGACGAGCGCTCGGAGATGGTGTCGCGCCCGTCAGCGATGCATCGGAACCCGTGTCAGAGCTTGAGATGGAGGGTGCATCGCCCGATCCAGATGCCGCTTTCATGGCAGAGCTTGACGAATTTGACGCCATTTTGAGGCGAAGCGAAACCCTAATGGCGCAGGTTGCTTTGGAGCGAAAAGCTGTGCTGGAGAGAGATCGCGCCGCCATCGTTTATGATGCCGATTGGAACGAGCCACAGCGCCTGCAAGATTGGCAGGAACTGCTGTCGGAGGTTGATGCTTTTCCACCTGTTCTGGCGGCCGCTATTTTGTTGGATGCCTGGCAGAGTGAGGAAGTGAGCGAGCACAGCCCCTGGCTGGGCCGGCTTTTGGCGGCGGCTTACTTAAGAAAAACCGGGACTACAACGTGCCATCTTACTGCGATTTCAGTCGGGCTTCGCGCGGTTGGGCGTGAGCGGCGCCATTCGAAAAACCGAACGCAGCGGCTGCTAGCAATTCTGGAAGCCTTTGAGCAAGCGGCGCGGCAGGGGATGAATGAGCATGACAGGCTGCTTCTGGCGCGCGGCGCGCTTGAGCGCCGTATCAAGGGCAGGCGTTCAAGCTCAAAGCTACCAGAGTTGATTGATCTGGTTTTGTCGCGCCCCCTTGTGTCGGCCGGGCTTGTGGCAAAAACGCTCAACACAACGCCGCAAGGCGCGCTGAAATTGATCGCCGAGTTACCCTTGCGCGAATTGACGGGGAGGGGCCGTTTTCGGGCCTGGGGCATTCTGTAAATAGAAAGGTGACAGCGCCGGTAGGATAAGCGGCGCTGTTGGTGTGGTTCGAGGGCGGTTACTTGCCCCAGATTGCCTTGTAGGCATCTCGATAACCGTTGTCAGGATCAAATGAGTTTTTCGGCCCGCCGTCGAATTCGACATTGTCTGCCGTCACCACATGCAGTGGTGAAACATAACCCGACCATTTCTCGCCCGCCAAAGCACGGTTCATTTCATCCACCAGCTGCCAGCCCTGCAAGTTGAGCGGCTCGGCCACCGTCACAGATTGATACTGTTTGGCGCGAATGCGCTGATAAGCGCTTTCAGAACCGTCGCCTGCGGCCACGCTCTTGGGTGCGCCGTCGCCCGGTATTCCGGCCGATTGCAAGGATGGTCCCATGAAATCAAAATAGATGTCGTTGATCGCCAGCGAATGCGTCCACTTTGCTCCGTATTTTTGCAAAAGGGTGGTGGTCAGTTGCGGCATGCGTTGCGAGGTCTCGGCAATCGGGGTGTCAACATATTCCAAAACGGTGCCACCGAGTTTGAGGATTTCCTCTTTCATCTTGTCGGCTTTGGCGATGGCAATGGCATAGGTGGAGTCGGTGAAAATGATCACACCGGGTTTGCCGCCAGCATCCACATAGGCGTAATCTGCCGCAGCTTTCGAGACTTCCATGGCATCGGTGGTGACATTGGCAAAGACGCCTACATCAGGCACGGGGCCGACAGCCGGGGCTGCGTGCCAGGACACCATGGGGATCTTGGCTTTCTTGGCGGCTTCCATGGCGGGCTTTTGCTCAACGGCATCAAAGCCATTGATGATGATCCCATCGGGCTGCAATGTCATGGCCTGACCAAAGGCGGCTGTTCTGCCGCCAATCGAGCCACCACTATCGAGAACGGTAACAGTCCAGCCAATCGCGGCCGCCGCTTCCTGAATGCCTGTGGTGACGCCAAGAATGCCGCCGTTTTTCATATCTGCGGCAACAACCACAATTTTCTTGGCGGCTTGCGCTTTTGGCCCGGTGGTTGGTCCATCCCATTTGGAAACTTTGCTGGCGTATTTGGCAACCACAGCCTTGGCATCGGCCATGCTGTCTGCGAAAGCTGGTCCTGCAATCATCCCCCCAAGAATGATGGCTGTTGTGGTCATGAAATCTCTGCGTTTCATCGTGTTTTCCTCCCAGTGAATACGAATGACAGATATTATTCAGATTTTACGGCTGCAGCTGGAGCCGAATTGGACTTAGAGAGAAGTCCCGCCGTGCCACGGCGGCGTTGGGCATAGCCCGCGATGCCAATGGCAATCAGCAGCGTGACACCGTTAAACATTGGCTCGACAAAGAAGGAGCCGCCCAATTGCTGAATGCCGGCAATGCCGACGGCAAGGATGATCACGCCAATCATGGTGCCCCAGACGTTGACGCGGCCCGGTTTGATGGTGGTTGAGCCAAGAAATGCACCCACAAGCGCAGGTAGAAGGTATTCAAGCCCGACACTTGCCTGACCAATGCGCAGTTTGGAGGCCAGCAGCACGCCTGCGACGGCTGACAACGTGCCCGAGGCGATAAATGCACCGATGACAAAGCGGCGAACAGGAATGCCGTTCAAAGCGGCAGCTTTGGGGTTGGCTCCAATGGCATAGATGTAGCGGCCAATCGGCAGATATTCGAGCACAATCCACATCACCACGGCCAGCACGATGACATAGAGACCGGTGATGGGCAGGCCAAACACCATGGTGCCGTTGAGTGCATAGAAACCATCCGGCAACATGCCAATCATTTGCCGCCCGCCGGTGTGCCACAGCGCCAACGCATAGATCACGGTTCCGGTGCCAAGAGTGGCGATAAAGCTATCGATTTTTGCGACTTCGACCAGAATGCCATTCAGGAAGCCGGTGGCAGCACCCAGCAACAGCACCACAAGCACGGCAACAGGCCACGGAAAACCGTAGAGGGTTTGCAAGCTGATGGCCAAAATATGCCAAAGCACAATGCCATAGCCAATGGTCAGATCAATACGGCCTGCCGCCATCGGAATCATCGCCGCCAACGACAAAATGGCAATAATGGTCTTGTTGGAAATGATAGATCGCAGGTTCAGCACGGTCGGAAACGTATCGGGCAACAGTACACAAAACAGCAAGGTCAGCAGGACGGTGAGGATGACCAGTCCATAGACTGGCACCAACCGTTGCACTTTGGCCATAAAGCTGAGGCCTTTCATTTCGGCTTTGGTGGGTTCAAGTGCTGTGGAGCGAATGGACTGCATGACGATCTCCCAGATCAGGCCGCTTCAGAAGCGGAAGCCGCAGCAATCACGGCGGAGGTTGTGAGATTGGTACCGGACAATTCGCGAACAATCTGTCCGCGAGAAAAGACCAGAGCGCGATGGCAAATATGGGCAATTTCCTCGAAGTCGGTGGAAATCACCAAAACGGCAAGGCCTTCCTCGACGGCAGAGGCGATCAGGCGATAGATGTCGGCTTTGGCACCCACATCGACACCGGCGGTGGGATCTTCGGCAATCAATAATTTCCGCCCCGTCGTGAGCCAGCGGCCAACGACGACTTTCTGCTGATTGCCGCCTGAAAGAGCCTCAATCGCCAAAGATTGATCATTGGGCCGCAGCCCCACCTTGTCGCCAATTGCGGCGGCCTGCTCAGCCTCGCAAGCAGGGGAGAGGAAATCGAATAAACGCCTGCCAGACGCACCGGGATTGAGATAGGTGTTTTCCCGAAGCGAGAGCGACATCGCCACAGATTCCTCGGTGCGGTCACGGGCAATCAAGCCAATGCCGGAGGCGATGGCAGAGACCGTGCTGGACAGATCCGGGCTTTCTCCGCGAATGGTGACATCACCGCGCGACGGCTCGCAGCCAAACAGGGCACGACCTATCAACTCTTGCCCAGCACCACGCAGACCCACGAGGCCCAGCAGCTCGCCCTGATGCAGATCGAAAGAAACCGGACCCGCACCGCTGCATCTGAGATTGCGCACCCGCACGATTGGTGCGCCAATCGGTGTTTCTGAACGGGTGAACAGTTGATCGGCCTTGCGGCCAACGATCATGCGGATCAACTCGTCGGGATTGGTGTCTTGCACCGGTGTCTGGCCCACCAAGCGGCCATCGCGCAGCACGGCGACTCTATCAGCAATGCGGAAAATTTCATCAAGGCGGTGCGAGACGTAAATCATCGCCACGCCGCGCTCTTTTAAAGGGCGGATGGCCTGAAACAGACGCTCAACCTCATCGGCGGGCAGGCTGGCGGTTGGCTCGTCCAGCACCAGAACATCGGCTTCAACGGCAAGCGCGCGGGCAATGGCAACCAGTGATTTTTCGGTGCGGGTCAAATCCTGAACGCGGGTGGAGGGATCAAAATCGCAGCCAACCAGCTTCAAAGCCTCGGCTGTGCGCCGGTCCGTCGCACCCCAGTCAATCAGCTTTTTACGCATGGAAAAGCCTTGGGCCAGACCGACATTTTCGCCCACGGTCATCCATTCGATCAAGCCGAGATCTTGATGGATAAAGGCAACGGATTGGCGCTCATTGGGTTTGGGTGGCCGGTGGTGATAGGGCTGGCCGCGAAACAGAATGTCTCCACCATCGGGTTTGTAAATACCAGCAAGCGTTTTGATGAGGGTTGATTTGCCAGCACCGTTTTCGCCCAGAAGTGCGAGGATTTCGCCAGCCTTCAGATCGAGCGACACGTCGGTCAGGGCTTTGGTGCCGCCGAAATCTTTTGAGACGGCACGAAATTCCAAAAGCGTATTGTGATCCATCTGCTCCTCCCAAAGCGCGATTGAGATGAACATATGTTATCGATAACATTTCTGTCAAGCGATGAAACGCGCAAGCGACAGACAGCGTCATCACGCTTGCGATAGCCGCGAAAACCTTCCCATTTGCACTGACAAAAATACCCCGAAGTGAGCAAGCACTTCGGGGTATGGACAGATTATAAATGCCAGTCTTTACTTACGCATGTCGGCCAAAATGGCTTGAACGCGGTCCACCACGTCAGCGCCGATTTCTTTCTTGTGCTTCTCGTAGACCACTTGCGATTTTTCGAGCATTTTCTTGTGTTCTTCAGGCGAAAGCGTGTTGAATTTCACGCCCGCGGCTTCAATTTTCTGAAGCGATGTCTTGTTGAGCTCGGTAATGACCTTGCGCTCAACATCGCGGCCAACAACAGCACAATCCTTCAGCGCCTTTTGCTCATCAGGCGAATAGGTGTCGAAAATTGCTTTGGAGAACATGAACAGGAATGGGGTGTAGGCGTGTCGGGTCTCGCTGACATAGGACTGCACCTCGTAGAATTTCGAGGTGTCGATGGTCACATAGGGGTTTTCCTGCGCGTCAATTGCCTTGGTTTCCAGAGCCGAGAAGACTTCGCCGAAGGCCATGGGCGTCGCATTGGCTCCAAAATTGTCGAAGGTATCGAGGAAGATATTGTTCTGCATGACGCGAACCTTCATGCCCTCCAGATCCTCCCACTTTGTCACGGGGCGCTTGGAGTTGGAAAGGTTGCGAAAGCCATTTTCCCAATAGGCGAGATTAACGAGACCCACGTCGAGCAGCTTTTTGTTGAGGAAATCGCCAAACTCGCCATCCATCACCTTGTAGGCTTCTTCCTGATTGGCAAACAGGAAGGGCAGGTCAAAGACGCCAAGGGCTGGCACAATGCCCACGAGAGGAGAGGAAGAGCTGACCACACCTTCTTGCACACCAGAGCGCAGCGCTTGCGTCGCTTGCAAATCGCCTCCCAATGCGCCGCCCCAGAAGGCGGTGATTTTCATTTTGCCACCGGATTTTTCATCAAGGCAGGTTTGCATGGCCTTGATGCCCGCCCCCACGGGATGGTCGGCGTTAATACCGTTGGATACACGCATATTGCGATTGCTGAATTCGGCATAGGCCGGTGCGGCCAGCAAGGTGGATGCCGCCAAAATGGCAGCGGTTGCTGTGGTGATGTACTTTCTCATACTATCCTCCCAAGGTTAGAGAAAGAGATCGGAATCGGTGGCGCTTTAGTAGAGCCACCGGGCAGGAACCAGAACCAGATCTGGAAACAGGACCAACAGGAAAAGCACGGCAATTTCTGCGAGCAGAAACGGCAGAACGCCGTGAATAACGCGGCCAAGCGGCACGCGACCGACGCCGCTGACCACGTTGAGCACCACGCCAACCGGCGGGGTGAGAAGGCCGATGCAGGTGTTCATGATGAACAGCACACCAAAATAAACAGGATCAATCCCGGCCATTTTGATAATTGGCAGCAAAACCGGGGTCAGGATCAAAATGGTTGGTGTGAGATCAAGGGCTGTGCCGACAATCAGCACCAGCACCATGATGACCAACATCAGCAATTTTGGCCGGTCAATCAGGGGTTCAATATAACCGCTGACTTCAGCCGGAATATTGGCAGCCGTGATAAGCCATGCCGACACCAGAGCGGCGCAGACCAAAAACATGATCACAGCCGTGGTTTTGGCAGCTTGCAGAAACACGCCCGGCAGATCACGAAACTTCAGTTCTTTATAGATGAAAATGCCGACAAACATCGCATACATGGCAGCCACCACAGCGGCTTCCGTGGGCGTCACGACCCCTGCCTTGATGCCGCCCAGAATAATCACCGGCATGCCCAGCGCCCATGCGGCCCGACCCGTGACCTTAAGGCGCTCTTTACCCGGAACGCGGGGCAGGGGCTGAACATTGTCTTTGCGGGCAACGAACAGCCAGGTGATGACCAGTGAAATACCCATCATCAAACCCGGCACCACGCCCGCCATGAACAGTTTGGTGATGGAGACATTGGCGGCCACGCCAAAGACAATGAAGGCCATGGAAGGTGGAATAATCGGGGCAATAATACCGCCAGCCGCAATCAATCCGGCAGAGCGTGGCACGTTATAACCAGCTTTTGCCATCATCGGGATGAGCACCGCGGCAAGGGCTGCGGTATCGGCGGCAGCCGAGCCGGAGATGCTGGCCATGATGACGGCTGCTGCAATGGCAACCAGTCCAAGGCCCCCGCGAATATGGCCAACGCAGGCAATGGCAAAATCAATGATGCGGCGCGACAGCCCGCCGGAATTCATCAATTCACCGGCGAGAATGAAGAAGGGAATGGCCAAAAGCGTAAATGTATCGACGCCCGCGATCATGTTTTGCGCAATGATCTGCGAGTTGAACATGCCCATATACCACATCAGCGTGATGCCGCAGAGCATCAGCGAAAAGGCAACTGGCACGCCAATGGCCATGGCACCGAGCAAGGACGAGATGAAAACAAGAAGGGTCATCAGAGGCGCTCCTTCATGTGCTCAATTGCGGCACCTTCACCAGCAAAGGCCGCAATTTCATCCTCTGTGATTTTACCTGTTGCGAGGCGAAACAGACGCTCCAACGTCACCAGGAAAATACCGGCCCCGCAGAAAAGCCCAATGCCATAGACCCAGCCCATGGATAGTCCGGTCACGGGTGCGACCATGGAGGCATTGATGGGTAATTGTTTCCATGTGCCGAGAAAAAACACGCTGGCGCACAGAAGAATGACAAGATTAGACAGTGCCATCAGCACCAATCGCCCACCGCGTCCAAATTTGGCAACGATGGTTTCAACGCCCATATTGAGGTTTTCCCGGTGCACCACCACGGCACCAATGAAGGTGAGCCAGACGAAGAAATAGCGGGCCATTTCCTCAGACACGGCAATGCCGGAATTAAACCCATAGCGCATGACGACGTTGACAAAGACCATCAACACCATGCCCGCCAACATGATGACCAAAAGAGCATCGAGAAAGCGGAAAAACCAATGAATAAGTGTTTTGATCATGGCGCTAAACCTTTTCGCTCAGGCCACGCATGGCCAGATTGCGCATCAGGGCGCGGGTGCCAAATGTCCATTCCGGGCAGGCATCGCAGCGGTCCACCCAATTGATCAGGCGGCCAAGCAGGGGTGAGGCAATCTCGACCCGATCACCGATTTCATGGGTGAACCCTTGGCCGGGGCCGCGTCTGTCTTTGACCGGGGCAAACATGGTGCCGAGAAACAGCACGGCACCATCGGGATATTGATGGTTGCGGTTGCGCAATTGCGACGCAAGCGATGCAGGCGTGCGGCTGATGGCTTCCATTGGGCTTTCGCCGGTCATGTCAAAACCGTCTGCGCCCACCACATGAAGGGAAACCCGAACCCGGCTTAGAACATCCAGCGTGAAAGCTTCATCAAACAGGCGAATAAAAGGGCCGATGGCGCAAGACGCATTGTTGTCTTTCGCCTTGCCCAGCAGCAAGGCGGAGCGGCCTTCGACATCGCGTAAATTCACGTCATTGCCAAGGGTGGCACCTAGAATTGTGCCGTCGGAGCGGATCACCAGCACAACTTCCGGCTCCGGGTTGTTCCACTCAGAGATTGGGTGAATTCCAACCATATCGCCGCAGCCAACCGAGGACATCGGCTGTGCCTTGGTGAAAATCTCGGCGTCGGGACCAATGCCCACTTCCAGATATTGCGACCAGAGGTTCATCTCTTGCAGCAAGGTTTTGACGCGGGCCGCCTGCTCGGAGCCTGCTGCAATGCCGCGCAAATTATCGCCCAGCACGGGGGCTAAACGGGTACGAATGTCTTGCGCGCGGGCGCTATCGCCCCTTGCCTGTTCTTCGATGACGCGCTCCAACATGCTGTCAGCAAAGGTGACGCCCGCCGCTTTGACGGCCTGAAGATCAATCGGGGCGAGGAGATGACCTGCGGATTGGTTGAGAAAATCGTCGAGATGGCCCAGATCGGGCAGGTCGGTTGATTGTGCCAAGTGACCGGCGATGGCCTCGATCTCAAGAAGGCCAGAGACAGTTGCTGCGAACACACTGACATTCAGCACCCGTCCACCCCGGATCAGCACCGGACAAGGGCCATTCTCGGCATTGGACCAGACCCTCCCGATCAAGGTGGCGTCAGCGGCATCCTCTGGCAAAATCATGCCGGAATTCAACACATGTGTGGAATTCAAAGTCTCCTCCCTTATGCTTATCGACAGATAACCCTCCAGTCATCCGTTAAGTTGTCAGGATGTCTGACAACTTAATTCAAAAAGTTTTAATCAACCTTCCGGTGTTTGTCTAGTCGTTTGTCTGGGAGTTTGATTGTGACATTGGATTCACTCCATCAAAACACTTCGAGTGTTAATTCAATGCGGCTGGCAGCACCCAGCAGATGGTTGCGCATGGCGGTGCGCGATGCTTGCGGATCACGTTTGGCGATTGCATCACGCACAGCCACGTGCTCTTCGATCGTCACTTCGACAATCTCTTCCAGCACGGCGCGGGCGCGGGCTGCGTTGATGGCAAGGCTGATGCGCTCGGCAATAAAGCCAATGAACATCGCAAAATAATCATTGCCGGTGGCATCGGCCACAGCACGGTGAAAAGCAAGATCGGCATTAATGCCCTCACTTGTCCATCTCTCCGATCCGGTCATCAAGGCCAGCGAGGCATCGATTTTTGCCAGATCATCAGAGGTATGATGCAGGGCCGCAAGGCCTGCGGCCTCGATTTCCAAGGGGATACGCAGCTGAAAAAGATCGCGAAAACCTTCACTTTCCAGCAATTTGCCGTCATCAATACGGATCAGCCGGGCCTGCCGCTCGGTGACGAAAGCACCAACACCCTGACGGGTTTCCACCAGTCCTTCATTGCGCAATTGGGCAATGGCTTCGCGCACCACAGAGCGGCTGACGCCCAGCGCCTTGGAGAGAAAATGCTCGGTTGGCAATTTGTCGCCGGGTTGAAGGCGTCCTTCTTGGATGTCCCCGGCGATTTGCGCCGCAATGCGCGCGGGAAGATGTTCACTGCGTCTGATCTGGCCGAAATCCATCGACATTCCATGTCCCATGTTGAGCAAAGAGCGGGGCTGAAACCCACCTGATTTAAGGGGTTGCCAATGTTTAAGGGGATGTGTGTAAAAAATTCAATTGGCAACCTGTATTCATAACACCATCCGGGTCAATGGCCGTCTTGATCGCCGTCAACAATTGGCGTTGAACATCGGGCAATCTCGCTTCGAAATCAGGCCGTTTGAGACGACCTATGCCGTGTTCGGCGCTGATCGAGCCGCCAAACGCATCCACGACCTCATTGATGATGTTTTTTGCCAGATAAATCCGTTTGTCCTTTTCCTCACGGGTCAGATGGCTTGGTGGCAAGACGTTGAGGTGGACGTTACCATCACCAACATGCCCATAAGAGACGCACAAGCAATCGGGCAGACTTGCCATGACGGCGGCCTCCGCATCGCGCACGAAGGCGGGAAGTTTTGAGAGCGGCACGGACACATCGGTGCGCAAATGCGGTCCGCGCTTGGCCTGTCCTTCATTCATGCCCTCGCGGAAAAGCCAGAGATTGCGCGCATGGGTCTGTGAGCTGGCTATGACGCCATCCTTCACCAATCCATCTTCCAGAGCGCCTTCCAAAAAGCGCTGCATAAGATCATCAATATCCACGAGGCCGGAGCCGGAAATTTCCATCAGCACATAGGCGGGATTTTCACCGCTGAGCGGCATGGCAAGATCCGGCATTGCCTCGCGCGCCAAGGTGAAGGCCAGAGGCGGCATGAATTCGAAAGCGGACATGAGATCGCAGCAATCGTGCCGGGCGCGGCGGTAAAGCGCAATCGTATCCTCCAGCGAGTTGAGGCCAAGCAAGGCGGTTGCCACTTGAGTGGGTTTTGGCAGGAGTTTGACGGCCACCGCTGTGACAATTCCCAATGTGCCTTCAGCGCCAATAAACAGCTGCTTGAGATCAACGCCGCGATTGTCTTTGCGCAAAGTGGAGAGTCCATCAAAAATCGAGCCATCCGGTAGCACAACTTCAAGCCCCAACACCAACTCCCGTGTCATGCCATAGCGCAACACATTGATGCCGCCCGCATTGGTCGAGACATTGCCGCCGATCTGGCAGGATCCTTGTGCGCCCAGCGCCAGCGGAAAGAACAGGCCAGCTGCCTCGACTTTGTCTTTGAAACTGGAGAGGACGGCACCTGCCTCAACCACGGCCGAAAAATCATCGGCATCGATTGTGCGGATGCGGTTCATGCGCTCAAGGCTGACGATCACCTGATGGTTTGGTGCATCGGGAATGCCACCCAGCACCAGCCCAGTGTTGCCGCCCTGCGGAACAAGGGAGAGGTCAAGGGCGTTCGCGGCCCGCACACAGGCAGATACATCTTGCGTCGTGCGTGGGCGCAAAACCGCGATGGCGTCGGAGATGACATCACCGTGCCAATCGCGGCAATAGCGCGCAATGTCTGCGCCCGCCAGCACAAGGTCATCGCCAAGCATCGCTTTTAAATCGGCAATCAGCGCGGTTTTTTGGGTCATTGGTCCTCCCGGTCCTTACTCTTTCTCTTTGCCAAACGCGGAGGCAGAAGAGGGGCAATTGCATTATTTGGTTTTCAAGCGAATGATATAAGGTTATCAGACAACCTTACAAATGTTTTTTCACATGGCTCCGGGAGGGCCGGTGTTGAGCAGGACGGAAAAGGGAGGAGACTGTAATGCATGTGCTGATTATTGGTGCTGCGGGCATGGTGGGTCGCAAGCTCACAGAGCGGCTGGTGCGTGACGCTGGCTTGGGCGAAAACCCGGTTGAGACCATGACCCTTGTGGATGTGATCACTCCAGAGGCTCCGGCAGGTTTTGATGGTCGTGTGGTGCTGGAGCAGGCCGATCTTTCTGCCGCCGGCGAAGCCGAAAGACTGATCAACACCCGTCCGGACGTGATTTTTCATCTCGCCGCCATTGTGTCGGGCGAAGCGGAGCGCGATTTCGATAAAGGCTACCGGATCAATATGGATGGTATGCGCTATCTTCTGGATGCCGTGCGCCATGCCCATGATGCGGATGGCTATTATCCGCGATTGGTGTTCACCTCATCCATTGCCGTGTTTGGCGCACCGCTGCCCTATCCAATCTCTGATGATTTTCACACAACGCCGCTGACCAGCTATGGCACGCAAAAAGCTGTGTGCGAATTGCTGCTGTCAGATTATATCCGCCGAGGTTTTCTGGATGGCATTGGCATTCGTCTGCCCACGATTTGCATTCGTCCCGGCAAGCCCAATGCGGCAGCATCCGGCTTTTTCTCCGGTATTTTGCGCGAACCCCTGGTTGGCCAGGAAGCCGTGCTACCGGTGACAGACGATATCCGCCATTGGCATGCATCACCACGATCGGCGGTTGGCTTTCTTATTCATGGTGCGACAATGGATTTGTCACAGGTGGGGCCGCGCCGTAGTCTGTCCATGCCGGGCGTGAGTGCCACAGTGGGCGAGCAGATCGAGGCACTGCGCCGCATTGCCGGTGATAAAGCGGTCAAATTGATCCGCCGCGAGCCGGACGAGATGATCATGCGGATGTGTGCGGGTTGGGCACCGGGCTTTGAAGCGAAGCGTGCTCGCGAATTGGGCTTTACAGCAGAAAGCTCATTTGATGAGATCATCCGCGTCCATATCGAGGATGAGTTGGGAGGCAAGCTATGAGTGCCGATAATGTAAGGCGTAGGTTACGCTCGCAAGACTGGTTTGACAATCCTGACCACCTCGACATGACCGCGCTCTATCTGGAACGTTTCATGAATTATGGCACGACGCCGGAAGAGCTGCGTGCTGGCAAGCCGATCATCGGCATTGCCCAATCGGGCAGCGACATCAATCCGTGCAACCGCCACCATCTGGATCTGGCCAAGCGTATCCGTGATGGCATTCGCGATGCCGGTGGCATTCCCATCGAGTTTCCATCGCATCCGCTGTTTGAAAATTGCAAACGCCCAACGGCAGCCCTTGATCGCAACCTCGCCTATCTTGGTCTGGTGGAAATTCTCTATGGCTATCCCCTTGATGGCGTGGTGCTGACAACCGGCTGCGATAAAACCACGCCATCGGCCCTGATGGCGGCCTCGACGGTCGATATTCCGGCCATCGTGTTTTCTGGCGGGCCAATGCTGGATGGCTGGCATGATGGTGAATTGGTGGGCTCCGGCACGGTGATCTGGCGATCTCGTCGAAAATATGCGGCGGGCGAGATCACACGGGAAGAATTTCTCGATGCGGCGCTGAGCTCAGCACCCTCAATTGGCCATTGCAACACCATGGGCACGGCATCGACCATGAATGCGCTGGCCGAAGCGCTGGGCATGTCGCTCACCGGCTGTGCTGCCATTCCGGCGGCCTACCGGGAGAGGGGGCAGATGGCCTATCGCACCGGGCGGCGGGCCGTTGAGCTGGTGTTGCAGGATATTCGACCCTCAAACATTTTGACGCGCGAGGCTTTTCTCAACGCCATCCGTGTCAATTCCGCGATTGGCGGCTCCACCAATGCCCAGCCGCATTTGATGGCCATGGCCAAACATGCAGGCGTTGAGCTGACGCCGGAAGATTGGCAGGTGCATGGTTTTGATATTCCGCTGCTGGCCAATGTGCAGCCTGCGGGTGCTTGGCTTGGTGAGCGCTTTCATCGGGCGGGCGGGGTGCCAGCCATTATGTGGGAATTGTTGCAGGCTGGAAAAATCGACGGTCACTGTGCCACCGTGACCGGCAAGTCCATGGCGGAAAACCTCGAAAATCAGCAATCCACCGACCGCGAGGTGATCAAACCCTTTGATGAACCTTTGCGCGAGCGAGCCGGTTTTCTGGTGCTGAAAGGCAATTTGTTCGATTTTGCCATCATGAAAATGAGCGTGGTGTCGGAAGGTTTTCAGGCGCGCTATTTAAGCGAGCCGGGCCGGGAAGGTGTGTTTGAAGGCCGCGCCATCGTGTTTGATGGCTCGGAAGATTATCATGCCCGCATCAATGATCCGGCCCTTGGCATTGATGAGCGCTCAATTCTCGTCATTCGCGGCGCAGGGCCACTCGGTTGGCCTGGATCGGCGGAAGTTGTGAATATGCAGCCGCCGGATTACCTGCTCAAACGCGGCATCATGAGCCTGCCAACCATTGGCGATGGCCGCCAATCCGGCACGGCTGACAGTCCGTCTATTTTGAATGCCTCGCCAGAAAGTGCGGCAGGTGGTGGCCTTGCATGGATCAGAACCGGCGATACCGTCCGCATTGATTTCAATCAGGGTCTTTGCGACATGCTGGTGGATGAGGCGGAGATCAGCCGTCGCAAGGCCGACGGCATTCCGCCGGTGCCAGCCGATGGCACACCCTGGCAGATGATTTACCGTGAAACGGTGACGCAATTGGCTGATGGGGCCACCATTCGCGGGGCAGATAAATTTCAAAAGCTGTCCAAAACGCTTCCGCGTCATAACCACTGATCATAGCACCGGGGCTGTTTTCAAACAGTCCCGCTGCAGGAGTGCCAATATCTGATGTGCGATTGCTGCTCAGGCCCGCATGTCAAACAACAGTGCTTGACCATCGGTGATCCAGTGCAGATCGGGCATGGTTTCCGTGCCAATTTGCACGCCGTCTCCGGCACCAAGCCGTTCACCATCCACGGTTGCCAGCCCTTCGACAATTTGTACGAAGTAGACGCGGCCGGCTTTTCGTGGGATCTGGGTTGTCATGCCTTCGCGTGGATAAGCAATCGACACACGGCTATCGGAGAGAAGCCGCAAGGCTTGATCCTCGGTTTTGCCGCTGGCCAGCACCGTCCAATCGCTTGCCGCATCCCTGGCTGGCAAGGCGGTTTGCTGATAGCTGGGCGCGCCGCCTTTACTGTCTGGAATCATCCAGATTTGCAAAAAATGCGCACCTTCGGTGTCCGATGCATTCATTTCCGAATGAGTGATTCCGCTGCCTGCCGACATTATTTGCACGTCCCCGGGGGCAATGGTGGCGATATTGCCCAAGGTATCCTCATGTTTGAGCTGGCCAGATAGCACCAGGGTCAGAATATCCATGTCTTGATGGGCATGGGCACCAAAGCCTGATCCAGGCACGATGCGGTCTTCATTGATCACGCGCAAACTGGCATAACCCATGCGGGTCGGGTCTAAAAAGCCGCCGAAGGAAAAGCTGTGATCACTCTTCAACCAGCCCATATCGGTATGGCCGCGGTTCATCGCTTCGTGGATCAGGATCATGGTGTTTACTCCTGTTCAAGCATGCCGCACTCCATCGTCCTCAATGAAACGATAGTGGACATGCGACAAAATAAGAGAGAAAGCGTGTCGCAATGAATCTTAACTGCGACGCGTTTTAGGATGCAGACAAGAAAGCCTGCAATGCGGAGAGTTCCTCCTGGCGGATTTCATGGCCACCATCGTGAATGCTGGTATCAATCTGGCTGCCTTGCGCTTCGAAATAATCGATCAGGCAATCTGTCAGAGGCAAAGGGCAGATTGGATCGCGCCGTCCTGCGGTGATCAGCACTTTCTTGCCCGACAGTTCTGCATTGTCTGCGGGCCGCCACGGAATAAGCGGATGCAAAAGTGCAATTCTGTCAAACAGGTCACCGTGCTTGAAGGCAACAGCGGCGAGAATATTGGCCCCATTGGAATAGCCAAGGCCGTAGACGGCACGGCCGGGGTGTGCCGCCTTGTGACTTGCAATAAACGCTGCCATTTTCTCGGTGCGCTCTGCAAGGTCAGCCATGTCATAGACGCCTTCGCCGGTGCGCCGAAAGAACCTGAGCGCCCCATGTTCCGATACATCCCCCCGTGGCGAGACGAGACCCGCTTGAGGCAGGATCTGTTCCACCAGTTCGGAAAACTGATGTTCATTGCCGCCCGTGCCGTGAAAGGCAAAGATCAAAGGAGCATCGTCTTTGGGCTCTTTTGTCAGAGCGATATAGTGAGAGCTTGTCATGATAAGCCTCCAGTGGCGGGGTCGGAGCCCCGCCGGATAAAAGATTAGTCGTTAATGGGTTCGAGCAATTGCTCGATTTGTTCGCGGTGGGCCTCATAGCGGGTTGGCAGTTTCAGCGCTTCGCCAAGATGGGCTGTGTCTTCATCCCGATCAAAACCGGGCTCGTTGGTGGCAATTTCAAACAGCACGCCGCCGGGTGTGCGGAAGTAGATCGCCCAGAAGTAATCGCGATCGATCACCGGGGTCACGTTGTAACCCGTGTCCATCAGTGCCTTGCGCACCTCCAATTGTGCGGCGCGGTTTTCAACCGCAAAGGCAATGTGGTGCACCGAGCCAGCACCGGGACGTGCTCTTGCTGCTTGCGGTACCGTTTCGATATCGATGAAATCGGCACCATTGCCGCCCTCAATACCAAAGCGGGTGTGATTGTCTTGCTTGTCGACCTGTTGATAGCCCATAAAGCGCAGCAATTCGCCCGTCACTGCATCATCTTGAAGCCGCAGGCTTGCGCCGTGAAAGCCCTGAATGGCTTCTGCCGTGGCAACATTGCCGCCCTTCCAGCCGATCCGGCTGTCGTTATCGACTTCAATCAGCGAGAAGCTGTCGCGGTCCGGGCCATCGAAGCGCAAGCGCTTTTCGCCAAACACTTCGCTTTCATTCAGCCCGGTCACGTCATGAGCAATCAGTCGTTCTTTCCAGAAGGGCAAAGCGCCTTTGGGCACGGCAAAATAGGTTTCGCCAACTTCACCAGCGCCCTGACGGCCGGGAGCGATGTGGGGGAAGGGAAAATAGGTCATCACCGAGCCAGGTGTGCCAACTTCGTCGCCATAATAGAGGTGATACACTTCAGGATCGTCAAAGTTGACGGTTTTCTTCACCCGGCGCAGGCCAAGGGTTTTGGTGAAAAAGTCGCTGTTTTGCTGGGCATGGGCGGCCATCGAGGTCATGTGATGCAAGCCCTTGATCTGTGTAAGCATGATGACTGTTCCTTTCGGTTGCGAGACATTGTGTCTTCGTTGGACCCAAGATGATGCAAACCGGGGAAAATCTGAATAGCAATAATATTGACAATATTATTGCAAATTTGGTAATAATGAACCATGAGCGATTTACAGGATATCAGAGCCTTTCTGGCCGTGGCCGAGCTGCACAGTTTTGTGGCGGCGGCCCGTCAGCTTTCCATGACTGCGCCATCGGTGACACGGGCCGTCGGAGCACTGGAAGAAAGGCTTGGGGTGCAACTGTTGCTGCGCACCACGCGACAGGTGTCGCTGACCTCTGCCGGTGCGGTCTATGCCGCGCGGGTGGGACCGCTGTTGGCGGAGTTTCAAAAGGCAGGCGAGGAGGTGCGCGAGCAGCAGGGCGACACAGCCGGTCTGTTGCGCATCAATGCGCCAATGTCCCTGGGTCAACAGATTTTGCCGGATGTGGCATCGGGCTTTCGGGTGGAATATCCCAATACTGCGATTTCGCTCAGCCTCACCGACCGCTTTATTGATATTGTCTCGGATAGCGTTGATCTGGCTATTCGCATATCCGAAGCGCCCAAGGATAAATCAACGATCTGGCGGAAAATTTGCCGCGTGCGCCGTGTGCTTGTCGCGTCTCCCGGCTATCTGGCGGCTTTTGGCACCCCCTTGGAGCCGGAACAACTGCACGAGCATGTGTGCCTTGCCTATGATGAGGACTCGTTGAGCGAGACGTGGGAGCTTTCTCATGCCGGGAGAACACGCAAGATCAAAGCGGGAAAGACGGTGGCTGGCAACAATGGTGATCTGATTGCCCGCTTGGCAGAAAATGGCGAAGGGATCGCCCTTCTGCCTTTGTTTATCGTTGAACAGGCCCTTACCAACAGCCGCCTGCAACAAATTTTACCGGAGTGGGAGCCGCCCGCACTGTGGCTTACTCTGTACTATCCGCCGTATGAAAAACTGCCCATGCGTGTTGCCAAGTTTTCCGATTTTTTTGAGAATTATGTCACCCACACGCGCCCTCTTTAGGCGGCCTTGGCGCAAATTTTCGCGCTTAACCCACTGTTGACCATGGGAAGAGAAATTGGGCCCGCGGATCCTGTGTCCCAATAATATATTGGGATCAATACCCCAAGCTATTCAGACAAACCGAGCCAGCTCTAGCCAGCCAATCAAAAAAGCATTGAAAAGCCGATGACAGGGCCGTGTTGTGTTACGCTCCAGCGAAAGGGGCGACTGCCATCAAAATCTTTGCCCTGATAATCCTGATAGAGGACACGATAGCCAGCGCGCAGGATTGTGGGATTGCCGGCCATCATCGTTCTGTAGCCAAGATAGCTCTGCGCATTCACGCTGATCTTTGATCCGGTTCCAAAGCCTCCGACATCGACTTCAGAAAACAGGTTCCATCTGTCGGTAAGATCATAGTTCAGCCGTGTGCCAACAAACGGATCAGTCCAATTGGAATGCCGATCCAGCCGAACACCCAGCGCCGAAACACTGGCCTCAAGTTGCGTCCAGCGGATACCTGCGGTGGGTTGAATAGACATTGTTCTGGGCTTGCCAAACAGGGTATTTCCGGCAAGCTCGCTCTCATAAGCGGTGAAAAATGCACCAGCTGAGAGCGTCGTCGTCTTGATATCCAGTCCAACTTTATTGCCAAGCAGATTTTCGCTCTGACTTGTTCTCACATACTGGCCATCAAAATAGGCCCCAAATCTATCATTGGTAATCTCGACATTCCCCATCACAGCAAAATCGAGATGGTTGAAAATGTCAGAGAATGGAACGTTCACATCCGTGTCAAATCCAGCAAGCGTGCCATTGCCGTTCAGGGAGGCGGTCCAAATGTAAGGACTGATAACAAGTGTCCAGTCCTTTTGGTCTGTGGTCGAAACCGGGTTCACATCGGCACTCTGAGCCATGTTGGGCAAAACCGCAAACATGGCAAAGTTGAGTATAATGGCAAGCGAAGAACACAAGCGAGACAATAGGCTGACTCCGGCTAACACGACAATCCGTCGAAAAATTCGTAAAATCAAATTTACGAAGAGAGACATACGAAGCAAGAAATAAAAATAAGACGATGTCATTTATAAACGGAAAACGTGATTTTCTTGATAGAATGACGTCTTACCGTTATTCTTGCGTGTATTTATTCTGAGTGCATTACTTTGATAAAAGCATGTAGGAAACCGGATTATCCGGGCAAAGCCCGGTTGAGCATTCCAGCACGGTGGAAACACCATTGGCCAAAGCCAGAAAAGCAGCCACTGCAATGATGATGAGGCTGAGTTTTGCTTGCCATGACGTTGCAAAACCACGATCAGCCAAAGTGTGTGCGGCACCTGCGGCATGTTGATGCGAAAACTGGCTGTCGAAAAGCATCAGCACGGCACCACCCAGAATGATCAGCGCATAGACAACAAAAGCCCAGGTGTAAAAATGCAGGCCCATGATAGCATCGCCATAGGTGCCGGTGCCCGGCACGATATGCAGCAAGGTATGGCGGGCGGATATGACGGCTCCGAAAAACGCCGAAAGCATCATCACGGCATAATGACTGGGACGTATGCCGAACTTCAAATTCAAGGCCAGCCCAAAAGCCGCACCGAGAAAACCAACGCGCTCGAGAATGCACAACGGACAGGGCATATCGCCGTACACGATTTGGTCAAAAAACGCGACAACAAGAACCAGACTGACAGCCAGCAGGCCAACAGCATTGAGAAACCGGGAAAAACTGATGCTCATGGTTTGCCCCTTAAAGCACAATATTCAGAGGATCTGTCGCATGCAACCTGAACAGCACCAGAAGGCACAGCACGGAAACCGCCCAGAACATCAAAGCTGCAAGACGCCGATTGGCGAACAAGCAGATAAAAGCGGCGAATAATGCAAAGAACGGCGTGCTCATCATGGTGAAATGCCCCGATTTTTCACGATATGGGAGCGCGTCTCGTAGGGGTGTTAGCCTTCCGATAGAGCAACGCGCACCAACACCGAAACTCATGCCCGTATTGGTGATGGGGTGCGTGCCGCGCGTTTGCTCAAACGCACGGCGCGCAAGGTTTACAGTTGTTTACTTGCTATCGAACCAGATTTTCCACTGCGGGACGGCGGTTGCAAAAGTGCCGCGATGGGTGGTTTTTCCGGTCGAGACCGCTTCAACATTGGTATTTCCCGAACCCATGGATTGGGCGTAGGTCATTGCCATGCGGCCAACGCCGGTGGTGATGGCTTCGTCGGTTTCACCATAGTAGTTGCGCACCGGAGATTTGATCACCCAACGATAGGATTGCGCATTGGCTATCAACTTGCCGAAGGCCGAGTTCGCAAAATAATGAGGATCGAAATACTCGGGACGGATCAGCTTATGAAGATCCGTTGTGATATCGGCGGGATTAAACGGCTGACGATCATAGGCCTTTTTAGCAATGTCATAATATTCGTCGGTCAGCAGTGAATGGGCAAGACCCGGAATGCCGTAATAATTCTCATAGGCAAACGACGAAAGGATCATGATGCTGTTCAGCCAGACCGCGTCAAACTTGCGTGGATAGACCAGAAAGCCTTCCATCAAAGCATAGACATCCAGCGGAGCGCTGGCTGTTGCGGCACCATCTACCTTGAGACCAACCATTTCGAGCTTTTCCAGCATGGCCATGGTGACAAACCCGCCTTGTGACCAGCCTGCCAGAAACAGCTTGTCGCTCGACAGCTTCATATCGGCCAGCACAGCTCGGCTGGCGACAACGAGATCATAGGTGGCCTGCTGATGGCTGCCTTTAACCATATAACCTTCAGGTTCGGTTGAAATGCCAAGACCAAAATAATCGGCGCCGATCAGCATGTAACCCTGGCCAGCAAACTGGGCGATCATCAGCTGTGTCTCAGGCGACTGCTCGGCAAAGGATGGAACCTGTTGTTTGCCATAGACAGTGCCATGCTGATAGGACACGGTTGGAAACGACTTGCCGTCTGTATCCGGTACAGCCAGCAGGCCCGATGTCACGGTGGGCTTGTTACCCATTTCCGGAATAACCGAGTTATAGGTGATCCGATAAAGCCGAACAGCGTTGCGCGCTGGCGTATAGGGCACGGTAATCCCGGCAAATTCGGGCGTATCAACCTTCAAGATCTTGTTGAGCTGATCCACATCCCAACGCGCCAGAAATTCATACTTGATGCCGTTGCTCACGTCGATCGGACCCTTTTGGGTCGCAAAGCTGGGCGACATTCCAAGTAGAAATAGCACGGCAGCGAGCACTGCACGTATAAAAAGCGACATTTTTCTTCCCTCTCCATGAGAAAATACGATTGTATTGCTCATGATTTAAGCGATACAAATCGGTTCCGTGTCACATTTTCAAATTTCCATTAATAATTTATAACAAATGAAATAAAATAATATTCCATAATGACTTTTCAAAATAGAAATATCGAAGATGACATCGTTAAAATTCGCTTTTCATTGAAATGAGCGAAAAACTCTCGCTTCATAGTTAATGTCATTCGCTCTGTGTCCCTGTTTAACAACGGAGCATTGTACTATTGCGAAACGTTATTGGCAGCCAAAGGCACGGCTATCGATGCCGCCGCAGCCTCCACAACGTTATTGTTGCCATGCCGAACAACAACGGCATTGGAGGCAAGGTTCAAGCCTGCCGCTTTATATCCTTCGAGCAGTCGCTTGATACCTTCGCGTTTGATGACGCTGGGATTGCCCGGCCGTGACGTAAACTTGAACCGAATGACCATGGAATTTTCAGTGATGTCCTGAATGCCCTGCATTTTGAGCGGAAGGAGAAATTCGCTGCCGAATTCCGGGTGCTCCAGCAGACCCAGACCGACTTTCTTTGTCACTTTCCGGATGGTTTCCAGATCTGCATCGCGATCGAAGTGAAGCTCGAACTTAATCGTTCCCCAATCGCGGCTGAAATTTGTGACAGCAGCAATCTGGCCAAACGGAATGGTATGAATCGGCCCGTTCTGATGCCTCAACCTGACAGACCGAAGTGAGATTTGCTCGACTGTGCCTTTCAGCTTGCCCGTATCAATATATTCGCCAATGCGAAAAGCGTCTTCGGCCAGAAAGAAAATGCCCGACACCACATCTTTGACCAAGGTTTGCGAACCAAAGGAAAGGGCAAGACCCAAAACGCCAAAACCCGCGATCATCGGTGCAACATCAACACCGAGGGACGACAAGGTGACAAGACAGGCAACGGAAATGACAGCACCGAGCACAAGATTTCGCACAACGGGCAAAATGGTTGAAAGACGGCTTGTTGTCTCCTCCGCTGCATCATCGTCCTGGCCCGGCAGTTTCACGCCTTTTTGCGGCGAAACGGCTTCAAAATACTTCCAGCAAAAGCTGCAAACAAACCAGCTGATGACAATGGCGATGCCGAATTGACGGATATGGCTTAACCAATTGGCCGGCACCATGCCCGCACTTTCCAGCAGAGGCCGCCACAGCGTAATGATCAGCTGTATGCCGAGAATCCAGCAGGCTCCCACAAGCGGAACACGCATGGCCCAAAGCGATGCGGAAAACACGCAAGGTCCGTGCCTGGCGGCATGCTGATCACCAAAGTGGCGAAACAGGGCCGAAATGCCCAGGCCCAGTTTGGGCATTGCCAAGCACACCAATTGGCTTACTCCGGCGACACTGGCCCAAACCAGATTTTGGGATGTGCCAACAACAACAAAGCCGAGCAACCATATCAACAAGGCTGAAGCAGCAAAAAAATAAACAGTGGCCAAACCGGCGGCGCGCATCGGTCTATTGGGCTGCTTGCCAGCAAAAACGCTAGCAATATCCTTATGGCCCAAAGCCAGCCAGACAAGCTTATAGAGGGTGAGAACGGTGGAGCCGAGCAGATGCCACCCTTGCGCAGTCATGGGGTCTAGGCCGCGTGTATCAGCAAGACTGAGGAATGTTTCAATACAGCCGGAGAGCGTGCCAAAGCCAATTGTCATGGCCAGATGCCAGCGCGGATTGGCAATATCCAGCAAGGGACCGGAGGATGCGTTGCGGCAAAACAAAAGACGGGCGGCAGCCGTAAAAAAAGCCGTCATAACAATGATATGAAGCAGACCGGCAGCAATATAGCGCGCAAACGGTGCACCGGCAAACGATTGATCCATGCTGTGCCGTGTTATCGCCCAAAACGCCAGCAGAGCACACAGATCGCCCATCAGCCGCAATGCCGCAATCCAGGCTTTGGCAAGGGGTGAGTGATCGGATCGGGTATCAGACGTAAAGCGTCTGAAAAGCAGAATGAAACAAGCGGCCGCCGCAATGCCGAACAAAAATGAGGTTATGACACCGTAACCGGTATCGGTCAGGCTTGCCTCTTCGTTCGACAAGATAAGCCTGCTGTTATGAAAAGCGGCAGGTAGACCGTATAGACCGATAAGAGCAATGGAGGCCGCGCGTGTCACGGTGGCCTGGATGCTGCCATAGGCAGAGGCCATCATATCATTCTTCATGACGCCACCACCCGCCGCGACGATCGCAGGGGCAGCCGTTCCATCCCATGTGACAAGAACGGGCTTACCCGCCGCTCGGGCAGAGCCCAGAGACTCTCCAATCTGGCTCAAGGTTTGATCCGAAGAAACGGGGAGTGTAACCACATTCTCTGCGGCATAACCGGGCAATGAGTTCAATATCGAAAAGATCGCAGCCGCAAGCCACACGATGACAACAAAGCCTTGGACTTGAGTTCGCACCCGCTCATACATGTTGCAGCACCGCCTTGATATATTTCTGCAAGAATCAATGCTGTACAATTTACTAAACTCGATTGGACTTCAAATAATAAAGCAAGATTTTATTT
Organism: Rhizobium oryziradicis; assembly: GCF_001939045.1. Taxonomy (GTDB): domain Bacteria; phylum Pseudomonadota; class Alphaproteobacteria; order Rhizobiales; family Rhizobiaceae; genus Allorhizobium; species Allorhizobium oryziradicis. The sequence continues at coordinate 227,866 of NZ_MKIM01000033.1, forward strand.
GGATAACGAACAGTGATACCGGTCGTGTTGCGAAGTCCGAAGAGGCACGCAGGTAGATTATTTTGGTCATTCACCGTCCAGCCGCCTGAAAAGCCGAAGCCGTTCTCCAACCACAGCATGGCCTCGAAACTGGCAATCGTTCGCCGCGCCGTGTTGAAGGATTGGAAGCCACGCTTTGCGAACATTTCTTCCAAGTCTCGATAGTTGAGCGGATAACGCAAATACCAACTGACTGCCAGCACGATCAGCCACGCCTCGAAATGCCGTCCCTTGAACCGCAGGACCGCGTAGCGAAATAATCCTTTGATTGGTGCTTCAACTTTTCGGCAGTGGCATTCAAAATCATGGGCTCGCTCCGCAATTTTCGAAGCAGCAAATTCCATGCATATGGGCAACATACGGTTAAGATCGAAAATTTGCGACAGGCCCGTCCGAAGTACCAAACAAGCGTCTTAAGTTCGAAACGAATAAGATTGAAATTTCTAAGAAAAATTTGTAAGTATGATTGTCAGAAATAAAAAGAGAAATGCTCGTGAATGCGCTGGATTATCCATATCGGAGCCCCCAAAACCGGATCCACGGCGATCCAGCGTTTTCTATTTGAAAACAGGGCCATGCTGATTGAGCATGGCATACTTTACCCTGAAGTCAGCATCCGAGGGTTCGGCCACCACGATCTGGCTTTTCTTTTGCATGGCCAGTATGCCAAATGGGCCACGCCTCAAGATCGTAGCTTAACAGATCTGCGTGACATTTTGCGCGGTATAGTTCTACCGTCAGCCGCTACGACGATACTGTTAAGCAGTGAAAATTTCTATGTCTATCCAAAGCCTAGCGCTCTGCGATCTTTGCTCGTGGAAGCTGGACTGCATTCCAGTGATGAGATTGTGATCGTATGCTACGTACGCCGTCAAGATGATGCGCATGTTTCATGGTATAATCAGTCGGTAAAGGCACAGGGAAATACGAGCAGTTTGAATACAACCATCATCCGCGAGCATGGTTTGTGGGACTATGCAACGCGATTGCAGCCATGGGCAGATGAGTTCGGCATCAATTCCATACTGGTGCGTGACTACACGCCATTCAGTCAGAGAACCGCAGATATTCGTGATGACTTCCTGGCTATTCTCGGTGCAGACCGTGATCGGTTTCACCTGCCTGCAGGCAGGGAAAACGAACGGGTTAATCGTGATATATTGGCATTTCAGCGCTGGGTAAACCATCTCCCTCTCTCGGCGAAAAAAAAACGGCGTTACCACAAACAACTGATCGAATTAACCGCAGCAAGTGAAGGCGCGCAGTTTTTTGACGACACACCGCTCCTGTCTTTAGCTGCTCGCGAGACATTATTGGCGTCTTATGCCGCAAGCAATGCCGTTTTGGCCAAGATGTATCTGAAGCAAGAAACAATATTCGACCCTCTGGAAGAAAAAGACATCGCCGCGGGAACAGCGCTCTCAGGGCTGACGATCCGAAAAATTTTTCGTATCCTTGCTTGGATCGCCGGTTTCCGTAATTCTTTTCAAACCATTCCCCGGTGAGGAACATGTCAGAAGACAGCAGCCTTTATCCAACGAAACATCATCCCGAATCCTGCGATCCCGATGACATTTGGCGGCAGGTCGGCCGAACGACGTCGGGTAAACCTGTATCGTCCGATCAGATAGATCTTATCGTTAACGCCGCGAAGCAAAGGCTTTCCTTGAGCGAAGACGATATCCTGCTCGACCTCTGCTGTGGCAATGGTGCTTTGACCACTCACTTGTTTCAAAAATGTGCCGGTGGGCTTGGAGTGGACTATTCAGAATTCCTTATCGACGTCGCAAATCAGCGTTTCGTGAAAAGAGAATCTGAAGCCTATCTGCTGTATGATGCCCTGCATTACCTTCGCGCAGAAAATTGGCCAGATCGGTTTACAAAGGTTATGTGTTATGGGGCATTCCCCTATTTTCCGGCCAAAGCAGCGTGTGAGATGCTAACGCAGATCAAGGACCGTTTTGCGAATGTCAGCACCGTCTTTCTTGGACAATTACCAGACAAGACGCGCATATCGGCGTTCTACAGAGAGGGAATTCCGGCAGGCATTGAGGATAATCCAGGCGGAAAATTGGGAATGTGGCGCACGCCCGAAGAGATGATCGATCTAGCGAAAGCGGCAGGATGGAAGGCTGACTGCATCCGGATGCCGGACGCATTCTTTGCTGCACATTATCGCTTCGATGCCATTCTCACCCGTATTTAGACGATCGCTGATGTTGAGCACGACCAATGAACCTGACTGAAAAAACTGAGGATTTTGGACTGTTTGGCGGCCGGCCATTATTTCCGGAAGCCCGAACAACAGGTCAATTGGCAAACCGTGATCCCAACGCATTTTTTGCGATGATGTCTGGTGCTTTTGACCGTCGCCGGTTGAGCAATCAGGGGCCGCTTGTTGCGGAATTGGAAACGCAACTGAAAGTGCTTCATGGCACCAAACATGCCATCGCTGTCGCCAATGCCTGCTTTGCTCTCATTCTATCGATGCGTGCGCTCGCCAAACCCGGAGCACATCGGGTGGTTATGCCTTCGTTTACCTTTCGCGGACTACCGCATCTGGTCCGTTGGGCAGGGTTGGAACCTAAATATTGTGATGTCGATCCCGTTCATCACACTCTCGCTCCCGAAGCTCTCGCACGTGCGATGGGGCCAGATGTCGCACTTGTACTGGCGGTCGATACCGCCAGCGCGCTTTGCGACATTGATGCTCTTGAGGCAATTACCCGATCTGCAGGTGTCTCTCTTCTTCTCGATTCCGTTTACGGCATCGGTGGCAGCTATGGTGAAGATCCTGTCGGTTCCCGCGGTGATGCGGCGGTATTCAGCCTCCATGCCACCAAGTTGTTAAACGGCTTCGAGGGTGGATATCTAACGACCAACGACGACAATCTAGCTGCCACGATGCTCCGTCAGCGGAACTTTGGCATAGGCGAAAGTGCGTTGATTGAGGACTGGGGGCTCAATGCAAAGCTTAACGAGATTCATGCCGCGCAGGCTCTTGCCAATCTGCCACATATCAATTGCGTCATGAGCGACAATCGGGCTCGCTTCGAGGCCTATCAAGACGCTTTTCGGGATATTTCATGGGTGAACTTTGCCGACTACAGCCGCTCGCCAGGCAACTACAGCCTCGTTCTGCTGCAAGTAGGCCCAACGTCACCATATAGCCGCGATGATCTTATCAGGCTTTTACGTGCGGAGAACGCTTTGGTTCGCTCATATTACTCCCCTCCCTTGCATTGGGTTGATCAGCAAACTCCTCGTGTGACGAACTTGCCCGCCACCGACAAAATTTCGCGGGAGTTTATTCAGATGCCTGTCGGTGACCACACATCGATAGAGGATATTTGGCGATTGGGAGATTTTTTCAGGAGGCTCGATCGGCAGAGGATGAGTATCACAACGCGCATGATGAACGTGCTTTCATGAAGGAAATTTTGTCCCCACTGCATGTTGGACAGATGAATCTACCATCCAATGAAGCATTTCGAGCTGCTTTCGAAGGAATTTTCGCACGTCGTCACTATGCCAATCACGGCCCCTTGGAACAGCACCTCGATAAGGCTTTAGCGGAACACTTTCAGGTTCGTCATGCCATCAGTGTGGTGAATGGAACCGTGGCGCTAATCCTCTTGCTCAAGGCGCTCGACATTCAGGGGGAAGTTATTACCCCTGCATTCACTTTCTCGGCTACTGCGCAATCATTGCTGTGGGCTGGCCTAAAGCCGGTTTTCTGTGACGTGAATGTCGAGAGCCAGATGTTGACAGCGGCAGGCGTCACAAAAGCAATCACCCCGGCAACCGTCGCGATTTTGGGTGTGCACATCTGGGGTAGAGCTTGTGATCCGATAGCTTTGGAAGAATTGGCCGCAGAGCGTGGCCTGAAGCTTATTTTCGATGCGGCCCATGCTACGTCGTGCACCTTCGCAGGGCGACGTATCGGAGGCTTTGGCGATGCCGAGATATTTTCCTTTCATGCCACCAAAGTGTTGAATGGAGCGGAGGGCGGATGCATTACGACCAATAATGATGCTTTGGCCGCACGGCTGCGCGTGATGCGAAGTTTCCACGATGGTACTGGAGACCCCTCCGGCCTCTTGCGTATGAACGCTAAGATGTCGGAAGCCCAAGCCGCAATGACACTGCTAGGGCTTGATGCTATCGATGGATTCATCGCCGAAAATCGCGCGCGATATGAGCGTTATCGCAAGAACCTCGCACACATCCCAGGTATCCGTTTCCTGCATCACGAGGGCTACGGCGAGAACAATTATCAATATGTTGTGTCACAAATCGACGCGCAGGCCTTCGGTTTAACGTGCGACGCCTTAAGCAATGCGCTCCAAGCTCGGAACGTTCTTGTTCGCCGTTATTTTTCACCTGGGCTCCATAAGAGTCCACCATTTTCGGAGGAGAGGTGGAACTTGCCTGTCACTGATGATCTGTGCCGTTCTCTCCTCCAGTTCCCGTCCGGACAGGTGATCAACCTAGAGGATGTCGACGCAGTTTGCTCCCTGGTGCGTTCGCTTCAGGCTGGCACGCTATGATATTGGGCGTAATGCAGCCCTACTTCTTTCCCTACCTTGGCCATTTTCAGCTGATCATGGCGACGGATCGATGGGTTGTTTTCGATCTTGTCCGATACAATCGCAAGAGTTGGATGAACCGCAATCGCATCTTGCACCCTACGGACGGATGGCAATATGTGAGCGTTCCCGTAAGTGGACCGCAAGACCAATTGGTGAGCGCCGTTACCATGGTCGACCCCGACGCCGCGCTGCGACGTATTCAAGGACAGTTGGAACACTATCGCGGAAAAGCGCCCTACTTCCACGTCGTTCGCGACTTGGTCGACGCCGCCTTTGCGCGAACCAAAGGTGGCAAGCTGCGTGACCTCAACATACAAACACTCTCTGTTGTCTGCGAGTTTTTGAACATCAGATTCGATTGGTGTATCGGATCGGAACTTGACCTTGATCTTTCCGGAGTTCAGCATGCAGGACAATGGGCGCTTGAGATTGCGGATGCCTTGAATTGCGTGCGCTACATCAACCCACCAGGTGGCAGGGATATCTTTCGTGTGGACGAGTGGACCGCTAAAGGCATTGAGTTGCGTTTTATCAATCCTCCCGTTTTTCAATATCCAACAGGTCCTTACGAATACATAGAAAATCTTTCAATACTCGATGTATTGATGTGGAACAAGCGAGAATCAGTAAGAGAATTTATTGCCGGAAACATTCACGTAACAGAATAATATCTGGATACCGAAAAGAGGGTGGATACGTGTTTAAAAAAATCATTCGCTTGTTGCGCGGGACCAGCGATCATGACGTTTCCGAAGATTTTAATCCTGACTTTTATAAATCCCTCTACTCGGACTTGAATGGCGAGGACCCACTTATCCATTGGCGGCAGCAAGGACGGCGAGAAGGGCGTATTGGTAACATTCCGACGGAACTCCCCGCTTTTGATCCAGATTATTATCTTTCTCGGTACTCCGATGTCGGTATTGCCGGGGTAGACCCGTTTCATCATTGGCTGCGTTTTGGTCGGCTTGAGGGTCGGGTCGCTGCTTGGCCCGCGGATCAAGAGGGAAACTTTCCACGCTTGCGCCAAATGATCGAGCAATATAATTTTTTCGATCGGGAAACCTATCTCGCCAACTATCTAGAAGATATCTCCGAGGGACACGACCCCCTTGATTATTATATTTCTGTTGGCCAGCATAACAGTCATAAGCCAAACAATATTTTTGATCCTCTTATTTATTTGCTGAATTATCCGGATGCCCATTATCTCGGACCGGTGCTACATTATCTAGAAAGACTGAGGAATGGTGAGGCGTCCATTGGAGACTTGTGTTACGCTTCTGTCTTTTCAGATATTCGTCAACAGATAAGCTGGCCGGGCTTCAATGTTCAATCGCAAGAATTAAAGGATCGCGATCGAAATCAGGGGATCGAACAATCCGAGGCTTTTGCCCAAGAGCAGGTATTGGAGTTCACGATTGACGACAAAAAGTATAGTCTTGTTGCGCCGTCTGCGGATGATTTATTTAACCGAATACGGGATGATCAAGCTTTTGCCCTATCCCGATTGCCACACGGCTTCTGGGATGGGCTCCTGTACTTAAGTCATGCGCGCGATACTGTAACAGCTAAGATTGCTGTTCTTGCTCCAAAGCTGCAATTGTCTGATGATGATCTTGATCGGCTAGCAGAGAGGGCTTGTGACACCATTTTGCCGGAGATGGGGATTTATCAGGAGAATTTTCTCCGTGAATTGTTTAATGAAACGACGAGCAGTGAAGTGAGTAAGGATCACCTCCGCTCGGTGTCCTTCAAATGGCAGCCGACTGTGGAAAATCGAGTATTTGGCCGTACCGATACAATGGGTGGCATGGAGCTCGATCAACTGAAATTCTTCTCAAAATATTTCAAGCCCGAACATTCCGTCTTCGAAGCAATGATTTGGAAACGTTGGGTATTTTCTGGTGACGTGATGCGATTGCCAGTCGAAGCCCGCGATAGGCCCGTTGTGCTGGTAGGCCCTGAACGTATGGCGGAATTGGGTATGCGATGGAAATTGCCATGGTTCTCCCACGTCACGATACCTCTCATAAATCATGAGCGGCGCTATAGAAGTTATGAGCTACGCTATAGCATCCTGGAACAATGCAAAGATGCGGTGCAAGTCGCAAAAGCACTCGCTATTGAGAATGGAACAAAGAAGCCTCTGATTGTCTTTCAGGGTGGCTCATTTGCCTATTGGCTGATCGCGCGACTGCACAAATGGGATCCTAGTGTGTTCTATCTCGACTTCGGGCAATCCTTACATATCTGGTTTCTAGACAACCCCGAAGTCTTGGCCCCATGGTTGACATTCCATCCAAGGCTCATCATGGAAAATTGTAAACTTGATGAATTTTACGAGGGTTTAGGTATTCATTTGGCAGCACCTTTTGGCCTCTCCATGTCAGATGAACGGGAACTTTAACAGCATTCTAGCCCCTGAATATTAAAGGGCACAGATATGACTTTGTTGCAGCGATCCCCATATTCCTGCGATCAGCCGACCATTTGGGCCTGTCGCAAATTTTCGCGCTTAACCCTATGCTGACCATCTGAAGAGTAATTCCGCCAGTAGGTAGTGCTGTCTGCAAAAATGTTTGCGACACGCCCCTAAAACACGGGGAGGTTTCTCACAAAATCAGCAGTTTCATGGGGGTGAATACGGGTAACCCTGATCAATTCATCGAAATGGCGTTGCATTTTGCGGATGGCTTCCGTGCTGTTGAGAACAAGATACATGCTGCCAATAAAAAGTGCAGCGCGCTGCGAGCCAAAAATGGTGTACGGCACAGAAAATCTTTCTTTTTCATTGAATAAAAACAGTCGGAAGGACGGATAAAGTTCATTGATCAGATTGGACATATGCTGGAGCTGCGCTAGACGAGTCTCTCGCGTCAACCCACTCCACATGCCGCGCCCTTCAGCAAGTGCCTCCAACGTTTCGCGGGGCATACACACTTCCATGTCAGTTCCCGGTTGGCGGTTGTAATCCAGACGAAACGCCGTTTCACTTGCTTGCGCCATCACGTCCTGATGTGCCCCCAAGGCCTCGAAAGCGACAATTTCCGGCGTGCGAAGGAGGTCGGGAATGCGAGCAGGGACGTAACGGATTTTGGAGCCCGCAGCCTCTGCATGCCATTTCATCAAAAGTGTTTTCCCGTCATCAGCCCCTCCTTCCTCCATTTCAAAACTTGGTCGCAGCTCTGGCATCAAACCTTGATCGTATGAAAGGCCCAGCAGCCAATCGAGCGTTACCGAATGGCGCTCGGCAATATTCAACAGCGTCTCGACACGTGGAAGCCGGGCCGAGTGACCCGATAACAATTGCGATAACGCTGATCGATCAATGCCGATGGCTGCGGCAAAATCGGCCTGGCTTTCTCCGGCCCGGTCTACCAATTGGGTCAACCGGGCACGAAACATATCTGCAAGAACACGCTTGTCCACTTTTCACCCATTTGGTTACAATTATCATCATTCTAAATAAATCATGACCAAATTCAACAATTGGTCACCATAAACTCATTGTGCGACGCACACGCGAATGAGACCCTGAGGCCAATGGGCATCAAGGGTATAAGATGACAAACAGAACCAACACAGAATTTCCGACGTCGCCGAATTCGGGCTATGTCAGAAATCCCCATCGTATTGAATGGCCAACATTAGCGCTGCTGGCGGCCTGCTACAGCCTGTGGATCTGTGCGGGATATGCTGTTTTTCCTGCGTTTCCCTTGCTTTCCCTTGTGATGATGGGAATTGCGGTGGCGCTTTATTCTTCACTTCAACATGAAGTTCTGCACGGCCATCCCACACGCAATGCACGGTTTAACGAGGCACTTGTTTTCCTGCCTATTGGTATTTTTTACCCCTACCGCAGCTATAAGCGGACGCATTTGCAGCATCATGCAGACGAACGTCTGACAGACCCTTTCGATGACCCGGAGAGCTATTATCGAGCCGTGGCGGATTGGGAGAAAATGCCATCATTTCTGAAGATCCTTCTTGCCTGGAACAATTCATTCACAGGTCGTCTGGTGATTGGGCCGCCGCTGATGGTTATTGGTTTCACAATGGCAGAATGGCGCAAGATCTTCCTTGGGGATCGTCGGGTCATGTACGCATGGTTGTTACATCTCGCGGGTCTCATACCCACGCTGCTCATCATCGCCTTTGTGTTTGGCATTCCGCTTTGGCTCTACGTCAGTGTCGCCGCCTATCTCGGCATTTCCATCATCGCCATTCGTTCCTATTGTGAGCATCAATGGGCGGATCGGCCGGATGGACGAACAATTATCGTTGAAAACTCGATTCTTGCGCCGTTGTTTCTTTTTAATAATTTGCACTTCGTGCATCACAAAATGCCAACAGCTGCCTGGTACCAATTGCCGTCGCTCTATCAAGCGAGAAGAGCCGAGTGGCAGCAGATGAATGATGGCTATGTCTATCGCAATTACTTCGACGTGTTTCGTGCCTTTGCTTTCAAGGCGAAGGAGCCAGTCGCGCATCCGGTATTGCGACGCGATGGAGGATCACAAACGTGACATCAAACGTCAAATGGATTGCCGCACTGCCGATGTACGATTGGCCTGAATTGCGCAGCGAGACTGATGCCCTTTGGGCCAGCATGCGCCGCCGATTTCTCGATCACGGTATTGATGCCCCCGAAAATCTCGTCCGTCGTAACGCCGATATGCCGCCTGTTCCCGGTGGCATTCGAAGCAAAGATGGAACCGTCATCGCCGCAGATCCTGCCACACTTGATCCCGATGCTTTCGACTTAGCGGTTTTGTGGCGACATCCGGGCCTGCTTGTTGCCAATACCTGTTGGGGACCCATGGAGTTTGGTCTGAAAGACCACGTTCAGGTGATCGGACAGAGTGATTACCAAGGGGTTGAGGGTGGTAAGGGAGAATTCTATTGCAGCGCCATCATTGCCAGAAAAGGTGATGGCGAAGAAGAGATTGCTCCCTCATCGGTTGGCGACGCACTCTTGCCGCTGGATTTCTTTCGACAGAAAATTTTGGCATTTAACGACCCAATATCCTTATCAGGCTACCTCAGTCTAAAGCGGGATCTCAAGGCGCTCGGTGAGAGCCTGGAGGTGTTTGCAAATCGTCTTGAAACAGGTGCCCACCGGGCTAGTGTCACAGCAGTTGCCAGGGGGCAGGCCGATATTGCCGCCATTGACTGTAAGTCCTGGATGCTTGCGCAACGCTATGAGCCTGCTGCAAAAGAGCTTCGCGTCATCGGCTGGACGGCACACCGTAAGGGTCTGCCGTTTATTCGCGCCAAAGGTATCAGCCTGCCGTTCGGACTATGACTTTGCGCAAGACGACCTAAAGCGGCTCCTTCTCGCGCAAAAGCGCCCGTACCCCCTCGATGTCCATTGCCAGCGGCCGGTCGTCTGAATAAGGCAGAACGTGTTCACGAAGCATCCTGTGCAGAGCGTTGGTTCCCGCTGCACGATCACCAAGATCGCTCAAAAAATCATGGGCTTGTACGGCGGCCATCCATTCGATCGCAAAAATATATTCTGCATTATCAAGAACTGCGAGCAGTTTGTTTGCGGCTGCCGTAGGATGCGCCAGAAAGTCCTCCTGCAAGCCGGATGTCAATCCGCCGTCGGTGGAAGCTGGCGCTGCAAGGCGGCGGTTGTCCCCAACCAGGGCTGCTGCCGTGTATTGGGCGATCATAAAGCCCGATTGGGTCCCCGCATCGGAGGCGAGAAAGGGCGGAAGGCCGCTCACCAGTGGATTGACCAGACGGTCGACGCGGCGCTCACTCATCGCCGCGATCTGCGCAATCGCAATCGCCAGGCTGTCAGCCGCTTGACCCAATGCCGGTGCAACGGCATGGGCTTGTGAAGCAATAAGCGGCTGTTCGACCGTGCCCATAAGTGCCGGATTATCGGTGACAGACGCCAGTTCACGGTTAACAATGGAAGCAGATATTTCAAACACATCACGAGCAGCGCCATGGGCTTGCGGCACGGCCCGAAGACTTAAAGCATCCTGAGTTCTTTTGCCATGCGCTGCTGCAATCAGGCCGCTACCCTGGAGTCTCGTCCGAAGCGACGCGCCGACCTCTGCGATGCCTTTTGAGGGGCGCAATGCAAGAACGCTTTCATTGAACGCATCCATCTGCCCACCCACCGCCTCAAGCGTGAGAGCTGCAATGGCGTCGGCCCAGTCGAGCAGGTGAGCAGCACGATTCAGCGCCATACAGGACAAGCCTGTTGCGCAAGATGTACCATTCACCAAGCTCAGCCCCTCCTTGGCACCCAGAACCAAGGGCTCAAGACTCATTTCCGCCAAAGCCTCGCGGCCGCTGAGAAGACGACCTCCCATACGAGCCTGACCCTCACCGATCAGCACCAAAGCTGTGTGAGCATTGTGGGTGAGGTAGCCCGCCGAGCCCCGTGACGGCACGATCGGGATGCAGTCACGCTCCAGAAATGTTGATAGGTTTGCAACAATTTCGCGCCGGACGCCGGAATAACCATGGGCGAAATTGGCAATCTGCGCAGCGATAATGGCCCGCACCTCCGGCGCATCCAAATGAGGTCCAATGCCGCATGCGTGGCTGAGCACAATTCCGCGCGAAAGCTTGCCTTGGGTTGTGCGGTCAACCACAGTATCCGAGAGGGCACCCACGCCTGTGTTTATCCCATAGGCGCGGACACCCACGGCCACGATGGCATCGAGAATCTGGCTTGCCCGATCGATACGTTCATAGGCATTTTCCGAGACATGCAGCGCTTCTCCTTTGCCGACGCGCGCAATAGAGCGCCAATCCAGCCCGCCATCAAGAAGAACGGTCATGCATTTCTCCAGTATTGAAATCTGTGAGATTACCAGACATCGGTCCAGGTCTCACGTGCTGCTATAAAGACGATAGCGACTGCCGGGATAGAGCAGACGAACGGAAGAGACGACGCCTTCTGTCGACCATGTTCTGCGTCGAACAAGCAGGCATGGCTCGGTTTTTGAAATTGCCAACAGCTTGCATTCCCAAGGCTCCGCCTTGACCGCTTCTATATGCTGTTCTGCTTTGACGATGGGTGCCGCCATCATCAGATACCGGTTCGGTGTCGTGACATTAAAGTCCAGATTGATGTAATCGGGCGCACACACGGGATTTACAAATCGATCTTCGATCTGCATCGGAATGCCGTCTTCGGCATGCACAATAACAGAATGCGCAACAGAGCTGTTGCATGGAACAGCAAGTGCTTCTGCAAGCTCAGGACCACAGGTTTCGAGCTGAAGAAGAAAGACCATTGCGCTGTGAGTGCCACCGTTGCGGCTAATCTCATCGGCAATGTTGGGCACAGTTTGAAACTGCGATGTGCGCTTGTTGGTTGAAACAAAAGAGCCCTTGCCTCGCACCCGTACCACAAGGCCTTCGTCGGCCAGCTCGCGCAAGGCACGATTAGCGGTCATACGGCTCACGCCGAGAATATCGACGAGTTCGTTTTCGGATGGAACGCGCTGACCAATCTTCCATTCACCGGATTCGACGCGGCTGCGAACATAATCCTTCAATTTTACATAGAGAGGGGCAGCCGAAATAGGCTCCTCCCGTTCGTCCTCGGCCGTTTGCTGTACCAATGGCATTGTTTTACCGGATATTTTCTGCGTTACGATCCATCGCGATGAACCAATCTGGTTGCACAATACACATGGTTTTTGGCAGGCACCAGAGTGCCTGCCAACAGTCCTCAGTTCAGCTTTTGCTTGGTAAGCCAGTCTCCAGCCACAACATCGAAACTGTCATGATTGCCCAGGCGACCATTCATCTCGATGAGATCCTGGGTGGTGAGCGCAGCAGATACCGCATCCAGCGTCTTTGTTACGACGTCATTGATTTTCGGAGTGGCGATCACAGGAACCACGTTCTGAGCCGGAAAGAGGTTTTTGACATCTTCCAACACAACCAGATTGTTTTGTGCAATGGCTGGATCGGTTGAAAACAGGTTCGCAGCCTGTATCTGATCATTGACAAGCGCCGACAGCGTCAAAGGACCACCGACGTCAAGTGCCTTGAACGACTTGAACTCCAAGCCATACACATCCTTCAAACCAACGATGCCTTCCTTGCGTGTTTTCCATTCCGGTGGGCCACCGAGCACCAGCTGCGAGGCGACGGGTGCAAGATCACCGATTGTCTTCAATTTGTATTTATCAGCCGTCGCGCGGGTCACGGCAACACCGTCTGAATCCTGCGCTGGTGATGGAGTTAACATCGAAACCCCCTTCGGCAAGGCTGCCTTCAGGGCCTTCGCCACATCTTCAGGCGCATGGGCGGTCGCGTTTTTGTCGAGATAGCTCAATGCTGCACCGGCGTATTCCGGCAAAAGATCGATTGAGCCGTCAAGCAGCGCCGGCATATAAACTTCCCGACTGCCAATGTTCAATTTTGTTTCAACCGCGACACCCTTGGCTTTCAGCGCCTGGGCATAAATAGTCGCCAAAAGTTGGCTTTCGGGAAAATCGGCGGAACCGATGATGATTGTCTTCGAATCCGACCGCGCAGCGGGGGCTGCGAGAGGGTCATTGGCGGCAAATGCGGAGGGCACTGAGAGGGTCATAAGCGCCAATGCGCTGAAGGCAGTAATAATCCTGAATGCCATGCGAGCTTCTCCTTTTGGTTGGGTCAAAATCTTGTCTGTGGGGTGGAAAGACAATCTTGTGTCATGATGGCCGCCCTTTCACCCGGCGTGTCAGGCCAGCTGATACAGTGAAACGGGCGACGAGGCCGATGGTGATATCAACCGCGAGGGCAAGCACACCGACCAGTACCGCTCCGGCAGCCATCTGGTAATAGTCATGCTGCGCCCGACCATCGATAATCAGACGACCGAGGCCGCCGAGCGAAACATAGGCGGCAATTGTTGCCGTTGAGATGATCTGAAGAGTGGCACTCCGCAGGCCTGAGAAAATCAGCGGCAGTGCACAAGGCAACTCGACGTCGAACAGGATATCAAGCGGGCGCTTGCCCATACCGCGTGCGGCATCGACCGCAGCCGGATCCACGGCTGCAACGCCCGCATAGCTGCCTGTCATGATCGGCGGCACAGCCAGAAGCACCAGCACGATCAGGCTTGGCACGGTAAAGGCCAAATCGGACGCGAAGACGGGGCCAAACAAGATCACCAGAAGTGCGAGAAGGCCAAGGCTTGGCAAGGAACGCAACGCATTCGCAAGCCCTGCAATAAACACGACGCCGCGCCCGGTGTGGCCAACATACAAACCCACTGGCAAACCGATCAAACAGGCAAAGAAAAGTGCTATTGCACTATAGCCCAGATGCTGAGCGACCAGAATGATGACACCGTCGGTGCCAGTCCAATGCTCGGGATTTGAGAACCATTCGATCATCGCACCATTCTCCCCGGTTGCCAAGGCGTCAAACGGCGCGCGATAAACAAAACAAGCCCATCCAGAAGGGCGGCCAGAATGACGCAAAGCACAATGCCCGCGATAATCGGAGTCATGAACCGCAACTGGAGTCCCTGGGTGAAAAGCAGGCCGAGCTGAGGTGTTCCAACCAGAGCGGCAACCGAAACGATACTGACATTGGACACAACAGCAACACGCAGCCCGGCAGCGATGACCGGAACAGCGAGCGGCAGCTCTACCGTCAGAAGACGCGCGGCACGTCTGTAACCCATGGCATTGGCTGCCTGAAGAACGTCAGGGGAAATGGAGTCGAGACCGTCGCTGACCGTGCGCACAAGAAGCGCCAAGGCATAGACTGTCAACGCGACGACGACATTGATAGGATCAAGGATGCGCGTTCCAAGGACCCATGGCAGCAGAACAAACAGCGCCAGCGATGGAATCGTATAAAGAAGTCCGGAGGCACCGAGGAGGGCTGTGCGAAACAGACCGGCGCGCTGCGCTATCCAGCCCAGTGGCAAAGCGAGAGCAAGGCCAATCAACACCGGCATCACGGACAGATAGAGATGCCAGAGAAAAAGCTCTGAGATCCAACCCGACTGATTATAGAGCCAATCGAATCTCATGGCTGCCCTCCAGATCGCCCGTTGCGCGCGCGGTCAATAGCGGCAACGACATCTGGTAATGTGACAGTCCCCACAAGCGTGCCGGATGAAGACACGACGACGCCACGGCCAGACGGAGAACTAAGCGCCGCATCCAGCACATGGCGCAGACTGCTCCCTTGCGGGGCCAGTGTGCCGCTGAGATTGAGATCATCGTTGCGCAATGGTTGTTTCAGGCTCTGAGCATCAGCCCAGCCTATCGGCTTGTTTTCATGATTCGTTGCAAGAACCCAGCGGTCTGTGGCGATATCGCGCAAGGCCTCCGGTGTAATGCCGAGCTTCGCCGTAGGTTCCGCACCCAGAGGAACGCTCCCATCGAATTCGGCAAAACTCAGAAACCGATAGCCGCGATCCCGACCAATGAAGTCAGCCACAAACGCATCGACCGGGCGCGCCAGAAGTTCCTGTGGCGAGGCGATCTGGGCAAGCTTGCCCCCGGTGCGCAATACAGCCACCTGATCGCCAAGCTTGAGCGCCTCATCAATGTCATGGGTGACCATGATGATTGTCTTGCCAATCTCTCGCTGCAGGCGCAGGAATTCGTCCTGTAACTGGCCGCGCACAACCGGATCGACAGCGCTGAACGGTTCGTCCATCAGCATGAATTTCGGGTCAGAAGCCAAAGCGCGGGCAACGCCCACGCGTTGCTGCTGGCCACCGGAGAGCTGCCAAGGAAAGCGATCAGCAAAGGCGCTGCTCAGTCCCACGCGCTCCAGCAAATCATGGGCGGTGCGCAGTGCTTTTTGCTTGGGAACGCCATTGAGGCGTGCTGTGGTGGCAATGTTTTGCACAACGGTCCGATGGGGAAAAAGACCAGCGTGCTGGATGACATAACCGATCCGCCGCCGCAAAAGAGCAACATCCATGTGCTCCGTTTTCTCGCCATCAAGCAGGATCGATCCGGTCGAAGGCTTGATCAATCTGTTGACCATGCGCAAAGACGTCGTCTTGCCACACCCCGAGGGACCAACCAGAATCGTCAGCTTGCCGGTTGGCGCTGTGAGCGAGAGACTATCTACAGCTAACGCCGCGTTGTCATAACGCTTGCAGACGTTATCAAAAGTTATCATGCATTCCCCTTTAGTGAGCGGTTGCGTCTTCTTGTTGGACGCATTTGGCCTGCCGTTAAGTTGTCTATACAATCACGCAGGAATTAATTTTGCAAGCTCGATCGGTGAAACAATGTGCCACTTTTGATGCTGATGAAGATTTAGGCACATCATCGCCTCACCCTGATGCCAAGAGCATGCTGGGTGATTGTTTAGAGCCTATAGCTTAAGCTCAGAAAGTCGATTGAGATTGAGCGTAAAGAGAGCAGAAAACGCCGGCCGGACGCCAAGAGCAGTCTCGCGACTTTGCGGTGCTCGCTTAACATTGAAAGTCAAATAGACATTTAAAGTCATTGCCCTCCTTTGGTGCGACGGATTAGAACACTTTTGATGGCACGAGCGGAGGTGAGCCCTTGAAGAGCGAGCGCGCAAAGATGGACGCTGGCGAATGGTATTGCTGTTTCGATCCTGAACTGGATGCGTTGCGCATGCGGGCCAGACGCGCCGTGCATGCCCACAACAGCATGACACCCGACGAACGTGGACCGATGGCGAGCGAACTCCGCGCGCTGTTTGTTACCGCTAAAGACGCCTTCATCGAGGCACCGTTCCATTGTGCATACGGTATGAACATCTCCCTTGGAAGCGGTGTCTATCTCAATTCTAGTTGTGTCATTCTCGATACTGCAACCGTGTCCATTGGTGATGGCACGATGCTTGGGCCAGCCGTTCAGATATATTGCCCGGAACACCATCGCGACGTAACGCTACGAAAGTCGGGTCTCGAAATAGCCCGGCCAGTCAGCATCGGGAAAGATGTCTGGATCGGAGGTGGCGCGATAATACTTGGGGGTGTGACGATCGGCGATGGTGCGATTGTCGGCGCGGGTGCGGTGGTGACGCGAAGCGTGGCCGCAGGAACGACTGTGGTTGGCAATCCGGCACGGCCGCTCCGCCAATTTTGATTTTGCATGAAGCGCGCCTTCATGAAGTCTTTGTCGGGTGGCCTCGCCTTAACCACCTGGTTGGGACCGAGTTGATATTCGAGTTGCCATGAACGAGGCCCCGAACTCCCACTTCAGCCGTTTCACATGGTCGCCTTTCAAGCCGCCATATTCTCCACGCCAGCGGTCGTGCGTAACTTCCGTCACACATATCGACCGGATCGCTTCCGCCATCGATTTTCCCTGTGCATTCAGCACGTCAAGGGCCGCGTTACCGTTCGCCGCGAACGCTTTTAACCCGTCGTTTGAGTTCACGTGCTGGCGAGTTCCACGCCCGCTTCTGTGGCCTGGCGGTCGCGGTCGCGACGGCAATACCACAGAAGCAGAGCTTCGCAATTTACTCGAGCTTCATAGGTCCTGCGTTCTCGGACGACCGGAGGATCCTCGGGCGGTTGAGGGTCGAGGCTTCGGCAGCTGTCGCCGATCAGATTAAGGATGTGAGGAGCCCGGCTGAGGCAGAGAGACAGGGGCAAGCCACTTTCGTCGCGAAGATCCGCGAATTCGTTATCCGAGACCAGCGCGGAGATGCGGTTCGCCGCACCGTTGGTTTCTTCGATCAAGCCTCGATATGTGCCGATATTGAGATTTGCGACAGGGTTTCGCTTTATCGTCTACTTCATGACGAAGCCTATCAAACGGGTTAGATGTTTGCCACTTTGATCACCGAGTTACAGCAGACTCAGCCTTCGTTCGGGCTAGGCCTAGATCGCCTGGCGGGCCCTGACGTCCTCAAAGCTAAAAAAAAATGACAAGCAAGATTGCAATTCTGTCCGTTTTTGAATGATTTTTTTGGTAGGCGGTGCTCGGACGCACCGTCAGCAGTCGCCAAGCGTTCCCTCATTTCAGAGACCGATGTACTGAACAGCGTCTTACTTGTCGGCCTCATTCGTAGCGCTAAATTTATTAATACGGCCGAAGTGGAGGCGCACTAAAAATTAAGCTACTATTTGAAATGTGATTGTGCTGGAGGAGTCGTCACAATCCTGACGACAGTCGAAATTGAGCCGGTGCCCTTGGCGTCCGGTGGGAGTAGATGAGATGCAGATTAAAGACGCGATTGACAGGATTCCCGGGGGCTTGATGCTTGTACCGCTACTGCTGGGCGCGGTCTGCAAGACCTTCGCGCCCGATGCAGCCGGCTATTTCAAAGGTTTTACTCAGGGGATCATGACCGGGGTCATCCCAATTCTCGCGGTCTGGTTCTTTTGCATGGGGGCGTCGATCGAATTGAGATCGACCGGAACGGTCTTGCGCAAGTCGGGCACGATCGTATTGACCAAATTCATAACTGCTTGGATTATCACGCTGATTGCGTCGATGATTCTGCCGTCAGAGGGAATTCAAACCGGTATTTTTGCCGGCCTTTCGGTGCTTGCAATCGTCTGCGCCATGGATATGACCAATGGTGGTCTTTATGCCTCGCTGATGCAAACTTACGGGACCAAGGAGGAAGCCGGGGCCTTCGTTTTGACGTCTATCGAATCCGGTCCGTTGATGAGCATGATCATTCTTGGCGCTTCCGGTGTCGCACATTTCGAACCTCAAATATTTATCGGTGCCCTTTTGCCATTCATCATCGGTTTTGCACTGGGTAATCTGGATCCGAAATTGAGAGCCTTCTTTGCCCCGGGAAGTGTCTTGATGATCCCTTTCTTTGCCTTCTCTCTGGGCAACACCATCAACCTGCACACTTTGCTGTCGTCATTGGCAGGCCTGGGCATTGCCCTTGCGATTGCAGTGATTGTTTTGACGGGAATACCGCTGATCCTTGCCGACAAATATATTGGCGGCGGTAACGGCACAGCCGGCGTCGCCGCATCCTCTACTGCAGGTGCCGCTGCAGCCAACCCGCTCGCTATCGCCGCCGTCGCGCCGCAATTTGCGCCTGCCGCGCCGAGTGCAACGGTACTCGTTGCGATCTGCATTATCGTGACGTCGATCCTCGTGCCGATCATTACAGGCTTCTGGTTCAAGAAGTTCGGCCCCCCAAAGGAATCGAACATCAGCGGTGACGACAAAATTTCGGCCAACAAAATCAATTTTGTCGACTGATATCTTCACTGAGTGTGTGGTTTGCATTGGCCGCCCCGACCGATGCAAAATTGGAAAATGTACGCCCAGCGCTTCGTGCCCGTTTGACAGGGGAGGGGATCAGCGCTCACTCGACGCCGTCTGGACAGCCGCTTGCCCTATAAGGTTAGCTTGACCCCGGCGAACATCAGGATGGACGCCCCTGACGGGGCGGTGAGATTGCCCCCGTTTGACGATGGTCATGCATGAAAAGGATGGTATGCTGTCGCCAATGGCTAAACGGTGCGCTGCGGCCGGGCAGTCAATTGACATGGCGGCAATGCAGGCAATGATTGACCCCGCCGATTTGATCATCGCCCACAATGCCAGGTTTGATCGACCGTGTTATACGGGTCAGATTCTGGTTGAGATAACCCTACCTGTGAAATTTTTCATGCAACGCGCTTGAACTCTGGACAGCCAAGTTCCGTCATCCGGTTGAGAACACGAACGCCTATCTTTGCTTCTGTCGTCTGATTGCGGACCTTGAACTGCCGTCTTGGGAGGCGGATGATGACCTCAACGAGTTCGCCGAGGCGGGTTTCGAGAAGGCCTCGGGTTGGCGATCCGTCATAGGCACCATCAGCGATAAACCTGGCAACTGAGCCGTCAATCTGATCAAGAAGGTCAGGTAAGGCTGTTGGTTCTCCAACATTATCCGTGGTCAGCTCGGAACAAGTGATCTCACCGCTGGCAAGGTCAAGACCAAGGTGAAGCTTGGGGGACCAAAACCGTCGCCTGATATCAGATTCTTGGCGATCCGCGCAAAAAGGCCGTGCCAAGGCACCTGAAGACGTGCCGGTCAGAGCACTCAAGATGCAAGCGGTACTCGATTGTCCAATTGCTGGAGACAAAAAGTTGCCGCTGGTCATCATTTCTCACGGCTATGGCGGCTGGTACTTCGGTCATCACGACACCGCCGAGGCGCTGGCGGATTCCGGATTTGTTGTGGTCGCCATCAATCATCCGTATGCGAACTATGCCGATATGAGCCGCGAGAATGGTCAGGCTGCGCTCGTCAATCGATCTATCGATATCGATCGAACTATTGATTTCATACTTACCGCGTTTCCCGATTCAGCCAGAATCGACCCGCAACGGATAGGGGTCTATGGCTTCTTGCAGGGCGGCTATATCTGGCTCATCCTCGCCGGTGCCAATCCAGACTTCAGCAAGCTGCCGCCGCGTTGCGCCGACCCGAAGGTAGTGGGCTGCCCGCAGTCCGGCCAACCCCGCCCTTTTCGACATGCGCACTGCCCCAAATTCTAACGCATGATCCCCGTATCAGGGTGATGGTGGTTCCCGACCCTCTCAGCATTGTGCTTCAGACAAGAGGAAGCGTAAAGAATATCAGAATTCCACCTCAGGTCTGGGGATCGGAACTTGGAGGCGGCGGTGGAGCGTCGCCGAAAGATGTTGCAACGCTGGTACGTTTACTGCCGGAACGGCCTGACTTCGGGATTGTACCCAAAGCTGTTCATATGTCGTTTCTGACGATGTATCCCAAGGTCAACACGTCTTCGCCGGCGTGCATCGATGCGCCGGGCTTTGATCGCGCGGCGTTACACCGCATGTTCAATATCGAAGTCGTTGCATTCTTCCGGCGGAATCGTGCGGAATGAAGGCTCATAAGAGAACGTCGGTTTTCGGGATTCCCCGCTGGTTGATCAAACGTCCGTTTTGGAGACGCTAAGCAGAAATAATTTCCACCTCGGGGCGCGCTAGTGGACGATCTGCATAACGGTGCGAGTTCGGCACTCTTTTGGGTTTCAACGAACCACGGCACAGGCGATATGCGCGCCAGCAGCCTCTGCTATTGCTTACTGTCGGCCGACAAACTTTCAAGTTATGGCAACCCGGAAGTAATTTCAGCGTTGTCTTGACTGAGCCGACCAATGCAGGTGCCCTCCGAGGGTTAAGCGTTATACGTTTGATAGCAGAAATTCCAATAGGCACATTAAAAGCTGGCACTTCAACGTAGACGTCCACACAAACCGCGCGACGTTGCTTTTTGTCGCCGTAGGTTCAGTGCTTCGTAACCACGAAATTTCCAGATCAAAGGCGCGCGTGATGTTGGCATTCGTCACCAATTGAGGTCAGTTCCTGCTTGGGGTGAAACGACGCCCTAGCTGTAATCAAGCGCAATAGATGGTGATTTCCAGTTCAGATTATTTGAGACGAATAGCATTCTTGGAATCACACTGGTTGAGAATGAGCTCACATTAACTGCGACCAACGCAAATTGCTGACTTCAAAGAGCGCGTTGAGTGACCAGACTTTTTGAATCCCGACAGTTAAATCCGAAATGCCGCTTGATCTGCCCTTTTCAAAAAACACAACCTAGACCTTGACCTTTTGGGAATGCGGCTTAATTTTTCACATTGGCGTGATTGCTACGCCCGATTGCACGACTATTGCTTCGATACGATCTTTTGATTTTTTGAGAACGACATTTTGGGGGCCTTTCGTATGGACGACGAACTCTCACCCGCCGATTTCATTCAGGCCAGTCGTGTTTTGAACGTGTCCTCGCCTCTGGGAGAGGATCAATTGCTACCAGAGCGGTTGATGGTGGATGAGGGCGTCAATCGCCTGTTCGAAATTACTTTGAATGTGCGGGCCAAGCGCGAGGCAGTCAAGCCGGAAGAGCTGATTGGCAAGCTGGTCGATGTGTCTTTGGAAATCCGTCAAGGTGAATTTGGTGAGAACGGTGTGCGGCGTCCGTTTAACGGGTTGGTGACCAATCTGTCGGAAGGACCGCCGGTCACACGCGGGCTTCGCAGCTATACGCTCACCATCCGCCCGCAGATGTGGTTGATGTCTCGCCGGTCTGATTGCCGCATCTGGCAAAACAAGACATCTTTACAGGTGATGGAAACGCTGTTGTCCGAACAAGGCATTCCAGCCGCCTCCTCCTCTCCTATGCACAAGCCTCCGCTTTCGCGCGAATACAGCGTGCAGTGGAACGAGACAGATCTGGATTATCTGCTGCGCCGGTTTCAAGAAGATGGTCTTTTCTACTGGTTTGAGCATGAAAAGGGCGTTCATCGCCTGAAGGTCAGTGATCACAAAGTAGCATGGAGCGCACCATCCGCGTCGGCCGAGGGCGAAGATAAGGTGAGATTGGCCCAAGGCTCATCCGACCGCAACCATATCACTGAATGGATGCGCGAGTTTTCCTTCATCCCCGGCCAAAGAGCAGGTGCAGACTGGAACTTTGAGACCCCCAGCACCGTGCCGCTCAAATCCACGCCGTCGCTGATCCAGATGCCGGGAGCCAAGCAGCGCGAACTGTATGAATATCCAGCTCGCATCGCCGATGATCAGGAAGGTGATAGGGCTGAGACGTTTCGAATGCAGGCAGAGGAGGCCGATCACGAGAAAGTCACGGGTCAATCCACTGTGCGGGTGCTGGAGGCAGGCCGCCGCTTTACCCCGTATGAAGAGCCACATCCAGATCATGTTTACGAAGAACACGTCATTACACGCATCAAGCACTGGGCGGTGGATCGGTCTTATGAGACCACCGAGAACGAGCCAGAATATCGCAACGAGTTTGAGGCCATCCCCTCACGGGTGCCGCTAACGCCGCATCGGGAGACGAAGCGCCCGCGCATCGAGGGTGCGCAGGTGGCGATTGTGGCTGGTCCAGCGGGTGAAGAGATCCACACCGACAAATACGGCCGCATCAAAGTGTGGTTTCCATGGGATCGCAAGGCACAAAAGGATGGCTCTGACACCTGCTGGGTGCGGGTTAGCCAGGCATGGGGCGGCGGCACCTGGGGAGCACAAGTCATTCCACGCATTGGCATGGAGGTGATGGTGGCGTTTGTGGACGGTGACCCGGATCGTCCACTGGTGATTGGCGTGGTGCCAAACCCTAAAAACCCGGTGCCTTATGATCTGCCCGATAACAAGACCCGTATGGTGCTGCGCTCCAACACCCACAAGGGCAGCGGTTTTAATGAAATGACCTTTGAGGATGAGGCTGGGCAGGAGAACATGTTCTTCCACGCCCAGAAGGATCAAACCACGCGGGTTTTGAACGACCGCACCAAGCGGATTGATCGGCACGAAGTGGCCTCCATTGGCGGCAACCGTGCTGTAGAGGTTAGTGGCAATCAGAAGCATGAAATTGGCGGTTCGCTCAACACCGTTGTCGGGGGCACGGGTCCGATGGCCACACTGGCCATGGCGGGTGTGCAGGCGCTTTCTGGCCAAACAGCAGGGCTTCTGGCACAGGCCGGTCAAATTGCAGGTGGCGGCGGACCGGGCCTTGCAAGCTTCGCCACCACGCTGGCCTCATCCGCACTCGGCTTTCTGGGTGCGGGAGGGCTGATGGCCCGAGAAGGCGTTGTGGCAGGCGCAAGCCCAAGGGCGGATGCTGGCACAGCACTGGCAGGCTCCGGCACGGGCGTTGGGCAGGATGCATCCGGCCTGTTCCCGCTTCCTGGGATTATGAACACTATCGTCAGCGCGTTCAAATCCGACACCGTGGGAGTGGCTCGGGCTGAGCAGATCGGTGTCAGCAAGGTCACCAATGTGGGACAGACCCAGATCACAAATGTTGGCAAGGAACAGCGGACAACCGTTGGCAAAACAGTTCGAATGGAAGTCGGTGAATTGTTCGATCTTTGGACACACAAACAATTCCTCGGACGATCCGAGACTTGGTCAATCAATGCCTCAAACAAGATTGTTCTGACTGCACCGGGCGGCAAAATAGAAATCAACCAAAACGGCATCGTCATAAAAGGCTTGCGTGTCGACATTCAGGGAAATCAAATTAACTTTTCACGCGGCGGTCCGGGAAAGCGGACTGACAAAGGCTTTGCCGAAGATTGTTCAAAGAAGAAGCGATAGATGAGTGACACATTTAAATCTCAGATCCTTGCACAACTTTCAGCCTCCGGTGAAAGCGATATCTCGCTTTATGCCCTGTTGGATCCTTCACGTAACGCGGGCATGCTGAATGTCGCTCAGGCTATGGCCGAAGAAGGCGCTTGCCTGTTTCTGGGTGAAGCGAGGGAAGAGTTTTCGGATGATGCCCCCTGGCTCTTCAAATGCGACGCCTCGGGCGAACTCGCCCGATATCTCATCAACGAGAGCTTGGGGAAGCGGTGGGCCGTTTTCATTCAAAGCAGTAGGCACTTTTCAGAGCTCTTCAACCATTTCAGAAAGTTCGTCAAAATTACCGATGCGGATGACGATCAGATTTTTTGGCGATTCTATGATCCCGCGATTCTGATGGGACAGATGCCGTTTTTAACCTTGGAGCAGCGTCAGTTTTTCTTCCAAGGGATAAAGCGTATCGGCACGGAAGTCGGCCAGGATGGCTTTGTGTTTACATCCTGCAATGCTGGCGGTTTGCTGGATACCAACGTATTTGTTCGGCACGGTGATCTGGTTGAACAATCAGAACACCAGATTGGCGATGTAAGAGACATTCCCAAAGACCTTGTACCAATCTCGGTGGAAGGTGCAAGTGTTCGGCCTATGATGCGGTTGACACAGAGCCAGATCGATGGGCCTTTGCTCTACAATCGCCCGGCGCTTGTCGCACATGTTATTGAAACGCTGGATGATGAATTCAGGCCTTCCATAGAGAAAATAGATCAAGCTCCTCTTTACGAGATGATCAGTCATGGCATTCAACTTGCCATGTTCTCTTATGCGATCCACGATGTACAGCACATTGAATTGTTTATTGATTTCATGTTCCGTATTGCTCCGGGCTGGCACAAGCAGCCGCAACTGAACAAAATTCTCATCAGACGGGACATCACAACTGAGGTTAAATTTGACCTGCTTGCTGCGGACAACATGGCGAAAGCTTGGGATGACGCAGAACGCTATGATGACGCACGCGAATGGCTTCCCGATGCCATCGCTCGCCAGCTTGATGCGAATGGAGACCCATTGCCATGAGTGAGGCCTATAAAGCGGAGTTGAATACCGGCATTTGGGCAAAAGCCAAGGAAATGGCAAAAAATGATCCTGCCATTCTGACGGATATCACCGGCATTTTTGACCCAACGCCAATTTCTGACGGAACCAGCACGGTGATCCGGTTGGCTAAAGCGGATTGGTGGGGAGCGCTTTTTTCCGCAGTTTCAATTGTGCCTTACATTGGCGATGCGATTGGTAAAAGCAAACTGCTTGCCCGTTATGGACCGGAAGGTTTGAAGCTCGGCAAGGCCATCACCAGCTATTTCGGCAAGAGCGCCAAAGCCTTGCAGGAAAGTTTTGTTGAAATGAAAGGCGTCAAGGAAGCCATCGCAGCCCGCAAGCGCGCAATGGAAAAAGTGCGCGAAGCAATGAAAAAGAAACGCGCCAAAACCAACTGCAAGAAATGCAGCAAGGTGCCGAACGGGCGGATGCCTGCCAACAGCAAAAACGGCAATTGGACTGATGCCGCTGGCAACAAGATCGCGCAACCCGCAGATGGCAACGGTCTTTTCAAGTTCAGCGAGCCCAAGACGCTGCCGGATGGAACCAAGGTTGACGGCATTCCATATAAGGATGGCTTTCCAGATTTCGACAAGTATGTCGTTGGTGGCCGCAACGACATCTCGGTTGTCACCGGCGACGCCGCAGCCGATGCGCGAATGTTACTTAAAGAGAAAGGTATTGCTTCTCCCAATGAGCGCACATACGTCCTCAACCATTTTGAAGACGGAACTGTAGGATATGTTCCACGCGCTGTTCACGATACCGTGGAAGGTGGCGTAGCCCATGTCGGAGGCGCGTCTATGGTTAACTCCGAACTTTTCTAAATGTCAAAAATGTCCACAAACAGGAAAGTTAACATGCGAATACCTGAAGCACTCCTAAAAATTTTGAATGCTCCAGATTTCGCTGGTCGGCTAGAACAGCCAATAATACTCGAAAACATACATAATTTTGAGAAAAAAGTCGGAATAGCTCAATTGCGTAACAAAGCTCTTGGGACAACCAAGAGGTCGTAAGACTCATAAGACTGCATGCTTGTCGAAACATTAATCATTTTAACAACGTCGCAAGATATGGGAGAAGTTTGAAATGTCATTACAGATACCAGCCGAACTCAATGCCTATTTGAACAAACCGGATGAGATGGGGCGTGCAGAAGAGCTCATAACTCAGGCAGATTTAGATGAATTCGAACGATCGCAAGATGTTAAACTGCCATCTGACTACAAAGAATATTGCCTGAAATACGGCTCAAGAACGTTGCAGAACAAACAAATTTTCTGCTTCACTACTAAAATATCTTTTCCTGATAGAAAGAAAAAAAAAGCTAATATTGGCTCCATATCGGGACCGCCCTATATTCTTGAAGCACATGATCGCTATATCAACCCAACATATGGCAATAGTGGGCCGCGTTTACCTGAGAAATTATATCCGTTTACATTCGACAGCGGCTATGGTCACTGCCTACTCGATCTTAACAAGGATACCCTTGGACGTATTCTCTACATTGTCATCAAGGCCAAAACTTTCGGTGAACCCGGCTACGGTTGGGATCAAGTGGGATTTGTTGCAGACAGTTTTTCGGATTTTGTCGCCAACCTGAAGCCTGATTACTTGTAGAGAAAATTCCAAAATAGTGGATTGGATTTGGTGAGTTGGGGGCGCTCAGAGATGTTACAGGAAACATATACTCGACTTAGCACAATTATAAAAAAACATAGCGAACCTGTTATCATGACATCCTATGAGAATTGGTCTCCTCTGTATCAAAATCATGCCTTGGTTGAGCCTGAGTATTCAATTCCGCTTTCGTGTTCCGTCATAAGTTCCACTGTTGGTTTTGGAGATGCAGATTATAAAAAAAATGCCGATAATATAAGTATTATTTGGGAAAATATGCGTATTGGGCGTCCGTCAAATTCGAACAACCTGTTTCCCAAAATCGGACCAGTAAGCTGGAAAGAAGTTCCAGCGTTTATTTCGGTGAATGCTGAAGAGCTTTCATGCGAGATCCCTTTTCTTTTTGCCGCCGTGACAAGCAGAATGAAAATCATACTACAGCCATTCATTGATCTTCAAATTCCAACATTCCTCCATCTTTTTCCTTTTGTTGATTTTTCTCGATTTATGGAAGTGAGAATGACGGTGATGGATGGGAAGGTTGTCGATGCTCAATGGCAAAATATTCCCAAAGGAACCGTTCCGTCTCAGCGCTGCAAAGATATTTTGGCACAACTTTCGGTAGATTTAGTAAGGAATAGTCCAATGCCAAATTTTTATCTTGATCTCTGTCTGGATAGCCGTGATGCAAATGCGAAACCGAGATTGGTTGAATTCAATCCACTCATTCCTGAATTGAAAAGAGGAGTTTGAAATGGGATCACCTGTTTCCCTCAAAGGTCATATGCACGTCTGTCCAAAAGTCGATCCGGGGCCACGACCGCATATTGGCGGTCCAGTGATTTCAACGCAGCAAAGCTTTGTCACCGTTGATGGTATACCGATTGCGACGGTTGGGGACACCTGTATTTGCACAGGTGTTCCAACCAACGACGGTATTGCCAGTGGTTCGACGATCGCAAACATTAATGGAAAATCGATTGCACGGCAGGGCGATCCTTGTGACCACGGAGGTAAACTGACTCAGGGTGTGCCATGGCTCACCTTTGAGTGAGACTTCCTGGTCGGGATTTTGTTTTAGCCTGAATTGTTAAGTGCACGGCCTGAAATCAAAATGTGCCAACCGTTTGATCGTTCAAAATCAACGCATGACTGCTCCGAGAGGTGGCTCGGTTTGTCTGAACAGTTTCGTGCGTTTGGTTAAGTGGATTTCCGCCTTGATTATGTTGCCATCATCATTGGAGCCAGCGCGTTGAAGTAAGCTTGATCCGGCGTCTGCCGGTCAAGGGATGAATGTGGGCGTCTGGTGTTATAAAAAGTCAGATATCGGCCAATGGCAGTGCGAGCCTCGGACACTGTTTTGGAGGCGTGAAGATAAACCTCCTCGTATTTGATTGACCGCCATAGCCGCTCGACGAACACGTTGTCGCGCCACGAACCCTTGCCGTCCATCGAGATAGCGATCCCGCCTTATTCAGCACGGTGATGAAATCTATCGAGGTGAACTGCGATTCTTGATCTGTGTTGAAGATTTCTGGCCTGCCATAGCGGGCAAGGGCTTCTTCAACGGCCTCTATGCAGAAAGTGGCTTCCATCGTGATCGATAGCCGCCACGACAGAACTCTCCGGTTGAACCAGTCCACGAGGTGGCAGAGATAAACGAAACCACGCGCCATCGGAATATATGTCAGGTCCATTGCCCAGACCTAGTTGGGCCGAGTGACCGAAAGCTTGAGCAGGAGGTAGGGATAGATTTTGTGCCCGGGCGCTGGTTTCGAGGTGTTCGGACGAAGGTATATCGCATCAAAGCCCATTTTCTTCATCAGAGTCCTGCGCGCTTTCACCAGATGCTAACTCTTTGTTTTAACCTATTTCTGATTGCCAGCCGCATACACTTTTGCTCGATCAAAATGGAGCGGAACAACGTTGGCGGGACGTAGTATTTCCCCTCTGAAACTTGCTGCGCCAACGGTTGGGTCGAAACGAGGTTACAGCGTTCCCTCGTTGATTGCGTTCAGTGCTTTTGCAGCTTGTTCCCGGATGGCTTGCTGTCGTTCGGGCGTGAACTTATCCCAGGCTGCATAGACATATGGCATGCGTTGGTTGCTTTGAAACAGGTTCCGGTGACGGTCAAGAAAATCCCAGTAAAGTGCGTTGAAGGGGCATGCGCAGTCACCGATGGTCTCAGCAGGATCATAACGGCATGTGGAGCAAGAGTTGCTCATCCGGTTGATGTATTTACCGCTGGCCGCATAGGGCTTGCTGGCAACAATGCCGCCATCACCAAACAGGGCCATGCCGAGCGTGTTGGGCATTTCCACCCATTCGAAAGCGTCTGAATAGACAGCCAGATACCAGTCCTGCACTTCCTTCACATTGAGACCGGCAAGAAGTGCGAAATTTCCAGTAATCATCAATCGTTGGATATGGTGTGAATAGGCATGGTCGCAGGTGTGATGCACTGCTTCCGCCACACAAGCCATCTCAGTCTTTCCGGTCCAGTAAAACGCAGGCAAGGGCCGCTCGGCCTGCAGGCTATTGCGTTGCCCGTAATGGGGCATCAGATGCCAGTAGATTCCGCGAATATATTCCCGCCAGCCAAGAATTTGCCGGATAAAGCCTTCCACTGCGTTCAAGGGCGCGCGGCCTTGATGATAGGCCTCCTCTGCCGCGCGACAGATTTCTAACGGCAGCAGAAGTCCGACATTCAGATAGCTCGCGAGAAGCGAATGAAAGAGATAGGGCTCACCAACCACCATTGCGTCCTGATAGTCGCCAAAATCAGGAAGAACATGGTCTATGAAATGATCCAGTTCCAGCAGCGCCTGCGGACGGGTCACAGCAAAATGGAAGGGTCGCAATTTTCCAAAGTGTCCCGCAAATCGGGCCTCCACCATGTCAAGAACCGCTTGGGTGATCGCCGATTTGCGGTGGCTAATTCGCTTGGGCGAGGTCAGTCCTTTTTTGGGTGGCTTACGGTTTTCCTTGTCGAAGTTCCAGACACCACCCGTCGGTTTGCCGTCCTGTTCCATCAGGATCTGATGCTTCTTGCGCATCTCGCGATAGAAAAACTCCATACGCAGTTGCTTCTTGCCCTCCGCCCAGGCTGCAAATTCCCGGATGGTGGACAGAAATCGCCCATCTTCGCGCAGATCAACCGCAATGCCGAGGTCGGCCCTCACGGCTTTTAGCACGTTGATCATCTCATAGGAGCCGGGCCGGGTTGCAACCAGCCGGGATGTGCCAAGTGCCCGGACCGCCCGCTCGATTTCACCCAACACATTGCCGCTGTTATCGGCGTCTTCGAGTTGCACATAGCGAACATGAAAGCCCTGAGATGTCAGTTCTTCGGCAAAGTGGCGCATGGAAGCGAACAGGAAGGCGAGTTTTTTCTTATGGTGCGGCACATTGGTAGCCTCAGCCATGGTCTCGCATATCAGCACAACGCCCTCTGCCGGATCGTAATCGCGCAGCGCTGACAGGCTTTGCGACAGTTGATCCGGCATGACCAGATGCAGCGTGCGCGTCATGCTTCAGTCTGCTGTTGCAGCCGCGATTTGCGTTCGTGCTTGGCGGCGCGCCCTGACACCCGCTGTCGCCAGATGCGGAAGCTGGCCGGTTTCAGATTTTGTCGCATGGTCCTGATCACCTGCGCTTCGTTCAAGCCCGTATAACGCTTGATCTGATCGAACGAGACATCATCCGCCCAAGCGAGATCAATAATCCGGTTGATACGAATGCTGTCATCTGACTCGATCATGGCTATGCTTTCGTTCATGTCATCAGACCGGCTGCAATGGTCATTTCATCCTACAAACCACGCTGCAGAATTTGCTGGTGGGCAGCATCGACCTCCAAATAAAGCGCAAGCTTGATGAATCAAGACTGTGGGGCGCGCCATAAGAGTCTGTCAGGTTCAGGGTGAACCAGACAGACTCTATACTTTCTTGTTTTCATTTGTCTTTTCTGGAAATTCGGATTCCACTTTTCCCTGACAAACCCTAGAAATCAAACTGCATCTGCTTCTTGTCGACGGGTTTTGTTTTTTGGCGTCGGTTGGGCTGCTTCTTGCGGCTTCCGAGCTTTTCATGCACTTCGCGCGCCTCATCCCGAAATCCCGGGCGAGACCATCGCTTTGCTATTTCCGCCTTTGCAAAGCGGATCGCCGCTTGATGATCGACAATTGGCGGTGGATAGGAGCGCAACGGCCTATCCATTCGCCACGGTTCATGCACAAACATGGCGGGCACATCGCGCAGTTCGGGAATATACCGGCGGATGAACCGGGCTTCAGGATCCTGATCGATGGATTGCTTGATCGGATTATACATGCGGACGGCATTGATACCGGTGACGCCTGATTGCATCTGGAATTGCGAATAGTGAATGCCGGGTTCGTAGTCGGTAAACAGCCCGGCCATAAAAGGCGCGGTCTTTCGCCAGTCGAGCCACAGATGATAGCTGGCAAAGGATACAAGCATGGCCCGCATGCGAAATGTGATCCAGCCATTGTCCTTCAATGAGCGCATACACGCATCAACCAATGGATAGCCGGTCTGGCCCGCTTTCCAGGCTTCAAAAAAGTCGTCGCGAAAATGCGGCTCGCGCATACCTTCAAAAGCCGGGTGCATGCACTGATACTCAATCTGCGGCTGCTGCTCCAGTTTCTGCACAAAGTGGCAGTGCCAGGCAAGCCGTGACAAAAAGGCTGAAAGGTTGCGTCTCTTGGCAACCGAATCCGCATCGGAAAACGCCAGAAGAGAATCGATCTCTCGCCGGGTTGCCTGTTCCACCTCTCGCACAGACAGGGTTCCGAAGGTCAGATGCGCACTCAGCCGCGAACAATGCCGGGCCGAGATACCGGGTTTCGATATTGTTTGAAGATAGTTCCGCGACCGGTCGGCCAAAAATGATGAGAGGACCCGCAAGCCTTCCTGCCTGCCGCCCGCCTGCACACTGCCGATGTCGACGCTGCCAAACAGCGGATCATTCTTCTGCGGCAATGGATCTGATCCTATCCCAACGCAGAGGGTGGCCTGATGTGACGAGAGTTCGGGATATAATGGTTGCCCGATTGCGGCGTCCCGAGCCTTCGCCCAGCCATCCCGCGCCCGCAGGCCACGCACAACGCCGTTGCTGGTAAATTCCCGCCACGCAATTCCATGCCCCTGGCACCAGGCCTTGACCGCGAGATCGCGCCGGAATGTCCAGCCATTGCCTGTTTCCTGATGAGACCAGAGCGAGAATCCGCCCGTTTCGGCGAGGAGATCGGCAAAAACCGTTTCCACCGATCCGATCCTGATGATCAGATCCAGACCCAAGGACCGCAGATCCTTTTGCAAGTCGATCAGCCCATCGCGGATAAAACACCAATGACGCCGCGAGGAATCGGCACATTTCCAAAGTTCAGGTTCAACAATGTAGAGCGGCATCAAAGGTCCGCGTTTTGCCGCTTCCCACAATGGAGCGTGATCTGCGAGGCGCAAATCCCGTTTGAACCAGACAATGTTGACCCGATTGACCATGCACAAATCTCCTTGGCAGAGAAACTATGGCGGAACATACAAATTGCCACCGATTGCATGCACTTTCATCCGAAAAGGCAACGTTGAAGGCGTTGTTGCAAATTTTCGAAAGGCTTTAGGAAACGGTGGTCTTGCTTGAGAATGTTGTTGAGATATTTGATCTGTCTGATCCCGATCCTACACCTGCTGTTGGTAAATTTCAGGATGACGTTCACCGCTTGAAGCCCGGCGAGATTGGCACCGCTCTTGTCGATAACGACGCGGTCAGGCACCCATTTGTACTGATCGTCTTCTTGCAGAAACGTCGAGCGGCAACGAGATCGCGGCGCTTGGCGATCAGTGGTGCAAACTTGACAACCCATCGGTTCAACGTCGCACGGTCGGCCTAAACCCCGCGCTCAGCCATGATCTCCTCAAGGTCTCGGTGCGAGACGGCATAGCGGACATAGAAGACCACCGCGAACAGAACCACCGATTTCGGGTAGTCTACACCTTTGAAATCAATAGCCATC
Source organism: Rhizobium oryziradicis (assembly GCF_001939045.1). Classification (GTDB taxonomy): domain Bacteria; phylum Pseudomonadota; class Alphaproteobacteria; order Rhizobiales; family Rhizobiaceae; genus Allorhizobium; species Allorhizobium oryziradicis. The sequence continues at coordinate 260,286 of NZ_MKIM01000033.1, forward strand.
TGCCGGATCCGCCGCTCTTGCCTTCCATCCGACGTAGCGAGAAATTCAAAGGGACGGAAGCAGGGACATGAGTTTGCGACAAAACCTCGCCTATTGCTGTTGCGCCGTGATTTCAACAGATCGGTCGCAGGTCTTGTCAATCAATGCCCGGTCATGGCTGACAATCAACACGGCACACTGTCTCTCACGGGCGAGCTCGACCAAAAGCTCGATGGTTTCCTGCTGGGTAATCAGATCCAGACGCGAGGTTGGTTCGTCGGCAAACAAAAACACCGGGTCGAGAAGCAAAACGCGCAGCAAAGCAAAGCGCTGCAACTCTCCACCCGATACTTCATTCGGCAAACGGCCAAGAAGGGCGCGCGGCAAGCGCAATCTGCGCATCAAGGGCTCAATCTGATCGGGATCAAGCTTATGCAGACGCACAAGATCAGCAAGCGTCGCGCCAAGGGTGATTCTGGCCGGAAAGGCGGATGGCGGATCCTGATAGATCTTTTGGAAGCGGGTCGTTGCGATGCCAGAGGCGCGCGAAATACTGCCCTGATCGGGATCAAGCAGGCCCAGCAATATATCCCCCAGCGAGCTTTTGCCCGATCCACTTTCGCCAGTGATACCAACAATGTCGCCACGATGGAGTTGAAGGCTTTGATCTGAAAACAGCAGTCGTCCGCCCCGCGCCTTTGACAAACCTTCTGCGGTCAGCACCACGTCTTGTTTTGCGTCTTCAGGTGCCGCCTTTTTGACCCATTTTTGCGGATCTGCGGCAATCAGGCGCTTGGTATAGTCATGGGAAGGATTTTGCAGCACTTCTTGCGTCTCGCCTTGCTCGATGATCTTGCCATCAAGCATCACGGCCAGATCTCCGCCCATTTGCTCGGCCAAAGCAAGATCATGGGTGATGGTCAGCACGCTACCGCCGCTTTCCACTTCACGCATCAACAGTGCAATGACCTCATCGCGCCGCGCCACATCCAGACCCTTGGTGGGCTCATCGGCAATGATAATGTTTGCGCCGCCCGCCCGCGCTGCCGCAAAAGCAACACGCTGGGCCATGCCGCCCGAAAGCGCTCCGGGCAGTTTATGGCCCGCATCGCCCACGCCAAGGGCTTGCAAATCGCCCATCGCTGCCTCTGCCGCCGGCGCGTCAGCAAGACCACGGACATAGTGATGGCCTTCCGCAATCTGAGCCATCGCAGGCATGGTTGGATCGAGCGCCAGCCAAGGTTCCTGCGGCAAGATGCCAATTTTGCGGCCCCAAAGCGGGCGATGAGAGACCGGATCGGACAGATCCAATGCTGCACCATCCACCAACACCCGTCCCGATGCCTGCAAGCCTTCAGGCAACAGGCCAATGATCGCCTGCGCCAAAAGGCTCTTGCCCGATCCGGTTTCTCCCAGAATGGTAAAGGACCGCCCGGCCCGCAATGTCAAAGACACAGGCGCAACAAGAGGGCCAGAGGGTGCGGCCACCGTGGCAGCGTCAACCTGCAATAATATGGTCATGCTCTGGCCTTTCCAGCAATCAATTGGAGCGACAGAACCATCATGAAAATGATGAGGATGGGCTGTAGCAGGCCATGCGGCGCTTCTTCGTAATAGGGCAAAAGCTCGATCATCATGCTGCCAAGTTCAGGCGTTGGCGGGCGAACGCCAACGCTGACAAAACCCAAAGCCGCAATGGCCATCACCGCAGAGGCGGCACCATAGGCTCCTATTGTCAGCAGCATCGGGGCAACTTCCGGCCAAATGTGCCTGCGCAGGATATACCACGGGCCAAAACCAAGCAGCTTGGAGGCCTGCACCGCAGGGGAGGCCAAAAGCGGCCGCGACATGGCTCTGGTCATGCGGAAATATTCCACCCACAGCACCAGCGAAATACCAATATAGAGCATAGCGGCATTATCGGGAACGATGGCGGTCAGCATCAACACCAGCAGCAGGCCGGGAAGCGCCAGAAACGCTTCGGACACACTGCCGATCATGCGATCCACAAACCCGCCCCGCCATGCCGCAGCAACGCCCAGCAAAACACCCGGAATCATCGCCGTTACCACGGATAGCATTGCCAGCCCCAGCGACAATCTCAACGCGGCGGCAAGCCTTGCGGCCATGGAGCGACCGAGATGATCATAGCCAAACCATGAATCCGCCGTTGGCCCCTGCAACGCATACCGCAGGTTCTGCTTCAGCGGATCGGTCCCGCCAACCACCAACGGCTGGAAAGCAAACACAAGCAGTGCCAGCAGAAGTGCCAGACCGATTGCGCGCCGGATCGGTAAGCGCGCCGGGCGGGGCATGACATCCTCAAACATGGTCATTGTGCCCGCCTCCTTGGATCAATCATGTAGCAAGCCGCATCCACCAGACCATTGAGCGCAACAAAAGTCAGGCCCATAACCAAAGCGGTTCCCTGCACCATGGGTATGTCGCGGCCAAAGATGGCATGCACCAGAGAGTGACCAATTCCGGGCCACGCAAACAGTGTTTCCACGACAACCACACCTTCGACAAGATAGACAAATTGCATGCCGAGATAGGTCAGGATCGGCACTGATACATTGCGCAGACCGTGGCGACGAAACACCTGCCACTCGGACAGACCCTTGGTGCGGCCAAAGGTGTAATAGGCAGAGCGTGACACCGCCAACATGGCATCCCGCGCCACTCGGTTGGAGACCGCCGCAAGTCCGAGGGCCAAAGTCAGCGCAGGCAAAATCAGATGGCCACCGTGATCATGGCCCGCCGCAGGCAGGAGCTGCAATGTCAGACCAAAAACGATAATCAGGACAAGGCCCACCACAAATTGCGGCAAGGCCCTGAGTGCAGTGGAGACAAATATGAGGCTGTTGTCGAGCCAGCCACCCGGACGCAAACCCGCAAGAATGCCCAGTGGAGGGCCAATGAACAATGACAGAAGGATGGCCGCCAAGGAAAGCTCCAGCGTATGGCCAAGCTGATGGCGGATTTCATCGATAACCGGCGCACCTGTAACCAGTGAGGTGCCAAGATCAAGCCGCAGCATATCGAGCAACCAATGACCAAGTGCTTGCAGTGCGGGTTGGTCCAGCCCAAGCTCGGCGGAGACTTTTGCCGCTGCCGCACTATCGACCACATCAAAACCATAGCGGCCAGCTGCGATACGGTAGGCAAGATCACCGGGCAAGGATCGCGTCATTGCAAAGGTGAGCAAGCCTACCAGAAGGGCAACGAGAACGGCCTGAATGAGACGATGCAGGATGGCTTTGATCATGGTGCCCACCGCATCTTATCCAGCCCAAAGCTGCGCTCAAAAGGATCAATGGTTGCGCCTTCGAGCTTTGGAGACACAGCAATCGTCTGCTGATACCAGGCGACAGGAATGACCGGAAGATCGGTCTGGATTGCTTCAACGGCTTTCAGGCGAAGCAGTTTGCTGGCGTCGGGATCGGCAACGCGGGTCAATGCATCAAGGGCGTTTTCAAACTCTGGATTGGACCAGTTCATGGCCCCCCAATCGCCGCCACCGCGACCGTAATCAGACAGCATTGTGCCGATGGGATCAGGCACCAGTGCAAAATTACGCGCCATCAACGCCAGTTCCAGTGTGCCATCCTGATGCTTGGCGGGTATTTCTGAAGAATTGGTCGAATTGATCGTCACCTGAATGCCAATATCCTTGAACTGCTGCTGCAACACGGCGGCAATCAACGGCAATTCCGGGCGATCGGGATAGGTGGTGAGCGTCAGCTTGAACGGCTTTCCATCTTTTGCCAGAACACCATCGCTCTGCATGGTCCAGCCAAGTTCAGCCAGCAATTGCTTTGCTTTTTCGGGGTCGTAAGACAGAGGGGTCAGCGCGTCGTTGTGCCAGCTTGCAAGGCTTGGCGGAAACAATTGGGTGGCAGCGGCCGGATAGCGCAAAATGGCAATGGCCAGCCCTTCCCGATCAATGGCGGCGCTCAGCGCCTCGCGCGCCTTAACCGTATTGAGAAATTCATGACCGGCATTGACTTTCAAAAGCACGCTCCGGGGAATGGACACCGAGAGTAAATTCACTTTCTTGCTTTTTGCAAGGCGTGTGCGGCTGGCCGGATCAAGATTGAAGACATAATCTGCATCGCCACTTTCCGCCATCAAAGCGCGGGTTTCAGGGCGGCTGACCGAGAGAAATGTGGCCTTTTCAATCGATGGCTTTGCCCCCCAGTAATGGGCAAAACGCTCAACGCTGAGGCTTTGTGGCGGCTGTATCTGGGTGAGATCGAAAGGGCCTGTGCCGATAATGGCTTTCACCTCTTTGCCCTCATAGGAGGCCGGTGCCAGAATTTGCGCACGACTTTCAGCGAGAAAGGCAAGCAAAGGTACAAATGGCTTGCTGAGCGTGATCACCACGGTGTCCGCGCCATCCGCTGTAATTGTTTCAATTGGTGCTTTCGCCAGCAAGCCGGGCTTGCCACGGGCAATGTTCAAAGATGCCGCCACGGCGTCAGCAGTCATAACCGTCTCATCTTGAAATTTGACGCCCGATTGCAACGCAAATCGCCAAACCTTGCCATCATCAGAGATGGTCCAGCTTTTGGCCAGTGATGCCACCGGATTACCAGCCTTGTCTGCCTCAACCAGCGTCTCTACAATGCCCATGCGCAGGAAAATATCGCCAGATTTGGCCGGATCCAGTCCGGTGATCTCAAAGGGGGCAACCACATTGACCGCACCGCCGGGTGCCGCAAAGCTTGGCGCCGCTGAAAAAAACAAAAGCGAAATGCTAACACCAATATTCTTGAACATACAAATCACCATTATGTTATATCGTTACCGCCCTATATTGAGGCCAATACCGTTTGTCCAGCATTTTTGAACGAGCCAACCACAGACCCGGTGAAGTCTGAGGAAGACCAAACACTTCCCTTATCGCGCTCCAGTTTTGGTAATCCCGAGAGGTCAGTTATGCGTTACGCCTCGCCTCAGATGGCGTGAGTTGTGCTGACCACCAGTTCCAGATTGCGCTTCTGCTCGTCTTCGGTACCGGTGGCGAATTTTCGAGCTTAAGCGTATGTTGCCCATGGGAAGAGAAATTGCCGCTCCGAAAGTTGTGGAGCGAGCCCGTGATTCTGAATGCCATTTCAGGTTATTTGCTGCTTTCGCGCACAATCAATTCGGGCTTGATTAGCACATGGTCGGTCTCGAGCTTGTCGTCGAGAATGTCCAGAATGAGTTGGCCGGTGTATTGGCCGATATCACGCGAGCGGGCATTGATTGTGGTGAGGGTTGGCACGGAAATGCTGCCAATTTCGTAATCACCGAAGCCGCCAATGGCGATCCTGGATGGAACAGCAATATTGCGCCGCTGACATTCTGTCAGCGCACCGAAGGCCGAAAGGTCGGAGACGCAAATAACCGCTTCGGTATCAGGAAATTCCTGCAATAGCCGCGCCATGGCATTGGCACCCTCACGCATGGAAATGGGTGGGGGGCCGGCTGCAATCAGGCGCGTCGTGTCCAGGCCATGGGTTTTCATGGCGTCAACAAAACCGACGCGGCGGTCGCTGCCGCGGGTGTCGCGACCAACATCACCCCCAATAAAGGCGATGCGGCGATAGCCCACCTTTACGAAATGATCGACCATTTCGCGCACCGCCGCCGCATTGGAAAAGCCGATATAATGGCCAATCGGCTTTGCGGGCACGTCCCAGGTTTCAATAACGGGAATGGGAGCATTTTCGAGCAGTCTTCTGGCACGATCTGTGTGCTTGCCGCCCGTTACCACAATGGCCTGTGGCTTGCGGCGCAGCAATTGCTCGATCAGGCGTTCTTCTTCCTGCATGTCGTAATTGGTATAGCCCAGCAGGATTTGCATGCGCCGGGTTGCCAACGTCTCTGACAAGCCGCCAACGGTGTCGGCAAAATTGGCATTGTTGATGGAAGGAATGGTAACCGCGACGAAATCAGACTTTTGCGAGCGCAGATTGGAAGCGGTTGAATCAAACACATAGCCCAGATCTTCTGCCGCTTGCAAAATGGCTTCACGGGTTTCCTTGTTGATCAGGCTATCAGCCTTGAAAGCACGCGAAACCGTCATGGGAGAAACCCCGGTGATCCGGGCAATATCGGCCATGGTGGGTGGTTTGCGGTGTTTGCTCATCAATTGCCTGTTGTTATCAATGCCGGTGTCAAGATCGTCGCTCATATACCGGCCCCAGCTGTTTCACCAACTGGGGATGATACCGTATTGGAGTTTGTCAGGGAAAAGTGGAATCCGGTTTTCCCGAAAAGACAAACGAAATCAAAAAATCTAGAGCGCAAACTCGTTGGCGAGCGTGACGTGGTGGTGGATGCGTCCATCAAAGAACTCCGCAATAACCTCTTCGGTCGCGGCACGGGCCTGGGTGCGCACCGGGCTTGCCAATGCAGCATCGACCGCTGCCAGATCGGGATAGTTGACGGCCAAAATCATCGGAAATTCCGGCGCGCCATCGTCGCGGCTTTCCGCAAACGATACCCGCACATCCAAAGCGCCGGGAAACTGCTTCCATTTTGGCAGGATTTTTTCCAAAACGGCGGCGCGAAAGGCATCCGTCTGGCCGGGTTTGATGCTGCCTTCAAACAAGGCGTAACGTGTGATCATGGCGAAATCTCCCTTTTCGCGCCTGTGAAAAACTCCATCAACGCCGCTTGATCTTCTCCTCCAAGACCGGCTGCGGTGAGCATACGATGCACTTCGGCGCAAACGGCGGTCAGCGGCATGGCCGTGTTGGTGCGGCGTGCCAGATCCTGTGCGCTGTTTAAATCCTTGACCATATTGTCGATACGGCCTGTGCGCCGATAATCCTTGGTGGCAAAGCGTGGCATGTATTCTTGCAAAATTGCGCTATCAGCCCGGCCACCCTTGAGTGCGAGCGGAATTTTTGCGGCGTCAACACCGGCATCAAGCGCAAGCTGGGTGGCTTCTGCTACGGCCAGAAAATTGAGGCCGCACAAGACTTGATTGATCAGCTTGGTGGTCTGGCCAGCACCAACTGGTCCCATATGGGTGTAGTTGCTGGCAAGATGCTTCAAAACCTCATGGGCATCCGCAACATCGGTCTCGCTACCGCCTGCCATTAAGGTCAATTCGCCAATCAAGGCTTTGGGCGCACCGCCCGAAAGAGGGCTGTCGACCCAGCGCAAACCTTTTTCAAAAGCGTCAGCGGCCAGCTCTTTGGTGGCGTCGGGATCAATGGATGACATATCAATAATCAACGCGCCCTGCTTGGCACCGTCGGCAACCCCATCCTTGCCAAACACAGCTGCACGAACAATTTTGGGCGCGTTCAGGCTGAGAATGATGACGTCTGAGGTAGCGGCAGCTTTTGCTGCCGTCTCGGCCTCGATGGCACCAAGGGCTGCCAGGGCGGCGCGTTTTTGCGGATCGAGATCGAAAACGGTGAGACTATGCCCCGTTTTGACCAGGCGGGTGCCAATTGCGCCACCCATGGCACCTGCACCAATCAAGGCAACCGTCTTGGTCATGATATTTTATTCTCCAGCGCAGCAAGAATGGTGGCAATAATCCCGTCCAGCGATTGGTCGATGTCGACTGTCAGGGCCAGCTCGTCATTTTGTGGCGCCTCAAGGGTGGCAAACTGGCTGTCCAGCAGCGAGCCGGGCATAAAGTGGCCAGACCGTTTGCCCATGCGGGCGGCAATCACTGCGCGGCTGCCGGCAAGATGAATGAACAACACCGGCTCGGCCACAGTCTCGCGGATTTTATCGCGATAGACGCGCTTAAGGGCCGAACAGCCGATGATGGCACAGCCTTTGTTGGCCGCGAGGGTTTCGCCCACTTTGCCAAGCCACGGCCAGCGATCCTCATCATTCAGCGGCAGACCCTTGCTCATTTTGGCAATGTTTTCTGCCGGATGTAGATCGTCACCATCGACGTAAGCCACACCCAGTTTTTCACCCAAGGCGGCCCCGACCGAGGATTTGCCACAGCCTGAGACACCCATAATGACGAATTTTTGTGCTGCTATCATATCAGAGAGACACCGTGATGCCGCCATCGACATAGAGAATATGGCCGTTGACGAAGGTGGACGCTTCAGAGCTTAAAAAAATGCAGGCCCCGACCAGCTCTTCAACCTTGCCCCAGCGCCCGGCGGGGGTGCGCTTTTCCAGCCATTCGGTAAAGGCAGGGTCATTGACCAGCGCTGCATTCAATGGCGTGTCGAAATAACCGGGCGCAATAGCGTTGCATTGCAAACCGTATTTGGCCCAATCGGTGGCCATGCCCTTGGTCAGATTGCCAACGGCTCCTTTGGTGGCGGTGTAAGGGGCGATAGAGGGGCGGGCGAGCGCCGTTTGCACGCTGGCAATGTTGATGATCTTACCGCGCCTGCGCGCAATCATGTGGCGGGCAGCCGCCTGTCCAACGTTGAAAACACTGGAGATATTGGTGCGCAGCAAGCGCTCAAACGCGTCAGCCGGAAATTCTTCCAAAGGTCCGCGATGCTGCATGCCGGCATTGTTGACCAGAATGTCAATCGGGCCGGTTTCCGCTTCAAATTGATCAATCGCCGCACGGGCGGCGGCGTGGTCTGTGACGTCGAATGGCAAAACATCAACGGGTTTGCCACATTGGGCCGCCGCCTCGGATAGTTTTGCCGGATCACGGCCATTCAACACAATCGAGGCACCGGCTGCGGCCAAACCTTTGGCAAGAGCAAGCCCTATGCCCTGCGACGATCCGGTCACCAAAGCGCGTTTGCCAGTGAGATCGAAAAGACTAAGGGACATGGCATTCTCCGGATTTTTTAACTCGACAAGCACCTGTTCCCCTGTTTATGTTATCGATAACATAATCTGTCAAGATATTTCCGTGGGAGGAAGATGAAAATGGCGAAGCCGGATATTCTTCAGGTTGGCCCCTATCCCGCATGGGATGAAGAGCCATTGAATGAGGCTTTTCAAGTGCATCGCTATTTCGATGCCACTGATAAAGACGCCTTTCTCAAAGAGGTTGGCCCGCGCATTCGTGCCATTGCAACGCGTGGTGATCTTGGGGCCAGTCGTGCCATGATTGACGCTTGTCCCCAGCTGGAAGTGATCTCGGTCTACGGGGTTGGCTTTGATGCGGTCGATCTTGCCGCATGTCGTGCGCGCGGTATCCATGTCACCAATACACCAGACGTGCTGACCAATGATGTCGCGGATCTCGGTGTTGCCATGATGCTTTGCTTGGCGCGCGGCGTTATCGGTGCCGAATCCTGGGTCAAAGACGGAAGCTGGGTCGAAAAAGGCACGTATCCTCTAAAGCGTCAGGTGTCAGGCAGACGTGCTGGCATTCTCGGCCTTGGTCGTATCGGCTTTGCCATTGCTCAGCGTCTGAAAGGCTTTGATATAGACATTGCCTATTGCGGCCCAAGCCCCAAAGAACATGCGAAAGGCATGACTTACATTGCCGATCCTGTCGCGCTTGCCGAGCGTTCAGATTTTCTGTTCGTTGCGTTGGCGGCATCGGCGGCCACCCGCCATATTGTCGGGCGCGAGGTGATTGCGGCACTCGGGACGGATGGCATGTTGATCAATATTTCGCGCGCATCCAATATCGATGAGGAAGCCCTGTTGGAAGCGCTGGAATCCGGCGCGCTTGGCTCAGCAGCTCTTGATGTGTTTGAGGGTGAACCAAAGCTCAATCGGCGTTTTCTCACGCTGCCCAATGTTTTGGTACAGCCGCATCACGGCTCGGGCACCATTGAGACCCGCAAGGCCATGGGCCAATTGGTTCGCGATAATTTGAACGCGCATTTCGCAGGCCAGCCATTGCTAACCCCGGTTTTCTAAGGAGCAGAGTATGAGAGCCATTGTTGCCCACGCGGCCAAGGATGTTCGCATCGAACAGGTTGGACAGGAAGAGCCGGGAAAAGGTGAGGTCAGGCTGCGGCTGGCCACCGGTGGAATTTGCGGCAGTGATCTGCATTATTACAATCACGGTGGTTTTGGCGCCGTGCGCCTGAAACAGCCTATGATTCTCGGCCATGAAGTCTCGGCCTTTGTTGAAACGCTGGGCGAGGGCGTATCTGGTCTGGACGTTGGCCAGTTGGTGGCGGTTTCGCCGTCCAGACCGTGCCGCACCTGCCGCTATTGCCAGCAAGGGCTGCACAATCAGTGCCTCAATATGCGCTTTTATGGCAGCGCCATGCCGTTTCCGCATATTCAGGGTGCTTTTCGTGAAAGTCTGGTTGCCGATGCCCTGCAATGTGTTGCAGCCGATGGATTAACACCCGGAGAGGCGGCCATGGCCGAGCCCTTGGCCGTTACCCTGCACGCCACCCGCCGTGCAGGCGAGATGATGGGCAAGAAAGTTCTGGTCACAGGCTGCGGGCCAATTGGCGTTCTGTCTATCCTTGCGGCCCGGCGCGCTGGTGCGGGCGAAATTGTTGCAACCGACCTTTCCGATTTCACCTTGGCGATGGCAAAGTCGGCGGGGGCTGATCGTGTTATCAATTCCAAGGATGAACCGGAGGCCTTGGCCGCTTACGCCGCAGACAAGGGCACATTTGATGTGCTTTACGAATGCTCAGGCGCTGCAGCAGCACTCAGCAGCGGCATTGCGGCCCTTCGACCCCGCGGCGTGATTGTTCAGCTTGGTTTGGGTGGTGATATGACCCTGCCGATGATGGCGATCACCTCCAAGGAATTGGAGCTGCGTGGTTCTTTCCGCTTTCATGAGGAGTTTGCGGTGGGTGTTGAGCTGATGCGCAAAGGTTTGATTGATGTGAAGCCGTTGATCACCCACACCGTTGCCCTGGACGATGCAATCTCGGCGTTCGAGATTGCATCCGACCGCAGCCGCGCCATGAAAGCGCAAATCGCCTTTTCCTAATTCTGTATCTGCTTCAGCCAAAGAAAATAGGCGGCGTGGTCCAGTTCCGCGCCGTCTTTGTTGTTGACCAGATCATCAAAGCCAGCTTGCGCCTGTCCAGACAAGGGCAGGGTTAGTTTATGCTCTTTGGCAACATTGAGGGCGTTGTTGAGATCCTTGAGTTGGGCCACAGAGCGGCCACCGGGCACAAAATTGCCTTCGACCATGCGCGCGCCATGCAGATCGAGAATGCGGCTATCGGCAAAGCCGCCGCGCAAAGCGCCCCGCAGCGTGCCAATGTTGCAGCCTGCTGCTTCTGCAAGGGTAAAGGCTTCGGCCACTGCACCAATGGTGATGGCGACAATCAGCTGATTGGCCAGTTTGGCGGTTTGCCCGGTGCCGATTGCGCCCATATGGGTGGGGCGGCCCAGCACCTCAAGCAGTGGTTTGGCAGCCGTGAAATCGTCTTGCGATCCGCCAACAAAGATAGAGAGTGTCTGTTCATTGGCCCCTTTGACGCCCCCCGAGACTGGCGCATCGACAAAGCGTTTGCCGAGGCTTTTGGCGTACGCTTCAAGTGCGCGGTCGCAGTCGGGCTCTACGGATGCCATATTGATGATCAGGGCACCGGGTGCCGCCGCCTCAATCACACCTTCATCTTTCAAAATGGCTGTCGATGTCGGGCCATCAATCAACATGGAAACAACCACGTCAGCCCCATTTGCAGCCTCAGCCGCAGAGGTTGCAACCTTTGCAACGTCACTCAGCGCCTGGGCTTTTTCGGTGCTGCGATTCCAGACGGTCACCTGATGGATCTTGGCCAAATGCCGCGCCATCGGTCCGCCCATCAATCCCGTTCCGAGAAATGCAATCTTTGTCATGGGGTCTCCTCTCCCGGCTTTACATGTCGTGTCTTTTGCATATGTTATCGTTACCATACTTGATGGCAATGGGAGGAGAAATCAAGATGACATTCTTTGAGGTCGTGGATCCGGTGTTTTCCACCTATGTGTTGGGCAATGCGCCGCTCAAGGAAATTGCCTCGGGTTTTGATTGGGTCGAGGGGCCGGTTTGGTTTGGTGATCTCAATTGCCTGGTTTTTTCGGACATTCCTAATAACAAGATGCATCGCTGGATACCGGGTGTGGGCACCAGCGTGTTTCGCTCGCCATCGAATTTTTCCAATGGCAATACTCGCGACCGGCAAGGTCGTTTGATCAGTTGTGAGCATGGTGGGCGGCGTGTCACCCGCACCGAATATGATGGCTCCATCACTGTGATTGCCGATCGCTATCAGGGCAAGCGTTTGAACTCGCCCAATGATGTGATTGTGGCCTCGGATGGCGCAATCTGGTTCACCGATCCGCATTATGGCATTCAAACCAATTATGAAGGAACGAAATCCGAGCAGGAGCTGCCGTGCAACGTCTATCGGGTTGATCCGAATGGCGAGATCAAAGCGGTGCTGACGGATTTCAATTGCCCCAATGGTCTGGCCTTCAGCCCGGACGAGCGCAAACTCTATGTCGCCGATACCGGCCGCATGTTTACCGATGATCCGCGTCATATTCGCGTGTTTGATGTGGGGGCTAAATGGGCATTGTCGGGGGGCGAGGTGTTTCACACCATTGTGCCGGGCTGCGCCGATGGCATGCGGGTGGATAGTGATGGCAATATTTGGTCATCGGCGGCCGATGGTGTGCACTGCCTTGCACCGGATGGCCGCGTGCTTGGCAAAATTCTGGTGCCACAAACCGTTTCCAACCTCTGCTTTGGGGGGCGCAACCGCCATGTGCTGTTCATTACCGCATCGACCAGCGTTTATTCTGTCGCCCTGAACAGACAAGGATAAAAGCGCATTTCAAACAACAAGAGGAGCATGTCGCCGTTCTCTCCCCATAAAAATGCACAGCTGTGCATAGTTTTGCTTTTCCTGCGCAATATTAGTCCCTAATAAAGAGGGGAGATGGTCTGGGAGGATCACCCACGCGACGTTCATGTCGCGCAGGACCACAGAAAAGGGAGGAATTCATGTCTTTTAAGCTGTTTTTTGCGAGCACTGCGGCCTCAATGGCGATGATGGGGTCTGCCTCTGGTGCATTTGCTGCAACGGAGTTGCAATGGTGGCATGCCATGTCCGGTGCAAACAACGAGGTGGTGGAGAACCTCGCCAAGGAATTCAATGACAGCCAGAGCGAATATAAAGTCACGCCGGTCTATAAAGGCAGCTATCCCGAAACATTGAATGCCGGGATTGCCGCCTTCCGCGCCAAGCAGGCTCCCGCTATTTTACAGGTTTTCGATGCTGGCAGCGGCGTGATGATGAGTGCGCAGGGGGCCGTCATGCCGGTTGCGGAAGTGTTGAAAAAGGGTGGCTACACCTTTGATAAATCCGAATATCTTGCCGGTATCGTTGCTTATTATTCCAAGCCGGACGGCACCATGTTGTCATTCCCTTATAATTCATCGTCGCCGGTGATGTATTATAACAAGGATGCCTTCAAAAAGGCTGGTCTGAACCCGGATGATGCGCCCAAGACCTGGCCAGAGGTGTTTGCCGCCGCCGAAAAAATCAAAAAGTCTGGTGCCAGTGCCTGTGGTATGACCTCCACCTGGCTCACCTGGATCCAGACGGAAAATTTTGCGGCCTGGAATAACATTTCCTACGGCACCAATGAAAATGGTCTGGCGGGCACCGATGTCAAGCTCAAGGTCAACGCGCCCTTGTTTGTCGAGCATTTCCAGAAGCTTGCCGATCTGGCCAAGGATGGCACTTTCCGTTATGGCGGCCGCACTTCTGAAGCCAAGCAGCTTTTCACCTCGGGTGAATGCGCGATGTTGACCGAATCCTCTGGTGGTTTGGGCGACGTTATTAAGTCCGGCATCAATTATGGCATCGGTCAGCTGCCTTATTATCCGGGCGAAGGACGTCCGCAAAATACCATTCCAGGTGGCGCAAGCCTCTGGGTGTTTGGCGGCAAGAGCGATGCAGAATACAAGGGCATTGCCCAGTTCTTCCATTTCCTCTCCCAGACCAAGATTCAGGCGCGCCTGCATCAGGTGTCGGGTTATCTGCCAATCACCAAGGCAGCCTATGAGGAAACCAAAAAGTCTGGCTTCTATGAAAAGAACCCGGCCCGTGAAACGCCGATCCTGCAAATGATGGGCAAGGCACCCACCGCGAATTCCAAGGGTGTTCGTCTGGTCAACCTGCCGCAGGTTCGCGACATCATGAATGAAGAATACGAAGCCCTGCTGGCTGGCAAGCAAGACGCCAAGACCACGATGGATCATATTGTTGAGCGCGGTGATGCCGCAATCAAGAAGGCCCAGCGCTAACCAACAGACATTTGCAATGTCCTCAAGGCGAGAATGCGTCAGCATCATCTCACCTTGGTATAGAACGATCATTCGCCAGTTCGCGCCGAGTTCGTGCGGGCTGGCGTTAAAACAGGACAATCGCCGTGCAACGCGTTGTGTTTCCCAATAAGGTGCTGCCCTATTTTCTGGTGGCACCGCAAATCATCTTGACGGTGATTTTTTTCTTTTGGCCTGCCAGTCAGGCGCTCTATCAATCCACCCAGCGCGAAGACGCCTTTGGGCTCAGCAGCATGTTTGTCGGGCTGGATAATTTTCGCTTCGTGCTGTCGGATGACAATTATCTGCATTCGCTGCAAGTGACAGCCGTGTTTAGCGCCGCAACCGCCTTTTTGGCGATGGCGGCAGCTCTTTTGCTGGCCACGGCTGCCGATCGCGTTGTGCGCGGCAAAGGCCTTTATCGCACCTTGTTGATCTGGCCCTATGCGGTGGCACCGGCGGTGGCGGGTTTGCTGTGGTTGTTCATGTTCAATCCCGCCATGGGCACCTTCGCCTATATCCTGCGCCGCAATGGTGTGGATTGGGACCCGCTTTTGAATGGCAATCAGGCCATGAGCCTTGTGGTGGTGGCGGCTGCGTGGAAGCAGATCAGCTATAACTTTCTGTTTTTCGTCGCAGGCCTGCAGGCGATTCCAAAATCGCTGATTGAAGCCGCTGCCATCGATGGTGCGCGCGGTGCCCGCCGGTTTTGGACCATCGTATTTCCGCTTTTGGCCCCCACAACCTTCTTCTTGCTGGTGGTGAACACGGTCTATGCGTTTTTCGACACATTCGGCATCATCCATGCCGTTACCGGTGGCGGCCCTGCGAAAGCCACGGAAACGCTGGTTTATAAAGTTTACAACGATGGCTTCGTGAATCTTGATCTTGGTTCTTCTGCGGCACAATCGGTCATTTTGATGCTGATCGTGATTGCGCTGACGGCCTTCCAGTTCCGCTTCGTTGAAAAGCGTGTTCACTATGCATGAGGCCCGGTCATGATTGAAAGACGTCCTATCGCGGCCCTTCTTGGCCATCTGATGCTGATTATCGGCATCATCATTGTCGCGTTCCCGATCTATTATACCTTCATCGCCTCGACCATGTCGTCGGCGGAAATCCTGCGTCCGCCGATTTCGCTTTTGCCCGGTAGCCATTTGATTGACAATTACGTCAGTGCCTTGAATGGTGGCGTCGAACGCGTTTCAGGTGTCAGTCTCGAGCGGATGCTGTGGAACACCTTTGTGGTGGCCATCGCGATTGCCGTTGGCAAAATTCTGATCTCGTTCATTTCGGCCTATGCGATTGTGTTTTTCCGCTTTCCCTTTCGCATGGTGTTCTTCTGGATGATTTTTGTGACGCTGATGCTGCCAGTTGAGGTGCGCATTCTGCCGACCTATAAGGTCATCGTCGATCTGGGTTTGATTGATACCTACACCGGCCTGACCCTGCCGCTGATGGCATCCGCCACCGCGACTTTCTTGTTTCGGCAGTTCTTCTTGACCATTCCCGGCGAATTGGTGGAGGCCGCCCGCATCGACAATGCCGGTCCCTTCCGCTTCATGAAGGATATTCTGCTGCCACTGTCGGCCACGAATATCGCGGCGCTGTTTGTGATCCTGTTCATCTACGGCTGGACGCAATATCTTTGGCCGCTGCTGATCACCAATGATGCGAAAATGTCGACAATCATCATTGGTCTTCGCAAAATGGTTGATTTTGCCGATGCCTCGACCCCTTGGAATTATGTCATGGTCACGGCGATCCTCGCCATCATCCCTCCCATTCTGGTGGTGGTGTTGATGCAACGCTGGTTCGTCAAAGGCCTTGTGGAGACTGAAAAATAATGGCCAGAATTACGCTCAATAACGTCCGCAAGACCTATACCGATGTGGTGGAAACCATCAAAGGCGTGTCGCTGGACATTGCCGATGGTGAGTTTCTCGTGCTGGTTGGCCCCTCTGGCTGTGGCAAGTCCACGCTGCTTCGCATGATTGCCGGTCTTGAAAGCATCTCCTCAGGTGAAATTTCCATTGGTGATCGTGTGGTCAACAAGCTGGAACCATCGGAGCGCGATATTGCCATGGTGTTTCAAAACTATGCGCTCTATCCGCATATGACCGTGCGCCAAAATCTGGCCTATGGCTTGAAAAACCGTAGTACACCGCCCGCCGTGATTGAAGAGCGGATCAAAAAGGCAGCAGCAACGCTGGAGATCGATCAATATCTCGAGCGCAAGCCGCGGCAATTGTCGGGCGGTCAACGCCAGCGCGTGGCCATGGGCCGCGCCATTGTGCGCGAACCCTCGGCGTTTTTGTTTGACGAGCCATTGTCAAACCTTGACGCCAAACTGCGCGTACAGATGCGGGTTGAGATCAAGCGTCTGCAGCGGGCTTTGGCCACCACCAGTGTTTACGTTACCCACGATCAGATGGAAGCGATGACATTGGCCGACCGGCTGGTGGTGCTCAATGGTGGCAAGATCGAACAGGTCGGTACACCCATTGAACTTTACGAAAAGCCTGCAACGACATTTGTTGCCACCTTCATTGGCTCGCCATCGATGAATCTGCTGGATCGCGCAACGGGCGGCTTTGAGCTCAACGGCGTTGTTGATGCTGCCATCATTGGTATTCGCCCGGAAGACTTGCGATTGCAAGACGCAGGCTCCACTGAAGCTGTGGCACTGCGTGCAGAGGTGATTGTCGGCGCGGTTGAGTTGGTCGGTGCTGAAAGCTATGTTTATAGCAGATTGGCATCGGGCCAGGATATCGTGTTTCGAGTTTCCGGGCGCTCTCGCATTGCCTCAGGCGATCGTATGACGGTTGTTGCGGCAATGAGCGACATTCATCTGTTCGACCAGCAAGGAAAGCGCTTGCCCGGGACGTGATTCGGATTGCGGTGAGAGTGTTATCGCCTATGGCATGATTTCTGAGATATCACCTGGATTTGACAGAAAATGGTGCGATAGATTGAAGGTGTTACAACACGGTTGGGTTTATAAAGCCAATCGTGTTGTCAAATCCCGTTCGCAAAACGGACTGCTGCATCATTCCTGAAACCGTTTCCAGTTTCAGGAATGATGCAGCAGATATGAAGTCTTGCAGCGAACTTGTGTGCCATCTGTTGTGCACGGCGCTGTGATGGGCAGAGAAAGAGTGAAGAGATGGGGTCAACCGTCGTCATCATCAACCTGTGCGGAGCCGTCGCCCTGCTGTTGTTCGGTCTCTCGCAGGTCAAGGACGGTGTGTCACGGGCCTTTGGCGCGCGGCTGCGCACCGCGCTGTCCACAGGCACGCGAACCGGGCTGCGCTCGTTTGTTTCCGGCTTTTTTGCAACCATTGCATTGCAAAGTTCAACGGCAACCGCCCTCATGACGGCATCATTTGTCGAGCGTGAGCTTGTTAAACCGCGCATGGCGCAGATTGTGCTGCTCGGTGCCAATGTCGGCACGGCCGTGACGGCGTGGATTGTCGGCTTTGGCCTCGCATGGCTCTCACCCCTGTTGATTTTCATCGGTATTGGATTTTATCGCGCATCGTCGTCAAACCGGCAGGGACTGGGTGGTGCTTTGATCGGCATTGGCCTGATGCTGTTGTCGCTGCATCTGATGAGCGCCGCGACCGAGCCTTTGCGGGAATCGTCCGCCTTGCTTGCGTTTATCGGTCTGCTGGATAACGCGTGGCCCGTTGCCTTTGCCTTGTCGGCGTGCATCGCATTTATCTCGTCGTCCAGCCTGGCTGCGGTGGTTTTGATCCTTTCTGTGTCGTCCACGGGCGCTGTGCCGCCAGCACTTATTCTGGTTCTGGTGCTGGGGGCCAATTTTGGAGGAGCGATTCCGCCGTTTATTGCATCGATCGGCACGGCTGCGTCTGCCCGGCGTGTTACGCTGGCCAATCTGATTGTGCGCGGCGTTGGTTGTATCATCGTCTTGCCGCTGGCCGGGTATGGTGGTGTGCTTTTACAAATGTTGCCAACCCCGCACACAATGTTGCCGGTGGATGCACATCTGGCGTTTAATATCCTGCTTGCGCTTATTGCCTGGCCATTTTCCACAGCACTCGCACATTGGATGACACGACTGGTGGCCGATGAGGTTAAGCCCGATATGGCCCCAAAGTTCCTCGACCGGCATGATCTGAGTAGCCCGGTGATTGCTCTCGCCAGCGCCACCCGCGAAGTGCTGGGGGTTGGCGATATGATCGAGCGTATGTTGATGAAGACCTCGGATGCGTTTACCCGCAACGACCTCTCGCAATTGGCAGAAGTGGCCCCGCTGGAACGCCGGGTGGATATGCTGCAACAGGAGGTCAAGGTCTATCTTTCGATGCTCGGGCGTGTGGGCCTGAGCGACGAAAATAGCCGCCGTTCCATCCATATCATCGACTACGCCATTAATCTTGAACACATCGGCGACATCATTGAAAAGGGTCTGGTGCAGCAGGTGACCAAGAAGATCACGCTCGGCTTGAAATTTTCAGATGATGGCTATGAAGAGTTGATGCGGCTGATGAATCTGACCATCGACAACCTAGGGGTTGCACAAACCATTTTTGTAACGCGCGATTTTGCCCTTGCCCGCCAGATGATGGAAGTAAAGGTCGAGGTGCGGCGCATGGAAAAAGAATCGGCCGAGCGCCATCTGAAGCGTCTTCAAGACGGACGCCTTGAAAGCCTGCAAACGAGTTCACTCCACCTTGATTTGTTGCGTGACCTCAAGCGCATCAACGCCCACATCATCTCTGTCGCACACCCAATTCTGGATGAAAGCGGTGTGCTTGTGGAGAGCAGGCTTCGAGCTTCGCAGTAAAGTTTACATCAAGCGATAAAATCCAGGGCGGCACGATACTCTCGCGTGTTGCATCTGCTGCTGCCAAACTGTGCCACATCATTGCTCACGCTTTATGCGCAGGGACAGGCTGGACCAAAATTTGCTCTTCTTTCGTGTCAAATTCCAGCAAGAGAGAGGTTGTGCGGCCTTTTTTTGCAAAAAGTGTACTTTGAAATAATGCATCAAAAGGTTGTTTTCACATTGACAAATACAATCAATAGTGATTTTAATTTAAAAAAACAACCTTTGATGGAGTTGCCTTATGGAAGCGTATCTGGGAACAATTTTCATTATCCCCTACAATTTTGCGATGTATGGCAGCCAATATTGCCTTGGACAGACGGTGCAACTGTCTCAAGCCCAAGCGCTTTATTCTCTTATCGGCAATATTTACGGTGGTACTCCCGGTCAAAATTTCAAGCTCCCCAATTTGCAGGGGCAAGTTCCGATTGGCGTTGGCACGCTTGGCACTGTCAATTACATCCTTGGTACCCAATATGGTGCCGCCTCACACAGTTTGAGCCTCGGTAACCTGCCAAACCATACTCATCAAGCAGCATTTACGCCTCAAACGGGCCCTCAGTCGGTGACGATTCCGTCTGTGCCAAACACATTGGATGTCAAGGTTGATGTTGATGTTTACGGCGGCGGCGGCGATACGACGATTCCAACCTCTGCGAAAAATATGCTTGCAGGCGGTTCTGCTGCTGCGACAAAGATATATAATTCACCGCAAACGACCAATCTGGTAAAGCTTTCAAATGTGAACACAACTGTCACTGGCAGCGCCGGTTCTCCTTCGACGACAGTGAGTGTTGACACGGTGACGGGTGGCACGGTCGCTATTAGTCCAGACGTGCGCGGTGGCATAGCGCAGGTGCCATTGCCCGTGATTCAGCCTTCCCTTGCTTTGAATTTCATCATCGCAGTTGATGGCATTTATCCGCAACGCCCATGACAATATCCATAGCAACCGTTGAAGCATCTTTGTTTCAGGCGCACGAGGGCGCTTACTTTCAGATGTCGGATGATCAGGGCTTTAGCGAAAAGGTCTACCTCAAGCGCTGTCGCGAAAACCCGCAATGTGGGGTTCCGGGGGCAAAAAGAGTGCCGTTTTCGCTGGAATTTGAAGCTTCAGAAGAGGGGGTGCCACATTTTCATGTCGGAGATTTTTCCTTTTCGCACCCGGATATTGGCCTCCTGGGGCCGGTCTGTGTTGGCCGAATACTCAATCCGGCATCGCCCAATCTGGCCTTGTTTCAGGTTGTGTTCGGCTAGAGCGTTTCCAGGAAAAGTGCGTCGCGGCTTTCCGCCCGTAAACACGTAAAAACTGAGGGTTAGAGCGATAGAGTGTTTCCATGAAATACTCTATCGCCTGGATCCATTGGAAATGGCTTTAGGTATTTCTTTTGTCAATATTTCAAACTGCGGATGCATTCGAGATATTTGCAATGTCTTCAAGGCCAGGGTGCTTCAACATCTTCGAGCCTGTTATAAGCATGAAAGGGGACGTGTTATGGCGGGCCTGAATGGTTCATTTGCGCTACCAGGCAATCTGGCCTTGCGGTTCACGGGTGCGGATGACGAGCCGTTTTTGTTTCAATTGCTCAAGGAGGCGCGTCCCTGGCTGTCTTGGGCGGAAGGAAACAGCGATTTCTTGCGCGTGTTGCACGAACAGCAATTCAACGCGATACGAACCGGATTGGGGCAAGCCTATCCGGAGCATATGGATCTGATCATTGAAGATTGCGGTATCCGTGTGGGGCGATTGGTGGTTTCTCTGGGCTACAGCGAATGGCGCTTGTCTGAGTTGCAACTTCTGACGGGCGCGCAAGGAAAAGGCATAGGCTCCGGTGTGATTCGGAGTTTGCAGACGGCGGCGGCAAGGCTTTCCTTGCCAATCACACTGTCGACGCCCATGTTTGGCTCCCACGGACCTCACGTGTATCATCGTTTGGGTTTTCAAGTGACAGAAGTATCTCCTCCACACTACCATATGCAATGGATGCCCCCTCAGGTTGTGGCAAGTATGCAACATTAGTAAAAAAACAAAACACATTGCCGACACAATTTAACAACCCTGACTAGAGTGCGCAGCGAGATGTGCTAATTCGGTTTAATAAACCGTAGTTTGCATATTGCGATGGTAATGTCTTGATGCTTGTGGGGTGGCTTGTGGTTCGGCAAGAAATTTTGAGGCCTGTGTTTGGCTGGATATTGGCATTCACCAGCGTGCTTTTACGTCGGAGCTTTAAAGGGCTTTTCTTGCTTTTGGTCGCCGTATTGGCAGCTGGGCAATCTCATGCAGCGCTCTCAACGGCCTGTGCGGCAATTAATACGGATTGGGGTGCCGGTGTTACTCGCGATATTACGTCTGGCACTGATTATTTTGAAAAAGAATATGATACTGGGCTAAACGCTGGCGAGAGGCTGAGTTGGAGTTATTCCTTTTCTGGAGATGGATATCAAAACAACGGTTACGCTAATGCTTCAATTATAGTAAGCAGTTATGATGACCCTATCATGGAGCCGACTAATATTGGTTCGAATCCCAGCGGCTCCGGTGCCCAAACGTTTACGACCGGAGTAGCCAATGCTGACAGTATTTATATTGCAATCGATGCCGGTAATAGGTCGGGAACGCCAAATAAGAGCGTAACGTTGCAAGTTACGTGTTCGGACGGGAGTGCTGCGCATTCTACAGATGCGACTCTTTCGAACCTGACACTCTCAACCGGCACACTGTCTCCAAGCTTTGCCTCTGGCACGTTGAGCTACTCGGCAAGTGTTGCAAACGCAGTGTCGACGCTGACGGTCACGCCGACGGTTGCGG